>OZ252146.1:0-4192700 GCA_965248735.1 Candidatus Aldehydirespirator sp.
CTCCCTGGGGGAGGTCTGCGCACGATCGGATGGGGTTGCGAGCGCGCGCTGTCAGGCAGGTACTACTACGGGCCGAACAGCGTGGTTCACAGGGCCAAGTATGGCCCGTGAATCGGTGCGAGGCAACCACGGCGAGGCGGCTGATCCGACACGGCCGCCGCCAGTGGGTGCCACCCCGGGGGCCGCGGCCGCGGAGGGCGCAGCCGCGACCGGGCGTCAGCCCAGGCCGAGCATGGCTAGCAGGGCGGGTCCGAGCACGTCGGCAGCGAACACTTCGGCCTTCTCGTAGTCGACGTGCATGCCGTCGGATCGACCGTAGAGGCCGTTGTAGCCGGATTCGTCGATTGCCGTTGCGGTTTCGATCAGCTCCACCGTCGGGGCTTCCCCGGGGCCGTTGAGATCCAGAACCAAGTCAGTGATGAGGGCGTTGTAGGCCTCGGCCCGCTCGGGGCTGGTCTGGGGCTGGTTCCCGGACGGGCCGTCGCCGAACGTCAGCAGTTGCGGCGCGGTGGTGAACACCACCCGGACGCCCTGGGCACGAGCGTTGGCCACGAGCTGGCGGTACGAGTCGGCCACGTCGGATGCGAGATCCGGGTCCAGTATCGAGGCCCAGGTGCCGTCGTCTCGCAGATGGTCGAACAGCACCGCGCCGTGGTCCACGACCAGCACCACGGCCGAACCGGGCTGGATGTAGTCGTCCCGGCAGTAGACCCCGGGCTGGAACCCGCTGGGCGTGGGCTCGTCGCCCACCTGGCCCCTGAGGGCGTGCCAGGTGCTGCCCCCGACCGCGGCTGGCGAGCAGCCGATGCGGGAGTGGTCCACCACGGCCATGGCCCGGGTGTTGTCGGCCCACTCCCGCAGACCGTCGGCGATATGTACCGCGGTGGAGTCGCCGATGACGGTGATGATTGGCACCGTGAGCCCGGTCTCGGGCTGCGGCGGCACGGTGGTCGGCGCGGTGGTCGGCGGCGTCGTAGTGTCGCCGGTCCCCTCCGGGGCATCCTGGGTGGACTCCGATGACGGATCAGACGACGGGGGCGGTGTCTCTGACGGCACCGCGGACTGTGTCGGGGGTGGCGGCTCGGAGGCGAGCGACGACGGAGGCTCGGACCCGGCACTCTCATCTGGTTCTGCGGGTGGCTCAGCGGGCGGTTCGGCTGTGGTTGACGGCGCAACCGGCGTCGTGGCTGGTGCCGGATCGGGTGCCGTGGGCTCGGGAAGCGAACTCGGGGCGCCGCCCGTGGCCGGCGTCGTGGTCGCCGGTGGGTTCTGCTCGGTGAGCCACGCGGGCAACTCATCGGCACCCTCGGCTCGCTCGCCGATCCCGCGAGACGGTGAGGAGGCGGCCGCGGCCACGGCGGACACAGCCACCACCATCACCGCGGCCGCGGCCAGCAGCGGTATGGCCCGCGGGCCGGTGCCGCGGCGGACCGGCATCTCCAGCAGACGGAACGACGCCTCTGCCGCGCCCAGAGTGACCGCGATCACCACTGCCGGATGCCAGTCGGTCAGCTCGATCACCGGCCAATGGAACAGGTAGATGGCATAGGAGCGCAGTCCCAGCCAGCGCAACGGCGCCCACGACACGAGCCGGGCCGGCCAGCCGTCTCTCGCCGCGGCGATCACCAGCACCACCCAGCACAGCGCCATCAGTTGGGGGCCGCCCCGGAACACCAGTCCGTCGCCGGGCCCGAGGCGGGCCACCGACATCACGGTGAGTGCCACCGCGACCGCCAACAACACCGCCCAGGCGAGCCGAGACGGACGCGGCAAGTCTGCGGGCGGCTTGAACAGGCGACGCACCGCACCGAACCGGGCCTGGGCCACCGCGAGACCCGCTCCGGCCGCGATCTCCAGAGCCCGCACCGGAGTGGCCACGTAGGCGTCGGTCGACCCCCACCACAGCCACATGCCGACCAAGCCGATGGCTGCCATTGCGCAAACCACCCGCCCGGGCCTGCGGGTCAGGGCCACCGCGGCCGGGAAGACAAGATAGAACTGCTCCTCGATCGCCAGGGACCAGAAATGGGCCAACGGTTCCGGTGCGGCCTCGAAGATCCCGGCGTAGCCCACCTCGTCGAGCGACGCGTGCCAGTTGAACACGTTCAGCGCGGCGGTCAGAGCGTCGATGCCGATCGTGCGCAGGGGCTGATCGTCCAGGATCGCGGTCAGTGCGAGCGTGGCCGCGATGGTCACCAGCGCGGCAGGCAGCAGCCGGCGAACCCGCCTGCCCATGAACCGGCCCAGGCGCAGCCGGCCGGTGGTCGTGACCTCGGCATCCAGCAGGCCCGCGATCAGGTAGCCCGACAGCGTGAAGAAAAGCCCCACCCCCAGCCAGCCGCCCCGCACCACGTCGGGCCACAGATGGAACGCCAGCACACACGCCACCGCTAGGCCCCGAAGGCCGTCCAAACCCGGAAGCCGGCGATCGGCACGGGAGGGCGCACCGGATGCAGGCGCCGAAGAAGGCGCCACCACGCTCATGCGACTCGCCCCTCCTAACCTCGCGGCCGTGCTCTCATGGCTCCGAGACTACTTATGACGCCGGAGGCCCCGAACCGCGGGGGCTGGTGCTCATGAGGCAGCCAGGGCGGCTGCGCTGGAGCAATGACGACCGGGAGATCTGGCGGCTGGCGTGGCCCGCGCTGGGCGCGCTGGTGGCCGAGCCCCTGTATGTGTTGGCCGACACCGCCATTGTGGGCCGCATCGGCACACCGCAGCTCGGCGGCCTGGCGTTGGCCGCGTCGATCCTGCTGGCCGCTCACGCCATGTTCATCTTCCTGGCCTACGGCACCACCGCGGCGGTGGCCCGGCTGCTGGGTGCGGGCAAGCACCGGCGGGCCGCCCATCAGGCGGTGCAGAGCATCTGGCTGGCTCTGGCCGCGGGCATTGTGCTGGCCGCGGTCGGACTGTTGCTGGCACCCTGGCTGGTTGACGCGCTGGGAGGCGAGGACCCCGACGTGCTCCACAACGCCCTCGTGTACCTGCGCATCTCGCTGTTCGGCCTGCCGGCCATGCTGGTCATGCTGGCCGGGGTGGGCTACCTGCGAGGCGTTCAGGACACCAAGAGGCCCTTCGCGGTGGCCCTGGGCTCGGCGGTCGGGAACTTCGTGCTCGAGGCGGTGCTGATCTTCGGCTTCGGACACGGCATCGGCGCCTCTGCCCTGTCGACGGTTGTGGCCCAGAGCGCGGCCGCCGCGGTCTTCGTGTGGTGGATCCGGCAAGCGGTGTCGCGCTACGACGTGAGCCTGAGGCCCGACCCGGCGGCCATAAGGCGCCTGGCGGTGGCGGGCTGGGATCTGTTGATCCGGACCTCGGCGCTGCGGGCCAGCCTGATCATCACGGTGGCAGTGGCGGCCCGCATCGGCACCGTCGACCTGGCCGCACACCAGATCGTGTTCGAGGTGTGGACGGTCCTGGCCTTGGTGCTCGACGCGGTGGCCATCGCCGGTCAGGCCCTGATCGGCCAAGCCCTGGGCGCGGGCCAGGCCGAGCGCGCCCGCTCGCTCGGGCGCCGCATGATCGGCTGGGGAGCGGCCGCCGGAGTTCTGACCGGCACAGTCGTGCTAGCCACCTCGGGCCTGCTGCCACGAGTGTTCACCGGGGACGCCGCGGTGGCCGCGCTGGCAGCATTCCTGCTGTTGCACGTGGGTTTCTCGCAGCCAGCCGCGGGGGTGGTGTTCGCCTTGGACGGCGTGCTGATCGGCGCGGGCGACCTGCGCTTCCTGGCCGTGTCCATGGTCGGCGCGGGAGTGGTGCTAGTGGGCGGCGGGCTGGTCGTTCTGGCCGCGGGCGCCGGGATCGGCTGGCTATGGGCTGCCCTTCACGCCTGGATGGCGACCCGGCTGACGATGATGCTGTGGCGCTTCGCCGGCGCCCGCTGGCAGGTCACCGGCGCCGACCGCTGAGCAGCTATTGGGGGCAACGCCCACACCGCGGCCTTGCCCTGCCTGCTCGTCTTATCGGCTCCAGCAGCTCCCAGTGCAGAGTCGCCCGTGAGGTTCCTTCAACTCGATACGGGAGGCGTAATCACGGAGATCCAGACTGTCTCGCCGTCGCCGATCGCCTCAAGTCGGCGCAGGGAATCGCCGTCCAAGTAGTGGAAGCCATTCGCGCCGACAATCTGTTGGCCGGTTGACAGGGTGATTTTCAACCGGCCCTGTAGCACATAGATCACCTGCTCAGTCGGTTGACCTAGATCTCGGGAGATCCACACCGCGCCAGAGTTCATCCTCGCGCGGAACAACTCCATCTTGTTGGAGAAGTCTCGGCTGAGCATCTCGTAGCGGATCGAATCGCTGGTCAGACGCTGCTGGAGTACGCCGTCGACCTCACTAGAACCAAGCTCCTCTACGGGCGGGTCGTTCCCGATGAAGTACGTCACCGGTGCTTTCAGCGCGTTGGCGATCCGGAGGAATGTCTCTATCGAAGGGCTGCTCTCGCCGCGCTCGATCTGACCCAGGAACCCATGGGTCACCCCCGTTCGCTCGGCAAGGTCGCGGAGGCTGAACTCCAAGTCCTTGCGCCGAGACCGGATCAGCGGCCCGATATCGCTGTTGTTGGGGTCCGACATGGACATGGCTCCTAGACGCGCTCCGGGTGCGTCAGTATTCGATTCGACGTTCTCGAGACGGGGACGGCTCCGACGATAGCCCTGGGTGCCTGTGGTGCCGCATAGCAATGGCGAATACCGAGGAGGGCGTCGTGTGCCCGGCCTGCTCGCGACGTGGCGCCGTGGGTCCACCGCTCGTCCGGCTTGAGACGATGCCACATCGTCTTCCGCTCGGCCGGCTTGAGACGATGCCACATCGTCTTCCGCTCGGCCCACCCCGAGTAGTGTCACTGCACGCAGCTGCTGGACGCGCTCGACATCGTAGTTGTCTTGTGCTAATCCTGTGGAGTCTCACTATCTAGCACCGCTGAGCGGTGAAGGGGGAAATGGTTAGATGAGGTGCCGACGATTACTGGTGTTGGTCCTGGCAGTGTGCATGTCACTCATTGCTGCTGCATGTGGTGGGGACGACTCGGAGGGAGGCGATGAATCAGGCGCGGCCGCTCCTACAGAGACCACAACTCCTGCAGAGACCACAACTCCTGCAGAGGCTTCCGAACCGAGCGATGCTGAGTCCGACAGCGCCGAAGTCACAGACGAGGTCCCGTGCGACTTCGACGAGGCCACGTGCGATTACTTGGCTGGCAAGGACTTCAGTGGACAGACGCTCACTGTGGGCGTCTGGGGTGGCGACATTGAAGACATCCTGCGCGATGTCGTCATCCCCCCACTAGAAGCCCGGGGCGCGAGCGTCGAGCTGCTGCTCGGCGGTGCCGGCGACAGGCTGGCCAAGCTGTACGCAGAGGCCCCCAGTCCGACGATGGACGTCTTGTACCTGAACATCCACACGGGGCGGCTGGCGGTCTTGGACGGAGTGGCCGAAGCTGCGAGCGACGAGATCCCGGCCTATGCGGACTTGTACCCCATTGCGAGGGACAACGAGGTCTATGGTGTCAGTCTGCTCGCCCTCGGCATCCAGTACAACCGAGACGCTTTTGATGGCCCGCCGGAGTGGGCCGACCTCTGGAACGACGCCCACAAGGGCAGGATCGCGTTCCCGACATTCCCGTCGACGGGTGGCGATGGGCTGATCGCGATCGCCGCTCGTCTTGAAGGGGGCACAGAGCACGACACCGACCTCGCGTTCGACAAGCTCGCGGAACTCAAGCCAGTCCCACTTGTCTACACCAGCCAAGATGAACTGGGGCTGTTGATGGATGCTGGAGAGGTGGTCGCCGCGCCAAACCTCAGCGGCTATGCCATCACCGCGGCCGACAACTTCGAGAACGTCGACTTCTCGTTCCCCCAAGATCCAGGCCCGATCCTTGCAATGGACACGATGGTCATCAGTAACGGAACCCCAAATCGCGATCTGGCGTTGGCTTGGGCCCAGATCGCGCTCAGCCCGAAGACGCAGCAGGCCTATGCCGAACGACTCTACTTCGGTCCGACGAATTCGAAAGTTGAGCTGTCGTCCGAGCTGGCAGAACGAGTGGTCTACGGCCCTGAGGCGGTCGAGGCACTGATCTCGCTCGATTGGCCGTACGTCGCCGAGGCACGCACTACTCTAACCGAGCGTTGGAACAAGGAGATCCTCGCCGACTGAGCGGCGGTGCCACCACCGCACGTCAGAGCCGGGCGCGTGGTGTTCCCGGGAGCAAGTTGAGAGTTCCCGGGAACGCCACGCGGTTCCTGCTCGTTGCTCCGGCTCTGATTCTTGTAGCCATAGTCTTTCTGATTCCCCTTGGACACCTCGTTGTATTCAGCTTTTGGAAGGCCGTTCCCGGATCAAACCTCCCCGAGCAGACGTTCTCGCTCGACAACTTCGAGCGGCTTCTTAGCGATGCCTACTACTTCCAGGTGTATTGGCGGACAATAAGGATTAGCGTCGTCTCCACCATCATGACTCTACTGATGGGCTACCCACTCGCTCTATATATTTCTAGGCAAGAAGGGGTGAGGAAGAGCCTGAAAGGCATCTTAATGGTGCTGGTGCTTCTACCGACAGTTGGTGGAGGGCTGATCCAGACGCTCGGGTGGATTGTGCTGATGTTGCCCTTCGGAGTTATCAACGGAACGCTGATCGAACTTCATCTGATCGATCGGCCCCTTAAGTTGCTAGGGAAGGATATCGGAATAATGATCGGGCTAACCCAAGCGTTCATGCCTCTGATGGTGTTGCCTCTAGTGACCGCGCTTAGCAAGATAGATGCTGGCCTAGAACAGGCCGCGAGATCATTGGGTGCTGGAGCTGCTAGAGTGTTTCGTGAGGTAACATTGCCACTGAGCCTCCCGGGCATACTCGGCGGGACACTACTAGTATTCATGGCTCACTTGACATCCTTCGTCACCCCCCTTCTGCTCGGCCAGGGGAAGGTGCAGGTATATAGCACCCTCGCGTATCAACAGGCCGTGGAGGTTCTGGACTACCCCTTCGCATCTGCTTTCACCCTGTTCCCGTTTGCGGTGGCCATTGGTGCGTGGCTGGCCTGGCGTGTTGCGAAGTATGCGTTCCGCCTTGCTGTGCGCCCCTCGACCGAGCGGGCGGTGCTAGATGACGCCGCGTAAATCGTCCATCGGACTTGCTGTCGCAGCCTACATAGTCCTGTGCTTCACGCTGCTGCCAATAATCGTGCTCGTGGTCGCGGCGTTCAGTCCCGCTGAGTACTTCACCTTCCCCCCAGATGAATGGTCCTTCAGGTGGTTCGTCGCCTTCTTCAGGGATCGCGAGTATCAATCCGCGCTTCGGGTGAGCATCGTTGTCGCTGCGTACTCCGTGGTAATGGCCCTAGCGGTTGGTCTGCCCGCTACTTATGCGCTCAGCCGATACGAGTTCGGAGGCAAGAACGTCGTCCACACCTTCTTGATGTCCTCGCTGTTCCTGCCTCGTGTGATCTGGGCGGTTGCGCTGCTTCAGTTCTACGCTGCGCTAGACCTGCTTGGCACTCCCGTTGGACTGGTGATGGCTCACGCAGTCCTTGTGCTCCCATACGTCGCTCGCATGTCACTGACTAGCTTCGCGTATGTCGGCCAGAACCTCGAGAAGGCTGCGCAAAGCTTGGGGGCCACGCCAATTCGCTCGTTCTTCGAAATCACATTGCCTCTTATCATGCCAGGAGTGATTGTCGGTGCTGTCTTTGGGTTTGTCATATCGTTCACGGATGTTGTCGTCTCCGTATTTATCTCCGGCGTGCGCTTCATCCCGTTACTTGTGCGCATTTATGTAGAGCAGCGTGGTCAGGGCATCGACCCCACAGCCATCGCTGCCAGCGCCGTCATCATCACAGTAATCGTGATTGTCGAATTGCTTGGTGAGCGGTTCGTAAAATGGTCGAGGTTTATTTGATGAATACATGGACATACGACAATAATGGTAACAACTCTAGATTGGCGCTTCGCATACGTGATCTCAGTATCTCGCTCGGCGGTACAAGAATACTGACAGATCTGGCGCTAGATGTAGTCGACGGCGAGATGCTCGTTCTTCTCGGTCCCTCCGGCTGTGGGAAGACGACGCTTCTGCGACTGATCAACGGTATCCTCACCCCTGACTCCGGATCTATATTTCTGCATGGCCAAGACATCACTCGAGTCCCACCCAACCATCGAGACATGGGGTTCGTATTTCAGGACTATGCACTGTTCCCACATCGAAACGTCTACCAAAACGTCGCATTCGGATTGCGCATGCGAAAGATACCGAAGGAAGAGATCACCAACCGAGTCAATGAGATCCTCGAGATCGTTCAACTTGGCGGACTCGAGCAGCGAAGAGTCCACGAACTCTCGGGCGGACAGCAGCAGCGTGTGGCATTGGCGCGAGCTCTAGTGTTACGACCGTCGCTGTTGTTGATGGATGAGCCCTTATCCAACCTTGACGCAAAGCTCCGCGCATCTCTGCGTGTCGATATCGCGCAGATCCAACGTGAGCTCGACATCACGTCGATACTCGTCACTCATGACCAAGTCGAGGCGATGACTATTGCCGACAGAATTGTGCTAATGAACGAGGGAAGGATCGAACAGATCGCAGCCCCACTACAGATGTACGACAATCCGGCCAACGCTTTCGTCGCTGGCTTCATCGGGAGCCCAGCCATCAACTTGGTGCGGGTTCATGTCGACGGCGAGCGGGCTAACTTTGTCGATCTCAAAGCAATCGCCCCAGTGGTACGATTGTCTCACTCGCTCGCCGCGGCGTCGGCCCCCCAGATTCCGGATGGTGACTACTTGCTGGGTGTACGCCCCGAGGATCTGCTTGTGCATCGGTCTAACACCTCCGAAGAATCGGTCGCAAGGGGTGTTGTGACCTTCACCGAGCCGCTCGGCTCAGAGACGCTTCTTCACGTTCAAGCTGGAGAGTCCGACCTGGTGTCACGCGTGCCGGGGCCTCCACCAGCCGATGTGATCGACAGCCGCACAGTGGCGATTGGCCTAAGGCCCAACTCTGCTCATCTCTTCAACCACGAGGGTGACCAGGCGCGTGTGGAACTACCGGCAACGAGGAACCCATGACAACCAACCCAAGACTCACAAGTCAGGACGCCAGAATTCCGAGCGTGTATCTCACCGCTGAAGCGCGGTACGACCCGGGGCCGCCCCGGTGGCTGGCTCCTAAGGGCGCGACCACTTTCGCCGTCATGCTCGGCTCCGGTAAGCCAGAGCCGACGCCCTTCCGGAACGGCCCCGGGGGTGCAGTCGTTGTCGATAATGTGCCCTACCTCATTGACGCTGGCGAAGGGGTTTGGCGGGGCATAGCGAAGGCGGCCATGTCGCATGGGGCTCAGCTCGCCAACGCGCTCGCTCCCAGGCGGCTGACCCGGATCTTTCTGACGCACCTCCACTCCGACCACACGATCGGACTCCCTAGCCTGATCTTCCTTCCGTGGACCTGCGGCAAGGACCAGCCGCTCGAGATTCACGGCCCAGTTGGTACCGCGAACCTCGTCGAGGGAATCCTTGAAGCTTTTCGGGGCGATATCGTCGAACGGGTCGAGGGGCCAGAGGGCAAGGAGGATCAGGGCTGGCGCGCGACGGCACACGAGATCAGGGAGCCCGGAGTCGTCTACAGCGACGAAAGAGTTGAGGTCGAAGCTTTCTTGCGACCTCACGGCGGGTTCGAGCAGAGTTTTGGCTACCGCTTTCGGAGCGCGGACCGCACCATCGTGTGGGCAGGTGACGGGGTCGGCGGGCGGAGCTTCGCTGACGCCGTGTTGGGCGCAGACCTACTGTTCAGCGATGTATGCGCCGCCGAATACACGAATCAGTTGACGCCCTGGCGGAGCGAGGCGGAGGGCCATTCACAGCTGTTTCATATCGAGAGCCGGCACCTGGGGCGACTGGCGGCGAGGGCCGGAGTCGGGACCGTCGTGCTACACCACGAGCAGAACTACTCGGATCCCTTCAACCCGAACGCGCTCGTTGAGGAGGTCTGTGAGACGTTCCATGGCCCGGTGATCTCCGCGCGCGATGGCGACGTCTTCTGAGATCGAGCACGGACCGCAACGCAGCCGCCAAGAAGGGTGTCATGAGGGACGATCCGGCTAGGCGCCAGCCCTCTCCTGCAGCAGACGGTTGACGGCGGCGCCGTCGGCTCGGCCTCTGGTGGCCGACATCACCCGGCCGGTGAGGAAGCCGGCCAGCTTCTTGCGGTCGGCGTCGTCGCCCGAGCAGTACCGGGCCCATTCGTCGGGATTCTCGGCGAGGACCTGCTCCACGGTGGTGGACAGGTCGTCGCCGGTCATGGCCTGGAAGCCGCGGCGCTCGGCGATCGAGGCGGGGGCCTCCCCCGCCTCGATCATCTCGGCCAGCACCTGTTTGGCCTGGGTGGCGGTTAGGCGGCCCGCCGACTCCATGGTGATCAGCTCGGCCAGACTGGCCGGCGTCACCTTCGACCAGTCGTCGACGGCCAGGTCGTTGCAGACCCGGGTGGCCGTCAAGCCCGGATCGGCACCGGCCGCCATGGCGGCCCGAACCAGGGCGTCCTGGTCCCGCTCCACCAGTAGCGCCGCGTCGGAAGCCGGCACCGCGCCCTGGCCCGCGGCGACGAGCTCGGCCCGTCGGGCTGCGGGCAGCGGCGGCAGCGCCGCATCGATCGCGGCGACGGTCTCGGCCGACGGGGCCAGCGGCACCAGGTCGGGATCCTGGAAGTAGCGGTAGTCCTCGGCGTCCTCCTTGGAGCGGCCCGGCGTGGTTCGGCCGCCCGCCTCGTCCCAGTGGCGCGTCTCCTGGCGGGGCCGGTCCCCGCTCGACCACAAGTCCACATGGCGGCGAGCCTCGAAGGTGATGGACCGGACCAGGGAGCGCAGCGAGCTCAGGTTCTTGATCTCGCAGCGGGTGCGCAACTCGTCGGAGCCGGCGGGCCGCACCGACACGTTGGCGTCCACCCGCATGGAGCCCTCCTCCATCCGGGCGTCGGACACGCCGATGGCCAGCAGGATTGCCCGCAGCTCCCGCACATAGGCCCGGGCCTGCTCGGCGGAGCGGATGTCGGGGCGGCTGACGATCTCCACCAGGGGCACGCCGGCCCGGTTGTAGTCCACCAGCGCGTAGTCGGCGTCGTGGATGCGCCCGCCCCCGCCGATGTGGGTGGTCTTGCCGGTGTCCTCCTCGATGTGGGCCCGCTCGATGCCCACTACATGGCCGTCGGGCAGCTCTAGGCGTCCGTCGGTGTTGGTGGGCTGGTCGTACTGGGAGATCTGGTAGTCCTTGGGCATGTCGGGGTAGAAGTAGTTCTTGCGAGCGAACACCGCCGGGCGCACCTCGCATCCGAGGGCCCGACCCAGGCACATGGCGAAGTCCACCGCGGCCTCATTGACCACCGGCAGCGAGCCGGGCAGGCCCAGGCACACCGGGCAGACGTTGGTGTTGGGCTCGTCGCCGAAGCGGTTGACGCAGCCGCAGAACAGCTTGGTGGCCGTGCTCATCTCGACGTGCACCTCGAGGCCCACAACCAGCTCCCAGCCATCGGGCCGCGCCGCCTCGCGCCCGGGCGCGGCCGCGCTCACCGCGGGCTCCCCGTGTCGGGCGCGACCCGTTCCAGCGCGGCGGCAGCGCGGAAGATGAGCCGCTCCGAGAGGGCCGGACCCATGATCTGCACACCCACCGGAAGCCCGTCGTCGCCGCGGCCGAAGGGAACCGAGATCGCCGGATGGCCGGTGAGGTTGGACGGGATGGTGCACACGTCGTTGAGGTACATCAGCAGCGGGTCGGCGGTTTTGGCCCCCAACTCGAACGCGGTCGTGGGCGCGGTCGGGCACAGGAGGATGTCGACGTCTTCGTAGGCCGCCGCGAACTCGCGCAGCATGAGGGTTCTCACCCGCAGCGCCTTGCCGTAGAAGGCGTCGTAGTAGCCCGCGGACAGGGCGTAGGTGCCCAGCATGATCCTGCGCTTGACCTCCGCGCCGAAGCCGGCCGTGCGGGTGGCGATGTTCATCTCCGCAGCGTTGGCCGCGTCGACCCGCAGCCCGTAGCGCACGCCGTCGTACCGGGCCAGGTTGCTGGAGGCCTCGGCCGGCGCGATCAGGTAGTAGGCCGAAAGTCCCAGCACCGTCGACGGCACCGAAACCGTTCGCACCTCGGCGCCGGCCTCCTCCAGGGCCTCGGCGGCACTCTCCACCTTCGAGAGCACGTCGGCGGCCACACCTTCCACGCCGCGCGAAATACCCGATATAGACGCCTCGATCCCGCCGGTGACCTGAGCCTCCTCGCGTTGGCCGCCGCCGCAGAGCTCGGCGAGCACACCCACCCTCAGACCCTCGACCCCGTCCTCCAGCAACGCAGCGACCGGCTCGAGCGGGCGGTCGATCGAGGTGGAGTCGCGGGGGTCGTGGCCGGCGATGGCCTCATAGCAGGCGGCTGCATCGGCCACCGAGGCCCCGATCGGGCCGATCTGGTCGAGCGAGGACGCGAAGGCGACCAGGCCGTAGCGCGACACCCGCCCGTAGGTGGGCTTCATCCCCACCACCCCGCACAGCGCGGCAGGCTGGCGGATGGAGCCGCCGGTGTCGGAGCCGAGAGCCAGTGGCGCGAAACCGGCCGCCACGGCCGCGGCCGAACCGCCGCTGGAGCCGCCGGGCACCCGGCTGGTGTCATGGGGGTTGCGAGTGGGGCCGAACGCGGAGTTCTCGGTGGAGGAGCCCATGGCGAACTCGTCGAGGTTGGTCTTGCCGATGATGACCGCTCCGGCAGCCCGCAGGCGCTCCACGACGGTGGCGTTATAGGGGGGCCGCCAGCCCTCGAGCATCCGGGAAGAGCAGGTGGTGGGGATGCCCCGGGTGCAGAGGTTGTCCTTGAGAGCCACGGGCACCCCCGCCAAGGGCCCTGCCGGCTCGCCCCGGACCACGGCGGCATCGATGCGGTCGGCGTCGGCGAGGGCCTCGTCGGCCAGCACCCGGTTGAAGGCCCCGATCTCGCCGTCGCGCTCGGCTATGCGGTCCAGGCAGTCCTGCACCACCGAGCGAGCCGAACGCTCTCCGGTGGCCACCGCGGCGGCGACGGCCAGCGCGGTCACGGCGCTTCGCCGAGTATGGGCGGCACCCGGAACTGGCCTTCGGCCACCGACGGCGCCTGCGCCAGGATCTCGTCTCGCGGCAGCGACGGCCGTACGTTGTCGGCCCTCATCACGTCGACGAGCGGCTGCGGATGGGAGGTGGGCTCGATGCCCGACACGTCCAGCGCCTCCACGTCGGCTGCGTGGTCGAGCACGGCGGACAGCTGCGACGCGAGCTCGTCCAGTTCGCTGTCGCTGAAGCGCAGGCGGGCCAGACGGGCCACATGGGCAGCCTCGTCGCGGCTGATGCGACCGGACACTACGGCAGGATAGCTGGAGCGCTACCCGGCCTCGGAGGGGCCGTCAGACACCAGCAGATCCACCTCGGCGCCCACCTCCAGCTCGTATACGCCCTCGTCCACGTCGAGCCCAACCACCAGGCCGGGCGGGACGACAGCATCGTTGACGAGCGTCTCGCCGGTTGCGGCCAGACCCCGCGCCTCTAGCTCGTCGGTGGCGTCCGGCACCGTCATCCCGTAGAGGAAGCCCAGGTCGGAAACCGGTATCAGGGGCTCTCCCAGCGACACGAACACGTCCAGAGAGGCGCCCTCGCCGAGAGAGGCGCCCGCGGGGGGCTCGGTGCGCACCACCTGCCCGCGGCTGGTGCCCGGCTCGCGCACCAGTATCTCGTTGACCTCCCAGCCCAGATCGACCGCGACGGCCGCCGCGGCGGCACGCGTCTGACCTTCGAGATCGGGCACCGGGGCGGTATCGGAGCCGCTGATGAACAAGGCCCAGATCCCGGCGACCGCTCCGCCGAGAACCAGGAGCGCGGCTAGGACTATCCCCGGCCAGCGGCGGCGGGGGGCATCGTCGAGCGGGACCGCCGAGCGCTCCGACACCGAAGGACCGACCTGGGTGAGATCCTCGGTCCGCTCGAGGGGCGCGGCGGCCGAAGCCGGCGGCGCGCCATCCAAGAGCGCGAGAGGAATCGGGTCGGGACGGGGCAGCAGGGCCGCGACGCTGAGCAGTTCCTCGGCCAGGGCCGCGGCGCTCAACCGTTCGGCGGGATCGGCGGCGATGGCCCGCTCCAGCACCGCCTGCAGAGGGCCGAGTACGGTCAACGACTCCGGGGCCGCTTCGCCGCCTTCGGAGGCCACGACCCTGACACCGGTGACGGCCTCACAGAGCACCAGCGCCAAGTCATAGACATCCTGGGCCTGCTCGGTCGGCGAGTAGCTCCGAGAAGCCGATCCCTGCTCTTCCGAGCCGCCTGACGGCTGTCGGGCGGCCGCAACAAGAGCGGCGGACAGCCCGAGGTCGGAGATGTAGGGACGGGCGGCGGAGTCGAAGAGGATGCTGGTGGGCACGAGGCCCAGGTGGGCCCGGCCGGCGGCGTGGATGTTCACCAGGGCCCTGGCCCCCTCCAAGCCAACCACGAGCGCTTGCGACGGCGTGAGGCGGTTCCCGGCTCCCAGGAGCGCGGCCAGGCTTCCTCCGGCGAGATACTCGGTGACGCTGTAGGGCTGAGGGTCTAGGCCCCAGTCGTGCACGGGCAGGACACGGGGATGGTTCAGCGCCGAGGTCGTCCGCATCTCCTCGGCAAAGCACTCCCGGAAGCTCTCGTCATCGGCCGTCTCCACCCGCAAGATCTTGAGGGCAACACGCCGGTGCAGCGTGAGATCCTCGGCCAGGTAGACCCGGGCGCTCGACCCTTCGCCGACGAACTCCAGCAGCCGGTAGCGGTCGCCGAAGGCTCGCAATGACTCTGCGGAGGGGACCATCGTCGCCACGGTATCGCCCAAGGCCGCGCCGGCCGGACCTCTACCTCGCCCGGGGGGAGGGTGAACGGCGTCACATCCGGGCTGGCGCTAGGGGTCCGCAGCGTTTGAAGCGAATAGTGCCGGTAGGTGCTCGGGGGCGTGCGAGCCGTGGGGCTGGCACCGCGGTGGAGGGTCGGGGGCGTGTTCGATGCCGGGAACGTGCAGGAGCGGTTGCTCGGGGGCGTGTTCGATGCCGGGAACGTGCAGGAGCGGTTGCTCGGGGGCGTGTTCGATGCCGGGAACGTGCAGGAGCGGTTGCTCGGGGGCGTGTTCGATGCCGGGAACGTGCAGGAGCGGTTGCTCGGGGGCGTGTTCGATGCCGGGAACGTGCAGGAGCGGTTGCTCGGGGGCGTGGGCGGGGCCGTAGTTCACGCCGTTGGGGGTATGCAGGGTGCGTTTGCCGGGTGGGCCCTGGATCTGCCAGCCGAAGTAGTGAATCTTGTTGTGGCAGCCCCAGCAGGCCGGCACCATATTGTCAACGTCGGTGGGCCCGCCCTCAGACACCGGTTTGACGTGATGGGCCTGGCACATGTCGAAGTCGGCTCCGCAGGCGAAGCAGCCGCCGTAGATGGCCTTGAGCGCCTTGAGCTGCGCAGCCGTGGCGGTGCGTTTGCTGTGGCCCTGCCACAACAGCGCGCCCCGCGTGTCATAGACCATCCCGGTCCACTTGGCGTTGCAGGCGATCTCTTCTAGCACCGAGCGGGGCAGCCGGTCGCCGCCGGGAAGCTCGGCGATGAGCTTGCCGGTGGTGGCATCGACATGCGCGACCACGCAGATGTCGGCGATGGGCTTGCCGCCACCGCCCGCGTTGTTGTTGGTGGTGAGGTCGTCGAGGGCGTCGGCCATGCACTGCTGGAACGAGCGCCTCTCGGCTGAGCCCTCGGAGCTCTTCTTGTCCCGGTCATACATCCGGGCGGCCTCGGTCCGCAGACGGTTGCCGATGCGCCGTCCGGTCACCGAGTCGAACTGCCCGTGAAGGTGCACCATCCCGTCGTCTGCGTCCCAGACCCGCACGCAGCGCCGAGCCCGCTGGCGCCCGTGCTCTGACTCCCCGCCGTCGTCTTCGCGGTCGGTGACCCACCGGCGGGCCTCGCGTGCGAACTGCTCGGGACGCATCGACTCAGCCTTCGCCAACAACTCGCTGTCGGAGTCCACCGCGTGGACGCTGGTCTTCCCCACGGCCTCGGCGAGCCGTTTGACGTTGGCGATCGGCACCCGGCCCGACTCAACCGCGTCCCGCACCGCGGGCACCGCCTCGATCACCCGGGCCGTCTTCACCTGGCTGTGCGCCTCCCGGCGCGACAACCCCGCAGCTTCAGCCAGAACCTCGGCGCCGCCGTCGCCATGGCGCTCCCGCCCCGCCACCGTGGCCGCGGCCGAGGTCTGGAACGCTGTAGAGATTCCGACTATCGACTTGGAGATCCCCAACGCGTCGCGGAACTCGTCAGCCGTCGCCGACCCGTCGTTGGCGATGGCCATCATCTCCTTCACCGCGGCCTCGGCCCGTCGAGCGGCTTCGATCAGCATGAGCAGAGTATCTCATAGGGGTGTGACAATTGTCAAGTATTTACAAGTAATTTAAGGATATTTCTTGAACAATAATGTGTCGAAGTCGGCCATCGGAGAGGTCCCTCGCTTGGTGATACTCCGGACCGATACGGTGCGATATGGGATGACTACCAACGGCCGCGGGCCCGACCAATCGCCAGCGCCCCAGCGCAGCCAGCTGCGGGTCCGCGTGGGCATCGCCGTTCTAGCCGTGCTCGGGATCTTAGGCCTGGTTGTGGCCGCTCTGGTTGGCTCGGGCGACGACGACAACCAGAGCGCGGTCACCGCGGCCCCCGCCGTGGACCAGGTAATCCCGAGCCCCGGCGACGAGGTGCTGCAGCAGCAGCGGGTGGGGGTGGTCCTCGACGCCCGCTACCGACTCTCATCTTTGGTCGTGTACCCCAGCGAGCAGTCCGCCGGAGGCGTCGACGTGACCGCCGAGGTCGCCCACATCGAAGGCCTCAACCGCTTCGAGTTCGTGCCCGGCGACGGACGCCTCATCGAGGCCCTGTCGCCGGACACCAACTGCGCGGTGGCAACGTTCGTGCTAATCGCCCGCCCCGAGGAGTCCGACACCGCCCGCTGGTGCTTCGAAGTCTCCTAGCCCTACGTCGCCCCGCATTGCACCCGATCACGCGGACGGAGACCCGCGCGAGGCCCCAGTCAGGGGTCGATTAGGCGCTGCTGGCTGTAGGGCGGATGCTCGTCGGTGTGGTCGAGATGGCGATAGCCCGGCACCTCCTCGTGCGGGGTGTCGAGGTAGACCTTCGCCTCGGGCAGCCCGCAGAAGGGACGATGGCTCCACCGGATCTCGACATGGCCCTGCACTTGACGGCGCCGCCCGGCAGCCAGGTCACGGTAGGTGGCGGCCCAGTCGACCCGAGGCTGGCCCCGTCCTGCTGCCCTCACGTCGAAGGCGAGGAACTCGTAGAACTGCCGCCACTCCCATGGAGTGACCACCCGAAACCGCATGGTTCGCCGCTCGTCGATGCCCAGAATGAAGTATGTCGCCGAGTAGATGCGCAGCAGCCGCCACAACATGCGCTCCTGTTCGGCCCGATCATCCAGAATGTCTCTCCATCGCTCCGCCGAGGCTTGACTAACGGCGTCAATCAGGCGCTTGTACTCCGGCCCCAGCTCATCGGGAAGGCCAGGAGCCGTTCGCTCCCGGAGGGCGGCCTTGAGTCTCTTGCGATGCTCCGGGGTCAGCGCGGCCGGAGACTCCGCCAGGTCCGTCAATCCGAGAACCTCGACGGTTCGCGCGTAGAGCGCGTCGTACTCGTCGGCAGCCACAGCACCAAACCAGTCGATGCCACGGGATCGAGAGGTCACGGCCAGGCCATCGAGGAACACGAAGGCGGGCGCAGTGTTGAGGACGACGTTCGAGAGGTACTTGCAGCTGATCATGTAGACGCGATCGACCACCAGGTCGGCCGGCACGGGCCTATCGCCGGGGATGCGCCGCCCTCCGCTCCATTCGATGCGCTCGGGCGCGCGCCTACCGAGCCCATCGGCGTGGGCGGCAAAGTAGGCGCCGTTGTCGAAGGCGGTCTCAGCCACGGCGGTCCAGGCCCCGCTGCGGAGGATGCCCTCGAGACCTGCCCACTGGGCGGATCCGATCTCGAGGCTTTCGGGTTGGGCCTCGACCGCAGCTTCGAGTGCGGCGTGCCCGGTCATTCCCAGCGCTGTGGCCAGTTCGGTGACGGTGGTCCGATTGTCAGCCATCTGGCGGTACTCAAGACGCCCGTGCCGACTTGCGCTCCCAATCGAAGAGCGCTTCGGTCACCGTCTCACACGTCGCCGGTGGCGAAGCGGGCGAGGCGCTCCAAGTCCTCGGGGTCGCTCATCTCTATCACCGCGCGGATCGGCTTGTCGTCGCCGGTAACCGCGTCGAGGGCGCGCTGCCCGGCACTGTTGGGAGCCGGACGGTCGGTGGTCAGGAGAACCAGCGGGTCCCTCACGGGCCGCGAATGCAGCACGGCAGCCCTCCCAATCGCCTTCCACAGCGTGTCGATACGACGGAGTCCGGGGCGCTGGGTGACGCTGAAAGCACCCGACACGTCGAACAGCCATCGGCGGCCCCGCTGGTCCAGCGCCGAATAGTTGACTTCGACCCCGCCGTCGAGAGACACCCTGTTGTGGATGTCACCGAATCCGTTCTCGGCCAGCACGACCCAGGCCAACTCCTGGGCCTTGCGCCCCTGCCGCACCGCCCTCGCCTGGAAGTTGTCGTCGGCTAGGTCGGGGTCGGAGCCATTGGCCGGCAGACGTTCGCCGCTGCGTCCGGATGACGAGGACGCGGCGGGCGGCTCGAACAGCCGCGACTGCCGGCCGTTGGACCCCGGCGCCACCGTCACCTCCCACCGCTCGACGTCCGAGCGCCGGTCGAGCTGGTCGCGTTCGGATGAGATGCGCTCCTCGGCCAGGGCGAGATAGCCGGCGTCGGTGTCGAAGCCGACGTAGTGGCGTCCGGTGCGCACTGCGGCCACCGCGGTGGTCCCGGCGCCCATGAACGGATCAAGCACCAGGTCGCCCCGATACGTGTACAGGTCGATCAGACGCTGCGGCAGCTCAACCGGGAAGGGCGCAGGATGCCCCACCCGGGTGGCGGATGCGGACGGTATGTCCCAGACGTCGGTGGTGGCCTCCAGGAACTCGTCCACCGGCGCCGTGCCTTCCGAGGGCAGCCCCCGGACGGCGCGCTCGGCCGCGGGCACGGCCCGGTCGAAGCGACCCTTGGAGGCGATCACCACCCGCTCGGTGAGGTCTCTCAGCACCGGGTTGCTGGGCCTCTGGAAGCTGCCCCAGGCGCAGTTGCCCGCCGCGCCGCGGGCCTTGCGCCAGATGACCTCGCCGCGCAGCAGCAGGCCCAGTCGGTCCTGGAGGATTCTGATCACATCGGCCGACAGGGAGCGGTAAGGGCGACGTCCCAGATTCGCGACGTTGACGGCGATGCGTCCGCCGGGCTCCAGCTTGCGCGCGCACTCCGCGAACACGGCTTCGAGCATCTCCAGGTAGGCCACATAGTCGGCGGGGACGTGACCCTGCCCGACCGCCTTCTCGTATTCCTTGCCCGCGAAGTACGGCGGCGAGGTGACCACCAGAGCCACCGAGTCGTCAGCCACGTTCCCGTGCGCGTCCATGTCGCGGGCGTCGCCCACCCACAGGCAGTCGAGCGACTCCGCCGTCGGGCGGACCACGCGAGAGTCGTCGCTGATCTCGGGCACCGGGAACCGCTCGTAGAACCCGGATGCGTCGTGGCCCTCACGACGGCTCACACCGAAGCTCGATGTGGCCGTGCCTCCCCGTCGCGCTGAAGTGCTCATGGCTTCGGGAGGTCGCAGAAGCTGCCGGCACCGAGTGGCAGCATCGAGGACAGACAGGCCGGAGTCACAGCCTGAAACTACATCGCGGCTACGACAAGGTGGCGGAGCCGCCCAGGCGCTACTGCTAAGCCTGAATCCACCGTTTTGGGTTTCGGTGGCGGGGGTGTGGTGTTGGTGGTGCGGGTTTGGGGTTGTGTGCGGCCGCGTCGGGGGTTGGGGCGCGTCGGGGCGCGTCGGGTGGGGCCGGGGGGTGGGTGTCGGGTTGGTGGCGCTGGGCTGTTGTGGGGTGCGTCGGGCCCCTGGTGGGGCGGGTTCAGCCTGAGGGGCCCGGCAGTGCTCGCAGGGCTTTGAGGGTGGTGTGGAACTGGTCGGCGAAGGGCCAGCGCGCCGCGAATCGCAGGGTGGGTCGGCCGGATCGGTTGACGAGCACTGCGGGGAGGGCGAACAGGCGGGTTCGTCGGGTGCGTGAGGTGGTGGGGGCGTGGTGGGCGAGCAGGCTGGTCCAGGTGCTGAGGTTGTGGGCGAGCGCGGCGCAGGCGAGCCAGGCGCAGTTGGCGCCGTAGTGCCCTGAGGGGACGTGTTCGAGCCCGGCGCCGTCTTTGAGGTCTCTGATGGCGAGTTCGATGGTGGCGTGTTGGCGGTGGAACGCGTCGGCGGCGACGGTGTCGAGGTCGTCGCGGTCGGTGATGAAGGCGTGGTGGCGCCAGTCGGGCCACAGCCGGCGCTGGGCGCTGTCGGTGAGGCGGGTGCGGCGCACCACGAGGCGGACCTCGCGCTCGTCGCCGGCGGTGTAGGTGGTCTCTGCTACTTGGGCCTCTCCGCCGGCGGTGTAGGCGATGGCCTGCCAGTGGGACTCGGCGATGGCGGCGACAGCGGCTTTGACCTTGGGGATCTGGCGCACGGTGATCGACCATCTCACGTTGTGGGCGTCGAGGCGGTCGATGAGCTTCCAGGACCAGAACCCCGAGTCGGCGCGCACGGTCATCGCGCCGGCGGCGCCGGCGCGCCGGGCCGCGGCGAGGACCTCTGACACGAAGCGCAGCACGCCCCGAGCGGTGTGCGCGGATCCCTTGCGCATCCTCGCGAACAGGACCTCGCCGGTGCCCGCCCGGGTCGCCAGCAGCGGGTGATAGCCCAGCTCGCGGGTGTGGCCGTAGGCGGCGCCCTGCTTCTGTTTGCCGTGCACCTCACAGACCGTGGAGTCCAAGTCAACCACCAGCGGCCCCGACCCCGGGCCCGCTCCCAGGCCCCAGGCACGAGCCAGCACACGAGACGCCACCGCCTCGAGCTGGCGGACGTGGCCGAACGTGAAGGACCGCAAGAACGTGCCCACCGTCGACGGCGCCGCCACCTTGAACCCCAGCACCCGCTCGGCGGCCCCGGCCCGCAGCATGCCCACATGGTCGATGCAAGTCCCCCCGGCCAGCATCGCCGCCACCAGCGTCAACACCTTGCGGCCCGGGTTCGCCGAACCGGTCCCCACCCACCTCTCCACCAGCGCCCCGAGCCCGAGGCGCGCCATCAACGTCGCCGGCGCCAACAGCCCCGCGCAAGCCACGATCCCCCCATGATCAAAGGTCGCTTGCAACCGGTCGATACTGTGAGATGATCCACTCATAGAAAGTGCCTCCCGTCGTGGCGGGTCCGTTGACCTAGGACATCAACAGACTCCCACCTCAGGAGGCCTTTCTGGTGGACGCGCCAGCCCACCTGCACTCACCGCACCGGTGGATTCAGGCTAAGGAAGCCTGCCGGTCTCGAGCAGATCCCGGAACGCGGCCTCGTCGATCACCGGGACGCCGGAGGCCTCCGCCTTGCGCAGCTTGGACGCGCCGGGGTCCGCGCCCACCACCAGCGCAGCGGTGCGGCCCGAAACCGAGGCCGGCGACGACCCGCCCCTGGCCACGATGGCCTGCTTGGCCTCGTCGCGGCTGAAGTGCCCCATCGTGCCGCTGACCACCACCGCCATCCCGGCCAGAGTCTGGGCCAGCGCCTCGCCGGCGGCCTCTCCGCCGGGCTCATCCGCCTCCATGCGCAGCCCGGCCGCCCGCAGCCCCTCGATGAGCTTGCGGTTGTGCGGGTCGTCGAACCAGGCCCGCACCGACGCGGCGATGATCGGCCCGAACCCCTCCACTTCGGCCAAGGCCTCCTCGTCGGCCTCCAGGATGGTGTCGACGTTCCCGAACGCCGCGGCCAGCACCTGGGCGTTGACCTGGCCGATCTCGGGGATGCTCAGCGCGAACAGCAGCCTCGACAGCGGCTGCTCCTTGCTCTTCTCGATGGACCGCCGAAGGTTGTTCACCGAGGTCTGGCCGAATCCCTCCATCTGCTCGATCCGCTCGAAGTCGAGCGAGTACAGGCCCACAACATCGCCGAGCAGCCCCTCGGTAACGAAGCCGAGCAGCCCCTCGGTGACGAAACGGTCGATGTTGCGCTCCCCGAGGAACTCGATGTCCATCGCGGCTCGGCCTACAAAGTGCTCGATGCGGCCCCTGACTTGGCGGGGGCACCAGTAGTTGACGCACAGCGTGGCCGACATGCCCTCGGTCCGCTCCAGTTGCTGACCGCACACCGGGCAATGGCGGGGGAAGGACCACAGCTCTGACCCGTCCGGGCGCTCCGAGAGCACCGGCCCCACCACCTCCGGGATCACCTCGCCGGCCCGGCGCACGATCACTGTGTCGCCGGGCCGGACGTCCTTGGCCGCCACCTGGTCCTCGTTGTGGAGAGTCGCGGTCGCCACCGTGACCCCGCCGACGAACACCGGCTCGAGCCGGGCGAAGGGGGTGGCCTGCCCGGACGGGCCGATCGACACCTCGATGTCGAGCAGCTTCGTGGTCCGCTCCTCGGGCGCGAACTTGTAGGCGATCGCCCAGCGGGGCGCCTTGGCGTCCACGCCGAGCCGCCGCTGCAGGCCGAGGTTGTCGACCTTCACGACCAAGCCGTCGAACTCGTAGTCGAGATCGTGGCGGCGCCGCTCGAAGTCGGCCACATGGGCCTCCACCTCGGCCAGGCCGGCGAGGCCCGCCGAGTGCTCGTTCACGGGCAGGCCCAGCGACTTGAGCCACTCCAGCGTCTGGAGGTGGGAGCTGAAGGCGGGACCGCCCTCGACCCGCCCGAGCTGGTAGCACCAGAACGACAGGCCCCGCTCGGCCGTCACCCGGGCGTCCTTCTGGCGCAGCGAGCCCGCGGCCGCGTTGCGGGGGTTGACGTAAGCCTTCTCGCCCCGCTCGGCCTGGCGGGCGTTGAGCGCCTCGAAGGTGGGCAGGAGCAGGAAGACCTCGCCCCGCACCTCGAGCACCCCGGGGGCCTGGCCGCTCAGACGGATGGGGATGTCGGCGATGGTGCGCACGCTGTGCGTGACATCCTCGCCGGTCCGACCGTCGCCCCGGGTGGCGGCTCGCACCAGCACCCCATCGTCGTAGCGGATCGATATGGCGAGCCCGTCGAACTTGAGCTCGACTGCGTAGGCCCCGACCTCGGTGTCCTCCAGCGTCGGCAGAGCCTGCTCGCCGGCCGCTCTGACGGGGCCCGCCAACGCACGGTGCACCCGCTCGTTCCAGGCCCGCAGCTCGTCGAGGTCGAGGGCGTTGTGCAGCGACATCATCGGCGGCTCGTGGCGCACCGGAGCGAAGGCGGTGTCGGGCGGGGCCCCGACCCGCTGGGTGGGCGAATCGGGATGCACCAGCTCCGGATGTCGGGCCTCCAGCGCTTCCAACTCTCTCAGCAGCTTGTCGAAGTCGGCGTCGGGGATCTCGGGCTTGCCCGCGTAATACAGGGCCGAATGGTGGCTGAGCAGGGCCTGCAACTCGCGGACGCGCGCCCCTGAGCCCGCGGCTCGAGCCTCGTCTGTGATCCCCGCACCGGTCATCGCCGCGAGGCTACATCTGCCCCCAGAGGCCGAGCGGATAGGCCGCAGTTCACATGGATCTTTGCTTGCGCCGAGCGCGGCCGTGGCCCGAGCGGCCCGTGAGTAGCCCTATGTCGAGCTCGCCTCAAATCTGCACGGGTTTTGCTCCTATATGACGGGTTTCTCTACATATTTCGGTAGAGCGTGGCCGGTGCACCAGTGAGCGCAGCGAACAAGAGCGGGATCCAGGACCACCCTGTCACTGCTCCGTGACCGTCTCGCGGCCGTCCGATGACACAATTGCGGCCGTGCGAGGTGAGGCGCGCTCCGCCGAACGAACCCGGGCCCGGACCGCTTTGGCCATGCGCGTCGGCGCGGTGGCGGCCTGGTTGGCGGTCGGGATCGGAGCGTCGTTCGAGAGTCTCGTCTACGAAGCGCTGCTCTCTGACGACGGCGCGGCTCGCGCCACAGTGACGGTCGCTCTATGGCTGGCCTACGGCGTAGTGCTCGCTGCCCTGCTGCTTCCGGGCGCACGAGCCCTCACCGTCGTCCGCATCGGGGTGCCCGCAGGGTTCCTTGAACTGGCGGTGGGCGCGTACTACCCCGAAGACGGCTCCTACGGCTACGGGCTCTTGGGCTTCGTCGGGCTCATGGCAGCTTTTGGCTGCAATAGTCTCGTGATGGCGTCCGCCTACGCCGAGGCCCAGGTGGACGCGGCCAGCTACGGCGATGAGCGCCGCTTCCTGCTGCGCCCGCCCGGACCGGTCATCGTTGCGCTGGTCGTGCCGATGTGGGCGGTTGCGGTGGCCGGCGTAGCCGTTGGGCCCCTGCTGCTGGCCGACCGGGGCTGGGCAGCGGGCATAGCGGCTGCTGCGGTGGGGCTGCCGGCCGCAGCTTTCGCGGCCCACACCCTGTTCCGTCTGGCCCGGCGCTGGCTGGTGTTCGTGCCCAACGGGCTGGTGGTGCACGACCACCTGGCCGTGGCCGAGCCGCTCCCGGTGGGCCGCCGCAGCATCGCCTCGATCGGGCCGGCGCTGGCCGGCACCACCGCGACCGACCTCAGCGCTCAGGCCTTCGGCATGGCCCTGGAGCTGCGCCTCGCCGAACCCGTGGAGGCCAGTGTGGTCACCGGCCGGAACCGCAGCGAGATGCGCCCGCTCACCGCGCTGCTGGTGTCGCCGAGCCGCCCCGCGGCGGTGCTGGCCACCGCCGAGCGCCGAGGCATCAAACTCGGGCTACGGACGGTCACTCTCGGCCGGCCCGTCACCGAAGAAGATGTGCGGTCATTGGAGGACGAGTAACCGCGGCGTTGGTCTGAGTTAGTCCCGGTCGACGGTTACGGCACAAGCTGGGAGACGGCACGGCCGGCGGTTCCGCCGCCGACCACGATGTCGCCCCGGTAGGCGACCACGCTTTGGCCCGGGGCCACCGCCCGGCGGGGATCGGCCCAGCAGACCGCGGCGCCGTCGGGGTCGACCGTCGCCAGGCTCGTCCTGCCGTGGGCGGAGGTCTGGACCTCTAGCGGGTCCTCGGCGGGACCACCCGTCCAGCGCCAGTTCTCCAGAGGCGTGATCGTGCAGTCCAGCGCGACTCGGTCCCCCACCGTCACCGTCGACGCGACTGGGTCCACGTCCAGCACGTAGCGAGGGGATCCGCCGCCCACCGCCCCGAGGCCTCGGCGCTGACCGACCGTCACCAGCTCCAGCGCCTCCACCGTGCCGACCTCGTGCCCGACTGTGTCTACGACGCGACCCGGCCGCAAGGGGATCCGGCTGCTGAGGAACTTTCGGCGACCGGCCGCCGCCGTGATGAAGCAGACGTCCTGGCTGTCGGGCTTGGCCGCGGTGACCAGCCCCCGCACCCGGGCCTGGTGTCGCACTTCGTCCTTGGTCATCTCCCCCACCGGCAGCAGCAACCGGTTCAGCACCGGGGCGTTGAGCATGTGCAGCACGTAGGACTGGTCCTTGGCCGCGTCGGCGCCCCGCGCGATCCGGGGGCCGCCGGCCGTTGCCACGATGCGGGCGTGGTGACCGGTGGCTACCAGCTCGAATCCGAGGGCGTCGGCCCGGCGCAGAAGCCGGCGGAACTTGATGTGCCGGTTGCACTCCACGCACGGGTTGGGGGTGCGTCCCGCGGCATGGTCGGCCACGTAGGGCGCCACCACGTGGTGCTCGAAGTCGTCGCCGAAGTTGAACACGTGGTGCTCGATTCCGAGTTCGTCGGCCACCCAGCGGGCGTCGTCGACGTCGGAGACCGAGCAGCAGCCGGTGTCGCTGGGCCCGCCCCAGAGCTTCATGGTGACCCCGGCCACGTCGTGGCCGGCGTCCAGCAGCCGCGCCGCGGCCACCGAGGAGTCCACCCCGCCCGACATGGCCACGAGCACCCTCCGACGATGGGAGCTGCCCGAAGATCCAGCCATCTCAGCCTCCCCCGAAGCCGTCGAGGCGCTCGACCGACGCCGCGATCACGTCGATCGCCCGATCCACGTCGGAGTCGGCGGTGGTGTGCCCGAGCGAGAGCCGCAGCGATCCCAGCGCCACCTCCCTGGGCACGCCCATCGCGGCCAGCACGTGGGACGGGTCCTGGGCGCCGCTGGAGCACGAGGAGGCGGCCGAGGCCCGCACCCCGGCCGCGTCGATCAGGAACAGCAGCGCCTCGCTCTGCACCCCGGCAATGCACACGTTGGCGATCCCGGCTGCGATGTGGCTGAGGTCGCCGTTGGCGCCGCCCGCCGACACCAGCACCCGGTCGCCTAGGCGGTCCATCAGACCGTCGATCAGGCCGTCGCGGAGCACGCCGAGCCGCTTGACGCTCGCGTTGCGCTGCTCGGTGGTTTCGGCTAGGGCGGCCGCGAACGACACCGCCCCGGCCACATCGGGAGTCCCGGCCCGCCGTCCCCGCTCCTGGCCGCCACCGACGATCAGAGGGTCGATCTCCACACCGTCGCGCACCACCAGAACGCCAGTGCCCACCGGCGAACCCACTTTGTGGCCGGTCACCGAGACGAGGTCGTAGTCGGCGGTCTCGGCGGCCACGTCGATCCAGTTGACGGCCTGAACGGCGTCGGTGTGCAGCAATGCCCGGGGAGCAAGGTCGCGCACGACCCGGGCCACTTCGGGCAAGGGCGTGATCGAGCCGATCTCGTTGTTGACGGCGATCACGGAGACCACCGCGACGTCGCCGTTGCGGGAACGCAGCACGTCAGCCAGAGCGGCAAGGTCGATGATGCCCCGCTCGTCCACGCCCACCAAGACTCCTCCGGAGCGTTCCACCGGATCGTGCACGGCGTGGTGCTCGGCCTCGGTGGTTACCGCCAAGGCGTTCGGACCCCGTGCGCCCAGAGCGCCCCGCACCGCCATGTTGTCGGCCTCGCTCCCTCCCGAGGTGAACACGATCTCGCCGGGAGTTGCACCGAGCGCGGCAGCGACCTGCTCGCGAGCACGGTCCAGCGCTCGGCGGGCCTCGCGGGCGGCCTGGTGGGATCCGGTGGGGTTGGCGTGATGCTGCTCGGCGGCGGCCAGCCACGCCTCCCGGGACACCGGCCTCAGCGGCGTGGATGCCGCGTGGTCCAGGTAGATCTCAGGCGAGCCGGGCCGGTCGGACACCCCGTCATCCTACGTAGGAGCCGCAGCCGTGAGAGGCCGAGCGGATAGGCGACGATTCGTGAGCAATTCGCGAGGCGCCCAGCTAGGCCGTGGCCCGAGCGGCCCGTGAGTAGCCCTATGTCAAGCTCGCCTCAAATCTGCACGGGTATTGCTCATATATGACGAGTTTCTCTACTGATTTCGGTCGAGTAGGCCCGAGCGGCCCGTGAGCGCAGCGAACAAGAGCGGGAGACACGAAGCTGCACCGCGAAGCGGCACCACCTAACCCCACGCTGCCTCCAAGGGGCCGCAAGGTCACCCCACGCTGCCTCCAAGGGGCCGCAAGGTCACCCCACGCTGCCTCCAAGGGGCGGCAAGGTCACCCGGCCGCGGCAACCACCGATCCGGCGACGAGCAGGGCCGACAGCATGCCGCCGAGCGTCACCGTCGCCCATGAACCGACGTTGCGGCGCTCGAAGGCGAGCATCGCCGCGCCCATGACCGCGCCGGCGGCCAACCCGCCGAGGTGGCCGCCGATCGATACCCGCGGGATCACCAGCGTGAAGACGAGGTTGAGCATCAGCACCATGGCCAACGGCGACCGCCAGATGTTGCCGCCGATTGCCCGATGCACCAGGACCATGGCGCCCATCAGACCGAACACGGCCCCCGAGGCACCCACCGTCGGCGAGTTCGGCGACAGCAGCATCACTCCGAGTGAGCCGCCGAGCATCGACACCACGTACAGCGACAGGAACCGGGCCTTCCCGAAGCCTGCCTCAAGCAGTTGCCCCAGCAGCCACAGGGCGTACATGTTGAACGCGAGATGGAAGATCCCGTCGTGCAGGAACGCCGAGGTGACCAGCCGGTAGTACTCGCCGGTGTCCACTCCGATCCACTTGACGCCGCCGCCCTCCCTGAGCCAGGCCCGAGCGAAGAGACCGCCGTCAATGAGCAACCCCTGATCGATCCGGGTGATGCCCCTGGCCGACCCGCTCAAGACAATCGAGTACAGGAAGGCCAGCCCGTTCAGCCCCAGGAGTACTCGTGTGACGACCGGCTGCGAGCCGCCGGTCAACATTCGCGGGGTCACTATTATCGGCCGAGAGCCGCGCTGGGAGGTGCATTCGGGACAGTGGAACCCCACCGACGCCTGATGCATGCAGTCCGGGCATACCGGGCGGTCGCAGCGCTGGCAGCTGACCCCGCCGCGCCGGTCGGGATGCCGGTAGCAGCGCCGCTCGGGAGGCCTCTCCGCCACCTCCGGCGTCTCGCTCACGGACCGGCACCGTAGCGGCAACGACCGGCGCGGCCACTAGCGGTCTGTCGCCGCATTGACTGCATCGTGCGAACGCCCTTCAGACCGAGCGTCACGGCACGGCTCTGCCGCGTGACCGAGTCGCAGTGCGCCGCTAGCGTCCCGCTCGTGAGCGCCTCCGTCAACCCCGACACACGACCCGGCACCGGCGGCGGCCCGGTGCCACCGGAGCCGCCGGTGCCCATCGAGCAGCACTCGCTGCTGTCGGACCAGCGCACCGCGGCAATCGTCACGCCCGACGCCCGCGTGGTCTGGATGTGCTCGCCCCGGGTCGACGCACAACCGTTCCTGGCGGAGCTGCTCGGCGGACCCAACGCCGGCTACTTCGCGGTTCGCCCTGTGGATCCTGCGGCTCACCCTGTCCAGCGCTATGTAGGCCACTCCATGGTGCTGGAGTCCTCATGGGACGGCATGTCGGTCACCGACTACCTCGACTGCTCGGAGGGCCTGCCCGCCATGCCGGCGGGACGCAGCCGACTGGTGCGAGTGGTGACCGGCACGGGACGGGCCGTCATCGAGTTCGCGCCCCGCTTCGGCCGGATCGTCGGCGCGCTCCTGGAGCCGCGGGGTGACGACCTGGTGGTCTCGGCCGGATCGAGACTGGGCGGCGATCAAGTCAGGGGGCTGTGGCTCCGCAACGGGATCCGGCTGCGGTCGCCGGGCCTGCGCTGGCAGGTCGAGTCGGACGGCCGCAACGACACCGCCCGAGCCGAGGCGGACCTTTCGGCGGGACCGGTCGTGCTGGAACTGCTCTGCGGAGCTGGAGCGGGCGAGTACGCAACCGCGGAGCCGGAGCGACGCTCGGCCACCATCGAGCACTGGAGCGCCTGGGCCCGCCGGCTCGCCCTCCCGCCGCTGCAGACCGATCTAGCGCTGCGCTCTGCCTTGGTGCTCAAGGCGCTCTGCCACGGCCCTACCGGCGCGATCGTGGCCGCGCCCACCACCAGCCTGCCCCAGGACCTGGGAGGGTCCCGCAACTGGGACTACCGCTACTGCTGGATGCGCGACGCGTCGATGGCGGCCGCCACGCTGGTGCGCCTGGGCTCAACCCAGGAGGCCATGGACCTGCTCGACTGGCTGCTGCGGCTCATCGACAGCGGTGGCGCCCAGCTCGACCATCTGGCTCCCATCTACACCGTCGACGGCGGGGCTCTTCCCCCCGAGAAGACCGACCGTGACCTGCCCGGCTACGCCGGCAGCCATCCGGTACGGATCGGCAACGCGGCCGAGCAGCAGGTCCAGACCGACGTGTTCGGCCCGGTGATGGAGCTGATCTGGCGGCTGGGCCGGGCCGGCGCTCCCCTCGACGAGCGCCACTGGCGGCTGGTGGGCCAGCTGGTGGCCGCGGTGGACCGGCGCTGGAGAGAGCCCGACCAGGGCATCTGGGAAATAAGGGCCGCACCCCGCCACCACGTCCACTCCAAGACCATGTGCTGGCTGGCCGTCGATCGTGGAGTCGCCCTCGCTGGGGGCGTGTTCAACCGCCCGGAACCGGAGTGGGAGATCCTGCGCGACACCATCGCGGCGGAGATACTGGCCGAGGGCTGGAACCCCGAGGAGGGGGCCTTCACCGCCGCCTACGGCAGCACTGATCTGGACTCGGCGGTGCTGACCGTTGGGCTGTCGGGACTGCTGGCGCCCGATGACCCCCGGCTGGCGTCCACGGTCGGGGCGATCGAGGCTCAACTGCGCGTCGGCCCGACCGTCTACCGGTACCGCGGCGATGACGGGCTGCCCGGCTCGGCCAGCGGCTTCAACCTCATGACGTCGTGGCTGATCGACGCCAAGATCCTCATCGGCGACCTCGACGGCGCCCGCGCCCTGTTCGACGACTACGTGGCGCTGGCCGGACCCACCGGGCTGATGTCGGAGGAGTACGACTCTGTCACAGGCCAGGCGAGGGGCAATTTCCCGCAGGCCTACAGCCACCTCGGGCTGATCGAGAACGCCTTCAACCTCGCCGAGCACTCCTAGCGCTGAGCCGGCCCCGGTCTCAGGGCACCTGTTTCCCGCTCTTGTTCGCTCCGCTCACGGGCCGCTCGGGCCACGGCCTCGCTCAGCGCCTCAGCGAATCCTCAGGGCTGCGCAAGATCCGCTCGGCCTCTAGAGCGAGACGAAGCTCTCGCTCATGCCGAGGGCGTTGATCTCCACCACCTCGGTGACCCCCGGCACCCGATCGCGCATGATCCGCTCGATGCCGGCTTTGAGGGTCTGGGTGGACGCCGGGCAGGTGACGCAGGCGCCGTGGAGCTCGACGGTCACAACCCCGGTGGACTCGTCCACGTCGATGAGGTCGATGTCGCCCTCGTCGGCCTGGATGGCCGGCCGGATGACCTTGATGATCTTCTCCACTTCGGCCCGCACAGGCCCAGTCTCGCAGCGCCCGGCCCCAACTCCGCCCCCGGCGTCGCCAAGACCCACGACCGCCCAACTCCGACCCGCGGCGGCTCGTAGGCTCGCGGGATGGATCTGACGGTGCTGGCGCATCAGGGGGGATGGGACGAGGCGCTGCTCGTGGCCGGGCCGCTGCTGCTGTTCGCGGGCATCGTGTGGAACGCGAAGCGGCGGGCTGTCCGGCAGGGCCAGGCCCAGGCCGACGCCGATGAGTGAGCGGCCCGCTGGCGCGGCCTATTCGGCCCGCACGTCGGCGCCGAGCGACGCCAGGTCGCCGGCCAGGTCCTCGTAGCCTCGGGCCACGTGATGCGCGTCGCTCACCACCGTGGTGCCCTCGGCGCCCAGCCCAGCGACGGCGAGAGCCGCGCCGGCCCGGATGTCGTGGGCTCTGACCGGCGCCCCCGAGAGCCGCTCGACGCCGCGCACCACAGCGTGGTGGGAGTCGGTGCGGATGTCGGCGCCCATGCGGCGCAGTTCGTCCACGTAGCGGAACCGGCCGGGGAAAAGGTTCTCGGTGACGATGCCCACCCCCGAGGCGGTGGCCAGCATCGCCACCAGGAACGGCTTGTAGTCGGTGGCCACGCCCGGATAGGGCAGCGTGGAGCAGTCGACCGAGTCGAGGCGGCGGGGTGCGATCGCCCGGATGCCGCCGTCGTCGGGTGTGATCAGCATCCCCATCTCGGTCAGCTTCTGGCAGAGCAACTCCATGTGGTCATGGCGCGCGCCGGCGACGAACACTTCTCCGGAGGCCACGCCGAGCGCGGCCAGGTAGGTGGCCGCCACGATGCGATCCGGCACGACCGTGTGGTCCGCGGGCTGCAGGGGGGCGGTGGCGCCGGTGCCCTCGACCATGAGCGTGGACGAGCCGGCGCCCCGGATCCTGGCTCCCATGCGGCTGAGGAACTGGCAGAGATCGAAGATCTCGGGCTCCCGGGCCGCGTTGTCGATCACGGTGGCGCCCTTGGCCGCCACCGCGGCCATCAGCAGGTTCTCGGTGGCGCCCACGCTGGGGAACTCCAGCACAACCCGCCCGCCCAGCAACTCGGCGGCCGAAGCCTCGACATAGCCGTGCACGACATCCACCACCGCGCCCAGTTCCACCAGTCCCTGCACATGCATGTCTATGGGTCGGGGACCGAAGTCGTCGCCCCCGGGAAGGGCCACCTTGGCCCGACCGCAGCGGGCCAGCATCGGCCCGAGGACCACGACCGAGGCCCGGAACCGCTCCACGATGTCGTAGGGGGCCACCGGCCTGATCTCCGCGGGCACGTCGATGTGGAGCACCGACGGGTGCGCCCGATCCCACTCGACCGCGCAGCCCACGGCCCGCAGCAACTCGGCCATGAGGTCGACGTCAACGATGCGGGGCACGTTGCCGAGGCGGTAGGAGCCCTCGGCCAGCAGTGTGGCCGCCATGAGCTTGAGTACCGAGTTCTTGGCCCCGGCCACGGCCACCGTGCCCTCCAGCGGGGAGCCGGAACGAACGACTATCCGCTCGATCGCCATCACCAGAGCCTATGACCGCCGAGGCTCGATGACCGTCTTGCGGGTCGTGCGGCGGGGCAGCGCGGCCGAGCTCGAGCGTGAGCGGGTCGTTCGGCGGGAGCCCCGGCGCGACATCGTGGCCGAGCGCTCCGTCGGCGACGACTGCTTCGAGGCGGAGGAGGGGCCCTTCCGGCACTACGAGCGCCGGCTGTCGTTGGAGAAGGCCGAGCCCGGCGGCCCCGACACCGAGGACGGCGGCGAGGACTGGGAGCTGACTGAGACCACCTCCTACCGCCTCGCCGTTCCGGTGTGGGCCTGGCTGTTCCACTTCCCGGTGCGGAGCGCTCTGAGGAGGCGCCAGGACGCCTACGGCTACTGGTGGGCGCCCCCCGACCGGCTGGACGCCCGCATCGCCACCGTGCTCGGCCTGCTGTGCACGGTGCAGGTGGTCGACGGCTATCTGGGCACCGTGCTCACGCAAACCCTCACGTTCGCAGCCGACGAGTTCGGCCACGGCAACACCGCTCAGGGAAACGTGCTGGCCGCGGTGAGGGTCGGCGTGCTGATCGCATTGGCCACCGTGGCCCTAGCCGACCGCCACGGCCGGCGCCGCCTGCTGCTGGCTTCCGGCGTCGGCAGCTGCGTCGTGACTGCGGTCGGAGCCCTATCACCGGGCTTGTGGTTCTTGGGAGCCACGCAGCTCGTGGCTCGGGGGCTGTCCACCGCCCTTGGCATCTTGATCGTGATCCTGGCCGCCGAGGAGATGCCAGCCCGGTCCAGAGCTTGGGCCATGTCGGTGCTGGTGCTGTGCGCCGGGCTCGGCTCCGGCATGGCCGTGTGGGTGCTGCCCGTGGCGGATCTGAACACCGCGGCGTGGCGCATCGTGTACGTGGTGCCGCTGGTTGGCGTGGCCGTCATCGCCTGGGTGGGCCGGCGACTGCCCGAGAGCAGGCGCTTCGAATCAGCCAGCGGCGGGCGGAGTCCTCGTGACGGTGTCCTCACCAGCAGCAAGGTTGACGCTGAGGCTGCAGCCCGCCAGCGCAGGAGGCTGGTGCTGCTGGCCGCTTCGGCGTTCCTGATTCTGATGTTCGCCGCTCCGGCATCCGGGCTGCGCAACGACTTTCTCAAGGACGAGCGCGGGTTCTCCGCCGCCACGATCTCGCTGTTCACGCTGGTGACCAATACCCCGGTCGGAATCGGCATCCTCGTCGGCGGGTACCTGGCTGATCGCCGCGGCCGCCGGCCCACCGGCGCGGCCGGGCTAGTGCTGGGCGCAGTCCTCGCCGCCTGGGGGTACTTCACCCACGGCGCCGCTCTCTGGCTGCTTTCCCTGGCTGGAGGAGTGCTCGGTGCGATGGCTGTGCCCGCGCTAGCCGTGTACGGGCCAGAGCTGTTCGGCACCCATCGGCGCGGTCGCTCCAACGGGGTGATCACCACGGTGGGCGTAGCCGGCAGCGCGCTGGGGAACCTCGTGGCGGGCCGGCTGTCGGATGCGCTCGACGGACAGCTGGGGCCGGCGCTGGCCCTGCTGGCTGTTGGCCCGCTGCTTGTGGCCATCCTGGTCATGTGGAAGTACCCCGAGACCGCGGGCCAAGAACTCGAAGACCTCAACCCCGAGGACCTCAACCCCGGCGACCGCCTCAGCGGCTGACAGCGCGAGCCTGCCCTTCGAGGACCGGGTCAGAGCTCTCGGAGGCGGTCCAGCTCCTCCTCGTCCACCGCAACGGTGTCGTAGCCGAAGCGGGGATGGAAGATGGTGTAGAGCCCCAGCGCCAGCGCGGCGATCCCGGCCGGCACGATGGCGTCGCCGCGGCCGGTGTAGGTGGGGTACAGCACGAACGCCGACAGCAGCGCCGTCCACAGCCACAGGATGATCACGGCTCGGCGGTGCCCGTGGCCGAGGCGCATGAGGCGGTGGTGCAGGTGGTCGCGGTCGGCCACTGAGAATCCGCGGCGCCCCACCGTGCGGCGCACGATGGCGAAGACCGTGTCGACTATGGGCACGCCCAGGATCACAAGCGGGATGAACAGCGGCGCGTAGAAGAAGAACGCCTGGCCGCTGAACTCCACCGTGGAGCGGCCCCCCACGCTGATGGTCGCGGCCGCCATCAGCGCTCCCAGCAGCAGCGCCCCGCCGTCGCCCATGAATACGCGGGCCGGATACAGGTTGTGGGGCAGGAACCCGACGCACACTCCCAGCGCCACCACCGCCCATAGGGCGCCGGGGTTGGCCTCGTCGATCACGCCCTCCTCCGCGAGGCGCAGCGCGTAGAGCAGGAACGTGCCCGAGGCGATGGCCATGATGCCCGCGGCGAGGCCGTCGAGGCCGTCGATGAGGTTCACTGCGTTGGCCATTCCCAACACCCACAGCACCGTGATGAGCGCGGACCATTCGTCCGACAGGAACACCAGATCCCAAAACGGGACCCGGAAGACGGCTATCGAGACCCCCGACAAGTGGAGCACGACGCCCGCCGCGGCCACACCCGCGGCCTTGGCGGGCGGTGACAGCTCTCTGATGTCGTCGTAGAAGCCGACCGCGAAGATCAACGCGGCCGCGGCGACTCCGCCCAGGATCTCGCCCGGCGTGTCGAACACCGCGGGCAGGCCTCCCACCACCGGTGCGGCCGCCACCGCGACCACGACCCCCGCCAGCATGGCCAGGCCTCCGGCCGCGGGAGTGGGAGTCTCATGGATGTGGTGGGCATCGGGCGCCCGGCTGGCGCCCATCCGGACCGCGACCCTGGTAGTGAGCGGTACCAGCAGAAACGTCGTGACTGCGGCCACCCCGCCGACGATGGCGAAGGACAGCACCAACGGCACGGCAGGCGCCTAGCCGGAGGCCCGCCGGACGGGCGTCGCCGGCGCTCGCAGGACCGGGCCGGCCCGCCGCGGGGCCACTAGTCCTCGGTGTCCAACCCCGGGTAGGGCGGCTTGGCCGCGCACAACGTTGCGGCGTCGGCTCGCACCGCGGCCACCGCAGCGTCGTCCGAACGGTTGCGCAAGGCCCGGGAGATGAGATCCGCGATGGTGGCCATGTCGTCGGTGTCCATGCCCTGGGTGGTCACCGCGGGCGTGCCGATGCGCACCCCGGAGGTGACGAAGGGCGAGCGGGGGTCGTCGGGCACCGTGTTCTTGTTGAGGCTGATCCCGGCCTCGTCGAGGATGGCCTGGGCCTCCTTGCCGGTCAGATCGGGATCGAAGGCGCGAAGGTCCACGAGCATCAGATGGTTGTCGGTGCCGCCGGAGACGAGCCGGAACCCGTGCCCGGCCAGCGCGGCAGCCAGCGCTCTGGAGTTCTCCACGATGCGGGCCGCGTAGTCGGCGAACTCGGTGGTGGCCGCCTCCGCGAAGGCCGCCGCCTTAGCCGCCACCGCGTGATCGAGCGGCCCGCCCTGGATGCCGGGGAACATGGCCTTGTCGACCGCCTTGGCGTAGTCGGAGCGGCACACGATGGCGCCGCCGCGGGGGCCGCGCAGGGTCTTGTGGGTGGTGAACGTCACCACGTCGGCGAACTGGGTCGGGTTGGGGTGCACGCCGCCCGCGATCAGCCCCGCGATGTGGGCCGCGTCGAACATCAGCAGCGCCCCAGACTCGTCGGCTATGTCCCGCAGCGGCTCGGGTTGGATGAGTCGGGGGTAGGCGGTTGCGCCGGCCACGATCAGCTTGGGCCGCTCGGCCAGGGCCAGGTCGCGCAGCTGGTCGAGGTCGATGCGTTCGTCGCTGGCGGTCACGCCGTAGGACACGAACCGGTACTGCAGGCCCGAGAAGTTGACCGGCGATCCGTGGGTGAGGTGCCCGCCGTGGTCGAGGCTCATGCCCAGCACGGTGTCGCCCGGCTCGATGAGGGCCTGGTAGGCGCCCATGTTGGCGATCGCGCCGGCGTGGGGCTGCACATTGGCGTGTTCGGCCCCGAACAGCTCGCAGGCTCGGCGGCGGGCCAGGTCCTCGACCTCGTCGACCACCATGTTGCCGCCGTAGTAGCGCCGGCCCGGGTAGCCCTCGCTGTACTTGTTGGTGAACACCGAGCCGGTGGCGGCCATTACCGCCGGGCTGGCGAAGTTCTCCGAGGCGATGAGCTGGATGGTGGTGTTCTGGCGGCGGATCTCCTCACGGATGAGGTCGAACACGGCCTCGTCAGCGGTGGGCCAGGACATTGGTTCCTCGATTCTCCTCGGCGCGGGCGCCGCGGCGCGGACGCTTCCTCGAACGGTAGCGAGGCACGCGCCGTGTACGGCGCCGTGTGCTGTGATCAGTCTGTTGCGCCGAGGGCGTCGAGCTTGGCGACCCGCCCCTCGTGGCGGCCGCCGTCGAAGGAGGCGGCCAGCCAGGCGTCGAGCGCCTCCCGGGCCACCTCGGCGCCGGTGAGCCGCTCGCCGATGCACAGCACGTTGGCATCGTTGTGGGCCCGGGCCAGGCGGGCCGATGTCACGTTGTACGCGACCGCGGCCCGAACGCCCGCGATCTTGTTGGCAGCCATGGCGATCCCGTTGCCGCTGCCGCACACGCACACCCCCAGGTCGGCGTCGCCGCTCGCTACGTCCCGTCCCACCGCCGCTCCGAAGTCGGGGTAGTCCACCCGGTCGGTGGAATTGGTGCCGCAGTCGGTCACGTCGTGACCGGCGGCGCGCAGGTGCTCGGCTAGGGCCTGCTTGAGCCCGTAGCCCGCGTGGTCGGCCCCGACCGCTATCCGCACGGCCGCCATCCTAGGAGGCTTGGGTCAAGGGTAGGGTTCCAATCGAGGGGAACAGAAGTAGCTGAAGGCGAGTCGGCGATGAGAACCCGTGCCAAGCTAGTCGTTCTGCGCTTTCGGGAGTGGCGGCGCAAACGGTCGCACGCCACGATCAGTCGCGACCAGATCCTGCCACCATGGCTTGGTCTCGCAGACATCGGTTTCGAGGTGGTGTGGCTGCTGTGTCTGGTGCCACCGTCTGCAGTGCTCGGATTCCTCGCTTGGAGATGGCTGGGCTAGCCCCGTTCTGCGCGCAGCGGGACCTTGGTGCCCGCGTCGAAGCTGGTGCGGGCTCCTAGGGCGCTAGGACATCGACCCCTGGGCCGCCGCGAGGATCTCATCGAGGCTGATCGGGCCTTCTCGAAGCACCACGGGCGTAGTCCCGGTCACGTCCACAACGGTGGACGAGGCGCCGGGACGGGGGCCGGCATCGATCACGGGGCTCAGGGTCGGGAACAGCTCAGCCACACCGTCAGCCGTGGACGGCGTCGGGGCGCCGTGGAGGTTGGCGCTGGTCACCGCCAGCGGGCCGTGTGAGGCGGCTATAGCCCGCACGACCTCGTTGTCGGGGACGCGAACGCCGATGGTGGCGTCGTCACCCAGGTGAGAGGGTGCGCCCGGAGCACGCTCGGCCACGAGTGTCAGCGGTCCGGGCCAGTAGCACTGGGCCAAGCGCCGGGCTTGTGGCGTGAGCAGCACCAGTGACTCGGCCGAGGACTGATCGGCCGCCAGCACGGCGATGCGCCGCTCCGCCGGGCGGCCCTTGAGCTCGAACAGCTTCTGCACCGCGTCAGCATCGGCCGCATCGGCCGCGAGCCCGTACACCGTGTCGGTGGGCACCCCGACCGCCTCACCGTCTCGCAGCGCGGCAAGGGCCGCGCTCACCGCGAAAGCCCGCTCCTCGGCCGTACCGGCAGGCACCACTCGTGTGGAGCTCACACCAGGCGCCCGATCAGGACTCGCTCCAAGCCAGCCAGGTCGCGCTCCACCCGCACATCGGCGAAGCCGGTCGCCGCGGCCATGTGCGCCGACTCCTGGGCCCGGTGCGATGCCACCTCCAGGACCAGGGCCCCGCCCGGCCTGAGCCATTGCGACGCGCCGCCGATCACTTGCTCGACCGCCTCGTGGCCCGCAGGTCCGGCCCACAGCGCTGCCGGCGGCTCCCAGTCGGCCACCACCGGCGGCAGCTCCTCGCCGGTGCCGATGTAGGGCGGGTTCGACACCACCACATCCACCGACCCCCGCAGGGCGCTGGGCACCGCCTCGAACCAGTCGCCCTCGTGCAGGCTCACCCGGGACGCGGCCCGGCCGAGGCCGGCCAGGTTGGCCCGGGCCACCGCCAGCGCCTCGGCCGACACGTCGGTGGCGAACACCCTGGCCTGCGGGCACTCGACCGCCACCGACAACGCGATGGCGCCCGACCCGGTGCCCAGGTCCACGACGACCACCTCGCGGTCGCAGTCCTCCCCTGCCGAGACCCTCGCCACCTCGTCCACCGCGCAGCCGGCCACGACCTCCGTCTCGGGCCTGGGTATCAGCACCCGGTGGTCGACCATCAGATCGAGAGTCCGGAAACCCCACGAGCCCACCACGTACTGCAGCGGCTCGCCCGCGTTGCGTCGCTCCAGCATCGAGCGGAAGCGGGCCGCGGCCAGCGTCGTGGCCAGCTCAGCAAGCACACTCTCGAACGCGGCGGGCGACACCCCCGAAGCCGCCTCGACGATGCGGCGGGCGTCCACCTGCGGCGTCTCCACCGCGGCGCTTCCAGTCAGACGGCGCCGCGCTTCGGCCAGGAGATCACCCCACGAACCCACTTCGGCCGGGCTGTCCGCCTCGTCTCGGCGGCGCGGCTCGGGCACCGGGCTCGGCCTCTCAGGCGTCGTCGCCGGCCAGCAGCGTGCGCTGCTCGTCCTGCACCAGCGCTTCGCTCAGGTCGTCGAGCTCGCCGGCCAGCACCCGGTCGAGCTTGTAGAGGGTGAGCCCGATGCGGTGGTCGGTGACCCGGTTCTCCCGCATGTTGTAGGTGCGGATCTTCTCGGACCGGTCGCCGCCGCCCACCTGGCCCCGCCGCATCGCCGACTGCTCGGCGGAGGCCCGCTCCTGCTCGGCCTGCAGCAGCCTCGACCGCAGCACCCGCAGCGCCTTCTGCTTGTTCTGGAGCTGGCTCTTCTCGTCCTGCATCGATACGACGATGCCGCTTGGCACGTGCGTAACCCGCACCGCCGAGTCGGTGGTGTTGACCGACTGGCCGCCCGGGCCCGACGAGCGGTAGACGTCGATCTGCAGATCTGCATCGTCGATCCGCACGTCTACCTCCTTGGCTTCGGGGAGCACCGACACCGTGGCCGAGGAGGTGTGCACCCGGCCCTGCGACTCGGTCACCGGCACCCGCTGCACCCGGTGGGTGCCCGCCTCGTGCTTCATGCGGGTCCACACCTGATTGCCGGAGATGAGGCCGCTCACCTCGGTGTAGCCGCCTCGGTCCGATGGCGAGGCGGCCAACGGCTCCAGCTTCCAGCGCTGCCTGCGGGCGAAGGCCTGGTACATGCCGAACAGGTCGCGGGCAAAGAGGTTGGCCTCCTCGCCGCCGGCTGCGCCCCGGATCTCGACGATGACATTGCGGCCCTCGTTGGGATCGGGCGGGAGCAGCAGCACTCGCAGCTCATCGGTGGCCGCGGTCACCGCGGCGTCGAGCTCGTCGATCATCTCGCGCAGCTCGGCCCGCTCGCTCGCATCGGCGTCGGCGTGCATCTTGCGGGCTTCGTCGCGGTCGTCGACCGCGGCTCGCAGGCGGTCCCCCGCGGCCACGATCTCGCTCAGTTGCTTGTGGCGGCGGCCCAGCTCGGCCAGACGGCGCGGGTCGGACTGCACCGCGGGGTCGCCGAGGCGGATCTCCACGTCTCTCAGCTCGACCTCGAGGCCGGCTATCCGCTCCAGCATGGCTTCGAGGCTACTGCCGGGCTCCGCACGCCGAAGAGATCACGTCAGCCCCGATGCCGGCGAACTTCAATGGGTTTGCCACATGTGGTGTGGCTAACTGCTTGATGTTCGGCGTGATGGGGCTGGGGGTTCTAGAGAGCGGCCAGGAAGGCGCCCACGGCCACGACGATCTCGGTGTCCGTCGACGGCTTGGGGTCGTGGCGCTGGCCCTCGAGCCAGTGGACGGTCACTGCGCCTCCTATGGCGCCGATGTGGGCCGCGAACTCCTCGGGCGCGCCGAAGGGGTCCCGGTCGCCGCCCACGAACAGCGTGGGCACGCCGATTCCGCCGAAGTGGTCGACCCGCAGCCGGTCGGGCTTGCCCGGCGGATGCAGCGGGTAGCTGAGCAGCACCAGCGCGGCCGCGGGCAGCCCCTCGGCCACCGCCATGGAGCACATGCGCCCGCCCAACGAGCGCCCGCCGAGCACGAGCCGGGCCGTGGTAGTACCCAGCTCGGCCGCGAACGCCTCAGCCTCGGCCCGCACCTGCGCCATCAGCTTCGGGGCCCGGTCGGGGAAGCGGCGGCCCTGGCGCCGGTAGCCGAACTCCATGCGACGCACGGGCAACTCGAGCGAGTCCTCCAGGGCGATCAGCGTCCGGTGGCCGGCACCACCGCCTGCTCCATGGGCCAGCAGCAGCCCCGCCACCGACGGTGAGCCTTGCCCCGGCATCGAAACCGTCTCGCTCCTGACCCTTGCTGATCTGGCCTAGATGGCCTTGATAGCGGCCATGACGGCCTGCCAGCGGTCGGGGTCGCCTCGGTACGGGGCGTAGAACGAGATCCGGCTGATGATGTCGCCGTAGCGGCGGGCGAGCTCGGGCGCGATCTCCTCGGGCGGAGCGACAACCGCGAACGTGTTGAGAGCCTCGTCGTCGATGAGGGCGCCCATCTCCACCCACTGGCCCCGCTTGGACAGGGTGTTGAGATCGTCCTGGAGGTCGCCCCAGCCGTGGACCTCCAGCACCGGTCGGTACGCGGGCGTCGAGCCGTAGAAGGCCATCTGCTGGCGGGTGGCGGCCGCCGAACGCTCCAACTCCTCGTCGGTCTCCCCGGTCACCACGAACGACGGTCCGGCGATCTCGTAGCCGTCCATCGTTGCTCCTGTCTTGGCCCTGCCTCGCTCCAGCGCCGGCAGCGTGACTTCGCGCAGGTACTTCTCGGTGGTGAACGGATGGCACAGGAACCCGTCGCAGACCTCCCCGGCGACCTCTGTCATCAGGGGGCCGACACCGGCCAGGTAGACCGGTGGCGGGCCGAAGTCACCGAGGTCGCTGGCTTTGGGGGTGAACATCGGCGTCATGAGGGTGTGCTGGTAGAAGTCGCCCCGGAAGCGCAGCGGCGTGCCGTGCTGCCAGGTGTCCCAGATGGCCCGCACGGCCAGGATCATCTCGCGCATCCTCGCCGCGGGCCGGCTCCACTCCATCGAGAACCGCTTGGTTATGTGGGGCTTGATCTGGCTGCCGAGCCCGAGCACGAAGCGGCCCTGTGACGCAGTCTGCAAGTCCCAGCCGATGTTGGCCAGCAGCATCGGATTGCGGGCGAACGCCACCGCGATCGCGGTGCCCAGCTCCATCTCTCGGGTGCTCGCCGCGGCGACGGCCAGGGGCAAGAACGGGTCGTGGGGGCCTTCCACTGTCCAGGCGCCCGAGTAGCCGGCCGCCTCAAGGTCGGCAGCCGCGGGGCCGGCCTCGGTGATCGAGCCGGTGAGCAGGCAGTCGACCTTCACGGCAAGCGACAGTACTCATTGCATCGACGGCGTCCGCACCCGGCTGGCGGCGGCGCCGCTGGCTCCCTCAGTAGCCCCGCCGCCGGGAGTGCGCCCGCCGGTGCTGCGCCATGTCGCCGAACGGCTTGCGGAAAGGACCTATACCGGATCGTGTGCGACTACGCCGCGCTCGGACACCACCGCCCGTACTTCGACCCGGACAGCCCTCACACCTCCGGCCAGATTCGAGCCGCTACGTAGCGCTGTAGGTGGGCGACGTTGGTGGTCGCGACGACGACCGCTTCGCCGCCGGCGGCAACCCCCAGCGCCTGCGCGGCGAGGATCACGTCTCCGTCGAGAAAAGGATCCGCGGCCGTGGGGATCCCGGAGTTGCGGGCATCGGCCCACAGCGACGCGGCCCGCTTCATCACTGACGTGGTGATGGGGGCGTACTCGAATGCGTACGCCAACAAGTCCAGCCTCTGGATGCTGGACCACCTCCCGGCACGGATCAGCTCTCGTCGCACTTCGTAGTCGGCGATCTCGGGCACAACGATCCGGCAGCCGTCGGCGAGACGAGCGCTGGCCCATTCCCAGGCTCCCGCGACGGGTCCGGATCGAGTCGGATTGCTCAGCAGGCCCAGGGGCGCGGCGTCCAGGGCGATGAGCAACGGCGATGGCACCGCGCGCCCGCTGGCGTCACCCGTCAGAACGGGCGGCCCTCTTCGGCTCGGGTGCGCGCCAGGGCCTCCATGAGCACCTGACAGGACTCGTCGCGCTCCGCCTCGTCACCGATCTTGCACAACTCGTCGAGCACGGCCAAGGCCCGGGCATGATGCTGCTCATCCGACAGGGGTTCCGGGGCGTAGTGGTCGGCCTCGACAAAGTGGCGTGCACCGCTGACACTTCCCTTGGTTCCAGTGGACGCCCAACCGAGCCTTTCCATCTTCAGCCCGACTGCGGCGCCGATGGCCTGCCTGAACAAGTGGCTGCCGTCGCCGGCAGCAAGCTCTTCGGACATCACGGGGTCGGACTCGATGAACCGCACGACACCTGCAAGGGCGGGCAGGCCGAGCGCTTCGGCGTCTACGAGGCGCTGCTCGTTGGCTGGGTCGTTGAGCAGCCGGAGCAGCCGCTCGAAGGCTTCGGGCCTGACCTTGAGCACGCCCCGATACCTGGCGGCGCTGTCGTTAGGGCCGAAGTCCTCGCCTCGAAGCACTCTGGGACCTAGTGCTCTCGGTGCTCTCGTCTTCACGTCGTCAGCCTATCAGATGATGTTTCATGTATCAACACTATTTGTTGGCCGTTACACAACGACGCCACGCCTCGCGTCCTCCGGAGGCACGCCAAGGCGTTGCGGTGATCGAGGTGACGCCCGCTGTCACACCCGGTCCGTACGGTGGCAACCATGGCTTCGGACTTCGAATCAGGCCGCCACGTGACGGCGGTTGAGAACCTGCCCAAGCCCGGTGCGGTGCAACTCAACTTCGTCGAATGGGTACCCACCCTCGACGGCGAGCCGATCGGCGAGCCCTATCCCCTGTCGTACTTCCGGAGTCGGGGGCAGGCTCTAGCGGAGGCGATCAAGTGGGTCAAGCACCGCGCCGGTCTGGCCTTCGAGGTGAAGATCGAAAGCCGGGCTGGATGTTGCCTGAGTGGCGAGATCCCGGTGATCGTCGAGACCGTCGCGGAGGCGCGCAAGGTCATTGTGAGCTACGCGAGAGGCATGCTCGGTGGTTACGCCAGCGACTCCGAGCAACACGAGCACCTGCGTCTCAAGACACGTAGAGGTCGCTCAACATGGAAGTCGCTCGCCGAGTGCGAGACAAGCCGCCGCTACGACCCGGCTGACCCCGACGCTGGTATGACCTGCTCGTACTTGCTCTACGACGAGGGAGGCCTGGAGGGAGTCGGCGGGGTGATGTGGACGTACAGCGTCGCGATCTGGGTTACCGCGCCTCCGGCAGTGTGGGACCATCCCGCCGATCAGCCCATCGGTCTGGACAACGCTGGCGATCCCGACAACGATCTAGAACCCGGCTGCGACAGCGACTGACGGTCCCAAGCCCGAAAGCGAGCGACATGACCACCATGGACCAGCCAAACGGCGATCCAACCGCAGGAACGACAGACGACGCGCCTGCTGACGACGAGCCGATGTGGATTCCGAACCGCGCAAAGCTCTGGTGGCCGGTAGTGCAAGCACTGCGGGAGCTCGGAAGGGCAGCATCCGACGCCGAAATCACCGAGCAGGTGGCCGACGCCATGAGCCTGACCCAACAGCAACGGACTCGTATCGGGACGATCCAGACCACGATGAGCGCCATGTCGTGTCCGTGAACTGGAAGCGCACCGACGTGCCACGGACTGCCGTAGGACAGGATCTTCTGAAGTCGCTGAGTAGTCAACAGACAATATGTTCGATACAGAGCAATGACGGGGCGTGGCGCCTTCAACAACTGCTCGAGACGGGTCGGGACCCCGGTGCTCGGGTCGAGTCCGACGACGGCGTCCCTGATGTGTCGGCTCTGGTCCAACGGTTCCGCGTCGAATCGGGCTATCCCACTGAAGCTCATGAGGAGCAAGAGCGGCTGCGGGCCGAATGGGCCGAGAAGCTAGTGCCTGAGAACATCGCTCATTTCAGTCGTCACGATCTGACTGCAGTTGCATCTCATGGAACGTGGAACAGAGCCATGTACGTGTATCCGAACCCACGAGCAGTAATGCAATGGATTAGGAATCTGGACGACGAAGAATACTCCAGCCTTCTAGATCACATTCAATACCTGTGCTGGGACGATGACGAACTCTGGATCAGGTATGACCAACTCACGGACAGTAGGAGTGACCGAAAAGTAAGGGGCTTGAAGAACGAGACAACTAGCAGACTGCTCGCCATCTGCCATCCCGAGGTGCTTCTTCCGATTGGCACACACGACGGCAGATGAAGTCGTGTGACGATGCTGCATCGGTTGGGCCTCCCCGAGCCAAGGGGATCTAGCCACGGACAACGGGTGGTAGATGCCAACAACCGTCCAAGTTCGTCGGGGACATCAAGTACAAGCTCACCGATGACGGCGCTGGCGGGCGCACCGCCGACTACTACCAGTTGCTGGCCTACACCACAGCTCTCGACCTGCCTGAGGGCGTGCTCATCTACTGCCTCAACGCCAACCTCTCTGACGACCCTGACTACAACGGTTCCATCGCCGGATTGCCTCGCCGCTTTGCCACCGAAGGGTCCGCTTCACCGGGCGCCGCGGCTGCCTCATCGGTTCGAGTTCGCCACGCCGACAAGGTGCTGCACACCTACGCGCTGGACCTGTCTGGCACCGCCGACGACGTAGGCAAGAATGTGCGCGAGCTTGCCGACTGGATTGCCAACCGCCCGACCGCGACCGTCTAGCGGGCTAGATTCGGGAGTCCCACGAGATCTCCAGTGGTGTGCCTCGACGAGCGGCGAGACATGAGCGACAGTCGATACTGGTCCGCTACCGAGTGCGTGTCCGCCCTGCGTCGTGGTGACGTCAGTGCCGTTGAACTCGTCGACGAAGCCGTCGCACGCATCGAGGCCCTGAATCCCCGCCTCAACATCGTGGTGGCCACCGACTTCGAACGGGCGCGTTCGAAGGCAACCACCGCAGACGCAGCCCTGGCTGCCAACGAATCTGTTGGCCCACTCCACGGCCTGCCAATCACAGTCAAGGATTCGTTCGAGACGGCCGACCTGGTCACCACCTGCGGAGCGCCGGAGCTCCGCGATCACGTACCGCACACCAGCGCCATGGCCGTGCATCGCCTCACCGAAGCCGGCGCCATCATCTTGGGCAAGACCAACCTCCCGCTCTTCGCAGGTGACTTCCAGAGCTACAACGACGTGTACGGCCTGACCAGGAACCCATGGGATCCAGAACGAACCGTGGGTGGCTCCTCCGGCGGCGCGGCGGCCGCGCTGGCCGCAGGACTCGTCCCTCTCGAGATCGGCAGCGACATCGGCGGCTCCATCCGCATACCGGCACACTTCTGCGGCGTGTACGGCCACAAGCCGTCGCACGGCATCATCCCGCTGCGCGGACACCTACTGGGTCCGTCGGGGACACTGGCGGCTCCCGACCTCATCGTGGCCGGCCCGATGGCGCGCTCACCGAAGGACCTCAGCCTTGCGCTTGAGGTGTTGGCCGGTGCCGACACACTGAGCTCACGCGGGTGGAACCTCCATCTGCCTCCACCGCGTGGACGCGACCTCAAGGACCTGCGGGTCGCATGCTGGTTCGACGATCCCCGGTCTCCGCTGGAGGGGGCCGTGCGCGCCGAGCTCGAAGCGACTGTCGAGGCGCTCAGATCCAAGACGAACGTCGTGGAGATCGATATCCCCTTCACCCTCGACGAGATCCTCAAGATCTACGCCCCGCTCCTGATGCCGATGTTCTCCGACAGGCTGCCGGCACTGGCTCGGTATCTCGCAAGCACGGCCATCTCTGCCTTGAAGCTGACCGAGCGGCTGGGCCGGAACCTCGACCCCATGCGGTCGGGCACACTGACCGGGGCCGGGCTCTCACATAAGGGCTGGCTCGATCTCCACGAGCGCCGGACAACACTGCGCTGGACGTGCCGCAAGCTGTTCAGCGAAGTCGATGTGCTCCTCACGCCAGTCGTGGCGTTCGCAGCGCCGCATCACAACACGACAGGCAACCCGTACACGAGGTCGCTGCGGGTCGACGGCGAGCGACGCCACTACACCGACCACTTCTCCTGGATCGCACTCGCCACAACCGCCTACCTGCCCGCCACGAGCGCGCCCGTCGGAGTCACTCCAAAGGGTTTGCCGGTGAACGTGCAGATCACCGGTGACTACCTCGACGACCAAACCACCATCAAGTTCGCCGAACTCCTTGCAGAGGTCCGGGGAGGCTTCCAGCCGCCGCCGCTGCCACCCCGCTGATGCGACCAGCCACGCACCTCTCCACTACCGTGCAGGGTGCCGCGGCAACTGGACGCGTTGGGCCGATTCTTGAAGATCGGCACGTCACCCACGCATTGTCACCCCACTGTCTTGGGATCCCCACATTCTCTCCGCCCTGATTCACGCCCAAGACGTGGCCCTGGTGTGCACGCCCTACTAGGCGCAGGATCGCTTCAATGCAGAACCGTCGCGAAGGCTCCAAAAGTTCCTGCACAATCATGAAAATACTTGACAGATGTCACACCCCTATGGAATACTCTGTTCATGTTGATCGAAGCCGCTCGACGGGCCGAGGCCGCCGCCAAGGAGATGGTGGCGCTGGTCACTGAGGGCTCGGTGTCGTGCGCGGAGATCCGTGAGGCGCTGGTAGTGTCCAAGGCCATCGCCGGGGTCAACTCGGCGTTCCAGGTTGCTGGCGCGGCCGCGGTGGCAGGCCGGGAGCGTCACGGTGACGGCGGAGCCGAGGTGCTGGCCGCTTCGGCGGGGCTGTCGCGGCGTGAGGCCCACAGCCACGTCAAGACCGCTGAGGCTCTGCGGGAGGTGCCCGAGGCGTTCGATGCGGTGGAGCAGGGTCGGGTGTCTGCGACAAACGCCAAGCAGCTCGCGGCCGCCGTTGAGCGGACGAGCGCTGCAGATGTGGGCTCGGACTCCGAGTTGTTGGCGAAAGCTGAGTCGATGCGGCCCGAGCAGTTCGCACGCGAGACCCGCCGCTGGGTCACCAACCGCGAAGACGACGGTGGGGAGTCACAGCACGCCCGCCAGCGGGCTAGGCGCTGCGTGCGGGTCTGGGACGGCGACGACGGGATGGTTCACCTGCGCGGCGAGTTCGACACGGTGACCGGACGCCGCATCGGCAACCGGCTGCGGGCCGAGGCCGCCCAGATGTATGACCAGGACAAGAAGAGTTCCGAGGACTCAGAGGCGAGGCGCTCGTTCCCACAGTGCATGGCCGACGCCCTCGACAACCTCAGCGCCAACAACAAGAACGCGGGCGGAGCCGGCAAGCCCATCGCCGACATCTGCGTGGTCGCGCATGTCGATGACACCACCGCCAAGCTCATCGCCGAGCTCCCCGGCGGCGACCGGCTGCCCCCCTCAGTGCTAGAAGAGCTCGCCTGCAACGCCGAGATCACACCAGCCATCTATGACACGCGCGGCGCGCTGTTGTGGCAGGGCCACAGCAAGCGCACCGCCACCTCCACGCAGCTCAAAGCCCTCAAAGCCCTCTACGGCGGCTGCTTCGCCTGCGGAGCCGACTTCGACATGTGCCAGGCCCACCACGTCAAACCGGTATCCGAAGGCGGGCCCACCAACGTCGACAACCTGGTGCCCGCCTGCTGGGGCTGCCACAACAAGATCCACTACTTCGGCTGGCAGATCCACGGCCCACCCGGCAAACGCACCCTCCACCCGCCCGACAGCGTGAACTACGGCCCCGCACAGGGCCCCGACCCGGCGCTGGAGTTCGGTCCCGGCGCTGAGTACGCACCCCGCCGAACAGCGAGACTGAGCGAGAGGCCGTCAAGGGCCCAAGACTCGAACGCCGCACTGGTAGAGACCGATCGAGACGACCCTGCCGACGAGGCACACGCGGGGACCGGTCCGTCTCCGCCCAGCATCCGCAGCAACGGCAGCGGCCGGTTGTTCGCCTCTGTCTGAGGGATCGACCACGCTGCTGACTCGATCGCCCGACTGGCCAACCCAGCGAGATGACGTGAATGCGGGATCCCTGAGCCACACTGCAGGTCCAACACCAGGTTGTGCAGTCAGATCGCGGAGCCTTAGCTGGCGCTGGAGCCACCGGACTCGCTACAGCAGTTGGATCCAACAGCCAATTGCATATAATGGGATAGCAGAAAATCATATGGGGAGGTCAGCCTTGGGGACTTTCGACTGCACCGTGCGACTCGACAGCGTCGACGGCGAACGGTTCTTGGCGGTGGACATGATGGTGGACACCGGAGCCAGCTACACGATCGTGCCCGCCAAACTGCTGAAGGAGCTCGGAGTAGAGCCGATCGACACGGTTCGCCTGTCGCTGGCCAACGGCCGTCGCGTCGAGTACCAGATCGGTCGAGCCGTGGCCACCGTCGACGGACGCACCGAGACGACCTTGGTGGTCTTCGGCGAAAACACCGCCCGCCCGCTGCTGGGGGCCTACACCTTGGAGGGGCTGCGGCTGGCGGTGGACCCGGTGAGCATGCGACTGGTACCCGCAACCGGCTGGGCATAGCGCCGAGCAATGCCGGACGCAGGCACTGCGGCGGTGAATCTGGCAGGCTTGCCGACGCACACGCGGACCCGAATAGGACCTGACAGGAGGCACCCATGGGTGAGATGGTGGAGTTCACCGCCAACGGATCTACGGCACGTGGCTATGTGGCGGCTGCAGATGGGGGCTCGGGCCCCGGCGTGATCGTGCTGCAGGAGTGGTGGGGCCTCGTGCCCCAGATCAAGGCGGTTTGTGACCTGCTCGCCGAGGAGGGCTTCACCGCGCTGGCCCCCGACCTGTACCAGGGCGAGATGGCCACCCACACCGAGATGGACAAGGCCGGCGAGCTGATGACCACGCTGCCGCCTGAGCGCGCCGCCCGGGACATGTCCGCCGCCATCGACTACCTGCTCGGCCACGACGCCTGCTCGTCATCCACCGTGGGAGTAACCGGCTTCTGCATGGGCGGACTGCTCACCCTGCGGATCGCCGCCCTGGCCGGCAACCGGGTGTCGGCCGCCGCCCCCTTCTACGGCGCCCCCCTCGGCGACGACTCGCTGGACTGGAGCAACCTCAGCGCCAAAGTCGAGGGCCACTTCGCGGCCAACGACGACTTCTTCCCGCCCGACGCCTGCGAGGCGCTCGCCCAGCAGCTGCGAGACATGGGCAAGGACGTCGTCTTCCACGCCTATGACGGCACCGGCCACGGCTTCGGCAACTGGGAGAACCCCCTCGGCACCTACGACGAGGCGGCCTGGAACACGGCCTGGACCCGCACCCTGGACCTGCTGCGCGTCAACGTCACCTAGGCCCGCACCCCGGACCCGCCGCGCGTCAACGTCACCCAGGCCCCGCACCCCGGACCCGCCGCGCACCGGACAACACCCAGGCCCGCACCCCGGACCCGCCGCGCACCGGACAACACCCAGGCCCCGCACCCCGGACCCGCCGCGCACCGGACACCACCCAGGCCCCGCACCCCGGACCCGCCGCGCACCGGACAACACCCAGGCCCCGCACCCCGGACCCGCCGCGCGGCCGGTGGCTCTTGCCAACCGGTATCTCCGGATGTCCGGATCTCCGGGTCTTCGGCCTGTCTCTTGGACTCAGTAGATCTCCGGCACGAACGTCTGGTCGGTGATGGGCGGCCTCACATAGCCCACGCCGGACTGGCGCTCGGGCAGCTCCACGTCCTCCCAGGGAACCGTCTCGTAGGGGATCAGCGACAGCAGGTGCGACATGCAGTTCAGCCGGGCCGCCTTCTTGGAGTCGGCGTCGACCACGTACCACGGGGCCTGCTTGATGTCGGTGTGGGCGAACAGAGTGTCCTTGGCCTTGGAGAAGTCCACCCAACGGGACCGCCCTTGAACGTCCACCGGCGACAGCTTCCAGCGCCTGACCGGGTCGCTGATCCGGTTCTGGAACCGGCGCTCCTGCTCGGCATCGCTCACCGAGAACCAGTACTTGATAACGATGATCCCCGACCGCACCAGCATCCGCTCGAACTCGGGGCAGGACCGCAGGAACTCCCGGTACTCCTCCTCGGTGCAGAAGCCCATTACCGGCTCGACGAGTCCCCGGTTGTACCAACTTCGATCGAACAGGACCATCTCCCCCGCCGCCGGCAGCTCGGCCACGTAGCGCTGGAACCACCACTGGGTCTTCTCGCGGTCGCTGGGCGTGCCCAGCGCGACCACCCGCACCACCCGCGGGTTGAGCCGCTCCGTGATCCGCTTGATGACACCGCCCTTGCCGGCTGCGTCGCGTCCCTCGAAGATGACCACCACCTTGAGGCCCTTGTGGCGGATCCAGCGCTGCAGGCGCACCAGCTCCTCCTGTAGGTGAGTGAGCGCCCGCTCGTAGTCCTTGGCCTTGATCCTCTTGCGCCTCTGCGGCGCCTGCTCGTCGGAAAGCGACTCGTAGATGGTCGGCTCAATGACGCCATTGTCCATGAACCGACCATAATTGACTTGTGGAAGATCGACAATCTGCTGGGCGCGGGGGGTACCTTCCGGCGCTGCGGCGCCAACCGGTGGCAGGAGACCCCGCATGAGCCAGGAACACCAAGCTCGCTCCGCGAGCGAAGTCCCTCACCTCTCCGACGACGCTGCCCCGGCAGCACCTTCGGCACGACGATCGTTCACCACGATGTCGGGGGTCCCCGTCGATCCGGTGTACGGCGACGGGCCGATGCCCGGGGAGTACCCCTACACCCGGGGCATCTATCCCGAGATGTACCGCAGCCGGCTGTGGACGATGCGGATGTTCGCCGGCTTCGGCACGGCCGTCGACACCAACGCACGGTTCAAGGACATCCTGCGCCACGGCGGCACCGGCCTGTCCACCGCGTTCGACATGCCCACCCTCATGGGGCGCGACTCCGACGACAAGGTGTGGTCCGTAGGCGAGGTGGGGCGGGCTGGAGTGGCCATCGACACGCTCGCCGACATGGAGGACCTGTTCGCCGACATCGACCTCGGCGCGGTGTCCACCTCCATGACCATCAACGGTCCCGCCATCGTCGCCTTGGCCCAGTACGTGGCCGTCGGCGAGAACACCGGGATCGACCGGTCCCGCCTCTCGGGCACGATCCAGAACGACATCCTCAAGGAGTACCAGGCCCAGAAGGAGTACATCTTCCCGCCTCGGCCGTCGATGCGCATCGTCACCGACATGATGCGCTTCACCACCGCGGAGATGCCCCGCTGGCATCCGGTGTCGATCTCCGGCTACCACATCCGCGAGGCCGGATCCACCGCCGCTCAGGAGCTGGGCTTCACGCTCGCCAACGGGTTCGCCTACGTGGAGGCGGCCCGGGCCGCCGGGCTCGACGTGGACGAATTCGCCGGGCGGCTCAGCTTCTTCTTCAACAGCCACAGTGACTTCTTCGAGGAGATCGGCAAGTTCCGCGCCGCTCGCCGCATCTGGGCCACACAGCTGAGGGAGCGCTACGGAGCCACGGCCGAGCGCAGCCTGATGTGCCGGTTCCACACCCAGACCGCCGGCGTGTCGCTCACCGCCCAGCAGTCCGAGATCAACATTGCCCGGGTGGCGCTGCAGGCTCTGGCCGCGGCGCTCGGGGGCACCCAGTCGCTGCACACCGACGCCTACGACGAGGCCCTGGCCCTGCCCACCGAGAAGGCGGCCCGCATCGCGTTGCGCACCCAGCAGATCGTCGCTCATGAGACCGGCGTGACCGACGTCGCCGACCCGCTGGGAGGCTCCGCCTACGTGGAATGGATGACCGACGAGATGGAGCGGCAGGCCACCGAGATCCTCGACCACCTGCTGGAGCTGGGGAATGGGTCCATCCTGGAGGGCGTCTACGAGGGCATCGAGAACGGCTGGATCGTGGGCGGCATCGCCGACTCCGCCTACCGCTTCGAGCGCGAGGTCAACGACGGCACCCGCATCATCGTCGGCGTGAACGCCTTCACCGACGGCGACGACGGCGAGAGCAACCTGCTGCGCATCGAGCAGCACACCGAGGACCTGCAGCTCAAACGCCTCGCCGCGGTGAAGCAGAGCCGCGACGGCGAAGCGGTCGGCAGGTCGCTCGAAGACATCGTGACAGCCGCCGCGGACCCGGACGTCAACCTGATGCCGCCGGTGATCGACGCGGTGAAGGCCTACGCCACCGAGGGCGAGATCTGCGACGGCCTGGCCTCAGTGTTCGGCCGTTACGTCGAGCAGGCCATCATCTGACGATGCGAGTGCCCCGCTCACACGCCGCCAGCGACGGCGCCGCGTGCAAGATGCTCCGCTCATCCTCGACCACCGGAAGTCTCCCGGCGTGAGCGACGACCGCGGCAACGTCCCCGTCCGGGTGGTGCTGGCCAAACTCGGCCTCGACGGCCACGACCGGGGACTCAAGGTGGTGGCCCGCATGCTGCGCGACGCCGGCATGGAGGTCGTCTACCTGGGCCTGCGCCAGACCACCGAAACCGTGATAGCCGCGGTCGAGCAGGAGGACGCCGACGCGATCGGCCTGTCGATGCACAACGCCGGACACATGGCTCTGGCTCCCCGGATGGTGCAGGCCGTGGCCGACGCGGGGCTCGACGTGCCGGTGATCGTCGGCGGAATCGTGCCCGAGGCCGATGTGAGCGCCCTCGAAGACATGGGGATCAGCGCGGTGCTGCATCCCGGCGCCTCGGCCCGCGAGGTCGTCGAGGCGGTCCACCGGTCCCTGCGGTGACCGCCGCCCGGCAAGCCGCCCAACAAGCCAAGAGCGCGACTTCGCCATGCGGGCGATGAACGGGGCCGAGGAACTGCTCGAACGGGCCTGCGGCGGCGAGCGGCGGGCCCTCGGCCGGCTGCTGAGCGTCGTCGAGCGCGGGGGCCGGCCCGCCGAGGAGCTCGCAGAGCTGGTGCATGGCCGCGCTGTGCATGGCCGCGCTGTGCATGCCGGCGCTGTTCATGCCCGCGCTGTTCATGCCCGCGCTGTTCATGCCCGCGCTGTTCATCCCGGCGCTGTTCATGCCCGCGCCATTGATGCCAGCGCTGTTCATCCCGGCGCTGTTCGTGCCCGCGCCATTGATGCCAGCGCCATTGATGCCCTCACTGACGAAGCAGCACCCATCATCGGCGTAACCGGAGCCCCCGGTTCGGGCAAGTCAACCCTGGTGGGGCACGTTGTCAACGAGATGGCCGACGCCGGCGGCCGGCCCGCGGTCCTGGCCGTGGATCCGTCCTCGCCGCTCACCGGTGGTGCGATACTCGGCGACCGCATCCGCATGGACGGGGTGGCCGGCGGGCGGGCGTTCATCCGGTCGATGGCCACACGCGGTCACGTTGGCGGCCTCGCGCTGGCGGTGCCTGGGGCCCTGCGGCTGTTCGAGGCCTGCGGTTTCGCGCCGCTGGTGGTGGAGACGGTCGGTGTGGGTCAGGTCGAGGTCGATGTGACCCGCGCCGCCGACACCACGGTCGTGATGGTGGCCCCCGGGATGGGCGACGCGGTGCAGGCCAACAAGTCCGGTCTGCTGGAGGTGGCCGACGTGCTCGTGGTCAACAAGGCTGACCGTCCCGGCGCTAACGACGTCCGGCGCGACCTGGAGCACATGCTCGACCTGGGCCACATCACGGGCGTCACCCAGCATTGGCGCCCGGAGATCATCATGACCACCGCCACCACGGGCGACGGAGCGCTCAGGGTTCATCAAGCCATCCAGGCCCACCGCATCCACCTGGCCGAGACCGGCCGGCTTCAAGCCCGCCGCCGATCCAGGATCCGCCAAGAGGTCGCGGATCGGATGGCTCACCAGGTTGAGGATGCGGTCACGGACTGCCTGGAGAGTGAGCCCCGAGAGCTCCTGGAGGCGTTGCAGGGCACCAGAACCCCGGCCAGTGCCGCCGCCAGCATGATCGAGCGCCTGCTTCGCTAGAGCGGTAGCCGCCGCTAGAGCGGGCCGCTCAAACCAGGCCGCCAAGACAAGCCGCTAGAGCGCGGCGCTCAAACCAGGCCGCCAAGACAAGCCGCTAGAGCAGGCCGCTAGAGCGTCAACAGGATCCGGCGGGCCTCGCTCAACTCCGCGATGCGTTCGGCGGCCTCAGCCTCTGCCGCGCCGAGGTCGGGGTGGGCGGCCCGCAGGGCGTCGCGAAATCCCCGTCGGACCGCAGCCTGCGCAGGCATCTCGACCTCGCGGTCGAACCCCAGAATCTCCAGGGCCCAGCCGACTGGATCGGTAATGGCCCGAGCAGGCCTGGGCGACTGCTGGCCCGATGCCAGGTAGGAGAAAAGTCCCGGCCCGACCTCGCCCCGCCACGCCAGTCCTCGCCGCACAGCCCGAAGCGCTTCGCCGCGAACCGGTGGCGGGGCGAGCGCCGCCGCATAGGCGGCACCGAGCACGAGCTGGCTCGGCGTGGCCCGGGAGCCGTCGAACTCGCAGACAAGCTCGTCTTCGGGCCCAGACCGGTCACCACCGTAGAGCCGCTGACGGCTGCGGGCCAGGCCCACCCGGTCTTGCTGCAACCGATTCCGGAGCCGGGGCTGGGCCACTGGTCGGCCCTGTTCCAGGTCATGGACGAGCTCCACGACCCCGCCCAGCAGATCGTGGGAGAGCCCAAGCCCGAAGCGGGCGCACACCCCGCCCAGCAGCAGGCTCCCGAAGCCCGGACCGGTGCCGTTTTGCGAATCGGGGAGCCATGCCCGGCCGATGGAGATCCGGCGGGTGGGGGCTATCGGTCTGGAGTGGAAGATCTCCAGTTCGGCCAGCAGCACCCGGCCAAGCTAGCGGACCATGGTTCCCGGCGAGCCGGACGGCTCGCAATTGCCGTTGAGGAGCGGGCTAGTCGTCGGTCTCGCCGGATGTGGTGCCGTCGAACCAGCTCTCGGTCCCGTACGTCTGAGCATTCTCAGATGAGCATTCTGAGTGAGTCGCTCATGCGGTGGGCCAACTCGCGGAGGTCGTCTTCGTCGGAGTCCTCGCCCTCAACCATGGCCAGCAGGTCGCCCGCCGCTTCGCGCAGGCTGCGCCAGTTGGGCGCAGAGAAGCCGAACGGCGTCCGCACCGCGGCAACCCGCCGGGCGTTGGCCACCAAACCCCTTACGCCGTCGACGTCGCGGGGATCGCGCCGAAGCCGGTCGCACGCCACGAACAGGTCGCTGAGGAGGTTGTTGACTGCCAGCCCGTCCATCTCTTCGAAGTCCGCTTCCTCCTCACGGGCCAGCAGGTCATCTATCACAAGTTCAACCCGCTCCTCGTCCGCCTCGCGGACCAGCAGGTCGCAGACCTCCCCCGGCTCGGCGTCCGGGTCGGCCGCGTCGGGGTCGCCCTCAGCGGCGTCATGGTCGGTATCGGCCGCGTCGGGGTCGCCCTCAGCGGCGTCATGGTCGGTATCGGCCGCGTCGGGGTCGCCCTCAGCGGCGTCATGGTCGGTATCGGCCGCGTCGGGGTCGCCCTCAGCGGCGTCATGGTCGGTATCGCCCTCAGTATCGAGAATGTGGGGCACGCGGGCCTGCACCAGCCGCTCCATCAGCTCGGCCCGCAGCGCTTCGGGCCACTCCGAGAGCTCAAAGGCGGTCAAGGGGTCTTCGGGTCCGATGGGACGGGCGATAGCCTCCTTCGCCTTCTCCGTCTCCTCGACCTCGTCCACCAGGCTGTCGACGGTTGCCTCCAGCGACTCGTGCACCATCAGCGTCGTGCCCTGCCACGAGTGCACGACCTGGTCGACGGTGAGCAACTGCTGCAGCATCACCCGACTCTCCAGCGACCACTCGTGGAACTCGTAGGCCAGCCACTCGCCGGCGTCGTCGCCAGCATCGTCGCCGACATCAGCATCACCAGCATCGTCGCCGACATCAGCATCACCAGCATCGATCAGGTCGCCAACGACCTCGTCCCCGACCTCATCGCCGGCTGGCTCGACGAGATTCTCGCCGGTCAGATCCCTCTGAGGCTCGGTGTCAGCCCCGCCGCGGCGGAACCTGGGTCGGAACGCGGCGGACATCCCCATCATCTTGCCATCCCGGCGGTGCGTTGCGGCGTTGCGCCGTTGCGACATTGCGGCGTCGCGTTGCGGCGCTGCGACATTGCGGCGTCGCGTTGCGCCGTTGCGACATTGCGGCGTCGCGTCGCGACGCTGCGACATGGCGGCGTCGCGGCAACGCGGTCCTGCGACATGGCGGAGTCGCAACAACGCAGCCCTGCGGCATGGCCGGGACCGCGCGTCGCCGCGCGTGGCCGCGGCGCGTGGCGGTCGCCGGCCCCGAGCTTCGACTACGTTCGCGCTATGGCCGTCCCCGCGCATCCCAAGCCCGACCGGAACATCGCCCTGGAGCTGGTGCGAATCACCGAAGGGGCCGCCATCGCCGCGTCCCGCTGGATGGGCCGGGGCGACAAGGACGGCGCCGACGGAGCCGCCGTGGACGCGATGCGCCGGGTGCTGCGTGACATCTCCATGGACGGCATCGTCGTGATCGGAGAGGGCGAGAAGGACGAGGCGCCCATGCTCTACAACGGTGAGCGGGTCGGCAACGGGCAGCTCCCGCAGACCGATGTGGCCGTCGACCCGATCGACGGCACCACCCTCACCTCGCTGGGTCGAGCCAACGCGCTGTCGGTGATCGCGGTGGCCGACCGGGGCACCATGTTCGATCCGGGCCCGTGCGTGTACATGGAGAAGGTCGCTACCGGCCCCGACGCCGCCCATCTGATCGACATAACCAAGTCGGCCACCGAGAACCTGGAAGCAGTCGCCGACGCCAAGGGCGAGTCCGTTCGCGAGCTGACTGCAGTGATCCTCGACCGCGACCGCCACGACGAACTCATCGCCGAGGTGCGCGAGACCGGCGCCCGGATCCGGCTGATCCCCGACGGCGACGTGGCCGGCGCCATCTCGACGGCGTGGCCCAACACCGGCGCCGACATCCTTTTCGGTATCGGCGGCACTCCCGAGGGCGTGATCACCGCGGCCGCCATCAAATGCATGGGCGGTGCCCTGCAGGGCCGGCTTTGGCCCCGAAACGAGCACGAGCGCAAGGCGCTCGTCAAGCAGGGCTACGATGTGGAGCGGGTGTTGACCCAGGACGATCTCGTCAATACCGACAACTGCTTCTTCGCGGCCACCGGAGTCACCGACGGCGACTTGCTCAAGGGCGTCCACTTCGACGCCATCTACTGCCACACCCAGTCGCTGGTGATGCGCAGCCGGTCCGGCACCGTGCGCCTGGTCGAGGGCCGGCACCGCCTGCGGAAGGCTCGGGACCTCTAGGCCCGCGCGACCTCTAGGCCCTCGCTCGCTACAGGGATCCGCGGAACTTCAGCGCGAGGCCCGCCTGTCTAGTGGAGCGACCTCGGATTGCGCCTGCGGGCTTTCAGGAACGGCCCAACGAAACGTTGCGGGCGGCGTAGACGTAGCGGGCCATCTCGCCCTTCGTCACCGTGTCGGTGAGGCAGAAGTTCTTCGGGCTGGTCGAACAGCCGCTCATGACTCCCGCGGCCACGACCGCGTTGATGTTCGCCTCGTGGACGCTGCCCACCGCATCAACGAAGCCCTGCGACTCGTCCGTCTCGAGATCGAAGGCCCGCGCCAGCCAACTCGCCACCTGAGCGCGGGACAGGTTGACGTCGGGACAGAAGTTCAACGGGTCCTGGGTGCAGCCGACGGTGATCTCCAGATCGGCCAGACGCTCCACGTGGGGCGCGTACCACACGCTCTCCTCCCACATGCTGGAGGCGTTCACATCCTCGAAACGGGACTCGGTCACGGCCGCCGGATCGTCGCCGTCGATGAGCCGCACAAGCCACACCGCCGCGATCCAGCGCTGCAGCGGATCGTTGGGGCACAGGCGGTTCGACTGGCACAGGGTGCCTGTGAACACACCGAGGCGGTGAAGCGCGTTGATGGCAGCCTCGGTATCGGTGCCCGCGTCACCGGCATCATCCAGCGGCGTGAAGTCGTCGGACTCGCTGTCGGAGTCGGACTCGTCTCCAGAGGACTCACCCACGATGGAAGAACCCGTATTGGAGGATCCGCCGCCGGGATTGTAAGTCCCAGGATTGTAAGTCCCAGGATTGTAAGTCCCAGGATTGTAAGTCCCAGGATTGTAAGTCCCAGGATTGTAAGTCCCAGGATTGTAAGTCCCAGGATTGGAAGTCCCAGGATTGGAAGTCCCAGGATTCGAGTTCACAGGCGGCTGGGAATTCGGCGCAGCCCGATTGACTGTCACTGTGTAGGTCTTCTTGTCGGTGCCGTTCTCGGCGGTCACCACCACCTTGATCACATTGGCGCCCACCGCCAGATCGATCTCTTCGTCGTCGGCTACGTCGTCGAGCAGGATCGCATAGCTAGCCGCCGAGCTATACAACGTCGGCGTCACCGTCGTAGAGGCCACACCGTTGGCCACCAACGCGGTGTATTCCGTCCCCGCCGCCGAGAACGTCGGGTTCAGCGTCACACCCGACAACACCAGACCTGACAACGTCGCATCAGTCGATATCGGCTTCTGCGCGCGAGTCACCGTCACCTTGTAGGTCTTCATCGTGGAGGTGTCCTCCGCGGTCACCACCACCTTGATCACATTGGCGCCCACCGCCAGATCGATGTCTTCGTCGTCGGCTTGGTCATCGAGCAGGATCGCAAAGCTCGCCGCCGAGCTATACAACGTCGGTGTAACCGTGGTAGAGGCCACACCGTGGACCACCGACGCCGTGTACTCATCCGTCATCGGCGAGAACACCGGGTTCAGCGTCACACCCGACAACACCAGACCTGACAACGTCGCATCGGTAGACGGAGGCGGACCGTCGCGATCCACTGTCATCGTGTAGGTCTTCGTTTTGGAGGTGTCCTCCGCGGTCACCAACACCCTGATCTCATTTTCGCCCTCATGTAGGTCGACGGCGAGTGTCGCCATTGTGGGCGATGTAGTCGTCTGGCTGCCGAGCGTGATGGTCACGGTGGACGCCGCGATATTGGCTGTCGCCGTCACCGTCGTCGACTCGAAACCGTTGGCCACATCCAGGTCATAGTCGTCGGTGCCTGACGCAAACCCAAGATCCGCAGGCAACACCCCGCTCAACTCCAGCCCGCTCAACGTCGCGTCCTTGGACTTGGCACGCCGGTGGACGGTTACTCGGTAGGTCTTCTTGGTTCCGTCCTGAGCGGTCACCTCCACCGAGATAGTGGTGTCGGTGCCCTCTGCGCCCAACGAGACAGTGCTACTAGTGGAAATCGTTCCGTCTATCTTCACCGTGGCGGAGCGTTGATCCGTCGCGGTTGCCGTCATCGTTACCGACGTGACGTCGGGTTCGACCTCGGCGGCGTAGACCGTGTGATCAGACCTGAACGTCGGGGAGAGCTCGGTATCGCTCGTCTCTATCTGGACCCTCAGCGACAGGCTGCTCAGTGTGGCGTCACTCGATGTCAGTGCCGGCGCTACCGGACCTGACACGCCAGGCATGCTCAAGGAGTAGACCCGGTTGGTTATGTACTCCGCCACGTACATGATAGTGTCGGTGGCAGAGAGGCCATAGAAGAACTGTTGATAGCTCGTGAGACCGAGCACGGTTAGATCAAAGTCCCTGTCAGAGTTACGGCTGCCATCGGAACGGTTGTACGCGTACAGCTTCCTGTCATAGACGTCCGTCACCCACCACGTATCCACCTCGCCGGTCGGAGTGCTCCTCCCAGCGGTGATTCCCCATGGGTCGTCGTTGCCGTCTGACAGGTCGAAGTCCTTGATGGGCTGACGGCAATAGCGCGAACAGTCTTCTGTGCCGGGAAGTCCGAAGGCGAACACCTTGTTGTTGTCTCTATCAACCACCCAGAGAGTGCTGCCGTCAGACCAGATCCCCCGCGGCTCCTCCACTTCACGATTGCCGTAGTATCTGTCCGGCGAGAGATCTGCCCTCAAGTGCTCGTTCTCCGAGCCGTCCGAGAGATTGTATGCGCGAAGATCGCCACCATAGGAGTCCACCGCCCAAAGAGTGGTCCCATCGGACCAGATCCCCGCGTCGGGGCTCCCGCTGAGCACGAACTCGTCGGATGCCCGGCGCGAGCTGTCGGCAGCATTGAATACATAGAGCTTTTGATCTATTTGATCTTGAAGAGGTATTCTCCGTGACGTTGTCAAGACGACAGAACCGTCTGCCCATACCCCACGAATATGGTGGCTGGGAAGCATCGGATCGTCGACTAGGCGATTGATCGGAATATCGTTATAGACCCTCCATCCCTTCTCCTCACGAGATGCGATATCGACGTACACCACATGCTCTTTCGTGGTGCCGTTTTGCGCGGTGACCTTGATCGTGAAGTAAGTGGAACGGTCTGTCCTCAGCTCAAGGGTGTAGTCCCCGGTGTTGACGTCGTAGTCGAGCTCCTCGATGCAGCAACGACCGGCCGGGGTCGTTTCGAGAACGACGGACGCTCCCAAGTGTCGGGGCTCGACCCTCACCGTCACCTCGGTCTCGCCGCTCGGAACTGCGGCGTCGTATCGCTCCACGTCGGGATGGAACACCGGGAACATCCTCGTTTGCCCGAGGTCAGACTGGATCGACAGCGACCGAAGGGATGCGTCGTCGGAAAGCGTCTGGGCCCCCGCGGCCGGCGCCAGCGCCACCCCGGCCGTCATCGCGGCCGCCAGCGCGCACAGCAGCCGCGTCGCCCAGCACCGCGCCCGCTTGCCAGCCGGGCGGAATGCCAGCCGAGGACCGCCTCCGCCGCTGTGATAAGCTCGCTCCGACCGCACCGTTTTGCCTTCCAGCGTAAGCCGGGGAGGCGACGCCGCCCGGCAGCTCGTACCTGAGCGGACAGTAACCCTCGCACTGGCGCGAAACGGGGATGGTACGACGAACTATTCCGGCGGGCTGAGCGAGTACCAGAACGCGACGCAGAAGGGGTGCTCCCGCAGGGCGCGAGCGTTACATCGGGAGGTGGCGCAGAGCAAGGAATGGCGCCGCTCGCGGTGCCATCGCGAATGGGCCGCGACAGGATCTGCGGGCCGGAACGGCGAACTAGTCGGCCGCGACCCGCAAGCGCAGCTCGGCCCGCTCCAGGGCCGCAGCCGCGTCGGCATTCTCGGCGTCGGACGCGACGGCCTCAGCGGCCCGATGTCGGGCATCGGTTGCCCGAGCGACGTCGATCTCTTCGGCGGCCTCCGACACGTCGGAGAGGATCGTCACCCTGTTGTGGCTGACCTCCACGAAGCCGCGGTGCACGGCGAAGGTGTCCCGCTCGCCGCCGGGCCGCAGCACGTCCACCGACCAGGGGGCCAGCACGCCCAGGAACGGCACGTGCCCGGCCTGGAAGGCGATGTCGCCCTCCTCGACGGTGCGCACGATCACCATCTCGGCCGAACCCGAGTAGGTCACCTCCTCGGGCGACACCAGTTCGACGTCGAGTTCTACAGCCATGTCAGGACCTCAGCCCCTCACTGGTTGGACCCGAACACGGCCAGCCATGTCAGGACCTCAGCCCCTCACTGGTTGGACCCGAACACGGCCAGTCATGTCAGGCCCTCAACCCAGCGGAGCCGGGCACCATGGCACGACCAGCCATCTCAGGCCCGCAGCTCCGCGGCCTTGCGCTCGACGTCGGAGGCGCCGCCCACCATGTAGAAGGCCTGTTCGGGCAGGTGGTCGAGGTCGCCGTTGACCAGCGCCTCGAACGACTCGATGGTCTCGTCCACCGGGGTGAAGATGCCGTCCTGGCCGGTGAAGTTCTTGGCCACGAACATCGGCTGCGACAGGAAGCGCTGCACCTTGCGGGCCCGGTCCACCGTCACCCGGTCCTCCTCGGACAGCTCGTCGAGGCCCAGGATGGCGATGATGTCCTGCAGTTCCTTGTAGCGCTGCAGCACCTCCTGCACCCGGCGGGCCACCGCGTAGTGGCGCTCCCCCACCACCAGCGGGTCGAGGATCGTGGACGTGGACGCCAGCGGGTCCACCGCCGGGTAGATGCCCAGCGCGGCGATGTCTCGGCTCAGCTCGGTGGTGCCGTCGAAGTGGGTGAACGACGTGAACGGCGCCGGGTCGGTGTAGTCGTCGGCGGGCACGTACACCGCCTGCAACGAGGTGATCGACTTGCCCCGGGTGGAGGTGATGCGCTCCTGGAGTTCGCCCATCTCGTCGGCCAGCGTCGGCTGGTAGCCCACCGCGGAGGGCATCCGGCCCAGCAGGGTGGACACCTCCGAGCCGGCCTGCACGAAGCGGAAGATGTTGTCGATGAACAGCAGCACGTCCTGGTTCTGAACGTCGCGGAAGTACTCGGCCACGGTCACGCCGGCCAGGGCCACCCGCAGCCGCACGCCGGGCGGCTCGTCCATCTGGCCGAACACCAGAGCGGCCTTGTCGAGCACCCGGGTCTTGCCGTCGCCCATCACGGTCTCGCCCATCTCCAGGAACAGGTCGGTGCCCTCGCGGGTGCGCTCCCCCACCCCGGCGAAGACTGACACGCCGCCGTGGTTGGTGGCCACCCGGGTGATCATCTCGGTGATGAGCACCGTCTTGCCCACGCCGGCCCCGCCGAACAGACCGATCTTGCCGCCCTGCTTGTAGGGGGTGAGCAGGTCGATCACCTTCACGCCCGTCTCGAACATCTGCGACGAGGGCTCCAGCGAGTCGAAGGAGGGAGCCGGGCGGTGGATGTCCCAATGCTCGGGCGTGTCGTGGCCCGGAGTGTCGAGACACTCGCCCATCACGTTCCACACGTGGCCGAGGGTGCCGTCTCCCACCGGCACCTGGATGCCGTGGCCGGTGTTGCGCACCTCGGTGCCCCGGGTGAGGCCGTCGGTTGGCTTGAGCGCGATGGCCCGCACCCGGTGGTCACCGATCTGCTGAGCCACCTCGGCGGGCACACGCACGTCGGTGCCGTCGACGGCGACGGTGAACTCGAGCTGGGTGTTGATCTCGGGCAGGTGCCCGGCCGGGAACTCCACATCCACCACCGGGCCGGCGATGCCGACGATGCGACCGGTGCGAAGAGCTGTGTCTGCGCCCGCTTCAGGGCGGGACTCTGTGACGGTCATTCTTATCTGTGTCCTTGTCTCTGTCCGTGTCCCGGTCTATCTGGGTCGTTCTATCCGGGTCGTTCTATTGCGGCGTCTATGAAGTGCTTGCGCCGGCCGCCACGGACGCGTCGGTCCCGGCCAGCATGGATGCGAGAGCGGTCTCGACGCCGACGTCCCGGCCGCCGTCGGCCCCCAGGGCCTCGGCGCCGCCCACGATCTCCATGATCTCGGTGGTGATGGCGTCCTGGCGGGCCTGGTTCATGGCCCTCGAGAGCTTGGTGATCAGCTCCTCGGCGTTGTCGGTGGCGGCCTTCATGGCCCGCTGGCGGTTGGCGTGCTCAGAGGCGGCCGCGTCGAGCAGAGCCCCGAACAGCCGGGCCTCGGTGTAGCGGGGCAGCAGCGCCTCGAGCACCGCCTCCGGGGACGGCTCGAACTCGAAGCTCCCCTCCCGGCCCGTGCCCGAGCCTTCCTGGGCCATCATCTCGGTGTCGATGAGCGGCAGGAAGCGCCGCACCGCCACCCGCTGGGTGCCCATCGACACGAACTCCGTGTAGATGAGCTCCACCTGGTCGACGGCCTCCGACAGGAACGACTCGGTGACCGCCTCGGCGATCCGGCGGGCGTCGTCATAGGACGGGTTGTCGCTGAACCCGGAGAAGCCGTGGTCGATGCGGTAGTTGCGGAACCGGAAGTAGCCGGCCGACTTCCGCCCCACGCAGCACAGCGAGTAGCCCTTGCCCTCCGCCACGTGCCCCATGAGCTGGCGTTCGGCGGTGCGGATGACCGAGGTGTTGTAGGCACCGGCCAGGCCCCGGTCGCCGGTCATCACGATGAAGCCGACGTTGCGCACCTCCGGCGCCTGCCGCAGCAACGGATGGTCCACCTCGGCGCCCCCGGCCGCGAGATCCTCGATCACGCTGGTGATCATCTTGGCGTAGGGCCTGGCCGCGTTGGCCCGCTGCATGGCCTTGACCACCCGGGTGGCCGCAATCAACTCCATGGCGCGGGTGATCTTCTTGGTCGACTGGACGCTGCCTATGCGACGGCGAAGCTCGCGTTCCTTGCCTCCGGGCACGGCTCGGCCTCAGTCCCCTCAGAGGCCCAGCGGACCGGTGTCAACGCCTCGCGGTGAAGCGTGACAGTTCCCGCTCTTGTTCGCTGCGCTCACGGGCCGCTCGGGCCACGGCCTCGCTCGGCGCCTCGCCAAGATCGTCATGAACTGCTCCCTATCCGCTCGGCCTCTAGTCCCCGGCCCGGGATATGTCCTCTTCGGGCAGGGTGGTGTCGGCATCGATCATGGTGACCTGCTGGGCGCTCTGGGCCTCGGCGTCGGGCTCGTCGCCCGGCTCGTCGGAGGAGGTCTCGAATTGATCCGCGAAGGCCTTGACCCTGGCGTCGAAGTCGTCGACGTCGGCGATCGCGCCCGTCGAGCGGATCTCGGCCAGTGTCGGCGCCTCGCGGGAGCGGAACCAGTCGAGCAGCTCGCTCTCGAAGCGCCGAACGTCGCTGATCGGCACATCGTCGAGGTAGCCGTGCGTGCCGGCATAGATCGACACCACCTGATCCTCCACCGGCAGCGGGCTGTTCACGCCCTGCTTGAGCAGTTCGGTGAGGCGGTAGCCCCGCTCAAGCTGGGCCTTCGACACGGCGTCGAGGTCGGAGCCGAAGGCCGCGAAAGCCTCCAGCTCGCGGAACTGCTGCAGGTCGCCCTTGAGGGTGCCCACCGCGGTCTTCATGGCCTTCACCTGGGCCGCGCCGCCGACCCGGCTGACCGAGATGCCCACATCCACGGCGGGGCGGATGCCCGACTTGAACAAGTCGTCCTGCAGGAAGATCTGGCCGTCGGTGATGGAGATCACGTTGGTGGGGATGTAGGCGGAGACGTCGCCGGCCTTGGTCTCGATCACCGGCAGCGCGGTGAGCGACCCCGCGCCCAGCTCGTCGCTGAGCTTGGCGGCCCGCTCCAGCAGCCGGCTGTGCAGATAGAACACGTCGCCCGGATAGGCCTCGCGCCCCGGCGGGCGCCGCAGCAGCAGCGACACCTGCCTGTAGGCCTCAGCCTGCTTGGACAGGTCGTCGTAGATGACCAGGGCGTGCTCGCCGTTCTCCATCCAGTGCTGGCCCATGGCGCAGCCCGCGTAGGGGGCGAGGAACTTCAAGGGCGCCGGGTCCGACGCGGGCGCCACCACCACCACCGTGTAGTCCATGGCCCCGAGCTCGTCGAGGGTGGCCACCGCCTGGGCCACCGTGGAGGCCTTCTGGCCGATGGCCACATAGATGCAGTTCACGCCCAGGCCGCGCTGGTTCAAGATGGTGTCGAGGGCGATGGTGGTCTTGCCCGTCTTGCGGTCGCCGATGATCAGCTCGCGCTGGCCCCGGCCGATCGGGATCAGCGAGTCGATGGCCTTGATGCCGGTCTGCATCGGCTCGTGCACCGGCTTGCGCCCGGTGATGCCCGGCGCCTGGATCTCCATGCGGCGCGGAATCGGGTTGGACAGCGGTCCCTTGCCGTCCACCGGCTCCCCCAGCGAGTTGACCACCCGCCCGAGCAGGCCGTCGCCGACGGGGATCGACAGGATGTCACCGGTGGCCTGCACCGGCTGGCCCTCCTCGATGCCCTGCACATCGCCCAGGACAACCGCGCCGATGGAGGTCTCATCGAGGTTCAGGGCGAGGCCGATGGCGCCGTTGGCGAAGCGCAGCATCTCGTTGACGGCCGCGTCGGGCAGTCCCGACACCCGGGCGATTCCGTCGCCCACCTCGAGCACCCGGCCCACGGTGGACTGCTCCAGCGAGGGGGTGAACCCCTCGAGATTCTGGCGGATGGCGGCCGCGATGTCAGCCGTGTTGATCGTGAGTTGTGCCGTGTCGCTCATTTGTGGTCACTCATGTCTGGTCGCTCACTCTTCTGTGTGGCGGTCCGGCGCGCCTAGCGGAGGCCGGCTCGCATCTGCTGCAGGCGGCTGCGAACGCTGCCGTCGATCACGTCGTCGCCGATCTCGGTGACCACCCCGCCGAGCACGGTGGGATCGACAATGGCCTGGATCTCCACATCGAGCCCCGAGGAGGCCCTGATGGCCTCGGCCAGCCGGGTCCGCTGCTCGCCGGTGAGATCCACCGCGCTGCGCACCCGGGCCACCCGCCGGTTGCGGCCGGCCGCGGCCCGGTCGATGGCGGCGTCGATGATCTCGACGAGCTCGCCACCCCGGCCCGCGCCGACCACCAGCGACACCAACGCCGCGGTGGCGGGAAGGGCCTGGCCTCCGAGAAGGTCCTCGGTGATCCGCAGCCGCCGTTCCACGTCTATGACCGAATCCGCGAGGGTCGACTGCAGCTCGTCGCTGGAGCGCAGCGCCGCAGCGAAGCGGGCCAGCTCAGCCTCCACCGCAGCCTGGGCGCCCTCGGCGTGGGCCACGGCCAGGACAGCGTCGGCGTAGCCGCTGATGCGGTCAGAGGCGGGCTGGTCGGCCATCGATCAGGTTCTGCCTCGGGTCCGGGCGTCAGCCTGCGGGTCGGCTGCCGGCGTCACCGTTCAGCTCCCGTCCCCGTTGCTGCTGGCCCCGGCCACGTCGTCGATGTAGCCGTCGATCAGGGCCCGGTGCACCTCGGCGTCGAGGCTCGCGCCAACCACCCGCTCGGCCGCGCCCACCGCGATGGCAGCCACTTCGGTGCGCAGATCGTCGATGGCCTGGCGGCGGCTCGACTCGATGTCGGCCGAGGCCCGGGTCCGCTGCTCGGCGATGTCGGCCTCGGCTCGGGCCTGCAGGTCCTGCCTGAGCTGATCGGCCTGGGCGCGGGCCTCGTCGATGACGGCGGCCGCGGCCGCCTTGGCCTCAGCCAGCTGGGCCTCGTACTCGGACTTGGTGCGCAGGGCGTCGACCTTGGCCGTGTCGGCGGCGTCGAGGTCGGCCCGGATCTTCTCGGAGCGGGCGTCCATGGCCCGCTTCACCGCCGGGAAGCCCTTCCACCACATGAACGCGAACAGGATCACGAAGGCCGCGCTGCCCCAGATGATCTCGTCGAGCTCGGGAATGATGGGGCTGGGCGCCTCCACGCAGCCCTCCAGGTCGTCCTCAAACTTCTCGAGGTCCTCCGTGGGCCCTTCCTCGAGCGCGTGCAGGCTGCCGTATTCCTCTTCGGCATGCAGCACCTGCTCCAGGACGCAGCCGCCGATCGTCTCGCCCGAGGCCCAGGCCGGCGCGGCCGCGGCGACCAGCGCGGCGCTGGCGACGCCGAGGGCTACTACAAGCGAGCGCGCCGTTCGGAACCGGCGCCTCGCGGTGAAGCATCCCGGTTCCCGCTCTTGTTCGCTGCGCTCACGGGCCGCTCGGGCCACGGCCTCGCTCCGCGCTACGCGAGCGATCCTCGTGGGCTGCGTCCCGTCCGCTCGGCCTCTGAGCCTCAGGGTTGTTCTAGCCATGATCGCCTTCCCTCAGGGGAGCAGCAGGATGAAGACCACGAACCCGATTAGGGCCAAGGCCTCGGTGAAGGCGATGCCGAGGAACATCGTGGTTCGGACCATGCCGGCGGACTCGGGCTGACGGGCCATCGCCGAGATGGCGTTGCCGACCACGATGCCGATGCCCACGCCGGGGCCGATCGCGGCGAGGCCGTATCCGAGCCCGGCGCCGATGGCCTTGAGCCCTTCGACGAACTCGCCGGGAGCGGTCTGAGCGAGAAGACTTAGCACTTGCTTTCTCCTGTGGTTGTGGTGATCGTGTGGAACGGGTGTGAGGGATCGTCGGTACGGACGCGTGCGGCGGCCTCAGTGCTCGGGATGCATGGAGCCGCCGATATAGACCGCGGTGAGGATGGTGAAGATGAAGGCCTGCAGGAACGAAACCAGGATCTCGAAGGCGGTCATCAGGATCAGCATCACGAAGGGCAGGGCGGCGGGAACGTAGAAGAAGTCCCAGAGGGTGGCCGACAGGATGGCGAAGGTGACCAGCAGCAGGTGACCCGCCACCATGTTGGCCCAGAGCCGGATGGCCAGAGAGAACGGCCTCACCACGAAGGTGGACACGAGTTCTATGGGCGTGACGATGACATAGAGGACCTTGGGCACACCCGGCGGGAACAATGAGTTCTTCAGGTAGCCGAACAGGCCCTGGCTCTTGACGCCGACCACGTTGTAGATAACCCACACCACCAGGGCCAGCGTGATGGGGATGGCCATGCGGCTGTTGGCCGGGAACTGTATGAGCGGGATGACCTCGGTTATGTTCGAGAACAGGATGAAGAAGAACATCGAGGTCAGGAAGGGCATGAACTTCTTGCCGTCGGGGCCGATGGTCTGCATCACCACCGAGTCCTCGATGAAGTTCACGCCCGACTCGGCCACGTGCTGCACGCCGGCCGGTACCAGCGACTCGCGGGGGCGACCGGCCAGACCGAACAGCACCATGGTGACCGCCGCGGCAGACAGGTAGATGAGGGCGGTCTTGTTGATGGCCAGCGGCGTGCCGTCCAGCCAGATGGTGGGCCAGTCGAACAGGTGGCCGACCGGCGGGAACTCGAGGGCGAGGATGCTCACGCTGAACGGTCCGTCGACATGAATCCGTGGCCGGGCTTGAGTCCGGGGAAGGCGGCCGAGGCCGAGATGTGGCGGGACTCGATGATCAGCAGACCCATGTGGGTGGCCAGCAGGCTCACCGCGAAGGGCAGCAGCTCGAACCAGTCGTGGTGGCGGACAGGGAGCACAGCGGCGGCGACGATACCGAGGCGGACGACATAACCGCCCAGCGCCGCGGCCATCAGCGGCCCGGCGCCCAGCCGGGCGCCCCAGCCGATCGCGGCCGCGCCCAGCCCGAAGTTGACCAGCACCAGGGCGAGGGCCAGACCGACCGAGAGAATCCCGGACCATCCCCACCCCAGCACACCGCCCGCCAGCAGCGGAGCGGCGAACAGAACGGAGCGCCGGGCCATGTCGGCGGCCACGGCCCTCTCGGGTGCCTCAGTTGCCTCGGACGAGGCCGCAGACGCGTCAGGCACTTCGAGGGCGTCGGGGGTGGCGATCATGGCTGGCCGGGAGCGTCGGGGCTGGGCCCGCCGTAGCCGGCCCGCCGGCTGTCGAGGGCCTCGTCCATCCTGGCGCCGTAGTCGCGGGCGAAACTCCATACCTGGTAGCCGAAGACCACCAGCACCAGCACCAGGGTCACCAGCGGGAACGTGCCGAGGCGTCCGTCGACCAGCCAGCCGCCGACACCGAAGATGGCGGGGGTGGCGATCATCTCGAACGCCTTGGCCAGCGCGTCGCCCGCGCCAGCGTGGATCTGCCCCTTCTCGGTGTGGTCCATGCCCGACGATGCTCGCGGTGTCTGCCGTCTACTCGCGGCCCTTGCGGCGGCCGTACCGGCGCTCGAAGCGCTCAACCCGGCCCGCGGTGTCGACGATCTTCATAGTGCCGGTGAAGAAAGGGTGGCTGGCACTGGAGATCTCGACCTTCGCCAGCGGATACGTGTTGCCGTCGGACCACTCGATCGTGTCGTTGGTGGCGATGGTGGACTTAGTGAGGAACGAGGTGCCAGCGGACTGGTCGGTGAAGACGACCAGCCGATACTCGGGGTGGATGTCGGTCTTCATTGGGGCACCAGTCTGTAAGTCGGATGGGCCGGTCACAACCCGCGGGAACGAACTTTCGCCCGATGCGGGCGGTGGAGGCGCTCAGCGCAGCAATTCGGAGTTGGAGGATGTGTCGCGCAGCCTCGAAAGGGCCGCCTCGAGGGCCTTGACCGGGGCCGCCGGGCCGTCGCCGGCGCCGTCCGCGAGACTGCGCCGCAGCCGCTGCAGAGCCTGCACCTCCTCGGCATCGAGGAAGCGTTCCTCGTCGCGCGACACCGACACGCTCAGGTCGATCGCGGGGAACAGACCCATCTGCACGGCCCACGGGTCTAGACATATCTCGGTGTTGGCCGCGCCCACGAACTCGTCGCACAGGACCGTGGGCAGCGGGCTCGATCCGTCGGTGACGATCGAGGCGATCATGGTGAGCGAGCCGCCCTCAGAGAGGTTGCGGCCTGCCCCGAAGAGCTTCTTGGGCATGTGCACCGCGCCACTCTCGACGTGGCCGCTGTAGGCCCGGCCCGCGTTCGAGAGCGCCGCGTTGTAGGCCTGGGCCAAGGCAGTGAGGCTGTCCAGCACCACGGCCACGCTGCGGCCGGACTCCACGAGCCGCTTGGCCCGCGCGACGGTCATCTCGGCCGTCTGGACGTGCTCGTCCGGGGTCTGGTCGAACGAGGTGGCCGCCACCTCCCCGTGCCGGACGCAGCGCCGGATCTCGGTTATGTCCTCGGGCCGCTGGTCGAGGAAGAGCCCCATCACGTAGATGTCGGGCTCGTTGGTCTCGATCGAGGAGATCACCGACGCCAGCAGCTCGGTGGCCCCGGACCCTCTTGGCCCCTTGACGAGGACTCGCTGGCCGACGCCTATGGGTGCCACCAGGTCGATGAGCCGGGCGGTGATGGCGTTGGGATCCGCGGGCTGCTCGAACGCCAGGCGGCGTACGGCGTGGATCGGTGTGAGCTTCTCGAACTGCGAGCGGTCAGAGAGCTCCGCGGGGCCTTCGTTGATCGACTCCAGCGTGAGCAGGGCCGGGTTCTTCTCGGCCCGGTTGGCCGGCCGGGACGTGCCCGATAGTTGGTCGCCGCGGCGCAGGCCGAACTGGCGGATCGTCTTGACCGGCACGTAGGCATCGTTGCGGTTCGGCAGGCAGCCCTCGACCCGCAGGAATCCGTATCCCTCGTCCCTGAGGTCGAGCCGGCCCGAGACCGCAACCGGATCGCCGTCCCAGCCATCATCGCGGTCGCGGTCGCGGTCGCGGGTGCGCCGTCGGCGGCGGCGATTGCCCGCCTCGATCTCGTCGTCGGTGCGTTCGGCGACACGATTGTCGTCGCGTTGGTCCGCGGCCACCGGATCGCCGTTGCCGCCGTTCTGGCCGTTGCCGCCGTTCTGATCGCCGTCGCGGCCCGCGGCGAGCGAGCTGGAGGCCGTGCGGCCGTCGGGCTCGGACTCATCGGGAGCAGCCGGCGCGGACTCCGCCGGCGCGGCCGCGCTCGGTTGGGAGATCCTGGCCCCGTCGGCGGTCAGGTCGATGATCAACTGGATGATCTCGTCCTTGCGGGCCCGGCTGGACGGCTTGGCTCCCAGCGCGGCGGCGATCTGATTGAGTTCGCCACGGTCTTTGCGTTGCAGCGTCGACCGCCGCATCTCGGTCGCTTCCACGGATGGATTCCCCGGTTGTCGGACTTAGGCATCCCGGCTCGGCGAAGCGACGCATCAGGAGCCGGGGGATATGCCAACACGCCGAAGGCGCGAGGCGATTCAGCGAAGGCTACGGGACAGGTGGGCGCGAACGCAACCAGCGCGGCGCGCGCCCGCGCCGCCGGCGCCTCTCTCAGCTCCGCCGCACCGAGCGGACGAAGTCCTCGGCCGCGGCGAGGTCGTTGGGCAACGACGTGCAGCGCTCGGGCCGTCTAGCCACCGCTGCCAGTGCCGGGGGCGGGGCGGGGGCGGCCCCGGTGGCCTGGGTCACGGCCTCGGGGAACTTGGCGGGGTGGGCTGTCGCCAGGGTCACGACGAGTTCGTCGGGCCGGCGGCAGCGGTCGGCCACCCCCACCCCGACGGCGGTGTGCGGGTCTATGAACAGCCCGTTCTCGGCGTGGACGCGGGCCATCACGGCCAGAGTCTCGGAATCGTCGAGGCGATCGCCGGAGAATCCGGCCGCCAACCGATCGTGCTGCTGGGGGCTCAGAGCGGCCCGGCCATCGGCCCGGAACCGCTTCAACAGCCCGGCTGTCGCCGGGCCGTCGCCGTCGAACAGTTCGAAGATCAGCCGTTCGAGGTTCGAGGAGATCTGGATGTCCATGCTCGGCGACAGCGTCGGCACCACCTCGTGGGCGTCCAGTTCGCCGGTCGCGATGAGCCGGCTGAGGGTGTCGTTGGTGTTGGAGGCGATCAGGAGGCGCTGGATTGGCAGTCCCATGCGGCGGGCGTAGTGCCCGGCCAGCACGTTGCCGAAGTTGCCGGTGGGGACGCAGAACGTGACCGGACGATCCGAGGCGAGAAGCTCCGACGCCCACACGTAGTAGACGATCTGGGCCATCACCCGGGCCCAGTTGATGGAGTTGACTGCGGCCAGCCTCATGTCGCGACGGAACGGGTCGTCGGCGAACATCGCCTTGACCAGGTCCTGGCAGTCGTCGAAAGTGCCGTCCACAGCCACGGCATGGACGTTGGACGCGTCCATGGTTGTCATCTGGCGCCGCTGCACTTCGCTGGTGCGCCCGGCGGGATAGAGCACCACGATGTCGAGGCGGTCGCGGCCCGCCACCGCCTCCATGGCAGCAGAGCCGGTGTCTCCGGAGGTGGCTGCCACGATCATGGCCCGATCGTCGCGCCGGTCTAGTTCGTAGTCGAAGAGCCGGGCGACCACCTGCAAGGCGATGTCCTTGAAGGCGAAGGTGGGCCCGTGGAAGAGCTCGAGCAGCCAGTGGCCGTCCTCGAGCGCGACCAGCGGGCACACGTCGGGGGAAGTGAAGGCGCGGTAGGCGTCGGCCACCAGCGCCGCGAGCTCGTCGTGGGGGACGGCGCCGCCCACGTAGGGCTGCATCAAGCTGGTGGCGAGCGCCGCATAGTCGGGCCGATCAGGGTCTACGAGGCGGCCCTGCGGCAGCGGGGGCACGGCGTCGGGCACGTAGAGGCCCCCGTCGGGGGCGAGCCCCCCCAGCAGCACCTCGTCGAAGGCGAGACCGTGGCGGGAGCCGCCGGCGCCCGGGTGGGACCGGGTACTCACGTAGCGCATCGTCAGCTCTGGGAGGTGGCGTCGCCGACGACGCGCATGACGGTGCCCAGCTCGTGCACCGGATCCAGGTCCCGGAGCTCCCGAAGTGTGGCCTGCAGGTCGCGCTCACGGCACTCGTGGGTGATGAACACCAGCCGTGCGTCGTCTCCGAGGCCGTGCTGCTCCATGGATCTGATGGACACGCCGTGGCGACCGAACACCGCGGCCACCGCGGCGAGCACGCCGGGCTCGTCTGCGACGTCCAGACCGATGTAGTAGGCGGACCGAAGATCGTCTATCGACCTGATGCTGGCCCGCACTAGGCGGCCGATGCGGCCCGCGCCGCCGGAGTTGAGATTGACGGCGGCATCGACGAGGTCGCCGAGCACGGCACTGGCCGTGGGCCTGCCTCCAGCCCCGCGGCCGTAGAACATCAGCTCGCCGACCGCGTCGCCCTGGATGAACACGGCGTTGAAGCTGTCACGCACGGAAGCCAGCGGATGCTGGAGCGGCACCATCGCCGGATGCACCCGCACCGCGATCTCGGGGCGGTCGCTGCCACTGTCGGCTGTCCGCTCGGCCACCGCCACCGCCTTCACCACGTAGCCCAGACGGCGCGCCAGTTCGATGTCGTCACTGGTGATGTGCGAGATCCCCTCGTGGTACACGTCGCCGGCCACGACCACCGCTCCGAAGGCGACGGTGGCGATTATCGCAGCCTTGGCTCCGGCATCGAATCCCTCCACGTCGGCGGTGGGGTCACGCTCGGCGTAGCCGAGGCTCTGGGCCTCGCTCAGCGCCTCGGAGTAGCTGGCTCCATGCTCAGCCATCTGGGTGAGGATGTAGTTGGTGGTGCCGTTGACGATGCCCATCACCCGCCGCACCGGCTCGGCCACCAGAGACTCCCGCAGGGGCCGGATCAGCGGGATGGCCCCGGCAACGGCAGCCTCGAAGAGCAGGTCCACGCCCGCCTCGTCGGCGAGGGCGAACAGCTCGGCGCCGTGGTTGGCCAGCAGCTCCTTGTTGGCGGTTACAACGGGCTTGCCCGCGGAGATCGCGTCGCGCACCAGGGTGCGGGCCGGCTCGATGCCGCCGACTACCTCGACGACGAGATCTATTTCGGGATCCGACACGACGGAGGCCGCGTCGGCGCAGAACACCGACGGGTCGACGCGCAGGCCGCGGTCCTTGGCGGTGGAGCGCACCGCGATGCGAGTGATCTCCAACTCGAGGCCGGTACGGGCAGCCACCACCTCGCGCCGCTCGCCGAGCAGCGCGACGAGGGCGGCACCCACGTTGCCGCAACCCAGGAGTCCGATGCGGAGGCGTTTCACCCCTTCAAGCTATCGGCCCGTCGCGACAGGCCTCGGCAGCATACGCCCGGCCTGTTGAGCGGGCCGTAAGCCCTGGGACGAACTACGCCATGCCGTGGTGGTCGGCCCCATGCTCATGACCCGGACAACCGGGATGGAAGTCCACCCCATGCTCATGACCCGGACAACCGGGATGGAAGTCCACCCCATGCTCATGACCCGGACAACCGGGATGGAAGTCCACCCCATGCTCATGACCCGGACAACCGGGATGGAAGTCCACCCCATGCTCATGACCCGGACAACCGGGATGGAAGTCCACCCCATGCTCATGACCCGGACAACCGGGATGGAAGTCCACCCCATGCTCATGACCCGGACAACCGGGATGGAAGTCCACCCCATGCTCATGACCCGGACAACCGGGATGGAAGTCCACCCCATGCTCATGACCCGGACAACCGGGATGGAAGTCCACCCCATGCTCATGACCCGGACAACCGGGATGGAAGTCCACCCCATGCTCATGACCCGGACAACCGGGATGGAAGTCCACCCCATGCTCATGACCCGGACGACCGGGATGGAAGTCCACCGGTTCAGCGTGGTGGTCGGCGAACGCCGTGCCGACAGCGGACAGCCAAAGCGCCGCCGCGGCAACGAGCCCGGCCACCGTGCGCCGCAGGCTATGTGGAGACCGAGTCTGGCGGCCCTGATGATTCGTCGGGTGTGCGGTTGGTTGCGCCATTGGAGCGATACCTCCTCTTCTTGGAGTCGATTCCTTCGACACCCCTCCTTTGCCATCAGTCGCCAGCGCTTTCAGGTGCTGCGCCGGCTGTTCCGGAAATATACTAAGATATATTTGAAAATCATGAATAATGATATTGATTTGTTCGTCAAGGGCTGCGACTCCTCGGCGGAGAGTTCGGCTCGGGAGGCTCAGCGCCTGCACGACTTGCGGGGCCCCGGGATCGTGGCCCTGCAAGGGCGGGGCGATTGCGGCGAACTGTTGCTTACGAGGGCGGCGTGCTCGCTGGCCGACGTGCTCCATGAGCGGGGCCCGCTCCCCGCCGACGAGGTCCGGGCGGTGGGCGCTGCCGCCGCGGCCGCGCTGGCTCGGGTGCACGAGGCCGGTCTCGTGCATGGCGACGTCAAGCCGGCCAACCTGCTGTTGAGCCGATCCGGCGAACTGTTGCTGGCCGACTTCGACGCCGCCGTCCCAGCCGACGGCCGGAGACTCCCGCGCGTCAGCCCCCCGCGGCTGACTCCCGGCGCTCCGGCCCGACCGGCGACGGACCTATGTGCCCTGGCCATCGCACTGGTCGAGCTGTCGACCGGCGCTGTGATCGATCCCGGCGTTTCATGGCGCGCCCGGGACCTGCGCCGGCTCGGGTGCTCGCCCGGCCTGAGCGCTGAGTTCTCGTTCATGCTTGGCCGCGAGAGGTCGGCCCCGAGCGCTCAGAGCACCGCCGACATGTTCGAGCGCGGCGGCAGCGGGATTCTGCCCGGGCCAGCCGCCGAGGCGCGGCACGTCGATCCCACGCCGACCGTCGAGTTCATGCCGGCCCGACGAGCGCTTCCGGTCTCGTCGACACGGCCCGAACCGGCAACCCCCGATCGGCAGCCCAGGTGGTGGCGGCGTCTCGCCGCATCGTGGCGACCCGAACCAGGGCCAGCGCTGGCCGCCAACCGGCTCCAGGCGCCGCCTCAGGCGTCGGGCTGCTCGCAGGCCAGCAGGTCGTCGTAGTTCTCGCGCCTGACCACGAGGCGGGCCTCACCGGCGGCAACGAACACCACCGCGGGGCGCAGCACCTTGTTGTAGTTGGAGCCCATCGAGTGGCCGTAGGCCCCGGTCACGGGAGTGGCCAGGATGTCGCCCACGGCAATGTCGGATGGGACGAAGGCGTCGCGCACCAGCGTGTCGCCCGCCTCGCAGTGCTTGCCCACGACGCTCACCGCCAGCTCGCGGGGAGCGTCCGTGGCCCGGGGCAGGAAGGCCTCGTAGCCGCTGCCGTAGAGCACCGGCCGGGGGTTGTCGCTCATCCCGCCGTCCACGGCCACGTAGGTCCGGATCCCCTCGATGCGCTTGATGGTGCCGACGGTGTAGAGCGTCACGGCTGCGGCCGCGGCGATGGCGCGGCCCGGCTCCGCGGTGACCCGTGCCGTGACCCCGGCCGACCGGCAGGCTCCTCTGACCGCCTCACCCCACTCCGTGATCGTGGGAGCCGACTCCCCCGCCATGTAGGGAACCCCGAGCCCGCCGCCGACGGAGATCTCATCCACTCCGTAGGGCGCAACCGCCTCGGCGATGACCGCGACGGCCTTGGCGAACGACGACGCCTCGAACACCTGGCTGCCGATGTGGCAGTGCACGCCGACCACATCCACCGCAACCGAGGCCCGGGCCCGCTCCATCGCGACCGCGGCCGCGCCGGTGGACACGGTGAAGCCGAACTTGGAGTCGTCGGCCCCGGTTACCAGGTAGGTGTGGGTGTGGGCCTCGACACCGGGAGTGAAGCGCAGCAGCACCCGGGGCCGCACTCCCGTCTCGGCATGCAGGGCGTCGAGGCGGTCGAGCTCATCGAAGCTGTCCACCACGATCCGGCCCACGCCGGCCTCCACCGCCCGTCGAAGCTCATCCATCGACTTGTTGTTGCCGTGCAGCACCAGGCGGCCCGCGGGCACGCCCGCCGTCAGCGCCACGTGCAACTCGCCGCCCGTAGCCACATCGATGCCCATGCCCTCGGAATGGACGAGTTGGGCCATGGCCCGACACAGGAAAGCCTTGGCCGCGTACGCAACGCCGGGCCCGAACGCTTCCACTGCCTCCCGGCAGCGGCTGCGCAAATGCTCCTCGTCGTACACGAACAACGGGGTGCCGTGAGCCTCGGCCAGCTCGACCAGATCGCATCCCCCGATACTGAGCCGACCCTGTGACACCTCGTGGTTCTCGGGCAGCAGCCGGCGCTCTACTGCAGGCGCTGACGGCCGCGACGACCCAGATCCTCCGCCCGCCATGGCTACAACCTCTCCGGGGCCGACACGCCGAGCAGGCCCAGCGCCACGGCGAGGCCGACCCGGGTGGCTTCGACAGCCCACAGCCGAGCCTGCCGGAGATCGTCGCCCACGTCGTCGCGCAGGATCGGGCAGTCGTGCCAGAACCCGTGGAAGGCGGCCGCCAGCTCACGCGCCCAAGTGGTCACCTGGTGGGGGGCTCGGGCCCGCATCGCGGCGTGCACCGTGTCGGGCAACACGGCCAGCGCCCGCAGCACATCGAGCTCGCGCGGGTGCACCAGCAGCGACAGGTCGGCCTCCTGCAGCGGAACGCGCTCCACGCCCCGGGCAGACGCCTGGCGCCCCAGCGAGTGGATGCGGGCGTGTGCGTATTGCACGTAGTAGACCGGGTTCTCGGCCGACTGCGCCGACACCGCGTCGATGTCGATGGTCTGGGTGGTGTCGATGGACTGGAGCAGGTACACGAGCCGGGTCACGTCAGGACCCACCTCGTCGAGCAGCTCCGACACGAGCACCATGTCGCCGGACCTCTTGGACAGACGAACCTCGGCTCCGCCGCGGCGCAGCGTGACGTTCTGCCCGATCAGCGCCTCGTAGGCCTCGGCCGCGTGGCCCAGCGCGGCCAGCGCGGCCCGCATCCGGGGAACGTAGCCGTGGTGGTCGGCTCCCAGAACGTCGATCACCACCTCGCCGCGGGCGAACTTCTCGTGGTGGTAGGCGATGTCGGGCAGGAAGTATGTGGGCGCTCCGTCGCTCTTGATCAGAACCCGGTCGGCGCTGTCGCCGAAGTCGCTGCTGCGCAGCCACACCGCGCCGTCGCTCTCATAGACCACGTCCCGGCGTCGCAGCTCGCTCAGGATGTCGTCCATGGCGCCCCGGGCGACCAGGGCGGACTCGCTGGTGTAGAGGTCGAAGCCCACGTTCATTGCCTCGAGCGTCTCGGCCTGGTCGCATCGGGCGCGCTCCAGACCCCAGCTGCGAGCATCTGCATCGCCGGGCATGGCCGCGGCCCAGTCGATCACGTAGTCGCCGTGATAGCCATCGGCGGGCGGGTCGGCCCCGCGGCCGCGAGCCGCGAGCGAGTCCGCGAACAGATCGATCTGCCGGCCCCTGTCGTTCACATAGAACTCGCGGCAAACCTGGTAGCCGCAACGCTCCAGCAAACGGCACAGCGAGTCGCCGTAGGCGGCCCAACGTCCGTGCCCGGCGTGCAGCGGCCCAGTTGGGTTGGCCGACACGAACTCCACGCTTACGCAGCGCCCGGCCCCAGCATCGCTGCGGGCGTAACCGTCCACGCCCGCGTCGATCACAGCGCCGAGCACCTCGTGCAGCCAGCTCGGGGCCAGGCGGAAGTTCACAAAGCCGGGGCCAGCCGCCTCCACCGCCACCACATGGGGGGGCGGCGCGGCGCTCAGATGGGCGACGATCTGCTCAGCGAGCTGGCGGGGCGGGCGTCCCGCGGCCTTGGCCGCGGCCAGCGCCACATTGGAGGACCAGTCGCCGTGGGACCGCTCCCGGGGACGCTCGATCGCGATCTCCGCGGGCGCGGGCACGATGCCGGCTCCGTCAAGAGCCGCCCGCAGCCCGTCCCGCAAGCCGTCGCGCACATCCGGCATCGGCCGATCTTACCGGCGGGCCCTGATCTCACCGGCGGGCCCTGATCTTACCGGCGGGCCCTGATCTCACCGGCGGGCCCTGATCTCACCGGCGGGCCCTGATCTCACCGGCGGGCCCTGATCTCACCGGCGGGCGGTGGCCCGATAGCATGACCCGCTCAGCCCTCGTAGCTCAGGGGATAGAGCATCGGCCTCCGGAGCCGTGTGCGCAGGTTCGAATCCTGCCGGGGGCGCATGACAGTCACCGACGCCGCGCCCGCGCCGGCCAAGAAGCCCCGCTGGACCTACCAGTGGAAGGAGCTGCACGACGAGGTAATCACCTCGGGCCTGTGCACGGGCTGCGCCGGCTGCGTGATCGCCTGCCCGCACCATGTGATCGGCTACACCCACGAACCGGGTGCCTACAAGCCGTTCCACCTGGAAGAGGAGCTCGGCGCCGACGACTGCGTCCACGGGGTTAAGGGCTGCACGTCATGCACGAGGGCCTGCCCGCGCTTTCGCATGTGGGAGCCCGAGGCCGACATGCACCTGTTCGGCCGCGAGCGCGACCCCGCCGAGATATCGGGCATCTACTCCGACATCCTGCTGACCCGGGCCAGCGACGACTTCGTGTATGAGGTCGGCCAGGACGGCGGCCTGGTGTCGGCCATCCTGATCTGGTGCCTCGAGAACGACATCATCGACGGAGCCCTCACCAGCGGCGTGGAGTCGCTGCCCAGCGGAGAGCCGGGCTGGAAGGCGTTCCCGATGGTGGCCGCCGACCGCGACGAGGTGCTGCGGGGCGCGGGCAGCCGCTACACGTACTCGGCCAACCCCATCGCCTTCGAGGAGGCCCTCGAACGGGGCCTGGAGCGCCTGGCCCTGGTGGGGATGAGCTGCCAGACCTCGGTGGGGCCGGTGATGTGGCACCGCAAGGTCGGCAAGGTGAGCAAGCCGATCAAGCTCAACATCGGCCTGCTGTGCTCGAAGTCGTTCGACGACTCGCTGTTCGACGAGCTGTTCGAGGTGAAGTACGGCCTGCCCAAGGAGCAGATCTCGAAGATGAACATCAAGGGCGTCTTCCAGATCTGGACGAAGGACGGCCGCTACCACGAGATCAACCTCAAGGAATGCCACGCCTGGACCCGCGAGGGCTGCAACCTCTGTCCTGACTTCGCAGCCGAGCACGCCGACATCTCCACCGGCGGCATCGGCGACCTGACCGACTGGACCCTCACCATCGTGCGCACCGAACTGGGCCGGGCCGTGATCGATGCCATGGTGCGCGACGGGGTGATCGAGACCCGCCCCGGCGACGACGATCCCGGGGCCATCGCTCTCATGCACCGCCTGTCGGCCAAGAGCCGGGAACGCTGGCCACACTGGGCCGAGGGCGCAGCCCGACTGGGACTGCCCCAACGCAAGCCGGCCTGACCCGCATCCCCCCTACCCACAGCCCCTGACCCAAGGAGCCGACATGGACATCGAGTTCTGGATCGACCCGCTTTGACCCTGGTGCTGGGTGACGGCCCGTTGGGTCGTCGACGAGGTGCAGCCGGCGAGGGACTTAGACATCACCTGGCAGCCGATCAGCCTGCTGTTCAAGAACGATCCAGACCCCGACTCCGACTACTACCGCAACTCGAACTTCACCAGAAAGCTGATGCGGGTAATGGAGTCGGTGCGCGCCGCCGAGGGCGACGAGGCGCTGGGCGCCCTGTACTGGGAGTACGGGCGGCGCCTGCACCACGACAAGGACTGGGACTTCACCGCGGCCGACGCCCTGGCCGCCGTCGGCTATGACACCGCACATGCGGCCGCCTTCGACGACGAGTCGTGGGACCGGGAGATTCGCAAGCGCATGGACGAAGGCCTGGCCCTGTGCGGCGACAATGTGGGCACCCCGATGATCGCCCTCAAGGACCGCAACGGGGTCAAGCAGGGCTACTTCGGCCCGGTCATCACCCGGGTGCCACCCACAGAGGATTCCCTGGCCATGTGGGACGGCCTGGTGGCCATGATGAACGTGGCCGGCTTCTGGGAGCTCAAGCGCACAAGAACCGAGCGCCCCGAGTTCGGCACCCGCCCCTGACCGCGGCTGCCCTGGCCTGAGGGCCTACGGCCCGCAGAAGTGTGACCACACCGCTTCGGCTCTGACCGGGCCGATGCCTCTGACCGCTTCGAGCTGCGAGCGGCTGGAGTACGGCTGAGCGTCGACAAGCCGGGCGGAGAGCACTCCTCCGATACCAGGCACAGCGTCATACTCGGCCGCGGTCTTGTCCGCGATCACACACTTGTCCGATTCGGCGACGGTGGTTGTCGGCGAGGTTGCAATTGGCGGTGAGGTTGTAGTCGACGCGTCCTGGGGCCTGGCCGAGAACTCGGGTGTCTCATCGCCGCATCCGGCAAGCGTTGCGCTGAGGGCGTCCGCCTCAGCCTGGTCCACGGTGAGGTCCCACGCCGACTTGACAACCACCGTGATCCGAGCCAGCAAGCAGCGCCCCACTCGGGTGACCGTGTATCCGCCGCCGCATGCCGACGAGGAGGCGATTTCGGCGTCTGACCACTCGGAGATGTCGTCACCGCCCTTGGACTGGTTCACGCAAGCCCGCGACACCACGTGATTGGCCGGATCCTGGCTGAACCGCTGCTTGGTGCTTGCAGCCCAGGCCCAGCCGCCCGACTCGTGGGCCTCGTGCAATGCCACCACATGGTCGACGTTGCAGGTGTCTATGGGTGTGCCGGTGTAGGGATCGGGAGAGCCGACCGCCCCGCGGCACAGGCCACTGTTGTGCGGACCCCAGTCATCGCGGTCATAGCCCGAGTCACGCTCAGGCGCCACGGGGAGAGACACCGACGGCACAGACACCTCAGGCACAGACGTCGTCGGAACCGATGTTGTTGGCACAGAGGTCGTCGGCGCAGACGTCGTCGGAACCGATGTTGTTGGCACAGAGGTCGTCGGCGCAGACGTCGTCGGAACCGATGTTGTTGGCACAGAGGTCGTCGGCGCAGACGTCGTCGGCGCAGACGTTGTCGGTACCGAAACCTCAGGCACAGACGTTGTCGGCGCAGACACCTCAGGCACAGACACCACCGGCACAGACGTCGACGGCACAGACACCACCGGAGCCGACGTCGACGGCACAGACACCACCGGAGCCGACGTCGACGGCACAGACACCACCGGAGCCGACGTCGACGGCACAGACACCACCGGAACCGACGTCGACGGCACAGACACCACCGGAGCCGACGTCGACGGCACAGACACCACCGGAGCCGACGTCGACGGCACAGACACCACCGGAGAGTCCGCTGCCAGCGGGGAACCGTCCTGCGACCCGCAGGCGGCTGCGCCAGCCAGCACGAGTGCCGCGGCAAGGCGTTCGAGCCAACCAAGCCGAGACACGCGGCGATGGGCACAGTTCGTGTCTCGGCCTCTGCCTCCGGGAACTGCAGCTATGGGGTCTTGAAGTCGGCGCCGAGCCACCACGGCGTAAGCATCGCGCGCTCGCGCAGGCCCCTCAGGGCACTTGCGCTCAGACCCGTATTACCTCTAGATCATCAACGAGGGGAAAGTCGTCGTCCTGCGTGACGATGGCTACATCAAGCGCCATCGCGGTCGCGGCGATCCATGAGTCGTTGACCGGCATGCGCAACCCCCGGTCGCGCAGGACGATGCGTAGCCGGGCCCATGATGCGGCCACGCTGTCGTCGATGGGCACCGGCTGGAGCGACAGAACGGCTGCGAGGGTGGAGAGTCGCCGGTCGCGCGTAGGCGTGTCCGCTGCGGCGAGCACGCCGGCGCGCAGTTCCCCGACAGTGATCACCGAGACGGCCAACTCGTCGGGAAGTGACGCCTCGAGGATCGGCCGCCCGGACTCTCGTGCGATGAAGACCGACGTGTCCGCGAGTCCCCGACTCAACGCCACGGCAGGTCGTCGGTTGTCTCGTCGGCTAACGAAGCGAGGTCGGCGGAGAGTCCGGCGTCCGCTTGATGGGCCAAGAGATCGCTCACGAATCGGCCCCTGCTCATCCACCGCGGACGCTCGGCTATCGGAGCTAGTTCGGCCACGGGCCGGCCGTTCACAGTGACGGTGATGCGCTCCCCGTCAGCGACGCGGTCCAGCAGCGCACGAGTCTGATTCCGCAACTCGCGGGAAGCGACATCGGTCATGCGACGATTGTAGCACGGATGCTACAAATCCCACCTTGAAGAAGCCTGAAAATGGACGGGCTCAGGGGGCGGACTGGACGGTCTCGACCGGTTCGCCTCGGAGGGCGGCCAGGACCTTGGCCACTACTTGGACTGACACGTCGCGCTGGGCCGCGCCGGTGCTGGCACCCAGATGGGGGGTGTGCACGACCCTGGGATGGCCGATGAGGGGGTGGTCGGGCGGCGGGGGCTCCTGGTCGTAGACGTCCAGACCCAGACCGCCGAGACGGCCGTCGTCGAGGGCGGCCCGGGCCGCGGCGGGGTCGATGAGGCTGCCCCTGGCCGCGTTGACCACGATCGCACCCGGCTTGATGGCCGCCAACGCGGCCTCGTCCAACAGCGCGGAGCCATCCTCCTGGGCCACCGCGTGAAGGCTCACGAAATCGGACGCGGCCAGCAGCTCAGGCAGCTCCACCATCCTTGCACCATGCTCCTGGGCCACCTCGGCCGGAATGTAGGGATCTGTGGTCAGCACGGCCATCTCGAAGGCCAGCGCCCGGTGGCCCACGGCCCGTCCAATGCGACCGAAGCCGACCAGGCCGAGCATGGCGCCGGCCAGCTGCACGCCCACGTACTGCTTGCGATCCCAGTTTCCGGCCGCCAGCGAGTTGTGGGCGCCGGTTACCCGGCGGGCTGTCGCCAGCATCAGCGCAAAGGCGTGCTCGGCCGCGGCCAGAGTGTTGGCCTCCGGGGTGTTGACCACCGCGATGCCGCGCTCGGCCGCCGCGTCCAGGTCGATATTGTCGACGCCCACGCCAGCGCGGCCGATGACCCGAAGGCTCGCCCCTGCCGCCATCAGCTCGGCGTCGACCTGGGTGCCGCTGCGCACGATGAGCGCGGCCGCGTCCCCCACCGACTCCAGCAGCTCGGCCCGATCCTGTCCTTCCGCGAAGACGGCATCGACACCGGGATCGGTGCGCAGGCGGTCCGCGCCGGCCGCGCCCAGCGGCTCGGCCACCAGCACTCTGTGTCGCTCAGGCATCGGTCATCCCTTCAGAAGCCCCGCGTACAGGTGCCAGCGCCTCGCGGTGAAGGGTGCTGTTTCCCGCTCTTGTTCGCTGCGCTCACGGGCCGCTCAGGCCGTGCTCGACCGAAATAAGTAGAGAAACTCGTCATATAGGAGCAATACCCGTGCAGATTTGATGCGAGCTTGACATAGGGCTACTCACGGGCTGCTCGGGCCACGGCCTCGCTCCGCGCTTCTCGAATGTTCTCATGCACTGCCGCCTATCCGCTCGGCCTCTTGGTCATCCCTGCGAGCCGCGCCTCATCCGCCTCTCGTACGAGCGCGGGACTCTCCCGCAGTCTCGCCGCGGTGCGTCCGCTAGTCGTGGATGCCGAAGCGGTGCAGGCCGTAGGCGTTGATGGCGTTGCCCCGCAGCACCTTGTAGCACTCGGCAGCGTCCATCCCCACCGCGGCGAACATCGAGTGGGCCACCTTGCGGGAGTGCGGGAACGTGCCGTCGGAATGGGGGTAGTCGGTCTCGAACAGGATCTGACCTACGCCCACGTCGTGGCGCTGCTTGAGCCCGACCAGGTCGTCGAAGATGCAGCCGAAGACCCGGCCCTCAACGATCTCGCTGGGCAGCGGGCCGTCGCCTCCGACGCCGCCGCGGCCCTCCCTGAACACCGAGTCCATGCGCTCCACCTGGAACGGCATCCAGCCGACCTGGCTCTCGGCGTAGGTGATCTTGATCTCCTTGAAACGCTGCAGCGTGCCCGAGAACACCCAGTCGACCATCGAGCCCTCGGCGTTCTGGGCGTACAGCGACATCGACGTGGCCAGGGGCGCATCGGCCGAGGTGGACGGCATCGACGACGACGAGCCGATGTGCATCGACACAGTGGTGTCGGACTCCTCGCACGCCTGCCACACCGGGTCCCACTCGCCGGTGTACATCGAGGGCAGGCCCAGCTTGGAGGGGTTCTCCGAGAAGGCAACCGCGAAGCAGCCCTTGGCCGCGCAGCGCCGCACCTCGGCCGCGGCCATCTTCCGGTCCCACAGCGGCAGCAGCGCCAGCGGGATCAGCCGGCCCCGCCCCGCGCCCCCGCCCCAGTCGTCGATCATCCAGTCGTTGTAGATGCGCAGGCACTCGGCCGCGAGCGCCTTGTCGTCGCGCTCGAGGAACCCCTGCCCGCAGAACCGGGGGAAGATGTTGGGGAAGTTGATGGCCGCCTCAACATGGTTCAGGACCATGTCGGCGAGCCGGGCGGTCTGGTCGTAGGTCCCGGGGCGGAGGTCCTCGTAGCGGGCGGCCACGTTGCGTTGCTCGGACCGGGGCATCCCCGCGGGACCGTGCAGCAAGCCGGTGGGGGTGACGCTGTCCTCGAACAGCCACACGTCGCACCAGTGGCCGTCGGGGTCGTTGCGCTCGAAGCCGTAGTGGCCGCCGGTGAAGTGCAGCCTCACCTTCTCCTGCACCACCCTGGGACCCCGCGCCCGCATCGACGGCGGGAGCTGCTGCTGCCAGAGGTCCTTGGGCTCCATGACGTGGTCGTCGACGGAGATGATGAGCGGCAGTTCCTCGACGGCGGGCGTGGCTGTCATGGCTCAGGCGCCGAGCGCGGCCGCCGACAGGGGGACGGGTGCGTAGGCCTCAGGAATCGACCCTCTCGGCACAGGCCCTCAGAATACCCTCCGCGGTGTCGTCCCACAGGTCCTCAGGCTCGTCATCGAGATCGCTCGGGTTCGGGGACTCGCGCAGCTCCTTGTCGAGCGACTTGAACTCCTGCAGCGTCAGCTGACCGCGCAGCCCGTCGAAGGAGCACCGGCACAACACGAGGGCCACACGCTCGGTGAGGTTCCTGGAATTTGCCTCCATGCACGATTCCATGAAGTTGTGCTCCACCGCGGACTTGGACTCGCTCTTCACCCCGGGCGCGGACTCGAGCTCCACTTCCACGAAGCGTGCGTCCTCCTCGGCCTCGTCCCAGGTGTCGGGATCGGCGCTGGTGCCGCACCCGGCCAACACCAGCACCACTGCGGCGGCAAGAACCCAGACAGGACGAAGGCGCGGGCTCATAGCGGGTCCGAGGCTAGCGGGTGGCATTCGAGGCAAGCGCTCTGGCCCGGGTGAACACCGCGTCGAGCATGGGCTCGGTGAGGCGGCCGGTGAACGTATTCTGCTGGCTGGGGTGGTAGCTGCACAGCAGCGTCAGGCCGCCGGGCAGAGGCGCCTCGGCACAGTGGCCGAAGCGGGGGCGGGGGCCCGAACCGAGCTCGCGCCACACCACCTGGTGGGCAAAGCCGCCCAGAACGACCACCACCTTCAACGCCGCGAGCGCCGCCAGCTCGCGCCGCATGAACGGCATGCACGCATCCCGCTCCGCGGGCGTGGGCTTGTTAGCCGGAGGCGCGCACCTCACCGGCGCAGTGATCCAGGCTCCGGCGAGGGTGAGCCCGTCGTGGAGGCCGGTCGAACGGGGCTGGTTGGCGTAGCCGGCCCGGTACAGGGCCCGGTACAGCCAGTCGCCGGAGCGGTCGCCGGTGAACATGCGGCCGGTGCGGTTGGCGCCGTGGGCCGCGGGCGCAAGGCCCACCACGAGCAGGTGGGCGTCTGGATCGCCGAACCCGGGAACGCCCCGGGCCCAGTACTCGTCGTCGCGATAGGCGGCCCGCTTCTCGCGCCCGACCCGCTCGCGCCACTCCACCAGCCGGGGGCAGGCCCGGCACGCGGCCACCTCGGAAGCCACCTCGGCGAGGACTACACGCCGGCCGGGGGACTCCACCGGTTACTTCCAGAGTCGGACAGTGAAGCGATAGTCGTCCTCGAAGAACTCGGGCTCCGTCCCGTTGTGTGCCGCCATGCTCGGTATGACCTTGTTGCGGATCCCCATGCCGCGGGCGTCGACGTAGCCGTAGTCGCGCATAATGTTCACCAGATTCTGGTTCCGCGAGTAGCGCACACCCCATCGCATGCCCTCGACTGTGACCGTGTTGGGCAGCCTGCCCGGGCTCTGAACCTCAAGGCGGTCCGAGAAGACGCAAAGCATCACGTCGGCGCCCTCGATGCTGTAGTCACGGTGCACGACCGAGTTGACTATCAACTCCCGCACAGCGTTCTCGGGGTAGTCGGGACGGTCGATCCTCCGGGCGCCCTCCAATCGTGACGTGACGCCGGTGTTGCGACGCACGAAGTCCACCGCTCTATCGACGACACCGGTCTCCACGATCGAGCCGTCCGAGGATCCGAGCGGAACCAGCGGCCCCTTGAGGTTCTCGTCAGAGCGTGCCGCGTAGTCTGGCTCTGCGCCTGGGTAGCAGACAGCACGGATCCCCGACTGCGGCAGGAACCTCCCGGCGTTCGAGCCGAACAGGAGCATCCCGTCGATGGTCGCCGAAACATGTCCGGCCGCCTCGGTTGCCAGCTCCAGGTTGCAGAGCAGCTGCCCCCACTCGTCCGAACCCGGGGTCGGAACGGGCGCATCCCCCCAGATGCGAGCGAAGTAGTCTCGCAGGCGACGACGGTCGAAGTCGTCCAGACCCGAGCCGGTCACGGGTTTCGAGCCGTAGCGGAGGCCTCCGGACTGTTGATAAAGCCGCTGCTCTTCCTCCCGGGTTGCGTCCCTAGTGATGGTGCCCACCCGCACCTTCGTCACCCAGGAAGATCCCTGCCTGACCTTGTAGGGCTTGTCGGGGGAGTTCGGCGGCAGGGTTATGACGCCCACGCGCCTACCCGACGCCAACTTCAACTCCTGCCACACGGGGATCGCCCCCGGCTGCAGATTGTCTCGGGACGCCTGCATTACCCACTCTTCGGCCTTGCTCGGACTGCGGGTGAGACCTGACACCGTGCCGTCGTCCTCGACTCCCAGCAGTATGTGCCCGCCCTCGAGATTCAGCAATCCTGCCATTCGCCCGGCGAGCTTTGCCGGCTGCACGTCGTCGCGCTTGAACTCGATCCGCGAGTTCTCGCCTCCGGCTATCGCCGCGAGCAGATCGGTGTGGTTCATCGCCAGCCCTGCGATTCGGTCAGCCGGATCACGAGCGAGCCTTAGAACCCGTACTTGCGCCGACGGGTCTCGAAAGCACTCTTGCCGCCTTCTAGGACCTCCTCCACCAGCGCTCTCACGGGCTGCGAGTCGATTGAGCCCATGTACTGGGGCGCGATGAACGCCCTCCCACCGGCAGCTTCGCCTGAGGCGTGGAGTCCCAGTATCAACTCGGCGTCGCCTAAGACCGGGATGTTGGCATTGTGGGTTGAGAACACGAACTGCCGCCGCCGCTTCTCCTCGCGGATCCGTGGCACAACGCCCTCGGTGATGAACCGGTTGTCGAGGTCGTCCTCAGGCTGGTCGATCACCAGGGGGGCGTCTGACTCGAGCAGCAGCAGCAAGAGCACGGCCGTCGCTTTCTGGCCCTTGGACAGCTTCTTGAGCGGGCTCCAGTCCGGCTGCTCGCCTACTGCCGCCGTGTTGAGTTTGAGATCCGTCGTGGACAGCAATTCCAGCTCTTCGATCTGCATCAGGGTGCTCGCAGATGCCCCTGCCAACCGCTCGGCCTGCCTGGGTGGCAGGTCGTACTTCTTCTTCACGGCGCCGGTGCCCTTCCTGCACACTTCGACGAACTCCGGTAGCGACACGTTCTCGACCCGCTCCAGTATCGCAACAGTCTCTGACAGGCGACCTCCGATCCCAGTGGTGAGAAGATCGAAGAGCGGCTTGCGATTGCCGGCACTGGCGACCTCGACCCGCACCCGATTCTTCAGCTCGGTGCTGACTTTGCGCGCAGCCCGACTAAGGCCCTGGAACTCTTCGGCCTTGACATCTTCCCACTCGACCAAGAGCTGGCGCCGACGATTCATATGCTCCTCTAGGAGGCGCCTAAGCAAAGCCCGCCTCTTGGAGAGGGGCTGCAAGTTCTCGATGTCGCGACGCAGCCGGATGAACTCCTCTCCATCCACGGCGGACTTCTGCATCTGACGAAGGATCGACTGGTAGTCGGCGTCGACTTGGCGCTTGCGCTCCGACCAGCGGGTGCGGACCCCCGCGATTCCCCCGTCCGCTCGGTCCAAGGCTGTCTCAAGGAGCCGGGTGACCTCCTCAAGGTCGCGGTTCAACTGCTCTAGCACCTCTCCGGCACCGCTGAGCATGCTGGCCCCAGGCAGGCCCGCGAGGGCCTCCTCAGACACGAACGTCGTGTCGACCGGTAGCTCTCGGCGGAGCATCTCGAACGCCTCGCGAAACACCTGCACGCGTCCGGGAACTGACGCCAAGACACGCTCCTCGCGAACGAGCAGACTCTGATCACCCAGACGGTCCTCAAGCCCGGCCTCTTGGAAGCGTTCGAGCGTTTGCTCAAGCCTGGGAAGATCCGCCAGCCGGTCATCTATATCGTCCAGTTCGGAGCTGACTTGCAAGATGGCCTGTCGAGTCTTCTTGAGCTCGCGACGCACCTCCGCCTTTCGCTGGCTAAGCGACTCGTCCAGCCTGATGAAGCGATGCAGCAGCGACGTGAGTTTGTCCTCGCTGTTCGTCAACTCCGATATCTCATGCTGGCCGTAGACCTCGATGCTAGGCAGAATGTCGCTTGGCAGGAGTTCAAGAACACTACCGTGCTGGTCACGAACGATCGGCGGGTTGGGTACCGTCCGCTCAATCCTGTATTCCATTTCGGCTGGTCGACAGCAGCGCACCAGAAGGGACAGTTGCGTCCCCGGTCTGATTACATGTCGTACGATCTCTTGGTGAGTCTTGAGTGCTTCTTCGCCCTTCGGCTCAAGTCCTAACACATACCTGAGGCTTTCAATAACTGTAGACTTGCCTGTGCCACGACCGCCGATCATGACATTCAAGTTCGGGTTGAAGTGTATTGCGGCACCGTCGAGAAACCCTCCGCCCTCCCATGCGAGAGCCATCAACTCTGAATGTCCCTCCGGCACCGGATCACTGTTGAGGCGTATCCTCGAGTCCGGGTCTAGAAAAGCCTGTCTCAGCGACTCGCAACTCACGACATTGGACATCTTTATCCAGCATGTTGAGGAGTCACCATTCAAGTCTTCCGGCTTGGCTACATCCTTGGCGTTCAGGACAGCCACAGGATGGCTGCGCTCGTAGTCTGGATTCTTATTTCGGACGATCTGCCGTAATTCTTGGGAGAGTTTGTTGATCGGCCCGGGAATCTGCACAGCTAGGAGATCCTCCGAACGCCACACCCTGGCTCGGGCTTGTCCGTGCAGCGCCTTGAACAGGCCCTTGTCACCGGTCGAGTGGGCCGCGATCGTAATGCCGCCCTGAGTTCGAACCTTGCCGAGGATGCTTACGAAATCTTCACCGCACTGAGAAGACGATGGCTCAGTATCTCGTACTGCAAACTCCCCTAGGAATCTCTGTAGATGGTCTACAGCGGTGTCAGATGAGTATATGCACAAGACGTGGATGCCCTCAGTGGACTCGAGCTCGAATCCCGGAAGAATCGTCACCTTCGTGTCTTGAGCAGCGGCACGAAACTCCGGTATGTCAGAGACGCTGTTGTGGTCAGTGACTGCAATCACGGATACGCCGAGATCTCGTGCCCTGTCGACGATCGCCCTTGTATAGTTCTCAGCAACACCATCGTGGTGTTCGCCGCGGAACGTTCCTTGGTAATGGTGAGGGTTCACTTGGAGCGCGCACTGCACAAAGCGAGCCCCTGACGCAAGCTTCAAGGCATCAGCAATCACGTCGTGGGTGCTCACGGTCCCTTCTCCGTAGTCGGTGGACCGACGAATTGTAGCCGTCGCCGCCGAGCTAGCGGACTCAAGTCGCGGCTGGGCAAGAACGCCGGCGCGAGATCCAGGGGTGCCGCTGGAAGCCGCTGGCCGGGGGACTCCACGACCGTTGAGGCTACGTTGGCGGTCACCATGACCACCAGCCATGCTCGCGGCGCGGCCAAGCCCGCCTCTGATGCGGCCGCACCCCCCATGTCCCTGGTGCTGTTCGTGCGCCACGGGCAGACGCCCACAACAGGATCGGTGCTGCCGGGCCGGGCCCCGGGGCTGCACCTGGCGCCCGAGGGCGCCGAGCAGGCCCGCCGGGTGGCCGAGCGTCTTGCCGGGCTGGGCCGGGTCAAGGCCGTGTACGCCTCGCCGATGGAGCGAGCCGTCGAGACCGCCGCGCCCATCGCACGCGCCTGTGGCCTGAGGGTTCGCAAGAGCACCGGCCTGATCGAGTGCGACTTCGGCCGGTGGACGGGCCGCAAGCTCAAGAACCTGAGCCAGCGCAAGGAGTGGACCACCGTGCAGCGCCACCCGAGCGGATTCCGCTTCCCCGGCGGGGAGTCGTTCGCCGAGATGCAGGCCCGCGCCCTGGACGCGGTGTCCGCTATCACGGCCCGCCACTCCGGCGAGACGGTGGTGGCCGTGTCCCACGCCGACGTGATCAAGGCGGTGGCCGCGGCCGCGGCCGGCACTCCGCTGGACCTGTTCCAGCGAATCGTGATCTCGCCCTGCTCGGTGACGGCCATCGCCTACCACCCCGCCGGCCCGATGCTTCTCACCGTGAACAACACCGGCGACGACCTCGCGGGGCTAAAGGTGTCATGAGCCACAGATCGGGCTGCCGCAGTGCCGCACGCCGGGGGCGGCGATCTCGGCTCGCTGGGCCCATCGTGAGCGCGCCGAAGGCACAACCGTGAGCAAGTCGTTCCACTTCGAGACGGTCGAGATGCTCACCGTCGGCACGCTCGGCCCCAAGGGCGAGCGGGCCTTCTACCTGCAGTGCGTGGCCGAGGGCGAGCTCGTGTCGCTCAAGTTCGAGAAGCAACAGGCCTCCGCGCTGGCCGAGTACCTGGACCGGGTGCTGCGCCAGCTCCCCGAAGCCGACGCGGGCGAGCCGACCGGCTCCCTCGACATGCGCGAGCCGGTCGTGGAGGCCTGGACCATCGGCGCCATGGGCATCGCCTACGACGACCGAGCCGACCGGGTGATACTGGTGGCCGAAGAGCAGGTCGAGGATCCCGACACCGCCGGCGCCTCGGCACGCTTCGCTCTCTCCCGGGCCCAGGTCAGCGCGCTGGTGGCCCGGGCCCGGGCGGTGGTGGCCGCCGGACGTCCACCGTGCCCCTACTGCCTGCGCCCCCTGGAGCCGTCGAATGCGGACTGGTGCCCGTGCCACAACTGACGGCTGCGCCGCCGCTGGCTCTGCCGGCCCGATGACCACGGGGACCGGCACCCCCGACGCCGGGCACCAGTCGCCCATCAGGGACCGGCCTCCCATCGCGACCGATCGGGCCCTGGCCCTGCTGGCCGAGGGCGACGTGGAGCTGAGGGGAAGGATGCCCTACAGCTCCAACGTCACCTTCCTTGTCGACGTGGCCCACGACGGGCTCGACGCCCAGGCCATCTACAAGCCGGTTCGGGGCGAGCGGCCGCTGTGGGACTTCCCATCGGGCCTGGTCCATCGCGAGGCCGGGGCGTTCCTGGTGGACAGGGCGCTGGGATGGGGCCTGGTGCCTCCCACGGTGGTGCGCGACGATCTGCCCTTCGACGAGGGATCGCTGCAGCTGTTCATGCCGGCGCGCTTCGAGGAGCACTACTTCACCCTGGTGGCCGAGGATCGGTTCCGGCCGGAGCTGCAGCGCGTGTGCGCTCTCGACATCGTGATCAACAGCACCGACCGCAAGTCGGGGCACTGCCTGCTCGGAACCGACGGCACGATCTGGGCCATCGACAACGGGCTGTCGTTTCACTGCCAGTTCAAGCTGCGGACCGTGATCTGGGACTTCGCCGGGGAAGGGCTGCCCGACCAGGTGCGAGCGGACCTGGGGGGGCTCCTGGAGAAGGGCATTCCCGAACCGCTGGCCGCCACGCTCACGCCGCAGGAGAGGGACGCGACCCTGGCCCGCACCGAGACCCTGCTGGCGTCAGGCCGGTTCCCCTCCGACGGCCACGGACACCGCTGGCCCTGGCCCCTGGTGTGAATCCCTCAGCGCTGACCTAGCAACCGCGGCGCAACGACCGACCACGCCGGGCGAGTCAGGGCTGGGTACCCACTTGATGTAGGTGTAGCCGGGATCTTCGGGTTCGCCGGGCGGCGGCATCGTCGGCCCTCCGTGGTTGGCTTCTGATCGAACTACGGGCGGCCCGACGGGCTCGCACGGCCTCTCACAGCGGGGTCGGAGCGCTGAACTCGTCGTCGTCCAGGGGAACCTCCGCGTCGGCGCGGATCTGCTTGATCATGTGCGCGGCCCGACCCTCCCAAGCCGAGGGCGGGCCCACCCGGTAGAAGGGAGACCTCAGGTTCTGCATGAGGACGGTGACCATGTCGGTGTCCTCGCGGTTGGTCTCGTGCAGCGAGTCGAGGTGGGCGTTCTGGACCTCGATCGACTCCTCAAGCCCGTAGATCCGTGAGAACAGCCGGGTGCGGTCGGGCGAGATCGGATCAGCGCGGACCATCATGACCGTGGTGGGCTGGGGCAGCGGGGTCAGGTTCGGATAGATGAAGTCGGCGTAGCCCCCGGAGAGCTCCTCGTCGCCAAGGTCGCTGCGGCCCCCGCTCACATCCTGGCGCCGGGGCTTGTAGCCGCTGCAGGTCCTGCCCGCGAACCGCACGATCGTGTCCAACGACTTGAGCTGGTGGTTCAGCCGGGAGTGAACGAAGCGCACGTGGTAGTCGTCGTTGGAGTTCTCTATGAACGCCTTCCAGTTGATCGGGTAAACCTGGTCCAGCTCGCGGTGGTAGCGCTTGAACCGGTCGAACCCGTACTTGTCGTAGCGCCCGAGCAGGGGCTCCACGAACTCGCGGAACGGCTCGGTCTTGCGCGAGAGGCAGCCGAACACGAACTTGCCCCAGGCCACCTCGACCCTGAACTCCACTAGGCCGTACTCGTCGTCGGGGAAGCCCTCCGGATACATGCGCTTGCGGTCGGGGATGCCGATGAGGCGCCCGTCGATGGAGTAGGCCCAGTTGTGATAGGGGCAGGTCATGGTCTTGCCGCAGTTGCCGGCCGGCTCGAACAGCAACCCGGAAGCCCGGTGCCGGCAGTTGTTGAGGAAGCCCCTGACGCTGCCGTCGGCCTGCCTTATGACCATGACCGGCTGGTAGCCGATCCGGCCCGTGATGAAGTCGCCGGGCTCGGCGAGATCCTCGGTGTCGCCCAGCCATATCCAGGAGCGGGCGAAGACCCGCACCATCTCCCGGTCGAACAGGTCCTGGTCCCACACCTCGTAGGGCTGGAGCATGGGCGACGGCAGGGTCGGGTTGACCAAGCCTTCGGTCTCCTGACGCAGAGCAACCATGGGCCCCCCATTCTCTCGACAGGATCACCCAACGGTGGTGGGCGCCGGGGCCCACCCTAGCCACGCCTGGTACTGGCTGCGTCAGCGGCCTTCCAGGGCCTCGGTGAGCTTGGGAACCACCTTGTGCACGTCGCCGACGATGCCGAGGTCGGCCACCGCGAAGATCGGCGCCTCGGAGTCCTTGTTGATGGCGATGATGTTCTTGGAGCCCTTCATGCCCACCAGGTGCTGGGTGGCACCCGAGATGCCGCAGGCGATGTAGACGGTGGGCTTGACCACCTTGCCGGTCTGGCCGACCTGGTAGCTGTAGGGCACCCAGCCGGCGTCGACGATGGCCCGGCTGGCCCCCGGGGCGGCCCCGAGCTCCCTGGCCAGCTGCTCGATCATGGAGTACGCCTCCGCGGAGCCGAGCCCCCGGCCGCCGGAGACCACGATGGCGGCCTCATCGAGCTTGGGGCCCTCGGACTCCTCGGCGAAGCGGTCCAGCACCGCCGCGCCTCCCGCCGCGCCCAACTCGGGCACGGCAAGGTCCACCACCTCTGCGGGCGGTCCACCCACCGCCGAGGGCTCGAAAGACTTGGGACGGACCAGCCAGATGTCGGGTCCGCCGTTGGTGAACCGGGAGGTCACGTTGAGCGTGCCACCGAACACCGGCTCCACTCCAACTAGGCGGTCGGCGTCGAGGCGCAGGTCGACCACGTTGGAGAGCACGCTGGCATCGAGCTTCACCGAGAGCCGGGCGGCCACGTCGCGGCCGTCGTAGGTGGTGCCGAGCAGGAAGGCGTCGGGAGCGGGCACACCGCCGGAGGAGATGGCGGCCGCCACGGCCGAGGCGACCGACACGCCCTGCATGCGCCCGCCGAGGTCGCCGGTGGCGTACACCCTGGCCGCGCCGTGGTCGCCGAGTTCGGCCGCACAGGCCGCGCCGTCGCCGCCGAGGAGCACCTCGACGGTGCCGGCCACCTCGCGGGCCCTGGCCAGAATCTCCAGGGTGATGGTGGCCACGCCGTCGGGGCCGGCCTCGCCGAACACCCAGATCTTGTCAAGGGTCATGACTCGGGCCTCCTATATGACCTTCAGGTCGTCGAGGAAGGCGACTATGCGCTCGTGGGCGTCGCCCTCGTCCACCACGACCTCGCCCGCGGCCCGCTCGGGAGCCTCGACGATCTCGGTGATCTCCTGACCGGCGCCGGCCCAGCCAACCTGGCCGGCGTCAATTTGAAGGTCGCTGACCTTCAAGTGGTCCACCGGTTTGTTCTTGGCCTGCATGATCCCCCGGAACGACGGGTACCGGGGCTCGACCACCCCGGCGGTGACCGACACCACCGCGGGCAGCGGGCACTCGACCAGATCGGCACCGGCCTCGGTCTGGCGCCGGACCGTGGCGGTGCCGCCGTCGATGGCGATCTCCTTGGCGAACGTCACCGAGGGCAGGCCCAGCAGCTCGGCCACCTGGGCCGGCACGACGCCGGTGTAGCCGTCGCTGGACTCGGTGGCGGCCAGCACCAGGTCGGGCTCGGCCCGCTCGACAGCCGCGGCGAGCACCCGGGCCGTGCCCAGGGCGTCGGAGCCGGCCAGCACCTCGTCGCTGACGAGGGTGGCCGAGTCGGCGCCCATGGCCAGCGCAGTACGGAGACCGCTGACCTCGTCGTTGGGCACCATCGACACCAGGTGCACGGAGCCCTCGCCGGCGGCGTCCACCAGCTGCAGGGCCATCTCCACCCCGTAGCAGTCGGACTCGTCGAGGATGAGCTTCACGTTGCGCCGCAGCGTCTTGGTATCGGGGTCCAGCGCTCCGGGATCGGCGGGATCGGGGATCTGCTTCACGCAGACGACAACCTTCATGGGCGCCAATTGTGCCAGGGCCCGGCCAGAAACGAACCCCGAGCGAACGACAAAATCGTCGCCTCTTTTCTTGACCTGCCTCGGGCACTTCGACGCGCCGGGCCTGCGAGCGGACAGACTGGGCCGGTGCGGGTCCTGCTACTGGTGAACTCGGCTGCCTCATCGGTGACGGGGCGGCGGCGGGTGGTGATCCAGAAGGCGCTGTCGGCCGACCATGAGGTGACGCTGGCCGAGACCGCCCGGCGGGGCCACGCCACCCGGCTGGCCCGCTCGGCCGCCTCCGAGGGAACCGACGTGGTGGTGGTGCTGGGCGGGGACGGCACGCTGAATGAGGCCGCCAACGGCCTGGCCGGCACCGACGCCGCCCTGGCCGCCCTACCTGGGGGGAGCACCAACGTGTTCGCCCGCATCATCGGCCTGCCCGACGACCCGATCGAAGCCGCGGGCCAGCTCCTCGACGCCCTGGACCGCGGCGCGATCGCCAGGATCGGGCTGGGGGCTGTCGACGGGCGGTACTTCCTGTTCCATTGCGGTATCGGCTTCGACGCGGCCGTGGTCGAGCAGGTGGAGAGCCGCGGCTCGTGGAAGCGCTGGGCCGGGCATCCCCTGTTCATCTACGCGGCCGTCAATACCTGGCTGCGGCGGGCCAACCGGCGGCGTCCGCCCATGCAGGTGCTCGACGCCGACGGCGAGATGCTGGCCGAGGGCCTGTTCACGGTCGTGCTGAACGCCGATCCCTACACCTATCTGGGCGGTCGCAGCTTCGACCTCGCGCCGGGCCTCCGACTGGACGAACCGCTGACCGCAGTGACCCTGCCAACCCTGTCGCTGCACCGGCTGCTGCCGGTGGTGTTCAGGGCGCTGGGCTCAGGCGATGTGCGAGGAATGGCCGGCGCGAGGGTGCACGAGGGCCTGCGCGACCTCACGGTGACCGCGGACCCGCCCGTCGGATACCAGGCCGACGGCGACCACCTCGGCGCCGCTCCCCGCCTCAGGATCCGCTGGGCACCCGAGGCCCTCCGCTTGGTCCTGCCCTGAGGGGTCGCCGCTCGGCGCTCGGCCTCTGGTGGGATCAGGCCGCGTCGATTACGGCTCGTGCCACGTCGGGCACATCGGTGATCAGGCCGTCTACTCCCATGGCCAGGAGCTCTGACATCCGGTCGGGATCGTTGATGGTCCACGCGTTGACGGCCAGCCCGGCGCTGTGGGCCCGGCGCACGAAGCCCGCGTCGCACATGGCGTCGAACGGGTGCACGGCTGCCATCTGGTGCGCGGTGGCCCGGGCCACCGCCTGGGCGGGCTGGACGATCCCGCAGACCAGCGCGATGGGGATGGTCGGATCGACCGTTCGCACCGCGTCCACCGCGTTTACGTTGAAGGACGACACCACGGCCCGCTCGGGGCCGAGGTAGGCGGCGATGAGACCGGCCACCGCATCGGCGACAAGGTTCTCGCTGTCGTAGTCGGGATCGTCGGGCAGGTTCTTGATCTCGATGTGCACGCCCATGCCCTCGCAGGCCTCCAGGGCCTCGGCCAGGCTGGGCACATAGCCCGGAAGCTCGTCGGATGGCATCCTGCCGATGCGCCGGCCGTCGGCCAGGTGGGCGTCGTGGTGCACGATGGCCACGCCGTCGGTGGTGCGGCGCACATCCAGCTCCACCCAGTCGGCACCGAGCTGGCGGGCCAGCCGGAACGCCTCCACCGTGTTCTCGGGCGCGGCCCGGCTGGCCCCCCGATGCGCGATCACCGCTGCCACGAAGGCCAGTCTCGCAGACATCTCCCAACGACGCGAGTCCGACGCCGGGCCGAGGCTGCACCAACGATCTCCGTGTGACGACGACCGCTGCCGACCGAGGACGGGCCCGATGAAGCTGTCATCTGCGTCAGGGACAGCGAGCGTGCCCCTTCTGGAGGAGACCATCCCCCGGAATCTGGCTCGTACCGTTGCTGCGCATGGGGAGAGCGATGCGCTCGTGTCGGTGGAGCAGAGCCTGCGCTACACGTACACCGAGTTCGCCGACGAGGTCGATCGGCTAGCAGGGGGGCTGATGGGCATCGGGGTCGCCAACGGCGACCGGGTCGGGATCTGGAGCCCCAATCTCAGAGGCTCAACGGAGCCTTCAGGGGTGGGTCCAGTCGGGGGCGGCTAGCTCGATAAGGACTTCGTCGGGGTCGCCGTAGCCGGCGGTGATAAGGACGCGGATGCAGGTGTGCTGTGGCGGGTGCTCGATCTTGACGCTGAGGACGTCCTCGCTCAACGGGTCTGCGGACTGCGTTGGCTGGCCGCCGGGGTCTGCTTGCGCGCCGGGTTGGCGCCGGCGGCGATTCCTCGGATGGTGATCGCGTAGTGGGTGTCGAATTGGAGTTCGTCGATGGTGACGCCGGTGTTGGGGTCGACGTCGGCGGCGCGGAGGGTCTCGGATTGGGTGGGGTCGTCGACGCGTCTTGTGCCTCCTTGTTGGTGCGCCAGCAGCCGGTAGGAGTTGTAGGTGATTTTCCATGAGGTGGCGGTGGGGCCTGTTCGGGCGGGGGTCCAGGTGACGCGCAGCGCGCCGGGCCCGCGGGTTCGGCTTCGGCGCCGGTGGGCGCGGGCGGGCGTTGGTTGCTTCCTCCGCCGTTGCCTGGGCATTCGAGGTCGTCGGCGTAGTCGGATCGGTAGCAGCGGGCGGCGACGATGAAGGTGGCTGCGTGTTGTCGCAGCGCGTTGGCTGTGGGGCAGTAGCGGGTGTGGGTGACGCAGCCGGTGGTGATTCCGGCGCGGTGGAGTCTGTTGATGGCTGGGGCGTGGACGCTGGTGGGACTCACGTCTGTGAAGGCCAGGGCCTTGTTGGTTGCCGGCTCAGGGGCCGCAGCGCGAGCAGCGATGACCGCACCCAGCCTCATGAAACGGCTCGCACCACCACGACCGCCTCGGCGGTATCGCAGTTGTTGAGCCGGTCGCACACCTCGTATATGAACACGTCATAGCCGCTGAGGGGGACCCGTTTGTGAGTCCGGGTGTTATGGGTGTGTTGGTTGGTGCTGATGTGCCCATTGGGCAGCGTAGGCGGCGGGGGTGTTGTTGGTGCCGGTCCGGCGGGTGGCGGGGTGTTCATGGCTCGACGCGGTAGGTGGGGGATTCTGCGATGGTGGAGCGGGTGCCGTCTGAGGCGATCACCCGGAACCGGATCGTGTCGGGGATGGTGGGGCGTGCCTTCAAGGTGTGGGTGGTGCTGGTGGATTCGAGGTCACGACGACCGACGGGCCGCCGGGTGACTCTTCCATCGGGGCGTCTTGTTCCTTCGCTTCGGTTGGGTACCAGCGCCTGTGAACCGACTCGCCGCCGCGGTCGTGCATCTCCATCATCAGGGGCCCGAGCGCGCTCGCGGGCTCGACCGGCACGGGCCTCCCAAGATGGCGCGGCCGGACTCCATCGGTCTACGCATCATCGCCGCGACCGGGCGGCGTGTTGGTGTCGCGCTGCACCACGGTGACGGCCGCCGACGCCGCGGCGGCCGTGTTGGAGCCGTAGGTGGCGGTGGCGGTCAGGGTGTGGGTCCTGAGGGTGAGGTGGTGGGTGTCGATCAGCCCGGTGAGCGGGGGTGGGTGAGGCGCCTGAGATGATTCGAGAACTCGGCGGAAGAGAGGTCCAGGTAGTTGCGGGAGTCGGCGGGGAACTCTTCATAGGCGCAGACATCGAGGCGCGCCCGTTCACCGTCGACGGACCAGGCCGGCAGCCAGCAGACCAGGTACGTTCCGGCTTCGACGGTGACCGCGGCGAGGAGGTCCTCGTTGACGGTCGGGTCAGGCACGAAGGGCACCACCATCGCGGGCGACGATTCCACCGCAGCGCGGTCCATGCCTCGGCCGTACTCGTCGCGGGTGACGGTGTTGATCGCTTCCCACCAGGCACCCACTTGGGAGTCAGCGATGAGGGCCATCGCGTGCTCCCAGGCTGGGTTGTTGTGCTCCTGCGAGTAGAACTCCACGGTGGCCAGTCCCTGCTTGGGCCTGGGCGCGAACGCTTTGGGGGCGGGTGCGCTCAAGTCGCCGAACACGCTCTCGGCGATCCGCTGGAACCAGAAGCGGCCGCGGTAGTCGCCGGGGTCGCGGTCGACGCCGAGGTAGGCCCGTCCGTGGCTGAAGTACACCATCGCGTTGTCATGTATGGCATTAAGACCGTTGTGGCTCGTGGCATTGAAGTAGGAGTCGGGGGAGAAGCTCAACTCGCAGCCGGCTATGAGGCCCTCTGTCTCTGGGGACAGTGCACAGACATAGTAGAAGCGGCCGGGGTTCAGCCACAGTTCGGCGGTGCCGTCGACATCGGTGGTGGCGGCGACCACCCCGGATGTGCGCAGCGCAGCCTGGGTGTCGCCGTGGTACTGCGCTCCCGGTGGCAGCCGAAATTTTCCGTTGTAGAAGATGCCAGGCACTGTGCCGTCGCTGAAGTCGAGGCCCGTCAGCGTCGCCCACCAGTCGCCCCAGCGGCGCGACGGGACCGCGGCGACCGTGACGCCCGGCAGCGGCTCGGGCTCGGATCTGCCGTCGCCGTGGACGCTGCCGAAGGCCAGCACCCGCACCATCGGCTTGGGCGGCACCGGCACGAACTCCCCAGAGGACCCCTCGTCCTCGAGCGCCGCGGCACGAGCCTCAGCCTCCGCGACGACCTCTTCGGACCACCCCTCAGCAGCCAGGGCCTCAGCGTAGGCCCAAGCCGCGTCGGCCGCGGACCACTCGCCCCCGGCGCTGCCGGCCCCCGAGGCGGTCGCGTCGTCCCCCGAGGCGGTCGCGTCGCTGCCAGCAGCCGCGGACGGTGCACTCACAGCGCCCCCGGGGGCGGTCGGGCTCGCGTCGCTGCATGCGACGGCAGCCACACACAGCGCCGTCGCGCACCAAAGTGCCGTCATCGAGCGCCGCAGCCGAAGAGGCCTTGCGAGAGGCCTTGCGCTGCTGTGGGTCCTGTCGTTGTTGGGTGACGCCGGGGTGTGCATGCGGGCCGGCCCTTCTGTGGCTGGTCGTTTCGGGGTGCTCAGCGGTCCTCGAGGACCGCGACCACGAGCTCTGCTGAGCTGCATTGCAAGAACCTGTCGCAGACCTCATAGATGATCACGTCGATGCCAGCCGCGGCGGCCTCGTAGGCGACCGCGCCCGGTGCAGGGCTGTCAGCGGCCGCGGCGCCCAACGCGGCGGGCGCCACCACGCGCACGCTCCAGGGGTCCATGTCGTCTTCGGGGTCGGTGTCGTTGGCCAGCACCGCGACGGCCTGTGTGCGCCCGACCCGGCTGTGGGCGGTGTCGTCGTGGGCGGCGGGGGCGTCGTTGGCGTCGTTGCCGGCTGTTACGGTGACGGTCGCCGACGCCGCGGCGGTCGTGTTGTCGCTGTCGTTGGCGGTGGCGGTGTGGGTGTGGGTTCCCGCGGTGAGGTCTCCGGTGTCGATGACCGCGGTGCCCACGGCGGCGGGGCGCACCCCGTCGGAGGCCACAACGCGCACACGTGCGGTGGCCGAGCCCGCGAGCAGCCGCCGCGGCACCGACAACGACATCAACCAGTGGTCCGCGGCGAGGGTCTCATAGGTGGTGCCGCCGTCGGTGGGGTACTGCACCACAAAGGATAGGTCGTCGTCGTCGGCGTCGGGGCCGTCCTGGTGATCCGCACCGTTCACCAGTCGTCGGGCCAGTCGCCGGTCTCCCGGAAGTGCGCTGAGGCGCGCTCGTACTGTTCGTGGGTGGCGCACCACGGAGGCTCGCAGGTGGCCATGGTGTGCAGGAGGTCCGCGCTCTGCTGTTCGGTCAATTCGGTGAGGCCTCCGTAGCTCTCCACGGCCCACGCGTAAAGGATCCTGTCTTGGCCGGCGGTGACGTCTTGGTAGATGCAGGGTCCGACGCCATATCGGTGCGGCTCGCAGAACAGGTAGTCGCCGGCGGCGAGGTCGGCGCTGGCGGTGCCGTCGGCTCCGGTGCTCAGCAGCCGCGCCGGGGCCCATGTGTCAGGCGACGCCAAGTCCCACTGCTGGTTCCAGCCGGCTTGGACCGCGTCCCAGAACGCCCCGATGTCGGCGTCTTCGATCACCGCGAGGGGCCAGCGGTGCTCGTCGTCCCAGAAGACACGGACCACGCCCCCTCCGTCGTGAAGGTCTCTCTGGCTGAAACCGGTGAAGGTGATCGTGCCGGTGCCTGGGGGGTGCGTGTCACCGGCGAGGAACCGGCCGTAGCGTCCGCTGTCGGCATCGGTGTTAAAGAACGCCCGCCCACGGCTGAAGTACACATAGACCGGGCTGTGAGCCAGTACAACGTCGCGGTGGTTGATCGCGCTTGAGAGAGTTGGCGCTTCGTACGGGAATTGACGGTTGAGCCACAGGGAGGCGGTGCATCCGGCGATGAGGCCCGGCTCATCGGGATGCACCGCGCAGAACTGGTATGTCTCGCGATACTTGATCGGAGCCTGGGCGGTGCCGTCCGCGCCGGTGACCACCGACAGAGCTTCGGCTGCTGCGATGCGCTCCGCGCTGGCCTGGAACCGCTGGCCGGGCTGGGTAACCGGGCGAGGGATTGAGGCAACAAAGTCCCACCACAGGTCGTCCTCGCTGGGCGCGGGCGTGGAGCTGAACCGCAATACGGCGATCCGCACGCCGGCGATGAGCCTGTGCGGGCCCGAGCCCTCCAGCGAGGGGTCGCCGTAGGCCACGAAGCACAAGCTCACCATGTCCTCTGGGGCCGCGCTCTCCGGGCACGGCGCATCCACCGGCTCCGGCGCAGCCGTCGTCGACGCAGCCACGGGCTCAGCTACCAGCTCAGCGGCGGGTTCAGCTACCGGCCCAGCAGCAGGCACCGCAGTCGCGGGCTCAGCTCCCGGCTCAGCGGGCGCGGATCGGGTGGCGCCGCTGGTGCAGGCCGCCGCGACCACAGCCGCGGCCAACACAACGACGAGGATGCCCCGCCACGGCGGCCCGGACACAGCGCCTGCTCGCCGGGGCCGCCATGAAAGCGGTGCGCGGCCGGCGCCGGCACGGGGTGCTTGGGGGTTCACGGGTCCGCGAGCGCGATGACGGTCACTTCGGCGTGGTCGCATTGTCTGGCCCGGTCACAGACCCTGTAGACGAAGACGTCGTAGCCTGCGGCGGCCGGGGTGTAGGCGACCGCGCCGCCGCGGCTGCGAGTTCTGCCCGCAGCGGCCGGTGTGACAACCCTCAGTGTGACGCGGTCGATGTCGGATTCGGGGTCGGTGTCGTTGGCGGCGACGTCGACGACCACAGCAACGCCGCTTCGGGTGTGGGCGGTGTCGTCGGCGGCGGCCGGGGCGTCGTTGCCGGCTTTGACGGTGACAGTCACCGACGCCGCGGCGGTCGTGTTGTCGCTGTCGGTGGCGGTGGCGGTGAGGGTGTGGGTTCCCGCGGTGAGGTCTGCGGTGTCGATGACGGCTGTGCCCGCGGCGGCGACGGGCCCGTCGAGGTCGCTTGACCATGACAGCGCCGAAGGCGCCAGCGCGCCGTCTTCTGGGTCGTAGGACGATGCGTGAAGCGCCAGGGCCTGCAGCCCGCCGTAGACGCTGCCGGCCGCGGGGCTGTGGACGGTCACCTGCGGCGCGTTTGCGGTGACGCTGAACAGGCCCGACTGCGCGGCGGCGGTGCGCACCCCGTCGGAGGCCACAACCCGCACACGTGCGGTGGCCGAACCCGCGAGCAGCCGCCGCGGCACCGACAACGACATCAACCGGTGGTCCGCGGCGAGGGTCTCATAGGTGGTGCCGCCGTCAGTGGAGTACTGCACCACAAAGGACAGGTCGTCGCCGTCGGCGTCAGAAGCCGTCCAAGTGATCTGCACGAACTCGCCCGAGACTGTGCTGCCCGCCGTGGGTGCAGTCACCGCCACCGCCGGGGCCGACGCCGAGCGGTTCGCCTCAGCCATCGCCGCGGGCAGGTCCCGCGCCGGGCGGCGCGTTACCCGCACGCGTGCGTAGTCGGGCGGGTCGGGCACCGACACCGCCCACACCTCCAGCGCCGTGGCGGTGTCGGCGCGCTCGGGGGCGTCGGCCACTGCGGCCTGCGCGCCGAATCGCACCGACCTCAGCACCTCACCGGCGGCATCGAGCAGCTCCAGCACATAGCCCCCCGACTCCGGCGGCGGCGCGCCGACGACTCTGGTCGTCTCGAACACCGGCGACAGCACAAGCTCTGCCCTCGAGCCGTCGGCGGTGGTGGTGGTGTGACCGCTCAAGAGCGGATGCGGGGGCCTCAACGGGTCGGGGTTGTCATCAGACCCGGTCGCGGGCCCCAGCTCCCAGTTGATGCTGTTGACGCTGTCGATGAACAACCCGTGGTAGACGCGATCCACCCATCGAATCTGGGAATTATTGAGACCCCGGCCGCAGTAGCTCATCAGCGCGAAGACCAATTCGGGGTCCATCACCGCCAATTCGTCGTTGTCCGAGTCGACGAATCGGGTGTCGAAGCCCCACACTCGTGCGTTGTCGCTCACCGCCGACGGTCCCAGCAGCGCCTTGTACCCGTCAGTGGTCATTTCCATGTAGGGGTACTTCGGGTACGCGGCGCCCGGAGGCGGCGGATCCCATGTTTTGATTTTGTCCGAGCAGATGATCTGGTTGTTGTTGTCTTGGGTGTGCTTGTGGCCGATGACATGGCCGAATTCGTGGGCGCCGCGGTTGCGGGCGTAGCCCAACGCATCTTGACTCTCAGTGCCGCTGGTATACCACGCCGCGACGTTGGCCGGAATGCCCAGGGCCCGTCCGCCGCCGCCCCAACCCAGCAGCACGCCTAGGTAGACTCGGGTGCTCGCCTCGGTGGCGCGGGTGAGAAGCAGTCGGCTCAGCGGGTTGGTCGTTCCCGACAGGCTTGGAGCGGTGCTGTAGGTGTGATTGAGTTGGCGTAGGTCATAGTCCAGGCCCGGTATGGGCATCACCGACAGGATGCGCTCAGCCTGCTCTTGGAGGTCGCCGCGGGTGGGCGCCACGGTGTCCGGACCGTCGTCGTAGCCGACCCCGACCAGGCGCACGGTCGGGGTTCGGACGAATTCGAATTCCAGGTCTGTCTTGCAGGCGGTGTCTGGGGCTGCGTTGTTGTCGGCGTGTGCTGCGGCTGCGGCGCAGACGACGCCCTCGTGGACTGCGAGGCGGTATGTGATGTTGTGGAGCCTGCCAGGGTTGTTGGGGCCGGTGCCGCCGGTTGGGCTGCCCACCCATTCGTCGACGATCCCGGCGAGGTCGAGGTCCAACAAGAAGTTGGCTGAGGCGTTGAGTTGGCCGCGGTCGGCGATGACGTCGGGCTCGGTTGTGAACAGGTGCGGATTGAAGCCGCCGGGAGGGCCGCTTTGGGTGTCGGCGTTCCTCGGCGCGACTGTGGAGAGGATCCGCCCGTCCCGCACTGCGTGCAGTTTCACATTGACGGTGGTGTCTGTTCCGCTAATGGGTTCGAGGAATGCTCTTACGACGGTGCGTTTGCCTTTGACGAGGGTGATGTCGCCTTGCCAGTTCTGCAGGCCTTGGGTGACCTCTAGGGCGACGAGGCGCACGGCGGCGGGGTCGGTTTTGGCGGTGGCTTCTGGGCTGGGGTGACCGGTGGTGCCGGCGGCGATTCCTCGGATGGTGATGGCGTAGTGGGTGTCGGATTGGAGTTCGTCGATGGTGACGCCGGTGTTGGGGTCGACGTCGGCGGCGCGGAGGGTCTCGGATTGGGTGGGGTCGTCGACGCGTCTTGTGCCTCCTTGTTGGTGCGCCAGCAGCCGGTAGCGGTTGTAGGTGATTTTCCATGAGGTGGCGGTGGGGTCTCCTTGGCCGGGGGTCCAGGTGACGCGCAGCGCGCCGGGGCCGGCGGGTTCGGCTTCGGCGCCGGTGGGCGCGGGCGGGCGTTGGTTGTTTCCTCCGCCGTTGCCTGGGCATTCGGCGTAGTCGGATCGGTAGCAGCGGGCGGCGACGATGAAGGTGGCTGCGTGTTGTCGCAGCGCGTTGGCTGTGGGGCAGTAGCGGGTGTGGGTGACGCAGCCGGTGGTGATTCCGGCGCGGTGGAGTCTGTTGATGGCTGGGGCGTGGACGCTGGTGGGACTCACGTCTGTGAAGGCCAGGGCCTTGTTGGTTGCCGGCACCGGGAAGGCGCGATCCACGAAGGTGGCGAGCTGGGAGCGGCTCACGGGGCGGTCGGGGCAGAAGCTTCCGCCGCCGCAGCCGGTGGTTATGCCGTTTTGGGCGAGGTAGGCGACGTGGTGGTAGTAGCTGTCGCCGGTGCTGACATCGTCGAAGTTCCAGGTGTCGGCGGGTTCTGTGTCGCTGGGGCCGTTGTGGACCCGGGCCAGCCACATGGCGAATTCCCAGCGCTTGATCGAGCCGAGCCGGCAGCTGGAGGCCGTGGACGCGCATCTGGTTCCGTCGAGGATGTCCTCTGATATGAGGATGCCCATTGCTGCGGGGTTGACAGTGCGCGGCTGGGGGTCCTCGCCGGCGGATCCCTCGGCGCCGCCCGTGGCGGCGGTGGGTGCGGCCTCGATGATCTCCGAGGGGCCGCTGGTGCCTGTGTCGTTGGTGGCGGTGACGAATATGTGGTAGTCGGCGCCGTTGTCGAGGTCGTTGATGACCGCGGGGGACCCGCTGGCTGCGGTTCGGGTGAACTCTGCGGTGGTGCCGGCGCGGCGGTGGTTGACGGTGTAGTGGTCGACGAGGTAGCCCTCTCCGGCGCCGGGGTGTTGCCAGGTGACGGTCAAGGCGCCGTCTGAGGGCTCCGCGGCGACCCCGGCGGGCGGCGGCGGCAGCCATTGTGGCGTGTCGGGCAGAAGCACGGTGAGCCCGGTTCGGGGTTCGGCGAGGCTCGCGGGCGCGGGCCAGGTGAGCGGGTTGTCGCGCAGGTCGAGGGTCTCGAGCGCGGCGGTGTCGCCGAGCCGGTTCGGGATGGGGCCGCGCAGGTCGTTGCCCGCGAGCCACAGGGTGGTGAGGCTGTTGTGGCTGGCGAGGGCTGGGGGTATGGGCCCGGTGAGGTCGTTGTTGTGCAGGTACAGGCGCTGCAGGCTCGTGAGGCTGCCGGTCCATGCCGGGACTGTGCCGGTGAGCCCGCCGCCAGACAGATAAAGCGTCGACAGGCTCGTGAGGCTGCTGTAGCCGGCGGGTACGGCGCCGGTGAGGTTGTCGGACTTGATCCACAGGGTCTCCAGGTTGGTGAGCGTGGCGAGCTGTGCGGGCAGCGGCCCGGAGATGTTCGGTGAGGACACATACAGGCTCTCGAGGCCGGTCAGGCTTGCGAGGGCTGCGGGTATCGGCCCGCTGAAGCCGCCGCCGAGGTGCAGTGTGCTCAGGTTGGTGAGCGACCCCAGGGCCGCGGGGATCGGCCCGGTGAGGCCGGCGCCGTCGATGTGCAGCTCGGTCAAGCTGGTCAGCGACCCCAGGCCCGCGGGGATCGTGGCGGACAGCCCGGCGCCGGACAGGCGCAGCACCTCCAGCGCGCTCAGCGAGCCGAGCTGCGCCGGTATCAGCCCCGACAGGTCGTTGCCGGCAAGGTCCAGAACCCGCAGACGCCCCAACGACCCCAGCGCCGCCGGGACCGGCCCCGACAGGTCGTTGATTCCGAGGTCCAGCTCGGTGAGCTGCGCCAGCGATCCCAGCCGGGCCGGGACCGGCCCCGTCAGCGCGTTGTCAGACAGGTCCAACGCGGTGAGCCCCGCCAGGTTGCCGAGACCAGCCGGGACCGGCCCCGACAGCGTGTTGGCCGACAGGTCCAACGACACCAGCGCCGACAGGTCGCCGAGCCCGGACGCCAACTGCCCCACGAGGCCCACACCCGACAGGTCCACCCCGCTGACGCGCCCCTCGGTGACGGTCACCCCCCGCCAAGCGTGCACCGCGGTCGAGTCGCCCCACACACCCTCCCCCGCGGCGGCGCCGGAGAGCGCGGAGGCGTCCGTCAGCGCCCGCCTCTGGGACCACAGCGCCTCACAATCAGCCACCAACAGCGTCCGGGTCTGGTCCACCACCGCAGCCTCGCCGCAGGGCGACTCCAACGGCGTCGCCGCAACCACCGCCGCCGCGCCCCGCCCGTTGAAGTTCACACCAGCCACAGACACCTCATAGGACACCCCCGCCACAAGGCCCCCCAACCGCACAGAACGCCCCGCCAGCTCCAACACCGCCGCCGCGCCGCCGGCACGGCGATACGACAACTCATAGCGGCGCGCCGCGGGCTCGCCCGCAGCCGGCGCCGCCCACGACAACTCCAACCCGTCGACCCGCGGCACAGCCTCCACCGCGCCCGGCGCCGCCGGCGCCCACTCATGGGAATGCGGCAACCGCACCAACAGCCCCGCCCGCGGCGTGCTGAGACTCACAGGCGGCGGCCACGCGAACCCGTTGCCGTCCAAGAACAACAACCGCAGCGACGCCATCTCCCCCAACACCGCAGGAATCAGCCCCGACAGATCATTGCCCGCCAGATTCAAAGTCCCCACCGCCCCCAAAGAACCCAACTCAGCCGGCACCGGACCCGACAGATCATTGCCGCCCAGACTCATCCACAACAACGAACCCAAAGAACCCAACTCAGCCGGCACCGGACCCGACAGATCGTTCGCCGCCAGATTCAACGTCACCAGACCAGACAGAGCCCCCAACTCAGCCGGCACCGGACCCGACAAGCTGTTCGCCGCCAGGCTCAACGTCTCCAACTCCCCCAAAGACCCCAACTCAGCCGGCACCGGACCCGACAAGGCGTTCGCGGCCAGATTCAACGTCTCCAAACCCCCCAAAGACCCCAACACCGCAGCCACAGGCCCCACCAAACCCGAATTGTGCAAACTCAACGACCGCACCCGGCCACCATCGACACGCACCCCCCGCCAAGACCCCAACACCGACGAAGCACCCCACCGGCCCGAACCCGCATCATCCAAAACCCCCTTGACACCCAAACCCTCATAGAACCCCCACAAAGCCTCACAATCAGCCACCAACAACAACTCAGACTGATCCACCACCACCGCAGACGAACACGGCGACCCGCCACCACCAGACTGCAACACCGGACCAGACCCAGAGCCAGCCACCGGACCCGAACCCCCATACTGCACCAACACACCAGACCCAGAGCCAGCTGCCGCCCCCGAACCCACTGTAATGGTTCTGGGATCGTGTCCGGTTTCGGGTCGTTGATTACGCAGCGTCGGGGTGGGAGCATGGCGCTGTGAAAGGAGTGTCAGATGACTGATACCTCGAAGTCCTTGGAGCGTAGCGGACGCCGCGGGAGGCGGCGGTTGTCGCCTGTGCAGAAGTACGAGGCGTTCGTGCAGGTGCTCACCGGTGAGATGACCGTGGTCGAGTGCGCGGACCATTGGGGCGTGGACCGCTCCACGATCATGCGGGCCCGCGAGGTCGCCAAGCGCGGCGCTCTGGACGCGTTGGCGTCGTCTCGGCCGGGGACGCGCGCCGATGGTGTCGACCCGGAGTTGGTGATGGCCCGAGACGAGGCGGCCCGGCTGGGCGAGGCGCTCAAGGAGATGGCTGTCAAGGTCACCTTGTTGGAGGGAAAAGAGCGTTGGGGGTGACCGCCGGCGTGCCCCCGCGTGTAGAAGCCGGCACCAAGGCGGCTCTGTTGGACCTCGTCGACGGCGCCGTCGGGGCGGGCTGGACGACAGCGCGGGCTTGCTCGGTGCTCGAGCTCGACAGCCGCCGGTGCCGCCGCTGGCAGCACCGCCGAGGCGCGGGCCGCCTCGACGACCACACTGCGGGCGGCACGGCGTCACATGCCATCACCCCAACAGAGCGCCGGGCGATCGTGGAGCTGTTCGAGCGCTGGGGCGACATCGACGGCGGCTACCGCAAGCTCGCGCACCGCGGCTCATACGAGAACCTGGTCTGGGTGTCACCGTCGACGCTGTATCGCGTTCTCGCAGCCCAGGGGCTTGTTCTGCCCGCCCGCCCGCAGCGCACACCGGCACCGGCGCGGCCCCTGCCGGACTGGATCCAATGGAAACGCCACCAGATCTGGATCTACGACATCACCCACTTCCCCAGAGCCGGCCGGGTCGCCTACGCCATCCTCGACGTCGTCACCCGCAAATGGCTCGCCACCCTCGTCACCGCCGAGGAGACCGCCACCCAAGTAGAGGTCGTCTTCACACAAGCCCTCGACACCGAGGGGCTGTGGCCCGCCGTCGAGGCCCGCCAAGCCGACCGCGCCCGCCGAGGCGACGACAGCGACGAGGAGCCGATCCTGCTGGCAATGTCAGACAACGGACCCCAAATGCGAGCCGGCACCACCCGGGAGTTCCTGGCCCTCTGCTCCATCGCGTCGCGCTTCGGCCGGCCCGGCACCCCGACGGACCAAGCATGGATCGAGACCCTGTTCGGCCACGTCAAAACCGAATGGCCCCACCTCGAGAAGATCACCGACCCCAACACGCTGCGAGCAGAGCTCGACATCGCCCGACACGACTACAACACCCGCCGCCTGCACGCCTCCCTCGGCTACGTCACCCCCGACGACGAACACCAAGGACGAGGAGAGCGCATCCGCCAGGCCCGCCAAGACGGCCTCACACAGGCCCGCCTCACCCGCATCGCCTACCATCGCAACAACAAACCCAACCAGCCATGAACACACCCGCCCAATGCGGCGCAATCAAACCCCCGAAAACGGACATTTACTCAGAAGCACCTCACCACCGCCAACACAGCGTCCTGGCCCCAGGACGCGCTCAACAGCGCCCCCACAGCCGCCGCCGCGACCACCGCCGCGACGCCGCCGCGCCAACGACCCACACCACCCCGTCCAATCATCCAACATCCTCCCTTGCAGCAGCGCTTCCAGCATAACGAAGCGCTATAGACAATTGGTGTGCGTCTGAGTTCGGCGCGGAGATGGTGGTGAGAAATTAACCTAGTTTGGTGGTTTTGTCGCTGACGTGCGAAGGAGCATCAGATGACTGCTGGGAACGGTCGGCGCAGGCCGACGAAGTTGTCCGCGGAGGCGAAGTGGGATACTGCCCAGCATCATCTGCCGAGTACCCCGCCTCGAAGCTGACCGCCGCTACCCCATCGGCGTCGCGCTCGAAGCGGTCCACCACCCAAGGAACCACCGCTGCCAGCACCACGGCCAAGACCCCGAGCACGACCAGCACACCGCACCCCAGCCGCGAGCCTGCGAGCTCGCGGTCCAAGCGAGAACCATCACGGCGCTCAAACATCACCGAGCACGGCCACCGTCACCTCCGCCAAGCCACAGACTCCAGAGATGTCGCACACCGCGTACACCGCGGCGTCATAGCCGGCGGCCCCGGGAAGATAGCTGAGGGCCTGACGCGCGCCGCTGCGCACATCCCGAGTTGTCGAGCCCACAGCAGCCGGCGCCAACACTCCCAGGCTGCAGCCGGCGAAGGCCCCCTCGGGGTCGGAGTCATTGGCGATGACATCAACTACAACGGCGGGCGCACCGGCACGCGCATAAGCCATGTCATCCCTCAGCGTCGGGGCTGTCCTGTAGCGCCTGACAGTGACGGCGACCATACCGGATCGGATTCCTGCGGTGGCGCCGGTTCGGCGGGAGCGCGCCCGGCGTCACCACCCGCACACTCCACGGGTCGATGTCTGCTTCGGGGTCGGTGTCGTTGCCCAACACGTCGGCGCTGATGGCGCGCCCGACGCGGTCGTAGGCGGTGTCGGGGGCCGCGGTGGGGGCGCCGTTGGCGGCGCGAACCGAGGCCTCAAGGGGCATCTGCGGCGGGTTGTGGGGGGTCGAAGCCCTGGTCGTTGGTGAGCGAGTAGTCGTGCCCTTCCTCGATATGGTACCGAAGGAAGCTGTGGGAGCCGTCGTGGAATTCTTCATAGACGCACATCTCGGTGTAGTAGGCGCTAGCTCCTCCTCCGATGCTTCCACGTGAAAGGTCTCGATGTAGCCAGCAGACCAGATACGCGCCGGCGTCGACTGTGGCCGTGCCGAGGAACCCTCTATAGGCGCCTGAGTCGTTCCTGAGGCGCACCAGGGTCGCGGGGGTGGTGCTGTCGATGAGGCCATCGGCGAAAGAGTCCCACCAGGCGCCGATCCGGGAGTCCTCGATGAGGGCCATCGCCTGCCCTTCGACACCGTACCGCCCGTGTGTGTAGAAGTCGATGGTGGCCTGTCCCGGCGGCGGTCGAGTCTGCGGGGGCGGGTTGGCCCCGAACTTGGGGCCGTCCCAGTCTCGGGCGAACACGTCCTCGGCGATCTGCTGGAACCAGTGAGAGCGGTTGAACTCGTAGGGGAGGGCGGGGTACACGATGTGTTGTACCTGGCCGAGGTAGGCGCGGCCGTGGCTGAAATACACCAGCGCGGGTAAGGATTCACTCCTGGCCAGAAAGCCGAGGCCGTCGTAGGCATTGGGTAGGAAGTCGTACTCGCAGCCGGAGATGAGGCTCATCTCCGCAGGACCCTCCATGTCGGGATGCAGCACACACATCGAGTACTGCCCGTAGAGGCCGAGGGACAGTTGCGCAGTGCCGTCGGCGCCGGTGACGGCGGCCACTGTGCCGGGCGCGTCGAGGATCTGTTGCGTGTCGGCCCAGAACTGCGCTCCGGTCTGCAGCCCGACCCGATGGTGAAGGCTGGTCGGGAGCGGGTCCTCTCGGAGGTCGAGCCCCGCTACTGCGCGCCACCACAACGGCACGAGAGCCTGCTGGATCGCGATGATTGGCACCCCCTCCAACGGCTCCGGGTCGGATCTGCCGTCTCCGTGGAGGCTGCCGAACGCCAAGACCTCCACGACCCCGGTAGCGGCTTTGGCCGCGGTGGTCTCGGGTGGTGCGGTGGTCTCAGGCGGCGCGGTGGTCTCGGGTGGCGCGGTGGTCTCAGGCGGCGCGGTGGTCTCAGGCGGCGCGGTGGTCTCAGGCGGCGCGTCCGCACCACTGCAGGCCGCGGACGCGCACAACGCCATGCCCAACCAAAGAGCCGTCATCGGGCGCGTGAGCCCCGACCGGGGGCCGGACAGGGGCCGCAGCGTGCCGGTGCGGGCTGTGGCTGGTGACGTTGGTGGCATCACAGTCAGCGGTCCTCGAGGACCGCGACGACGAGCTCTGTGGTGGAGCATTGCAACAGCCGGTCGCAGGCCTCGTAGACGATCACGTCGATGCCCTGGGCTTTGGGCTCATAGGCGATGGCGCCCGGTGATGGGCCGTTGGCCGTCGCGGCGCCCAGCGCGGCGGGCGCCACCACTCGCACACTCCACGGGTCGATGTCGGCTTCGGGGTCGGTGTCGTTGCCCAACACATCGGCGCTGATGGCGCGCCCGACGCGACCGTAGGCGGTGTCGGGGCGGGCGGCGGGGGCGCCGTTGGTGGCGTTGACGGTGACGGTGACCGACACTGACGCGGTCATCGCTGAGCTGTCAGTGGCCGTCACGGCCAGCACATGCGTGCCCTCAGTCAAGGTGCCGGTGGCGATCCGGGCGTAGCCGCCGGCGGCTATCTGGCCGTCGAGGCTGCTGGTCCACACCAGCGCGCTGTCAGCCAGCACGCCGTCTTCGGTGTCGATGCCGGTGGCGTCGAGCACCACGATGCTCTCACCGCCGTAGACGCGGCCCTCGGCGGGGCTGTGCACGATCACAGCCGGCCGGTTCTCAGCGACGGTGAACACCGGCGACTGCGCCGTTGTGGAGCGGGTGCCGTCTGAGGCGATCACCAAGAACCGCGCCCGGGTCGAGCCGGCCAGCTGGTCGCGGTCGATCACCAGCGATGTCGAGGTCAAGCCAGCGCCGACAGTGCTGTAGGTGGCTCCGCCGTCATCAGAGTAGTGAACGTGATACACCATGTCGTCGCCGTCGGCATCGGAGCCCGTCCAGGAGACCTCCACGGTGCTGGCTGAGAACGTCTGCCCCGCAGTGGGCGCGGTCACCGACACCGACGGCGCCGAAGCCGACACCTCCGAGGCCGCCACCGTCTCAGAGCCCCGCCGGATCCGGTAGCTCGCATATGTGGGCGGATCAGCCACCGCCACCCGCCAGCGCTCCGTCGACAGCCGGGGCGGGTCCTGCGCGGGGTCGATGTCGGCCATCGGGACATCCGCGCCAAACGGCACCGACCGCAGCACCGAGCCCGTGCTGTCGAGCAGCTCCAGCACCCAGTCCCCAGACCGCGCGGTCACCGCCAAGTCGGTGCCGTAGGTGTAGGCCGGCGACAACACCACATCCACCGACCCGTCAGCAGCGACGGTGCGCGACCCCGAGATCACCAACACATCGCGAACAGCCGCCGTTGCGCCGTCACCCACAGGCGATGTCCCGGCGAGGATCCGTCCCCAGTAGCGGGTCTTCAGCGCCTTGACGAACACTTCGTGGTAGTACTCGTCCACCCAGCGATCCTGTCTGCTGTCCGACGTGCTGCTGCCGCAGTAGCTCATAATCGAATAGGTCACGCTCGGGTCCATCACCGCCAGCGTCGCCGGCAGCGCCATATCGTTGTCGAATACACGCGTGTCCAGACCCCACACCGCCAGATTCGGCCCGCCGGTCGGGCCCAGCAGCGCCGCACGGGCCGCGCCTTCTGTCGGCGCGGGAGCCAGATACGGGAACTCCTCGCGGGCACCGGCTTGGACCGTTTTGCTGCACGCCACTCTGAACTCGTGGGGCGGAACCTTATAGACGGCGTGGCCCGCTCCAAGCACATGGCCGAACTCATGGCTGCCGGTGTGGCGGCCATAGACATCAGATCCGATCGACGACGTGTCGGGGCGTGTCTTCCACCACGCCAGGGCCCCGCCCACATATCCGACGCCATTGTGGGCGCCGCGGATCCATCCCCTAGGAGGCTCGAATCCGAGGCCCAACACGACGGTCTGATCAGAATGCCTGCCTTGCACTTCCTCCAGGGCGTCGAAGATTGCGCTGCTTGTAACCTCTTGTTCCGACTTGTCGGGCGGCATGGCGTCGGGGAAAATCGGCTCCATCTGGCTGTGGACGAAGATCTCCACCTCGGGCACCGGCATGAGCGACTTGATCCGGCGCACGTGTTCGATGATCATCCTCTTGGTGGGCGCGAAGTACTTGACCTCACCGAGCGCGTTTCGGCCCGCGATACGCAGGGGAACGATGACCACTCGCGGCACCTTGATGTCGGTGAGGGTGATTGTGGCGGTGCAGGTGTTGGCTGGGTTGACGGCGTCTTGGCAGTCCACGTTGGGGGTGACGACGAGTTTGTAGGTGCGGGTGGTGTCGCCGTTGCCGGGTTCGCCGATCCAGAGTTCGTCGTCGAGTATGAAGTTGGCTGATGCGTTGAGGTTGGCGCGGTTGTTGGCGGCGCCGGCTTGTGCTCTGAAGTTGCGGAACGGGCGGACCGTGGGTTTGGTGTTGGCGTTGACGGGTGTCTTGGTGTCGATGGTTCGGCCATCAGTTCCGAGGAGATCTAGCACTACCCGGACGTTCTCGCCGACACCGTTGCCTGGCTCTAGGAATGCTCTGACGACGGTGCGTTTGCCTTTGACGAGGGTGATGTCGCCTTGCCAGTTCTGGAGGCCTTGGGTGATTTCGAGGGCGACGAGGCGCACGGCGGCGGGGTCGGTTTTGGCGGTGGCTTCTGGGCTGGGGTGACCGGTGGTGCCGGCGGCGATTCCTCGGATGGTGATGGCGTAGTGGGTGTCGGATTGGAGTTCGTCGATGGTGACGCCGGTGTTGGGGTCGACGTCGGCGGCGCGGAGGGTCTCGGATTGGGTGGGGTCGTCGACGCGTCTTGTGCCTCCTTGTTGGTGCGCCAGCAGCCGGTAGCGGTTGTAGGTGATTTTCCATGAGGTGGCGGTGGGGTCTCCTTGGCCGGGGGTCCAGGTGACGCGCAGCGCGCCGGGGCCCGCGGGTTCGGCTTCGGCGCCGGTGGGCGCGGGCGGGCGTTGGTTGTTTCCTCCGCCGTTGCCTGGGCATTCGGCGTAGTCGGATCGGTAGCAGCGGGCGGCGACGATGAAGGTGGCTGCGTGTTGTCGCAGCGCGTTGGCTGTGGGGCAGTAGCGGGTGTGGGTGACGCAGCCGGTGGTGATTCCGGCGCGGTGGAGTCTGTTGATGGCTGGGGCGTGGACGCTGGTGGGACTCACGTCTGTGAAGGCCAGGGCCTTGTTGGTTGCCGGCACCGGGAAGGCGCGATCCACGAAGGTGGCGAGCTGGGAGCGGCTCACGGGGCGGTCGGGGCAGAAGCTTCCGCCGCCGCAGCCGGTGGTTATGCCGTTTTGGGCGAGGTAGGCGACGTGGTGGTAGTAGCTGTCGCCGGTGCTGACATCGTCGAAGTTCCAGGTGTCGGCGGGTTCTGTGTCGCTGGGGCCGTTGTGGACCCGGGCCAGCCACATGGCGAATTCCCAGCGCTTGATCGAGCCGAGCCGGCAGCTGGAGGCCGTGGACGCGCATCTGGTTCCGTCGAGGATGTCCTCTGATATGAGGATGCCCATTGCTGCGGGGTTGACAGTGCGCGGCTGGGGGTCCTCGCCGGCGGATCCCTCGGCGCCGCCCGTGGCGGCGGTGGGTGCGGCCTCGATGATCTCCGAGGGGCCGCTGGTGCCTGTGTCGTTGGTGGCGGTGACGAATATGTGGTAGTCGGCGCCGTTGTCGAGGTCGTTGATGACCGCGGGGGACCCGCTGGCTGCGGTTCGGGTGAACTCTGCGGTGGTGCCGGCGCGGCGGTGGTTGACGGTGTAGTGGTCGACGAGGTAGCCCTCTCCGGCGCCGGGGTGTTGCCAGGTGACGGTCAAGGCGCCGTCTGAGGGCTCCGCGGCGACCCCGGCGGGCGGCGGCGGCAGCCATTGTGGCGTGTCGGGCAGAAGCACGGTGAGCCCGGTTCGGGGTTCGGCGAGGCTCGCGGGCGCGGGCCAGGTGAGCGGGTTGTCGCGCAGGTCGAGGGTCTCGAGCGCGGCGGTGTCGCCGAGCCGGTTCGGGATGGGGCCGCGCAGGTCGTTGCCCGCGAGCCACAGGGTGGTGAGGCTGTTGTGGCTGGCGAGGGCTGGGGGTATGGGCCCGGTGAGGTCGTTGTTGTGCAGGTACAGGCGCTGCAGGCTCGTGAGGCTGCCGGTCCATGCCGGGACTGTGCCGGTGAGCCCGCCGCCTGAGAGGTACAAGGTGTCGAGGCTCGTCAGGTCGGCGTAGCCGGCGGGTATGGCGCCGGTGAGGTTGTCGGACTTGATCCACAGGGTCTCCAGGTTGGTGAGCGTGGCGAGCTGTGCGGGCAGCGGCCCGGAGATGTTCGGTGAGGACACATACAGGCTCTCGAGGCCGGTCAGGCTTGCGAGGGCTGCGGGTATCGGCCCGCTGAAGCCGCCGCCGAGGTGCAGTGTGCTCAGGTTGGTGAGCGACCCCAGGGCCGCGGGGATCGGCCCGGTGAGGCCGGCGCCGTCGATGTGCAGCTCGGTCAAGCTGGTCAGCGACCCCAGGCCCGCGGGGATCGTGGCGGACAGCCCGGCGCCGGACAGGCGCAGCACCTCCAGCGCGCTCAGCGAGCCGAGCTGCGCCGGTATCAGCCCCGACAGGTCGTTGCCGGCAAGGTCCAGAACCCGCAGACGCCCCAACGACCCCAGCGCCGCCGGGACCGCCCCCGACAGGTCGTTGATTCCGAGGTCCAGCTCGGTGAGCTGCGCCAGCGATCCCAGCCGGGCCGGGACCGGCCCCGTCAGCGCGTTGTCAGACAGGTCCAACGCGGTGAGCCCCGCCAGGTTGCCGAGACCAGCCGGGACCGGCCCCGACAGCGTGTTGGCCGACAGGTCCAACGACACCAGCGCCGACAGGTCGCCGAGCCCGGACGCCAACTGCCCCACGAGGCCCACACCCGACAGGTCCACCCCGCTGACGCGCCCCTCGGTGACGGTCACCCCCCGCCAAGCGTGCACCGCGGTCGAGTCGCCCCACACACCCTCCCCCGCGGCGGCGCCGGAGAGCGCGGAGGCGTCCGTCAGCGCCCGCCTCTGGGACCACAGCGCCTCACAATCAGCCACCAACAGCGTCCGGGTCTGGTCCACCACCGCAGCCTCGCCGCAGGGCGACTCCAACGGCGTCGCCGCAACCACCGCCGCCGCGCCCCGCCCGTTGAAGTTCACACCAGCCACAGACACCTCATAGGACACCCCCGCCACAAGGCCCCCCAACCGCACAGAACGCCCCGCCAGCTCCAACACCGCCGCCGCGCCGCCGGCACGGCGATACGACAACTCATAGCGGCGCGCCGCGGGCTCGCCCGCAGCCGGCGCCGCCCACGACAACTCCAACCCGTCGACCCGCGGCACAGCCTCCACCGCGCCCGGCGCCGCCGGCGCCCACTCATGGGAATGCGGCAACCGCACCAACAGCCCCGCCCGCGGCGTGCTGAGACTCACAGGCGGCGGCCACGCGAACCCGTTGCCGTCCAAGAACAACAACCGCAGCGACGCCATCTCCCCCAACACCGCAGGAATCAGCCCCGACAGATCATTGCCCGCCAGATTCAAAGTCCCCACCGCCCCCAAAGAACCCAACTCAGCCGGCACCGGACCCGACAGATCATTGCCGCCCAGACTCATCCACAACAACGAACCCAAAGAACCCAACTCAGCCGGCACCGGACCCGACAGATCGTTCGCCGCCAGATTCAACGTCACCAGACCAGACAGAGCCCCCAACTCAGCCGGCACCGGACCCGACAAGCTGTTCGCCGCCAGGCTCAACGTCTCCAACTCCCCCAAAGACCCCAACTCAGCCGGCACCGGACCCGACAAGGCGTTCGCGGCCAGATTCAACGTCTCCAAACCCCCCAAAGACCCCAACACCGCAGCCACAGGCCCCACCAAACCCGAATTGTGCAAACTCAACGACCGCACCCGGCCACCATCGACACGCACCCCCCGCCAAGACCCCAACACCGACGAAGCACCCCACCGGCCCGAACCCGCATCATCCAAAACCCCCTTGACACCCAAACCCTCATAGAACCCCCACAAAGCCTCACAATCAGCCACCAACAACAACTCAGACTGATCCACCACCACCGCAGACGAACACGGCGACCCGCCACCACCAGACTGCAACACCGGACCAGACCCAGAGCCAGCCACCGGACCCGAACCCCCAGACTGCACCAACACACCAGACCCAGAGCCAGCTGCCGCCCCCGAACCCACCGCCAACACAGCGTCCTGGCCCCAGGACGCGCTCAACAGCGCCCCCACAGCCGCCGCCGCGACCACCGCCGCGACGCCGCCGCGCCAACGACCCACACCACCCCGTCCAATCATCCAACATCCTCCCTTGCAGCAGCGCTTCCAGCATAACGAAGCGCTATAGACAATTGGTGTAACCATCATATTCATATCAACAGCAACGCCTCCACAAATCTGACGCAACAACCGTGTCAGACATGCCAGACATATCAGACGCATCAGACGCGCCTGCCATCCCGCCACCCGCTTCGCTACCACCAACCCCACAACTGGCAATCCCCCCAACAGGCCACACCGCCAAACGGCACTGACCGCCGGTCCCGCGTGGCCCCGGCCGGCTAGCCGAATCGGCGCTATGGCGGGGCGGCGAGAACGTGTACCCCCGCGAGATAGAGGAGTTCCTATACACCCACCCCGACATCGTGGACGTGCAGGTGATCGGCGTGCCCGACGTGCGCTACGGCGAACAAGTCATGGCCTGGGTCCAGCTGCGCGAAGATGCCGAGACCACCGCCGCGGACATCGAAGACTTCTGCCGGGGCACCATCGCCCACTACAAGGTTCCCCGCTACATCAAGTTCACCGACAGCTTCCCCATGACCATCACCGGCAAGATCCAGAAATTCAAGATGCGCGAACAGTCGATCGAAGAACTCGGCCTCGAAGACGCATCCGAAGTGCGCAGCGCCTAGCGCGCCGATGGAAGCGGCTTGGACGGCCGCAGATCCGGTTCAGCCTGTGAGCTTCCCGGTGGCCGCGGCGCGGCGCGCCGCCCGCAGCACCCCGACGAACACGTCCATCTCAGCTTCTCAGCTCGCAGCCCCGGCGGCTCTCGCCGCCGGCGGCCAGACGTCGTCGAAGATCCCCGCGTCGAGATCGGCAAGGTAGCCCAGCACCTCTTCGGTGTCGATGACGTCGACATACTTCATGTGCAGGTCGAGCAGGGCCACCTTGTGCGACAGTTCGCCGCGGTCGAAGGTGGCCTCGTGGGGGATCGTGACCCTCAAGTCGTAGGACATGGCGTCGACGGCCGAGGCACGCACGCAACCGCTCGTGGTGGTGCCCATCATGATGAGAGAATCGGCCTTGAGGTTGTTGAGGTGGCTGACGAGCGTGGTGCCGAAGAACGCCGACGGCTTGCACTTCTCGATGAACAGGTCTCCCGGTTCGGGCGCGAGCTCGTCGACGATGTCGTTGCCCCGGTGACCCGCCACATCGACGACATCGTCGGAACGGTGGCTCTTGAGGGTCCACACGCCGAGGTCGAATCCGTCCTCGCGGCGCGGGTTGGTGGTGTAGATCACTGGAAGCCTCTTGGCTCGGCCGGCCGCGATGACGCGTTGCATGGCCGGAATGCCCGTGTGCCAGGCCTGGGGCCCGCACGCATAGCGCCACTTCTTGATCGAGTCGACGGCGGACAGTCCGGGGTCGCCGCAGAAGTTGTAGTTCACATCGATCACCAGCAAGGCGGGGCGGCTGCCGAAGCCGGCCCGCCTCCCCCATCCGGCCGTTTCGAAGATCTCCCTGTCGGTGTCGGAGATAATGTCGTCCCAGGGCATCACCATGGCTCAGGCCTCCTGCGGCGCGTTGTACTTCAAGGTTTCGGGCGAGAATCCTGGCCGCACCCAGTCCTCCCGCAGCCAGCGTTCTTCCATGATCGACCATCCCGTACAGCCAGATCAAGCGCCTCGCTTGCCATCGGCCTTCCTCCGCTCCTGATTGAGACCGCGGCTAGCCCAAACGCGGGGCCGCGGGACGGCGGGGGACGGAGACCTCGATCACGGTGCCGCGGGGCGTGTCGGCCGATGCGGCCTTGATGGTGATCGAGCCGCCGAGGTCGTGCACCACGAAGGTGCGCACGATGGTGAGCCCGAGCCCGGCGTCGCGGTCCAGCGAGAAGCGCTCAGGGACGCCGGGGCCGTCGTCGGTCACCCGCATGATCAGCGTCTTGGGGGTGCGGTCGAAGCGCACCTCGACCAGCCTGCCCGGGCCGGCTGGGGGCCCGGCGTGCTGGAAGGCGTTCTGCACCAACTCCACCAGCACCACCGCCAGCGGCATCGCCGTCTCCCCGTCGATCTCGCCGACCGTCCCCTCCACCCGAATCTTGAGCGGACGCTCCGCCGGGGCCAGCCCCTCCTCCACCAGCCGCACCAGCGGACCCACGATGTCGTCGAAGTCGAGGTCGGAGATGGTGTCGAGGGACAGATGCTCGTGCACCATGGCGATCGACGAGACGCGCCGCACCGAACTCTCCACTGCGGCCTTGGCCTCGGAGCTGGCGAGGCGGCGGGCCTGGAGCTGAAGAAGCGAGCTGACCGTCTGCAGGTTGTTTTTGACCCGGTGGTGGATCTCGCGGATGGTGGCGTCCTTCGACAGCAGCAGGCGATCGTGGTGGCGGAGCTCCGACACGTCGCGCAGCAGCGCGACCGCTCCGGTGATCCGGTCCCCGGCCACCAGCGGGTAGGCCCGCAGCACAACCACGATCTCCGACCCGGCCGTGAACTCGGCCACCGTGGAGCACCGTCGCCAGAACGAGCGCCGGATGACGGTGTCGTCGAGTCCGAGGTCCCCCAGGCCGCAGCCCGGCACCGGGCGCATCACACCCAGCCGGTGCAGGGCGCTGCGGGCATTCGGCGAGGCGTAGGTGATGCGGCCCTCGCGGTCGAGCACCATCACGCCGTCGCCGACGCGGGGCTCGCGGAACTCGCCCACCCGCTCGACCCGGTCGTAGGGGAAGGCGCCCTCCGCGATCATCTGGGCGAAGCGGGCATACAGGCCGCGGTAGATGGTCTCCATCGGGTTCTCGTGGCGGATGGGAGCGGGCGCCGCCTCGCGGGACAGAACCGCGACCAGCACGTCTCCGCAGCGCACAGGCACATAGTCCACCACCCGGCGACGGTCGCGCAGCGGCAGGCTGCCCCGCTCCTCCACGACCGTGTCGTCGCCGACCCCGGAGTGGGCGCCGACCTCGGCTATCTCGCCCTCGCCCGCCTCGCCCGTCGCCATCGCGGTGCGCAGCCACCCGCAGGCCGCCCCCCACACCACGGCGCCGATCGGATCGACGGCATGGACCGTGGGTCCCGTCGACGCCCGCGCGTGGGCCAGCACAACGAAGCCCTCGCCCTCTCCGGCACCGGTCGCGCCGGTCGCGACCTCCGGCCACACCGCCGTGTCCGCAACGGCGGCGGAATTGCCGACGGCGGAATTGCCGACGGCGGAATTGCCGGGGCTTGGACCCTGGTTTGATGCCTGCTCCGACGCAGCCGCGACCGCAGCCGGATCGAACCCGTCGGTGCACGGCGCGTAGAGCAGCAGGTCACCGAAGGAGAGGTCGGCGAGCGGCGCCCACGAGGCGACGAGCCGGTGAAGGTGGTCGATGGAGCGCTCGTCGAGCGCGGTGCCGGCCCGGGCCAGCTCCGCGAGACCGACCACCGCCGCCGCTCTCCGTCAGAGGCCCTGCGGAAAGTTGCCAACGCCTCGCGGCGCGGCCCGTTGTTTCCCGCTCTTGTTCGCTCCGCTCACGGGCCGCGCGGGCCACGGCCTCGCTCGGCGCCTCGCGAAGATCCTCACCAGGTTCTCCCTATCCGCTCGGCCTCTCCGTCAGCCGAACCCGATGGGGTTGGAGCCGGGCGGGCCCATTTCCACGTGGGTGATGCGCGACGCCGCCACCGCTATCTCTCGGCCCTTGTCGTCGGTGAGCCAGAGAACCGGAGCCTGGCCTCTCAGAGCGGCCTCGACCGACGCCTTGACGTCCTCGCGGTCGGCGTCGGCGGGCAAGGTCATCGCGATGGGCTGGGGGTTGTCGGCGATGCCGATTCGAAGCTCCACACTCTTCTCCTTGGCTGCTCGATTCTGGCGGTTGGTCCTCGTCTGTGCCTTCGGCCGCGGTTGGTCCTCAGCCCTCAGACGATCTTCAGTTCGGGATGGGTTCGCTTGGTGGGGCCGTGGGCCTCGATCCACGACGCCATCGCCGCGAACACCTGCGATTCCTCAGAGCCGGGATCCACAGCCATTATCGGCCTGCCGTGGTCGCTGCCCTCGCGCAAAGGGATCGTCATCGGAACCTGGCCGATGAGCTCCACGTCGAGCGTCCGGGCCAGCTCCGCCCCGCCGCCCGCGCCGAAGAGCCGGTAGCGCTTACCGTCGTCGCCAATGAACCAGCACATGTTCTCGATGACGCCCCGCACCGCGATGTTCACCTTCGAGAACATGAACGCCGACCGCTGCGCCACCCTCTGGGCCGCGGGGTTGGGCGTGGTCACCACGTAGGCCTCGGCCCGGGGCAGGAACTGGGCCAGCGACAGCGAAATGTCGCCCGTGCCGGGCGGCAGGTCCACCAGCAGGAAGTCGGGATCGTCCCAGAACACGTCGGTCAGGAACTGCTCGAGGGCCTTGTGCAGCATCGGCCCCCGCCAGATGACCGGCTGGTCCTCCTGGGCGAAGAATCCCATGGAGATGCAGCGCACGCCGTGCACCTCCGGCGGCAAGATCATGTCGTCGATCACCACCGGGGCCCGGTCAACGCCGAGCATCCGGGGTATCGAGAAGCCCCACACGTCGGCGTCCACCACCGCGGTCGAGCGGCCCCGGGCGGCCAGGGCGATGGCCAGGTTGGCCGTCACCGACGACTTCCCGACCCCGCCCTTGCCCGAGGCGATCAGCAGCGTGCGGGTGGCGTTGCCGGGCTGGGCGAAGGGGATGGCACGCCCTTCGGCATGGCCGTGGGCGGGCGCCGATCCGGCGGTGGCGGCCGGGTTGCCGTGCAGCTTGGCGCGCAGCTCGGCCCGCTCGGCGTCGCTCATCACCGTGAAGTCCAGGGTGACCGCGGCCACGCCGTCGAGGGCGACCAGCGCGTCGGTCACCCGGCGCTGGATCTCGCTGCGCAGCGGGCAGCCCGCCACCGTGAGCGCGATGCGAACATCGGCGTGCCCGCCGTCGATGGTGAAGCCCCGGTACATGCCGAGGTCGACGATGCTGCGGTGAAGCTCCGGGTCCTCCACTGGTCGGAGGGCCTCGATCACCTCCGCTTCCGTGACGGCCACGGCCGTAGGCTAACGGCGTGTCAAGAGCGCCCCTCAGCGCGACGGCGGCCAACGGCTTTGTCGGGCGCGCTGTGGCGGGTCCCTAGGAGCGGATCCGTGCTGCATCTGGTGCGCCATGCTGATGCGGACGACCGGATGGCTTGGTCGGGCGATGACTTCCGGCGACCGCTCGACGACTTCGGAACGATGCAGGCCGAGGCCATCGGCGTCGCGCTGGTCGCCCGGCCGGTGCAGCGGATCCTGTCGAGCCCGGCGGTGCGCTGCGTGGACACCGTGGTGCCGCTGGGACGGGCTCTGGGACTGCCGGTGGAGACCGCGGACGAGTTGGCCGAGGGCTCCTACGTCGGCGATGCCTTGGAGTTGCTGCGCTCGCTGGTTAGCGCCGAGGGCGACTCGGTGCTGTGCAGCCACGGAGATGTGATTCCCGGACTGCTGTGGGTGCTGGCCCATAACGGGCTGGACATCCCCGAGCTGGGTCGGTGCAAGAAGGCCTCGATCTGGGAACTTGAGGTGAGCGACGGTCGGATCGTCGGCGCCGCCTACCGGCACCCGCGCACCTTCGGCGCGACCTGACTCAGCCGGCCGCGGCAGGGCTCCGAGCACTCGGCGCAGCCTGACCCAGCCGGCCGCGGCAGGGCTCCGAGCGCTCGGCGCAGCCTGACCCAGCCGGCCGCGGCAGGGCTCCGAGCGCTCGACGCGGCCTGACCCAGCCGGCCGCGGCAGGGCTCCGAGCGCTCGACGCGGCCTGACTCAGGCGACGTACTGGGGAGGCCGGGAGAAGACCTCCTCTAGCAACGGGACGAAGTCCTCCATCGGCAGGTCGTCATATTCCGGGTCGAAGCAGTTCTGGTCGTAGGAGGCGCAGAAGTCGACGCAGCGGTCGTAGTGAGGCGACGCCGCGTAGCGCTCGCGGGCGTTGCGGTCGCCGCCTAGGTGGTGGAAGTAGTAGTAGCCCTGGAACAGCCCGTGGTGTCGAACGACCCACGCCGTCTCCTCACTCACATATGGGGCGACGATCGCTGCGGCCACCGCGCTGTGGTTGTCCGGGGCCAGCACGTCGCCGATGTCGTGCAGCAGCGCGGCCGCCACGAACTCGTCGGACTCGCCGTTGCGCAGCGCCCGGGTGGCCGACTGACGGCTGTGGCGAGCCCGGTCGATCGGATAGCCCAGCGTGGGGCCCTCAAGCAGGCGGAGGGTTGTCATCAAGTGCGGCACGAGCTGCTCGCTCGTGTGATCCCGGTACAGCCTCTCGATGCGCTTGTACTGGTGGACGGTCCCGTCGGCCATCGTCCAACCCGCGGCGAAGGTGTCTTCCAGCGTGTCTTCCAGCGTGTCTTCCAGCGTGTTGGCCATGTCTACCGTCCTCTCTCCGCTTGGCAGGCTCTATCGCGGCAGGTGCCGCGGGTGGCCTGCAGACCACCATTCAAGCCGACGGGGAAGCACTGTGCAGCAACCGACACGAGACTTCGCCGCGAGAACGGTGGCCTACCCTTGCGGCCTCTATTGCCCGACGATCTCAGCGTCGGGGTAGAAGGCTGCTGCTGCGAACCAGAAGGTGTCGAGATGCTCGACGGACTCGAGGGGCGCCCCGCCGTCAGAGCCCCCAGCAGGCTGGCCCAGAATGTCGTAGGCGACGCCGGTGGCGGCATCCACGAACCAGCCGTCCGAGTTGGCCGACAGTTCCAGCGGCCGCCCGTCGATCGACGCCACGAACACGCCGGTGGCACCCACGTCGCGGCCCTCGGCAATGATGGGGCTGTCGAGCGCACTGGCGGTGCCCGGCGCGTAAAGGGCCACCAGCTCGCGGCCCGCGAAGGCGAACGGCACGACCCGGCGCTGCGCCAGCACGCTGTAGGGGATCACTGCTCCCTCGCCGTCGCTTCGCAGCGCCACCACCCTGGTTATGGGATCGAGACGGTCGTCTAGTGGCCCACCGAACAGGAAGGGCCGATTGTTGGAGTCGTAGTAGTCGTAGGGGTTCTCGCCGTAGCGGCGAAAGTGGCCGGTGTCGAGGCTGAGCACCTGGCCGTCGGGATGGGCCGACAGGAATTTCTCGAACGACACGGTCTGGACCGGTATGAGGTCGAGCTCGGTGCCGGCGAGATGGCCGACCACGGCCTGGCCGGTGTAGTGCGACCACAGGCTCTCGGTTTGGCGGTCGTACATGACCAGCGAGGAGTTCAACAGCGCTCCCGAGGTGCCGAAATCGAGAATCCGCTTCCCCACCCGGCGGTCGTAGGCGACTGCGGAGTTGCACAGCGGGCAGTACGACACGGTGACCGGCACCCCGCCGACGGTGCCGTTGACGAGCTCGTGCCAGGTCATGATCCGCAGCGGGTAGGCGCGGGCGTCGCCGTTGATCTCCAATGCGAGCACCGGCTCCACTAGCGGCAGCCAATCCACCCCCGCGGCCGACTCGAAGGCGGGATCCTCAAGCGCGGGGATGGCATCGGGCGGCACCACGCCCTGGATCTGGCTCAGATCGACGAGCGGCTCAGGATGGTCGGAATGGAAGGGGTCGCGCAGTGCGCTGGGCACGTCCTCCCGTGGCGTTGACTGGATCGGCCCGGCCACGTCAGCGGACGACGAGTCGCTCTCTGGTACGGCTGCGGTGGCCGCTGGCTCGGTAGCGGACTCGGGCTCCGCCGTGGACGGCTCTGCAGCCGGTTCGGGCTCGGAGTCCTCGCCACCGGCCGGATCGGCTGGCGCAGCTCCCCCCGTCTGCAGGGCCGCGTCCTCCTCGCTGGCGGCCGCGGTCGAGGTGGGCGCCGGCCGCGAGCCGGCTGCAGGCAACTCGTTGCCGCCGGTCGCGGCTCCTGAGCAGCCGAGGGCAACGACGGCGAGGGCCGCGGCGACTATTGCGGGCCCGATGCCGCGGGAAACAACATGCATCTTGCAGGCCATATGGGAGCAACCTAACGTCGCCCACCCGCCGATGACAGGAAGTCTCACCATGAACAGCCACGACCCCGCTCACAATCCCGCCGCCGAGGCCGCGGCCGTCGTCGGCGAGGGCTACGACGTGCGCGTGCTGGAACCGAGCCCTCCGGCGGTGGCCGAGGAACCGTTCTGGGCCGACGACCCCGCCGATCCCGCACCCTCGGGCGCCGATCCGGTGGTGGCGCCCCACTCCGGAGGGGACCTCACCTGGGACGAGCTGATCGCAGCCCGGCCGGAGCTGGCCGACTTCGCCGCGGACCGCTGGCTGGGGGCCCGCCGGCAGCTGCCCGAACTGCCCGCGGGCTACCAGTCGGCTCTGTTCGACTTCCACCGGCTGGCCTACTCGGTGGTGGCCGAGGCCCGCCACCAGTGCAACGGCAAGTTCGGGCTGCGCTACACGTGCGGCGGCTTCGGCACGCCGTTCTTCGGCGACGACATCCAGGTGAGGGTGGCGGGCGACCAGCTAGTGGTCCAGGCGAGGATGCAGGCCCGCTCCACCACGATCGCGACGTTGCGGGAGGCCGGCGAGTTCGTAGGCGTGGCCCCAGGCACGACCGCAGCCGAGCACGACAGCCCCGAGCTGGGCGACATCGACCGTCGGCTCGAAGCCGGGGCGGAGGTGGGTGAGTTCCTGGGCGCCTGGTTCGGCCTGGCCACCGCCGCGCTGGAGGAGTTGCGCTTCTCCCCCGGTGGGGTGGTCGATCCGGAGCGGGTGCAGCTGTGGCCCGGGCATCTCGACCCGGCCATCGCAGCCGGCGCGGCGGAGTCGGGCCGGCGGGCCACCTACGGCTTCTCCCCCGGGGACCGCTCCCACGACGAGCCCTACATCTACGTGGCCTCCTGGGGCGATCTCGACCGGTCCGACCCGTTCTGGAACGAGACGAGCTTCAACGGCGCTTCGCTGTCGTTCAGCGACCTGGCCTCGGCCGACGACCACTACGGCGCCGCGATCGCCTTCCTCGAGGGCGGCTACCGCCGCCTCGCTGACTGAGCACCAATCTCCCGCCGCTTCTTCCTCGTCGATGAGACATCGATCTCGCGACGAGACCCAACAGGGCTGCCCCGCGGCCGGGCAGCCCTCGATGATCAGGGGTTGAGGGCTGCCCCGCGGCCGGGCAGCCCTCGATGATCAGGGGTTGAGGGCGGCCCGCAGGCCCCGATCCTCGACCAGGCGGACCAACTCGGGCGGCCGGTACTGCAGAACATCGAAGGCGGCGAGGTCGATCCGGGCGGCTGCAACGTCGCCTAGCTGCCACCGGGCGAACGCCCGATACACCAGACCCCTGGGGTTGGCCGGGTCGACCGCCAGGGCGGCGTCGAGGTGGTCGACGCCCAGCGCGAGCAGCTCGGCACCGCCGCTGCGGGCCAGCAGCCAGCCCCGGCCGGCCAGCGCGTCGGGGTCGTCGGGGCGGGACTCGAGAGCCCAGTCGAGGAACTGCACGGCCTCGAGAAGATCGCCACGATTGGCGAGGGCCTCGGCCGCGACGAGCGCTTCGGGCACCGTCAGAGCGGTCTCGCTGAAAGCGGGGCGCTCCTCGAAGGCAGCCAGGGCGTCGACAGCCTGCAGCGCGGCCGCGTCGCGGGCCTCGGCCACCCGCTCGCGCACCCTCGCCTGGGCCACCAGCTCCTCTGCGTAGGGGGGCGGATCCAGCGAGTCGAAGATTGCTAGCTCCTGGGCTGCACCGGCGCCGTCACCCTCCTCGAGGGCCACAATGGCGCGGAACAGCCGGGCGTCGGGATAGGCCGGGTCCACCGCGATCGCGTCGTCGAGGTACTTCGCGGCAGCGGCCAGGTCCCCCCGGCGAGACGTGAGCCAACCCCGGTAGGTGAGGGCCTCGACATTGGAGGGCTGAATCTGCAGGGCCTCGTCGTAGGCGGCGATGGCGCCGGCCATGTCGCCCTCCCCCAGCCGCGACTGGGCCTCGAAGATCATCTCGCGGGCGGTGGCGCGGATCTCACCGGTGATGGAGCCGTCGGCGCCGCGGCTGCCCGAGGACCGGGCCACCAGCACCCCTGCCGCCCCGGCCACCACCACAATGGCGACCGTCCACACTGCCGCGTTGCGCCAACGGCGCCGGCCTCCCACCGGCGGCGCGGCCCCGGCCCGGGCCGGACCGCGGCCGGGTCGAAGCATCACGACCAGCACGGCCGCGATGCCACCGCCGGCGAGCAGCGGAAGGATCCACACCAGGCTGGTGATTCCGGAGCCGGAGGGGTTGTAGTCGATGTCGGTGTCGTAGGCGGCCACGAGCTGATCGCGGATGTAGGCGTCGCTGCGGCCCTCGTCCACCCACACTGCGATCCGCCGCCGGATCTCGCGGGCCACGGGCACGTCGCTCTCAGCCACCGACTGGCCCGCGCACACCGGGCAGGCGAAGTCCTGGGCCAGGGCCCCGACGCGGTCGGCATTGGTTTGCGGAGGGCCCTCGCCCAGCGACCCGTACACGAAGGCCGCCGCGGCCACTACGACAGCCGCTATCCAGCTGACCGCCCTCAAACTCATGACCCTGCGGTGAGCCGGTCGATCACGTTGTCGATCGCGTCCGCGGTCACGCCCCCGAGCTGCTTCCACACCACCGCCCCCGATGGGGCCACGAGATAGGACTCGGGCACGCCGGTGACGCCGTAGGCGATCGCCGCCTCGCTCCCGCCCTCCACCAGCACGGGCCAGTCTCCGCCGTTGGCCTCGAAGAATCGGCGTACGTTGTCGACGCTGTCGTCGAAGACCACCGACACGATCTCGGCATCGCTCGCCGGGGCGTGGCGCTCGCTGAAGGCGACCAACTCGGGGTGCTCCATGATGCAGGGCACACAGGTGCTTTGGAAGAAGTTCACGATCACCCACCGGCCTCGCCAGTCGTCGAGGTCGAAGGGTTCGCCCGCGGTGGTGACGCCGACGACCGGCGGTGCGAGCTTGCCCAGGATGGGGCTGGAGGCGTTTCGCACCGACGCGGAGTCCCGGGTGGCCAACACCAGCACTAGCAGCCCGGTCGCCACGGCCACCGCCAGCGCGATCCACGCAGCCCGCCGGCGCCGGACCGGCGGCTCGCTCACGCCCGCGGCTCCGCGAGCACGCCAGCCTCGGCGGGTTCGCGGCTGCGTCGCGCTCCGGCTGGCACCAGCGACAGGGCCGCGCCGAGGGCCATGACGATGCCGCCAAGCCACAGCCACGCCACGAGCGGCTGGACCGTCACCCGCAGGATCACCCGGTCTGGGCCCGCCTCGTCGGGGAACGTCAACACCGACAGGGCGACGTCGTCGCGCAGGGTGGAGCGCACCGACGGGATCCCGATCGTCTGGGAGGCGAACGGGTAGGTGGCGATGGCCGGACCGTAGGTCTTGGCATCGTCGACTCGCACGAAGGCCACCCGCTCGGTGCGGTTCTCGTGGATCACCACCGCCGACCCGAGATACACGATCTCGTGGCTGGCGAAGGTGGCCTCCTGGCCAGCCTCGAGGTCGAACTCGGCCTGCCGGACATAGGACTGGCTCGCCGCGAAGGCCACCGCGACCACAACCACGCCCAGGTGCACGATCATGCCGCCGTGGGTGCGTCCCGCCAGGCCCCGCCACCGGTGGCGGCGCACGGCCAGCACGATCTGGCGCAGCGCGGCCCCGCCCGCGAAGCCGCCCAGGCCGAACGCCAGCAGCGCGCCCCATCCCCGGGCCCCGCCGGCCACCGCCAGCACCAGCGCCGCGGCCGCAATCCACATCGGCACCAGCAATCGCCGACCCAGCAACTCCGTCGGCGGGCGGCGCGGCGCCCCTCCCCAGGGCAGCATGGGCGCCACCGCCATGAGGAACAGCAGCACAAGGCCGATGGGGCGGGTCATCCGATCAAAGTACGGGTTCCCCACCGAGATGGTGCGGCCGTCGAAGGCCTCCACCAGCAGGGGGAACACAGTGCCGAGCAGCACCACGAACGCGAAGGCGGCGAACAGGGCGTTGTTGGCCAGGAACGCCCCCTCGCGCGACACCGGCGCCGCGATCCGGCCCGGCGTGCGTAGCTGGTCGCCCCGCCAGGCGATCAGGGCCAGCGACACGGCCACGATGACCGCGAAGAAGCCGAGAATGGCCGGGCCGACACCCGACTCGGTGAAGGAGTGCACCGAGGCCAGCACCCCGGAGCGGGTGAGGAACGTCCCCAGGATCGTCAGCGAGAACGTCGCGATCACCAGCGACAGGTTCCACACCCGCAGCATCCCGCGGCGCTCCTGCACCATCACCGAGTGCAGGTACGCGGTGCCGGTCAGCCACGGCAGGAACGAGGCGTTCTCCACCGGATCCCAGGCCCAGTATCCGCCCCAGCCCAGCGTCTCGTAGCTCCACCAGGCCCCGAGCACAATGCCGAGGGTCAAGAAGCCCCAGGCGGCCACGGTCCAGCGCCTGGTGGACGCCAGCCACCCCTCCCCGAGGCGTCCGGTGGCCAGCGCGGCCACCGCGAAGGCGAAGGGCACGGTGAACCCCACGTATCCGAGGTACAGGATCGGCGGGTGGAATGCCATGAGGATGTGGTTCTGCAGCAGCGGGTTGGGGCCGGGGCCGTCGTAGCCGGCGGGCACGTCGACCGCGACGAACGGGTCGGCCGGGCCGACCATGAGCGCGAAGAAGAAGGCGCTGACCGCGAACATGACCAGCAACGCCCAGGCCACCATCGGGTCGTCGCCGCGGCTGCGGAACCTCACCGCCACCGCCGCGGTGAAGCCGCACAGAATCAGCACCCACAACAGGATGGATCCCTCCAGCGCCGACCAGAGCGTGGCGACGTTGAACACGGCCGGCGTGGTGGACGAGCCGTGGTCGGCCACGAACTTCACACCGAAGTCCCGGGTGATCAGGGCCCGCTCCATCACCGCGACTCCGGCCACGGCCGCGGCGGCCATGATGAATGTGAGCTGGCGGGCGGACGTGGCCCAGCGCGGGCGGCGCCCAGTCAGGCCCAGCGCGGTGACCGCTATGCCCAGAAGGGCCGCGGCCAGTCCCGCGGCTACAGCCGCCGAGCCGGCCGCGACGTTGCTCATCGCGGCCGAGGCCTGCGCGGTGGCGAGGGCGCGGTCACGGTAGCGAGCCGCCTTCCTCGGCTTCGTCGATGCGCTCCTCGTAGCTGTCGCGGTTGCGGTAGTCGTTGTCGTGTTTGACCAGCATCCGATCCGATGCGAAGTGCCAGCCGTCCTCCGCGATCACGGGGCCCGGGCCGGGGCCTTGCTGCCAGGCGCCTTCGAGGACCACGGGCACGCCGGGCTGGAACAGCTCGGGCGGGTCGCCGATGTGCACGACGTCCACCACCGCTTCGTTGAAGCCGACGGAGAAGGCCAGCACCGGGCGGTCGTCCCAGAAGGTGTGCACCGGTGCGAAGATGGGCGTCCCCTGAAGGTGGAAGCGCTCCGAGGCCAGTTCGTCGCGGCGCTCCACCGCCTCGTCGGCGTTGTAGAAGAACAGCGAGGCGTCGCCCAGGAGGTTGGTGACGAGCAGGGACACAGCCGCGGCCACGCCCACCACGACCAGCAACGCGATGGAGCGTCTCGCTCGTCTGGACCGCGGGCCAGGCCGCGGTGTGAGCGGCGACAGCTCCGTGTCTGCGGTTGCCGTCTGTTCCGTGCCCGTGGTTTCCGTGCCAGTCGCGGCGTCATCCATGGCTTCTCACTCCCCGTCGTTGCTCTGCTCGGCTCGAGCCCGGCGCAACAGCCTCCGCCCCCTCAGCCTGAGGGCGACGGCGTAGAGCCCGCCGGCGGCCAGCGTCACGCCCCAGGCGCTCAACACGTACCCGGCCTGGCTCACAGGCCGGCCTCCGCCCGGCGGGCTCGGAGCGCCTCATGGAGGTATCGGTCGGCCAGTTGGCGCTCCAGCCAGCCGATGCGGAAGCGGTGCACGACCATCCACAGGATCGCCATCGCAGCCACCACCAGCGCCAAGAACAGGGTGAACAGGGTCAGATCCTCGAGCTTGCCGTCGGTGAGGGAGGACTGCTGGTGCAGGGTGCGGTTGGCCCACCAGTTCACCGACCGGTTGACGATACCGATATTGACCGCGCCGACCAGCCCGACCACCGCGGCCCGGGTGGCGACGGAGCCGGCGTCGCCGCCGAGCGCCCGCACCGACAGGTACCCGACCATCACCAGGAACAGGATGAGGGTGGTGACGAGGCGCACGTCGCCCCACTCCCAGTAGGTGCCCCAGGTGGGCCGGCCCCAGAGCATGCCCGTGACCAGCATGAGGCCGCACAGCAGCACCCCGACCTCGGCTGCGGCGTGGGCGGTGATGTCCCACCACACCGACCGGCGCCACAGCCACATGACCGAGCCGAGCGCGGTGAGCCCGAACGCGGCGTAGGCCCCCAGCGCGGAGGGGACGTGCACGAAGATGATGCGGACCGCGTCGCCCTGCACATCGTCGGCCGGCACGACCAGCAGCCCCAGCGCCGCCACTGCGGCCAACCCGGCCAGGGTCGCGGCTCCGAGCCAGAAGGTGAAGCGCGACCCCGTGCAAGGCGGGCCGCCCAGGTACCCGGCGAGCAGCTCGCGGCCGCCAGCCACAGAACCGGTCATGCGTCCTCCATCAGCGGGCCGTAGGCGACCGCGCCCAGAGCCACATTGGCGGCGGCGAAGCCCGCCAGCAGCCCCACCCACGACCAGCCGTTGACTGCGGCGGTGCCCAGCACATCCTCGAAGGCTCGCGTCGCGGCGATCAGCACCGGAGCCACGATCGGCAGCAGCAGGATCGGCAGGACCGTCTGATGGGCTCGCACTCCTGCAACCACAGCACCGAGCAGGCTACCCGCGGCCGCCAGCCCGGCAGTCGCCGTCACCGCCGTCGCCACGGCCAGCAGCAGCGACTCGACCGCCGCCCCGTACAGCAGCACCACGCCCGGCAACAGCAGCGCGGCCACCACCAGCAACTGCACGGCCACTGCCGCGGCCTTACCCAGGAAGGCGGCCGCGGGGGCCATGCCGCTGAGCAACAGCATCCGTTGGGCGCCGTCGGCGGACTCCACCGCCACCGAGCGCTGCACCGCCACCACGGTGGCGAATAGCACGGTCATCCACAGCAGGCCTGGCGTGGCCAGCCGCAACGTCGGCCGGTTGGCGTTCAGCGCGAACCCGAAGAGCACCAGCACCAGCAGCGCGAACGGCACGAGCTGTGCGAGCGTGGTGCGGGCCCGCCACTCGATCCGCAGATCCTTGGCCGCCACCAGCCGGGCTTCGGCCGCGAACAGGCCCAGTTCACGCCACATGCGGACCGCCCTCTGCCGTCGCGGGACGCTCTTGATCACGCCTCACCCGCGCTCACCGTCCCTCCCGCCATGGTCACGGTTCGTGTGGCCAGGTCATCAGCGGGGCCGGTCTCATGGGAGGCCAGCATCACGACGGCACCGGCCGCGGCCGCGGCCGTCACGATGCTGCCCACGATCTCGCGCCCCTCGGAGTCGAGCCCGGCGTGGGGCTCGTCGAGCAGCCACAGCTCAGGGCGGCGCACCACGATCGCGGCCAACGCCACCCGGCGGCGCTGACCCGCCGACAGCCGAGCGGTGGGCACATCGCGCAGGCGCGAGGGCAGGCCGAGGCGGTCGAGCGCTCCGGGCACATCGGCCTCGCCCACCCGAGAGGCTCGGGCCCAGAGGCGGAGGTTCTCAGACGCGCTCAACTCGCTGTAGAGAGCGGTGTCGTGGCCCAGCAGGCCCACCCGGCGACGCACCGCGGCCCGGTCGGCGCCCAGATCGCAGCCCAGCACCTCGCCCTGTCCGTCGGCCAGCGGCAACAGCGCAGCGCACAGGTGCAGCAGGGTGGACTTGCCCGCGCCGTTGGACCCCCGCACCAGAACGACGTCGCCGCGCTCGATGGAGAGGTCGACCCCGGCCAACGCCGGGAAGCCTCCCAGCAGCACGATCGCGCCGCGCAGGCGCACCGCGCTCACAGCTCGGCCGGCAGGTTCGGGACGGGCTTAGAGGCCTGGGCCACTCCCCAAGCGTAAGGTCGGGGTTGGCTGTCGCCCGGTCAGGCGACCGGATAGAAATCCCCGGCGTTTACCAGCAGCGACTGGCCGGTGATCATCCGGGCCCGCTCCGACGCCAGGAACACGGCCGCCTCGGCCACGTCGGAGTCGGCGGGCATTTCCCGCAGAGCCATCTGCTGGGCGATCTCGTGCTTGACCTCCTCAGCGGTGATGCCCCGCTCGCCGGCCTGCCACTGGCAATAGAACTCCACGTTGGGTCCCCACATCCACGACGGCACAACCGTGTTGACCCTGATGCCCGACGGCCCCAGCTCCGCGGCAAGGTCGCGGGCCACCGACAGCAGGGCCGACTTGGCCGCGCCGTAGGCGCTCTGGGGGAACACCGCCACCGGCCGCATCGACGCCTGCGAGCCGATGAGAACCACCGACCCGCCGCCCGCCGCAGCCATGTGGGGCGCCACCGCGCGGACCACATGGACCGTGCCGAGCACGTTGACGGTGAGGTTGGCGGTCCAGTCGTCGTCGGTGAGCTGTTCGAAAGGCCCGTGGCGGGTGTCGAGGGCGGCCACATTGATTGTCGCGTGAAGCGCCCCGAACCGTTCGGCCGCCGCGTCGGCTGCGGCCGTGCAGTCGTCCTGGCTGGTGATGTCGCCGGTGCAGGCCACCACCCGCTCGCCGCTGGGGTCCAACTCTGCGGCCGCGGCTTCGAGGCGGTCGGCGTTGCGGGCCATCACCGCCACGTTGGCGCCGTCGCGCAGCGCCAGGCGGGCGCAGCTGGCGCCGAGTCCGGGGCCGACGCCCACCACCAGCACGGTTCGTCCTTCGAGGATCATGGCCCCAGTCTGTAGCCCCAGCGAAGAGACTGCCACCGCAGCGCGCCTATCCGCTCGGCCCCTTAGAACAGCGGCTGCCAACGAAGCGGACGGTCCTCCGACGCGCAGGCGGTGTCGAGCGCGGCGCCCGGCTCGGCCAGGAAGTCAGCGACGATCCGGTCGACGCAGCTGTCATAGCCCCACACCCAGATGCCGTGGCCTCGGGTGCGGCTCACAATGTGTGTGGAAGCCGCCAGATGCTTCGCGGCCTCCTCAGCGAAGCTTGGCGGGGTGATCGGGTCGAACCACCCCGAAATCAGCAACACCGGCACATCGCCCTCCACAGGCTCCGCCAGCACCGGAGACTTCGCTATCGCCCAGGGCTCGCACTGCGCAGCCAGACCCTCGCCCACTACTGCTGCCGCGAACTCGCCGATCCCTGCGGGAGGCCCCGACGCGAGCGGCAGCCACTCGGCACATGTCACGGCCGCGTTGGTCGCCGGGGCGCCGGCGTGGGCTTGCTGGGAGGCGGTCTCGACTCCCACCAGGGCCACGAAGCGGGCCGCGGTGTCAACACCGTCTCCGTCCGCCGTCTCGGCATCGGAATGTCGCGCCAGGCCCGCCAGCACCCCGGGGATCAACGTCGCCGTGAACTCGTTGTAGAGCATCTGAAACACCGCCCCCGCGACGGAGTCTCCGTCGATCAACACGTCCAGGGGCTCCTGCATGGTCGTCTCCTCCGCGGCCAGGGCGACGACCATCGGGGCGGCGTTGAAGCGGGGGATCAGCTCCGCGAGCAGCTCCGCCATGGTCGCGCCCTCCCCGTCGGTGGCCCCACCCAGAATGGCGGAGCACGCGGGATCGACGCTGCACTCCTCGTCGAGTTCTCGGATGACCCTCTCAGCGCCCGCGGCAACATCGGCACCGAGATCGAGGTGCCCGGGATACACACCGTCGAGCACCGCGCCGGCCAGGCCCGCGGGAGCGTTCCGCAGCACCTCCAGGGCGATCGTCGTCCCGTAGCTCACGCCGTAGAGGAGCCACTGCCCATATCCCAACGCGGCCATCACATCGACGACGTCGGCAGCGTGGGCCGCGGTCGTGGTGTGAGCGAAGACAGGGTTGCGCTTCAAGCGGTCGGAGCATTCGGAAAGGGCACCCGATGCGATGACGTCGGCCTCGTCGCGGGTCGCCTCGATGATCTGTGTCAGCGCATTGAGCAACTCATGGCACCAGAAGTTGGCGCTGCCGAAGCCGACACCCCGCTGATCGATGAGCACCTGCGCGTAGGGGCGGCTCGGCAAGAACGGCGCCAGGTCGCTGCTGGCCCCGCCGGGACCTCCCTGCAACACGGCGAGCGGCGCCAGCGACTCGTCGCCGGTGCCGGGGCGGATCGCCACACTCACCTGCGTGTTCCCCGCCGCCGGATCGGCCCGATCTATCGGAACAGTGACCAAGACGCACCTCAGTCCCGTTCCGGCCAGGAACTCGGCGCAATCCTGCTCGGCGACCTCACCGGGTTCGCCGCTCACGACTGCCGACGACTCATCAGGGGGGGCGGACTGGTCGACCGCGGAAGGGCCCGACGCCTCGATGGGGGTCGACTCGCTGGGTGCGCCCGAACAGGCTGCGGCTACAACAGACATCACAATCAGAGCCGCGACGCAACGGGCCCCAAGACCATCGGCGACGCAACCGCGGCCGAACAACCTAGGAGACTGCTGAGTAATGCCGATTTCGCGCGAACCGCAAGTCTCTGACCTGGGGTTTTGTGATCGCGAAACGGCCAATTTGGGACTTGCTCAGCACTCTCCTAGGCGTCATCACCTCTCCCGATTGCGGCGGGCCGCCGGATAATCTTCGGTTCACGACCTCTGACACTGACACGAATCACGCATCCTGAATCCCGGCACGCAACTTGCGTCCCGGTCAGAATGGGTTCACACAATACCTCGGCTTACCAGAGCTGGCCGGTGTAGGTGTCGGTGCCAACGATGGTCGGCAGGAACGGTGCGGCAAACACCACATTACCCACCCCGGAATCGGCCAAACCGGCGGCGTAGGCCCGAAACCGATCCCAGCTCTGGTCCGGGTCGCCGTCGAGGAAGAACATCTGCACCTGGCGATCGACCGGGCCGGCTGGGGTGCCCAAGTCCATGGGCGCTCGCTCCGTGGCCCCGCCGACAGGGTCGATGTAGCGCCACGACACCATCGACGCGACGCTCGAGCCGTCCATCAACTCCGGCAACGCCACAGTGCGCAGGTGGTCGTTGAACTCCTCGGCGCCGGTCCCGTCGGCGGGGTCGACCGCCACCACGGCCAGGCCCTGATAGGGGTGGTCGAGCGCCAGCTCGATCGGCACGGGATCGTCGTCGCGGTAGTGCGACCACGGCTCATGCAGCAGCACGGTGTGGGCGTGGATCCGGTTGTTGAAGCCCCGGCCGTCCTTGTAGAGCCCGACCACCTGGTCGATGGACCACGCGAAGTGCTCGCGGTGACGGCCCTCGTGGACCCAGTAGATGGCCAGGTAGGAGCCCGCGTCAACGGGCACCGCCAGCGGGGAGTCTTCAGGGAACCGCAGGTCCTTTAGGTCGCGGGTCGCCACCCAGCGGCGGCCGGCGAACAGCCAGGGGCCGACCAGGCACCCCGCGTAGAAGTGGTCGCGCTCGTACCAGCGGTTGTACGCCACCTCGTGGCCCCGCTCTGGGTCGACCATCGTGAACAGGCAGCTTCCGACCCGCACCGGGTAGGTGTTCATGAGGTCCCCCCGATCTTCTTCGCGGCGCCGGCGCCGGATGCGCTCATGAGTCGAACACCGTGCGGGTCACCCAGTCGGCCACCAGCGCGGGCTTGGACGCACCCTCGATCTCGACGGTAATCGTCCTGGTTGTCTGGACGGCGGCCGGCTTGAGCTCCACCGACTTGACCACGGCGCGGGCCCGCACCCGCTTGCCCCGGTTGACGGGGCTGATGAAGCGCACCCGGTCGAATCCGTAGTTGATGCCCATCACTGCGCCGTCGAGCCGGGGCGTGTACGACGGCACCGACTTCATGAGGTGTGTGAGCATCGCAAGGGTGAGGAAGCCGTGGGCGATGGTGCCGCCGAAGGGGGTCTCGGCCTTGGCCCGCTCCTCGTCGACGTGGATGAACTGGTGGTCCCACGTGCAGTCCGCGAACGCGTCGATCTGCTCCTGGGTTATCTCGAACCAGTCGCCGTGCCCCTGCTCGGCGCCCTCGGTGGGCTTCATGACCGCGTACGCGGCCTCGGCGATGCTCATTCGGCTCCCCTCTCGCGACTGGGTTCCAGCGTCGCCAACCTAGAGCGAGCGCAACCAGGTTGCGAGCGATTCGCGATGCGGCGTTGTGTTGCCCGCTCTTGTTCGCTGCGCTCACGGGCCGCTCGGGCCACGGCCTCGCTCAATGCCTCGCGAAGTCAACCGGTGATTCGCCGCCCATTCGCTCGGCCTCATGCCGGCTATCCGCTCCTCAGAGCCTGTTCGAGCAGCAGGCCGGCGGGATGCGGGGCCGCCCCTGAGCGGCGGGCGGTCACCAGCCGGCGCCGGGCCAGGACCTCGCACCCGGTCAGCGGCTGGTCTCCCCACTCGGCCTGGGCCACGGGCAGCACCGACCACCCCAGTCCGAGCCTCACCATCTCGCAGAGCACCTCAGGCTGGTGGGACTCGGCCACCACCTCCAGGGGCGCCCCTCGCCGGCGCAGAGCCGCCTCGGCCACGGCGCGGGTGTGGGCGCCGCCGGGAAACAGCACCCATGGTCCCCAGCCGGCGCTGGGGCCGGGACGGCGACGTCCGTCCGGTGCGTAGACGGCCAGGTCCTCGGTCAGCATCGGCTCGACGCTCACCCCTCTGACCGGTGCGGGCGGCTCGACGCACACGGCCAGGTCGAGGGCGCCGGCCACCAGCTCCCGCAGCAGGTCGCCCGACGGGGCTACTCGCAGGTGGATTCTCAGGTGCGGGTGCTCGTTGCGGAAGCGGCGCAGCGCCTCGCCGTGGTGCTGCATCGCGGAGGCGTCAATCATCCCCAGCCGCAGCCGCCCGGAGTCGCCCGAGCGGGTGCGCTCAGCCCAGTCGGACAAGTCGGCGGTCAGCGCCACCACCTGGCGGGCGTGTTCGAGCACGGGCCTGGTGTCGGACCGCAGCACCCGGCGCCGGCCCTCCCGGTCGAACAGCGGCACACCGACGCGCCGTTCGAGCTCGGCCAGTCCCTGCGAGAGGGCCGACGGACTCACGCCCACCTGCTCGGCAGCCAGCGCGAACGTGTCCGAGTCGGCCACGGCCACGAGGTACTCAAGCTGGCGGATGGACAGGTCGGGTAGCGGAGCAGCCACCTCCGCACAATAGTTCAGTTTTACTTCATGATCTATCTATTGATTGAAATAACCCTTATCTTAAGTGACATGACCGACACCGCAGCCCTGACGAACGCCGAGGCGGAGACATCCCGATCGCCAGACTCGGCACCCACGGCCGTCGACACGAAGCCGGCCTCAGCCCGCGAGATCGCCCCGGCAGAGGGGCCGCTGGGCGTGCTCACACCGGGCATGGGCGCGGTGGCCTCCACCTTCATCGCCGGGGTGATCGCCGCCCGGCGGGGCCTCAGCCCGCCCATCGGCTCGATCAGCCAGATGGCCCACATACGTCTGGGCACCAAGACCGAGAACCGCAATCCTCCCATCCGGGAGTTCGTTCCCCTGGCCGGGCTGGACGATCTGGTCTTCGGCGGCTGGGACCCCCTGTCGTCCAACGTGCTGGAAGCGGCCCGCACGTGCGGTGTGCTGGAGGAGCGCGATCTGGGGACCGTCTCGGCCGAGCTCGAAGGCGTGGTCGCCATGGACGCGGTGTTCGATCGGCGCTGGGTGAGTCGCCTCGACGGGGTGCGGGTGAAGCCGCCGGCGTCCAAATGGGACCAGGCCCAGGCGCTGATGGAGGACATCGAGAGCTTCCGCAGCGCCAACAACTGCGACCGGCTGGTGATGGTGTGGTGCGGCTCGACCGAGGCGTTCTCGGAGCCGACCGCGGTGCACGAGTCGGTGGAGTCGTTCGAGGCCGGGCTGAAAGCCGACGACGCCGCCATCGCCCCCAGCCAGATCTACGCCTACGCGGCGCTGCAGAGCGACGTGCCCTTCGCCAACGGCGCCCCCAACCTCACCGTGGACCTGCCGTGCACGGAGGAGCTGTCGCGCATCCGGGGCGTCCCCATCGCGGGCAAGGACTTCAAGACGGGCCAGACGTTGATGAAGACCTTGATCGCGCCGGGCCTCAAGGCCCGGATGCTTGGCCTCAACGGCTGGTACTCCACCAACATCCTCGGCAACCGCGACGGCGAGGTGCTCGACGCTCCGGAGAACTTCAAGAGCAAGGAGGTGTCGAAGCTGGGCGTGCTCGACACGATCCTGCAGCCCGAGCTCTACCCCGACCTCTACAACGAGATCCACCACGTGGTGCGCATCAACTACTACCCGCCCCGGGGCGACAACAAGGAGGGCTGGGACAACATCGACATCTTCGGGTGGCTCGGCTACCCGATGCAGATCAAGGTCGACTTCCTGTGCCGCGACTCGATCCTGGCCGCGCCCATCGTGCTCGACCTGGCCCTGTTCATGGACCTCGCCGCCCGGGCCGGCGAGTCGGGCGTGCAGGAGTGGCTCAGCTTCTATTTCAAGGCGCCGCAGCCCTCAGGGGGGGCCGACGTTGAGCACGACCTGTTCATCCAGCAGACCAAGCTCAAGAACACCCTGCGAGAGTGGATGGGCGAGAAGCCCGTCACCCACAGCGAAGCGGGCTGAGCACCTCGGTCAGGGCTCGGTGGGGGGAAGAGCGATCTCCAGGATGCCGCGGGCGATCAGGTCGTCGATGGCGGCCTCGTCGAGGCCCAGCTCGGCGACGATCTCACGGGTGTGCTCGCCCAGGCCGGGAGCGGGGCGGATGTCGGCGTCGGCCATGCCGGTGGCGGCGAAGGCCGGACCCTCGAACGTCATCACTCCGATGGGCGGCTGGTCCAGCTCCACCAGGTAGCCGCGGGCGGCCAGGTGGGGATCCTGGAGCTGCTCCCCGGAGGTGAGCATGGGCCCGGCGGGAACGCCCTCGGCCAGGCAGGCCTCGGTGACGGCGTGCTTGGACAGGGTCCTGGTCCACGCCGACACGGCCGCCTCCACCTCGTCCACGCGCTCGCGGCGAGCCTGCAGGGTGGCCAGCGCCGGGTCGTCGACATCTATGAGGGCAGCCAGCGCGGCCCACTCGGCGTCGTTGCGGCAGCAGACCGCCACCCATTGTTCCTCTCCCTCGCATCTGAAGAAGCCCCAGGGCGCGCCCCGGTCTCTGCGATTGCCCTGCGGATTCACCGAGCCCGGCTTCAGCGACTCGCGGGCCAGCAGGTCGCCCATGACCCCCACGACCTGCTCGACCTGGCAGACCTCGGCGTGGCATCCGCCCGCCATGACGCCCCGACGCCGGCCCAGCACCGCCGCGACCGCGGCCAGCGCGCCCATGCGGCCTGCCCAGTGGTCGGGGAAGATCGACTGCGAGCCCGAGGGGCGCTCCACGTCGGGATAGTCCCAGAGGTGGGTCATGCCCCCCGTGACCTGGGTGTTTGGTCCGTAGCCGCGCCACGACGACCACGGCCCCGTCGAGCCCATGAGCTGGCTGGAGACCATGACGACGTCGGGGTTGGCCGCCGAGAAGTCGCCGTAACCCAGTGCGAGCTCGTCCATGACGCCGGTGGAGCCGTTCTCGATCACGACGTCGAAGCGGTTCGAACCTCCGACGCCGGCGGCTAGGTCGAGCAGCAGGCGGTGACCCTCTTCGGTCTTGGCGTTGATACCGAGACCCCGCTTGGACCGCGACGACGAGGCGAACGAGGGCGACATCTCCCCGCCCAGCACCACCCGGATGAAGTCGGGATACGTGCGGCTCTCGACCTTGATCACGTCGGCTCCGTACTCGGCCAGCATCCGGCTGATCTCCACGCCGACCCCGCCATGGCCGAAGTCGGCGACCCGCACACCGGCCAGAGGCAGGGCCGGCTCGGGTGCGGCCTGCGGCACCGGCGGCCAGGCGAGCAGCCCGTCCGCCTGCGGGCCCGCTCTCGTGTCCAGGGCGGCCGGTCCCTCCGGCTGCGCCAACACCTCTGTGACGAGGGCGGCGAGCACCTCGTCGGTGTGCTCACCGACGTGCGGCGGGCGCCCGGTGGGCCCGACCCGCTCACCGTCGATCTCCATCCATCCCGACGGCAGGCTCATCAGCCCCCCGGTGGACAGCGGCACCCGGTCGAAGGTGTTGCGGGATTCGAAATGCTCGTTGGCGATCACGTCGCCAGGCCCGAGGATGGGGGTGGCGACGATGCCGCGGCGCTGGGCCTCCTCGGCCACCTCCGCCATGGTCATGGTGGAGAACAGCTCCTCGTAGAGCGGGTTGAGCACCGCGTCGGCGATCATGAACCGGCCAATGAACCCGTCATACTCGGGATCCTGCAGGTATTCGGGCTCGCCCAGCCAGGCCCTGATGGCATGCCACTGGCGAGGACTCAGCACCACCAATCGCACGAACCCGTCGGCCGCGGCGAGGATCGTGTACACCGGCCCCGGCCCGGCCCTGATCTCGACGGGCTCGATGCCCGCGACCATGCTCTTGGACGAGTTGGGCAGCGACCAGTCGGTGATCTGAGCGGTCGACTCGTTGGCCGACACATCGATGAGCTGGCCGGCGCCGTGGCCGCAGCGCTGGATCAGGGCACAGACGACCGCGAACGCGGCCATCAGCCCGGCAATGTCGCCGGAGATGTTGCCCGGCGGCATGAGCGGCTCACGCTCGGGCAGGCCCGCCTTCCAGCACATGCCCGAGGTGGCATCGATGACCGAGCCGGGCACGTCGCGGCCCGCGTAGGGGCCGGTGCGGCCGTAGGCGGTGACCGAGGCGACCACCAGATGGGGGTGGCGGGCGGCTAGCGCCTCGGCGTCGAGTTCGGGATGGCCAGCAGCCGCGTGCGCTCCCGGCTCGGCCGAGTCGATCAGCACATCAGCGCTAGCGAGGAGTGCCTCGAGGCTCGCACGGCCATCCGCGGTGCCGAGGTCGAGCACCACGCTGCGCTTGCCGCAGCTGCGCATGGTGAAGAACAGGGAGTGCTCCGGCGTGAGGGGGTCCAGCGGGGGCAGCCGGCGGCTGGGCGACCCCTCGGGCGGCTCGACCATTACGACATCGGCGCCAAGATCGCTCAGCAGGCGGCCCCCGAGTTCGCCCCGATCCACGGCGAGGTCGATCATCCGGATGCCGGTGAGGGGTCGAACGGGCATGTCAGCGCTCCTTTGCGAGCATCGCATCGAACTTCCGGGAGTTGTGCGTCACATGCGAGCTCAACTCCCGGAAGTTCGGGGAGGACCGGGTTCGGTGCCGAAGACGCCGACGAAGCTGACGAGTTCGCCGGGATAGCCGCCGAGATTGTGGGTGAGCCCCAGCGTCCGGCCGGTCTCGGGGATGCGGCGCTCCGCGGGTGCCTCCCCCCGAAGCTGCAGCCACAGCTCATAGAGCATTCGCAGGCCGCTGGCACCCACGGGATGGCCGAAGGACTTGAGCCCGCCGTCGGAGTTGACGGGAAGCTCGCCGTCAAGGTCGAAGGCGCCGTCGAGCACGTCGCGCCAGGCGGCGCCCCGCTTCGAGAACCCCAGGTCCTCCATCAGCACCAGTTCGGTGGGCGTGAAGCAGTCGTGCACCTCGGCCAGCGCGAATTGCGACCGGGGGTCGGTCACACCAGCTTGGGCGTAGGCATCGACCGCAGCATGGGCGCACTCCGGCAACGTGGTGTAGTCGTAGTCGGGGTCGAGCGACCCCGCGCCGGTACCGGTCACCACCGACAGGCCCTTGACGTACAGCGGATCGGCGCACCAGCGCCCTGCGTCCTCGGAGCGGCACACGATGGCGGCCGCGGCCCCGTCGGCCACCCCGGCGCAGTCGAACACCGACAGCATCCCGGCCACCGCGGGCATCTCGCAGATGCGCGCGGCCGCAATCTCCCGGCGGAACTGGGCCAGAGGGTTGCGGGCGCCGTTGTAGTGGTTCTTGGAGGCGATGCGGGCCGCGGCATAGCGCAGCTCGCCGGGGTCCACGTCGTAGCGGTCGGCGTAGGCGGGAAGGATCAGGCTGAACATGGCCGCCGCGGTGAGGGTGCGCTGGGTGCCGTCGGACGGGATGGGGAAGGCGTTGAGGCCCTGGTAGCCGCCGTCCTTGACCTTCTCGGCGCCGAGGGCCAAGGCCGTGTCGTAGGCCCCGGAGGCCACCGCGTAGCAGGCCTGGCGCAGCGCCTCGGAGCCGGTGGCGCAGTAGTTCTCCACCCTGGTCACGGGCTTTCCGTGGATCTTGAGAGGCCCGGCCATGGCCAGCCCGGAGGCGGCCGACTGGGAGGTGCCGAACCAGAAGGCGTCGATGTCGTCCTGGGCGATGCCCGCGGAGCGGTAGGCGGAGTGGGCCGCGTCGATAATCAGGTCGTCGAGCGAGGCGTCCCAGTGCTCGGCGAAGGGCGTGCAGCCCATCCCGATCACGGCCACTCGATCGGTGATCCCGTGCGAGCTCATGACGCTGTTGCCGGTGGTGTCGATCGGTTGCCGTCGGTGCTCATCGGCTCGCTCCCGATGGTGTCTCCGCAGACTCGCCGGCCCGCACCGGGCGGGCCTTCCAGAAGTAGTTGTGGATGTCATCGGCGGTGTACAGGCGCCGGAATGTGGGCACCACCCGCATGCCGACATGGACATCGTCGGCGTCCACATCGGTCAGCTCGAGCGGAGTTCGGCCTCCGCCGTCGAAGTCGACCACTGCGAACACGGTGGGCGGGCTGGGTGAGTAGGCGAGCCGGTCCACGGTGAAGCTGGCGACGGTGCCTGTCGTGTGGGCCATGGGCGCAGGGTCCATGTCGTCGGCCGCGCCGCCCCTCTCCGACACCCGCGCCGGAGGGAGATGCACCATCTCCGAGGACCGGTCGCGTGATCCGGCGAACCCGTACTTCCAGTCGGCCCGGCGGTGGACTGCCGCCGACGAGGGGCGTGCGGGCCGCGGGCGGTTGGGCGGCTCGACCGCCACCATCTGGCGCCAGGCCAGGAACCGGCCGTAGCTAACCGGCCCTCCCGCGGCGATCTGGGCAGCAATGGGCGAGGTGAAGCTGTTGCCGGCCAGGGCCTCGGTGGCCCGCAGGACGATCGCCTCAACCCCGTCGGACAGCGCCACCACGGCGATGGTCTCGCCGGGTCGGGCCTGCTCCAGCGCCGAGCACAGCAGCAGCGCGGGGTGGGCGGTGGCGGTGTTGCCGACGGTGTCGAGAAGGGAGTCGGCGAGACCGCGGGGGTCGGCGCCGATGGCGCGAGCCGCAGAGGCGACGGCTCGCGAGTTGAGCCCGGTGATGGCCAGGTGATCGACATCGGAGACGCCGTCGAGCCCGCTGTCTGCGAGCGCTGCCGCCCATGCCTCGGCGGCCACCGGGGCGTAGGCGGCCGCGGCGAAGCGCTCCTCCCAGGATTGCGAGCGTGACCCACCGGGGATGCGCCAGCGCTCGGTGATCTCCAGGGTGCGGCAGGCACCGCCGAGATATTCGGCCAGCACGGATCCGGCGGAGTCGTCGCCGACCAGCACCGCCGCGGCCCCGTCGCCCGCCGAGGCCTCGTCGACGCCGGTGGGCAGGCCGTCTCGCATGTCCGACGCCACCACGAGCGTCGCGCTGGAGCCTCCAGCGGACAGCGCAGTCCGCAGAGCGCCTATGCCCGAGCGGATCGCGCCCCCGAAGTCAAGCGCAGCGACAGACGCATCGAGTCGCAGCGCGGCATGAACCGCGGCCGCGTTGGTCTTCTCGAGGTAGGCGGGGGCCGAGGTGGCGAACCAGAGGGCTTCGGGCTCGACATGAGTGGACCGCAGGGCCAGATCGGCGGCGGCCTGGCCCATGGTGGTGGTGTCCTCGTCGTAGGAGGCGACCGCCCGGCTGCCCTTGCCTCCGCCGGAGCCGAAGAATGCGCCGATCTCGGACCGGTCGAGCCGGTGGTACGGCACGCAACCCGCTGCCGAGATCACGCCGCGCATCGCCGCAAACCCTACCGGTGCGGAAGCCGGCACTCCCCGAAGCCAGATATCGGGCCCGCCTGGACGAGACGATGGCGTCGACTCTGCCTGCCTCCTGAGGCCCAGCCGTCAGACGCCCCCCGACGACACGATGGCGTCGACTCTGCCTGCCTCCTGAGGCCCAGCCGTCAGACGCCCCCCGACGACACGATGGCGTCGACCTCGATCTCGACCACGAGGTCGGGGTGCACCAGAGCCGAGACCTCCACCAGCGTGGCCGCGGGACGGATGTCGCCGAACACCTCGCCGTGGGCCCGCCCGTAGTCGTCAGCTGTCGAGATGTCGGTGAGAAACGCCCGCGTCCGCACCACATCGCTGAGGGTCGCTCCCGTTTCTTGCAGCGCGTCCTCGATCAGCCGCAGCACCGCCCGGGACTGCATATAGCAGTCGCCGGGATGGTCGACCCCGTCGGGATGCAGTGTTGTCGTGCCGGCCACGGCCACGTGGTCACCTACCCGAACCGCCCGGGAGTACCCGACGGTCGCCTCCAACGGCCCCCCGCTGGAGACGTTGACGCGTTCCCGGCTCGTCAAGACGCTTGACCGGCTGGCCGAGGGCTCGCCGACAACCCGCTCCGACTCACCCCCCGAGGCCGACGAGGACACCTCTCCCAGAGTCGCCAATAGATGGACAACCTGCTCGCGCACCCGGGCCAGATCCGCGCCCAGCTTGACCAGCACCTGCGCGGCGACTCCCTCGCCCTCGCGGATCAGGCCCAGCAAGATGTGCTCGGTACCGATGTAGTTGTGGCCGAGCTGCAGCGCCTCGCGCAAGCTCAACTCGAGAACCCTCTTGGCCCTTGGCGTGAAGGGAATGTGGCCGCCGGGCGGCTTGGCGCCCTGGCCGATGATCTCCTCCACCTGGCCCCGCACCGACTCGAGGCTTGTGCCGAGCGACTCCAACGCCTTGGCCGCCACCCCCTCGTGCTCGTGGATGAGGCCCAGCAGGATGTGCTCGGTGCCGATGTAGTTGTGGTTGAGAAGGCGCGCCTCTTCCTGGGCCAGGATCACGACTCGACGGGCCCTGTCGGTGAACCGCTCGAACACCGCTCACACCTCCCGTCTGGTCAGGCCTCTGACACTGGCCAGGGTAACCCGGCACCACCTCTTCAAGTGCTGCCACCGCCGGACCAGTGCGCTCCCGCGAGCGACGGTTCAACTCAGCGTGTGTGCCAGCAGCTATGCCCAGATGTTCATCGGATAGCCAGTCTCGTCGAACTCGCCCTTGCCGAGGCAGAGCGCCATAGAACTGCTTGGACAAGCCCACGCCAGCGCGCTCGCGTGAGAGAAGGTTCGCCTCGCCATAGCTATTCGCTTCGAGCACGCGCAACGTCGGCGTCCAGAACAACGACGACCGCCGCGGCCCCAGCATCGCGTGAGCCTTCACATCCGCATGTCCGACCGCTCCGAGCCGCGGGGTAGCTCTCGCGGCTCCGACTGGCGTGATTCGTTCCCGCGACTCTGACTCGCAGGTCGGGGCGGGGGGAAGCTCCCCCTAACCGACGATCAGTTGCCCTGCACTTGTCGTTCTGACTCCCACAACGGCTGTGCAGCATCGTCGTCGACTTCGGTCAGTAGACGGCAATGGTCGCTGGCCCCCCACTCTTCGACGCCATTCATGGCCCGCACCTTGACGCTCTTGTGGAAACCGCGGGAGGCGAACACGTAGTCGAGCTGGTTCTGCGCCGTCTCCGGTGACTGGCGGTTGGTGTGGTAGGTGGGCACGTTCCGGGTGTCGGGCGGCAAGCCGTAGGGCGTTGGGCTCGCCCGCCTGCCGTCCGGGTATTGGGGACCCAGGAACTCCATGCCGAGTGCCGTCATTCTGTCGGTGACGGTGCGATCGCGGGCCGGAAGCGCCAGCCGGTTGTCTTCGGTGGCGCCGTAGATCATGTTGAGGTCACCAGCCGCGAGGATGCGATGCGTGCTGGGGTCGGTGCTGCCGATGAAGGCCGACAGGTCCGAGATGATACGGTGCGCTGAGCCGTCCTGGTAGATCCAGTTGCTGTGGACATCTGGGTGCGGGGTCACCCATCTCGCGTACATAGACACCGCTATGAACGGCGCCGAACCATCTGTGGGCTTGACGCGAGCGGCCGCGATCGTGCCAATGCCGCTAACAGCAATCTCGTCCTCAGCCATCCCGCCTATCGGACTGATCTGCTTGAACCACTCGACTTCGACTCGCTTCGACAGCCTCACCACCTTCGGCCAACGATCGAACAGATTCTTGAAGCGGCCCTCCCACCAACGCGAATTCCACACATTCGAGTCCCAGTGCTCGTCGGGACCCGTATCGACTCTCTTGGCCACATCTGCCGGCGGCATGCCGGCCTCCTGAAGTAGGGCAACGTCGGCATCCATGGCCGCGAGTTGGCGCCACGGCTCCCACCGCTTGGCAATGTTCCAGCTGACAACGGTCGTAGTCACTCCAACCTCCGCGTTCGCTCGGTTAATGGACTCCCATCCTAGATGTCGGGTGTGAGACGACAGTCAGCGCGAGTCTCGTTCGGCGCGTACGGCTGCCACAGCCTCGGCCTTGCCGATGTAGCCCCCTGTCCGGCCTCCGGCTCGTTCCAACACCTCGTCAAGAGTGGGAGTATGAGCCCGCTCGGGGGGCGGGTCTGATTCGGTGGACCGTCGCATCCGCGGAGACTCACCAACGTAGTCCTGCATTTAACATCACATAATAACATTCAAATCTCACTCCGAGAGACTCACGGAGAAACGATGAATGCAGCAACTTATCGGGTGGTTGCCGTGCGATCTGGAGATTGGTGGGAGATCGAAGTCGTGTCGGGCCTGCCCGACAACATGCTCGGTGTGAGCCAGGCGCGCAGCTTTGCCGAGGTGGAGGATGTCGCTCGGAGCCTCGTTGCTGACCTTCTTGAGGTCAGCGCGGACGATGTAGACGTGAGAGTGGAAGTCGTCCAGGAGAGCGACCTCTCGGCCTGATGGGTGAGGGCTAGAGGCCGGCGGCTGCTCCTATTTGGGCTCTGGGGTCGGCGGCTCCGGCGAGGGTACCGTGCTTGGTGACCTCGATGAGGTGGGCGTGGCCGAAGCTGTGGGGCGCGTTCTCGCGCAGGTCGGTGGCGTGACCTCGGGCGGCTAGGGACTCGTGCCAGCCGGTGGCGGCGTCCTCGACCAGCACCCGGCGGCCCTGGCCGGGGCGCCAAGTGGCGAAGCCGGCCTCCTGGTCGGCGGGGCCCAGGACCCAGCGGGGGGCGCGAATGGCAGCGCCGGGCGACTGGCCGAGGCCCAGGGTGCGGGCCAGCAACTGCAGGAGGATCTGCGGCTGGGAGTCGCCGCCCATCGTGCCCACCACCTGGCGCAGGGTGCTGTCGGTGTTGGTGACCAGCGCCGGCGACAGGGTGTGGGGTGGGCGGCGACCCGGCTCATACTCGGCCGGGTGGCCGGGAACCAGGTTGAAGCCGATGCCCCGGTCGTGCAGGAAGATGCCTGTGCTCCCGACCATCAGGTGGGCGCCAAAGCCGCTGGCGTTGGAGTTGATGAGCGACACCCCCATACCGTCGCCGTCCACCGCGCACAGATAGGTGGTGTCGCCCGCTCCTGCGGGGGCGACGACGTTGCCGGCCCGTTCCGGGTCGATGGCGTCGCGCCGAGGGCCCAGGCGGGCCGGATCGACCAGCGCCTGGCCGTCGGCGCCCTCGTACAGGACCCGCACCCGGTCGTGGGCGGCCTGCGAGGCCGCTTCGATCAGCAGATGAGCCCACCGCCCGTCGTCGGATTCGCCGAGGTCGAGTCCGTCGGCGATCCAAGCCCCGGCCAGAGTCAGGTAGCCCTGCGAGGTGGGCGGCACCGTCCACAGCACGTGATCGAAGGCCTCGGCCCGCACCGGCTCCACCCAGCGGGCGACCGGCCGAGCCAGGTCGGCCTCGGTGTACTCGCCGGCGCCGAGCGCGATCAGGCCCTCGCCGAACTCGCCGCCGTAGAAGCCGACGCGGCCCCGCTCGGCCACGGCCCTCAGCGCCCGGGCTGTGCCGGGGCGCCGCACCACGGCGCCGGGCCGCAGACCGACCGGGATGTCGGTGTTGCCCTCCACCCCGGCCACCTCGCCGGCCCGCTCGGCCAGCAGCGGCGAGGCCGCGAACCCTCGATCGGCGATCCGCACCGCCTCGGCCAGCACATCGGCCAGCGGCAGCCGCCCGTAGCGGGCGTGCAGGGCCAGCCAGCCGTCAACTGCGCCGGGCACGGTCACCGAGGCGATATCGCCGTGCAGCGGCATCTCCTCACAGCCCTGCGCCCGCAGCCGCTCGGCGTCGGCCCCCGAGCCCGCAAACCCGGCGCTGTCGAGCGCAGCCGGCGGCTCACTGCCCCCGTCATGCACCAACGCCCACACATCGCCACCGGGACCGCACATGTGAGGCGACGTCACGGCCAGCACCGCGTTGGCGCCCACCGCCGCGTCCGCGGCCGACCCGCCCTTGCGCAGCAGATCCACCCCGACACCAGTGGCCAGGTGATCGACGGTCGAGACCATCCCCGACACCGAGGTGCGAGTGACGGCAGAAGGAAGTCGAGACATGTCGCCAGTGTTACCCGCGTTCCGCTCTCCTACAAAGCCAGCCCGAGCATCCACTGCCGGGTCCAATACTCACAGTTCGCGGGGTGAATGACGGTCCAGTCCAGGAGGGCCGGCCAGCCGGAGTCCCCGAAGGCGCCGATCAAGCGCTGCGTAGGCGTCTCTGGATTCCGTCCAGACCGAGGCGTTGCTGCGCCGGAGATCAACAAGGCCCGTGTGCCGTCAGACTGCTATCTCAGGAAGGCTTGCAATGCGGGCAGCACCTGTCCCGCCGCCTCCTCGGCCACGAAATGGCCGCAATCCTCGAACACGTGCACCTCGCACTGCGACAGCTCGGATTTCCAGCGTTCCAGTTCCTTGGTCCGGAACGCGATGTCCTTGGCGCCCCAGAAGATCAGGGACGGCTTGCCGACGAAGACGGCCCGGTCGTCCCAGATCGACTGGAGCCACTCGGAGGCGCCGACGATGAAGCCGGGCAGCGCCGCGTTGGCGGCCCGGGCCTCCGGGGTGGGCTGGGCGTTGCGATAGTGGCTCATGACCTCTGGCGTAAGGATGGCCTTGTCGGCCACCGCCTTGGGCATGACCCCGTTGACGAAGAAGTTGCGCTTCTTGATCAGGTACTGGCCGACGAAGCTAGACATCACAGAACTGAAGAACCAGAAGTGGGGGTCGCGGTTCACCGGCCAGCACCACGTGTTGGCGATGACCAGCCGCTTCACCCTCTCCGGGTGCTTGCGGGCGAAGTCCAGCCCGATCGGCCCGCCCCAGTCGGTGAGGAAAAGGGTCGCGTCCCGGACGTCGAGGTGCAGAAGCAGGGCCTCGAACGCCTCGGCGTGGGCGCGCGGGTGATGGTCCTCGTGGCGGTCGCTGCGCGACGACAGGCCGAAACCGATGTGGTCTGCGGCGATGCACCGGTTCTGCGCCCGGAGCCCGGCGACGAGGTGGCGGAACTCGAAGGACCACGCCGGGTTGCCGTGAACGAAGACGACCGGCTCGCCCTCGCCCTCGTCGACGTAGTGCATCTGCTGCCCGGACGCGGTGGCGAAGAACCTGCTCTCGAACGGGAACAGTTCATCGGAGACCCAATCCGGGCGGAAAGGCGATCCGTCACGATTCACGCCCTCACCGTATTCCCTCAACGGCCCCCAACTGCGAGGCATCGCGGCCATAGTCTGCTGTGGGTGACGCTCAAGCACCCGCACACAGCCATCAGTGGACGGCGACCGGCGGCGAACGAGGTTGAGCCGTGAGCATTGCCATGGTCATGGCCGGGCCGGGCGAGGCGCCCCGACCCGAGAACCGGCCCGTGCCCGAGCCGGGCCCTGGCCAGGCTGTGGTGGCGGTGCGGGCATCGAGCATGAACTACCACGACCTGGTCAACCTGATGGGCCTGATCCGGGGCCCGTGGCCCCGGGTGCCAATGACCGACGGCTGCGGCGAGGTCGTGGCGGTGGCATCCGACGTCGACGAAGTGGCCGTCGGCGACCGGGTTGTGGGTGCGTTCCACCCGCTGTGGCTCGACGGGGCCCTCACGCGGGAGAAGCACCGGATCACGCCGGGCGACACCGGCGACGGATGGCTCCAGCAGCACATGGTGTACCCGGCCAACGCCCTTGTCCCCGCGCCGGCCGACCTCAGCGACGGCGAAGCGGCCACGCTCGTGTGCGCCGGGGTCACCGCCTGGAGCGCGCTGCGGGTAGCCGACGTGAAACCCGGTGACGTGGTGGTGACCCAGGGAACCGGCGGCGTGTCGCTGTACGCGGTGCAGCTGGCCGCAGCCGCGGGCGCCACCGTCGTCGTCACCTCGTCGTCGGACGAGAAGCTCGACACCGCCCGCTCGCTCGGCGCCGACCACGTCATCAACTACGTGTCAACCCCCGAATGGCACGACGCCGTCATCGACATCACCGACGGCCGGGGCGCCGACCTGGTGATCGACCTCGGCGGCGAGCACACCCTGGCCCAGTCCATCAAGGCGGCCCGCATGGACGGCACCGTCGCGGTCATCGGGGTGCTGTCGGGCTTCGGCGCGGCGCAGGTCCCGGTGACCTCGGTGCTGACCCGCCAGATCCGGCTCCAGGGCATCGCCGTGGGCAGCGCGGCCGCGCTGCGGGACCTGGCCGCGGCGATGGGCTCAGGCCTGCGCCCCCATGTCAGCCACACGTTCGACTGGACTGAGCTGGCTGAGGCCCAACGGGTCCAGCAGGCCGGCGAGCACACCGGCAAGATCGCCATAACCATTCCGCCCGACAACCCCTGAGGCGAGCGCTCCGCACAGTCCCCGGGCCCGACCATCCGGGTCGGCGGTGGTTCCGACAGCCCATCCGCGGCCGAACTGCTCCGTCTGAATCGCCCGAAGGTGGGATCGTGCCAGGGCCGATCACCTCAAGCGGAGCTTCGCACGGCCTGGATGTGGATCAGTATCGCAGTCTCGGCGTGCAGCGGGGGCGCTTGCACGCCGATGTGCGCCAGTTCGTCGCCAGCGAGGACAGCGCCGCCGGTCGTCCATGCCGAGGCGGAGCGCTGCGGCCATCGCCGTTCGCCCGGAAGCGGCATGTGTCCCACCTTGTAGCGCCGATCAGGATCGAGTCCGGGCACCAGCAGCGGCGGCGGCGTCTGGCTCGGCGCCCACGCCACCGCCGCGAAGCTCACGAGCGCCTCTGATCGGTCGGGTGCGTACACCCCGTGCGCGATGTAGGCGGGCTCCGTGTCGAAGCGCACAGCGTCGCCGCCGTGCAGCAATGGCCTGAACCGCCGGTGCAGCGCGACCACCTCGGCGACGGCGTCGAGTTCGGCGTCGTCGAGCCCGAGCAGGTTCCACTCGATGCCGAGATGGCCGAAGAGCGCGGTGGCGGCCCGGAACGCGAGATCGTGGCGCCGGCCCGTGGCGGGCGCCCGCTCGGGGCCGATGTGAGCGCCCATCAGCTCGGGCGGGATCAGCATCGATGCCCCGCGCTGGATCGTCTGGCGCTCCAGCGCGTCGACACAATCGCTCGTCCACACCCGCACAGTCCGTCGCAGCATCTCGTGGTCGATCCGGGCCCCGCCCGACGAGCAGCTCTCGATCTCCACGCCAGGATGCCGCTGGCGTAACTCGTCCAGGAGCCGGTACAGCGCCAGAGTCTGCTCGTGGGTGCCCGCCGCGCCCCGGGCACCGCTGGCCCCGATGTGGTCACGGTTCATGTCCCATTTCAGGTATGCGATGTCGTGGTCGCTCAGCAGGGCGTCGAGTTGGCCGAGCACATGGTCGAACGGGTGCTGCTGGGCGAGGTCGAGCAGGAGCTGGTGCCTGGCCAGCACCGGTTCGTAGCCGTCGGTGGTGAGCACCCACTCGGGGTGGGCCCGGTAGACGTCGCTGTCGGGACTGACCATCTCCGGCTCGACCCAGATGCCGAACTGCATACCGAGCCCGGTGACGTGCTCGATCAGCGGGCCGAGGCCCTGAGGGTGGGCGTCATGCGACACCACCCAGTCGCCGAGCCCCGACGTTTCGTCGCGCCGCGACCCGAACCAGCCGTCGTCGAGCACGAACCTCTCCACCCCGACCCGTGCGGCCCGTTCGGCCAGGGCCCGGAGCCTGTCGAGGTCATGATCGAAGTGGACAGCCTCCCATGTGTTGTACAGCACCGGCCGAGGGGACCGCGGATGGGTCGGCCGGGCCCGCAGGTGACGGTGGAACTGCTGCGTGGCCGCGGTCAGCCCGGCTCCGCTGTGCACCGCCACCACCTCGGGGCTGCAGTACGACGCTCCCGGCTCGAGGGTGAGCTCGCCCGGGTGGAGCAGCTCGCCGAGCTGGATGTAGCGCCGCCCGTCCGCCAGCCTGTCGGCGACCAGCGCGTGATTGCCGCTCCACGCGAGGTGCGCCCCCCACACGCCGCCCGCCCACTCGCCAAACCCGGGCGTCCCCGCGAAAAGCAGTGGGGGATGCTCGTGGGACGGGCGGCCCCGGCGGTTCTCGACGGTCCAGGCCCCCTGGGTCCACGGCGTCCGCACGGGCTGGAACTCGCGGGCCCAGCGCCCGGTGAACGTGACCAGCTCGGCGGCTCGCTGAGGAACGGGCAGCGTGACGCTCAGCCCGTCGAGCAGATACCGCTCCCGCTCGCTCGTGTTGACCAGCTCCACCCGCACGGTGAGGGCGTGGCCGAGCTCGATCGTCGTGGTGAGCGCGAGGCCGGCGACGTCGTCACGGGCCGCCACGGAGAGGCGGTTGCAGTCGAGCGTGTGTCCGACCGGCCGGAACCGGGGGGCCCAGCCAGCGCCGCTACTGCGGCAGCCCAGCAGCCCAGGCCGTCCCGGGAAGCCGGATCCGTGCTCGGGCACGACCGAGACCGGCGCCACCACATCGGACGAGCCCGGCACCAGCGGCCGGTCGAGCGCAGTGCCGATCGATGCGCCGGCGGGGCCGTGTCCCAGGGGCGCCCCCCAGTGCACGATCACCGGCGCACCGTGCGACAGGTCGACAACCACGTCGGTGCCGGGCCCGCGCAGGCGGATCAGGTCAGCCCTTGTTGGCACCGAGGGTGAGGCCCGAGATGAACTGCTTCTGCAGGATCAGGTAGACGATCAGCGTTGGCAGGGCGATCAGGATCGACGCCGCCGCGATCAGGTTGAAGTCGCTCCCGTACTGGCCGTTGAGGATGGAGATCGACGAGGTGATCGGGCGTTCGTCGCCTTGGTTGAGCAGCACGGAGCCCCAGAAGAAGTCGTTGTAGAGCCGGGTGAACTCCAGCGTGCCCAGCGCCGCGAGCGCCGGTCGGGTCAGCGGGAGGATGACTTGGAAGAACCGGCGCCCCACGCCGGCGCCGTCGACGGCCGCAGCCTCGCTGATCTCGGTGGGGATGGTCTCAATGTAGTTGGCGAGGACGAACGTGCAGAACCCGACCTGGAAGGCCACGTGGATCAGTATCACTGCGATCTTCGTGCCCAGCAGGCTGCCGGTGTTGGTGTCGGACAGGATGTCGGGCCACGGCAGGCGCTTGAGGATCTGGAACAGCGGCTGGAACAGCACCTGCTGGGGCATCAGGTTGCCGGCGGTGAAGAGCACGAGGAAGGCGATGTTGAACCTCCAGCTGTACCGGGTGCAGGCGTAGGCCACCATGGCGGCGAGCAGGAGCGTGAGGAACAGCGCCGGGATGACGATGAACGCGGTGTTGCCGAACGCCTTGGCCATCTCGCCGACCTGCCACGCGTCGCGGTAGTTGTCGAGCGTGAGCGTCTCGGGCGCCGCGAACGGTCCGTTGGGCTGGGTGTCGGCCTGGTAGTAGCGGAAGGAGTTGTACACGGCGGTGCCGATCGGGACGAGCCAGGCCAGGGCCATGACGATCAGGAAGGCGTGGAGCACGACGCGCATCGGTGTGATCCGCGGCCCGCGCCGCTCGGCCCGCAGAAATCGGATCTCTTCGAGCCCGTCTTCGGGAATCGTTGCCGTGCCGGTGCCGAGGGCCGCGTCGCTCATAGATCCGATTCCCGGTAGTGGTTCGTGACATACCAGATGATGAACCCGAGACAGAGCACCAGCATGACCACTCCGTAGGCGGATCCGAATCCGACCCGTCCGCCGCCCTCGCCAAGCAGGCTCTTGGTGACGAGCGTGCCGATGACGTCGGTGCCGCGAGGCTCGTTGAGGGCGGCGATGATGTCATAGGCCCGCAGGGCCTCGATGACGGTGATCACCGCCACGACCACGTTGATGGGCTTCAGCGACGGGAAGACCACCTGCCGGAAGCTCTGCCACTCGTTGCAGCCGTCGATCGAGGCCGCCTCGCGCAGAGCTGGATCGACCGATTTCAGACCGGCCAGGTACATCACCATGATGTAGCCGATGTGCCGCCACGCCATCGCGACCAGCAGCGCGGCGAAGTTCTTCGAGAGTCCCTGCGGATAGTCGAGGAACGGCAGGTCAACCGAGAACAACTTGGTGCCGTCCCCGACGAAGTCGATGGGTTCGCCGGGCCACACCGCATTGAGCAGGCCGTGGTCGCGCGAGAACATCGTCGACTTCCAGATGAATCCGACCACAGCGAGAGACAGGACTACCGGGAAGTAGTAGATGCTCTGGTAGACGCGCCCGCCCCGGAGGTTCTTGTCGAGCAGGTAGGCGAAGAGCATGCCGAACGCCGAGCAGATTGTGAGCCAGAAGATCAGGAAGAGATTGTTGGACAGCGCCTCGAACAGGTCGGCGTCGAAAACGGTGAAGATGATCCAGTAGTTCCGGAAGCCGACATCTCGGATGTCGCTCAGCGGGGTGAGGTTGTCCCACTCGGTGAACGACAGGACGACGGTGAGGGCCGCAGGGATCCAGACCAGCGCGATGTGCAGTACGGCCGGCACGCCGACCATCACCCTCAGCCAGGTTCGGTCGGAGCCCGTGAGGGTGGAGGGACGACGACGGCGGCGCCCCGGCCGGGGCGCCGCCGTCACGTCGTGGGGATCTGTGGGAATCGTCCCGACCCCGTGCGGCTCACTCGAAGGTGTACGTCTGCTTCTTGGCCTCAATGTCGGCGAGAATAGTGCCGATGTTGCCGGGTGTGGCGAGGAAGTCGGCGATGCCGACGCCGACCACGTTGGCGGCGAAGTCCGGATCGGTGTCCCGGTCGAGGAACTGCGCGATGTACTTCGCGGAGCCCACGGCCTCTGCCGACTTCTTCTGCAGCGCGTTGTACCCGCTCGTGTCCGCGTTGCTGTTGGCGGCCACGACCGACGGGTCGACGGCTATGTAGGCGTCGACGGCGTCGGCCGAGCCGAGACCGCTGAGCAGAGCCTTGGCGCCCTCCTCGTTGGCGGGGTCGACGGCCATCATGAAGCCGTCGATGGGCGCCTCGATCGCGTCCTGCCCGTGAGTGGGATTGATCTCGGGGAACAGGAAGAAGTCGATGTCGTCGATGATGTCGGCCTGGGTCTCGCCGTCGAAACTCGACGTGATGAACGTGCCGAGCAGGTACATGCCGGCCGACTTGTCGCCGAGGGCGCTGGCGGCGTCCTCCCAGGTACGGCCGTTGGGGTCGGGCTGGTAGTAGGGAAGGATCTCCTCCCAGGTAGCGAAGACGTTGTTGACCTCTGCGCTCTCCCAGTCCTCGTTGCCGCCCATCAGGCTGACGTGGTAGTCGTAGCCGTTGACGCGCATGTTGATCATGTCGAACATGCCCATCTGCGGCCAGCGACCGTCGTTGGCCGCGCACAGCGGCGTGACACCGTCAGCGGTCATCGTGTCGCACAGCGCCTTGAACTCGTCCCAAGTCGTGGGGATCGAGTAGCCGTTGTCGGCGAACAGGCTCTTGCGGTACTGGACGGCCCACGGATAGAAGTAGAAGGGTACGAAGTACTGCTTGCCGTCGAGGCCCGACGAGGCGCTCTTGAAACCCGTGGACATGCCGTCGAGGCCGGCCCAAACGTCGGAGATATCGCCCAGGACGCCCTTGCTGGCGAAGGCCCGCATGCGGTAGCCGGCGAACCACGACACCACGTCGTCGGGCTGCTGGATGTAGGTGTTGAAGTTCTCCTGGTAGGTGTTGTGGTCGATGGTGTTGATGACGGTGTCGATGCCGGTCGCGGCGACGGCCGCGGCGAGGGCGGTCTTGTTCTTGTCGCCGGAATAGTTCGAGCCCAACGTCGCCGTGCCGACGCCGACGTCGGCCGTGGTGGTCGGCGCCGCGGTCGTGGCCGGCGCCGCGGTCGTGGCCGGCGCCGCGGTCGTGGTCGGCGCGGCGGCATCGTCGTCGCCGGTTCGATCGGCTCTACGGCCAGCCGCTCCCCTACATGATGTGGCTGAACCAGCGCCCCAGCGTCGAGAAGGGATATGACGACGCCTGGTTCAACATCGAGATCGTCTCGCCGTGGCGCTCGGCCGGCGTGCCGCGGTTCATCGCCGCCGCCGAGGTGGCGAGCGAGGAGTTCTTCAACCCGGTCGTCCCCGAGGACCTCGCCGCCCGACTCCACGAACCCGGCTGACGCCGACTGTCACGCCAGGAGCCGCCCATGCCGCCCGTCGCCGCCCGACTCCACGAACCCGGCTGACGCCGACTGTCACGCCAGGAGCCGCCCATGCCGCCCGTCGCCGCCCGACTCCACGAACCCGGCTGACGCCGACTGTCACGCCAGGAGCCGCCCATGCCGCCCGTCGCCGCCCGACTCCGCCAACTCGGCTGACGCCCGTCGATCAGGTCAGGAGCCGCTCATGCTGCCCGTCATCGGCGAGATCAGACCCTGGGCGGATCCGACGGTGCTGCAGTTCAATCGGCTGACGATGCACGTCCCGATGGCTGGGTTCGACCGCCGCCCGCTCGACGGCCGCTGGTCGCTGGAGCTATTCGACAATCCCGACGCGGTGCCGGCTGAGGCGTTGGAGGGCGAGCGACCCCGGGCCGCAACCGTCGCGGTGCCCGGGAACTGGACCATCCAGGACCTCAGCAGCCCGTCCGGCCCAGCGTTCGTGGACACGCCCCACTACACCAACACCCAGATGCCGTTCGGCGGGCCGCCGCCGCGGCTGCCGGAGCGGAACCCGACGGGGGTGTATCGCCGCCCCTTCACGGTGCCGGCCGGCTGGATGAAGCGCCGCGCCGTGCTGCATGTCGCGGGGGCCGAGAGCGTGCACGCGGTCTACGTGAACGGCCGGTTCGTCGGATACGGCACCGACAGCCGCCTCCCCAGCGAGTACGACGTGGGGCCGTTCCTGGTGCCCGACCGCAACGAGCTGGCGATCGTGGTCGTGAGGTACAGCGCCCACAGCTACATCGAGGACCAGGATCAGTGGTGGATGGCGGGCCTGCACCGCTCCGTCTGGATCGAGTCGCGCCCCGACGTCCACATCGCCGACCTGCCCGTCGCCACCTCGTTCGATACTCTCACCGCGGCCGGAACGGTGGATGCCACGGCCGTGGTCTACTTCGGCGGGGCGCCGGCGCCGGGCTGGTCGGTGCGGGCTTCCTGTGGGAGTGGAAGGACCACGGCCTGCGCCAGCGGCTGCCCGACGGCCGGGTGCGCCTCGCATATGGCGGCCAGTTCGGCGATACGCCCCACGACGGCAACTTCGTCGCCGACGGCCTGGTGTCCGCCGACTTGGAGCCGCACCCGGCGATGCGCGAGGTGGCCTGGGTGTACCGTCCTGTCACCGTCACTCGGGCTCGTGGCGGCCTGCGGGTCGAGAACCGGCGCTCGTTCACCGCTTTGGGCGACCTCCGAGCCCGCTGGGAGGTGCTCGTCGACGGCGTGGTCGCCCAGCGGGGCACGCTGCGGGTACCTGACGTCGGCCCGCACTCGTCGGCGACCGTGCCGCTCCCCGACCTGCCCGTTGGGCCGGACTCGGGCTGCGAGGTCCATCTGACCGTGCGATGGGAGACGAGAGACGACACGTGGTTCGCTCGGGCCGGCCACGTCGTCGCCTGGGACCAAGTCCAGGTTCCGGTCGGCAAGGCCCGCCACGCCGGTGGTCTCTCGACCTTGTCGCCGGCGGACTCGAACGAATGGGGGCGCGACGCGCTCCTAGCTGCAACCGGCTCCGATGGTCTCCAGAACGGATCGCCGGCGGACTCGCTGGTGTCCCCGCAGCTCAACCTGTGGCGCGCTCCGACCGACAACGACGGATTCAAGTTGATGCCCGATCTCGCGCAACGGCTGCGGGTGGGCGGACAAGCTCTGCGCCTGTGGCGGGATGTCGCACTCGATCGTCGCCCGCCCGAGGAACTCGTGGGCCACCGGGTCCTGGTCGAACGCGATGAGCACGGCACGACCTACCGGCACACGGTCGACGTCCCCGAGTCGCTCGCCGACCTGCCCCGCATCGGAGTCTGCATCACGATCCCGGCCCGGTTCACCGAGCTGCGCTGGTACGGGCGCGGGCCCCACGCGAACTACCCCGATCGAAACCGCAGCGCCATGCTGGGAGTGTGGAGCGCCGAGCCCGACGAGTCGCCGTACCTGGTGCCCCAGGAGTTCGGGCTGCGCACGGACTGCCGGTGGTTCGAGATCATCGACCCGGCGGGCCGCGAGGCAGTGCGGATCGACGCCATCGCGCCGCAGGCCCTGCACTTCTCCGCCACCCACCACACCCCGGCCGACCTTTACGAGGCCGCCACCCAGTCCGAGCTGCGCCGCCGGGACGGCCTGGTGGTGTGCGTCGATGCGGCCCACCGCGGCCTGGGCACAGCGAGCTGCGGACCCGACGTGCTCCCGCAATACCGGCTAGCGGCCGGGCGCCACGAGTTCGCCTATCGGGTGAGCGCAAGACCGGCCGGCGGGGCACATTCAACCTGACCGAGGTCAACTACAGTGGCACTCCCGACCCGCATCGCCTCGACCGCGGCCCGACCACCACTCCACACGGCACCCATTCCACCTGACCGAGACCAACGACAGCGGCACTCTCGCGCCTGCGATCACGATGGGCCGGGGATCTCTACCACCGAGGCGCCCGCGGATGGAGCACACATCCGCACCCGCGCGGTGTGGCCGTCGAACCTGTAGCGGTCGATCACCGCGTCGGCGAACGCTTCAGCGTCAGCCGCTTGGACGAGAGCGACGGCGCATCCGGCGAAGCCCCCGCCCGTCATGCGGGCGCCGAGACATCCCGGAGCGGTGCGTGCGACCTCGACGATCGCGTCCAGGCCCGGCCCCGAGACCTCGTAGTCGTCGCGCAGGCTGGCATGGCTCTCGTCCATCAGCCGGCCCAAGTCGGCGGTGTCGCCCCGACGCATCGCATCCACCGCATCGAGGGTGCGCTGGTTCTCGGTGACGACATGTTGGGCCCGTCGGCGATCGACGGGGTCGGCGATGGTGGCCACCTGTTCGAGGGTCGCGTCCCGCAGCGCGGCCACACCGAGTTCAGCCGCGACACGCTCGCATGCAGTGCGACGGTCCCCGTACTCGGCTTCGGCGAGCACGCGCCGGGTCCCGGTGTCCATGACGGCCACCACGACGCCGTCGGGCAGCGGTGTCGGGGTGAGGGTGAGTGCCCGACAGTCCATGAGGCTGGCGTGTGCGGCGACTGCACCGGCCGAGATGAACTGGTCCATGATCCCACTGGGCAGCCCGACAACCTCGTTCTCGACTTGCTGGCCGAGGCGGGCGATGGCGATCGGGGACCACCGCAGGCCGGCGCGGGCTAGCAGACCGGTGATCGCGGCGACTTCGAGCGCGGCTGACGACGAGAGGCTGGCACCGATCGGGATGTCGGTGTCGATCGCGGCGCGCCAACCGCCCGCGGGCACCCCGTGGCCCGCGAGCAGCCCGACCACGCCCGCGATGTGTCGAGCCCACGTCACGACCGACCGCGGATCGGCGGTCGGATCGATCACCACCTCGCCGAACCCAACCGACGAGACTGTCACCAGCCCGGACGTCTCGTCGCCGTCGTCACTCATCGCGATCGCGGTGTCGAGCGGCAACGCCATGGGGAGGGCGAATCCGTCGTTGTAGTCGGTGTGCTCGCCGATGAGGTTGACGCGGCCCGGCGCCCGGACCACCAGATCGGGCGGGCCCCAACGGCGTCGGTGGGCGGCGACGGCGCGCTCGACGGCGGACGGCTCCGGCACCCGCACAACGTACCGCCGCCCAGCAGCGCCAGAGACGGCATGGTCCCGGTGATCGGGTGCTGTCGGGTCTCGGCGAGAACACCGGCAAGATCGTCATCACGATTCCCGAGAGCCGCGCCTGAGATCAACCGATCAGTTCGAGAGGCTGTTGACGAATGCGCCCATGCCGGGGACGGTGAAGGCCACGAGACCGCGCCCGGGCGCATAGACCAGCCCCTTGCGGATCAACTGATCGCGGCACGGGCCGAGGCCGCTGTGGCTCTTGTCGAGGCGCGCCGCGATCCGTCCGGTCGACACGGCCGCATCGGCGTCACCGGCCTCGGCCGCCATCGCTGAGAGGTAGGCGCGCTGCGCTGGCGTGGCCCGCTGCCAGCGGATGCCGTAGAAGTTGGCGTTGAGGTCGCGGCGCGCCCAGATCACGCCGACCGCGGCGTCCTCGGGAACGATGGTGTTCGGGCCGGGGGCGAAGTCCCAGGTCGTCTTGCCGAAGAGCTGAAGGAAGTAGGGATAGCCGCCCGAGTTCTCCACCGCATGGTCGAGAGCCGCCTGTTGCCAGGAGACTCCGAGCGTCTCAGCCGGCCGCTCCAATGCCTCGGCGGCGTCGCCGGGGCCGAGCGTGCCGACCCGCCGGTAGGAGAACAACCGCTCAGAGTAGGTCTTCACGTCCATCAGCAGGGCGGGCAGGTTCGGGAGCCCGGCCCCGGCGATGGCCACCGGGAGACGCTGCCTGCCCGCCTGATGGGCGGCGGCGAGGATGGCCGCTATGTCCGAGCGCGCCAGCGCCTGCAGCTCGTCGACGGCCAGCAGCACGCCCGTGCCCAGCTCCGCAGCCGCCTCGCCCAAGTCGGTGACCAGCTCGCACAGGTCCAGCTCGAGGTTGCCCGAATCGGCCCGGCCGGCCACGCGGTCCACGTCGATGCCCACCGCGATCGAACCGTCGGGCGACCCCTGCAACGAGAAGGACTTGAACACTCCGAGGGCCCGACGGAGCCGAGCCGACGAGCGGTGCCGCCACGAGGCCACCCTCAGCGATGCGGTGAGGGCTCCCGCAGCCAGTGTCCGGAACGGGCGGGCATCGCCCGCCTCCACGAACGCGGCCACCCATCGGCGCTGCTCGGCCATCGACCGGAGCTCCTCCAACAGCACCGTCTTTCCGATACCGCTCAGCCCCGTGAGAACGATGCCCCGCTCAGCTCGCCCCGCGCTGAGCCGGTCGAGCAAGATCCCGAAGCCCGACAACTCCTCGCCCCGGCCCGCCAGCTCGGGAGGCCGCTGCCCGGCCCCAGGGGCATACGGATTGACAACGGGGTCCACAAACACCGACTATAGCAGTTCCTAAATTAGTCTAAAGATTATTATTAGACTACTGTAGAATGTGATAGGGTCACCGGTTGACGCGAGCGGCGCCAGCGGCCCGCGTCCGGCACCACCAGCACGACGACCGACGACAAACGTCACTAGCAGGTGCGCGAACTGCATAGCGCGCCGTCTCCCGTATGGGCGCGCCGGAGCCTCGCCGGTCGGCGAGGCGTCAATCAGCGCTTACGCCACTCCGGCGGCGTTGAGGGCCCGCTCGGTGAGCACCCTGGCCAGATGGCTGCGGTACTCGGCGTCGGCGTTGAGGTCCTCGGGCGGATCGAGCCCGTCGGCGGCCACGGCGGCCGCGTCGGCAGCCGAGGCCCCGCCCGCGAGCGCAGCCTCCACCCCGGAGGCCCGGATGGGCACCGAGCCCATGTTGACCAGGCTCACGCCAGCGCCGCCGTCGGCCACGGCCACCCCGACGATGGCCCAGTCCTGGGCCCGGCGGTTGAACTTCTGGTAGTTCCAGCCGCCGGTACCGGCCGGCACCCGCACCTCGGTGATCATCTCGTCGTCGGCCAGCACCGACTCGAAGTACCCGGTGAAGAAGTCCGTGGCCGCGATCTCACGCGACCCGCCCGGTCCCTGGGCCACGATCGTGCCGCCCAGCGCCAGCACCGCCGCAGGCAGGTCCGACGCCGGATCGGCGTGGGCGATGGTGCCGCCCAGCGTGCCCCTGTGGCGCACCGCCGGGTCGCCCACCAGTGCCGCCACCGACGCCAGCATCGGGCAAGCCTCGGCCAGCGCGGCCGAGTGCTCCAACTCGCTGTGGCGAGTCAGCGCCCCGATCGACACCGTGCCGTTGCCAGCCCGGATGTAGCGCAGGTCGTCGAGACGGCCCACGTCCACCAGCACGCTCGGCGTGGCCAGCCGGTAGCGCATCATCGGGATGAGGCTGTGGCCGCCGGCCAGCAGCTTGGCGTCGTCGCCGTGCTCGGCCAGCAGCGAAACCGCGTGTTCGGCGGACTCGGCAACCTCGTAGTCGAATGCGGCGGGAATCACGACGCACCTCCTTGGGCATCGGCGATGGCTCTCCAAACTGTCTGGGGCGACGCGGGCATGGGCATATCGCTGATGCCCAGATCCCGCAGCGCGTCCACCACGGCGTTGATCACCGCGGGGGCGGCCGCGATGGTCCCGGCCTCGCCCACGCCCTTGACCCCCATCGGGTTGGTGGGGCTGGGCGACGTGTGGCTGTCGAGCCGGAAGCGGGGCGCCTCCGCGGCCGACGGCACCAGGTAGTCGCCCAGGTTGGCCGACACCAGCTGGCCGTCGGAGTTGTAGACGGCGTCCTCGTACAGCGCCTGGGCCGCGCCCTGCAGGATGCCTCCGTGCACCTGGCCCTCGACGATCAGCGGGTTGATCTGCACGCCGCAGTCGTCAACCGCCACGTAGTCCACCAAATCCACGTTCCCGGTGTCGGTGTCGACCTCCACCACGGCGATGTGGGTGCCGTTGGGGAACGTGAAGTTGGGCGGGTCGTAGGTGACGTGGGCCTCCAGGTTGGGCTCCATCCCGTCGGGCAGGTCGTGGGCGGTGAACGCCGCGAAGGCGATTCCCGCCAGCGGCACCTCGGCCTCGGGCGTGCCCCTCACCCGGAACACCCCGCCGGAGAACTCGAGGTCCTCCTCGCTGGCCTCCAGCTGGTGGGCCGCGATGGCCCGGGCCTTGTCGATCACCTTCTCGGTGGCCATGTAGACCGCCGTGCCGCCGACCGCCAGCGACCGGGAACCGTAGGTGTCCAAGCCAGTGGGGCTGACCGCGGTGTCGGAGTGCAGGACCTCCACGTCGTCGGGATCGACGCCGAGCTGGTCGGCCACGATCATCGACCAGCAGGTCTCATGGCCCTGCCCGTGGGGCGTGGAGCCGGTCACAACCTGCACCTTGCAGGTGGGCGAGATCCGCACCGTGGCCGCCTCCCAGCCGCCCGCGCCGTAGGCGAGGGAAGCCAGCACCCGGCTGGGGGCCAGGCCGCACATCTCCACGTAGCTGGAGAAGCCGATGCCGATCCGCTTCGACGAGCCCGCGGCCCGCCGCTGGGCCTGCTCGGCCCGGCGCTCGGAGACCCCGGCCAGCGCGACAGCCTTGTCGAGCACGGCCTGGTAGTCGCCGCTGTCAAAGATGAGACCGGCGGGCGACGAGTACGGGAAGGCGTCGGCACCAATGAAGTTGCGGGCCCTGATCTCCTCGGGCGACACCCCCACGGACACCGCCAGCGAGTCCATGGCCCGCTCGATGGCGTAGGTGGCCTCGGGACGGCCCGCGCCCCGGTAGGCGTCGGTCGGGGTCCGGTTGGTGAACACCGACGTGCACTCGAACAGGTAGAGACCGATGTCGTAGCAGCCGTGGTACAGGAACCCGCCCAGCAGCGGCACGCCCGGCGTGACCAGCTGCAGGTAGGCGCCCATGTCGGCCAGCAGCTTCACCCGAACCGCCTGCACCTTGCCGTCGGCGTCGGCGGCCAGCTCGATGTGCTGCACCTGGCCCCGGCCCTGGATGGTGGAGGTGGCGCCCTCGGTACGGCCCTCGGTCCAGCGCACGGGCACGCCCCGCTGCATCGCCAGGGCGCTGCACAGGATCTCCTCGGCGTAAACGTTGAGCTTGCATCCGAAGCCACCGCCCACCGACGGCGCCACTACCCGCAGCTTGTTCTCACCGATGCCGAGGACCACCGCGGTCATCACCTTGAGAATGTGCGGGATCTGGGTGGACGAGTACAGCGTGAGCTCTCCGCCGGCCGGCGACGGCACCGCCGCGCAGCCCCGGGGCTCCATCGGCGCCGGGATGAGACGCTGCTGGAGGTAGCGCTCGCTGACGACATGCACTGCGTCCGCGAAGGCAGCGTCCACGGCCGGGGCGTTGTCGCCCCAGAGCCCCCACGTGTAGCACTCGTTGGTGCCGAGGTCGGGATGCGCGAGGGGCGCGCCGTCGGCGACTGCGTCCTCAATCTCGACCACCGCGGGCAGCGGCTCGTAGTCCACGATCACCGCGGCGGCGCCGTCAGCCGCGGCGTAGCGGGAGTCGGCCAGGACCACCGCCACCGCGTCGCCCACGTACTTGGCCGTGCCCCGGGCCACGGGCAGATGGGGCGGGTTCTTCATGTCGGGCGTGACCGGCCAAGCGCACGGCAGGGCACCTTCGCCCCAGAGCGGGGCCAGGTCCTCGCCGGTGAGCACCTCGTTCACGCCGTCGATCTCCAGCGCGGCCGAGCCGTCGATGCCGACGATGTTGGCGTGGGCCTCGGTGGAGCGCACGACGCCCACCCAGACCGCGCCGGGCAGGGCGAGGTCGTCGATGAACTTGGCCTCGCCGGTGAGCAGGGCCGGATCCTCCTTGCGCAGCCGGCGCGAGCCGACGTGGGCGGCAGGAGCGTCTTCGGTGATGGTCATGTCTCAGTCACCTCCCGAGCCCGCCACGGCGAGCACGGCGTCGACGATGTTCTGGTAGCCGGTGCAGCGGCAGAGGTTGCCCTCCAGGCCGTGGCGCACACCGCTCTCGTCGAGGCCGGGATACTCCTCGACCAGCGAGATGGCGGCCATCACCATGCCCGGCGTGCAGTAGCCGCACTGCAGGGCGTGGTGCTCATGGAACGCCTGCTGCATGGGATGCAGCGTCCCGTCGGCGGCGGCGACACCCTCGATGGTGGTGATCTCCGCGCCGTCGGCCTGCGCCGCGAACATGGTGCAGGACTTGGCGGATTGGCCGTCCACAAGCACCGTGCACGCACCGCAGCTGCTGGAGTCGCAGCCGACGTTCGTGCCCGTGAGCCCGAGATCGTCGCGCAGCGCGTGCACCAACAGGGTGCGCGGCTCCACTTCGAGGCTCCGCTCGGTGCCGTTGACGGTCAGGGTCACAGCTGTCATGAGCTTCTCCCTGGGGTTGACCGGTGGGGTTCGACATACTGCCTCAACTTCGGGCCGCTGTCGAACGGTTCCTTCGTCGGGTTTCTCAACCGGCCCGAGTCTCGAACCCCGAGGCCCGTTGACGGGCCAGAGCGACCCGGGCCACCGGCAGGTCCTCGGGGTTGGTGACGCCGATCCAGGACTCGTCGGTGGGCACCACCCGAACCGACAGCGAGCCGCGCTCCATCCGCTCGGCCACCACCGTCGGCAGCAGACATTCGGCGTCCGCGTCGGCGCGGTGGACGGCCAGGAACCGGTCGAAGCCGTCGCCGATCCAGCCGAACGCGGCCCGGGGGAAGGCCCACAGGTTCAGGGACACGGAGTCGTCGTCGGCAAGCTCGACGGCGGGCACGGCCGACGCGATCGCGCCGTCGGCTCGCCGGGCCACGCCGTGGTGCTCGACGATGCCGACCAGGCGGCCGCCGGATACCTCGCACACACCGCGGCTGACCGCGCCGGTCCGCGACAGCGAGGGCCCGAGGCGGTGGATGCACAGACAGGCTTCGCCGTCGGCTAGCTCGCCCGCGGCGGCGGCCAGCGCCGACAGCGCGGTGGGGCCGTAGTAGTCGTCGGCGTTGCACACCACGAACGGTCCGGGCACCTCGTCGGCGGCGACCAGCACGGCGTGGGCGGTGCCCCACGGCTTGGCCCGTGGCGGTCCGTGCTCGTCCTGGCGGACGTAGGCGAACTCGATGCCGGCTCGCTGCGAGGCGCCGTGGCGGGCTTCGACGTGGCCGCGGACTGCGAACTCGATCTCGGCTCGAACCACAAGCACCACCTTGGAGGCGCCCGCCGCGACCGCTTCGGCTATGGCGTAGTCGAGGAAGGCCTCACCGTTGGGTCCGACCGCGGCGAGCTGCTTGTCGCCGCCGAAGCGCCTGCCGACGCCCGCCGCCATCACCAGCAGCGTGAACACGCCGGCTCAGCGCTCCGGGGCGGCGGGCATGGCGTGGCTGCCGGCGGGCCCCGAGGCGACCGGGACCACCCCTCAGCGCTCCAGCAGGTGGCGCACGTGGTGGGTCTCGTTCACGGAGCGCACCGTGCGCACGCCGGTGCCGGACGCCGCCACCCGGGTGATGCCGCAGTAGTCGACCAGCAGCGACAGCGGGTCGTCGATGCCGAGGAGGATCTGCAGGTACACGCCGGTGACCATGCCGTGGCAGTACACGGCCACGGTGCGGGACCGGTTGGTGCGGATCACATGCTCGAAGCCGCTATGCACCCGGGCCCTGAACTCTTCGTAGCCGTCCGAGAAGATGGTCTCGCTGAGATCGGCGTCGTAGTAGTGGGCGGTAGCCGGATCGTCCCGGCTGTACTCCTCCGCGGGCACATAGATCCGGGACCGGTGGTCGGACTCGCGCAGGTCGTCGAGAGTCTCGATGCCGAGCCCGAGCCGGCCGGCCAGGGGCTCAGCCGTCTGCACGGCTCGCTTCATGGACGACGACACGATGTGGTCGACAGCCTCGTCGGCCAGGTAGTCGGCAGCAGCCTCGGCCTGGAGGCGACCGACATCGGCCAGGGCCGGATCGGCGGAGCCGCCCTCGGGAGCCTCGTCGCGCACGGGACGGGCGTGGCGGATCACGAGCAGCTCCACGACGCCGGAGGCTACCGGGGACCCGTGCCTGTCTAGGTGCCAGCGCCAGACGCGAGGTTGGCGGCAGGCCGGTGCTGCACCACCGGGTCCTAGACAGCACCCGATCAGGTTGGCAGACACCTGCCACAGGTTGGCAGACACCTGCCACAGGTTGGCAGACACATGAAAACTGGGCGGACGTACTTTAGGGGGTGAACAACCGTCGATCCAAGCATTGGAGGCAACATGAGAGAAGAGACGATGACAAGAGCGGGTCGCCTGCGAAGGCTCCTGTGGATTGCCGCGTTGGTCAGCGTCATCGCGGCGACCGTGGCTGTGCAACGCGCTGCGGCAACGCAGGACTCCAGCGACCCTCCAGAGGACGACATTATTGTAGTTCACCATTCCGACGAGCTGCCGGGCGCGCTCAGGGTCGTGGAATCCGGTGCCTTCGCGAATGGCGAATGCGTCATCGCGGGCCACCTCGAGGGTAGCGGAGGCAATCCCGGCGCGATCATTCAGCGGACCGTCGAGGTGAATCTCACGACGTGCCAGATCACCTACGAACGGCTCGAGATACCGCTCAGCGATCTCCACCTGTATGACGACTCTGTCCCATCTGGAGGTATGAGCGAAAGCGAGTCGGCGACCGTAGAGGTAGCAAGTCCAGGTGACTCACAGTTCCCTCCAGCGAACACCAATCTCGCTGCATCAGTCACGCACTACATAGGATCAATCAAGGTCAATGTAGAGGATCCTATTGATATTGATGTTACAACCACTAAGTCCACGATAAGATGGCGCCAAGAAGCGGGGTCATCATGTCTGGCCGGCGCGAACTTTGACGCGCACTGGGGCTGGTACTCTCCATCTGGTTGGCACCGTGATACAGCCAGTTGGGAGCACGATTTCAGCTGCACATCAGCGACCATGAACACATACGGCACCTATAGCAACTCTTCGTTCTGCCCATGGCCATGGGGTACCACCTACACGGATCATTTCGACACATACTACGAGGGGAGCCTCAACGGCGGCTGGTATGTATCGTGGGACGTCGACATTTCCGGAGGATGCGGCTCCTGGCTCGACAAGGAGCACATCATAGTTCATCCATAGGGTAATCTATCGCGAGAGGTACCTAACGCATGCATTCGCGGGCCGAGTCCAGCTAGTCAGAGGGATCTGTGTACAGTGAAGAAGTTAGCCATCATCGACCGGTCTCGCTCCGGGACGATCTGGATGTTCGTCGGCTTAGCCTGTGGAGCGTTCCTAAACAATTTTAGTCCAGGCCTCGGTATCCCGACTGTCATCGTTCTCGTCGTGGTGGCGCTGGTGCGACGACGCGTCGATTCGTATTCTCAGTTCGCCATCGGCTTCATCTTGGGCCTGGCCGTTATCGTGGCCTTGGTGATTCGGCATGGGCTCACCTAACGATCCCGGCGACTAAGTGGGCTGTGGCTGCACTAGACGTAGACGCTTGTACAACGCGATCGACAGTGACCCGCCGAATGGTGAGTTCAGTCAAGGAGGCCCTCAGCGGCGGCCTTACGAACTGCTTGGACCCTGCTTGGCACGCCCATGGCGTCGAATAGTTTGCGTAATTCCCGATACATCGAGCGCTCGGAATGTGCGAACATTGCGGCTAGATCGACGACGGCCGTCCCCGAAGCCAAGGCCGTCAAAAGTCGCCGCTGCTCATCATTGAGCCCATCGTCGGGCGGTTCGCGCACCGCCTGCTGCACGGCAACCGCGGCCTGCTTCAAGCGCCAGGCACCCTCGCTAGTGGACAGCGCCGCGAGGCGGTCCCAACGAATCACCATCGGCGTGTCATCATCAATCTCCGGTGAACTGCCGCGATTCGCTATCGAGGGATCCAGGTCCAAAGTACGAAGCCACTGCATGATAGCGACGCTGGCATTGCGCAGGTATTCCGTGACCATATGCCACTCCTCTGAAGAGTCTGACGGGATGCTGTAACCTGGACCTGCCATGGCATCCGCGCTGCGAGCGAACAACGAGGCGATGTCGCGCTGATAGGACGCGGGCAGCGTCTTGGCGTAGATCTGCACAGCCTCACCGTGATACTCCGGCGTCCACAGCTTGTCGTGAGGGCCATCGGCCACGCCGTAACGGTGCGCTTCAGCGATGGCACGCATCCCTCCGACGATGCGCCCACAGGCCAGATGCACAAGACCAGTGATCTGCCCCGGCGACCTCGGTTGCTCCACTGCTGAGGAGCCTAGAGGGATCCGGCCCGAGGTCCATCGAACCCGAGACCGGACCTGTCGAGCAGGCGCATAGCCCCGGAGACGACGGGCGGGGGCTCGGCCACATCGCTTGTCAACAGGCTCGACGTGGCCAGGCCGTGGGCTGGGCGGCGCGATGCGGCGGCGTCCACCGTGGCCGCTACATGCAGTGCGTGGGCTACGCCCACGGCTGAGTCGATGAACGACGTAACCACCACCGACGCCTCGGCTTGGCGTGCCCGAGCGGCGATGGACAGGGCCACGTCGGGGCCGCCGAGGGCCTGAGGCTTGACGATGAGGGTGCCCACGCCGAGGTCCAAGGCCCGCACGGCGTCGGTCTCGCTGCGGATCGATTCGTCGGCGGCCACCCGGATGGGGCTGCGTTGGCCCACCGCCGCGATCGACTTGATCCCGGCGACGGGCTCCTCGCAGTAGGCGATGCCGCAGTCGTGCACTTGGCTCAGCACATCGAGGGCGGTCGCCGGGTCCCAGGCGCCGTTGGCGTCGAGCCGCAGCTCGGCCTCGGGTCCCAGGCCAGACCGGGCGGCCCGAACCCGCTCGACATCGGTGGCCGGGTCGGCTGAGCCGACCTTGAGCTTGACCGCCCCGAAGCCATCGCGGGCCGCGTCCCGCGCAGCCTGCTCGACCTCGGACGGTTCGGGCGCGGCGACCAGCGCGTTGACTGCCACTGCGGACGCGATGGCATGGCCGCGGTCCCCTGCGAGATGGGCTGCGAGCGTCCGTCCGGCTCGTTGGGCTTCAAGATCGGCCCAAGCGCCTACGACGCCCGCCCTGGCATGGGGCGCGTCTGGCAGGGCGCTGACGAGCGCTCCAAGGGCCGTCTCGCCGCCCGCGTCGAGTCCGTCCAACGTGCGGTGCAGCGCGGCCTCGGTCTCCAGCAGGGTGTTACGCGACCATCCCGGCAGCGGGCTGGCCTCGCCCCAGCCGGTGAGTCCGTCCGCGCTCAGCGAGACCAGGAACCCGGCCCGGAAGCGGACCGAGACACCGCCGGTGATAAACGGAACCCGCAACGCCAGACGGAAGGGATGCATCTCGGCCCGGATCGCGGTCACTCGTGGTCTCCCTCGCCGGCCAGATGCGACTCCACCCCGGCGATGAAGTCCGCAATCGCGGCGGCGGTGGCGTCGGGACGCTCGAGGTGGGCGGCGTGTCCCGCACCCTGGATGCGAACCACGCCGGCCCTTGGCAGCGCGGTGGCGAGCGTGTCCGCGATGGCGCAGAACTTGGTGTCGTGGGCGCCGACGAGCAGCCGTGTGGGTGGGTGGCATCCCCCGAGACGCTGATGCAGCGGCACCATCGAGCCGGTGCCCCCTGCTGTCAGGCTGCGGGCCAAGCCGGCGGGGTTCGATGCCAGCCGCTGGGCTCGGGCGACCAGCAGGTGAGCCTCGCCCAGCGCGGCCTGTCCCGCGAACAGCGGGTCGGCCAGCCACTCGTCCACGAAGGCCACCAAGTCAGCGGTGATGTGTTGGGCGCGGGCTGCGTCGGCCTGTGTCCGCCGACGCCGCTGTTGGGGATCGGCGATGCCGGCGGAGGCTCCGATCACCGACAGGGACCGCAGCCGCTGGGGCTCCGTGCATCCCAGCGTGAGCGCCACCCGGCCGCCCATCGAGTAGCCGACGAGGTGGAAGGTGCCGCATCCGAGGGCGTCGGCGAGGGCTACGACCTGGCCAGCCATGGCCTCCACCCGATACACATCGAGGTCATCGGGCACCTCCGAGCGCCCGTGCCCGACTAGGTCAGGACAGATGATCCGGGCAGCCAGCCCGGCGGCGAGACGCTCGGTGAGGGGGTTCATGGCCAGCGCCGACCCGGTGAACCCGTGCAGCACCAGGACAGGCACGCCAGCCGCCGGACCGTGCTCGCTCACAGCCAGCTCCACACCGCCAGCCCGGATCCTGAGAATCTGCTCAGGCCTCACGGGAACCCTGTTCGGCGGCCAAGGCTTGGCGGGCGGCCCGCTGGGCTGCTGCGGTGAGGGACCTGCGCTGGGCCACGTCGTCGTCTCTGGGCACTTCGACGACTACGAGGTCGACGCCCGGGTTGCGGGCCGCCGCGGCGGCATGAACAGCCGCCTCCAGCTCGGAGGCAGTCGCTGCGCGTCGAGCCCGGATGCCTCCGAAACCGTTGAGGCCGCACAGGTCCAGGCCGTGGGGGGTGCGGAACAGTCGCTCGAAGTCGTCGACCGGAACCCGATCAGCCACTGGCAGCAGCGAGAAGATCTCACCACCGTCGTTGTCCACGCACACCGCGATCAGGTGCAGTCCGAGACGGGCCGCGGCGGCGAGGCCGCCCAAATCGTGGAGCAGGGCCAGGTCCCCGGTGTAGAGGGCCACCGTCCTGGAGGGGTCAGCCGCGGCGATGCCCAGGGCGGTGGACGCCGAACCGTCGATACCGGCCACGCCCCGGTTGGCGCAGCAGACGACCGATCCGGTGTCGAACACGAAGGCGTCGAGATCCCTAACCGGCATCGAGTTCGTGGCGAGCAGCACTGCCTTATCGGGCAGGGCACCGACGAGCACACGTGAGGCTCGGGCTGACAGCAGCGGACCATCATCGACGTCGACGGCGGCGTCGACAGCTCCCCGGGCGGCCGCGTCGAGCTTCGCCCAGGTATCGAGCCATCCGCCGGGAGCGTCTCGGCCTACAGGGGCAGCCCCGGCGGTGACCGAGCTCAGCGCCTCCACAGGAGCCGGGACATGACCGGTGAGCCGGAACACGGCTTGCTCCCAGCGGTCCTCGGGGTCGATGAGCACGACATGGCGGGGACGGGTGCGCTCCAGCCAGAGCCGGACCGGCTTGGAGGTCACCGTCCGGCCCACGAGAACGGCTGCATCGGGCCGCATCTCGTCTCCGAGAGCCTCGTCGCCGAGCAGGTGGTCGGCGGTTGCGACCACGCACGCTGGCCGTTCCTCGCCGATGCCGTTGTGGGAGCGGCCCCGGACGTGGGCGATGGGCTCGCCGATGACGGGCCAGCCGGCCCAGGCCGCGAAGCGTTTCGCCTCGGCGGCCCAGCCCAGCTCCCTTTGCAGCCCGGCGCCGGACCACGGCCCGGCCACCACCACTCCGCGCTCGTATTCGGCGACGATCTCAGCCAATTCCGACAGCTCTGTCGACGGGTCGCGGGGATCGCCTTCGTCCCCGCGCGGCGCTGTGGTCACCGCCGACGGCGGCGCGGGCACTCCGCCCGCCGGCTCCAGCGGCTCGCGCAAGGGCCAGTTGAGATGGACCGGTCCGGGGTCGGGCCCGGTGGCCACGCCCGAGGCGGTGTCCGCCCATCCGATCGCCGCGGCGGCCGTGGCCTCATCGGGCACGGGAAGGTCGGCGCTCCAGCGGACCGCGGTGCCGTAGAGGCCCACCTGGTCGATGGTCTGGGGCGAGCCCCAGCCCCTCAGCTCGGGCGGCCGGTCGGCGGTGCACACGATCATTCCGACGCCCGCGTGGGAGGCCTCCACCACCGCGGGCAGGTAGTTGGCGGCCGCGGTGCCGGAGGTGCACACGAGCACGGCCGGACGGCCCGTGACCCGGCCCAATCCGAGGGCGAAGAAGCCCGCGGCGCGCTCGTCGATCTGTATCCAGGTGCTCAGGCCGGGCTGGGCGTCCAGGCACAACGTCAACACGGTCGAACGCGAGCCGGGACTGATCACGACATCGGTCACTCCCAGCGCTACCAGCCGGGCCGCGAAGGTCGCGACGACGTCGTAGACGGACTCGGTCACGATCCGTTGACGCGGGTGGATCCGCCGACGCGGGTGTCGGCCATGCCTAGGCCGCGGGTTCTGCGATCTGGGCCACGGGATCAGCGCTCGTCGATGGCGTCCAGCAGGGCCCGGAGCTTCATCGCCGTCTCCTCCAACTCGTCATCGGGATTGGAGTCGGCGACGATGCCGGCGCCCGCGAACAGGTGCGTGCCGCCGGGCCCGGTCAGCGCGCAGCGCAGCGCTACGCCCATCTCGCCGTTGCCATCGAGGTCGCACCATCCCACCGGGGCCGCGTACCAGCCCCGGTCGAATCTCTCGTGGCTGGCTATGAACTCGAGGGCGGCGTCGGTGGGGGCACCGCCGACGGCCGCGGTGGGATGCAGGACGCCCGCGACCCGCAGCACGTCCATGTCGCTCGCTCCGGTCCGCCGGCGCTGCACCCGGGCCGTGATCGGGGTGCGCAAATGCTGGAGCCGGCTGAGGCGCATGAGTCCCGGCTCGGCGGGGGCCGGGCCCACGAGGCCGAGGCCGGCCAGCGTCTCGGTGATGCCGTCCACCACGAAGCGGTGCTCAGACCGGTTCTTGGTCGAGGCCAGCAGACTCGAGGCCAGACTCTCGTCCGCCTCGGGGCTGTCGCCGCGGGGGGCGGTGCCGGCCAGGGCGGTGGTGTGCAGCCGGGGTCCGTCGAGAGTGACCAGCTCCTCGGGTGTCGACCCCAGGAAGGTGGTGTCCCCGACCGTGAACGCGAAGGTCGCGCAAGCGGGATTGCGGTGCCGCAGCCGGGCCAGCAACGTGACGTCGTCCAACTCGACCTCGAGGGCGACTGTGCGGGCCAGTACCACCTTGTGGAGCCCATCCCGGTCGATCGCTTCCACTGCGGAGGCGACGAGGTCCAGGTAGTCGTCGTCCCGGTCGCGGGCGCCGTCGCCGGTGACCGCTCCAGCGGCAGCTGCTCCGGCGGGCGGGAGTGCCGGCGGTTCGGACCGGAAGGCGTCCAGCCGCCGCTCGAGCCGGGCCGCGGCGGCAGTCTCGTCGCCGTCGGGCCCAACCCGGGTGGCGACCTGGATCCAGGTGCCGTCGGGCCGGTCGACCACCGTGAGCTCAGGCAACACCAGACGGCAGTCCCCGAAGCCATCCCAGCGCGGGCCTCGATGTAGATCTTGCTCGGCGTCGTCGTCGTACGGGCTGGTGTCGCCCTGGCGGTCGGCTGTGGGCGTGAACGAGAACCCTCCCACCAGCACGGGCGCGGGCGCATCAGGGGTCGCATCACGCCGGATCCGGGCTGCGAGCACCGCCCGAGCCGCCGACGCAGCCGAGAAGCGGTCGCGGCCGACCGGCTCGATTGCCTCGACCGCTCCGATGGCGGCCAGTCCCAGGCCGGCGTCGGGGCGCAGCCAGACGCTGCGAGACGGGTCGGCGCTGGCCGCGGCGTAGACGGCGAGGGGATCGACGCGCCCGGCGACGCGCCCGGCCTTGACGACGATGGCTCCGGCCGACGGGGCGGGATCGTCTCCGAGGCGGGCCATCGCCCTAGCCCAGAGCGTTTTCTCGAAGTGTCCGACGACGAGTCTGGTGGCCACCGGAACGAGCCGGTTCACGCTGGCGACCAGCGCGGCCCTGTCGTGATCCTTCCGGTCGAAGTGGCGTTTGAGCAGGTCGATGGCATCCTCGATCAGGTTCTCCACGTTGGTGGCGTGGCGCATGGCCAGAGCGGCCAACTCCTCGACGGCCACTCCTTCTCCGACGAGGGTGCGGGCCGCTACCAGCATCTCGACATCGTCGGAGCCGAAGCGCTCGCCGTCGGAGCCGTTCTCCTGAGGCGTGAGCAATCCGGCGTCGATCACCAGATCCACAACGAAGGCGGGGACCCCGGCCCGCTCAGCCAGTCCTGCCCTGTCGAGCACGAGACCGGCATGGGGGGCATCGGCCGCGGCGGTGTCCGGCACGCCCCCCATGCTAGGAGTCGGTGGCGCCATGCCGATTCGGGCGGATCATGGGATGCTCCGTTGATCGGGCCGCGCCCCGGCTAGAGTCCGCGCATGGTCTTTGCTGCCGGAACGACGGCATACAACATCGTCGAGCTGCTCCATGTCCTCACGGTCCTGGTGGCTCTGGCGCCGGTGTTCGTCCATCCTCTGCTGCGCAGGCAGATCCGCGCCGCGGACGGCACCGGACATCAGCAGCTCGTCGTGGCCATGGCAGCCAACGCACGCCGACTGTACGGTCCGGCGCTGATCCTGGCGGGACTGCTGGGCATCGCCCTGATCGAGATGTCCGAGGACGCGATCTCGCTGACCGAGGGCTGGGTGATCGCCGCCATCGTGATCTGGGTGGCGATGAACGGGATCCTGCACGGCATGATCAGGCCCGCCCTGAAGGCGCAGGGCGCCGAGGGCCCGTCGCCGGGCACTGACAAGCGCCTCGAGGCGGGTTCGGCGCTGTTGACGATCCTGTTCATCGTGCAGCTCGTCTTAATGATCTGGCAGCCCGGAGGCTGAGCATCGCGCCGAAAGGCACCGAGCCTGTCCGAAGAGCGAATGGCGGCACTCGGCATGATCGGGCACGGCTGCGCGGAGTGTGGGCCGCCATCTCGGTCGCAGCGGGCGCGGCGATTCTCGCCTGCTCGGGATTCGCGGTGTGGCTCGATGCGGCGGGCTCTCGCCTGTCGGGCTTCCGCTTGGCCGAGCTAATCGGGGGATACGGCGGGTGGGTGCCGGGCGTGCCCCCCGCGTGGGTGGGAGCGGCGTGGTACATGTTTCCTGCCGCCGCGGGGACATGCTGGATCCTGCTGTTCCGCCGCTCCCCGCCGGCCGTGTCGCGCGCCCACGGTCTGATCGGTGCAGCCGTCGCGGTCGCGGCCTCGATCTATGTCGCGCGGGTGGACCGCCTCGCCGGACCGCTGCTAGCTCTAGTTGGCGGGCTGATCATCGCTGTCGGAGCATTGGCCGGCCAGCGGCTGCGAGGAGCCAGCGGAACGGCGTAGCGCCGGGCCGGCCAATGCGCAGTCCGTCGGGTACAAGATCGTCGAATTGTCCGTGTCAACCGACCCGGACGAAGTAGACGCTGCGTGCGACCCTCAAGCGCTGGGCTTAGGCTCCGTCGAGATGGACGAGGAGACCGATCCGGCAGGGGTTCCCGACGGCACGGGCCGCTCGGATGCCCCCGCGTCGGCCGGCGGCGACTCCGGCGTTTACGCCGAGACCGGAGAGGTGTTCGAGGGAGTCGTGCGCCCAGAGGCCACCGAAGCCGCTAGGCCACCGGGCAGGGTCGGCCGTGCGGTCAGGGTCACGGCCCTGGTCGCCGGGGTTGTCTCCATGTCCGCGCTGGCCTATGCGGTGTGGGGCGCGTTCAGCGGCGGTGGGGCCGGAGCCGACGGCCCGGAGGATGTGGTCGAGGCCATGGCGGCCGCGGCCAGCAACGAGGACGCCATCGCGATGCTCGGACTGTTGGCTCCGCCTGAAGTCGGCACATTCGCGGAGCTGTATCCCGATCTGCTCGAGTGGGCGGCCCGGGAGGGGATCATCGCGGATGAGCAGTGGCTCGCCGGCGTGGACGTCGAGATCTCCGGGCTGGACACGGAGGTCACGTATCTGCACTCTGATGTGGCCGTCGTCGAACTCCGGGCCGGCGAGCTGTCGATCACCGTGGATCCCGAGGTCGCCGATCCCGGGCATGTGGACCGGTTCGGGCTCGAGTACTCCCAGACCGTCGACGGGACGCTCGCCCAGCTTCAGGACGCGGTGCGCGAGGGGCGCGAGGGCATCGCGGAGTCGACAGTGGGGGGACTGTTCGAGCTGAGCGAGCCGGACGGCATCTACGTCATGACGATCAGGCACCGAGGCCGCTGGTATCTGAGTCCCTTCTACACCGTGGCCGACTACGCCAGGCGAATCGCCGACCTCCCACAGGCCGACTTCACCGCTTCGAGGGAGGACGCCAAGGCGGGCGCGTCAAGCGCTTCGGGCGTGATGGCCGGCTTCGTCGACATGCTCAACTCGCATCGTTTCGAGGACTATCTCGAGGCCGAGACGATCGCCGACCTCGGCGGCGACCGCTCGCCGCTCAACGCCTTCGTCCCGCCCGACGAGCTGGGCGTGGTGCTCGACTACGCGGTGGCGTACCGGGCCTGGCTGGACAGGATCAACGAGCGCGACCAGCCCGAGAACCTGTGGCAGATCATCGACAATCTGGGGCTGGAGATCCGCGGCGAGATCGACATCGAGATCGACACCCGCGAGCAGCCCGGACCCGACGGCGCCGTGATCCTGTATCTCAGCTCGGGCTCCATCACCGCCCGCGCAGAGGTCACCGTGATCGAGACCGGCGAGGTGCAGCCTTGGGAGATCCATGCTTCCTGGGAGGGCCTGTGCTCGACCGGCTACGCGCAGATCTACGACGATTTTGACGACTTCGAGGTGTGCATCGACCCCGCGGACTGGCCGGGCGACGAGGACGAACCGTTCATCGTGGTGCGCGAAGTCGACGGCTACTGGTATGAGAGCTACGTCGAGACCGGGCTCGCCTACATCAGACTGTTCTTGGACGACTACCTGAGCGACGTCGCCGACAGGGCGGAAATCTAAGCCGAATAAGCTTGAGGCATCTCAGCCGATCTCGGGGCTGGGCCTCGATCCGATCACGACAGCCGAGATGGAGGACTTCGCTTCGCTGATGCGCCGGCTGTTCCGAGGCGAGACCGTGCTCAACCACGACGAACCGGCCGGGCGCTATCCGTATCTGCGCCTCGACTCGTCGCTCGACGAGCATCTGCCCATGAGCATCGTCGCCTTCGGGCCCAAGACGCTCGCTCTGGGGGGCCGATGCTTCGACGAGGTGGTGCTGCACACGTTCTTCGCCGACGCGACGGTGGTGCGCTGTGTGGGGACGGTGAGGGCCGCGGCCGAGCAGGCCGGTCGGGATCCCGCGGCGGTGCGGGTGTGGTCGTGTCTGGCCACCGTCGGCGACCATGTGCCGTACGAGGCCCGGCTGATGAAGACGGTAGGGCGGCTGGCCACCTATCTGCAGATCTACGGTGATCTGCTGGTGCGCACCAACCGGTGGGATCCCGCCGCCTTGCAGCGCTTCCGGGACAGCCCGGCGGTGGCGAGCCGCCGGGGCGCCTTCGATGCCGGGGCCAGCGTCGAGGAACTGGAGCGCTTGGCCGAGGTGATCCCCGCCGACTGGCTCGCCCCGAGCGCCACCGGCACGCCCGAGCAGTGCGCGCAGGCGGCACAGCACCAGCTCGACCTGGGCTGCGACGCGGTAATCATGCACGGCGCCACCCCGGCGGAGCTGGAGCCGGTGGTAGCCGCCTATCACGCCGCCAGGAAGTAGGCTCGTACGCCTAGCTCGAGTCTGGCCCGGCACAGGGCCTCAACCGCTGTCACGATGCCAGTTCGGGGAGCACACTCGTGAGCTTGACAGATGGGGTGATACCCGCAGTTCGATCGCGGCCATGATTCCCGGTGTAGGTGTCCGCGCTCGGTTGCCGCTACACGGCCTCGCTGCTGCCGCCACCGGAGTCAGAACCCCTCGTTGGCGGCTGACCGATCCCGAGATGGCCCTCGATACGAGCCAGCCGCTCCCGAGCGTCGCTGAGACTCTCCGTGACCTTCTCGTGGTTCCGCGCGGTGATCCCCTTGTGCTCTTCGAACTCGGCGCTCAGCCTGTCGGTGGCCCGCTCGATTAGGTCGCGGTTCTCCTTGCTGGCCCGCTCGACTAGGTCGCGGTTCTCCTTGCTCTCTTGTGTGATGACTTGGCGGAGCTCAGTGCTGTCACGGTGCTGGACCCGCATCGAGCCCACCATCAGCGTGGTGAGCGTCGCGAACATCACTCCGAACGCTGCACCGAGGATGGTGAGGACCGTTGCGTCCACCGCAGTGTCCATGAGCTGAACCTACATGGTTATTCATTATATCGCAACTTGAAATATCATGATAATCCAGTAAGGGCCTAAACTCGCCGCCTCCGACCACGAGCGCAGCAGCGCGTGTGCGCCGGGGGTTGGGAATCGGTATTGCTCAGGCTGGTTGGCAAAGAGGCAGCAACGGCCTACTGCCGACGGCCTCGCTGGGACAGGCTCAAGAATCGGAGTCCTACGATTGCCGTGATGCCCGACGCTGATGCTGCTGACTCGCCACTTACTAGCTGGAGCCCCCCGTCCATTGACGGAACCCGGCATCGCGCCCTCGCCTGCCGTCCGGCACGTTGGCGCTGCGCCGCCGTCGCCGCTCTGGTCACGCTCGCCGCGCCCGCCTGTGGATCAGAAGGCCCGGCCGAAGGCGAGCCTCCTCCAACGGTGCCCGAAGCGACGCCTCCTGCCGACGCGGAGACTCTGATTCATAGCCAGAGCAGCGACGAGGAGCCGACAGCAGAGTCGAAGGGATCTGCGGAGCCGGGTATCGCGGAGCCGGAGCCCGAAGCGGTGCAATCCGAGGCGGTTCAGTCTGGGAGGACGCAGCCCGAGGATGGGGGCGCAGGGGAGGCAGTGGTCGCGGTGCCAGAAATTGCGTCCGTGCGCTTTGTTAGCCAGAACGTCCTGCACGGGGTGGCGTGCCCCGAAGACAGCGATTCGTGCCGGGTGGGTGAGCGGGTGTCGCTGTTCATGGGACAGCTCGCCCAGGCCGGATGCCCTGAGCTGGTGTCGCTTCAGGAGGCCAACGAGCGGATCGTGGGCCTGGTCGCCGCCGAGGCCGGGGACTGCGGCTACGAGGTCGTGTGGGACGGCGATCCCGGGCTCGACCGGGAGCTGGTGCTGACCACGCTGGAGGTGGTCGGCTCGCGCCGGCGGGTGCTGGCCGACCGGTTCCGCTCGGCGTATGTGGTGCGGGTGGCTTCGCCGATCGGGGTTATCGACTTCCTGACAACGCATCTGGCCTCCAGCGACGACCGGGCCTGCAACCCGGGGCTGTGCCCGCCCCCGTGCGATCCCGACGGCAGCCTGCGCACCTGCCAGGCCCGCCAGGTGCTGGAGTTCGCTGAGGAGATCGCGCTCGACGGGGGTGTGACGGTTGCCGGCGGCGACTTGAACGACTCGGCGGCCAGTCCCGCGTTGGCGGTGTTCGGCGACGCCGGGTTCGTCGACTCGCACCTGGCCGCGGGCCACAGCGAGTGCGATCCGGCCAGCGGGACGAACTGCACGGCCGGTCGGGAGGACGCGTCCCTGGCCGACATGGCAGATCCGTCCAGCGTCCAGAGCAGCCGCATCGACTACCTGCTGTACTCGGCTCCGGGCCGGGACTGCTCGGTGGGCGAAGGCACCGGGCTGTTCAACGCCGAGCCCGCGGCCGGCGAGCTGGCCTTCCCGTCGGACCACACCGGCGTGGTGCTGACATTGGTGTGCGACGTTGCCGGGGCTGGCGGGGTGGACGCGGCCGCCGCGGCGCTGCCCGAGGAGCCCGATGAGCCCGCACCGGCGGACGGCCAGCCGGTCGATGAGAGCACGGCCGAGGCCATCGCAGCCGCCTTCGAGACCCACCTCGACGGATCGATCGGCGACATCGAGGTGCGCATCGACCAAGTGGAGGACTTCGAGGGCATGCGCGAGGCGGCCCGCCAGGTCTTCGAGCAGGTCGGAGAGGCCGGCGCGGCCGTCCGGGCCCGAGTCGACTCGATCTCACGCACGTCGGCCACCACCGCCCGGGTCGTCTATTCGATCCTGCTCAACGACCAAGTCATCTTCGACGGCCGAGTCGGCGAGGCGGTGCTGACAGATGGCCGCTGGTTCGTCTCGAAGGCCACCTTCTGCGACCTGATGGCCCTATCCGGCGCCGACACCCTCACCGTCTGCTGATGGGGTTGCGCTACCCGCTCGACTGAAGGCGAGCGACCAGTGAAGCAAGCGCCGCCCCAGCCATCCCGTTGCATGACCGACCGGACCAATCTCCAATCTGCATCACAACACATCTCCAAAATGCAACACAGATTGCTCAGCCCGTCGCCGCATTCGGTCGACAAGGCCGCAGAGTCACCGTTGCGACTGCACAACAAGGTCGACGACGCCTAGGGCGGTCCGGGCTGACTCCCAGTGGACGTCACCGACGGATCATCTGAGCGGGGTCTCAGAGCCGTAGCTACTGGGAGCGTGCACGACTTGGGCGCTGCGGCGGTCTATTGCGAAGTCGGCGGCTTGGAGTTGCGCGGTGATGCCTCGCAGGTCGAGTTGGCTGAGATCCCACCGGTTGGCGAGGCCGTGACGCAGCAGGGTGACGTACAGGCGGCTGGGACTCATGGCGGCACCGCCCGCGAGAAGGCTGCCGACGAGGTTCTCAACGGCGTCAGGTGGCGGCGCCTGCGCTAGGCCAGAGGGGCTCGAGGCGGGCCGCAGCGTCAGCATGAGATCTAGCGTGGCGACGTTCTCGAAGCCCGAGGCGAGGCCCTTCACGGAGCGTTGCCCCTTGTCGAGCACAGCGATCAGTTCTGGAGCCACCTCGAGCCCAGCGGCGGCCACGGCACGCTGCAAGAGCTGCCACATGGCACCGGAGCTGTTGCCGAACAACACGGTGACGTGGCCACCCGGCTTGAGCACGCGCCGGCACTCTTTGAATGCGCCGGTGAGGATCGCCTCGTAGCGCTCCGCAGTTCGGCGCCGCCCGCCGGTGTCGGAACGATCCACGACCGCTTCGGTGTCAGGGTCGGTCATCGCGTCCAGCCAAGCCTCCTGGAACAGGCTCATGTCGGAGTAGAAGATGTTGGAGCCGAAGGGCGGGTCGGTGAACACGTAGTCCACCGATTCATCAGCGAGCGGCAGGCGATCGGCGCTGGCGATCTCGTATGCGACGTCGGGGCCCCGTGCGCTGTCGTAGACCGCGGCCGCGGCCCGCCTGTGCCTGATCCAGTCATCGGAGCGCATCGCGGCCCGCACTTTGCGAGCGAAGAGGTCGAACACGTTCCACTCGTAGAACACCGGCGCGACGTAGTAGTTGGCGTTGGCCGCGTTGAGGGGCCGCTGGCGGGACCATTGGTAGCGCTTGCTGGCCCTGGTGAGGATGGACGTGAACACGAAGAGCAACTTGGCGCGCAACTCCGGTTCGGCGACGTCGCCGATGGCGTCGCGCAGCGCGGCCAGGGCATACAGGTTGCGGTGCGAGTAGAAGGCGGCAGTGGACGTGAGGCCGTGGCGCCCGAGCGCGGAGGCGGCGTACATCTGGCGGGTCTCGTCGATGGCGGCGTCGGGCCAGCGCAGGCCAGCGGCGTCGGGTTGGTTCGGCGGCGCGCTCCAGGGTTGCTCTAGCTGGGTGCGCGTGCACTCGCATGAGATCGAGTCGAGCACCGGCTCCTCAAACAACCGTTGGCACCGGCTGCTGGCGGCAGCACCGCAATGCGGGCAGGTCATCCGCTCCCGACGCCAGTCGGCGTCTTCCAGACAGCGGTAGTAGTTGACCGGCGCCCGACAAGCGCCGCACTCGATCACCGCCGACCAAACGCTCTTGGCGAGTCGGGCCTCTCCCCCACAGGACTCGCAAACCACGGCATAGACGTCGCCGATCCGCTCCAGAGCACGTCTCACAACACCCTCGCCGCGCTCACCCAACATCTTGGCGTCAACGAGGTTCACGTAGTTGGAGCCGATGTGGCGGCCGAGCACGGACACGTCGTAGAGCACCGCCCGCCGACCCGTCACCAGCGCGGCAACGCCGGTCATCCCCGAGCCGGCAAAGGGGTCAAGTACCACGTCGCCAGGTTCGGTGAACGCCTCGATGAAGGGCGCGATGGCGGTGACGGGCACCTTGGTGAGGTAGGCGTGCGCCATGTAGACGGGGTCGCTGCGGCGCACCTGCACCATCGACGGCAGCGCACCGTGCGCCCCGTCGGGCACAGCAAACAGGTCGATCGTCATCGGTAGCCTCGCATCCGTGAGCACCCCACGCGGCACCATGATGGTCGAGTGTGATGACACCGTCGGCGACAGCGGGCGGCCAGCCTGTCGCTGCACGCGAGCCTGCTGCAGCATCGACGACGCACTGGACGGCGGCTGATGGGCTTCAAGGAGGACGCCGACTTCGCCCGGTTCGTGTCGATGGGTGTGGTAGGGGCTGCGGCTGTGGCCCGCCACCTCAGCACCGAACACGACCACAGGATGATCGAACTGGAGCGCTACGCCATGGCCAACAAGGTGTGGCAGACGAAGGTCAAGCGTCTGCGCCTGCCTGACCTGGTATGTGTCCGTTGCGGCCTGCGCGTCGAGGCGCGCGCCAAGTCCAAGCTCGGGATCGTGCTTTCGCACTCCGACACCCCGGGCCGCGAGTGGCATGCCGCCGGAATGCGCGACAGCGACCTTTACGCCTTCCTGCGAGCCGACCTCGGAACCTTCCCGCCCGAGACGGGCCTGCCAGCGTTCTTCACCAAGGAAGCTCTGGGCTCATGCGTCAAACACGCCCGCCGCTCCGCACCAAAGGCCGCCTCAGAGGGTTCGGAGGTCACCCTGACGTGGCCCTGCTGGGTACCGTCGCGCTCCGGGCACTTCATACGCATCGACGACGAGGGCCGCATCGTCCATCGAGACAACAGCGGCCGCGAGCACAAGTACTGGCGCATCGCGGCGCGAGCCGCCGCAGACTGATCTGGTTGGGAGGGCAGGACGACCATGCACCCCTTCGCCGATGTGTTCGACGCTGCGACGGTCGTGGCGCTCGCCGAGCCGCAGGTGCATGTGCGCGGCGAGGGCTACCGGCGCAACGGGCGGGTCGGACCGCTCACGGTCCGCGACGGGCGGCTGGAGGCGACGGTGCGCGGCACCATGCCCTACGTCGTGGAGCTTTGGGCCGAACGCGGCGAGCCGCGGTGGTCTTGCACGTGCCCGGCCGCTGAGGACGGCTCGTTCTGCAAGCACTGCACCGCTGTGGCGCTCTCGATGGGATCAGACGAGAGTCCACTGGTTGTTCCGCCTCTCGCCCCTCTCGCCAGGCTCGGCCGGACGCAGACGTCCGCATCGGACCGGCGTGTCGATCCGGCGCCGGCCGAGGACCTGGCCAGCTTCGTGGAGGGGCTCGCTCAGGACCGATTGGCCCGAATCTTGCTGGACCATGCCGCCACGGACTGGCGGTTGCGCGAGCGCCTCCTGGCGGAGGCCCGAGCGGCGCGAGGCGACAGCCCGGACATGGGCGCCTGGCAGCGACGCATCGACAACGCCTTCGCTCCTTACGGCGAATTCGTCACCTATCGCGAGGCGCGCGGCTGGGCTGACGGCGTCAAAGACGTGATCGACGCGCTCGCCGATCTCTGCGACGCAGGCCAGCACGACGCCGCGGCGCGTCTGGCCGAGCACGCCCACCGCCGCGCCGACAAGGCCATTGACCACGTCGACGACTCCGACGGCTGGCTCAGCGGCATCTCCCTGCGGCTGTCTGAGGTGCATCACCGGGCCTGCGTGGAGGGTCGGCCCGATCCGGTGGAGCTCGCAGCCCGCTTGGTGGACCTGGAGCTCACCTCGGAGCTGGACGGCTTCTACCGAGCAGCCGCCGAGTACGCCGAGGTTCTCGGCGAGGCAGGCCTGGCGGCGTACCGCGAGCGGCTCGAGCCGCAATGGAAGCGGATCGGTCATGGGGCCGGCGACTGGTCGGACAATGCCTTCGCCGTCCGTCAGGCCATGGCGGGCTGGGCCATAGGCACCGGAGATCCCGACGCTCTCATCGAGGTGCACGGGCGCGACCGGATCGGCCCCGGCAGTGTGCTGGAGATAGCCCTCGCCCTCGATGCGGCCGGCCGATCCGACGAGGCGATGGCGTGGGCCCGACGCGGGATCGCCGAGCACGGCGACGCCCAATGGCAGGCAGGCGACCTTCGCGAGTTCCTGGCCGGCGCGCTTCGCGGACGCGGCGAGGCACAGGCCGCGGTGGAGCTGTTCTGGCAGGCGTTCGTCTCGCATCCGTCCCTGGCGGCCTACCGGCGCCTCCTCGACGAGGCCGCCGAGCCCGACAGCGGCGCCGAGCCTCGCAGCGGCGCCGACGACCGCGAGCAGCACGACAACCCCGAGCAGCCCGACAACCCCGCCAGCTGGCAGCAGCGCTGCGAGCAAGAGCTGTGCAGCCGCCTCTCCCGGCTCGATGGCCGAGTTCCCGACGACTGGGGGGCGAGCAACGCGGCGGTTCCGCGGACCGCAGAGGCGCTCGTGGAAATCCTTGCCTACGAGGGTCGCGTCGAGGCAGCATGGAACGCAGCGACCGTGCACGGGTGCGCCGAACGCATGTGGATGACACTCGCCCGGGCACGCGAGAAGACCCATCCCTCGGACGCGATGGGCGTCTACGAGCCCCGGGTACTCGAGCTGATCAACCAGAAGAAGACCCACGCCTACCAGCCCGCGGTCGATCTGATGGACCGCATCCGCCGCCTGGCGGACGCAGCGAACGAGCCGGACCGCTTCAGGTCGCTGCTCGAACGGGTGCGCACAGAGCACAGGGCCAAGCGCAACCTCAAGAAACTGCTCGACGCCAAAGGCTGGTGAAGCTCAGGGCGCCCGCCGTCGAGAGTCTCACAGCGGAGTGCATGGAAGTCCTCGACGGGCATGGACGCCCCCGACTCGGAGGATGTACGTACGATGGCCGCTCGCATCTATGGCTGAAGCGTCCGCCGACTATCTCGCTCCCGAGGCTCGCGCCCGCATGGAGATCGACGAGCAGCTCGCGGCGTGCGGGTGGGTAGTGCAGGACTACAAGCACGCCGCGGTGGCCGCCGCGCAGGGCGTGGCCGTGCGGGAGGTGCCCACCGAGGCCGGGCCGGCGGACTACGTGCTGTTCGTGGAGCGCCAGGCGGTGGGAGTGATCGAGGCGAAGAAGGCGGGCAGCACCCTCACCGGCGTCGAGCCCCAGACCCGAAAGTACCGCGCCGCCTACCCCGAGGAGCTGCCTGCGTTCACGGTGGACGGCGCGCTGCCGTTCGGCTACGAGTCAACCGGCGCCGAGACCCGCTTCACGTGCGGGCTCGACCCTGTGCCCGCGTCGCGGCGGGTTTTCACGTTCCACCGGCCCGAGACTCTGGCCCACTGGGTCGGCACCTACACCGACCGCACGCAGCTCGGGGGCTTCGTCGCCTATCCGACGCTTCGGCTCGGCATCCGCGACCTGCCCGAGCTCGAGCCCGACCCGCCGCACCTGTGGCCGGCGCAGGCCGAGGCGATCCGCAACCTGGAGGAGTCGCTGCGGGCCAACCGTCCGAGGGCGCTGATCCAGATGGCCACCGGGGCGGGCAAGACGTTCACGGCGGCCAACGCCTGCTACCGGCTGGTGCGCCACGCCGACGCGGCCCGGGTCCTGTTGCTGGTGGACAGGGCCAACCTGGGCCGCCAGGCGCTGCGGGAGTTCCAGGGCTTCGCGGCGCCCGACGACCCCCGCAAGTTCAGCGAGCTCTACAACGTCCGCCACCTCACCGACTCCCGGGTGGACATGGCCGGCGAGACGTCGGCGAAGGTGCACATCTGCACCATCCAGCGGCTGTTCTCGATCCTGCGGGGCGACGACCCGGAGGGCTTCGACGACGCGCTCGACGAGCGCTCCGGCTTCGAGGTCGAGCCCACCCAGCCGGTGGAGGTGGCCTACAACCCGAAGGTGCCGATCGAGTCCTACGACTTGATCATCATCGACGAGTGCCACCGCTCGATCTACGGGGTGTGGCGACAGGTGCTGGAGTACTTCGACGCGTTCCTGGTGGGGCTCACGGCCACGCCGGGCATCCAGACGTTCGCCTTCTTCGACCAGAACCTGGTGATGGAGTACGGGCACGCCCAGGCGGTGGCCGACCGGGTGAACGTGGACTTCGACGTGTTCCGCATCCGCACAGAGATCAGCGAGGCGGGCGGCACCGTCCCGGCCGATTTCGTGACCGGATTCCGCGACCGCGACACCCGCCAGCTCCGCTTGGAGAGGGTCGACGAGGACATCGACTACAGCGCCGCCGAGCTGGACCGCAGGGTGGTGGCCCCCGACCAGATCCGCACGGTGGTGCGCACCCTGCGCGACTCGCTGCCGAAGATTTTCAAGGACCGGAAGCGCGGTGGCGACGGCCTGCTGGTCAACGTCCCCAAGACGCTGATCTTCGCCAAGGACGACAGCCACGCCGACGACATCGTGCAGATCGTGCGAGAGGAGTTCGGCCTCAGCAACGAGGGCGCGGTGAAGATCACCTACCGCTCCGGCGACTCCGGCAACAAGCCCGAGGATCTGCTCCAGCAGTTCCGCACCAACTACCCCACCCGCATCGCGGTGACGGTGGACATGATCGCCACCGGCACCGACGTGAAGCCCATCGAGTGCGTGGTGTTCATGCGCATGGTGCGCAGCCGCAACTTCTTCGAGCAGATGAAGGGCCGGGGCGTGCGGGTGATCGACACCGAGGATCTGCGCAGGGTCACGCCCGACGCCAGGGCCAAGGACCGCTTCGTGATCGTGGACGCAGTGGGCGTCACCGAGGCCGGCCTGCACGACACCGTGCCCCTGGAGCGCCAGCACGGGGTGAGCTTCGACCGGCTGCTGAACCTGGTCGGCCTGGGTTCGGTGGACCCGGACGTGGTGTCGTCGGTGGCGTCCCGCCTGGCCCGCCTGAACCGCCGCATCACCGCCGAGGACCGGACAGAGGTAGAGCAAGTCGCCGGGGTGGGCCTTGACGATCTGGTCCGCCAGATCACCGACGCGCTGGACCCCGACCGCCAGCACGAGGCGGCCGCAGCTGCCGCCGGTGTAGACGATCCGACCCCCGAGCAGGTCGCCGCTGCGGCCCGGCAGCTGATCGCCGACGCGGTGCAGCCCATCGCCGGCAATCCCGACCTGCGGGAGAAGCTGGTGGAGGTCCGCCGCAGCTACGAGCAGGTGATCGACACCGCGTCGGCCGACCGGGTGATCTCCGGCGAGTACTCCCGCGAGGCCGCAGACCGGGCCCGAGGCCAGACGGAGTCGTTCCGCCAGTTCATCGAGGACAACAAGGATGAGATCACCGCTCTACAGGTGCTCTACAGCCAGCCCTACGGCGGTGGTCTCACCTATGCCGACATCAAGGAACTGGCCCAAGCCATCGGGCGCCCGCCCCACCGTTGGACGACCGAAACGTTGTGGCAGGCCTACGAGACGCTCGACGCCTCCAAGGTGAGAGGCGCAGGCCACCGAGTGAACACCGACCTAGTGAGCCTCGTCCGTCACGCCCTCGGCCACACGCACGAGTTGGTGTCGTACCCCGAATTGGTGAACGAGCGCTTCGAAGCCTGGCTTCACCAGCACCAGGCAGCCGGCCGCAGCTTCACGGAAGAACAGACCGCCTACGTCCGCCTCATCAAAGAACGCTTGTCCACAAGCCTCGCGGTCGCCCCTGCAGACCTACAGAACCCACCCTTCAGCACCCACGGTGGCCTAGGCAAGGCACGCCAACTCTTCGGCAACGACTTGAACCCGCTGCTCGAAGAACTAACCCAAGCCCTCGCCGCATGAGCAGCGACCTACCTCCCGGCTGGATCTGGGCGACGCTCGGTGAGGTCGGGCGCTACTTGAACGGGCGGGCCTTCAAGGCGGCTGATTGGAAAGAGCGGGGTCGCCCGATCATCCGCATTCAGAATCTCACCAACTCAAGCCGTCATCACAACCACTATCAGGGAGAGGTGAGAGACAGGCACTTGGTACGCGACGGTGACCTGCTCCTCGCCTGGGCGGCGACGTTAGGTGTATTCGTGTGGCACGGAGAAGAGGCTGTCCTAAACCAACACATCTTCAAGGTTGAATCGTGGATCTTCAAGGGCTTCCACAGATGGCTACTGCAGTACGTCCTCGACGATCTCTACCGCCAAGCGCACGGGTCGGGAATGGTCCACATCACAAAGGGCAAGTTCGATACGACCTCAGTACCAATACCGCCCCTCGCGGAGCAAGAACGGATCGTCGGTGCCATCGAAGAACACTTCTCCCGCCTCGACGCCGTCGACATCTCCCTTAGCGAAGCAGAGATGCGGTGCCATGCACTCACGAAATCGATCATCGTCGGTTCGATTCCGAACGAGCTGCCCAAGGATTGGCAGTTGCAGACCGTCGCCGAGGCTGGTGAGACCGGACTCGGGCGCCAACGGTCGCCGAAGTACCACAGTGGGCCGAATATGAAGCCCTACCTGCGAGTGGCGAACGTCTTCGAGGATCGAGTCGACACTTCCAGCATCATGAAGATGCACTTCGAAGGGGCTGAATTCAACAAATACCGCCTCCGGTACGGTGATGTCCTCCTGAACGAGGGCCAGAGTCCCGAGTTGCTGGGACGTCCAGCGATCTATCGCGGCGAACCGCCAGATGTGGCCTTCACCAATAGCCTCATTCGCTTTGTACCTGGACCTGGAGTGATGTCCGAGTGGGCGCTACTGGTCTTCCGTCGTCACATGCATACCAGGCGATTCATGCGGGAGTCACGCATCACAACCAACATCGCGCATCTCGCGCTCGGTCGCTTCCGAACAGTGGAATTCCCAATTCCTCCGCTCAAGACCCAGCAAGAATTAGTGGCCTCTACACGCGCTTCCCTCAGTTCAGTCGACCAACTGATCGACCAGATCCGTGGCGCACGAGCTAGGACCAAAGCAATGCGTCGCGCCGTGCTCGCGGCCGCTTTCTCGGGACAACTAGTTCCGCCAGATCCCAATGATGAGCCTGCATCGGTCCTACTTGAGCGCATCGCGGCGTCCCGGACGGCCAAGTCGGTTTGACGCTGGCCTGAGTCTTGCTGAGGTCGGCATGCTTGGGAGCCCGGGTGGTATCGAGCTGATACCATGCGTCGGATGGCAATGGCGCTCAGACTGACCGAGGAGGAGCAGGACGCTCTGCGACGGCGGGCCGCGCTCGAGGGAATGTCCATGCAGGAGGCAGCCCGGCGGGCGGTGCGCGACTACGTCGCCAGGTCCGACCATCGCGACCGGGTGGCCGCCGCCGCCGAACTCATTATGCAACGTCACGCGGTCGCACTTCAGCGGCTGGGCGAGTGAGTCACGGCGTCGAGTACCTGGACACAGAGGATCTCTTGGAACTCGCTCGCCGGTTGCTCGGCGAGCCTCTGCCGCTTCGCGATCTGGGCCTGCTCGGTGCGGCGGCAGCGCGGCCACAAGCGTCGGCGTTCGGCGAGGACGCGTATCTGGACGTCTGGACCAAGGCCGCCGCGCTGCTGCACTCGGTTGTCAACAACCATCCGCTCGTCGACGGCAACAAGAGGCTCGGCTGGCTTGCCGCGGCTGTCTACTTGGAACTCAACGACGCCAGCGTGACCGCAGCTGGCAACCATGCCGTCTATGACCTGGTCACAGCCGTCGCGGCGAGCGATCTGAGCGTCGACGACATCGCGTTGGCGCTCCGGCTCATGCACGAGCAGGCGACTCCACCGGGATCGGCGTCCGATGACCGGGACCAGGCCGAACAGCCGTGAGGCGCCACGCCACGGCGGTGCCTGCGGCGTAGCGTGAGGTGATGCCCGGTCACGACCCCAAGGCGCTCGTGCAGAGGCTGTGGGACTTCTGCGACGTGCTCCGGGACGACGGGCTGTCGTACGGCGACTACCTGGAGCAGCTCACCTACCTGCTGTTCCTGAAGATGTCCGACGAGCAGCATGAGCTACTGGACGGTGAGCGGGTCGTGCCCATCGAGTATGACTGGCAGTCGCTGCTCGCCCGCTCGGGGGCAGCGCTCGAAGCCCACTACAGCGAGATCCTCTCCGAGTTGGGGGCAGGCGACGACATGCTCGGCGTGGTGTTCCACAAGGCCCGCAACCGGATCCAGACACCGGCCAAGCTGGAGCAGCTCGTCAAGGATTTCATCGACAAGCACGAGTGGCTCAGCTACGACGCCGACCTCAAGGGCGCCGCCTACGAGGGCCTGATCGAGAAGACCGCCCAGGAGGGCGCCCGAGGAGCGGGCCAGTACTTCACGCCGAGGGGGCTCATCTCGGCCATCGTGGACGTGATGCTCCCCCGACCGGACCACCGCATCTGCGACCCGGCATGCGGCACCGGCGGCTTCTTCCTGGGCTCCTACCGGTCGATCATCGAGCGCTTCACGCCCCTGGAGCCCGACCAGGTAGCCCACCTGCGCTCCGGGGCGTTCACCGGCTGGGAGATCGCGGACCTGCCGGCCCGGCTGTGCGCCATGAACCTGCTGCTGCACGGAATCGAGAGCCCCGAGTCCGACTCGCCGGTGCATGTGGACGACGCCCTGCGAGGCGACCCCGGCCAGCGCTTCGACATGGTGCTGACCAACCCGCCCTTCGGCCGCTCGTCGTCGGACAGCTACGAGCGAGAGGACTTCTGGGCCACCACCCGCAACAAGCAGCTCAACTTCGTACAGCACGTGGTGGGCCTGCTCAAAGTAGGCGGCACCGCGGCGGTGGTGGTGCCCGACAACGTCCTCTTCGAGGCCGGTGCGGGCGAGACGATCCGCCGCCGCCTGCTGCACGACTGCGAGGTCCACACCCTGCTACGCCTGCCGACGGGCATCTTCTACGCCCAGGGCGTGAAGGCCAACGTGCTGTTCTTCCGCCGCCGCGAGGGCGCCGCGCAGGCATGGACAAGAGAACTGTGGGTCTACGACCTGCGCACAAACAAGCACTTCACCCTCAAACAGAACCCGCTCACCAGGGTCGACCTAGACGACTTCGTGGCCTGCTACAACCCCACCGACCGCCATCAGCGCCAAGAGTCCGAACGCTTCAAGCGCTACCCCTACGAAGACCTCATCGCCCGCGACAAGGTAAGCCTCGACCTCTTCTGGCTCCGCGACGAGAGCCTTGAGGACATCGACAACCTCCCACCCCCAGCCGTCCTAGCCGCCGAGATAGCCGAAGACCTCCAATCCGCCCTAACCGAAATCCAAGCCCTAGTCGAGAGCCTTTCCGCCGTCGGCACCGATCCTCCCGACATCAACGCTCCCAGCTGAGCATGTCACAAGCCCTCTCTAGTGGTGTGTCGTCAAAATGGCTAGGGCGGCGCGAAGGTGCAAGCCCCAGCGTGGAGCCGTCGCGGGCGCCCGTAGCTGGGACATGGACCTCTTACGTCGCCCCAGCCATTTCGGAGACACAGCACTAGCACACCACGGGACCGATTGAACCGCTGACTATACTCTGCAACGTGAGCGGCAACATAGACACGTCCGAGGCTGACAACAACGCAGCTGAGGCCAGCACGCTAAAAAAGACCTCCCTTCAGCTTGCGTCGGTCAAGCTTCTCTTATCATCGGAGCGAGACGTCGCTATACATGATCTTCTATTGGCAACCGCCTTCGAGTATCTCGACTCTGGCGCACGAACATCTCAAGAGATCGCAACGCATCTGGAAACTGTATGGCCAGGATTCCAACATAGTCGACATGCGGTCGAGACGATACTACGAGAAGCCGAACGAACAAACTATGTAACTACGCAACGTAACCAGGGATTGAGTACCAAATGGGTAATCGCTGAGCGTGGAAGACTCGATCTTTCAGGTTCTAGGCAGTGGGCGAATGATGTCATTGACAGGGCTGCGGAACAAATCCGACGAGCAGCGATAGATTATTTCGGTTCATCGGACCTGCACGAAGTCCAGCGATGGACCGAAATCCTCATTAACTCAATTTCCGTAAGTCTCTCAAGAGGGTTCGCCATTGATCCCTCTCAAATCGACATCATTGATAATTTGATTATACCCGCCGAACTCAGTATTGATGTAGTCGACCAGCGACTCAATCAGTTGGTGAAAGACCAAGACGTTCGAGACTTCCTGCGAAGCATAGCTAGGACATCACTAGATCCGTCCTCGACATTTGGATCCGAATTGGTTCACCACCTTACACTAGGATACGCGTTGCACGCCTTTGCTGCTGGCTTTGACAATCCCGACGCGCGTAAGGCGATCGGCTCACTCAAGGGTGAGGTGTTCATTCTTGATACTCCCATTCTATTGAGATTAGCTGGACCTCGTACGCAGGCTGCGTCCATCCTCTCGATTCTCGGCCAAGCCCGGAAGAGTGGCGTACGTGTGATAATCATGCAGCGTACGATTGATGAACTAGGTAAGGCATTATCCGCCCGTAATGAAGAGGCTCGAGCCATTGAAGAGAGCCTCCAACGTCGGGAGATCGAAGTGCAACATCTTCGAGGGTCGATAAGTGATCAAGTGTTGCAATTGTGGTTGTCATCAGAGCCTGAAGGCCTTGCAGACTGGCTCACATGGGAAGAGTTCTGTGCCAAGTGTCAACGGACGATCGGTACCGTAAAGGCACATGGTGGCGAGATTGATTTGACGGATCATCGTTACCATGATGACAGTCAATCTAAGTTCGAAAATGCGTTAAAGGAACGTTTGAGTGAGCGCGGTGGCGGTCGTGGATATTGGCAGATTGGGCATGATGCAGAGATGCTTGTCAACCTGCGGGCTTTTCGCTTGAAAAACCCTGCTAATCAGACGAAGATCTGGCCCGGCGCAATCATCGTTTCGCCCGACACCTATCTATCCGACAGTTACCGGACAGGTCCTGCTTCAGAAACACATGAGTTTCCGGCCGCTATCACAGTAGGGCAGTGGGCAACGATACTTGCAAAATGCAGTGACCCTGCTACGGCAGAGTTTCTCGCCACGGCTCTGAGCCGGGAGGTGTCTGCAAGAGCTGTTCTTAGCCGCGCAGTGGCAGTCCCAGTCGATACGGCGGTACAGATTGCGCGGTCGCTAAGGAATACGCCGGTCTCAGAGGTGGCGCTTGGTGCAATGAGTATTTCGGTCGAAGACATTCTACGGTCCGAATCAGTAGACGATCGAGAATCAACGATGGCGGCCCAAGAGTTGGCAGTTAGAGTCCTCGCTCAACGCCACGCGCAACTTGAGCGAGTTACGCAGGAGCAACGCGATGCGGCTGTCATGGAACGTCAAGAAGCAGAGAAGCACCGGGTGAGTCTTGAGGCGCGGATTGAGGAGCGAGAGAGGGCTCATCGACGCGAGGCTGAACACGAACGCGAGCGCTCCTCTAGGCTCGAGACGGAGAAGTCAAAGCTTCAAGATCAGATAACTATAGAGCGAGCGGCGGCGAGGACAGATAACCGTCGAGTATTCGTCTCGACGCTTGTGTGCCTAAGCGTGTTGGGTTCAGCGATCATCCTGTTCGTGTCAAAGGAGATCAGTACTAGAGGACTCATCGTTGCTCTAGCGGGGACGACGATTCTGATCGGGCTATCGATAGATTGGTACCGCAACAATCGCAGTTGGTATGAGATCGCTATCCCGACCTTGGTAAATGGTGGCTGGCTTGTCCTTGATTCACTCCTGCAAGACTGAGCAATTGGCAGGTTTGTGCCTTCCTCATATCGTATAGCCTTAGAACGTGCGCGGATTGATCATCGGTCGGGGTTCCAGCGGTTGCAGTGGTCGATGAGTTTGGCGGTGAGGATCAAGGCGTCGGCTAGTGCTGTGTCTCCAAAATGGCTGGGGCGACGTAAGAGGTCCATGTCCCGGCTACGGGCGGTCTCAGGTGCCATGACCAATTCAGCGACGGACCACTAGCCTGCGGGCCTCATGGGTAGCCTGTGGAAAACTGGGCGAGGAGAGGTAAGCGGCCATGGCCGACCGAACCGGCATCGAGTGGACCGAGACAACTTGGAACCCAAGCACCGGCTGCGACCGCACCTCGCACGGCTGTGACAACTGCTACGCGCTCACCCTGGCGAAGCGTCTGAAGGCCATGGGCAATCCCCGGTATCAGAACGACGGCGACCCCGAGCACAGCGGCCCCGGCTTCGGCCTCACACTGCACGAAGACCTGCTGCATCTCCCATACCGGTGGCGAGCGCCCCGCGTGGTCTTCGTGAACTCCATGAGCGACCTGTTCCATCCCAACGTGCCGCTGGACTTCATCCAACGCGTCTTCGAGGTCATGGCCGACACGCCCAGGCACACGTACCAGATCCTCACCAAGCGCTCGAAGCGCCTCGCCTCGCTGGCCGACGAGTTGGACTGGCCCCCCAACGTATGGATGGGCGTCAGCATCGAGTCGAAGCGCTACGCCTTCCGCATCAACCACCTTCGGTCCGTTCCGGCAGCAGTCCGTTTCATCAGCGCCGAACCCCTACTCGGCCCACTTCCAAACCTGGACCTCTCCTCCATCCACTGGCTAATCGCAGGAGGCGAGAGCGGCCACAACGCCCGCCCCATGAACGAGGAGTGGGTCCTCGACCTCCGCGATCAGTGCGCAGCAGCCGATGTCGCCTTCTTCTTCAAGCAATGGGGAGGTCGAACCCCCAAGGCCGGCGGACGCGTCCTCGACGGCACCCTTCACGATGCACTCCCGAACGATCACGCTCATGCTGCCTCATGACCTCGCAGGTGAAAGGAGAAGTACCTCTACTCAGCGGTGCTGAACTTGACGCGCTTGCAACAGGATCCAGCCCCATTCGACCCATCAGGGAGGCGAAAGACCACCTGGTTGGAGTGCGCGAGTATCACGGTTGGACGCTAAACAAACTCGATGTTCTCAGGAACTATCTCAAGATGTACAGGCAGGTTGCGGGAGGTGGCACCTTCATTGACGCCTTCGCAGGCACTGGAATCGGCGTATCCTGCCTGTATGGACAAGACCGTCCGAGAACTGGAGTACGATAAGAGAACTTTCTAGATGGAAGACCTATGAGCCCCCACGGACCCTGACGGGAAGGCCTAGAGAGTGCAAGGTCGAGATGTGGATATTGTTCAACTCCTATCAGGCCATGAACAGACTTTGGCCGTACGACCGAAACAAGTATTCAGAGTCATTCAGTCCAGAGACTCTGGACCGGGTCTTCGGCACTCGCGGCGCTTGGTGGGATCTATGGAAGAGTCGCCAACCGGCCAGCGCGTTGGTATCCCGATTTGTCAAGCAACTCAGGAATCTGGGATATCAGTACGTCGTTCCACAACTATTCAACGACCCCCACACCGGACGTCCGCAATACCACATGGTTCACGCAACTGATCATCCCAGCGCAGTCTCGTTCATGCGATGGGCAAAACGAAGCACTGACGGCTACGAGAACCAGCAACTTCCGGGACTAGATGTCTAGCCCGCATTCGGTTGCACTATGTCCGCGCACGAACGAAGAGCCGACGAGCGGGCCGCGCTCGACGCGATCCGCGTCGTCGAAGACTCAGCTTGTCACCGCCATCGCAACTAACTGCCTCCGAGTTCAGGCAGCAGTTCGCGCACTCTAGGAATGTGGGCGCGATACTGGCTCCAAGCCAACCGTTCATCGCGTTGTAGGCGACCGATAACTAGACTCTGATGGACGCCATACAGATCCGCAAGTCGAAATATGGTTGAAGCTGTTATCGGCTCATCTGTGCCTAGACCGTCCGAAAAAATCCATTCCGCTGCCGTCTCATTCGCTTCAACCTCTTGAGCCGTGACTGTAGGACCATCGTTGCTGTCTTCATCGATTGTTGCCTCACCTTCGGTCACATGCCCGTGCCAAAGATGGGCCATCTCATGGAGCAAGGTGAAGACGAAGCCGTCGAATCGATTTCCACGAGTTGAGAGCGCGATGATCGGTGGACTCGACTGCGGCCACACGACAGCTCCATCCAGTTTACTTGATTTCAAAGGCATTTCGCAGACAAACGCTACCCCACAAGTCCCAAGCCAACTGCGGATCTGTGCAGCCGCAAAGGGGTCACGCAAGCGGGATGGAACCTTCCTAGCGAGCTTCCCGAGTGCCTTCCGATCGAAACGCTGGACCGATTGTCTCGCTCCAATCTGAGCGACTCGCGCGAGCCATGCCGACTGCTGCGGCGAAAAGCCCTCAATGGGATCTGAGCGCCGTGCAGCTGCCTTGATGGCTGGCTTGCCTTCGATAGTGCGCATCTGAAGGAGGTCGCAAGTCGCTGATTCTAGGAGATCGAGATCGGTCGTATCCGGAAGCCAGCCTCGCTTGATGACTTCACGAAGCGGCACGAGTGAGCGAAGCCGTGCGCGACGCTCCACATCCGACAGGCGCTCCGGGTTCATCGCCGCATATCGAAGGCGGTAGTTCGTCTGCAGGTTGAGCCAGAGCTCGGGACCCGTGCCAAGAGCTCGCCCGATCTCAAGTGCAGTCTCAGTGGTGATCTCCTTACGGTCGTTGAGGATCTCGGAGACCGCCTGAACTGGTCGCCCTAGAATCTCAGCGAATTCTACGTAAGTCCAATCACGGGCATCTAGCTCGTCCCTAAGAATCTCGCCAGGCGAGAAGCTCGGCTCCTTCACGCTCATCTCTCCCCCTTCTCTTCTACGTCGATCAGTGGTAGTCAACGACTTCAATCACGATTACAACCTTGCCGTCCTCGTCCTCGTCGAGTGTGAGGATGAGTCTCCATTGGTCGTTGAGACGAACGGAATGCTGCCCACTCCGTTTGCCTTTCAGTTTCTTGAAGTTGAGTGATTGCATCCTCCGTAGCACCAGTTCGCTCTCGGCTGCTTCGAGAATCGCGACCTTCTTCCGGAACGTTTTGGCAAGGTCGCGGCCCATCCTCGGCGGGTTGTGGTCCTCGTCGTGGTATAGCCGCCGCAACTCGGCATCCGCGAACCTGATCCGCACTTGCTAGTTGTCCTTCATGCATAGGGTGATGACTAAGATACAGAATCCCGCTGGCACCTGCAAGCACCTTTGGCAAGATCCAAATCCAGCCCCCGCGGCCAGCCTCCTGGGACCGTTGGCCGGGTTAGCAGAGCCGTGGCACCGGAGTCCAGCATTCCCAAGACTTCGAGCCGCGACAGACAACGCCCCCTAGAGGGCCCCGAGGCGCTCGCGGTCTACGGACTCGCCCCGTAGTCCCAGTAGCACAAACCTCAGATCCTGCCGCGTGCTTCGGAGTGTCGCCTCCAGGCATGGGCCCGGCCGGTCGCGACTGACCACTAGGTGAGCCAGCACTGCCAGGAGCGTCCCTCGACGGGCGGAGACTCCAGGAACGCTCCGAGCGCTGCGATGAGATTGCTCGGATAGGCCCGAGTCGCTCGGTTGAACCGTCGCGGGCTCGTGAAGACCAGGCCGCAGTGGTCCCGCGCCTCGCTCGCCCAGCCGGCCGCCAACGACGCGAAGTCTCCGATGTTCTCCGTGACGATCGCCTGATCAGCAGCGCAGGCATACTCCAACAGACCGAGGTCCGAACATCCCCGCAGCGCCGGTTCGACCGCCACCGCCACCACGTCGTGGCCGGACGCCACGAGCGCCTCGGCCACGGCCGGGGCGTGCATCTCGTCGAGCAGCAGCCTCACTTCTCGAGCAGGGCCCTCTGACGCCTCCAAGCCGCTTCGGCCTCGTCCGCGGCCCGGCGACGCTCGTCCAACTCCGCGTCGATCTCCTCGGTGTAATCGGCGTAGTAGGCCATAGCCGCGTCGACCATCGACGGTGTCAACCCCAACAGTTCGGCCGCTCTGGCCCGCCGCTGCCCGACAGGCACGTCGCCCCCGACTATCGAGCCGATCACGTCTGCCACCTCCGGCCCGCCCGCCAGCACGGCACGCCTGCCGGTCGGGCTCTCCCGGAAGACGATCGCCGAATGGGCCTCCATCCTCAGCCCCTCGTCTATGAGCCGCTCCGCAAGCGTGGAGACACCGACCCGGCGCCGCCGGGCGCTGTCCTTGAGCCGCCTGTGCACCGGCTCCGTCGAGAACCGGATCGAAACAACAGCCATGACTACAGTGTATTCACGGGTCGCCAGCCATCAACCCGCTCATCGCGCCGGGAGACTTCGACTCCATCGCCGACTTGGTCATATCGGAGAACAGTTGAGCCGGCGACCGCCGCGACCGCTCGGGCGGGCGTCACCCGGCAGCGCGCCCCGGCGGATCGCCGTCTTCACCGAAGGAAAGAAAACCGAGCCGGACTACCTCGCCCACTGGCACCGAGCCCATCGCGACCGAGTGCAGGTGGCCATCTCTGGCGACCTCGGTGCTCCAATGACGGTCGTCAACAGTGCAATCGAGCAGAAGCGCGACGAAGCCAAGGAGGCCAGGCGTGGGCGCGGGCGCGCCAGTGACGAGTACTGGTGCGTCATAGACGTCGACCAGCACCTGAATTCTGGCTCCAAGAGGTGGATCAGAATATACTGTTGTAGTATCATAATTATGGAGATGCCGATGTCGAACTCGCCTCGCCGAACAGCTGCACGACCAGCCGACCGCCTCGGCACCGCTCGCGCCGACCTCAGAAAGCGCTACACGACGACATCGCCTGACGATACGACCGAGGTGGTCGAGGAGACATCCCTAGAACCCCACGAGCGCGCTCTGTTGGACGACCCCGGACTGCACGGCGCACTCTCCGAGGGCCTGGCCAACCTGCACCTCGCCACCCCCCTCGACGAAGATCTGCTCGACCCCTCCCAGTACACGCCGGCGGAAGCCTTCCCCCCGGGCGAGTACCTCCGCGACGAGTTCGACGAGCGAGGGTGGACTGTCGCCCAGTTCGCGGAGATGATCGATCAGCCGCTTCAGGCCGTGTCGGAGATCCTCGATGCGAAGACGGGGATCACCGCGGAGACGGCCCTCTCCATCTCCGAGGCGCTCGGCACCTCCGCGGAATTGTGGCTGAATCTAGAGACCACGTATCGCCGGCACCAGCAGCGCTTGGCCGCCGATCTCGGCGCACACGATCGCTGAAGCCTCGACACGACAACCGGCAGGCTTCAGTTCAGCAGCTCTAACGCCCCCGATGGCCTGCTAGGCACTGGCAGGGACCGAGTTCTTGCTCTTGTCGGAGGGGGTGGCTACCGTTCCGTGCATCCCCCCAGGCGCTTCGGTGGCTGGGTGCAGGCCCCGGTTCCGGCCGGGGCCTTGCGTTTTCTACCAGCTGCTCGGCTTTTGGATCGGGCCGTTGTGGTCGTAGCCCACCGCGGGCAACTGGGTCTGAGCGAGGGCGCTCACCCGGACCTACCTGAAGCACGTGCCCTGGAACCGCCGAGAGCGGTTCCGCTTCGGGTGGGGATTGACGACACCAGCCTCGTCCGCGGGCTGACGTGGGCTTCGTCCCGACGGCTCGGCCGGTCGTGCGCTCTACTCCGTCGCCTTCGGATGGCCCGGGCCGACCCAGGTGAGCCACACCGTCATCCTCTCGTCGTCGATGCAGTACCAGATCCGCCCTGACCCCGTGACCTCGTACTGCCACTGCTCCATCTCGACGCCATTGACCCCGTACAAGCGACGCGAGCCTCTCAGCGGATGCTGTCTGCGGCTGTGCTGGCGAGGCACAGCTGTTAGGGCCTCCCAAGCAGCCCTTGCGCTCGATGGCGACTCACGGCAGATCTGTTCCCATCCCTTCGCGGAGGCATTGTCGGCAAAACGGATGTCCCATCCGCCGGGGCGCGGCGGCGGAGCGACGCGATCGCGCCGACGCGGCATTGGCGCTAGACGATGGGGGCAGGAACGCGCTCGCCGTCAGCCACTATTGGCCCGGTGAGCCGCTGCGCGAGTCCAGGATCCGAATAGGTCTCCGCTGTGACCCGCCATTCCCGCAGTGCCTGCTCGACGGGTGCGAGATCATCGGTCTCAGCCGCTTCCGCCATCAGCCGGGACAGCTCCTCGGCGAACAGCCTTCTGTCGCACTCGGGGAGGACGGCCACCCACGACAACTCGCGCCCGACGGCGCTGTCTGCGTCGTCAAGGCTGCCGTCAACCGAGGGCGGGCCCTCGTCGCTGCTCACGGCGAAAGCATAATCCTGTCCCGATTGCCGGGGGCGAGAGTGCGTACGGTGCTGCCCCTTGACGCGCTCGATGAGCGCCTCTGCCGTCACGCCATCGGTGTAGGGCTCGTTGTCGCCACATCGCCGCTGATGCTCCGCCCATGCCCGGGCGCGGGCAGCCTCAAGGCCGACCGGAAGCACTCCATCGGGATCGGGCATGGTCTCGCCAGTCATCGCCTCTCCTCTCGCTCAGACCATTCCTCGTCCAAGGACATCGACACAATACTTGACATAGCTTCTAAAGCTATTATAGCTGTCTTAATGATAACCATTGCTATATCAAATCGCAATATAAAATAGCAACATTGTCTGTTATTCTTGAGCCGTGGCTCACCTTCGGGATGTCTGCGACCCCGCCCTCGTCGACGAGGCGATCGGCGCAGGGTTCGTGTCGGTCCAGACGGACGGCCGGCTGAGGATCCTCAACTACACGGCCAAGGCGACGTATTCGAGGCACTGGAACGAGGCGACCGTCGCCTGCCGGGGCCTCATCCTCGACGACGCCGACCGGGTGGTGGCGAGGCCGTTCCCGAAGTTCTTCGGACCGTCGGAGCCGGACGCTCCCGCAATCCCCACAGGACGGCAGATGGAGGTCACCGCGAAGCTGGACGGGTCGCTCGGGATCGCCTACACGCACCCCGAAGGCGACGTCCGGTTGGCGACGCGGGGATCGTTGGCCTCCGACCAGGCCATCGAGGCGACCCGCATCTGGCACGAGAAGTACCGGCACGTCGCGATTCCCGAACGGGTCACGCCCCTGTTCGAGATCATCTACCCCGACAACCGCGTCGTGCTCGACTACGGCGAGATGCGCGATCTGGTCCTGATCGCGCTCATCGACACCGAGACGGGCGCCGACATCGACTCCGCTGCCGTTGCCTGGTCCGGGCCTCGGGCCGAGACGGTGAGCTTCGCAGACTTCGGAGCGCTACTGGACCGCATCGCATCCGTCAACGAATCGGACCGCGAGGGCTACGTGGCCCGATTCGCGGCGGACGAGGCTCGGCCGCACACCCGTTTCAAGTTGAAGTTCCCCGCCTATGTCGCCGCCCACCGAGTGGTCTTCGGGCTCACCTCTGTGCGCGTCTGGGAGGCCGCGGCGGTGAGCGCCGCTGCCCGGATGGACGTGTCGACGAAGGCCATGACCTCGCGCCTCAGGCTCGACCCCAAGACAGTTGCCGGACTCCTGGGCCATGGCGACAACCCTGTGAAGGGCTTGCGCGGCACGCTTCCCGAGGAGTTCCTGCCCTGGTATGACGCGGCGGTCGCAGAGGTCACGGCGAAGGCCGACGAGCGGATATGCCTCTACGAATCACTGACCCGCCAAGCGGCAACGGACGCTGCCGACGACTCTGATCGTGCCTTCGCGGCCGCAGCACAGCGGCTCGCCGCGGACAACGACGTGCATCCCGGCCCGATCTTCGCTCTCCGCAACGGGCGAGCGGATGCGCGACTCGCCATCTGGGGCCAGACCAAGCCGAGCGGCCACGGCGACCCTGCGACAGCCAGCAGCCTGCGCGACAGACTGGGGGACATCTAATACAAGAATTTCCCTCTGCGCTAATGCAATATTTTCCACACTTCGCCTGTGCCTGTGCCTGCCCTCAGGTGGGCGGCGGGGGCTCTCGGCCGGGGCGGGCTTCGACGATGTGGCCGATGTCGTTGTAGGCGCGCCACTCGCCGCTTCGGGCGTGCCAGAACCGGCGTCCGCTGAGCCTTTCGAGGGCGAGGCCGTAGCAGTGGAAGTTGGTCGCTGCGCCCTCGATGTGGATCGAATGCACATCGTCTCCGAGCATCGCCACCCCGCTGCCCCGCTCGACCACCACCTCGTGCTGCACCTGCGGCTCGCCTCCGCCTGCGCAGGGGCCGTACAGGCGGTTCAGCTCCTGGCCCCGCAACCCCACGATCACCGCCCAGGCCTTGTGCTCGTGCGGAGGTGCCGACGTGCCGTCGGCCACGCACTGCACGTACAGCGCCAGCTCGTCGTGGTCGTTCTGCGCGATCCGGTAGCTCACCGAGCTCTGCGGAGAATCCGGGGACGGGAAGTTATCGTCATCGAACAGGTCGTCGCGCTCGGCCAACAGCAGCAGCCGGTCCTTGATGCGCTCCACGCCGGCCCGGTCGATGCCCCCGTGCTCGCGGCCAACAGCGTCGATCTTGGCGATGTCGTCCATCGCGTCCGCGACCGCCGCGGCTCGCTCGGCTGCCCGGTCCCTCTCGCTCATGGCTCCCTCGGCTCAACCGTCCAATGCAGCGTATTCGCTACCGAAATCTGTAGAGAAACCCGTCATATAGAAGCAATACCCGTGCAGATTTGTGGCGAGCTTGCCACAGGGCTACTCACGGACCGCTCGGGCCACGACCTCGCTCAACGCCCGGCACGTTCGCATGCGACTCACGGCCTACCCGCTCGATCCATTGACACGAGGCTATGTTCGACTCGCATGACCGCAGTCGGTCCGCCTGGGGAGTCGGGGCACGCATGGCAAACAAGAGGAGCGCCGGCCTGATACTTCACCGACGGAACGCCGACGGTGAGATCGAAGTGCTGCTGGTGCATCCCGGTGGGCCCTTCTGGGCCGGAAAGGATGCGCATGCCTGGTCGATTCCCAAAGGCGAGTACGACGAAGGCGATGACGCCGAGACCGTGGCGCTGCGGGAGTTCGAGGAGGAGTTGGGATCTCCGCCGCCGGACGGGTCGAGGCTCTTTCTCGGTGAGTTCGGCCAGTCGAGCCGCAAACGGATCAGCGCATGGGCGCTTGAGGGGGACTTCGCCGCGACGCATGCGGTCAGCAACACCTTCGAGCTCGAATGGCCTCCTGGCTCGGGCCAGGTCCGCGTGTACCCGGAGGTAGACAAGGCGGCCTGGTGGACGATCGATTCGGCTCGGACGAAGCTGCACAAACCGCAGGCGCCTCTCCTCGACGCCTTGGCCGAGGTTCTCGAAGACGACGGCGATGAGGCTTGCGACACGAGCCGAGCGGTCTTGGCTCGGCGGGCGCGGCTCTCGATACTGGCTGGGGGGCACACCGGACCCACCGCCCATATGGCGCCGGGCTGCGTGCAGGCCAACCTGGTGGTGCTACCCAGGGCCGTCGCCTCGGATTTCATCGCGTTCGCGCTCCGCAATCCCAAGCCGTGCCCCATCGTGGAGGTGGTGGAGCAGGGCACGGAGGCGGTGCGCTGCGCGCCGGGCAGCGACCTGCGCACCGACGTGCCCCGGTATCGCCTGTTCGTCGACGGCACCCACGCCGACTCCGCCCCCGACGCCACCGACTGGTGGAGGGACGACCTGGTGTCGGTGCTGCTCGGGTGCAGCTTCAGCTTCGAGGCCGCCCTGATGCGGGCCGGGCTGCCGGTGCGCCACATCGAACAGGGCCGCAATGTGCCCATGTACGTCACCGACCGCCAGTGCGACCCTGCCGGGGACTTCGCCGGACCGCTGGTGGTGTCGATGCGGCCCATGCCCGCGGCGCTGGTCGAGCAGGCCCGGGGGATAACCGAGGCCTATCCGCAGGCCCACGGCGGACCGGTCCATGTCGGCGACCCAGCCGGGCTGGGCATCTCAGACCTGAACGCCCCGGACTTCGGCGACCCCGTGGACATCCACGACGGCGAGGTGCCGATGTTCTGGGCCTGCGGCGTCACCCCACAGCTCGCCATAGCCAACGCCGCCCTCGAGATTGCGATCACCCACGAGCCCGGCCACATGTTCATCACCGACCTGCCCGCCAACCCGCAGCCCGCCAACCTTCAGTCTTGGCAACCACAACCCTAAGCAACACGGCTGGGGTGCGACCACGGCGATGCGTGCCGGCGGCCTTGCAGTGCCAGCCGCGGCCGTTGCTGTCCAACCGCGACGAGAGGTACGCGACCGTTGACGTGGCAAGCCCGGCACCGGCGCCGACAGCATGCCGGAGCCTCGGTTCTTGGGAACCGCTCCTCGCCAGACTCCAACCCTTCCCAGACTTCGCTCAGGAATCGTGCCCGACACGGCGGAAGTTGCGCCTGAGTTCGGACTCGTACTCGCGCCCCAGGCTCTCCCAGTTGGCTTCGAGCCAGTCGCTCAGCCTGGTCGTGCCCGTCGGCGCGGCACCGGACGTGAACAGGCCAGACATGAGCTCGTCCACCTCGTCGCGAGTGAGCACGACGTCCCGTACCATCAGGCCGACCAGCCTCGTCAGGGTGAGGCCAACCGACGGGGGCACGTGCACCAACCGGGCGCGGACGCCCACTGCGGAAGCAATGAGCCGAATCAGCGCCTTGTAGGAGAACGTCTCCGGCCCGGCGGCGTCGGCTATGGAGCTCTCGCGTTGGGAACCGGCCTCCACCGCCTGGGCCGCAACGTCTCCGGCGTAGACGGGTTGGACCGGGTAGTCGCCCTTTGCGAACACGGGGTAGAACGGGAATCGCCGCAGCGCCCAGGCCATGTTGTTGAGCAGCAGGTCGCCAGCGCCGAATATCAGGGTGGGCCTAATGATGGCGTAGGGGACTGCGACATCCTTCAGCGTCTCCTCCACCTGCGCCTTGGCCCTTATATAGGGCAGGTGGGACTCCAAAGAGGCGTTCGACACGGAGAAGTGGACAACTCGCTTGATGCCCGCCCTCTCGGCAGCATGGAACAGGGTCCTACTGTTCTCGACGGCGTGGTCGAAGGTGGTTTGCCCATGTGCGAACCGAATCCAGTAGGTGTTGTAGAGGACGTCCGCTCCCTTCATCGAGCGGCGCAGACCCTCCGGATCTGAGAAGTCCAAGGGGGCCGCTTCCACTAGGCTGTCGAACTCGTTCCGGCTGTCTGGGTGGCGGGTCAGGGTTCTAACGCTTACACCCTGGTCGATCAGATGCCGCGCGACGTATCCGCCTGTGTAGCTGAAGGCGCCGGTGACAACGGCCAGGTCGGGATGTGGCACTGTCTAAGCCTGCTCTGCGCGCCCACGGAAGCCAACCATGATCAGCATGACCTCCAAGCCGACCACAGCTGAGCCGTCATCTGGTTGCTCTCATCTGTGGCTCCCATATTCTCGTAGAAGTCTGGGTATATCCCAGGTTTCTGCCAAGATTTGCGTGGAGACGCGGAGGCGGCCATGCGAGAGATGACCACCGAGGAGGCGCTGGAGTTCCTCAGCGTCGGCACCCGTACCGCCAAGGTGGCCTGGGTCGCCTCCGACGGGCGGCCCCACGTGGCGCCGATCTGGTTCATCGTCGAGGGCGGCGACATCCTGTTCGCCACCAGCGCCGAGGCCGGCAAGTCCCGGGCCATGCGGCGGGACCCCCGCGTCTCGCTGGTGGTCGATGTCGAGGAGCCCCCCTACGCGTTCGTGAAGGTGGACGGCACCGTCGAGATCACCGAGGATCTCGACGAGGTGCTGAGAGTGGCCACCCTCGCCGGGGGCCGCTACATGGGCGCCGAGGAGGCCGAGGCCTTCGGCGCCCGTAACGGTGTGCCCGGCGAGTGCTTGGTCCGACTCCGGCCCTCAAGCATCGCCGGCTTCGACGGGATCTCGGACTGGGACTGAGCCGTGATCACCATCCCCGTCATCGACATCTCGCCCTTCGAGGCGGGCGGGCCCGGCGCGGGGGCCGTCGTCGACGCAGTCCGGGCCGCTTGCGAGGAGCACGGGTTCTTTGTGGTGGCGGGTCACGGCATCGCGCCCGACGTCAATGAGGACCTCGACAGAGCCTGCCGAGCCTTCTTCAGCCGGCCCCTTCAGGAGAAATCGGCGTTCACCCCCGAAGACGGGGAGCGGAAGCGGGGCTGGTGGGGTGTCGGCGCCATGGCCACAGCCCGCAGCCTGGGCCTCGAGAGCCCGCCGGACTTCATGGAGTACCTGGGCTTCGGCCCGGAACTCCCGGACGCCAAGCGAGCCGAGTACGCCCGCCGGGGCGTCAAGCACGTCGACAACTTCTTCGCTCCCAACGTCTGGCCCGACACCGAGAGGCTGCGCCATGCCATGGAGCGCTACCACGCCGAGGCCGCCGCGCTCGGCTTCCGGCTGCTGCGGATCTTCGCAACAGCCCTGGACTTGCCCCCCGACTGGTTCGACGACAAGTTCGAGCAACCCGGCTCGTCGCTGTTCGTGAACTACTACCCGGCCACGGTCACCGGACCCGAGCCCGGCCAGTTCCGCCGGGGCCAGCACACCGACTACGGAGCCCTGACCGTGCTCTACACCGACGAGGAGTCCGGGCTCCAGGTCCAAGGGCCCGACGGCGAATGGTGCGATGTCCCCGTTGTTCCCGACACCTACGTCATCAACATCGGAGACCTGATGGCCCGCTGGAGCAACCACCGATGGCGCTCGAGCATGCACCGGGTGGTCTGCCCGGCGGACACCAGCATCGACCGGCTGTCGGTGCCGCTGTTCTTCAATCCCAGCCTCGACGCCCAGGTCCGGTGCGTGCCCACCTGCCTGGCGCCCGGCGAGCCGCCCGGCGAGCCGGTCACCTCGGGCGAATGGATCGCCAGAAAGACCTACGCCACCACCTGAAGACTCACCAGCGGATCCTCTCGACCATCGAGATGGTTCTGGCCAGTCCGACTGATCGGGCGTCAGCCCAGCACCTCAGTTGTAGTTGGTGGTCTTCGCGATCATCGACTCCAGCCACTCCCCCGAGGTGGTGGGCTCGTAGCGGGGCGGGTCGTCGGGCGAGGTGCAGGTGGGGATGCACTCGATGCAGGCGTCGTAGGTGGGCTGATGGAAGAAGGCCACCGAGATGCGCTCGCCCCAGGCCCCGTCGGCCGCCACCACCCGATGCAGGGTGGAGACCCAGCGGTCGTTGGTCCAGGCCGCCATCAGGTCGCCGATGTTCACCACGAAGGATCCCTCAACAACCGGAACGTCCTCCCACTCGCCCTCCGGGGACATGATCTGCAGGCCGGGCTCGCCGTCGTGGTACAGGATCGTGAGACTGCCCCAGTCCGAGTGCGGTCCCCGCCGGAACTGCCCCGGCAGCGGCGGAGCGTCCAACGCCGGATAGCGAAGCGCGGCCAGCCCCGTTATGTGATCGGCGATGGTGTCATCGAACCAGTGCTCGTCCAGGCCGAGACCCAGCGCCATCAGGCCCATCAGCTTGGCCGCCAGGTCCTCCATGACCGCGTAGTGGGTCTCGAACGCCTCCTTGAATCCAGGGAGCCGCTCGGCGTCGGGCCAGACGTTGGGAGCGAAGAAATCCTCCCGTCCCTCGCGGAGCCCGGCGCGGCGTGCGGCCTCCCGATCGTCGAACCGGTTGACAAGAAACAGTTCTGCCAGGTCAGGCGGCGTTTGCTGGCCTCGCGACAGCGCCAGCGTGCTGCTCTGCGCGGGCTTGAAGCCCCGCCGATTGGTCGTAGTGCTCACGAACCCCATCTTCTCCTCATGCGGCATAGAGAAGAAGGCCCGCGCGGCCGCGTCAATGTCCCGGATCACGTCCTCGGAGACACCGTGCCCGCTGATCACCAGGAAGCCCACCTCCTCGCAAGCCCGCCTGATCGCGTCCACAGCCTCGTCGCGCCGCGGCCCCGGCTCGAACGCCCCCTCCAGATCAACCAGCGGCACCCGGGACACCACTCCCGTCGAGAGCGTCATCGCAAGTCCTCCATGGTCGGCCGTCGTCTTCGGTCGCGGGACTGTAACCGGGACCCGCCCTGTCGCGCCGGCCCAGAGCGGTGCCGTCCAGCACCCCGCATTCCGGCGGGACGCCGGGACGTTCAAGGGCACCTTCAGCGACGACGAGATCGTGGAGATGGTGTTCGCCTGCTCCATCTTCAACTGGGGCAACCGGTTCAACATCACCATGAACCTGGACTCCAGCGCCGAGTCCGCGTGTCCGACCGGCATGGAGTACCTACCTGCGCCAAGGGAAGGAGGTGCACCGCTCCACGGGCGCGGTCACCCCCTCGTCGGTGGCGGAGGTGATGCTGGCCTACGCCTGACCGAGCCCGCCGTCAGGTGATCACGACGACCGGGGTGCCGATCGGGGCCCACTCGTAGAGCTGTGCGGCCTTGTCGTTGCGCTGGCGGACACAGCCTGCGGAGCGGTACTCGCCGAGATCGTCGATGGTCTGGATGGGGGTGCCGCGGCGGTCGGTGGGGATCGAGTGGAAGCCGATGGCCGCGCCGCTGCGGCCCCGGGTGAAGCGCACCATGTGCTTCATGGTCACGCCCGGCGTGAACGACCAAGCCTTCACCGACTTGGAGAACACCCGGTAGCGGCCCGGAGCGGGGGTTCCGACTCGGCCGCTCACGAGGTAGGTGTCGACCAGCGAACCGTCCGCCCCCACCAGCCACATCCTCTGGTTGCCGACCCCGTAGACAACATGCTCGGTTCCGGCCAGACCCACGTCGGGGGTGGACGCGCCGACGGTCCACAGCACGCGGCCATCGGTGTGGCCGATGGTCATGGTGCCGTCGTCGCGCACCGTCAGGAACGCCCCCGGCCAGTCGTAGGTGCGCGAATGCCATAGCGCATCGAAGGGTGTGACCGGAAGCTCGTAGAGCACCAGGTTGCCGTCGGGCTGCATGATCAGCGTGCGGTCGGACTGCCCGACGGTGCGAGAGTCCCACAGCGCAAGGAAGCCGTCGGTGTCGTACAGCACCAGGTTGCCGTCGTGCTGCAACGCCAGCTGGTACCGGCCGTTGGGCGAGCTGACCGACTCCCCGGGCGACAGCGACTCGCCCGGCATCATGGTGCTGTTCGCCGCGTTCGCCTGAGCGTTGCCGGACGACTGGAGTGTGGCCGACCCCGCCAGTCCAGAGGCCGCGCCGGCAGCCGGCGCACCGACCGCAGCCAGCAGCGCTAGGACAAGGGAGGCCAGCAGGACCGCTCGCAGCGCGCGCTGAGGCCCCGAACGGGCATGAGCAGCGGCCCAATGGGCAATCATCGGGCGTCAACGTACAGGGGGCTGTGGAAAAGTGCCGGGGCCTGGGACACAGGTTGGCATGGGGACCGCGTCTGCCGTCCGCTGTCGCACCCCTGTCCTAGGGTGCGCTCTGTGGGATTCGACTGCGTGACGACGGCCCATGGGCCGCCCGCCCACGAGGCTCTGGCGGAGGCTGTGGGGCGGGCCAAGGCGGGCGATCCGCTCGCCCCGGTGACGGTCGTCGTGCCCAACCACTACGTGGGACTGGCCGCCCGTCGGGCGCTGGGCCGCCGCGAGCGCAACGGCACCAGGGGGATCGCCGCGGTTGCCTTCCACACCGCTTACAGCCTCGCTGAGCACCTCGGAGGAACCGAGATGGCCGACCAGGGGCGCCGGGGCGTGTCGAGCACCGTCATCGCCGCCGCCGTCCGCGCTGCTCTGCGCCGAGACCCAGGCCACTTCCGGGGCGTCGAGACCCACCCGGCCACCGAGCGAGCCCTGACGCGAGCACACCGGGAACTCTCCGAACTCGACCGCTACCAGCTTGCGGCTCTGTCCCAGCAGTCGCCCCGGGCGGCCGACGTGGTGCGCGTCCATGGGGAGGTCGCCGCAGCCCTCGAGGCAGAGTTCAGCAACGAGCAGCAACTCGCCAGAGCGGCCGCAGCCGCGGTGAGAGCCGACCCGTCGGCGGCCCGACGACAGCTCGGGCCGGTGATCGTGTTCCTTCCCCAGAGCGTCACCGGCAGCCAGGCCGGCCTGCTGCGAGCGGTGGCCGACGCCACAAGAGCCACCATCATCGCGGGCACAACCGGCGCCGAAGACGCCGACGCCACCGTGCGAGCCTCCCTCCGAAGGCTCGGCGCCGACCTTGACGCCTCCGTGGCGCCGGCCGGGACCGCGCCGAATCGCCCGGCGGGCACGGTGCGGGCCCTGAGCGTCTCCGACGCCGACGACGAGGTGCGCCACGCGGTTCGGGCTGTGGTGGACGCCGCCCGGGCCGGCACACCGCTGGGCCGATGCGCCATCTTGTACGGAGTCGAGACCCCGTATGTGCGCCTCGTCGGCGACGCTCTCGACGCCGCCGGGATCAACCGCTGCGGCGCCACGGCCAGCACGGTGGAGACATCGCTGCTGGGCCGGTCGCTGCTGGAGATGCTGGCCCTGCGAGACCAGGGCTTCTCCCGGCGCGCCGTGATGGCGTGGCTGGCCGGTGCGCCCGTGGGCATCAAGCGGCCCGATCCCGACGCCGCACGCGGGGACTGCTACGCCGCCGACGAGGACAACCTCAGCAACAAGGCCGCGCCGGGCCACAAGGACGACCCCATCGACGAGACGGCCCCGGACACCAAGGCCCCGCCGCACGACGAGGCGGCTCCCATGAAATGGCAGAGCGTTCCCAGCGCGGCGTGGGAGCGGGAGGCTCGCTCCGCTCGGGTGGAGTCGGGCATCGACAGCTGGAGGCAGCGGCTTGACCGGTACGCGGCGGACTGCGCTGCCGAAGCCGAACGCCTCAAAGCCGATGAAGACCGGATGTGGCACGGCGTCCGGCTTCGCCGCAGTGCCGAGCGGGCCTCGGAACTGCTCGCATTCGTGGAGGAACTGCACCGCGACCTCGATCCGCAGCCTGCGCCGCGCACGTGGGCCGACTTGGCCGCTTGGTGCCAGCACCTGGTGTTCAAGTACCTGGGAGGGCGGTTGCGCCGGAGCTGGCCGGACGAGGACAGAGGGCTGGCCGAGCGGGTGGACAGCGCCATCAACCGGCTGGGCGACCTCGACGGCACCGACGACGACCCGTCGTCCGCCGCCTTCCGTAGGGCATTGCAGCTCGAACTGGAGGGCGCCCCGCACCGCCATGGCCGCCTGGGCGCGGGTGTGCTCGTCGGGCCTGCGGAATTGGCCCTGGGCGTGGAACTCGACCTGGCCGTGGTGTGCGGCATGGCCGAGGGCACCTTCCCGGCCCGCCGCAACGACGACGCGCTGCTGCCCGACCGCGAGCGGCGCGTCGTCGGATGGGACCTGCCCGCCCGGGGCGACCGGTCCGGCGACGACCATCGAGCGCTGCTGGCAGTGATCGCGGCCGCAAGGCGGACTGTGCTGCTGTACCCGCGCGGCGACCTGCGGCGGGCTGCGGACCGCTGGCCGAGCCGGTGGCTGACTGAGCAGGCCGGCAGCCTCGAGGAGGTGCCGTCCTTCGTGGCCGGGCTGCGCCGGACCGGTTTCCCTGCCCACGCTCACGAGTACGACGCGAGGTGCCTGCTCGACTGGCACCACGACCGCGACCGCGGCGACAGCGGCCCTCAGGACGACTTGATCCGGCTCCCCAGTGTGCGCCAGCGCGTCGAGCTGCGCCGGGGCATCGAGCTGCGCCGGGCCCGCCTGTCTTCGAGGCTGACCCGGTTCGACGGCAACCTGGCCGACGGCGACCTCCGGGAAGCCGCCCTCCCCCACCCGGCCGTCGGCGACCAGGTGACGTCGGCGTCCCGTCTGGAGGCCTGGGCCGGGTGCCCTCATCGCTACTTCATGCGCTACGTGCTGAGGGTGGAAGCCATCGACGATGAGGACGACGAACATCGCATCAGTCCACTGGAGCGCGGCAGCCTCGTGCACCGGATCCTGGAACGCTGGCTGACCGAGGCAATCGACGACAGCGCCGTGCCCGCTGCCCCAGAGCCTTGGCCCGATCGGTTGCGGGCCCGCTTGGCGGCCATCGGAGAAGAGGAGTGCGACCGTCTCGCGACCCGAGGCCTCGTCGGCCGCAAGCTCTACTGGGAGTACGACCGCCGGCAGATCCTCGCCGACCTCGACCGGTTCGTCGATTTTGACGACGCCAAGCGAGCCCATTACGGATCGCGTCCCGCGGCAGCGGAACTCGGCTTCGGGATGCCCGACAGTCCCGGTGGCCCCGCCGCCATCGAGATCGGCCACGGGCGATCTCTGAAGATTCGGGGATCCATAGATCGCGTCGACGAGACCGACGATGGAGGCCTCCTGGTGATCGACTACAAGGCCGGCTCAAGCCGCTCCTATGAGAAGCTCAGTCTCGAAGACCCGACGCTGGGCGGCAGTCGGCTCCAGCTCGTGCTCTACGACCTCGCAGCTCGCAGGCTGCGGGGCGCTGCGGACTCGGCCGACAGCCACGGCGCCTACTGGTTCGTGTCGTCGAAGGGACGATTCACCGAGATCGGCTACCCCACCAATGCCGCCCGCCAGCAGGTGCTTGAAGCCATCGGCGCGGTGGTCGACGGCATCGGCGCCGGGCTGTTCCCGCTGCACCCCGAGGAGCCCGGGTGGAAGCCGTGGGTGTCGTGCCGCTACTGCGAACCCGATGGCATGGGCACCAGGGACCAGTGGCGCGACTGGCAGCGCAAGCAGCGCGACCCGGCCCTCGCCACCTATCTCGACCTCATCGAACCCGACCGCGAGCAGCCTCAAGGACGAGCGCGCCCCGAGGGGGCGAGACGATGACCGGCACCGCGTCTCATCTGGTCGACCAGGCCGCCCGCAACCGGATCGGATCCGACTTGGACAGCACCCTCTTCGTCGAAGCCGGCGCCGGCTCGGGCAAGACCAGAGCCCTCGTCGACCGGGTGGTGGCCCTCATCGGCTCCGGGATGGCCATGGAGAACATCGCGGCCATCACCTTCACCGAGAAGGCTGCCGCCGAGCTGAGGGACCGGATCCGCGGCCGCCTGCAGAGCATCGACACTCGCAATGATCTCGGCGAGGAGCGTGCCGAGGCGGCCTTGCACCAACTGGACGGAGCCGCGGTGGGCACGCTGCACTCCTTCGCGCAGCGGATCCTGTCCGAGCACCCGGTGGAGGCCGGTCTGCCGCCCAGCGTGGAGGTGCTCGACGACATCGGCTCGCAGATCGAGTTCGAAGTCCGCTGGCGCGACTTTCTCGATGGGCTCCTCGACGAGCCCGAGATGGGGCCGACGCTGCTCCGGCTCGAGATGCTGGGAGTGAGACTGGCACACATCCGGGCACTGGCCGTGAGGCTCAACCAGAACTGGGACCGCCTCGAGGGCCGCTTCCCGGGCGAACCCGATCCGCTACCGCCGGTCGATGTCGGTGAGATCGGGGCGGGCATGCAGGCCCTCACCGAGATCAAGGACAGGTGTTCGGCAGGCCGCGAGGACACGCTGTGCGCCCGGATCGAAGCAGTTGAGCGTGAATTGGGGCGACTTGATGACTGCCGGGACGACGTGACGCGGATCGAGGTTCTCAGATCGGCCATCGAGGCCGGAAAGGGCAGGGGCCCGGGTCGTCAGGACAACTGGGGAGACGGCGACGAAGGCAAGACCAACAAGGCGGCCGCCACGGCTGCACTCAAGACCCTGGCCGCACCGCGGAGCCGCAAGCCGGGCGACCCGCTGTCGATCTGCGAACAGATCCTGGACCGGGCGGCACAGGCTGCGCTCGAGGTGCTCGTGGCGCGGCTGGCTGACTTCACCCTCGACGCCGCGGAGCAGCGGCGCGCCGGCGGGCGCCTCGAATTCCATGACCTTCTGGTGCGGGCCCGCCTGCTGCTGCGCCACGACACCCACGGCCCGGAAGTGCGGACCGCCCTGCGGGAGCGCTACCAGCGCCTGCTCATCGACGAGTTCCAGGACACCGACCCGATCCAAGTAGAGCTGGCTGCGCTGCTCGGCTGCGGCGATCCCGACGCCGCCGGTGCCCGATGGGCGGAACTGGAGCCCGATCCGGGCCGTCTCTTCTTCGTTGGCGACCCCAAGCAATCCATCTACCGCTTCCGGGGCGCCGACATCGCCACCTTCCTGGAGGCCCGCGACTGGACAGACCGTCAGGAGCAGGGCCGGATCGAGGGCCTCGCCACCAACTTCCGCTCGGTCGAACCCATCATCGACTGGGTCAACGACGTGTTCGGACAAATGATCCAACCGTCTCCGGGCAGCCAGCCCGAGTACGGGCCTCTCGACGCGGTCCGGGCGCCGGTGCCGCAGGGACCGGCAGTGACCGTCCTCGGAGCGGAGCCCGTCGAGATTCCGGGCAGGGCATACGCCCAGGAGCTGCGTCGCCGGGAGGCCGCGTCGATCGCACGAGTAGTGGCGGCGATCTTGCGGGACGAATGGGAGGTCGACGACGGCACGCCAACGGAGCCCGCAACTCGGCCTGCCCGACTGGGAGACATCGCCATACTGATCCCGTCTCGCACCAGCCTCGGTGACCTGGAGGACGCCCTGGAAGCGGCCGCAATCCCCTACCGAGCCGAGGCTTCATCGCTCGTGTACAACACGCGTGAGGTGCGCGACGTGCTCAACGCTCTGCAGGCCGTGGCCGACCCGACCGACGAGCTGGCTCTGGTCGCCGCGCTGCGCTCTTCCCTGTACGGCTGCGGCGACGACGACTTGGCCCACTGGCGCCTCGCCTGCAGGGGCCGGTTCTCGTTGGTCCGCTCCCAACCCGAGTCCTGCCCCGCCGACCATCCGGTGGCCGACGGGATCGCCCATCTAGCCGAGCTCCACCATGCGAAGCGCTGGACCAGCCCGCCCGCTCTGATCGACCGGCTGGTGCGTGAGCGAGGGGCGTTCGAGACTGCTGTGGCCGGCGGGCGCCCCCGCGATGTATGGCGCCGGCTGCGGTTCGTGATCGACCAGGCCCGAGCCTGGGCCGACGCGGGCGGCACCAACCTGCGCAGCTACCTCCAATGGGCCCGGCTGCAAGGAGCCGACAATGCCCGGGTCACCGAGACGGTGCTGCCCGAGACCGACGACGACAGCGTGCGCATCCTCACGGTGCACGCCGCCAAGGGCTTGGAGTTCCCCATCGTCGTGCTGTCGGGCATGACGACCAAACTCGATCAGCCCGACCGGGGGCCGACGGTCGCCTTCGACTCGTCCGGAGCGCCCGTGGTGAAGCTGCGCGGCGGGGTGGAGTCGGAGAACTACGAGGCCTGGAAGCCCATAGACGAGCAGATGGGCGCCCACGAGCGCCTGCGGCTGCTCTATGTGGCCTGCACCCGGGCCCGCGACCATCTGATCGTGAGCCTGCATCGCAAGGTCCCTCACCCCAAGACCGGGAACAAGGAGAACTCCGCGGCGTGGGCGCTGGCCGACGGGGGGGCCGCTGAGGCGGGAGCCGTCGACGGCTCGGTCCTGCTCGAGGGGGTGAGCGACGAGGCCGTCCCGCTTCTCGCGGCTGCCTCGCCGCCGGCCGGCCCGGAGCGCGCACCCCTTCCTGCCCGACACACCTGGAAGCAGGAGCGGGATAGCTGCCTGGCCGTTGCCGCCACGCCGGTAGCGGTGTCGGCCACCAGCCTCGCCACCGAAGACACCGGCCCACCAGGCCCGCCTGGCAGCGACAGGGACGGCTCGGACCGGGTTGGCAGCAACGACGACGGCTCGGACCGGACCGACGCGAGAGGCGCGCCGTCTGATCCGGGATTGGCCAAGGACCGTGACGACTCGGAGCCCGCGCCGTGGAGCAAGGGCCGCTACGGCACCGCCGTCGGACGGGCGGTGCACGGCGTGCTGCAGGACGTCGACCTGGCCACCGGCCGCGGCCTCGAAGCTCTGGCTGCGCGCCAGGCCGCGGCCGAGGGCGTGAGCGGGCGGGTGCGGGCGGTGACCAAGCTGGCCCGGGCCGCTCTTGACACCGGCGTGGCCCGCCAAGCCGCCGCGGCCGAGCACTGGCGGGAGCTGTTCGTGGCCGCGCCGTTCGGCGATCGGGTGCTGGAGGGCTACATCGACCTGGCGTATCGCAGTCCCGAGGGCCTGGTCGTCGTCGATTGGAAGACCGATTCCATCGCCGACGAAGGCGGCGTCGACGCCAAGCTGGCCCGCTATCGCCTCCAGGGTGCGGCCTACGCAGCCGCTCTGGAGGCGGTTACCGGCGACCCAGTGGCCCGAATGGTGTTCGTGTTCCTCGACCGGGCCGGCGCCATCGAGGCTGAACTGTCCGACCTGCGCGGCGCCGTGGAGGACGCCAAGGCGGCGGTGGCCACTGTCAGCGGCTGAGCCGCTCGCTCAACTCGGCCACCAGGCGCTGCACGGCCGCGGCCACGCCCTCGCGCTCGGCCGCGTCAAGATCGCCGATCTCGGAGTCGAAGGCGTCGAGCGCCAGGACCAGGGTCTCGCGGGCCAGCGTCAATCCTTCCGGGGTCAGCTCCAACAGGCTGCGGCGGCCGTCGTCGGGGTCGGCCACCCGGCGCACCAGTCCCCGGTCGACCAGGCGCCGCATCGTCTTGGTGACCCCGCCCGAGGTCTGCACTATCCGCTGGGCCAGCTCTCCCGCGCTCATGCGGTGCGGCGGGCCGGCCAGCCACAGCGCGGCGAGAGCCGAGAAGCTGGAGGTGTCGAGCTGGCGGACGGCCACCGTCTCCGACAGCCACGCCTCGAGCTTGCGCCCCGCCAGCAGCGTCAGCACCAGCACGTCGATGGTGTGACGGTGCCGCTCAGCCACATAGGGGGCGAGCGACCCGAGGATCGTGTCACCGATCGGGGACTGACTCACCTCCCCCGCGTCCCGCCTGTCCTCTTCCATCGCCGCCACCGACCGGCTAGGCCTCGGAGGCCAGCGGGTTGGGGTCGCCGGGGCGCATTCGCCCGGTGAACAGCACCGCCACCCGCTCGCCGGGCGACACGCCCGTAGCCCCGGAGCCGTCGCTCGCCGCGGTCAGGGCCAACAGGCCGCCGAGGCCCGACGCCCCCGTTGGACAAACGTCGATGCCCGTGTGCCGGTGGGCGAGTCGGTGGGCCCGCCGGAAGTCGTCCTCGGAGGCGGCCAGGGGCCATCCCCCGGACGCCAGCATTGCTTCGACTATGTCGACCCAGTCGTAGGTGATGTCGTCGAGGATCCCAGAGGCGTACGACACCGGCTCGGAGTCCCACACCCGCATGTAGCGCTCGGGATCGTCGCGCAGCCGACGCACCAACTCCCCCAGCCGACCGTCACTCATTGGAGCCGTCTCCTCGGCAATCTTGGCGCGCAGCCGATTGTCCATGGTGCCCTGAGTGGCTGCTTGGGCGAAGAGAATCCGGTCGAGGAAGTAGTCCCGGTCACGCCCACCGCCAGCGCGTTCCTGCGCGCGCAATTCGAGCATCAGCGTGTCCCAAGCCCGCACCAGGGGATGGTTGCCCTCTGGCTGCACGGCATGGACCCTGGGCAGGCGAGCGAGATCGCCCCGCGCCGCCGCAGCGGCCAGGCCGGTCACCACCGCGGTGGCCAGCGCACCCCCGCCGACCTGTACGAACAGGCGGTCGAGACGAGCGGGCGGACCGCCGTCGTGCTCGACCAGGGCGTCAACCATCTCCCAGGCCAGGGTTCTGCCGCCGTCGATGGTGGCCGGGGTCTCAGTTCCCTGGCACGAGAACGGCACCGCCCCGGCCTCGATGGCAGCCAGCATGGCATGGTGGGCGGGGTCGCCGGGCACGCCGGGATCGCGCTCGCAGCGCACCACCCGGCCGCCGAGTTCGGTGATGCGGTCCACCACCGCGTCGTTGGCCCAGGTCGGCACGAACACGTCCAAGGGCCGGTTCACGGCCCGGGCCACCACCGCGGCAGCCAGCGCTGCGTTGCCGCAACTGGCGATGGCATACGGCGATGCTTGGCCCCCGTTGTCGGTGCCCGCCAGCCGGTGGGCCAAGGCGACCCCGAAGAGGTGGCGGGCCTTGTGCGAGCCCGACACGTTGCCCGTCTCGTCCTTCACCCACAGCTCGGCGTCGCCGATCCCGACGGCCGCGGCCAGTTCCGGGGCCGCCCCGAACGGCGTGGGCTCGAAGCCGTGTCCCTCCACTCCGCCCACGGCCGCGTCGAGATCGCGGATGGCGGCGCGCGCTGCGTCTACCGGCACGGCCCCCGCTTCCGTGAGCCGGTGCGCCTCCAGCCGCGGTGCGTAGCGCTCGAAGGTGGATGCCGCTTCTCCCATTCACTCCAATCTAAGAGACCGCCGGGCCGCCCGCGCTGGCCCACCACCAGCGACGTGATGGTGGCCGGCCTCGACTACGGCTTCCAGCAGGTCCCGACGACTGGGTTCTCGGGTCCCGACAACTGAACAATCGGGTTTCGACCCGTCAGTCGTCGTCGCGGGCGCCGGTGCGGCCGTTGAACTCAACGACCAGCGCGTCCCAGTCGTCGACGAAGTGGCGCATCCCGTCCCAGAAGCGCTGGTCGCGGCGGGCCACGAAGTCGTCGAAGGCGGTGCCCTGCTGCTCCACCCAAGTGAAGTAGCCGAGGTTGAACATGCGCCGCCGCTCCGCCTCCGAGCAGGCCAGGTGGCGCACTTCGCCGCCCGCTCCGTCGATCAGCCCCCGCCCGAAGGCCCCCGCCGCGGCCACATCGTCGTAGCCACCCCGGTGGTGGCGGCCGATGTATGCCTCCCGCTCCGCGTCGTAGAGCTCGGAGCCGTCGGTGGCCACAGTCACGATCATGTCGTCGCGGCCCATGTCGTGGGCCTTGGCCACCGCGATGGCGGCCAGCGCGTTGCACGACGACGAGTAGCCCATGTGGGTGAGCGCCCCCACCATGCCGGCGTCGAGCCCGGCCCGGTCCACCAGATGGTCGCGCCCCGCCGGGGTGTTGAACAGCACGTCGAGGGAGTCCGTGCACACGTCGCTGACCGCGACTATGTCGTCGGTGTTCATCACGTTGTGGATCAGCGGCACGTGCTTGTCGCCGATGCCTTGGATGTTGTGCTCGCCGTAGCCGTTCTCCAGCAGGGTCGGACACTCCAGAGCCTCCGCAGCCACTATCCGGCACCCGTGGCGGTCCTTGAGGTAGTCGCCCGCGCCCAGCGTCCCCGCCGAGCCCGACGCCGACACGAAGGCCGCGAGCCGGGATCCGGGCCTGTCCGCGGCCACGTGCTCGTACAGCCGCTCCAGGGCGGCGCCGGTGACGCTGTAGTGGCCCAGATGGTTGGAGAACTCCGAGAACTGGTTGACGATGACGTTGCCACCGTCGAGGGCCATCTCGTTGCAGGCGTCGTAGATCTCCTTGACGTTGGACTCGGTGCCGGGCGTGCGCACGATGTCGTTGGCGGGGTCGAGCGTCCACTGCTCCAGCCAGTCGAAGCGGGCCTTGCTCATACCCGCGGGCAGCACGGCCACGCCCCGGCAGTCCATGATCCGGCTGATGGCCACACCGCCCCGGGCGTAGTTGCCGGTGGAGGGCCACACCGCCCGGTGCCGGGTGGGGTCGAAGCAGCCGGTCACCAGCCTCGGGGCCAAACACGCGTAGGCGGCCAGCACCTTGTGGGCCCGGATCATCGGGAAGCGGTTGCCCAGGGCGAGCACGATGCGCGCGTCCACGCCGGTCATCTCCGGCGGCAGCTCCACGTAGTCGGGCACGGCGTGGGGGCCGCTGCCGTCGAGGCGCCCGAACCAGTGGACCCGGAACAGGTTGGCGGCGTCGGGCTCGTTGCGGTCCATCCCGTCCAGCGCCGCCAACCGGGCCGCGGGGATCGTGGACGGGTCGCGCAGTTCGGCGAAGGTAGGCAGTGCGATGCGCCGGGCCCGGAAGCGCTCGACCGTGTTGTCGTAGGCCTCGCGGTCGGCGACCTCGGCGGTCAGACCCAGGGAGCGGTGCGCCCTGGAGACCTCGGCGTCGGAGATGGTGCTGGCGTCAGTCATGCCCCGAGTATCACGCCCAACCCCGCGGATCGGACCCTCCAGCAGCCGGGCATCCGCCGGCATAGGGCTCAGATGGCCCGATCGCGGCCTTCCCAGTAGGGGTCGCGCAGCTTGCGCTTGTAGAGCTTGCCGTTGGGGTCCCGGGGCATCTCTGTGGTGTAGTCGACGGACCGGGGCAGCTTCTGGCGAGCGACGCGGTCCCGCAGCCACTCCAGGATGGCCGCGGTGGTGTCGTCGCCGGGCTCCCAGCCCTCGCGCAGCTCCACCACGGCCTTGATCTCCTCGCCGGTGTCGGGGTTGGGCACCCCGAACACGGCCGCGTCGCCCACCGCGGGATGCTGCACCAGCTCGCCCTCGATCTCCGCGGGGTAGATGTTCACCCCGCCCACGATGATCATGTCGCTGGCCCGGTCGTTGAGGAACAGGTACCCGTCGGCGTCGAGATAGCCGACATCGCCCACGGTGAAGAAGCCCCGCAGGCGGCTGGCCGCGGTCTTGGCCTCGTCGCCCTTGTACTCGAACACCGCGCCCGGCATCTTCATGTACACCGTGCCTGACTCCCCCGGCGGCAGGTCGTTGCCGTCGTCGTCGACCACGATCACCTCGCAGCCGGGCCAGGCCTTCCCCACCGTGCCGGGGCGCTCCAGCCACTCCGCGGCCGACACCACCGTCCCGCCGCCCTCGGTGGCCGCGTAGTACTCCCAGATGGAGTCGCCCCACCATTCGATCATGCGCCGCTTGGTCTCCACCGGGCACGGCGCGGCGGCGTGCACTATCGAACGCAGCGACGACACGTCGTAGCGGGAGCGCACCTCTTCCGGCATCTGCAGCAGCCGGTTGAACATGGTGGGCACCATGTGCGAACTCGTCACCCGGTAGCGCTCGATGCGCTCCAGCGCGCCCTCCGCGGTCCAGCGGTCCATGAGAACCACCGTGTGGCCCATGTGCAGCGACATCGTGGTCCAGTTGTTGACCGCGGTGTGATACAGCGGCGCCTGGGTGATCTGGACGTTGCCGTCGTGGGGCCTGGCACCGAACAGCATCAGCAGCCGGCCCGCGGTCGAAGCGGCCTCGTCCGGCGGCCGGGGATCGAGCGCCCGACGCACCCCCTTGGGCCGCCCGGTGGTGCCGGACGTGTAGAACATGAACGATCCGGTGGCCAGATGCTCAGGATCGGGCCGCTCGCCGCGGTGGTCCGCGATGAGTTCGTCGAAGGGTCGGAAGCCCTCGACCGGGCCGCCCACGCAGAACCGGTTCGCCTCGGGCGCGACACAGCCGTCGAGGGCCTTGGCGGCCTCGTCCGCGAAGCGCTCGTGCACGATGAACGCCTTGGTCTCGGCGTCATTGACGATGTAGTTGATCTCCGCGCCGACGAAGTGCCAGTTGATGGTGGTCACGTACAGGCCGCTCTGGTAGGCGGCCAGGCACACCGCGAGCTGCTCGAAGCAGTTGGGCAGCACGGTGGTGATCTGGTCGCCCTTGTTGAGCCCGGCGGCCTGCAGACCCCGCGACACGCGGTTGGTAAACGCGGCCAGCTCTCCGAAGGTCAATCGGTTGTGCTCGGGGTCGACCACAGCCAGGAAGTCGGGGTCGGCGTCCGCTATGGCCCACAGCCCAAGGGTGTCAGTGTCAGCCATGTTTCAGCCCGTCTCGCGCCGCATTGCGGCCGTCGTCGCGTCGGTGTTGGTCATGGGAGGTAGTTTGGCCGATTGTGAGCGCTGAGCGTCCTCTCGACGAGCAGGTCCGCCTCGAGTACCGCGGCGCGGTGGCGTGGATCGCCATCGACCGGCCCGAGGCCGGCAATGCTTTGAACCCGCCGTGCCGGGACCGGGTGCGCGACATCCTCAACGGGCTCAACACCAGCCATCGGGCCCGGTGCGCGGTGATCACCGGCTCCGGCGACCGGTTCTTCTGCACCGGCGCCGACCTGCGCCACTCCTACGGCGACGCCGACCGCTCGACCGACTTGCCCGAGCGGATCGTGGGCGACGCCCGCCGGATGATGCTCGACGGCCAGCACTCGCTGTTCGCCGCGCTGCTCGACTGCGACGTGCCCGTGATCGCGGCGGTCAACGGCACCGCGGCCGGCATGGGTGCCCATATGGCCCTGGCCTGCGACCTGGTGATCGCTAGCGACGGGGCCAAATTCGTGGAGGTGTTCGCCCGCCGCGGCCTGGTGCCCGACGCGCTGGGGGCGTGGCTGCTGCCCCGCATCATCGGCGTGCGCCGCACCATGGAGCTGTTCCTTCTGGCCGAGGACCTCACCGCCGAGAAGGCCCACACCTACGGCCTGGTCAACCGGGTGGTTCCCCACGACGAGGTGCAGGCTGCCACCACCGAGTGGGCCGAGCGCCTGGCCGGTGGCCCGACCCGCTCGTTCTCTCTCACCAAGTGGCTGGTCAACCGCAGCCTCGACGCCGACCGGGCCACCATGGCCCACGACGAGGCCGTGGCCGTGGAACTGAACGCCGGCACCACCGACGCGGCCGAGGGCGTGGCCGCCTTCCAGCAACGCCGGCCTCCCGAGTGGAGGGGCTATTGACGGCCCAGAGGCCGAGCGGACGGGCTTCAGTTCACGAAGACTCTCGCGAGGCCGTGGCCCGAGCGGCCCGTGAGCGAAGCGAACAAGAGCGGGAATCAACACGCCTCACCGCGGGACGGTGGCCGGGTGCCCGCGCACGCTCTAGGAGAAGGCGACCGGGTGCCCGCGCACGCTCTAGGAGAAGGCGACGGGGTGCCCGCGCACGCTCTAGGAGAAGGCGACGGGGAGGCGGGCCAGGCCGCGAAGGGTGAGTCTCGGATTCCAGGGCGGATTGTCGTCCAGGAGGGTCCAAGTCTCGAAGCGGTCGAGCAGGGCCCGCAACACCACCTGGCCCTGGAGACGGGCCAGCGCCGCTCCGAGGCATCCGTGGATGCCCGCACCGAACGACAGTAGCGGAGACTCGCCCCGCCCGACGTCGAAGCGGTCGGGGTCCTCCACCGCGGCCGGGTCGCGGTTGGCGGCCCCCAGCAGCATCAGCACGGCGTGGCCGGCACCGATGACCCGGCCTGCGACCTCCACGTCGGAGAACGCATAGCGGCCATCCACCTGCACGGGCGGCTCGAACCGCAGGACCTCCTCAACCGCGGCCGGCACTAGCGACCGGTCCGAGCGCAGCCGATCGAGCTGATCCGGCCAGAGCATGAGGGTGTGGACCATGCTTCCGATCAGGCTGGCGGTCGTCTCGAAGCCGGCTCCGTAGATGAGCGACACCGTCGCGGCCACCTCGTCCGTGCTCAGGCGGTCCTCGCCGTCGCGGGCCTCGATCATCGCCGACAGCAAGTTGTCGCCCGGCTCGTCCCGGCGCCGCTGGACCAGGGTGTGGACGTACTCCCGCACCTTTTGCCTCGAGTCCTGGGCTCGGCGCGCGTCGTCGATCCGGCGATTGGGCTCCAGCGCGGCCGTGACGTCGACGATGAGAGGCCGTAGCCAGTCGCGGTCGGCTCGGGGCACGCCGATCAGCTCGCTGATGATGTCCGCTGAGAGCGGATGGGCGAGCGCGTCAATCAGATCGCACTCGCCCGCTTCGGCCACGGGGTCGAGCAGCTCGGCGGTCATGGACTCCACCGAGGACCGCAAGCCCTCTATCCGCTCAGGGGTGAGCGCCTGGCCCACCAGGGAGCGCAGGCGGGTGTGCTCCGGGGGGTTGAGGAACAGCATCGAGCGCTCGCGGTCGGGGTCGCGGCTGTAGACCGCGCCCGGCATCAGCGACGGCGTCTCGTCGCCGGCTTTGGCGATGCCGAGGCGATGATCGCGCAGCGCCTGCCGGCAGTCCTCGAAGCGGGTGAGGACCCACAGGTTCGAGAAGCCGACCTTGTGCACCGGCGCGGTCTCCCGCAGCTGCCGCAGCCGCGGGTACGGGTCAGCAACCGTCTCGGGGTCGGTGACGATGCTTAGGAATAGCTCATCGCTCATGGGCAGCCTTCGCAATCAAAAGGTCCAGGGACCTGGGAGTCTAGGAGAACGCGACGGGGAGGCGGGCCAGGCCTCGCAGGGTGAGGCGCCGCTTCCAGGGCGGGTTGTCATCGAGGGGCGTCCACGTGCCGAAGCGGTCGAGCAGCGTCTCCAGCACCACCTGGCCCTCAAGTCGGGCCAGCGCGGCGCCCAGGCAGTAGTGGATGCCCGAGCCGAACGACAGCATCGGCACCTCGCCGCGGCCCACGTCGAAGCGGTCCGGGTCCTCCACGGCGGCCGGATCGCGGTTGGCCGCTCCCAGCAGCGTCAGCACCCCATGGCCCCTCGGGATCGCCTGCCCGCCGACCTCGGCGTCGGCACGGACGTAGCGGCCGTCTAGCTGCACGGGCGGCTCGTAGCGCAGCACCTCTTCCACCGCCGACGGCACCAGCGAGCGGTCGGCCCGCAGCCGGGCCAACTGGTCGGGATGGCGCATCAGCGTGTTGACCATGTTGCCGATCAGGTTCATGGTGGTTTCGAAGCCTGCCCCGTAGATGAGCGACACGGTGTTGGCCACCTCCTGCTGAGTCAGGCGGTCCGCGCCGTCGCTGGCCTCGATCAGCCCAGACAGCAGATCGTCGCTGGGCTCGGCCCGCCTGCGGTCGATCAGGTCGTGGAGGTACTCCTGGATCTTCGCTCCCGAGACCGCGGCCTGCCTGGTCTCCTCGGGCTGCCGGTTGGGTTCGAGCGTGGCGGCCAGGTCCGACACCAGCGGTCTGAGCCAGTCGCGGTCGGCGACGGGAACCCCGACCAGCTCGCTGATCACGTTGGCCGGCAACGGGAAGGCGAGCGCCTCGATCAGATCGCACTCCCCCGCGCCGGCCACGGCATCGAGAAGCTCGTGGGTCATGCCCTCGACGGCGGGCCGGAGCCTCTCCACCCGCCGCGGGGTGAAGGCTCGACTCACCAGGGAGCGGATCCGGGTGTGGTCCGGCGGGTTGAGCGACAGCAGCGAGCGGGGCCCGTCAGGATCGCGGGAGCTGCCGACAATCAACTTCGGCATGTGGTCGCCGGGCTCGGGGTTGCCCAGACGCTGGTCGCGCAGCGCAGCCCGGCAGTCCTCGAAGCGGGTGAGGATCCAGAAGTCGGCGAACCCGAGCTTGTGCACCGGCGACGTCTCCCGCAGCTCCCGCAGCAGCGGGTAGGGATCGGCGATCACCGCGGGATCGGTGACGATCCTCAGCAGCAGCTCGTCGCTCATCGCTGCACCCTGTGGTTGTCTGCGACCCCACTGGACGCGGCGACGGCCGTCGCCTCCAGCCGAACCCGGCTCGGCATAGGGCTATTCATCGGTCACCTCTCGTTCCGTTGAGAAGAGCGTACGCGGCAAGGGCGGCTGCGATCTCGGAGGCGACGACCGCGTTCGACTCGGCCAGCGCGATGTTGGCCGGAACAACCGCTCCGCCGGTGGCTTCCGCCAGGGCGGTCAGAACGGCCGGAGTGACGTCGCCGCCCGAGACCCCATCGCGGCGCGCCGCGGCCTCGGCCTCTTGGACTGCTTCCTCGACTCGGGCCGCGTCGAGCGCAGCCGAAGCGGGGATCGGGTTGGCTACGAGCATCCCGCCCGGGTGTCCGAGCGCGCCAGCCGCTCGGAACGCGGCCGCGACCTCGTGCCCGTCGTGCGCAATGTTGGTCAGTTCCGGCCCGCCGTCGCGAACATAGAACGCGGGAAAGCGGTCAGTGCGCCAGCCGAGAACGGCCACCCCCAGAGTTTCAAGCCGCTCGAATGTGAGCGGGATGTCGAGAAACGCCTTCGCTCCTGACGAGACGACGATCACTCGGTGGCGGGCCATGGCGTCCAGGTCGTGGCTCACGTCGCCGCTGTGATCCGCGCCGCGGTGCACGCCCCCAATGCCGCCGGTGGCGAACACCTCGATGCCGGCCGCCTCTGCGAGCGTCACCGTGGCCGAGACCGTGGTTGCTCCTACGTCGAGGCCCGCCGCCAACGCGGGCCCCAGATCGCGGGCCCCGAGCTTGGCGGAACCGCCGAACAGCCTCTCGGCTTGGTCATCGTCCGCGCCGACCACGGCCCGGCCGTCGAGCACGCCGCACAGGGCCGGCACCGCACCCGCGGAGCGCACCGCAGCCTCGACGCTCTGGAAGCACCGCCGGTTGGCAGGCTCTGGCAGTCCCAGCTGCGAGAAGATCGTGGACTCCAGCGCCACCACGGGCGTGCCCGACGACAGGGCTGCCGCAACCTCGTCGCCCACTCTCAGGATCGCAGCCACTCTGCGAGCGTACGGGAGGCGCCGACGCACCCGGACTCGACCATGACGGAACGGTTCCACGATCGCGGGGCGGCCCGAGCGGTGACCGTAGGATCGCAGCCGTGACCGCCGAGACGCCCGCCTCCGACCTGATCAAGGACTTCAACGCCGCCTACGAGGCTCTAACCGCGCCGGGCTCACCCTTCGCTACGACCGCACGGGAGGTCGGCGGCGTGCCCGTGCGGGTCTACGACAAGGCCATCCCGGACATGCGAGCCGTCTGGACCATGTCGGCGACCCACGGCGACCGCGACTACCTCGTGTACGGCAACGAGCGCTACAGATACACCGAGGCTCATGCCCGGGTGCGGGCCGATCGAAATGGCCCCTCAGGCTAGGGCCCCGCGTCGGCGGCCAGCAGGGACTCCCACTGAGCGTCGGTCAACTCGCCGCTGACTCGTGCGACCACCCGGCCCCTGCCGTCCACCACCACCGTGTAGGGGATGCTTGTTAGCCCGTAGGCGTCGCCGATCTCGTTGTCCTCGGAGTCCAGCACTGCGATGGCAGGCCACTCCACGTAGGCGAACCACGCCGAGGGCGGATAGTTGGAGCGAGTGGGGATCACGTCGGTGCTCACTGCCACGACCTCAACTCCCGCGGGCAGCCGGTTCCGCCGAAGCCAGTTCGAGACGCGGGCCAGCTCCCGTTTGCATTGCAGGCACCAGTGCGCGAAGAAGCCGATCACCTTGGAGATGCCGTCTCCGGGCTGCACGCTCACCTCGACCCCGTCAAAGGTGGTCGCCACGAAGCCGGGCGCGGCGACCCCCACGGCGGGATCGTCCAATGGCTCATCGAACGTCGGCAGCGTCTGTCCGACGATGGTGACATCGGAAACCTGGCGCGGTTCGATTTGACCGTAGAGGTCCCGGACGGCCTCGATGGCCACCGCCAGGGCCACCACCGCCAAGACTCCGCCGATCAGCCACTTCAGCACCGGGTTCGAGGTAGCGACCGACCGGCCCGAGCCCTGCTGGGAACCCCCGAACACAAGATGGAGCCGACCAAGGACCGAATACGCACTCGTCCACTCCCTGGGCCTCCGAGAGATATCCTCGACGGATCGGCCAGCACGCCGAGCAGAACTACCGACGGACCTCCCGGGGTCGCCGCGTGAACGCTGGCGTCTAGACCGATTGCTGATGGATCGTCCCTCGTGCTTGGCCGGCCACCACTCCGGACTCGTCGTCGGCGTTGGGATGGCCAGACGTGACGCCTACCTTATCCGGGCAGCACCGACTCGGCCGCGTCGCGGTCGCCGCGTCCGGAATGCGCAGGCCGCGACCTTCACCGAGCCTCCGAACAGCCGCTCGGCCTCATCGCGGTCAGCTCCTACCACGGCCCGGCCGTCGAGCACGCCGCACATGGCCGGAACCGAGCCCCCGGACCTCACCGCCTCCTCCACACGCACCAGGCACTCGCGGTTGGCGGGCTCGGGCAGACCCAGCTCCGAGAAAATGGTCGACTCCAGCGCCACGACGGGGCTTCCTGAGGCAAGAGCGGCCCCCACCTCTGATCCGATGTGCAGCGCCTCTGCCACGCAGTGAGGGTAGAAGCAGCACGTAGGCTCGCGCTTGTGACGTCCGAGCCGGCCGCGCCCGAACTTGTCGACGATTTCAACGCGGCATGCGCGTCGCTGACCGCGCCGGGTGCGCCGTTCGCCTGGACCGTGAAGGATGTCGGCGGCGTGGCCGTGCGAGTCTACGACAAAGCCATAGCGGACATGCGGGCCGTCTGGGCGATGTCGGCCCCGCACGGCGACAAGGACTACCTCGTGTACGGCGACGAGCGCTACAGCTACGCCGAGGCCCACGCCCGGGTCCGGGCGCTGGCCCACCATCTGCGCACCGAGCACGGCGCCGGACCGGGCATGCGGGTGGCTGTGGCGATGCGGAACTACCCCGAGTGGGTGCTGTCGCATTGGGCCGCCATCTCGGTGGGCGCCGCCGTGGTCGGCATGAACTCCTGGTGGACGCGACTGGAGATGGAGTTCGCGCTCAAGGATTCGGAGCCGGTCGCGCTCTTGACCGACGGTGAGCGCTTGGAGCGACTGGGATCAGCCTGCGAAGAGGTCCCCCTGATCGTCACCCGCCACGACGGCAAGCTGCCGGCCAATGTCCTGCGCTGGGACGCGGCCGCGGATCCCTCGACGGCCCCCGACGCTCTCCCGGAGGCGGACATCGACCCCGACGACGACGCCCTGATCTTCTACACCTCCGGCACGACCGGCTTCCCCAAGGGTGCCCAGCTCACCCACCGCGCGGTGGTGCACAACTTGATGAACATGATCTTCTTGACCGCCTGCGGCGACGCGGCCCGGGCCCGCCGGATGGCCCGCTCCGGCGGCGGCGACGGACCCGCCCCTGCGGCTCCAGCAGTGACGGCCCTGCTGCCGGTGCCGCTGTTCCATGTGACCGGCTGCAACTGCGTGATGCACCCGGTCACGATCGCGGGTGGCCGGCTTGTGCTCATGTACCGCTGGGACGCAGCCGAAGCCCTGCGGCTGATCGAGCGGGAAGGGGTCACGGTGATGACCGGCGTCCCCACCATGTCACGCGAGCTGCTGCAGCATCCCGACTGGTCCAGCACCGACACGTCGTCGCTGCGCTCGATGGGTGGCGGCGGGGCGGCCATCCCCACCGACCTGGTGCGGCGCATCGACGAGAGGCTCCCCCGCGGCCGGCCCGGCGTCGGCTACGGCCTCACTGAGACCTCTGGCATCGCCACCGCAATCAGCAACGAGTTCTACGTGGCCAACCCGTCCTCGGTGGGCCCGCTGGTGCCGTGCATGGAGGCCAAGGTCATCAACGAAGCCGGCGAGACGCTCGGGTCCGACGAGAGGGGCGAGTTGCTGCTGCGGGGCCCGAACGTGATGAAGGGGTACTTGAACCGGCCCGATGCCACCGAGGAGGCGATAGTCGACGGCTGGTTCCGAACCGGCGACGTGGCCGAGATCGACGCCGACGGCTGGATCTACATCAAGGACCGCATCAAGGACATGGTGATCCGCGGCGGCGAGAACATCCACTGCTCCGAAGTGGAGGCGGCCATCTACGAGCTCGACCAAGTCGCCGAGGCAGCCGTGTTCGGCGTGCTCGACGAGCGCCTGGGCGAGGAGGTGGGAGCCGCGGTCGTGCTCGTGCCCGGCGCCGACCTCGACGACACGGGCCTGGCCGCGCACCTCGAAGGCCGTCTGGCCCGCTTCAAGCATCCGCGCTACGTGTGGTTCCTGGACGAGCCGCTGCCCCGCAACGCCAACGGCAAGTTCCTCAAGCGCGAGCTGCGGGAGCGCTTCGCCCCCGGCTTCTAGAGCGCGGCAACCTCGCCCAGAACTAGTCGGGCTGTCAGCCGGCGAGTGCGGCCAGGCGCTCGACAGCCTGCTCCAGAACCGCGGGGCGCTTGCAGGCTGCGAAGCGCACGAAGGGCGCGCCCAGCTCCTTGTCGTCGCACAGCACCTGCACCGGCACTGCCACCACCCCGCACATCTGGGGCAGCGCCCGGCAGAACTCCAGGCCGTCGGTGGCGCCCAGGGGACGGATGTCGGCGGTGATGTAGTAGGTGCCCTGGGGCACTACCGGCTCGAAGCCCGCCTCGGTCAGGCCGGCACACAGCAGATCGCGCCGGGCCTGAAGATCGGCAGCGAGAGAGTCGAAGAATTCGTCACCGAGGCGCAGCCCGACCGCCATCGCGGGCTGGAACGGCCCGCCGCTGACGTAGGTCAGCAGCTGCTTCGCCGCCTGCACGGCCCGCACCAGCCCCGGCCGGGCGCACACCCAGCCGATCTTCCAGCCGGTGAACGACAGGGTCTTGCCTCCCGAGGAGATGGTGACGGTGCGGTCAGCCATGCCGGGGCGGGAGGCCAGCGGCACATGGGCGTTCTGATCAAAGATCAGGTGCTCGTACACCTCGTCGGTGACCGCGATCACGTCGTACTCCACGCACAGCCGGGCGATGATGTCGAGTTCTTCGACGCTGAAGACCTTGCCGGTGGGATTGTGGGGCGAGTTGAGCACCAGCACCCTGGTGCGGGGCCCGAACGCGGCGGCCAGCTCGTCAGGGTCGAAGGTGTAGGAGGGCGGCCGCAGCTGCACCAGCCGCCGCCGGGCGCCGGCCATGGATATGTCGGCCGGGTAGATGTCGAAGTAGGGCTCGAACGTCACCACCTCGTCCCCCGGCCCGGCCAGGGCCAGGATCGCGGCGGTGATGGCCTCGGTGGCCCCCGCGGTGATCAGCACCTCGGTGTCGGGATCGAAATCCAGGCCCCAGAACCGCTTCTGGTGCTCGGCCACCGCCTGGCGCAGCACCGGGTAGCCGATGCCGGGCGGGTACTGGTTGAAGTCGCCCCGGATGGCCTCGATGGCGGCTTCGGCCACCGCGGCCGGCCCGTTGCTGTCGGGGAAGCCCTGGCCCAGGTTGATGGCGCCGGTGCGCACCGCCAGCGCCGACATCTCTGCGAACACCGACGCCCCGCCGAATTCCTGCAAGCGGTCGCACAGGTACCGCAGGCGCTCGCCGGTCACCGTCCCAGCCTACGACGGGCCTCGTCGGCGCCGAGTCGTCGGGCCGGCCTCAGCCCGCAGCAGGGGCGGCGGTGCTCAGCAGGAACTCCCAAAGGCTGTCGGTCAGCTCTCCGCTGACCCTCGCAACGACCCTGCCATCCGCGTCGACCGCCACCATGTACGGGAATCCCCGCAGCCCGTAGGCGTCGCCGATCTCGTTGCTCTCAGAGTCGCGAACGGCAACCGCGGGCCATTTCTCCTCCTCGAACCAGGCCGACGGCGGGTAGTTCGGCCGACCCGAGTCGACCGCGGTGCTGACCGCGATCACCTCAACGCCGGCAGGCAGCTGGTTGGCGGCCAGCCAGTTGGTTATGCGGGGCAGCTCCCGCTGGCAGTGCGGGCACCAGTGGGCGAAGAAGCCGATCACCTTGGCCGTGCCGTCTCCGGGCAGCACGCTCACCTCGACGCCGTCGAAGGTCGTGGCCGCAAACGCGGGGGCCAACGTCTCCATCGCGGGATCGGGCTCTTGCCCGTCGAACGGCGGCAGGGGCTCGCCTTCGATGTTGACGTCGGCAACCTGGGGCACATCGGAGCTCTGGTCGCGCTCCTCGGCGTCCCTGCCAGCCAGAAAGGCGACCGCCACCCCCACCGCGACCATGGCGACGACGCCGATGATCATCCACTTCAACAGCGGATTGGAGCCCGCGTCGGGTTGTCCGCGGGAGGGCCGCGGGCCGCTGCGGGACTTCTGGACCCTGGGCCGGTTGCTCATCGGTGCTCCTTCATGGATTGGCCGCCGATCGGTTCGCTGCCGTTGTCTGCGTGCTCACGCTGGCCCGACCGTAGCGAAAGCGCAGCCAATCCTGCGACCCCGACGAAGCCGCAGCCGGCCATGAACGGGATCGACACGAAGCCGAGGCTGTCCACCCACTGGTACGTGCACGGAGCCGCCACGTCGCAGGCCGAGCCCTGATCCGGGAACATCTGCAGTTGGTAGTGGTACACGGACAGCCCCAGGCCGGCCACGGCCAGCGGCAGCGCGTACCAGCCGCCCCGGGCGTCTCGACGGGCCAGCGCCACCGCCAACACCGCGACGAGGGAGTACATGCAGATCCGCTGGTACCAGCACATCTCGCACGGCGGATACCCGGCGACTTCGGAGTAGTACAGGCTCCCGGCGGTCGCCGCCGCCGCGATAGCCAGGGCCAGCGGCAGCAGCCCGGGCTGCAGCTGGCGGGCACGGGCTGCTGACCCCGGCAGGAAGACGCCCGCGAGGGTCGAGCAGCCGATCACCAGCGATCCCAGCGCCAGGACTGCGAAGAAGTCGGACACCTGAGCGGTGCTCACGCCCCCAGCCTGCCCCGGCTCGCGCCGGATTCTTCAACCCGAGGGGTTGCAAATGGTCGTCACATATGTTTTCATGATTGCTCATGACAGATCTAATGGCGATGGACATCGTCCGGGCGACGGAGCTGCGCCAGCGGATGGAGGCGGCCGCCGACGACCTCGAGTGGGACGCGCGGGCTTTGGTGGGGCCGCTCGCCGAGGCCTCGTCGCTGCTGGGCGGCCCGGTACCCGACGTGCCGACCGGGGCCCGACGGGTGGCCGGAGAGCTGCGAGCCAGCGCCCTGGACCTCCAGGAGCGGACCCGCCTCGTGCTGGCCGGCGGACCGGAGATGAACGAGGGCCTCGCCGCGCTTGAGCGCATCCGGGATCACTTCACCATGATCGAGTCGCGCGGCGACGCGGACTCAGCCGACGGGTTGCTGTCGCGGCGCGACCTGCGGTGGGCACTGCACTCCGCCGATTCGGAGACGGCCGAGGCCGCGGCCTGGCTGCTGGACCACGACCGCTTCTTCGATCAGGTCGAGACGGCCAAGCACAACGACGACTACCTGGACAGGGCCTACGAGGGCGAGTTCGCGTTCGATCCCGACGATCGCGACGGCCTGATGAGCCGCGACGACATCGACGCCTTCCTGGACAAGACCGCGGCCTGGTCGGCGCTGCTGCCCCACCTCGCCACCATCGACGCAGTCGACGGAGGGGCGCCCGACGGCTTCATCAGCCGGCGCGACTTCGAGACTTTCTTGAGCGACTACAACCTGTCGAGCGAGGAGGCGGACGCGGTGCGGCAGGTGCTCGACGACCGCGCCTACCACACCGACGGCGGCGGCATCGGCTTGGGCGCCATACTCGATGGCCTGTCGTTCGTGCCCGTCGTCGGCGACATCCTGGATGGCGCCAGGGCCATCTACTACGTCGTCCACCGCGACTACGCCACCGCCGCGCTGTTCGCTCTGGGCCTGGTCCCGTTGCCGGGGCTGTCCTCTTCGGGCGTGCGCGGCGCCCTGAAGGTGGTGGACAGGGTGGCCACCGCGGCCCGCAACACCGGCACCAAGGCGGCTGTCAGGGAGGGCGGGCAGTTGGCCATGAAGGGGACCGCGGCCAACTACGCCGCTTACGAGGGCACCAAGCGGACCGCCAGCGCCCTCAACCGCGATGTCGACATCGACGAGTCGGTCGACTACGTGCTCGACGACGTGCTCGGGCCTGGGGTCGAGGATCTCCTCGGCGAGGACCTCGACCCGCGGCTCAGGGCGCTCCTCACCGACCGGCTGGAGCAGTCCCTCACCGACAGGCTCGACCCGGATGCCCAACAATTGATGTCGGAGACCAACACGGTGATCGCCCGCCGCATAGCCGAGCACCACGCCTACGAGGCCATCTTCCGCAATATGAGACCCGGCTGAGCCGAGGCGCTCAGCGCAGGATGCGGACCTTGCCGAAGATGGTGCCGTACAGCAGGCGGCCGTCGTCATCGACGGTGACGCCGCCGCCCAAGGTGTTGAAACGCGACCCGCCGACCACGTAGTGGAAGCGACTCTGGCCCGTCGTCCAGTCGAGGGCCTCGATCGTCCAGCGCCCGGCCCGGGTGCCGCAGGTGTACACCAGGTCCGACCCCTCGGCCACGAAGGGCACCGAGTTGGGCGAGGACACCTCGGTGTTGATCCAGGCCTCCTTGAGCCTGCGCTCGGCCGGGTCCCACTCGTACTTGTGCAGGCCGTGGGGCGTGTATTCGGGCTTGTGGCCCAGGAAGAAGCTGAACAGCCGGGCCCGGGTGGTTGGCCATCCGTCGGGCAGCGAGGCCGGCTCGTTGTTGACGCTCATGGCGCCGTAGCCCGACACGGTGATCGACTGCTCGGTCTTGATCTCGGGGCGGGAGGGGTCGCCCATGTGGGCCGGGCCGATCCCGGCGATCCGCCGCGACGGGGCTTCGGGGAGCTGCTCCCAGTCGTCGGGGATGTCGTCGCGCCACAGCAGGGTGATGTTGACCACCTCGTCGCCGTCGCCGATCACCACGAAGCGGTCCTCGTCGGACCCGAAGCCCATCAGCGACGGCGTCGTGCCCGAGCCGTCACCGCCGCCGTTGCGGTAGCGGGCCGACCAGGCCCCGTCGGCGGGATCGAGCGACAGCCGCTCGCCCGTCCACACCACTTTGTGGATGGTGTCAACCGAGCTGACGTAGATGCCGCCGTCGTCGCCGGTGCACGAGCTGGTGCGCACCCAGCCGTAGCCGGTGTGGCCGTACTGGGCGGCTCGCCGGGCGCAGTGCTCGGCCGCGTCCGCGTCGGCGCCGGGCAGCTGGATGGCGTCATAGCAGCTGAAGTCGCGGGCCCCGCACACCACCCAGCCGTGGTCGGTGGTCATCACCAGCCGGCCGTCGAAGGTGATGTTGATCCCCACGAAGTGCCCGTCGATGCCCTCGGGCCGGTACCAGCGGTCCCGCTCGACGATGGGACTGGCCGGATCTGAGGGGTCGGTCTCGACGTAGGCCGCGGCGTGGTCCTTGCGGCCCAAGAACAGGGTGTGGTCGCAGTCGAGCAGCGAGTACACGCCGTCGAGGCCGGTCATGAAGCGGGCCGCGATGCCTATGGCGTGAGCGACGGCATCGTCGCCGTCGAGATCGTCCAACCCGGCTTCGAGAGCCTCCAGTTCGGCTTGGCCGGTGACGGGCTCGGTGCCGGTGGCGAGAGTGGCCAGCACTTCGAGGGTGTCGTAGTCGAGCTTGGCGATGGTCTGGCGGCCGTTGGACCAGATGACCCGCCGGCCGTCGGGATAGAGCCCCGAGATCAGGCCGCCGAAATGGCCCGGGCCGAGCGGCGCGTACTGGATGTCGGCCGCGCCCAGCACCTCGGCCGGCCCCTCCGGGCCCGGACCCGGCGTGTTGTCCTGCTGGTCGCAGCGGCCGTGGGCCATGGCGTTGCCGCTGTCGGCCAGGAACGGGTTGCGCGGTCCGCTGCGCATCCGGGTCACCCCCCGGCCGCGGCCTCGAAGGCCTCCGCCCAGGGCGCCAGGTACTCGGCTGCGGCGTCGACCCCCGAAGGCGGCTGCAGGCCAAGACGGAAGTCGGTTACCCCGGCCTCGGCCAGATCCGGCACCGCGGCCACGGACGGGCCGATCTGCGGATTGCCGTCGCCGTCCTTCACCAGCGGCAGTGTGCCGGTCACCTCAATTTCGGCCGGGTCCCGGCCCTCGGCCGCCACCGCGGCGCGCATCGCGGCTACGCCCGACTCGATGTTCTGCGCGTCGGGCCCCCACGGGATCCAGCCCGACCCGTAGCGGGCCAGGCGGGCCATCGAGCGCCGGTTGACGGTGCCGCTCACCCACACGGGCACGGTGCCCGCGGTGGGCTTGGGCATCTGATGCAAGTCCTCGAAGCTCAGCTCGGGGCTGGCCAGCGAGGCCTTCGGCTGGGTCCACAGCGCGTGGCACACCTCCAGGGTGTGGTCGAGCAAGCGTCCCCGCGCGGTGAAGTCCAGGCCTGCGGCCTCGTACTCCTCCTGCTGCCAGCCCACGCCCACGCCCAGGTCGAGGCGCCCGCCGGTGAGGACGTCGATGGTGGCCGCCGTCTTGGCCAACACGATGGGGCGCCGCAGCGCGGCCAGCAGCACCATGGGGCACAGCCGCACCCGCTCGGTGCGGGCCCCGACCATGGCCAGCACGGTGAGCGGCTCCAGCCAGGCCCCGTCAGGGCCGGTGGGCTGGCGGCCTCCGGCCAGGCCGCCCCGGGCCGGATCGCCGTAGAGGTCGAGACGCTCGCCGAAGACCACGTGGTCCGACACCACCAGCCTGCCGATCCCGGCCCGGTCGGCCGCGGCGGCCAGGTCGAAGAGACGCTGCCAGTCGCCGGGCGGCCTGGCCGCGAAGTTGACGAGGTGCATCGAAAGGCGAGGCTTCATCGGACGCTGTCCTCATCCCTGCGGTGGGCGGCGCGGCTGGGCGCTACCCGGGGCGGCTCGTTCGGCATCTTCGGATAGACGGGAGGCCAGGGAGCGTCCATGAGACCGGCGGCCATGTCTCGAGCGTGCCACTCCAGCAGCGGCTCCAGCGAGGCGGGCTCACCGTCCATGGCCGCCCACGGATCGCCGGCCTCGGCCACCCGGGCGCCGACAGTAGCGATAGTCAGGTCCCCGGGCTGCACATCGTCAACCTCGTGCCAGCCGATGGGCGCCGACACTTGCGCGCCAACCCGGGGACGCGCCGACCAGGCCCCGAACACGGTCTTGTGGGGTGCGTTCTGGTTGAAGTCCACGAATACCCGCTGGCCCCGCTCCTCCTTCCACCAGGCGTCGGTGATCAGGTCGGGGCGGCGCCGGGCCATCTTCCGGGCCAGGGCTACCGCCGCGGACCGCACTTCATAGGAGTCCCAGCGGGACTGAAGGCGGACGTACACGTGCAGGCCCCGACTTCCGGAGGTCTTGACGAATGCTTGCATACGGAGCTCCTCGAAGGCGGCTCGCACCTCGTGGGCCGCCTCCCTCACCTGGTCGAAGACGACACCGGGCTGGGGATCGAGGTCGATGCGCAGCTCGTCGGCGAAGGCCGGGGCATGGGCCAGGTAGGGCCACACATGGAATCCGAGGCAGCCCATGTTGACTGCCCACACCACATGGGCGAGGTCGGCCGCGACCATGGCGTTGGACAGGGTTCCGTTGGGCGTGCTCACCACCGTGGTGGTCAGCCACTCGGGAGCGCCCTTGGGCACTCGCTTCTGGAAGAAGGACTTGCCGGAGGCGCCGTCCGGGTAGCGCTCCAGCAGCACCGGCCGGCCTCCCATGGCCCGCATGAGCGGCTCGGCCACCGACAGGTAGTACTCGACGAGGTCGAGCTTGGTCTCGTCCCGAGCGGAGAAGAACACCTTGCCGGGATTGGTCACGGGCACCTCTCGGCCCGCCGCCTCCACGACGACGCTGTCAACCGGCAAGCGGCCCACCACCCTGCGTCCGGTCGCGCCTGCGTCTCTCGCTGTCAGGAGCCGAGGAGGTCGATCAGGGCGTCCACGGCCAACCGGTAGCTCGTGGCTCCGAAGCCGGTGACGACCCCAACGCAGACCGCGGCGATGGCCGAGGTGTGACGGAAGTCCTCGCGGGCGTACACGTTGGACAGGTGGGTCTCCACGACGGGCACGCCGACGGCGGCGATGGCGTCGCGCAGCGCGATCGAGTAATGGGTGAGGGCCCCCGCGTTGAGCACCACGCCGTCCGCGGCGCCGTCCCCGCCGGCCGCGGCAGCCTGTATGGCCGCCACCAAGTCGCCCTCGGCGTTGGACTGCACGTGGCGCACGACCGCGCCCCGCGACTCGGCGTGGGCCGCGACGCCGGCCATCAACTCGTCGAGTGTGGCCTCGCCGTAGATGTCGGTCTCCCGGGTGCCGAGCATGTTGAGGTTCGGGCCGTTGACTACCAGGATCGTTAGCGCCATGGCGCAGTTATAGCCCGAGCCGGGACATCACCGCGTCGGCGACCTCGTCGGGACTGCGATCCTCGGTGTCCACCGCGATGAACCGCCCGTATTCCTCGGCCCGCTTCGCCAGCAACTCCCGCACCCGCCGGGGGGCGTCCGGAACGTCCAGCAGCGGCCGACCCGTCGTGTCGCCGATCCGCTCGATGATGGTGTCGGGGCTAGCGGTCAGGCAGACGACGTCGGCCGTGGGTTCGAGACAGGCGGAGCACTCGGAGTCGAGCATCATCCGGCCCCCGGTGGCGATGACGAGCCCGCTGCGGTCGGCCAGCTCCAGGGCCACGTCCCGCTCCATGTCGCGGAACGACCACTCGCCCTGGCGCTCGAAGATCTCCGGTATGGGTCCGGCCCGGGACTCGATCACCTCGTCGGTGTCGACGAAGTCGTAGCCGAGGCGCTCGGCCAAGATCCGGCCCACCGTCGTCTTGCCCGTTCCCATGAACCCGGTTAGTACAAGGTTCCTTGCCGCGCCCCGCTCCACCCGCAAGAGGCTAGGTGAGGTGGCTCCGGCAGACTCTCGGCGTGGACGACGGCTTCTTTGGGCTGCTGCGGCGAAGCTTCGAGCCCGCGCTTGACCGCCCGTTCCTGCGGATAGCGGGCGGGGCGGCTCTCACCTACGCAGACTTGGACGGGCGGTCGGCCCGGGCCGCCGGATGGCTGGAGTCCCAGGGGGTCTCGGCTGGTGACCGGGTGGTGGTGCAGCTCCCCAAGTCGGTCGACGTTGTGGCCCTGTACTTGGGCGTGCTGCGCCTCGGCGCGGTGTACGTGCCGCTCAACACCGCCTACACCCCTGCCGAGGTTGACTGGTTCGTCGCCGACGCCGAGCCGGCCGCGGTGGTGCGGGACGCCGGCGCGCTGGTCGCCGCGCTCGACGGGTCCCGGCCTCTGCCCGGCATCGTCGAGCGAGGGGCCGACGACCTTGCCGCTCTCGTGTACACGTCGGGCACTACCGGGCGGCCCAAAGGGGCGATGCTCACCCACGGCAACCTGGCCAGCAACGCGCTCACGCTCAAGGTGGCCTGGGCCTTCGAGACCGAGGATGTCTTGTTGCACGCGCTGCCGATCTTCCATGTGCACGGCCTGATGGTGGCCCTGCACACCGCCATGCTCAGCGCCTGCGAGGTGGTCTTCCTGGAGCGCTTCGAAGCTGACGAGGTGCTCGCCTGCCTGCCCACCGCGACAGTGATGATGGGCGTGCCCACTCACTACAGCCGGCTCATGGCGCTCGACCGCTTCGACGCGGCGGCCTGCAGACGCATCCGGCTCCTGGTGTCGGGATCCGCGCCGATGACCGCGGCGCTGCACCGGGCCGTGGCCGAGCGCACCGGCTGCGAGGTGCTGGAGCGCTACGGGATGAGCGAGGCCCTCATGATCACCTCGAACCCCTACGACGGCCCTCGGGTGCCCGGCACCGTCGGCTTCTCCCTGCCCGATATCGAGGTGAGGGTGTGCGCGGAGGATGGCAGGCCCGTCGCGGCACAGCCGGGGATGGTGCACGTGCGGGGTCCCAACGTCGGCCCCGGCTACTGGCGGCGGCCCGAGGCCACCGGTGAGTCCCGGACCGCTGACGGCTGGTTCGCCACCGGTGAGTCCCGGACCGCTGACGGCTGGTTCGTCACCGGCGACGTGGGCCGCCTCGACCGCGAGGGGCGCCTGACGCTGGAGGGCCGGGCCAGCGACATGATCATCTCGGGTGGTCTCAACGTGTACCCCATCGAGATCGAGCAAGTCCTCGATGCCCACCCGGCTGTGGTCGAATCGGCGCTGGTGGGCCTCGAGCATCCAGACCTCGGCGAGGCGGTCGCGGCCTTCGTCGTGGCCGAGCCCAACGCGGCCGTTGACGGCGATGAGCTGGCCTCGGAGCTCGCTGACACTCTCGGGGATGTCGCCCGCTTCAAGCACCCCAAGCGCTACGTGTTCGTCGAGGGACTGCCCCGCAACGCCATGGGCAAGGTCCTCAAGGCCGAACTGCGAGCCCGCCACGCCGACCTGTTCCTGCGCTGAGTAGCCCTATTGTGAGCCCGCAATAATGGCCTGCATGAACCGACTGGGCCGGCGCGCTCGAGTCGCCCCGGTGTCCAGGTGTGCGGCGCTCGTCGCGGTGCTGGCGGCCGCGGCTTGCAGCGGCGGCAACGACACCTCCCACACTCCCGAACCCAACCACCTCGGCGACGGCTCGCTGGGCACGGTGGAGGTTCCACCGGGCGAGGCCGTGCAGATCCGCTCGCTCAACACCATCACCGGTGATGTGGCCTACCTGGGAATCCCCAACCAGCGGGGCGTGGAACTGGCGGTGGCCGACTTCGGCCCGTTGCACGGCTTCGACGTGGACCTCGGAACCCGCTACGACGACTTGTGCTCTTCCGACGGCGCTCAGGCCGCGGCCCAGACCATCGTCGCCGACGAGGACGTGGTCGGCGTGATCGGACCGTCGTGCTCCACCGCGGCCGTCGCCGCCGCGCCCCTCATCACCGCGGCGGGAATGGTGCTCATCGCCCCATCCAACACATCGCCCACCCTCACCTCCGACCTGGCCGGCAACCCCGGCCTGAACCACAGCGTCGGCTACTACCGAACGTCCAACAACGGCCTATTCGTGGGCGAGGCCATGGCTCGATTCGTGCATGAGGGACTGGGCTTGGCCTCGGCCGCGGCCATCCACGACGGCGACCCCTACTCCCGCTCGATCGCGCAGGCCTTCGCCGACCACTTCGCGCGGCTGGGGGGCACCGTCACCGGGTTCTCGGCCATCAACAAGGAGGACACCGACATGGTGCCGGTGCTGACCGAAGTCGCGACCAGCAACCCTGATGCGCTGTTCTTCCCCATCTTCCAGCCCGCCGGAGACTTCCTGACCGAGCAGGCGCCAGGGGTGTCAGGCCTGGAGGGGACCGTCCTGCTCACCGACGCCGCTCTGCTCAATGATGGGTTCATGTCGCTACCGCAGTCGGCCGGCGTCTATTTCTCGGGGCCTGACCTGCGGTTCGGCGCCACGTCCAATCAGAGCACCGGCAAGACCCCCGACGACCTGCTGGACGCCTACGAGGAGGCCTACGGCGAGCCGCCTTCGGCGCCGTACTGGGCCCACGCCTACGACGCGGCGACCCTGCTGCTTGAAGCAATAGCGGCCGCCTCCAAGGTGGAGGACGGCACTCTGATCATCGACCGGGCCAGCATCAGGCAATACGTGAACGCAGTTAGCGGGTACAGCGGCATAATCGGGACCATCAATTGCGACAGCTTCGGAGACTGCGGCTCGCAGAAGACCACCGTCATCCACCACCTCGACCCCGGCGACATAGAGGCCAGCCTGGCCAACGTCGTCTTCGAGTTCGCTCCCTGACCGAAGTCTCAGCCCGTCTTGCGAGCGCTCCCGAACCGCGGCGCGACGACAGCAGGCGCCGCGGACCCATGAGACGGCGCACCTGTGCAGTCGCGACCGTGCTGGCGGTCTCCTTGACGCTGGTGTGGGGGAATCCGGTGGCAGCAGCCCAGGAGGCGGTGCCGGACGGAACGATCGAGGCACGTGTCGGCGCGCGGTGGCTTCGCGACGGACGCGTCGAGGTCGCGTTTCAGGTGCGCTCCGACAGCGGCGCCTGGGGCGAGCGCCTGCTACCTCGCAAGCGCCTGATGCCTGCGAGCAGCAAGCACCCCCGTTGGCTGTCTACCTCTCCCGTCGCCCTTGAGGGCGGCGAAGCCCGTGTCGTCGCACGGCGGCTCCCCGACGGCCCCGTCGAGGCCTCGCTGAGAGTTCGTGACCTTGACGGAGACTGGAGCGAGCGCCTGCTGCCGACGCGACGCTTGCTGACCAGGGTGCTGACCCCGGGCCGCGAGTCCGGCGTCTGGTCTTGGTCGTCGCCCGTGACGCTGGCCCAGCAGAGGGCCCAAGTCGTCGCGTTCTACGGCCATCCCAGCGTAGCGGCGATGGGAGTGCTCGGCCACGGCACGCCTGCGGAGGTGGCCGAGCAGGTCGCCGTCTGGGCGGGACGCTACGATCGGCTGAACGGGCTGCGCGGCGCGATCGGGGCCTATCACCTCATCACGGGCGTCGCCCAGGCGAATCCGACGTCGGACGGCCTCTGGCTCGGCCGGCTCTCCCACGATCGCATCGCCGAGTACGTCGAGGCGGCACGCGAGCACGGAATGCTCCTCTTCCTCGACACTCAGATCGGCTGGAGCGATCCGCTTAAGGAGGTGAAGCTCCTTGAGCGCTTCCTGCGGGAGCCGTTCGTCCACATCGCCCTGGACCCGGAGTTCGCGACCGAGCCGCTGGGCGTCCGTCCGGGGCTGGCCATCGGCGGCATCACCGGCGGCCAAGTGAACGACGTGCTGCTCTACCTCTCGGCGCTGGTGGAAGAGGAGGGGCTGCCTACCAAGATCCTGATGGTGCACCAGTTCACCGGCCGCATGCTGCACGACCGCCACGCGATCGAGAGGCACAGCGGCGTCGAGTTGTCGATCGACATGGACGGCATCGGGAGCCCCCTCGCCAAGCTGAACGGATACAAGCTGTACGCCACCTCCGAACCCTCGCAGCGACCGGCCTTCAAGCTGTTCTTCAACCAGGACAGGCCGGTGATGACCCCAGAGGAGGTCCAGGCGCTGGATCGGGTGCCCGACCTGATCATCTACCAGTAGCGGCCGGGCGGCGTCTGTTGCTTGTCCTGACCCAGAGGCGCGGCGGACACACCCATCTGCGCTGATTATCCACAAGAAAGGCCTTGGACGTCGACATTTTGCTAGAAGCTCAGAAATATCAAGTATTACTTCAAGCATCATATCCGACCCGCGCAAGAGCAGCGGCGACAGGGCCTGTCAGCGATTGTCGAGGGACGTCAGCGGCGCGTTGGCGGGATGCACACAACCCGCCAACGCCACCGTTCAGGGCCCCAAAGACCATCCGCACCGCACCCTCCGCATCTCATCCGGGCACTTCCCCGTAGTCGCTGCTCGTCATGGCGCCACCCTCTCAAGGGTCGAGCCCACGCAATACCCGGTTACGCTCACCACGGGACGCCCCCTGAGGTGCGGCCGTCCCTCCGTTGACATATGATGGCCTCCGAATCTGAGGCACGGTCGTTTCCTAGGAGGTCCTGATGCTGTCGAGGGATATCCTACTTATCGAGCCCGGCTACCCCAACAAGTATCCGCCGTTGGGCCTAATGAAGCTTGCCGCTTATCACGGGGCCTTTGGTCGAGGAGACCGTGTCACTTTCATAAAAGGCGAAGACAAGGAAGTGTTGAATCGAGCGTGGCACCGAGTGTACGTCACCACACTGTTCACTTTCGAGTGGAAGCGCACGGCCTCAGCTATCGATTTCGCCATATGCGCTGCGGGCAATCAGTCGGAGCGTGTGTTTGTCGGCGGTATTGCAGTGTCCCTCATGCACGAGGCTTTTCTGAACGAGCCCAGATGGGCCGGCGTTCGTTTTATCAAGGGTTTGTTAGACGGTCCCCCAGGGACAGCTCTAGCCCTGTCGGCAGACGACTATGAGTTTGGTGCTGATGACCTGATCGGCACACCGATTGAGGAATTGGTCCCTGACTATAGCATCCTCAACCATATCGATTACACCTACCCCGTTAATGATGCCTACTTCGGCTACGCGTCTCGTGGATGTGTGAGGAAGTGCTCGTTCTGTGGGGTACCAAAGCTGGAGGGTGCGCAACGCGATATGCCACCCCTGACGAATCTGATTGAAGGGGTGACCGAAAGACACGGGGAGAAAAAGGACCTCGTGCTCATGGATAACAATATCACGGCATCGGCTCGCTATAAGGAGGTGATCGCCGAGATTCGCGATCTCGGCTTCACGCCAGGGGCCAAACTGACGCGGCATGGTAACAGGCCGATAAAGCGGCGCGTGGACTTCAACCAGGGTGTGGACGCACGAATCCTTGCCAAATCGGAAATGTTCCTACGTGAAATGTCCAGCATCTGCATCAGCCCTCTGCGGATTGCCTTTGATCATATCGGTGTCAGAAAGGTCTACGAGAAGTCAATCCGTATGGCGGCCGACAACCAGATCACCTCCCTGTCGAATTACATGCTATACAACTTCATGGACACTCCAATAGACCTCTACCAACGAATGCGGCTTAACATCGACCTCAATGAAGAGCTGGGGATCCGTATCTGGTCCTTTCCAATGCGTTACCAACCCGTGACATTGAAGGACCGGTCACACGTGGGCAAGAAGTGGAATCGCTACTACCTCCGTTCGTTCCAGATTATGCTCCAGGCAACCAGGGGAGTGGTGAGCGGCAACCCGTCATTCTTCATGAGAGCTTATGGGGAAAACGCTGAGGAGTTTGAGCGGTTGCTCAGGCTACCGCACGCCTTCATTTTCCATCGAGAGTATTTTGAAGATGGAGACGGACGAGCCCAAAGGGAGGAGTACGAATCGCTACGTAGGAGTCTGTCAGAGTCCCAAGAGAATGAACTAGTGCATCTACTGGCCAATCCGTCCAACGGGAGTGGAATAGGGCTGAGACATTTCCGGGAGTTGGCGAATGACCAAACGGTCGACCATCAAATCCGACAGTTGATGATATTCCACGGACTGGACACCAAAGATGATGCGAAGACCCACCGTCGTCAGCTTATGTCGGAAATGATTGCGAATGGAGACTACCTAGAGGAGGACCAAATCGTTGAGGATGCCGGGCTATTCGACCACGATGAAGGACTCGCCGTCAAGGGTACGCAGCTCGTATGAGTGCGGTAGTGATTAGGTTACCTGACACTCAGGAAACACCCGTGCTCTCAGGTGCGGGATTGCTCGGGCTTGTGACAACCGGGATGTACGACAATCCGTTAGCCATGTATCGGGAGTACATACAGAATGCGGCTGACGCTGCTGCAGGAAGTGGGCTTCGTGGAAGGGCAAGAGTCGATATAGCGGTCGACGTCATAGGGCGCGGGATCAAGATTCGCGACAACGGGCCCGGCCTGTCCCGTGCGGAGGCGTTTGAGCGCTTGTTGCCCATTGGGCGTAGCAACAAGAGACTGGGAACAGACAGGGGCTTCAGGGGCGTCGGCCGACTGGCCGGGCTCGCCTTTGCTAAGACAGTCTCTTTCACCACACGCGCCTGCGAGGACGAATCGATAACCCGCATCACCTGGCATAGCGACCGGCTTCCTGAACTGACCGCCACGGAATCAGAGTTAGAGCAGGCGATTCTTGACTGCATTGATGTAGAGAATCTACCAGGTTCCAACTATCCCGAGCACTTCTTTGATGTCGAAGTCGGAGACGTGGCGCGTCACTCCGCAGGACTGCTGCTGAATCGTGAGGCGGTACGCGACTATATTGGCGAAGTGTGCCCGGTACCCATGAGTGCAAAGTTTCCCTTCGCCGAGAAGGTCAAGGAGCTATTCGATCACACAGAGGCCCCGCTCACATTGGAAGTGATACTGGAAGGAGACACAGCTCCAGTAGAAAGACCATACGGGGAATCCATCCCGCTATCGACCAACAAGAAAGCCGACTTTACAGAGTTCGAGGTGGTCCAGATACCAAGTATCGACGACAGGTGTAAAGCGGCCGTTGGCTGGATAGCACACTCATCCTACTTGGGCGCGATCCCAAGAGAGCAGCGAGTGCGCGGCATCCGCGCTAGGGTCGGGAACATACAGATTGGTGGCGAGGCGGTGTTCGACGACCTCTTCATGGAAGAACGCTTCAATCGATGGTGCGTGGGGGAGCTTCACATCCTGGACTCACGAATCGTTCCCAACGGCAGGCGTGACTACTTTCAGCCAGGACCCCATCTTCGAAACCTCGAAAACCGGTTGAGTCCCGTGCTGCGCGACATCAGTACTCGGTGCAGACGGGAGTCCACAGCTCGAAACCGCGCCAGAAGGACTCTCTCATCGCTGTGCAAGATCGAAGACCTCTATGCGCTCGCAAAATCTGGTTACCTCACTGGGGAGGATTCGGCCGAGTTGATCCAGCAAGCACTACGGGAAGTCGCGGAACTTCGCAAGAGCATCGGTAAAGGCAACCTCGATAACGGCACTCTTGAGAGGCTCGATAATGCGGAACACAAATTGATCAACGTTTCGATTGATACTGGGCAGCAGCGATTCAGTGACTTGACTCCCGCCGAGGTTGTCATTTACCAGAGGGTATTTGGTGCTCTGGCGACTCTCGCGTCCTCACCGGGCTCTGCAAGAGAGCTGATTGAAATGGTGTTCACAGAAGCGTCCAGGGTGGCGCATGTCGGTTCAGGCACAGACCCAGACCCAGGGACCAGGGACGCGTCCCAGGTCCGACTGGCTCTGGATGATACAGGAGCACTAACCTCGAGATAGGACCAGACTCGGATGACATCCCGCAGGAGAGAAACAGTATGACAGCAAGAGCTGGTAAATTCAAGATGCTTCCGGTCGAGACGCTTGTGCTCGATACGTCCAATCCTCGGGTTGCGCGGTACATTGAGATGTACGGTGGGGAGGTAACTGATGAACAAATGAGTCTTGCTCTTGGTGCCGCCAACTCCGAGCAGGGTGAAAGTACGACCACCTTCCAGAGTCTGAGGGCATCGATCAGGACTCATGGAGGTCTGATCCATCCCATTCTGGTCAATAGGAAGACCGACAACAGCCTTGTCGTCATCGACGGAAATACCCGTGCGCTGATCTATCGCCAGTTCAGGAGTGACGATGATAGTGGTAGATGGGACGAGATACTGGCGATCGTGTACGACAACCTTGATGAGAAGGAAATCGATGCCATTCGGCTACAGGCTCACCTCGTCGGTCCAAGACAATGGGACCCTTACTCGAAAGCCAAGTACCTGGACTATCTCAGCAACTCGGAGCACCTGACGACTGATCAGATCATCGATTTCTGCGGCGGACAGAGGACCGAGGTACACCGATTCATTGACGCCTACAACGACATGGAGCGACACTATCGCCCGGTCCTTTCCAGTGATGACCAGTTTGACCCGACGCGGTTCAGCGCCTTTGTTGAATTGCAGGCGCCACGAGTACAGGAAGCGCTCGTGACGTCGGGCTACACCAAGGCAGATTTCGCCGGGTGGGTCAACGACCAGATTCTGTACCCACTCGATCGTGTCAGAAGGCTCCCGGCGATCCTGGCCAATTCGCAGGCACGGAGCGTATTCCTGCGTGATGGAGCGCGTGAGGCCGAGAAAGTCTTGGACAGCCCCTCTACGGTAGAGGCGCTGGCGGAGGCGACACTTATCCAGCTCGCCAATGCGCTGTTGCGCCGCATCGAGAACATGAGCTACGCAGACATCCTGCGCCTTCGTGAAGACCTAGACACTCCCGAGAATCATGCTCTAACTGAGGCCAGGGACCAGTTGGCTCAACTCTGCAAGGACATCGCCTCACCCCCTCCGACCAGTGCCTGAATCGGAGGAACACTCAAACTTAGTTGCTGTACTCCACAGCTACATCGCCGATAGATTCTGTGCGGGGAACAGAGACCGCGTCTTGACAGATTCGGTCGTCGGAGAATCGCTTGATCGCCCACCACCTATTGCAGGCTACGTACCTGACACCTATGTAATGCTAGACGAGCTGGGGAGAGTGGTCATTGGCGAAGCCAAGAGCTTCAGGGACCTAGAGAACTCGCATACAGAGGCACAGATCACTGCATTCTTGAGAAGATGCAGCTTGGCAGACGGCTCGACCCTCATACTGGCGGTGCCATGGCCCATTGAGCGACTCGCCAGAGCACTACTCATGAACCTCCGGGCCAGAGAGGGATTATCGCAGGTTGAAACCGTAGTCCTGTCCGAGGCAACTCGGATCGGTACGGCAACCACTTCAGGAAGGTCCACCCATTGCAGAAGTTGACACTAAAGCGGGAGCCAGACCTCACCCTGAAGCACGAGGCATTCGCATACCAACTGGAGGCTGTCAATGCGGTTAAGGATCTGGAGTATGCTGCCATTTTCCATGAGCAGGGATTGGGAAAGACGAAGGTTGCAATAGACCTTATTGTGTACTGGCTGTCTCGCCGGCTATTGGACACCGCCTTGATCGTTGTCAAGAAGGGGCTCCTAGACAACTGGCAGAGAGAACTTGCTTCTCACTCGGAACTCATTCCTCGAGTGCTGACCAACAACCGCAGCGCAAATTTCTATGTATTCAACAGCCCTGCCCGGGTCATGCTCGCTCACTACGAAGCCGTCCGAGCCGAGAAGGATCGAATGCATCTGTTTCTAAGGACTAGGAATGTCGGGGTGATTCTCGATGAGTCAACCAAGATCAAGAACCCTGACGCGGCTCTCACCAAGACATTCCTCGATCTAGCGCCTCTGTTCACTAGGCGAGTGATTATGTCCGGAACTCCAGTTTCCAATCGGCCGCACGACATCTGGTCGCAGATCAGGTTCCTCGACGACGGCGCATCGCTTGGCGGGGATTTTGGGGAATTCAAACGCTCAATTAACCTGTCGAACGACCTATCCGATGCAGAAGGCCAGCAGAAGGCCCTAGAGCTTCAGCTGCATCGCATATTCCACTCGATATCGGAATTTGCCGTAAGGGAGACAAAAGCAAACGCCGAGATAAGCCTACCTGACAAAGTTGTTCACTCTGTGGTGACCGAATGGGAACCTCGGCAGCAAGACCTGTACAGACAGGTTAGGGAGTCTCTCCGAGCGATCATCTTCCAGGACGGGCAGCTCATGGCCGACCAGTCAGACGTGGTGTTGAAACGCCTGCTTAGATTGGTACAGGTGACCTCGAACCCCAACCTGATTGACGCGAGCTACCAGGTCGAACCCGGGAAGCTGGAGACCTTGTTGGAGCTGGTGTCATCGATAGCTAAGGATGGTCAAAAGTGCATAGTCTGGACGTCTTTCGTTGACAATGTGAAGTGGCTGGCAAAAATCCTGCGCAGGCATAATCCTCAGCTCGTCCACGGCATGTTGAGCACAAGGGAGCAGACGGCTGCGATTCGCACCTTTCTCGATGAACCGAGTGCAAAAGTGTTCATTGCGACTCCGGGATCCGCCAAGGAAGGTCTTACGCTGACGGTAGCGAACCACGTTATCTTCTACGATCGGCTGTTCAGTCTGGATGACTATCTGCAGGCGCAGGACAGGATCCATCGGATATCCCAAGACAAGGTCTGCCACGTTCACAACCTGATTATGCGCGACTCAATAGACGAATGGGTTGAGGCGCTGCTTCACTCCAAACAGGTTGCAGCGCAGCTTGCACAGGGAGACATTGACAGGAAAACTTATCAGAGAGAGATGTCCTACGAATTTGGGGACATCCTGCGGACCATATTAGATACGTAGACGAATTCGGAGGCATGGATAATGGCTGATTCTGCTTGGGTCAACGACACCCTTACGCTTTGTGGTCAGGAGATTCCGGTCCGGAACGGGTCTCTTCCGATCGCCGATCTCAGCTTCTATACAGAGAACCCAAGGATATACTCGCTAATCCAACAGCCGGGTGTTGAGCCGTCCCAGGATGAGATATTTGATCGTCTAAGGGGGTCGGATCACGTCAAGACACTCATTCAGTCAATTAGGGCGAACGGGGGACTGACAGACCCCATGCTTGTGAGGAACGGCGACCTCGTAGTGCTTGAAGGAAATAGTCGACTCGCCGCATATCGCGAGCTTGCTAGAAACGATGCCATTGCGTGGGGCAAGGCCAAGATCCGATTGCTCCCTTCGGATATCGCGGAGAAACTTGTGTTTGCGTTGCTCGGTGAGTACCACATCATCGGCAGAAAAGACTGGGCGCCCTACGAACAGGCGGGCTACCTATATCGGAGGAACGTCACCCATGGGGTCAGTGCCCAAAGCATGGCAAGCGAAATGGGGCTTCCGGCGAGAACGGTGAACCATCTAATAAATACATATAGGTTCATGGTTGAACACGATGAGACAAGTGTTGCACGGTGGAGTTACTATGATGAGTACCTTAAGTCCAACAAAGTGAAGAAGGCTCGTCGGGAACATCCGCAGCTTGACGACATAGTCGTTAGCAAGATTAGGCGCAGAGAAATTTCGACCGCGGTGGACGTTAGAAACAAGTTGGTCAAACTCCTTGACGTGACCAAAGTGGGTCCGGAGCCGACCAAAATCCTCGTATCTGGCGACAATACCTTTGATAGGGCCCATGAGAGCGCTCAAGACCGTGGTGTCGACAACATGTGGCTACGTCGGTTCAAGCGCTTCAGGGACGAATTGCAGGTCGAAGCGTTCTTTGACGACCTGGATCGAATGTCCGCGGAACAGCAGAGGAAGTGTCTATTCGAGATTAGAAAGATCAAGCAGTCCATTGAACGCATCAACAGTCGGGGTGAACGGTAACTGCAGTTGAGATCTCTGGCTTGGCGCCGTCTTCGCCCAGTTCAAGACTGACGACGAGGGCACATAACGGCTCTGCCGCATCCTCAACTACGCCACCAATAGTGCGTTGCCGTGCCTGGCCACCCTCACCCACGGCACCGCAACCTACTTGGCGCTCTGCAGGCCGCGATCGGCGACGCCGAGACGCTGCTGGGCTGCCACCTCGCCCCAGACTGCGCCGATTCGGTCACCGGCGAGATCGCCCCGTTTGTGATTTCTATGAGTCAACGGTGTCTAGCAACCTCGTCCCTGTCCCGGTCTGCCTACCCGATAACCCTAGTCGCTGTTGTATGCTCAGGAGGGCCTATGCCCAACGCCGTTCGGGCCGAGCGCTTCGTCTAGCTGAAAATCACTGCTGTGTGGCGAGCTGTCGTCACACACCCAAATAAGTACATCAGGCTCACCTCTCCGTCGGCCGCATCGGCAGCAGTCTGGGATTACCGACTGCGTTGCTGTGGCGGATTCTCAAGCGCACCGGGGGACCCACAACCACGACTGCCACAGACACCACTGCAGTACGCCGCGCCAGTATCACGTGCACACAACCTCACGCGAACTGACAGCTGGCAGTAGTAGCGCGACACCGAGACCCCGAGCACCCGGCAGGCGGTCTCGACGGGATGGCCCTCGCCTAAGACCGCGGCGACAACCCCAAGGCGCCTCTTGGGTCGGTCTGCTTCCTGAGCAGATCAAAGACACGCTTCGCGACCACTAACTCGGTCTCGAGCTCGTGGATGCGTCTTCGAGCCGCACCTAGCTCGACTAACTCCGCCTTGGTCAAACCGGGCCTGCGTCCCCGATCGATCAGATCCTGGTGAGGCTAGTTGTAGATATTCTGGCCCGTCACACCCAGCTGCACTGCCATCTCAGCGACCGGCCTGGCCGCATCGACCAGATCCAGAACCGTGCGCCGGAACTAAGCCGGACAACTCCTTGGCATGATGGTCGCCTCGCGGTCGACATGCCCGAGATTCATCTATCCCGACCGCGCGAAACTCCGCGCACACTAGACCCTCCAAGAAAGCCAGGGCGTTTCAGTTTTCCGGCTGCTGCACTTGCGACCTCAACATATCCAAGTCCTTCTCTAGGGAAACTGTGAGGGCACGGTCCGATCTCACGATATCATCAATATTAACGATGTTTGTCTCGAATATCTGCGGAACTGCGGAATCATATTGTACAACCAATCCAGGCATCTCAGCAAAGGTTCTTTTCGTCACCTTGGGAATCTCCAATCCGAACACAAACTTGATAATATGGTATGCATCCTCTCCAGTTGCTCTCGAATAACTGTACACGCCCACCCTGCTCAAATGAAACCCGACATCCAACGCCTCTCCCACAAAGAGCTTCGGCAACCCGACCGATATGAATGTCAGATAGTCTTCAGACAATAGGCGTGTCGGATCGCGATGCCCCACGCGTGACTGAAACTGCTCCACACCCCTCCCCGCCGATAGATTATCAATGAGAAGATCCGCCAACCGTTGAATTGAATCTCTATCTGTCCCTTTACGACTACCTTTGAAGGTCATAAAGAGGTCAAAACTCGTTTCCTTCGCTCGTTGCACCTCTAGTACCTTCCGTATTGCTCCCCAAGTACCTTCCAGCGGAGATTCCTTGTTCGGAAAAGGCACCCACGTAAAGTCGAGGTTGATTACATCGAACTCGAAGTTCCTTTCGAATTCATCATTCCGCAAGACCATGTCCTCAAACGAACCTTTGTGAGCAAAGCCACACCATCGAAGACTTCGAACGATATCCGAATAGATCTTGTCGGATCGCTCACAGAAGCCAAGTCCCGGGTATCCGCGCCCTGTTTTCTCAATGAGTTCTGCCCGCTCAAGAAGCTTCACGTCAAACAAATCCGGTGTAGTAAGTGTGAAATATCGAAGCGGTTTATCCAATTCCTTTTGACGCTCTGCCGCTACCGGCAACCACACCTCTTGTCGAACGTAGTGTTTCGTAGCCGTAGCCATCAGCCGATCAACATCGCGACGCTTCTCACCTACGGCAGCACGGTCAAGGCTGATCATCAGTCTACAGCCTTCTCAGCCAACCGACCATAGCGTCCTGATCCCCTTCAGGAGGTCCTAGAGTTTCAGACAAGCGCGCAATCAGGCAGACACGAAAGAACTCTCGGCGTGCCGACCTAGTCGCTGGAACGGTATCATGAGAAACGTTGATCCTTATTGCATTGCGTCGCATATCGAGACTTAATGGACTATCCATTGAAGAATCTAATTCTAGCTCCCATTCTCGAGAGGTTGATCGATTCAATCGCCGCGTCAGACGCTCCAAATCATCAATGGTGCGATCGCGCTGTACTCTTTCTTGCCGAAGTCGCGAACGCTCCCGAATGTCGGACGTAATGCCAAGTTGCTTTGGCACCCCCAGGTGCTCGAATAACTTGTCTCGAACCGCAAGAAAGTGTGGATGAGTCTCGTTGAAACTATTGCGATCAATATTGAGCGCATCTTCCAACCCACGGTCAATGTAGATTTCGCCGCTCAAACCGCCCCTCATGGGCCCAAGATTCCGTGGATAGTCAAGCAGATCACTCTCATATCCCTTTATCCCGACATTTCTGACTCTCAATAGAACTCCTTGAAGCTCCGGTGGGAAAATCTGTTGTCGCTGATGAAAAATGTAACCCTGGAGACTCACACCATCCGCTTCGTCCTCGTCAAGCGAGAACGGGTATACTCTGAAATCTTCACCGAGCTCGACGAGATCTAGCGAAGTCGGAAGAACAATGGGCTTTCGTAGTTCATAGCCGTCAACAATCACCTTGAATTGAAAGTCAATCAGACGTCTCTTGATTTCATTCCAACCATTCCAGTCCCTCACTGGTCCGTCATCAAAATATGGAACCGGGCAGAGCGCTGCGAGTTCCCAAAGAAACATGTCATACTTGTTCAAGGTCGGTCGGCGCTTCTGTTCGCTTACTCTCGTGACAAATGAATAGAAGTCATCCGCCTCGTAATTACCTGTCACAAAATGATCACGGGCAGATTCCCCGCTCCTCAAGTGTCGTCTTAGCATCGCGGATCCAGCTGGCGTAGCAACAATCGTATAGTGTTCCTGGCGCTCCTCCGAGATCTCGTATATCTTGTACCGACCGATAGTGCCAATACCGAGGTTCGTCTTGGAAGCCCCATCCGTTTCGAATTGCTCGATATCTACCTCAGCTTCGATTCGGTATGGATCGCCCTCACGAGAAGAAATGATCACAAATTGCTTAGAGATCTGTGACATTGCCAATATGCCAATGCCGATCTTTCCAACTATCGGCCGACCGTAGGCGCCGACATCTTCATTTAGACGTTTGTTGCTTCCTCCGATGTAGCCAAGAATGTCCTGAAGCTCGTCGGATGAAATGCCCGGGCCGTTGTCGAAGCAACTTATTGTAGAAAATGACGGGTGGTCAGTGTTGATCAGTACCTCTGTAGCTCCAGCGTCGAATGAGTTGCTAATCAGTTCCTTTAACGCATTGGCTGGACTACGGTATATTCCGGTACTGATGTCACCGATGATCCTAGCCGCTGCGTTGATATCGGCTTCGATTGTCGGTCGCAGCGTCATCGCCCATCACCCCTTCAGGTCGTTGAGATCCGCGTGCGGCTAAGAATAGCTCTGATGGTATCTATGGCGAGTGTTGGGGGAGATGAGACGGTTGCACGTGCCTTCGAGCTCCGACCCGCCGATGACGGCTGCGGTCTTCCGTCGCAGCTGGAGCGGACAGGCCACACCGAACCCTGCCGCCACCGCGCTGCGCCGCTTGATGGTCGGCGTCTTGCGCCGCTTGGACATCACCGAGCGTGACGATGCCTCCAAGCTACTACCAAGGTCCGAACGCTGCAGCGTTCGCCCCCACGTTCCAGGCGTCCTCGGGCACATCATCAAACCCGCCCGGCTGCGCAAACGCCGGTCCCGACGACGCCCCCGCCACAGCAACCGCAGCCGTGCTGCGGCGATAGACACAGCAATGAGCCAACGAAGAGACGCGATCTTCATGCACCAGACCTCCGGTCTGCAAGAAGCATCCAACCTACTAGCGGCCCACCCGACTCACCCAAGAACCACACCCGCCGCGCTGCCTCTCAGGTCAGCAGCAGGCCGAGCTGGCGGGAGGCGGCCACCAGCGCGCCGGTGGAGTCCCACAGCGAGCCCGACTCGATCATCCGGCCGTCGTGGAGGTCGTGGCTCTCCTGGCGGACCTGGAGCCATCCCGGCGCCGGGACCCGCCTGGCGTGAACGGTCAGCTCGACGGTCGGCACCCAGCCGATGAAGCCCAGCAGGGGATAGAGCGACGGCGGCAGGGCGTCCGCGAAGAACGGCAGCGCCATCGTGGACGGCTCGGCGCCGTCGCTGAAGCGGATCCAGCCGTCGATCAGGGCCCGGTCGCTGCCCCCCGCCGGGGCGTGGTCGGGATGCACATGCACGTCCACCCGCGACAGGATCGGCAGCTCCACCCCCTGTTCGAGAGTTCCCCTATGCACGCAGTCCTCCACCGGTGGAATCGTCGGCGGCGCCTGGGCTATCTCCGGTCCGCCGCCGTTGTCCGCGGACAGATCCGAGAAGGCGGCCACCACTTCGAGCCGCTGCTTGCCCTCCTGCCACAACGACCCCCTCAGCGTGCTTACCGTGCGGCCGGCCCGTACCACCGAGGCTCTCACCTCGGCGTCGGTGTCGCCCTGGCCCGGGCGCAGGAAGTGGGTGGTGACCGAGATCGGGTCGGGATGGGGCACCAGCGAGCGCATGGCCCTCAGCACCGAGGTGAGCGCGTAGCCGCCGTTGCTGTTGCCGCCGATGTTCCAGCCGGCCGACAGACGGGTGGCCCATAGGCCCTCGCCGACGGGGGCCACGGCCGTCTCGGCATCGAACTGGCTCATCGAGCACCGCCGTTCGAACCGGTGGCACCCGCCCGCTGAGCCCTCATGGCGCCGCCGAACACGCTGGTAGTCTGGCGCTTCAATGAGCCTGTACAACGTGCAGAAGTTCCTGTACGAGCTCAACCGCGACGAGCGGGTGCAGCAGGCCTACCGCACCGACCGGCACCAGGCCATCACCGGCTACGACCTCGACGAGGAGGAGCGGGGCGCTCTCCTCGAGTCCGACATCGGGCTGCTCTACCACCTCGGCGTCAACGGCCAGATCCTTATGCACTTCGCGGCGTTCTGCGGCATCGAATGGTCCGACTACCTCCAGCGCATGCGCGACGGGGTCGAGCGCCACGGACCGGTGCGGGCCGGCGTCTACGCGCTGGCCGGCTACGAGGGAGTGGAGGCCCACAGCCGTCGTCTCGGACGGCACAGCACCGTCAACTAGGCCAACCAACCCCCCACCCAAACGGAGAACCCCCATGCGACTCGTGACCGTCCGAATCGACGGAGCCACCCGCGCCGGCCGAGTGTCCGGCGACGAGATCGTCCTGCTCGACGCGCTCGACGTGCGGGCCGTGCTCGCGGCCGGACCGGTCACTTCGGGCCGCGTGCCCGTCGATGATGCGGGCGGTGCGTTGGCGCTGGAAGGCGCTGACCTGGCTCCGGTGGTTCCCGCGCCCGACAAGATCGTCTGCGTCGGGCTCAACTACCGCGACCACGCCGCGGAGACCAACAACCCGCTGCCCACCGCGCCCACCTACTTCGCCAAGTACCGCCGGGCGCTGACCGGACCCTACGATCCGATCCGGCTGCCCCCGCCTGAGGTGTCGACCAGCGCCGACTGGGAGGTCGAGCTGGCCGTGGTCATCGGCCGCGAGGTGCGCAACGCCGGACCCGACGAGGCCCTCGCGGCCATCGCCGGGTTCACGGTGCTCAACGACGTCTCGATCCGCGACTGGCAGACCCGCACAACGCAGTTCCTGGCCGGCAAGACCTTCGAGGGATCCACGCCGCTCGGTCCGGCGCTGGTCACCGTCGACGAGATCGGCGACGGAACGGGACTCAACGTGAGCTGCATCGTCGACGGCGTCACCAAGCAGTCGTCCAACACCGACCAGCTCGTGTTCGGCCCCGCAGCAATCGTGGCCGACTTGAGCACGATCATGACCCTCGACCCGGGCGACATCATCGCCACCGGCACGCCGAGCGGCGTGGGGCACGCCCGCAGTCCCAAGGAGGCCCTCACCCCGGGAGCGGTGGTGCGCACCGCCATCGAGGGCATCGGCGAGATGGTCAACACCTGCGTCGTAGACTGAGAGGCCACTTGGTCCTGCCTGCGTCGCGGACTCAGAGACCCTTGGTCCTGCTCGAGCGCTGCCGACGATGACTGCAGGAGTCGAGCATCCTTTGCCTGAGACCGCGACGGTCGCCCATCTCGCGGTAGAAGCCCTCCGATCTCTGGGCGTGGACACCCTGTTCTGCCTGCCGGGGGTGCAGAACGACGACTTCTTCGATGCCCTCGTCGACGCCCGCGACATACGGCCCGTCGTGACCCGCCATGAGCAGGGAGCGGCCTACATGGCCCTGGGCGCGGCCCAGGTCACAGGCCGTCCGGCCGCGCTGTGCGTGGTTCCCGGCCCCGGGATGCTCAACGCCGCGGCCGGCCTCACCAGCGCCTACTGGGGCAACGCCCGGGTGCTGGCCCTGATCGGGGCCCTCCCCTCGAAATGGCGGGGCCGCGGCACCGGCATGCTGCACGACCTGCCCGACCCCGCCGCGGTCCTGCGCCAGCTGACCAAGCACACCGGCTACGTCGGCAGCGGTCTTGACGCCTCCGGCGTGTGGCAGCAGGCAATCGACGAGCTGGTGTCGGGCGTTCCCCGTCCGGTGGCTGTGGAGGTGCCGGTCGACGTGTGGGGCCAGCCGGCCGACGGCGTCCTCGAAGCGCCCCGAGCCTCCAAGCCAGCCGTCGACACCGGGCAAGTCGAAGAGGCCGCCCGAATCCTCGGGCAAGCCCGTCGTCCGCTGATCATCGTGGGCGGAGGCGCCCAGGACGCGTCCGAGCCGGTGAGGGAACTGGCCGAGACGCTGGAGGCACCGGTGTTCGCCCGCCACATGGGGCTCGGGGTGCTCGACACCCGCCACCGCCTGCACGCCTACCTGACCATGGGCCGCAGACTCTGGCTGACCTCCGACGTGGTAGTGGGCATCGGCACCCGCATGGAGTTCCCGAACGTCGAGTGGGGGGTGCGGGAGGGACAGCAGATCGTGCAGGTCAACATCGACGCCGCCGAACTCGACCGGTACGGCACCGGCACCCTAGGCATCCACGGCGACGCCGCCGAAGCGTGCCGGCTGCTCGTCGACGCCCTCGGCCGGCACAACCGCCGCCGGGACGATCGCACCTCCGAGCTCGCCGAGCTTCGAGCCCGGCACTTCGAACGGGTCGACCGCTTGGAGCCCCAGCTCAGCTACCTGCGGGCCATCCGGTCGGTGATGCCCGACGACGGGATCATCGTCGAGGACGTGACCCAGGTCGCCTTCGTCGCCCACATCGCCTACGAGCACCGCCGGCCCCGGGCGTATCTGGCCACTGGCGGAGCTGGCACGCTCGGCGCGGGCGTCGCCCACGGCATCGGTGCCGCGGCCGCGGCGCCGGAGCGGCCCCAGCTCACCATCGTCGGCGACGGGGGGATGCTGTTCACCGCCACCGAGCTGGCCACCGCGGTGCAGCACGGCATCAACACCACCGTGCTGCTGTTCGACAACGGCGCCTACGGCAACGTCCAGCGCCTGCAGCGGCAACGGTTCGGACCGGACCGGACTATCGCCTCCAGCCTCAAGAACCCGGAGTGGGTCGCCTTCGGCGAGAGCTTCGGCGTGCGGACCGAGCGGGCCGGCGGTCCCGAGACGCTGCCTGCGGTGCTGGACAGGTCCCTGGCTCACCCCGGACCGTCGATGGTGGTGGTCGACATCGCCGACGAGCCCGATCCGTGGCCGCTGTTGCGGCTCCGCCGCTAGCACTAGGATCGAATCGGTGACTCGAAGAGGCGGCGCCCGGGGCGGCGCGCCCCGCACCGGTGTCGACTGGTTCCTGACCTTCCTGCGGGTGGCGGCTCTGACCGTGGTCGTCGTCGGGGTCCTGGCCTTCATCGCGCAGGAGATCGACACCGACAATCCCTTCGCCCGGTGGGCCAATCCCGACGCCACCGGCCTCACCGGTGCCCAGTTCCGGGGTTTGGTGGTGTCGGGGGTGGCTCAGGGCTGCATGTACGGTCTGATCGCGCTGGGCTACTCGATGGTCTACGGCGTTCTCGGCTTCATCAACTTCGCCCACGGCGAGGTGTTCATGGTGGGCGCCATGACCGGGATGATCACCTCCAACAAGCTCGCAGACGCCGGGCTGTGGGAGAGCAACTTCATCGGCTCGCTGCTGTTCATCGTGGTGGTGTCGGTCATCGTGTGCACTCTCACGGCCGTGATCATGGAACGGGTCGCCTACCGGCCGCTGCGGGGGTCGCCGCGCCTGATCCCGCTGATCACGTCCATCGGCGTGTCGTTCTTCATCCAGAACGCCTCGATAGTGCTGCTGGGCCCGGCCGCCAAGTCCTACCCCGACGTGCCCGACTGGGTGAAGGCCAAGCACACCATCGTGCAGATTGAGGGGGCCAAGATCTTGGTGATGGTGGTGGCCGCGGTGTCGATGACGGGCCTGTGGTACTTCGTCAATCGCACCAAGTCGGGCAAGGCGATGCGGGCAGTGGCCGAGGACGCCGAGATCGCCGCCCTGATGGGCATCGACGTGAACCGCACCATCGTGAAGGTCTTCGCCGTGGGCGGGGCCATGGCGGGAATGGCGGGGATCCTGTGGGGGATCCTGTTCCGCAGCGTGATCCACTCCACCGGCTTCCTCCCCGGCATCAAGGCATTCAGCGCGGCCGTGGTCGGAGGCATCGGCCACCTCGGCGGGGCGATGGCCGGCGGGCTGTCGATCGGCGTGGCCGAGTCGGTCGGGCCCCTGCTGATCCTGGAGCCGCTCGGCGTCAGCGGGGTGTCGCAGCTGCGCGACGCGGTGGCCTTCGCGGTGTTGATCAGCGTGCTGCTGCTGCGCCCCGCGGGCCTGTTCGGCGAGCGGCTGCCGTCGGAGGACCGCACATGACCGCGACCCTGCCGCCGCCGACCGCCGCCGGCGGCGGGACCGCGCCTGATCTGGCGCCGCCGCGACCCCCGCTGGCGCAGGACTGGCGACGGCTGGTGCGCATGGGGGCCATCGCCGGATTCGGGCAGATCTTCATCGCTTTGTCCAACATGCCGGTGAGGCTCGACGAGCGGGTGATCGTGAAGCCCGTGCTGAGCTTGGGCTACCTCACGCTGCTGATCCTTCCCTTCGCGGCCGGCTATCGCGTGGGGCATCAGGTCAGGCGCGAGGGCGTGCCGACGTTCGCCGCCGGCGCCCACGAGGCTCTGGGCGGCGCCGCCTGCGGGGCCCTCACCGGTGGCGGGCTGTCGCTGCTGGCGGTGCTGCTGGCCAACTTCGATCTGCGAGATCCGCTGGTCAACTGGAGCCCGATGCTGCTGGAGCTGCTCAGCTTCGGCAACGAGACCTGGTTCGCGGTGGTGATCTGGCTCGTGATCGGGGCCGCGGTCGGAGCGGTGAGCGGAACCCTGCGACTGCTGAGCCCACGGACTCGACGCGCGGTGGTGACGATGGCGCTCGCCGTCGTCGGCGCCGCGGTGCTGGAACCGCTGGTGGTGGACCTGGCCGAGGGCATGGGACTCGAACCGCTCACCGACCGCCTCTATGCAAGCCGGGGAGGTGTGGCCTGGCAAGGTGCCATCGGCCTCGCGGCCGTGTCAGGCGCCCTCGCGGTGCTGGCTCGGGGCCGGCTGCGCCAAGCCCGGGCCGGCATCGCCGCACTCGAGGGACCCAAACGGGCCCGCGCCAACGGCCTGCTGATGGTCGCCGCCGCGGCGGCGCTGGTGATCCTGCCGCTGTTCGCGGGCAAGCTCACCAACGAGCTGCTCGCCAACGTCGGGCTGTTCGTGCTGCTGGCGTTGGGGCTAAACATCGTGGTCGGGCTGGCCGGCATCCTCGATCTGGGCTACGTGGCCTTCTTCGCGGTGGGCAGCTACACCGCCGCGGTGCTCACCGCCGCGACCTCGCCGAGGATCACCCCCGAGCTGCCCTGGCTCGTCGCCCTCATCGCGGTGGTGATCATCACCGGGCTCGTTGGGCTGTTCATCGGGGCGCCGGTCATCCGCATGCGCGGCGACTATCTGGCGATAGTCACGCTCGGGTTCGGCGAGATCATCAGGCTGCTCTTCCTGTCGGACTGGCTGTCGGGCTGGTTCGGGGGCGCACAGGGCATCACCAAGGTCCCGGGCGCGGGGATCTTCGGCCTCACCGAGGTCGCCGGCACCGACCCGCGGCGGGTCTTCTACCTGGTGCTCGCGTTCTGCGCTCTGGCCATCTATGTGTCCTGGCGCCTGGAGCGGTCCCGGCTGGGGCGGGCCTGGATGGCGGTGCGGGAGGACGAGACCGTGGCGGAGGCCATGGGCATCAACACCGTCAACGTCAAGCTGCTGGCCTTCGTGGTGGGCGCGGTGCTGGGATCGTTCAGCGGCGCAATCTTCTCGGCGAAGGTCGGGTCGGTGTTCCCGAACAGCTTCCTGATCCTGGTGTCGATCGTGATCCTCGTGGTGGTGATCTTCGGCGGGATGGGCAACATCGTCGGGGTGATCGCCGGCTCCGTGGTGTTGATCGGCGTGCTGGGCGGACCCAAACAGCCCGGGCTGCTCGCGGAGTTCTCAGAGTTCAAGCTGCTTATCTACGGGGCTCTGCTGGTGTGGATGATGCTGGCCCGCCCAGAGGGCCTGATCCCGAGTGTGCGCCGCTCCCGAGAGCTCCACCAGCAGGAACTGGCCCAGGATGCCTGGCTCAAGGGTGAGGTCTCCGACGACGACAACGACGCCGACGCTGAGCCGGCGGCAGCGACATGACCGCCGGCTCGCCTCAGCCGCTGCTGGAGACTCGCAAGCTCAGCGTCGACTTCGGCGGCCTGCACGCGCTCGACGGACTCGACCTCCAGGTGAATGAAGGTGAGATCGTGTCGGTGATCGGTCCCAACGGCGCGGGCAAGACCACACTGTTCAACGCCATCACCGCGACCGTGGCCTCGTCCGCGGGCGACATTCTCTTCGAGGGCGAGTCTTTGCTGGGCCTCGACCCGAACCGGGTCACGGCCCGGGGCATTGCCCGCACCTTCCAGAACGTTCGGCTGTTCGCCAACATGACCGTGATCGAGAACGTGATGGTCTCCCAGCACTGCCGCACTCGCCAGCACGCCTTCGGCGCACTGTTCTACACGCGGGCTTTCCGGCGCGAGGAGGCCGAGATCCGACAGAGAGCCGAGAAGATACTGAGCTTCTTCGGCACCAGGCTGGTCGGGTATCGCTTGGACCAGGCCGCCTTCACGCTGTCGTACGCCAACCGCCGTCGGCTGGAGATCGCCCGGGCCATGGCCACCCAGCCGAGGCTCATCCTGCTCGACGAGCCGGTTGCGGGAATGAACCCGACGGAGTCGGCCGAGCTGACAGGACTGATCGGCACGCTGCGCGACGAGTGGGGCTTCGCCATAGTGGTGATCGAGCACGACATGGAGGTGGTGCGCGAGGTGTCTGACCGGGTGGTGGTGCTCGACCACGGCACCAAGATCGCCGAGGGCGACTACGCGGAGGTGTCCAACGACCCAAGGGTGATCGAGGCCTACCTCGGCCAGGGGGCCGAAGCATAATGAGCGCAGACCAGCCGGCTGCTACCCCGCTGCTGGAGATGCGCTCGGTGAACGCCCACTACGGAGCAGTCCACGCCCTGCGCGACGTGAACCTGTCGATCTACGCCGGCGAGATGGTCTGCCTGCTGGGGGGCAACGCCAGCGGCAAGTCCACCACCCTCAAGACGCTGCTCGGCATGCTCAAGCCCACCTCGGGCGAGGTCGTCCTCGACGGCGAGGTGGTCAACGACAAGCCCATCAGCTACCGCGTCGCCCGCGGCGTGACCATGGTCCCGGAGAACCGGCGCCTGTTCAAGCGCCTGAGCGTGCGCGAGAACCTCGAACTCGGCGCCTATCTGCGCTCCGACACTGATCAGATCGCGGCCGACATGGAGCGGGTCTTCGAGCTGTTCCCCCGGGTCGAGGAGCGCATCAACCAGAAGTCGGGCACGCTGTCGGGCGGTGAGCAGCAGATGGTCGCCATCGGACGGGCGTTGATGGCCAAGCCGCGGGTGCTTCTGATGGACGAGCCGTCGATGGGTCTGGCCCCCGCGCTGGTGCAGCAGAACTTCGAGCTGATCCAGCAGATACATGAGGCCGGCCTGACGGTGTTCATGGTGGAGCAGAACGCCAATATCGCCCTGTCGATCGCGGATAGGGGCTGGGTGCTGCAAACGGGCCGGGTGGTGCTCGACGACACCGCCGAGAACCTGCTGGCCCACCCCGACCTGCGAGCCTCCTACCTGGGCCAAACCGACACCTGACCTTCCCTGCGTCTGGGAGCGGGAGTCGGGGTCTCTGCGTGGACCAGACGTCGGGGACGACTGCATGCATGAATCCACACATGGCTGTCCATGCTCGCAACGTCTGGCGTGAGCGCTGTCTGGTGCCGGAGAGGGCGACGCTGCTAGGAACTGGGTCCGTGAGCAACGCGTTCATCACCGGGGTCCTGCACCCGGGGGCCATGGGCGCGACGGTGGCGGCTGCATGCTCCGGCACAGTGCTGTGGGCTGGGGAAGGACGCTCGGCCGCCACCCGCACCCGAGCCGACGAGGCCGGGCTGACTGATGTGGGCGACATCCGCTCAATGACCGCGGCCGCCGACGTTGTGATCTCGGTCTGCCCGCCCCACGGCGCGGTGGCACTGGCAGACTCGGTAGCCGACACGGGGTTCGCGGGCTGCTATGTGGACGCCAACGCGGTTTCACCCGCGACCGCCCGGCGGATCGCCGATCGCTTCGACAACTTCGTGGACGGCGGTCTTATCGGGCCACCCGCGACTCGGCGGGGGACCACCCGGCTGTACCTGTCAGGCCCCGATGCCGACCGGGTAGCCGCCCGCTTCGAGGGATCCGCGCTCGAACCCCGGGTTCTCGACGGCGGCGGTCCGGGCACCGCGTCGGCCCTGAAGATGGCTTACGCCTCCTGGACCAAAGGCACCAGCGCCCTGCTGGCCGCAGTGGCTGCGCTGGCCTCAGCCGAGGGCGTGTCCGACGACCTTTTCGCAGAGTGGGAACTGTCACAGCCGGGGATCGCCGAGCGGCTAGCCGGCACGGCGGCTGAGGTGGCTCCCAGGGCGTGGCGCTGGACCGGCGAGATGGACGAGATCGCGGCAACCTTCGCGGCAGCCGGCCTCCCCGACGGCTTCCATCGGGCTGCCGGCGAGGTCTACGAGCGCCTCCGAGGCTTCAAGGACGCACCGGGCACCACCGTCGAGGAGATGCTCGAAGCACTGCGCCGCTGAGAGGCCGAGCGACTAGGCCGCAGGTCCTGAGGCGCTTGCGAGGTGCTGAGCGAGGCCGGGGCCCGAGCGGCCCGTGAGTAGCCCTATGTCAAGCTCGCCTCAAATCTGCACGGGTATTGCTCATATGTGACGAGTTTCTCTACTGATTTCGGTCGAGTAGGCCCGAGCGGCCCGTGAGCGCAGCGAACAAGAGCGAGAAACGAGACTCTTCGCGGCGAGGCGCTGTCAACCGATCCGCGTGGCCGGTAGGGCTGCCCCGCGGGTGACCGGTGGGCGGTGACGGTAGGTTGCGGCCCGTGAGCGTGGGCGACATCGACTTGGGGCGCGTCGGGATCTGGACGGGAATCCTGGACCAGGCGCCCTCATCGCGGGCCGTTGAACTCGCCTCCGAATTGGAGGACCTGGGCTACGGAGCGATCTGGTTCCCCGAGGCGGTCGGGCGCGACCCGTTCGTGATAGCCACGCTGCTGCTTCGGGGTACCTCCTCCATCAGGGTCGCCACCGGCATCGCCAACATCTACGCCCGAGACCCGATGACGACGGCCAACGCCCAGCGCACCATCACCGAAGCCCTCCCAGGACGCTTCCTGCTGGGTCTCGGAGTCAGCCACCAGCACTTGGTGCAGGACATCCGCAAGCACGAGTACTCCCGTCCCCTCAGCTATATGCGCGAGTACCTGGTGCGGATGCGCGAGGCACCGTTCTTCGCCCACGGCCCCCAGGATCTTCCCGAGATCGTGCTGGCCGCACTCGGCCCCAGGATGCTCCAGCTCTCGGCGGAGGCCGCCGCGGGAGCGCACCCCTACTTCGTGCCGCCTGAGCACACTGTTATCGCGCGCCGGACCATGGGGCCCGACGCGGCGCTTTACCCCGAGCAGATGGTCGTGCTCGACACCGACGCAGCGGCGGCACGCACCCTGGCCCGCAAGAACATGGCGATGTACCTCCGGATGCCGAACTACATCAACAATCTCCAGCGTCTCGGTTTCGAGCAGTCCGACATCGACGGCGGACCCAGCGGCGGACCGTCTGACCGTCTGGTCGACGCCATAGTGGCCTGGGGCACTCCCGAACAGGTCACTTCCCGCGTCCAGGAGCACTTCGACGCGGGGGCCGACCATGTGGGGGTGCAGGTCCTCGCCGACGGCCTCGACGCGACGGTCGATGGTTGGAGGATCCTGGCTCCCCACTTCCTGGGCTGACATGACCGAGACGCACAGTGACGCGGGAGGGCCAACCCGGCCGCTGGACTTCATCCGGGAGCAGGTGCAGGCCGACAACGCGGCCGGGACCTACCGGGGCCGGGTACAGACCCGGTTCCCGCCCGAGCCCAACGGGTTCCTGCACATCGGCCACGCCAAGGCGGTGTGCCTCAACTTCGAGGTGGCCGCCGAGAACGGCGGGGCGTGCCGGCTGCGCTTCGACGACACCAACCCGGCCGGCGAGGACGCCGCTTACGCCGAAGCGATCGCCAATGACATCGCCTGGCTCGGCTACGAGCCCGACGGCCGGGCAGTCCACGCCTCGGACTACTTCGAGCAGCTCTATGCGTGGGCGGAGCACCTGGTTAGCGAGGGGCTGGCCTACGTAGACGACCAGGACGCCGAGACCATCTCGGCCACCCGGGGCGACTTCAGCACGCCCGGCACAGAGAGCCACTGTCGGGACCGCTCCGTCGAGGAGAACCTGAGCCTGCTGCGAGACATGCGGGCCAGGCGTTTCGAAGACGGCTCCAAGGTGCTGCGGGCCAAGATCGACATGGCCCACCCCAACATGTTGATGCGCGACCCGGTGATGTACCGGATCCGCCACACCGCCCACTTCCGCACCGGCGCGGCCTGGTGCATCTACCCCACCTACGACTGGGCCCACGGCCAGAGCGACGCCATCGAGGGCGTGACCCACTCGCTGTGCTCGCTGGAGTTCGACGCCCACCGCCAGCTCTATGACTGGTATCTGGAGCACGTCCCCCTGCCGGGCGACCGGCCCCGCCAGTACGAGTTCGCCCGCCTGAACCTGACCCACACCGTCACCTCCAAGCGGGGCCTGAGCGCGCTGATCGAGCGGGGGCTGGTGGACGGCTGGGACGACCCCCGCCTGCCCACGTTGCGGGGCCTGCGCCGCCGGGGCTACCCGCCGGAGGCCATCCGGGAGTTCTGCGCCCACATCGGGGTGGCCCGGGTGAACGGCGTCCACGAGGTCGAGTTGCTGGAATCCTTCGTGCGGACCCACCACAACCGGACCGCCCTGCGCCGCATGGCCGTGCTCCGCCCCCTCGAGGTGGTGATCGACAACTGGCCTGAGGGCCATGTGGAGCATCGCCGCGCGGTGAACAATCCCGAGGATCCGGCCGCCGGCGCCCGGGAGGTGCCGTTCTCGGGGCGGCTGTGGATCGAGCGCGACGACTTCATGCTCGACCCGCCCCGCAAGTTCTACCGGCTGGGCCCGGGCCGCGAGGTGCGCCTGCGGGCCGGCTACTTCCTGCGCTGCAATGACGTCGAGACCGGCTCCGACGGGCAGGTGGTGCGGCTGCGCTGCACCTACGACCCCGAAACCGGGGGCGGGCAGGCCCCCGACGGCCGCAAGGTGCGGGCCACCATCCATTGGGTGTCAGCCGAGCACGCCTTCGACGCGCAGGTGGCGCTGTACGACCGGCTGTTCGCCGATCCCGTCCCCGGCGCCGACGGCCGCGATCCGCTGGAGTCCTACAACACCGCCTCACGGGAGCTGATCACCGCCAAGGTGGAGGCCGCACTGCTCCTCACGGAGCCCGGCGAGGTGGTGCAGTTCGAGCGTCTCGGCTACTTCGCCCGCGACCCCGACACGCCCATGCTCTTCCATCGCACCGTCGGCCTCAGAGACGAGTGGGCCAACATCCAGAAGCGCCGCCGCGTCGCGGGGCTAGGCGCCGGTTCGCACGAGACGAAAGGGCTGAGACATGTCGGATGAACGCCGGTCCATCCAGCTGGAAGTGGAGGTCTCCGGCAGCCCGGAGGAGGTGTGGCGGGCGATCGCCACCGGCCCCGGCATCTCGTCGTGGTACGTGCCGCACACCGTCGAAGAGCGCGTCGGGGGCGCGGCTACGGCCTCGTTCGGCCCCGAGCCGGAGATGCAGATCGCGGGACGGGTCGCGGCCTGGGATCCACCGCGCCGAGTTGTCTTCGACGGCGGTGAGGGCGTCGAGGGCCTGGCGTTCGAATGGACGATCGAGGCCCGCGACGACGGCACCTGCATCGTGCGGCTCGTTAACAGCGGCTTCGACAGCGGCAAGGAGTGGGACGGCCTATACGACGGCATGTCCGACGGCTGGCAGCTCTTCCTGCTCAATCTGAGGCTTCACATGGAGCACTTTCGCGGCCGCACCGCCAAGGCCTCGCTGCCCACGGCAACCTGGAGCGGAACCCGTGAGAAGGCCTGGACTGCGCTCGCTGACGCTCTGGGCATCCCGCCGGAGCCCGCAGTGGGCGATCGGATCGAAGTGGCGGCGCCGGACGCGCCCTCCTTGGCCGGCACCGTCGCGGATGTCGCCCGATGCCGTGTCGCCCTCCTGCTAGACCAGCCGTCGTCCGGCACCGCCTTCGTGGCGGTCGAAGGAGACAGCGGCGCGGTCACCGTCTCGATCTGGTGCTACCTGTACGGGGACGACGCGGCCAGCGCGGCCGAGCGAGACGAGCCCCTTTGGCGAGGATGGCTGCAGCAGCACGCGCCGCAGGGGGACACCGGGTGACTGGCCGTCGGGCGCCTGGCGTGCGACGACCTCCGAGGAGTCTCATTGCCGTCGCCTCCCTGAGACCCTCACCGCCGAACTGTCCCGCTGAAGGTCGAAGGCACCCCTCGCGAAGCGGGCCTACCAGTCGGCGGCTATGTACTGGGTCTCGCAGAACTCATAGATGCCCTCCGACGCGCCCTCGCGGCCGAGGCCGGACTGCTTCATGCCGCCGAAGGGGGCGGCCGGGTCCGATACCGCTCCCCGGTTGAGACCGACCATGCCGGCCTCGATGCGCTCGCTGACGTGCAGGCCCTTGGCCAGATCCTCGGTGTACACGTAGCCCATCAGGCCCATCTCGGTGTCGTTGGCCGCGGCGATCATGGCGTCGGTGTCGGTGAAGCTGGTCACCGGCGCCACCGGGCCGAAGATCTCCTCGCGGGTGATGGGCGCGGCCACATCCACGCCACCGAGCACGGTGGGCTCGTAGAAGAAGCCCGGCCCGTCGATGGCCGAGCCGCCAGTGACCGCGCTGGCGCCCCCGTTGATCGCGCCCTGCACCAGCCGGTCTATGTTGGCCACCGCGCCGGAGTTGATCATCGGGCCGCAGGTCACGTCCGGGTCGAAACCGCTGCCCACCTTCATCGACCCCACCGCCGCGGCCAGGCGCTCAACGAACTCGTCGTGCACCGGCGCCTCCACGAAGAAGCGGTTGGCGGCGGTGCAGGTCTCAGCCGAGTGGCGCATCTTGGCCACCATCGCCCCGGCGGTGGCCGCTTCCAGGTCGGCGTCGGCGAACACCACGAACGGCGCGTTGCCGCCCAACTCCATCACCGACTTGAGGATCCGGTCGGCGCAGCGGCGCAGCAGCATGCGCCCCACCTCGGTGGAGCCGGTGAACGACACCATCCGCACCGCCCGATGGTCCACCGCGGCGTCGAACCAGGGCCCGGAAGCGGTGGTGGGGACCAGGTTGACCACCCCCGGCGGGACCCCGGCCTCCGCCAGCAGCTCGCCGACGCGCAGCGCGGTGAGGGGCGCCTCCCGGGGCGGCTTGATCACCACCGTGTTGCCCGCTCCCAGCGCGGGGGCCAGCTTGCGGGTGATCATCGCGGCCGGGAAGTTCCACGGGGTGATCATCACCACCACCCCCACCGGCGGGTGGCGGGTGATGATGCGCTTGTCGCCGGAAGGCGCGGTGCTGATGGTGCCGTGGATGCGCACCGTCTCCTCGGCGTTCCAGCGGAAGAACTCGGCTGCGTAGGCCACCTCCCCCACCGCGTCGGCCCGGGGCTTGCCGTGCTCGAGGGTGATCAGGTCGGCCAACTCGTCGGTGTGCTCGATGAGGATCCGGTGGCAGTCTCGCAGGATCTCCGAGCGGACTCTGGGAGTGGTCGCGGCCCAGCCGGGCTGGGCGGCCGCGGCCGCGTCGCAGGCGGCGACGGCATCGGCCGGGCCGCCCGCGGCCACCTCGGCGATGCCGGCGCCGGTGGCCGGGTCGAGCACCTCGATCCGCTCGGCGTCGGCGCCGTCCCGCCAGCGCCCGTCAATCAACATCTGGGTCTGCATCGTCTTCTCCTCCGCAGCTGGCAGCAAAATACCCGCGTAGCGTGCAAAACCCTGCCAATTCGTCGGGGCGGGAGACCCCGAACGCGAACTGGCAGCCAGAAACGCCCTAACAGGAGCACACCGCTGCCAATTCCGCCGACCGGCCCCCACCCACACCCAAACCCAACGCGAACTGGCAGCCAGAAACGCCCTAACAGGAGCACACCGCTGCCAATTCCGCCGACCGGCCCTCAGCCTCCGAGTTTGGGGATGGCGTGGCTGCCGTAGGCGACGGCCACGTTCTTGGTCTCCATGTAGAAGTCGAAGCTCCAGTCGCCGCCGTCGCGGCCGATGCCGCTGCGCTTGGTGCCCCCGAATGGCGTCGGCAGGTGGCGCACGTTCTGGGAGTTGACCCACACCATGCCCGCGTCCACCGCGTCGGCCACTCGGTGGGCCCGGCCCACGTCGCCGGTCCACACGTAGGCGGCCAGCCCGTAGTCGGTGTCGTTGGCCAGGGTCACGGCGTCGTCCTCGTCGTCGAAGGCGATGGCGGTCAGCGCCGGGCCGAAGATCTCCTCGCGGGCGATGCGCATGTCGTTGGTGGCCCCCGTGAACAGCACGGGCGCGACGAAGTTGCCCCCGGTGGGGGCGTCCACCCAGGGCGTGCCGGAAACCACGGTGGCGCCCTCGGCTGAGGCCAGCTCGATGTAGCTGCGCACCTTGTCGCGGTGGCTCCGGTGGATCAGCGGGCCGATCACGGTGGCGGGGTCGAGGGGGTGGCCGACCGGAATGTTGCGCAGCTTGGCCGCGAGGCGTTCGGTGAAGTCGTCGTAGATGCTGCGCTGTACGAGCAGGCGGCTGGAGCTGGTGCAGCGCTCGCCGTTGAGGCTGTAGATCATGAACACGACCGCGTCGAGTGCCCGGTCGAGATCGGCATCGTCGAAAACGATCACAGGGTTCTTGCCGCCCAGCTCGAAGTGGAGCCGCTTGAGGGTGGGCGCCGACTGGGCCTGGATGGCCGAGCCGGTAGCCGACTCGCCCACGAAGGCAATGGCCGCGATGTCGGGGTGCTCGGTGAGGGCTCGGCCCGCGGTCTCGCCCATGCCGTGCACCACGTTGAGCACGCCGGGGGGCAGGCCCGCGTCGAGGGCGATCTCCGCCAGCAGGCAGGCGGTTAGCGGGCTCCACTCCGCCGGCTTGTGCACCACCGTGCAGCCTGTGGCCAGCGCAGGGGCGATCTTCCAGGTGGACAGCATGAACGGCGTGTTCCACGGCGTGATCACGCCCACCGGGCCGATGGCGCGGCGGCTGGTGTAGTTGAGGTGGTGGGCCGACGGCAGAGCCAGCCCGTCGGCTGCGGCGGGGGCCCGGTCGGCGAAGAACCGGAAGTTCTCCGCGCCCCGCAGCGCGGCCGACGACATGAAGCGGATGGCCTGGCCGGTGTCGACCGACTCCACTACCGCGATCTCGTCGGCCCGGGCCACGATGGCGTCGGCCACGGCGTGCAGGATCCGCTTGCGCTGCTCGCCCGGCGTGCTCGACCAGGAGTCGAAGCTCGCCTCAGCCGCTTCGACCGCGGCCGCGACATCGGCCGCGTCCCCGGCGGCCACGTCTCCGAGGTGCATCCCGTCGACAGGCGACGAATTGGCGAACGTTTCGCCCGAAACGCTGGCCCCAGGCTCGCCGTCGATCAGATGCAGCGTGGGCGCGGCCGAGAAGCGAGCCAGGTGCTGCCCGCCGGCGGCGACGTTCTCCTCGTAGCTCGGGGCAGTCAGCATGCCTGATCTCCTAGTCCGGTCCGAAGCTCTATCGGGCCCCGAACACCGCTAAGCAGCATTGCAGCGTACGGGCGCCTGACCGAACGGCAAGGCGTCTCTGCCAACTTAGGCCGCGTCCGCGGCTGGGCGTCAGGGCCCGACCGCCCGGACGAGCTAGCCCTGCTCGTCCACGAGTAGGGCTCTCCCTAGTCGTGACATCACCTCGGTGACGACGGCACCGATGGCCTCCGGCTCGCCGGGTTGGGCGCGGACGTAGTTGCGGTTGATGCGAAGGTCGGGGTCGAGCAACTGGATCTCGGCGCTGAGAGCCACCGGAAGACCGCGCTGTCGCGGTGCCAACACTTGGTCGACGGTGTCGATGAGGCACCGCAGAAAGCACTGCATGGCCTCATCGCTGCGGCCGGGGGCGATGCGGGCCTTGACTGCTACGAACCCGTAGGCCGGGTCGCCGTCGGCGATGCGGTAGTGCTCGCGGGCCACAGCCCTGGTACGCAGTGCGTTGAGAGCTGGAAGACCGTCGTCGAGAGCCGCCTCATGCACCGCTGCAACTAGGGCATCGATGTTGATCAGGTCGGCGACGTTGGCGGAGTACTCGATGACGATGTGAGGCATGGGCGGTCCTGTCCGCCACGATTGTACGGTTCCGCCTGCGGTTCCATCCCGGAGAGTCGTCCATGCGCCTGCTCAGCTACACCGCCCACGGAGCCTCGTCGTTCGGGGTTCTCACACCCGACCGGACCGGGGTGGTCGACCTCGCCGCCCGCGTCGATGGCGTGATCGACCTCGGAGACCTGATCGCACAGGGCCGCCTCAGCGAAGCGGCCCGATGGGCTGCCTCCGACGATGCCGACCACGCCCTTGACGGCATCGTCTTCGAGCGGCTGCTCCCCCGTCCCGGCAAGATCATCTGCATCGGCGTGAACTACGGCGGGCGGAGCGCCGAGTACGCCGAGGACCGCGGCGACTCCTACCCGAGCGTGTTCGTGCGGTTCCCCGAGACGCTGGTCGGCCACGAGCAGGCCCTGCTGCGGCCCCCCGAGTCCGAGCAGCTCGACTACGAGGGTGAGATCGTGGTGGTGATCGGCACCGGAGGCCGCCGCATCGGTGTCGAGCAGGCCCGCAGCCACATCGCCGGGGTGACCCTCGGCAACGAGGGCACCATCCGGGACTGGGTGCGCCACGGGCGCTTCAACGTCACCCAGGGCAAGAACTGGCACCGCAGCGGATCGATCGGCCCGTGGCTGGTGACCCTCGACGAGGTCGGCAACCTCGATGACCTGCACCTCACAACCACCGTCAACGGCGAGCTCCGCCAAGACGATGTGGCCGGCAACATGCGTTTCTCGATCGAGTACCAGATCCACTACCTGTCCACGTTCGTGGGGCTCGACGCCGGCGATGTGATCTTCACCGGAACCCCCACGGGTGCCGGCGCCCGCTTCGACCCGCCCAAATGGCTCACGCCGGGCGACGTTGTGGAGGTGACCGTCCCCGAGATCGGCACCCTGCGAAACCCCATCCGCGACGAGCGAGCGTCCTAGGCGAGCCTTGACACCGGCGGAGCCGAAGAGGGCTGCTATCGGCAGCCTCGACCGGGGCGCGTGCCGGTCGCCCCCGTAGCCTCGCGAGGGTCCACCGCAGGAGGCGCGACGATGACCACAACTGGTAGCGGAACGAGTGCGGCGGTTCAGATCGCAGACACCGGCGGGCCGGAAGTGATGCAGCTGGTGCAGCGGCCCGACCCGGTGCCCGCCGAGGGCGAGATGAGGGTGGCGGTGGCTGCGGCCGGGGTGAACTTCATCGACACGTACCACCGCTCGGGCCTCTACGACATGCCGCTGCCACTGGTGCTGGGCCAGGAGGGGGCCGGGACCGTGCTGGAGGTCGGCGCGGGCACCGACGGCTTCGCCCCGGGCGACCGGGTGGCCTGGGCCGGATCAACCGGCTCCTACGCCGAGCAGGCCGTGGTGAAAGCCGCGGTGGCGTACAAGGTGCCCGACGGCGTCGATCTCGACACCGCCGCCTCCATCGGCGTGCAGGGCCTCACCGCCCACTATCTGATCACCGACTGCCCCCGGATAGGGCCCGGCGACCGGTGCCTGGTCCACGCCGGCGCGGGCGGCACCGGGCGGCTGATCGTGCAGATGGCCAAGCTGCGGGGCGCCGAGGTGGTGGCCACCGTCGGGTCGGATGCCAAGGCCGATCTGGCCCGGGCCGCGGGAGCCGACCACGTCGTGAACTACACGACCACCGACCTGGTGGCCGGGGTGGAGGACGCAGTCGGCCCGGAGGCCATCGACGTGGTCTACGACGGTGTGGGCGCGGCCGTGTACGACGACAGCCTGCGCCTGCTGCGCCTGCGGGGGTCGATGGTGACCTTCGGCAACGCCTCGGGCGCGGTGGAGCCCAAGGCGCCGCTTCACCTCATGGGCAAGTCGCTGTGGCTGACCCGGCCCAAGCTGTGGGACTTCATCTCCACCCGAGCCGAGCTGGACGCCCGGGTCTCGGAAGTGTTCGGCTGGATCGCGTCGGGTGACCTCGACATACGGATCGCGGCGAGGCTGCCGCTGGCCGAGGCGGCCGAGGCCCACCGGCTGCTTCAGGGCCGCAGCCTGGCCGGAAAGATCCTGCTCCTGCCGTGAGCCCGCTTCTCGATCCCGGCGACCACTCGGTGAGCAGCGCGACGTCGGTGAGCAGCGCGACGTCGGTGAGCAGCGCGACGTCGGTGAGCAGCGCGACGTCGGTGAGCAGCGCGACGTCGGTGAGCAGCGCGGCCAGCCTCACCGACGACGAGATCCGGGCCGAGGCAGAGTTGCTCGACACCGCTGAGCGCGAGTGCAGGCAGGTCCGCCAGACAACCAGTGTCTACCCGCGCATGACCACCGACGAGGCCTACCGGGTGCAGGCGGCCTGGCTGGAGATCCGACTGGCCCGGGGCGAGCGGGTGATCGGCCACAAGATCGGCCTCACCAGCCGGGCCATGCAGCAAGCGATGAGCATCGACACCCCCGACTCAGGGTTCCTGACCGACGCCATGGTGTTCGCCCCCGGCGAGCCCATTGCCGCGGCCGCCTTCTGCGACCTTCGCCTCGAGGTTGAGCTGGCCTTCGTGCTGGCCGACGACCTCTACGGCGCTGACCTCGACGTCAGCGACGTGCTGGACGCCACCGACCACGTCACTGCGGCGGTGGAGCTGATCGCGTCCCGTACCCCCCGCACCGACCCCGCCACCGGCCGCACCCGAACAGTGATCGACACCATCGCCGACAACGCGGCCGACGCCGGGATCGTCACCGGCGGCACCCCGGTTGGCCCCCGCGACGCAGACTTGCGCTGGGTGGGCGCCATCGCCTACTGCAACGGCACCGTGGAGGAGACCGGGCTGGCCGCAGGCGTGCTCGACCATCCCGCCAACGGCATCGTCTGGCTGGCCCGACGCTACGCCGAGCAGGGGCGGTCGCTGCGGGCGGGCGGCGTGATCCTGTCGGGGTCGTTCACCCGCCCGATGGCCGTGGCCCCGGGCGACGACTTCCGTTTCGACTTCGGCCCGCTCGGCTCGTTCAACGTCCCGATCACCTGACCCGGCCCGCTGCGGACCGCATGGCCCGGCGCCAGTCCGGTTAGCGCCGCTCGAACATGTTGGAGAGACCGCCGATCACCGAGCCCTCGCCCTGGGATCCGCCGGGCCGCAGGTTGGCCACCACCCGGTCGGCGAGGCGGTTGAACGGCAGCGACTGCAGCCACACCCGGCCCACGCCGGTGAGGGTGGCCAAGAACAGGCCCTCGCCGCCGAACACCATCGAGCGCAGGTCGCCGGCCCGCTCGATCGAGTACTGGATCTGGGGCTGGAAGGCCACGATGCAGCCGGTGTCGACCCGCAGGGTCTCACCCTGCAGCTGCTTCTCGACGATGGTGCCGCCCGCGTGCAGGAAGGCGAGGCCGTCGCCGGAGATGGACTGCAGGATGAAGCCCTCCCCGCCGAACAGGCCGGTGCCCAGCTTGCGGTTGAAGGCGATGTCGAGCTTGGTGCCCGACGCCGCGCACAGGAACGCGTCCTTCTGGGCCAGCAGCTGCCCGCCCGCCGCGGCCAGGTTGATGGGCAGGATCTTGCCGGGGTAGGGCGCGGCCATGGCCACCCGCTGCTTGCCCTGGGGGGCGCGGTTGCTGAAGTGGGTCATGAACAGCCCCTCACCGGTGACGCCCCGCTTGGCCGCCGACTTGAGCTTGCCCCAGGTGCCCTGGTTGGGGTCGGAGCCGTCGCCCATCTTGGTCTCGAAACCGATGCCCTGCTCCATGTACATCATCGCGCCGGCCTCGGCGATGACGACCTCGCCGGGATCCAGCTCGATCTCCACGAACTGGAGATCGTCGCCGTAGATCCTGTAGTCGATTTCATGGCTCCGCATGAGCACCTCCTGAGTGGTCGAGCCCGCCGCTGCGAGACTAACCGGCGCAAGGCAAAAGTCAGTCGATCCTCGCGGCGGCTGATCGAGCCCTACCGGGCCGGTCAGGACCAGAACCAGCCGTGGGTGGCTGCGAGGCTGGCGGCTGACACGAGCGCGGCCATCTCTCCGACCTGCTCGACCGCGCCGAGCACGTCGCCGGGCTGCCGCATCAGAAGTCGATGCCCTTCTTGGCGAGGATGCCGGCGTCGTAGGCGTGCTTGGTCTTGACCATCTCGGTCACGGTGTCGGCCAACTCGACCATCCAGGCGGGCGCGTCTCGGCCGGTCAGCACCAGCGACACCTGCTCGGGCCGGTCGCGAAACGTGGCCTCCACCTCCGCAGCGTCGATCCAGCCCCAGTTCAGCGGATAGGTGATCTCGTCGAACACCACCAGCCGATGCTCGCCCGCCTCAACCAGGGCCTTGCCATGGCTCCAGGCCTCGCGGGCCTCGGCCTCGTCGCGGGTCAGGTCGTCGCTGTCCCAGGTGAAGCCCTCACCCAGCGACCAGAAGTCGATGCCCAGCGGCTCGGCCATCAACTGCTCGCCGGTCACCCAGTCCTCGGACTTGAGGAACTGCACCACCGCCACCGGCCACCGGCGCGCCCGGGCCCGCATGGCCGTGCCGAACGCTGCCGAGGACTTGCCCTTGCCGTCGCCGGTGTTGACCACCACGAGGCTCTTGGCGATTCGCATCCCGCCGGGGCGGGGATCCTCGGTGGGCGGGGAGTCGGCCGTGGTCATGATTGGTCTCCATTCTGGGCGATGGGGTCGGTCGGTGGCAGCGAACGGCTCGCCGGGGCCGCGGGCACGATCACGGGGCCCTCGGGATCGTCGACGATCCGGACGGTGGCCCCGAAGTGGGCAGCGATGTTCTGCACGGTGAGCACCTCTGCAGGCGGCCCGGTCTCGGCGACCCGCCCTTGAGCGAGTATGGCGATGCGGTCGCCGTAGCGGGCTGCGAGGGTGAGGTCATGCAAGGTCGCGATCACGGTCAGCCCGCGCTCGCGGCGCAGGGCGTCCACCAACTCGAGCACGTCCTGCTGATGGCCTAGGTCGAGGGCGGTGGTGGGCTCGTCGAGGAGCAGCACGTCGGCCTGCTGGGCCAGCGCTCTGGCCATGACAGCCCTCTGGCGCTCGCCGCCCGACAGCGACTGCACGGTCCGGTCGCCGAAGCCCCCCAAGTCGAGGCGGTCGAGGACCTGGGCCGCAATCCTTCGGTCGTTGGCGGTCTGGGCCGCGAATACGCTGCGATGTGGGGTGCGCCCAAGCAGCACGTAGTCAGCCACGAGCATGCCGGGAGGGATCACCGGCGTCTGCGGGACGTAGGCGAGCTTGCGAGCCCGGGCCGCTCGGCGGCGCCGGTCGCTGAGCCCGCCGATGTCAATCTCACCGCTGAAGGGCACCAGGCCGAGCAACGCCCTCAGCAGCGTGGTCTTGCCCGCGCCGTTGGGGCCAATGATGTTCACCCACTCCCCCGTCGACGCGGCCAGGTCGACACCGCGCAGCACGTGGGTGCCGTCAAGGGTGACGTCCAGTGACCGCACGCTCACTGCGAGTGTCACCAGATCTCCCGGCGGCTGGTCCGCAGCACCAGCACGAAGAAAGGCGCACCCAAGAAGGCGGTCACCACGCCGATTGGGAGCTCGGCCGGCGCCAGCGCGGTGCGGGCGGCCAGGTCGGCCAGCACCATGAACGCGCCCCCGAACAGCACCGACAGCGGCAGCACGACCCGGTTGCTGGAACCGAACGCGAGCCGCACGGTGTGGGGCACAATGATCCCGACGAAACCGATGAGCCCACTCACCGACACCGCCGCGGCCGCGCCCAGCGACGCGGCCAGCACCACGATCATCCGCACCCGGCGGGGCTCGAGCCCGAGCGCGGCGGCCTCCTCGTCGCCCACGGCCAGCACGTCGAGGGCCCGGCGGTAGCGCAGCACCACCGCCACCGTGACCACGAAATAAGGCAGCATCAGCGCGGGCTCGGACCACCCCGAGGTGGCGAGGCGACCCAGGATCCAGGCAAAGATCTCGCGGAACGCGTCGCTGTTGGCCTGCAGCACGTAGGTCTGGCAGGCGGTCAGGAAGCTGGCCACCGCGATGCCGGCGAGGATCAGCGACGCGGTGGAGCGGCCCCCGAGGTGGCCGGCGGCGTAGGACACCGCCACCGACAGGAGCGCCACGGCGAAGGCCGCCAGCGGTACCGGGTCGAGAGCGCCCGCGCCGTCGCCGAGGTCGCTGGTGATGGCGATGGTCGCGCCAAGCCCCGCACCGGCGGCGATGCCCAGCAGGTACGGATCGGCCAGCGGGTTGCGGAACGCTCCCTGGTAGGCCGCGCCGCTCACGGACAGGGTGGCACCCACGAGCAGGCCGAGCACCACGCGCGGCAGCCGGAGCTTCACCACGATGGCCGCGTGGGCGTCGCTCAGGCCGGAGTCGAGCGCCACCCCTGGTAGCCCGTCAAGCAGCTCCAGGACCACCCGGTGAGCGGCGATGTCGACCGGCCCGATGGTCAACCCGGCGATCACCGCCACGGCGACCGCCGCCAGACCCGCTACCAGCGGGCCTGGTCGCAGGCCCGACGCTGGCAGTGCGACCTCGGTCCCGCTCGGGGGTTGCGGATCGGTCATGGACAGGCCTGCCAGCTCGCCCGCCGTCTAGCCCGCCGCGCCGATGGACACGAGCACATCGGAGATGGCCTGGATGAAGTCCACTAGCCGGGGGCCCCAGCGCGACACGACGTCGTCGTTGAGCTCGACGACCCGGCCGGTCTGCACCGCGGTGAGCTGGTCCCAGCCGGGGCGCTCGGCGACGGTCTGGGCGTTCTGGCCGCAGCACTGCGTGTCGGCCAGGAATATCACGTCGGGATCGGCGTCCACCAGGTACTCGTCGCTGAGCTGCGGGTAGCCCCAGGCGCTGCCGTCGGCGTCGGCGGGGTCGGCCACGTTGACGAGGCCGAACAGGCCGTACACCTGCCCGATGAAGGTGCTGCTGGTGACGCTGTAGAGGGTGTTGTCCAGCTCGTGGTAGTAGGTGAGCCCGGAGGCGTCGGGCGCAGCCGCGATCAGCTCGGCGATCCTGGCCTGCATGCCGGCGATGAGCTGGGCCGCCTCGTCGTGGTGGCCGGTGACGGCGCCCAGCTGTTCTATCTGGGTGTACACGTCGTCGAACACCAACGGAGCGTCGTGGGCGAACACCGCTATGCCGAGCGCCTCGAGGCTGGCCATCACGTCGCCGCTGGTCTGCAACACCACCAGGTCGGGCTCGTATGAGGCGATGGCCTCGATGTTGGGGTTCCAGCCGTCGAGGCCGGTGACCGGAGCTTGCTCGGGGTAATACGAGAACTGGTCGACGGCCACCACCCAGTCGCCCGCTCCGATGGCGTAGAGCATCTCGGTGCCGGTCGGCGAGATCGACACGATCCGCTCGACTGTGGACGGCCGGTGGTCTCTAGTGCCGCTGCAGGCGGCCGCGGCAAGGCTCAGGGCGAGCATGGCCGGCAGGAGCTTCACCCACAGGGCGGCTCGCCCGGTTGCGGTGTTGATCATCGGATTCTCCCTTCTGCTCGAGTTCGGGGCCGAGCAGCGGGAGATCCCACCGCACGAGCCGCTCCTGTCCTCGAGGAATCGGTTCGCGTGATGGCAGGCGGGAGGCGACCGGACTCGTCCCCTCGCGGGGCATCACCGTTGCGGGACAGTGCCGGGGTCTCACCGGCTTCGCTCACGACAGCCGGGCGACACTATAGGCGAGCACCGCCCTCCGCGCTCCGTGAGACCGGTGTGCGACGATCAGCCCATCACAGCCTGCATGACTGCCGGCGGGGTACCGCTGCCGCGCCGAGCAACCGCCACAGCACCGCTGGGCCGTATCAGTTGCCGGGCGCCATGCCTGTCAGCGGCAGACGGGCTCGTAGCGCAATCCCCGGTCCGCCATCCGCTCCAGGGCCATGTCCAGTCCACGGACCGTCCGCGAGCGGTTGCCGCCGCCGTCGTGCAACAGAATCACCGCCCCCGCCTTCGCCCGCTTGACGATGTAGTCGGCGATCTCCGCGGCCGGCGGCCGGCGCCAGTCGCCGGGGTCGACGGTCCACATCATCAGGTCCAGCCCGTGCGAGGAGGCCCACTCCTCGGTGTATGCGTCGATCGACGCATACGGCGGACGCAGACAGGGCGTGGCCAGGTCGGCGAGGATGGCCTGGGTGCGGCTTATGGTGTCATCGAAGGCGGGCCGGGGCAGCCCGGCCAGGACCTCGTGGTTCCAGGTGTGGTTGGCGATGGTGTGACCCTCCGCGGCGATGCGTTGGATGATGGCGGGGTAGGCCTGGGCCAGTGAGCCGAGCACGAAGAACGTGGCCCGGGCTCCGTGGCGGGCGAGTACGTCAAGCACCTGCGGCGTGTAGACGGGATGGGGGCCGTCGTCGAAGGTGAGATAGACGACGGCCCCCTCGTCGTCGGGCGTTACCGGCCTCGGCGGGCGCACCGTGGATACTGTGGTCGTGGGCGCGGGAGTGACCTCAACCAGCGGCAGCACCTCGATGTTCACCTCGTAGTCGACCTGCCCCGCATGCGAGGAGACCACGGTCGCCTGCCACGGACCGCTGGCGGGCAGCTCCGCCTCCACGAGCTGCGACCGCTGCGCGGCCGAGGTCACCACGAGATCGTCGAGGCGGACGTCGAGCCACACGCCCAGAGGTGCGTCGAGCGTGGCGGTGAACGGCTGGCCCTCCGATGCCAGCACCGTGTACGTCTGCCGCTCTCGGAAATCGATGGAACCGGACTGCGCGGCGCTGACCGCGCCCGGATCGAACCTGACGTCTATATCGGGGCGCTCGGGGCCGGGCAGTGGCAGATCCTCGATGGGCTCGGTGCCGACCACTGTGACCAGCGGCGCCGCAGCCGACACGTCGATCTCCAGCATCGTGTGTCTGGAGATGATCGTGAAGGGCTCGTCCAGCGCCCGGTCGAACAGAGACACCTCGATCAGCCCGTCCTGCACCGAGATGCGGTCCATGACCACTCGGTCACCCACCCACACGGGCTGCCGCGCCGCCGCCGCACCCTCGTCGTCGATCACGGGAACGACGAAGTGGAAGACGCCGGTCCCCGCCGTGCGCTCGACGATGTGAGCGACCACATCCTCGTCCCCGTCACCGTCGAGGTCGCCTTGGGCCACACGGTTCTGCAACGTGAAGATGCTCGCCGAGGCGCCGCCGTATGACACGGTGGCCCGGCCTCCCTCCAGCCGCACGAAATCGCCGTCGATCTCGAAGGCCAGATGCTCCAGGTCCTCCCAATTGATGCCCTCTGCCTCCCCCGGCGCGTCATCTTGAGAGACCTCGCTCGGCGACGAGACTGTCGTAGGCGGCGCCTCCGGCCGGATCGATGTCGTCGAGGTCGTCGAGGTCGTCGAGGTCGTCGAGGTTGTGGAGGTCGAACGGGCCGCGGTCGGAGCGACAGTCTCAGTCGTCGGCGCCGCTGAGGCCGGCAACGACGGAGTCGGCCGGGGCGAACGTGCCCCGCTGCATCCGGCCGCGAACGCGGCCAGCCCGACGAGAATCGCGAGCGCTGTAATCGACGGCCGCGGCCAATTCACAGCCGTTTCCTGCTGGCCCGACCGGTGGACGCCGTCAACGCAACGCCCCTCACCGGTCCGGCCGGTGCAGCGCTGTGCGTTGCAGGACTCGCAGGGAGCCGACCGCGGCCTGCTCCTGGAAGCAGCCGTCGGCCAGTGCCCGGCACCAAATCTCGTAGGGCGGACGCCCGCCGTCGGCGGGGTCCTCGAACACATCGTGGATGGCCAGCAGCCCTCCCGGCGCCACATGGGGCGACCACCCCTCGTAGTCGCGGTGGGCCGGCTCGGCACCGTGGCCGCCGTCGATGAACACCAGGGCCAGCGGGGTGGCCCACAGCGACGCCACCGTCGGCGAGTCGCCCACCACGGCCACCGCTGTGTCCTCGAGCCCGGCGGCGCGGATGGTGCGGCGGAAGAACGGCAGCGTGTCGATCACGCCCAACTCGGCGTCCACCACCTCCGGGTCGTGGTGCTCCCAACCGGGCTGATTCTCCTCGGAGCCGCGGTGGTGGTCCACGCACAGCAGCACCCGGCCAGCCTGTTGAGCCGCCGCGCCGAGGTACACCGCAGACTTGCCGCAGTAGCTGCCCACCTCCAGCAGCGGCCCATCCACCTCAAGCGACGCCGCCGCCTCGTAGAGGGCCAAGCCCTCATCGGCGGGCATGAAGCCCCGCGCCGCCTCCGCGACCCGACGCAACCGCTCTTCCATCATCGGAGACCGCGATAGCGCTGGATCGGGCACACCGTTCGCATTACCGGCATCCGCTCAGCCTTTCGCAGAGCGAGGCCACATCACCCGGTCGAGGAACAGGTACTTGGCCACCCACACCGTCCCGTAGGCGCCGAGGTTCCCGATCACCACGATGGCGGTCTCGGAGGTGAACTCCTCCACCACCCGCACCACGACCGACGACAGGACCAGCCCCACTAGCGCAATGATCCAGAACGCGAGCACCTCACCGCCCCAGCGGTGCGGGCCGCTGCGCTGCCACACCCACGCCCGGCTCAGCAGATACGCAGGCACCGAGCCCACCATCCACGCCGCCAGGTTGGCCCATAGCGCCGACCAGCCGAGCACGGCGTGACAGGTCGCGAGCACGGTGACGCCGACTGTGACGTTCACCGCCGACACCCCGCAGTAGCGCAGCGCCTTGTACGCGTGCTCAGCCACCAGGCGTTGCAGCGTTGACGAGGGTGCGGTGCTCACCATTCGCAGGCTACGCCGACTAACCGGCGCCGAGAATCCGCGACTCCGGTTCGCCCACGGCATCATGGGCAGATGCAGACGGCGCTGGACAATGTGGTGGCCCTCCTGGACCTCGAGGCCATCGAGGTCAACATCTTCCGGGGCCGCTCGCCCGACGACGACCGCCAGCGAATCTTCGGCGGTCAAGTGGCCGGCCAGGCGCTGGTGGCCGCGGCCCGCACGGTGGAGCGGGGCTCGGTGCACTCCCTGCACGCTTACTTCCTGCGGGCCGGTGACGCCAAGGCCCCGGTGCTGTATGACGTGGACCGCATAAGAGACGGGCGGTCCTTCACCACCCGCCGCGTGGTCGCCATCCAGCACGGCCGGGCCATCTTCCAACTCGCGGCGTCGTTCCACGTCGCCGAGGACGGCTTCGAGCATCTCGAGCCGATGCCCGAGGTGCCCGACCCCGAGACCCTGCCGCCGCGAACCAAAAGAATGCAGTCCCAGCACCCGGACCGGGCCCGTCCCGACCGCGTGCAGGCTCTGGACATCCGCTACGTGACCACCAGCCCGCTCGACCGCAGCGGCCCGCTGCCGCCCACGCAGCGGGTATGGATGCGGGCCAACGGCACCCTCGGCGACGACCCCGTGCTGCACGCCTGCCTGCTCACCTACGCCAGCGACCTGACCCTGCTCGACACCACGCTGGCCCCCCACGGCACCAGCGCCGCCGACCCGAGCATCATGCTGGCCAGCCTCGACCATGCAATGTGGTTCCACGGCCCGTTCCGAGCCGACGAGTGGCTGCTGTACGACCAGCACACCCCGGCCGCGACCGGCGCCCGGGGCCTGGCCGCCGGCCGAGTGTTCACCCGCGACGGACGGCTGGTGGTGTCGGTGGTGCAGGAAGGCCTGATCCGGCCGCTCGGCTGAGGACCACACGAACTTCAATGGGTATGCCACATGTGAGGTGGTTAACTGCTTGATGTTCGGCGCGGTACGGCGCGAACACCACCGTCCAGTGCCCGAACGACAGTCGTGCACAGGGCTCTCGGCCGACCCGCGTAGTCGTCCCAAGTGAAGTTGAGGACGTTCCAGCCGGCGAGCGTGATTTCGTTGCGGCGCCGTCGGTCGTCCACGAAGGACTCCCGGTTGTCGTGCCAGCGAGCGCTGTCCAGTTCGATCGCCACACGGTGGGCGGGGTAAGCAAGATCGACCTGGGCCACGAAGGCCCCGCGGGCATCGTGCACGCGGTGCTCGAGGGCGGGATAGTCGAGGCCCGCATCAGTAAGCAGCTCGGCCACCATTCGGCTCCATTCGCTGAGCGGCACGGGCTCGTCGGCGAAGCGCCCCTCCAGGGACGCCTTGAGCGCGGCGCATCCCGGCCGCCCACGGCGTGCGTGGGAGGCGAGCACGCCCCAGAGATCCGACAGTCGGAGCTGCCCGCTCCTTAGCACGGCATCGATGGTGCGATCTAGCCGCTTGCGGTTCACGACCGCGGCCACGTCGAGGACCGTGCGAGCCGGCCCAGTGACGGGAATGCCGTCTCTCACGACGGGCTTGGCCAGGTCAAGCTGCGTGGACTGGTGGAAGCGCACCCCCTTGACCGCCCTGTTCCCGCCAGGCGCAACCGACAGCTCGACGATGTGGAGCGTGTACCCGTCGATGCGGTGCAGCGCCGCGGCCGACCGGTGGCTGGCCAGTCCCCCGTAAGCCATCCAGGCGGCGAGCAGCCTCGACAGCCCAGACGATGGCACGGCGGCATGCCGGTACACGCCGCGCGCCTCCCGCACCCAGCGACCCGACGCCACGCGGTGTTCGATCTGGCGCGCCGTCAGGCCAGCGTCCAGAGCTTGGGCGCGAGAGATGAGCCCATGCTGTTGCTTCATTCGCCTTATGACCGAGACCTCTCCCACTACCGCATCCGAATCAGAGATATAACTGAATTAGATAATATAGAATGATATCTATTGAACTCGGCTGCCCTGCCGAGTGTGGGCAGCCGCGTGTCGCCCCAAGGCCGCCGACCGGCCGGTGGCATCGGATATCGGACAACCGCCTCACGCGGCCGCCCCTCGGCCTAGTCTCTGCGGGCGTGAGCCGAGCGACCGGCTGAGGGGTGTGGGCGGACAACAGCTCCAGAGCAAGCCATGAGGGCTACGACTGCAGCCGACTCGATCCGCCGCCTGCTGTTGGCCGTAGCGGTCATTATTGGGGTCGCGGCTGGCAGCGCGTGCGCCGCAGACGACGAACTCTCAGAGCCGGGACCCACCGTGCCGACAGTCGCCCCAGCACGGCCCGGCACCGAGCCCTCGGAGCCGCAGTCGGAAGACCGCCCGCAAGAGATCCCTAGACAGGCCGACAAGCGGGAGTCGGGCTCCAATGGCCGGCCGAGGCCAGGCGCCGAAGAGCCGGCAGCAGAACCGTCCGCGCCCGGAGCTGCGGACGGGGCGCCCGAATCGTCGGAGCCCGGGCAAGACCCTTACTGGTCCCGACCCGACGGCAACGTGTTTGTGGCCGACGTGGGCGCCCAGGAGGTGCTCACGCTCGACGAGCCGATCGACATGGCGGTGGCCCCCGGCGACGAGTTGATGTGGATCGCCGAACGACCCGGACGGGTGCTTCGCGTGGACCTGGACCGCGGGGAGGTGGTGGAGACGATCCTCGACATCTCCGCTGAGACCGAAGCCACAGGCGAGCGGGGCCTTCTCGGCATAGCGGTGACCGACCGATGGCTCTTTGCCAACTTCACCGACCTCGAAGGTGACACCCGCGTCGATGCCTTCGAGCGGGACGGAACCGGCCTGAGCGGCCGCCGGCGGACGGTCCTGTTCCAGCCCCAGCCCTTCAGGAACCACAACGGCGGGGATCTGGCCGTCGGCCCCGGCGGTCTCCTCTACGTGGGATTCGGCGACGGCGGCTCGGGGGGAGACCCGCTCAACGCCGGCCAGGACTCCACGACGTGGCTGGGGGCCGTCCTGCGAATCGAGCCGACACCCGACGGCGCCGAGCCGTACACCGTGCCGGCGGACAATCCCTTCGCCACCGGCGACGATCAGAGCCCGGCGGGTCGGCCCGAGATCTTCCTCACCGGCGTGCGCAACCCGTGGCGCTTCTCGTTCGACCGGGCCACCGGCGACCTCTGGATCGCCGATGTGGGACAGGACCGCTTCGAGGAGGTGACCGTGCTGCTGGCGGCCAACGGTGGCGGGCTCGGCGCCAATCTCGGCTGGAGCCTTCGCGAGGGCCTGCACGCCTATGCCGGCGACGAGCCCCCCGGCCACGCCGACCCCGTGTGGGAGTACAGCCAGGACGACGGCTGCAGCGTCACCGGCGGGTTCGTGTATCGGGGCACGGCCATCGAGGACCTCTACGGCGCCTACGTCTTCGGCGACTACTGCACATCCCGCCTGTGGGCGCTGCAGATCTCCACCGGCGAAGTCGAGTTCCGCGACCTGGGAGTGGAAGTACCCGGAGGCTCGCTGGCGTCGTTCGGCGAGGACGGCCACGGCGAGCTGTACACGCTGTCGCTCAACGGCCCCGTGGCCCGGTTGGTGCCCGGATGACTGAACGCGGGCCGGCGCGAAGCCAGCGGTCGGCCGGTCCGTGCGCCTCACCGGGGCCGAGCGGCTCGCCCGGCAGCCGCCTCGTGAACTTCATGGGACTCTTGCCGCTCAGAGCGGGATAGCCACACGAATGCGATCCGGCGCCGCCGCGGGCCGCCGTTATCCTCGGCTCTTGTGACCGGTCCGGAAGACGCCAGGACAAGCGCCTCGGCTGCTGGCATCGACGTGTCCGAGTGCCGCTCTGTAACTGACGAGCTAGTGGAGGCCATGCAGCGGCTGATTCCCCAGCTCTCGTCGTCGAACCCGCCCCCTGGTCGAGCTGAACTCGAGGAGATCGTGGCATCGCCCGCCACCACGCTGTTCGTGGCCCGGCACCGAGATCGCATCGTCGGTGCGCTCACCCTCGTCGCCTTCCGCATCCCGACGGGCGTGCGCACCCGCATCGAGGACGTGGTGGTGGACGAGACGATGCGGGGCCGGCGGGTGGGCGAGATGCTCAGCGAGGCCGCGCTCGACAGAGCCCGGCAGTTGGGGGCCCGCAGCACCGACCTGACGTCCCGGCCCTCGCGCCAGGCCGCCAACCGCCTGTATGCCCGGATGGGATTCCAGCAGCGGGAGTCCAACGTGTACCGCTACCCGCTGTGACCGGCACCGGTGCGTCACCGGCGCCGCTGTGGACGCCCCCGCCGCAACGGGCCGCCGAGTCCAACCTGGCGGACTTCAGAGGCTGGCTGCGGGATCACCGCGGCGTCGACGCTCCCGACTTCCAGAGCCTGCACCGCTGGTCGGTGGAGCACAGCGGCGAGTTCTGGGCCTCGGTGTGGGACTGGTGCGAAGTCGACGGCGACCGGGGCGAGCGACTCGTGGAGACCCCAGACGAGGACCGGTGCACCGACCCGGGCGAGCGGCTGCGGCGCACCCGGTTCCTGCCCGACGCCCGCCTGAACGTGGCCGAGAACCTGCTCGGTCCCCCGTCCGACGACATAGCGATCATCTTTCGCAGCGAGGACGGCGAGGCGGCCCAGCTCACCCGGTCCGAGCTGCACGACATGACCGGCCGGGTGCAGCAGCTGCTGATCGACGCCGGGGTGGGGCCCGGGGACCGGGTGGCGGCCTGGATGCCGAACCGCCCCGAGACCTACGCCGCCATGCTGGCCGCGGCCGGGCTCGGTGCGGTGTTCAGCTCCTCGTCGCCGGACTTCGGCACCGCCGGGGTGCTCGACCGCTTCAGCCAGATCTCCCCGACCGTGCTGTTCGCCCGCGCCGACTATCCCTACGGTGGCCGCCGCCACGACTGCACCGAGCGCCTGCGCGACATCTCGGCCAGCCTGCCCTCGCTCAACCGCACCGTGCTGGTCGAGTCGGGCTGGCTCGACGGCTACGGCGCCGGGTTCGGGGCCGGTCCCACCCCGGCCGTGTTCCGGGCGCTTCCCTTCGACCACCCCTGGTACGTGCTGTACTCCTCGGGAACCACCGGCCCGCCCAAGTGCATCGTGCACCGGGCCGGGGGGCTGCTGATCAAGCACCTGTGCGAGCACCGGCTCCACTGCGACGTCCAGCCCGGCGACCGGGTGTTCTACTACACCACCACCGGCTGGATGATGTGGAACTGGCTCGCCTCGACGCTCTCCTGCGGGGCGGCGGCGGTGCTGTACGACGGCTCCCCCGCCCATCCCGGCGCCGACCGGTTGTTCGACCTGATCGACGAGGCTCAAGTCACGCTGTTCGGCACCTCCGCTAAGTTCATCGACGCCTGCCGCAACGCCGGCATCCGCCCCGCGGCCAACCACGACCTGTCGTCGCTGCGCACCATCACGTCCACCGGCTCGACGCTGGTGGCCGAGGGGTTCGACTGGGTGTACGCCAACGTGAAGGCCGACGTGCACCTGGCGTCGATCTCCGGCGGCACCGACCTGTGCGGCTGCCTGGTGGCCGGCGACCCGACCGCACCGGTGCGCCGGGGAGAGATACAGCGGCCCGCGCTGGGCCTCGATATCGCCGTGGTGGACGGCTCGGGCGAGCCTCTGCGGGAGGGGGCCGAGGGCGAGCTGGTGTGCCGCAGCCCGTTCCCGTCGATGCCGCTGCGCTTCTGGGACGACCCCGGCGACGCCCGCTACCGGGCCGCCTACTTCGAGCGCATCGCCGGCGTCTGGCACCACGGCGACTTCGCCTCGCGGACCCCGTCGGGGGGGTTCGTGATCTCGGGCCGATCCGACGCCACTCTCAACCCCGGCGGGGTGCGCATCGGCACCGCGGAGATCTACCGACGGGTGGACACGCTCCCCGAGGTGTCCGAGAGCATCGCGGTCGGGCAGCCCAGCGGCGCCGACACCCGCATCGTTTTGTTCGTGCGGATGGCTCCCGGGCACGAGCTCACCGACGAGCTGCGCGACATCATCCGCGACCGCATCCGCTCGGAGCTGTCCCCGCGGCACGTGCCCGCGGTGATCGCCGCGGTGGAGGACATACCCCGCACCCGCTCGGGCAAGATTACCGAGACAGCGGTGCGCGACGTGATCTGCGGGCGGCCGGTGCCCAACACCTCGGCGATGGCCAACCCCGAGGCTCTGGAGTACTTCCGCCACCGTCCCGAGTTGGCCTGACGTCCCGCGGGTCCGCACCGCTTCGGCGGCGGTATGGTGGCGCCCGTGCCGATTGAACCAGCGCATGTTCGGTGGTCGGGGCCCGATCCCCGGCTCGACCGCCCCACCCTGATTGCCGCCTTCGAGGGCTGGAACGACGCAGGCGACGCGGCCACCACCGCGGCGTCGCATCTGGCGGGCCGCTGGGGATGCGAGCCGGTGGCGGACATCGACCCCGAGCCGTTCTTCGACTTCACCGCGGCCCGTCCCATGGTGCTCCTCGACGACAGCAAGGCCCGGCAGATCACTTGGCCGGCGAACGAGGTGCGGGGGGCGCGGCTGGCCGACCCCGGCATCGACGCGGTGGTGCTGATCGGCACCGAGCCACAGCTGCGGTGGCGCACTTTCACCGAGCAGCTGATCGCCCTGGCCGATGCGCTGGGCGTGGCCCGGGTGGTGACCCTCGGGGCGCTGCTGGCCGAGGTGCCCCACAGTCGCGACGTGGAGGTGTACGGCTCCGCCGACAATGAGGAGCTGCGGGCCGAGCTCGACCTCACGCCGTCCACCTACGAGGGCCCCACCGGCATCGTCGGAGTGCTGTCGTCTGCTTTCCTGGAGGCCGGCTACCCCACCGCGTCGTTCTGGTCGGCAGTGCCGTCCTACATGCCGGCCGCCCCATCCCCCAAGGCCGCCCTGGCGCTGGTGAACCGGGTGTGCGCGGTGATGAAGGCCCCCATTCCGACCTTCGACCTCGAGCAGCGGGCGCAGGTATACGAGCGGGAGGTCACCAGGATCGTGGCCGAGGACGAGGACACCGCCGAGTATGTGGGCCGCCTCGAGCGGGCCTGGGACACCAACCGGGAGCAGGCCCGCCCGAAGGCGCCCCTCAACGACGACCCCGACAAGCTGGTGGCCGAGGTCGAGCAGTTCCTGCGCGACAGCGGCTAACCCCCGGTCTCTCCCCTCCACGGCGGGGCGCGGGGATGGTCGAAGAGCACGTCCACCGGCTCGCCGCGGATGGCTCTGAAGGCGTGCGCGGCCCAAAGCTCGGGACGAGCGGTGCGCTCGGGCAATTCCCCCTCGGCGAAAAACCCCACGTCGATGCATTCCAGCGGGTGGGCCTGCAGCTTGCCGCCGAGGCTGCGGCAGAGAAACACGATCGACACCAGCGGCACCCGGGTGAAGCCGCGGCGCATCCCGTCGAGGATGGCGATGGGTCGCACAACCTCGCAGCGGATCCCGGTCTCCTCGAGGACCTCCTTGACCGCCACCTCCGAAGGCGAGTAGCCCACGTCGGACCATCCGGTGGGATACAGCCACCAGCCTGAGTCGGCCCGCTGAACCAGCAGTATCCGTCCCTGATCGTCGCCGACGATGGCACCCACGGTGATCTTGGGGGTGACGTATCCGGCCACGCCGGAGCCCACCCGGTCGAGCCATTCCTCGACTTGATGCTCGGTGTCGATGCCGACCGCGCTGTGGGCCCGGATGTCGGCCGCGACCGCGAGCACCTCCTCGAACCGCTCCTGCTCGTAACGGCTCTCGGTGAAACCCAGACCGGTCTGGGCTATCCCGGCCAGGCTCTCGGCCCAGCGCAGGACATCGGCCTCGCTCGCCGGCCGGGGGGCTGCGCCGGCCGCCCTGACCGGGGCTCGGGTAGACCTCGCGTCTTCGCCCACTCCGGCACCCTAACCCCAGCCTAGCGCGGGCACCGGATCGGCGCGGTCGACGGAAGCAACCACCGAGCCGCACTCTCATGACCGGCAACCACCGAGCCGCACTCTCGCCACCAGCAACCACCTAGCAGCACTCTCGCCACCAGCAACCACCTAGCAGCACTCTCGCCACCAGCAACCACCTAGCAGCACTCTCGCCACCAGCAACCACCTAGCAGCACTCTCGCCACCAGCAACCACCTAGCAGCACTCTCGCCACCAGCGAGTCGTGTCAGTAGGGCCAGCCGCCTCGGTGGCCGAGCAGGCGGGTGAGGGGGCCGAGTCGGGCCACTATCAGGCACTTGATGGCGAGGTTGCGCACGAACCACGGCAGCTGGGCAGCCTGACGGGCGGCGTCGACCAGGCGATCCCGTGGCGCTAGGTGGACCCGGCGGTACGTGGCCAGCGACCCGATGCGGTCCATGTAGCGCCACCGGCTGCTGACGGCCGTAGTCGACAGCAGGGCCAGGGTCACCCCCACGGAGCTGAAGGCGTCATGCACCAGCATCGTGCCCCCGTCGCCCACCCGGTCACCCCACTGCGCGATGTCGGCCCGGGCCGGGCCGAGGCGGTGGGCGCCGTCAACAAACAGCAGGTCCACGGAACCGGACACATCAGCCAGGGCCTCGGCCGAGGGCTTGCGGACGTGGGTGACCCGGTGCGCCACCCCGGCCGCGGCCAGGTTCTCGGTGAACGCTGCGTGGTCGGCGTCGCCGCGGGCGGCGTCGGGGGCGATCTCTCCGGGGCCGCGGTCGCCGCCGCCGTGCGGGTCGATGGCGACCACCTGGGCGCCGTCGGGCGCGGCCAGCGCCAGCACAATCGTGGAACGGCCCCTGAAGCTGCCGACTTCCACCACGGTGGCGTCGGGGCCCAGAGTCCGGGCCGCGTCGAAGAGCCGCCAGCCCTGCTCCGGCTTGAGCCAGCCCTCGACGCCGCCGGCGCGGTCCCAGACCGCCTTGAAGCTGGCGGGCGCATTGCGAGAATTCCTCATGAACTGCGGCCTACTCGCTCGGCCTCTTAGCGGGTCCGCCCGAGGATCTCGTCGGCCGGGCCCACCAGGCCGGTCACGAAGGGGCCGAACTCGGCGTAAGCGGCCGAGGCCCGGTCATAGCGCATCGTGTACACGGTCTCTTTGAGCGCTCGAAGGTCCTCGCCGAAGAGGGTCACGCCCCACTCCCAGTCGTCGATCCCCGTGGACGCGGTTATGAGCTGCACGATGCGCCCCGCAAACTTGCGGCCCGAGGCCCCGTGCTCGTACATGAGCTCCTTGCGCTCGTCGTAGGGCAGCTCGTACCAGTTCTGGCCGACGTTGCGCCGCTTGGTCATCGGGTAGAAGCACCAGGCCGGCTTGTTCGGCGGCGGCAGCTTCGGGCGCAGCCGCATCTCGGCCATCTCCGGGGGCAGGCCCAGGGCGTACTCGGATAGCTCGGTCATCGACACGTAGCTGTCCGCGACCGCGAGCCCGGCACGGACCAGCCCGGTCTGCAGGTCCCTCAAGACCCAGGCGTCGGTGTGCAGGCCCATGAAGCACAGTTGCGCCTTGTGGCCCAACACCGCCACCGTCACCACCTGCGCCCCCGCCTCGACCGCTCCCTTGACGGCGCCGAGCACCGCGGCGTCGTCGGTGTCGGGCGTGCGGGTGCAGAACAGATGCACAACCGCCATTCCGTCGCCCACGCCCACCGGTTGGTTCATCACTGCAGTGTATGAAGCCCCGACCGGCGAAGTTCCCGCGACTTCGATACCAGTGCGGTGAACAAGGAATCGACTCCTCACGCCAACGCGCCCGAGGATCTTCTGATACATTCGGGAACGATCCGAGGCCGAAGAGGCCGAGGAGGGCACTCGGAGCGGTAGCTCCGCTCGGAGTGCCAGTCATGTGAGAGTGGAGGTGGGTTCCAGCGGCTGCCCCGTATACGCGAGGCGAGACTCGTGAGTCTCTTCTGCGCATCCGAATGGCCCACGAGCGTCGCTCTTGATGGCTGAGACCTCGCATGGTTTCTATCAATTCCCGGCCTTCTGGCCGGGAATTCACTTTCTGGGGAGGCTCCGTTTGCGATCATCCTCGTCGGCTGCCGCGCTCTGCCCTGCGCTCCAAGTCTGACTGCACTGCTTGCCGACGCGAATGTGCCCGTCGGGGTAGATATTGATGTATCCGCCAGTTCGGACCTTCCAGATCGTGCTCGACGACGAGATAGCCATGGAGCCGGATGTCGTGACGTCCCAGTGGAATCCGTCGCCCAAGCGCAGGCCCCGAACAGTCTGGGGCTCTCTTCCGTGCCGTGCTCCTGGACCTGCCGGCGCCCAGCGTCGCTCGCGCTTGTCTACCAATGCCCTTCCTTGATGGTGCAAACGTCGAAACAGCTGGCGGTCCTCCATGCTGTCGAGTTCATACGCTCGTTTCGCCGCGAAGACATGAAATGGGAGAACCCGCGGATCGTTGGGACCATCGCAGTCGAGGTGCGCCAACCACGCCTCGAAGGCTGATTCCCAATGAGCAGCGGCGTCAGACCGGAGACTCACAGCGAACGCCTTGTACCTACAGAACTGATAGAGCGACACCACGCGGTCGTCACGGAAGGGTGGGCGGGGATGGCTCCTGACTTTGGGCTTACCCTCGTAGACCACCGCAACTGGCCGTCGATGCATGTCTTCGTACAGCCGAACGGCATCGCCGCGCTCCAAGATGTCAAGAGTCCTCCCTCGTCCGGAAGCGAGACGGAGACATCGGACGCGGACCGGTTCCCAGCCCCGTGCGGATGCCCTATCTGCTACATCGTCCGTAGAGTCGTTTCCACGGACTGAGACGTGCCAGATTCGCGGCGCAGCCGCCGTCACCGATTCACCCGCATGGCGATCTCCGCAGGGATGGGAAGTTCCTTCAGATCCTGATCGTTCATGAGAGCAATGCACCGCAGTACGAATGACCGAAGCTCATCGGTTGGCTTTTTCTGCCGTCCTCGGACTATTAGGTCCCGCGGTGGCCGCAGCCCGTTTGAGTTGAAGAACTGAAGTAGCCGATCATGGACCCGATCCCGCATCCAGATGTTCCACGGCCCGCGCAACGGCTTCGGGAGCGCCGCGGTCCCGAGGCCCATGCTCGCCCAGACTTTCAGCTCAACTGCCGTCCGGTCGTCCAACTCCGCCAGGTGCTGTTCGACAAACTCAGCCCGCCAGGCTTGAAGAGCAGGCCGGTCCAGAGTCGGGAGACGATACGCATCGCTCGCAGCACGCGCTTCGTCTACAGGGATGGCCTTGGCTAACGACTGGTCCCAGACCCATCCTTCGGCGTCGCTGTAGTCGACGATCGCGTGCCAGAGATCCACCCGAATCCGATTCCTGCCAGACGACTCGCCAATGCTCTCCGAAGCTGTGATGGCTGAGCGATACGGTTCGCGCAGTTCAACGAGGAAGGGCTTCGCCGAACGGTCGACAACGAGCAACTCGTCAAGCTCTTCGACTAGTGGACCAAAGCGATCCGCTCCGTAGTCTGCTTCGTTGAACGTCCGCTCGGTCAGGTCCAGCATTCGATTCTTCAGGACAGTGCCTCTCATGCGATGCCATTCGGACTTGCCTTGATGTGCGGCTATACGGAATGCCTCAAGAACTAGGCCCTTGAGGTCAGGGTGTGGTTCGGACTTCTCGGTCACGGCCCTCCCATCGGTGTCAGATCCCGGCGTCTGGAACTCAGCCGTCGACGTAGACGGTCATGGCGCCGTTGCGGGCGAAGCCGGCCAGTTGCATCCCGGCTGCCTCGGCGGTAGCCGCGGCCAGCGCGGTGGGCGCGCTCACCGCCACCAGCGCCCGGAACCCGCCGGCCCAGGCCTTGTGGACGAGCTCGAAGCTGGCCCGGCCGCTCACCACTAGGCCCAGACCGGTGGCGGGCAGGCGGCCGTCGAGGAAGAGCCGCCCGATGAGCTTGTCCACGGCGTTGTGGCGGCCCACGTCCTCGCGCACCGTCGCCACCGAGCCGTCGGATGCCACCACACCGGCGGCATGGACCGCGCCGGTGACGTCGAACAGCTCCTGTCCGGGACGCAGCCTCTCGGGCGCGGCGGCGAGTGCCTCCCACGGCACCGCGTCACCGGTGACCGGGGTGAGCTTGGAGACGAGCTCGTCGATCTCGCTCGTGCCGCAGAAGCCGCACGACGAGGTTGTGGTGGTCAGCCGGGGCCGGGGCGGCGGCGCCTTGCCGCCGGTGGACACCGACACCACGTTGAAGTCCGTGGCCGCGGCGGAGCCCTTCGCGCAGTACTTGACCTGGGTCACGCGGTGGCCGTCGAGCAGCCCCTCGGCGAAGCAGAAGCCGACGGACAGCTCGAAGTCGTTGCCCGGCGTGCGCATGGTGGTTGCCACCCGCACGTCGTCCAGCTCGATGGCCATCGGCTCCTCAGAGGCGAGGCGGTCCGCCCGCCGGTCGCCCGCCGCTTCGTCGCCGGCCCAGGGCCGCACCAGCCGCTGCTGGCTCCTCGACTTGGTGGCCATGACCACAGGCTACGTCACCCGCGTCGACCGGCCTTGGCGCGCGCACCCCGCCCCGGGCTGCGGCCGACGAACTTCAAGCAGTTAGCCACATCCAGGGTGGTTAACTCCTTGAAGATCGATTCCTCGACATCTCCGCTCGAATATGATGGATCAGGTCGGCCTCGCCGACCGCAGCCATCCACAGTTCCGACACCAGCGTCGAGCCGGCCAGGCTCAGGCGCCGCCGGACAGCCGTGACGGACTTGGCCGACGGGGTGAGGCCGACCCGGGCCGACTCCAGCTCGACCACCAGGCCGTCGGATGTCGTGGTCACCGAGCCGACGTCCACCTCCACGATCCCAGACGGCTGGGCCGCGGCCAGCTCGACCACGCCGTCGGGCAGCGCCCTCAGGTACCCGGCCTCGGCGTGGAGCGGCGCGCCCGTCGAACGGTGGTGGCTGCGCTGCACCATGGACAGGAACGGCTTGCCCACGTGGCCGAAGACCAGCTCCTCGGTGTAGGCGAAGTCGTCGATCGTCGGGTAGCTGCCCTCGCCGGAGCCGCGCCAGATCCCGAGCAGGGGCGCGAGCGGCAGGCACAGCGGGTGCAGTTCAGCCATGTCTGGAAGCTACACCAGTAGGGCCCTTGCGAACTCTAAGCAGTTAGCCACATCCAGGGTGGTTAACTCCTTGAAGATCGATCCGGGGGACGACGCCCGGGCGCGCAACAGCCCGGCGCCAAGATGGTCAGCCGGGCTGTTGTTGGGGGGGACTAGGGAGCCCTGGGACTAGAAGTCCATGTCGGGCATTCCGCCGCCCCCGGGCCCGTCCTCCGGAGCCTCGGCGATGACGGCCTCGGTGGTGAGGAACAGCCCAGCGATCGAGCCCGCGTTCTGCAGGGCCGAGCGGGTGACCTTGGCCGCGTCGATGATCCCGGCCTCGATCAGGTCCTCGTACTCGCCGGTGGCCGCGTTGAGGCCGAAGGCGCCGCTCAGGTTGCGGACCCGCTCGACGACAACGCCGCCCTCGAGGCCGGCGTTGACCGCGATCTGGCTCAGCGGCGCTACCAGCGCCTTGGCCACGATGCGGGCACCGGTCTTCTCGTCGGCGTTGGTGAGGCCCTCCGCGGCGGCTTCCACCGCGTCGACGGCCCGCAGCAGGGTCACGCCGCCGCCGGCCACGACGCCCTCCTCGATGGCGGCCTTGGTGGTGCTCACTGCGTCCTCGATACGGTGCTTCTTCTCCTTGAGCTCAACCTCGGTGGCGGCACCCACCTTCAGCACGGCCACGCCGCCGGACAGCTTGGCCAAGCGCTCCTGGAGCTTCTCGCGGTCGTAGTCGGAGTCGGTGTTCTCGATCTCGCCCTTGATCTGGTTGATGCGGCCAGCCACGTCGGAGGCATCGCCAGCGCCCTCGACGATGGTGGTCTCGTCCTTGGCGATGATCACCTTGCGGGCCTGGCCCAGCATGTCGACGCCGACGCTGTCGAGCTTGAGGCCGACCTCCTCGCTGATGACCTGGCCGCCGGTGAGGATGGCCATGTCCTGCAGCATCGCCTTGCGGCGGTCGCCGAAGCCGGGGGCCTTCACGGCGACGGAGGTGAACGTGCCGCGGATCTTGTTGACCACCAGGGTGGCCAGGGCCTCGCCCTCTACGTCCTCAGCGATTATCAGCAGCGGCTTGCCTCCCTGCATGACCTTCTCGAGCACGGGCACCAGATCGCGCACGTTGGAGATCTTCGAGCTGACCAGCAGGAGGTATGGGTTGTCGAGGACCGCCTCCATGCGCTCGGGGTCGGTGACGAAGTACGGGGAGATGTAGCCCTTGTCGAAGCGCATGCCCTCGACGGTCTCCATCTCCAGGCCGAAGGTCTGGCCCTCCTCTACGGTGATCACGCCGTCCTTGCCGACCTTGTCGATCGCGTCGGAGATGGTGGTGCCGATCTCAGGGTCGGCGGCCGAGATGGCGGCCACGTTGGCGATCTGCGCCTTGTCGGAGGAAACGTCTTGGCTGTTGGCATGGATCGACTCCACGGCCGCGTCCACGGCGGCCTCAATGCCCCGCTTGAGCGACATCGGGTTGGCGCCGGCGGCCACGTTGCGCAGACCCTCGCGCACCATCGCCCACGCCAGCACTGTGGCGGTGGTGGTGCCGTCTCCGGCGACGTCGTCAGTCTTCTTGGCGACCTCCTTGACCAGCTCCGCGCCGATCTTCTCGAAGGGGTCCTCCAACTCGATCTCCTTGGCGATCGACACGCCATCATTGGTAATCGTGGGGGCTCCCCACTTCTTGTCGAGCACGACGTTGCGGCCCTTGGGTCCCAGCGTGACCCGCACCGCGTCAGCGAGCTGGTTCATGCCCCGCTCGAGAGCACGGCGAGCCTTCTCGTCGAACTGGATCGTCTTGGCCATTTGAACCTCCGGAACGGCCCTGGCACGGGCCGGCAGTCTCTTGGTTGTCTGGGTTGGCACTCGCGTGCCACGAGTGCCAAGTCAACCGGAGCAGGGCCGCGATGACAACCCGCCGAAGCGCGAATATGGCGGCCGAGGCGCGAATACGGCGGCCGGAGTACGTGGCTGGGGTGGGGGCTGCGTCAGCCGAGTCCGCCCGCGACCGCGGGCACGATGCTCACGGTGGCGCCGTCGTCAACAGTGGTGCCGAGTCCGTTGAGGAAGCGCACGTCGTCGTCGCTGACGAACACGTTGACGAACCGGCGGAGCTCGCCGGACTCGTCGAGGATCCGGTCCCGGAAGCCGGGATGAGTGGACTCCAGCGCGTCGAGCACGTCCGCGAGGGTGGCGCCGTCGACGGTCACCTCGGACACACCGGCAGTGAGGACCCTGAGCGTGGTGGGCACTCGGACAGTGACGGCCATGACTTCCTCGCTGTACTCGCTGATGCACCTACCGGACCGGGCCATCGTATCGGCCCAGTGATAGGTTCGGCCCGTGCCCTCAGACGTGGAACCGCGTGCGAAACGATCGAGGGGCCCGTCCTTGCCAGCACTCGTCGTGATGGGCGCGCTGTCGGTGCTGGGGGCGATCACGCTGGTGCGGTGGGCGGTCGCCGTGTTCGCCTGGTTGATCTCGTTCGCCATGCTCATGGTGGTGCTAATCGGTCTGGCATGCTGGATCGTGGTGGAGAAGCGCCGCTAAGAGGCCGAGCCAGCCACTCGCTCACAGCGGCACGCACGCATCCGCAGGTGTCGGAACGGGACCGGTCCGGTCCGAAGCGGAGTGTCAGATCGACAATCTCCAGGCCCTCGGGCCGGGTCGCCTGCGGATCCGCGCCGCCCACCACGGCCAGCGCCGGGATGCCCGCCTCAGCGGCCAGCCGCGCCGCTCCCCCGACCACCTTGCCTTCCAGCGACGTGGCATCGAAGCGGCCCTCGCCGGTTACCACGAGGTCGCAGCGCCCGATCCTGGCGTGCAGGTCGATCTCCTCGGCGACGACGTCGAAACCGTTGACGAGGGTGGCGCCCCGTGCGACGAGACCACCAGCGAGGCCTCCGGCCGCGCCGGCGCCCGGCATCGCGGTGACATCGACCGCGAAGTCGCGCTCGTACATCTCCGCCAACGCCCTGAGGCGCCGCGTCAACAGTTCGACCTGCGCGGGCGAAGCCCCCTTCTGCGGGCCGTAGACGGCGGCCGCATCCACGAAGGCGGTGCGGACGTCGCAGGCGACGATCATCTCGACTCCCGACATGCGGGCCAGCGACGGCAGGGCCCGCACCGCTCCGAGGCCGCCGTCGGTGGTGGCCGAGCCGCCCACCGCCACCAGCACGCGGCGAGCGCCGGCCGCGACCGCCTCGGCGATCAGCTCTCCGGTGCCGGCCGTGGTGGCGTTGACGGGATCGTTGCTGGACGCGCCGCCCGCCACGGCCAGGCCCGAGGCGAGCGCCATCTCGATGACGGCGACGCCACGGCTGAGCCGCCACGGCGCGGTCACCGGCTCGCCCAGCGGCCCGGTCACGACCGATGTCCGGTTGGGTCCGCCCAGCGCGTCGAGCGTCCCCTCGCCCCCGTCGGCCATCGGCGCGGTGTCGCAGGACGCCGAGGCGGCCGCAGCAGCCTCGGCCACCGCGGCGGCGACCTCGACAGCCGAGGCGGTCCCCCGGAACTTGTCGGGCGCGGCCAGCATGTGCACGCCCGACATTCTCGCGTCAAATCGCGGCTGGCGGAACCCCCGCTGCCGGCCACCGGACCCGACCCTCACTCGAGCGGCGGCTGGCGCCTCGGGCAGATCCTTGATTGGGTCGAGATCGCGCGATGGCGCTCAGCCGGAGACCGGATCGGGATCGAGGATCGCGTTGTCGGTGCCGACGACCACGAAGATGTTGAAGTCCTCGAGGTCCGGGGGCGTCTCCGGGTTCCTGATCAGCGTCATGATGGTGCTCGGCGCGGGCGTGAGAACGTCCGCGGGAGCCCCCAGCGCGGAGGCGACAGCCTTGGCGTCGTCCCCGTAGCCCGGCCGGTAGTAGATGACCGACTCGCTCACCCGGTCCTGCTCGGTGTTCTTGGCCGCGGTCACGTATCCGCCCGCGTTGAGCACGCCCGCCGTCCGGCTGGCTCGGCCCCTCTCGCCGGTGCCGTTGGCCACGGCCACCTTCACCTCTCCCGGCAGGTGGGTGACCACTGGGGGAACGGTCGTGGTAGTGGTCGTTGTCGTCGAGGTCGACGGCCCGTCGCCGTTGCCGGGCTCGTCGCCGTTGTCGCCCTCGCCGCCGGGGCTGGGGGACTCTTGCTCGGTGTCGTCGCCGTTGCTCGAGGCACTGGTGTCGTCGGCCCCGTCGAAACCGCGGGCCAGCAGCCACGCTCCCAGCGCAACCGCGACGATCACAAGCACGATCGCCCGTCCCGCCGAGCCTCCTCCCGAAGCGTGAGCATGGGGGACTGTCATAGCCCGCACCTTAGCGGGTGTCACTCGGCGCGTCTTGCACTCTGCCGGCCCCTCCTGAACTCAGACATCCGGGCCGCCGGGGCTGCCGCCTGCCGATCCCGACGCGTAGCGGGCCGCGAGGCGCCCGGCCTTGGTGCCGCTGCGTACCGCGCCCTCCATCGTGGCCGGCCAGCCCGTGTCGGACCAGGCCCCCGCCAAGTACACGCCCGGCAGGCCGCACTCGGTCCCGGAGCGCAGGCTGTTCGTGCCAGGCACCCCGAAGAAGGTGGCCGAATGCTCGCGGGTGACGATCGATTCGGTGACCGTGGCGCCGGCCGCGGCGGGCAGCAGGCGAGCCAGTTCGGCGGTGAAATGCGACACGAGGTCGGCGGCGGGCCGGCCGATGTGGGACTCGGCAGCCGACAGGGACACAGCCAGGCACTGGCGGCCGTCGTCCAGCCCGGCACCCTCGGTGCGGTCGAACACGAACTGCGCGTCGGTCCCGATGCCGGCAAAGAAGGCCAGGTCCGTCACCGGCCGGTCGTACACCAGATGAACGTTGACGATCGGCGAGGTGCCCAGCTCGACGAGGCGATCCTGGGAGGCGACGGTGCCCGGCGGCAGCAGCGCCCCGACCGCGTCGTGGGGCACGGCCACCACCACGGAGTCGGCCTCGAGGACCTGCCCGTTCGCCTGGACCTCCAGGCCTCCGGCCGCACCGGCCCGCACGGCGGTCACCGAGACGCTGGTCATGACCTTGCCGCCCGCGGCCTGCAGGACCCGCCGGGCCGCATCCCCGTGCAGGGCCGACAGCGGCACCCTCGCCCATCCGATGTCGGCCGCGGCGGCCTCGGTGAGGAGCCCGGTCACGAACACCTTGGCGGCCAGCTTGAGGGAGGCATCGGCCGCGCTGGCATTGACGGTCGGCAGCACGATCAGGTTCCAGAACGTCTCGGTGGCATCCCGGTCTTGCCCGTGCGCCGACAGCCAGTCGCCGAAGGCCACATCGTCGAGGGCCGGGTCGTCGGGGTCGAGCCGCCGCATCGCCAGCCCGGCCCTCAGCACGGCCATTCTCTGGCGGAGGCTCAGGTGGGGGTAGGTCAGCAGGGCCGGAGCGAGGTGCAGCGGGGCCGGGCCGGGCGTGCGCCTTATGGACCCGACCGGCCCGCCGGGCGACAGCACGGGGACGTCCAGCCGGTTCTGCATGAACACGCCGTCGGCCGATCCGATGCGCTCCAGGAAGGCCCGGTAGGCGGTGCAACACCGCATGAAGACGTGCTGGCCGTTGTCGAACCAGATGCCGTGCCGCTCGAAGGACCAGGTGGCGCCGCCGAGGCGGGGGCGGCGCTCGAGCAGCGTGACCGTAGCGCCGCGGTCGGCTGCCTCCAAGCCCGCCGACAGCCCGGCCAGGCCGCCCCCGATGACCACCACCCGCAAAGAGCTCACGGCCCCAGCCCGCTGAGGCTGCGAGCCGCCACAAGGCCCTTCTCCCAGGCGGGCAGGCTGAGGCGCCCCTCCAGCGGAGCATCGGGCTGCGCCAGGATGCGGCCCAGGAGCCGCCGGTAGATGCCGGACATGGCCGCGGTGCACGCCCGGCTGCGGTGATCGAGATGCTCCAGCAGCACCAGGCCCCGCTCGAACCACATCACGGCCTGCCCCGCCACGAACTGCACCAGCGCGGCGGCGTTCTCCGGCGGCGCCCACTGGCCCGGGCCGACGCCGAAGCGTTCCCGCTCCTGCTCGGGCAGGTATATGCGCCCCATCCGGTGGTCCTCAGCGATGTCGCGCAGCATGTTGGTGAGCTGCAGGGCCACGCCCAGGTCGTCGGCCAGCTCCTCGACGGGCCGGGATTCCTCGGTGCCGTGCCCTCCCCCGCCTCGCCGGGGGGCGGGCCTGGTGCCGAACACGCCGAGGGAGAGCCGCCCCACCGAGCCGGCCACCAGGCGGCAATAGCGCACGGTGTCGTCCATGGTGGCGTAGGTCTCGCCCCGCACGTCCAGCTCGCAGCCCTCGACGATCTCGTGAAGGGCAGCCACCGGAACCGGGTAGCGGGAGGCGGCGTGGGCGACCGCGACCAGCACCGGATCGGCGGGATCGGCGACCCTGCCGGCCTCGAGGACCTCGATGGCGGTGTGAAGGTCGCTCAGCGCGGTGAGCTTGCGGTCCTGGGGCCAGTCGCCGTCGCCGACGTCGTCGATGCGGCGGGCCATGGCGTACAGGGCGGCCATCGCCCTGCGCTTGGGCGGCGGCAGCAGGCGGATGCCGTAGGCGAAGTTGCGGGCCTCCGACCAGGTGATCTCCTCGCAGCGGCGGTAGGCCGCCTCGGCGTCGATCACGCCCGGCCCGCCCCGCGCCGCGTCGGGCTTGTGAGGTACACGCTGGCCAGGCAGCCCAGCACCCTCGCGTTGCTGGCTTTGCGGGTTCCGCCCAGCACCTCGAAGCCCGCAGCCTCGAGCGCGTCGAGGCCGGCCAGCCCCCCGGCCACGAACCCGGCGATCGCCAATCGGGCCGATCCCTTCAGCGACGCCACCAGCCCCCGGCCGCTCTCGAGCATGGCGCGGGCCCGGCTGGCCTCGTAGGCGACCAGGCCCCTGAGGCCCGCGGCGGCCACCGGGGCGTGCAGGTCGTCGGCGGTGACGCCGAAGCGCTCCATGTCGTCGGCTGGCAGGTAGACGCGCCCGCTGGCGGCGTCCTCGGCCACGTCCTGGAGGTGCTCAAGCACCTGCAGCCCGCTGCACACCTGGTCGGAGGCGACCAGGCGGTCGGGCGTGGCCGCCTCGAAGACTGCGAGCACGAGGTGCCCGACCGGGTTGGCCGACAGCATGCAGTACTCGAGCAGCTCGTCGAAGTCCTCGTAGCGGACCTTGTGCTGGTCGAGCCGGTTGGCGGCCAGCAGCTGATCGAAGGGCTCGCGGTCCAGGCCGAAGCGGGCCGTCGTCGGCGCCAATTGGACGAACGCCTCGTGGCGGGGGGTGCCAGCGAACAAGTCGTCGAGCTGGACCTCGACCCAGTCGAGGGCCGCTGCTCGGTCGCCGGGGTACTCGTCGCCGAGGTTGTCGACGAGCCGAGCGTAGCCGTAGATGGCTCGCAGGTGGCCCCGCACGGCTCGGGGCAGCAGCCGCAGCGCCACCGGGAAGTTCTCATGGGCGGCTGGGGCCATCACCGCTTCGAGGTCGACATGGCGCTCGACCGCCGCCGCGGGGGACTCCGCATCTGAGGGCGCCCCCTGCGCGCCCCGCGGCGGGGGCGAGCCGTGCGGCAACCCGTTCATCTCCGGCTGGATGGACACGGTCCCCCCGGTCGAAGGGACGCCGCCCATCGGCATGATGGACATGCCCTCACCACGGTGAAGCTACCACCCTGCCGCTGTGGTCTATGGCGCACGCCGGATCCAGCCGGCGCCCGGTCGGGCCCCGTGCCTGGGTGAACGCATTGGTTTCCAATGAAAATAATGTAAAAGGGTTGCAATTGGCTGAGACTGAGGTTAGATGATGCGTCATGATATTTCGATGTCTCAGATTGTTGGTCCGACCGGCTCTGTTCGCCCCAATCGCGGGAGCCGACGCGTCGAGGCGGCGCTCGCGAAGGACCGCGGTCGCCGTCGTGTTGGCATTCGTGGTGCTCGCGACCGGCTGCGGCGCCGCCAGCGACCGCGGAGCCAAGACCTCGCCCGCCGCCCCCTCGCCCACGGTCGGCCCTGACCCGTCCGATTCCGGGACGGCCGGAGTCTCCCAGGGCGTCGCAGCCGCTGGCCCAACCCTGGCTCCTGCCCGCGGATCGACACCGGCGACCATCCCCGAACTGCAGCCGGTCATCCCTCCCCCCGAGGTGGCCGAGGAAGTCCTGGCCGTGGCCCGCGAGGCCGCCCCGAGGTCGGAGCTGTCGCTGCAGGACTGCACTGACTGGATCGCGGACCCTGCCATCTCCCTGGAACCCGCGCAGGCGCAGGAGTGCGCCGCCATGCTGGCCGCCGCGGTCGACACCTGCCGGAAGCTGGACTGCTTCGCCGCCCCAGCCGACACCGTTGCCCCAGCCGACCCCGTTGCGCCAGCCGACCCCGTTGCGCCAGCCGACCCCGTTGCGCCAGCCGACACTGCCCCAGCCGACACTGCCCCAGCCGACACCGTTGCGCCAGACCAAGCCCCCGCGGTTGCTTCGACGACCACGTCCGCGGCTTCAACGACCACTCAGGCGCCCACAACCGCGGCTGCTCCCACAACGACGCTGGCATCCCCGACCACTACCGCTGCGCCGACCGCCACCGCGGCTCCCGACCCCGACCCGGGCCCGGCGCCGGAGGGCGGGCATCCGCCGCTGCCGTTGGCGGGGATGGTCCCCCGCCAACTCCCCTACTGGGACTACCCGACCTGCGGCGCCTCGCCGCCATGGCCGTCTGATTGCTACCCGCCCTCTGAATGGGAGGTCCCCCAGGACCTCTCGGACTGCTTCATCCCCCTTCCTGACGCCGGCGTGGGCGGCATCTGCGGGTCGAGGAGGCCCGACGGGCCCCCACATCAGGAGACTCCACGCCAGACCCGGGACGTGGTGGAGTTCATGACCTCGTGCCAGGCTTCGTGGCACCCCATCTCCTGCGGGTACCTGGTGCTCCAGATGAAGTGGGCGCTGGACTACCTGGGAGCGCACCCGTGGTGCGTTCTGCAGCAGTACTACGACCGGCTAGCGGCCCACGACGACATCTGGAACCGGGGCGCGGGTCTGCCTGCGGACATGGCCAACCGTCACGGCTGGCACCTCTGCCCGACCGTCATCGACCCCGGTCAGGACGACGATCCCCGTCGGCGGCTGTCTGAGACCGGGATCTCCCTGGCCGAGCAGTGCCGTCTCGTGCTGCCCGCCGACGTGCAGCTCGAAGACATACCACGCCGGATCAGCCAAGAGCCTCAGCGGTTCGGATCGGACTGCGAGGCGTGGGCGACATGGGTCGAGAACCGGCCCCACGCCAGGAACTGGCGCGCCTGCGACCGCTCGGCGCGGCTGGCCGAGGAGTGGATGGAGCACCACTACGGCACCCCGGAGCGCTACTTCACCGTGACCTGTTGACCCCAGCAAGGAGGCAACCGATGTCCCATCTCAACCCGACCGTCCGGCGGCGTGCAGCCGTCATCATGGCCCTGTCCGTGGCCGCTGCGAGCCTCGGCCTGGCGGGCCCCGGCCTGCGGTCCGCCGTGGCCGAGGAGGAGTGCGACGCGCAGTGCTGGGCGGTCCTTGACTACCTCACCCAGCAGGGGTTCACCCCCGAAGAAATCGAGGCTCTCGGCGCATCGGGCCTCCCCCCCGACCCTCCGCCCCCACCCGTCACCACGACCACACTTCAGCCCACAACGACCACGGCCCCTGCGGTACTGCAGCCCACAACGACCACGGCCCCTGCGGTACTGCAGCCCACAACGACCACGGCCCCTGCGGTACTGCAGCCCACAACGACCACGGCCCCTGCGGTACTGCAGCCCACAACGACCACGGCCCCTGCGGTACTGCAGCCCACAACGACCACGGCCCCTGCGGTACTGCAGCCCACAACGACCACGGCCCCTGCGGTACTGCAGCCCACAACGACCACGGCCCCTGCGGTGTGGCAGACCACAACGACGACGGCGCCGCCGGTCGGAGGCGGGGAGTGCGACCCGACGCAGACCTGGGCCTGCGACGAGGTGAACGCCGGCATCGGCGCCGGCTACCTGCCTGACGACTTCAATCCCCACGATCCCACCCAAACCCAGGACCTGCTGCAGATCATTGAGGACTTTGGCGCCCAGCACCCGAGCTTCGACCAGGATGCCGCCCTCCTTGCTCTCCAGGACGCTGGACACGAAACGGATCGCGGGGAGATGTTCAACGCGATAGCGGCGGGGCTGGGAATCCCCTACAACCCCGAAGACGGCGGGGACGTGGCCGGCGAACTCGGCAACCTCGGGATCGTGTGGGGCCACGACGGCGACCCCACCGACAACCCCCACGGTGACGCCGACCCGGACTCCACTCTCTCCAACGCCGCGCTGGCGGCGCTATTGGACCGCATCGAGGGCTACACCGGGCCCGGCGGCGGGCCGACCGTGGGCGGTACCACTGGCGGGAGCGCTCCGATGCCTTGTGCGACTGGCGAGCACCGCCACACTTCGGGCGGCTACTGCCATCCCCATCCGGATCCCGGCTGCACCGCGTCGGGCACCTACAGCGCCATCGCCGGATCGGGCCATTCGACCGTTGTGACCGGCGTGTGCGCGCCGGGGCAGGACGACGAGGCGTGCACGACTGGCGTGGCGCTGACCAACAACGAGCGCGCCGCGTTCGCGGCGCAGCTGCGCTGGGAGACGCTGGTGGGCGTCGAGCCGCAGGGCGAGCCGGGGGTGCCCTGGCCGCCGCACCCGGATGTGCCCGGCGGAGCGGAGTTCCTGGTGGTGTCGCAGTCGCCGGTGTGGCCGGTGGCTGATCCCGGCGCGCGGTGGGAGACGGTGAACCAGTACGACGGCTGCTTGTGGGTGGCCACCCACGTGGAGACACACCTGTCACAGATGCTGCCGTGGCACTCCGGCCATCGCCGGGTGATGGAGAGCGCCAGCACCTTCAGCGAGTACCTGCGCCGCTGGGACAACCTGACCCCCGCCCAGCAGGCCCAAGCGATCCAGCACCGCCGCGACGGCGACTTGAACGTGCGGTGCCCGCTGGAGACGGCGATGGTCAGCGAGGACTCCTATGACCAGTGCCGCTGGGAGCTCCCGGAGCCGGGCGGGTGGAGTTGGCAGGCGCGGGCTTGCTTCGAGGCCGGCGCGGGTCACGCCATCTACCGGGACTGCGAGACCCTGGCTCAGGGCGCGGAGTGGTTCCTGGGGATCATCGACTACACGTCCGGGATCACAGTGCTGGAAGATCCCGGCGGCACCGCGGGCCAGGGGCCGCGGCATCCGGCGACCGTCGGCTAGGGGGCTCGCATGGCCACGAACGCAGCTCCCCTGTCGGGTCAGGCCCAGAGATTCGCGGCGGCCGCTCTCGTGATTGTGCTGGTGGCGGTGTCGGTGTGGCTGTTCGGGCGTCCCGAGCCGCCCGAACCCTCGGTCCAGGTAGTGGCGACCGCCGAGGACTGGCCGGCGCGGCGCGAGCCCGGCGGGTTCGTGACCGTCGAGGTGCCCGAGTCGGCCGCGGCGCTGTTCGTGACGCCCGCCGAGCTCGCCGGGCGCGTGCCAGCGGTGGCGGTGCCGGCGGGGACGGTGCTGTCTGATGCCTTGCTCGCCGACCCCGGCACCGCCTTCGCATCCGACCCGTCGGCGACGCTGCTCGCCGTCGGGGTGGACCCGTCGCTGTGGCCCGATCCGGGGCCCGCGGCCGGCGCCGCCGCGGTGCTTGCCGCCGAGCCGGGAGGGTGCGCCGCCGCAGTGCTGCCCGTCGTGGCCGCCCTCGACGGCAGCGTGGTCGTCGAGGCCGGCCCTGAGCTGGCCGCGCAGTTGGGTCCGGCGGTGTGGTGGACATGGGAGTCACCGGCCGCGGGCTGGCCCGGCTGCCCCGCCGACGCCGCGTACACCGTGATCCACCTCGGGGAGTGATGCGACATGTTGATGGTCTCGGCTGACCGCACCCTCGACCCGCAAACCGCGGGCTGGGTCGTCCGCACGATCATCGAGGGCGTCCGAGCCTCGGCGGCCGATGCGGTGGTGGGCGAGTCGCTGGCCGACCGGACGCTGGCCGCGGCGCCGGACAGGGCCTCGGTGGTGGCGGTGGACCCCGCGGAGAGCGAGACCGTCCTGCGAGGCGCGGCGGCCGCGGCCGCGGGGGTGGTATGGGTCACGCGCGGCTCGGGACGGGGTCTGCGCAGCCGGCTGCGCCTGGATGCCGGGCCGGCGGCTCGTGTGCCCATCGCGCTGGTGGTCGTCTCCGACCACGACGTGGACACCGCCGCGCTGCGGGTGCTGGCCGGCGTTCAGATGGTGAGGGCGGTGCCGCCCGCGCCGACCAGGCGCTCCGAGCGGAAGCTGCACCGCCTCGGCCGCTCGCTGGGCTCGGTGGCCGCGGCGCCCCAGCGCATGGACGGGACCGACGGGGCTGTGCGCCGCGAGTCCGCGGCGGCCGCGGCCGCCCATCGACTGCGCGGGCTGCTGGGAGAGAACGGGGTAGAGGAGTTCCAGATCCGGGGCGGGGAGTCGATGCTGGTCGAGTTCTCGGACGGAACCCGCGAGAGCCGATCATCGCCATTCGAGACCGACGACGAGCTGGTGGCGGCGTGCCGCTTCCTCGCGGCCTATTCCGGCGGGAGACCCCAGCGCTTCGACGAGCTGGATCCGCGCCTGGACACCCGCATCGGCGACCGGTGGCGGCTGCACGCCGAGGCGTTCGTGTGCTCGCCGCCGACCCTGGTGCTGCGCTCCAACATGGGCGGCCGGCGCACCATCGCGGAGCTTGGGCTGTGCAACCACGAGCTGGCGGCGGTGCTGGCGGAGGCGATCGCCGGCGAGGTGCGGGCCAACGTGGTGGTGGCCGCGGCCATGGGCGGCGGCAAGACCACCCTGTGCCAGGCACTGCTGGCGCAGGTCCCCCCCGACGAGCGCATCGACACCATCGAGGACACCCCCGAGCTGCGCCTGCGCGAGTACGGCATTCATCCCAACGCCTATGAGCGCCTCACCCGCGACGCCAACAACGACGGCGTGGGAAAGCACTCCATGGCCGACCACGTGCGCGACGCCAAGCGGGCCAACAGCTCGAAGCTGGTGGTGGGCGAGGTTCGGGGCGAGGGCACCATGGCCCTGCTCGACGCCATGTCCTCGGGCCTCGACGGGTGCCTGGTCACGCTGCACTCCCCGCCCGGCGAAGGCGTGCTCGAGAAGCTCACCGCCTATGCCACCTCGGAGGGCGCCGACGAGGGCCTGGCCCGGCGCTCGATCGCGATCGCCGTGCACCTGCTGGTGTGGATGGGCCGGAACCACGCCGGCGACCGGGTCATCGCGGACGTGACCCAGATCACCGGCATCTCCATCGACGGCGCGATCAAGACCCGCGGCCTGTGGGGGCTGAGGGCCGGGGAGCGATGGGCCACGCCCGTCGCGGCCCCCGAGGGGCGCATGGCCGACGTGTACCACCGCGCCGGCATCGCCCACGGCTACACCGCGGCCGGCCGTGTTGCCACGGCTGGTCCCCCGGCCCCGCAGGTCGTCACGGGCGATTGCCGCGGCGACAGCATCGCCGCCAGCCGCAGGCTCCCCGCCCATGCCCACCTCCCCGCCCACGACCACCTCCCCGCCCACGACCACCTCCCCGCCCACGACCACCTCCCCGCCAACGACCACCTCCCCGCCCACGACCACCTCCCCGCCCACGACCACCTCCCCGCCCACGACCACCTCCCCGCCAACGACCACCTCCCCGCCCATGACCACCTCCCCGCCCATGACCGCCTTTCCGCCGGCAACAGCAACGGCCGCCCCGCGGCGGACGCCAACGAGGGTGCACGGTGAGCGCCGCAGGATGGACGATCACTGTTGGCGGGGCGCTGGTGGTCGCCGTGCTGGTGTGGCCCGCGTCCGGGACCCGCTGGTCGATGCGAGCCGCGGCAGGCCAGCGCCGACGGATGCGGCTCCCCGTCGAACCGGTGACCGGGGCCGCAGCCGCGATCCTTGTAATGGCCTCGGGCCTAGCCTCCGGCCACGCCGTTGCGTCCGCGATCGGCGCGGTGGTGTGCACCGCGGCGGTCAAGGTCCTGGTGGCGTCGAGGCGGTGGGTTGCCACAGCCGAGGGCGTCGCTCGGCTCGCGGGCGTGCTCGCCAACCAGGCCTCGGTCGCGGTGACTGTCACCGACGCGGTCGGACGGGCCGCGCCCCTGGTCAGCGGCCCGGTCAGGAAGGCTGCCATGGCGATGGCCGCCGACTGCGAGACCATCGGAGTGGACGTGGCCGCCGAGCGGTTCGCGGCCCGGGTTCCATCGTCGGCGGCCCGCTCCCTGGCCGATCTGGTTGCCATCTCAGCCGAGGGCGGCGGCCGTTGGGCCGAGACCGTCGAGGTGCTCGAACAGGAGGCCTCGCAGGCCGCGGCCACGGCTCGGCTGTTCCACTTACGCGTCGCCACGACCATGCCCACCCTGGCTCTCGTCACCGCGCTCGGCGCCGGTCTGGTCGCCGGCGCGGCCTGGAGCGCTCGCGACGTGGGCGCGTGGCTGGCCGGACCCGGTGGCGCCATGCTACTGCTGGGCGGCTCCACCGTGGTTGCCGTGCTCAGCGCCCGCGTCCTGCTTCCCGCCTGGGCAATCGCCCGGTCCGGAGGGCTGCGATGAGACGCCCCGCCATCTCCAGAGGGCCGTCAGTGAGACGCCCCGCCATCTCCAGAGGGCCGCGATGATCTGGCTCACTGTGGCTTCAGGCACCGCGGCAGCCCTGCGCCTGGTGCTGACCGCGGCGCCGCGACCGGCCAACACCGTCGAACTCGCCGCCGTCGGATGGCCCCCGGCGAGACGGCGCGCCATGACGGTCGCGGCGACAGCCGCGGCCTCCGGCTTGGTACTCGTCGCCGGGATCGCTCTGGCCAGTCCCCGGGCGAGCGCGCTGGCTGCCGTCGCGGTGGCGCTGTGGGCTCCGGTGGCGACGGCGCCGCTGCTGCGCGGCGTCGTCCTGGCCGCCTACCGGTCCCAGCGCGACTCGGCGCTGCTGGAGTGGTTGCGCCGCATCCGCCTGTACTGCGCGGCGGGCCGGCCCGTCAACGACGCCGCGGTGGTCGCGGCCGAGAGGGTCGAGACGCCCGCCTTCGCCCCTGCGGCCACCGCCATCAATCTGGCCCTTGCGTCCGGGCGCGACCCCCTCACGGCCGCGACCGCGCACTTCGCCGGCTCTGCAGCCGAGACGCTGCTGGCCACTCTCGCCGCGGCCGACCGCGGCGGCGCGGCGGCGACCGACCTCATCGACCGGCTCATCTCCCAAGCGGTCAAGGCCCTCGAGGACGACCGCCGGATCCGCATCGAGGCACTCGGGCGGGCTGTTGCCAGCACCGCCACGCTCGCGGCAGTCACGGCCAGCGCCGTAGTCGTCCTCGCGCTGCTGGCCAGCGCCCGAATCGGCCTGTGAGCCCCGGCTCCAGCCCTCCCAAACAGTCACCTGAACCCTACGAAGGAGATAACCGATGGACTCACCCGTCGCCAAGATCATCATGCTCGCCGCCACCATCGCGATCACCGCCGCCGTCGTGCTCTTCACCTGGCGCGTAGTCGGCGAGAACACTCCCGACCCGGCTGCCGACCCCGACGCCGACAGGGGCCAGATCAAGCACGAGAACCTGTGCAAAGCCGTCGGCGGCACCTGGACCGCCTCCGGCAAGACGTGCGCGTAGCCCGCCCGGCTCCGGCCAAGTCGCTGAGCGCCCGGAACTGCTTGAACGATGGACACCGCGATAGGGGCCTTGCGCACTGCGGTCGTGATCTTCGTCGTGGTGGCGGTCGCCTTCGGCATCTACATGCACCAGGTCGCACGGATCACTGCGTCCGGCGCGGCCATGGCCGCTGCCACCGCAGCCGCCCAGTCCCTCGACTCCGCCAGCTGGGACTGCACCGACACCGGGGCCCCGTGGGAAGCCGCAGTCGAGGCGGCCGCCCGGGCAGCCGCGGCCCGCACCGCGGCCAGTTCGGCCGCGACGGCCACCGACTACACGCTGGCCACCGATCCCGGGTGCACCGTGGTCGCCTCAGTGCGCGTCGGGGCCGCGGGGGCCCGCACGTGGCTGGAGGCGACTGCGGTCGCCTGCCGGCCCACTCGCGCAGCCGGCGCGACCGGCTGGGCGCTCGCGCCCACGTGCTAGCCGTGCCCGGACCGAGCATGGGGCCGCGCCGTGGATGATGCGGTGGCGCTGGTCGTGGCCGCTCCGGTGGTCGCACTCGCCCTGTGGGCCGTGGCCTTCGTGGGCGGGCACTCCAACAGCCAAGCCCGGGCCACCGTCGCGGCCGAGCTCGCGGCCCGGGCCGCTGCAGACTCGGGCCTCGAGGCAGCCGACACCGCCGGGCGGATCGCGCTCGGCGCGACCCTGGCCGCCTGCACCCACACTGACGCCACTCTCGACCACCATGACCCCGGCCGGACGGCCGCGGTGACGGTCGTGTGCGGGGTGCCCGGTCCCCTGACCCACAACAGGGTGTGCATCACCGGCTACGCCCAGGCCCGTCCGGCCACGACCGGCCACGTCCCGGCCGCCTGCCCGACGCCATAGGAGGCCGGAGTGACCGTACCGCTGCTAGTGCTCATGCTCGCCGCAATGGTCACCGCAATGAGCGTCTCACTGCGCGACAACGCGGCCCACGCCGCGGCTGTCGACCTGGCGAATCTGCGCGCCGAGCACGCCGCGGACGCGTTCGTTGCCAGCTGCCTCACCCACGAGGGGTGCGCCTCGCCCCGCACCGACGGCATCGAGGCCTGCGCCGCCGCCGACACCGGCGTGGTGGTGACGGCACGGGTGTCGTGGACTCCGATCCTCTGGAAGCGCCTCACCCCCACCACCGGCGTACACGTCGTGGCGTACGACCGGGGGCTGGGCACCCAGGTCAAGGCCCGCGCCCGCGCCGCCGTCGGACCCTGCTGACCCCGGTGCGAGCCGCCGGTGTCCCGCGCCCGCACCGCCGGCCCGGGAGTACCATGACCCCAGGCCGCGATCCCGCGCCAATCTTCGGAACACCCGCCCGAGTAGCTCAGTTCGGCAGAGCAGCTGTCTTGTAAACAGCAGGTCGCAGGTTCGACTCCTGTCTCGGGCTCAGACAAGAGGTCAGAGCCCCTGCAAGCCCGCTTCAGGTTCGTGCGCCCCAGTGCTCGACAGCCCGTCCGTTCTCGACTCGGATGATGTCGATGGTTTCGCGGTCGACGTGGTCGCCGTTGGGGCGTTCACCTTGCCATCGGATCCTTGCGACCGCCTGGTCGAAGGTGCCGAAGATGTCCTCAATGGTGACGTCCTGTTGCTCGTACCCAGCGTGGTTCGTGGTGACGACTCCGGCGAAGCCATCGACGCCTCGGATCGGGCCTTGCCCGAGGCCTTGATGGTCGAGATAGTCGGCGGCGACGACGCGGGCGGCGTGTGTCGGGTCGCCGGAGTCGAACATGGCGACCATCGCATTGAGAACCTCGACGGTGGTCAGTGGCTCGTCGGCGACCAGCATCTCCGCACGCGCTCGTTGGGCTTCCCGACTTGGTTTGCGGATGGCCATGGACAGACCGTAGTGCCGTGCGCCGTCGCGGAAGAGGGTGTGGCGGAATCGGCCTTAGACGGCGAAAGTGTTGGTTCCCTACACCAGCAACGGGCCGAAGCGGTCGCGATAGCCCCGATCTTTTATGTATTGTCATGTTGTTCCGAGTTATGATTGACATGCTCAATAGCCGTGCCTAGCATCCCGCTGAGATTTACACGGAGGAAGAGGCGTGGCGCACACAGCGATTGTGACGGGAGGGGCAAGAGGGCTGGGGCGGGCCTACTGCGTGGCTCTCGCAGAGGCCGGCTTCAATGTCGTCGTGTCGGATCTGCTCGACGGCCGGGAGGCCGTGGGCGAGATCGAGGACGCTGGCGGCCACGCCATCGCCTGCCAGACCGACATCAGCTCGGCTGCCGACAACGATGCCCTCGCAGCGGCTGCTGTAGACGCCTACGGCTCCATCGACGTGTTGATCAACAACGCCGCATACTTCTCAGAGACGACACGCGGCCCGTTCGATGAAGTCCCCCAGGACGAGTGGGACCGCACCTTTGAAGTAAACGTGCGGGGCGTATGGCTCACTTGCTGCTCGGTCTACCCGCAAATGAAGAAGCAAGGGTCGGGAAAGATCATCAACATCGCCTCCAACACCTGCTTCAAGGGCACCGTGGGATTCCCGCACTACGTGGCCAGCAAGAGCGCAATCATCGGCTTGACCCGATGTCTCGCACAGGAACTCGGCCCCGACGGAATAACCGTCAACACAATCTCGCCCGACCTGATCCCCAACCCGTCCCTTCGACCGACCGACGCCACAAGCGACCAGTTCGTCGTGGCCGGCCGTGCCATCAAGAGAACACAGGTGCCCGAGGACATGGTGGGCACGATCCTGTACCTCGCAGGCGCGGGCGCCGACTTCGTGACCGGACAGAACATCTTGGTCAATGGGGGCGCCCACTGCCACTAGGCCCTCCCAACGCTGCGGGCCGGGTCATCGCGGAGGCCGAGAACCCGCTTCCGCGCGAGGCGACGCGCTTGTTGGCGGCGGAACTAGGTGGTGGTTGGTCGCGTGGGCACAACCCGTTGGGCTTTGCCTTGGGAGCGGGGCACCGTGCCGGGCTCGGCCACGACCACATCGGCGGACAACCCGATGTTGGCCTTGATGTGATGCGCCAGGGCTGGGGCAAGATCCTCGCTCGAGCGCCGGCGGGCGGGGTCGCGCTCCACGCGGACCGTGAGGGTGGCCAGGCTGGCGGAGCGGTCCACCTCGATCTGGAAATGCGGGGTTAGCCCGTCCACCTTGAGCACCTCCGCCTCGATCTGGGAGGGGAACACGTTGACGCCCCGCACGATCAACATGTCATCGGAGCGGCCACTGACGCGCTGGATGCGCCGCATGGTTCGGGCCGTGCCCGGCAACAGCCGGGTCAGGTCGCGGGTGCGGTAGCGCACCACCGGCTGGCCCCGCTTGGTGAGCGCCGTCAGCACCAATTCGCCGAAGCTGCCCTCGGGCAGCACCTCGCCGCTGTCGGGGTCGATGATCTCGGGGTAGAAGTGGTCCTCCCACACCGTGGGGCCGTCCTTGGTCTCAACACACTCCTGGGCCACGCCCGGGCCCATCACCTCCGACAGCCCGTAGATGTCTGTGGCGTCGATGCCCAAGCGGGCTTCGATCTCAGATCGAAGCCCGTCGGTCCAGGGCTCCGCGCCGAAGATCCCCACCTGCAGCGAGCACGACGCCGGATCGACGCCCCGCCGCTGCATCTCGTCGATGAGGTTCAGGCAGTACGACGGAGTGACCAAGATGATGCGAGGCTCGAAATCGGCGATCAGCGTCACCTGGCGCTCGGTCTGCCCTCCCGACACCGGCACCACCGTGCAGCCCAGCCGCTCCGCGCCGTAATGGGCGCCGAGCCCGCCGGTGAACAAGCCGTAGCCGTAGGCGACATGCGCGACGTCGCCCCGGCGACCCCCGGCGGCATAGATCGAGCGGGCCATCAGCTGAGCCCACACATCGATGTCGCCCGCGGTGTAGCCCACCACGGTGGGCTTGCCGGTGGTGCCCGACGACGCGTGGATCCGCACCACCTCAGAACGCGGCACCGCGAACATCCCGAACGGGTAGCTGTCCCGCAGATCCCCCTTGGTCAACAACGGGAACCGGGCCAAGTCCTTGAAGTCGGTCAGGTCGGCGGGAGCCACCCCCGCGGCGGCGAAGGAACGCCGATAGTGCTCCACGTTGGCGCAGGCGTACGCAACGGTCTCGCGCAGCCGCGCCAGCTGCAGGCTGCGCAACTCGTCGACCGAGGCACTCTCGATCGGCTCGTAGCAGTCGGGGTCGCTATTGCTCATCGTCAGTCTCCTAGGTCATAGCAAACGGGGACGGCCCGAGCCACATGCCCGGGATGCATGTCTCGTCTCGTGCTCGGCACCTGCTCCGTACAGTCCTGTTCTGCTGTGAGGTACCGTGAACGCAAGTCTTGGACTGCGCTCGGCCTGGGAATGGGAGAGCATGTCGACCAAGGTCAAGATTGCGAACGTCGTAAAGATCTTTGCGTGTCGGCCCGTGGATGACGGACCCCTGTGGTGGCCGGTGGATCGGCTCGTGACGGCCTCTCGCGACCGGTCACTGTCACCGGTGGAGGTCGCGGGACTGGCCGAGGCTCGGATCGCTCGCCCATGCCAGCGACATCGCACTCCCCGCCGGTGCGGTCGTTGTGGTGCGGGCCGGAACCGCCGTCGAAGCCGCCAAGCACCTCCTGCGGGCACCGCCGGCACAACCCGAGGCCTCCGCGGTCACGAAGGCGCTGCCGGCATCCCTCGACGAAGGACTCGGGCACGCTCCCACCGCGTGGCAGGAGCGTCGAGAGGCGCTGCTGGCCTCGCCCGAGCGCCGCAGGGCTTCGATCGACAAGGACCGCCGGGCATGGAGCTGAGGAGCCTCGCCGGCCACGACCTCGGTTCGCGCACTGTCAGCTTCTCGGTCGACGATGCCATCTCAGCTCGGGCTGCGGCCTATTGCGGCGGCTAGCGCCAGGTCCTCGGCCGCGGAGTGAAGGTCGTTGACGGATACTTGGAACTCGTCGATCCCGTGGGCCGCTACGAGCGCGGTCAACTCCGAGCGGCACTCGTCCACCGTTCCGGAGATCACGAAGGCGTCGACCCAGTCATCGCGCACGAATCGCGCCGCGGCCGCGGGGCCGCCGTCGGAGAGGCCTTGGCGGATCGCCGCCTCGGTCCCAGGATCCAGGCCGATCCGGGCCTTGACCGCGTCGGGGGAATCGACGAGCCGGAAGCTGAGGCTGGCCCGGGCCGCCTCCCGGACCCGGTCGGTCGTGGCCAGGATGGTCATGTAGCACAGCCTGGGGTGGGGTCGGCCGTGCTCGTCGGCGGTGCGGCGGATCGCGGCCACGTGCTCGCCGATCAGCTCCTTGTGGACGAACGACATGATGAAGCCGTCGGCCAGCTCCCCTGCGAGCCGCATGACCCGCGGGCCGCGCCCGGCCACCCAGATCGGAATGTCGGACCGGCCGTAGCCGAGACGGGCCTGACGGAACCCGCCGGCCACACCCTCGCAGTCGACGGTCTCGCCCGACCACAGTGCCCGGCTGGTGGTCACCAGCTCGCGCATCGCCCTGATCGGTGCGCGGCGCTCGATCGCCAGCGCCGTGAGCGTCAGGGCCCCGCCCGCGCCGACCCCCAGCGCGGCCCGCCCGCCCGACGCCTCGTCCAAGGTGGCCACGGCGGCGGCTGTCATCCCCGGATGGCGCGTGTAGGCGTTGGTGATGCCGGTGCCGATCTCGACCGAGCTCGTGGCCGCGGCCACCGCGCCCAAGGTCACCCAGCACTCCCGGGCCGCCAAGCCCTCGTCGGGAATCCAAACCCGGCCGAACCCGAGCCCCTCGGCTACCACCGCGGCCCGCACAACCGCGTCGACCGGCCCTTCGGGCATCACCATGCAGGCCAGCTGAACCATGGCGCCGACAATAGGGCCGCACACACGAACCGGTAGAAGCCGCGCCGCAAACCACCGTCCACCATGCCCTGCGGAGGCGGGCCGGCAGAAACCGCCCACGAGCGATCTGCCATGCTTTAGCGGATGGAGCTTCCAGGACGGGTCGCGCTGGTGACCGGCGGCGCCCACCGCGTCGGTCGGGCCATCGCGCTCGCGCTCGCCGCGGCGGGCGCCAACGTGTCGGCCTGGCAGCCGTGGCCCGGCCGGGCCGCCCACAGCGTGGCCAAGGCGGCGCTGCTGGCGCTGACCCGCCAGGTGGCGGTGGAGTTGGCGCCGACGGTCCGCTGCAACGCGGTAGCCCTCGGCCCCACCATCCCGCCCGCCAAGTTCGGACCCGACCAGGTCGAGAGACTGCGGCGCCGCACGCTGCTCGGCCGCTGGAGCGGCGGCGAGGAGGCCGGTCGGGCCGTGCGGTACCTGCTTGAGACCGAGGCGGTAACCGGCGAGTGCCTGACCGTCGACGGCGGCGAGCAGTACGGCGACGTACGGGAGCGGTTCACCGACACCGCCACCGATCGCGACGCCGCCGGGCCCAACCGGTAGGGCCTATGACGCCGCGTTCAGCGGAGTGCCGAAGCACGCGTCATCGGACGCTATGCGGAGTCGCGCACGACCAGTTCAACGGGCAGGACCACCGGGTCGGGCTGCTCGTCGGGATGTTCGATGAGCCTGTGAAGCGCGGCCGAGACTGCTTCAGAGAGCAGGGAGGCGTCGAGGCGGACCGTGGTGAGCGCCGGGGTCACGAGGGCGGCGAATTCGATGTCGTTGAAGCCGACAACCGCGATGTCCTCGGGGACGCGCCGGCCGCGGGCTCGGGCCGCGCCCATCGCTCCGATGGCAACCAGGTCGTTGCAGGCCAGTATCCCGTCGACATCGGGACTCAGCTCAAGCAGCTCCTGCAGGCCGGCTGCGCCGCCGTCGACGGTCGGCTGCACCTGTACGAGCGCCGCCCGGGCGTCAGAGGCCGCCGCGACGGCACCGCTCAAGCCCTCCTCGCCTGAGCAGAGAGCATGTGACGAGGTGGCCGATCCGATGATGCCGATACGGCGCCGGCCGGCATCGAGCATGTGCTGGACCCCGAGCCGGGCGCCGGCCTCGAGATCGAACAGCACGCAGGCCACATTCGCCGCATCGACGAGACTTTCGACCACGACGATGGGCACACCGCGTCGGCTGTAGTCGACCAACTGATGCGACGAGTCCCCCACGGGGACCACGATCATGCCGTCCACCGCGTGCGACCAGAGCGACTCGAGCACCTCGCCCTGGCGGTCGGCGTCGTTGCCCGAGCCCGCGAAGAACATGGTGCGTCCCTGCTCGCGGACTCTTTCCTGGACACCCGCGGCCAGCGCCAGGAACAATGGGTCGGTCATGTCTCGGACGAGCAGCCCGACGGTGCCGCTCCGACGTGTTATCAGGCCCCGGGCCAGCAGGTTGGGGCGGTAGCGCAACTCCTTTATGGCGACAAGGATCCTCTGACGCGTGGCCTCCGAGTAGCCGCCCTCGTTGTTGACCACCCTCGACACCGTGCGCGGCGTCACGCCAACCCTTCGAGCCACGTCGTGTAGCGTCGCCGCTTTGCCAGCTTTCCTGGAGATGACGGCCTGCTCTTCGGCGGGGCCTAGTTCGGCGTCGCCCATGGACACTCCCACAGCCGCTGCCGCCGCCATCCATACATCAGTGTCAATGGTACGCAGTTTTTTGAATGGCCGGAGGACAATCCGGCCATGCAGTCGGGGCGGGCCTGGCGCCCGATCCGGTCAAGCCGACTCGCGCACCACCAACTCGACGGGTACGACGACGGGTTCGGGCCGGCGGCCTGGAGTGTCTGTGAGTTGGCCGAGAGCGCTGGTCACAGCTTCGACGAGGCGGTTGCGGTCGAGATGCACGGTGGTCAGCGCCGGAGTCACCAGTGCGCTGATCCCCGTGTCATCGGCGCCGACCACAGCGATGTCGCCGGGGACCCGGATGCCGCGGGCTATTGCCGCTCGAATGGCGCCTATCGCCATGAGGTCGTTGTGGGCCAAGACGCCGTCCATGCCCCGGAACCGCTCAAGGAGGGCGCGTAGCCCGGCCCCACCCCCCTCGACGGTCGCTTCGGCCCTCACTGTCACGCCATGCACACCGGCGGCTTCCGCAGCCGCAAGGAAGTCTTGCTCCGAAGGGCTTTGTCCCGGCGGCAGGTCTCGGAGCCCGATCATGCCGATACGGCGCCGCCCGGTCCCAGCCAAATGCTGCACCGCCACGCGGGCCGCCGCTTTCGAGTCGAAGCCCACACAGGCCACGTTGGAGGCCTCGATGCAATCGCCGACCACAACCACGGGCAGGCCGTGGCGGGCGAACTGTGCCAGCCCGGCGCGCCAGCCGATGTCTCCGAAGACGATCACGCCCTCTGCGGCCAGCGACCAGAGCGACTCCAGCACCTCGCTCAGTTGCCTGGCATCGCCCCCGGCACTAGCCACCAGCGGGATCCGACCAGCCTCCTGGATCCTTTGCCGAAGACCCTCGGCAAACTCCACGAAGAAGGGGGCGGTCAGGTCGCGGCCGACCACACCAACGATGCCCGTGCCCGCCGTCGTCTCGTCTCTGTTCGGCGTCATCGTCCGTCAGCGGCCTCCGTTCACGGCTAGTCGACCACCTCGACGTGGCTCATTGACTCGGCCACTCGGCCTCGTCCATCAGATCCTGCGACCCATCCAATCAAGGTGTCACCAGCGGGTAGTTCGATATGTGAAGGGTCTTGCGAGTAGTTCGTTTCATTCATAGGTTGCAGTTTGAACCAACGTTGACGCACCTGACAACCCAGTCTGCCAGCGCCGGGTACAAGACACGCGGGCGCGGCCGCTCGACACGGGGCGCGGCACTGCGCTATCCGCCGGGCAGGAGCGCCGGCTCGCGGCCCACCGGACCCAGGTCAGACAACCCCTCCGCGCCAGGATCGACCGGCCTCATCGGAGCCGGCGGCGACGGTCAGGGGCCGGTGGAGCGGCCTCTCAGGATGTCGTCGAAGCCCCGAATCAGCGTGTGCTCGGTCTCCTGCACGTCTTCTGGGCTCGCCGCGAAGTAGCCGGTGGCCATCCCCATGTCGGAGGCGGCGTCCAAGAACTCTGGGATGCTCGACAGGTACAGACAGTCGTAGAGGTCCACCGACATCACCCGGCGGGTCGCCTCGAACAGGGGCCGCTCGGGCAGCGCTGCGCCCACGTCTCCGCTCACCAGCCAAGACGACACCGAGTCCTCCAGCTGAGCCATGCGCCTCAGGCGCATACCCCACTCCCGGGGCTGGTTGCCGACGGCCGCGACCGGCAGGCCCCGGCCCGCGGTCCGGTCGAGGAACGGGTGCAGTCCCGGCACCAGCTTGAACGACGACAGGTAGCGGGTCTCGACGTCGCGCCCGATCGGTCCCAGCCCGAGGTCGCTCCAGAACTCTTCGGGCGTGAGACGACCCAGCACCAGCTTACGATGCCGGTCCCGTACCAAGTCTGGGTCGAGGTCGGGATTCTCGCCCAGGATGACGGGCAACAGCAGGCCCTCAAGCGGATCGGTGGGCCGCACGATCACGCCGTGCACATCCACCACCAGCAGGCGTAGCAGCCGCTTACGGGGACGGCTGGCCTCGGCCTCGCGGACCGCGGCCCGCTGCTGGCGCCGGCGGGTGGCGCGCCTGCCCCTGCCCTTGGGAGTTCGGACCAGGGCCACCACCCACGCCACGGCCACGCCCAGCACCACGAGGCCGAAGCCGAGGGCGGCGGCCCGGGCGATGTTGAGCCATAAGGGTGCGACGGTGTCCCGCAACGTCGTGGAGGCGCTGACCTCCGCTCGGGGATCTCCGTACGAGAACCGCCAGATGGCCGTGGAGCCCTCGATCTCGGGCGCTGGGGGGGCGAGGTCGGCCTGCGGCGACGCGGACGAGGCGCTGAAGGCGTCGTCGGAGTCCAGCAGCGTGAGCGAGAACCGCAGACCCAGAGAGTCCTGGGGCCGGCCGGCCTCGGCAATCAGGTCCTCCAGCGGCCGGCCGAAGGGCTGGCCGCCAAAGATGTCGGCCAGGTCGCCGTCGCTGAAGGCCTCCACCGGCGGCGCCGGATCGATTACGGCGCGGAACTCATAGGAGCTCTCGGCGAAGGACCGGGTCTGCTCGAGGAACACCTCGGAGAAGATCACGCCCTCGCCGGCGATCTCCGCGAGGACTACGGGGAGCTGCGACGAGGACTCGAACTCCTTGACGGCCCGAACCTCCACCCCTCCGTCGCCGCGAGAGATCGGGCCGTCCACGGCCCAGCCGGCGTCGCGCACGTCGTCCAGACGCAGCCCCTCGGCGAGCTCGGGCACGCGGGCCACCGCGTCTGCATCGGCCGCGAACACCACCGTCACCACACCCGATCCGTCGTCGTCGATGTCCACCTCCACCGCCGTGTCCACCCGGCAGGCGGCTGCGAGCACCGTCAGACCGGCGACCAGCAGCAGAGCCCGGCACCGCGCGGCCACGGGGCCGCCGCGGAGCCGCCCCGTCACGCTCGTTGCCGCGACCAGCAGCAGAGCCCGGCACCGACCGGCCACAGCTCCAGCCCGCAGCCCTCGCCCGGAGGCAGCCCCGAGCGGGAGCCTAGAAGTGGCCCTCGCCAGCGGTCCGCTCTAGCTCGGGCTCGGGCGGCTCAAACCCCTCGATGGCCCGGAACACCACGACGAGCCCGCCCTCGTTGAGCGGATCGGGCTCCACGTCCACGATGATTATCTCGCCGGCCCGGAACTCCTTGTGCAGCAGCCGCTCCGACAGCGGATCCTCCACGAGCCTCTGGATGGCCCGGCGCAGCGGCCGCGCTCCCAGCGTGGGGTCGTACCCCGAGGAGGCGAGATGGTCCTTGGCCGCGTCGGTGAGCTCCAGGCCCATGCCCTGACCGGCCAGCTGGCCGGCCGTGCGCACGATCATCAGGTCGACGATGCGGCGCACCTCGGACTGGCTCAGCTCCTGGAACACGATCACGTCGTCGATGCGGTTGAGGAACTCCGGCCGGAAATGCCGCTTGAGCGCCTCCTGCACCTTGGCCTTCATCCGCTCGTAGGTGACCCGCTCATCGGCCCTGGTGAAACCCAGGTTGGCCTTGCGCAGATCGGCGGTGCCCAGGTTGGAGGTCATGATCAGCACGGTGTTGCGGAAGTCCACGGTGCGGCCGTGGCTGTCGGTGAGCCGGCCCTCCTCGAGGATCTGCAGCAGAGTGTTGAACACGTCCGGATGGGCCTTCTCGATCTCGTCGAAGAGCACCACCGAGAACGGCTTGCGCCGGACCCGCTCGGTGAGCTGGCCGCCCTCCTCGTAGCCGACATAGCCCGGCGGCGAGCCAATCAGGCGGCTGACCGTGTGCTTCTGCATGTACTCGGACATGTCGAGGCTGATGAGGGATTTCTCGTCGCCGAACAGGAACTCGGCCAGGGTCTTGGCCAGCTCGGTCTTGCCCACCCCGGAGGGTCCCAGGAAGATGAACGAGCCGCTGGGCCGCTTGGGGTCCTTGAGTCCGGCCCGGGTGCGGCGGATGGCCTGGGAGACGGCGGAGATGGCGTCGTGCTGGGACACCACCCGCTTGTGCATCTCGTCCTCCATGCGCAGCAGCTTCTTGGTCTCCTCCTCGGTGAGCTTGTAGACCGGGATGCCGGTCCACAGCGACAGCACCTCGGCGATGGCCTCCTCGTCGACCTCGTCGAACAGGTCCACGCCTGCGGCCTTGGCCTCGCCCTCCAAGGTTTCGCGCCGGGACAGGAGCTGCTTCTCCTTGTCGCGCAGCTCGCCGGCGTCCTCGAAGCGCTGCTCCTCCACCGCGTGCTTCTTGCGGGAGATGACGTCGGCCAGTTCGGCCTCGAGCTCCTTGAACGCCGGCGGCGTGGACATGCGCTTGATGCGCAGGCGCGAGCCAGCCTCGTCGATCAGGTCGATGGCCTTGTCCGGCAGATGGCGGTCGGAGATGTACCGGTTGGCGAGGTTGGCCGCGGCCACCAGCGCCTGGTCGGTGATGGTGACCCTGTGGTGGGACTCGTAGCGGTCGCGCAGGCCCTTGAGGATCTCGATGGTGTGGGCCACGGTCGGCTCGTCCACGACCACCTTCTGGAAGCGCCGCTCCAACGCGGCGTCCTTCTCGAGGTGCTTGCGGTACTCGTCGAGGGTGGTGGCCCCAATCGTCTGGAGCTCGCCCCGGGCCAACATCGGCTTGAGGATCGAGGCAGCATCGATGGCGCCCTCGGCCGCGCCCGCTCCGACGAGGGTGTGGATCTCATCGATGAACAGGATGATGTCGCCGCGGCTCTGGATCTCCTTGAGCACCTTCTTGAGCCGCTCCTCGAAGTCGCCCCGGTAGCGGCTGCCGGCCACCAGCGCCCCCAGGTCCAGTGTGTAGAGCTGGCGGTCGCGCAGGGTCTCGGGAACGTCGTCGGAGGCGATGGACTGGGCCAGACCCTCCACGATGGCGGTCTTGCCCACCCCGGGCTCGCCCACCAGCACGGGGTTGTTCTTGGTGCGGCGGGAAAGGATCTGCATCACCCGCTCGGCCTCGCGGCCCCGGCCGATCACCGGGTCGAGCGCCTTCTCGCGGGCCAGCTGGGTCAGGTTGCGGCCGAACTGGTCGAGCACATGCGAGCCCGATGACGACTCCCCGCCGCCTCCACCCGAGGTGGAGCCGGCCTTCTCGCCCTGCGCCGAGCCCGACACCCCGCCGTACGCGGACAGCAGCTGGATGACCTGCTCTCGCACCCGGGCCAAATCTGCGCCCAGCTTGACCAGCACCTGCGCGGCGACTCCCTCGCCCTCGCGGATGAGGCCCAGCAGGATGTGCTCGGTGCCGATGTAGTTGTGGCCGAGCTGCAGCGCCTCGCGCAGGCTCAGCTCAAGAACCTTCTTGGCCCGGGGTGTGAACGGAATGTGGCCGCTGGGCGAGTTGCCGCCCTGGCCGATGATCTCCTCCACTAGACCCCGCACGGACTCGAGGCTGATCCCCAGCGACTCCAGCGCCTTGGCCGCCACTCCCTCGCCCTCGTGGATGAGGCCCAGCAGGATGTGCTCGGTGCCAATGTAGTTGTGGTTGAGGAGGCGCGCCTCTTCTTGGGCCAGAACCACGACTCGACGGGCCCTGTCGGTGAACCGCTCGAACATCGCTCACGCCTCCCGAACGCCTAGTTGCCTCACGCTGGTCAGTGTAACCCGGTGCTGTGACATGAGTTGTGTTGCGGCTCGCGGCCGCGCTGTGACATGGGCCACGTCGCGGTCGCGGGCGGCGACGCCCGCATAGCCCGCGGCTGCGCCGCCGACACGGCGCGTTGCAGCACGTCCGGCCAGTCCCCCATTACCCTCGCGGCGTGACCGCCACCTCACCCTTCGCACTGCTGCCGGGCCTCGAGGACGACCTGCGGCGCGTGAAGGACGAGCTGCTCAGGGTTGCGGCGACCTCCGACGACTTCGTCACCGAGCTCGCCCGGCACCTGATCACGGCAGGTGGGAAGCTGGTCCGACCCGGCTTCTGCCTCGCCTCATCGCTGGTGTGCGACGAGGCGCCGACGACGTCGTCTGTGGCCGCGATCAAAGGCGGCACATCAGTGGAGCTGGTCCACATCGGCTCGCTCTACCACGACGACGTGATGGACGGCGCCACCACCCGGCGCTCGGTCCCCAGCGTCAACGCCCAGTGGGGCAACCTGCGGGCCATCCTGGCCGGCGACTACCTGCTGGGGCGGGCGTCGGCGATGGCAGCCTCGCTCGGGGCCGAGATCGCGGTGCTGCTGGCCGAGGCCATCACCCAGCTCTGCGAGGGCCAGATAATCGAGCTCGAGAACGCCTACGACACCGGACGCAGCGAGCAGCGCTACGAGCGGGCCGTGTCGGGCAAGACGGCCGCGCTGCTGTCGATCTCGTGCCGGATCGGGGCGACCGTCGCCGAGGTGCCCCGGCCCGCGGTGGAGGCGCTCGGGGAGTTCGGCTTCGCCTACGGCATGGCCTTCCAGATCGTCGACGACATCCTGGACCTGGTGGCCACCGAGTCGCAGTTGGGCAAGCCGGCCGGCAACGACCTGGCCGAAGGCACCTACACGCTGCCCGTCATCCGAGCCCTGGCCGACCCGGCCGCGGGCGACGAGCTGCGCTCGATCCTCGGTCGACCCATCGACGCCGCGGCCCGCAACCGGGCCGCCGAGCTGGTGCGATCCACTGCTGGCGTGGACGAGGCCCGCGACACTGCCCGTCTCTGGGCCGACAAGGCCCAGGCCGCGCTCACCTCCCTGCCCGACACCCCCGCGACCTCGGTGCTTCGCCTGGCCTCCGACCGTCTGACCGAGACCCCCGCCCTAACCGGCTAGAAGGGGGATCAGGCGCCGGCCGGCCGTCTCGGAGCCGGCGCGACCTCGTCGATCATCGATCCTGGTTGCGCTCGTACACGATGCGCAGCCCGTGCAGGGTCAGGAACGGCTCGACATGATCGATGGTCTCGGAGATCGGGGCGATCACATGGGCGAGGCCCCCGGTGGCCACGATGTTCGCCTCGCCCAATTCGGCCAAGAAGCGGGCGTTCATGCCGTCGACCATGGCCGTGAAGCCGTACAGGGCACCGGACTGGATCGACTCGACCGTGGTCTTGCCGATCACGCTGCGGGGCTCGACCAACTCCACCGCGCCGAGGGCCGCAGCCCGCCCGAACAGCGCGTCGAGGCTGATCTCGATGCCGGGCGCGATGGCCCCGCCCATGAATGCGCCGTCGGCCGAGATCACGTCGAAGTTGTTGCCCGTGCCGAAGTCCACCACCACGGTGGGGCCACCGTAGAGGTCGTAGGCCGCCACCGCGTTGGCGATCCGGTCCGCTCCCACCTCCTTGGGGTTGTCGTAATGAATCGACATGCCGGTCTTGATTCCCGGCCCGACCACCACCGGCAGGAACCCCAGTTGGCGCCGCACCATCTCCCGCAGGCCTGCCAGCAGACGAGGAACCCCCGAACAGATGGACACTCCCGCGATGTGTGTCTCGAAGTCGATTCCGACCGTGCTCAGCAGCGACCTGATCACCACACCGAGCTCGTCGGCGGTGCGTTGCGGGTCGGTCGAGAGCCTCCAGTGATCGACGAGCCCGTCAGCCGCCCCCGAGCCGTGGACCGCGCCGGGGTCGTACACGCCGACGACGGTCTGGGTGTTGCCGACGTCGATGGTAAGCAGCACCGCCGCAGGATACGGCGGATCAGCCGTAGCCGTGGACGCTCAGAGGCCGAGCGGAAGGCCGGCGCGGCAGCCGAGGTTGTCGATGAGCCGGGCCTTGCCGAAGCGCACCGCCACCAGCAGCCGCACGTCGCCCCGCAGCGGCTGCTGGCCCCTTGTGAGGGTGGCCGGGCACACCGCGGCCGCATAGTCGATCCGCGCCAAGGACGCGCCGCCTATCACCGCCGCCATCTCGGCCTCCACGACGGCGCCGTCGGTCTCCCCGGATTCCACCATGACCGCCCCAGCCTCGAGGGCCCGGCGCAGCACGGGCGCCTGGGCTCGCTCGTCGGGACTCAGGTATGCGTTGCGGCTGGAGAGGGCAAGCCCGTCGGGCTCGCGCACCGTGGGGCAGCCCACCACCCGCACCGGCAGCGACAGGTCCTTCGCCATGCGCTTCACGATCGTGAGCTGCTGAAAATCCTTCTCCCCAAAGTAGGCCGAGCACTCCCCCACGATCGCGAATAGCTTGGCCACAACGGTGGCCACCCCGTCGAAGTGCCCGGGCCTACAGGCGCCGCACAGCACGTCGGCGAGGGTCCCGAGATGCACAGTGGTGGCCACCGGCTCGGGGTACATCTCCTGTTGGTCGGGCACGAAAACGATGTCGGCACCGGCCTCGGCGCACACTGCGAGGTCGCGGCGGAGGTCGCGGGGGTAGTCGTCGAAGTCCTCCCCGGGGTTGAACTGCAGAGGGTTGACGAAGATCGACACCACCACCCGGTCGTTCTCCGATCGGGCCCGCTCGATCAGCGAGCGGTGTCCGTCGTGGAGGAATCCCATGGTGGGCACGAGTCCCACGCGGCGCCCGCCGGCCCGGGCCTCGTCCAGACCGGAGCGCAGGCCGCGGATCGTGGCCTCGGTCGCGGCGCGGTTGGCGGGGCCCGTCACGGCGGCGCGGCGCGGCCGGCGAGGCGGCGGGCCTCGTCGGCCAGAGCCGTGTAGGCGGAGTGCTCGGCGGGCGCGATGGCGTCGAGATGGCGCCGGATGGTGGCCTCGTCCCCTCGGGCCGCGGGGCCGGTGAGCGCCGCGGCCGGGCCCAGCTCGTCGACGTTGTCCACGGTGGCCCGGACAAGGTCGAGGAAGGCGGCGAAGGGCACACCGGCCCGGGCGCCGATCCGCTCGGCCTGGCCGAGCAGGGCAACGAGATGGTTGGAGGCGACCACCGCCGCGGCGTGGTAGGCGGCCCGGTCGCCGTCGGCCACCTCGAAGGCCCTTCCGCCGAGGTCGGCGACCACCTGTCGGACAACAGGGTCGCCCGCGACCGCGAACCAGCAGCCCGCGAGCAGGCGCCGCGCCCCGACGGCGGCATCCGGGAGCGCCACCAGAGGGTGCAGGGCCGCGGGACGAGGGTGAGGGGCGAGAACGTCGAGGCCCAGCGACCCAGCCAGGTGCGCCACGGCGGCGGCGGATGAGGGCTCCACCGCGGCCGCCACCTCCGCCACCGCGGCGTCGGGAGTGGCGATCAGCACCAGATCGACGTCGGCGGCCGCCGCGACCACATCGGCTGGAGGCGCGGACCGACCCAGGACGGGGCGCACCTGCCAGCCGGACCGGGCCAGCGCGGCAGCCATGGCACCGCCGGCCCGGCCGGAACCGATGACGCGAACCGACCGCACGATCTAGAGGTGCAGTGGCCCGAGCCTGACCACGCCATCGCAGGACTCGGGGTCGAAACCGTCGGGCAGCAGGTCGGCGCCCACGTCGGACAGGGGCACGAGCACGAAGTCCCGCTCGTACATGCGGGGATGCGGGACCACGAGGTCGGGGGCGTCCACCCGCTCGCCGTCGATCCACAGCACATCCGCGTCGAGGGTGCGGGGCCCCCAGCGCACCACTCGCACCCGTCCCGCCTCCAGCTCTGAGGCCCGGCACTGCCGGAGCAGCTCCCGGGGGCTCGCGGACGTGTGGAACCGCACCACCATGTTGAGGTAAGGGCCCTGCTCGGGGCCGCCCACCGGCTTGGTCTCGTATACGTCGGAGACCGCGTCCACGCCGTCGAAGCCGCCGACCGCGCCCCGCAGGTGGGCCATCCTGTCCCCCAGGTTGGATCCCAACGCCACGAAGGCCCGTCGGGCGGCGCGGGGCTCGTCCGCGGCCGTCACGGCGTAGACCTGAGCTTCTGGGCCATGGAGACAATCTCGCGCGCCACCGGGCCCAGCTCGCGCTCGAGGAGCTGCTCGGCGATAGTGATGGCTTCGGGACCGCTGTCGACCAGGCCCGACCACAGCAGGTAGCCCGCCACCACGCCCGACACCCGGTCCCCGATCGAGTCGTGGTGGAGCACCACCCGCTCGCTGGCGACGTGATCGTGGATGGTTCGCAGGATCTCCCCTAGGCGCTCGGACCCGCCGCCGGGGTCCGAGAAGGGCAGGTGCCTGTGGACCAGCCCGTGCTCGTCGTAGTCGCGGAGGTTGTAGGGGATGGACGTCAGGCTGACGATCAGGTCGATCTCGTTGCGGCGCAGCCAGATGATCTCCTCGAGGCGCCGCACCCGCCGGTGCCCGGCACCGTAGCCACCGGGACGCTCGCAAACGCCGAAGCGGTCGGTGATGATCCAGCGGAAGCCGCGGGGCTCGATCCCCTCCGACCACTTGCCACTCATGCGAGATTCCTGCCGCTCAGCTGCAAATCGAATCGATACGGGACTCCGAGCGGTGCCACGATCAGAACCGCTCGGGCGCGCGTCGTGCTCATGCGGGGTCCAGGTCGAAGAGATGGACCGACGGCAGCTCGCGGTAACGCTCGGCCACGTCCAGCCCGTACCCCACCAGCCAGTCGGCCGGGACCGAGAACCCGACGTAGCGGATGCCCTCGGAGCGGGCGTCCTCACGCACCAGCAGGGCGCAGATCTCAAAGCTGGCCGGGCCCCGGGCCTGCAGCAACTCCGCCAGGTAGTCGGTGGTGAGGCCGGAGTCGACTATGTCCTCCACCAGCACCAGGTGGCGACCGCGCACGTCGGTCTCAAGGTCCTTGATGATGCGGACCACGCCGCTGGACTCGGTGCTGTGGCCGTACGACGACACCGCCATGAAATCGAACTCCACAGGCAGGTCGATGGACCGGGCGAGGTCGCTCATGAACACGAAGGCGCCCTTCAGGACCCCGACCAGCAGCGGGGGCCGGCCCCGGTAGTCGGCGGTGATCTCCGCGCCGATCTCCTCGACGCGAGCCTGCAGTTCGTTCTCGGTAATGATGGCGCGTCCGACCGACCCCGGCGGCAGCGGCAGTCGTGCCCCGGGCTGTTCCGGCGGCAAGCTCACCCTGGCACGATACCGGGCTCTCACGAGGCCTCTGCCGCCCTAGCGTGGATCCACCGACGGGCGGGCCAGTGGGGGATGGTTCGCCAGCATCGACCCCACCACCGACAGAACGAACTTCAATCGGTTTGCCACATGTGGTGTGGTTAACCGCTTGATGTTCGTGGCGAACCGCTATCGAGCACCGCTTCCAGCCTGTCCATCCCGCCTGGTGTGCTGCTCACCAGAAGTGCCTCTACCCGCTCGGCCCCTTGTCGGCATGGTTACTGCGGCGAGCGGGGCTCGATGCGCAGACGACCGGCGCGACGGGCCACCCGATGACCGCCGGTGATTTCCGTGGCGACGACGCGGCCCCCCGCGACATCCAGCACACGGTCGATCGAGGCGGCCGAGGGAGCCGAGCCGACGGTGTCTGAGATCCACCTTCTCAGAGCCTCGGTTGCCACCGCTCGGGGGGCTCCGGCGAGATCGGTGGCGCTGGCGGGATCCAGCTCCGCGGCCAGCTCCGCGATCACCTTCAACGCCTGGGAGGCCAGGTCGGCGTGCCGGTTGAGCAGCGGCACAGGATCTCGGCCCAACGCTCGGGCCAGCGCCGGAATCACCTCGTTGCGTATGGCCACTCTGGCGAAGGACGGATCGTCGTTCATGGGATCGCGAACCGTCGGCAGCTCGAACTGTTCGCATACTGCGCATGTCTCGAAGCGGCGCAGCCCAAGGAGCGGGCGGCCGACACCTGCATAGGGGGCGGCCGCACCGGCGAGACCGGCGCCCCGGCCGATGTTGAACAGCACGGTCTCGGCTCGGTCGTCGGCAGTGTGGCCGACCAGCACATCGGCTGGCAGGGCCCCGTAGCGGGCGGATCGGGCCCGGGCCTCAAGGTTGGGGCCGGGCTCCACCCGAACCCGGCGCAGCTCGAAGGCAGCTCCGAAGCGGGCCGCGATGGCCCGGGCCGCCTCCGCGTCGGCGGGGGCTGAGGGGCGCAGGCCGTGGTCGACGTGCCAGGCGGTTACTTCCAGCCCGGCTGCGGTGGCCAGCGCGACCAGGGCTGAGGAGTCCGGCCCGCCCGACAAGCCGCAGGCCACCGCCGTTCCGGGAACCGGGAAGGTGCAGCGGACCAACAGAGCGTCGATGTCGAGAGCAGGCTCGCAGCCGCGGCCACGGCCTGGCTGGCTGATGCTGCCAGTGCCTTCGACCGTGCCGGTCACGCCGCGTGCCGCCGCTTCAGGCCGCGGCCTCCGCCGCGCCCATGCGGGCGACCCAGTCGCGAGGGCTGCGGATCTCGGCGATGCCCGGGACGTTCTCGGGACCCTCCCACACCCGGTCGAACAGGGCCGGGCCGCCGGCCTTCTCCACTGCCTCGATGAAGCGCTCGCCCTCGGCGTACTGCTTGATCTTGGCGTCGAGGCCGATCACACGCTGGAAGATCTTGGCGAAGCCGCGCACCGACTGGCGCCGATTGCGCATGACCCGCCCGAAGCGGGGCGCGGAGGGGACAAGACCCTCCCCGGCGCGGTCCATGATCACGTCTCCGTGGCCCTCCAGCAGACTCATCAGCCCGGCCAGCTTCTCCAGCGTCTCGATCTGGGCCTCCGAGGCGAGCAGGGTCATCACGCCGCCGGCGGCCAGCGGATCCTCGCCTCTCCGACGGGCCTCCAGCACCCGGCGCACGGCCGCCGCGATCCGCTTCGGGTCGGGCTCGACCGAGTCGAGCACCGACTCGACGAGGCCTATGAAATGCGGCCGCATCCAGTCCACACCGGTGAACTGGGCCCGATGGGTCACCTCGTGGAGCGCCAGCCAGAGCCGGAACTGGCCCGGATCGAAGGCATAGCGGTTCTCCAGCGACACGACGTTGGGTGCCACGTAGTAGACGATGTCCTGGTCCTCGGGCTTCTCGTCCTCGATGACGAGCAGGTCGTACTGGCCCAGCACCCGGGTGGACATCCAGCCCAGCATGAAACCGAGCTCGGCGCCGGCCACCCGGCGGGTGACGGGGGCCAGCACCCCGTCCGAGCCCGAGCCGAGCTTGGCGGTGAGGGGCCGCAGCAGCCGCTGGAACGAGGCCAGGTTGGCGTCTATCCAGCCGACGCGGTCGGTGACCCTTCCCCGGGCCGGGCCCGACTTCGACCGCAGACCCGTGAACTCGGCCACCAGCTCCTCGGCCCGCTGGGTGCACTCGGCGAAGTCCTCGGCCACGCCGTCGCGCCAGCGGGCCCCGGTGTAGGGCTCGCGCTTGGCGTTGTGCACGGCCACCCGGCGGGCCATGTCCCAGTCGATGGGGTCTAAAGGGTCGTCGGACTCGGCCGATCCGGTGAGCTTGGTGAGTTCGGCGGATCCGGTGAGCTTGGTGCGCTCGGTGAATTCGGCGGATCCGGTGAGCTTGGTGCGCTCGGTGAATTCGGCGGATCCGGTGAGCTTGGTGCGCTCGGTGAGCTTGGTGCGCTCGGCGGATTCGGTGGAGTCTCCAGCGGCGGGATCGCCGGGATCCTCGGAGGGGGCGCCCATGCGGCGGGGCTCAGTCCCTCGGGTATCGCTTGTAGGTGACCTTCTGGAGATAACCGGCAATCGTCGCCACGATCGAGACGATGCCGGCCACGGCGAGCGGGATGGCGATCCAGAAGTGCCAAACGACAGCGATGGTCATGGATCCGTCCGTCTCGCAAGTCCAGCGATGGTCATGGGCCCGTCCGTCTCGCAAGTCCAGCGATGGTCATGGGCCCGAAGTGTAGATGGCTTGCAGGACGCGCACTCGCAGCGATTCCGGGACCGGCTCCCCGCAGCAGCGGGCCACCACCAGCCGGACCTGGGACTCGAAGTGGAACACGTCGGTGCAGGAGGGGCAGTCCTCGAGGTGCACGGAGATGACGGTTCGGGTCGAGACGGTCGCCTCTCCGTCGAGGTAGAGGTGCAGGTCTCGGCAAACGTCGTCGCAGATGTGAGCCACCGCTCAACTCCTGTCGTCGTGGTCTCGGCCCGGGGAGTCGGGCCGTGAGGCGCCGTCGGCGGGCGGCTCGGTGGGGTGGTCGGACGGGAGGTCCGGCGCGTCGGGGAGGAGCCGGTTGCGGACGGCGAAGTCGTACAACCGCTTGTGGAGCTGTTTTCTTCCCCGGTGCAGGCGACTCATCACCGTGCCGATCGGGACGTCGAGGATCTCGGCGATCTCGCGGTAGGAGAACCCCTCCACGTCGGCGAGCAGCACCGGCAGGCGGTAGTAGTCGGGGAGGTCCTCCACCGCCTGCTTCACCTCATGGTCCTCGAACAGCGCGGCCAGCTCGTCCTCGACGGTGCGACCGAGCCGCGCGCCGACGTCGCCGCCGAGGCGACGGTATAGGTAGAGGTGCTCCACGTCGCCAAGGTCGGTCTCCGCGGGCCGGCGCTGGCGGCGCCGGTACTCGCTGATGTAGGCGTTGGTGAGGATGCGGTACATCCAAGCTTTGAGGTTGGTGCCGGCGGTAAACGTGCCGTAGGACCGGTAGGCCCGCAGATAGGCCTCCGACACCAGGTCCTCGGCGTCGGCGGGGTTGCGGGTCAGGCGCAGCGCCGCCGAGTACAGCGACGGCATCAGCGGCAGGGCGTCGTCAGCGAAGGTTGCCTGGTCGGCCACGAGCCGCCTCTTTTGGGGATGCGGGGGAGAGGGAGCCCGAAAGGGGATTTGAACCCCTGACCTACGCTTTACGAGAGCGTCGCTCTACCGACTGAGCTATTCGGGCCTGTACATCCAGCGGGCAAAGCCACTCAGCGCCCGCTCAGACTACCGGTCGCGCCCGAGCCCGGCGCGCGTCACCGTCCGGGCGAGCGGGCAAGTCCACGTAGGGACGCCTACGGCGGTGTGGTGTCGATGCAGTTGTAGTCATGTATCCAGCGAAGGATCTGTCAGGAATCTTATGCAATTTCATGTTGAACCTACTGCTTGACAAGCCTAGACCCGAGAACTACCGTAGCCTATGGTGTCGATGTTTCGCCTCACCGCAGGTATCTGTATACACGAGCCGAGGCTGGGCATCACGGCGCACATGACTTCGCAAGACAATTGCACAAGAGGAGTTCACTCACACGATGACAGATTTTGTTGACTACTACGAGATCCTTGAGATCTCTGAGACCGCGAGCGATGACGAGATCCAAGAGGCACTCAAGACACAGAGACAACGCTGGAGGAAGCGTCAGAATTCTCCAGATATGGCAGCCCGCCATCAGGCTGAGAACCGTATGGAGCAGATCGGATGGGCTAGGGAGACCCTGCTCAATGCTGCTTCACGTCGAACGTACAATCAAGACCGTCAAACACATCGCGCCCAGAGTTATGAATCACCCGACCGTGCTGCAGATCAACAAGGGACAGGAGTCTCCGACTGGGCTGAACGCGCCCACCATGCAATAGCAGAATTCGACTACCCCACCGCAAACTTTGCCGCTCGAGAAGCCCTTCAATTTCAGGGCGGCAACGATGAGATGTGGTATATCCGTGCTAACTCAGCCATGGGCCTCAACGACTGGAGAGAAGCTGAGTTCTCATTCAATGAGGCCATCCGACTCAACCAAACCAAGCCACAATATCACTTCGATCTAGGGTGCGCATACGAAGCACTCGACAACGATGAGGCTGCTCTCCAGAAGTTCCGTGATGCGCATTCGGTCGATCCCCAAAATGCATTGTATGAGGCTGCGAGCGCAGAGAGCCATCTGAAGCTCCATCTCAAGGGTGGCGATCCGAACCACGTAACGGAGGCGGTGCAGATTCTGGAGCGCGTGGTGAAGGCCCATCCTGATAATGAGTATTTTAATAGTGTCTACGGGTTGGCCCTACTCAACAATACCTTCACATTCGCTACGCTGGTTGACAACGGCGAGATCTTCATACTCACGTCGTCTGCCCAGGTAGAGCGTGCCCGTAAAGACATGCAAACCGCTGCCCGGCTTAGCAATCTAGACTCAGAGACTAAGACCATGTTGAAGGAGCGTGAAGCCGTGATTAAGAGGTCAGAATCCATCATATGGAGACATCCTGTAGGCTTCATGCGGGGTGTATGGATCGTAGCAATGCTACTTGCATTTGGGATAGGTGGCTCGCTGCATCCGATTGTCGGCCTTATCCTTCTGGGAGGAGCGATATTCGGTTATGTCAAGGTACATCGAATGCACAGATGGAAAGCAGCGTACAAGGACATCAAGGCCGGAATCATCAGGGGCGCAAAGCTAGGCGTAGGTTAGCGTCCTCGCCAGCCAGCACATACGGAAGGCATTCCCATGTCACAGCTTAGCCAACTCAAACAGCAAATCGCTGCACTCTCGAGCGATGCTAAGACTACCGCTCAGGGCCTCGCAGGATTCAAGACAAAATTCTCTCAAGCTGTCAGTCAAGTCAACGCCACGGTAGGGGGCAGTGCTCAACAGGTGGATCAGCAATTGATCCAAACCCTCCGGATAGCAGAGAAAGAGGTAAATGGCGCAATTCAAGCCTTACAATCAGCATCGAATACCGCAAACAAATATGCAAACTCTCTCTAGCATATCAAGGACACTTTGATGGGTACCATCGTCGGAATCGATCTTGGCACCACATATTCGGCCGTAGCGTACGTCAGTCCGCTCGGCAAGCCAGAGATCCTTGAGAATCGCGACGGTGCTCGTCTTACGCCATCGGTTGTTATGTTTCAAGACGATCAACCGTTGGTCGGGCAGATGGCAAAAAACTCAATTCCGATGGCACCAGACGATGTAGTTCAATTCGTTAAACGCTTCATGGGTGATCCGTCGTGGCTATATCATTCGTCGAGCGGCGTTGAATATCGGCCGGAAGATGTGTCTGCCATGATTCTCAAGCGGCTTGCCGAAGACGCCCGGTACGCGCTCGGAACTGATGTTGAGGAAGCGGTGATCACCGTACCAGCCTACTTCGATGATGCTCGTCGAAAGGCTACTCAAGATGCTGGTGAGATTGCGGGACTCCAAGTTCGTCGCATTATCAATGAGCCTACGGCCGCCGCCCTTGCATACGGATTGGATATAGATGAGAAGCAGACGATTCTTGTATATGATCTTGGTGGTGGTACCTTCGATGTGACAGTCATGACGATCACTTCGGGCTCTTTCGAAGTTATCGCTACGGATGGTGATCGGAATCTTGGCGGATTCGATTGGGACAACCGTACGATGCAATGGCTCAATGAACAGTACACTGATGCAGGAGGATCCGACCTTCTTGATGGTGGCCCGCTCGAAGCAGACCTCAGAGAGAAGTCGGAATCGGCGAAACGCTCTCTCACGTCGGTCGCCTCGACGAAGGTCATGCTGGCTGCTGACGGATTCGTTCAACCCATAGCTATAACCCGTGACATCTTCGACGACCTCACCTCCAAACTCCTTGAGAGAACCACCGGCTTGGTAGAGGACGTGCTCAATGACGCGGGACAGACATGGGATAGCATCGATCAGATCTTACTCGTAGGCGGATCCACTCGGATGCCCCAAGTGCGAGTAATGCTAGAGCGCCTTGCTGGCAAGCCAGCGGAACGAGGGGCAAATCCTGACGAGATAGTCGCGCTCGGGGCAGCGATTCAGGCACACCTTGTGGCTGTCGAGGACCATGCGACCTCCTCTGCACTGCCAGAATTACGTCCGGACGGAAGCCCGATACACGTTCAAGACGTTACGTCCCAAAGTCTCGGACTCCTCGTACTCGACTCCGCATACCGGCAAGTAAACGACATTTTGATACCGCGAAACTCCAACATACCTTTCACGATACGTAAGCAGTACTATACGGTCAGTGACGGCCAGACTGAACTTCGCGTCGAGGTCACTGAGGGAGACGACACAGATCCCGACTACGTGACTAGGATTGGGGAAGCAATCGTCTCATTTCCACCCTACCCTGCTAGTGCCCCTGTTGATGTGGAATACGCCTACGACATCGATCAGACTATCTTTATACAAGTATTCGACAGGACGACCGGCAAGCTAGTCGGAAACTTTAGCATTGATCGCATTGCCAACTTGTCAGATGAGGAGATCGCTCTTAAGGCCGCTCACATCCGCGATGTGTCTGTCGAATGAGCACGAAACCATTATCGACCGGGACGACTGATCGAGACCGAATTGGCGTTGAAGAACGGATATTTGGTGAGTTGGCATATCTTCGCTCATTATTCGAACGTCGCCTGTTAGCAGACAAGACCAAAGATCGGGCTTTCAATGAACTCTTTGAGCAACTGGACTTCGCCAGACAAAGTCTAGTTCAGCAGTTTCTCCTCCCCATAATCTTAGACGTAGTCTTGATTTGTGATCGCCTGGAACGTGCCGCCGAAAGGGACGAGTCCTTGTTGTCGATTGTAGACGAGATCTTGGAGGCATTTTTTCGACGTGGTCTCACAGAAATTGAATGGGAGGGCGCATTCGATCCGCGTTTTCATGACATGGTTGAAGCGGTTTCGGTGTCAGATGAGTCACAGGACCACTGCAATATCGACTTACAGCGCCGAGGGTTCACTTTCGGCGAACTAGTCGTACGCCCCGCCAGAGTTCTAGTCGGCAAGTATGAGGCAGGACCTTCAGCAAGTGGGCCGGCGGATTCAGAGGATCATAACACCTCAGGGGAACTCCAGACAGCAGTTCAAGATGATCTAGACTCCACCCTCACCGACGGAATCGAAAGTGGCTAGACCGTCTGCCTCCAAATCCGAGTTAGAAAGGCTCAAATGGCGCTCACACCATCTTGCTGAATCCGTCAGTGATTATTTGGGCGCTCGACTCGCTGAAGTTGCCCTCATTCTGGCGCGTATTGACAACGAGAAATACTCAGCTGAGGCTTCACGTCAACGGAAGATCAGCGTAGCGCGCAACAGGGCCTCACAGCGGTTGATTGAACATTCCACTAAAGTCCAAGAATCTGCCACGAAGCTGCTTCGACCGTCAGACAGCAATGCCCTCAGCATGTTGTCGGTAGCTGAGTACCTTGAAGTAGGCACCTTTCGCCTAGAACCCTCGGACCGGCGGGCGGATGAGCAAGCGAGCAACCTACCAGTCGAGGCGCCGGCAATCGTGCCGTTTCTGAATCATCGCAATTTGATAGTTCTTCATAATCTGAAGAGAGAGGGGGCTGAAGCACTTCTTGCGGCACTCGTGCTGGATGCGCTCGTACGCACGGCACCAGGCCAGCTGATCATCCATCACTATGATCCATGTCTTCGCGGAACTCATGCTCCCTTCGTCGACTTGCGCAGCGCTCAAGCCGAACTGCTACCAGAGCCGAGAGTGAACCCAGACGAGTTGAGTATACTCTTCGACGAGCTTTCCCGCGACGTTACCCGTATCGCCGAATATACCAGAGGGCGGGACATGACGCTTGCAGCTTTGCGAGCGGAATGTCGCCAACCCATCGAATCCTACCAAGTTGTCATCATACGTGACTATCCGTCAGGAATGGATGAACAACTCTACTTGAGAATGTTGCGTCTCATGGCGTCTGGTACGAGATGCGGGATATCCATTTGCATCGACTTCGACAAGAGCATCGCTCTACCTGACTTCATGGCGAATGGCCCTAGTTACGATAATGCCATCACGATCGATCTGGATGACAATTGCTTGGAACCTCTCGACTTCCCCGATCTCTGTTTCGTTCCTAGGAAGGCGCTGGCAATTGACAGTGTTCTGCGGAAAGTGACGACTGTTAGCGAGGCAATCCGCGGCGCCCGATTGCCCTCGATTCGCTTTTCGGAAGTCCACGGTGGTATTGAGAAGTGGAGCCGTTCAAGTGCGGCCGGTATTTCCGCCATTATCGGCAAAGCTGGCGTAGATAGCTTAACGATAACTCTAGGAGATGAGCGCTATCAACGACACAATATCCTCGTTTCGGGCGCGGTCGGTCAAGGCAAGTCAAACTTGCTGATGGCACTAGTTCACAGCGTTGCATGGCAATACTCGCCTGATGAAGTTGAGATGTACCTACTAGACCTCAAGGAAGGGCTCACACTGGGTGCGTTGGCTCCTCACCCTCCAGATGATCCGAGTTTCCTACCCCACGCCAGGATTCTCGGTCTACGAAGCGATCAAGCATTCGGATGCGCGATCCTCGGTGAACTCGTCTACGAATTCAAGCGGCGGGCTGATGCCATGAGGCCCTACGGCGACAACATCGAGCGCTACCGGAAGGCGACGCCAGACGAAAGAATGCCCAGAATCCTAGTCGTGATCGACGAGTTTCACAAGTTGTTCTCGGGCGACGAAGTATGGTCGGACCTTGCTTTAGAGCATCTGGTACGACTTGCTCGCGAAGGCAGAGCGTATGGAATACATCTGATCCTAGCCTCTCAGACATTGAGCGGCATTACGGCTCTATTGGCGCAGCAGGACGGTATCTTCGCGCAATTTCCAATTCGATTAGCATTGAAAAATTCGCTGACCGAGTCTCAGGTCGTCCTTGCTCCGGCCAACAATGAAGCAGCCCGACTTCGATTTCGTGGTGAGATCATCGTCAATGAGGAGACGGGATTACTCGAGGCGAATCGTCGAGGAATGATTCTTGACGCAGATCCGTCGGACATGGCCCAACTACGCACGACACTCTGGAACGCTCACCCGACCGGCGCGCCTCCGACCGTGTTCGACGGCGCAGCCCCTGGGACCGTCATTCAGCATTTGGAGGAATTGCGGGTGCTCCGCAAGGCGTCCCAATCAGACTCGAACCAACGACACGCAGTAGTCGGCACTTCACTGTCTATCGTACCGAGACTTGTCGGGGCTCAACTATCTAGGAACGCTGGCAGCCATCTGGCTGTGATCGGTGCAAGCTCCACTCATGGCCTGCCAGGTGGACTCATCGCGCCCCACACAGAATCTGAATCTCCAAACCTCGCACTCGGTGCATTGATGTCCGCGACAATCGCTCTGTGCATGCAGCATCCGGTAAATCATCCGACATTTGTGTTTCTAGACTTGCTCGATCCCGGAGAGCGGCAACGCTGCAACTTGGAGAGAGTTGTCGATATTCTATTTCATTTCGGCGCAACAGTGGATGTAATAAACCGTCACAAGGTGAGTGAATCCATCAAGTCACTAGCCGATACCATAGATAATCGAACACCCGATCTTTCGCCGCTATATGTTGTAGGTTTGGGCATCGACAGAACCATGATGCAGAAGACCGACCCCATTTCGGCCGAATCAGCCGCTGACAGTATGCGCCAACTGTTGATTTCTGGACCGCAGGTCCGTGTCCACATCCTTGCATGGTGGGCCTCAATGACTAGCTTCAGCTCGCTCCTAGGCTTCGAGGCCCGAGGAGCGATTTCGAATGTGTTGATTCTGGGTGTCGACCAATCGGAGCTTAGTGATTTGTTGGGTCCCTTCGTCCGATGGAAATTCACACCCAACCGAGGTCTCTTGCACCTAAGCGGCCTAGGCGAGCCGAGCGTGATTGTTCCAATGGCACCACCATCATTGGCAGATCTGCTACGGCTGCAGGAGTACGTATGGGATTGAAGGAGCGCGAGGAGCTATACGAAGAATACTTGGCTTCACTCAAGACACTTGGCAACACTAGAAGCGAGCTGGCACGAGGCGTGAATCTCGCCGCCCAAGACTTTCGGAAAGAAGTCGCTGAAATTGATAGGAACCTCCCTGACGGGAACAGAATCGCGTTGGAGGCAGAGAGCGTCGCACAACGTACTCTAGCCCTAGGCTCCGAAGTGCTAGCATCATTAAACGTAGAGGGCATGTTGCCAAGAAGGCGGCGTCCCACTGCAACAGATCACCTTGCGGGCCTAGATGCGACTTCTGCACAGACGGCAATGCAGAACTGCCTGGCCGAACTGGAGAGTACCATTGAATCAATTCGGGCTAGCAGGCGATCGGAGATTGAGGGCGCTAAACGACGCCCGGAGCAACAGCGAGAAAGCAAGGCAACTGAACACGACGGCCACAAACATGCATTGGAACTACAGCGACAACAGAATCAACGTCGTCTAGTCATCACTCTGGTAGCAGCGTTAGCAATCGCTGTGGTAGTTGCACTCTTGACATTGGTTTGATCAGGCCGAGGTGGCCTCGATACTCATCGCGGATTATCAGCGAAGAAGGCAGACGGCGGCTTCATCGGAAACCGACCGGCTAACGTGGACCAAGTGTCTCGCGAATGATTGCCAACACGTGGGAATCGCCCACATCACCGACTTGAAAGTTCTTTGATCTGCAGTGTTCAATGAACTCTGGCCCCGGTGAGAGATGATACTCTCGGACGTAGTACGTGAGTCCTTCATCCCAGGCATAGACACCATCCGTGTATAGCGACATTCCGACAACCTGGCTTCGTTCCGGATTTAGAATATCGTCACACGTTCCAGTCGTGTGCACCGCCATCCGTCCCTGCGAAAGATAGCCAGCAATTCTTGATGCGAGACTTTCGTTGAGCCTAGCATGGTTCGGGCGGATTGATACTTCTGAAACGATGCCTTCCTCACTAACATTTGATGCCTCTAGTACCGATAACCACTTCACCTACATCCTCCCTTCACCATCTCTGGTGATCGTCTTGTAAGGCGTATATTGACATGCATTCCTAGATGTCCCCGGTGGGATTAGCTAGGATAGAATACTTTCCACGTTCCTGTCTCTGGTAGCTTGGGGACGCGACGGACCCCACCGGTTACGTCGTCTCGCTTTAATACAGCATCGGATATTACGGGCTCAGGCATTCTGCCTTCTTTAAGGTCTTCAATCGTGTTGAACTCCAGGCTTGGTGACCATGCCAGCGTAGTTGGCGCTGTGACAGGAACTCTTAACTCGTTAGCAAGCTGTTGGGCGAAACCATTCGGATCGCGGCCTGTAGAGCATGAAAAAAGTCGTATCGGCTTCTTGTCGATCGCCCAATCGGTGCATCGGACCACTCGGCCAAACTCTGAAGCACCGAGATGCTCGTCGCCGACCGCTACAATGTCCGGCGCTCCGTGAATGTGGAGAACATACTCTTGTCTATCAGACGAATCAAAGTATGGCGGTAGGCACACCGCGGCAAGCAAATCGGAATCTGTCACGAAGAAGGCTGATCCTACACTAGTCCTATATTCATGATCCAGCACAAGAGCTTGAGCATCCGAGAGTGTGCCTCTTCCATCTGACTCCACAGACTGCCCTACGCTTCTACTACTTTCTTGTGTGCCGCTTGTGCTCCCTGAAATACCAATCCAATGCTGTTGGACATAGGTGGCTGACACCTGTCGAGCAGAGGACAGAACACTGGCCGCCTTAATGCACTTCTGTGCTGCGTCGTATAACGCACTTGATGTATTGGCCCCGGCAATATGGAGGAGTCTAGCTCTTGACTCCATATGTTTGGCTTCAGATGCTGCCTGACGGATTCTTGAAGCCATATCGATGAGAACTCTAGACATCTTGTCTATGTCATCTGAGATGGCCATAAGAGAACGGCACATCTCGCCGAGTTGAGAAGTCACCGCTGCCCATCTCGATGGGTGGACGAACTTCTGGACGCAACGATGACCGACATATCGGTCCAGCGATATCGACGGTACAGGTTGCCAACGTGTACAGCCACGCTGACAACCCCCTCATCAAGAGTCATGCTCAACTGTGACCCTCACCGGGTATTGCGCAGATTCCGACCCTTGAGAGGATGGAGCCATGACAGAGCAGCGACGACGGGGCAAGCCCAGGCGCACCACCGTCTCCGACACCGCTGGGCAGCGGCCCCGGGACCTGGTCGAGCGCCGGTTCTGTGCTGCTGCCCCGAACCGGCTGTGGGTCGCGGACCTGACCTATGTGCGCACCTGGTCGGGGTTCGTGTATGTGGCCTTCGTCACCGACGCCTACAGCCGCCGCATCGTGGGCTGGCAGGCCTCCAGGTAGCTTCGCAGCGACCTCGCGCTGCACGCCCTCGAACAGGCCATCTGGGAACGCACCCGCGCCGGCCACAGCGTCGCCGGGGTAGTGCATCACAGCGACCGCGGCGGTCAATATCTGTCCATCCGCTACAGCGAGCGCCTCGCCGCGAACACAGCCGTCAGCTCGGTGGGATCCCGAGGCGACAGCTACGACAACGCGCTGGCCGAGACCATCATCAGGCTCTACAAGACCGAGCCCGTCCGCAACCGCGGCCCCTGGCGAGGCCTCGACGACCTCGAACTCGCCACCCTGGAATGGGTCGACTGGTTCAACCGCCGACGGCTCCACCACCACAACACCGACCGCGTCCCGCCAGCCGAAGCCGCGGACCTCCACGACCGTCAACAACACTCAGACCACTAGGCTGAGACTCACAACAAACAGCCTGCGTGAAACCCGGTGAGGCTCAACTCTGTTGCCCTAATGATCGTTCTTCTTGGAATCCTTGTGCTGGCGATAGACTTCCTTGCCAACAGCTGTCACAACCTTACGAGTTGTGTTGGTTGGATTCGCAGCGGCTTTGGCTACCTGCCACTTCGTGACCCTTCCCTTCTGGTTCTTGATCCCTGACGCGTCTGTAGCGGCAGCAACCAACTTCTCCGTGTCGACATTCTTCATGGCGTCAGATTCCTTCACCTCGGTGGTGAGTTCCTGCGCTTCTTGATATGCCCGGCCGGCTCGATCCTTCAAGCTCACACTGCCTCCCGTGTGGATGATCCTTTGTTCGGTTATCCGAACAACCTGCGTTGGCCAACTATAGACGTTCCGGCCGTCAGGTCGGCGCCTGGCTGGCGCCTAGCGCGGGTGGGAGGGCGTGGTCCAGTAGCAGGGCTTGGAGGGCCAGGGCCTCGTTGGGGGACCGGATCAGGCTCTCGGCGGTGGCTCGGAGGCGCTCGATGGCGCTGATGGCTCGCCGGTCCGCGGCTGCGTCGGGGACGGCGTCCGCGCCAGGCTCCGGTGCGATTTGGGAGCGGTAGCGGGCGGTGAGGGTGACTAGGCCGAAGCGGATCTCGTCGGTGCGGAACTGGCGGTGCTCGCGGCGGTGCTGGGCCTCGATGTCGCGGCGGCCCGAGCCGCGGGCGCCGGAGTGCTTCTCGCGCTCGTCCAGGGATGCCATCTCAGCCCGGTGGCGCTCAGTCAGAGCCACGCCGGCGTCGTCGATCAAGGCCCGCAGCTCTGCAACCAACTCGGCGACCGTGGCCCCGTGCCCGTCAAGACGGTCCGGGATCGACCACCACGCCTCACGGCGAGCCGCCACCCGCTCGTCGGCGGCCAGGACCCTGGCTCGATGGAGGTTGCCCGCGGCCGCGGCCGCCACCAGCGCGGCCCGGTCGGCGGTCGCCAGACCCTCCGACACAAGTACCGCCGCCAACTCGTCATCGGCCACCGGCCCGAAGTCCACCCGGGAGCAGCGGGACGCGATCGTCACGTGCTCGGGCAGCACCTGCTCGGCCAGCAGCACCCACACCACCGACGCCACCGGCTCCTCCACCGGCTTTAGCAGCGCCGCGGCCGCGGCCGGCGTGGCGGTGTGGAACCGGTCCACCACCAGCACCTTGCGCGGGCCCTCCACCGGGGTGCGGCTCGCCTCGACGATGAGCTGCGAAACCTCCTCCTCGCGGCGCAGGCTGTTGCCCGTGGGGCTGAGCACGAAGACATCGGGATGCTCCTCGCGGGCGGCCAGCCGGCGATGCCGTTCGGCCCGGACCGGCTCGGCGCCCGCCCGCTCGTCGGCGGCCACGATCAGCTCGCCCGCGAACGCGGCCGCCGCGGCCCGCTTGCCGGAGCCCCGGGGGCCCACCAGCAGGTAGGCGTGCACCGGCGACGCCGCCGCCGCGGCCAGCGCGGCCACCGCCCGCGGCTGGCCGATCACCGCCGACCACGGATCGGCCGACGCCGTCTCGGCGGCCATCTCCAAGAGGCTCGTCACCCGGCTCGCCTGCCGGGATGTCCGCCGAGGCGCTCACGCACCACGGCCAGGATCCGGACCGCGACCTCGTCGGTGGTGCCCACGGCGTCCACCACCGCCCAGCGGGCCGGATCGGTCTCGGCCATGGCCAGATAGCCGGCTCGGACCCGGTCGAGGAACCCACGGCCCTGCCCCTCGAAGCGGTCCACGGAAGACCCCAGGCGCTGCCAGGCCTGCTCGGGCGGGAGGTCCAGCAGCAAGTTCAGGTCGGGCTCGAGCCCGCCGGTGGCGAAGCGCATCATCGCCTGCAGTTCGTCGAGGTCGAGCCCCCGCCCGTAGCCCTGATAGGCGAGCGTCGACGCGGTGAAGCGATCGGTCACAACGTCGCGGCCGGACTCCAGCGCCGGTCCGACGATCTCGGCGACGTGCTGGGCCTTGTCAGCGATGATCAGCAGCGCCTCGGTGCGGTCGTCGACGGAATCGTTGGCCGGGTCGAGCAGAACCCCCCTGATGACCTCACCCACACCGGTGGCGCCGAATTGGAAGGTCAACATCGCCCCCAGCGAGTCGGCCAGCAGCTGGGCCTGGGTGGACTTGCCCGACGCGTCCACCCCCTCGACCGCGATGAGCCGGCCGGTCACTGCTCCGACTCCGCCGCAGGCTCATCGCCCGGCGGTGCCGAAGATCGGCCGTGGGACGCGTCGCCCGCCGCTACCACTGGCTCATCACCCGGCAGCGCCGCCAATGCGCCTTCGGACGCCTCGCCCGCCGCTGCTACAGGCTCCCCGATTGCCGCTATCGCAGGCACCCTGACCGGCTCCCCGACTTCCTCCCCGTCCGATCCGTCCTCCAGATCCGCCGGCCAGGTCGCGCCGGAACGGAGGCTCCAAGTGGCCAGGCCGCCGGCGCCGATAATGATCAACCCCGCCAGCCACATGGTCAGCCGCACGCCGGGGAGCTCGACGCGGGCTCCCAGCACCGAGACCGCCCCATCCCACCAGCGCTGCGACAGGTTGTCGAGCAAATCGGCCAGCACCCCGCCCACGGCCAGGGCAATCAGCAAGAACAGCCGCACCAGCACCAGCAGCGCAGAGAACACCCGGCCCCGGATCTCGTTGGCCACGTTCTCGTGCAGCAGCGTGAACCCGAGCACATAGGAGGGCCCCGCCAGCATCCCCAGCATCACCACCAGCGGGATCATCAGCGACAGCCGGTCCACCGACGCGGCCGCCAGCAGCACCACACCCGCGCCGATGAGCGCTGATGTGAAGCCCCGGGTCCGGTTTATGCGGTTCTGCAGCGCCGATGCAGCCCCGACGCCCACCGCCATGCCCACTCCAAGCGAGAACAGCACGGCGTGGAAGTCGGCCTCCCGCCCCACGATCACCTCGTCAACGAAGCGGGCGCCCAGAAGGAACACCATCCCCGCGCCCATCACCGCGGTGGCCAGCCCCACGTTCACCGATCGGATGATCGGGTTCTTCCCCACCAGGCGCCAGCCCTCCCGAAGCTCGCGGATAGCTCCGCCGAGATCGAGGCTTCCCCGCTTCGCCGCCCGGCGCTCGTCACGGGAGCGCTCGGGGATGGCGATCCGCCAGATGATCAGGGCGGTCACGAGGAACGACAGGGCGTCCACGTAGAAGGCAAGGCCCTCCTCGTTGAGCCGGAGCGTCGTCACCCACCCCTCGTCCGGCATCGCCTCGGCCGCCTTGGCCAGCAGCGCGGCTATGCCCGCGGCCACCGGGAACATGCCGTAGGCGGCGGCCACGTTCAGCGAATTGGCCGAAGTGAGCCTGTCGCGGGGCACGAGATTGGGGACCGTCGCCTCCTTGGCGGGCTGCCACATCATCGTGGCCAGCTCCAGCAGGACGCTGGCCACCACCAGCCCGATCAGGGTGTCGACGAACGGCAGCGTCACCAGCACCAGCGCCCGGCCGATGTCGCAGGCCACCATCACCCGCTTGCGGTTGAGCCGGTCGACGATCACACCCACCGCGGTGGCCAGGAAGAACCCCGGCGCCACTCGGGTGGCCAGAACCAGGGCTATGGCCGTGCTCTTCGAGCCCTCCGGGGCGAGCTGGATCGCCAGGGCGATCGTGGCAAAAAGCCCGAGCCAGTCGCCGGTGGCCGATACCACCTGGGCGATCCAGAGCCTGAAGAAGTCCCGCGTGCCGAACATCCGCTCCAAGCGGCCCGAGGGCCGGACTGACTCGAAGGCATCGTCTAGCCGGATGCCGGCCGATGAGCGGAGGGGATCTTTGCCCACGACAACCGAGGCTAGGCGCCGCGGCCCGCCGACGGCTCAGAGACCGATCCGCGGGCGGCGAAGGTCAGCTGCGCTTGCGGGCCGGCTTCCTGCGGGCGGGACGCTTCTTGACCGACCCCTTCGCCCGCCGCTCCGCCATTAGATCGCAGGCCCGCTCGAGGGTGAGCCCCTCGATGGTGTCTCCGGAGCGGAGGGACGCGTTGACCTCGCCGTCGGTGACGTAGTGGCCGTAGCGCCCGTCCTTCACCACCACGGCCCGCCCCGTGGCCGGGTCCTCCCCCAGCTCCCTCAGGGGTGCGGCCGGCGCAGCCGCCCGGCGGCCCTTGGGCTGGGACAGCAGCTCCAGGCACTCCTCGAGGGTGACCGTGAACAGCTGGTCCTCGCCGGCCAGGCTGCGGCTGTCGGCGCCCTTGCGCACGAACGGCCCGTAGCGCCCGTTCTGCACGGTGATCTCCACCCCGTCAGCGGGATCGGCGCCGACCGTGCGGGGCAGCGACAGCAGCCGCAGCGCCTCCGGCAGAGTCACCGTCTCCTGCGTCATGGTCTTGAACAGGGAGGCGAACTTCGGCTTGTCGGGCACCTCGGCACCGCGGCCGAGCTGGACGTACGGCCCGTAGCGGCCCGACTTGGCCACCACGACCAGGCCGGTCTCGGGATCCGTGCCCAGCACACGCTCGTCGCGGCCGGCGGCCAGCAACTCCGTCACCCGCTCGACGGTGAGCTCGTCGGGAGCGGTGCCGTCGGGAACCGAGACGGAGTCCTCGCCCATGCGCACGCTGGGGCCGTAGCGCCCGACGCGGACCTCCACGTCCTCCCCGTCGGCGTCAACCCCCAGAGGGATCGAGTTCACCGAGCGGGCGTCGATGTCGCCGAGACGGCTCGACACCTTCTCCTTCAGGCCCGGGTCGTCCTCAGCGCCGAAATAGAACCGCTGGAGCCACGGCACCTGCTCCTCTTCGCCGGCTGCGATCCGGTCGAGATCGTCCTCCATGTCGGCGGTGAAGGCGTAGTCGACGAGCTCGGGGAAGTGACGCTCCAGCAGGTTCACCACCGAGAACGCGGTGAACGACGGCACCAGCGCCGAGCCCTTCTTCCACACGTAGCCCCGGTCGGTGATCGTGCCCATGATCGACGAGTAGGTGGACGGCCGGCCCACGCCGAGCTGCTCGAGGCGCCGCACCAGCGACGCCTCGGTGTAGCGGGCCGGGGGCTGCGTCTCGTGCCCGGAGGCCTCCATCCCCCGGCAGCTCACCGCGTCGCCCTCGCCAAGCGGGGGCAGCCGCCGCTCGTCTTCGGTCTCGCTCGCATCTCCGGCGTCGGTGCCCTCGGTGTACACCTCCCGGAAGCCCAGATGGGTTATCACCGTGCCGCTGGCGGCGAACTCGGCGTCGCGGCCCTCCTCGGTGCGGGCGCCGACGCGCAGCTGCACCGTCTCGCCAATGCAGTCGGTCATCTGGCTGGCCAGAGTCCGCTTCCACACCAGCTCGTACAGCCGGGCCTCGGGCCGCGGCACACCTTTGGCCACCGTCTTCGGGTCGGCGAAGGCCTCTCCAGCGGGCCGGATGGCCTCGTGGGCCTCCTGGGCGTTCTTCACCTTGCTGGCATACACCCTCGGCTTGGAGGGAAGCACATGCTGCCCGTAGCGCCTGGCCACCTCGGAGCGGGCTCCAGCCACCGCAGCCGACGACAGCGATGTGCTGTCGGTCCGCATGTAGGTGATGTAGCCCTTCTCGTACAGCGACTGGGCAGCCCGCATCGCCGCGGCCGAGGACATGCCGAGCTTGCGGGCCGCCTCCTGCTGGAGCGTGGACGTGATGAACGGCGGGGCCGGGCGGCGCCGGTACGGCTTGGAGGTGCGCGACCGCACGGCGAAGTCCGCGCCCTGCAGATCCGCAACCAGCGATGCGGCTCCGGCCTCGTCGAGCACACTCACGCCGCCGCGGGCCGGCCGGCCGTCGGGACCGAAGTCGCGTGCGGTCGCCACACGCGAGCCGTCGAGCACGGCGAGGGCGGCCAAGAACTCGGACCCCTCGTCGGCTCGGGGCGAGAACGTGGCGGTCAGCCCCCAGAAGGAGGCACTGACGAAGCGCATCCGCTCCCGCTCGCGCTCCACCACGATGCGCACGGCCACGCTCTGGACCCGCCCGGCCGACAGCTGGGGCATCACTTTCTTCCACAACACCGGCGATACCTCGTAGCCGTAGAGCCGGTCGAGCATCCGGCGGGCCTCCTGGGCGTCCACCAGGCGCCTGTCGAGCTCCCGGGGCGCGGCGACCGCGGCGGAGATGGCAGACCTCGTGATCTCGTGGAAGACCATCCGCTTGACCGGCACCCGGGGGTTGAGAACCTCCATCAGGTGCCAGGCGATGGCCTCGCCCTCGCGGTCCTCGTCCGTGGCCAGATACAGCTCATCGGCGTCGGCAAGCAGGCTCTTCAGCTTGCGGACCTGCTGGCGCTTGTCGCTGCTGACCACGTACAGCGGCTTGAACCCGTTGTCCACGTCTATGCCGAGCCGGGCCCATGGCTCAGACTTGTACGCCTTGGGCACCTCGGCCGCCCGGCTGGGAAGGTCGCGGATGTGACCGATCGAGGACTCCACGACGTAGCCGGCTCCGAGGTAGCCGGAGATCGTCTTCGCCTTGGCGGGCGACTCAACGATTACTAAGGCGTTAGCCATGGACTTCGAACCGATCCGACGAGCGGGCGCCCGTCAACAACTTGGGACTCGGACAGGATAAGCAGCGGCGAACAAGGGTTGGGGAAGCTTCTTCGAACTGGCGGAGCCCGGCTCGACGGGCCGGCCCACCACGCTGGCCAGAACCTAGTGCGCCGCCGCGGCGGCGCCTGCCGGTCGAGAGCCGCGGATGATAGCGGCACCGATGAGGGCCGCGATCGTCGACGCGACCAGGATCCCGATCTTCGCCTGGTCGATGAGCTCGCGGGACTCGAAGGCCAGGTTGGTGATGAACAGCGACACGGTGAAGCCGATGCCGGCCACGCCGCCTACGCCCAGCAACTTGCCCCATGTGGCCTCCCGAGGCAGCTCGCACAACCCGAGTCGCACCGCCAGCCACGTGAACGACCCTACGCCCACGAGCTTGCCGACCACGAGACCCAGCACGATGCCGATCGTGACCGGCGACCCCAGGGCCTTTTGCAGCGAGTCAGACGACAGTTCGACTCCGGCGTTGGCCAGAGCGAAAACAGGAATGATCACGAAACTCGTCCAAGGGTGCAGCAGGATCGCGAGCCGGTCGGCAACCGCCACCCGCTCACGCACCTCGAAGGAGGCCCGCCGCGCCGCCGGCGGGCTCACCGGATCCCCCTCGAACCATCTGGTCACCATGTCGTCGAGCGTGTTCTCGCTCACGAGCGGGCGCGCCGGTGTCAGGATGCCCAACACGACCCCGGCGATGGTGGCGTGCACGCCGGACTCGAACACCGCGAGCCACAGCACCACACCGACGATCAGGTAGGCGGGCGTAAACCAGATGCGAGCCACGCGCATCAGGGCCAACACGATCACGATCAGGACCGCCGCCAGCAGCCAGTCCAGCGACAGGTCGTCGGTGTAGAACACCGCGATCACGGCGATGGCACCGATGTCGTCCACGATCGCCAGCGTGAGCAGGAAAATCTTGAGCGAGTTCGAGATCCGCGGCCCCATCAGCGACAGCACTCCCACCGCGAAGGCGATGTCGGTCGCCATCGGGATCCCCCAGCCAGCCGAACCCTCGCCCCCAGCGTTGAAGGCGGCGTAGATCGCCGCGGGCATCACCATGCCGCCGAGAGCGGCGACGGCCGGAAGCGCGGCCGCCGCGGGGCGGCGCAGCTCGCCCACGACCAGCTCGCGCTTGATCTCAAGGCCGACCACAAAGAAGAAGACCACCATCAGGGCGTCGTTGATCCAGGCCTCCAGCGGCTCGTCGAGCATCAGCACGCTGCCCAGCTCAAGACGAAGATGGCTGTGCAGCAAGTCCAGGTAAGAGTCCCGCCAGGGCGAGTTGGCCCAGACAAGGGCCACGACCGCGGCAACCAGCATCACTACGCCGCTCGCGGCCTCGATGCGAAGGAAGCGCAGCATCGGCCGGCCGATCCGCCGGGCCAGCCGGCGGTCGCTGCCGATCCATGTCAGCGGCGACGGTCGGGGGGCGTCCGAGTCGTCTCCTGAGGCTGAGGCCATCGTGATGGTCTACTAGGGCTGGGGTTCGTAAATGCTTGGCGCTAGGGCGAGTTGAGGATAAGGCAAGCCTCGGTGCCGTGCGGACTCGAGCGGACGTGGAACTCATCGGCGAGCGCTCGGATGATGGAGATGCCCATTCCGGACTCCCGACCCAGACGGGCCGGCGACTCTGAGGGCGGCACCGCCAGCAAGGAGTCCGCGTCGAAGCCGGGGCCCTCATCACGGACCACCACCGACACTCGCCCGCCGGCACACCGGCAGGTCACCCTCACCGGACGGGTGCAGCCCGAGCGGATGTGGGCCTGTATCGCGTTGGTCGTCGCCTCCGACACCGCCACCCGCAGGTCGTCGATGCGCGACGGCTCCAACGACGGCTCCAGCTCCGCCGCGGCGGCCACCACCACCCGCACGAGAGACACGTAGTCGGGCCGAGGCGGGATCTCAATCTCTATGGCGTCACTCATCGCGCCGCCTATGACGTGACCGAAGAGGGGGCAGCCGTGGAGACCGCCGGGGACTCCAAGAGGCCCCGCGGATGGGTGTTAGTGACTCGCGGAGAAACATGTTGTTTCCCGCTCCTGTTCGCTGCGCTCACGGGCCGCTCGGGCCACGGCCTCGCTCGACGCCTCGTGAAGATCCTCATGAACCGCTGCTTATCCGCTCGGCCTCTGCGGCACTGTCGATCGAGTCGTGGAGCGCAATGATCCGGTCGAGGTCGCAGATCTCGAACACCCTGCGAACGCGCCGCGACGGGCACACCAGCGCCAGCTCGCCGCCGCGCTGGCGCAACCGCTTCAACGCGCCGACCACCGCGCCCAGGCCGAAGGAGTCGACAAAGTCCAGATCCGAGATGTCGAGGATCAGCCGGCGACAGCCATCAGCCACCGCGGTGACGACGGCCTGGCGGAGGTCGGGAGCACCTACCACATCGAGATCGCCACCGACGCTGAGCACGGTCCACGGAGGATGTTCGGAGCGCCGAATCGTCACGGACACAAGGCAAGACGGTACCGCCTAGCTGTCAGTTCGCGTGAGGTTGTGTGCACGTGATACGGGCGGGCCGACTCGGCGCCTGTCGGCGGGCGGGCCGGTCCGCGGCGACTACTCAACGGCAATCCGCAGGCGAGGCCGCCCGGGCGCAGCGACTACTCCAACCGCATGGTTGCGCTGGCTTCGAACACCGCATCGCCCACCAGCGGGCCCACGACCGGAACGTCGGTGGCCTCCACATACCGCAACTCCACCGTGGCCCGACCGCCGCCTCGGCGGACCAGCACGTGCAGCCGCTGCGGGTCCAGATCGGCTGCGGCGAGTGCGGACGACCGAACCTCGCCGTCGCCGCCACCCACGGCGGCGGAGCGCACTGCCTCCCGGGCCGCGTGCGTGACCAGCACCCGGGTGCGCACGAGCAGGCCCACCTGCACAACAGTCAGGAGCATCAGCGCGAGGAACGGCACCACCAGCGCGAACTCCACCGTCGATTGTCCAAGCTGCCGCGGCGGCCTGCGCCCGACACCGGCCGCGGGGCGGTGCCGTCGGGGGATCACGTGACCATGTTGGCGACCGTGTCCACAATCTTGTCCAGCAGCGACGCGATCTTGCCGGTGCCGGTCGCCCAGCTCAGCAGCAACAGTGCCACCGCGGCGGCACCGACGATGACCAGGGCGTACTCGGCCGTGGTCTGGCCCCGGTCGCCGACCCGACGACCAGGACCGGCGCGCCCGGCAGAGAGCCGTCGTCCGGCGAGAAAGCACCGCGCGTGCAGCGCCGCGAAGATGCGCAAGATCATGTCCACTCCTTTCGGGGAGCCGCCCGTTCGGTTGGTGCGATGCGGCTGTGTAGGTGTCATGCGAATCGGTCCGTTCGATCGGGGTCTGTTTTGCCGGCGCGTCAGGACGGGAACCGGAGATCAGCCACGGTCCCCACGAGCAGCGGGACGACAGTCAGCAGGCAGAAGGCAGGCAAGATGCAGAACACCAGCGGGAACAGCATCAGCACCGGCACCCGCCGCGCCTCCTCCTCTGCCCGCACGCGCCGGCGCCGGTGAGCCTCGTCGGCGGCCCGCTCTAGGGCGGGCTGGAGCGGCGCGCCATCGATCTCGGCCGCGGTGACCGCATACACGACCGACGAGACGCTGGGACCCAGGCTCTCCCGCAACCTCCTCGCCGACTCGACGAAGGGCTCACCGGCCTCGGTGCGCTTCACCACTGCGGCGAGCTCCGATCGGAACGGCTCGGCGACGCGGGGGCAAATGTCCGCCAGGGCCGACACGGTGGGCCTCCCGGCCCCGACAACCAGCCCGAGCAGGTCGATCACCTCGGGCAGGTTGCGCTCGATGCGCAGCACCCGGTCGCGGCCACGGGCCCTACGCCTCCCCGCGACCGCAGCGACGGTCGCCAACAGCGCGAGCAGGCCTCCCACCAAGCCCAACGAGACCGCCGCCCCCACGCAGACCAGGCCCCCGGCCCCGACCAGCGCCTCATCGGAAGGCTCGACCGCGCCCCCTGACAGCCGGCGGCCCAGCGCAGCGAGGGCTCGGCTGCGGTCGCGGCCCGATCGGTCTGCGCCGCGGAGTCTGCGCCTCGCCGGGCCGCTCAGCGAACAGGCCGCGTCGAGGGCCCAAAGCACCAGCAGGGCCGCCCCCAGCGCGGCCAGGCTCACGCCCATCGCACTACACCTCGGCAGAGCCGCCCCATCCACCAGATGCCCAGACCCTCGAGCACCAGCCCGATCCCCAACGACAGCAGCCCGATGGGCGTGGCCAGCGCGCCCAGAGCACCGGGGTCCGCGAGAACGATCACGGCCGCGAACCCCGCCGGTGCCGCGGCCACGACCGTCCCGGAGGTTCGGGTCTGCGAGGTGAGGGCTCGGATCTCGTCGCCGAGGGCCCGCCGCTCCCGCAGCGACGCCGCAGCCCTGTCGAGGCTGGCCGCCATAGCGGCTCCGGAGCGGTGCCCCAGCACCAGCAGGGCCGCAGCCGTCTGGCGCTCAGGCAGGCCGCCGACCCAGACGTCGAGCGCGTCGGTGAGGCTCAGACCCCTCCGCACTCGGCCAACCACCTCTCGCCAGCCCGTCTCGGGGATCTCTGTCGCCACCGTGTCGAGCGCGGTAAGCACCGACGCGCCGGACCGCAGCGCCCGGGCCGACAGCTCGAGCGCCTGCGGTATCGCATCGTCCTGCCCGTACCGCTTCCTCCACAGCCGTGGCAGGGCCGAGAGCCGGGACCCCGCCGCGTCCGGCGGCCACCGCAGCCGCCTCATCCGGCCCCGGGCCCCCAGCCACAGGGGCGTGGGCGACAGCGCCACGAACACCAGGACCGCGGCCAGGACCGCCGTCATGGGTCTGCCACCAGCCGTGCAGGCCGCGACACGGGCGCCCGGACCCCAGCAGCGTCCGCGAGCAGGCGCACAGTGTCATGCCCGCTCACCTCGGCCACGGCCGAGACTCGCCGGGCGCCGCCGGCGACTCGCCCGACGTACACGATCGCGTCGATTGCCGACGCCACATGGTCTCTGACCGCCTCCACACCCAGGCGCTCATCGGCCGCCGCAGCCAGCGCGGCCAACCGGCGCAGCGCGTCGACGGGCCCGTTGGCGTGCAACGTCGACAGGCAGCCGCCATGGCCCGTGTTGAGGGCGTGCAGCAGGTCGAGCGCCTCGGGCCCGCGCACCTCTCCCACCACCATCCGGTCCGGTCGCATCCGCAGCGCGTTGCGCACGAGGTCGCGGATCGTCACCGCCCCTCCGCCCTCGCGGGACTCGGGCCGGGCCTCCAGGCGCACCACGTGGGGGTGCTCGAGCTGCAGCTCCGCGGCGTCCTCGATGGTTATCACCCGATGCTGCGGGCTGACCCGGCCGGCCAGGGCGTTGAGCAGCGTGGTCTTGCCCGCTCCCGTGCCTCCGCTCACCACCACGTTGGCGCCTCGGTCCACCAGTTCCTCGAGCAGCGCCACCACCGGCGGGCCGGCGAACACGTCCAGGGTCACATCGGGAACCACGAAGCGGCGAATAGTCACATAGGGGCCGTCGACGGCCACCGGCGGAACGGCCACATGGACCCGGGAACCGTCGGGCAGGCGGCCGTCCACGCAAGGGGTGAGCTGATCGACTCGACGGCCCAGCGGGGACACGATCCTCTCGATGACCAGGTCGACGGCGGCCCTGTCCAGCACCACCTCGCTGCGGCTCACAACGCCGCTCCGCTCGACCCAGACCGGTCCCGGCCCGTTGATCATCACCTCGCTCACCGACGGGTCGGCGAGCAGCGGCTCCACGGGACCCAGTCCGTGCACCCGGGCCGCAACCCGCTCCACCACGTCGTCGACTACGCCAGACGGGGTGAGCGGCGCCAGCGCGCGGACGATCGCAGCGATGTCGACGGCCGGCACCGGGATCTGCTCCATCGTGTCGACCACCCTGCGGTGCACTGCATCGACTAGGGCCGCGCCACCGTCCCCGCCGGCCACACCGGTCCCCGGGCCCGCACCGCCGGTCATGCCCGCGCCCTGAACGCCGGCAACCGCGCCGATCATGACGGAAGCTCGAAGCGCCGCAGAGGCGGCGGGAGCATGCTCACGATCGTGCCCGCGTCGACGGAGCGGGCCACGCGGGGATCCCACGCCACCCGCTCCACATGGGAGGCACCGACCGCGGCGGCCACATCGCGCGAGCGCAGAGCCCGGCCCGGCTCCTCCACCAGGACCACCCGCTCGTAGGGGCCGGCCACCTGCTGGGCGCGGCTCAAGGCCAGGTAGCAGGCCCGCAGCACGCACACCGGCCGGTGCCGGCCGCCGAGCACCGACCGCAACCCGGCGGGATCCAGCCCGGCATCCACAACGACCGGGCCGTTGCGGGCCAGCACCTCGAGGGCGAGCATGAGCCTCGGGCGCTTATCCTCGGCCGGCGCGGTGTGATCTGCCAGCGCCGGCCGGGTGCCTCTCCGCAGCAGGCGCAGGCCCGGAGCCACATCCTCCAGCAGCCTGCCGATGGCATCGGCGGCCACGCCGTCCCCCGCGGCCACCCAATCGCCGATTCCAGGCTCCGACGGCGCCGCGCCGGCGACCATGCCCAGCAGCGCGGGCTGGTCTCCGGTCAGATCCACGAGGGTGGTGTCGTGCTCTTCGGAGGCGAGACGGATGGCGGTGGCCGCGGCCACGACCGACGTTCCGACCCCGCCCTTGACGGACCAGTACCAGGTGATCACGCTCTTCCCCCGCACGTCGCGGCCATCTGACGGCGGGACTCTGAGCGCCAAAGCTGAGGCGGCCGACCCGGCACCCAGCGAACCGGGGCGGCGACGAGCACCCTACAGGTATCTCGCAGTTTTCAAACTATCTCATGATTTTCTAAGTCAATCCCAGGATCTCAGCGCCCGAGTGCAGCAGCTTCTCGGCCGGTTCGTCATCGAGCAGCGGCACGACGAACGAGTCGATCCCGTGCTCGGCTGCGAGGCCGTGCAGCTCCTGGCTGCATTCCTGCGGCGTGCCCGCGATCACGAAGGGCAGGACCCACTCGTCGCGCACATGCTCGGCCGCGGCCTGCAACCCGCCGGCCAGGGCGGCCCTGATCCTGCCTGCGTCAGCGCCCGAGAGTCCGATGGACTCCTGCACCTCCGGCGGCGAGTCCACCAGCCGGTAAGTCAGATGGGGCTTGGTGACAGCCATCATGTCATCGTCGGTCACCAGCATCGTCGAGTAGGCGATGCACGGCTCGTTCCCCGCGGCCCGGCCCGCCCCCCGGATCCGCTCCACCACCTTCCGGAGGTGCGGCTTGTAGAGAAAGTCGAGGAACACCCCGTCGCACGCCGCGCCGCCCAGCTCGAGCATTCTCGGCCCCCGCCCGGCCAGCCAGATCTCGGTACCGGCCCGGGCGTGCGGCAGCGACGCCTCCCGCAGCCGCACGTGGACGCCGTCGACGCTCACGGTCTCGCCCGCGAACAGGCGCCGGCAGGCGTCTATCGTCTCGCGCACCGCAGCCAGGGGCCGATCGCGGCCGATGCTGAGCGGATCTAGCGTGAGGCTGCCCCCCGCGCCGATGCCGAGGAAGGCCCGACCGCCCGACAGTTCGTCGAGCGCGGCGATGGCCCCCGCCGTGACGCCGGCATGGCGCGTGTAGGGGTTGGTGATGCCCGGGCCGATCTCCAGGGATGCGGTTGCCGCCGCGATCGCGGTCATGGTCACGTACACGTCTCGGGCCGCGAGGCCCTCGTCGTACACCCAGCACCGCTCGTAGCCCAGCGTCTCCGCGAGCCGGGCGAGCTCCACCGTGCGCTCGATCGGACCCTCGGGCATCACGTTCAGCGCGGGCCGCACCACGGCTCTCACCCTATTGCCCAAGCCCGGCGCAGGCCCCAGCGAGGCTCAGTCGCCCGGCCGGGCTCGCAGTCCCGCCGAGCGCCCAGTCGGGCCGGTATGCGTCAGGCCTAGCCGCCGCGGCGGGCCAGGACCGCCTCCAGCACTCCGGTGCCCACGGCCAGGGCCTTGTCGGAGATCTCCCAGCAGGCGGCCGGGTCGCTGCGAGGGTCCACGTCGCCGATCTTGAGCCCGAGTGGCACGGTCATCCCCGCTCGTATCGCGCCTCGCAAAACGCCGTCAAAGGGCGTTTCAACCGCCTCACCGCCTACCGTGCCGAGCAGTTGGCCCGAAACGACCCGCTCTCCTATCTCGACACGCCAAGACACCTCGCCTGAGACGGGGGCGCGCAGCACCCGATCGGCGGACCGTCCCCCCAACTCGGCGGGCACTCCGGTGTCGGGCTGGGCCGAGCCCCTCCACATCACCCGACCGAGACCAGAGCCTCGCATCGTCTCGACCACGGCGTGGCAATCGTGGCCCGCGGTGAAACCCGGCCCGAGGGCCACCACCAGATCGGCGTCATCCATGGATGTGTCGATGGTGCGCTTGGCCAGCCGGGCGTCCACCACCACGTCGGGCCGCACGGGGCCCAGCGCCCCCAGCTCCGGGGCCACCAGCACGGCCACATCGCCGCGCTTCGTGGTCTCTATCGCCTCCTGGGGCGACGCCACCAGCACGCCCCTCATGCCCTGCACGATCACCTCGCCGTCGGTCACCGCGGTGGACAGGGCCACCGTGCGGCGCACCGTCAGGGGCTCGGTCAGCTCCAGCACCACCACCGGCCAGCCCGCCTCGAAGAGATGCCAGGCCACGCCGGTTGCCAGATCCCCGCCACCGCGCAGCACGCACAGCGGCTCCGACCTCCGGCGCTGGGGGCTCAAAGTGATCGGCCCGACATCCGGATCCTCAGGCCTTGGGCGAGGCGACTTCGCCGCCCTCGACCGGCCTCCTGATGGCCGAGCAGGCTCACGTCCGGCGATGGCCGACCACCTCGGCCATGATGCTGAGCGCTATCTCCTCCGGGGTCTCGGCGCCGACCTCGATGCCGATGGGGGCATGCACCCGGTCAAGCGCGTCGGGATCCACGCCCTCGGCTTCCAGGCGGGCCCGGGTGGTGGCCCAGCGGCGCTCGCTGCCCATCACCCCCACGTAGCCGACGTCGGTGGCCAGCAGAGCCGGCAGGGCAGCCGAGTCCACATCCACGTTGCGGGTTACCAGCACCACCGACACATCGGCGTCGAGCGTCCGCCCGGCGAGCAGGTCGTCGACGGTGCCGATCACCAGCTCGTCGGGTGCTGCGTCCGCGGCTTCCCCGCCAAAGGAATCGGCGCCGTCGGGCTGGCCGGCGGGGTCGTCGTCCATCCCGGACCGGTCGTCGGCGGCCACCACCCGGAAGCCCAGCCAGTGGGCCAACTGGGCGACAGACCGCCCGACATGGCCGTATCCCATGACTATGACGGTCGGCTTGGGCATGTGCGGCTCCACGAATATCTGAACGTCGCCCCCGCAGACGCCGGGATCGCCCCGGCCGGGATCGACCAGACGGTACGACAGCAGACGGCAGCGGCCGTCGCCAAGCGCGGCCACCGCCTCGGCCACCACCCGGGCCTCCATCTCACCGCCCCCGACGGTGCCTGAGATGCTGCCGTCGCGGTACACCAGCATCTTGGCCCCGGCGCGCCGAGGGACCGAGCGTGACGTGTCCACGACGGTGGCGGAGGCGACGGCTACGCCGCCATCCACGGCCTCAGAGATCTGGCGCAGCAGGCTCACCCCCGCCACACCCCGACGGAACCCGCGCTGGTCACGACCACAGTCTCGCAGCCTGCTCGAGGGTGCGGGCCCGCAGCGCTTCCATGTCGGCGCCGATCACCTCGCCGCCGTCGACGATCCAGTCCCCTCCCACCATCACCCTGCTCACATGGGAGCCGTTGCGCCACAGCACCAGCTGATCGAGCAGGTTGTGGTCCTCAACCGGCGTGGGCAGGCCCCGGGGGCCGTCGACGTCGACCAGCTGCAGGTCGGCGTGCCACCCCGGCTCCAGCCGCCCCACTCGCTGCAGGCCAAGCGTGCGGGCCGAGCCCTCGGTGGCCATGTGCAGCACCGCGGCCGCGCTGATCGCGCCGGGGTCGAGGGTGGCCGCCCGGTGCAGCAGGAAGGCGCCCCGCATCACCGCGAACATGTCGTTGAGATAGCCGTCGGAGCCGAGGCCCACGGTGACGCCCCGCCCCAGCATCTCGAGGACGGGGGCGATCCCGCCGCCCACCTCGCAGTTGGACAGCGGCATGTGCGACACCCTGACGCCGCTGTTTGCGATGATGTCGATCTCGCGGGGCGACAGCTGCACGCACTGGCTGGCCTGGAACCGGGGCGACGCCGCACCGATGCGCTCATAGAACTCCATGGTGCGCATGCCGTGGTGCTCCTCGCACCACAGACCTTCGTGGACCCCCTCGTTGACGTGGGCGTGGCAGAACACGTCCAGGTCTTCAGCCGCCTCGAAGGCCTGGCGGATGAACGGCTCGCTGCAGGTGAAGGTGGTGTGGATGCACATGGCCCCGGAAACCCGGCCCCCCGCGCCCGGCGAGCCGGCGTCAGCCCGGCACGCCTCGATGAAGCGGATGTTCTCATCGAGTCCGGACTGGCCGTTGGCCGCTCCCATCCGCTCGGTGGCCTCGAAGGACAGCACGCCCCGCAGCCCGCTGCGGGCCACCGCCTCCCGCTGCGCGAACAGCGCGTCGGGCAGGGCCTTGGGGGCCTCGAGTATGTCGAAGAAGCTGGTGGTGCCGCTCGCGGCCAGATCGGCGGTCACCCACGCGGCCGCGGCCGCGATCATCTCGTGGTCGAGGGCGTTCTCCACCAGGGGCCACCAGTAGTCGTCCAGGAAGCCCCAGAAGTCGGCGGGCGGCTGGGCCGGGGCGGGCACTCCATGGGCCAGCACGCCGTAGAGGTGCACGTGGGCGTTCACGAAGCCGGGCAGCAGCACGCAGCCCGCGCCGTCGCAGAAGTCGTCGTCGGGGTGGAGAGCCCTCAGCTCGTTCGCCGGGCCAGAGTCGTCGATGAGCCCGTCGACCACCCGCACCGCCCAGTTGCGGCGGGGCTCGTCCAGGGCGGCAGTGACAGCCCAGTCGGCCCCGACGATCATCGCGGTCTACGAGACAGCGCGGGTAGGTGGCAGCGCGTCGCGGTGCGGCGTCGTGTTTCCGCCCTCGGCGGCTTGCAGGGCCGCCCAGACCCGCTCCGGCGTGAAGGGCAGCTCGTTGATGGCGATGCCGGTGGCGTCGAGGATGGCGTTGCGCACCGCCGGGGCCACCCCGTCCTTGGGGATCTCGGCCACCGCCTTGGCCCCGAACGGGCCGCTGTCCTCCATGGTCTGCACCAGGTACACGACGGTCTCGGGCATCTCGTCGGCCCGGTAGATCTTGTACGGGCCGAACGACGGGTTGACCATGCGCCCGTCTTCGTCGAGCACGATCTCCTCGCAGTGGGCGTAGCCGAGGGCCTGGATCATGCCTCCCTCCACCTGCCCGCTGGCCGTGACCGGGTTGATGGCCACCCCGCAATCCACCGCCATCACCAGCTTGGTCACCGTGACCTGGCCGGTGTCGACATCCACCTCCACCTCGGCGAACTGGGCCGCGAACGGGGGTGGGCAGTCGGGCGACACGTGCGAGGCGGTGCCCATGATCTGCTCCTGGTCCTGCCAATGCAGCGAGTCCAGCGCGATCTCCTCGAGGCTCACCGAGCGGCCGTCGGCCGCGTAGGCGCGGCGGTCGCGCAGCTCGATGGTGCAGGGCTCGTCCACCTCGAGCAGCATGGCGGCCCGCTCCTTGAGCCGGACCCGCACCACCTCGGCGGCCCGAAGCGCGGCCGTGCCCGAGATGTAGGTGGTGGACGAGGCGTAGGCGCCGGTGTCGAACGGCGTCATGTCGGTGTCGCTGGAGTACACCTTGATGTCGTCTAGGGGCACGCCGAGCACCTCGGCCGCGATCTGGCCGATCACGGTGTCGGCGCCGGTGCCGAGGTCGGTGGCCCCGATGAGCATGTTGAACGAGCCGTCGTCGTTGAGCTTGATCGAGCAGCCGCCCATGTCCAGGAACGGGATGGCCGTTCCGTGCATGCAGAAGGCGAAGCCCAGTCCCCGCCGGATGTTCGGACGATCGGCAGGGGCCTTCCAGGACTCGTCGCCGCGGCGGTGCCAGCCGATCTCTCGCCGTCCCTGAGCAACGCACTCCTCGATGCCCGACGACATCACCTTCGGGTACTCGTCGAGCTCGTCGGTGGCCACGGCCCGCTCGCCGAGGTGGGGGGCGATGTCCATCTCGTCGCCCACCTTCACCCAGCTGCGGCGCTTGAAATCGATCACATCGAAATCGAGGGCCCGGGCAATGTCCTCCATGTGGGCCTCCAGGGCGAACTCAGCCTGGGGCGCGCCGTAACCCCGGTAGGCGCCCGGCACCGGGATGTTGGTGTAGACGACGTGGCAGTCGAAACGCTTCGAGGCCGCGTTGTACGACGTGAGGCCGCGCAGCCCCGACACGATCTGAACGGTGAAACCGTGGGTGCCGTAGGGGCCGGTGTTGCCGATAATGCGCATTTCTTGGGCCAGCAGCGCGCCGTCGTCGTCCACCGCAGTGCGGAACGTGATGGTCTGGGGATGGCGGGTGCGGCTGGCGTAGAACTCCTCGGCCCGGTCGAGCTCGAGGCGCACCGGGCGGCGGGTGGTGATGGCCAGATGGGCGACGATGTCCTCGATCAGCATCTCCTGCTTGGCCCCGAAACCGCCTCCGATGCGGGGCTTGATCACCCGGATGTCCTTGATCTCCATGCCGATCAGCGGAGCCAGCATCCGGCGGGTGTGGAACGGCACCTGGGTGGCGGTGCGCACCACCATGCGCTCGTCGGAGTCGAGCCAGGCCATTGAGATGTGGGGCTCGATGGGGCACTGCTGCACCTGGTGCACCCTGAACGTCTGCTCGAAAGTGTGGGGCGCGGCGGCCAATTGGGCGTCCACATCGCCGCGCGTGGCCGCCATGTGATGTACGAGGTTGCGCTGGGGGTCGCAGATGTGGGTGGTGTCGTCCTCATCGTGGATCTTCGGAGCGTCGGGGTCCATGGCCTCGCGCTCGTCGAACACCGCCGGCAGCACCTCGTAGTCCACCTCGATGAGCCGCAGGGCCTCCTCGGCCGCTTCGATGGTCTCGGCAGCCACGGCGGCCACCCGGTCGCCCACGTGGCGGACCCTGTCGTCGAAGCTCACCTGGTCGTAGGGATGGGGGTTGGGCCAGCTCTGGCCGCCCGAGGCGTACTTGACCCGAGGCGTGTTGCCGTAGTGCAGCACGGCGTGGACGCCTTCCACCGCACGAGCCTTCGAGTCGTCGATAGCCAGGATGCGGGCGTGGGCGTGGGGGCTGCGCAGAACCTTGGCGTACAGCATCCCCCGCGGCTCGATGTCGTCGGTGAACGCCGGGTTGCCCTTGGCCAGGCGCACGGCGTCGACCTTGACCTCGGGCTTGCCGACAACCGCCATCTCTGGCACGTCGCGAGACGGCACCAACCGGGGCACGGCCTGAGACGCTTCGGGAGCCGGGCCGTCGGAGCCTTCGGGGGCGGGACGCACGCCGTCGGTCATCGGCTCGACCATGAGCGGTGCGAAGGGCTCGGTCCGCTCTCCCCGCAGCACCGCCGCGGCCCGCTTCACGGCCTCCACCGGCTTCGTGTAGGCCGTCTCGCGGTCGAGGATGCCCGAGAGCATGTCTCGGATGTCGTCCTCAGAAGGATCGGGGCTCTCCTCCAGCAGGGCGAGAGTTCCCAGGATCATCGCCCCCGCGGAGTAGCCGGACTGGAAGGCACCGACGGCGACGAAGGCGGTCTGGATGGGATGCAGCTCGGGCGAGACGTTGAGCGACTCGACGGTCGTGACCCGGTGGCCGTCGGCGGAGGCGGCCAGGATCACGTCGGCAGAGGCGAGGCGGCCGTCATACAGAACGGCAGCCGCTCCGGTCTCGCCGCTGTCGGAGCCGTAGCGCACCGAGAACATGCCCAGGCGCCGCAACGCCTCTCGCAGCGTGTGGTGGGGCTCGACCGTTAGCGACACCGGGGCGCCGTTCAGCTCGAACGCGATGTCGATGGCCATCAGATTCTCCTCGGCTGGCGGCCAGAGTCCCGGGGCGCCATCAGCCCAACTCCGCCATTGCTCGTGCCGTGAGCGTGCCGGCCAGGTGGAGGCGGTACTGGCCGCTGCCCCGGAAATCGCCGGCGGGATCGAGGCCCGCGGTCGGATCGAACACGTCGACCAGCACGGGACGGTCGGCCACCCCGGTCAGCGCCATGGCCACGAAGCCCTCGGTGCGGCGGCCGTAGGCCGCCACGATGGGGACATCGGCGGGGGTCCGGCCGGTTTGGGCCACCGCGGTCTGCCCGGCGGGATCGACCGTCACCGCGGTGACCAGCGCGCCAGAGGGCAGCCCGGCAGCCAGCAACTCTGCGAGGCTGCGCTCCGATGGCCCGGCGTCACCGGGGCCGGCTAGCTCCACTCGGCCGTCGTGGGCTAGCAGCGCGGCTAGCAGCAGGCTCTCGGCCGAGGCCTTGGCCACGAGGCCGCCGATCGTGGCCAGCGTCCGCAGCGTCGACGGCTGCTCGGTCCGGGCCAGCTCCCGCAGCGAGTCTGGCAGCAGGTCGCAGCGGCGAACCGCGTCGAGGGTGGCAGTTGCTCCGAGACGAACCCGCCCCCCGTCGGCGGGAGCGATGACGTCGAGTGCGAGCGACTGAAGGTCCACGGCCTCAAGATCGCACGGCTCGCGGTCGGCGTTCAGTGTCGTGCCGCCCCCGAGGGCCACCCGCTGTGGCGAGCCCAGCAGGTCGAGGGCTTCCTCCAACGACCCCGGGCGATGGTACGCGGCGACTAGCGGCACAAGCTTGAAAGATATCGCACACCCCTGTGGATTGGGCCAGCGCGGCTCACCCCCGCCGGCAGGCGGCATCGCGGCAGCGCCCCGAGTTCGGGGAGCCGAGAGCTGGGATCGATAGATTCGACCCGTGAAGATCGCGGTCGTCTACAACCGGGACAGCCGCAACGTCATCAACCTGTTTGGCATGCCCAACCAGGAGAAGATCGGCCTGGCCACCATCAAGCGGCTCACCGAGGCCCTGCGCCGCGGCGGCCACCAGGTCACCGCTCTGGAGGCGGACAAGGAGCTGATCTCCAAGCTGGAGGCGTTCATGCCCCGCGTCGTCAAGGGCGAGCGCCCCGGCATGGTGTTCAACGTCTCCTACGGCCTGCAGGGCCAGGCCCGCTACACGCACGTGCCGAGCATCCTCGAGATGATCGGCATCCCCTACGTCGCCTCCGGGCCCTTGGGTCACTCGCTGGCACTCGACAAGGTCGTCACCAAGATGATCCTGCGCCAGAACAACATCCCCACGCCCGACTTCGTGGTGCTGGACACGCCGGAGGCTCCGATTCCCGGCGATCTGCCCTATCCGATGATCGTCAAGCCCAAGAACGAGGCGGTGTCATTCGGCCTGGCTGTAGTGCACGACGAACTGGAGCTGAAGGAGTCGGCGCAGGTCATCTTTGATCGGTTCCGCCAGCCCGTCCTGGCCGAGCAGTACATCGTGGGCCGGGAGGTCAACGTGGGGCTGCTGGGCAACGCCCCGCCCGAGCCCTTCCCACCGGTGATGCTGAGCTTCGGCGACGGGCCCCAGATCTACACCTACGAAGACAAGACCGGTCGCAGCGGGCGGACGATCCAGGCCGTGTGCCCGGCGCCCATCTCCGACGAGCTCACCGCGCTGGCGCAGGAGATCGCGGTTCGTTCGTTCTCCGCACTGGGCCTCCACGACTGCGCCCGGGTCGACATGCGGATGGACGCCAAGGACAACTTCTACGTCCTCGAGGTGAACAGCCTGCCCAGCCTGGGCGAGCACGGCTCGTACCTGGTGGGAGCGGCCCATGTGGGCATGGACTTCGCCGCCTTCGTCAACCGCCTGGTGGAGGTGGCCAGCGCCCGCTACTTCGGCACTCCACAGCCGCCGACCGTCGATGCCCGCACCGCGAACCCCTCCGAGCGGGCGTTCCAGTACATCACCCAGCGTCGGGACCGGATGGAACGCTCGCTGAAGCAGTGGGTGGAGGTCTCAAGCCGGACCGACGACCCGTTGGGCCTGTCGCGGGCCGCGGAGCGGGCCGGGCGGATCTTCGCCGACATCGGGATGAAGCCGGTGCCAGAACTCACCGACGAGCCCGAGGCCTACACCTTCGAGACAGCCAAAGGGTTCGAGGGGGGCGTGCTGCTGGTAGCCCACATCGACGTGCCGGCCACGGGCGACACCGTAAGGCAGGGATTCCGCCGCGACCCGGAGTGGCTCTACGGCGAGGGGGTAGGGCGGTCCCGGGCCCCGCTGGTGATGCTGGAGTACGCCCTGCGCTCCCTCCGCAGCATCCGGAGCCTGAGGCGACTCCCGCTGGGCGTGCTGCTGTACTCCGACGAGGGCCGCGACGCGGTGCAGAGCCAGGATCTGATCCGGCAGGCCGCGAGCCGGGCCGATCAAGTGATCGTGTGCCGGCCCGGAACCGTGGGCAACGGCATCCTCACCCAGCGGCGGGGAAGCCGCCGGTACGAGCTGACCGTGGAGGGTGACAGGCTCAGCCCGGGCCAGATCGGCCGTCGCCGGACGGTCGTCGGCTGGACGTGCGAGAAGCTGCAGGCCATCGGCCGGCTGAACTCCCCCAGGAAGCGCGTCTCGATCGCCGCGCTCGACTTGAGAACCGAGCGGCATGCCATGTTCGTGCCCCACCGGGTGGAGGTGTCGCTGATGATGTCGTACCTGGAGGCAGCCCACGCAGACGACACCGAGGCCGCGATGCGGGCCGCGCTCGGCAGGAGCGGGCCCAAGTGGCGCCTGCACCGGCTGGACGACAGGCCGCCCATGGCGGACCGCCCTACCAACGGGCCGTTGGTGGAGGCTCTGGAGGCTGCCGCAGCCCGGTGGGAGATCCCGCTGGAGCGGGAGTCGTCGGCCTGGCCGTCAGTTGCCGGACTGGTACCCGCCGACACGGCTGTCGTATGCGGGATGGCCCCGGTGACCGGGGACCGGGGAACGCCTGATGAGGCGGTGCAGCGCATCAGCCTGGTACAGCGCACGCTGCTGCTGTCGGAGTATCTCATCGGCCAGATCGATCGCTGTCGGAGTATCTCATCGGCCAGATCGATCGCTGACAGATGACCGAACACGAGGCAAGACCGCAGGAGCCTCACGCGTCACCGCAAGGAGCGGCAGGCTCTGACCGTGTGGCCGACCCCGAGCCACACGGGCCTGGGGCCAAGCCCCGAGGGCAGCGGCCTCACCGGTCGAAGCGGCGCAGGGTGACGGAGACCGACACCGATCTGCTGGAGCTGACCGACACCCGCATCCACGAGCCCCAGCGCGTCGCCGCGTCCCGCAACGGGATGGTGAGCACGGCCCACTACTCGGCCACCGCCGCCGGAGTTCAGATGCTGGCGCGGGGCGGCAACGCGGTCGACGCCGCGGTGGCGGCCGCGCTCGCCCTAGGGGTGTGCGAGCCCGCGGCCTCGGGTCTCGGGGGCCAGACCATGATGCTCATCCATGACGCCGGCACCGGCCGGACCGTCGCGCTCGACGGGTCGTCCCGGGCTCCGAACAGGGCGCTGATCGACCGGTTCGCCAATCTGGCCGCCGACCGCCGCCGAGGACATCTGGCCACCACGGTGCCCAGCTCCGTTGCGGTCTACGCCTACGCGCTGGAGACCTACGGCCGGCTCAGCCGGGCCGAGGTGCTGGAGCCGGCCATCGTGCTGGCCGACGAGGGCTATGAGGTCAGCGTGCTTCAGCACCGGCTCGCCCGGCGTGAGTTGAGGCACCTGCGGGCCCACTCGGGTAGGCGGTTCTTCCTGCAGGACGAACGCAGGGTCTACCGGGCGGGCACGACGCTGGTGCAGCCGGTTCTGGCCCGGACGCTGCGCCGCCTCACAGCGGAGGGCTTCGAGGACTTCTACCTCGGGGAGACGGCCCGCCTCATCCATGAGGACATGGAAGCCAACGGCGGGATTCTGTTGGCCGACGACCTCGCCCAGATCCCCCACCCCATCGAGCGCCAGCCCCTGTCGGGGCGGTTCGGGCGCGACCGGGTGCTAACAATGCCGCTGCCCGGGGCGGGCCGCACTCTGGTGGAGATGCTCAACATCCATCAGAGCCTGCCGCGCCAACTCCAGAACATCGACACCCCCGACGGCGCGGTGTGCCTGGCCGAGACCATCCGCCTGGCGCTGGTCGACCGCGAGGATCGACCTTTCGATCCCAACCTGTACTCCCAGGCGTCGGACAAGCAGATGACGAGCCGCCGATATGCGCGGGGCCTGGCTCAGCAGATGATGCAGCGCTTCGGGCACGGTGAGACCACCCACCTGTCGGTGATGGACGCCGACGGCAACGTGGTGGCGCTGACGCAGTCGATCGAGAACGTGTACGGCTCGTGCGCCGCCTCGCCTGAGCTCGGCTTCCTATACAACAACTACATGAGCGCGTTCCTGACCAGCGACGCCTCGCACCCCTACGATCTGCGTCCCAACGCGGTTCCCTGGGCCAACGTGGCGCCCACAATCGTGTTCAACGAGCACGGTCCGTGGCTGGCCATCGGCTCGCCCGGCAGCGAGCGGATCCCCCCTGCGATCCTGCAGGTGCTGCTGCGTCTCAGGAAATCGTCGCCGCTGGAGGCGGTGGCCGCGCCCCGCCTGCACTGCTCGCTCGAAGGCGTGGTCTCGGTGGAAGCATCCAGGATGGCAACCGACGTGCTGGCAGCCCTGGACCACGCCGGGTTCGAGTTGAATCGCCGGGAGCCGTACTCGTTCTACATGGGCTGCGTTCAGATGGTGATGAACGAGGGTGGCCGCCTGGTCGGTGTGGCCGACCCGAGGCGCGACGGCGCGGCCAGCGGACCCGACTCGGATCCGAAGCCTCCGCAGTGACACTTCCCCTCGTCGTCTCGGTGCCTCACGCCGGACTGCGGGTTCCGTCTGAAATCGAGTCGATGTGCGCCCTGAAACCCGAGGAGGTTGCAGACGACGGCGACAGCGGCGCGGCCGAGATCTACGCGATCTCCGCCGAAGTGGGGGCGTTCGTCACCACCGATGTGGCCCGAGCCATTGTCGATCTGAACCGGGCGCGCCACGACCGCCGGGCCGACGGGGTCGTCAAGACCCACACCTGCTGGAACGTCGGCGTCTGGCGCCGTCCACTGTCGCAGGCTGAGGTCGAGGGCCTGCTGGACGCCTACCACGCTCCCTACCACCAGCAGCTAACCGAGCTGGGGCACAGCGGTCGCTGGGTTCTGGGCGTGGACTGCCACACGATGGCCGCCACCGGGCCGCCGCTGGGGCCCGATCCGGGCCGGGAGCGGCCGTGGGTGTGCCTGAGCAACGGCGACGGAACCTGCCCGCAGGAATGGGTCGACGCCCTTCGGGAGGCCTTCCAGCAGCAGCTCGACGGGCCGGTGAGGGTCAACGACCCCTTCCGCGGCGGCCACATCACCCGCGCCCACGCCGCCGAGATGCCCTGGATCCAGATTGAGCTGTCCCGCGCCCCGTACCTGTCCAACAACCACAAGCGCAAGGTGGTGCTAGCCGCTCTACGACACTGGGCCGAGCGCTACGCCTGAGAGCATGCGCGGATAGGTGACGAGACCTCGCGGTGAAGCATGTTGTTTCCCGCTCTTGTTCGCTACGCTCACGGGCCGCTCGGGCCATTAAAGCCCGCTCTTGTTCGCTACGCTCACGGGCCGCTCGGGCCACTAAAGCCCGCTCTTGTTCGCTACGCTTACGGGCCGCTCGGGCCCGGGGGCCTCGCTCAGTGCCTTGCGAAGATCCCCATGAACTGCTGCCGATCCGCTCGGCCTCTAAGGACGGTCGTCTCGGGTTGCTCGGGTCTTGATGCCAGCTCGGCTGAAGAGGTCGCGGGCGGCGTCGTTGGCCTTGGCCATGATCTGGCTCTCGTCGGCGGTGACTAGACGGCCGTCTCGCAGCAGGATCTGGCCGTCGACCACAACGTCTCGCAAGTCTCGGGGGGTGGCGTTGTAGACGAGAGCGCTGGCCACCCGGTGCACCGGCGCTACGAACGGCGAACGCAGGTCCACCACGAGGAGGTCGGCCCGCTGGCCTTCGGCCACCATGCCGAAGGTGCCCGGCATGCCGAAGGCCGCCGCCCCGCCCCGGCAGGCCATGCGCAGCACATCGTCGGGCTGTAGCAGCAGCGGGTCGAGGTGATGCACCTTCTGCAGCAGCACGGTCGCCTTGAGCACCTCGAACATGTCCTGGCGGTTGTTGCTCCCCGGACCGTCGCTGGCCAGCGCCACCGTGATGCCGCGGGCTCGCATCTCGGGCAGGCGGGCCACTCCCGAGGCCAGGTACATGTTCGACACCGGGCAGTGCACAACGATCGATCCGGTCGCGGCGATCAGGTCGAGCTCTTCGTCGTCGAGCCACACGCTGTGGGCGAGCTGCATGTCAGGTCCGAGCACACCCAGCGAGTCGAGCCATGTGACATGGCGCACGCCCCGCTCTTCGAGGCTCATATCCACCTCGACCGCTGTCTCCGCGCAGTGGATGTGAGTGCCGCGGCCCCAGCTGCGGGCCGCGGTCACCGTGGTGCGCATCGCCTCGTCCGAGCATCCCCACGGGATCAGCGGCGCCAACTCCACGCGGATGCGGTCCTCGTGGCGACCGTCCCAGCGGCGCCGAGCAGTGTCAGCCCGGGCAACGGCCTGCTCGGCGGTCTGCTCGAGGGCGGGGTGGTAGTTGCGGTCAGCCCAGCCGTGGGCCAGCAGGAAGCGCACCCCCAACTCGTCGGCGGCCCGGCACACCGCGTTATTGATGCCTTCGTCAGTGTGGATGTACTGATGGTCGATCACCGTTGTGGCCCCGCCCCGCAGGTTCTCCACCAGTCCGGCGAGGGCGGCGGCGTGTGCGATCTCGGCGTCAAGGTGGACCGCGGCGGGCCAGATGCAGTCGCGCAGCCAGTCGAGCAGGGTCTTGTCGTCGGCCAGGCCCCGGAACAAGGCCTGGAACAGATGAGTGTGGGCATTGGTCATCCCCGGCATGACCGCGCAACCCGCTGCGTCAATCGCCTCCGCGGCCTGCCGGACGCGGCTCGACGGAGGCTCCCCGGCCCCGACCTCAACCACCCGGTTGCCCCGCACATACACCCAGCCCGGATCGTGGACCGTGTCCACATCGTCGACGGTGACAACCGCACCGCCGTGCACCAGCAAGTCACGTCCAGCCTCGGTCACGGATGCAGACGCTAACGAGCCGCCGCCTCACTCGCCGCCCGCCCGCCCAACCACCCATTGCCGCGAATGTGAAAACCCGGCCCCATCACGCAAAAGCGCACACAAACCGTCCACAGCAGCGGCCCGCTCGCGAATATGCGCGAAAACCCGGCCCCATCACGCAAAAGCGCACACAAACCGTCCACAGCAGCGGCCGGCTCGCGAATATGCGCGAAAACCCGGCCCCATCACGCAAAAGCGCACACAAACCGTCCACAGCAGCGGCCGGCTCGCGAATATGCGCGAAAACCCGGCCCCATCACGCAAGAGCGCACACAAACCGTCCACAGCAGCGGCCGGCTCGCGAATATGCGCGAAAACCCGGCCCCATCACGCAAAAGCGCACACAAACCGTCCACAGCAGTAGCTGTCGCCCGTCCGCCGGAGCGGCTGGCTTCTCATGGGGCTTACCCGCAAGCCCGGGCAACGGTGGCGCACAGAGTGCTGGCATCGTTGGCGTAGTCGTCCCATGTGAACGTCAGGACCCTCCAGCCGGCCATGAACAGTGCGTTGCGGCGTCTCGGGTCCTCCGCGAACGACACCCGGTTGAAGTGCCATCGCACGCTGTCGAGCTCTATAGCCAAGCGCACCGAGGGGTAGGCGAGATCGACCTGGGCCACGAACTCCCCGTCACGACCCTCTACCCGATGTTCGAAGGCGGGACGAGGCAGACCCGACGCCTCCAGCAGGTCGGCCACCATCCGGCTCCATTCGCTGAGCGGCACGGCGCCCTCGTCGGATCGGGCCAGGAGGGCCTCCCGGAGGGCGACGCAGCCGTTCCGCCCCGGCTTGGCGTGAGAGGCCAACACCCGCCATAGGTCGCCCAGCCGCAGCAGTCCGTCTCGCAGCACGGCGTCAATGGTGCGGTCGAGAACGGCTCGGCTGACTGAGCCAGCCAGGTCGAGGACGGTTCTGTCCAGCCGTGTGCAGGGGATTCCGTTTCGCTCCACGGGCCGGGCGAGGTGCATCTGAGTGGAGTGGTGCAGGCGAGCACCCGGTATCCGGCGAACTCGCCCCTTGGCGACCACGACCTCGACCCGGTCGAGCTCGTAGCCGTCGATGCCCTGCAGGGCCGCGGCCGAGCGGTGGCTCGCTAGAGCCCCGTAGGCCATGCATACCGCGAGCAGCCTCGACTCAGGCGTCGACGGCACAGCCGCGTGCCGGTACACGCCTCGGGCGGCGCGCACCCACCGGGCTGAGCGGAGGCGTTCTTCAATCTGATGCTCGGTCATGCCGGCGGCAAGAGCCTGCTCGCGGGTTGCGAGCCCGTGCTGGCTCGCCATGCGGGCCCGTACCCGCCGTTCCGCGGCCCCTGGATGGAGGCTCCGAGACTGATATAACATGTAACAACATGCTAATAAGCCGCATCGTCTTCTGTGGCGCGGAGATCCTCCATGTTTGTGTGCACAAACCCGGCGCAATCACGGGAAAGCGCGAACAGAGCCCCCTGGGAGCCGGGGCGGGGCGCGGACGGGGGTTAGGGCGCCCAGTGGGCGAAGGTGTCGATTACTGGCTTCATGTTGTCCATCAGGGGGTAGAGCACCGGGCAGGTGACGCCCGCGTCGATGAACTCGGCCACCGTGTCCCGGCACTGCGCGGCGCTGCCCACGGCCATGATTCGGCGTACTAGCTCGTCGCCTATGAGGGGGGCGGCCTTGTAGTAGTCGGCCTCCGTGGCCGGCCAGCCCACCACCTCCTGGACCCGCTCGATGAGCTCGGGGTCGGCGCCGGAGGCGGCCATGATGTGGGGTTCCGTTCCCAAGTAATACGCCACCAGCGACTTGCCGGTCAGCAGCGCCGCCTCGGGGTCGTCTTCCGACAGCGAGCAGATCAGCAGTTCGGGCCGGTCGATGTCGGCGATGGTGCGCCCGGACTTCGCCGCCCCGACCCCGACACGGGCCACCGCGTCGCGGATGTAGTCGGTCGACACCACATAGTTGAGCATGGCCCCGTCGGCGATCTCGCCGGTCAACTCCAGCATCTTCGGACCGGTGGCGCCGATGTAGATGGGGATGTCGCGGGGCGACGTGTCGCCGTAGGCCACATCGAGGCTGACCCGGTCTAGGTGGACGAACTCGCCCTCGTAGGTGACCTCCTCCATGGTGAACAGGGCTCGGATCGCCTCGACGTTCTCACGCATGGCGGTGAGCGGCTTGCGCCGGCCCGCGCCGACCCGCCCGGCGATGGGCTCCCACCAGGCGCCGAGCCCCAGCATCACCCGGCTGCCGCCGCCGGGTGCGGGTCCGGCGAGTTCGTGCATCGTGCTCCAGGAGGCCGCTATCACCGCCGGATTGCGGGTGTAGATGGGCAGCACGCCGCTGGCGATGCGCAGCCGCTTGGTGGACGCCAGCAGGGCGCTCATCATCACCACGCAGTCGCGGGCCAACCGGGTATCGCCCTGCCAGATCTCGCTGAAGCCCCGCTCCTCGGCGTAGCGGGCCATCTCGATCTCGTAGCCGATGGGATGCTTGTCCTGGAAGTAGAGGGCCATGCGCCGTGCCATGGCGGCAGAGTGTGTCACGGCACCGGCAAGCCTCCACAACGCGGGGGCGCGGCTCGTCCCGAGGCTGTGCTCCCAAGCAGGGTCGCGGACTGATGTCCCCGGGACCGATGGCCTCGGATTGCCGGGGATACCATCGCCGCGATGTCTTCACGAACGATCCGTCCAGCCGGCATCGCACCGCCGGCGGCCCGCTACGCCCATGCCGTCGCCACGACCGGCGCCGAAAGATGGCTGCACACGTCGGGCGTGGTGCCCACGAGACCCGACGGATCAGTGGCCGACGATGTCGCCGAGCAGGCCGCCACCGTGTGGCACAACGTCGCTGCCATGCTCGCCGAGGCCGGCATGGAGCCCAGCGACATCGTGTCAGTCACCACCTATGTCGTTCCCGGTCAGGAACTCGGTGCGGTGATGGCCGAACGCGACCGGTTCCTGGACGGCCACCTGGCCGCCTCGACGCTGGTGGTCGTACCCGAGTTGGCCCAGCCCGCCTGGAAGATGGAGATCGCAATAGTGGCCGCTCGCTGACGGCCGCCAGTCGACCAAGCCGCGAACTCAGATCAGACCCCGACCACAGCCAAGCCGCGAACTCAGATCAGACCCCGACCACAGCCAAGCCGCGAACTCAGATCAGACCCCGACCACAGCCAAGCCGCGAACTCAGATCAGACCCCGACCACAGCCAAGCCGCGAACTCAGATCAGACCCCGACCACAGCCAAGCCGCGAACTCAGATCAGACCCCGACCACAGCCAAGCCGCGAACTCAGATCAGACCCCGACCACAGCCAAGCCGCGAACTCAGATCAGACCCCGACCACAGCTAGTTCGGAGGCGGCGCGGTCGACGAAGGCCGACAGCTCTGCCGGACTGCGCTGATCCACTCCGTAGAGCGCCACCCAGCGCAGTCGCGTCCCCGGAGCGCACAGGCGAGCGACCGAGCGCCGCAGCAGGTGGCGCCCCGGCTCGCCCTGGAGCCGGTTCACCCAGCTCGTGGAGCCGTGAGTGGTGACGGCCACCAGATGCCTCACGGTGCGCAGTGGCGACGTCGTCAGATCGGCGGGTCCGTCGATCCAGGCAACGAGCTCGCACTGCACCCACGAGAGCATCGGCGCGGGCAGGCCGCCCCACCAGGTGGGGTAGACGAGCACTAGGCCGTCTGCGCCCGCCACGCTCACCCCGTCGATCCATTCGCCCTGCGTCAGCCGCACAAGCTGCACTTCGTGGCCAGCGCGCTCCAGCGTCTCCACGACCCGGTCGCGGAGAGCCACGTTGAGACAGTCCTGTTGCGGGTGGGCGTGCAGCACCACGAAGCGCACAGTCGGAGCGTACCCACCCCGGACTGGCCTAGATTCTCGCCATGACCGACGCCGCAGTGACTTGGGCCGAGTTCGAGCAAGCCGACCCCGCCCTGGCCCGGAGGGTGATGGCCAGGCTGCAGAGCCACCGTCACGCCATCCTGGCCACGCTTAGAGCCGACGGCTCGCCCCGCCTATCCGGCATGGAGGCCCCGATCAGGTCCGGGCATCTGTGGCTGGCCATGACGCCGGGGTCGTACAAGGCCGTCGACTTGGCCCGCGATCCTCGCTTCTCGCTTCACAGCGCCCCCGACTCCGAGGACCTGCCCGAAGGAGACGCCCGCATCGAGGGCGTCGTTCTTCCCGCCGAGGAGGCCCAGCAGGCCGAGTTCGTGGCCCAGCACCGGTATCCCGTAGAGGACCCGTCGATGATGGTGCTCTTCACGGCCCTCATCCATCGGGTCGTCCTGGTGCGGGTGGCCGACGACAGCCTTCTCATCGAGACATGGGTCCCGACCAAGGGCCACGGCACTCAGCGGCGCAAGTGATCGACATCCCGGACGCGACCCCCGGCCAGCGCACCGCCTTGGAGGCCGAGCGGATAGGCCGCAGTTCACATACGAAGTCAGCGAGGCGGTGAGCGAGGCCGTGGCCCGAGCGGCCCGTGAGCGCAGCGAACAAGAGCGGGAAACACAACCCCTCACCGCGAGCCGGTTGACCTATCCGCGCGTCCAGGCTTAGGAGAACGAGATCGGCAGCACAGCGCTTCAACCGTTGCCGCGACACCCGTCTACAGTGTCTGAAGTGGATCTTCGGAACTGGATCATCGGGGACCTGAAGTCGCTGCGGGCCAAGCTCGACGGCGGTGTGCTGGGCCTGATACCACCTGAGCGGCGCCGAGAGCGGGCCGACGGCGGAGGGATCGCGCCGATCTACGTGCTGTGGCACCTGGCCCGCCACCACGACGTGGCCGTCAACGGCGTGCTGCGGGGCGCCGGCGCGGTGGTCGAGGGCTGGACCGGCCGCCTCGGCCTCGACGACGACCTGTGGCGCGGCCTAGCCGAGGGCGAGGACGCCGAACTCGTCGACATACTCGAACCCGAGGCCGTCGGCGCCTACGCACTCGACGTGATCGAGGCCACGGCGGGCTGGCTCGACGACCGGGGCCTGCCCCAGATGGACCGGCGGCCCGACACGGCCGCGGCCTTGGAAGCCATCGGTACCCCGCCTGACCGCTTCGACTGGCTGTACTCCATGTGGGAGGGCAAGCCCGCGGCCTGGTTCCTGCAGTGGAGCGCGGTCGGCCACGGCTTCAACCACTTGGGCGAACTGGTGTCGACTCGCAACCGCCTGGGCCTCAGCCCCTTCTAGAGGCCGAGCGGACAGGCGGCATTTTGTGTAGAGTCTCCGAGGCGCTGAGCGAGGCCGTGGCCCGAGCGGCCCGTGAGCGCAGCGAACAAGAGCGGGAAATACCACGCTGCACCGCGAGGCGGCACCATCTCATGGCGCAGCTCTTCTAGAGGCCGAGCGGGCGAGTCCCGCCGGCCAACCGACAGCCCCGCACCGGCGCCGAGTCGGCGGCCGGAGGCTACGGTCTCGAAGCGTGCCGTTGCGCCGACGCCTCACCCCATTGGTGGCCATGTGCGCCCTGATCGTCCTGGCGTCCTGCGCCGGGCCTCCGACGCGCACCACGACACCGGCGCCGGCCGACGTGGACTTGGTGTCCGAATGGGACCCGAGATCCGGGCCAACCAGTTCCCCGGCGCCCGCCCCGACCACCGACGAGCCTGTAGCCGCCGAGAGTTCCGGCGAGGCTCGCGGCCTGATCGCGGCTGTCGGTCCGAGAGGTCTGCGGTTGTTCGATCCTGCCGGCCACAAGGTGGCCGAGTGGGCCACCGACCGGATCGTCACCCAGCCCACGTGGTCTCGAGACGGTCGCCGCCTTGCCGCCACGTCCATCAATCCGGGTACCGGCAAGGCGCGCATCGTCATCATCGATGTCGTCACGGGCCAGGTGGTTACCGCAGACGCCCGTCGCCCGTACTTCTTCTACACGTGGAACTACGACGGCTCCAGGCTGGCCGCGCTGGGTCCGGGCTCATCGGGCGGAACAGTCGTGGACTTCCTCGACAACGCCGGCGAGCCTTCCTCGGATGTCCTGCTGGAGAGCGGGAGCATGTACGTCGCGTGGGAACCCGGTGGCAGCCGTCTCCTGCTGCACGCCGGCTCCCAACTGGTGCTGATCGACGACCCCGACTCGCCCGAGGACCACGTGGACCTAGGCCTGGTCGGCGTCGACTTCCAGGCACCGGCCTGGGTGCCCGGTACCCAGGACTTTCTCTATGTCGACTCACTGGGCCAGGCACCCGAAGGCTCCGAGGCAAGCCCGCGACTGCTGCGCAGAAGCGCCGACACGGACGCAATCAGCGAACTTGGCCCGGTCAGCGGATTCACGCTGATTGCAGTTCATCCCGAAGGCGAGCGCGCCGCGCTGTCGTTCCTCTCCATCAGGTCACCGGCGGGCGGGCTGGTGGCCGACGTCGGACAATCCGCTCAGACCCAAGACGTAGGCGGGGAACTGGTCGGCTCGGTGCAGATCGTCGACCTCGCTACCTCCGAGCGCCGCACAGCCCTCGACCAGCCGGGATTCTGGCTGGAGTGGAGTCCGGACGGCCGCCGCCTGCTGATCGCGACCACGCCGCCCGAGGGTTCGATCGACTCGGGACTGATCTGGCACACGTGGGACGGGCAGAGTTCGCACGAGCTAGCCCGGTTCACGCCGACAGAGGTCTTTGCTCAGAGTTACCTGCGGTTCGCCGACCAGTACACCGAGACACCCCGTCTCTGGTCGCCGGACAGCACCGCAATCACCTTCGGAGCCCTGGACTCCGGCCTGGGCATGGCCACAGTCGCCCGCCTGGGGAACGCCGGCCAGACGACGAGTCTCAGCGTCGCTGACGCGTCATTCTGGAGCCCGGCCCCTGTGCGCCTGTTGTCAGATCAGAGCAACTAGGGGCCGGCCGCCGTTCGATGCTTTCTGGAGCCGCGGAGCGGTTACGTTGGAAGCCATGACCAGCACCCACAGTCGCCGCCTCGAGGATCTCAGCGGACCCGAGATCGCCGAACGGATCACGGAGTCGTCGGTGATCGTGCAGCCGATCGGCGCGGTGGAGCAGCACGGCCCGCACCTGCCCCTGTCGGTGGACCACGTGATTGCCCACGAGGCGGCCGCGGCGCTGGTCGCGGAGCACGGCGACGCCTGCGATCTGTGGCTGTTGCCGACGCTGTCGGTGTCGAAATCGAACGAGCACGCCTGGTCGCCGGGAACTCTGTGGCTCTCGGCGGAGACGCTGCTGGCGGTGCTGCGCGACATCGGCCGCAGCGTTGCAACAACCAGGGCCAGACGCCTGGTGTTCCTCAACGGCCACGGCGGCAACTCGGCCCTCCTCAACGTGGCCTGCCGGGAGATCCGCCTGGCGCACGGACTGATGACCTTCCTCGTGCATCCGTTCGTGCCCGCCGACCACGGCGGAACGTCCCCCGACACCGAGCTGGGCATGGGCATCCACGGCGGGCACCGGGAGACATCGGTGTTCATGCACTTGCGACCCCACCTGGTGCATCTGGAGCGGGCTAGGCGGGCTGTGCCGGAACGCTTAGCGGACAACCGCTACGTGCGCTTCGGTGGACTGGCCTCCTTCGGTTGGCTGTCCAACGACTTCGGGCCCGACGGCCACATCGGCGACCCGACGGGAGCCAACGCGGAAGAGGGCAAGCTGCTTTTCGAGACCGCCGTGGCCCTGCTCGGCGAGCAGATGGCCGAAATCGCGGTTTGGGACTTCGGCCGCGGCCCAGCCTGAAGGCCTCCGCGGCCGAACGCGGGAGGGACCGGGGCAAGATCCCCGGTCCCCCTCTAGAGCCCGGGGACGTGCCCCGGCTCAGCTAGTCCGCTGTATGCGTCGTTACGACGGGATCCAGGCACTCCAGGTGGCCTCGTTGGCGGCGATCCAGTCGGCCGCGGCCTCGTCGACGCTCTTGCCCTCGTTATCGATCGCACCCAACATCGACACCTGGTCGGCGGTGGTGTAGTTGAAGTTGTGCAGGAACTCCCAAGCCGCGGGAGCACCGTCCTCGAGCCCGGCCCAGACGATCTTGAACAGATCATCCGGCGCATAGTACTTGTTTCCGTCGGGGTCCAGCGGCAGTTCCAGCTCGACGAGATCGAAGCTGCTGAACGCCACGTGCGGTGTCCAGAAGTACGCCAGCACCGCCTCGTCGCGGGCGAAGGCCCCGTCGAAGGCAGCCAGCAGCGCCGCCTCGGAACCGGCGTACACGATCTCTAGGTTCAGTCCGAAGTCATCGATGAGGTCCTGCTCGAAGGACACCCAGCTCGGGTCGCCGTGCAGGATCTGCCCAGCCTCGCCCGTCTCTGCAGTGGCGAACAGACCGGCCAGTTCGGCATCGGTGAACGCTTCCGCGGTGGCCAGCGCGGGGTTCTGGTCGATCATGTAGGCGGGCAGGTACCAGCCGATCTGGCCAACGGGACCGAGCAGCCCGGCGTCGACGACGTTTCCGTCGGGGTTGTCTATGAAGTCGGTCCGGTTCTGGGCGTGGCCGGACGGCCACACTTCCAGCGACGCGTGCAGATCACCGGTGTTGATTGCCGCCCACTGGGCGTTCTCATCGAGGTCGGTTACCTCCACTGTGTAGCCGATGTGCTCGAGCAATTGCGCGGCGACCGCGATGTTGGCAGCCGAGCCGTTCCACGGATTGGCGATGAGCTGGATGGTGGTGATCTCACCCAAGTCGGCTTCGGCCATGGGCTCCTCTTCGGCCATGGGCTCCTCTTCGGCCATCGGCTCCTCTTCGGCCATCGGCTCCTCTTCGGCCATCGGCTCCTCAGCGGGCTCTTCGGGCGCCGCCGGGGCCGCATCGTCGGCGTCGTCGTCCCCGCAGGCCGCGGCCAGCAGGCCGAACACTGCGAGCGCGGCAATTAGCTTCCAGAGCGATCTGCTCATCGTTGTTCCCTCCAGTTGGTAGTCGCTGCGATTGTGCAGCCTTGAACTGGGGACAGTCTATAGCACCTGACGGATCGCGAGGCTCGTGGGCACTACATTGGTCCGGTGGTGGACACCTCAATGGCACCGTTGGAGTGCACCCAGATCACAAAGGTCTTCGGCGACAACACCACGGCTGCCATTGAACTGCTCGCAGACGGCTGTGACCGCCAGCAGGTGCTCGAGCGCACCCGCTGCCTGGTGGCGGTGCGCGACGTGACCTTCTCGGTGGAGCGAGGCGAGACGTTTGTCGTGATGGGCCTCTCCGGCTCGGGGAAGTCGACCCTGATCCGGTGCCTGTCCCGGCTGATCGAGCCGACCAGCGGGACCGTGAAGATCGACGGCACGTCGATCGGGGACTTGGACGACCATGAGCTGAGAGAGCTCAGGCGGCAGCGCCTGTCGATGGTGTTCCAGCACTTCGGGCTGTTCCCCCACCGAAGGGTGATCGACAACGTCGCGTTCGGCCTCGAGATCCAGGGTGCTCCCAAGGCCAACCGGTACGAGCGGGCCCTGGAGGTGCTGGCGACGGTCGGTCTGGGCGACTGGGCCGACCACTTCCCGCAGCAGCTCTCGGGCGGGATGCAGCAGCGGGTGGGGCTGGCCCGGGCGCTGTGCGTGGAGCCGGAGATCCTGTTCTTCGACGAGCCCTTCTCCGCGCTCGATCCCCTGATCCGCCGCGACATGCAGGACGAGCTCCTCTCCCTTCAAGCCAGGATGCGGCGGACGCTGGTTTTCATCACCCACGACTTCCATGAGGCGCTCAAGCTCGGCGACCGCATCGCCATCATGAAGGACGGCGAGTTCGTCCAGGTCGGCACGCCGGAGCAGATCGTCTCGTCGCCGGCCGACGACTACGTGCGCGAATTCACCGAAGACGCCCCGAAGACCAAGGTGATCACGGTGGGCGCGGTGATGCGGACCCTGGACGGCGAGGCCCCGCCCGGGGAGTCGGTGAGCCTCGACACGGTGCTCGACGACGTTCTTCCCCGGCTGCTGGCCAACCCCGAAGCCCTGGGCGTGGCCGACGATCAGGGCAACGTGGTGGGCGCGGTCGACCGTGAGCGGGTGGCGGCGCTGCTGGGGGCGAGGCCCCGAGCCGGCGAGGCTACGACCGGCCGGGCCGTTGGGCGACCGTGACCGGGCAGCCGTGACCGCGGCCGCCCCGGCACCGTCGCAGGTCGCCGGCGCGGTGGAGGCCCGGCTGGCGCTCGACCGGCGGCGACGGACCCGCTCCGGGGCCGAGCTGATCGTGGGGGCGGCCGTCGTTGTCGCCACCCAACTGGCACTCAGCTCGGTGGGCGGGTTCCCCGAGTCGTGGACCATCCCACTGGCCGACTGGATCGACGACGCCCGCCGCTGGGTGATCAACAATCAGACCACCCACTGGAGTTTCTCCTTCTTCTTCAACCCCGTGAGCGACTCGATCGACTGGGGGCTCCGCATCGTCGAGCGTTTCCTGCTATGGCTGCCGTGGTACGTGGTGACGGCGGTGACTGCCATGCTGGCCACTTTGGCGCTGGGACTCAGGGCCGGACTGGTCTCCGCGGTCGGTGTCCTTTACTTCGGCGCCATCGGCCTCTGGGAGGAGAGCCTCGAGACGGTGGCGCTCATGACGATGGCGGTCGGCATCGCGGTTGCCATCGGCATCCCCGTGGGGATCGCCTCGGCCCGCTACGACCGGGTGCAGCGGTCGGTGCGGCCGGTGCTCGACGCCATGCAGACCCTGCCCGCGTTCGTGTACCTGATCCCGGTGGTGCTTCTATTCGGCGTGGCCCGCGTGCCGGCCATCATCGCTTCGGTGGTGTATGCGCTCCCGCCGGTGGTGCGGCTCACCGACCTCGGGATCCGCACCGTGCCCGCCGCCACTGTGGAAGCGGCCGAGATGTTTGGGGCCACGCCTCGCCAGACGCTGCGCAAGGTGCAGTTCCCGCTGGCGCTGCCCAGCGTGCTCACAGGCATCAACCAGACCATCATGATGGCGTTGAGCATCGTGGTGATCGCAGCCCTTATCGGCGCCGGGGGGCTGGGCCAGGTGGTGCTGGAATCCCTTCGAGGACTGCACGTCGGCCGGGCGCTGGAAGCGGGCCTGGCCATCGTCGTTCTCGCCATGATCATGGACCGCCTCACCCACGGAGCCGCTGGCCTGGGCGCCCGGCGTCGCAAGTTCCGCCTGATGCCCGATTCCCTGGAGGGTCGGGCTCTGGTGAGAGGGACGGAGGACGTGCTGGCATCGGTCGACCGGTTGCTGTGCCGGGCGGGCGCGGCCCTGGCAGGGCCGATGCGCCGCACTCCCGGCCTGGTAGGGCTAGCCGGCCACCCGCGCCGGGTACTCGGCGCGGTCGCCCTGGCGGCCGGTGTGTTCGTCAGCTCGTTCTTCGGGAGGCCCGAGTTCCCCTCGGCGATCTCGCTGTCGTTCGCGTCGGCCATCGACTGGCTGGTGGACTGGGTGCGGGACAACCTCTACGAGATCGGCGGAACCTGGTTCGGGACCGGTTGGTTCAGCGACTCCATCACCATCTACGCGGTCACGCCGCTGCGCGAGCTGTTCAGCTCCGATCTGGCCTGGCCGGTGGTGATGCTGGTGGTGGCGCTGGCCGGGTGGCGCCTGGGCGGGGCGGCCCTGGCCACGTTCTGCACGGCCTGCGTGGCCGGTCTGGGCCTTCTCGGGATGTGGCGTCTGTCCATGGACACCCTCGCCCAGGTGATTGTGGCGGTGGTCATGGCGATCCTGTGCGGCATTCCCCTCGGCGTGCTTGCGGCTCGCAACGACCGGTTCGAGCGGATGATCAAGCCGGTGCTCGACTTCCTGCAGACCATCCCCAGCTTCGTGCTGCTCGTGCCGGTGATCATCATGTTCAACGTGGGCCGGGTCCCCGGGATCATCGCATCCGTGCTCTACGCGCTGCCCGCTGCGACCCGCCTCACCAACCTGGGCATACGGCAGGTGGAGGGCGAGGCCACCGAGGCCTCCAGGGCTTTCGGCGCCACCCGGGGCCAGACCCTGCGCAAGGTGCAACTGCCGCTGGCCGCGCCCAGCATCATCGCGGGCATCAACCAGACCGTGATGCTCGTGCTGGCCATGGTGGTGATCGCCGGGCTGGTCGGCGGTGGCGGTTTGGGACTTGAGACGGTCAAGGGGCTCCGGCGCAGCGACTCGGTTGGCTCGGGATTCGTGGCAGGCCTGGCGATCGTGCTGCTGGCAATGCTGCTGGACCGCCTACTTCAAGCCTGGACCCGCCGCTTCACCCCAGTCGAGAGCGGACCCTGATCGAGCTCCGCTCAGCGGCCCTGCCAGCGGGGGGCGCGGCCCTCGGTGAAAGCGGTCGGTCCCTCGACCGCGTCGGCGGAACCGAGCATGGCCTCGTAGGCGGCCAGTTTGCCGGAGCGCAGCAGATCGAAGGCCTCAGCCCGCGGCAGATACTGGGTGCGGTCGCGGATCTGGTGGATGGCTGCCACCGACAGCGGCGCCGCTTCCACAACCCTGGCCGCGAGGGCGCGGGTCTCGGTCATGAGATCGGCGGTGCCGACCACCGAGTTGACGAGACCCCAGCGCAGCGCTTCAGCCGCGTCGAGGCGGCGGCCGGTATAGAGGATCTCGTTGGCCACCGCGGGCGGCAGCATCCGGGGCAGGCGCACCGACCCGGTGTCGGGCACTATCCCCAGCGAAGCCTCCGGCAGCCAGAAGCGGGCGTGCTCGGCGGCCACCACGAGATCGGCGGCCAGGACGATCTCGAATCCCCCGCCCACGGCCATGCCGTTGACCGCGGCGATCACCGGCTTGAGCAGGCCGGGCAGCTCTCCGAAGCCCCCGAAGCCGCCCTCGCCGTAGTCGGCCTCGAACTCCTCGCCCTCCGCAGCGGCGTTGAGGTCCCATCCGGCGCAGAAGAACCGGTCACCGGCGCCGGTGAGAATGGCCACCCTCAGTTCGGGGTCGTCTCGGAACTCGGCGAACACCCGGCTGAGCTCGCGGCTCGTGGCCGCGTCGATGGCGTTGGCCTTGGGGCGGTCGAGGGTGACCTCGAGCACCGGACCGTCGGCCACAACCCTCACCGGGCCGGGAGAGGCTGCCTCAGTCATGGGCCGGGAGCTCGGCCACGAGCATCAGCGCGTCAGCGGCGACCGCGCCGTGCGGCGTGACCATGAGGGGGTTGATCTCGACTTCGAAGATGCTGCGATCGTCGCGCACCAGCGCGCCGAGCGCAGAGACCGCCTCGACCACAGCGTCGACAGCGCCGGCGGGACGGCCCCGATAACCGGCGAGAAGGGGCCATATCCGCAGGCTGCGCAGGACTTCGAGGACGTCGCCGGCCGCCGCGGGCAGCAGCAGGCTGACAGTGTCGTCGAGCAGCTCCGCCAGAGTGCCGCCCGCCCCGAGGGTCAGCAGCATTCCCACTGGCGGGGTGGGCCGCACGCTCACTAGCAGCTCCGCGACGGCATCGGGGATCAGGGACTCGACAAGAACGCTTCCGTCACCGGCTGCGGCCAGGCGCTGGACCGCTGACGTCACCTCACCCGCGTCCGCGAGCCCGACTGCCACTGCGCCGGTGTCGGACTTGTGTGCGACGCCGCTGGCCTTGACCGCGACCGGGTAGCCGATCTTGGCCGCCGCCGCAGCCGCAGCCTCCTCGGCCGGGACCAAGATCCCCGCCGGCACGGCGATGCCTGCCGCCGCCAGGCGCTGCTTGGCCTCGTGCTCGGACAGCACCCTGAGACCGGTGTCAGGATGCTGTGGGGGAGCCAGCAACCCGGCGACGGGGGCGGAGGCCTTCTGTCCCCAGGCCGCAGCCGCTTCGAGAGCCGACAGCGCGTTGTCGATGTCGGCGCAGCAGACCAGACCCAGCGCGGCGGCTCGGGTCCGGGCCTGCAATGGCAGGTTCTCCGCCATCGAGGCCGCAACCACTCCGGGAGTGCCACTGGTCGAGCAGGCTGCGGCGAAGGCCCTCAGCGTGGGCCACCATCGAGACCGGTCCAGTCCCTCTGCAGGAAAGTCGAGGACCAACAGCGCGGCATCGAAGGGCGGGGCTGATGCAGACTGCCCCGCGTCGGCATCGAAGGGCGGGGCTGATGCAGACTGCCCCGCGTCGGCATCGAAGGGCGGGGCTGATGCAGACTGCCCCGCGTCGGCATCGAAGGGCGGGGCTGATGCAGACTGCCCCGCGTCGGCATCGAAGGGCGGGGCTGATGCAGACTGCCCCGCGTCGGCATCGAAGGGCGGGGCTGATGCAGACTGCCCCGCGTCGGCATCGAAGGGCGGGGCTGATGCGGCCCTCTTCGTGTCCTCGTCGAGCACGGCGCCGAAGCACGCGGTCAGGCGGGCCTCGTCACCCCAGATGAACGTGTGGTAGTCGAGCGGATTGGTGACCGCGACCCGGTCGTCCAGCGCCGCGATGACCCGGTCGGCGTGATCGGGCGCGAATGACGGGAAGGCCAGGTCACGGCATCGGGCGCGATCCGCGACCAGCGACGCCTCACCCCCCGAGCAGCTCATTGACGCCAGCCGGTTGCCCCTCAACGGTCCCACCGCGCACAGGACCGACAGTGAGTCCAACAGTTCGGGCACCGTGTGCACCCGGCGCACGCCGAGGCGCGCGAACAGTGCGTCGTAGGCCGCGTCCTCGCCTACCAGAGACGCCGTGTGGGAGATCGCGATGGCACTCGAGGCCTGCGAAGCTCCCAGCTTCAGCGCCACCACTGGCAGGCTGCGCTCCCGCGCCGAGTGAACAGCCGCTGCGAAGCGCTCCACGTCGTCCACCGCCTCCACCACGAGACCCACCCCGGTCACGGCCTCATCGGCGACCAGAGCCTCGAGCGCCTCGGCCACGCCGACATCGGCCTGGTTGCCGAGCGCCAACACATGGGCCACGTCCAGGCCGCGTCGCTGCATTGTGAGGTTCACCGCGATGTTGCCGCTCTGACTCACCAAAGCAACCCCGCTCTGGCAGCGGGCCAGCCCGTGCACGTCGGGCCAGAGCGCGGCGCCGGCCACCGCGGAGAGGGTCCCGTAGCAGTTGGGGCCCACCAGGGGCATGCCGGCGGCCGCATCCACCAACTCGGCTTGCAGCGCCGCTCCAGCCTCGCCGGTCTCGGCGAAGCCCGACGCGTGGCATACCGCGGCACCGGTGCCTGCAGCAGCCAGTTGGCGCACCACCTCGACGGCCGGGTGGCGGCCCACACCGACAAAAGCAGCGTCGGGGCCGGCGGGCAGTTCGCTCACCGAGTCGAGCGTCGGCAGGCCCCGCAGCTCGCGGCGGGGGTTGACGGCCCACATGTCCCCCGAGAAGCCGAATGCGCGGCAGGCGTCGATGGCCAACTCGGCGGCTGCGCCCCCGACGAAGGCAAGCGACCGGGGCCGCAGCAGCCGGTCCAGCCGTCCGGTCACGCCGCGGGCCGGTCCGCAATCGGGTGCGGTGTCGAGGTCACGGCAATTCAGCTGCCGAGGGGCCGCAGCATGTCCCGGGACACGATGTGGCGCTGGATCTCGCTGGTGCCGTCCCAGATGCGATCGACGCGTGCGTCGCGCCAGATGCGCTCCAGCGGCAGCTCGTCCATCAGCCCCATCCCGCCGAGGATCTGGATGGCCTCGTCCGACACGAACTGCAGCATCTCGGTGGCCGACAGCTTGGCCATGGCCGCGTCGGCGTCGGTCATCTCGCCCCGCTCCGACAGCCAGGCGGCCCGGTAGGTCATCAGCTCCGCCTGCAGCAGGCGCGTGCGCATGTCGGCCAGCTTGAAGGACACCCCTTGGAAGCGTCCGATCCGCTGCCCGAACTGCTCGCGGGTCGCGGCCCAGTCGAGGGCCACCGACAGGGCCCGGTCGGCCCGCCCCAGGCACACCGCCGCCACCTGCAGGCGGGTGCTGCCCAGCCACTCGTTGGCCACGTCGAATCCCCGGTGCTCGTCGCCGAGCAGCTTGGAGGCGGGCACCCGGGCATCGTCGAAGTTCAGGATGAAGTTGTGGTAGCCGCGGTTCGAGACGCAGTTGTAGCCCGGCACCCGCTCCAGGCCGGGCGTGTCGAAGTCCACCAGCAGCGACGAGATCAGCTTGCGGGGTCCCCTGGCGGTGTCGGTGGTGCCAGTGGCCGCGAACAGGATCACGTAGTCGGCCAGGTCGGCGTGGCTGATGAAGTGCTTGGTGCCGTTCACCACGAAGTCGTCGCCACGCCGTTCGGCCCGGCAGGACATGCCGCGCAGGTCCGAGCCGGCGTCGGGCTCGCTCATGGCGAGGCACTCCACCCGCTCGCCCCGCACGGTGGGCAGCAGGTACTCCTCGACCTGGTTGCCGGTGCAGGCCCGCAGGATGTTGGACGGTCGGGCCACGATGTAGTGCAGGGCGTACGCGGTCCAGCCGAAGGCCCGCTCGGCCATGGCCAGGGTCAGGTCGTCGAGCCCGCCCCCGCCGAGTTCGGTAGGCATGTTGGCCGCGTAGAGGCCGGCATCGATGGCCTTGCTGCGGATCTCGTCCACCAGCTCGGGCGGTACCTGTCCGGTGCGCTCCACCTCGTCCTCGTGGGGGACCAGCTCGCGCTCGGTGAAGGCCCGCACGGTGTCGACCACCATCTGCTGGGAATCGTCAATCGAGAAGTCCAAGTGGCCTCCTTGCGTGCTCAGTTTCTGGGTCGGGATGCGCCGATGGCCATGCAGCCGCCAGCCTGGGGGGGAACGGACATGGAGGCGTGGGCCGCGCTGACGGCGGCTACCGCGGCCGCCGGGTCGCCCAGCAGCGGCGCGCTGCGGCCGGCTGCGGTGTCCACGTGGACCAGCATCTGCTCGCCGGTGCACAGCAGCTCGCCGCCCCGATACATGGCGTGGAATATGTGCAGCCGCTTGGCGTCGCTGCCCAGCACCTGGGTGGTGAACCGTAACGGCTCACCGAGGGAGGCCTCCCGCCGGTAGTTGATGTGGGTCTCGACCGTGTAGTAGGAGTGGCCGCCGGCCCGGTAGGCCTCGTCGATGCCCACGTACCGGAACAGCGCGTCGGAGGCCCATCCGAACGCGGTGAGGAACGCCGACTCGGTCATGTGGTTGTTGTAGTCCACCCAGTCGGGCTCAACGACCGCCGAATACAGCTCCAGAGGCGCGGCGATCTCGGCACCCGGCGTCCATGGCTCGGCCGCGACCGCGGCTCCGGCAGCCAGGATGCGGGCCTCTCGTTCGGCCATCAGGCGGCCAGCGCCGATGCCGCTGGGCCGCAGTGCCCGCATCACTGCGAGCAGACAGTCGTCGCGCTGCCTCTCCAACTCGGCGATGGACCGCCCCGCGGCCTGGTCCTCGCAGCCTGCGGCCATCGCCTCGACGAGCTCCCCGGTCAGCTCGGGCGCCTCCAGCCGGGTCCACGGCAGCTTCAGCGCGGGTCCGAACTGGCTCAGCATGTGGCGCATGCCGTCGTCGCCTCCGGCCAGATGGAAGGTGAGGTTGGTGCCCATGGCGGCCCAGCGCAGACCGGGTCCGTACACGATCGAGTCGTCCAATTCGGCGGTGGTAGCAACGCCGTCGTTCACCAGGTGCAGATTCTCACGCCACAGCGCCTCCTGGAGCCGGTCCGACAGGTAGCCCTCAACCTCGTTGCGCACCACTAACGGGTACATCACCAGATCGTCGTAGTGGGCGACGGCGGCATTCACGGCTGCCTCGCTGGTTGCCTTCCCTGGAACCACCTCCACCAGCGGAAGCAGGTAGACGGGGTTGAACGGATGGCCGATCAGGAGCCGCTCGGGGTGACCGAGACCTTCGGCAAGTCGACTCGGCAGCAGGCCGGACGAACTGCTGGCGATCACTGTGTCGGGTCTGGCTGCTGCATCGAGGCGCTGCAGCATCGGACGCTTGACCGATTCGTCCTCCGGGGCGCTCTCCTGCACCCAGTCAGCGCCGCTGGTCACCTCTTCGGGGCTGCCGGCCCAACGCAACCGGCCGACATCGGCACCGGGAAACAGCCCGAGGCGGGTGGCGGCGGGCCACGCCCGCTGGACCGCGGCCCGAAGCCGGTCCTCGGCCGCGGCCGCGGGATCCCAGGCGACGACGTCGTGGCCGCGGGCGAGCACGCGCACCGCCCACCCAGCACCGATGACGCCTGTGCCTGCGAGTCCGACGGTTCTTGCAGCCACCCTCCATACCTCCGGTCGCCAGCCGTGAGCCGTCGCCGCCCTAGGCGCCTCGGGCCCGTCTGTGGCGCGAAGTATCGCACCGTTGCGGCGTGGCGGTGCAGTACGGCCTCCGAGTGGTCGCCCGCTTTCCCGTCTCATGGGGCGAACTACCGCACCGTTGCGGCCGAAGGGCGCCCTTCTGACCCATCCCACCACCCGCAACGCGCCCGATGAAGTGCCGGTCGGAACCCGGCACGGCGGGTCCTCCGCACCGCTCAGCGCCGTCCGGCTGGATTCTTTAGCATCGGTACATGCCCCCGCCGCTCGTGTACAACCCGTACGCGTTCGCGATGCACGACAACCCGTACGCGACGTACCGGCGCCTGCGCGACGAGGCGCCCGCCTACTGGAACCCGGACCTGAGCTTCTGGGCGCTTAGCCGCTTCGACGACGTGCTGGAGGCCTTCCGTGACTATGAGACCTACTCCTCGGCCGGGGGCGTGGCCTTGGAGGCGAGGCGTCCCATCGACCGGTCCAACCCCATGTTCCAGCAGATGATCGAGATCGACCCCCCAGACCACACCGCGCTGCGCGGGCTGGTGTCGCGGGTGTTCACGGTGCGGCGCATGGCCGAGATGGAGGACGAGGTCCGAAGGATCGTCAGCCACTACATCGACACCGTGATCGAGTCGGGCCACGCCGACCTGGCGGCCGACATAGCCGGTTGCTTCCCGATGGATGTGATCTCGGCCGTGCTCGGCATTCCCGAGGCCGACCGGAAGATGCTGAGGGACGCCGCCGACCGGGGGCTGATCCGCGAGGACGGGTCCATGGAGATCCCCCAGGAGGCAATCGAGGCGATCTTCGAGGTGCTCGCCTACTTCAGCGAGGATCTGGACCGGCGACGCGGCGGCGAGGTGCCCCGGCGCGGGCTGATCTCGGATCTACTCGATCTGGAGGTGGACGGCCGGGCGCTGACCGGGGCGGAGCTGATGGGGTTCTGCCTGCTGCTTGTGTTCGCCGGATTCGAGACGACCGCCAAGTTGGTGGCCAGCGCGGTGGAGCTGTTGTCTCGCCATCCCGACCAGCGCGACGCGCTGGTGGCCGATCCGTCTCTCACCCTTCACGCGGTGGAGGAGGTGCTCCGCTTCCACAGTTCCACCCAGTACATGCACCGGACACTCACCCGCGACGTCGAGATGCACGGACAGCGGATGCGGGAGGGCGACTCGGTGCTGCTGCTGATCGGTGCAGCCAACCAGGACGAGCGGGAGTTCGGTCCCACCGCCGGGGATTTTGACATTTCTCGCCGCCCCGACCGCCACCTCGGCTTCGGTTACGGCGTCCACTTCTGCCTGGGCGCCGCGCTGGCCCGCCTGGAGGGCCGGGTCGCCCTTGAGGAGATCCACCGGCGCATGGGCGACTACACGGTGGACCACACCAGCAAGGTCCGCTTCCACAGCGGCAACGTCAGCGGCTGGAGCAGTCTGCCCATCAGCTTCACCCCGCGTCCCCGACTGGAGAGCGTCGCGGGGTGACGCGATACGGCTACATCGGGCTGGGCATGATGGGATCGGCCATGGCCGAGAACCTCATCCGCCAGGCCGGCATCGACGAGGTCTCGGTGCATGACATCGATCCGGCGGCGGTGACAGCGGCCGCAAGTGCGGGGGCGGTGGTAGCCGCCAGCGCGGCCGAGGTGGCCCGGGCCAGCGATGTCGTGAGCGTGTGCGTGCCAGCGGCGGCCCACATCGAAGCCGTGCTGTCGGGCCCGGGCGGCATCATCGAGGGTGCCCATGACGGGCTCTGCGTGCTCATCCACTCCACCGTGCATCCCAACACGGTGCTAGCTGCGCGAGACACGGCCGCGGAGTGGGGCATGGCCGTGTTCGACGCCTGCGTGGCCGGCGGGGCCGACAACGCGAGGGCCGGCAGCCTGACCGTGCTGGCTGGAGGGTTGACCGAGATGCCCGCAACGGCCAGGGAACTGCTGGACGTCTACGCGGAGTTGGTGATAGACGCCGGGCCGATCGGCGCGGGTGCCGCGCTGAAGATTGCGGTCAACGTGATGACGTACGCCCAGTTCGCGGCGGCGGCCGCGGCCCATGACATGGTGGCCAGCACGGGCGGAGAGCCGGGCGCGCTGCTGGAGGCGTGGCGGTCGATGGACCAACTGGGGGCGCTGACCGAGCAGTACTGCGCGCTGCTGGAGATACCCGGCGAACACATCCGGGGCGAGCTGCGGACGATGCTGGAGACCCAGGCCGGGATCGCTACCAAGGATCTGTCATTGGCCCTGGAGCTGGGCCGCACCCGGCCCGGTGCCGCGGCTGTTCTGGAGGCCGTGCGGGCCGCCATGCCCACCGTCTACAACGTCCACGAGAACGACTAGGAGCCCGCATGAGCACGGACGACACCCCTGACAGGCCCGCCGAAGACAGCGCCGACGACACCTACGAGCGCGGCGTCGCCATGGTGACCGAGATCTACCAGGGGGAGGTCCCGGCCCTGCCTGAGGGCACCATAGCGTTCAACGACGTGATGATGAGAAGCCTGTTCGCCGAGGTGTGGGACCGCGACGTGCTGTCGATCCGGGACCGGCGCCTGCTCATCATGGGCGTGATCGCGGCCCGGGGCTCCACCGACGTGTGGAAGCTCCAGGCCCAGTCAGCCCTCAAGCGGGGCGAACTATCCCCCGGCGAGCTGCGCGAGACCCTGATCGTGCTGGCCCCCTACGCCGGCTACCCCAACGTCGCCCCGCTAATTGGCCCCTGCGAGGCCGCCATCAACGACTGGACCCAGTCCCCGGAATGACCAACAAGTGAGACTCGTCCGTCAACTGCCGTTGGCGATGCAGTCACGGCCGGTGGGGGCAGAGGCAGCAGCACCCGGCGGCGGACTAACCCCCTTAGCCTGAATCCACCGGCGCGGTGAGGCTGGCGGGGTTGGCGCGTCCACCAGAAAGGCCTCCTGACATGGGAGGATGCCGTTGTCAATAACGAGCATTCTGGCCATGTGAGGAGGCACTTCCTGTGGGGAGCATACCTGGTGGGATCGACGGGTTGGAGGCGGTGTTCGATGACGCTTCGCTGGTGGCCGACGCGGGGTTGTTGCTGGCGGGCACGCTGATGGGGCGCCTGGGGTTGGAGGCGCTGATCGACGAGGTGGTGCGCCCGGGGGGTTCTGCGGGCTCGGGGGCGGGCCGCAAGGTGTTGACGGTGGTGTCGTCGATGCTGGTGGGCGGCTGCTGCATCGACGACACCGGCCGGCTGCGGCCCGATGATCAACTCCGCAGCGGTGCCCAACATCGACCGGCTCGTGCAGGGGGCGATCAACGACGGGGCCAGCGCGGTCACCGGCGGCTCGACCATCGACGGTCCCGGGTTCTTCTACGAGCCCACCGTGCTCGGCGGGGTGGACCCGGCCGCGCCCATCACCCGTGAGGAGATCTTCGGACCGGTGGCGCCCGTGGCCAGCTTCACCGACACCGACGCCATGATCGCGGCGGCCAACGACACCGAGATGGGCCTGATCGGCTACGTGTACACCGAGGACCTGGCCAAGGGCCTGCGGGTCAGCGAGCGCATCGAGGCCGGCATGGTCGGGCTGAACCGGGGCGCGGTGTCGGATCCGGCCGCCCCCTTCGGCGGCATGAAGCAGTCCGGCCTGGGCCGCGAGGGCGCCTCCGAGGGCATCTACGAGTTCTGCGAGACCCAGTACATAGCCGCCGACTGGTAAACCGGGCCCACCGGGGCCTGCTCGATTCCCTAGCCCTTCAGTTCGACGGTGATGGCGTCGGCGAGGCGGCGGTACTGGGACTCGTCGTTGTAGAGGTGCGCCGAGATGCGCAGCAAGCGCTTGGCCGTGCCCGATTTGCGTGCGCTATAACTTCATGATATGTGATACGATCCAAACTGACACAGCCATTATTCTCTATTGACCAAACGGTGGTGATGATCATACTTTCAATAGCATCTCATGGTATTATGAGTGGATCTGGAATTATGCTGGTCTGGCTGGGGAGACTCGCGGCCATGGCCGCGGCCGTGGCCACGGTTGGGGTCGTGCTGGCGCCTGCGGCGAGCGCGGCAGACGACTTCTCCGACATCGGGCAAGGCGGCTCCCACGCGGCGAACATCAGGGCCCTGAACGCGGACGGCGTGTTTGCCGGTACCGAGTGCGGGGTCGGACTCTTCTGCCCCGGTCAGCCCCTTGCGCGCTGGACGGTGGCGGTGTGGCTTGTGCGAGTCATCGATGGGGAGGAGCCCAGTTCGACCGACACCACGCGCTTCGCCGATGTCGACGCCGAGCAGTGGTGGGCGGCGCATGTGGAGCGACTCGCGGAGTTGGAGGTGACCGTGGGATGCGCTCAGGATCCGTTGAGGTTCTGTCCCGACGCGCCGGTGACACGCGCTCAGACGGCCAGCTTGCTGGTGCGGGCCTTCGGGCTGGAGGCGGCAGAGCCCCACGGGTTCACGGATACCGAAGGCAGCGTCCACGCCGACAACATCGATTCGCTGGCCGCCGCGGGCGTGACCGTCGGATGCGCCTCCGACCCGCCGAGGTACTGCCCGTCGGACAGCACCAGTCGCGCTCAGATGGCATCGTTCCTCAACCGGGCACGCAACACCGACGACGCCGACGGCGCTCCCGAGGCAGATCCGCCCGACGGCGCTCCCGAGGCCATCTCCTCGGGCGGAGGTCAGGCTTCCTCCCGAGGCTCGGCGCAGCCCACAGCCGAGGGGGAGGCTGCGACTGCAAAGTCGCAGGTTGATGAGGAGGTTGTCGTGGAGGTTGTCGTGGAGGTTGTCGAGGAGGTTGTTGAGGAGGGGGCCGTTGCGCAGCAGCAATTGGGCCAGGTCCTCAGCGCCGCTTGTTCGACCCTCACAACCTGTGAGAGTGTGGCCAAGGAGTTTCTGGCCGGGTACCTGACAGTAACCCTCGGGACGACAGTCACGGCCAGCGACATAATGGTGGGCCGTCGCGAGCCACGCACTTGGAGCGACTACAGCTTCGGATGCCAGGTGGATGGTTACGGCTACGGCCAGGCGGAGGCGCCCGGGTACTGGTTCCTTTTGACCCACGACGACATCGACCATTACGTGCATTCCGACGAGAGCGGGACGCAACTCCTCCTCGTGGATGGCGACGTCGGCGCGGGACCCAGTTACGCAACGGTCTACCTCTTGTCGGATGATCCGTCCGGCGGCTACCCGACGGGTTCCGTCTGCAACGCTTAGCCTGGATCCACCGGTGCGGTGAGCGGTCCGGGGTTGGCGCGTCCACCAGAAAGGCCTCCTGACGTGGGAGTATGTCGTTGACGAACGACAACATTTCCACCACGGGAGGAGGCACTTTCTGTGAGCACCGTAGCGCATGGGATCGACAGGGTGGAGGCGGTGTTCGACGACGGGTCGCTGGTGGCTGACGGGGGCCTGTTGGTGGCTGCGACTGTGATGGGGCGGCTGGGGTTGGGGGCGCTGATCGACGAGGTGGTGCGCCCGGGGGGTTCTGCGGGCTCGGGGGCGGGCCGCAAGGTGTTGACGGTGGTGTCGTCGATGCTGGTGGGCGGCTGCTGCATCGACGACACCGGCCGGCTGCGGTCGGGCGCGGCGGGCGCGGTGCTGGGCTTTGAGCCCGCGGCGCCGTCGACTGTGGGCAGTTTCTTGCGGTCGTTCACGTTCGGGCATGTGCGCCAGCTCGACAGGACCCAGGAGTTGGCGCTTTGTCGGGCGTGGTCTGTGGGCGCGGCGCCGACGGTGGCTGGGCTGACCGTCGATGTGGACTCCACGGTGTGCGAGGTCTGCGGCAGGGCCAAGCACGGAGCGGCCTATGGCCACACCGGTGTGCTGTGCTATCACCCGCTGGTCGCGGTGCGCGCAGACACCGGCGAGATCGTGCACACCCGGATGCGCGAGGGCTCCTCGCAGCGCGGCCACCAGCGCTTCGCCGCAGAGACCATCGGCCGGGTCCGGCGCGCCGCGGGGCGCGGCGACCTGAAAGTCTGTGTGCGCGCCGACTCGGGGTTCTTCTCCTATGAGATGATCGACACCCTCGAGCGCCACAACGCGTCCTGGTCGATCACCGTGGCCCAATACTGCAACGTCAAAGCCGCCATCGAAGCCATCGACGAAGCGGCATGGCAGCCGATCGCCTACACCAGAGGCGGCGAGGCCCAAGTCGCTGAGACCACCATCACCGCCGGACGGCGCGCCCGCGGCGAGCCCCGCACGCTGCGCCTGGCGCTGCGCCGCACCCGCCTCGCCGGCGCGCAGGCCGAGCTGTGGCCCAACTGGCGCCACCACGCGTTCATCACCAGCCGCGACGACCTCGACACCGAAGCCGCCGACCCCTACCACCGCGGCCACGCCACCGTCGAGCTCGCCATTCGCGACCTCAAAGAGAACTCCGGGCTCAGCCGCTGCCCCTCAGGCAAATTCTTCGCCAACGCCGCCTGGCTCGCATGCGCCGCCATCGCGCACAACATCGTCCGCTGGACCGCCCGCCTCGGCGGCGTCCACCCCCAACGCCAGCTCACCGTCGCGGCCACCGTGCGCCGGCGGCTCCTGGCCGTGCCCGCCCGGCTCGTCAACCACAGCCGCCGACACAGACTGCGCCTGCCCGCACACTGGCCCTGGGCGCACACCTTCATTGCCGCCCTGCAACGAATCCGCAACCCGCCCCTGCTCATCTAACCCACTCCACCAGCGCCCGCGCCGCGCACAACCCCAGCGCCCCCCAACCCCCGCCGACAACACCGCCCCAACCCAACACCAGCCCAACGCGCCCCCGCACGCACCGCGCACAACCCACCGTGCACAACCCGCCACCCGAACCCTCACCCGGCCCCGCGCCCCGGCCCATCGGTGGATTCAGGCTTAGTCCTCGGGATGGTTGCCGGTCGGAGGGGGATGGGGGTGGTCTTCGCACGCGGGCGCCACAGCGAATGGACCGTATGAGAGTTTCCCGCGGTCGTTCCGCAACTGTCTGTACTGGTTGCCGGACTCGTCCTCGAACAGGACTTCACCTTGGATCGGGTCAGCAATGCTGTCTTGTACCCTTTCAAGCACCGTCTCTGGAATCCAGTACGCCCAGACGATCACTTGGCCCTCATGCCAATGGGAGAAGTAGACATCCCTAATCGTGTTCCGCTCAACCCTGTAGCGATATCTCACATTCATTTGTTCCGTGCTCGTGAGATCGTCGTACCGGACGAACTCATCTTGCCGAGGGAGCGCCGCGTACGGACCCTCATCGTCGTAGACCAAGGCCACGGGGTACGTTCCATCAAGAATCATGAAGGACTTCCTGTCTCCCCCATTGAAGTGTCGGTCAAGGTGGGTGCACTCGCCGTTCACCAGGTCTATGTCATCGTTGCCGACCAGCGTGGGGATGAACGGAGGCAGCGTCGTAGTGGGGGGTGGGTTGGTGTTGGGTGGGTTGGTGTTGGGCGGGTTGGTGTTGGAGGGATTCCCGCCACCGCCGCCACCGCCGCCGCCGCCGCCAGAGCCCCCGCCGCCGCCACCGCCGCCGCCGTTGTCGGCGGTGGGGCCGCGTAGCTCGGTGCGGTAGAGCCACTCCACCGCTTCTGCGGCCGCGATGGGCTGCCACGGGCAGAACAGTCGCTCGCCCTCGTCGCAGTCGGCGGACAGGATGCCCGCGTTCTGCAGCGCCGAGATGTTGTCCCGGAACACGTTGGTCGGTGATACGTCGAAGAACCCGTGGGGCGGGTCTGTGTCGTCCAGGTCATAGGCGCGGGTGACGAAGGCCGCCATCTGCCCCCGGCTGGTTGACCTCTCGGGACAGAATCGCAGCGGATCGAACAGGCAGCCCGTGGTGATGTCTTCGCCGTAGAGAGTCTCCACAAAGCCGGCGTACGGTTGCTCGGAATCGACGTCGGCGAAGGTCTCGTGGGGCGTCTGCCTGTAGTTGAAGAGGCGGATGATCCACATCGCCACCTCCCAACGCTGCACGGTCCCGCTGCAGTCCTCGACCGAGCATGACGTTCCGTCGAGGATGCCGTCGGCGGCGAACGCCTGAACCGCCCGCCGCTGGACAGGAGTGAGCGGCTGCGGCGCAGGGGTCTCCTGTGCGGCCACAGAGCCCGCGATCAGCATTGCGGCCAAGGTGACTGTCAGCACCCTCCAGGGGATTCGCAACGCGGGTCCTCCTAATCGGATCCTGTTTTCCACAGGATAGGCCCCCCGCCTGTGCGTAACTCTAGCGCAGGGGGGCAGCGCAATGGTGTCAATTCCAACTCCATCTGGACGGCGGCGCGACTCAGATAGGCGACGTCGCTCGTGGGTTCGGACTCAAAGGCGCAGACCTTGTTGGAACCGGATGGGTCGTTCATGCGTCTCTAAGGGTGATGGCTCCTAGCGTTGCTGTGATTCCCGGCGGCGTGCCGGCCGCGGTGGAGGCTGGGGACGATCGCATGGCCTTGTCGAGCTTCGGGGACTTCTACGGACTGCAGTACGGTCGTTGTCTCCCCAGAAGATCCCGACGCGGAAGGCCGCGACGCGCAAGACCCGGACACCGCGGCTGCGGAAGACACCCGAGCAGCGGCCTCCTCCGACGGGCCCGATGGAGAGGCTGCTGGGCTGGGGACCGGCACCGAGCCCGACGACACAGGCACCGAGGAGGGATCTCCCAGCGTCGAGGACGACCAGCGCCCGGACCCCGACAGGCCGACTCCCGAAGAGCTATCGACCGGACCGGTGCTGCAATGGACCGAGATCGACACCGGCTTCGTCGACCTCTTCGGGATCGAGTCGGTCGGCGACGGCCGGGTCATCGCCCGGGCCTGGCACGACACCGACACCACAGAGAACACCTACGTCGCCGAGATGATCGTCGTGACCACCAACGGCACCGATTGGACCGAGCTCCCCATGCCTGCGGGCATCGTTCCCGATCACATCGACATCTCCGGCGACCGCTGGGTTGTCGCCGGCCCCGACGCAGGCTCCGATCCCTTCGACGGCGCGCTCGGCCGGGCGTTCTTCTCCGACGACGGGGGCGCCAGCTGGACCGAACTGGCTCTGAGTCTCCCCCCCCCCCCCCGACCTGGCGCCGGCGTCACCCTACGTGATTGAGCATTTCGCGGTGACGTCGGCGCTGGTGTCGGGGGAGAACATCGTGATGGTCGTCGTCACCGGAACGAGCCTGGATCTGTACGGGTTGTTGGAGGGTCGAGATCTGGTGCCGGAGGGCAAGTCGGTTGTCGGGTGGCATGGCTCGCACTCGGGCTCGATCGTGATCGAACTGGTAGACGGCCCCGATGCCGGCAGCGCGTCTGGCTCGACGGACGTGCTCGGGTACGGCTCCGGCTCCGGTGCTGTCGAGAGCATGTCGCTCACCTACGACGAGCTGGGCATGACCGACGAGGAGCGGGGCGTGTTCGACGACCCGGGTGGCGGCCGAGTGCTCGTGTATGCCAGCGACGGCTCCACTGTCGGGCTGGCGGCCGAGTACGAGGGCTGGGCTTGGTCCGGTGTGGCCACCGCAGAAGGGTTCATCCTCATGGTGAACGGGCCGCGGGAGACGATCGTCACTTCCCCCGACGGTCGAGTGTGGAGCGAGCAGCCTTCGCTTCAGAACGGATACTCCACATGGACGGCCGGGGCGGGTGGCACGATCTGGCACGTGGGCTTGGACGGATTGGGAACCCTCCGTGTCCAGCACGCTGGCTACGGCGAGGCCCCGACGACCGCGGCCACGTTCGAGGGCCTCCAGCCGACGGGCGATCTGGCCGCGGGACCGGCCGGCCTGATCACGACGGCCGTCCCCGTGGCTGCTGGTGCGGTCGACCTGGCTGTGGGCGTCCCGGAGGGTCGGGTCGCCAGGGACGGATACGAGCTGCGCTACAACGAGCCCGAGGGCGGCGTCACCCTGTGGGACCTCGAAGCCGACGCCGCCGTATACGTGTTCGAACCCACCGACATCATGAGCGAGCAGGAGCCCGAGGGAGTCCGAGAGATATCCGATGACGAAGGGTTCGGAGTGGTGTTCGAGGATCCGGAGACCGGAGCCGACCTGGTCACCTTCACCGACGAGGACCTGGCCCCGATCTTCATGCTGGCGGTCGACGGTATGACCGCGCCGCTCACACTCGAGGAGTTCGAAGTACCCATGATCTGGGTGGGCTGGTCGGCCGAGGGGACCGCCTGGGGCTGGCAACTGATGGCCGACGCCTTCGGGATCGCAGACGGCGAGCCGTGGGCCGAGTTCGCGGTGGGCGCCGACTTCGTGCTCGCCCGGGTCCAGACGATCGAGGCTCCCCAAGTCCTGGGCTCAGCCGGCGGGCAGGCCGAGATCGCCACGATCGAGGGCTCCGAGACCTTCGCGTCGGCCGGAGCGCAGGCCGGAACCGCCTGGGGATCCTCCGTCGAGCCGCAGCCACCCCGCTGGTTCATCAGCAGAGTTCCATAAGCGCGGCTAAGAACGTGCGCGGGTAGGCGCTTTGCGGGATGCTGAACCACTGCAACGCCAAGGGACTCAGATGCTGCTTGCCGCCTACTCGCGCTGCCTCTAAGAGGCCGAGCGGATAGGCCGCAGTCCAAGTACGAAATCAGTGGAGCATTGAGCGAGGCCGTGGCCCGAGCGGCCCGTGAGCGCAGCGAACAAGAGCGGGGAATACAACCCCTCGCCGCGAGGCGCTCACCACCTATCCGCGCAGCCCCTAACGCGGCCTCGCCTCCCTAGCCCGCGTGGATGATCAGTCGACGGACCACACGAGAACGTTGAAGGCACCCATGCCGGCCGGATCCAGCAGGGCTTCGGCCTCGCGGGCCCGGCTACGGGCTGTCAGGGCGTCGAGATCGCCGATGCTGGCCCGCTCGGCCCATGCTGCTCGGCCCTCGGCCACCAGATCGTCAATGCCATGGGCCCGCAGGAACTCGGCCTGGGTACACACATCGGCGCGGTGGTCGGCCTGCACTTGGTCCAGAGCCACATCCGCGGTGATGTCGCATGACCCCGGCTCGGCCAGCCACCAGTGGCTGCCGCCGTGGTCCAGGTGGGTCCGCAGCCAGCCCAAGCCGGCCGCGAGGCCGTCCGCGAGGCCGTCCCTTTCGGCCAGCACCGTCGTGGCCGCGCCGTAGTCGAAGGCGACGATCCGGCCCTCCCGGAGTACCCGGTGGGCCTCCGCCACCCAGCCGCGGGCGGCTCGCTGAACCGGCACTCGCGCCCCGGTCGTGACCTCAGGCAAGCCGGCGACATGCTCCGGCGGCGCAGGCCTGGCCACCAGCGAGAAGCGGCCGCTTGCAGCGTCGTCGACCGTGACGCGCAGCTCCTCCCAGCCCCCGGCAGTGCGACGAACCACGTCGAAGGGGAGGTTGTCGAGCAGCTCGTTGGCCACGACCACACCTGCAGGCGCGCCCTGCGGCAGTGCTTCCGATAGTTGGGCCACGCTCGTGACCAACGGGTGTTCCGGATGCAGAGCCCGCTGCACCGGTGACAACTCCACCAGCACCAGCCGCAACGCGCCCGCAGCCATGCAGCCGGGCTCGGCGGCCAGCACCGAGCGGGCCAGCGTGCCCGGCCCCGCCCCCCAGTCGACCACCGTGAACCGATCGGGCTCGCCCAGCTCGGCCCACCATGCGTCCAGCGCCCGGGCCAGCACCGCACCGAACAGCGGCCCGACCTCAGGCGCGGTCAGGAAATGCCCCGAGCGCCCCCCGGCACGCCCCCCGCCGGGCCGCATGTAGAAGCCGCCAACGGGGTAGTACAGGCAGGCCTCCACATACTCCGAAACCGGCATCGGTCCCCGCTCCTCAATCCGGCGGCCGATCCGCTCTACAAGCCGGTTGTCTTCGCGCTCGACTCCCTCCTCGAGCGAGGACCGGGACACCAAGTCAGCCATGCCCTCAACGCTAGGGGCGGAAATTGACGCCTTCGGCTTCGCCGCCTGGATCACAGTTGATAAGCAATTAGCATGACAATACTCATTATACTATATGAGGGCGCTAGTCTCTTCGGCATGTGCACCACCGTAAGTCTGGCCGGCGGGGCGGCCGCGGTGGAACAGCGTGTCCATATGAATTACCATATGGCCATGGCCCGGCGCGAAGTACTCGTACAACTCGATGACGACCTGGTCGGCCAACTCGACGAGATCGCTCGAACCCGGGGCACCAGCCGCTCCTCGCTACTACGAGAGGGAGCACGGGCGGTGATCGACGCCGATGATCGGATGGCCGCCGACCGGCGCCTGATCGACGCGTACCGCCGCCGGCCCGAGGATCCCGCACTGATCGAGTCCGCCGCCCGCCTCGCCGCCCACACAGTGCCTGAGTGGTAGCCCGAGGCGAGATCTACTGGGCTGATCTCGGCCCGCCAGCCGGGAGGCGGCCCGTATGCGTGCTCACCAGGAACGCGGCCGCGGATGTGCAAACCTCTGTCACCTGCGCACCCATCACCCGCACCGTGCGAGACATCGACTCAGAAGTCGACGTCGGTCCCGATCAGGGTCTCGGCGAGCAGTGCATCATCAACTGCGACAACATCGTGACCATCCCCAAACGGAGCCTCGCCTGTAGCCCTGCAGGTCGGCTCGACGAGCCAAAGCAGGCCGAACTCGACCAAGCGCTGCGCTACGCCCTCGACATCCGCTACTGACTGCACACCAGAGCCTGCGCAATACCCGGTGAGGTTCAAGGGGTCAGGTGGAACCCCAAGTGAATTGCGCAACACCCCCGGGCGAGACATGCCAACACAAGCACGCACCGACTCTCGCAAGAGAACGGCCCCGCGAGTCTCTAGCCACCGAGGACGGCTACCAGGCTTACGTCGGTGAAGTGGCTCACCCACTGGGGGAGGATGCCGAAGGCGAGGGTCACTGCGCCGGTCAGGATCAGGGCGGCGGAGACCGAGGTGGGGATCTTGATGGGCGACGTCGTGTCGAAGCCCGCTTCGGTTGGCGGGGTCTCCACCCACATGTAGGAGGTGATGCGGGCGTAGTAGTAGAGCGCGATCACCGAGTTGACCGCCACGATCACGCCCAGGGCCACGCCCCAGGCGGTGCCGGGCGACAGCAGAGCCAGGACAATCTCGAACTTGGCGAACCAGCCGCCCAGCGGCGGGATGCCGGCCAGGGCCATCAAGAAGATGGTCATGGCGACGGCCAGGCCGGGCGAGTAGCGGAACAGGCCCTTGTAGGTGCCGATCTCGGCCGAGGCCGTGCGGCGGGCCACCGCGATAATCACCGCGAACGCCCCCAGGTTCATGGCCGCGTAGATGGCCAAGTACGTCACCACCGCCGACAGGGCGTCATCCGCGGTAGCCAACGACTCCCCCGCCACCGCCAGCGGGGCCAGCATGTAGCCGGCCTGGGCCACCCCCGAATAGGCCAGCAGCCGCACCGCGTTGGTCTGGCGCAGCGCCATCAGGTTCCCGCCGAACATCGACGCTGCGGCCAGCACCCACATCAGCGGCTGGTAAACGTCGGCACGCCCCCAGAAGCCCACGAACACCAGCGACAGCAGGGCCACGAACCCGGCCGCCTTCGAGGCCACCGACAAGAACGCGGTCACCGGCGTGGGCGCACCCTCGTAAGTGTCGGGCGCCCAGGTGTGGAACGGGAACGCCGAGACCTTGAACCCGAAGCCGACCACCACGAAGATCACGCCCAGGGTCACCACCGCCAGCGGCGCCCCGCCCCCCGACACCGCCGCGTCGATGTCGGTCAGCATGGTCGAGCCGGTGGCGCCGTACAGCAGCGACATGCCGTACAAGAGCACCGCGGAGGCGAACACCCCCATCAGGTAGTACTTGAGTCCGGCCTCGTTGCTGCGCAGGTCCCGCTTGCGCCATGTGGCCATCAGGTAGGCCGGGATCGACAGCAGCTCCAGGGCCACGAAGATGGTCACCAGGTCGCGGGCCGAGGCCATGATCACCATGCCCAGCACCGCGGACAGCAGCATCTGGTAGTACTCGTTCTCCCAGTAGTCGCCCTCGGCGATGTAGTTGGTGGACAGCAGCACCACCACGTATCCGGTCAGCAGGAACACGGCCTTCATCACCAGGGCGTAGTCGTCGACCACATACGCGCCCCAGAACGTGGAGCGGTCGGCGCCGTCCCAGGCCAGGGTCAGTACCGGCACCATCGAGGCCAGCAGCCCGAACGACGCCAGCGCGGAGACCACCGCCCGGCCCCGCTCCAGCCAAACGATGTCGACCAGCGTCAGCAGCGCTCCGAAGCCGAGCAGGGTCAGCTCGGGCGCGACCGCATGCCAGTCGATCGGAGGTCGCTCGAAGGCGAAGGCGAGAACGGAGGCCGAGCCGAGCATCAGCGCTCAGCCTCACTGCGACCGACGGCCGAACTGGCAGCCACCACAGCCCAAAACGGCACCCACCGCTGCCAATTCCCGAAACGACGCCAGCAACCCACCGAACTGGCAGCCACCACAGCCCAAAACGGCACCCACCGCTGCCAATTCCGGGATGGGGAGAAGGCGGGGGTCAACAGCGACACCGCTCAGCCTCCGGACGCCAGCAGGCCGACCACGGCCGGGTCGGTCACGTCGAATATCAGCCCCGGCGCCACCCCGAACAGGATGATCCCCACCAGCAGCGGCAACCAGGCGATCCACTCCGTTCTAGTCACGTCGGTGATCTCGTCGCTGTCGGCGAACTCCTCGGAAGGAGCGCCCATGGCGGTGCGCTGCAACAACCACAGCAGGTACCCCGCGGCCAGCACCGTGCCCACCGCAGCCACCACCATGTAGGTCCGGAAGGTCTCGATCGGCAGGCCCTCCGCCGGCGAGTAGGCCGACAGGATGGCCGGGAACTCGCCCCAGAAGCCGGCCAGGCCGGGCAGCCCCAGCGACGCCATCGACACGAACCCGAGGATCCAGCCCATCCGCGGTGCCTGGATCAGCATGCCGCCCAGCCGGCGGATTTCCAGCGTGTGGTAGCGCTCCTTCACCGAGCCGGCCAGGAAGAACAGCATCCCGGTGATGATCCCGTGGGCCACCATGCCGAATATGGCCGCGTTGATCCCGAAATCGGTGAGGGTGGCGATGCCGAGCATCACGAAGCCCATGTGGGCTACCGACGAGAACGCGATCAGGCGCTTCATGTCTGTCTGGGCCAGGCATGCCAGCGCGCCGTAGATGATGCCGATCACCGCCAGCAGGCCGATCCACGGCGCCCACGCCTCGGCCCCCTCGGGAAGCATCGGCACCGCGATGCGCACGAAGCCGTAGGTGCCGAGCTTCAACAGGATGGCGGCCAGGATCACCGACCCCACCGTGGGCGCCTCGGTGTGGGCATCGGGCAGCCAGGTGTGGAACGGGAACATCGGCACCTTCACCCCGAAGCCGACGAACATGCCCGCGAAGATCCAGATCTGGGTGACGCCCAGGATGCCCGCGCCGGCCACATCCGACAGCACCCGCATGTCGAAGGTGCGCAGCGACTCGCCGGTGGCCGGGTCGGTGGACAGGAAGAACAGCGCCAGGAACGACAGCAGCATCAGCGCCGAGCCGAACAGGGTGAACAGGAAGAACTTGATCGACGCGTAGCGCCGGTTCTCGCCGCCCCACACGCCGATCATGAAGAACATGGGCAGCAGCACGACCTCGAAGAACACGAAGAACAGGATGAGGTCCTGGGCCACGAACGTGCCGACCATGCCCGTCTCGAGGATGAGTATCAGAATGAAGAACGCCTTGGGATTGCCCGGCTCGGGTATGTGGTCCCACGAGTAGATCACGCACAGCGGGATCACCACCAGCGTCAGGGCCATCAATGGCAGCGAGATGCCGTCGAGGCCCATGATGTAGCGGCTGTTGATCACCTCGATCCAGCGGGCGTCCACCACGTACTGCAGGGCCCCGGCGTCGCCGTAGTCGAAGTCGAGCAGCAGCAGGCCGCCGATCACCAGCGCAACCAGCGACGCCAGCAGGGCAACCTGCTTGAGGAGCTGCTCCTCGGCGGCGGGGACCGCCATCATCACCAGAGCCCCGATCAGCGGGACGAAGGTGACGAGGGTCAAGCCCCAATCATTGAGAAAGTCGGTCATGGTGTGGTCCTAGAGGCTCCTGGATTCTGCGGGTACAGGGTCAGCACGATCTGGGTCTTGCGCGGCTCACAGGGACAGCACGATGATGAACACGCCGGCGAGAACGGTCGCGGCCGCGAACAGGATGGCGGCGTACTGCTGGACCTTGCCGGTTTGCATGGCTCTGAGGCCCTCGCCGGAGGCGTTGGAGGCCCGGCCCGAGCCGTCGACGATGACGTTGTCGATGAGGCCCTGGTCGACGTGGTCGTAGACGGCCTGGCCCGCGGCCACCGATCGCCGGCCCGCCTCGTTCACAACCCCGTCGATGATCCGCTGGTTGGACCAGTAGGTGGCTTTGGCCAGCGGGCCTTTCACAGCCTTGACGATCACGCCGGTGTAGAGGTGGTCGAAGTAGTACTTGTTGGCCAGTGTCGTATGCACGGCCTTGGGCAGCCCGCCGCGGGACACCGGACCGTCACCGATCTCGGTGAGCGATTCACCGGCCGCCGTCGAGCGGCTGTCGACGGCCTTGAAGTAGTAGCGCCAGGCCAGGCCCGCGCCGGCCAGAGCCACCAGCGTCGACGCGATGGCCAGCGACCAGCTCGGCTGGGCGTGGCCGAGGGCCGGGAAGTAGGCCGCCACCGGCTCCACGTAGTGGCCGAAGCGCTCCTGCCACGCCTCGGGCCAGAGCTGGAATCCCTTGGGCATGTTGAACAGCCCGGCCACCACCGCGAAGAAGGCGAGCACGTACAGGGGTCCAAGGATCCGCGGCCCGGACTCGTGGGGGTGGCCGTGGCCCCGGTACGTGCCGAAGAACGTGAGATAGACGACCCGGGTCATGTAGGCCGCGGTCACGGCCGCGCCGAGCATGCCCATCACCAGCATTGCGGTGTAGGCCCCGTTGCCGCCGGTGCCGCCGAACAGGCCCCAGCCGCCGGTACCGGCCAGGATCTCGTCCTTGGACCAGAACCCGGCCAGCGGGGGCAGCCCCATAAGCGCCACCGTGGCCACCATGAACGTGCGGTACGTGTGGGGCATCACCTTGCGAAGCCCGCCCATGTCGGTCTTCATGTCGAAACTGTGCACCGCGTGGCTCACCGAGCCCGACCCCAGGAACAGGCAGGCCTTGAAGAAGGCGTGGGTGAACAGGTGGAACATGGCCGCGGTCCACGCGCCCACCCCGAGCGCCATCACCATGTAGCCGAGCTGGCTGACGGTCGAGTAGGCGAGCACCTTCTTGATGTCGTTCTGGGTGAAGGCCAGCAGCCCTCCGAACAGCAGGGTGACCGCGCCCACCAGCGCCAGCAGGTTGATGCTGGAGCCGCCGATGGACATTCCCTCCCAGAACACCGGGTAGAGCCGGGCCACCAGGAATATCCCCGCCACCACCATCGTCGCCGCGTGGATGAGGGCGGACACCGGTGTGGGGCCGGCCATGGCGTCGGGCAGCCATGTGTGCAGGATGAACTGGCCCGACTTTGACATCACTGCGGCCAGCAGGCACAGCGAGGCGACCACCACTGCGGTGTGACTCACCTCGCCGGCGGTGATGCGCTCGGTGACGGTGAGCGTGTCAAAGGTGCCGCCCGCGGCGAAGAACAGGATCGACACGCCCACCAGCAGGCCCACGTCGCCCACCCGGTTGGTGAAGAAGGCCTTCAGAGCGGCGTCGGAGTTGGCCTTGTCCTCCCACCAGTGCCCGATGAGCACGAACGAGCAGACGCCGACCAGCTCCCAGCCGACGATCATCTGCAGCAGGTTGTCGCTGAGCACGAAGAACAGCATCGCCGCGGTGAAGAGGCTCAAGAAGGCGAAGAAGTGGGTGTAGCGGGCGTCGCCGGCCACATAGTCGGTGCTGTAGATGTGCACCAGGAACGACACCGCGCTCACGACGAGCAGCATCATCACCGACAGGCCGTCCAGCAGGATGCCGGCGTCGTAGTCGACACCGCCGGAGCGCAGCCATCCCACCGTGCGGTGCACGGCCTGCACGCCCTCGTGCGAGCCGTCGCGGTGGCCCACCCAGGTGGCTGCCGCGCCCAGAGCAAGGAACAAGGAACCGCCGACCGCAACGAGTCCAAGCTCGGAGCCCTTGCGGGGCATGCGCTTGCCGAACAGCAGGATGCCGGCGAACGACAGAGCGGGCAGCAGCGGGATCAGCCAGGCGAAGTCGAGGAAGAACCCGGCGCTGTCGATGGAGCTGGGCCCGTGGGCGACAGGCTCCTCGGCTGCGAGCGCGGAGGCGACCGTCGTGGCAGCGGTGAGGAGTCCCACGGCGAAGGTTCCCTCAGCCCTTGAGCAGATCGGCCTCGGAGAGGTCGATACTGCGACGGTTGCGGTACATGAGCAGCACGATGGCCAGGCCGATGCCCACTTCGGCCGCGGCCACCGCTATCACGAACAGGGCGAACACCTCGCCGGCCACGTTGTCGCGGAAGGCACCGAAGGCGACCAGGTTGATGTTGACGGAGTTGAGGATGATCTCCACCGACATCAGCACCATGATCCCGTTGCGCCGGGCCAGCACGCCGTACACGCCGATGCAGAACAGCACCGCGGCCAGCAGCAGGAACTGGTTGAGGATCATCGCGCCCCGACTCCCTGCGCGGTCGACGGCACCCAACTCGCGATCGTCGGCAACTGGTTGAGGATCATCGCTGGCCCCTACTCCTTGCGGGCCACGACGATGGCGCCGATCAGGGCGGCGAGCAGCAGCACAGATACCGCCTCGAAGGCCACGATGTACTGGCTGAAGATGGCGTCGGACACGGCCTCGAAGCGCTGGGGCTCGTCGATCACCAAGCGGGTGTCGGAGTAGCTGTCGAGCAGGGCGACACCCATCACCACCAAGAGCAGCACAGCTACGAGACCGGCCATGAGCCGCTTCTCGCCCGACACCGCTTCGTCGTCGCCCATCGAGGCCTTCGTGAGCATGATCCCGAACAGGAACAGCACGACGATGGCGCCGATGTAGACGAGCACCTGGGTGACGGCCACGAACTCCGAGCCCAGCAGGATGAACTGGGCGGCCGCTCCAGCCAGCACCAGCACCAGCCACAGCGCGGCGTGCACGACGTTGCGGGTGGTCACACAGCGAATCGCGGACACGATCATCACCAGCGCGATGGCACCGAAGAAGACGTTCTGCGCCACGAACAGGTCGCCGCCCGCGGCGCCTGCAGCAAGCACGCCGGCTGTGTTCATGTGGGCGGCACCACTGTCGCGTGCCGGGCGGAGCGAGGCACTGTGTTCATGTGGGCGGCACCTTGAGCTTCTTGGCCACCGACCCGGCCTCGTAGTCCTCGAAGTCGGGCACAGTCTCCATCCACTCCGTCAGCCGCTCCTTGTCGTGGAGCATGTCCGCGATGCGGGGCTCGGAGAACTCGTACTCCGGACTCCAGAACAGCGCCTCGAAGGGGCACACGTCCACGCAGATGCCGCAGAACATGCACAGCGCGTAGTCGATGTCGAAGCGGTCGAGAATGTTGACCTGGCGGGGCTTGCCCCCGGCGCGGCGGGGCGGGGCCTTCTCCTTGTGGCCCTCGATGTAGATGCACCAGTCGGGGCACTCCCGCGCGCACAGCATGCAGGCCGTGCAGTTGCCCTCGTGCAGGGCGATCACGCCGCGGGCCCGGGGCGGCGGCGCCTCCTTCACGTGCGGGTACTGCACCGTGGCCGCGCCCTTCGACGGCGCGGGCATCAGCGTGCGTATCCCCCGCTTGGGGAACACCGTGCGCACCACCGTGGAGCCGGTCACCACCAGCCCCTTCACCAGTCCGGGCACGAGCGCCATCACACCACCGCCTTGAGGTTGTCCGTCACCGCGAGGCGCCGACGACGAGGTCGGTGCTCAGGAACCGCCGCGACACGGGCCGCAAGTCTACCGACCCTGCCAGCACCGTCCACGACACGAGGCCGCTCGCGCGCCCAGCAACCCTTCCTTTCGGCGTCGCCCTCCCGTGCGCTTGAGCCCCCAACACTACGAGTGCGTAGAGCCGGATAACTCCTTGGCATGATGACCTCCTAGCGGTCGACATGCCCGAGATTCAACTATCCCGACCGCGCGAAACCCCGTGCAGACCAAGCCTGCACAATACCCGGCGAGGTTCAAGCGGCTCAACTAGTAGCGGCAGTCATCGAGGTGTTCCTCGACCAAGCGCCGCACGATTGCCGAGGCGGTGGCCTGCTGATCGTGGCAGAAGTGGGTTAGGCGCTCGATCAGCGCTCGCGGCATCTCCAGCTGCAAACGGGCCTGATTCTCCTCAACGTCAACCGAGTCACCGGAGTCTGATGCACGAACCGGTGCACGCCATGCCGAGAATCGGGCCTGGTCGTTGTCGACATCAACCAAGGCTGCCTGATCCTCACCGCGATAGGCCGTGGGGCCTGACCGCAAGACGCGATTCCGTAAACGTGCCGACGGATCGAATAGTTGGGCAACTCGACCCATTTCCTCCTCAAGGCGCAGACCGCACTCGACTCTAAACGGCGCACAATACACAGAGGCTGGATCAACATCTAATCCCAGATCCCCCAGGCTCTCGATCGCCCATTCGACATATGAGTTTAAACGACGGTCATCTGTATCTGTCACCATAATTGCCTCATAAGCCAGATCACGACCACTATACACAGGCCACGGAGAGAATCTCGTCGAACCGCTCCAACCGCGATCTTCTTTCCAAAAGACCCGCCGGCCATCGTTCAGGTCAGCGAACTCCCTTACATCAACGCCGGGGGAACTGTCAAGTTCGCGAGGTCTGAGCTCGCATAGCGCGCCAAGGGCCTCGACGCTCACCCTACGCTCGCTATCACCTTGCTCGCTGCTACCATGGGACACAGTACACGTTCTCGATCCTCGTCGCCGTATCTGACGGGTCCGATAGGTCATCAATATCGACATCTACTACAACCTGGAAGCCCACTCTTCGTGCCTGTGATTCACAGGAATGACGCGCATTAGCGCGAAGATGAAGAGGTGCATTTCTCGGCACGCTCGTCGCTTCACCATAAGCGGTAAATACCCAGCTACACTCTTCGGTGTCAAGAATACAGCGATAGTGATAAAGCCACACTCTCACGGTCGCCGTCTCACAATCTCCATTATAGTATGGCCACCAGCCGTGTACCGAAACATCTCGTAGGTTCGCCGAAATATGCGGATTGTCAGCCACAGAAAGGTAGTGGCAGGAGGTCGCCATAAGGCGAGGGTGGACACGGCTGAAGGGTCTACCGACGTCACTGGGGGGTGCAGGGATGCCGCTCGGAGGTGCAGGAAGCGCAAGGATACCAGCGTCGGAGGTCGCTGTCCGAGCAACGGGGGCGCCCTCGTTGCCGTCCTGGCTGCCACGAGCCGGATGGCCCTCAGCTACCGGATCTTCCGGAGCTACAGGGCCTTGCGGTTCTTCTTCTGCGGTGGCTGGTGACGCGATAACCGCCGGAAGGACCATTGCTGCAACCGCCAGCAGTGCGACAAACGTCTTGTGATGCTTTATCATGTTCTCCTAGTCGATGGCACGTACCGTATGCCGTGCGTGATCCAGACCTACCACGGTCCGACCGCGGGATGTCTGCCCAATCCTGCCAATTGCTGCCAAATCTTGGCAGACGTCTGCCTAATTGGTGGCAGATCTCTGCCACGGCCATCAGCGGGTGCGGCCGGTTTGACGGGTGTCGTCCTCGGGCGATGGGGATCAGACGAGGACTTTGAGCACGCCGGTCACCACGATGTTGGCCAGCGCCAGGGGCACCAGGAACTTCCACGCCAGGCGCTGCAGCTGATCCTCGCGGAAGCGGGGGAACGTGAACCGGACCCAGAAGACCAGGAACGTCAGGACCACCACCTTGCCAAACAGCACCAGCGGGCCCAGCACGTTCAAGAGGTTGTCGGCGGGGTCGAGTCCGGGCACGTACCAGCCGCCCAGGAACAGCACCGCGGCGATAGCCGAGAACACACCGGCAGTTGCGAACTCGCCGATGAAGAACAGCAGGAACCGTACGCCCGAGTACTCGGTCATGTAGCCAGTCACCAGCTCCGACTCGGCCACCGGCATGTCGAAGGGGGTCTGGGTGAGCTCGGCCTGCATGGCGATCATGAAGATGGCGAAGCCTGCGAACTGGGTGATGATGAACGGGTTGCCGATGGCCCCCCAGCCGAAGATCTCGCCGTTGGCCTGGGCCAGCACGATCCCCTGCATGTTCATCGTCTCGGCCTGGATGACCACCCCGATCACCGCCAGCAACAGCGGCAGCTCATAGGCGATGAGCTGGCCGGTTGCCCGCAGACCGCCCAGAAGGGAGTACTTGGAGGCCGAGCCCCAGCCGGCCATGAGGATCCCGATCACCGACACCGAGCTGACGGCCATGGCCAGGTAGATCCCCAGATCGTTGGAGATGAACCATGCGTCGGGACCCCCCGGCAGCACTACCAGCAGCAGGAACGTGGAAGTGAGAACCACGAAGGGAGCGGCCTTGAACACGAAACGGTCGGCCCGGCGGGGGACGATGTCCTCCTTCTGGAGGAACTTGCCGATCTCGGCCAGCAGCTGCAGCGAGCCGTAGGGGCCCGCCTCCATGGGACCCAGCCGGCTCTGCATGAAGCTCACCATCTTGAACAGGTGGACGTAGACCAGCGTGCCGGCCACCAGCAGCACCGCCACCAGGCCGGCCACCACCCGGATCGACGTGACCTGCCAGTACGACAGCTCCGCCAGCGCCGCGATCATCGGTCGACCCTCGCAACCGTCTCGAGCTCAGCGCGCCACGCAATCATCGGTCGATGTCTCCGAGGATGAAGTACAGGCTTGCCAGGATCGTGATGATGTCGGGAACGTAGACGCCTTTGAGCAGCCACGGCGTGATCGACACGTTGGAGAACGACGCCGAGCGGATCTTCACCCGGAACGGCGTCAGGCCGCCCTTCGACACCACGTAGTAGCCCATCACGCCCAGGGGGTTCTCCGTCTCCACGAAGGCCTCGCCGGCGGGCACCTTGATGATGACGGGCACCTTGGCCATGATCGGCCCCGACGGGATGCCGTCGAGGAGCTGATCGACGATCTTGGTGGCCTCGCGGGTCTCCTGCAGGCGCACCCAGAAGCGGGCGAACGAGTCGCCGTCGGGGTGGGTCCAGACCTTCCAGTCGACCTGGTCGTGGACCAGCCCGCAGGGACTGTCGCGGCGCACGTCCCAGTCCACTCCCGAGGCCCGGATGTTGGGGCCGGACAGGCCGTAGGACAGCCCGACGTCGGGCGGGATCACGCCGATGCCCCGGGTGCGGGCCTGGAAGATCTCGTTGCCCTCAACCAGGTCGGTGATCTCGTCGCAGAAGGAGCGGATCTTGCGCATGGCCTGGTGGGTCTCGGCAATCCAGCCCGCGGGCAGGTCGTCCTTGATGCCGCCGATGCGGTCGAAGTTGGGGTGGAAGCGCCCGCCGGTGACCGCCTCGATCTGGTTGAGCACATGCTCGCGGTCGCGGAAGGCGAAGAACACCGGGGTGATGGCGCCGACCTGCACGGCCATGTCGCCCAGGAACAGCGTGATGTTGGCGATGCGGCTCAGCTCGAACAGGACGGTGCGGATCCACTGGGCCCGGGGAGGCGCCTCCACCTCCATGAGACGCTCGGCCGCGAGGATGAAGGGCACCTCGTTGGCGAAGCTCCCGAGCCAGTCGATGCGGTTGATCAGCGTGGTGACCTGCGGATACGTCCGCACCTCGGCCAGCTTCTCGTAGCCGCGGTGCATGTACCCCATAACCGGCTCGGCCGACACAACCTGCTCGCCGTCGAGCTTGGCCACGATGCGCAGCGTCCCGTGGGTGGCCGGATGCTGGGGGCCGATGTTGAGGGTCATGCCCTCGGTCTCGATCTCGAGGTTGACGCGGGCGTCGGCGGCCTGCGCGGCGATGTAGCTGAGCTGCTGGCGCTCGGTGACGGTCACGGCGCGCCGCCCTCGGCCCCGTCGTCACCCACCGCGGCTGCCTCGACGCCGCCCTCGGCCCCGTCGTCACCCACCGCGGCTGCCGCGTCTCCGGCCTCGGCCCCGTCGGGCATCAGTTCCATGTCGACGATGCCGGGCCAAGGCTTCACCCGGCGGGCCAGCAGCGGGTAGTCCTTGCGCAGCGGATGGCCCTCGAACTCGCCTGGCAGGTAGATGTGGCGCAGCCCGGGGTGGCCGTCGAAGGTGATCCCGAACATCTCCCAGGCCTCGCGCTCGTGCCAGTTGGCGCCGGGGTAGACGAGCACCCAGCTGGGGGCGCGCAGGTCGTCGGTGGGCAGGTCGGCTTTGGCGATCAGCGAGCGGCCCGACGTCACGTCGTTCACTCGGGCCAGGAGCTGGAAGCGCGTGTCTCCGCCGGCCACGCCGGTCTCGGCTGGCGGGGTCTCCGTGGGCTCGGGCGGATCGAGGGCGTTGTCGACGGTGCTGTCCATGTCGCGCCCGAACGGCGACGGCATCCAGTCGATGGCCGACAGGAAGTTGAAGAAGCCGAAGCCCTCCTCATCGCGCAGCCAGGCCGCCAGGTCCGCCCACGATTCGCGCTCGACCCGCACCCACAGCTCCCCGCCAGCGATGTGCGACCCGACCAGCGCCTCGCCCATCGCGCCGCGGGCGCGCGCCAGGAGCGCCTCGCCCATCGCGCCGCGGGCGCGCGCCAAGAGCGCCTCGGCCTCGGCGTCGGCAGCCGCTTCAGGAGCGTCGGTCTCACCGGGGGCTGCGGCGTCAGTCGATGACAATCGGCTCACCCCTCCAGCGCTCGCCCATGTCCTCGTTCTGGATGCGTTCCTGCAACATCACGATGCCCTCGAGCAGGGCCTCGGGCCGGGGCGGGCAGCCGGGCACGTACACGTCCACCGGCACGATCTGGTCGACGCCCTTGGTGACCGAGTAGCTGTCCCAGTAGGGCCCGCCGCAGTTGGCGCACGACCCCATGGAGATCACGTACTTGGGGTCGGGCATCTGCTCGTAGAGGCGGCGCACCGACGGCGCCATCTTGTCGGTCACGGTGCCCGAGATCACCACCAGGTCGGCCTGGCGGGGGCTGGCGGGAAGGGGGATCACCCCGAGGCGCATGACGTCGTAGCGGGGCGAGCCGAAGGCGGCCCCCATCTCGATCGCGCAGCAGGCCAGGCCCCACTGGTACACCCACAGCGAGTACTTGCGGCTCATGTTGAGCAGGGTCGAGAGCGGCTTGGGGACCTTGCCCGACTCGACTAGACCCATCGATCAGCCCCCACGAAGCGGCTCACGGTCATACCCATCTCAGCATCCTCTTGCGCCAGGCGTAGAGCAGCCCGAGGAGCAGGATGAAGATGAAGATGGCCATTTCCACCAGGCCGAACATCGCGTAGGCCTCCAGACGTGCGGCCCACGGGAAGATGAACACGGCCTCCACATCGAACAGCACGAACAGCAGGGCGAAGACGTAATAGCGGATGTTGGCTTGCGACCACATGTCCCCGACGGGGTCCACGCCGGACTCGTAGTTCTCCACCTTCGCCGGGGTGGGACGGGAGGGCCGCAGGATGCGGGCCACGCCCAGAAGCGCGGCCACGATGACGGCGCCGAGAGCCCCGAATATGCCGACGGTCAGATAGGTGCGCAGGAACTCCGACACGGGCCGGAAGCTTACCGGCGGGGCGGCCCGTGACGCGTCAGCCGAAGAGCACCACCCGGCGTGCCATCCAGGCCGCGGAACCCGACAGCAGTACCGCGGGTCCTGGACGCCAGGCCACGACGGCCAGCCGCAGGGCGGCCGCATCGCCGGCAGACGGCACGGACAGGACGTTGATGACCGCAAGGACACCGAGCGCGGTCACCGTGACCGAGGCCCAGTAGACCAACTGCCGCAGCCTGGGAACCATGTCCGCAGCCGGCGTGGTGCACACCGCGACGGCCGCGCCGAGCAGCAGAATCCCGGTGAGCGCGTTGACGTTGGTGAGGGCGCTATAGAGGTCCTCCCACCACGATCGGTGGCCGATCCCGGCGTATCGGATTATCGGCGCAACCAGATGCAGAAGCGCCGCCGACAGCAGCACGACGACCAGCACTTCCCGCGCCTCGTCCCACGCCACGGCCATCGGCCGCCGCCCGTCTTCGCCAGTCATGGCGCGACCGTACCCGCTGGATGCGACCGACCGCGACGCCTCAACCGGTGGAGGCGGGGTCAGGCCGCCGGGGAGAGACCCGACGCTTCACCGGCGCGTGAGGCCGGCTCGTGGGAGCGAGAAGCCTGGGAGGTTGGGTCGGGGACTCGAGCCCCGATCAGCCTCCGACCCCGGCTAGCGCGTCCGCCCGGGAACCGTGGACGGGGATGATCTTGTCGAAGCCGCTGATCTCAAAGATCTCCCGAATCGACTCCGACAGCGAGCAAACGGCCATCTTGGCGCCTTGCTTCTGGAGCGTCTTGGCGACCAGCAGGACCACACGAAGACCGGCGCTGCTGATGTACGAGATGCCTTCGAAGTCGAGCACCATCCCCGTGTCGTCCGGGCTGATGGCGGCTTCAAGAGCCTCGTGGAACTCAAGGGCGTTGGCACCGTCGACCCGACCCTCGGCCACTGCGATCAGCGCTCCACCTTGCCTATCAGTGCTGATATTCAATGAACCGCATCTCCTCGGGAATAGCGAACCGACCAGCCGCAGCCGCAGCCGCCGAACGGAACGACATGCTAGCCCCTCGGCCCGGTTCGCGCATACCGGGCCGCCACGATCAGCCCGGCCCGCAGACGGCGGCGAGTACCACGCGAATACTCGACTCGGCCCCTGCGACAACCGGCAAAGTAGTCTCAACTCGCGGTCTCGATGCAGCGACACGAGGGGACGGCCGAATGTTACTCGATGTGCTGCTGCCCATTGGACTGCTCATCGTCGTGGCCAAGCTCGTGGAGGGTGTTCTCAGCCGCTTCGGCCTGATCTCGATCATCGCCTACACGCTGACGGGCGTGATCCTCGGTCCCGCCACCGGGCTGGTCGAACCCACCCACGACCTCCAGCTGTTTCTGGAGATCGGAGTATTCGTGCTGTTCTTCATCGTCGGTCTCGACGAGATAGACGTTCCGGGCTTCGTTACGACGATCAGGGGCCGGTACTTCGCAGCCGCCATCATCTCAGTCGCAATATCGCTCCTAACCGCCCTCGTCGTTACGTCCGACCTCTTCGGGCTCGATTTGGGACTGGGGCTCGAGTTCAATGAGGCGCTGGCGCTGGCCGGAGTTCTGTCGCTGTCGAGCCTCGGCCTCGCGGCCAAGGTCCTGGCGGACTCCGGCAACCTCAAGCAGCCCTTGGGGCTGAAGATCTTCACGATCGTGATCATCGCCGAAATCGCCTCGCTGCTCGTGGTGGGCTTCACCATCGGCGAGCAGGGCCATAGCTTGAGCGCGGTCACGGTGCTGACTCTTCTCGGCAAGATCGTCGGCTTCGTGGTACTGGCCTGGCTGCTGTCGGCCAAGGTGCTGCCGGTCGCGATCGTCTCCCTGCAGCGTTTCCTCAACGTCCCCGAACTCTCGTTCGGCCTGCTGATCGGAGGGCTGTTCCTGATGGTGGTGGGGGCCGAGAAGATGGGCCTGCACGGCACCATCGGGGCGCTGCTATTCGGAGCCGCCCTTTCGGGGCTGTCCCAAGGGGTCCGCGACGACATCATGCCCGGCATGCGCAGCGCCTCCGAGGGCCTCTTCGTCCCGCTGTTCTTTGCGTCGGCGGGCCTGTACCTCGACCTGTCCTTCACCGGCCTGCCCGCCCAGACGATCCTGGGCCTGGTGCTGGTACCCCTCGTGGGGAAGTTCGCGGGGGCCTTCATCGGCACCTACGTCACTCGCATCGACGCGCCGTTCGCGATGGCGACCGGTCTCATGTCCAAGGGCGTTGCGGAGATCGCCTTCCTGCTCGTCCTGCTCGAGGGCGACGTGATCGAACAGGATGTCTTTTCGCTGCTCGTTCTGATCATGTGCGGATACATCCTCTTCATGCCGGTCGTGATCAACTTCGCAGTCGTGCGAACGACGCTGTCGGAGCGTCCCACACTCCCCGATTCCGTGCCGCCCTCGTTCGCCCGCTACGCCCTGGAGCGCGTCGAGGTCCGCAGTGTGTTGGACAGCACCCGCGAGTACCCCGGCTCCGACACCGGTGTCGCGGAGTTCCTGGAAATCTGGACCGTGCCAAACCAGAACGACTACCTGGTCGTCGACCGTGGGGAGATCACGGGCATCGTCTCGACCAAGGGGTTGCACTCCGTTCGCAGGGGCAGGAGAGCCGCGGCCACCCTGCGGGACGTGCTGCGCGAGAGCACCCTCACCGCGTGGCCCGACGAGTTGATCCACGACGCGCTGGAGAAGATGACCAACGCGTCACAGTCTGTGATCCCGGTGCGGGACAGGGAGTCGGGCCGGTTCCTGGGGTCGGTCACCAGCCACGACGTGATCGACCTGGTGGTGCTGATGGACGAGATCGAAACCGAGCTGAAACAGATGGGGTCCCCAGAGGCCTGAATTCCCGCTCACCTTCGCTGCGCTCACGGGCCGCTCGGGCCGTGTCGCCCGCCGCTCGCCATCCAGCGAACTACCAGTGAAGCTCGGCTAGCGCCGTCTTGCCGCCGGCCGGCGGCCCGTCGCTGATGATCTCGCCGCTGCCGAGCTCGACAACCCGGTCGGCCATGCGGGACATCTCGCGGTTGTGGGTGACTACCAGCACGGCCCGCTCCTCGGCTGCCTGCGCGAAGAGCAGCTCAAGAATCTGAGGCCCCGTCCTGAAGTCGAGCTCGCCGGTGGGCTCGTCGGCCAGCAGCACCGGATTGCCGGTAGCCAACGCCCTGGCGATGGCCACGCGCTGCTGCTCGCCGCCGGACAGCTCGTGGGGGAAATGGTCGAACCGGTGGCCGAGACCCACCGACTCCAGCACCTCCTTCGGGTCGACGCGCCCGCCCACAGTTATCTGGCCGATGTGGGCGAGTCCAAGGCTCCGATCAGGTTCAGCATGGTCGTCTTGCCGCTTCCCGACGGACCGAGAATCACGACGAACTCGCCCGCCGCGACGCTCAGGTCGACTCCGTCGAGGGCCCGAACCTCCACAGGACCGACCTGGTAGTACTTCTTTACCGCGGTCAACTCAATCAACCGTCGGGTCCTCCCTGCGGGCCCTGCGGGATCGGGCCATGCCCGAATCAGGATAGCCGGGCCCCACGGCGCCCTCTCTAGCTCCGTCTCTGCTCGTACACGAGGGGAAACCGCTCGTTGTCGGCCGGGTAGGACCCAGACACTGCGGTGGTGTCGGCCTGGGTGACAGTGGGATCGCAGCCGGCGTGCGGGAACCAGGTGGTGTCATCGCCGAGCCAGCGGGTGGACAGCGCCACCCGGCGCCCGGCGCCGCAGTTGGGCGGCGCTCCGTGGATGATCCAGGCCGAGAAGAAGATGGCGTCGCCCGGCTCCACATCGAATCCGATGATGTCGTAGGGGCAGTCGGCGCGGCCCCGGGCCGACTCGATGTCGGGCATCGGCTCACCCTTGAAGTCCTCGGTCCAGCCCCCCTGACCATCGAAGGATTCCGGGGCGTAGTAGGCGTTCCAGCGGTGAGAGCCGCGCACGAACTCCAGCGCACTGTCGCTGATCGAGCTGCGCGAGGCGCTCACCCACGCCGAGACGATCTGCTTGCCGAGGAAGGGCCAGTAGCCGATGTCTTGATGCCACGGAGTGGGGGCGGCGGTCTGGGGTTCCTTCACCAGCAGGTGGTCGAAGTAGAAGCGCAGTGTCTTCGAGCCGGTCAGCGCCGCGGCCATCGCCGCGATCGGCGACGCGAACACGAAGTCGCGGATGACCGGCTCGTTCTGCCAGCGGTACCGGGTGGTGAACAGCCGGTCGCGGGCCGCGCCCGGGTTGGTGTCGGTCACCCACGGGCCGGGATCGTCCAGCTCGCGCTGCGCGTCCGCGAGAATCCGATCGACCCATTCGCCGCCCACCGCGCCGGGGACCTTCACCACCCCGTCGGCATCGAACACGGCTCTTGTCTCCGGCGTGATCACGACTGAACATTGTGTCACCGGCTGCCGCGCTCCCCGGTCCCGCGCCAGCTTTTTACCGCGAGCTGGCCGAGATCATGGCGGCCAAACTTGCCGCCGGCGGTGGCGCTGATCGTCGAAACCGCGGCCGAGGTGTGGGGCTGACTACCGAACTACGCTGCTGATCATGCCCCTAGTGTTCGCTGGAGTCTGCAGCCACGCTCCGGGCATCGTCGGGCGGGCCGACCAGGCCGATCCGCACGTACGGGACAAGGTCCATGCTTCCTTTGGCGAGATGGCCGAGGCGCTGGCCGCGACCCGGCCCGACGCCTTGATGGTCGTGGCCGCCGAGCACTTCGGCAACTTCTTCATGAACAACATGCCGAGCTTCGCCATCGGGATGGCCGACTCCTACGAAGGGCCGATCGAGGACCCGGCGTGGCTAGGAATAGAAAGGGTCGTAGTACCCGGAGATCGAGATCTGTCCCAGCGTCTGATCACCGAGATAATGAAGACCTCCGATATCTCCTATGCCGAAGAGTGGAAGTTCGACCACGGGATCGCGGTACCGCTTCACTTCCTGACCCCCGACTACGACCTAGCGGTGGTTCCGGCCAACATCAACTGCCAGGGTCCGCCTCTCGCCCCCCATGAACGGGTCTGGGCGTTTGGTGAGTCCATCCGACGGGCCGCCGACCGCGTGCCCGAGCGGGTGGCGGTCATCGGTACTGGCGGGATCTCCCACTGGCCGGCGACACCCGACTCGGGAAAGATCAACGAGGCCTGGGACCGCGACTTCCTCGATCGCTGGTGCCGCAACGACCGTGATGCGCTGCTCGACTACGACGATCGATCCGTCTACGCCGAGGCGGGTCAAGGTGCATTCGAGATCCGCACGTTCATCGCCATCAGCGCGGCAGCCTCGGGTGCCCCGGGCACCGTGCATTGCTATCAGCCCGTCCCGATCTTCGCGGTGGGCTGCACGATCGCGACGTACGACCTCGAGGCCTCAACCGGTCACCCGCGGACCGGTATCGTTCGGTGCTGCTGAGGCCCAAGACCTGCTCGCTGTCCGGCTGGATGGCACCGCGTGGCCGCTGTTCAGGTGAGGCAGTTGCCGCGGGCCGATATGAACTCGCCGAATCGCTGCAGCGGGCGGAACCACACTTGGCTCGGCCACCAGGCGCTCACCGCCGAGATCGCACACCTCGACGCCGAGCTGCTCGCACTGTGCGAACAGGCCAACCCTGCGCTGTTGGGCTCCTGCGGCGTCGGCGTCGAGGTCGCCTGCGCGCTGCTGGTCGCCGCGGGCGACAACCCCCAGCGGATGCGCAACGAGGCGTCCTTCGCCGCGCTCTGCGGCACCAGCCCCATAGAGGCCTCCTCAGGGCGCACCGTGCGCCACCGGCTCAACCGCGGAGGAAACCGCCAAGCCAACAACACCTGGCCCGCACCGATCTCAGAACTCGAAACAGGCAAACGCCACAACCGAGACCTCGCCCAGCGCTACCAACAACACCTCACCCAACTCACGACTTGACACACATAGGAGCATCAACCTGGCCAAACGCGTCAAACGCGCCGCCTTCGGGCTCCCTGACTTCAACAACTACCGGATCCGAGCCCTGCTGTATGCCGACAAGCCCAACTGGGCGCTCCTCGACACCCTCACTCCGACCTGAAACGCGAAGCGCCGGCAAACCCAACTGGGCACTCCTCGACACACTCACCCCGACCTGAAACGCGAAGCACCGAGAATCCGATCGACCCATTCGCCGTCCACCGCACCGGGAACCTTCACCACGCCGTCGGCCTCGAATGCCGCCCTGATCTTCGGCGTGATCATCAGCACCAGTATGTCACTGCCGTCCCGCCAAGAGGCCGAGCGGATAGGCCGAGGTTCATGAGGCTGCGCTCTACCGGAAACTGGCAAACACGATGGCCGCTCAGCTGACGGCGACGCCCGTCAGGGGGTGACCACATACTCCACGTCGGCCACCTTGCGTCCGTTCGCATACACGTACACCCAATAGCGACCGGGCGCCCACTCTCGTGTTGGGGGCACGCCTATTGACAACCGCCATGTACCGCCGACGTACCGAGCCTCGGCGGACAGGATGCGTGTCTTATCAGAAAAACTGAAGCCATCTGCATAATATTGCACTAGTCTAAAGGGAACTTCGCTGTCACTCGGGACGCTGTATGAGTACTCCAGCTCGACGTACACCCAATCATCGATGTCCCGAGCAGAAAAACCGGAGACCGCAGGGCCGTTCTTGTCGGTGACGATGTAGGCACCGTCGATGCGCCCGTTGATGCTGGGCAGTCTGGGATCCGCCGGGTCGAGGTCGAGATGGCCGAGGTCGTAGGGTTCGGTTCCGTCGTACCAGCGAGCAATGACGGTGGCTTCGGTGCCGTCGTTCGAGCGAAACGCCTCCTTGACGTGATCTATGGCCAGCGACGTGCTCGGACTGTTGCCGGGGTCGTCGTTCACTCGCGAAAGCAGATAGAGATCGCTGAATCCCTGCTGGAAGCGGGCTTCACCCAGAGCACGATACAGGTCAACAAAGAGACGCTCTCCGAGCGAATAGTTGCAGGGGTGTACAACATCTTCAGCGACGCGCTGACTCTCCCACTCGACAATGTTGCCAGCGTAGGCACAGGGAAAAGTGGTCGGGCCTACTCGGTAGCCGGTCTGCGCTCTCTCGCTGATGGAGGCCATGAAGTCCGACGCACCCTCGTTGATCCACCTAGCGTTGCCTGTCCAGTAGTAGTGCGCCACCTCGTGGGCGATTATGCCGTCTGCGGCTTGACGACTGCTGCCGTTGTCAGTGTCGTATTCGGGAGGGATGGCGATGTGAGTTCCAAAGTGGGTTCCCGCCCTACCTGTTCTCACGGCGTCTTCGAAGAGCAGTATGACGTGGTCGGTCGGGAGCGGCACGCCCATGAACTCCTCGGCGCAACGAACTGAATGTTCCAGCAGTTCCATTGAACGGGTTGCGCCCGAACCGGTACGAATGATGTCGACGATGACTTCACCCGACAGCGGCAACATGAGGACGCGCCGTTCCAGCAGTACTTTGTCGGGATCGAGCAGCACGTCGATGAGACCGGGATTCACGCTCGCGACGCCATCCAGCGTGGCAACTACCGGGGTCAGTTCGTCAGCTATGCCATCGCGCAGCGCCGAGTGGGACATGACGCGCTCCAAGTGCTCCGAACGGACCGCCGCCAGCCGCCACAGCGAACTCAAGGCCGACACATCGGGCGGCTCGATCGTCTCAACGAACGGCATGTCCGCGATCCGCAGCGCCGCCCCGGCGTCGAAATGAGCGATGTACAACAAGTGCTCGATCGCGTCGACCTCAGTGTCGTCGATGCCGTCTCTCACCCAGCTCAAAGAGGCAACGAACGAAGCGAGGTCGCGATCCACTCTATCGATGGACCACAAGTGCTTGATCGCGTCGACCTCAGTGTCGTCGATGCCGTCTCTCACCCAGCCCAAAGAGGCAACGAACGAAGCGAGGTCGAGATCCATGGACCACAAGTGCTCGATCGCGTCGACCTCAGTGTCGTCGACGCCATCTTGGACCCAGCCCAGTTCCTTGATCGAGGCAGCCAACTTCGGGTCCTCATATTCCAGCCAGCGGCCGCCTACGAAGTCGCCCATTGAGAAGGGAACGGTCGGCAGAACGACCGGGGCCGGCTCGGCGAACCGTTGGGGAGGCAGTGGCGGGAGCCCGTGTCCGGCAATGTTGTGCCACAGTCCGATGAGGTACACGGCCATCTGGGCCCGGGTGACTGCCGCGTTGCCGGTTCCCTCGGCCGCGGATGGAATCACCCTCAGTCCCTGCAGATAGGCGACAGCTTCGTCGAGTCCGGGAGCTGCAGTCGCGCAAGTGTCGACAACCTGCCTGTAGGTCCGCAACAGGAATCTAGACAACTGCGAAGAGGTCAGCTTGGCCTGGGGCTCGTATGTAGTGGCGGTCGTGCCTGTGGTGATCCCCAGCCCGTATAGACAGCCAATGTTGGCAGCATGGACGCTGTCGGGGGCTACGTCCGTGAACGGCGTCTCCACATCGGGACATGTCTGGTTCAATACCTCGCGCCACAAGCGCACGATGAACGACGCCATCTGCGCACGGGTGAGCTGGCCGTCCGGGCCGTAGATGCCGTCGGCGCGCCCCGTCGACAACCCGAGAGCCCTCATGCACAGGATGTAGTCCGCGCCGTACTCGTCAACGCTCACGTCATCGAACTGGGTCACTCCAGCCGTGTCGCACAACCCAGCGGTCTGCGACTCCTGCGCCTCAACCCGAGCGCCGCCAACAACCAGAGCAGACGCCATGAGCCCGATCACCACTCCGGCCTTGACAGCTACTCTGACCACAGTCATCATTCCAACAAGCAACCCGTCGTCACACCATCTAGCGTCGAGGGGTTAGTTTCACCGGGCACTGGCCGCTGCTGCGGCCGCGAACCGCTTCCGTGCGCCAGGGCCTGGCACGGCTGGTTCAAGACTCGGGCTGCTCGACGAAGGGAGTCGGGATCAGGTCCTCGTACATGGCGGGGTCTGGGGCGTACACGCCGAGCTTGCCGTTGCGCCGGTAGGCCACACCGGTTCCGGTCTGGTATGCCTTCAGGTGGGCCTGCTTGGCTGCCATCGTCATGGCGTGCAGCACTTCGTCGAGCCACTCCTCATCGTGCCTCGGAAGGGCTTTTCCAGCCGCTGAGTCTCGCTCATTGACCTTGGTCAAGATCAAGCCTCCTGTCGATCACGACCGGTACCCGGCCACTGTTGTCGAACAGCACCCAATCATCGACTCTAGCGCTGTAGACGTTGCGCAGGTTCTCGAGCCCCGCGTCGAAACGTCTGCGGACCACATCGTCGGGAAGGCTGTGGCCGCCTTGGGCAACCCGCTGCCGTACCCGCTCGATCGCTAGCTCGGGCGATGGCAACGACAGGAACAGCACTGTCACCCGGTAGCCCATGCGACGCCATTGTTCGATCCTGCGGAGGTAGCCGCGCCCCGCCAGAGTCGTCTCGAACGCGAAGCTGCGGCCCTCTGCGACCAGCCTGTCGATCTCTTCCAGCATCAACCGCCCAGCAAGAACGTCAGAATGACGAGATCCCAAGGGAGCCAACCCTGCGGCGATCAGGTCGGCATTCAGGAAAGGCAGGCCCCGAGCTTTGACGCGCAGGTACGTGAGCGCGAATGTGGTCTTCCCTGCGCCGTTCGGGCCAGCAACGATGACGATCTCCTTGCCGGTCATTGCTGGAGGCTACGGGTCTAGGGGCTTACAAGCCGGCGGCGGTGCTGGACAGGGACTCCAGCAGGCCCGGGACCACGCCCGCGGCGAGGGTGAACAGCACGGCGAACACGACCACTGCTCCGGCGCCCAGACCCACCGCTGGCGAGGCGTCGGCGGACTCGGGGGTTTCGTCTCCGGAATCGCCGAAGTACATGGCCACCACCACCCGCAGGTAGGCGAAGGCCGCGATTACGGCGCTGACCATGGCCACCACGGCCAGCCAGTACGAGCGGGACTGGACGGCCGCGGCTATGACCGAGAACTTGGCCACGAAGCCCGACGTGAACGGCACCCCCGCCTGGGCGAGCAACAGGATCGTCAACCCCAGCGCCAGCGCCGGCCGGCGGGTGCCGAGACCGGCCAGCGAAGCCAGCGCGGTGCGGTCGTCGTCCTGGCCCGACAGCACGGCCACGACGGTGAAGCTGCCCACCGCGATCACCGCGTAGGCGGCCAGGTAGAACAGCACCGAGGCCACGCCCGAATCGGACGCGGCCTGCACGCCCACCAGGATGAAGCCGGCGTGCGAGATCGACGAGTAGGCCAGGACGCGCTTGACGTCGCTTTGGACCGCGGCCAGAACCGATCCGACCACCAGCGTGGCGCAGGCCAGCGCGAACACGGCCGGCTGCCAGTCGTCGGCCCGCACGCCCAGCGCCTCCACGAACACCCGGATCAGCGCCGCGAACCCGGCCGCCTTGACCGCGGAGGCCATGAAGGCCGTGACCGGCGTGGGCGCGCCCACGTACACGTCGGGCGCCCACGCATGGAACGGCACGGCCGCGACCTTGAAGCCCAGGCCCACCAGCAGCATCGCCAGGCCCGCCAGCAGCATCCCGTCGCGCAGCACGATGAACGTGTCGAGATACAGGCCGATCCCGTGCAGGTTGGTGGTGCCCGTCGCGCCGTAGACGAGGGCGATCCCGTACAGCAGGAACGCGGTGGAGAAGGCGCCGAGCACGAAGTACTTGAGGCCCGCCTCCAGCGACTCGAGCCGGCGCAGGTTGAGAGCCGCCATGACGTACGCCGCGATCGACATCGTCTCCAGCCCCAGGAACAGCACGATGAGATCGACCGCGCCGGCCATCACCACTGCACCGGCCGCGGCCAGCAGGACCAGCACGCACAGCTCGGCGCTGTCGACGCCTACCCGCCGGCAGTACCGGGGAAGCGTCGGGGCGACCAGCGCGACCGAGCCGAGCACGACCGCAGCCACGAACAGGGCCAAGCCGTCCATCACCAGCTGATCGCCGAACGCCCTGACGTCGCTGTCTCGCTGCCACAGGACTACCACCGTTACGAGTCCCGCCATCGCCGCCGCGAACGTCCAGGCCGCGTCGAACACCGCGGGCAGCAGCCGGCTCGGCACCAGCGAGCGGACCATCAGCAGCACCAGCGCGCCCGCCCCGGGCAGCAGCACCGGCAGCAGCCCGGCCCAGTCCACCTCAGGCGCGGAAACCGCCTCGAGCTGCGCCAACACGGCAACCATCAGCCGCCGTCCTCCCCATGGCCGGCGCCACCGTCACCGCCGCCGTCCTCCCCATGGCCGGCGCCACCGTCACCGCCGCCGTCCTCCCCATGGCCGGCGCCACCGTCACCGCCGCCGTCCTCCCCATGGCCGGCGCCACCGTCACCGCCGCCGTCCTCCCCATGGCCGGCGCCACCGTCACCGCCACCGCCCTCGCCGGTCTGGCTGTCACCGCCGTTGTGGGTCTCGCCCGCCGGGCGGGCCAGATCATCGAGCGTCACGGCGGGTTGCACATCCGCCACAGGCTCCGCGAAGCCGGCGACGTTGTCTTCGACATGGGCGATTATGGCGTCCACCGCCGGCTCGACCCGGTCGATCACCGGCTTGGGGTAGACGCCCATGAACACGATGGCAGCCACGAACGGCACCATCAGCAGCCCCTCGCGCCAGCGCAGGTCGGGCATCTCGGCGTTGGCCCCGGAGACCGGCCCGTGGAACACCCTCTGGTAGGCCCAGAGCAGGTAGACCGCGGCCAGGATCACTCCCGCGGCGGCGACCACCGCCCACCAGCGATGGGCGTTGAAGGCGCCGAGCAGCACCAGCAGCTCCCCCACGAAGCCGTTGAGCCCCGGCAGTCCTATCGACGACAGCATCACCACCGTGAACACCGCGGCCAGCATCGGCGCCGGCTTTTGCAGCCCGCCCAGTTCGGAGATCTCGCGGGTGTGGCGGCGCTCGTAGATCATCCCCACCAGCAGGAACAGCGCCCCGGTGGACACGCCGTGGTTCACCATCTGCAGCACGCCGCCGGTGAGGCCCTCGGTGTTGATCGCGAACGTGCCGATCACGATGAAACCGAGGTGGGCCACCGACGAGTAGGCCACCAGGCGCTTGAGGTCTCGCTGCATGGCCGCGGCGATGGCGCCGTAGATGATTCCGATCACGCCCAGCGTCACCATCAGCGGCGCGAAGTGCACCGACGCCTCCGGGAACAGGTACAGGCCGAAGCGCACCAGGCCGTAAGTGCCCAGCTTCAGCATCACCGCGGCGAGGATCACCGAGCCGGCGGTGGGCGCGTTGGTGTGAGCGTCGGGAAGCCAGGTGTGAACCGGGAACAGCGGCACCTTCACCGCGAAGGCCAGCGCGAAGGCCAGGAACAGCCAGCGGGCCGTGTTGGTGGCCAGCAGCTGGGTTTCGGCGATCGTGACCAGATCGAAAGTCACGTCGCCGCCGGAGCCGGAGGAGTGCAGGAAGGCGAGCGCCACGATCGCCACCAGCATCAGGGCCGAACCGAACATGGTGAACAGGAAGAACTTGGTGGCCGCGTAGGCCCGCCGCCCATGGCCCCAGCCGCCGATCAGGAAGTACATCGGCACCAGCACGATCTCGAAGAACACGAAGAACATGATCAGGTCGAGGGCCACGAAGGTGCCCAGGCACCCGGCCTCCAGGATCAGCATCCAGGCGTAGTAGGGCTTGGGCGAGTGCTCGGCGTCCACGCCGACGATGGCCAGCGGGAAGATCAGCGCGGTCATCACCACCAGGAACAGCGACAGCCCGTCCACACCGACCTGCCAGGAGACGCCCAGCCCCTCGATCCAGGAGTACTGATCCCAGAACTGGAACTTCGCCGCGGAGTCGGCGTCGAACTCCGCGAGCATCCACACCGCCAACGCGGCCGAGGCCACCGAGGACACCAGAGCGATCAGCTTGAACAGATCGGGACGGGAGCGCGGCATCGCCAGCAACACGAGCGCGCCGACGGCGGGGATCAGCACCAGCACGGTGAGCACCAGCGGGAACGACGAGAAGATCCTCACGTCGGAGGCGAGCGCCGAGGCAGTCATCTACAGACTCGCCCTGGAGATGAACCACACGAGCAGCGCAACCGCCCCGGCGACCGTCAGCAGCGCGTAGAACCGCACGAAGCCCGACTGGACCCGCCGCAGCGCCGTGCCCCCGGCCCGTACCGATCGGCCAACGCCGTCGACCGCGCCGTCCACGACCTTGGCATCGAAGGCCGCCACCAGATCGAAGGCCCGCCGGCCGGGCCCACCCACGAAACGGGTCACGGCCTCGTCGACGTAGAAGGCTCGAGCCGCGGCGGGCCACTCCAGCAGGCTGGCCGGAAGGCGATGGCGCAGATAGGTGGCTGCGGCACCGACTATTCCGAGCACGCCCCCCGCCACTGCAATCAGCGCCAACAGCCACTGCAGGCCGCTGCCGATGCCGAGGTGGGCTTCATTGCCGAACAGCGAAGGCTCGAGCCAGGTTCCCAGGAAGTGAAGGTCGGAGCTGAAGGGCAGGTTGATCGCTCCGGCCACCACGGCCGCCCCCGCCAGCACCACCAGCGGCACGGTCATCAGAGTCGAGGGCTCGTGCGGGTGCCGTTCGTCGCTGTACCGGGCCTCGCCATAGAAGGTCATGAACACCAGACGGCTCATGTAGAAGGCGGTCAGCACCGCAGTGACCAGCCCCACCGCCCACAGCGCCGGACTGCTGTAGTACGCATAGGCGAGGATCTCGTCCTTGGACCAGAACCCCGACAGCGGCGGGACCCCCGCGATGGCCAGCCAGCCGATGATGAAGGTCACGGCAGTGACCGGCATGGCGGCCCGCAGCGCGCCGTAGCGTCGCATGTCCTGATCGCCGTGGAGAGCGTGGATCACCGAGCCCGACCCCAGGAACAGCAGCGCCTTGAAGAAGGCGTGGGTCACCATGTGGAAGATGGCGGCCACGTAGGCGCCCGAACCGACGGCGAGCATCATGTAGCCGAGCTGGCTGATCGTGGAGTAGGCCAGCACCTTCTTGATGTCGTTCTGGGCCATGGCCGCCCCCGCCGCGAACAGGGCGGTGGCCACGCCCACCCAGGCGATGGCGTCGGGCGCCCAGGCATCAGCGGCCGCAATCAGCGGATTGACCCGCACCATCAGGTACACGCCCGCAGTGACCATGGTGGCCGCGTGGATGAGGGCGGAAACCGGGGTGGGGCCGGCCATGGCGTCGGGCAGCCAGATGTACAGCGGGAGCTGAGCCGACTTGCCGGCCGCGCCCACGAACAGCAGGACCACGATGGCGGTGGCCGTGCTCGACGGCAGCGAGCCGGCATGGCCGAAGAGGTCCAGGTAGCGCACCGAGCCCAGCGCGGTGAAGGCCCAGAACATGGCCAGCATGAAGCCCCAGTCGCCCACCCGGTTGGTGATGAACGCCTTCTTGCCCGCGGCGGCGTTGGCCTCCTCGGTGAACCAGAACGAGATGAGCAGGTAGGAGCAGACGCCCACCCCCTCCCAGCCCAAGAAGGTGAGAGCCAGGTTGTCACCCAGCACCAAGACCAGCATGGAGAAAGCGAAGAGGTTGAGGTAGACGAAGAACTTCGAGAAGTCGCGGTCGCCGTGCATGTAGCCGATGGCGTAGAGGTGGATGAGCGCCCCCACGCCGGTGACGAACAGAGCCATGGTCACCGACAGCGGATCGACGAGCAGGCCGGCGTCCACCGAGAAGTCTCCGGCGGGCACCCACTCGAAGAGCGTGACCACGAAGCGGCGCTCCGCGGGGTCGCGGCCCATCAGGCTGGCGAACACCGCTACCGAGGACGCGAACGAGCCGACCATGGCCGCGGTGGCCAGCCAGCCGGCCCGAGGCTCGCCCAGGCGACGCCCCGCGACCACCAGCACAGCAAAGCCCGCCAGCGGGAATGCACAGATGAGCCAGGCGGCGTCCAGCATCTCAGCCCTTCAGCAGGGACGCGTCGTCGGCGCGCATGTCAGCCCCTCAGCAGGGACACGTCGTCGGCGCGCATGTCAGCCCCTCAGCAACGTAACGTCGTCGGCGGTGGCCCCGGAGCGCCGCCGGTTGATGGCCACCACCAGAGCGAGGCCGATGACCACTTCGGTGGCCGCCACCACGAGTACGAAGAACACCGCGAGCTGCCCGCCCACGTCGTTGAGGCCGGCGCCGAGAGCGACGAAGGTCACGTTGACCGCGTTGAGCATCAGCTCGACGCACATGAACATCACCAGCGGGTTGCGGCGCACCAGCAGCCCGACGGCGCCGATGACGAACACCGCGGCCGAAAGCGCCAGGTACCAGTCGGTCGTCAGCCCGCTCAGGTCCATGACTCGCTCACTCCCGTCACCCGTCCCCAGACTCGACCGGCGCGGCCGCGTCGGACCGCGAGGCGCGGCGGGTCAGCACCACCGCGCCCACCACCGCGATGGTCAGCAGGGCCGCGGTGATCTCCACCGAGAAGGCGTACTCGCTGAACAGCACCCGGCCCATGCGCTCGATATCGGTGACCTGGCCGTCGAGAGCCCGCTCGCCGCCGCTACGCCGGATCCCGGTCAGCGCGCCGGCCCCGCTCACGATCACCGTGCCCAGCACCGCGGCGAGCATCACGCCCACGACAGCTGCCAGCGGCCGCTGTCCGAAGATGGGCTCGATCCGCAGCTCCTCGGCCTTGTCGACACCCAGAAGCATGATCACGAACAGGAACAGGATCACGATGGCCCCGGCGTAGACCACCACCTGCACCGCAGCCAGGAAGTGAGCGTCGTTCAGCACGAACAGCAGGGCCACTCCCACCAGGGTCTGCACCAGGAAGAGCGCGGCGTGAACCGGGTTGCGGCTGCCCACCACGCCGACGGCGCCGACGAGCATCAGGGCCGCGGCGACCACGAACACCGCCTCGGCCATCAGTCAGCCGCCTCGGCCATCAGTCAGCCTCCTCGGCCGCTTCGACGGCCGGCTCAACCACGGGACTGCCCTGGGTGTCACGCGGCTCCGGCGGTCGCACTCCGTAGCCGAGCTCGCCCGACCAGGCCACCTCGCCGACGTAGTGGCTGTCCCCCGACGGGGATGTGGCCCGCATCCATCCCGAGGTGAGGGCGTCCTCGCCCTCGCGCCAGTCCTCCCACGGCATCTGGCGGGGCCGGCCGTCGTCGTCCACCAGGAGCTCGTCCTTGGTGTAGACGGCGTCGTCGCGGTTGGTGAATGAGAACTCGAACAGCTTCGACTCGGTGATGGCCTGGGTGGGGCAGGCCTCCACGCACAGGTCGCAGTGGATGCACCGCAGATAGTTGATCTCATACACGTAGCCGTAGCGCTCGCCCGGCGCGACCGGGTCGTCGGGGTCGTTGTCGGCGCCGCGCACGTAGATACAGTTGGCCGGGCAAACGCCGGCGCACAGCTCGCAGCCGATGCACTTCTCCATGCCGTCGCTGTAGCGGTTGAGCACGTGGCGCCCGTGCAGGCGCTCGGGCTTGGCCCGCTTGACATCCTTGGGCGAGTCGTCGAACCCGCCCCGGTAGTCGGTGGTGACCCGGGGAAGGAACAGCTGGCGCAAGGTGACGGCGAACCCGTGCAAATATCCCATCTCAGGCCCTCTCCTCGACTTGTCCGGCAGGCTCTCCGGAGTGCTCCGCCTGATCGGAGCGACCGTCCGGACGGGAGCGCGCCGCCTGGTCGGCGTGACTTTCCGGACCGGCGGGAGCTGCCTGGTCGGCGTGACTTTCCGGACCGGCGGGAGCTGCCTGGTCGGCGGGGCCGCCGCGGCCGCTCCTCACCGCCCGGGCCAGCAGCAGGCCCGCCGCCGCGAACGCCGCCAGAGACCCGGCGGTCACCGCCAGCGTGTTCCAGCCGCGGTCGCGGCCCACCTCCAGGGCGGCGAGGAACAGGAACCAGCCCAGAGCCACGGGGATGAGCAGCTTCCAGCCGAGGTTCATCAGCTGGTCGTAACGGAACCGGGGCAGCGTGGCCCGCATCCACACGAAGCAGAACAGCAGCACGAACAGCTTCAGGAAGAACCACACCAAGCCCCACGCCCAGGCGATGCCGACGCCGCCGATCTCGCTGACGAGCGCGGGGCCGGAGGGGCCGCCCAAGAACAGCGTGACGATGATGGCCGACATCGTGATGGTGTTCATGAACTCGGCCAGGAAGAACAGCGCGAAGCGGATCGACGAGTACTCGGTGTGATAGCCGCCGACCAGCTCCTGCTCGGCCTCCACCAGGTCGAACGGCGGGCGGTTGAGCTCTGCGGTCCCCGCGATGGCGAACACGATGAACGGCACTAGGCCGGTTACGACGACGTTCCAGCGCGGGACGATGCCGAAATACCCCTCAGCCGCTTGCGTCACCACCATGTCGTGGGTGGACAGCGCCCCCGTCACCAGCACGATCGACGCCACGGCCAGGCCGAGGGCGGCCTCGTAGCTCACCATCTGCGCCGAGGCCCGCACCGATCCCAGCAGGGGGTACTTGGACCCCGACGACCAGCCGGCCAGCATCACTCCATAGACGGCCACCGAACTCATGGCCAGGAACAGCAGGATGCCCACCGGCGGGTCGGCCACCTGGAGGTAGGTGGTGCGGCCCCACCATTCGACTTCGCCGGCGCGGCTGTTGAAGTCCCCGCCAATCGGGACGATGGCGAAAGCCAGGAACGCGGGAATGAGCGACAGGTAGGGCGCCAGCTTGAACACGAACCGGTCCGAACGGTCCGGCACCAGGTCTTCCTTGAAGAAGAGCTTGACGCCGTCAGCGAACGTCTGCAGGATGCCGAAGGGTCCTGCAATGGTGGGCCCGAATCGCTGGTGCATCCCTCCCAGCAGCTTGCGCTCGAACCAGATCATCAGCATCACGGCCACGAGCAGGAAGGCGAAGGCGACCACTACCTTGGCCAAGACCAGCACGACCTCGACGAGCCCGATGTCGCCCACCAGCAGCGGATCGGCAGCCAGTACGAGGGTGCCGCTCATCGGAGTTGCCCCGTTGAACACGAGCGCATCATCGGGCCTCCACCCTGACCACGGTGACGTCGGTGCCAGCGGCAATGAGCGCGTTGGCGGGCGCGCCCGGTGCCAACCAGTCCACCTTCAACGAGCCGGCGGGCACGCCGGCGTCGGCGGTGAGGGTCGCCTCGATGTGGCCGAAATCCGAGACAACCCGCACCGCGGCGCCTCTGTCGATGTCGATGCCATCCAGTTCGGCCGGGTTGATGCGGGCGGTCGCGGCCGGGGCCAGACCCCGACTCGAGGGGCAATGGCGCAGCATCACGCCGTCGTCGTACATCGTGCGGGTCGCGACCAGGACGAAGCCGTCCACGGGGAGCTCCTCAACAACGCTGTCCGCGGTCGGGCCAATTTCGCCGACGTTCGGGGCCGCACCGCCGACAGACAGCAGCACGCCCTCGACGGGGTCGGCAGCCAGCGCTTCCTCGGTGAGCGTCAAGTGGACCTCGGAGACCCGGGCCAGTTCGGCTCGGATCGCCTCAGGGGAGTCGAGCCCCTCGGTCGAGCCCGGTTCCAGCCGCTCGGACAGTTCGGCCGCGATCATCCAGTCGGCGCGCGCCGTTCCCGGCGGCGTTACCTTGCGGTTCAATACGCTGACGCGGCCCTCGAGGTTGGTGAATGTACCGTCGCATTCGGTGGGGCCCGCGGCCGGGAGCACGATGCGGGCAGCCAGCGACGCCGAGTCGTTCACGAACAGATCGACGGCCACCACCAAGGACGCGCCCCTCAGGCCCCTGTAGGCGAGGTCGCGGTCGACGAAGTCGTTGAGCGGGTCGGCCCCGACCAGCACCAGCACGTCGATCTCCCCGCGGGCGGCTGCCCTGAGAATGCCGGCGGCGTCCAGTCCCGCCGTGGCTGGCAAACGGGGCCAGACCTGAGCCAGCGGAGCGTTGTCGCCGATGTCTTCGAGCCGCACCCGGCCCGGCAGCAGACCGGGTGACAGGCCCGCCTCCAGAGCTCCGAGCACGTTGCCTCGCCGCAGCGTTGGCAAGAAGCCGACTGACGGCAGGCTTATCAAGGCTGACATGGCCAAGTCCACAGTCGCTCGCTCCAACCCGGCCGGCGGCTCCGCCAGCGACGAGCGACCCAGTAGCACCGTGAGGCCGCCAGGTGCTTGACAGAGGGCCTGAGCGGCCGCGTTGATCTGTGAATCGTCCACACCCGTGGGCGCCGCCGCCCAGTCACGCCAAGTGCGGCCAAGAAGAGCCGTAGAGCGGTCGGCGCGCCCTTCGTCGCGTTCTTGGGACCCCGGCCTGTGCCGCTTCAGCCGCTCAAAGATCCGGGCTCGCACGCGCTCCGCAGCGGAGGATTCCACGATGTCGCTGTTGCGGATGAGGCTCGCAGCCAAGCACGAGACGAGCCAGCCGGTTGTACCGGGCTTGGGACGCAGGGAGTGCTGGGCCAGGTGCGACAGGCCGGTGGCATGCGGCGTCACCTCGATCAGCTTCACGCCGTCGTTGACGATGGCGTGGCGCAACCGCAAGTACAGGGTGCCCAGCTCCTCTTTGGGGTCGGGGCCGATCAGCAGCACCGTGCCCCCGGCGCGGCAGGCGTCGTCGATGGTGGCTCTGGGCAGGCCGAGCACGAGCTGCGGGTCCAGCCCGTCGCCGAGCTGGGCATCGACGTTGTCGGTGCCGATCACGCCCTTGGCCAGCTTGGCCCACAGGTACTGGGCCTCGTTGGTGAGCCTGGCCCCGCCCAGCACGGCGACGCGCTCGGGCGACGCGGCAGTCAAAGCCCTCGCAACCGCATCGAGCGCCTCGCCCCAGCCGGCCTGCCGGAACTCGTGGGACTCGTCGCCCACCGCGTCCCTGATCATCGGGGCGGCCAGGCGCTCGTCGCTGTTGAGAGCCTCGAAGCCGAAGCGCTCCTTGTCCGACAGCCAGCCCCAATTGACGGCGTCGGCGTCCGCGCCCAGCACCCGCAGCACGCGGTTGCGCGACGCCTGCACCGCCACTCTGGCCCCCACGCTGTCCACCCAGGCCGTGGACAGCGTCTCGGTGAGGTCCCAGGGCCGGGCCTTGAAGCGGTAGGGCGCCGCGGTGAGCGCGCCCACCGGGCAGATCTGCACGGTGTTGCCCGAGAAGTACGACGCGAAGGGCTCGTCACCGAACGTGTTGACCTCGGTGAGGTTGCCGCGGCCCATGAAGTGGATCAGAGCGTCGCCGGCCACCTCGTCGGCGAAGCGGGTGCAGCAGTCGCAGAGGATGCAGCGCTCCCGATCGAGGAAGACGGTCTCGCTGATGGCAATGGGCTTGGAGAAGTGACGCTTCTCCTCCACGAAGCGGGTCTCGCCGGGGCCGTAGGCCATGGTCTGGTCCTGCAGCGGGCACTCGCCGCCCTTGTCGCATACGGGACAGTCGAGGGGGTGGTTGATGAGCAGGAACTCCAGCACGCCGTCCTGGGCCTTCTTGGCCGCTTCGGACTCGGTGGAGACCTTCATCCCCTCGGTCACCGGCACCATGCACGAGGGCTGCAGCGCGAAGCCGCGCCCGGTGTCCACCTCCACCAGGCACATGCGGCACATGCCCACCGGGCTCATGCGGGGGTGGTAGCAGAACCGGGGTATGTAGGTTCCGTTGCGCTCGCAGGCCGCGATCAGCATCTCGCCGGGCCGCGCGTCCAAAGCTACGCCGTCCACCGTGATCTCCACGGCGACCTCGGTGCCGGCTTGCGGCTCGACCGCGGTCACGGTGCTCTTCCCCCTCCGGCGCCGGCAGGCACCAGCGGCTCGACGGCCAGCGGGATCGGGTCTCGGCGGGTGATCTTGGCCTCGTACTCGCCCCGGAAGCGCCGGATGGTGGACACCACCGGCGCCACCGCGGAGGGCCCCAAGGGGCAGATCGTGGTCTGGCGGGGCGGGAAGGGCACCGCTTCCAGGCCGTCGTGGGCGGCCACCGGGTAGGGACCCGGGCTGATGTTGTCGCCGATGTCGAGCAGCAGGCCGATGTCCGACGGCCTGCCTTCCCCGTCGAGGATGCGCCGCAGGATCTGCTCCAGCCAGGTGGTGCCCTCGCGGCACGGGGTGCACTTGCCGCACGACTCGCGGGCGAAGAACTTCACCACCCGCCAGGCGGCCCGCACTGCGTCGGTCGTGTCGTCCATCACCACGATGGCGCCCGACCCCAGCATCGACCCGGCCGCGCCCACCGGACGGGCCTCCAGCGGCAGGTCCAGATGCTCGGCGAAGAACCAGGGAGCCGAGGCCCCGCCGGGGATGAACATCTTGAGTTCGTGGCCGTCGCGGATCCCCCGGCAGAAGTTCTCTCCGTAGATCAGCTCCCGGAAGGTGGTCACCCCATGTTCGACCTCGTACACCCCGGGGCGTCGAAGGTGGCCCGACACCGCGAACATCCGGGTGCCCGGCGACGACTCCGAGCCGTAGCCCTTGTAGGCCTCGGCGCCGTTGACCATCAGCCACGGAAGGTTGGAGAGCGTCTCCACGTTGTTGACGATGGTGGGCTGGCCATAAAGGCCGACCGCGGCCGGGAAATACGGCGGCTTGAGGCGGGGCATGCCCCGGCGTCCCTCCAGGCTCTCGATCAGCGCGGTCTCCTCGCCCACGATGTAGGCGCCCGCGCCCCACGCCATCACGATGTCGACTGAGAAGTCGCTGCCGCAGATGTCGCGTCCCACGTAACCGGCCGCGTAGGCGTCGTTTAGGGCCGCCGCGATGCGCTCCTGGGCCAGCACCATCTCGCCCCGCACGTACAGGAAGCACTGCCGAAGACCAAGCGCGTAACAGGCAATCAGGCACCCCTCGATGAGCTGGTGGGGGTCTCGCTCCATGAGCAGGCGGTCCTTGTAGGTGCCCGGCTCGCTCTCATCGCCGTTGACGACCAGGTAGTACGGATGCTTGCCCGGCGGCAGGAAGCCCCATTTGACGCCGGCGGGGAACCCGGCGCCGCCCCGCCCCAGCAGCGTCGCGGCCCGCACCTCGTCATGCACCGCGGCGGGCTTCATCTCCAGCGCGGCCCTCAGTCCCTCGTAACCCCCGGTGGCCTCATATCTTCCCAGCGTGAAGGAGTCGTCATGCACGAAGCGGCTGGTGACGATCTTGGGGCCGTCGTTGAGCACGTATCCCGCCGCGTGCGCCATGCGGCCGTCATCGCTCCTTGGGACCGCCGACGCGGTACAACCGTCATCGCTCTTCGGGACCGCCGACGCGGTACAACCGTCATCGCTCCTTGGGACCGCAGGCGCGGTACAACCGTCATCGCTCCTTGGGACCGCAGGCGCGGTACAACCGTCATCGCTCTTCGGGCCCGCTGGCGCGGTACAACCGTCATCGCTCTCAGGGCCCGCTGGCGCGGTGCGGCCGCCAGCCGCGGCGTCATCGACCATTAGCCGACCGCCTCGACGTCGTTGCGGGCCAGCCAGGCCGGTGCCTGCCGGGCCTGCTCCGGCGGCACAACCCCGGCGAGGCGTTCCGAGGGGATCAACTGCCTCACCGCGCCCAGCGCACCGTGGCGGGGGATGTCCAGACGGCCGGCGCGCAGGTCCTCGACGAGCCGGTCGAAGTCGTCGGGGGTTACCCGGTTGCGATAGCGGTAGTTGACCTGCAGGCATGGGGCCTCGGTGCAGGCCGCGATGCACTCCGCCTCCTCGACGGTGAACATGCCGTCGTCGGTGGTGCCGCCCACCTCGGTGCCCAGCGACTCGCAGGCGTGCTCCAGAAGCTCCTCGCCCCCCCACAGCAAACACGAGATGTTGGTGCAGACGTTCACGAGGTAGGTGCCCACCGGCTCGAACCGGAACATCTCGTAGAAGCCGGCTGTGCCCTTCACCTCGGCCGGGGTGGCGCCGACCAACTCGGCGATGTGGCGCATGGCGTCGTCGGTCAGGTACCCGTCCTGCTCCTGGGCCAGGTGCAGCAGCGGTATCAGCGCCGAGCGCGGCCGGGGGAACCAGCCGATGATCTCGGCGGCCAGCGCCTCGTTGGCGGCGCTGAGACTCACCGGCCCGCCTCGCGCGCCGCCGCTCCCAACCTCACCGGTCCACCTCGCGCGCCGCCGCTCCCAACCTCACCGGCCCACCTCGCTCCACACCGAACGCCTCACCGGTCCACCTCGCGCGCCACCGCTCCCAACCTCACCGGTCCGCCTCGCTCCACACCGAGAGCCTCACCGGTCCACCTCGCCCATGATCGGGTCGACCGACGAGATGATGGCCACGCCGTCGGCGATCAGGCCGTCCTGCATCAGATGGGGCAGGGTCTGCAGGTTCACGAAGCTGGGGGCTCTCACGTGCAGCCGGTACGGCACCGACGTGCCGTCGCTCACCAGGTACACGCCCAGCTCGCCCCGGGGGGACTCCACCGCGGCGTAGGACTCGCCGGCAGGGACCTTGAACCCCTCGGTGAAGATCTTGAAGTGGTGTATGAGCGCCTCCATCGAGGCGTCGATGCGGGCCCGCGGTGGCGGGGTCACCTTCTTGTCCTGGACCCGGTAGTCACCCGACGGCATGGCGTCGATGATCTGGGCGACGATCCGCAGCGACTCGCGGATCTCGTTGAGGCGTATGGCGTACCGGTCGTAGCAGTCGCCGTGCATGCCCACGATGACGTCGAAGTCCACCTGGTCATAGAACAGGTAGGGCTCGTCGCGGCGCAGGTCCCAGGCCATGCCGGCCCCTCGCAGCATCGGCCCGGTGACTCCGAGGGCGACAGCCTCGGCCGCGCTGATCACGCCCACCCCCTGGAGCCGCTCGCGCCAGATGGGCTGCCCGGTGAGCAGGGTGTCGTACTCGTCGAGGCGGGGCTCGATCAGCTCGATCAGCCGGGACACGTCGTCGCGCCAGTCCGCGGGCAAATCCGCGGCCACGCCTCCGGGACGGATGTAGTTGTGGTTCATCCGCAGGCCGGTGACCTTCTCGAAGAAGCGCAGCACCTCCTCGCGCTCGCGCCACCCGTAGATCATCATCGACACTGCCCCGAGGTCCATGCCGTTGGTGGCCATGAACAGCAGGTGGGAGCTGATCCGGTTCAGCTCGCACATGAGCATGCGGATCCATGTCGCCCGCTCCGGCACCTCGATGCCCAGCAGTCGCTCGGTGGCCAGGGAGAAGGCCAGCTCGTTGAACAGCGGCGAGGCGTAGTCCATGCGGGTCACGTTGGTGCCGCCCTGCAGGTAGGTGAGCTGCTCGCCCGTCTTCTCCATTCCGGTGTGGAGGTAGCCGATCACCGGCTTGGAGCGCAGCACGGTCTCGCCCGACAACTCCAGCATGAGCCGCAGCACGCCGTGGGTCGACGGATGCGACGGGCCCATGTTCAACAGCACGAGTTGGTCGTCTTCGGGGTCGTCGGGGTCTCCGCCAATCTCGGCCGCCTCGGCCTCCGACAGTCGCAGCACCGCCGACGGCTCGCGCCGGCGGACCCGCTCGGCGGCGCGATCACCTTCGGCCGGGGCCGGGTCGGCGACGGATCCGGCCTCGTCGCCGCAATCGGTGCCGGTGCTGGCGGTGCCGGAGCGGGCCGCGTCTGTGATGCTCATCGCGGTCGCCCCGTCACCTGACGTTGGAGGCGGCTTTGAACTGGACCGGTATCTGGCCCGCGTCGTAGTCCTTGCGCAGCGGATGGCCCGACCAGTCCTCCGGCATCAGGATCCGGGTGAGGTCGGGGTGGTCCTCGAAGACGATGCCGAACATGTCGTAGACCTCGCGCTCGAGGCTCTCCGATCCCGGCCACAGGTCGAACAGGGTGGGCACCGTCGCATCGTCGGCGGGCACCTGCACCCGCATGCGCAGGCGCTCGCAGCGCTCATGGGACAGCACGCTGGCCACCACCTCGAAGCGCTCCGGCTGCACTCCTTCGGGCAGGCTCCGATCCGAGCCGTAGGTCAAGTAGTCGACCGCAGTGAGGTCGATCAGCTGGTCGAAGCCGTCGGCGCGGGCGGCCGCGGCCACGTCGCACCACTGGCTCCTCGAAGGGTGGACCACGGCCTGGCCCCGGGACGGTCGGTCGGCCCCGGCGGGGGCGCCGTAGCGCTCAGCCATGCCGGCGACGGATCGTGGCAGTCGCCGTCTGGCCGTCGAGCTGCTGCACTGCGATGCCAGCTCCGCCCGTGGTGGTTGCGGCCCGGCGAGCCAGCAACTCCCCGGAAGTGATCTGATGGTGAAGCGTGAAGATGGCGTGCATCAGCGTCTCGGGGCCGGGCGGGCACCCCGGCGCGTACACGTCGACGGGCACAACCTGGTCGACCCCCTGGACGATCGCGTAGTTGTTGAACATGCCTCCGCTGGATGCGCACACGCCCATGGATATGACCCATTTGGGCTCCATCATCTGGTCGTAGATCTGGCGCAGCACGGGAGCCATCTTCTGGGAAACGCGGCCGGCCACAATCATCAGGTCCGCCTGGCGGGGCGAGGCTCGGAACACCTCCATGCCGTAGCGGGCTAGGTCGTAGTGGGCCGCCCCGGTTGCCATCATCTCGATGGCGCAGCAGGCCAGGCCGAACGTCGCCGGCCAGCAGCTGCGAGCCCGGGACCAGTTGACCAGAGTCTCCAGCTTGGACGTCATGAAGTTGTGCTGGATGCCCTCCAAGCCGCGCTCTCGCAGCTCCTCAAGCTGGCCCGCCACCCCCATCAGGCCACCTCGCCTATAAGAATGGCCGTCGCCATCAGGCCACCTCCTGAGCGCTGGGCGGGCGACCCTCGAGGCCCACTCGGCGCACGGTGCCGCGAGCGGTTCGCACCGCCGACGCCATCGGATCGCCGGAAGCTGCCACCGAAGAGGCGTCAGCGGAGGAGCGCCGGTACTGCGACGCCGGCCCCCATTCGAGGGCGCCGGCGCCGATCAGGTACACGAACGACTCGAACACCGCGAAGGTGAACACCAGCAGAACTACGAGCCCGAACAGGCCGAGTCCGCCCCGGGCCACGGCGTAGGGATAGAACAGCACGATCTCCACGTCGAAGACGATGAAGATCATGGCCACCAGGAAGAATCGAACCGGGAACCGCTCGGGCGTCTCCCGGGAGGGCACGATCCCGCACTCGTAGGGGTCCAGCTTGGGCACCGTCGGCCGGCGGGGCGCTAGCAGCCCCGATGCCACGAGGCTCCCGGCCGCGAACAGCGCGGCCAGCGCGAACAGCGCCAGCAGGGGGAGGTACTGACCGAGCACGGTTCAGGCGCCCGCCCGCGCGCCGGCCTCCCGCTGGCGCCAGGACATCTTGTCGCGCTCGTGCAGGAACAGGCACAGCGCTCCGAAGATGCACAGCGAGCCGAGCGCCACCAGCGCGGGCTTGAGGCGGAGGTTGCCCAAGTCGCGGATCATGATCACTGAGATCACCGGCTTGGACTGATCGGCGATGGGCCTCGGCGGTGGCTTGCCGGGAACCAGGGGCTGGTTGATCACTTCCTGCACCTGCACGATCCCGTAACGAGTGGGATGGGTGATGGTCAGGGCAGTGCGGATCTGGGTCCAGATCCGGTCGAGGCGGCTCGGATCGTCGGGCAGACCCCTCTTGCCGCCCATGGTGTACGCGTCGAGCTGCTTGAAGTCGTCCTGGGCAACAAACGTCAGGTCAGGGCTCTCCAGCAGCATCGCCGTCGCGGAGGCCTGGGCTTCGCCAGCCTCGGCGGTGGACAGCAGCAGCCAGCCGCCGAAGTCGATCCGGCCCGACGCCTCGGCATCCGCGATCACATCCGGCGACACCGCAGCCAGCTCCGACAGCGTGGCCGCCTGGTTCCGGGCCAGCTCGTCGGCGACGAGCTCATCGATCTCGGAGGCGCTGAGGCCCTCAGTCTGATCGGGCGTGAGCGTGTCACGGGTGACAGCGCCGAACTCGGCGTGCGCTACCGGGTCGTCGGAGTCGACGACGAGCTCGAACGCGGACGGAAGCTCGACGCTGTCAGGCAGCGCTCTGGCCTCGTCCAGAGCGGCGGCGTCGAGGTCGGCCACGTTGATCTCCTGCAACTGCCAAGTCGGAGTGTCGCCGGCCCAGCCGATGCCGTAGATCCACCACACGGTGGCCATGATCGTTATCCAGCCGAAGAACCCCGCCGCGGCGACGAGAGTGCCCAGCCGGGTGCCGGTGTTGAGGGCGAGCAGCATCCACACCGAGCCGATCAGCACGAGCACGCCCGCGAACACCGCCATGAAGCCGCGGATCTCGGGATCCCAGGCCAATCCGGCGATCACGTCGAGCGCTTCCATCCAACTACTTCCCTTCCAAACTCACGACGGCGTCGAGCGCTTCCATCTCAGAGGTTCCTTTCGAACGCGACGATGGCGTCGATCTGGTCTTGGGTGAGCGTGGCCGGGTAGGCGACCCCCAGGTCGTCGTCGGTGCGTGGCCCGAAGCCCGGCATCTGCCCGTTGCCTCCGGAGCCTCCCCGACCGTATGTCTGGCCGATGGTCTGGCCCGCGGAGATGAAGTCGGCATGGAGTGCGGCCGTCTCGAACTGCCGCAGTGTGCTGCCCCCGGTCAGGTTCGGGCCGAAGAAGCCCCCGCCGGTGGTGTAGGACTCCAGGATCGGCCCAGCGTGGCCGTCGATGCTGTCGTCGCCGTCGGTCGTTGCGTCGTACGACCAGCCGAGGGTGTGACATCGGGCGCAGCTGTACGTGCCGCCGGCGGCCTGGTTGTTGAACAGGATCTCCCCGTAGGTCCGGTAGAGCTCGCTGCCGGGCGCCTGGCCCCCCGCGAGCAGCTCGAGACCAGCCCGCCTGATCGCCTCGGCCCTCGTCGCCTCGGCACTCGCGGAGAGCGACTCGTCGGCGGCCAGAGCCATGGCCCGGGCCTCCTCCACCGCGGCGTCCACCGCGCCGAGCCACTCGTCCACGGCCCCGTCGTTCGCGGACACCCCCAGATGCTCGGCTATGCCCTCGCGCACGCCGGTGTCGACCGTCTCCCGTAGCTCCGACTCGGGGATCTGGATCCGCCTCAGGTAGTGGATCAGGTAGTCGATCTGCTGCGGGGTGAGGGGGCCGCCGCCGGGCGCGCCCCACGCCGGCATCACGTTGTTGCGGCCGTAGTTGAGCACGTGGCGCACCTCGTCCTCGCTGTAGCGGGACAGCACGGTGTTCAGCGAGGGGGCGCTCCACGCCACTGTGGCCACGAAGTTGCCGGACGCGTCGGTGATCGTGTAGGGCGCGGATCCGCCTGCTCCCTCGGCGCCGTGGCACTGCTGGCAGTCGGCGCCCTCGACGTAGATCTCGCCGCCGCGGTCAGCGAAGACGCGGTCGGTGTCGTTGATCAGCCCCTGGTGGCGGCCCGGCTCCCCCAGCCAGTACAGCGGCAGGCCCACCCCGATCACCGCCAGCATCGCCAGCCCGGCCAGAAGCGACTTGTCGAGCTTGGAGCCCTCCAGCTCCTCGTCTTCCAGGTAGGGCTTGCGGTTGGGAGCCAGCTCGATCTCGCTGCCCACCTCGTCGCGGGCCGAGCGCGAGTTGAGGATCAGGTAGACGACGTACCCGACGAAGACGATGGCCAGGATGACGAACCCGACGGTTCTCTGGGTGGAGGCAGCTAGGAACATTCGCCGCGGTGTTCCTACAGATCGCTTGGGGTCACTAGTGCGCCGCCTGGCCGATGCAGTTCGGCCCCTCGGCCTCCTGGCCAGTGGTGTTGGTGCCGATGGGCGGGCCCTGGATGATCGTGCCGGTATCGACGGTGAGCGATCCGTCCGCGCCGATCTCCATGGCGAAGCGGTCCATGCCCCGGGGAGCCGGGCCGCCCTTCTTCTCCCCAACCTGGTTGTACTTCGATCCGTGGCACGGGCACTCGAACCATTGCGAAGTCAAGCAGCTCGGCACCCGGCAGCCGAGGTGGGGACACTTCTGGTACAGCGCGAGGATGCCCCCGTCCAGCCCCAGCTGCTGGCCCGCGGTCATGCCGGCCAGCTCGGCCGGCGTGTAGGTCTCGGCCGCCTTCTCCACCGCGCCGTTGGGGTACTCGGTGAGCCACATCCGGCCCTTGGGCTTGTAGAGGAAGCCCGAGTTGTCCCTGATCTCGGTGAGCAGGTCGCTCACCAGCCCCACCTTGAGCTTGGAGCCGAAGCCGCTGGCGCCCTGGGGCCACAGGAACGCGATGCAGGCCACGCCGAACCCCGAGAGGCTCAAGCTCATCAGCATCACGATCGTCCGGTTGAAGAACTGGCGGCGGCTCACCCCGATCGTCTCGGGGTCGAGCGGAACGTAGGGAGCGGGCGGGCCGCCGGGCTCGACCGGCGCCAGCGCCCCGGCCCGGGCCGCGGCCGCGGCCCTCTCCACCTCCCGGCCGGTGGGCGGCGCCTCCGCCCGCAGCACCGCCGAGGAACGGTCCCGGCTGCGGGTCTCCCGCGAGAGCATGCCGATGGCCGCATCCGACTGGCGCCGGCGGACCGCGGCCAGCACCGCGACGACGGCCAGGATCGCGAGAGCCGCCAGGGCGACATAGATCATCGGTTGCCTCCTCGCAAGGGGCGGTCGGACAGTGCGATGGCGAGGGCCGCGGCCATGGTCACAGCTCGAAGAACAGGCCCGCTTGCCAGGGGAACACGAAGTTGAACCCCGGACCCCTGAAGAAGGAGCCGATGATCACCAGCACCGCCCAGAACATGAGATGGATGGTCATGAGGCTGATGGCGAACTTGCGGTCCTCGGGCTTCTTGGACGGGTTCTTGTCGATGTAGGGCGCGAGCATGAGCGCCAGCAGCCCGATGCCGGGGATGGTCACACCCGCCACCATCGGGTGGAACATCGTCAGCAACTCCTGAAGCCCGAGGAAGTACCACGGCGCCTTGGACGGGTTGGGCGTCTGGTTGAAATTGGCCAGCTCGAGCAGCGGGGCATTCACGAAGATCGAGAAGATCAGGGTGAACGCGGTGATGAAGAGCGACGCCACGAACTCCACCACCAGCAGGTGCGGCCACACGTGCACCTTGTCCTGCGGCTTGGATTTCACGTCCTGGATCGAGCCCGACTTGACCACGGTCAGCAGGCGCTGGGTGTGCCCGCCGGGGCCGGTGGCCGGCATGGGTCCGGGCGCCGCGGGCGGGGCGGCTACGGCCACTCCCCCGCCGCCGGCCGCGGCCGGAACTTCAGCCTCCGCGGCCCCGCCGGCTGCCTCAGCCCTGGCCGCCTTGGACCGCTCCAGCAGGTGGGGCGGGATCTTGCTGGCGGCCTGCTGCTGAGCAGCCGAGGGGACCGCGCCCGCGGCCGGGCCCGCTCCGGCCTGCGCGGCCTTGGCCGCCTCAGCCTTGGCCCGGGCCTCCTCGGCCCGCTTGCGCAAATGCTCGGGAATCTCCACCATCGCCGCTACCTCTTATCGCCAGCCATCAGACCTACGCCTACAGCGGGCCCGAGATGCCGCCGTCCTTGCGGACCCGCCAGAAGTGGACCGCAAGGAAGATCACGAGCACGAACGGCAGCATAAGAACGTGAAGCACGTACCAGCGCAGCAGCGTGTCGGTTCCGATCTCCACACCGCCGAGCAGCACGAAGCGCACCTGGTCGCCGAACACCGGCGTGTACCCCATCATGTTGGTGCCCACGGTCACCGCCCACAGCGCCAGCTGGTCCCACGGCAGCAGATAGCCCGTGAACGACAGCAGCAGGGTCAGCTTGAGAAGGATCACGCCGATCACCCAGTTGAACTCCCGGGGCGGCTTGTAGGCCCCGTGATAGAAGACCCGGGCCATGTGCAGGAACACGGTGATCACCATGAGGTGGGCCCCCCACCGGTGAATGTTGCGAACCAGCAGGCCGAAGGTCACCGACGTCTGCAGGGTGTAGATGTCCTCCCAGGCCTGGGCCGCGGTGGGACGGTAGAAGAACATCAGGAAGATCCCGGTAACGGTCTCCAGGATGAACAGGAAGAAGCTCAGGCCGCCGAGGCACAGGGTGTAGCTCACCTTCACCGCGTGGCGCTTCACCTTCACCGGGTGCAGGTGGTACAGAACGCTGTTCATGACCACGTAGGACCGGTTTCTGGGGCTGTCGGTGTAGCCCTTGCGGAAGATCGACCCGGGCCGGAAGATGGAGGTCCAGGCCTGCGAGCCCTGGACCTGGTCGCCCAGTTTGCTGGCGTGGTCGGCGACGCGCTCCGGCAGCGGCTTCCTGCGCTGTTCTGTGTCGGTGGCCATCGGGCTGGGGGGTCTCCTGTGGGGGAATCGTGTCGTACGGTCGAGCGGGCTTCAGGCGAGACGCATCCCGTAGCCGTAGCCGTGGGCGTTGGTCCGCTGGTGGGGATCTCCCCCGGGGGGAGGATCGGCCATCTTGCCGAGAATGATGACACCGGTGGGGCAGCGGTCCACGCACAGCGCGCAGCGCGTGCACACGTCGTCGTCGATCGTGAAGATGACCTTGTCGGCGGGGTCGATGCCGGGCAACTCGGTGCCGACGGCCTCGTCCACTGCGTCGGTCGTGACCATGAAGATGCACTTCCACGGGCAGATGTCCACGCAGCCCTCGCACATGATGCACTCTGACTGGTCGATGTGAATGAACTGCTTGGGCTTGACGGCCGCCGATAGCCAGGCGGCGTCCACCTCCTGCAGGACGTAGTCGTCCCGGAACTCCGGCATGGGCGGGTTGGCGTCGGTGGTGGTCACGCCTCTGAGCCCTCCCGCACTAGGGGACGTCCGAAGCTGGACAGCTCGACGGCCTCGGCAGCCTCCGCCTTCTTGCCCCGGTTCTGCCACAGGTACCACATCGCCACATGGCCGGCGATGGCCACGACGTAGATGCCGCTGGCGATGATGTCTCGGATCACCACGTAGGTGATGGTGAACGGGAAGCTGCCGCCGTGCGCCTGCGCCCGCAGGATCCCGCCGGGTCCGACGAAGAGCTTGTCGGTCCGCCAGTTGAGCTCGTTGTCGGCCCACGCCAGCCACTGGTGGGGCACCACCCCGTACACCCAGAACATCCCGAAGAACACGATCATCGCCCCGAACATGGCCTCGCCCCAGGTGACGGGGGTGCCCACCGGCCGGCGCTTCATGTGAGCGAATACGCCGCCGACGAACACGACCGCTACCACAATTGACAGGGCGAAGGCGACCACCAGTACTCCTCGGCGACGAGTGTAGACAGGTGGCAGTGTAGTCCCGGCAGAGCGGACCCTCCCCGGACCCGGGTAGGTCTACCACCGCAGCACCCTCGATCCGAACACCGGCGACCGCGGACTGCCGCACCGAGGCCCGATCGATGCGAGCGCCGGCGGAGAGAGGGCGACTCTGCAACTTCCCCGAACGGTCGCCCTATCTCCGCCGGAACAACACCTAGAATAGCCGCAATTCACTATATATCAAGTGCTCTGCGGTGTGGTGTTCTCCCCGCTCACCCGACTCAACCGCGGAACTTGGAGGCGTAGCCGATCCGCATCGCGGGCCGGAAGATCAACTCGGTGGCGGCGTACATCGATCCGAGGATTCCGTCCAGAACCCCGGCTGTCACCTGCACGACGGGCGTCGAGCCTGAGAGGAACACGGCGTCCTCCGGTCCGATCTCGAGCTTCAGCCCGGTCAGCCGCCGGTTCCGGCGCAGCATGTGCTCGTAGAACCGAGCGCGGTTCTCCTCCGGGGCCGGCACCAGGTACGTCTCGTAGCGCAGGGTGCGCTGGCCGAGGGTGAACCAGATGGTCCAGACCTCCTTCTCCTCGCCGCAGACCCGCACGTACCACCGTCTGGAGCCCTCCGACCCGCGCTCGACGGCAGCGATGGCGGGGTTCACTCCGGCCGCGGCCTCTAGCCACGAGTCGATGAGATGCTCCATCTCGTCGAGCTCGGCGTCCGAGACCGGCGCGGCGCCGGTGAGGGGATCGGGATTGCCCGGCGCGGAGGGGTCGCGGTCGCGCATCGCCGCTCAAACCGTGCAGTCCAGCGGAACCCGCACCGCTCGCGAGCCGTGCGGATAGGTCATCGCCTCGCGATGACGCATCGTGCTTCCCGCTCTTGTTCGCTGCGCTCACGGGCCGCTCGGGCCCGCTTCCCGCTCTTGTTCGCTGCGCTCACGGGCCGCTCGGGCCCGAGGGCCTCGCTCGCCGTCTGGCGAAGTCCGCTTGAGCTGCGGCCTACCCGCTCGGCCTCTAGGTCGTCGAAGATCCTGCGCAGGCGCCCCGCGGTGGCGGTCCAGGAGTACCGGCCAGCCATCTCAGCGCCCTGGCGGGCCATGGATGAGGCCAGCGACGGATCGTCGAGGATGGACCGCACCGCCGCGGTGTACAGGGCCGGATCGCGTTCGGCGATGCGGAAGCCGTTGCGACCGTGATCGACCACCGTGCGCAGCCCGCCCACGTCGGCCGCCACCACCGGAACGCCGCAGGCGGACGCCTCCAGAGCGACGAGGCCGAAGGACTCCGACCGGCTGGGAACCAGGCAAACGTCAGCAGCCCGGTAGTAGGTGGACAGGAGGTGGTGAGGCTGCGGGGCCACCAGGCTGACGCGTCCCTGCAGACGGTGGAGACGCACGGCGTCGTCGAGGCGTCGCAGCTCGCGCTCGCCGTCGGGGCCCGAGGCGCCGCCCACCACCAGCAGGCGGGCGTCGCCGTAGTCCTCGCCCAGCCCGACGAGGGTGTCCACCGCCACGCTGAGGCCCTTCAAGGGCTGGATGCGGCCCACGAAGAGCAGTAGCGGCTCGTCCCCCAGCCCCAGCGCGGCCCTGGCGCCCCGACGCGACCCAGCTGAGAAGAAGGCCGCGTCCACGCCCGGCGCCACCACGTCTATGCGCTTGGGGTCGGCGCCGTAGAGCTCTGCCAGCTGCTGGACCTCGGCCACGGAGTTGGCGGTGATCACGTCGGAGCAGGCGATCACTTCCGCCTCCGCCTCGATCCGCAGCCGAGGCTCGGGTTCGCCCGTGGTGGCTTTGACCCGCGCCAGCGTGTGGAACGTGGACACCAGCGGCAGGTCGAGTTCGTGCTTGAGACGGTGCCCGGCCACGCCGGACAGCCAGTAGTTGGCATGCAGCACATCGACCGGGCTCTGCTCCAGCCAGGCCCCGACGCCCTCGGCGAACTCCCCCACCGACCCGGCCAGCGACTCCTTGGGCAGATCGGGCGGGCCCGCGTCGATGTGGACGACCCGGAATCCGGGCTCCACGTCCACGACGGTACCCAACCCATCGCTGTGGCGCCTGACGAACACGGTGGCGTCGATCCCGGCCTGGGCCATCGACGACACGAGCTCGCGCACGTACACGTTCATCCCGCCCGCGTCGCCCCGGCCCGGCAGCACCAGCGGCGAGGTGTGGAGCGACAAGACAGCGACGCGACTCACGGGCGGTGGAGGATATCCCGTCCGGTCTCCCTCTGGTCTCCCGCTCCTGTTCGCTGCGCTCACGGGCCGCTCGGGCCACGGCCTCGCCGAAGGCTCGGCCTCCCGCTTCCCGCTCCTGTTCGCTGCGCTCACGGGCCGCTCGGGCCACGGCCTCGCCGAAGGCTCGGCCTCTGGTCAGCCGCCTGAGACGGGCGGCAGCACGGCGATCTCGTCGTCGTCGCCCACAGGCGTGTTCGGCGCGGTCGGCTCGCCGTTGCACCACACCTGACAGATTTCCAGCAGCCCGGCGAAGTCATGGCCATAGCGACCGCACGCCTCCTCCAGCACCTCGCGCACGGTGGCGCCGGGCACTGTGTCCCGGCCCCTTCCGGCCGCTTCCCGCGCCGATGCGAACAGCCGCAGATGAGCCACGGCGCCATGGTAGTCACGGCTCCGCACCGGGCGCGGCGAGGGTGCGCATCCCAGCCTCGCCGGGTGGCGGCGCGGAGCCCGCATGCCGGACACGCTGGCATCCGCGGCCGGAGTCCGCGGCCCGGTTACGGTCGCCCGCGATCATGGTCAATCTTCTTGTCGTTCGCCACGCCGCGTCCGTCTGGAACCTCGACGGCCGCTGGCAGGGCCAGGCCGACCCGCCCCTGTCCGAGGCCGGCGCGGTCCAGGCCCGTGCCGCGGCCGGAGACGTGGACGACGTCAGATGCATCGTGTCCAGCGACCTCGCCCGGGCCAGCTCGACCGCCGAGATCATCGCGGAGGCTGCGGGGTCCGGGCCGGTGATCATCGACCCGGGATGGCGGGAGCGCAGCGTCGGTTCGTCGCAGGGACTCACCACCGACCAGATCGAGAGCCGCTATCCCGGCGCCTTGGCCGCCAGCGACTATCCGCCCGGCTGGGAGAGCAACGAGTCGCTGCTCGACAGGGTGTTCGCCGCCATCCACCGGGCCGCGGCCCGCGTGCCTTCGGGCGACGTGCTGGTTGTGTCACATGCCGGTGTTATCTATACACTTGAACAGCATTTCAGTTGTGACTTCGAGCGCATCGGGAACCTCGGTGGCCGCCGACTGCTCGTGCAGTCTGGCCAGGTGCGCTTGCAGGAGCGAATCGCGCTCACCGGCGACGGTGCGTGCCTCAGGCCCGCTGCGACGAAGGAGCGACGATGAGCACGAGCCACACACCGGTTTCCGGATTCGAGGATGGGGCGCCCAGGAGTCTCCCGCCCGTTCGGGTGATCCGCAGTCCCAGGCGGAAGGAGTCGGTGTCCGCACGGGTGTCCGACGGTGTTCTGGTGGTGCGCATCCCGGACTTCTTCACGAAACACGAGGAGCAGGCCATGGTCAGCAAGGTCCTGGCCCGCTTCGAGGAGAAGTGGCGCTGCGGCCATGTGCCGCTGGAGCCCAGGGCCCGGGAGCTCGCGGCGCGGTTCGGCCTCCCCGAGCCCCGGTCGATTGACTGGTCCTCCCGCCAGCGCCTGCGGTGGGGCTCGTGCTCGGCCAGCAGCGGAGACATCCGCATCTCGAGCCGGCTGGCCGATGCGCCGCCCTGGGTGCTCGATCACGTCATCATCCACGAGTTGGCGCACCTGGTGGTCGCCGACCACTCGCCCGCCTTCCAGGCCCTCGTGAACCGCAACCCCAACGCGGAGAGGGCCGAGGGCTACCTGCTGGCCCTCAGCGACATCGCCGCGAAGCCGCACTCGTCCGAGCAGGCCCTCGCCAGCTGACGCCCCCGCACGGCCTGCCTAGCGGCCGAGCGGTTAGGCCTCACTGCACCAGGATCTCGCAAAGCGGGGAGCGAGGCCGTGGCCCGAGCGGCCCGTGAGCGCAGCGAACAAGAGCGGGAAACAAGTTGCTTCGCCGCGAGGGATGGTCACCTACCCGCACGGCCTGCTAGGAGGCTGCGCCGGTCTCCGGGCGCTGCTCGTCACCGCGCTGCTCGTCACCGCCGGACGGTCCGGCGCCCGGCGCGTCGAGCTCTGCGGCCAGCGCTTCAGCCGCCTCAAGATCCCCGGAGTCGAGTGCGGCCAGGGCCTCGTCCACGGTGTCCAGATCCTGCTCGATGTCTTCGATCGGCGGAGCGCCGTGCGACGCTCCGCCTTCCTCCGAGAGCGACTCGCCCGCGCCGGCCATGTTCCGAGAGTAGCGCCCGCGCCGCTCGCCGCGATCTGCGAGACTGGGCGCCATGGCCCGGAATGTGCTCGGCGACGAACTCCAACCCTGCTCCTTCGACCCGCTCACCGGCTGGTTCCGGGACGGCTGCTGCAGCACCGACTCGGGGGACTACGGGGTCCACACCGTGTGCACAGTGATGACCGCTGACTTCCTCGAGTTCTCCAAGACGGCCGGCAACGACCTCTCGACGCCGCAGCCGGCCGTCGGCTTCGACGGGCTGGCGCCCGGCGACCACTGGTGCCTGTGCGCGTCGCGCTGGACCGAGGCGCTTGCAGCCGGGGCGGCCCCCGAGGTCGTGCTGGAGGCGACCCACGCCCGCACCCTGGAGTGGGCCGACCTCAGCGACCTCAAGGCCCACCGCTACACCGGCGACCCAGCCTGAGGGCGAGCGCTGAGCGGGGAACAAGGGCCCTAGCGGCAGCGCAGCGAACAAGAGCGGGAGACCTGAGGCGCTCTTGGGCGCTGGCCGCTGCCACAATGGGGGAGGGCCGCTAGCTCATCGGGTAGAGCAGGAGACTTTTAATCTCAAGGTGCCGGGTTCGAGCCCCGGGCGGCCCACCCAGCGATCGGAAAGACCAGGCGTGGCCATGGCATTCGCGGTGGTTGGCCGTGCAAAGGATCCCCGCCGTGCATCCACGCTGGCACGGGGGCTGTTCCGTTACCCTTCATAACCGTGGAGTGGAATCCGGAACCCCAGGACCAAAGCCCGTTCTGGCCCGGAGCTGCCGAGAGCCGCAGGCCGAAGTGGTCGGCGATCCTGGTCGCCGTCGCGGTGGTCATCCTGGTCGTGGCGGGAGTCGTCTGGTGGCTCGGCCGAGGCTCCGATGACGACAGCCCGACCGCAGTCCCCGAGGACAGAACCGAGGAGCCGGACGACAGCACCGGATCCGGCGAACCGGCGGCCGACGACGGCGACCGCGACGGTGACGGCGACCGCGAGCCGGATGCTGTTGACGACGACGAGACCGCCACAGAGACGACGGCACCGACGACGACAACGACAACACCTACGGCCACCACCACGATCGAGGCCACTACGACCACGGTCACGACGGTGCCACCGGAGAACCCGGAGCAATTCGGCCCACCGACGCTGAGCTCAAGATCCACCGTCTCGACGGTGGGCCTCGACACGGTGAGTTTCGGCATGACGGTCGCAGAGGCTCAGCAGGCCGCCGGGACGGTTCTCGTGCCAGCCGGACCGACGGGGCGCTGCTACCACGTCGTCCCCCACGACGCCCCAGAGGGCATCGTCTTCCTCGTCCACGAGGGCACGATCGAGCGGGTCGACATCAACAGCGGGCCCATCACCACCCGGTCCGGCGTGGGCGTCGGATCGCCCGAGAGCATGGTCACCGACCTGTTCGGCGACTCGATCAAGAGGCAGGTGCGAATCGACGGGACCGTCGACCTGGTCTTCGTTCCCCAGGATCCGGGTGACCGGGACTACCGGGTCGTCTTCAACGTCTCCGAAGGAGCGGTGCGGGCCCTCAAGTCGGGGCGCCTCCCCCAGGTGATGCTCGACACCGGCTGCGAGAGCGAGTAGCGCGCCGAGCGCCTCTGGTGGCGACGACTCAACCAGGCAGCTCGTTGGTGTACTCGTAGCAGTGGATCTCGAGCTCGCCGAAGCCGACCTCGGTGGCCGAGCCCGTGTCCAGGTCCAGGTCCTTCACGAAGCGTATGGCGGAGGCGCGGATCACGTCGTCCTGCAGGTAGAGGTCCAACCTGTCGTCCAGGTCCAGCGACGGCTCGAGCCGCGTCCCGTCCGCGAGGCGCAGGCTGATGTACGGGTCGCCGAGGTAAGCCCGCACATACAGCTTGACCAGACCGCCGGAGACGGGGTCGTCGCCCGCCCCGATGACGACCACCTCGCCAGCGCCTTCCTCTTGGCAGATGACCGCGAACTGGTAGCGAGTCTCGCCGATCTCGACCGTCCCCTCGGAGGGAGGTGGCCCCTCGGATGTAGGGGGCTCCGGCGGTGCCGCAGACGTTGTCGGGACGGTGGTCTCGGGCACGGGCTCCTCGATCACCAGGGGCCCATCGCCGGTGCCGGCGCAGGCTGTTCCGGCCGCGACGACCGCAAGGACCCATACCGCGGCGCCGAGGCGGCGGAACGGCCTTGAGGGCGCGCGGCAGCGGCGAGACAGCATCAGTCAACGGTACGCGGCCCCCGCCCGCGACGCGTCACCCGAGTCCGCCCCGAGCCCGTCTCGAGCCAAGCGCAGATGCAGCCGCGACCACGATCCGGGCACCATCCGACATAAGCCCCTAAAGTTGGGGCGTGCCGTCCCAGAGCGACGTTCGCAAGCGCAGGCTCCGCGCCGATGCCCGGCCGGCTGGCGGTGGGCAGCGGCGCGGCTCCCGTCGAGACCGAAAGCGTCGCATGATCGTCGGCCTCGTCGCGGTGGTCGTTGCGACGATGATGGTGGCTTCACTGGCCGTGGGGCTGTTCTCCGTCCTCTAACGATCTGATGAGCACGACTAAGCGGGAGCGCCAACGCCAGAACCGCCAGCAACGCATCGCCGCGGACGAGGTCGCCGCCAAGCAGTACGCAACCGGCAGGCGCATCAAGCTGATCGGCATCGCCGCGGTTGTGGTCGCAGCCGCGATCGCGGTGCTGGCGTACGTGCAGAGCCGAGACGACCCCGATGTCGTAACCACCGGCTCGGAGCTTCCCGTCGAGGACGTCGCCGTCGACCTCTCCGAGACCGACCCGGTCCCGGACCCTGAGGCCGCAGAGGCGCCTGAGACTGCCGAGTCGGCGACGGGATGCCCCGCGGCCGACGGATCAAGCCCGCGCGTCATCGACTTCGACGGCCCCCAGCCCATGTGCATCGATTCCGAGGCTCGCTATGTGGCCGTCTTCGGCACCAGCGAGGGGGAGATGCGCTTCGAGCTGACCGCCTCAGAAACGCCGCTGACGGTCAACAACTTCGTCACGCTGACCCGCTGGGGCTACTACGACGGCACTGTGCTGTTCCGCACCGACCCGTCCATCGACATCATCCAGGGCGGCTCGCCCCACACCGACAGCGCCTCGGATCCGGGCCCGGGATACACGATCCCCGACGAGCCCGCCTTCGACGAGGACGACACCGGCCGGCTCACCGGGCCGTACCGCTACCAGCCCGGTCAGCTTGTAATGGCCCGATCGGCCGGGCGCGACGCGGCCGGCGCACAGTTCTTCCTGACCACCGGCCCCAATACCGCCAGGCTCGACTCCCAGGGGACTTACGTGGTGTTCGGCCAAACGGACGACGCCGGACTAGCGGTTGCCCAGTCGATCATCGGCCTCCATGTCGACACGGGCAGCATGGGCGGCGCGCCGTCGCGGGACGTGACCGTGCACTCGGTGACCATCGAGGAGACCCCCGCCGGCGGCTGAGAGGCCGAGCGGATGGGCCGCAGCTCACGACGACTGCGCAGGGGCGCCGCTCTAGCTGTCCGCCTCCGAGTTAGTCGCCAGAGCCACGGGGTCGCCGCCCCAATGGGCCTCGACCGCGCCGCCGAGCACGGTCCAGTCCTCGGGCCTCGACGAGGACGCCAGATGCTGCGGCGAGGCGGTCGACTGCACGGCCGCGCCCGACTCCAGGGCCATGAACAAAGCCGACTCGGGGACCATGTGGCGGAGGCGGCGGCGCCGGTCGCGAGGCCAGCCCTCCCAGCCTGCGGCCACCACGATCCCGCCGTGCAGTGCCAGACCCACCGTGAGCGCGCCCCCGCGGTCGTCCACCATCGAGGCGCACACCGCGGCCGCGGCCGCGCCCGACCAGACGACGTCGGCACCGCGCCCGTGGGCCGCCACGATGGCCTCCAGCAGTGGGGTGGCCTTCACCGCGCCCACGAAGTGGGCGGGGGATCCGTCCAGCACAAGCACGCCGTCGCAGTCCGCGATCGGCCCGGACACTTCCGGGTTCAGCGAGTCGGACCGGCGCACGGCCCTCACCACCGCATGCTCAACCGAGAGGGCCTCGGCCCAGGCGCCGATCTGGGCGAGCAGCGCGTCGGGACGCCGATATGCGGCGGCCAGCGTCACCACCGCGACCGAGCCGCAGCCCGCCAGCGCACGGCCCGCGGCCGTGCCCGCATCCAGCTCCCGGCCACCGGCCAGAACGACGCGCGTCATGGCTGGGACGGCTTAGAGGACCCGCGGACAGATGTCAATGCGTCGCGATTATGCATGTTGTCTCCCGCTCTTGTTCGCTGCGCTCACGGGCCGCTCGGGCCACGGCCTCGCTCGGCGCCTCGCGAAGATCCCCATCAACTGCTACCTATCCGCTCGGCCTCTGGGGCGACTCGCGGCGGGCTCGAATCTCCACGTATCGCCGCCACTGCGCCCGGACCGACGCCAGCTCGCGGCGGTGGAGGTCGGTGACGGTGAAGCCGCCGGCGCGCAGAGCCGACACCACGTCACGCTCGGCTCGGTCGCGGTGGGGCCGAGGATGCCCGATCCTCCACGGCAGCCAGCCGCGGAGCCGTCCGTTGCGCGACCCGGACGGCTCCACCATGAGAATCCGTCCCTCGTTGGCCAGGATCTCTCCCAGCGCGGCGACGAAGCCGTCGAGATCGGACACCTGAGGGGTGCGCATGAAGGACAGGATCGTGTCGTAGCGGGTGCCGCGGGAGCACTCCGCGCACACGGCCGCCTCGACGCCGTCGGCGGGCAGCTCCAACACGCGGCCCACCGCGGAGGCTGCGAGGGGCTGCCAGCGCTCGTTGAGGGCGTCCAGCAGTGACGGCGGCGGCGGCGGCGCGGCGCTCTGTTGGATGCCGCTCCTTTGCACGCCGCTTTTTTGGTGGCGGGCACCGATCGTCATCGCTCCAACGTACTCTCTAGGTGTGCCCGCCGATGCGGGGTGCCCGCCCTGCCATGGACGCCGGGTCGAGGAGTGCGAAGCGCACCGCGGCCACCCCGGTGGGCTGCCGGCATGCCGATGGGGGTTCCCGCACCCCTCAGCCAGCGACGAGGCCGGCCTCGTGGCCGTGGGTGCTGACCTGGAGCCGCCGACGCTGATCGCCGCCTACAGCCGAGGGTTGTTCCCGATGCCGCTGAGACCCGGCGGGCGGATCGGCTGGTGGTCTCCGCCGGAGCGGGGGGTTCTGGAACCGGAAGGGCTGATTGTCCGCCGCTCGCTGCGCCAGGCCTGCCGTCGCTACGAGATCCGGGTTGACACCGCCTTCGCCGACGTCGTCGAGGGGTGCGCGGATCCCGCCAGGCCCCATGGCTGGATCGACGATCAGATGCGGGCTGCCTACGTGCAATTGCACCACGCGGGATTCGCCCACAGCGTGGAGACATGGAGCGGCGGCGAGCTTGTCGGCGGCCTCTACGGGTTGGCCATCGGCGGGCTGTTCGCGGGCGAGTCCATGTTCTACCGGGCTCGGGACGCGTCGAAGGTCGCCCTCGTGGCCCTCGCCGACGGCTTGCGTGACGACCACCCGAGACTGATCGACGTCCAGTGGGCGACGCCGCACCTGCGCTCCCTCGGCGTGACCGAGATCCCTCGCCGGAACTACCTGCTCCGTCTGCTGGAGCTGCTCGCCTGCCCGCCCCCGGCGCTGTTCGGATTCTCTAAAGCCCAGCCGCCGTAGCGGGCTCTGCGCTGCCAGGGGCGGCCGGCGTAGCGCCAGCGCGGCGAGGGTGCGGGCACGGCCGCTGCGCCCAGATGCGGCCAGATCTCGGCTTGGAGCGCCTCGACCGCGGCGACGATCGCGGCCCGCTCGGTGTCGGTCGGCTCCGGGGTGATGGACGCGATCTCCAGGCCGCCCAGTGGCGCTGCGGCTGCCGTGGCCTCCGCGGCGGTCACAGCGGGACGTTTCCGTGCTTGCGCTCCGGGATCTCCTCGCGCTTGGACTCCAGCATCCGCAGGCCGGCCGCGATCTTGCGGCGAGTCTGCGACGGCTCGATCACCTCGTCCACGAAGCCGCGCTCGGCCGCAATGTAGGGGTTGGCCAGGCGCTGCGCGTAGTCGTCCACCAGCTGGGTGCGCCGGGCCGCCGGGGCGGCGGCATCGGCTAGCTCGCGGCGGTAGATGATCTCCACCGCGCCCTGGGGTCCCATCACCGCGATCTCCGCGGAGGGCCAGGCGAACGAGAGGTCCGAGCCGACGCCCTTGGAGTCCATGACCACATAGGCGCCCCCGTAGGCCTTGCGGGTGATCACCGAGATGCGGGGCACCGCGGCCTCGCAGTAGGCGTACAGCAGCTTGGCCCCGTGGCGGATGATGCCGCCGTGCTCCTGGTCCACTCCGGGCAGGAAGCCGGGCACGTCGACGAAGGTCACCAGGGGGATGTTGAAGGCGTCGCAGGTGCGCACGAAGCGGGCCGCCTTCTCGGCCGACTCGATGTCGAGCACACCGGCCAGCACCATGGGCTGGTTGCCGACCATGCCCACAGAGCGGCCGTCGACGCGGGCGAAGCCGCAGACGATGCTGCGGGCCCAGGAGGCGTGGTACTCGAAGAAGTCGCCGTCGTCCACCACCTCCGCGATCACGTCCCTCATGTCGTAGGGCACATTGGGGCTTTCGGGCAGGAGCGCGTCGAGCGCCAGGCACTCCCGGTCGGGATCGTCGGCCGACTTGTAGGTCGGGGGCCGCTCGAGGTTGTTGGAGGGCAGGAACGACAGCAGCGTCTTGACCTCGTCGAGCACGTCGTGCTCGGTGGCGGCGACGAAGGTGGCCACGCCCGACTTGGTGCTGTGGCTGGTGGCCCCGCCGAGCTCCTCGAGGGTCACCGCCTCGCCGGTGACGGTCCTCACCACGTCGGGGCCGGTGATGAACATGTGGGACTTCTCGCGGACCATGAAGATGAAGTCGGTCATGGCCGGGCTGTACACGGCGCCGCCCGCGCACGGCCCGAGTATGACGCTGATCTGGGGGATGACGCCCGAGGCCTGCACGTTGCGGTAGAAGATCCCGCCGTAGCCGTCGAGGGACACGACGCCCTCCTGGATGCGGGCGCCGGCGCCGTCGTTGAGCCCGATCATTGGCGCGCCCACCGACAGCGCCAGGTCCATGACCTTGTGGAGCTTCTCGGCGAATACCTCGCCCAGAGCGCCGCCCATCACGGTGAAGTCCTGGGCGAACACGAAGGCCTTGCGGCCGTCGATGGTGCCCCAGCCGGTGATCACGCCGTCGGTGTAGGGCCGGTCGGCGAGGCCGGCCTCATGGGCCCGGTGGCGGGCCAGCATGTCGAGCTCGTGGAACGACCCCTCGTCGAGCAGGTAGTCGAGCCGCTCCCGGGCCAGCAGCTTGCCTTTGTCGTGCTGGCGCTGCACCGCCCGCTCGGGCCCGGCCGACAGCGCCTCGGACTTGCGGGCCCTCAGATCCTCGAGCTTGTCCTGCATTGGGGCACCGGCCACGACCCCGAAGGCTACCGGAGGGGCCGGCTATGGAAGGCGGTACATGCTCGCTCCATGTCTGCAAGCTACTCAGCCGCGGCGAGCCGCATGCTGTCACAAGCAGGTGTTGCGAATGAAGTCCTGCTATCTTATGCTGTCTCCTGAATATCTATTCTATCCCGAGTTCAACGAAAGTTGCTTGAAGATTGCGCATGGTGGAACGCCATCCCGACAAGGACATCGACGCCGCCATGGCCGAAATGAGAGACGCAGGCTGGCGGATCGAACGCACCAAGGGCCGCTCCGCCCACGCATGGGGCAAGGCCTTCTGCCCGCTCGGGGGAGACAGCAGGCACATGGACTGCGCTACGTCGATATCGGGCACGCCCCGCAGCGGCGCCGACGAGGCGCGTAGACTTCGGCAGCGCATCAGGAGATGCCAGAGACTCGGCGAAACGACATGACCAGAGCGTCCTCCCACAGAGAGAACCCGGTGCATCACTTGGTGTTGGTCACCGAAGGCCGCGACCTGCTTGACGACGATGTCCTCGAAGCGCTGTACACGGCAGGATGCACTGACGCCAGCATCGGCCACCGCACCGTCGAGTTCGACCGCAGGGCCCCGACTCGATGGGATGCGATCCAGTCGGCGATCCGGGACGTAACTACCGTCACTGGCGTTCAAGTCGTCGATGTCCGCGACAGCATGGACGCGCTCGCCGGACCAAGATCCGAACGCGCTCTCGCGTAGCGCCCGCCCGGGGTCTAGCGAATTACCCATGTCGCTCGGCTTGAGCCTGCGCGGAAACGAGCCTTGTGTACGGGAATCGCCATCGCAAGCACGACGGCCGAAGCAATGTCATACCGCTTCGATACTGTCCCCGCCATGACTGCGCAGGCTATGAACGACACCAACGGATCGGCCAGCCCGACCGATGCAGCGGGCAGCCGGTGGCGCCTGAACCGGGCCGGGATCATCAACGTATACCAGTACGAGAACGAGGTCCTGCACTTCGCCGGAGGCCGGCTGCTGCTGCGCGGCGTCAACGGCTCGGGCAAGTCGACCGCGATGAACATGCTGTTGCCGTTCCTGCTGACTGCTCGCCCCGGTCGCATCGACGCGGCTGGCGATCAGAGAGGAATTCTGAGGTCGTGGATGCTCAACGGGCGAAACGATGCCCAGCCGGTGGGCTACCTGTGGATCGAGTTCGAGAGACAGGGCGAGTTCATCGTCTGCGGGTGCAGGATCAAGGCCAGCCGCCAAACCGACACCGTGCCGACGTGGTGGTTCGTCACGTCCAGACGACCCGGCATCGACTTCAGCCTCGTGGTTGGCCACCAGCCGCTGTCGTCGGACGGCCTGAGAGCCGCCCTCGACGGCGACGAAGTCTTCAGCGACCGCCGTCGTGACGACTACCGGCGGGCTGTCCGGCAGCGCCTGTTCGGTGGCGCGTCGATCGACGACCACATCGGGCTCATCGATGTTGTGCGCAGCCCCCGAGTTGGCGACCGCATCGATCTAGACCTGCCCGAGCATCTCGTTGAAGCGCTTCCCAAGCTGTCGGAGCAGGCGCTGACCGAGGCCGCCGGACCGCTCGACGACCTCGAAGAGCACCGCCGTAACGTCGACGACTCCGCCCGGACGCTCGAAGCCATACGCGGCCTTCTCGACGTCTACCGTGCCTACTGCGCCGGTGAACTCCAGCAGCGGGCGGGCGAGGGGCGCTCCCGCTTGGCCACGGCGCGAAGCCGAGCCCGCAACCAGAAGCAGAAGCAGCGGTCAGCGGAGGCGGCCGCGGCCGAAGTGGAGCGCCTCGATGCCGTGATCATCGAGTACGAGCGCACCGAAGGGCGCCTGCGAAGCGAGATCTCCGCCCTGGAAGAGTCCCGAGCCTACCGCGAGGGCCAGCAACTCGCCGGGCTGCGCGACTTCGTGGCCCACCTCTCGCAGCAGTGCGACCGCGCCGCTGACCGGGTCGATGGCCGCGAGCGGCAGGCAAGCGCGGCAGCCCGAGAGCTACAACAGGCCCAGGCTCGCGGCCGGAACGACGCGGCCGCGCTGAACGTCGCGTTGGCCTCCGCGGCCGAACTGAGCGAGCACTGCCGGGTCACCCGACGCCCGCCCGGCCCGGTCACGGTCGCCGAGTCGGCACTGACCGGCACAGACGCATCCGAACCCGAGGACACGCTCGACGACCAGTCCATCAGCCGCGAGATCAACGCGGTGGACAGCGCAGTCCTAGAGCGTCGAGCCGACCTCGACACAGTTGATGAGGCCCGCGCCGCTCTCGACGCGGCGGAGCAGGAACTCAGCCGGGCCGAGTCGACCCTGAAGGCTGCTTCCGACGCTGAGGATCGGGCTGCGACTCGCCTCGCAGAGCAAGACGGTCGCCTTGAGGCGGCACGTCGCGACTGGACCAACCAGACCCTGGAATGGGGGCGGCAAGTCCTGTCCCAAGCGCAGAAGGCGGGCATCAATGCGCCTGCAGCGACCGCCTTCACCACGGCCGTAACCGACCTTGGGAGCAATACGAGCGGCACTCATCCGACAGCGATAGAGGAGGCGGACCGGGTCGAGACTCTCCGGGCGGAGTTGGAGACAGAATGCGGCGATCTCGTCGGCCACTGGCACAGGGCGGCAACGGCAGTCGAGATCGGTCTGAACGGCGAACTCACCACCGCAGCGGAAGCGCAGGCGCTCGTCGACGAGTTGACCGCCAAGACAGAGCCCGAACCGTCCAGACCCGGCTGGCAGACCGTCCCGAGGTACTGCCTCGCCGACCTGACCGACTTCAAGCCCCACCTCGGATCTGATGAGTGCTCCGGCATCGAGGCCGCGCTCGAGTCCTCGGGCCTGCTCGTGGCCCGTGTCACCGGCGATGCCGTCCTCGAGCTGGCCAGCGGCGAGTTGGTCGCGACTGCGGCGCGGGCCGTCGCGAGCCCGCTGAGCGACTGTCTCGCAGTGACAGTGCCGGACCGCCTCCGCGGACAGGTGGACCCCCGTGCAGTGGCTCGGCTCCTCGACTCGATCTCCTGCGACATGTCGAGCGACGCCGCTACGGCCGTCGCCACCGACGGCTCCTTCCGGGTCGGCGTACTGCGCGGCCGCCACCGCAAGGAGCGCGCCGAGTTCATCGGTACCACCGCCCGCCAGGCGAACCTCGAACGCCAACGGCGGGAGGCTTCGGCGCAATTGGAGGCGGCGCTCTCCGCCGTGGAGAACAGCCGCACGGAGTTGGCCGAGTGCCAGTCGTCGCGAGCGGAGGTCCGGAGGCTTCAGGAACACCTGCCCTCCACGGCCACCATCGTCGAGGCGGCCGCCGCGGTCGCCGCCGCAGCCCACGTCGCGGGCGCCGCGGAGAACGACCGGAAGGCGGCCGCGTCACGCCGCGCTGATGCGGAGCGGTTGTCAGTCGAGGTCTCGGACCAACTTCACCGCACAGCCGTGTCCCTCCGACTGCCAACGGACCGGCCTGGTCTCGAAGCGGTTCGCGGGGATCTGCGGGATCTGGTGTCGAGCCTGGAGAGATGCCGCTCGCGGCTCGACGCTCTGACACGATCGATTGACGGTTGTCGCAGCGCCGCCGCGCATTGGCGGGCCGCCGAGTCCGATCTTCTCTTGGAACGTAAGACCCTGGACAAGACCGAGTCCGAGCACGACCGCGAACGGGCTCGACTCGCGACGATCGAGGGGAGCATCGGCGCGCAGTACGAAGAGGTTGTCGCCGGCCGCAACAGGCGCAGGAATGATCTGGAGGACGTCGAGAGGCGCCTGGCAGAGTCCCGAGAGCAGCGGGAAGACGCAGGCGAGCGCAGGGCGGAAGCACGTGTCGCGGCCGGCGTGGCGGCTGACGAGCGGGCTCGCGCCGATCAGACGTGTGAGGAGACACGCGTGTCTTTGATGCGGGCGCTGGAGACTCCTGGACTCCTCGACGCACTCTCGGACCCCGACGGCCCACCGCCAGCCCCGGTCGTAGCCCGCGAGCCAGGCCCTGAGGGCCTGCGCCAGATACTCGAAGCTGTCGACCTCCTGCTCGTGGCTGCAGGTGAGCGCGAGGCGGCGACAAGCGCCAACGAGCCAGACGGCGGGGCCCTCGACCCTTCCGGGGACATCGACCCTCGCCCGGGAACGACCAGTCGCAGCCGCGCCGGGGACAGCAGCACTGGTTCGGACGCCCCGAGGGCGGACAGAGTCACCGCCGACAGCGTGCGGCAGTCGCTGAGGCGGCGACGCGACGCCCTGGGCGCGGGCTGGGACGCAGAGGAGCGCCAGCCTGACCCGGCGATGCCGCTCGTGGTGGAGGTGACGGGACCGTCGGGCAAGGCTCCCTTGGCGTCTTCTGTCCGGGCTGTCTCGCGACAGCACGAGCACATGGCCGGCCTCCTCGACCACAAGCAGAGCGACGCTCTGCGGGAACTGCTGCAGGGTCGGATAGCGGGCGAGATCGCTCGCCGAGCCCATGGAGCCGCGACGCTGGTGGAACGCATGAACGACCGGCTGGGCGCGGTCAGGACCACCCATGACGTGGGAGTCCGCCTGCGGTGGCGGCGAGCGGCGGAGCTCGACTCGTTCACCGACCGCATGATCGACCTGCTGACGAAGCTCCCGGACCTCCGCACAGATGACGAGGAGAGCGAGTTGCGGCAGGCGCTGTCAGACCACCTGAGAGAGGCACGGGCGCTTCAGCCGGACGTGCCCTACCGGCAGCTCATAGCCGAGACACTCGACTACAGGAATTGGCACGAGATGGCGGTGATGGTGCGCCGGCCCGGCGAGAAGGAGGCCAGGCTGGGCCGGAGGACGCCGCTGTCGGAGGGAGAGAAGAAGCTCGTCACATACCTTCCGCTGTTCGCCGCGGTGGCCGCCTCCTACGACGCGCTCGCCGAACGGGCCGCCGCGGCCAGCGAAGACGGGTCGGGGATCGCCCGCTTCGTAGTGCTTGACGACGCGTTCGCCAAAGTGTCCGAGGACAACCACGCCAAGCTTTTTGGCCTGCTGGTCGACCTCGACCTCGACCTCATCGCCACCAGCGAGCGGCTCTGGGGCACCCACGCCACGGTGCCCGAGTTGGCCATCACCGAGGTGGTAAGGGACGCGAGGCTGGGAGCGATCCTGCTGGAGCACTACCGATGGGACGGCCAGACTCTCGAACGGCGTTTAGCGGCATGACCTTCGAGCCCCTTGCCTCCGCATCCTCTTCTCCGCCGGTTGGCGGCCCATCGGACGGCCGCGACTCCGAGCCGGCCACCTCCGACGGTCGATCCGAGCGGCCGGACTCCACGCCCGAGCGCAGTGCTGGCAAAGGCGATCGACGAGCCGGCTTTCACGGCCTGGCCGAGCCCTCGCACGATCCGGGCAGCGGCAACGAGGGGCCGGACCGCGCTCGCTCGCTGTTCCGGTACATCGCCGCGGACGCGTGGCGCGAGTACCGCGCCATCCTTGGGGTGTTCGCCGGCACGTTCTTCGCTGAGTTCACTCCGGAGGAGATTTCGGCCGAGCCCGCGGTCGTGCGAGCCGGGGTCGATCCGGCGACGGTCCCCGACCGGCTGGAAAGCCTCCGCCGCTGGGGGAACCTGACGGTGTCATCGTCGGTCGGGAACCCATCGAGCATCGAGGACTACTACCGGCGCCGCAATCGGTACCTGATCACAAGATCAGGCCAGGAGGTATTCCAGCTCGTCGAGGGCGTGCTGGCCGCGGTCGACGAGATCGTGGACGTCCAGGCCGGGCGGCTGCGCGACCTGCACCGCGCTCTTCACACGCTGGGTGAGGGGGCGGAGGACTTCGCGCACACGCCCGCCGAGGACCTCTCCAGCGCGGTGCGCACCGTGTTCGACCTCCACGAGCGCTTCACAACCGAACTCACCCAGTTCTTCGCCGATCTCAACCAGTGGCAGAGCCGGTACGACCTCAACCCCGACGAGGTCCAGCTGTTCGCAGGGATCCTGGTCTCTTACGTGTCCGAACAGCTCTCCGAGATCGAGCGTATGACACGGCCGATCGCGCGCAGCCTCAAGGCCGTCCTGCCCCGGCTCGAGATGCTGCTGGGGGCGCTGAGGCCCGGCCTGGCCGTCCGCGTCGATGACGCCGGGCTCGGCGGCGACGTGGCCGTCCGCCGACTGCCCGGCACTGCGGCCAAGGACTGGGAACACTTGGCGGAGTGGTTCGTCGCGCCGCCGGGACAGACGTCGCGGCTCGATCGGCTCACGCGTCAGGCTGTCGGGGCGGTGCGCACCCTCACGGCGAACGTCACCCGGCTGTCCCGAGTCGGACTCGGCGCGGCGTCGAAGAGAGCCGACTTCCTGCGCCTGGCCGGATTCTTCGACCGCGCCGCCACGAGGGCGGAGGCGCACGACATTGCGACTGCCGCGTTCGGACTCGGCTCGAGCCGCCGTCTCGGGACGCTGTCTGCGGATGCCGACGACCCTGAGCCGACCAGCACGGCCTGGAGGGACGCTCCCCGCGCGATCGTGCCGGTGTCGCTGCGCGACCGCGGCGACACCACTCAAAGGGGTAGGGCGACGCCCATCCGCGACCGGCGACGAGAACGGGAACTCATGCAGCGTGACCGCGAGCTAGAAAGAGTCGCCCACGAGGACGCTGCCGCCGAACTTCTGTCCCGCGCGGACGACCGCGGCCACATCGACGGCGCCGAGATGTCAGTCGCCAGCTTCTCGATGCTGCGCGACCTAGTCAGCCGTTCTGGTCACGACCACAGCGCCGGGGCGAGGGTTCGCACGGTGACCGAGTTCGGAGTCCGATGTACGGTGACCAGGGCTGACGGGGCGAGCACCGCAGTCGAATGCCCCGAAGGACGGCTCTTGATGCACGGTGTGGTGGTAAGCGTCATCCGTGATGGGAAAGACCTCGGACCATCGTCGAACGGAGCGACCGCTGACTCGACGAACGCACCGGCCCACCCGGCGGGCAGCCGCGTCGCAGCTCAAGTGTCAGCGGGAGCGCCGCTGGCCGACGGCCCGGAGGCAATGAACGGCACGGCCATCATGTCCGAGGCCGTCAACCCAGCCGATCTACTGGCCGCCGACGCATCGGAGCCGGCTGAAGGCACGGCGGCGGCCGACGAACGAACGGCGGCGTTGGATGCGGCGGTCACCGGAGCGCCAGCATGACCTCCCAAGCCCTGCCGGTCCCGGCAGATCCCCGTCGCGAGCTCGATCTTCGAGCTGCCGCCCGACACCTTGTCGCTCATCCGCTCGTGCTCGAAGAGCGCGACCCTGACACCTTCCGCTTGATCCGACGCCACGAGCACGCGCTCGACCGCCGGTTTACCCAGAGATTCGGGTACCGCCTCCAGGTCACTACCGACACGGCCCGCCTATTCAAGTCGACTGTCGTCCCGAGACGACGCCCCCTCCGTACGGCAGCGGACCAGGGGCGTCCGCTCTCGGCCCGTGAGTACACGATGCTCGCTCTGGCGCTCGCCGCGGTGGTGGCCGGGCCGAACGTCATCAGTCTGCGAGACCTGTTGCAGAAGATCCGCTCCGCGGCAAGCGACGCCAGCGTGACCGTGACGGACGAGTTTGCAGACCGCCGTGCCCTGATAGAAGCACTGAAGTGGATGATCCGACATGGCCTCGCGAGCGAGACGCACGACCGCGTTGATCGCTACATCGGCGACAGTGATGCCGACGCGGTCCTGCGCATCCGGCCCGACCGCGTTGCGATGCTGCCTCTCTCCACGATGGCTCGCTCCGACACGGTCGACAGCCTGCTGGCTCGCTCCGAGCAACGCCAGCTGTCGTCGCGGGCCTGGATGCGCTCAACCCTGCTGGAGGAGCCCGTGCTGTACCGGGATGACCTCGCCGATGACGAGTGGGCCGAACTGAGACGCCGGCTGGGTGAGGAGGCCAGGATCTTCGACGAGATGTTCGGGCTGCGACTTGAGGCCCGGGCCGAGGGCGTGGCGGCCATCGATCCCGAAGACGGCATGACTGACAGCCGATTCCCGCGGAGCGGCACCGTGGGACACGCCGCGCTCCTTGTGGTCGGCCAGCTCGTCAAGGCGGAAAGGCCCGTGGTCGAACACAGTGAGTTCGTTGCCGCCTTGGAGGCACTGGCCGCCGAGCACCGCCGCTGCTGGTCGAACCTCGCCGACAGGCCGGACCACCTCGCGACGGCTGTGCTCGAACTCTTGCAAGACCACCGGCTTGCGGAGGTTTCCGATACGACCGTCCGGCTCCTCCCCGCGGCATGGCGCTATCGCGCTGAGGTCAATGAGGGCGGCGAGCAGGCGTCGCTTCTCTGAGGCAGTGCGGCTCGCTGGACCGCCGCGCCCAGGTGGACGAAGTAGCGGACGGCGCGACCGAGCCAGAGAACCGACAGGTGAGGCGCGTGCGCGACTCTAGGCCGCGACCTGTGCCAGAGTCGCTGTTACTGCGGAGCCTGCAGCCCCTTTGGGCTGCTGTGCGCCAACACCTCGACCGGTTCGGGACCGACCGTCGAGGGACGATCGCGCGGCCAGGCCTCGACTCCGACGGCGCCCTGGCAATCGACTCGCTGCTGGGCGGGCGGCTATCCAAGCGGCTGGATCTCACGGTGATCGAGGCTTCGCTCGTAGCCCTGGGAGTCGGCGAGGACCTCGACGAGGCTCTGACCCTGCTCGGCCACCCGCCGTCGGAGGAGGCCGCCAAGCGGCGGGCTGACCGGGTCCGGTCGGTTGCTGCACGGGCAGCACTTCTAGACTCCGTGGCGTCATGGCCGGAGCCATGGGCAAGCGAATGGTCCGACGGCCTCATCAGCGCTGGCGGGCTCGGCGGCCTCGACAGCGAGGAGGTCGCACACCTAGTGTCGAGTGTCCGCCGCCTACTCGATCAGCTCGACCTGATCGAACCCCCCGGCGCCAGCCGCACAGAGTTGGCGGCCGGTCTCTTCGGGTCTTCCCACGCCCTCGACCCAGACACAAAGCTGGCGTCGTTCGCCGAGCGCGCCTTGCACCACCGGGTAGAGCAGCCCCTCGAGGGGCGGGAACTGTGGGAGGCGGCCGGAGTGCTCTTCGACCGCGTTTCCTTGCCCGTGCTCGTCTGGTCGATCCCGGCCTCGGGCGCTTCGCCGCTCGACGATCTGATCCGAGCGGCTGCGTCCGGCTCGCTGCCCTTGCACATCAGCCTGCTGGCGATGCTGCGACATCCGGTGGTGGTGCCCAGCGGAACGAGCGTTCTCGTCGTGGAGAATCCCCGCGTGGTGGAAGCCGCCGCTGAGCGGCGCCTCCCGAACTGCGTCGTGGCCACCAACGGCAACCCGACGACCGCGGTCACCACCTTGATGCGCCAGATGCAGAGGTCGGGCGCCCTCCTCAGGTACCACGGCGACTTCGATGCGACCGGGATCTCCATCTGCCGCCGGATGCACGAGGCCGGCTGCACACCGTGGATGATGGACGCCAGCCACTACGAGGACGCAGTCCATCTCGCTGGGCGCAGCGGCGTCACGTTCGCGCGCAGCATCAGGGGATGCGGCCCCACACCGTGGGATCCCAGGCTCGAGTCAGCGTTCGACGACCATCGGCTGATCGTCCATGAGGAGTTCATGCTTGACGACATGCTCGAAGCGTTCTCCCAGATGTCGCCGTCCCAATAGCAGAGGCTCCCGTCCGGGTGCAGCCGGCATCCAGGGGTACTCTGGTGCCGTGTCGGAGAACGGATACAGCGACGCCGAACTCGCTGCGATGATGGTCGATCTCGAGTCGGACCTAGTCGAGCGCAAGCGGTCGTTGTCCACCTCGGCCTCCGAGAAGATCTCCAGGACCATCTGCGCGTTCGCCAACGACCTCCCTGGACACGGCAGGCCGGGCGTGATCTTCGTCGGCGTGGAAGACGGCGGCCGCTGCGCCGGGCTCGCGATCGACGACGATCTGCTGAAACGTCTGGCTGAGCTGCGCGACCACGGGCAACTCCTGCCGCGGCCCTCGATGGACGTGCAGCGCCGCACACTGGACGGCTGTGAAGTGGCCGCGGTGATCGTGCAGCCCGCACCCCACCCCCCGGTCCGTTACGACGGCCGCGTGTGGGTGAGGGTCGGACCCACCGTCCGAAAGGCCTCGGCTACCGACGAACAGCGCCTGGCCGAGCGGCGTCGGTCACAGGACGTCCCGTTCGACCTGAGGCCCGCGTACGGCGCGACCGTCGCCGACCTCGACCTCGACTACATCGAACGCCGCTACCTGCCTCGGGCGGTCTCCGCAGAGGTGCTCGCCGAGAATCGACGGCCCCTAGAGGCTCAGCTGCGCTCTTTGCGACTAATGAGTGGCGACGTCCCCACCAACGGAGCGATGCTGGCTTTCGGCCGCGACGCGCAGCACTGGTTGCCGGAGTCGTGGGTCCAGTTCGTCCGCTTCGACGGCGACGACATCACCGACACGCCCAAGACCTCGGAAGCCTTGACCGGGCGGCTCGACGACATCCTTCAGAGCCTCAGCAAGCTTGTGAAGCTCAACGTCCGCACGCGCCTAGACATCACCTCGGGATCTCGCGAGAAGCGGTTCCCCGACTATCCGGTCGAGGCGCTGCATCAACTCGTCTACAACGCGATAATGCACCGCAGCTACGAGGGCACGCACGCCCCGTCGCGCCTGTACTGGTACTCCAGGCGCGTCGAGATAGAGAGCCCCGGCGGCCTCTTCGGCGCAATGACGCGGGAGACGCTGCTAAGCGGTGGCACCGCATACCGCAACCAGTTGATCGCCGAGATCATGGCCAACCTCGGGTTCGCTCAGCGGTTCGGCTACGGCATTCCGTTAGCCCTGCGGTCCCTTCGAAGCAACGGCAATCCCGAGCCGGACTTCCAGACCGAACACTCCCGGGTACGGGTGATTGTGGAGGCGGCGCAATGACCACGGTCGCTTTCTTCAACAACAAGGGTGGCGTCGGCAAGACGTCCCTCGTGTATCACTTGGCCTGGATGTACGCCGACCTCGGTGTCTGTGTTGTGGCAGCGGACCTCGATCCTCAGGCCAACCTGACGAGCATGTTCCTTGACGACTACGAGATGGAGGAACTCTGGACTCCTGACCCTCCCCGGAAGACGATCCACGGAGCGCTCGTGCCGCTGCTGCGAGGCACCGGCGACATAACCCCCGTAGCAACGATGAGCCCTAGGTCTCCGCTGGATCTCGTGGCCGGTGATCTCGCCCTGTCGGGGGCCGAGGACGAGTTTTCTAGCCAATGGCCGCAATGCCTCGACGGCAGCGAGCGCGCCTTCCGGGTGATCACCGCGCTGAGCCGCGCGCTGGCCGGGGCGAAGGAAGAGGCAGAAGCTGATCTTGTGCTGATCGACGTGGGGCCAAACCTCGGCGCCATCAACCGGGCTGCCCTGATCGCGGCCGACTTCGTGGCCGTACCGCTCGCGCCTGACCTGTTCTCGCTCCAGGGACTCCGCAACCTGGGACCCACCCTGCAGCGCTGGCGCAAGGAATGGCAGCAGCGCCTACTCAGCGCCAAGGGCATACTCGGGCTGGGCGACTTGGACATGCCCAGCGGCGCCATGCGACCAATCGGCTACGTGGTCCTGCAGCACGCCGTACGGCTGGACCGCCCGGTCAAGGCATACGCACGCTGGATGGACGCGATTCCGGGCGAGTACCGCCAGTCGATCCTCCACAAGTCCTCAGCCCGAGAACGGTCGCCCCACAGCGACAAGCACTGCCTGGCAACGCTGAAGCACTATCGGAGCCTTATGCCCTATGCCCGGGAAGCTCGGAAGCCCATGTTCAAGCTGACACCCGCCGACGGCGCCATCGGTGGGCACATCAACGCGGTGCAGGACTGCTACTGGGAGTTCCGCGACCTGGCATGCGCAGTCGCGGAGCGCTGCGGGGTGACTTGCCCGCAACTGTGACCGCTTCCCTGATCCGGCTCGGCTACTGCGCAGAATCTTGGGTGAGTTGTGTGCCGTATATCCACAATACTCGCACCGAGACTCCGGTGATCGGCGTCGCTCCGACCGAAGCGGGCCCCACGTAGCCTGCGATGGTGGACGGGGGACAGGACTTCGGGGTGGCGCCTTCGGCTCGTACCACGGTGCGGCGGGGGACGCCGCGGGCCCGCTACGGCCGTGGGGACGTTCTGGGCATTCTCGACGCAGGGCTGATCGCGCACGTGGGGGTGACGACGCCCGACGGCCCGCTGGTGCTGCCCATGGCATACGGGCGCGACCGCGACTGGCTCTACCTCCACGGCGCGGCCGCCAACCATCTGCTCAACACCGGCGACGGCCACGAAGTTTGCGTGACCGTCACCCATCTCGACGGGCTGGTGATGGCTCGCACGCCGTTCCACAACTCGATGAACTACCGGTCGGTGGTGGTGCGGGGCCGGGCCCGGAGGATCCTCGACGACCAGCGCAGGCTCTACGCCCTTGAGCTGATCACCGATCATGTGGTGTCCCACTGGGACTCCGTCCGGCCGCCGTCGCAGACGGATCTGCGGAAGACGATGGTGCTGGAGCTTCCGCTGGCCGAGGCGTCGGCCAAGGTCCGCACCAGCGACCCGGTCGACGAACCGGACGACATAGCGGGGCCGTGGTGGGCCGGTGTGGTGCCGATCACCACCCGTTTCGAGACGCCGGTCGCATCCGCCGACCTAGTCGGCGACGGTCAGCCTCCGGCGCCGATAACGGCCCTGGCCGGTCTCACCCCCGACGAGCGCTCCCAGCCGCACCAGGCCTGAGCGGGCCACCAGGGAGCCCTCTCGTCACCGCGGTCCGGGACAGGCCTCGCCCGGCTAGTCGTAGCACTCGTCACCCTGGGGTTCGTCGTCGTAGGGCTCGGCATCATCGGACTACTCGTCGTCGTAGGGCTCGGCATCATCGGACTACTCGTCGTCGTAGGGCTCGGCATCATCGGACTACTCGTCGTCGTAGGACTCGTCGTCATCGGACTCCGGCGCGTACTCCTCCGAGGAGGCGTAGTCATCGCCCCCCACGAGCAGGTCGGGATCATCGATGATCGTCTCGGGTGGCGGGGCGTCCACGCTGATGTCTGCGTCGAAGTCGTAGAACTCAACCGTGATCAGGCTCGAGGGCATCTCGGCGTCGGGGCCGGCGAGTCCGGCAAACAGTGACGCCAGATCGAAGGCCATGCGTCGGATCAGGTTCTCGTCGTCGATCCACACCTCCACCTCGAGGTCCGCGTCCAGGAATCCGAAGATCTGCTCCAACCCCTCTGCGAACGGGTCTGAGGCACTGTCGTCGAAGGCCCCGCCCTCAGAGGTCTCGGCGTCGTCTTCGCCGAGCACCGCGCCAAGGGCCTCTCCCGCCAGATCGCGCAGAGACACCAGGAAGCGCACTCTGGTGGCCTGCACACCCCGCACGTCCTCGCGGCCGACGATCTCGGCCTCGCTGGCAGCCTCCAGGAAGGCACCGGTATCGCCCAGCGGATCGCAGTCCGCTAAGGGCTCGTCGATCGCCTGGGGGAAGATGCACATCACTCCTCCCACCGATCCCATGGCATCGCCCATCGGATCGCCGCCCGCGACAGACTCGAGGACGAACCAGGCCTCATCCACGCCCAGATCCGCGAGAGTCTCGGCAGACACCGGAGGCCGCACGTACGTCGTACCGCCCACGTACCGAAACTCGGCCTCGGCGCCGCCCGGGAATTCCGGGTCGAGTCCGGGCGGAATCTCGATCATCGCCGCGAGGTCGCCGTCCGCGTCGGATTCGAAGTTCGTCGACAGCTTGAACCCCGGTGCGAGTTCGATCGTCGCCTCGCCGCGCACGGAGCGCCCGTCGAGTTGCGTTGTGACCGACGCCAGGAGAGCCTCGGCGTCAACGGGCGCGGCGTCCTCGCTGTCCTCGGTCGAGACGGTGTCATCCGGGCTCTCCGAGCCAGCCGCGGTGGCATCGCCTGCGTCGGAGGGCTCGGTGACGTCCCCCTCCGTAGGGTCACTCGTTCCTGACGACTCGTCAGGAACGGCTTGGGTGGTGCTGGGCGCTCCGGCCTCAACTTGGGGATCGCCGGCGACCACGTCTTCTTGTCCGCAGGCCGCGGCCAGCAGCGCCACCGCCAGCACGAGCGTCCCGGCCACTCGAATTCGCAACATCGTCGCCTCCCGGAGCGAGGCACCGAGGCAGGAACTGTCTGCGCCCGCGCACCGCGCCCGCGCGCGTTGCCTCTGACCCTACAGACGCATGATTGCCGTCAACGGTTCCAAGATTTCGCCCAGCGGCACCCGCGACGAGATCAAGGGTCGGGTCGAGTCCCTTCTGGCCACCCTGGAGATGGCGCCCGCCTGAGCAACCGCCCGCGCCCCGAGACCGCCCGCCAAACTCGGTTCGGTGCCTCGGGGCTAGCCCCGGGCTCCCGGCGATGATTGCATGGGGGCATGACCAACAACGAGACCCACGACAAGGGCGAGATCCGCGACGAGGTGCTGTCGGGGTGGGCCTGGGCCCGGTTCTGCGACGCCCTCAAGGCCGCGGGCGAGCTGGTGCAGCAACGGGCCACGTGCGACCTCGACCGGGTCGAGGGCTACCGCTATCTGAGCCGGCTGGCCCGGGGCGGGATCCACAGCTTCGTCGAGGCCGGCGACAGGCGGTTCCCGCTACTGGCGACCCTGCCCGACCAGGTAAAGATCGGCTCGGACAATCCCGACTCGCTCTATCTGTCAGGCAACATCGACGGCCGGCTGAACTACCGCATCTCCGGGCATCGAGGGACCGTGCACTACCTGTCGATCACCGCCTTCACCGGCAACTACGGCGCTGGTCAGGACCGCCTGGGCCAGGCCGGTTTCCTGCATGGCAGCGACCTGATCGTTGACGACGACGGTCGCTTCGAGATCTTCGTCGGACCGGAGCGCCGGGGCGACAACTGGCTGCAGACCAGCCCCGAGCCGACCGTCATCGCGGTCCGGCAGTTCTTCCTGGACCGCGCCAGCGAGGTGCCGGTCTCAGTGCTGATCAAGTGCCTGGACCACGACGACCTTCCCCCGCCGCTGTCGGCTGCAAGGTTCGGGCGGGCGCTGGAGTCGGCGGCCGCATTCGTGGCGGGATGCTCGGCGCTGTTCACCGACTGGGTGGACGACCTTGGCGCCAACGCACGCAATGCCCTGACCTTGGAGGCGGGGCCGATGCAGGGAGCCTGGGGCGATCCGAACCAGATCTTCCGCCACGGCGCCTACGACCTCGCCGACGGGGAGGCCTTGCTGATCGAGTTCACCCCGCCGGAGTGCTTCTACTGGAACTTCCAGGTTGACAACCGCTGGATGGAGAGCCTCGACTACCGCCGGCTGCCGGTGACGGTCAACGCCCGCACCGCCCGGTACGAGCCCGACGGCTCGGTGCGCATCGTGGTGGCCGCCTCCGACCCTGGCTTCGGCAACTGGATGTCCACCGACGGGCACCGCTTGGGCGCCATCGGCCTGCGCTGGAACCAGGCCACCGAAGATGTCGAGCCTGAGGTTCGAGTCATCGCGGTCTAGGGGCTGCGCGGACTTCTCCGGATTCTCAGGGCGGGTTTTTCCTCTATATGACGGGTTTCTCTACTGAGAATCGCACGCGGTCAGTCCAGGAACTTGAAGGCGGCCCGCATCTCGGCCACGAAGCTCTCGGGCTGCTCGAAGGCGGCGAAATGGCCGCCCACCTCGGGCTCGTTCCAGTACCTGATGTCGGTGTAGCGCTTGGCCGCCCAGCGCCGACTGGCCCGGAAGACCTCGTTGGGGAAGATGCTGCACCCGGTGGGTATGTCCACTTCGCCGCCGGCGAAGCTGGCGAAGCTCTCCCAGTAGAGCCGGGCCGACGAGGCGCCGGTGGCTGTGAACCAGTACAGCGACACGTTGTCCAGCAGCTGGTCGCGGGTGTAGTAGTCCTCGGGGTGGGCGCTGCGGTCGGTCCACGACCAGAACTTCTCGAGGATCCAGCCGGCGAGGCCCGCGGGCGAATCCACCAGGCTGTAACCGATGGTCTGGGGCCGGCTCGACTGCTGCTTGGAATAGCCCGAGTCCCACTTGTCGTAGTAGCCCATCGACTCCAGCGCGGCCTGCTCCTTGGGTGTCAGATCCTGCATCGACTCCTTGGACGGCCCGGCCACCGGCATGTTGGTGTGTATGGCCCGGCACCGCCCGAGGTCTTGCATCCCGATGTGGGTGGTCACCGCCGATCCCCAGTCGCCCCCCTGAGCAACGTAGCTGTCGTAGCCCAGGCGCCCCATCAGCTCGTCCCACATCGCCGCGATGCGTTCCACGCCGGTGCCCGGCGCCGACGGCTTGGCGCTGAAGCCGTAGCCGGGCAGCGACGGCAGCACAAGATGAAAGGCGTCGCCTTCTCCCCCACCGTGCGACACCGGATCGACAAGCGGATCGATGATCTTGGTGAACTCAAGCACCGAGCCGGGCCAGCCGTGGGTGACGATCATCGGCAGCGCACCGTCATGGGCCGAGCGGATGTGCTGGAAGTGGATGTCGAGGCCGTCGATGGCGGTGATGAAGTTGGGCCGGGCGTTGATGGCGGCCTCGCAGCGGCGCCAGTCGTAGCCGTCGGCCCAGTACTCGCACACCTCCCGCAGGTATGCGAGGGGGATCCCCTGGGACCAATCGTCGACTACCTCGGGCTCGGGCCAGCGGGTGCGGCCCAGGCGATCGCGCAGGTCGTCGATCTCGGTGTCTGACACGGCGATGGTGAAGGGGCGGATCTCTGCGCTCATGTCCGCATCGTAGGCAGGCCGCCGGCTGAAGGCGGCCCGAGGCTGTTCGTACACGACGCGTTGGCCGCGACCGCTTCTTGCAGAACGACACGCAGGGCGGCGCGGCGAGCGTCTGGCCAGCGAGGAGACCGCTTGTCAGCGACCGTTCCTTGCAGAGCGCCTCAGTTGCAACTGCCGGACTCCTCGGACCAAGTGAACCCGGCTGCCGCGCACAGCGCGGCACTCGTGAAATCGCTCGCCAAGCGGCCGACGGGGGTTTCCTCGATGGTGACCGAACGCACGATCACGGGGCGCGACGGCGCGCCGCCCAGGCTGCCGCCGGCCACGTGCAGGCCGATTATCGACTGGGCCACAGCCAGGCCCGCGGCATCGGTGCTGCCGAACACCACGTAGGCGCCCTGGGAGTCCAGCCGCGAGGCGTTCGGGCCAGTGGTGATGAAGAACTGCGCTCCCGCCGAGTCGGGTCCCGAGGAGCGGGCCATCACCAGCTGTCCGGGCTCATAGCGGTACGGCCCGGAGAGCTGGCCCGTGTCGGGGTCCACCTCGAAGGCGGGCTCGTCGGGGATCGTGTATCCCGGCCCGGGGTCAGAGGCGCTGTTGGTGTGGGGCGAGCCGCCCTGGATGATGTCGATCGACGGGTCGGTGCGGAACAGCAGCGTGTGGTGGTAGTAGCCCCAGCGGGCCAGCGTCACGAAGTTGTTGACCGTGCCGGGCGTGTCGGCCGCGGTCAGCTCGAAGCGCATCTCGCCCTCGCTGGTGTCGAACACCGCCACGTAGCGGGCACCGGGGTCGATGCACATCGGCTGGGGACCGTCGAAGTCGAAGAAGCGCGCGCCCGCCCCGTCTGGCGCCGGACAGCCCGGCGGCGCGGCCTGTGACGGCTCCACCAGCCCCGACGGCGGAGGTACGTCCTCGCCCGGCCCTGGCTGCTCTTCCGGCGGAGGCCCCGCCGGATCTTCCGGCCCGCCCGAGCCCGAGTCCGACCCCGCGGACACGCTGCCGCCTCCGCCGCCCGCTCCATCGAAACGCGGCAGTTCGCCCGCCACCTGCTCAGGCGGCGGAGCGTCCACGGAGATGTCCGCGTCGAAGTCGTAAAACTCGACGATGAGCTGCGCCGGCGAGAAGTCCAGGACAAGCCTGCGGACAAGGCCAGAGCCGTCAATCCATGCCTCCGCAGCAATGCCCCGGAGGAACTCCGAGAGCTGCTCGAAGTCTTCACTCGCCAAGGCGTCCCCGCGGGTCTCCAGTGTCTCTTCGAGCTCGTCGACGAACGAGGCTGGGTACAACTCGATCAGGGGCACTCTGAACTCCACCTTGGTGGTGGGCACCGCCCGAATCGTGTCGCGGCCGGCGACCTTCGCTCCGCTCGCCGTCGCCAGCAGCGCGGCAACCGACGACAACGGGTCGCAATCCCATGAGACCTCGGGGTTCGACTGCGGCAAGACGCACAGCAGTGAGACAATGCCCTCCGACCAGCGCGGATCGCCCGAAGACTCGGAGGCGGCCACGAACCAGGCCGAGCGTCCGTCGGCGTCGACGGATGCCTCCACGACCGCAGGCGCGTCCGCGGCGCCGGTCGTGCGCACGTAGGCCTCGCGGCCCGCATACCGGATCTCGGCCACACCGCCGTCGGGGAACTGCGGGTCCACGCCGGGCTCGAATCCGATGCTCACCGAGAGGTCGCCGTCGGCATCCGACTCGAACCTCGACGACAACTCGACCGGCACTTCGCCCTCGATCTCGGGGATAGCGATCGTCGCGACGCCGCGGACAGCCCGTCCGGCAAGCACGGACGAGCCCTCGGCCAGCAGGGCTACGGCGTCGGCAGGCTCCTCCTGCTGTGGGGTCGGGCTTCCGACGGAACCACCGGAGGCGTCGTCCGACGGGACGGCATCGGCGAGATCTGTCCGGGGGCTCTCGACAGTCGCAGCGTCGGTTTCGGCTTGCCCTCCTTCGCTGGCCCGCGGGTCCCCGCCACCATCGGAGCAAGCCGATGCTGCCAGCGCCATCGCCACCGCAACCGCCAGCCACGCCGTCCGTCTGTGCATGGCGCCCCCAAGTGGCCCGAGGTGCCGCGATCGACGCCCGCTCCCGACGAAACCTAGCGCGGCAGGCCGGGCAGCCAACGGCCAGACCAGCACCGGCACCGGCTTCATGGCCACAGCCGCCGGACACAGCCCTGCCGGGGGACCACGCGAGTCGGCGTGCACCGTCGGCACCTAGGCTCAACGATGTGGATCTGCCCGTGATGCCGCCGGTGAAGCCGATGCTGGCCCGGGCTGTTGACGGCATCCCCGACGGCGACTTGGCCTTCGAGCCGAAGTGGGACGGCTTCCGCTGCATCGCGTTCCGCGACGGCGACGAGGTGGTGCTGGGCAGCCGCAACGAGAAGCCCCTAACCCGCTACTTCCCCGAGCTGATCGAGCCGCTCAAAGCCGCTCTGCCGGCCCGGGCGGTGGTCGACGGCGAGATCATCGTGCGCATCGACGACCGGCTCGGCTTCGACGCCCTGCAGCAGCGCATCCACCCCGCCGAGAGCAGGGTCAATCGCCTGGCTGTAGAGACGCCCGCGGAGCTGGTGGCCTTCGACGTCCTGGCGGTGGCCGAAACCGACCTCATGGCCGAACCGTTCCGCGACCGGCGTACCGTGCTGGAGGCGATGGCGGGGACCTTTGAGGCGCCGGTGCATCTGGCTCCCTCGACCCTCGACCGCGACCTGGCCAGCGAATGGTACGAACGCTTCGAGGGTGCGGGGCTTGACGGGCTCATCGCCAAGCCCCGCGGCGGCGCCTACGAGCCCAACAAACGTTGCCAGTTCAAGGTCAAGCACACCCGCACCGTGGACGTGGTGGTGGCCGGCTACCGGATGCATGTCGACGGTAGGGGCGTGGGCTCGCTGGTGGTGGGCCTCAACGACGACGCCGGAGGGCTGCACCACTGCGGAGTGGCGGCCAGCTTCACCGCCCAGCGCCGCCGCGAGCTACTCGACGAGCTAGCGCCCCATGTCTTGGACGACCCCTCCACGCATCCGTGGGCGGAGTGGATGGATCCGTCTGCCCACGCGGGTGGGACCGTGATGCCGGGGACACCCAACCGCTGGTCGGGCCAGCGTCAACAGCAGCCGTGGGTGCCTCTGCGCCTGGCGCTGGTGGCCGAGGTCAAGTACGAGGCCATGCTCAACGGTCGTTTCCGGGGCACCACCCGTTTCGTGCGCTGGCGCCCCGACCGCACCCCCGACTCCTGCCGCTTCGAGCAGGTCGAGGTTCCCGCGGCCATGGGCCTGGGCGAGGTCCTCTCCGCCTAGCCGGCGCCCGCCTCTACGCGGTACGACCGGCTAGTCATCCTCGTCGGCCCCGGCCTGGGGCTCCTGCGACTGGTCCTCGGGCCCCGGGGGAGTCGGTCCGAACGCCGAGCCCGCAGCCCGTTCCGCGGCCAACTCGGGCATCCCGATGCCGAGGAAGCCCTCGATCCGGTCCAGCTTCCGGCCGTTCTCGATGACAACGTCCCACAGCTTGTTGTGGGACGTCTCAAGCTTGTTGTGGGACGCGGTGAACTCAGCGCGCAGCTTCTCGTTGTCCTTCCGGGCCTGCCGGGTCGCCTTTTCTTGGAGCTTCAAGAGGTGCCTGTGGTCCCGCCGGGCCTCCTTGCGGAGCCTGTCGACGGTGCGGGTCTGATGCCACACAAGCGTCAACACAGCCACTAGCACGGTGGAGACCTGCAAGACGGCCGTGAGGACCATGAGTCGCAGTGTAGCACCTCCAACTGATAAACAATGCTATTTCATGAGTTTTTATATGAGGCAGCAGGTCGATCAGACACCTCCGCCCGCATCTGCAATCGGAATCAGGTCGGGCACAGCCCGTGGGCTCGGGCGGCGACGCGCTCGGCGCCTATAGCGGCGCAGCGCTGGTCGAAACCGGCGACGGGGCCGCGCCACTCCATCTCATCGACCGTCGCCGACACCGGGGCGCCCAGTTCGACGGTGGCGATGCGGCGATACAGCAGCGCGTCCTCGAAGTTGTCCCGAAGGGCCGCGGCCAGCTTGGCCGCGCTCCGCACCTGCACGTCCCACTCCGACGGGTCGAACGGGATGGCGCTGATGTGGCCGTAGCGGGCCAGCAGCACGGCCGCCGACTTCGCGCCCCAACCGGGCAGACCAGGGAATCCGTCGGCGGAGTCGCCCACCAGGCCGAGATAGTCGGGAATCGACGCCGGAGGAACGCCGAACTTGGCCACCACCCCCGCGTGGTCGTACAGCAGACCGCGGCGGCGGTCGTACTGCACCACCCGCCCGTCGGCGGTCACGCATTGGGCCAGGTCCTTGTCGGGCGTGCAGATCACAACCTGCTCCACCCGCGGGTCGCCGGCCGCCACCGCGGCGGCCGACGCCATCCCGTCGTCGGCTTCGTGCTCGATCTGGGGCCACACCGCGAAGCCGGCCAGCTCCAGCAGTTCCTCGAGCTCGCCGAACTGTGCCCTCAGGTCGGGGTCGACGCCGCTGCCGTCCTTGTAGCCGGACAGCATCTCGTTGCGGAACGACTCGATCACATGGTCGGTGGCGATTCCGATGTGGGTGGCGCCACCGGCAACCAGGTCGAGCATCGAGTTGAGCACACCCCGCTGGGCGCCGCGGCGGGGGTCGCGGTTCGACTTGGCGTAGTGGAAGCGGAAGAGCTCGTAGGTGCCGTCTATGAGGTGAACACGCACCGCGCTCGCCCCGCTACTCCTCGACCAGCTCGATCAGGGTGCCGAACGACCCCTTGGGGTGCATGAACGCGATGGTGGTATTGCGGCTGCCCGGCCTCGGCGCCTTGTCTATGGGTGTGGCCCCGGCCCGAACCATCGTGGCCAATGCGGCCGCGCAGTCCTCCACCCGGTAGCCCACGTGGTGCAGTCCCTCGCCTCGCTTGTCGAGGAACTTGGCCACCGGCGAGTCGTCCCGGGTTGCCGCTATCAGCTGCACATAGCTCTCAGCCACCGCAAGCAGGGCCTCCTCCACCCCATCGTGCTCCACCACCTCGCGGTGCTCGACCTCCGCGCCCAGAGCATCCCGATACCAGGCGATCGCGGCGTCCAGGTCTCGGACGGCGATGGCCACGTGATCGATCTCGGTGAGCATCACCGCAATCTACCGGACAGCCCCGGATGGGTCTCGGCGACTGGGGGCTCAGCCTCCGGCCGCGGCGCGGCAAACGGCGCTTCAGGCTCCGTCGAGCGACCGGCGGCCCTCGAAGGCCCGACCCAGAGTGAGCTCGTCGGCGTACTCGAGGTCGCCCCCCACGGGGAGCCCGCTGGCGATGCGGGTCACCCGCACACCGGCGGGCTTGAGATACCGGTGGACCAGCATCGCGGTCGCCTCGCCCTCCAGGTTGGGGTTGGTGGCCACGATCACCTCCTCGATGTCCTCTTCGGCCACCCGGGCCAGCAGCTCCTTGATGCGGAGTTGGTCGACCCCCACGCCGTCGATCGGACTGAACGCCCCCTGCAGCACGTGGTAGCGGCCGTGGAACTCTCCGGTGCGCTCCACCGCCACCACATCCTGGGCGTCCTCCACCACACAGACCAATCGAGACTCCCGCCTGGGGTCCCGGCACACCGCGCACTCCCCTCCCTGCTCGGCCAGATTGAAGCAGCGGGGGCAGTACGACACCTTCTCCTTGGCCTCGGCGATGGCGCGGGCCAGGCGATTGGCGTCCTCGGCGGGCGACTTCAGCAGGTGGAACGCCACTCGCTGGGCCGACTTGGGGCCGATGCCGGGCAGCCGCCCCAACTGATCTATCAGCTCCTGAACCGCGCGGGAGTAGCTCATGTCGCCGCTCGCGCTACTCCCCGGCTCCGCCCTGGTTGCCGTCGGCGTCGGGGTCGGACAGGACCGCGAACTCGGTGCCGGGGAACGCGGCCTTGATCTTCTGTTCGATCTCATCGGCGTGGCTCGGCGCCTCGTCGAGGGCCTCCAGGTCGTAGAGGTCGAGGCTGTCCATTTCTGCGTGGAAGTCAGCCGGCCCGAAGCGGGCATCTGAGTCAGCCGGCGGCAAAGGCTCGGACGCAGACGCGGGGTCAGACGCAGACGCGGGGTCCGACGCCGACGCGGGGTCAGACGCAGACGCGGGGTCAGACGCAGACGCGGGGTCCGACGCCGACGCGGGGTCCGACGCAGACGCGGGGTCAGACGCAGACGCGGGGTCCGACGCCGACGCGGGGTCAGACGCAGACGCGGGGTCCGACGCCGACGCGGGGTCCGACGCCGACGCGGGGTCCGACGCCGACGCGGGGTCCGACGCCGACGCGGGGTCCGACGCCGACGCGGGGTCCGACGCCGACGCGGGGTCCGACGCCGACGCGGGGTCAGACGCAGACGCGGGGTCAGACGCAGACGCGGGGTCAGACGCAGACGCGGGGTCAGACGCAGACGCGGGGTCAGACGCAGACGCGGGGTCAGACGCCGACGCGGGGTCAGACGCAGACGCGGGGTCAGACGCCGACGCGGGGTCCGACGCCGACGCGGGGTCCGACGCCGACGCGGGGTCCGACGCAGACGCAGACGCGGGGTCCGACGCAGACGCAGACGCGGGGTCGGACGCCGACGCAGACGCGGGGTCGGACGCATCGGCCGGAGGCGCCGGCACGGGCGAATCCGGCTCCGGGCTCGCCTTCGCCGCATGCTCCAGGAGGTCCGTCCACAGGGCCTGCAACTGCGCAGGATCGCGCCGGCGCTCCTGGCTCGGCTCCAGCTCAACCGCTCTGGCCACCACGACATCGCGCTGCAGGCCCAGGTGGCTGCGGGCCAACTCCACCACCTCGGTCGGGCTCCGGGGGCGCATCGACGCCAGATCGGGCACCGGCACCGGCGGTGGCGGTGCGGCCGGGCCACCGGCGGGCACCGGCGCGGCCGCGGGCGCAGACGACACCGCAGGAGCCGAGGCCCGATGCTCCGACAAGGCCCGCCGCGCCGCCGCAGGACCGGTAGCAGGCACCGGCGCGGCCGCGGGCGCAGACGGCGCCGCAGGAGCCGAGGCCCGATGCTCCGACAAGGCCCGCCGCGCCGCCGCAGGACCGGTAGCAGGCACCGACGCCGCCGCCGCAACAGGACCGGTAGCAGATACCGGCGCGGCCGCGGGCGCAGACGGCGCCGCAGGAGCCGAGGCCCGATGCTCCGACAAGGCCCGCCGCGCCGCCGAAGCCGCCGGCGCAGCCGATACCGCAGCCGCCGGCGCAGCCTCATCCTGATGTGCGGGCGCGGCTGGCGCCGCCGGGCGACCCGGCGCTGGAAGCGCAGCCGCCGGCGCGGAGGCAGGCAGGCCGTCGAGGCGAGTCTCGAGCCGCTGTACTCGCTGGGCCAGCGCTTCTAGGGACCGATCCTCGTCCGGGTGGCAGAGCCGGACGAGCGCCACCTCGATGTCGACCCGCGGATCGGGCGCCTGCCGCATGTCGATCAGAGCCCGGCCGAGCGTCTCCAGCGCCCGCGTCATCGCCGCGGGCGCCATGCGACTGGCGAGGTCGGCGGCTCTGGCCCGCTCATGCTCGGACAATCGCACCGGTGGATCGCCCATCGCGGTGAGGAAGGCGTCCCGCAGCCCGGCCAGCACCATCTCGCCGATGGTTCGCGGATCCCGTCCCCGCCCTACGGCGTCGCCCACGGCAGACAGCGCGGCGGCCCGGTCACCTTCGGCCAGAGCCCCGAGCATGGCGTCGGTCGAAGAGTCGAGGTCGGTTGTCTCGCCGCCAGCCACCACCCGCTCGAGGGCGGTGAGCGTGTCGCGCGCCGAGCCGCCGCCCGCGGCCACGGCATGGTCGATGGCTGCGTCGTCCACGTCCAGTTCGGCGTCGTTGACGACGTAGCGGATGTGGTCGGACATGATGTCGGATGGGATCAGCCCGAGCTCGAACACCTGGCAGCGACTCCGGATGGTCTGCACCACCTTGTGGGGCTCGGTGGTGGCCAGCACCCACGTGACATGGGAGGGAGGCTCCTCCAAGGTCTTGAGCAGCGCGTTCTCGGCGCCGGCGGTGAGCATGTGAACCTCGTCGAGCAGGTACACCTTGGCCCGGCCCGGCGAGGTCAGATTGACCCGCTCGAGCAGGGCCCGCATGTCGTCGACCTTATTGTTGGAGGCGGCATCGAGCTCTTGAAGATCGAACGACCGGCCCTGCTTTATCGACACGCAGGACTCGCAGGCGCAGCAGGGCTCGCCGTCGGAGCCGAGGTCGGTGCAGTTCAGCGCCTTGGCCAAGACCCGCGCTGTAGAGGTCTTGCCGCTGCCCCGAGGGCCGTGCAGCAGGTAGGCGTGACCGACCTTGTCCTCGCGCACCGCGGTCTGCAGTGCCCGCACGACGTGGTCCTGGCCCTTGATCTCGGAGAACTTCTGGGGCCGGTAGCGGCGGTAGAGAGACTGGTAGGCCACCGACGTGGACTCTAGACGTGGACTCTGACAACCCGCCGGTCCATGCTCAGCCCGTGGGGCGATCGCCGGCCAGCGCGCCGGCGCCCGTTCCCGGGAGTGACGGCCAGGCGATCTGCGGCACAGGGACGGATCTGCTGAGAGCTGCTGCCTTCCGGCCCTGACCCGGTTCGCAGGCGCCCGTTGCACAGGACCCGGCCGTCACACCCCGAAACGGGCGCTGGTGCGCACACGATACCCTCGCGTGTCCGGACCCGCGGCTCGGGACCGGGGAGGGTTGCCAGAGCGGCCGAATGGGCACGCTTGGAAAGCGTGTGAGGCGAGAGCCTCCGTGGGTTCAAATCCCACACCCTCCGCTCATTCCAGCCTCAAAAGCTGCTTTGAACTGGCTGTTTTAGCTGAGGCGAATTCTCGTTGTCAGGTCAATTGTCAGTTCCGGTCGTCGTGGCCCGCAGTTTCGCGCCACTTTCTTGGCCCTTAGAACTCCCCGGCGGCAGCGCGGGGATTCAGAGAGACGCGGCCCGCTGCCAAGTCCTCGGCGAGCAGTTCACGGAGGTCTCCCTCCGTGGCAGCGAAATGCCATTGGCGGTTCCAATGCCCCGCGCAGCGGCGACACCGTGTCGGTGAACTACACCCCCGCCGCGCGGCCGCTGCAGGACCATGCGGGCAACCCGGTCGCCGGTTTCGGCGCTACCGCTGTGAACCTCACCGCGGCGTCCCCGATCAACACGCTGTCCGTGCTGAGCGTCGACCGGGGATCGGTCCCGTTCGCGGCGGCCACCACCACCTACGCCGTCGGCGTGGACAACAGCACCGCCACCGCGGCGGTCACCGCCGAAGCAGCCGATGCAGCCGATGAACGGGCCTCGCTGGGGTTGCGCGTCGGCGCCGTACCGGCAACCAACGGCGAGTCGTTCCCGTTGGAGGTCGGCGCCAACATCGTCACAGTGACCGTCACCGCGGAGGACGGCACCACCCGCGACTACACCCTCACGATCACCCGCGCCGCCGACACCGACACCCCCACCGTGGCGATCGGCGGCCCCACCGCCATCCAGACCGGGCCGTTCACCGTCACCTTCGCTTGGAGCGAACCCGTGACCGGGTTCACCGCCTCAGACGTCGACCTCACCGACGGCACCCTCGACGCGTTCGCCCAGCACAGCACCAACCCGCTGAGATGGACTGCCACCATCACACCACCCGCAAGCTACGAGGGCGCCATCACCGTCACCGTCCCCGCCGGCGCAGCCACCGACGGCACCAACCCCAACCCGGCCGCGTCGCGTGCCTTCACCATCGACACCGCCATCCCCACAGTGGCCATCGGCCCGACCGTCAGCGCGACCATTTCGTTCACCGTCACCCTCACCTGGAGCGAACCCGTGACCGGGTTCACCCCAGGCGATGTCGACATCATCAACGGCGTCAAGTTCAGCCCACTCGTCAACAACCCGCCGGGCGGGCTGACATGGACCATGACGGTCATCCCCCTCGCAGTGCACCACACCACCGTCACCGTCGCCGTGGAAGCCGGCGCAGCTACCGACGCCGCGGGCAACCTCAGCAAGGCCGCGTCGGTCGGTGTCGTCATCGACACGACCCCGCCGACGATGACCGTGACGACATCGTCTGCGGGCACCGAGACGGGACCTTTCGACGTGGACTTCGCGTTCAGCGAACCGGTCACCGGTTTCACAGCCCAGGACGTCACCGTCACCAACGCGGCGCTGTCGGGCTTCTCCGGCGGCGGCGCCGACTACAGCGCCACGATCACCCCCGCCGATCCTGGACGGGTCACGGTGACCGTCGCTGCGGGCGTCGCGCGGGATCAGGCCCAACACGCCAACACCGCGTCTGCCAAGCTGACCCACTGGCGCGGCACCACGCCCGACGCTCCCCAGAATCTGACTGTGACCGCCGGCGACGGCCGTGTCACCGCGCAATGGCAGGAGCCCCCCAGCGACACCGGCAACACCGCCGACGAATACACCGTCGAGTGGAAGGAGTCGTCGCAGCAGTGGACGGAGGCGTCCTCGGTGACGGTCCCGGTGCACGGTCGGGCCCACACCGCGTCACCGCTCACCGACAACACCTCCCACGACATGCGGGTCGCCGTCACAGTCTCCGGCACCGCCGGTCAATGGGCTGAGGCCACCGCCACCCCCAACCCGGCGTCGGGCGCACCCTTGAACCTGCAAGCAAAACACCGAACGCTTCAGCACCACACGCGAAATCAACATCACCGGCGCCGACACGCTCACACACCTCGTCGAGGATCTCCTGCACAACCACAGCCACTCGGTGCGGGTCATCGCCCTCAACGCCCACGGCCGCAGCGAACCCTCCGCTCCCCACACCACCACCACCGGCTCCCCCTGACCCGCGCACAGCCCCGAGACGCGAACCCGCCCCCTTCTGGCCGCGTTGACGAGCCCATGCCCGGCCGGGGCCGACCCGCAGACCGGGCCTGCGGGTTGTGGAGGCGTTCTTGAGCGCGGCGAGTTGCGACCACCGGTCGACAGCATGGTCGGGGAGGCACTGGACATGCTGGCGTCCCTCATCGAGGGGCCCTCTGGTGCGGTAACCGGTCGTCGGGCAGCGCTTGTAATCTTGTAGTTCTGTTTTATTTCGCGCTGCTATGCTCATGCGGCTCCTGGCTGGGGTGCTCCCCTAGTCCAGGACCTCATCAGCCTCGCGGAGGAGGAGCGCTCAGATGAGTCCGGCTGCAGCCAGCCAGTCCCAGGGGCTCATACCCGGTGGCCCTGTCGAGCGGCCGCGGCATAGCAGCGTCGGGGCCGGCTGCTCGCCGCGGCGGGTGCTGCGCCTCGCGCTCCGGAAAGCCGGAGTGCGGCGCCGGCGGGTGGCGGCCGGGCTGGTGTTCGCTCTGGCCGCGTCCGTGCTGGCGGCTGCGCCCGCGTCCAGCACCGAGGTCCCGGCTGAGGGGTTGTCGGATGTGGGGCGCGCCGGTGACCATGCCGAGCAGGGCCCGGGCACGGAGCCGGTTGCGGACGGTGCGGGCGTGCTCGACAACGGCGAGAACCCGGCAACGGCACCACCGGGACCCTCATCACCGGCGAACAACAGCGGCATCGGCGACGGTGGGGATGGTGTCCTCTTGGCGGCCCGTCAGCTGAGCCCCAACACGATAGCGCCCCCTGGATTTTCGGCCTCCGTTCGCGGCGAAAGCGAGGTACGGCTGACGTGGACGACGATTCCTGAGCAGCTCCGATTCCGCATGACGTTGACCGGTTACCTGCTTCAGTACAAGAAGAGCGGGACCGATACCTGGACGGACTACTCCGGCACGCTGGACGCGGATGCCACGTCTGCGACGCTGACAAACCTCGATTCCGTCCTCTACAACGTGCGGATCGCGGGCCGTGACGACAACCAGAGCTACACGGGGCCGTACGCCTCGCTCAATGTCTTCCCGGTCCTGAGATTCGGCCCCGGCTCTCTGCCGAACAGCGCGCACCTGTCGGGCATCGCGGGCTACGACGACCGTCTGTGGGTTGTCACCGGCGGCCGCGACCGCAGGGTGCGCTTATTCGAACTCGACGGCACGCGCGACAATGCCCGCGAGTGGTCGATGAGCAACGGCTACTCGTGGGACATCTGCATCGACGGCCGGGCTGCCTGGATCACCGACACCGGGCTAGGTGGGGGTATCGGCAGGCTCTTCCGGTACCCGGTGAACGGGTCGACGTTCGGGCCCCAAGCACCGGACCCCATATCGACGAACCGGCCGCACGGGCTGTGGTGCGACGGCGAGGAGATGATGACGGTCGAGGGCCCGGCCAGGTCCCAGAGAATCGACGTCTACGAGCGCTCCGGCGACACTTCCTATGCCCACAACATCGCCCGCCGCATCGATCTTCCCCGGAACACCGAACTGGACGCCAGCGGCGTCTGCGCCCTGGCCGACCGGACCGCCATATGGGTATCCCGAGCTAACAGCGGCTACACCGCCGGCGGCGACGTGATCGCCATGTCGCCGCACGGCGCGGGCCGCCTCGAGCGATTCGACATCAGCGACACCACGCTGCGTACCGCGACCGTGAGACTGCCGTACGGCATCTGGTGCGACGGCAGCCACATCTGGATCACCGACGCGAACTCCACCATCACGAAGCTGCCGTTGCCGAACCTCGACACGGGGCCGCCGTTGCCCAGCGGCGCCACGCTGTCGGGGACCACGCTCGTGGTGCGATTCAACCGGGATCTCGACACCAGCGTGACCCCGGCGACGGACCGGTTCCGGATCACAGAGGGCGACCTTGCTGCGGTGGAGCCCACCGCCGTCGCGCACGCCACCGGCGACACCAAGGCGCTGGAGCTGACGCTGCCGTCGAAGCCGGAGGGCGAGAACGCGGTGGTGGTGGCCTACACCGATCCCGCAGGCGACGACACCGCCGGGGTGGTGCAGCTCGCGGACGGCACCGACGCTCCCGCCTTCCCCTCGCTGTACGCCGACAACACCAACCTGTCGGCGCCACAGTCCTTGAGCTTCGAGAACAGCTCCGCAACGCTGGACATGAGCTGGGCCCCGCCGGCCCACAACCCCGACTCGGCGACCGGGTACGTGCTCCAGTACCGGCAGCAGGGAACCGACCCCTGGACGGACTACAGCGGGGCGCTCGGCGCGTCGGCCGTGTCCGCGACGCTCACCAGCCGCACCGACTACGCCGTGTACGAACTGCGGGTCGCGGCCCGCAGCGGCCCCAACGACGCCGACATCGGCCCCTTCTCCGACATCGTCGCCGCCATTCCCGCCCCGGTCACCGACCTCAGCGACGAGCTGAGCGCCACCGCGACGGTGACAGGCGTCTGGGGCGCCGACGGCCGGCTCTGGGTCGTCGCCGACGGCGACCCCACCGTGCGCGCCATCGACCTCGCCACGGGCAACCTCTCCAGCAGCCACGACTGGACCCTCCCGAGCTACGTAACCCACGCACAGGGGATCTGCACCGACGGCCGGGCCGCCTGGATCTCCGACATCCGCCCCCCCGACGAGGGCGACGACGACGGCAGCCGCCACAGGCTGTACCGGTTCCCGCAGACCGCGTCGGGGTTCGACACCTCCGCGCCCGGCGAGCTCGCGGTGGAGCATCCGTTCGGGCTGTGGTGCGACGGCGACAACCTGCTGGCGGGCCAGGGCCAGGCCGCCGGCCAGCAGATCGCGGCCTACCGGCGCGCCGGCGACACGTCCTATCAGCCCGACAGCAGCCGCGACGTCGCCGCTCCCGAAGGTGCCGACCACACCTACCACGGCGTGTGGGCCCCCGACAGCGAGATCGCGGTGTGGATGTCGCGCGCCTCGCAGAGCGAGCCGGGCAGCGTCATCGCGGTGTCACCCAACGGCGCCGGCCACCTCGATCAACTCGACATCGACGCGACCACGCTGACCGCCGCGGGCATCCGCACGCCGCGCGGGATCTGGTCCGACGGCAGCCACATGTGGATCGCCGACGCCGACAACAACCGAGTCGTGAAGCTCCAACTGCCCGCCCTCGACCAGGGGCCGCCGGTACCGACCGGGGCAACGGTTGCCGACGCCCAGCTGACACTGCGATTCAACCGGGCGCTCGACACCAGCGTCACACCCGCGACGGCCCGGTTCCGCATCACGGTGGGCGATGCGGCTGCCGTGGCGCCCACCGCCGTCGCGCACGCCACCGGCAACGACACAGCACTGGATCTGACCCTGGCGTCGGCGCCGCGAGGAGACCACGCCGTGACGGTGGCCTACACCGACCCCAGCGGCGACGACACCACCGGGGTGGTGCAGGCCGCCGACGGCACCGACGCTGGAGCGTTCGCCTCGCTGCGGGCCGCCAACACCAACGCCGGGCCCCCACGGGAGCCCGAGTCGCTGAGCTTCAAGGTCGGCTCCGCCTCCCTCGAGCTGAGCTGGGAACCCCCGGCCGGCATCGACGCCGGCACGCCGATCACCGGCTACGCCGTCCGGTACCGCAAGAAGAGCGCCGCCAATTGGACCACATTGACCCGCACGGACTCGACCGCGCTGACCGAGACGATCACCAGCCTCGACACCTACACCGACTACTTCGTGGAGGTCGCAGCCCAGAACAGCGTCGATCACGGCCCATACGCACGGGTCGAGGCCATGACTGCGGACGCGATCGACCTCTCCGACACGATCACGGGCAGCCTCAGCGCCCGGGGCCTCTGGTCAGACGGCGTCACCATCTGGGTCGTCGAGGACAACGCCCGGGTGGCACGCGCCTTCACCCTCGCCACCAGGGCCAGGGACACCACCAAGGACCTCGACTTCGGAACGCTCACCGGCAGCACCAGCAGCCCCAGAGGCATCTGCTCCGACGGGACCACCACCTGGATCGCGGGCCTCAGCGGCGTCCAGGACCACACGCTGTACGCATTCGAGCTCACCGGCACCAACTGGACCTACGACAGCAGCAAGAACATCGACCCCGGCAACGGCACCTACCCCCAGGGCCTGTCGTGCGACACCGACAGCCTGCGGACCGTGGCCGCACTGGCAGACGACGGCCAACAGTCCAGGACGTACTCGCTTCCCGGACGCGACCGCCACGAACTGGCCGACTTCGGCCTGCCCGACACTGGTCTCGAACCGTCGGACTACCGCTACCGGGGACTCTGGTCCGACGGAGTCGTGGCGTGGGCGTCCCGGGCCAGAGTCGACGGGACCCGAGCCGAGGTCGTGGCGTTCACGGTGCACGGCGGGTATCGGCAGCTCCCCATCTACGAAACCAGGCGCGGGTTGGGCCGGCGAGACAATGGCAACGGCCCCCTCGAGTTCACTGCTGCGCTCCTCGCGAGGGTGGGCATCAGCTCGCCCCAGGGCATCTGGTCCGACGGCAGCCACATGTGGATCGCCGACCTCGGCGGGCAAGTGGTCAAGCTCCCCCTGAGGCAGTACTCCGGCGCGGCCCTGGTGCCGGCGTCGTATGAGATAGTCGACGCCGACTCGTTCACAGTCACGTTCAGCCGTACGATCGACACCCTCGTCCAATGGCTCCGGCCGGGTCCGTCGTCGAATCCGTACGCGGTGTGGGTGACGCCGGAGGGCGGGACGCGGACGCAGCAGAGCGTGAGCGTCTTTTGGGCCGTGATGCTTTGGGCGGCGGATCAGCCGGAGATGTGGTCGCTGGAGTTCAACCTCCGGACGCGCCTCTCCGGCGGCGAGTTGGTCGAGGTGACGTACGACCGCGGGTGCGAGTGCACATCAGTCCCATTCTACATGCTGCAGGACCGCGGCAATCACTATGCGGAGTCGTTCAGCCTTCACTTCGTGTACGTGGCTGCGGAGATCGCTGCGCCGGTGGTGACGGTGCAGAGGGTCATAAATTCGTTCAGGGCTGACGACGACGACACCGGCACCACCACCTGGCACTACGTGTGGATCGCGGGTAGTGCGGCGTGTGACGGGACCACGAACTTCAATCGCCCCACGTCCTACACCGAGTACGCCTGGGTGGACTTCACCGTCAGCAACCAGGGCCGCAAGGTGTGCTTCAGATCGGTCAACGCGTCGAACAACACCGGCTACGGCGCCTCGAGCACGGTGGACCTGGTCGCACCGACGGTCACAGTGTCCGCGGGCACCAATCCGGGCACATTCAAAGCCATCGACGACGACACCGGCACCACCACCTGGAAATACCGGTGGGTCACCGGCACGCAGTGCGACAGATTCATCCAATTCGTGGACAGCAATTCCACGGTCTACACCGAGGGCACCGACATCGACCCCCGCTCAAGCAACCACGGCCGGCGGCTGTGCTTCCGATCCACCGACAACAACGGCAACACCGGCTACGGCCGGTCCGAGTTCGCCGACCGGCAGGCACCGGCGGTGACAGCGGCCGCGGGCGGCACCGCGGGCAGCTTCAAAGCCACCGACAACGACGGCGGCACCACCACCTGGCACTACGTGTGGATCGACGGGGGCGCCACCTGCGACGCTTCCACGAACTTCGACTCCGCCACCGGCTACGACGAGGGCGACGACGTCGCGCCGGCCCCGGCCAACCACGGCCAGCGGCTGTGCTTCCGCTCCACCGACACCGCGGGCAACAACGGCTATGATCGTTCGGACCGCGCCGATCTGCAGGCGCCGACGGTGACGGTGTCCGCCGGCGTCGGCGCGGGCACTCTAAAGGCCGAGGACGACAACCCAGCCACCACGACCTGGCACTACGTGCGGATCGACGCCGGCGGAGCCTGCGGCGCTTCCACGGACTTCGCCTCGGCCACCAGCTACAACGAGGGCTCCGATGTGACGCTGACGATGGCCGACGACGGCCGGAGGCTGTGCTTCCGATCTGTCGACGCGGCCGATAACGCCGGCTACGGCGTGTCCATGGTGATCAACGTGGCGGCGCCGGCGGTGACGGTGTCCGCCGTGGCGGGCGTCGACGCGTTCGAGGCCACCGACGACGACACCGGCACCACCACCTGGCACTACGTGTGGATCGGCGGGACCGCGACCTGCGGCGCGACCACGAACTTCGCCTCGGCCACCAGCTACACCGAGGGCGACGATGTGGCCTACACCACCGCGAACGAGAACCGGAAGCTGTGCTTCCGGTCGGTCAACGCGTCGAACAACACCGGCTACGGCGCCTCGGACCCGGCGGATCTGACTGCGCCGGCGGTGACGGTGTCCGCCGTGGCGGGCGTCAACGCGTTCGAGGCCACCGACAACGACGCGGTTGTCACCACCTGGCACTACGTGTGGACCGCCGCCGACGCGGACTGCGACGTCGACACGGACTTCGCGTCGGCTGTGGAATACACCGAGGGCGACGATGTCGCTCCGGGCACGGCCAACCACGGCCGGCGGCTGTGCTTCCGATCCGCCGACACCTACGGCAACACCGGATACGGCTACTCCGACGCCGCCGACGCACAGGCGCCGACGGTGACGGTGGCCGCGGGCAACGACCCGGGAACCTTCAAAGCCACCGACAACGACGACGGCACCACCACCTGGCACTACGTGTGGACCGCCGCCGGCGCGGACTGCGACGCCGACACCAACTTCAGCTCGCCCACGAACTACACCGAGGGCGACGACGTCGACCCCGGCCCGACCCACCACGGCCGGCGGCTGTGCTTCAGATCCGCCGACACCAACGGCAACACCGGATACGGCCACTCCGACGCCGCCGACCGCCAAGCACCCACAGTCACCGTCGCCAGAGGCACCGCCGCGGGCAGCTTCAAAGCCACCGACAACGACGACGGCACCACCACCTGGCACTACGAATGGACCGCCGCCAGCGCGAACTGCGACGCCGGCACCAACTTCAACTCGGCCACCGCCTACACCGAGGGCGACACGGTGGACCCCGGCTCAGCCGTCCACGGCCGGCGGCTGTGCTTCCGATCCACCGACACCACGGGCAACGCCGGATACGGCCGCTCCGACGCCGCCGACCGCCGAGCACCCACGGTGACGGTGGCCGCGGTGGCGGGCGTCAACGCGTTCGAGGCCACCGACGACGACGCGGTTGCCACGACCTGGCACTACGTGTGGACCGCCGCCGACACGGACTGCGACGCCGACACGGACTTCTCGGGCTCGAACAGCTACGGCGAGGGCGACGACGTGCGTCCGGCCCCGGCCAACGACGGCCAGCGGCTGTGCTTCAGATCCACCGACGCCAAGGGCAACTCCGGCTACGCCCGCTCCGGCGTCGCCGATGGCCAGACGTCAACGGTAACGGTGGCCGCGGGCAACGACCCGGGCACCTTCAAAGCTACCGACGACGACGCGGGCACCACCACCTGGCAATACGTGTGGACCGCCGGCAACGCGGACTGCGACGCCGACACAACCTTCAACTCGCCCACGAACTACACCGAGGGTGCCGACGTCAACCCCCGCTCAGGCAACCACGGCCGGCGGCTCTGCTTCCGATCCACCGACCCCGCCAACAACCGCGGCTACGGCCGCTCCGACCGCGCCGACCGCCAAGCACCCACCGTCACCGTCGCCGCAGGCAACTCCGCGGGCACCTTCAAAGCCACCGACAACGACGCGGGCACCACCACCTGGCAATACGTGTGGATCGCCGGCAACGCGAACTGCAGCAGCTCCACGAGCTTCAACACGGCCACGGACTACACCGAGGGCGCCGACGTCGGCTCGGGCGACCACGGCCGGCGGCTGTGCTTCCGATCCACCGACACCAACGGCAACACCGGCTACGGCCGCTCCGACACAGCCGACCGCCAAGCACCCACCGTCACCGTCGTCGCGGGCACCGGCCCAGGCACCTTCGAGGCCACCGACAACGACGCGGGCACCACCACCTGGCAATACGTGTGGACCGCCGCCGACGCGGACTGCGACGCCGACACAACCTTCAACTCGGCCAGGAACTACAGCGAGGGCGACGACGTCGACCCCGACTCGGGCGACCACGGCCGGCGGCTGTGCTTCCGATCCACCGACACCAACGGCAACACCGGCTACGGCCACTCCGACACAGCCGACGCACAGGCACCGACGGTGACGGTGGCCGCAGGCAACGACGCGGGCAGCTTCAAAGCCACCGACGACGACTCGGGCGCCACCACCTGGCAATACGTGTGGACCGCCGCCGGCGCGGACTGCGACGCCGACACAAGCTTCAACTCGGCCAGGAACTACAGCGAGGGCGTCGACGTCGACCCCGGCTCGGGCGACCACGACCGGCGGCTGTGCTTCCGATCCGTCGACGGGGTCGGCAACACCGGCTACGGCCGCTCCGGCATCGCCGACGCACAGGCACCGACGGTGACGGTGGCCGCAGGCAACGAGGCGGGCAGCTTCAAAGCCATCGACGACGACTCGGGCACCACCACCTGGCGCTACGTGTGGACCGCCGGCAACGGGCCCTGCGACGCCAACACGAACTTCAACGGCTCGAGCTCCTACACCGAGGGCGACGATGTGGATCCCCAGCCGAACCACCACCGCCGGCGGCTGTGCTTCCGATCCGTCGACGGGGTCGGCAACACCGGCTACGGCCGCTCCGGCATCGCCGACGCACAGGCGCCGACGGTGACAGTGTCGGTGGTGTCGGGTGCCAATGCGTTCGAGGCTGTCGACAACGACTCGGGCACCACCACCTGGCACTACGTGTGGACCGCCGCCGACGCGGACTGCGACACCGGCACGAACTTCAACTCGGCGGCGACCTACAGCGAGGGTGTCGACGTAGTGCCGGGCTCGGGCGACCACGGCCGCCGGCTGTGCTTCCGGTCCGTCGACGGGGTCCGCAACAGCGGCTACGGCCGCTCCGGCATCGCCGACGCACAGGCGCCGACGGTGACGGTGGCCGCGGGCAACGACCCGGGCACCTTCAAAGCCACCGACGACGACACGGTTGCCACGACCTGGCGCTACGTGTGGACCGCCGCCGACGCGGACTGCGACACCGGCACGAACTTCAACTCGGCGGTGACCTACAGCGAGAACACCGATGTCAACCCCGGCTCCGGCCACGACGGCCGCCGGCTGTGCTTCCGGTCCGTCGACGGCGTCGGCAACACGGGCTACGGCCACTCCGGCGTCGCCGACCGCCGACGGCCGACGGTGACAGTGGCTGCGGGCGGCGCCACGGGCACCCGCAAAGCCACCGACGACGACTCGGCCACCACGACCTGGCACTACGTGTCGACTACCGCCGGCGCGGCCTGCGGCAGCTCCACCGGCTTCGGGTCGGCCACCACCTACACCGAGGGCGCCGACGTGGTGCTCACCACCGCGAACGAGGGCCGCAGGCTGTGCTTCCGGTCCGCCGACACCAGCGGCAACGTCGGCTACGGCCGGTCGATGGTCATCGACTTGTCCGCGCCGGCGGTGACAGTGGCTGCGGGCGTCGGCGCGGACACCTTGAAAGCCACCGACGACGACACCGGCACCACCACCTGGCAATACGTGTGGACCGCCGCCGGCGCGGCCTGCGGCAGCTCCACCGGCTTCGGGTCGGCCACCACCTACACCGAGGGCGCCGACGTGGTGCTCACCACCGCGAACGAGGGCCGCAGGCTGTGCTTCCGGTCGGTCAACACGTCCAACAACGCCGGCTACGGCGCCTCGGGCACGGTGGACCTGACCGCGCCGGCGGTCACGGTGTCTGCGGGCACCGACCCGGGAACCTTCAAAGCCACCGACAACGACACCGGCACCACGACCTGGCAATACGTGTGGACCGACGCCGGCGCGGACTGCGACACCGGCACGAACTTCAACTCGGCCACGAGCTACACCGAGAACACCGACATCAACCCCGGCTCAGGCAACCACGGCCGGCGGCTCTGCTTCCGATCCACCGACACCGCAGACAACCGCGGCCACGGCCACTCCGATGCCGCCGACCGCCAAGCACCCACAGTCACCGTCGCCGAAGGCACCGACCCGGGAACCTTCAAAGCCACCGACAACGACACCGGCACCACCGCCTGGCACTACGTGTGGACCGACGCCGGCGCGGACTGCGACACGGGCACGAACTTCAGCTCGCCCAGGAACTACACCGAGGACGACGACGTCAACCCCGGCTCGGGCGACCACGGCCGGCGGCTGTGCTTCCGATCCACCGACACTGCGGGCAACGCCGGCCACGGCCATTCCGATGCCGCCGACCGCCAAGCACCCACAGTCACCGTCGCCGAAGGCACCGACCCGGGAACCTTCAAAGCCACCGACGACGACTCGGGCACCACGACCTGGCAATACGTCTCGACCTCCGCCGGCGCGAACTGCACCGCCGGCACCAACTTCGACTCGGCCACGAGCTACACCGAAGACGACACAGTGGACCCCGGCCCGGGCGACCACGGCCGGCGGCTGTGCTTCCGATCCACCGACACTGCGGGCAACGCCGGCCACGGCCGCTCCGATGCCGCCGACCGCCAAGCACCCACGGTGACGGTGTCTGCGGGCAACGACCCGGGAACCTTCAAAGCCACCGACAACGACTCGGCCACCACAACCTGGCAATACGTGTGGACCGCGGGCGGCGGGACCTGCAACGACTCCACGAGCTTCAACTCGGCCACGGACTACACCGAGGGCGACGACGTCAACCCCGGCCCGGGCGACCACGGCCGGCGGCTCTGCTTCCGATCCACCGACACCGCAGACAATGCCGGCCACGGCCACTCCGATGCCGCCGACCGCCAAGCACCCACGGTCACCGTCGCCGCAGGCAACACCGCAGGCAGCTTCAAAGCCACCGACAACGACACCGACACCACAACCTGGCAGTACGTGTGGACCGCGGGCAACGCGACCTGCGACGACTCCACGAGCTTCTCCGGCTCGAGCAGCTACACCGAGGACCGCGACGTCAACCCCGCCCCAGCCAACGACGGCCGGCGGCTCTGCTTCCAGTCCACCGACACTGCGGGCAACGCCGGCCACGGCCGCTCCGACCGCGCCGACCGCCAAGCACCCACGGTGACGCTGGCCGCGGGCAACGACCCGGGAACCTTCAGAGCCACCGACGACGACGACAACACAACCTGGCAGTACGTGTGGACCGGGGGCGGATCGAACTGCGGCAGCTCCACGAGCTTCTCGGGCTCGACCTCCTACACCGAGGGCGACGACGTGGATCCCCAGTCGAGCCATGACGGCCGGCGGCTGTGCTTCCGGTCCACCGACACCAACGGCAACGCCGGCTACGGCCGCTCCGAGCCCGCCGACCGCCGACCGCCCACAGTCACCGTCGCCGCAGGCACCGGATCCGGAACCTTCAAGGCCACCGACAACGACGCCGACGCCGCCTGGCAATACGTGTGGGGCGACGCCAGTGCGAACTGCGACGACTCCACGAGCTTCTCGGGCTCGACCTCCTACACCGAGGGCGACGATGTGGATCCCCAGTCGAGCCATGACGGTCGGCGGCTGTGCTTCCAGTCGACCGACACCAACGGCAACGCCGGCTACGGCCGCTCCGAACGCGCCGACCGCCAAGCGCCCACAGTCACCGTGGAAGCGGGCACTGTGCCGCGCACCCGCAAGGCCACCGACAACGACTCGGGCACCACGACGTGGAAATACGAGTGGACCACCGCCGGCGGGAACTGTGACCCATCCACGGACTTCAACTCGGCCGGCGACTACACCGAGGGCGCCAACATGGTGCTTCAGAGCGCCGACGAGGGCCTGCGGCTGTGCTTCCGGTCCACGGACACCGACGGCAACCCCGGTTACGGCCAGTCGACGGTGATCGACCTCTCCGCGCCGGCGGTGACCGTGACCCGGGTGCCGGGCACCGACGCGTTCGAGGCTGTCGACGACGACCCGACCGACACCACCTGGCACCATGTGTGGATCGCCGGCAACGCCACCTGCGACGCCTCCACGGACTTCAACTCGGCCACCGACTACACCGAGGGCGACGACGTGCCCTACACCACCGCACACGAGGGCCGGAGGCTGTGCTTCCGGTCGGTCAACGCGTCCGACAACGCCGGCCACCGCGCGTCGATCCCGGTGGACCTGACCGCACCGGCGGTGACGGTGACCGCGCTCACGGGCGTCAACGCGTTCGAGGCCCTCGACGACGACCCGGTCGACACCGCCTGGCACTACACATGGACCGCTGCGGGCGCGGCCTGCGACGACACCACAAGCTTCGCCGGGTCGAGCCGCTACACCGAGGGCGAGGACGTCACCTACACCTCGACCCGGATCGGCCGGCAGGCCTGCTTCCGATCCACCGACATCCACGACAACTCCGGATACGCCGCGTCGTCCGAAGTGGACAGCGTCCTCGCCGTTCCCGGCGCCCCGACCGACGTGACGGCGCAGTCCGGCGACCGGTCCGCCGAAGTGGCATGGACCGCGCCCGGCGACAACGGCGGTTCCCGCATCACGGGCTACGCCGCCACTGCCTCCCCCAGCGGCAACAACTGCATCACCAGCGGAGCCACGTTCTGCACCATCACCGGACTCTCCAGCGGCACCTCCTACACCTTCACCGTCACCGCCACCAACAGCCAGGGCACCTCGTCCCGCTCCGAAGCGTCAGACCCAGTCGTTCCCACCGGCTCGAGGGACCCCGGCAACGCAGACCCACCCGGCGGAGGCGGGCCACCACCCGGCGGCGGAGGCGGGCCACCACCCGGCGGCGGTGGCGGCGGCGGCGGCGGAGACGCACCGGAGCAGGCAGCCCAACCGACCGGCGCAGCCGGCGCCTTCACCGACATCGAAGCAGACGACTACTTCGCGCCCGCAGTCACCTGGATGCTCGAACACAACATCACCACCGGCTGCGGTCAGGAGATGTTCTGCCCGTCGCGGGCCGTCACCCGCCAGGAGTTCGTGACGTTCCTGTGGCGCGCCGCGGGCCGGCCGGTTCCCGAGGCTCTGGGCTCGGAGGTGTTCACGGACGTGGAATCGTCCTACTACTCGGACTCGGCGATCGGCTGGGCCGTGCAGGCCGGGGTGACAGTCGGCTGCCGCGACCAGGACTCAACCAGGTGGTTCTGCCCCAGCCGGCCAGCGACCCGAGCCCAGATTGCCACCCTGCTGTACCGCTACATCCACGACGACCAAGCGCAGCAGCCCCCCGCCCAGACCGGCTTCAACGACGTCGACCCCAACGCCTACTACGCACCCGCAGTCGCATGGATGGTCGAGCACAACATCACCACCGGCTGCGAGCCCGACACCTTCTGCAGCGGCCGCAGCGCCACGCGAGCCCACACCGCCGCCTTCCTCTTCCGCATCCACAACAACCCCCAGAGCTGGATAGACCAAGGCATCCTCAGAACCCCCGCACAGAGCTGAACAAACCCCACAGGCCCCGCCGAAGCAACAACTCCCACCCGACTGACACCCGACCGACAAGGCCCCGCAAGAACGGACGGATCCTCGTGCGCGTCGACAGTAAGCGATGGCACGGGCTGAACCGCGCTAGTGAACGACACCGATTCGTTTGCGGCTCCTGTACGACACGTTCTATAGTTTGGCGCTGATTGGGGGTGACCTCGCCGCTCTGCCACTCAGACGGCGGGATGCAGTTCTCCCCGTATGGCGGGATCTCACAGACCGGGAACGTTGGCGGCACCACTCCCGCCGCCGGTCTGACCCATACGCCCGGCCCATGTCCCTGGGTCTCTGCGAAGATCGGGATGGCTGCCACTTCGGTTTGTGCGGAGTTGCTGGCCACCCAGGCGAAGTTCGTGGCACCGACAGTGCCTCTGGTCCGAACGGTGAAGGCACCGTCGGGGTCAGTGGACACCTGCTTGGTGTTCCCGAGGTCGCAGTCATCTTGCCGGATCTGCGCCATCGCAGCCGCGAGGTCCTCTGCCGGAGTCTGCGGCGTCACAGGGTCACCAGGGATGGTGCAAACCACCAGGAACAGAGCGATACGAGGCGTGAACCCCGAACCCGTCACTGCGAAGTCGTACCCACCGAGATAGGGCACCGTCGCTGGGTCTACGGACAGGGCGGGCGCGGACTGCTGCTCCGGCTCCGGCTCGGGTTCGGGCTCGGGCGTCGGCTCGGGTACGGGCTCTGGCTCGGGCTCGGGTACGGGCTCGGGCTCTCGCTCGGGCGCAGCCTCTGGCTCGGAGTCGGTATTAGGAGTCACGGACTCGGACTCGGGCTCGCTCTCTATCTCCTCTTCTATAAAGGGGTCGATGAGCGAGTCATCGGAATCCGCCAGGAGGTAGGTGAGTTCCTCTAGAGCGGTTGGGCCGGGCGCCGTCGTCGGAGGCGCCACCACAACCGGGTCGGCCGTGTCGCTGCCACACGCCGACGCGAGCAGGGCCACCGTCGCGGCCGCCGCAAGAGTCTGAACGGTTCTGTGTCGGACTGTCCTAATCATGGGTTTCTCTCTTCTTGGGGGGCTATACCCCAATTATCGGGCGCCGTGATACGCAAAACCGGGGGAAGTCACCTGTCTAGAGAATGCCGAGCGACACATCCACGCAAAAAGAGATTTCGCGCCACTTCCACCTCAGTGTTTATGGCATATCTCGCAGTTCTCACCATCTATTACCTGATAGTGGCTTAGGCGCCGAGACCCTGAAAATCTGCAAGAAAGCACCATTAGATGTTGTAAGCAGACAAGCACGCGCACGGCCGGTGTTCACCGACAAAGAGTTGAAGCCCCAGCCGAATGGCCAGGGCTCCAACAAGCCCCCTAAGAAAGAGCATTTCTGCCCATTCCCAGGAAGCTCGACCATAGCGATGAGCCGACCGGAAAGGAAGATCCACACGGCGGATTAGGCGCTGTGAGCACCCACACTATTTGGCCGCAGCGGAGGACCTGACCTGGCTACCTGAGACGGATTCGTGGTCATCGAGCCACTTCAGGACCGCTGACTCTCGCCAGCCGACGGCCCTGGCATGCTCGCCGCCCAGCAGGATCGCAGGCGGGAATTCGCCCTGGCGGATGCGCCGCCAGATTGTTGATTTGCTGAGACCGAGCATCGTCGTCAGCTCGTCGATCCGCACAATCCGGTCACCCATCTGGGTCTCTCCTTGACAGAGGTGCGGTGTCGTCAACCGCAGATGAGGGCCAACCCTGTAGGTCGGCTACGCCGGACAACTTACTACACCTCTCACACGGGGTCGCGCTTCTTTCACCTTTCTGAGACGACGTGAACCTGCCGGAGAACGAATAGCACATGTGGCCTTCCTGGCGGTTCGCATCTCAGCCACAATCCAACCGTCAGCATTCTCACCGACCCCAACTCTGGCACGGCCCCCGATACACCGCCTCAATCTTCTGCCCCTATTTCACCCCGCCCTCTCGGTCGCTGGCCGTTGGCTTGTATCGCTGGGCGGCCGGTTCGTTGGCCCTTTGAGGGGGCTGCGGGCCGAGGGCAGCGAACCTGATGCTTGTGGGCGCAGACCCCCTCCCCCTTCGCGCCGCCGCTGACCCCCAACATTCCCAATCCCGGCCCACGCCCGACCCCGCCGAGGGGCGGGCCAGCTAACACTCGCCACCTCACCGTCAGCGCCACATCACATCTCTGCGGCCATCAGCGGCAACGGCAGCCCAAGAAGCGCAGCCGGTCGCACCCCGGCCCCAGATTTTGTGGCTGTTGGCACGGGGGCGGCTGACGCGAACGGAGCGGAGAGAGTTGGCTCGGCTGGTAGTAGCCGCTGGCGCCCGCTCAAACAGGCCGCAGGTAGTCCGCCCAGTCCTGCATTATCGGGCGGCGTGCCTCCAGCAGGTCTGACCGCTGATAGGCCCCCTGGACGCCGCGGACGACGTGACCGAGGGCCAGCTCGGCCGCTTCCCCACTCTGGCTCGTGTCAGCGCACCATGACCTGAACGATGAGCGCATCCCATGCGGGCTGCAATCAATGCCGAGACGGTTCAAGCGATTCGTTATCGTGCCGTCGCTCATCATCCCGCCCCTCATCGCCGGGAACACCAATCCGTCATCGCCAAACAGTTCTTGCGCTTCGGTGAGCACCGCCACGGCTCGCGTGGAGAGCGCCACCCTGTGCTCTGTTTCGGGCTTGGTGCGGCTGGGAGGGATCGTCTAGGTCGCGGCCGTGAGGTCAATCTCGTCCCACCGGCAGCCGTAGACCTCGCCCGGACGGGCGGCTGTCAGCGCCAGGAATTCCAGGGCGAGCTTCGTCGCGCTGTGAGCCTGCGACGCCTTGACTGCCCCGATAGCGGCAGCGACGTCTGAGTGGTGCAGGGAGCGAAAACGCCCCCTACGGCCGCTCTGCGGGCCGAGAGCCTCCATGAGTTCTGGCCCGGCCGGATTGTCCCGCCGGTGTCCCTCAGCGACCGCCCGCCGCATAATGATGTGGATGCGCTGCCGGACCCGGCGAGCGGTTTCCTCCTTGGTGGTCCAGATGGGCTGCAGCGCCCTGCGAATATCGCGGAGGCCGATCTTGTCAACTGGTCGGTCCATCAGAGATGCGGCGTGAGCGTCCAGGCTGGACCGCCACTGGGCCTCATTGCGCTCGCCCCTCCACTGGCCGCTGCGACTCTTCATCGTCTGCTCTGCCAGTTCTCTGAGGGTCGGCACCCGGTCACTGACGCGGGGGTCTCCGCCCGCCGCGACCGTCCGAGCGTTCTCCAGCGCTCTCTGCCTAGCGACTGCGAGGGTGATGACCGGCCAAGCACCGAGGCCGATGTTGGTCTCTCGGCCGCCGATGCGGATTCTCTGCACCCACGACTTGTTCAGCCCACCGGCAGACTTCTCTGTGACTACTAGCGTGAGCCCATGCCCGCCGCGACCGTCGCCGTGCCGACCGGGCTCTTTCACCTGTTTCACGCCCGTCGCTGTTAGCCGCCCCATCACGTCTCCCGTCGATCAGGCTTGTCAGTCTCATTGTCAGTTTAGAAGCGACATGAGACAGCACCCGGTGGCACTCGCTGGAACGGCACAGCACACGGCACCGAGGCGAGAAACCCGCTTCGGGCTAGGGTTTTGCGGCACGGATGGAACAGCCCGACACCACCTGGCACTGCCTAGCTCAAACCGGATAGCGCGGACACACCGCTCCGCGCTCGACCGATACGGTGCCGGAATGGACGCGGCACCGCTGGACGGCCGCGACGACACGGGTAGCGGCACCGGCGACGAGGGCCGCGACGACATCGGCACCGGCGACGAACATCGGCGTCAGTTGCCGGCCGCAGCCGGGCTGATCGGCGTGCTCGTTGCCCTGATCGCAGTGCTGTGGCTGCTCAGCCTGACCGGCAATGACAGCGCCGACATCGACGGCCCCGACTCGAACGGGCTGGACGAGGGCCCCTTCGAGGTGCCTACCACCAGCAGCCCTCTTCGAGATATCGAGAGCCCGGTCGAAGTCGCCTCTGAAGGTGAGGAGTTGCCGAGCGCGGCGCCCGCGGAACCGTTCAGCGGCCTCGAGGGCTGGCTTGCCTATCTGAGCGGCAGCCACGTGGCCCGGCTGGACCTGGCTACGGGGGCGGTGGAGCGCCTGCCCATCGAAACGTCCGGGTCGGTTCTGCCGCTCGCCGACTTGACGACGCTCAGCGACGGCAAGCGCACGGTGGGGCTGTCGCTAACGGAGAACCCGCCCACCGCGGTGCTCGTCGCTTCCGACGCACAGCTGGTGCCTTCGGATCAACCGCTCGTGGACTATTGGGTGATCAGCCGGCCCCACGGCCCGGACGGCGCCATACGGCTGAATGCCTGGCAGGACTACGGAGTCCTGACCGGCGAGCTGCAAGCGCCCTCGGGCTCCCAGCTGATAGTGGTCCGCGACGCAGGCGTGCTCGTCACTCCCCCGGTGGGCAGGACATTCCGGCCGACTTTAGGGGGATTCGAAGTCGTGAGCGAGCACAGGCTCCTCGCCACGAGCGGTGGCCTGCGAGTGGAGCAGCGCTGCGACGAGAAGCTCTCGTGCACGGTGGTGGCCGTGGACACCGCCACCGATCGTGCCAGGGAGCTGCCCCGGGAATTCATCGCTGAAATGGCCGACATCTCCGTCTCGCCCGACGGCCGCTGGGTGCTCAACGACACCAGCCCGGCCTGGCTCTTCCATCCCGAGACGCAGGAGCTGCGCCTGCTGGACGTGGGCGGCTACGGCCGGCCGAGATGGTCTGAGGACTCGACATCCATCGCCTGGCTGACCACCGACCGGACACCTGCGCTGGTGGTCGCCCTGACCGAGCCGCCCGAACAGGACAAGGGATGGCTCATCGTCGAGCTGTCCGGTTTGGGCGCCGACCCCTCCCCCGGAACGTCGTTCCTGCTCGATTCGACTCTCAGCTGGCGATGAGGTCGGCCGCGCCGAACACCACGCCGAAGCGCACGCACCAGATCGTCACAGTGGAGTAGCGGTCCAGGTCGAGCCCGGCGGGGATCTCGTAGTTCTGGGAGCCGACGTTGCCCTTGAGGTCGCCGAGGTCGACGAAGTCGTCGTCGAAGGCGCCAGCGGGCGCATCGGGGGGCGCGGTGGACAGATACACGTTCAGGTCGGGGCCGTTGTCGGTGCGGAAGTCCTCGAGCCGCAGGAAGCGCAGGCCGCTGCCGTCGCCGAGCACACGGGCGCTGCCCTCGGTGGGGTGCGACCGGGACACGAACGACCCGGCCGCCTCCACGATGATCTGAGGCTCGGCGCTCTCGGGCTGTGTGGCCTCGGGCTCCGCGCTCTCGGGCTGTGTGGCCTCGGGCTCCGCGCTCTCGGGCTGTGTGGCCTCGGGCTCGGCGCTCTCGGGCTGTGCGGCCTCGGGCTGTGCGGCCTCGGGCTGTGTGGCCTCGGGCTGCTGGGCTTCGTCGGTGGGCTGGACTGCCTCGACGCTCTCATCGTCCGGTGGGCCGGCATCGGTGGCAGCCATCGGGGGCATGGGCTCGTCGACCTCTTCGTCCATCGGCATGTCCAGTTCAGCCATGGCTTTGTTCATGGCGTCGGCCATCTCGGCGGTTGTCTCGTCGCCGACTATGCCCGAGGGAGCAGCACGGGCGGTGAAGGGCAACTCCTCGTCCACCTCTTCGTCGAACAAGATGGTGTGGAAGGCGAAGAAGCTGAACACCAGCCAGGCTCCCACCCCCGCCAGAACGACTGCAGTCGGAAGCGCCCAGCGCCAGTGCCGTTGGATCCAGGACCTCATCATTGCCAACGTATCGCCGCCGGAGGCCGAACATTTCAGAGTTCTTGACCACCTCGACGGGGTCGGCTAGCTGCCGGTCACGCTCCCTCCGATAGTTTCGTGCAGATGAGCGCGCAGGCAGTGTGGGTGAACGGACGCATGGTTGAGCCCGACCAGCCGCATCTGCGCGCCGACGACCACGGCGTGATCGTGGGCGACGGCGTCTTCGAGACGCTGCTCGTAGTGCGCGACGGCACAGGGGCAGCGGCGTTCGCGGTGCGCCGGCACATCGAGCGTCTGCGCCGCTCCGCCCGCGCCCTGCGGTTCGCCTGCCCCTACAGCGACGAGGACCTGCGCACCGCCATCGCCAACTGCCTCGACACCGCTCCCGCAGCGGGCGTGGTGCGCATCACCCTGACCAGCGGCGCCGGGCCCCTGGGCTCGGGACGGAGCGGGGCCCGAGCCTCGACAATCGTGATCGCCGGCAATCGGCCGCCCGTCTACCCGCCGGGCACGGCGGTGGCGGTGGTGCCGTTCCTGCGCAACGAGCGCGGCGGCATGGCCGGGGTCAAGACCACCTCCTATGCCGAGAATGTGCTGGCCCTGGACATGGCTCGGGAGCGGGGCGCGTCGGAGGCGATCTTCGCGGACACCCGGGGAAGGGTGAGCGAGGGCACCGGATCGAACATCTTCTGGTCCGACGGCGAGAGGCTCCACACCCCACCGCTTGACACCGGCTGCCTGGCCGGCGTCACCCGGGCGCTGCTGCTGGAGCAGTTCGACATCGCCGAGACGCACCTGCCCGTGGAGGAGCTGCCCAACGTCTCCGAGGCCTTCCTGGCCTCCTCCACCCGCATCGTGCAGTCGATCGCCCGCATCGACGACAAGGAGCTCCCTGTGGTGGACGGCCCCCTGACCGCAGCCGCAGCCAAAGCGATGGCCGACCTGATAGCCACCAACATCGACCCGTGACCGCCGACATGACACGTCGCCATAGTCCCGTGACGCCCCGTGCCCGGCGCCGAGGATCCGGTGCCTGCCTAGACCTGTCGGCGGTTCGGGCAGCGAGAGGTCGACAAAACCCAGAGCATCAATGACCGACGACGAGCTCATGGGTCTGGCCCTGGCCGAGGCCCAGGCCGCATCCGCTCACCGCGACGTGCCCGTGGGCGCGGTGGTGTGGCTCGACGGCGAGGTGGTCGCCCGCCGACACAACGAGCGCGAGCTCACCGGCGATCCCACCGCCCACGCCGAGATCCTGGCCCTGCGCGACGCTGCGGCCCGCATGGGCGGCTGGCGCCTCGACGGCGCGACGGTGGCCGTGACCCTGGAGCCGTGCCCCATGTGCGCAGGCGCGCTGCAGCAGGCCCGGGTGGCCAGGGTCGTGTTCGGCGCCACCGACCCCAAAGCCGGCGCCCTCGGCTCGCTCTACAACCTCGGCGCCGACCCCCGGCTCAACCACGAGTTCGAGGTGGTGCCACGGGCGCGGGCCGACGAGTGCGCCGCGCTGCTCAAGGAGTTCTTCTCGGACCTGCGGGACTCCGGTGCGAGCCCTGCAGGCGACCCGGAGGGCCGCCGGTAGCCTCTGCGGCGGAGAGTTGCCAGAGCGGACGAATGGGGCGGCCTCGAAAGCCGTTGTGGCCTCCGGGTCACCATGGGTTCAAATCCCATACTCTCCGCTGAGACAGAGCCCAGAAATACCCTTTGAACTGGGTGTTTACTAAACTACTGTTGGCTTGGCGTCAGGTATGGCGTCACACAAGCCAGGCCAAGGCAGCCACCGTTCGAGACGATGGCCTGCGCCGCCGGATCAAGGTTGAACCGTAGCACACCCGGCGGGTCGTCCGATGCTAAGTGCGCGGCGTCGCCGCCGAATGCTAGCGCATTCCGCAAATCAGAGGGTGTAGGCCAGCGTGCACGCGGCGGGTGCGGCCTTGAGGGGAACGCCTGTCGATGATCTGACAAATGTCATGCTGTTTAAAGTAGTGGCGTGATAGATGATGCTGTAGGGTGATTGGGTGGATTCTGAGCCATTGGCTATGGGATAGGGTGGAATCAGATGCAGCAGGAGAGGTCAGCGCGACCCGGCAAGTACGGCGTCAGGCCGCGTCGCACGGCTCCATTGCGGCTTGCCGGGCATCCTGATGCCCCCGCAACGGATGAGTGGGAGGCTTGGGCTCGCCGTTCGCGGCGGCCCTTGGCCGTCGACCTGTTCTGCGGCGCGGGCGGTCTCAGCCACGGGTTGACGGCGGCTGGGTACCGCGTGGCGCTGTCCGTGGACTCAGACAGCTGGTCGCTGGAGAGCCACGCCCACAACCTGCCCGGGCGGATCCTGCAGCTCGACTTGGGTGACGAGCGATCCAGGGACGCAGTCGTCGGACTTTGCGAGAATCTCGATGTCGACTTGATCGCCGGGGGGCCACCCTGCCAGCCCTTCTCCCGCGCCGGTCGGTCCAAGATCCGCAGTCTGGTGGATCGAGGGGTTCGTGACGCCGTCGATATCCGCAAAGAACTGTGGCGAGCCTTCCTGGATGTGGTTGAGCGCGTTCGGCCGCGTGCGGTGCTGCTGGAGAATGTGCCCGACATGGCCCTCGGCGACGAGATGCTCGTGCTGAGGACGATGATCGACCGGCTCGAGCGCGCGGGCTACGAGGCTGACGCCCGCATCATCGACGCGTCGCGGCACGGGGTGCCCCAGCACCGCCAACGGCTCATCCTCATCGGCCTTCGAGACGGAGGGGCGTTCAGGTGGCCCGAGGCCTCAGGAACGGCGACCGTTCGCGACGCCATCTGGGACCTGCCGGTTCTCGACGTGGCACCGGACACGCCGATTGGGGCGGAGACCATGGCCTACGGCGACCGTGAGGCGAGCGACTTCGCCCGAGCGGCCCGCAAGGATTGCGTCGGCGCTGAGGCGTGGGTTGTTCACGACCACAGCACTCGCTCGGTTCGCCCCGACGACTTCGAAGCGTTCAAGCTCATGACCGCCGACACCCTGTACTCGGAGCTGCCCGGCTACTTGAAGCGCTACCGAGACGACATCTTCGACGACAAGTACCACCGGCTCAGTTGGTCTGAGCCCTCTAGGTCGATCACGGCGCACCTGGCTAAGGACGGCTACTGGTACATACATCCCGAACAGCACCGAACGCTCACCGTGCGCGAGGCCGCTCGGCTCCAGACGTTCCCCGACACGTTCCGTTTCGCCGGGTCGCGTTCGCACCAATTCCGGCAGATCGGCAATGCCGTGCCCCCCGCGCTCGGCGAGTCGGTCGGATCCGCCATACTCGACAGCTTGCGCGGGTGCGATTCGCCTCATCCCCGATCGTCGACACAGCGAGCCGAGTTCCGGGCAGCGCTCGCCGTTTGGGCGACCGTCGACCGCGTCGACGCTCCTTGGGCCTACCCAGGGAACCTGTGGCCGGTAACGGTGGGACTCATCTGCCGGTCAGGGAGCAAGGACGCGTGGCTGACGGCGGATCGAGTGCTGCGCTTGGTGCCGACACTCACCGGGGCCGACGAGTGGGCCTTCGATCTGTTGGCCGCTTCCGATGGCTCAAAGCGATGCTCCGCACTCCTCGACCGCATCAGGGCGGCCGCGTTCTTGCTGAGCGACGATCCAAGAGGCTGGGACTCCGAGAGTTGGCGCGATGCGACGCGGCTGGGTCCCGCTGCTCGCCGCTGGTACGCCCTCATGACTGGTGAGTCGGATGGACTGGTCGCGTCAGCGCCGGCCCTGCGGGTTGCTGCGAGAGTGACCGGCGCGGCGTGCGGCCAGCTGAAGACCAACTCGGCCGGACGGATGGAGCTGGCGAAGCTGGTCGGCGCGCAGGAGGACGCTGTGACGCTCAACGTGGCCATGCACCGCATCGGGGCAGACCTCTGTACACCCAAGTCACCGGAATGCCGCCGGTGCCCACTGAAGCGGATCTGTCGGGGGTCGGTCTCGTGACGCTTGCAGTCGGGGGAAACCTATCGAGGTGCCGTTGCGGCATTCTCAAGTCTCGCATCAGGGCAGGGGATTGAGGCCAGTGGGCGGCAAGGCGCGAGACGGCCTGCGATTCCGGCCGCGGGCCCGACTCATGACGACGCTCGGCCTTGAGCTCATCAGCAGCGATGTGGTGGCCATAACCGAGCTCGTGAAGAACTCCTACGACGCCGATGCCCGGGTGGTGCTCATTCGGCTGACGGACGAGTCCGATGGGCTAGGGCCGTCCGGCACGAGCAGGATTCAAGTCCTGGACAACGGCCACGGCATGGACGAGAAGACGATCCTCGAGACATGGCTCGAGCCGGCGACATCCTTCAGAACGAGATCGCAGACCACGACAGGAGGCCGAAGGGTGCTGGGCGAGAAGGGCGTCGGGCGCTTCGCATCTGCGAAACTGGGCGATCGGTTGGAGTTGATCTCGAAGGCTGAAGGCACCGGCGAGGTGGAATTGGACATCGATTGGTCAGCCTTCGACGATGATGACAAGTATCTCGAAGATGTTGAGGTAAGCCTTGACGTGGGCGAACACGGCGACTTCGGTCCGGATGGTTTCGTCAGCAGCATCTGGAATGATGTCGTTCCCTACTTGGAAGCAATCGAAAGGCCCACGGCCGATCACGGCACACTCCTCACGATCTCAGGACTCCGCAGTTCTTGGACCTCAGAACTCATCGAGGATCTTCGCCGTTCTCTATCCAGACTCATCACTCCGTTTCAGGACGAGCGGAAGATTGTACACGACTTCGCTATCATACTCGACACTCGGGGTGCTGTCGGCAGAGGCACAGAACTAATCAGCTCACCTTCCACGCTCCAAGAACCCCATTACAAGCTGAGCGCCGAGATCAAAGCAAGCGGTCAAGCTACGGTACTCATGGAATTGAAGGATGGGAGCGAATTGGAGTTTGATCGCACTCTTCAGATGATTGCTGACCGGAAAGGCTTGGAGTGTGGACCGTTTGAGGTCTTTCTGAACGTCTGGGACCGGGACAGTGATTCGTTGAGAACCATAGCAAATGAAGTTGGGACCCTCAAGCGGGTTCGAGGGATCTTGGATTCCGCGGCTGGTGTTAACGTCTATCGTGATGGCTTCCGTGTGCTTCCATATGGTGAGAGGGGCAATGATTGGCTGGGGCTCGATCGTAGACGCGTACAGGAACCTACACATAAGCTATCGAATAATCAGATTGTTGGATACGTACTGATCGGACGTGACACGAACCCCCAACTCAATGATCAGTCCAATCGAGAAGGAATCCTCGAAGGCCCGGCCTTCACAGACCTTCGTAAGGCTGTCGCGGAAGTTCTGTCAATGATCGAAGTCGAGCGATATAAGCTTAGGCCGCGACGGGAGGTTCAGCGTAAACGTAGAGGTGGGTTGCTCGCTCGATTCGATCTTGGAGTCATCAGAGAAGCCGTCCGACAGGAGTTGCCTGATGACACGCGAATTCAGAATCTACTAGATGCAACACAACAAGAATTTGATGAACGGATCGGTGAAGTAGGAGAAGTCTTGGCGCGATATCACCGACTTGCAACACTTGGACAACTGGTTGACAAGGTAGTTCACGATGCTGCTCAACCTATCGTAGCGATTCGTCAGGCAGCAGTGTTGGGTGAACGAGAATTGGAGGACATTGCTCCTGAAGTTGCCTCAATGGTAGGTTCCGCTCGCCTCGCGAAACCAATGAAGCGATTTAGGACGGTTTCCGCGCAGGCGGACGTGGCGAACGATGTCATTCGACGCATCGAACCCTTCGGGGGTCGAAGACGTGGGAAATCACAGAAGTACCTGATTGAGAACGCCATCATGAATGCGGTGGCTCTCTTGCAGAACGAGATCGGCACCGTCGGTGCCGAGGTGCGTTTGCCTAGCGGAGCGCACGAAGTGGCCTTGGACAGCACAGATCTTCAGGAAGTGATACTGAATCTCCTACAGAATTCTCTCTATTGGTTGAAACAAGTCAGACGAGGATCCAGAGTGATATCGCTAGCTGTCGAACGTGGCCAAGACGGCAGTCTCGTGGTCATCGTTGAAGACTCTGGTCCAGGCGTTCCAGAGGGTGATCGTGAATTCATCTTCGATCCCTACTTCACCACTAAAGAGGATGGTGTCGGTCTAGGTTTGGCGATTACCGGAGAAATTGTTGAGGACTACTACGGCGGCGAGTTGGCATTGTTGGAACCCGGGGAACTGGGCGGAGCTCGATTCAGGGTCACCTTGAGGAGGGGAGTCGGTTGACAATTTGTTGGCGGGTCTTGGTGGTCGACGATGAGCCAGAGGTTGGCACAACGATTTCTGAGTTACTGGAGTCCTATGTATCTGTCTCAGACCCGCGCCCGATCACAACGAGATTCGAACAGACCTTTGACAAGGCTGTAGAGCTACTTGTAAGCGAAACGTTCGATATTCTAGTATTAGATATTCGCGATAAATCTGGCCACACACCGTCGGATGAAACAGGCATCAAAGTATTCGATGAGATACGCATGCGTCGCTTCATTCCGATTGTCTTCTATACGGCCTTGCCGGATGTCTCCATGAGCATCTCAAGTGCTCCATTCGTACAGACGGTTTCAAAGATCGCCATGAATCCTATCACTGATCTGGAAGAAGCTATTGAGAACGTTATCGGCTCAGGCCTTCCACACCTTCTACAATCCGTATCAAGCCATCTGGCCGATGTTGAGCGTGTCTTCATGGCCAACTTCGTCGAGCACAATTGGCCTGATCTTGTAGATCGCCCAGAAGACATGGCATACTTGCTGTCTAGGAGACTCGCGGTCTCCTTCGAGGAAGGAGCTGAAAGTCTAGCGCAAGAACTCGGACAAACGGACGAGGCAACTTTAGGAGACGCCATTCATCCCACACGCTACTACGTTCAGCCGCCTAACTCCAACTACAAGATGGGCGACCTGCTAGCAACGCCAGAGTCGACGGAAGGGGATGCGGATGCAGGAAGGTTGTATGTGGTCCTTACTCCGAGTTGCGATCTCGTTCTTCGTTTGGAGCGCATGAAGGCGGATAGGGTGATTCTTGCACAGTGTCTCTCGCTTGATAGTTTCGATTCATACCAAGACTGGGAGAGTGCGCCTAGTGCCAAGAATACGGAGTTACTGCGGAAACTACTCACTTCAAGACCGAAGGGACAAGAGGACCGGTACTTCTACTTGCCTGCGGCATGGAACGTCCCAGACAGTGTAGCTGATCTCCAGAGCGTGACATCTATACCCTGTGAGGAACTCGAACACTATAGGAAGATCGCATCGCTCGATAGCCCCTTCGCGGAGGCGCTGTCGTATCAGTTCAACCGCTACATCGGACGAGTAGGAATGCCTGACCTCGACATCGACGGTGTGTTGCGTCGCATGAAGACGTAGCGAGGGGCCCGACGCTCCGAAGCCGGGGCTGAGGGGTTGGCACTTCCCCCCGATGGCCGGTCAGTCGACGGCAGCGGCGCGGCGCATCGGTTCATCCCTGGAGGTCTCACCTTGGCGCGCTGCGGCCAAGGGCGCGGTCAATGAGTCCGATCTGACCTCGCAGCCGGGACGCCTAGGCGCCAACGGCGCCCGGCCGTTACGGTCCGGAGCGTGGGAGCGGCCGCGGAGAAGGAGTCGTGGGCTTCATCGCCCGCAACCCGCAGGTCGATACAGGGCAATCGCAGCCGCGACACGAAGCCCGAGATGGCGGTGCGCTCTGCCGTGCATCGGCGCGGAATCAGGTTTCGGGTATCGGCGCGGCCGCAGCCGGAGCTGGCCCGCACTGCCGATCTAGTCTTGCGCAAGACCCGCATCGCCGTGTTCGTCGACGGCTGCTACTGGCACGGTTGCCCCGACCACCACACCCAGCCGGCGACCAACGCCCAATACTGGGCCGACAAGATCGCACGCAACATCGAGCGCGACAGCGAAACCACCGCATACCTACAGCAAACCGGATGGACGGTGCTGCGCTTCTGGGAGCACGAGGACCCCGAGACCGTGGCCGACAAGATCCAAGAATCCGTGCGGTCGGCCCTGTCCAACCGGCGTGACGATTGAGGATCTGTCTTCGTCCGCGGACGCGCAAGTCCTACACCCACAGGTCGACTCTCGCCCGCCGCCACGTCGCCCGCTGCCTTCGCGGAGCATCCCACCATCCTTCGATGGGCCGACGAGGGCCGGCTCGCCTCCCAGCGCTGATCGTCCACGCCGACGACACCGCCACCAACTTCGGCACCCCGCCTGCCCGCTACAGCGCACCTTGGCCGCGATGTCCGCCACAGTCGACAACCGCCGCTACAGTGCCGGACTGATGGTTGTGCAGAGTGACTACTCGACGGGTCCCGGACCCGCACCGCGGCCACAGACGAAGGCGCAGGCGGCAGCGGCCGGAGCGGCCGCGGAGATCGAGGCGATGCAGGAACTCGTGCAGAAGGCCGCCGCCAAGCTGTCCCACACGCAAGGCACAGTCACCCAGCACGGCTTCCGGGGCACGAGCCCGGAGCAGAACGCGATGAACCTCAACGAGACGCTCCAAGCCATAGGCGAGTTGCTCGACGGCATGCGCGACCACTTTGGAGAGCTGGGAAGCCTGCTCGAGGAACTAGCCGAAGCCTGACCCGCACCGGCATCCAACGGCGACGGCCGTGGTGGTGCCCAGGTCGCGTCGAGGTCAAGATGGACGACAAGATCAAGCAAGATCGACAGCGATCTGAACCTCTACGGCGAGGCGATCCTCCGGCTGGACAAGGACGGATGGGTCGATGCCCTTGGAGCCGGCGGGCTCGACCATGAACCTCCGTCAGCGAGCGGCGTCTAGACGTTGGTTGGGGTTTCGGTGAGGTATTGGGCCCAGTGTTGCATGGTGTGGGTGCGGGCAGCTAGCAGGTCGCTGCGCTGATAGGCACCCTCCACGCCTTTGACGATGTGGGCGAGGCAGGCTTCTCCGATCTCGCGGGGCACGGAGCTGTCGGCGCACCAGCTTCGGAAGCTGGCTCTGGCTCCGTGCGGTGTCATCCCGAGTTCGAGTTCTCGGGCGAGTTTGCTCATGGTGCTGTCACTCATGACCACACCGCTCGCAGATGGGAATACCAGTCCGTCGCCGCCGCTTTGGGCCTTGGCTTCCTTGAGCACGTCGATGGCGCGGCTCGACAGCGGCACCCGGTGCGGTCGGGCGGTCTTGGTGCGCTCAGCGGGATTGTCCACACAGCCGCGTCGAGGTCGATCTCGTCCCAGCGCGCGCTCCGGACCTCCCCCGAGCGGGTCGCCGTCAGCACCAAGAACTCGAACGCCAGCATCGTTGAGGCGGGCGCGTCTGAGGCCCGCACAGCTGACATAGCCGCGCCCAACCTGTGATGGGGCAGCGCGCGTTGATGCTGGCGGCGGTCGTCTTGTCTGGGCAACGCGTCAGCCCCCGATGGAGCCCGCAATCTGTCCGCGGCGATGGCGTTTTGCGGGGGTGGACGACGTTCTGGCATCCTGCACTTGGTTGGTCGGGGTGAGGAATCGTCCGCCGGCGGGCGAATCCTCGCCTTCACCCTTCTCGTCTCGCCCGGCATTGCATAGCCGCGGCCCAGGCGAACGCCAGCACAGCCGCTGTTGTCGCCACCGCGCCGATGACAAGACTCCAACCCCCGAACAGCAGCACGGCGCCGACCAGTCCCGTGACGGCCGAGACGGCACACACAGCCTTGGTCTGGGACTCCCGCTGCGCGATGCCGGCCTGCTCCCACTCTTCGATGGAGATGCCAGTCGCGGCCAGGAGGGCCTCTAGGTCTTCTCCCGACACCATGTCGTTCTCGTCCACCTCGGGGAGTCGGACGTACTCGCCCTCCGGGCCGACGATGTAGGAAGGCTCGCCCCGTTGCCAGGCCCTCATGGCCAGCCAACGGCCGATCACGACGACTTCCCGTTGGGAAGCGTGTCGTGGTCACAACACATTCGATCGCACCCTACCGGGCCAGCGCGGGGACACGAATCCTGGGGGCGGCGGCTCAGATCACGAGCGGACGGCGGGGATGCGAGGCACCATGACCGACGACGAGCTCATGGGTCTGGCCCTGGCCGAGGCCCAGGCCGCATCCGCTCACCGCGACGTGCCCGTGGGCGCGGTGGTGTGGCTCGACGGCGAGGTGGTCGCCCGCCGACACAACGAGCGCGAGCTCACCGGCGATCCCACCGCCCACGCCGAGATCCTCGCCCTGCGCGACGCTGCGGCCCGCATGGGCGGCTGGCGCCTCGACGGCGCGACGGTGGCCGTGACCCTGGAGCCGTGCCCCATGTGCGCAGGCGCGCTGCAGCAGGCCCGGGTGGCCAGGGTCGTGTTCGGCGCCACCGACCCCAAAGCCGGCGCCCTCGGCTCGCTCTACAACCTCGGCGCCGACCCCCGGCTCAACCACGAGTTCGAGGTGGTGCCACGGGCGCGGGCCGAAGAGTGCGCCGCGCTGCTCCAGGAGTTCTTCTCGGACCTGCGGGACTCCGGTGCGAGCCCTGCAGGCGACCCGGAGGGCCGCCGGTAGCCTCTGCGGCGGAGAGTTGCCAGAGCGGACGAATGGGGCGGCCTCGAAAGCCGTTGTGGCCTCCGGGTCACCATGGGTTCAAATCCCATACTCTCCGCCAGTCATAGACAGAATATGCCGAGGTCGTAGTACATTTTTGAGCGACGTTGGCGGAATCTGTCCCTGGATTTGTCCCACAGTCACCTGCGCCAGGTGTGTAACACAGCTACCGGAGCCAACCTGTAACACGGGTACCGGGACTTGACAGTGTGTAACACAGCTACCGGAGCCACACTGGAACACGGGTACCGGGACTTGACATTGGTGTGTTGACAGTCATGTGTTGACAGTCGGTCTGCGCTGTCCATCACCGATGCGACGCAAGTCGCCGGGAACCTGTTGAGTCGCGCTATCGCATAGGCCCCCAACGGCTAGTTGAGGCTGGGCACGGCGTCAGGGCAGTAGATCGCTCAGCGCAGTTGGCTGGCCGGGGATCATGGGCACTGAGCCGTAGCCGGCCCATATGAAGTCGATCCCTTGATGGGGGTGGGCGACTAGGACGCTGCGCACTACGGGTTTGCCACGCGAACGGACGCGGGAGTAGCGCGCGTGAGTCTTTGCCGCGTGGAACTCGACCCATTTGCGGCCGACATACTTGGCATCAAACACCACGACAGATGGCACGGTGCCGCCGCGAAACACGACTACGTCGGGCGTAATCAGGTTTTGCGCCAATTCCCGGTCGGGATGCGGCACGTTCTCAAGGCCTCGCCAGCCCCGTCCGCTGGCTGTGATCGTCGGTTCGAAGGCCACATGCACGTCGCCTGGGAACGTCACCGTCGCACCCGCGGGAACCCTGAGCCGGGTTGTGCCGGAGCTGCTTCTTGTTCCCAGGATGCGAAAACCCGGTCCCAATGGGGTCCCGTATCGGTCGTTGCACGCTTGGAGGACCTGCAAGAACACCCAATATTCGTAGAGCCGGATCATGCCCTTGACGCCTAGGCGAGCTTCGCCGGGTCCCTCGGTGGCGTGTGCCTCGGGGCGGTCCAGCATCCGCAACACCTTGTCGACGCGGCGGTAGCGGGCATCGTGCAACGTCCGCAGGCGGGCCGCCTCCACGCCGCCGCGCAGCGGGCCGCACGCCGCGTAGGGCTCCTTGCGCAGCATTCGGCTTGCACGGGCCGCCACGTCAGCGCCGTCGGGCTGCCGGCGCGAGTAGGAGGCCAGCCTTCGCAGCGTCTCCGCGACCAGGGTGTTCTCAGGCGTGTCGATGCTGCGGACCAGAACTCGGCTTCGCCCCGTCCGTTGCAGCGGCGCGGCCCGAATGACGCCGGAGGTCAGTTCCGATGGCCTCCGCACCGCCTCCAATCGTCGAACACCCTCACCGAGCGTGAGGATCGTGCGCGGTTCGGCGGCGATCTGTCTGACGGGTGCTTCGATGACCCGCCACAGCTCGACGGGGGAGGGCAGCACTGCCCGCAGTCGGCCCACGCCTTCGGGGTCGAAGATCAGGTTGGCCCATACTCGCTCCAGTTCGGCTCGTAGCGCCTGGAACGCTTCTTGGCTGATCTTGTCGGGCGCAATCTCGAATTCGCCCTCGACGCGACCCGACTCCCGGCGCACCTCTACGAGGCCCAAGTGGCCTCGCAGAGTGTCGTGGTCAAGCAGGCGTACTGCCAAATGACCGTCCCCGTCGGCGACGAGGGTGGCCGGGCCGAGCGAAACGGCCTCGCCGGGGTGCAGCCCGCGCAACTCGAGGGTGCGCGACTCCTCGACTCGCGGAGCGTCTCCACCCACCCCGAGCGGATGCCAGACGCGACCGACGCGGACTTCCATTCCAGGCTCTTTCGTCGTGTCGCGGTCAGGTTCGGGCGAGAGTCAGACGGGGATCGGTTCCGTCGAGATACTCGTCGTCGGAAACGCGGTCCTCGAGCCAGCGGTCAACGATGGCGGCGGACTCGCGGGCACCTACATTGTGGAACTCTTCGCTCAGCTCCTTGAGAGTGTCGATCAACGGGCCCTTGAAGCCTCGGATCTTGGGGATGATGCGCTGCACGATGCCCCAGTCGAGGGCATGCACCGGGTCGATGACGCCCTCAGCGTTGGCCACGAACCTCTCGAGCTCCACATGGGCTCGCAGCCCCACTCCGATGTTTGCCCTGCGCAAGGTGTCGGCCACCTCGACGAGGAAAGGGTGGTGGTCCGGACTCGGAACATCGACGCAAACGTTGCGCCATTCGTCGGTGCTCACGAACCACGGAGCGGCCGAACGGTCGCCGGAGCTGTGATGGCGCTCGGAGACCTCGACGCTTAGATGCAAGACGTTGGCCCGGTCGATGACCCGCTCAGAGAGCGGCCGGGTGGTCTCGTCCACGTTCACGGTCCCCACGATGATCAGGTTGTTGGGATATTGGAGGTCAGGTGGCCACTCGTCGGCGTTGTCGGGCTCCTCGCCGCGGGAGTACAGCGGCAGTCGCACGTCGCCGCTGCCCGAGCTGGCTTCCTCCATCGCAGACAGCATCTCCGCGAGGTACTGCTCCACGGGCGCGAGGTTCATCTCGTCGAGAAGAACGAAGTGCAGCAGGTCGGGACGGCGCTCGCAGCTTCGGACCGTCTCAGCCAGCCACCCCGGCACGAAGCGCTGCGACACTGGGTTCACGAAGCCAAGCACCTCGGACTGGTCGATCCAGTCGGGGCGCACGGCTACCCTGCGAAACTGCTGGTTGCCGGTGTGAGCACCCAACGCTGCGGCGTAGAGCCGGGTCAGCGAGCTCTTGCCCGAGCCGGTGAGTCCAGCGAGGATCACGAAGGGCTTGGTCTTCAGCGCGACGTGCAGCCGCCGAATGTCCTCGTCATCGAAGTCCAGGCTTGTCGTGCAGTAGCTGACCAGGTGATCGACGAGGGACTCCTCGCCGTCGGCGGCGCTCCATCGATAGATGCGGTGCTCGCCGAGATCGCTCAGAAGGGCTTGGGCACGAGCACGAGCGGCGACCAGCTCGGCGTCGCTCACTTCGTGATCGTGGAACAGGCTGTCGATCTCGGACTGTCTGTTGGCGAAGGCGCCGATGTCGGCTTCGCTGAAGTCGCCCCGCTCGTCAGTGAGGATCTGCTCGACGTCGGCGAGCCGCTGCTCGACGGTGTCACGGATCGTCTGGCGGATGCCCGCGACCTCCGCTTCGAGCTCCAGCTTGAGATCGTTGGCACCCCGCCCGCCCGGCTGTGATTCGACATCAAGGATCTTCTTGCGCCAATCGAACAGCAGCGTCTCGGGCGCGTCGAGCTCCTTGAGGGTGTCCACGAACTGCTGCAGATCCTCCAAGTGTTCTTGTAGCGCCTCATCCAGCTCGGCGGAGAGCCGACGCTGTGTGGCACCGATCTCGCGGCCGAGCTCGCGCTGGTCGCCGTCATCGAGGCGGGCCTCGATCTCTCCTAGGCGACGCAGCCATTCGTCGTCATCGCCCAAACCTGCATCTGCGACCTTTTGGCGCAAGCCGTCGTACTGGCTCCGGGTCAGCCTCGAACGCTGATCTCGCTCAAGCTCCTCCCGCAATTCTCCAACAGAAGCCTCAGCACCAGCGATGTCGTCGTCCGCCACGTGAAGTTCCACCATATCGGTGTCAACACCGTGTTTGTCCTTGAGCGTCGCCATGGCGTCGCGCACCAGGCGGTGACGTTCAACCAGATCGGCCAGCGAGGGAACCTCTTGACCGGTCTCCTCGCACCACGAGTCCACAATCCGGGCCAGCCGATACCGTCCCGATGCGTTGGTCGCGCGAGCGGCGGCGTCGAGTTGTTGCGCCAAGTCGGATCTGCTGACAGCAGGCGCCGCGTTGGCGACGAGGAGCGGACGCAACAACGCAGCCGCCAGCGGGCCGACCACCGCAGAAAAACCGGGGGGAACCTCCTCTAGCGCTGTCGGCAGCTGCCGACGGATCCACGGCTGAACGTCGCGTTGAAGATCCACGATGCCGTTCACCGCAGTGATCGCCTCCTCGCAGCGCTTGAGCATCTCGCGCCAACGGCGGCTTCCCTTGTCCACGCCGTTGTCGCGCAGCGACTGCTCGAAGCGACGCGGTTCCATCTGTGCTCGCTCCGCCGGCTGACTCGCTCTGAGCGAGTCAGCGGTCGAACCAAGTTGCTCGCGGAGCCAATTCCAAGCAGAACGCTCGCCCGGGAGCTTGCTCGGCCCGTAGTGATCGAGGCTCAAGACGTCGTCGAGCCCATCAAGGCGTGAGTCGAGCAGGCGCTTCTTTTCGAGCCACTCGAACGCCGGGATGTCCCCTCCGATACTTGTGACGAACTCCATCGGCTGCCTGACAGCCTCCTCCAGCGATTCGGGCAGCCGGTGCGCGCCGCCGTTCACGGAGGACTGTCGCGTGACGGCGACGAACCACCAATCGAGCACATAGGAGAGCGTGCCGTCTTCTCCCAAGTCGCATCTGCCAATGACGGCTCGTGCCGCCTCGACGGCATCGGAGGCTGCGGGATCGGTCTCCAAAATGGGAATGAGCAGGCCGAACATCGCGCTGGCTTCTGCATCGGACACGGGCGTTGCCCCCTGCAGCACTTTGATGAACCGTTCCATGCGCGCTCCTTCCGGCGGCGGGCTCGCAGTATGTCAGCCGTTCGCAGCAACAGCCGCCGGCGGCGGAGGCGGGCCGAAACTGTGCAGTGGGGCTGCGCCAGCAGCCACCCCGCTCCATTGGCATCCCCCACGCAAAGCCCAGCGGTTGACTGACGATCTCCCCGGTTTGATCCGCTTGGGATAGGTGCGTGACGTGTGCCGGGATCATGAGGTCGCGAAGGCGTTGTTCTATCAAAGAAGCGATCGGCTGTTGGAGGGCCACAAGGCAGCGGTTGAAGCAGCCCAACGAGAAGCGCCCCGAGGACGCCGAGATTCAAGGAGTTGAAGAAAGCGCGTTGCGCATCTCGAACGGGTGCTCGGGGCGCAAGACGGCGATCAATCGACCGATCCGGGCGCGGCTCGGCCGACTCATTGAGATGATCGCTCGGTGATGTCGGCGAGGGCACCATTGCTAGCTCTGTGCAGATTGTGGACACCTCGCCGCACCCCGCAGCGAGCACCCGCGGCGAGTTCCGGCGCTTCGCGCTGCGCGCCCAGCTCAAGACACAGCCCCCCGGGGAGCGGCGTCGGCGCGCATCCCAGGGCGGGGTGCCGACCCTCAAACCCAACCAACCCCTAAGTAAGCAAAAAGCTTGACACGGGACATCTGGTCGCTCCAAGGACTTCAAGATCATCGTGTTGCACCACCAGCTCATCGTTCTGCGCAGACAACTCGACGCGCCTGCTTCGTCGAGCGCGACCGGTCCCTTCTGGGCGCGATGGCCGCCGCGCTACCCCTAGCGGCGTTGAATCCGGTCAGTTCAGCTCCTGGGCGTTCACCCAGCGCGCTCTGGACTCCGGGCTGGTGCAGTCGATGGGCTCGATCGGGAACTGTTTCGATAATGCCATCGAGTCGTTCTGGGCCCGCATGCAAGTTGAGCTGCTCAACCGGCGGCGCTGGAGAACGCGCCTGGAGCTGTCCAACGCCATCTTCGAGTACCTTGAGATCTTCCACAACCGGCAGCGGCGGCACTCATCGCTCGACATGCTCACGCCCGTCGAGCACGTAATCCGTCACGCCACCACAACAGTCCGAGATCAAGCAAGCTGACCGCGCGAAAGACAGGGCACACCAACTCCTGTGTTGTTGGCCCTGGACACGACCACCTCCAGGACCCAAACCCGACGTGGTGGCAGTAGAGGCGAAGCTGGTGCTGCCGATGCGTGAAACCCGGTGAGGCTCAGTTCAGTGTTCGGGAACTATTCTGATGTTGACTTCGTCTAAGCCTGGATCCACCGAAGCGGTGAGGTTGTGGGGGTTGGCGCGTCCACCAGAAAGGCCTCCTGACGTGGGAGAATGCTGTTGACGACAACGGTCATTCTGGCCACGAGAGGAGGCACTTCCTGTGAGGAGCATATCAGGCGGGATCGACGGGTTGGAGGCGGTGTTCGACGACGCGTCTTTGGTGGCTGATGCGGGCCTGTTGCTGGCGGGGACGGTGATGGGCCGGCTTGGGCTGGAGGCGCTGATCGACGACACGGTGCGCCTCGACGGGCGCGAGGCGGGCTCGGGGTCGGGGCGCAAGGTGCTGTCTTTGGTGGCGTCGATGCTGGTGGGCGGCTGCTGCATCGACGACGCCGGCCGGCTGCGGTCGGGGGCGTCGCAGGCGGTGCTGCCGTTTCGGGTGATGGCGCCGTCGACTGTGGGGTCGTTTCTGAGGTCGTTCACGTTCGGGCATGTGCGCCAGCTCGACAAGGCGGCCGAGCAGGCGCTCGCGCGGGCGTGGTCTGCGGGCGCCGCGCCCGGCGTCGCGGAGATGACGGTGGATTTGGACTCCACGGTGTGCGAGGTCTGCGGCAAGGCCAAGCACGGCGCCGCGTACGGCCACACCGGCGTGCTGGGCTATCACCCGCTGGTGGCGGTGCGATCAGACACCGGCGAGGTGCTGCACTCGAGGATGCGGTCGGGATCCTCGCAGCGCGGCAACGAGCACTTCGCTCGCGAGACCCTGGCCCGGGTGCGGCGCCTGGCGGCGGACGCGACGGTGACGGCGCGCGCCGACGCGGGGTTCTTCTCCTATACTCTCCGCCAAACAATTACCCAAAAAGGGTATATGACCTCGGTGTTCACAGAATCAGACTAGTGCTGATGTCAGTCTTGGTATCACAAAGGGTCGGTGTGGCCCCCTCAAATTCCACATCTTCCACCCATAGCTAGCAGACGCGAGAGGGCTCGCCCGTTGATGTCACTAGCGACCGCCGTAGCCGCCCAAAATCCCCGATTGCTGGCACCACTCGCAGTTAGCACGAAGGAGGCAGCATCCTTAGCGACACGTCCCTCAGAGGGCAGCACCGGCAACTCAGCCCGCTCAGGACAAGCGCAGGCGGGAGCTAGAGACCGGCTTCGCTGGAGAAGGCCGCGCGAAAGGCGAGCACAGCATCGTCCACGCCCTCGGTCATCAGGTCCACCACAATCTGATAGCGGCCTGCCGCGGGAAGTTGCACGGTGCGGAAGTCAACGGCGAACGGCACCATCATCATTTCACCGGGGTCATTCTGGGGCGGGGGGCCGCCGATCTGAAACCCTGCGGAGGCCTCGGCCAGTCGTACGCCATCGGCGTTCTCGACCCTGAACCGTATCTCCCGAGGAATCTTGGCTTCCCCTGGAGCGACCTCGATAATCAGAGCGAGCATCGCTCCCATGGAGGCGGGATACTGAGGTCGCCAGACGCGATTGATTCCTGCTGAGATGACGGACAGCAGCCCTTCCCGGACCTGGGCGAAGTCACAGATCGCGGCGACGCATACCTTCATGGTGTCTTGCTACACCCCCGCGAGCGAGAACCCGACGCGAACCGCCTCCGTGCCGTGGGTCGGGGGCTCGACGGGGTCGGGGAACCTGACATGGCCCCAGGTTGGGGCCTCCGGCTCGGCTGCGACGAGTCGTAGCACTAGACCGTCAAGAACCCCCTCAGCCTCGGCCCACTCGTGAATGGAGGCCACGAGGTCAGCCAAACGGTCAGCGCCTCCGGTGAACCCGAGGTCATCTTCCGCCCACCAAAGCGTGCCCTCGTCGTGGTTCTGGTACACGCGAGTCTCATGCATCGGTCGCCTCCCTAACGAATGAACTGCTGTTCATAGTAAGCCCTCTATCTCCCTCTCGGTCAATCCAGCCTGGTTGACCAGCATGTGGCGCAACGCCTGCGGCGGGACTGTTGCGTTGTCATGGAACGCGAAAAAGATGGTCCGGCGTCCAGGGGCAACCAGCTCGCGGTGGGAACCTCGCTGACGCTCCTGCTTGTAGCCAATCCTGGCGAGAAGCCTGCGCACCTCGGGAGCCTTGAGCGCCGGAAAGCGCGCCGCAGGAATCACCATCGCTCCAAACCCTACAGACGCAGTGGCAGATGAACGGTGGTCGGAAGTCCGCAGCGCAGCGTCCAGCAGCCGCGGCTTCAACCGGCCGAGTGCATCCGCCCTCTTGCGCCCAGCACGCGCCCCCGGCGCAGGCGAACGACTAGCGCACCCTCCCGCCACCGGCCGCCAGCAGCCCGACGCCGTCAACGCCTCTCGGGTGCCTGCCGTCGAGCGCTGCTCGGCGTCACTTGGGATGATCCTCCGTGACGGCGGGCTTTGTGGCCAAAGCCGCGCCGGGTGCCTCTGAGGCCGCGGCCGCGGGCATACCGATTCTGAGGAAGCCCTCGATGCGGGCCAGCCGCTGCTCCACGCTGTGCAGACGGTCGCTCAGTTTGTCGGTGGATCGCTGCTGGAGCCAGATGATGGCCAGCACGGCCAGCGCCACCGTGGCTATCTGGGTGACCGTGTCCGCATCCACGCCTTGAAGCTAGCAGAATTCACATCAATTTGCAACTCAACAGCATGAAACTCATTGATGTGGCGCGTGTGCTCAGGATCTCATCCGGTCGCCGTCTGAGTCCCAGAGGCAGCCCGGCTCCTCCACCGGCTTGAGCCCCTCCTCCTGGAACCACAGCGCCGACGCCAGTCCGAAGGCGTCGCCGAACCGCGCTGACTCGTCGGCGGCGCGTGGTCTGTTCGCTCGAACCTACTGGTACGTGCCGTGTTCGTGGACGGCGGCGACGGCGGCGCGGACATTGTCTTCGGGGGTGGTGGCGCCCAGGTTGCATAGCAAGAGCGCGAAACGGTCGTGTTGCATGCCGGTCCGGACATAGTGCTTCACACGGTCGAAGACCTTGCTGGGACTCGAGAGGGCCAGAAACGACGCACCGACGCCGAGGACTAGGGGGACATCGTTTCGGTCGGCGTATTCGACGTAGTAGTCGGGGCCGAGTTTCTCGACGTCGGGGTCTTGGCCTTCGATGAAGTGCTGGGTCACCGTGAGCTTGCGGTCCATCAGGTCGAGCGGTTCTTTCAGCCCGGCTTCGCCGATCCAGTTGGGCACGCTGAGGTCGGGGTGGGTGGCGTCGCGGAGGCGGGCGATATAGGGCATCACCCACTCCCCGATCATGGTCGGCGACAGGATCGGCACCGAGGCGGTGGCATCGGCCCCCGAGATTGTCGTGGCGTCGGGGAACAGATCCATGAGGTGCCTGATCCATGGTGCGACCAGGTTGTCGACCACTCGCCGGAAGAGCTCGGCCGCGAAGTCGGGATTCAGCAAGATGTCGAAGATGAGCGCCTCGATGCCGCGGATGTTGGCGGCGAGCGAGAAGGGGGCACAGAACGCAATCGGTGGTGTGACACCTATGCGCTCGGCTGTCATGTCCATCAGCCGGACAATGTCGGGGCACCGGCCCGAGGTGGCGAAGTCGGGGGTGACCAGCGCGTCGATGTCGGGCGGTTCGGCGATGAGAGGGTGACTGCGATCGACGTCGGGCATGTTGTCGTCATCGAACACGATGATCTGGCCGACTGCCTCGGCTTCGATGTTGTAGATGTCGAAGTCGACGGTGGCCACGTCGATGCCGAAGTCGGCGCAGGTGTCGAGCTGGGCCTGAACCAACAATTCTGGATCGCGGTAGAAGTCGCTCTGCTTGAGGCCGAATCGTCGGGCCGCAAACTCGTGATGTTGGGCGAACACGGGCACTCGCTCGGGCACCTCGCCTTTGGCGAAGGCCTGTCTGAGCATCTCGTCGCCAACTTTGAACACGCCGTAGTTGCGACCCGTCGCGCTCAATTGTGTCATCGGGCCCTCCTCCAGTCTGCGGCGAAGCCGTCGGCGCTGATAGGGGCGGCCACGGTAGCGGCGTTGGTGACGAAGCGGACCCGGTCACCGCGGTAGAGGTCCGTACCGAAGTCGACCGGTCGCCCCCTGTCGTCGAAGGCGAGGCGGCGTTCGACCATGGCCGGCGCGCCGGGTGTGGCGCCCAGCCATTGGGCCTCGATCTCGCTGAGGGCCACTGCTTCTAGGCTCTGTCGAGCGTACTCGACCTCGATGCCGTACTCGGCGCGCATGATCTCATAGACCGACCTCACGCCGAAGTCGAATGATTCGAAGTTCGGCACCAGATCGGCCGGCAGCGCGAAGGTCTCGATCAGAACCGGTAGCCCGTTCACCGTTCGAAGTCGATGACACCGATAGATCTCAGCTAAGGGTGAGAGCTCCAGCTCGTGGGCGACGAGCGGCGACGGCACCGCCCGTTCGAGGTTCAACACCAGCGACCCGGCGGTGGATCCCCGCTGACGGACCCGTTCGGTGAAGTGAAAAAACTCGGCTGCGTCGCGTTCGAGCCGTGGCAGGGAGATGAATGTTCCCGATCCTCGGCGTCTCTCCACCAGACCGCGTCGCTCGAGGATGTCGAGAGCGTGACGGACGGTTCGACGATTCACGGCGAACTCTTCAGCCAGTGTCCGCTCGGGGGCCATCCGGTCGCCCGGAGCGGGGTCGCCCTGCTCGATTCGCTCCATCAGGGCGTCGACGATCTGCATGTAGATGGGGATTCTCGGCAAGCTCATGGTCGGCCCTCCCCGACCTGCAGGCGTTTCAACAAGGGCGCAAAATGCGAGAGCATGGGGATCTGCGCTCCGGCCCGTTTGCCGTAATCGTCCTCGTAGCGACGCAGCCGCAACGAGTCGCCGGCATAGGGACGGGCGACGAATTGTCTCGCTTCGTCCTCGATCATCGGTCCGCCCTGTTTGGTCAGCGTGTACTGCGACGCCGGGGAGAGACGGTCGTAATAGTGGGGCTCGCGAGCACATAGGTAGCGCTTGGCCTCCACGTGCATCCGCACCGGTTCGGCAACGGCGAGACCAAACCGAATGGCTGCCCAATCGCCGCCCCGGTCACCGTGGGAGTGGACGCCGTACGCATCGTCGGGCTCATCCAGGAAGTGACCGACATCGTGCAGAAGGCAGGCGGCGATGAGGGTGTCGGGCTCGCCGTGCCGCTCCGCGGCTGCCGCGGTCAGAAGAGAGTGCTCGGCGATCGTGATCTGCTCGCCGTAGTTATGGCGGCCGCGATCAGCCATCAGAACCCCAAGTTCGCAGATAGCGCTCATGGCGCCGCCTCCAAGACCCGGATCCGGGAGTGCATCGAGTCTTTGTCGGCGTAGCCAATACTTGCCCATAGTTCGTCTCACGCACATAGCCGAACAGTTCCACCACCTTGACGACCGATCCCGGCGCGGTCGGAACGTTCTCCACGAGCCCGAACCCGAAGTCGAGCCACTGCTGATCGTGGTCAACCGCGGCGATACCCATGCCGCTCCTTTGCTGGTGCTGAAGATTCCTACGAGTGGTATACACCAATCAGTCCGGCTTGGCAAGCATCTGTCTGGGTCTAGGGGGAAGTCTTTGTCAGTCCGTGACTATTGGTCTAGACCAACCTCGTGGCAGCATCTGCCCCGCGGGTGGCGGCGGCGCAAGCCCGACTCGCCCAGTAGCTGGCTTCGCGCCCTGACGTTGGTCTGTCGGCCCGGTCCCGGCCGAGGGCGCGCACCGACCGGGAGGGTCTTGATGTGGTGCAGCGGCTCAGGATCTCATTCGCTCGCCGTCGGGGTCCCGGAGGCAGCCCGGCACGAGGGTTGCTGGGCGGCGGGTGCCAACGATCTCAATCTCGAAGCGGCCCGGCGAGTCGGCCAGCTCCGCGGGCACGTAGCCCATGGCCACTGACGCCTCGCTGTGGTGGGCATAGCCGCCCGAGGTGACCCAGCCCACCACCTCGCCGTCGTGCCATACCGGCTCGTCGCCGATCACATCGAAGCCCGCAGGACCCGGATCGGTCTCCACCGTCCAGGTGCACAGCCGCAAACCCGATGCGGCCTTCCCGCCCGCTGGACCCGCGTCGCCGTACTTTGTCGCCAGGGCGTCGCGCCCGATGAAGTCCTTCTCCATGCGCACGAACCGGCCCAGACCGGCCTCGAACGGGTCGTAGTCGGGCCGGTACTCCCGCAGCCAGGAGCCGAACCCCTTCTCCAGACGCAGCGAGTTCAGGGCGTGCAGCCCGAACAACTCAAGGCCGTGAGCGCCGCCCGCCGACCGCAACAGATCGAACACGTAGCGCTGGTAGCGGGCCGGCATCCACAGCTCGTACCCCAGATCGCCGGTGAAGCTGATCCGCCCGCACCACACCGGCGCCAGACCGACATCCATCTCGCCCATCCATCTCGCCGAAGGCCATGAACCGCATGCCGTGGGCCGACACATCGGCGTCAGTGACCTCCGCCAGCAGCGCCCGCGACCCCTTACGACAAGATCCGCGCCGACCGGGCCTTCGACAAGCTGAAGGCGTTGGGGTTTGCGGGTTCGGACCGGACGGTGCGTCGGGCGGTCGCGGAGGTGAGGGCCAACCATCGCCGTGGTCGGCGGCGGGTGTGTCGGCCGTGGATCGGCGAGCCTGGGATGTGGGCCCAGTGGGACTGGGGCGCCGGTCCGGTCATCGCCGGCCGAAGGACGAATCTGTTTTGTGCGTGGTTGGCGTGGTCGCGGTTCCGGGTCGTGGTGCCGTGTTTGGATCGCAGGTTGGCGACGGTGATCGCCTGTGTTGGCCGTGCGATGCGCGCCTTCGGTGGCGCTGCGGCGTATTGGTTGACCGACAACGAGCGCACCGTCACGATCGACCATGTCGCGGGGGTGCCGGTGAGGCATCCGGAGATGGTCGCGGTCGGCGGCCACTACGGGATCACGGTGGCGACGTGTGTGCCGGCAGACCCCGAGTCCAAAGGCGGGTCAGAGGCGACCGTGCGGGTCGCTGAAGCCGATTTGGTGCCCACCGACGCCAACCTGCGCGGCGACTGCACCAGCTGGGCCGAACTGGCCGAGGCCTGCGACGCACAGATGGCCGAGACAAACGGCCGTGAGCACCGGGTGATGCGGCGGGCACCGGCCGAGATGCTCACCGAGGAGCAGCAGCGCCTCCATCGGCTGCCCGAGGCCCCCTGCACGGCGGTGCTCACCGAGACCCGCAAAGTCACTTGGAGCTCCACGATCAGCTTCGGCGGGGTGACCTACTCGGTCCCGCACACCCTCGCCGATGAGACGGTGTGGGTGCGCATCGACGGTGAGCGGGTCGTCGTGACGCACTGCGCGCCGTCAGGCCCTATCGAGGTCGCCCGCCACCAGCGTTCGACGCCTGGGCATCCGATGATCGACGACGCCCACTACCCGCCGCGCCCGGCCGGGCCGCTGCGGCGGCGTCCAAAGCCGACGAGCGCGGCCGGACAGCGCCGGCGCGCCGACGACGCGCACTCGCTGCAGCCCGGCACCGCCGCCTGGGGCCGCCTCGGAGCCGACCGATGAACCCAACACCCATCGACGAGGTCGTCGACTTGTTGCGCACCCTGCGACTGCCCCACATGCGCGCCGCAGCACCAGACCTGCTGGCCACCGCCAAGGCTCAGCGCTGGGAACCGGCCGAAGCGATGCGGGCGCTGCTCACCGAGGAGCTCGCCGGCCGCCAAGCATCCTCGATCCGGGCCCGGCGCAAAGCCGCCGGTTTCCCCACCGCCAAGACCTTCGACGCCTGGGACGAGACCGTCAGCTCGATCCCGGCGCCGACCCAGCGGGCGCTGCGCACCCTGGAGTGGATCGACCGTCACGAGAACCTCGTCGTGTGCGGCCCATCACCCACCGCCAAGACCCACTTCCTTGAAGCACTCGGCCACACCGCCGTCGACGCGGGCCACAAGGTCACCTGGTTCAGCCTCGAGCACCTCGGAGCGCTCGTGCGCCGCCACGGCGCCGACGACACCGCCGCCAAAGCCATCCGCCGGATCATGCGCGCCGACGTCATCGCGATAGACGACATAGGACTGCTGCCGGTCACCACCGACACCGCCGAGGCGCTCTACCGCGTGGTCGACGCCGCCTACGAGAAACGCTCCATCGCCCTGTCGGGCAACCTTCACCCCGCCGGGTTCGACGAACTCATGCCCAAGACCATCGCCAACGCCACCGTCGACCGGCTGCTGCACGAAGGGCCACTCGGGGAACCACCGCAGCAAATGACTGCCCAAGACCCTCCAGGAATCCCAGGGCGGGCCGGGCCGTGCTGAGTGCCGTTGGTGGGCGATGGGAGGCGGTTGAGCGGTTGTGTTCGGTTTAGGTTCGGCTGTGCCGGGTCTGTGGGAGATGGCCGCTATCGATGTCTCCTGGGACAGCGAGCACGCCCAGGTGAATATCCCTGACCTGTGGGACAACAACGTCGAGTGCGAGGACCTCTTGCCCGATGTGGCCCAGGCGCAATACCGCCCTGCAAGGGGGCGCGGACCACGACGGCGATCTTGGCGGCGGCGGTGGTGTCGGCGCCCTCGGGCAGGCCGCCGGCCAGCAAGAGCGCCCTCAACTCCGTTGTCGGGGTCGGTGTTCTCATCCAGGCCCTGCGGGGGCTAGCGTGAGATCATGGCCGCAGCCGACCGATCCAAGAAACCGCAGGATCCAGCGCCGTACAAGCCGAAGATCCTGCCCACTAGAACCGTCAATCGAGGTTTCATCCCCGAGCGCCGCAAGCGCAGCGAGGACGACAGCGGCCGCTCCTCCTCGTGACCGTCGGCATGGCACGGAGGCGACGGCCGGCAGTTCCGTGGGCTGATGGCGCAGGGCCAGAATCTCAGGGGGCGACGCGGTGGGCGTTCGGTCTGTGACCGGGCAGGGCACTGATCACGCAGTTCGAGCGCAACCGCGACGCCCACTGGTTCTTGGCGATGTTCGACAGCCTCAGGCCGTTCCGCGATACCAGCGAGGAGCTCGACCGATGGTTCCAGACCCGCTCGCTCGAGCATCGACGCATGCCCTCTGACAGGGTCGTCCGTGCTCGGGCTGGCTCCGGTCACTGGGCGCCGTCGTCGGTGGCGGTGACGGCGACGGGCAGCGGTGCGACGGCGACATGGCCGGTGGCGTACTGGCCGGCGAGCAGGAAGTCGGCGCAGGCTCCGGCCGCGGCCCGGGCCTCGCCGGCGCGGTCGGCCGCCACGGCGGCCGCCACCAGGCCGGAGCGCACGTACCGGTCGAGCGGCTCGCTCCCTAGGAAGCCGGCCGCGAAGGTGTCGCCGTAGCGTCGGGCGGCGGCGAGGACCGACGCCGTCATGGCCAGGCCCGAGTCGGTGTGGAACACGATGTCGAGGCCGGGATTCTCCAGGATCCACACGGCCGTGAGCTCATAGGCCAGCGACGGCTCGAAGTCCGGCAGTTCGAGGCCGTCGCCGGAGTCGTTCACGAACTCGACGCCGGGCAGCACCGACGTGATCCCCGCTACGAAGCCCTCCATCCGCGCCCGCGACCGCGGGTCGCGCGCCGCGCTGGTGAGCACGCCCGCCTCCCTGACCGCGATCGCCTGCTCGGCGGCCCACTGGCCGGCCATGGCCCCCACCGTCTCGGCCGCGGCCCGGCCGTCGACACCGTAGAAGGCGAACCGCTCGGACCCCGGTGCGTCCTCGCCGACGGTGAACACCGGCACGCCCGCCCGGACTGCGGCGCCCACAGCCGACTCGAGCGCGCCGGCGGCCGGTTCGGGCGCGCCGACGGACGGCCCCTCCACCACCAGGCAGTCGACCTCGCCGGACTCCACCAGCGAGAGGATCCCGGCTGCCTGGGCGTCGGCGTCGGCATGCTCCGGGCCGATCACCCGATGCTCGATGCCGGCGCGGTGGCGCGATGCCGCCTCCGTTGTGCCGCGTTCGAACCCCGGGCCCATCGCCGGGCCCGAGCCCTGTGGCCCGGTGGAGGCGACCGACATCACGAAGGTCAAGATCCGGCCGGCATCGAGCCGCTCGACGATCGGGTCGGCGAGCACGAACGCCCCCCACGGCAGATCGGCCCCATAGGGGGGTTCGGGCATCACGGTGGTGGATGGCGGGTCGGGCGCAGGCTCCGTCGTGGTCGGCGCGGACGGTGGCGTGGTCGGCGCGGCGCCGGCCTCAGGGGCAGTGTCGGGCACGGGCGCCGGAGACTCCCCGGCGGGGCCGTCAGGCGGGTGGCTGGCGCTGCAACCCGCGCCCGCGGCGGCCAGCACGCTCACAGCCGCGGCGGCCCACCCCGCACGGAGCCGCCGGCCCGTCCTCAGCACGCCTTCCATCGCATCGCCGGGCGGGTCAGTCGTCGTCGGTGATCGTGCCCGTGGCCACGGGGAAATCGAAGACGGCGTTGGGGATTAGGCCGTCGTCGTCCAGGTAGCTCTCAACTCCGATCAATCGCAATCGGAGCTGCTTGTCCCCGGTCACCGCGTCGTTGCCTTCGGTCTGGACCTCGACCGTGATTAAACGGTCGGCGTCGACGAAACTGCCGTCGACGACGCGCGTTACCGGGAACGTCACGGTGTCCTCAACATGCGTGTAGTCGACGCCGGGGGTGGCGGCAGTCACCGAGCTGGGCGGCGCCTCGATCTGCTCGGTCGTGTAACGGACCTTCACCTCATAGGGGGTCGGCGTCCACAGCCTCACTGTGAACCGCAGTTTGCCGCCCTCTACGACGCTGGCGGGGCGGACGCCGACCTTCGGCACGTCGTCGTCAATGATCGTCACTACGGCTTTGTAACGCTCATCCTCCCACGCATCGGGCACGTCGTCGGGATGCCATCTGAGCGTGACCAGGAACGTCTCGTCACCCTCGGGTACGGTGTCCTCCAGCAACCGCACCGGCACCTGCAGGGTGCGGCTGCGCTCGGACAAGGTGACCACCACGTCATCGAGAGCCTCGTAGTCGGCCCCGGCCGTCGCCGTCGTGTCGGTGGTCGATGCCAGCAGACGGGTCCCGGAGCACAGCGGCCGGGTCACCAGCGTGACGACGTAGCTCGCGGACTTCTCGGGGGAGCGAATGTCCTCGACGGACGCTTGCGGGGGCCCCGAATCATCGGCGACGCACGAGCTGTTGATGATCGTCGTCTCATACGACCACGCGTGCGATCGCAGGATCTCGCCACCGCGGGTCTCCCACCAGACTGTGAAGACCACCGTCTCGTCGCCCTCGTCCCGGTCGTCGTCTTGGATCCAGACAGCGCGGCGCCGGCCCGGGTCGAATGCCTGGCGGCGGCCGAGGTAGTCCAGAACGCGGATGTCGGCCTCTCTCGCGGCAGTCGCAGGGTCGTCGCGCGGCTTCACCACGACGGCGCCGTTCTCGGAGCCGGACGTGACCTCGAGCCAGATCCTGGCGACATTCTCGCCAGTACCGAAGTCCGCGCACATCTCATTGGGGTTCGCGAGCGTGATCGTGAAGCTCGTCGTACTTCTCCAGTTTCTCTTGCCCCACAATCCGATCTGCAGGTCCCCGTCGCCCTCAACGAATCCCCCCTCGGGGAGGTTGACGCTGAGCCTGGGCAGTCGCTGGCCCGGCAACACGCCAGGAGCGCTCAGGCAGTCGTCGTCGTTGATCAGCACCGTCGCCTGGCGGTTGCCGAACCGCGGCGACTCCACCTCTTCCTCGCCGAAGCTCACGTCCGCCACTCTCACGCAGAAGGTTTCCTCGGCTTCCGACTCAGTGTCGTGTTCGGTGGAGACCGCGAACGTCGTCGATGTTTCGCCAATGCCAATTCTGACGGCTTCCGACGTGGTGATCTTGGGGAAGTCCGTTACTGGCGTGGCCCGATAGTCGCCGCACTCGACCGTCACGTAGGTGAAATGGACGTGGCGGTCGGCGGTGCGATCGAGGCGGGCCGTCACCGTGGCCGCCCCGCCCTCCTCGGCCCTGGCCACATCGTGCTGCAGTGACAGCCGCGGCATGCCGCCGAGGTTGGAGGTCCCGTCGGCGATGCCAATATCGTAGTACCAATACGCGTCACCCGGACTCTCACCCGGACTGGGTCGTCCTCTGCGGCCCCAGGCCAACACCACGCGGAATTTCTCGATGCCGCTCTCTATCTCTAGCCTTCCTTGGGGGCCCTCGGGGTCGCCGTCATCGTGCACTTCGAAGGCGAACTCCTGCGACGTCTCGCCGGCGGGCCAGGTCCGGTAAAGGTAGTTGGCCGAGCCCTCCGGGATCTTGACGTCCGACCCGGCACGAGTGGCGCCCGCCTGGTGCAATCCAGTGGGCCTGTCTGCGGTGGGGGGGCTGAACCCGAAGAAGTGGACAGTGTAGTCGTAGTGCTCGCACGGCGGCCGGTCGATCTCGAGCCAGAAGGGCACCGTGTTCCAACTCGGATGTGACGTGAGCGGTTCCCCGGAATCCTCGTAGATGATCTGAGCGTCACTGGCGGTCCCGGGTCGGAGGAACCCATGCCACGAGTCGAAGCGCCCGCCTGGGATCAGCGTCGACCAGATCCTCGGCAGCCGCTGATCGAGCCCCGTGCTGGGCGGCGAGAAGCATTCGTCGTCGTTGATCCGCACCTCGGCCTGCCGGTTCTTGAACCCGGGCTTGGCCACCTGCTCGCCGCCGAAGGTGACGTCAGCCACCTCCACGCAGAACGTCTCGTCGGCCTCAGAGAGGTCGTCCGGGAGGGTCTTCACATCGAAGTATGCGATGTACTCCCCGGCGGGGATGGTCACCTCCTCCGAGGCGACCACCGCCTCGAAGTCCGTGTCTGAGTTGGCCCTGTAGGTGCCGGTGCCGCATTCGACCGTGCGGTAGGTGAAGCCGACCTCGCGGCCAGCTTGGCGTTCCAGGACCGCGGCGACTGTAGCCGAGGTTCCCTCACGGGCCGAGACCCCGGTCTGCAGCGACAGTCGAGGCGCAGCGTCGTCGTCGATGATCCTGACCTCGGTTCCTTCCCCGCTGAGACTGCCAGATCTGAGGGAAGCGTGCTGAATGTTGTGGAGTCGCACCGTGAACGCCTCGTTGCCCTCTGGCCGCGTGTCGGCACAGGTGCGGATGTGCAGGAAGACGGTCGTCGTCCCCGACGGAAAGGAGATGCTGCCCGGATTCGTCACGAAGTCCGTGTCGTCGTCGCAGGATGTGCCGCCCGTCGCCGCGGTGTACCACTCCCGGTCGCTGAACCCGCCCAGGGTTAGGAGGTCGTGGTTGTACCACCAGCGACGGACGCCCTGCAGCTCGTAGTCCGCGGTGACGTCCCTGCCGCTCGGCCTATCCAAGTCGAACCGCACCGTCGCCGTCCGGCTCTCGATGACGTCGTCGCCCTGCATACTGAGCGTCGGCTGTTTGTCGTCGTCGCCTATCACGACCAGCCACCCGACACGGGGCGCGCTGTCCCACTCAGCGGCGATATCGCCCTCGTCGTCGTCGAGCCATTCGACCCAGACGAAGAACTCCTCCAGGCCCTCGTTCAGAACGTCGTCGACGGCCGTCACCGCCACCTCGACGGTCCGCTCGTCGGCCGGGATCGTCAGAGTCTCGGGCCACAGAGACGCGGGGCCTCGGCAGGTGTCCTCCCAGCCGGCGGGCACGTAGTCGTGGCACAGCTCCGCCGCATTCGTCCCGGCGCGTTCAATAACCTCGGAGCCCAGATCGAAGCCGCAGGCTGTCTCGCAGAAGCCGAGCTGGATCTGCGCCGGCTCGCACAGCGGGTACCCCAGCTTGAGCACCATCTCAACCTCGCTGGCGGCTCCTGCCTCAGTGCTGATGTGGCGGCCATTGAATGGCCCCTCAACCGCGGTCAGCATTCGTGGCGCGGGCGGCGGATAGTCCGGATACTGGTCGGCATAGGCGGTGATGCATGGGGCCTCGTCGTCTTCGATTGTCCCGACCGCGCTCCTGTCGTCCATCCTCCTGGGGATCGCCGAAGAGTCGTGGTATGCCTCGGTCAGCACCAGCCTGAACATCTCGTCGTGAAGCTCGGGTATCTCGTCGTCCAAAATCGGGATCGAAACCGTCCGAGTGAGTTCACCCGGCTCGAACGTCGCGATCCCGTCCGTGACGTGGGTGTAGTCCACGTCCCTGGTCGCCGGTTCGCCTTGCCGATCGTCTGTGTCCCCGAACAGAACATGGTCCGAAGGGATCTGCCTGGTCTCGTAACGGACATGCAAACGCTCGTCGCTCGCCTCGTCCACGGTCAGCGTGAAGTCGATTTGCCCATCGCCCTCGCCCGCGGAGGCATCCTCGACGCTCACGCTTGCCGCATCGTCGTCGACGATCCTCACCAGACCGGCAACGGGTTCTGCGCGTGCGTAGCGAGCAGGCAGCGGCTCATCGTGCCGGACCCACTGCGCGACGACCACGAACTCCTCGTCGACTGGCTCGTACAGATCGTCGTTCACGATCAGCCCGCCCACCCATTCGTGGATGCTCACCTCGTTTGTGCCCGCGGGCACGTCCACCAGCAGCTCGAGACCGAGGTCGTCCGCCAAGTCGACCCCCTCGCGGCTGCGGGGACCGATGTCCGCGCGTTGGTTTGGGTCCGTGGCCTCGCTGGGACGGATGGTCACGCGCAGGCGGACCGGGCTGCACAGAGGCTGGGATAGACCGACTGCTGGAGAGTGGACGGTACTGTCGCCGTGGCTGATGAACGGTTCGCCGTCCTCCCTGAGACCGTGACCGATGAGAATCAGCCTGACCGGATACCCGCTGGGATCGCCGATCTCGACGCATTCGCGGTCGTTGTCGAAGATGGTTCCGACAGCCCTCCCAATCCTGACGACATCTCCGTCCGCACCGGAGTTGCAGGCATTGGTGCGGATGCGGTGATCTGTCACAGGATCCCTGTGTTCTGGGCCCCACAGCCAACACATGTAGAACACCTCCGTCGGTTCCACCCAAGCGTCATCGACTATCGGCACTTCATGGAAGGAGGTGAGTCCAGGGCTCGACTGCGGGGGCGGCCAACCCCCTGACGAGCCGATAGTCAGGTCCCTCGAGCTGGCCGAACGCGTGCCAGGGGGGACCGCTGTCGCAGGGACCTTGCTAGTCCCGAATGTCGCCTCGTCGTCTGCCCGATCGCACAATCTGGCACCCAGATCTACCCTGAATCTGCTTCTCGCTAGGTCCTTGAACAGCCTCGCGTCTTCGGAGTCGTCACCCTCGTTGACAGGCTCGGCGTCGTGAATCCTCACCGGAGGCGGCCCGCCGCGCCCTTCGACGTCCCAGCAAATCCCGATGATCGTGCCCGTGGCCACATCGTCCTCGATGCTGGCGTTGGGGATGCTGCGACCGTCGGGGCCCTCGGAATCCAGGGTGGTCTCAACTCCGGTCAATCGCAATCGGAGCTCCTCCCTGTCCTCGAACCACGTGTTGTCTTCTGCGGTCTCGACCTCGACCTCCACGGCAGTGTCGCGCGGCTCGAACGTCGCGGTGCCCTCAACGTGCGTGTAATCGTCGCCGCGGGTGGCGGCGGGCACCGTCAGCTGCTGGCCGGGCCGCGCCACGATCTGCTCGGTCGTGTAACCGACCTTCACCTCATGGTCGACCGCATCCGTCAGCTCCAGTGTGAACACCAGGGGTGCGCCCTCTACGACGGGCCCGGCGTCGCTGACGGCGACCCCGTTGATGTCGTCGTCAATGATCGTCACTTCGGCTTCGTAACGCTCATCCCGCCACGCGAAGGGCATGTCGCGTGGATCCCATCTGAGCGTCACTAGGAACGTCTCGTCACCCTCGCGTACGGTGTCGTCCAACAAACGCACCGGCACGCGCAGCGTGCCGGTGCGCGCGGACAGGGTGACCTCCGCGTCTACGAGAGCCTCGTAGTCCTCCCCGGCCGTGGCCGTCATGTCGGTGGTCGAGTCGGTGGTCGAGGCCAGCAGACGGGTCTCGGTGCACGGGGGCAGGTCCACCGTCAGCGTGACGTCGTAGCTCCGGTCGTCCTCGACGAAGCGATTGCCCGCGGGGAGCATCTGCGGGGGATTCGAATCACCGACGACGCAAGAGTCGTCGTCGAGGATCGTGCCCTTTGCTCCGCGTTGGTCCGGCGCGGACTTCAAATTCGCATTGGTCGCGCCGGTCAGGCGCAGCCAGAGCTGCTCGGTGCGCTCACGTTCGTCGTCGTCCCTGATCGGGACCTCGACCCACTTGCTGCTCGTGTCGCCGATCTCGAACGTCACAGGCCCGGGTCCGTCGGGGTCCCGCGAGCTCGTTCGGTCGTAGTCGACACCCTGATGCGCCCGCTCCGCGCCCTCGTCCAGCATGTCGAGGTCGATATCCTCGGTAACAAAGTGGATCACTGCCGCGCCGGTCTCGGCGGTGGGCTCCTTATCAAGCGTCACCTCGAACCTGAGGTCGTCTCTGAGTTCGTCGCCCTCTGTGGCTGTGGCCGGCTCGACGGAGACTTCGGGCAGCTCTATTGCCTCTTCGTCTTCTTCGTCGTCGTCTTCTTCTTCTTCGTCGCGCAACACAGTGCCCTCAGCGCAGAAGTCCGTTTCGTATTCGGGTCTCTCCGAGGCCGGTCTGCACCCGCGAGAGAAGAACTTGGCAACAGTGCGTCCAAGGCGGACAGAGCCCGACGGGTATCGATCCAGCAGGCGCACCTCGAAAGTCTCCTCGACGTCCTCGAAGACAGAGTCGGCGACTGCGAGTACCTCGATCGATTTGCTGCTCTCACCAACCTCGAAGCGCAGGACCGGGGGAGTCAATGCCCGCACGTCGTTGCTCTCGGCCTCATGGTTCGTTCGCCCCGCCGAGAACGGCATGTCGTACTCGACCGCATAGCGCCGGTGGGCGGTGGTCGGCTCGCCGTGCTCGTCAACAAGCGAAACCGCGAACGTCGCAATCTCGCCCTCGCGTACGGGCGCGGCGTCGGCGATGATCGCGATCGGAACCGGGTCGTCGTCGAGCACGATGCCCACGCCGCAGTTGTCGTCGTCGCTCCGTCCAGGGTCGCCGAGCCCAAGACAGGGTACGTCGCCCTCACGGGGCAGCAGTGCGCCGCTCGCTTGCGTCAGCCGAACTTCGAGTCTTTCGTCGGCCTCGTCGAACTCGTCGTCGTTCACCGCCACCTCGATCGTCTTCTCGGTCGCGCCGGACCCGAAGATCAACGCACCCGGCGGAACAGCGTCGTAGTCCCCGTCGCCGTCCACGCCGCCGATGGCGGTGATGTCCTCGACTCTGTACCACACGGTCACGGTCCGGGCGCTGGGGCCGCTGAGCGTCACAGGGAAGACCAGCCGGGTCTGCTCCACGAAAACCTCTCCCCCCTCTTTCTCCACAATCTCCTTTATCTCCCACACCGGTGCCGCGTCGACGATTCTCACCGTCGGCGCGTCGTCGCCGTCGATGATCAGGCCGAGACCGCCCGTGGGAGGATGGACGTTGCGGCTGTGGCGGAGAAGGCTCAGCTCCAGACTCTCGTAGTGGTCTTCGGGAGCGCCGTCGGCGCAGGTCTCGATGGTGATCGTGTGCTCGGTCACGCGGCCGCCGAACTCGAGCCGCTGCGAGGCGGGGGGAACGTAGTCGTATTCCAAGGGGTCGTCGTCGTCCGGCGCCCCGCACCCCCCGGTGTGCTCCGGCGGCGCCGGGTCGGCGGGCTGCCACTGCAATTGCATGGGCACGATCACTTCGGCGTCCACTGTCACCGTGTCGTCGTCGTTTAGGAGGTCGTCGTAGATCGAGCCCTCCAGAGACACGGTGAAGCTCAGGCTCTCGCCCTCGGACGCGCACGCCACGAAGTCATCCCGGCCTTCATCGTCACAGTCGCCACGCACCACCAGCCTCGGCTCGTTGTCGAGGATCGTGACCTCCACCGGCGAGTCCAGTGTGTCGTCGATCCGAATACCGTTGAGTGTCGGGTCGGAGAGCCTCGCCCTGAGGGTCTCGTCCCCCTCGGGCACCCAGTCGTCGATCGTTTCGACAGGCACTGGGGTCGAGCTGACGTTGTTGAACGTCAGTTCACGCGACACCACCGGCCAGAAATCCTGCCCGGCGACCGCGTGGCGGGGCGATGCGGGCAATTCGACGGTCTCGAAGACCACGGTGGCGATGCCCTCGATCGGCTGTAGTTCGAGAGCGTCGTTGACGAGCCTGACGGTGAACTCCAGCGTCCCGCCCTCGGTGACCTCGGCGGGAGATGGCGTGATCTGGAACCGCGGCCGCGACTCGTTGTCGAGGATCGTGCCGGGGATCGTGCCTACGTAGCCCTCGGCGTCCAGAACGACCCTCGGCGGCCCGTCCTCGGGCGGGTCCTTAACCGTCAATATCAACTTGAGGGTCTCGTGTCCCTCATAAACGTCGTCATCGAAGGTCTCTATACGGATCGTCTCTCCGGCGCGGGAACCCTCTGCGGGGATCGTGATCTCGCCTTCTAGGGCGGACTCCGGCTCGAAGTCGGCCGTTTCCGCGGTTTGGTCCTCCAACTCCACGATGTATTTCAGCGTCAATTCCTGGTTGGTCACACTGTCGAGGCTGACGGCGAGCTCCAGCGTCTCGCCCTCGGTGACCTCCAGCGTCCCGCCCTCGGTGACCTCGGTGACACTCACGGGATCGATCACGATCCGGGGCGCGCCCTGCCGGATCCGGATGGCCACCTCCGACGCCCGACCCCGGAACTGCACGGTAGGGAAGACGCCCGCCAGCGGCGCCACCGCGCCGTCGGTCTCGCAGATGAAGTCCACGGCCACGACGCTCACGCCCGTGGCCTCGCCTGTGCCGTCGAAGGCCACGACTTTGCCGCTCACGATTCTGTGCTCGACCTGCACGCCCTCCACCTGGGCGGGCCGGGCGCCGCCGATGCACAGAAAGTCGAGGCCCGGGCGGGCCGAGAGCAGGTCCTCCACAAGGACTTCACACTCGGAGCTTTGGGGATTGTCACAGGCCAGCGCGGCCAACGTGGCCGCCTCCTCCGCGGCGAGGTCGGTGATCAGCGCGGTCCGCCCGCCCCGGCCCGCCCACAGCACGAACAGCGCCAGCAGCGTCATCACCGGCACCAGCAGCACCACCTCGAGCGCCGTCGAGCCGGTGTCGGGCCGGCCGCGGGCATTGGCCCTCATCCCGCCAGCCCTGGCCCGCAACCTGCCCCCTCCCATCGGATCAGCCCTCGACCACGGTGCGGCCGGGCACCGACTGCGACAGTTCCCGGGACCGGGCGGCCGGCTTCTCCAACCAGTCGAGCCGGCCCTGAGAGTCGAGCACGTCGAGAAGGCCCTCCGGGCACTCGGTCGACCCCGCGTCCATCGTGCGGCGCAGCCGCCCGATCGACTCCGAGCCCATGCGGGCACCGTCAGGCCACACCTGCGCCGTGGCCCAGCCCGCGTACCTCCAGTCGGCGGCCAGGGCCACATGCACCGCGTCGCGCACCTCCACCTGCGGGGAGATGCTGCACGGCAGCGGGGGGTTGATGGACTCCGCAAGCTCTCCGGTCTTAAGGGAGTCGCTGTAGAAGCCCCTCAGCGTGCCCATGTCCACCCCCAGATGTCCCAGGTCGCCCCACATGGACTTGAACAGGACCCCGCAGGCCGCGCTCCATTCCTTACGCTTCTCGTCGCGCCTGCCCAAGACATCCGTCAGCGTTGCTTGGTCGGTTTGCTGAAACTCGACAAGCGCCGCGTCGCGCGGCGGCAGCTGAGCGTCCATTGTTGTCTCACGGTCGCCGATGATGCCCTCCAGTTCCGTGATCTGGCTGTCGAAGCGGGTCTTCAGACCCTCGCTCAAGCACTCCGGGGGAAACGCGTGCAGCGAGCCCTCGCTAGCACCCTGGCCGTCGCGCCAGGCCACGGCCAGGGTGGCGAAGTCCTCGGCGGCCTCGTCCATGGAGGACTCCGCCGCCATGCGCTGGGGCCCGGCCATGGCCACCACCGCGGCGAAGGCCGACACCGGCACCATCAGCACCACCCACAGGCTCACCGCGCCGCCCGACTGGTCCCGGCGGAGCCGGGCCGCGGCCCGCTCCCCGCGCGATGCCGCGGCCTGCGGCGCGAGCAGCTCGGGGCGCCTCATCGGCCCTCCCGGCGGGTAGTCCCATGCTCGGGGCAACCCTGGGCTAGCGTCAACGATGCAGGTTCTGACGGCGAAGTTCTGAGGGTGAGGTTCCGTCGGTGTTGTGTGACACGAGGAAGAAGATCGTTCGAGCCGGCCGGGGCGGCGCGCGTGAGCGGGCGGCCGCGGCGCAGGCGCCGGCACAGCCGGGCCGCGGGCGCGCCCGGCGCGGCGACAGCGGCGAGACGCTCGCGTTGCTGGTGGTGTGGCCCGCCCTGCTGGTGGCCATCCTGGTGCTGCTGGTCCACGCCTTCATCGTCACCAACGCCCAGGCGGAGGCCGAGGTGGCCGCGTCGGCCGGTCTCCGGGCGGCCTGGCGCTCGGCGGCCAACGAGGACTTCCTCAGCGCCGGGGAGGTCGACGACGACGGCGAGTTCCAATACACGGATGGCGACTACAAGGTCGACGACCCGCACCCCAAGGTGCGCGACATGGCCGGCGCGGCCCAGGACGCGGTGGCCCGGGCGGCCGCCACCGAGGAAGGCTGGCGTTGGTGGACTCCCGGCGCGGCCGAGGTGCAGAGCGACTGGTGCCACCCCTTCGTCAACCCCGAACCCGACCAGCCTTCCCAGCGGCCGTCGCACGGTGATCCGGGATGGGTGCGGGTGGTGGTGTCGGGCGAGGTGTTCGGGCCGCTGGCCGCGCTGTGGCCCGACCGGCTCGACCTGGTGTACGCGGCCGCGACCGGCCCCGCGGTCGTCACCGCCGGGCAACTCGACGAGGCCGCCATCGGGCAGGTTCCGGCAAGTCTGCCCGTCTGCTGAGCGCCGCCGCGCCACCGCCATCCCCTCCTACCCGCCGAGATCGCCCCGCAGCGCGACCTTGCACTGAGCGGGATCTACCAGAGTCGGAGGGTCAGACTCGGTCGCCTTCGGAGGCATCCATTCGGTATCGCGCACCACGTCGCTGAACTCGCCATCGATGCCCCCCTCGCCATCGATGCCCCCCTCGCACCCCGTCTCGTAGGCCGTCCAGTCGGTGTTCCCCGACAGCGCGGCCGCGTTGGCCTCCTCGGCGAGGAAGGCCGCGGCTATGTCGGCGTCGACCACCCTCACCGCGGGATCGTCCGGCACCTCGGCCGCGCCGTCGAGCACCTGCTGCACCGCCAGCACCGACGACGCCGCGAGGCCGATAGCCGCGGCGACGATCAACAGCCACTCCAGGGTGACCAACCCGCTGTCGTTGCGGCGCGGTGCTGCGCTCGGCCTGGGCTTCAAGGCCCGACCCGGCCACTCCAGGTGACCAACCCGCTGTCGTTGCCGCCGTGCGCCGGTTCGGGGGCCATGGCTCAGGGAACCCCGGTGAAGCCGCCGCCGGTGAGCGACGTGAACGGCGGATAGATCAGGATCCCGGCGAGGGCCAGAGCCACGCCGGTGGCCGGCACCACCACGATCTGGGCCCGGCGGGCGGCCTTCTCGCGCTCGCGCGCGGTGGTGTCGCGCCACAGCGTGTCGGCGGTCACCAGCACCGCCTCGGAGATGCGGGTGCCCCGGTCGGCGGCGAGCCCCAGCGCGGAGACCACCGGCGCCAGGCTGTGGATGCCGTAGCGCTCCACGATGTCCGCCAGGCCCTCCCAGGCGGGGCGGCGCTGCTGCTGGGCGGCCAGCAGGAACCGGTGCAGGATCCGCCAGCTGTTGCGCCGGCCCACCCGGGCCGCGGTGAGCATGGCCACGGTCGGGTCGACGCCCGCGGCCACCTGCTGGGCCACCAGCGCGATCCACACCCGGATCACCTGGTCGATCTCCTCGCGGGCCCTCTTGGCGGTGTCGCGCACCCCGAGCATGGGCAGCAGCCAGCCGCCCGCGCCGATCAGCGCCGCGATCATCAGCGTCCCGATGACGCCGCGCCCGAGGAGCACGCTCAGCACCAGCCCCGCGGCGAACCCCGCGACGAGGCCCCCGAAGCGCTGCACCGCGTAGGCCTCCGGCGTGATTCCGGCCAGGCGCAGGTTCTGCTCCTCACCCTCCTTGACGGTGGGCAGCAGGTCGCGCAGCGTCGAGCCGGCCGGGCGATGAGTGCGTCTGCGCCGGGGCGGCCCGACGACGCCCAACGCGACCAGCACCGCCCCGGCGAAGAACACGAGGCCCGCCCCGAGGACCAGCACGCTCACCGGGACTCCCCGCGCGAGTGAGGTTGAGCGTGCGCGGCAGGTGCCGCCCGGCGCGCGTCCGGTCCTCGGGGCGGCAGCCGCCTGACGGCTCGAAGGCCGCAGAGCGGGTGGGCACAGTTCACAGCGGGTCCTTGGCCCGGTTTCGCCGGCGGGGCGGCACCAGAACCGAGTTCTGCTCGCGGACGACGGAGTGATACACCAAGAAGGCGGTCGACATCAGCAGCAGGCCCGAGATCCCCACGAACACGAGCTGGCCCGTGCTCGACTCGTAGGGCTGGAAGTAGGCGGGATTGTTCCGGTACATGAGCGTCACGATCCCGCCCGCGAGGCACAGCAGCGCGATCGTCTGAGTCCAAAGCTGAACTACAGCTTCAGTCTTGGAGCGGTGCAGGTTGACCACGTCGTCGATGCGGCGGCACAGATCCAGCAGCGGGTCGGCCACTGCGCCGCCGGAGGTGGCGGCCATCCGCAGGCCTGCGGCCACCTCGGGCTCCCAGACGGTGCCCCCCTCGGCCAGCACGTCCAGAGCGGCCTCCAGCCCGTGGAGCTCGGCCGCCGCCGCGGCCCTCGCGACGATGGGCGCGATCTCTGCGGGCGCGTGGGCGACGCTGCCCCGCAACGAGTCGGTGAGCCCCGAACCGGCCCGGGCCAGCTCGGCCAGCTGACGGCTCCACAACGACCAGGCCAGAGCTTCGCGGGTCTGGCGCCTGCGCCGGTTGGGCGCGGCCATGAACGGCGGCAGCAGGGCTCCCAGACCGCCCAGCAGCAGGGCCATGCCCGCGAGCCCCGTCGCCGCCCAGCCCGCAACCATGCCGGCGGTGGCCCCGGCCAGCTGCACGATCGCCACCGCTCCCAGGCGCCGCTCGCGAACAGCCCGCTTGCCCTGAGCGCGCGGGCCCCGGGCCTGCTTGGCCCGCGCCCAGCGCAGAGCCCCGAGCAGGGGGTCGGAGAACACGACCACAGCCAGGCCCGCGCCGAACAGGAGCCCGAACACCGCGACGGTCATCGCCGCGACCTCCTGCCAGCCGGGTCGCGGTGTGCGCCCGTCATCGCCTCGTCGCCTCGTCGCACGTCGCCTCGTCGCCTCGTCGCCCCTCGGGCCAGTCGGAGATGTCGAGGCCGCCCTCCAACACCCGCTCGATCACTTCGGGGTTGCGCGGCCGGCCGACCAGGGTTAGAGGGTCGCCGCGGCGGGGCCGCCCGAAGATCTCGTGCATCTCGAAGCGGTTGCCCTCGGAGCCGACCGGTTCCGAGATCGAGTTGACGCCCCGGAAGCCGGTGCGGGCGTCGCCGCGCAGGTGCACCACCAGATGGATGACCTCGGCGGCCTCCTGGATGAGCACCGATTGAACTCCGGAGCCGACCGACGCCAGGCAGTAGCGCACCAGCCGGGCCAGCGCCTGCCGGGGCGACGAGGCGTGGATGGTGGCCATCGACCCGTCGGAGCCGGTGCCGCACGCCGACAGGAACGTGGCCGCCTCCGAGCCCCGCAGCTCGCCCACTATCACCCGGTCGGCACCCGAGCGCAGCGACCGCTTGGCCAACTCGTTCATGGTGATCTCGCCGGAGCCGTCACTGTTGGCCTCGCGGGTTTCCACCGCGAATGTCAGGGGATGGGTCTGGTCCAGGAACAGCTCGAAGGTCTGCTCGAGGGTGCACACGATCTCGCTCGGGCCGATCTCGGCCAGCAGCGCCCGCAGCAGCGTGGTCTTTCCCGCGCCCAGCGCGCCGCACACCAGCACGTTGGCCGGCGCCGGGGGGCGCACCGCGGCCCGCAGCAAGTCGCTGGCCTGCTCCGACAGCGACCCGCCGCTGACGAGGTCCTCGAGCCTGATGGCCCGGTGGCGGTGGCAGCGCACCGTTAGGAACGGGGTGCCGCACACCGCCATCGCCGCGAAGATCCGCTCGCCGGTGCGCAGCCGCAGGTCCAGCAGCGGCGCAGACTGGTCGAAGCGGCGCCCGGTCTGGCCGTGGGTGGTGGCCAGGTGCGCGATGTAGCGGACCATGTCGTCCTCGTCGGCGAACACCGGCTCCCGCACGTGCTCCTGGCGCCCGCCCGTGAGGCCCAGCACCGCGTAGTCGGGGCCGAACACGTAGATGTTCTCCACGTCGGAGCGGCGCAGGAAGCGCTCCATCGGGCCCGCTCCCAGCAGCGCGGCCAGCTGGTCCCGCATCCACTCCAGGTCGTCGTCGGACAGCATCCGGCCGGTGTCGTTGAGCGCCTCGGCCTCGCGGGCGCGGATCGAGACCGCGGCGATGTCGCGGCAGGCCTGGGCCACGGACTCCCCGACGGTGCCGGAGTTGTCGAGGCGGTACTCCCGCACGTCCGGCAGCACGCCCTCCCAGATCTCCTCGCGCAGCGCCACGCTCAGACCCTCCCCTCGCTGCGAGCCTCGGAGCCCTCCGAGGCCTCGTCCGGCTGCGGGTGTGAGCCGTTCACGTCCGACAGCTCCGACCCGTCGAGCGACGCACTCGGCTCTTGCCCCGCGGCCGGCGCCCGGTCTCCGGCCGGGGCCGTCTCGGACGGGCCCTCGCCGTCGCCCTCGCCGATGTCGGACAGGGCGAGCAGACGGTCCGAGATCGAGTCGATCTCGCTCGCGAAGGCCCGCTCCCGTCGCCCCCCTTGCACGCGCAGCACCCTGTCGTCCTCGGTGAGCGGGAGCCTTCCCGCGACGTGCATGCCTGCCTCGACGCGGATCTCGTCGTCGTCGAGGGGGGACTCGCCCTCGACGATCAGCATCCGGCTCTTGCGGCCGAAGTCCATGAGGCCGGCGTCCCGGCACAGCATCCAGAGCCCCTTGGCCTGCTCGAGGGACTCCAGCGGCGCCAGCACCACCAGCACCGCCGCGGCCCGAAGCAGCGGGGCCAGCGCCGTCGCACTGGGCTGGATCGACGACGTCAGCACCACTCGTCGCTGCCGGTCGATGGTGCGCAGCTCGCCGGCCCGGCCCGCGAGCCACGCCGCGGCGAGATGTCCCCCGGCCGGGTGGAACGGGGCGAACAGGGCCCACAGCGCCGTGTCGTCGAGGCTGTAGCAGTGCGCGGCAACCGACTTGAGGGTCAGCGCCTCGCGGGCGACGACCAGGGAGGGGAGGCCGCGCGCCGTCGGCGAGTAGTCGGCGCCCTCGGCCGCTCCCAGGCGCTGCGCGAGCCTGGTGCCGGCCGTGTCGGCGTCGACGAACAGCACGCTCTCACCGGCCTGGCCCCAGCGGCGCGCCACGCGCAGCCCCACCGACCCGGGGTCGAGGCGGGCCCCGTCGGCCGCGACCACGGCTAGCACTGTGCTGCCCCCGCTTGGACGCGGTGCCGCTTCCTCAATCGCACAGACCCTCCCTTAGGAATTCACCGCGTCGACGACGGCCTGCTGCCAGGCCGCCTCCCACTCCGCGTCGAGACGTTCGATCAACCGGTCCACGTCGGTGCCCGCGGCCACGGGCAGCACCAGGGGGGTGCCGCCCAGCGCGTCGGGCAGCACTTTCCAGCGCATCCATTCGTCGGGCTCCACGAACATCTGTATCTGCCCGTCGGCATAGTTCTGGAGCTCGAGGGTCTGGAGCACCGAGCGGGGCCGGCCCACGTCGGCGCCCTCGGGCTCCTTGCCGGGGTCGATCAGCAGCACGAGGTCGCCGTCGGCCACTCCCGACGGGGCGAGGCTCGCGTCGAGCGACACGATCACCTCCAGCTCGCCCGGACCGGCCCGGGGCTCGGCCTCGGGGGCCGCCAGCGCGATCTCCTGCACGACCTCGGACCACTGCTCGCTCCACACCGCGTCGAGGCGCTGGATTGTCTCCTCGGGCTCCGCGCCGAGGCCGAGGTCCTCCACCATGAGGGTGCCGCCCACCGCCTCGAGCAGCCCAAGCCACTGCGCCCACTCCTCAGGCGGCAGGAACAGCCGCATCTGGGCCCCGTCGAAGTTGGTGAGCTTGAACTGGCGCACGACCCGCCGGGGACGGCCCTGGTCGCCCAGCGCCGGCTCGACGCCGGGATCCACCAGCAGCACCAGCTCGCCCTCGGACACCTCGTCGGTGACCAGGCTCAAGTCGAGCGGGACGATCACCTCGAGCTCCACGCCCACGGGCGCGGTCTCGGCCTCGATGAACATGTCGGGGCGCACGAGAGCGCCGGCCGGGATCGGCACCACGGCCACCATCCCGTCGAACACCAGCGGCGCGTCAGGGGTCCACGGCTCGTGCGGGATCGACCCGGCGATCACCAGGTCGGAGGCGAAGTCGGCGGTGCTGAGCGTTTCGCCGACCGAGATGGGTCTGGCCGCCACCAGCACCGGCGCGCGGTCGTCGAAGGCGTCGGAGGTGAGGTAGAAGCCCATGACGCTGGCGACGAGCACGAACCCGCCCCCGATGATGAACAGGAGCCGCTTGGTGGACTCGGGCAGCTGGCGCCGCGTCCGTCGGGCCGGCGCCGCGGCGGGCGACGACCCAGGCCGGGGGGGTGCCGGCTCGGGTGGCGCCGGCTCGGGCTCGGGCTCGGGCGGCGTCGGCTCGGGCTCGGGTGCGGGCTGGTGGTCGGCTTCAGCCAACTTGGGAACCTCCTAACAAGGCGGGGAGGGGCCCGCAAGCGCCGGCATCCCCCCGATGGCAGTAAGGGCTGGGGCACATGCGGCGCGCCCGCGGCCCGCGAGCCACTCGACGATCGAGGCCCGAGCGCAGCCCCGGACGGTGGCCCACGCCCGGCGAACTCACCGAACCTCGCATTGGACCCGCGCCTTGGCCGCGGTGGCAGGCTGCTCGTCGGCCGCAGTCGCGTGGCCAGCCGCGGCCGGATCGAAGGTCGTGCCACCATCGGCCCGCTCGAAGACGTTGTGCACCACGTCGACCTCTGCGTTGGCGTAGAGGACGGCGATTAGGCTGCACCGTTCTCGGAAGCGGCTCTCCCAGTCGGCCCACAACTCGAAGTCGTCCGCAGACGCGGCCTTGGCGTCGACCTCGACGATCCAGGCCGTGTGGATGGCCGCAGTGAGCCGCGCCTCGGAATTCGAGATCCGCTCCGCAGTGTCCTCCACTTGAGCCTGCACTAGAACCACCGCCAGCGCAGCCAGCCCGGTCACCGCCGCGGTGATCAGCAGCCACGACAACGTGGTCAGCCCACAGTCGCCCCGGCAGCCGCGACCAGTGTCTGGCTCGGCTGGTGTCGTCATTTCCCCTGGCTGTGCCTTATCTCGATGGGACATCGCCTGTCTGAGACTGCTCTTCGTGGACTACACGTCCGCCACCACGCAATGGGCCACAGCCTCTCCGGCGCCGACCGCATGCTCCGAGAGCCCGTCGTCGTTGAAGCCGGTACCGGTCTGCCCGGAAGCTAGGTAGGTGTCAATCTCGGTCGCTACCACGTCTTGTACCGACTTCGCTTCAGCGGGGGTCGCGTTCTTCACCGTGTACAGGAATCGCTCGTGCGTCTCGATTCCTGCGTCGCCGTAGATGATCTCCAGACGGTCGCACCTGCCCTTGTAATACTTCTCCCAGTCGTCGTACTTCTTGGCACTGGCGGGCTGATCGCTAGAGTCCCGTTGCGCGTCACGCATGATCTCGTCCGCGGCGATCGTGGCGGCTGTCTTGCGGGCGCTGGAGCCGGCTATCTGCTCGGCGGTGTCGCCTACCACGCCCTGGACTAGTACCACTGCGAGGGCGGCTAGGCCGGCTACCGCCGCCACTATCAGGAGCCACTCGAGAGTGGTGAGGCCACTGTCGTCGCGGCGCTTGGGCAGCCGTCTCCTCGTGGAGTCGGGCGTTCTGCGGTAGGCGGGGACTACGGGGGATCGCACTGGTGTTGCTCCTTTGTGGTGTTGGTTAGTTGTCAGAGGGTCAGTTGTGGCCTTGACGGCCTCAGCCGGTCACCAAGGACGCATCGGTGGCACCCGCGGCGGCAATAAGAGCAACGCGTCCTGCCGGGTCGCCTATGCGCAAGGCCTCGGGCCGTAAGCTCTGCGGGTCGCGGCTGCGCGGCCCGACACGGTCAGTCGGGGGGGGGGGGGGGGGAGATTCTGTGAGTTCCGGACTGGTGTGGGTCGCGGTGGCGGTGTGGGCTGTGATGGGCGGATACGTCTCCTACACAGACCTGCGCCGCGCGGTGATCCCCCGCCGGGCTGTGTGGCCGGCCGGGGCGGCGGTGGCTGCGCTGCTGGGCGTCTCGGCTCTCACGGAAGGCGAGCTCGCCCGGTTCGGCTGGGCCGCCGTCGGTGCGGCGTCGGTGGCTCTGCTGCTGGAGGTCTGCTACCGGCTGTGGCCCGACAAGATGGGCTTCGGCGACGTGCGCCTCATCGTGGTCAACAGCCTGCTGGCGGGCTGGTGGGGTCCAGCGTGGGCGTGGTGGGCGCTGATGGCGGGCGCGCTGGCGCAGTGGCCGGCGGCGGCTGTCGCGCTGGCCCGCCACGGCCGCGAGGCCCGGGTGCGATGGGCGCCGGGCCTCGTGGTGGGCACCGCTGCGGTGGTGGCCTGGCGACTGTGGGCTGAGGGCCCGGCGCGGTAGCTGCGCACCGGCGCTGCCTGCCGGCGGCCCCGGCTGTCCATAAACAGATCTTATCGCTCTAAGTAATTCGATAACCCGAATTGCCACAAAGGCCGGCTGCGACATATGTTGAGCGAGCGGGTCTCGAGTATGAGCAGGCTCTGCGTCGGCATCGCGGGAAAGCCCGCCGGAGCGGGCGTCCGGTCGCTCAACATGTGCATCAGTGGAGTTATGCATCTCTTAAAGTCCTGAGGTGCCTGACGTCGAAAATGACGCTGACGGCAAACAATACTCCACAAGGTTGGGAACCGCAATCATGCCGTCAACTATCATGCCGTCAACTGTCGAGCCGGGTCCGACCGCCCGGTCATGCGGGCGCACCGCCGATGGCATGATCGGTTCTTGGGCTGATCGTCTGGGAACAGGTAGACACCGGTTGTCGGCGAGCGTTGCCCGGGTTCGTCGCCAGCGTTCAGGTCTGCGGGCAAGACGAGCCGTAGAACTGCGCTACGGCTCCCCGGCCGGCGGTCTCGTTGCGGGCGTAGTGCGCTGGCATTGCCGGGGTGCGCCAGCGTCCGGCCGTCATCAGGCTGGGCAGTTCGACGCCTGCTCGCACCAAGTCACAGGCCATGCCCACGCGCGGCGAGTGGCCGCTGAATCCGTCGCCGAGCCCAGCTGACTGCGCCGCCTGCTTGATGCGTCTCGAGATCTGGTTGGGACGCAGGCCGAACACGCTGCTGCTGTCGGGCGCGCTGTCTCGTATGAGTGCGAGGGCGGCCATGGTCGGCGCGGACACGAACACGACGGTGCCCCGGCCCTCGGCGTCGGTCTTGGAGCGCCGGATCAGCAGGCGCCCGGTGCCGTCGGGAGCAGCCTGCATGTCCTGCCAGACCAGGTCGGCGGCCTCGGAAATCCGCAGCATCGCGTCGCGCATGAGGCTGATCAGCGCGATGTCGACGCTCCCCCTGCGCTGGGCGACCTGGCGGCTCTCGGGCCTGCCCCCCCGTCCGGGCCTCGGACGGCGGGCAGTCGACCGGATCAGGGCGAACGCGTCGGCCGTGAGCGCCTCGGCCTGCTTCTGGGACCTGCCTGCCTTGCGTGTGGCGCCTCTGAGTGTCCGCTTGACCTCGGCGCTGGCGCAGGGGTCGTGCAGTCCTGCGGTGCGGTGCACGAAAGCTATCGCGGCGGCAGCCACCCGCAGCGTCGCGGGCTTGTGTCCGCGTTGCTCGACGCGCTCGGCCAGGTACGCGGCGACCTGCGCCGCGGAGGCGGGAAGGGACGGGACGCCCTTGCTCTGGGCCCAGTTGCTGAAGATCCTCCATTGGATGCGGTAGTTCTTGATCGTGTTGGCGGCCACTTCGTGCTCGAGGATCGAGTTGAGGTTGTCCACGTCGGATTCGGTGAGGCCCTCGGCTCGGCGCGGGGGGCCGGCGACCTCGAGTTGGGCCGCGCCCTGCTCGCACCCAGAAGTCGGACCGGGCGCAGCCGGAGGCTCGCTGGCGTTCAAGACGGCCCCGGGCTCGAACATCTCAGTGGCGCGCTTCGGTCAGGAGAGGCCCCCAGCAGCGTTCCGCATTTGAACATATAGATATGTTATCGTTATTTTACATGTATTCATATTGTGTATAACTCCACTTATGCACCGCTATTGGGTTCTGAGTCTCCGCCGGGTTCCTAACTTCCAATGTCCGGACATCGAACATGATTTCGTTCCAAACAGGGTGCCGAGGAGTGCCACTACCCTGATTCGAGCATGGCGCCATCTCGCAAGGAGCGCTTGCTCCACCTAGACGTCGAATCGATGCGGGCCTTCCGAGAGGTGGTGACCCGGGGTGGATTCACCGCCGCGTCGAAGACGCTCGGGGTCACGCAACCGGCCGTGAGCCTCAAGATCCGCCGGCTCGAAGACCGGCTCGGGATGCGCCTGATCCAGCGCGACGGACACCCGCTGACGGTCACCGCGCCCGGAAGGGACCTGCTCGAGCACGCCGACAAGATCGTCGAGGCCCACGACCGGGCGGTCGACTACATGCGACGCAGCGAGCTGACCGGGACGGTCCGCCTGGGATGCAACGGCGAGGTCGCGACGAGCGGGCTGTCGGAGGTCGCGAGCCGCTTCAGGCGGACCCATCCCCACATCGACCTGGCCATCCGAGTGCATCACTCGGCGTCCATCAGCGAGCTGCTCGACAACGGCGAGATCGACGTCGCTCTCATCCAGCTCGCCGAGATCGAAGGCGCCGTGCGCCCCACCGACCAGGTCTGGTGGCACGACACGGTGCACATCGTTCAGGGGATCGAGGCGGACTTCGACGACGACCCGGTACCGATGGTCACATTCGGGCCGACCAGCCTGTACCACACGCATCTCACCGCCCTGCTGGACGCGGCTGGCCGCTCCCACAGAGTGGCGATGGAGTGGTGCAACCTCAGCGGTGTGCAGAGCGGCATAGAGGCCGGGCTGGGAGTGGGGCTCCTGAACACTCGCAACGTCACCGAACGCATGGAGCCCTGGGCCGGAATCGACCTGATCGAGCTTCCTCGGATGGCATTCATCATGCGGTCCCGGCCCGATGCCGACGAGAGCGAGGCAATAGCCGCGCTCAGAGGCCACCTCTCAGCGGCGCTCGCCTCGAACCGTGCCTAGCCTCTAGTCGTCCTTGAAGGCCGACGGAGTGTTGGACACCGCGTCGGCGCTTCTTCCCTTGCAGACGATCTAGCCGGCACACCACACCCTCCGCTCGACCGATACGGTGCCGGGATGGACGCGGCACCGCTGGACGGCGGCGACGACGCGGGCCGCGACGACGCGGGCCGCGACGGCCGCGACAACGGCAGCGGCGACGAACACCGGCGTCCCCTGCCGGCCGCAGCCGGGCTGATCGGCGTGCTCGTTGCCCTGATCGCGGTGCTGTGGCTGCTGGGCCTCACCGGCAATGACCGCGTCGACGTCGACAGCAGCGACTCGAGCCGGCTGGACGAGGACCCCTTCGAAGTGCCGACCACGAGCAGCCCCCTTCGAGAGCCCGAGAGCATGATCGAGGTGGCCCCTGAAGGTGAGGAGCTGCCGAGCCGGACCGCACGCCGACACTGGTGGTTGCCCAGCTGGAGCCGACCGAAGCAGGCCAGGACTGGCTGGTCGTCGAGCTGGCCGGGATAGGCGCCGACCCCTCGCCGGGATCGTCGTTCCTGCTGTCCGCGGTCGTCAGCCCGCGGTGAGCTCGGCCGCCCCGAAGACCACGCCGAAGCGCACGCACCAGATCGCCACCGTGGAGTAGTGATCGAGGTCGAGCCCGGCGGGTATCTCGTAGTTCTGGGCACCGACGTTGCCCTTGAGGTCGCCGAGGTCGACGAAGTCGTCGTCGAATGCACCAGCCGGCGAGTCGGGCGGGGCGGCCGACAGGTACACGTTCAGGTCGGGACCGTTGTCGGTGCGGAAGTCCTCGAGCCGCAGGAAGCGCTGGCCGCTGCCGTCGCCCAGGACCTGGGCCTCGCCCTCCGTGGGGTGAGAGCGGTCGATGAAACGACGACTTGCGCGCCGCCATCGACCAGTGCCTCGACGTCGCCCCCGGAGCCGGGGTGGTGCGCATCACGGCGACCAGCGGAGGTGGCCCGCTGGGCTCGGGGCGCAGCGGCGCGCGGGGCTCGGCCATCGTGGTCGCCGGCAACCGGCCCCCCGACTACCCGCCGGGCACCGCGGTGGCGGTCATGCCGTTCCCCCGCAACGAGCGGGGCGCCATGGCCGGGGTGAAGACCACCTCGTATGCCGAGAACGTGCTGGCCCTCGACATGCCCGCGAGCGGGGCGCGTCGGAGGCGATCTTCGCCGACACCCGGGGCCGGGTGAGCGAGGGCACCGGATCGAACATCTTCTGGTCCGACGGCGAGCGGCTCCACACCCCGCCGCTGGACACCGGCTGCCTGGCCGGGGTCACCAGGGCGCTGCTGCTGGAGCGGCTCGACATCGCGGAGACGCACCTGCCGGTGGAGGAGCTGCCCAGCGTCTCTGAGGCCTTCCTCGCCTCCTCCACCCGCACGGTGCAGTCGATCGCCCGCATCGATGACACCGAGTTGCCGGTGGTGGACGGCGCGCTGACCGCTGCCGCAGCCGCGGCCATGGCCGAGCTGATTGCCACCGACATCGACCCATGACCCTTGGCGCGGCGGCTCCGAGGCCTCAGTGGCTGGCTTGATCCTGGGGACGGCGGCTCAGGTCACGAGCGGACGGCGGGGATGCGAGGCACCATGACCGACAACGAGCTGATGGAGCTGGCCCTGGCGGAAGCCCGGTCCGCCCCCGCTCACCGCGACGTGCCCGTGGGCGCGGTGGTGTGGCTCGACGGCGAGGTGGTCGCCCGCCGACACAACGAGCGCGAGCTCACCGGCGATCCCACCGCCCACGCCGAGATCCTCGCCCTGCGCGACGCTGCGGCCCGCATGGGCGGCTGGCGCCTCGACGGCGCGACGGTGGCCGTGACCCTGGAGCCGTGCCCCATGTGCGCAGGCGCGCTGCAGCAGGCCCGGGTGGCCAGGGTCGTGTTCGGCGCCGACGACCCCAAAGCCGGCGCCCTCGGCTCGCTCTACAACCTCGGCGCGGACCCCCGACTCAACCACGAGTTCGAGGTGGTGCCGTGGGCGCTTGCATTGAGCGCGACAGCCGGCTGCGGAGAAAGCAGGCGTAGCAACCGCAACGACGCGAGCGCGACAGTTCCGTCGAGCATGCGGTAGAACTCCTCGGCGTCGATGCGGTGCGAGCGCTCCACTTTGCCGTTCAGCCTGGGGCCACCGGGGAGTCCGTCACCGACGAAGTGGTACGCGCCGTGGGTGGGCTCCGGGAAGCAGCAAGCATGGACGGGCTAGCACGAATCGTTCTTGAGGCCTTGGAGCCGCGCATCAGCGGGGAGCCCGTCACGGTGTCGGACCCGGGCTGGTTCGAGAGTCTCGCGGAGCTTTCGGCACCAATACCAAACGCGGCCACCTGTGGGTGCCCAGAATTCGGCCCGCGGGCGCTGACGGGGGGTGATCCATCCAGGGCCCCCATGCGTCCTCTGTCGGTTCTTGGCGTTGCTTGCACGGATGGCGGTCCGTGGCGGACGCTCGAAGGAACTCGAGATCAGCATCCGTTTGCGGCTGCTACATGCAACCAGGGAGCCTCCGCTCCCGTCTCGGTTGCTAGCCGGGCCAGCGGCAAAGTGTTACCAGTCGCCGCCGTCGCTGCCGTCGCATGAACCACCGGCGACGGACTCCAGTTGATCCGTCGATAGAGCCTGGTCGCCAGACTCCTCCTTGACCTCCTCTTCGACGTCTCGGGGTGCATGAGCCTTGGTCACGGCATCAGTAGTCATCTGTCTTCCTTCCATTCGCGGGGTTCTCCGTTTGCGGCTGCTACTTGCATTACAACTAGCGAACCTCTGTTCACGATACCATCAGTGGCAATTATGTGCAAACGTTCGAAGTTGGCGCCTCGAGGTGCCATTGTTTGCGGGTTCTGATGCGCTGACTCACAGTGGAATCAGGGTGCCGCGAGCGGGGTTCGACGATGGACGAGCAGATGTTTCGAGAGGAGGCGTTCGCCAGGCGGGGACGGACCGAGCCTCTCGACGGCCTGCTGCGGGTGACCGCGCCGCACATGTGGATCGTCCTGGCCGGTCTCGTGCTGGTGCTGGCCGGCGTGCTGGTCTGGCTTCTGGTGGGCAGCGTGGAGAGGACGGTGGCGGCTGACTGCGCTCTGGCCCGGCCGGGAGAGCGGTACGAGGTCCTGTCGCCGGTGTCGGGCATCGTGGTGGCCGTCCTGGCCGGTGTGGGCGACACCGTGGAGGCGGGGGCGCCGCTGGCGCGGGTGCGGCAACCCCATCTGGACCATCAGGTCAGCGTGGCCCGGGCCCGGCTCGAAGCGCTCGAAGCGCTCGAAGCGCAGGGGGCAGAGGCGCCCGTCTTGGCTGCGGCGCGCGCCGAGTTGGTCGAGCTGGAGGCGGTGCGGGTCGCCGGGGATTTCATCGTCAGTCCTGTCGCGGGCGAGCTGTCGGCCCATGGGCTGGCGGAAGGCCGGACTGTGGAGGCCGGAGCCTACGTCGCCCGCATCCGCCGCAGCGACGACCGCCGGCTGGAGGCGCTGGCGTTCTTGGCGCCCGATGAGGCTCGGCTGGTGGAGGCTGGCATGAAGGCCAGAGTCACGCCCGCGGCGTCGGGTGACAGCGCCGCGCTAGAGGCCACCGTGCGCGAGGTGGCCGAGCGGACCGGGCCGCCGGTGGACTGGCTGGAGGATCTCGGGCTTCACAGCCCGCCGCGGAGCCGGCTGGTGCGGCTGCGCCTCGACGAGGCGCCCGACTCGGCGCTGGCCGAGGGCGACCGCTGCCGCGCGCGAGTCGTCGTGAGCCGGCAGGCGCCGGTGCGGCTGCTGGCGACGGCGTCCGGCGGGAGCGGCCCGGCCTGATGCACGCCACGGCCCGTCCGGGCGGCGCCTCCGCATCGAGGACGTCGGGGGGTAGTCGGCCGGGCGTGGTGCGCACTCCTGTCTTCCCGCAGCTCAGGTCGACCGAGTGCGGGGCCGCGTGTTTGGGGATGGTGCTGGCCTACTACGGGCGGTGGGTGGGCTCCGAAGAGCTGCGCGACGCCTGCCGGGTGAGCCGCGACGGCAGTTCAGCGGCCGACATCGTGACCGCGGCCGAGCGCTACGGCCTGAGAGCGGCCGGCTGGAGCAAGACGATCGACGCCCTCCGGCAGGTGCGGCTGCCGGCCATCCTGTTTTGGGAGTTCAACCACTTCGTGGTGCTCGAAGGGTTCCGGCGAGACCGCTACTGCCTGAATGATCCCGCCAACGGCCGGCGCACAGTGAGCGCAGAGGAGTTCAGCCGGGCGTTCACCGGCGTCGTGCTGGTGCTCGAACCCGGGCCCGGCTTCCAGCCGGGCGGCACCAGGCCCGGGATCGTCCGCAAGCTGTGGCCCTGGCTGCGGGAGGTGAAGGTCCCGCTGGCCTTCGCGGCCGCGTGCGGGCTGCTGCTGGCCGTGCCGGGCCTGGCCCTGCCTGTGCTGCTGAGCGTGTTCGTCGACCGGGTTCTCGGGGCGCAGCAGACCGAGTGGGGAGGCCTCCTGGTCGCGGCCGCGGTGGCGGCCGGGGCGCTGGCCTACCTGCTCGCCTGGTTGCAGCAGCGGTGTCTCAACAGGCTGGCTGTGCGCCTCTCGGTGGTACACGCCCAGCAGTTCGTGGCGCGTCTGTTCCGGCTGCCGGTGGAGTTCTTCGCGCACCGTTTCGCGGGCGACCTGACGGTGCGGTCCCAGCTGGTGGACTTCGTGGCCAACGGCTCGTCGACGTACTTCGTCGGGGTGATGATCGAGCTGACCATGAGCCTCGTCTTCCTGGCTGTGATGGTCGTCTACGATCCGCTGCTCGCCCTGCTCGTCGCCGCGCTGGGGGTGTCCAACACCACCTGCGTCCGGCTGGTGCATCGGCGCCGCAGCGACGAGAACCGTCAGATGCAGCGCGATCAGGCCCTACTGTCGGGCATCTCGCTGTTCGGCCTGCGCAGCATGGACTCGCTGCGGGCGGCCGCCGCCACCGACGACTTCTTCGTGCGCTGGGCCGGCCACCAGGCGCGGGAGCTCACGACCCGGCAGAAGTTTGCCGAGCTGAGCTATGTGACCGCGTCGTTGCCGGGGATGTTCCTGATGCTGGGCAGCGCGCTGGTGCTGGGGGTGGGCGGCTGGCGCGTGATGTCGGGAGACATGACCGTCGGAGCCCTGATGGGCTTCTATGTCCTCACCACCAACTTCCTGCTGCCCGCCGGCCGCTTCGTGCTGTTCCTGGACGCCTTCCAGATCCTCGACGCCAACCTGCAGCGGATCAACGACGTGCTCGACGCTCCCGAGGACGCGCATCTCACGGAGGCCCCCGATGCTGTACCCGACCGGGTCGCGACCCTGGGCGGGAGGCTGCGGCTGGCCGGGCGGATCGAGCTGCGCAACGTCACCTTCGGCCACCGGCCCAACCGCGCCCCTCTCATCGAGGGCTTCAGCCTGACGGTGGAGCCCGGCCAGCGGGTGGCGGTGATCGGTCCCACCGGATCGGGCAAGTCGACCCTGCTGAAGTTGCTCAGCGGCGAGTACACGCCGTGGTCGGGCGAGATCCTCTTCGACGGCGTGCCGAGCCGCGAGATCCCCCGCGAGGTGCTGACCGGCTCGGTGTCCATCGTCGATCAGCAGATCTTCCTGTTCGGGTCCACGGTGCGCGACAACCTGACCCTGTGGAATCCCACCGTGCCGGACCGCCAGATTGTGGCCGCCGCCCGGGACGCGCTGATCCACGACGAGATCATGGGGCGCGAGTCGGGGTACGACTCCGTCGTGGAGGAGGAGGGCCGCAACTTCAGCGGCGGCCAGCGCCAGCGGCTCGAGATAGCCCGGGCCCTGGTCAACAACCCGTCGGCGCTGTTCCTCGACGAGGCCACCAGCGCCCTCGACGCGGTGAGCGAGATGCGCATCGACGACGCGCTGCGGCGCCGCGGCTGCACTTGCCTGATCGTGGCGCATCGCCTGAGCACCATCCGCGACTGCGACCAGATCATCGTGCTGGACCGCGGGGGCGAGGTCCAGCGGGGCACGCACGAAGACCTGATGGCCTGCGAGCAGGGCCTCTACTACCGGCTCATCCGGTCCCAGTGACGGCAAACGGGGGCGGCTGCGGCTGCGGGGCAGGGGCCGCCGTGACTGTGAGCGAGGCGCTCGCCGAGCTCGCCGTGTCGGTCGGGGCGCCGGTGGACACTGCGGGCAACCGGCCAGTGCGGCTCGACGACCCGTCGTCGTGCTGGTTCGTGGAGAGCGGCGCGCTCGATGTGTTCCTCGTCGAGCGCAACGACGGCGGTTCGTCCTCGAGCTTGAGGCATCTTCTGCGGGCCGGCCCCGGGCGCTTGGTGTTCGGGGTGGGCTCGGAGGCTCATCCGCTGGCGCCGATCGCCAAGGGGCTGCAGGGGTCGAGGCTGCGCCGCCTGGGCGTGGCGGAGCTGGCCCGCCCCTCTGTTGCCGAGGTGGTCGCCGCGCAGGCGGACGCGTGGGTGGCGGACTTCGCGGCCCCGATCGCCCGTCGGATCGAGCCCCGGCCCCGGTTCGACGGGCTGATCGGCTGGGGCGAGCATCTCGACTCCGGGACCCCCCTGGTGCTGTCGGCTCGGATCGGCGAGGTCGTGTGGGTCTCGACCGCTCGCGGCGGCCCGGTCGCCTACCTGGGGACCGAGGAGCCCTCCGCAGGTGGCACCGGCCTGGTGCCGGTGACCTCCGACACCTGGCTCACGCTGCAGGGCGGAGCCCGGGTGAGCGGCGCCTCGTCGGCCGACCTTGGGCGCGAGGGGCGCCTGCTGGCGGCCCTGTCGGAGTTCCACGCCCTGGCGCTGGACGCGGAGCATCTGAACCGGCAGCTGCTGCTGGCGGACGAAGCCAACCTGCAGACTGCCAGGGCGGCCCACCGTCTCCGGGAGGAGGACAGCGCCAGGCACAGCCTGTTCAACGTCCTGGGATCGCGCCGGCGCAGAGAGACGGACCCTCCCCTGATGGCCGCGCTCGGGCTGGTGGGCAGCCATGAGCGCATCACCTTTCGGGCGCCGCCCCCCGGAGGGGTCCCCGGCTCCGGCGGGCCGTCCCTGAGGGCTGTCCTCGACGCGTCCGGCATCCGCGGTCGCAGGGTGCGCCTGGCGCCGGAGGATCGCTGGTGGCGGGGCGACAGCGGCGCCATGCTGGGCTTCCGCCGCGAGGACGGTGGCCCGGTGGCGCTGCTTCCGGGCCTCGCCGGGCGCTACCGCGCCGTCGATCCGGCCTCGGGCCGCACCGAGCGCCTCGACGCGGCCGGGGCGGCAGCCATCGAGGATGAGGCCTGGCTCTTCTACCGAAGTCTGCCGGGTGACGCGCCCGTGGGAACGAGGGACGTCCTGCGCTTCCTCCGGGCTGGCTCGGGCGCCGACATCGGCCGGCTCGCGGCCGCGGGCCTCCTGGTGGCCGTCCTGACGCTGATGCCAGCCGTGCTGGTCGGTCTCATGGTAGACCGCGTGATTCCCGCCGGTGACGGCAGTCTGCTGGTGCGAGTCACCCTGGTGCTGGGGATGCTGGCCGCGATGGCGGCGCTGCTGAGGGTGCTACAGGGAACGGTGATGATGCAACTCGAGGGCCGCGTCGCTACCCGGCTCGGAGCAGCGCTGTGGGACCGGCTGCTGGACCTGCCGCCCCGCTTCTTCCGCAACTATAGGGCCGGCGACCTGGGGGTGAGGATGTCAGCGGTCCAGACCCTCAGGGACCAGACGTCGGGAGTCGTGGTCGGCACCGTGCTGTCTGTCGTGCTGCTGCTGCCCGCGCTGGCGCTGCTGTTCGCCTACGACGCCGCGCTGGCCTGGCTGAACCTCGGATTCGGCCTCCTCGCCCTGTTTGTGATCGTGTCGGTGGGCCTGCTCCAGGTCGCTCCGCTGCGCCGACGCCATGCGGCAGTGAGACGGCTCTCCGGCGACATGTTCCAGTTCATCAACGGCATGGGCAAGCTGCGGGCCGCCGGAGCGGAGAAGTCGGCCATGGCCTCCTGGGCCCGCGGCTACCGGGAACAGCAGCTGGCCCATCTGCAGGCCCGCCGGCTGAACCAACACCTCGTCGCGTTCAGCACGGCCGTCCCCGCTCTGGCCAGCGCCGTGCTGTTCGCCGCGGCCGCGGGTAGCGGCGTCGCCCTCGGCGACTTCCTCGCGGTGTACGCGGCGTCCGTGGTCTTCTACGGCGCCATCGTCGCTCTGGGCCAGTCGTTCAGCGGGATCGCGGCCGCGGTGCCCACGTACGAGGAGATCAAGCCCGTGCTGGAGGCCGTTCCCGAGAGCGCCGCCTCGGGCACGGCCTCGCCGGAGCTGAGCGGCGAGATGCGTCTCGACCATGTGAGCTTCCGCTACGACGGGGCAGCCCCCCTGATACTCGACGACGTCTCGATCCATGCCCGTCCCGGCGAGTTCGTGGCCATCGTCGGCGAGTCCGGCGCGGGCAAGAGCACTCTGCTGAGGGTGGCGCTCGGACTGGAGGAGCCCACCGCGGGCGCGGTGTACTACGACGGCATCGACCTTGCCAGCCTCGAGCGCCGCTCCGTGCGCCGCCAGATGGGCGTGGTCGCCCAGGACGGCGCTATCCAGCCGGGCAACATCCTCGACAACATCCTGGGGCTGGACGACGAGCTGACCATCGCCGACGCCTGGCAAGCCGCGGAGCGTGCGGCCGTGGACGGCGACATCGCCGACATGCCGATGCAGATGTTCACCGTCGTCGGCGACTCTTCGGCGATCTTCTCGGGCGGCCAGATCCAGCGCATCCGCATCGCGGCGGCGCTGGCCCGCAGTCCGCGCATCGTGTTCCTCGACGAGGCCACAAACTGGCTGGACGCCGGGAGCCAGGCGGAGGTGATGGCCAGCATCGAGAGGCTCGCCGTGACCCGTGTCGTGATCGCCCACCGCCTGTCCACCGTCCGCGCCGCGGAGCGCATCTACGTGCTCCAAGCCGGGCGCGTCGTGCAGGAGGGCAGCTTCGAGGAGCTGTCGGGCGCCCGGGGCCCGTTCCTGGACCTCATGCAACGCCAGATGGCCTGAGTGCGAGGGTCTTGCCACCTCTGCGACGCACAACCCCAGGATGCCCACTGGGAGTGGGGATCCTCAAGGCGGGAACGGCGGGTGACTCAGGTCATTAGCGGGACTTAGGCGCCGGCGGCTTGGCTTGTGGCGCGATGATCGTGTCGAAGTAGTTGAGCACGAGTTCCTCTAGGTTTCGGAGATGCGTCTCCAATGCGACCGGCCCGCGGTGAAGGATCTCGCGCTTGATCGCGTATCGACCCAGCACGCCCATCAGGATGTGCGTGAGGGTCACAAGCCGCTCAGCGGTTTCATCGTCAAAGGAACCGGCCATGATCGTCCCGTCGAGGTCGAGGGCCTCACGTGAGCGTGACGTATACCAACTCGCGAGTTCCTCGCTGATGCCGCGAAACGGTCTGTAGCTGTCCAACACCGTGAGGTACCGGTGGGCGTCGCGGTGGTGCTCGAACTGTGTGATCAGTGACACGAGCGCGGCCCTCGCGGCCTCGACTGGCTCCGCTCCCGCGGGCACCGCCTCCAGGGCCTTGGTGACCAGCTTCGCGATCGTCCGCCCGGCAACCTCGAAGGCCAACTCGTCGCGCCCCTCGAAATAGCGATAGAGCGTGGTCCGGGTCACGCCGACGCGTTGAGCGATGTCGATGATGGTCGTGGTCGCGATGCCGCGCTCAAGGAACAACTCCTCGGCCGCGCTGATGATCTCGGATCTGCGGCTTGAGGATTCGTCCGCCCGTTCGGCGCGGTGTCGCGCAAGACCGCTGCGTTGGGCCATGGTTCTCGCCTCGTCGCTCCACAACAGCGTACCGGTGGCCAATACGCGGTTCGGCTGGCACCCTCAAGGAGGATGCAAGCTACGCCGCATCCAAGAGAACCCTCCGGCCAATGCCCCACTGAGATCCGCTGAGAACCAGAAGAGCGCAGCAACAGGCTGTCACCACCCACCGCCAGCTGACGCCAGAAGCCGGACTGCTGGGTGGACTCCCCACAAGGCTGGCCTCGGCGGGCGTCGTGAACTCCGCGCTTCTTGCGCTCCTTGCCGCCTTTGACCAGATTCCCCCATGCCGGCTCGAAGAGCGTGTCTGTCATGTTCACCGACGCGTGCCACCGGTACTTCAGCCGGCCGTTTGCCTGCCTGATAGCACGCGGTTTGCCTGACCGCGGCCTTCTGCCCCACTCCTTGCCCATTTCGCTGGTCAACTCGGTGAACTCCACTCTCACTGAAGGCGCGTCCGAGTCAGGCAAGGACATGTCCACATCGTGGGTGCCGCCCGATTCTGAGGGATGGTGATACCGGAGATGGCTTCCGGCCATGATCCGCTCCAGTGCGCCAACGCAGACCTCTGCGCTACTTGGGCAGGGGTGCACCAGCGACGCGTCAGGTCTGCCGCTTGCAGCGCCAAACCGCCGCAGCTCATGCAGCAGAACACGAGCATCGACTCCGAGACTGACTTCGCTCCCGCCCTCTTTGGCGTGCGCCAGAAGTAGCGGACGGGCCTTGTCGCTGCCACCGATGCTTGCACGCTGCTGTAGTTCTCGCTCGATCTGCCCTATGGCCTCATCGCCGAGACGCACCATCGTCTCCACGTGGTCGAATACATCGCCGAACTCGAAATCCACGGGCATCCCAGACTCGTCCAGCGTGGTGATCGAATAGGACAGATTCGCTACCAGATCGAAGAAGCACCCAAAGCGCAAACTCTTGCCTCAACGGCTCGGCGTACCGATAGCTGCTTAGCACCTCTACTTTCTGGGCGCTTCGCGTTTTAGGTCGGAGTGAGGGTTTCGAGGAGTGCCCAGTCAGGTTTGCCGGCATACAGCAGGGCTCTGATGCGGTAGTTGTCGAGGTTGGTGAATCCGAAGGCGGCGCGTTTGACGCGTTTGATCGGGTTGTTGGCCGCTCCGGTGGGTGCGTTGGTGACCCGGGCGGCGTGCCAGTCAGCGTTCTGTGTGCGCCAGGCGGTGATGGTGCGCCCGAGCCTGTTGATCTCTTCGGGCATGGCGGGGTCCTGGAGATCGGCGCCGAGTTGGTCCGCGGTGGCGGCGCCGACGTTGGGATCGGGTATGTCATAGATGGCCCTGAGGGTCTCTTCAGCGGTGCCGGGCGTCGCGGACCTCGCCGTGGGGGTCGCGGGCGTCGAGCAGGCCCCGCAGTCTGGCGCGGCCCGCGTCGGTGATGCGCTCGGACGCTGAGACGAGCAGCCTGCGGGCCCGATACAGCGGGTCGTCTTTGCGGCCGCGATGGCCCAGCGTCTGGTTCTGGACCCGGCGGCGCACCTCGTCGAGGGCGTCGTTGGCGAGCCGCACGACGTGGAAGGGGTCCGCGACCTGTCGGGCTTTGGGCACCGCGGCGTCGAACGCGGCCCGGTAGGGGCCCGAGAGGCCCCGGCACCGCCGAGCGGATCGCCTTGCGCCACTCTCGGGGCCGGCGCAGCAGCCAGCGTGTTGGCGCTTTGGCGTCTCTGCCTCGGACTATGTCCAAGGAGCTGGCCGCGCCCGACGTCGACGATGCTGGTGCCCCAGGTCTTGGCCCGGAACCGGCCCCGGCGCATCATCAAGTGCTCGTCGAGGCCCAGCGCCTCCACCTCAGAGATCCTGGCGGTGTCGGCGTCGAGCAGCGCGGCGCCCCAGCGCCTGACCGCGGCGTTGGCGGTGTGCCACCCACAGCCCAGCCCCTCGGCGACGTCTTTGAGCGGGCGGCCCCGCCCGGCCTGGCGTGTCGCCCACCGCGCCGCGCGGGCCGTCAACAGCGCCCTCGCCGGCGCGATCTCCGCCGCCTGCTCAGTGACGCTGCCCGCCCCACAGCCATCGCGGGGGCAGCGCCAGCGGCGCTTGTGCCATGCGTGTTTGACTGTGGGGCGGCAGCACCGGCGGGGATGGCTCACTTGTGCATTGCCCCGTCAGGTTGATGGTGGCTTTTGGTGTGAGTGCCTCCTCGCCGGTGTGCCGGCCCGGTGATGTCGCTTGATAGAGGCGTCTGAGCCTGGAGCTCATCAACGCATGGTTGCGCACCACCGGGCCATTCTGCCATCTATCAACACCGAGCAGGAAGGTCAGAGCAATGCTGGTAATCGGTATCGACTCGCACAAGGACACTCTGGTGGGCTGCCTCATCGACGCGGCGGGGCGCCCGCCCGAGCATCGCAGCATCGCCAACACGGCGTTGGGGCACCGCGAGCTGGTCAACTGGGCCCAGGGCGCCTCTGTGGGGCGCGTGGCCATCGAGGGCTCCGGCGGCTACGGGCGAGCCGCAGCGCTCGCTTTGGGCGAGGCCGGCGCAGAGGTGGTGGACGTTCCGCCGCAGATGACCGCCGCGGCTCGGCGCTCCCAACGCACCGCCGCTAAGTCCGATCCGCTGGACGCGCTGTTGGTTGCCCGCATCGGCGCCCGCGACAGCGACTTGCCGCCGCCTCGACCCGGCGGGACGCTTGAGGAACTGCGCTGCCTCGCCGGGTACCGCCGTGAACTGGTCAAGTCCCGCACAGCGCACATCAACCGGCTGCACGCCGACTTGACGCAGATCCGCTGCGGCTATCACCGCACCGGCGCCGCGCTCACCTCCGCCAAAGGCCTCCAGCGGGTCGCGCGGCTCCTCGCCGGCGACTCCGCCGCGCCGGCGCGGGTCGCGCGCGGCCGTCTCCGACAGATACGCGAACTGAACCGCCAGATCGCTGACCTCGCCGCCGAGATCAGCGAACTGGTCAGCGCCAACGGCACCACCCTCACCAAGATTCGCGGCATCGGCACCATCGGAGCCGCCGACATCCTCACCGAAGTCGGCGACCCCGCACGCTTCGCCACCAAGGCCCGCTTCGCGATGGCCAACGGCACCGCACCCCTCCAAGCCTCATCGGGGCGCACCGTCCGCCACCGACTGAACCGCGGCGGCAACCGCCAACTCAACCGCGCCATCCACACCGCCGCCCTCACTCAGATCGCCCAACCCAACAGCGAAGGCAGACGCCTCTACCAACAACACCTCGACCGCGGCAAGACCAAGCGAGAAGCCATCCGCGCCCTCAAGCGACGCATCTCAGACCGCATCTGGACACACCTCCAAACCGACCTACGAAACACAAGTCCCACCCTCGCCTTGACATAGAAGCTCACACCAGCCGGGCGGGCCCGCCGAACGCGGGGAGGCCCCGCCAGCTCCACCGCCCGCTCACCGTCGGACCACAACGCACCGCCACATCCCCCGCACGGCGGTCTCGCCCCGCCGCGGCGAACGTGCACCCGCAGCGGCTCTCCCTCGTTGTCGGCGACGCTGAGGACCTCGACGTCGCCGAGTCCCACCAGCAGCTCGCACATGCGCGCAGGGGTCGTACTCCACAGGGATCCTCCATGGCTCGGCAGCCTGTCAGCGCCGATTCTGGGGGATCCCCCGCGTTCAGCCGCGGACCCCTACGACCTCCACTCCGACCTCATTCGCGAAGAGCCGTCAATCATGGGTGGACGCACTCGTCTGCCGTGTCCGCCGGAGCATGAGGCAGAGTTGGTCCGGTTGGTCCGTGAGGACCGTTGATGCGGTACACGCGGACTCAGGGATCGGCGCGCGTCGCAGCCGGTCAACGGCCACAGCTGAGTTTCCGGCACCCACAGGCCCCAGCGGGGGACCCGGGCCGTGTGTGCGCGCCCGCCGCGGCCCGAAGCGCCGCTGCGCCGGCCGTCAAGGTGTATCGGCGGCGGCCACGGGCCTCTAGGACTGCTATCGGTGAGGTGTGTCTGAGTCTTCCGCGGAGATCGTGTTTGGAATCAACCGTGTCATTGGGTCTTGTCGGGGTTGTTGAGAGTGGTCCGGCGGTTGTGGTCGAGCCGGGTCTGGCGTGCTTGTTGCAGGCCTTGTTGGCGGGCTTGGCGGATGGCTTGTCCGCGTCGGTGGTGCTCGTCGTTGGGTGTGACGTAGCCGATGGCCTCGTGGAGTCTGATGTTGTTGTAGTCGCTGCGGACTCGGTGCAGCTCGGTTTCTAGCAGGGCGGGGTCGTCGATGTCGCAGAGGTGGGGCCACTCGCCTTTGATGTGGCCGAAGAAGCTCTCGATCCAGGCCTGGTCGGTGGGGGTGCGGGGCCGGCCGTGGTGCTGGGCGATGGCGACGGCGGCCATGAAGGCGCGGGTGTCGGTGGAGACCATGGGGCCGCCGTTGTCTGACACCGCGAGCAGGATCGGCCGCCGCGGGTCGTCGAGGGGCAGGTCGAGGCGCTCGTCGGTCAACAGGTCGGTGAGGCCCTCGACGGCGAGGGCGTCGTCGAACACGACGCGGACCTGGGTGGAGGACTCCTCTGATGACGCCACTGTTGATATCCAGCGTCGGCTGAGCGTGTCGACGATGGCGAACACGCAGCGGCGGGCCCGCCCGAAGTGGGTCACGTCCCATATCCAGATCCGGTTGGGTTCTGACACCAGCCACGACGGCCACGGCCGTCTCGGCTCTCGCCGCCGCGGCGGCGCCTGGGCCACGATGAGTCCGTTTGCGTCCAGAACACGCCTGAACGTGGACGGCGACACCCACACCAGGTTCTCATAGGACCCGCGGTGGGCGAGTTTGCGGTGCGAGCGGTCGGTGGTGCCCCACTGCTCGGCGATCTCCAGGATCGCCTCGACCTCCCCCGGCAGCAGGGCGTGGAACGCCGCACCGCCGGGGCGGCGGTCCTCGAGGCTGCCGCCGCGCTGGGCGCGTCGAGTTCTCCAGCGGTGAACCCGGTCATCGCTCACCCCCCACAGCGCGGTCGCCCAACGGTGCGCCAACCCCGCAGCGACAGCATCGTCAACAGTGTCGAGCACCAGCTGCTTGACCTCGGCGCCGACTCTCGCGGGGACCGCACCGCCTAACCCCAACCTGCTTTTCCCCGCAGAATGGCCAACTCGATCGCCTGGGCCTTCACAGCCTCGGTCAGGTGATAGATCTCGTCGTGGGCAGCCTCGAGCTCGAAGTTGCGGTCCTTGGGCTGACGGCCCGGCCTGCGCGCCAGCGCCGCCAGCGCCGCCTCCTTCACCGAGCGGCGTATCGCGATGATCACCGACACATCCACCCGCCACTTGCGCGCCGCCTCGGCCTGGGAGACCTCGCCCTGAGCGACCGCCAAGAAGATCTCCCACTTGGTCTCCGCAGACAGCCTCACCGGCTTGCGCCGACCATTGCTCGCATCCATATGACGCTCCTTCACGCGTAAACGACAAGACCATCATGCATAGGTTGATTCGCGAGCCCATCTCCGCGCCGAACTCAGACGCACACCATCGGGGTGTGACACGAGGTCTCACGACGAAGGGTCATTCGAGTCTCCTAAGGGACGATCGACTGCTCCGGTGACGCCGCCGTATCCACGATGCGGAGCTTCACGTTGGAGACGATAGGTGGGTAGCTGTAGTTATTTCGTCGGGTGACTGGGGTCTCGAGTCGCCGGATTTCGTCGAGGCCACAGACCGTCTTGCGCGTGACCCAGGTGTGACCAGACTCATAGACGTGCAGCCGGCGCTTCAGGAGTAGATCGTCAACACTCTCCAACGGGCTCGCCTCGACGGACGCATCAACCCCAAACTTGGACAGCGGGGGCCGTGCTGCGAACGCTCGTAGAGATTCGGTGATCTCCCCCAGATCGATGCCATCCGCGTCCAAGTAGGCGAAGGTGATGTCCACTCGGACGGGAGCAGATCGGCCGTCACGGAGTGTCTTGCCGTCGATACGGCCGACGCGGATGAGAATCGACTGGGGGGCGGGATGCGTACTCGACCTGATGAGGCGCTGGAACATTACCTTTGGATACTTGAGGGCCCGGAGTTGAATGAGCATCCTTCGAACGGCGGCGGCTCGGGTCTCGCTCCCGCTTTCCTCGATCTCGCTCGCGGTGCTTCGATCCCTGAACGCGCGAGCGTAAGCGGGCTCGATGTCAAGGCCGGCAGATTTTCGCCCGAGCGCGTTGGCGACGCTCAGGACGACGCCAGTGCCGGCGAATGGGTCGAAAACCACGTCCCCCGGATCCGTTGACAGTAGGACCATCCGCTTGACCAGCTCCTCCGGCAGCGGGCAGACGTGCGGAATCGTTGGCGTGCGCCAAATTCCCTGGACAGGGATCGGTATCTCCCACACGTTCGAGGGATGTCGGCCGTTCGGGTTGTAGCGCTCTGGCCACTTGAGCCACCACTCGCCGAACTCAAAGTCGCGTAGACGGTCGACCTTGAACTTGTGGTCGTCGGTCTTGACGAGAAAGAGCACGTACTCAAAGAGATTGCGGAAGCGTCGACCGGAGGACCACGGGAGCGTGCGGTCCTTCTTCCAGATGACGACTTCTCGCAACGTCCATCCCGACTTCGCTGCGAGTGATGAGAGTTCGAACGGAAGGGGAAGTTGCTGCGCTGCTTGACCAGGAAGCTCCGCGTTGACGCGGAGCGTGTCGACCACCATCCAGAGGCTGCCCGTGGACTTCGTGTGGTCGTAGAGCTCGCGGAACACCTCTCCCATTGCCGAGAGGTATTCGTCGTAGCTTTGACCGAAGCCAATCTGATCCGGCTGGTCGTAGTCCTTGATATTCCAGTACGGCGGCGATGTGATCGTGCAGTCCAACGGCTCAGCGTCATCGCCGAGGAACGGCATGAGGATGGACATGTCCCTGGCGTCCGCTGCGTGCAGGGTGAACGGATCGTTGAAGTCCATCTAGACGATCGTCTCGACGTAGCGAGGGATGTAACGAATCAGCTCGCGATGGCGTTCGACGTCGCGATCGTCGAATCCCATCGACCTCAACTGGTTGAAGGCTTTGGAGTTCTTTCGCCGACCGGTTGCCGCGAGGTCGAAGACCTGTCGCTCGCGTTCGCTCAAGGACAGGCGCGGGATCGAGTAGGGGTCGTCGCCCTCGACGTCCAGGAAGGGCAGTTCCTGCTGGCACCTGCGGCGGAACTTCTTGTCGTCCAGCGCTCGTAGGTAGCACCCCCCGACGGTCACCATCTGCGTGCCGTCGCGGTAGAAGATCTGGAGCGGCATCGAGAAGACGTCGTCTGCGCTGGCGAACGCATGGCGAAATGTCGTACAGAGGAGCTTGTGAACCGACTGCCTGAAGGTGCTGTCCTGACAATCCTGTGGCTGGATTTGGTTGGCGACGTCGCGAAATGTCGCCGTGTACCAGTCCACTCGCTGGGTACTGCTCTTCTTGCGTACTACTCGGGGCGGTTCTCCGCTGACCGTCACGAAGATGAAGTCTCCCGGCGAGACGGCCGTTGCCAAGGAGTAGATGTCAGCGATGACCTCCGTGCCAATGGTGCCGTCGTAGTCGAACCAGTAGATCGATCTGCGGTCGAACTCGTCGAGTTGGATGAAGTCGGTCGTACTCTGCTCTCGCACCTCGATGAAGCCGTACGGTGCGTTGAACCGGGCTCGCTCGACCATGTCCGGGTCGTGCTCGAGACTGACCATGTTGTGTATGCCGAGGTAGCGGTGCAGCAACAGATAGTCGTAGAACCGATTTGCTCCCATGCCGACGTAGCGATAGCCACTGAGCTCCAGCCCACACGCTCGACCGAGCGCGACAAGGTCCAGGAGTATCCGGCGCTCGGTCTGCTTAGCAGGCCGGAGGTCGTAGCTAACGAAGCGAGCTGAGGACCGTGGAGTCATTCCTCGTCCCCGACTTCGTTGCGAAGGAAGAAGTCGAGAGTGTATCTGCCGACCTCGGACCCGCTCATCCCAGGCCGTCTCAAGTGCTTACCGATTCGCTTCACGTCCGCCACCTTTGCGTCGTATTGGACCCGCGTCGTAGGATCCCTCTTCGGCGCGGGAGGCTTGAACTTCCGCGGCTTCGCCGACGAAGATGCGAGAGGGTTGACACTCCCGCCACGCGCCTCGTTCAACTCGTCGGAGTCCACCTCCGTGCCAGACTCGGTGTACCGGCGGTCGAGGAAATTGACGATCGCCTTGGCAGCATTCACCATCTCCCGCTTTGCCCGCTGCCATGCAATGCTGTCTACGTTGATAGACGCTTTCGTTGTAGTCCAAGGCAGTGACTCGGGATCGACGCTGACGAACATCACCATTCCCAGAAATGGCCGGTGCTTGGGCTGGAAGATGGGTAGGCCATGACCACCCCAGCCCGTCAGGCTGCTCTTGTCAGCACTAACGACCGTGCGGCCGTTGCACAGAACGAACCATCCAGACGTTGCATCGCGGAAGCGCCCGTTTGAGTCGCTGGGACCAAGACCGGCGACGATGGCGCATGTTGCGTTGTCGATCGTCACGGTCTCGGTTGTCCGGTTCTCACTCACTTCCACGCTGTCTGGCGCGACGGGCTTCCCGTTGACACTGATCGTGACGAACTTCCCCATGAAGTAGCCGTACGTCCGACCGATGCTCTCGATCAACTGGCCCTCGAACACGCCATCGTCGAGCCGAGTCGCAACATCCTCATGGAGACGGGTGATCTCTATGACAGTTCCGGTGGCATCTGCGTCGGCGTTTGGCCTCTCTGTTATGGGGAAGCCCCATACGTCCTGTTTCAACGCTGCCCATGCTGGAACGTCGAGATCCAGTTCGAATCCGCCTTGTTCGTGGTCTGACACGATTGAGATTTGGTCGCCCATCTTGAAGATTGCGCGCTTGAGACCGATCCCGTACACCGACAGCCTGTCAAGGGACGCGCGGGAGTCCTGGGCTGCGCGACCGAACTTGAACACGTAAGACTTGGCGGTCTCTGAGTCGATGCCGGTCGCGTTGTCGGCGATCTTGACGCTCTCGGCACTGAATTCGATATCGATGGAGGTGGACGCTGAGATCTCGGGGTCATCGAGCGCAGAGAAGTAGCCTTCTGCCGTCGCCAGCTTGTCCGCAAATGGGGCCAGCGCAACGTTGATCGAGTTGTCGATCAGGTCGAGGAACGCGGCGACGAGGGAGATGTCGCGGGTCAGGAGCGAGATGAACAGCCGCTTCTCGGGGCTCGCGTCGGCGGTCAGGTTGTTGGTCATAGTTGATCCGCTGAGGTGTCCTGCGTTGGCATCGGCTAGTGGGTGTCCTGCCTCGAAACCGTACCGCGTGATCTCTCGGCGGTAGGCATCAGATCCATATCCTGTTGCCGGGGATGGTTCGATCGCTCGGCGAGCGCGGAGGTGCCCCCTGATCCGGCGCGGTCGCGTGACGCGTTCCTACTCCCATCCCTGCTTCTCGCGCGGGTAGGGGTGATCAGCGACTCGCAGCGGACAGCAGTGGTCGACGTTCCCGCAGGTAAGCGGACACAAACGCGCACACAGGTCACCAGTGAATAAGTCCAGGAGAGACCCACACCAACCCGTCGATGACGCTATCGACCTACGCCCACGTCATCCCAGGCGCTCAAGCCGACGCCGCAGCCACCATCGCCAACGCCATTTCACACAACCGACGAGCGGCCGCTGCGGCTCCCCGTTCGCGCTCTCGTTCCGGCCGTAGCCATCGGGCCGCTGACGATTTGTGCGGTTTCATCGGTGTTCGGTTACCCGTAGGTCTTGGCCGAGGGTTTGTTCGAGTCGGGCGATGACGACGAGGGTGCCCATGATTCACCTCGCAGGAGGAGGCAGATGGAGGTCTTGTTGGCCCCGTTGTGCTCCCCGATCTCTTCGAGGCTGCTGTCTCCCATCGCTTTGTTCAGGCAGTTGACGAGTTCTTGAACTAGTAGGGCCTCGCGGGGCGCGGCGGCGGGTGAGCGGCCCTAGGACCCAGGCGTGTCCGTGGATGAGGTGGTCTTTGGGCTGCCTGAACCTCACCGGGTTTCACGCAGGTGGTGTGCCCTGCGTTTCGCGTAGTCGGCTTGTTTGATCTCAGGCGGTGGTGGCGTGGCGGATCTCGTACTCGACGGGCGTGAGCATGCCGAGCGATGAGTGCCGCCGCTGCCGGTTGTGGAAGATCTCAAGGTACTCGAAGATGGCGTTGGACAGCTCCAGGCGGGTTCGCCAGCGCCGCCGGTTGAGCAGCTCGACTTGCATGCGAGCCCAGAACGACTCGATGACGGCGTTATCGAAGCAGTCCCCGATCGAGCCCATCGACACAGCAAGCCCGGCGTCTCGGGCCCGCTGTGTGAACGCCCAGGAGGTGAACTGACCAGGTTCAAGTGGTCGTCGCAACACCTCGATCATGGAGGTGTGCGATGGGGACGATGCGGGAGCGGCAGCGAGAGGTCCAGCTGTATCGCGGTCAGGTGCCGTCGCCGGGGCGAGGGCAGCTTCGAGGAGCTGTCGGGCGCCCGGGGCCCGTTCCTGGACCTCATGCAACGCCAGATGGCCTGAGTGCGAGGGTCTTGCCACCTCTGCGACGCACAACCCCAGGATGCCTACTGGGAGTGGGGATCCTCAACATCCCCAACGTCACCGAGCAAATGCGGCCCTGGACCGACATGGGCCGCGTCGAGCTGCCTCAGCTGGTGCTCGTTCTGCGAACCCGGGCCGACGCAGACGGCAACGAGCTCGTCGACGCTGTGAGAAGCCTTCTGTCAGATACCCTCGCGCCAGCCCATCCGTAGGATCCCGCCACCGCAGCGGTCCTTCGCCCGAACAGCTGCGGAATTCTTTGGCTTGGCGGGCCGGTTGCCGGCTACGGCTACTGTGCTGTCCCGGTACATGCTTGACGCGTTGGCTCCGGTGGGTGTGCGACAGTCATGATGTGGTGGTCGGTGGCCGGGGCTCGAATCTGACTCGGTGTGTGACGGGCCCTGTGCCTTTCTAGTGACCTGTCGATTCGGTGTCCTGGCTGCTGGCGCGCACCGACCGGTCGCCTATGGGCGGAGCCTGGGGCCGTAAGCTCCGCCGGTCGCGGCTGCACGGCTCGACACGGTCATGCGGGGGGTGTCCCTGTCTTGTTGTCAAGTCTTTCTAGGCGGCTTGGGGCAGGGGGTGGGGTTGGGTTGGTTGGTCCTAGCTGGCTCCGGGGCCCGCGGATGGGTCGCCGGCTCGGTCGGTGAGCCTTCCTTCGACCGCGGCGTCCACGTCGTCGGTGGCGTTGAGCTTGGCGATCAGCGCCGTGAGTTTCAGGTTCATCTCATCGAACTTGGCGTCGAGCTCGTCGAACCTGTCGTCGAACTTGGCGTCTTGCGCGGCGAATCCCGCGTCGACCTTGTCCTCCAGGCGATCGATGCGATCCCCCTGGCGATCGATGCGGTCCCCCTGGCGATCGATGCGGTCCGCCAGGCGATCGATGCCGATGTTGGAAGTGGCGAGCATGCTGACCAGTAGGGCCACGATGACGGCGCCGAGGAAGCTGGCCAGCGGGTTCTCCGCCACCTGGGCGCGCAGCGTGGGTCTGGCTGCCGCGGCCGGCAATGGCGCGTGGCCCGGTGACAGCGCCTCTGGCGGCGAGCCCGGCCGGGGATCGGCTGGGTCAGCTTCGGTGGTCTGGTCCATCGGTGGCGACTCGGTGGCAGTGGGGATTGGAGTGGCTGCGGTCATCGGAGCCTCGCTTGGGGGCGGACGGTGACGTCGGCTTGCCGTCGGCGCCCGGCAGGCGAGGCTTGGCCACAAGACTAAATGACAGCCAATATCATGTCAACATCAGACTATCGGAAGGTATAACCATCTTCACCGCTGTTTTAGCGCTATCCGATCCCGACTCGGTAAGCTGATCGACTGTCTGAAATGATTCCTGACTAATCTGGTCGGAATAATCACCATGCTTGGCTAGCCTGCGGGCAGTCCGCCAACAACGGAGGAAACCCATGGGACTTCGTATCAACGACACGGCACCCGACTTCACCGCCGACACCACCGAGGGAGCGATCAACTTCCACGAGTGGATCGGCGACGGCTGGGCGCTGCTGTTCTCCCACCCGAAGGACTTCACCCCGGTCTGCACCACCGAGCTGGGTGCCGTGGCCGGGCTGAGGTCGGACTTCGCGGCCCGCAACTGCAAGATCATCGGCATCAGCGTCGACGGGGTCAGCGACCACCACGGCTGGTCGGCCGACATCGAGAAGGCCACCGGCAACGCGGTCAACTACCCGCTCATCGGCGACCCCGGGCTCAACGTGGTGAAGCTCTACGACATGCTCCCGGCCGACGCCGGCGACACCTCGCAGGGCCGCACCGCGGCCGACAACGCCACCGCCCGCTCCGTTTTCATCGTCGGCCCCGACAAGAAGATCAAGGCCACGCTCACCTACCCGATGACCACGGGTCGCAACTTCGCCGAGATCCTCCGCCTGCTCGACTCCTGCCAGCTCACCGCCCAAGAGCAGGTGGCCACACCGGCCAACTGGCAGCAGGGCGAGGACGTCATCATCGTCCCGGCGGTGTCGAACGAGGCGGCCGCCGAGAAGTACCCCGAGGGCTGGGAGTCACCGCTCCCCTACCTCCGGGTGGTCAAGCAGCCCGGCACCTAACCGGCCGCCGGCTGGCGCCTGCCTACGCTGCCGGCGATGACGCCGACCCTCGCTGAGATCGCGGCCGCACCGCTGCGCCATCCTGAGGCGCTGGGGCGCCCGCAGGCGAGCCAGGCCTCCTGGGACCCCTCGGGCCTGATGCAGCCGCTGTCGTATGACCGGGCCTTCGCCGGGCAAGCCAGGCGCTTCGCGCCGCCCTGGGGCGAGGTGGTGTGCGTGGCCACCGCCTCCGACGGCACCTTCGGCGTGGGGATGACCAGCTTGGCCGGCCCGGTCGTGCCCATCATCAACGACTTCTTCGCGCCCATGCTGGCCGGCGAGCCGGCCCTGGCCACCGAGAAGCTGTGGAACATGATGACCCGCAGCGCCAACAGCGCCTTCGGCGCAACCGGGCTCGCCGCGTTTGCCGTCAGCGCCGTGGACCTGGCCCTGTGGGACCTCAAGGGCAAGCTCCTGGGCGTGCCCGTGTGCGAGCTCCTCGGCGGACCGGCCCGCGACCGCACCCGCTGCTACGCCACCGGCAACGACCTCGACGACCTGCGCGACCGGGGCTTCGAGGCCTTCAAGCTGGCCTGCACGGTGGGGCCGGCCGCGGCCACGGCCGGCATCGAAGAGACCGAGCGTCTGGTGGCCGGCGCCCGCTCGGAGCTGGGACCCGACGCCGACATCATGCTGGACTGCTGGCCGGTGCTCGACGCGTCCTACGCGGTGCGGCTCGGCGAGGCACTCGCCCCCTACCGCCTGACGTGGATCGAGGACTACGCCCAGCCCGACGACTGGCCCGGCTACGCAGATGTCCGTCGCCGCCTGCCCGGCAAGATGCTGGCCGCGGGAGAGCGCTGGCACACCGACCGCACCTTCGCCCACGCCGCCGAACAGCGTCTCGTCGACGTGCTGCAGCCCGACGTGCAATGGGTGGGCGGAGCCACCGCCGTGCTCAAGATCGCCGCCATCGCGGCCGCGGCGGGACTCGAGCTGGCCGTGCACGGCGGCTGCAACGACGCCTACGGCCAGCACCTCTGCCACGGGTTGCCGGGCAACCGCTGGGCGGAGATGTTCGTGGGCTGCGGGCCCGGCGAGTCGCTGATGGGCGCCTGGCGCTCCACCCCCGGCATGGCCCTGCCCAGCGACGGCTGGCTGGTGCCCAGCGACGCGCCCGGCTTCGGCATAGACCTGACCCGCGACCAGCTAGAAGCCGCCGTCGCCTGAGCGCTCTCCTGTTGTGTCGCGCTTTCTTGTGATATGGGCAGGAAAGCGCGATGTATCGCGGCCCGGCGGCATCGCGGCCCGGGCGGGCGGGTCAGTCGACGATGGTTACCCCGGCGGCGTCGCGGCCCGGGCGGGCGGGTCAGTCGACGATGGTGACCCCGGCGGCGTCGCGGCCCGGGCGGGCGGGTCAGTCGACGATGGTGACCCCGGCGGCGTCGCGGCCCGGGCTGGCGGGTCAGTCGACGATGGTGACCCCGGCGGCGTCGCGGCCCGGGCTGGCGGGTCAGTCGACGATGGTGACCCCGGCGGCGACCAGCTCCTCCAGGGCGGCCGCCGAGCTGTCGGGGGCCACCCCGGCGCAGTGCGCCACCAGGACCGACGTCTCGAATCCGGCCGCGGCCGCGTCCAGCGCGGTGGCCCGAACACAATGGTCAGTGGCGATGCCCACCACGTCCACGGCCTCCACGCCCCGCTCGGCCAGCCAGTCCCGCAGGCCCACATCATCGCTGGATCCGCTGACCCCTTCGAAGCTGCTGTAGCCGCTGCTGTACTGGCCCTTGAGGAACACCTCGTCCAGCGCCACCTGAAGCCTCGGGGAGAACGCGGCGCCCTGGGTGCCCGCCGCGCAGTGCACCGGCCACGACGTCACGAAGTCGGGGTTGGTGCCCGGCGCCGCGAAGTGCTCTCCGGGGTCGATATGCCAGTCCTTGGACGCGACGACGTAGCCATAGCCGCCACCGGCCCGATCGAGGCCGACGAGATCGGTGATGGAGTCGGCCACCGCATGCCCGCCCTCCACGGCCAGCGACCCGCCCTCGCAGAAGTCGTTCTGCACATCGACGATGATCAGAGTTTTCCGCATCCCAATTCCTCCTCGGTCAGCTCCCAGGGCTCTCTGCGTCTGCACTGATTGCCCCTGCGCTCCGTTCGCAGATTCTGTCGCGGCGGGCGCCTCCATGCCCACCCATTCGGTGGGGATGGCCGGGGAGCGGCGAGGGTGCGGGACCCGATCCTCGGGCCTCAGGCCGCGGCGGCGCTCCGCGCAGCGGCGGCGGGCCGCCGCGGGGTCGTCCTTCCAAGCCCGCTCACCGCCCGCCACCAGCACCACCTGGGGATGGTGGGCGCCCGCCGGAGCGGCGCCGCCCGCGGGCGACAGCACCTCAGCGGTCCAGAAGCCCGCAGCGTCGAAGGTGCGGTGCACCTGCTTGCGGCCACCCACGGTGATCTTGCCCGGTGAGAGCTTGCCGACGGCCCTCACGGGCGCGCCGGCACCCGCGGAGTCGGCGATGGCGACCAGCTTGTAGACCACCGACGCGGTGGGATGGCCAGAGCCGGTCACCAGGCTCGTGCCCACCAGGTAGGCGTCGATGGGCGCGGCAGCCTCCTCCAACTCGGCCACCCGGAACTCGTCGAGGTCTCCGGAGGCCACGATGCGGCAGTTCTCGGCACCGAGCGAGTCGAGCACGGCCCGGGCCCGGATGCTGGCCGCCAGCAGATTGCCGCTGTCGATGCGAACCGCGCCGATGCCGGAGCCCACCACCTCCACGGCGCGGCGGATGCCCTCCAGCACGTCGAAGGTGTCCACCAGGTAGGTGGAGCCGGTGCCGAGGGCGTCGCGCTGGGCTGCGAAGGCGGCGCGCTCGTCGGGATGGGCCAACACGAAGGCGTGGGCGGTGGTGCCCCCGGTGGGGATGCCGTAGCGCCGGCCCGCCTCCAGGTTCGACGTGGTGTCGAAGCCGCCGATATGGGCAGCCCGGGCTGCGGCCACCGCGGCGTCGGGGTCGGTGCGGCGGCTGCCACCCTCGATGAGCCGGCGGCCGTCGGCCACGTCTCGCACCCGGGCCGCGGCCGATGCCACCGGGCAGTCGTGGTTGAGGATCGACAGCACCACCGTCTCGAGGACGACGCACTCGGCGAAGCCGCCCTCCACGGTCAGCACCGGCGAGTAGGGGAAGAACAGCTCCCCGTCGGGGTAACCGGTCACATCGCCGCTGAAGCGGTACGAGCACAGCCAGTCGGCCACGCCGGCATCCGACACGACGCCGGCTTGCATGAGATGGGCAACGGTCTCGTCGTCGAAGCGGAAGCGCTCGATGGCCTCGATTATCCGGTCCACCCCGGCCACCACGCCGTAGGCCCGGCCGGCCGGCAACCGCCGAGCGAACGCCTCGAACACCGCCCGGCGCTCGGCGATGCCGGACTGCAGGGCCGAGGCCACCATGGTGATCTCGTAGTGGTCGGTCTTCAGGGCCACAGAGGCGCCTCGATCCACGACCCAGACGCTACCGGGGGCGTGCTTCGTAGGCTCGCAAGATGGCGAGCCCGTTCCACGTGATGCACTCCATGTCGGCCGATCGCTCCGAGCTGAAGGGCAAGACGATCACCGCCTACACCCGGCGCCGGGTCTGGGGTTTCGCCCGGCCCTACCGCTCCGGGATCGTCGCGTTCATCGTCATCGTCGTCGCCTCGACGTTCCTGGGGCTGCTGCCTCCGCTAGTGATCCGGGAGATCTTCGACTCTGCCATCGCCGAGCGCGACGGCGGCTACCTGAACGTGCTGTTCATCGTGCTGGTCGCCACGGCCGGGGGCGAGGCGCTGTTGTCGCTAGTGGCGCGCAGGCTCAGCTCCAGCATCGGCGAGGGCCTGATCTTCGACCTGCGGCTGCGGCTGTTCGACCACGTGCAGCGCATGCCGCTGGCCTTCTTCACCCGCACCCAGACCGGCACCCTCGTTAGCCGGCTCAACAACGATGTGATCGGGGCCCAGCGGGCCTTCACCGGCACGCTCGGCACGGTAGTGGGCAACATCATCACGCTGGTGGGGACCCTGCTCGTCATGGCTGCGCTGGAGTGGCGGCTCACTCTGCTGGCGGTGGTGATCCTGCCGGTGTTCGTGCTGCCGGCCCGGCGGGTGGGCCGGGGCCTGCAGGCCATCACCCGGGAGGGGATGAACCTCAACGCCTCGATGAACAACACGATGACCGAGCGGTTCAACGTGGCCGGCGCGCTGCTGGTGAAGCTGTTCGGTCGCCACGACGACGAGGCTGCCGACTTCTCCGATCGGGCCGGGCGGGTGCGCGACATCGGGGTCCGTAGCGCCATGTACTCGGCGGTGTTCCTCATCGCGCTCACCTTGGTGGGAGCGGTGGGAACGGCCATCGTCTACTGGCTGGGCGGCCACCTCGCCATCGACGGCGCCCTGACCGCGGGCACGCTGGTGGCGCTGGGCCTCTACACGGTGCGCATCTACGTACCCCTCACCAGCCTGTCCAACGCCCGCGTGGACGTGATGTCAGCGTTCGTGAGCTTCGAGCGGGTGTTCGAGGTGCTCGACACCCCCAACCCGATCGTCGACTCGCCCGACGCCCAGGAGCTGCGCCAGCCGACGGGCCGGGTGGAGTTTCGAAGCGTCCGCTTCGCCTACCCGTCAGCGGACGGGACACCGGAGTCGCTGGGGGTCGCGGCGGCCTCCGAGAGCAGCACCGCGCCACCAGCCGAGGTGCTCACCGACCTCGACCTGGAGATCGAGCCGGGCCGGATGGTGGCGGTGGTGGGTCCGTCGGGGTCGGGCAAGACGACGCTGGTGTCGCTGGTGCCCCGGCTCCATGACGTGACCGCGGGCGCGGTGCTGGTCGACGGCGTCGACGTGCGCGACCTGACGCAGGCGTCGCTGCGGGCGACCATCGGCACAGTCACGCAGGATCCGCACCTGTTCCATGACACCGTCGCCTCGAACTTGCGCTACGCCCGGCCCGACGCTTCCGACGCCCAACTCGCCGACGCCTGCCGGGCGGCCCGCATCCATGACGTGATCGCAGCCTCTCCCGACGGCTACGACACGATGGTCGGAGAGCGGGGCTACCGGCTGTCGGGCGGCGAGAAGCAGCGGCTGGCCATCGCCAGGATGCTGCTGAAGGATCCGGCCATCGTCATCCTCGACGAGGCCACCTCGCACCTCGACACCGAGAACGAGGCCCAGGTGCAGGAAGCGCTGGATCATGCGCTGCGAGGCCGCACGTCGCTGGTGGTGGCGCATCGTTTGTCGACGATCGTCGACGCGGACATGATCGTGGTGCTCGACGGTGGCCGCATCACCGAGTCGGGCACCCACGACGAGTTGCGCCTCGAGGGGGGCCTCTACTCCGAACTGTACGAGGGCCTGCTGCGCGCCGAGACCGACGACACTGTCGAGACGGCGGACAAAGCCCGGACCGCCGACGCGGCCCTGACCGCCGACAAAGCCCTGACCGCCGACGCGGCCCTGACCGCCGACAAAGCCCGGACCGCCGACGCGGCCCTGACCGCCGACAAAGCCCGGACCGCCGACGCGGCCCTGACCGCCGACAAAGCCCGGACCGCCGACGCGGCCCTGACCGCCGACAAAGCCCGGACCGCCGACGCGGCCCTGACCGCCGACAAAGCCCTGACCGCGGGCGGTGTTGACGCAGCCGGGCAGACGGCACCATGACCGGCCTGACCGCCGCCGACCAAACGCTGACGGTAGGTGAGCTGGCCCAGGTGCTTCGCTGGACCCTCGACGAGGCCTTCCCGTCGGGCGTGTGGGTAACCGGCGAGATGGCCAGCCTGAGCCGCCCCCGAAGCGGCCACGTCTACTTCGACCTGGTCGAGCGCCTAGAGGGCGCCGAGCCCGGCGCGCCACCTGATGCCTCAGTGAGCGTGGTGCTGTTCCGTGGGGACAAGGAGCGTGTCAACGACACGATCAGGCGACACGGCAACGCCATCCGCATGGCCGACGGGCTCAGTGTGCGCATCCAGGGAATGCTCGACTTCTACCCGCCCAGAGGGCAGCTGCAGCTGCGGATGACCTCCATCGATCCTACCCACACGCTGGGCGCCATCGCCGCCGACCGTGAAGCGCTGCTGAAGGTTCTCGCCGCCGAGGGGTTGCTGCGACGCAACGCCGGGGTGGCGCTGGCGCCGGTACCGCTGCGGGTGGGCCTGGTCACCTCTTTGGACAGCGCGGCCCATGCCGACATGCGCAGGGTGCTGGACGGCAGCGGCCTCGCCTTCAAGGTGTTCGAGGCGGACACGCCGGTGCAGGGCGCCGAAGCGCCCGAGGCCATCGCGGCCGCCATCAGGGCGGTGACCGGCACCGGAGTCGATGTGGTGGTGCTGGCCCGCGGGGGCGGCAGCCGTACCGACCTCGTCGCCTTTGACCATGAGATCGTGGCCCGGGCCATCGCCTCGTGCGAGCGCCCGGTGTTCACCGGCATAGGCCACGAAACGGATCGCAGCGTGGCCGACGAGACGGCTCACACCGCCTGCTCGACTCCGACGGCTGCAGCACGGGCCGCGGTCCAGGCGGTGAAGGACTGGTTGGAGAGGCTCGACAGCACGGGCCGCTCGATCGCGGTGCGGGGTCGCCGAGCCCTGGCCGGAGCCGAGCACCGAACCGGCCAGCTGGCAGCCGACAACGCCCGGGGCGCACGGGCCGCGGCCCGGCAGGCCGAGCACAACCTCGATGCGGCCGCCCACCGCCTCGCCCACACCGGACGGACGGCGACGGCACGGGCCGGACGCCGAGTGGCCGCGGTCACCTACCGGCTGACCCAGGCCGGGCCCGCCGTCGAGCGCCGGAGCAGGAGCCGTCTCAACCGGGCCTCGGCCCGGCTGTCGGTGGCGGGTCGTCACGAGATCCGCCACGCCCGGCAGCATCTGGACGCCGTCGCCACCCGGGTACGGACCCTCGACCCGACCCTGATCCTGCGCCGGGGATGGTCCCTGACCCGCCGCGACGACGGGATGCTGGTGCGGTCCGTGCAGGACGTCTCGCCCGGCGATGGCATCGTCACCCACCTCCGCGACGGCACGTTGAACAGTACGATTCGCGCTCGGCGCGACGGCAGCGAGGACCGAAACCGATGAGCACCGCCAAGCCCCCCAACATCGGCCCCAGCGACACCACCGGCCCCGGCGACAACATCGGCCCCAGCGACACCACCGGCCCCAGCGACAACATCGGCCCCAGCGACACCACCGGCCCCGGCGACGCCGCCGAGCCTGGCTACGCGGCGGCAATGGCCGAACTCGAGCAGATCCTCCAGGAACTCGAAGGCGAGGATCCCGACGTCGATGTGCTGGCGAATCGGGTCGAGCGGGCCGCGACGCTCATCGAGATCTGCCGGCGCCGCATCGCCAACGCCAGCGTCCAGGTTGAGCGTGTCGTGACCGCGCTCGAGTCGGACGGAGCGACGTGATCGTGCGCCCCTCCGAGAAGGCCAGCCCGCGGCACCGCCGGCCTGCGGGCAGCGAGCACATGACCGCCGCCCGCGACAACACGGTGAGTCCCCCCGAAGAGCTGACTGCCATCGCGGCCAGGGTTCAGGCCCGTCTCGGTGAGATCCTGGCCGCCGAACGTCGCGAGTGGGCCGCGTTGGACCCGAGCCTCGACGAGCCCCTCGGCGACCTGGCCGACATGGTCCTCGGCGGAGGCAAGCGCATACGGCCCGCCTACTGCCATTGGGGATGGCTGCTCGGCGGCGGCGACCCTGGCGGCCAAGGAGCGCTCGACGCCGGCTGCGCCCTGGAGATCCTCCACGCCTTCGCCCTGGCCCACGACGACGTGATGGACGCCTCCCCCACCCGGCGGGGCGCGCCCACCGTGTGGCGCAAGTTCGTGCAGCGCCACCGGGACCGGGGATGGCACGGCGAGGATCGGCGCTTCGGAGAGGCGGCCGCGGTGCTGGTGGGAGACATGGCCATGGTGCTCGCCGACCGCACGCTGGGGCTCGTGTCCACTGAGACGCGCTCGGTGTGGGACGCGCTGCGCACCGAGCTGAACATGGGCCAGTACCTGGACGTGGTCGGCTCGGCGCACCGAAGCGCCACTGCGGACGAGGCCCGAAGGATCATCGAGCACAAGACGGCCCGCTACACGGTGGTGCGGCCCCTGCAGCTCGGAGCGGCGTTGGCCGGGCGGGCCGATCTGGCCGAGCCCCTGGCCCGCCACGGCCATCCCGTCGGCATGGCGTTCCAGCTGCGCGACGACGTGCTCGGCGCATTCGGAGACCCGGCCCACACGGGCAAGCCGGTCGGCGACGACCTGCGGGAGGGCAAGCCCACGCTGTTGATGGCCATGGCGAGGGCGGGCGCCACCCCATCCCAGCTTCGGCTGCTCGACTCAGCGGGCTCCGATATGGACGACGAGACCGTGGCCGCCGTGCAGCAGGTGATCGTCGACACGGGCGCCCTCTCCAGCCTCGAATCCGAGATCGCGACGCTGCTCGACGAGGCCCTCGGCGCGCTGGAGGCCCTGCCGGACGTCCCCGCCGCCAAGGAGGCACTCGCGGCGACAGCCCGCTTCGTCGCCCTCCGCCAAGCCTGACATCGGCCTTCCTACGCCCCCGACAGCTCGGATATGCGGTCGAGAAGGGGCTTGATTACCCCCGCGACGACGCTGTCGACGTCAACCGGTGTCGTGCCCAAGTCCGAATATGCGATCGTCTTCGCCACCCGGGCGATCTCCGTACAGTCGATGTACGCGCTTCGTGCAACCTGCGTCGCGCCGAGGGACCACTCGATATTGACTTCAGTTGTGAATCCAGTCTCACCCTTCCCGGTGTACTGGGAGAGGGCAAATCGACATCCAAGGACGACAGGCACACTGTCGCTCAGTGTGAAGCCCGGCGCGAGAAGGTGCTCTTCCCTCGTCGCCTCCCACTGCTCCGCCGCCAAGATATCGATTTTCCTGCTATATCCGTTGCCTCTGTCGACGTATCCGCGTCGCTGGCGACTCCAGAACAGACGCTCCCCAAGGCGTGCAATATCGGGATCCAACGCCTTCAGGGTGGGACGTACTTGCGTGCGATAAACGGCGTCGAGTATCTCCACGTCGGACTGGCGGGGCGCCCCGCCCGCCCTCTCGCTGATGAAGTCGGAAATCTCCCGGTCGATGTCCAGCCGGTCGATAACGCTGCCGAGGTCAGCGAGCGGAACCGCCGCGCCGTTGCTTCGCTCCTGGCGGGCGGTGCCGCCGTACACGACCGTCCTGGAGATGATGTTCGGGACGAGCTCGGCGACCTTGTTGAGCGGCGTGAAGAAGTCGCCGGATACCGTCGAGCCGGACTTCGCCTCGATGGCGGCCATCCCTCGGCCAGCTTCCAGCAGCAGATCGCACTCCAGCCCACTCGAATCGCGGAAGAACCACAGGTTCGGCTGATGGCCCCGGTTGAGCCGATGCTTGAGCGCCTCAATGACAACGACGTTCTCGAACAGCGAGCCGCGCAGCGGATGAGTCGTGACCTGCCGGGCGTCCTCAATTCCGATCAGATAGCTCGCGAGCCCGACATCGTAGAAGTAGAGCTTGGGCGCCTTGGTCAGGCGCTTGCGGATGTTGGCGTGGTATGGCTGGAGTCGGAAAACGATGTAGCTCGCCTCCAGGATCGTCAACCATTCACGAGCCGTCGTGTGGGATACACCGGCGTCGGAGCCCAGGGAGCTGACGTTTGTCAGTTGCCCGACCCTCCCGGCGCACAGCCGGACAAATGTCCGGAAGCCTGAGATGTTGCGGATCTCGTTTGACCGGCGGACGTCGCGCTCGACGTAGGTCTCGAAGTAGTCGCCCAGCGCCTGGCGGGAATCCAGTCCCTGGTCGAGGATCCGCGGGTAGAAGCCCGAGAAGATCACCTCGTCGATTGCCATGCTCGAACCGGTGCGGGCCCGCTCGGCGAGCGAGAACGGGAGCAGCCGCAGCAGCGCTGTCCGCCCTGCAAGCGACTGGCTTATCGCGCGGGACAGCCGGAACTGCTCGCTCCCGGTCAGGACGAACAGGCCGTTGCGGTCCCGCTCGTCGACCTCGACCTGGATGTAGGAAAGCAGGTCGGGGACGTTCTGGACCTCGTCGAGGATCGCGCCGTCACCGGCCTGCGCCAGGAACCCGCGGGGATCGGACTCGGCGAAGGCCCGCTGATCCGGCGCCTCAAGATTGAAGTAGGCCAGATGAGGGAAGGCAGCGCGGCACAGCGTCGTCTTGCCAGACTGCCGCGGCCCGGTCACGGTCACGACCGGGTACTGCATGAACAGCCGTGTCAGACTGGGAGTTATCTCTCGCTCGATCACGTAGGACAGGATAACTCCGTCCATGCAGATTGCAAGTACTACCTTCAATTTACATAACCTCAGCCTGACGGGGCGGCTCCGCGAACGTGAGGCTGAGGACGGTGACCTAGGAGCGTCCTCCATGAGCAGGGCCTGTTCGCCGATCCGGGCCTGCTGCACCGGTTCAACCGCGAGGTTGATCCGAAGGGCCTGCCCAATCCACCTGGCCGCAGCCCGGGCCCGCTCGGCGCTGCTCGACAGTGGTGGCGGCTTCCCGGTACAGGTGATCTCCAATGCCGCCGACAGCCCCGACGCCGTCACCCGGCAGGCCGAGGGCAGCTAGGGTGACTCGCCGTGGACCTCGGACTGGCCGGCCGCGAGACCCTGGTGGTGGGAGGCTCCGCAGGCATCGGGTTGGCCACCGCCCGGCTGCTCGCCGCTGAGGGCGCCTCGGTAACGATCGCGGCCCGTGACGCCGACCGGCTGCAGGAGGTCGCCGCGAGCATCGGCCGGTCCGAGCAGTCGGAGGTGTCGTGGTTCGCCGTAGACGTGACCGACGACGATGCGGAGACCCAGCTCGCCTCCCGCTATGCCGGCAGGGGCATCGACGTCCTGATCGTCACCGTCGGCGGCAGCATCCGCGGCCGGTTCGACTCGTTCGGCGACGACGCCTGGCACGACAACTACAACATGAACGTCCTAGGACCGGTTCGAGCGGTGCGGGCCCTACTGCCCAACCTGGAGGCGGGACGCTCGCCGGTGATTGTGCTGCTGGGCGCAGCCGGGGCCAAGATGCCCTACGTGAACCAGGTCGTGTCGAACGTGCACAAGGCGGGGCTGCTGGCCCTGGTGAAGACGCTGTCGCACGAGCTGGCCGGCAAGGGCATCCGGGTCAACGCCATCAGTCCCGGCCGCACCCTCACCCGGCTGTGGCTTGACCGAGCCGAGCGGCTCGCGGCCGAGCAGGGCACGACGCCCGCCGCGGTGATCGAGGAGTTCGCGACTGAGATCCCCCTCGGGCGCTTCGCCGAGCCCGACGAGATCGCTCAGGCAGTGGTGTTCCTGGCCTCCGATCGAGCCAGCTACATCACCGGGCAGTCGATCTCGGTGGACGGCGGCATCGGGCGGGGCCTGCTGTGACCGCCACGGCGCCGATGACCGGTCGACACGGGGACGCTACGACGCCGATGACCGGTCGACACGGGGACGCTACGACGGGCACCGTGTCGCAGATGGCCCGCAGGCACGGGGCCGCGCAGACCACGCTGGACGAGATCCGGCGGCTGCGTGACACGCTGGGGCCTTCGGAGGATCTTGTTGAGGCCGTCGGCCCGGTGCTGACCAGGCTTGCGCTGCGGGAGGACCTCTTCGACGCCGACACCTTCGCGGTGGACGACGGCGCGTTCATGACCATCTACGAGCTGAGCGTCGATCCCGACGGGAGGCTGGGCCTGTACGCCTCGGCCGGGATGCCCGGCAAGCAGCAGCCCCCGCACGACCACCGCACCTGGTCGGTGATCGCCGGGGTGCGCGGCGCCGAGCACAACCAGTATTTCGAGCGCACCGACGACGGCCGCGACCCGCAGCAGGGACGGCTGGAGCCCCGGGGGGAGCGCACGCTGAGACGGGGCGACGCCAACGGCATGATGGGGGACGCCTTCCACACGATCCGGGTCCTCGACGAGGGCCCGGCTCTGCATCTGCACCTCTACGGCTATCCACTCGACCGGCTGGCCGGCCGCATCTACTTCGACGGTCCCGACGGCGGCGCCGCGCGGCCCTTCATGGGCCGGCCCGACCTGCGCACCGCCAAGGTGACAGACATTGAGCTGGCCGCCATGCGCGCCGACGGCGAGGAGCTGGCCGTGCTCGACACCCGAGATGTCGGAGTCCACTCCCGTGGCCATGTGCCGGGATCGTGCCCGGTTCCCGCCTCGGAGCTTGGCCAGCGTTTGGCGGGCCTGCTGCCCAGGCCGGATGTGAGGGTGGTGGTCATCGGCGAGGACGATTTGGCCGCGCATCTGGCCGGCCATCAGATCCGCAGGGGCGGCTTCACCAATGTGGCCGTGCTCACCGGCGGGGTGGAGGCCTGGGCCAGCGCCGGATTCGACGTCCACGACGGGATCCACACCATGTCCAAGGCCTTCGGCGAGCACGTGGCCCACCACCGCGGCACCCCGATGATCTCGGCGGAGGAGCTGAGGAGCCGGCGCGAGCAGGGGCAGGCGGTGGCCCTGGTGGACTGCCGGCCCGAACCGGAGTTCGCGGCCCGCCACGTACCGGGCGCGACCAACGCCCCCGGCACCGAGCTGCTGGCCCGGGTACTCGGTATGGGCCTCGAAGATGGAACCCCGATCGCGGTGAGCTGCGCGGGGCGCACCCGCTCGATCATCGGCGCCCAGACTCTGATAGACGCCGGCGTCGACGCCCCGGTGCTGGCCTTGGAGAACGGCACGATGGGCTGGAAGCTGGTGGACGAAGAGCTCGACAACGGTGCGGACGGTTCAGCTCACGCCGACGTTGAGCCAGCGGCCCTTGACGAGGCCCGGATGCGAGCCCAGCGGCTCGCCGAACGCCACGGCGTGCCCGTGATCACCGAGGCCGATCTGGCGCGCTGGGGGGCCGACGATTCCCGCAGCACCTATGTGTTCGACGTGAGTTCGCCCGCCGACTACGAGGCGGGCCACCGTCCCTGCTTCGCCTCCGCCCCCGGGGGCCAGCTCATCCAGGAACTCACCGCCCGCACGGCGGTGCCGTCCGCTCGCATCGCGGTGGCCGACGCCGACGGCGTGCAGTCGCTCCTGACCGCCCACTGGCTGCGGCTGATGGGCCGTGAGACTTACGCGCTGCCCGACGCCAACCGGGGCCGCTGGCTGGAGACCAGCCCGGATGCCGCGGTCGAACCAGCCCGGCCCACCAAGCCCTACGAGCGCACCGCGGACGCCCTGCAGGCGATGCGCGACTACATCGAGTGGGAACTCGACCTGCTCGACCGGGTTGACGCCGGCACCTTCGGCTTGGAAGCAGGACCGGAGGGCGGATGATCGCACCGCCGGACCGTCCCGATGGGCGAACGCCGGACCGTCCCGATGGGCGAACGCCGGATTCTATGTGCGAGTTTTGCATCCATATGACGGGGTTCTCTACAGATTTCTGGGGGCGTCGGGGAGCGTCCTGGCGACGGCGGCCTCGAGCGATGACGATTCTCCCCTCGGTCGTGGAGACGCGACCGTGAGCCCGGCGGTCGGGATCTACGTCAACAACCGGGCCGCGGTATTCGGCGGCGACCGCTTCGGGCTCGACGACCTGCTGTCACTGGCCCGGCGGGCCGAGGAGTGCGGGTTCGCGTTCGTGTCGGTGGGCGACAGCGTGCTGGCCAAGCCCCGCTGGTCGCCAATCGTCACGCTCGCGGCCGTGGCCGAGGCCACTGACACCATCGGGCTGGCCACCGGCATCCTTCAACCGCACCTGCGCCATCCGTGGTGGTGGCCCAGGAGTGGGCCACCCTCGACGCGCTCAGCGGCGGGCGCACTGCTCTGGGCGTGGGCCTGGGGACCGGTCCGCCCGAGCTGGTGGACGCAGAGTTGGCTCTGGTCGGGCTCGATCGCCGCCGTCGGGCCCGAGCGTTCACCGAGGCCATCGAGTTGATCAAGGCCCTGTGGGCCGGCGACGGGGTGGACTACGAGGGCCGCATCTACCAGCTACAGGACGCGTCGATCGGGCTGCGACCCCTTCAACGCCCCGGTCCGCCGGTGCTGATCGCGGGGGGAGTATTCGTGGCACCGCAGCGGGGTTTCGGGCCCAACGACGTCTTCGACGAGTCGCTGGCCTCCACGTTCGTGGGCCGCTGGGACCGGGTGGCTCGCCTCGGCGACGGCTGGATAACCGGCATGGCCACCCCCGACGAGCTGCGGGCGGGCCGGGAGTCCATCGCAGCCGCAGCGGAGGCCGCGGGTCGGCCGCTGCCCGAGCCGTTCGATGTGCGAGTCAACCTGTTCCTGCTGGTTGGCGACGACCCGGCGGCAGCCCGATCCGAGGGCGCGGCCTTCATGGCCGACTACCACCGACGTCCCATGGACGATTCCAGCATCGACCGATGGCTGGTATGGGGCCCGGCCGAGGCCTGCGCCGAGCGCTTGGGTGCCTTCGCCGAGGCGGGCGCCACGTCGTTCCAATGCGTGCTGGCCTCGGTCGACCAGCAGCCGCAGATGGAACGAGTAGCCGCCGAACTGCTACCCCTGCTCCCGGTCTGAACTCGACTGGGTTCCTACCACTTGCGTTCCGCTCGGCGTTCCCGAAGCGTGCCACGAACCGCAGCCGCATCCTCAGCCGCAAGGCCCAGGCCGAGGTCCGGACTTCGCCACCGTGAGCCTGGGTCGGTAGGTTGCGCGGTGACAGGGGGAGAGCCGTGAGCACTGTGCGAGCTGCGACGCTGCTGGGGCCTGAGCGCCTGGAGATTCGGGAGTATCCGGTGCCGGAGGTGGCCGACGATGGGGCGCTGCTGCGCATCGATTTGGGCGGGGTGTGTGGCACCGACGTGAAGTACTTCCACGGCCGCATCGACATGCCCTACCCGGTGATCTTGGGCCACGAGATCTTCGGCCGGGTCGAGCGGCTCGGCCGGGCCGCGGCCCGGATCCACGGTGTGGCCGAGGGCGACCGGGTGATCCTCAAGGGCTCGAGGGGCTGCGGCCACTGCCGGGACTGCCGCGACGGCGCGCCCCGGTTCTGCCCGCAGCGCACCCTCTACGGCAGCGCCACCAGCGCGGCCGACCCACCGCACCTGTTCGGTGGGCTGGCCGACTGCCTGTACGTGAACCCCGACGCCGAGTTGTTCAAGGTGGGCGATGCCATGAGCGACGAAGCCGCTGTGCTGTGCGGGTCGGTGATGGCCAACGGCTACCAGTGGGCCATCCTGCACGGGGGCGTCACCTTCGGCGACACCGTGCTCATCCAGGGGCCGGGCCAGCAGGGCCTGGCCAGCACGTGGGCAGCCCGGGCCGCGGGCGCGGCCCGCATCATCGTGACCGGCACGACGGCAGACGCCGATCGCCTGGCTCTGGCCCGCCGCTGGGGCGCCGACCGGACCGTCGAGGTCAATGCCCAGGACGTGTTGAACGTGGTCGCCGACGAGACGGGCGACGCCATGGCCGATGTGGTCGTGGACGTGAGCGGCAGCCCGGACGCGCTGGCGTCGTCGGTGGCCGCGCTGCGCAAGCGGGGCACGCTGGTGCTGGGAGGCCTCGTCGGAGGCGGTCGGCAGGTGCCAGTGGACATCGACGCCCTGGTCTGGAGGGAGATCCGGGTGCAGGGCGCGTTCACGGCCGGCAGCCCGGCGCTGCGGGCCACCATGGCGCTGATCGAGTCCACCGGCTTCAAGCCCGAGGAGATGATCAGCCACACCTTCGGCCTCGACGACACCGAGTTGTGCATCCGGGCCGTCGGCAACGAGATCGACGGCATGTATCCGACCAAGGCGGTGATCCGACCATGAGCCAGTCCGCTCGGTCTCTGGCCCAGTCCAGAGCGCTGCGCCGGATCGTCGACCCCGTCCGCCGGCTCTGCGCCATCGATATGCCCGAGCCCGAACGCTGGGCCCGCATCAGCGAGGTGCTGGAGGCGGCGCTGGCCGACCCCGACCTGCAGACTGCGGCCCGTAGCTGGCCCAAGAGCCACGATCGGACCAACAACCGCTACACCAACCTGCTGTTCTACGAGGACCCCGACTTCGGCTTCGTGATCAACGGCTTGGTCAAGGACGAAACCGGCCGCACCCCAGTGCACGACCACGGTCACGCCTGGGTGGCCTACGGCCTGCTCGAGGGCGCCGAGACCGTGCTGCGCTACCGGGAGCCGCCATCAGAAGTCTCTGTCGACGGCGTCACAATGGAGCCGGACGAGCAGCTCTCTGGGGGTTCGTCCGAGAGCAGGACCATCGAGCCGGACGAGCAGATCAGCCTCGCCGCCGGCGAGGTGGATCTAGTGCCGCCATGGACGTTCCACGCCGAGCAGGCCGAGACGGAGCGCACGGTGGCGGTGATGGTGCGCAGCGCCGGCGTGGGCAAGTTCGCCCACCGCCGCCTCAACCCCGACACCGGCGAGACCTACAACCACCCAGGCCCCCACCAGATCCCCTACGACCTCTGAGGCCGCCACTCCCGAGCCTGCGGGCGCCACAGGTGGCTTAGATTCGCCGCCCTTCTAGGTGATCGGACATTCACAGACCGGGCCTCGTCATGGCTCCCTTCGGGTGTGGTCACACGGCGTTCAGTTGGTAAACGACGCCCGACTGTCCGGAGGGAGCCACCATGCCCCGACCCCTCAAAATCACGTTCCTCATCGTGGGCGGCCTGTTCGGACTGTTCATCGTCTTCGGGATTGTCGGAGCGGTGACGATGGAGCCGGGGCCATCTGCCGTGGAGCGGGCCGTCAAGAAGTCCGCTCCGACCACGAGCACCATCGCCACGACGACAACGACGACCACCACCACAGCACGGGCGCTCACCGTTCAAGAGGTCTTCGAGGGCTGCGCGGACCCCTGGGACGGCAACCTCAACGGCCTCGAAGCACTCATCCGGGCCGTGCTCAACGATCCCGGCAGCATGGAAACCCATGGCACCTACTACTTCACCACCGACGATCTCGATGACGGGCTGGTGACGATCAAGCTCGACTACGGCGCCCGCAACAGCTTCGGCGGGATGGTCCGCACATCAGCGTGGGCCGAGATGCGCCCCGACTGCGAGATCGCGGAGGTCATCGACTACGGCTTCTACGGTCCGATTGCAACCACGGTGGCAGACCCACCGTCTACGCTCTACCGTGGTTGACAACCTGACGGCGCCGCCGGTCAGGTAGAAGGGAAGGCCCTAACGATGGAAATCACGCCCGACTCTCAAACCGTTGCGATGCAAGAGCTAGGCGGACATCTCTATGAGGCTCGTGAGGGCATTCAGGCACTCAAGAGCGACATCATGGAGTTGGGCGACCGCCTTTCGAGCGAGATCGCTGACGTGGACGAACGAACCAACCAGCGCCTAACTAAGTTGGAGCACCAGATCGGCACCATCACAGAAATCCTAGAAGCCCTTTTGGAACACCTACAGGAGGACGCGCGATGACCGTCATGCCCGGGACAGCAGTCACGACCCGCACTCAGATCGAGATGCAGGACAACTACGACGACTTCGATGCAGCCTGGGCGAGCGTGCAGGAGGCGGTTAAGGAGTTCGCGCGGGCTCATCCCGATGCGCGCATCAAGATTGACGATACGGGTGGGTGGGTACTCCTCATCTCGCTAGTGGCACGCCCGTAATGGCTGACCCGGAGCGCCACAAGCCTGGTGGCCGGTGGGATGGTTGGGACGACCCCGACTACGAACCCACCGACGAGGAACTCAACGAGCCGGTGGCCATCGACGCCACGCCGGAGGAACTAGCCGCAGCCCTGATGGCGCGCCGCTAATTTCTCGCCCTTTTGGGGCACCATCCTATATAACCCCCTATGGATGAAGCTCCTAAGTTGCGTCCTGGTACCGTTCCGCTCATTGGAGAGGCGCGGAGACAATTCGGCTGGCTGCTCAGCGATCTGTTGAGTCGCGAGGAGCATGCCGCGTTCGTAGAGTCGCTCGCCGACCATCCTGAACTCGGCACCTAGGCGAGGTTCTCGGTAGTGAGGTCTTGGACGCCTGCGCCCTCGGTGTGGCGGAGTTGGTGTTTGTTCACTTTGTGGGTGGGGCCTTTGGGGAGTTCTTCGAGGATCTCCAGGTAGCGGGGCTGGCAGAAATCGGGGAGGGTGGCCCGGCAGTGGCTTTGCAGGGCGGCCGGGTCGATGGTTTGGCCGGGCTCGGCTACCACCACCAGCTTGACGTCCTCCTCGCCGAGCTCTGAGGGCACTCCCACCGCGGCGCACTCTGCGATCCCGTCGAGGGTGCAGACCGCTCGCTCGACCTCGGTGGAGGAGATCATCTCGCCCCGGCGCCGGATGGCGTCGGCGGCCCGGTCGACCCAGCGGATGTAGCCGTCGGCCTCGATGGTGGCCAGATCGCCGGTGTGGAACCACAGGTTGCGGAACGCGGCCAGCGTGGCCTCGGGCTGGCAGTGGTACCCGGTCATCATCACGCCGGGCACGCGGGGTCTTACCACCAACTCGCCGACGGTACCGGGGGGCACCTCGTTGTCGTCGGCGTCCACCACCGCGGCCTCGTACTGGGGCACAGGCCGACCTGAGGCCCGGTAGCGCATCGGGTCGTCGGGGCCGGTGGTGGAGAAGTGCCCGGTCTCGGTCATGGCGAACCCGGTCACCAGCCGCAGCCCGAACCGCTCCTCGAAATCGGTCCGACGGTCCATGGGTATTCCTGCCGCGCCGTGCATCATGCGCACGTTATGGTCGCGGTCTGCGGGGCCGGGCTCCTGGCGCAGCAGGATGGACGACACCGCCCCGACCACGCCCACCTCGGTGGCCCCCGAGCGGCGCACCTGGTCCCAGAACGTGCTGGCCGAGAAGCGCGGCACCAGAGCGGCTCGTCCGTCCACCACCAGCGCGGTGCCCAGCGTCGAGAACCGGGCGTTGACGTGGTACAGGGGCAGGGCCGAGAACAGCACGTCGTCGGCAGTGAGCCCCCACTGCTCGATCTTGATCCGGGCCTGCTCGATACCGAACGCCTGGGGTAGCACCACTCCCTTGGCCGGACCGGTGGTTCCCGAGGTGTAGATGATGTTCATGGGATCGCCGGACCTCGGTGACCTAAACGGTGGCGGCTCGCTGCCCGAGCGCCGGAGTTCGTCGTAGTCGACGAGCCTCACGCCTTCCGGGGCCTGTCCCCCGCCGCGTAGCACCACCGTCTGCACGCCCGGCGCGGACGGCAGCTGCTCGGCGACCCGGTCGGTCAGCGAGCCGTCGACGATCAGCAACTCCGCGCCGGAATGATCCAGCACATGCGCCAATTGCTGGCCCCGCAGCCCGGCGTTGACCGGGCACTCCACCGCGCCCAGCCGCAGCAGGGCCAGCATGGTCACCACCGCCTCGGGACGGTTGGGCGACATGTGGCCGACCACCGCGCCCGCCTCGACGCCGGCCGCAGCCAGCCCGCCGGCCAGAGCTTCGGCCGCCTCAATCAGCTCAGCCCAAGTCGAGAGGCTGCCGTTGAAGTCGAGGACAACCCGATCGGGATGCTCATCGACGCGATACGTGCACAGCGACCACAGATCCGAGTACCCCGTGCCGGTCACGATGCTGGGACTTCGCCAAGGGTCGACCGAGTTGCGAGCAGCAAACCAGGAGCAGCGAACCCGGAACTGGCAGCGTCCTGCCCCCCATTGGGCATCGAACGCTGCCAATTCGGCACCAGGCCAAGGCCTCGCACGAGAACTGGCAGCGTCTTGCCACCTGTAGGGCACAGAACGCTGCCAATTCGGCGGTGAACTGTCGGCCCGCAGCGGAATCGGCCCGGCTTGCACCCCGGGTGTTGCCGCTCAACAAGGAGGGTGAGCTCGCAAGTGCCGGTCATGCGTATACCACCTGGAACATGGGCAGGGTCACGCCCTCGGGCCGGTCTTGGAACACGACTTCGACCCGGTCGCCGATAGCTAAGCTGGCAATGTCGGGCCCGACGATGTTGGCCAGCAGGCGAGGACCCTCGTCCAGCTCGACCACGGCGACCACGTAGGGCACGTCTTCGGCCCAGGTGTCGTCATAGAAGGCCACGTGGACCTCGGTGAAGGACCAGACCGATCCCCCACCGCTCATCTGCTGCCAGGACAGCTCGCCGCTCCAGCAGCCGGGGCAGAACCGCCGGGCTGGGAAGAACACCAGCCCGCAGTCATCGCAGCGCGGCAGCATCAGCTCGTGGCGGCTCGCAGCCTCCCAATACGGCGCGCTCGCGGCGTCGTTCGCGTCGGGACGGGGCTTGCCGGTCATGCGCCCCGCCCCAGCACCGGCTCGCTTGCGACCGTGCGCGTCGGCCACCCATGCGGGCCGGTCATGCGCCCCGCCCCAGCACCGGCTCGCTTGCGACCGTGCGCGTCGGCCACCCATGCGGGCCGGTCATGCGCCCCGCCCCAGGACCATGGTGGAGAACGTGGAGAACACCCCGCCGTTGCCGTGCGCCACCACCACCTCGGCGCCGTCAACCTGGCGGCGTCCGGCCGATCCCTGCAGTTGGCGGACGGCGTCGAGGAGATGGAACACCCCGCCCGCATGGCCGTGCGACAGCATCCCGCCGTGCAGGTTCACCGGGCAGTCCGAGCCCAGCGCGAGCGCCCCCGACCCCGCGTACGGGCCGCCCTCGCCCTCGCCGCACAGGCCCAGCGCCTCCACCCCGGCCACCACGCTGAATGTGCAGGCGTCATGGATGTACACCGCGTCGGCGTCGGCGACGGTCAGTCCGGCCCGCTCGAAGGCCCGGGCCGCGGCCACCGGCCCACCGAGATCCTGCAAGTCGGGAGCCTGCGACGGGATGTGATGGGTGGCCGCCGCGCCGTAGCCGAGCACCCGCGCGTACCGCACACCCAGGCTGCGGGCCCGATCGATCGACGTCACCACGAAAGCCCCGCCCGCGTCGGATATCAGCGAGCAGTCGAACCGGCGCAGCGGCGACGAGATCATGGGCGACGCCTGATGGTCGGCCAGAGTGATCGGGTCGCGCTTGTGAGCGTTGTCGTTGAGCGAGGCGTGATAGCGCGACGCCACCGCCACCGCGCCGAGCTGCTCGCTGGTGGTTCCGTACAGGTGCATGTGGCGCTGGGCGAACAGGGCGTAGCCGCTGATCATCGCGATCTGGCCGTAGGGGGCCTCGAAGTCCTCCCCGCCGGTGAGGGTGCCCGGCGCCCGGCCCCGGCCGGAGCGGCGGATCGAGATGCCGTTCTCGCCGTAGGTGCACAGCGCGGCGGTGCACATGCCGGCGTCGATGGCCGCGGCCACGTTGAGCAGCGCGGCGTGATGGGTGCCGGGACCGCCCACGTCGGTGACTACCGCCAGCTCGGGCCGCAGCCCCAGGTGCTCGGCCACCCGGGCCGCGTGCAGCATCATCGCCTGGGAGTAGCCCGAGAACGAGAACACCGCGTCGATGTCGTCCTTGGCCAGCCCCGCGGCGGCCACCGCGGCCACCGCGGCCTCGGCCTGGAGGCTGATGGCGCTGCGGCCGGGCAGCTTGCCGATGGCGGTCTCGGCCACACCAACGATGGCGATGCCGTCCAGCACGCTCACCGCTACCGCTCCCACCAGGCACAGCCGGCAGCGACACGGTCTATCCGGCGACGAGTGCTCATGACCGCTCCCACAGCAGGCCGTCGGCCCCGACGCGCCGGCAGGCCCAGCCGGGTGGAACGGCGTGCACGGCTCCCAGGCAACCGATGAGGACGGGACCGGCCATCACGCCGCCATCATCGAGAGAGTCAAAGTCAGCCATTGCCGTCGCAAGTGTCCCGCCGGCCCACTGGACGTCACGCTCCGCGCCCGTCGGCGACAATGGCCCCGATGGACGGCCGCCCACGGAACTGGCCGCGTCCTGCCGCCCGCGGGGCCCAAGTGGCCGCTGACTTGGGGTAAGCGAATGAGCGGTTGCCGATGGCCAACCCGGACGTCGCACAGCACGGGAGCGAATGCCCCACTCCGTCACGACCTCGACCCGGACGATCGGCGGATCGACGTCACGTCGTCCAAGGTGGCGGCGACCGCGCCGGCGTCCTTCGGATGCTTCGATCTCGCTCAACACGGCTGCGGCCGGATCCGAGCCGTCGCCCAACAGAGCAGATCGGACGTGCCCCAGGGCATCGCGGAGGTTCACGCTTAGACGGCGGTAGTCCTCATCGAGCATCGGATAGGTGGCCATTCGCCCCAAGGCATCGCGGAGGTTCACGCTGTAGTGGGCCTCGTCGGCCGGCAAGTGCTCGGCGTCAAGGTCGAGTCGGGCCCGAGCCACCAGCCGTCGCACCACTTCGGCAAGATCTTCGTCGGGCTCGACCGCGGACTGGTAGCGCTGCTGTATCGCGGCTTCAGCCACGCCGCGGGCACTGAAGACTCCGCCCGCCGCGAACGATCGGACCCGGCCTACGCCGGCCAACTCCGCCACCGGTGCAGCATGCAGCCCGCCGGCCCCGCCGAACGCGTAGAGAGTGACCTCGGCGGGATCGATCCCCGCGCCGGACAGCACCTCCCCGAGAGCCGCCGCCGCCTTCGCGTGGGCGGCCGCGTGCACGAGCCGTGACGCGGCCGCGGGATCGCCGTCAGCCAGCGGGGCCAGCGCGGCCGCGGCCTGCCCCGCGTCCAGGACGATGTCGCCTGGGAGCGCTTGCCCGTCGCCGAGCAGTCCCGCTACTACGTCGGCGTCGGTGAGGGTCGGCTCGGCACCGCCCAGGCCGAACGCCGCCGGCCCCGGTACCGCCCCGGCGCTGGCCGGCCCCACCGTCACCGCCCCCGAACTGTCGGCGGACGCTATGGATGATCCGCCCAGGCCGACCGACGTGATGCCGGGCACGGGCAGCCGCACCCGGACGCCGCGGATCTCGGGGGCTTCGTCCATCTCGTAGGCCCCGTCGCGCACCAGCCCCAGGTCGAGGGTGGTGCCTCCCATGTCGAAGCCGACCACCGCGGCGTCGCCGTGGCGGCGGGCCTCGGCCGCGGCCAGCCCCAGCCCGGCAGCCGGACCCGAGCTGTAGGTGCTGATGGCGGTGGTGCGCGCCATCCGGCTGCAGGCGCCGTCAGAGCGGGCCGCCAGCAGCGGCACCGTCAGCCCGGCCTGCTGGAGGATGCCCTCCGTGCGATACAGCAGCTTGGCCATCGGCCGGCTCAGGTAGGCGTTGAGAACGGCCGTGTTGGTGCGCAGCCCGTCGTCTTCGACGTCGGCCGTCTCCCATCCCAGCGTCAGCGGCATCGACCGCAGATAGTGGACGGGGTACCGGTCCCGCACCAGTGCCCGCAGGCCCATCTCGGCGTCCCGGTGCGACCCCCGCAGGCTCACCACGGTCTGGCGAACGCCCTGCTGTACCAAGTCGCGGCACAGTCCCAGCACCTGCTCGGCGGCCGCGTCCGGATCGACCCCCACCACATGGTCGGCTCGTACGAAGACCCCGACGGCGGGGGCGGGCTCGCTCGGTCCGTACAGAGTCTTCTCGGCCCCAGCCTCGACCATCAGCCCGACCGGGTCGCCGGTGCCGGTGACAACGGCGTTGGTGCCGATGGTGGTGGCCAAGCGGAACAACCCGACTTCGGGCAGGAAGTCATCGAGGGGGACTCCGAAAGCCTCCGCGCCCTCGGCCAGGCACGCCATCACCGAGCGGGTCAGGTCGAAGTGGGTGGTGGGGACCTTGGCGGCCACGGTCCGCTCGCCGTCGGAGAAGTACCCGTCGGTGAACGTGCCCCCCATGTCGATGCCCACCGAGTAGCTCACCCCAGGCCGCCCGGGCGTATCTGGGCGCGCCACCGAGACCACTTTCCCGTCACGGTGCGCCGAGTCATCGCTGATCCCAGCGTCTCGGTCGACGAGTCTCCTCCCACCGGAGATGTGGACGCAGGCCGCCAGACGGTCATGCCAGAACCTCGCGCCCCATCTCGCCGACGAGCACGGCCGCGGATCTCACCACTTCGGGCGCTACGTCCGGCTTCAACGGGCCGGTCACCACCTCGGTGGTCCGGCGGAGTTCGGCTCGCTGCGTCTCGACGTGTAGCGCCAGCGCCTCGGCCGATTCGAAGGCGTCCGCGGGCACGAGTCGCAAGCCCTCCGAACATCCCGAGACAGAGGCCCACTTCCGATAGCCGAGCGCAACGGGCGAACGGATGGCGGTGCCGGTCGACACCAGCAGCAGATCGACGCGAAGATGCTCTGCCGCCCGAATGATCGGCTGGTGCGCCTCGATCGCGAGATCATCGTCGGAAGGGCTGACATCACCGAAGTCTTCGACCACAGCTACCCGTGTGACGCCGCTGGCCGCCAGCGCGCCGACGCGGGCCGTGGCCAGATCCGAGGCGGCATCGACTGCGTCTTGTAGTGGCGCGCCCGACCGGACTCGGATACTCCATGTCAGCGGCCCCGAGACCAGTCCCACCACCGGAGGCGCCCCCGGCACCCGTGCCAGCCCAGCCGCAACCGCGTCCTCATCGAAATCTGCACGGGTTTTGCTCCTATACGACGCAAAACTCTCCAGATTTCGGTCGGGGCCGGCCGTGGAGCATGCCGTTGGCGCCTCCGGCGAGCCAGGTCCCGGATCTGCTTGGTCGCCCAGTTCAGCCCGCAATGCGGCATTCTCGGCGTCGATGGGCCATGGGGCGCAGCAGTGGGCGAGCCCGAGCGCCCTAGTGCCCTCGTCCAGGCAACGCACCCGGCCGTCAAGGTCGTCGGGCCATTCGCGGCCCAGCGCCGCCGCGCACACCGGGCCCGGCACCAGAGCCGTCAAGCGGGTCATCGGTACGGCGAGCCGCTGTCGTACCCAGGCTCCAGCGGGTACTCCCGGTCGTCGACCACCTGCACCGGCTCGGGAAATTCGCCGTAGTGGCGCAGCGCTTCGGGTGGGGGTCGGCGCTGCGACCAGTCGGACACGAAGTCCGCGTAGGGCCGGCCCAGGCGCTTGCGCTCAGCCCGGATCTCGGCCCGGCGGACTTCGGTGGCCTCGGCGTCCACCCGGTGGAGGTCCGCCGCCAGGACCACTCCGTAGAGCCGGGCGGCCAGCTCCGGCGAGGTCACTCCGTCGACGATGTCGCCCAGCACCGCGGTCAGGTCGCGCTCCAGCACGTCGCCGTAGCCGCCGCCGCAGCCCCGGGCCAGCACCACCACGTCGCCGTCGCTGACCGTCTCGCCCTCGGAGTTGGGGTGACCGAAGGCGTACTCGCCCGAGATGCGGCGCCGGTCGGCCAACTCCCGCACGCTCATGGGCAGGTCGTCGGCTCCTGCGGCCATCAGCTCCTTGGCGTCGGAGCCCCGGACGATGATCCGTGGCTGAGCCGCGCCCGAGTAGCCCCCGAACAGCCCGTAGTTCTTGGTGAACCGGCTGCCGGTGCCCACCGAGTTGCTGCGCAATTCCGGGGTCCCGTGGATCACGAAACAGTCGGTGAGGCCCACCCCGCCCCGGTACCGGCCCACCCCGCACACGTCGCGGTCGAAGCGGTTGCGGAACAGGTACACCCACGGGAACTTGCGCTCCTGCTCCTCGGGGCCGGGGCAGTCCACCACCATGGCCCAGAAGAACCCGGCGCTGTGCTCGCCGTCCAGATCGAAGCGAGCCCCCTGGCCGGTGGCGTTGCCATTGGCGGGCCCGCCCGCGATCGGGTTGCCGTACTGGCCCGTGCCGCCGAACTGCATCAGGAGCAGATTCTCGGCGAACGGTGCCGCCACCCCGGTGCGGTGCGGGCTGTCGTGCAACATCCGCATGGCCGCCAGCAGCAGACCCTGCACCACCACCCGGCCGGTGTGGCTGCCCGAGCCGGTGCCCACGTCCCGGCTGGGGGCGTTGACGATGCTGGGCGGCGCGGTGAGCTTGATCGGATCGAACAGGCCGATCGACCAGCGCAGACCCCGGAACACGGTCGGGAACAGCGCGGCGGCCGAGGCGGCCCGGGCCAGGTGCCAGCGCAGATGGAACGGGCCGGTGCCGGGCTCGGGCGAGGCCCCGGCCATGTCGATCACCAGCTCGTCGCCCCGCTTGTGCAGCTCGACGGGCAGCCGGATGAGGCTGTCATCGATGCCGATGGTGTCGAGGAACACCACCGACCGGTAGACGCCGTCGCTGAAGCTGGCGATGCGGCGCCGGGCCAGCTCAGCGGAGGTCTTGATCGACTGGCGCAGGCCGGCGGCCACGAAGGCCGCGCCCCGGCGCTCCACCTCTCGCAGCAGCTGCTGGCGCAGCCGCACGCACACCGCCAGGCGGGCCTTCATGTCCAGGGAGTTCTGGCGGGGGGTGCGCACCGAGTTCAACAGGAACTCGAGGTGGTCGGTATGGAACCGAGAGTCGGTGCCGATCCGCAGCGGGGTGATGTGCAGGCCCTCCTCGTAGCGGCTGCCGATCTCGGGTGACCAGCCGCCCGGCGAGCGCGACCCGGTCTCGCCCTGGTGGCCGCCGCAGGCCACCCAGGCCAGCAGCTCGCCCCCGGCGAACACCGGCATCATCAGGAAGTGGTCGTAGGTGTGCACGCCGCCGGCGTCGGGGTCGTTGAAGAAGAAGATGTCGCCGTCGGCCAACCCCACGGTGGGGTCGTCGACGTAGTGCTTGAGCACGTACTTGACCGGCCCGTAGTGCAGCAGGGCGTGCAGGATCACCCCGGTTGACATGCCGGCCATGTCGCCCTTGGCGGTGAAGATGCCCACGCCGAGGTCGCCGGCCTGCAGCATCTCGGCCATGCTCAGGTACTTGCAGACGTCGCGGCCGTCGTCGATGATCGAGTCGATCTTGTGCAGGAAGATCTCGAGGTCGACGGGGTCGAGGCTGTCGGCGCCGGCCAGCTCCAGCTCGGTGGGTTCCTCCAGCACCTCGCGGTGCAGCACCTCGGGGTCGAGGCCGGGGCCGGGCTTCATGAGGGGTCGCCCGAAGCGGGCGACCCGCTCCTCGAGGCCCATGTCGGCCACATCCAGCAGCCGGGCCGCGCTTGTCGGGGTGATCGTCACGAGCTTGCCTCCACCGACGTCGGGGTGACGGTCACGAGCCTGCCTCCACCGACGTCGGGGTGACGGTCACGAGCCTGCCTCCACCGAGGTGAGCCAGCCGGTGCGCTGCTCGTCTAGGGCGTAGCTCCAGCCCGGGGGCACCGCCACCACGGTGTCGATGTCCTCCATCAGGGCCGGACCCTCGGCCGAGAACCCGTCGGGCAGGCTGGCCCGATCATGCACCGGCGTGGGCCGCGGACCCGCTCCGGGCCAGCACACCTCCCGCACGGTGGTCCTGCGGGAAGCACCGTTGCCCGCGGCTGCAGCCACGGGCCGGGGCCGGTCCTGGAGAAGCAGACCGGTAGCTCCGGCCACCAGCCGGAACAGCTGCACCAGGATCCCGCCGTAGGGATGGATCGACCCAGCCCCGTAGGCCGCCGCGAACACCTCGTTGAAGGCATCGCACACCGCCACGGTGTCGTCGGCGCTCTCCAGGAAGAGCCGGGGCGACCCCAGGCGCACGGTGTGGTGCTGCCCTCCATAGTTCATGTCCAGCTCCAGCCGCAGCGTCACCGAGTCGAGGCCGAACCCCTCCTCGGCCATGTCCCGCTCGGCCAGCGCTACCAGAGCGCGCACCACCTCGTTGAACTCCGCGCCAGCGTCGGTGTAGGAGTCGCCGTCGAACAACTGGACCATGCGGGTGCGCTCATAGGTCTGCATCACCGGCATGGTGGCCACCCCGTAGGCGTTGAACTCACTGCCGTGGGGAAACGTGGCCACGGTTCCCACGTCGGCGTACCCGGCTACCGCAGCGGCATGCACCGGACCGGCCCCGCCGAAGGCGAACATGGTGAAGTCACGCGGGTCGTGGCCCTCCAGCACGGTCTGGCGGTAGATCTCCTGGCCCATGACCCCGTCGATCAGGCGCCGCACCCGGATTGCCGCCTCGGTCACGTCGATGCCGAGCGGGTCCGCGATGCGGCGCTTCAGGGCCCGCTCGGCCCGGCGCCGGCTCAGCGGCATGGCCCCACCCAGGAACCGGTCGGGGTCGATGAAGCCCAGCACCACGTCGGCGTCGGTGACGGTCGGCTCGGTCCCGCCCTGGGAGTAGCAGGCCGGGCCGGGCATGGATCCGGCGCTGCGGGGCCCCACCCGCAGCTCGCCGATGTCGGTGAGATGCGCGATCGAGCCCCCTCCCGCGCCGATGGAGTAGTTGGCGATCACCGGCAGGTGCACCCGCCAACGGTCGATCACCGGATCGAACTCGTAGTTGCGGTCCTCCCCGTCGATCACTAGGCCCACGTCGAAGCTGGTGCCGCCCATGTCGGCGGTCACCACCCGGTCGACGCCGTAGTCGCGGGCCATGACGGCGGCGCCGGCCAGACCGGCCACTGGGCCGCTGCCCAGCAGATGCAGGGCGGTGGTGCGGCTGGGCGAGGCCACCCCGCCGATGTTGCGAGCCACCAGCAGCGGCTTGCGGCAGCCCAGGGCCCGCAGCCGGTCGCCGAGGTCGATCACGTGCTCCTCGGTGTCGGGGGCCAGGAACGCGCTGAGGATGGTGGTGATGCTGCGCCGGTACTCGTCGAGGCGGGGCGCCACCTCCGACGACAGCAGCACCGGGCAACGGCCCAGCACCGAGTCGGGGTACTCCCGCCGCACTATCTCAGCCACCTGCTGTTCGTGGGACGGGTTCATGAACGACCAGTTCAGGCAGACCGCGATCGCCCTCACTCCCTGGCGCACCAGATGGTCGACCGCGGCCAGAACATCGTCAGTCTGCAGCGGCATCAGCACCTGGCCGAAACAGTCGACGCGCTCGCGCACCCCCACCCGCAGCGACCGCGGCACCAGGTCGTCGGGCCGCTGGGCCCGGGTGCGGTCGATCTGCACCTCCAGCGGCATGCCGTCGGCCCACGAGCGGGAGCGGGCCACATGCACAGTGTCCTCCTGGCCGGCGGTGGTGATGAGCCCCACCTTGGGTCCGGTGCGCTCAATGAGGGCGTTGGTGCCCACGGTGGTGGAGTACTTCACTGCGTCAGCCGCTGCGAAGGCATCCCCCGGCTCCCAGTCGAGCCGGCGAGCCGCCTCGCCGACGGCGGCGATCATCCCGACGGAGAGATCGGCGTGGGTGGTGAGCGACTTGCCCGTGGCCTGGCGTCCGCCCAGCACCACGAAGGCATCTGTGAATGTCCCCCCGATGTCCACGTCGAGCAGGCTCAGCACGCCGGCGTCGAACCCGTCCCGCTCGACCGGGTCAGCAGAGGGCATCGAGGTCGAGCTCTATGTCGTGGGTGATGGGATGGCCGGGCGGCAGGTACTCGACGTCGAACATCACCGCGCAGCCCGGGCAGTAGAACTCCACGATCCGGCACCAGTCCGGATGGGGGCTGAACCCGAACTCGGTGGGAGGGTCGAAGGGTACGTGGATCTCGCGGGGGTCGCGGTCGTAGACCAGGCACCCCTCCTTGTAGTTGCGCTCGGCCGGACCAAGGTCGTGCCCGCACCGGTTGCACACCCAGCGCCGGGAGGCCGTGTCGAGGTCCAGCGCTTCAGTGATGCGCCGCCGCCCGTCGCCGGAGTCCGTGACCACGCAGCGATCCTCCCCGCCGCCGTCTAGTGGCCGGATTGTATACCGTCGCCTTCAGTCACACCTCGGACTGGCACCCTGGCTCTCGTGGACGGCACGGATCTCGCAGATGCGCTCGGGCACACCGGTGCGGCCGGTTCCCTCGTAGGACCACTCTCGCGGCCTGTCGACGTCAACTGTTCGGCGTCAGCTCGTCGATGAACTCGCATTGATCCTGGGAGTAGCCCGTCCAAGAGGTGCCCGGCAGCGACCATTGGCCGTGGCCGTTGGCGTTGACGGCCCGCACCCGCACCCCGTAGAGGGCGTCGGCGTCGAGCCCGGTGATGGTCGTCGAGGTGGCCGTGCCGGCGTGGCCCCAGTCCTGCCATTCGCCCCAGGCCCAAGGGTCGCTGCCAGCGATGCGACGATGGTACTGCACGTCGTAGCCGTCAACCGGCGCGCCGCCCACAAAGGTCGGGGCTGTCCAGCTCGCCGCGATGCCGGTGGGGACATAGCCGTCGCCGGCAGACGCACAGACCAGCCTCGGCGGATCCGGTCGACCCGGAGGCGCAGCCGCCGGGCCACCGTCATCATCGGCGATGATCACAGTGATCTCCGACGGCATGCCGATGACACACCCGTTTCGCTCGCAGCCGGTGATGCGCGCCGTCATGGTGCCGTCGGGGTTGCCGATGTCGTTGTCGAGGATCTGAACCGCGCTGTCCCACACGTCGACTCTGGGCAGACTCAGCACGATCCTCGAAATCTCACCCGATATCGGCACGATCGGCGAGAAGTGGTTCCACTCGAACGACAGCTCCACATCGACCCCGTGCGGTGCCGGCCCGCCGTCAGCGGCCGAGAACAGCAACCGGAAGAACACCTGCTTGTCCTCACCAAAGGTCGTGCCGTCCACCACAGTCCCACCCACAGCCACATTCGATTCGTCGGGAATCACCGTGCCATCAGGAACATGCACCAGCGTCACCACTACCGCGTCGCGCTCGGCGTCTTGCTCGATCACCGGCACCGAGGGCGCCGTCACGCCGTTGGACTCGTAGTCGCCGCCCGAGACCGTATGGGTGATGGTGGCGGATCCATCGGTGTAGTTCCCGTCAGTCCCGGCTGTCACCGTCACGGTCTGGCGCAGGTCCCAATCCTCTGAGGTGAAGATCAGCGCGGGCGAGACCGAGAGTTCGGCATCGACGGCGCCGACCAGTTGGGGCGTGACCGTCACGTCGCCAGCCGGCTTGCTGTCGAGCACAACGGTGTAGGTCGCGGTGCCGCCCTCCTCGATCGAGAGCGGGCCGGTCTGGTCGAGGATCACAGCGCGAGTGTCGTCATCAACGATCGTGACGAGGGAATCGCAGCCGTCGGAGGTGCACAGCTCGGCTTCTGAGTCGGCCGGGATCAGGCTGATCACGCTTGTCAGCCACGAAGCCTGGTCGAGCCGCAACCGGAACGTCTCGTCGCCCTCGACCAGACCGTCGTCGATGATCGCCACCGGGACCGGGACGCGGGCCGTGTGCGTATCGCCGTCTGCTATCCAGTCACCTGACTGCCCTTCCGGCAGATCGATCACGACGAATATGCCTTGGTAGTCCTCCCTGACCTCGGCCGTGTCCGGTGAGGTCGAGAGAGACATCGCCACGTTCGCGATCGGCGGAGGAACGTTCGGCTCGGTCCGTGCGATCAGGGCGACTTCGTCGGTGGAGGTGCCGACGCCCTCATCGAGGGTGTAGGAGCCGCGATCGAGCCGCACGGTGAGCAGCGGCTCGCCCACATAGACCCGCACCGTCGCGGTGAGAGGATCACCGACATCGTGGAGCAGGCCGTCGCCGACAGTGGCGGTGACATCTCCGGTCACTGCGTCCGGGGCCAGCCTGCTCGTGCTGACGACCAACTCGGCCGAGACCGAGCCAGCGTCGATGGTCACCGAGTGAGACAACTCGTCGGCTGGGATGATCCCTGCCGACAGCGTCACCGGTACATCCAGGTCGTAGTCGGCCGCAACCTGCCTCGTGACGGTGAGCGTCACCTGGTCGATACCCCCGAGCGCAGTGTCATGCTTCGCCGCGATGGTCACGTCACCCGAATGGGCTAGATCGGCCTCTCTGTCCTCCTCGCGCACCGCCACCGACGCTCCAGTCACGCCGTTGTCGCCGTAGTCGCCGCCGTCCGCTGTGTGGATGATGGTTGCCGAGCCGTCGATTGCGTTGTCGTCAGCCGATGCAGTCACGATCACCCGCTGGGGTCGGTCCCAGTTGCCTGGCGTGAAGACCAGGGCTGGTGACACCGCGATCTGCGCGTCTATGGCGTCACGGACCTCAGGCGTGACCATGACATCGTCTGTGGGCTGGCTGTTGAGAACCACCGTGTAAGCCACTTCCGTGCCTTCGTCGACGGCCAGAACGTTGGCCTGCCTCACCGTCACGCCGCGGGTGTCGTCATCGACAATGACCACACTGGAGACGCAACTGGATCGCGAGCACGGCGGGGCTGAAGAGTCCGCGGGCACGAGCCGCACCGCCGGCGGATGGTAAGGCAGAGTTTGCAACTGCAGTGCGAAGTGCTCGTCGCCCTCGTCCCGGTCATCGTCGATGGGCCAGACAGTCACTTGAACACTCGACACGTAGGCGTCGCCATCGGCGACCCAGTTGCCCCGCGGCTCCCCATGAATTGTGAATGTTCGGGAGAAGCCTTGATAGTCGACCTTGCGCTTAGCTGTGCGATCGCCGGTGAACACCGAGACGCTGAACCCTTTCCGGGGTGGCGGCACGTTCGGGATGGTCCGCGCGATCAGCCTGACTTCGTCTGTCGACCAGCCGACGCTCTCGTCTACTGGCATCGGCGAGCCGCTGAACTGGAGGGTCACAAGCCCGTTGCCGACATGAACGTGGGTCGACGCAGTGGAGGGGTCACCGACATCGTGGTGCTGGCCGTCGGTCACGGTTGCAGTGACGTCGCCGGTCACCGCGCCCGGGTTTCGGCTGAATGTGCTGACGGTCAGCGTGGTGGAGGTGTCGCGAGCGGGGATGGTGGCTGTGTGGCTGAGCCGGTTGAACGGCAGGATCCCCCGCGACATCGTCACCGTGACATCCAATTCGTCACTCGTGGCGAACTCCCGGGTGACGGTGAACACCAGGTCGTCGATTCCCTGCAGCACTTCCACGCGATCCGCCGTGATGGTTACCTCACCCGAGTGCTGCCGTAAGTGCTCGTCATCCTGCGCCGCGGCGCGGTCGGCGATGCCTGCAAGCACAGCGAGGGCAACAAGTGATGCCACCGCAAGTGTCCGTGTCTGACGTTGTTTACTGCTCATCGCGAGATCAATGGCTGGCCGCCTGAGCACCCTTTCGGCAAGCCATGGTGACAATCGTCACCCGGCACCGCCCTCAAGGACGGCGCCTCAACTACCCGGCGTCAGCTCGTCGAGGATCTCGCAGAGGTCCTGGGAGTAGCCCGTCCAGAAGGTGCCCGGCAGCGACCATTGGCCCGGGCCGTTCGCATTGACAGCCCTCACCCGCACCCCGTAGGGGGCATCGGCGTCAAGCCCGGTGATGGTCGTCGAGGTGGCCGTGCCGGTGTGGAGCCATTCCTGCCAGTCACCCCAGACCCAAGGGTTGCCGTCATCGGTTCGTCCCTGGTACTGCACGTCGTAGCCTTCGACCGGCGCGCCGCCCACGAAGCTCGGGGGCGACCAGCTCACCGCGACACCGGTGGGGTCGTAGCGCCCGCCCGCGGTTGCGCAAACGAGTCTCGGTGGATCCGGCGGCCCCGGGGGCGCCGCGGCTGGGCCGCCATCGTCGTCGAGGATGGTCACGGTAATCTCCGAGGGCGTGCCGATGATGCAGCCGTTGCGCTTGCACCCGGTGATGCGGGCCGTCATCGTGCCGTCGGGGTTGCCGACGTCGTTGTCGAGGATCTGCACCGCGGAGTCCCACACGTCGACCCGATACAGGCTCAGCTCGATCAGCGACACCTGGCCCGATATCGGCACGATCGGCGAGTGATGCGTCCACTCAAACCGAAGCTCCACATCAGCTCCGTACTGTGCGCGTCCGCCGTCGGCAGACTCGAACAGCAGCCGGAAGTACACCCGCTCGTCCTCGGAGAAGGTCGCACCGTCGACCACGGTTGCGCCCACACCAACCGTCGAGTCAGCCGGGATCACCGTGCCGTCCGGCACGTGCACCAGCGTCACAACCGTGCGGCCCTCGGCGTCCCACTCGGTGATCGTCACCGGCGGTGCCGTCACGCCGTTGGCCTCGTAGTCGGCGCCGGTGACGGTGTGGTTGATGGTCGCTGAGCCGTTGGCCCGGTTGTTGTCGGCCGCGGCGGTCACCGTCACTGTCTGAGGCATGTCCCAGTCCTGCGGCGTGAATACCAACGCCTCCGACACCGATACTTCAGCGTCCGATGCGTCGGTGACCTCCGGCGTGACCGTCACATCACCGGTCGGCTCGCGACCGAGCACCACCATGTACGCCTTAGTGCTGCCCTCTTCGATCGTCAGGCTGGTTTGGCTGACATCAACGCTGCGGTTGTCGTTGTCGACGATGGTGACGGTGGCCTCGCAGCTGCCGCCCGCACATGGAGGCGCGGTGACATCGGCCGGGAGGAAGGCGACCACCTCCTGAAATCCTGGTGCCTGTTCCAGTATCAGCATCAGCCTCTCGTCGCCCTCGACCTCATCGTCGTCAACGATGGTCAAGGGCACTGATACCTCCGTCACGAAGGCATCACGGTCAGCAGTCCAGGTCCGCTCGGAGGTCCCAGGTACCGCCAGCATCACTGAGAGGGCCGTGTAGTCGTCCGGGGATGTGGCCGCGGCCGCGCGGGCCGAGACCGAGACCCTGAGGTTGAAGTTGGGGGCGGGCACGCCCGAGACGGTCCGCGCGATCAGCCTGATCTCGTCGCCGGTCGCGCCGACATCCTCATCAAGCATGTACGAGGCAGCGTCGAACCGGACGGTTACCAGCGTCTCGGCCACGTACACCCGTACCGTCGCGGTGGACGGATCGCCGACATCGTGCAGGTCGCCGTCGCCCACCGTCGCGGTCACGTCCCCGGTCGCTGCGGCGGGAGCGAGGGCCCTGGTGTGGACCGTTAGCTCGGCGGACGTCTCGTTCGCTGGGATGGTGACCGTGTGCGACAACCGGTCCTCGTCGATGATTCCTGGCGACAACGTCACGGGCACTTCCAGCTCGCTGTCGGTGGCAGTCGTCCGGGCGACCGTGAACACCAGGTTGTCGATCTCCTCAAGCGCCGTGGAATGCACGGCACTGATCGTCACATTGCCCGAGTCCTCGTCGAGGATTATGGTGCCGCCGCCCTCGTTATCGGTGATGATGACGTAGGAGCCGCAACCGTCGGAGTCGCACTCCGGGGCAGAGTCGGTCGAGCCCAGAGAGACTGCAAAGGGCGACTCCGTCGGGAATCCCACCCAGAGCGTGAACCTCTCGTCGCCTTCGGACGCGTCGTCATCGACGATGCTCACAGGCACCGACGCCTCGGACGAGTAGACATCGCCGTCGAGGGTTTCTTCCACGGTCCAAGGCTGCGGGAACGTGATCGTGCCCGACAGACCGGAGTAGTCGTCGACGGATATGGCTGTGTCGGCACGGGTCCAGACCGGCACAGTGAGGCTCCTGGGAACCGGCGCGCCGGGGCTTGTTCTCGCGGTCAGGCGGACCTGGTCTGTGGTCGTGCCGACGCTCTCGTCGAGCCTGTAGACCGGGGCGCTGAACCCGACCGTCACGGTGCCCCCTCCCCCCACGTGCAGCCTCACGGTCGCGGTGGACGGCTCCCCGACGTCATGGTCGTCGCCGTCGACGACGGTGGCGGTCACGTCCCCGGTGGTCGCGCCCTCCATCACCAACCGGGTGCTCACCAATAATCTGGTTGTCGTCGAGCCCGCACCGATGAGAACGGGAAGTCTCTGTTCGACCGCGGACAGGACCCCCGGCGACAGCGTTACCTGAACCAGAAGATCCTCGTCCGAGGCGGACCCACGTGTCACGTCGAACACCAGGTCCTCGGGGCCGGCAATGGCCGTGGGATAGACCGCCTCGATGATCACGTCGTCCGGGTCCGGCTCCTGCGCCTGCGCGCCGGGCGCGACGGCGAGCGAGGCGGCCGCGATGGCCAGAGCTGCCACGGCGGCAATGAGTGTTCGGGGCGAGTGTTGTGGACGGACTGCCCCGAGGGCACGCAGCCGAGCTCGGCTCATACGGCGTGCCCAGGGGGAGGGAAGGTGTGGCATTCTCATCACACACTGATTGGCCGGGAGCACTGACGGCTTTCAACCATCGCGACGAGATGCGGACACACCTACCGCATGGCCCGTAACCTCCCGCGGGTCCCGGGCTTGATCGCAGTCACATCGCCGCCGCGGCCGCGGCTAGGTCCAGACGCTGAGCAGGATGCCGATGACGCTGTAGGAGATGAGCGGATACCCGCAGTTGATGGCGAAGAGCCTCAGGCTGCGGCCTTCGAACGCGTAGTTGATGGCGTTCGAAGTGGTGGGTACGACCCGGACCGAGGCATCGGACCGCTGGGGTTGCCGCTAGTACGGTAGGCCGGCCGCAGTCGTCAGGAACTGCATGTAGGGCGACGCGGCGCGGCAGGCGTCGACGAAGTCGTCGAGGAACCCCGGCATGGTGGCCTCCTCCTCGTCGAACATGAACGTGACAATGTGGTCCTTGCGCTTGAGGTCCTCGATGTGGGCATGGTCGGGGTCGAAGCCCTTGGGCGGGCGCTTCAGAGAACTGCCGACGACGTCGAAGATGTCGAGGAATCCCGGGTCCCGCGCGGCGCGGACCCACTCTTGGGGTCTTGAGACGATCTGATCGCGGATCCTGCCCAGGGTCGCCGAGTCGGGATGCCAGAGCCCGGCGCCCGCGAACACCTCGTCGGGCGCCAGATGCAGGTAGAAGCCCGGCGCGTGGGCCGTCTTGCCGGCCTCATGGCCGAAGCGGACCGCGGCCTGCGTCTTGTAGGGGCTCTTGTCCTTCGAGAACCTAACGTCTCGGTAGATGCGGAACATGGAGCCACCGTTCGTTCGGGAGTCGGCGACGTAATGCTCGCTGATCGACTGCAGTCTCGGCCGGAAGTCCTCAATGAACTGGAGCAGGGGCTCCTTGACGTGCTGCTCGTAGCGGCCTTTGTTGGCTTGGAACCATTCGCGGTTGTTGTTAGCTCGCAGGTCGCGCAGGAATTCGAACAGGTCGGGGGTGAAGTGCTCCTGCACGGGCAGGAACCTATCGCTCGATCCTGAGGTCGTGACCGGGGCCAACCCGCAACTGGAATCGCGCACGGCGAGGCAGCGGGGGTAGCGCAGGCCACACTGAGGGTGTGAGCGTTCGCGAAGCTGACGACGCCGTCGTGGCAGCCGATGTCCTGCGGGAGGCGGGGCGGCGACGCACGTTCGCGATCATCTCGCATCCCGACGCGGGCAAGACCACGCTCACCGAGAAGTTCCTGCTCTACGGCGGGGCGCTGACCGCCGGGGCAGGCGCGGTGAAGGCCAAGGGTGAGCGCCGGTCGACCGCTTCGGACTGGATGGAGTTGGAGCGTCGCCGGGGCATCTCCGTGACCTCGGCCGTGGTCCAGTTCCCATACCGGGATCGGGTGCTGAACCTGCTCGACACCCCGGGCCACGGCGACTTCTCCGAAGACACCTACCGGGTGCTGTCCGCGGTGGACGCGGCGGTAATGGTGCTCGACGGGGCCAAGGGCATCGAGGCGCAGACCCGCAAGCTGTTCGAGGTGTGCCGCAACCGCGAGATCCCCATCGTCACGTTCATCAACAAGTGGGACCGCCCCGCCCGCGACCCCCTCGAGCTGCTCGACGAGATCGAGGACCAGCTTGTGCTCGACCCGGTGCCGGTCACCTGGCCCGTCGGTGAGGGCGACCGGTTCCGGGGCCTGATCGACCGCCGCAGCGGCCACTTCGTGCGCTTCACCCGCACCGCCGGAGGCGCCACCACCGCTGACGAGCAGATCGTGGACGCCGGGCGAGCCGAGTCCGAGGAGGGCGAGGCCTGGCACGAGGCCCAGGAGGCGGTCGAGCTGCTCGACGCAGCCAGTGCCGAACTCGACGTCAAGCGCTTCGAGGCGGGCGAGCTCTCGCCGGTGTTCTACGGCTCGGCCCTCACCAACTTCGGTGTCCGGCTGCTGCTCGACGCCATCGTCGATCTGGCTCCCTCCCCCGGCGCCCGCCTCGACGCTGACGGCGATCCCCGCTCGGTGGACGCACCCTTCAGCGCGGTGGTGTTCAAGGTGCAGTCCAACATGGACCCCGCCCACCGCGACCGCATGGCGTTCCTGCGGGTGTGCTCGGGCCGCTTCGAGCGGGGCATGTCGGTAACGTGCGGGCGCACCGGCAAGACGCTGGCCACCAAGTACGCCCACACGGTGGTGGGCCGGGACCGCAGCACCGCGGAGGAGGCCTGGCCCGGCGACGTGATCGGCCTGGTGAACGCGGCCGATCTGCGGGTGGGCGACGCGGTGCACGCCGCCGACGGGCCGGTGCGCTGGCCGCCAGTCCCGTCGTTCGCTCCGAGCAGCTTCCGGCTGGCCCGGTGCACCGACACGTCCAAGGCCAAGCAGTTCCGCTCCGGGGTGCGCCAACTCGACTCCGAGGGCGTGGTCCAGGTGCTGCGCCGGCCCGAGGGCAGCGAGAGCGCCCCGATCCTGGCCGCGGTCGGGCCGCTGCAGTTCGACGTGGCCGAGCACCGCCTGCGCCACGAGTTCGGCGCCCCCATCGAACTCGCGTCGGCGCCGTGGACCACGGCCCGACTCACCGACAAGGCCTCAGCCGCGGTGCTGGGCACCATGTCGGGCGTGACCGTGGCCGAGCGGGCCGAGGGCGGCGGGCTGCTGGCCCTGTTCGAGAGCCCCTACTGGCTGGCCCGCCTCCAGTCCGACCACCCCGAGCTAGTGCTGGAGCGCCTCATCGGCGAGGGCTAGCGCCACCGGCGGGCTCGGCGGCTTCCCAATCTGGGCTCCCCCTATCTGATCGACATCGCCCAGAACTCGTCGTGGGCGGAGCAGCCGCCGTCGTACTCCCTCTTGTCGGGGTAGTCGGCCAACGAGTCGAAGTCGGGGAAGAAGACGGCACGCCCGCCGGAGAAGTCGAGGTAGTCGCCGGTGACGAACGGGCCCTCCTTGCCGAGCCACAGGGCACCGGAGCCGGCGTCGAAGCGGACCAGCGGCTGCGGCAGGCGCACGAACATCCGGAAATGGCCATGGTCGGGCCGGTACCACGAATCCGTCCTCCACTCGGGCCCCACGTCGACGTATACACATGGAGCCTCGATCACCAGGGTCCCGGCCAGCGCGTGCCGGGGGAGACGCTGCTTGGGGTCCCACGGGAACATCCCGGCCAGAGGCGGGACGGTTTCTCCAGCTTCGATCGCCTCGCCCGGCTCCGGGCCGGTCGGCTGCATCGACGCCGCCCAGAGCGACCCGTGGGCCGCGCAACCCCCCTCGAAAGGCTCTTCGACAGGGGTGTCGCCAGCAGCCCAGCCCACGCTGCCGATCACGGTCACCGCGTCGCCGCTGGTCATCGGACCGTGCCCGGCGACCCAGAACTCTCCGGAATCGGGGTCGTAGCTGATCAGCGGCAGGGGAACGCGAACCAGCGTGCGCACCGGTGCTCCTTCCGCGGTCACAGCTGCCTCCCCGCCGTCGGTGCCGGTGCCGGTGACGTACACGCACCGCGGCTCGGACTTCAGATCGGGCTCAAACGCGACGCATCGGACCCAGATCGCGTCGGTTACATAGGCACAGGCCGGCGCGATCTCCAGGGTCCCCGACACGGAGGTGTCGCCGAACCCGCCCGTGGGATCCCACTCGAAGGTGTTGGTTAGCTCCCGAGGCTCCGCGGGCGGGTCGCCCCAGCCGAACGGCAGCATGTGGTCGAGTCCGGCCGTCATGCTGCTCGCGTGCCATTTCCCGTGGGCGCTGCACTCGCCCTCCACCGTGAGCCGGACGTAGCTGCCGCCCTCGCCGCCGCCGCCCAGTGAGACATCGTCGCCGCTGGTCATCGGGCCTTCGTCGCGGACCCAGATCTCTCCGGTGTCCGAGTCGAAGCGCACGAACGCCCGGGGCAGCCGCACGAGGTAGCGCTGCAGGTTCCCGTCGGGCATGCGCGTCGTCCGCCCGTCGGTGTCGTCAAGCCAGTAGAGGTAGACGCACGGAGGCTCGATCTCCAGGATGCCGACCGCCAGAGCCGTCATGGCACCCGCCTCGAAATCCGTCGTGTACAGGCCGGCCAGCGGAGGCTCCTGACCGATCTCCGCGGCCGGGTCGGTGTGATCCTCCGTGCCCGGTCTCATGGACGCGGCCCAGAACGAGACGAGCGCGGGGCACTGGCGCTCGAAGTTGTGCACGCCGTCCTCGTCGTTGACGTTCCAATCCAGCTGCCATCCCTCGCTGCCCGCGACCACCACTTCGTCGCCGTCGCGCATCGGATCGTTGTCTCCCACCCAGAGCTCGCCCGTCTCTGAGTCATAGCGGGTCAGCGGCTCGGGCAGGCGCACGAAGCTCCGCAGCGCGGCACCCCCAGGCGTGGTCGCCGGCTCGCCGCCGCGCGTGACGTCAAGGAGGACGCACGGCCCGTCGATCACCAAGGACCCGAACCACACTGCATCGTGGAAGCCACCCTCGGGATCCCAACCGTACATGCCCGACAGTTCCTCGACCGGCCCTATCTCCTCGGACGGCTCGGATGGCTCACCCGGCTCCGACCGCTCGGGCTGCGCTAACGGCCCGGCCTCGTCACCCTGCTGGGCCGGAACCGGCTGCTCGGACTCACCGGATGCTCCAACCGGCTCTTCTCCCGGCGGCAAGCTGTCGCCGCCGCTGCAACCGACCGCGATCACGGCCGAGGCGATCAGCGCGGCCGCACCCCGCATCGCGCTCGTCCGCATTGCCCGCGATGGCATCACACTCCAGACGCACATGTCCGGCCTCTGGTTCCCAGGACTGCGAATTGCCCGCAATGGCATCACACTCCAGACGCCCATGTCCGGCCTCTGGTTCCCAGGACTGCGAATTGCCCGCAATGGCATCACACTCCAGACGCCCATGTCCGGCCTCTGGTTCCCAGGACTGCGAATTGCCCGCAATGGCATCACACTCCAGACGCCCATGTCCGGCCTCTGGTTCCCAGGACTGCGAATTGCCCGCAATGGCATCACACTCCAGACGCACATGTCCGGCCTCTGGTTCCCAGGACGACGACGGTGCCGCGGGGCAGCATGCCAGTAGCTTGGCGTCATGGCGGAGGTCGATGCGCGGCCCAACATTCTGCTGATCGTGTCGGACGAGGAGCGTCGCAACGACTGGCTCGACGGGGTGGTGAACCTTCCCGGCCACGAGCGGCTGCGCGCCGACGGGCTCAGCTTCGACCGCTACTTCACCCACGCCTCGCCGTGCTCGCCGTCGCGGGCCAGCCTCTACACCGGCCGCTACCTGGCCGAGCACGGAGTGGTCGACAACGTCGCCTTCCCCACCCACGCCGCGCTCGACCCGGCCATCCCCACCATCGGCAGCCTGCTGGCCGAGCGGGGCTACCGGTCGAGCTACCTGGGCAAGTGGCACCTCGGCCACAGCGAGACGCCCGACATGGCCGCCCACGGCTACCTCGACTGGGAGGGCAACGACGTCCACTTCATGGGCAGCGCCTACACCGGCCGCTACTTCGACCCGATCATCGTCGACCAGGCCATCGACTGGCTGAACGACCGCGCCGGCAGCAACGGGACGGGAGGCAACGGCGGCAACGGGACGGGAGGCGCCGGCAGCAACGGGTTCGGGGGCAACGGCGGCAACGGGACGGGAGGCAACGGCGCCGGTGATCAGCCGTGGTTCCTGACCGTCGCGCTGGTCAACCCCCACGACATCATGTGGTTCCCGGCCGACCACCGCAGCTACCAGGCCGCACACCCCAAGTTCGCCAATCTGTTCGACGCGGTGCAGAAGATGCGCCTGGGCGACCTGCCGGTGACCCCGCCGCCGGAGGACTACCCCCGCCTGTTCGACCGCCTGCCCGACAACTTCAGCGACGACCTGCACACCAAGCCCGATGTGCAGCGGGCCTGGCGCCACGTGCGCAACCGCGAGCACATGGTGGGCCGCATCGACGCCGACGACCACGACACGTGGCTTCGCGGCCTCGACTACTACGCCTGGCTTCACGTCGAGCTCGACGCCAGCCTGGCCCGCCTGCTCGACGCCCTCGACACCCTCGGGCTCTACGACGACACCGTGATCGCCTACACCTCCGACCACGGCGACGCCTGCGGCTCCCACGGCCTGCGGGCCAAGCTGCCGTGCGTGTACGACGAGGTTATGGGCGTGCCGCTGATCGTCAAGGCACCGGGAATGCCGTCCGGAGCCCGCACCCAGGCGCTGGCCACCCATGTGGACCTCGCGGCCACCATCGCCGCGCTCGGCGGTGTGGACCCCGGCGACACCCCCACGCTGTCGGGCCGCGATCTGTCGCCGGTGCTGGCCGACACCGACGCGTCGGTGCGCGACTTCGTGCTGTTCTCACAGGACTCGGCCCAGTCCGAGATCCTGCGCAACAGCCGCTACGCGGTTCGGGGTTTCTACGACGGCGAGACCAAGTACGCCCGCTACTACGGGATCGGTGGCGGGGTGCGGCGCGACGGAACCACCGACAAGTTGGGCAAACTCTTCGATGTGGACGCCGACTTCGACGACCACGACCACGAGTGGTACGAGACCGCGGAGGATCCCCACGAGCTTGTCAACCTGGCCAACGACCGGGGCCGGTGCAACGAGTTGCGCACGCTGTTCCGCCGTCTGCTGGACTATGAAGCAGAGGAGCTGAAGCTGACGCCATGACCTACACCACTGCCACGACGGACACCTCAACCAACGGGGCGACGGCCGAACCGGACGCCGACGCCCACGAAGGCCTCAAGCCCCGGGCGCCGGTGGCCGACTGGGCCACCGACTTCGACCATGTCGACCCCGGCTACGCGGCCCGCGCCCCGGAGATCTGGGATGAGCTGCGCGGCGAGTGCCCGGTGGCTCACAGCGACCGCTACGGCGGGACCTGGCTGCCGGTGCGCCACGAAGACGTGTGCGCCATCGCCAAGGACACCGACACGTTCAGCTCCAACGGCGTGGTGGTGAACGACGGCCGTCCCGAGATCCCTCCCCCGGTGGGGTTCGCCCCGCCGATCACCAGCGACCCGCCCTTCCATCGCATCGCCCGGGAGTTCCTGCTGCCGGCTTTCGCGCCCAAGCCCATAGAGGCCAAGCGCGAGGCCACCCGCCAAACCTGCCGGGAGCTGCTCGACGACCTGCTGGCCGACGTGGAGGCCGGCCAAACCGACATCGTGGACGCCGCGCTGAGCTACACCCAACACATCCCGGTGAGGGTGATCGCCGACATGCTGGGCGTGCCCCGCTCCGACGGCGACCAGTTCCGGATCTTCATCCACCGGATAATGGAACAGCCCGGAACCGAGGAGCGGGTCGAGTACGAGGACTCGATCGACTTCTACCTCGACACGCTGATCGCAGCCCGGGCAGCGGAGCCCCAGGACGATCTGATCAGCCGCATGACCCATGCCACCATCGAGGGCCATCGCCTGGAACACGAGCATGTGCGCGGCACCTGCGGCCTGCTGATCATCGCCGGGGTGGACACCACCTGGTCGGCCATCGGCGCCTCGCTGTGGCACATGGCCCAGCACCCGGAGGACCGCCGGCGCTGGATCACCGATCCCGAAGTGCGACCCTTCGCGGTGGAGGAGTTCCTGCGCTTCTACGCGCCGGTGACCATGGCCCGCCTCGTCGCCGAGGACACGGAGTTCGCGGGCCGCTCGATGCGGGCCGACGACTGGGTGCTGCTGCCGTTCCCGGCGGCCAACCGCGACCCTGAGGCCTTCGAGGACGCCGGCGAGTTCGTGATCGACCGTCTGCGCAATCGCCATGTCGCCTTCGGTCTCGGCATCCACCGCTGCCTGGGATCGAACCTGGCCCGCATGGAGCTGACCGTGGCCCTGGAGGAGTGGATGGAGCGGGTTCCGCACTTCGAGCTGGCCGACCCCGCCGGCGTCACTTGGTCGACCGGTCAGATCCGCGGTCCCCGCACGCTGCCGGTGCGGATTCTCAACGGCGCGTCCTAGAGGCCGAGCGGATAGGCAGTAGTCATGAGGATCTTCGCGAGGCGCCGAGCGAGGCCGTGGCCCGAGCGGCCCGTGAGTAGCCCTATGTCAAGCTCGCCTCAAATCTGCACGAGTATTGCTCCTATATGACGTGTTTCTCTACTGATTTCGGTCGAGTAGGCACGAGCGGCCCGTGAGCGCAGCGAACAAGAGCGGGACACAACACGCTTCACCGCGAGACGCTGACACCTATCCGCGGGGCTTCCTAGATCCGCAGGAGCGAATGTGAGGCTGCACAAGTTCAGCGACGTCGACGCGTTCGTGGCGCTGGACCTGCCCGGTGCCGGGGCCGCCTCCGGCCCGGTGCGCTGGGCTCGCAAGGTGCTGCAGGGCGGCGCCAAGGACCTGGCCCGCTCTCAGACCTACACCTACGCGGCGCTACAGATGCGCCGCAGCGGCGCCTCCGCCGGGATCAGCGTCGATGCCCCGCTGCGGGCCGAGGCGGTGGCCGCGTTCGTGGCCGAGGCCGCGGCGCTGGTGCCCGACGGCACCTACCTGCCCGATGCCGCCAAGGGAGTCAGCGATCAGGATCTCGCGCCGCTACGAGACGGCGATCCCCGCACGGTGGCACGGCTCGGCGCCTTCGGGGCGCAGTGCGACGCCCTGTCGGCGGCCGCTGCTGCCGACGCCGCGGTGGGCCTCGACGGCCGCACCGTCGCGATCGAGGGCCTATCGGCAACCGCAGCGACTCTGGCGTCGGAGGTGGCGGCGCGGGGCGGCCGGGTCGTAGCAGTGTCCAACGCCGAGGGTTCGCTGGCAGCCCCACACGGCTTCGACCCTGCGGCCCTGTCGGAAGCCTGGCAAGCGCACGGCGGCAAGGCGCTCAGCGCCATGGCTGGCCGCGATGACGGCTTGGACAGAGCCGAGGCGCTGTGGGGCGAGCCTGCCGATGTGGTGTTCGCCGGATCGAAGATGGGCGTGGTGCACCACGGGGTTGCCGAAGGTCTCGAGTGCCGGGCCCTGGTGCCCAGCGGGCGCCTCGCCTACACCTCCAAGGCACTGGCGGTGTGCCGCAGGACCGGCATCGCTGCGGTGCCCGACTTCGTCGCGCTGGCCGGATCCACCGTCGCCGCCTGGAGCAGCCCGGACACCGGCGACGACGAACTCCGCGCCGAAGTCGCAAGCACGGTCGCCGCGCTCATGGCCGACGCCCTCGAGTCCGACGACGGACCGTTTCTGGGCGCCTGCTACGCAGCAGAAGCGTTCCTGACCACCTGGCAGGACGAACTGCCCTTCGGCCGCCCCCTAGCCTCCTGAGGGCCCTCAGCCATCGGCGTCTTCCCCGACAGCACCGCCTGCCACCAGCCGGAAGCCCGCTGGTCGTATTGTAGAAGCTGTAGCGATCCTGATGTCGATTCTGTAACACTCAAGCTGTAGAAACTGTAACACTCATGCCTGATCTGAACGCTCAAGTTGTACCGCATCGTTCTGCTGCACGGCCCCCGCTACGCTCGGCGGGCACGGGAGACTCACGACAACTTCTACCTGGGCGAGTCGCTCGCAGGCGCCATGCCGGGATTGATCGTGTTGGGTGCCGTGAAGAAGCGCAACCCGTCGCGCATCTCCACGGTGTCGTCGTCCTTGATCCTCCGGTCGTCATGGCCAGGCACGACCAGATAGAGGTCGCGGTCCTGCGGAATCGGCGAGGGGGGCACCTCCCGCAGCTGCTCACCGTTGAGCTTTTCCTCCGTCACCGTGTAGTCCACCCGGTCGATCCGGATGCGGAAGCCCTTGGGATCGGGCTTGTCTTGGTCGGTCGTCATCGGACACCTCCTTGGGGTCGCTCTTGCCGTACGGTTGTATGATACCACGATACCGAGTCATCGCGGCACTTGACAACCAGAAAACCAAGCGGTATCCTGAGCGCATGGACCCACATAAGGCCATGACAATCCGATTGCCCGCCGACCAAGCCGAGGATCTCAACACCGTCGCCGCTGTTGACGGCGTGCCGATCTCTCAGGTGATCCGCACAGCGATCGCCGGTCACATCGAGGAACGCAAGCGTGACGAAACGTTCCAGGACGGGCTGCGCCAGCGCATCGAGAGAGCACAGCAAATGCTCCCAGACGCCTAGGAGACTGCTGAGCAACTGGTGTGGCAGCCGGCGCCGGGTCGGGGTTGGCGGGGTCGGGGCGCGAGGTTGGGGCTGGTGGGGTGCTGTGGCTGGTGCGGGCCGGGCGCGCGGCGCTGCCGCGGGGGGTTAGAGGGTGAATGCGCCGTTGTTGTGGGTGACGCCGAGGTTGGTGAGGCGCACGAGGTTGACGGCTGCGGCTCTGGTGGTGAGCCAGAGGCAGTTGGCGGCGACGCCTCGGTAGGGGACGCGTCTGGCTTTGTTGCGGGTGAGCCAGGCGATGGATCTCTCGGCCATGGGGCGGTGCTGTCGGTAGGCGCCCTGGGTGGCGGGCTGGGCCCAGCGGGTCTTGTTGGCCTGTCGGCGGTGGTGGTGTTGGTCGACGGTGACGCTGCGCCCGCGCCGCGAGGTGGTGCAGCGGGCGCGCAGGGGGCAGCCGTTGCACAACGCGCCGAAGCGGGCCGCTCCGCTGGGTGTGACGGCTTTGGTGTGCCCGGCGGGGCAGGTCACGGTCTGTGCGTCGGTGTCGATGGTGAAGTCGTCTCGGGTGAAGCCCCCTGTGATGCGCGGCTTGGGGTTGATGGGCTTGATGGCGGTGTCGTAGCCGGCGGCCGCGAACGCGTCGAGCGCCTCGCCCGACGCGTAGGCCGAGTCGGCCAGCACCAGCCCCACGAACCCCTCAGCGTCCGCGCCGGCGGCGCCGGAGGCGGTGTCGGCGGTGTCGGTGTTGTCGGCGGTGTCGGTGTCGGTGTCGGTGTCGGTGTCGGTGTCGGTGTTGTCGGCGGTGTCGGTGTCGGCGGTGTCGGTGTCGGTGTTGGTGGTGTTGTGGGGGGCTGTGGGGTCCTGTTGGAGCAGGCGGGGGCCGACTTGGGCGTCTGATGTGAGGTGCTTCTGAGCAAATGTCCGCTTTTGGCGGTTTGATTGCACCGCATTCGGGGGCGGGGGTCATGGCTGGTTGGGTTTGTTGTTGCGATGGTAGGCGATGCGGGCGAGGCGGGCTTTGGTGAGGCCGTCGCGTCGGGCCTGGCGGATGGCGTCGCCTCGTCCTTGGTGCTCGTCGTGGGGGGTGACGTAGCCGAGAGCGGCGTGCAGGCGGCGGGTGTTGTAGTCGTGTCGGGCGATGTCGAGCTCGGTTCGCAGCTCGGCTGGGTCGGTGATCTTGTCGAGGTGGGGCCACTCGGTTTTGACGTGGCCGAACAGCGTCTCGATCCATGCTTGGTCCGTCGGGGTGCCGGGTCTGCCGAAGCGGGCCGCGATGCTGCACATTGCCAGGAACTCTCGGGTGGTGCCGGCTCGCATCTGGGGTCCGTTGTCAGACAGGGCCAGCAGGATCGGCTCGGCGGGGTCCTCGCCGCCGCGCTGGGCCTGGCGGGCCTCGATGCGTTCCCACAGTCCCTCAGCGTCCAGCGCGTCGCAGAAGACGACCTCGACTTGTGTGGCGGTCTCCTCGGCGCTCACGAGGGTGGCGAGCCATTTGCGGGTCACGACGTCGAGGATGGCGTAGGCGACCCGGTCCGCTCTGGGGAAGTGGGTGATGTCATAGATCCAGATCTGGTGGCGCTCCCATTTCACCCACTCGGGCATGGGACGGGCCGGGATGGGGCTGCGCTGGGGCCGTGCGGGCAGAACAAGCCCCTCACCTGCCAGAACGCGGTACACCGTAGAGGGCGACACCCACACCAGCTTCTCATAGGACCCGCGGTGAGCGAGCTTGCGATAGCCGCCGTCGATGGCGCCCCAGGCCTCGAAGAGCTCCAGGATCGCCCGGCGCTCTGTGGGCATGATCGCATGCGCCGGCGCCCCGCCCGCAGCGTCGTCGAGGCGGCCGTCGCCTCGGCGGTGCCGCCACCGGCGCCAGCGACGCTGCTCGAGCTCGAGCACCGCGCACGCCCGGGCCGCGGTCCAGCCCTCGCAGACCGCGCCGTCGACGAGGTCCAACAACCCGGCCTTGACGCCGGCATCGACACGAGGGGGCACCCCGGCGGTCACCCCCAACGCTCTTTTCCCTCCAACAGCGTCACCTTCACCGCCATCTCCTTGAGAGCCTCACCCAACCGGGCCACCTCGTCGCGGGCCATCACCAACTCGGGATCGTCCCCACCGGAGCGCACACCGGGCCGCGACGACGCCAACGCCTCCAGGGCGCCGCGCCTGGCCACCTCGCGGGCCCGCATGATCGTGGAGCGGTCCACCCCCCAATGGTCCGCGCACTCAGCCACCGACATCTCAGCGGTGAGCACCTGCACGAACGCCTCATACTTCTCAGCAGGCGACAACAACCTCCTCCTGCGGCGCCCGCCACGATCCCGGGACTTCGACACATCAGTCATCTGACGCTCCTCTCACAGCGCCATGCTCGCACCCCGATGCTGCGTAATCAGCGACCCAAAACCGGACACGAACTCAGAATCATTACAGATGTGTCCGCTGTGGTGAGTTCTGCGGCGGTGATGAGCCCGGTGTCGGGCTCGGCGCAGATGTGGGCCTTGTAGCCGTCGCGGCGCTGTGAGCGGGACTTGCGGGCATGGCGGGCCTCGGGGTCCACTGTCGATATGACCCGGCCCCTCGCGACGCGGCGCGCGATGCGCCACCGTCCCGGCACCTTGGGGTCGGCCTCGACGTCTTGGCCGGCCACCACCGCCAGCAGCGCCGCCGCCCGGGCCTGCTCGCCTGTGAGCTCTGAGCCCTCGAGCGCGTCGAGCACCGCCCGGGCGTCGGTGACCAGCTCATCGATGAGCCAGGCCCGCTCGTCGGGGTCGCCCCAGTCACAAACAGGCTTGGCGCGGCTGTCGTAGTCATGGGCCAGCACCAACGCCGCCGCCCGCGGCGCCAGGCGGCGCACACGCCGTATCTGCGCGCCGATCATCGTGACCGTGTCCTGGGTCGCCACCGCGTCATACAGCACCGTGGAGTCCAACGCCCGCCGCGTCCTGTTCGACAGCGCCCCGCACTCAGCAGCCACCTCGCGCACCGCGTCGAAGATCCGCTCCGGACGCTCACTGGCGCGCAGCCTCTGACGCCACAGCGTCAACACGCTCGAATCGAAGCCCCCATCGTCGATGCTGAGCCCCGCCGCGGCCTTCCAGCGCACATCGCAGCGCAGCCGCTCGGCCGCCTCGCGGTCAGAGCACCCCTCCAACGCCTGCAGCACCATCACCACCGCGATCACCGAACCCGGCACCGACGGCCGGCCCCGCGGCCCGAACAAATCCCCGAACAACCCGTCGGGAAACAGCCTCAGCCGGTGCTCGGCCAAGAACCGATACACCGACCCCTCACGCACCAGAGCCCCGCACAGCCCCAACGCGTCCAACAGCTCCCGATCCGGTCTCTCAACGCCCTGCATGCCCCCAATTCTCCCACACCACCCACACGATCGCGAGCACCCCGACCCGAATTACTCAGCAGTCTCCTAGAGGCCACTTCGCGGGCGCTGCCCCGTACCACAGACAATAGGGTTGTGCGGGTGTCCGTACGACCGGCAAGCTGCACTCGGCAACATCATCGTGGGCTGACGACCCTGAGGAACTGATCGGCAGCCTGGACTGGAGGAGGGAGGCGACAGCCGCAGCGAGACTACATCAGGTGGGAGCATCGCCTCAGCCGACGGGACTACAACCAAGTCCACGATTCCTTCGACTACCGTCCGTGATCCTGCCACCGGGGTTGCATCCGGCCTTCGAGTGTGGCATAGTTCGTTCAATCATCCCCGCCGTCCACCTCCGCTTGTCGGTGGTGCACTGGCGGGGCTTTTCTTCGTCCGGCAGCCAGTGACGCTCCCGCTAGCCCATCCAGCCATCTGACGCCACCGACCACGACGACTTGGGCAACGTCACCGACGTAGAATCCCCTGCGGCGCAGTTTCGCGCCACATTTTCATCCAGCCCGGGGCTGTAGCTCAGTTGGCTAGAGCACCTGCTTTGCAAGCAGGGGGTCGTCGGTTCGAGTCCGATCAGCTCCACCCTCCCCGAGCCCGCGGGGCCCGGGGCCGCCACGAACACGAAGGCGTGAATCGAGTGACTCGAATCGGTCTGGCGCAGATACTCGGCCGCCCGGGAGCGGTCGAGGCCAACAGGAAGGCCAGCGTCGATGCGGCCGCCTCGCTGTTCGAGCAGGGCGCCGACATCGTGGTGGTGCCCGAGATGGCGGTGCCGTGGTACAGCACCGACCGGGCGGCGCTTGAGCCGCTGGCCGAAACCCTCGACGGCCCGACCGTCACCGACTGGCACGCTGAGGCGGCCCGCCACGGCGGGCTCATCGTTGGTGGCCTATGCGAGCGCAACGGCGACGCGATCTTCAACACTGCGGTCGCGGTCGGCTCCGACGGCGTGTTTGCCCATTACCGGAAGCTTCACCTCTTCGACGTGGAGAAGCACTGCTTTACGCCCGGCGACATCGGCCTGACCGTGGCCGAGACGGCCTGGGGCACCATCGGGCTGTGCATCTGCTACGACCTGCGCTTCGTGGAGGTCGTGCGGGTGCTGGCGCTGCGCGGCGCGGACCTGATCTGTGTGCCCACGGCCTGGATCCGCGGCTTCGACCGGCGCCAGTACGCCGAGGGCGAACTGATCCCCCACGCCGAGGGCGCGCTGGTGCAGGCCAACCTGAGCCAGGTGTTCATCGCCTGCGCGTCGCAGGTCGGCGAGGGCGACGGCGCCGAGTTCCTGGGTTCCTCGGTGCTGGCCGACCCCTACGGCCGCATCGCGACCGGACCGCTGTCAACGGTCCGGGAACAGCTCGAAGTCGTCGACGTCGACCTGTCCGAGGCCCGGCGCGCCCAGGCCCGCAGCGAGCTCATCCAGCCCCGCGCCGATCGCCGAACCGACGTCTACGGCATCCTGCACGAGGGCGAGTCGCTCTAAGCCTGGATCCACCGACGGGCGGGCCGGTGGTGGATGGTTCGCCAGCATCGACGCCGCCACAGACAGAACGAACTTCAATGGGTTTGCCACATGTGGGGTGGTTAACTGCTTGATGTTCGCTAAGGGGCTCCTGCGGGTGGGCCACTCAGTCGATGCTCAGGCCCGACAGGACGCGGTTGAGCTCGGGCACCAGCACGCCCCGCAGGGAGTGCGACCCGATCACCGCGTGTAGGCAGTACGCCCGCGCCCCCACATGGAAGAACTGTTGCACGCCGGCCTGGCCCGGTATGGACAGATGAAGCTGGTCGGGACCGAAGTCGTCGGCCGCGAGCCGGGTCGGCACGCCCTCGGCGGCGAAGAGCATCGTCGCGGCCGACGCGCCGTCGAACTCGACCAGCGCGGCGAAGATCCCGTTGCGATCCATGATCTCAACCGCTCCTGATCCGTAGTCGCCCCGCTCGGCGGGCAGCGAGAAGTTGGCCGCGTGCAGCACCACCAGCGGCGCGGGCAGGGGGTCCGCCGACGGATCCAAGGTTGACGGGTCCGGCTGGACGGACAGCTCCGCCTCCCAGCCCGCCGGTACGTCGATGCTCACCCCGTGAGCGGCCAACCTGCTCACGTCACACCGCCGACATCGTGAAGGGCCCCGCGTCCGGGCTGCACGACCATCGGGGTCACAGAGCCAGCAGGCTCGCCGCGGCCGCGCCGCCGAGCGCAGCCGCCACGCCCGCTCCGAGGCGGCGGACCCGGTCGGCGTGGAGGTCGAGGCGGCGGTGAAGCTGCCGCAGGTCGTCCGTCGTGCGCACCCGGCTGCTCAGAGCCATGCTCGCACCTCGAGCCGCTCCGAACGCCGCGCCGATCACCAGACCCGCAGTCAGCTCCCCCATCAGGAGCGCGGCCAGCATGAACAGCGGCACCAGGGCGGTGTTGACCACCGTCGCCACCGCGGCGCCGAGCTGCAGACCGAAGCCCGCCCCGTAGACCCACGACCGGTACGCGACGAGCCAGTCCTCGTTGACCTGGCGGCGGCCGGGCAGCCGTCGACCCGACATGTCCCAGGCCGCGGCCGCCACACACGCCCCGGCCAGCAAGACGAGCCGGACGCCGTCGTCTACAGATCCGCCTAGAGCCTTTCCGAGCGCGCCCAGCGCGGCGCCGACGGCTGCTCCCCCCAGGACCGCTCCGAGGGCCAGCCACCACACTGTCAGCCACCATCTGTTGCCGCGGGCCCGCTCGCCGAGCGGGCTGATGCTCGTGAGCATCGACATCCCTCAAGGCGACCAGGCCGACCGCGCCCCGGCGGCCGCCGCCGCCGCCACTCCGATGGCGGCAACCGCGGTCATCGATCGGTGCCGGTTTCCGCAGAGTCGCTGCGGTGCTCGCCGTTGGGGCCTGACCCTTCGGGGTACAGGCTCGGATGGCCGGGGCCGATCCCCGCCGACAGCAGCGCCTCGTCGGCCGTGCGCTCGCGCTCTTTGGCCGAGCGGTTTGCCGATGCCCGCCCCGACGGTCCGGGGCGGTCGGACAGGCCGGCGTCGTTCAGGGCTTGCTGCAGCAGACCACGCATCTGGTCCCACTCCAGCGCGCTGCCCGCGCCCACGACCCGCGTGCCGTCGACGAGCGCGAAATACGGCGAGCCCGGAACGTCGTAGTCCTCCCAGGCGGCCGACGACAACACGGCCTTCACGCGGGGGGGAATCAACTCGGCTAGAGCCCATTCCGAGTCGTGGACGGGATCCTGGCCCACGATCACCAGGCGGGTGTTCCCCCCGGGCAGCTCGAGGCCCGGCTCGGCGAACGCCTCCCAGAAGCGCTTGCAGGTGCGGCACCCCGAGGACAAGAACGCGAGCAGCGTGAAGTGCGAGACGCCGATCACAGCCACCTTGGTCGGGCCGCCGGCCGGCACGGTCCCGACGATGTCGCGGGCCGTCCCCTGCTCGGGCTGAGCCGCATCCTCGGACCGGTCCACCGCCGCGCCGACAGGCGAGCTGGCCGCGGCGTCGTCCAGGCTGATGCCGGCCCGGTCGAGAGCTCGCAGGATCTCAGCGTGGGTCCTCAGCAGCCCGAACACGATAAGGGCCAGCACACCGACCGCGACGGCCAGCAGCACGACCACGACCGTCATCGGGCCACCAACAGGGGGTGAGGCGCCGGGGGGTTAGGCGCCGGGACATCTGGAGTCCGCAGGTGGAAGCGATGCAGCAGGGCGGCAACGTCAGCGCGGCTGGCGGGCAGCCCCGCGCCGAAGGTCTCAAGGTCCGTCCACCAGACGACCTTCTTCTCGATCGCCCAGGCCAGCGCGTCCCGGAACCAGGCATCCTCGCCCACGTCGGAGAACTCGATCTGCGCATCTGCCTGCGGCTCCCCCGCCAAACGGTGCAGGAACACGATCGACTGCGCCCGGTTCACGTTGCTCCAAGGGTCGAACCGGCCGGGCGCACGGCCGGTGGTGATCCGATTCGCGACCATCCACGCCACCGCTTGGGCGTAGTACGCACCCGGGTCCACATCGTCGAACTCGTCGCTGCTCGGCGCGGCGGGTTCGCCCTGGTAGCGCCACAGGAACGTGGCGAAATGGCCCCGGCTGACCAACTCATCGGGACCGAACAGGTCCTCGGTCATACCGGTGGTGATGCCCTCGTCGGCCATCCACTCCACGGCCTCGGCGTAGAAGGCTAGGGGAGGAATGTCGGTGAAGCCCTCGTGCAGGCAGGGACGGTCGTGAAAGCGGGTACTCGGGCTGCTCAGCACCGGGGACCTTGCGCACTCCGGGTCCCACTTCCACGGTGGCACGCAGGTGACTATGCGGCACTTGAGCTGGCCCACGCAGACGTCCTGGTTGCACTGCCCGTAGCGGAAGCGGATGCATTCCGACTTGCGGGTGTCGCAGCCGCCGTGGCACTGGCAGCGGGCCGCCGTGCATCCCCGGTCGCAGAGGCCGCTGGAGGAGCACCGGCAACCTTCGTCGCAAGTGAAGTTGCAGTCGAGGTAGTAGCGCGGGCGCGGGCCGTTCAAGTCGCAGAATCCTGACCCGTCGGCCTTCCACCATCCGGCCACGATGGTTCCCGGCGGGCAGAGGTTCTCTCCGGTGATCTTGCAGCAGAACTCGCTCCAGTTGTCACAGCACAGGGCACCGGGACTGCACTGATGCCCTTTGCACAGCACGATGGCTGCCTCTGCCGTGGTCGGGCGCATCGCGTAGGCGACCGGAGCGACGGCCATGGCCGTAGCCGCCATGGCCGACGAGCGCAGGAAGCCCCGGCGCCCGGCGCGGCGGTCCACCACGCGGGAGACCCGCTCGACCAGTTTGCGGCTCACGGTCGCCCTCTCGCGCCCCGAGGTGCTGCTCGGCTGGTGGCCGGAGATGGCACGGCCCGGAACAGGCCCGCGCCCCCGAGGCGGGAGGTCCGGGCACCGAGCGCCTCGGGCAGGGCGGTGAAGGACACCAGGACCAGCCCGGCCAGCAGCAAGACCACCGCTGCCAGCGCGGCGCCGACAGCTGGGTTGTCACCCATCGCCTGCACGACCGCGGGGACAGGCGGGGAGCGCGAACCGGCTGCGGCGAACGACACCGCCGCCAGCACCAGATTGCCGAGAACATGGATTCGCGAGGGTGGGGCGTCGAGGCGGCCGAAGCACCCGCACGAGTCCACGCCAGCGAGCACGGCTCGCAACACGACGAGCGCGAACGCCGCGTAGAGGAGGCCAACAGCCCACGCCGCCGGTCCGCCGACGAGCAGGGCGGCTACGCCGGCCGCAGCCTCCAACGCGCCGACGAGCCGCACCACAGGGGTGCGGGCCCGGAAGCCGAGAAGGTCGGCCCAGCCTGGCGCGGACCTCGACAGCTTGGCCGCTCCCGCCGCCACCAGCAATACTGCCGCGGACGCGTGCAGCGCAGACACCACAGACACCAGAGGCGAGGCTACTGAGCTTCCCCCCGAATCGTGGAGGGTTGGTTTAGGCTGCGTTGGCTAGTTCGTAGTCTATTGGGCTGGTCATGTTGTTGGTGGAGTGGAGCCGTTTTCTGTTGTACCAGGTGTCGATCCAGACGGCGATGTCTCGGCGGGCCTGGTCGCGGGTGCGCCAGCGGCGGCGTGATATCAGCTCGTGCTCGAGGGTCGAGAAGAACGACTCGGCGGCGGCGTTGTCCAGCGCGCAGCCGACGCGTCCCATCGATTGGGTGATCCCGAGCTTGGCGCAGGCCGCCGCGAACGCGTCGGAGGTATATTGAGAGCCCTTGTCGGTGTGGAAGATCACCCCGGCGACGGTGCCGCCGCGCACCGCGGCGGCCATGTTGAGCGCGTCTGTGGCCAGCTCCGCGGTGGGGTGGCGGTCGGACTGCGCGAAGCCCAGCATCCGCCTGGAGAACAGATCCTCCACGGTGGCGAGGAACACCGGCCCCTCGGCGGTGTCGACCTGTTTGAAGTCGCCGACCCACTTCTCGTCGACGCCCCCGGCGGTGAAGTCCCGCCGCAGCAGGTCCGGAACCGGCTCGGCCCGCCTGTCGGGCCGGGTCAGGCCCCTGCGCCGCTTGGGCGCGCGGCCCTGCAGGCCCTGGCGGGCCATGGACGCCTCGACGGTCTTCTTGGACGCCTTGCGGCCCGACCGGCGCAGCTCGGCGCGCACCCTGGGCGAGCCGTAGGTGCCGCCTGATGCGTCGAAACAGGCTTTGACCTCGGCGTCTAGTTCAGCTCTGCGCCGCCTCGCCGGCGTCGGGGGCCGGTTGTGCCACTTGTAGAACGTCGACGGGGCCACCCCGAGGGCCCGGCACGACACCGCGTGAGGCACAGCGTGGTCGGTCCTTTGGACCGCGATGTGCGCTGAGACGCTCATCGCGTTGCCTCCTTGACCCAAAGGACCACTGATCGTTTGAGCACATCACGCTCCATCTCCAGCTCCGCGCAGCGGCGGCGCAGCCGCACCAGCTCGGCCCGATCGTCTGAGCTCAGACCCTCGGCCTCGCCCCGCTCGATGTGGTCTTTGCGGACCCAGTTCCCAAGGGTGCCCGCACCGATCCCGAGATCGCGGGCGATCTCAACGACCGGCCTTCGCGTCTCCCGGACGATCCGCACAGCACCGGCCCTGAACTCCGGATCGTACTTGCGTCGTGTGTGTGACATAGCGTCTCCTCATAGACGATGTCTCCACGATTCGGGGGGATACCCACTACCGGTCCCGCCTTCGCTCCAACAAGGGGCGACAGGACGCGCAAGGATCTTGAGCATTGTGAAACGAAGTGCTGTCACGGGTCGAGTAGTCGTCGCGACGTTGATCGCAGCGTCGGTGCTGGCGGCGGCTGCGTGCTCCGGCGACCCCGATGGTCCAGGCACCGGTGGGGCCACGGCCGAACCCGCCACACCGATCGCGGATGCAGAGACGACCGAGTCCCAGACCCCGACGACCGAAGCCCCCGCTGCGACGACCGCAGCACCGACACCCGCACCGCCCACCACCACCGCACCACCACCAACCACCGAGCCGACCACCACAACCGCAGCACCAACAACCACCGAGCCGACCACCGAGCCGCCCATCACAACCGCAGCACCAACAACCGCACCACCAACCACCGAGGCGACCACCACAACCCCAGCACCAACAACCACCGAGCCGACCACCACAACCCCAGCACCACCAACCACCGAGCCGACCACCACAACCCCAGCACCAACAACCACCGAGCCGACCACCACAACCCCAGCACCAACAACCACCGAGCCGACCACCACAACCCCAGCACCAACAACCACCTCACCGCCGACCACCACCGCACCGCCAACCACCACGTCGCCCGCAGTCACGTCGCCCACGACCACGCTGCCGAGCACCCAGACCCCCTTCCATGTCTTGGGGACGGTGCCCGACACCCCGGGGCTGGGAGTCATCGTGACTTCATCGGGCCTGGTGCTTCCGGTCCGCGAAGTGCGCGACGACGGCTACCTGGTCGCAACCACATGCACGAACGAGGCCGTCGTCGACTTCGGAACCCACGTGGCCCGCGCCGATGTGGTCCTCGACGCGGGCCACGGTGGTCATCGCGACACGGGCGCGGTGGGCGCCAATGGACTCGTCGAACGGGACCTGAACCTGGCGGTGGCCCAAGTAGTGCGCGCAGAGCTGGAGGCTCGGGGCTACAGCGTCATCCTGACACGCACCACCAACATCGAAACGCCCATCCTCACGCGCGCCGAGATCGCGCTGGCGCTCTCTCCGCAGCTGTTCGTCTCGATCCACCACAACGGCGGCACTACCAACCGCTCGTCGGACCCCGGCACCGAGGTCTTCCATCAGGCCCACAACCCCGAATCCATCCGGCTCGCCGGGATCCTCTTCGAGGAGGTTCAGGCGGCGCTGTCCCAATACGACGTTTCCTGGTCCGCCACCAGCAACCAGGGCACCCGCGGCTTCGTGCGCACTAGCGACGGCAAGGACCTGTTCGGAATCTTGCGCCTCTCCGAGGGACTGACCAGCGTCATCGTGGAGGCCGTGTATCTGTCCAACCCGCCGGAGGCAGAGTTGATGGCCGACCCGGCAGTTCAGCAGGTCGAGGCGAAGGCGATCGCGGCGGGGATCGTCCGGTACCTGACGACCGACGACCCCGGCTCGGGCCACAACGGGGTGACCAGAACGAGCAGGGTCCTCGCCACAGGGCGCCGCTCCGGCTGCGTCGATCCGCCGCTGGAGGCAGCGGTCGTGCCACCAGTGCAGCCCGACAGGCCTTAGCGGCCCGCTCGGAGGGCCTCTGCGCGGATCTCAGCTGCAGGAACCGCCCGGGATCCCGTCAAGCGAGACAGCTCTAGATGCCGGGGGTCCGGTAGCCGTCGGACCGCCACAGGATCGGGAAGTGGTTCTCGTCCATCTCGTCGTCGGCGAGCCGGGCGTAGCGGGAGTAGACCGGTCCGTTGCCCTCGCTGAATCCGGCCCGGTCGAAGCGGGCCTCACTGCTGGCGCAGTGCAGCACCAGGGACCGGCGGTGCCGGCCGGAGCGGTTGGGGCCCGATCCGTGCCAAGCCCATCCGTGATGGAACGACCCGCCGCCGGCGGACACCTCCATCGCCGCGATGTCGAGTTCGGCGATCTGGGCACGCTGCGCGGCTTCGGTGACGGTGCCCCGGTAGTCCTCGGGGGCGTGGAACTCGACGGTCGGGTCGGCTCCGGTGGGCCACCGGTGCGACCCCCTCGCTATCTCCAGGGTGCCGCCGTCTGCGGTGGTGTCGTCGAGCGCGATCCAGCACGAGAACATCTCGGTCGGCGTGTACCAGGCGAGGTAGGCGTTGTCGCGGTGGAAGCCCAGCGACCGGGCACCCGGCGGCTTCCACAGCACATTGTCCTGGACGATGCGGGCGCCGGGCCATCCCGCCAGACGGGCCACGGCCCCGCCGAGGCGGGCATCTAGCACCACCGACGCGATCAGCCGGTCGGCCTTCCAGCCGTTGCATATCTGGCGGGTGAGCGTGGGGTCGCTGCTGCCCCCGAGCCAGTTGACCTCATCGGGGGCGGTGCCGGTCTCGAAGTCACCCCTGAACAGTCGCTCGAACCGCTCCCTCAACGGCTCGATCAGGCTGGTGTCGATCAGCAAGTCGACCGCGACGAAGCCGTCGGCCTCGAACGCGGCCGCCTGCTCGTCCGAGACGAGGTCAATCCGAGCGATGCTGGCGGCCGCCGTCATGCCCGCTCGCGGGCCCGCCTCAGCAGGCCCTTGGCGATGATCGTCCGCTGGATCTCGTTGGTGCCCTCGCCGATGGCCATCAGCGGCGCGTCGCGGTAGAGCCGCTCGACCTCCATCTCGGTGGAGTACCCGTAGCTGCCATGGATCCGCATCGACTCCAGCGACGCCTTGATGGCCGCCTCCGAGGCGAAGTACTTGGCCATCCCCGCCTCCACGTCGGCTCGCAGGCCCTGATCGATGCGGTGGGCGGCCCAGCGGGTTAGCAGCCGGGCCGCTTCCAGCTCGGTGGCCATGTCGGCCAGCTTGAGCTGGATGGCCTGGAACTCGCCTATGGGCTGGCCGAAGGCCTCGCGCTGCTGGGAGTACGCCAACGAGGCGTCGAGAGCGGCCTGGGCCACCCCCACGCCCCGAGCCGCGACGTTGATGCGGCCGACCTCCAGCCCCGACATGACCTGCTTGAACCCCAGGCCCTCCTGGCCGCCGAGCAGGTTGTCCGCGGGCACCCGCACGTCGTCGAGCACCACCTCGCACGACTCCGGGCCCTTGTATCCCAGCTTGCCCAGGTCCCGCAGCACCTCGTAGCCGGGGGTGCCCGCATCCACCATCAGCACGCTCATGCCCCGGTGGCGGGGCTCGGCGTCGGGGTCGGTCTTCACCAGCACCGGCAGCGGGTTGGCGAAGCGGGCGTTGGTGATCCAGGTCTTGGTCCCTCGGATCACATATTCGTCGCCGTCTCGCCACGCCCGGGTGGAGATGCCCTGCAGGTCGCTGCCCGCGCCGGGCTCAGTGAGGGCGATGGCGGTGCGGCGCTGCCCGGTGGCCAGCTCGGGCAGCCAGCGCTGCTTCTGCTCCTCGGTGCCGTGCAGGGTGATCATCCGGCAGCTCAGCGAGTGGCTGCCCAGGATGCCGGCTATGCCCATCCAGCCCATCGAGATCTCCTCGAACACCAGGCTCATCGACACCGTGTCGAGGTCGAGCCCACCGTATTCGGCGCCGACGGTGATGCCGAACAGGCCCATGTCGGCCATCTTGGCCACGATCTCGTGGGGGTACTGGCCCGACTGCTCCATCTCGCGGGCCACCGGCTTGATCTCGGTGTTGACGAACCGCCGCAGCACGTCGCGGAACATCTGCTGCTCTTCACTCAGCTCGAAGTCCATGTGCCCTCCGGCCGTCCGGTCACTGCCTCGTCCATTATGTCGCCGCCGGATCCTCCAGCGGTTATCGGGTCGTCCCGAGCGCGGCCGGTTTGTTGTGTTCGCAACATTTGTAGAGTCCGAAGCATCACGCTGCTGCGCAGCCGGCTTTCGACCAGCAAGCCGAAGGAACGGAGACCATGGCGCCTGAGTCGCGACTGCGATGCCAGTGTCGGGGAGATGCAGGCAGTGCCCGAGGACATGGGCCGGGTCCGCGACAATGGAACCGGAATCCCGGTCGACTCCATGGACAAGATCTTCAACCCGTTCTATACGACGAAGCCGTCAGGAACGGGCGTAGGACTGGGACTCAGCCTCTCCAGCGACGTGGTTCGCCAGTACGGCGGCTCGATAACGGCCCAGTCCGAGCCCGGCGAGTTCACCGAGATGACCGTCAGGCTTCCGACAACCGACCGCGGCTAGACGGCTAGCCCGGCGGCCAGTCCAGCGAGAAGCCATCGGGCGGACCTCACAGGACGGTGCGACCCGGCGCTCTCCGAGCGCTATGGACCACCGTGCCGACCGTAAGGCACGACAGTAGCCGGCGGGCTAGATGGACTGGCTGGGGAAGCCGAGGCCCTCGTGGTCCTTGCCAGCCATGTTGGCGTTGAGCCGGGCCGCAGCCATGAGCTTGGCCATCACGGGGCCGAGCTCGGCCGGGTTGTCGGGCTGGGACTCCACCGGTCCTAGATGCCAGCCCTCGGCGATGCCCAGATTCTCGCCCCGCACATCGAACACTCGGCCGGTCACGTTGGCCGCCTCGGGGCTGGCCAGCCAGGCTGTGGTCACTGCGACCCAGCGGGGGTCGATGCTGTCCTTGAACTCCTCGGACGCCTCGTCGCCTCCCATCAGGGGGGCCGTGAGACGCGACCAGGCCGTGGGAGCCAGGCAGTTGACGGTCACGCCGTAGCGGACCAGCTCCTGGGCCGCGATCACCGTGAAGGCGGCTATCCCCGCCTTGGCCGCGCCGTAGTTTGTCTGCCCGACGTTGCCGTAGATGCCTGACGGGGAGGCCGTGTTGATGATCCGCCCGTAGGTCTCCTCGCCCGACTTGGCCCTGTTTCGCCAGTAGGCGGCGGCGTGGTGCGACGGCCCGAACGTGCCCTTGAGATGCACGGCCACCACAGTGTCCCAGTCGTCCTCGGTCATCGAGAACACCATGCGGTCGCGCAGGATGCCGGCGTTGTTGACCACGATGTTGATGTCGCCGAAGGTGTCGATGGCCTGTTGGACCATGGTTCCGGCGTCGTCGAAGCTGGCCACGCTGCCGCCGTTGACGACGGCCTCTCCCCCGGCTGAGGTGATGGCCTCCACCACCTCGCCGGCAGGCGTCATGTCGGCGCCTCCGCCGAACTCGTCGCCGCCCAAGTCGTTGACCACGACCTTGGCGCCGTGCTCTGCGAGCATCAGGGCGTGCTCGCGCCCGATGCCGCGCCCCGCGCCGGTGACGAGCGCCACTTTGCCTTCGAGAAGCCTGCTCATGGAACCTCCTGATGTGCGGCCTGCCAGCCGTGGAATCACGCTATCGGTTGGGCTTTGAGGGGCACCCTTGTTGGGCGATCACAGCGCGGTAGCGCTCACCAGCCCCGGGCGACCCATTCGTCGAGGTGCGGGGACTCGGTGCCGATGGTGGTGTCGAGGCCGTGGCCGGGCAGCACGATCGTGGACCCGTCGAACTTGCTGAAGATCCGTTCGTCGATCGATTGAATGACGGTTTCGAAGTCCCCGCCCTCGTACTGGGTAGCGCCCGGCCCGCCGGGGAACAGCGTGTCGCCGGTGAACAGCAGTGGGGTCCCCTCCACATGAAACGAGATGGAGCCCGGCGTGTGGCCGGGGGTGTGCAGGGTCCTGAGCCGAAGCCGGCCGACCTCGATGACAGTGTCGTCTTCGAGCAGGTAGTCGTAGCTGGGGAGCATGGCCGCGTCCTCCGCGGTCACGCCCACCTCGTAGCCGGCGTCGCGCACGGCCGGGATGGCCTGGATGTGGTCCCAGTGGCCGTGGGTCTCCAGCACGGTGCGCACACCGAGCCCCCGGCACAGGTCCAGCAGCCGCTCGTGCTCGTTGGCCGCGTCGATCAGCACCGCCTCGCCGGTGGAGGTGCAGCGGATCACGAAGACGTTGTTGTCAACCGGGCCGACCACCACCTTGTGGACCTCTACCCCGGTGTCGGACCAGTGCAATGTCATGGCCCCGACCCTATCGGCCGCCACCTCGGCGACGATGCCGCGGGACCGCTGCACCACTCAGTCGGCGAACATCCGCACCTCGCCCCTGATGGCGCCCGGCGCGCCGCAGCACCAGCACGGCACCGACGGCGACCCCCGCCACATGACGTCGCAGTGCTCGCAGCGCAGCGAGTACGGCGCGTCGCCGATGGGCAGCGGCGGCACCGGCGGGTGCTCCGCCGGGCGGGGTCGCCGGTTCGGCAGGCGAGCCAGCGCGGCCGAGAAGGCGCGGTCCAGCGCACGCGCCGGGAATGCGACCATTTCACGCACGGTCGCCACCATAGAGTGCTGCCGCGCGCGGGTGGATGATCCCGGGCCCGGCAACGGCCCGGCCGAGACGCGGTTAGGGTCGCCCGGTCTTTGCCGACCCGAGCACGAGGAGTCAACCGTGGCCGCCACACTCTGCCCCGCCGAGGACGGATCGAGCCCGGTCCGCCGCGAGTTCCGCCAGCCGCCGCCCATGTGCATCGACCCCTCCAAGCGGTACACGGCGACGATGGACACCTCGATGGGGACGATCACCATCGCCCTCGATGCCGCGGCTGCGCCCCTGACCGTCAACAACTTCGTGGTGCTGGCCCGGTACCACTACTACGACGGCGTGATCTTCCATCGCATCATCAAGGGCTTCGTCTGCCAGGGCGGCGATCCCACCGGAACCGGCCGGGGCGGCCCCGGCTACCGCTTCGCCGACGAGCTGCCCAAGCCGGGCCGCTACGAGCTGGGCTCGCTGGCCATGGCCAACGCCGGCCCCGGCACCAACGGCAGCCAGTTCTTCATCATCAGCGGCCCGAACGGTGCCGGGCTCCCGCCTCAGTACTCGCTGTTCGGCAAGGTAGTGCGGGGGCTCGAGGTGGTGGAAGCCATGCAGAGCGTCGAGACCGACCGCAACGACCGCCCGCTCACCGATGTGACCATCAACTCGGTGACAGTCGCCGAGTCGGATTGACTTACCGTCCCGGCCATGGGCCCACGCCGCCTGCGGGCACGGCGACACTGGCACTAGGAGCACCGGACATGGAGATCGGCACGATCGGAGTGGTCGGCATAGGCACGATGGGCAGCGGCATCGTGGAGGTGGCGGCCCGCAACGGCCTGCGGGTGGTTGCCCAGGAAGCGTCCCCGGAGATTGTGGAGGCCGGCCGGGCCCGGGTGGAGAAGTCGATGGACCGCGGCGTCGCCCGGGGCAAGCTCGACGAGGCCACCCGCGAAGCCGCGTCCGCAGCGGTCACCTGGACCACCGACTTGGACGACATGGCCGGCTGCGACCTGGTGCTGGAGGCCGTGCCAGAGATCCTGGCGCTGAAGCTGGAGATCTTCGGAGTGCTCGACCGGGTGCTTGACCCGTCCGCCATCATGGCCACCAACACGTCGTCGATCCCCATCATCGACGTGGCCATGGGCACCTCGCGGCCCGAGCAGGTGCTGGGCATGCACTTCTTCAACCCGGCCACGGTGATGAAGCTGGTCGAGGTGATCAGCACCCAGCTGACCGCACCGGAGGTGACCGAGTCCGCCACCGCGTTCGCCGCCGACACCCTCGGCAAGCGGGTGGTGGCCGCACCGGACCGGGCCGGCTTCGTAGTCAACAAGCTGCTGGTGCCCTACATCTGCCAAGCCATCGAGATGTACGAGTCGGGCCACGCCTCCGCCACCGACATAGACGACGCCATGAAGCTGGGAGCCGGGCACCCGATGGGGCCGCTCACCCTCGCCGACCTCATCGGGCTCGACGTGTGCCTGTTCACGGCCGAGTCGTTGTACGCGGAGTACGCGGAGCGGTTCTACGCGCCGCCGCCGCTGCTGCGCCGCATGGTCGCCGCGGGCCGCCTGGGCCGCAAGACCGGCCGCGGCTTCTACGAGTACTGAGCCGCCCAGCGGTCGGTGGCGGCTCTCGCCTCGGCCTCAAAGGAGATGGCCTCGTAGGCTTGGCGGTGGTTCCGCAGGCTTAGCAGGTTGGAGACGTACTCCCGCACGTACCGCCACAGAAACCGGGCTGTGCCCAGCTCGTCGTACTGCTCGACATGCACCAGCTCATGAGCGAGCAGGACCCTCCGTCCTGAGCGGTCGTCGTCTCGCAGCAACAGAACGAGCCGGCCCAGGGTCATGCCCTGAATCCCCGGAGTCAGCACTGGCACCCTTTGCACTCGGGCCCGACGGGCGATCTTGGGCGGCACCAGGTCGTAGCCCGCGATCTCTTGCGGGGTGAGTCGCCTCACGCTGGGTGGGTGCCGTAGCGTCCGCCGATACCGGCCGGGCCGCTCAGGCTCGGTCCCAGCTCTCCGTCGCCCTCTCCGTCGCCGTCCCAGGCCCGCAACAGCTCCGGCAGAGCGCGCAAGCCGTCCAGCGTGGGCACATCGACGTTGTCGCCGCCGTGGTCGTCCTCGTGTCGCCACGTAACCGGGTAGGGGACGTGAATCGCGGCCCCGCCCAGCTCCAGCACGGGCAGCACATCGGAGCGAAGTGAGTTGCCGACCATGACGAAGCGGGCCGGATCGATCCCGTGGCGCTCCAGCAGCTCGCCGTAGGCGGTTGCGTCCTTGTCGGCGACGACCTCCACCCGCCAGAACCGCTCGGCCAGGCCGCTGGCGGCCACTTTGGCGAGCTGGTCGTGCACGTCGCCCTTGGTGATGATCATCAGCCGGTGGTGTCCGAGGTCGTCGAGCACCTCCTCGACGCCGTCGATCAGCTCCACGGGCCGGTCGAGGAGTTGTCTGCCGTAGCCGATGATGGCGGTGATCCGGTCGGCGTCGACCTGGCCTTCGCTGATCCGGACGGCGGCGTCGATCATCGACAGCGTGAACGACTTCACGCCGTAGCCGAAGCGGGGCAGGTTCTCCATCTGCACCTCGTGGAGGCGGTCGGCCACCGTGGCGGCGTCGGCCCACGGCGCGAGCAGCTCCTCGTACTCCCGCTGCACGTGCTGGAACAGGTCCTCGTTGTGCCACAGCGTGTCGTCGGCGTCGAAGGCGACGGTGAGTGGCTGGTGATCGTTCCCGCTCACGCCTGCGATCCTACGGCCGCCGAGTGACGGGCGAACGACAGCGAACTGCGCCGCAGTGGGCATGATGGAGCCATGCGCATGCAGTCGACGCCGGCAAGGCTGGGCCTGGCGTTCGCCGCGGTGTTGGCGCTGATCGCGGCAGTCGCCTTGGTGCGGGCGCCCCGAGTGGACCGGGGCGAGCCCGACGAGACCGACCTCGCCCTCGCAGCGGCCGCGACCTCGACGACCACCACCACTACTACCACCGCGACGACCACGACCACCACTACGACCACGACCACCACGGTGCCGCCGTTCGAGGGCTGGGTGGACCCGGAGACGTCGGGTCAGCCGTGGGGCGAAACCGTGGAGGGACTGCTCACGTTCCGGGGCAACCCCACCCGCACCTACTACGGCAAGGGCCCGGTGCCTTCAGCCCCGCAGGTGGCTTGGCGGTTCCCCGACGGCGACCCGATGTGCTCGCTGTCGTCGATCGGCGGCCAACCCCGGCAGTGGTGCGGCTCCGGCTGGACCGGTCAGCCCGCCGTCTTCGAGCGCGACGGCCGCACCTGGGTGGTGGTGGGCGCCTTCAGTCGCAACGTCCACTTCCTCGACGCCGACACCGGCCAGCGCCTGCTGCCCGACTTCCCTACCGGCGACATCATCAAGGGGTCGGTGACGATCGACCCCGACGGCTACCCGCTGGTGTACACCGGCAGCCGGGACAACTTTTACCGGGTGATCGCCTTCGACGGCGGGGTGCCCCGGGAACTCTGGTCGCTGGGCGCGTACGAGTTTGGTCCCATCGTGTGGAACGACGACTGGGACGGCGCCGGGATGGTGATCGACGACTACCTGTTCATCGGGGGCGAGAACTCCCGGTTCCACATCGTGAAGCTCAACCGGGGCTACGGCGACGACGGGCTGGTGACCGCCGACCCGCAGGTGGTGTTCCATGCGCCGGGCTGGGACGACGAGCTGTTCAACGCCGTCGGCCGGGAGCTGTCCATCGAGAATTCGGTGGCCATCAGCGGCGACACCGTTTACTTCGCCAACTCGGGCGGGCTGGTCCAGGGCTGGGACATCGCCGGGCTGCGCGACGACCCCGCAGCCGTGCCCGAGCGGGTGTTCCGCTTCTGGACCGGCGACGACACCGACGCGTCGCTGGTGATCGACGCCGAGGGCATGATCTACGCCGGGGTCGAGTACCAGAGGGGCACGGCCCGCTCCCACGAGGTCGGCCAGATCATCAAGCTCGACCCCAGCCTGCCCGACGATCCGCTGGTGTGGAGCGTGCACGTGCGGGGCGCTCTCGACGCGTCGGGCGTGTGGGCCACGCCGGGGCTGCACCGCGACCTGCTGATCGTGCCCACCCACACCGGCCACGTCTACGGCGTGGACACCGCCACCGGGGAGGTGCGCTGGACCAAGAAGCTGCCCGGCCCCACCTGGCCCAGTCCCGCCATCGTCGACGACGTGTGGATCCAGGGAGACTGCGGGGGCGGCCTCTACGCCTTCGACGTGAGCGACACGACGGTGGAGCCGCCCCAGCTGTGGAGCATCAACCTGGGCGCCTGCATCGAGTCCACCCCAGCGGTGTGGGACGGCCTCATCGTGGTCGGCACCAAGGGCGGCTACATCTACGGCATCCGCTAGCCGCCAGTCCGCGCCAACTAACAAACCAAACAAGATATAACAATCCAAACAAAGTATAACAACACCACCAGGGGCGCTACCGTAGAGGCGACGGACTTACTGGATCGATCGAGAGGTCTGATGCAGCCTACGAACCCCTTCGCCCCTACTTTCGGAACCGCCCCGCCGGTGCTGGCGGGCCGGGACGACATCCTGGCGGACATCGCGGACGCGTGGTCGAGACGAGTATCCGCTTCTCTGCGAGACCCTGAAGCTTGTGAGCCCCCGCCCGCCCGTCGGGTTCGCCAAACCTGAGCCCGGCGAATATCCCGGGAGCTAGCCCACCCGCTGTAGGCGCTCCGCCTCGCGCAAGGCCGTGCCGATCTCGCCGTCACCAGACATGGTGATCTCTAGCTCGTCCATGGCCCGGGTCATGGCCGCGTAGAGCTGGCTCTTGGTCGCTTGGAACTGGTCGACCGCCTCGACATCGTGGACCTGAACGTGGTTGACGCCGCCGACGAACACCCGGCTGAACTCGAGGCCCTTGATGCCGGTAAGTGTCGACACCCGCACCTTGTCCCGAACACCGACAGCCTTGTCGCGGTTGATCTGGCGGCCCCCATAGCCCCTTTCTTGCACATGAAAGTAGGGCAGGCCCTCGTGCGAGAACGCCTGCTGCAACTCCTGCTCAAGCTCCGCGCAGCCATACAGCACGGCGATGTCATAGACAGCGACGCCTCCGGTAAGCAGCTTCATCACCCGGGATGCGATGCTCTCAGCCTCCTCTCTCAAGTCGCGGCAGACCGTCAGGCGAGCGTGCGGACCAGACCGTTTGGCCGCCTCCGGAGGGATGAGGGCAGCCGGGTCGTCCAGGTCCACCGACGCCGAGCTCCAGTCCCGCGATCCGGCCAGGAAATTCATCGCGAACTCAAGAATCTCCCGAGTGTTGCGGTAGTTCTTGCGAAAGACGGTGCTGCGACCCCGCGCGGTCCTCGTCCTGCTCTGCGCATCCACGCCGGGCGGGTTCCACCGCGCTCCGCCCCGGCGGTAGACGTTCTGGGCCACGTCGTACGCCATCACGAAGTTGTCCCGGTCCGGTCGGGCCAGATCCGGTAGCAAACGATCCGACTGGAGCATCGCGTAGGCCAGCTCAAGCCTCGGGTGGTCGAAGTCCTGGGCCTCGTCCACCAACACCGCGTCGAAGCGCTCCGAGTCGGGTAGACCCCGCGCGGCGGCCGTGGCCTGAAGGACGCGCCTATCGAAGTCAGGTCCGTCGCCGCGACGCGCCTGTCCGGTGCCGGGCGAGGCAGGCGGTCCGGGTTCCGCGCGGCCGCCCCTTCTCTCGGCCAGGTGGTAGGCCAGTCGGTCGATGTTGGTGACTTCCAGCCGCTTGTCGGGCGCGACCATCGTCTTGAGCGCGTTGGCCAGAACCCGGTTGAAGCACAGCACCAGGATTCGCCAGTTCGGCCAGTGCTCGTGCAGATGCCGGGCGCGGTGCGCCAGCACCAGCGTCTTGCCGCTCCCGGCAACGCCTCTGAGCACTCTGTATCCGGCGCCTAGATGCTCGGCCACCCGCTCCTGCTCGCGATCCATCACCCGGATGACGTCCCCCGCGGGGATCTCAGGATCCTGGAACAGCGGCAGGCTCTCAGCCCGCGATGGCAGCAGGAGGATCTCGGGGTTGACGACCGCCCGAGCCCGCTTCTGTTGCGACTCGCTCAGCGGGCGCGGCCGGCCACCGCCGAGGATGCGCCGCAACGCGCCCGGAAGCCGCTGCTCCGTCAGGTCGGTCCGGGTGAGGATCGGCATCGCCCGGTCCGCCGCGTCGAGCCGCTCCAGAGGAACCTCATCGTGGTCAGGCACGGCCAGAACGCACTCGACCGGCAGGCCCACGATGTGGGCCTCGTCGGCGCGGCCCCTCAGTTCGCTCGCCTGCTGCGCGAGCTCTTGGGGGATGCGGATCATGTCGAACGAGTCGAAGACCCGGCCTCGCCGTCTTTGACTTTGACCCCTTGCCGACAACGACGGGGCATCTATGACCACGATCCCCGACGCGGGATCGAGCGCAACCAGGTAGGGGAGGCCGCTCTCCGTCTCTCGCAGCCATACCGTCACCTGCTCGGGAGCGAAGTCCCGAAGGGCTCGCGCCACCTGTCTCAGTCGATCAGGGACTCCGGAGCGGCTCGGGATGTTCTCAGGCAGCAGAAACGCCATGCGCCGCAAACACTACATTTCGAATGTTGCGTTCTCTGGCCAGCTATCTGGGATAGCGCCCACGGACCGTCCTGCGACCAGCGTGAGTCAGGTGCAGGGTCTGGTAGCTGTGACCCTCGCGCGTGTGCTCTTCCACCCAGCTCTTGCCTATCAACTCGTCGATCAGCCCTTGGACTTCCCGCTCGTCTAACAGCGACAGCCGGCCGTAGCAGCCGTGCGCTCGAAGCACCCGGTTGAGCGGGTACTTGCCTCCCGCGTCGGCGCGCAGCGTCCTCACGAAGTTGCGCCTCGACCACTGGCCGCGCTCCACCCCGTCTATGAGGACCAGCGCGATGGCCTCGGCTTGCTCACGCAGCGCGTCATTCGCATCCTCGGGATCGATCGGTGAGTCGTGCCACGGTCGAGGCAACTCAGGCGTGCAGGCGTCGCAGGCTCCGCAGCGGGCAGCCTTGTCGCCAGGTGGATCGGGCTCTCCCAGGTACTGGAGCATCTCACGGCGCCGACAGTCCGGTTGACCGCGGGCGAGGGCGCGGGCCTCCTCGGCCCGCTGGCGCACAGCGGCGCGGCGCTTCTCGATCAAATGCTCAAGACGGCTCCAGTCGGGCTCAGCCGCCACCCGTTCGAAGACCCACCCGAACCGCCACGCCGAGAAGCTGCAAATCCCGAGCTTCAGCAACTCAATCGCCGTCTGCTCGACCTCGTCGGGGGATTGACCCAACCGCTGCGCCCACTTGCGGCCGCGGTACTCGCCCTCTTCTGCGGTCGCGAGCGCCAACATGGCGTCGGCGCGGTCCGCAAGGGCAGCGTCGCGGGCCCGGAGTTCCTCCACACGGTGCTTGGTGGCGTCCACCGACCCGATCCTGCCCCGCAGCACGAAATCCTGGCGCCGGCGCACGGCCCCGACCTGTTCCAGGTAGTGCAAGGCGAGAGCATGCGATCCGTCGCGCTCGCCGTCCTCGGTGTCGGCCCGCTCGGCGAGCCGGTCGGGGTCGATGAAGTTCAGGCCCTCGGACAGCCCGGACCAAGCCTTCCGCACAGTGGCGATGTCGGGCGCCGAGGACTCCACGAAGTACTCGTGGATGCGGCAGTCGCGGCGAGTCGTGAGCAGCACCGCCGTGCCGGTGGCGGGGCCGGTCCCGTCGCGAGCACCGCGGGCGGCCCTGCCCGTCTCCTGCACGTACTCCTCGATGGAGGCAGGCATCTCGAGATGCACGATCAACTCGATGTCAGGCTTGTCGATGCCGAGTCCGAAGGCTTTGGTGGCGACTACGACGTCGATCTCGCCGTGACGAAAGGCGTCCTCGGTGTGCTGGCGCTCCCCCAGTTCCATGGCCCCGCTGTAGGGGCGGACGCGGTGGCCGAAGCTGCTCAGCAGTGCGGCTAGCCGCACGGTGTCGTTGCGCGTGGGGACGTAGACGATGGCGCTGCGGCGGCGGAAGGCCTCTACCACCTGAACCACCCGCAGGTCGCGGTCCTTGCGGTTCTGGCAAGGTTCCACGTAGTAGTGAATCTCGGGTCTGTCGACCGAGCTCACCAACGGGCCGCCGCCGGGCGCGAGGCCGAGCAGCCGTGTCACGTCTTCGAGAACTTCGGGGGTGGCCGTGGCGGTGACCGCGGCCACCGGCAGGCGTTGGCCTGCCGCGGCGGCGACGGCCGTCGGGATCATGGCGTACTCGGGACGGAACGAGTGTCCCCACAACGAGATGCAGTGGGCCTCGTCCACGGCGATCCGGGCTATGTCCACGTCTTGCAACCAGGCCCGGAACATCGGCGACCAGAGCCGCTCGGGGCTCACGTACAACAGCTTGAGATGGCCCTGGACGGCGCTGCGGAGCACGGCCTCCTGCTCGGCCTGGCCCACGCCCGAGTAGATCGCGGCCACCTCTTTGACACCCTTGGAGCGCAGGTTGTCGACCTGGTCGCGCATCAGGGCGATCAGCGGTGACACGACCAGGGTCACCCCGGGCGACACCAGCGCGGGAACCTGGTAGGTGACCGACTTGCCCGACCCGGTGGGCAGCACCGCGACCACGTCCTCGCCCCGCATGAACCGGCGCATCACCTCGTACTGTCCGGGCCGCCACTCGTCGAACCCGAGCCAGCGTCTGGCGATCTCCAAGCGCCGCTCGATGCTGGCGTCGTCGAGCGGCGCGCCGGGATCGCCGATGTCGAGTGCGGCCCGCGTCAGCGTCTCGATGCCAGGCATGCGTTCAATCCGCTCCCGGCGGTCGTCGTCCATCTCTAGGCCCAGGTGGCTGGCCACGGCCTGGTAGGCGTCTTCGGGTCGGTCAATCTCCCGGATGGCGGGCGGACCGGTGAGGCCGCGCAGCATGACATCCACGTAGGGCAGCGGTCGGCGCATCCGGTTGTCGAGTACCACGGTCACCCCGATGTCGTCGGCGGTGCGGATTAGCCGTCCCGTGCCTTGGGCGAAGGCGATGGCCGCCCGGGGCACCAGATAGTCGGCGAAGGGGTCCTTGCCGTGCATTTCGAGCAGGCCCATGCGGGCGCTCACGATCGGATCGCCGACCGGATCGAACGGGATCTTCTCGATCAGCAGCAGCCTCAGCGCGTCGCCGGGGACGTCCACCCCCTCCCAGAACGAACGCAGGCCCAACAGGCAGGCCGCTCGTTCGGCCCTCATGCGATCGACCAGCGCCGCTGACGATGCGTCGCCCTGGGCCAGCAACTCTATGCCCTCGGATGCGAGGATCGGCCGAGCATGGTCCCGGACGCGTTCGAGGCGGGCCCGGGCCGTCATCAGCGCCATAGCCCCGCCGTCGGCGGCCACGCACAGACGTGGCAACTCAGCCGCCACGGCCTCGGTGAACCGGTCGGTGAGCTGGCCCCGCGGCGCTGGCAGGTAGTCGGTCAGCAGCATCAGGTGGCGCTGTGCGAGATCGGTGTACGGCGAGTCGATCACCGTGGGGGTGACTCCTTCGAGTCCGATCCGTCCACCGAGGTAGCCGAAGTCGTCGCCAGCTCGCAGCGTGGCGGAGGTGAGCACCACCGAATGGCTGCGGTCCCACAGGTCGGCGAGGATTCCCGCCACCGACAGGGGCGCCCGCCGCAGAGCCCAGCGCCACTCCCCTGCCTCGGCCTCGACCTCGGATGGATCCGCTCCCCCATCCTCCGAGCTCATGCGGAGAGCGGCCCCGCCCCGGCCGGCATCGGACCTTGGTCCCGCCTGGACCGAGCCGAGAGCGGACCCGCCCAACGACCCGGATGCGCCGGCGCGGGCCATGCCCGCGGGAACGACCTCGAAGCTCACGTCGGCGATGTTGATCCACTGGGCGAGATCCTCATCCAGATCGTCGTCGATGAGCCGGAGCTGGGGCTCAGCCCACAGCACAGCATCGACTAGCGCGGCCGCGTCGCGGGCCTCCCGGCCGAGCCGGGCCTTCTCGTCCTCCAGGGCTTCCGTGCGGTAGCGGCCCGCCAGTTGCTGGGGCACGTCGATGTCATCGAGGGCGTCGGCCACCTCTCGCAGGGCGTCGCGCAGAGTTCTTCCCGCGCTCTCAACCCGCCTATAGGACTGGTGCCGCCGGTCGGCACCGCGGACGATGCGGTGCGAGACGCCGTAGCGGGCGGCCTGCTCCCGGGTGGCGCCGGTCCGGTCACGCACATGCTCGATGAGCGGCTCGGACAGCTGACTCATCGCCAGCCGCACGGCTTCTGTCGCGTCGTGGAGCCGTTGAATCTGCTGGTCGCGCAGGCCCGCGCCGGTTGCGGCGGCGACGCGGGCGGCTAGGCCCCGCCGCATGGCCGAATCCCACAGCGAGTCGCACAACATCTCTAGGTGGGCGAAGCTCAGCTCTCGGGTTGTGGCGGCCGTGGCCGAGTCTTCCAGGTTGTGGGCCTCGTCCACGATCAGGTTGAAGTGGCCCGCCCTGAGCGCGGGACTAGCGGCCAGCAGGGCGTGGTTCAGGACGGCGACATGGGCGGTGTTGAGACGGGCCAAGGCCCGCCGGTAGAAGTCCAGTTTGTCGAGTCGGCTGCGAACCGGACCGGGCCGGGAGTCGACGCTCAGCTTCCATCGCAGCAGACGCAGGGTCCGCAGACTCCCTTCGACCGCAGCCGTGCGCAAGTCCGACCAGTCGCCCGAAGGTGTTTGCGCAACCCAGGCACACAGGATGGCCAGTGCCATGGCGGTGGCGTGGCCGGCGGGATTCTCGCCGGAGTCTTCCTGGAGCCATTCGAGTTCGTCACCCAAGGCCTTCAGGCTGATGTAGTTCTGGCGACCCTTGAGCACGACCATGGAGAACGGCTGCAGCTGTGACTCCAGCTCTTCGAGGGTCTTGAGTATCTGGTCCTGAAGGACGCGGGAGTGGGGCGCGACCACCGCCACCCGGCCGGAGGCCCGGGCCGCCTCGATGGCGGGGACCAAGTATGCGAGCGTCTTGCCGGTGCCGGTGGGCGCTTCGATCATCAGCCGCTGGCCGGGCTTGGCGAACGCCGTCGCGACTAGTTCGGCCATCTCGGCCTGCTGCGGTCGAGGTGTTCGACTCCCGGTCATCAGTGTCCCGCCCTCGCCGAAGGCCTTCACGACAGCGCCGATGTCGAGCGAGCGGGTGGGGACGATGCGATCGGGAACGGGAACTTCGGGAATGACCATGTCGAGCGCAACCGGATCGCGCTGCTGGTCGACGAAACCGGCCCACGGGTGCCCCGCCAGGCCAAGGACCCGGCGCTGTAGACGGCGCGCCAGGCCTGGACCGTTTAGCTCGTCCAGGAGGCTCAGCATGACTTGGCGGGCCATGCGGGCATCGTCAAGGGCGTCGTGCTTGTCACGGCCGTTGATATCGAACAGCGATGCGAGGTCGTCGAGGCTGCGTCCCGGCGGGGGCCGGTCGCCGTTGACGCCGCGGGTCATGCCCTTGCCGGCTCGGGGGTACACGAGGTGGGCCAGCTCCAGCGTGTCGAGCCGAGACCCTCCCGGCATGGCGAGCCCGAGCGAGGCGGCGGCCGCGCCGAGCACGATGAAGTCGTAGCCGAAGCCGTTGTGGGCGATCATGGACCTGTCGCCCGCCCACTCGAAGAACTTCCTCAGCGCGCCTTCAAGGGGCGGGGCGTGTTCGAGATCGCCGTACTCCAGCCCGGTCAGTTCCGTGATGCGCGGCGGGAGTCTGCGCTGCGGTCTGACCAGCGTTTCGAACTCGTAAAGCACGCCTTCGTCGAAAGCCAGCACCGCTCCGATCTGGATGATCTCGTGCTCAGACGGATGGGACCTGTCGGCGTTTGTCTCCAGGTCGAAGACCACATACTCCGGTAGGCGGGCCACGGAGCGACGAAGCTAGTCGCTCCAAGCGAGGCGAGTGGGCTAAGGGCTAGGGGTTGGGGACTGATCTACCCGCCGGGACAGGGTGCGCCAGATTCTTTGGGGGGTGGCCGGCATGTCTATGTGGTCTATGCCCAGGTGGGCCACGGCGTCACAGATGGCATTGAGGATGGCGGGGCCGGCGCCCACCGTGCCCGACTCGCCGATGCCTTTGGCGCCCAGCGGGTTTAGGGGGGTGGGCGTCTCCATGGGGACCAGGTCGAAACTGGGCAGGTCGGGGGCCGAGATGGCCGGGTAGTCGACGAGGTTCGTGGCCAGCGGGTTGCCGTCGGCGTCGTAGGCCATCTCCTCCAACAGCACCTGGGCCGCGCCCTGGGCGATGCCTCCCTGGACCTGGCCCTCGGCGATGAGCGGGTTGATCAGCGTGCCGGCGTCGTCACAGGCGACGAGGCGTCGCAGCACCGTCTCGCCGGTGGCAGAGTCCACCTCGACCGCGGCCAGGTGGCAGCCGAAGGCGTAGGTGTTGTCGGCCTGCACGAAGTCCGAGGCCGCCGCGAGCGGGGCCTCACCGGCCTCGGCCGCTTGGGCTGCGATGTCGGCCCAGCCGACCCGGGGCCGCGGCGACCCGACCACATGGAAGGCCCCTGCGGCCGCATCGAGCACCACGTCGGCCTCGGCGGCCTCCAAGTGGGCCGCGGCCTCGACCCGGCCCAGTTCCACCAGGTGCCGGGCCGCGGTCAGGACGGCCGAGCCGGCCAGCTGGGCGGAGCGGGAGGCGGCCGTCAGCCCGCTGGACGCGATCTCGGCGGTGTCGCCGGAGATCACGGTGATGCGGTCCAGCGGCACGCCGGTGGCATCGGCCGCGATCATGGCCCAGCACGTGGCGTGACCCTGACCGAACGCCGTGGCTCCGGTGCGCACTACCAGCGACCCGTCGGCGGCGAGTTCGATCTCGCCCAGCTCGCTGGGGCCCATCGACGTGCTCTCCACGTAGGAGGCGACGCCGATGCCGAGCAGCACCGGGTCGCCTGAGGCGTGGCGGCGGGCTTGCTCGGCTCGCAGCTCGCCGTATCCGGCCGCAGCCAGGGCCCGCTCGAGGGCGGCGCCGAAGTCTCCCGAGTCGTAGGTGCTGCCGGCAGAGTTGGTGTACGGAAAGTGCTCGGGCGCCACGAAGTTGAGGCGGCGCACCTCGGCGGGGTCCATGCCGATCTTCGCGGCGTACAGGTCGACGGCTCGCTCGATGGCGAAGATGGCCTCGGGGCGGCCCGCGCCCCGGTAGGCGGTGACCGGCGCGGTGTTGGTGACGTAACTGCGTCCGCTGATGGAGGCGTGGGCGATGTGGTAGCAGCCGGTGAACACCTTGCGGGTGTACGTGGGCAGGAAGGCTCCGATCATCGGGTAGGCGCCCGCGTCCTGGGCGACGTCGAGGTCATAGTGGGTGATGCGGCCGGCGCGGGTTCCGCCCAAGCGGAGGCGTTGGCTCTGGGCCCGGCCGTGCACCGACGAGGTGAGGTTCTCGGCCCGGGACTCGGTCCACACCACCGGACGCCCGACGGCCCGGGCGAGCCCGGCCAGAACCAACTCCTCGGGCGACGGCGCGCCCTTGGCCCCGAAACCGCCGCCCACGTCGGGAGTCACCACCCGCACCGCGGCCTTGTCGAGTCCGTAGAGGGCGGCCAGGGCGTCCCGCACCCGGTGCGGGGCCTGGGTCGAGGCGTAGAACGTGAGTCGAGCGCCGTTAGCGGACCATTCGGCCGCCGCGGACCGAGGCTCCAGCGGCACAGCCGCCAGCCGCTGGTTGACCAGCGACGCCTCCACCACAACCTCGCACCCCGAGAAGTCGAGCCCTCCGCCGTCGCGGGCCTCAGCCGCCGGTCCCGTGTCGGCTGTCTGGGCAATGGCGGGCATGTCGAACGCGACGTTGGTGCCGGCGTCTTGGTGGACCAGCGAGTCGCCGGCTGCCGCATCGGGCAGCGCCACCACCGCGGGCCGCGGCTCGATATCGACGACCACGTGCTCGGCCGCGTCGGCGGCCGCCGCTACCGTCTCGGCCACCACCACCGCCACCGGCTCGCCGACGAACCGGACCGTCTCACGGGCCAGGATCGGGCGGGCCATGCTCTGGTTGACCACCGGGATCGTCGGTAGATCGGGCAAGTCCAGGTCGGCCGCAGTGAACACTCCGAGCACTCCGGGCCGGGCCCGAGCCCCGGCCGTCTCCACACTGGTCAGACGCCCGCGGGCCACGCTGGAGCGCACGAAGCAAGCGTGGGCCTTGCTCTCGAATCTCAGGTCGGCCACGTAGCGGGCCCCCTCGGTGAGCATCCGCGGGTCCTCGGTGCGCAGCACCCGGTTGCCCAGCACGCTCACATCGACTCCCGCAGAGGTGTCGACGGCAGGTCACGGCCCGCACCACAACAACGGAACAACCGCACGTCCCCAGCTCCAACCCGTCGACATTCGTGGCCCTTCGCCCACGCCGTTGACGGCCTGTTCCCGCGACTCACGCTCCCAACTCCAACCCGTCGATATTCCTGGCGTTTCCCGCGTATAAGACCCACAACCGCAGGTATTTGAGGCGCGGCCGAACCGCGGCGCGGCCTGCCTCACTCCCCGCTCTCAAGCCCCGGACCCGGCACTGGGCGCAGCACCCGGCCGGGCTCACGTGCGATGCCAGATCGGGCCGGCCGGGGTGTCTTCCACCACCACGCCCAGCGCCGACAGCTCCTCTCGAAGGGAGTCGGCCGTGGCCCAGTCCTTGGCGTCCCTTGCCGCCTGCCGCTGAGAGACCAAGTCCTCGATGGCGGCGTCGCCGTCAGAGGCCTGCTCGACGGCCTCAACCGCTAGGCCCAGGGCATCGGCCCATTCGACCACCTTGGCCGCAAACACCGCGCCATCAGCCGATCCCTCATCGAGCGCGGCGTTGGCCCGGCGCAGCATGTCGAAGATCACGGCCACCGCCTCAGGCGTGCCCAGGTCATGGTCCATGGCCGATTTGAAGCGAACTTCCAGTCTCTCGGCCACCGCCCGTGCCGCGGTAGTTGAAAGGTTGTCGAGCGCAGCCTGCAACTGGTGTGCGTCAAGGGATCCGTCCATTGCCGCTCGGAATGCAGTGACGGCCGGACCGTCGAGTTGGCTGTCAGGGCCGGTTGGTGCGGGAGCCGAACTCAGGGCTGCGGCTCGGCGGGCCATGGCGTCGAGGCGGCGCACCGCGGCCCGGGCTGAGGCCATCAGCTCGGTGTTTACCTCCATGGTCTTGCGGTAGTGGGTCTGCAGCACCAGCAGGCGGAAGGCCCGGCCGTTGAGCGGGTGCTCGTCGAGCATCTCGGCCACGGTGCGGTAGTTGCCCAGCGACTTCGACATCTTGGTGCCCTCGATGTTGAGCATGGCGTTGTGCACCCAGTGGCGGGCGAACGTCCGACCCACGGCCAGCGCCTCGGCCCGCTCGTTGGTGTGGTGCGGGAACACCAGGTCGTTGCCGCCGCCGTGGATGTCGAAGTCGTCGCCGAGGATGCCGAGGCTCATGGCCACGCACTCGATGTGCCATCCCGGCCGGCCCGGCCCCCACGGCGACGGCCACGACGGCTCGTCGGGCTTGGCCGCCTTCCACAAAGCGAAGTCGAGGGGGTCCTCCTTGGCCTCGTCAACCTCGACCCTGGCCCCGGCCGAGGCTCGCAGATCGTCGAGGTCGCGGTGCACCAAGTCGCCGTATCCGTCCACGTCCCGCACCCGCAGGTACACGCCCGTGGCGGTGGAGTAGGCGGCGCCGGCGTCCATGATCCGGGCGACGAACTCGACCATCTCGCGGACCCATCCGGTGGCTCGGGGCCGGTCGTGGGGCTCGAGCACACGGAGCGCCGCCATGGCATCGAAGTAGACGGCCTCCCACTCGACGGCCACCTCGTTCTCGGTGCGGCCCTCGTCGCGGGCCCGGTTGATGATGTTGTCGTCGATGTCGGTGACGTTGGCCACGTGGCGCACTTCGAGGCCCCGCCACTCCAGGTAGCGGCGCAGCACGTCGTAGGTGAGCGCCGAGCGGGCGTGGCCGAGGTGCGGGTGGTCGTACACGGTCGGCCCGCAGGCGTACAGCGCCACCCGGCCCGGCTCGCGGGTCACCAGGGGGCGCACCTCGCCCGTGAGGGTGTCGTACAGCGAGATCACTGCGGGAACGGCGACGGTTCCGGCTCGAGGGCGATCCCGCAGAGCGAGCACAGTTCAGCCAGCACGCCGGGCGCGGCGTCGTCGAGGCGGCCGGCGATCACCGCGTCGGCCATCTCGGCCAGCACCGCCCGGGCCCGGGGCGCGTCGAGGTCGTCATCGAGCGCGTCGCTCAGCCGCCGGGAATAGGGGGCGGGATCGGCTCCGCTCGCGGTGCCGGGGCCCGAGGCGCCTCCCCGCCGCACCGCCTCGTTGAGGGTGTCGAGCAGGGCCTCGCCCTCGGCGATGTCGCCGTCGTGCCATTCCCAGTCGTCGCGATAGTGGTGCCCCATGAGTGCGAGGCGCACCGCGGCCGGGGCGCTCTCCTTGCAGAGGTCGCTCACGAACACGAGGTTGCCCAGCGACTTCGACATCTTGGTGCCCTCGTAGCCGACCATCCCGCAGTGCATCCAGTGCTTGACGAACGTCTCGCCGGCGGCGGCCTCGCTCTGGGCCAGCTCGCACTCGTGGTGGGGGAAGATCAGGTCGCTGCCGCCGCCGTGCAGGTCGATGCCGGTGCCGAGCAGTCCCATCGACATGGCGCTGCACTCGATGTGCCAGCCCGGGCGGCCCGGCCCGAACGGCGAGTCCCACGACGGCTCGTCGGATGCCGACGGCTGCCACAGCACGAAGTCCAGCGGGTTGCGCTGGCGGGGATCGTCGGGGGTGCCGCCCCGCTCGGCGGCCAGGGTCCGCATCGTGGTGGCGTCGTAGCCGCCGAGGCGCCCGTAGCTCGGCCAGGTGGAGACGTCGAACCAGGTGGTGCCTTCGGCGGTGTAGGTGTGGCCGGCAGCGGTGAGGTCCTCGATGAGGGAGACCATCTCGGCCACCCATTCGGTGGCGCTGGGCTCGGCCGCGGGGGGCCGGGTATTGAGGTCCTCCATGTCGCAGTGGAACCGGGCCACCTCGGCCGCGGCCAGCTCCAGGAAGTCCACGCCGAGATCGCGGGCCTTGGGCAGGATCGAGTCGTCCACGTCGGTGATGTTGCGCACCATCCGCACCTGGTGGCCGAGGTCCTCGAGACGGCGGATCAGCAGGTCGTAGGCCAGGTAGGTGTTGGCGTGGCCGAGGTGGGTGCTGTCATAGGGGGTGATGCCGCACACGTAGATCCGCACCTCCGCGGGGGGCGGGGCCGGCTCGAAGGGCACCACGGCCCGCCGCGCGGTGTCGTACAGGCGCACGGGTCCGAGGCTACCGCTCACCCCGAAGCAGCCCTAGCAGCGGGCGATGCCCCACCGGGTTGGCGCTAACTGAACTCGACGCGGCAGACCCGTATGTTGATAATTAATCAACACCATATGTGGATTATCTCGATAGTATCGCGCGTGTGATTTACGAGACACCGGAGCTAACCGGCCTCGACGAACAGGTTCTCGGAGAGATTCAAGAACTCCGCGACGACCTGCGCTTCCACTTGGTCTCGCCCCGCCGCTGGTACGGCACGCTGAGCCGGGTGATGATGGCGCGCGCCGTGCAGGCCTCCACCTCCATCGAGGGCTACCACTCCACCGTAGACGAGACCGCGGCGATCATCGACGGTGAGGAACCCCCGGGCGTGGACGAAGACACCCGCAGCGCCATTTCCGGCTACCGCAACGCCATGACCTACGTCCTGCAGCTCACCGGCCCGTCGAGCCCTGACAGGCCGAGGATGGACGCCTCGTTACTCAAGTCGCTGCACTTCATGATGGTCGGCCACGACCTGTCCATCAATCCGGGTCGATGGCGCCCAGGGGCGGTGTGGGTGCGAGACGGCGCAGGCAATCCCGTCTACGAGACGCCGGATCGCGGCGTCGTCGAGCCCCTGATCGATGAGCTCATCGCCAGTGGGAACGACAGTCCCGGTCCGGCTTTGATCGCCGCCGCCATGGCCCATCTGAACCTCACGCTGATCCACCCGTTCAGCGACGGGAACGGTCGCATGGCACGATGTCTCCAATCCTTTGTGTTGGCCCGTGCGGACAGCGAGATCTCACCGGTGTTCACCAGTATTGAGGCGTACCTGGGGCAGAACACGGGCGCCTACTACGGCGCGCTCACCGACACGGCGGCCGGCTCATGGTCGCCCGAACGCAGCGCCCGCCCGTGGATCGAGTTCTGCCTCACGGCCCACTACCGCCAGGCTGCAGCCCTGCGCAGGCGGATCGACCGGCTCGAGGCGCTGTGGGACCGCTGCGAGCAGATTGCGGCGCGCTCGCGTCTGCCTGATCGGACCGTCGACGCGCTCGTGCACTCGGCGCAGGGCTGGCCGCTGAGCCGCTCGCGATATATCAGCATCGTGAGGTCCGCCTCCGGCGAGCAGATCAGCGACGCGATGGCCACGCGCGACCTTGCCGCCATGGCCGCGGCCGGCCTGCTTGACGCTGTGGGCGAGAAGCGGGGCCGTCACTATCTGCCGTCGGAGTCGCTCAGAGCCTTGGAACGAGAGATCCGAGCCTTGCAGCCGGCCCGACCCGCCATCGACCCCTACGGGACATCGACTCCCGAAAGGGGTTAATTGTTGTGAGACTTCATTAATTGTGATATCTTCTCAACTGTGGATCCGGCAATCACGGCGTCGCTCGTGGGAGTTGCCTTCGCAGCGTTGGTCAGCGCCCTCGGCTTCATCTCGCGCGGGATGAGCTCGGACATCCGGGAGCTCGGCTCCAAAGTCGACGCGATCCTCTTCGCCCTCGTGCATGCCGGACTGCTGAACCCGCAGCAGGCTCCCGGTTCGCCGTTGACGCCGCCGTTGCCCACCGCCGGCTCAGCCTCCCAACCGACGGTTGCGGATGGCGCGCCCGCTGCTCTGCCGTCCCAGGCCGGACCAGCGTCCCAGGCCGGACCAGCCGGCCAGCCAATCTGATATCGGCAACCGCGCGGTGAAGCCACCGATGATGTGCCGGTGGCACACCGCGGCCGGCTAGTGGAGCACGGGTGGCCCGACGGTGAGGGGCTCAGGGTGGTCGACGGCGCAGCGGGTGCCGCTGTAGATGGTGGGCATGCAGCGGTTGCAGTGGATGCAGTTGCCTTCGGTGGATGTGCCGGCCTGCCAGCGGTTGGGCAGGTCGGGCTGGCGCAGCAGGGCCCGGGCCATGGCCACGAAGGCGAACCCCTCGTCGAGGGCGGACTGCACGGTGTCGAGCCGGTTGATGCCGCCGAGCAGGATCAGCGGCATGTTTAGGGATGCGAGGAAGCGGCGGGCCTTGGGCAGGAAGTAGGCCTCCTCGAAGGGGTAGTCGGGCATGAGCTTGGCCCCGGCCAGCTTGAAGCCGAGCCGGGCGTGGGGCGGGAGGGTGGCCGCGAACTCCTCGCGGGGGGCGTCGCCCCGGAACAGGTACATGGGGTTGGCGAAGGAGCTGCCGCCGGTGAGCTCGAGGGCGTCGAGGGCGCCGTCGTCCTGCAGCATCCGGGCGAATTCGAGGCTCTCGTCGTCTTTGAGGCCGCCGGGGACGCCGTCGTTCATGTTGATCTTGGCGGTGACGGCCAGCTTGTCCCCCACCGCCGCTCGCACCGCCTGAACGGCCTGGCGGGGGAACCGGGCCCGGTTGTCGAGGGAGCCGCCCCAGGAGTCGGTGCGCTTGTTGAGGTTGGGGCTGAGGAACGCGCTGAGCAGGTAGTTGTGGCCGAGGTGGATCTCGATGGCGTCGAAGCCACTGTCGGCAGCGAGGCGTCCGGCCCGGGCGTAGTCGTTGGTGATGCGGGCGATGTCGGCATCGGTGGCGGAGCGGATGACCCGTATGGCGAGGGGGTTGAACCGCTTGCTCGGCGCCAGCGACTGGGCTTTGTTGGACCGAGAGTTGGCCACCGGCCCGGCGTGGCCGATCTGGGCGCCGACGGCTGCGCCCTCGTCGTGGATGGCGTCGGTGAGGCGGCGCAGGCCGGGCACGGCCTCGGGGCGCAGCCAGATGCACTCGGCGTGGGTGCGGCCCTCGGGGGCCACGGCCAGATAGGCCACGGTGGACATGCCGGCGCCGCCTGCGGCCACCGCCCGGTGGTAGTCGATGAGCTCAGGCGTGACCAGCGCCTCGGGCATCACACCCTCGAAGGTGGCGGCCTTGACGATCCGGTTGCGCAGCGTGACCGGCCCCAGCCGGGCGGATGCGAACGGATCGACGGAGGGCACGGAGCGGAGTCTGCCACGGCTCCAAACGCTCCAGGAAGGAGTGCCCCCGGCAGGAATCGAACCTGCGCACACGGTTTAGGAAACCGATGCTCTATCCACTGAGCTACGAGGGCGGGGGGTGCGCGATTCGCTGCGCGAATTGCGCAGACAGGCCGCGATCTTGGTGGTTGGAGGCTAGCCGGGCGCTGCTCGGAGGGATTCGCAGCCAGATTCGAGTTGATCGGGCGCAGCGGCTGCGCGTCACCGGTGGTGGGCCGCGTTCGTCCCTAGTGTGTGAGTGTCTCAGCCGGTTATGCGGCTAAGGCCAGAGGGGCCTGACGCCTCACTTTTCGCGGGAGCTGGTGCTGGCCGAACCATCGGGTCATGTCAGCACCGGTGCGGTTGTGATACGCGAGCAGCGCGGTTATCAGCACATGGATCTGATATGTGATCGCGTTGAACTCGACGCTTCGGTGTCTGAGGGTGCGGCAGCGGCCTTTCCACATCCTGGACTTCTTGTCGCTGTTGCCGGATTCGGAGTCCTCGCGGCGGGGGAAGATCACGGGGAAGCGCTCGTCGGATTCGGGGAAGATCCGCAGCGCCCGCGAGCGGCTGAGGCCGGCGTCGCGTTCATGTTTGGTGCGGGTGTGGCGTATGCGGGCCTTGGCGCCTACGAGATGATCGGGTACGAGCTTTTTGTCGGGTATGGCCCAGCGGGTGGAGATCTGGGGCCGGTTCTTGCGGTCTGTCTTCTTGACTTGGATGAGCTTGAGCGGCACGTAGTAGGCGGTGCCGTGACCGTCGGTAACGGTGACGCACGGCGTGCCGTTGACCGCGGTGACGGTGCGGGAGACGCTCTGGCCGTCTTCGGTCTTGAAGTTGTGCGGGCCGAGGTTCTGGGAGGCGGGCCTGCCCTGGCTGGTCAAAGACACTTTGGAGACGGGGATGAGCCCGGCGTCGAGCAGCCGGTCGAAGTCGGCGGCGCTGAGCTCCATGTCATAGACGAGGCCCACGAGATTGGCGCGCAGCTTGGGGAACCTCCCAAGAAGTTCCAGGACCGCGTCGACGGCGATGGTCGCGTCGTTGCGGTTGACCTCTGGGTTGTGGGCGGACTTGAGCCGGACCGACGCCACGATGCGCTCTTTGGGGTAGGGGTTGCGTGCCAGCACCATCACCAGCAGATGCCCCGGCGAGGAGGCTTTGCCGTCGTGGGTGTGATACGCCAAAGCGTCGGGGTCGTACCGCCCGACGATCTCGCCAGTTTCAGGATCGACCGCGTCGTGCAGTGTCAACGAAGTCAACGCGGGCAGCCAGCAGCCGTCAGCTGACATGAACGAGTACGGATCAGGATTCGTCAAAGAGCCCGCCTGTTGCGGCAGCATCCCCATCTGCAATATCGCCTCGGCGCAGACCCGCTCCACATGGTTGAGCATGGCCTTTCGCAGATCATCGGTCGCGTGCTGCTGCCGGAACCGGTAGTTCTGGCTTCTCGAGGGTGGGGTCTCACACAGCCGCATCCGCCTGTTGTGCGGGTACGCGTGTTCCACGGCATCGCGCAACAGGTTCCACACATCGGGATCCGCGAGGTTGTCCGCCGCCCACTCGTAGCTGCCGTACCGCCAAGCGATCACATCCAGAAACATCGCCTCGAATGTGCGGTACTTGCGTTTGGCTCCCGGTGTGCGCAGCGGTTTGGACGCCTCGATGAGGGCATCGAATTGCAGGGAGAGCTCCCACATCGGCCGGAAGCACGCGACCAGCTTGAGCCACTGCAGGTCCGAGGGCCGGAACTTGGAGCCATTCACCTTCTGGAGGCCCTTCACCTTCTGGAGGCCCTTCACCTTCTTGAGGCCCTTCACCTTCTTGAGGCCCTTCACCTTCTTGCCGCCGGACTTCTTGCCTTTGGACTTGTTGCGCGTGGCGTGCCCGGCTTTGGTCTTGCTGCGCCGCTTGGTGCTGCCCTTGGGCCCGTCTTTGCGCTTCGCGGTGGTGTCGTCGCCGACGATGGAGTGGACCTCCGCGACCGGCACCGGATCGAGGTTCTCAAACAGGCGAGGCCGGCTGCTAGCCATCGTCTTGTCCCCACCGGTAGCCGAGAGCGTCGGCGGTGCTGTCCAAGGACGGCGACCCCAAGAACCTCGCTGCGGCCTCGATCCCTTCTGTTTGCAGGACCCGGTTGGCGGTGGTGAGCCGGATCGAGCGGGCCGTCACCCCGGGCCGCCCCGACAGCCCCGCATCTTGCAGAACCTGCCCGAGGCGCACCGCCACCGCTGCGCGGCCCGAGAGGGGCTGGTATTGGCGGTGACGCACAACAGACCGTCGACGGGTATTGGCGGGTTGTTGCGCACGAACCTGAGAACCGTCTCGGTGCCCCATTCGTCGAGTGGCCCGACGCGCGCCGCGGCTCCCGAGAACGCGACGGCGGCGGCGTCGAGGTCGACGTCGCCCATCCGGACCACTCTCAACAACCCCGACAAGACCCAATGACACGGTTGATTCCAAACACGATCTCCGCGGAAGACTCAGACACACCTCACAGAGCGAAGGCCGCTGCTACTACGACCGCAAGATCAGCCAGGGCAAGACCCACAAAGAAGCCATGCGCTGCCTCAAACGCAAGATCGCAGCCCGTGTCTGGCGGCTCATGCTGACCGACGAACAACACCGATCCCACCCCGAAACCCCCACCCGACAAGACACTTGACAAACACAGAGGCACCCTGGCTCTTTCGGAGGGCCTGGTCTGCTCCAGTTATTCGCGGTCGGGATAGTTGAATCTCGGGCACGTCGATGACGAGGTCATCGTGCCTAGGAGTTATCCGGCTGCGTTCCGGCGCAAGGTTCTGGATCTAGCCGAGGCGGGCAGACCGGTCGCCAGCCTCACGAACGCGTTGGAGAAGTCACGGCTGCAGGGCGAAGGAGACTAGACCTCTCAGCGTCTTGGTTCTCTCGCTGCTGACCAGATAGGTGATCCCGCGGTGCAGGTGGAGCCGGAACTGTTCCGCTACAGCGGCGGGCGTCTGGGGGATGCCGTCAGTCTCGCACCGGGCCCGGATGATCGCAGCGTAGATGTCGGCTGCGGGCCCACCGAATGTCGACCAGGACATCTCAACGTTGGACAGCGTGCCGATCTCCTGTTCCGCTGGGTTGGAGGACTCGGCCAACGAGACGCACAGCGCCCAGCGGCACAGCACATTCCAGTTCTTGATCCCGGTGCGCCGCTTCAATGTCATTAGCTGGTTCTTGGCGCGCTCATCGACACGGACGACATCGACAACAGCCGATCTACCCATCGAGATAGCCCTCCCGAATCGAGGTGCATGCGTCGGTCTCATCGAAATCCAGCCGGTACTGGGCACCGACTTTGGGCAGGATGCGCAGCAGGTGATCGCCGATGATCTCTTCGTCTGTGGATAGCAGCACCACCTGGCGTGAAGCGTTGGGGAAGTAACGTTCGACGAGGTTGGTTCTGTGTGCGCGGTCCAGGCGGCCGAGGGGCGCGTCGATGACAGCCGGCAGTGCCATGCCGGTGCACCGCGACAGGCCCCATAGGATGCCGGTGGCCATCATCTGGCGCTCTCCGGCGCTCAGTCTGCGGGCGTCGACCCGCCGACGTTTCGAGTCCAGCAGCGTGACCGACAGGTCCTCCGGGTCGATTAGCACTCCGGCCACGAGCCCTTGTTTGCGCAGCAGGGCAGCGAGCGCTGCGTTGATCTCGTTAGTGATCCTGGTTAGGTGCTTGCACACCATGTGGTGAGCGAACCGTGCGAGTACCTCGTCGGCGGCGGAGACCTCGCGCGCTATCCGGTCAGTGTTCGTTTCGGCGGCGCTCGCATTGAGGGCCTCGTGAGCCAGAGCGTCAACAGTGCGACGCGCCAATACAGCGCCTCGCGCGCTGTCGCTGGCTGCGGTAGCGGTTTGTGCGACGGCCCTATTAGCGGCTCGCAGCTCAGCCTCACCAGTCGCGACCGACTCGACGTCTGCGGCGACGCTGGCAGCGTCGGGTATCGCTGCCAACATCGCGTCCAGGCGCTCGATGTCGGTGTTGTGCGCGTCGAACTGACGTGTCAGACGCTCCGCTGTGGACTGAAGGTCGCCGAAGCGGCGATGCAGGAGCTCGCGTGCGGCGTCGGTGCATTCCAGAGCCGGCGAGAAGCTGGGGGGCGCAGGACGCTCGATCGACTCCAGGTCGTTTGTCAGCACGTCGCGGACCTGTGCCGCTGCTGTGTTACCGAGGCTGAGTTCAACGGCGATCAGCGTCGCGAGGCGGTGATCTCGTGTTGACATAGCCGAGCGTGTCTGCTCTGCAAGGCGCGAATTCTCGTGCTGTTCGCCGGCTGCCACGGCCAGCTTCAAGAGATCCGGCACAAGGGCTAGAGGCAGTTCGCTTGACGCGAGCTGGAGCAGTTCCCGTTGAACGGCGCCCGCTGCGGCGTTCGCTTCGGCGATGCAGCGGTGGATGTCGTCGCGTTGAGCGAGAAGCTCTCCGCCTGTCTTCGCTAGCTGGTCGTTGGCCTTCTGGAGTCGAGCTTCGACGTCCGCCTTGGCGAGCTCCGCGTCGGCGAGTGCTTGACTAGCCGAGATCGCGTCTCGTTCTGCTTCGGCGAGGTCTGCTTCGGCTTGGGCCAGCCTCGCAGCAACCAGCTCCGGCTGCTGAGCCTTGCGGGCTCTGGCTGTCCGCCGTCGGAAGCTCCCCAGGTCAGCCCGGAGCCGGTCGACGAGATCGAGGCCCAGCAATCCGTAGATGCTGGTTCTGAGAACCTCGGCTGACGACGCAGGGTCCGCTAGAGACTCGATCTTCTCGCCGTCGAAGATCGCGAGTTCTGCCACTGCTGCGGGCATGATCCCTTCAGCGAACTCTGCCCACGCAGCGGCAAGCTCCGGCCTGGGGTCGCCGTTGACGGACACTTCAACCCGGTCCGCGGCCTTTCTGTGGCGCGTTCTGTGCCAGCTCCGCTCGACGATGTAGCGAGACCGGCTACGAGGGGCACTGGCACGGTCCCGGGCCGCAGGCCCCGTTCTTGGCCACCGCCGAAACCCGCTCACCTTGGCGGAAGCTGGCGGTCGCTGTTCCCCACAGACCACTGGCGCTACTGGGGCCACTGGACCAACCTCGCCGGCAGCCCCGCGGAGCGCGACAAAGACATGCGAGCCCACGCCAGAGTCGAGGACCACATAGCACGCCTCAAAGACAGCGGCGCGAAACGGTTCCCGTTCTGTGACCTCAACGCCAACACGACATGGCACCAACTCGCCGCGTTCGCGGACACCGCCGTGAGATGGTTCCAACAAACATGCCTCACCGGCGCCCTGCGACACGCCAGGCCCAAGACCCTGCGATGGAACCTCTGGCACACCCCCGCCCGCCTCGTTCGCCACGCCCGAGCGAGCACCCTCGCGCTGCCCCCAGACAGCGCCGCCACCGCAGCCATCCTCAACGCACGCACCCGCATCAACCTGCTCATCTGAGCACACACCCCCCGCCCGCACCAGCCACAGACCCACACGCCAGCGCGACGCGCCCCAAGACACGCCCGAGACCCCCAACAGCGCCAACACCGGCCCCAACAACCCCACACACCCCCGCCACCACCCCACAACACACCCCCCAGCCGACCAGAAACACACAAAAACACACTCACCCCTCCCAATCAACAATTCTCATGAACGATCAGGGCTAGAGCGGCATCAACAGTGACTCAGCGGGATTATCTGCCCAAGTCGGGCTATCGGGTGACGATGCCGGCCGGGTCGCTGAGCGTCGCAGTGCCGGTGTTCACAGTGTCAGACACCGCGGACGAGCACGACGAGACGTTCCTGTTGCGCATAGACGACGCGGACAGTCCCATCGGAGCTGTCGTCGGCTCACCCTCAGAAGCGGCCGGCACCATCACCGACAACGACGCCCCGCCGACTGTCAGCATCTCTGACGCTTCCGCTGACGAAGGCAGTGCGGTCACGTTCGATGTGAGCCTGTCAGCGACGTCGCGCAAGACGGTCACGCTCACAGCATCCACAGCACCGGGAACGGCGTCAGGAGCCAACACCTGCTCCGCTGATGACGGCACAGAGGACTACCAGACCCGCACGAGACCCATCACCTTCCTGCCGACCGCCATCGCTGCGACGTTCACCGTCGCCGTTTGCGACGACACCGCGACCGAACCCGACGAGACGTTCACCGGCACGCTCACCAACCCCGCCAACGCAACGCTCGGCACAGCATCGGCCACAGCAACCATCACAGACGACGACATCAGCACAACCACCGACCGCGACCAGGGCGACTGCCCAGACGGTCAGCACCAGCACGGCGGCGGCCCGGGACCGTACTGCCACGCCGACGGCCCGATGAGCGTCCCTGATTGTGCTGCGGCCCCACAGCACCATGTCGCCCACGACGCCGCCGACCCGGACGTGCATCACACGCTGATTGTGGACCCGTGCCCCGGCCCCGCCGTGAACTGCGTGTCCGGCGACATGCACTACCACGACAACGACCCTGACGCAGATGTCCCCTACTGCCACAACAATGCCCACCAGCGGCGGCTCCCATGTGATGGGACGCTGCGGCTGTTCTGGGAACCGCATGCCGCCGGCGGCCACGTAGACGAGATCACGCTGGCGTGCCCGCCTCCGGAGCGCATCGACGTGAGCCTCTTCGGCGCTTCGGGAATCCGCCTGCAGTTCGATATACGGGTCGACGCCGGAGCGGTCAACCCGTACGCGGAGCCGGCGCGCGAGTTCCGGGTGTACACCACCAACGACGCCTGCTCGCCGTCCGCGTCTGACTGCGCGGTGCCCGGAACCCATTACGTCTGGATCCTCCAGGAGGCGGACTGCACGACCGACGTGACCACGATGTCGTTCGACTCCCATGCTCCTCAGATCGTGTATCTGTGCAGCCTCGTGGACCTCGATCACGGCGCCGGCACCAGGCTGCTGCGGATCATCCTTGCAGGACACACACCTCCTGCGGGGCCACGTCCACTCAGACGAACAAGTCAAGCTGCAGCCGCCGCTGAGAGGCGTCAACTGAGAGCCCCGCGGGAACCGGCGCGAGACAGCAAGGCCCCGAGGGCTCAGCGGCGTCGACCTCCCCGCCGCACTCCTTGACGCGGTGACGCTGGCAGGGTGCTCGAAGGGCGCCGCCGGCACTGGGGGTGTCTGAGCCGCACCCACCCCCGCATGCAAAGCAGGTGTGCGCAGCGACAGCAGAGATGGACGGGCCTGCGGCGGTCGCGCTGGACGCGGGCTGGGGACCGGCAAGACCGGGTTCTTGTCGATGTGCATGGCACGGCTTCAACACGAGTTTGGGATCCCGGTCGCGGGGTTCAACGCGTGGGCTCAAGGCCGCACACAGGGTGCCGCTGGTGGATCTCGTCTCAGCGCTCAGCGCCGAAGACGAGGCGATCGCTGACCGCATCAAGGCAGGCGGAGTCGCGCTTGGGTGGCACCTCGCGAAGTTCGGCTCTCGAGGTCTCATCGACAAGGGCGCTCTCGGCGACGCGGAGCCAGACGTCAACGCCCGGGACGAAGCCGAGAAGCAAATCGGGGAATTCAAGGCGAGCCTCCGAGACTGGGCGCAAGACAGCGGACCGAAGGGTGTGGTGGTGTGCGTGGACGATCTGGACCGGTGCCGTCCGGACCATGCGTTGGCTCTGTTGGAGGTGGCACGACACCTATTCGACGTTCGCGGTGTTGCGGTGCTGTTCGCGATCAACCGCGACGAGCTGTCGCACTCTGTGAAGTCTCTCTTCGGCGGAGAGTCCAGCGCCGACCGGTACCTTCGCCGCATCGTTGATCGGACCATCCGCCCGCCGGTCCCCAAGATGAGGGAATTGCGGGCCTTTCTGGACAATCTGGCGAAAGATGTTTGGGGGGTATATCGCTAGTTGCCCAAACAGGGCCAGCCGCGGCTCAGGCCCGGGCATCTGGGGTTGGCCAACGCGGCTCAGGCCGGCGATGGCCCGACGCCAGGCCCGAACGCCGGGCGCGCGTTTAGGAAACCAAACCTCCCGGGTGGTAGAATGTGGGCGTGGAGGACATCGATCGCCATTTTGAGTTGTTGCGCTGGCCTGGCGGGCCGCGATGCCCCGGATGCGGGTCAAGCGAGGTCAGTGGATCGCCTGCGCGGCGGCGCTGCGGGTCGTGCAGGCTGCCGTTTCGGTGGAGCACACGCACAGCGCTGCACGCGACGAAGCTGCCGGCGGACGCCTGGTTGCGGGCCGCGGCTCTGGTGAGGCCTGACGGGGCCGCAGTCGCGGCTGAGCTGGGGTGTTCGGCCCCCACAGCGAGGCGCGTGGCGTCGTTGTTCGAGGGCATCGGGCTGGCGGCGGGCAGCCCGCCGGAGGCGAAGCTGCGGGCGCTGCTGGCCAAGCCCGCTCAGCCGCCGCGGCGGACGCGGGGCCGCGAGCCGGCAGCCGACCAGCCCCGGCTCGAGCGTGAGGCGAGGTCGCTGTCGCGTTGCGAGAGGGCGGTGATCACAGTGCTGCGGCGGCGGGCGTTTGGTGCCACCGTGCACACGATCGCAGCTCTCAGCGGTGTGTCGGCGGGCCATGTGAGGCGGTGCCTGCGACGAATCGAGCGGCGCGGCTGGGCCCTCAGCGAGAGCCGTTCACGGTTGTGGGGCTACAAGCAGCTGCGGCTGCGGATGTGGCGGCTCACATGGAGCGACAGCTGCGCCAAGATGCTCGCTGTCGTCCGTTTGGAGCGGATCGACGAACAGTCTCGGGGATTCGACGACATGGTGCCGCCGGAGTTCTGGTTCTTCAACTTCTGGTCCGGGACTCCCGCAGACCAGCTGACGATCAGCGCCAACGGGCTGCTGATCGCGGAGACGCTCATCACCGGCCACGACCCCGCGGCGCGGCAGTGGGCTCTAGCCGAGCTGCCCTTAGAGGTGCTGGCACAGTGCCGGCAGCTGCGAGGCTGCGACAGCGGCTCCAACGCTGCCGACATCGACGCCGCCATCGCGGGCCGCTGTGGCTGACATCGACGCCTACGCCGACGTGCTCGCCGAGCCCCTACGGCGGGTATGGGCCAGGGTCGCGCGGATCGCCCGTGACCGCGGCGGTGTGCTTATGGGCGGCACCGCGGTGGCGTTGCATCTGCGGCACCGCTTCTCGGAGGATCTCGACATCATGACCCTCCAGCCGTTCCCTGGCACGGTGATCGCGATGCAGCTAGGACAAGACTTCACCGACGTCAAGATCGGCGGCGTGTGGGACAACTCGTGTAGGGCGCTTGTGGACGGGGTGCGTGTGGATGTGTTCCAAGCGCCACGGCGCGTCAGCGCCGGCCCGCACGGCATGAGCCGCGTCGCAGAAGGCATCGAGGTGTGCGGCATGCCCGTGGGGTCTTTGCCGGATCTGCTCGCGACGAAGCTGGAGATCATCAGGTTCCGGTCCAAGCTGCGCGACCACATCGACCTGTACGCCATCGACACCCTCAGTGGCTACACCCTCGAGGACGGGGTCGGCTTCTACTGCCGCCGGTTCGGGCACGACGATCTGCCGCCCGACTTCGGCGACACCATCCGGCATCTGGCCGACGCGGGGACGCTGCCGGACGACCCGGCGTTCGAACACATCAAAGGGGAAGTGTTGGAGCATCTCAGTAGCCGGGCAACCGCCCTGAGACAGCACGCTGCCCGCCAGTACGGGCTGGTGGGCCAGCCCCAGCAGCCCGCGCCGTCGCCCCCGCAGCGGTCCGTTCCGCCGCCGATGAGCCTGCCCACACCCACCGTCAAGCCCGCACCCCGCAGCCGGCCGTCAGCGACGTGCGGCAAGAGGGTCAAGGCCACCGGCCGACGGTGCAAGCTCGCGCCCGGCCACCGCGGCAAATGCCGTAGCCGTCTCCCGCGGAGGCGGAAGCGCGGGCGCCCCGGCAGGCGCCGGCGGCGCTAACCGCGGCCGTTGGCGCGCTGTCCCCCGAGCCCGTCGCCGTGGGGCGAGCTGTCTTGAGTGTCGTCGTCGTTGTGAGGCCGTCGGGTGGCTCGTGTTCTCCCTAGTCGTCGCTGCGGTAGCGATACGCGTGTACGGCTAGCTCACCCATTCGGTCGCCGTGGCCGCGCCTGGCCCCGTTTGGGGAACTAGCGATATAGCCCTGTGGGTGCCCATAATTCGGCCGTGGGCGCTGACCAGGGGTTTCGCGCTCCATCCTGGGACCAGGAATCGGTACGAGATTCGGTACACGAGGACTCAGCATCGGCCCGCATCGCGGCACGTCAACGACCACGGCCGAGTTTCCGGCACCCACACGCCTGACCAACCACGACAGGGTCTCGGGCACCCACACGCATTTTCGGGCACCCACAGCGGTCCAGGCGTGGTTGATCTCGGCGCCTTTAAGCGCTGCTTCGATGGTGTCGTGTGCGATGTCCCCGAGCAGCGCTTGCGCCGTCTGCCGCCGGGACCGCTGGGGACCGGCTCGGCTCTGGGTGAAGGCGACCCTGAGGGGCAGGTGAGCTGTTCGAGGAGAGAGGGAGAGAGCGGTCCCGAAGGGCGGGATGCCAGGGACCCGGTCATGCCACTCCCAGGCGGCTCGCTATCCACCCAGGTCGACGCTCGAGATCGAAGAGGCTCACTGAGGCGATGCGGCTTGGATCTCCGACTCGATTCTCGGCGTCGACGAGAGCCTCGTCGAGTCGCGGTGTCAGAGCTTGGGACTCTCGTCCCGTGGGGGTCTCGAGGGAGTGGCGAACGAGGACGATCGATGTGTCGGTCTCAATAGCGTGGACAGATCCGTCCAGCTCGACCGCGACGCCGTCGAAGTCGGACGCGAATGCTCTAGCGGCGGCTCTCTCTGCCGACTCCCAGCGCTGGAGGTCGAGGCCGCGGCCTCGAATCAGATCGAGAAGGTCTCGGGCGAGCCGCCAGTCGAGCAGTGGGTGGTAGATGAGATTCGTGAAGTCTCGGATGCAGTCAGGACAGGAGCTGTCACAGTCGTGGCTGGCGGTCTCGCACTCCGCAGCGAAGGCATCGCACTCCCGTAACAGATCCCAAAGGTGGGCTTCCTCCCCAAGCCAGGTGCTGTATCCAGCGCCGTTTTCAAGCGAGTCCGCTAGGAACGCCTCGACATGGGTTCGGGAGCCGTCGGCGCGCACCGAGTAGCCGACGTTGAGTTCGCGCTCGCCGATATCGAGTAGCCGGGCTGCAGCTGCTCGTAGGAAGAACCCGAATGAGTACCAGGCGCCCTTCAAACCCGGCTCGAACGGGACGAGAGTCAGCCCCGGCTGGTCGCGCTCAAGGCCAATGAGCAGCGCGTCCGTACTCTTGACGAGTCCGATCGCCCCGGTCCAGGTACGTGTCTCATCGAGGTCGGCTTGACGCAGGCCGCCTAGTCCCTGTAGTGCTTGCTCGACGGAGAGCCATGAGCCTCGCTCGCGTTCGGCGCTCCCGATGTACGGGGCGAAGTTGTAGAGATTGCTGTTGTTGTCGTTGACGACGAACACGTCGGCTCGCCCGCTGAGGACAACGGCATGATCGATTCTCACCGCCTGCATCTGCGTAAGATCTGGCGCGATCCTCGGCGTTGTGGCGCGCGCTCCGCGTGTGAAGCTTCCTTCGAAGTCGACGGGTCGGTATGTGGAGCGAAAGCCTGCTGGCTCGGCGAGCCGCATGTTGTTGTAGTCCGGTGCAAGGGCACCGCACTCCTGACAGGAAGTCCGCGCTGCCTGGTCGTCGACGATTCGCACGGACCCGCAGTTACGGCAGAGGGAGATCGGCAGCGCGGGCTCCAGCGGGTCGGGGATCGTGACAACCTGGCTTCCCTGTGGGCGATATCCGACGACACCAACAGCCGTATGGAGGCTCTTGTCCTTCACGATCTCGCTTCCAGGTGCGAAGTCGATCGATGCGAGTTCGAGATCGCGGTCCACGAGAGCTGGCGGTGGCCACGGGTAGCCGCGAGTTGGCGGTCTGAGATACATCGGCCGGACACGCGACGGGAATCCGAACATCGGGAGCACGCCTCTCTCGGCGAGGTGCTGGCTGAGGGCGTCCTGTCGAGCTGGCATGGCCAGCGAGTCATCAATGCTCTGGAGGAGGCAATCGGCAGCATCGTCGATGGCGTACCGGACATGATCGTCGCGCTCCTGTTTCAGGTGCTGCGGCGCGCTCAGCAGCAGCTGGTCCACGACCGATTCAATCTCTGGTCGCTGCTGTTGGAGGGCGTCTGCGATAAGAGGTCGATTCCTCTCCCAGTCCTCGACGAGGCCGAACTCGCCGTGAACATTGTTGCCCAGCTTGAGTGCCGGGTTCGCAGCCTTCGCGCTGGTAAAGGCGAGGCGCAGCGCCTCTGCGGCGACTGACCGCTGCATGACCTCGCGCCGGCCAAGATCGAGGTATGGCGTTGGTGGGATCTCATTGGTGATGCGATCTGGGTGGCCGAAGTAGTAGTCATCATGGGTTCGATCGCGACAGACGGTCAGCGCGAATGAGAACGGCGCTCCGCGGCGACCAGCTCGGCCAACTCGCTGCTGGTAGTTGAAGCGTTGTGGCGGCATGTTCGACATGACGACGGCGCGAAGCGAGCCGATGTCAACGCCAGCCTCCATCGTCGTTGTGACGCTGAGGAGGTCCACGCCCGCGGTGAGAGGAGACTCGTCATCGAGAAATATCTCCTGGAACCTCGCCTGGCGCTTGGGCCCATCGGTCTTGTCGGTCTGGCCGGTGAGCTCCTCGCAGCGCAGTCGGAAGGGCACGTCGCCGCTGCTGGCGGCGTGTGCGTAGTAGTCGTCTTCCGGGCGGAGCGCAGCGTCGGGCGACTCCGGTAGTGGGGCGAGGCAGGCAGTGCAGACACCTCCGGCCGGACCCAGATGACGACGCTTGCACCTCTCACACACCCAGTGGCTGTCTGCCGGCGGCGCCAGCCGCAGCTTCCTCGGCTGGATCAGGTAGTCCAGTACTGCATCATTCCAGGCGGCCTCGACGCTCTTGGCGAGCTGCGCTGGATCGGCTTCGTGGGCCTCGGCGATCCGCTCCCAGTACTTCCGGAGATCTGCCGGCGTGCTCTGGGACGGCCCCTTTAGGTCCTGGATCCTTCGGTTGTCGCCGAGTACTCGGATGCTCCCGCGGACGATCTCCTCGAAGGTCGGCTGGTCGATGCCATCGCATTGAGCCTCGATCTCGATCGGGATCGTCGGCCTCGCGAGAGCTAGCGATTCGAGGTCTCGCCCGTTCCCGGCGAACACGTTGAGTGCGCATTCCTTCAGCAACAGCGAGTCGATCTGGTTCCGAAGATCGAACTCGGCTTGGGTGGACAGCGGGGCTCGTCTCACGGGTGGAGTCGGAGTCCAGTGGTAGAGGTCCTCCCAGCGACAGGAGTCTCCACCTCGTCCCCAGCTCTGAGCCGAGGGGTCGGGCCCTGCCGGGTTGATGCCGAGACCGACGAGCGATGTACTCACGTCGATCTGGATCTCTGTGAGCGCTCGACCTGTGGCCGCCTTCGCAAGCCAACGATCCAATTCTGCCTCAGCAGCAGGGATCTCGTCGTGTACGTCGCGGAGCGCGTTGTAGAGATCTGGCTGCGCTGCTCGGAGCCGTTCGTTGGCCTCAATGGAATCCGGCGAGCGATCACCCAGAAGGAACGAGCGCACCGCCGCGACGTCATTGGGAGGTGAGCTGGCTAGCTGCTCGACGATGAGCTGGCGGACGAGGTCTTGGTAGTGGCGCTTCTCCAGTCCAGCGGACAGCTTGGCAGCGTCCTGGCGACTGTCCGAGAACAGGACGAGGCGCCGAGCGAGGTCCCCGTCGTCGAGGAGCTCGCGCCCCAGCGCGTCAACCAGGACCTGCACGATCTTCTCGTACCCCGTACCCATGTTGCGGATCGGCGAACGGGTGCGGCTCGCGTTCCAGATCGGCCTGCGCCCCTGGCCACTGGTGAATAGCTCCCAGTCGGCGTTGCACTGCGGGCACTTGATGGGCAGGGGTGGGATGTCTCTGCGCCGGTCGACCCCCGAGCCGGTGTGAGTGATCTCGAACGTCCAGCAGTTCGCCTTGAGTGCAGTGAGCTCGAGCCGGCCACTCGCGGGGTCGAAGCTCGCTCGCTTGAACTCGAAGGTGTAGTCGCCGTTGTCGCGTGTCCACTGGGGGGTGCCGATCTCCTCGGCTGGGACGTGTCTAGGCCAGAGCAGAGCGAAGTCCAATGCCGATTCGGTGACTCGAGCCTGATCGGGAAGTGCGTCGAGGTTTCCGAGTTCGGCGACGAGGTATCGGTCCCGATCACTAAGCCGACCTCCGTCCTCAACCGGTGGTGCGAGGTAGCCCCCCAGGAAGAGATCTCCACAGCTCTGGCAGTACAGCAGTCGAAGCACACGGGCCCCGCACTCGCACCGGTGTCTTGGGCGGTCGTAGAGGCGGCCGATGGTTCGCTCGCCGTCCGCGCGACGGAAAAGCTGTTCGATCCTGTTGCATCCGGGGTCTGAGCACGCCCACATGCCGACGATGTTTCGAAAGAAGAGGTGGGTCCGGAGGCGGGGCACTGTCGCGTCGCGCCCGCCGGTGGCTCGCTCGATCAGGCGGAGGAGTCCTACCATGGGCTGGCTCGCGCTGAGTCCACAGCCGCCGTGATCCGCCTGCTCGTCCGGGAAGAGAGCAGAATCGAGTTTGCTCAGCGCGATCGCGCTGCCGCCGTTGGGTGCCCGCTGACTGATCGCCTGCTGCACGACGTCGCTCGCGCGGCTTGAGTCGAGCAGATCGATCACATCCTCTGCGCTGAAGTCGTCAATAGCTGCCGCGGCGAACGCTGCGGCATGATGCGTCAACGAGTCGGGTGCGCCCTCCGGTTGTGTCTTTCGTCCCTCGAGCACGGAGAACGACGAGCGGCTCGTTCCGAAGAACTGGCTGAGGTACTCCCGTGCGTCGTTTTCGTCGCCAAGAGAGGCCGACGTTGCGAGGATCCGTACTTGGCTGGAGTCAGGCGTCAGTCCGAGCCGAAGGAGCAGGTTCCGGATGAGGTATGCGACCTCGGTGCCGGCGGTCCCGCGGTACATGTGAAGCTCGTCAACGACGAGATGGAAGACGTGCGATGCGCTGTCTTCAAGCCATCGTCGCGTGTGGTTGATGAGCCCACTGTCAACGTCGCGGAGCAGCGCGATGTTGAGCATGGAGTAGTTTGTGATGAGGATGTCCGGTGGGTGATGCTGCATATCCCAGCGCCCGCGCATCTCGGCACCGTCCGTCCTGGGAATGAAGAATCGGCGCTCGTCGTCGTCCTCGAGTTGCCGGCATCGTCGCGTGACGTCGCTGAGGTATGCGCTGAAACGTCGTACGGCACTGGCGTTGTTGGGGAGGCCGGACACCGGAGTGCCGCCGGTATAGCGGCCGAAGTAGTAGCGATGTCCGCCACGGTTCGCATCGAGCCACGCCCGGGCACCGTGCGAGTCAAGTGCCCGCCGCAGGCGGACGAGTTGGTCCTCGACGAGCGCATTCATTGGGTAGAGAATCAGGGCTCGTACACCGGGCATCCGGCCATACTCATCGGCACGTTGTGGAGCCCACGATCCACCCGTGTCCCACCATTCGTCACCGACTGGTGACGTCCCCGTCCAGCTCGCGGACTCCTCGATCAGGGCACTCACGATTGGCAGGAGGAAGGACTCGGTCTTGCCCGAGCCGGTGCTGGCCGTGATTGCCACGTTGTATCCCGCTCGGGAATCGCGAAGAGCGTCCCGTTGATGCTTGAAGACGTCGGGATACTCGAAGAGCCCACAGCTGGCGAAGCTCGCCAACTCGGTTGGGGCCTCGATCGCGTGAAGCGCAGTGGCGAAGCCGTCTCCTGAGAGTTCGTAGTCTGCTATCGCCTCGATCCACGGCTCGCGCCACGTGGCGCCGTCGCGGTCGAGTAGGGCGAGCCTTTCGGCCTCGACCTCCGGGACCCGAAGGCGATATGGCGTGCCGTAGTACCGGAAGACCTGCTCGCGGAGCCGCGTGAAGACTGTCGTCGGATGGGGCATCAGAGCGATCGGCTGGGGTGCCTGCTCAGCCGCGTCGACGGTTTGTGCTCCACTGTGAGGGGCAGGCCAAGGCGTTCAGCGATGGTGGTCGCTGTTGAGCGGGTCACATTGCGGTAGATGCGGCGATTGCCGGAGAGGACTGGCACGAGTCCACTAGACGCGACAGCGGCTCGCTGCGCAAGGGGAGGCAGCCCCAACCATTCGACCACCTCGAGAGTGGACGGGACTCGAAAGTCGCTCGACGGCCTGCACCAGAACAGACGGTCGCTTTGGCCCTCGAGCACGTGAAGTTGGCCTGTCGCCTTGTCGACGGAGTACCAATCGTCGCCTCGACGGAGCCTGTGCATGCGCCGACCGTACAGGTCGAGTCGATAGAGCCCTTCCTCATCGCCTCCCGTGACCTGTCGCCACCGGCCGTCGATGGGATCAAAGCGCTCGAGGCCGTCCTCGATTGGGATCGGTGAACTCCGGCTGGCCTCGTCCAATACGACGTTAGGGAGCTCCTCGACGATTCCGCTGGCCGGTTCAAAGATGAGGGGCACTCCGAGGCGATGCGCCACGTCCTCCGTCACGGCGGCAGAGGAGCACTTCGCGAACAGCGCAGCCGGGGCATTGCGCTGCTTCAGCCGGAAGGGGTACACCCTAAGGTCCTCTGTCGCCTCGTCGAATCGTTCGAGCATCCGACTGGGTCGTGCCCCGACGAGATAGGCGCACAGGCCCATACCCGGGCTGAGCGCCACGGCCGGCGCAGCGACGCTCCAGCGCTGCTCTTGCCAGTCGATGTCGAGATGGCCAAGCGAGGTGAGTGGGACTGCGAGTTGCCACGGTCTCACGTCGAGTGCGTGCGTTCTCGCGAGATATGCCGCCGCGTCGCGGAGGTGACGCCACGAGCCACGGCCGGTCTCACTCGCCCAGCGCAGAAGATCGTCTGGGGCCGTCACGGGCTTGCCTCCGCGGCAGCTACGTACTGCTGCCATAGTGCAGACGTGTTAGCATCGGGATCGGTCAGATCCGCTCGCTTGATCAGGCCTGCCCAATGGTCGCCATGAGGACCAGGTTGTGGTGGAGCGTCGCCGACTCTCGCGACCTCGTAGCGCTCGGCTCTTGGCCCTGGCTTGGACAGTCGCCACACGGGCTCGAACGAGAGCCATTCGGCGGTCGCTGTCCAGCTGAGACCTCCCCCTCCCACGAGGTCACTCAGCCAGACGGGGAGTTCGACGATCTCAAGGTCGTTGGGACCTGGCCCGACAAGCACGCACTGCTCCCCTTCAGCCGGGGCGGGAACGGTGACGGGGCGAAGTTCTGGGCGAATGCAGCCGTGAAATCCGCGCAGGCCCGTCGTTCGTCCAGGAGTGCTGACTGACCCCGCACCTTCGCCGGCGGTCTCTACAAGCCCGTCGATCAGGTCAAACGAGAGGCGTGCCGCCCCGTACTGGATGTGATAAAGGCCCTCGTCGAGCTGGAGTTTGTCGAGCGGGTACTCGCTCGACTCCGGTCGAAGGGACAGCGTCTCGCTCGTGTTCGCGCGTCGAAGGATGATTTGTTCAGAGCGAATACCAGCCGGGAGGGCGAGCAGAGGTGCTCCGCCCGTGAGATAGGCACGCGTGAACTCTGGCACTCGAAGGCCGCCGACGAGGCGCAGTCTCGGACCGCCACCGCTCCGCAGAAGGGTTGCCACTCCGCTCGGCGGTTCCGCCGCCGGACGCCTGAGGATGCGAAAGCCTGAGATGACATTCCACCGGGACGGTACGAGATTGGCGAAGCTGGCGACCTGTGCGATGTCGATGCCCTCCGATCGTGTGAACTGCATCAGCTCCTCAAACTCGTCGTCGTGAGTGAGTAGATAGTGGAGCTCGCCGAAGGCGATCGTGTCCGTGCTGACCCATGCTCCGAGGTACTCGTCGTAGCGAAATGCGTGGATCGGCTTCGCCTCAAGCACTGCTCCGATGTCTGGTCCGACGACGGTCAGGTCCTCTGACAGGATCTCGCCGCTGATCGAAATGGGTAGCGGAACCGGATGGAAGTACGGCTCTGAGATGCTCGACGACAGCTGAATCGCCTCATCGCCCCAGTCGATTGACGTCTTCAGTGGCATGCGCTCGTCCCGGGGCAGCACGATCCCGATCGATCGCGGCCGCGTTGTCAAGCACAGTCGTATCGGCGAGACCGGGTTCCCCGTTTCCGGGTCGTCCAAGAGGCCGTCCGAGTCCGCGGCCTGTCGCTGTAGGAGTCGTAGACAGTAGGTCTCATGCTCCGCTTCGGTCGCGAGGCTGTGCAACCGTTCCGCCTGAGGAAGCCGGCGGCGGGCCCACAGCGCCAACGCCCTTCGTAGCTCGACAGCCTCGATCTCCTCTTCATCTGGCTCAAGCCCGACTGCTCTGAAGAATGCTACGAGGCGACGTCGGTCCGACGCTCGAAACAGTGCATGTTGCAGTGCGTGGCCGATGTTCTTGCGGTATCGATTGTGTGCGAGGACCTCATCCGATGGAAGGGTCAGAATTCCTCGATTCCCACACATCGTGTCATTGAGCCAGGTCTTAAGCTGGCGCCACAGTTTGGGGATCGTCGGTCCGTAGTCGCCCGGCATCCCGGGCAAATCGTCGGACGGATCGAGGAGCTGCCGGAGCCTACGGTAGTAGTTGTGTGCGCCGACCTCGGCCGAACGATCCATCATCGAGGCGGCTAGAACAGCCACAGCGAGCAACGGGAGTGAGGGGGGTGCGCTCTGCTGATCACCATCGGCCCAGCTATCGCAGCGCGTCGCTATCGCCCCGAACCGGTATCCCGGCATGACTTCGGATCCAACGCAACGCGCGAGGGCGGCGGCTACCTCCTTTCCATCTTGGCCGGTCAGGTTGGCCAGGGTCTCCGCATCCACGCACAGCACGATCGGGTGGCCCGCCGGCTCATGAAGGAAATAGCGATCGAGTTCAACCGACCAGCGCTCGTATTCCCATGCGCCCACACCGCTATTCACATATCATTTGTACCCGCGAGGCGTGACAACAAGGCGGGACGGTGCGAGTTCATCGACGGCCAAGTGACACTCACACCCAGCCTCCGCTGCTTGGTCTTGCACGTACGCAGCATCAGTGACATATCCGCGCGAAGGCATGAGTACAGCTGTAGACAGATGCAGATGCGGACAGGGCACGACCTCGTCGACGCGAACGATGTGGCGTCACTGCTAGGGCTTCGCCACCGGAACAGCGTGTCAACTTACCTTCGTCGCTACAGCGATTTCCCCCCGCCGGTCATCGACCGGGGCCCTCGAAGAGCCAGAATCTGGCACCGAGGCGACATCATCGCGTGGATGGCGGACCATCCACGACGTCCTCGTTCTAGTTCTGACGCGGACGATTGGACCGCGAACCGACGTCTATGACTCGCAGCCAGGCGAACGGTCAACGCAGTGCCCGAACGGCACCCACCGCGCTGTCGGCATTCTCAGGCGTCGGCGGCATGGATCTCGGCATCGAAGCCGCTGGGTTCCGCCTCGTGGGAACGATCGAACTCGACGAGCTAGCCCGGTCGTCGGTGCACGCCAACCGGAACGGGCAATGGCCAGTCGTTGGGCACGACATCGCAGACTTCGCAGTCTCAGTCAGCCCAGCGGACCTCCGCCTGGACCAAGGAGAACTCAGCCTCCTTGCCGCCGGTCCGCCCTGTCAGCCGTTCTCAAAGGCTGCACAGTGGTCGAGTACCAGCCGAACCGGCATCGACGATCGCCGAGCTGACTGCCTCCACGACCTGCTCCATCTGATCGACGTCTTCCTGCCGGAAGCGATACTCCTGGAGAATGTTCCAGGCTTCATATCCGGCAAGACCTCTGCGATCCGTCTATTCGCCAGTCAGCTCCAGGAGATCAACGAGCGGTACTCGTGTGCTTACCGGCTCGAGACCTCCGTCGTGGATGCTGCTGACTACGGCGTCCCACAGCATCGGCGACGGGCCATCGTCGTAGCCCGTCGCGACGGAAAGGCATTCGCGTGGCCGCCGAAGACTCACGTCGAACGACCAGTGCGCTCTTGGGACGCCATCGGATCGCTCCACCTTCGCTCAAGCGAGATCCCAGAGACATGCGGCACATGGGCCGACCTTCTCCCGTCGATACCGGAGGGCCACAACTACCTCTGGCATACGGACCGGGGCGGTGGTCGATCTCTGTTCGGATACCGACGACGATTCTGGTCGTTCCTGCTGAAGCTCTCCAAGCATCAGCCCTCATGGACACTGCCGGCGAAGCCGGGTCCGTCAACCGGGCCGTTCCACTGGGAGAGTCGTCCACTTGCGATCCGCGAGATGTTGCGACTTCAGAGCTTCCCCGCAACGTGGAAGGTCGAAGGCAACTATCGCCAACAAGTCCACCAAGTAGGCAACGCCACGCCGCCGCTCCTCGCCGAGGTGCTCGCCAGAGCCGTCCGCCAGCAGCTGCGCGACACGAGAGAGAACTCGCCTCTTCGTTACCGCATCCCGCGGAAAAGATGTGTCCCGGAAGCAGAGCCGGTTCTACCTGTCCCAGCCAGGTTCAGGGAGCTTGAGGGCGAGCACCCCGCGCACCCCGGAGCCGGGCTCGGACCTAGGCCTCGCTGACCTCGCGGCGTCACCCAGCAGCAGGCCATCTTCGACCGGCGCGACGTCATCATGACCATCGGCGACGCCTGTGGGTGCCGGAAACTGTGATGCTCCTATGTTTGTTAACTCGCGAGTTGGGTGAGGTGCCGCTGGTAGCGTTCGGCGAGGTCGCGGTTGTGGTAGAGGCCCCGTTCGAGTGCTGAGATGCGGGTGGTGTGCGTGTCGAGGGCTTGGGCTGCGGCGTCGATGGTGAGCCCGCGTCGGGTGCGCTGGAGGCGCAGGCTCTCGCCGTGTGGGACCTGGGGCGGGTCGGTGAGCAGCCGGTATATCTCGCGTGCGATGTGGCGCTTGAGGCAGCGGATGATCTCGCGTCGGGTCTTGCCCTCGGCTCGGCGGCGCGCGGCGTAGTCGATGCTGCGCTCATGGACACGCAGCCGCACGGTGGCGATGCGCCACAGCGCGTTGTTGGCTCAGCGGTTGCCGCCGCGGTTGAGCCGGTGGCGGACCCTGGGCCCTGATGACGCCTCGATGGGGCTGGCCCCGCAGAGCGCGGCGAACGACGCCTCGCTGCGCATCCGCTGGGGGTTGTCCCCGGCGGCGACCAGCAGCGCTGAGGCGACCTCGGCGCCGACGCCGCAGGTGCCCAGCAGCGCCGGGTTGGCCCGCTCGCACAGTGCGAGCAGCTCTGCGTCAAGTCCCTCGATCTCTGCTGTGAGCGCCCGGTGGCGGCTCGCTAGCGCCCGCAGTGCCCGTTTGGCCGCGCGGGCGGCGGGGTCGCCGGCGGCGTCAAGGCGCCACCGGGCGCAGACCTTGACCATCTCAGGCGTCTTGAGTCCTCGCAGCCGGTCTCTGAGGTGCTCGGGGGCGGTCACCGCGACAGCGTTGATCTGGTTGGCGGCGACGGTGCGGGCCTTGACCGCGGAGCGCCGCGCCAGCGACAGCGTGCGGATCGCCTCGACGCAGCCGTCTGCGGACTTGGGCACTCCAGCGGCGTCGCCGCTGAGCGCGGCGCGGGCTGCGGTCTCGGCGTCGACGGTGTCGGTCTTGCCGCGGCGGCGTCGCGTCTGGCGGTTCGGGCGGTTCACCTCGACGACCTCGACGCCGGCCGCGGCGAGGTGCCGGGTGAGGCCCGCACCGTAGGATCCGGTGCCCTCGACTCCGACGCGGCCCACAGCGCCCCAAGACTCTAGCCAGCCGGCGAACTGGTCATAGCCGCGGGAATCGGCCGCGAACTCCGCCGTGCCCAGCAGCCGCCCGGCCGCGTCGACCGCGGCGGCGACATGAACGTCTTTGTGGGTGTCGATCCCGCCGAAGACTCCGGCTCGGTCTGGTGTCATAATGGTGATGCCTCCTCGGGTATCGCTCCGATGTGTGGCACCACCGGCCGGGACGGCGGACAGGACACTCACGGTGTTCAGCTCAAGGCCCCTGACTTGTTGGAATGGGGCCAGCATCCCGGTCCCGACGGGGGCGTAGGGTGCGAGGACGGTGACCGGTTGGGCTCCCACGCTCCTTGCCCGCCTCGGTGTGGCTCTCTCATAGCGTGCCCGGCCGGTCGCCGCCCGCTGCGGCGTGGCTCGATAGAGGCGTGCATCGCTTCCTGGAATTCAGGTTGCCCGCCGCAGAACCCCGCAATCGGACAACCCGCAAGGAGCGACCAATGACCGTTGTCATCGGCATTGACCCACACAAGGCCTCTCACACCGCGACCGCGGTCGGTTGTCAATGGCCAGTGGGATCTGCCCAGTGGCGGACAGCAGAACTGCCCGTAGGTGGCCAACAGAACTGCCCGTTGGTGGCCAACAGATTTGCCCGTGGTTCAGTTGGTGAGTGGCGTCACCCCCTTTCCGGCGGTGGCTTGGGTGAGGCGGATGCTGTCGCCGGCGGTGAGGACGATGTGGGCGTGGTGCAGCAGCCGGTCGACGGTGGCGTTGGCGATGGTCTTGGGCATGAGTTCGTCGAACCCGGCGGGGTGAAGGTTGCTCGACAGGGCGATGGAGCGTTTCTCGTAGGCGGCGTCGCCCACGCGGTAGAGCGCCTCGGCGGTGTCGGTGGTGACCGGCAGCAGTCCTATGTCGTCTATCGCGATGACGTCGGCGCGCATGATCCGCTTGATGGCTTTGGCGGCGGTGTCGTCGGCGCCGTGGCGGCGCACGAGCGCTCCGAGGTGCTCGAGGCTGAACCAGGTGACCTTGTGGCCCGCGTCGACGGCGGTGTGTCCGAGTGCTTCGCAGAAGTGGGTCTTGGCGGTGGGTGATGGGCCGCACACGACGAGGTTCTCGTGACGGTCGATCCACTCCAGGGTGCGCAGCGCCCGCTGGGTCGGCGCCGGGATCGAGCTGACGGTCTCGTCCCAGGCGTCGAAGGTCTTGCCGGTGGGGAAACCGGCGGCTTTGCGCCGGGCCCGGATCGAGGATGCTTGGCGGCCGGCGAGCTCCTCGGTGAGCAGCGCCCGCATCGCTTCGGCCGGTTCCCAGCGCTGAGCCTTGGCGGTGGCCAGCAGGTCTGGTGCTGCGGCGCGCATGTGGGGCAGTCGCAGGGTGCGCAACAAGTCGACGACCTCGTCGATGGGTGTTGGGTTCATCGGTCGGCTCCGAGGCGGCCCCAGGCGGCGGTGCCGGGCTGCAGCGAGTGCGCGTCGTCGGCGCGCCGGCGCTGTCCGGCCGCGCTCGTCGGCTTTGGACGCCGCCGCAGCGGCCCGGCCGGGCGCGGCGGGTAGTGGGCGTCGTCGATCATCGGATGCCCAGGCGTCGAACGCTGGTGGCGGGCGACCTCGATAGGGCCTGACGGCGCGCAGTGCGTCACGACGACCCGCTCACCGTCGATGCGCACCCACACCGTCTCATCGGCGAGGGTGTGCGGGACCGAGTAGGTCACCGCGCCGAAGCTGATCGTGGAGCTCCAAGTGACTTTGCGGGTCTCGGCGAGCACCGCCGTGCAGGGGGCCTCGGGCAGCCGATGGAGGCGCTGCTGCTCCTCGGTGAGCATCTCGGCCGGTGCCCGCCGCATCACCCGGTGCTCACGGCCGTTTGTCTCGGCCATCTGTGCGTCGCAGGCCTCGGCCAGTTCGGCCCGGCTGGTGCAGTCGCCGCGCAGGTTGGCGTCGGTGGGCACCAAATCGGCTTCAGCGACCCGCACGGTCGCCTCTGACCCGCCTCTGGACTCGGGGTCTGCCGGCACACACGTCGCCACCGTGATCCCGTAGTGGCCGCCGACCGCGACCATCTCCGGATGCCTCACCGGCACCCCCGCGACATGGTCGATCGTGACGGTGCGCTCGTTGTCGGTCAACCAATACGCCGCAGCGCCGCCGAAGGCGCGCATCGCACGGTCAACACAGGCGATCACCGTCGCCAACCTGCGATCCAGCACGGCACCACGACCCGGAACCGCGACCACGCCAACCACGCACAAAACAGATTCGTCCTTCGGCCGGCGATGACCGGACCGGCGCCCCAGTCCCACTGGGCCCACATCCCAGGCTCGCCGATCCACGGCCGACACACCCGCCGCCGACCACGGCGATGGTTGGCCCTCACCTCCGCGACCGCCCGACGCACCGTCCGGTCCGAACCCGCAAACCCCAACGCCTTCAGCTTGTCGAAGGCCCGGTCGGCGCGGATCTTGGCGTGGGACCGCTCGACCCACTCCTCGATCTTCGGCAGCCACGGATCGATGATCCGCTCCCTGCGCTGCGGTCCGCCGCCGGCCAGCGCGCCGGCGTCGCGCTCAGCGACATAGCGGGCCACGGTGTGATGAGACACCCCGGCCAGCTCACCGGCGCCACGCAACGACCCAGCCACGTCGAACGCTTCCAACATGTTCATGACTTCCTCGTGAGACTTCACTCGCTCCTCCTGCTCGATGGTCACGGCTGTGGTGACCGGCCATTCGAGTAGCAGGAGCACCCCGCCGCGGTGGACCCCGACGGGAAATGGACTTCAACGCGGGCAACCCTGTCGGCCGCCGCTGGGCAGAACCGTTGGCCGCCAGCGGGCAGCTACATGGCCACCAGCGGGCAGGATCTCATGGCCGCCGACAGTCGGTGCTGACCTGGCCGAAGCCGCCATACGGGCGGCTCGGCATGCTATGTGTGTGGGATGCTCCAAGTAGGCACGACCAACAGGGTGGTGCTTGGCGACATCGCCTGGTATCTGTCGCCGCGACTCGACGAGGCGGAATGCCTGAGCCACGCCCGCTCCGCCGGCGGGGTCGTGCTCCGCGGAACCAAAGGCGCAGCGGCTGCAAACAGGCTCAGGCAACAGGGCTTCGGTGGGCGTCTGTGGCTCGACCCGGCAGCGTACGAGAGACACTTAAGCGGCTCACACCCGACCCTGTGGGACGAATGGCATCAACGTCAGCTAGAAGTCGGCGTGGCTGAGTTCATCAGCCCGGGCGCCTATGTAGGGGACTCTGATTCTTTGGCTTTGGGGCTGGCTCTGCACTCTGAAGGGGATTGGGTCAACAGACACGGCGGACGCTTATCCCTCGCCCTCCACTACTCGTGGCTGACAAAGGGCCGGCAGGCTTTGATCAAACAATTGCGCGATGTCGATCTGCCGTTCGCCTTGGCCTTCGCCGACCGTTACGACCCGCTCGGCCGTGCCGGTGCCGTAAAGGGCCTCGTCGAGTTGCTCTCCCAGGTCAGCGACGTGACGGTCATGCGATGCGACATCGGGGCTATCGGCGCCGTCGCCCACGGAGCGAAACTGGGGGCCTTTGGAACATCGGCCACGATGAGGCACGTCTTCCCGCCTGACCAGCAAGGGGGAGGGCCTTCGTCAAGCCCGGCGGTGTTCGTGGAGCCTCTGTTGGGCTTCATGTCGGGCGCTTCGCTGGATGCCCTCCCGCGAGGCGCAAGCCCGGCCTGCCGTTTGAGGTGCTGTAGCGGTCAGTCGCTGGGCCGCCTCAACACGCGCACCAGAGAAGCTGAGGCCATCCGGCACAACCGAATTGCTGTGCGACATGTTCTCGGTCTCCTGCTCGCGTCGAATCCCCCCCATGACACTTCCTTCAAGCAGATGTGCCAGCAGGCTCGAGCCGCAGCCAAGAGACTGTCGCATCGGGCGAGCAGCCACGTCGACGTGAGCGCACAGGTCAATGCCTGGGCACAGCTATAGGGCTCACGCAGGCTGCGAGGCGACACTCTCAGTGATCTGCTTGTAAGCCAGTTCGCAGATCCACCATCGGTATGCGCCCAGCGTCGGGATGATGTGCTTGGGCTCGGATACTGAGATCAGCATCCCGTTCCGGGAACGGGCTACGCCCACCCCGTAGAGAGCGGCGTTTAGGTTCCACGGGTCCGCCGGGTCAACATCTCGCTGGACCACCACTGCCATCGTCGCCACCGCAGAGAGCTGCCCGACACGCCGCACCAATCGCTCGACGCTACGCCCGACCGCGAGAACACCAGACACAGTGAGCGGCGGCCGGCTCTCGCGGATCAGCGAATCCCCGTCTGCGATTACTACCGAAGTAGGCGCCCGGTCGAGAAGTGGCCGAGCCCAGGCCGGGATCGCCGACTGTTGAACCCGCATCGCGTGAGGCAGTTCCCATAGCGCGGTGACGACCTCCCGATCAGTGATCGCGCCCAGCCCCACGCGTGCGCGGCGAGCGTGCTCGTGCTCATCGATGCTCACAGTCACCGCCACCGGACCGATCGGAAGGCTGATCTTCACCACCTCGCCGACAAAGCCAAACGCTTCAGCGCTCTGGGCGAGGAGGATGTCGTGTGGCGTCACTTGACTGCCATCGCCAGCTTGTTGAGATTCACGGCGAGGACGGCTGCGAGCTTGGCAACGCAAGAGCTAGGGCCCGCGCTGCCGGTCCCACGTCCAACTACGCGGTTGCCTTCAGGCGAGGACGGCTGCGAGCTTGGCAACGCAAGAGCTAGGGCCCGCGCTCCTGTCTGAGAGCGCCGCCCTGACCGTCTGGTAGGCGTTCCCCGACCGTGGAGCAGATTGTGTCGTAGTATAATACGAGTACTATACTACGATGAAGCCGTCGGCATCTCCCGAGTCGGCTCCGAGCCTTGGATCTGCAATCGGCAGCATGATCCAAAAGACGCGCGAGGAGCACGGGCTTTCTGCCGAGAAAGTCGCTCGGCGGGCAGACATCTCAGTGGACACAATTCGAAGCATCGAACAAGGGCGCGTACCCAACCCACGAATTGGCACCATCGTGACCATCGCGGCGGCGCTTGAGGTCAACGTGGGCAAACTGGTCGAGCCAGCGGATCCGACGAACGAGTGACCCTGGCGGGCCCATTCAAAATCCGGAGAGGCTGACTTGGTTGCGGAAGCCCCGGGTTAGGGTTGGCCCATCCTGCGGGTGCCGGAAACTGTCTCGTGGCTGGTCAGGCAGCATTGCGGTACTCGTCGATGAGTCCGTTGCATCAGGCCGTTCTTGCGACATCGTGGTGACTGTCTGGCTGGTCTGGTGGGTCGGTGGCGGCGGGCGGCCGCTGGTCGAGTGAAGGGTGGGGCCGGTGCCAGCACAGCGAACAAGCGACAGACGATGCGGTACACGATGACTCAGGATCGGGCCGCATCGCGGCAGACCAACGACCACCGCCAGTTTCCGGCACCCACACGCACTGTTTCAGGGTGTGACGATGCTGGTAACAGCGTGCGGATCTCTCAACCGACTGGTGCGGCCAACCCCAACAGGAAGCCGAGCACCACTTGCGGCGATGAGGAGCCAGACCGCCACGAGCGCGGCCCATCGGATCGACCGCAACGACGCCGCGATGCTCGCCAACTCTGGCGCAGCGAGCGCGGTGGTCTGCACGGCAGATGTCCGAGTCGGGCGCAGGACGTTGTCGGTCTTGTAGAGGATCTCCCATTCGTATTCATCGGTCTCGCGGACGATGACCGCGGACGCTTCGACGCCCTGGCGGAGGCTGTGGGTGCCCATAATTTGGTCGTGGGCGCTGACCAGGGGTTTCGCGCTCCATCCTGGGACCAGGAATCGATACATGATGCGGTACACGAGGACTCAGAATCGGCCCGCATAGCGACAGGTCAACGACCACGGCCGAGTTTCCGGCACCCACAGGGCAGTCCCGGTGGTGGGCACCGCCCAGTCAGGCAGTGGGAACCCCGCTGTGGTAACCCTTCCGGTGCCCTTCGGGCGACACAACCCGGGATCCGGTTCACCGAGCTGCTCGGCACGGTACAAGAAGGTTGCCATCTGTGCTCTGGTTGTGGTTGCGTTGGGGCAGAACACCGTGCCGTCCCCGCAACCCCGGGTGACCCCGGACGCGGCCAGCCTCGCGACGTCCGCCGCGTACCAGGCGTCACCAGCGACATCAGAAAACCCCGGGTCGGGGCCCTCGGCCAGATAGTAGGCCCGCGACAAGAACACCGCCATCTGCGCCCGGGTCACCACATTGTCGGGGCAGAACACAGAGCCGTCTCCGCAACCCCGGGTGACGCCGAGATCAGCCATACGCTCAACGAACGGCGCATAGAAACTGTCGGAGCCCACATCGTCGAACCTCGACTCGCTGACCCTGGGCGGATCCTGGCCCCCGAGAACCCGCACAACCCACACCGCCATCGTCTTGCGGTCAATCGCCTTGTCGGGGCAGAACCCCTCGTCGCACTGGGTGCCTGAGAACACCCCGGACCGATCCAGCTCCATGACCGCCTCGCTGTAATAGGAGCCCTCAGCAACATCGCCGAACCGGCTGGGCTGCGCTGACGCCGGCGCCGCCGCAAGCACCCCAGCCGCGGCAGCAACCGCAACAAACACAGAAACGAGCCCACGCAAAGACATCAAAGGCCTGCTGCCTCCCCGAGTCGTTAAAACGCCGGGAACCTACCAGAGCACCCCTGAAGGCGCCTGCGGCTCGGGCTCGCCGCTCAGATTGGGCATGGCATCCGACCCAGAAGAAAGGCGCCTCGCGAGTGCTGTTGGACCGCCGCAGCGGTTAGGGCCAGCTCGGTGCCAGACTCTCGCTCAGCGATCAAGTCGTTCGCCGCATCCCGGACTGCCCCAACAGCAGCGGCCTCAGCACCGACGAGGAACGTTCTCAGATCACGGGGTCCGCGTTCACGAATCGCCCCAAACACGTTCAGCGGGCCGCGTGGCACGAGCCGCTGACCTGCGGGTTTATGACTACGTGCCGGCCCCCTGGAGCGTGTGGGTGCGGGATCGATTCCGGCGTTGTTGAGGATCTGCTGGACCGTGGACGCAGCAAGGCGGTGGCCGAGCCCGGCGAGTTCGCCATGGATGCGGCGATAGCCCCAAGGTCGGATTGTCGGCTGCGAGGCGCGGTGTGAGTCGGCGAAGCTCAGCTGAGGTCGATGGTCGGCCCGGCGGTCGCTGTGGTTGGGTCCAGTGCCCGACGACGCGGCGCCGCTGCTGACGCAACAGCGTGTCGGGGACGACCAGCCACCCGGCTCGGCTCGGTCGCGCGAGCGCGGCCGCGATCGCCCCGAGCAAGGTCCGGTCGGCGTCGGTGAGCTCGGGTCGGTCGACCTGGCGGCGCAGCACAGCGAGTTGGTGGCGCAACACGATGATCTCAAGGTCCTTCGAGCGGCGCGAACGCACAGAGAGGCGAACCAGCGCAACGAAGAAGCGGCACGCAATGCGGTGCACGAGGAATCAGGATCGGCCCGCATCGCGGCAGGTCAACGACCACGGCCGAGTTTCCGGCACCTACACGCCGACTACTGGTTCATCATCAGAGTCGACGACGAGTTCGTCTGGTGGGCCAGCGCCCAGTCGTCGCCCACCCCCGAAGGCGTGACCTTCGACTGAACTACTCCGCTCGCGCCAACTCGTCGCTCTCGGACGCGGTCGCGACCAGCGCACGGCCAGCAGCCTCGAACACGTCCAGGTCCACCAACGGCTCCTCGTCGCAAAGGTTGGCACCAGCAGGGTCCGGGGCGGTCATCGTAGATCCTCCAACCGGTCAATGATCTCATCGACATCGTCCACCGCCACATTCCGCCATGGACACGAACATGCCATTTCCTGCCGTAGTGCCTGAACCTCACGGCTCGGAGCGATGACAGCCGAGAGCACACCCCGCGAATCGGCGCGGTTCATGCGCCGTTCTCCAACTGGTTGATGATCCGGTCGAGTTTGGATTCCACGCTGTCCAGTCGTGCGCTCAGTCGGGTCTCGATCCCGTCGATCTTGGCGGTGAGGCTCATGCTGCTGGGGCTACTTGAGCCAGTTGGATGTGATGGTGTCGGTGCCGGTGCTGCTTACTGTGACGTAGGCGCCGTTGCCGGTGAGTTTGGCGAAGTTGATGAAGCACGGCCCATCCGAGGAGGCCGATCCGCTCTCACCGACAGTGACCGTGAAGGTCCAGAAGGTCGAGGGGTCGGGGTCCCCCTGCCAGCCGTCATGTGAGCACGAGACCGTGTATGTCCCTGCCGCGAAGTTGCGCAGCTCGACGTTCAGGTAGCGGCATGTCGGCGTGTCGGGGGCACACGGCACTCCCTCACCCGGCCCAACCGACGTGGGGCCGAGCCCGCCCTTGGACACAGCAACCGTAGGACCATCGCCGCGCGCGCCAAATGTCCCCGACGGTGCATCGGCCTCCCCGTAATAGTTGTGTCCCCAACATGTGATGGTGTCGTTGCTGCGCAGCCCACAGGAATGATGGCTGCCGACGGTGACGGCTTTGAAGGTGCCCGCAGGCGCGTCGGACTCCCCAAAGCCGTTGTAGCCCCAGCAAGTGATGGTGCCGTGGCTGAGCAGCCCACAGGAATACCCGTCGCCGGCGGTGACGGCTTTGAAGGTCCCCGCAGGCGCGTCGGCCTGCCCGTAGGCGTTGCCGCCCCAGCATGTGATGGTGTCCTTGCTGCGCAGCCCACAGGAATGGTCGCTGCCGGCGGTGACGGCTTTGAAGGTCCCCGCAGGCGCGTCGGACTGCCCCGCGCCGTTGTCGCCCCAGCATGTGATGGTGCCGCTGCTGCGCAGCCCACAGGAATGCACGGTGGTGCCGGCGGTGACGGCTTTGAAGGTCCCCGCAGGCGCGTCCGCCTGCCCGTAATAGTTGTATCCCCAGCATGTGATGGTGTCGTTGCTGCGCAGCCCACAGGAATGCACGTAGCCGGCGTCGACGGCTTTGAAGGTCCCCGCGGGCGCGTCCGCCTGCCCGTTTACGTTCTGGCCCCAGCATGTGATGGTGCCGCTGCTGAGCAGCCCGCACGAATGGCTCCCGCCGGCGGTGACGGCTTTGAAGGTCCCCGCGGGCGCGTCGGCCTGCCCGTGTTCGTTCTGGCCCCAGCATGTGATGGTGCCGCTGCTGAGCAGCCCGCACGAATGGCTCCCGCCGGCGGTGACGGCGTTGGAGGCGGCGGTGGGGGTGGGTGGCGGTGCCGTGGTGTTCGGCGCCGTCCCGCCGGTGGTGTCGTCGGGTGGGTCGGTGTCGCCGGGCGCGTCGGTTTGGCCGGTGTTGTTGTTGCCCCAGCATGTGATGGTCCCGCCGTTGGTGCGTATGGCGCAGGAGTGGTTCCAGCCGGCGGCGATGGCGCTGTATTGGTCTTCGGGCGCGTCGAGTTGGCCGTGTGATCCGACAATGCCCCAGCAGGTGGCATTGTTGTCGGTGCCTATGGCGCAGGAGTGGTTCCGGCCGGCGGCGATGGCGCGGAACTGCCCGACGGGGGCGTTCGTCTTGTCGCGGCTGTCGTCGCCCCAGCATTCGATGGTATTGTCGCTGCTGCGTATGGCGCAGGAGTGCGTGAAGCCAGCGGCGATGGCGCGGAACTGCCCGACGGGGGCGTCGAGTTGCCCCTCGTCTTTGCTGCCCCAGCATTCGATGGTGCCGTTGGTGAGTATCGCGCACGTGTGGATCCAGCCGGCGGCGACGTCGCTGTAGTGGCCTTCGGGCGATGTGGCGTGCACGCCCTGTTGGGGCCTGACGCTGTCCGTGGCGAAGTAGCCGCCCCAGCATTCGACGGTGTTGTCGCTGCGTACGGCGCACGAGTGGTTCCAGCCTGCTGTGATGGCGCGGAACTCGCCGGCGGGGGCGTCGAGTTGCCCGTCGGTGTTGTCGCCCCAGCATTCGACGGTGCCGTCGGTGCGTATCCCGCAGGTGTGCCGCCCGCCGGCTGCGATGGCGCTGTATTGCCCGTCGGGCTCGTACAGCCGCCCGTGGGTGTTGTCTCCCCAGCAAGCGACGACCCCGTCTGCGCTCAGCGCGCACGTGTGCGAGTCGCCTGCTGTGATGGCGCTGTACCCGCCGGTGGGATCCGGGGCCACCATCTCCAATATCAGGTCGCGCACGATCCCTTTGTCGGCGGGCTCGATCCCCCATGTGTCGTCGACATCGGCCGCCACGTTGACTTTGTGGCTGTTGCCGCAGTCCGCCAGGGGAGCGACCGCCTCCTCCGCTGAGGGCCTCCAACTGTCGAAGGTGCGCAGATCGCCGAGCGCCGTAGCGGTTGTGAAGGGCTTCCGCAAGACGAGGTTCAAGAACAGACGGTTGGAGTCCTCCTCGGTGTCTGAGCAGGTGGGCGTCCAGTCGCCAAGGCTTGCGATGCGTCCCTGTACCTTGATGCTCCAGGGCGTGGACTCGGCCCACTCGTCGGCGGCGAGGTCGAAGAAGATGCCGAACGCTTCCGCGACCGCGAGCGCCCTCAAGGCTCCTTTCAAGCCGCTGAGGGTCTCAGCGTTGAACAGGCGCCGGAACTCTTGGAGTGAAAGGCTCTTCTTGGCCAGCGCTTTGGTGAGCTTCGTGTACTCATCGGTGGTGGGCAGTTGCATGCTTTCGATGCATTTCCGCGTGGCGCCCACTGCCGCCGAGAAGAGCTCCCAGAGGCCTTCGTCCGGGCCCACCTTCCTGAACAGCCTCGGCGCTGAACACTCGAACAGCACCGTGAGGAAGACTCCGACAACCTCGAAGGCTGCGGTCCCGGTCGGGGTCGGCAACTTGCTCCCCACGAAGAACACCACATCACCGAGGAACGTCTCCGCCGTGTGCTCTCGATGGAAGTGGATCGTATGAGTGACCGGGCCCTGCGGGCGCCCGATCGCGACCGCGGCCTGCGTCAGCGGCGGCATGAACACGCGGGTGTCATCAGAGAACACTTTGCTCGCAACCTGGTGAAGCACCCCCAGGATCGACAGCCGCGGCAAGGGGCCCTCCACGGTGTCGCCCCACGCTCCGGGCGTGTCGCTGTACACGAACTGGCTGAAGACCCGATTGTTCGCCATGCGCATCGTCACGGCCTCGCCGCCGCGGTACTCATAGCAGAGCCGAATCGCGGCCGCGTTGGCGCCCTCGTCAGGCTCGACCGTGTTCGTCACCCACTCAGGAAGCCCGCCCGAGCACTCGGGCGCGTCCACCCTGCGCCCGAGAATCTCCTGGAAGGTCTGGCTGATATTCGCGGCCGTGTCCTGGACCTCCGCGATCCACGTCGTCCACGACCACTGCTGAATCTCAGCAGTCAAGACCCCGGCCGCGATCTCGTAGTCGACGTCGACGGGCAGCCACTGCGACAAACCGCTGTCCCAGCGCACCAAAAGGATCGAACGCAGCTGGGCATCACTCAAATGCCCCACATCCCAGGCAACGGTCACCGGCGCGGCGAGCGGCCCCCGATGCTCAATGCCCACCACGGCGCCGCCCTCTACTGTGCCGAACACGCCCAGCGGCTCTCTGATCTCCACCTGCACCGGCTCATCCACCGCCCCCGCGGGCACGCGAACCACAGTCCCGCCGGCCTCGACGACCCCACCTGAAGAATCCAACACCTCCTGCTGTACAACCTCCAACTCACCCGGCGATGTCTCGGGCTCGATGCGGTTCTCCGCGCGCCACAAGAACGTCGCCATCTGGGCTCTGGTAGTCGCACGGCTGGGACAGAACACCGTGCCGTCCCCGCAGCCAACGGTGATGCCCGACGCGGCGAGCCGGGCCACATCCGCCGCGTACCACGCATCAGCGGGCACATCGGCGAAACCCGGGTCGGACCCATCTGGCAGGCTGTAGGCCCGCGACAAAAACACCGCCATCTGGGCCCGGCTCACCGAACGCTCAGGACAGAAATTGGTGCCATCCCCGCAGCCCCTAGTCACGCCCAGCTCGGCCATGCGCTCAATGAACCGCGCATGAAACCCGGCCGCGTCCACATCATCGAACCTCGACTCCGACACCGCCGGCGGGTCCACCCCGTCTAGCACCCGCACCGTCCACACCGCCATCGTCTTGCGGTCAACCGGCTCGCCGGGACAGAAACCCTCCACGCACTCGGTGCCCGCAAACACACCCGCCGCCGCCAGCTCCGCGACCGGAGTGGAGTAGTAAGCATCCCCAGGCACATCCAAGAACCCGCCCGGCTGCGCCAACACCACCACACCCGGCCCCGCCGCCAACAGCCCAGACGCCGCGGGCCAACCGGCCGCGGCTGCGACCGAGCTCGCTGCCGCTGAGACCGCAGCAGCCTGGTGCACCTGCGCGGATGTCGAACTGGGAGCAGCCCAAAACACCCCAGCCCGCGACGACGACGCAGCAGTCGGGGCAGGCAAAGTCTCAGAGGCCGCCGCAGTCTCGGCCGCGGCCGGCACGGGACTCAACAGCGCAGCCGCAACCGACAACGCAGCCGCCGTTGCGATCAGCGGTCGCACCCCGACACGGTGCCGCGCGCTGCTCGCGCGCCTCGAACCCCCAAGCCTGACCATGGCTGTGACTCCCTTCGGTCCGTCATGGCGACAAAGGACCACCATAGTCCTCACCAAATCATCAGCACCAAAGCCATCGCGGCGCCGACACTGCCCCAGGGCCGTGTCACCGCTCGTTCGTGCCGATCCCGCGACCGTCGGATCCCCCAGACCAATTGCGCCAGTGAAACGCCAGGGCGCGGCGGTCGGCGCCAAGGGATCGCGGCTTCACCACAACGATCTCCACACAGCACGCACTGCGCCCGACCAGGCTGCGGTCCGCCGGCTGGTCGGGCCGCCCGGGCCGCTGCCGCTTGAGAGAACCATGAGAGCGTCACGCCGCGCCCGGTGCCGCCACCACGCGCATAATGGCCTAGGAGTAGTTGACGAACCACCCCAGACGAGAACAACGACCCGGCCGACCATTCCGATCTGCTCCACTGGTGTGTTCGCAGACCCCCGTGTCGAACAAACAGTTCAACCCAGCAACAACCACAGGAAGTCCGGCCATGCCTGCACCGCCTCTGACCTCGGCTTTCGCGTTCCCGAGCCGAAAAACGTTCCAGGATCGCGCGAAATCCGTTCCAACCCCCTCATGACTCAAGCCTCTGACCTAGGGGTTTGTAATTCGCGCATCCTCCACGAGGGCGGGGTTTGCGCGATTTGTTGCGCGAATTAGCTCTTGGAGCCGTTCCTGCGGGCTGGTCAGACTATCAGCGGACCCGGTTTCCCGCGCTCAGGCGCCGTTGGTGGGACGCGTGACGCGGCTGGGCGCGCCGGGGCGGCCTGGGGCCTTCTGAGGGCCGGTTCCAGGCCGCGCAGGCGGGCGCTAGGCGGCTATCGGGATCGCTTGCGTCGCTGTGGTGGCGGTGCGCTTGTGGTACGCGCTCAGAGCGCGAGACAGACGCAGGATCTGGTATGAGATAATGTTGAAGCGGTTGAAGTCCTCGTGGATGGACCTGAGCCTGCCACGGATGCAGTACTTGAGGTTCGAGAAGGTGGACTCGATGTCCTCGCGGCCTCCGTGGATCTCGAAGTCGGGGTCGGCTTCGGGGATGGCGCGCAGCGACCGGGTGCGGCGGGTGTGGGGATTGTTGTGGATCTCATCGTCGGTGCTGTTGAGCCGCACGGTGGTGGTGGCTCCCCGCAGCCCGCGGGGAACTTCGGGTTCGTATGGGATCTCGACTTCGCAGTAGGCGATGATTCCCTGTTGGGTCTCGTCGCCCCAGTAGAGGTGCTTGCGGCGCAGCGGCACCGAAATCTCTGTGCCGCGGCTGTCTGGCAGCAGCACCCACGTCGAGCCGTTGCAGGTCTTGACGTCGTGGCGTTCAGTGCTGCCGCTGCGGGTCGTGAATTCGTGGGGCCCAAGGTTACCGCCACGATACTTGCCGTCCTTGAGCCTGGGGACTTTGTCTATTGGCAGCACCTTGTTGTTGAGCACTCTGTCATTGGCCTCTGAGTCCATCGCCATGTCGTAGATGAAGCCTCGCAGCCCTGTGGGTGCCGGAAACTCGGCCGTGGTCGTTGACCTTCCGCTATGCGGACCGATGCTGAGTCCTCGTGTACCGCATCACCTACCGCTTCTGGCGGGCTGCCTCGCCTCGGCCAGCTGAGGTCGACTGACTTGGCGATGCAGCGCCCCGAGCTGGTAGCGCAGGACAACGATCTCAAGTCCTTCGGGTGTCCGCCACGCGCGGCCGGCCGTGCCGAAACCACGAGTATGGATCTGTAGCCTCTGCCACTGGTGGGTACCGTCACATTCGCGCTGCACGAGTTGGGCTGGTCCGACTTCCAATCACTCTGCAACACGATCTGCCGTGAGATCCTCGGCCAGACCGTCGTCGGCTATCTCGACAGCAACGACGGTGGGCGAGACGGTGCGTTCACGGGAGTCTGGAACCAGCACGACGGCGAGACGTTCTGCGGTGAGTTCGTCATCCAGGTCAAGCACACCACGAGGCCTGAGACGACGCTGAGCCTCTCGGACTTGGCTGATGAACTCGACAAGGCTGAACGGCTGGCCAAGTCGGGACGCTGCGACGTGTACCTGTTGATGACCAATGCCCGAATGAGCGCCAGAACCGAAGAGCGGCTCGACGCCGCGCTGCGCGAGCGTGGCATGAGCCAATCTCGCATCCTGAGTTCGACATGGATCAACGAGACGATCGCGGAGAGTGCACGCCTGCGAATGCTCGTCCCGCGACTGTACGGGTTGGGTGATCTGACCCAGATCCTCGACGAACGCGCTTACGAACAGGCCCAAGCGGTCCTTGACTGCATGCGGTCCGACCTGTCCAAACTTGTGCGCACCACAACCTATGAGAAGGCAGCTCGGGCTCTCGACGACCACGCATTCGTGCTTCTTGCGGGCGCACCGGCAACGGGGAAGACGACCATTGCCGGTCAACTCGCTCTAGCAGCAGCCGACGTGTTCGGCACGCATGTCATCATCCTCGAAGACGCAGCTCAGTTCGCAGAGCGATGGAATCCGAACGAGAGGCAACTGTTCTGGCTCGATGACGCATTCGGCACCACCCAGTTCACCCCTCACCTAGCGCAGAGTTGGCAGCGCGCTACCCCTAGGCTCAAGTCCGCAATCGACGGCGGCTCCAAGTTCGTGCTCACAAGTCGCGACTACGTCCTGAACCACGCGATGCTGCACCTCAAAGCCGGTACCTTCCCGCGCCTCGACAGCGCACAGATCGTCGTGGATGTCGCTGACCTAACCCCGAGCGAACGCCGCCAGATCCTCTACAATCACCTCAAGCACGGACGCCAGCCCAAGGCGTTCCTCCGGGACTTGACCCCTTACCTAGAGTCGGCTGCCGACCATTGGGGCTTCACTCCGGAACTGGCTCGCCGTCTCGCTGATCCGACCTTCACCACGCACCTCAGGCATCCGACGGCCACAAATGTTGAAGCCTTCTTTAGGAACCCACGGCAGTTCCTCGCTGACACATTCGCGAGCCTCGATGACGACAGCCTCTCAGCTCTCGGACTCATCTTCGTCAGTCGCGGCTGGTTGCCAAGCCCAATCACGCTCAACGAGCCTCGCCAGGAGTTTCTGACACGGGCCGGCGGCACAATCGCGGGCGTCACCCGCGCACTGACACATTTGAAGGGATCCCTCGTAGCCCACGTCATCCGCGACGGCGAGTCGGGCTGGGTCTTCGCCCACCCCACCATGATCGACGCGTACTCGGATCAGATCCGAAGCCCCGAACTATTGCATCTCCTCATCGAGGGCTTCGACACGGATGTGCTCGTGGCTCGAACGACGTGCGGCGACACAGGATTCACAAACGCCATCGTCTTGCCAGAACCGGTGTGGACCACAGTGATTGACCGCCTCGACCAAGCGCTCCAGGCCACCGGTGCATCGGGCGGGTTCGAGCGTCGTCGGTGCAAGAGTTATGTAGCCAGGCAGTGCGTTCCGGCGTTTCAGCGCCTCTATTTGGAACGCCACCCAGGCCTGCTGGATGACCTGTCTCAACCATCCCTGCCTCTGGAGGACGACCCCGACAACGATCTCATCGTCAGTCTGCATCACAACGGAGTCCTCCCCAGAGAGATTCGAACCGAGTTCGTCCGATTCATCATCGACTACTGCATCGACGGCACCGACGGCGCTGTCCTGTGGGACGGCGATCTCCGCGACATGCTCACTCCCGACGAGGAGCACACTCTACGGACGCGGCTCATGACCGAGGTCGTGCCGAACCCGAAGTCAATCTTGAAGAACTTCACTACCTGGTACGACTCGGATGAAGACCCTGAACGGTTCACCCGACCGCTCGAAGAGTTCGCCGATGCACTTGTTGCTGAATTCAAAGACAACGAGACCGTCCGAGCCGCTGCGGCAACTCTGGAAGACGAGAGATGGAAGTGGGTAAGGGAGCAGCCCTGGCACGACTCGGACGATGACGAACAACGCTACGACGCTCCGCTCACCACGAGACCACAAGCTCACGGACACCGAAGCGTGTTCGACGACCTTGTCGGGGACCAGCCATGACGGACCACGTCTCCCAGCCTGTGGGTGCCGGAAACTCGGCTGTGGTCGTTGACCTGGCGCGATGCGGGCCGATGATGGGTCCTCGTGTACGGCATCATCTACCGCTTGTTGGTTGGGCTGGCTGCTCCCCTCGCTGTGCGTTCGGGGGAGGGCGTCACGAAGTCTTCGATTTCGTCATCGTCTGATCATCAGCGCTGCGGTCCCTCTCGAGTCCGATGCCCTGCTTCCCTGTGGGTGTCGAAAACTGTGTCGTGGCTGGTCAGGCGGCATTTCGGTACTCGTTGATGAGTCCACCACAGCGGGCCGTTTTCACGACTTGGAGGTGTCTGTCTGGCTGGTCTGCAGCGTCGGTGGCGACGGGTGGTCGCTGGTCGAGTGAACGGTGGGGCCGGTGCGTGTTGTAATGATCGATGTAGTCGACGACAAGATTGTTGAGTTGGCGGCGGTTCCAGATGATGGTGCGGTCGAGGAGCTCGCGTCGAAGGGTGCCGATCCAGCGTTCGGCGAACGCGTTCGCCACGGGAGTGCGCACAGGTGTGGTGAGGATCTTCATACGTTCGGTTCTGAAGATCTCGTCGAAGGCGTCGATGAACTGGCTGGCGCGGTCGCGCACGAGCGCCCGGGCGTCGGCGAGTTGGTGGCCGTGTTGGAGCAACAGGTTCCGGGCCGCTTGGGTGGTCCAGACGCCGGTGGGGTGGTCCGTGATCGCTGCGAAGTACACGGTCCGTGTAGGGATGTCGATGAAGAACAGCAGGTAGAACCTGCGCAGCGTGACGGTTTCGATGGTGGCGAAGTCGCAGGCGACGGCGGCCTGGGACCGCAGGAACTGCGACCAGGTGACTTCCGAGCGTGTGGGTGCGGGGTCGATTCGGGCGTTGTTGAGGATCTGCCAGACCGTGGACGCAGCGAGGCGATGGCCGAGCCCGGCGAGTTCGCCGTGGATGCGGCGGTATCCCCAGGTCGGATTCTCGGCTGCGAGGCGCAGTGCGAGTCGGCGAAGCTCCGCTGAGGTCGATGGTCGGCCCGGCGGTCGCTGTGGTTGGGTCCAGTGCCCGACGATGCGGCGCCGGTGCCAACGCAACAGTGTGTCGGGGGTGACCGGCCACCCGGTTCGGCTCGGTCGCGCGAGCGCGGCCGCGATCGCCCCGAGCAAGCTCCGGTCGGCGTCGGTGAGCTCGGGTCGGTCGATTTGGCGGCGCAGCACAGCGAGTTGGTGGCGCAACACGATGATCTCGAGGTCCTTCGAGCGGCCTGACCGCACAGTGAGCCGAGCCAGTGATGCCAGGAATCGGTACAAGATTCGGGACACGAGGACAGCATCGGCCCGCATCGCGGCAGGTCAACGACCACGGCCGAGTTTCCGGCACCCACACCCTGGTCAGCGCCCACGACCGAATTGTGGGCACCCACAGGGTCGACATGCCCGAGATTCAACTATCCCGACCGCGCGATACCCGGGGCACACCACAGCCTGCGTGAAACCCGGTGAGGCTCAGACGCGCCCCCTGGTGCCGCTGTTCTGTCAAGATGGCTGCTGCGTCCTCGACGTCTGACATGAGGAGCGACCAGTGAGGAAGGCAACCGAGACTGATCTGCCCGGTGTGGGGGTTCGCTTCGACCTGGAGACGAACGCAGGCCGCCTTGTGGGCGTGGTCGTTCATCAGACCGGTCGGCGTGATCTGGTGATCTATGACGAGCGGGACATTGATCGCGCCTGCGAGAGCGTCGAGCTCACCGAGGAGGAGGGGCACACCCTCGGCGAGCTGCTGGGCGGCAACCCGGTACTGGAGCATCTCGATGACGCCGTGCACCGGCTCGAGGACCTTGTGATCTCGTGGGTCACGATCGACTCGCAGTCATCTCTCGCCGGGCTCACCCTCGCCGAGGCCGCGCTAAGGGCACGAACCGGCGCGGGCGTCGTCGCGCTCGTCACCGACTCGGGCTCCATCCCCATCCCGGGCGGAACTGACCGTCTGGAACCCGGCGGCACGGCGGTAGTAGTCGGCGTTCCGTCCGCGGTGAAGGCCGCCACGAAGCTGCTCACCCAACCGGGCTAGCTCATGCACTCGGGCGGCGATCTGTTGATGATCGAGCTCGGGGCGGTGGTGCTGGGCTTGGCGATCGTCGCCCGTCTCGCCCGCAGAATCGGGCTGCCTGCGCTTCCGTTGTACCTGCTGGTGGGACTCGGCCTCGGCGAGGGCGGTCTCGTCGAGTTGCCGGCGTCGGCGGAATTCATCGAAGTGGGGGCCGAGATCGGCGTCATCTTGATGCTGCTGATGCTGGGACTCGAGTTCTCGACGCACGAGCTGATCGCCAACGTGCGACGATCAACACTGGCCGGCATCGTCGACCTCGCCCTCAATTTCCCGCCCGGATTCGTAGCAGGCCTGCTGCTCGGATTCGATCCCATCGTGGCGGTCCTGCTCGGCGGCGTGACCTACATCTCATCCTCGGGCATCGTGGCGAAACTCGTCGCGGACCTAGACCGCATCGGCAACCACGAGACCCCGGTGATCCTCAGCGTGCTCGTCATCGAGGACCTCGCCATGGTGCTCTACCTGCCCATCGTGTCGGGCGTGCTCTTCGGCGGCTCGGTCCTGAGCACCACCTTCACCGTCTCTGTGTCACTGCTCGCGGTCCTTGCGGTGCTCGGTGCCGCCTACCTGCTCGGTGACCGGCTCAGCGCCATCGCTTTGAGCCAGTCCAGCGAAGCGCTGTTGTTGACCCTGCTCGGCGGCACACTTCTCGTCGCCGGCATCGCAGGACGCCTCAACCTGTCGACCGCCGTCGGAGCCTTCGTCGTCGGCGTCGCGCTCTCAGGCGACATCGTCTCGCACGCCCGCGGGCTGCTGCTGCCGCTGCGCAACCTCTTCGCCGCAGCCTTCTTCGTGTTCTTCGGCCTGCAGGTGGACCTGCAACTCATCCCCGATGTCGCCATCGCCGCGGTCGTCATCGCCGCCGTCACCATCGCCACCAAGATCGCCACCGGCTGGATCGCAGCCGGACGAGCCGCCATCGGCAAACCCGGCCGGGCGCGTACGGGAGCCGCACTCATCGCCCACGGAGAGTTCTCGATTGTCATCGCCGAACTCGGCATCTCCCGCGAGAGCGGCCTAGGCGCGCTCGCAGCCACCTACGTCATCATCCTCACGCTCGTCGGCGCAGTCCTCTACCAGTACTCCGACGCCATAACCCTCCGCACCCTGTGGGTGCCGAAAACTGTGTCGTGGCTGGTCAGGCGGCATTTCGGTACTCGTTGATGAGTCCTGTGGGTGCCCATAATTCGGTCGTGGGCGCTGACCAGGGGTTTCGCGCTCCATCCTGTGGGTGCCCAAAATATGGTCGTGTGCGTTGACCAGGCATGATGCGCCTACATCCTGGGGTCCTATGTGTCGCATTCTGTATCGGTTGCTCGTGTCGTTGGCCCGCTTGGCTGTGCGCTCGGGACGTTCGAAGGACCTTGAGATCATCGTGTTGCGTCACCAGCTCACAGTGCTGTACCGCCTGAACAACCGTCCAGCCCTCGCCGACGAGGACCGGACCCTGCTGGGCGCTGTTGCGGCGGCCCTGTCGCGATCGCAGCGAGCTGGCTGGCTCGTCACACCAGAGACGCTGCTGCGTTGGCACCGACGGCGAATCGCCCGCCACTGGACCCAACCCTGCCGGGCGCCCGGCCGGCCCTGCACCTCTGTGGAGTTGCGTCGTCTCATCATCGAGATGGCTGCCAGCAACCCTACGTGGGGCTACCGCCGCATTACCGGCGAACTCGTTGGCCTCGGTCACTGCGTTGGAGCCTCCACTGTGTGGAGAATCCTCAAACAGCACGGCTTCGACCCCGCCCCGCAGCGCGCGAGTGTGACCTGGTCTCAGTTCCTGCGCTCCCAGGCCGCCGTTGCCTGCGACTTCGTAACCGTCGACACCGCCCTGCGGCGCCGCTACTACCTGTTGTTCTTCATCGACATCACCAACCGCGAAGTCCTCTACGGCGGCATCACCACCAACCCCACAGGCGCCTGGACCACCCAAGCCGCCCGCAACCTCTTCGTGCGTTATCCCAACCGGTTCACCCACACCCGAGCCCTCGTTCGTGACCGTGCCAGCCAGTTCGTCAACGACTTCGACGAGATCTTCCGAAGCGAAGGTCTCAAGATCTTGCGCACCCCGGTTCGCGGCCCAGTGGCCAACGCCTTCGCTGAACGCTGGATCGGCACCCTGCGCCGAGAGCTCCTTGACCACACGATCATCTGGAATCAACGCCAGCTCGAGCGGCTCGTGATCGACTACATCGACCATTACAACATCCACCGGCCCCACCGTTCGCTCGACCAGCGACCGCCCCGACACACCAACCCCGACAACAACACGACTGGCCACCCGCTGCCCCTTCGACTCGTCCGAACGACCCGGTGCGATGGCCTCATCAACGAATACAAACATGCGGCCTGACCAGCAACGACACCATTTCGGGCACCCACACGCCGTGCTTGAGCGCCAGCGGGACGCGGCGGGGGAGAGGACAATCATGGACCCGGGCTGTCAGCCACAGTAGAGACGATGATGGCAGTTGGAGGCAGACAATAATAGCAGTAGCGTAGGGACGGTAGTTGCACTAGATCGCGTGCAATGATGGCAGCAAGGAGAGTCGTGGACATACTGTCGAGGAGGCTCGAACCGATCACACGCCGGGCGTTGGGTGATTTCCGGGTCGTGGTGGTTACCGGGCCGCGACAAGCGGGCAAGACCACCCTGGTGCGTCATGTGCTGGACGGCGCAGGCACCTTTGCGCGGCTTGACCGCGCCGCGACACTGCAAGCCGCGCTGGCCGACCCGGATGGGTTCGCAGCGTTCGGAGAGACCCCGCGGGCTTTCGACGAGGTGCAACGCGCCGGGGATCCTCTGATACGGGCGATCAAGAGCGCCGTGGACGACGACGCCAGTCGCGGCCAGTTCCTGCTCAATGGGTCGGCAGACTTCCTGACCGTTCCGACCATCTCAGAATCTCTCGCTGGGCGGGCTGCGTTCTTGGAGCTGTGGCCGTTCACTCAAGGCGAGATGCACCATGCGCCTGACGGGTTCATCGAGGCGGCTTTCTCAGACCCTGACCGCCTCATCGAAGGCGGAGCCTCGCCTCTGGGTACGGGCGATTACCTTGAGCGGGCCTGCACAGGTGGCTTCCCCGAGGCGATCTCCATGCCGCCGCAGGCCCGCCAGCTATGGTTCCGCGACTATCTGCGGACCGTCATCCAGCGCGACATCAAGGATCTCTCCGGTGCCCGGCGCACGCAAGATCTGCCCAAACTGCTGAAGTTGCTAGCGGCGCGTACGGCGGGCGAGCTGGTGGTGAAGAACCTGCACGACGACACCGGGTTTGGGAGTCGTCACACCACCGAGGCATACCTCGGGTACCTACAGATGACCTACCTGGTGCTGCAGCTGCCCGCCTGGTCGCGGAATCTCACTAGCAAGGCCACCCGCCGACAGAAGGTGCATATCACCGACAGCGGTCTCGCTGCTCACATCCTCGGCAAGTCGCCGCAGTCACTGGCGCGTCCTACCGACCCTGCTCGTGGCCAGATCATCGAGTCGTTCGCCGTCAATGAGATGTACCGCCAAGCGTCTTGGCATCGCAGCGCCATCACGCTGCATCATTTCCGCGATCGTGGCGGCGTAGAGATTGATGTCGTCGCTGAGGCGGCGGACGGACGGCTGGTAGCGGTTGAGATCAAGTCGGGACCTGCCGTCAATAGATCTGATGCCCGGCACCTGCGCTGGCTTCGCGACAAGGTGTCCGACGATTTCGTTTGCGGCGTCGTCCTGCATACCGGCGAACGCGCCTACCGTCTCGAAGACCGCATATTGGCCCTGCCGATCTCATGTCTTTGGACCACTTCCTGACTTCCACGGGAAGCGCCAGCGGCCTCCTGCGCGGTGGCCCTCGGCCCGCCGGGGAGGTAACGCCGGTTGGCCTGTGGGTGCCCATAATTCGGTCGTAGGCGCTGACCAGGGGTTTCGCGCTCCATCCTGGGACCAGGAATCGGTACATGATGCGGTACACGAGGACTCAGCATCGGCCCGCATCGCGGCAGGTCAACGACCACGGCCGAGTTCCCGGCACCCACAAGGTGAACCGCGGCTCACTGGGTCTCCAAGTTGTGGACATCTATGCCGTTGAGGATCTCGACACCGCAATGACGCCTGACTCGGCATCCCGTGCCTTCTCAGCGCTGGCCTCCCTAGATCCCGGAATCGAGTACATCCGAATCAAGGACCGATCACACAGCCTCATCGCCTTCGCCGATTACCGGCTTGACGATTTCCTCCATGTCAATCTTTCGACCGAAGACCACCATATTCTTGACCGGCCAGCCATCGAGACGCCCCCTTGGCGAGCTCCCCTAGAGACGCTCCACGAGATGGCTAGAGCCGAAGTTGCTCCCTGTCAGCTCGCGTGACGTTGGGTGCTCGTGATGCGGGCGTCCCGGGTGGTGGCTTAGAGGTTGTTCGCCGGCGCTCAGGGTATGCAAGCGCAAATCATGCCTCTGACCTTGGGTTTTGCACCCTGGCACCAGAAAAACGTTCCAGGATCTCGCGAAATCCGTTCCAAACCCCTCAGCGGTCAGGCCGCTGACCTGGGGGTTTCTAATTCGCGCATCCCCCACGAGGGCCGGGGTTGCGCGATGACCTTCGCGAAATACGCAAATCGTCGGCATTTCCGAGGTTTGGAGGTTACCCGGCGGCGCTCACACGGTGCCGCGACGGGATTGGGGCTTCTCTCGTGCCGGGATCGCGTCAGACGACGCGTTCACCCAGCCGGTGCGCTAACCGGGTCGGTTAGGCGGCCACCGCCAGCAGTCTGCCCTTGACGGCAGGCCGATGCTGCCCGAACCACGGGGTCAGGTCAGAGCCGGTGCGCCTGTGATGGGCGGCGACCGCGGTGATGAGCGTATGGAGCTGGTATGCGACGTTGCTGAAGTCGACGGTGTTGTGCCTCAGCGTGCGGCAGCGGCCGTTCCACAACCGCGACTTGTAGTCGGCGTTGCAGGACTCGGAGTCCTCACGCAGACCGTATGACTCGGAGAATCGGCGGTCGGACTCCGGGTATACCCGCAACGCGCGGGAGCGGCTCTTGCCCGCGTCGCGTTCTTGTTTGGTGCGGGTGTGACGGATGCGGGTCGTGGCACCTCTGAGATGCGCCGGTGTGAGCGGCTTGTCGGGGACGGCCCACAGGGTCGCGATTTGAGGTCGGCTCTTTCGTTTCCTCTCTGTGACTTGTTTCAAACGGAGAGGCGCGTAGTAGTCCTTGCCGGTGCCGTCAGTGACAGTCAGACAGGGTGTCCCATGCACCGTGAACCTCCCCGGGTATTGCGCAGGCTCTGGTGTGCACCGGGTTTTTCGCGGTCGGCATAGTTGAATCTCGGGCGGGTCGACCGCTAGGAGGTCATCATGGCGAGGAGTTATCCGGCAGCGTTCCGGCGCAAGGTCTTGGATCTGGTCGAGTCGGGCAGACCGGTGGCTGAGATCGCCGATCAGCTCGGTGTGACGGGTCAGACGATCTACAACTGGCGCAACCAGGATCTGGTGGATCGGGGCCTCAGACCCGGTGTCAGCACCGAGGAGTCAGCGGAGCTGGCCGCAGCCCGAAGACGCATCCGCGAGCTCGAGACCGAGTTGGCGGTCACCAAGCGGGCCTTTGAGCTGCTCAAGGAGCACACAGACCCAAAAGGCGTTTCGGGGTCGTCGCCGCGGTCGTAAGCGACGGCTACCCCGTCGAGGTCGCCTGCCGGGTGGTCGGGGTTTCGGTGTCGGGCTACTACTGCTGGCGCCGCCGTCCGCGGTCGGCTCGTTCGGTGCGACACGCGATGCTGCTGGACATCATCGCCGAGATCCACCAGGCGTCTCGGCGCACGTACGGGGCGCGGCGCATCCACGCCGAGTTGGTGCATGGACGCGGCCTGCAGGTGGCCCGCTGCACCGTGGAGCTGGTCATGCGCCGCAACAACATCACCGGACTGCCGGGCCGGCGCCGATATCGCAAGATCCCCAACCGTCGCACTGCCGGCGACCTCGTCGATCGGCGGTTCCATCGCGACGGGCCCGACCAGTTGTGGGTCACCGACATCACCGAGCACCCCACACGAGAGGGCAAGATCTATTGCGCGGTGGTGCTCGACGCCTTCAGCCGCCGCGTGGTGGGCTGGTCCATCGACTCGCGGCCCCAGGCGTCACTAGCCACCAACGCATTGGCCATGGCCATAGAGAACCGCCAACCCAACGGGTCGATAATCCACTCCGATCAGGGAACCTGGTCAGTTCACCTCGGTCCGCTACTGCGAGCGCCTGGCCGAGCTCGGCGCGGCGCCCTCGGTGGGATCAGTGGGCGACTCCTATGACAACGCCCTGGCCGAGACCGTCATCGGCCTCTACAAGACCGAGCTGATCCGCGGGCCACACCAAGGACCGTGGAACAGCGTCGCCGACGTCGAACTGGCCACCCTGGGCTGGGTGCACTGGCACAACCACCAGCGGCTCCACACCTACCTGGGCGACATCGCGCCCGCAGAGTTCGAGGCGGCCTACGCTGCCCGACAACCCGACCGAGAACCGGTTGGAAACCAATAAACCGACCCTCCAGAAAACCCAGGGCGGTTCAGGCGTGCGCGGTGGTCGGCCAGCACCGCTCGACCCAGCGGCGGGCCAAGGCTGCGCCGAACCGCTCGGAGGCGCAGCTGCGCGACCACTTGCGCAGCTTCGCCCGCTGCCACCCCCGCCTGGGCTGGCGCAAGGCTCACGCGGTGGCGTACCGCGAGGGTCTGGTGACCAACGCCAAGCGCACTAGGAGGCTCTGGCGCGACGAAGGCCTGCAACGCCCTCCTCAGCGCCGTGCCAAGCGCCGCCGGCTCACAGACGGCACCGCAGCGCGGCTGCGCGCTGAGCGCCCCAACGACGTGTGGGCCCTGGACTTCCAGTTCGACGAGACCTCGGACCTGCGCCGCATCAAGCTGCTCAACGTCATCGACGAGCACACCCGCGAGGCCCTCGCCGTCGAAGCCGCCCACAGCATCGGCGCCGACGGCGTCATCGACACCATCGAGCGCCTCATCGCCCAGCGGGGAGCCCCCGCGCACCTCAGAATGGACAACGGCCCCGAACTCGTCTCCACAACCCTGCGCGACTGGTGCCGAATCTGGGGCACCCACACCGCCTACATCGAGCCCGGCTCGCCCTGGGAGAACCCCTACATCGAGTCCTTCAACGGACGACTCCGAGACGAATGCCTCAACACCGAGGACTTCGCTGACATCCTCGAGGCCCAAGTCATCCTCGAAGACTGGAGAACCGACTACAACACCTACCGGCCCCACCAATCCCTCGGCGGGCTCACCCCCGCCGCCTACGCTGCCCACTGGGCTCGCCAACACCAACCAACACACCCATAACCCGTGGACTCACAAACGGGTCCCCCTCATTGGTGGCGCGCCGCTCGTAGGCGGATGGTCGGACAACACTACGTCGGCGAGTTGAGCGATTGTGCAGATCGGAACTCCTACATCCTGCACGTATGCGGCTGGCTCTGGGTTGACGGTCACGATCAGGCCGATGACGGTCCAGGGCCGTGCAGGGCTGTCAGCACCCAGATGAGCCGCAACGTCGGCAGCGCTTCTACGGACATCGTTCACTTTCCGCCTGAGCTTGTCTACGAAGCCCCCTTCATCTGTGAATCTGTCGATGTGGTGGCGCAGCGACCGAGAGGAGAAGGGCGTCGCTAGGTCCTTCGCTTCGATGACCCAGATTCGGGAAGTCTGCGGGTCGACACACAGCACATCGATCTCGCCGTACAGTTCGTCGATGCCGTATCGGTGAGCCTTCGACGGCTTGATGCCGCGGCGAACGACCAACCTGGGGTCTGAGAGCACCCTCACGCATTCGTCTTCGAACGCTTTGCCGACCTTTTGGCGGTATCTGTCTAGAGCCCCGCAGACATTTTCTGGCAGCACGCGATCGGGCCAGGGCAGTCGTCCTTCGGTCAGATAGTTGCGCAAGATCCTTGCTGTGAACTGAGCGGTCCAAGGCAAAACATAGATTCCGTTCGTGCATTCTATGAACGGCCGCGTGGTGACTCGTGCCGCTCGGCGTTCGAGTTCCCAATGTTCGATGCTGTTGTTGTGCTCATCCTCTAGCAAGCCGGTCTTACGTAGTGTTAGCCACTCCAGCGCTCTAGCGTGCTCGTCTCGTGACGCTAGAACAGACAGAGGTGTCAATCTGTCGAGGAACGCTTCGGCGCTTACGTGAGCGATATAGGTCGAGGAGGAGACCTCCCACTCACACGCCATGCTTAGCACGCCTCGTAGCGCATCCAGACCGAATCCCAGTGATGCCTTGAGCTCCTGGTCGACCTCAAGCAGGTCAGCCACTTGGTCCGTGAGTGGCTGCGGCTGGATGTCTTTGGGCTCAGGAAGATGGGTTTCTGAGGATCCCATGGCAACCGCGTCGGGCAGCATCATCGCCTTTCGCGCGTGCTGGTACGCATGAATGTCAACGTCGGGAAACTTGGCGGACACGTCGATGCTGAATCGGTCACTGATCGTCATTGTTGCGTCGGCCAGACGCAAGTGGATCGACTCGCTGCGCAGGCTCGATTCAATGCACAGTTGAGCGACAGTGAGAAGGTCGATCCATCCGAGCCTGTCGGGCGACGAGCTGCCTTGTGGGGTTCGGGCGACTGTCTCTTCCACGATGAGCGAGATGCACTTTGTCAGGACCGTCAGCCGGTCCTCTTCTGAGCGTTCTTCGTGCGCGTCGCTGTCGAAGGTGCCCCGTCTCCACGCGATTCGATGCTGGTTGACCATCCGATGGTGGTTGGCGCGTTCGAGCTCAGACAACGCGAACTCAAGCATCACCTCGTGCCGGTAGCGTGCCTGAACGGCGTGGAGTTCCTTGATCAGCCACGGGTAGATGACTTGGGACTCGATCCGCACCGCGTCACCGCCGTCGTAGCTTCCCGGATCAACCTGCTCGGCGAGATAGTTGCCCAAGCGGCGTTGGATGTCGTTCAGTTGCGAGTCATGCGCCTCGATGGGAGGCGGCAGTTCAACAGCATCCTGCACGACTCGTAGACCGTCTACACGAACGGACGGAGGCGCGGCGTCCCAATCTCGCTTGAAACGCTCAGTGGCGTCCGTGTGGGGAAGCGCGTCGGCCACCATATGGCCGATAGCTGATTCCACCTCGAGCGAGTCCTGCAGCATCGCTACGATCAGGTGCTCATTGCACCGGAGCCGAATGACCGAATCCGGAAACCACTCGAGGACTAGATCGTCTTCTCCATCGCTGTCGTACCCGAGCTCGAAGATCAGGCGCGTCAGCCCCACTGCGTCTCCGAACGCTAGGAAGGAGTCCTTCGTGGCTTTGAGCTTCGCAGACAGGATCTTTGACAAGGCCCATAGGGGATCGTTCTCGCGAAACAACCCGGACCGGTCAGACACCGATACGGCTACCGGAATCTCCCAAGCCAGAATCCGATACATCTGTGATTGTGCGACGTCGCCAACGAGGGACTCCTCGGAGTCGTGCCATGCGATCGGCGAGTCGGATAGTTGAGGGAATCCGAGCCGGTGCAAGGCGCGCTCAAGCGCCGATGCGCTGGCTGCATCATTCCACTCGGACCTTGTAATGCGAGGATCGACTGACACGAGACCTGGAGCGACCGCGTCGCGGTGGAAGGACTTGCCGCGACTAGTCCAGATCATCCACAGCGGAGCCAGGTTCAATGACCAGATGAGGCTGGAGCCTCTGAGCTGCGAATAGTCTCGCAAGAAGAACCAGAGGTCCGGCGGGCTAGAAGACGTGGACCTAGCGATGTTCTTGAGGTCCGTCAGCGTTGCCCTCGGGTACTTGCTGATAGGGCTGAGCCCTGCCACTCCCGGCGCGGCGACAATCTGCAAGTGGACGATGTCAGCGTCGTCGTCGACTCTGTCCAGACCGTCAGCCGCTGTCAGTGCAGTACCGGGCACAACTGTGTCGAGACTGGCGTCGCTGGAGTCGAGCACTGTGCGTAGGCCGTCCTGGGTCAACGCTGCGGCGACATCGATCACGAGAAGCTGAGTAGGCGAATAATGCGTGATCGAGTGAACTTTGCTTGTAGGGGAGACCGCTACGGGCCCGGTGATCGGATGAGCCGAACCAGCGAGTATGTGGCCGGCGTGGTCACTCACCAGTGACCGCCAACGCGTCTCGGCGTCTCCGCTCAGTCGCGACGCGAGTTCAGCGAGACGCACTCCGCATGCGACCAGCGCCTCCAACAACAGCCCTCCCGAGACTGGCGCCCACTCCTCGGCGCCCAGCCGCAGGCAGATCGTGTCGGCGAACACCGACACCGGATCATCAAGCCCGCAAGCCAGTTCGCTGGGCAACACCGAATGCGTCAGCAACGCTTCGCGTGTTCTATCCGGTGCCTCACACGCATCGACCTGAGCGAAGATGTCCTCGAGTCGGCTGGCGGCCTCGAATTCGTCGTTGGTGATGTGGGCGGGCGAGCCCGGCTCAGGCATCTCGTCGTTGGGCCAAGCAGCCGACAGCACGCCGGCAATGTGGTTCATCCGTCGCAAGGCCAACTCGATCAGGTCACCGAGTCCGTAGCCTTGGTGATCCACGAGCACCGGATCTATCGCATCCGCCAACAGGCCCAGTTCGTCGATTGCTGCGATAGGGCGGCCCAACAACCCGGGCAGCAACTGATGCAGCTCTCCGTTCCATCGCACGACAGCACCCGCTCGAACATCGCACGGCTGCTGATCCTCCAGCGTCTGCAGTTGCGGCTCCGACTCATGAGCCGCAGCCACCAACACCGGAAGCAGCGAAGGATCGGCTGGTCGGCCCTCAACGCCGGCGCTGTTGGCCACGGCATGGAACACGACCGCGAGGCTCGGGATGCGGTGACTCGCCGTCGGCGATGAACACGCAGCCTCAAGCAACGCCAACAGCGACGCCCGTGACACGCCGGCCATCGCACGCTCAATAGGCCTGAGACGCCGCCTTCGTCGACTCCTTCTCCAATTCATGTCCTCAACCCCCGAACCAAACGAAGCTTTCCGAAGCCAACCCACAGCGTAGGCAATCCCCTGTGACCCGACAGGCAGCGCCCGTCCTTGATCTCCGCGCAGGTGGGCGTTCGCAACCTATGACCCGGATCGGCCCCCCCGCAGAGGAGTGCGTCGCGGAAGGAGGCGCGTACACCGACCACGCCCGTCGATCCTCGGGCCGGGCTGGACCTGCGAGCACCCTCCGGGCCTCACCCCCGCCGACGGCCGCTATCTGGATAACGTCACCCGGTCGTGAACCCCATCGACGTCTACACCGACGGCGCGTGCCGCGGGAACCCCGGCCCTGGCGGATGGGCGTGGCTGGTTCCCGGCGGCCGCTGGGCGACCGGATGCGAGCGGCGTGCCACCAACCAGCGGATGGAACTGCAGGCGGTCCTCGAAGCGGTCAGGGCCCATCCCGATGACCCGCTACGCATCCACTCCGACTCGCAGTACGTCGTGCACTGCTTCAACAACGGCTGGTATAACGGCTGGCTCAGACGGAACTGGGTCAACAGCAAACGCCAGCCCGTAGCGAACCGCGACTTGTGGGAGCCGCTGATCGAACTGTGGCTGCCCCGCTGCAGCGAGGTGGCCTTCGTGTGGATACCAGGCCACGACGGGAACCGTCACAACGACCTCGCCGACAAGCTGGCCTGCCGGGCAGCCGACACGCAACAGCCCGCCACCGGGATGAACAGCGCAGCCGTCTAGCGCCGCAACCGACAACGCCCCGGTGGCGTGTGGGTGCCGGATGTTCGGCCGTGGCCGTTGACCTGCCGCGATGCGGGCCGATCCCGAGTCCTCGTGTGCCGCATCGCCGCCCGCCTCCCCGCACTTTCGCGAAGGCTCAAGTTGTCTAGTCGGCGTCGGGCATCCAGCGCGACGAAGCGAACCGGCGTGAGCAAGAATCCCGACGTGGAGCGCGGACCAACTCATGGGTACTTGAGAAGCTCCCGTAGCCCGTAGGAGAACTGATGCCAGGTGTGGGTGATCATTGAACGCGCATCGGTTGCGTTGACTTGCCGGCCGACGCTCATGCAATGGGCAGTGGCACCGGTCCAAACGCCAGGCGGTGCATGTCCGGTGTATTGGAGCGGGATCGTCTCGCGTTTCGTTCCCGTCGCTCGCGGGTTGGTTGTTTCAGCCGCCTGGCGGTGGCCTCGGGCGCGTCGACGGAGATGCCGCTGCAGCACATCGGGCACCACGAATCGGACGAGAAGGATCGTGACCAGTACCGGGGGCAGGACAAGAACACGGAGAATGGCCGAGATGTCTGTGGATTCGCTGAATAGCGCTAGGAGAACGACCAACGCTGCAGGCGGAACGGTGTACTTGCTGACAAAATGTGTCGCGGCCGCGAACGGGTGCGGGTTTCGTTGCATGAGCCAACTGCGCAGTGTCGTGTCTCGTCGTTCGGCAGCGACGTCGCGGGCTCGCTGGTATGTGTCGGTTGGGATGATCACCAATTCGGTGGCGTCCTCGGGCAGGTCTGCGAGCGGGGACTGACCGCTGCGGCGGGTGCTTCTGGGTGCGGCGGCGGTCACCGCGTACTCCAGCCACTGCGAGCCTGCATCGCCGGCTACGCGCACGACGTTGCCTCGGGTCCGCACAGTCACGCAGTGTGCATGGTTGCTGGAGCCGGGGCCTCCGAGTTCGCGGATCGCGACCGTGCGATAGAAGCTGACAACACCGCGGCGCATGGAACGGTCGAACACCTTTGGGTGTTCGCCTTCATCGAGCATGACCCGCAAACGGTCACGAGGCCGGATCTCTCGGTAGTCGACCTCGCTGCTGCCGCGCACACCGACAACCAGGCGGGCAGCGAATACTTGCTTGCGTGTCTTGGGGCGCACCATGAAGAATCCGGTCACTGCCACCGCCGCGCGCACGGCTCCGAAGCGGGACCCTGCGAACTGCAGCGGCACGCAGCCGTGCTCTGCATAGATATCCGCGTCAAGCCCTCCGACCGCGACGATTCGACGAGCCGAACGCCACTCTCGCCATGCAGCAAACAGCAACTGCACCGTGTGGGTGCCCAATATTCGGCCGTGTGCGTTGACCAGGCAATTTGAGCTTGCATCCTGGGAACCCATGTGTTGCGTCCTCTATCGATTCTTGGCGTTGCTTGCACGGCTGGCGGTGCGTAGTGGGCGCTCGAAGGAACTCGAGATCATCGTGCTGCGTCACCAGCTCTCTGTCTTGCACCGCCACAACAACCGGCCGAAGCCGACCGATAGGGACCGGGCCCTGCTCGCTGCGGTAGCGGCGGCCTTGCCCCGATCGCAGCGAGGCGGGTGGCTCGTCACGCCTGAGACTCTGCTGCGCTGGCACCGACGGCGAATCGCGCAACATTGGACCCAGCCCTCGCGAACGCCAGACCGACCAGCCACCTGCGCCTCGCTCCACCTGCGCCTCGCTTCGTCGTTTCATCGTCGATATGGCCAACGACAACCCCACCTGGGGTTACCGCCGAATCACCGGCGAACTCACTGGTCTCGGCTAGGCACCGTCGGCGCGGGCGACTTCACTACTCGGGCTGAAGCCTGCGCCAGAATCTCTTCCAGTCCTTCTTGCTCAGTACCCGACCTCTCCGGACCATAGAGCCGAACACGAGGCAGTCGGTGGTTCCGCCCCTCCACACCCTGTCGCCGCCGCGTCCCTGGTTGTCTCGGCTGCGCCACCGCCATGTCTGAATCAACACCGCGGCGGGAACTCCCAGATACACCCCCAACACGACGAGCCAGACCGCCGACCACACCGCCAGAATCGAGACCGCTACCGGATCCTGCGATCCCGCCAGTCCAAGAATCGCGACGCTCGCTAGCACGACACCCGGGCCACTTAGTAGCCACATGATGACTCGCCCGGCGAGCATGCCACGAACGCGTCCGCGAATGTAGCGGTAGTCGTCGTCGCGCTCATGGAGGGTTGCCGGATCTTCTTGCGGGACGAGGGGATCGTCTTGGGTCTCGTACATCTCTCCGGCGAGACTGCCCCAGCTCTCACTCGGAGCGGTGTGGGCGGGGTTGTCGGTGATCAGCCACAGCGCGTCGTCGGGGATCTCTCCGACTCGCTTGGGGCTGCACGTCGGCACCGCATGCCGGACACCGTCGCATGATTGCACGCCGATCATCTCATGATCCTCGTCGTCGAGGTTCGTGGTGAAGGTGTCGATGGCGTAGCAGCGCACCTGCGACGCCTCATCGAAGAGATCCGAGATCGATGCGATTGCGACGAGACGGGGACGGTCGAAGGACACTGTGTGAGAGCGCAGCGAGGCCTCCAGATGACGTCTGTTCTCGTTGGAATGGAGCCGTATTGCCAGGACGAAACTGCCGGTGATCGCCGCTGAGCCGGGGATCGGATGGCACTGCCATCCCGATATTCGGAATCCTGGCTTCGAGATCATGCGTGTCGTAAACAAGAAGTCGGCGACTGCACTTCTGGCTGCACGAATCCCGGGTTCACGACTTCTCGTCTCTAGCGGAACCAGGCCCCGAGTTGCGATGTATTGCTCGCGTCCTTGCGATCGATCCAGGCGCGACAGCTCCGAGACTCGGTAAGCGCTTTGTCTCGGTTGTCGTCTGCGCTGCGGGCGATCTCGCCTTGAGGACGGTGCTGTTCGCCTGCCGCGCCACTGCTTCTGGAGCCGTCGCCAGCCCCATTGGCCTGACTTGATGACCAGTCCAGACACGACGGCCAGCCAGAGGTGCGAAACAAGCTCCAAGACAGTGGACCAGTCCACTCATGGACCTCCTGGCACAGCGACGACCATTAGAAGCTGCGCAGTCTTAGCACAATCAGATTGCTGGCGTGAGCGTCTGTGAGAAGACTCGCCCGAGCGCGCGGACCGACTCGTCGTCTTCTGAGTCGACCCGCGGGCGGACAGCCGGCGCAATTCCCGATGAGGCTCACCAGACCCTCCAGGAATACCAGGGGTGCCTCTGTGTGTTGTCAAGCGGCTTGGTGGGCGACGGTGTCAGGGCAGCGGCGGCGGTGTTCGTCGGCGAGCATAAGCCGCCAGACGCTGGCGGCGACGAACACCAGCGAGCGGCGAGTCGGTCCATGGATCAATCCGAGCTTCTAGGCCGGCGTGGACAGTGGCTCGAAGCACCCGACGGCTCGCTGTGGCCGCTCGATCTCGCCCCTGAGGAAGAGCCGATGGCCGAGGACGGGCTCCCAGACCGCCCCAGCAACTTCGAGCCCCTCAATAACCTTCCGGTCGAGTGAGGGTGTGGGTGCCCAAAACTCGGCCGTGGGCGCTGACCAGGGGTGATGGGACTCCATCCTGGGCCCTTGTGTGTCGCGTCCTCTATCGATTCTTGGCGCTGCTTGCACGGCTAGCGGTCCGTAGCAGACGCGCCAGAGAACCCGAGATCATGGTCTTGACGGCCGGTCCGACTGCGGCTGAGACGGTCGGGGCAGGCCAGTTGTCGGCGCTAGCCGATCAGGCGATCCACCGCTTCCTTGATCTGGTCCCATGCGATGCGTTCAGCGAGGCGGTCCAGCGTCGCAGGCCGCGCGCTCTTCTGCGCGCCGAGTTCATCGTCGAGGTTTCGAACGGGGATCACCCAGAACTCCCAGGCGCCGGGGTCTGCGACGTTGGCGTTGGTCGCTGGCATCGGCGTATGCAAGCAGAACACGTACACATCAGCCACTCTCGCCGGTGGACCCAGTTGGACGTCGTCGTTTGTCGCCGGGTCCCACGAGAACTTCCGGCACGCAATGTCGAACCTCGGATTCGGACGCGGGTTCCATGCTTGACCGGATGCCTTGACTTCGATTTTGTTCTGCTGGTACTCGAGATCCCACGGCATCCACTCCTCTCGGGCGGCATCGTGGTCGATGGCCCCTAGCGCTTGGCCCACCAGCCACTCGGCAAAGATGCCCCGGTTCCGGTTCTCAGCGAGCGCTCCCAGCGCCCACCGTCGGAAGTCCTCGATGTCAAGTTCGGATTCCTCCATCAACACGACAGTAGTTCCGAGTGTCGCATGGGCTCACAGGCATCGTCGAGGGCTCGGTGTTCGGCGGTGGGACCACGCCGTCACACGATCATGCCCCTGAGCTAGGGTTTCACGCTCCGAAGCCAGAACGGCGTTCCAGAATCGGGCCAAATCCGTTCCAACCCCGGTGCAGGGCAACGCTCTGACTCCAGCTTTTGTGATCCCGCACATACGCGATGGCCGTGTCGCTGCGAGACCACGCGGCGTGCGCTGCGGCCGCGGACCTGGCCGAGATCCGGGCCGAGCACGCCGCGGATGCCTTCGTGACTAGCTGCATCACCCACGAGGGCTGCGCCCCGCCCGAACCCGGCGGCATCGAGGCCTGCGCCGCAGCCGACGCGGGCGTGGTCATGACGGCGCGGGTGGCGTGGACCCCGGCGCTGTGGAAGGGCTTGACTCCCGCCACCGCCGAACGGGTAGTCGCCTACGACGACGGGCTGGGCGCCAGTCTCAAGTCCCGCGCCGCCGCCGCGCTCGACCCCTGCTGACCCCGAGCGCGCCGGCGCCGAACCTCCGCAACCGCCCCTTCGACGCCGCTCGCACCGGAGTACCACGGCAGCAGCGAGTGATCCCTCGCCGCCTTCCCGGCAACCCCGCCCGAGTCAAGACAGAGGCGTCACTGCGACTGGACTGATTGCTGCCCGTCGCGGTCTGCCGCGATGGCCGCGTTGAGTCCGAAGATGACCGCCATGCCGCAGGCGAACAGCACGGGTTGGTAGATGGGGTCGCCTGCGATCGTTAGCCATATGGCCGCCAGCGCCGGCGATGCGTAGAGCAAACTGTTGACGCGCGTGTCGGCAGTGACGATGTTGCCCGCCCGGTGCAGCAGGCGGGCGCAACCCATGATCAGTCCGGACGCTGCCCCGAATGCCACCAAGCGCGTGGCGCCCAATCCGCCGAGGGCGAACGTCACCCCAACCGCTGCCACGATCGGAACGCTGACCGCCGAGGCGGCGAACGTCGACCACCACAGGGCAATGCCGTACTCCTTGACGGACACAGCGCTGCGTCCAGAGCGCCGAGCCAGGGCGCAACGGTCGCCGTAGATGATCCCTGCCGCTGGCCGCACGGCGTATGTCGCCGTGGTCAGCACGCCCAGCACCAACCCGACTGTCGTGTTCTGCCATGAACCTCCTTCGAGTTGGCCGGGGGCCGTCTGACTCCACACGACAGCGGCCACCGCGATCGGCAATCCGCACATCATGGTGGCGCTGCGGGTCGAGATGCTTCTGCTGCTGCCGCTCCAGCGCGCAATCAGAAGGGACTGGGGCGCGACGTCCAGGGCGTCCGAGAAGCAGGACAACACGACGAGCGGCAGCAGGGCCGCCGTGCCGGCATACAGCAGGACATTAGGTGCCGTGATCAGCAGCAGCGTCAAGAGCACACCCGCGCGCGGGCCTGCCAGCGCGACGGGAGGCAACGCCACGAGTCGTGCTGGACGCATCGCCTGGAGCGGACCCACTCCCAACACGGGCCTAGCCGACACGGCCAGCGCAACCAGCAGCAGCGTCGCGCAAGCAGACTCCATGAGCGTGCCCAATACCAGAACGGAAAAGCCCTCACCCGCGAACCGGATCGGCAGCGGGATCAGCGAGTAGGCGACGGCGGCCCCGGCGATGCACGCCGCACCGAGGGTGTTCCGGCGACGCGGGTGCATCACGACGGGACCCTAGCCCACTAGGCGCCGGCCATTGGTGTTGTACGGGTAGGCCTGCGTTGGGCGGTACAGCAGACCCAGCTGCTCGGCCAGCTGGCCTACGGTCGGGTATCGCAACATCGCTGTTGGGGTGATCGCGACCGGTAGCTCGGCCCGGGACACGCCGGCAGCCACGAGTTGGTCGTAGAGCGACGGATCGTCTTCGGGGTCGATCCAGCGGTGGGCGATCCGCATCCGTCTGGCATAGCCGACCAGTTCCAGGGTGCGGCTGGTGTGACGGGACCCCACGATGGTGAGGGCGATGGCTATGTCGCCACCGAGGACCAGCTCGCGGCGGGCCACCAGCACGGCGAAGAGCAGGTCGCCGAGGTCGTGGTCGATGGCCATCAGCCGGCGCAGGGCCGGTTCGCTGACCGCCAGCACCTTGGAGGGAGCGACGGCTCGGCTGTGGACGTAGGCCGCCTCGCCGGTGAGCACGTTGTGCTCGCTCATGATGTTCCCCGGCATGACGAGTCCGAGCTCGATGTGCTCACCGGTGGGGATGTCGATGCGTCGGACCACGAACTCGCCCTCCAGGAGGACGAACAGGTCGAGGGTTGGTGTCGCCCTCCTGGAACAGCAGGTCACCCTCGGCGTAGTCGACTACCCGCCCGTAGGGCCGGAGCTTGTCGATCTGATCGGCGGTGAGGCTGGTGTAGGCGACGTCGTTGAGTGCGTCTGACATGTCTAGGCAGTCGCTTGGGCGGGCTCGAGAATGACGACGGCGGTTCCGTTCGTGCGGCGCACTGCGAATTCGTCGAGCTTCCGGTTCACCTCGGTCCATCGTTGCCAGAGGCGTTGCTGTTCCTCGTCGGTCGCTACCCGTGCGATCACATCACGTTCGCCGTCTACCAGCTCGACGTGTGCCTCGGGGTTGGCCTGGAGGTTCAGCCACCACGCCGGCTCAGCGGGGTCCCAGCCGTTCATAGCGAGGGTCACCAGGTTCGGGCCGTCCTCGACGTAGGCCAGCATCACGGCGCGTTTCTGGCCAGAGCGGCGTCCGATGGCCATCAGGTGCATCAAACCGTACTGATCAGGCCTCGGGCGACGGAGGCCCTTCCTCCCGCTCGTCAGCCGGTACAGCCGACTATGAATCCACCACGCAAGGCGGACAAACCAGCGCGGCGGCATCCAATGTGGCTTCGTGTTTGTCGGTTCCGTCATGTTGCGTTCCTCTGTCAACCATCCGAGCTGATCGGTCAGGCCGCCCGGGCTGCCCATATTGCACCGCCCGGAGCGGGAAACCTTCCCCGGCGGTGACGGTCACCGCGACCACGTCGATGGGATCGCCGGTGTCAGCGGTGGGGGTTGCGGCGTGCACGGCTGTTGACGGCAGCGAGGACTACCAGAACGCCGCCTCGACGGTCACGTTCGCGGCGTGGGCGTGGACGGCCACGTTCGCGGTGACGGTCTGCGACGACACTGCGAAGGAGTCCGCGGAGACGTTCGTTGTGACGCTCAGCAGCCCGACCAACGCGACCGTCAGCTCCACCGACGGCTCAGCGGTGGGCACCATCACCGACGACGACCCCTTCGGGCCTTGCGATCCGGGCTGGATCCACGAACCGACCCATCCCGACGCGGACCCGGTGACCGGCTGCCGCCCCGGGTTCCTGAGCTGACAAGACCGGGCTGCGCGCCGTCGCCGCGCGGGAATCACGCCAGTTCGCGGTCGCCGCCCGCGGCCGCGGATCGGTAGTCGACACCGTCAAGGCCAGCATCGAGGACCGCTTTATCGATAGTGTGCGGATGGGGTCACCCGAGGATGCCCCGGGCTTGCGGTAGATCACCAAACAGGAGGCCAGTGCGCGTGTTCGCGATGTCGTTGCGCCGGTTCTTGGCGGTGGCCGCGGTGGCGGCGGTCGGGGCGGCGATGCTGGCGTTGGCGCCGGGGGCTGCGTCGGCGCAGCCCGGAGGCTTCGAGGATGTGCCCGAGGGCGCCTACTACTCGGCTGCGGTCGCTGATCTGGCCGCGGCGGGGGTGTTCGGGGGCACCGAGTGCGACGAGGGGTTCTGTCCCGGCGAGGCGTTGGACCGTAAGACGATGGCGGTGTGGGTCGTGCGGATCCTCGACGAGATGGACCCGCCGACGGTGCCGGAGTCGAGGTTCGGCGATGTGGACGCAGCCGGCTTCTTTGCGCGGTTCGTTGAGCGCATGGCCGAACTGGGGGTGACCACCGGCTGCGGCGACGGCACCAACTTCTGTCCTGACCGTCTTGTGACCCGTGCCGAGATGGCAGTGTTCTTGTCTCGGGCCTTCAACCTGCCAGACGGCCCCGACCCCGGTTTCGGCGACGTTCCCGCTGACGCGTGGTACGCGGCGGATGTGGCCAGGCTCGCTGCTTCGGGCATCACCGTCGGCTGCGGCGACGGCACCAACTTCTGCCCTGACCGCGACACCACCAGAGCGCAAATGGCCGCCTTCTTGGCCCGTGGCCTGGACTTCGCAGAGAGGGCCGCTACAGCGAAGTGCCGACCCAGGGGCATTCAGAACTCGACTGTGGGATTCCCGCTGCCTTCATGGACTCTTCGGGCGGTCGGGGAGATCCAGGTCGCGGTTCTGTTTCTTGATTTCGCCAATGCTGTGGCCGCTCACTCGACCCGCCAGGAGTCAGATTCCTCCCTGGCGCACGCCGAGGCGTACCTCGAGGCAGCCAGCTACGGCAAGCTCGACGTGGTATTCAGCCCGGTTCACCGCTGGTTGCGCGCCGAGCACCGCTACGACCACTACAACAATGACGGACGAAGCGAATGGGACGGCGAGAAGTGGGCCACAGTCGGGGTGACCCTCGAAGCCGAAGCCGTGCGACTGGCGGACCCGCACCTGGACTTCAACACATTCGACATGGTGCTGGTGGTTCTGCCGAGCTCGCACTTCTGGCTCGGCCATGCCGGAAACCAGACGCCGCCTTTGGCCACAGACGAAAAGGCAGTCGCCTTTGCGCCGGTCGTGAACTCGCTTGCGAAACCTGACTGGTATGACCGACTCGACTCGTGGGGCGATAATGCGGCGCACGAGATGGCACACAGCTTCGGCCTCGCGGATCTCTACCCCCACATCGTGACCTGGCCCGACCTGCCGGACCCCACGAACTGGATTCGTGCCGATTTCGGTCTCTTCGGGTTGAGCGCCTACTACCCCGCAAACGGCCGCGACCCGGTTTGGGAGCCTCACCACGAGATGCTGGCATGGAGCCGCTGGCAGCTCGGCTGGCTCACTGCCGCCCAGGTCCGCTGCATCACCGAAGACGACGCCACGATCGCTTTGCGGCCTGTCGCTGACCCCGCCGACGGAACAGCGATGGCGGCCGTGCCCCTCTCAGACACCGAGGTCATCGTCATCGAGAACCGCAACCGGCCCAGCGGAGCCGCGGGCCGCGCCCCCAGCGAAGGCGTGCTCGTGTACACAGTGGACTCCACCCGCGGCTCGGGCGAGCTCCCGCTCACAGTCGCCGGCGACACCGGCAACGGGAGGCTCGACCGGCCCCCGCTGTTGGACGAAGGCCAGAGCGTCAGTGTGCGCGGCTACACCATCACTGTGGCATCGGCCACCCCCACAGCCCGCACGATCACCATCACCAAGAGCGGATGAACTTTGGCTCCGGTTGCAGGACGAGGGTCCTGTCGCGGCGTGCAGTCAGGAGTCCGTTTCTGGTGGGGCACCTTCTGGGCAACCTGCAAGGCACGTTGGGGGCAGCAACGGCAGGTGTCCTCAGGACGAGCACTCGGAGGACTTGTACGATGTGGGTGACCGCAGTCAGCGCCTCGACCCTGCCGTCGCTATGTTCGTTCCCACCATCACAGCCGATCAGCTTCCCCGTTGGATGGCCGACGACGACCGACGCGGCCGTGTCGTTGAGCTACGCGAGCTGTGCAAACAGTGGGCGAACTCCGATCATGTTCACCGTGTAGCGATGGTAGAGGTGGCTCCTAGGCGGCATCGTTGGTGGCATCGTTTCACCCGTCGCCGCCATGACCTGACGCGTATCGCTGCGGTGGTGCACGCCTTGTGTGACCGTGACGGCGTTCCAGTTCCGGGTTAGGTGTGGCAGCATCGCAGCCGCCGACACTTGGGGATGTGCGAGTCCTCGGTTCTCTCTACGAGCGTCTATCTGCGCGACACCCTCAACGCTCCTGCTGCTTGTGCGTACCATCGGGTGTGGTTCGACCCGGCGAGCATCGAAGACCACAGAGTCCACGGGTTCAGCGGAGTTGGTTGATGAGGACAATGATCTCGAGTCCCTTCGAGCGGTCGCCAGCCATGCGCCTCGCAGCCATCAATCTCGGCTTCATCCTGCTCGCCGTGTAGCACAACATCGCATTGAGCTGCATTCTCCGCACGCAAGCGAGGGTCTAGTCGTCGTCGGTGCGTTCCCAGGTCTGCTCCGCAGACATGAACGCCCGGGCGGCCACAAGAGCGTCGTCGTGCTCCTGGTAGGTCTCGTCGCTGGTCGCGACGGTCTCCAATCGGTCCCCGCAGCGCCGTTTGACGCTCCAGCGCCACGATCCCGGCGCGCCGTTGTCGTCGCTGACCACCACCGCCATCCAGCCCACGCCGTCTTTGTGGGTTGCTGCGCTTAGACGAGAGTCGCCGGATTCCCGCAGGTCTCACAGCAGAATCTGTCTGGTCAGGACGCGCCGCGAGTAGCGCCGTCGCGGTCTGTCACGCCAGCAATCCGGGCTCGGTTATGGTGAGACGCGGTGCCCAGACGCCTCCATTTGGAGCCTGTGGGTGCCGAAAACTGTGTCGTGGCTGGTCAGGCGGCATTTCGGTACTCGTTGATGAGTCCACCACAGCGGGCCGTTTTCACGACTTGGAGGTGTCTGTCTGGCTGGTCTGCAGCGTCGGCGGCGACGGGTGGTCGCTGGTCGAGTGAACGGTGGGGCCGGTGCGTGTTGTAATGATCGATGTAGTCGACGACAAGATTGTTGAGTTGGCGGCGGTTCCAGATGATGGTGCGGTCGAGGAGCTGGCGTCGAAGGGTGCCGATCCAGCGTTCGGCGAACGCGTTCGCCACGGGAGTGCGCACAGGTGTGGTGAGGATCTTCATACGTTCGGTTCTGAAGATCTCGTCGAAGGCGTCGATGAACTGGCTGGCGCGGTCGCGCACGAGCGCCCGGGCGTCGGCGAGTTGGTGGCCGTGTTGGAGCAACAGGTTCCGGGCCGCTTGGGTGGCCCAGACGCCGGTGGGGTGGTCCGTGATCGCTGCGAAGTACACGGTCCGGGTGGGGATGTCGATGAAGAACAGCAGGTAGAACCTGCGCAGCGTGACGGTTTCGATGGTGGCGAAGTCGCAGGCGACGGCGGCCTGGGACCGCAGGAACTGCGACCAGGCGACTTCCGAGCGTGTGGGTGCGGGGTCGATTCGGGCGTTGTTGAGGATCTGCCAGACCGTGGACGCGGCGAGGCGGTGGCCGAGCCCGGCGAGTTCGCCGTGGATGCGGCGGTATCCCCAGGTCGGATTCTCGGCTGCGAGGCGCAGCGCGAGTCGGCGAATCTCCGCTGAGGTCGATGGTCGGCCCGGCGGTCGATGTGGTTGGGCCCAGTGCCCGACGATGCGGCGCCGGTGCCAACGCAACAGTGTGTCGGGGGTGACCAGCCACCCGGTTCGGCTCGGTCGCGCGAGCGCGGCCGCGATCGCCCCGAGCAAGCTCCGGTCGGCGTCGGTGAGCTCGGGTCGGTCGATTTGGCGGCGCAGCACAGCGAGTTGGTGGCGCAACACGATGATCTCGAGGTCCTTCGAGCGGCCTGACCGCACAGTGAGCCGAGCCAGTGATGCCAGGAATCGGTACAAGATTCGGTACACGAGGACTCAGGATCGGCCCGCATCGCGGCAGGTCAACGACCACGGCCGAGTTTCCGGCACCCACAGGGCGCGGTCACCCGCAGCAGGCCGTCGAGAGGCTCGGTCCGTCCCCGCCTGGCGAACGCCTCCTCTCGAAACATCTGCTCGTCCATCGTCGAACCCCGCTCGCGGCACCCTGATTCCACTGTGAGTCAGCGCATCAGAACCCGCAAACAATGGCACCTCGAGGCGCCAACTTCGAACGTCTTGCACATAATTGCCGCTGTTGGTATCGTGAGCAGAGGTTCGCTAGTTGTAATGCAAGTAGCAGCCGCAAACGGAGAACCCCGCGAATGGAAGGAAGACAGATGACTACTGATGCCGTGACCAAGGCTCATGCACCCGGAGACGTCGAAGAGGAGGTCAAGGAGGAGTCTGACGACCAGGCTCTAACGACGGATCAACTGGAGTCCGTCGCCGGTGGTTCATGCGACACCGACTGCTGAGTGGCAACACTTTGCCGCTGGCCCGGCTAGCAACCGAGACGGGAGCGGAGGCTCTGGAGCTGACCCGGTGTCAACGAAACCGGGTCAGCTTCCATTCTGTTTGCTCATGTTGAGGCGGCTGCAGCGCCGCGAGGGCTCTGTCAATGTCTAGGCTCTGCGACTTGTGTGCAGGCCGTTGACCAGTTGAGGTGGCGCTGTCGCGTTGGTCTTAGACGACGGAAGACGCTGCTGGCCAGGACGCTTGAGTTGTCGAGTGCGTGCGCGTCAGGGTGTCCAGATGTACGCGTCGGCGAGCAGGGCGCTGCCGTCGGGTCCGAACTTGCCGCCGCCGACGACCACGATCGCGTCACCGACTGAAGCGGCCCGGCGCGTCACGAACGTCTGATTCTCGATGTCGCTTGAACTCGGGTCGGTCTCGGAGTCGAGCGTGTGGGTGTCGAAAACTGTGTCGTGGCTGGTCAGGCGGCATTTCGGTACTCGTTGATGAGTCCACCACAGCGGGCCGTTTTCACGACTTGGAGGTGTCTGTCTGGCTGGTCTGCAGCGTCGGCGGCGACGGGTGGTCGCTGGTCGAGCGAACGGTGGGGCCGGTGCGTGTTGTAATGATCGATGTAGTCGACGACAAGATTGTTGAGTTGGCGGCGGTTCCAGATGATGGTGCGGTCGAGGAGCTCGCGTCGAAGGGTGCCGATCCAGCGTTCGGCGAACGCGTTCGCCACGGGAGTGCGCACAGGTGTGGTGAGGATCTTCATACGTTCGGTTCTGAAGATCTCGTCGAAGGCGTCGATGAACTGGCTGGCGCGGTCGCGCACGAGCGCCCGGGCGTCGGCGAGTTGGTGGCCGTGTTGGAGCAACAGGTTCCGGGCCGCTTGGGTGGCCCAGACGCCGGTGGGGTGGTCCGTGATCGCTGCGAAGTACACGGTCCGGGTAGGGATGTCGATGAAGAACAGCAGGTAGAACCTGCGCAGCGTGACGGTTTCGATGGTGGCGAAGTCGCAGGCGACGGCGGCCTGGGACCGCAGGAACTGCGACCAGGCGACTTCCGAGCGTGTGGGTGCGGGGTCGATTCGGGCGTTGTTGAGGATCTGCCAGACCGTGGACGCGGCGAGGCGGTGGCCGAGCCCGGCGAGTTCGCCGTGGATGCGGCGGTATCCCCAGGTCGGATTCTCGGCTGCGAGGCGCAGCGCGAGTCGGCGAATCTCCGCTGAGGTCGATGGTCGGCCCGGCGGTCGCTGTGGTTGGGCCCAGTGCCCGACGATGCGGCGCCGGTGCCAACGCAACAGTGTGTCGGGGGTGACCGGCCACCCGGTTCGGCTCGGTCGCGCGAGCGCGGCCGCGATCGCCCCGAGCAAGCTCCGGTCGGCGTCGGTGAGCTCGGGTCGGTCGATTTGGCGGCGCAGCACAGCGAGTTGGTGGCGCAACACGATGATCTCGAGGTCCTTCGAGCGGCCTGACCGCACAGTGAGCCGAGCCAGTGATGCCAGGAATCGGTACAAGATTCGGTACACGAGGACAGCATCGGCCCGCATCGCGGCAGGTCAACGACCACGGCCGAGTTTCCGGCACCCACAGGCATCGCAGCGTAAGCAACCCGCACCTGGGGAGTCGCCGTGATGGAGTCCGGGCGGGGAGGTCACGATGAGCGCTCCGGGCAAGTGGGGGCAGCCGGATTTCCCGAAGCGCGACTGGGTGTTCGTCAGTGTGGAGGACTTGGGCGACGTGGACGCGGTGTGCCAGATGTGCCAGGTGAAGGAGATCAGGTATGTGCACGCCATGGAACACCCGGATGGACACAGGCTTGGAGCTGGTTGTGTCTGTGCTGGCAAGATGGAAGGGTCCCCGGACGCTCCTGTGCGCCGTGAGCGGTCGCTGAAGAACCGCGAGAAGCGTGTGGGTGCCGGAAACTCGGCCATGCCGTTGACGTGCCGCGATGCGGGCCGATGCTAGTCCTCGTGGACCGCATCATGTACCGCTCGGTTGATCGCACTAGGCCGCGTGTCTGTGCGTTCGGACTGGGCGCTACCGGGTTCGCTCACGCCGTCGCAGATACTCGTCGAACATTGGCACGGTGAATGCCAGGACTCCATGTCGCGGTGCGTAGCAGAGGCCCTTGCGGATGAGCGAGTCTCGCACCACGCCGACTTGTGGGGTGCTCTTGCCTTGGGCCGCGGCCACTTCCCCAGATGAATAGTCTCCGGCGCCGAGGCTGGCCATCGCATGCAGGTAGGCACGTTCCGCGTCAGTCGTGCGGTCGAAACGGACCCGGAAGAAGCCGTTGTCGAGTTCGTTCATCGCCCATGGGATCGATGCCTCGACGTCTTCGAGGCTGATTGTCTTGTCGTTCTCGGAAGCGAGCCATGCTTGTTTGCCGAATTCCTGCAAGAAGTACGGATAGCCGTCGGTGAGTTCCTTGATCCGGTTGAGCGCATCCTGATCCCAGGCGACACCCATGTCTCTCGCTGGTTGTTCAAGGGCAGCCGCCGAGCCTGCGTCATCGAGCCGTCCGATCGTGCGGAAGTCGAACAGCCTCTCCGCGTAGGAGCGAGCTTCGCCGGCGAGCGCCGGCAGTGAGGGGAGTCCAGCGCCAGCGACCACGAACGGGAGGCCGAACTGGGATACCTCATGGAGGCCGATGATGAGATCGGTCAAGTGCTCCTTGCGGAGGAACTGCATCTCATCAATGGTGAGCAGAACGCCGCGGTCTCGTTCCCGAGCCAATCTCCCGGTCGCCACAAATAGGTCGGCGAGATCGCGGTCCAGCAACCCTGAGTCCGCCGTGCCTTCCGCCGCGTCGAGTCCAACAGTGATGTCGCTGCCGTCGGGCAGCCCCCATCGGATCTGGAACGCTCGCAACGCCCGCAGAGGAGCTTGCGCCAACTCAGCAAAGCGTTTCCCCGGCGATAGGCGCAGTATCGAGCGTCGCACCAGTTCCCCCACGACAGCGACAAATTGGGTTTCCTCTGATACCTCGACATGTTCATGCACCCACCCCTGATCCGCCGCGATACGGCCGAATTCGCGCAATAGCACCGTCTTGCCGACCCCCCGTAGACCGGTCGCGATGACGCTGCGATCGTGGTTCCCGATCGATAGTCGCTGGACAGCGATATCGAATATGTTGAGGTCATCCTCGCGGCCGACCAGCGCACGAGGCGGGTTGCCTGCTCCTGGGCTGTAGGGATTTCGGACCGGGTCCATACCAAGAGCCTATAGGCATCTGTTCGGCTTATAAGAAACTAGCTTATAAACGCCGCAGATGCTTATAAATGGAGCCTGCGCGTAAACGATGCTTCTATGTTTGTCAAGTGTTGATTTTGGGGTGTTGGAGGAGGCGGTAGATCTGGCGGGCGATGTAGCGTTTGAGGCAGCGTTGGGCTTCTCGGGGGGTTTTGCCTTCGGCGGTTCGTTTGGCGATGTAGGCCTGGGTGTGTGGGCAGTAGCGGCTGCGGGTGACGGCGATGGTGTGCAGCGCGCGGTTGAGTTGGCGGTCGCCGCGGCGGTTGAGGCGGTGGCGGGTGTTCTGTCCGGAGGACGCTTCGAGTGGGGCGACGCCGGCGAGGCGGGCGAATGCTGCCTCGTTGCGGCAGCGGCCGGGGTGTGACCAGGCGATGTAGAGTTGCGCGGCGGTGACGGGCCCGACGCCGGGCTGGTCGAGCAGGTGGGGGGCGACGGCTTCGACGAGCCCGCGGATGCTCGTTTGCAGGTCGGCGGCCTCGGCGGTGAGGGTCTTGATCCGCCGTGCGAGGCTGCGCAGGGCCTGTTTGGTGGCTGTGAGCTCGTCGAGGGGGGCCGCCGGCAGGCGCAACGCGGCGCATTTGGCGACCTGGGCGGCGGTGGTGAGGCCGCGGAGTTGGTCGCGCAGGTCCACGGGCGCGCTGATGATGAGGGCTTTGAGTTCGTTGATCGCCGCGGTGCGCGCCGTCTGGGCGCCTCGGCGGGTGGTCTCCAGCGCTCGCAGCGCCTCGCGGCGGCCCCGGGCGCGCGGGACGGCCAGGTCTGGGCGTCCGAGAACCTCCCGCGCCGCCCGGCGGGCGTCGAGGGCGTCGGTCTTGGCGCCGTCGCTGGTCGCCGCGGTGCGGGGGTGGCTGAACTCGATCACCTGCTCGCCGGCCGCGCCGAGGTGCGCGCACGCTCCGGACCCGTAGCTGCCCGAGCCCTCCACGGCCCAGGCCCTCGACTCCCGCGACGTGTGGCGGTCCGCCCACGCCACGAGCCGCTCGTAGCCCCCGCGGGTCGTCTCGAACGCCTCGGTCGCCAGCTCGCCGCCCGTGGACGCCTCCACCAGCGACGCCGTTATCTGGTCCCGATCCGGGTCGATGCCGATCACATGATCCACGATGTCTGCCAACATGACGTATCTCCTTTCAGTGTCGTGTGGGCGCACCGGAAGGGGCCTGCTGCGACAACACTGTGATGAGTCACACCACCAGGGCGGACAGGCTTCTGATCAGGTCTGCACCAGGACGCCGAACCGGCGGCGGCGGCAACATCGGACAGCTCGTTTAGAGGACACACAGGTCAGTGGGGAGATGAGTCACGATGCCGCCGCCGACACCAGCTTGGCACCCCTGCCGGGACGCGCCCGCCATACTCACAGTGGGGAGCGGGGTGGTTGAGGGTCCCTGAGTAGGGGTCGAGGCCCTGCTGGGATCGGTGATTGTGATGATCAACGATCCAGGAGGGCCCCGATGGGTTCCGATGTTATGCGGGTGCGGCTGCACCTGCGTCAGATCCTGTGGGTGCCGGAAACTCGGCCGTGGTCGTTGACCTGGCGCGATGCGGGCCGATCCTGAGTCTTCGTGTACCGCATCATCTACCGCTTCTTCGTGGCGCTGGTTCGCCTCGCTGTACTGTTCGCGCCGCTCTAAGGACCTTGAGATCATCGTGTTGCGCCACCAAATCGGTGTGCTGCGCCGGCAGGTTGACCGCCCCGAGTTCACCGACGCCGATCGGAGCTTGCTCGGCGCGATCGCGGCCGCGCTCCCACGACCGAGCCGAGCCGGTTGGCTCGTCACCGCTGACACCCTGCTGTGGTGGCACCGACAACGCATCAGCCGCCACTGGACCCAGCCACCAGCGCGCCGCCCGGACGGCCACCGATCGCCGAAAGGCTACGCCGGCTCATCGTTCGTCTCGCCTGTGAGAACCCGACCTGGGGTTACCGGCGCATCCACGGCGAACTCGTCGGCCTTGGCCACCGCCTCGCTGCCTCCACCGTGTGGCAGATCCTCAACAACGCCACAGTGGACCCCGCGCCCGCACGCTACAGCGTCACCTGGTCGCAGTTTTTCGGGTCCCCCCTAGAGCGCCGAGACGCCAGCGAGGTGCTGCGCACAGCGGACTGCTTCAGCCGTGACCTGCTGCTCAATGTGCTCACACACGACAGCGCTTTCGCGGTCCGCCAAAGCGCCTCAAGAACGGTCGGGTACCTCGCTGCATCTGGCACGACAGAAGCGATCGCCGCGCTTGCCAGGAAGATCGCCTACAGCAACGGGCGAGAACTGCCGCTGGCTCTCATCCGAGGGATCGCTGCGGCAGCGAACGCCGAACACCACTCGGTGGCGTCAGACATCGCTGAGCTCCTCGCGGGACATGCATCCGCCGCAATACGAAGATACGCCGAACGACTGCTCTGACCTCGGTAAACGCTGCTGCCTACTGGCGTATCGGGATCGCGCCCTGCGCACTCAGGCCGAGAATCCGTTTCGCTATACAGAGAACCCGTTTCACAAGACAACTGACGCAAGTCCACAACCGTTGAAATCTCAACGATCTTGGGACTTACGCACCGGCCCCACGAGGGCGGGAGGATGCGTGATGGTCTGCGCGAAATACGCAGATGGGCCACGAACCCGGTGAATGAGGGTAGCCCGACACGAGCTGGGCGGCCGCGCGGCTTGGTCGGGGCCGCCGGGCCGCAGCGGTTGTGTGCTGGCCTGTGCGGGGGTGCGCTTGCCTGGAGCCTCTTGCGGCTCTGACGGGCTGAACCACACCTGAACCTCCGGGAAAGCCAGAGCGGTTCAAATTGCCCGAGCGACACGCTGCGACGGCCTCATCAACGAATACCGAAGAGCCGCATGACCAGCCACGACAGGGTTTCGGGCACCCACAGGCAAGGAGCAGCACCGACGGACCTGTCGTATTGCCACCTGCAAGGACGAGAGGAGCCAATGCTGTGGGTAGCTGACGCAGTGGCCTGGGCCTACGGCGCCAGCCGAGAATGGCGACTCAGAGCGGACGCGCTCATCGACCACGTCCAAAATGTCGACAAACGCGGCCAAGACGCGCGAAAGCCCGGCCACTCACCGTCCGGAGAGGTACCGGGCTTCGCTTCCGAAGGCTAAGGCCCCGGCGCACCCATTATCCAACCCACCACCAAACGTCAACCCCCAACTGCTTTGAACCGCGCTGATTGCACCGCCGACTTGCATGTGAGAGGTCGGCCGGTGTGGCTGAAAGGTCGTCGGGATGGACCTTCGGGGCAGTTGGTGGTTCCAGATGATGGTGCGGTCGAGCAGCTCGCGGCGCAGGGTTTGCGATCCAGCGTTCGGCGAACGCGTTCGCGACCGGCATCCGGAGGGTGTCTTGAGGACCTTGCAGCCTTGGGTTCTGAAGATCTCGTCGAATGCTCGAGTGAATTGGCTGCCGCGGTCGCGCACGAGCGCACGCGTCCCAGCGAGCCCGTCGGTGTGGTGGAGGAGCAGCTTCCGCGCCGCTTGGGTGGTCCAGGCGCCCGTGGGGTGTTCGGTGATCCCGCCGAAGTACACGCTTCGGCTGCCGACCCGGATGAAAAACAGCAAGTAGAACCTGTGCAAGAAGACGGTGTCGACGGTTGCGAAGTCACAGGCCACGGCTGCTTGGGAGCGCAGGAACTGGGTCCAGGTCACCTTCGATCGCGTGGGTGCGGGTTCAATGCCGGCGTTGTTGAGGATCTGCCAGATAGTTGACGCTGCGATGGTGTGGCCGAGCCCGGCAAGTTCGCCGTGGATGCGGCGGTAGCCCCAAGTCGGATTCTCGGCTGCGAGGCGATCTGTTTCAACGGTCAGGTTCAGCGGACCACTGAGGCGACGGCCGCGAAGTGCAAGGCTGCGGCCACGATGGTGAACAGGTGCCAGACCTCGTGGTAGCCGAAGCGCCGAGGCCGCGGATCGGGCCACCGCCGCCACAGGACGACCATCCCTACCGTGTAGGCGAGCCCGCCGGCCAGGATCAGGGCGAGCTGGGCGGCGCTGAGGTGGCGGACCAGGACCGGCATGGCCACCACCGACACCCAGCCCAGAGCCGGGTACATCACGTAGCCGGTCACGTGCAGCCGGCCGAAGGCCACCAGCTTGACTCCCATCCCGACCCCGGCCGCGCCGGCCACGATCGCAAGCAGGGGGATGCCCCACCGCGGCGGCAGCGCCACCAGGCAGACCGGGGCGTAGGTGCCGGCAATGAGGGCGTAGATGGCGGAATGGTCGAGGCGGCGCAGGACGGCGCCGGCCCGGTGGGTGAGCCCCAGCCGGTGGTGAGCGGCCGAGAACCCGAACATGGCCACCAGCGTGATGGCGTAGATGAGGGCGGCCAGCCGGGGGCGCCCCGGGTGGGCCCCCGCCACCAGCACGACCGTCGCCGGCAGGGCCACACCGAAGGCCCACAGATGGGTCCGGCCCCGCCAGGTGGGCCGCTCGTCGACATCGGCGAGCCGATGATGAGGCACGGCAACACTGTACGGTCGATCGGTGGCCGCCAAGACCCCAACCGGGGACTCGTTGTCGGGCAACTTGAGCGCCGGATAGATGAGATCCGCACCGACCTCGAGCAGGTCAACCTCGAACTCGCAAACGCCCGCGAGGCGGTTCCAGGTCTCGCGCGATGAGCTGCGGGGCGCGCGCGACCGGTCGTGCGCCTTCATTGTGTGGTGCAATGACGGTCATGGATGTCACGAGTCTCATGCGCCGGACAGCTGCTGTCATACGCGATATACTTCACGTATGACGATGCTTAGCTTCAGAGTCGAGCCCGCCGAGGCCGCCCGGGCCCGGGAGATGGCCGACGCCCTCGGCATCCCCCAATCAGAGATGATCCGCGAAGCCCTGCGCCGCCATCTCAACGCGCTCACCGCGCAACGAGACGCCACCGCCTACGATGCGAACCCGCTCAGCCCCGAGGAACTGTCGCTGATCGAGGTCGAGCACTGGGCGCCGGCTGAGGACTGGTCCGACTGGGTCGATGCGGCGCGGTGAGATCTGGTTCGCCGCCACACCCGGCGGCGACCGGCCAGTGCTGGTACTCACCCGCGACCCCGTCGCGGACCGCATCGGCGGAGTCGTAGTCGCAGCACTCAGCAGAACCCGCCGAGGCCTGTCGTCGGAACTGCCCCTGACCGCGGCCTCCGACGGCGTTCCCTCCGACTGTGTCGCCAACTTCGACACCATCCACACCCTGCCCCGGGAGGCGTTCCGTCGCCCAGTGGCCACGCTTGACCCCGCCCGGCTCGAGGAGGCCTGCCAGACTCTCAAAGCGGCTACGGGCTGCTAGCAGCAGCGTGTGCGCGCCAGTCCACGCATGTCAGTAGACCTCGAAGCGGGCGTTCAGGCGCGACATGTCATCGGGGTCCCCCGTGAGGATGAACGTACCTAGACCCTCTGCGACCACGGCAAGGTGAGCGTCGACAACATCGGAGGTTCCGGTCTCAGCGAGCCTGCGCCCGATGGTTACCGACTCGTCGAGAGAGTGGATTTCGAAGTAGCGGAACCCTCGCGCCAGCTTTGCCTGTCGTGCCGGCTGCCGCCAGACCTGGGCGAGAACTGGGTGGGTTGTGTGCAGTTCGTCGCCGCGCTCAGTTGCCCTCTTGATCAGTGCCCAGAGTCGAGAATTCAGGTTCTCGCCGTCGACGATGAACGGGCCCGCATCGATGATCAACGACCGACCCCTTGGCGGTCGAGAACCGCGTCGGCCCATTCGAGGTGCTCACGGTCGATGGGACCTGCGTCTCCCTCCCAGGAAGCAATCATGTCCAGCATGGCCTGACTGCGGCGGCGGCGCTTCACCTCGGCGAGAAGGGATCTCTTGATGGCGAGCTTCTTTGTGCCATCCATGGCAACCAGCTCAGCGAGGGCCGCCTCCATATCGTCATCGAAGTTGATGGTCGTCTTGATAGCCATACTTGTATGGTAGCTGAGACGTGCTTGTAAGGCAACCCGGAGTGGTGAAGCGGGCACATGAGACCCTGTGGGTGACCGAGAATTGGGCAGCGTCTCTGAGATCGACAGGGTTCAGATCGATCCCTCGGCGCCAGACGATTTCGGGCAGGCGCCGTGGAAGCGGTCCGAAGCCGTACACATCATATGGGAATCGAAGGTCTTTATTGCCGAGCGTCGTGTGATTCGTCTGGGATCGCCATAGAGGTGACCATCGCATTTGCGAACGACTGAGTAGCGCGCCTTGGAGTATGTTTCGACACGTGCCTGCACCTGAGCGATCCGCCCGCGGCGAGGTAGTGCTTCCCGAGAGCCGCTCCGCACAAACAACCAGGCGGCTGTTGGAGGCCGCCGCAGAAGAGTTCATCGAGCGCGGCTACGAAGCGGCCCGTGTCTCCGAGGTTGCCCGCCGCGCCGGGGTCACATCAGGCGCCGTCTACGCGCGCTGGCGCGACAAGACCGAGGTGATGGTCGCCGCCTTGGACTACATCTTCGAGCAGATCCTCCCCAACCGGAGGCTCGAGACCCTTGAAGGCGAGATGCAGCCGCCCGACCTGATCGTGATGCTGGGAGAGTGTCTGCTGGAGCAAGACGACCGGCGAGAGGTGTTGGTGCAAGTGTTCGGCAGCGCTCGCAACAACGAAAAGATCCGGCATTGCCTGCAACGATTCCTCAACGAAGAGGCCGACGAGATCAGCCGCATCATCGACCGAGGCAAACAAGACGGGTTCGCCGACCCACAATTCAGCACGGCCGCCATGAGTTTGCTGTGCCAAGCAACTGCGCTCGGCGTTCGCTTGCTGGTGCTTGCGGGGCTAGACGATCGGCATGTCCCGACGCCAAGCGAGTGGAATGAACTCCTCACAATGCTGGTCGGCTCGGCGGCCCCACCCGACACGGCCACCCCCTAACGCCGCGCACGAGTCTCCAGCCGTGATCATTACTACTCTTGGAGCCTCTATGGAGGCAGCGCACCGAACCAGCGCGTCCAGTAGCGCTTAGTGATGGAGTTGATGTGCGGATCGGGATCTCGCCGTTCGCCACTACGCCCGAGACGACGCTCGAGCTGAGCCGGATCGCCGTGGAGGGCGGCCTCAACACGCTCTGGCTCGGCGACGGCTACCTCGCCAACCCCGACTTCACGGGCTGGGCCGGCGGGATGGAGAGCCTGACCGAGCTGGCGTGGTTGGCCGGGCGTTATCCCACGGCCCGCACCGGCATCTGCGCAGCGGTCCTGCCGTTGCGCGATCCGGCCTGGATCGCCAAGCAAGCCAACACGCTGCATCGGATGGCGGGCGACGGATTCGTGCTCGTCGTCACGCCCGGGTTCTGGGCCCACGACCTCGAATCGAGGGGTATCGCCTTCGGCGATCGTGGGGCGGTATTCGAGGACCGCCTCGAAGACCTCCGTCGGCTGCTCCTCGACGACAAACTGTCCCCCGGACCCTCCAGCGCCGGCCCGCCGCCGCTGTGGCTGGCTGGGGGGACCGCGACGATGACCCGAGCCGTGGCGCGGGGGCTGCCCTTCCAGTCCACGCGCGCCACGCCCGACGAACTCGCCCCGGTCGCCCGGCGGTTCTTCGACGCGGGCGGGGAGTTCCTCGCCCACCGGACTCGACTCGAATACGGCGCACATGATGTGACCGGGAACGTCGTCGAGTGGCACGCGACCACCGGTTCGATAGACGAACTCGTCGACACCCTCGGCCGTTTCGCCGAGCTGGGTGTGAGAGATCTTGCGATCGTGCCCGGACAGGACGACGCGAGCTCCCTGCGAACCGTCGAGATCCTCGCCACAGAAGTGGTGCCGCAGCTGTGAGGCGGCGGATGTCAACGCTCTTCCGGGACCGCTCTCGTCGCCTCGTGGGTGGAGGTCATCACGCTGCGCAGCCCGAGGCCCATCACCACCCGGTTGATGTAGGCGTAATAGGCGACCATGTTGTTGAGATCGAGGATGTCGAGGTCGCTCAGCCCGTGCTCGCGCAGCGGGTCGAGATCGTCGTGGGTGAGTGCGGCGGGGGACTGGGTGAGCTTGGCGGCATGGGCGCAGATCGCGTCGAAGCGGCCGTCGCCTGACTGCACATGGGCCGGATCGGCGTCGATCGCGTCGAGTACTTCGGTGGCGAGACCGAGCGACTCGAGCTTGAGTCGCAGCCCCGATGCGCAGTGGTCGGTGCCGTTCAGCCGGGACGCCACGAGGGCGGCCGACTGGCGCTCGATCGCGGTGAGCTGCGACGGGCAATGCTCGACCGTGCGATAGAGCCGGAGCCGCTCCTCAACGATCGGGGGGTAGAGGCTGCCGAGCATCGTGAACTCGGCCGGCTCCCCGAGCGCCGCCGCCTGCCAGTCGTAGGCATCGCGGAGGGGACCCTCGGCGTCGTCCCACGAGACGATTTCGATCCAGGCCATAACCGCGATGGTAGGCCGGTGCCGTGAGCGACGACACCGTTCCTGCGGTGGGCGACACCGTTCCTGCTGTCGGCGTTTGGGTGTTCCCCGACGTGCCGGCGCCCGAGTTGGTCGACCTGGCGCGCCATGTCGAGGATCTCGGCCTCGACGAGCTGTGGGTGGGCGACGAGGGGCCCGCACGCGACCCCTTCGCCGTGCTCGCCGCGGCGGCGGTCGTCACCAACCGGATCCGGCTGGCCACCGGCATCACCAACCCCTACGTGCGTCATCCCGGGGTGGCGGCCGCGAGCATGCTCACGATCCACGAGCTCAGCGGCGGCAGAGCCGTGCTCGGGGTGGGTGCGGGGGGCCGGATGTCGCTCTCCCCGTTCGGCCTGCGGGCCTCCCGGCCGGTCGAGCGTGTGCGCGAGTTCATCGACGTCGCCCGTGCGGCTGCAACCGGGACACCGGCGGCTGGCTACTCGCCCTCCGACGTCGCGGTCACCGACGCCGCCGCCGGCGCCGGCGCGCCGCTACCGGTGTTCGTGGGAGCGCGCGGGCCTCGGCTCAACCGGCTCGCGTCCGAGCGGGCCGACGGCGCGTTCGTGGCCGGCATGCCTCCGTTTCGCTACCCCGACGTGATCGGCTGGGCCCGCTCGCAGCGCCCGATCGACATCGCGTTGTACCCGAGCGTCGCGTTCACCGAAAAGGCGGTGGAGCGACACCGGCCCGAGATGATCTGGGCGCTGCTCGACACCCCACCGGAGGTACGGGAGGAGCTCGGGCTCGACGGCGACGCCGTGAAAGCGGCCGCCGAGGCAATTCGGGCCGGCGACCCGGAACCGGCGCGAACCCTGGTCGACGACACGGTGCTCGAACGGGTAATGCTGTCGGGGCGACCTGCGGTGGTGGGCCGGCGACTCGCGGAACTCGTCCGCGAGCATCGACCCACGAGCATCGGGCTCGCCCTGGTCCAGGACGGCCTGCACGAGGGTGTGTGCGACGCGGCCGAGGCATTCGCAGCCATGACCGCCGAGCTCGGAGGTGATGGATGGTCGGTGTGATCAGTCATGTGCCCAACCCCGACGCCGGCCAGGCGATGGGGCTCGCTCAGGCAGCCGAGGGGGCGGGGGCGCAGTGGGTCGGCGTCGCGGACGCCTTCTGGTGGCGCGATGTGTGGCTGTTGCTCGGCGAGGTCGCCTCGGCGACAGAGCGAATCGAGCTCGGACCGGCCATGACCAACCCGTACCTGCGCCATCGGTTCCACACGGCCTCCGCGCTGGCCACGTTGCAGGAGATGGCCCATGGTCGCGTGTTCTGTGGGATCGCGGCCGGCGGATCGGAGCTCACCGCCGCGGCCGGGATCTCCCGGCGGGACGCGCCGGCGATGGTCACCGAGCTCGTCACCTTCCTTCGCGAGGTCGCCGCCAGCGGGACACTCGATGCGGCGTCGGGCCGCGGTCTCGACGTCGACCTCGATCCCGTCCCGATCCTGATGGCGGGGCGGGGCGACCAGATGCTGCGCACGGCGGGTGCGATGGCCGACCGGGTCCTGCTCTGGGCGATCCCGGCGTCGGATCTTGAGCGCTCCGCGTCGATCGTCCACGACGGCGCCGCCCACCGGCCCCGGTCGCCGGAGCTGATCTGGGCCCCGCTCGTCCGCCACAGCGATGCCCCGCAGGCGTCGATCCTGCACGTCGCCGTGTACGCGTCCCTCAACACCGTTGCCGCGGTGCGCCAGCGGTGGGGGCTCGACGACACCCGGGGCGAGGCCGTCCGCAAGGAGCTCGTACGGGGCGACGTGTCGGCCGCCGGAGCCCTTGTCCCGCCCGCCGCGCTCGAGGATCTGGTCTTCGAGGATCTCGACCCGGCACCGATCGCCGCCATCGCCCGCGGGCTCGGCGTGTCGTCGTTGGCGGTGCCCGGGTTCGACCCGACAACGGTTGGCGATCACGTCGGCTGGGCCGCCTCGGTCGAGGCCCTGCTCACCTGAGAGCGGCCAGGCCCGCGCCCCGGGAGGCGCCCGCTCCGTGCGAATCGAGTCAAGCGTGTTCGTCGCTACTCGGCCTCAGGTTGGAATAGGCGCTCGACATGAAGCCCACCCAGGTCGGACACGCCGTTGTCGAGGCGAGTCGCGAGCCTTCGGCGGGCCGAGTATCCAAGAGCTGGCACGGCGTACAGGCGCCGCGCGCCGACAAGATCCTTGCGGTCGGCGTTGAGGATCCGGCCAGCCTCCGCGACGTTCATCCGGTGATGATCGTCGCGGCGTAGCAGTCGCAGTGTGTCCCCTGCTCCTATCTCGCCGCACACCAGCACGCGGAACAGAAAGCCCGTGAAGCCGGTGTCTTGCATCATGACTGCCATGTCCTTGCGACCGAAACGTGCCGCAAGCTTGGAGCATGGGCTGCGAGTCTCGGTCACTTGGATGACACTGGTCCCGACTTCGAACACGTCGCCGATGTGCACCTCAGTCTCAACGAGACCGGTGGTCGTGAGGTTCTCGCCCATCGCGCCGGCGACCGGCAGCTCGAGGCCGATGTCGCGCCAGTAGTCGTAGTGCTCCCTCGGATAGGCCAGCAGAGCCAAGTCCGGTCCACCGTGGTCCTCGTAGACAGGTTCATCGCCGGGCAAGCCGAGGGGTCCGACAGCGATGCGGCCCTGTATCGGAGTCTTGATGAGCGCGCTCACGATCTTGCGGCGGCCCGAGTCGATTTCACCGACGGCTCCAACACAGACCGCTTCGACGATTCCCATGAGGTTGGGCAAGGTTCCCATTCGCACAGCCTAGAAGTCCTCTATTGACGCGACTGCGATTCCCACCCACGGCCAGAGCGAAGCGATCCGCCCGGCTGCATCTCATCTGACCTGCACAAATGCAGTTCGGGTCACAGGTCATTGGCTCGCAGTCGCGTCGAGTTTGACAGACTGACGCCCGTGTCCGGCCTGCTGATGCGCGACATCGCCCATCTGGTGACCTTCGACGCCGACGACCGGGAGCTGCACGGCATCGACCTGCGCGTCGCCGGGGGGGTTGTCGCCGAGATCGGCCACCTGGCGCCGGCACCGGGCGAGGAGGTGCTGGACGCCTCGGGGCTGCTGGTGCTGCCGGGCATGATCAACGCCCACCAGCACCTCTACCAGGTGGGTCTGCGCTCTATCCCCGAGTTGGAGCGAGCCACCCTCGGGCCTTGGCTGGCAGGTCTCGGACGGCTGTGCATGCAGTGGTGGAACGATGGACACTTCACCCCGGAGGCGATCGCCGCGGTGGCCCGAGCCGGCATGGTGGAGTCGCTGCTGTGCGGTGTGACCACCGTCGCTGACCAGCACTACTTCTTCCCCGGCGGCGTTACGGCGCCCTACATCGAAGCCACCATCGAGGCTGCAACCGAGGTGGGCATCCGCCTGCACGCCGGGCGGGGCACCATGACGATGGGCCACCGCGACGGCGGCATGGCGCCCGACGCGGCGTGCCAGACCATCGACGAGGTGGTGCGCCACTCCCTGGAGTTGATCGCCGAGTACCACGACCCCGACCCCATGGCGCGGATCCGCATCCACCTGGCCCCCTGCGGACCGCACGTGGACCACCCAGAGCTCTTCGCCGTCTTCGCCGAGATGGCGGCCGGGCATCCGGGGGTGGGTCTGCACACGCACCTCTACGAGCAGATGGACACCGAGTTCTGCCACCAGCGCTACGGCAGGACGCCTTGGGAGATCATCGGCGAGGCGGGTTGGCACAGCGAGACGGCGTGGCTGGCGCACATGGTGGACGCACCGCTCGCCGAGATCGCCGACTACGCCGCCGCCGGTGTGGGTCTCGTGCACCTCATCGCCCCCGATATGCGCATGGGGTTCGGCCTGGCGCCCGTGCGGGAGTGGCTGGAGGCAGGCTGCACGGTGGGCTTCGGCACCACCGGATCGGCCTCCAACGACGGCTGCAACCAGCTGGGCGACCTGCGGCTGGCCGCCCTGGCGCACCGCCTGGGCAGCACCGACCCGGAGCGCTGGCTGTCCGCCCGCGAGCTGCTGGCGATGGCGACCCGAGGCTCGGCGCGCTGTCTGGGCCGCCCGGCGCTGGGCGTGATCGAACCGGGCGCCGCCGCCGATCTGGCCGCCTGGGACATCACGGGGGTGGACAGGGTGGGCGTGCACGACCCGGTCATCGGCCTGCTGATGGCGGGCCTGTCGGACCGGGCTGACCTGGTGACGGTGGCCGGCGAGGTCGTGGTGCGCGACGGCTGCTGCGTCAGCGTCGACGAGGCCACGGTGGCCGCAGCCGCCCGGGCCGCCCTGCCGCCACCGGCATGAGCTGTTGGCGCCAGCCCCGAAACGGGAGGCGGCGGGGCCATCGCTGAACGACTGAAGAGGGAGGCTCCCATGGCTCTGCAGGACGAGGTGCGAGCGGTCCTTGATCGGGGAGTGAGCGACGGCGACGTAGTGGGCGCAGTGGCGCAGGTCGTCACAGTCGAGGGCGTGCTGGCCGCCGCGGCCGCGGGGGAGCGGTCAGCCGACGCCGCGGCCGGCGCCGGCCCCATGACGCTCGACACGGTGTGCTGGATCGCCTCGATGACCAAGGCAATAACCGGCGCCGCGGCCATGCAGCTGGTGGAGCGGGGCGACCTCCACCTCGACGCGCCGGCGTGCGACGTGCTGCCCGGCCTGGCCGAGGCGGGCGTGCTCGACGGGTTCGACGACGACGGACAGCCGCAGGTTCGCCCCGCCTGCAGGCCGATCACACTGCGCCATCTGCTGACCCACACCGCCGGATTCGGCTACCCGTGGTGGAGCGAGCCGATGATGCGCTACCTCCAGGCCACCGGCGCAACCTCGATCACGAGCGACGCGCTGGTGACGATGATGGTGCCTGCGCTGTTCGATCCCGGAGAGCGCTGGATGTACGGCATCAACCTCGACTTCGTGGGCCGCATGGTGGAGGAGGCCTCGGGCCAGGCGCTCGACGACTACTTCGACGAGCACATCGGTGGGCCGCTCGGCATGGACTCCACGGCGTTCGACCTCAGCGACGATATGCAGGCCCGCCTCTCGGCCGTGCACCACCGGCTGCCCGATGGCTCGCTGGAAGCGTTCGATATCGTCCGGACCCCCGACCCGGAGTTCCGATCCGGCGGCGGCGGGCTCAGCAGCACGGTAGAGGACTACTGCCGCTTCCTTCAGATGATCCTGGGACGCGGCAGCCGCGACGGCATCGAGGTGCTGCGCCCCGAGACGGTGGACCAGATGACGGTCAACAACATGGGAGACCTGCGGGTGGTCGCCCTGCCCGCGGTGGTACCGGAGCGCAGCAACGACGCGGAGTTCTTCCCCGGGGTGGAGAAATCCTGGGGTCTGACCTTCCAGATCAACGAGGAGCCGCTGCCCACAGGCCGCCCCGCGGGCGGGCTCATGTGGGCCGGCATTGCCAACTCCTACTACTGGATCGACATGCAGAACCAGGTGGCCGGCACCTACATCAGCCAACAGCTCCCCTTCGCCGACGCCCGCTCCTACCAGCTCTACGAGGACATCGAGACCGCCACCTACAGCCACCTGTAGAGCAGGCGGTTTCAGCGCGCCGGAGTCGAACTCTCAGCCAAGAAGCCGGTATCGTCCAGCGCCCTTTCGCATCCGAACCGGGACAGCACTCCCGGCGATGTTCGCCATGCACCAGGCGTAGTAGGCGACGACAACCGAACCCCCCGGCTCGGTGACAACCAGCACCCGAGCCGTGCCGGCTGCTGCGGCCTGGCGGGCATTCCGTCGCAGCCACCGGGTTTGTTCAACGGATCGGCAATTGAAGACGCTTAGAGGCCCCGCAAATAGGCGGCAGCCCTTCCCCGAGGAGCTTGCAACCCCAAGGCATCCTGACGTTGATTCTCACCTATTTGCGCGCGCGCTTAGGTCATCGGTGTCAGCCAGGAGCCTCGGCGCAAAGTAGCAACCGCTCACCCGTCCACGAAAGGAGAGGGCCTCTGCATGAACTCGCGCAGGCCCGGCAGATCACGCGCCGGTCGCCGGTTGATCGCCTCCCAGGCCTCGGTGTCCTCAGGCCCAAGCGCGAACTCCGCCCGGTCTGCCAGCACTCGCCGAGCCGCAACCGTCAGATGCGTAACCACGAAGCCCGTGAGGTCAGTCCCCGACGCCGCCACAGCCCGATCGATCAGAGCCCGCTCCTCAGGCGTCGCTCGCACCTCGATCCGCTCGCTGCGACGACGCTTCGCAACGGTTGCCATGACTCCCCTCCTCATCTTGCCTGCAGATTGTACGGCCAACGTACTACCACAATGCCATGCGGCCTGGCGCCCCTGCGGGAGTGGCTGGAGGCGGGCCTGTCGGACCGGGCCGAACTGGTCACAGTGGCCGGCGAAGTAGTGGTGCGCGACGGCCGCTGCGTCAGCGTCGATGAGGCGACGGTGGCCGCAGCCGCCCGGGCTGCCCTGCCACCGCCCGTATAGGCGCCGGCGTCAGCCGAAGAAAGAATCATCCTCTGGCAGACATTGGGTCTGGGCAAGCGCTTCATCGAGTACGCCCGCCACGGCCGCGGCTGTCGTGGTGGCAGCCGTTGTGGCTCTTGTTGCCCCCTACTTCCGTAGCGCAAGGAGTCCGCAGTGATTTCATCTGGTGTCGGGGGCAGACACGATGAGACTGCCTCGGAACAAGACCTTGGAACCGATCGGCAGGGTCGGGCGTCCTCAGGGATGATGGCGTCAGACGCGCCCATGGCGATGCGGCACACGGGAGTGGCGCAGGCGAGGTCCGTCGCGGCACCCGCGGGCTTTTATGACTTCTACAGCGTGCAGTTCGTACCAATGGTCAGGTTGGCCCGAGGTCTCGTCGACACTTCGGAGTGTGCTGAGGAGATAGTGCAGGACGCTTTCGTGAAGGTGTTCCAGCGCTGGGACTACTTGTACGAGCCACTCGGATACCTGCGCGTTGCCGTCACCAACGGGGCTCGGAGCGAACTGCGCAAGCGCGAGGTTCGACGGAGGGTCGGACGCCAGCAGCCGCCCGCCCGCGTGCCGGCTGAGGGGGACTACCTCGTCGACGCTCTCGACAAGCTCGCGTCCAAGCGCAGGACGGCGCTGGTGCTGCGCTTCTACGCGCAGATGTCAGAGAGGGAGATCGCGGAGGCCATGGGCGTGCGCCCCGGCACGGTGAAGAGCCTGGTGTCGAGGGGCCTGGCCGACCTTCGGAGGGTGATCAAACGATGACTGGGAAGATGCACGACCGACAAGCCGACCCCCTGGTCTCAGACGACGAGCAGTTGCTGGGCGCCGCACTGGGGCGGGCCATCGGCAACCAGGTCGACGCGGTTCCACAGCCCGCACCGCCGCCGCTGGCGGGATTGGCCGATCTGGCGGCGGCTCGCGCCAGGGCGCAAACCGCACGGCGTGCGGTTGTGGCCGTCGCCGCCTCGATCTCGGTGGTGCTCGGGGGTGTAGTCGGCTGGAACACGCTGAACCGCGGGGCCACAACGACCGTATTCGTCACTTCAGCCGACCCGTCTGCGCCGAGCGCGGGAACTGTGCCCGTCGCTGGCGGGCCCGAGTCGTCTCCCCCGACAGGAACCGAGGAAGACGCCAGCAGTCAGCTCGCATCGGCCGACACTGCACGGGACGACTCGCAGGAGTCACAGGATCCGACTCCGGAGGATCTGTCGACGGGGCCGGTGCTGCAGTGGACCGAGATAGACCCGGGCTTCTCGGACCTCTTCGGATTCGAGTCCGCGGGCGACGGCCGCGTCATCGCGTACGCCTGGCCCGAAGGCGTCGAGCAGGTCTTGCACGGCGAGAGGGCCGTCGTGACCACGAACGGCACCGACTGGGAGGAACTGCCCCTGCCCGACGGGCTCATTCCGGGCGAGATCGACATCGCAGGTGACCGGTGGCTGGTCACCGGCCGGTACCGGAACTTCGACGCGCCCGACAGCAGGCTCAACCGCGCCTTCTTCTCAGACGACCGAGGGACTACGTGGACCGAGCTGGAATTCGAGGTCCCTCCCGACCCGGCGCTGGCGTCGCTGTACCTGCAAGAGAACTTGCGGGTGACGCCGGCGCTGGTGTCGGGAGAGCGGATGGTGCTGGTGCTACAGGGCTACACGACGGTCGACACGCAGTCGCTGCTCGCAGACCGGGGCCTCATGCCCGAGGGCAAGGAGGTTCTCCGGTGGCAAGCCGGGGAGCCGGGCACGGTGGTGTTCGACTTGCATGATCCCTTCGAAGTCGACCCGGAGAGCCCCGACTTCGCGACTCAGCACCTGGAGCTGACCTTCGAGCAATTGGGCATGACCGAGGACGAGTGGATCGTGCTGAACGGCCCGCATGACGATGTGGCGCGGATCTTCTCCAGCGACGGCTCCTCAGTGGAGTTGGTGGCCCTCCACACGGGTGGGGTCCTGATGGGCGCCGCCACCGCCGACGGATTCGCTCTGACGCTCCTGGACGGCCCGAAGGAGACGATCCTCACCTCCCCCGACGGGCTTGTGTGGACTGAGGAGCAGTCGTTCGAGTACGGCTACTCACACCGAACCATCACAGCCGACGGCACGATCTGGCGCACCGTGTCGGAGCCTCTGGGATCCTTCAGCGTCCAGCGGGCCCGCGACGCCGAGACCCCCACGACCGTGGCGGCGTTCGAGGGGCTCCATCCCACCGGAACGCTGGCCGCCGGTCCGGCCGGTGTTGCCGCCACCGCTTTCGGTTCGCTGGGCGGTCAACTGGAGGCGGGCACCATCGGCGGGCTGCCGGTGTGGCGGGACCCCGACCGCACGGACCCGCTGCCCGATGCGCCTCTCTGGGTGGGCTGGTCGACCGACGGCGCCGACTGGGGATGGCAGGGTCTGCCCGACGCCTTCGGGATCACCGAGGGCGAGCCGTGGGCCGAGCTGGCTGTGGGCCGCGACTTCGTGATCGCCCGGGTCGAGACGATCGTGGTGCCCACACCCGAGGAGACCGCCTCAATGCGGGAGGACCCGTCCGAGTACGAGGAATACCTCGCCACGGAGGCGCCTCCGCCGCGCTGGTTTATCGCCAGCGTGCCCTAAGCCTGGATCCACCGGTGAGTTGTGGGGCGGGAGCCTGTGCGGCGGGGCGTCCGTGCGCGAACTGGCAGCGGTGGAGGCCAAAATGCGCCCTGAGCGCTGCCAGATCGCGTCAGGGGGCCACCTCACAACAAGTGCCTCCTCACACGGCGGGCCCGTGGCCGTCTATTGGTGGCATTCTCGCCTGTCAGAAGGCCCTGCTGGTGGACGCGCAAACCCCGGGAGCGTCACTGCGTCGGTGGATCCAGGCTAAGAGGCCGCGCGGATAGGCGCTGACCTGTGGGTTTACCGGACTGCTTGATCTGGGCGCGGTCGGCGAATAGCCAGGTCAAGTGCTGTTTCGACTCAGACAGCGCAGGGTCGTCGAGCACGGATGGTCACCTATCCGCGCAGCCCCTAAGCCTCGGCTCCGGCAATCATCGGGCGCAGTCCGGAACCGAACCGCAGAGTTGTGCGTCCTTGCAGGAGCCGGCTGCTCCCGGGGGTGCGGCCTGGCACAGCAAGAGTCCGACCTCTTGAGGCTGGCCGACCCACGAAAGGAATCACACAGTGAATCACATGCATCTGACCCCCGACCGCCACACCAATGATCGGTCCGGGGCCATGAACAGAGAAGTGGCGGGTCCTCGTTCCACGACCGAACGCCCGTCCACAACGGTGGTCAGGGCGATCACAGCCCGAAGGGCGGCTGTGGCCGTGGCTGCAACGGTCGCGACGTTGGCTGGCTGTCTTGCCGCGGTGACCGCATTGGGCCTCGCCGGCGCAGGACTGTTCGGTGCTGCCGCGGCCGCCAGCACGGGGCCGGAGAGCGGGCCCGCATCGGACTATCCGGCCGGGTTCCGCGCGCCCTTCGGCAGTCTTGAGAGCGCATCGGATCCCTCGGCCGGCAGCCCCCTGGTCGCCCAGGCCGGCCAGCCCTCGAAGGCGGCAGAGTCAGCCGCGGGCGAAGACGGCTCTGGCCAGGCTGAGTCCGCCGGGGCCTTGAGCCCCGAGGAGCTGTCGACGGGACCGGTGCTCGAATGGACTGAGATCGACCCGGGCTTCGCCGACCTGTTCAGCTTCGAGTCCGTCGATGACGGCCGCGTCCTCGCCCGGGCCTGGGGCATCGGAGATGAGCTGGCCATGGACGGCGAGCGGGCCGTCTACACCGACAACGGCGTCGACTGGACCGAGCTGCCGCTGCCCGAAGGGATCGTGATCCGCGGGATCGACATCTCCGGTGATCGCTGGCTCGCGTACGGCTGGACCCACGGCGACTATGAGCATGGAGATCTAGTGGATCTAGTGGATCGGGTGTTCTTCACCGACGATCGAGGCGCCAACTGGACCGAGGTGAACCTGGACATCCCTCCCGATTCGATACCGGAGTCGTCGCATTGCGACAGGGTCCTGTTTGTGCGGTCGGCGGCGGTGTCGGAGGACGGAATCGTGGTGGACCTCTGGGGCTATCGGGTCCTGGACGCGCATGGGCTGCTCGCCGAGCGCGGGCTGGTGCCCGACGGCGAGACCGTTCTCGGATGGCGTCCGGGAGTCGAGGACACCCTGGTCTTCCCCCTGGAGGGTCGCGGCCCCGCTTGCGATCCCGATGGCGATCCATCGACGGCCGGCTCCGTGCCCGGTGAGCTGGTGTTCACACCCGAGGAGTTGGGCTTCACAGACGAGGAGTGGACCGGGCTGTGTCCCGATGTCGCGCCGATGCGACTGCTGTGGAGTGACGGCTCGACGGCGCAGCTGGCGGACGGACCCGAGGATCCGCTCGTCGACATCTTCGCCTTCGACATGCTTGTCGTCGACAACGGGTTTGCGGTGAGCGCCGCCAGCGACGTTCTCCGGGTTCAGCGCGTCGAGAATGGCGAGCCTGCATCGACTACGGCGACCTTCGAAGGCCTCTTCCCCACCGGGACCCTCGCTGCGGGATCGGCCGGCGTGGCTGCGACCGCCTTCCCGTCGCTGGACGGTCAACTGGAAGCGGGCACCATCTTCGGCCTGCCCGTGTGGCGGGACGTTGACCGCATTGATCAGCCCACCGGAGTGCCCCTCTGGCTGGGGTGGTCGGCTGACGGCGCCGACTGGGGTTGGCAGAGCCTGCCCGACGCCTTCGGTATCACCGAGGGCGAGCCATGGGCCGAGCTGGCTGTTGGCCGCGACTTCGTGATCGCCCGGGTCGAAACGGTCATCGCGCCCACGCCCGAGGAGCTCGCTGCGGCGCGGCCAGAAGACACCCGCGCGTCCAACGAGAGCCTCGATGGCGAGGCCCCTCCGCTGCGCTGGTTCATCGCCAGAGTCCCGTAAGTTCCCCCGGCTGGCCGACCGTCAGTACCGGCACGCCGACGAACGTCGGTGTCGATGCCGGTGCTGGCGGTTGGCCGCGCCCTGCGGGACCTGCCCAGCGATTTCGGCTCTCACCGCTCCTACCAGCTCTACACCGGCATCGAGACCGCCACCTACAGCCATCTCAGTAGCTGGTAGCGCAGGCCGATTCCTAGAGAAAAGATCGACGTGGTTCGTCCGGGCTGGCGTATGGTGCGGTTTTGCGTGAACGAGTCGGGGCAGAGCTTCGTTGATCCGGAGCCTCTCTATGCGAGCGGCGTCGATCTTGGGGTTCGGGTCGATGTGTTCGGACAGCACCTCAGGCTCGACTCAGGCTCCTCTCACGCCTGCAAGGCATCTACGACGCCCTCGCAGCCCGGACGCCGATCCTTGATGTTGGCTGCGGGCTGGGCGAACCGTTGTTGCCGGTGGGCCCGACGTTCTTCGATAACGACAGCGTCGTCGGGGGCGATCTATCGTTCAGGCAGCTCCGATCGATCGTCGAGCGTTGCGGGTCCGCCAGCGCGGTGAGGGTGGCCCGCTTCGACGCGGCGCGGCTGCCGTACAGGAGCCGCTCGATTGCAGCCGTTCTTACTCGTCACATGCTGTACCACGTCCCGGACCCTCGGGTCGCGGCCGCAGAGGCTGCCCGCGTCCTAACGGCCGACGGGATGCTGGTTGCCACCACCAACAGCTCCCACAGCCGCCCCGAGCTACAGGACTCGCACCGGGAGGCCGTCCACCTGCTCGGAGGCGAGGACGTGGCCCGGATGTCGCGCAACTTCGACGCCGAGACGGGAGAGGCCAAGCTGGCCGCGAGCTTCGCCGACATCGAGACAGTGCCGTGGTCGGGCCTGCTCGACTTCGGTGACCTCGAATCCGTGATCTCCTACTACCGCAGTACCGCCTACTTCCGTATGGCCTTCAACGACGACCGACAGCGCGAGCGTCTCTCCGATGAGGTCGCCCGCCGCCTGCAGGACCGCTTCGGCCCGCACCGCCCTGCGCTCACCGTCGCTGGCGCCGTGTTCGTCTGCACCAGCCCCCGCTGACACTGCCCACATTCCGCCATGTCCATGCAGGGTGGGTCTCCATGACCGCGAGCGCATTGGCCCAAATCGGGTTGCTGTGCCCTGGGCGCCAGGGCGAAGTCAAGGGCCGTCGTGCTTGGCGAAGGCCGCTCTGGCTTCGGTGACGATCAGTTGACTGCGCTCGTCGAGGGTCCTGGCCACGACCACGGCCTGGTCCCGACCCGCGGGGCTCATCTTGTCCAGGGTCTTGGCAACTATGTCGGCCGCCTTGGTGTCGTCGCCGAGCCGGTCAAGCACCGAATGCAGCTCCGTCTCCAGGAACGTGAGGCTCACCGCGTCCTCGAAGGTCTGCACCTCGGGGTCGGAGCCCAGCCCCTGCTTGGCCACGATCTGCGCGGCCCTCACCGACACCGAGCCGTCCACCCCGGCGCCGTCGAGGATGGCGGCGAGGTCGCGGGCGTGGCGCTCCCGCTGCGCCCTCCGCCACCGCAGGTAGCCGGCCCGGCCGGGTGGATAGTCCGCGCGGGGCAGCGCCCAGCGGCGCAGATGGTGGGCCCGGGCCGCCAGCCTCAAGGCATCCGAGGCATCCGGATCCAGGCGCTCCGCCCACGCCTCGGCTCGCTGGCCCTGGGTTAGGGCCAGCGGCACCCCTCCGTGGCTCCTGGGATCTTCGGCGTTGGCCGCGTCGATCGCGGCCCGAGAAGCCTCAACCGCTCGGGTTGAACTGCCCATCCCGCCAGAACTGCCCATCCCGCCAGAACTGCCCATCCCGCCAGAACTGCCCATCCCGCCAGAACTGCCCATCCCGCCAGAACTGCCCATCCCGCCAGAACTGCCCATCCCGCCAGAACTGCCCATCCCGCCAGAACTGCCCATCCCGCCAGAACTGCCCATCCCGCCAGAACTGCCCATCCCGCCAGAACTGCCCATCCCGCCAGAACTGCCCATCCCGCCAGAACTGCCCATCCCGCCAGAACTGCCCATCCCGCCAGAACTGCCCATCCCGCCAGAACTGCCCATCCCGCCAGAACTGCCCATCCCGCCAGAACTGCCCATCCCGCCAGGACTGCCTGCCCCGCCGGGACCGCTCACCCGATCGCTCCGTCCATAACCGCGGGCTCAGTCCATCACCTGGGGCATCCGCTCCTTGAAGATCCGCAGCGCCTCTTTGAGTCCGTGCGTCCTCACCAGCTCGTCGAACTCGGTGGAGCCCTCGCGGTTGGCCAGGCGCAGCGTGGTGATGTCCTGGCCCATGGCCACCACACGGTCCAGCCCCATCAGCTCGTAGATGCGCTGGAGGTGGCGCCGATTGTGGTTCAGGCCGGGCAGAGGGATGTTGGCGAACCGGCCGGTGTAGCGGTCCACGGCCGCGTCGAGCTCGTCGCCGGGCACGACCGTGTTGACGACGCCCCACGCCAGGGCCCGCTCGGCCGAGATCCGGCCACCGGTGAGCAGCACCTCGTTGGCGCGGGCCCGCCCGAGGGTGAACGGCAGCACCAGCGACGTCGCCCCCATCCCGAAAGCGGCCTCGGTGTATCCGAAGAAGGCGTCGTCGGAGCACACGATCATGTCGCAGCAGGTTGCCAGGTCGAACGCCCCGCCGACGCAGGCGCCCCGCACCGCGGCAATCGTGGGGATGGGCGAGGACAGTAGGTCCCGGAAGGCGTCGAAGCTCACCGACACCTGATCGATCCACCCGCCCAGGCTCTCGGGCCGGTTGGTGCCCGAGAGGTCGAAGCCGGCGGAGAATGCCCGGCCCGTGCCCTCGATGACCACCGAATGGACCTCGCCGCGCTCACCGAAGTCCCGCAAGGCCGTGCTCAGCTCCGAGAGCATGGCCGCGCTCAGCGGGTTGAGCTTGGCGGGCCGGTTCAGCTGGATGCGCCCGACCCGGTGGCCCTCGCTGACAACAACCAGCGGCTCCGCTCCGGATTCGGCAGATGAGGTCATAGATCACCCTCCTCGCACACGACACTCTCCTCAGACACGATCACCCTCCTTACACACGACTCTCGCATCAAGTCCTAGCACAGCACCCGCGGTGCACAGGAGGGGATTGACCTCCGCGGAGAGGACCTCCCGACGTTCGTCCAGCAGCGCCACCAGGGACTGGAGAACGGATCGGACCGCGGCAAGATCGATTCTCGGCTCGCTCTCCCACCAGATCAGGTCCCTGGACCGCAGTCCTGCGACCATGGCGTCGAAGGAGGCGTCGTCCACCGGGGCGAAACCCAGCGAGATGTCGTCGATCTGCTCGGTGTGGGTCCCCCCGACGCCGACGAGGGCCACGATCCCGAAGCGCCCGGTCCTGCGGGCCCCGACGATCAGCTCGACCGAGCCCGGCAAGGAGGCGTCCGGCTCGACGGCGAACTCTTCGGCCCCGAGATCGCGCCGCATCCGCTCGACAGCTCTCGCCGCGGCAGCCGCGTCCGGCAGGCCCACCTCAACCCCGCCGCCGCGGGACTTGTGGACCCGTCCCAGCGCCTTGACCACCACCGGCGCAGGCAGGTCCTCAAGCGACAACACCTCCTCGGGACCCGCCACCTGAGTGCTCGGCACCAGCGGGACGCCGTACCGCCCGAGGAGGTCGCGAGCCTCCCCGTAGGTGAGATTCCGTGACCCGTGGCGGGGCGCGTCCCCGTCGCTGCCGCCGGCCGCGAGAGCCGGCTCGCCGGCGACACCGAGCCGCAGCAGCTTGGCGGCATGGTCAAGCTGGCGAACCACGAGGACACCGCCGGACACCAGCTCCTCGAACAGGCCGGGCGCGGGCCTGAACGACTGCATCACCACCGGGACGCCGGTGCGCTCGCTGGCGTCCACGATCGCGGTCACCGCCTGCCGCTCCTCGGCCGCGAAGGTCTCGATGTCCTCGCGCTCGGGGTTCATCCCGATCAGGTCGCCGAACTGGCCCACGATCAGCACCTGGTCGACGTCGCCGCTCTCGGCCAGCACCCGGACCGTGTCGGCGTACACGATCGGGCTCTCCCGCACCGCCCCGACCAGGGCCAGGTCCACCGGGTTGTCGGCCAGCTCCTTGGCGCCGGGACGGAGGCCCACCCGGTCGCGGGTCCGATCACTGAGCCCGGGGAGCACCAGACCGGCCCGCCCCAGGACGTCGGCGGCCAGCGCCACCGCGCCGCCACCCTCGGAGAGCACCGCAACCCTCGGGCCCGCGGCCCAGCGCCGCCTGATGGCCACGCACGCAAGGTCGACCGCGTCCGCGGGCGAGGTCGCCAACCAAGCCCCGGACTCCTCGCACACCGCCCGCAGCACCCGGGCGTCGGTGGCCAGCGCGCCCGTGTGGGAGGCGACCGCCCGGGCCGAGGCCCCGGTGTCGCCCGCGGGCATGATCACTACCGCCACGCCCCGGTCCCGCGCATAGTCCAGCGCAGCCCTGAAGTCCTCGCCGTCGAGCGGATCCTCCAAGTAGACGACGACCGCTTCTGAGTGCTCGTCGTCGGCCAGGGCCCGGATCGCCCCGCTGGCGGTGAGGCAGTACTGGTCGCCGACGCCCAGGAACGTCGACAGCCCGACCCCGCGGGCGTACAGCTCCAGGGCGAGATCGGCCGACACCGTCCCGCTCTGGCTGACCACCGCCACCCGGCCCGGAGTCCGGGGCTTCCTGTTCATCACCCACGACCTGGCCCTGCTGCCCCAGTTGGTGTCGAGCGTCGCGGTGATGTATCTCGGCAAGCTGGTCGAGGTCGGCCCGACCAGGGCCGTGCTCGACAGCCCCCGCCATCCCTACACGGTGTCGCTCGTGGCGGCCGCGCCGGTTCTGGGCCAGCGGCGGGTGCGGAGCACGAGCCGCCTGCTCAAGCCCGACGACGCGGTCGACGGCGCGACGGTGGGCTGCAGCTTCCGTCCCCGCTGCTGGCTCTATCCGACGCTGGACGCTGAGCAGGCCCGGCTCTGCGAGGAGCAATCGCCCACTCTGGGCCAAGCCCCGGTCGAGGTCGGCCGGCGGGCCGCCTGCCACTTCGAGAACCTGGTCGAAAGCCGGCAGCCGTACGTCACCGGGTAGCCGGCCGCCTCTACCGAAATATGTAGAGAAACCCGTCATATAGGAGCAATACCCGTGCAGATTTGAGGCGAGCTTGACATAGGGCTACTCACGGGCCGCTCGGGCCACGGCCTCGCTGAGCGCCCCGCCAGAATCCTCACGAATTGCCGCCTACCCCTCTCGGCCTCTTTCAGGAGCGCCTACAGGTTGGCGATCTCGTGCTCTAGGCGGGCCTCGATGCGAGCCCTGGCGGCCTCGATGCGGGTCGGCAGGTGCATCGACGGATAGAGGCCCTCCGACGGCTTGTAGCCCTTGAGCACCTGCTTGGCGATGGTGTCCTTGTGGACCTCGGTGGGGCCGTCGGCGATGCCCATGACCGGACCCGACATCCACATGTGCGCCAGCGGCATCAGGTTGGACACTCCCAGCGAGCCGTGGGCGTGCATCGCCCGGTACACCACGTCGATCAGCACCTTGGGCGTGGCCACCTTCACCCCCGCGATGTGCTGGCGGATCTTGGCGTAGTCGCCCACGGTGTCGATCAGCCAGGCGCAGTGCAGCACCTGCAATCGGAACTGCTGGATCTGCACCCACGAGTCGGCGATCCAGTGCTGGATCGACTGCTTCTCGGCGATCAGGGTGCCCTTGGTCTCGCGTGACAGCACCCGCTCGCACATCATGTCCAGCGCCCGCTGGGCCGTCCCCACCGACCGCATGGCGTGATGGACCCGGCCGCCGCCCAGGCGGGTCTGGGCGATCTTGAAACCGGAGCCCTCGGCGCCCAGCAGGTTCTCGGCCGGCACCCGCACATCGTTGAACCGCAGGTGGGGATGATCGCCCTCGCCCAGCGGCTCGGAGCCCAGGCCCACGTCGTTCACCACCTCGAGGCCCTCTGCGTCCGACGGCACCAGGACCATCGACGAGCCCCGGTACACCGGCACGTCCGGGTTGGTGATCACCATCACGATCAGGAACGTCGAGTAATGGAAGTTGGAGGCGAACCATTTCTCGCCGGTGATCACCCACTCGTCGCCGTCTCGCACCGCTTGGCAGGTGAAGTAGTTGGGATCGGATCCGCCCTGGGGCTCGGTCATCGAGTAGGTGGACGAGATCTCCCCGGCCAGCAGGGGACGCAGGTACCGCTCCCGCTGCTCGCCGGTGCCGTAGTGGGCCAGGATCTCAGCGTTGCCCGAGTCGGGGGCCTGGCAGCCGAACACGATCTGGGCCCACAGCGAGCGCCCCAGGATCTCGTTCATGAGGGCCAGCCTCACCTGCCCGTATCCGGGTCCGCCCAGCTCCGGCCCGAGGTGGCAGGCCCACAGGCCCCGGTCCTGCACCTGACGCTGCAGGGGGCGGATGAGCGCGTTGGCCGTGTCGTTGGTGCGGTCGAAGGGGCTGACCGTGTCCCGGAAGTACAGGTCGAGCGGCTCGACCTCCTCGGTGACGAACCGATCTATCCACTCGAGCTGGGACTGGAACTCGGGCTCGATGGAGAAATCGATGGCCATGCCCCCAACGGTAGGCCGCGCCCGTCCCGTGCCGTGCCCGGCCCGCCTTGTCCCCTCCCCACGATATTTCAGTAGTTGTGCTCGAAATATGAGTACAACTACTGAAATATCCGGGGACGGCGACGTCGTGACCGGTGCGAGAGGGTGGTAGTGCGGGCCAGCTCGGCCGCTGCTCGGGCCATGTCGAGCACCACTGCGCCGAAGGCCTCCATCTTTGGGTTGTCGGCCCCGCCGGACACGAACCGGGCGTAGCCGCCCTCCAGCACGATGGCCATCTTGAACCGGGCCAGGATCACGTAGTAGTCGATCTCGTCGACGTCGCGGCCCGACACCGAGGCGTAGCGCTCCAACAGGTCGTCACGGCCGGGCATGCCGGTGTAGTCCACGTAGCCGCTGACCCTCCGCCCGGCCGGTCGCTCGTCATCGGCGTCGGTCGCGCTCTCGCCGCCAGTGTCGTCGGGCCAGCCCATCACCACCCAGGCCAGATCCAGAAGCGGATCGCCGACGGTGCCCATCTCCCAGTCCACGATGGCGGCCATCCGGGCCGGCGCGCCGTGGTGGAACATCACGTTGGCGAACTGGTAGTCGCCGTGCATGATCCCCGGCTCGTAGCTGCGGGGCTTGTGCCCCCTCAACCAGTCCCCCGCCACATCCAGGCCGGGGATGTCCCGGAACTTGAACCGCTCCAGATGCGCGTACCAGCGGTCCACCTGGCGCTCGTGGAAGCCGTCGGGCCGCCCCAGCCCCTCCAGGCCCCTCGCTCTCCAGTCGACGCGAGACAGCCGGGCGATGGCCTCCACCAGGTCGTAGGCCAGACCGGCTCTCGCGTCCAAGTCCGAGTAGAACGGCTCGGGCCACTCGGGCTCGCTGATCGGCGACCAGCCGTCCACGAGGTCCATCAGATAGAAGGCCGCCCCCAATACCTCAGGATCGTCGCAGGCGCCCGCGGCGCGGGCGTGGGGCACATCGGTGCCGTCGAGCGCGGCCAGGATGCGGTACTCGCGCATCATCGTCTCGTTGCGGCCCGGCGGCACCCGTCGCGGCGGGCGGCGCAGCGCCCATCGGTGACCGCCCCGGCTCACCTCGAAGATCTCGTTGGACGCCCCGCCGGAGATGAACCGGCTCGACAGCGGCTCGCCCGCCCCGGGCAGGCCCTGCCGGTCCATCCAGGCACCGAGCCGCTCGGGATCGATCAGGCCCGCGGTGCGCGCCGCGTCGGGATCGGAATCCCCAGCGCCGCTATCGGATGCGGGCTCCGACTCGTTGGCTGTGGGGTCGCTCACGCCGGCCGAACCTACCCGCACCCGGCGACGTCGAGTGCGCTCACCGCCGTCCCGGCCGCAACAACCTCGACCGGTATGCATCTCGGTGTGCCTGAGCTCGGCTCGGCACCGAATACGAGGTATGGATGACCTCCCGACTTCTCGCCCCGGTATCGGACCGCGGGTCTAGAGTCGCGCGATGCTGCGTTGTTCTGAATCCGACGAGGCGCTGCGGCTCCCGGCCTCGTCGCTCACAACGCTTCGCACCCGGCTCCTCCGGCTAGCCGCCATCGGTCTGGCCCGGGTGATCGACGGCGCCGCCTGGGTCGGCTCGCGCATGCCGGGATGGTTGGCCCACGCGCTAGCCGAGATCGGAGGCAACATCCAGTGGGCTCTGCGGCCCAAGAGACGGAGGCAGCTGGCGTTCAACCTGTGCCACACGGTGTCGCGGCCGCCCGACGATCCCGAGGTCCGCCGGTTGGTGCGGGAGGTGATGCTCAACGAAGCCCGCGCCGCAGCCGACCTGCTCTGGGCCATCGGCCAGCCCCAGGAGTTCCTCGACTCAGTCGTCTATGAGGACTGGCACCTGGTCGACTCGGTGGTCAGCCAGGGACGGGGGCTGATCCTGGCCGGAACCCACCTCGGCGGATGGGAGGTGGCCACCGCCATTCCGGGCGCCAAGGTGGCCGTTCCAACCAGCGTGATAGTGGCCGACAACTGGATCGCCTGGGCCATCGAGCACGTCCGGTCCGGGGTCGGGCTACAAGTGATGTACCGCCAGGTCGCCGCCCTGCGCAGCGTGCGGCGGCTGCAGGCCGGGGAGGCCGTTCTGCTGCTCGGCGACAACAGCGAGTTCGCCGGGCATACCCACCGGGTCCGCTTCCTCGACAGCGACGTGCAGATGGCGGCCGGTGTGGCTGCGCTGGCCCGCCTCTCAGGCGCGCCGATCGTTCCGTTCACGGTGCTGCCACTCGGCCCTCGACGCTGGCATGTCGCCATCGCTCCTCCCATCGACCCGCCTCCGGCGGATTCCGGCAGGGCCGGCGAGCAGCCCGTCCTGCAGGAACTGGCTGATCGCTGGTCGGCCACTATCAGGTCCAACCCCGAGCACTGGTCGCTGGCCACGCCCCTGGAGTGGCTGGACGAAGGGGAGTAAGAGGCCGAGCGGATGGGCAGCAGTCGATGAGGATCTTCGCAAAGTGCCGAGCGAGGCCGTGGCCCGAGCGGCCCGTGAGCGCAGCGAACAAGAGCGGGAAACCACATGCTTCACCGCGAGACCTCGTCGCCTATCCGCGGCGCCTCTCAGGCAACCGGCCATGGGCAGCCGCATGAGAGGACCTGAGACGGGACTGCGATGAGGTCGGGGCGGGAGTCCGTTGCGAGGCGGATTCGAGAGTTCGCCATCGGCGCCGCGTGCATCGGCGGGTACTACGGCGTGCGCCGCCTGGTGTGGAACGACCGGGGCCGGCGTCGGGCTGTCCGCAACGCCGACCGGGTTGTGGCACTTGAAGAGCGCACCGGCCTGCGCATCGAGCCTGCTATCCAGCAGGCCGCGCTGCGCCATCGCCGCTTGGTCGACACGCTCAATCTGGGGTACGCGGTCGGCAACCTCACGCTCAGCGTCGGCTGGCTCATCGTGCTCTATCGACGGGGCAGCCCCGCCTTCGTCCCGGAGCGGCGGGCCGCAGTGGCGGCCTTCGCCGGCGCCCTCCCCGTGTTCCTGGCCTTCCCGACCGCGCCGCCCCGCAGCCGCGACGACCAGGTCGACACGCTGCTCGAGCGAGGCATAGACCTCGAGAACCAGGCGCTCGTGAGGCTGTACAACCCGATCGCGGCCGTGCCCAGCCACCATGTGGCCTTCGCGGTGGTGACCGGACTGGGGATAGCCCGCTTCGCCCGCAATCCGCTCGTGCGGGTGGCCGGGGCCGCCTACCCGGCCGCGGTCGCGCTGGTGGTGGTGGCCACCGGCAATCACTACACCCTCGACGTGATCGCCGGAGCCGCTCTCGGCGCCGCGGCCCGGATCGCCACCCGATGAGCGAACACGCCCCCACGCCTCACGGAGCCGCGCCCGACCCGCAGGATCCGCCAGCAAACGAGACCCTGTCGCTGGCCGCCGCGAACCGGCTGGAGGCGCTGAGGGATCTGCGACCAGGCCAGGTGATCCTGGCTGTCGGAGTGGCCGTGATCGTGACCGCGGTGCTGGTGCTGTCAATCGGCCGACTGGCCGGATTCACCGCGTTGGGCGACACGCTCAACGGTGCCACCTGGGGCTGGCTCGGGCTGTGCGCATTGGGCCAGATCGGAGTCTTCGTCGGCTACGCGGGAGCCTTCCGCGCGTCGGTGGCCGGCAGCGGCGACCTCATCGGAGAGCCCGCCAACACCGACTCACACCACACCGACTCACACCACACCGACTCACACCACACCGACTCACACCACACCGACTCACACCACACCGACTCACACCACACCGACTCACACCACACCGACTCAGACGACACCGACGGCAAACCCGGAGGCGACACCGGCACTTGCACCGCCAGCAACCGCGGCGCCAGCACCGGCGCCGACGGCGATCCCGGCAGCGATTTCGCCAGCCGGCGCGGTCCCCGGGTGGGGTTCTGGTACTCGCTGGAGGTTGCTCTGGCGGGATTCGCGCTCACCCAACTCGTGGCCGCGGGCGGGGCGGCGGGCATGGCGTTCACGTTCTGGGTGCTGCGCCGGCTGGGGTTCTCCAAGCAGAACGCCATGGTGCAGCTCATCACGCTCAACACCGCCGTGTACTTCGTGTTCGGCGGGCTGAGCTGGCTGGGCGCGCTGGTGGGGCTGGTGGATCCTGCGGTGCCGAAGGCCATGGCGGTGAGCTGGCTGGCCGGCTTCGCGGCGGTGATCGCCCTGGCTCGGTGGTTCACCCAGCCCCAGCGGAAGGCCACCTTCGGTGCCGCCGAGGACGCTCCCCGGCTCCGCCGGGCGCTGGCCGTCGGCGTCTCCGCCGCGGCCCGGGTGCGCGACTGCACCCACACCGCCGACGGGCGGCGTCTGCTGGCCTGGTCGCTTCTGTACTGGGCCGGCGACCTGGCGAGCCTGTGGGCGGCGCTGCGGGCCTTCGGCGTGACCGTCTCAGCGACCGCGATCGTCGGCGCCTATGTGACCGGCTACCTGGCCCAGTCGGTGCCCATCCCCCTGATCGCAACCGGAGGCGTGGACGCGGCCACGACATTCACCCTGACCGCAGTGGGGGTGCCCATCGAGGTCGCGCTGCTGGGGGTGCTGGCGCACCGGGTCTTCGCCTTCTGGCTGCCGATGATCCCAGGCCTGTGGTCGGCGACGGTGCTCGTGCGAGAGGAGCGGCCTGCTAAGCATGGCAGCGCGAAGAGGTAACCGCCTCGCGGAGAAGCATCTGGTCTCCCGCTCTTGTTCGCTGCGCTCACGGGCCGCTCGGGCCACGGCCTCGCTCGACGCCCTTGCTAAGTCCTCGCGGGCTGCCGCCTATCCGCTCGACGCCCTTGCTAAGTCCTTGCGGGCTGCCGCCTATCCGCTCGGCCTCTGGCGGCCGAAGGGGTCGACTGCTCCGAGGTGGGCGCGGGGCGTGAAACTGGCAGGCATCGACACCACGCCGGTCATCAGCAGGTTGCCCGGATAGGGCTTGAAGCCTTCGGCGTCGATCTCGTAGTCGCCGATGCGAGCCAGCACGTCGCCCAGCATGAGCTGCGACTCGATGCGGGCGATCGACGAGCCGATGCAGCGATGGCCGCCCAGGCCGAAGGCCAGGTGCTTGTTGACGGCGCGGTCGATGCGCACCTCGTCGGCGCCGTCGAACACCGACGGGTCGTGGTTGGCGGCCACCCAGCTGATGAACACCACGTCGCCCCGCCGGATGTGCCTGCCCCCGAGCTCCACGTCGCGGGTGGCGGTGCGGGTGAGGGTCTCGCTGGGGCTGTAGTGGCGCAGGAACTCCTCCACCGCGGCACCGATCAGACCGGGATCATCGATCAGGCGGGCCCGCTGCTCGGGATGGGTGCTGAGGTGGTGCAGGCCCCACGACACCAGCGACGTGGTGGTGTCGAGGCCGCCCGCCACCAGGTTCCACATGATCCCGGTGATCTCATCGTCGGTGAGGGGTCGCCCGTCGATCACCGCGGTCACCAGGGCGGTGGTGACGTCGTCGGACGGGTTGGCCCTGCGGAAGGCAGCGAAGCCGGCCAGCTCGGCCCACATATCGTCGCGGCGGGCCACCGCGCTGCGGAACCTTGCGTCGGTGGGCTCGTACGACGAGGTGGCGTGGAAGAAGTCGGCGTAGTGCTTCCAGTTGGACGACTCCATGCCCATCAGCTCGAGGGTCAGGACCGCCGGGACCGGGGTGGCGTAGTCGAGCACCAGGTCAGCGGCGCCGGCCTCGACGATCTGGTCGAGGAACCAGGCCGAGACCGCCTCCATCCTCGGCCGTTGGCGCTCGATGACCCGGGGCGTGAGGTAGGGGTTGAGCACCCGGCGCAGATCGGCGTGCTCGGGGCCGTCGATCTCCGACACACCCATGCGGGGCACGTACGGCGGCCGGGGTATGCCGCAGATGCCGTGATAGGAGATCCCGTCGTCGGCGTCGGGCTCGTACTTGTGGGCGAAGGTGTCGTTGTCGCGGGCCACGGCCGCCACCGACTCGTAGTCGGTGACCATCCAGAACCCGCCGTAGTGCTGGTTGAACACCACCGGGCAGCGGTCCCGCATCTCGGCGTAGCGCCGGTGGCGGCTGGCGATGAAGTCGGGGGCCTGATGATCGACGTCGATGGTGCCCTCGGACAGTTCTCGCATAGGCCTCGCCGATCTCGGTCAGCCGCGCAGCGTACCCCGGCCGGCAGCCGCGGATGGGCCCGGCGCACGCTCGCTTCAGCGGCCTTCTCACTCTCCGACGCGGGGACGGAGTTCGTCTCGAGCTTCCTCGTGGATGTACCCGAGATTGTAAAGATGCTCGACGAGAGTCGCCCTGCTCACGTCGAGACGGCCAGCGACGACCGACACACTCTCGGGCGAGTCAATGGGGCTTCCGGCGCTGGCGATCGCAGAGTTCAACGACTCGGGCGGCATGAGCAGCCAGGCCGCGAACGCGTTGGCGCGTTGTTCGATCGCCTTGGGTGCCCACGGCCCGCTGGCCATCGCAAGGCGAGCGCCTTGTGTGCGGTCGTGCAGCAGGTGGCACAGCTCATGAGCCAGCGTGAACCGTCTCGCCTGCGCCGAGCCCGCCGACCGGTGGTTCGAGTTGAGCGCGATCGAGGGTGCGTGCTCGCTACCCACGAAGGCAACCGCACGAAGGTCCGGGTCCTCAAGGTCGACCTCGGACAGGCGGACGCCCCACCCGTCCAGGAGCGCCTCGACATCCACCCTCGACTCCACACATTCATCCCTAATCTGGTCGAGCAGATCTTCAGCGAGCAGATAGCCATGCCTCCATGGCTGTAGCACCGGATTGATCGGCTCGTCGAAGGCCAGATCAGCGAGGCCGTCAACCGGCGACGGCTCGTATGCGTCGAGCAGGAGTCGCGCCAGCTCCTTGGCGTCTCCCCCAGTGATGGTCGGGCTCGCCGATCCGAACAGAAGAGCGGCTCCGCAGCTCCCTTCGACAACAACGTCATTCGACCGTTGGGAGCCGAACGCCGCCTCAAAGGCCTTCGGGCTCCCCAGCGACTTGCCGAGATCCCGGAACTCCCGCCAGCGAGCATCGATGCGGTCCCACGTGGTCCCTAGGCAAGCGATCCAAGCGGTGCGTTCCTCAGTCCGTCGGGGTGAGCGCAAGGCTGCGACAGAATCAACGAGGGCTTGACAGCGCTCTGATTGCGGCAGCTGTTTGTGGAGCCATTCCGCGGCGGAGGCCAAGATCTCATATAGGGGCTCAGCGACTGCGCTCGGGGCCTCGTATGCGGTGCCTTCGTTCGACAGGAATTCAACCTCTCCGGCCCCGGCAAGTTGGGTGGCCGTCCACGAGATCTCCACCTGATCTCGAACGCGCCGGAAGCGCACATCCGGAGTGATGCCACCATCACGAGCAGTGCGCAGGGCATGACGCTGATTCCACCCGTACTGCTGCTGACGGGACACAAACTCGAACGTGCTGCCAGCGGGGTCGAATGCCGCTATTGACGCCATCCAGCCCGCCTCTGCGGCAGTGCCAATCGACCGCCTTGCGAGCGGTGGCCGCTCCTCGTGCAGAAGGGGGTCCCAGTTCGCGCTCAGCCATTCAAGTATGGGAAGGAGATACCAGTGGGAGAACTGCAGAGTCTCGCCACCGTCCACGTGGGCGCACAGGTTCACCCCGCGAACCCAGATTTGGAACGCTCCCCAACTCTCGGCCATCTCGGGCAATGCAGCCGCGCCGATGTCCGGGTCATGATGGAAGGAGAGTCTCACCGCGAACGAGGCGGTGTCGCCAGCAAACCTCTCCCAGCGGACGCTCATTGCCTTCGCCTTCTCGCGTGCCTCACGGTGCGTATCTCATCGGCTGCCTCCGCCGACAACTTACAAAATGTGTCCCGAGAGTCCGCACCGAGTCTTCCGCAGTGGGATGTCACCCAGGCAGTGGGATGAGCCCTGCCAAGAACAGATCACCCTGATAGTCCGTCGCACGGTGCGCAGCGGCAACACCGCGACGAGCCCTGCCAAGGACCGATCACCAGGACAGGCCGTCACAGCCTGTGGCACCGATAATGTCGCTGAGGTGACTGACGAGCACGAGGACCAAGCAACGGACCGCGGCACGCCGGCGATGTCGATCGCGGAGGCCGACGCCATGCTCACGGGCCCGGGCGGCTTCTTCGAGATCGTCACCGAGACGGTGGGCGGCATCGAGATGGGTGTAGTGGCCGGCCCCCATCGCAGCCTGCGCGACCTGCTGGCCGCGTCCGCGAACCACGGCGGCGATGGCTCGGCCCGCTACTACCTCTTTGACGACGGCCGCAGCGCCACGTTCGCCGAGAACATCGGGCACACGGCCGCGGTCGCCGCGGGGCTTGCAGAGCGCTACGGGGTCGGGCCCGGCGACCGGGTGGGGCTGCTGGGCGCCAACCAGCCGGGATGGATCCAGGGATTCTGGGGAACGGTGAGCGCCGGGGCCATCGCGGTGGCCATGAACGGCTGGTGGAAGAGCGACGAGATCCGCTACGGCATCGAGTTGACCGAGCCCAAGGTGCTGATCACCGACCGCCGTCGCCTCGAGCGCATCGGCAGCGACCCGGGCGTGCCGGTGATCGGTATGGACGCCGACCCGCAGGGCCCCGCGGACTCGGACGGCGGCCCGGACACTGTCGACGGCCTGATCGACGCCTACCGGGGCGCGTCCATGCCCGATTGCGAGATAGCCATCGACGACCCGGCCGCCATCCTGTTCACGTCGGGCACCACCGGCCGGCCCCGGGGCGCCATCCAGACCCACCGCAACTTCTTCGCCTATCTGAGCTGCGCCTTCATGATCGGCGCCCGCCAGTTCGTGCGCTTCCCGGGTGAGACGATGAACGTGGGCGGACCGACGCTGGCGTGCAGCCCGCTGTTCCATGTGTCGGGGCTGCACGCCTGCGCGGTGATGGCCGTCGGCGCCGGCTTCAACCATCTGTGGACCACCGGCCGCTACGACGCCGAGAAGATCCTGCGCCTCACTGAGGAGCACGGCATCGCCCGCTGGTCGGGGGTCACCACCCAGGTCTGGCGGCTGGTCGAGCATCCCCGGCTGCCCGACTACGACGTGTCGTCGGTGGTCAGCATCGGCGGCGGCGGCTCGGTGTGGTCGCCGGAGCTGCAGCAGATCTGCCGCACCACCCTGCCCCATGCCCGCGTGAGCGTGACCATCGGCTACGGGCTCACCGAGAGCTCGGGCCTGGCCACCAGCGCGGCCGACGACGTGCTGCGCGACCAACCCGACTCGGTCGGTTATCCGCTCCCGACCGTCGCCTTGCGCATCACCGACGACGACGGACGCGATCTGCCCGAGGGCTCCGTCGGCAACATCTGCCTGTTCGGCCCGATGGTCACGCCCGGCTACTGGAACGATCCCGCCGCCACCGCCGAGACCATCCGCGACGGCTGGCTGCGCACCGGCGACTACGGCTATGTCCGCGACGGGCTGCTGTTCCTGGTGAGCCGGCGCAGCGACCTCATCATTCGCGGCGGCGAGAACATCTACCCCACCGAGATCGAGCAGCGCCTCGACGCCCACCCCGCGGTAGTTGAATCGGCGGTGTTCGGCGTGGAGCACCGCGAGCTCGGCCAGGAGGTCAAGGCCGTGGTGGTGGTGGGCTCCGAAGAGGGGGCGCACGTCGATACCGGTGACGCCCTGGTGTCAGAACTGCGAACCTGGGTGGCCGATACGCTGGCCGACAACAAGGTGCCGGCCCACTGGGAGCTGCGAACCGAGCCGCTGCCCCGCAACGCCACCGGCAAGATCCTCAAGCGGGTCGTGCAGGGAGCAGCCGAATACGACTTCGTCGAGGAGTAGCGCAATCGAGCACCGGCAAGGAACGCACGAACAGGCGCAGATCAAGGACCGGCAAGGAACGCACGAACAGGCGCAGATCAAGGACCGGCAAGGAACGCACGAACAGGCGCAGATCGAGCATCGGCAAGGAACGCACGAACAGGCGCAGATCAAGGACCGGCAAGGAACGCACGAACAGGCGCAGATCGAGCATCGGCAAGGAACGCACGAGCAGGCGCAGATCGAGCACCGGCTACCGACCGCAAGCAGCAGCACGCAATCACAAGGAGGAGCGCAATGGACATGAACGACATGATCCTCGTGAGCGTCGACGACCACCTGTGCGAGCCGCCCGACATGTTCGACGCCCACCTGCCCGCCAAGTGGCGCGACGAGGCGCCCCGGATCCTCCACACCGACAAGGGCGACGACGTGTGGACGTTCAACGGCTCGATCATCCCCAACATCGGCCTCAACGCGGTGGCCGGGCGGCCCAAGGAGGAGTACGGCATCGAGCCCACCAGCTTCGATGAGATCCGGCCCGGCTGCTACAACGTCCACGAACGGGTCAAGGACATGAGCGCCGGCGGGGTGCTCGGATCGATGTGCTTCCCGTCGTTCCCCGGCTTCGCGGGCCGGCTGTTCGCCAACCACCCCGACAAGGCCTTCGCCGCCGACCTGATCCGGGCCTACAACGACTGGCACATACACGAATGGTGCGGGGCCTACCTGGGCCGGTTCATCCCCATGGCCCTGCCCATGATCTGGTCGGCGGAAGAGTGCGCGGCCGAGGTGCGCCGGGTGGCAGAGTTGGGCTGCCACTCGATGACCTTCACCGAGAACCCGGTGCCGCTGGGCCAGCCCAGCTTCCACGACACCTACTGGAACCCGCTGTGGGAGGCCCTGGTCGACTGCGACACGGTCCTGGCCGTCCATCTCGGGTCCTCGGGGCAGATGGTGGTGAGCGCACCCGACGCCCCCATGGACGTGATGATCCACATGCAACCGATGAACACGGCGATCGCGGCGTCGGACCTGCTGTGGTCCACCGTGCCGCGGCGCTATCCAGGCCTGAAGATCGCCCTGTCGGAGGGCGGTTCGGGCTGGGTTCCGTATTTCATGGATCGGGCCGACAAGACCTACGACATGCACCACCTCTGGACAGGTCAGTCCTTCGGCGACCTCAAGCCCAGCGACGTGTTCCGGCGCAACTTCCTCACCTGCTTCATCTCCGACCCGGTGGGCGTGGTGCTGCGCCACGAGATCGGCATCAACAACATCTGCTGGGAGATGGACTACCCCCACTCGGACTCGAACTGGCCCGAGGCTCCCGAGGAGCTCGTCGAGGTGTTCGCGGGTGTGCCCGACGACGACATCGACCGGATCACCCACATCAACGCCATGGACTGGTTCGACTACGACCCGTTCTCGGTGCTGGATCGCTCCGAGTGCACGGTGGGCGCGCTGCGGGCCTCGGTGGCCGACCATGACGTGTCCATCCAGTCCCGCGACACCGGCCGCCACAGCGGCAAGAACACCTCGCTGCAGGACTTCGCGGTAAAAGCCCGCTGATCCGCATTCTTGGTGCGACTTTGTTAGCTATAGCACGACCAACTCACCCGAGAACTGGGGAAGCGGCTCGCGGCTCGGAAGCGGCTCGCGGCTGCCGGTCAGCGCGCGGAGGATGACAGCAGCCCGTAGGCGTTGTCGCGCATGACCTTGCGGACCTCGTCGGCGCTGAAGCCGGCGATGTCGTCCAGGTAGGAGGTCGGCTCGGCCAGGCCCTCGGCGTGGGGGAAGTCGGAGCCGAACAGCATGCGGTCGGCGCCGATGCAGTCCTTGATCTGGTCCATGTCGTCCTCGAAGTAGGGCGCCACCCACACGTTCTCGACGAATGCCTCCACCGGATGGCGCTTGAACTCCCACGGCATCTTGCCGTGGCACATCTTGAGGTTGCGCAGCAGGTCGGGAACCCACATGGCGCCGTTCTCGATGGTGGCCAGGCGCAGATTCGGGAAGCGGTCGAGCACACCGTGGCAGATCAGGGCCGCGAAGGTGTCGGAGATCGAGCGGTCTGAGAAGGCCACCAGCGGGAAGGCCATGTGCTTGAACGCCTCGAACTGGCCCCGGGAGGGCTCCCAGACCCTGCCGTACTGGACGGTGCCGTTGAGGCCGGCGTGCATGGCCAGCGGCACCCCGGCCTCCTCGAGCCGGGCCCAGATCGGGTCGTAGTCGGCCATGCCCGGCGACTGGTACCCGCTTCCGGTGGGCACCGGGCCGGGGACGGTGCACACGATGCGGGCGCCCGCCTCCAGCAGCCGCTCCAACTCGGCCACCGCCAGGTCGGTGTCGGCGAAGGTGAGCATCGGCGCCGCGAAGATGCGGCCGTCGCGGCCGAAGCCCCAGTCCTCGTCGAGCCAGGTGTTGAACGCGCTGAAGGCGGCGTGCAGGGCGGGAATGTCCCGCTTGAGCGCCTCCTGCATGCCCACGCCCTGGGTGGGGAACAGCATCACCGACTCCAGGCCCTGGCGGTCCATCATTTCCAGGCGGGCGTCCCGGTCGCGGAAGTCGGGATGGTCGTCGAGGGGATCGAGCTCGCCGAACATGGCCGCGATGTCGCGGCCCTCCAGGTTGTGGCCCCGGAAGTAGTCCTCGAGGCTGCCGGGCTTGGCGATGGGATCGAAGGTCGGGTTGGGGATGAACTTGTTGACCTTGCCGGCCACCATGAACCGCTGCCTGCCGTCGATCGTCGCCCACTGCATGCAGCGCCTCTTCATCGAGGGATCGATGTGGCGGATGAAGGCATCAGGGGCCTCGTAGTAGTGGTTGTCCGCATCGAAAGCCCGAAAGCCGAGGTCTGGCGCCACATGGTGATGATATCGGTGACGCCGGCCGGCGGGTCCTGACGCGGGCCTGACTGGTCGGGCGGCACCATGTGCGCTATTATCAATACTTTCTGTGAATAAAATTGTATCTCACATCGAGCATCGCTAACTTGTGCTCCATGGACCCGACAATTGCTGCCACCGTCATCGGTGTGCTGTTGTCGTTCTGCTTCGCGGCTTTCGCCACCGCGTTCGCATGGCTCCGATCCGACATGAACGCCGGCTTCGACAAGGTTGATGACCGCTTCGAGAGGCTGGAAGAAAAAGTTGACGGCCTGATCATGGCGCAAGCCCTCAGCGTGCGGCTGACCGATCCGGGAGAGTCAGGCGCCGATCACTGACTCGCCGTAGCGGTGGAGGGCCTCTAGAGCGTGGGTCAGGGAGTCGCCGGGGATTCGGGCCGCGCACCAGGTGACGCCCAGGTCGGCCAGCTCGCCGAGGGCTTCGAGGTGGACTTCGGAGTTGAAGTCCACCTCGGCTGGGCTTCCACCCGCGAGTGTGGTGAACGAGACGTCTATCTCGGAGGGGTCGCGGCCGGCGGACTCGGCTTGGCGCCTGAGGTCGTCGAGCATGGCGCGCAGGTCGTCCATCGTCTCCAGGGGGACCGTCCGGGCAGTGGTGGCCAAGCCTCGGGGGGTGGGGAACGGGACCCATCCGTCGGCCATCGTGGCGGCCCGGCGGCGGCTGAGTCGGCTATTGCCCCCGATCCAGATCGGGATCGGCCGGGACGGCTTGGGGTTGGCGGTCTGGCCGGGCGCGTTGAAGTTGCGTCCCTCGTACTGGAAGTCGTCGGTGGTCCACACGCCCCGCATGACCTCGATGGCCTCGTCGAACAGTTCGTTGCGCTGCTCGAAGTCCACCCCCAGGGCCCGGTACTCGCCCTTGAGGTAGCCGGTGCCGACGGCCAGCACGAACCGCCCGTTCGACAGCGCGTCAATGGTGGCCACCGACTTGGCCACCAACAGCGGATTGCGATACGGGAGCACCACCACGTTGGGGATCAGCAGCAGCCGCTCGGTGACCGCGGCACAGAAGGCCAGCGCGGCGAAGGGGTCGAGCGCGTCGTGGCCGCCGGCGCTCATCCAGCGATGCGTCGGGGCGGGATGGTCGGTGAAGCCGATCCCGTCGAACCCCGCTTCCTCGGCCGCTCGGGCGAACTCCGCGACTCCCCGCCGGGTGGCGAACTCCGCGCTGCAGCGGCCGGACGCCAGCGGGTACGTCACCGAGAACCTCATCCGCGAACCCTTCCGACCCTCGGCTCGCCCAGCGCCCACAGGCATGTCGTCGCGACCCTCGGCCCGCCCAGCGCCCACAGGCATATCGTCGCGACCCTCGGCCCGCCCAGCGCCCACAGGCATGTCGTCGCGACCCTCGGCCCGCCCAGCGCCCACAGGCATATCGTCGAGAATCTCATCGGTCGGCGCCCTCGCGGAAGCGGCGGTAGCGGTTCTCGGCCGCGGCGGCGTAGTCGGCGCGGGGCTCCACTCGCTGCGAGACCCGCCCCCAGCGTCGGGCCTGGGAGGTGTCGACCTCAAGACCGGCCGTGACCCGGCTGTGGTAGGCGGCGCCCAGAGCGGCGCTGTAGGGCTCGGCGGCCACATCCACGGCCAGGCCCGTGGTGTCGGCCAGCGCCTGCATCCAGGCGGGAGACTGGGTGCCGCCACCGACGGCGACGATCCGACCAGAGCGGAGGCCGGAGAGATCGATGTGGTGGCGCACCACGAAGCCGGCCGCCTCGTAAGCGGCCATCAGCACGTGGGCAGGTGTGTGGCCGACATGCAGGTCGAGCAACTCGGCCCTCCGCTCGGGGTCGTGCAGCGGTGTGCGCTCGCCTCTCGGGTAAGGCAGCCACACCGGCAAGTCGTCGGGACCGAGCAGCAGCAGCTCCTCAGCAGGGGTGTCGCCGACCAGAGCCCGGACCCGATCGATGAACAGGCCACCGGCGTTGCTGGCCCCGCCGACGGCCATGAGGCCGGCCCGGGCCGAGGGGAACGTCCACAGGCCCTCGACCTCGATCCACTGGTCGGTGAGCACAAACGGCAGCAGAGTCGTACCGCACATCACCAGCACGTCGCCGACCTCGCCGCAGGGGGCCACCAACTGCTCGCCCAGCGCGTCGATGGTGCCGGCCGACACCAGGGCACCGTCTCGTTCTCCTATGGCCGCCGCGCCTGGGCTGACGGCAGGAAACTGCGCCGGCGCCATACGGAGCTCCTCAAGCAACCCCGGCGCCCAGCGTTGCCCGTCGGACATCGGGGCCATGGCCATAGCGGTCGAGGAGTCGATGGCGACCACCCCGCACAGGGCGCGGTTGGCCACGGCCTGTGCCGGCCAGAGGGCGTGCACGCCGTCACGCCCCGCCAGCCAGCGAGCGAAGCCCACGGCCTCCCCCTCGGTTGACCCTTCGCTGGCATCGGAGCCGGGGACGGAGCCGGGGACCGGCCCACCATGGTCCGACCCGCCATCGGAATCTGCCCCAGCGCTCGAGCGGCCTGCGGGGGTCCGGCCCCGGGCGTCGCCATAAAGCAGGCCGGGCGTGACCGGCGACCCCGCCGAGTCGACCCCGCACATCGACGGCACCATGGCCGAAACGGTGACCGCGGCCACAGACCGGCCTGGCACGCCCGCGCGCACCTGGTCCCAGGCGCTCAGCACTCCGTCAATCCATGCTTCCCGGGGGTCGTGTTCGAACCGGCCGGGATCGGGGGCCACCACCCGATGCGGGATCCGGGCCCGGGACAAGACGTTGCCGTCGGCGTCGGCCGCTACCGCCTTGACCGACGTCGTCCCGATGTCGATCCCCACCGTCACGTCGTCCATGCGCCCTCCTGCGGGCCCTCGCTCAGTCCGCAGCTGCCTGCTCACAGGAAGCTACGCCGACAAAGGCGCAGCCGCCCCACGGCACCGGCTGATCCTCGGTGTTGGGCGCTAGCGTCGGCTTGTGAGCCGGCCTCGGGTGTTGGTTACTGCGCCGCTTCGGGGCAGCGCCCTCGACGAGCTGCGCGACATCGCCGACGTGGTGTTCGACCCCTGGATCGAGCACCGGCCGATCAAGCTGTACGGCCCGGATGACTTTGCGGCCAGGATCCGCTCCGAGGGTGCCGACATCGTGGTGTGCGAGGCCGACTCGTGCAAAGGCCCCGTGCTGGAGCTGCCCCTCAGAGCCATCGCCTGCACCCGGGCCCGCCCCGACAACGTCGACGTCGAAGCGGCCACCGCCGCAGGCATCCCCGTGCTGCGAACACCGGGCCGAAACGCCGACGCGGTGGCCGAGATGACGGTGGCGCTGCTGATGGCGGTCAACCGGTTCGTGGTGGCCGGCGACCGCGACGTGCGGGCCGGCACCATGTTCGGCAAGACCCTGCCCTATCAGCGCTACCGGGCCTGGCAGGTGGCCGGACGCACCGCCGGGCTGGTGGGCCTCGGTGCCGTCGGCCGGGCCGCCAGGTGGCGCCTCGAGGGTCTGGGCATGACGGTCATCTCCGCCGACCCCTACGCCCCCGACGCCACCCATACCCTCGACGACCTGCTGGCCGCCGCGGACGTGGTGTCGATGCACGCCGCGGTGACGCCCGAGACCTTCGCCATGATGGGCGCAGACCAGTTCGCTTCGATGAAGCCGGGCGCGATCTACCTCAACACCGCCCGGGCCGCGCTGCACGACACCGACGCCTTGGTCGCGGCCCTGCGGTCGGGGCATCTTGGCGGGGCAGGCCTCGACCACTTCGACGGCGAGATCCTGCCCACGGACCATCCCCTCACCGCCATGGACAACGTGGTGCTCTCTCCCCACATCGGCGGGGCCACCTACGACGTGGAGAGCAACCAGGCGGCCATGGTGGTGGCCGACATCAAGGCCATCCTGGCCGGCGAGCCGCCCCTGCACTGCGCCAACCCGGAGGTGCTGCGATTGAACGACGCAGCCCAGCCGATCCCGTCCATCGGCAGCAGGCGCACCGATGAGTGAAACCAGCGGAACCGACCCCGCCCACCAGGAAGTGGAACGATGAGCAACACCCGCGCCGCCGACCCCGCCCACCAGGAAGTGGAACGATGAGCAACACCGGCGCCACCGACCCCGCCCACCAGGAAGTGGAACGATGAGCAACACCGGCGCCACCGACCCCGCCCACCAAGAAGTGGAACGATGAGCAACACCCGCGCCGCCGACCCCGTCCACCAAGAAGTGGAACGATGAGCAACACCCGCGCCGCCGACCCCGTCCACCAAGAAGTGGAACGATGAGCAACACCCGCGCCGCCGACCCCGTCCACCAAGAAGTGGAACGATGAGCAACACCGGCGGAACCGACCCCGTCCACCAAGAAGTGGAACGATGAGCAACACCGACGGAACCGACCCCGTCCGCCAGGAAGTGGTGGACGCAGCCCAGGAGATGGAGCGGGTCGGGCTGGTGGTGGGCACGGCCGGCAATGTGTCCGGGCGGCGGGCCGACGGCGCCATCTGCCTCACCCCGTCGTCCACCCCCTACCGCGACGTGACCGCCGACAACCTGGCCGTGCTGAGCCTCGACGGCGAGCACCTCGGCGGATCGGGCAAGCCGTCCACCGAGAAGGCCATGCACCTGGCCTGCTACCAGGCCTTCGACAACGTCCGCGGGGTGGTGCACTGCCATCCGCCCCACGCCTCGATGTTTGCGGTGGCCCGCCAGCCCCTACCGGCCAGCATCGAGGAGGTGCTCATCTACGTGGGCGGCGACGTGCCCGTGGCCGACTACGCCACCACCGGCACCCAGGACCTGGCCGACGAGGTCGTCCGCCACCTCGGCGACCGGGGTGCGGTGCTGATGGCCAACCACGGCCTGCTGTGCGTCGGCAAGTCCCCCTCCGACGCCCTGCACACCGCGCTGGTGGTGGAGCACACCGCCAAGATCATGTTCGGGGCCCGGATCCTGGGCGGCGTGACGCCCCTGCCCGACAAGATCGCCAACGACTTCGCCGGCGTGTACGGCTACATCCGAAGCACTTGGTGACCGAACTTCCGGGAGTTGTCTGTCATATTGACGAAGAACCACCGGAAGTTCACCGAGCGAGACCCGAGAGAAGGAGCGAGACATGCACCACATGCTCTACGAGACCGACGGCCCGGTGGCGGTGATCACCCTGAACCGGCCCGAGAAGGCCAACGCGGTGAGCGGCCTCACGCTCGACGAGATGGACGAGTGCTTCACCCGGGCCAACGACGACGCCGACGTGCGGGTGATAGTGCTGCGCTCCAACGGCAAGCACTTCTGCGCGGGCCACGACCTCTCCGGCACCGACGAGGCGTTGGAGAAGGCCGCGGCCGGAGACGGCCGGCCGGCCAGGGGCAGCTACGTGGACTGGAAGGAGCGGGGCCTCGAAGCCATCTACGAGTGGGAGACGGTGCACTACCTGGGCTACAGCCGCCGCTGGCGAGACATCCCCAAGCCCACCATCGCGGAGGTGCAGGGCCAGTGCATCGCCGGGGGACTGATGCTGTGCTGGCCCTGCGATCTGATCATTGCCGCCGACAACGCGATGTTTTCTGATCCCGTGGCCCGCATGGGCATCGGCGGGGTGGAGTACCACGGCCACACCTGGGAACTCGGCCCCCGCAAGGCCAAGGAGATGCTGTTCACGGCCCGCCGGTTCACGGCTTCCGAGGCCGAGTCTTTGGGCATGGTCAACCGGGTCGTGCCCCTCGACGACCTCCACTCCGAGACGATGGCGCTGGCCCACGAGATCGCCCAGATGCACCCCTTCGCCCTGTCCCAGGCGAAGCGAGCCGTCAACCGCACCCAGGACATCCAGGGCTTCTACTCGGCCCTGCAGGCCGTCTTCGACATTCACCAGACCGGTCACGGCAACGCCCTGTCGGTGAGCGGCTACCCGGTCCTCACCGGCCTGAGCGGCATGAAGAAGTCGCAGCAGTGACAACCAAGCCGACCGACGGTCAGGATCCCGTGGCCCGGTACGAAGCCGAGCTCTGGAAGACCCGCTGGGCCGCTTCAAGCTCTGGTGCGGGTGCAACTTGTCGTGGGTTCAGCAGCTCTCGAGCGGATTGGGCAGCTAGGCACCGATCCGGAGTGTGCTGACAGCGTTGCAAGCCCGCGACTACGGGAGCATCATCGACGCGACCTAGCGTGACCTTGTGAATCTGTGGGAGCGGCCGGATGTGCACGCCCGGCGCTGGTTCCTTCTCGGTGTGCTGAGCATGACGCTGGTGCTGGTGGTGATGTCGGTGTCGGGCCTGAACGTGGCCCTGGCCACCTTACAGCGGGACGTGGGCGTCACCGGACCGCAACTGCAGTGGATCGTGAACGCCTACGCCCTGGCCTTCGGGGGGCTGCTGATGACCGGCGGGGCCATCGGCGACCGCTACGGCCGCAAGGGCGCACTGCTCGGGGGCCTGTTCGTGTTCGGCCTCGGCGCGGTGCTCGGCGGCCTGGCCGACTCGGCCGAGGTGATCCTGGTCGCCCGGGCCGCCATGGGAGTGGCCGCCGCCTTCGTGATGCCGGCCACCCTGTCGCTGCTGATCGAGATCTTCCCGCCCCCCGAGAGGCCGACCGCCATCGCGATCTGGGCGGGCTTCGCCGGGGGCGGTGCCGCCATCGGACCGCTGCTGACCGGCCTGTTCGTGACCGGGTGGTGGTTCGTGCCGTCGTGGGGCTGGGAGGCCGGCTTCCTCTACAACGTGCCGATCGTGGCCGTGGTGATGGTCGCGATGGCTCTGTGGCTGCCCCGGTCCCGCGATGAGCGTCCCCGCCACCTCGACCCGCTCGGGGCTGCGCTCTCCATCGTCGCCATGACCGCGCTGATCTACGGCATCATCGAGGGGCCCGAGCAGGGCTGGACGTCGGTGCCGGTGCTGTCGGCCTTCGCGGTGGCGGTCACCTTCGGCGTGGTCCTGTTGAGGTGGCAGCAGCGGGCCCGCCATCCGATGCTGCCGCTGGAGCTCTTCGATGACCAGCGCTTCAGCATCGGCTCCGCGGTGGTGACCATGACCTTCGTGGTGATGATCGGGTTCTGGTTCCTGTTCGCGCTCTATGTGCAGTTCGCCTTGGGGTACAGCGCCCTTGAGGCCGGCTTGGCCACCATGCCCGAGGCGCTGACCTCGATGGTGGTGTCGCCGTTCACCGCGCCTCTGGCCAAGAAGTACGGATCCAGGCGGATCATGTCTGTCGGCTTCTTCGTGCTCGCGCTGACCTTCGCCCCTCTGGCCTTCGTCGACACCACCACCAGCTACTGGTACCTGCTGGGCCCGATGGTGCTGGCCGGCGCGGGCTTGGCCCTGGCCATGACCCCGGCCACCAACGACATCATGGTCGCGACCCCCTACGAGAAGGCCGGTATCGGCTCGGCCGTGAACGACACTGCCCGCGAGCTCGGAGCGGCGCTGGGCATCGCCACGCTGGGAGCGCTGTCCACCTCGATCTACCGCAGCACGGTGGACATCGGCGAGCTGCCGCCCGAGGTGGCCGAACCGGCGGGCGAGTCGGTGGGCGCGGCCATCGAGGCCGTTTACGAGCTGTCCCGATCGGGGGTGCTCGACGACGCTGCCGCTCAGGCGACGATCGCCGAGACCTCAAGCGCCTTCGCCACCTCCTTTGCCCAGACGATGGCGGTGTCGGGCGTGGTGTCGGCGGTGGTGGCCGTAGCTCTGCTGGTCGGTCACTTCGCCCAGGCCCGCTCCGTCGCCCGGGCCTGACTGCACCGGCGGGCCCGGCCAACATCCATCCCGGTTCCGGCGTTACGGGCCGCGGCTGGTCAACGCTCATCCCGGTTCCGGCGTTACGGGCCGCGGCTGGTCAACGCTCATCCCGGTTCCACCGTCACCGGCCGCGCCCGGCCAACGCTCATCCCGGTTCCACCGTCACCGGCCGGGCGAAAAGATCGACTCCTGCAGCCGCGCGGCCCATCGGCGCGTTAGAACTGGTCGGCGATCCGGACGGACACCGACGCGCCCACCAGCAGAGCCGCCACGGCAAGATGCCGCGGACGGACTTCATTCGTCCAGTTCGCGGTACTCCACCAAAGCTGAGGCACCCACAATGTCGATGATCTTTGCCGCCAAACAAACACCGGACACATCGGTCAACTGCAACTCCTCGCCCAAGCGGAAGCTGACCGGCTGAGGGCGTCCTTCGTTCACGGCCACATTCGACGTATAGAGGTAGGTGCGATCCAGCGTGTCCCGTATCGGATTGAGCCGACCCTTCAATCCGGGGACATGCCCAGAGCGGTCGGCGAACACCACAGAGCCACCCGATCGGAGCGGCACCATCTCCAACTCCAACTCTCGCTGCGAGGGCACCCAGCCAGCCTCCCGGGCGGCGGCCCAGCCCTCGGCCGCCGCGAACACGGTCAGAGGCAGGCCGGTCGAGTACAGATCAAGGAGCGCCTCACCGTCCGCGCCCGTTTCGGCCCTCACGTAGGTCTTGTTGGGAAACAAGGCCAGCACGATCACACCCGCGAGCGGCCCATCCGCCGACCGAACCCTTACAACGACGCGCGACGGGCTGTGCTCCAGGAGAGCAGCCGGAATCGTGAGTCGGAGCTCCGACCCGTCAATAACTTCGAACACGGGCGGCTTTGCGCCGACCCCTTCCGTCTCGGCGACGATGATCGGCACACCATCGCCTCGACGCTCCATGAAGAAACTCCGGTCTGTCGCTCCGAGGGTGCTTCCGGCGCGCATGCGACCAAGCATCGAGACCAATACCTCATTTCGAGTCGATTGACGCAGATGCATGCTGTCCACTGTCAGATTGTTCGGCAGCCCGCCGGGTGACTGGATCTCCAAGCGGTCCTCGAACATCGACAAGCGAATGCGGCTCCCAGCGATGGAATAGTCGCGGTGGGCAACCGCGTTGACGACCGCCTCGAACACAGCCCTATCGCTGTACTGTGGCATCTCGACGCGCCCTGGCACCTTTATCGCAGACACACGCATGTTTCGGGCCACGAAGGCCGTTGCTTCGCGGATCTGCTGGTCCAGCGGGCCGCCTATCGTCTTGGCGTCGATCTGGCTCGACCCACGATCGACACCTCGGTAGCAGGTAGCTGTAATGCAGGCGTGAGGCAGTCTGTCCTGCGGTGAATCCGCGCACAGCAGCACTCCGGCGACAGTGGCCCTCGTCACGCCTTGGTCGTCCTCGGCCAACAGCCGCATCTTTGCCATCGCCACCCTCGGATCGACGGATCCCGGCTGACTGAGCAGCGGGCCCCAGAGCCGCTCCGAGAGTGTCTCGAAGCCGGTGCCGTCTACGATCTGTTCGTCAAACCAGCGGTACCGGGCCTGTCCCCGGCGCTGAGCCAACCTCAGCCGCTCATCGGTAGTCATCTCGCGTTTCGAGCTGCCGACCCGATGGAAGCTCCCGCCTGGACTGTCGTGTTGCGCAGTGCCTTCCTCAACTTCCACGACGACAAGAGGACGGCCTTCGAATTCGCGGCGTTCGATGTTAGGGGTAATGGGCGGACTGATGGAGTCCTGGCACGCCTGGATCACCAGTTGCTCCACAGCCTCAAGTTGGGCCCTTTCCATTCCTTGGACTTCCCCCTGATCCGTCACGCCGCACAACAACACCCCGCCGCGAGCGTTGGCGAATGCGGCCAGCTCATCTGCCAAACTGTCCTGCCTCGGACTCCTGGGCCGGTCGCCGGAGAACACGAACTCCTTGAACTCCCAGCTGCCGTCCTCTCCGAGACGCAACCGCTGCCTCAGCTCCGAATCTTCAAGCCGCATGTCGTCCTCGCGCTCTTGGAGTCTCCGCCCGTCAGACTAGAACCGGTCGAGCAACTCCGGCATCGCTCCCGGCTCCGGTCAGGCTTGGAGTCTCGGACCGTCCAGGTCAGAACCGGTCGGCGATCCGGATGGACACCGTTGCGCCGATCACGGACGAGGCGGCCACCGCCAGCCACATCACCGGGTACCCGTGGTTCTCGATGAGCCAGCCGGTGAAGAGGGGTCCGAGGAACACGCCGACGTAGATGCCCATCTGGGTGATCCCGGTGGCGGCACCGGCGGCCTCGGGGTTGGCCCGCACGATCCCGAAGTTGGTGAACACCGGCCAGATCCAGCCGCCTCCGAAGGCCAGCAGCATGGCCGCCACATGCAACCCGGGCGAGCGCAGTGCCAGCAGCGCCATCCCCGCGGAGCCCACCATGGCGGTGATTCCGCCGACCAGGAACGGCCGGGCCCGCATGGTGTCGGAGATCCATCCGCAGACCAGCCTCAGGGTGATCCCGGTGGCGGCTCCCAGGCTGAGGAACAGCCCGGCCGCGCCCTCGCCGAGCCCGGCGTCCACGCCGGAGCCGACACCCCAGGCGTTGAGCGACCCCGCGCTGAACGCCAGGAACGCGCCGACTACGGCGGCCAGGAACAAGTCCCGAGACGACGACTCCGGCATCGACGCGCCATTGGCGGCAGCCCGCGGGGGTGACGATCCGGCCGCGACCCTCGCCATCGCCAGCGACGCCAGCGCGAACCCGGCGCTGGCCACATAGGCCCATCGCCATCCGACGGTCAGCGCCAGCGAGGGCACCGCGAGCCCGGCCAGCATGGTGGCCGTGGGCAGCCCCGACTGCTTGATCGACACCGCCAGTCCGAGCCGCGGCAGCTGCGCCTGGGCCAGGGCCAGGTTCACCGACGCCTGGTTGGCGGCGTTGCAGAGGCCCGCCACCAGCAGGAAGCCGATCACGGCCCCGAAAGACCGCGCCGTCGCGGCCAGGGCCAGCTGCGCCGCGGCAGACACTCCGAGCGCCAGCGTCGTCTGGCTGAGCCCACCTATCCGCTGAGACAGCCGTCCCAGCAGGATCGACCCCACCATCGCCGCCGCGAAGAACGACCCGAGCCCCCATCCGTAGACCGCCTCGGACACATCCATCTCTGCACTGACCTGCACCGACAGTGCCCCGATCAGGAACCCGGGCAGCACCGTCGACACGGTGGCCATCACCGTGGCGTAGACCACCAGATATGGACGCGCGCCGGCAGGCACAGTGCGAACTCCTCTTCCTCAGAAGCCGCGCGGGCGGGTTGTCGCCGCCTCGCAGTGAAGCGTCCTAATCCCGCTCACGGGCCGCTCGGGCCACGGCCGCGCTCAGCGCCTTGCGAGGCTTCTCGCGGGCTGCGGCCCATCCGCTCGGCCTCTTGGCTCGAGGCGATGGGACGGATCATGCACTCCTGGGCGAAGGAGGCGGCCAAGGTGCCGCCGGCCGTGAACACGTGGCCGTAGCCGAAGCCGCGGCCGCCGGTGAGCACAGGCGCGTGCTGCACGATCAGGCACCACTCATCGATGCGGAGCGGCCGGTGGAACCACACGGTGTGGCTTGTGACCGCAGTGTGGAGCGAGCGGTAGGAGTCGGCCTGGCTCACTCCCTCCACCGGGAGCAGCACGGTTCCCACGATGGTCAGGTCGGTGGCATGGGCCAGCAGGGCCTGGTGCACGGCCGGGTCATCTCCCAGGAGCCGGCCCTCGACGCGGGTCCAGAAGGCATAGTCGGCCGGTCCCGCGGCCCCGTCCCGCAGGTCGGTGCCGCCCGCCACCCTGGTCGCCCACGGGATCATGGTCATGTCCTGGTTGACGGCCTCCGACGGATCGCCTACGGCGGGGGCGGGATCCTGATGCTCGAACGGCGACTCCAACTCGGGCGCGTGCATCGAGAGCAGGGCCGCGAAGATGGTCTTGCCCTGCTGGCTGGCCCGGATGCGGCGCACCGCGAAGGTCCGCCCGGTCTGGGTCTCATCCACCTCGAACTCCAGGGGCTGCGTCGTGGACCCTTCCCGGGGGAACAGGCAGCTCAGAGACTTGACGACCTTGCCCTCGGTGGTGGCCGCCCCCAGCGCCACCGCCTGGGCCAGCAGCTGGCCTCCGAAGATCCGGGGATAGTCCATCTCGATGTTGGGCGCGGTCCACACGCCCGGGTGCACCTGCCGCACTTCGAGGCAGCCGAGCAGGTCGTCGAGGGTGATCAGGGCCATCAGGACTCCTGGAGGCCCCGCGGGTAGGTGTCAACGCCTCGCGGTGAAGCATGTTGTCTCCCGCTCTTGTTCGCTGCGCTCACGGGCCGCTCGGGCCACGTCTCCCGCTCTTGTTCGCTGCGCTCACGGGCCGCTCGGGCCCGGGGCCTCGCTCGGCGCCTCGCGACGATCCTCATGAACCGCTGCCCATCCGCTCGGCCTCTGCGGCCCCGACGGGCCGGAACAGGGGGACATGCCACTCGCCGCTCTGCTCGAACAGCACCTCCACCCGCATCCCGATCTCCACCTCGTCGAGCTCGCAGCCCACGATGTTGGTGCCGATACGGACGGTCGGGTCCTCGTCGAGCTCGACGAAGGCGAACACGTACGGGGGCGTGAAGCCGGGTATCCACTCCTTGCGGTTGATGGTGAACGTGGCCACGGTGCCGGTGCCCGCCACCGGCTCGGGATCGATCCTGCGGGAATGGCAGAAGGGGCAGGCCGGACCGGGCGGGTGGATCCACCGGCGGCAGTCGCCACAGCGCTGGATCCTCAGCCGGCCGTCGGCCCCGGAGCGCCAGTAGAACTCGCTCTCCGGCGAGGCCAGCACGAACCGGGGCGGAGCGCTGTCAGTGGTCATGACGGGCCTCGGGTCAACAGCAGGCAACCGGTCTCAGTGGTCATGACGGGCCTCGGGTCAACAGCAGGCAACCGGTCTCAGTGGTCATGACGGGCCTCGGGTCAACAGCAGGCAACCAGTCTCGGGACCGCCTCCGGCGCCCACGGCCGCCACCTCGCAGTCGGCCACCTGGATATTGGCCGTGCCCCGCAGCTGCATGATCGCCTCGTGCAGGTGGCCGAAGCCGTGCAGCCGGCCTGCGGAGAGCTGGCCGCCGGAGGTGTTGAGCGGCACAGGCCCGGCCGGGGCGATGTTGGCGCCGCCCTCCACGAAGGCTCCGCTCTCGCCCTTGCCGCAAAAGCCCATGGCCTCGATCCAGGCCAGGGTGAGCCAGCTGAACCCGTCGTAGAGCTGGGCGGTGTCCACATCGTCGACGGTCAACTCGGTGCGCTCCCACATGGAGGCCGCGGTGTGGCGCATCATCATCGACGTCAGGTCGTCGAACTGGTCCCATGAGGGCCGGCCCCGGATGGCGGTGCCCATGGAGTTGATGCCGACCGCGCCCGCGGGCGCGCCGGGCGCGTGGTCGCGATGCGAGACCACCACCGCGGTGGAGCCGTCGCAGGGCACGTCGCAGTCGTACAGGCACAGCGGGTCGCTGATCATGCGCACCGCCAGGTAGTCGTCGATGGTCATGGGCTCGGTGTAAATGGCCTGGGGATTGGCCGCCGCGTTGGCCCGACCATTAACGGCGATGGCACCGAGCTGGGTGCGGGTGGTGCCGTAATCGTGCATGTGGCGGCGGGCGTAGCAGGCGACCCAGCACGCTGCGGACGTCGCGCCGTAGGGGATCATGAACTGGAACGGGCCGGCCGAGCCGGCCATCCCGCCCCCTCCGCCGATGCCCCCGCCGCCGGGGCGCAGGGGTCCGCCGCTGCCCTCCACCACGGTGCGGAACACCAGCACGTGGCGGGCCAGCCCGGCCGCCACCGCCAGCACGGCGTTGTGGACCGCGCCCAGCGGCCCGGCCGTCTCGACGCCGGCGCTGCGCCAGTTGAGCGACAGCCGCAGCGCCTCGTGCAGCTCGGCTCCCATGGCCCCGCCGAACGAGCCCCCGAAACCGGGGTAGGTGGATACGCCGTCTATGTCGGCCGTGGTGAGCCCGGCGTCTTCGATGGCCCGCAGCGCGGCCTCGACCGTGAGGTCGATGCCGCTGCGGTACAGCCGGCGGCCTATGTCGGACTGGGCCGTCCCGCTGATGATGGCCCGCCGCTCGAGAGGCTCGCCCATCAGCGGACCCTCCAGCGTTCTCCCGATATTTCAGTAGTTATGCTCGATATACAAGCACAACTACTGAAATTTGGTTGCAGCGGAGCAGCGGCCAATGTCATCTGGCTGCTCCCGATTCGAACAGGCGGGACTCCAGCACTGCTCCGGCGTCCGCGGTCGGTCCCTGCCAGGCGATCAGCCCATGCTCGAGGACCGCGGCCCGGTCGCACAACTTCAGGGCGTGGCCCACTTGCTGCTCCACGATCAGCAGGGCCGTGCCCGCGGCCCGAATCTTCGACAGGGTCTCGAACACCTGATCCACGACCATGGGCGCCAGGCCCAACGACAACTCGTCGGCGATCAGCAGCCGGGGCGACTCCACCAGCACCCGGGCCAGCGACAGCATCCGCTGCTCGCCCCCCGACAGGGTGCCGGCTAGCTGGCCGCGGCGATCGCGCAGCCGAGGGAACAGCCCGTAGGCCCGGTCCAGGGCGTCGTCCACGCCGGATCGTCCAAAGGCCCGGTGGAACGACAACGCCAGGTTCTCCTCCACGCTGAGGGTGGCAAACACCGAGCGGCCCTCGGGCGCGTGGGCCACCCCGGCCCGCACGAACCGCCACGCCACCGGCCCGCCTGGTCCGATCTCGGCTCCGTCCACCAGCACCGACCCGCGACTGGGCGCCAGCAGGCCGCTGGCCACCCGGGCCAGGGTGGTCTTGCCGGCCCCGTTGGCGCCGACCAGGGCGACGGCATCACCGGCTCCGACCGTGAGCGACACGCCGAACAGCGCCCGGAACGGGCCGTAGCCGGCCTCCACGCCGCGCAGCTCGAGGATGGGCGAACTCACGAGACCTCGAAGCTACCCAGGTAGGCCCGCCTGACCGCGGGATCGGCCAGCACGTCCGCGGTCGGTCCCTCCGCGATGATCGCGCCCGAGTCGAGAACGTAGCTGCGCTCGGTGAAGTCGGCCACCAGCGCCACGTCGTGCTCCACCAGCAGCACGGCATACCCCTTGGTGTCCTGGACGGCCCGCAGGGTGGCGGCCAGAGCCTGTGTCTCATCGCGGTCCAGTCCCGACGACGGCTCGTCGAGCAGCAGGATCTGGGGGCCGGTCATCAGCGCCCGCCCGGCCTCCACCAGCCGGCTCTGGCCCAGGCTCAGCGACTCGACCGGCTTGTCGGCCAGCTCGGCGATGCCCAGCAGTTCCAGCACCTCGTCGCAGGCGGCGACCTCTTCCGGCCTCGGACCGCCCCGGCCGGTGAGGTCCTTCCAGAAGGCGCCGGTGCCGTTGCGGATGCGCTCAGCAATCAACAGGTGCTCCCGCACGGTGGTGTCGCTGAACAGCTCCACCCGCTGGAACGTGCGGCCCATCCCGGCTCGGGCCCGCCGGTGGACCGGCCATCTGCCAACATCGACCCCGTTGAGCATCACCTGCCCCGAGTCGGGCCGCAAGATCCCGAGCAGGCAGTTGAACAGCGTGGTCTTGCCGGCGCCATTTGGCCCGATCAGGCCCACCCGCTCGCCAGCACGCACGCTGATGCTCACGTCGTCGAGGGCGCGGATGCCCGAGAAGGTCATGCTCAACCCCACGGCTTCAAGCAGGGCGCTCACGCCAGAGCCCCCTCGTCAGGCCAGGACACCAACAGCGCACTCATCCTGCAGCCCCCTCGCGATCCCCCAACCAGCAGTTTGCTACGGGCCGCGAAGAGCGGCGCTTGCCACGCGGCACCTGACACCGGCGTCGCACCGCAGCCTTCACCCGCGCCCGACACCGGCGTCGCACCGCAGCCTTCACCCGCGCCCGACACCGGCGTCGCACCGCAGCCTTCACCCGCGCCCGACACCGGCGTCGCACCGCAGCCTTCACCCGCGCCTGACACCAACAGCGCACCGCAGCCTTCACCCGCGCCCGACACCGGCGTCGCACCGCAGCCTTCACCCGCGCCTGACACCAACAGCGCACTCATGCCACGGCCCCTTCCCGGGCCTCAAGCCAGCGGTTGATGCGGGCCGACGCCCGGCGCTTGCCGTGCTCCACCAAGCCCTCGGGATGGCGAGCGAACTGCATCGCCATCAGCCCGAACAGCACCAGCCGCCAGCTTCCCGAGATGGGGAAGAAGCCGGGCAGATGATCCTCGCCCCGCAGGATCCAGGCCAGCAGCTCACCCTGGAGGATCAGCGGCTCGAACAGAGCGAAAGCAGCACCAGCCGTGATGGCGCCCTCCACCGTGCGGGCCCCCAGCGCGACCACGACCGCCAGCCAGAACAGGGCGGTGACCGGGCCGAAGCTGACCGAGTAGTTCACGTTCTGCTGGTGCATCGACAGCAGCGCCCCGCCCAGCCCGGCGATGGCCGCCGACACAGTGAACGCCACGATGCGGGCCCGGGCCGCGGAGATGCCGATCGACGCCGCGGCCACCTCGCTGCCCCGCAGGGCGGCAAGGGTCCGCCCGATCGTGCCGTCACGCAACTGGATGACCACGACCGACACCACCACCAGCACGATCACCGCCAGCACCAGGAAGGCCCGGTCGCTGGCGAAGTCGATGGGGCCGAGCAGCGGCCGGGGCACCCGGGTGCCAGTGAGCAGCGCGGTGGACCCGCCCCCGACCCAGGAGAACTTCACCATCACCGCGTCGAAGAAGAATGCGAAGGCCAGGGTGGCGATAGCCAGCCACACCCCGCCCAGCCGCAGCACGGGCAGCGAAAGCACGGCCCCGACCGCGGCGGCGGCCACGGCTCCCAGCAGCGCCGCAGCCAGAACGGACATGTCGAAGCGGTCTGCCATCTGGAACACCATGAAGCCGCCGATCGCGCCGAAGGTGCCCTGGCACAGCGAGATCTGCCCGGCCATGCCGGTGATCACCGTCAACGAGAAGCAGATCACCGACATGATCACCGCGGTGGTGACTAGGTGCATCCACAGCACGTCGGCCCGGAACCACACCACCAACCCGACAACCGTCACGAAGAACACGCCCAAGAGCCGGGTGAACAGGGTGAGCTTGGGGTGCCGCTCCAGCGCAGCCAGCGCTGGAGGCGGCGGATCGACGCCCGCCAGCGGGTCGGAGGCCTCCCTCTGTCGGCCGATGGCCCGCCACAGCACCAGGATCCCGAACAGCACCACGAACGGCAGCGACGGGGTCAGGTTCTCCTGGAACGGCCTCAGCCACGTGTGGTCGTCGGACCAGCGGGGCAGGAACGTGTTGAACAACGCGATGAACCAGCCCAGGCTGAGCCCGCCGACCAGTGCCCGGGGCAGGCTCACCAGCTTCCCCACCGCGGCCGCGGCCACCGCGATCACCACCAGCGTGAAGAAGTCCGTGGAGCTGAGCGAGTTGAAGCGGGGGGCGATAAGCACCCCGGCCATCCCCGCGAACGTGCTCGACAGGGCCCAGGCGAACGCGGAGGTGCGGTCGGCGTTGATGCCGCTCAGTTCGGTCATGCGGGGGCTCTCCACCACCGCCCGCATGGCCAGGCCCAGCATGGTGAAGCGGAACAGCGCGCCCAGCAGCAGCGTGCCAGCCAAGACCACGGCCATCATTGCCAGCTCGTCGCGGTTGAACCGGTACACGCCGAAGGGGTCGTAGAAGACGCGAGCGCCGTCGGGCATGATGCCAGTGATCTGGCGACCGGCCACCGCGGTGAACCGGGCCGCCAGGTTGAACAGCTCGGGCAGGGCCACGCTCAAGCCGATGGCGACAACTAGCTTGGACACCGCCGAGGCGGTGCGCAGGTGCCGGAAGATCAGCCGCTCGAGCACCAGGCCCACCAGCGGTGCGAGCACGAACACCGACACGACCAGGGCCGTCCACTTGGGCCAGCCCCACAGAGTGTGGGCTTTGAAGTACATCGCCGCCGAGATGTAGGCCTGGGCGCCGAAGGCGAGGTTGAACACGCCCGAGGTCTTGTAGGTGAGCACGAAGCCGAGCGCTATCAGGGCGTACACCGCGCCGGGCGGCGTGCCCTGCAGGAGGCCGCGGAACAGGTTCTCGAAGAAGCTGGCGGCGAGCATCACGGGCTGGAAGCGGAGATCACGGGCTGGCGAGGGACATCACGGTGTGGCGACGGACATCACGGGATGGAAGTCACCGACGCGAGACCACGAGATGGAAGTCACCGACGCGAGACCACGAGATGGAAGTCACCGACGCGAGACCACGAGATGGAAGTCACCGACGCGAGACCACGAGATGGAAGTCACCGACGCGAGACCACGAGATGGAAGTCACCGACGCGAGACCACGAGATGGAAGTCACCGACGCGAGACCACGAGATGGAAGTCACCGACGCGAGACCACGAGATGGAAGTCACCGACGCGAGACCACGAGATGGAAGTCACCGACGCGAGACCACGAGATGGAAGTCACCGACGCGAGACCACGAGATGGAAGTCACCGACGCGAGACCACGAGATGGAAGTCACCGACGCGAGACCACGAGATGGAAGTCACCGACGCGAGACCACGAGATGGAAGTCACCGACGCGAGACCACGAGATGGAAGTCACCGACGCGAGACCACGAGATGGAAGTCACCGACGCGAGACCACGAGATGGAAGTCACCGACGCGAGACCACGAGATGGAAGTCACCGACGCGAGACCACGAGATGGAAGTCACCGACGCGAGACCACGAGATGGAAGTCACCGACGCGAGACCACGAGATGGAAGTCACCGACGCGAGACCACGAGATGGAAGTCACCGACGCGAGCCCGGCACCGCGTAATGGTCGCTAGCGGGCGGGGGATCAGCCCGAGAAGTTGGTGGGGGTGGGCTCGGACCATCCCTCGGCGTCGTTGGGCCAGCACATCCACGGCTCGGGCTGGAATCCGACGAAGGCGCCGCCCTCCATCCTCACGTAAGACACGCACTCGAGCTTGTAATCATTGAGGTGCTCGCCCTCGACGACCGCCCAGTGCTGGCGGCTCCAGTCGATCGGGTTGATCAGGCCGTCGGCGCCGTAGGTGATCTGGTTCAGCGAGTCGATGATCGAACCCCGGTCGAAGGCGGGCCCGGCCTCCAGCAACCCGGTGACGAAGAGATCGGCGTTGATCCACCCGACCATGGTCTGCTCGGCCACCGGACCGCCGTTGGCCGGAACCCACTGGTGATAGGCGTCGCTCAGGCCGCTGTCCACGTCGTACTCGAAGGCGGCGAACAGCACCAGCACGTAGTCGCCGTCGAACAGCGATCCCGCGTTGGCCACGAACTCGGCGTTGTAGGAGTTGGGATGCAGCATCTTGATCTGATCGCGCACGCCCTGGCGCTCCAGCTCCTGGGCCAGGGTGAGCATGGCGTTGAGGTCCATGCAGGTGACGATGAAGTCCACGCCGGCGTCGATCATCTGGGTCACCTCGGGCCCGACGCCGTTGGGCAGGCCGTAGGCGATGTCGTCGTTGAGGTAGGCCACCTCGATGCCCAGGTCGGCGCTGTAAAGCTCGATGGAGTCGGCGAAGGACTTGGCGCACACCTTGGAGTTGGCCGATATGCCGTATCCCAGCGACGCCACCCGGGTGCCGCCCGCCTGCGACACCAGCCACGGGAGCCCGCGCTGGGTGCATGTGGGACAGCCGATCACGAAGTTGCTGAAGAGGTTGTCCCGATTGATCGACTGGGTCCCGTCGATGTTCCACACGAACGTGGGAACGCCGGCGTTGCTGAGGTCGCCCCACCCCAAGGCGAGCAGGGTGGCCTGGAACGAAGCCAGCGTGTCGTTGTCGGCAACCACCTTCAGGGCCCGGTCCTTGTTGAAGCCCAGCTCGTCGTCGAGGATCTCGCCGATCACGAGTTGCCGGCCGTACACGCCGCCCGCGTCGTTGATGTAGTCGAAGTAGGACTGGATTCCGGTGACGAAGCAGTCCAGGATGCAGGTTCCCAGCGGGTTGTTCGCCTTGGTGCCCACGACGTTGACCCGGATCTCGTCGTCGGTGACGCCGGGCACGCCTTCGAGGGCGACGAACTCGTGGCGCTGCGGGTAGGGGTCGACCGGCTCTTCGACGACGGGCTCGGTCGTGGTCGGCTCGGCGGGCTCATCGGGCTCGGAAGCGTCCGGCTCAGGTGTGTCCGGCTCGGGTGTGTCCGGCTCGGCAGCCTCGTCGGGGATGCCCGGCTTGGGAACGGCCGGCTCGGTGAGCTCGTCCGACTCGGGCTCCGGCGCGGGAGCCTCGTCGGGGGTGTCCGGCTCGGCGGTATCGGACGCGGTGGTGGCGGGTGCGGTCGTTGCAGGAGCGGCGGTGTCGGGGGCCGGTGCGGCTCCGTCACCACTGGGGCTGTTGCCGCAAGCCGCAGCCAGCATGACCATCGCGCAGAGCACCGCGGGTGTGCGTCGGCTTCGGAACATTGCTCCCTCCCGGAATCGCGTAGAAACGGCCGCCCTCGACGCGAGACTCTCCGGCACACGGCGCGGGCGGCGATCGTTGCCCCCAATCATGGCAGACGCGGCTCAAGCCGGAAACCTCGCCGCCGATGATGGTCAGAAATGTCAGACGGTGACCGCCGATGATGGTCAGAAATGTCAGACGGTGACCGCCGATGATGGTCAGCAATGTCAGACGGTGACCGCCGATGATGGTCAGCGACGTCAGACGGTGACCGCAGATGATGGTCAGCGACGTCAGACGGTGACCGCCGATGATGGTCAGCAATGTCAGACGGTGACCGCCGATGATGGTCAGCGACGTCAGACGGTGACCGCAGATGATGGTCAGCAATGTCAGACGGTGACCGCCGATGATGGCTGGCGACGTCAGACGGTGACCGCCGATGATGGTCAGCGACATCGGGCGGTGACCGCCGATGGTGCCATCGAGAGCCGGGGCTGTGGCGGCCCGCGGATACAGTCGGGCCGATGGAGGCGGGGTGACGGTGTGCGGCTGACCTACTCCACCGAGGTCGAGGCGTTCAGGGCCGAGTTCTCGGCCTGGCTCGACGCCAACCTGCCCGACGAGGCCGACACCTCGGTGCGGCCCCGGTCGAGCGCCGACGTCCCGTCGTGGGCCCGGGACTTCCAGCGCCGCATGTTCGACGACGGCTGGCTGGTGCCGGGCTACCCGCCTGAGTTCGGGGGCCGCAACGCGGGCCTCTACGAGCAGGCGGTGTGCTGGGAGGAACTGGGCCGCCGCCGGGTGACCCAGAGCTTCAACCCGCAGGGCCTGGGCATCGTCAGCGCGTCGATCATCACCTTCGGCACCGACGAGCAGAAGCACTCCTGGGCGGTGCCGATCATGCGGGCGGAGAAGACCGCCGCGCTTGGGATGAGCGAGCCGGGCGCGGGCAGCGACCTGGCCGGGCTGTCCACCCGGGCCGCTGTTGACGGCGACCGCTTCATCGTCAACGGCCAGAAGGTCTGGACCTCCGGCGCCCACGACGCCGACGTGTTGCTGGCCTTCGTGCGCACCGACCCGGATGTGCCCAAGCACAAGGGCATCTCGGCGCTGATCATCGAGACCGACACGCCCGGCCTGCAGCGGCGGCCCTTCCCGGACATCACCGGACGGCCACCCGACTTCAACGAGGTGTTCTTCGACGACGTGCAGGTGCCCCGGGCCAACCTGGTGGGTGAGCTCAACGACGGCTGGCGAGTGTGCACCGGCTCGCTGGCCCACGAGCGGGAGATGCTGTGGATCATGTGGTCCCAGGGTCTGGACCGCATGCTCGACGACATGATCGGGCAGCTCGCCGCAGGGGCGGGGGCGGGCGCGGCCGACGACCCGGTGGTGCTCGACCAGCTCGGAGGCTCGGTCATCGACTCGTGGGCCCTGCGCCTGCTCGGCCAGCGCCAGCTGGCCCGCAGCCAGCGGGGACTGCACGTGGCCGACCAGTCGCTGCTCAAGCTGCTGGGCTCGGAGGCCCAGCAGAAGCTGGCGCTATTGATGCTGGAGTCGCTGGGTCCGGCCGCGCTGGACCGCACCGTGCCCGACACCGCGCTGTCGCCCTATGAGAGCGACCGGTCGGCGCTGTCGTGGGCCGACCGGTACTTGTTCACCTTCGCGGGCACCATCAGCGGCGGCACCAGCGAAATCCACCGCAACATCATCGCCGAGCGGGTGCTCGGCCAGCCCAGGGGCTAGGGAAGTGCCCACCGACCTCCAGCCCGCCCAAGAATCTCGGGACGAATTGCTGCGCTATAGCGCAGTGAACACTCCCGAGTTCAGCGCAGGGCCGCTGAGGAGGGGCTAGACGGTGGAGTTCGAGTTCACCGAGGACCAGTTGGAGCTGCAGCGGGCTGTGCGCGACGTGCTCGACGCGGAGGCGCCGCCGGAGCTGGCCCGGGCCGTGGCCGACGGCCAGCCCGGCGCCGGGGAGTTCTGGAACACGCTGGTGGACCTGGAATGGCCGGCCATGGCCCTGCCGGAGGAGGCGGGAGGCCTGAGCTACGGCTGGGTTGAGCTGGCCATCGTGCTGGAGGAGTTGGGCCGCCACGCCGCGCCGGGGCCGTTCGTGGCCACCGTCACGCAGTTCGCGCCGCTGGTGGCCCAGGCGGCCGGGCCGGGCCACGCCGCGGAGCTGCTAGCCCCGGTGGCCTCGGGGCGCACCACCGGCACGATCGCTGTCGACGAGGGGGCCGGAACCTGGGACCCGGCCGACGTTCAGGCCACGGCCCGCCGCGACGGCGACGACCTGGTGCTGTCGGGCACCAAGCACTACGTGGTGGACGGGGCCACCGCCGATGAGATCGCAGCCGTGGTCCGCCTCGACGGCGAGCTGAGGGTGGTGCTGGTGCCGGGTTCGTCGGTGCGGGCGGTCGAGGTGGTGCCCATCGATCCCGGCGTCCGCCATGCCACCATCGCCCTTGACGGCGTCCGGGTGCCAGCCGGCCGGCTGCTGGGCGACGGCGACGCCACCGGCGCGGTCCGCCGGGCGCTGCAGGAGTCGGTCACCGCGGTGGCCGCGGTCACCGTGGGCGCCTGCCAGCGGATCTTCGACATCATCAACGCCTACGCCAAGGAGCGAATCCAGTTCGGCGTGCCCATCGGCTCGTTCCAGGCCGTGAAGCACAAGCTGGCCGACATGTACCGCGACATCGAGCGGGCCCGGGTGCTGGTGTACTACGCGGCGCTCACCCTGGCCGAGGACCACCCGGATCGGACGCTGGCCGCCTCCATGGCCAAGGCCGCCGCGGGCGAGGCTCAACGCCGCTGCGTGCAGGACGGCCTGCAGCTCGCGGGCGGCATCGGCTTCACCTGGGAGCACGACCTGCACCTGTTCCTGCGCCGGGCCAAGGTAGGCGAGCTCCATTTCGGCTCGGCCTCCCACCACCGCCACCAGGTCGCCCGCCTATCCCTCCAGTCTGGAGCCGACTAGGGTCCCGGCCCGTCAGCCTCGGGCTGTGTCGGAGGCTCGGGCACCTGTGACTCCCTCAAGTAGCCAGCTGTCGCCAACGCCAGGATCAGACCGTCTACCTTGCCCGTGAGCTTCTCCTCCAGGCTGTCGAGGCGAGTCTCAACCCTGCGAATGTCAGAGCGCAGCCATGCAAACGCTCCGGCGAAGACGCCGAATGCAGCCGTGAGGAAGACACCAACAAGTGTGGGATCCACGATTCCGCGCCTATCCCTGCGGGTCGGACGGCGGCTGCGGAGGCTGCGGCGGCTGCGGATCGACCAGGAATCCCGCACGCGCCAACGCCAGGATGAGCATGTCGAGCTTCCCCTCAAGCCTGTCGATCCGCGCATTGGTCTCGCGATGGTCGGCTCTGTTTTCGGTGCGGAATTCCTGCAGGTCGGAGCGGTTCTCGGCCCTGAGGTCGCGTAGGTCGGAGCGCAGCAGATGGAAGCCGCCCGCGAACACGCCGAGCAGAGCCGTCACCATGATGCCGATGAGCGTGGCGGCGATCGCGGGGTCCATAGCACTCCTAGTCCTGCGGGGCGGTCGGCGGCGCTCCTTGCCCGGGCTGGAGCGGGATCCCAGCCTGAGCCAGCGCCAAGATCAACCCGTCTAGCTTTCCCTCAAGCCTGTCGATCCTCGCGTTGGTGTCGCGGTTGTCAGCGCGGAGATCGCGAAGATCGGAGCGCAGAAGGTGGAAGGCACTGGCGAATACACCCAGCAGTGCCGCGCACAAGATGCCGATGAGCGTCGCAGCGATCGTGGGATCCATGCCGTCATGCTACTTGCCTCAACTCATGGAAGCAACTCTAAAGATATGAAAAGATGCTTAAAGATGCCGGATCAGCGGGCAGCTGGCGGGCTTAGACCGGGTCGAAGAGGACGGGCAGCTTCAGGGGACCGCGGAAGGCGAAGCCGCTGATCACCGGATGCTCGGCGCCGGGGTCGAGGCGCAGGTTGGGCAGGCGGTCGAGCACGGCGTTCATTCCTACCTCGAGCTCCATACGGGCCAGGTGCATCCCGAGGCACTGATGCGGACCGGTCCCGAAGGCCATGTGTTGCTGGGATTCCCGGTCCAGGTCCCACTCGTCGGAGCGGTCCCAGCGGGCCTCGTCGCGCGATGCCGACCCGTTGATGATCGACAGCGTCGACCCCGCTGGCACCGGGCAGCCGCCGATCTCGGTGTCGGCGGCCGCGACCCGGACCACCATCGTCACCGATGTCTCCCAGCGCAGGGTCTCCTCCACCACGGCGGGCACCAGCGAGCGGTCGGCCAGCACCCGGGCCATAGCCTCGGGCCTCTCCAGCAGAGCCAGCAGGCACGACCCGAACGCCCGGTAGGTGGTCTCGGCTCCGGCTGGCAGCAGCAAACGCAGGAATCCGTAGATCCTCTCGTCGGTGAGGCGGACCCCGTCGATCTCTGCATGGACCAGCTCCGACAGCAGATCCCCGGCCGGCTCGACCTTCCTAGCCTCCACCAACGGCTCCAAATAGTCGCGCATGGCCTGAGACGCGACCCGGCCCTCCTCCGGGTGCAGCGGCCCGTAGTTGATGCGCACGGCCCACTCGTTGAACTGCTCGTGGTCCTCGGTGGGCACGCCCACGATCCCGCAGATCACCTGCACCGGGAACCTGCTGGTGACCTGGGCCACCAGATCAGCCCGCCCAGCCGGGGCGATGTCGTCGAGCAGCTGCTGCATCGTGGGCTCAACCAGCTCGCCCCGCCAGCGCTCCAGGGTTGAGCGGCGGAAGGCATGGGCCACCAGGTTGCGGTAGCGGCGGTGCTCGTCGCCGTCCAGCCCCAGGATCAGCTCCCCCATGAAAGGCCCCATGGCGTCGGCGTTGATCGACGCTGAGAACGTGCGCCAGTCCCGAAGTACCTGGTCGGCATCGTCCCAAGAAGTGAGCGTGAACCGTGGCGGAGCCGGCTCGTCGGTGAAGCTGATGCCGTCCTGGCGAAGGACCGGGCAGTGCCGGCGGGCGTGGTCCCACTGCTCGTAGGGCTGGGCGAAGTCCCACTGGTCATACGGCGGCGACGAATAGTCCATCTCGGCGTCCCCGCTCCGGGCCTCCGGCTCGGCGTCCCCGCTCCCGATCCCCGTCTCGGCCTCCACGCTCCGGGCCTCCGCCTCGGCGTCCACGCTCCCGACCCCCGTCTCGGCGTCCCCGCTCCGGGCCTCCGTCTCGGCGTCCACGCTCCCGACCCCCGTCTCGGCGTCCACGCTCCGGGCCTCCGTCTCGGCCTCCACGCTCCCGACCTCCGTCTCGGCGTCCCCGCTCCGGGCCTCCACGGTCACAGGATGGCGCCGCTGGCCTTGAGTGCGGCGATCTCGTCCCAGTCGACGCCGAGGGCTGCCAGCACCAGCTCGGTGTGCTCGCCCAGCTCCGGCGCCCGGGCCACCTCGACGGGGGTCTCGTCGAACTGGGCCGGGCTGGCCACGAGCTGCACCGACTCGCCGGCGGCGCTCTCCATGGCGGGCAGGTAGGAGTTGGCGGTCACCTGGGGGTCGTCGTATAGCTCGATCAGGGTCTGGAACGGCGTCCACACCCCCTCGAAGTCGGCGAGGCGCTCCTTCCATTCGTCCAGGGTCCGCTCGGCGAAGGCCTCGTCGATGATGTCGATGCACTCCGGTCCGTTCTTTGAGCGGGCCTCAGAAGTGCTGAACCGTTCGTCGTCCACCAGGACCCTCCGCTCCAAGCGGGCCGCGAAGTCCTCCCAATAGCGGTCGCTCTGCAACAGGATCAGGCTGATGTAGCGGTCGTCGGCGGTGCGGTACACGCCCACGCCGGGGTTGGGCGAACGGCGCCGGTCGCCCCGGGGCAGCGACGTGAGCCCGAACAGCTTCGCGGCCACCACCAGGGGCGAGATCTGCCACAGGGCGGTGGCCAGCAGCGACACGTCGATCACGCTCGGCTCGCCGGTGCGCTCCCGCTTGAGCAGGGCCGCGGCGATGGCGCCGGCCAGGGCCACACCCCCCATCACGTCGCCGAAGGCGGGTGAGGGCTGTCCCTGGGGCCAGCCGGCCGCATCGGGCGGGAACACCGCGGCCACCCCGCCCCGGGCCCAGAACGAGGCCCCGTCGAAGCCACCCTTGTCCGCGTCTGGCCCGGCCGGACCCTGCCCGGTGCCCCGGGCGATGATGATGGACGGGTTGCGGGCCAGGATCGCGTCGTTGTCGATGCCCAGCCGGCACCGCACCGGCTCGAGGTAGTTGGTGAGGAACACGTCGGCGGTCTCGACCAGCTTCATCAGGGCCTCGCGGCCGTCGGGGTGGGCGATGTTGAGCGCGACGGACTGCTTGCCCCGATTGGGCTGCTCCACCATGAAGTTCACGCCGCCGCCGGGGATCAGCCCCGAGGTGATCAGCCCTCTCTGCGGGTCGCCACCGGCGGGGTTCTCGATCTTGATGACGTCGGCGCCCCAGTCCACCAGCACGGAGCCGCCGGAGGGCACGAACATCCAGCTCGCGACCTCGACAACCCTGATCTGATCCAGAGGCCCCGGCACGCCTTATTGCCTCAGGCTCGCCGTCGCCACGGCCCCGACTTCCTCGGACGCTCCGGTCACGGCGACGATGGCAGCTTCGGGCCGGCGGTCAGACCGCCAGCAGTTCCTTGAGGTTGCCGCCCATGATCTTGGCCGCGTCGACCTGCGACAGCGACGACGGCAGGTCGTCGTAGAAGCTGATGGGGTTGCCGAGGCCCTCGGGATGGGGGTAGTCGGAGCCGAACAGCAGCCGGTCGGGGGTCATGATCTCTATCAGGCCCTCCAGGGCGTCCTCCCAGAACGGGTTGACGTACACGTTGCGCCGGAAGGCCTCCACCGGGTGCTCGGCGAACTCCTGGGGCATCTTCTTGTACACGCCCTCCAGCTTCTCCACCAGCGGCTTCACCCAGGTGCCGCCGTTCTCGATGGTGCCGATGCGCAGGTCAGGGAACCGGGTGAAGGCCCCGTGGCACACCATCGCGGTCATCATGTCGCTGATGGCCCGGTTCTGCATCACCAGCAGGCGCAGCGGATTGGGCTTGAACGGCAGGAACTCGGTGCGGCCCTCCCAGATCGACACCAGATCGGCGTAGCCCGAGTCCGACGAGTGCATGCCCACCAGCACGCCGGCCTCCTGCACCCTGGCCCAGAACGGGTCGAACTCGGGCAGGCCCGGCGACCGCGGCCCCCGCAGGCCCCAGGCCGGCGCGGGGCGGATCAGGATGCAGCGGGCGCCCCGGTCCAGGCACCACTCCAGCTCCTCGATGGCCTTCTCGACGATGGGCAGGGTGACGATGGGGGTGGCGAAGATCCGGTCGTGATAGTTGAAGGTCCACTCGTCGTGGATCCACTGGTTGAGGGAGTGGACCACGACGTGGGTGAGGTCGGGGTCGTCGCGCATGCGCTCCTCGAGCAGGCTGGCCAGCGTCGGGAACATGAGCGAGCCCTGGATCCCGAGCTCGTCAAGATGGGGCAGGCGGGCCTTGGCGTTGCGGGCCCACTCGGGGCAGCGGATCGGCTTGCCGAAGATCTCCCGCAGGCTCTTGCCGTCGGGGTTGCCGTGGCGGTAGTAATCCTCCTGCGCGCCGGGAGGGGCCACCACCTCGAAGGTGGGGTTGGGGATGTACTCGGAGATCTGGCCCTTGATGGCGATCTTGGTGCGGCCGTCGACCTGCACGTAGCGGATGGCGCCCCGGTACTCGGGCGGGAGGTACCGCGTGAAGGCGTCCTCCGTCTCGTACATATGGTTGTCGGAGTCGAACACTTCGAAGCCGAGGTCGCGTGCCATCGCGGCCACCTCCTGCGCGGCCTTGTGAGCCAGCCAACCCTACCGGTCGCCGACAGCGCGAGCCACGGGGACTGCGGTCGCCCAAGACCGCGGTCGCCCAAGACCGCAATCGCCCAAGACCGCAATCGCCCAAGACCGCAATCGCCCAAGACCGCAATCGCCCAAGATTGCGGTCGCCCAAGACCGCAGTTGTCCAAGATTGCGGTTGCCCAAGACCGCGGTTGCCCAAGACCGCGGTCGCCTGGGACCGCTCGACTGCTCAGAGCATCGGTCAACGTGCGAAGATGACACTGAGCGAGGGGACGCGAGGGACATGCGCACTGAGCCGATGACGGGGCCGTCGGTGTGGCGCGCCGACGAGCTCGAGAACTCCGACGACTGGATCTGTCGGTTCACCGAGGCCGACCTCGACGAACTCGAACGCGGCGTCGAGTCGGTCGCGGGCCGCGACGTCCACGATCTGACCGCAGATGCCTTTCCCCTGCCCGGCCTGGAGGCACGCATCAAGGAGTTCATCGACGAGCTCGACACCGGTAGGGGCTTCGTTGTGCTGCGAGGCCTCCCCGTCGACCGCCGGTTCGACCGCGCCGCGGCCGCGGCCGTCTTCTGGGCGATCTGCGCCCGCATCGGCCAGCTCATTCCCACGGTGAAGGACGGCACCCTGCTCAACCACGTGTACGACCGCGGCCCCGGCCAGGATCCGAACACCCGGGCCTACACCACCAACATCGGCGGCCACATCCACACCGACGGCGTCGACGTCGTGGGCCTCATGTGCCTGCAGCCGGCAATCAACGGCGGCGAGAGCATCGTCGCCAGCTCGATGACGGTGTTCAACACGTTGCTCGAGGAGCACCCCGAGTGGCTGCCCATCCTCTTCAAGCGGTTCGCCACCGACTGGAAGAACGAGGAGCCGCCCGGCAGTCCCGGCTGGTACCCGCACTCGCTGTACTGCTACGTCGACGGGTGGCTGTCGGCCACGCTCAAGACGGGCTTCCACCGTTCGGCGCAGCGCTTCGCCGGGGTGGAACCGCTCACCGACGCCGAGCTCGCCTGCTTGGAGTACCTCGAGTCCATACCCGACCGCCCCGGCATCACCCTTCACATGGCGCTCGAGTCCGGCGACATCCAGCTCGTGAACAACTACGTGACGCTGCACTCCCGCACGGCCTACCAGGACGACCCGGCAAGACCCGAGGAGAAGCGCCACATGCTCCGCTACTGGATCAGCCGGTCGGGCCTCAGCCCCCGGGTCGTGTCACCCGACTACCAGTTCATGCGAGAGGACTACTTCGGACTCACCCAGCCCGTCCCCGAACTGTGAGCGGAGAGTCCGGGACCTATCGGGACATCGGGACACCAACTCCGAGTAGGGGTGCGGCGCGGTTGGGTCACGGCCTAGCGGTGAGCGTCTTGTTTCTCGCTCTCGTTCGCTGCGCTCGCGGGCCGCTCGGGCCCACTCGACCGAAATCAGTAGAGAAACCCGTCACATATGAGCAATATCCGTGCAGATTTGAGGCGAGCTTGACATAGGGCTACTCACGGGCCGCTTGAGCCACGGCCTCGCTCAGCACCTTGCAGGAACCTCGTGAACCGCGGGCTACCCGCTCGGCGTCTGTAGGTGGTCCGGCGGCCTGCGGGATGGCAGGTTCTACGCTCTGGCTGTGGGTGTTGACGAGTTGCACGGGCGGCGGTTCCGGGAGCCGGCGTATGCGCCCACCGCCGACCGGTTCGTGCGCCACCTGGCCGAGGAGTGGGGCGACTGGGATCTGGTGGTGCTGGGCGAGCGGAGCCTCAGCTATCTCGGCCTCGAGGCTGAGTCGCGCCGGTTGGCTCGCGCCCTGCTAGCCAGTGGCGTGGGGCCGGGCAGCCGGGTGGCGCTGCTGGCCCCGAACGCACCGGAGTGGGTGGTGGCCTGGCTGGCCGCGGCCCGTGTGGGAGCGCTGGTGGTGCTGCTCAACACGTTCCACAAGGCCCGGGAGCTGGGCTGGGCGTTGGCGCACTGCCAGGCCGAGGTGCTGCTCACCGTCGACCGGTACCTGAGCCACGACTACGGCGCCCGGCTGGAGCAGGCTGTGCCCGGCCTCGCCGAACAGACGCGGGAGGCCATCGCCTGCGACACACATCCGAGCCTGCGGGCGGTGTGGATGTGGGGCGAGACCGCCTCAGAGCTCCCGTGGGCCGCCGCGGTGGACGGCCTGCCGGGCCGGGCCGAGCAGGTACCGGACGAACAGTTCGACGCTGTGGCCGGCGCAGTCGAGCCGCAGGACCCGATGGTCGTGATCTACACCTCGGGCAGCACCGCCGAGCCCAAGGGCGTGGTCCACTCCCACGCCGCGGTGGTCGTCCACCCGTTCAATCTGCTGCAGTTCCGGAACCTGACCGCCGGCGACGTGCTGTACACGCCCATGCCGCTGTTCTGGGTTGGGGGCCTGTCCTACACGCTGGTCAGCGCCATGCACGCCGGCGCCACGGTGCTGTTCGAGGAGCGCTTCGAGCCGGGCGCCACCCTGGATCTGATCGAGCGGCGCCGGGCGACCCACGTGATCGGCTGGCCCCACACGGCGAGGGCCCTGGTCGAGCATCCGACCTTCGCCGGGCGCGACCTTTCGTCGATCAGGGGCGGCAGCTTCGACGACCTCCTGCCCACCCATCTCCGCGTGAGCGACCCCGCCAGGAGGGCCACTTCGCTGGGAATGACCGAGTCGCTGGGACCGCACTCGATCGAGCCGCTCCACGTGGAGCTGCCCGAGGGCAAGGAGGGCTCGTTCGGGCGCGGCGTGCCCGGCCTCGTGCACCGCATCGTCGATCCCGACACCGGCGCCGAGCTTCCCGCGGGCGAGACCGGGGAGATCTGGATTCGGGGCTACTCGCTGATGCTGGGCCTGCTCGGGCGGGACCGGGACGAGGTGTTCGAACCGGGCGGCTGGTACCGCACCGGCGACAGCGGCCGCCTCGACTCAGACGGGCACCTCTACTTCGAGGGCCGGATGGGGGCCGTCATCAAGGCGGCCGGCACCAATGTGGCCCCCCGGGAGGTGGAGCTGGCCATCGAGCAGCATCCCGGCGTGATGCACGCCTTCGTGGTGGGTGTGCCCTCAGACGACGGTCGGGGCGAGGCGGTGGCCGCCGCGGTGGTGGCCAAGCCGGACGCGACCCTCAGCGCGGAGGATCTGCGGGCCGAGCTGCGGGCCGCGCTGGCCGCCTACAAGGTGCCCCGCCATGTGGCCGTGTTCGCCGAGCAGGGCGATCTGCCCTGGCTGGAGTCGGGCAAGATCGACCTGCAGGCCCTGCGCCGCCTGCTCGCCGACCGCTTCAGCCCCTAGGCAGGTCGACGAGCCAGCCAGGGCCCGACGGGATCTCGGGATGGTTTTGGGTCGTTTGGACCCAAGCCGCGGATCGCGCCGAAGGTGCCCTGACCCCGAGTTCTGCGGGAACAGCAATGCCCGGTTCGCGTCAGCCCCTAGGCAGGCCCAGCAGGCGCTCGGCGATGATGTTGCGCTGGATCTCGTCGGTGCCGCCCGCGATCGAACCCGCCTTCGACCAAAGCCACTGGCGCTGCCAGCTGCCGGCCGACAGGTCGCGGCCACCAGCGGGCCAGAGCGGGGCCTCGTCACCGAGAACGTCGAGGGCCGTGGCCGAGAACCGGCGGGTCATGGACGAGTGGACGAGCTTGGTGATGCTGGAGTCGGGGCCGGGCTCGACGCCGCGGCCCAACTGCGAGAGCGTCCGGTAGTTCCGCAGCCGCAGCAGCCTCAGCTCGACGTAGGCGTCCACGATGCAGTCGGCGACCGGCGGGTCGGCCAGGGCGCCGCGGCCCCGGGCGTCGGCCATCAGTTCACTGAGGTAGATCTCATGCACCACCTGCTCCTTGAACGGGTAGGCGGTGCCCCGCTCGTGGGCCAGGGTGGTGCCGGCCACCGCCCATCCCTGGTGCAATCCACCCACCAACTGGTCGGCGGGCACGAACACCTCGTCCAGTCCGACCTGGTTGAACTCGAACTCGCCGGTGATCTGGCGCAGGGGTCTGACCTCCACCCCCGGGGCCTCCATGTCGATCACCATGCAGGAGATGCCCCGGTGACGGCTCCGATCACCGTCGACGCCGGTGCGCACGAGGGCGATCCCCCACTTGGAGAACCCGGCGTAGGAGGTCCACACCTTCTCGCCGGTGACCAGCCACCCGTCGGCGGCCTGCTCGGCTGTGGTCCGAAGCGAGGCCAGGTCCGATCCCGCGGCCGGCTCGCTGAACAGTTGGCACCAGATCTCGCTGGCGTCGAGGATGCGCGGCAGCCAGCGGGCCTGCTGGGCCGGCGTGCCGTGCGCGAGCAGGGTCGGTCCGGCGAGGTTGATGCCCACCCTGTTCACCGGCTGGGGCGCGCCCGCACGGGCGTACTCCATGTTGTAGAGGGCAACCTCCACGGGGGTGGCGTCCCGGCCACCCACCGACTCCGGCCAGGAGATGGCCACCATCCGGGCCTCAGCCAGCTTGGCCTGCCATCGTCGCCCCCAATCGATCGATTCTTCAGGGCTGAGGTCCGGGCCGGGCCGCTCGATGTTGCGGACGAGCCACCGCCGCACCTCCAGCGCGAACGCCTTCTCAGCAGCCGACAACGACAGGTCCATGTCTCGCCGGACCCTACTGCCGCCCGACATCCTCGACAGCGTCCGACTCAGCGATCACGCCTGCCCAGCCCCGCATCCAGGAAATCACCCCTGCCCGGTAGCCCCGACACCACCCGACATCCCCGACACCACCCGACTCCCCGACACCACCCGACTCCCCGACACCACCCGACATCCCGACACCACCCGACATCCCGACAGCACCCGACTCCCCGACACCACCCGACATCCCGACACCACCCGACATCCCGACACCACCCGACTCCCCGACAGCACCCGACTCCCCGACAGCGCCCGACTCCCCGACAGCACCCAACTCCTCGAACCGCCCGACTCCCCGACAGCGCCCGACTCCGTGACGGGTAGCGTCAAGGGATGGACAACACCGCACCAAGCTTGGACGCTGCCGCGACCGCAGACGCGATCCAGCTGCTGTTGGACACCGCCGCCATAGACCGGCTGCTGGCCGCATGCTGCCAGACCCTCGACGACGGCCACTTCGAAGAGTGGGCCTTGCTGTACACCCGAGACTGCCGGTTCGCGGTGATGGGGACCCGCACTCGGGGCCGGGCCGAGATGCGGGCCGTCATCGAGCCGTTCCAGACCGAGGAACTCAGAGGCAAGCACATGATCAGCGAGCCCCGGATCAACCTGCACGGCGACGAGGCCACCGCTACCACCGACTTCGCCTTCGTGGCCAAGGACAACAAGATCTTGCAGACCGGCCGCTACTACGACATCCTGCGCCGGGGCGCCGACGGCTGGCAGTTGGCCGGCCGCGAGATCGTGTTCACCGGCAACGAACCGATCGGCCTAACCGACTGAGCGCAGGGCGGCCCATGTCCTCCCGCATCGAACCGAACACCGCACCGGACCGAACGCCGGCGCGAGAAGGCGGCCCAGAGGCGTGCCGCGTTCGACACTTCAGCGAAATCTGCACGACTTTTCCCTCATATATGACAACAATCCGTGTATATTTCGATCTGGTACCGCTGTTCGGCGCTAACCGTTGCCGGTGACTCTGGACTCTCTGCTCACGGGGGCGCCGGCCCGCACCGACATGGTGGTCTCGGGCGCCAGCCGGTTCTCCAGTGGAGAACTGGAGGGTCGGGTCCGAGCACTGGCGTCCGGGTTGGCGGACCGGGGCGTCGAGCAGGGCGACCGGGTGGCGTTCCGGCTGCCGACAGGCGTCGACGGCGTGGTCGTCTACCGGGCCTGCTGGCGCATCGGGGCGGTGGCGGTGGCCTTGCATCCCGCGGCCGGCTCGCACCAGTTGAACCGGTCGCTGGACCAGGCTCGACCCGTCATCACCATCGCGGGCCCCGACTTCCCGCCGACCGGCTCCGTGCGTGCGGCCACCATCGACGAACTGACCGCCGAGGCCGGCGCACCAACGCACCCGAGCGGAGTGCCATCTGCGGGGGCCTCCGACGATGCCGATGCAGTGGTGATGTTCACGTCCGGTTCCACCGGAACGCCCCGGGGCGTGGTCCACACCCACGGAAGCCTGCGCTACAAGGTGAGACAGCTGTCGGAGGCCCACGGCCTGACCGCCCAGGATTGTGCCCTGGTGCCGTCTCCGCTGGCCCATGTCGCGGGACTGCTGCACGGCGTGCTGATTCCGGGTGCGGCCGGCATGAAGACGGTCCTGATGCCCCGCTGGGATCCCGAGCAGGCCCTGGAACTGATCGAGCAGGAGTCGATCACCTACATGGTGGGGCCGCCCACCCTGTTCACCACCCTCATGGACTGCACCGGCTTCGAGCCGTCCCGCACCGCGACGCTGCGGATGATCTCATGCGGGGGCGCCGGGGTGACGCCCGCTTTCTGCCGCCGGGCCGGGGCCACCCTGGGCGTGGTGGTGAAGCGCTCCTACGGCTCCACCGAGGCGCCAACCATCGCCACCTCCCGCTTCGACGACCCGGCCGACAGGATGATCCTCACCGACGGCCGCGCCTTCGGGGAGGCCCGGCTCCGCGTCGACCGCTCGGGCGAGCTTTGGGTCACCGGACCCGAGCTGGCCAGGGGTTATCTCGACCCCGAGGACACCGCCGACGCCTTCGTAGATGGCTGGTTCCGCACCGGCGATCTGGCCACCGTCACCGACGGCTGGGTGACGATCACCGGCCGGCTCGGTGATCGCATCATCCGCAGCGGCGAGAACATCTCCGCCGCGGAAGTGGAGCAGCACCTTGAGGCCCATCCCGCGGTGCTGCAGGCCGCGGCGGTGGCCGAGCCCGACGACCGCCTGGGCGAGCGGGTGGCCGCCTTCGTCGTCGCGCCCGAGGGCTTCGGCCTCACCGCCTGCCGGGCATGGTTCGCGCACCGGGGAGTCGCCCGCTTCATGACGCCCGAGAGGATCCAAGTGGTGCAGGAGCTTCCAGTGCTGGCATCTGGCAAAGTGGATCGCATGAGGCTTGCCGACAGCTTGGCCGACAGCTCAAGACAGCCCTCCGACAGCTTGAAGGAGCTACCCGACAGCTTGAAGGAGCTACCCGACAGCTTGAAGGAGCTACCCGACAGCTTGAAGGAGCTACCCGACAGCTTGAAGGAGCTACCCGACAGCTTGAAGGAGCTACCCGACAGCTTGAAGGAGCTACCCGACAGCTTGAAGGAGCTACCCGACAGCTTGAAGGAGCTACCCGACAGCTTGAAGGAGCTACCCGACAGCTCAAGACAGCCCTCCGACAGCTTGAGAGAGCCTGCCCACAAGCCCACCGGAGGCGACCAGTGACGCCCCCGGCCACCATGGCGGCCGCCGTGTACCGGCGCCCCGGCGAGTTGGACGTCACCAACGTGCCCGTGCCGGCGGTGGGGCCCAACGAAGCTCTGGTGGAGGTCGCTTACTGCGGGGTGTGCGGCACCGACCTCCACATGGTGCTCGACGGCTGGGGCACACCCGACACCGTCTTGGGCCACGAATGGTCGGGCCGGGTGGCCGCAGCCGGAGCCGAGGCCCGCATCGACGAGGGCACCGCGGTTGTGGGCCGGGGCTGGGCGGAGTGCGGCCGCTGCCAGCACTGCCGGGCGGGACAGCCCGGGCTGTGCGCCCAGCGCCCGCTCGCCGGCATAGACGACGGCCACTCGGGCGCCTTCGCCGGCTACCTGGCCACCGACCATCGCAACCTCACCGTCGTGCCCGACACGGTCGGTCTGCGGGAGGCGGCCTACGCCGAGCCGCTGGCGGTGGCCATGCACGCCGTCACCAGGGGCTCCTTCCGGCCCGGCGGGCGGGCGATGGTGTTCGGCTGCGGCCCGATCGGAGCCGCGGTGGTGGCCGTGCTGGCGGCCCGCGGCGGGGAGGTGACCGTGGTGGAGCCCCAGGAGAGACGCCAGGACCTGGCCCGGCGGCTGGGCGCCGCGGTCCGCTCGACCGACGAACTCGAGACCCCGGACCATCCCGGCCAGGTTCCCGCCGATGCGGTCGGCTGGGTGTTCGAGACCTCCGGGGCCCGGCAGGCGGCCCAGGCAGGCCTGGCGCAGCTGGCCGGGGGCGGGACCATGGTGATCGTGGGCATCGGGATGGACTATCCGAGGCTCGACACCAACCGGATGATCCTCAACGAGCTCGTGGTCACCGGCGCCTACGAGTACGACCCCGACGGCCTGCCCGCCGCGCTGGAGCTGATCGCGTCGGGCGCCCTCCCGATGGACGTGCTGCTCGAGCCGGACCCCGTCGGCCTCGACGGGATCCTCGACGTGATGGGCCGCCTGCGCTCCGGCGAGGTGGCCGGAAAGGTGCTGGTGCAACCGTGACATCCGCCGGCTTCAAGGGCCCCGCCCGCTTCAACCATGTGGCCATGAGCGTGCCCGCCGACCTGCTCGACGAGGCGGGCCGGGCGGACATCACCCGCTTCTACGGCGAGGTGTTCGGCTGGCGTGAGCACCCCACCATGACCGAGGACCGCAAGCGGCTGGTGATGGGGGTGCACTCCTATGACCAGTTCGTGTTCGTCATCGCCGACGACAGCCCCATGCAGGCGCCCAGGGGCGACCATTTCGGGATGGCCGTCGACAGCCTCGAGGAGCTGAAGGAGGTGCTGCGCCGGGCCGAGGCCTTCGCGGCCGGCGACGCGAGGGTGGACGTCATGGGCTACGAGGTCGAGGACTTCGGCGTGCTGAAGCTGCACAGCTTCTACGTGCGCTACCTGCTGCCGCTCATGGTGGAGGTCCAGTACTTCGAGCTGGTGTCTTGAGCCGCTAGCGGGCCGGGACCAGGCCGCGGGTCGCGGCCGCCCAGACCACCACCGCCGCCGCGCCGGCCAGCAGGTAGGGCCCCAGCGGCCGGCTGGCCCGCATCCCGTGGCGGGCCAGGACCACCAGCGCCTCGGGAAGGGCCAGCGCGAACCCGGCCATCAGGCCCACCAGCGCGGCCTGCCAGCCCCACCACCCGCACAGCAGGCCGTTGAGCACGCTGAGACGAACATCGCCGAAGCCCATCGAGGGCGGATGGGCGAAGTGGACCGCGGCCAGGATCGCCCCGCAGAGCGCCGCGCCCAGCGCCGCTCCGATGAGGCCGGCCGGCTCGGCCTCCACCAGCGATGCCGCCGCGTAGAGCGCCCAGACCACCCCCGCGGTGGGCCAGATCACCCTTGTCGGGAGCAGGCCGGTGCGAAGATCGGCCACGGCCAGCCACACGCCCGCGGTCAGCCAGGCTGCGGCTGCGGCCGCGACGAGCACCGCTGAGATGTCCACGAGAGAACGCTAGGCCTCGAGGGTTCGCCGCAGACTCGGGCCGCCGAGGAGGACAGAAGTGGTAGTTTCCGCCGTAGTAGTAGTAATCTTCACAACAGGAAATCTATATAGTCGCATGATGCCCGACCGGCTGGCGCCGAACGTACGTCCTGCAGGCTGGCATCGCTCGTAGCGAACCCCCATGACGAATCCTCCTCCCCAGAGAGAACGCGCGCGCACCGTCCCGCAGGCCCAGCGGCGGCAGGTCGCGCTTCCGGGTGCGCAGCAGGGGCAGCGGCGGGGCGGGCTGCTCCTGCTGGGCCTGCTGCTGGTGTTCGGGGCCGGGTTCGGCTTCTGGTTCGTGCTCCAGAGCATCGACCAGCGGGCCGAGTACCTGATCGCGGCTCGGACCATCGAGCGCTGGGAGGTGGCCCGCGCTCAGGACTTCACCGTCGTCGAAGCGAACGTGGGCACAGCCTCGGCCCTCACCGTCGACCAGCTCGGCGCGGTGCTCGGCAAGTGGGCGACCGGCCGGATACCCGCCGGGACGATCGTTACCGAGGGCCTGTTCGAGACGCCGCCCCTGTCGGGGGAGGACGAGACGGACAGGGTGCTCATCCAGGTGAGGCTGCCGTCCGGGGAAGCTCCCTTCGGCAGCCTGAACACCGGCGACACGGTGGCCCTGCTCGGCCGGGAGTCCCTGGGGCCGGAGGGCGAGGCCGGCGCCCTGGGCCTCATCGGGGTGCTGCAGCTGGAGTTCGTGCAGGGCGACGACATCTACTACGTGGTCACACCGGAGGAGGCGCTCACCATCAAGAGCAGCGTCGACCGCTACACCGCGGCGGCCGATCGCACGATGCTCAAGCTGGGCTTCGATCTGACCATCGACGACTTGGTCGACGCGTTGGATAAGCAGGCAGCTAGCGTTCCTCCGGCTACACCAGACACTTCGATTGAAACGGGATCGGGCCCCGAGCCCGTTGAGGACCAATGATGACCATCGTCTCGCCGGACGACAGTCGAGCGCCGTACCAGCACCGGCCGGTCCCATGCTGACCGTCTACAGCACCCAGGGCTCGCCCGGAGCCTCCACCACCGCTATGCACCTGGCCGCCAACTGGGCCACGGCGGGCCGCGAGGTCCTGCTCATCGAGGCGGATCCCGCCGGGGGCTCGCTCAGCCACAACCTCGGCATCCAGTTCACGCCCGGGTCGGCGTCGTTCGTCGCCTCGGGCCTGCCGATCCTCAGCAACCATCTGATCGATCACGCCCAGGACGTGCTGTTCGAGAACCTGCACGTGATGCCGGCCCCGGCCAGCCCCACCGGGGCCCGCGGCATCTTCAACACCTTCGCCGATTTCTCCGAGGACCTTCGCACGATCTCCGAGAACGAGATGGCAGTGATCATCGACGGTGGCCGCATGACCGCCGACACCGCGGCCTCGGCGCTGACGACCGGGGCGACCGGGGTGGTGGTGGTGTGCCGCAACAACAGCCAGCTGCCGAGCCTTGAGCATCTCAGGGAAGCGCTGGCCGCCAGTCCCGGCGGTGACGGCCCTCAGGCTTTCGCGGTGACCGTCGGCAAGTCGCCCATGGACCCCGAGGAGTGGCAGGATAAATACGGCCTGACCTTCTCCGGCTCGATCGAGATGGTGGCCGACATGGCCACGGACCTGTCCGCCTACTTGGCCCGCAGCAAGCGCAAATCCAAGAAGTGGCGGGCCAGCCTGGAGCAGGTCGGCGAGAACTTGTACCCGTTGGCGCAGCCGCCGGTGTCGGACCGGCCCCGCCGGACCCGTCCCGCCACATCGCCCGAGACGGAGCCCGCGGAGGACGCCGGCCGGGCGGCCGGCACCGGGGCGGCTGCCGTGTCGGATCCCTCCGCGACCCAAGATCCGGCCGCCCTCGGGGAGGCTCCGCCGATGGCGCCGCCGGAAGGCTTCCCGGCCTACGGCCAGCCTGCGCCGCCGATGGCCCCGGCAGCCGGGGCGGGCTACGGGCAGTCGCACTACCTCCCGCCTGCCCCCGAGCCGCAGCCGGGCTACGGGCAGTCGCACTACCTCCCGCCGACAGGCTGGCCGGGCGACCCCCGGAGCCCCGGCGCGCCCCCGGGCCACGGAGAGGCTCCGCCGATGGCGCCGCCGGAAGGCTTCCCGGCCTACGGCCAGCCTGCGCCGCAGCAATACCCGCCGCAGCAGTACCCGCCGCAGCAATACCCGGCACACCCCTACGAGCAGCCGCCCGCCTACCAACAGCCGCCCACCTACCAACAGCCGCAGCCTGAGGCCTACCCACCGGCGCCTGGATCCTACGAACAGCCGCAGCCCGGCGCCTACCCGCCGCAGCAGTACCCGGCGCACGCCGACGAGCAGCCGCAGCCGCCTGCCTACGAACAGCCGCAGCCCGGCGCTCACGAGGCCTACGCGCCGCATCAGTACCCGGCACCCACCTACGAACAGCCACAGCCGCCCACCTACGAACAGCCACAGCCGCCCACCTACGAACAGCCACAGCCGCCTACCTACGAACAGCCGCCCGCCCAACCCGAGCCTCCGGCCCACGAGGCATCCTTCGAGCAGCCGCCGGAGGCACAGTCTCCGCCAAGACCGAATATGAAGCCCACCGGCTCGTTCCGGGACTGGGCCGTCAAGCTGCACGGCTCGAACGCCGCGGACATGACAGCTCACCGAGGCGGGTGAGGGCGCTCAGCCCCGCAGTGTTATGGCAGAGACGAGTCCCGGGCTAGAGCTCTTCCAGCAGTCGCACGAGAGGCTTCTTCAGCAGTTCCTGGAGCTGGAGCGCCAGAAGCTGCCGACCGACGTCATCGACAAGCAGCTCACGGACATCGCCGAGAGCATCGTCCGCGACTTCAACACCTCGGCCCTCATGGTCGGCAAGGCCAGACTCTCCGACGAGGACGAGCGGGAGTTCCGGGCCCAGGTCCGGGGCATTATGGGCGGCGGTGCCCTGGTGCCGCTGCTTGAGCGGGAGGACGTGGAGAACATCCACATCCTCGGCCACGACAACGTGGTCCTGTCCCTGGCCGACGGGAACCGCATCTCGGCCCCCCCGCTGGCCGCCAGCGAGGAGGAGTTGGTGATGATGATCCGCCACCTCGCCGCCACCGCCGGCCACACGTCGCGGCGCTTCGACACGGCCGCTCCGATCCTCGACCTGCGGCTGGCGTCGGGGCACCGGCTGTTCGCGGTGACCGCGGTGGCCGAGCGGACCTCGGTGGTGATCCGCCGCCACCGGATGCTGCAGTCCTCGCTGGAGAAGCTCGAGCAGTACGGAACGGTCACCCCTGAGATGACCGCGGTGCTGCGGGCCGCGGTTCGACCCCCCAACCCGGCCAACATGCTGGTCGTGGGGGGCACGGGCGCGGGCAAGACGACCCTGCTGCGTGCGTTGCTGTCCGAGGTGCCCCAGTCGGAGCTGATCGTCACCATCGAGGACACCCTGGAGCTGCACCTGCGGTCCTCGGGGCTGCACGAGCGCACGCTGGCGCTGGAGACCCGCACGTCCAACACCGAGGGCATGGGCGAGATCTCGATGTACGACCTTTGCAAGGCCGCCCTGCGGATGTCGCCGGACCGGGTGATTGTGGGCGAGGTGCGCGGCGGCGAGGTGATGCAGCTGCTTCAGTCGATGGGCATCGGCAACGACGGCTCGCTGGGCACCATCCACGCGGGCAGCACCCGGGCCGCCATCAACAAGATGCTGATCTACGCGCAGCGCTCGCCCGACTCGCCCACCCCCGACTCGGTGCTGCGCGAGATCGCCGAGGTGCTCCACCTGCTGGTGTACATCAAGAAGCTGCCCGACGGGCGGCGGGCCATCACCTCCATCCGCGAGGTCGTCAGCTTCGAGGACGGAGGGGTGGTCACCTCTGAGGTGTTCGCTCCGGGTCCCGACGGGGTCGGCGTCTACTCGACGCCCTTCAAGGCCGACGGCGAGCCGCTGGCCCGGCTCGTGGCGGCCGGGCTCGACCCCGCGGAGTTGGGCGAGCCGTACCGCCCGGGGAAAGTGGCTCCTCAGGCCCAGCCCCAGCAGCCCCAGCCGCAGCCAGCCCCACCCCGGTCTCAGCCGCAGCCGCAGCCAGCCCCACCCCGGTCTCAGCCGCAGCAGCCCCAGCCCCGCCAACAGCCACAACCAGCCCCACCCCGCCAGCAGCCAACCCAGCCCCGCCAGCAGCCCCAGCAGCCAACCCAGCCCCGCCAGCAGCCCCAGCAGCCACAACCAGCCCCACCCCGCCAGCAGCCCCAGCAGCCCCAGCCCCGCCAGCAGCCCCGCCCCCGCCAGCAGCCACAACCAGCCCGGCCGCCGCAGCCTGTGGGCGCGCCCGACGGGCGAGGTTCCAATGGTCCGGTGCCGGTCCCGCAGCGCCCGCCCGCCCAGGCGCCCCAGGCGCGCCCTGCCGCGCCGCCTCCTCGGCAGCCTCAGCCGGCCGCGGCCCCGCCTCAGCGCGGCCCGGCTCAGGCGCGGCCCGCCGCCCCCGACGCGCCAACCCCCGGCCAGGCGCCCGTAGAACGCGCCGGATAGGCCGCCATGGTTCCGCTGGCTGCCGTCCTGTTCGGAGCGCTGGTGGGCGTCGGCCTGTTCGCGGTGGTTCTCGGCTCGCAGAAGCGGCCCGTGCGCGAGAAGCACGCCCGGCTGCGCCAGTTCCGGTCGCGGGCGGCGCGCATCGAGCTGTCGTCCTCGACGAACGACACCCTGGCCATGTTGGGCCTGGGGGCTGTGCTGGCCTTCGGTGCGTGGTACGCCACCGGATGGCCGGTGGCCGCACTGATCGGCCTGACCGCGGGTGTGATGGGGCCGATGATGTGGCGGGCGCCCCGCAGGCGCCGGGCGTTCACCGACGAGATCGAGGCCTACTCGCAGTGGACCGAACAGATCCGGGATCTGGTGGCGGCCAGCGGCTCGCTGTTCGAGGCGGTCACGCTGACGGCCGAACAGGCCCCATTGCTGTTGCGCCCCAAGGTGGTGCAGATGGCGTCGATCGCGCGGACGCTGGGGCTGCCGGCCGGGCTGGACTGGTTCGCGGCGGAGATGGACTCGCCCTTCGCCGACCGGCTTGTGCTGGGAATGAAGATCGCCTGGGACTCCGGCGCCCGGGTGAGCGAGGCGTTCGAGAGCACGGCCCGATCCATGCGGGCCGAGGTGGAGATGCGCCGGCGCAACGAGGTGGCCAACGCCCGGGCCTGGACGCAGGTCATAGCGATGGTGGGCGTGACGGTGGTGTCGGTGCTGTTCATGTTCGTGTTCAACAAGCCGTTCTTCGATCCGTTCGGCTCCACGATCGGCCAAGCAACCCTTCTGGCCGTGGGGGTGCTGATCTTCGGCAACATCTATTGGGTGCTGAAGCTGTCGGAGTCGGGAATCCCGGTGCGCCTGCTGGCCCCGGACGGCGACAAGCTGGCCGAGGGTGTGGTGGCCGCGCTCTCCGGAGAGGACCAGTGACGCCATGGTGATCCTGCTGGGCGCCATGGCCGGTCTGGGCCTGCTGTTCATCGTGTTGGGGCTCATGCCTCGGCCGGTTCGAGCGCCGCTGCCGACCACTCCCGATGCTGAGCGCGGCGCCGATGACGGTTCGGAGGGCACCGGGGCGGTGCAGCACGCCACCCGCCGGGCGACCAGCAGGATCGAGACGGACCTGCACTCCAACTTGTTGCTCAATCAGGACGCCCGCATGGTGGGCCGCAGCCTGGAGACCCACGCCCTGCACAAGATGGCCGGGCTGGTGCTCGGCGCGGCGCTGCTGGCCGCTCTCGGGTTCTTCGCCAACACACTGTTCGAGCTGGAGCTGCCCCTACTGGCAATCGTGGCCGTCGCGCTGGCCGGGGGGCTGTTGGGATGGTGGGTGCCCGACTCGATCCTCAAGACCGAGGCCGCCAAGGAGCGGGTGTTGTTCCAGCAGGTGACGGAGTCGTGGCTGGAGCTGGTGGCCCAGCTGGTGACCGCGGGGGCCGACACGTTCGGCGCGCTGGCGGCGGCCGCGTCCTACAGCGAGCAGCCCGGGTTCGTGGTGATCCGCGACGCGCTGCGGGTGTCGGCTGCGAGCGGCGAGCCGCCGTGGACGGGGCTACGCAGGCTGGCCGACGACCGCAGGCTCCGGTTCCTGGACCCGTTCTGCTCGGCCCTGGAGCTGGCTGGCACGACCGGCGCCGGGTCGCGCCAGGCGATCCTGGCCCAGGTGGAGTCGGCCCGCTCCAAGGCGATGCTGGAAGCCGACGCCGCCGCGGCCTCCTCGGGCGAGAAGATGGGAGCGCCCCTGGCGCTGATCGGCGGCGCCTTCATGATCCTGATGGGCTACCCGCCCCTGGCCGGCATCATGGACTCGTCCACCCTTACCGGTCTGTAGTATTCTGAACCGGTCTGTAGTATTCTGACGCTGGTTGACACAACATTCACTGTTAGTTAGTATTCTGATCAGAGCTTCGCTGCCGGGCATCGACGGCATGCCTAATGATCCGTATTGACGCTTGTTCCCAAGCCGTCGCAGCCCGCGGAGGAGTTCTCTGTGACAACCCCGGCCCATGTGCACACCGCGATGACCCACCCGCCCGACGCTCCACAACCACCTCGCCGCACTGGCACGGCCGCCAGGACCGCCGTCGCGGACAATCTCGTCCCTGGGCTGCTGAGCGCCGCCCTGGTGGCGCTCATGATCTTCGCCTTCACGCTCCTTGAGAACAGGGTCACCGCAGTGGATAACAGACTGAACGCCTTCGCGGACAGAGTGGACGGCAGATTCACACAAATCGAAGGCAGATTCAACGCCCAGGACGCAAAGATCGACCGGCTCGACGCCAGAATCGACGCGCTCGACGCAAAGATCGACGCCAGAATCGACACGCTCGACGCAAAGATCGACACCAGAATCGACACGCTCGACGCAAAGATCGACGATCTTGCCCTCAAGGTCACCGCGCTGATCGCCGCCCTGAACAAGACCGAAGAGGTAGAGGCCGCCCTCGCGGGCGAGATCACCACCAACGCCCCGCCCGCCTCCGACATCGGGTGACAGCAGCCCGAACCGCCATAGGCCTGATCGCGTTCGCCTCAGGAGATGCAAGCAAAGCGCTCGGACTGTTCGCTCCGGTTTGCTAGCTAGTGCGGTGTCCACAAACGTTTGCGCGCGTGTCGTTTCTGTGGTGTTTCATGCTGCTTGTGGGAGTGGTCGGCCCCAGCGGTGGCCTTTCTCGGCTCGGGTTCGGGCGCGTTCGCGGCGTTGCGCGGCGAGCAGGCCGGGGTCTCACTGGCCGTCGCTGTGGCGGGCCCGGATCGACTTGAGCGCGGCCGGGGTGTTCGCAGCAGACTTGCGCTGTCGCACGACCCCCCACAGGACGTCCTCGCCGATCGAGTAGCAGCCGTGGAACTGTCGCACCCCGTGGGCCTTGTGGTAGTTCGCCGCGATCAGCGGCGGGCGCCCCGCGAGAGCCCACCCCGCCCCGGCGACGGGGCGGATCGTCAGCGGCCCGAACTCATCGAAGGCGAAACACCGCCGCGGGAAAGCCCCAAGGACCTCCTCGATGCGGTCCAGCTTGGCGTCGCGCTCGGGGTCGTTGGACTCCTTCCAAGTCTTGGTGCGCTGAAACGTCACGCCCCGAGCCGCCAGTATCTGGCGGAGCCGCTCGGCGCTGATCTTGACCGCCCTGGTCTGGTTGTCGCCCAGATGGGCGGCCAGCTTGCGCAGGCTCCACCTCGTGAAAGGCAGCCCCAGCGCCTCAGGGCGCGTCGTGGCCGCCCCGACAATGAAGTCCTCGTCATCAGTGGTGATGCGGCGGGGACGGCCACCCGCCCACCGAGGGTCCAGCGACGCCATCCCCTCGTCGTTGAACCGGTGGATCACCTCGCGCACACGATCCCTCGAAGTCGCCGCCAGCCTGGCGATCACAGGCACCGTGTTGCCGCCCGCGGACGCCAGCACCACCGACGCCCGCCGCCGGCGAACCACCGACCCCTCCGTCTTGCCGCCGCCCCGGCGAACAATCCGCTGGAGCTCACGGCCTTCTTGGTCCGTCAAACGACGAACCCGCAATGGTTTCGACACAACCCGATCAAAGCACGCACCCAGCCTCAAAAGGTGGACGCGCCACAACCACCAACGTTTGTGGACACCGCACTAGCTTCCTCCGAAGATAGAAATCGAGAGTAATCATCGCGTAAAAATGGGAGTAATCATCGCGTAATATCGGGTATGAGAGCTGAGATCAGTAGGCTAGGGGCATGGACGCTTACGTGCCGAGGCTGGTGGACCCCCTGTTGGAGGAGTATCTCGCGGAACTCCCCGCGGTCATGGTGGTCGGGCCCCGCGCCTGCGGCAAGACCACCACCGCAGCTCGGCTGGCCCGCGGCGTCGTGCGGCTGGACTCCGACGACGCCGCCGCGTTCCGTGCCAGCCCCGACGCGGCCCTTCGCGGCCGAGACGAGCCCGTGCTGCTCGACGAGTGGCAGATGGTTCCCGAGGTGCTTTCTGCAGTGAAGCGGGCGGTGGACGCCGACCGCCGGCCGGGCCGCTTCCTGATCACCGGCTCGGCCCGCACCGACGGAACCGACCGGTTCTGGCCGGGCACCGGCAGGCTGGTAATGCTGCGGATGCTCCCGCTGACGGTGGCCGAGCAGCAGCGGCGGCCGGTGCGGCCGCTCATCGACCGGATTGCGGCGGGCGAGCCGCTGGTCACCACCCCTGGCCGGACGGCGGACCTGCGCGACTATCTGGAGCTCGCACTGCGCGGCGGGTTCCCCGAGCCCGCTCTGGAGCTGGGCGAACGGACCGCCCGGGCCTGGCTGGAGAGTTACGCAGACCAGGTGGCCCTGCGCGACGCCCGCCTCCACGGCCACGCGCCCGACGCGGCGCGGCTGCAGCGCTACCTGGAGGCGTGTGCCGTCGGCTCCGCGGGCGCGGCGCACCACAAGACGCTCTACGACGCAGCGGGCATCAGCCGCAAGACCGCCCTGGCCTACGACGCTTTGCTACAGGACCTCATGATCACCGACCACGTTCCCGCATGGTCGACCAACAGGCTCAAGCGCCTGAGCCGGACGCCGAAGCGCTACGTCGTCGACGCCGGCCTGCTCGCCGGCATCCTGCGGGTCACCATCGACGATGTGCTGGCTTCGGCAGGCCTGCTCGGCAGCATGATCGACACGTTCGTGGTGGCCCAGCTCCGGGCCGAGGCGACCGTGGCCCGAACCCGCTACCGGCTGTCGCACCTGCGCGAGCAGGACGGCCGTCGAGAGGTGGACGTGATTGCGGAACTCGGCGGCGGCCGCATCGTCGGCCTCGAGATCAAGGCCTCTGCGAACGTGAGCCGATCCGACGCCCGCCACCTGGAGTGGCTGAGCGAGGCTATGGGCGACCGCTTCGCGGGCGGCGCAGTACTTCACACCGGCCCCGACACGTTCGAACTCGCCGACCGCATCGTTGCCGCGCCGATCTCAACCCTTTGGACATAGCGTTGGCCATCGGCGCGCTCGGGGTCTCACCCTCGCTTCCACCTCGTTTCTGAGAGCCGCTATTCCCCGGCTGTCCAGTACTGCTGTATCTGCTCGATCGCTGTTTGCCTGCTCATCTCGACAAGCTGCTCGTCGGTCAGGCCGACCCGGTGTTTGAGCAGGTAGAGCAGATCCGTCGGGATAGCCCCAGCCGGCGCCGCGGGTGCGCCCCGGTCAGGCCGGGTGCCGAGACGCACGCACCGCCAGAACTCGTCGGGGCTGGTTTGGAGCTGGTCGCGGAGGATGTGCGACCAGAGGGCTGCGCCGTAGGCGGTGCGATCCGGTGGCCTGGATATCCGGGTTCGCAGAATGCTGCCGGAGGGAAGCTCGAGCTCGTAGGTCTCGTGGTGGGTGGAGCGCCTGCCGACAGCGGACCTGACGAGGTGCCATCCCTCGGTCTCGCAGAAGCGCAGGTGGTCTCGTCGGGTGGGCGCCGGATGGCTCACTGCCGGCTGCCGCGCGCCCATTCGGCTATGTCGGCGTCGGAGCTCAGTGACACGAACTGGACGAGCGGCCAGTGGTGCAGGTGGTTGGGGGCGAACCGCAGTCGCGTCTCCCAGTCTTCGGCGTACTCGCGCAGGGCGGAGACGAATTCGTCGACGGCCTCGTCCAGGTCGGCACCGTCGGCAGCGATCGGGGTTCCCGGCAGAAGCACTGACCACCCCCCTGCCTCGGCAACCGCTTCGGGCCGGCCCAGCCGCCGGGAGTCCAGCAGGACCTCTCGCAGCTTTCCGCTCTCGATCAAGGCGACTTGCTTTCCGTGGCGCTGGACGCCGATCGGCATCCCCGCTTCTGCGGTGTCGAGCACCTCTCGGAGTTGGCTGCGCGTGTCGGTGTATGAGAGGTATTCCATCGTCCGTCTCCTGATCGCCGACCGAAACGTACATCAAGTACTCAATGTACGCAACCCTCCGGGGCCATAGCCAACGAAGATCGGGCTTGATATTGATTGAGGTTGGCGGTAGTTTGCCGAATGAGCTGAATCACCGCCCTCGAGAACACAGTCGACGCCAGATTCAATTCCCTCGAAGAGAGGATGGGAGCGAGATTCGCCGCGCTGGAAGACGACGTGGGCGAGATCAACCTCAACCTGACGGCGCTGATCGCCTCGTTGGAACAGACCGAGGACGTCGACGCCGCCCTCGCCGGTGAGATCACCGGCAGCGCCCCAGACTCCGACACCGCAACCCATCCGCCCTAGGGGTCTCCTAGACCCGGAGGCCGCCCAGATGGCCGATAGTCCCGGCCCACAGCTGGCGATGCCGCGTCGGTAGCAGCGGCGCTCGCGGCTTGCTTCGGTTCGCTGGCTAGCCTCCCTCCCCATTGACGCCGACGCCGAGCACGTGACCGAGCCTTCCGCCGTCCTCGACGACGAAGCCTCAGGATGGGCCGCGGACACGGTCGAAGAGGACGTCGAGGACGCGCGAACGCAGAGGCGGCGCATGGCCGCAGTTTGGCTGGGTGCTGGCAGCGCGGTGGCGGCGATGGTGGGGGTGAGTTGGTACGTCGTAGTGGGACACGGCGGCAACGCTCCCGGCGGTGACATGATCGGACACGCCGCCGCCGCCGAGTGGCTGCGGACACTGCCCTGGTGGGACTGGCGGGGCTGGTCGGACTGGTTCTACGGCGGCCAGGCCATCGGCGTGAACTATCCGCCACTGGTCCATGCCTGGCTGCGGTTCACCCATCCGACCCACGGCCAGATGGCAGCCGTCGCCATAGGACTGCTGGTGCTGCTGCCGTGAGGTGTTCGCTCCGGGTCCCGACGGGGTCGGCGTCTACTCGACGCCCTTCAGGGCCGACGGCGAGCCGCTGGCCCGGCTCGTGGCGGCCGGGCTCGACCCCGCGGAGCTGGGCGAGCCGTACCGCCCGGGGAAGGTGGCTCCTCAGGCCCAGCCCCAACAGCCCCAGCCGCAGCCAGCCCCAACCCGGGTTCAGCCGCAGCAGCCCCAGCCCCGCCAACAGCCACAACCAGCCCCACCCCGCCAGCAGCCAACCCAGCCCCGCCAGCAGCCCCAGCAGCCACAACCAGCCCCACCCCGCCAGCAGCCAACCCAGCCCCGCCAGCAGCCCCAGCAGCCCCGCCCCCGCCAGCAGCCACAACCAGCCCGGCCGCCGCAGCCTGTGGGCGCGCCCGACGGGCGAGGTTCCAATGGTCCGGTGCCGGTCCAGCAGCGCCCGCCCGCCCAAGCGCCCCAGGCGCGCCCTGCCGCGCCGCCCCCTCGGCAGCCTCAGCCGGCCGCGGCCCCGCCTCAGCGCGGCCCGGCCCAGGCGCGGCCCGCCGCCCCCGACGCGCCAACCCCCGGCCGCGCGCCCGTAGAACGCGCCGGATAGGCCGCCATGGTTCCGCTGGCTGCCGTCCTGTTCGGAGCGCTGGTGGGCGTCGGCCTGTTCGCGGTGGTCCTCGGCTCGCAGAAGCGGCCCGTGCGCGAGAAGCACGCCCGGCTGCGCCAGTTCCGGTCGCGGGCGGCGCGCATCGAGCTGTCGTCCTCGACGAACGACACCCTGGCCATGTTGGGCCTGGGGGCTGTGCTGGCCTTCGGTGCGTGGTACGCCACCGGATGGCCGGTGGCCGCACTGATCGGCCTGACCGCGGGTGTGATGGGGCCGATGATGTGGCGGGCGCCCCGCAGGCGCCGGGCGTTCACCGACGAGATCGAGGCCTACTCGCAGTGGACCGAACAGATCCGGGATCTGGTGGCGGCCAGCGGCTCGCTGTTCGAGGCGGTCACGCTGACGGCCGAACAGGCCCCATTGCTGTTGCGCCCCAAGGTGGTGCAGATGGCGTCGATCGCGCGGACGCTGGGGCTGCCGGCCGGGCTGGACTGGTTCGCGGCGGAGATGGACTCGCCCTTCGCCGACCGGCTGGTGCTGGGAATGAAGATCGCCTGGGACTCCGGCGCCCGGGTGAGCGAGGCGTTCGAGAGCACGGCCCGGTCCATGCGGGCCGAGGTGGAGATGCGCCGGCGCAACGAGGTGGCCAACGCCCGGGCCTGGACGCAGGTCATAGCGATGGTGGGCGTGACGGTGGGGTCGGTGCTGTTCATGTTCGTGTTCAACAAGCCGTTCTTCGATCCGTTCGGCTCCACGATCGGCCAAGCGACCCTTCTGGCCGTGGGGGTGCTGATCTTCGGCAACATCTATTGGGTGCTGAAGCTGTCGGAGTCGGGAATCCCGGTGCGCCTGCTGGCCCCGGACGGCGACAAGCTGGCCGAGGGTGTGGTGGCCGCGCTCTCCGGAGAGGACCAGTGACGCCATGGTGATCCTGCTGGGCGCCATGGCCGGTCTGGGCCTGCTGTTCATCGTGTTGGGGCTCATGCCTCGGCCGGTTCGAGCGCCGCTGCCGACCACTCCCGATGCTGAGCGCGGCGCCGATGACGGTTCGGAGGGCACCGGGGCGGTGCAGCACGCCACCCGCCGTGCGACCAGCAGGATCGAGAGGGACCTGCACTCCAACTCGATGCTCAATCAGGACGCCCGCATGGTGGGCCGAAGCCTGGAGACCCACGCCCTGCACAAGATGGCCGGGCTGGTGCTCGGCGCGGCGCTGCTGGCCGCTCTCGGGTTTTTCGCCAACACACTGTTCGAGCTGGAGCTGCCCCTACTGGCAATCGTGGCCGTCGCGCTGGCCGGGGGGCTGTTGGGATGGTGGGTGCCCGACTCGATCCTCAAGACCGAGGCCGCCAAGGAGCGGGTGTTGTTCCAGCAGGTGACGGAGTCGTGGCTGGAGCTGGTGGCCCAGCTGGTGACCGCGGGGGCCGACACGTTCGGCGCGCTGGCGGCGGCCGCGTCCTACAGCGAGCAGCCCGGGTTCGTGGTGATCCGCGACGCGCTGCGGGTGTCGGCTGCGAGCGGCGAGCCGCCGTGGACGGGGCTACGCAGGCTGGCCGACGACCGCAGGCTCCGGTTCCTGGACCCGTTCTGCTCGGCCCTGGAGCTGGCTGGCACGACCGGCGCCGGGTCGCGCCAGGCGATCCTGGCCCAGGTGGAGTCGGCCCGCTCCAAGGCGATGCTGGAAGCCGACGCCGCCGCGGCCTCCTCGGGCGAGAAGATGGGAGCGCCCCTGGCGCTGATCGGCGGCGCCTTCATGATCCTGATGGGCTACCCGCCCCTGGCCGGCATCATGGACTCGTCCACCCTCGCCGGTCTGTAGGTATCCGCAGTGGACCGACCGGCGAACAGTCGAACAACGCCCAGGAAACGTCAAGACTCGTGACGCTCGCAGACGAGGCCCACGACACCTGGGCCGTGAGCAGAATGAGACGCTGGCTGTCTGTGCACGCGCTGGTGGCGGTCGTGTTCGCGCTGTGCCTCCTCGGAGCCGGTTGCGCCGAAGCCACGAACGGTGCCGAGGCGCCACCGACCACCACGGCGGCGAGAACGACGTCCACAACGACGAAAACAACACCGACTACCGCACAGGCTCCAGCACCTACCGCAGCACCTACGTCGCAGGCTCCGCCGACGACTGCCGCGACCACGACCACAACTGAAGCAGCACCGACCACAACCGAGGTATCCGTACTGGATGCTGACGGTCGCCATACCAGCGGTCCGTTCGCGGGGTACACACCGGCTGAAGTAGATGCCTTTGTCAGTAGTCAGACCACAACCCCGACTGTCGCGCCGACCACCACAAGAAAGCCGCCAACAACCACAGCGGCACCGACCACCACAAGAAAGCCGCCAACAACCACAGCGGCACCGACCACCACAAGAAAGCCGCCAACAACCACAGCGGCACGAACCGCTTCAGGATCGTGCACTCATTGGCACTCAGGCAACCCGAAACACACGCACACCCGCTACAGCGACGGCACAGTCAGTGGTCACTCACACAACGCAAGCAGCAGCACCAAGTGCGGCTACTTGTGGCAATAGGAAGGGCAAGCAGGTGACGAACGACAGCGAACTCGGCTGGGGACGGCCAGCCTTCCTCTAGCCGTTGGGGCAAGGAGTGGCCACCCGAGGCTGGTGACTGCTCAACCTCGACACCGCCGAGACGCTCATCGACAAGGGCCACGCCAAAGCGAACCTGGTCGCAGCCGCTCGCATCGGCCCACTTCGTCCCGGCTCGATTGCCGACCTGATGCACCGCCGTCGGCAGGTCAGCAGCCGTCCTCCGACGACGGCCCAAGCCGCCACTCGACAGGCGTGAACAACATCAGGGTCGAATGCGCTAGAAGCTTGAATCGACGCTCTGCCAATAGCGCTTCCAATCCCTACGTCGGAGGATCGGCCCTCGCCTCAGCAAACCACCGAAGAGAAGGCAATCCACCGTTCCTCCCTTCCAAACTCTCAGTGTCCTTCCACTGTGACACCACCGGTACCCGCGGAGGGACTCCACAGCAAGATATACCGAGTAGATCACTATTCCATATGTAGAGACTACAAACCACGGCGCACTCACAGTCACAACAACTCTCGCAGCCACCTCACTTGGAGCGCCAGGCATCAACACAGCTATACCAGCAATTAGGAGAGCCATGATCGGACCCAGCAACACAAGAAATGCAAGCTTGGCTATATACGCATAGCGACCCTGTCTTTCGATTAACTCGTCATAGCGGTACTTCTCACCATCGTGTAGCGCGGACTCTGGGGGTGATGCGTGTGTTTCAAGCCGCTCAGGCGACTGGCCCCAAGACGAGGAGGGCTCAATGTGGTTAGGGTTCATAGTAATTATCCAGATTGCACTATCTGGTACATATCGGCGCCGCAATCTGAATACTATCGGTCCATCGACAAGTAGCGGATCAGAAGACCTCACTACAACTTCTTGAAAACTATCGATAGCAAGATTTAGCGAATACGCGTTCACGACCAGACATCGTACCCATGCGGTAGGTCTAACGAAGTCCTCGGCCGAGGCGATGGCCACAACCCTCTTGGAGCATACATTGCTCTTGCCTGCTCGCAGCGAACGCCGGAAATGCTGTGCATTCTCGTTCCTATGAAGAGTCATATGCAATAGGAAACCGCCTGAGCATCTGCGGATATCGTCCACGAGATGCGAGGATCCCATATCATATCGCCAACCGGAAACCGTGAATGAAGGCTTAGGACTAGTCTGTAAAGTAAAGAACTCTAGCTTCATTCTCCGCCAAAAGTTCAATAGCCTTCCCGAATGTCGCCAGTACTCTAGTGGAACCCTGACCTCGCAACGTATAGATTTGACCAGATCCTCGGATGACAGTGTCCCAAGAGGTCTTGACGGTCGTAGCAAAGGTCGCCGATAGGAGTCTGCTTGAGGACGCTGCACTATCCCGAGAGCTTCCGATGAAGACGACCTAGATTGCTGCCACCATCGCGCGATCCTTCTCTGAATGTAGGACAATAATCCGATAGCACCACCAACAATCGTTATGATTGTTGCGATCTGCGGGAAGAATTCTTCAATACTCGACCACTGCATTTGCGCTCCTTGACTCTTGTGTCACCTAGACTGATCGATGTGAGGAGTGGCGCTGCGCTCCAGTCTTCCGGTTACGAATCCTGCCATAACCAAGATATTGCAGGACGGTCTCTTGGAGCCTCAACTCAAGGTTCACGAGGCACTTGTAGTTGTGAATGTAGACCCGCTCGATCACACGGCCCATCGTACCGCTGCCCCGGTAGCCGTGGCTCGACGAGACACCCGGGTCGCGCCGCGCGATCATGGACTCATCCACCCTCACCGGCCTGTAGCTTTCTGACGCTGGTTGACACAACATTCACTGTTAGTTAGTATTCTGATTAGAGCTTCGCTGCCGGGCATCGACGGCATGCCTAATCATCCGTACTGACGCTTGTTCCCAAGTCGTCGCTGGCCCGCGGAGGAGTTCTCTGTGACCACCCCGACCCATGCGCACACCGCGATGACCCGTCCGCCCGACGCCCCACAGCCCGACCCTCCCAAGCAGGCCGCCGCGGCCGAGCCCGCGCCTGCGCAAGTCTCCCTCGCCGACCCGGCGCCCGCCGAGGCCGCGGCGCCGCCCCGCAGCACCGGAAGGGCCGGCTGGACCACCGTCAGTGACAACCTCATCCCAGCGCTGCTGAGCGCCGCGTGGTGGCGGTCATGATCTTTGCCTTCACGACCCTCGACAACAGGATCACCAGCCTCGAGAACAGGCTGACCGCCTTCGAGAACAGAGTGGACGCCAGATTCGCACAGATCGACGCCAGATTCGCCGCCCAGGACGCCAAGATCGAAGCGCTCGACACCAAGATCGACGAGATCAACGTCAAGCTCACCGCGCTGATCGTGCCCTGAATAGGACCGAAGAGGTCGACGCCGCCCTCGCGGGCGAGATCACCACCAACGCCCCGCCCGCCTCCGACATCGGGTGACAGCGGCCCGAACCGCCATAGGCCTGATCGCGTTCGCCTCAGGAGACACAAGCAAAGCGCTCGGACTGTTCGCTCCAGATTGCTAGCTAGCCTCGCTGTCCATTGACGCTAACGCCGAGTACATGGCCGAGCCTTCGACAGTTGGCGACACGGTGGCCTCCGGGGCGGCCGCCGACACTCTCGTCGGCGAAGACGCTCACGTCGTAGCCGCAGGCAACACCGACGCCGGCTCAGCGGCCCAGGACACGGCCCCGGTTGCGACCGGAAGCGCGTGTGTCGGGGGTGGGTGGGGTCGGCGGGCGGAGGTCGGCGACTTGGCGCTGGTTGCCGCGATGGGCGCCTTCGTCGCAGCGTTTGTGTTCGCGGTCGGGCGCTGGGGACTGCCAATTGACCGCGAGCAGGTGCTGGCGTGGACACTTGGGTTCGTCGTGGTCGTGTCACTCGCAACAGGCCACAGGTTCAACGCGGCGCGGGCTTTGCGTGACTGGTCGGTGCTAGCGGTGCTCCTCGTCGGCTACGACTACTCCCGCGGAGTCGCCGACTGGTTCAGCATGCCCCTGCAGATCGACGCGCCGATCATGATCGACCGGGCCCTATTTCCCGGCGATGTCCCCACCGTGGAACTCCAAGCACGCCTGGGGCCGTTCCACGGACAGCGATGGTGGGAAGCGGCCATGTCGATCACATACGCCACCCACTTCGTCGTGCCCTATGCCGTCACCGCCTTCCTGTGGCTGCGCGACCGCAGCCGCTGGCGGGCCTGGCTCGCCCAGTTCACCGCCGTCACCACGCGGGCCTGGTCGGCTTCATCCTGCTCCCGACGATGCCGCCCTGGCTGGCATCGCTGAACGGGCACATCGATGAAGTGCAAGGAGTGGCCACCCGAGGCTGGCGATTGCTCAACCTCGGCATCGCCGAAACGCTCATCGACAAGGGCCACGCCGAAGTGAACTTGGTCGCAGCCTTCCCGTCGCTGCACGCGGCGTACCCAGCGCTAATCGCCGCCTTCTTCTGGCCCCGGCTCGGTCGTTTGGGCCGCGTCGCGCTCATGGCGTATCCGCTGGCAATGGCCATGACGCTCGTGATCGGCGGCGACCACTACGTCATCGACGTGATCGGCGGCTGGGCCGTGGTTGGCGCGGTGGTTGCGGCGTGGAGTCGGCTGTCGCGCCGACCCGGAGTCTCACGATGGCTGACCTCTTGACTGCTACCACCGGCACACGTCGGCGGACACTGCGAGGCACCGAACCGGAATACAGCTGCAAGCCGGCAACGCTGATGTTGGCTCCCGTTCGCTAGCTAGCCTCGCTCCCCATCGACGTCGACGCTGACCAAATGACCGAGCCCTCAACCGTCGTCGACGACGGGGGCCCCGTGTCGGCTGACGGCGCGGCCGGGGAGGCCATCGAGGACGAGCGGACGCAGCGGCGGCGCTTGGCCGCGGTGTGGCTGGGGGCCGGGAGCGCGGTGGCGGCTATGGTGGCCGTGAGCTGGTACGTCGTCGTGGCCAACGGCGGTGCCCCCGGCGGCGACATGATCGGCCACGCCGCGGTGGCGGAGTGGCTGAAGACCCTGCCGTGGTGGGACTGGCGGGGCTGGTCAGACTGGTTCTACGGAGGGCAGGCCATCGGCCCGAACTACCCGCCGCTCGGCCATGCCTGGATGCGCTTCACCCATCCCGTCCACGGGCAGATGGCAGCGGTAGCCCTCGGGCTGCTGGTGCTCCTGCCCTGGGGCGCACTACGTTTGACGCGGGCGGTGGGGTGCGCACCGCGGGCTCAGCGCGCCGCGGTGGGGGCGGTGCTGGTGCTGGTCGTGGCTTCGGCCGGCATGCACTGGGTGCTCTCCGGCTTCCATCAGCAGAACACCTTCTTCGGCTCCTGGCCCGCCATGCTGGCGGTCGTCAGCGGCTTGTTCTGTGCGGCTTGGGCGTCGCGCTGCTGCCGTCCGGTGGCGTGCGGGGTGGTGGCCGGTGTGGCGGTGCTGCTCAACGCCACCGTCGTGCCGGGGGTGGCCGTGGTATGTGCCGTGTTGCTGGCCACCAGCGGAGTGTCGTTTCGCCAAGCTCTTCGCTGGGCCGTCACCGCCGGGGCCGCGGCTCTGGCGGTGTGCGCCTGGTGGCTGGTGCCGTTCCTGGCCGGCTGGGACCGTCTCGTGCGCTGGGAGGCTTCACTCTCTAACGCCTGGGATCACGGGGGTCTCTGGCAGGTGGCGGTTCTGGCCTTCGTGGGAACGGCCGCGGCGTGGGCGGCCCGCGGCGATGCCGGCCCCTTGCGGCGTTTGGCCCTGGCTGCCGGAGCGGGGCTGCTCGCCACCATTGTGGCGGATCTGTTCGGCTATCTGCGCTCCGAACGCTGGCTTGAGCTGCCCATCCTGGTGGCTGCCCTGGCCGCGGCCGGGCTGCTGGCGGCCGCACCCCGTCGGGGCTTGCTACGGCCGGTGCGCCCGCCTGGGCCGTGCTCGGGGTTGCATTCTTGATGGTCTTCGCCGTGATAACGCTGCGCCTAGAGTTGCTACCCCTGGCGGTATGGCTGCTGTGGGGGTCGCGGCGCACCTGGGCCTGGAGCAGCGCCCTGGCCTGGTCCGCCGTACTGTTGTCTGTTCCATTTGTGATCCTGATCCGCAGCCCGACGCCGCCAGAGCCGCTGCCCGTGACTCCTGTGGAGGCTGCGGCCGTGGAGGGGCCCCGACGCCGAGGGGCTCGTCTATACCGAACACCTGTACAACACCGCGGCGGGCGACGTCGGTGTCTGCGCGTGGGGCTATCCCTGGCGCACGACCATGGAGACAGGCGGGCGCATCCGCCCCCTGTTCGGCCTGTATCGCGAAACCGGCGCCACAGTGGAGTTCCTCGATGCCGACGTCGACTTGCGCTCCGGCGCCTTTGGAGGCGGAATACGACCGCACTGGTTCGACGCCTGGCAGGATGCGGGCGGCCTCTCTCTGTGCAGCCCGGCCAGAGCTGAGGCCCTCGGCGCCCGTTGGTACGCCGCCTGCGACGCCGACGGCAATGCCGCGGTTACCGAACTCCCTGGCGTGATGGCCACCGGCGTTACCGTGGCCCCCACGCCGACGAGGAAGCGTGGCACCGGGCCGCGGTCGAATGGTGGGTGGCGCTGCCGGCGGACGCCTCAACGGTGCCGCTTCTGTGGCCGAGCGGAGGTGACAGCAGCGCCTACCCCGTGGATCAATCAGCGGCGGGCGTCTCGCTGCACACAGGGCAGGACAGCCTCACCGTGCGGGCCGAGACGGCCGGATGGGCCTGGCTGCTCGTCCCCTGGGATCCCGGCTGGCGCGCCGTCGGCGACACGCCGGTCCGCAAGGGCGGCCCCGGTCATCTGGTGGTCTGGGCGGAGCGGGGCGACACCGAGTTGCGCTGGTCGGTGCCGAGAGCTGTCGACGCGGCCGCCGCCGCCGTCACCGCCGCCTCTTTGCTGGTCGTGATGGCCCTCGCCACCGTGAATCGGCGCCGAGGCTTCCACGCCGAGCCCGATCGGCGCCGTTCCGCGGCGGACGCGCTCGTGGTGTTCGCCGACACCGTGGACGGGTGGGTCCGCGCCGGGACGCGGCGAGCACGCGAAGTCAGCGCCCGCGCCCGCCACCGCCCCACAGGGAGACATAGATACCTACTCCAGTTAGAGGTTGTCGCGTCGAGCAGCCACCTGTAAGTTCTTACGGTTGAGTCGAACATTGCCGACAATCCGGCAAGGGAAAGGCGCACCATGCTGACAGTCATCGTGCTCTCCATCGTCGTGCCGAGCGTGGCCGCGGCGACCTTCATGGCCCTGCGAGGCAGGCTGCCGATTCCGGTCGCCGACAAGCGTGGCATCGCCTTGCAGACGATCATCGTGATGGTCGTGCTGCTGGCCATCGCCGGCGCGGTCGCCGCGGTGCTGCTGAACCGAGCAGGCAGCGAGACCGACCGCCTCGAGAACGAGACCGTCAACTACGCCGAACACACGAACAAGTTCGCCTGCGACACGGCGGGCGGCACTTGGACCCCCGGCACAGACGGCAATAGCGACGGCGACACAGACGACGAGGGCGAAGGAACTTGCGCCGCCTAGCCCCAGCGAAAAATCACGACGACCAAGACTTCTCTACGGTGAATAGGATTGATCTACGCTCCGATGAGCGCGGCATCGCGCTGCAGACGATCATCGTGATGGTCGTGCTGCTGGCCATCGCCGGCGCGGTCGCGGCGGTGCTGCTGAACCGAGCAGGCAGCGAGACCGACCGCCTCGAGAACGAGACCGTCAAGTACGCCGACCACGGGAACAAGTTCGCCTGCGACACGGCGGGCGGCACTTGGACCCCCGGCACAGACGGCAATAGCGACGGCGACACGAACGACACGGGCGAAGGTACGTGCGGTGCTCCGAGCAGCGGCGTCGTCGTTGTTGTGCCAAATCCGGCTTTCAACCTCCGCACGACGCAGGCTGCTTGTCTGATGGAAACACCGCCGGGCAGCGGAGTGGGAACCTGGGCCGACAACAACACCGACGGCGACAACGACGCATCGACCATGCCTAACGACGGCACCTGCAGTTGATCGACTCCATCCGTTCGGATGAGCGCGGTTTCGCCCTTCAGACCGCCATCGTGATGACCGCGTTGATCGCCATCGCGATGGCGGTGTCGGCAGTCCTATTGACGCGGGGCGGGGATGTCGTCGACGATCTGGAGCGGGCGAGAGTCACCCACGATCCGAGCCAGTTCTCGACCCCGGTGCTGTGCGAGGCTTACGGGTTCTCGTGGGATCCGGCGACCTCGACGTGCACCTGAGTTCCGTTCGCGTCTTGGTGCCGCGGCATGTCGCCTGGGTCGCCTGACAGGGTCCCCACAACCAAGGCGGTTGCTCAGGCTGCACTGAGGTTGGCCCAGCTGTCGGAGCGTGCAGAGGCTGCGCCCTGGCATGTGTCGAATGCGGATGCGGTTGGACGTATCTCGACCCGCCGCACACGGTCGCATCGGAGCCGGTGGCAGCGAGACGACCGCGGCGAGGCGTTGCCTGCCGCGATCCTGTTCATAGGCGTGATGATCACGATCCTGCTCGGCATTCATGTCGTGATCGTGGCTATGGCCCGTACGGCCGTGCAGTCGGCCGCCGATGCCGCGGTCGCAGCGGCGCAGGCGGCCGGGCCGGGCACGCGCGAATGCGACGGCGACACAACGACCATGGAGACCGCACGCCAGTGTGAAGGCGAACTGGCAGCGCGGCTCGCGATGGCGGCCGCAGCGAGTTCCATCATCGAGACTCGCCCCCCGGCCGTGGCCGTCGAGTCCGAGCGGGGCTCTGTCACCGTGGTCGTTTTCGGGGGGACCATCTCTCCGCTGCTGGGCGGGCTGGAGCTGACGGGCCAAGCCTGCGGCCCGCTCGACAACGTCCCGGCGTCGGAACTCACCGGCACCGACATCTGGCAATGCTGACCCGCCGCCTCCGCCGCGACGAGGCCGGCTCGGGCATGGTCATCGGGGTGGCCATCATCTTCCCGATGCTGATGCTGGTGATCGTTTCGCTGCAGATGCTCACCGAAACGTCGCGCATCGAGCAGGCCCTTCAGTCGACGGCCAACCGGGCAGCCCGCACGGCCTCGCTGTGCTGCTACGCCACCGGCGGGCCGGAGGGGGCAGAAGAGGTAGTGCATGCCAGCCTCCGCTCGGCCGAGAGCGTCAGCGCGTACAACCGTGTGTTCTGCAACAACGACTTCGTGGGCGACAGCAGCACTGTCTTCATCGACGTCAACGGCGACGAAGTCCCGGTAGGCCCCGATCAGGCCGTGCCGCCCGGGGGCACGGTGTACGTGTTCCTGCGGTGCGTCATCCCGCCCCAGAATCTGGGCGGCTTCGGCTTCCCGGGCCTCAACGTGGAACGCAGGATCGTGGGAACCGCCTCAGTCGACCCGTACCGATTCCGGGCGGGCGCATGATCTCCGGCACGACCCCGTTGCCGGGCCCCGAGGACGCCGCCCGCCCGCCCGGCGCACGCCGGCAGCCCGAGGGCGGGCCCAGCCGGCGCCGCCGCCTCCGCAAGCTCGCCCGAGCTGACGACCAGCGGGGCGACTACGCCATATTCATCGCCGTCATCGCGGCGTCGCTGCTGTTCCTGGGCGGGCTCGCCTACGACGGGCCCCGTCTCATCGCCGCCCGCCAGGACGCCCTGCACTCGGCCAACGAGGCTGCCCGCGTCGCGGCCGCAACGATCGCCAGCGGCGGCACGCTCGAACAGGCCCGAGAGGCCGCCGAGAACCGTGTGGACAAGACCAACCTGATCTACGGCCAGGACGTTCACGTGGCCTTCATCGACTGCGTGGGCAGCCGGGTGCAGGTCACCATCATCACCGGCTACATCTACCGCTCCGTCATGGGACTGGTAAGGGACCGACAACCAATCGAGGCCGTGGGCGCGGCCCAGGCCTATCTGGTGCTGCCCAGCGACGAGGCGAGCACTCTGCACTACCTCGGGGAATGCCCGCTCACCTAGCGAGAGTGCTCCCAAGATCGGGCCGCGGCCACGCGGCACCGAGCGTTCAGTTGAGGAGCATCAACACGACCGGTCCCCACAGCGCCAGGGTGAAACCCACAAGGACGAAGATCGTCTGGCGGAAGTGCTTGGCGAGCGCCAAATGGAACTCGCCCCGCACCGCCGTGAACTCGCCCCGCACTGCCTTGAACTCGCCCCGGATCTCCTTGAACTCACCCCGCATCTCGCCCCGCATCTCTCCGAACTCGCCCCGCATCTCTCCGAACTCGCCCCGCATCTCCGAGAGTTGCTTGTTGGTCTCGGCGAGGTACGCGTTCGTAGTGTCGATTCGGACGTTTGTCTCATCTAGACGCACATTCGTCGTATCGAGGCGAGCATTCGTCCCGTCGAGGCGAGCATTCGTCCCGTCGATCCGGCTGCCCAGTCGCTCCTCTGAGGCCTTCACGTCGTCCTTGGTGGCCACCTGGTCCCAACCGCTCGGCGGTAGCTGCTCCATGAGCGTCGTCGCCTCCCTCGGGCCAAGCACGTCCACCAGCTTGTCTTGGAGCGCAATTCGCTCCGAATCGGTCACGGCCACTTGCAGACCACCCGCCCTTCGATCGTCCGACTAGCGGGGAACCCGCAATTGCTGCTCCCGATACCGCCCGGTCCGCACGCCCTCTCAAGCCTGCACACCGAGCGGTCCCAAACTATAGCAGGGCTTGCAACACCAATACAACCTATTTGAATCTAATCCATACAGGCTGACATCTCAATAAGAACCATCGTAACTGACAGAACGACCAACACCTGGTCGACCGGGCCCCGCAGCCCGCGGGCCGAACCCCCCAACGGCGACAGCGGCTCAACCCTGCGGCAGCGCACAACACCATGATCTTGCAGCGCTCAGCGGGCCCGACGCCCCATTCTGCGCTGCACTCGCAACAATCAAAAAAAGTCGTATACCGAACGTTGAAGATGTAGCTCGCCCTGTAGAATCGCCGCTCGTGTCCAAACTCCCCCCCGGGCTCGGCCAGGCGCCAAGACGCCCGTCGGCAAGACATCCGCTCGGTGTCCGACATTGAGACGTTCGCCCGCGGCGGCCCTGTGGTATGCGCTCGCCATCCTCGTGGTTGTCGGCGGGCCGGCAGCGGTGGTGTTCCTGCTCGGCACGCCCGAGTTGGCCCTGCCCTCGGAGTGGGCCGACGCCCGCGCCCGCATCGACGACGGGACGCTCCCGACCGGCGCTGTCGTCGACATCGTCTCGGTGGTCCTCGTGCTCGCCTGGGGCGCCGGCCTCTGGTTCCTGTTGGCGGGCGTCCTCAAGCAGGACGAGAGCGCCCACGACGAGAGCACCCACGACGAGAGCACCCACGACGAGACCGACATCCCGATCACAAACGACGGCAGCGAGCCCGACGAGCCCTGGTACCGCCAGGGCCCACCGATATTCGACGAGCCGTTCAGCGACGAGTACCCGCGAGTCGTCGTGCCGCCCGATGACATGACGCCCGACGACGGGCCACAGGACTCCGTGTGGCAGCCACCCACCATGACCGCGGACGCCGGAGACCCGCTCGGGATGCTGTCACCGGACGCGACAGCCGAAGACATGGTCTCCGACGCCGAGATCATCGGCGACGCCGACGGCTCGAACCCCGACGAGCATCCCATGATCGTTCCGGTGCGGGCCTACTACTTCACCCGGGCCGAGGACACGCTGCGCAGCATCTCGGCGCAGTTCCTGCACACGCCGAAACGCTGGCAGGAGCTCCGGTCGCTCAACGCGGCCAGCCCCGGAGTCGCCGCCGTGGGACCCGACACCCTGCTGCCGACAGGCACCGCGCTGGCGCTGCCGGGCGACCCCGTGCCGTGGGGCAACCCCGACCCCGTCTACCTGTGGACGCTCGCCGAGAAGTTCCTGTTCACCGCGTGGGGCCGGGAGCCAACGCCCGAGGAGGTTGTCCCGTTCTGGAGGGGACTGACCAGCGGCACCCAGCTCGAGGCCGGGGCGCCGCCCGCCGGACCGGAGTATCTGGCCGCACCCACACCCACAGAGCCGCCGCCACCCGAGATCGCCCGCGAACCCGCACCCACACCCACAGAACCGCCCGCGCCCAGCGACTTCCGGTCACCTCCCCCGCCTTTGCCCGGGATGGAGCCCCCGCCGGCCCCAGCCGACTTCCAGCCACCGCCTCCAATCACCCCACCGGCATACGAATCCCCCGTACCCCCAACCCACGAACCACCCCCACCCGCATACGCACCAGCCGACTTCCAACCACCGCCCCCAGCCACCCCACCCGCATACGAATCCCCCGTACCGCCGTCACAGGAACCAGCCCCACCCGCATACGAATCCCCCGTACCGCCAACCCACGAACCAGCCCCCGCGCCAGCCGCCTTCCAACCACCGCCCCCAGCCACCCCACCGGCATACGAATCCCCCGTGCCCCCAACCCACGAACCAGCCCCCGCGCCAGCCGCCTTCCAACCACCGCCCCCAGCCACCCCACCCGCATACGAATCCCCCGTACCCCCAACCCACGAACCAGCCCCCGCGCCAGCCGCCTTCCAACCACCGCCCCCAGCCACCCCACCCGCATACGAATCCCCCGTACCGCCAACCCACGAACCAGCCCCCGCGCCAGCCGCCTTCCAACCACCGCCCCCAGCCACCCCACCCGCATACGAATCCCCCGTACCACCAACCCACGAACCAGCCCCACCCGCATACGAATCCCCCGTACCCCCATCACACGAACCACGCCCACCCGCATACGAGCCACCCCCACCCGCATACGAACCACCCCCCGCGCCGCCAACCCCCGGTCTTCCCGACCTCGGGCCCATCGAGCCCGAAGTCCCGTATGTGGAGGCCGAGGCGCCCCGCATGCCGAGCTTCATGCCCTCGCTCACCGGCGCCGAATCCGCCGCACCGGCCCCGGAGGCGGAGGTGGTGGCGGCCTCGAACCGGAGCCTGGCCGGCACCGCCGTAGGCGACGCCATGATGCTGTGGCAGCTGTCCCGGATCCGCCGCCGGCGCGGCGGGAGACCGGACGCCTTGGACCCGGTGGAGGAGGCCCTCCGCCAGAACGCCCGCGTCGACACGCTCAACCTCATCGAGGCCGCGATGCGCCACCTGCGGGCCGTCACCGTCGGGCGGCTGCGAGAGAAGCCCGCCGTGTTGGCGGTGCGGGTCGGCACCTACGGATTCGAGGTGCTGCTCAACCGGCCGACGCAGGCCCCGGAAGGCTGGCAGACGGCCTCCGGAGGCTACGTCCTGGAGCTGCCCCAAGGAGTCACCGCCGAGGACCTCGACGCCATCGGTCAGGGGCTCACCCTGTGCCCCGCCCTCGTCCCGGTGGGCGACACCCTGGAGGGCCCCCTGCTGCTGAACATCGAGGAGATCGGCTGCCTGATCGTGTCCGGGCCCGGCTCACCCTCGGTGAACCTGCTCAACGCCGTCGTCGGAACGCTGGGCTCCTCCCCCCTCGCAGCCGACATCCGCGTCATCACCGTGGGACTCGACACCCCCGCGGGCCTCCCCGGCTGGGAGCGGGTGCACTCCACCAGCTTCGACTCCCCGCAGCTGGAGGAGCTCCTCTCCGCCGCCCACACCGGCAGCGGCGCCTCCCTCGACGTCCTGGTCGTGGGCCCCGGCAACGACCTGCTCATCCAGCGGGCCGGCCAGGTGGCCACCACGCCCGGATCGCGCCTGGCCCTCATCGGGGCCACCTCCTCGGTGGCGGCCCGGTGGCCGTGGCGCATCCACGTCGACGAGACCACCACCGCCGTCGTTCATCCCATCGCCTGCACGATGGCCGCAGCCCAGGCGATGGCACCGGCAATGTCCCAACTGTTGAGCGAGGCCTCAGACCCCTCGCTGTTTGCTCCCCCGAGGTTCTAGATGACACCTGACCCATCCTCCCCTGCGCCAGGCCGCGTGCCGGCGCGCCCCCGGATCCTCAAATTGCCCCGGAGACGGACACTCGCGTTCGGCGGCGCCCTCACCGTGCTCTGCCTCGCCGCGGCCGCCTGCGGAGGAGGCGACAGCGGCGGAACCGCCCAGACCCAGACAGCGGCCTCCGAGGCCGTGTCCGCGGAGCCGGTCCCCTCCAGCGACTTCATGGCCACCAGACCGGGCGCCGGCATCGCCGCCGCGGGCGGAAACCCCCAGGTGATCAGCGGCGACAACCCCTGCGAGCAGCCCGGCGGAGCCGGGTCCGAGCCCATAATCATCTCCTACGTCGGAGCCAACCTGGCCGACCTGGACGCCGTCGGACTCGAGGCCATCGTCGTGGAGGAGCCCGGCCTCATCATCGACGCCTACGTCAACGAGGTGAACTTCAACGGCGGCATCAACGGCCGCTGCGTCGAGTTCGTCCCCCATCTGTGGAGCCTGGCCGACCCCGTCGCCAGCTTCACCCAGATCTGCACCGACATGCTCACGCAGAAGCCGATCTTCTACATGTCGCTGAGGCTCAGCGATCCAGTCGTGCAATGCGCCACCATCGGCGGTCAGATCCCCACCATCGGCCTGTACGCCTTCGCCCCGGCGTCGACCTTCGCCGAGACGGGCGACCGCCTATACCTCGACGACGGCTCGGTGGAGCGCCTGCTGTCGGCCAGCCTGGACGTAGCGCTGTCGTCGGGCGTGATCAGTGCCAACGACAGCCTCGGGTTGCTGCATGGCATCTCCGACATGGGGGAGTCCGTAGCGATCATGGAACGCTTCGGATTCGACACGGCACCGGCCGCGCGCGTGCCCGCGGAGTACGCCAGCCTCCAGTTGCTGCTTGAAGAGAAACGCGTGCGCCTGCTGGAGGGCGACCTGACCGACGACGAGCGCGCCGAAGCGCAGCGCAACCTGGCTGCACTGCTGCCCGAGGTGGTCGACCTGTTCGGTCAGATGGAGCAGTTCTTCCTCGACGCCGCCAACCGGTTCAAGGACGCCGGAGTGACCGCAGTGGCGGCCACTGCCGACTGGACCGACATGCGGCGGATGATCCGGGCCGCGGAGTTGGTCGACTGGACCCCGACATGGGTCGCCAACGACATCCAGCCCGCCACGATCGTTCTGGCCGATGTGCCCAAGAGGCAGGCCGAGAACCTGGTCCTGGTCAGCTCGCGTAGGGCCGCCGGGGATGTGGTTACCGAACTCGACCAGGGATGCATCACCCTGCGCAACACCGCCTCGGAAGCGCCCACGTTCGCCCACAGGCTCCACTCCGACGCCTGGACATTCATGACGGCTATATGCGACTACCTGGACGTGACCTTCAGCGCCATGACCCGGGTGCAGGGACAGATCAACGCGGACACATTCGTAGAGGCCTTGAAGGACACCCAGTATGACACCCAGTACGGAGGGCTCATCACGTTCTCGCCCGACAATCCAAACGGGGCCGAGCGCTTCAGAGTGCTGCAGGCCGATCCCGAGTGCGTGCTCAATTTCTGGGGATGCATGCGCTCCACCACCGACTGGGTCCTGCCGGCCAACACGGTCGGCTCGAGCGCCGGGTAGCGGAACAGACCCGATGGCCGGCCGTCCCGCACTGCGAGTCCTGGGAGCGCTCCTCGCGGGCGCGGCCCTGGTGGCGGCATCCTGCGGCGGCGGAAGCGCCACGACGACGGTGGTCCCCGCGGCGGACGCGCCGGCGCAGGAGGCTGGCAGCCAGCAGTCCGAGCCAGTGCGCATCCGGCTCGCGCTGGCCCCCGACCCGGTATGGGAATGGCTGAAGGACTCGGGCACCGTCACCGAGTGGGAGGCCGCCCGGAACATCCGGATCGAGGACAGCAGCCCCTTCGACCAGTTCTCCGCCTTCGCCGGCGGCCACGTCGATGTCGTGGTGATCAACGCCCTCGAAGTGCCCCAGTTCGTGGAGCAGTCCGACCGCGAGCCCGTCATAGTCGGCCGGTTCACCACCGACCGCAGCTTCCTGGGCGTGAGGCGCACCTCCAGAGCCGAGACCCTCGACGATCTCATCGAGGCCAGGATCACCGTCGACAGCTCCCTGGGCTCCGCCCTGCTGTGGGGCATCATCGCCGACGCCATGCACGACCTGGAGTTCCGGATCGACAGCCCCGACTTCGACCTGGTGGTGGTGGAATCCGCGAGCGTCGCCGACCTGGTGATGCGAGGCGACGTCGATGCGTGCATCTGCCTGCCCGACTTCAGCGTCTCGGACCTCGCCGACGGCCGGCTCCGCCCGCTGTACGGCGGCAAGTCCGCGGCGGAGATCTACGCCGACGATGTGATGGGTGAACCCGGGGCGCTGCCCGTCGCGGAAGCCTTCATCGTGGACAAGCAATGGCTCGCCCAGAACCGCGGCGCGGTCGAGGCCCTGCTGGGGCTGTGGGAGGTGGGGCTGCAGAACTGGGCGTTGCAGAAGGAGCAGCTCATCGCCAACTACCCGCACCTCCTGTCGGTGCAGTCCGACGGGGAGATCGCGTGGATGACCGACTATGTGCAAGCACACGACTGGGTGTTGCCGTCGGTTTATCTGACACAGGAGGATTCAACGATACAGACCGGTATCTTCGCCCGGATGCAGAACCTCGGGCTGGTTCCGGACGACGCCCTCGAACCCGAGTTGGACCTGTCCTTCTCGATGGCTCCCTAGAGAGGACAGAGAGCATGTTGACCGTCCCCTCAGTCACGCCCGACGCCATTTCGGAGCTCTCCGCCGGTGAGATGCGCCGGGCGGTCGTGCGGCGCTGGCTGTTCCGGTTCAGCGTCCTGATCGGTTGGATCGCGTTCATCGGCGTCTGGTACCTCTTCTCCCGGCTGATCTTCAATCCCCAGCAGCTCCCAGAGCCGCACGTCGTGGCCAGCGAGTCCTGGACCCTCATCACCGAGCGGGACTTCCGCACCAACATGCAGGCGAGCCTGCTGAGGGTTCTGGGCGGCTTCCTGCTCGCAGTCGTGGTGAGCATCGGACTGGGCTGGCTGATCGCCTACAACGCCTGGTGGCGAACCCTTCTTCGCACCATCGTCCAGCTCGTGGTGAGCACGCCCATCGTGAGCCTGGCCATCCTCACCCTGGTCGTCTTCGGCGTGTCGTCGCTGGGGCCGGTCATCGTCACCGCGCTGGTGGCGACGCCCTACATCATGATGAACGTCGCACAGGGACTGACCGGGGTGGACCGCAGGCTCATCGTGATGAGCGAGTCGTTCGGCCGCACCCGGCCCCAGATCATCTCCGGGGTCCTGCTCCCGTCGTCGCTCATATCGGTGCTGGCCGGGGCCCGGCTGGCCTTCGCGGTGGCGTGGCGCATGGAGCTCCTGACCGAGATCTTCGCCGCCTCCGAAGGGGTGGGCTTCCAGATCCGCCGCAGCTTCGAGAGCTACGACGTGCGCGGCATGATCGCCTGGACGGTGCTGTTCATCGCCGTGATGCTCATCTTCGAGAACCTCGTCTTCCGCCAGATCGAACGCCGACTACAGGGACGCACCGCGTAGCGCCCACCAACACCGAGGCCGAATGACCCCATGACTGACGTCGCCCACAGCGCCCCGGCTCCGCCGAGGCCAAACAACCCCACGACCCAGGCCCCCCGCGGCGCCCCCGCGGCGCCGAGGCCCAACGACCCCATAACTTTCGCCAGCGGGTTCCAGGAGCTCCCCACCCTCCCAGTCGGGGATCTCCGTCCGGCCGGCGACCGCAGCTACTCCGCGCCCCGCCGGGTGCTGCGCCGGCCGTGGGTGGTGCAGCTGACCGCCTTCCTGATCCTGCTCGCCGTCTGGCAGTACCTCACCGTGGTCAGCGACCGGGTCCCCAGCATCGAGAAAGTCGTGTCGTTCATGATCACCGAGCTCACCGGGGGCTCCCACGGCGGCGTCCTCATCGGCGAGTTCTGGGGTCCGCTGGGCCTCAGCCTGCAGCGCTACGCCATCGGACTCGCCATCGGCATCCCCGCCGGAGTCGTGCTGGGCCTGCTGATCGGCACCTCCGGCTGGATCCGGGGACTGCTCAACGACACCACGCTCGTGCTGCTGGCACTGCCCGCGGTGGTGTGGGCCTTCCTCGCGTCGCTGTGGTTCGGCCTCACCTCGACCGCCCCGATCGTGGCCGTGGTGCTGACCGCCATCCCCTTCGTGGCCATCAACTTGAGCTCCGGGGTGCGCAACATCGACCCCGCCCTGGTCGAGATGTCCAAGGCGTACGAGGTGTCGCGCCGCAACCGGACAGTCGACCTGCTGTTGGGAGGAACCCTCCCCAACGCCTTCACCGGCGTGCGGCTGGCGTTCACCACCGGATGGAACAGCCTGCTCATCGTGGAGTGGTTCGGCGCCACCGCCGGGGTCGGCTGGCGAGCCCGGTTCTGGTACGACGCCCTGCGCTACCCCGGCTTCGTGGGCTGGGTGTTCCTGTTCGTGCTGCTGATCACCCTGCTCGACCGGCTCGTGCTGCGGCGCCTCGAGCGCTACGCGTTCCAGTGGAACCAGCAGCCGACGCTCACCTTCGCAGAGGACTTCGGCCTGTGAGCGCGCCGGCGGGCGCACCCGCGCGCTGATCGACACCAAGACCGCAAACACCAAGGAAGGGCCAGATGGCGACTGTCCTGATAGAGAATCTGACCAAGATCTACCCCCCGACGATCACCTACCCACACCGGGTGCAGGCCCTCGGCGGGGTGAACATGTCGGTCACCGGAAACGTGTTCGTGGCCGTGCTCGGACCCTCCGGCAGCGGCAAGACCACGCTGCTCAACATCGTGGCCGGCGTGGAAACGCCGACCTCGGGCTCGGTGCGGGCCGTCCAGGACGGCGTGCCCGCGCAGGTCGGCTACGTGTTCCAGGAGCCCCGGCTGCTGCCGTGGCGCACCGTGCTCAACAACATGCTGTACGTGCAGGACCGCAAGTCCGACCGGTCGCGGCGGGAGGCCGAGTTCTACCTGACCATGGTGGGTCTCAACGAGGTCGCAAACCTGTACCCGTCGCAGCTGTCGGCCGGGATGCAGCAGCGGGTCGGCATCGCCCGGGCGTTCCTGGTGAACCCCGACATCCTGCTGATGGACGAGCCCTTCAGCCACATGGACGCGCTCACGGGCCGGTCGCTGCGCGAGTACCTGCAGAGGGTGTGGCTGCACACCCGCAAGACGGCGCTGTTCGTCACCCACGACGTGTCCGAGGCGGTGGAGCTGGCCGACCGGATCGTGTTGCTGCGCCCCGGCGGCGTGGTGTTCGACGACATCCCCGTCACCCTGCCCCGCCCCCGCCATCCCGACGACCCGGCGGTGCGGGCCGTGGAGGGCGAGGTGCTGCGCCGGTTCGACTCCATGGAGGCCGCGGTCCGCTTCGGAGCCCAGGCCCGCTAGCGGGCCGGCACGACGGCGGAGTCGGCGCAGCCGCGCGAGGCGCGCCCCGAGTGGGTCGGTCCGGCCGCGGCAGGAACATTGCACTCGGGCCGAGGCGCGCCCCCAGTGGCTAGAGCCGGCCGCGCCAGCAACATTGCACTCGGGCCGAGGCGCGCCCCCAGTGGCTAGAGCCAGCCGCGCCAGCAACATTGCACTCGGGCCGAGGCGCGCCCCCAGTGGCTAGAGCCAGCCGCGGCGGAGTCGCTGCGCTCGCTCTGGTCATGGCGTTGGCCGTGACCGCGTGCGCGGAAAGCTCGGACACCGCCATAGCCGGGGCCGCAGCCGGCAGCAGCTCGCAATCGGAGAGCGCCTCGGCTGCGGACCGGGGCGCCGACCGCCCCGTGGTGCAGGTGCTCTCCGCGCAAGCGCCCGCATTCCTGGACCCCGACGCGGATCCAAGCACGGCGCTCGGCCGTCTTCGGGCCCAGCACCTGCCCGTATGGACCTCCGACTTCGACTGGGCCTTCCCTCCGGAGGTTTGCGACAGCGCCTGGGAGCTCGACGCCATCGCCAAGCCGACCGTGGACGCCGACATCGCGGTGCTGGGCGACTTCGCCACCGCGGCCGCACTGACGGTGATGCGCTACGAGCACCAGTTCTCGCGTGCGCTGGCCGATCCGAGCCCGCTGGCCCAGCTCTGCGTGGCGGCCGCCTCGGTGGAACCGGCCCGCTCGGACGCCCTGGGCGTGCTTGCCTCCTACCTCACGACCGGGGCCCGACGCTCCGAGCCGGCCGCCTACCCCGACGAGGTGTGGATCGTGGCTGTGAGCCCCATCTCGGCCCTATCGGTGGCCTGCGTCACACCCGGCTATCCCGCGGTAGTTGAAACTGACGGCGAGACGATAGCCCCCGCTCAGTCATCCGCCCGCCTACAGACCTACCTCTTGTCGGTCTCTCGGGGCCTCGAGGACCAAGTAACCGACATCTCCTATCGCGTGTCGAACGCATCCCACCGACCGGCCCAGGACTGCGGAGAACTCGATGCCTGGGCCCTCGAATGGAACGGCCACGTGCAGACATGGATAGCCGAAGGCCAGATCTGGGAGCCACTCGGCGCGATCCTCACCGCCGAGCAGATCTGTGAATCTCCCCCGCCCGACGGCCCCGAAGAATGCCCGAGGGACTGGCCCCAGTGACCGCCCGCGCCCGCCAAGCACCGCGCCGTTGTCCGAGACGGCTAACCAAGGCGCTCGTCGGAGCGGTCCTCGCCCTTGTGGGCGTACTCGCCCCCGTTGAGTTCGCAGACCTGCCCGACCCGCTGCACGACCGCCTCGGGACCGCCGAAGCGGCCGCTCAGTTGACAACGGTGCAGCCCGGCCGGCCCAACGCGTGCCCGGCCGGATACACCCCTGACGTGGACCTGTGCAGGATCGAGCAGCCCGCCTGCCCATACAGCCCGTTGGACCCGACCCGTCTCATGCAGCGCTCCACCGAGTTCATCGAGTTCTGCGAGGAGACCGTCACCCAGGCGGCCAACCCAGTCGAATACGCGACTTGCGCAGCCCCGCTGCCTGGATACACGGTCATGGACGACGGAACAAGCTGCCGATTGCTGCAGTTGCGCAGCTGCGAGGTCGGGACACGCATCGACTCCGAGTGGTGCCGGGCCACGATCCGGCGATCATGGACATGCACCCATCTGGCCGACGCCGTGCCCCGTAACGAGTTCAACAGCTGCTACGTCCCTCCGACTGGCATCATCTCGCCAGCCGCGGCGTGCGGGGCGGGAGCTCCCGATCTCGTAGTGATCGACTGCGCCGACTATGTAGGCATCGACTTTGCCGAGCCGCCCGGTTCGGTGGCCTGCAGTCTCTATGACACCGGCACGGCCCCTGCGATGACCAACTCGGCCAACCCGTACTGGTGCCAGTTCGAGGTGTCCTACCTCAAGGCCGTATGCCACAGCGCAACACCACCGCTGTCAGAGTGCACAACGTCAACGCCACTGTGTCTCAAACGCGCCAGCGGCACCGGCGGATGCGACGGCATCGCCAAAGTCATATTCTGCCGAGACCTGCAGCAGGACTACGCCGAACTGCACACCGCGGCCCTAGCCGACAACACCCTCACCTTCGACGAGGAGCAGAGCCTGCGCAGCCTCGCCCACACCGTGCGCGGCGAGGTCTGCGAACCGTGCCAGATCCTGCCGTTCGAGCCGGTCCCGCAGCATTGCCCCGACGACACCCGCATACCGGCTACGCCCTACCGCTACAGCGACCGCCACCCTCGAATCCAGGCGATCGAGCAGGAACACGACATCGAGATGAACCGTTCTGCCTGCAGTCATCTCGACACATGGCGCACCGACCTCGGCTTGACAATGATTAACCCAAACACGGGAGCGGACTGCGCAGCAGAGCCCACGCGTTGTGAGACCCCCAGCCCCGGCAACCCGGTCTGGTCCTCCACGCACTTCTCGGGAGCTGCTGTCGTGAACGCTTCCGTGATCGTTCGGCTTCACGACGCCCCTCTCAACTTCCGCGAGTACCCGAACGCATTGACGATCAACAGCCTGATCAGCGGCAACATCACATTCCGACGGGAGTACGCCGAGTTCCCCGGCTCAGGGCTGGCGCCCACCGATCAGCTGATCCGCACATTCCAACGATCCACAACCAACACCATTAGCAGCGTCGCAATCTTGGGCAACCTCTCCAATGAGTGTATCGTCAAGGACTTCCCCCTTTTCAAGCTGGTGGTAGAGGAGCTGTGGCCCGACTACGGCCCCGAGTACGTGGAGAACGACCCCGACTGCGTGATACCACTCGGAGGGGCAAGGCCCGGCAGCGATGCCGAAGCCATCCTGAGACTCTTCGGGCCAGACTCCCTGGAGTGGTGGTGCGAACTCTCCGAGGAGGAACGACGCGGCCACACCGAATCCCGCAGCCTGCCCTGGTGGCCCGACCTCACCACAAGCGCCGACCGGGATGCCCGCATCGACTTGCTCAAGACCAAGATCCAGTGCCACACCGACCAGAACATCCTGCCCTGGTGCAGATGGACACCGGCCCGCTCCGGCTACTACCGGCTCAAAGTGGCCGGCGGCTGGCAGATGGGAATCGGTGCGGGCCGCGGCTGGATCAGCTCCGGCGCTATGGCCAACCTTAGTAACAGGGTCCAGAACCTGACACAGCAGCAGCAGCAGCAGGTGCACGACTCGCTCGCGCTGCTCGGATGCGGGCCGCGCCGCCCAGTGGACCCGTCGTGTTTGTGGGCGCCAGCTGCGGTCGGCCTCCAGAACGACCTCTCAGACATCATCTGGCCCACCGGAGACCCCGAGGAGTTGTACCGCACCCCCACCGAGCAGCAGAAGTATCCTGGAATTGACCTCCGTGTTCACTACTCCGACTACGGCGAGACCGCAAAGTACACCGAGACACAGGAATTCGGGGTCCAAGTTCACGAGGTGCGGGTCAGCACCGTCACCCCATCCCGCTGAGCCCGCGGACAGTCGCCCGCTGGACGCTGCCAGCTATTCACCTTGTGTCGGCCGTCACCCCGTGTGGGCCGACCGGCGGGCTCAGGGGTCGGGCCAGATGCTGGCTCCGGTTGCTAGTGTCCTGTCTGGTTAGTTTGTCGCGTTTATGTGGCCGGGGCGGTAGGATGGACCGTCGCAGGCGACGATCGGAGGCGGCGATGGGCACACGGCGGGGACGGCCGGCGGCTGTGGTGGAGTTGGGCGGCGAGGAGCGCGAGACCCTGGAGCGGTGGGCGCGCCGGCCGAAGTCGTCCCAGGCTCTGGCGCTGCGGTGCCGTATCGTGCTGGCCGCGGCCGAGGGCCGCTACAACAATGAGATCGCCGCGGGGCTGGGGTGCCACCCGGCGACGGTGAGCAAGTGGCGCACCAGGTTCGCGTCGCGGCGCCTCGACGGGCTCTGTGACGACCCGCGGCCGGGCCCGCCGCGCACCATCACCGACGCCAAGGTCGAGGAGGTGATCGTGCGCACCCTGGAGTCCGCCCCGCCGGACGCGACGCACTGGTCGACGCGGTCGATGGCCGCCGCGGCGGGCATCTCGCGGTCCTCGGTGCACTCCATCTGGCAGGCGTTCGGGCTCAAGCCCCACCTCACAGAGGAGTTCAAGCTGTCGCCGGACCCGCAGTTCATCGACAAGGTCAGAGACGTCGCGGGCCTGTATTAGAACCCGCCTGAGGCCACGGTGGCGCTCTGCGCGCACGAGAAGACCCAGATCCAGGCGCTGGACCGCACCGCCCCGATCCTGCCGCTGATGCCCGCAGCCGCGCAGCGGCGCACCCACGACTACCGCCGACACGGCACCACCGACCTGTTCGCGGCGCTCGACGCCGCCACCGGCAAGGTCATCGCATCCATGACGCCCCGGCACCGCTCAGAAGAGTTCCGCAAGTTCCTGAACCTCATCGACAAAGAAGTCCCACAGCACCCAGACGTGCACATCGTGCTCGACAACGTCTCCACCCACAAGACCCCCAGCATCCAGCGCCGGCCGGTGCGCCACCCCCGCTTCAGCTTCCACTTCACCCCCACCCACAGCTCCTGGACGAACCTCGTCGAGCGCCGGCTCTCCGAGCCCACCACCAAATGGATCCGCCGCGGCACCCACACCAGCGTCACAGACCCCAAAGACTCCATCAACGCCTGGACCGACAACTGGAACAACAACCCCAGACCCTTCACATGGCGCAAGACCGCAGACGAGATACTAGACAACCTCGCCTCATATATCCAACGAATTCCCCAGACAGGAGACTAGGCGGTCGCGCAGGATGGCGGCGAGGCGGGCCCGGTGGTGGCGGGCGTCGCCGAAGGCCACCCCGTCGAGCTGGGCCCGCTTGAGGTACAGGCGCACGTCGGCCTCCCAGGTGAAGCCGATCCCGCCGTGGACCTGCAGCGCGGACTCGGCCACCCGCACCGCCGCGGGACCAGATCATCTGGCCAGGTAGTCGGTTGTGTCCTGCACTCGCTCGAAATGCCCGCGGCTGAGGTGATGGCTCCAGATGCGACGGCCGGGTACCCGCAGAGCGGTGAAGCCGGTCTCAGGCCCGGACCATGAGGCGGTCTCTACTCGCTTGCCGGCTCGCAGGGCTTCTTCGAGCGCGGGCAGCAGGTCGGTGTCGGCCGATGCGACCACTGCGGCGTCGAACTCGTCCATGTACGCGCCGCGCACCACGTCGACGGCGAGAAGCACGTCAATGCCCTTCTCCTCGGCCCGCCACCTCGAGCCACCTGGTTGATGGACGCGTCGGTAACGCAGCGGAGTGGTCTTGACGGTCAGGGACGAATCGGCGCGCCATCGGCGCGTTTGCCGAGCGAAGGCTGCCCTCAGCTTCACATGGCTCCTGTTGCCCGGCTCGCCTCGGTAGACGTTCGTCGCCCAGAGCTCCCGGTCTGGATCGACAGTGTCCCCGAGTCCGGTAAGCAGTCGCGCCAATGCGCCGGGGTCAATGTGACCGAAGCTCGGCGGGTCGGAGAGCCGGTCTCCGAACGTTCGTCGAGCGCCGTGATAGAGATTCTGGTAGTCGATGAACACTGCGACTCTGATCACCGAGTCCACCCGCTGGGGAGCTTGCCGCTGGCTCGGGACGCATCCCCCGGAGCGATACACCCGCCACACCCCGGGGCTGAGCCCGGGGGGGGCGGGGCAGAATACGAGCAGGATAGCAGAGCCGCAGAAGGCCACCAACTTGAGATGAACAATAATCAAACTTCACCAAGCGCGCCAAGGGTCAGCAGCGAAGCCGACGCCCCCTCAAAGCAAGCTCATGGGTCGGGCCAGATGCTGACTCCATGTGCCAACCGGTCCCGCAGGATGGCGGCCAGGCGGGTCCGGTGGTGGCGGGCGTCGCCGAAGGACACCTGGTCGAGCGGGGCCCGCTTGAGGTAGAGGTGCACGTCCGCCTCCCAGGTGAAGCCGATCCCACCGTGGACCTGCAGCGCCGACTCGGCCACCCGCACCGCGGCCAGACTCAATCACTTGGCCAGGTAGTCGGTGGTGTCCTGAACTCGCTCGAAGTGCTCGCGGCTGAGGTGATGGCTCCAGGTGCGATAGCCGGATACCCGCAGCGCGGTGAAGCCGGTGGCAGGCCCGGACGGCGGGCGCCGTGGTAGAGGTTCTGGTAATCGATGAACACGGCGATCCTGGTCACCGACACCGTCCGTTAGGGAGCTTGCCGCTGGCTCGGGACGCGTCCCCAGCGATAGCACCCGCCAGCCCCCGGGACTCAGCCCGGGGGGGGCGGGGAAGAATACGAGCAGCATAGCAGGCCTTGCAGATGACCGACAACCTGAGTCGTACAACAATCAAACATCATCAGAATTGGCAATAGAACAGGCGCCGGGCTGCAACAGACTCATACTCTCGGCTTAGTCGCGCGGCCGCCGGGTCGCCGTCAAGTGCCCGCAAGACGCTCCTGTGTCACGGATCGGGCCAGATGCTGGCTCCGGTTGCCAGGCGATCGCGCAGGAGGGCGGCCAGGCGGGCCCGGTGGTGGCGGGCGTCGCCAAAGGACACCCCGTCGAGTTGGGCCCGCTTGAGGTAGAGGTGCACGTCGGCCTCCCACGTGAAGCCGATGCCGCCGTGGACTTGCAGCGCCGACTCGGCCACCCGCACCGCGGCGTCGCTGCACCAGATCTTGGCGGTGGCCGCAGCCGCGGGAGCGTCGGGGCCGCCCGCGCCCAGGGCCCAGGCCGCGTGGTAGACGGCCGAGCGCATGCCCTCGACGTCGACCAGCATGTCGGCGCAGCGGTGCTTCACCGCCTGGAAGCTGCCGATGGGCCGGCCGAACTGCTCGCGGACCTTGGCGTACTCCACGGCCAGGTTCATCACCGTCTCGGCTCCGCCCAGCATCTCCGCCGAGTGGAACACCGCGCCCCGGTCCAAATGGGCCGCGGCCTCCTCCGCGCCGCCGACGGTGACGGCAGGAGCCGCGTCGAGTTCGATCCAGGCCAGTTCGCGGGTCTGGTCCATGGCCGGCTCCGGCGAGCGGGCGATCCCGGCCAGGTCCACCGCCACCAACTCGTCGCCGACCGGGGCCGGCATGTCGTCCATCGGCGTCCTTGCGGTAGCGGTGGCCGGGGCCACCAGCACGTCGGCCCGGGCCCCGTAGATCACCGGCTCGGGCCGGCCCGACACCGAACCGTCGCCGGCCCGGTCCAGCGGGGTGCGGGCCACGCACGCGACCGCCTCGCCCGACAGCAGCCGCTCCCCCCAAGGCCCGTCGGCCAGCACCGCCAGCGCCGCCAGTTGCTGCAGCAGCGGCACCGGGGCCAGATGAGCGCCGGTCTGCTCCAGCAGCACGGCCGCCTCCACCGTCCCCAGCCCCACCCCGCCCAACGCCTCGGGCACCGCGATACCGGTCCATCCCTGCTCCACCATGGCCGCCCACAGATCGGCGTCGAACCCGCCGTCGTCGCAGGCCCGGCGCACAGCCGCCATGTCGCAGCGGTCATCGAGCAGGCCCGCGGCCGCATCCCGCAAAGCCACCTGGTCCGCCGACAAGTCGAAGTCCACCGCACCGCATCGTACGCGCCCGCCGGTTGTCGAAGACCGTCGACCCCGTGGCCCGCCGTCCCACGGCGACAAGACCCAGCGCAACTCGCGGAACTCAGACCGGAACCCCCTGGGGCCACGCGGATGGGTGTCACTCCGTCGGTGCAGCGTCGCATTTCCCGCTCTTGTTCGCTGCGCTCACGGGCCGCTCGGGCCCACTCGACCGAAATCAGTAGAGAAACCCGTCACATATGAGCAATACCCGTGCAGATTTGAGGCGAGCTTGACATAGGGCTACTCACGGGCCGATCGGGCCACGGCCTCGCTCGGCGTCTTGCCGCATCCTTGTTGTCTGTGGCCTTTCCGCTCGGCCTCTTGGCAATCTTTGTCATCACCGATACGGTGCCATCATGTCGACCATGAACGTCTCGCTGCCGGACAAGCTCAAGGCCTTCGCCGAGGGGCAGGTGGATGGCGGCCAGTACGGATCAACAAGCGAGTATGTGCGCGAACTCATCCGCCGCGACCAGGATCGGGCCTTGCTGCGCGGCCTGTTGCTCGATGGTGCTAGCTCCCCGATAGCTGGGTCCGCCGATCCGGCCTATTTTGCTCAGCTGCGGAGCCAGGCCCAGCCCGAAGCCCCATAGCCCCGCTTCACGGTGGCCAAGCCGGTCGAGCTCCGACAACTCGCAGCCGACGACATCGACGCCGCCCTCAGCTACTACCGGCGAGAGGCTGGAGAGTCGTTGGCGACCCGTTTCGTCGATGCCCTCGAAGCGGAACTCAGCCACCTCAGCCGGCACCCCCTCATCGGCTCATTGCGCTACTCCTACGAACTGAACATCCCCGCGCTGCGAAGCTGGCCGCTTGCGGCCTTTCCCTACATCGTCTTCTACATCGACCGCGCCGAATTCGTGGATGTCTGGCGAGTCCTCCACGCCCGCCGCGACATCCCAGCATGGCTGGCGCCGCCCGACTGAGACGGCTGGCCCGATTCAGCGACACCGCAGACCCGGCGGCGTAGTAGACCCGATGATGAGGAGATCCACTGCAACCATGGCAGCGACGTGTGGTGCAAGTGGACGTCGCCACGGCCTGGATACTTCCGCTTGACCGCGGCCGGTGGACGGTACCTGAGAACGTTTGGGGGCAGCAGGAGATGGCTGCAGCCTCACGCGATCCAGAGCCGCGCGAACTTCCTGCAGAACTCCGTCAGCCGTGGTGACTGGAGGCACCGGAGTCAACTACACCGAGAGCGAACCGATAGGGATCCTGGTCCACGAGATGCGAGTCAACACGGTCACGCCAACTGTCTGAGCCCGGCGCTAGCTAGGCGATCACCAGTCACCCAAGCAGCCGACTACCTCAGGTCCTCGCCGATGTAGTGGGCAGGCCCATCACAGCAGCGGGAACCGGCAACCCCGGGCGAACCCTTAGCGAACCTCGGTGGGTGGGCTAGCGCTCGGGCGTAGAGGGCCCCTTTGGGGGTTGACACGGGCGCAGCCATTCCATCCACACGCGAGCTTCGACGGGCGGCTCGCCGCGGCGCAGGACTATCTTCGCCTTCTGGTACTTGGTCGAATCATCGCGATCGGTCACTGGTCCTCCTCAGTGATGACAACATCCGGCATGGTCCTGGCGTAGTCGTCTAGATTCGCAGTCAAGGCGTCGATGAGCTGCTTCATAAAGAGCGGCGACATGTTCACCCGCTGCACCAGAATGCCTTCGATAGGATTCTGAGTCAAGTAGTCCAACCGTACAAGATCGAGTGTGAACTCATGGGGCGAGTGGCTGACCGTCGCAAAGTTCGCCCAGATACCACCCCGCATCTCGGGACGGCCTTTCGATCCGGATGTCTGGAGACTCGGAGTCCGTCATGAATGATACTGTAGAAGATGATATGAAACTTTCCAACAAGCCATCTATAGAACCCGTTGGCAATCCGCTCGCCGAAGAGCCCGACGGAACGCTGGTCCTCACTCCGGCAGTGGTGATGACCGCGCACGAGGCGGCTCTGCTGCGCAATCCGGAACTCGTGGCGCAGATCGAGGCCGACAGGGCGGACCCGTCCCAAGCAATCCCCTCTAAGGCGCGCCGTCCTCGCCGCGGCTAGGCGCTCACATCGAGGACCGTCGCCGGGCCGCTCGCATATTCAGGCGTGGTAGACCCGGTGGCGTGGATCTGACTCCCACCGCCGAGCAGCGGGCGTTCCGGGCCGAGTGCCGGGCGTGGCTCAAGGACAACCTGCCCTGGGACTACGGCACCGGCCTGCCGCCGCTGTTCGACGACCTCGCCGAGGAGGTGGACTTCGGCCGCCGCTGGCAGCGGCGCCTGGCCGAGGCCGGCTATGTGGGCGTCACCTGGCCCGTCACCTACGGGGGGCGGGGCGCCGACCCCGTCTTCAACTTCATCGTGCAGGAGGAGCTGGCCCGGGCCCGGGCCCCCGAGCTGGTGGGCCGCATCGGCGTCAACCTCGTCGGGCCGTGCCTGCTGGCCCACGGCACCGACGCCCAAAAGCAGCGCTGGCTGGCGGGCATCCTCAGCGCCGAGCGGCTCATCTGCCAGCTGTTCAGCGAGCCCGACGCAGGCAGCGACCTGGCCTCGCTTCGCACCCGGGCCGAGCCCGCCGGCGGCGGCTGGCTGCTGCACGGGCGCAAGGTGTGGACGTCCTACGCCCAGTTCGCCGACTGGGGCCTGTGTCTGGCCCGCACCGACGGTGACGCCGGAAAGCGGGCAGGCATCACCGCGCTCATGGTGGACATGCGCGCCCCCGGGGTGGAGGTGCGGCCGCTGCGCCAGATCACCGAAGAGTCCGACTTCAACGAGGTCGTGTTCGACGACGCCTTCGTGTCCAACGACCAGGTGATCGGGCCGGTCAACGGCGGCTGGGGCGTGGCCGGGTCGGTCCTGGCCGGCGAGCGGGGCACCAACCCCCGCCAGCTGGTCATCCACTCGCAGCTGCTGGAGGAACTGGTGCGCCTAGCAGCCGAGCGTGGACTGGCCGACGACCCCCGCACCGCCCAGGACCTGGCCCAAGCCTTCGTGGAGGTGCGCCTCTTCCAGCTGCAGAACTGGCGTGCGCTGTCCAAGCACGCCCACGGCCGCCCACCCGGGGCTGAGACCGCCACCGCCAAGCTCTACTGGAGCGAGATGAGCCAGCGGCTGCACGCCGCGGCCATGCAGGTGCTCGGCGACGCGGCCCCGCTGTGGCGAGGCGCAGACGACAATCCCGCCGGGGGCCGCTGGCAGCGATCCTGGCTCTACTACCGGGCCGCCTCGATCTTCGCCGGCACCAACGAGATCCAGCGCAACCTCATCGGCGAGCGGACCCTGGGCCTACCCCGAGACCCCCGCCGCTGACCCCGCTTCCACCGGGGCCGCCTCAGCTATTCCCGCTGCCCGATCCGCGCCCAGCCTCACCGCGCTAGCCGCCGCCAACTCCGCAGCCGCGGCCAACTCCGCAGCCGCCGCCAGATCGGAAGGCCGTGCCGACGGCCCCGACGCGACGGCCACCGCCAGCTTTGCAGCCGCAACCAGCTTTGCAGCCGCACCCACGTTCGCAGACCCCACCTCCACCGGGGCCGCCTCAGCCGCGGCCAGCTTCACAGCCGCGGCCAGCTCCTCGGGCGTGGCAGCCGCGGCCAACTCCGCGTACACGGCTTCCGTCTCGGACACAGCCGACGCCAAGAACGCCACCCACTCTGTGGAGGCCGCCTCAGCCACAGACGCCGCCAGCGCCACGTTCCCGGCCCACTCCGCCGCCGAGACCAGTGCCCCGGAGTGGGCACCGACGAATCGACTCTGGGCGTCTGCGACCGAAGTGCCGAGAGCTTCGGCGATGCTCGCCCAGGATGCGCCCCTCCCGAGCGCGAGCACCACATGCTCGGCGATCTGGGTGTCTTCGGCGCCGACATACCAGGAGACACACTCCACAAAGGACTCCCACACCGGCCCCGGCTTGTCGGGCGACGGCTCGAAGGCCTCGCACCAGTCCGCGAGCTCGTCGTCGCTGCCGTCCTCGAGGATCTCTTGCAGGGTGCGCATTCTCGCTGTCACGTCAAGTGCTTGGCTCGCGCTGGCGATCCTAGCCCGCCCCGGTCGGGTCCTGATCGCCAGCTCTAGGAGACGCCCGCTGTGGTCGGCGCCGACAACCATGAAGATCCCGTCGTCCTCATACCGCTGCCGCGTCCTGTTGCGATAGGCATGCCAGATGTCTTCCTCGGCGATGCCGTGCCGCAGAGCGCTGCGAGCGATGTACGGGTTCATGCTCCGAACATAATGGATATTCCCTAAAAGATATCATAACAAGCTGAATATATTTTAGAATGATCACAATTGCAAATTCGCCAGGATTCGGCAGGGCGTAGACTGCGGCCATGGCTGAGACTTTGCGTGGGCTTGAACCGGAGTTCGCGACGATCGTCTACGAGGTCGACGGTCCAGTGGCCACCATCACCATGAACCGGCCGCAGGTGGCCAACGCCCAGGACACCCAGATGATCGACGAGCTCGACGCCGCGTTCGACCTCGCCGACGCCGACGACGACGTGCGGGTGGTGGTCCTGGCCGCCAACGGCAAGCACTTCTCGGCCGGGCACGACCTCAAGGCGCTCGTCGGCGACGTGGAGCCCGACAGATGGCGGATGATGCGCGACACGCCCGAGGGCAAGTGGCATCACGAGAAGGTGATGTACTTCGATCGCTGCCTGCGCATCCGCGACTTCCGCAAGCCCACCATCGCCGCGGTGCAGGGCAAGTGCGTGGCCGCCGGCGTGATGCTGGCCTGCATGGCCGACATCATCGTGGCCAGCGACGACGCCGCCTTCCAGAACCCGGTGCTGCGCATGACCGGCGCGGCGGTGGAGATCCTGGTGGAGCCGTGGGAGATGCCGGCCCGCAAGGCCAAGGAGTTCCTGCTGGCGGCCGAGACCATCAGCGCGGCCGAGGCCGAGAGGCTCGGGATGGTCAACCGGGTGGTCCCCCGAGAAGAACTGGCTTCGGCCGTGCGCGATCTGGCCCACAAGATCGCGCTCGTGCCGCCGGCTACCGCCCAGACGGTGAAGCGCTCGATCAACAAGACCCTCGACCTGCAGGGCCAGCGCGACGCCTGGGACTACCACTTCCAGGCCCACCACTGGATGCACAACACCGCCACCGCCCTGGGCGCGCTGGAGCGGCGCATGCAGAAAGGCTCGATGAAGGAGGTCTTCGCCGAGCACCGCGACCCCTCGCCGTCTCCAGACCGCCCACAGTGAAGCCTCCGCTCCGAAATCTGTAGTGAAAGTCTTCGTATATCGACAAAACCCGCACAGATTTGGTGCAGGGCCGGGATAGACACACGCATGAGCCCGCCGACGGCCGGGATTGGGCCGCATATGAGTCTAGGAAAATGAGACAGCCGCTGGCTGGGATCAGGGTGCTGGACCTGGGCACCCGGATAGCGGCGCCGTTCTGTGCCGGGATCCTGGGCGAGCAGGGCGCCGAGGTCATCAAGATCGAGGACCCCGGCCGGGGCGACATGCTGCGAGAGCTCGGGCCGTACGCGGCCGGCCCGGACGGCGAGCCCTACTCGCTGTACTGGTCGGTGGAGGGCCGGGGCCGCAAGTCGGTCACCATCGACCTGCGCCGCCCGGCCGGCCAGGAGCTGTTCCGGCGCCTGGCCGCGGCGTCAGACGTGGTGTGCGAGAACTTCCGCCCCGGCACCCTCGAGCGCTGGAACATCGACCCGACCCGGCTCGATCCCCGCCTGGTCACGGCCCGCATCAGCGTCTTCGGCCAGGACGGCCCCAAGTCTCTGCGCCCCGGACTCGACCGCAACGGAGCGGCCTACGGCGGGCTGATGCACCTCACCGGCGAGCCCGACCGTCCCCCGGTGCGGCCCGGCGTGACCGTCACCGACTACCTCACCGGCGTGTTCGCGGCCCAGGCCGTGACCGCCCTGCTGTATGAGCGCGACGCCCGCGGAACCGGCACCGGCGGAGTGATCGACGCCTACCTGTACGGCTCGGCGCTGCGCATCCTGGAATGGACCATCGCGGCCTACGACAAGCTGGGTACCGTCCGCAACCGCTCCGGCAACCGCCTGGAGCATTCGGCCCCGCTCGACAACTATCTGAGCCGCGACGGCCGCTACGTGTGCATCGTGGCCGCGGGCCAGACCAACTTCGAGCGCCTGTGCCAGGCCATGGAACGGCCCGAGCTGGCCGACGACGAGCGCTACGCCACCGCCGAGGCCCGGGGCCGCAACAACGCCGAGATCAACGGCGTGGTGGCCGACTGGGCGGCCGGGCTCGACGTCGCCGAGATCGAGGAGCGCTGCGTGGCCTGCGACGTGCCCGTGGGCACGGTCTACGACGCGGCCGACCTGGCTGCCGACGACCACGTCGCCGCCCGGGGCGACATCTGCACCGTCGACGACCCGGTGATCGGCCCGGTGCGCCAGCAGACCCCGTTCCCCCGCTTCGAGGCCGACCCGCCCCCGGTTCCCGCCGGCGCCCCCCGCCTGGGCGAGCACACCGACCAGGTGCTTGGCAGCCTGCTGGGCCTGTCCGCGGCCGAGATTGACGCACTCCGACACGACAACGTGATCTGACCAGAATCGGGTCGTTAGGAGCCCTGCCCCCATCCGAGCGAATTGCCCCAATGGGCGAGGCGCTTCAGCATCGACCGGTAGTTGCGCTCCTCCAACTCGTCCTGCGAATCCGGTTCGGACAACGCGCAGGATCGATGGAAGATGCCTAGGTCTGTCGACAGCGAGTTGCCGTTGACAGGCAGGCCGCAGCCATCGCACCTCCGACTGGTGATCTTGGCCATGCCCGCAGCGTAACGGGCCAGCCGGACCAGGGTCAGGCGACGCGTTGGATGAGGGTGCCGGTTCCCAGGCCGCCGCCGCAGCACATCGACACCAGGCCGTAGTCGCCGTCGGTGCGGGCCAGCTCGTGCACGGCCTTGGTGGTGAGGATGCAGCCGGTGCCGCCCAGGGGATGGCCCAGTGCGATGGCGCCGCCGTTGGGATTGGCCCTGGCCGGATCGGCGCCGACGGTGCGCTGCCAGGCGATCACCACCGACGCGAAGGCCTCGTTGACCTCGAACAGGTCAATGTCGTCGATGGTGAGCCCCTCGCGCTCGAGCACCCGCTCGGTGGCCGGGATCGGGCCCTCCAGCATCAGCACCGGGTCGCAGCCCACCAGCGCGGTCTGAGCCACCCGGGCCATGGGCTTCAGCCCCAGCCCGGCCGCCTTGTCAGCCGACATCAGCAGCACCGCGGCCGCTCCGTCGGCGATCTGCGACGATGTGCCCGCAGTGTGGACCCCGTCGTCGCGGGCCACCGGCTTGAGCCCGGCCAGCGCCTCCAGGCTGGTATTGCGGGGCACCTCGTCTCGGGAGAACCCCACCGTCTCGCCGGTCTTCTTGCCGTCTTCGTCCACCACCACCGCGTCGATGGGCACGATCTGGGTCTCGAAGCGGCCCTCGCGCTGGGCCGTGGCCGCCCGCAGCTGGGACTCGAGGCCGAGCTCGTCGGTGTCTTGGCGGGAGATGCCGTAGGCCGTGGCGATGCGCTCCGCGGCCTCGAACTGGGTGGTGAACTCGTAATGCTGGAAGTAGCTGCGCGACACCGGTTTGCCGGGACCGTTCATGATGTTGGCGGCGAGCGGCACCATCGACATCGACTCGACCCCGCAGGCCAGCACCGTCTCCTCCGCCCCCGAAGCGATCAGGCTGTAGGCCAGGTTCACGGCGTGCTGGGACGACCCGCACTGGGAGTCCACCGTGGAGCAGGCCGTGGTCTGGTCGCCCCCGTGGGACAGCCAGGCGGTGCGGGTGATGTTCATGCCCTGGACGCCGATCTGGTCGATGCAGCCGCCCACCACCTGGTCGACGTCGCCGCTGCTGATGTCAGCCCGGTTCAGGCACTCCATCTGCACCGGACCGAGCATGTCGGCCGGGTGGGTCTGGGCCAGCGTCCCGTTGCGCTTGCCCACCGCGGAGCGCACCGCCTCCACGATCACTACATCGGTCATGTCGGACTCCTTTCTGGGCACCGGCAGCCCGAGTGCCCTCGGAAGCTAGCAGTCGGCCACGGCGCCGATGGCATCGCAATATCCGCTGGCGGCTCTCCGACCGAACGAACGGAGCCGTACGGTGAAGCGACTCCGGCACCGCGAACCTGTAACCAACGCAGTTCGCCGAGGCGAAGGGATCACGGCGCCGCGGCGACGACGGTCCAGTCGAGGATCTGGTCGGGCTCGTCAGAACGGTGGGCGAAGCCTTCGACCTGCACCGCGAAGGCCCGGCCACCTCCGGCCGCGGCGGTGTCCAGCAGCGTGTGCTGGAACGACACCTGGTCGCCCTCGAAGGCGGGGCCGGTGTGGTCGCAGCCGTGCCACCCCACCACCGTCGCTAGGCCGGGCAGGACTCTCGACAGCGACGCCTGGGCGAGACCCACCACATGGCCCCCGTACACGAGGCGCTGCGGGTACGGGGACTCGGCGGCGTCGCGGTGCACCATGGCCAAGTTGTTGGTCAGGCGGACGAGCGGGAGGTCATTGTCGACCACGTCTCGGGCCGGGTCCGCAACGGTGGTGCCTGGCTGCCAGTCGGTTGCGGGCCCCAGTGGGGCGAAGTCCCAGTCCGCCGGCACCAGCTCGGCGTAGCCGGCCAGGTCCAGCGACGAGCCGGAGCCCAGGTCGTCGTCATGGCCAGGCTGCTCGTCGGTGGCCTGGGGCAGCAGCGGGGCCCGCTGGTAGGTGATGGCGGGCTCGCCGTCGGCTGTCGTGATGATGTCCACCAGCGCCTTGCCCCGGTGGGGCCGGCCGGGTCGGGGCCGGCTGTCGGCCAGCGCGACGACGGTGACGGTGGTGGCGATGGACTGCCCGATGAGCACGGGCCTCAGCAACCGCACATCGCGGTAGAACAGGTTGGCGATCCCCCGCCGGGTGAGCGTGGTGCTGTGCCCGATCGACAGGTGCATCACCAGCGCGGGGCTGGCCAGACGGCCGGGACGGCCCGACACGGCCTCGAAGACCGTCGGGTCGAGCGCCATCGGCAGCCGCTCGCCCACCATCGACTGGTACAGCGCGGCCATGCCGTCGTCGACCACCACCGACGGCTGGCGGGGAAGCACCTGCCCCACGCTCAGCTCCTCGTAGTACGGGCCGTCCAGCGGGATCACCGGCGCAAGACTACGGGCCGAGTTGGGGCTCGACCGAAATCAGTAGAGAAACACGTCACATAGGAGCAAAACCCGTACAGATTTCAGGCTGGCAGAGATTGACATAACATTTAAATACATAACCTGCTATATTCGGAGCGTGAAGCGGCAAGGCGAAGAGCTGGTCTTGAAGCGGATGAGGCAGCAGCACGGCCTGATTCTCCGTTCCCAGGCCCTGGACTACGGCATGACGAGCGCACAGATCGAGGGGCGTCTGCGAACCGGCCGGTGGGAACGGGTGGCGCGTGGCGTGTACCGGCACGCCGCAACCGAGCAGACACAACTCTCAAGACTGCTCACGGTGTGCCTCGCCCACAATGCGCTGGCCAGCCACAGATCAGCCGCGGCCGTCCACAGCATCGACGGATACTCACTCGACCGCATCGAGGTGGTGGTGGCGGCCAACCGCAGCCCGGCCGTGAAGGGCGCCACGCTCCACAAGTCGGCCCAGATGGACCTGGCCCGGCCGACAGTCCGCAAGGCCATACCCGTAACTGGAGTGGGGCGCACGGTGCTCGACGTGGCTGCAGTTGTCAGCCGGAGGCAGTTGGACGACACCATCGACGCGGTGCTGCGAGACGGGCGGCTGCGACTCTGGGACCTCTATGACGTGCTCGTCTCCCACGCCCGCCGGGGGAGGAACGGCTGCGGTGCTCTTCGAGCCGCTCTCGACGCCCGCCTGGGCGACGATCGAGTGCCGCTGAGCAGATGGAGCCGCATGGTCTCCGATCTGCTGGTTGAGGCCGGACTGGAGCAGCCCTGCTTCGAGTATCCAATACACGCCGCCGACCGCAAGTTCATCGCTCAGGTCGATCTGGCCTACCCGGATCGCAATCTCGCCATCGAGCTCGACAGCGTTCGCTGGCATCACAACCTTCACAACTTCAGCCACGACCGCCAGCGCCGCAACCGGCTGCTGCTCGCAGGCTGGGTCGTGCTCAACTTCACTTGGGAGGACTACTCCCGCCGTCCCGATCAGCTTTGTGCCGCCGTGGCCGCAGCCGGAGCGCCGCTCGAACCGGCTCGTCCGAAATCAGTAGAGAAACACGTCACATAGGAGCAAAACCCGTACAGATTTGAGACGAGCCTGCATCAGGGTTGCTCCGAGAGCATCGTCGGGCCGTCGGCGGTGACGTGCACGACGTCTCGTCGGTCGCCGTCAGCCACGCTGAGGACCATCCCGGCCTCGAGCGTCTCGGCCAAGCCGAGCTGCCGGTTGATCACCGGACGCTCAAAGCCCATACCCAGACCCCGCACCAGCCAATCGCCGGCGGTCGCGGCCGCGGCCAGGTCCGGGTGCGACGCGCCAGCCCGGCAGGCGTCAATTAGTGCAGTGGGGCCAGCGCGCTGTCCGTCGATGAAACAGCCGCCCGCTCCCCCCTCGTACAGGTCGCAGATCACCCCCACATCGACGGCGAGCCCGGGGCGCCGGCGCTCGGCTCGCACGCCCGACGACGGAACCGTCGCCCCCCGCTCGGCCAGGGCCTCAATAGCGGCCGCGGCCGGATCGGAGAGCTCAGGGGCGCCGAGCGCGGCCTCTACCCCTACCCAGGCCGCGGTGCAGGCACGAGCTATGGCCTCGATCTCGCCGGGCAGCTTGTGGCGGCGCACATCCGCCATCAGGTCGTCGGCGGCCACGACCGAGGCCCCGGGGGCGAAGTTGGCCGCGGCCCGGCGGAACGACGGCGTGAGCTCGTCCACCCCGATGCGGTCAGCTTCAGCCAAACCGTCGATGGCGGCCATGGACGCGGCCATGATGCGAGGGTTCCAGGTGAGCGGGTAGAGGTCCTCGAAGCTCATCGGCGCCTCGATGCCGGCGTCCCAGCTCGACAGGGCATGGACCCGCCCGGTGGCCCTCACCACGATGCAGCCCGCGCCGAAGGGCCGGGTGCCTGCGGTCCACAGCCGGCGCATCCCGCAGGCGTATCCGGCATTGTCCTGGCGCCCCAGCACCAGCACGTCGATGCCGGCGGAGGCCATGGCATCCAGCACCCGGTCCCGCCGCGCGGCCACCAGATCACCACTCACCGGCCCAACCCCCACAGCCACCACCACGAGTCACCGGCCCAACCCCACCATCCGGTCCGCACCACCGGTCACCGGCCCAACCCCGGCACCACACCACGAGTCACCGGCCCAACCCCGGCACCACACCACGAGTCACCGGCCCAACCCCGGCACCACACCACGAGTCACCGGCCCAACCCCACCATCCGGTCCGCACCACCGGTCACCGGCCCAACCCCGGCACCACACCACGAGTCACCGGCCCAACCCCGGCACCAGATCACCACTCACCGGCCCAACCCCCATAGCCACCACACCACGAGTCACCGGCCCAACCCCGGCACCACACCACGAGTCACCGGCCCAACCCCGGCACCACACCACGAGTCACCGGCCCAACCCCGGCACCACACCACGAGTCACCGGCCCAACCCCCACAGCCACCACACCACGAGTCACCGGCCCAACCCCGGCACCAGATCACCACTCACCGGCCCAACCCCGGCACCACACCACGAGTCACCGGCCCAACCCCCACAGCCACCACACCACGAGTCACCGGCCCAACCCCGGCACCAGATCACCACTCACCGGCCCAACCCCGGCACCACACCACGAGTCACCGGCCCAACCCCGGCACCAGATCACCACTCACCGGCCCAACCCCCACAGCCACCACACCACGAGTCACCGGCCCAACCCCGGCACCACACCACGAGTCACCGGCCCAACCCCCATAGCCACCACACCACGAGTCACAATCCGAAGGGCTCGTAGTGGTGGCCGCCGCCCAACAGCCGCCAGCCGTCGTCGGTCACGGCCACGATCTCCTCGGCCCGGTAGCCGCCCACCCCGTCGGCCCAGATGACCGGCTCGAACACGAGCACCATCCCCGCAGCCAGCTCGAAGCCGTCGTCGAAGGCCGAGCCCAGGTCGGTGCCGACCATGGGCATCTCCGCGCTCTCCAAGCCGGTTCCGTGGGCCAGGTAGAACTGGGGCAGCCATGGCGTCTCCTCCGGCTCGACGGCCCGGGCGGCCCGGCCCACGTCATCGAGCGTCGCTCCGGGGCGCACCGCGGCCAGCGAGGCGTGCAGTACCGCCCTCCAGCGGTCGAACAGCGACTGCTCAGCCGGATTCGGGCCGCGCCCCGCCACCCAGGTGCGCCCGAAGTCGGACATGTAGCCGCAGAAGCCCACTCCGGCGTCCACCCACACCAGATCACCCTTGGCGAAAACGGGGTTGTCGACCCCGGTGGGGAAGGCCACATGGCCCGTGGAGGTGCGCGGCCCGCCATCGCGGTGCGCAGGCATTGGCTGGAAGATGGGGTCGATCCCGTTGCGATAGTCGAAGCCGCTGCTGGCGTCGCTGTCGCGCAGGGCGGCCGGGCCGGTGCCGGCGGCGCCGCTAGTGGCGTCGCTGTCGCGCAGGGCGGCCAGGCCGGTGCCGGCGGCGCCGCTAGTGGCGTCGCTGTCGCGCAGGGCGGCCGGGCCGGTGCCGGCGGCGCCGCTAGTGGCGTCGCTGTCGCGCAGGGCGGCCAGGAAGGCGCCGGCGACCTCGGCCCGGGTGGCGCCGGGCACGCAGGCGGCCTGGGCCGCGCCCATGGCCCGCTCGGTGTGCCGCTGGGCCTGGTCTATGCAGGCCAGCTCGTCTTCGGTCTTGACCACGCGGGCCGGCCCCAGCACCCGGCTGGCGTCGACCAACTCGGCTCCGTCGAGCAGGCTGGCCCGGGCCATGGCGCCGGTCACCGCGTCCACCGCCACCCGGCGGCCGGTCACGTCCCCGAGGACCTCGGCGATGGCCGCCCCTACCGCGGCCGCACCGTCATCAAGTTCGGGCCACAACGGAGCGCCCACCTCGGCGCAGGCCGCAGCGACGTCGTCGACCGGGTCATGGGCATGGAGCCGGGCTGGACCGTCCGCCGCGCCGACGATGGCCACCGCACGGCGATGATTGGCGTGACTGGCGTCAACCGCTTCGGGAACATGTGCGGTGGCGTAGGTCACGTGGGGACCATGCAGCAGCACGGCCCCGTCCACGCCCCGAGCCCGCATCTGGTCACGCAGCCGGGCCATCCGCTCCGATCCCATGCGGCCCAAGTCGGGCATCGGGGGCGGGCCCGAAATCGCCGCATCGCCGCTCACGGCCCCACTATGCCCCATCTCGCGTCGCGCGCCGCCCCGAAGGCTCGGCCGGATTCAAGCACCAACCGGCCGACCCTAACGTGGGCGCCACCGGCACGACGCCCTATAGCAGTCGGCCCGGCTGACGCAGCAGGGCTCAGCCGACGATGAGGGTGTCCTCGCCCATGACATCGGTGCCCGAACGCTGCTGAGAGCCGCGGTGATTGTCGGCCATCTCTGTGTCCGGATCTCCGGCGATGCGGGTGTGCCACATGACCCGGGGCTCGGTCATGTCGAAGGGCGTGCCCCGGTGCATCAGGCGGCGGTTGTCCCACAGGGCCGCTTCGCCCGCCGACCACTGATGATGGTGAATGCGCGGCGGCTGGCAGGCCTCGGCGTTGAGCCTGTCGAGGAACGCCTCCGACTCGTCCTCGACCATTCCCACAATCCCGTAGGCGTGGCGGCCGATCAGCAGGTTGGGCCGGCCCGTCTCGGGATGCACCTTCACCAGCGGCCGCAGCGCCGGCTCAAGGTCGTGAAAGCCGTACATCTCGTACCCACCGCCGGCGGTCTTGGTCGGCATATTGCCGGAGCGGCCCTGGCTGTAGTACAGCGAGTGGTAAGCCCGCATGCCGGTCAGACGATGCTGGGTCTCCGTGTCTAGCGCCTCGTAGGCAGCCCGCATGTCGGCCCATCCGGTGGCCCCGCCCCGGGTCGACACCACCTCGGCGGTGAACACCGATCCCTTGGCCTGAAGCGGCATGTACGTGCTGTCGTGGTGCCAGCCCTCGTTGCCACGCAGCGACTTCACCACGTCATGGTCGGGGTCGGTGAGAATGTTGCCGTCGGCGTCCACGTTGCTGAAGGCCGCGGCCTTGAACTCCAGGGGCCCGAACCTCAGAGCGAAGGCGTCCTGCTCCTCCTTGGTCAAGAACTGGCCGGGGAATATCAGCAGGGCGAACTCGAGCCACGTCTTGTGCAGCGCATCGAACGCGGCGTCGCCGATGGACCGCAACTCCACCCCTGTGACCACCGCGCCGAAAGTGGCGTCCAGCGGCTCGATGTCGAACGGTTCGTCTGCCATGGCTCTGCTGAGTCGGTCCTTGCGAGATCCTCTTCTTGAAGATAATGGAGATCCGACATGGAAGGCCGAGCTGCTTGCCAACTAGGCAGGCCACCACCAGCGCGAGAGCCTTCAGCATCGCACTCCGGAGAAACCGAGGAGATGCTCGTCGTCTTCAACGAGGTCGGGAGGGCCGGGGTGGTCGGCCCTTCTGACGAGCGCCTCCGCGATCGCCGTTGCACCTGCGCGGTGCTGGGCCTCGGCTGACAGCTGGACGTAGCAACTACAGTTGATCGATTCGGTGCCACCGGCCTGCCCATGACCGCCACCGGTACGGTCGCGGAGCACCTGATCGTGGCCGAGCCTCTCCCAAAAGTTAAGCAAACAAATTACATACTTGTAATTTTGACTTCTCAGTGCGTTCGTAGAACATCATCGTGGTTGATCTGCGGTGCCCTCATCGTCGGTGGCGACGACAGGACAGGGCAGCTCATCGGGTCTGACACGGACGCCGATTGGCTTCGAAAACGCCTCTACGAACTCACCGAACGCAAGCTCAGCACAGAGATCCGTCAGGTGTTCATCGCTGGAACGCGGCTCCTGGTCATCAGTGTTCCGCAGGCTGTGGAGCCGGTGCCGTTCAACGGCAGGTACCGGCAACGGGTAGGCAGGTCTTGTGTGCTCGTCACCAGCACCGAACTGCTCCAGGGCCTGTTCGCGGACGCCGCGGCGGACCCATCTCACCGGCGCTCCGGGCACTCCATGGACGACATCGCCGAAGGAGCGGTCGCGAGCTTGAGGCGCCGGATATCTGTGGTCGACCGTCTCAAGGCATCTCTCGATCTTCGCGACCTGCTCGCCCGGCTCGGACTGCTCCACGACGACACCGATTCTCTCAACATGGCCGGCGAGATCCTCCTGATTCCGCGGGACCAGCCCTCCATCGACTACACGCACCGGCCTGTGCCCGGAGCGAAGTCGACGGTCCGCATCCACGAGCCGGGACTGTGCCTGCTCGAGGAACTCGATCTCGTCGAGGCAGAAGCGGCGCGCAACAACCCTGTCTCTGAGGTTCCTGATGGCTTCGGCATCACGCGGATCCGAGCCATCCCAGAGCGCTCCCTGCGTGAGGCAATCCTCAACGGCGTGTGTCATAGGGATTGGAACCGGCGAGATCCGACCGTGGTGGAACACATCGGCGACGAACTCCGAGTCACGTCTCCTGGCGGGTTCATCGGCGACGTTACGGCAGACAACATCATCACCCATCCCTCTCAGCCTCGCTATCGGACGCTTATGGGGGCTGTCCGCCAACTCGGACTCGTAGAGCAGGAGGGCGTAGGCGTCGACATGATGGTCGGCGACCTGATCCGAATCGGTGGCCAGCAGCCACTCATCGAATCCACCGACAGCCCGGCGGTACGCGTCGTGCTCGGCGGAAGACCGGTCGACACAAACTGGCACCGCTTCTTCAGCTCTCTCGAACCAGCGGAAGCTCGCGAAGACACTGATACCGCATTGCTCGTCTGGCGAGCAACGAACCCTGCGACCCCGTTCTTTACCGCAAAGTCGTGCCACCGCCTCCTCCAGAGAACACAGACCGATGCCCAGAACGCACTGCTCAGGGTGTCGACATACCGGACAGCAGGGGGTGCACGGCTACTGACGCCCATAGCGATTCCCGAAGCCGGACCTGTGGCATGGCGTCTATCCCAACCGGCGCGCCGCCACCTTGGGATTCCCCAGCCGGGACTTGCCGCGGCCACCGAGTGGGTGCGAGAGCGTCGCCGCATTTCCACAGCCGAATACCGAGCACTCACTGGCGTCAGCAACCCAACTGCCGTCGCGCACCTCAAGACCCTCGCCCAAGAAGAGGGGTTAGTACCGAGCCGTCCATCGGGACGGGGTCCCGGCTTCCACTACCGGTTTCCACAGGATGGCTAGGCGGCTCTCAGAGCCATTCGAATGTACTCGGCTTGTCACGCCTAACACCGAGCCAAATCGGATTCGTGCTCCTGAGACTCCGTCGCCGCCGATCAACTAGTCTGGCGCTGAAATGCGGACTGGAGTGTTCCTGTTCGGCGGCGTGGAGCTGCCCGACGCCGGAGCGGGGCCCCCTGCTCCCACCGACCGCCGCTTCGACCACAAGGAGGCTTGGCGGGCCACCGAGAGAGTCATCGACATGGGAGTGGTGTGCGACCAGTTGGGGTTCGACTCGTACTGGCTGACCGAGCACCACTTCCAGCACGAGGGCTACGAGGTGATACCCAACGGGATCCTGGCGGGAACCATCGTCGCGGAGCGCACCGAGAACATCCGTATCGGGATGGCGTTCAACATCGTGCCCCAGTGGCATCCGCTCAGGCTGGCTGAGGACTTCGCCACCCTGCACAACATCTCCGGCGGCCGCGGGATCCTGGGCGTGGGCCGGGGCACTGTGCCCCGTGAGGCTGAGACGCTGGGCACCCGCATCGGCAGTTTCGACAATCCCGACAAGGCCGCCGACGACGAGCTCAACCGCCAGCAGTTCGACGAGGCCATGGAAGTGATCCGCCTGGCGCTGGACAACGAGTCCTTCAGCTTCCACGGCGAGGTCTACGACTTCCCGCCGCCGGGAATCCCGGACCGGGGCGGGTTCGTGACCGAGCTCAGCCTGGTTCCGCGGCCCCTGTACCCATACGAGATCTGGCAGGCCGCGAAGTCGCCGGCCACTCTGGAGCAGATCCCCCGCTGCGGCTGGGGCGGGGTGTTCTGGAACTACCACCACACCTTCATCAAGGAGCGCTGGGAACAGTTCGCCGAGAGATACGTGGCCCACCATGGCCGGGAGCTGGCCCGGGGCGAGAATCGCCTTCTCGTGCAGTGCCTCCGGGTGGAGGACACCTACGAGGACGCGGTCGCATCGGTGCGCGACGGCCACGACGAGCTCTGGAAATTCCTCGGCCCCTACGGATGGAGCAAGGGCTACATGGGCCCCGACGGCAACCCGGCCAAGCCGGGGCTGATCCCCACCCTGGAGGATTCCATCGACCAGAAGACCTGGGTGGCGGGTAGCCCCGAGCAGGTGGCCGAAGCCATCAGCTGGCGCGACGAGCAGATCGGCCTGGAAAACCTGCTGCTGTTCCCGGCCATGCCCGGCGACCCCTACGACAAAGTCGAGGAACAGCTCCACCGCATCGCCGAAGAGGTGCTTCCGCTGCTGACGGGATGATGCCGGTACCGGCACCGTAGGGTCTGATCACCACCCGACGCAGGAGGCCACAGATGCTGGGACTGTCCGTCGACGAATTGCTGACAACGACGCGCGCCGTCCGCAAGCGCCTGGACTTCGACCGGCCGGTCGATCCCAAGCTGATCACCGAGTGCTTGGGCATCGCGCTGCAGGCGCCCAGCGGCGGCAACCGCCAAGACTGGGCATGGGTGGTGGTGACCGACCCGGACAAGAAGGCGGCGCTGGCCGAGTATTACCGCCAGTCGTGGTCCGCCTACGTGAAGTCGCCCCACTTCCCCACCAATGCCCCCAAGCACGGTGACCCCGCAGTTCAGGCCTCATTCGAGCGGATCGCGGACTCGGCCCAATACCTCGCCGACAACCTCGAGCGGGCGCCGGTGTTCCTGATCCCGTGCCTGCGGCAGAGCCGCGTCGACAGGCCGTCATGGGGCGGTGCGACCTCAAGGCTGGGATCGGTGATCCAAGCGTCGTGGAGCTTCATGCTGGCCGCCCGGGAGCGGGGACTGGGCACGTGCTGGACCACGCTGCATCTGGCGCACGAGCAGCAAGCGGCGGAGATCCTCGACATCCCATACGACCGTTGCCTGCAAGTGGCGCTCATCCCCGTAGCCCACACGATCGGCACCGACTTCCGCCCCGGCACCCGCGAACCGCTCGACGAAGTGCTGCACTGGGACGGCTGGAAGGGCGCCCCGCCGGCCTGACCGCAGGGTGCGACCGACCCGTTAGAGAGGCAGTCACCCGTGGGCGACGCGTCGACCTTCAGCGGCGAGGACCAACTCCGGCACCGTCCGCATCGATGACAGCGCGGCGTTGGTGGTGGGCCAGCTGGTGGATGTGGCCATCGAGGAGGACACCGGGTGCATCGTGATGGGCTTGCGCGGCCTGCCCGGATCCAACCTCCAAGCGCTGGGAGTGCTGGGCCGCCTACCCGAGGACCACTTCGTCGAGAACCTCGACGAGGCCCGTGACATCGCCCGCCGATTGCTGCAAAGTTAGTGTCGCGGCGATCAATATCGGCTACGACGCCAAAACGCTAAGGCACGATCTCGCGGGCGGCATCACGTCAGCCCTCGTCGTGCTGCCGCTGGCGCTGGCCTTCGGCGTGGTGTCGGGCCTGGGCGCGGCGGCCGGCCTGTACGGCGCGGTGGCGGTGGGCTTCTTCGCGGCAGTCTTCGGCGGCACCAAGGTCCAGATCTCCGGGGCCACCGCCCCCATGGCCGTCGCCATGTCGTTCATCGTCGCCCACTACGCCGACAGCGGACCGGAGGCGCTGACGATCATTGTGCTGGCGGGTCTGATCCAGATCCACTCCGCTCTGGCCAACGACACGGAGTGCATAGTCATGGGGCTCCGGGGCCTACCCGCCACCAGCCTGCAGTCCCTCGACGCTCTGCGCCGGGTCCCCGGAGACCATTTCGTCGAGAGCCTCGACGACGCCAGGGCGATAGCCGAGCGCCTGCTCGTCCGCTAGCCAGCCCGGCCGGAGCGCCTGCTCGACCGATAGCCGACCCGGCCGGAGCGCCTGCGGTCGGGCCTAATCTCCGGAGGCCCGACCACTCCTCAGGTGGGAGATCCAATCCGCTGAGCGGGATGCACAGGGTGGTCGTAGGGCCGCAGCAGGTAGCGGCGGGCCACGTCCAGATAGCCGCGGTACAGCCCTGCGCCCTCCGACGCCTCGGCAAGGGCGCCGGTGGCGGTCGCCCGAGCCGGCAACTCGTACCAGGGGACGCCGGGCTCGGCGTGGTGGGCGTGATGGAAGTTGTTGTTGAGGAACAGCAGCCCGAACGCTGACCCCGATCGAACGATCGCCGAGCGGGTGGCGCCCTGCACCCAACGGTGCTCGCAGTAGGACCTCACCAGCGTGAGCGAGTGCCCCAGATACCACGCGCCCAGCAGGTACTGCCACAGGGGCAGCCCCATGACTGCGACCGCGAACAGGCCCAGGGCGGTTGCGGCCACAACATGTATGGACCACCACCGGGCCAGCTCGCGGTCGCCCCTCCAAATCTCACGGGCCTGGTGGGCCAGCACTCTGGCCACCTCCCGGGGCGGGCCCAGCACCATGCGGCCCAGCAGGGTGTGGTGGGCGAGAACCACGGCCCGGCGAATCGGTCCCATCGCCTCCCACCGCTCGGCGCTCACATAGAAGCTCTCGCTGTCGTCGGTGGGATCGGTGAGGTCGATGCAGTCGTGGTGAGAGAGGTGGTAGCGCCGGTAGACGAGGTACGGGAGGCGAAGCGACACAGGCAGCGAGCCGACCGCACAGTTGAGCCGCCGACTGCGGAAGGGATGGCCGTGGATGGTCTCGTGCTGGAGCGAGCCGTGCCAGGCCACAGCCACGGCCAGCGCGATCACGGTCAGCGGCCACGGGGTAATTCCGTGGAGGGCCACCGCTGCCAGCCAAAGGCCGTGCACTGCGACTGCGACCGCGATCGTGCGCCACTCGACACCCGATCTGGTCGCGTCCGCAGCCATCAACCCTCTCTCTCGATGCGCAGTTGGAATTAGCCCCCTCCACCTGCTGAGGTTCAAAGTAGGGAGAGATCAGCTTCAGAAGCGTGATGAGATGCGCACAATTCGTGGCACTTCCGCACGAAGCGCGAGTTATGTAGCGCTAGCGCAACAATTATTGTATGATCACAACACGATGATCGGGCAGTCCGAGGTGGTGATCCGGTTCCGGGAACGGCTCAGAGAGCTGATAGCCGACACGGGCCGGCCCCAATCGGACTTCGCCGCCGAGGCCGGGATCGACCGGTCCACGCTGTCGCAGCTGCTGTCAGCCGGCGAACGCCGCCTCCCCCGGGTGGAGACCCTCGCGGCCATCGCCGAGGCATCCGGAGCCTCGGTGGATTGGCTGCTGGGCCTGACCGACGGCGGCCCGTCCCGCGCCGACATCGTCCATGAGGAGTTCGCCCTGAACCTCGACGAGCTGAGCCCGCTGGACGAGGCCTGGATCGAGTGGCACGGGCAGTCGGCCGGCTCGAAGATCCGCACCCTGCCCGCATCGCTGCCCGACCTGGTCAAGACGGAGGCGGTCATTCGCCACGAGGTTCAGCGCTACGCCACGATCAGGCCCGAGCAGCGAATCGAGACCGCCACCGCCCCCCTCGAGATGGCCCGGGCGCCGGGCAGCGACCTGGAATGCTGCAACTCCATCCAGGCCATCGAGGGCTTCGCCCGGGGCTGGGACGTCTGGGCCGCCCTCGAGCACCGGCACCGGGTTGTCCAGCTCGACCGGATGATCGAACTATGCGAAGAGCTGTACCCCACGTTCCGGTGGTTCCTCTACGACAGCCGTCAGCGCTACGCCAGCGCGGTCACGATCTTCGGTCTCGAGCGAGTGGTGCTGTATCTCGGCCAGATGTACCTGGTGCTCAACAACCGGCACCACGTGATGACGTTCGTCAAGCACTTCGACGACCTCATCCGAGCCGCGGTGGTGCAGCCGCCCGACATGCCGCGCCTGCTGCGCAAGCTCAGGTCCGAGATCACCTGAGAAACAGCGAGGGTAGGGGATGCCGCCTCGCGGTGCAGCATCGTGCTTTCCCGCTCTTGTTCGCTGCGCTCACGGGCCGCTCGGGCCATGGCCTCGCTGAGCGCCTCGCGAGCTTCTCATGACGTGACGCCTACCCGCTCGGCCTCTAGGAGCCAAAGGTAGAGTCGGGAGTAGTGGCACTAGCCGATCGCAACGTGTCGTTCGAGCCGGAGCGGTTCGAGACGATAAGGGTCGAGATCGCGGATCATGTCTGCCGTGTGACGCTCGACCGGCCCGAGGCGCTGCACGCCTTCGACGACCGCATGCGCCAAGAGATCCGAGCCACATGGCGGGCCCTGCGCGAGCTCGACGACGCCCGGGTGGCCGTGCTCACCGCCTCAGGCGACCGGGCGTTCTGCGCGGGGATCGACCGGGACGTCGATATGCCGGCCCTCGCCGGGCGCGGCAGCCTCTACGGAACGTCCAACGACTTCATGTACGACGATCCCGGAAACGATCTGGGACCGAAGGCCTGCGACCTGTGGAAGCCGGTGATCGCCGCGGTGAACGGCGTCTGCTGCGGCGGAGCCTTCTACCTGATCGCAGAGTGCGACATCATCATCGCGGCCGAGCACGCCACCTTCTTCGACCCCCACGTCACCTACGGCATGGCAGCCGTGTACGAGCCGATCAAGATGGCCCAGCGCATGCCGCTCGGCGAGGTGCTGCGACTCACCCTGCTGGGCAGCCACGAGCGGATGACCGCGCAGACCGCGCTGCGCATCGGGCTGCTGTCCGAGGTCCTGCCCTCCGACGAGCTGCAAGAGGCCGCGGACCGGCTGGCGGCGATCATCGCGTCGCAGCCGCCAGAGGCGGTGCAGGGCTCCCTGCGGGCCATCTGGGCCGCCAACGACATGGGCCGGCTCGACGCTCTGGCGATGGCTCCGTCCATCCTTACCACCGGAACCCGGCCGGAGGCGTTGGCTGAGGGCCAGGCGGCATTCGCCAGCGGCGAGCGCATCAAGCCCCGGCTGCGCTGAACTCCGAGTTACAGCGGCCCTCGGGTGGCTGCTAGGTTGAGCCGCCCGCCCGCCCGCCCATGCCGCCGAGCCTCGGAGCGCACCATGACCGAGCCCTACCCGAACGCCCTCATCTTCGTCGATTTCCCCACCGACGAACCCGAGAAGGCGGCGGACTTCTACCGCAACGTGTTCGGCTGGGTGGTGGAGCCCCGACCGGCCGGGTCGTTCTACCGGATCGTGCCCGGCCAGAACTTCAGGCTCCCCGACGGCACCCAGGGACCGACCGGCAACCTGCACCTGGGCATCACCAACGTCGCCAACCGCCGCCCCCACCCCACCGACGACGGGCCCGATCCCCGACACCTCAGTCCCGACGGCCACACCGTGCGCATCTGGATCCTCGTCTCCGGTGACGACGACATGGACGCCATCTCCGACCGGGCCGTCGCCAACGGCGCCACCGAGCTGTGGCGGCACCACTACTTCGGCGAGTTCAACGGCTACAACAACGCATTCAAGGACCCCTGGGGCAACACGCTGGTGCTGTGGACCTACGGCGGCGACGATCCCAAGATCCCCGAGGGATGGACCCAGGAGTAGACCTGAAATGACCGACACCTACACCGTCCATCCTCCCCACGCCCGATGGACCCACATCGCGCTGCGGGTCAAGGACATGGACGCCAGCATCGACTGGTACACCACCCACACCCCGATGAAGCTGCTGGACAAGCGCGAGGACGCCGACGGCTACGGCGCCTGGCTGGGCCACGACGACTCCCCCGACAAGCCCTTCATCCTGGTGCTGGCCCAGTTCTTCCCCGAGTCGGACCCGTTCAAGGACGCTCCCATCGCCACGCTGGCGCCCTTCGCCCACCTGGGCGTCGAGGTCACCAGCCGGGAGGAGCTCGACGCGGCCGCGGCCGTCGCCGAGGCCGAGGGCTGCCTGGCTATGCCGCCCACGGAAATGCCGCCGCCCATCGGCTACATCTGCATGATCAGCGACCCCGACGGCAACATGATCGAGCTCAGCTACGACCAGGGCGTGTACGCCCACGCCCAGAAGGTGATGCACTGAGCGCCACCAGCGATCCACGGGCCGTCACGGCGTCGTATCTGGCCTCGTTCGGCTCCGGCGACCCGGAGGCGGTGGCCGCCCACGTGAGCGACGGCTTCTCCAACGTGCACACCAGCGCGCTGGGTCTGCCCAGCCGGGGCAGAGCTGATTACCTCGAACGCTTGGCCGACTTCTTGGTGACGTTCGCCGGCCTGACCTACGAGGCCGAGGAGATCCTCGTCGAGGGCGACCGGGTCGCCGCGGCCTACGTGATGCGGGCCCGAGCGGACGGCAAGCCCTTCGAGATCCGAGGGGTCATGCGGCTTACGGTTCGCGACGGCCTCATCGAGCGCCGTGTCGACTACTTCGACAGCCTGACCTTCCTGCGCCAGACCGGCCAGGCCTAACCGCGCCAGGCCCGGCAGGCCAGCCGTAGGCTGCCCGCCGTGTTTACCCGGGCGAGGATCGTCTTGGCGGCCGCGGCTCTGCTCGCAACTGCATGCAGCGGCGGGGCCGTCGATGAGGGTCCGGACGCCGTACCCGCGACCTCGGTCGCCGTCACCACGACGGTTCCGCCGTCGACCACGACTACGGAATCCCCGGACGAGGCCGAACCCGCCACCAGTGAGCCTGAGGCACAGCCGCCTGAGCCGCCCGACCCGGAGGGGGTGGGCGACAGCTTCTACCCGAAGCTCGGCAATCCCGGCTACGACGTCCTCCACTACGACATCAAGCTCGACGTCGACCCGGCGGTCAACACCATCTCGGCACTGACCGCGATCACGGCCGAAGCCACCGAGGACCTCGCCGCGTTCAACCTTGACCTGTCCGGGCTGGAGGTCCTGTCGGTGACCGTCGACGGCACCGACGCCGAGTTCTCCCGGTCCGGACACGAGCTGACGGTCAAGCCTGCGAGCCCGCTCGCGGCGGGAACGGCGTTCTCGGTGGAGATCGCGTACTCGGGCTCGCCCCAGCCGATCGACGATCCTAGTGTCGAGTTCTTCGTGTTGGGCTGGCAGGAGCAGAGCGGCGTGATCTACACCGCGAGCGAGCCGTCGGGATCGATGACGTGGTTCCCTTCCAACAACCACCCGACCGACAAAGCCACCTACGAGATCCAGATCACCGTGCCAGAGGGCATCACGGCGGCCTCCAACGGGCTCCTCATCGACGAGACCACCACCGACGGCCGCACCACCTTCACCTGGCGGATGGACGACCCGATGGCCACCTACCTGGCCGCGGTCTACATCGGCGACTTCGATCGCATCGACCACGGACCGCTGTATCCAGACGGCCCTGTGATCCGGGACTACGTGCACAGCACGGCCGCTCCCGAGATCGCCGCGGCACTGGCAGTGACTCCGGATGTGATCGCCTTCCTGGAGGACCTGCTAGGCCCCTACCCGTTCGACGCCTACGGAACAATCGTGGTGCCGTTCCCGCTGGGCTTTGCGCTCGAACACCAGACGCTCTCGCTGCACGGACCAGCCAGCATCGGTCCCGGCATCATCGCCCACGAGGTCGCCCACCAGTGGCTGGGCAACTCGGTCACGCCCGACGACTGGAGCGAGATCTGGATGAACGAGGGCTTCGCCACCTACCTGCACCTGATGTACGAGGCCGAGCACTTCGTAGCGGACATCCAAGACGTCATCGTGCAGATCTACGCGCAGATGGTCGCCTTCGAGACCGGGCCGCCGAAGGGCATCGAGTTGGAGGACCTTTTCGGGCAGACGGTCTACTTCCGGGGGGCTGTGACCCTGCACGCCCTGCGTCGCCACACCGGCGACGAGACCTTCTTCAAGATCCTGCGCACCCACTACAACCGGTCGGCGGGCGGAACCACCAACACCGAGGAGTTCCTCGAGCTGGTGGACGAGCTCGCCGGACCCGGCGCGGTGGACCTGGTCGAGTCCTGGCTGTTCGACGAGACCATCCCCGCCTCGCTGTAGAGAACCACCCAAGGAGTACCCATCGCACGCCCCCAGCCGACGAGGCTCTACCACTTCACCCACATCCGCAACCTCGCTACGGTGCTCACTCAAGGCTTACGGTGTGACACGGAGATGCAGGGCAACGGCCTCCTCGCCGAGGAAGTGGGTGATCGCGGCATCAAGGATCGCCGACGCAGCTTGCCGGTGCGCGCTGGACCTAGAGGCGTGGCGGCCGACTACGTCCCGTTCTATTTTGCGCCGCGGTCACCAATGATGTACGTGATCTCCCAAGGGAGCGTGCCTGAGTACACCGGCGGGCTCGACCCACTGATCTATTTGATCACGGTCCCGGAGCTCCTACAAACACACAACTGCCGGTGTGTGATCAGCGACGGCAACTCCGCCAGCACCATCACCAGGTTCGACGAAGATCTAGCCCTCCTCGACACGATGGTTGACTGGGATCTCATGTGCGAGACGTACTGGCGCAACACCCCGGCCGACGGCGACCGCATGCGTCGACGAGCCGCTGAGTTCCTGGTCCATCGCCATGTGCCTGCACGCGCCTTGCAATCGCTCGCAACTCGCAATGAGCAAATGCTGGAACGTGTCCGGCAGTTGCTGGTAGAACACTCCGTAGAGCTGCCGAGCACCATCGAAGCCGACTGGTACTACTAAACGAAGGGGCACGCGGATGATCGTCGAGTCCGACGGCAACCTTCTCGACGCCGGTGCGGATGCGCTGGTCAACACCGTCAACACCGTCGGCGTGATGGGCAAGGGCATAGCCCTGCAGTTCAAGCAGGCCTACCCTGCGAACTTCAAGGCCTACGCCCGAGCCTGCAAGGCCGGCCGGGTTCAGCTGGGCAAGATGTTCGTGTTCGACAACGGCGGAATCGAGCAGCCGCAGTTCATCGTGAATTTCCCCACCAAGAAGCACTGGCGCTCCCGTGCGCGCCTCGACGATATCCGCGCAGGCCTGGAGGATCTGGTCAGCGTTGTCACGGATCTCGGAATCAAGTCAGTCGCCGTGCCTCCGCTCGGCTGCGGCAATGGAGGCTTAAGCTGGCGCGATGTCGAGCCGCTGATCCGCGAAGCGTTCCGCAGCCTCCGCGATGTCGAGGTGCTCGTCTATCCGCCCGCGGGTGCTCCCGTTGAGTCGGCCATGCCGGTGGGCTCGGAGCGGCCGGCGATGACATCGGGCAAGGCGGTCCTAGTAGCTCTAACAGCGGCCTATGTCGAGGCCGCCGGAGTTTTCCTGGGCGTGAGCCAGTTAGAGCTGCAGAAACTCATGTACTTCCAGCAGGCCGCTGGCGAGGACCTGCGCCTGAAGTACGTGCGCGGTCGCTACGGCCCGTATGCGGAGAACCTCAACCATGTACTCGCGCGAGTCGAGGGCCATTTCCTGCGCGGCTACGGCGACCGAAGCCGCAAGGTCCATGAGTCCGGAACTCTTGAGGTTATGCCGGGCGCGGCTGATGAGGCCACCATGTTCCTCGCTGGACGCTCCGACACGACAGACAGAATCAGCGAAGTGCTCGACCTCGTAAGAGGCTTCGAGTCACCCTACGAGTTGGAGCTGTTGAGTTCGGTGCACTGGGTTGCGACTCAGGACGATCATCGTGCCGTCGAAGACATCGGTTGCGCCGTCCAGGGCGTGCGGGGGTGGAGCCCTCGCAAGGGACGGCTGTTCACCGAGCACCACCTCACCGTCGCATGGCACCGCCTACGCGAGGTCAACGTCGACTGGATGGCAAGGAGCGCCGTTTGAGCGGCCCAGAGATCCAGCTGAGCCTCGACGAGGTGCACTGCGGCACGCCCGGCGTGGGCGACATCGGCTTCGAGATCCTTCGGAGTGACGATTCACAACGAACCTGCCCGCCCTTGATTGACGCACCTGCCCGACGGTAACGACCAAGCGGCCTGAGAACGAACGCGACACGCGCGAATACCACCACGTGATCGTCCGGTCGTGCACCAGGCGCCGCGCCGAGACGTACGCCGCGTTCCTGCTGCCCCGACTGGATCGCGGCGCAGTGCGAGAGCCCTAGCCTCTTGGCTCGATGACAGTCGATCGGCCCAACGGAGAGCGCTACACGCACGGGTATCACCGTGTGATAGTCGAGTCCTACCGGCGGCGAACAGCCGAGGTCTGCGCGGCCTTCCTGCTTCCCCGGCTGCAGCCGGACGCCGCCGTGCTGGACATGGGATGCGGCCCCGGCACGATCACCGTCGGACTGGCCCGCCGAGCTCGAGCGGTCGTCGGCGTGGACACCTCGGCCGAGATGGTCGATTCGGCCCGACGCCGGGCCGAGGATGCTGGCATAGACAACGCCAGTTTCGAGGTGGGCTCCGCCCACGACCTGCCCTACGACGACGGAAACTTCGATGTGGTGTACGCCCACCAGGTGATGCAGCACCTGTCCGACCCGGTTCGGGCGCTGCGGGAGGCCCGGCGAGTGCTGCGCCCCGGCGGGCTGATGGCGGTGAGAGACTCCGACTACCAGACGATGGTCCACGCGCCGGTCGATCCGGCCATCCAGCGCTGGCTGCGCCTCTACCACGAAGTAGCCGCGGCCAACGGAGGCGAGGCCGATGCCGGGCGCTTCCTGCCGGGATGGGTGCGCGCCGCCGGTTTCGTGGACCCGGTCGTCACGACCAGCACGACCACCTACGCCGACGCGGCGGGCCGCGATCTCTGGGGCGAGATGTGGGCCGTGAGGGTGGTGGACAGCGACTTCGCGCAGCACGCCGTATCCGGCGGATTCGCCACTCGAGGCGACCTGGTGGCGATCTCGGTCGCTTTCCGCCGGTGGGCCGACCATCCCAGCGGCTTCTGGGCCTACCTCAACGGTGAGGTGATCGGAGTGAGGCCGCCCCACTAGTCGACTACCACGAACTTCCGGCGGTTTTGTGTCATATAGGAGTACAACTCCCGGAAGTTCGTTCGCCGCCAAACCTCCTGAACGTTCTCGCTAGCGGCAGTCGTCGATCACCGCGGCGAAGCCGTCGATGGTCTCCGCCATACCCTCGGCCATGGAGGGACGAAGGACCGCGGCGAGGTTCAGGCTGGCACTCGTGAACCCGAGGGCGGTCACCTCCTTGACCTGCTCGGGGATCTCCGATGGTGCCCCGGCTATGGCGTAGCGGCGGATCCAGTCCTCGGTTACCAGGTCGAACAGCTCCGGCGGGTCGTAGCGGTCCAGGTCGAAGTACCAGCCTGTGGCCCGACCCAGCGCTTCGTCGATGGCGGCGAGCCGATCGGGATCCATCTCGGAGGGTCGGATGATGGCCAGGTAGTGGGCCACGTATCGCACCACCGACCGGCGGGCCAGGTCCCCGTTGGACGACACGCACAGAGTAAGGCGGGGCGCGACATCGATGTCGGCGACGTCTCGGCCCGCCCGGGCCGCGCCCTCGGACAGCCAGCGGTAGTACTGCTCTGCGATATCGGCGGTGAAGTGGCGGGCACCCACCAGTGCGATGTCGGCCAGCTCCCCGGCCAGGCGCATCACCTGGGGGCTACGGGTGCCCACCGAGATCGGCACCGGCACCTCGGGAGGCCGAACGAGCCTGGCGCCGTCGATGGGGAACATCTCGCCGTCCAGCTCGACTGTCTCGCCGGCTAGCAGGCCCCGTATGCCGACAATCGCCTCCCTGAGCGCCCGCACCGGCCTCGGGTAGTCGATCCGCAGGTCCTCGAGGCCGGCGCCCACGCCGATGCCGAGGAAAATGCGGCCGCCCGAAAGCTCCTGGAGCGTGGCCACCGCGCCGGCCAGCATCGCCGGATGACGCGAGTAGGGGTTGGTGACCATCGAGCCGATGTGGATCCGGCTGGTTGCCTGTGCGATCAGCCCCTGCAGCACGAAGCAGTCGGGCCAGAACACCACGTCGGACACGCCGAAGCGATCGAACCCGGCCCGCTCGCAGCGCACGGCCAGGTCCACGAAGTCGCCCGGGCTCACACCCGGGGAAATCTCCGCCTCCAGCCTGACTGTCATCGGGTCGTCGGCCCCGGGCTCGCCCATCGCACGCTGGCCGACGATAATCGGCGGTCTAGCCGTCACCCCATCGGGCACATGCCGGCGGGCGACTCGACCACGGACTAGAGGCCAACAATGGGTTCAACCAACACAACGGGCCGGGTGGTGATGGTGTCGGGGGCCAGCCGGGGCATCGGAGCCGCCATCGCGACGCGGCTGGCCGCTGACGGCTACCGGCTCAGCCTCGGGGCGCGCCGACCGGACGCCTTGGCTGAGCACGCTCCCGAGGTTGAGCCCGAGCGGATCCTTCTCAATTATCACGAGGCCACCGACCTCGACTCGGCCCGCCGCTGGGTGGATGCGACCGTCGATCGCTTCGGCGGTATCGACGTGCTGGTGAACAGCGCCGGCATCGTCGACCGCACCGGGCTGGAGGACATGGACGAGGACGTGCTCGACGAGATGTGGGCCGTCAACGTGAAGGGACCGCTGCGACTGACCCGGCTGGCCCTGCCCCATCTGCGCCGGTCCGGCTCGGGCCGGGTGATCAACATGGCCTCGATGTCGGCCAAGCGGGTCAAGGGCGACGCGCTGCCCGGCTACTCCATGACCAAATACGCGCTGCTGGCCCTGTCGCACGCGATCCGCCAGGTCAGCTGGGACGACGGCGTCCGGGTGACCGCTCTATGCCCCGGCCCGGTGGCCACCGACATGATGGACCCCGACGACGAGACCATCACCCAGCCCACCGACGTGGCCGACCTGGTGGCCACCCTCATCGGGCTGCCCAACACCGCGGCGGTGTCGGAGCTGCTGATCACCTGCCGGCTGGAGGCCTGGGCCTAAGGGGCCGCGCGGATAGGTGACCATCCACCGGTCGTCGGGTTGTCCCGAGTGAACTTTCGGGTGCACCAACCAACGACGACGGGTGGAGGTTTCTGTCATTATGCGCGCGTTCAAGCCGGAGGTGTTCGATGCTGTCTGGGGGGCCGTCAGGGCGCTGTTGCCGGTTGCGGGCCGGTTCCACCCGTTGGGCTGTCACCGCCCCCGGATCGGTGATGAGGTGTGCTTTCGGGGCTTCATGATCCGTCTGGTGACGGGGGCGTCGTGGGTCGATGTCGAGGCGATCATGGGCTTCGAGGTGTCAGACACCACGCTTCGGGCCCGCCGCGACGAGTGGATCGCGGCCGGGGTGTTCGATGAGCTCTGCAAGGAGGCCTTGGCCGCTTTTGACCGCATCGTGGGCCTCGACCTGGAGGAGGTCGCGCTCGACGGGTCGCTTCACAAAGCGCCCTGCGGGGGCGAGGGCACAGGACCGAATCCCACGGACCGCGCCAAGATTGGCTGGAAGTGGTCGGTCGCGTCCGAGCGCCACGGCGTGCCGATCGGCTGGGCGATCAGCGGAGCCAACCGCAACGACGTCCGCCTGCTGGAGCCCACCCTCGGCGCCGTCGCCGCCGCCGGGCTCCTCGAAGACATCGGAACCTTGCACCTGGACCGGGGCTATGACTATCCCGTTGTGCGCAGCCGCCTCGCCGCGCTCGGCATCGACGACGTCGTCATCCAACGCCGAGGCACCAAACAGCCAGGAACCAACAAACCGATGCGGCTCGGGCTTCGCTGGATCGTCGAATCCACCAACTCCTGGCTGTCGAACTACGGACAACTGCGCCGCAACACCGACCGCCGAAGCGCCCACCGCCACGCCGCGCTATGCCTCGCCACCACCGTGCTCATCGTCGGCAAGCTACTCACCTACCGAGACCGCTGGAGCCCCAAATGAACGCCTATCCGCGCAGCCCCTAAGAGGCAGCGCGAGTAGGCGGCAAGCAGCATCTGAGTCCCTTGGCGTTGCAGTGGTTCAGCATCCCGCAAAGCGCCTACCCGCGCACGTTCTTAGCGATCCAAACGAAGTTGACGTAGTCGACCGCAATATGTGGTGCCAACTGCATCAACCTCGCCTGAGCGGCCTCAGCCGCCGCTCCAGATGCCGTCTCGGGTGAGGCCGGCCATGACCTCTTCGATGCCGGCCCTCAGCGTGTCGACCAGCCAGTCGATCTGCTCCACGGTCAGGATCAAAGGCGGTGACAGCACGTTGAGGCGCCCGATGGGACGCACCAGCAGGCCCCGGGCGTCGCAGGCGTCCGAGATGCGCCTTCCGATGCCGACACTGTCGGGGAACATCTCCTTGGTGGCCTTGTCGGCCACGTTCTCCACGCACATCATGAAGCACTTGCCGCGGACGTCGCCGACTATGGGTAGGTCGCTCAGGCTGCGGAGCCGCTCCTCGAAGTAGGGGCCGACGGTGCGCACATGGGCGCAGATGTCCTCGCGCTCGAAGATCTCGATGTTGGCCAGCGCCGCCGCGCACGACACCGGGTGCCCGGAGTAGGTGTAGCCGTGGGCGAATTCGGCGCCGTGGTCCTGCGGCTTCGAGATCACGTCATAAATCTCGTCGGACAGCAGGGTGGCTGACAGGGGCGCGTACCCCGAGGTGAGCCCCTTGGCGGCGTTGATGATGTCGGGCTGGATACCGAACACGTCCTCGCTGGCGAAGAAGTGCCCGAGCCGACCGAAGGCGGTGACGACCTCATCGGACACGTAGAGGATCCCGAACTCGCGGCAGGCCTCGCGCATGGCGGGCAGGTATCCGGGCGGGGGCACCAGCACACCGCCCGCGCCCATGACCGGCTCAGCGAAGAAGGCGGCCACGTTGTCCGCGCCGAGCTGGTCGACCTTGGCCCGGAACTCGTCCACCAGGTGGGCGGTGTACTCCTCGGGAGACATCTGATCGGGGCGGCGGTAGAGGTCGGGGCCCGACACTCTGGAGATGAGCGGCTCGCCGATGATGTCGAAGCCGATGTGGTCGTGGGCCACCCCGGTGAGCGACATGGCCAGATAGCTGGAGCCGTGGTAGCCGTTGATCCGGGTGATGATGGTCTTCTTGTTCGGCTGGCCGAGGCGGTTGAAGTAGAAGTGGATGACCCGCACCGCGGTGTCGTTGGCGTCGGAGCCCGACAGCCCGAAGAACACGTGGTTGAGGCTCCCCGGCGCCAGCGAGGCCAGCTTGTGGGCCAGCGTGGCGCCCGGCACCGAGGTGGTGTTGGTGAACGGCGAGTAGTAGGCCAGCTTGCGAGCCTGCGCGGCCATGGCATCGGCAATCTCAGCCCGGCCGTATCCGGCGTTGACGCACCACAGCCCGCCCTGGGCATCGAGGTAGCGCTGGCCGTCTGAGTCGTAGACGTAGGCCCCCTCGGACTCGGCCATCACCAGAGCGCCCTCGTCCTTCCACGCCGCGAAGTCGGTGAAGGGATGGATGAAGTGGTCCACGTCCTTGCGCCACAGCTCCGCGGTGTCGTAGGCGTCGAACCGGCTCGGCGCCGACTCCACCACCGCCGGCACGCTCTCTCCGAACCTGGTGTCGGTCATGGCTCTCCTCTCAAGCATCCCAAGCCGCGTCGGACGTTAGCACCGCACCCGAGTCACGAACTTCCCCCCGATTCGCCACACATGTGGTGGCAAAATGACGGGAAGTTGAGGCGCGGCGAGGAACTCGCGACGAACCGCTCGCTGGGCGGTCACCATTAACAGTTAGAAATGTAAGAAAGTAAGCACCCCGCCCGCCAGGGGTTCGGCGGCGGCTCAGAGGGCCGACACGACCTCGGTCATGAAGCGCTCGACTACTTCTTGGGTTTCGCTGGGCGCGAGGTTGAAGTCGGGGATGATCAGCTCGTCGGTTCCGGCCGCGGCGTAGCGGGCCACCCGCTCGACAAGCTGATCGGGCGTGCCCACCAGCCGGGGATACCCGGTCGGTTCGGCTCTCACCCGGGCCGCCTCCGCCTCGGATTCACACAGGAACAGCAGCGCTGCGGCGGAGCGTACGATCGTTCGCGGATCCCGGCCGGCGGCCTCGCAGAGCCGATCGATGAGCGCGTTGTAATGGCCCATGTCCCGGGGTGTGCACCATCCGTTCCATTCGTGACCCCAGCGCACCATGGTTGGTATCGTGCGGCGCTCGCCGCGGCCACCGATCATGATCGGAAGCGGATCCTGCAGCGGTTTGGGCACCAGCGGCGCGCCCTGCAGCTGGTAGTGGGTTCCGTCGAAGTCGGTGCGCTCGTTGGCGAAGAGGCCGGCGATCACTGCGCAGGCCTCCTCCAGCATGTCGGCCCGGCTGCGCGCCGTGCCGAAGGCGATGCCGTAGCGGCGGTGCTCGTTCTCCTGCCATCCCGCGCCTAGACCGAGCACCAAGCGTCCCCCGCTGACGTGGTCGAGGGAAGCGGCCTGCTTGGCCAGCACCGCTGGATGGCGGTAGGTGTTGCCGGTGACCATCGCCCCGATCCTCACCCGGGGCACGGCCATGGCCAGCCCGGCCAGCAGCGTCCAGCACTCGTGGTTGGGCAGCAGCTCAGGGGGGACGCCGGGCGGCTCGTCGCCGTAGCCCGCCTCCGGCGGCATGAAGTGGTCCGGCAGCCACAGGCCGTCCCAGCCACTGGCCTCCGCGGCCCTGCTCACAGCCAGTATGTGTTCCCAATCGTTCTTGGTCGACGCCCAGAATCCGAATCGCATAGTTCGACTTTCTAGCCGCTACTGGGCCACTACTTCGAAGAGGATGATCCTCAAGCCATCAGGTCCAGCCACTTCAAGGCTCTTGTGACCCCACGGCTGCAGCTGCGGCGACCGAACAATGGTGGCGCCCGCGGAGACCAGCCGAGCGTGCTCGGCGTCGGCGCCGGTGATCTCCCATGACACCGAGACGCCCGCCACTCCGGGCGTGTCCCATCCAGCGCCGTCTTCGATGACCTCGATACGGCCGGAGGCGGCCAGCAGGATCGTCCCTCTGAAGATCTCGCCGAAGGACCGCTCCACCTCCAGGCCCATCACCTCGGTGAAGAACCCCACGGTGGCGTCGTAGTCGTGGGCAACGAAGATGACTCTGAACTCGGCCATGGTCCGACACTACCGCTCCTACATCAATAGATTTCGCCTGCTACGTCTTGTTTCCCGCTCTTGTTCGCTGCGCTCACGGGCCGCTCGGGCCTGCTCGCCGAAATAAGTAGAGAAACTCGTCATATAGGAGCAATACCCGGGCAGATTTGATGCGAGCTTGACATAGGGCTACTCACGGGCCACTCGGGCCACGGCCTCACTTCTGCATCTTGCAGGAATCTCATGAACTGCGACCATTCCGCTCGGCCTCTGTAGATGCTGAGCAACCCGGCCCTCGCCCGGCTAGAGCGTGGGGAACTTGGACTTGTCGGGCAGGCCGGAGCGGGCGGTGATGGCCTCGCCCGCGGCCTGGCAGCGGGTATAGAAGGTGTCCTCGTCGATGGTGGTCATCCTGCCCGCGTCCACCACCTTGGCGCCGTCCACGAACACGGTGTGCACGCCTCGGCCATCGGCCGACCACACCAGCTGGTTCATCACGTTGAGCAGGGGGCGCCACTCGGGCCGGTCGGTGTCGTGCAGCACCACGTCGGCCTTCTTGCCTGGCTCCAGCGAGCCGATCTGATCCTGCATGAGCATCGTGCGGGCCCCGCCGAGGGTGGCCATCTCGTAGGCCTTCTCGGCCGGGAACATCTGGGGGTCCATGCGGGCGTCCTTGAACAGCCCGGCCACCAGGTAGGTGGCCCGGTACATGTCGGCATAGTTGGAGGCGTTGTTGCCGTCGATGCCGATGCTCACGTTGATGCCCCGCATCACCATCTCGGGGATCTTGCCGATCTGGGTGACGCCGTAGCTGACCTTGAGCGCGGTGGTCGGGCAGTGCTCGACCGAGCAGCCGGCCGCGGCCATCACATCGAGCTCGTTGTCGTCGACGTGGACGCAGTGGGTCATGGAGGTGTCGGCGCCCAGCACCCCCAGCTCGCCGAGGTGGATCATGGGGCGCTGCCCGAACTCGGCGATGAACCCGTCGGGGTCGAGTTTGGCCGGGCTCATGTGGAAGTTGAGGCCGACGCCGTGGTGGTCGGCGGCTTCCCGGGCCCCCCGCCACAGCGGATCCGAGCATGTGGTGTGGCCCACCACCATCGACCACGCCTCCAGGCGGCCGCCGGCGGTGCCCCGGTAGCGCTCGATGGTGTCGTTGATGTGGGCGATGGCGGCGTCGGTGTTCTGGCGGTACACGTCGGGTTCCGGCGGCAGGTCCCACACCCACTTGCCGATGCGGCCCCGGATGCCGGCCTCGACCAGGCCGTCCATCACCTCGTCGGTGAAGCGGATGGTGCCGGCCTCCAGGAACGTGGTGGTGCCCGACTTGAGCATCTCCACCGCGGCGAGCTGGGCCGACAGCCGCTCCTCCTCGGGGGTGTGCACCGAGTAGAGGGGGCACAGCCACATGAACACGTTCTCCTCGAAGGGCGTGTCGTCGGGCACGTAACCGCGGGTGAGGGGCTCGCCGGTGATGTGGATGTGGGTGTTGACCAGGCCGGGGGTGACCACGAACCGGTCGCCGCCCACCGTCTCGGCCGCCTCGTAGGCCGCCTCCAGGTCCGACGCCTTGCCCACGGCCACGATCTCATTCCCCCGAATCGCCACCGCGCCGTGGCGGATGATGTCTCGGGTCGGGTTCATGGTCACCACGTACCAGCCCTTGATGAGGGTGTCTATTGGTTCTCGTACATTCATAATGTCTCCCAGTTGCTGAGCCATCCTCACCACGCTAGGATCGCGATCCGCTACCGGAGGTGCAACATGTCCCAGACAGTCGACTCCAAAGCATCGGCGCCGCAGCCTGGGACCGCGGGGCGGGAGCCGACGGACGATCCGACATACCTCACCGTGGTGCGCGACGACGAGACCTGGATCGCTGCCGACGCAGTGGCCGCGGCCATCGGCGTCGGGGCTTCACTCCCTGAAGCCCTAGCCATGTGGTCGGAAGTAGCCGAGGGAGCCTTGCGCGACCTCCGAGACGTGAACCGCTCGGAGGGATCGCCTTACCTGACAGATCACATGAAGGAAGTGCTGTCGTGGCTCGAGGAGGCTCTCAATGGCGGAGTTCAGGACGGATGAGGCGAGGCGTCGCTACCGGCACAAGCTGAGCCTACGCGAACGCATCGGCGCGGGACACTATGTGTATGAAATCGTCTCGCCGGACGGTCGCTACATAGGCCGGACGGTCCTGCCTCGTGGACAGGCCCGAATCGGCAAGCCACTGCGGGCCGAAATCGCTCGGCAATTCAGGGTGCCAGCCAGCGACTGGGACGACCTGATCGACTGCCGGCTGAGCGCCGAAAACTACTTCGCCCGCTTCGACGACCCGCCGAAGCTGGCCCGAGGACTTCGAGGCTTGTAGGCCACGTAGGCGAACTGGAAGCCGATGGGCTCTATCAGGCGGATGGCCTCGAAGCCGGCGTCTGTCAGCCAGCCGGTGACGATCTCGGTGGTTACCCCGAAACCGTTGACGGTGCTGGCCATCATGGTCATGCCCATCAGCACGGCGTGCGGGTTGGTCTTGTGGTTGGGGCCTATGAAGTAGTCGGCCAACACGACCCGGCCTTCGGGACGCAGGGCGCGGTAGGCCCGCTCCACCAGGCGGCGGGCACCGTCGGGACCCTCGGTCCGGCAGACGTGGCCCAGCACGACGATGTCGTAGAGGCCGTCTTCGATCCGGACCGTGTGAAAGTCGCCGGGACGGAACTCGCAGCGGTCGGCCACGCCGTGCTCGGCTGACTTGCGCCGGGCCACCTCGATCACCCCGTCGAGGTCGTTGACAACGGCCCGGCCGTCGGCGCAGGCCTCCAGCATGGCGATCGACCAGGGCGCTCCGCCCGCGCCCAGGTCGAGGATGCGGGGCGCGGCCAGCGCGCTGTAGCGCATCCGGACGTCGGCCCGGGTGGCGCAGCGCCACATGGTGGTGAAGGTCCCCTCCGCCAACGGCACGTAGAAAGCGGCCGGGTCGTCGTCGATGGGGGTGGCGGGCCGGCCCGAGCGCACGGTGTCGGCCAGGCGGGTCCAGTTCTGGTGCGGGCCGGGAGCGACCGGGATCAGCCCGGCCATCGAAGCCGCCCCGTCGGTGAGCAGATACCGACGGGCGGCGTCGTTGAGCTTGAAGTCGTCGCCCACCCGGTCGAGCAGACCGAGGGCGACGACGGAATCCAGCAGGGACTCCAAGTGCAGCTCAGGAAGGCCGAGATGCCCGGCCAGTTCGGTGGCCGTCATGCCGGTTCCGGCCGAAGCCTCGTCCAGAGCCTCAAAGACACCGAGCTCCAAGGCGGCCAGCAGCACGTGATATCGGCCCAGCCCCTCGATCACGGCCCACACCGGCGCCGCCGCGGGCGGCTTGTAATCCGTGAACGGCCGCCCCACATGGGCCATCGTGTGGGTCTTCTTCAGCTCCGGATAAGGAGCATCCCGAGAACTCTCAGACACGGGCGGTGATGTTTGTAGTTTGCTCTTTAACATTCACTATAGATATGCTATTGCACAAATAACAACCACGAGAGGCGTAGCGCGATGGTTGAATGGCATCCACAGCCAAGTGACTACCACAGGGTCTATAACGAACAGAACCCGTGGTGGTCGTCCGGGACCGTACCCCCGGCGCCCGCGCCCAGCACCGAGCGATCCCTGGCCCGAGTGCTATGGCAGCGGCTCCTCCACAACGAGCCCCGCAGGCATCAGGTGATCCTCGGCCCACGCCGGGTGGGCAAGACGACCGTGCTCTACCAGACCGTGCGACACCTGATCGCCAACGGCGTCGACCCTGGCCGGATCTGGTGGCTTCGCATGGACCATCCCCTGCTGCTGCCGGCCAGCCTCGGCGACCTCGTACAGGCAGTGCTCAACGCCTCGGGAGCCACGGAAGAGAACCCGGTGTTCTTGATGCTCGACGAGGTCGTCTACGCCAAGGACTGGGACCTATGGCTCAAGACCTTCTACGACGAGCGCTGGCCGGTACAGATCGCGGCCGCTTCCAGCAGTACTGCGGCGCTCCACAAGCAGCGTCGCGAGAGCGGCGTGGGACGATGGGAGGAGCATCACCTGTTGCCCTGCAGGCTCGATGAGTCCTGCAATCTGAGCGGGTCGCCCCATGCTGTGGAAGCCTCGGCCGCGCTTGGCGCCACCCTGGCCACTTTGACTGCAGGACACCAAGCCGACCCCCTACTACAGGGGCTCCGGGAGTACCTCCTGTTGATAGGCGGCTTCCCCGAGTTGCTGCTGCGGCCTGACACCGATGCGCCCGTTCTCCTCTCGGAAGAGGACATCGCCAACCAAGTCCTCGAATCGCAGCGGGTGCTCCGAAGTGATGCGGTGGAGCGCGCCGTCTACAAGGACATCCCCCAGGCGGCGGGCGTCGACAACCCGATGATGCTGGAGCGGCTGTTGTACGTCCTCGCCGGCCAGGTGACTGGCCTACTCTCGCCGACCAACATCGGCCAGCAACTGGGCATCGGGCAACCGACCTTCGACCGTTACCTGTCGTACTTGGAGCAGGCCTATCTGGTGTTCACACTCACGAACTACTCAGCCTCAGAGGCCGGTGTTAAGCGGCGAGGGCGCAAGCTGTACTTCGTCGACAGCGCAGTTCGCAACGCTGCGCTGCACCGAGGCCTTGCCCCACTGAACGATCCCGTCGAGCAAGGCACGCTCCTGGAGAATCTTGTGGCAACTACGGTCAGCACGCTGGCCGCCCATGCTGGTGTGCGCCTGCACCACTGGCGCGACGGCAACCATGAGGTGGATCTGATCTACGACGATCCGCAACAGCCACTGGCGTTCGAGATCGCCTCATCCGCGAACCACAGCCTCAAGGGCCTGTCAGCGTTGATCGAGCGCCATCCCGGCTTCCACGGCCACAGCTATCTGATTGCCCCCCAAGCCGCCGTCATCCATCCCGACCCGGCCGGCTCGGGCATAGGCATGCTGCCCCTCGACACCTTCCTGCTAGCGGTCGGTGCCCAAGCCCACCAGGCCATGCTCGCCCGCCTAGGCGTATCCGCCTGATTCCAGTCTCCAGTGCGGGGAGACGGCCCGTGTTCAGATCACCTGGATGGGTCCGGGGTATCGCCCGACCCGCTCGTCCGCGGTAAACAGTGTGAAGGCCTCCAGCTGCGCTTGGGCAACCAGGAGGCGGTCGAAAGGATCCCGATGAATGGGCGGCAACAGGGCCACGGCGGCCGCGTGCGCCCCGGTGACGGCCAACTCGCGGTAGCCGTGTTCCAGAAGCCCCTTTCGCAGCAGGTGGGGATCGGCGCGGAAGTCTGCCCGTCCCAGACCGTGCTTAATGGCTACTTCCCAGATGGAAGCCGCACTGAAGTACGGCTGCTCGGACGTGTCCTCGATCCTGCGGCGCGCCCCCGTCGGCAGGCGATCCGGAGTTGCCGCGGCGCACAGCAGCACGTGGGTGTCGAGCAATAGGCTCACTCGCCGCCCTCGAACAGCTCGACAATCTCGATCTCTCCCATCTGGTCGAAGTCATCGGGCACCGAGACGCCCTGCAGGAACCCGGTCCTGGTGGTGTGCCCGGGCTCCGGTGCGTCCAGAGCCACAACCTTGACCAGCGGTTTGCCCGCTCGAGCGATTACAAACGGCTCGCCCTCGGCCGCAGCCTTGACCAGTCGCGACAAGTGGGTCTTCGCCTCGTGCATGTTCACAACCCGCATCTCGCTCCTCCACAGGTTAGTCCACTGCCCTTAGTCTATGATCGGACACGGGCCCCGCAAACCGACGACTCACAGTACGTCGAACCCAATTCCGACCTAGTATAGTAACGTTGCTACTAGCGAGGCGGGCCTCATGAATGCACCAGCGAGAACGATGAGCAGCCGGGAGTTCAACCAGTCGACTGGCACGGCGAAGGTAGCGGCCCTGACGGGACCTGTCTACGTCACCGACCGGGGCCGTCCCTCCCACGTGCTGCTGAGCTACGACCACTACCGCAGGCTCACCAACGGCACCAGGACACTGGCCGACGTGATGGGCGGTACGCCGGATGTTGGTGATGTCGAGTTGGAGGTTCCCGAGCGTCGGTCGGTCGCTCGGCCCGCGGTCTTCGAGTGATGTACCTGCTGGATACCAACGTTGTTTCGGAGATACGCAAGATCGCCTCGAGCAGGGCAGACCGCAAGGTCGCTGCTTGGGCACGCGGAGTTGATGCCGCGCAGACATACCTGTCAGCGATCACCATCAGTGAACTGGAGCACGGCGTGCTACTAGCCCAGCGCCGCGATCCTGACGCCGCTGCGTTGCTGCGCGACTGGCTCGACAACGACGTGTCCAGGTACGGTGCCCCGGTGGATCAAGGCAATTCTGAGATCCGGCCGGAATGGGTTTCGGACGAGATGTTCCCGTTCGAGAGCCGGTTCGTGGACACGCCCGCGGCCACCTCATGCACTACGTCGACGAGGGCGCGGGACAGCCGATCGTCTTCGTGCACGGCAATCCCGCGTGGTCGTTCGAGTTCCGGCACCTGATCGATGGACTGCGGTCCGGGTTCCGCTGCATCGCGGCGGACCACATCGGCTTCGGCCTGTCATCGCGCAGCGACCGCAAGGAGGACCATCGCCAGTCGCTGCCGCTCGATGGCCAGAATCCGAATCGCATGACCCCTGTCTAGCGGGCCGCGCCGTGCGGGACCATCAGGGCCGAGGGCTAGAGCATCGGGTACTTGGCCTTGTCGGGCAGCCCGCCGGGTCAAACCCCGTGTGAGCCCGTGTCGGCGATCTGGGGGGCTTGGAACGCGAAGAGCTTGTCGGCGACGCTGTCGGCCACCCACATGGTGGTGCCGTCGGACCAGATCGCGGCCGGGGCACCGTCGCCGTCGCGGCCACCAAGCCGCCTCGGCTGCCGCGGGACTCAGCCGGAGTCGTGGGTGATCCGGAGGGTGTAGGTCTCGGTGTAGGTGCCGTTGGGCGCGGTGACGGTGATGGTGAGCTCACTGTCGGTGCCGGGCGTGAGGCTGACTTGGTGGCCGTCGGCGTCCGCGTCGGCGTCGGTTGTGCTGAACGCCACCGACGCGGAGCCGCCGGTGAAGGCCTGCTCGGCGGTGACCGTCACCGATGTGGTGCCGGCCGGCACCACCGCGTCGTAGTCGAAGACGCCGTTCATGAACCTGCCCAGCGACCCCGTGTCGAGGCTCAGCTTCTTCAGCCGTGCGTTCTCGGGCAGCGTGAAGGCCCTGGTACCCATCCAAGATGACTCGGGTTCCGAGGTGTAGTCGGACCACACCGCGTTGACCCACATCGTGTGCCCGTCGGACCAGATTCCGGTTATCTCCGCCGACCCGGGAATCCCCGCGTCGAAGCTGAGCCCGGGCAGGTGCTGCATCGTGTCGAGGTCATAGGCCATCACCCGGCCGGGGTGGCTATGCATCCACAATGTCTGGCCGTCGGACCACATGCCCTTCCCCTGCCAAGCATGGTTTGTCGCCGTGCTGATGCGCTGGCGTCCCAGGTAGTCGCCACCGGCCATGTCGTAGCGGAAGATCCGGCCGTCATTCCATGCTGTGTTGCCCCACACGTACATAGTCTCCCCGTCGGACCACAGCCCCCGGAGGTAGCTGCCGCAGCAATAGCTCGATCCCAGATCGGGTGTGTTGGTGACAGCGATGTCGCGGTCGGCCGCGCGCTGTTTGGTGTCGAGGTCGAAGGCGTAGGCCACGAAGTTGTCGTGCTCGCGGCTGTTGAGGTAGATCACCCACAGGGTCTCGCCGTCAGACCAGATCGCCTGGGGGTCCATGTACCAGCAGCCGAAGTAGCAATACCCCCAGTTTCCTTCTGTCCCCGACCGGTACGATCCAGTCCAAGAGAGTTCAGCTGGCCTCTCTAGCGTGAACTGCTCTACCTGCTGGCCGGTCGCGATGTCGTGGATCTGGTAGGAGTCATTCTGGGGGCCACCGGGGTGGTGCAGGCCAAAGCGCACGGTCAGGAATCGCTCGCCGTCGGACCACAGCCCGATCGGCCCGAGGGTGCTGATCTTCTTGTCGGGGTCTTCGTGGATCACGCTCTTGGGTTTCAGGGTGTAGGTGCGGCTCGCAGCGCCGTCCTGGGAGGTCACCGTGACGATGATGGTGTCGTTGCCGTTGACGGTGATCTGGTGGCCGTCGGCGCCGGGGTCCTCGTCGGGCCGGTTCGCCGTCCAGGTCGCCCCGCTGTCGGTGGTGGTCGGGGAAATGGTTGTAACCAGGCCGTTGAGACTGCCGTAGTAGCCGAGCGCGTAGGAATACTCAGTGTCGTCGTCGGCGAACGTGCCGATGTCGATGTCGCTGAGGCTCAGATCGCTGAGACTGGGATCATCCGACAGCGGGGCAGTAGTGCCCGGCAGCGTCGTCAGCGTCACCCGGTAGTCGGTTCGGGCGGTCGGTGCCACGGTGCTGACCACCGACACCACGACGTCGGTCTGCCCGCTGCTGTCGATGTCGACCTGGTGACCGGTGATCGTGCCGTCGGCGTCGGGTGGGCTGAAAGTGACCACAGCGTTGCTGCCGGCCGGCGTGGGCGTCACCGTGACCGACGCGGTGTCCGCGGCGACGTTGCGGGCATAGGCGGTGGTGTCAGAGTCGAAGCCCGCCAGGTTGACGTCGGAGATCCCCAGGCCGGCCAGTGCGGTGTCAGCGGTTGTGACGATGCTGTCCCCGCTGTATTCCAGCATGAAGCGCCTGTGGTTCCAGTGGTACCAGTGCAGCGCCACCTCGACCACATACACACCGGGCTCCAGCGTCACAGTGAGCTCAGCATCATAGAAATTGGGGTCTTGCTCAAGCCCGTCGTAGACGACGAGGTCGCCACTGCCGGTGCGGACATACAGATGGCTGGAGCCGCTGCCGTCGCTCTTGAGCCGGACTTCGCTCTCGCTGCTGACGAACAGCCGGAAGTACTGGGCATGAGCCCACGGCGCCGACTCGTAGTCCGGGTGCTCGGCGTTGGGCACCCCTCTCTTGCGGACCTGCGACCGGCAGCTGTCGCCCCAGCGTATCCAGGGCGTGCGGCCACTGCCGTCGAGGTCGTGCAGCACGCAGCCCTCGGGCAGCGTGGTGGTGATCTCGAACGGTGACGCCATCTGCTGCTGTGCGGTCTCGAGCGCGGCGCGTGCAATGGTGAGGGTGTAGGCCTTCAGGGTGTTGTTGTCCGCGGAGCGCACCGCGATGGTGACCGCGGTCTGGGTGGGGTCGCCGCCGACCTCGGGCTCGGGCAGGTCGACTTGGTGGCCGTCGACATCAAGGTCGGCGTCCTCGGGGAGGATGCCCACCTCGGCGTTCGCGTTGGTGGCGATGGCGTGCAGAGTGATCTGGGAGGTGTAGGACTCCGCTGAGGCCCGGTAGTCGAGGGTGTTCGCACTGAAGGCGCCGTCGAGGGTCGCGCCGGTGATCGCGAGCGCGGCGAGCGTCGCGTCGGAGTCGGCACCGTCGTCGTTGCCGGCGAGCAGCGCCGCTCTGGGCGCCGGCCGCAACCCGACGGGACCGCCCGCCGAGCCGAGCCAGCCGGGACCGGCCATCACGCTGAGACCGCCGAGCCCGCCGCCGGCCGGTTTGATGAGTGCCAGCGTCACTGGCGGCACGCCGGTGCCGCGCCGCGCTGTGGTGGTGTCGGCGGGTGGGGCGACGGTGACGATGTAGACGCGCTCGGTGGTGCCGTCGTCGGTGGCCGCCACGACGAGGGTGTCGCCGCTGGCCGAGAGCCTCACCTGGTGCCCGGGCGTGTCGGGGTCGGCGTCGTCGCCGTCGAAGCCCAGCACGCCGTCGGTGCGCACACCCAGCACGCCCACGCTGGTGGTGTCCTCGGCGGTGTCGGTGTTGACGGTGACGGTGTCTGTGCCGGGGTCGGCCTGCACGTCATAACGGTTCTCGTCGGGGTCGAACTCCAGGTCGCCGGCGCCGTCGACGCCCAAGGCGGCCAGCGCAGCCGGTCCGGGACCCCGCACCGACAAGCTCACCTCCACCTCGTCGCCCACGGCCCAGTGCACACCGGGCGCGTCCCACACGTAGGTGAACGGGACCCCACCCGGCTCGAGCACCGCCGCGTCCGACACCGCGAACGCCTCCTCACCGACCGCCAGCACCAGCCCCGCATCGGCGTCCAGCGCGCTGTCCACGCCCAGGTACAGCGCCGACGTCGTCAGCAACAAGAACCGCACCACGCCAGGCACGCCGTCGAGCTCGAAACCGCCCACGTACAGCGACCCGCCCGCGACCGACCACACCACACGCGACACACCACCAGTGCCTTCGAACCCCCCGGACCCCACCGGCTCCCCAGGCTCCCCAGTGTCCTCAGGCTCGTCGGGCTCGGCGGGCGTGTCGACGTTCACATAACCCGACTGAGGCGACTCGCCGGCCGCGTTGACCGCCACGACCCGATACACATAACGCCGCTGCGGCTCCACCGACTCATCCACATAGGACACGTCCGCAGAGCCGGTGTCCTGCGCGATCGTCGCGAACACCCCCGCCGCGTCCGCGTCGCGATCACGGCGCAGAACCCGATAGCCGGTGACCGAGCCGTCGCCGGGATCGTCCCAACCCAATGTCACCGCATCGTGCGCCACCGACACCGCAACAAGCCCGCCAGGCGCCGCCGGCACCGGCACAGCCGGGGTGTCCACGTTCACATAGCCCGACCACGGCGACTCGCCGGCCGCGTTCACCGCCACCACCCGATACACATAACGCCGCTCAGGCTCCACCGACTCATCCACGTAGGACACGTCCGCAGAGCCAGTGTCCTCCACAATCGTCGCGAACACCCCCGGCGCGTCCGCGTCGCGATCACGGCGCAGAATCTTGTAGCCCGTGACCGAACCGTCGCCGGGATCGTCCCAACCCAACGACACCGAATCGTGCGCGACCGACACCGCCTCCAGGCCCGTCGGACCTCCAGGCGCCACCGGCTGCTGCGCCGACGCCGCAGGCCCCAACACCACCGCCACCAACGCCAACACCGCCGCTGCCCGAACCAGCCTCGCGACCATGACCCAACCTCCTGGCTGCATAACAGAAACCAATATGACAATCACACACCATAACGACACAACCAACCGCACGCCAGACAGCGACGCCGAAGCCGAACTTTTTGCAACCGATGGAGCAGGCGTCGCGTTCGTCGTGTGCCTGTCGATGGGTTGTCAGGCCCAGAGGGCGCAGATGGGGATCGCTTCGATCCGGTCCGACAGGCGGTACTTGCGGGTGCCGACGTGGAGGACGGCCCCTGCTGCGAACTGGGGGCCAAGTTCATCCCGCAGCCACACAAGGAACACGCCCACCGCGGGACTCAGCTCGAGGCGCGCGTGACCGTGACGGTGTAGGTGCGGGTGCTGGTGCCGTCCTGCGCGGTGACGGCCACCGCGATGTCGGTACCCTCACCGGCGGTCAGCGCCACCTGATGGCCCCCAGCCAGAGCGTCGCCGTCGCCCGGCGACACCTCGAACGTGGCGTACGCGCCGAACGTCGTGGCGTGCACAGTGACCGTCGCCACGTCGTTGGCCACGTCTGCGGTGTAGGCGGCCTCGTCAGGGTCGAAGTCCAGCTCGGTGCCCGTCAACATCAGCAACGCCAGCCGGGATTCGTCGTCGACGGTCGGTGGAGGATTGCCCATGGTTGTGTCTGTATTGGAGCGGTCTCTCCAGGGGTCCCAGCACACCACTGAGCCGTCAGTCTTGAGACCGCAGGCGAAGAAGTAGTCGAAGGTGACCTTGATGTAGGTGCCGTCCGGCGGAGTGGCCAAGGCCAAAGCCACCATGTGCGATGTGGATCCGGAGTTGGACCAGCATGCTGCGGTGCCGTCCGAGCGCACCCCGCATGATTGGTGGTATCCCGTGTCCACCTGGGCGAAAGTGCCTGACGGCCTCGACGTGATGCGCAAGTCGCCCGGGCCTGGGAAGGATCCCTCGAGGTAGTCCCAGCAATAGAGGGTGTCGTCCATCTTGATCCCGCAGGCGTGCATCCCGCCGTAGCTGAGCGCCTTGAACTCGTCGGTGGGCGTCTCGAAGAATCCGCCTCCATCCCTTCCGGTCCAGCAGAGAGCTCGATTCGCGGTGGTAAGCCCGCATGCCGACTGATAGCCGCCGGCATGCACGTACTGGAAGCGCTCGCTCGCGAGGCCCGTGGGAAGGGTCCCCGAGTATTCGTCGGCGCCTCCGACGGTCCCGTCGGCACGCAGCAACCACGTGCCACCGCTGTAGTGGGAGATCGCTGCGACGCCGGTGTCGCTGATCGACTCCTTCGGTATCCCGAATCCGTGTTGGTCGACATCGAAGCAGAGCGCAGTGCCGTCGGCGCGCACGCCGCAGGATCCGTTGCGGCCGGCGGTCACATCGACGAAGGGACCTGGCGTCGACGGCGAGCGAGCCGGATGGGGCCTGCCGTTGTTGTCGGTCGTGCCCCAGCACACGATCTGTCCGCCGACGCGCAGCGCGCATGCGTGTGACCATCCGACATCGAGATCGACGAATCCGGTGGCTGGTGGGTGCGTGTGGCGGTGGATGCCGATGCGGTAGTAGATGGAGAGGTTGGGGTTGATTCCCACGGTCTGGATTGTCACGAATGTTGGTCGGGGTTCGCCGTTGGGGCCGGGTTCGGCGAGGTTGATTTGGTGGCCGGGTGTGTCGGGGTCGGCGTCTTTGGGGAGATAGTGGACGGCTTGTCCTGGCGTTGCTGACACTGCTGACACGGTGATCTGTGTCGCCCCAGGGTCCGCGGTGGCGGTGTATCTGTAGGTCCATCCATAGAACTCTTGGTCCAGGGTCGCGCCGGCAAGGGTGATCGACTCCAGGTGCCGTCCGATGCTTTGCACTGCTTCGGCTCGAGTGATGGTGACGGTGTAGGCCGCCATCTCGATGTTGCCCTGGTATTCCGAGCGGATGGCGATGGTGACCGCGGTGTGGGTGGGGTCGCCTGAGGGTTGGTGCTCGAGCAGGTCGATCTGGTGGCCGTCGGTGTCGGGGTCGGCGTCGTCGGGGTGGATGGAGAAAGTCGCGTCGGGCGAGCGGGGCGTGACCGCGATGGTGACCTGGCCGGTGGCGGCGTCGGCGTCGGCGGTGTAGTCGAGGGTGTCGGGGGCAACAGGCTCGTTGAGGACCGCGCCAGTGACGCTCAGGGCGCCCAGCGCGGCCGGTCCGGGACCCCGCACCGACAAGCTCACCTCCACCTCGTCGCCGGCGGCCCAGTGCACACCGGGCGCGTCCCACACATACACGAACGGCACCGGCGGTGTCTCGAACACCGCCGCGTCGGCCACCGCCAACGCCTCCTCGCCGACCTGCAGCACCAGGCCCGCATCGGCGCCCAAAGCGGCGTCGACGCCCAGATACAGCCTCGACGACGACGCCATCAACAGCAGATACCACACCATGTTGGGCTCCCCGCCGACCTCGAAGCCCCCCGCGCTCAACGACCCGCCCGCGAACGCGTAGCTGTGGCCCAGCACCGCGCCGGCCTCGATGAACACCCGGCCGTCGATCACCCGAGAAGCCACCGTGCCGCCCTCGCCCACCACCAACGAACCAGACCACACCACACCATCGGCAGCACCGGGCGCATCGGAATCATCAAGCCCAGAGCCCTCCGGCTCGGAATCCTCCGGCTCCTCTGGCTCGGGCCCAGCAGGCTCAGCAGGGGTGTCGACGTTCACATAACCCGACTGAGGCGACTCGCCGGCCGCGTTGACCGCCACGACCCGATACACATAACGCCGCTGCGGCTCCACCGACTCATCCACATAGGAGGCGTCCGCAGAGCCGGTGTCCTCCGCGATCGTCGCGAACACCCCCGGCGCGTCCGCGTCGCGATCACGGCGCAGAATCTTGTAGCCGGTGACCGAGCCGCCGCCGGGATCGTCCCAGCCCAACGACACCGAATCGTGCGCGACCGACACCGCCTCCAGGCCCGTCGGACGCCCAGGCGCCGCCGGCACCGGCGCGGCGGGCGTGTCCACGTTCACATAGCCCGACCACGGCGACTCGCCGGCCGCGTTCACCGCCACCACCCGATACACATAACGCCGCTCAGGCTCCACCGACTCATCCACGTAGGACACGTCCGCAGAGCCAGTGTCCTCCACAATCGTCGCGAACACCCCCGGCGCGTCCGCGTCGCGATCACGGCGCAGAATCTTGTAGCCCGTGACCGAACCGTCGCCGGGATCGTCCCAACCCAACGACACCGAATCGTGCGCGACCGACACCGCCTCCAGGCCCGTCGGACCTCCAGGCGCCACCGGCTGCTGCGCCGACGCCGCAGGCCCCAACACCACCGCCACCAACGCCAACACCGCCGCTGCCCGAACCAGCCTCGCGACCATGACCCAACCTCCCGGCTGCATAACAGAAACCAATATGATAATCACACACCATAACGACACAACCAACCGCACGCCAGACAGCGACGCCGAGGCCGCCTGGGTCGGCGATCTGGGGGCTCGGAACGCGAAGAGCCTGGCGGCCGTCACCGAGTTGGTCGAAGGAGCCGCGACGGCGGAGTACTGAAGCGTCGCGGGCGAGAACACACCGGCTCAGCGCCGAGGACTACTTCGCCCGTTTCGACGACCCGGAGTAGGCGGCCTGGGAGTCTCTGGGCTTGGAGGCCACGTAGGCGAACTGGAAGCCGATGGGCTCGATGAGGCGGGCAGCCTCGAACCCGGCGTCGCGGAGCCAGCCGGTGGCTGCGCCGGTGGTGAGACCGAAGCCGTTGACTGTGCTGGCCATCATCGTCATGCCCATCAGCACGGCGTGGGGGTTGGTCTTGTGGTTGGGGCCCACGAAGTAGTCGGCCAGCCACACCCTGCCCTCGGGACGCAGAGCCGCGAAGGCCCGCTCCACCAGCCGGCGGGCTCCTTCGGGCCCCTCGGTGCGGCAGATGTGGCCCAACACGACGATGTCGTAGGTGCCTTCCTCGAGGGGAATCGTGTGGAAGTCGCCGGGACGGAACTCGCATCGGTCGGCCACGCCGTGTTCGGCGGTCTTGCGCCGGGCGACGTCGATCACTCCGTCGAGATCGTTGACCACGGCCCGACCCCGGGGGCAGGCCTCCAGCATGGCGACGGCCCACGGTGCCCCGCCCGCGCCGAGGTCGAGGATGCGGGGGGCGGCCAGCGCGCTGTAGCGCACCTGGAGATTGGCCCGGGTGGCACAGCGCCACATGGTGGTGAACGTGCCCTCCACCAGCGGCACGTAGAAGGCGGCCGGGTCGTCGTCTATCGGGGTGGCCGGCCGACCCGAGCGCACGGTGTCGGCCAGGCGGGTCCAGTTCTCGTGGGGGCCGGGAGCCACAGGGATCAGCCCGGCCATCGAGGCGGTGCCCTCGGCGAGCAGGTAGCGCCGCGCCGCATCGTTGAGCATGAAGCCGTCGACCACCCGGTCGAGCAGCACTACGGCACTTCGCAGGCAGCGTCGCGAGAGCGGCGTGGGCCGCTGGGAGGAGCAGCACCTGCTGCCCTGTCGGCTCGAGGAATACCTCGACTTCGCCGGAATTCCACATGACACGGCCGCGGATAGCGCACTGGCCGACACATTGGCTTCGCTGTCACATGTAAGACGCCTCGATCCGGGAATCGAGACGGCACGCACGTTCCTCCTGTTGGTAGGTGGCTTCCCGGAGCTGCTGATGGGAACGCTTGTTGAGGAGTCCGGAGAAGGCTCGGGTGATGATCCGGTGAACCAGGTGCTCGAGTCGCAGAGGGTGCTTCGCAGCGGCGCTGTGGAGCGTGCCGTCTACAAGGACATCCCGCAGACGACAAGCGTCGACAACCCAATGATGCTGGAACGGCTGCTGTACGTGCTCGCCGGCCAAGTCACCGGTGTCCTGTCGCCAACCAAGATCGGTCAGCAGTCGGGCATCGCGCAGCCGACCTTCGACCGGTACCTGTCGTACTTGGAACAGGCCTACCTGGTGTTCACGCTGACGAATTTCTCAGCAGCAGAGGCCGGTGTGCAGCGGCGTGGACGCAAGCTGTACTTCGTGGACAGCGCGGTTCGTAATGCGGCGCTTCACCGCGGCCTCGCCCCTCTCAACGATCCCGTCGAGCGGGGCACGCTGTTGGAGAATCTTGCGGCGGCGACGATGAACACGCTTGCCGCCCACGCGGGCGTGCGCCTACACCATTGGCGAGACGGCAACCGCGAGGTGGATCTGGTCTACAACGACCCACGACAGCCCCTCGCCTTCGAGATCGCATCATCACCAAGCCACAGCCTCCGTGGCTTGGAGGCCCTGATCGAGCGCCATCCCGGCTTTGACGGCCACAGCTACCTGATCGCCCCCCAAGCCGCTGTCATCCACCCCGACCAGGGCAGCACCGGCATCGGCATGCTGCCCCTCGACACCTTCCTGCTCGCCGTCGGCGCGCAAGCCCATCAAGCCTTGCTCGCCCGCCTCGGCGCATCCGTCTGACCAGACCTCGTCCGAGGTCAGTGTGCCGCGGCGGGGTCGGCGAGGAGTCGGGCCGCTAGCCGGACGCTGCCGTTGAGCACGCGGTTGCGGCCGTCGTTGCACGCCACGAGCATCAAGTCTGTTCCTTGGTCAGCGGCAGTCGACAGCTGCAATGCTACAGAGGCGGCTCGTTCGCCCTTCCGGCCTGGTATAGTAACGTTGCTACTAATCAGGAGGCGCCTCATGCATCCACCGGTGCGAACCATGAGCAGCCGAGAGTTCAACCAGTCGACTGGCACCGCGAAGGTCGCGGCCTTGACCGGGCCCGTTTTCGTCACCGACAGGGGCCGCCCGTCCCATGTGCTGCTGAACTACGACCACTACCGCCAGCTCACCAACGGCACCAGGACGCTGGCCGAAGCAATGGGCAGCACGCCCGATGTCGGCGATATCGATCTGGAGCTTCCCGAGCGCCGCTCAGTCGCTCGCCCAGCGGTCTTCGAGTGATGTATCTGCTCGACACAAACGTGGTGTCGGAGATACGCGAGATCGCATCGGGCAGAGCCGACCGGAATGTCGCCGCCTGGGCGCGCGGAGTCGATGCCGCCCAGACGTACCTGTCGGCCATCACCATCGGCGAGTTGGAGCACGGCGTCCTACTGGCGGAGCGCCGAGACCCCGACGCCGGCGCGGTGCTGCGGACCTGGCTCGACAACGACGTGTGCGAGGAGTTCGAACAGCAGATCCTCCCCGTCGACGCCGCCGTTGCCCGCCGGGCGGCGACCCTGCACGTGCCCGACCCCGCTCCCGTGGCCGATGCCCTGATCGCAGCCACAGCACTGAGCCACGACATGGTGCTCGTCACCCGCAACGCCCGTGACTTCCACCGCTTCGACGAACTGACGATCTTCAACCCCTGGGAACAGCGGTAGGTGATCGACTTCGACGAGGAGGCTCACACCCGGTACGCAACACCACGGACTCCTCACCACGGCGGTAGGCCTGCCGTACTAGGTCCTCAACCTCTACGTGCGGAAGGGATGTCGACGGTGGCGATCAGGCCATTCAGTAGGAGGCGCAGGGTCGCCGCGTGATGGTCGGCGGGGCGGCCGGCCTCCATCGCCTCGGTGACCAGCGGGAACTTGTCCTCGCGGTTGTTGATCTCCACGTCCACCTCGGTGTTGAGGGCCGCGCCTATGCAGTAGTCGTCGATGGCGAACAGGAAGCGGGCCGAGTCCTGGGCTGACAGGCCGGCTCTCCTGAGGCGCTCGTGCATCCGTTCGTAGTAGGTGAGCGACGGGTCGGTCCGAGCGGGACGCGTCGCCAACACGCCCATCATGTTCGGGTGCCGCTGTAGGGCCGCGAGGAAAGCAAGCGTGCCTCGGTACACCGCCTCGGCCCAGTCGGGGTGGTCGAGCGCGGTTAGGTCGACTCCAGCAAGAACCCTGGCGTTCAACAGGTCCAAGAGCTCGTCGCGGCTGGCGATGTGGTTGTAGAGCGACGCTTGGCCGACTCCCAGCCGCTTGGCGATGGCCCTCGTGGTCATCGCCTGCATCCCGTCCTCGTCGACGATCGCCATGGCCGCGTTGACGATCATCTCCCTGGACAGCAGCGGCTCGGACGGACGGCCCACGCCCGAGAGGCTAGGCCCCGCCATCGTCGCCCATCATGGCCCGGACAGCCACTTGCGCTCGATCGCAGGCTTGCCTACTGATAACGATCAATGATCGTTTATTGTCGCGGAAATGGCTGAAGGACTCCGACTCCGCAACGTCTCCAAGACGTTCACCACCCCGGAGGGCGGCGTGGTGCGGGCCCTCGACGATGTGTCCCTCGACGTGGGCAGCAACGAGTTCGTGGTGCTCCTCGGCCCCTCCGGCTGCGGCAAGACGACCCTGCTGCGGACCATCGCCGGGCTGGAGAACATCAACTCAGGAGAGATCCACCTGGGCGGCGAACGGCTCGACACCACGCCACCGTTCCGGCGGGCCGTCAACACCGTCTTCCAGAGCTATGCGCTGTTCGGATTCCTCACCGTGGAGCGCAACATCGCGTTCGGGCTGGAGATGGAGAAGCGGCCCAAGGCGGAGATCAGAACACGGGTCGCCGAGATGCTCGACCTGGTCGAACTCTCGGGGTTCGGCAAGCGGATTCCCGCCCAGCTGTCCGGCGGCCAGCAGCAGCGCGTGGCGCTGGCCCGTGCCCTGGCCAAGCGCCCGCGGTTACTGCTCCTCGATGAGCCGCTGGGCGCCCTCGACCTCAAGCTCCGCCGCCAGATGCAGGCGGAGCTCAAGCGGATCCAGCGCTCGACCGGTATCGCCTTCGTGTTCGTCACCCACGACCAGGAGGAGGCGCTGGCCCTCGGCGACCGGATCGCGGTGCTCAACGGGGGGCGCATCATCCAGGTCGGCACCCCCCAAGAGATCTACGAGGCCCCGGCCACCCGATTCGTGGCCGATTTCATCGGCGAGACGAACCTTCTGCCCGTCGACTACGACGGAGCCAGGACCCTCACCGTGGCGGGCCAATGGAAGCTCGACGTCGCAGAGGTCCGCGGCGCCGACGAGACCGCGCTGGCAAGCCCGGAACCTGTGGTGCTAGCGGCAAGACCGGAACGGGTGAGGCTTGACCCAGAAGGCGACCTGCAAGGGATCGTTGTCGAAACCGCCTACCTGGGGGCGGAGATCCATCTGACCATCGACCTCGGCGACGGCCTGCGCATCAACGCCAGGACGGATGCGGAGGACTCGAAGATTGCCGTGGGCGACTCGGTCACCGTCCGCATCGACCCCCGGCACACACGGGTGTTGACGTCGTGAGGATCGGCGGCCGATGGCTCGCGTCCCCCGCACTGATCTTCATCGCGTTCATGGTCGGCGGGCCAATGGCAGTCATCGTCTGGTACTCCTTCAGGACCCGGGGCCCGGGCGGCGTGGGAGTGGGCGACGGGCTAACCAGCGACGCCTACGAGCGGCTTGTTGTCGCCGAGGACTTCACCGGCCACGTCGGCTTCGATCCGACCTACCTCGACGTGATGTGGTCGTCGATCCTGCTGGCCGCCGCGACCATGCTCGTCGCGCTGGTCATCGGCTTCCCGACCGCGGTCTGGGTCTCCAACCGGCCTCGCCATCTCCAGCCGGTGCTGATCCTGGCTGTCACCATCCCGTTCTGGACCAGCGTGCTGGTCCGCACCTACGCCTGGATCGTGATCCTGCGCGAGACCGGTCCGCTGGCATCGGCTCTCGACGCGGCCGGGATCGACGCCCCGCAGATGCTCAACACCCGCGGAGCGACCCTCGTGGGCATGGCCTACACGTTCCTGCCGTTCATGATCCTGCCGATCTACGCGGCCGCCGAGCGATTCGACCATCGCACCGCCGAGGCCGGGCTAGATCTGGGCGCCACCCCGGCTGTCGTCCTGCGCCGGATCGTGTGGCCGTCGGTCCGTCCCGGCGTCGTGGCCGGCTGCCTGCTGGTGTTCATCCCGGCCATCGGCGCCTTCCTGCAACCCGAGCTCCTGGGCGGCGGCCGCTCCCTGATGATCGCCAACCTGATACAGCAGCAGTTCGGCGCGTCCAGGAACTGGCCGTTCGGGTCGGCGCTGGCCATCCTGCTGCTCGTCGTGGTCGGCGTCGTCCTCGTCACGGCCCGCCGGGCCGCCCGCGGGGCGAAATTGGTGCTGTCGTGAAGGGTCGGATCGACACTCGCCGCTATCCCGGCGTCACCACGACGGCCAGGCTGGCGTTCGCGTTCCTGTACGCGCCACTCGCGGTCGTGGTCTTCTACTCCTTCAACGCCGGCCCCATCGTGTCGCGCTGGGAGGGCTTCAGCCTGGTCTGGTACCGGGAAGTCCTGGCGCGCGAGAACGTCCGCGACGCGGTGTGGGTGTCGCTGCGGGTAGCCGTGGCCGCGTCGACAGCGGGCACGGCCCTGGCGGTGCTGGCCGCACTGGGCATCGTGGCCATGCTCAGGCGCGGGTCGTGGCTGGCGGTGGGGTTCCTATCCACGCCGTTGCTGATCCCCGAGATCGTGACGGCCGTCGGCACCCTCTCGTTCTTCGTGCTGCTCGACCTCGAGCGAGGCATGACCACCCTCGTGTTGGCCCACACCGCCTTCTGCATCCCGTTCGCCCTGCTCCCGATCCGGGCCCGGCTGGCGGAACTGGATCCGGCCGTGTTCGAAGCGGCCAGCGACCTCGGAGCGTCGGGCCTCCGGCTGTTCGGCAGGGTCACCCTCCCGCTGCTGGTCCCCGGAATCGTCTCAGGAGGACTGCTGGCCTTCATCATCAGTCTCGACGACTACCTGATCTCGGCCTTCGTGGCGGGCCCGACCTCGACGACGCTGCCCATCTTCCTGTTCGGCCTCATCCGCCGGGGAGCAAGCCCGCTGATCAATGCGGTGAGCACTCTCCTGCTCGTAGTGACCATCGCCGTTCTGACCGCCTCATACATCACCGGCAAATGGAGGAAACACAAATGAATGGAGAACCCATGAATGCCAGAACGGCCGCGCGCGGCCACACCACCAATCGGCTCAGGAGAGGTCTGATCGCGCCTGCCCTGCTGGCGCTGGCCCTGCTGGCCTCGGCCTGCGGGTCGGACGACGAAGCGGACACATCGCAGCCGGAGCCACCGGCCACGACGGCCGCCCCGGCCACACCCGGCGACGACGGCGCCGCCGAGCCCACCGAAGCGACCGGCGACACCCAGGCCTCCGAAGAGGTCGAGGAGAAGATCGGCGGAGAGGTGAACCTCTACAACTGGACGGACTACATATCCGAGGACCTGCTGGCCCGGTTCACCTCCGAGACCGGCATCGCGGTCAACCTGAGCAACTACGACTCCAATGAGACGATGCTGGCCACCCTTGCGGCCGGCGGCACCGGATACGACGTGATCGTCCCGTCGGACTACATCATCCCGCAGCTCATCGAGCAGGACCTGATCCAGCCGATCAACGCCTTCGCCATGGAGAACGCCGTGAACATCGATCCAGCGTTCCTGAACCCCTACTTCGACGACGGTCGGGTGTACACCGCGCCCTACCTCTACGGCACGACGGGCCTTGCGGTCGACACCTCCCAAGTCCCGGACCCGCCGGACTCGTGGGCGGAGTTGTTCGCTGTCCCCGACGGCTCGGACGGCTCGATCGGGATGATGAACGACCAGATCGAGGTGATCCACGCGGTGCTGCGCGCCATCGGAGCCACCCCGTGCTCGACAGACCCGGCCGACTACGCCCGGGCCGAGGAACTGCTCGACGGGTTCAAGCCGTCGGTATCGGTGATCAACTCCGACGGGATCATCGAACGGATGGCGGCCGGCGAGAACTCGATCCACATGGAGTGGAATGGGGCGGCCTACCGGTCGTGGCTCGAGAACCCGAACCTCGTGTACGTCTACCCGAGCGACGGGCTGACGCTCTGGCAGGACAACTTCGCGGTCCCCGCCGGCGCTCCCAACCTGGAGCAGGCCAAGGTGTTCATCAACTGGATGATGGACCCGCGCAACATCGCCGAGGCCACCAACTGGAACGCCTACGGCAACGCCATCGTGGGCAGCGACGCCTTCGTCGATCCCGATCTGGCGTCGAGCCCGATGGTTGTGCCCGGACCGGAGCAGCTGGCGTTCGCGGCGCCGGTGGAGTCCTGCCCGATCGAGGCTATCGACCTCTACGACCGGCTCTGGACGTCGTTCCGGTCCTAGGAGCCCGATGCCTCCGACCAATCCTCCAGCAGGCAGCGCCCGCGCGCCGCGCCCGAGTGACAAACCGGACGGCAACCGCGGTGCGAGCGACTTGAGCCGAGCCGCGGGCCGCCATCTGTGGAGCCACTTCAGCGCACCGTCGGATCTACGGGTCATCGAGCGCGGCGACGGATGTTACATCTGGGACGAATCGGGCCACCGGCTTCTCGATGGTCTGGCCGGCCTGTTCACCACCCAGGTCGGTCACGGCCGGCGGGAGCTGGCGGAGGCGGCCTACGAGCAGTTGAGCCGGCTCGCCTACTTCCCGATGTGGGGCTACGGCCATCCCGCCGGCATCGAGCTCGCGGCCCGGCTGGCCGAGCTCGCGCCCGGCGACTTGAACCGCGTCTTCCTTACAAGCGGCGGGAGCGAAGCAGTCGAGTCGGCATGGAAGCTGGCCCGCCAGTACTTCGCCGCCATCGGTGAACCGGCGCGGTACAAGGTGGTCAGCCGCAATCTCGCCTACCACGGCACATCGCTGGGCGCGCTGTCAATCACGGGTCTGGCTTCGATCAGAACGGCCTTCGAACCGCTCGTTCCGGGCGCGGTGAAGGTGGCCCACACAGACGAGTACCGCAACGGCCGCGGCTGCGGGCACGAAGATGGCTGTCTGTGCGCTGCCGACGAGATCGAGCGGGCGATCCTGCGAGAAGGATCGGAGACGGTGGCCGCGGTGTTCCTCGAGCCCGTGCAGAACTCGGGAGGCTGCTTCGTCCCGCCGGTCGGATATTTCCAGCGGGTCCGCGAGATCTGCGACACCCACGGCGTGCTCCTCGTGTCCGATGAGGTGATCTGCGGCTTCGGCCGGCTCGGGCACATGTTCGGCGCTGAGCGGTTCGGGTACCAGCCCGACATGATCACCATGGCCAAGGGCCTGACCTCCGGCTACGCGCCGCTGGGGGGAGTGATGATCAGCGACCGCATAGCCGAGCCGTTCGCAGCCGCCGAGCGGGAGTTCAACCACGGATTCACTTTCGGGGGCCACCCGGCGGCCGCGGCTGTCGCGCTGGCCAACCTCGACATTCTCGAGAGCGAGGACTTGCCAGGACGGGTCCGCAGCTACGCCGCAGACTTCAGAGCCCGGCTATCCACGCTGTGCGATCTCCCGATCGTGGCCGACCTCCGCGGCGACGGATACTTCCTGGCGTTGGAGATCGACGCCGAAGGGCCGTCGGATGTGGCGAAGGCCCGGGCCCGCGCGGTTGCCGTGTCGAAGTTCCTCACCGAGCGTATGTACGAGCTTGGGCTGACGTGCCGGGCCGCGGCCCGGGGTAGCGAGCCCGTCATCCAGCTCTCGCCTCCGCTCATCGCAGGGCCGGAGCAGTTCGATGAGATTGTCGACGCCATGCGTGTCGCGCTGATCGACGCCATGGAAGGATTCGCTACATGACTGATGTGCATACCGACTCGGGGCGGCTGTGGTCGCGTTTGATGGGCATGGCCGAGGTGGGGGCGACCCCGGCGGGGGGCTCCAACCGCCAGGCGCTCTCCGACGACGACAGGGCGGGCCGGGAGCTGTTCATCGGCTGGGCCCAGCAGGCGGGCTGCTCCATCGAGCTCGACGGAGTGGGCAACCTCTTCGCCCGACGCCCGGGCACCGACCCCGACGCCCTGCCGGTCGTGCTCGGCAGCCACCTCGACACCCAGCCCACCGGTGGGCGCTTCGACGGCGTATACGGCGTGCTGGGCGGACTCGAGGTGGTCGAGGCGCTCAACGACCACGCGGTCCAGACCCGCGCTCCCGTGGAGGTGGCGGTGTGGACCAACGAGGAGGGGTCGCGCTTCGCGGTGTCGATGATGGGCTCCTCGGTGTGGGCGGGGGTGCTGGACCTGGAGTCGGTGCGGGCCCTCACCGACCGCTCCGGCATCAGTGTCGGCGCCGAGCTCGACCGCCTGGGCTGGGCCGGAACCGCGGCCTTCGGCAAGCCGCTGAGGGCCTACCTGGAACTGCACATCGAGCAGGGTCCGATCCTGGAAGCCAGCGGCTCGTCGATCGGGGTGGTCACCGGCGTTCAGGGGATCCGCTGGTTCACCGTGACCCTGGAGGGCTTCCCGGCCCATGCGGGCACAACGCCGATGGACCGCCGCCGCGATCCGGCCCGGCCCCTGGCCGCGGTGCTGAGCGGCCTCTACGAGATGGCCGCGGGTCACTCCCCCGAGGTTCGGGTCACGCCGGCCCAGTTCCGATCCGAGCCGGTGTCGCCCAACACGGTGCCCGCCAACATCGCCTTCTCCATCGATGTGCGCCATCCCGGCGCGGCCGTGCTCGACGAGATGGAAGCCGGACTGCGGGCCCTGGCCGCCCGAGCCGGGGCCGAGCACGGCTGCCAAGATCGGGTCGAGGTCATCAACGACTGCGCTCCGGTCGTCTTCGACGACGAGTGCGTGCAGGCGGTGGAGTCCGCCGCGCGACGCTGCGGCTACTCCTACGAGCGCATCGGCTCGGGCGCGGGCCACGACGCCTGCCACGTGGCCCTTCGGGCGCCCGCCGGGATGATCTTCGTGCCCTGCCAGGACGGGCTGTCCCACAACGAAGCCGAGTCGATGGAGCCCGACGCCGCCGGCCGGGGCGCCGAGGTCCTGTTGCACGCGACCCTGGATCTGGCCGGAACGGCGGCCTGACGTCTTCTCCCCACCCCGAGGGAAGAGCAACCAGGCTGAGATCGAACGCAACGGGAAGTCGGGGGCGGTACTGGGCGTGCCAATACGGAGGCGGGCGGCCTAGGGGCGCAGCAGGATCTTGCCGAAGAAGTCGCTGTCCAGCATCTTCTGCTGGGCCGCGGCCGCCTCGGCGAGCGGGAACTCCGAGTCGACCACGGCCGTCAGCCGGCCCGAGCCGACACCCTCGCAGAACGTGTTCCACAGCGGACCCACCGCTTCGGGGCGATAGAGATCGGATCCGATGATCTTGATTCCCATGTGGAACAGGTGGCCCAGCGACCCGATGGTGGCGGTGTCTCCCGAGGCGTTGCCGGTGTTGACCAGCCGGCCCCTGATGGCCAGCGAGAACAGCGACTGGGTGAACAGGGCGGTGCCCACGTGGTCGAAAACCATGTCCACGCCCCGGCCGCCGGTCACCTCCATGGCCCAGCCGGTCACATCGGAGGTCCGGTTGTTGAGCACATGGTCGGCGCCGAGTTCCAGGGCCCGCTCGCATTTGGCGTCGGTCCCGGCGGTGGCCAGCACGGTGGCGCCGGCGTGCTTGGCCAGTTGGATCCCGGCCACCGACACGCCCGACCCCGCGGCGTGGATCATCATCGTCTCGCCCGCGGCGAGCTCGCCGACGCCGAACAGGGCGTTGCCCGCGGTCATCCACACGGTCGGGAAGGTGACCGCCTGCTCCATCGTGATGTGATCGGGCACCCGGTAGCAGTGCGAAGCCGGCACCAGGCACTTCTCGGCGTAGCCGCCGTCGAGGGTGGCGCCCAGGATGCCGAGCTCGCTGTACGGGTCCCCCATGCCCGCGTACCTGGAATTCTCGGGCACGCCCACCATTGACGCATCCGCGATCACCCGGTCGCCGGGCTGCCACCCGGTCACCTCGGCGCCGACCTCTGACACCACCCCGGCGATGTCCATGCCCGCGATGTGGGGGAAAGAGAATCCCGGCGCGTGGTACCAGCCGTTGCGCTGGGACACATCGAGCCGGTTGAGAGCCGTGACCGCCACATCGACGATCACGTCGCCTGCGCCCGGAACTGGATCGGCAACGTCGGTGTACTCCAACACCTCGGGCCCTCCCGACGCGCGGTACAGCATGGCCTTCATTGTCCGCCCTTCATTGTCTGCCCTTCATGGTCTGCCTCGCCGCCCGGACGAACCGGGCTCAGCGGGGCCTCCTCCTGGCCGACGGTTCGAGCGCTGGCGGCCTCCAGTAGGTGTCGGCGTCGTTGATGTTCAGCCCGGGCGGCGCCACCGCATCGATCGCGTCGAGGGTGTCCTCGTCGAGACGCAAGTCCCCGACGGCCAGCAGTTCCTCAAGCTGGGCTTCGGTCCGCGGTCCTATGAGCACAGCCGTCACCGCTGGATGCTCGAGGATCCAAGCCAGCGCCATATGGGTCATCGACACGCCGGCGCAGGCAGCCACCGGACGCAACCTCTCCACGGCATCGAGTTTGGCCTCGTTGCCGCCGTCGAAGTGGTCGGGATTGGTGTCGCCCCGGCTGCCCGGAGGAGCGGGATCGGCCCTGGTGTACTTGCCGGTGAGCCAGCCGCCCGACAGGGGGCTCCACGTCACAACCCCCATGTGGTAGCGGGCGCAGACGGGCAGCACGTCCTTTTCGATCCCCCGGCACATGATCGAGTACGGCGGCTGTTCGCAGTGGGGGCCGATCGCCCCCGACCGCTGGCTGGCCCACTGGGCCTCAACGATCTCGGAGGCCGGGAACGTCGACATGCCCCAGGCCCTGATCTTGCCCGCCCGCACGAGGTCGCTCATGGCCTCGACCGTCTCGGCGATGTCGGTGTGAGGGTCGGGCCGGTGCACCTGGTACAGGTCGATGTAGTCGGTGCCGAGGCGGCGCAGACTGTCCTCGACGGCGGTCATCATCCACCGGCGGGAGTTGCCCTGCCGGTTCGGGTCGTTGTGGTCACCCACCGGGTTCTGGAACTTGGTGGCCAGCACCACATCGCCGCGGCGGCCTCTCAACGCCGGGCCGATGATCTCCTCGGTGGCTCCGTCGCCGTAGGTGTCAGCGGTGTCGACAAGATTGATCCCGGCGTCAAGCGCCCGAGAAACGACGCGACGACAGGCCTCGATGTCGGTGTTGCCCCAAGGGCCGAGCACCATGGTGCCCAGTCCCAAGGGATTCACCCTGATGCCGGTCCTGCCGAGGGTGCGGTACTCCATAGTCGCGGTTAGCCCCTCACCGCGGCGGCGGTCACAGACTCGTTGGTCGCCGGTTAGCCCGTCACCGCCGCGGCGGTCTGTGGCCGCCGTGAGCGGTGGGTCAGCCGTGGCCCTCGTCGGGGGTGGCGCCCCACTCGATGATCTGCACCATGTTTCCGTCGGGGTCGGCCACCGTGCCGATCAGGCCGAAGGGCATCTGCTCCACCTCGCGCACCCAGGAGACTCCCTGCTCCTTGAGGTGAGCCTCAAGGTCGCGACAGCCGCTCACATCGAGGTTGAGGACTATGCGATGCCCGTTCTCGTTGGGGCCCGAAACCTCGCTGTGCTCCTCGACAAAGAGCTGGACGCCGCCGAACACGAATGCGCCCATCTCGTTCTCGTCGGGCCCGAAGCAGGCCCGGTACCAGTCCTTCATGGCATCGGCCTGCGACGACCCCACGAGAATGCTGCCCAGATTCGGTGCTGACATTTTTCTCCCCCTGCTGTCGTGAGCCTGGTAGGCGGACGGTACGCCCTCGGGGCCCGCACGGGCAAGCCCGGCCCGGCCGGCCAAGTCGGAGTCGGCTCCGCCAGCGTGGAAGCAAGCCCGGCCCGGCCGGCCAAGTCGGAGTCGGCTCCGCCAGCGTGGAAGGATGAGGGCATGAGGATCGCCAGCGCCGAGGCCGTCGCATTCACCTTCGACCACGACCGCGAGCCGTTGTCGTACTGCCTGGTCCGGGTGACCACCGACGACGGGATCGTCGGATGGGGCGAGGCCTGCGACAGCTTCGGCCTGACCTACGCCTCGGTCATCGAGGCCGCCGTGACCGACGCCTTCGCCCCCCTGCTGGTGGGCGAGGAGCTCGACGCCATCGACCGGCTCATGCACAAGCTCCGGAGCTGGACGCGGCGCCGCCTCGGCCACACCTGGGTGGCCTCCCAGGCCCTCAGCGGTCTGGAGCTGGCGCTACAGGACGCGCTCGGCAAGGCCCGGGGCGAGCCGGTTGCCGTGATGCTGGGCGGGTCGCTCGACCCGGTGCCGGTCTACGCGTCGAGCGTCTTCTTGGAGGAGGGCGACCCGAACTGGCACCTTGAGCAGCTCGATCCCCTGCTCCGCGCCGGGGTGCGGGGTGTGAAGATGCGCATCGGCGTGGACTGGCAGAGCGATCTGGAAACCCTGTCCGGGCTGCGCGACCGGCTCGACCCGGCCGTGGCCCTCATGATCGACGGCAACGAGAACTTCACGGTGGACACCGCCCTGGCCGTCGCCGAAGGACTGGCCGACCTCGGCATCGGGTGGTTCGAGGAGCCTGTGCTGCAGGAGTCGCCCCCGGCGATGGAGGCGGTGGCGGCCCGGTCGCCGGTCCCGATCGCCTGCGGGGAGCACATGTTCGGCCTCGCCGAGTTCGAGGAGGCCATCCGCAGGAACTGGGCCCGCGTCCTGCAGCCCGACGCCGCGACGTGCGGCGGCCTGTCCGAGGGGATGCGCATCGCGGCCGCGGGCCACCGCGCCGGCGTTCTGGTAGTGCCCCACAGCGCCTCGGGGCCGGTCGCGCTGGCCGCCAACCTGCACCTGGCCGCCGCCTCGCCGTCGATCGACCTCCTCGAGTACCCGTACCCGCTGGCCGAGTGCTGGGCCACGATCGCCCCCGGGTGCCCGCTGGTCCCCGACCGGGTGGCCGACGGGGCGCTGCGCCCGCCCGATGCGCCGGGCCTCGGGATCGAGATCGACTACGAGGCCGTGAAGTCTCGCCCGTACCAGCCTCCCGCTTCCCGGACCGGCCCCTCGCCGCGGTACGCCGGCAACGTCTGAACCACAGGGAGTCGAGAAATGACCGACACCGCCTCATCGCCCGCCGGGGCCGCGGCCGCGGCCTCCGCGCCTCCGCCGTCGCTGCTCACCCACATCGCGCTGCCGGTGCGCAGCCTCGACGACACGCTGGCGTTCTACGAGAAGTTCACAACTCTGGTGAGGATCTCCGAGCGCCACGACCCCGAGACCAAGATGCGCACCGCCTGGCTGGCCAACGAGCGCGACATCACCGCCCCGGGGGCGGCCCGCTTCGTGATCGTGATCATGGAGGGGTCCCTGCCCAAGCAGATCACCGGCGACATCGTCGAGGAGTACGGCTTCCTCACCTCCATCGCCCACCTGGGAATCTCCCTCGACAGCCGGGCCGAGGTGGACGAGGTGGCCCGGCTGGCAGCCGAGGACGGCTGCCTCGTGCTCGGCCCCATGTACCGCAACCCCGACGTGGGCTACATCTGCCTGATCAAGGACCCCGACGGCAACAACGTCGAGTTCTCGGTGGAGCAGGTCCTGGGGTGAGTGCCGCGGACCGAACTTCCGGTTGTTATTGGTCATATACGTGCATAACAACCGGAAGTTCGTCGCAGATCGCGATCTAGGCGCCGTCAGGCGTTCTTCTCGGAGGCCGATCCGGGAACGTAGGTGCCCTTGTTGCGCCACAGCACCACCTCATTGCCCCACGGGTCGCGGAAGGCGGCGTGGCGGGCGTCGAACTCCTCCCAGTAGACCTCGTCCCACAACTTGGTGGCGCCCATCTCGATCGCGCCCGCGAGCTTCGCGGGCGGATCGTCGACCATCACATAGATGCGGGGCACCGGCCCGCTGACGGGCGTCGTCTCCAGGTGGATGCCCAGATTGGGCTTCACGCCCGGCAGCACCTCGTGGAACTCTCCGGCCGGGCGGCGCTTGTACTTCCAGTCGAACATCTTCTCGTAGAACTGCGAGGTGGCCTCGGGGTCGGGCGTGGGCAAGTCCACGAAGATGAGAGGGTTAGCCATGGCGGTCACTCCTTCGTAATGGTCGATTGTCGATGTCGAGTTGTCGATGTCGAGCCGTTGGCGACAGTTGGAGGCCGGCGCCGCCTCAGGCCACGCTAGACGGGACTCTCCAGCCGGGCGACCGCTGCGTCCCCCAGAGCCACGAACCGCTCGTAACCGGCCCGGTAGGCCTCATCGGGCGTCGGCTCGATCCGGGTCATGGCTGCCAGCGGCCACGAATCCATGGTCTCGGCACCGACGGGGTCCCACCATCCCAGCGCCGCGCCGGCGCACAGCGCGCAGCCGTGGGCCGAGAGCTGTTCGGGCCTCTCGGGCACGTCCACGGCCACTTCCAGCACCGACGCCTTGATCGAGCACCACAGGCGGCTGAGCGCCGGGGAGCCGCCGCAGCACATCACGTCCATCTCCACCCCGGACGCTCGCAGCTCCTCGTGGATGTGCCGAAGGCCGTAGCCGGCGGCCTCCAGCACGGCCCGGGCGATCTCGGCCGGGCCTGCATCGAAGGTCAGCCCGTGTATCTCGCCCCGCAGGCGGGGCTCCCACCGGGGCGATCTCTCGCCGTCGTGGTAGGGCAGCACCAGGAGCCCGCCCGCGCCCGGGGCCACGCCCGCCGCCAGCAACAGCAGCTCGTCGATCGGGCGGCCCGAGACGGCCGACCACCACTCCAGCAGCTGCCCGTGCCCGTTGGTCGCCCCGCCGACCACCTCCACCCCGGCCACCGGGCTGGCAAAGCCGAACATCTCCGCGGGCCGCTGCGCCGCGTCCAGGGCGACGCCCAAGCCGCCGGTGCGGCCGCCGGGGTCGTGGCCCCGCCGGGGGGTGCAGAGGCCTCCGGCCCAGAAGCTCATGTAGGCGTCGTTGGAGGCGCTCACCAGCGGTGTGCCCGCGGCCAGGCCCAGCGACCCGTCGCAATGCCCGATGACGGTGCCCACCTCCACCCGCTCGCCGTAGCCCGGGATGGTCTCCTCGCCGGGCCAGAGCCCCTGCACGTCGCCCGCGCCGAGGCAACGCAAGGCCCAGTCCCAGATCTGCGCGCCGGCCAGCGGGCGTCCCAGCTCGTTGCTGAGGAACTCGAGCTGGGCGAGGTGGTGTTCGGTGCGGCCCAGGCCGTTGCCGGCCGGATGCCGGCACGTGGCGGCCAACCCGACCGCTGCGGAGCCCTGCGCATCAGCGGGCAGCGGCACCGTCGTGGGGCTCTGCCCGCCCACTCCCACAGCCGCGATCTTCAAGCCAGAGTCATCAACCCTGGCCAGCAGGCGACCGAGGCCGTCGAGCCAGGCCGCGGGGTCGGCCCGGCCCGGGGGCCACGACGCGGCCCCCTCGAAGGGCTCGTACATCCACAGCCTCACGTCCCCGTCTGGAGCCAGCGCCACCGCGCGGGCCCCGCCGGTCCCCAAGTCGACGCCGACCACGACCGGATTCATCGCCACTCGCCCCCCGTGCCCGCTCCGGCTGGCCGCTCGACTCCCGCTCCTGTCCGCTGCGCTCACGGGCCGATCGGGCCAGATCCCCGCTCTTGTTCGCTGCGCTCACGGGCCGATCGAGCCCTGAGGCCTCGCTCAGATCCTGGTTCAAGTCCTTGTGAACTGCGGCCTGCCCGCTCGGCCTCTGGGCCCACCATCACCCGGTAGACCGGCTGCGAAACGGCCAGAGCCAGGGCATCGGCCACATCGGCCAAGCCGTAGCGGGCTGTCACCAGGCGGTCGAGGTCGGCAGCCAGCGCGCCCGACTGCAGCAGGCCCGCGGCCGTCCGCCAGTCCTCGGGCTCGTGGCTGAACACCCCGATGATCGAAAGCTCGTGGTGGTGGATGCGATCCGCGCCCACCGACGCCATGACGTCCTTCGGGAAGGCCCCGTACAGGGCCACCGCGCCCGCTCCGTCGCACAGGTCCAAGGCGAGTTCCACCGCGCCCGGGACTCCCGCGGTGACGAAGACGATGTCGTGGCCGGCCTGCCAATCGTCCACGCCATCGGGAGCGGCCACCCTGGCCGCGCCGGCCTCGGCCGCCTCGGCCCGGCGCTGGTCGCTCACGTCTATCAAGCCGACCGAGGCGGCGCCCCACGCCCGGCACAGAGCCATGTGGAGGCGGCCCATGTAACCCGCGCCGATCACAGCCACCCGATCGCCGGCCCGGAACCCGCTGAGCCGCACCGAGTGCGCCACGCAGGCCACGGGCTCCCCCATCGCGGCGTGCTCGACCGGAATCTCGCCCACGCAGTAGGACTGGGCCGCGGCCACTCTCACCACCTCGGCCAGACCGGCTCCCATCGAGATGGTGCCGTCGCTCAGAGTCCCGCCCTGGGGCCGCTTGCACAGCGCGCTGCGGCCCCGCCGGCACATGTGGCAGGTACCGCACCGGGTGAGCAGATCCATGGTGACCAGGTCGCCGACTTGCGGGGTCCCGGGGAGGGACGCCACCGCCTCGCCCGTCTCGACCACCCGGCCCGCGGCCTCGTGGCCCGGGGCGACGGGATATACCTGCTTCGTCCCGGCGAACAGGCGGCGCTCCATAGTGCACAGTCCGCAGGTGCCCACCTCCACCAAGACGTCCTCGGGGCCGGGCCGGGGCCGGGGCTCGTCGCGGAGCTCGACCGCTCCCGGTCCGGTGACCACTGCTACCTGCATGACGCTCCTAACTCGGGCCAGCTCCCCCGACTATGCCACGCCCACTCAGAGCGAGCGCAAACAGGCGGCCAGCCCCCGCGGTGCAGCGTTGTGGTGCCCACTCTTGTTCGCTTCGCTCACGGGCCGCTCGGGCTCTCTCGACCGAAATAAGTAGAGAAACTCGTCGTACATAAGCAATACCCGTGCAGATTTGAGGCGAGTCAGGGGCACGGAATGTGGGGCCAGCGATGGGGAATCTCAAGACCGGCCCGCGCCAGCAGCGACTGCTGGGCGGCGGCGGCCTCAACGCGAAGGGCGGCAATATCGACTGTGGTGCACGTGCCGTCTTCGACGACGAGCCGGCCGGCCACCACCACGTCGCGCACCGACCGCCCGTCGGTTCCCCACACGAGATGCAGGACCGTCTCCCCTCGGGGCACCCAGCCGATCGACGACGTGTCGTGCACCACCATGTCGGCCTGCTTGCCCGGCTCCAGGCTGCCGATCCGGTCGTCCATGCCGATCGCCGCGGCCCCGGCGATGGTGGCCAGCTCAAACGCGGTGTGGGCGCCGAAGCGCTCGGGGTCGACTCGGGTGTCGCGGGCCAGCCCGGCAGCCAGCGCGGCCACCCGCAGTATGTCCGCGGTGTCGCCCGCGTTGGAGGCGTCGCAGCCCAGGGCCACCCGCCCGCCCCGCTCCACGATCTCGGCGTGGCGGCCCTGGCCGGCGACTCCCTGGCCCAATCGCAGGTAAGCCCACGGGCAGTAGGCAATGGCCGTCGAAGTGCTCAGCACCAGCTCCACTTCGAGGTCGTCGAGCCACACGCCGTGGCCCACCAGCAGGTGCGGTCCCAGCACGCCCAGCGCATCCAGGTGGGCCAGGGGACGGAGGCCGGTGCGGGCCAGGTAGCGCTCGGGATCCGACGAGGTGGGCGACATGTGCATGGTGAGGCCGGCGCTCCGGTCCCGGGCCAGCTCCGCGGCCCCGGCCAGCAGCTCGTCGGAGGCGAGGTCGTGGCCCACCAGCGTCACCCACCCCTCGATCAGCCCGCCACCAGGGAAGGCGTCCACCACCTCGCGCTGGCGTTCGAGCACCTCTGCGGCCGGAGCGGTGAACGGGCCCTCTTCGATGTCCCAGCCCCAGGTGCCCATCGTGCCGCGGATGCCGGCTCGTCGCATCCCGGCCGCGGCCCGATGCGGGTTGGCCACCGTGCCCGCCTCCACCACCGCGGTCACCCCGTTGACGAGGTTCTCGACCGAGGACAGCACCGCCGACAGCTCGTCGTCGTCGCCGGTGTGGGCTCCGTGGGCCGGCACCGACCATTCGAAGATCGACGCTCCGGGGGGAAGCAGGTCGGGGATGCAGCTGCGGATGAGGGGATCGCCGGTCAGGTGCTGGTGGGCGTTGACCATCCCGGGCGTGACCACGCAGCCGGTGGCGTCGATCACCTCCGCCTCCGGGTGGCGCCCAGCCAGCTCCGTGCTCGATCCGACCGCGGCGATCACGTCGCCGGCCACCGCCACCGCGCCGCCGACGAGCACCTCCCGGGCCGGGTTCATGGTCACGACGTCCCCGCCGGCCACCAGCAGCGTGACTGGTGCCGGCGCGGGGGCGCTCTCGGCAGTCTCGGCAGTCACGGCCGCCGAGCATAGGCGGCGGCACTCGTGCGAGAATCACCGGGTGCCGACATCCAGAACGCCCGCTGTCTCCGGGGATCCGCACGCCTCGATGACGCCGCCGATCCGCAGGGCGCAACCTTGATCCTGAATCCGGGTCAGGGCCGCATCGACGGCGGGCACTACCTCCCGGTGACCCCCGAGACCAGCCGGTGGGGCTGGTGGCCGAACCGCCAGACCGCCCCGGTGATGTCGGTGGACGATGGCGCGGTGCTCACCGTGGACACCCTGTCGCACGAGGGGATCCTCGAGGTCCAGGGCGGCGACCCCGAAGCCTACTTCGGGTCCCTCGGCGTGGGCCGCAGCGACGTGCTCGACGACGCGGTGGAGATCGCTCGCGATGTCCCGCACACCTTCGACGTGGACGGCTCGCACGTCGTGACCGGGCCCATCGGGGTCCGCGGTGCCGAGCCCGGGGACCTGCTGCGCGTGGATGTCCTGGGCTTCGCCCTGCGGGTGCCCTACGGCGTCACTACGAATCGCCACGGGCTCGGCGCGTTGCCCGACGAGATGCCCGACGGATCCGAGCCCCCCGAGACGCTGTGGCCGGGCGCCCCAGAGCGGGCCGTGAACGTGTTCACGACGGTGGAGGGCGACGCCGAAGCGGGTCAGGCGGTGATCCGCTACGGCGCCGGACGAGCCCTGAGCTACCCGATCGCGCCGTTCCTGGGGATGATGGGCGTGACTCCCGATACGACCGATCCCGTGCGCACCCGACCGCCGGGACGGTACGGCGGCAATCTCGACATCAAGCATCTCGTGCGGGGCGCGACGCTGTACCTGCCGGTGCAGTTGCCCGGGGCCGGCTTCGCGGTGGGCGATCCGCACTTCGCCCAGGGCAACGGCGAGGTTGCCCTGACCGCGCTGGAGGGCTCGCTGAGAGCCGACGTGCGCCTGTCGGTGCTGCGGGGCCCCGAGGCCCGCCGAGCCTGCGGGCTGATCGAGAACCCCTTCGGCGAGACCGACGACCACTGGATCCCGGTCGGGCTGCACGCCGACCTCGACGAGGCCATGCGCGAGGCGGTCCGGGAGGCCCTGCGCTTCTGCGAGAGCCGGCTCGGCCTGCCCCGCCACATCGCCTACGCCTACTTGAGCTGCGCGGCGGACTTCGAAGTCACCCAGGTGGTCAACGAGATCAAGGGCGTCCACTGCCTCATCGCCAAGCGCGACTTCCCTGGCCTATGACCGCAGGTCGATCACCACACGCGACACCATCGCCGCCACCGGGGCGTGGGCCCTGTAGCCAGCTTCACTGTCGAGGATGGTCTCGCCGGTGCTATCCGGGATCTGAACCCGAACTCGTCGCGCAGCTCTCCGAGCACGGTGACGATCCCGCCGATGCCCCCGGCGGTCACCCCCATCAGCACCTGGAAGGGCAGCAGGTCGCGGCGGGCGTCCCGGCGCGGCGAGGCGCCGGCCCGGTCGGTCAAGGGTTCAGATCGCTTTGAGCAGCAGGTCGCTGGTCTGGCCCGAGACGAACAGGTCGCTGCCCGCCTTGAGGATCTCCCGGTATGCCTCCTCGGTGGGCAGCCTCTCCAGGAACTCGTCGAGCGTGCCCAGATCGGGCGCGTCGATCATCCAGTACACCTTGCCGTAGGCGCCGTAGGCCTCCATCCAGGACGTGACCGCAACCCGCTCGGGGTCGGCCTCGGCCATGTAGCGGGTGTAGCGCCCGATCCACTCCCGCACCCGGGCCCCGTCGCTGGAATCGACCTGGGCCTTGCGAACCATCCTCACCATCGCAGTCACTTCCCTTCGCCGGTCGACGGGCCCGACGATGTGCCGGCCGCCGAGTCGTGCCCATCTTCGATCCACACTTCGAGGCCGATCCGCTTGGGCTCGCCCCCGTTGGAGGCCGACGTCTCGCTGGGACAGGCCGACACCGCGGCCAGCACGTCGATCTCGGCCCGCAGGTCGATGTAGTCGCCCGCCTCGGCCGGCGACTGCCGGAACACCAGCCGCGCCTCGTCCTCCACGTCGGTGCACATGAACACGTTGAACACGTCGGGGATCAGGTCGGGGTCCACGCCCCAGGGCCTGACCGCCTCCTCGAGATTGCCCTGGCAGGTGCGGTGGCCGGACTCGATTCCGTCGCGGACCGCGTAGACACCACGGGAGCACCGGCCGCCGTTCCAAGCGAAGTGGACTCCCACGGGATCGTCGACAACGGTAAGCATCAGCCGCTCGTAGGGAGGGCGCGACCACAGGGTGGTGATGCGCCGCATCGTCCCGGTCCCGGCCAGCATGTTGAGGGCAACGGTCTGGCCGGCGTGGTAGCCCTCGCGGGGGTTGTCGAGGGCCAGGAACGCGGTGTCGGCCACCTGCGGGCCGTCCAACGCCACGATCCTGAGCATCTGCCCGGCCCTCACCTCCACCGCCCGGCCCTCGCAGCGCGGCACGACCACCTCCTGCAGGAGCATCCGGCCCGCGCCGTTCATGCAATCGCTGCGCAGGCGATCGGGCCCTCGCCGTTCATGCGGCTACTTCGCAGGCGATCCGGCCCGCGCCGTTCATGCAGCCACTTCGCAGCCGATCGGGCCCTCGCCGGTCATGCATCCACCTGGTAGATGACGCCGGCAGGAGTGATCATGCGGCTACTTCGCAGGTGACGTCGCCGGCGCTGGCCGTCGTCAGCTTCACATCCGACGACATCAGCTCCAGCCAGGCCCTCAGATAGCCCCGCATCGGCCCCTCGTAGGTGACCGGCGCCCGGCTAACGCCGTCGGCGGAGACCTCCTCGGCCTCGTGACCGAGTCCCTTGCTCATGTCCACCCATTCCACCTCGGCTATGGCGAGGCCCTGCTGGCAGCGCTCGAACAGCTCCAGGTCATCGGGGTTGCCGAGGCTGGGGAAGTCCTCTGCGATCCGCATCCTCAGCACGTTCACCTCGTCGGGCGCGCCCTCCGCGGCCACCACCCAGGTGTGCAGCCGGGTCTCGCCGACGGTCAACGGATCCACCGTCTCGAGGTGGTTGCCCTTGATGAGCAGGTTGGGGAAGATCGACAGGTTGATCATCGAGCCCGGCGCCATCTCCAGGACATCGGGGGCGTCGTCGCCGCAGCTCTGCTCAATCTGCTCGGTGTACCACTCCCGCCCCGGCACCGGCCGCTGCGTCTCCCAGAAGGACTGGTGGAGGCCGGGGCGCTGGTCCACGAACATGTGCCCGTTGCCGAGGTCCGAGCCGTACATGCCGGTCTCGTCGGGGCTCGCCTTGAACTGCGACAGCGACCGGGCGCCCCCGTGCTGGCGCTCGTTCAGAATCAGGAAGCTGCGATGGGCGAAGGTGGGGTGAAGGCCGTCGCCGGCGTTGTCCCAGGCCAGCTTCCAGTTGCCCCGGTAGATCATGCGCTGGCAGTTGCGCACCTCGATGCGCCCCGACGGGGACCGGTCCACGAACCCGTCGATCAGCGGCCCGGCCGGGCCCAGCCAATCCGCGAGGCTGGGTGCATCGAGGTTGAGGGTCCCGAAGATCAAGCCCCGGTAGGTGCCGAGCCTTGGCACCTGGGCCAGGCCGTGATGGTCCTTGTGGAAGTCGGCCGGATAGCCCTCGACGAACGGCACATTGACCAGGTCGCCGCGGTTGGAGTAGGTCCAGCCGTGGTAGGAGCATTGGAAGCGCCGGGCCGAGCCGCACTCGGACTGGCACACGCTCGAGGCCCGGTGGGCGCAGCGGTTGAACAGGGCGTGCAGGCCGCCGTCGTCGTCGCGGGTGATGATCAGCGGCCGCAGCCCCATGTGCGACGCCAGGAAATCGTTGGGGTTGGGCACCTGGCTCTCGTGGGCCAGATAGACCCAGGCGCCGCCGAACACCTTGGACATCTCGGCGTTGAAGACCTCGGCGTCGGTGTAGATGGAGCGGTGGACCCGGTGGGGCTGGACCAGAGCGTCGAGAGCGGTCGTCGCGGTCATGTCGGTAAGGGCGGTCATGTCGGGACCTCGCTTCCGCGGAGTGGCTGCATCTATAGCACGAACGAGAACTTGCGGACGTCGCCGCGGCTGTCCACCAGCCGCACGATCTTGAACCTCACCGACCAGCCCTCGCCCAGCGAGGCGAGCACGTAGTCGTTGTGGCTGGCGAACGGGGTCAGCCGGTCCTTGCGGTGCTCCCATACCAGCGTCGTGCAGCGGGCCAGCGTGTCGCCGTCCTCGAGGGGCCACGCCTCCACGTTCGACACCGTCCGGCAAGTGTGCGACGGCGGCTCCTGGGCGTGGGCCCAACCCGTCTCCAGCAGCCCGATGCGGTCCTCCATGCGGCGGCGGTCGTCGAGCAGGTACGAGACCTGCGCGCGCGGGTCTCCGGTGGGATCCAGTGGCACCCAGTAGACGCAGTCGTCGGTGAAGCGTTCCAGCCAGGCCCGGTAGCGGCGCTCGTCCAGCAGCCGGGCCTCGTGGAACAGCGCCTGCTCCATCGCGGGGCGGATACTCGGGTCGCCGGGGCCGCGGTCGACGGAGGGTCCCGACGCCAGATCGATCAGGCGCCGGTACAGGCTGTCGTCGACCACCGACTCCGACGCGGCCGACGCGCTCATCAACCGGACGCCGTGCCCTCTCCGGCGCCGCCACCGGCGCCGTGGACGGCCTCCAGCAGGCGGCCGACCAGTGCGGCCGGATCGGCCGATCCCCAGACGTTGCGGCCGAAGGCCACGCCCGCGCCGCCCGCCTCGACCACGCCGCGGGCCAGGGCGACAACCTGGTCCTCGTCATCTACCTTGGGACCCCCGAGGGCCACCACCGGCGCCGGGCAGGCTTCGACCACCGCGGCGAACTCCTCGGGAGGGCCCGGACACATGGTCTTGACGATGTCGGCTCCGAGCTCAACCGCGAGCCGGGCGCCGCGACCGACATTCTCCGCAGTCCATGGCACAGTCCTGGGCCAGCCGCCCGGTATCGACTCAGCCATCACCGGCAACCCCAGCAGCTCGCACTCAGCCGCCAGCCGAGCCAGTCGTCCCAGCGAGTGCTCCTCATCGGGCGTTCCCGGGAACACCATGATCACCACCGCGTCGGCGCCGAGCACCATGGCCTGCTCGGCGGAGTACAGCAGCGAAGTGGTGTCGGCACTGGGCGGGTCGCCCAGATCGGAGATCCCGCCGTCGATGCGCAGCACCAGCCCCGCGCCGGCGAAGGCCTCGGGACGGGCTCGGGCCAGCTGCCAGGTGGCGAGCACCGCGTCGGGGCCGCCTGCGGCAATGGAGGCCGCGGCGGAGGGCGCGACGCCCATGCCCATGTAGGCGGGGTGGTCCATGGCCACGAAAACAGCCCGGCCGTCGGCACGGAAGATGTGCCGGAACCGGCGGCGCTTGCCAGCCGACACGGCCGAGAGCGGAGCACAAATGTTGTTCATGGGTAGATCGGTCCGGTCGGTTGCTATTGCGCGGGCAGCGCCGCGGTGAACTCGTCGGAGGCCAGGGGCGTGGCCACGTCGGCGCGCACCGTCTTCATCACGTGCGCGGCCCGGCCCTCCCAGATGGAGGCCGGGCCGACCCGGTAGAACGGCGACCGCAGGTTGTTCATGAGCACGGTCACCATGTCGGTGTCCTCGCGATTGGTGACCGCGAGGCGGTCCAGCTCGAAGTCCTGCTCCTCCGGCGACTTGTCGATCCCGTAGATGCGGCTGAACAGCCGGGTGCGGTCCGGGGCGATGGGGTCGGCCCGCACCAGGAGCAGTTGCGTCGGATAGGGCAGCGGCGTGAGGTTGGGGTAGATGAAATCGGCGTAGTGGCCGAGGAGCTGCTCGGGGGTGAGGTCGTCGCGCCCTCCCGAAGTGTCGTCGTCGGCGGCGTGGGGCTTGAAGCCGCTGCAGGTGCGGCCCTCGAAACGCACGACCGTGTCCATCTGCTTGCGTATCTGGTTGAGGCGCCGGTGGACGAAGCGGACGTGGTAGTCGTCGTTGGAGTTCTCCGCGAAGGCCTTCCAGTTGATGGGGTAGACCCGGTCGAGCTCCCGGTAGTAGCGGGTGAACGTTCCGAACCGGTAAAGGTCGTAGCGCTCCGCCAGCGGGGCGATCCACTCCTGGAACGACGGGGCCTTGCGGGACAGGCAGCCGAACACGAGCTTGTCCCAGGCCACCTCGATGCGTATCGGCACCAGGCCGTAGTCCTCGGCGGGCATGCCGTCGGGGTACATGCGCTTGCGGTCGGGGATGCCGATCAGGCGCCCGTCGATGGCGTAAGCCCAGTTGTGGTATGGGCAGGTCATGGTCCTGCCGCAGTTGCCGGCCGGCTCGAACAGCAGCCCCGAGGCCCGATGGCGGCAGTTGTTGAGGAAGCCCCGCACCGAGCCGTCCGCCTGGCGGATCACCATCACCTGCTGGTAGCCGATGGTGCCGGTGATGTAGTCGCCGGGCTCAGCCAGGTCCTCGGTGTCGCCCAGCCACACCCAGGACCGCCCGAACACCCGCACCATCTCGAGGTCGAACAGCTCCTGGTCGAAGACCTCGTAGGGCTGCAGCATCGGGCTGTCGAGAGGGGCGTGCACCAGCCCGGTGGTCTCGGCCACCCTGCGCTGCAGACGCTCGACAGCCGGCTCGTGCTGCACGTCCGCGATCACACCGCGACCCTACCCCCGCAACCCGAAGCGAGTCCAAGCCCGCGACACCCGTTGGCGACAGAGCAATGCGGGGTGCGCGCTCTCACCCCGCAACCCGAAGCGAGTCCAAGCCCGCGACACCCGTGGCCGGTGCAACGGTAGATCTGCGGCCTAGTACCAGTCGTAGGCGGTGTCCGGGCGGTCGGACCATCCGGCTCGGCCTATTTCGCGCATGGCTGGACCCAGCCGGCTCATCTGGTCGGCGTAGGCAGCGGCGCCGACGTTGTGCCAGTTGCCGTGGCCTGGGAACACCCACTCCACCGGCAGCGCCGCCAGCCGGTCGAGCGAGTCGGCCAGCGCCTCCCACGAGTGGAAGGTCTGGTCCGGAAACACGTCGAGCTCACCGCGCCGGTGGTTCCAATGCAGCGTGTCGCCGGTGAACAGCCCGCGGTCGTCGATCTGGAACACGACGGATCCCTCGGTGTGGCCGGGAACAGGGACAACCTCCGCGCCCGGCGCGATCTCGGCGGGCTCGTTACCGGCGAGAACGACGGTGGCGTAGGGCGCAGCGTCGGCGTCGGCTTCATGGATCCACACCTCGGCGCCGTACCGGTCGGCCCAGCGGTCGGCATCGGCCACGTCGTCTCGGTGGGTCAACAGCACGTGGCGAACGCCACCGAGATCGTCGATCTGCTCGGCCAGGCCGCGGGTGAAACGCGGCGAGTCGGTCATCAAGTTCCCGTCGGGCCGGAGAACCAGGTACGAGTGAGCGCCGAAGGACGCCCGGGCGTTGTGGCCCAGCGCATACACGCCGGGCGTGAGCTCGAACGGGAAGGCCGGACTGGGCGGGCGGCGCTCCTCGGTGCTGCCGATGGACTGCGTCGGGCAGGCGACGGCGGCACGCCATAGCGCCGCAGCTTCTTCGGGACCCTGGGGCTGACGGGCCACGAAGGACAGCCCTCGGTCGTCCATGTCGATGAGCCCCGGCGCCCAATGCCGGGCCGCGTCACATCGAATGCAGCGCGAGTCCACGAACCAAGGACCGTCGACATTCTTTGGATGCGCCAAGTCGACACGAGCCATCGCCTGCACCTCGTTGAGCCGTTCGCGATCAATAGTACGGACCGCAACCCCAGACTCACGGCAGGAGCTCCACGTCGCAGCGGACGCCGGGGGCTCTGGCCAGTCGGGCTCGGTTGCTGACAGCCGGTTGCACAGAGGCGTCTCAGCCCTCACTAGGTTGTGGTCGGCATGAATGCACCTGGCGCCAACGAGGCCATCCGTTACGAGCCGGACGAGCGCTGCCCGCCATTGGTGGCCCTCAGTGTAGGTCTGCAAGGCGTCATGCTCTCGCTCGCGCCGACGGTGCTGGTCGTGGCCATCACCGCTCGGGCGGGCGGTCAGGGCGAGGGCTATCTCTCGTGGGCCGTCTTCGCGACGCTGGTCATCGCCGGGACTCTGACCGCTCTCCAGGCGAGTCGGTTCCGGCGGCTCGGCGCCGGGCACATACTGATCATGGGACCCACCGCGAACTTCGTGGCGATCTCTGCCCTAGCACTCAAAGAGGGTGGGCCAGCCCTGCTGGCCAGCCTCACTGTCGCCGCATCGCTCTTCTACGTGGCGCTGGCCCTATGGCTCCCATCGCTGCGCCGGATCCTCACGCCGGCGGTCTCCGGCACGGTGCTCATGCTGATAGCGGTCGCGATACTGCCGGTGGCACTCGACAGGGTCTATGAGGTGCCCGAGAGCGCGCCGCCCGCCACGGGCCCGACCCTCGCCGTGGTGACGCTGGCAGTCACCACGGCGCTGGCGCTGCGCGTGTCGGGCGCATGGCGGCTGTGGTCGCCACTCATCGGAATCGGTGCAGGTTGCGCAGCGGCCGCCATGTTCGGGGCGTACGACCTTCAGCGAGTACTGGACGCGCCCTGGGCCGGCCTTCCCGACGGCGGCTTCCCCGGATTCGACCTGACGCCCGGTGCGGGCTTCTGGGCGTTGCTACCCGCTTTCATAGTCGTGACCCTGGTGGGTGGTGTCAAGAACATCGGCGACAGCGTCGCCATCCAACAGGCCTCCTGGCGCAGGTCGCGGGTCACCGACTTCCGCCTAGTGCAGGGATCGCTCAACACCAACGGGCTGGGCATCCTGCTCTCCGGCGTCGCTGGGACGCCGCCCACCACGGTCTACTCCGGGTTCAGCTTGTCACTGCCCAACCTCACCGGAGTCGCGTCGCGCCAGGTCGGATACGCCGTCGGGGCCATCTTGGTGAGCCTGTCGCTGTTTCCCAAGCTGACGGCCGTCCTGCTCACGATCCCCAGCCCGGTCATGGGGGCCTACCTACTGACCGCGATCGGGCTGCTGTTCGTCGGCGGCATCCGGACAGTGGTGCGCGACGGCCTCGATCCGCAGAAGGCCCTGGTGGTGGGAGTGGCGTTCTCGATGGGCGCGGGCCTGAACTATCAGACGATTGGCACGGACCTGCTGGGCGAGACATGGGGCTCGCTGCTCGACAACGGCATGCTGGCCGGCGCTCTGGCCGCAGTTGCGATGACCTTGTTCCTGGATCTGACCAATCCGGCTCGACGGACCCGCCTGGAAGTCGATCTGCACATCTCCGCCCTGCCCGAGATCGACGGGTTCCTCCGCGGCTTCGCATCCAGAATCGGCTGGAACGACTCCTCGACGCAGCGACTTCGCTCAGCCGGCGAGGAAACGCTGATGAGCCTGTTGCCAAGAGGCGACGACCATCAGTCTCACGATGTGCCGCGTCTGATGGTCGTGGCCCGTCCCAGCGGTGGCGCTGCGGAGCTGGAGTTTCTTGCCGTCTTCGACAAGGAGAACATCGAAGACAGGCTGGCATACCTGAGCGAGGAGGCCGAGGGCGCCGGAGGCCTGGAGGAGGGCGAGATATCGCTGCGGCTGTTACGGCACTACGCATCCTCCGTGCACCATCAGAAGTTCTTCGGACTGGACGTGGTCACAGTGCAGGTCAGAGCCACGAACTAGCAGCGGAGGCTAAGCGGCCGAGCGAATAGGCCACAGCTCTTCTTCGGTCGAACAACTCAGATAGCGAGGCTGTGGCCCGAGTGGCCCGTGAGCGCAACGAACAAGAGCGGGAGACACCCCGTTTCGACGCAAACGGCTCTCACCCATTGGCGCGCCCTCTAAGGTTCGGGAATGGGCGATGTCTGGGTTGTCACCGATCGAACCGTGGAGATTCCCGACGAACTGCTGGCGACTGCCGCCGCGGATCAGGCCACTCTGGGCGACAAGCTCGACCGGCTGCGTGAGTTGGCGGAGCCCTTCCCCGACGCGCCGGGGCCCGCGGTCAGCGACCGGTGGGTGGACGCCGGTGGCCGCGACGGGAGCCGGGCCTCAGGTGGCCGCGAGCCGATGGGACCCGACGGTGCCTCAGGCGCCACCGACCACAGCCTCCGCCGGGGCGGCCACCCGGACGAGGCTTCTGGCGAAGTTGCCGCCCTCAGCGCGGCCGAACTCTTGGACGGCTACCGGTCCCGGGCATACGACCCAGTCGACGTTGTCGACGCCTGCCTGGCTCGAATCGATGACCTCGACGCCACGGTCGGCGCGGTGGTGGCCCGGGACGACGACGCGGCTCGGGCCCAGGCGCGACGCTCAGCCCAACGGTGGAGGGATGGCGACGCCGGGCCGTTGGAGGGTGTCCCCGTAGGAGTGAAGGACATCATCAACACGACGGTACTGCGAACCGCCGCCGGCTCGTCTCTGTTCGCCGGCCATGTCCCGGCGGCCGACGCGACCGTCGTGGCCCGGCTGCGGGAGGCCGGCGCGGTGATCCTGGCCAAGACCACCACCCCGGAGTTCGCCTTCGGCGACGAGGCAGGCGATGGTGTCTCCAACCCCAGCGCGCCAGGCCGCTGGGCCGGGGGAAGCTCCTCGGGCTCGGCCGCCGGCCTCGCCGCCGGGCTCTTCCCGATCGCGCTCGGGACCGACACCGGCGGATCCATCAGAGTCCCGGCGTCGTACTGCGGCGTGAGCGGGCTGAAACCAACGTTCGGCCGGGTGCCCCGCGACGGCGTCTTCGGCGTGTCCTGGACTCTCGACCATGTGGGCCCCATGGCCCGCACCGTCGAGGATCTGGGTCTGGTGCTGGGCGTGATCGCAGGGGGATGCGACCCCGATCCGTACGCCTCGACCCGACCCGTGCCCGACTACGCCCGGCTGGCTGAGTCGATCGACGGAATGCGCATCGGAGTGCCGGACGGATGGCTGGCCGAGGGCTGCTCACCCGGTGTGACGGCCGCCCTCGAAGGGGCCGCGAGCCGGCTGGAGCGGCTCGGCGCCCATGTCAGCACCGTCTCGATCCCCCATGCAGAGCTGGCCGGGACCATCGCCTGGTTGATCACGGTGGTGGAGTTCGCGGCCCACCACGACACCAACATGCACCGCATCGGTGAGTTCACGCCGTCCGCGGCCTGCCGGCTCGCGGCCGGAGCCCGAGCCAGCGCCCTCGACTACCTGAAGGCTCTGCGGGCCCGCAGCCTGGTGCAGGCCGATCTCGATGCGGTATTCGAGCGAGTCGACGTTCTGGTCACGGCAGCCACGCCGACCTCCGCACCCGACCCGGCCACCTTCTTCGACGACGGCGACCGGCTGTGGCTCGACAAGGTCGCCCGCATGCTCCTGCCGTTCAACGTCACCGGCCAGCCGGCGCTGGTCATGCCGGTCGGTCTTGACGAGGGCCGGCCCGCCGCCGTGCAGATCGTGGCCCCGCCCCACGCCGAGGCCCAATGCCTGCGAGTCGGCACAGCCCTGCAGACGGCAACGTCGTCCCATACTTGTTGAATCGCAAATATATTTTCATGATCTATGTTGCATTACAGTCAAGGCTGTCATAGTGTGAGCAATGAACACACCCGAGTCTGATAGGGGTCGGCTCATGGCCACAGCAGACGCATCCTTCCCAGCCGTCCCGACGGACACTCTGGCCACATCCAAGGACTTGAAGGTGCTCAAGTCGGACCTGATCGCCGAACTGCACAAGGAGATTGCGGAGCTGATCAAGATGATGATGAGGGTCGCGTTGATGATAGTCGCGGCGTTCGCGGGAGCACTGGTAACCGTCGCACTGGTCGTCTAGGGGCGGGCTCCCTTCCGCACCGGGCCGTCTGACGCTCCCAATATGAAGCGGCGCTAGCCGACCAACTAGGTTCAGCAGCAAGGGATATCCTCCCGCACGCGCTCTGACCTAGGGGAGACACGAGCCATGACGGTTCTGACCGACGAACTCCTAGCCAGCTTCAACGACTCGATCGGTCCGGTGGACGAGGCCCGGCTGTTGCCGCCGGCGCTGTACACATCCCCGGAGTTCTACAACTTCGAGCAGCGGGCCATCTTCCAGCGGGAGTGGATCTGCGTCGGACGGGTCGACCAGCTGACCGAGCCCGGCGACTACCGCGGCATCAACATCGCGGGAGAGCCACTGATCGTGTCCCGGGACTCCGACGGCGAGTTGCGGGTCATGACCGCGGTGTGCCGCCACCGGGGGATGGTCATCGCGGAGGACTCCGGCAACTGCCGCCGGTTCACCTGCCCCTACCACCACTGGACCTACGGGCTCGACGGCGCTCTGCTCGGCACCCCGGCCATGGACCGCGCCGTCGGCTTCGACCGGTCCGAGCACCCGCTTCCCCAGCTCAAGGTGGAGATCTGGCAGGGGTTCATCATGGCCAACTTCGATCACGGCGCCCGCCCCTTCGGACCGACCATGACCAAGATCGACACCATGCTGGCCAACTACGGCCTGGAGACCACCACCACCCTGGAGGGCAAGACGATCCCGGACCTTCCCTGGAACTGGAAGGTCATGATGGAGAACTTCAACGACCCCTACCACGCCAGCCGGCTCCACGGGGCGCTGCAGACCTTCGCACCCAGCCACATGAACGACTTCCTGCCCTGGGACGACGACGACGGCGCCGTCGGCCGGGTCCAGCACTTCACCGAGATCGACAGCTCGTTCAACCCCACCCAGCGCTGCATCCTGCCGGTGTTCGCCAACCTCACAGAGGAACAGCGCAAGCGGGGCGGGTTCGTGCTGATCCCGCCCACCCTGGCGCTAGCCATCGTCCCCGACGAGGTGGCCTACTTCATCATCAGCCCGCAGGACGCAGGCCACATCACCATCCACATTGGCTACTGCTTCGAGTCGTCCGCCCTCGAGGACCCCCTGTTCGAGTATCTGTTCGAGGCCGCCGAGGCCGGCGTCAACAACTTCAACGTCCAGGATATCTACGCCGACACCATGACCCAGAAGGGCCTCAACTCACACTTTGCGCCCAGGGGCCGCTACTCATGGCAGGAGGAGACCCTCGTCCAGTTCAACCGCTGGCTGGTCAGGCGCTACCGCGAGCACTGGCCCGCCAACGGAGCCTGAACCCAGCCACCCCGCGCCGCGTCGACCCGCAGGCGCCAGCCGCGGAGGACACAACCCGAAAGGAAGCCGGACCCATGGATCCCGAGCGCACCATCACCTTCGACCCGGCCGAGAACCAGCCGATGGACCGCCAGTTCATGCTCTCCCAGCTGATCGTGCCCCGCCCCATCGCCATGGTGTCCACCCGCAGCCCCGACGGCGTGCTCAACGTCGCACCGATGAGCTACTACCTGCCGATCACCGGGGACCCGATGCTCCTTGGGGTGACCATGGGACTGCGAGAGGACGGTCAGCTCAAGCACACCTACCTCAACGCCATGGCCAGCGGCGACTTCGTGGTCAACGTCACCAGCGACGTCTTCCGCGACGACATCGAGACGGTGGCGCTTGAGGGCCCGCCCGAGTCCGACGAGTTCGCACTGGCCGGCCTGACCCCGGTGCCGGCCACCAAGGTCACCTCGCCCGCTATCGGCGAAGCCATCGCCCGCCTCGAGTGCGTAGTGCACAAGGTGGTGGACCTCGGAACGCCGGACCGGATCTTCGGCGAGGTCCACCTCGTGATCGGCGAGGTGGTGTGGGTGGCCTACGACTCCGCCATCTGCAACGAGCGCGGCCGCATCGACCCGCTGAAGCTCGGTCCCATCGCCCGGCTCGGCCTGCGGACCTTCCTGCGGACGGTGCCCGAGGGCGCGTACTTCCTGCCCCGGATCCCCTGGGCCGAGTTCATCGCCGCCGACGGCTCGACCAACGGCGGTTAGCAGCGCAGAACGAAGCATCCGCGAGCTCCCGATGACCCCGCCCCGAGTGTTGGCCGCACTTACCGCGGCCCCCGATCCCCTCGAACTGCGGGCAGACTGATTCCTGTGATGACGGACAAGGAGGCAATCGGGAGGGACACGCCCACTCTGAAGGGCCTGTACCGCGACATGTGGCTGATACGGGCCTTCGAGCAGGGGCTCGAGCGGGAGTTCGAGCAGGGCAACGTGCCCGGGATGCTCCACACCGGACTGGGCCAGGAGGCCGTCCAGGCCGCGCTGGCCTGGCATCTGCGAGCCACCGACGCCTTCTTTCCCGACCATCGCTGCCACGGCATCAACGCCCTGGCCCAGCACCGCCACCGCGGCGACGGAGAGCGGATCATGGCCGAGCTGTTCGGCCGGGCCACCGGGGTGTGCAGCGGCAAGGGCGGCAGCCTTCACTCGGCCGACCCGAGCGTCGGCAACTTCGGCGACAATGCGGTGGAGGGCTCCTACATGGCCACCGTGCTGGGCGTGGCCCTCGCGGCCAAGATGCGGGGCCAGCCCAACGTGGCCTGCGCCATCATCGGCGACGGCACCGTCGGGCGGGGCGAGTTCCATGAGAGCCTCAACATGGCCGCCATCTGGGATCTGCCCGTGCTGTACGCCTGCGTCAACAACGGCTACGCCATCTCCATGCCGGTGGCCGAGGGCCACGCCTCGGCCGACATCGTCGACATGGTGCAGGGCTACGGGCTGGTGTCCCGCCAACTCGACGGCAACGACATCGTCGAGGCCTGGAACGGCGTCGGCGAGGCTGTCGAGCACATCCGCTCCGGGGCGGGCCCCTACTTTCTGGAGTTCAAGACCTGGCGCTGGCAGGGGATTTTCGCCGGCGAGTTCCGCCCCGAGGCCGAGGTCAAGTACTGGAAGGAGGAGCGGGACCCGCTCATGCTGGCCGCCCAGGCGCTGGCCGAGCGGGGCGTGGGCCAGGCCGAACTCGACGCCATCGAGCAGGAGACTCGTGCGTTGATCAAGGAGTGGATCGCCTTCGCCAAGGACAGCCCCGCGCCCGACCCGGCCAAAGCCACCGCCAACGTGTACGTCGGCTGGGAGGTGGCCACGCGATGACCGCCGCAGACACTGCCGCGCCCGCACGCGCGGCCCGCACTCCCCGCAAGCCCAGGGACAGGGTCCGCAAGACCAGTTTCACCCAGGCCCTCAACAGCGCCCTGGACCTGGCCATGGAGAAGCACGCCGAGATGTTCGTGATCGGCGAGGACATCGCGGAGATGGGCGGAGACTTCGGCGTGACCAGGGGGCTTCTGGCCAAGTACGGACCGGAGCGGGTGCGGGACACGCCGCTGTCGGAGGCGGCCATCATCGGCACGTGCGCGGGGGCGGCCATGGTCGGGATGCGCCCGGTGGCCGAGATCATGTTCGCCGACTTCATCGCGGAGTGCTACGACCAGATCGTCAACAACGTGGCCAAGCTCCACTACATGTTCGACGGGCAGTTCAAGGCCCCCCTGGTGATCCGCACCGCTTGCGGGGGCGGGTTCGGCGGGGGGCCGCACCACTCCCAGAGCGTGGAGGGCTGGTTCCTCAACGTTCCCGGCATCGTGATCGTGGCGCCGTCGAACCCCGTCGACGCCAAGGGCCTGCTGCTGGCCTCGATCGACAGCGACGACCCGGTGCTGTTCCTGGAGCACAAGGCCCTGTACCGCAGCCGGGCCGAGGTGCCCCCCGAGTACTACACCACCCCGCTGGGCACAGCCTCCATCGCCCGCGAAGGCACCGATGTGACCGTGGTGGCGGCCATGCGCATGGTGCCCATGGCGCTGGCCGCCGCGGAGCAGGCCGCCGCCGACGGCGTCTCCGTGGAGGTGGTGGACCTGCGCACCATCCGCCCCTACGACGCCGAGACGGTGCTGGCCTCGGCGGCGAAGACCGGCCGGGTTGTGGTGGCCAACGAGGCGCCCGGCATCGGGGGGCTCGGCGCCGAGCTCAGCGCCCGCATCGGCGAGGAGTGCTTCGCCGACCTGCGAGGCCCGGTGGTGCGGGTGGACGGCCTCGACACCCCCATCCCCTTCTCGGTGCCCCTCGAGCACGTAGTGCTCCCCGGCGAGAAAGACATCGCCACCGCCATTGGAAAGGCCGCCGACTACTGACCCGGCCGAATAGACACAGCCGTCCGTTACTCGTCGAGCGGAGCCTCGATCGCGCCCGCGATCAGCTTGAAGCAGTCGTTGCCCTGCCTTGCGTACGGCTCACCCAAGCTGATCGTGAAGTACCATGCCAACTTCGAGCGATGGCTCGCCTCGCCTTGCGCCGGAAGCTCAAACTCGAAGGTGATCGGCAGGTCGTAGGCAACTCCACCGAGATAGAAGCTGGCCCTCCGCTGCGTGGGGCTGGACGGTGACCAGTGAAACTGCGGGCCCACCGCCTTGACAAGAGCGAGCGAAGCATCCGTTCCGGACTGCTCAATCTGGCTCCAGGCGACTCGTTCCGTAGTCGTGCCACACAGCTCAGGTCCCTGAACAGCCACCGCATCGAGGAACTCTGCGACGTCAAGCACTCGCCTGGTGCGAAGCAGAATCCATTGATCGTCAGTCACAACCCAGTTCTCCGGTTGATGGAGTCTGGGTTCCGCGCCCCGAACTCGAAGGCGAACGACGTCGAGCTGCCGTACTGAGCGCCCTCCTCGCAGAGTGCAGTCAGCTGCAGTCAGAGCTCCGTCTTCGGTGTCCGAGACGGGACGGATCCAGGATCCGTCCTTCTGCACACCCGCCACGCACCGTCCCCCGTATTTCCAGGAGTTGGCGAGGCACAACATCTCGACGTCATGCACTGACCGTCTCCGAGCGTGCCGGCTCGGCAACCGCTGGGGAGCCGTCCGCACGAGGCAAGTGCAGCATCGTGACGCCGGGCCAGTGCGCTCTCAGGTACTCAACGACCAGCCGGCGGTGGCACCGCCGCGGGGAGTGCTCGCTGCAAAGCAGGACAGTGCGCGGCGAGAACACCTCCTGCGGCAACTCCTCCTCGATGCGTCGCTCGGCGATCAGGTCGAGAAACCGCGCCTCATAGTCGTCCCAGCTGATCTCCCGGTCCCTATAGCCCTTGAGCAATTCCGCCGTCGGCGCCAACAACTCAGGCTCGTGGAGGTAGTCGGCGTCACAGATCTTCCTCAGGAAGTAGCGGAGATCGTCGCGCTTGGCGAAGCCAGCGAGTTGGCTGGCGTTGTTGAGCCGGACGTCGACTAGGCGCTCGACGTTCTCGGCCTTCAGGATCTCAAAGAAGCCGCGCGCGCTGTGCTTAGTGAAACCGATCGTGCAGATTTCCACTGATCCTTCTCCCCGAATAGTGCGAGTTGGTTGAAGGGGTCGACCTCATGGCTGAATTCCTTCTCGTCGACCTCTCTGCCATCGCCCCGGATGTGGTGCACCGTTGCTTGTGGGTTGCCCTGGCGTAGCGCACGAGTAACCAGCAGACGGCGATGGCAGTCCGTGGGATCTTCCTCACTGCACATCATCGCCACCCGCCACTGGGACGCTCCCTCTAGTAGCCGGGAAAGCCCCTCGCGGAAGCGCGGAGCCTCCGCCAGGTGCCCGTAGCGCACACGACCCTCGCTGTCATACAACTCAGGCTCGTCAGGTCGGCCGCCGAGCTCCCGTCCCAGGAATACGTATTGCAGGCCCGCATCGGTCAGCAGTTGCTGTAGAGGGGCCCGGCTGAAGTGCGAAGCGTAGCGGGCGTACGGCTGCGACCTCACGTCGGCCACCACATCGATGCGAGAACTCTTGAGCAGCTCGATGAAGCGTTCACCAGAGTGGTTGGAATGGCCGATAGTCCACAACTCTGCTTGCCGGAACCCTGCTTGTTCGCCCACCGAGGCCACTCTACGCCTTGCCTGTGACGCGTCGCCCGCGGCTTGGGATCCTGACTGGCTTGTTCGCGAACGGAGAGCGAGCGAGATTAGAGCTGATGGTCTGTGTGTCGGCTGCGAAATTGATGACATATTGGACCCTGGAGGCCCATTATCGCCATCAATTTGGAGAAGGGCAGGGGCGACGGGCCTCGGGAGCGACGGCTGGAAGCCGACCCGCCGAGCATCACTAGACCATCGAGACTCTGTTGGAGTAGGAAGTGGCCAAACGACCCGTGTCGCGGCAACACTGTTGCCAAAAGCTTGAGGGAGAACTGAATGGCCACCAATGTGATCCTGCCCAAGTGGGGTCTGACCATGGAGGACGGCACCGTCGTCGCCTGGTACGTGGACGAGGGCGACCATGTGGTGGAGGGCGAGGTGATCGCCGAGGTGGAGACCGAGAAGGTGGAGAACGACTTGGCAGCGCCCTGCGCCGGGGTGGTGGCCCTGATCCTGGTCGACGAAGACGAGGCCGTCGACGTTGGAACGGTGCTGGCCGTGATCGCGTCCGACGAGGCCGAGGCGGCCGCCATCCGGGGGAGCGGACGATGAGGCCCAACCGCTTCGACAGCGACATCGTGCTGGTCACCGGCTCGTCCCGGGGCATCGGAGCGGCCACCGCCCAGGCGTTCGCGGCCGAGGGTGCCCGGGTCGCGGTCAACTACCGCAGCGACTCCGACGGTGCGGCCGCCACCCGGCAGGCCATCGTCACCGCGGGCGGGACGGCCGAGGTGTTCCAGGCCGACGTCGGCAACGAGGCCGATGTGACCCGGCTCGCCCAAGAGGTGGAGGCGTCGCTGGGCCCGGTGTCGATCCTGATCAACAACGCCGCACTCATCGACCGCTCATCGATGTTCGACCTGTCGCTCCAGTCCTTCGACACCGTCTGGCAGGCCAACGTGAGGGGGCTCTTCCAGTTGAGCCAGCTGGTGGCGGCCGGGATGGTCGAGCGGGGCCGGGGGGCCATCGTGCATCTCAGCTCCATCCTGGCCCGCCTGGCGGTGGTCAACCGCTGCGCCTACGTCGCGTCCAAGGGCGCGGTGGAGGGGCTGACCCGGGCTATGGCCCTGGAGCTGGGCCCCAAGGGTGTGCGAGTCAACGCGGTGGCGCCAGGGCTTATCGCCACCGAGGCGCTGCTGGCCGGGATGAGAGACCCCGACGTGCAGACCGCGGTCCAGCGCCACATCCCCGAGGGCCGATTCGGGCGGCCCGAGGAGATCACCGCCGCCATCCTGTTCGCCGCGTCGAGCGAGGCCAGCTACCTGAACGGCGCCATCATCCCGGTCGACGCCGCCCTCGGCGCCCGCGAGTCCACTCCCGCCTGAGGCTGAACGCGGCGCCTGTACCCATGACGGAATTGAAGTGCCGATGGATCGCCGTCGTGACCGTCGTCATCAGTCTGCTCAGCGCGAGCTGCGGCGGCACCAAGTCGGATCCCGACCGTGCTGCCGCTCCCGCGACCACGACCGCCCCCACCACCACACCAGAACCCGACGCACCCACCACCACACCGCCCACAACCACCACACCAGAACCCGACGCACCCACCACCACACCGCCCACAACCACCACACCAGAACCCGACGCACCCACCACCACACCGCCCACAACCACCACACCAGAACCCGACGCACCCACCACCACACCGCCCACAACCACCACACCAGAACCCGACGCACCCACCACCACACCGCCCACAACCACCACACCAGAACCCGACGCACCCACCACCACACCGCCCACAACCACCACACCAGAACCCGACGCACCCACCACCACGCCTCCCACAACCACCACACCAGAACCCGACGCACCGCCCACAACCACCACACCCCCCACAACCACCACACCAGAATCCACCATCCCGGCGGTGCTCATGGCCCAGGTGACCGAGCGCAACACGTCGCCAACGGCAAACAGGCAGGCGACCTCGCAGGTCGTCGAAGGCACCAACGAGTTCGCAATCGAGTTCTTCAAGACGGTCGCGGATCCCTCAGAGAACACGGTTGTCGGCAACTACAGCATCAGCACGGCCCTGCTCCTTGCCATGGCGGGCACCGCGGGCGACACCACGACTGCCTTCGGGCGACTCCTAGGCGTCGAGGATCTCGGGCGCGACGAACTCCACCCGGCCGTCAACGCCGTCGATCTGGCCCTGGAGAGTGCAGCCGGCGAGGGAGTGGCACTGTCCACGGCCAACAGCCTGTTCGTGCAGCGCGGCCTCCAGTTGCGGGACGAGTTCCTCGACACAGCCGTCGGCAGCTACGGCGCCCCCGTCCGCACGGTCGACTTCAGACGAAGAGGGGACGAAGCCGTCGCCGCGGTGAATGAATGGGTGGCTGAAGAGACCGAGGGCTTCATAGACAGGATCACCGACGGATTCGCGGAGGAGACGGTGGTGGTGGTGGCCAACGCCATGTACCTGAAGGCGCCGTGGGCGGTGAAGTTCGAGCTCCTCAAATCCCCACTGCCGTTCCGGCTCGCCGACGGCACCACCGTCGAGACGGAGTACATGGAGCACGACGACTCCCTCCCGCTGTACCGAGACTCCGACCTTGTCGCCGTGGAGCTGCCCTATGCGGGCGAGCAGCTCAGCCTCGTGATCATCCAACCGACCGACCTCGCCGCGTTCGAACGGGACATGTCAGCCGGGCAGCTCCTCAAGATCGCAGACAGACTGCGAGACCACGACATCCACCTCACGGCACCGATCTGGTCCACCAAGACCGAAGTCGACGCTCTGGACCCGCTCCACCGGCTGGGACTCCCCCAAACCTACGACTTCGGCACCATGGTTGATCCCGCCGCGCTGCTCCAGTTCGGGGGAGACGAACTCACCATCGACGAGATACGGCACGTCGCCCGCATCGAGGTGGACGAGACGGGGACGACAGCCGCCGCGTCCACCTCCATCGGCATTGGGGTGACAAGCCTGCCGGTCATCGAGGAGGTGAACATCGACAGCCCATTCCTCTACTTCATCCGCGACCGTGTGTCGGGCGCCGTCCTGTTCATCGGACACGTCGCCGACCCGTCCATGCAGGCGAACCAGTGAGCGGACGCATCCGAAGGGACAGGAGGCAGCGATGATCAGCATCAACCGCGAGGCCATGAAGACGGTGCGGCTCATCCTTGACGAGGCCGACGCGCTGGGCGTGGCCGTGGACAGGCTCGACAACGGCACCACCGTCATCGACATGGGGCTTCAAGCCAAAGGGGGCTGGAGGGCCGCCCAGCTCTACACCCTTGCCAGCCTCGGCGGGCTCGGCATCGTCAGCTACGAGCCCTTCGAACTGGCGGGCCGGATGCTCACCGCGGTGCGGGTGATGATCGACCACCCCATCGAGGCTTGCGTGGCGTCGCAGATCGCCGGGTGGCGATTGCAGGCCCCCGGCACCGAGCACGCCGCCATCCTGGCCGGGCCGGGCCGGGCGCTGAACCGCGACACCCTCGACCACTACTTCGAGTGGATCGACTACCGCGACGACCACCACGAGGCGGTGGTGGCCATCCAGACCTCCGAGCCGGTGCCGGCGGCGATGGCCGACATGATCGCGTTGGCGTGCCGGATCGATCCCGCCGACCTGTATGTCCTGTTCGCCCCCAACCGCAGCCTGGTGACCGCGGTGCAGGTGGCCGCTCGCATCGTCGAGCAGTCCCTCCACCGGCTGGCCGAGGAGGGCATGGACCTGCGGGGACTGCGCTACGCGTACGGCTTGGGGGTAGTGCCGCCCCTGGTCGACGACGACCTGATCTCGATGGGCCGCATCAACGACAGCCTGCTGTACGGCGGCATCTCCAACGTCACCGTCGAGGCCGACGACGCGCAGTGCGCCGAGATCGTCGATCGGGTGGTGTCGGCGACCTGCTCCGCCTACGGGCGCCCCTTCATCGAGATCTACGAGGACGCCGGGCGGGACTTCTACGAGATCCCCATCGAGCTGCACTCCCCGGCCGAGATCCATCTCACCAACCTGGCCAGCGGACGCACCTTCAGCGCCGGACGCATCAACACCGAGGTGCTGACCGCCTCGTTCTTCTTGAGTTAGCGCGGATGCATGCCAACTCATCGCGATACGACGTTGTCTCTCCCGCTCTTGTTCGCTGCGCTCACGGGCCGCTCGGGCCACGGCCTCGCTCGGCGCCTCGCGAACATCCTGATGACTCGTTCCCCGTCCGCTCGGCCTCTTGGATGAGCTGCCGATGACCGGCCCCCAGAGCGCACCCGTGGCCATCGTCACCGGCGGTGGATCGGGCATCGGCCGAGCCTGCGCCGCCGCCCTTTCGGCTCGGGGCATGCACTGCGTGCTGGTGGGTCGCCGGCGGGACCGGCTCGAGGCCGCCGCGGCGGCACTGGACGACCCGGCGACCGTTCTGGCCGCCGACCTGACCGTGGCCGGCGAACCCGAGCGGATCGTCTCCGAGACGGTGACCGCCCACGACCGGATCGATGTGATCGTCCACAGCGCAGGCACCTTCGAGAAGGCTGCCGCGCCCGAGGTCACCCCGGACCACTGGCAGCACGTCATCGACGTCAACCTGAGCGCGGTCATGGCGCTTACCAGTGCCGGTTGGGGGCCGCTGGCCGCGTCAGGCGGGCAGATCGTCCTGATCAGCAGCATCGCGGCGGTGCAGGCCTTCGAGGGCAACGCCGCCTATGCCGCATCCAAGGGCGGGCTGAACGCCCTGGGCGAGGTACTGCGGCTGGAGGGACGGGACTGTGGCATCAGGGTGATCACCGTGTGCCCCGCGCAGATCGACACCGAGCTGTGGGATCAGAAGGCGCCCGACCACGTTCGCGAGCGCATGATGCCCGCTGACGGCGTGGGCGAGCTGGTGGCCGACCTGGTCGGAACCGACCGCCGCATCGACATCGCTCCTGTCGTCATCCGTCCAGTGCACGACCCCTGGCAGGACCCGCAGCCGTGAGTAGCCCTACGTCAACCTCGCCTGAAATCTGCGTCGGTATTGCTCACATATGACGGGTTTCTCTACTGATTTCGGCCGAGTCGACGGTGCAGCCGTGAGCGGCGAGCGCATCGCCCTGGGCCTGCAGATCGTCCCGACCATGGACTCGGCCGAGCTGGTCGAGACGATCGTGCTGGCCGAGGAGCTCGGATACTCCTACTGCATGGTGGCCGACGAAGGCCTGATGCTCGACGTGTACGCAGTGCTGGGCGCGGCGGCCCGGGCCACCAGCACCATCGGGCTGGGAGCGGTCACCAACCCCTACACCCGTCACCCGGCGGCCACTGCGGCCGCGATCGCCACCATCGACGAGATGAGCGGGGGCCGAGCCTTCGTGACCCTGGTGGCGGGAGGCACCATGGTGCTGCACCCGATGGGGCTCGAGAGATCCGCGCCGCTGGCGCTGATGGCCGACACCATCGAATCGCTGCGCCTGCTCTGGCGGGGCGAGCCGGTGACCTGGCAGGGACGGCGACTCTCGCTGGAGGGTGCCCAGCTGACCACCGGCACCCACTCGATCCCGGTGTGGGTCGCGGCCCGAGGCGAGAAGATGCTGGCCCTGGCCGGCACCCACGCCGACGGCTTGGTGCTTATGGTCAAGTCCGATCTCGGCGACGCATTCGGCATCGCCGACCAGGCACGGCAAGCGACGGGGGCCGAGCCCGGAGCGGAGCAGGCCCGTTCCCCGCTCATGCGGGTCTACCTCGACCGGCTGGCGTACAAGCCCGAGATGATCGAGGAGGCCAAGCACCTATACGGCTACGCCATCATGGACAGCCCAACCCGGATCCTCAAGAACCTCGGCCTCGGCGACGCTGAGATCGCCGGCCTGAAGCACGCCTTCACCCAGGGCGGCCCCGAAGCGGTAGGCCAGCTCGTGACCGACGAGCTGGTGGCTTCATACCAGATCGCGGGCACACCCACCGAGTGCCGCAGCCAGCTCCAGCACCTGATAGGCGCGCACGGCCTCGACGCGTTCTTCGTGAACATCATCTCGCCCGGCCTAGCCGCCAACCACGATCTGCTGAGCGAGGTCGTCTCCATCGCCAGCGGCCGCTAGCACACCCATTTCGGGAGCGTCGAGCATGACACCTTTCCCATCGCCGCGACAGGCTGTTAGGCGATGAATACTGCGTCCAGACGCACGACTCGGGCCGCGTGCCGACGTCATCGGCGCGGGCGCCCGGCCTCTAGATGAGTAGTTCCAAGGGGTGTGGGCGGGGGTCGGCCACGGGGGTGGTTGAGGGGGGTCGAGAAGCACCGGCGGTGGCTTGTGGTTGCCGGTGTGTGGGCGGGGGTCCGCCGCGGGGCGGTTGAGGGTGTCCAAGATCTGGGGTGTCAACAAACCCCGATCTTGGAGGATCTCGGCATGAACCCAGACTTGGACACCCTCGCGACTGCACTGTATGTGACGATCGACGATCTGTTGGCGGCGCATCCTGAGTGGGCGCCGCCGCGGCCCGCGGCGGGGATCGCGCCGAAGCTGTCCGACGCGGAGCTTGTGACGTTGGCGGTGCTGCAGGCGCTGCTGGGTTTCAGCTCTGAGGCCCGCTTCATCCGCTATGCCAAGGCGCACCTGAGGCCGTGGTTCGCCTATCTGCCTGAGCGGCCCGGCTACAACAAGCGCCTGCGCCGCAGCGGCGAGCTGATGCAGCACGTGATGGGCAGCCTCGCGCGCGGCTGCGCGTGCTACCACGACGACGTCTGGATTGTGGACTCCACCCCCGTCGAGTGCGGCCGCAGCCGCGAGACCGCCAAGCGCTCCGACCTCGCCGGATGGGCCACCTACGGCTACTGCGCCTCGCACTCGAGGTTCTTTTGGGGCTTGCGCCTGCACCTGATCGCGACCCCGTCGGGGCTGCCGATCGCCTGCGCGCTCACCGCCGCGACCGCCGACGAGCGCGACACGTGCCTGGACATGATCGCCCGCGCCGGGATCGCCCGAGCGGGCCAGACCCTCATCGCAGACAAGGGCTACCGCAGCGCCGGCTTCGAGCAGCAGCTCAACGCCGCGGGCATCGCCTTGGTCCGCCCCGCCACCAACTCAGAGCCGCCGCGAAGCGGCCGGCAGTTCCTCAAGCCGCTGCGCCAGACCATCGAGTCGATCAACCAGACCCTCAAGGCCCAACTCGGCCTCGAACGCCACGGAGGCCGCACACGACCAGGCGTCGCCGCGCGAGTGCTGCAACGACTCCTCGCGCTCACCGCCGCCATCTGGCACAACCAGACCACCCAACAACCAGGCCCTGTCCGCTCCCTCATCGCCTATGACCACTGACCCCTTGGAACTACTCATCTAGGTGTCGATCAGTCGCTCGGGCAGGTAGTCGCTGTGGGGATACGCCATCTCAACGTAGAGCCGCTCGGCCTTGTCGATCAGATCGGCCGCACCATACAACCCGAGCGCTCGATCAGTGGACGACCTAGACAGACCAAGGCCGAGGTGGTCGCGCAGCACCGCGTCGAGGGCCGCATAGCTGAGGGTGGCCGCTCCCACGGTGTCGAGCCAGAAGCCGAGATGGAAGCAGGTACCGTCACGCCGGTGGGCCCCACGGCGTTCCCAGAACCTACTTGGCTGACGCGGACGAACTAGCGATCAGCGCCAAGTGAATGCGATTGTACGCGGCTCCTATTTAAAGAGCGTATCAAGCCAACTAGTGAGACTCCTCGCAAGAGGGACCGCAGGATTGAAGTAGCCTTGAGTCCTTCCTACCGCAGCACCCATAGGAAGTAGATCAGGTTGGCCTGCAAGCCACGCGTGGATTTCAGCCTTACTTCTATTTTTTGGCTTCAGGGTCTGGGGAATATTGCTAATGAAGGTTTGAACATGTGGCCAGACAGGATCGTTGCCTGGAATCATCACCTTCAGAAAGTCCTCAAGTTCACCATTATTCGTGTTGTCAGGCATCAGCCACACACCCGCCCTCAAGTAACCCGAGATTATCGCTCCATCTCGAACTGGTTGAGCGGGTAATTCTACATCAACCTTTCGGAATGCTCTAAGGATGTCCTGCCAGCGACTAGTGATTGAAGCGTTCGCATCTGCTAAGACACCCACGGCAGTCTGATTAGGTTCTTTCATCACAACAGGGATGCTACTCAGAAGTGTAGAAATGTTGCCCATAGGCCTTATTTCGAACCTCATGGCAAAACCAGCAGCTCGCCACAAGTTGTCAATGACGTACGCGTCATTATCTCCTTCGACGAGCAAGACGTGGTTAGGATGCCTCCCGCTCCGATACGCCACCTAGTCGTTACCTGACTTCGATTCCGTGCGCGGCAGCTACCTCGAGTTCTTCTTCGGAGTATTCAACGGCACGCAGACCGTCACCATCGCGTTCCAAACGAACTACCACTCCCTCGGCGCTCTCATTCTCGCTCGCAGCAGCGCTAAAGCCGACAATGCAATCCCAGCTGTGTGTGGTGGCCACAACCTGCACATTGTGCTCCTGCGAGGCGCGAAGAACCAATCTCCAGAATTCGGTTTGGAGATCATGGTGAATGCCGTTCTCAGCTTCATCGATGAGAAGGAACCCATCGGCAGCATTTACAAGTGTCACGGCTACGCCGAACAGGCGAGCTGCACCGTCACCGAGACTTCGCAAGGGAACTCGCTGACCTGTCGCCAGCTTGACGACGACCCGGCGGCGATAGTATCTGCCCGCTCCGGGCACAATCGCTACACCCTCTATTCCGAGGTTCGTCGCGAGCCCGAGGGCGCTTAGCGCCAGCGGCTCACTCGGAGTCAACGCGATAGCGCCCCAAAGTGCATCCAACTCTTCGTTGCGGAGCAGCCCCGGACCCAGCAAATGACAGTTTACCGGTTCCGCGCTATTGTCCCCAGAGAATCCGCGTCTAACTCTCGATCCCTTCCGAAACAGTGGGCTTCGTGTAGAAAACTCTGCACTAAACACGGGCCAATAGTCTTCGTACTCACCGAACGACACTCGCAGAACTGGACTGTCAGGAATTGTCATGGCTTGATGAAGTTTCGATATACGCTCGACAAGCTGCTCATCCACAGCCATTACTTCGACACAAAGCCTAGACCTACTGTCTCCGTTAGATCCCACAGAGAATGCGGATCCGAAACTAGGTGCTCTGCCATAGAACAATGCCTCGAAGTCCAGATTATCCGTATCGTTGACATCCTCACGCTGCTGCGCGACTTCCTCACTTCGTTCGAGCATCGCCGTCAAAGTGGACACATGGCCTCGGTCAGCGAAGATCTGGATCGCATCGAGCACGGTAGTCTTGCCCACGCCGTTACGGCCTGCCAAGAGCGTTACGCGACCCAGCCGGCTGAACTCCAAGTGATCTATACCGCGGAAACCGTCGATGGACAGTGACGGCAAGTGCAGAGGGGCACCGTCGGTTCGATCAGGTCGATCGGGCACGCTCATTCGATCACTTAGGTCATCCATCATCAGCATTCTAGTGGTATCTCGCGGCCTTGACGGATCACGGTGGCAGATCGGCAAGCCACCGAACCCCAGAACGGCCCAAGGGGTCCAGCTCGGACAAGTCGGGTGGCGGATCTCAGCCAGTCACGGGAGATGGTCACATGCCGCAAGCCCAGCGACGAGCGCGCCGCACGCGATTGGGCTCTAGTCGCCGCAATGACGGCGGATCCGGTAGTCGTGCCCAACCCTGCCGCCGCTGGACGTAGATCGCGTCGGGATCATACGGCAGGACGCTGACCGTGCTCGACATGGTCTGCGTCTCCCCCAAGGCCGCAGTCAGCTGTGCCTTGACCATCACTTCCAGGCAGTGGTCGCGGCGTGCTCCAGAGCGCTTCCCATCAGGTCCGTGAGCGAGATGATGCTGTAAACGACCAAGTGGAACAGCGGCCCGCGCCGGTGTCACAGTACCAGCGTCCCCAGATCGATCCCGACCACCCGTACGGGCGCCCTAGCGGTGAACACCGTCCCGATCTCGCTGTCGTTGACGACCCGTTTCACAACGCCTGGTGGGTGTCCTTCCTTCGGGGCCGTGTCTTGTCGACGAGCCATCGGCCATCGACATCCCTGTCACAAGGTTCGGAGCGACAACACCCACCCTGGATTGAGGAGGGATTGTATACAGCGCCTCTGGCCCTCCACCACCAAGACCGGCGCTGATGCTCTCCTGGGGATCAAGGGATCAAGAAGGCGGCCAAGTCGTCGAGAGCCTGGCGAGCCTCGGGAACGTGGTGCCGAAGCTGCCAGCCGTGCCACAAGCCGTCCCACACCGTGAACTCGACGGCGACCCCAGCACCGCGCAGCGCGGCTTCGAGCCGGCAGGAGTCTGAGAGAAGGATCTCGCGGCTGCCCACCTGGATGAGCGCGGGAGGCAGTCCCGCCAAGTCAGCGAACAGCGGCGAGGCCTCCGGGCCGGCCGTGTCCCGGCCCCCATAGGCGGCAGCGAAGAGCGGAGGATCGAGGGGACCCAAGACCGGGTCGTCCGAAGCCAGCGTGCGGTAAGTGTCGCCCGAACAGCTCAGGTCGACCCACGGCGACAGCAGGCCGAGGCGATCGGGGAGATCTGCTCCGCCGTCGCGCAAGGCCATCGCGGCCGTCAGGCTGAGGTTGGCGCCGGCCGACTCGCCGTAGATCGCGGCGAGCCGGCGCGACCCCGCCAGTTCCAGGCACACGCTCACGATGTCCTCGGTCGCGGCAGGACAGCGGTGTTCGGGGGCGAGGCGGTAGTCCACCGACACCACCGGCAATCCCGTGCGCTGGGCTACGCCCACGGCCAACACGGCGCTGGCCGTCGGCGAGCCCAGCACGAACGCCCCACCGTGGAGATGCACGATCACCCGGTCGGCGCCCAGAGCCTGCTCATCCGCCGCGAAGGACACCACCGGGACCCCGGCGACGGTGGCGGCCCGGCTGATCCACGGCCCCGCCAACCCCTCGTTGAGAGCCACCCAGCCTGCAAGGGACCCCCGGCGCGCGGCTGCCACCGCTGCCAAGTCCCGCAGATCCAGCTCCGCCCCGACAACCTGGAAGTTCGCCAAGAATTGCCGTGCCTCAGCGCTCAAGTGCGAGGCCGGCTCCGCGGGACCCATTCCTGTCACCCTACCGACAGACATCACATCGGAGATGTGGGCCCCTCTGTCTCAGCGCCGGAGCTCGGCCAGGGACGTCCGTACTAGGAAGTCATCGTCGGAGCCGCGGCGGTCGGGATCGTCGGGGTGCTCGAGCCGGACCAGGCCGATTAGCCGGAACTCTGCCTCCTCGGGCTGGCCGGTGACATCGATCGAGAATCGGGCCGAAGAGCCCCGGAGCCGCCCATCGCAGGCACCGGTCGGCAGCAACTGCCGGGGGACGGTGTTCGGATCCAGGGCATAGGACGCAGCCTCCGGCGCCGCCTCCCGATCATCAGCCGCATCAGGCACCACGTTGGACAGCCTGCAGATCACCCCGCCCTCCGTGTGGGCGTTGGCGGTGTCGACGTAGAACTCGGCCATCCACGCCAGCCCCGGACCGAGGTCCGGGGTCTCCGTGAGCTGAAGCTCGAAGATGAGCGCGCCGTCGTCCGACAGCCAGAGGTTGATGGCCTCGACGTCGGCGCCCGGGTCGCAGCTCTCCCCGTGGTCGAGGCGCGCATCGCGGCAGTCCTCCAGCCGGTCGGCTACCTCCAGCACGCGGGGCTCGGCCGGGGCGAACGGCCCCAGGTCGAGCAGAGCGGCCGTGCCGAGCGCCACCGTCCCGACGGCCGCGGCGGCCATGACCACCGCCGCCAACAGCAGTGCTACCCAGCGCCAGCGGTGATTAGGAATCCTGCTCCTCAAGCATCGACATCGACTTGGCCTTGATCCACTCCCCGGAGATGACCGGTCCGTACTTGGCGGGCCGCTCCGGCGTGATCGTGGTGGGGATGGTCTCTATCCGGGCCCGGTACGACGGCTGGAAGAAGTACGGCACCGACACCCGGTCACGGTGCTGGTCGGCCCCGTCGGGGATCACCACCCGGTGCAGCGTAGACACCCAGCGGTCGTTGGTCCACCGGGCCATCATGTCGCCGAGGTTCACGACGAAGGAGTCCGGCACCGCGGGCACGTCCACCCACTGGTCCTCCACGAAGATCTGCAGTCCCGGGATCTGCTCGGCCGCAACCATGGTGAAGGCCCCGTAGTCGGTGTGGGCCCCCCGGCGCAGCTGTCCGGCGCGGACCGTCTCCGCGGGCGGGTACCAGTTGATGAGCAGCAGGGCGGTGTGGTCTGCGACCTTGCCGGAGAACCAGTCCGGGGGCAGGTCCAAGGCTCGGGCGAACAGCGGCAGCATGTCCATGCAGAGCTGCTCCATCACCGCGTAGTAGCGCTCGAACAGAAGCCGCAGCTCGGCCGGCTCGTCGGGCCAGAGGTTGGGCAGGAGGGTGGCGTCCGCCCCCTCGGCGTAGGCCCGGGCCCTGAGCTCGGGGTTGTCGAAGCGGGACACGTTGAACGACTCGCACAGGTCGGGCGGGGCCTCGTCGTCGCCCAGGGTGGCGGCCAGCGAAGTGGTGTCGAGTCCCAGGAAGCCGCGGTAGTGCTCCGGTCCGGGCGGAGCCACCCTCTGCTTGGTCTCAGCGGGGAGACAGAAGAACCGCCGGGACACGTTCATGACCTCCTCGATCAGCTCAGCCTCCACGCCGTGGCCGGTGACGATGAAGAACCCGCTGGTGGCGCAAGCCGCGTCCAGGGCTTCGGCGACCTCGGCCGCGGCGGAGCGTGCCGCCGCGCCGTTGCCGTTGCGGGTGCCGCGGATGTCGATGGTGGGAACCGTCTTCACTGCGCTCCTCCTCTCGCGGTTGCCGAGCCTAGGTGAGGCCCCGGACGAAGGGCCGGGCCAGTGCCCGGGGCTCACGGGTGCGGTACGCGAAGAACGACACGGTGACGATTGTGACCACGAACGGCGCCGCCGACAGCAGCTCGGAGTTGAGCTCGTGGCCCACGGTGGGCAGCGTAAGCCGGAACGAGTTGACGGTGCCGAACAGCAGGCATCCTGCGATCACGCCCCGTAGCGTCCACCCGCCGAAGATCACCGCCGCGATGGCGATGAACCCCTGCCCGCCCACGATGGCGTCCTCGAACCGCCCGACCTGGCCCAGCACCAAGTAGCCGCCGCCTAGCCCGGCGGTGAGTCCGGTGACATAGATGGACTGGCGGCGGCGCTTGTTGACGTCGATGCCGGTCACGTCGGCCGCCTGCGGGTTCTCCCCGACGGCCCGCACCTCGAGGCCCCAGCGGGTGCGATAGAGCAGCCACCACGCACCCGGGACCATCGGATACACCAGGTACAGGGGCCACGGCTGGTAGAAGAGCGCCTCGCCCACCAGGGGGATCCTCGACACCACCGGTATGGCAAACCGGTGCGCGGCGCTCGACACCGGCTGGATGCTGGTGTTCAGGAAGCTGGCGACGCCCAGGACGAGGGTGTTGAGGGCCAGCCCCACGATGAACTGGTTGGCGCTGAGCCGGTGGCTCATGTTGGCCTGAACGGCCGCGACGGCGATCCCGGTGACGACGGCGAACATCAAACCGACCGTCACCGACGAGCTGAGATGCATGCCCACGGCCCCGGCGAAGGCCCCGCCCAGCACCATGCCCTCCAGCGAGATGTTGAGCGTGCCGGCCCGCTCGGCGATGGTCTCGCCGATGGCGGCGAAGGCCAGCAGCGCGGCGAAGCGCATCGCCCCCGAGTAGGAGACATCGTTGCCTACAACATCGCCGACGGCAGAGAGGAAGTCGCCCATCGCTCAGGTCCTGTCTCGGGTGGCGGCCAGCGCCCGCCGGCGTTCGCGAATGAACAGGATGGCCGGGGGCACCAGCAGGGCCAGCACCAGCAGGGCCTGCACCACTTGGGAGATCTCGCGCTCGACCCCGGTGGCGACCAGAAAGCCCGAGCCGGCCCGCAGCCCGGCAAAGCTGAAGGCCATCACGACGATGCCCACCGGGTGTTGGCGGGCCACCAGCGCCACCAGCAGCCCCTCCCAGCCGATGTTGTTGGACAAACCGGGCGCGAACCGGTAATTCCCGAAGTCGCCGCCGGAGAGCATGATGGCCCCGGCCAGCCCGGCGCATCCGCCCGAGATCAGCATGGCGCCGGTGCCGTACTTGATGGTGGACACCCCGGCTCGCTGGGCGGTTCGGGGATTGCGGCCCAGCATCTTGATGCGGAAGCCCCACACCGTCCGCTTGAACAGGAAGAACACGATCGCGGCCATGCAGATGACGGCGATGGCGCTGATCGGGAACTCGTTGCCCCACAGGCTGATACGGGGCAGCCGGGTGTCGGCGGCCAGCTGCTCGCTCGCCGGGTTGCGGACCGAGAGTTCCTCGCGGAGCGGGGCCAGCAGCAGCCAATGGACCTTCAATCCGTACCCGGTCACCTGGGAGGCCACCGTGATCAACAGCAGGGTGGTGAGCACTTCGGGCACCCGCCGCCAGTAGAGGAGTCCGCTGGCGATGCCGGCCCAGAGGGCGCCCCCCACGACACCGGCCCCGAGCAGGCACAGGAGCACCAGCGGTCCGGGGCCGCCCAAGCGAATACCCACGTAGGTGGCGAGGGCCGCGCCCATCAATACCTGGCCCTCCTGGCCGAGGTTTACCACCCCGGCCCGGCCGTTGACAGCGGTTCCGAGCGCCACAACCACCAGGGGGATGGCGATGCCGATGGTCTTTCCCCACCGCCCCGGGGCCCGCAGGCTGCCGTCGAGCAGGGCCGAGAAGACGGCCTGCCAGGAGCCGCCGGTGGCGGAAACGATGACGGCGGAGATGACCAGGGCCACCAAGATGCATCCCAGATACATGGCCACCACGACGGCGCTCTCGTGAAGGCGTGAAGGCGCCGACCCCGCTTCGACGGCCTTCCCACCAGGCGCGGCCCCGTCGATCTCGAGGGCGTCGACAACCGCCTCAGGCGGGCCCGTGTCACTCATGCCAGCGCCGGCACACCGGCCTCGGAGGCCCCGCCCATTAGCAGGCCGAGCTCCTCCAAATCCACCTCGTCCCGGCCCATCTCGCCTACGATGCGGCCCCGGAAGAGCACGATGATCCGATCCGAGAGTTGGAGGATCTCCTCCAGTTCGCTGGAGATCAGCAGCACGCCCACCCCGCCGTCGGCCACTTTCCGGATCCGGTGGGTCATCCACTCGATGGCGCCCACGTCGAGGCCGCGGGTCGGTTGAGTCGCCACCAGCACCTTGGGGGAATGGCTCAGCTCCCGGGCCAGCACCACCCGCTGCTGGTTGCCTCCCGAAAGCGACCAAAAGGGGGCGTCGGGTCCGGCTGTCTGGATCTCGAAGTCGGTTATGAGCTCGGCCGCCTGCCGCCGCATCCGGGCAGGGTCGTAGGCCCCCCACTTGGCGATCCGGTCCAGGTCGACCAGGAACAGGTTCTCGGCCACGGTCATCTCAAGGACGCAGCCGGAGGCGTGGCGGTCCTCCGGTATGACGGCGATACCGGCCGCGGCCATGGCGCCGGCCTTCTTGGGCTCCACCTTCGTCCCCTCCACTTCGACCGTCCCCGCCTCGGCATCCAGCAGACTCGACAGCAGCTCGGTGAGGGCGGCCTGGCCGTTGCCCTCCACTCCGGCCACTCCCACGATCTCGTTGCCGAACACGTCGAGGCTCAAGCCGTCGAGAGAGATACGACCGTCAGGTCCCCGGGCCACCACATCGCGCAGGTGCAGCACTGGGGTTCTAGCGTCGTGCTCGGCTCTGCTCGCTTCGAGCGGCTTGCCGTCACCGCCGGCCGCGGCCAACTCGGTGACCAGGCCCAGGGCCGACGCCTCCGAACGCAGTGACACCTCCCGGCCCACCATGGCCCGGGCCAGCATGGGTGCGTCGGCTTCGGCCGTCACCTTCCGCTGCACCACAGCCCCGGCCCGCATGATGGTGACCTCGTCGGTGGCGCGGAGAATCTCGTCGAGCTTGTGGCTGACCAGCGCCACGGCCCGGTTCTCCTCCTGCACCGCTTGGCGCAGAACCTCGAACAACCGCTCGGACTCCGCCGGCGTGAGCACCGAGGTGGGCTCGTCGAAGATGAGGATGCTGGGATCCCGGCGCAGGCACTTGATGATCTCCACCCGCTGGCGGACCCCAGACGTGAGATCGCCGACCCTTGCGTCGGCATCCACGCCCAAGCCGTAGCGCTCGCTGATCTCCGCCACCCGGCGCCGGGCCGCGGCCGCGTCGAACCGGCCGGTGTCGCCCAGCATCACGTTCTCCCACACCGTGAGCGGCTCCACCAGGCTGAAGTGCTGGTGGACCATGCCGATGCCCCGCTCGGCCGCGTCGTGAGGATCGCGGATCTGGCAGCGTTCGCCGTCCACTTCGATGGTGCCCGCGTCGGGAAGCACCAAGCCGATCAGCATCTTCATCAGGGTGGACTTTCCCGCCCCGTTCTCGCCGAGGATGCCGTGGATGCGGCCACGTCGCAGCGTGAGGTCCACGTTGTCGCAGGCAACGATGGCACCGAACGACTTGTTGATCGACGTGAGGCGGACGGCGGGAACCTCCGTTCCCGCCGTCCCCTGCTCGGTCATGCCGCGGGTCTCTTGGGCCCGTTTACCTCAACGAGGCATCAGCCTCATGAACAGCGTTCGGGCGCCTCGGCGTCGACCCCGCCATAGGCGATGGCTTGGATCAGGCCGAATTCCTCAGCGCAATACCCTTCGGCCACGGCGAGCTGGGCCTGGGTCAGCGCCTCCTCCTGCTCGGCGGTGGGACCACAGATCTTGGACCCAACCTCGGGATCCACGCCCACCTCGAAGAATTTGACGGTGCCCTCTTCGATGGTGCCGTCCACGATGCCGCCGAAGATGGCCCGGGCGAAGTCGCCAGCAGAGAACAACACGGCCATGTCCCAGTGCAGGTCGGTCCTCTCGCACACGTTGGAGGGGCCGGCGCTCATCACGATGACGTCGTTCTGATTGGCCAGCTGAACCAGCGGCTCGTGGGCGCCGCCCAGGTACGGATACACGGCATCCATGCCGGCGTCGAGAGCGACGTTGAACGCTTCGGTGGCGCCCGCCACGTTGTCGAAGTCGAACGGGAAGTTGCCGGTGGGGGTGTAGATCACGTCGTAACTGGGATCCACGTCCCTGAGGCCCAGCCGGAAGGCCAGCTCGGTCTCGACCTCGAATCCAAGGTCGCAGCAACCGATCATGTACGCCGTGTCGCCGCCCCGCTCCTTGAGGAGCAGACCGGTGGCGTAGCCGGCGGCGTACTCGATCTGGGCCCCGTCGTCGCGGCTTGTGATGAGGCCCTCAGTCTGCGGGTAACCGGCACCGCAGTTGCAGTACCAGATGATGTCGGGGTACTTCGCGATCATGTCGGGAACCGCGTCGGAGAGCTCGCCCGAGCCGACGGCCACGATATCGACACCCTGGGCGACCAGGTTCTCGAGCTCGTTGAAGGCGACAGCCGGCTCGACGTTGTCAATGATGACCGGATCCGCCCAGCCGTGGTCCTCGGAGAACTCGATGGCCAGATTGACCAGTTCCTGGTAGAAGGCGCCGTCATCTCGGGGACCGGCCGTAGCCACGCCGACGGTCACCACGCCGTCGCCGTTGATGTCCAGCGGGTCGGCCTCCTCGGGCTCCACGGCCTCGGCCGCTTCGGCCTGAGCCGCCTCGGCCGCGGCAGCAGCCGCTTCGGCCTCTTCCATGGAGGCGGCCGCTTCGGCCTGAGCCGTCTCGGCCTCTTCCATGGCGGCGGCCGCTTCGGCCTGAGCCGCTTCGAGTTGCGCCTCTAGCCCGGCGACGACCTCGGGGTCTACGGCCCCCTCGGCCTCGGCCATGGCAGCATCGAGGGCCGCCTCGGCCTCGGCTGCCTTGGCGGCAGCCGCCTCGGCGGCCGCGTCGGCCGCGTCGGCATCGGCCTGAGCGGAGGCGGCATCGGCCTGAGCCTGCGCTAGAGCAGCGGCATCCGCCGCGCTGGTGTCCGGGGCGGCTTCTTCGTCGTCGTCGCCGCAGGAAGCCGCAATCAGTGCGAAGACCGCGACCGCTGCTGCGAGCCATCTGAACGAATATCGTCTCATGTTCCCTCCAGTGTGGAACCGCTTGCGCCCCGGCGACTGCGCCACCGGGGCCTGTATACAGCGGCGACCATAGCACCGCCGCGGCCCCGCTGTCCTGCCGGGCGGAGCCAGTCGCGAGAGATTCTGGAGCCCCCCTTCCGGACACCTGCGCGCCTCGCGCTAGCGTGGCCTTCCGCAACCTCTACGAGGCGCGGATGGTTCCGCTACGCAGCCCTGTCCCGCTAGAGGAAATCGAGCCCGCGGCCCGGCCCGTCGACGTCGCCGTCGGCCTGCCGCCCGCGTGCTACACCGACGCGGGCTTCTACCGGTTCGAGAAGGCAGCCGTCTTCGACACCGAATGGCTGTGTGTGGGTCGCTCCAGCCAGATCCCCGAACCGGGCGACTACTTCACGGCCACCCTGCTGGGCGAAGAGCCCGTGATCGTGGTGCGCAACCGCGATGGCCGGATCAACGTGATGTCGTCGATATGCCAGCACCGGGCCATGTGCATCACCGCGCCGGCCGAGCGGCCCAAACACGAGTGGTTCGACCCGCCGCCGGAGTGCACCGGCTCCACCCGCATGGCATGAACCCCACCCAGTCAGCGCTGTTCCCGCCCATTGCGACGCTGGGCGAAGACGACCGCTGGGATGTCGTGTACCTCTACGTGGCGCCCACGCTGCTGATCGGCTGTCATAGCGACTCGGCCCACTGGCTAGCCGTGCAGCCTGCCGGTGCGGGCGCATCGATCATGACGTCCGGCTTCCTGTTCCCCGAGTCCACGACCAAACTGAAACTGTTCGAGCAACTCTTCGAGCAGCACGCCAGGGGCGTGGAGCTCTTCTTCGATCAGGACATGCCGGTGGCGGTGGCCAGCCAGCGCGGCATGGCGTCGCGCTTCGCGCCCCAGGGTCCGCTGAGCCGCCAGGACTTCTTCCGCTCGCAGCTCGCGGAGTGGCTGATAGAGCGCTACCGGGCCGCCGAGGAGGCTGGCGCCGCAGACGCCTGAATCCGCTGGCCGTTACAGTCGCGGGGTGTGATCGTCCGCCTGGTCGTCAACGAGTCCCAAACGACAGTTGACACTGCCCCGGCTACCAGGCTCCTGGATGTACTGCGCGACCACTTGGGGCTCATCGGCACCAAGGAGGCGTGCGGCCGGGGCGACTGCGGAGCGTGCACCGTGCTGGTGGGCGACCGGGCCGTGCCGTCGTGCCTGGTGCTGGCAGCCCGGGTGGACGAGCCGGTGCGAACGGTTGAGGGCATAGCCGCCGACGCCGCCCGCCTGCGGCAGGCTTTCGCCGACCGGGGCGGGCTCCAGTGCGGCTACTGCACGCCAGGGCTGGTGGTGCGAGCCTACCAGCTCATCGCCACCGGCGAGTGCGGCGGGTCCGACCGCGACGCCATCCGGCGGGCGCTGGCCGGGAACTTCTGCCGCTGCACCGGCTACAGCGGAATCGTCGAGGCGGTGGCCGATGCCAACGCCGACACGATGCCAACATGACGGGGGGCGGTCCTTGACGGTTCTCGGCCAGCGGGTCCGGCCCAACCAATGGGACGAGCGGACCTCGGGGACGGCCGTCTACACGACCGACGTGAAGCTCCCCGGGATGCTCGAGGCCCGGATCCTGCGCAGCCCCCACCCCCACGCCGAGGTCCGCAGCATCGACACCTCCCGGGCCGCGGCCCACCGCGGCGTGGCCGCGGTGATCACCGCCGACGACCTGCCCGACCGCACCTATCTGCACCTCGGGGAGCCGTTCCGGGACCGTGGCGCGCTGGCACGGGGGCGCGTCCGCTTCGTCGGCGAGGAGGTGGCCGCGGTGGCGGCCCACACCCGGACCGACGCCGACGCCGCGCTCGGCCTGATCGAAGTCGACTACCGGCCCCGGGACAGTGTGCTCACTGCCCACGCAGCCCGGCTGGCCGAGGCGGCCACAGTCCACGACGAGGCCGCGGGCAACCTGGCCCTGCAGACGGTGCGGGCCTACGGCGACCCCGCCACCGCCCGAGCCGCAGCCGACACCATCGTCAGCGGCACCTACGTCTATGCGCCCGCGGCTCACGTCTGCATGGAGCCGCACTCGGTGGTGGCTCGCTGGGATCCGGCCCGCCAGTGGCTCGACCTGTGGGTCTCCACGCAGGCGCCCTACTTCGTGCGCAAGGAGGTCGCCCACATGCTCGACCTGCGCCCCGAGCAGATCCGCACCCATCCGGTGGCGGTGGGCGGCGGCTTCGGCGCCAAGGCCAAGGCCGGCTGCCACGAGGTGCTCGCAGCCGCGCTGGCCATAAAGGCCGAGCGCCCTGTTCGACTGGTGCTCGACCGCGACGAGGAGTTCGCGGCGACTGCCGTGCGCCACGCCTTCTGCGTCGACCTCGCCACCGGCGCCCGGCGGGACGGCACGCTCACCCACCGCGACGGCTACGTGACGGTGGATAACGGCGCCTACAACCACGCCGGCCCGTCGGTGGCGGTCTACGCCACCATGCTGGCCGCGGGACCGTACCGTCTCCGCGGCTGTGAGACGGACGTGTCGCTCGTCTACACCAACAAGCAGCCCGGAGCGTCGTTCCGGGGCTACGGCAACCCGCAGATGACCTTCGCGATGGAGTCGCAGATCGACGAGCTGGCCGACAAGCTGGGCCTCGACCCCATCGAGCTGCGCCTGCGCAACGCTCCGAGCAGCGGCGACGTGACCCTCACTGGCTGGCGTCTCGGCTCGGCCCGCCTGACCGAGTGCCTACAGCGGGCCCGCGACGAGATCGGATGGGACACCAAGCGGGCGTTGGGCGGCAACGGGCGGGGAGTAGGCGTCGCTGCCGCTGTGCACGTGTCGGGAGCCAACGCCTTCGAGTACTCCGAGCTGAGCGAGGCCGCGGTGGAGGTCCATGACGACGGCACTGTCCGGGTGTGCTTCGCCGGCGCAGACGCCGGCACCGGCCAAGCGGCGTTGCTGCGCCAGATCGCGGCCGACGAGCTGGGCGTCACGTTCGACGACGTGGCGGTGACCATGATGGACAGCCACGACGCGCCCCAGGACCTGGGGGCGCGGTCGTCGCGGGGAACGATGTGGAGCGGCCATGCCACCGCCGACGCGGCCCGAAATGCAGCCCAGGCCCTGAAGGGCGCGGCCGCGGCCAAGTTCGGAACCGACCCCGACAGAGTACAGCTGATCGAGGGCGCGGCCCACTGCGGTGCCGACGCCGTGCCGATAGGCGACCTAGTGGCTCTCACCGAGAGTTCGACCGACGGGTGCCTGCGAGTGGAGGGCAGCTACCTGACCGACGTCGTCAAGATGGACAAGGAGCACGGCCAAGGCCATTTCTCGCCCGCGTACTCCTATTGCGTGCAGGCTGTGGAGGTTGAGGTCGACTACACCACCGGCCAGGTCAGGGTCCTCGACGCGGTCACGGTGCACGACTCGGGCGCCGCGCTGAATCCCGCCGCCGCGGAGGGCCAGGCGGTCGGCGCCATGGCCATGGGACTCGGCGCGGCCCTCAGCGAGGAGTTGGTCTACGAGCAGGGCCGCCTGGTGAACCCCAGCCTGCTGGACTACCGGGCGCCCCGAGCCGCGGACCTGCCTGTAATCCGGGCCGTCCTGCTCGACGGGCACGACCCGGCCGGACCCTACGGAGCCAAGGGCATCGGCGAGATAGGCGTGGTACCCGCTCCGGCCGCGGTAGCCAACGCGGTGGCCCACGCCACCGGCCTGCGCATCCGCGAAGTGCCCATCACTCCCGAGAAGCTCCTGCCGCTCCTGAATCCTGATTCGTCGACGGCTCAGATCACCCGCCATCGGCCGCTGAACTCGGCCTTCTCGTTGCATCGGATGTGGACCGACCTGATCCGCGAGCTGTACAACCGCGGCCTCTTCCGGTTCCTGCACCGGGCCAGCACCCGTCGGGCCCGACGGCGCGGCCGCAGCCTTCTGGGGCCGCCTTCACTCGGCGTGCAGGCCCTCGAACGACCCGGCACCGTGCCCCGCGCCCTCGAGGTGTCGGCGTCGGGGGCGGGGAGCGCCGACTACATCGCGGGAGGCACCGACCTGCTCGTCGCCCAGCAGCAGGGGCTGAGATCGCCGGTGCGCCTCATCGACACCACCTCGATCCGCGAGCTGCGCCAGCTGGAGGAGACCCCGGAGGGCGATCTGCGGATCGGCGCCGCGGTCACCCTGGAGGATCTGCGGCGCTGGATGTCGGGGCCGGGCGCCAAGCCGGGCGACGCGATGTTGGCCGACCTGCTGGAAGAGCTCGCCACCCACCAGATCCGGGAGCTGGCCACCGCCGGCGGCAACCTGCTGCAGGAGAAGCGCTGCGGCTTCTACCGAAACGGCTTCGACTGCTACAAGCGGGGCGGCTGGACCCGCCCGTGCTATGCGGTGCTGGGCGACCACCGGTTCCATCACGCGGTGATCGGCGGCCACCGCTGCCAGGCTGTCACCCCGTCGGACCTCGCCACCGGACTGCTGGCCCTCGACGCGGTCGCCCACAGCGTGCCGCCGGGGTCCAAACCGCCCCGGCGCCGGGCGATTGACGAGCTCTACGCGGGGCCGGGCGAGCCCGACCTGGACTCCGGAGAGCTGCTCACCGTGCTGGAGGTGCCCGCCGCGGCCCGGGCCCGTCGTGCGGCGTTCGAGAAGTTGAAGCTCTACGCCGGGGACTTCGCGGTGTGCTCGGCCGCGGTGTCGCTGGAGCTCGACACCGACGGTGTCACCATCGTCGACGCCCGAGTCTCGCTCGGCGCGGTGGCCCCCAAGCCGTACCGGGCCAAGCGCAGCGAGAAGCGGCTGATCGGCGCCAGCCTTCACGACAGCGAAGCCTTGAGAGAAGCGTCATGGGCGTGGGCCACCGACACCCACCCGCTGCTCGGCAACGTATGGAAGGTCCAGGCCACCTGCGGCCTCCTGCATCGAGCCCTCAATCGCCTCATCGCCCACGACGACAGTCCTGCTTAGCCCCTAGCCACCGCTCTGACGCTGTGCTTAGCGGTCGCAGGCGGCTTGTTCGGCTAGCAGGAACTTGCGGATCTTGCCGACGCTGGTGCGGGGCAGCTCATCGATCAGGGTGATGCTGGCGGGGCGCTTGGCCTTGGCCAGGCGCTGCGCGCACCAGGCATTCAACTCGTCGAGCGAAGGCGGGGCTGACGGGTGGGCGGCAACCACGAACGCCACCGGCACCTCGTCGCGGATGTGGTCCGAGCGGCCCACGACCGCGGCCTCCAGCACCGCGGGGTGCTCGGCCAGCGTGGACTCAACCTCGACGATCGAGACGTTCTCGCCGGAGACCTTGAGCACATCGGAGCGGCGGCCGTCGAAGTAGTGGCGCCCAGTGCCGTCGCGAATCGCCCGGTCACCGGTACAGAACCAGCCGTCGCGGAAGCTGGCTGCGGTGATGTCGGGCGCGTCGAGATAGCCGGCGAACAGGGCGATGCCGGGCTCGCCGCCCACGACCACCTGTCCCACGGCCCCGGGTTCGACCGACGCTCCGGCCGAGTCCTGCACATCCACCGAGCAGCCCGGCGAGACCCGTCCCATCGAGGCGTGGTGGGGGTCGGCCGCCTCGTCGGTCAGCACCGCGGGGATGGTCTCGGTCATGCCGTAAAGCTGGCGGGGACGGCAGTCGAACCACTGCGCAACCGTCTCGTACTGGTCGGCGGCGATGTTCTGTGCGTACCAGCAGTGGCGCAGGCGCACACCGTCGGCGGGGGCGCCGCGGGCCAGGATCATGCGGATCGGCGCGGCGAACAGACTGGCGCAGGTGGCTGAGTGGCGGGCCGCGGCCGGAAGGAACCCCGACGCAGAGAAGGCCGGCATCAGAGCCACGCTCGCCCCGGTCCAGATGGCCGATGCGAACGAGTAGTACTGCGCGTTGGCATGGAACAGAGGCAGCACCACCAGCTGGCGGTCCTCGGGGGCCAGCCCGGCCGCCTCCGCCATGACCTTGCCCGCGAAGGCGTAGTTGGCCTGGGTAACCTCCACCCCCTTCGGCCGCCCGGTGGTGCCGGAGGTGAACATCACCGCAGCCCGGTCGTGCAGCTCCGGCGCGGGCCGCTCGGAAGCGGCCAGGGGCTCAGCGTGGAACGGGGCCAGCGCGGTGTCGGCCTCGGCGATCTCGATCACGGTCAAGTCAGGGCGTCCCGCCTCCGCGGCCGCGGCCCGGTAGGTGTCGGCCCGGGCGCCGGCGCACAGGCCGACGGTGGGGCGGGTGCGCTCGATGTGGCTGGCCAGCTCGGGAGAGCGCCCCATCGGATCCGACGGCACGATCCACGCGCCCAAGCGCGCGGCAGCCAGCCATACCGCGATGAATGTCGGGGAGTTGGTGAGGGCGAGATGCACGGCCGCGCCCGGCTCTGCTCCCAGCGCGACGAGCGTCCCCGCCACCCGGTCGACCGCCCCGTCGAAGTCTCCGTAACACCACCGGGCGACATCGCCAGAGGGCGTCTCGAAGACCAGGAACGTCTCTTCGGCCCGGCGAGCCACGGCTCGGTCCCACACCGAGGCGAACGAGACAGGTTCAGCCCAGTCGCTCATCACCCGTCAACCTTCTGTGTGCAGAAACCCGGCCATAGCGACCAACAAGCGCGAACAGAACCACGAGGAAGGGCTCTGTGTGCAGAAACCCGGCCATAGCGACCAATAGGCGCAAACAGAATCAGGCCAGGGAGGCGTCCGGCGCCGGCTCGCCGTATCCGCCCCCTCCGGGCAGCTCCAGGCGCACGCTGTCTCCGGGCTGGAGCGTGATGCGGGCCTGGGTGGTGACCGGCTCTCCGTTCACCTGGAACGACCCGGACGCGCCAGGCTCGCCCCCGAAGATGCCCTGGGGCGGCTCGGTGAGGCGGCTGGTCACCGCGTTGAGCTGCCAGGGCCGGGCCGTGTCCACCTCGAACTCGATCACCTGGCCCAGGCCGCCGGGCTGCGCGCCCGCGCCGCCCGAGTCGGGCCGAAGCGCCTTGCGCAGGAATCGCACCGGCGCGGAGGCCTCGACCACCTCGATGGGAACCGCCGACACCCCGGTGGGGTACGAGCAGGCATCGAGTCCGGGCTTGGTGGCCCGGGCGCCCACGCCGCCCGCGTAGGTGAACATGGCCGTGATGAAGGGAGTCCCGTCTTCGTGGTGGCCGTTCACCTGCATCGTCCACACCGCGCCGGCACCCTCGGCCATGGCGCCGGCGGGACTTATCTGGGCCAGGGCCTTGAGCAGCGCGTTGGGCAGGAACATGCCCACCACATGACGGGCCGTGCCCGGCTGCGGGGACACGGCGTGCACCACCGACCCCTCCGGGGCCCGCATCTTGATGGGCGCCAGGCTGCCGTGGTTGTTGGGGATGTCGGGGTTCAGCACCGAGCGCACCGTGAAGGTGGTGTAGGCGTGGGTGTAGTTGCGGACCACGTTGATGCCCCACGGGCTGGCGTCGCTGGACCCCTCGTAGTCGACGGTTATCTCGCCGGCGGCGGGATCCACCGTCATAGAGCAGACGATGTCGACTCGACTGCCGTCGGCCAGGTCCAGCACGGCCGATGCGTGGTAGGTGCCGGCGTCGAGTTCGGAGATGGTGGCCCGGGTGGCCGCCTCGGACCGCGCGATGATCACGTCGGCCAGATCCTCGATGTCGTCGAGTCCGTGGGCGTCGCACAGCGTGGCCAGCCGCTGGGCCCCGACCTCGCCCGAGGCCATCTGGGCGTGGAGGTCGCCGGCCATGTGGTCGGGCTGGCGGACGTTGGAGAGGATGAACTTCCAGACGTCGGGATTGCGCTCTGAGCCCCCGGCGCCGTCGCCTTGCATCAGCTTGCAGATCGGGATCCACAAGCCCTCCTCGAAGCAGTCTCTCCCGCCGGCGCCGATGCCGTAGCCGCCAACGTCGGTGTGGTGGATGGTGGACCCGAACAGGGCGACCAGCCGGGGCTCGCCGCCGTCGGCGGGCGTGCGCCAGGCCGGCACGAGAACGGTCACGTCGAGGAGTTGGCCCGCCGTCTTGTAGGGGTCGTTGGTGATGAGCACGTCGCCGGGCACCAGTGAATCAATCGGGTACTCCTCGAGCATTGCGGCCGCGCCCAGGGCCAGGCTGTTGATGTGGCCGGGCGTGCCGGTGACGGCCTGGGCCACCATCCGGCACCGGCGGTCGAACACCGCGTTGGCCAGGTCGCCGGCCTCGCGCACGATGGGGCTGAAGGCGGCCCGCTGTAGGGCCCGAGCCTGCTCGTTCACCGTGGAGATCAGCGACTGCCACAAGATCTCGAGTTCCACGGGATCGAAGTCGCGAGAAGCGCTCATGACCACATCCTCTCCTCCACCGGATCGAAGTTGCGAGAAGCGCCCACGACCGCATCGTCTCCTCCACCGGATCGAAGTTGCGGGTGGGTCGCAGTCACGGCCGGCTCCTCGTGGCTACCAGGCTCCCGTCGGTTGCCACCTCGGCCCTCCAGCCCGGCCGGATCACCGTGGTGGTCTCGCGCTCCTCCACGATGGCCGGGCCCGCGAACGCTGCTCCCACGCCTAGATCCTGCCGCCGGTACACGGGCACATCAACAGCGGCCGAGCCCCGCTCGAACACGACCGGCCGCCGCGACACCGGCGGCGCGGCCCCCACGGCCCCGGTCGCGCCCGTGTCCGGGCGCACCTGCGCCTTCTCGGCGTAGGCCGACAGCCGCCAGGTGACCGCCTCGATAGCCACGTCGGGGATAGTCATGCCGTAGATGCGCCGGTACTCCGACTCGAAGGCGGACCGCACCTCGGCCCCGGTTGCGGGCCATGACTCGCCGGAGCCGAGCCACACCGTGATCTCGTTGCCCTGTCCCGAGTACCGGGCGTCAAGCCCGTAGCGGAAGTGCACGTCGCCGGCTGGCACCCCGGCCGCGGACAGCACCCTGCGACCCTCGCCCCGCAGCTCGTCGAGCAACCCGTCCCGCTCGGTGGCGTCCACGCTGTCGAGCAGCCGGGGCATGGAGCGGGCCAGGTCGATCCGCACCGGCGACACGAGAGTCCCGAACGCGGAGAGCACGCTGGCGTTGACCGGGAAGATCACCCTGTCGCTCTCGAGGAGGTCGGCCACACCGCAGGCGTGCACCGGCCCCGCGCCGCCGAAGGCCAGGACGGTGACTCCGCGGAGGTCCACGCCCTGCTCCACCCCGTGCATGCGGGCGGCCGCAGCCATGTTCTGGTTGACGACCTCGTGGATCCCGGCCGCGGTGTCCATCAACGACAGTCCCAGTCCCGAGGCCGGCTCCGCCGTCGCCGCGGCGGCCGCGGCTGCGTCGAGAGGCATGTCGCCCCCCAGGAAGGAATCGGGGTCGAGCAGACCCAGCACCACGTCGGCGTCAGTCACCGCGGCCGTAGTTCCGCCCAGCCCGTAGGAGGCGGGGCCCGGATCGGCGCCGGCGGACTCGGGACCCACCTTGAGCAGGCCGAACCGATCGAGGCGGGCCAGCGAGCCACCGCCCGCGCCGATCTCGACCAGGTCGACCGACGGCACCGACACCGGGAAGCCCGAGCCCTTCTTGAACCGGTAGATCCTGGCCACCTCGAACGTGTTGGTGAGCGCGGGCTCGCCGTTCTCGATCAGGCAGGCCTTGGCCGTGGTCCCGCCCATGTCGAAGCACAGCAGACGCTCAATGCCGAGCCGCTGCGCGTACCAGGTGCCGGCCAGGGCGCCCGCAGCCGGCCCCGACTCCACCAGGCGGATGGGGCCCCGGGCCGCGTCGCCGGCCGAGACCACGCCGCCGTTGGACAGCATCATCAGCATCGCGCCGCCGAAGCCCTCCGCCGACAGCCACTTCTGCAGTTCGTCGAGGTAGGGGCCGATCACGGGCATGGTGGCCGCGTTGCAGGCCGCGGTGATCATGCGCGGGTACTCGCGGATCTGCGGGGATATTTCTGCGGAGATGCACACCGGCACGCCCAACTGTCGACTCAGGTACTCGGCCACGACCTGCTCGTTGGCCGGGTTGACATAGGAGTTGAGCAGGCACACCGCCACCGACTCCACCGCGGCGTCGGCCAACCCGGTGCACAGGCGGGCCAGGTCGCCCGCAGACGGCTCAGCCAGCACGGCACCGGTAGCCGATGTGCGCTCGTCGATCTCGAAGGTGAGGTCCCGTCCGATGGGGGGATCGGGGAACTCGATCTGCAGGTCGTACATGTCGTAGCGGTGCTCGTCGCGGATCAGCAACGTGTCGCCGAAGCCGGTTGTGGTCACCAGCCCGGCCCGCCCCGTGCGGCCCTGGATCAGAGAATTGGTGATCAGCGTGGTGGCGTGCACGATGGGTGCGGTTATTTCACCGGGCGCGACCCCTGCCTTGGAGAGGAGCTGGCTGACGCCGGCCCGCACCCCCTCCAGCGGCGCCGCCGGGGTGGTGAGGGTCTTGTCCACCACCACCCGGCCCGACTCGACGTCGAGCAGCACAACGTCGGTGAAGGTCCCCCCGATGTCGACGGCCAGCCGCCAGTCGGTCATGTCAGCGGCGTTCAGCCCGTGGTGGCGAGGTCGGTCCGGGGCGGCGCGAACACGTCGAGGATCCAGCACTCCCCGTAGGTTTCGTCCCCGATGAACACCGAGTCGCCGTGCCACACCGAGCAGGGCGCGAGGTATGAGTCGCCCTCGCTGAGAACGATGCGCTCATCGTTGGCACCCTCGGGGCCGATGCGGAAGTCGAGCTTGCCCCGCATGATGACGCCGAGCTGCTCGTTCTCGGCGTGGTTGTGCAGCACCGATCCCTGGGCGCCGCCGGCGATGCGCCAGAAGCAAAGCTGCAGGTGCTCCCCGGTGATCACCCGGTGCCTGAAGCCGGGACGGGCCGTCTCGACGAAGGCGTCCTCGTCGAGGAAATAGCAGTACGGGTTGCCGAGGGTCTCGGCGATGCTCATGGGCGGTTCTCCTTCGGTGACTGAGGATCCTTGGTCGTCAAGAGAACCTCGAAGTCCACAAGAACCCGGTCCGGCTGCTCAGCTGAGAGCAGCGAACCGCGCTCTGTCGGCATCGAGGTCGAGCGGGCGGATGATGGCCTGGTGCTCCTCGTCTCCCCAGTGCTGCGGGGGCACCAGCCACATCACCTCGAACTCCAGGCCGTCGGGATCGGTGGCGTACAGACTCTTATTGGGGCCGTGGTCGCTCTGACCCACCAGGGCCCCGGCCGAGCTCAGCCGCTCGCGCATCTCGGCCAGCTCGTCGAGGGTGCCAACCTCCCACGCAATGTGGTACAGGCCGACCGTGCTCCGGCCTGCCTGGGAGGCGCCCGCGTCCTCGCCGATCGAGAAGAAGACGATGTCGTGGTGGTTCTTCGACAGCGGGGCCCGCATGAACACGTAGGCGCCGGGCCCGTCGATCACGGTGGTGAAGCCGAGCACGTCGGCGTAGAACTTCTGGTGACGGCGAGCGTCGCGCACATAGAGCACGGCGTGGTTCATTCCTGAGATCACTGCGCCTATTCCTCCGAAGCCGGACCGGTGGGCCCGCTAGACCCTAGATCCGGTGCCCGGCAGCTTCAAAGCCCGGCACTGCCGCCCATCCCCTCGGCCTCTTGGCTGATATGGCGCGCCGGGCACCAGTTGAACTCGGTGAGCACCAGCCCGTGTGCCACCGGCCCGAAGACGGTGACGGACGCCAGGCTCACCCGCAGCCGCATGATCATCTCGGCCCCGCCGCCCAGCAGCCACGCCACCGCCGACTTGACGGGGGTGGCATGGGTCACCACCACGATGTTGCGCTTCGAGGCTTCCTCCGCGATCTCGGCGATCGCCTCGCCGACCCGCTCGTGCAGACGGGCCATCGACTCGCCTCCGGGAGGCTCGTAGGAGATGTCGGAGGCCCACGCCGCCCCGAGCTCGGCCATGACCTCGCCGATGCGGCGGCCGTCGTAGGAGCCGAAGTCGATCTCCATCCATCGTTCGTCGATGGTGGTGGGCACGTCGGCCAGGCCGGCGGCCCGCGCTGTTTGCTGGGTGCGACGCCGAGACGACACGACCACCCGGTGCACCGGCCAGCGCTCGCGCAGAGCCCGCCCCACCACTGCAGACTGCTCGAAACCGACCTTGTCGAGAGGCGAGTCGAACTGGCCCTGGAGCCGGGCCTGGGCGTTGTTGGGCGTGCGGCCGTGGCGCAGGAGGATCAGGATGCCCCGATGGTAGACCCCGCACCGAACCGCTCGCCTCCGCAGCCTCGTGGCGACGGGGGCCACCGCACGCCGATGCGACCCGGTGCGTCGCGGCCTGCCGATGTGCGGCAATAATCGAGTAATGGCGTCCATGGCTTCATCCGGCTCCGGAGTCGACGGCGAGAGTGTCGACGGCGAGAGTGTCGACGGCGAGAGTGTCGACGGCGAGAGTGTCAACGGCCGCCTCGCTGAGGCTCTCGGGTCGCCGGTCACCGCCGCGGAGCTGTGCCGGGTGGTGGGGAACCGGGTCCGGGAGCTGCGCCAGGCGCTGAACATGACGATGTCGGCCTTCGCCGCGGAAGCCGACATCTCGCTGGGGATGCTCTCCAAGATCGAGCACGGCCAGAGCGCGCCGAGCCTGTCGACTCTCGTGCGCCTCGCCGCGACGGCGCGAGTGCCGGTCACCGCGCTGTTCAGGGGCCTCGACGAGGAGCACGACCTGGTGATCGTGAGAGCGGGACAGGGCCACGAGATCCACCACCAGGGAGGCGGGCCCGGGCGGCTCTACCAGGATCTGGGCACCCTGCGGGGCCCCAACCGGGTGATCGAGCCAATGATCACCACCATCACCGAGCCCGGCGGGGTGTTCCCGCTCTACCAGCATCCCGGCGTGGAGTTTCTGCACGTGCTGGAGGGAACAATCGACTACGGCTACGGCGGCACCACCTACCGCCTGAGCGCGGGCGACACCATGCAAATCCACGGCGAGGTGGCCCACGGTCCGGTCGAGCTGATCGAGTTGCCGATACGGTTCATCTCCATCAAGGTGTACCCGGCCAACGAGCCGCGGACCGCGGCGGGAGGATGACGCCATGGGCTCGCTGACCGTCTCCGCTGAAACCAGGGCGCAGCAGTGGGCCTTCTGATAGCCGTCGACTGGTTGAGCGAGAGCGGAGGCGCCCGCAACAACCTCGTGCTGTGGATCATGCTGGCCGCGGCGGTGGGCCTCACCTTCTGGGAGTGTCGGGAACGCGGCTACCGGACAATAGTGATGCTGTGGTGGGTTAGCTTCGTGGCCATCAGCCACGTGGTGGGATACATAATCCTGCGCTTCTTCGTACGCCCGCCCCGCAAGGACTGATCCCTCCCCAGACCCCGACGCCTCAGGACATCGACGATGACCGACTCACAGCCCACCAATCCGCTGGGCCGCATCCTTCGCTTACCGGGGCGCACCAAGCTGTTCGTCGCGATCGGATTGGCGCTGGTGGCGATAGCCATCTTCGCCCCCCAGAGCTGCGCGGGAGACGATGTAGGCGAGGAGCAGGCCATCGCCACTGCTCGGACCGCACTCGAAGCCGCGCCGGGCGCCTTCGAGCCCGAGAGGACCGAGGCCAAGTTGCTGCGCCAGGGCTTCCCGGCCCAATTGATGTGGGTCGTCGTGTTCACGGTGCCGGATGCCGAAGGTGGTCGCGAGGACTTCCTTCGCCACGCGGCGGTCTGGGTGGACGCCGGCAGCGGAGAGGTCCGCCGAGTCAGCATCCGCGAGCCCGGCTAGCCGGCCCGTCCGACCCGCCCGCGCCCGGAGATGAGCCGCCCGACGGGCATCCAATGAGCATCTGAGTCGACCCGAACAGGACCGCGGGCTCGGGCTGTGCTATTGTTCCCGGAGTCCGGCCGACCGGTCGGAGCGGACAAGAAGAATTGGGGGTGAGCCAGTGAACGTACTCGCTCAAGTCGCCTACGACACGAGCACTTCCTCCGAAGTGTTCTCGGAGGCTTACTACTTCTTCACCGTCGCCATCATGTGGCTGCTGCACGTGGGGTTCATGACCTACGAGGCCGGCGTCAGCCGCCGCAAGAATGTCATGTCGACGGCGATGAAGAACATCATGACGATCGCCGTGGTGACGCCGACGTTCTACTACCTCGGCTGGTACGTGTACTTCTGCATGCAGGAGGGCATCAAGTTCACAGTGTCACCCAATGGAGCAAGCCCCGCGGGACTTGAGGGGCTCTATGCCTGCGGTTCCGGCTACGGCCTGCCGTGGGACGGCTCCGCAGGACCGAACCTCGGCGACAACATCACCGGCGTCTTCTGGGCAGCCTTCGTGCTGTTCTCCTGGACGACGGGATCGATCATGTCGGGCGCGGTGCTGGAGCGGATCCGCATCTCTGCCTACCTGTGGTTGACCGCACTGATGGGCGGCCTGGTATGGGTCGTCGCCGCGGCCTGGGGATGGAGCTACGGAGGCTGGCTGACGGTCCACTTCGGCTACCACGACTTCGCCGCATCGGGGGTGGTCCACGGCGTTGCGGGCATCTTCGCTCTAGGCGTGCTCTTCAACCTGGGCCCGAGGATCGGAAGGTACGACAGCGACGGAGGGGTACGGGCCTTCAAGCCCCACAACCTCCATCTCACGCTGATGGGCCTGATGATCATCTTCACGGCGTTCTACGCCTTCTACGCGGCGTGCCTCGCTATCACGGCCGACACCACTCCGGGCTGGGCCAACATCTACTTCAACCCGGCCACGCTGTCGGCGATCACCTACAGCATCACGATGGGCTTTGCGGGCGGTTTCGCCGGCGGTTACATCTTCTCCAGGGGTGATCCGTTCTGGACCATCTCCGGAGGTCTGGCCGGGGTGGTGGCTGTATCGGCAGGCGCCGACATCTACAGCCCCAACTTGGTGCTGCTCCTGGCCTTCTTCTCGGCCGGAGCCGCCTACCACGTCGGCGGCTGGATCGAGCGCAAGGCCCGCATCGACGATGCGGTCGGCGCGGTGGCGGTGCACGGCGTGATGGGCTTCTGGGGCGTGATGGCCGTGGGCATCTTCGCCAGTGGCTACCCGACAGGGCCCGCTGGTGTCGAGACCACGATCCTCGGCCAGGCTGTGGGCGCGGCAGTGGTAATCGCGTTGTCGTTCTTCACTGGCTACATCGCCTCCTGGATCCTCAAGAGGATGAACCTGCTGAGGGTTCCGCCCGAGGTGGAGATCGAGGGCCTCGACATGGCCGAGTTCGAGACGGACTTCTATCCGGAGTTCGGCCGGGCCGACGAGCCCATTATCCACGCCGACGGATCGGAGGAGGCCGCCGAAGCTACGCTGAGGGCGGCCTTAGCCGCCAACCGTTAGTCGGGTGTCCGCCTCATGGCTGCAGCTCATCGGTGCCATCGCCGTCATGTACCTGGTGGTCGCGACCGCCGGGTACTGGGGCAAGCGCAAGAGAGTTCGGCAGGGGGCGCAAGACCACCGACACGACCACTCACAACGTTCAGCACCAAGGAGGACTGAATGAACACGTTCCCCTACGAGAGTTGGGAAGCCGCCCTTGAGGCTGCCGACGGCACCACCGGGTACTTCACCTGGGGTCCGGGCGGCAACACCATGTCGTACGTCCTGGCCATCCTCGGGATCGCGGTTTCCGTGATCTCGGCGATCCTGGTGACCACGCGAGAGGACAAGCTGCTCAACCACGCGGCCGACCGGCTCGCCGACAAGTACAGCTCGGAGGACTGACATGGCTCGTCGCAAGCAGATCGAGTTCCAAGGTAAGCAGGGCCACGACAAGGGCATCGAGATGGCGACAATCATCTTCTGCCTGGCCTGCATCGTCTTCACGATCATCTGCATCCAGGTCGTCGCCTGACGGCAAACTCACCCCATTCAATGCGGTTGGCGCCGCGTCGCTAAGGAGCGGCGCGGCGCCATCCCCTGCCTTGAGGTCTTCCCCAAGGCCACATGGATAGATGAGCGCCGTGCGATGAAGCCCTCACGAAGTCCTCGTGAACTGCAGCCCGTCCGCTCGGCCTCTAGCCTGGCGCTGTGAGGATCCCACGAAAGCGGATCGCCCAGGTGTGCGGGGCTGTCGCAGCCGTGGCGATGTTCCTGCCGTGGCAGACGACCGTCAGCGAAAGCGGGACGGAGTCGGTGCTTGGCACCGGCGTCAATGGGGGCCAGTGGGTCCTGGTTGTGAGCCTGATCACCATCGGACTCATCCAGGTTGGTTGGCGACCGGCTTGGATCGGTTCCGGTTTCGCAGGCGCCATCACGGTTCGGGAGATACTCAGTCTCGCCGGCGGCGACGATGCCGATCCGGCTTCAGGGCTCTGGATCGCAGCCGCGGCCTCCCTCGTGGCCGTCGTCCTGCTGATCTGGGAGATGTTCGCCGGCGTCTCCGCCCCAGGCGACGGCACCGGCGACGGCCACGACAAGCCAGGCGGGCGGGGACTGTCGGGACCCTTGGGCAAACGGAAGCGATGACGCCGCTCGCGTGCCCTCAGGCCACCAAGACCCATGACGCCGCTCGCGTGCCCTCAGGCCACCAAGACCCATGACGCCGCTCGCGTGCCCTCAGGCCACCAAGACCCATGACGCCGCTCGCGTGCCCTCAGGCCACCAAGACCCATGACGCCGCTCGCGTGCCCTCAGGCCACCAAGACCCATGACGCCGCTCGCGTGCCCTCAGGCCACCAAGACCCATGACGCCGCTCGCGTGCCCTCAGGCCACCAAGACCCATGACGCCGCTCGCGTGCCCTCAGGCCACCAAGACCCATGACGCCGCTTGCGTGCCTGAGCGGGCGCCGCGAGACTGACCGGAAGCCCAGCACCTCGGGAGGCGACTCATGACGATGAACGCGCCTGAGCAGCCACGGGTGCTCGTGCCGGGGCTGTTGCTGCTCGGCCCGGGGGTGGAGCGCTACCGGGTAAGCGGCGGCGGCGCCACCGTTCTGTCGCTCGATGCCGGTGACGAACTGGAGATCGTCGACCCTGAGGGCCGCCAGTGCTGCGAGCTGATCGCCTTCGACACGGGCGGGAGGTCCGACCCCAGCCTGCTCGATCTCGTCGGAGCCACCGACAGCGGCAACGGCAGGCGGGCCGCCTCCACAGGCGAGCCGGCCGCGGTGGACATCCTCTCCGCCGATCTCCAGGACGCCCGCAGAGTACGGGCCGGACTCGATCGCGTCGGCATCGACCTGGCCGCGGTTCGGGCCGCGACGCCGCTGAGGCTCCTGGACGCCGACACCACTGCGGGCACACGGGCCCGGGTGGTCGCCCATGCCGATGTCGCCTGCGTGGTGGCCGCACCGGGCGAGTCCATGCCGACCCACGGCGGCCACCCCCCTACCGACCTGATTGCCTACGTTCACCGCCGCGACCCGGCCCGCGCCGAGGCTGAACGCCTGCTCCCGGCGCCGCTGGCCGACCCCAGCCAGGACTTCGTCGTGAAGCGCAGCACGGCCGCGGCCTACGAGGTGGCCAAGGGCGACTGGTTCCAGGTGGTCGACATGGAGGGACGGCAGTGCTCGGACTTCCAGTGCTTCGCGGTGGCCGACCTCGAGGCAGGCGACGAGCTGTCCCTGGACGCCACCATCACCCGCACCCTCATGGGGGCGAGCTGCCCCGCGCCCGGCCTCTACTCGAAGTTCTTCAACGCCAAGATGCAGCCCCTCGTCGAGGTCATCCAGGACACCGTGGGCCGCCACGACACGTTCAACACCGCCTGCAACGCCCGCTACTACGAGGAGATGGGCTACCCCGGCCACGTCAACTGCACCGACAACATCAACTATGCACTCGACCCCTACGGCGTGGCCCGCCGCCGGGGTTGGGAGGCGATCAACTTCTTCTACAACACCCGGGTGAGCGACGGCAATCAGATCTATCTGGACGAGCCGTGGTCACGTCCCGGCGATTACGTGCTGCTGCGGGCGGTCGAGGATCTGGTGTGCGTCAGCACCGCATGCCCCGACGACATCGACGCGGCCAACGGCTGGAATCCCACCGACATCGCGGTGCGCGTCTATCCGCCGGCGAACCTGTTCAAGAAAGCGACGGCGATCCGCATGACCGCAGACTCCGAAGCACAGCTCACCAAGGAGACCGGGTTCCATCCCCGTACGTCTGGGTTGACCCGGAGCTTCAGCGAGTATTGCGGCTACTGGCTGGCGGACTCCTACACCGCCCACGGCCCCATCGAGGAGTACTGGGCCTGCCGCCAGGCCGCGGCGGCCATCGATCTCTCGCCGCTGCGCAAGTACGAGGTGACCGGCCCCGACGCCGAGCTGCTGATGCAGACCTGCGTCACCCGCAACGTCCGCAAGCTCGCCGACGGCCAGGTGGTGTACACGGCCATGTGCCACCCCACCGGCGGCATGATCGACGACGGCACCGTGTTCCGGCTCGGGCGCGAGAACTTCCGCTGGATCGGCGGACAGCTCGGCTACAGCGGCGTATGGCTGCGGGAGCAGGCGAAGCGGCTGGGGCTGCAAGTCTGGGTTCGAAGCTCCACCGAGCAGCTCCACAACCTGCAGGTCCAAGGGCCCAACAGCCGAAGCATCCTGGAGCAGGTGGTGTGGACCCGACCCGACCAGCCGACCATCGAGGAGCTGGGTTGGTTCCGGTTCGCCATCGCCCGCGCCGGCGGCCATGACGGCATTCCGCTGGTGGTGTCTCGCACCGGCTACACCGGGGAGCTCGGCTACGAGGTGTTCTGCCACCCCTCGGATGCCCCAGCGGTGTGGGACGCCATCTTCGACGCCGGCGCAGGCCACGGGCTGGCGCCGATGGGTCTGGCCGCGCTCGACATCCTGCGCATCGAGTCCGGGCTTATCTTCGCCGACCACGAGTTCTGCGACCAGACCGACCCCTACGAGGCCGGGATCGGATTCACGGTGCCGCTCAAGACCAAGACCGACGACTTCATCGGCCGCGACGCGCTCATCAAGCGCCGCGACAACCCGCAGCGCCGCCTAGTGGGGCTGGAACTGGTCGGAGGAGAGCCCGCCGCCCACGGTGACGGCGTGTACGCCGGGCGCAACCAGGTGGGGGTGATCACTAGCGCCACGATTTCCCCCATCCTGCGCAAGAACATCGCCCTGTGCCGTATGGCGGTGGAGTACGCCGAGATCGGCACGGCCGTGGAGGTGGGCAAGCTCGACGGCCACGAGAAGCGGATCGAGGCCGAGGTGGTGCGGTACCCGTTCTACGATCCGGACAAGACCCGGGTCCGAGGCCTCGCCTGAGGCAGAACGCAGCCGCCCCTGGTGGCACGCGAATCGCGCCACGCGGAGGGCCGCACCCTGTCAGCGGCGAAGAACCTTCGGGACGGTGATCCCGAAGTCGGACGGAAGCTTCACCATCGTCACGCCACACTCCCGCATGAGTTGTACCTTCTCGGCGGCCGACTCCCCAACGGTGGAGACGATGGCTCCGGCATGGCCCATCGTGCGACCCTTGGGGGCGGTCAGCCCGGCGATGTAGCCCACCACCGGCTTGTACATGTGGTCGCGGGCGTACTGGGCGGCCTGCGCCTCCTGCAGCCCGCCGATCTCGCCGATCATCACGATCGCCTCGGTCTCGCCGTCGGCCTCGAATCGCTTGAGGTGATCGAGGAACGAGCTGCCGTTGATCGGGTCTCCGCCGATTCCGACGCTGGTGCTCACCCCGATTCCGACCGCCTTGAGCTGCGAGGCCGCCTCGTACCCGAGCGTTCCCGACCGGCTGACGATGCCGACCGGGCCCCGCTCGTAAATGTGCGGGGGCATGATGCCCATCATGGCCCGGGCCGGGCTGATGACGCCGGCGCAGTTCGGACCGATCAGGCACATCCGGCTGGCGTGCTGGTAGCGGCGCTGGTAGCGCTTCACCATGATCATGTCCTGGACCGGGATGCCCTCGGTGATGCACACGCAGTACTCGATCCCGGCGTCGGCCGCCTCCATGATGGCATCGGCCGCGAACGGCGGCGGCACGAACACGATGCTGGCGGTTGCCTCGGTGGCGGCCACGGCCTGCTTCATAGTGTCGAACACCTCGACGCCGCAGTGGGTGACGCCACCGCGGCCCGGCGTGACGCCTCCCACCACGTTGGTGCCGTACTCCAGCATCTCGGCGGTGTGGAAGGTGGCTATGCGGCCGGTGATGCCCTGCACCAGCACCGGCGTGGTCTCATCGAGGATGATGCTCATCGGGCCGTGCTCCTTGCGAGGGGTCAGGTCGTCGGGTTGGCCGCGACGCGGTCGGGACGCATCAGGCTGCGTCGGCAGTCAGGGCCTCAACCGCCCTCGTGCCCGCCTCGGCCAGGGAATCGGCAGTGACCACGGCCACATCGGCCTCGGCCAGGATGCGCCGACCCTCCTCGACGTTGGTGCCCGACAGCCTGACCACGACCGGCACCTTCGGATCGAGCTGTCGCAGGGCCTGGACCACTCCGGTGGCCACCCAGTCGCAGCGGTTGATGCCGGCGAAGATGTTCACAAGCACGGCCTCGACGTTGGTGTCGGAGAGCACCAGCCGGAACGCCTTGAGCACGCGCTCGGGGGAAGCCCCACCGCCGATGTCGAGGAAGTTGGCCGGCTCGCCGCCGGCGTGCTTGATCATGTCCATGGTGGCCATGGCCAGGCCGGCGCCGTTGATGATGCAGCCGATGTTGCCGTCGAGCCCCACATAGCTGAGCCCGCGGTCTGTGGCAGTCCGCTCGCGTGGGTCCTCCTGGGACTTGTCCCGCAGCTCCGACACGTCCTGATGGCGGAACAGGGCGTTGTCGTCGAAGGTCATCTTGGCGTCCAGCGCCACCAGGCGGCCGTCGGCGGTCACCGCCAGCGGGTTGATCTCCAGCATGGTGGCGTCCAACTCGAGAAAGGCCCGGTAGCAGGCAGTCATCATCTGGACTGCCTGCGAGACCAAGCTGGCGTCGAGACCCACCGCGAAGGCGACCTCCCGGGCCTCGAACGCTTGGAGTCCGACAGCCGGCTCCACGTTCACCCTCACGATCGAGGAGGGATCGCGGGTCGCGATCTCTTCGATGTCCATCCCGCCTGCGGCTGAGGCCACGACCATCACCCGCTCCGCGGCGCGGTCGAGCACGAACCCGAGATAGAGCTCGCGTTCGGCGGAGACGGCGGCCTCCACGTACAGCCGGTACACGCCCTTTCCCTGCTCGCCGGTCTGGGGCGTCACCAAGCGCTTGCCCAGCAACTCGTCGGCCGCCTCCCAGATCTCGCGCTCGTGGCTGCAGATTCTGATGCCGCCGGCCTGGCCCCGGGCGCCGCAGTGGACCTGGGCCTTCACCACCCACCGCTCGCCGCCGATCTCGGAGGCTCGGTAGGTGGCCTGCTCGGGGCTGTAGGCCAGCCCGCCTTCGGGTATGGCCACGCCGTAGTCGGCGAGTAACGCCTTGGCCTGGTACTCGTGGATCTCCATGAACGCCCCTCCCTGCGTCCTCGCACCGGCACCGCCCGTGCGGTCCGGCTCAATGACCTCCCTGCTGAAACCCCGGCAGCGCCCTTCCGCCGCCCTCAGCCTGCCGCGATGGTGTTGGCCGTCTCGACGACGTTTCGAGCCATGCGCGCCGACGCGGCGTCGATCATGCGCCCGTCGAGTTGAGCCGCGCCCCGCCCGGCCGCGGCCGCCTCCTCCAGTGCCCGCAGCACCCGGCGGGCCTGGTCCACCTCGCACTCCGGCGGTGTGAACACCTCGTTGGCCAGATCGATCTGTGCGGGGTGGATGGCCCACTTGCCGTCGTAGCCGAGAGCCGCGGCCCGGCGGGCCCCCGCGGTGAATCCCTCGGCGTCGCCGAAGTCCCCGAACGGTCCATCGATGGCCCTCCGCCCGTTGGCGCGGCAGGCCACCAGCATGCGGGACAGCGCCGAGTGCCACTGGTCGCCCGGATAGTCGGGATTGAGCCCGCCGATGGTGATCGTCCGAGCCCGGCACGACGCCGCGTAGTCCGCCACCCCGAAGTGCAGCGCCTCCAGCCGTGGGCTCGACGCCGCCACGGCCTCGACATTGGCCATCCCCAGAGCGGTCTCCACCAGAGCCTCCACACCGATCCGGTGGCTCAAGCCCATTGCCTGCTCGAGCTGGGTGAGGAGGGCGTCTACCGTGTAGACGTCACCGGGCACGCCCACCTTGGGGATGAGAATCGTGTCGAGGTGCGCCCCGGCCTGCTCGACCACATCGATAAGGTCGCGGTACATGTAATGGGTGTCAAGCCCGTTGATGCGGACCGACACCGTCTTGCGGGCCCCCCGCCAATCGATGTCGCCGAGAGCCTCGACAACGTTGCGGCGCGCGGCTTCCTTCTCTTCGGGCGCCACCGCGTCCTCAAGGTCCAGGAATACATAGTCGGCTCGGCTGGCTGCCGCCTTCTCGAACAGCTCGGGCCGCGACCCGGGCACGGCCAGCTCGCTGCGGTGCAGCCGGCTCCTCGCCTCCGCGATTTGATGGTGGCTCATCGGGGTGCGACCTCCACAGCAGCGACCTACTTGCGATTGCGAGGACCATATCACTAATCTAATGGACGATATCACTAACCAGATGGGCGGTCCAGCGCAGGATGCAACACAACGAGCGAGTCCTCATGGGCCCCGGCCCGTCCAACCCCTACCCCGAGGCCATCGAGGCATTCACGCGGCCGGTGCTGGGCCACCTGGATGGCGACTTCCTCGACCTGCTCGACGAGACCTGCGAACGTCTGCGATCCGTCTTCCGCACCGCCAACGCCCTCACGTTCCCCGTCTCGGGGACGGGCTCGGCCGGCATGGAGGCGGCGTTCGTGAACGTGGTCTCCGAGGACGACACCGTCGTGGTGGGAGTCAACGGCGTGTTCGGCGAGCGCATGTGCGACGTCGCGGCCCGGTGCGGTGCGCGGGTCGTGCGAGTGGACGCCGAGTGGGGATCGCCTCTGGATCCTCAGCGCGTCCTGGATGCCCACCCGGCTCCGGCGGTGATCGCCGTCGTCCACGCGGAAACCTCTACCGGCGTGCGCAACGACCTGGCCGAGCTGGGCGCAGCCAAGGGCGACGCCCTCCTGCTCGCCGACTGCGTCACGTCGCTCGGCGGCATCGATGTGCGCATCGACGAATGGGGCGTGGACATCGCCTACAGCGGAACCCAGAAGTGCCTCGGGGTTCCGCCCGGACTGGCCCCCATCAGCGTCTCACCCCGCGCTGTGGAGCGGATGCACCGCCGGCCCCGGTCCTGGTACTTCGACATGGGCATGATCGCCGACTACGTCACCGGAGGCGGCGCCCGGGCCTACCATCACACCGCTCCCATCTCAATGATCTACTCCCTGCATGCCGGGCTAGGCGTGGTGCTCGACGAAGGACTCGAGGCCGCCCACGACCGGCACCAGAGATGCGGCAGCCTGCTTCAGGACGGGCTCGAGGCCCGGGGCTTCGAGCTGGTGGCCCCAGCCTGTGCCCGCCTTCCCCAGCTCACCTCTGTGCGAGTGCCCGAGTCCCGGCTCCCGGCGGCCACCGGCGAGGCCGACGTCCGGCGGACGCTGCTCGACCACTACGGCATCGAGATCGGCGGCGGACTGGGCGCCTTGGCCGGCAAGTGCTGGCGCATCGGCTGCATGGGCCACACCGCCCGACTCCGCAACGTGACGTTGGTTCTGGCCGCTCTCGACGAAGTACTCGACTAGCGGCTAGTTTCGCCCCGCACCTCGGCAAGAGGTCGTGCTAGGTTTTACTCTCGATACAGATACACCTAACCACAGGGGGGATTCGGTCATGACACGAGTGGCTGTCATCGGCGCCGGACCGTGCGGGCTGTCGCAGTTGCATGCCTTCGTCAGCGATTCGGAGGCGGGCAGCCCGTCCGCGCCCACCGTCGTCTGCTACGAGAAGCAGGACGACTGGGGCGGGCTGTGGAACTACAGCTGGCGCACCGGACTCGACGAGAACGGCGAGCCCTGTCACGCCAGCATGTACCGCTACCTGTGGTCCAACGGACCCAAGGAGTGCCTGGAGTTCGCCGACTACGGATTCGAGGAGCACTTCGGCAAGCCGGTGGCGTCGTTCCCGCCCCGCGAGGTCCTCTACGACTACATCCTGGGCCGGGCCAACCGCAGCGGCTTCCGCGACCAGATCCGCTTCAACCATTCGGTGCGCCGCATCAGCCGCTCCGCCGACGGCAGCGGCTTCACGGTCACCGCCCACGACCTGGCCAACGACGCCGACACCAGGGAGGACTTCGACCACGTGGTCGTAGCCTCCGGGCACTTCTCCACGCCCAACATGCCCCAATACCCGGGCTATGAGACCTTCGGCGGCACGCTGATTCACGCCCACGACTTCCGCGACGCGGTACAGTTCGCCGACCGCGACGTGCTCGTGATCGGATCCAGCTACTCGGCCGAGGACATCGCCTCGCAGTGCTGGAAATACGGCGCCCGCTCGGTGGTGTGCACGTCGCGCAGCGGCCCCATGGGCTTCGACTGGCCCGAAGGGATCACCGAGAGGCCCATCCTGACCCATGTCGACGGCCGGACGGTGCACTTCACCGACGGCTCGACCGCCGACGCGGACGCCATCATCTCCTGCACCGGGTACCTGCACTACTTCCCGTTCGTGGACGACGAGCTGCGGCTGGTGACCGCCAACCGCCTGGCCACTTCGATGCTGTACCGCGGTGTGGTGTTCCAGCCCGAGAACCGGATCCTGTACCTGGGGATGCAGGACCAGTGGTACACGTTCAACATGTTCGACGCCCAGGCCTGGTACGCCCGCGACGTGATCCTGGGACGCATCGAGCTTCCCGACGCGGCGGAGCAGGCCCGCTGGATCAGCGATTTCCAGGCCGCGGAGGACGCTCTGGAGGACGACTACGGGGCCATCGACTTCCAGGGCGACTACACCCAGGACCTGGTGGACCAGACCGACTATCCCGACTTCAACATGCCGCTGGTCAACAAGATGTTCCATGACTGGAAGAAGCACAAGAAGCAGTCGATCATCGACTACCGCGACCACGGGCACACCTCGCCGCTGACGGGCACGGTGGCGCCGATCCACCACACCCGGTGGGAGGACGCGCTCGACGACTCGCTGGACTCCTATCTGGCCGACTCGGCCTGACGGGACGAACCGCCGGGCCAATTGTTCCCGCCGGGCCGCCATGGATGATGTGATCATCGTCGGGGGCGGCATCGGCGGCCTCACGCTGGCCCTGATGCTGCACGAACGGGGCATCGGCGCCCGTGTCTATGAGGCGGCGCCTGAGATCAAGCCCATCGGGGTGGGGATCAGCCTTCTGCCCCACGCCAGCAAGGAGCTCGGCCTGCTGGGGCTCACCGACGCTCTGAGCGAAGTGGCCGTGACCACCAGGGAGTCGTGCTTCTTCAACCGGTTCGGCCAGTTCGTGTACTCCGAGCCGGTCGGCCGCTACGCCGGCTATGGGTGGCCCCAGTTCCAGATCCACCGGGGCGACCTGCAGCAGGTGCTCCACCGGGCCTACATCGACCGGGTGGCCGACGGCGCCGTGCGGGTGCTGCCCGGGCACCGCTGCACCGGAGTCGACTCCGACGCCCGAGGCGCGGTGGCCCACTTCGTCGACTCCAGCACCGGCCGAGCGCTGCCGCCGGCGCGGGGGGCGGCGGTGATCGGCTGCGACGGGATCCATTCGGTGGTGCGACGGCAGTTCTTTCCCGATGAGGGCCCGCCCGTCTACTCGGGCGTGAACATGTGGCGGGGCACCACGGTGTGGGAGCCGTTCCTCAGCGGCTCCACTTACTTGCGGGCGGGCTGGCTGACGGTCGGCAAGATGGTGATCTACCCGATCCGCCACAACGTCGACGGCCAGGGCTGTCAGCTCGTCAACTGGGTGGCGGAGGTGCAGACCGACTCCTACAGCGAGCAGGACTGGAACCGCACCGGCCGCCTCGAGGACTTCTACGGCATCTTCGCCGACTGGACCTTCGACTGGCTCGACGTCGCCGGGCTCATCCGGGGCGCGGACCAGATCCTCGAGTATCCGATGGTGGACCGCGATCCGCTGCCCCGGTGGACCCACGGCCGGGTGACTCTGCTGGGCGACGCCGCCCACCCCATGTACCCGCGCGGCTCCAACGGCGCAGGGCAGGCCATCCTCGACGCCCGCGCCCTGGCCGACTGCCTGCAGTCGACGGAGTCAGTTCCCGCGGCGCTGCAGTCCTACGAGGATCAGCGGCTCGCGGCCACGGCTGCGGTAGTGCACGCCAGCCGGTCCGCGCCCCCCGACGTGATCCTCAAGGCGGTCCACGAGCGCACGGGTGACCGGCCCTTCGAACAGATCACCGATGTGATCACGCCCACCGAGATGGCCGAGCTGTCCGACAGCTACAAGCGCGTCGCCGGATACGACCGCGAGTCGGTGGCCCAGAATAGGAATTAGCTCGGTGGGGCGAGGCGTGGTTGGCTAGGGCGCATGCGTGCCGGTTCGCTTGAGATCGCTTCGCCCCTATACGAATTCATCGCGGTCGAGGCCCTGCCGGGAACCGGCGTGCACATCGACGAATTCTGGGGCGCTCTCGAGTCCATCCTGGCCGACCTCGGGCCCCGCAACGCCGCTCTGATGGCCCGCCGCGACGAGCTGCAGGCCCAGATCGACGACTGGCATCGGGCGGCGCGAGCCGACGGCCGGGGCCACGACGGCGAGGCCTACGCCAACTTCCTGAGCGACATCGGGTACCTGCGCTACATGGACGGCGCGGTCACCGCCACGACCGCCAATGTCGATCCCGAGATCGCAGCGGTGGCCGGGCCGCAGCTGGTGGTCCCCGTCGACAGCGCCCGCTATGCGCTGAACGCGGCCAACGCCCGCTGGGGGAGCCTGTACGACGCTCTCTACGGGACCGACGTGATCAGCGAGGCCGACGGCTGCAGCCGCGGCGACGCCTACAACCCGGTCAGGGGCGACCGGGTGGTGGCCGCGGGGCGCGAGTTCCTCGACACGCACTTCACGCTCGACTCTGCGAGCCATGGGTGGGCGACCGGCTATTTGACGGAGGACGGAGCGCTGAGGGTGTGCAGCGGGGACGGCACCGTGAGCGCGCTGCTGCGTCCCGAGCAGTTCATCGGCTACGCCGGCGCCGCGGACTCGCCCACTTCGATCCTGCTGCGCAAGAACGGCCTTCACTGCGAGCTGCGCATCGACGGTGACCACCCCGTGGGCCGCAGGGACCACGCCGGCATCTTTGACATCCGCCTCGAGTCCGCCATTACCGCGATCATGGACTTCGAGGACTCCGTGTCGGCGGTGGACACCGACGACAAGGTGTCGGTCTACCGGAACTGGCTGGGGCTGATGCGGGGCACGCTGGAGACCACGTTCGTGCGCAACGGCACGACCGTGAACCGGTCGTTGCACAGCGACCGCAGCTTCACCGCGCCGGACGGATCGCAGACCACGCTGCCGGGCCGCTCATTGATGCTGGTCCGCAATGTGGGGCCCCATCTCACCACCGACATGGTGACGCTCGGCGGCGAGCCGGTCTACGAGACCATGGTCGACGCCATGGTGACCGCGCTGTGCGCGCTCCACGATCTGCGGGGGATGGGACGGGCGGGCGGCAGGCCCATCCGCAACTCGGCGACCGGTTCGGTCTACATCGTCAAGCCAAAGATGCACGGCCCCGACGAGGTCGCCCTGGCCTGCGAGCTGTTCAGCCGGGTGGAGGAGGCCCTCGGCCTGGTGCAGCGCACCCTCAAGATGGGGATCATGGACGAGGAGCGCCGCACATCGCTCGGGCTCAAGGAGTGCATCGCTCGGGCCCGGGACCGGGTGGTGTTCATCAACACCGGCTTCCTGGACCGCACCGGCGACGAGATCCACACCGACATGGAGGCCGGCCCGGTGATCCCGAAGAGCGAGATGAAGGCCGCGGCCTGGCTCGGTGCGTACGAGAACTCCAACGTCGACACCGGCCTGGCCTGCGGGCTGCGGGGCTGTGCCCAGATCGGCAAGGGCATGTGGACCATGCCCGGCGAGATGGCGGCCATGGTCAAGGCCAAGATCCAGCATCCGATCGCGGGAGCCAGCACCGCCTGGGTGCCCTCGCCGACCGCGGCCACGCTGCACGCCACGCACTACTTCCTGGTGGATGTGGCCGACCGCCAGCAGGACCTGACCGACCGCACGCCGGCCCGCCTCGCCAGCCTCATCGACATTCCCGTGCTTCCGATGGGTCGGGAGCTCGGCCCGAGCGAGATCCAGCGCGAGCTGGACAACAATGTGCAGGGCATCCTCGGATACTCGGTCCGCTGGGTGGGCCTGGGAGTGGGGTGCTCCATCGTGCCCGACATCGACGACATCGGCCTCATGGAGGATCTGGCCACCCTGCGCATCTCCAGCCAGCACGTCGCCAACTGGCTGCACCACGGGCTCATATCCGCCGATCAGGTGCGCGAGACGATGCGCCGGATGGCCAACCTCGTCGATCAGCAGAACACGGGCGACCCCGACTACGAGCCCATGGCCCCCGACTACGACTCCAGCATCGCGTTCCAAGCGGCTGTCGAGCTCGTGTTCTCGGCCCGAGAGGAGCCCAACGGCTACACCGAGCGGGTTCTCCGCTCCCACCGCCGGGCCGTGAAGGCCCGCTCGACGGCGCACGGGACCGCCGGGCCGTAAGAGTCCGCTCGACGGCGCACGCGACCGCCGGGCCGTAAGAGTCCGCCCAACGGCCTGAGCGCCTGTACCATCCGCGACCATGCGAACACTGCCGGCCGAAGTCGACATCGTCGTGATCGGCGCCGGGGTGTCGGGGGCCAGCATCGGCTACCAGCTCGCCCGGCAGTCGGACCGGCGAGTGGCGGTGGTGGACGCTCGGCCCCCCGTCGGGGGCATCTCGGGTCGGACGTTCGGCCAGATCCGCCAGCACTACTCCAACGAGCTCATGGTGCGCATGGCGCTGCGAGGCTTCCACTGCATCCGCAACTGGGCGACCGAGGTTGGTTACGGCGATCCCGGCTACATCCGGCTCGGCTACATGCTGATCGTGACCGAGAACCAGATCGACGGCTTGCGGCGCAATGTCGAGCTCGGGAGGCGCCTGGGTGTGGACACCCGTTTCGTGGGCCCCGACGAGATCGCCGCGGTCGAGCCGCTGGTGAACGCGGAGAGGCTCGCGGGCGGTGCCTACGAGCCGGACGGCGGCTACATCGACGTCACGAAGATGGTGCTGAGCTGGCTAGGCGCCGCGACCGCCGCGGGCGCGGAGGTGCTCGCCCCCCTCGCGGTGGAGGAGATACTGGTGTCCGACGGCGCGGTGGCGGGCGTGGCCACCGCCCGGGGAGTGATCGCCGCGCCGGTTGTGGTGGTGGCCACCGGGGCATGGGCGCGCGATCTGCTCGACCCGCTGGGTGTGCACGTGCCCATCGAGCGTCGGAGGCTGGACATGGCCATGCTCGAGCAGGATCCGGGTGCCCGTGGGCTGCATACCTTCATCACTGACGGCAACTCGAACCTGGTCATCCGTCCCGACATGGGGCGTCGCGTCCTCGCGGTGGCCTATCCGCCGGAGATGCCCGAGGTGGACGATCCCCTGGCCGACGCCGGACCCGTCGACCACGAAGACCACTCGGCACGCATCCGCCGGGCCGTGGCCGAGCGCCTACCGGCCATGGCCATCGCCAAGACGGTGTCCACGACCAGCGGGGCTTACGACATCACCCCGGACTATCACCCGATCCTGGGCTGGGCCAACGAGATCGCAGACGTGACCGGCCTGTACCTGGCCGTCGGATTCTCCGGTCACGGGCTCAAGCTGTCGCCCTCGGTCGGCGAGATCACCGCGTCTCATGTCCTCGGCACCGAACAGATCGGCAGCGCTCCTCCGCTGGACACGCGGCCACTCCGACCTAGCCGGTTCGCCGACGGCGACCTGATGCATCTGACCTACGGACCCAGTGCCCGGGCCTGAGCGTAGGTGCGCATAGCCCGCTAGAGTTATTTCGACGGCACACGATCTTGCACTCAGGAGCATGACGATGGGGATCAACGCAGAGCGAGCGAACGGAACCGTCATTGCGAAGGCCGATGGCCGCATCGACAGTTCCAACTCTCGAGAGTTTCACTCTGACTTGGAAGCTGTCGTCGCGGAATCTGACGCAGCTCTAGTGCTTGACTTCGAGGATGTCTCGTATATCAGCAGCGCCGGTATGCGAGTCATCCTTCTCGCAGCAAAGAACCTCCAGAAGTCCGGCATGAGGTTCGTTCTTTGTTCAATGAACGATTCAATTCGTGAGGTCTTCAAGATCAGCGGATTCGACAAGATCATACCGATCCACAAATCACAAGCCGAGGCGCTTTCAGCAGTCGGTGCATGAGTGACCACTCCATTTCGCGAGAGAGGACTCTAATGACAATGACCGAATCTCGGCATAAGCACAAGATTCTTGTGGTCGACGATGAGCCAGATCTTGAACCGCTCATGCTGCAACGGATGCGGCGATTTATAAGGACCGGAGTCTACGAGTTTGTCTTCGCCAGGGATGGGGTCGAAGCACTTGAGGCCCTTGATATGGACCAGTCCATAGACATGGTGCTCTCGGATATCAACATGCCGAAGATGGATGGCCTGACTCTTCTTGAGAAGATACCGGATGTAGCGCCGGACATTCGCGCGGTGATCATCTCCGCTTATGGTGACATGAAGAACATCAGAATCGCCATGAATCGGGGAGCTTTCGACTTTGTCACCAAGCCGGTCGACTTCGACGATCTCAAGTTCACGATCGATCGGACCCTTCAGCACATACGTGAATGGAAGGATGCACTGAGCGCTCGAGACAAACTCGTCGTGCTGCAGAATGAACTGAACGTGGCAAGCATGATGCAGCAGTCCATTCTCCCGAACAAGTTCGCCCGCAGCGACGACTTCGAACTCTTTGGCACCATGCAGCCCGCTCGCAATGTCGGTGGCGACTTCTTTGACGTGATCGGCCTTTCCGAGGGCAGAGTAGGACTGGCCATCGCGGACGTCTCTGGCAAGGGCGTTCCGGCGGCACTGTTCATGATGTCGAGCCGCACCCTGCTGAAGGGCGCGGCGATGCGGGCCGACAACCCCGGAGAGGCGCTCGCCGAGGTGAACGACGTCCTCAACGAGGATAACGACGCCTGCATGTTCGTCACCATGATCTACGCCGTATACGACCCCGCCACCTGCGAGTTGACCTACGCGGACGGGGGTCACGATCCTCCGCTCGTCGTGCACGCGGACGGCAGCACCACCCAGCTGCCCGCGACCGACGGAGTCGCCCTTGGGGTGATGCCGGGATTCGACTTCCTCCAAGACTCCTACCGGCTGTCCCCAGGCGATACTGTCATTCTGTACACCGACGGTGTTACCGAAGCGATAAACAGCGAGGAGGAACAACTCGGACTGCGTCGATTGCGCGAGACCTTCGAGCTGAACCCACCGACGAGCGCCGAAGACGCCGGCAAGCGGGTCATTGACCTTGTGAACGAATTCGCCGGAGACGTGCCCCAGTTCGATGATACGACCTGTCTGGTCCTGCGTCGAGAGAGCTGAGTGTCGTGGTGCTGTTCTTGAAGGCCGACACCAACGGCGAAGTGCGACGGACCAGCTATGAGGAACTGGCTGACCTCGTGGCCGCGATCGAAGCGCTAGGCGAGCAGGACGGTTGGTCAGCCGACCTGACCTTCCGGGTCAGCCTGGTGGTCGACGAACTGGCACAGAATGTCGTGGACTATGCATACAGCGATGCGTACGGGGACGTGGAGGTAGCGGTTACGTCGCGGGGGGAGACCGTCGTCATCGAGATCGTCGATGAGGGACAGCCGTTCGACCCTCTGACGGAAGCACCCGCCCCGGACTTGACGTCGCCGATCGAGGACCGGCCCATCGGCGGCTTGGGTGTTCACTTCACACTCACCCTGATGGACAAGGTCAAGTACAGCAGGGAGTCGGGAAGGAACTGTCTGAAGATTGTCACCCGCAAGGTGAGATGAATCGGAGTCGCACGCCGCATCGGCTCCGGACGGCAGGCGCCCGGCTGGCCCTCATCGCCTCATTGATTCTGGCAGGCTGCGCATCCGACGATGTCTCCGGACAGGGGCAGGATCTCGACGCCCCGGGAGTGACCGGTCCGCCTCTGGACTCTCAGGACACCTTCATCGGCATATCGGAGGACCGCATCCTGTTCGGCCAGTCCGCCGCATTCAGCGGTCCCGCCAGGGAGCTCGGCATAAACATGCGGCTCGGAATCCTGGCTGCGTTCGACGAGGCGAACGAGCGCGGAGGGGTCCACGGGCGCGTCCTCGAGCTGCAATCCCTCGACGACGCGTACGAGCCGGAAGACGCCATCGTGATGACCCGCAATCTCATCGAGCAACAGCAGGTGTTCGCGCTCATTGGTGCGGTGGGCACTCCGACCTCGCGCTCTGCCACTCCGATCGCGCGCGGCGCCGAGGTCCCCTACATCGCTCCCTTCACGGGGGCCGCCTTCCTCCGCGACAACGAATGGGACAACATCATCAACCTGCGCGCCTCCTACGCCCAGGAGACCGAGGAGATGGTGGCCAGGCTCACCAGTGATCTGGGCATCAGCCGGATAAGCGTCCTGTACCAGAACGACTCCTTCGGTCGGGCCGGTTTCCGGGGCGTGGTCCAAGCGCTCGAGCGGCGCGGCATGGAGCCCACCTCGATCGGGATCTACCCGCGCAACACCACCGCGGTGAAAACGGCCCTTCTCGACCTGCGTCAGGGCGACCCCGAAGCGGTGATCATGATCGGGGCCTACGAGCCGGTCGCGAGGCTGATCTCCTGGGCGCGCCGCACAGAGTTGGACCCCGTCTTCATGACGGTCTCCTTCGTCGGCAGCAACGCCCTGGCCCAGGAGCTGGGACCCGATGGTGCAGGGGTGCTGGTAACTCAGGTCGTGCCGTTCCCGGAGGACGACTCGCTGCCGGTCGTGCATGCCTACTTGGACGCTCTGGCGAGCCACGACCCGGAGGCCGAGCCGGGGTTTGTGTCCCTCGAGGGCTACCTGGCGGGGCGGTTGGTGATCACCGCGCTACAGGAGTGCGGCGCGGACGTTGACCGATCCTGCCTGCTGGAGCAGTTGATCGACCGCGGCGACTTTGACATCGACGGATTCGGGCTGCAATTCGGCGACGGCGACAACCAGGGCTCGGACGAGGTCTTCTTGACGGTGATCGGCTCCGACGGCGAGTACCACCCCGTCGAGACCCTGCACGAGACCGCTCGCTGGGTGACCCGATGACAGCTACGCCAGACGACCTGCCGGCGGACGCCCCGATCACAGCTACGCCAGACGACCTGCCGGCGGACGCCTCGATGAGGCCGGCGCTCGGGATCTGGTCCCGCATCTCGACCAAGCTCTACATGGGCATCGGCGGAGCGGTCGTCATGACGCTGGCTGCCAGCCTCGTCGGCTGGTTCTCCTTCAACCGTGTGGGCGATGTGCAGAGGCGGGTCAACGAGGGCAGCGTGCCCGAACTGGCCGCCGCATTCGGCGTCGCGCAGTACGGCGGGATCCTGGCCAACGCGGCCCCCAGCCTGGCCGCGGCCTCCACGTCGCTGGAACTCTTCCAGGAAGGGGAGCGAGTCGATCAGACCGTGCTCACGTTCGAGGATCAGATGGCGGTCCTGGAGCAGAGCGACAGCGATGATGCCAGCGTCGAACAGATCCGGCAGAGCGCCGACATGCTCATCTCCAACATTCAGGAGATCCGGAGCGAGGTGTCGGCGAGGCTGCAGATAATCGATCAACGAACCGCACAGCAGGGGGAGCTGGTGGGCCTGCGGAACCAGGTGAGCACAGTGCTGATCCCCGCCATCGACGATCAGCTCTTCTACACCCTGACCGGCTACTCCGACCTGGGCGCGCCGCCGGTCCCCCGGTCCGAGCACTTCTCCGAGGCCGAGGTCTTCCGGTACCGGCGCCTGGCCGAGCTGGAGGCAGACGCCAACATCGCCTCCGACCTGCTAGCCACCGCGTTCACCTTGTCGGACAAGACCCTGCTGGAGCCGCTCAGGGAGCGATTCGAAGCAGCGGCCAGCCGGATCGACCGGAATCTGGCGGCGCTAGCCGGCACGCAGTTCCACATCGACGCGGAACCGATCTTCTCGCGACTGCTCGACCTCGGGCTCGACAACGACAACTCCTTCGATCTGGCAGCGGGTGAGTTCGAGATCGTCGAGCACCACGGAGAGCTGCTCGCCCAGAACAACGAGCTGTCGCTCACGCTGGTGACCGAGGTGGACAGCCTGGTGCGCGCCTCCGAGGCACGGGCCGGGGAAGCCACCACAGCGTCAGAGCAGGCCATAGGCACCGCCAAAACGATCCTGCTGGCGATCAGCGCCATCAGCGTCGTCGGCGCGATGCTGATCATCTGGCTGTTCGTCGGCAAGGTTCTCGTTCGGCGCATCGCGCTGCTGTCGGACTGGATGCGCCGCATGGCCGGCGGCGATCTTGAGGTCATAGTCCCGATCAGCGGCCGGGACGAGGTCGCGGACATGGCTGCCACGCTGGAGGTGTTCCGGCGCCACGCCCTGGAGGTGCAGCGCCTCAACCTGGTTGAGCAGCTCGCCGGGGAGCTGCAAGGCAAGAACGAGCAACTCGAAGGGGTCCTGGCGGAGCTGCACAGGGCGCAGGATCAGATTGTGACGCGTGAGAAGCTCGCTGCCCTGGGCGAACTCACAGCCGGCGTCGCCCACGAGATCAAGAACCCACTGAACTTCGTGAAGAACTTTGCCGAGGCCTCCGAGGAGCTCATCGTGGAGCTGAAGGAGGTGCTCGACGATGCCGGCGACGACCTCAGCGAGGAGAACAGGTCGTACATCAACGAGATCGCCGGCGACCTCACCGCCAACGTGGACCGCATCCGATCCCACGGCGAGCGCGCCGACCGGATCGTGCGCGACATGCTGATGATGGGCCGCGACTCCGGGGAGTGGCAGCTCACCGACATCAACGGCCTCATCCAGCAGCACGCCCAACTGTCCTTCCACAGCGCCCGGGCCCTGGATCCGGACTTCCAGCTGGGCATCCAGCAGGATCTCGATCCAGACGTCGGCCAGCTGAACGTCATCGCGCAGGACCTGGGACGGGTCTTCTTGAACATGGTGACCAACGCGGGCCACGCAACCAGGGAGCGCCACCGCTCGGAGACCGCCTCCGGCAACGAGGCGTTCCAGCCGACCATCTGGCTCAAATCGATGCGAGACGACGAGCACATCGAGGTCCGCATCAGGGACAACGGCACGGGAATGCCGCCCGACGTGATCGACAAGATCTTCAATCCCTTCTTCACCACCAAGCCGACCGATCAGGGCACCGGCCTCGGCCTCTCCATCTCGAGCGACATCGTCCGCCGCCACGGCGGCAACATCCAGGTCGAGTCCGAGCCGGGGGAGTTCACCGAGATGATCGTCACCCTCCCGCTGGAGGCGCCCCCAGAGGCTGCAGAGTCAAACGGCGACTCCGGGGTCTGAGCCCCGCGAGGTCGGCCTTAGCCACACGCCGGGCTGATCCTCACGCCTCGTCAGGCGTCTCCAACAACTCGAGGCTGCCCTCGACATTGAGGTTGGGAAGGATGCGGTCGAGCCAGTTCGGCAGCCACCAGTTGCGGGCGCCGAGCAGCAGGACTGGTCATGGACCGCAGCATTGCGCCATCCTCCGGCGTCAACGTTAGCTCCAAGGGTAGGGGGAGTTGCTGACCGGGTGGAGCTTGCCTTCTGCGTAGCGCGACCAGCGGAACGGCTCCAGCAGCGCCTGAGTCTCGTCTAGCAGCTCCCTGGCGACCAGCGAACCGACGCCGATCATCTTGTAGCCGTGGTTGGAGTCAGCGATGAAGTAGGCGTTGTCGCAGAACGTGTCGAAAACCGGGAAGTTGTCGGGCGAGAAGCTGCCGATGCCGCCCGAGGGCTCGGTGCTCATGAGGTGCGACTTGCCCTCGAAGCGCTTCTGGCAGTGGGCCAGCGCCGCGGTCCATGTCCGGTAGAAGTCGGCGCCCACGATGAAGTCGGGCGAGTCCGGCCCGTAGGGATCGACGGCCACCTGGTCGCCGGGCTTGTCCACCACGTAGGGCATGTAGCCGCCCTGCACGCCGCCGAAGTTGAAATCGGGCTTGTAGTAGATGCCCCACGGACCCTCGGTGACCAGCCCTTGCTCGTCATAGAGCGGGGCGTCGGTGTCGATGTGGACCACCGGCGGCATGTTGTTGTCGTTGTCGGTGAGGTAGCCGGGATCGACCTCGAGGGTGCCTTCCTGCAGGCACATGTAGGTCCACGTGGGTCGGCGGTGAAAGCGACCGTCGCCGCTGAGCACGTCCACGGTGAAGGGGAGGTCGAGCATGGCCCAGATCTGCTGGACCCACGGCCCCACGGCCACCACTACGTGCTCGCAGGCGACCGGCCCCTGGTCGGTGAGCACTGCGGTCACCGCTCCGGCCGAGTCCCGGTCGAACCCGGTGACCGTCACGCCGCCCACCACGGCGACGCCTTCGGCCTCGGCCTTTTGTAGCAGTCCCTTGAGCGAGGCCATGTTGTTGGCGTATCCGCCGCGGTGCTCGTGCAGGACGCTGGTGATGCCCTGGGCCTGCCAGTCGTCGAAGATGCCGCGCATGTGGCGGGCCGAGGCCTCAGTTCCCTCGACGAAGGTCGAGGAGTAGCCGATGGCTTGCTGCTGGGCGTGTATCGACGCCACGTCGGACCGCATGGCCTCGTGGCTGATCTGCAGATAGCCCACCGGGTGGTACGAGAAGGCCTCGGGGTCGCTCTCCCAAACGTCCACGCAGTGGGCCATCAACTCCCGCATGGCCGGCTGGAAGTAGTTGTTGCGAACGACGCCGCAGGCGATGCCCGACGCGCCCGCGCCCACCCCGGTCTTGTCGATCACGACCACGTCGTCGCCCGACCCCCGCCCCGACGACCTCAGGTCGCGGGCCAGGTTCCAGGCAGTCGACAGGCCGTGGATGCCGGCCCCGATGATCACATAGCGCGCCCCAGCGGGAAGCCCCATGACTGCTACCTCCTAGATTGTCCGATCCCTCTCGGCCCGTCCGGCCGCTGTTCGGGTGCCGGCCTCAGCCCGCCCGGCCTCCCGTTTCGTCCGGCTCCCGTTTCGTCCGGCTCCCGCTTCGTCCGGCTCCCGCTTCGTCCGGCTCCCGTTTCGTCCGGCTCCCGTTTCGTCCGGCTCCCGTTTCGTCCGGCTCCCGTTGCGGTGCCGGCCTCAGTGGCCCTGCGGGGCCTCCCAGCCCTCGAGCACCGGCCGCTTCCAGTCGGCACCCACAACCGGGGAGTCCTCCACCCACGGGCCCAGCTCCACCTGGGGGAACTTGCAGTGGATGCTCTTGAGCACTGTGCCATAGGAATTGCCCTCGGTGAGGTGCCGGATCAGCACCTTGCGGGCGATCTCGTCCTCGCGCCCGGCCGGGATGGGGAAGTAGATCTTCAGGAACGAGTTGGAGTAGCGGTCGAACACCGCGGGCACGCCGTCCTCTTCTAGCAGGGCGATGTCCTCGAGCCAGTTGATGTCGGGCCCGGGGGTGGCGGCCAGCAGGTCGATGTCGGACACCAGCGAGATGTCCTCCTGGTACGGAAAACGCTTCCCGGCCAGCACCTCGGCGTCGATGGCAACCGTGCGGGTCTCCCGCGAACTCTCACCCGTGCTCGCCGATCGAGCCATCTCACAGCCCTCCGTCGATCACGTGCTTGTCGAACAGGTCGCGGATCTCCTGAAGCGACCGCTCCTCGGTGACGCCGGGGATGTAGTTCGTTCCCGCCAGGGGCACCTTGGCCATGGCTGCGGCCTCATAGGTGAGCGCAGCGAGATCCTCGGGCTCCAGCGAGTGGATGTTGGTCTTGCCGCAGGCCCGGGCCAGCATCTGCACCTCCATGGTGAGGGTGATCAGGAAGTTGTAGACCCGCAGGGCGGCCTCGTCGACGTCGAGGCGCTTGCGCAGCTCCACGTCCTGGGTGGCCACGCCCACCGGGCAGCGGCCGGTGTGGCAGTGGTAGCACTCGCCGGCGGGCACGCCGACGGTGCCCTCGTAGTCGGTGACGCCGGGAATCTCCTTGTTGCAGTTGAGCGCCATCAGCGCCGCGGTTCCCAATGCAATGGCGTCGGCGCCCAGGGCCAGGCACTTGGCCACGTCGCCGCCGTTGCGGATGCCGCCCGCCACCACCAGGTCGATGTCGTCGGCGAGGCCCACGTCCTCGAGGGCCCGGCGGGCCTCGGGGATGGCCGCCATCAGCGGGATGCCGGTCTCCTCGGTGGCCAGGTGGGGTCCGGCGCCGGTGCCGCCCTCGGCCCCGTCGAGATAGATCACGTCGGGGCCGCACTTGGCCGCCATGCGCACATCGTCGTACACCCGGGCCGACCCCAGCTTGAGCTGGATCGGGATCTGGTAGTCGGTGGCCTCCCGAATCTCCTGGATCTTGAGCGACAGGTCGTCGGGGCCGAGCCAGTCGGGGTGGCGGGCCGGCGAGCGCTGGTCGATGCCCGCGGGCAGAGACCGCATCTCGGCCACCTGCTCGGTGACCTTCTGGCCCATCAGGTGGCCGCCGAGGCCGACCTTGCAGCCCTGGCCGATGAAGAACTCCACCGCGTCGGCCAGCATCAGGTGGTGGGGGTTGAAGCCGTAGCGGCTCTGGATGATCTGGTAGTACCACTTGGTGGACAGGTCGCGCTCGGGAGGGATCATGCCCCCCTCGCCCGAGCAGGTGGCGGTGCCGGCCATGGAGGCGCCCTTGGCCAGGGCCATCTTGGCCTCCAGCGACAGCGCTCCGAAGCTCATGCCGGTGATGTAGACGGGCACGTCGAGCTCCAGGGGCTTGGCCGCGAAGCGCGAGCCGATCACGGTCTTGGTCTCGCACTTCTCGCGGTAGCCCTCGATCACGAACCGGGTGAGCGTTCCGGGCAGGAACACCAGCTCGTCCCAGTGGGGGATCTTCTTGAAGATGGAGAAGCCCCTCATCCGGTAGCGGCCCAACTCGGCCTTCACGTGGATGTCGTTGATGACCTCGCGCGTGAAAATCCGGCTCTGGCCCAAGACGTCGGTGCTCTTGTTTACTTCAGTCATGGTCGTTCCCCTAGTGGATGACGAGCTTGCGCTCGGAGGGCTCGAGCGCGTCGTAGTTGTGGAGTTGCTTGCCGCAGACGAACTTCTTGAACTCGGGCGGATCGCCGAGACCGTGGATACCGAACTTGCGCTCGATCAACTCGGTATCGGCGTCGGTCCAGTCTCCCGGCACGCAGTCCACACCCAGCGAGCGCACCTTGCCAGCCACGTAGATGGCACCGTCATACATGGAGTCACCGAGGTTGGAGCCGGCGTCGCCGCAGATGATCTGGCGGCCGCGCTGCATCATGAACCCGGTGTTGATGCCCACGTCGCCGAGCACGATGATGGTGCCGCCCTTCTGGTCGATGCCAGTGCGGGCGCCCACATCGCCCTTCACGATCAGGTCGCCGCCGCGGATGGCGGCGCCGGTGAGCGAGCCCGCGCCGCGCTCGATCGTCACCACGCCCGACATCATGTTCTCAGCCACCGACCAGCCCACCCGGCCGTTGATGGTCACCTCAGGACCGTCGATGAGCCCGCAGGCGAACCATCCGGGGCTGCCCTCGAAGTGAATGCGGCAGCGCTTGAGGATCCCCACCGCCAGCGAGTGCTTGGACGCCGGGTTGAGCACGGTCACGTCGGTGATGCCGTCGTTGTAGATGAGCTTGCGCAGCGCCATGTTGATCTGGCGAATCGTCAGGTCGGCCGCGTCGAAGCGGGCCCGATCGCCGTCGACCTCGATGTTGTCGGGCATCTCGGCATGGGGCTCCACCAGCCCCCGGGCGTCGTAGCTGACGCCGCTGCGGGAACCTACACCTGCCATACCAGCACCTCCTCGCAGCCGACACCTACACCTGCCATACCAGCACCTCGCGCTCGTAGGGGTCGCGGGTCTCGACCTCGCGCTTGACCAGGGCCCGGATGGCCACCTCCTCGGTGGCCACGACCACCAGCGGGTCGGACTCGAACAGCACCAGCGGCTTGGCCGCCATCTCGTCCTTGGCGATTCCCAACTCGTTGCCGGTGACGCACACGTAGGTGAACACCCCGTCGAGGTCGTCGAGGCTGTGCTTCATGGCGGTCTCCAGCGACAGGCCCCGGGCCATGTGCTCGGCCAGGTACACGGCGATGATCTCGGAGTCGCACTCGCTCTGGAAGCGGTGGCCGTGCTGCTCCAGGCGACGGCGCCACTGGTGGTAGTTGGTGAGCTGGCCGTTGTGGACCACGGCCACGTCGGCAAACGGGTAGGCCCAGTAGGGATGGGCGCTGGTCAGGTCGACCTCGGACTCGGTGGCCATGCGCACGTGGCCGATGCCGTGCGTGCCCCGGAACGAGCCCAGGCCGTACTGGTCGCTCACCGTGGCGGCGTCGCCGAGGTCCTTGATGATCTCCAGCGAGCTGCCCAGCGACAGCACCTCGCAGCCGGGCACGTCCTCGAGGTAGTCGGCCAGGGACTTGAGGTCGCCGCTGTAGCGGATGGTGGCCCGGAAGGCGTAACCGGTGTCGCTGGTGACGGTGGCCACCTCGGCGCCGATCTTGGCCAGGCGTCCCTCCACCTCGGCCCGGCTGCGCTCCAGGCGCTCCTCCATGCCGAATCCAGTGCTCTTGAGCGGCTCGGCCAGCACGAATCTGACCACGATGAGGTCGTCGACCGGGCCGTACACCGCATAGCCGGTGGAGTCCGGCCCCCGGTGCTTCATGGACTGGAGCATGGCCGTGAGCTCGGCGCCTATGTCGGCGGCGCCGTCCCGGTGGATCACGCCGGCTATTCCGCACATGGTGCTACCCCCTTGGCAGGTGTCTGTGGTGTGCTGTCTGCGAGCCCCGCCCAGCGCGGGGCGTGTCTGTGGTGTGCTGTCTGCGAGCCCCGCCCAGCGCGGGGCGTGTCTGTGTGTGGCGTGAGGGCCCCGGCGGCGCGGAGCCCACCGGCCGTCAGGGCAGGACGTCTAGGTACTCCTCGATGTCCCAGTCCGAGACGGTGTGCAGGAAACGCTCCCACTCGTCGGTCTTGTAGTGCACGAACACCCTGTACATCTCGCCGGGCAGGGCCGCCTTGACCACCTCGTCGGCGTCGAAGGCCTCGAGGGCCTCGCCCAGGGTGAGGGGGATCTTCTGCACATCCTTGCCCGCCGCCAAGGCGTCGTAGATGTTGCGCTCCTCGGGCTGGCCCGGATCGAGGCTGCGGTCGAGGCCGTCGTCCATGGCCATGAGGAGCCCCGCGAACGACAGGTGCGGATTGACGGCGCTGTCCACCGATCGGTACTCGAAGCGCCCGGGCGCGCTCACCCGCAGGGCGGTGGTGCGATTCTGGAAGCCCCAGTCGGCGAAGACGGGAGCCCAGAAGCCGGTGTCCCACAGCCGGCGGTAGGAGTTGACCGTGGGCGAGGTGAGGCAGGTCAAGGCCCGCAAATGCTCGAGGATCCCGCCGATGGCCTTCAGGCCGATGGGCCCGGGCATCTGCGGGTTGTCGCCCTCGGGCATGAACTTGTTGTTGCCGTCGGCGTCCCACAGCGAGATGTTGTGGTGGCAGCCGTTGGCCGACACGCCCATGAACGGCTTGGGCATGAAGCAGGGGAAGGCCCCCAGCTCGCGGCCCACCTGCTTGCACACCTGTCGGTAGGTGGTGAGCCGGTCGGCGGTGAGCTCGGCCCGGTCGAAGTTGAAGTTCAGCTCGAGCTGGCCGGGGGCGTCCTCGTGGTCGCCCTGGATCATGTCGAGCCCCATGGCCTCGCAGTACTCGATCACCTTGTGGATGAGGGGCTGGAGCTCGGCGAACTGATCGATGTGATAGCAGTTGGGCTTGGTCATGCCCTCCACGGTGGGCTTGCCGTCGGCGTCGACTTTGAGCCACATCATCTCGGGCTCGCAGCCGGCCCGCAGGTGCAGCCCGTGCTTGGCCTCGAATTCAGCGTGAAGCCGCCGGAGGTTGCCGCGGCAGTCCGAGGTGAGGAAGGCGCCGCCGTCCACCTCCTCCTCACGGCCCCTGAACAGCGTGCACCACACCCGGGCCGTCTTGGGGTCCCAGGGCAAGCGCCTGAAGGTCTCGGGCTCGCCGATGCCGACGAGCTCGCGGGCCTCGGGGCCGTAGCCGATGTAGTTGCCGTGGCGGTCGGTGAAGAGGTTGGCGGTGGAGCCGTACACGAGCTGGAAGCCCTTGCGGGCGATCATTCCAAAGTGCTTGGCCGGTATGCCCTTGCCCATGATCCGGCCCGTCACCGAGACGAACTGGCAGTACAGGTACCGGATGTCGTCTCGCGCGATGCGGGCCTCCACCTCGGCGATCTGCTCCTCGCGTCCGTCGGCCTCGACGAACCTCTCAAGATCAGTGGCCATTGTTCCCCCTATCGGGCTGCTTATGTGTGCGGCGAAACCGTAGTTGTTGCGCAGGTGTGCCTGCCACTTAGCGGCCGGCGGGTTCGGTCCGGTTGTGCGACTCCTTCACCCGCAATCGCTATGTGGCACGAGCATCTAACTTGAGTAGTGATCCTTTCCTGAGATTACATGCGGAAACATTCGGCTGTCAACTCCGAAAGGCAGCCTCATGAGCGCCGGTCCGTAGAGTGGCGACGATGGAACGGGTCCCCCGGTCAGCCTGGCTGACGCTCGCGGTGGTGTCGGTGGCCGTGTTCATGGTGGCGATGGAACTCACGATCATCGCGCTGGCGCTGCCCGAGATCCGGGGCGCGCTGTCCGGCACCACTCCCGCCGCGCTCTCGTGGGTGGTGAACGCCTACTCGATCGTGGTGGCCGCCCTGCTGTTGCTGTCGGGGTCGCTGGCCGACCGCTACGGACGGCGGAGGATCTTCCGCCTCGGACTGGTGATCTTCGCGACGGGGTCAATAGCAGCGGGGGCCTCGACGAGCATCGGCATGCTCATCGCGGCAAGAGCGCTGCAGGCCGTGGGCGGGTCCATGCAGTATCCCGCCGGGCTCGCCCTTCTGCTCACCGCCTTTCCCCGCGAGCGCCACCAGACCGCCATCGGAACCTGGGGCGCGATGGGCGGTCTAGCCGCGGCTCTGGGACCGACCCTGGGAGCCCTACTCATCCAGGCCTTCGGCTGGCGCGCCGTGTTCTATGTCAACGTGCCCGTCGCGCTGGCAGCGCTGGTGCTCGGTGCCCGTGTGCTCCCCGAGAGCCGAGGTACCCGCACCGGCGGCAGCGTCGACATGATCGGAGTGCCGCTGGCGTCGTTCGGGGTGGGCACCATCATCCTCGGCATCGTGCAGGGCGAGTCTTGGGGGTGGGGAGCCGCACCAACCGTTGGCTCATTCGCAGCCGGCGCGGTCATGATTGCGGCGTTCGCAGTCCGCAGCGGGCGCCACCCGGCCCCGCTGTTCGACTTGGGGCTCATGAGAATCCGATCCTTCGTGCTGGGCAACCTCGGCTCGCTGTTCTTCGCCCTGGGCTTCTTCGCGCTGCTGGTGCCGTTGCCGTCGTTCATCCGGGAGGTTTGGGGGTGGTCCGTCACCAAGACCGGCCTCGCCTACGCGACCGGTCCCATCGTGTCTTTTCTTGTCGCGCCCCAGGCCGGTCGCCTTGCCGACCGGATCGGCAACGCCCTCATTCTCGCGGTGGGATCCGCTTGCGGCGCGGCCGGCTTGCTATGGCTGCTGCTGACGACGACCACGGAACCGTCACTGGCCAAGCTGCTGGTCGCCACCGTGCTGGTGGGTCTGTCGGCTGGGACCGGCTTCTCGCAGCTCGTGGGCGCGGCGCTGCGCGACATTCCCTCGGAGCGCTACGCCATGGCTACCGCCGGTCGCACCACCTTCTTCCAGCTCTCTGTGGCATTGGCCATAGCGGTGGCGTTCGCGATCATTGGCGAGCCCGCCGACATTGTCAGCGAGCTGGAGGCCTACAAGACCGTGTGGGTGCTGTGCATCAGCGGATACCTCTGCAACCTGGTGCTGTTCGGCCTCGTCTACCCCCGCAGGCAGCCCCTGGGGCTGGCACGGTCGCGCGGCTGAACCGGTGGCGGGGCTGTGAGCTATCCCCACGGCCCCTAGAGTCGCAGCGATGAAATTCGGGATCTTCTACGAGCACCAGCTTCCCAGACCCTGGGGCGAGGGGGCTGAGCAGCGGCTGTTCAACGAGGCGCTCGAGCAGGTGGAACTGGCCGACAGGCTCGGCTTCGACTACGCCTGGGAGGTGGAGCACCACTTCCTGGAGGAGTATTCGCACTCCTCGGCGCCCGAGGTGTTCCTGGCCGCCTGCAGCCAGCGCACCCAGAGGATCCGGCTCGGCCACGGCATCGTGCTGATGCCGCCCGGCTACAACCACCCGGCCCGGGTCGCGGAGAGGATCGCCACGCTTGACCTGGTGTCCAACGGCAGGGTCGACTTCGGCACGGGCGAGTCGTCGTCGATCCTGGAGCTGGGCGGCTTCGGGGTGTCGGTGGACGACAAGCGGCCGGCCTGGGCCGAGGCCGTCGAGCAATGCTGCAACATGATGGCCATGGACCCCTACCCGGGCTACGACGGCGACTATTTCTCGATGCCGTGCCGCAACGTCGTGCCCAAGCCGGTGCAGAAGCCCCACCCCCCGCTGTGGGTGGCGTGCTCCAACCGGGAGACGATCAAGCTGGCGGCCCGGCTGGGGATGGGCGCGCTCACCTTCTCGTTCGTCGACCCGCAGAACGCGGCCGCGTGGGTTCAGGACTACTACCGGATCCTGGAGACCGAGTGCGTGCCCATCGGCCATTCCATCAACCCCAACATCGCCATGGTCACCGGACTGTCGGTTCATCCCGACGCCGCCGAGGCCAGGCGCCGGGGCCTCGACGGGTTCCAGTTCTTCGGCTACGGGCTCGGCCACCACTACATCTTCGGCCGGCACAAGCCAGGCCGCACCGACATCTGGTCCGACTACCTTGCCGCCCGGCACACCATCGCGGACAGGGGTGAGCAGAGCGGCATCGGCACGCCCGAGCAGGTCCGGCGGCACTTGCGGGGCTTCGCGGACGCGGGGGTCGACCAGGTGGTGTTCATCCAGCAGGGCGGCAACAACCGACACGGGCACATCTGCGAAACGCTCGAGCTCTTCGCGGCCGAGGTGATGGGCGAGTTCGCCGAGGCCGAGGCCGAGCGGGAGCAGGCCAAGCTGGCCCGGCTGGCCCCGGCCCTAGACGCGGCCATGGCCCGCAAGGTGCCGATGCGGGCCCTCGACGACGACGAAATCCCGGAGTTCGATGCACTGGGACGCACCATCGTGGCCACACTTCCGCCCGAGGAGGCCGCTCAGGTGGCCGACACCGTGAAGGAGTGGGCCAGGACCGACATGCCCATCCACGTGCCCGACGACTTCGGCACGTAGCGCGCCATCCGTACTCGGTCCGCTAGCCGATGTCGCAGAGCCAGGCCTGCAGCTCGGCGATGGTGGTGGTCTCGTGCAGACCGACCATCAAGGCTAAGCGGGCCTTGGGGCCGTTGAGGTGCCCGGCCCGAAACACGCCTAGGTCATCCAGGCTCGCTCCACCGCCCGCACCGCCGTAGGGCGACTGCGACACCCCGTAGGGACACCTCGACGTCACGATCACCGGGACGCCCGCTTCCAGGAGCCTCTGGATGCCCGGCGCCACCGGGCTGGGCACGTTGCCCGCCCCGGTTCCCTCCACCACCAGGCCGTCGACGCCCCGATCAAGGTGCCAGTCGAACATGTCGGTCTGCATCCCGGTGTAGGCCTTCACCAGCGGCACCTCGCCCCGGATGCCGCCGCCGCGGGGCGACCGGGGCGAGCCAAGCACGAACACGGGCTCCTCCGCCTGCATCGAGCCGACTGGGCCGCCCCTCACCGACTCGAACGTCTCCACATGCACGGTGTTGAGCTTGGAGACCCAGGCCGCGCAGTGGATCCGGTCGTTCACGCTCAACAGCACCCCCCGTCCGCGGGCGACGGGGCTCGATGCGATTCGAACTGCGTTGAGGAGGTTCCGCGGGCCGTCCGCACCGTGCTCGGAACCGGCTCGCATCGCGCACGCGAACACGATCGGACCCCGAGCGGTTGCCTCGCCGGCCAGCATCTCGCACATGTACATGGTCTCTTCGACGGTGTCGGTGCCGTGGGTCACCACCACCCCGTCGGCGGCGCCGCCCCGAAGCAGCTCGCGGGCCCGCAGCGCGACCTCGGTCATGCGCTCGGGCCCCATGTCGAACCCCGACACCTTCTGTAGCGACTCCGCGCTGATCGACGCGATGTCTTCGAGGCCGGGGACCGAGGCGACCAACTCCTCCGGTGTTACGCCCGGCACCATCCGCCCGTCGGGGCCGGGGTGGCAGGCGATGGTGCCCCCTGTGGCCAAGAGAGCGATGCGCGGGCGTCCCGAGGACGCAGACCCAGTCATCGGGCCAGCAGGTCGGGCGTGGGGTTGTCGATGCCAAGCAGCGCGGCCAACGCGGCCGTCACCTGATTGCCCACGGCAGGGTTCCGCTCCGGCGGCACGAAGCCAGCAGCGGTCAGGCGGTCCCCCAAGCGGATGAAGACGGTGCAGAAGCGCATGGCGCCAAACACCTCCCAATAGTGCGGGTCGAGCACAGCACGACCCGAAGCCTGCTCGTAATGGGAGATCATCTCATCCCGTGTCGGATAGCCATCAAGCCGGTCGATGCCGAGATCGTCGAAGGACATCCGGTCGAACATCAACCACCATCCCACATCGGCCTCCGTCGGACTCAGCGCGCACACCTCCCAGTCCAGCACGGCCGCGGTCCGGTAGTCCGCCAGGACGATGTTGCCCAGCCGAGCGTCGCCCCACGTCAGCCCCACCCGCTCATCGGCGGGATCGTTGACCACCAGCCAGTCGAGCGCGGCACACAGCACAGGATGCTCCCTGCCCGCAAGCTCCGAGCGGACATGGTTGCGATAGAGGTCAATCTGCAGCGCGGTCGTCGGGCGGCCGGCGCCGCTCGGGTCTAGCCAGTCCAAGCCGCGGTTGCGCCAATCCAGGCTGTGAATGCCGGCGATGGTGTCGATGGCCGACAGCACCATGCGCCGGCGTTCCTCCGGCGTCGCTTCCTCCACCACGAAGCCCGACTCGGTGTAGCGGGGCACGTCGGCGGGGATCCGCCCGGCCACGAAGCCCATCACGAAGAAGGGGGCACCCAGAACCGCGGGGTCGGGCTCGTAGCCGAACAGCGGCGGTACCGGTGCCACGCCAGCCTCCGCCACCGCCTTCATGGCCCGGTACTGGAGCTCCACCGACACTTCGCAGTACGGCGTCTGGGGCGGGAACATGCCCCCATCGGCGGGCTCGATGCGCACGACGAAGCGTTCCTGGCGATCGGAGCCGTTCTCGGTCCAGGCCGCATCGACGATCACCGTCTCGTTTGAGAATCCGGTGCTGACCGGGACTTCGATGTCGGCCACGGTGAGGCCCGGCCTGGATGGAAAGGCGCGCCGCATCCACTGTTCGAGGGCGGCCTGGTAATGGCTCCGATCAGTGCGGAACTTCGGCGCGCTGAGCAGCTTGCTCCCAGACGGGTCGCCGTGCGCCTTCACAGCCGACTCCGGGGGACTGTCTGAACTCGACACGCCGCGTAGTGTGCCGCAGATGCCCGACACTTCGCCAAGCAGCCAGCCCGAGCCCGGTCGTGGCACCGCCCTCTTCAGAGGCCAAGCACACGAATTACGACCCGCGGCCAGCTAGTTGCCGGCCGCGGTTCCCGGGGCGGGGCCTTGCGGGATCCTGACCCCAAGCGACGCGGCCTCAACCGACATGCTTCGCGACACTAGTGGTTGGAACCGGCGTGCTGCTAGCGCTCGTCACTGGGGTGGGGCCAGCGCATGCAGGACCCGTCGCCGTAGGGTTGGGGCGTGACGGGCGACGCCTGCATGATCGGCAAGACAGACGTGATCGACGCCTGGCCTGCGAGCAAGACAGACGTGATCGACGCCCTGCGGTCCGTGGACGATCCGGAGTATCCCGGTGTCAGCGTGGTGGACATGGGCATGATCGTCGCGGCCGAAATCATCGACGGGCGGGCCACAGTGGAACTGATCACGACCTTCAGCGGCTGCCCGGCCCTCGACATCATCTCGTCCGATATCGCCAGGGCGGTGGGAGAGCTGGACGGCATCGCCGATGTGGAGGTTCAGCGCAGCGCCGAGGCCTGGGACACGTCGAGGCTCAGCGAGCACGCCCGGACCGTCATGGCTCGCGACTTCACGGTTGCGGTCTCGGCACCAGGCAAGCCGACCGAGTGCCCCCGCTGCGGTGCGGCGGCGCTGGTGGAGCAGTCGCCGTTCGGCCCGGCCCGGTGCAGGGCCGTGCATCGCTGCGGCTCCTGCCACGAGATCGTCGAAGTTCTGCGAGCCTGAAGGGCTGGTTCCGGCGGGACGCTAGGCCGAGCGGCTAATCCCGCAATTGCGGCACTTGGCCGTCCAGCCCGCGGGAGTGACGGACGTGGCCAGCCAGGCTCCGCACCGACCGCAGTAGCGAGGCGGATCCAGCTCGGGCAGGCAGCCGGAGCAGTCGCGGCGCCCGCAGCCGCGGCAGTACCCCGCCTCCGCGCTCAAACCGCGGCCGACAGGCTGCCTATGGGCATGCGCAGGTCTGCGAGCATGTCCAGATCCTGTTGGGGCGAGCGGCCCAGCGTAGTGAGATAGTTGCCCACAATCAGCGCGTTGATGCCGGCGGTCATGCCCATGGCCTGCAGGTCTCGCAGGGTGACCTCCCGGCCGCCGGCGTAGCGCAGGATCACCGACGGCAGCGCCATCCGGAACAGCGCGATCCAGCGGATCGCCTCCAGCGCCCCGACGGGCTTGCGGATCTGCAGCGGGGTCCCGGGACGGGGGTTCAAGAAGTTGATGGGCACCTCGCAGGGCTCCACCGCCCGGACCTGCTCAACCAGCTCCAGACGCTGCTCGATGCTCTCCCCCATGCCCAGCAGCACGCCGCAGCACAGCTCCATGCCCGCCTCGCGCACGTACGTGCAGGTGTCCACCCGCTCGTCGAAGCTGTGGGTGGTGACAACCTTGCCGAAGAACGAACGGCTGGTCTCCAGGTTGTGGTTGTAGCGGTGCACCCCGGCCGCGGCCAGCTCGAAGGCCTGCTCCCGGGTGAGGATGCCGGCGCTCACCGCCACGTTCAGGCCCGTCTCCGCCGAGACCAGCGCGGTCAGCTCGATCAGTCGGTCTATGGTGCGTCGGTCCGGACCCCGCACGGCCAGCACCATGCAGAACTCGCTGGCTCCCAGCGTCGCGGTCTCGCGGGCCGCGGCCAGCACTTCGGTGGTGTCGAGGAACGGGGTGGCCTTGACCTGCGTGTCGAACGCGGCCGACTGGCTGCAGAAATGGCAATCCTCGGGACAGCCCCCGGTCTTGGCCGACAGGATGCCCTCCACCTCCACCGTGGGGCCCGCCCAGGCGAGGCGCACCTCGTGGGCCAGAGCAGCCAGGGACGGAACCGTCCCGTCGTCCACAGAGGCCAGTGCGGCCAGCTCGTCGGGTCGCAGCTGGCGGCGCTCGTCCAAGAGAGCCTTGGACGCGCTGCGAATGGAAGCCTCGACCATGACCCGATCCTACGATTTCTCAGCGGGCTGGCGTCGTGTCGAGGTCTGTGCTGCCCAGGTACGCCGCTATCACGCGGGGATCCCGCTGTACCTCGGCCGGGGTTCCCTCCGCGATCCTCTGGCCGAAGTCGAGCACCATCACCCGGTCGGCAATATCCATCACCAGGCCCATGTCGTGTTCCACCATGAGCAGGCTGATGCCTAACTCGCGGCGGATGTCGAGGATGAACCGGGCCATGTCTTCGGTCTCCTCGAGGTTCATCCCGGCAACGGGCTCATCGAGCATGAGCAGCTCGGGGTCCATGGCCAGAGCCCGGCCCAGCTCCACCCGCTTCTGGACGCCGTAGGGCAGCAGTGCCACCGGGTGCTTGCGCCAGCCCTCGATCTCGAGGAAGTCGATGATGTCCTCCACCCGGCGGCGGTGCTCGATCTCCTCGCGCTTGGCCTGGCCCAGCCACAACGCACCGGCAATGAACGAGCTGCTCATGCGAATGTGGCGGCCGGTCAGCAGGTTGTCGAGCACCGTCATCTGGGGGAACAGCTCGATGTTCTGGAAGGTGCGGGCCACGCCGAGGCGGGCCACCCGGTCGGGACGGGTGCCCATGATCGAGGCGCCCTTCCAGCGGATGTCGCCGGACTGGGGCTGGTAAACCTGCGAGATGGAGTTGAAGATCGAGGTCTTGCCCGCGCCGTTGGGGCCGATTATGGCGAACAGCTCGCCGTCGCGCACCTCGAACGACACCGAGTCGATGGCGGTGACGCCGCCGAAGCGCAACGAGATGTCGTCCACCTGCAGCAGAGGCTGCGCGTCGGTCGTCTCGCTCCGCACGGCATCGGTCGTCGTGGTCGAGTCGGTCATGACAGCCAGCGCTTGCGCCGCTTGTAGTGCTTCACGTCCCGGAACGACCGGCGCTCGCCCTCGGCGCGAAGGCCGAGGTAGAACTCTTGCACATCCTCATCGGCGAGCAGCTTCTTGGGTTCTCCGTCCATCACGATCTTGCCCGACTCCATGACGTAGCCGTAGTCGGCGATGGACAGGGCCATCATGGCGTTCTGCTCGATCAGCAGAACGCTCACGCCGTCGGCGTTGATGTCGACGATGATGTCGCGGATCTGCTCGATGAGCATCGGGGCAAGGCCCAACGAGGGCTCGTCGAGGATGAGCAGTTTCGGGTCGGCCATCAGAGCGCGCCCTATGGCCAGCATCTGCTGCTCACCGCCCGACAGATACCCGGCCGTGTGGCGCCGGCGCGGCTGCAGGGGCGGGAACAGCTCCATTACCCGCGAGTAGGAGGCGGCATTGGCCTTGCGGTCGCGCACGGTGAACGCACCGGTGTCGAGGTTCTCGTCAACGGTGAGCTCGGCGAAGACCCTCCGACCCTCCATCACCTGGGTGATGCCCGCCGCGACGATCTGCGACGGCTTGGCCCGCGAGATGTCGTTGCCGTTGAAGGTGACGGACCCCTTCGTGATGTCGCCCTCGTGCACGTCGAGAAGCCCCGTGATGGCGCGCACCGTTGTCGTCTTTCCCGCTCCGTTGGCACCGAGCAGCGCCACGATGCTGCCTTCGGGCACCTCGATCGACAGCCCGCGCAGCACGAGGACCACCTCGTTGTAGACGACCTCTAGGTTTGCGACTTCGAGCATCTATTGGACTCTGAGATCGGGTGGGGATGCGATCGACTGCCGGGACTCCGTGACTCGTGCAGGGGCCACACCATACACTCCGCTTCAGCTAGCGGAAGCGGGGGGACGATGGCGAAGATGAGCGGCGGCGAGGCCCTGGCGAAGGCACCCTGACTCCGGGCGCGAGACGAGCCCGGCGGGCCGGAGCACCGCCGGGCTTGCGCCTCGATCAACTACAGGATGCGGCTATGAGGCCTTGAAGCAGGGCTCGTACTCCCAGTTCAGAGCGGTCTCGGAGGCGTAGGGGCCCTTGATGAGCCGGAAGCCGTTGTTGCCGCCCTCCTCGGACACCGTGACGCCCGGCGTGTACAGCGACAGGTCGACGTCGTAGAGGTAGGTCTCGCGCACGATGTTGTTGTTGGGGTTGCCACGCCAGCTCTGGTTCGGGGCGAGGCCCTTGAGGTCGGCAGTGATCGAGTTGGCCGCAGCTAGCACACCCGCCCGTGTGAGGTTGCCGTTAGTGATGGCTCTGTCCAGGATCTGGGTGGCGACGTAGCCCTCGATGAAGCTGATGATGTACACGTCGTCAAACGGGGCGTCGGGACGGTACTGGCGCATTGCGGCGATCATCTCCTGCATGCCCTCGGCCTCGCCGACGTCCCACAGCACCGTGTAGGTGGAGTGGGTGTAGACCGCGTCGGCCAGCTCTCTGAAGCCCTCGATGCCCAGCAGGGCCGGGTTCCAGCTCGGGCTGTTGCCCGACCATTGACCGGTGAAGCCGGCCTGGGCGGCGCCGCCCATGAGGGTTGCTGTGGTGGTGGGGTTGGTGGTCAGCCACACCCAGTCGGCTCCCGAGCTGGCGATCCCGGTGATCACCGGAGTCAAGTCGCCACCGGGAACCACCTGGGCCTGACCGTCATAGACGATGTCGAGGCCCAAGGAGTCGGCCGCCACCTTCACACCCTCGGCGCCGTCTTCGCCGTAGTCGCCGGGGAAGCTGGCGATGGCCACCTTGTTGCCGTAGGTCTCCGACATGTAGGTGGCGCCGTTGATGGCCTCGATGCAGTAGTTGGTCTGCACCTCGAACACATTCTTGCCGATCTCGGGATCGGCCCAGCCCGAGTACCACGACAGGGGGATGGCCGCCATGCCGTCCTCGATCAGCAACTGCGCCGTCGAAGCGGTGTGGGGCGAGCCCGTCGACGTGGAGAACATAACCACGCTCTCGTCACCCTCGCCCGCCATGACCTCATAGTTCTCAAGATGGGTGGGCACGTTGTAAGCGTTGTCGAGGATGACCGGCTCGATCGTCCATCCCTGGATGCCGCCGTTGTCGTTGAGCCACTCCCAATACACCCGGTGGCCGTCGGTGATCTTGGTGGTCAGCGGGGCGAAGATGCCCGACAGGTCGGTGTTGACGCCGACGCGGATCGTCTTGGTCTCGGGATCCACGCCGAAGTCATGAGCGATGGTCGCCTCGGCCTCAGCCAACGCCGCCTGGGCCTTCTCCGCCTCAGCCTCGGCCTCGTCCGCGGCAGCCTCAGCCTGGGCAGCCTCATCTGCAGCGGCGTCGGCCGCGGCCTGGGCAGTCTGCGCCTCAGCCTGGGCGGCCTCTAGCGCCGCCTGCGCCTCAGCCTGCTGCTCCGCGCTCGCCGCGGCCGCGTCAGCCTCGGCGGCGGCCAGTCTCGCCTCGGCCTCGTCCGCGGCAGCCTGCGCATCCGCCGCGGCAGCCTGCGCGACATCAACCTCGGCCTGCGCGGCGTCAACCTCGGCCTGCGCCGCGGCTACGGCGCCGTCGTCGGGCTGCACTGCTGTCGTCTCTGGCTCGTCGTCCCCGCCGCAGGCCGAGGCCACCAAGGCCACAGCGCAGATCACAGCGAAGACCCATCTCGAACTTTTCACGGTGGGTTCCTCCTCCAAGTTGTCTCTTATGATAGGGAGCACCAGGGCATTGCCGACATCTTGTCACACGCTGGCCGAACAAGCTACGGCGTCGGTTCGGGTGACTGGGTCAATAGCTGAACGGCCATCGCTTCCAGTAGTTGCGGATGCGGACCCAGATCCCGAACAGGCCCAGCGGCTCGACGATCAGGAACACGACGATGAGCGCTCCGAACAACACGATGTTCCAGTCATACACGCTCAGGGTCCAGCCCGGGGTCTGGATGGCGGTGTTGATGATACCGAAGTCGCCGCCCTCGGTGAGAACGAGTTGCGACAGGGCGCCGGTCAGCCCGCCCTCGGCGTCCTCGAGCCAATCGGTGAACGCCTCCACGAACTTCGGCACCATCACCACGAAAAAGGTCCCGATGAGCGGACCCGCCGTGGTGCCGGCCCCGCCGATCAGAAGAATGGCTATGAACTCCACCGAAAGGAACAGCCCGAAGTCGGTGGCCAGGAGCCGCTGCGACAGCGCCGCGAACAGCGCTCCCGATATCCCGGCGAAGAACGACGACACCGCGAACGCCACCAGCTTGTAGCGGAACTCGGGCACTCCCATCACCTCGGCCGCGATGTCGCGGTCGCGGATGGCCTGCAGGGCGCGGCCCGTGCGGCTGCGGGTCAGGTTCTTGGCCACGACCGCGAATGCGATGGTCAGCACTAGCAGGAACAGGTACCGCTTCTGGCCGTCGCTGACATCGAACCACAGCCAGTGTCCGTCGTCGCCGACGTTGATGAGCGGCTTCTCCTCCTTCCACAGCCTGATGTCGAGCTCCTGGAACTCGCGGCCCAGTGCGGGTGGGCCGGCGATCTTGCGTCCCCAGCTGGTGTTGCCGAAGTGGATTCCCAGGAACACGAGGCCCAGCGTGACGATGGCCAGGTAGAGCCCGCGCAGCCTCACCGCCACCGGCGAGACGATCACGCCCACCAGAGCCGCCGTGATGCCCGCTCCTGGCAGCCAGATCCAGATCGGAAGCGAATGACCCCAAGTGGTCTCGCCGCTCGTGCCCCCCAGGTACACCGCGGCGCAGGCGCCAACCCCCATGAAGAAGGAGTGGCCCAGCGAGACCTGGCCAGCCAGCCCGCTCAGCAGGTTGAGGCCCAACGCCGCGATGGCCAGCACCATCACCAAAGCCATCGGGCGGAGCCATTCGGCGTCGCCGAGGAACCTGATCACCGGTATGTGGCTGATCAGAGGAAGATCGAACGGCATCAAGAAGAGCACCGCCATGAGGACCGCGAACACGGATCGCTGGGTCCAGGTGGGCAGCATCCGGATCTCTTGGCGATAGGCGGTGTAGAGGTTGGGGCGACCGAACATTCCTCACGGCCTCCCGAAGTCGGCCAGCGGGGGAGCCGAGCGGCCCGACACGTCACACCCTCCTGATCTCGGGGGTGCCGAACAGGCCGTACGGACGAATCAGCAGACCGATGATCATCACGACGTACGGAACGATGAGCGGGTAGCCGGCACCGAGCCATGAGGCGTTGCCCGCCGCGTACTGCCCCGCGTAGATCTCGGCCACGCCCACGATGAGCCCTCCGAGGAGAGCGCCGCTCGCTGAGTCCAGTCCGCCCAGGATCACCGCGGGCAGGGCCCGGAAGGCGATGTTGGCCGTCTCCTGATCGACCGACAGCGTCTGAGCGACCGGCGGCTGGGTGGCGAATATGCCGCCGAGGGCGGCCAGCACCGCACCGGCGGCCCAGGCGGTGGCGAACACCCGGCCCACGCTGACGCCCTGGGCCATGGCCGCCTCCTGGTCGAAGGCGACGGCGCGCATGGCGATCCCGAGCCGGGACCGGTAAAAGAAGAACACGGCCATGAAGGCGACCGCTGCGGTCACCATGGCCGCGATGAAGCTCCAGTTGATCAGCCGGTCGCCGACCTTGAACCCGTTGGCCAACCACGGCACTCCGAGCGGGCGGAAGTCAACCTCGACCGCGTCGTTGTTGAACACCCGGAACATGATCTCGAGGCCGAGGGTGATCACCGCCACCGAGAACAGCGGCTCGCCGATCATCGGGCGGATCGCCAGCCTCTCCACGACTAGACCGACCACAGCCGCGAAAGCCAGGGCCACGATCACATTCAGCCCCCAGCGCATCCACCCGGGACCGCCCAGGCTGTTGATCGGGTTGCTGATGCTGGTGAAGGGGATGTGGCCGTCGATCGCGAGAAAGCTCACGAAGAGCGCTCCGGAGGCGGCCAACGCACCCTGGGCGAAGTTGACGGTCTGGGTGGCCTTGAATATGAGCACGAAGCCGAGGGCGATCAGCGCGTAGGTCGAGCCCAGCCCCATCGACCTCATGAACGTCTGAAAGAACAGTCCCGGATTGTTGGCGAACTGGACCGCGCCGAAGATCAGGGCCGCGGTCACCAGTCCCACAAGGAAGCCCAGCGGAGCGTCCCGGCGGAATGCGAGGGTCTGGAGCCTGGCGACCGCTCCCGCCATCAGTACATCGACTCCACGAGATCGCCGAACATCTCCTCCATGGCGTTGCGCTTGATTTTCTGGGTGGCTGTCAGCTCGCCGTCCTCGTGGTCGAGCTCCTTGGGCAGCATCTGGAACTTCTTGATCTGCTCGACACGGGCGAACTTGGCGTTGGTCGCGTCGACCACGCCCGAGATGAGCTCGATCACCGGCTCCTTCTCAGAGAGGTCGCGGTAGGTGGTATACGGGATGTTGTTGCGCAGGGCCCAGTTGCCGACCGTCTCAAGCTCGATGCCGATGAGTGCGGTCACGAACTTGCGCCCGTCGCCGATGACCATCGCCTCCTTCACGTAGGGCGAGGTCTTGAGGCTGTTCTCGATCTCCGACGGGGAGATGTTCTTGCCGCCGGAGGTGATGATGATGTGCTTGATGCGGTCGACGATCTTCACGTGCGTGCCATCCACCCACACGCCCACGTCGCCGGTCATCAACCAGCCGTCTTCGGTGAAGGTCTCCGCGGTCTTGTCGGGCTTGTTCCAGTAGCCCTTGAACACCCCGGGGTGCTTGGTTTGGATCTCGCCGGTGGCCTCGTCTATGCGCAGCCCGATGTCGGCGTAGGGCTCGCCCACCGTGCCCAGCTTCATGCGGCCCGCGAAATTGCAGGTGGCCACGGCCGCGTTCTCCGTCATGCCGTAGAGCTCGTACACCGGCACGCCGATGCCGACGAAGAACTCGAGCACCTCAGGCGCGATGGCGGCCGCTCCCGACCCGGCGTGACGGCATCGTCGCAGGCCGACCCGCTCCTTCATGGCCCGGAACACGAGCGGCTGGGCCACCGCGTACAACAACCGGCTCACCAGCGTGTGCGAGCCGCCGTTGGCGACCTTCTGGCGACCGATCAGCTTCGCCAGCGCCAAAGTGAACTTGAGGAACATCCGCTTGAACCAGGTGGCGTCGCTGCTCTTGATCAAGACGGTGGCGTGGAGCCGTTCCCAGATGCGCGGCACCCCGAAGAACAGTGTCGGCTGCACCTCCCGCAGATTCTCCGTAACCGTCTCGATCGACTCGGCGAAGTTGAGAGAGGGACCGGCGCCAACAAGGGTCCAAGTGGAGAAGATCCGCTCGGCCACATGGCACAGCGGCAGGTAGGTGACGATGAGGTCCTTGGGGTTCGGGCCGACGCCGTCAGGGAAGCGCTGGGTCTCGTAGACGATCTTGTCGATGCAGTAGGCCGCGTTGGCGTTGGTCAGCATCGCGCCCTTGGGCGGTCCGGTGGTGCCCGACGTGTACACGAGTGTCATCACGTCGGTGTCGGTTGCGGCAGCCATCCGTTCGGCCACCGCGCCGGGGTGATCCTCCCGGTGGCGCCGGCCCATCTCCAGGAACGTGTCCCAGAACAGCAGTCGGGGGTCGTGGTAATCGCCGAAGCCTCGCGGCTCGGTGTAGATGATTCGACGAACGGACGCGGCCGTCTCCGTCGGGACTTCCAGCACCTTGTCGGCCTGCTCCTGATCCTCAGCGAAGAACACCACCGGGCTGCAGTCGCTGCTCAGGTACTCCACCTCGGCGGTGGGGTTGGTCGGGTAGAGCCCGACCGTGATGCCCCGCACGGCCACGGTGGCCATATCGAGGATCACCCACTCGGGACGGTCCTCGGAGTGGATGGCCACACGATCGCCGACTTCGAGGCGGAGCGCCAGCAGGCCGTGGGCCGCGGTCTCGATCAAGTCCCAGGTCTCCGCCCAGGTGTACTCCTGCCAGATCCCGAAATCCTTCTCCCGCATAGCGACCTGCCGGGGGCTGCGCCGGGCCCAGTCCCGGGCCAGCGAGGCGACCGTGGTTGCGCCGGCGTCCTCCGCTTCGGGCGGTGGGGTCTGAGGCTGGGTCCGTTCCGAAGTGACCGTCACGCGTCGACCTCCTTCGCGCTCGTGTTCCTGGCCTCTCGCTCGGCGGACGCTACTTCATTTCCCCGCGAGCTGACGCTGCCGCGCCTCCTCGGCCGGATCACCGAGCCCCTCGTGGGCTGCTACCTCGGCCCGACCCACCACGAACCAGTGCACCTCGTCGGGACCATCGGCCAGACGCAGGGTTCGCTGGCTGGTGTACATCCGGGCCAGGGGCGTCCACTGCGATACGCCGGCGGCGCCGTGCATCTGGATGGCCTGGTCGATGATGCGGCACACCCGCTCGGGGACCATGGCCTTCACCGCGCTCACCCAGACTCGGGCCTCGGTGTTGCCGAGGGTGTCCATGGCCTTGGCCGCCCGAAGCACCATGAGGCGCATCGCCTCGATCTCCACCCGGGCCCGGGCGATGATCTCGAGGTTGCCGCCGAGCTGGGCCAGCGGGCGCCCGAAGGCCTCGCGGCTCATGCCCCGGCGCACCATGAGGTCCAAAGCCCTCTCCGCCGCACCGATGGAGCGCATGCAGTGGTGGATGCGGCCCGGGCCGAGGCGAAGCTGGGAGATCTCGAAGCCCCGGCCCTCGCCCAGCAGGATGTACGACGCCGGCACCCGCACATCATCGAGGCGGATGTGCATGTGGCCGTGGGGCGCGTCGTCCTCGCCGAACACGTGCATCGGTCCGACCACATGCACCCCGGGCGTGTCCATCGGCACCAGGATCTGGGACTGCCGGCGGTGCGGGGGCCCGTCGGGGCTGGTCTGCACCATGCAGATCATGATCTTGCAGCGCGGGTCGCCAGCCCCCGAGATGTAGAACTTCTCGCCGTTGATCAGCCATTCGTCGCCATCGAGCACGGCCTGCGTGGCGATGTTCTTGGCGTCCGACGACGCCAGCGTCGGCTCCGTCATCGCGTAGCACGACCTGATCTCCCCGGCCAGCAGGGGCTCGAGCCACTGCTGCTTCTGCTCGGGCGTGCCCACCCGCTCCAGCACTTCCATGTTGCCGGTGTCCGGAGCGCTGCAGTTGAGGCACTCCGAGGCGATGGGGTTCTTGCCGAGCTCGGCCGCGATGTAGGCGTAGTCGAGGTTGCTGAGGCCCTCTCCGCTGGCCGCGTCGGGCAGGAAGAAGTTCCACAGCCCGGCCGCTTTGGCTCGCGCCTTGAGACCGTCGAGCAGCTCGAGCTGGCCGGGACCGTAGCCCCAGCGCTCGGCCCGGCCCTCGCCAAGCCTGAAGAAGGTGGCGGTGACCGGCTCCACTTCAGCGGCCACGAACTCGACGACCCGGTCATACAGCGGACGAGCCTGAGATGACATCGCGAGGTCGAGCGACGCGGAATCCAGATTGCCGATCAGCGCTGACGGTGTCATGGAAGCGGCCTCGCAGTGGTCAGGACGACAGCAGTGATGCTAGGGCCCAGACCGCGGCCCCCAAGCCGACGACGATGTAGACAACGCTGCGGCCCACCGGGGCCCGTTCCAGGTCGGTGGGGTCGCGTCTCTGAGGCGGAGGACGCAGCAGCGCCGCGGCGTTGCCGGCAGCCATGGCCGCGCCGAGGGCGAGCACCAGCCAAGCGAGGATGTTCTGGCCGAGGAACACCTAGCCGCCTATCCGCTCGGCCCCTTAGATGGCGGCCCGGGCCGCGAAATTGGCGAAGGTGGTGAACCGGGACAGGAAGGCCAGTGTGGTCGTGGCGGTCGGGCCGTTGCGGTTCTTGGCCACGATGACTTCGGCCGTGCCCGCGGTGTCGGCGTTGTCGGGGTTGTACACCTCATCACGATAGATGAACATCACCACGTCGGCGTCCTGCTCGATGGCCCCGGACTCCCGCAGGTCCGCCAGCATGGGCCGCTTCTGCTGGCGCATCTCGAGATTGCGGGAGAGCTGCGACAGCGCCACCACCGGACACTCCAGCTCGCGGGCCAGGATCTTCAGGCCCCGCGAGATCTCCGCCACCTCGACCTGGCGATTGTCGGCGGCCTGCCGGCCCGTCATCAGCTGGAGATAGTCCACGACGACCATGGCGAGGTCGCCGACCTGACTCTTGAGGCGGCGGGCCCGGGCTCTGATCTCCATCACCGTCACGTTCGGGTTGTCGTCGATCCACATCGGCGCGGTCGACAGCCGGCTGATCGCGCCGGTGATCCGGTTCCAGTCGTCGTCGCTCAGCCTGCCGTCGCGCATCTTGGTCGAGTCGATGCGGGCTTCGGCGCACAGCAGCCGCTGCGTCAGCTCGATGTGGCCCATCTCCAGCGAGAACACCAGAACGGGCCGCTGCACCTTTATCGCCGCGTGGGCGGCCATGCCCAGCGCGAACGACGTCTTGCCCATGGACGGTCGGCCGCCCACCACATACAGAGAGCTGGGCTGCAGGCCCGACAGCAGCTTGTCGAGGTCGGTGTAGCCGGTGGCGGTTCCGGTGATCGACCCCCCGTGCTCGTAGAGCTCCTCAAGACGGTCCAGAGTCCCGTCGAGCAGCTCCGAGAGCTGGACCGTGTTGTCGCCCACCTGGCCCTGGGCCACCTGGTACATCAGGTTCTCGGCCCAGTCCACCGCCTTGGTCACATCGTCGGGGCGGCCGTAGCCCAGCTCCGCGATCTCTCCGGCCACCTCTATGAGGCGCCGCAGCGTGTGATGCTCCCGCACTATGCGGGCATAGGAGGCCGCGTTCGACGTGGCCGGGGTGTTCATCTGCAGCGACAGCAGGCCGTCCAAGCCCCCTATGGCCTCCAGCGAGCCGCTGCGCTCGAGAGCCGAGGCCACCGTCACGGCGTCGGCCGGCTCGCCGGCGCTGTAGAGACCGTGCACCGCCTCGAAGACCCGCTCGTGCGCGGGCCGGTAGAAGTGCACCGCCGACACCGTCTCCAACACGTCGGCGATGGCGTCGCGCGACAGCAGCATCGCGCCCAGCAGAGACTCCTCGGCCACCAGATTGTGGGGAGGGACGCGCACGTCGCGCCTCTCCCCGCCGGTGGTAGCGCCCGCGCTGTGCCACTGCGCGTTATCGGTGACGCTCATGAATAGACGCTCATGAATAGACGCTCATGAATATCTGCCCCCAACAGCCGTACCAGCCGTGACGTCACAACGGTACCGAGGGGGTACGACACTCTCAGGCGGCCGACGGGGATAACGCCGGGGATTTCCCGGCCCCGGCCGGGGAATTCGGGGGATCTCGCGCGGTGGGTGTGGAAGAGCTGTGGGCAGCCTCAGTCTTGGGCGGTCACCTCGAGGGTGACCGGCACCGCCACCTCCGCGTGCAGCCGGAACAGCACCGTGTGCGAGCCGACCTCCCTGATCGGCGCGTCAAGCACGACAGCCTCGCTGTCGACCACCGCTCCCACCTGGGACTCGACCGCGGCCACGATGTCGGCGGGCCCCACCGAGCCGTAGAGGTGGCCCGTCTCCGCGGCCCGCGCCGACACCGACAGGACCGCGGGCGCCAGCCGCACGGCGATCTCCTCCGCGTCGGCCCGGTCGGCGGCGCTGCGCAGGGCGGCGCTGCGTCGCATGGCCTCGGCCTGCCGCTCCGCGCCGGGAGACGACTTCAGCGCCAGGCCCTTGGGAACCAGGTAGTTGCGGGCGTAGCCCGCGGCCACATCGCAGACATCCCCCTTGCGGCCGAGCCCGTCCACGTCCGCGCGCAAGACGACCTTCACGCCTGCTCCCCTCCGCTGCCGACCGCATCGCCGGCCACCGCGCCCGCGACCACCTCCTCGGCTCCGACATCGGACTCTCCTTCATCCGGAGCGCCCGACGGAGGCGGCCCGGAGGGACGCGGCGCCGGACCGGCAGCACGGCCCCGGGGGTCGCGGTCCTTGTTCTGGCGCTGGGTCGTCACCCGGCTCGCGTAGGGCACCAGGGCCATCTCCCGGGCCAGCTTGATGGCATCGGCGACGAGCTTCTGCTGCTGGGTGTTGTTGCCGGTGACGCGCCGAGCTCTGATCTTGGCCCGGTCGGACAAGAACTTCCTCAGCAGCTTCTCGTTCTTCCAGTCGACGTAGGTGATGCCCTCAGTGGTGAGGAAGCTCACCTTCTTCTTTATTCGGCGGTTGTTGTCGCGGCTCTTGCTCCGCGCCTTGGTCTTGGTCTTGGCCACTGCTCTTATCTCCTCGTCTCAGAATCGGCCGACCGGACCGGCCTCAGAACGGCTCCTCGTCGGCACCGGAGGTCGCTGCGGTGCCTCGCTCAGCCGCGGTGCCATGTCGAGACTCGAGTGACTCAACGCCCGCCGGCCGGGCTCCGCCGTCACCACGGTGGCCACCACGGTCGCCCTCGCTCCGGTTGTCGCCGCCGCCTCGGTACTCGTTCTTGGTTACCTCGGCCGTAGCCCACCGCAGGCTGGGAGCCACATCGTCGGCGAGAATCTCCACTTTCGAGCGACGATCTCCATGGTCGGTCTCCCAGCTCCTCTGCTGGAGCGTGCCGTAGACAACCACCCGGGCGCCCTTCTTCAACGACTCGGCGACGTTCTCGGCAAGCTGGCGGAAGCAGGTCACGTCGAAGAACGACACTTCGTCCTCCTGGTCCTGGCGCCTGCGGTTCCAAGCCACGCCGAACTGGGCGATGGCCATTCCGGACTGCGCGAACCGCAGCTCGGGGTCGCGGGTGATATTTCCCACGACAGTCACAGTGTTGTCGAATCCCATGAGGAACCTCCGGATCTCAGCCGGCAGCAGCCGGCTTGGCCTCCGCGAGCAAACCGCGGCGCTCGACCTCGGCGTCGGGAAGCCGGAACAGTTTGTGGCGGACGATTTCGTCCGCGAGCCGCAGTCGCCTTTCGGTGGCGGGAAGACCGGCCGTGGAAGTCACGATCTCCCATACCACATAGATGCCTTCGGTCTTGTGGTTGATCTTGTAGGCGAACTTGCGCCTGCCCCAATTGTCGGTGGACATGATCGTCCCTCCCTCGTCGGCCACCAAACCGGCGACATGGGAAAACATCGAGTCCACGTCAGTGACGTCGGAGTCGATGATGATCATCAACTCATAGGCCCGCAGCACGGGCGACCACCTCCCTTTGGACCCGGCACCGCCGGAGCCCCTCACCGGGGCAGGGTTCGTTTCCGAGGCCGAACCCGCTCAGAATCCGGCAAGGACCCGAACTGGCTCAGCTAATGGCGGGCAGGGTATCGGCGGTGTGGCCCATACCCACCACTCGCCGCGGCATCCCCAACAATCCACAGCACCATCCCCAGACGCATCCTGCACGTCGTGCCGTGTGCCGACGGCTGCCGCGGCGTCGATCCCTACAGGTTGCAAGGACCTGGAATCTTGCTAAAGACCTGAAATTCCCAAGGCGGCGAGTTCGACCTCAGACAGGTGATACGACTCCCGCGAAGACGGGAACGCTCCGGACCGCACATCGTCCGCGAAGCACCGGACGGCCTCGGTCGCCAAGGTGTCGAGATCCGCGTAGCGGCGCACGAACTTCGGCGCGAGACGAGTCTCCAACCCCAGCAGATCATGGTAGACGAGGACCTGGCCGTCGCAGTGGGGACCGGCGCCGATGCCGATCGTCGGGATCTCGACGGCTTCAGTGACCATCTCCGCCACTTGGACCGGGACTCCCTCGAGCACGATCGCATAGCAACCCGCGTGGGACAGAGACTTGGCCGCCTGCACAAGCCGGCGAGCCGCCTCCGCCTGCCGGCCCTGGACCTTGAATCCGCCCATGGCGTGCAGCGACTGGGGAGTGAGGCCTATGTGGCCCATGACGGGTATCTCGGCGTCGCGGATGCGCTCGATCATCGGCAGGCGCTTGCGGCCACCCTCCAGCTTCACGGACTGCGCGCCAGCCCTGATGAGCAAGGCCGCGTTCTGGACGGTCTCCTCGGCCGAAACGTGATAGCTCATCCATGGCAGGTCGGCCACGATATGGGCCTCGGGTTTGGCCCGGGCCACCGCTGCGGTGTGGTGGGCCATGTCGTTGACGGTCACCTGCAGGGTGTCGTCGTAGCCCAGCACGACCATGGCAACAGAGTCGCCCACCAGGATGAGATCGGCGCCGGCCTCGCTCACCACCCGGGCACTCGGCGCGTCGTAGGCCGTCACCATCACCAGAGGGTCAGCGCCGTCGCACACCTTGCGGGCCCGTATGGCGGGCGCGGTGAGCTTTCCCATGGGTTGCTCCTTTCCGTCCAGCGCGCTGGGGCTGCCGGCGGTGCGGTGAACGATACCTGCACCGCCGCTGATCGTCAATGGGAGGCCGTGCGGATGGGTGGACCGCCTCGCCGCCGGCCGGCGTGCTCAGAGGCCGAGCGGATGGGCCGCAGTCCACGTACAAGATCAGCGAGGCGTTGAGCGAGGCCGTGGCCCGAGCGGCCCGTGAGCGCAGCGAACAAGAGCGGGCAACACAACCCGTCACCGCGAGGCGCTCACCACCTACCCGCGCATCTTCTCGAAGTTGTGCGCCGACGTCAAGCCGAGCGCTTGCCGCCCAGAGTCAAGCGCCGCACCAGATGGTTCCAGCCGCAATCGGTGCAGACCTCTACCACATAGCCGATCGAGGGGCTGGCACGGTCTTGCAGCCGCTGCATCTCGGCCCGCGTGGTGAGGCAGCGGCCGTGCTTGGGCAAGCGCGAGCCGAACACGTAGGTCACCTCGACGAGGCCCACCCTCGCGCACACCGGGCACTTGCGTCGGGTCGGCTGCCCGCAGAACTCCGCGTTGCGGTACAGCTCCCGCTGGGCGTCACAGACCTCGTGGCGGCCGAGCTTGCCCGACCGCCATGCCCTCAGCGTGGCTGCCCGGGCGAGCCGGTAGTCAACCGTCGCGGAAGCCGAGGCGTCCGGCTCTACGGCGCTCTCGGAGGCAGCCAGGCGGAACGGGCTCGGCTTCACGGTCCGGCAGAATAGTCCGTCGCCCGCCATCGTCGCAGGGCATCCAACGCCTCGGTCCGGCTGAGCGGACCCTCGTCGAAGGCCAGCTCACGCAAGAAGGCCAGGGCGCGGCCGATATCAGGGCCGGGCTCCAGGCCCAGCGCGGCCATCACGCCGCGGCCGTCGACACCAAGCGCGGGACCATCAACGTCCTCGTGGCGGCGCAGTTCGCTCAGAGCCGCAGCAAAGCCGCTCAGCCGCTCGTCGGACTCACCGGCGGCGGCCGCCACGGCGCGGGTAAAATCCACAGCGGCATCCACCGGCACCGGGCATGCGTGCACGAGTCGGCGGATTTCGGCCGCGCCGGTGCCAGCCCCTTGGAGCTGCTCTCGGGCCTCCAGCAATGCGGCCGCGCCAGACGCGAGCGACGTCGAGCAGCGCAGACCTCTCAGCTCAGTGCCAGCCTCCTCCGCTGAGTCCTGCACGAACAGCGACGCCCAGCGGGCCGCCGGCTCGGCGGCCACTGCGGCCGTGACCCGGCCCAGCGCCACGGGATCGCGGCCAGCAATCCGCGGCAGCACCCGCTCGATGAGCCCGGTGCGGAACAGGAAGCGGAAGCCCTCGGAGGGATCATCGAGCAGCAGCAGCTTCTCGAGCTCGTCGCGGGTTCTCTCGACCGAGACGATCTGCAGCCGCTCCCCCATGGCCCTGACCGCCCCGACCACCGCGTCGTCGGGCACAAGCCCGTGGCTGGCAACGAAGCGCGCCGCCCGCAGCATGCGCAGCGGATCGTCTCCGAAGGAGACCGCGGGGTCGAGCGGGGTGCGCAGCACCCGGGCCTCCAGATCCCGGCGCCCGCCGTGGGGATCGAGCAGGCTCCCGTCGGAGGTGTCGACGGCCATCGCGTTGACCGTGAAATCGCGGCGTGCGAGGTCCTGCTCCACATCGTCGCCGAAAGCTACAACGGGCTGGCGCGAGTGCTGGTCGTAGCGCTCGGCGCGGTGGGTGGTTATCTCGAAGGCCTGCCCGTCCACCACGCAGCCGATCGTGCCGAACCGCTCTCCCTGGGTCCACAGAGACGCCGCCACACCACCGACGATCCGCCGAACCGCCGGGGGGCGAGCATCGGTGGTGCAGTCCAGGTCGGCACCAGCGAGGAACTGCCCGGCGACAGCCTCGCGCACGACGCCGCCCACGAGGTACAGCCGGTGCCCGGCCGCTGCGAAGAGCCGCGCCACGCCGGAGGCGGTCGTCAGGGCCGCTGACAGCGCCTCGGAGGCCTCGGTCCTCACCGACTTCCGTCAAGGGCCGCGAGACGGGCCGCAGCCTTGACGACCTCCATTCCGGGACCGGCCCCGCTGGCCGGCTCGGGGTACAAGTCGAGACCCAGCAGCGCTCCGGTCACCGCATAGGACGAGGCTCGTGTGGCCTCGAGGTCGTACCCGCCCTCGAGCACGGCCACTGTTCGTGGCGCCAGCGGCACCAGCCGGCGGACGAAGTCGCCGTAGTCCGAGGCCGAATAGCACAGGCCCGTGAGGGGGTCGGCCCGGTGCCCGTCGTAGCCGGCGGAGATCAACATCCAGTCAGGGGTGAAGCGCTCCACTGCGGGCACGATCACCTCGTCGAGCGCAGCCCGCGCGGCGTCACCGGTGGCACCGGGTGGCAGAGGCACGTTGACGGTCAACCCCTCGCCCGCTCCGGTGCCTCGCTCGCCCAGCGCGCCGGTACCCGGATACAGCGGGTACTGGTGAATGGACGCGTAGAGCACGTCGTCACGATCGAAGAACACGTCTTGGGTTCCGTTGCCGTGATGGGCATCGACGTCCACGATGGCCACCCGCTGTCCGCCAGCGGCCAGCGAGGCGGCGGCCACCGCGACGGAATTGAACAGGCAGAAGCCCATCGAGGTCTCGGGGGTGGCGTGGTGCCCCGGAGGCCGCACTATGCAATAGGCCGCGGACTCGCCGCCGGTGGAGTCTTTCGAAGTTGTGGCGGCCGCCAGCTGCTCCGCGGCCGAGAGCACCGCGCCTGCCGCTAGTCGCGCCGCTTCGAAGCTGCCCGGCCCCATCGGGGTGTCGGCATCCAGGTGGCCCCCGCCGCGCTCGGCGATGGCGGCGACGCGGTCGATCATGGACGCGGAGTGCACAAGCTCAAGCTCGTCCCGCTCGGCCCGCCTAGGCGAAACCCCCCCAGCGAGCAGCTCATGGTCGACGGCGGCCACTCCGGCCAGTGCGGCTCGCAGACGGTCGGGCCGCTCAGGATGCCGGTGTCCGGTGTCGTGGTCGAGGAAGCGTTCGTCGGTGATCACCAGCATGGCCGGATCGTAGTGCCAGCCTCGACGCTCGATCGGAGCCAGCGTCTATGGGGCACCGTTCCGCGTCCGTCGCGGCGCCGGTTGTGCTTGACGCTGCAGGCGTCTCGACTCGTGCCTGCCGCGTATCGTGGTCGTGCATGCCAGCACGACCTGTCGGCGGCGATCGGAGCCGACCTCCTCGCGGCCCCGGGGACAAACTGTCACCGCCTCTGGGCTCATGGCCCTGACCTCGTTGAGCATCGGTTCGGCGCGATTCCGTGTTGGAGCCTGGCAGGGTGCCGCCGACGTGGCGTACCTGGTCCTGGCGTCCGCGGCCGCAACCCTGGCACCGTGGGTGCTGGCCTCACTGCGCGACCGGCTCCATGACCTGGGATACCGCGCCGTTGTCACCGCAGCCGTAGCCCCGCGTGAGCGCGACGCCCTCATCCGAGACAGGTTTGACGTCCGCTCCGAGCTTGCGACTCTCAGCCGCGGTCTCGAAGCGGCGACGCCCAAGATGGTGAACCCGCGCGGGCACACCCGGCGCGGCACCCGGCGCGACCTCGAAGTTGTGCTGCAGGTCGACGCCGAGGCGTTCCTCCCGTTCTGGCGGATCGACGCCGACGGCCTTCACGAGGCTCGCACGGCCACGCCGTTCAGCCGCTGGCGCGTCAACCGCGGCCTGGAGGTGCACGCCTACAGCATCACCGGGCGAGCAGGTTCTGCGGGCTATCTCCAGCGACTAGCGGTGGCAGCCCGCTGCCAGGGCCAGGGCCTGGGAACCCTGCTGGTGGCGGACGCTCTGGTGTGGCTGAGGCGCGGAGGAGCCCGCACCGCCCTGGTGAACACCCAGCCCGACAACGAGCGAGCGCTCGCCCTGTACCGGCGCTGCGGGTTCTGCATGGAGCCCGACCGGCTCGCAGTCCTGTATCGCGATCTCCGATGAGCCGGCCCCCCGGCTGGCGGTCCGCTCTCGCGGTCATGGCCTTCTGCCTCACCACATCATCCTGGGTCGCCAGCACCACCCAGGCAGATGCTCAGACCGCCGATGAGGTTCTGACCCCCCAGGAGGATCAGACCGCCGAGGAGGATCTGACCCCCCAGGCCATAGTGGATCTCGCTGGTCTGGATCTCATCGGCCAGACAGCGGCAACACCCTCGTCACCGGCAATCATTCACCTTCGCGTCGCCGACGAGCTGTCAACGGCGGACCTGAGAGCCCGCCTATACGCGCCGGTGACGACTAGGGCCGAACTGCTGGCGTCGTTGTACGGCCCGCCGCCGACGCCGCTGATCGCGGAATGGATCGTCGAGGATTCCCGCATCGCCGCCAGTGACGATCAAGGCGTCGTCTTGTCGGTGCCCATTCAGCCACCTGAAGAGGATCTGACAAGTCCGATGAGCTTCGACGACGGGCGACCGCTTCCGCTGCATCTGGAAGCAGTCGACGCCACCGGCGCCGTCGTACGGGTGCTGGCCACTTTCCTGACTCCAGGTGCGGACGCCGCAGTCGACGATTCCGGGCAACCGCTGGTGGTTGCTGTTGTTCTCGACCTGCGTCTACCACCCTCTCACCTCGCCGACGGTGGCGCGGCCGTGGATGTGGCCTCGCTCAGCCGGGTGCTCGGCTTCGCCGAGGTGCTCATCGAGCGGAGAGGCGTGCCCCTCTCCGTTGCAATGAGCTCCGAGACTCTCGATGCCCTTGCTCTCATCGGGGACGACACCAGCGTGGCAGTGCTGCGCACCGCGCTGCGGGGAAGGCAACTGCTCGCCACTACGTGGACGAGCCTCGACATCTATGACTTCACGAGGGCAGTCCGGGCCGACGTGGTCCTCGACGGGCTGCGAAGAAGCGCCGAGGCGCTGCGATGGGTCGGCCTGGAAGCCAGCACGGTCATGCGTTTCGAATACCCGCTGACGGTGCGAGCGGTCAGGGCCATCACCGAGCCGGCGACCGGAGTGAGCGCTTTCTTCACCGACGCTCTGCCCACGGATAGCGGCCCCTTCCCGCCAGTGACATTGATGACCGACTCATCCGGCGGCAGTTACCCGTTGGTCCAAGCTGACCCGGTTCTCGCCGGAATGCTTCAGTTCCCCGACTCGGAACTCGGTATGCAGTGGGCGCGCGCTGAACTTCTCCGCATCGCCGCCGCGGGTACACCGAAGGCAGTGGTTGTGTCCGTGCCTGCACATTTCGAGCCATTGCTCGCCTGGCAGGAGTTCGCCACCCTCCGCTGGGCGCCTTTCGAAGGGGAGAACGGTCCGACCGTCCCGATCCAGGTCTTCGTCACCGAGCGCGGTGAGCTGAGGGGCTTCCCCGTCGCAAGCATCGAGCCGAAGACACTGGCCCTGCTGCTCGACATGATCACCGGCGACGCAGCCCTGAGGCCAGCCACCGTGGACGACGTGCTCGCACAGGAGCCGCCGGTGGGCGCAGTCACGATCGCAGTGGCGGTTCGACCCTCTGACCCGGGGGACTTCGGCCTCTACCTCGCCCGGCTAGCCCAAGTGGAGCAGCGACTAGCGGCCTACGAGTCGTTCCTCGGGAACGATCCCTTCCTGGCCGCCCCGCTGCGTACTCTGCTCGCAGTCAGCGCTAGCCGACACCTGACGACCGGGGAGCTCACTGAGTTCCTCAACGCCGTCGATCAGCAGGTGACACAAGGAACGACGGGGGTTGAGTTCATGAGACGGGGCCCGATCACATTCACCGAGCGCAACGCAGACTTGCCCGTGACGCTGGTGAACAACCGGCCCGCGCCGGTGACCGTAGTCCTAGAGCTGACCTCCGACAGGATCGACTTCACGCACGAAGAGCGTCCCGTCTTCACGCTGGAACCGGGCCGCAACGACCTGACCGTGCCCGTCGAGGCGGCTGCGTCGGGCCGCACCTCGGTCCGAGTGACCGTGACGACGCCAGACCCCGCCGGTGCCATAACCATCACTACCGGGACCTTCAGCGTGCGATTCACCGACGCGGAGGGTCTCGGCCTTCTGATCCTCGTGTGGGCTGCAGCCGCGCTGGCAGCGTGGTGGCTGAAGACGCTGCGCCGGGGTTCTCGCGATGCCGACAGCGCCAGTGGTACGGTCGCTGCACCCGGCTCCGGCCACGGCAACGCCGAGGACTGAAGCGAGGCGGGCACCCCCCTTTCGACAGGCGACCATACGAGGACACAACATGACCGTGGGTATTGTCACCGACAGCTCATGCGATCTGAACGACGAGCAGCTCAAAGGGCTCAACGTGGAGATCGTCCCCCTGTTCATCCGCTTCGGAACCGACGAGTTCGTCGACCGCGAGCAGATCAGCGTCGAGGACTTCTATCGGCGCATGGCGACGGCCGACGAGCTGCCCCAGACCGCGGCCCCGCCGCCCGGGCGCTTCGAGCAGGCTTTCCGCCGTTTCTTGGACGCCGGTTGCGAGGCGGTGGTGAGCATCAACCTGTCATCGGCCATCTCGGCGACCATGCAGTCTGCGGTGCAGGCCGCCGACGCGTTCCGCGCCGAACATGACGGTGCCGACGTCAGGGTTCTGGACAGCAAATCGGTGACCGCCGGCCTCGGCACACTGGTGCTGCAGGCAGCCCGGATGGCGTCCGCCGGCGACGACGCCGGCACCATCGAGGCCTTCGTGGCCGATGCTTCCGAACGCACCCACGTGTTCGGCACGCTCGACACGCTGGAGAACCTCCGCAAGGGCGGGCGCATCGGCGGCGCGCAAGCCATGCTCGGTTCGATGCTGTCGATCAAACCCATAGTCGACATCTCCACCGGGGAAGTGGCCGAGGCCGCCAAGCAGCGCACTCGCCGGAAGGCTCTCGGCTGGTTGCGCGACGCCGTGCGAGTCGCCGCACCGGTGGAACACCTCGCGGTCATGCACGGCGAGGCGGCTGACGTCGGCAACTTCTGCGAGATGCTGGCCGAAGTCCATAGCGGCACCATCCGGGTGTGCAAGGTCGGACCGGTCGTGGGCGCCCACGCCGGCCAGGGAGTGATGGGCATGGCCTACCAAGTCCCGGCGGCGTCGCCGAGCCCCTCATGAACCCGGACGACTCGAAACGGGCAAGAGAGCACTTGAGGATCTGACAATTCGCAACGACAGCGCCTCTCATCGGCATCGACGGCACCGAGACGGAATCGACGACGCCAAGCTCACGAGGGCTGCACAAACCGGGGATCGGCGCGCCCTCGAGCAGTTGCTGCGGCAGCACCACGATCAGATCCACACCATCTGCCGGCGCCTCGCGGGCAACGACGCCGACGGGCAGGACGCCACCCAGGAGGCGCTCATCGCCATCGTCAAAGGGCTCCCCCGCTTTCACGGCAAGGCCAAGTTCTCGACTTGGGCCTATCGGGTCGCGACCAACGCTGCCCTTGATGAACTGCGACGACGCAGCCGGCGACCCCCGCCCACCCTGATCGAGGCCGGCGACCGCTTCGCGGGCACACCGACCGCCGATGACACGGCCGCGGTGGCGGCGCGCCTCGATCTCGATGCCGCGCTGGCCCAACTGTCCGAGGAGTTCCGAGCGCCGGTGGTGCTCAGGGACGTGGCCGGCTGCGACTACGCCGAGATCGGCCTGATCCTGCGAATCCCGCCCGGGACTGTCAGATCCCGCATCGCCAGGGGCAGGGCCCGGCTGGCAGAGGCAATGAGTGCCAACGGCGGGAACCACCATGACGCTGCGGAGCGTCGTAACCCTGAAGCGATCAGCCGGAGCGGGAATGACAGCGTGGAACACAGGGATCCTGAGGCGAGTAGCCGAGACCCGAAACGACAACGTGGAACGCAGAACGCAGAACCACGAAGCGAGCAGCCATGAGTGACGAATCGTTGCGGCGCGACGAGCTCGTCTCGGCTTATCTCGACGGCGAGGCAACCCCGGCCGAGATTGCGGAGGTCGAGGGGGACGATGCCCTGCTGGCCCGGGTCGAAGAGCTGCGGGTCGTGCGCGACGCGGTAGCCGCGCCGGTGCCGTCGTTGTCTGCGGAGCAGCGCGACCAGTTGATCAGTGCAGCCCTCGGTGTAGCCGATGCGGAAGCCGACGCCCGCCTGGAAGCCAAGATCGTGACCCGGCACCGCCCGCCGCCCCTGTTCCTGGCGGTGGCTGCGGCCGTTCTCTTGCTCGCGGCCGTCGTCAGTGCTGGCCTGCTCGCCAGCAGGGGCAGCGACGACGCCGACACGGCAGCGGAGCCGACCTCAATGGCTGACTCTGCCGCCGGGGCCGAGATGGCCGCCGAGCCCATGGCCGAAGCGGACATGGCGGCCGCGGACGAGGCGACGGTGCCCGCGGAGGCGATGGAGCCCGCGGACGCGGCGACGGTGCCCGCGGAGGCGATGGCTGGCGAAGAACCCATGGCCGACGAAGAACCCATGGCCGACGACGCGATGGAAGAGGCGGCCGCGGAAGCGGAGGCAATGGAGGCGCCTGCAGCCACCACGACCGTCGCCGCCATAGAAGCGGACGACAGCGAGGATCAAGCGGCTCCCGAGCCGACTTCGGTAACTGCGAGGACCGAGGAGGAGCGGCGATCGGAGCCGACCATGGACGGGGGCGAGCCCGACACCGACGGTACTGACGGGCAGATTGTGGACTTGGGCATACTGGAGAACCTTGAGTCGCTCTATGAGAACATCGGGGCGAAATGGTCTGCCGCCCTGGAGGATGAGGCGATGGCTGACCCCGGGGCCTGCTCCGCGGCAGTGGACGAACGGGCGCTCGAAATGAGCGCCGAAACGCGCCAATCCTTCGTCGCCACCGTCGGAGTCGAGGATCCCCTCACCTTCGATGCCCAATTCGTTCGCCGACCTGACGGCAGCGCTCTCGTCATCTACGCCGCGGCGCCCGACTGCGAGATCGAAATCCACGAACTGGCCGCTTCCTGAGTCCCACCAGAGCCACGGCTTCGCCCAACGCATTGCGAAATCCCGTGATCTCAGACCATCCGCTCGGCCCCTAAGCCGCCCGCCGGGCCGCCGGTAGGCTGCACGCCATGCCCGATCCCGAGCCCTCCAACCGCGACCGGCCGGCGCTGAGCCTGGGATCCGACGACTGGCCAGCAACCGTCGCCGACAAGATCGTCGAGCTGGTGGACGCCGTCCGCGTTCAGAGCACCGATCGGGCCGTGTTTCTCCTGCGGGCCGTGGTCTACTGCTTGGTAGCGGCTGTGGCCGCCATCGCCGTCATCGTCCTGGTCACAATCGCCGCCATTCGCATGGCCGACGCCTACCTGCCCATCGGGGACGGGGTCGGTTCGGCGACGTGGGCGGCCCACGGCTTCATCGGATTGCTTGTGTCGCTCATCGGACTGGGAGCCTGGCGGGCTCGGACCGGATCGTCGAAGCCGGTGTACGCGGCGTTGATCGCGGACGCGGCCATCGTGGTTGGCGTCGTGTTCTACGGTGTGATCGCCGCGGTCGCTTGAGACCGACGTCGCGCCGACCGGCGAACGGACAAGGAAGGAGCACTCACTGAGATGAGCCTCAACGGCCACGCTGACCGGCCGGTGGAAGTGGTGATCATCGGCTCCGGCCCGGCCGGACTCACCGCTGCGATCTACGCCGCCCGGGCCAACCTCTCGCCCGTGATCCTCGAGGGCGAGCCGAGCTCGACCAGCGACCAGCCGGGCGGCCAGCTCATGCTCACCACCGACGTCGAGAACTACCCCGGCTTTCCCGAGGGCGTCATGGGGCCCGAGTTGATGCAGCGATTCCGAGACCAGGCCCTCCGATTCGGGGCTCAGGTCCACGCGGTGAAGGCTTCCCGGGTGGACCTCTCAACGCAGCCCTATGGCATCTGGACAGGCGAACCCGACGCGTCCGAGCCGACACTGCGAGCCTGGACGGTGATCGTGTCGACCGGCGCCCAGTCGCTCATGCTGGGGCTTGATCGGGAAATCGAGATGGTGGGGCACGGCCTTTCCACCTGCGCGACCTGCGACGGCTTCTTCTTCCGCGACCAGCACATCGCAGTGGTCGGAGGTGGCGATTCCGCAATGGAAGAGTCCATCTTCCTCACCCGGTTCGCTTCGAAGGTGAACGTCATCCATCGCCGAGACGCCCTGAGGGCATCGAAGATCATGCAGCAGCGGGCTTTCGACAACGAGCGGATCGAGTTCATGTGGAACACCGTCGTAGAGGAGTACCTGGGCGAGTCGGCGCTCACTGGCCTGCGCATCCGCAACGCCGATACCGGCGAGACATCAACTTTGGGCGTGACCGGGTGCTTCATCGCCATCGGCCATCGCCCGAACACCGACCTCTTTGCGGGACAGATGGAGATGAAGGAGAACGGCTATCTCGTCACTCAGCCCGACTCGACGAAGACCGCGGTGAAGGGCGTTTTTGCTTGCGGGGACGTGCAGGACGACTACTATCGCCAGGCCGTAACCGCGGCGGGATCGGGTTGCATGGCCGCCATCGAGGCCGAGCGATACCTCGAGAGCCGGCACCCGCGCTGAGAGGCCGAGCGGAGCGAGGCCGTGGCCCGAGCGGCCCGTGAGCGCAGCGAACAAGAGCGGGAGACAACACGCTTCACCGCGAGGTGCTGACATCTACCCGTTCGGGGTGCCCAAGGTTCCCCAGACAACGCGCTTCCCAGTAGGGTGACCGACGCAAGGGCCGCTTCAAGACGCGTGACGCCTTACCTCGAATGACATGATTCGAACGATATAAAGGATAGTAGTATGGCAGGTTCTACCATCACCCTCAGTGAGATAACCTTTGACGAGCAGGTCAACGGCGCATCTACACCGGTTCTCGTGGATTTTTGGGCCGAATGGTGCGGGCCTTGCAAGATGATCGCGCCCATCCTGGACGAGATCGCGTCCGAGCAGGAGGGCAGGCTGACGGTGGCCAAGCTCAACGTGGACGATGCGCCCGGCATCGCCCGGCGATTCGGTGTCATGAGCATTCCCACCTTGATTCTCTTCAATGACGGAGAGCCGGCCAAGCGGGTGGTGGGAGCCAAGCCGAAGGCGGCTCTGCTGGGCGAGCTCGCCGAGTTCCTCTAGCCGCGGCGTGCTCACCTCCCCCAGGGCCGGGGGGTTGCCGCTACGGCGCGGTGATACAGGCGAGGCCGTTCGCGATCTTCAGCGCAGGCTGGCGCTGATCGGCTACAGCACCGGCGGAGACCATCAGAAATTCGGCACCGCCACCGAAGCGTCTCTGCGCCATTTCCAGAGCGACCGCGGCCTGGTGGTCGACGGAATCTGTGGTTCTCAGTCCTGGAATGCGCTCGTGGAGGCCGATCACCGCCTAGGCGACCGGCTTCTCTACTACCGGGCCCCGATGATGCGCGGCGATGATGTGGCGGAGCTGCAGCGTCGTCTCGGTCAGCTCGGTTTCGACGCACACTGGATCGACGGGATATTGGGGCCGAGGACGCAGGCCGCGATCCGGCAGTTCCAACAGAATGCCGGCCTTCCCGCTGACGGCGTGGTTGGGCGGTCCACGGTCGAGGCCCTCGACAGGCTCACCAGACGCGCCGCAGATGAAGTCACCATCTCCGAGGTGCGCGAGCACGAGCGCCTTCGACACCAGCCGAGCGGGGTGGAAGGCCGACGCATAGTGATCGGCGACACGGGCGAACTGCCCGTGATCGCCCAGGCGGTCGCCCGCCGCCTGCGCCAAGCCGGGGCTGAGGTGCTGTCGTTCAGCACACCGGACCTGAGCCACCAGGCCCGAACCTCGAATCAGTGGAACGGCGACATGTATCTGGGCGTGACCCTGGCAGTCGACAATCTCGGCGTCTCGTACTTCGCCACGCGAGGGTTCGAGTCGGTGGGAGGTCGAGCTCTGGCACAACGCTGCTCAGCAGCGCTCACTCCGCTGCTCCCGGAACCCACCCCAGCCAGAGCGATGCGGTTGCCCATTCTTCGTGAGACCCGAATGCCGGCCGTGTGGTGTCGCCTGGGTCCCGGTTCGATCGTGGTACCTCGGACTCCCGGCATCGCGCAGGCTCTGGCCGAGGCAGTTACCGACTGGTGTCTTCATCCTGGACTATATTGAAATATAATATAAACAAGGTTTGTTCAATCACGGTCAGCAATAATTGCGGTCATCGATACTCTGGTCATCACATAATCAAGTGATAGATGCGCTCCAAGTCGGACAGCCCGCTGAACTGGATCGTAATCCTGCCCCTGCTCTTGCCCAGCTTGACGGACACCCGAGTGTCAAGTCTCGTCGACAGAAGGTCCTCCAACTCAAGGACGCCAGCCTGAATCTCATTGGAGCCAGATACTCCGTTCTCGCCGGATTGGGCTGCGACGACTTCCTGCGAGGCGACGTGATTCTCGGCAACCCTGCGCTCCGCTTCCCGCACCGTCAGGTTCTCGCGGACAATCTCCTCAGCCAGAGCTTGACGAGCTTCGTCGTCCTCAAGAGCAAGCAATGCTCGTCCATGGCCTGCTGAGAGATGGCCCTCTACCACGAGTCGCTGCACCGAGGGAGCCAAGTTCAGCAGTCGCACGGTATTCGCGACCGCTGAGCGGGAGCGTCCGACCCGAGCCGCGACATCCTCCTGAGTCAAACCGAAGTCGTCCATCAGCTGCCTGTAGGCCGCAGCCTCTTCGAGGGCGTTGAGATCCTGGCGGTGAACGTTCTCCACGACCGCAGCCTCAAGCGTTCCCTTGTCGTCGGCAGAGCGCACAAGCGCGGGGATGCTTCTGAGGCCGGCGCGTTGAGCGGCACGCCAACGCCGCTCGCCTGCAATGATTTCATATCCTTCTATGGCTTGGCGAACAATGATCGGTTGTATCACCCCCACCTCGGTAATGGACGCGGCTAGTGCCGTCAGGGTCTCCTCATCGAATCGGCCCCTCGGCTGGTACGGATTGGGCACGATGTGAACTATGTCTATGTCTTGGAAGGCCGACTCGGTCGTGTCCGACTCAATCGGGATCAGGGCCCCAAGGCCCTTCCCAAGGCCACTACGGCGTGACACGAAGCACCTCCTTTGCCAGGGCGCGATAGGCCGTCGCACCCTTGGATAGAGAATCATAGAGAGTGATCGGTTGGCCGAATGACGGCGCCTCACTAAGGCGAACCGTGCGCGGCACGACTTGCCAGCAGACCTTGCCCCCGTAGTGGGCTCTGACTTCTCGAGCGACATCTCGCGACAAGTTCGTCCGTGCGTCGTACATCGTGAGGATGATTGTCGTCAGCTCCAAACCCGAATTTAGGCTCCGTTGCACCATCCCGATGTTCCGAACCAGTTGAGTCAGCCCTTCGAGGGCAAAGTACTCCGTCTGGATGGGCACCATCACCTCGTCGGCTGCCGTCAGCCCATTGATGGTCAGCAGACCGAGCGAGGGCGGACAGTCGATCATGATGATGTCGTATTCCGCGACGGCGCGGGAAATCGCCTCCTTGAGCCTGCCTTCTCTGCTGAAGGCGGACACCAGCTCGATCTCTGCGCCCGCGAGGTCCAGACTGGAGGGCGCAATGTACAGACCCTTAATCATGGTCGGCTCCACGATCTCTTCGAGTTCGATATCTTGCAGTAGAACCTCGTAAATGGAGGCATCCAAGCCTCGAGGATTGAGTCCCACACTGGTTGTGGCGTTCGCCTGAGGATCGAGGTCGACTACAAGCGTCTTGAGCCTTCGCTCGGCGAAGCAGGCAGAGAGATTGACCGTCGTGGTCGTCTTGCCCACACCACCCTTTTGGTTGGCCACTGCGAAGACCCGGGCGCGAGCGTCAGCCCGCTGCTGTGCGATACCCACGACAAGGGCTCCCTTCGCTTACAGACACCCAACGGTGGCATACGGATGGTCGAGAGTCAAGCATTCACGTTTCACGTGAAACAGGAGAGCGCTCTCAATCAGCCTTGGAGGCCCCGCGAATAGGTGCCGAGCGGAGACCGACGCCGGGCAGCACGCCGACGGGGGAGCCCAGGCGGGGCTGGGCCCACCCTCGTGACCGAGACAAAGCTGCCGTACTGCGTCGACCACTGCCCCGACAATTCACAAGCTGTTTTCGCCAGCGGCAACTTCTCCCACTGGTGCCTAGTGGCCGCCGACACCGACACGACGAGCGATCCGCCAGTCCTTACCAGCGGTAGGCCGCACTCGGCCAACTCGGGTGCAGGACCGAACAGCCGGGCCACTACTCCATCGAGGGTCTCACGAGCCTCTGAGCGGCTGGCGAGGTCCTCAACTAGCGCGTGCTCAACCATCATCCGTCCAGACAGGTCCGCGGCCACGACCGCTCGCTCCGCCAGATCACAGCGTCGTTCGCTGGCATCCACCAGGGTCCAACGCGACATCGGCAACTCCAACGCCAGCAGAATCCCGACTGCGCCCGCACCAGCGCCACAATCGACAAACTTGCCGACCGGCAGTTCCCGCCAGTCATCCAAGATGAATCCGGACGCGTGGCGACGCAACGCGTCGAGCGACAAACGTCCCATGACACCCGCGGCTCGAGCCGGTGCCCATGCCTCCTCCAAGCGCCTCAGCAGCTGAGGCTCGATTGCGGCGAGCGGCCGCGGAGAGGGCAACACGCGCTCAGTCGGGCAGTGCTCCGATGATCACTCGTCTATGGGGGTCCTCGCCCTCGCTGCGGCTCTCGACCTGCTCAATGCCAGCGATGACATCGTGAATGATCTTCCGATCAAGCCGATTCATCGGCTCAAGGGCGATCTCCTGACCCGACTCGACCGCTTGTTGGGCCACCTCGATAGTGAACTCAGTCAGAGCTGCCGCCCGACGAGCACGGATCCCGCCCACGTCCATACGAATCTTGCCTTCTCGCGTGGTGCCGCCTGATCTCTGCAGCACAGTGCGGACCAGTTCATCAATGGCTTGGGCGGTGGCGCCACGCCGGCCAACAAGAAGTCCTATGTCTTCTCCATCCGCTTCGATCCTCATGATGCCGTCCTCTACGTCGCTCCTCGTGAACGTGAGAGGAACGTCCAGAGCGTCTGCGACCCCCCTGACGAACGACTCTGCAAGGTCGGCCTGCTCAAGGAGCGAAGGCCCTGTGTCGTAATCCATCATTGGCTCCCTATTCTTCTTGTCGCTATTCTTCTTGTCGTTGCCGCCTCGTCGGTGCCCGAGACTACCGCTGTCATTCCGACCGTTGTCGGCGCGAGGTGGCACGTCGGTCGGCGGGTTCGTCGAGGTCCGGCGATTCGTACGAGCACTCGATTGCGATGCGGAGCCAGCAGGCCGTGCCGCTTCGGATCGTTTCGAGGATCCAGATCCAGACTTGCGGCTGTTGCGGCCGCGCCCCTTGCCTTCCTTGGATCGTACTTGCGTGGGGATCACGCGGGCCCTCACCCGTGCTTCTTGCCTAATTCTGCCGAACAGCCCGACCCGCTCCTCCGACAGCACTTCGAACTCCGCGTCAGACTCATGTACCCCAAGATGAATCAACGCCTGCTCTTTGGCTCGCTCCACTGATGATGCTGTAATCTCAAGCCATTCCATTGCTCATTCATGCCCTTCATGCACGAGACGACCGTCAACGCCTCTTCTTCTTGTTCCTGCTGCGGTTCTGGTGGCTCCGCTTCGGACCCGAGCCGGGCGGCGTGGTGCGGCCGCCTCCGGTCCGATTGGTGGAACGGCTCCGCGAGGGAGCCTTGCCAGTCCGCCCACTCTTAGTCCTCTGTTGAGATGGCGGCCCCTTGCGGGCGGGCCGGTCGGCCTCGGAGGCGTCCCGCTTGCGGGCGGGCCGGTCGGCCTCGGAGGCGTCCCCCTTGCGGGCGGGAGCCTCGTCCCTCTTGGGTCCCCCGTCCCTCCTGCGGGCAGGAGCCCTACCCCGCGTCGTCGCCGCGTCCCGCTTGCGGACAGGAGTTCCGGCCTTCTTGGGTCCCCCGTCCCTCCTGCGGGCAGGAGCCCTACCCCGCGTCGTCGCCGCGTCCCGCTTCGGCGTCGGCGCTCCCTTCCGTTCCGTGGTCGACCTGGGCGATGGCCCCTTGGCTTCAACCTCGCTCGAGCCCCCGTCTGCGGCCGCAACTCGCTGCTTGGCCACCTTCGCCCCAAGGGAGTCCTCGCCCCGGTAGAAGGATCGGGTGATGTAGGCCTGTTGCGCAATGCGGACCAAGTTCGAGACGATGAAGTAGGTCACAACCGCGGCCGGCATCAAATAAGCGAACACCGGCAGCATGTACGGGATCAGCTTCATCATCATCTGCTGCTGTGGGTTGACCGCGGCGCCGCTCTGCCGTCCTTGGATCTGGCGCTGCTGGACGAGGCTCGTGATCAGCACCACAAGGATCATCAACAAGTAGGGGAGCGCCAGGACGATGTTGTCGGATATGGCAGAGCTCGCGCTCCGGGATAGATCGACTCCCAAGGAGACCATCTCAACGTCTTTGCTCAGACTCTCATAGAGATCGGTGTCCCTGGACAGAAAGTCCGGATCGAACGCCAGGTCGCCTCTAAGAATGGGGGTCTTTGCGTACTCAGGCACCCCTCCGAACGCGGTGTCGGCATAGCGGCGCGAGGTGAAACCGAGCTGGGTTCCCACCTCGGTCGTCCGTCTGGTAAGCCCATCCACGACGCGGTACATGACTAGGAAGATCGGGCCTTGCACCAGCATCGGAAGCACACACCCGACCGGATTGAGCCCATGCTCCTTGTAAAACGCCGCGGTGGCCTCATTCATGGCCTGGCGGTCGCCCCTGTGCTGGCTCTGAAGTTTCTTCAGCTCGGGCATGTGCTGCTGCATCTGCAGCATGTTCCGTGTCATCTTCAACGTGAGCGGGGTCACCGCGACCACGGCAGTCAGGGTCAGAAGGGCAATGGCAATGCCATAATTCGGCACAAGGGAGTAGAACCAGGCGAGCACTGCGGTGACGACATCGAACAGGGGATCAAACATCGATCACCCTTACAGGTTCTCCGCTGTGCCGAGGCGCGGGCACCGGGTCCCACCCCGTCGAACCCCAGGGATGGCACCGGGCTAGACGGCACGCCGCCAGCCAGACTCCGCGCAGCGTTCCGTGCGCCCGCAGCGCTTCCAGTGCATAGGCCGAACACGACGGAACGTAACGGCACACCGGCGGGCGGCCCCTTCGGGCGAGCTGGCAGGCTCGTACGCCAAGGCAAGCGAGCCGAGTCGAGAACCTCATTGGCTCCGGAAGTCCTTCAAAAGCTCGCTCATCGTTGCTCGCAACTCGGCCGCTGAGAGGCGCTCAAGCGGCGCCGAGACGCCCAAACGGTACTCCCCGTCGGCCAGCACCACCGCTCCGTCGCGGGCGAGCTCCCGGAGCGTCTCCCGGACGCGACGGCGGGCACGGTTGCGTACGACCGCGGTTCCCACGGACTTGGGCACCGCCAGATGGACGCGCGCCACTCCAGGGGCGGCGTGAAACGACACCCTCAAGGGGCCGCGGCGGGAGTTCACTGCGACCGGAGGCGGGTTGCATGCTCTCCGGCCCATTGACGAGCCCCTCACGCTGCCAGTCGGCTCCGCCCCTTGCGACGGCGGGCCCGCAGCACAGCGCGCCCTCCGCGCGTCCTCATTCTGGCCCGAAACCCATGTTTCTTATACCTTTTTCTGATGTTAGGCTGAAAAGGGCGCTTCATTAGATCCTCCCCGGCATCCCCTAGCTCGGGTACGCCACAAGAGCCACCGCCGCGGTTGACGCTGTGGATGAACGGCGGGACTGTGTCCACCGTAGGGCTGCCCCCGTGTCGCGACAACCACACCCATTGGGCAGGGGACTGGCGACTCTCTCGACTGACCTGACTCCGATCACAACAAAGAACAATTGGGTAACATATCTTACAATATTGTTATTCACTTGAACTCCATCCGGTCTGAACTAGTCGTTTACCCGCTCTCAGCCAACCGACTTGCAGCCAACCGGAATGCTGCTACGTTCCGCAGCCCATCACGTTAAAAGTGGATCTTGGGTCCGGTCCTCCTCCACCATCGGCCGGGAACTGTCTTGTCCACATCTGTGGATGAATCTGTGGAGAAAAGGAGATCGCCAGGTGAACACCGACCCCGAAGCGGAGCGGATTTGGACTAGTTGTGCCCAAAGCATCCGGAGCCAGGTGAGCGACGCTGTTTGGAGGACCACCTTCAGTGGCGCCAGAGCGACCGCCTTCGATCAGCGATCTCTGACCCTGGTAGTGCCGACCAGCCTGCAGAAGGCCCGCATCGAGCGCCGCTACTTCGACCTGCTGACTGACGCCATCGATGAGACCGAGCCGGATGTCATCGTCCGCATCGAGATCGATCCGGACTGGAGCGACACCAGTGAGCGAGCATCCGCGGACGAGGCGGACGAGGCGGACGAGGAAGGGCGTGGCTCCCAGGCCGCCAGCTCGAACGGCGACTCGGGTCCCAATACTCGGCTGACCTTCGAGCAGTTCGTCACCGGAACCTCCAACCGCTTCTCGCACGCCGCGGCGCTCGCCGTGGCCGAGACCCCGGCCGGGGCCTACAACCCGCTTTTCATCCACGGTGACTCGGGACTGGGCAAAACCCACCTGCTGCGGGCCATTTGCCACTACGTCAACCATCACTACCCGTCCTACAAGGTCCGCTACGTCACTAGCGAGACCTTCCTCAATGAGTTCGTGCAGGCAATCCGCAACAGTACGCAGCCTGAGTTCAAGCAGGTCTATCGCAACAACGACGTTCTGCTGGTGGACGACATCCAGTTCATGGAAGGCAAGGACGGCCTTCAGGAGGAGTTCTTCCACACCTTCAACGACCTGCTGCAAAACGGTGCCCAGATCGTCCTCTCCTCGGACCGCGGCCCCGATGCCATGCCCACGCTGGAGGACCGGCTCCGGAACCGCTTCAAGTCCGGCCTCATCACCGACATCCAGCCGCCGGACCTCGTGACTCGTCTCGCCATCCTCGAAAAGAAGGCTGAGTTCTCAGCCATCGAAATCCCGGGCGACGTGCTCTCGTTCATCGCGGCGAACGTCACCGACTCCATCCGGGAGCTCGAGGGCGCGCTCATCAGAGTCACCGCGTATGCCAGCATCACCGGCCAGCGCTGCTCCTACGACCTGGCCAAACGCGTGCTGGCCGACCTGATCGACAACACCACCAAGGCGCCCGTCACCGTGAAGTTGATTCTCGAGGCCACATCAGAGGTGTTCGACTTCGCGCTGGACCAGATCACAGGCGGCAGCAGGCGTCGGCCGCTAGTCGACGCCCGCCAAATCGCCATGTACGTCACACGCAACATGACCGACCTCTCATACCCTGAGATCGGCCGAGCCTTCGGCAACCGCGACCACACCACGGTCATCCACGCCGTCCGCAAAATCGAGCACCACATGACCGAGCGCAAAGAGATCTTCGACAAGGTCCAGGACCTCCAGAAACGTGTCGGTGAGATCTCATGAGCGCACACCAGCCGAGAGCCGGGGAGAACCCTGGGGACTACGCGGGGAACGCTGCTGCACGGCTGTGTCCGCAGGAGCGGTGACCAACACCCCACAGGCCGCGCCTCGCGATCACACTGGTCGACACGGCAAACCTGGGGACACCGAAACCGTTGACATTTCAAGGCGGGTTGACGATGATCCCCAATCCACAGCACCTAATGTCTTCTACAACCTTTTGAAACCAGCCACAGGGGTAAGGCCATGGGCATGAAGTTCCGTTGCGAGCGAGACGTCTTGTTGGAGGCGCTCACCGTCGCTGTGCGAGCGGCGGCTGGCGCGAGTTCAAGCCGCGCCGCCTTGACCGGGGCTCATCTCTACTTGGCCGATGAGACTCTGGTCGTAACTGGCAGCGATTTGGATCTGACGCTGTCGGTGACCGCGGAAGTAGCGGGCGAGGCGGACGGAGCGGCGGTTACGCCGGCCCGACTTCTCACCGATGTTGTGAGGGCGGTTCCGGCTGGATCGGTGGAGTTCTCCGTCACCGATGACGGCGAGGCCTCGATTGTGGCTGGCCAGTCTGAGTTCTCGATTCGGCTTATTCCCGAGGAGGACTACCCGCAACTGGCCTTCAAGGACGAGGGTAGCGAGGACAGCGCCTCCGTGACTTTCAGTCCGGCCGTCACCTTCGACGGGCTCGAGTTTCGGGAATCCCTCAGCCAGGTCGTCAGGTCGGCGTCTTCGGACGACTCCCGGCCGATCCTGACTGGTGTGCTGATGGCCGCCGAGGGTGAGGGCCGGTTGCGGCTGGTTTCGACCGACTCCTATCGGCTGTCGGTCAGGGACCTTGAGGGCTCGTCGATCCTTGGCGAGCACCAGAGGGTGTTGGTGCCGAGCCGAGCCTTGGGTGAACTGCATCGCCTCATCGCAGATTCCGATGAGGTCACGCTCAAGTTGGCCGAGCACTACGCCCAGTTCGTGGTGGGAGCAGTACAGCTGACGACGCGCCTGATTCCAGGTGATTTTCCGAACTATCACGGGCTGATTCCCGCGGATCATCCCAACTGTTTGACGGCCAACCGAGAGCAACTGCTCGAAGTCGTGCGGCGGGTGCGGCTGCTGGCCCAGGACTCCACGCCGGTACGGCTCGTCATGAGCAGTGAGAATCTTGAAGTCATTGCCATCACTCATGATGTCGGCAAGGCCAACGAGTCCATGGACGCCCAGTACGAGGGCGAGGATCTGACCGTCGCGTTCAATCCCGGCTATCTCATCGACGGGATCGAGGCCGCCACCGGCGAGGAGGTCACCCTGCAGACGGCGGATGCGGTCAAGCCCGCCCTGCTCCGGTCAGTGGGAAACGAGAGCTTCCTCTACTTGCTGATGCCGGTGCGGGTGAGCTGAACCAGCGCCTGGTCCGGATGAGTCAGGCCGTAGGCGGGTCGAACCCGGCCGCGGGCCTTTAGGTGGGGCGGCCATGCAAGTCTGCGTATTGTCGCTGGTGGACTTTCGATCCTATGCCAGAGCGGAGGTGGACTTCGCGGCCGGGCTGACCGCCGTCGTCGGTCCCAACGGTTACGGCAAGACCAACCTGCTTGAGGCGATCGGTTTCGCGGCCGGGCTGGGCTCGCTGCGGGGCGCCCCCGAGGCGGCTCTCATCCGGGACGGGGCCGAGGCTGCAGTAGTGCGCTGCTTCGCTCGCGCCGGTGACGGCCGGGAGCTCTTGATTGAGGCGGAGCTGGCCCGCTCCAGGCCCAACCGGGTGAGGGTGAATCATCAACCGATTGCCCGCCGACGAGATCTGGTCGGCGTGCTCACAGCAACGGTGTTCTCGCCCGACGATCTCGACTTGGTGAAGGGCGAGCCGGCACGCCGGCGTCGCTGGATCGATAACGCGGTGACCGCTGTGCGCCCCTCTCTGGGGGCTCTGCGCAACGAAGTGGACCGGATCCTTCGCCATCGCAACACCCTCCTGCGTCAGGCCGGCGGGCGCGCCGTGGGCGATGTGGCCATCACCCTGGACGTTTGGGACGCCAAGTTGGCTGCATCCGGAGACGAGTTGCGTTCCTGCCGCCGGGAACTGCTGGAGGCGCTGCAGCACCGGATCCACTCGTACTACGCACAGATATCCAAAGGTCGCGGGGCGGCTCACGCGAGTTACACGTCCTCCTGGGGTGACGTCTCCTTGGCCGAAGCGCTCGCGGCAGCCCGCCGCGACGATCTGAGACGGGCGACCAGCACCGTCGGGCCCCACCGCGACGAGGTCCTGCTGCAGATCGGAGGGTTGCCCGCACGGAGCCACAGCTCCCAGGGCGAGCAGCGGTCCCTGGCACTGGCTCTGCGGCTGGCGGTGGATGCCGAAGTTCGCGACCGCCGGGGTGTGCAGCCGGTGCTGCTGCTCGACGACGTCTTTTCGGAGCTGGACAGCGAACGGGCGGCCGCGTTGCTGGAGGCTCTGCCGCAGAGTCAGTGCATCCTCACCACTGCCGCGGGTCTGCCTGCCGGCGTCCGCGCCGATCGGCTGATCCGACTCGCTGGGGGCACTGCGAGCACGGTCCTGGTCCCGGAGGGGCGCTCATGATGGGGTCCAACGGTGAGCCGGTACAGCTTGCCGATGCGCTCGGGCGCCTCCTCGGCTCGCTTGACGTGCCGCCCGCGGACCTTCTCTCGACGGTGTTCCAGCGGTGGGAGGAGGTGGTGGGCCCCGATGTGGCTCGTCATTGCCGCCCCGCCGCGGTTGAGGGAGACCGGCTGGTGGTGCTCGCGTCCGACTCGACGTGGGCCAGCGAGGTGCAGTGGCTCGCCAGCGAGGTGTTGGCTCGCATCAATGAGATGTCGTCCGCGGGCAGGCTGCAGTCGCTGATCGTCCGCGTCGCGTCCGGCTGAGAACAGTTGCTCGGCGTGAGGCATATTTGCGCCTCAGATTGCGTGCCGCTGGACCGGCCCGCGCTGGTAGAATTGAACCCGTGATCGGTGGCTCGATGAAGGGCTCTTGCCCGGCTCGGCGCCCCCAGCCCTCCCGGTCCTCGTCTGCTGTGGCCGGGTCGTGGCAGTGAGAGGCCACAGCTCCCGCATTGGCGCCTCGGCAGACCCCGAATTCAACGTTGCTGGTCCCGGGTGGGGCCGGATTACAGGGGCCGATCACTTGTGACATCCGATACGACAGCCGCCGAGAGGACGCCCGCGACTTCGTCAAGTGACGACGCGTCGTACGGCGCAATGGAGATAACCGTTCTCGAGGGCCTCGAGGCCGTGCGGGAGCGGCCCAGCATGTACATCGGCTCGACAGGCCCGACCGGCCTGCACCACCTCGTATGGGAGGTGGTGGACAACTCGGTGGATGAGGCAATGGCCGGGTATTGCACCCGCATCGATGTGACCCTGCACGAGGACGGTTCGTGCGAGGTGGTCGATGACGGACGCGGCATTCCCGTCGACCCCCATCCTCTCCATGACGAGGTCCCCGCCGCCGAGCTGGTGATGACCCTGCTGCACGCGGGAGGGAAATTCGGGGGCGACGGCTACAAGATCTCGGGCGGCTTGCACGGCGTGGGCGTGTCTGTGGTGAACGCGCTGTCGGCGCGGATGGAGTTGGAGATCTACCGCGCCGGGCAGAGGCACCGCATGACCTTCACTCGCGGCGGCCAGATCGAGGAGGCCCTGTCGGCCCGGGGCCCGGCCCCGGTTGTTGACGGCGAGGCCCGCACCGGCACGACCATCCGCTTCTGGCCCGACCCGTCTGTCCTGGAGGATGTGTCGTTCCGGTATCAGACGGTGGCCGAGCGCCTGGAGATGATGGCATTCCTCAACCGGGGGCTGGAGATCCGGGTCCGCGACCTCAGGCTCGGACCGCACGGGCACTCGGCGTGGACGTCGTTTCGCTACGAGGGCGGGATCGTCGACTACGTAGACCGGCTGAACCAGTCGAAGGTGCGCCTGTTCGACGTGGTGGGCCACTTCTCGGGCGCGGAGACCATCGATGGCAATCCCCACGAGGTGGAGGTGGCGTTCCAGTGGAACACCGGCTTCAACACCGATGGGCTGCACAGCTTTGCCAACGGTATTTCCACGATCGATGGAGGCATGCACGAACAGGGCTTCCGTGCCGCCCTGACTCGCACCATGAACACCTACGCACGCGAGAAGAGCCTGGTGAAGGAGAAGGCCGACAACCTGCAGGGCGAGGACATCCGCGAGGGTCTCACCGCGATTGCCAGCGTCAGGATCGGCAAGCCGCAGTTCGAGGGCCAGACCAAGGCCAAGCTGGGCAACATGTCCATGCGGTCCTTCGTGGAGCGGGTCACGAACCGGTGCCTGGCGGAATGGCTGGAGGAGCACCCGGCTGAGGCGAAGAGGGCGGTGGCCAAGGCGGTGGCCGCCTCCGCGGCCCGCGAGGCCGCGGCCCGAGTGCGGTCCGAGGTCCGCTCCAAGTCCCTGCTGGACGGGGCGGGGATGCCCGACAAGCTCAAGGACTGCATTTCGACCGACTCGGCCCGCCGGGAGCTGTTCATCGTGGAGGGAGACTCTGCGGGGGGGTCCGCGGTGCGAGCCCGCGATCCTGAGACACAGGCGGTGCTGCCCATCCGGGGCAAGATCCTCAACGTCGAGCGGGCCCGCATCGACCGGATGCTCAAGAACAACGAGATCCAGGCCATCATCGGCGCCCTAGGCACAGGGATCGGCGACCCGGACGACCCCAACGGCAGCTCCAACGGCAGCTCGGGCACCCACGACGGCTGCGACATCACCAAGGCCAGGTACCACAAGGTGATCGTGCTCGCTGACGCCGACGTGGACGGAAGCCACATCCGTACTCTGCTGCTCACCTTCTTCTACCGCCAGATGCGTCCCCTGGTTGAGGCTGGCTACGTGTATGTGGCGCAGCCGCCCCTGTACTCCACGAAGGTCTCGAACTCGAAGACGGTGTACCTGCTCGACGATGCCGCCAGGGACGCCTTCCTGGCTGAGAGGCCCAAGCACAGCCGTGAGTTCCAGCGCCTGAAGGGTCTCGGCGAGATGGACTGGGACGAGTTGCGCTCCACCACCATGGACGCGCGCACCCGCAGCCTGCTGCAGGTGTCGGTTGAGGAGGCGGCCATCGCTGATCAGGTGATCTCGGTGCTTATGGGAAACGATGTGGAGCTGCGCAAGAACTTCATCGTCACCAACGCCAGAGAAGTACGAAACCTCGACTTCTGACCCGACAGGAGCGGCCAATGAGCGACGCGGCAGACGGAACGGGCGGCGACCCCGCGGACTTCACGTCCGGCCAGGGCGGCGGCCCCGCGGACTTCACGTCGGGCCAGGGCGCCGGCGTCACCATCGTCGAGATCCAGGAGGAGATGGAGAGCTCGTTCCTGGACTACGCCATGTCGGTTATCATCAGCCGGGCTCTGCCCGACGCCCGCGACGGTCTCAAGCCTGTGCATCGGCGGATCCTGTGGTCGATGTACGACCAGGGCTTCCGGCCCGGTCGGGGCCACGTCAAGTGCGCCCGGGTCGTGGGCGACGTGATGGCCCGGTTCCACCCCCACGGCGACGCGGCCATCTACGACGCCTTGGCCCGCATGGCCCAGCCCTTCTCGCTCCAGCACCCCCTCATCGACTTCCACGGCAATTACGGGTCTCCCGAGGACCCGCCGGCCGCGGCTCGCTACACCGAGTGCCGCCTCGATCCGCTGGCCATGTCGATGCTTGCCGACATCGGCGAGAACACCGTCGACTTCATCGACAATTACTCGGGGGACTTCACCGAGCCCGCGGTGCTTCCGGCCCGCCTGCCGAACCTCTTGGTGAACGGCAGCCAGGGGATCGCGGTGGGGATGGCCACCAGCATCCCGCCCCACAACCTCGCCGAGGTGATCGACGCGGTAGTGCACCTGCTGGAGGTTCCCGACGCCGGTACCGAGGACTTGATGGTGTACATGCAGGGTCCGGACTTCCCCACCGGCGGGCAGATCCTCGGCCGCAGCGGGTTCGAGTCGGCCTACCGCACCGGCCGCGGCTCAGTGAAGATGCGGGCCGATGTGGTCGTCGCCGAGACGGGTGGCCGCCGCGCCCTCGTCGTCACCGCCCTGCCCTATCAGGTGTCGGCCGGGGCCGTCGCCCGCAAGATTGCCGACCTGGTCAACGCCAGGGAGCTCGAGGGCATTGCCGACGTGAACGACGAGTCCTCAGGCGACGAGACCCGCTTCGTGATCAAACTCAAGCGCGATGCCAACCCGGAGGTGGTGCTCAACAATCTCTGGAAGCACACCCCGCTGCAGTCCAGCTTCGCGATGAACATGGTGGCGCTGGTGGACGGCGTGCCGCGCACGCTCACCCTCCGGGACGCGCTCGATGCCTATGTCGCGCACCAGGTCGAGGTGGTCACCCGGCGCTCGGAGTTCCGTCTGGCCGCGGCCCGGGCCCGACTCCACATCGTGGAGGGATTGCTGCGTGCCCTGGGCGCCATCGATGAGATCATCGCGTTGATCAGAGCCAGCGAGGACACCGGCTCCGCCCGCGCCGGCCTGATGGGCGAGCCGTTTGACTTCTCCGAGGCGCAGGCCAATCACATCCTCGACATGGCCCTGTCTCGACTGACCCGTCTGGGCCGCAGCCAGCTTGAGGCCGAGGCCGGCGAGAAGCGGAGCCTGATCGCCGACCTGGAGGCTCTGCTCTCCGACGATGTGCGGGTGCGGATGGCTATTCGCGATGAGCTCAGGGAGATCTCCGAGAAGTTCGCGGTCGGTCGCCGGTCGTTGCTCGAGATCGATCCGGGCGAGCTCAACATCGAGGATCTGATCGACGACGATGACCTGGTCTTCACCATGTCGGCGTCCGGCTACGTGAAGACGGTGGCCGTTGACGAGTTCCGCCTCCAGGGCCGCGGCGGCCGCGGGGTGGCCGGAGCGAGGCTCAAGGAGGCCGACACCGTTACGCACCTCATCCACACCACCGCCCACTCCTACCTGCTGTTCTTCAGCAACTTCGGCCAGGTGTACCGGCTCAAGGCCCACGAGGTTCCGGTGGCGTCGCGCACGGCCCGCGGAACCTCCATTGTGAACTTGCTGTCGCTGCAGGACGGGGAGCGCATCCAGGCCGTGATCGACACCCGCGACTACGAGACGAACCGCTACCTGTTCTTCGCCACTGCCAAGGGCCGGGTCAAGAGGACGAAGCTCACCGCCTACGACTCGTCGCGAAAGGCAGGGCTCATAGCCATTCACCTGCGGGACGGTGACGAGCTGGTGGCGGTCATCCCCACCGACGGTGTTCACGACATTCTGCTGTCGTCGCGACTGGGCCAGACGGCGCGATTCGCCCAAGACCGGGTGCGCGAGATGGGCCGGGCCGCGGCCGGTGTGATCGGGCTGAAGTTCAAACGTGCCGGTGATGCCGTCGTGTCATGCGCGCTGGCCCGCCCGGAGGCGACGCTGCTCCATGTGACGACTCTCGGCTATGGAAAGCGGACGCAGGTCGAGGAATTCAACTGCAAGGGCCGGGCCGCTCAGGGTGTGATGGGGATCAGGCTCACCAAAGACAGGGGCGAGGTGGTCGGCACGCTTGTGGTCGACGCTGGTGACGAGATATTCGCCGTCAGCCGAGACGGCGTGGTCATCCGCATTCCCGTGTCGGACATCTCTGTTCGGAGCCGATTGGGGATGGGTGTGAAGGTGATGAGTCCCGACGCTGGCGACGAGGTTGTGGCCATCGCGCTCGTTGGCGACGAAGTGAACGGCGATGCCGGCAAGGATGCCGACGGTGACCGGGAAGGGGCGCCGGGCGGGCAATGACGGCTCGGGCGAGGCCCGGGCCCCGGGACCGGGGGCAGGCAGTGCCCCTGATGGCGGCCATGCTCTTCTTGGCGATGGGCGCCGTTGTTGCCATGATCGAGATCGGGCGGCTGCTGAACGAGAGCGCCGCCGCCCGCACCGCCGCCGACGCGGCGGCCCTGGCTGGTGCCGTCGACGGCCCCGATGGGGCCGCGTCGATCGCGGCCGCCAACGGTGCAGTGTTGCTCTCGTATGACGAGGAGGAACCCGCGGACGGCTCTGATGCCGTGCTGGTGACCGTCACCGTGCAAGTCGGCCGCGCCAGCCGGGCGGCTCGAGCCGAACGGCTGGTGGAGTGGACGGCCCCTGACTAGGCCGGGCCGAAGCGAGGATTGGCCGGTTGGGCGTAGACTGCCGGTTCGTCGGAGGTGCCAGAGGATACTCATGAGCGACGAGTCGACTTCTGGCACCGATGAGCAGCAGCCCGTTCCGCCGTCCGCCGACGCGCCGGCTGGGCTCCAGTCCTCAGCGGGAGAGGATGCCGCCGACGCAATGCTCGGGCCCCGGCCGAGGCCCGCCCCCCGCTCGGCGATGGGCCGGGCCTATCAGGCCCGGTCCAACCGACGCCTGCGGGCTCGCCGCGTCCGGCGGCTGGTCAGGCACGTCGAACCGTGGTCGGTGCTCAAGGTGTCTTTGGTTCTCTATTTCTGCGCTTGGGCGATCATGTTGTTCGTGGGGGTGACGCTGTGGAACCTGGCCGTCAACTCGGGCCTCGTCGCCGATGTTGAGAACTTCGCCGTGGAGTTGTTCGCGCTGGAGTCGTTCAAGATCAACCCCGACCAAATCTTCCGGATAGCAGCTGTCGGCGGCCTCGTCTTGGTGTTGGCCGGCAGCGGCCTGACGGTGCTCGGAGCGGTGCTGTTCAACCTGATCAGCGATGTGACCGGAGGAGTGCGCCTGACCGTGGTCGAGGAGGAGACTGCCCGCCCGCGGCCGCGCCGGGCCCGCAGGCGGGTTCTGGTCCAGGCTCCGCCATTGCCCGCGGCGAGGTCCGCGGGCCCGCCGCCCGATGCAACTGGTGGCGGTCGGGGAGGCCGCGGCTAGCGTGTAGCGCCGCTGGGGCTATAGCTCAGTCGGTTAGAGCGCACCCCTGATAAGGGTGAGGTCGCTGGTTCGACTCCAGCTAGCCCCACACTTCAGCCCCGACAGCGCCCGGAGAGCCGTCTTGGCCGCAGGATTCATCACGTTGGTCCGCCGGACGTTCGTTGCCATCGTCGCGGGCATGGCTCTGGCCGCCGCCATCCGGGTGCGGGGCCGCGGGGGCGTGCCCCCCCAGACCGGCGGGTGGCGGGAGCTGCGGGACGACGAGCTGGCGTGATCGCGTCTCGTAGCTGTGACGACGAGCTGGCGTGATCGCGTCTCGTAGCTGTGACTGCTGAGCTTGCGTGATCGCGTCTCGTAGCTGTGACTGCTGAGCTTGCGGGCGCACGTGCGGTCGTGTTCGGTGCCGGGGCTACGGGCCTCCGGATTGTGCGCATGCTCGACCAGAGTTCAGCTGTCCGATCGGTGGAGGTACGGGACACGGACCCGGCCCGGCTGCGGGAAGTCTCAAACGTGTTGGGCCCGAAGACCAGGGTCGGCCAGGGATCGGCCGTGCCCGACGGGACCGATCTGGTGGTGGTGGCCACCCCATCGGGTACGCAAGCCAGCATCGCCCGGGCTGCGGTGAAGGCCAGCGCGGCCGTTGTCACCACCACCAACGAGATAGGTGAGACCCGCGACCTGCTCGCGACCGATCAGCAGGCCCGACACCACGGAGTTCCTCTGGTGGTGGGTGCCGGCTACATGCCCGGACTCACCTGCCTGCTGGCCCGGGTCGGCGCCTCCGAGTTCGACGCCGTTGACGAGATCCATGTGGCCAAGGCCGGTACCGGGGGGCCGGTGTGCGCTCGCCAGCATCACCGGGCGCTGAGCAGTCTCGCCATCGACTGGCGCGACGGGCGCTGGACTCGCCGAGCGGGCGGCTCGGGACGCGAGCTGTGCTGGTTTCCGGATCCCGTGGCCGGACGGGACTGCTACCGGGGGGCCCTCCCGGACGCGCTGTTGCTCGTGCCTGCCTTCCCCGGCGTCAATCGGGTGACGGCGCGCATGGCCGCCACCCGCCGCGACCGGCTCACCGCGCCGCTGCCGATGATGCGCCGCCCTCATCCCGAGGGCGGTGCGGGCGCGGTGCGGGTTGAGCTTCGGGGCTGGCGCCGGGGGGAGCGCCATGTGGTCGTGCTCGGCTCCCAGGCGAGGCCGGCGGAAGGAGCGGCCGTGGTGGCCGTCGCGACCGCGCTGCACCTGGCTGACATTGAGGCCTCCCCGGGCGCGATCGGGCTCGCGGCGATCGCTGATCCGGAGATGCTGCTGAGGTCGGTGACCGCTCGGGGACTGCGACCCTCGCGGTTCGAGGGGTTCGCGCTCTCCCGTGAGGGCTGCTCGTGACTGCTGGCCAGATTGCAGATCCCTTCCTGACGGACCGGGCTATCGGAAGCAGGTCAGCAGATCTTCGTGGAGCAGTCCATTGGTGGCCACGGCCGAGCCGCTGCGCCATTCGTCCTCGCCGGCTGTGTCGGAGAACCGGCCGCCGGCCTCGGCCATGATCACTGACATCGGGGCGACGTCCCAGTCGAAGCACTCCGGGTCGACCATGGCGTCGGCCCGCCCGGTGGCGACGAGGGCGTAACCGTAGGCATCGCCCCAGGTGCGGACCCGGGCTCCGGCCGCACGGACCCGAGCCAGGGCGCGGTCGGGCCAGTAGGAGAGCCCGCTGGTGCAGACATATGAGCCTTCGAGGCCGGCGCTGTCACTCACCCGGCATGGCTCTCCGTCCCAGCGAGCACCCCGGCCCCGGCCGGCCCAGACGCACTCGTCGAGGGCGGGCAAACAGATCACGCCCACCGCCGGGCCCCGGTCGTCCACCAGGGCCAGCAGGGTGGCATACAGGGGAACACCCTGAGCGAAGGCCTTGGTGCCGTCGATCGGGTCGATCACCCAGGTGCGGTCGGTGTAGCCGGCCCAGTCGCCCTCCTCCTCGCCCCGGATCGTGTCGCCGGGATACGCCGCCGAGATCTCTGAGCGCAGGAACCGCTCGGCTGCGTAGTCGGCCTCGGTGACGGGCGACCCGTCGCTCTTGGCGGTAACGGAGAGATCCCGTTGCTGGTACCACTTCAGGGTGATCCGCCCGGCTCGCCGAGCGGCTTCCACCGCGAAATCGACCAGGTCTTGGTCGATCGGGCTTTCGACCGCGTCTCCGTTGACGCGGCCGGGTTGGTCCTCGTGCGGGTTGCTGATATCTTTCATGTTATGTCAGTCAGTATCTTGTCGGGCGTCACTCTGTCCAGCGTCACTTTGTATGGTCAAGCCACCATAAAGATCATGCAAGCGGAGCGATGCCGCTCGGTGGCGGACACGCTCGACCTTCGGCGTGCCGCGCTTGTCGAGCGCCACCGTCCAGTGGTAGCCCTGCACCGCGAAGAGGTTTGGAGGGGTCGGGCTGCCACTGCCAGCCGTGCCAGACTGCAACGCGTCATCGGCGCGGCACTGTATTCCCTCGGGCTCGACCTAGCGACCGCCAGCCGGGCTCTGCGCAGTGAGGCCTCAAGGCTCGAGCAGGACGCGGCGGCGCTGAGGAGCCAGGCTCGAGCGCTGGCCGAGACCGAGGCGCGAGCGTCCCGCGCTCTGGCCCGGGGTCGATCGCCTGAGGGGGCAGTTGGGCGCGCCTCGGGGGCGGCGAGCCCCTCTCGCCTGTCCTCCGCGCGCAGCTGACAGGTAGCTAGTCCCTCGCGTAATGTTGAGAGCATGATCATCGACACACTCCGGTCTGTCCTGCGATTTCGCCGGTTCGAGTTCAACGCGACCAAGCGGCGGCTGCAGAAGGCGGCCAGCATCGAAGATCTCCGCAAGATGGCCCGCCGGCGCCTGCCCGGCGGCGTGTTCGATTACATCGACGGCGGCGCGGAGGACGAGGTCGCGATGGACCGCAACACCCGCGGCTTCCGTGACATGGAGTTCGTCCCAAGGGTGTTGCGCGATATGGGAACGGTGGACACGACCGGCACGGTCCTCGGCCGCGACGTGCCCTTCCCGCTCATCCTCGCGCCCACCGGGTTCACCCGAATCGCGCATCCCCCCGGCGAACTGGCTGTGGCCCGCGCCGCCGAGCGCGCCGGTCTGCCGTACTCGCTCTCGACGATGGGGACGCGCTCGGTGGAGGAGGTGGCTGCGGTCAGCAACGGCTCGAAGTGGTTCCAAGTCTATGTTTGGCGCGACAAGGGCCTGCTCAAGGACATGATCCTGCGAGCCGGGGAGGCCGGCTTCGATGTGCTTTGCATCACCGTCGACGCGGCCATGCTGGGCCGCCGCGAGCGCGATGTTCGCCGGGGCTTCACCCTGCCGCCCAAGATGGGCATCAACATCCTCTTCGAGGGCATGATCCGCCCGAGCTGGAGCCTGCGCTTCGCGTTCTCGGAGCCGATCTCGTTCGCCAACGTCGCCGGCAACACCAACATCGACGGATCGACCGCTGTCGATCTGGCCGCGTTCATGAACGAGCAGTTCGATCCCGCCCTGTCGTGGGAGGACGTGGAGTGGATGCGGTCGCTGTGGGATGGCCCGGTGCTGGTCAAGGGCGTCCAGAGCGTCGCTGACGCGGTCATCGCTCGCGACCGGGGACTCGACGGCATCGTGCTGTCCAACCACGGCGGCCGCCAGCTCGACTCGGCCCCATCCATCATCGAGCTGGTCCAGCCGGTGGCCGAGGCTATCGGCGGCGATCTCGACATCGTGTGCGACGGCGGGGTTCGCCGGGGGAGCGACATCGTCAAGGCGCTCGCGCTCGGGGCGACGTCGTGCATGATCGGCCGCCCGTACCTGTACGGCCTGGCCGCCGCGGGCGAGGAGGGCGTCGACTGGGTGATCGAGCACCTGCGCACAGGCATGAAGCGGGACATGGCCCTGTGCGGCGCCGCCAGCGTGGCCGAGCTGACGCCGGACCTGATCTACCGGGCCGAGACCGGCAGATAATCTCACGCCTCGCGTAGACGCTCGCCTTGAAACCGGAGGGCGCCTTCGCAACACGTTAGACATATTCACAATCATGTTGTAGTCTCTAATCAAAGTTGGCCGGACGGGGGTCAGGCGCCTTGGCGCAGGAGGCTCGCATGCAGGGGGATCATCGGCAGGCTCACCGTTACCTGCTGCCGCACTTCACGCGCGGCAACGCATGGCGCCGCGACGACTTGGTGGTGATCGACCGGGGAGAGGGCTGCTACGTCTGGGACACGGAGGGAACCCAGTACCTGGATGGCCTGTCCGGACTGTTCTGCACCAACCTCGGCCACGGGCGCAGCGATCTCACCGCGGCCGCGGCCAAGCAGATGGACAGGCTGGCCTTTTTTTCGAACTGGGGGTTCGCCCATCCTGCGTCAATAGAGGCGGCGTCATTCATCGGCGCGGTCACGCCCGGCGATCTGGACCGAGTGTTCTTCGTGAACTCCGGCTCCGAGGCGGTGGAGGCAGCCTTCAAGTTCGCCCGCTGCTACCACTTGGCCAACGGCGAAGACGCCCGCCACAAGGTGATCGCCCGCCGATGGGCCTACCACGGCACCACCCTGGGCGCCTTGGCGGCCACTGGCGTTCCCAACCTGCGCGACCCCTTTGAGCCCATGCTTCCCGGCTTTGTGCGCCACGTAGACAACACGCTCGGTTGCACCGGCGAGCCCCAGATTCCCGCTCGAGATCTGGCCTGCGTGGCCGCAGTGGAGGAGGCGATCCTCAGCGAGGGTCCCGAGACAGTGGCCATGGTGATTGCCGAGCCTGTCCAGAATGGCCGGGGGGCGCTCGTGCCGCCGGAGGGGTATTGGCAGGAGCTGCGCCGCATCTGTGACGAGCACGGCGTGCTGCTCTGCGCCGACGAGGTGATCAACTCCTTTGGCCGTCTCGGCTATTGGTTCGGCAGCGAGCGCTTCGGTGCCCAGCCCGACTTGATCACCTTCGCCAAGGGAGTCACCAGCGCCTACCAGCCCCTCGGGGGCTTGGTGGTGCGGGGGACTCTCGTAGACCGGGTGTGGGATTCACCCATGGCGATGTTCGCCCATGGCTCCACCTTCGGCGGGCATCCAGTGGCCACCGCGGTGGCGGTGGCGAACATGGCCGCCATGCGCGACGAGGAGGTGTTCGCCAATGTGCTGGCCACCGAGGATCACCTCGGCGACGGCCTGAGGGCTCTGATGGCAGCGCACTCCTGTGTCAAGGACGTAAGGGGGGCCGGGTACTTCCACTACGTGGAGCTCATGAGGGACCGCGCCGCCGGCACCGAACTGAGCGAGGCAGAGTTCGCCCGGTTGCTTCCCGGCGGTGGACTGGACCGGTTCGTCCGGGAGGCTCGCGTGCTGGTGCGGCCCGACTCGCGTGGCGCCGCCATGCTGGCGATAGCGCCGCCGTTGGTGGCCGACGCCGCCGTGATCGACGACCTGCTGAGCCGGGTCGACCAAGTGCTCGACCGCGTTGGCGGTTGGCTGAAGACCTCGAATTGAGGCTTTCAAGTATCCATTGGGATAGAGAGAGCACGATGAAACGACTGCTGGCCCTACTCATGGTGCTCGGCCTCATCGCCGCCGGTTGCAGTGGCAGCGAGCCGGCCGAGCCCGCGGGGGACGGCGAGGACGCCAGCACGGTCCAGCTCGACGACGGCGCCACCGGGGATGAACCCGCCACCAACACCGCCCCCGGCAACGCCGAGCCGGCGGGGGACGGTGGGGAAGCCAGCACGGTCCAGGACGACGGCGCTGCCGGGGATGAACCCGCCACCGCTCTAGACGAAGGCGAGCCCGCCGAGGAGATGATGCTTGATGAGTTGAATGTGGCTTACTTGCTGGGGCTGCCGACGGCGAATCAGGTGGCCCAGGCCGAGAGGACCTATGACGAGGCTCTCGGCATGACGGTGAACTGGCTTCCGTTTGCGTCGGGCGGTGACATGGCCCAGGCCATGGAGGCCGGCGCCATCGACATTTCCTATTCGCAGGGATTGACGTCGTTCGCGAGCTTCGTGACCGGCGGCTTCGATCTGCTGCTGGTGGGGGTGGCGGTCAGCTACGCGGACGCCGACAACTGCGTGGCCCATCCCGACTACGGCGTCACCGCGAAGAACGCGGCGGAGACGCTGGCGGGTCAGAGCATCTACACGCCGTTGGGCAACGTGACCCACTTCAAGCTGTTGAAGATGCTCGAGCACCTGGGGGTGGATACTGCCACGGTGAGCCTGATCGAGTCCGAGGGCGGCCCGGCCGCGGTGGCCGCGCTGGACTCGGGCGACGTGGCCTTGGCTTGCGCATTCGGCGACGCGGTGAACCAGATGATCGCCGACGGCGGCCATCTTGTAATGACGGGCGCCGAGCAGGAGGCCATCGGCATTCGCGTCTTCGGCATCATCTCCACCTCCGGAGACTTCGCCGAGGGCTATCCGAGCGTGGTGGCGGCCTTCCTGCAGGTGACCGAGGACGCCAACCGGGCCTTCAACGACAACCGGGAGCCGTTCATCGATACCATCGCCGGGGCCGTTGGCATGGACCGCGAGTCGACCGTCGCGCTGCTGGACGCATTTTCGTTCCCCGAGAAGGACATGCAGCTGTCCGAGGCGTGGCTCGGCGGGACCGTCCAGCAGGCCATGAAGGACCAGATGGACTTCTTCGAAGGCCAGGGCGAAATCGCCTCGGCGCTGCCCAGCTACGACTCCTTCGTCGACACCAGCTTCCTCGAAGCCGTCAACTGATCCCGTAGCTCGCCGGGGCGCTGGGCTTCTTTGGCGCCCACTCACGACTCTCCGCTGATAGTCGAACGGCTACGGTCGCATTGACTTCAGAACCCGGGCCAAAGGGGGATCCGCATGGAGACGATGGATGTGGCCACGCGCATGGCCGAGAAGCGGCTCATCCTCTGGCGGGCAAAGGGTTGACGCAGCCCTTGCCGACGCTGGGTCGCGACCCGGTCGTCGAGCGGTGGCGGACCGCGGCCCGATCTGCTCGCAAGCGCGTCGTGCTGGCCGACGGCGGCGATGAGCGGGCCGCGGCCGCGGCCCGTTGTCTGGACACCGAGGGCTTGGCCGTTCCGGTGCTGGTTCATGAGGCCGCGAGATTCCGATCGCCCGCGGGCCGTGCGCAGGCCGAGGCCTCGGCCTGGCGGGAGCGCATCGACTTGGATGACCCGCTCCATGTGGCTGCCCTCATGGTGGCCGCCGGCGAGGCCGACGCCTGCGTGGCCGGAGCCGCCCGGTCCACCCCCGATGTGGTCAGGGCCGCCCTGTTCTGCATCGGAACGGCTGCCGGAGTCGACATCGTCAGTAGCTGTTTCGTGTTCGTGCTGCCCGAAGGGACACCGATCACCTACGGAGACTGCGGGGTCGTTCCCGAGCCGGATGAGGAGCAGCTCGCTTCGATCGCGATCGCCAGCGCGGCCACCCATGCGCAACTTGCCGGCGGGGAGCCCCGGGTGGCGATGCTGTCCTATTCCACCAAGGGAAGTGCCGACGGTCCCCGAGTGGAATTGGTGCGGTCCGCCACCGAACTGGTGCGCTCGAGGGCGCCGGAGCTTGCCGTGGACGGCGAGCTGCAGTTCGACGCGGCATGGGTTCCCGAGGTGGCCGCGTCGAAGGCACCGGGCTCGCCAGTCGCGGGCCGGGCGAACGTGTTCGTGTTCCCCGACCTCTCGTCGGGCAACATCGCCTACAAGATCACTCAGCGACTGGCTGGCGCCCGCGCCTACGGACCGCTGTTGCAAGGCACCGCGGGTGTGATCCACGACCTGTCTCGGGGCTGTAGCGTCGACGACATCGTCACGGTGGCCACCATCGCGGCCTGCCAGGCCGCATTATGTTCAGCTCGCGTCAGTCAGCTATAACGGTCGCGCTATGCCTGCTAACTTGGCGTCTGCGCACGATTCTCGCGGCCGGTACCGCTGACGGGTTCGGTGCACTAGGAGCACGATGACTGCACTTGAGAGCGACACGCCCTTGGTCCGGCGCCCCTTGGACGCCGAACGGGTGATATCCGCCGCGGCCGAGATCGCCGACGCGGAGGGGCTCGACAAGCTGACCCTCACCCGCGTGGCCGATGTTCTCGGTGTCCGTCAGCCAGCGCTGTACCGCCATGTGGCCGGATATGACGACTTGCTGCGCAGCCTGAGCCTGCGTGGCCGGGAGATCCTCGCCCAGAGGCTGGCCGACGCCGCGGTGGGGCTCGCCGGCAACGATGCGGTGGCCGCGGTCGGCCATGCCTGGCGCAAGATGGTGCGGGACCATCCCGGCATTTACGCGGCCACGGACCGCTATCCGTGCGCCGGCGACACCGAGCTTGAAGCCGCGGTGGAGCGAGTTCTCGCCGTGCTGGGTCAGGTCCTGAGGGGATTTGACCTGACCGGGGCGGACCGCGTCCACGCGGCCCGCACCCTGCGCAGCGCCTTCCACGGCTTCAGCCACCTTGAGTCGGGCGACGGCCACCCCCTGCCGCACGACCCAGAGGACACCTTCGACCATCTGGTGGAGCTGCTGTGCGCCGGTGTGCACCGCCTGTCCCGCGAGGCTGCTGGAAGCGGCAGCATCGTCTGATGGCACGGCTCGGGTTCTTGCTTGACAGCGGCAGGGGTGTCTCGTGACCCGGCTCGGGTTCCTGCTCGACAGCGACAGCTGCATCGGCTGTCACGCCTGCACGGTCGCGTGCAAGAGCGAGCACGACGTGCCCCTCGGCGTGAACCGCACCTGGGTGAAGTACATCGAGACGGGCACGTTCCCCAATGTCAACCGGCACTTCTCGGTGATGCGCTGCAACCACTGCGACGACGCGCCCTGCATCGCCATCTGCCCCACCAACGCGCTGTTCCGGGCCGCCAACGGCGTGGTGGACTTCGACGACAGCAACTGCATCGGCTGCAAGGGGTGCATGAACGCCTGCCCCTACGACGCCATCTACATCAACCCCGCCACCAACACCGCCAACAAGTGCAACTTTTGCAACCACCGCATAGAGCAGGGCCTCGAGCCGAGCTGCGTGGTGGTGTGCCCCACCCACGCCATCAAGGTCGCCGACCTCGATGACCCGAACGACGAAACCACGAGGATCATCGCTCGCAGCGACACCACGGTGCGGGCCCCGGAGCAGCAGACCCTGCCCAAGGTGCACTACCGGGGCGCCGACCAGGCGTCTCTGGACCCGCTGCGCACCGCCATCGCGGCCGACGGCATGATCTGGGCCGACACAACGCCGCAGCATCCGACGGTCGAGCCCGACGGCCCTGGTGTGGTGGCTCGCACCGCCTACACGACCGCCCATCAGATGACCTGGAAGGCCAAGGTGTCGAGCTATCTCGTCACCAAGGCGATCGCCGCCGGTGTGATGGCGGTGGCCGCTCTGCTGGCGCTGCTGGGCCATAGCGGCTCGCAGGCCGCGGTCGGAGTGGTGCCGCCGCTGGTCGCGGGATTCTTCCTGGCCGTCACCGGCGTGCTGTTGGTGTGGGACCTGAAACAGCCAGCCCGCTTCTACTACCTGCTAACCCGGTCCAACCGCAGATCCTGGCTGGTGAAGGGCGCCTGGGTGCTGGGCGCCTTCGCCGGGGTGTGCGCCGCGTGGTTCGTCGCCGGCATCGCGGGCTCGTCGGGCGCCCTGGTTGTGCTGGCCGCGCCCGGAGCGCTGTTGGCCGCGGCCACCGCGGGCTACACCGCGTTCCTCTTCGGCCAATGCGAGGGTAGGGACCTGTGGCAGACACCGCTGCTGCTGCCCACGCTGCTGGCACAGGCGGCCGTGGCTGGCGGCGCGGCCTACTCGGTGGCTGATCTCGCGATGGAAGTCCCCGATCGCTCTGCGGTGCGCTGGGTGATGTTGGGCGGCATCGTGGCTTGCGCCCTGCTCGTCGCGGCCGAGGTCGCGTCGCGAGGAACAGCCCATGTGGAGGCGGCTGTGGCAGTCATGACCCGGGGTCGCTACGCCCGCCGCTTCTGGGCGGGCGGGATGGTGCTGGGCTTGGTCCTGCCCGGCGTCGCCACGGCGATCGCCCTCGCTGCCGACACCGGCGCGGCGCTGCCCGCGGCCGCGGGGCTCTGCGCCCTGGTCGGCATGTGGTTCTACGAGGACAGCTTCGTGCGGGCCGGCCAGTCCGTCCCGCTGTCTTAGGGGGATCTCGTGGACTCATCTCAGGCTGTTGCCCCGCTCTCACGAAATCTGTGCGGGTTGTTGTCCCAGGTGACGGGTTTCTCTACAGATTTCAGCCCCGCCCTCTTTCACCGTTGGAGATGAGCCGTTGGTTGACCTGCACAGCTACCCCCCGCACGAGACCTGGCACGACGCGGTGTCGCTGGACGCCAAGGCCTGGCCCCGGCGGGTGGAGCACCATCACACGCTGGTGCCCACCACCTGCTTCAACTGCGAGGCTGCCTGTGGGCTGGTGTGCCACGTCAACCACTCCACCGGCCGCATCGACCGTGTCGAGGGCAATCCGCTGCACCCGGCCAGCCGGGGCCGCAACTGTGCCAAGGGTCCGGCCACGCTCAACCAGATCGACGACCACGAGCGCATCCTGTACCCGCTGCGCCGAGCCGGTGAGCGGGGCGGCGGCCAGTGGGAGCGGGTGAGCTGGGGCGAGGCCCTGGACGACATCGGCAGCCGCATCCGGTCGGCCATTGCCGAAGGCCGCCACAACGAGGTCATGTACCACGTGGGCCGCCCCGGCGAGGACGGCTACGCCGAGCGGGTGCTGCAGTGCTGGGGGGTGGACGGCCACAACAGCCACACCAACATCTGCAGCTCCAACGCCCGCATCGGCTACCAGAGCTGGATGGGCCACGACCGCCCGTCGTCGGACTTCGCCCACGCCGAGGTGATCTTCTTAATCTCGTCGCACCTGGAGGCGGGCCACTACTTCAACCCCCACGCCCAGCGCATCGTCGAGGCCCAGGGCCGCGGCGCAACGGTGATCTGCGTGGATCCCCGTTTGTCCAACACCGGCGCCAAGGCCGACTTCTGGCTGCCGGCGTGGCCCGGCACCGAGCCGTTCCTGCTGCTGGCCATCGCCCGCCTGCTGCTGGCTGGCGGCACCTGGGACCGCGACTTCGTGCGGCGCTGGACCAACTGGGAGACATACCTGCGCCAGCGCCACCCGCAGCGGCCGGTCGAGTTCGAGTCGGTTGGGCCCGCCCTGCTGGAGGACTACGCCGCCTACACGCCGGAGGAGGCCGAGCGGGTCTGCGGCGTGCCCGCGGCGCAGATCACAGAGGTGGCGCGGATAATCGGCGCCCATCCGACAAAGTTCGCCTCGCACAACTGGCGGGCCGCGGCCGCGGGCAACCTGGGCGGCTGGCAGACCGCCCGGTGCCTGTTCTTCCTCAACGTGCTGACCGGCTCGGTCGGCACCGTGGGGGGCACCACCGGCAACGGCTGGAACAAGTACAAAGCCCCCCATCCGCCGGGAGCGCCGCCGGTGGAGCATTGGAACGAGCTCAACTGGCCTCGCGAGTACCCGCTGGCCCACCACGAGATGTCGACCCTGCTGCCGCACTTCCTGCACGAGGGCCGGGGCCGTCTCGACGTGTACTTCAGCCGGGTGTACAACCCGGTGTGGACCAACCCCGACGGCTTCAGCTGGCTGGAGGCCCTGAAGGACCCCGACAAGGTGGGGTGCCATGTGGCGCTGACGCCGACCTGGTCGGAGACGGCCGTCTTCGCCGACTACGTGCTGCCCATGGGCGTGGGCGCCGAGCGCCACGACGTCGCCAGCTTCGAGACCCACGCCGGTCGCTGGATCGGCTTCCGCCAGCCGGTGCTGCGCCGCTACGCCGAGATCCGGGGCACCGATGTGGGCCACGAATCGCGTACCCACGAGTTCAACCCGGGCGAGGTGTGGGAGGAGAACGAGTTCTGGATCGAGCTGTCGTGGCGCATCGACCCCGACGGCTCCATGGGAATCCGGCGCTGGTTCGAGAGTCCCACCCATCCCGGCACACCGATGTCGGTGGACGAGTACTACGCAGCGATGTTCGAGGGCGTGCCCGGCCTGGCCGGCGACGCGGCCGCGGCCGGCCAGACCCCGCTGGAGTTCATGCGCGACCGGGGCGCCTACGCCCTGCCGGGCGACATGTACCTACCGTATGAGCGCGAGGTGGACCCGGCCGCGCTCACCGACTGCGAGATCGACGACTCAGGCGTCTTCCGCCGCCCCGGCACGCCGGGGACGTGGTCCGGCGAGCCCGGGGAGCTGGCCGGCCTGAGGCTGGCCGGCTTGGGCGACGGCTCGCCCGCGGTGGAGGTGGACGGCACCGCTCGCGAGGGCTTCCCGACGCCGTCGCGCAAGCTGGAGCTGTACTCCCAGACGCTGGCGGACTGGGGCTGGCCCGAGCACGCCACCCCCAACTGGATCCCGTCGCACGTGCACTGGGAGAACCTCGACCTCGAAGCCGACGAGCGGATCCTGCTGCCCACGTTCCGCATCCCGACGCTGATCCACACCCGCTCGGCCAACAGCAAGTGGCTGTCGGAGTTGAGCCACCGCCACCCGCTGTGGATCCATCCCTCCGACGCCGAGGCCCTCGGCATCGAAGTCAACGGGCTGGTGCGGATCACCACCCGCATCGGCCACTTCGTGATCGGCGCCTGGCGCACCGAGGGGATCCGCCCCGGCGTGGTGGCCGCGTCGCACCACATGGGCCGCTGGCGCCTAGACGCCAACAGCGGAGGCGCATGGGCGGGCGGCGACGCCGACATCACCAACGACGGATCCGTGTGGCGCCTGCGTCGCCGGGGCCGCCCCGAGAGCCACGCCAGCGACGATCCCGACACCGAGCGCATCTGGTGGAGCGACACCGGCGTGCACCAGAACCTGACGTTCTGCGTGCAGCCCGACCCGGTGTCGGGCATGCAGTGCTGGCATCAGCGGGTGCGGGTGGGCCCGGCCCAGCCCGGCGACGCCTACGGCGACGTGGTGGTCGACACGGCCAAGGCCCGCGAGGCCTATCACGAGTGGCTGGCCATGACCCGCCCGGCACCCGGTCCGGGAGGCCTTCGCCGCCCCCTGTGGTATGCCCGCCCCCTCAAGCCCGTCCCGGCCGCCTACGCCCTGTAGACCCGCCGCCGTCGGTGGTTACAGTTGGCGCCGGCGCCGAGAAGTGAAGATGCAACGGAGGTACCGCTGATGAGCTTTGCCAACCCCACTGAGCGGGTCGACACCTCGAACGCCCCTTATGTGATCGTGTCGAGCGACACCCACGCGGGGCTGCAGTGCGAGGAGTACCGGCCGTACCTCGACTCGGCGCTGCACGACGAATTCGACACCTACGTGGCCGAGCGCCACGCGCACCGGCGGGTCCAGGAGGAGGTCAACGCCGAGTTCCTGGCCGAGTGGGAGGGCGACAACGCCGAGGGGCTGCGAGGCGCCTACGACCCGGAGGTGCGCGACAAGGAGCTCGACGCCGACGGCATCGCCGGCGAGGTGATCTTCGCCGACGGCGACGCGGTGACCGGCCAGGAGTCGCCCCCCTTCGGGGCCGGCCTCGCCGCGGGCCAGATCACCGACCCCCGCCAGGCCTTCGGCGGCGCCCGGGCCCACAACCGCTGGCTAGTGGACTTCTGCGCCACCAACCCGCCCCGGCGGGCCGGCGTGGGCCTGGTGCCGATCACCCACGACGTGGCCGAGTCGGTGGCCGAGCTCGAGTGGCTGGCCGGCAAGCCCGGTATCGCCGGGATCATGATCCCCACCATGTGGCACCGCTTCGAGCCCTACGGCTCGGCCCACTACGACCGGGTGTGGGCCGCCTGCGCCGAGACCGGCCTGGTGGTGCACACCCACTCCGGCGAGGCTGACTTTCCGTCCTACGGCGACAACGTGGCCATGTACGTGTCGGAGGTGCCGTTCTGGACCCACCGGGCGCTGTGGCAGCTGCTGTTCTCGGGCAAGTTCGACCGGTTCCCGGGACTTCGCTACGCGGTGGTCGAGTGCGGCTCCTTCTGGATTGGCGACATCCTGTGGAAGGCCGACGTGAACTTCGGGGCCAGCAGCAAGATCAAGAAGCTGGGCTCGCGCATGAGGGGCCTGATCTCGCGCCTGCCCTCTGAGTACTTCGGCACCAACGTGTTCATCGGGGCGTCCACGATGAGCAAGGAGGAGATCCGCCGCCGCCACGTCAACGGCATCGACGCCTTGATGTGGGGCACCGACTACCCGCACCCCGAGGGTTCCTGGCCCCACACTGCCAGGCGCCTGGAGAGCGACTTCCGCGACGTGTCCATCGAGGACGCCCGCCGCCTGCTCGGTCTGAACGCGGTGGACTGCTACAACCTCGACCTGGGGTCCCTGACCGAGGTCGCCGACCGGATCGCCCCCACTCCCGAGCAGTTCCACCAAGACCCCGGCCTGCGCACCCCGCCCGACGCCAAGCGCACCGCCCGCTGGTGGATAGACGAGTACGGCTGCGAACTCCGATACTGACCACCGATAGGGTGGCGTGCCGCCGGGGCGGCCAGTCGCCCTGTCGTTGACTCCGTCCCGAGCAGTGAAGCCATGAACAGTTCGCCATATCTCCCGAGTTCACGCAGGCATGTCGCTGATCATGTCGAGCGCTATCTGGCCACCGGCGGCGGTGATGGCTTCGAATGGGAGGGCGCCGGGTGTGTGATCCTCGCCACTGTCGGTCGCAGGACCGGCGGTCTGCGCCGCACGCCGCTCATCCGGGTTCGCGATGGCGATCGTTACCTCGTCGTGGCGTCGAGGGGAGGCGCCCCCCGGCACCCCGAGTGGTACCTGAACCTGGTCGCCAACCCCGAGGTGACCATCCAGGACCGAGGCGAAGTGCATCGCTTGACAGCTCGCACGACCATGCCGGAGGAGAAGGCCGAGCTATGGCCCATCGCGGTGAGCCAGTGGCCCGAATACGACGACTACCAGGCCCGCACCGACCGCAACATCCCCCTCGTCATCTGCGAACCAGAGGCCGAGCGGACAGTCGGGGGTTCTTGAGGGCTCTGAGTGTGCTGAGCGAGGCCGTGGCCCGAGCGGCCCGTGAGCGCAGCGAACAGGAGCGGGAACCAGAGGCCGAGCGGACAGTCGGGGGTTCTTGAGGGCTCTGAGTGTGCTGAGCGAGGCCGTGGCCCGAGCGGCCCGTGAGCGCAGCGAACAGGAGCGGGAACCAGAGGCCGAGCGGACAGTCGGGGGTTCTTGAGGGCTCTGAGTGTGCTGAGCGAGGCCGTGGCCCGAGCGGCCCGTGAGCGCAGCGAACAGGAGCGGGAACCAGAGGCCGCCGCTCAGTTCGGGGCGTAGAGCTCGGCCACTACGTCCAAGGCTTGGGCTACCAGGGGCGGGGGCTCGCCGGCTCTGGTGAGCAGCAGCAGCCGGACTGACGCCGAGCGGTCCTGGAGGGTCACGTAGTGCAGGTCGGGGGGCCGGAACGTCTGCACGCTGGCCGGCACGATGGCGATCCCCTCGCCCGCGGCCACGAACCCGAGAATGGTCGCGTACTCGGTCGCTTCGATGATCGGGTCGTAGGTCACGCCCTCGGTGCCGAGCATCCCCGCCAGCACCGCATGCAGGCTGGGCGACACCCTGCGGTCGAACCCGATGATCGGCTCGCCGGCAAGGTCCCGCAGGCGAGCCTGCGAGGCAGCCCCCAACCGGTGGGATGCACCTACCGCCACCAGCAGAGGCTCGTGCATGACCAGCGTCGCCTCCACGTTTCGGGAGTCGGCCGCGGCCCGGCCTATCCCCAAGTCGATCCGGCCCTCCCGCAATGCCTGCACCTGCTCGTCAGAGCTCATCGTGTGGAGTTCGTAGCCCACCCGAGGCCAGCGGCGCCGGTACTCGCTCAGCACCCGGGGCATCACCTCGTAGGCCGCCGAGTCCACGAACCCCACCCGCAGCGTGCCGGCCCCTCCGTGGCGGTGCTGGTCCATGAGGTGGTCGACGCCGTCGGCTGCGGCCAGAAGTCGCACCGCCTCCGGGTACAGGAAGGTGCCCGCGTCGGTGAGGGTCACCCGGCGGGTGCTGCGATCGAACAGCGCCGTGTCCAGCTCGCGCTCCAGCAGCTGGATCTGCTGGCTCAGCGGCGGCTGGGACATGTGCAGTCGATCGGCGGCCCGGCCGAAGTGCAGCTCCTCGGCCACGGCCACGAAGTAGCGCAGGCGCTTGAGGTTCACCTCGTAATCATATGCGTTCAGTCTGAATCAATCTAATATTGATACTTCACATCACTGATCGGACTGCCTATCCTTGCGTGGCAATGAGCACGCTCGGACGCCGTCTGCGGCGCCGACCGCCCAAGTACTCCGCAGCGGCGCTGGCCTGGAGAGGCCTCAGGGGCGGAACCTGGCCCCGGGTCTGGCGCGACACCGACCTCAAGCGCTCCTACGACGCTGTCGTGATCGGCGGGGGAGTGCACGGCTTGGCCACCGCTTACTACCTCGCCCGCAACCACGGCATCACCAACGTGGCCGTGCTCGACAAGGCCTACCTCGGCAGCGGCGCTTCGGGCCGCAACACCGCCATCGTGCGGTCCAACTACCTCACTCCCGCCGGTGTGGCCTTCTATGACCGGTCGCTGCAGCTCTACAACTCCATGGCGCTGGACTTGAACATCAATGTGATGTTCAGCGAGCGCGGCCACCTGACTCTGGCCCACACCGACGGCGCCCTGCGCACCATGCACTGGCGAGCCGAGGTCAACAAGCTCCAGGGCGTCAACTCCAGCGTGATCGGCCCCGACGAGATCAAGAAGATCGCCCCCAGCCTCGACACCTCCGACCATCCCCGCTACCCGATCCTGGGCGCCCTCTACCACCCGCCCGGCGGCGTCGTGCGCCACGACGCGGTGGTGTGGGGCTACGCCCGGGCCGCTGACCACATGGGCACCGAGATGCACCAGCGCACCGAGGTGCTCGACATCCTCTGCGAAGGCGGCGAAGGGCCCGACGGCAAGGGATGTGGGGGCAAGGTCACGGGCGTGCGCACCAACCGGGGCGACATCTCCACCCCGGTGGTGGTCAACTGCACTGCCGGCTGGGCTTCTCTAATCTCGGCCATGGCCGGCGTGCGCCTGCCCATAACCACCCATCCCTTGCAGGCCGCAGTCACCGAGCCGGTCAAGGTGTTCCTGCCCACGGTAGTGGTGTCAGGCTCGCTGCACGTCTACATCAGCCAGACCGATCGGGGCGAGCTCGTCTTCGGCGCGGCGGTCGATCCGGTGGCCACCTACTCGATCCGAGGCTCGCTGGAGTTCACCGAGGAGCTGGCCGGCCATGTGCTCGAACTCATGCCCGGCGTCTCACGCATGCGGCTGCTTCGCCAGTGGTCCGGGCTTTGCGACATGACCCCCGACTACTCGCCGGTGATGGGCTTCACGCCGGTGGACGGTTTCCTGGTGGACGTCGGCTGGGGCACCTACGGCTTCAAGGCCGCCCCGGTTTCAGGCGAGCAGATGGCCGCGGCGGTCGCCACCGGCCGAACCCCCAAGTTGATCGAGCCCTTTGCCCTTGGCCGCTTCGACACCGGCGAGCTGGTCGGCGAGAAGGGCGCAGCCGCGGTGGGCCACTGATGCCGTCTCCGTGCGCCACTCGGACCGAGCATCGGCGAGAAGTGGGCTACTGATGCTGCTGGTGCCCTGCCCCAACTGCGGGCCGCGCAACTCTGCCGACCTGCGGTACGGCGGCGAGTCCCATGCTCGCCCTGACCCCGCCACTGCCTCCCCCCGGCAGTGGCGGGGTTATCTCTACCTGCGCGACAACCCGGCCGGCTGGCTGCGCGAGACCTGGTACTGCCGCTCGGGCTGCCGGCGCTGGTTCAGCCTCGAGCGCAACACCGCCACCAACGAGTTCCGCGATCCGCCCCAACCCGGCGACAAGCGAGGCGGCACGGCATGACGGCGGCATCCACCCACCGGGAGGCCGCGGCATGACCATGAGCCGGCTGGACGCGCAGCCCACAGAGGTAATCGACCGCTCCACCAAGCTGCGCTTCAAGTGGAACGGCAAGCGCTTCAGCGGCCTCGAGGGCGACACCATCGCCTCGGCGCTGGCCGCGGCCGGAGAGCACGTGGTCTCGCGCTCGATGAAGTATCACCGGCCGAGGGGCATCCTCACCGCCGACTACTGGGACCCCAATCTGATGGTTCAGGTCGGCGACGATCCCAATGTGCGCGCCGGGCACCGCCTGCTGGAGTCGGGCATGGACGTGCAGGCCCAGAACGTGTGGCCGTCGCTGCACCGCGACATCAAGGCGGCCAACGGCCTGGTGGGGCGGTTCCTCACCGCGGGGTTCTACTACAAGACGTTCATGCGTCCCCAGCGGCTGTGGCCCGCCTACGAGCGGGTGCTGGCCACCTTCGCGCCGGGCGGCAAGATCGACCTCGACACGCCGCACCGCTACCACGACAAGCGCTACCTGCATCCCGATGTGGTGGTGGCGGGCGCGGGACCGGCCGGGATCGAGGCGGCTCTGGCCGCGAGCGAAGCCGGCGCCCAAGTGCTTCTCGTGGAGCACGAGCACGCAGTGGGCGGCCATCTGCGCTACAGCACCAGCGACTCCGCCCGCGCCGCCCTAGCGGAGCTGCGGGACGCCCTCGACGCCTCCGGCGTGGAGGTGCTGACCGACTCCACCGTCACCGGCCGGTACGAGGACAACTGGCTCGGCGTCGTTCAGCGCAACCACCCGATAGCGGTCGAGCGTCTGATCAAGGCCCGAGCCAAGGTCCTGATCGCGGCGCCGGGTCTGATCGAGAGGCCCTATGTGTTCTCCGGCAACGACCGGCCGGGCGTGATCACCTCGGGCGCGGCGCGCCGCCTGATCAGCCTGTGGGGCGTCAAGCCCGGGGAGCGGGCGGTCGTGTTCACCGCCAACTCCGAAGGCGACGCCGCGGCGGCCGATCTCGATCGGGTCGGCGTGGAAATAGCGGCAGTCATCGACGGGCGTGAGGGACGCCGCGTCAGCGCGACCCAAGGCACCTCGAAGGCAGTGGAGGCCGTGGTGGCCGGCGGCTCCCGGATAGAGGCGGACTTGCTGGTCGTGGCCGCAGGGTGGACCGCTCCCACGTCGCTGCTCAACATGGCCGGAGACCGGCCCACCTACGACCCGTCCGCGGCCCGGTTCTTCCCGTCCGACCCGCCCGGCAACGTTTTGGCCACCGGCGGACTGTCCGGCGACGGCAATCTCGACGAGTTGCGGGCCCACGGCGCGGCCACGGGGCGGCTGGCCGCCCAGCGGGCCGCGGCTGTGGCCCACCGCCTCCAGGCTCGAACGGCTCGGGCCCGCCCGGTCACCGGCGGCGAGCCCGCATGGGCGCCCGACGAGCGGGCACTTCTAGGCCGCGACGCCCATCCGGAGCTGTATCGCTCCGACACCCACGGCATGGTCGACTTCTCCGAGGACGTCGGCTCCAAGGACCTGGTCGCCGCGGCCCGGGAGGGCTACGACTCGGTGGAGCTGGCCAAGCGCTACACCACCGCCACCATGGGTCCCTCGCAGGGCAAGCTCGAAACGGTCAATACCGTGGCGGCCATAGCCGAGGCCCGCGGCGAGACCATCGCGCAGGTGGGCACCACGGTGTGGCGGCCCCCCTACGCTCCGCTCACGCTGGGAGCGCTGGCGGGACGGGTGTTCGAGCCGGTGCGAGTGTCGTCCATCCACCCGTGGCACGAGGCCAACGGCGTGCACACCATCCTCGCCGGCCAGTGGATCCGCCCCGACCACTACGGCGACCCGGCCGCGGAGGTGCGCAACGTGCGCACCAACGTCGGAATTATCGACGTCACTCCGCTGGGCAAGCTCGACCTGCGCGGTCCCGACATTTCCAAACTGCTCAACCTGCTCTACACCAACAAGTGGTCGAAGCTGCCGGTGGGCAGGGTCCGCTACGGGATGATGTGCGCCGAGGACGGCGTGGTCCTCGATGACGGTGTCACCGGTCGCCTCGGTGAGGACCACTACCTGATGACCACCACCAGCTCGGGCGCGGCCGGTGTGTGGGAGTGGGTGGAGAACTGGCTGCAGACCGAGCGCCCCGAGTGGCGGGTGCACGTCACTCCGGTGACCACTGCATACGCCAGCATCAATGTGGCCGGCCCCAAGTGTCGGGAGCTGGTGAGCCGGGTGGTCGAGGGCGTCGATTTGTCGCCCGAGGCCTTTGCCTACATGGAGGTCCGCACCGCCACCGTCGCCGGCGTGGCCGGCTGCTTCATGTGGCGCATCGGCTTCACCGGCGAGTTGTCCTACGAGCTGCACGTCCCCGCGGGCCACGGCCGGCATGTGTGGGAGGCCCTGATGGAAGCGGGCCGCGACCTCGGTGTCGGGCCCTTCGGCCTGGAGGGCCAGCGCATCATGCGCCTCGAGAAGGGCCATTTCATCGTGGGACAGGACACCGACGGCCTCACGTTGGCCCCCAGCACCGGCCTCGGCCCGCTGATCAAGCTGGACAAGGACGACTTCGCAGGCCTTCCCGAGTTGGCCTGGTCCGCCGAGCGCCGGCTGCCCATCATCGTGGCCATCCAGCCCGACGACCCCAGCGTCGTCCCCGACGAGGCGTGCCAGATTGTGCGGGGCGACACCAACGAGATCCTGGGCCGGATCACCTCGGCCCGGATGTCGCCCACGCTGGGCCGCTCCATCTGCCTGGGTCAGGTCGAGCCGGAACTGGCCGCAGGCGGCACCAAGCTGACCGTGCTGCTCATCTCCGGAGAGCGCGTCAGCGCCACCGTGATGGACCACCACGCCCACTTCGACCCGGCCGGGGAGCGTCTCCGTGGCTGATGAGGTCGCCTTCGAGAGCCCGGTGGTGCGGCGCTACGCGACCGCCGAGTCCGGCGATCTCGTGCTGACCGACGCCAGCGCCACCGTGAAATGGCTGGTGCGGGCCTCTGGGTCGCCCAACGCCGCCGCCGAGAGGCTCGGCGCGCCGTTCGGTTCGTCGCAGACCGCGGCGGGCGGGGCTCTGGTGCTGGGTTCCAGACCGGGGGAGTGGATCGTGCTGGACACGGCGGGCGCGGTGACTGAGACGGTCGAGGGCCTCGACGGGCTGGACTCCTCGGACTTCGTCACTGCCCTGGACTGGACCCACGGCCGGGCGCTGTTCCGCGTCGCCGGGGACGCGGCGCCCCGGATGCTCGAGAAGGTGTGCAGCCTCGACTGGTCCGATCCGATGACCCCCGACGGCGCGGTGGCCTCCGCGTCGGTGGCCAAGGTCACCTGCGACATCGCCCGCAATGATGTCGACGGCACGCCCTCCTACCTGGTCTTCTGCGACCGCTCCTTCGGTCAGTACCTCTTCGATGCGCTGATCGACGCGGGTGACGAGTTCGGCCTGTCCGTAGGCCCGGCCGATCCATAGCCGGTTCAGCGCAGGAAGGTTGCTGCACCCGACCCTGGCAGCCGGTGGTCGGCGCGGCACGAGAATGTTGCGGCAGCCGAAGGACGCCAAGCGCGGCGCGACCGCCTATCCTCTTGTCGCCGGGGTTCGCTGCTCCGGCGTCCGGTCCGCCCCAAACCGCCGCTGGAGACGCTAAGTGGTCGAGGTACCTGAGTATCTGCTCGAACGCTCGCGTCAGCGACGGGACGAGCTGACCGGTGCCGAACCAGAAGGCGGCGACGCCGCACCCGAGGCTGCGACTCCCGGGGCGGCTGCGGTGGTCGCGGCTCCGGCGGCTCCCGTCCCCATCCCGGAGGCTGCCCCGCCACCGCCCCCCGAGCCGGACCCGCCCTACGTCCAGGCCGCCCACCAGCGCAAGCGGATGCCGTACTGGGCCGCGTCGGTGATGGTGTTCCTGCCCGTCTGGGCCATCTTCTATGTGGGCATGCTGGAACCGCCCAGCACCGACGAACTGATCCTGGTCGACAACGGAGCGACCGTGTACAGCACTTGTGCCTCCTGCCACGGCGCTGACGGCAGCGGCTCGGCCACCGGCCGCCAACTCAACGACGGCGAGCTTCTGCTCACTTTCGGGCCCGCGCCCAACTTCGACGGCCTGGCCCACCATCTGTCCTGGGTGTACCTCGGCACGGCGGGCACCAAACGCCTGGGTGCCGACAACTACGGCAACCCGGACCGGCCCGACGGTCAGCGGGAAGTGGACAGCTTCGCCAGCGGCATGAGCGGCTTCTCCAACCTGAGCCTCGAGGATTTGGCGTCGGTGGTGTACTACGAGCGGGTCGTCCACGGCGGGCTCGACGCCGAGAAGGCCGCCCACGAGGAGGAGATGCTGCTGGCTCTGGTGGCCGACAGCCCGACGTTCGAGACCGGCTCGCCCGACGAGATCAGCGCCTTGCTAACCGAGGCCGCCGAGGGCCACGGCATCGATCTCGCCGCCGGCGAGTAGGGGGCCGGTCCGGGCGAGGCCCGAGGCCCGAGGTCGATGGCCGGATTCGAAACCGCTGCCGAAGAGGGCGGCGGTCCTACGGCCGGTTCCGCCGCCGGTCCGATTGATATCGCAGCCACCGAGGAATGGGCGGCGCTTGAGCGCCATGCCCGTGAACTGCGAGAACTGCACCTGCGGGAGCTGTTCGACGCCGACGGGGGCCGGTCCGAGCGCCTCACGACGATAGTGGGCGATCTGGTCGTCGACTGGTCCCGGCACTTGGTCACCGACCGCACAGTCGAGTTGCTGTTGGAGCTGGCGGACCGGGCCGGCGTGGTCGAGCGGATCGCGGCCATGTTGGCGGGCGAGCCGATCAACAACACTGAGGGCCGGTCCGTTCTTCACACCGCTCTTCGGGCCCGACCCGGTCTCGGCGTGCGGGCTCGACGTGTCGAGGAACTGCCTCCCGTCGAGGCTTCGGAGGCGGGAGTCCCGGATGTAGCGTCCGCGGTCGCCGTCGAACTCGACCGTATGGCTAGCTTCGCGCAGGCTTTGCGCTCCGGTGAGCGACGGGGGGCCACGGGCCGCCCGATCCGCACCGTGGTGAACCTCGGTATCGGCGGTTCCCACCTGGGGTCGACCATGGCTCATGAGGCGCTCGCCGCCTTCCGCCACGGTGGCCTCGACTGCCGCTTCGTGGCCAATGTGGACCCGGCCGACCTGGCCTCGGTACTGGGGGCTGGCCTCGACCCGGCCGAGACGCTGTTCGTGGTGGTGTCGAAGAGCTTCAACACCGCCGAGACGCTGGCCAACGCCCGCTCGGCCCGGGCCTGGGTGACGGCTGCGCTCGGCCCGGGAGCGGTGGACCGTCACTTCGTGGCGGTGTCGGCCGATCGGGCCGCGGCCGTCGGCTTCGGCGTCGGCGCCGACGACGTCTTCACCATGTGGGACTGGGTGGGCGGCCGCTACTCGCTGGGCTCGGCGGCGGGGCTGTCGCTGATGGTCGCTATCGGCGAGGAGAATTTCGTCGAGATGCTGGCCGGGATGCGGGCGGTGGACGAGCACCTGGCCCAGCAGCCGCTAGTGGCCAACGGGCCGGTGCTGATGGGACTGCTGGCGGTGTGGTACCGCAACTTCTGGGGTCTGCCCACCCGTGCAGTGCTGCCGTACTCGCATCGTCTGCGCCTGCTGCCCGCCTACCTGCAGCAGCTCCACATGGAGTCCAACGGCAAGCGGGTTCGTCTCGACGGCACCCCGGTGGGCTACAACACGGGGCCGGTCGTGTGGGGTGCGGCGGGCACCGGCGGCCAGCACTCCTTCCACCAATTGCTGCACCAGGGCACCACGGTCGTCCCCGCCGACTTCATCGTGTTCGCCCGGCCCGACGCCGACACTGCGCATCTCCCCGCCGCCGGGCGTCACCATGAGTCGCTCGTCGCCAACTGCTTCGCCCAGGCGTCCGCCCTGGCCTTCGGGGCAGCCTCGGACGACCCCCATCGCGAGCTGCCCGGGAACCGTCCTTCCACGGTCATCATGGCCCCCGAACTCACCCCCTCGACGCTCGGCCAGCTAGTAGCGCTCTACGAGCACGAGGTGCTGGTGCAGGGCGCCGTGTGGGGCATCAACAGCTTCGACCAGTACGGCGTGGAGCACGGCAAGACCCTGGCCGACGCCATGGCTGACGACCTCCACGCCGACTCCGTGTTGCCCGCCACCGATCACGACCCATCCACCGCGTCGCTGATCGCCCGCTACCAGCGCTTGAGGAAGTCCTAGCCGCCGCCCCGCCCGACCAACTTCCGGTGGTTTTAGCCTGAATCCACCGTTTTGGGTTTCGGTGGTGGGGGTGTGGCGTTGGTGGTGCGGGTTTGGTGTTGTGTGCGGCCGCGTCGCGGGGTTGGGGTGTGTGGGGGCGCGTCGGGTGGGGGCCGGGGATGGGTGTCGGGTTGGTGACGCGGGGTTGTTGTGGGGTGCGTGGGGTCCCTGGTGGGGCGGGTTCAGCCTGAGGGGCCCGGCAGTGCTCGCAGGGCTTTGAGGGTGGTGTGGAATTGGTGGGCCCATGGCCAGTGGGCCGCGAATCGCAGGGTGGGTCGGCCCGATCGGTTGACGAGCACCGCGGCGAGGGCGAACAGGCGGGTCCGTCGGGTGCGCGAGGTGCTGGGGGCGTGGTGGGCGAGCAGGCTGGTCCAGGTGCTGATGTTGTGGGCGAGCGCGGCGCAGGCGAGCCAGGCGCAGTTGGCGCCGTAGTGCCCTGAGGGGACGTGTTCGAGCCCGGCGCCGTCTTTGAGGTCTCTGATGGCGAGCTCGATGGTGGCGTGTTGGCGGTGGAACGCGTCGGCGGCGACGGTGTCGAGGTCGTCGCGGTCGGTGATGAAGGCGTGGTGGCGCCAGTCGGGCCACAGCCGGCGCTGGGCGCTGTCGGTGAGGCGGGTGCGGCGCACCACGAGGCGGACCTCGCGCTCGTCGCCGGCGGTGTAGGTGGTCTCTGCTACCTGGGCCTCTCCGCCGGCGGTGTAGGCGATGGTCTGCCAGTCGGACTCGGCGATGGCGGCGACAGCGGCTTTGACCTTGGGGATCTGGCGCACGGTGATCGACCATCTCACGTTGTGGGCGTCGAGGCGGTCGATGAGCTTCCAGGACCAGAACCCCGAGTCGGCGCGCACGGTCATCGCGCCGGCGGCGCCGGCGCGTCGGGCGGCGGCGAGGACCTCTGACACGAAGCGCAGCACGCCCCGAGCGGTGTGCGCGGATCCTTTGCGCATCCTCGCGGACAGGACCTCGCCGGTGCCCGCCCGGGTGGCCAGCAGCGGGTGATAGCCCAGCTCGCGGGTGTGGCCGTAGGCCGCGCCCTGCTTGTGTTTGCCGTGGACCTCACAGACCGTGGAGTCCAAGTCCACCACCAGCGGCCCCGACCCCGGGCCCGCTCCCAGGCCCCAGGCCCGAGCCAGCACACGAGACGCCACCGCCTCGAGCTGGCGGACGTGGCCGAACGTGAAGGACCGCAAGAACGTGCCCACCGTCGACGGCGCCGCCACCTTGAACCCCAGCACCCGCTCGGTGGCCCCGGCCCGCAGCATGCCCACATGGTCGATGCAGGTCCCCCCGGCCAGCATCGCCGCCACCAGCGACAGCACCTTGCGGCCCGGGTTCGCCGAACCGGTCCCCACCCACCTGTCCACCAGCGCCCCGAGCCCCAGACGCGCCATCAGCGTCGCCGGCGCCAACAACCCCGCACCGGCCACCAGACCCCGATGATCAAAGGTCGCTTGCAACCGGTCGATACTGTGAGATGATCCACTCATAGAAAGTGCCTCCCGCCGTGGCGAGCCCGTTGACTTCTTGCATCAACAGACTCCCACGTCAGGAGGCCTTTCTGGTGGACGCGCCAACCCCGGCCCGCCCACCCCATCGGTGGATCCAGGTTTAGGTCATATACGATGACAACGCCCGGAAGTTCGGCCCCGACCCTCCCCCTGAGCTGCGGCGGCAGCTGGCACCTAGGGCCAGAGCTGGTCGGCGTGGAGGGCTCGGTGCAGGCTGTCGAGGGGCCACACGTCGATGCCGTCCTCGGTTCTGAAGGCGCGCCGGCCCCGGTAGGCGAGTATGCGGCGGGCCAGTCCACCGAGCTCGGCCACCGCTCGCAGCCCTTTGAGCATCGTGGTGTTGTACCGCTCAGATGCCTTGACCTCTATGGCGAGGTGCTCGCGGTCGCGGGTGAGAACGAAGTCGACCTCGGCGGCGGACTCGGCGGCGGCCCAGTAGCCGATGTCGTCGTAGATGCGCTGATGCTCGTTGTGGGCTCGCAGCAGGCCTAGCACCCAGCCTTCGAGCAGGGCGCCGCGCTCCTCGGCCGCCACGGGGCCCAGCTGGCGCTTGACGGCTCGCACCAGGCCGGGGTCGGCCCAGTACAACTTGGGGCGGCGCCTCTCCCGCACTCGGAGCTTGGCCTCAAACGCAGGCAGTTGCACGGCCAGCAGAGTGTCGTCGAGGATCTCGAGGTAGCCGTTGACGGTGGTGCGGGCGATGCCGGCATCGCGGGCAATGGAGGCGGCGTTGACGATCTGGGCGTGCATCACCGCGGCCACCGGCAGGAAGCGCACGAAGCCCGACAGGTTGCGCACCGCGGCCTCGGCCCGGATCTCCTCGCGCAGGTACAGCTGCGTGTAGCTCTGCAGGACCTCGCGCCGGTCCGGTGCGGTCGACACCAGCGGGATGGTGCCATAGCGGAGCGCGTCGTCGAGGTTGAAGTCGTCGCCGAGCTCGGCCGGGGTCAGCGGGTGCATGGCCTTGCGCAGCGCCCGGCCGGCCAGCAGGTTGGTGCCAGCGGTCTTGAGTTTGCGGGCGCTTGATCCCAAAAGGGCGAAGCGCACGCCTCGCTCCTCGATCATCCGGTGCACCCCGTTGAGCAGGCTGGGGATGCGCTGGACCTCGTCCACCACCACCCACTCGCCCGGGCCCACCCCCGACAGCAGTTGTCGGAACAGCGACGGGTCGGCGAGCAGGTCGGTGAAGAGGGCTTCGTCGAGCAGGTCGAGCCGCTGGGCGTCGGGAAGGACCTGCCGTGCCCACGTGCTCTTGCCGACACCTCTCATGCCGAGCAGAAAGAAGCTCCGGTCCGGTACCTGAGCCAGCCGTGTGTAAGTCATGTCCTCAAAAATAGCCGAAAAATGACGGCTATAGGCTCATAAATCGGTCAAGTGGGGTTCGCCGGGTTGGGGCAGTCGCCCGCCGCACCATGGTCACGGGTGGCAATGGGAGCTGACTCAGGGGGCGACAAGTCGATGCGGAGCCGGCCCAACTCCTCGTCGGAGAGGTTGGCTCCGAGGAACTCGACCAATTCCTCTTGACGGGGTTGGCCGAACGCAAGGCGATACGCGGCGAGTGTCTTGCGCAACTTCGGCAGGGCTGCCGCTTCCCGGCTGAAGGGCATGACAGGTACGTGGCGCTCAATCTTGGCCGGTCCCTCGTGGAACACCCAGTACGGCACCATTTCCCCGTCGCCCGCGGGTCGCTTCGCTGCCGCCATGTCGAAGAGTTCGTTCCAGGGGTCCACACCGGCCGCCATTCCACCCGCGAGCAGGTCCGGGCCGAGGGTGGCGGCGATGTTCCGTCGGATCGCATGACCCTTGTACCGGTGAACACGCCCCTCGCGCTGCTCCAAGTCAACCGGGTTGTAGGGCAGGTTCCAGTGGACGACGGCGTGACACCACAGATGGAAGTCCAGACCCTCCTGACCTATCGATGTGGAAGTGAGGACGAACGGCCAAAACGGGGAATTGAACGCGGTGGACACGGACTCGATCCGAGCCTCGCCGCCCTCGTCGAGTGTCTGAGTGCCGAAGGCGACCGCGAAGCGAGTTCGCATCCGGTACCTGTCGAACTCGACGTTGCGATCGTTCCGCCTTCGGCTGGGAATGTCCACGCCAAACGAGGAGGTGCGCAGTTCGAGAACCTCCGCCACTTTGCCCGCGATGTCGTCGGCTGCTTCCAGGCGCCGGTCGTTGTCGACCAAGCTCAGATGGCCGAGCCAGTCACGGAGCACATGGCCATGCTCGTCGAGAACGGCTTGGAGGTTGCCGTCGATCGAGTGTCGCAGGACATCACGCCAGTAGAGGCTTCCGACCTCGTCGGTGTCTGAATCCTCCGCATTCCCGTCAACGATGACAGCCGTGACCTCCGGGGCGTTGAAGAAGCTCCTGAACGCGGCGCCCACCCATGCTGCGTTCACCAGAGTGTGGCTGTTGTCGATCGGGAGCCCGGTGACCGAACTGATCATCCGCAGAGCGCATTGCGCTGGGCCGCCGACTGCGAGTTCAGCGAGCACCTCAACGAGGTCGTCGGGACAACGGCCGAGAGCCTCCGGGCCGTACTCGACCATGGCCCTGGCCTCGGCAAGGTGAGCGCGGAGCCCGCCTCCGGCTCGTTCGCCTTCCCAGTGCTCGGCGCTGCCGGGCGCAAGCAGGAGATCGGTTGCCGACGGATGGAGTCGCTGGTCGAGGAACAGAGGCGCGGCCCAGTACCACCGCTGGTCGACGGCGCCTGCTGCGGGCGTGGTGCCAACCAACGGTTCGACGGCGTCGGCCACCCGCGCGGCCACGTCGGCGAGTACCTCGGACACCCGGCGGCGGCCACCTAGAGCCCACAGCCGGGAATCTCCGAGCTCTGCGAGGCTGGGGCTCGGCCAAGTGAGCAGGAACGCGGTCATCGCCGCGGCTCGACGCCCGGCCACCGCCTCTCCCGGCCGATGTCCGCCCGATGTGCGCTCGGTGGTTCGGAAGGCGAGACGCTGGCCTCCGCGCCGTCCGTAGCTGGCTGTGTAGTTGTGACTGCGCGCCGCGAAGGCACGGCGCTCAGCCTCGAAGCTGACTATCGAGGAGACGACCTTCGGGACAACTGCCCATCCCGAGAAGATCAGACGCTTCGTGAGGCTGGCAGCCTCCAGCGACTCGTAGACCGACCCGGTGTCGTAGTACCGCAACGACGGCGGTATCCACAGCAACTCGAAGGCACGACGTTGGTCGAGATCGTGGAGCAGCCAACGGAGCCGCCCATTCTGAGGATCGACTCGCCGGTATGCCTCCACATCGTGCCAGCTCAGCAGGCCGGGGCCCGGATCGAGCCCCTCATCGTCGGTGAGCGGACCGTCCGCCACAGCCCGCTCGATGGCCTCCTTCAGCTTGTACCCCTCCATGAAGTTGACGAGGTACGGCGCCGATTTCCAGTACTCGGTGGGTTCGTGATGCTGCACGGCCTCGGCGAGGCCGCCGAGGCGCAGGTAAGCGCGCAGATCATCAGGCTCCACCGGCACTTGAGCGTCCCACTCGCACAGCATCCCGTCGCGGTCCGGCGTGGCCGCCAATCGCTCGGTTCGGGCCATCACACCGCGCAACTCGGCCCCGATTTCACCACAAGTGTCCTCGGCGTGGTCGAGCGACTCGGCAGAGGTGAGTGCCGAACGTAGGGCACGAAAACGGTGTCGCAGTCGGTCGACCCGAGCCGGGTCCTGGAACAGGAACGAACAGGTGGCGAGGAAGTCCTCATAGTGATCGCCGTCGACCTCATCGGCCGTCGTGTACATGCGATACGGGGTTGCAGACAGCAGCAGCGTCCGGGTGGCGCGGCCGGTCTCGGGGTCCGAGTAGTCGAACAGCCGGTGGGCCAACTCGGCCGCGAAGTTGTCGGGCTCCGGCTGTAGCAGATCCTTGAATCGCTGGAACTCGTCCAGCACCACGAGATCCGGTTGAAGCGCGGCAATGCCGACCCTCGCCATAATGCCGCGGACCTCGCCGATCAGCTCCTTGCGCCGCGGCTGCAGCTCGCGAGGGAACTTGCGTTTCCACTTCAGCTTGTCGACAAGATCCTCGAACAATTCGCGAACGGTCGGCTTGCCGCGGGCCGTCCGGGACTTGTCGACCTCTGTTAGTACCTCTGCGAACTCACCAAGCGATCCCATGATCCGAGGCCCGTACAGCTGCTCAGTGATTCGCAGTCGCTCATCGGGGTTGACTTTGATTCCTTCCCAGAAGATGCGCCGAGCCCTTGCGGTGGCCATGGCGCTCGCACCCCAATGGGCGCGAAGGAACGTGTACGCCAGGCAGCGCTCGCGGAACCGGCCTGTCTGGTGACCGAACTTCAGGGACGTTCCGGGTGTGATCGCTAGCAGGTTGACACCCGTCTGTCCGCCGTCACCGTCGTCCAGCTCTGCGAGGGGCAGCATCGTCAGCCGCCCGACGTCTTCGAGGGGCTCTATGCCCTCGGGAGTCAACTTGCGAACGTTCTGGCGGGCGATCGCCGCGTTGGAGCAGACGTAGATGATGTCGTGCCGCGCATCTCCCGTGCGTCGGAGGTGGTCGATGACCTGGGCGATCACGCCCTTGGCGACATGGGTCTTGCCGAGACCGACCTCGTCGGCCACCAGGAACCGAATCGCGGGATCCCGGTTCGCGAACATCCGCTCGAATGCCCACCGGGCGGTTCGTCGCTGGAAGTCCTTCAGCTCGGCGAGGACTTCCTCGACGTCGATGGTCTGCCCAGTCACCGGGTCACGGCTCCGGCGTCTGCCACGTCATAGATCATCGTCCAGAGCTCGGCGAAGCCCTCCGGCAGCGCACCGTCGGCCGCCAAGTCCGAGACGAGCGGGTGGAGCCCGGCGAGCTTCGTCGGGTCCCGTCGCATCGTCCTCAGCAGCTTCTCCAACACTGGGAGGCTCGCAGCACCGTGCCCGTCGGAGGCGGCATCCCTGCTGACGCGCTCCACCGCGTCGAGCAGGTCCGTCTGACCCGACTCCTCGTCGAGCAGCGCCAGGAGGTACCGAAGGAAGCGCTCGGCGTTCCCAACGAGGGCTCGCAGCAGGGCCCGCTCACGGTGCTCGGGCACGCCGACGAGCGCGACTGGGACGACAAAGCCGGTCAGCGCGCCTTCCTCGTGAGCGAGCTCGAAGGCGAGGAAACCGCTGATGGCCTCAAGGCTGGTCTCGAAACGGACCTCTAGGGGATCACCCATGGCGACTCGCCGCCGATTCCCGGCAGACGCGAGCGGCCAGCAACAGATCTCCGTGCCATCGACGACGGGCATCGGCTCGCGAGACCGGTAGGTGACCGCCCACCCGGAGCCGCTCTCCTCGACGATGCCCGTGAACGGAAGCTTCGCGATGGTGTGGCGGGCGTGGTCGAGTGGCGATGCGCCGTCCGATCCGCCGTTCGGACTGGGTTTGTAGTCGTTGAACAAGACACGGAGGCCCGGCTCGTCGTCAGTCCCGTCGCAGAGCCGATCGATGCCCAGCACCGCGGTGGACCCGGCCAGTTCCACCAGGATCTCGACGTTGTTGTGGAACGCCGCGCCGGTCGCGTTGGCGGAGCCGAGGAATAGGCGGGCTCGGCCTTCGCTCTCGTAGGCGAACACCTTGGCGTGCACCCCGACGAGGGGCCGGCCCGGATCGTGGGGCGACAGCCGGTCCTCGTCCGTCATGAGGTCCGGCACACTGCCGTCGTCGAAGGCATACAGCGTGTCCACCTGGTCGAGCACATCGGGCCTGAGCCGGTCTAGGGACTCCGGTCTGCTTACTAGTTCGTCGACTCGTGCCGGATGCACGCTCGTGAAGAAGTTGTCGCTCACGAACGGTGAGATGATCAGCGACCGCTCGGCGCTGGCTGGCAGCGGCGAGGGCGTGCGGGTCAGGCCCAGCACATGGGTCTGCAGATGATCAACGCCGGCGGGCAGGGCGAATCTTGCCGTCTGAAGCGCTGTCGAAAGCGAGTGAACGCGCTGTTGATGGTCTGTCGAGACGATGCCGACTGCAGCGCTGAGGAGCCCTTCGAACAATTCTCCTACAGGTCCCAGCCGCGAACCGGCTGCATCCGTCGCCTCATCGAGGCGGACCACAGTGTCCCAACTCGCATCGAACGTGAGATTGCGGCTCGCGATGAGAACTCGGAGCCGGTGCTCCCGTGGTTGGCTGTCCGGCGGGTCGTCGGCGGCCTCGTATCGAAGCACCCACACCTTGGGGTGGACGACTCCGCCGAGCGGGGCGGCAACGGGAACAACCGCCCGCTCAAGGAAAGCGAACACCCGGCGCGCTCGACGCGAGGCTGGCAGGGCGATCTCGCCGACCTGGCTGAACACGGTGATCTTGTTGGCGTGGTACCGCAGCGCATGAAGCAACTCGATCGGCTCGTGCCTGCCGTCGTCGGAGGCGATGCCGGCAGGTCCGGTGAGTGCCAGTGCCGCGGGCGCGGCCAGCAGCGCCCGAAGGTCGAGCGTGAACGTCACGGCCATGCCTGACTCGATGCGGAAGCCGATCGGTGGCCGCATGGCGTCGATGAGGGTGAGCCGGTTGGTGGGCTGCAGCATCAGCCGGCTGGCCCTGCCGCTGCAAGGTCTGCGAGGTACGTCTTGGTGGTGGGCCACCGGTAGTTGAGCTGACCGCCGACCGGCGCCTGATTCCAGTTCTCCAGGGCGGCTCGATGGGCCAGTCGGGCTCGTTTCGACTTGAGTCGGAGCTCCCGGTTGCGGATGCTTCCGTGGATCGCTGGGTCCTCGGCGAACCCTTTCGGGTCGTTCACTGCGTCCTTGACCACATTGTTCACGAAGTCCTGGGTGCTGGCGCTGACGCCACGGCCGGCCAGGATGTGCCAGAACTCCGGTAGGTCCTTGACCCAGGAGCACAACTCCGCGTGCCGAGCGTCGATCAGCTTGACCCAGTCGCTGACACGGCCGAGCTGGCCCTCTTCGAGCGCTTCCGTGTCCCAGCGGAACTCCTCATTCGCCTTTCGCGCCAGGAGCAGGTTGTAGACGAGCTGTGGCCCCAGGGTCAGCTCGGAGAAGCAGCGGGCGTGGCGTAAGAGTTCGACCAGACGGTCGGGCACTCTGCGGTTTGGCAAGTTCCACGGGTAGTCGACGCCGACCGCTACGTTTGGCAAGTTCCACGGGTAGTCGACGCCGTCCGCTACGTGCGGCATGGCGCACAGGGCGGCCAACAGCGTGTCCGGGTGGTGCCGCTGGATGGAGTCGGCCAAGAACTGCGCCTCGTCCTGACGAAGCTCGAAGGTGGTGTCATCTTGCGGGAAGTAGTCGGGGGGTGGAGGGAGTTCCGTCCACATCGACCCCGCTCGCCTCGTCGCGTTTCCGTCATTGTCGCGTTCGGGCTGGAGTCGCCCGAGAGCGGCTGCCCGCTGGCCGTACTCGGCGAGGCTGAGGTCTAGCCGTCTGATGCCCCAGGCACCCAGGCCGCCCCAATAGGCCGCGCTCGGCATGCGTTTGAGGTCCCGGCCAGCGGTGTAGCCGATGACCCCTCGGTTCGGCCCCAGAGGGCGTAGGCAGTCGATGAGCCGGGCCTCGTCCTCACGGAGCCTGCGGGCAAAATCCGCCGGGGAGACTTGCCGCGTTTCAAGGCCCTTGAAGATCCATGGCAGGAAGATGAAGTAGCGCAGCCGGGTCTGGATGGTCGACGTGCCCGGGCTGAGCATGTCCGAGAAGGCGTCGCGTACCGAGCCCAGGCCCAGTACGTCGAGCGTCCCGGGCTCTTCGAGCGAGCGGAGCAGTGTGCCCACTCTCTCGCTCGCGGCTGCATCTAGATCGAGCCAGCCAAGTGACGAGGCTGGCGCGTAGGCGTTCATCAGCTCCAGTCAAGCACCGATTTATGACAGACGATCGTCATGCAGCCGGTTGCATGTCTCGAGAGAATGCCTGGGCGACACCTGGAGCAGATTTATCTATCTTTTAATGATTATTCAGTGGCATTTGTCACACTCAGGTTGTATAGTTACATGCATGGAATTAACTGTGGATTCGGATCAGACTCGAAGCGCTGGAGCGTGTGTCGCCGATACCGGAGTGGCCTCATTGAGTGACGCCGGGCTGGTGGCGCGGATGGCGGAGCTGGGCCGGGAACGGTGCCGGGTGGAGGGGATGCTGGCTGAGATCGCGGCGGAGATGCACCGCCGCAACGGCGGCCGAGGCGCTGCTGCGTTGATGCGCGAGCGGCTGAGGGTGTCGGCGCGGCAGGCCACCGCGGAGGTGGAGCTGGCCGCGTCGCTAGCTTCGGAGTTTCCGCTGACTTTGGCGGCTCTGCGTGCCGGGGAGATCACTGCGGGTCATGCCCGGGTGATCGCCCGGGTAGCCGCCGATCCCGACCATGCTGATGAGCCGGCGTTGTTGGAGATGGCTCGCGGCTATCCGGTGGACATGTTCGCCCGGATGACCCGCCAATACATGAGTCCCGGTACCTCCAGCGAGGAGCGCAATCGCCAGCACCAGAACCGCTGGGCGTCGCTCATACAGGACCCCGACGGGTCCTGGCGGCTGTCCGCGTACTTTGACCACGACACCGGCAAACGCGTCAGCATCTCTCTCAACCAGATGGTGCGCAACTACCGCAACAGCGAGCGGAGCCACCAAGGCGTGAGCTCCCAACAGCGCCGAGCCGACGCCTTGGCCAACTTGATCACCGGCGAAGGCGCCCATCAGCGTCCCAGGGTCACCCTGTTGGTGATCGCGGACTACGACACCGTCACACGCGAGCTCCGCAACCTGCGCTATGACGACGGCCTGCCCGTATCTGTCGACCAGATCGCCAAGCTGGCCTCCGACGTCAAGATCCTGCCGGCCATCTTCGACGCCGAAGGGGACCCGCTGTGGCTGGGACGGGCCCAACGCGACGCCAGCGCCGGCCAGCGCATCGTGCTCGCCGCCCGCGACGGCGGCTGCATCAACTGCGCCTCGCCCGTCGAGGGAACCGAACCCCACCACATCGGATGGTTCGCCCGCGGCGGGCCCACCGACATTGACAATCTCGCCCTGCTGTGCGAACGCTGCCACCACCTCATCCACGACGACAACTGGCAACTCCACCGCCACAACGGCCGACAGAAACTCCAGCCCCCGGCACGTCCCCGACGCCGCGAGCACGTCTCGGTTCGTGCGGCCCAAGAGCGGAACCCTGTCCTGCGAACCTGACGGTGGCCTCGCGCCGGTCGGAGCGACCGTGACGCCCGAGTGCTGTCAGCGGGTGAGGATGAGCTGGAACTCCATGATTCCGTGGTCCTCGACCGAGACGACGATGGGCGCCGTGGGGGCGGTGACGCCGTAGTCGCTGAAGACCACTTCGCTGGATCCGACGGCCACGATGGTGTCGCCCACGAGTTGGGCTTGCAGGTCGAAGGTGGCCCGGTTGGTGACCCCCTTGATGGTAAGGTCGCCGTGGGCTGATCCCGAGAGGGCCCCTCCCTCGGCCATGCCGGCGGGCAGATCCAGCGGCTCGGTGAGCGTGAACGTGGCCACGGGGAACTCGTTGGTGTTGAGAGCCCGGCGGACCTGGCCGTCGCGGCTGCCGTTGTCGGTTCGCAGCGTGGACATGGTCACTTCGACGATGGCCGCCACCAGCGCAGTGTCGGTCAGCTCGATCGAGCCAGACACGTCAGCCGTTCGGCCCACCGCGGTGAAGTTGCCGATCCCGCCGCCAAGCACCTCGTTCACCCGGAATCCCGCGAAGCTGACCGCCGGCTCGACCGGCAGGTCGACGGCGCCCTCGGCCACCTGCACGGCCCACACTCCGGCGAGGCTGCCGAGCGAGTCAGCTGTCTGGTCGGACGATGTCGTCTCGGTGTCCGTGTCGTCGGTACTGGCAGCTGCGGTGTCGGCGTCTGTGCCGCTATCGGTGGTGCTTGCGGACGGGGAGTCGTCATCGGCGGTGTACGACGTGGTGCCGACATCCTCACTGTCGTCGGGCGGCTCGCTGCCGTCGGTGGCCTTGGCGGCTTCGATCTGGGTGACAGCCGTCTCCAGGTCGACAGCCTCGGGAGCCTCGTCCCTCTGGAACCACCAGAACAGCCCCAGCAACACCAGGACTCCGACCCCGGCCGCCACTGCGATCAGAGTCTTCGAGCGTGTGCCTAGGCGGTTGAGCATCGTGCGCTCCCTTCTGCCCCGGGTCAATAGTCGATGCCTGGGGACCCACCCTGGCACTCGGGGCACTTGCGATGGTGAATGTCCGTCCCGTTCGCTCCGCAGCAATGCCCGCAATTCAGGCATTCCAGTCTGTACGAAACCTGGAGGTGATCGTTTCCGGGGCGCCCCCGCGTGCCGTGGTTCTCTTGGCGATTGCGGTTGATGAAGCCGATCTGTGTCGTAGGCCCTTCACCGGATCGGAACCCCGCGATCACGGTTGGCACGCTAGTGGGCTAGGTCTTGGGCGACTTCGGCCGCGGCCGCTACGGTGGCCTCTATCTCGGCCTCGGTGTGGGCCAGCGACGGGAAGATCGCCTCGTAGGCCCCCGGCGCGAAGGCCACACCCCGGCGCAGCATCCCATGGAAGAAGGGGGGATAACGACCGTTATCGGCGGCCTTGCGGGCCTCGTCGAAGTCTGCGGGGGCATCCTCGGCGAAGAACAGGCCCAGCAGCGGGCCCACTCGTGGCACCACCGCAGCGAGGCCGGCCGCCGAGAAGGCATCCTCCAAGCCCTCCTGCAGCGCCGTGGCGGTGGCCTCGAGCTGCCGGTAGGCGCCGTCGTCGAGAAGGCTCAGAGTGGCCAGGCCCGCGGCGGTGGCCAGCGGATTGCCCGACAGAGTGCCGGCCTGGTACACGCCGCCCAGAGGCGCCAGCCCGGACATGATCTCGGTCGAGGCCCCGAAGGCGCCGATCGGCAGCCCGCCGCCGATGACCTTGCCGAAGCACCAGATGTCGGGCTGTACTCCGAACCACTCCGCCGCCCCGCCCCGGCACAGCCGGAAACCGGTGATCACCTCATCGAACAGCAACAGGGCCCCGACCTCGTCGCAGGCGTCGCGCAGGCCCTGCAGGAAGCCGGGCTCCGGCGCCACCAGGCCCATGTTGGCCGCCACCGGCTCCACGCACACCACCGCCACCGTCTCGTCGAGCTCGGGGACCACGCTGTAGGGGGCGACGATGGTGTCGGCCACCGCCCCCGCGGTCACGCCCTCCGACCCGGCCAGGCCCTGCTGGGCCACGCCCGAGCCGCCGGCCACCAGGAGCGCGTCGCTGTGGCCGTGGTAGCAGCCCGCGAACTTCACCACCGTCGGGCGGCCGGTCACGCCCCGGGCCAGCCGCACCGCCGACATCACCGCCTCGGTGCCGCTGTTGGTGAGCCTCACCATCTCCAGGCCCCGCACCCGGGCGCACATGTCCTCGGCCATCAGGACCTCGTTGCGGGTGGGCGCGCCGTAACTGGTGCCCCGCGCCGCGGCTTGCTGCACCGCCGTCACGACGGTCGGGTGGGCGTGGCCGCAGATGCCCGGGCCGTAGCTCTGCACATAGTCGATGTAGCGGCGGCCCTCGACGTCGTACACGAACGGTCCCGAGGCCTCGGCCACGAAGTAGGGAGTGCCCCCCACCGAGCGGAAGGCCCGCACCGGCGAGTTGACCCCGCCGGGGATCACCCGCTGGGCCCGCTCGAACAGCGCCTCGTTGGTGTCGCGGGTGTCGCCGCCGCGGGCTGGGGCGCTCATTGGATGGCCTCGGCCAGGCGGCGGGCGAAGTAGGTGAGCACCACGTCGGCTCCGGCCCGGCGGATGGCGAGCATGTGCTCGAACGCCACCGCGTCGAGGTCGAGCCAGCCCCGCTCGGCCGCGGCGCACACCATGGCGTACTCGCCCGACACGTGGTACGCGGCCAATGGCACGTCGAAGGTGCGCCGAGCCGCGGAGATCACGTCGAGATAGGGCAGCGCCGGCTTCACCATCACCATGTCGGCGCCCTCGGCCACATCCAGGCGGATCTCCTCGATGGCCTCCCGGGCACCGGCCACGTCCTGCTGGTAGGTGCGGCGGTCACCCCCGCCCGCGATGGTCACGCCCACCGCGTCGCGGAACGGCCCGTACAGCGCAGTGGCGTACTTGGCCGAGTAGGCGAGGATGGCGATCGGCTCGAACCCGCCGCCGTCGAGGGCGGAGCGGATGGCGCCAACCTGCCCGTCCATCATTCCCGAGGGGGCCACGACGTCGGCGCCGGCGGTGGCCTGAGCCAGCGCGATGCGGGCGTAGATCTCGAGGGTGGCGTCGTTGTCCACGCCGCCGCGGCCGTCGAGCACGCCGCAGTGGCCGTGGTCGGTGTACTCGTCCATGCACAAATCGGCTATCAGCACCATCTCATTGCCGAAATCGGACCGTAGGTCGGCCAGCGCCACCTGCACGATCCCGTCGGGGTTCCAAGCTTCCGAGCCGATGTGGTCCTTGTGCTCGGGCACGCCGAACAGCACCACCGCGCCGATCCCGCGGGCGTGCAGTTCGGCGACCTCGGCTCGCAGCGACGAGCGGGTGTGCTGGAACTGCCCGGGCATCGAGACGATGGGCTGGGGCTCATCGATCCCCTCGCGCACGAACAGCGGCGCGATGAAGTCCGCGGGGTGCAGCCGGTGCTCGGCTACCAGTCGCCGCAGGGCGGGGGTCCGGCGCAGCCGACGCATGCGCCGCTGCGGGAAGTTCACTCTGCGAGGCTATCCAGCACCTTCGGGCGCCAAGACTTGGGACGCGATGGCTGTGCGAGTCGCGGTCCCGCAAATTGCGATCCCGCGCCAATATGCTGCATCTAGTGTCTCTCCAAGGCCAGCCGCTTCCCGAGTACGAGCGGCCACCTGTGGTCGAGGTCGCTCTAGCCATCCAGCTAGAGGGTGCAATGGGTTTCAAGTCGCTCGACTTGGCTGCGATTGCAGCGTCCTGGGTCGATGACTTTCCCAGCGTGCAGGAGCGCGCTCCGCTGCCGATGATGGGTCCCGATCCGGATGACCCCGAAGTGTTGCTGGAGGTGAGCGACGAAGCCCAGACGCCGAGGCTGTGGCTCCAGAACGAAGCTGGAAATCGCGTGCTGCAGCTCCAACAGGACCGCATAGTGGTCAACTGGCAGAAGGGCGGGAGCGACGACACTTATCCCCGCTTCGCCACGATTCGGAAGTCACTGGTCGAAGCTTGGGGCCGGCTCAATCAGACCATGAACGATCTACGACGGGACGTACCGCCCCCATCGATCTGCGAGGTGCTGTACGTCAATCATCTCGGTGCGGACCACGGGTGGCGCTCAGCCGAGGACACGGCTGCGCTCATAGCTCCGTGGGGCGGCACAATGAGCGATGAGTTCCTGCCGGAGAATCCCCACGAGGGTTTCCTGTTGCACTGCCACCTGCCCGATGGGAGAGGCTGGCTCAACATCGACGCCTGGACTACGGACACTCGCACAGATGAGCGGCTGATGGTGTTGACGCTGGTGTCACGGGGGAGCGCATCATCACCCAACCTGGACGGGGCCCTGGACTTCATGGACTTAGCCCATGAGTGGATTGTCCGGGGTTTCACCTCCGTCACCACTATGGAAGCCCACAAGAAATGGAGGCGCACGATATGACAGCATCCGGTCAGGAGTTGCTGACCCGCGGGGCCTCACATCCCTCTCCTTGGAGGTCGGACAGAGCTAGCGGGGTATCGGAGACGGTGACGCCACCGGCTCGGCCTGCGTTTGGGCCCGAGCGGCGGGAGGTCACGCTTAAGGTCTGCCGCAGGCTGTCTGAGCGTCCGTGGTTCCACGAGGTGGTTTCTCGGTTTCGCAGCCTGTTGGCTCTCGGCGACAACTGGAACGGATACGGCGAGCGAGCGGTCCACGAGGGCGCGGTCAAGCGAGCCGTGAACGTCCTGAACGTCGTCGGTGCCGAGGGCCCGCGCCCCGAGGTAGTCCCTACGGCCGACGGTGGAGTTCAACTCGAATGGGCCGGAGCTGGCTCCGAGATTGAGGTCGAGATCCCACCGATTGGTCCTGCATGGGTGTTCGTCGTTGATGCTTCAGGCGAGGAGTTGGAGGTCCTGGCAGGTTCCCGTAACCACGTCTGGGAGCAGCTCCGACGGCGCGTTGCCGCAATGGGGGCCGCGACCGCTTGAGTGCAAGGGCTCAACTGGGCGATGACGAACTCTTGTGGCGCCGCATCCACCGGAGCCACATCACATCGGATGGGAGCGTCTCTTATGCGGCGTTCTCAGGCACCGAGATGTCGGTGGATGTCGCGAGCATCCAACTTGCCATGTTGATCACTCTCCGCGACGGCGCCGGGATAGCTGAGATCAAGACCGAGACTGCTCGTGTCTTGGGTCAAGACGTTGTCGGCGATCCCCTCCCGGGCGAACCTGCTCACGCCCTCGTAATCGGACACAAGCCGAAGAGAATCAGACGAGCGCTCCGGGACGTTGCACGCTTTGTTGCCAGAGCCGAGATGCCTTCGGCTAGCTGATACTTGCTATCCAGCGCCTTCGGGCGCCAGCCATGACCGGGCGTGGCGGACCAGCGCGGCGACCGCTCCGTCGATGGTGTGCTCGGCGGCCTCCACCGTGACCTCCAGGCCGTGCCCGGCTGCGGTGGCCGAGGTGGCCGGGCCGATGGACGCCACCAGGGGCGGCACTGCGTCAGCACCAACCTCGGCCACTAGGCGGTTCACCGTGGACGACGACGTAAACACCACGCCGTCGGAGGCGGCCACCGCCCGCCGCTGCTCGTCGTTGAGCGGGGCGGCCACGTTGCGGTAGGCGGCCACGTCGAGCACCTCCCAGCCCGCGGCTCGCAGCCCGTCGGGCAGCACCGAGCGGGCCACCGCGGCCCGGGCCAGCACCACCAGGGGGCCGTGGTCCGTATCGGGGGCCGGGAAGGCTTGCAGCAGGCCCTCGGCAATCGACCGGTCGGGCACCATGCGCACCGTCAGCCCGGCCGCGATGGCCCGGTCGGCGGTGCCCGGTCCGATGGCCGCGACGTTGACACCATCGGGCAGCTTCCCGGCGGCCGCCGCCTTGGCCGCACCGTTCGGGCTTGTGACCACCAGCCAGTCGCCCCGCTGCAGCCGCGCCAGCGCATCCCGCAGAGCGTTGCCGCCGTCGGCGGGGTCGGTGATGGCGATCACCGGGGCGCTGACCACCTGGGCGCCGGCCGCGGTCAGACCATCGACCAGGGGTTCGGCCTGCTCGCGGGGCCTGCAGACAACGATCCTCAACCCGGCCAGCGGCTTGGGTGAATGAGGCCGGGTCCTCGGCGGGTTCATCGAGCAGCCCTCAGCAGCGCCCGGCCGTCGCAGTCGTCCAACAGGTGCCGGGCGACTGCTCGACCCAGCGTTTCAGGGTCGTTGCCGCGACGGGTGTCGCGGATGAGCACGCTGCCATCGAGCGATGCCAGCAGGCCCGTGAGCTCCAGGCCGCCCGCGGGGCCGGTCGTGGCGTGAGCACCCGCAGGCAGGCTGCAGTCGCCCCCCAGCTCGGCCAGGAAGGCTCTCTCCGCGTCGACGGCCCGCCGGCTCGGCTCATGCTCGATGGCGGCCATCCTCTCCAGCACGGTCCGATCGCCAGCCCGGCATTCCACCGCGATGGCCCCCTGGCCGACCTGGGGCACCAAGACGTGCGGCTCGAGCACGTCGAGAACCTCCGGCTCGAGCCCCAGCCGGTGCAGGGCCACCGCGGCCATGACGATGGCGTCGAAGGCGGCTGCCTTGTTGAGCCGGCTGGCAATATTGCCCCGCAGCTCGGCGAAGCCCAGATCGGGCCGTAGCCCGGCGAGCTGGGCCTTGCGTCTCACCGAGCCGGTGGCCACGGTCGCGCCGGGAGGCAGATCGGCCAGCCGGCAGCCCACCAGGGCGTCGCGGGGATCGCCGCGCCTCGGCACGGCGGCCAGCACCAGGCCCTCGTGTGTCGACGACGGCAGGTCCTTAGCCGAGTGCACGGCAAAGTCGGCTCTGCCGTCGAGCACCGCAGCCTGCACCTCCTTCACGAATACGCCCTTGCCCCCCATCTCGTGAATGGGGGTATCGGCTTGCCGGTCTCCGGTGGTGGACACGGTCACCGGCTCCGTCGCAACCCCGCAAGCCTCGGCCAGCAACCCGGCCACGACGCTGGTCTGTCGGCGGGCCAGAGCACTGGCCCGGGTGGCCGCCCGCAGCACGACAGCGGTCACGGCGCCGGCTCTAAGAGGCCGAGCGGATAGGCCGCAGCTTCACGAGCATTCGCGACGTGCTAAGCGAGGCCGTGGCCCGAGCGGCCCGTGAGCGCAGCGAACAAGAGCGGGAAACACAAGGCTTCACAGCGAGGGCGTTGACCCATCCGCGCGACCCCTACAGGTCGAACAGGTCGCGCAGTGCTTCAGCTAGGCGGTCGCCCCGTGCGTGGCCAGCGGCGTCCTTGAGCCGCACCGTGGGCTCGTGGAGCAGCTTGTTCACCACGCCACGCAGCAGAGACTCCACCGCGGCGCGCTGAGCGGGGGAGAGATCGGCGAGACGCGACGCATGGCGATCCAGCTCGACTTTGCTGAGGTGATCGGCGCGTGCCCGCAGCGCGGCGATGAGCGGGGCGACCTCACGGGCCGACGCTTCGGCCAGGTAGAGGCCCACCTCCTCGTCGACGATGGTGCGCACCGAGTCGATCTCCTGGTTCCGGCCGGAGCGTTCATGCTCGACGAAGTCGCCCAGGTCGTCCATGTTGAGCAGCGTCACGCCGGGCAGTTCCCGAGCGGTGGGGTCGACGTCGCGGGGCATGGCCACGTCGACGATCAGCAGCTCGGCACCGTCCCGCCGATTCATGACGTCGTCGATGTCGCTGTACTCGAGGACTATGTCGGTGGCGCCGGTAGTGGTGATCACCACGTCGGCGCCAACCAGAGCAGAGTCCAGCTCGTCCAGCGCCACGGCCCGCCCGCCGCAGAGCTGTGCTGCCGCCACGGCCCGCTCCAGTGTGCGGTTGGCCACCGCTATGTCGGCCGCGTCGGCGCCGGCTAGGGACTTGAGCGTGCCTGTGGCCACGTCCCCAGCGCCGATCACCAGCACCCGCCGGCCGGCCAGGGTCCCGAGGCGTGCTCCGGCCAGCGCCACCGCGGCGTGCGACAGCGAGGCGATGCCGCGGGAGATCCCGGTGGTGGAGCGGGCCCTCTTGCCCGTCTCGACGGCTCGTCGAAACAGGGGCTCGAGCACCGTCCCCACAGTTCCCTCGGCGCGTGCGGCCTGCCACGCGTCGCGTACCTGGCCCAGTATCTCGTGCTCGCCCACCACGACGGAGTCGAGACCAGCGGCCACGCTGAACAGATGCCGGGCCGCGTCGGCGTCGTGGTGGGAGTACAGCTCGTCGGCGACCGTCTCAGGCGGGAGCCCCGAGTGCTGGGCGAGCAGCTCGCGAATGTCCGCGTAGCCGCCATGGAAACGCTCGGCGTAGGCGTAAACCTCGGTGCGGTTGCAGGTGGACAGCATCACCGCCTCGCTGAGGTGCTCAGCCGTTGCCAACTCGTGCAGCGCCTTGGGGAGGTCGTCGGGCGCGACAGTCATCCGCTCGAGCAGATTGAGCGGCGTGGACCGATGATTACACCCGACGACTACGAGCGACACTGCCCCGGATGCTATCGCCGCGCACCGGCCGGCGGGCGGGGCGACCTCTGTCAGCGGGCCAGGAAGAAGAGCTGCAACACCCCGGCGACGACGATCATGGCGAGCAGCGCCACGAGGACGATGGTGGTTCCCGGTCTCATCGCTGGCCTCCCTGATCCTGCGGTGTCGGTGACCCGGTCCGGCGGCCCAAGCCCACCGGCGTGGCCGTGCTAGGGGCACCAGCCGACCGTCCCGTGGTCGCGGCAGTTGTGAGCCGCACCTCGGCCCCCTCGTGAAGGCCTAGATCATCGGCGGCGGACCGTCTTGGCACCGCCAGCGACACGAGCCCGCTCGAATCGGTGATCAGGCCCACCCGTCCCGCTGACACCTCGGCGTAGGCGCCGACCCGCTCGGCGGTGCGGAGGTCGTCTCCCGCCGCGATCTGCAGCGGCGCTCCGGCCGGAGCCAACTCCTCGAGGTCGCCGGGATCGAGGTTGAGCTGGCAGTTGCCGAAGCGGTCGATCCACAGCACCTCGGCCACCAGGTCGTCGCCGTCGCGGTGGCTCACCGGGAGCATTCCGGGCGTCAGCGTAGCCGGGTTGATGGCTGGCCCCAGGGCGCTCAGAGGCACCCCGCAGCAGAGGTGGGCGGCCGCGGGGGCGAACACGTCGCGGCCGTCGAAGGTCCGTCCCAGTTCGGGCTGGGCGTCGAGCCGGTAGTCGGGGTTGGCGAGCTCCACCGCCCGGCTGGTGCCGCCAACGAGCGCCACCGCCGGGGCCAGCAGACCGTTGTCGGGCCCGACCAGGACGGAGGCGCCGTCGCCTACCTCCACTGCGACCGGGCGCCGGTCGGTGCCGACACCGGGATCCACCACCGCGAGGACCACCCCGGGAAGGAGGTACTGGGCCGCCCTGGCCAGAGCCAGGCCGCCGGCCCGCACGTCGCACGGGGCGATGCCGTGAGTCACGTCCACCACCCGGACATGGGGCGCGATCGAGGCGATCACCGAGTGCACCACCCCGACGAACTCGTCGTTGTGGCCGTAGTCCGACAGGAACGAGATCGTGTCGTAGCCGCCGTCCAGGTCGGCGGAAGCCGCGGCGGTCATTGGCCCAGCTCGCGGGAGCGCTTGGTGGCCGCGTCCACCACCCGGTCGATCAGGCCCATGAAGTCGGCGTCGTCGAGCACGGCGAGGCCCGCTGCGGTGGTGCCGCCCGGAGAGGTCACGTTCTCGCGCAGGCGTCCCGGGTCCTCCCCGGACTCGGCCAGCAGAGTCGCGGCTCCCAGCAGGGTCTGGCGGGTTAGGGCATCGGCGGTTGCGGAGTCGAGGCCCTGGGCTGTCCCCGCGGCTCGCAGGGCCTCGGCCAGCCGGAACAGGTAGGCGGGGCCGCTGCCCGACAGGCCGGTCACCGCGTCGAGGTCGGTCTCGCTCACCACCGCGACCGTGCCCACCGCTTCGAGGATGCCGCGGGCCCAATCGAGATCCTCGGGCGACGCCGCCGATCCTGGCGCGATGGCGGCCGCGCCCTTGCCGACCAGCGCCGGCGTGTTGGGCATGGCCCGCACCACCGGGGTTCCCGCCGGCAGCCCGGCCTCGATCGCGTCGGTGCGCACGCCCGCCGCGATCGACAGCACCCTGTTCACCCCGGCCGAGGCAAGCGCCGCGACCACATCGGCGACCACGTCGGGCTTCACCGCGATCACCGCGTCGGCGCCGGAGACGGGACCGCTGGACACGGACACTCCCGGCGCGGCGGACGCGACGGCCCCTTGCCGAGTTGCATCGGGCTCGACTACGTGCAGCTCGTCCGGCTCGGCCCAGCCGCTGGTCACGAGCCCCACCAGCAGCGCCTCCCCCATCTTGCCGCCGCCGATCAGCTGGAGCCGAGCCATGCCGGTCATGCTAAGAGGCCGAGCGGATTGGCACGAGGCGGTCACCTCTGCGACGGCCCGTGAGGCGGCCGTGCCGCTGCGAGCTGCCCTCATGGGAGGCCGGCTGCTTCGCGGGCGTGCAGCTGGAGGTCGCGACCTATCACCGCGGCCAGCGCAGCCAGAACGACCGCGCCGCCGACGGCTTGGGTGGCCCTGATCGGCTCGTCCACGAAGATGACAGCTCCGATCATCGACACGGGAGGAGCGAGCAGCTCGGCCATCGACGCCACGGTGAGCCGCACGTGGCGGTGGGCCCAGTTCATCAAGAGGTGGCCGGTTCCCGGCACCGCCAGCAGAGCGGCGACCCAGACCAAGTCGGTGAAGGTCGGCACGAACAGGTCACCGCTGGCAGCCGCGGCGGGGACGACCACGACTAGTCCCACGACCCACATGGCGGTCTGGAACTCGAGCGCTCCCACCTTCTGGCGGGCTTCCTTGGCCAACACGAAGTAGACCGAGAACAGCGCCATGGCCAGCGCAGCCAGGGCATCGCCGCGGGCACTCCAGGTGGGGACCGACACCGACCCGTCGAGGACGAGCGCGGTGCCGGCCAGCGCTGCCGCGGCCAAGCCTACCAGCCACCCCGAGATGGGCTCGCCGAAGCGTCGGGCGGCCACCGCGAACAGGACCATTGGCATCAGTGCGCTGATCATGGGGCGTTGGCGATCGTGGTCGACTTGAGCGCTTCGTAGAACACGATGGTCCACGCGCCCACGGCGAGCCCCGGTGGGACGCAGGCCCGAAACTGCGGCCATGTGATCCGCCGGCGGCGGATGAGCAGGATCGCCGAATACACGATCGCGGCCAACAGGAGTCGCCACAGCGCGAGGGGGATGGCGTCCAGTCCGGCCTCGCGCACCATGATGTTGCCCGCTCCCCAGCACGCCACGGCGCTGAAGGCGCTGACCAGGCCCAGCGGGTGCCACTCAGTCGCCCGGGGCGTCACAGGCCCACCGGGTGCCGCTCGGTCGCCCGGTACGTCATCGTTCGGGAAGGGGCGCTCGGTCTAGGCGCCGCCGGCTCGGATGGCCCGGCCCGTCGTGCCCTCGGGCAGCAGCCCGGCATGGGCGCCGGCGTCGGCCTGCAACACGGCATAGAGGTCGGGGCCCATGGGTGTCACCCGGTCGATGTTGGTGTCGACGTGCAGCATCATCGACTCCTGGGTGGCCGCCAGCGCCTCGTCGGTGGTGCGCCGCAGCTCGTGAAAGAGGTGCACCCGCTTGGGGTCGGCGCCGGCCACGGTGGTGTCCACCGCCAGCGGGGTGTCCGGGGCCAGTTCGTCGACGAAGACGATGTGGGTCTCCACCGTGTAGAACGATCCGCCCGTCGTGGTGCGGTACTGCTCGTCGAAGCCCATGCGGATCAGGTACTCGTCGCTGGCCATGCCGAACACGACGCCGTAGAAGCCCTCGCTCATGTGGCCGTTGTAGTCGATCCACTCGCCGAGCACGGCCCCGCACCAGATGCGCAGCGCCGTGCCGTCAGCCATAGGCCGTGAGTCTACGGAGCTCCTGCCGGAGCGTCGGCGTCAGAACAGGGTGAGGTACTGGTTGACCTCTGACGGGGTGACCTCGTGGTGGTGGGCCAGGAACTCCTCGCGCTTGACCTTCACGTAGTAGTCGCGGTAGGGGCCCTCGGCGGTGTCGCCCAGGCCCTGGCCGATCACGTCGCAGGACGCGAGTTGGTCAGCGGCGTGCAGCAGCGTCGGCGGCAGGGCCTTGATGCCCTTGGCCGCCACCTGCTCGGCCGACAGCGTGAACAGGTTGTCCATGTTGGGCTCGCCCGGGTCGATGTCGTTGTCGATGCCGTCGAGGCCGCAGGCCAGCGCCGCCGCGAACATCAGGTACGGGTTGGCCGCGCCGTCGCCGAGGCGGATCTCGATGCGGTCGGGCTCGGGGACTCGGATCATCTGGGTGCGGTTGTTGCCTCCGTAGACGGCGTAGGCCGGCGCCCAGGTGGCTCCCGAGGTGGGCGCGCCCACCCCCATGCGCTTGTAGGAGTTCACGATCGGGCACAGCACCGCCACCAGCGCCGAGGCGTGCTCGATGATGCCACCCGTGAACTTGTAGGCCGTCTCGCTGAGACCCAGTCCCTTGGTGTCGGGTCCTCCGGCGCCTCCGCCGATGAACAGCGGTTCGTCGGTGTCCGCGGTCCACAGGCTCAGGTGGATGTGCAGCCCGTTGCCCGTCTTGTCGGCGAAGGGCTTGGGCATGAACGTGGCGTAGCGGCCGTCGCGCTGGGCCAGGGTGTGCACCATCAACCGGAACAGAATCAGCCGGTCGGCGGTGGTGAGGGCGTCGGAGTACTGCCAGTTCTGCTCGTACTGCCCGTTGGCGTCCTCATGGTCGTTGGCGTAGTTGCCCCATCCCATGGCATCGAGGTTCTTGGACACCGCGGTGAGGTGGGGCAGCATCCGGGTGAGGCCCTTGGCGTCGTAGCACGGCAGCGGCATGTTGTCACGCTCGTCGGCCACCGCGATCGACCCGTCGTCGCGGCGCACCACCAGCGAGTACTCGGCCTCCACGCCGCACTTGAGCACGATGTTGCGCTCGGCTGCCGCGTCCAGCGCCCGGCGCAGGATCACTCTCGGCGCGTACGGCCACAGCTCGCCCTCCACCGTCGGGTCGCACTGCATGGCGGCCACGTTCGGCTGCCAGGGCAACTGCGTGTAGGACGCCGGGTCGGGCAGGGCGAGCATGTCGGGGCTGGACGGGTCCTGGCCTATCGGGCCGGCCGCGAAACCCGCGAACCCGGCCCCGTCGCTCATCAGCCCCTCCAAGGCGCCGACGGGTACGAGCTTGGCGCACGGCTTGCCGTGCATCTCCACGAACATGGCGTAGATGAACTCCACGCCGTCGGCCTCCACCCGGCTGCGGATCTCGTCGAGTGCGTCCATGTCGTTCTCCCTGTGGTTGTGCCGTCATCGGCTGGGTCGCGGCGCCCGAGAGTAGTCAACGATCACCTGATCGGGGAATTGGGCCTTAGGGGCCGAGCGGATAGGCGACACTTCACCCCGAATCTCGCAAGGTGTCGAGCGAGGCCGTGGCCCGAGCGGCCCGTGAGCGCAGCGAACAAGAGCGGAAACGCAACCCCTGACCGCGAGGCGCTCACCACCTATCAGCGCATGTTCTGAGGCGGATGGCTGCCGGGCTGAGGTCACGAGCACGCCGGGCGCTACCGTGCGGGCCGGACTTCGCCAGGGTGAGGGGTTTCCGGGGGAGAAGCGCTATGTGCGGGATCGTCGGGCTGTTCTGCAAGACCGAGACTCACAGGCACGAACTGGGCCGGCTGACCGCGGTGATGCTGCGAGAGATGCGCGACCGCGGCCCCGACAGCGCCGGGTTCGCGTCCTATGACGCTGGCGTTCCCGGACGCACCCGCATCACGGTGCTGGCCGAGGGCATCGCGGTGGACTGGAAGCCGGTGGCCGCGGCGCTGGAAGACGTGCTGGGTGCCGAGGTGACCGTTCGCGCCGTGCACGACCACGCCGTGTTCTCCACTGACGGCGACGGTCGGGCGGCCCGCCAGTGGATCATCGACAATGTGGGTGAAGCCACGGTGCTGAGCTACGGCTCCCAGATCGAGCTGTACAAGGCGGTGGGGGACCCCGATCTGGTGGCCGAGCGCTACGACCTGGCCTCCCGCACCGGCACCCACGCATTGGCCCACACCCGCATGGCCACCGAGTCGGCGGTCACCACCAATGGCTCGCATCCCTTCGCCACCGGCGCCGACACCTGCCTGGTGCACAACGGGTCGCTGTCCAACCACAACCGGCTGCGGCGGTTCCTCGAGGCTCGGGGCGAGTCGTTCCAGACCGAGAACGACTCCGAGGTGGCCGCGGGGTACCTGGCGTGGCGGATGCGCTCCGGCGACACGATCTCGCAGGCGCTGGAGGGGGCTCTGGACGATCTCGACGGCTTCTACACGTTCGCCATCGGAGTGGCCGACGGGTTCGCCATCCTGCGCGACCCCATCGCCTGCAAGCCGGCGGTGGTGGCTGAGACCGATGACTGGGTGGCCATGTCGTCGGAGTATCGGGCCATAGCCCGCCTGCCCGGCGCCACCGACGCCGAGGTGTGGGAGCCCGAGCCGGCCCGCATATACACCTGGAGCCTGGCCGCGTGACCGGCCGCGATTCGGGAATGTGCGCGCTTTCCTGGGATTATCCCGGAAAAGTACGCACAAAGGCCCGACGGGCGGCGTGAGCGGGGCCGTGCGCGCCTTCGACCTTGCTGCGGCGCCACGACGCGAGCTCAATCAGGCCCTTCACGACGCTTCCGACGGCGAGTCTTTCGAAGTGCTCAACCCCCGGGGCGCCCATGCGGTGGCCTGCGGCATCACCGCCGACGTCGATGTGGTAGTGCGCGGCTCGGTGGGCTACTACTGCGCGGGGATGCACCAGCGGGGCCGGGTGCTGGTGGAGGGCAACGCCAGCACCGGGCTGGCCGAGAACATCATGTCGGGGGTGGTGCGCATCACCGGCAACGCCACCATGTCGGCGGGCGCCACCGGCTGTGGCGGCCTGGTGGTGGTGGGCGGCAACGCCGGCGCCCGCTGCGGCATCTCCATGAAGGGGGTTGACATTGTCGTGGCGGGTGATGTGGGCCACATGAGCGCGTTCATGGCCCAGGCTGGGAGGCTGGTGGTGGGCGGCGACGCGGCCGCCGATCTGGGTGACTCCATCTATGAGGCTCAGATCTTCGTGCGGGGCGACGTGGAGTCGCTGGGCGCCGATTGCGTCGAAAAGGAGATGCGCCCCGAGCACCTCGAGACACTGGCCCGGCTGGTGGCCGCGGCGGTCCCGACCGTAGACGGCGCCGACCCGTCTGAGTTCCGTCGCTACGGCTCGGCCCGGCGCCTCTACAACTTCACCATCGATGACGTGGACGCCCTCGAAGCCGCCCAGGAGGCCGCCAGCCGATGACTTCGCAACCGCTTGACGGTCCCGAGCCGGTCCGGACCTCGGACCCCGATTTCTGGCATCTGCGGGAGTCGTACACCTTCGACCGCAACGTGATCGCCGAGATCCGCCGGGCGGCCAACACCGGCATCTACCGCATCCGGGGCTGGGGGGCCAAGCGCCGCCTGCCCACCCTCGACGACTTGGTGTTCCTGGGTGCGTCGATGTCGCGCTATCCGCTGGAGGGCTACCGCGAGGCCTGCGGCACCGATGTGGTGATCGGCGAGGACCGGGCCGAGCGCCCCGTGCACCTGAAGATCCCGGTGACCATCGCGGGCATGAGCTTCGGCTCGCTGTCGGCTCAGGCCAAGGAGGCCCTAGGCCGGGGCGCGTCGGCTGCGGGGACGTCCACCACCACCGGTGACGGCGGAATGACCGACGAGGAACGCCAGCACTCCTCCACGCTGGTGTACCAGTGCCTGCCGTCGCGCTATGGCATGAACCCCGACCACCTGCGGGTGGCCGACGCCATCGAGGTGGTGGTGGGCCAGGGGGCCAAGCCGGGCGGCGGGGGGATGCTGCTGGGCCAGAAGATCACCGAGCGGGTGGCCGAGATGCGCACCCTGCCCGAAGGGATCGACCAGCGCTCGGCGTGCCGCCATCCCGACTGGACCGGCCCCGACGACCTGGAGATCAAGATCGGCGAACTCCGGGAGATCACCGACTGGCAGGTGCCGATCTATGTGAAGGTGGGCGCGGCCCGCCCCTACTACGACACTGCGCTGGCGGTGAAGGCCGGCGCTGACGCAGTGGTGGTGGACGGCATGCAGGGCGGCACTGCGGCCACCCAGGACGTCTTCATCGAGCATGTGGGCATCCCCACCCTGGCGGCAATCGGCGAGGCGGTGCGGGCCCTGCGCGAGCTCGGAGTGCACCGCCGCGAGGTGAAGCTCATCGTCGCGGGCGGCATCCGCTCGGGCGCGGACGTGGCCAAGGCGCTGGCCTTGGGCGCCGACGCGGCCTCGATCGGCACCGCCGCCCTGATCGCCATCGGCGACAACGACCCTGCCTACGAGGCCGAGTACCGGGCCCTGGGGACCTCGGCCGGATATTGGGAGGATTTCCAGGCCGGCACCGACCCGGCCGGGATCACCACCCAGGACCCCGACTTGTCGGTCCGCCTCGATCCGGTGCTGGCCGGGAGGCGCCTGGCCAACTACCTGCAGGTTCTCACCATCGAGACCCAGATCCTGGCCCGGGCCAACGGCAAGTCCCATGTGTTGAACCTGGAGCCCGAGGACTTGGCCGCCCTTACCGTGGAAGCCGCCGCAATGGCGAGAGTTCCCCTTGCCGGCACCGGCTGGGTGCCCGGCGTAGGCTGACTTAGCTGGGGCCGGGCGATCCGGGCCGATTATTCGACGGAGGGGAGTTCGATGGTCCGAAGGCTGCCCGACCGTGCCCAGGTCGTGGTGGTGGGCGGCGGCATCGTCGGCTGCAGCGTGGCCTACCACCTGGCCCGTCGCGGCATAACCGACGTGGTCGTGCTCGAGCAGGGGAAGCTGACCGGCGGCACCACCTGGCACGCTGCCGGGCTGGTTTCGCAGCTCAAGTCCACCCACAGCCTCACCAACCTGGCCACCTACTCGGCCCGGCTGTTCGAAGCCCTGGAGGACGAGACCGGCCAGGCCACCGGATACCGCACACCGGGGTCGATCTCGGTTGCCGCCGACGCCGAGCGGTGGGAGGAGATCAGGCGGGGTGCGGCCATGGCCGTCTCGGTCGGGGTCGAGACCCGCGAGATCGGCATGGACGAGCTGCGCGAGCGCTGGCCGCTGATCCGCACCGATGACCTCGTCGGCGCGCTGTATATCCCCCGGGACGGCCACACCTCGCCGGTGGACACGACGATGGCCCTGGCCAAGGGGGCTCGAAGCCGTGGGGTGCGCATCGTCGAGGGTGTCGCTGTGACCGGGCTGAGTACCATCGGTGGCGCCATCTCGGGCGTCGACACCGAGCAGGGCAGCATCGAGACCGAGACCGTGGTGCTGGCCACCGGCATCTGGACCCGCCAGCTCGCCGCCCAGATCGGGGTCAACGTGCCGCTGCAGGCCTGTGAGCACTTCTACATCGTCTCCGAGCCCCTCGGCTTGGACGCCAACACGCCGGTGCTGCGCGACCCCGGCAACTACACGTACTTCAAGGAGGAGACCGGCAAGATCATGGCCGGGTTCTTCGAGCCCCGGGGCAAGGTGTGGAACCTCGACGGCATCCCCCGGGACTTCTCCTTCGGCACCCTGCCGGAGGATTGGGACCACATCGGCCCGATCTTCGAACGCTCCATCCACCGGGTGCCGGTGCTGGGGGAGTGCGGCATCCATCTGTTCCTCAACGGCCCGGAGGCCTTCACACCCGACGGCGTGTACTACCTGGGGGAGGCGCCCGAGGTGGACGGCTGCTTCGTGGCCGCGGGCTTCAACTCGGTGGGCATCCAGTCCGCGGGCGGCGTGGGCTGGGCCCTGGCTGACTGGATCGCCGACCGCCAGCCGCCCATGGACCTGTCGTCAGTTGACATTCGCCGGACGTTTCCGTTCCAGGCCGATCCTGCCTACCTGGCCGAGCGCATCCCCGAGAGCCTGGGGCTGCTGTACGCCATGCACTGGCCCTTCTACCAGTACGAGAGCGCCCGGGGACAGCGGGTGTCGCCGCTGCACGATCGCCTGGACGCGGCCGGAGCGGTATGGGGCGAGACCGCCGGCTGGGAGCGGCCCAACTGGTATGGGTTCGACGGCCAGGCCCGCGAGTACGTCTACAGCTACGGCAAGCAGAACTGGTGGGCCAACGCGGGCGAGGAGTGCCGGGCGGTGCGGGAGCGGGTGGCGTTGTTCGACCAGACCTCGTTCGCCAAGTTCACCGTGGACGGCCCGGATTCGCTGTTGGTGCTCGACGAGCTGAGCACGGCCCGCATCGACGTGCCGGTGGGCAGAGCGGTGTACACGCAGTGGTGCAACAGCCGGGGCGGGATCGAGGCTGACCTGACGGTGACCCGTCTGGGTCTGGACCGCTTCCTGGTGGTGACCGCGGCCGCGGCCCAGACCCGGGACTGGGCCCGTCTGCGCCGGGCGTGCCGGGACCGCGACGTGGAGATCGCCGACATTACCGAGCACTGGGCCATGATCGGGTTGATGGGCCCCAAGGCCCGCTTCGTACTCGGCCCGCTCACCGACGCCTCGCTGACCAACACCGACTTCCCGTTCGGCACCTCCCAGCGCATCGATGTGGCCGGCATCGGCGTGCTGGCCCTGCGCATGAGCTACGTGGGTGAGCTGGGCTGGGAGCTGTACCTGCCCAATGGGCACGCGGTGGACCTGTTCGACGTGCTCGTCGAAGCGGGCGAGCCCCACGGCCTGGCCATGGCCGGGTACCACACCATGAACACGCTGCGGCTGGAGTCGGGGTATCGCCACTGGGGCCACGACATCACCGACGAGGACACCCCGATCGAGGCCGGGCTCGGCTTCACCATCGGCTGGGACAAGCCCAACCCCTACAACGGCCGGACCGCGCTGGAGGCCCAGCGCGACCGGCCCCGCAACAAGCGCCTGATCCAGTTCCGCCTGGAGCATCCCGAGCTGCTCTGCTACCACGACGACCCGATCCTGCGCGACGGCGAGCCAGTGGGCAGCACCACCTCGTCGATGTGGAGCTATGTCGAGGACCGCTGCCTGGCGATGGGCTACCTGCGCCGCGCTGGCGACGAGGGCGTGGTCCAGGACTGGCTCGACTCGGGCAGCTTCGATATCAACGTCGGCGGCGAGCTGGTGGAGGCCACCCCGTCGATCCGCAGCTTCTACGATCCCCGCAACCAGAGAGTGCGCCTGGAGGACGGCCCATGATCCAAGAGGCTCGGTGTGTGATCATCGGTGGCGGGGCCATGGGCGTGGGCCTGCTGTACTACCTCGCCCATGAGGGCTGGACCGACACCATCCTGTTGGAGAAGGGCGAGCTGACCTCGGGGTCCACCTGGCACGCGGCCGGGCTGATCCCCAACTTCATCGGCGACCTGAACATGGCCAAGGTCCACGAGGAGGCGGTGGCGCTCTACCCCCGCATCGAGGCCGAGACCGGGCTGTCGGCCGGTTGGCACGGCTGCGGCGCCATCCGGCTGGCCCGCACCGACGACGAGGTGGACTGGCACCGCTACGTCCACGCCATGCTCACCCAGGTCGGCATCGAGTCTCACCTGATCGGGCTCGACGAGATCCGCGAGCGCCATCCCCTGCTGGAGGACCTCAGCGACGTGAAGCTCGGGTTCTACACCCCTAACGACGGCTGGACCGACCCGTCGGGCTGCACCAACGCCATGGCCCGGGGCGCCCGCAACCTCGGCTGTGAGATCCGGCGCCACACGTTGGTCACCGACATGAACCAGCTGCCCGACGGGCGCTGGGAGATCATCGCCACGCCCGACGGCGCGGGCCCCCGACGCTCCAACGGCGACGACAGCTACCGGATTGTCTGCGAGCACGTGGTCAACGCGGCCGGCCACTACGCCCCGCAGCTCGGGGCCATGGTCGGCCTCGACGTTCCCGTCGTGTCGGTCATCCACCAGTACCTGGTGACCGAGCCTCTCCAGGCCATGATCGATCTCGGGTTCGAGCCCCCGGTGGTGCGCGACCCCAGAGCGTCCTGCTACTACCGCCGTGAGATCGACGGCCTGCTTATCGGCCCCTACGAGATGTCCGGCTCCCGCATCTACGGCACAGACGGCATCGACTGGGGGCTCCACTTCCACCTCACCGGCGAGAACCACGACGTGCTCGAGGAGTGCATCGAGTACGCCGCCATGCGCATCCCGGCCTTCATGGAAGCCGGAATCAAGCAGACCGTGTCGGGGCCGATCACCCACACCCCCGACTCCGGGTACCTGATGGGGCCAGCCCCCGGGTTGCGCAACTACTGGCACTGCAGCGGCGCCTCCATCGGCATCACCCAGGGTCCGGGCGCGGGCAAGTATCTGGCCCAGTGGATGGTGCACGGCCAGACCGAGATCAACGTGCGGAGCATGGATCCCCGGCGCTTCGGCGACCACACCGGTCCCAAGTCCCAATTCGCCGTCGAGAAGGCCCACGACGAGTACCACGAGATGTACCAGGTGCGCCTGCCCGGAGAGTACCGGGCCGCGGGCCGGCCCCAAAAGGCTTCCCCCATCTACGCCCGCCTCGACCGCCTCGGCGCGCAGTGGCAGGAGGTGTACGGCTGGGAGCGCCCCCAGTACTTCTCGCCCAACGGCGCCGACGAGCGCCACTCGTTCCGCCGGTCCAATGCCTTCGAGGTGGTCGCGGCCGAGGTGCGGGGCGTGCGCGAGCGGGTCGGGATAGCCGACATCACCGCCTTCGCCTCATTTGAGGTGAGCGGCGCCGACGCGGCCGTCCTGCTGGACCGCCTGTCGGCCAACCGGCTGCCGGCCCGCGACGGCGGCATCCGGCTGGTGCACATGCTCACCGAGCTCGGCGGCATCGAGTGCGAGATGACCATCGCCCGCCTCGCGCCCGACCGCTTCTATCTGACCTCCGCGATCATGGGCCAGAGCCACGACCTCGACTGGCTCACCCAGCACACGCCCAACGGCGCGGACGTGGTCCGGCACGACACTCTCTCGATCCTCAGGGATTCGCCCAATCGCAAGTTCCAGCGCGAGGACCTACAGATAAGCGATGTGACCGACTCCACCGGCATCCTGGCGGTTACCGGCCCCCGATCCCGCGACGTGCTCGCCCCGCTCACTAACGCCGACTTGAGCAACGAGGCCTTCCGGTGGCTGACCGCCGCCGAGATTACCGTGGCGGACATGCCGTGCCTGGCACTGCGGGTGAGCTACGTGGGGGAGTTGGGCTGGGAACTGCACTGCAAGCTGGATCGCCTCGCCGAGCTGTACGACGCCGTCGTCGACGCGGGCGAGCCCCACGGCTTGGTCCACTTCGGCAGCTACGCCATGAACGTCATGCGCCTCGAGAAGGGCTACAAGGCGTGGGGCTCGGAGCTCACCACCGAGATCACCCCGATCGAGGCCCGCCTGGAACGCTTCGTGGACTTCAGCCGGCCCTTCATCGGCCGCGACGCCACCGCGGCCCGCCGCGACCAAACCGGGCCGCTGTCGATGGTGCTGGTGTATTGCGAGGTGGACGCCACCGACAACGACGTGCGGGGCAACGAGCCCGCCTTCGACCGCGACGGCAACGTGATGGGCATCGCCACCAGCGGCACCTGGGGCCACACCGTGGGCTGCAGCCTCGCCTTCGTGTACGTGGCCCCGGAGTTCGAGGCTCCGGGATCGACGTTCGAGCTCGACCTGCTGGGAGAGCGCCGCACTGCCACGGTGCTGGCCGAAGCGGCCTACGATCCGGCTAACACGGCCCCGCGGGCCTGAGGAGGGAGGCGAGGCTCATGGCTGACCGCACCGGGGGCCAGCGTCGCAGCGGCGGCCGGGCCGCACGCATCGCCGCCCGGCAGGCCCCGTTGGAGACCGATATGCGGCCGGTGCGCCCCGGCCTGCCCGGCGGCAGGTTCGCACCCCTGAGCGAGTCCGACATGCAGCAGGTGTACGACGCCGCGCTGGCGCTGCTGGCCGACATCGGCATGGGCTCGCCCATCGAGGAGTTCGTCGAGGTGGTCACGGCCGCGGGCGGACACGTCGACGACGCCGGCCGTCTGCGCTACCCGAAGGGGATGGTGGAGGGCGCCATCACCACCGCGACCAAGGAGTGGGTCTGGCACGGCTTCGACGACGACCGTTCCATCACCGTGGGCGGCGACCGGGTCCACTTCGGCACCGCCGGCGCGGCGGTCCTCATGTACGACCACGAGATGGCCACATTCCGCCACTCCACCGCGAGCGACGTCTACGACTGTGCCCGCCTCGTCGACACGCTGGACAACATCCACTTCTTCGTGCGCACCGTGGTGGCCCGCGACCTGGTGGATTCCCGCGAACTCGACCTCAACACGGCCTACGCGGCCATGGTCGGCACCACCAAGCCCATCGGAACGTCGTGGTTCGAGCGCGAGCACGTCTATGAGACAGTCGACATGTTCGACATGGCCCTCGGGGGCTCCGGCGAGTTCCGCAAGAGGCCCTTCGTGGCGGCCAACAACACCTTCGTGGTGCCGCCCCTGCGCTTCGCCGAGGAGTCGGCCCGCTGCATGGTGGCCCAAGTCGAGACGGGGATGCCGATCAACCTGCTGTCGGCCGGGCAGGCCGGGGCCACTTCGCCCGCAGCCTTGGCCGGGTCGCTGGCCCAGGCCCTAGCCGAGTGCCTGGCCGCGCTCACCGCGGTGAATCTGTTGAGCCCGGGCCATCCGTGCGTGATGGGTATGTGGCCGTTCGTGTCGGATCTCCGCACCGGCGCCATGAGCGGCGGCTCCGGCGAGGAGGGCATCCTCAACGCGGCCGCGGCCCAGGTCCTCAACTGGATGGGCCTGCCCTCGGGGGTGGCCGCGGGCATGGCCGACTCCAAGATCCCCGACAACCAGGCCGGCTACGAGAAGGGCCTCAACGTGGCCCTGGCCGGCCACGCCGGAGCCAACCTTGTGTACGAGTCAGCGGGAATGCTGGCCAGCCTGCTGAGCTGCTCGATGGAGGCGCTGGTGATCGACAACGACATGCTCGGGGCGATCAACCGCACTGTGCGGGGCATCGAGGTCAACACCGAGACCCTCTCCGCGGAGCTGATAGCGGAGGTGGTGTCGGGGCCGGGCCATTTCCTGGGCTCGCCCCAGACGCTGGAGCTGATGCAGCGCGAGTACATCTACCCGGTGATCGGCGACCGTGACACTCCCGACAACTGGCTCGACGCCGGTGGCAAGGATGCCCGAGATCGGGCCCACGAGCACGTCCAGCGGGTGCTGGCCGAGCATCACCCAAGCCACGTTCCCGCCGATGCCGATGCCCGCATCCGGGCGGCCTTCCCTATCAGGCTGCCCTAGGCTCGGGCCGGACGTCCCACCAAGGAGGCACAATGAGGGTCCACGTCGACCAAGAGGCCTGCCAGGGCCACAACCGCTGCTACATGCTTGCCCCCGAGCTGTTCGATGTGGACGACGAGGGCACGGCCTTCGAGATCGGCGACGGCCAGGTGCCCCCCGAGCTGGAAGACAAGGCCCGGCTGGCCTTCGACAACTGCCCCGAGTACGCGGTGGAGATCATCGACGACTGAACTGCCGCCAATCCGCTCGGCCTCTGATTCCCGCTCTTGTTCGCTGCGCTCACGGGCCGCTCGGGCCACGGCCTCGCTCAGCGCCTTCATGAATCCTCGTGAACTGCCGCCAATCCGCTCGGCCTCTGATTCCCGCTCTTGTTCGCTGCGCTCACGGGCCGCTCGGGCCACGGCCTCGCTCAGCGCCTTCATGAATCCTCGTGAACTGCCGCCAATCCGCTCGGCCTCTGATTCCCGCTCTTGTTCGCTGCGCTCACGGGCCGCTCGGGCCACGGCCTCGCTCAGCGCCTTCATGAATCCTCGTGAACTGCCGCCAATCCGCTCGGCCTCTGATTCCCGCTCTTGTTCGCTGCGCTCACGGGCCGCTCGGGCCACGGCCTCGCTCAGCGCCTTCATGAATCCTCGTGAACTGCCGCCAATCCGCTCGGCCTCTGGGCCGCGCTGGCCTTTGCTGGCCCGGCCCGGTTAGTGTCGGCGTCCCTCGCGTCCGCAGCCCACCCATAGGGAGGAACCGTCAGCGTGTCCTCGCAATCCATCAGAAACGTCGTCCTCGTCGGCCACAACGGCAACGGCAAAACGACCCTGGCCGAGGCGATGCTGTACCGGGCCGGCGTGGTGGGCCGGATGGGCCGCGTCGACGACGGCACCGCCCACTGCGACCACGACCCCGAGGAGAGGGCTCGCCACCAGAGCCTGAGCCTGTCAATGGCGTCGTTCGACTGGCGTGACCACAAAGTCAACCTCATCGACACGCCGGGCTACACCGACTTCGTGGGCGAGGCCGTCAACGGCATGCATGCGGCCGACCTGGCGGTGTTCGTGGTGGACGGGGTGTCGGGGGTGCAGGCCCAGGACCAGGTCTTGTGGCGCCACGCCGAGCGGCTGGGCCTGCCCCGGATGGTGTTCGTGAACGGGCTCGACCGGGAGCGCTCGTCGTTCGAGCGAACCCTCGACGACTTGAAGTCGCACTTCGGCGGCCACGTGGAGGCGGTGGAGCTCCCGCTCGGCGAGGAGGCCTCGTTCCACGGCATCGCCGACCTCGTGGGCGACGGCGCCCTCGACTACAGCAGCGGCCAATCGTCTGCTGCTCCCATCCCCGACGACGTGGCCGATGACGCGTCCGACGGCCACATCCAGCTTGTGGAGGACGTCGTCGAGGGCGATGACGAGCTGCTGGAGCAGTACCTGGAGGGCGTCGAACCCACCCAGGAGCAGCTGGAACGGCTGATCCACGATGCGGTCGACCACCGCATCGTGTTCCCGGTGCTGTGCGGCTCGGCGGCCAAGCCCATAGGCGTGGATCATCTGCTCGACTTCATCTGCCGGGTCGGCCCGGCGCCGGCCGAGGCGGCGCCGGCCGAGGCGGTCCGTCGCGGCGAGCCCGTCGAGGTGATCATCGACCCGGCCGGCTCGCCGGTGGCCTTGGTGTTCAAGACCAGAGTCGACGATTTCCTGGGGCAGATCTCGTTCATGAAGGTGCTGTCGGGCACCATCCGGGCCAACGACACTCTGGTGAACAGCCGCACGGGCGACAAGGAGCGGCTCCACAACCTGATGTCGTTCACCGGCGCCGAGCACCATTCGGTGGACCACGCCGCCGCGGGCGACATCGTGGCCGCCACCAAGCTCGGCGACGTGCGCACCGGCGACACGCTGGCCGACGACACTGCCCTCACGGTGCTCATGACCCCGCCGCCGACACCGGTGTACGGCGTGGCCATCCACGCCTCGGCGCCCGCGCAGGAGGACAAGCTGGCCTCAGCGCTGCGCCGCTTCGCGGTCGAGGATCCGGGCCTTGTGATCCGCCAAGACCCCACCACCCGCCAGACGGTGCTCTCGGGGAGCGGCGAGGCCCACATCCGGGTGGTGCGGGCCCGCTTGGAGCGCCTGGGCATCGACTTCGAGGTCGAGGGCCTGCGGATCGCGTACCTGGAGACGCTGGCCCGACCGGCCGACGTGGCGGCCAGGCACAAGAAGCAGAGCGGTGGGCACGGGCAGTTCGCGGTGGCGGTGGTGCGGTTCGAGCCGCTGCCGCGCGGCGCCGGCTACGAGTTCGATACCGAGGTGTCCGGCGGCGCTATCCCTCGAGGCCTGATACCCGCGGTGGGAGCCGGGATCTCAGAGGCCATGGCCAACGGGGGCAGGCACGGCTTCCCGATGGTGGACATTCGGGCGGTGTGCTACGACGGCAAGTACCACTCCGTGGACTCCTCGGAGATGAGCTTCAAGATCGCCGGGTCCCTGGCCCTCAAGCAGGCGGTGGAGCAGGCGGGCAGCGCGGTGTTGGAGCCGGTCAGCGAAGTCAGCGTCGAGGTGCCTGACGCCTACCAGGGCGACGTGCTGGGCGACCTGAACTCGCGCCGGGGCCAGGTGTTCGGCACCGAGCCCGGCTCGGCTGCGGGCACCAGCGTGATCCGCGCCCATGTGCCCACGTCGGAGATCCTCAGCTACGTCATCGACCTGCGCTCGATGACCGGCGGCACCGGCACCTTCAGTGCTGAGCACCACGACTATCAGCCGCTGCCCCACGCCCTGCTGGCCAAGGTCCTGGCCAAGGTCATTGCCGACAACGACTGACCACTCTGCGGCGGCGGGCGGGTCTAGCGCGCTCGAAGGGACTCGAACCCCCAACCTTCTGATCCGTAGTCAGATGCTCTATCCAAATTGAGCTACGAGCGCTGGGGACACGCCAGTGTAGGCCCCGCCAGGCCCGGGGGCTACGGGGATCGATGGCCGGCCACGATGGCCTCGCGCTCGGAAGGGCTGGGGGCGCGGCCCAGGAAGATCTCGAAGTAGGAAGCGGACGATTCGCCCCTGCCGTCCGTTGGCGCTTCGACGTCGTCGTACCACCCCATCTGCATGTAGTAGAGGGTGCGGGCTCGGTGTTGCGTCATGGTCAGTCCGAGGTCCTCGGGCTCGATCATCTCCACGAAGGCGGCCACCCGCCACTCGTCGGCCGCCTTGAGCCTCTTGAGCACAGCGGCGTCGCAGCGGCCCCAGTTCCTCACGGCCGCATCGAGGCGCGGATCGAAGTTCGACCAGCCGAGCCAGAGACGCGACAGGGCGATGTACCTGTCCACCAGTGTCCCCGGACCTGCGGCAGCCTCCAATATGGCCTTGGTGTTCGTTGCCTCCCAGGCGTCCAGCAGCTGCTCCAGCAGCGCGGCCCGACTCTTGAAGTGCCAGTAGAAGCTGCCCCTCGTAACGCCCATCCGCTGAGCGAGTGGCAGGATCTTGACCCCGCCCACGCCACTGTCGACAAGCACCTCTAGGCCGGCCGCCACCCAGTCGTCAGCGGTGAGACGGCTGCGACCAGTCATGGGCGAAGCGTATCTGACATGTTCATGTCATACATGAGTAGTGTCAGGCAAGAGGAGCGTCGCGAGCTGCGCATGGACGTTCGGAACCGAAAGGGTCTAACGTCACGGCGGCCAAGGCATGGAGTGTCCACAGGGCGTGAGCGATGCCCTTCACACAAGGGAGATCGAGCAAGGGAGATCGAGAGTCGTTTGATGATGTCGACAGCGCTGTTCGGTCCGCTGCCTCTCCGGCCGGTGGCCTCAGCCGCCTGAGAACCTGTGGCCTCAGCTGACATCTTCCGGCTGCTGGAGTCGGCGCAATTCGGTGTCTACGCCGTGTCGCTCGACCAGACCATCGTGTCCTGGAACCCGGCCGCACACCGGATTCTCGGATTCTCGCCGGACCAGGTGCTCGGGCGCCGATGCTACGACGTGCTGGCCGGGCTGGCACCGGGCGGCATTACCCCCGGGTGCTTGGAGGGCTGTCCGTCCATGCGCGCCCTGAAGGCGGGGGAGGTTCCCGGCGCGCTCGATGTGCGGATGCTGTGCGCGTCGGGAGAGCGCAAAGCGGTCGCGGTCACTCCCATGGTGGTCGCGGGCAGCGACAATGACGCTCCGGTGCTCGTGCATGTGTTCCACGACAGTCCCGAGCGGGAGTCCTCCCAGAGGGCAACCGACTCGGTGCGGGAAGGGCTGGCCCGACGAGGGGCTGATGTCATCTCGGATCATCCGGCCATCGCATCGGACTCGGCCGGGACCGCCAAGCTCACCGGCAGAGAGATGGAGGTGCTGCGCTTGGTTGCGCTGGGTCGAGCGACACCTCAGATAGCCCGGCAGCTCGGCATCAGCTCCCATACGGTGCTCAACCACATCCGCAATTTCCGCCGCAAGCTCGATTCGGCCACCAAGCTGGAGGCAGTCCTCACCGCCATCCGTCTCGGGATCCTCGACTGGACGTAACTAACGACCGGGCCGCTATAGGGACGGGCGGTGGAGCAGGGCTAGAACGGGGAAGTTCCCGGTTGGTGCATGTCCACCTCAGCCATGATTCGCACCTCAGGGGTTTGGGGAACAAAGGGCCTGGCAGTACGTGGCGCTTCTTGGTGACTGCGCTCTAGGTCATCGTCGCTGCTGGGTCGGCCGGCTCCGTGCCGGGCAGTGGTAGCTCGATAGTGACGCGGGCTCCGCCGAGATGTTCGGAATCGCCCACGTCGATGGATCCGCGGTGGCGTTTGGCGATGGCGTGGCTCAGCGAGAGGCCGAGCCCGGAGCTGCCGGTTCGGCGCTGACGGGACTCGTCGAGCCTCACGAACCGGTCCAACACTCGGACCCGATCCTCCGGCAGGATCCCGGGCCCATCATCCTCGACCACGACCGCGACCGCCGTAGCCGACTCCACCAGAGTGATGAGCACGTGCTGGTCCGCATGGGCCACCGCATTGTCCACCAGGTTGAACACGGCCCGCTCGATCTGCGATTCGACACCAACAATCGGCGATGCTGGGGCTCCGGCCAGGGTGACGGCCACATCTTGCCCGTTCACGCGCTCGATGGCATGCTCGCAGGCCGCCCACAAGTCCACCGAATGGAGCAGCTCTTCTCGACGCTGCTCATCGAGCCGAGCCAAGTCCAGCAAGTCCGAGATCAGAGCCTGCATACGCCGGGCTTCGCCGCCGATCTTGGCCGACAGCTCCTGCAGCTTCTGCGGGTCAGAACTCACCTCGGCTACTTCAGCCGCGGCCAGCAGGGTGGACAACGGGGCCCGAAGCTCGTGGCTGGCATCGGCTGTGAACGCCCGCTGACGATCCGACGCCGCCTGCAAACGGTCGAGCATCTCGTTCATTAGCGCGGCCAGCTCGGCGATCTCATCGCCGCTGTCGGGCTCAGGAACTCGCTCGTCGAGCGTTGAGCCGGAGATAGCGGCAACCCGGCTCGATATGGCCCGCACCGGACGCAGCACATGCCCCGCTGCGGCCCAAATCGCCAGCGCAAGTATCGCGCCCACGGCAGGCACAATGATCCACAGAGCCCGAGACGCGGCATCCACACCGGCCCGGGTCTCAGCAATCGAGGCATCGGCGATCTGCTGCAGCCGGGCATCGCTGCTCGAATGGCTGTCCGGCACGGCCGACGACAACCCCGATGACTCTGCCGCTCTATTCCCCTCGATGTGCCCGCTGCTCTCCGACTGCTCGTTCCCTTCGCTTCTTGCTGATCCCTCGCCACTAGCAGCATGCGACGCGGTCTCGAGTGCACCCTCCAGCGCTACCCGGGCGTTGTTCTCCAAGTCGCGCTCCACCAGCACGACGATGAGCACCGACGCAGCCGTCAACACGAGCACCGTCGCCAGCGATGCCGCCAGCGCCGTCCGAGACCTGACCGAACGAGGCCACCACCCGCTCACATCGCCTCCCCCACGATGCGATACCCCACGCCTCGCTGGCTGACGATCGTCTGCACTCCGAAGGGCTCATCTATCTTGCGGCGCAGATACCGGATGTACACCTCCACCACGTTCGAGTCGACCTCGGCGTCGAACCCCCACACCCGGTTGAAGATCTCCCGCTTGGCCACGGGCGCTCCGTCGCTGCGCATCAGCACCTCCAGCACATCCATCTCGCGGCGGCTCAAACCGATCTCGGTGGCACCTCGCCTCACCGAACACGCCGCAACATCGAACACCAGATCGCCCGCCCGCAGTACCACCGGTCGGACTACGGCAGCGCGCCGGGCCAGCGCGCGGAGGCGGGCCAGCAACACCACGAATGAGAACGGCTTCGACAAGAAGTCGTCCGCGCCGGCGTCGAGCGAATCGGCCACATCCCACTCGCCGTCCTTTGCGGTGAGCATCAGGATCGGCGTCCAGTCCTCCTCTTGGCGAAGCGCCCGACAGATCTGGTAGCCGTTCATTCTCGGCACCATGATGTCCAGAACGATGACGTCGTAGCTGCCCTCCCGGGCCCGCCACAGACCCGCAGGACCATCGTGCTCGACATCGGCGGTCACCCCATGCTCCGCGAGGCCGTCAGTGATGACCTCGGCCAACTGCACCTCGTCCTCTACCAGCAGAACCCGCATCCCCCCATCATCCCCCACAGTTCCTTAGACGAGGCTGAGAGACACGCTGGTCTTCTTCATGTTCGCTTAAGCACTGCTCTGCCACGCTCCAAGCTCCTCAGACCACCGACTCATCCACCAAGGAGACCAATCCATGCATCTATTGCCCCGCCTTGCACCCGCCGCCGCGGTCGGCCTCGCCCTGCTTCTGAGCAGTTGCGGTGACGGCCATGACACCAACTCCGGCGAGCACGCCGGCTCGCAGGACGCGAACACCACCGCTACCCGCGATGGCGCCGATAACGAGGACGCCGGCGAGGGCGCCGGCCACGAAGGCGGCGGCGAGGGCGGTTCTGCATCTGCGCCAGCTACGTATCTGACCACCAGCGGGACCAGCCGCGGGGTCTTCTCAGGCCCGGAGGTGCAGGCTGACGACTACTACGCCGACAAACTCAACGACCTCGAGTTCGCTCTTTCCTATGACAGCACCAGCGGGTCATTCTTGGGGCGGGTCAAGAACGAAGCCAACGAAGGACTCTGCGATTCAAGGATCAAGGTGATCCTTGACGGCAACCAAGCCAACTCTCAGAGCCTGGTGATCCCGTCGCTGGAGGTTCGCGAGAGAGCCACCTTCACCCTGACGGCGGATTCTAGATCATTCACGGCCTGGTCCGTAGAGACGGAAACGTTCACCTGCAACAGCACGCCCGTGCACGGCGGGTCCGAGGGCGGCGAAGGCGGCCACGACGGCGGGTCCGAGGGCGGCGAAGGCGGCCACGACGGCGGGTCCGAGGGCGGCGAAGGCGGCGAAGAGAACGAAGGTCTAGGTATGTCGATCGATCAGCCCTCGGTGGTCAACATCAACGGCCTCGACCTAAATATCGGCCATGACCCGACCACCAAGGCGTTCACGGGCGTGATAACCAACAACACGAGCCAGCTGATCTGCGGCGGTCGCCTTGAAATCCACGTCGGCCGCGGCGGTTCGACCCTCGAACTCGGCCCAACCGTCGATGCCGACTGGGCACCCGGCCAGGCTCGCAGCATGGTCTTGGTCTTCGACGCAATGCCCGGCGACACGTACAGCCTCCACCCGGAGGTCACCCCCTGCCCCTAACCGGCCCGGGTTTCGGAAGCGTTCCACACCGACGAGCCGCAGAGTCACCACCGGGATCCTGTTCGCCGTGATCAGGCGCACGGTCGGGCTGCGGGTGTCGCGCCGGGCCGAGATCAGCGGTCTCGACGTCTTCGAGCACGGACAGCCTGGCTGCGTCTTCGCGACGGCGGAGCACGGGTCCGAGTCCGCGGAAGCTGTCGTCGTCGCGAGGGCGCGACGGGGCCGCAACGGGGCAGGACTCGACCAGGCCGGCGTCGCGGCGCGCCCGGAGGGTCAGGCGCCCCATTGGGAGCGGCCGAAGCAGTAGCCCACCGACCTGACCGTCTGGATCAGGCTGGCGTGCTCCTCGCCGAGCTTGGCTCGCAGGCGGCGGATGTGAACGTCCACCGTTCGGGCCCCGCCGTAGTAGTCGTATCCCCACACCCGGCTGAGAAGGTCCTCGCGTGTGAACACCTTTCCCGGCCGCGCTGCCAGGAACCGCAGCAGCTCGTACTCCATGTAGGTGAGGTCGAGGGGCCGGCCCGCGATGGCGGCCTGGTAGGTGTCGAGGTTCATCACCAGCTCTTCGAAGTTGATGGTCTCGGGCGTCGATCCGGCCGACGACCGTTGTGCCAACAGGTGGCCCAAGCGGGCTTCGAGCTCCCCGTGGGCGGGCGGCCACGGGCAGAAGTCGTCGAACAGCCCGAGGTTGGACTCCAGCTCGGCGATGCTTCCCCGGCTCACCAAGACCAGCACGCCGAGGGACGCCTCGCCGCCGTCGCGCAGGATCCGGCAGAACCCGAACGCGGACCTTCTCGCCGCGGCCCCGTCGCCGACGGCCACGACCGCCGCGGCCCATCGGCCTGCGGCGCCGGACTCGGCCCGCAACAGTTCCTCGGCGCCGTTGGCGGCCCTCCAGGAGTACGCGGCCCCCTTGAGCGCCCGGACCAGCTCCGCCGGCGGCGGGTCGGGGTGGACGAGCAGCAGGCGATCGGTCAAGCCGCCGTCACCAGCGGGGCAGGTAGCGCTCCAGCTCCCAGGGCGTGACCTGGGTCCGGTAGCTGTCCCACTCGGCACTCTTGTTGCGCAGGAACCACTCGAAGATGTGCTCTCCGAGTGTGTCGCGCACCAGCTGTGACCCCTCCATCACTTCGAGCGCCTCGTCGAGGGAGCGAGGCAGCAGTTCCAAGCCGCTCCCGGTCCGATCCAGGGACGGGTCGAACAGGTTGTGCGTCGTCTCGGAGGGCAGTTCGTAGTGGTGCTCTATGCCCCGCATCCCCGCGGCCAGCAGCAGCGCAAAAGCCAGATACGGGTTGCAGGCCGGGTCAAGGGCTCGGTACTCGATGCGCACCGACTCGGGTTTGCCCCGCCGGTGCAGCGGGACGCGCACCAGCGCGGAGCGGTTGTTCCGGGCCCAGACCACGTGCTGGGGCGCCTCCGATGCCTCGCCGAGGCGCTTGTAGGAGTTGACCAGCTGGTTGGTTACCGCCGTGATCTCGCGGGCATGGGCCAGCACTCCGGCCATGAACTGGCGCCCGACGCTCGAGATCCCCGCAGGGTCGTCCGGGTCGTGGAAGGCGTTGGCGCCCTCGCTGAACAGTGACAGGTGGGTGTGCATGCCGGAGCCCTGTACGCCGTTGAGCGGCTTGGGCATGAACGTGGCGTAAGCGCCGTGGGCCATGGCGATGCGCTTCACGACCAGCCTCAGCGTCATCACGTTGTCGGCCATCTCGAGGGCCTCGGTGTAGTGCAGGTCGATCTCGTGCTGGCTCGGACTGTCCTCGTGGAATGAGTACTCGACGCCGATGCCCATGGACTCGAGCATGTGCAGCGTGCTGCGGCGCAGGCCGCTCGCCACGTCGAGAGTGGTGAGGTCGAAGTACGAGGCCCGGTCGAGGGGTCGGGGCTGGCCGTCGACCGGGTCGTCGGAGTCAAAGTAGAAGAACTCCACCTCCGGCGCGGTCATGAACTCGTACCCCTGCTCCCGGGCCGCGGCGACGGTGCGACGCAGGACTTGTCGGGGATCGCCCTCGAAAGGGAGTCCGTCAACCGTCTCGATGTCGCAGAACATGCGCGCTGTCGGCTCCTCCGCGTCGGCCCACGGCAGCAACTCGAACGTGGCGGCGTCGGGCCGGGCCAGCACGTCGGCCTCGTTGACTCGGCTGAACCCGTCTATCGCGGTGCCGTCGAACTGCACGCCCTCGGTGAAGGCGGCCTCGAGCTCGGCCGGCGATATGGCCACAGACTTGAGCTGCCCGAGCACGTCGGTGAACCAGAGCCGGACCAGGCGGACGCCGCGCTCCTCCGCGGTCCGCAGCGCGTAGTCCTGCTGTCGCTCCATAGCGCTGATCAGCGTAAGCCCCCCGGACGGCGCCGCTGCCTCCTTTAACACGCTGTTCACAATCGGGCAACAGATCCGAAACAACGGCCGGGCAGATTGTCTGTCGGACTCGCGGCCGCGGGTCCGTAAGTCTTGAAGAAACGTCTGGCTCTTGCCGGACGCCAACACCCACCGAGGAGATGACGTGACCTATCGAGCCGAGTACCTGTGGATTGACGGCAACCAGCCGGCCGGGGAGATTCGCACCAAGACGAGGGTCGTCAACAACGACGAGGAACCCCCGATTTGGGGTTTCGACGGGTCGAGCACCAACCAGGCCACCGGCGACAACTCCGACGTGGTCCTCAAGCCGGTGTTCACCTGCAGCGACCCGGTGCGCGGCGGCGACAACATCCTCGTTCTGTGCGAGACGCTGGTGACCTCTGACCTGTCGCCGCATCCGACCAACAGGCGGGCCGAGTGTGTGGCGGTGTATGAGAAGTACAGGGACCAGATGCCGTGGTTCGGCCTGGAGCAGGAGTACACGCTGCTGGACGCGACCACCAGATGGCCGGCCGGGTTCCCCGCGGCGGGGTTCCCGCCGCCGCAGGGCCCGTACTATTGCGGGGTGGGCGCGGGCCGGATCTCGGGCCGCGAGCTGATCGAGGAGCACACCACGGCCTGCATCGAGGCCGGGCTGGAGATCGCGGGCACCAACGCCGAGGTCATGCCGGGCCAGTGGGAGTTCCAGATCGGCCCCCTCGACACGGTGGCCGTTGCTGATCACCTGTGGGTGGCCCGTTACTTGTTGTTCCGCCTGGCCGAGAAGCACGGCATCGAGGTGACGATCGAGCCCAAGCCCATGCTCGGGGACTGGAACGGCGCAGGGATGCACACCAACGTCTCGACCAAGGCGATGCGCGAGGGCTACGAGCCGATCATCGCGGCCTGCGAGGCTCTGGGCATGGCCGGAAAGCCCGAGGAGCATCTCGGCGCCTACGGCGCGGGCATCGAGTTCCGCCTCACCGGCGAGCACGAGACCGAGCGCTATGACCAGTACTCCTACGGCGTGTCGGACCGGGGCGCCTCGGTGCGGATCCCCTGGCAGGTGGCGCGCGAGGGCAAGGGCTACATCGAGGACCGCAGACCCAACGCCAACGCCGACCCCTACCATGTCACCACCCTGCTGACGAGGACCATCTGCGAGGCGCTCGTCGGCTTCAACTGAGCCAGCCGGAATATGGCTAGCGGAGACGGTGGTGTGGGCGGCAGCGCTAGGGTCGGGCCGGCTGGCGTTGGCTGCTGCACTGGGCAGCGATGTTGGCGGCCACCACCAGCGCCGCCCCGGCCGCTGCGAGCTCGCTAAGCCGCGAACCACTCAGCGGCGGCGTGCCGTGCTGCCGAATGGATGGCGTCGATGTCGATGTAACAGCCCTGCAGATGGCGACGTTCGGTTGATCGGAACGCCCGCCGCCCGTGCAACACCCGACGGTTGTCGAACGCCACCAGCTCGCCAGGCCGCAGGGTGATTTCGAGAGCGAGTTCGTCGCGGTCGAGGAGGTCCACGAGAGCGCGGTACGCGTCGTAGAACGACACCGTGTCGGCTCGGTCCGCAGACAACGGCTCCATCGAGCGGTTGTTGACGCTCACGGTTGTCACCGCGCCGTCGCGGTCAACTTCGATCAGGGGGCGCCGTGCCCGCAGATCGACCTCGGCGCTGTGGTAGCGGAATGTGGCGTCGGTTGTGGTGAGCGTCCGGAATGCGGCGGGATCCTCCGCCTGCAGGCGCGCCGCGGCGGCGAAGCCGTCGACGAAACGGCTGGCGCCGCCGTCGCTCGCAGCGGCCAAACAGTGCAGCAGCTGCACGGTTGGGCACGGATCTCGATAGGGGTTGTCGGTGTGGGCGGGCAGGCCGCGCGGCGTGTAGGCGAGGTTGACGGGATCGGGTTCGGCGACGACGTCAAAGAGGGTGCCGTAGTTGGTTTCGCGCACGAACCCGAACGTGTTGGCGACCTTGAGGACCGTTCCCGGCTCGGTCCCGCAGTCGTGGAGCAAAGCGATGCCCCGCCGGGCCAACTGATCGACGAACGCGCCATGATCGTCACCGGTCCAGCTGGTGCTGTTGGACCGCAACTGCTTCGCGAACGCCGTCGTCCACGGCGCAGCAAGCACGTCGCCGGGTTCTGCGGTGGGGATGCGGCAGATGTGCCTCTCACCCGAATAGTGGTGCAGGGTGACGGTGAGGTCGTTGTTGGTGCGGTCGGTGCGAACCACCGTCCACCCGTCGAGCGCTGAGGCATCGATCAGGTGTTGATCGTTGCCGGGGTCGCGGCACTCGCCGCACCGGCAGGCGTCGCGTGCCCACGACGGGTTGATCGGACGCTTTGGCGCGAGCGCCGCGGTGATCAGGCTCCGATAGGTCCCAAGCGGGGCGATCGTGAGACCGCCGACCTTGCCGCCGTCGTCGTAGCCGCGCAGCCGCATCGCCTCCGCGGCGAACGCGCCGGCGGCGAACGCCTCGGCTTCGTCTGGCGAAAGCGGGCCTCCCTGTTCCGTCAGCGACATTTTCGAGGCGACGCTGAGGCGGTCGTCGTAGGCCGGGTCGACCGCCACGCTGTACCGCTTCGCTTGGACGTGGCCCCGGATGGGCTCGACGACGGCGGGAGGCAAGAGAGGCTGCAGCGCCCGGGCCGCGACCTCGGCGTGGTCCGGCAGACCCCACTCGCCGGCTTGGCCCAAGAGGTGACCGAGATCGTGCAGGAGGCAGGCGAGCACCATCTCGTCGCCGGCGTCGTCGGCTGCGGCGAGCGCAGCGGACTGCAGCGCGTGATCCAGCATCGTCACCCGCTCGCGGTAGGACTCGTCAGCCGCGGCGGTCAGAAGGTCCAACACGACCTCGACGAGCAGGAGCTCGCTGCCCAGCAGTGATGTCCCTTCCCAGCGGGGGTCGGGCGCGACCCCGCACAGGTCGGCGACGGTCGGGGCGACATCGAGCGACGACGCGGTCGGCCAGCCCGACGCGGCCGGGACCCGGCCCGGCGCCCGCACCACCACGAACGTCTCCAACACATCGGCGACCTCGTCGTCGTGGCTGGTGCCGAGCCCGCCGCGGTCGGTGGTCACCAACACGGACGCCTCCGGACCCGCAGCGTCAAGCAGCCGGGCGAGCTCCGTGTCGGAGCGAGTGGCCGAAGCCGCATACTCGGCGCTGCCCCAGCCGTGGGTGTGACCGTCGACATCGGGATGTGAGAGATACACGAACACAAGGTCGCAGCGACCGTCGGCCACGGCCGCGACCGCGGCGTCGACCGCGCGGCGGTCCTCGTCGGGGTCATAGCCGCCGTCGATCACGAATCGCTGCTTGGCCGCGTCGCGCTCGATCGCGGCGTCCAGCGGCAGCCAATTGACGAACATCGCGGTCAAGCGGCCGGCGTCGCGGGCCGCTTGAAGGAACGAGGGCGCGTCGGTGCGCGACGGTGCCGATGTGTTGTCGAGCGACCCGTGGGTGGACGGATCGACGCCCCGCAACATCGACGTGTGGACCGGGAGTGTCAGTGGCGGTGTCACGGTCCGAGCCGTAAAGCACGAAGCGCCTTCGAGGGCGAGGGTGGTCAGGGCCGGCATGGCGGCGCGAGTGATGTAGCGCGGCGCCAACCCGTCGATCGACACCACCAGCACGACAGAACGCGGAGCAGTCGTGCCCACAGAATACAACAGCCACGGAGCTGTGCCGGGCATGCCCCATCCCGGCCTCATCGGGCCAGACCAACCGGCACCGCCTCTACCGCGGCGGCCACCGCCAAGCCAACGCAGCCCTCCACCGAGTCGTCATCGTGCGCATGCGATTTCACCAGCCCACCTTCGACTACGTCACCCGCCGCACCGCCGAGGGCCTCACCAAGAAAGACATCATCCGCTGCCTCAAACGCTTCGTCGCCCGCGAGGCCTACCAACGCGTCATGACCGACCACAAGACCCGACAACACGCCCGCTCCCACACGCCGAACTCCTCGACTTGACCTATCTCGAAGTCGAATTTGCTCCTACTGCGATTCGACTGATCTACCTCGACGGGACGCGATGTGCCCCGAAAGCGCCCTCACACACCGCTGACGTCGGTGAGCCACTCCGTGAGGATCGCGAGGAAGTCGGGGGCGAACTCGCGCTTCAGCCTGGCGTACTCGTTGACACTGCCGGTGACGGCCTCCTGGAAGAGGTGATTCGCCGAGAAGATCGTGGCGATTGTGTGACTCGGGACGCTCGACTCGGTGATGGCCTCGGACATGGCGGTCGAGTTGGCGGCCGCCGGAACCTGCGTATCCAGCTCGCCGTACAGAGCGATGACCGGAACGTCGAGGGCGACAATGGCCGGCCTCGGGTCGTACTCCAGGAACGACTCGAACCAGGGGCTCTGCCATGTCGCCAGCTCCTCGGCGACGATGGAGTCCACCAAGGCGTCCTCGTCGGGGATCGCGTCCCGCACCTGCGCGGGGAATGCCTCGAACTGTTGCTGAACCAGAATCCGTGTCAGGATATGTTTGGCGGGCAGCGCGAGCGACTGTTCCCACGAGCATTCCCACGTGATCCGCCAGCCCCCATTTTAGGTGTCCCTTTGGGCGCTGCTGGGCAGGCCAGATGGCCGCGGAATGTCCTCGTTGGCATGGCGCTGGCTGGCGGGGTGTCAGCCACCAGCCGTTTGCCCTGCAATCACAAGGCAAATCGCAGGCCCCCAAGAGCTGTACCCCACCAGTAAGGGCGTCTATACCCCATTCGGCAAGATCGCGGTGAGGTCATGTCTCACCTACTGCGTGACCTTCCCACCGCAGACCGATTGAATCGAAACCCCTCCTCGGGCCACTACGGCCTGGGGAGATTGCGTAATCGGCGCTAGCCGCAACAGGATCACAAGTCGTGGCGGACTGTGCGAGGGAGGCCACCTTCGCTACCCACCATCCGTTGTGCGGGTCATAGACGGCATAGCGACATCCGAGGGGCGACCAGACCGCGATGGCCGCGCTAACCGGTGACCGCGCTGCGGGAGGTTCGGTCACCGCGATGCACTCCGGTGACGGTGGACAGAAGCGCTCGCCATGGTCCACGACAATCACCGGAACCCTGATTCCGTCCGGGCGACGCTCCGAAAAGGAGACATTCGTTCTTAGAACCCCATAGGCGGACACGTTCACGAACGGTCGGTTCGCGTTCAGCTCCACCACGGCCCTTTCGAGAAGATCCTCGGCGTCGGCGTCCCTGTAGCGCGCCTCCGCTCCTGTTTGTTCCTCCAACGTCTGCACCCGCGCTTCCAGCGCCTCAATATCGGCTTCAAGGGTCTGTTCTTGATCCTCCGAGGCTCCCTCGGAGCCGCATCCAGCAGCGATGAGCGCTGCAACGCTGACCGCGGCGACGATGCGACGATTCAAGTGTGGGTTGTTCCGGATGGGCATGCCCGTCGTCGTCTGTTTCTTGCGTGCTCGGGCAAATGCACATCCCCCAATTGGTTGGCGGGGGGGTGTCCCTGCTTTTCTGACCTCGAACAACAGCGAGCCTAGCGCGAGGACTGCACATCTTGAAGAGGGGGGACTGCACATCTTGTGCTCCCGGGGAGCCAACTCCGGGTCTGGCTCGCTGTGCTGCTGGTCGGCGCCGGGCGTTCCCGGCGTGGGACGACGCCCGCGAGTGCTGTCTCTCGAGCTAGAGCCGGTGTCGCCATGAGCGTAGATTCTCGTCGTAGGCTTCGAGCACCTGGTCTAGGGGTTCGTCGCTGTCGAATAGCTCGGCTGCTACTAGGACATGCACATGGCGCTTTATCAGAGTGCCTGTGCGGCGGTCGAAGTAGTCGGTCCGCCAGACTGCCCGGCCTATAGGCCCTGGCCCGATTCCGTGGGCCGCGTAAGCGATGCCCATGAGGCTCTCGGCTTCGTCGAAGAGAAGAGAAACAGCGTTTCAAGCACAAATGGCTACCAAGATTGACCTTAAATGGATAAGATCCCTTGGCGGAGACGGTGGGATTCGAACCCACGAACGACTTGCGTCGTTACTTCCTTAGCAGGGAAGCGCCTTCAACCGGACTCGGCCACGTCTCCGGAAGCTGTGATCGTACCGGCGTGCCGGCTATGAGCAGTCCACGCAGGCGACGTCGTCGACGTCGGTGCCCCCTAGGAACGCCGTGAGCCAGTCGAGGAAGGCCACGCCCGCCACCTCCAGCGTGTACACGAGGTCGCGGTACAGGATCGTGTGCTCTCTGCCGGGGGCCATGTAGCTGGCCTGGTTCACCCCGGCCGCCTCGATCATGGCCTCGTTCTGGTACATGAGCTGGTCCATGTTGCTGGGGTCGAACCCGGCCAGCCCCGCGAAGAACTCCTGGACGCCGTCGAAGGCGTTGTCGAAGCGGGCGAATCGGACGCGGGGAGCGTGCGTGCCGGCTCGGATGAACAGCTCTGGCAGTCCATACTCGGCCGCGGTGACCCCCTCGTTGACGGGCCAGTCCGGGACCACTGTGGTCGTTCCCCACAGTCCGCCGATGTAGGAGTTGATGCCGGGATCGCTCGGGTAGGCGCCGGAGGCGTCGGCCACCACCGCGATGCTCGCGTCAGCGAACAAGTCGGCGGCCAGGCCACCGTACAGCGCGGCCGAAGCCGATCCCGCGCTCGAACCGGCCACCACCACCTCGGTCGCACCGCCGAAACGCTCAAATGCGGTGGCGAGCGCAGTGTTGGCGTTGACGAAGCCGTTGTGGTGAACCAGCACATCGTTGCCGTAGTCGTAGGTGCGGTCGCCGAGGTGCACGTCGCCGGTGCAGTACAGCGCCACCACGAACGAATGGTCCCGCAGCGGGTTGAGCGGATTGTCAAAATCGAAGATGCCGTCCCATTCGCTGGGATTGTTCGCCGTCAAGGAGATGTCGGTGTTGGTCTTGTAGGCGCTCGCCTCGCCGGTGAACGAGCAGGTCTCCTGGCTGAAGCACGCCCCGCCGCCCTGCAGGTAGAACACCAGCTTGGACGGATCGGCCTCGCGTACCCAGTAGTGGTAGTCGCTGCCGTCGGCACAGATGCAGTCGTCGCCGCCGGCTAGGGCTATCCATTCTCCGGCCGTCGCCAGCGGCTCGGCGACGGCCGGAGCCGCCGTGGTCGTGGTGGGTGGCTGCATGGTCGTTGTGGTGGGCGCCGCGGTGGTGGTCGGCGCGGTGGTAGTGGTCGGTGCGGCGGTAGTGGTCGGGGCTGCAGTGGTAGTGGGTGCGTCGGTGGTGGCGGGCGCCGCTGTAGTCGTGGGTGCCGCGGTGGTGGCGGGTGTCTCGGTGGTGGGTGCGGTGGTGGTCGGTGCGGCGGTGGTCGGTGCGGCCGTCGGCTCGGCCTCCTCATCGCTGCTGGCGCCGTCGTCTGATCCGCCACAGGCCGCGGCCACGAAAGCGACAACGGCCAGGGCGGCCAACAAGCGGATGCGGATCATGTCGGCTCCCTCACAGATGGTCGACTTATCAGACTAGGCCCGTATGGCCCGGCGGGCCTCGGCACGCGGAGGGAGGGTCCGAGTACGTACATACGTATGCAATTCTCCGAGCCTTCGCGGAAACGAGGGGGGAGGGCCCCGATGGCTTCCGATGTTATGGCAGTTCGGCTGCACCTGCGGCAGATCCGCGTGTTGGAGGTGCTCGAGGACGCCCCGGACGTGCTCAGGGTGAGCGTCGAGTCCACGTTCAGGAGGCTGCGCTGTGCGCAGTGCGGGTTCAAGTGCCACAGGGTGCATGACCGCCGTGACAAGAAGATCCGAGACCTGGGGGTCTCGGGGCGTCCCACGACGCTGGTGTGGTCGCGGCGGCGGATGGCGTGCGACAACTGCGGCAGCCGCTTCTTGGAGGACCACCCCGCGTTCGGGGCGCGCTCACAGCGCGTCTGGCGCGGCGGCTGGTCGCGGACGTCAAACGGTTCTGCGACCTCTATGAGACCGGAGAGCTGCCCGAGTACCACGACACTCATACTGGGGGTGCTTTGTCGGTGGGGCTGGGTCTGACCCTTGCCACGACTGGCCCCTCGGGTGCCTTCACGATGATCTGTCGGCCCGGGCCCGCAGGCGGGGCGCGCACCGACCGGTCGGGCGGACGTGACCTGATAGCGTCTCTATGTCAAGTCGCGGCGTTGTGGCGGGTGCGGTTGGCGTCGGCGAGGAGGGTGCGGTAGATGGTCTTGGTGAGTTGTCGTTTCAGGAGTCGGAGGGCTTCGTTGCGGCTGTTGCCGGTGTCGCGTCGGCGCTGGTAGTAGTCGCGTCCGGGGCCGGGGCGGATGGTCTGGGTGTGGGCGGCGAGGTGGATGGCGTTGTTGAGTTGGCGGTTGCCGTGTCGGGACAGTCGGTGGCGCACGACGTCGCCACTGCTGGCTTCGATGGGTGCGGTGCCTGCGTAGCTGGCGAGGCGGTCGGCGCTGGGGAAGCGGCCGATGTCGCCGATGTGGCCGAGGATCTTGGAGGAGGTCTCGGGCCATCTGCTTGCGCTCGGCCTCGACGCCGTCTGCGGGGCGCACCTCAGCGAGCAGGGCGGCGGCGGTCTTGGTGCTGAGCTGGGTTGGCGCTCCGTCGGCGATCAGGTCGCGCAGATGTCGGTGCAGCCGGTTGATTGTGCGGCGCCGTTCGCTGGTCAGCTCGTCGCGGCGGGCCGCCAGCAGCCGCAGCACGCGACAGTGATCATCCGCGCCGACGCGGGGGAGATCGGGGCGCTGAGCGGCGACGAGCGCGACCGCGCGGGCGTCGATGCGGTCGGTCTTGCGGCCGTGGCCCGTCTCGAGGGTCCGCACCCGCGCCGAGAGGGTGGCGGGCACGTCGACGACATGCTCGCCGACGGCGACGAGTTGCTGGGCCAGCAGCTGGCCCAGGCCGCGGGCGCCCTCGACGCCCCAGCGGCGCTCGGGCCACTGCGCCGCCCAGCTCAACAACTCCTCAGGTGTCGAGCGGGCTGCTCGCAGTCTGATCGTGGCGGCCTCGACGCACCCGGGACCGATCGCGGTCGCGGTGTGGGAAGCCTTGTGCGGGTCGATGCCGATGACCACAGTCATTGGTCGCTCCTTTGCGGGCTCGGGGGTAGGAATATCTTGAAACAGTCGTCCTGGAAACGAGCGATCCAGCTGCTGCGACGTCCTAGAATTGGATGCCAGTGCCGCTCCTAGCCGGTGACTGAGATCTTCGGCATAGGTAACAACTGTGAACTGACGGGGCTGATAGTCTCGCGAGTGTCTCCTACTTCGACGGCTTGGATTGAGCAACCGTTGAGTTTCTATTAGGTGAACCTTCTGTTCTTCCAATAGTGGCTCTACGCGTTTGATGGGGCAGGCAGTGTGAGCTGAGGGTCCGCGAACGGGCTGATCCGCGGGGCACCTCTGGACCGGCGCGGCATGGCGAGTGTTGTGGCCGGACTTCTTGCGCCCACAGGTTGCGTCGTTGTAGGTAAGAGCGTCGACTTCTACGAGTGCGAGATCGCCTTGAGCACATTGAGGCGGTTGGCCCGGCGGGCGGGGAGGAAGGCGGCCAGCAGTCCGGCTGCCGCCGACACCGCCAGGTAGATCACCAGCGTGAGCCACGGCACGGTGGTGGCAGAGATGATGTCGCCGGGAATTGCCGCGGCGGCGATCACGCCGACCGCAACCCCGGTGGCGATACCGACGAGCCCGCCGAAGACGGCCACGATGATCCCCTCCAAGATGATCGTGCCCCAGATCTGCCATTTGGCCATGCCTACGGCTCGCAGCAGCCCCAGCTCCCGGTTCCGCTCGAACACCGACAGGACCATCGTGTTGGAGATGCCCGTCACCGCGATCAGCAGCGCGATGACCAAGAACACGTTGACCACCACCAGCATGGTGTCGATCTGGACGGCCTTGCTCTCCCGGAATTCGGCCTGGTTGCTCACGTCGAGCTGGGGGTAGTCGGCGAGCTCGGCTTCCAGCGCGGCCCGAGCCTCATCGGGTCTGACCCCTGGGGCCGTGGTGGCGGTGGCCAGGCTGTCCTGGTCGCCGACGATGTAGCGGTCCCAGTCTTGGAGGTCGATGACCCAGGAGCTCACTACGGAGTCCTCGGTGAACAGGGCCACCACGTTGAAGCTCGCCGTCCGCCGGCCGGGGAACTCCAGGCGCGCCTGATCGCCCACGGCCAGGCCCAACTCGGCGGCGTCATCGACTTGCACGATCACGTCACCGGGGCCGGCTCCCGCCAGACTTCCGGACACGATGCCCGGCTCCACATGGCGGGAGAACGAGGCGAGGCTGGCGGCGGTGAGCACATGCTGCTCGCCATCGGTGGTGCGCACCCCGTCGTCTCGGAACCGGAAGGCCGCCACCGACTCGATCTCGGGCAACGCCGATATCTGGTGGGTGGCTTGCGGGCTGAACATCGACTGCAGGTTGCTGCAATCGCCGGCGCACATCATCCAGTCGGCCTGCACCGAGTCTTCGAGCTGGTCGTACAGGGTCTGCTTGAACGATGTGCCCAGCACGGTGACCACCGACACCATGGCCAGCCCGATTATCAGCGCTGATGCGGTGGTCGCGGTGCGGCGAGGGTTGCGGGCCGCGTTCAGCCGGGCCAGGCGGCCGCTCACGGTGTATTTCCAAGCGGCTGGCCACCCCAGGAAGAGCGATATCGGCCGGGCCATGGCCGGGCTGGCGATGTTCACGCCCACCAACACCAGCAGCGCGCCCACGCCGAGCAGTGCGACGAGCGGGAATGTGGGGAGATCGGACAGCAGGCCCACGACCAGAAGCACCAGCCCCGCCCCGCCGAACACCGATCCCATGATGATCGACCGGCGCCGGCCGTAGGGGTCCACGTCGGCGTCGTTGGCCAGCGCCACCATGGGCGTCACCCGGCGGGCCCGCAGGGCCGGCCAGATCGCGGCTGCCAGGGTCACGCCGATGCCGACTGCCATGGCGGCGAGGATGGTCCCCCCGTCGACGATCAATTCGATCGGCGGCAGGTGGGCGCCTGCGATCTGCAGCGCGCTCATGATGGCTCTGGACACCAGCACGCCCAAGCCGAGTCCTGCCACGGTGGCCACGACGCCCACTGCGAGGGCCTCGAGCGCCACCGTCTGGGCCAGCTGAAGCCGGCTGGCCCCCAGCACCCGCAGCAATCCCAGCTCCTTGATGCGCTGGCCCATGACCAGATGGAACGTGTTGTAGGTGATGAACGCCGAGATGACCAGCACGATGACGGCGAACGCCAGCAGTTGGTTGCGGAAGAGGTTCATGATCTCGTCGAACTCCGCTTTGCGCTCATCGGTCTGGTCCTGCTGGGAGAGGACCTCGATGGAGGGGCCCAGGGTGCGCTCGATGGACGCGATCACCGCCTGCAGCGAGGCGCCCGGCGACAGCCCCACATCGATGCGGTCGTAGCCCCCGCCGCCGTGCAGGAGCTGCCGAGCCGTAGCCATGTCCCAGGCGACCTGCTGGAACGGGATCCGGAGGTCGGGTTCCAGGAAGTAGTGGTAGCCGACCAACTCGAAGGAGCGGGTGCCGCTGGGAGTGGAGACCTGGTAGCGCTCGCCGATCTGGAAGCCGTGGTCAGTGGCGGTGTGGTGGTCCATGGTGAACTCGTCGGGCCCAGCGGGCCTGCGGCTGACGCCGTCGTCGAGGACGAAGATCGGGCCCAGCGACTCGTCCTCGGGCCAGCCGTCTCCACCCTGACGGCCGAGCCCGGGATCGAGGGCGTTCCCGTCGGCGTCGATGGCCACGGTGTTGAACTCGAACACCGCGCCCGATGTCCTCTCCACCTCGTCGATCGCCTCCAACTGGTCCTTCACCGACGGGTCGAGCAGAGGCAAGTCCTCGAAGGGGTCGCCCACTTCGGACTGGAAGCGGACCGAGAGGTCGACGTTCTCGGAGAGCTTCTCGGCCAAGCCGCCGAGAGAGGCGCGCAGGCCATCGGTGGCGATCAGCACGCCGACCGTGAGAGCCACCCCCATGACCACCGCCAGGGTGGTGAGCGCGAACCGCACTCTGGCGCCGGCGATGTTGCGGAAGCTGTAGCGCAGCAAGGTCATCGGCTGGCTACCGGCTCAAGACGTACCGAGGTGGGGATGCCCCTGTCACGGTCCGAGATCAGTCGTCCAGGTCCTCGATGAACTCCAGGACCGCGTCCATCGTGGCGCCCCCGGGGATGCCCCGGATGAAGTGGCCCACCTGCAGGATCTTCATGTGATCGAGCAACTCGTCGGCGGTCGGGTCGAGCATCTCGCCCTGGACGCTGCCGTCGGCAAGGAACACCGTCCGGTCGGCGTAGGACGCCGCCGTGGTGTCGTGGGTGACCATCACGATCGTCTGGCCCAGATCGTCCACCGCCTGGCGCATGAACCGCAAGACATCCCTGCCAGACTGGGAGTCGAGGTTCCCGGTGGGCTCATCGGCGAAGATGATCTCCGGCTTGCTGGCCAACGCCCTTGACACCGCCACCCGCTGCTGCTGGCCACCGGACAGCTCGTTGGGCCGGTGGTCCAAACGGTCGCCCAGACCCACCGCGGCGATCACCCTGTCCATCCACTGTTGGTCGGCCCCGCGCCGAGCCAGGTCAACGGGCAGAGTGATGTTCTCGATGGCGGTCAGCGTGGGAACCAGGTTGTAGGCCTGGAAGATGAACCCCACCCGGTCGCGGCGCAGCCTGGTCAGTTCTTTGTCGGAGAGAGTGCTCAGATCGGTGCCACCGATGAAGGCCCGGCCCTCGGTGAGATTGTCAAGAGCGGCCATGCAGTGCAACAGCGTTGACTTGCCCGACCCCGACGGGCCCATGATCGCGGTGAAACGTCCCTTCTCGAAAGTGACGTCCACATTGTCGAGGGCGCGGACCGCGGTCTCGCCCGACCCGTAGACCTTGACCGCGCCCGCTGCCCGGGCCGCGGCAACGGTCCCGGAGCGTTGGGCGGTCGCGTCGCTCATGGCACCAGCGCTTCTCCGACATCGACGGCCATGATCCCCTTCTGAACGGAGGAATCATAGCGGCTCTCAGCTGTTTCTGGTATTGACATACAGGGCTCTCTTGGGCTGGTGATTCGTCTCTCGGGCAACTCTATCCGTCGGTCGACCGTGATGACGAGCCGTGGTTGAAGGGCGCGTGGAATCAAGTGAGGCAGCGCATCAACACCCTCTGGCGCTGCCGGGACGAGGGGTTTGTCCGACCGATCGCGGCTAAACTGCTCGCTGACGTGTGTGGTTTTCTCGTAACCGCTTCAGGTATCAGACGAGACTTCCGAGCTGCAGCCCGCGAACGCCTAGTCCACGATCTCACGGGCGGGGACCCCAATCACACCTGGGTTGATGGTCGCCAGCAGTCCGAAGTGCCGTTCCGCTCCGTTCCTCAACGCGAAGACAACCGGCATGAGGAAGATTCCCCCGCATCTGGAATGATGTGGTTGTAATCGTTCAGCATCTGGGGTGGCGGGAGGGGCCCCGACATCTGTGCCAGCACGGCGAGGTTTGCCGTATCGAATGCTCCCCCGCCGTCAAGGATCGCGGAACTCAACTGCCGAAAAATGTCATCGAGACTTAGATCGACATCTTGCCTCTCTCCATCAAGAATGTCGATCTCATCGCTCGGCGCTTGCTTGGTTGCGTCGACGTTTTCCTCGGTCGGATCGCCGTCAATTGTCATTTCTAGTCCAGCATCACAGAATCGAACGAGGCGTGTTGCCGCTCTTCACTCGCTTGCCAGACGCTGAGAAGCGGGCGAGTCAGAAGATCTCCGGCCGATCCGAACGCGTTCTGTAGCCCGGGGTCAAATTCGGAATGCTGAAGTCGAGGCCCCAGGTTGAGCATCTCTCCGAGGCTCAAGAAAAAGCCACTGTTTGGCTCGTCGCGATCGCTAGCTAGGCGATCCTCAACGATTTGCTGCACTTGGGTACGAAATTTCTCAGTGCATTGGGACAACTCACGCGTTGCCTCTCGAAGTATCTCAGCACTCCTAGAAAACTCACGCGTTGCCTCTCGGAGCTTCTCAAGGGAGTCGGCAACATCGACGGAGTTACGAACCGTGGCACCGCGCCGGTCTGATTCGTCGGGACTCGTCACAGACAGCACAACTGTAGCCTTTAGCTGAGACAACTGCAGTGTGCGAAGGAGTTCTTCTGCGTCTTGAAGTCTTGAGGTGAGATCTGATTGTCTGGCCTGTAGCGAATGCGCTGCCTCCCGCACCCAAAGGGTGTGGGAGGCCCGGCTCAGCGCCTCGTTGTACTGATCGGGGGCCACCGCGAAGTAGCGCCGCCTAGGGTACGTGTGGGTGCCCGAAAATGCGGTCGTGTGCGCTGACCAGGCATGATGCGCTGCATCCTGGGAGCCGTGGGTGGCCGAAACTCGGTCGTAGCGCGCTGAACAGGTGCGACACTCCCGATCCTGGGGTCCCATGTGTCGCGTTCTGTACCGGTTCCTCGTGTCGTTGGCACGCTTGGCTGTGCGCTCGGGACACTCGAAGGACCTTGAGATCATCGTGCTGCGCCACCAGCTCAGAATCCTGCACCGACAGAACAACCGGCCAGCCCTCGCCGACGAGTACCGGACCCTGCTCGCTGCGACCCCCGGACCCGGCCGACCCTCCGAACCAGCCAACGAGCACCCCGAAGCCGTGAAGTCGACACGATGCGACGGACTCATCAACGAGCACCGACAGGCGGCCTGACCAGCCACGACACAGTTTCCGGCCCCCACAGGACCGTTAGCTCTCAGTTGCTCTGCTAAACATCAGTAATATGAAAAGTAATAATACATTAGAGTTGATCTTCTATAAAGTCAGGTCAAATGCCCTTGAGGCTGGAATGAGCGGAGGGAGGGGGATTCGAACCCCCGGGACCCGTGAAGGCCCAACGGTTTTCAAGACCGTCGCATTCGTCCGCTCTGCCATCCCTCCGCGGCCAAGGATAGGCGAGACGTGGCTCGGCCCTGCGGGCGGCGCTACCAGAGGATGCGGGACCGCAGCTCTTCGATCCAGACTCCGGCCGTCAGCGCGTCGGCCTGGTTCATCATCCGGTCGTGCTCGCCTCCGGACGCCGACGGGTAGGAGCCGAGGCACTTGACGCGGGCCGTCTTGATGCTCAAGTTCCGTAGGGCGTCGGCCACCACCTCGTCGGCGATGTGACCCTCGCAGTCGAGCAGGAAGCAGTACTGGCCGAGGTTCGCCTTGGTCGGCCGGCTCTGCAGGCTGCTGAGGTTGATGGCCCGGGCTGCGAACTCCTGGAGGATTCCGATCAGTGAGCCCGGCACGTCGGATTGCTGGTAGACCACCAGGCTCGTCTTGTCGTGGCCGGTGGGCGGGGCGATCCCGTCGGCCCCGACGAGGACGAAGCGAGTCTTGTTGTCGGCCCGGTCGGCGATGTCGCCGGCCGCCACCTCGAGTCCGTACACCTCCGCGGCGCGCAGCGGGGCGATGGCAGCCACGGTGCGCTCATCCGCCTCGGCCAGGCGGCGGGCGGCGTCGGCCGTGGAGTTGGCGAGCTCGAAGGCCACCCCGGGGATGCGTTCGGCCAGGTGTCCCCGGCACTGGGCATAGGCCACCGGGTGCGAGCGGACCCGCTCGATGTCCTCGATCCGCACGCCCGGCTGCACCAGCAGGTTGAGGTTGACGTCGATGATCACCTCGCGCTGGATGAACAACTCGGTGTCGAAGGCCAGGGCGTCGAGGGTGGCGGTAACCGATCCCTCGATCATGTTCTCGATGGCGACCAGGCCGACGTCGACCTCCCGGCTCTCCACGGCTCCGAGCACGTCGAAGATAGAGCCGAGCGGGCGATGCTCCATGCGGGCCAGGTCGGGCTGGGAGTAGACGGCCTGCTCGGTGAACGTGCCAACCGGTCCGAGGTACCCGATCTTGCGGGTCCCCGGCTCGTCACGCTGATCCATCCGGGGCATGGTACGGCCGTCGCGGCCCTACGACGCTGTTTTGAAGACCCGTTAGGGTGGCGCAGGTGTCAGACCGGCTCTACTTCCGCCAGCTGCTGTCGGGGCGCGACTTCGCGGCCGGCGACGGGCTGGCCCGCCAGATGGTGAACTTCGTCTACGCCATCGGTGACCGCCGCACCGGCCAGGCCGTGCTCGTCGACCCGGCCTATGACACCGCTGGGCTCATCGACCTGCTGGAAGCCGACGGCATGGCCTGCACCGGCGTGCTGGCCACCCACTACCACCCCGACCACGTCGGCGGGGAGATGATGGGCATCAGCATCGAGGGGATCAGCCGGCTGCTGGAGCGGGTTTCGGTGCCGATCCACGTCCAGGCCGACGAGGCCGATCTCGTGAAGAAGGTGACCGGGGTGGACGACGACTGTCTGGTAAGCCACGCCTCAGGAGACGTGGTGACCGTTGGGGCCATAGACATCGAGCTCATTGCCACCCCGGGCCACACCCCCGGCAGCCAGTGCTTCCTGGTGGACGGCCGCCTGGTGGCCGGCGACACGCTGTTCCTGGAGGGGTGCGGCCGCATGGACCTTCCCGGGTCCGATCCCGCCCAGATGTACGAGAGCCTCACCACCAGGCTGGCCCGGGTGCCCGACGATGCCGTGCTGTACCCCGGCCACCGCTACTCGCTGGAGTCGTCGGCCACCATGGGCGCCACCCGCGAGCGCAATGTGGTGTTCCGCATTCCGGGCCGGGAGCGCTGGCTCGCCACGTTCGCGGGCTGACGGCAACGGCCCCGCCGACGTAGCGTCGCGAGGCCTACACCCAGGGGCAGTTTGAGTTGCGGTCGCCGAAGGTGGCGCCGGTGCGGTAGCGGTCGAGCGTGAACGGCTTGAGCTCGTCGGGCTTGTCGCCGTGCACCAGCATCTGGGCGGTCAGCTTGCCCACGCCGATCATCTTGAACCCGTGGTTGGAGTCGGCGATCACCCAGGCGTTGTCGGCCACGTAGTCGAACACCGGCACGTTGTCGGGCGTGAACGCGCCGATCCCGCCGTTGCGGCGCTCCTTGAAGAACGGCCGCAGGTTCTCCAGGCGCTTGAACAGCATGCCCAGGGTGGCGCAGTAATAGTCGGCGAACCACTCCTCGGCCTGGTAGTCGTCGTTCAGGTGGCCGTAGGGCTCGACGGCCGCCCTCGGGCCGATCTTGACCGGGATCGTCCCGCCCTGCAGGCCGGGCGCGCCCACCCGCTCGGCTGCGTAGCGCACATACGTGTAGAAGTGGTCCTTGAGGAACCTGCCGTCGTCGGAGTGCACGGGCGTGTTCATGAGTTCCACGTGCAGCACCGGCGAGTCCCGGTGCTGGGCGGTGCGGAAGTCGACGCCCTCGGGCAGCAGCACCTCGCCCTCCAGCAGCCGCCAGTAGGTCCACATGTCCGTCTGCTCCGCGACATGGCCGTCGGGGTAGAGCACGTCGACGTGCGAGGGGCCGCCCAGCCACTCCCAGTGTTGCGGCGTCCACGCCCCCGCTCCCACCACGACCTGGTCGCAGGCGATCGACCCCTGGTCGGTCTCCACCGCGGTCACCGAGCCCGAGGCGTCGAGCTGGTAGCCGGTCACGGTGGCGCCGTACACCCGCTGCACGCCCCACTGGCGGCACTTCTGGTCGAGTCCCCACACCGCCATGTGGGTGCCGGCGTACCCGGAGCGGTGCTCGTGGAGCGCCACGTCGCAGTTCTCGGTCTTGAAGTCGGGCCACAGGTTGGTGAGGAAGGCCCGGGCCTCCGAGCCGGTGTAGACGTCGGACGGGTACCCGCTGGCCGCCTGCGACGCCTGGAGCTTGAGGTAGTCCTCGATCTGGTTCGACTCGCCCACCGACACGTACCCCACCTGCTGGAAGCCGAGGTTCACCGGGTCGGATTCCCACACCTCCACGCTGGCTCGCAGGATGGCGTGCAGCGGGCCGGTCATGTACATGTTGCGGACGCAGCCGCAGGCCAGTCCGGTGGCGCCCGCGCCCGGCCCCTGCTTGTCGATCAGCACCACGTCGCGGCCCGAGCCCTTGCCGGTGCGCTGCAGGTACATGGCCAGGTGGTAGGCGCTCGACAGCCCGTGCACGCCCGCTCCGACCACCACGAACCGGGCGCTGGACGGCAAGGGCGCGGCGTCGAACACCGGGATGACGGCCGGATTGACGGCGCGCCCGTTGACCTCAGGCGGCAGGGGCCGGTTGGCGAAGGGATACCACTGGTTGTGCTCGGTCGGGTTGGGGACGCTGCTGGTCATGGCTTCGCGTGTCATGTCTTCGCTGGTCATGTCTTCTCCTGGTGGGTTCGGGTTAAGTCTGGTCGCCGGCGGGCGGGAGCCGGTAGTCGGCTCCCAGGGTCCGCCAGATCAATGGGACGCCGGGCCGGTAGGCGAGGTGATGGCGGCTGGGTGCGTCGAGGATGGTCACGTGGGCCGGAGCGCCGGGGGCGAGCCGCCCCACGTCGGTCCGGCCCAGCGCGCCCGCCCCTCCAGTCGTCACCGCGGCGATGGCCTCGTCGATGGTCATATGCATGTCGCGCACGGCCAGCGCCATGCAGAACGACAGCGAGCTCGTGTAGCTCGAACCCGGATTGCAGTTGGAGGCGATGGCCACCCGCACCCCGGCGTCGATGGCCCGGCGGGCGTTGGGATAGGGCTGGCGGGTGGAGAAGTCGGTGGCCGGCAGGAATGTGGCCACGGTGTCGCTGGAGGCCAGGGCCTCGATGTCGGCGTCCGAGAGATACGTGCAGTGGTCCACCGACGCGCAGCCCATCTCCACTCCGAGCTGCACTCCCGGCCCGTGCCCTAGCTGGTTGGCGTGGAGTCGCAGCCCCAGTCCGGCGGTCCGGCCCGCCTCGAGCACGGCCCGGGACTGTTCGGCGTCGAACGCGCCGATTTCGCAGAACACGTCGATCCACCGGACGCGGCCGGCGACCGCGTCGAGCATCGGTCCGCACACCAGCTCGACGTAGTCGTCGGCCCGCCCCTGGTACTCGCTGGGCACCAGGTGGGCGCCCAGGAACGTGGCCTCCGGAGTGGCCTCGGCGGCCAGGGAGGCCAGCTCGGCCTCGGAGTCCACCGACAGCCCGTAGCCCGACTTGATCTCCACCGTGGTGGTGCCCGCCCGGTGGACCTCGGCCAGCCTCTGTTCGAGCGAGGTCCGCAATGCGGCTCGCCCCGCGGTCCTAGTGGCTTCGGTGGTGACCCTGATCCCGCCCCCGTCGTAGGGAACGCCGGCCATGCGCCGGGTGAACTCCTCGGCCCGGTCGCCCGCGAACACCAAGTGGGTGTGGGAGTCCACGAACCCGGGCAGCACGCACCGGCCGCCGACGTCGAGGCGCTCGTCGGCGACGGCTCCGGCCGGACCCACCGCCACCACCGTGTCCCCGTCGATGACTACCGACGCGTCCTCCACGACCCCGAGCGGGCCTGCCCCGAGCGCGGGGTCGTTGGTGACCAGCTCGGAGATGTTGTCGATCACAAGGGTCATGGTGCTGTGACCTCCGCGACGGCTGATCCGAGCTCGGCCGCGACATCGACGGTGGTGTGCCGTCCGCCGCGCACGACGGTCCTCCCGCCCACCACCAGGTGGCGCACGTCCGCGCTGGTGGCCGCGAAGATCGTCGCGGCCAGCGCGGTGTCGGCTCCGGCTCCGGCCATCCGCACCGAGTCGAGCCCCACCGTGGCGAAGTCGGCCAGCGCGCCCGCCTCCAGGACGCCGCCGTCGCGCCAACCCAGGGACCGGTAGCCGCCGGCGGTGGCCATCGAGGCCAGGGCCTCCACGGAGAACACCCCCCGGACGTGGGTGGCCGCCCGCTGGTCGAGCTCGACCGTGCGGGCCTCCTCGAGGATGTCGACGGTGGCGTGGGAGTCCGAGCCCAGGCACAGTCCGGCTCCTGCCCCGGCCAGGCCGGTGCTCGGTCCGGTGCCGTCGGCCAGGTCCCGCTCGGTGGTGGGGCACAGGCAGCAGTGCGACCCGGCCTCGCCGATCAGCGCGGTGTCGCGCTCGGAGGCGTGGGTGGCGTGCACCAGCGTCGTGTCGGGGCCCAACCCGCCGGCCTGCGCTATCACGTCCGTGGGAGTCAGGCCGTGGACGTTGAAGCACTGCTGGTTCTCCGCCGGCTGCTCCGAGGCATGGAAGTGCAGCGGGGCGCCGCGCCCTCGGGCCCAGTCCGCAGCCACCTTGATGGCCGGCGGGTCGACGGCTCGGACCGAGTGCACCGCCGCGCCGACCCTGACCGTCGGGCCGGCCAGCTTGGAAGCCACCCCGTCAGCCCTCTCAGCCCACCGGTCGGCGCTGCCGTCGCTGAACCGGGCCTGTTCGGGCCGAAGCGGCCCGTAGCCGCTGTCTGCCGCGAGATCGAGCCCGCCGTGGAGGTACAGCGTGTCCAGCAGGGTCAGGCGGATGCCGGCGTCGCGGGCCGCGGCCGCCACCGCCTCGCCCATGGCGCCGGGGTCGTCGTAGGCCCCCCCGCCGGGTCGGTGGTGGACATAGTGGAACTCGCCCACCACGCCGATGCCGGCCAGGGCCATCTCCGCGAACGCCGCCCGGGCCAGCCGGTAGTAGCGGTCGGGATCCAGCCGGGCCGCCACCCGGTACATTAGGTCGCGCCAGGTCCAGAAGTTCCCCCGCCCGCTGTGGGTTCGCCCCCGCAGAGCCCGGTGGAAGGCGTGGCTGTGTGCGTTGGCCAGCGCAGGCAGGGTCAGGCCCCGCAGAGGCACGGCTCCTTCGGGCCGGATCCGCACGCCGGAGGAAACGGCCGCGATGCGGTCGCCGTCGACGGTGATCTCCACACCCGGCTCGGCCCGGTCGCCGCCGAGCCAGGCCAGCTCGCACCAGTACCGCTGCGTCATGAGCCGATGCTCTCGGTGAACCGGGAGATGCGCTCGACGAACGCGTCGCGGTGGTGCCGCTCGAACTCGTCCCAGGTGCTCAGGGTCGCCGGGTCGGCCCGATCCACGATCAGGATTCCGTCGAGGTGGTCGCACTCGTGCTGCCAGGTGCCCGCGGTGAGGCCCCGTGCTTGCTGGCGGTGCTCGGTGCCGTGACGGTCGAAGTAGCGGACCCGGAGATTGACCGAGCGGACCACGTCGCCGCGCAGCGGCACCGAGAGGCAGCCCTCGTTGATGACCACCGTCTCGCCGTCGAGCACCTCCAGTTGGGGGTTGATGGCGACCGTCAACGGGATGGGCGGCTTGTAGGGGTAGCGGGGGTTGTCGTTCACTTCGATGGCGGCGATCCGGGCCGTCTCGCCGATCTGGTTGGCGGCCAGCCCTGCCCCGTTGGCGTGGCGCATCGTGTCGATGAGGTCGTCCACGATGCCTTGCACCCGCCCGCTGGCGATCTCGGATTGCGGCACAGCCGCGGCCGGGGCGCGCAGCGCCGGATGGCCGATGGAGAGGATGTCTCGGACGGTCACGGAACCAGAGGCCGAGCGGATAGATCGCGGCTCGGTGACGGTATGTGCACGCCGCGCTCGGCGGCCACCTCTCGGGCCCTGTTGTAGCCGGCGTCGACGTGGCGAATCACGCCGGTGGCGGGGTCGTTGAGAAGGACCCGCTCCAGCTTCTGTGCGGCCAGATCGGTCCCGTCGGCCACGCTCACCTGGCCGGCGTGGATCGACCGTCCGATGCCCACGCCGCCGCCGTGGTGGATGCTCACCCACGATGCGCCCGACGACGTGTTGACCAGCGCATTCAGCAGGGGCCAGTCGGCGATGGCGTCGCTGCCGTCGAGCATGTCCTCGGTCTCCCGGTAGGGCGAGGCCACCGAGCCCGAGTCGAGGTGGTCGCGCCCGATGACGATGGGCGCGGCCAACTCGCCGGATCGGACCATCTCATTGAACCGCAGCCCCAGCCGGTGGCGCTCCCCGTAGCCGAGCCAGCAGATCCGGGCCGGCAGGCCCTGGAACGCGACCCGCTCGCCGGCCAGGGTGATCCATCGCTTGAGGTCCTCGTCTTCGGGGAACTCCTCCAGCACGGCCCGGTCGGTGGCCGCGATGTCGGCCGGGTTGCCCGACAGCGCCACCCAGCGGAACGGCCCCTTGCCCTCGCAGAACAGGGGCCGGATGTAGGCGGGCAGGAACCCCGGATAGTCGAAGGCCCGTTCGCAGCCCCCGAGAACGGCCTCGGCCCGCAGGCTGTTGCCGTAGTCGAACACCTCGGCGCCGGCGTCGAGGAAGCCCACCATGGCCTCCACATGGGCGGCCATGGCCGCCCGGGACCGTCGCACGAACTCGGCGGGCTGGTTGCGGCGCAGCTCGTCGGCGGCAGGGGGCGACAGGTCGTTGGGAACGTACATCAGCGGATCGTGCGCCGAGGTCTGGTCGGTGACGATGTCTGCTGCGACACCGTCGGCCAGCAGGCGCGGCACCACGTCGGCCGCGTTGCCGACCAGACCCACCGACAGCGGGCGGCGGGCCCCGCGGGCCTCGGTGCAGCGGCGCAGGGCGTCGTTGTAGTCATCGGCGACCACATCGAGATAGCGGGTCTCCACCCGGCGAGCGGCCCGCTCGGGATCGACCTCGATGCACAGCGCCACCCCCTCGTTCATGGTGATGGCCAGCGGCTGGGCGCCGCCCATCCCGCCCAGCCCGGCGGTGACGGTGAGGGTTCCCGCCAGCGACCCGCCGAACCGCTTGCGGGCGATGGCCGCGAAGCACTCGTAGGTGCCCTGGAGGATCCCCTGGGTGCCGATGTAGATCCACGACCCCGCCGTCATCTGCCCGTACATGGTCAGGCCGAGATGTTCCAGCCGGCGGAACTCGTCCCATGTGCCCCACTCCGGGACCAGGTTGGAGTTGGCGATCAGGACCCTGGGTGCCCACTCGTGGGTACGGAGCACGCCGACCGGCTTGCCCGACTGCACCAGCAGGGTCTCGTCGCCGCCGAGGTCGGTCAACTCCCGGATCATGGCGTGGTAGGCGTCCCACGATCTCGCGGCCCGGCCCGTGCCCCCGTAGACGACGAGGTCGTCGGGTCGCTCGGCCACGTCGGGGTCGAGATTGTTCTGCAGCATCCGGAAGGCAGCCTCCTGGGGCCAGCCGCGACAGGTCAGCGACGTGCCTGTGGGGGATCTCACTCCTCCGGGAGGAGCGCTGGCGCTGTGCTGTGCAGTGGCGGGCATCGCGGACCCCGTTCCTGAAGGCCTCGTGGCTACTTGCATCGTAGCCGCTATTGGCCTATTGTGCCAATATGCAGCAAGAGATTTCAATACCTGAAACAAGAACCACTGAAACCCGAGATATTGAACAAAATGCCCCCGCGTCGCCCTCCCCGCTGCACAGGTCGCGCTCGGCCGAGCGGGTGCTGACTCTCCTGGACACCGTGATCACCGAGGGCGCGCTCAGCCTCACTGCGGCGGCAGTCCGAACCGGTATGCCGGCCAGCACGGCCCTGCGCCACCTGCGGGTCCTCACCGACCGCGGGTACGTCGTCAAGGACGACTTCGGGACCTATTCCGTCGGGCCCTCGTTCTTGCGCACCGCCTTGGCCTCGCTGCAGTCGGGTCCCTACGCCCGGCTCACCGCGGCGGCCCAGCCCCAACTTGAGCGTCTCGTCGAGGCCACCGAGGAGTCCGCGTACCTGGCCGTACGCGACGGCGACGAGGCGGTCTATATCGACTCGGTGGAGGGTCGGCGGGCCATCCGCCACGTCGGCTGGGTGGGCCGCGCGGTCCCCATCGACGGCACGGCGGTAGGCGAAGCCCTGCTCTCCGTTCCTCTGGCACCGGGCGCCCGCCCCGCGCCCATCTTCAACACCGGCGCCATCGAGCCCGACGTCACCGCAGTCTGCGCGCCGATCTACGGCTCCGCGGGCCTGCTCGCCGCCCTGTCGGTGCTCGGCCCGGCGGAGCGGCTCGTCGGCCGCCGCCTCCAGACTGCGGCCACCGCCGTGGTCGAGGCGGCTGTGGCCACCGCGCTGGCGCTCTCCTCACCGGAGGCAGCCCTCGCGTGACGGTGGATCTCGACGGAGCAGGCGTCACCGTGGCCGACGTCGTCGCCATTGCCCGCCGCGGCGAGAAGGTACGCCTCAGCGACGGCGCCCTGTCGCGCATGGCCGATGCCCGCCGCATCGTCGAGTCCCTGGCCGACGGCGAACCCGTCTACGGGATCTCAACCGGCTTCGGTGCCCTGGCCAACACCACCATCCCCGCGGACCGGCGGGCTGCGCTCCAGCAGTCCCTGATCCGGTCCCACGCGGCCGGGATGGGACCGGCGGTGGAAGCCGAGGTGGTCAGGGCCATGATGTTCCTCAGAGTCCGAACCCTGGCCTTCGGGGCGTCAGGCGCGAGGCCGCAGGTCGCGGAGTCGCTGGTGCGCCTGATCAACGCGAGCGTGGTTCCCGTCGTGCCCGAGCACGGCTCTCTGGGCGCCAGCGGCGACCTCGCGCCGTTGGCCCATGCCGCGCTCGTTCTGATCGGCGAGGGCGAGGTGCTGACCGACGATGGCCCGATCGACGCAGCTGAGGCCCTAGCCCGGGCGGGCATCGAGCCCCTGGAGTTGGTCGAGAAGGAGGGCTTGGCCCTCACCAACGGCACCGACGGGATTCTGGGAATGCTCTGCCTCGCGGCCCACGACGCCAAGCACCTCCTGACCGTCGCCGACATCGTGGGCGCCTGCAGCGTCGAGGCCCTGCTGGCCACCGACCGCGCCTTCGCCGCGGACCTGCTGGCCCTGCGGCCCCATCCCGGCCAGCAGGCCAGCGCGGCCAACCTCCGGGCTGTGCTGGCCGGCTCACCCATCGTGGCCAGCCACCGCCACGGCGACGACCGGGTTCAGGACGCCTACTCCATCAGGTGCACCCCCCAGGTTCACGGCGCGGCCCGCGACACCCTCGAGTTCGTGATCGGGGTGACCGACCGGGAGCTGGCCTCGGCCATAGACAATCCGATGGTGCTTTCTGACGGCCGGGTCGAGTCGTGCGGCAACTTCCACGGCGCCCCGGTCGCGCTGGCCGCCGACTATCTGGCCATCGCCGCGTCCGAGGTCGGCGCCATCGCCGAGCGGCGCATCGACCGCCTGCTCGACCCCAGCCGATCTCACGGCCTGGCCCCCTTCCTGGCCGACGATCCGGGCGTGGACAGCGGGCTGATGATCGGCCAGTACACCGCGGCCGCCCTGTGCGCCGAGAACCGGCGCCTGGCCGCCCCGGCCGCGGTGGACTCGCTGCCCACCTCGGCCATGCAGGAGGACCACGTGTCGATGGGCTGGGGCGCGGCCCGCAAGCTGCGCCGCGTCATCGACAACCTGCGCCGGATCCTGGCCGTCGAATGGGTGGCGGCCGCTCGCGGCATCGAGCTGCGAGCACCCCTGCATCCCGCGGCGGGCACCGCCGCGGCCATCAGCCTGCTGCGGAGGAGAGTGCCCGGCCCGGGGCCTGATCGCTGGCTGTCCCCCGAGCTCGCGGCAGCCGAGCGGATGCTGGCCGACGAGGCTCTGGCAACCGCGGTGGAGGCAGCCACGGGCCCCCTGGCCTGATGGGTAAGCGGTGCGCGAGGGGGGACTTGAACCCCCACGTCCTTTCGGACACAGGAACCTGAATCCTGCGCGTCTGCCAAATTCCGCCACTCGCGCGTGGCCTCGGCCCGCCCGGGGCGGACCGGGCGCGAGACTAGCGGGCCCGCGGGCCGAATCACCGTGTCACCGGCCGGGCCCGACCCGCCCCGGACTCCTCACGGTCGCCAGTAGCATCCGCGCGTGCGCCTCGACTTCGGAGCGGCCAGCGATGTGGGTCTGCACCGCCGCGAGAACCAGGATCGGTATCTCGCCGACGGCGCCCTGTTCGCGGTGGCGGACGGGCTCGGAGGCCACTCGGGAGGAGGCACCGCGGCGGCGATAGCCACCGAAGTGCTCGCCCGCCGCAGCCGCCTCGACTCGCTCGCACATCTCATAGCCCTCGCGGGCTCGGCCAACACGGCCATATTCGAGGCCGCCATAGACGATCCGCGCCTGAGGGAGATGTCCACCACGCTGTGCGCGCTGGCAGCCGTCGGCGACGCCGCGGACCCGGCCCAGCTGGCAGTCTGCAACGTTGGCGACTCCCGCCTCTACGCGCTCACCCCCGACCGTTTCAGCCAGATCACCGTCGACCACACCATGTCCGAGAACCTGGTCCGCGACGGGGTCATCTCACCCGCGGAGGCGGCCACCCACGCCGACCGCCACAAGCTCACCCGGGCTGTCGGGCACGAGCACCGGGTGCATGTCGACGGCTGGGAGCTGGCCGCGCTGGCGGGGACCCGCTTTCTAGTGTGCAGCGACGGGCTGACCAACGAGGTGACCGATCCCGACATCGCCGAGATCCTGCGATCCGTCGCCGACCCCGCGGCCGCGGCCCGCAGCCTCGTGGAGCGGGCGGTGCGGCCCGGTCACGGCCGCGACAACGCCACCGTCGTGGTCGTCGACGTGGCCGAGGGCGCCGCGTCCGGACCGGACGGCTCGGACCAGTTGGTGCTCGCGTCCAGGCCCGCCGTCTCGGCCTGATCGCGGCATCAGCCCGGCGCCCTCTTCTTGGGGCCAGAGGCGGCCGGTACAATGGCCAACGGTGTCCGATGAGGGTCTGACCGTTTTCAACGGTCGTTACGAGTTGCTGCGCCGAATAGCGCGGGGCGGCATGGCCGATGTCTACCTGGCCCGCGACGTGTCGCTCGACCGGCAAGTAGCGGTGAAGGTCCTGTTCCCGGAGTTCGCCAACGACCCGAGCTTCGTGGAGCGGTTCCGCCGGGAGGCGAAGGCCGCGGCCAACCTCAACCACCCCAACATCGTCGGCATCTACGACTGGGGCCAGGAGCAGGGCACCTACTACATCGTGATGGAGTACGTCGTGGGCCGCAGCATGGCCGACGTGCTGCGGTCCACCGGGCCTCTCAGCCCCGACCGCGCCGCGGAGATCGCGTCGGACGTGGCCCAGGGCCTCAGCAGCGCCCACAGCGCCGGGCTCGTGCACCGCGACATCAAGCTCGGCAACATCATCGTCAGCGACGACGGCCAGGTGAAGGTGGCCGACTTCGGCATCGCCACCGCGCTGGCGCAGCGGGCGGGAGACAACCTCACCCATATCGGCTCGGTCATGGGCACGGCCACCTACTTCTCGCCCGAGCAGGCTCGAGGCAAGGCTCTCGACGGACGCTCCGACCTGTACTCGCTGGGCGTCGTGCTCTACGAGATGATCGTGGGCAGGCCCCCTTTCACGGCCGACACCTCCACCGCGGTGGCTGTCAAGCACGTTCAGGAGCGCCCGCTTCCGCCCTCGATGCTGGGCGTGAGCATCGCGCAGTCGCTGGAGGCCATCATCCTCAAGCTGCTGGCCAAGAACCCGGCCAACCGCTATCCCAGGGCCGACGACCTGCGGGCCGATCTGCGCCGCTACCTGGACGGTGCCCACAGGATCCCCACCCACGCTCTCCAGTCGCCGCCGGCGCAGACTCAGGAGCGTCTCGCGGCCGGGCCGCGGGCGCAGAGGCCGGGTGGTCAGGCCCCGACCCGTCCGCGGACAGGCTCGGTTCCGACCGCCTCCCAGCCCCCCGTCCCCGGCCCTGGGGTCCCCGGCGCCCAGATGCCCGGGGCGCCTCCGCCCGGGGCGCCTCCGCAGTACGGGGCACCTGCCTACTACTACGAGGAGGTTCACCGCTCCGACAGCTGGAAGCGCATCCTGCTCATGCTCGTGGGCCTGATCTGCCTCGTCGCCGCGCTCGGGTTCCTCGCCGTCATCTTCTACCGCTCCCTGGGCCTCGACGAAGAAGTCCCGCCGACCGAGACCACTCCAGTCAACAGCGCAGCCCTGGTGGAAGTGCCCGACGTGATAGGGCTCAGCTACGGGGAGGCCGACGCCGAGCTGCGGTCCCTCGGGTTGGAGCCCGAGCCGAGCTACCAGGTCAACATCGAGGTGCCCGAGAACACAGTGTTCGCCCAGAGGCCGCCCGCCGGCCAGAGGATCGCCGAGGACGGGACGGTGGCGCTCACTGTCAGCCAGGGCGAGACCCCCAGGGTCCCACCCATAAGGGGCCGCAACCGGGTCGACGCCGAGGAAATACTTCAGAACGCCGGCTTCCAGGTCATCGTCATCGAGGGTCCCAGCCAGGCCGAGGCGGGCACCGTGGTCTTCCAGGATCCTGCCTCGGGCACGGAGCTCGCTTCGGGCGAGGCGGTGACGATCACCGTCTCCACCGGCCCGGGGCAGATCTTCGTGCCCGACGTCCGGGGCCAGACGCTCAGCCAGGCCTTCAACACGCTGATCGGGCAAGGATTCCGTGTAGGTGAGCGGCGGGAGCCCTCGGCCACGGTGGAGGCGGGGCAGATCATCGACACCGACCCGCAGCACGGCTTCCCGGTGCCGGCCGGGCTGGAGGTGTTCGTCATCATCTCGGACGGGCCTCCCCTCGTGGCCATCCCCGACGTGAAGGGTCTGCTGTTCGACACGGGCAGGCTTGCCATCGAGCGCGTCGGCCTCGTCATCGGCGCGGTGACGTTCGAGCCGGTGGAGCCGGGATCCTCCGACGTGGGCCGCATCCTGGCCCAGACGCCGCCGCCCAATCTCGAGGTGTCGGCTGAGACGCCGGTGGATGTCGTGGTGGGCGAGTCGCCCGAGTTCGACTCCGGTCCGCCCGAGCCGGTGGACGGCGAGGAAGGCGAGACTGAGGACCAGGACCAGACCGGCGGGGGCGCCAGCGGGGAGCCCGCCGACGGCGGCGAGACCCTCGAGACGAGTCCCCAGACCAGCCTGGGGTAGGGCCCGCCTACCGGCAGCGGGCCAGGAAGTTGTCGAGCAGGCTCCGGCCCTCGTCGGTGAGCACCGACTCGGGGTGGAACTGCACGCCCTCGGTGGGATGGCGACGGTGCCGCAGCCCCATCACCAGGCCCCCGTCGCAGGTGGCCGTCACCTCCAGCTCGGGCGGGACCGAGGAGCGCTCGACGATCAGCGAGTGATAGCGGGTGGCGGTGAGAGGGTTGGGCAGGCCCTCGAACACGCCTGTGGAGTCGTGCTCGATGACCGACGTCTTGCCGTGCATAACCTCGGGGGCCCGGATCACGTCGGCTCCGAACGCCTGGCCAATGCACTGCATCCCCAGGCACACCCCGAAGATGGGAACCTCGCCGCTCAGTGTCGCCAGCAGGTCGTTGCTGACGCCCGCGTCGTCGGGCGTGCCCGGTCCCGGACTGATCAGTATCCCGTCGGGCTGCAGCGTGCGGACCTCGTCGGCTGTGACCGCGTCGTGCCGGTAGACCAGCGGCGCGGCCCCCAACTCCCCCAGGTACTGCACCAGGATGTAGACGAACGAGTCGTAGTTGTCGATCACCGCGATCCGGGGCCCCACCCTCGCAACGCTAGGCGGTGGCGCCGATGTCGCGGGCTTCGACGGCCTCCACGACGCGTTTACGCGGTGGCGCCCGCGTCGCGGGCTTCGACGGCCTCCAGCACGTGCAGGGCTATGTCGGCGACTCGGACGGAATCCTCGTCCACTCCCGCGGCCCGCACACCGTCGTCCATCATGATGTAGCAGAACGGGCAGGCGGTGGCGATGCGCGACGCGCCGGTGTCGAGCAGCTCCCGGGAGCGCTCGTCGTTCACCTTGGTGCCGATCGTCTCCTCCATCCACATGCGGGCCCCGCCCGCGCCGCAGCACATCCCCTTGGTGCCGTTGCGGGGGGCCTCCACCAGATCGATCCCGCCGAGGGCGCCGAGCACCCGCCGGGGGGCCAGGTACACATCGTTGTGGCGGCCCAGATAGCAGCTGTCGTGGTAGACCACCCGCTCTTCGAGGGTGGCGCCGTCGAGATCCAGCCGGCCCTCGGCCACCAGCGTGTCCAGCAACTGGCTGTGGTGGACGACCTCGTAGTGCCCGCCCAGCTGCGGGTACTCGTTGGCCAGGGTGTTGAAGCAGTGCGGGCACTGGGTGATGATCTTGCGCACCCCCATGGAGTTGAGGGTTTCGATGTTGGCCGACGCAAGCATCTGGAACAGGTACTCGTTGCCGGAGCGCCTCGCCGAGTCGCCGGTGCAGTTCTCGGCCGGGCCGAGGATGGCGAAGTCGATCCCGGCCCGCTCCATGAGCAGGGCCATGGCCCTGGTGACCTTCTTGTTCTTGTCGTCGAAGGACCCCGCGCAGCCCACCCAGTACAGGTACTCCGCGTCGAGGGGGTCGCCGCCGGCCACCACCGTCACCCCGTCGAGGTCCCGGGCCCAGTCGGCCCGCTCGGTCTGGCTCATCGACCACGGGTTGGAGGAGTTCTCCATGCCCCGGAAGGCCTGGCCCAACTCCGGGGGGAAGTCGCTCTCCATCAGAGTGAGGTAGCGGCGCATGTCCAGGATCTTGTCGAGGATCTCGATGTTGACCGGGCAGATCTCGTCGCAGGCCCTGCATGATGTGCACGCCCACAGCTCCTCGGTGCTGATCCGCTCGAACATCCAGTTGGCGGGCACCTTCACCTCGGCCTCTCCGGTTCCCAGCGGCGGCGAGGTGGGCGGATTGCCGGTGCGGGCCATGATCTCGCCTGTCTTGAGCACGATCTCGCGGGGGTCGAGGGGCTTGCCGGTGGCGTGGGCGGGGCACACCGAGGTGCAGCGCCCGCACATGGTGCAGGCGTCAGTGTCGAGGAGCTGCTTCCACGAGAAGTCCTCGACCACCGAGGCGCCGAAGGTCTCCAGCTCGGTGTCGCCCTCCACCAGGTTGGGCATGGGGCGCATGGCGCCCTTGGGGCGGTCGTGGTGGTGCAGGTACATGTTCAGCGGCGAGGTGAACATATGGCGCAGCATGGTGGTGGGCAGGATCACCAGGAAGGCCACGAACGCGACCACATGGGCCACCCACCACACCTGGTGCCAGCCGTGCACCGCGCCTCCGTCGACGAGGGTGGCCAGCGGGTAGCCGATGAAGCTCCAGCGCTCGTGGTCGGGCAGGCCGTCGGCCGCGATGCGGAACGCCTCCGCGCCGAAACCGGTAACGCCGATGGCCAGCAGCACGCCTCCGATTACCGCGTGCTCGGGCCGGGTCTTGGTGCGGATGCGGTAGGGCCGCCACGGCGCCGGGCCGAAGCGGCGCACGATGGCCCACACCACCCCGACCACGAACATCGCCCCGGCGGCGTCGCCCACCGCGGAGTAGGCCCGGTATACGTCGCCGTGCAGGAACTTGAGCCCGTCGGGGAGCTGGTGGTTGACCTCCAGGGTGGTGGTCACCCCCAGCAGGATCAGGAAGCCGAAGTAGATGAGCGAGTGCATCACCCCGGCGCCCGGCTCTCGCAGCAGCGTGCGCATGTAGACGCCGGCCCGGAAGTCGGCCATGCGGTGCTTGGCGTTGTGCACCGTGGTGCGGCGGTTGTCGGGCCGGCCCCGCTGCCAGTTCTTGACCCGGTGGGCGAACAGGACGGCCCCGTACACCAGCAGCACGGGGATGATCGTGTAGAAGGCGACCTTCAGCGGCGCGGGAATGTTGCCGAACACCTCGCGGGTGATCGGACTGTCGTCGTGGAAGCCGGCGACGCCGGCCACGATGCCGGAGGCCGCGGTGAACAGCGCGATGGCCACGCCGAGGGAGACGACGATGTGATGGGGCTTGATCCGGGTCCGCATGGCGCCGCGACACTACTTGCCGCGCCAGCCCGGCGGAGGAAGAAGCGGTGCTAGCCCGTTCCTAACCGGGTGCGGTGCCGGTGTTGGCTGGGTCGGGTGCCGGGGTGGGGGCGATGAGCCTTCCTTCGAGCGCGGCGGTCACCTCTTCGGTCATGTTGAGGGCGGCGATGATGGCGGTCAGCTTGAGGTTGATCTCGGCCACGTGCTCCTCGAGCTCCGCGATGTCCTCCTCGAGCGCCGCGAACCGGGCGTCCATGCGCTCCTCGAGGCGGGTAATCCTGTCGTTGGTGCTGTTGAGGTTGAAGATGAGCAGGGCGACGAGGGCGGCACCGAATAGGGCCTGGAGGGGGTACTCGCCGAGTTGCTGGAGGGCGCGGCGGCCGACCGCGGCGCCCGCTCGCGCGACAGTTTGTCCTCGATAGGGCATTCGGAGTGGCTGCCGTCGAAGCCCGGCCGCGAGGCTGACCCTTGAAGCTATCTGACAATCAATATCGTGTCAAATCTTGATATGACACTATTCATTGAATATAAATCAAGTTACAGAGGGCGGGAGGCCTGGGCGGCTACCTCGGCTGCGGCTGCCGCTGCCGCCGCGGGGTCCAGGGCCCGTTCGAGAGGGTGTTTGGCCTCGACCGGGACCATGTCGGGGCCCAGCACGTAGTGCAGGGGCATGCCGGTGGGGATGTTGAGGGCCCCGATGTCATCGTCTGAGATCCGGTCCAGGTGCTTGGCCAGGGCCCTCAGGCTGTTGCCGTGGGCCGAGACCAGCACGGTGTGGCCCCGGCGCAGGTCGCCGACGATGGCGTCCTGCCAGTAGGGCAGCAGCCTGGCCAGCACGTCTTTGAGGCTCTCGGTCACCGGCACCAGCTCCGGGGCGAGGTCCGCGTAGACCGGCGAGTCGTTGGGGTTGAACTCGTTGTCTCCTCGGATGGGCGGGGGCGGGGTGTCGTAGCCCCGGCGCCATCGCTGGAGCTGCTCGTCGCCGTGCGCGATGCGGGTGGCGGCCTTGTCGAGGCCGGTCAGGTCGCCGTAGTGGCGCTCGTTCAACCGCCAGCTGCGATGTACCTCCAGCGAGCCGAGGCTGAGGGCGTCGAGGACGATCTCGGTTGTCTCGGTGGCCCGCCGCAGCACGGAGGTATGCACCGCGGTGGGGAGCAGGCCTGCGGCCGCCAGCAGCTCCGCGGCCCGCCGGGCCTCGGCCCGGCCCGCGTCGTTGAGGGGGCAGTCGTACCAGCCGGTGAACAGGTTCTTGTCGTTCCACTCGCTGCGGCCGTGGCGCAACAGGATTAGGTCGTGGGCCATGGCCGCCAAGGTATCGGGGCCGAGCCGGAGAAACTTGATAGAAATAGACTCAAGTTTCTCGTGTGGCTAGAAATGAACTTCGGTATCGTGTGCGTTGAAGGTTACACACACAGGCGAAAGGAAGCCTCATCATGCCAAAGGCCGTCGGTATCGACCTCGGTACCACGAACTCTTGCGTAAGCGTCCTCGAGGGCGGCGACCCCGTAGTCATCCCCAACGCCGAGGGATCGCGCACCACCCCCTCCGTCGTGGCGTTCAGCGGCGACGGCGAGGTGCTCGTGGGCGAGGTCGCCAAGCGCCAGGCCATCACCAATCCCGGCCGCACCATCCGCTCGGTGAAGCGGCACATGGGCACGGCCAAGAAGTTCAAGATCGACGACAAGAACTACGCCGCCCAGGAGATCTCGGCCCGGGTGCTGATGAAGCTCAAGCGCGACGCCGAGGAGTACCTCGGCGACACCGTCACCCAGGCCGTCGTCACCGTGCCCGCCTACTTCGACGACGCCCAGCGCACCGCCACCCACGAAGCCGGCAAGATCGCCGGGCTGGAGGTGCTGCGCATAATCAACGAGCCGACCGCAGCGGCCCTCGCCTACGGGCTGGACAAGGAGTCCACCGACCAGACCATCCTGGTGTTCGACCTCGGCGGCGGGACCTTCGACGTGTCGGTGCTCGAACTCGGCGACGGCGTGTTCGAGGTGAAGTCCACCGCCGGAGACACCAAGCTCGGCGGCGACGACTGGGACCAAGCCGTGATCGACTGGCTCGTGGCGTCCTTCAAGGGCGACCACGGCGTGGACCTGTCGAAAGACGCCATGGCGATGCAGCGGCTCAAGGAGGCTGCCGAGAAGGCCAAGATCGAACTGTCGCAGACCCCGTCGTCGCAGATCAACCTTCCCTTCGTGACGGCCACCGACCAGGGCCCGCTGCATCTCGACTACACGCTTGGCCGGGCCAAGTTCCAAGAGCTGACCGCGGGCCTGCTCGACCGATGCCGGGGCCCCTTCGAGCGGGCCATCTCCGACTCCGGGATCTCCGAGGGCGACATCCACCATGTGGTCCTGGTGGGCGGATCGACCCGGATGCCCGCGGTGGCCGACCTCGTCCAGGAGATGACCGGCCGCGAGCCCAACAAGACGGTCAACCCCGACGAGGTGGTGGCCATCGGCGCCGCCATCCAGGCCGGAGTGCTCAAGGGCGAGGTCAAGGACGTGCTTCTGCTCGACGTGACCCCGCTGTCGCTGGGCATCGAGACCAAGGGCGGCGTGATGACCACCCTCATCGAGCGCAACACCACCATCCCGACCCGCAAGAGCGAGATCTTCACCACCGCCGAGGACGGCCAGCCGTCGGTGGAGATCCACGTGCTGCAGGGCGAGCGGCAGATGGCCGCCTACAACAAGACCCTGGGCAAGTTCCAGCTCGTCGACCTGCCTCCCGCTCCCCGGGGGATGCCCCAGATCGAGGTGACCTTCGACATCGACGCCAACGGCATCGTCCATGTGAGCGCGCAGGACAAGGCCACCGGCAAGGAGCAGTCGATGACCATCACCGGGCAGTCGTCGCTGGACTCCGAGGTGATCGACCAGATGGTCTCCGACGCCGAGGCCCACGCCGACGAGGACAGCCGCCGCCGCGAGGAGGCCGAGATCCGCAACGCAGCCGACACGCTGGTGTACCAGACCGAGAAGCTGCTCAAGGACCAGGCCGAAGCGGTGTCCGACGACGAGAAGGAGACCATCAACTCCAAGCTCGCGGACTTGCGCAGCGCCCTGGAAGGCGACGACATCGAGCCGGTCAAGTCGGCCACGGAGGCGCTCATGACGGCCAGCCAGGAGTTCGGCCAGAGGTTGTACGAGGCGTCTGCCGCGGCCGAGCGCCAGCAGGACGAGGCCGCGTCGGCGTCCGACGATGATGTTGTGGAGGCCGAGATCGTCGACGACGAACGAGAGACGGCGTGAGCGTGCCATCCCGCGACGTCGGTGAGCCCGAGTCCGCGGCTCTCGAGCACGACGAGCCCGGCCAGGCCGACGATCCCAAGGTCGCCGACGAGGAAGTTGAGCCTGCGGGGGCCGAGCCTGAGTCGGGCGGAACCGAGCCGGGCCCTGAGGATCCGCCGCTCGAGCTGGCCGCGGTCATGGCCGAGCGCGACGCCTATCTCGACGACCTCCAGCGGGCCACCGCGGAGTTCACCAATTTCCGTCGCCAGACCATCAAGCGCAACACGGAGCTCGTCGCGCAGGCCGCTTCAAGGCTGGCCAAGGCGCTGCTGCCCGTGCTCGACGCCTGCGAGGCCGCAGTGAGCCAGGGCGTCGAGGGCATCGAGGCCGTGCAGGCCCAGATGCTGGGAGTGCTGTCCGCCGAGGGGCTCATCGTGCTCGGCTCGGTCGACGAGCCCTTCGATCCCAGCTTTCACGAGGCCGTGATGAGCGAGGATCCCAGCGACGCCTGCGAGGCTTCGCCGGTCGTGGCCGAGGTGCTGCGCACCGGTTACGCGTGGAACGGGCGCGTCTTGAGGCCGGCCATGGTCAAAGTGCGGGGCTAGGCGTCATGAGCGCGGAGCCCCAGAGGGAGTGGTTCGAGAAGGACTACTACAAGATCCTCGGCGTCCCCGAGGAGGCCTCGTCATCCGACATCACCAAGGCCTACCGCAAGCTGGCCAAGAAGCTGCACCCCGATGCCAACCCCGGCGACACCGCCGTCGAGAACCGCTTCAAGGAGGTGGCGTCGGCCTACGACGTGCTGGGCGACGCCTCCAAGCGGAAGGCTTACGACGACGTGCGCCGGCTGGGACCCATGGCCGGGGCGTTCGGTCCCGGCCGCGCGGGCCCGTCCGGCGGGTTCAACCGGAACTTCTCTCACACGGGCGATCTCGGGAACCTCTTCGGCGACCTCTTCGGTCGGCGCCGCCGCGGCGGCGCGGCGCGGCGCGGCAGCGACCTGGAGGCCGACGTCCATCTCGACTTCGCTGACGCGGTGTCAGGGGTCGCCACCACGGTTTCCGTCATGGGCGAGGCGCGCTGCCGGACCTGCGAGGGAACCGGCGCCGAGCCTCCGGGCAAGCCGCGTCTCTGCCCGACCTGCTCGGGCAGCGGCGTGCAGGACGAGAACCAGGGCCTTTTCTCCTTCAGCCGTCCCTGCACGGCCTGCGCCGGCCGCGGCACCGTCATCGACGCTCCATGCTCAGGCTGCGCCGGCCGCGGCGTCGAGCACCGTCGCCGCGAGGTGAAGACGCGCATACCGTCCGGGGTGGCCGACGGCCAGCGGATCAAGCTCAGGGGTCGCGGGGCGCCGGGCCAGGGGGCCGGCAGCGAGCCCGGCGATCTCTACGTGCGGGTCCATGTGAAGCCCCATCCCCTCTTCGGCCGGGACGGCAAGAATCTGACGCTGACGGTGCCGGTCACTTTCTCGGAGGCTGCGCTCGGCGCCCACGTCAAGGTGCCCACCCTCGACGATTCGACCATCACCATCCGCATACCGCCGGGCACCACGACCGGTCGGCGTCTCCGCATCCCGGCCAGCGCCTCGACCGGTGGCGCCGATCTCATCGTCGAGGTCGAGGTTGTGGTGCCCCGGCGCCTGTCCGACGAGCAGCGGGCCGCGGTGGAGGCCTTCGCGGCCGCTCCTGGCGAGGATCCCCGGGCCCACTTGCAGCCATGACCGCAAACCAACCAGAGACCCAAACCAACCAGAGACCCAAACCAACCAGAGACCCAAACCAACCAGAGACCCAAACCAACCAGAGACCCAAACCAACCAGAGACCCAAACACGCGACAACACCGCAACCAACGGAGAACAACCATGACCGACGAACGCTTCCATAGGGCCGTGTACGTGATCTCGGTGGCCGCTGAGCTTGCCGGGATGCATCCCCAGACGCTTCGGATCTACGAGCGCAAGGGCCTGTTGGCCCCGGCTCGCACCGCTGGCGGCAGTCGCCGCTACAGCGACGCCGACCTCGCGCTGCTGGAGCGCATAGCGGACCTCACCGACTCCGGACTCAACCTCGCCGGGGTGCAGCGCGTCCTGGAGCTCGAACGCGAGATCGTCGAGCTGCGGGCCCAGCTGTCCGAGGCGCGTCAGGCCCACGAGGACCACCTAGCGGAACTGACCGCCCGCGGCTTCAACCCCGGCAGCCTGCTCCCGGCCATTCGACCGAAGAGGCCGGTGACGCTGTACCGCGCCCGGCGCGAGCCGGCCGCTGATCCCGGTGCGGTCGCGGGGACAGACCCCCGCCGCGGCGGCTAAGAGCGGCGCAACGATGGCTCTGGACCCCAATCGCTGGACGCTCAAGACGACGGAGGCCTTCTCGGCCGCCACCGAGGCGGCCCGGTCGGCCTCCCATGCCGAGGTCACGCCCGACCACCTCCTCGTCGCACTGCTCGCACAGGCCGAGGGGCTGGTGCTGCCCATGCTGCACTCCGCGGGCGTCGACCCCAAGTCCATGCTGGACAGGGCCCAGCAGGTGTTGGCCACCCTTCCGCGCGCCTACGGGTCCGACGTCGGCATCTCCCGCCAGCTGCACGACGTGCTCACCGATGCCGACAAGCTGCGCGCCAGCCTCACCGACGACTACCTGTCCACCGAGCACCTGGTTCTGGCCCTGGGCGACCATCTGGACCTCGACCGCGAGTTGCTGTTGAAGGTGCTGCACGACGCACGGGGCAGCCACCGGGTGACGACCAAGGCGCCTGAGGACACCTACCAGGCGCTGGAGCGCTACGGCCGAGACCTCACCGCGGAGGCCCGGGCCGGCGGGTTGGACCCGGTCATAGGCCGCGACGACGAGATCCGGCGGGTGATCAGGGTCCTGGCCCGGCGCCGCAAGAACAACCCGGTGCTGATCGGCGAGCCCGGCGTGGGCAAGACCGCCATCGTGGAGGGCCTGGCCCAGCGGATCGTCGACGGCGATGTGCCTGACAGCCTGGCCAACAAGCGCCTCGTGGTGCTGGACCTGACCGCGATGGTGGCCGGCGCCAAGTACCGGGGCGAGTTCGAGGAGCGGCTGCAGGCGGTGCTGGCCGAAATCGAGGAGGCCGGCGGCGAGGTCGTCACGTTCATCGACGAGCTCCACACCGTGGTGGGCGCCGGCGGCGCCGAGGGGGCCATGGACGCCGGCAACATGCTCAAGCCCATGCTGGCCCGGGGAGCCTTGCGCATGGTGGGCGCCACCACGCTCGACGAGTACCGCAAGCGCCTCGAGACCGACGCCGCTCTGGAGCGCCGCTTCCAGCCGGTGCTGGTGCAGCCGCCCTCCGTCGAGGCCACCGTGGCCATCCTGCGGGGCTTGCGCGAGCGCTACGAGGTCCATCACGGTGTGCGCATCAAGGACTCGGCCCTGATCGCCGCGGCCGAGCTGTCGGATCGCTACATCACCGGACGGTTCCTGCCCGACAAGGCCATCGACCTCATGGACGAGGCGGCCAGCTCCCTGCGCATCGAGATCGACTCGGTGCCGACCGAGATCGACGTGGTGGAGCGCCGCCTGCGCCTGCTGGAGATGGAGCGCGTCGCGCTCGCCTCTGAGACGGACGCCACCTCCCGAGAGCGGCTCGACGGCCTAGAGCGCGAGATTGCCGACCTCACCGAGGAGTCCTCCGCGCTCACCGCCCGCTGGCAGGCCGAGAAGGAGGCCATCGGGGTCATCCGATCGCTCAAGGAGGAGCTGGAGACCCGCCGGTCCGACCTCGACCGCGAGCCCGACCTGGAGCGGGCGGCCGAGCTCCGCTACGGCATCATCCCAGGCCTGGAGCGTCGCATGGACGAGGCCACCGGCCGACTGGCGGAGCTGCAGCGCGACTCCTCGATGCTTACCGAGGAGGTCGACGCTGACCACATCGCGGCTGTGGTCAGCCGCTCGACCGGCGTGCCCGTGTCCCGCCTGATGGAGGGCGAGGCAGCCAAGCTGATCCACCTGGAGGAGCATCTGCATGAGCGGGTGGTGGGCCAGGACGAGGCGGTGGGCGTGGTGGCCAACGCCATCCGCCGCAGCCGTGTCGGCCTCAGCGACCCCCACCGCCCCATCGGCAGCTTCCTGTTCCTGGGCCCCACCGGTGTGGGCAAGACCGAGCTGGCCCGGTCCCTGGCCGCATTCCTGTTCGACGACGAGCAGGCCATGGTGCGCGTCGACATGTCGGAATACCTGGAGAAGCACTCCGTGTCCCGCCTCATCGGGGCACCCCCCGGCTATGTGGGCTACGACTCCGGCGGCCAGTTGACCGAGGCGGTCAGGCGCCGCCCCTATGCAGTGGTGCTGCTCGACGAAGTGGAGAAGGCCCATTCCGAGGTGTTCGGCGTGCTACTGCAACTCCTCGACGACGGCCGCCTCACCGACGGGCAGGGCCGCGCCGTGGACTTCAGCAACGTCGTGTTGATCATGACGTCGAACCTGAAGGGCGAGCCGGGCAACTTCTTCAGCCCCGAGTTCGTGAACCGGATCGACGACATCGTGCGGTTCCGTCCGCTCGAGCCCGACGACCTAGCCTCCATCGTCGACATACAGCTCGCACAGCTCGCAGAGCGTCTGAATCCGAAGCGCCTCAAGCTGGAGGTGACCCACAAGGCCAGGGAGCACCTGGCCCGCACCGGTTACGACCCCGCTTTCGGGGCCCGGCCACTGAGGCGATTGATACAGCGCGCCATTGGGGATCCGCTGGCAATTGCCATGCTGGAGGGCCGCTACGGCCCCGACGACGTGGTGACGGTTGACGTGGACCGCCGAGGCGAGACCGACGCGTCCATAGTCCTGCGCTGACCAGGGCCCGAGCGGCCCGTGAGCGCAGCGAACAAGAGCGGGAGACACCGCCCGAGCGGCCCGTGAGCGCAGCGAACAAGAGCGGGAGACACCGCCCGAGCGGCCCGTGAGCGCAGCGAACAAGAGCGGGAGACACCGCCCGAGCGGCCCGTGAGCGCAGCGAACAAGAGCGGGAGACACCGCCCGAGCGGCCCGTGAGCGCAGCGAACAAGAGCGGGAGACATCGCCTCCGAGCCGATGGCATGGCGGGGCAGTACAATCGTCAGGTAACGCCCGCCCCAAAAGGAGAGCGCCGTGCCTGCGACCGTTGTCGTCGGTACCCAGTGGGGCGACGAGGGGAAGGGCAAGTTCACCGACCTCGTCGCTGCTGAGATGGACATGGTCGTCCGCTACCAGGGTGGCCACAACGCCGGTCACACGCTCGTGGTGCACGGCGAGACCTTCGCACTCCAACTGGTTCCCAGCGGAGTGCTCTACGAGCACATCACCCCGGTGATCGGCAACGGGGTGGTGATCGATCCGAGGGTTCTCATCGCGGAGATGGATGCGCTGGAGGCCCGGGGCATCGACTGCAGCTCTCTGCGCCTGTCGGGCAGCGCTCACCTGATCATGCCCTACCACATCGAGTTGGACGCCCTGCACGAGCGCCACCTCGGCGAGGCGAAGCTGGGCACCACCAAGCGGGGCATCGGGCCCGCGTACGCCGACAAGTCGATGCGCATCGGGCTGCGGGTGCAGGACCTGCTCGACCCGAGAATCTTCAGGGCCAAGCTCGACGCGGCCCTGTCGCATACGAACAAGGTCCTGGCCAAGGTGTTCAACCGTCTGCCGATGGGCGGCGACGACATCGCCCGCGAGTATCTCGAAGATTGCGCGCCGCGGCTCGCGGCCCATATCGCCGACACCGTGACGCTGCTGCACGAGGCCCTCGAATCGGACCAGCAGGTGCTGCTGGAGGGGGCCCAGGGGACCTTCCTCGACCTCGACCACGGCACCTATCCGTTCGTGACTTCATCCAATCCGGTGGTGGGCGGCGCATGCATCGGAGCCGGCATCGGGCCGCGCCACATCGACCGCGTCATCGGCATCACCAAGGCCTACGTGACCCGGGTCGGCTCCGGGCCCTTCGTCACCGAGCTGTTCGACGACGTCGGCGACCATCTGGTGGATGTCGGCGGCGAGTTCGGCACCAACACCGGCCGGCGTCGCAGGACCGGGTGGTTCGATCTGGTGATGCTGCGCCAGGCGGTGAGGCTCAACTCGCTGACCGAGGTGGCTCTGACCAAGCTCGACGTTCTCGACGGCCTCGACAGCCTCAAGGTCTGCGTCGCCTACGAGCTCGACGGCGAGCGCTTCGAGCACATGCCCTACCACCAGTCGGTGATCCACAAGGCGGTTCCGGTGTACGAAGATCTCGAGGGTTGGAGCACCGACCTCAGCGGCGTCACGCGGTCCTCGGAGCTGCCGGCCGCGGCCGCCGACTACATCACCTTCCTAGAGGACGGCATCGGTGTGCCGATCCGGCTCGTGGGGGTCGGACCGGGCCGCAGCCAGTACCTGACTTGGCAGGAAGCGGCCTAGTGGAGGTCTCTTCGCCCAATGTGCTGGCGGCGCGCTATGCCAGCGAGCGGATGCGGGCCTTGTGGTCCCCCGAGCGCCATGTGGTTCTGGAGCGCAGGCTGTGGCTGGCGGTGCTGGCGGCTCAGCGCAAGCTCGGACTCGACGTCGACCGCAGCGTCGTCGAGGCGTACGAGGCCGTGGTCGAGGTCGTCGACCTCGAGTCAATTGCGGCGCGCGAGGCGATCACGCGCCACGACGTGAAGGCCCGCATCGATGAGTTCTGCGCGCTCGCGGGTCATGAGCAGATCCACCTGGGCATGACGTCGCGCGACCTGACCGAGAACACCGAGCAGCTTCAGATCCTCGAGTCGTTGAAGGTGATCCGCGATGACCTGGTGGCCGTCATCGCCCGACTGGCCGACTTGGCCGAGGGCCACGCCTCAACGGTGATGGTGGCCCGCACCCACAACGTGGCCGCGCAGGCCACCACGCTGGGGAAGCGCTTCGCCGACGCCGCGACCGAGACAATGCTCGGTTTCACCAGGATCGACGAGCTCCTGCGCCGGTACCCGCTCAGGGGCATCAAGGGACCGGTCGGCACCCGGCTCGACCAGCTCGATCTGCTCGGCTCGGTGGAAGCGGTGGACGAACTGGAGCAGCTTGTGGCCCAGCATCTCGGCTTCGGCCGGGTGCTCGACGCGACAGGACAGACCTATCCGCGCTCGCTGGATCTCGATGTGGTGGCTGCTCTAGTGCAGGCCGCCTCCGGGCCGGCGTCATGGGCGACGACGATCCGGCTCATGGCTGGGCACGGCCTCGCATCCGAGGGATTCCGGTCCGGCCAGGTCGCGTCCTCGGCGATGCCCCACAAGGCGAACGCCCGATCCTCGGAGCGCATCGGCGCCCTGCGGACAGTGCTGGACGGCCATCTCGCAATGGCGGCGTCGCTCGCGGGGCGCCAGTGGAACGAGGGGGATGTGAGCTGCTCGGCCGTTCGACGGGTCATGCTCCCCGACGCCTTCTGCGCCGCCGACGGCCTCCTCCACACCACGCTCGAGGTGCTTGAGGAGATTCACATAGACGAAGCCGCCCTTGCCGCCGAGTTCGAGCGCTTCCTTCCCGTCCTGTTGACCACCAGGCTGCTCACCGCGGTGGTTCGCGCCGGAATGGGCCGGGAGGCCGCCCTCGAGGTGCTGGCCGAGCCCACCCGGCGGGCCGCGCAGCAAGCAGGCGGCGGCGATCCGGTCGACTTGGGCGGCCTACTCGATGAACTCGCGGCCGATGACCGCGTGCCGATGGACCGCGGCGACCTGGCCCGGCTGATGGCCGAGCCAGAGCGGTTCACTGGTACGGCGTCGCAGCAGACGGTGCTAGTGGTGAAGGCAGCCCGAGAAATAGCGGGGCGCCACCCCGCGGCTGCGGCCCAGCCGGCTGAGGTTAGGTTGTAATCGCCCGCTGACGCGAGCCGGCGATGTTACGACTCTCAGGTGCCGCCGCGGGAGATTCCGGCCCGCTTGAGAAGAGCGGCGGGAACGCCCACCTCTCGCCATGCGGAGTATGTGATTCCCTTGCGGCCGCTGTAGGAGACCGCAGCTTCAACGAAGGCGTCCTCGAGTTCGCTGATGTCGGTCATCTCTGCTGGTGTGCTTAGAGCGCGCTCCAAGTCGATTCGCTCCTGAACTAGCTGGACCCGCCGTATGGGTGTCGCCGATTCTAGAGCTTCGCCGATTGCCTCAATACGCTTCTGCATGGACTCGGCTGTGCGTCTGCGTCCGGGTCGAGGCCGATTGGCTTCGAGACCCTCCAGATATGCGCTCACCGCCTTGTTTTCGGATCTGGCCCGCGCATTTGCCGCCTTGTGTTCCTCTGACATGTGTCGAACCACAGCTTCGCTCCTTTGTTGAAGATCGCAGTTAGTGAACCGGATGATACTCGCATCTGCATCGCGGTTCCAACCATAACTCCGGCGAGATGTGTTGAGTCAATATCAGGCTAGGGTTTCCTCCATGGCCCGCTCCGATGTCGGGAGTTGACTTGGACACACCCACCCCCGCCTACTCGATAACCATCAAGGTATCGCTTGGCAACCGACCCGGAACGCTCGGTCGATTCGCCACCGCCATCGGCGACGCGGGCGGCAACATCGCTGCCATCCCGGGATTCGAGGCCAAGGGCCCGGTCGTGATGCGGGAAATTGACGTGCTCGCCAAGTCGCCCGCCCACGCCCGCCAGATAGTGTCCGCCGTCAGCGACCTTGACGGCGTCACTGTGATCGACTGGTGGGACCGCACGTTCCGCCTCCATGAGGGTGGCAAGATCGAGGTGAACGCCCTCTGTCCCGTGGGCGACGCCTACGACTTGGCCATGGCGTACACGCCCGGAGTGGCCCGTGTCTGCACCGCGATTCAGCGGGAGCCGATGTTGCGTCACACCCACACGATGGTCAAGAACATCGTCGCCATCGTCACCGATGGCACCGCGGTTCTGGGCCTCGGCAACATCGGTCCCGCGGCGGCCCTGCCGGTGATGGAGGGCAAGGCTCTGCTGTTCAAGGAGTTCGGCGGAGTCGACGCCTTCCCGGTGTGCCTCGATGTGGCCACGCCCGAAGAGCTGGTTGAGACTGTTGTTCGCATAGCCCCCTCGTTCGGTGGCATCAACTTGGAGGACATAGCCGCCCCCGCAGCCTTCGAGATCGAAGAGCGGCTAATCGAAGCACTCGACATTCCCGTGTTTCACGACGACCAGCACGGCACGGCCATAGTCACGACGGCTGCGCTTCGGAATGCTCTTAAGCTTGTCGACAGACAGATCGGCGATGTGTCGGTAGTTATCTCGGGCACAGGCGCGGCTGGCCTGGCTGTAGCGAAGATGCTCCATGACGCGGCAGTGGGTGAGATTGTGGGCGTTGATCGTGCCGGTGCGATCCATCAGGGCCGAAACGATCTGAACGACGCCAAACAGTGGTTCGTGCACAACACCAATCCCGACGGCAAGGCTGGCTCGCTCTCAGATGTCATCAGGGGCGCGGATGTCTTCGTGGGCCTGTCAGCTCCGGGCCTCCTCAGTGTTGACGATGTGCGCGCCATGGCACGCAATCCCATCGTTTTTGCAATGGCGAATCCCGACCCTGAGATACGCCCCGAGGAAGTTGATGGTCTCGCCGCGGTTATGGCCACCGGCCGGTCCGATTTTCCCAATCAGATCAACAATGTTCTTGCCTTTCCGGGCGTGTTCCGGGGCGCACTCGACGCCAGTGCGACATGTATTACCGAACAGATGAAGGCGGCCGCAGCCCAAGCCATCGCCGAGGTGATCGACGATGAGGATCTGGACCGCAACTACATCATCCCGTCCGTCTTCGACAGGAGGGTTGCGTCGCGGGTGGCGGCCGAGGTGGCGGCTTGCGCCGTGGCCGAGGGTTGCGTGCGGCCCCCTGCCCCGCCAGTCCCCTCCGACCGGCTCTGAGCCCGACCGGATCTGAACCCGACCGGCTCTAGGCTCCGACCGGCTCTGAGCGTCCGGCGCGTCAGACCCCGAGACGCTCGACGTCGCGTACCGCGCCCTTGTCCGCGGATGTGGCCATGGCGGCGTAGGCCCGCAGCGCGGCCGACACCTGGCGCTGGCGGGTCCGGGGCCTCCAGCCGCCCGGGCGTGCGTCCTCCTCGGCCCGCCGCCTCTCGAACTCCGCGTCGTCGATCCTCAGGTTGACGGTGCGGTTGGGGATGTCGATGTCGATGGTGTCGCCGTCTCGGATCAAGGCGATGGCCCCGCCCTCGGCCGCCTCGGGCGAGGCGTGGCCGATGGAGAGGCCCGACGTCCCGCCCGAGAAACGGCCGTCGGTGAGCAGCGCGCACTCCTTGCCCAGCCCGCGGGACTTGATGTACGAGGTCGGGTAGAGCATCTCCTGCATGCCGGGGCCGCCCCGGGGCCCCTCGTATCGCACGATCACCACATCACCGGACTGGATTCCTCCCTCGGAGTCGAGGATCCCGTCGCAGGCCTCCTCCTGGCTCTCGAACACCCTGGCCGGGCCCGAGAACCGGAAGATCGACTCGTCAACGCCGGCGGTCTTGATGATGCAGCCGTCGGTGGCGATGTTGCCGTAGAGCACGGCCAGGCCGCCGTCGGCGCTGTAGGCCTGCCCGACCGAGCGGATGCAGCCGTGGGCGCGGTCGGTGTCGAGCGTCGGCCATCTCTCGGACTGGCTGAACGCCTCCTGGGTGGGGATGCCCGCCGGCCCGGCCCGGAAGAAGTCGACAACGTCGCGGGAGGGGTTGCGCATCACGTCCCACACGTCCAGGGCATCGGCGAGCGTGGCCGAGTGCACCGTCGACACCGACGTGTCGAGCAGCCCGCCCCTGTCGAGCTCGCCCAGGATGCCCATGATTCCGCCGGCCCTGTGCACGTCCTCCACGTGGAACTCCTGTGTGGACGGGGCCACCTTGCAGATGTTGGGCGTGCTACGGCTGAGCCGATCGATGTCGGCCATCGTGAAGTCCACCTCGCCCTCGCGGGCCGCGGCCAGGATGTGCAGCACGGTGTTGGTGGAGCCGCCCATGGCGATGTCGAGGCGGATGGCGTTCTCGAAGGCGGTCTTGGTGGCGATCGAGCGGGGCAGCACCGACTCGTCGTCCTTCTCGTAGCAGCGGCGGGCCAGGTCGACCACCCGCCGCCCGGCCTCCAAGAACAGCTCGCGGCGGTCGGCGTGGGTGGCCACCACGGTGCCGTTGCCCGGCAGCGAAAGACCCAGGGCCTCGGTGAGGCAGTTCATGGAGTTGGCGGTGAACATTCCCGAGCAGGATCCGCACGTGGGACAGGCCGAGCGCTCCATCTCCAGCAGGTCCTCGTCGCTGACCGAGGCGTCGCCCGCGGAGATCATGGGGTTGATCAGGTCGAGCTTCACGCTGACGCCGCCCAGCTTGGTCTTGCCGGCCTCCATCGGCCCGCCCGACACGAACACGGCAGGCACGTTGAGCCGCATGGCGGCGATGAGCATCCCGGGGGTGATCTTGTCGCAGTTGGAGATGCACACCAGCGCGTCGGCGCAGTGGGCGTTGACCATGTACTCCACCGAGTCGGCTATGAGATCGCGGCTGGGAAGGCTGTAGAGCATCCCGCCGTGGCCCATGGCGATGCCGTCGTCCACCGCGATGGTGTTGAACTCCTTGGCCACTCCGCCGGCGGCCTCGATCTCACGGGCCACTAGCTGGCCCATGTCCTTGAGATGAACATGGCCGGGCACGAACTGGGTGAACGAGTTTGACACCGCCACGATCGGCTTGTCGAAGTCGTCGTCGGTCATGCCCGTGGCCCGCCACAGAGCGCGGGCGCCGGCCATGTTCCGGCCCTGGGTGGTGGTGTGGGATCTGAGCTGCGCCATGGGATCAACTCTACTTTGAGCATGCGCGGATAGGTGGTGAGCGACTCGCGGTGCGGGGTTGTGTTTCCCGCTCTTGTTCGCTGCGCTCACGGGCCGCTCGGGCCACGGCCTCGCTCAACACCTTGCGAGACTCTTCGTGAACTTCGGCCTATCCGCTCGGCCTCTTACTCGAATTGGCAGCCGTGAGGCCCGAGAAGCGCTCCCTGTGCTGCCGATTCGCAGCGCTAGTGACAGCACTCCGTGCGGCGGTCGGCGGGGTGGTCTATGTCGACGCGCACCGTGGCGCTGCAGGGGTGAACTCCGCGGGCAGGTGCTTGATGCCGTGGATGAAGGCCGATGCGAGCAGCTCGGGCTCGCCGGTCGCATGGATGTCGCCGATGCGGGTGAACAGCTCGCGGAACATGACCTTGATCTCCCGGCGGGCCAGGTGGGCACCGAGGCAGTAGTGCGGTCCTGGGCCGCCGTAGCCGACGTGGGGGTTGGGGTCGCGCAGCACGTCGAAGGCGAGCGGGTCGTCGAACACCGACTCGTCACGGTTGGCGCACAGGTAGTTCATCACCACTTGATCGCCCTCGTCGATCTTGGTGCCCTCCAGCTCGGTGTCGCAAAACGCGGTGCGGCGCATGTAGGTGACCGGGCTGGCGATGCGGACTATCTCCTCTATCGCGCCGTGGGCCACCCCCTCGAAGTCGTCGGCCCAGATGCGGCGCTGGTCGGGGTTGTCGGTCAGGTACACCAGCCCCCAGCTGATGGCATTGCGGGTGGTCTCGTTGCCGGCCACCACCAGCAGGATGAAGAAGCTGGCCAGCTCGGCCCGGGTCAGCCGTTCACCGTCGACCTCCGCGTTGACGAGCACGCTCGTCAAGTCGCCGGTGTCGACGCCGACCTTGGATTCGGCCACCTCATCCATGAGCTGGCTCAGCGACTCTCCCGCGGTGAGGATGGCGGTGATGAGGTCGCCGAACTCTGGCACGTACTCGGAATCGGCCGCACCCAGGATGATGTTCGACTGGTCGAACACGAAGTCATGGTGAGAGGCGGGGATCCCCATGAGGTCACAAACGATGCGCAGCGGCAGCCGGGCCGCGACGTCGGTGACGAAGTCGCATTCACCCCGCTCGCAGATTTCGTCCACGATCATCGCGGCTTGGTCCTTCACCGCGTCCTCGAGCCGGGCCAGCATCCGAGGGGTGAATCCTGCCGCCACCAGCCGCCTCAGACGGGCGTGGCGGGGGTCGTCCATGGAGATGATCGAGTTGAAGTACTCGTTGAACTCCGGCGGGAAGTCGTTGATGGTGACGCCGGAGGCCGACGAGTAGACCTGCGCGTTGCGTGACACCTCCAGGATGGGCGCGTGCCGGGTTACGACCCAGGCGCCGGGCGTGCGGATGCTGGCTAGCTCCTCGGAGAACTGGAACCCCGGGAAGAACGTGAGCGGCTCCGAGCGCAGCTTCGTCAGGTTCTCCTCCACCTCGCGGCGGTGCCGCTTCCAGAACGTGTTGTGGATCGGGTTGTGAGGATCCGCCTCAGTTGCTGGTGCGGGCTTGGTGGCAGGGCCGGGCGTGACGAGTGTCATGGCATCGAGATCCTGGTCGGCACGTGGCCCCCTAAATCTGGACCCTTCTTGGTCTGTCGTCTGACTGTAGTGGTCGGGCGCGGCGTCGATCCGCGGACCTTCCGCTTTTCAGGCGGACGCTCTGCCAACTGAGCTACCCGACCGGGTCATCGCCGTCCCCGGAGGGCGGCAACGCGGTCCTGACGGGATTTGAACCCGCGGCCTCCACCTTGACAGGGTGGCGATCACTCCAGACTGATCTACAGGACCGGGCGCACGACGAGCGTGCGAGTGGAGAAACGCTAGCGAGCCGCGCTGCTGCTTGCACCCCCAACGGGATTCGAACCCGTGTTACCGGCGTGAAAGGCCGGCGTCCTAGGCCGCTGGACGATGGGGGCCCGCCGGCCGTTGCCGACCGGCTCAGGCTACCGGCCTTCCGCGTACTGCCGGATGGGCGGCGTGGCGCCCATGAGAGCGGCTACTTCCGCCAAGTACCCGGTGGAATCTGAACTGCGCCGTCGTCGGCGCCGCACTCGCCGAGCTGTCACTCATATCTCGCCTCGACACGGACATGGACTCCCTGATCCTTCTGGATCAGACAGAAACGGGCGACCCCGCCCTCGACCCCATCCTCTCCGAGATTGCGGCGGAGCCGGCCCAGCTTCAACAATGAGATTCCGGACCCAACCTCGGCACGGGCTACGCACCGTACGGCCTGGGCACGCACACGTGCCTCGGTGCCCGGTGGACGGAACTGCACCAGCCGGCTGAACCTATCGAGCAGACGGCTCATGGCATGTCACTGTATCTTCCCGGCCGAATCGCAATCGTGGGCACAGATGTTGCCACTGCCTGCTGTCCCACAGACTCGGGAACGCCGTCTGTCAGTCGTCGGTGCCGGGCTCCAGGGTCTCGGCCGCGACCGTCACGAGCTGGTCGAGCAAGCCGCCGAGCCACTCGTAGAGCATGTACCGGGCCGCGTCCTGGGTCTGGTCGCCGGCCCGCGCCGGGTCGAAGGTCGCGGCACCGACTCCGAGCGTGTTCCCCAGGTACAGGCGCACACTGTTGAGGGTCTGCATCCATGCGGCCACCCCGTCGTTGTCGAGCGGGGCGCCTCCCAGCCCGGCCTCAACGGTGTCGATCGCCTCCAGCCGGTGCCGCAGCAGGGAGTCCCCGGTCATCTCCCAGAACTCCTCGGAAGCCTGGCGGTCGTGGATGTGCACCGGCGGCTGGAAGCGGAGCAGGGAGGGACCCTTGCCTCCCACCAGCAGCTGCCGGAACTGTTCGAGGACCGCGGCCAGACCGTCGCGCTCGTCGTCTCGCAGGGTCACTGTGATGCCGTCGGGGCCGGCCCGAAACCTCCCGCGTGCCATCAGTCTTGCATCAGTCCTGCTCGAGGATCGCCCACAGGCCGTGCTCGTGAAGCCGGTAGACGTCGAACTCGGCCTTCTCCTTCTGCCCCGACGACACGACGGCCTTGCCTTCGGCGTGGACCTGCATCATCAGGCGGTGTGCCTTCTCCTGCGAGTAGCCGAACAGCTTGCGAAACACATAGGTGACGTACGACATGAGGTTGACCGGATCGTCGAGCACGATCACCTTCCAGGGCCGATCGGGCCTGCGGTCGGTCTCGACGACCGGATCCTTCACGGGCAAGGTCACCGGCGACGCCATGGCCCGCGGCGCGAGGGTGGCCACGGCCGGCGTCATGGTCTGGCTCCGGCTATCGCCGCACCGTCGGCGCGGTAGCTCGGCGCCACGGCCGCCGCAGGGGCGGGCCCGCAGGTGGCCTTGACCATCTCGATCCAGACGACCGACGCCAGAGCGACGTGAATCCCGACCAGCAGGGCGGGAACCCCCGCGAAGTACTGCGTGTAGCCCACCGCCCCCTGCACAGCCAGCAGCACCGCCACCCGGCCCATCCTGGAGTGGGAGCCGGCGCCCAAGGTCCGCAGCCGCCACCACGTCAACACCACCATCGCCAGCAGGGCCAGGGCGACGATGCTGTGGATTCGGGCCACCTCCCGCACCAGCAGCGGGAGTCGCTCGGCCCGGGTGTCGCCGGCGTGGGGGCCGGCCCCGGTGACGAGCGTGCCGGTCACCAGCAGGACGGCGCCGAGCGACAGCACGGCCCACAGCATGATCCCGGTCCGGGCGTCGGTCCGTCGGCTCTCGCCCGTCTCGGTGCCGTGGTGGCGGGCCCTGGCGTCGAGCACGGCCGCGTTCAGCAGCAGCACCATCGACAGCAGGAAGTGCCCCATGGTGAAGCGGGGGTCGAGCCCGGTCTTCACCAGCAGGGCTCCCAGCACGACCTGGGCCAGAACCCCCGCTACCAGCCCCAGCGACAGGAGCGTCAGGTCGCGCCGGCTGGGCCGCCGCGCCCAGGAGCCCAGCACGGCCGCGATCACCGCAACCGCGACCACCCCGGTGAAGAGCCGGTTCACGAACTCCACCAGGGCGTGGTACTCGAGGTCGGCCGCGAAGCGGTCCTCGGAGCAGGTCGGCCAGTCCTCGCACCCCAGGCCCGAGCCGGTGAGGCGCACCGCGGCGCCGGTCACAACGATGGCTGCGAGCGCCCACAGGGCGAACCGCGTGAGCCTGGCGTATGTGCGCGGGGCCACACGCCGATGGTACGGCCAAATCTCGGGCCGCGGAATACCTCCGGCAATGCTGGCGGCTGTCGTACCGGCGCCCCTTCGTCGTAACCTGCGGTTGTGACCGGAACGCTGGCCGCGCCCCGCCTCGCCCGCGCTGCGGCCTTCGTGGCCCTGACGAAGCCCCGCATCGTCGAGTTGCTGCTGGTAACCACGGTCCCCTCGATGATCCTGGCCGAGGGGGGACTGCCGTCGCTGTGGCTGATGGGGGCCACCGTTGCGGGAGGCGCGATGGCCGCTGGTGGGGCCAACGCGCTGAACATGTACGTCGACCGAGACATCGACCGGCTCATGCACAGGACCCGGAACCGGCCGCTGGTCACCGGCGCGGTCCACCCGACCGAGGCCATCGTGTTCGCGGTGGCCCTCACCGCCGGCTCCTTCGTGTGGCTGTGGGCCTTCGTGAACCTGCTGTCGGCCGCGCTGGCCGCCGCGGCCGCCCTGTTCTACGTGTTCGTCTACTCGCTGTGGCTCAAGCGGACATCGATCCGCAACATCGTCATCGGCGGCGCGGCCGGGGCGGTGCCGACCCTCGTGGGCTGGACCGCGGTCACGGGCTCGCTCGACTGGCCCCCTGCGGTGCTGTTCGCGGTGATCTTCTACTGGACGCCGCCCCACTTCTGGGCCCTCGCCATCCGCTATCGCAGCGACTATCAGGCCGCCGAGGTGCCCATGCTCCCCGCGGTGGCCGGGCTGCGGGCGACCGCTCGCCGCATCGTCGCCTACACGGTCGTGCTGTGGGCCCTGACCCTGGTGCTGGTGCCCGTTGCGCCGATGGGGATCCTGTATGCGGTCGTGGCCCTGGTCGGTGGCGCCGGCTTTCTCGCGCTGGCCGTCGGTGTGCTGCGCCGCCCGGACCCGGCCCGGTCGATGCGGCTCTTCGGCTGGTCCAACGCCTATGTCGTGCTGCTCTTCGGGGCGGTCGCTGCCGACGTTCTGATCCGCAACGGGTTGTAAGAGGCCGAGCGTGTTCCCTCCACCCTGGCAGTTGGGCCCGTCCGTGGGTCCCCGGAGTCGGAGCCGGTTGTCGGCGGCTCCATCGGCACTGTGTAGCATCGCCTCCCGATGACGCTGACCGAATCGGCGATCGCGGACTCCGAGGCTGCCCCCGGCTCCGGCGGCGCAGCCGCGCCGCCGACCCCCGCCGAGGAGCACGCGGCTCCCCGAGGGCTGGCCCAGCCCTTCATGACCAACGACGCGGCGGAGGTCGGCCGGCTCTTCGTCGTCACGTCTCTGCTGCTGGCGCTGGGCACGGCCGTCGTCGGTGTGCTGCTCTCGCTCGGCCGCACCGAGGCGGTGTCGCCCTGGGACCTGTTCGGCGGCTCCAACGCCTACTTCCGCATGTGGACGCTCTACCGGGTGTCGTTCGTGCTGCTGGTGGTGATGCCGCTGCTTCTCGGCCTGGCCCTGGCGGTGGTGCCGTCGCAGGTCGGCGCGCGCAACGTCGCCTTCCCCCGGGCCGCGCTGGCGTCGTTCTGGTTGTGGCTGATCGGCGCGGCGATCATCGTCTCGTCGGTGCTGGCCGGTGGGGGCTGGGGCGCCCTCGACGGTGTGACCGGCAACGAGAGCGACGCCATGGCCCTCACGCTGCTCGGAACCGGCATGGCGATCGTCGCGCTGCTCCTTGGCGCCATCACCGTCGCCACCACCGTCATCTCGCTGCGCCAGACCGGCATGAGCCTCCTGGATGTGCCCCCCTTCTCCTGGTCGATGCTGGTGACCGCCGCCGTGTGGCTGTTCACCCTGCCCGTCGCCATCGCCAACATCGTTGTCATCTACGCGGACCTGCGGGGCAGGCCGGCCATCGCCTTCGGCCGGGCCGAGAGCCCCGACATATGGCTCCAGCTCGACTGGCTGGTGGAGCAGCCCGCCGTGTACGCCATGGCCGTGCCGGTGCTCGGCATCGTCTTCCAGGCCGTCGGCGCCGCGGTCGGGGCCCGCTCCAGCCGCCCCGAGGCGATCCTCATTGTGGTGGGGCTGTTCGGTCTGCTGGCGGTGGGCGGCTGGTCGCAGGACTACTTCACCGCCCCGCAGGACCTCCGCGACGGGCTGGTCTACGTGGCGTTCGGACTGGCCGCCGTCGTGCCGATCGTGGCGACGGCCGGCGGCGCGGCCGAGCTGGTGATGAGGGGCTCGAAGACACTGGATCGACTCTTGGATGTGCGGATGCTGGGCGCGGGCGCGGCGCTGAAGCTCCTGGGCGCGGCAGCCCTGGTGGGGGCTCTGCGCGTGATCGAGCCTCTCGATCTGCTCGAGACCTCGGCCACCTGGGCGGTGTTCCACGGCGTTGTCGTCGCGAGCCTCGTCGCGGGCGTGGCTGCGCTGTGGACCTGGTCGCACCAGTTGTTGCTCCGCCCCATGAAGCAGAAGTTCGGCCGGGGAGCGGTCGTGCTGCTGCTCGGTGGCGGCGGGCTGCTGGTAGTCGCCGACCTGATCTCCGGCTTCATCGCCGACGAACCTGATCTCATGGCCCTCGCCCTCGACGGCAGCGCCGTGCTCAACGTGGTGGCTTTCATTGGATCCCTTCTCGTGGCGGCCGGGCTGGCTGTAGCCATGGGTGGCGTAGTCTCGGCTCTGAGGCCCACTGCGGCAGCCGGGAGCCAGGCAGCATGAGAACCACCGCGCTGCCTGCGGCGGAGGCGACCCGCCCTCGCACCGTCGTCGTCGGCGCCCTGCTGGCCACGGGCGCGGCCTTCATGGTCTTCTCCGCCCTCATCGCGGTGTACGTCCAGCAGCGCCAGCAGGCCCGGACCCTGGGCGAGGAGTGGTTCCCGGACGGCACCGTCGAGCTCGGCGCGGCCGGGATGATGATGATGACGCTGGCGCTGTCAGTGGTGACGGTGCAGTGGGCGGTGCAGGCCGCCCGGGCCGAGGACCGGCCCCACGGGTTCATCGCGCTGGGAGTCACCCTGATGTTCGGCGCCTCGGTGATCAACCAGTTCTGGTTCGTCTACCAGAACACCGCCTTCGCCATCGACGGAGGGCGGGCCGAGCTGCTGTTCTTCGCGGTGACCGGCTCGTTCATCGCCATGCTCATCGCGGCGATGGCGATGCTGGCGGTGACCACCATCCGCTCGCTGATGGGGCCCTTCGGGCGCGACCTGGCCCACGGGGTGCAGGCCTCGGCCGTGTTCTGGCACATGTGCGTGCTGTGCTACTTCCTGGTCTGGTACATCGTGTTCATCACCAAGTAGGGCGAGCGTGTTCACCACCGGATTCAAGTTCTTCTTCGGACTGTTCGCAGCGTTCACCGCGGCCGCGCTCGTCTACGGCTACACCACCGGCGGCAACCATATCGGCCCCATCTCGCTGGGATGGAAGGGCGGCGTGGGCGACCACATCGGTTACGGCGTGCTGGTCGCGCTGGCCAGCGTCTCGCTGATGATCAGCCTGGTGTTGGTCTCGTTCCGGGACGCCGACGCCGCGGCTCAGGCCCGTCTCCAGGGCATGGCCGAGGTGCTGACCGACCAGTCGATCGCGGCCAGCTTCTGGCCGGTCGTGGCCTCCTTCGGTGTCGGCGCGGCTGCCGTGGGGCTGGTGCTGCACCCCATGGTCTTCGTGCTGGGCCTGGCCCTGGTGTTCCTGTCGATGGTTGAGTGGACGATGGACGCCTGGGCCGACCGGGCCACCGGCGACGCCGCCGTCAACCGGGAGTTGCGCAACCGCATCATGGCGCCCATCGAGATACCCGTCGTCGGAGTGCTCGCGGTCGGCGTGATCGTGCTGGCCGCCTCTCGCATCCTGCTGACCGTGTCCCAGCTGGGGGCTGTGGCCGTCGCCGCCGTCGTGGCCGCCCTGATCCTGGCCGGCGCGATGGTTTACGTCAACCGGCCCGGCCTCGGCCGTCGACTGGTGCGAGTCCTGGGGCCGGTGGCCGCCCTGCTGCTGCTGGTTGGCGGGGTGCTGGCGGCGGTGGCCGGCGAGCGCGACTTCGACCACCACGAGGTCGAGACCCACGAAGAGTCCGGCGAGCCGACCGGCGGCGAGAAAGGTGGCTGAGATGCGATCCTCCAGACTGGGCCGCGTCGTCGCCTGGGCGTTGATGCTGCTGGGCGCGGCGGTGGCCGGCGGCTGCGCGGCCGACGCCGAACTCGACACGTTCGCGCCGCAGGGCCCCATCTCCAAGGAGCTGCACTCCCGGGCGGTGCTGCCGGTGTTCTGGATCGCGGCGGTGGTGTTCGTGGGAATCACGATCGCCATGGTCTGGCTGATCTGGAAGAACCGGGTCAAGAGCTACGACGGCGACGACGACTGGCCCTCCCAGACCCACGGCCACGTTCCGCTGGAGATCGGCTGGACCGCGGGGTTCTTCGTGACCATGGCCGCGGTGGCGGGAATCATGCTGTGGTCGCTTTCCACCGTGGACGCCACCGAGGCCAACATCATGGGCGTCACCGTCGACGACCGGAGCGTCGCCTGGGAGCCGACCGTGGTGGTGGTGGGCAACCAGTGGTGGTGGGAGTTCCGCTACTACTTCTCCGACCAGGTCGACCTGGCCGATCTGAGGGTCCACGGAGACGCCAAGACGCTGCCGCCCGCCGACATCGTCACCGCCGGCCAGATGGTGATACCCACCGGCGAGGAGATCGAGCTGGTCGTCACCTCGCGCGATGTGATCCACTCGTTCTGGATCCCCGCCCTCAACGGCAAGCGCGACGCCGTGCCCAACAAGTTCTCGCCCTGGAAGATCGAGGCCTCCGACCCCGGCTTCTACTTCGGGCAGTGCACCGAGTTCTGCGGCCTGTCGCACTCTCGCATGAGGATGCAGGTGGTGGCGCTGAACCCGGCCGATTTCCAGGCGTGGGTCGATCGCACGACTCAGGACGCAGCCGAGCCCACCGATCCGGCTGCGCTGGCGGGCCTGGAGGTGTTCTCCGGCATCTGCACCTCCTGCCATCTCGTCGAGGGAGTCAACGACGACGTCTACGAGGGGGCCGACCAGGCGTCCGGCGCGGCGCCGAACCTGACCCACTTGGCCGGCCGGACCACCTTCGCCGGCGGCATCTTCAACATCTACAACGCCGACGGCTCGCTCAACCGGACCCAGCTCGAGGCCTGGCTGCGCAACCCGGCGGACCTGAAGGCCAACTACACGGTGCCCGGCGAGCAGTACCGGGGCATGCCCGACCTGGACCTGAGCGAGCAGCAGATCGACGACCTGGTGGCCTATCTTTCAGGGCTGGGAGAGCGGCCCGCCGACTGGATAATCGCCGCGACGCAGGTGGACTGAACATGGCGACGAACGGAGGAGGTCGTGGAGCACCATGGCGATAATTGAGAAGCCTCCCCTCGAGATCGGCCCAGGCGACACCGCCCGCTACGCCGAGCGGCCCCTCGGCGTGTTCACCCGGCCGCAGCTGGGCAGGGGCTGGCGAGACTGGCTCAGCACCGTCGACCACAAGCGAATCGGGATCCTGTACGGCGTCTCGGCCATGTTCTTCTTTGTGGTCGGCGGCGTCGAGGCCCTGCTCATCCGGTTGCAGCTCGCCGCGCCGGAGGGCTCGGTGCTCAGCGCCGACGTCTACAACCAAGTGTACACCATGCACGGCGTCACCATGGTGTTCCTGTTCGTCATGCCGCTGGCCGCGGCCTTCGCGAACTACTTCATCCCCCTGCAGATCGGCGCCCGCGACGTGGCCTTCCCCCGCCTCAACGCGCTGTCCTACTGGATCTGGCTGTCGGGCGCGATCTTCTTGAACACGTCGTGGATAGTGGGCGGCGGCGGCCCCGACTGCGGCTGGTTCTGCTACGCGTCCAACAGCGGCGTGGCCTTCTCGCCCAGCCACGGGGTGGACTTCTACGCCATCGGCCTGCAGATCCTGGGCATCGCCTCGCTGGTGTCGGCGATAAACCTGATTGTCACCTGTCTCAACATGCGGGCGCCGGGCATGACCCTGATGCGCATGCCGGTGCTCACCTGGATGCTGCTCATCACCCAGTTCCTGTTGCTGTTCGCGCTGCCGGTGATAACGGTGGCGCTGTTCCTGCTGATGTTCGACCGGCTCTTCGGCGCCCAGTTCTTCAACCCCGACGCCGGCGCCGACCCGCTGCTGTGGCAGCACCTGTTCTGGATCTTCGGCCATCCCGAGGTGTACATCCTCATCCTGCCCGCCTTCGGGGTGGTGTCGGAGGTGATCCCCACCTTCAGCCGCAAGCCCCTGTTCGGCTACGAGTTCATGGTCTTCTCGGGCATCGCCATCGGGTTCATGGGCTGGGGCGTGTGGGCCCACCACATGTTCGTGTCGGGCATAGGCCCCATCTCGGTGGCCGCCTTCTCCCTGTCGACCATGTTCATCGCGGTGCCGACGGGGGTGAAGGTCCTCAACTGGCTGGCCACGATGTGGGGCGGGAAGCTGCGCTTCACGGTGGCCATGAAGTTCGCGGTGGCCACGGTGGCCATGTTCACCATCGGCGGCCTGTCCGGCGTGACCCACGCGGTGGCGCCGGCCGACACCCAGCAGACCGACACCTACTACATCGTGGCCCACTTCCACTATGTGATCTTCGGCGGCGCCGTGCTCGGCCTCTTTGCCGGCCTCTACTTCTGGTGGCCCAAGGTGTGGGGCCACTTCCTCAACGAGCGGCTCGGGAACTGGCACTTCTGGATGATGCTGGTGGGCTTCAACCTCACCTTCGGCCCGATGCACATCCTGGGCCTGCAGGGGATGTCGCGCCGTATCGACACCTACGCACGGGGCTACGGGTTCGAGTTCTGGAACATGGCGGCCACCGTCGGCTCGCTGCTGATCGCGCTGAGCGTGCTGCTGTTCATGGTGAACGTGGTCAAGTCCAAGCGGGACGCTCCGCACCTGCCTGCGCCGGGCCCCGACCCCTGGGACGCCCGCAGCCTGGAATGGTCGATCCCGTCGCCCGTTCCCGCACACAACTTCGACACCGTGCCGCAGGTGCACGGCCGCGACGATTGGTGGCACCGCAAATACGCCGAGAACGATGAGGGCAAGGTGGTGCGGGTCGCCACCGTGGAGGAGGCCGCGCAGACCGGCGAGGCCACCGACGTGCACCTGCCGTCGCCGTCGTTCTGGCCGCTGGCCGTGGCCGTTGGACTGCCGATGATCGGCTACGGCCTGATCTTCAACCTCTGGCTGGCGCCGATCGGCGCCCTGGTGACGGTGGGCTCCCTCTACTCGTGGGCGCTGGAGCCCGTGGACGACCCCGACGCCGCCCACGACGACCACGACGACGATCACCACGACGGCGACGGCGCTGAAGCCGACGGAGCAGAGCAATGAGCGCGGAACCCGTAGTCGCTGATCCCGGCCACGCAGTCGCGGACCACAGCCACGATCCCCACGCCACCACCACCGGCCTGTCGCACACCAAGCTGGGCATGTGGGTGTTCCTGGGCTCGGAGTGCCTGCTGTTCGGCGGGCTGATCTCCACGTACCTGCTCTACAAGACCCGCGGCAACGGGCGCACGCTGCCCACCGACGTGTTCGACATCCCGTTCACCTCGGTCAGCTCGTTCGTGCTGCTGATGAGCTCGCTCACGATGGTGCTGGCCCTCTCCGCGGTGTCCCGGGGCGAGGACGAGGCCGGCCGCGCCTGGCTGCTGGCCACGGCCCTGCTCGGCGGGGTGTTCATCGGCGGGCAGGTGTACGAGTTCACCAGCTTCGTGCGCGAGGGCGTGGCCTTCACCACCAACCCGGCGAGCAGCGCCTTCTTCACCCTGACCGGCTTCCACGGCGTGCACGTGAGCCTCGGCATCGTCATGCTGATGTCGCTGTTCGTGGCGTCGGTGAAGGGCAAGCTCACCCAGCGCAACGCCGAGACGGTGGAGATCGTGGGCCTCTACTGGCACTTCGTGGACATCGTGTGGATCTTCATCTTCACCGTCATCTACCTGATCCCGGCCGACTGATCCCCATGAGCGACACCGCCACCTCCGAGCACTCCGAGCCCGCCGCCGACACAGCCGCCGAACACGACGACGGCGAGGGCCACGCCCATCCCTCGGACTGGGCCTACGTCAAGATCGCCGTCGTTCTGGGCCTGGTCACCGCGCTGGAGGTGTTCACCTACTTCCGGACCGTGCTCAACTGGGGCGCCGCGCTGGTGCCGTCGCTCATCTTCATGATGATCGTCAAGTTCTATTTGGTGGCCACCTGGTTCATGCACCTGCGGTTCGACAACAAGCTGTTCGCCAGGATGTTCACCGCCGGGCTCGCCCTCGCGGTGGGGGTGTACGCGGCCACCCTGGCCGCCTTCGAATTCTGGTTCTAGGCCATGGGAGCGCTAGCCGCGACCGACCCCTGGCGCTTCCAGTTCCATCCTGAGGTGTGGCTGACCGTCGCCGCGGTGGTCGGCCTCGGCATCTACGTGGTGCGGGTGGTGGCTCCCGTGGCCGTCGGCGCGGGCACGGTGGCGGTCACCCGGCGCCAGCGGCTGAGCTTCATCGCGGGGGCGGCTCTGCTGTGGGTCTCGGCCGACTGGCCCATGCACGACATCGCCGAGGAGTACCTGTACTCGGTGCACATGGTGCAGCACCTGCTCATCAGCTTCGTAGTTCCGCCCCTGCTGCTAATGGCCGTGCCCGAGTGGCTGGCCCGGTTGATCGTGGTCGACGGCTCCCGCTCGGCGAGGGTGATCCGCCGCCTGGTGCATCCGCTGGTGGCCGGCGTGGTCTTCAACGCTGTGCAGGGGTTGATGCATTGGGGCGTCGTTGTGGAGCTATCGGTGCGCAGCGGTCCCTTCCACTACTCCATGCACCTGCTGGTGTTCGCGAGCGCTCTGGCCATGTGGACGCCGGTGGTCGGTCCGTTGAGGGAGCTGCAGCTGTCGGAGCCCGGGAAAATGGTGTACCTGTTCGCGATGTCGATCGTGCCCACTGTGCCGGCTGCCTGGCTCACCTTCGCAGAGGGCTCGGTGTATCCGGTCTACGACCATGCCCAGCGCCTGTGGGGCATCTCGGTGACTGCCGACCAGCAGGCCGCGGGGGCAGTGATGAAGGTTCTCGGCGGCTTCTACCTGTGGACCCTGATCGCCATAAAGTTCTTCCGCTACTCGGCCGCTCAGCGCCATGCCGACGCCGAGGAACGCCGTCAGCGGTTCGCCGCCAACACCCTCACCACCGCGGACGTCGAGGCCGAGTTCGAGCGCTTGGGGACGCCCCCCCAAGAGCCCCGCGTGTAGCGGTCGTTGTTGACGGGGCGGCTAGCCCTGGTGTTGAGCCGCGGTGCGGTGCTTGTGGATCTCCTCGTCGCGGTGCCGCTCCGCCGGCGTGCGGCGAGGCGCGCCAGCCGATGCTGACCCTTCCCGGGCGGGTGCGACTGGCACCGGCTGGGGATGCCGGTAGTAGTCGAATAGGCCGGCCTCGTCGAGGATGACCCTGTCGGTGTAGTCGTCGAACCACAGCGCCTCAGGATTGCGCCCGACAATGGCGATCTTTCCCCGGTCGGGGGCGTCGGCGGGGCTGCGGAGCACCTTGAAGACCACGACGCCGTTCTCGGCGCCGGGCAGGCCCGGGATGGGCTCGTCGGTGACCGCGGCCACCTCGGTCTTGCCCTTGAAGTGCACGACCGTGAGCCGGGCGTGGGCCTCCACTCCCGACAGGCCGCGCTGCGACTCGTTGAGGAGCTGCCACGCCGTCTCGATGGGCACGTTGAAAGCCTTGTAGGCGACGATGTTGCGGCCCCCGAAGAAGTAGTGGTTCTCAATGCCGGCGGCCTTCAGGGTGCGCTGCAGGATGCGTAGGGCGTCCGGGTCGTCGTTGACTCCCCGGATGATGGGGGACTGGTTCTCCACGGAGATCCAGCCCCTCGAGACCACGGCGTCGACGGCGCGGCGGGTGCGGGGGTTCCACTGGTAACGGCCGCCGTCGCCCTCGACGTACTTGCCGTCGGCGGCCTTGGCCAGCAGCTCGTCGGGATGGTTGAAGTGCACCATCAGCCGCAGCGCCACATCGGGGTAGACCTCGTGGAAGTGGTCGAGCATCGACAGGAAGGCGCCGTCGAAGCGGTCGGGATGGAAGGCCAGCTCCTTGGTCCCCACTCGGATGACCTCCGCGCCGGCCTCGGCGAGTGCCGTGAACCACGCGGCCAGCTTCGAGTTGGGTAGCACCATCGGATCGCCGCCCGACAGCAGCACCTCGCGCAGTTTGGGGCGTCCGGTCTCGGGGTGGCTGCCACCATTGGCCTCGACGGCGGCGTTGTGGTCCCGGATGTAGTCGGTCACCTCCTTGACCCGGGCGAGGCCCTTCTTCTTCACCGTGCCGTCGGCGCGCTCGATGTCCTTGCGGGCGATCAGGTCCTCGCGGTAGCAGAACCGGCAATGGGCCGAGCAGGTCGAGATCACGTACAGCAGGGCCATCTCGTACTTGTGGAGAAGTCCCTCGACCGGGCTGTAGTCGAGCTGGCTGGCGGGGTCCTCCTCGCCCTCGAGGTTCGCCGTCTCGTCGGGCGAGGCCTTGACGAGCTTCTGCAGCGCCGGGCTGGCCTGGGCCAGTTCGAAGTAGTGGCGGGTGATCTTGACCGGCATCCGGTCCTCGACATCCCGGTCGGTGTCCTTGATCTGCTGCAGGTTCGACAACTCGACGGGGGTGTAGAAGCCGCGCATCTCCTCGGGCGCGCTCTCGTTGATGAACGGATCCAGTCCGTTGACGATTTGCCGGTCGTAGCGGGGGTTCTCGACGCGGTCGAGTACTAGTCGCTCCCGTGGTGTGGGCTCATATTTTGCTCTGCGGATCTTGGTCTGGTCTGTGCGTGTCATGTCTGTTCTCAGGTCCTGTAGCTGGCGCCGAGGGGGCTGATCACCGTGCGGCTGGCTCTGGGGCACGGCCGCAGGCGTCGGTACCGTCGCTGACGCCGATGCAGGACCAACAATCATGTCAGATCTTCCACAGGTGTGCAAAACCGCGGTGCCAGGGAACCAACAAACGCCGGGTGCAGTCCTCGCGACGGCCGGTTGAGCCGGTACCGTCTCCGGCGTGCTCGACCTGCGTCAGTTGAGGGCCGAACCCGACACTGTCAAGGCCGCCGTGGCCCGCCGGGGAGAGCCGACCGCGCCCCTCGACCAGGTCATCGTCCACGACGAGCGTCGGCGGGCCGTGGTCAGCGAGGCCGACGAGCTGAGGGCGGAGGTGAAGCGGATCTCAGCCGAGGTCGGCGCTCTCCACCGCGACGGCCGGGCCGATGAGGCCGAGGGGCTGCGGGCCCGCAGCCGGGAGCTCGGCGCCCGCATCGACGAGCTGGCCGCCGAGGCCGAGCAGCTCTCGGAGTGGATCCGCCGGATCCTGCTGTTTGTGCCCAACATGCCCGCAGAGGACTGTCCCGACGGGGCCGGGCCCGACGACAACGTCGTGGTGCGCGCGATCGGCTACGACCCGGGCTCATACGGCGAGCATCAGCGGATGCCGCACTGGGAGCTGGGCGCCGAGCTCGGCATCCTCGACATCGACCGGGCCGTGCGCATGTCGGGCGCGATGTTCGCCATGTACCGGGGGCTGGGGGCCCGGCTGGTTCGGGCCCTCATCGACTACGGGCTGGATCGCAACCGCGACCTGTACGAGGAGATCAGGCCCCCCACGCTGGTGCGCACCGAGACCATGATCAGCACGGGCCACCTGCCCAAATTCTCCGACGAGGCCTACCATCTCGAACGCGACGGCCTGTGGGCCATCCCCACCGCCGAAGTGCCGCTTACGTCGCTGCTGTCGGGCGAGATCATCGACGAGGCCGAATTGCCGGTGAGGCTCATGGGCCACACCTCCTGTTTCCGCCGCGAGGCGGGCTCGGCCGGCCGCGACACCCGGGGGCTGCTGCGGGTCCACGAGTTCGACAAGGTGGAGCTGTACGGGTTTTGCACGCCTGACCAGGCAGGCCACATCCACGCCGAGATCCTCGACCGGGCCGAGCGGGCCATCGCAGACTTGGGCTTGGCCCACCGGGTGCTGGACCTCTGTGCCGGCGATCTGGGCGATGCCTCCGCCCGCACCTTCGACATCGAGGTGTACGCCCCCGGAGCGGACCGCTGGCTGGAGGTGGCGAGCGTGTCGTGGTGCCGTGACTACCAGGCCCGACGAGCTGACGTCCGTTACCGCCCCGCTGCCGGGGGGCGCACGCAGATGGTGCACAGCCTCAACGGGTCCGGGCTGGCCGTGCCCCGGGTGTGGGCCGCGCTGGTGGAGACCTACCGCCAGCCCGACGGCTCGGTAGCGGTACCTGAGGCGCTGCAGCCCTACATGGGCGGGGTCACCTCTATCGGCCCGCGCTGAGATGAAGCGAGCGCGAGGATTGTCGCGGGAAGTGCCAGCTATGTGCATCAGACCGCGCTGAGATGGCGGGAGTGATCAGCTGGATCGACCCGGCTCGGGACGTGGTGCAACCGGCGCGGTTCGGCTCGGACCATCCGATGCGAACCGTCACTCGCCAGATCGGTGGCGGCGACGGCTGGTCGCCGGAGCGGGCGTCGTTCGTGGCCTGCGTCTTCGACGAGCTGAGCGTCGGCTGGCACGAGGACCACAGCAGCGACCTGCGGCTGGCACCGCTGGAGGACGCGCTCGATCGAGCGAAGCTGGGGCCGGGACGCCTGGTGGAGATCGGCTGCGGAACCGGGGCCGCCACCGAGCGCCTCGCGGCCCGCCGGCCGGTGGCCGCCGCGATGGACTTGTCGCCGAAGATGCTCGCCCACACCGATCCGGCATTGGCGCCGTTCGTGCGAGCCGACGCCGGAGCGCTGCCGTTGGCGGCCGGGTCAGTCGATGTGATGGTGCTGGTGAACATGTTCATGTTCGCGGCCGAGTTCGACCGGGTGCTGGCGCCCGGCGGCCGGTTCGTTTGGATCAGCACCATGGGCGACGAGACGCCGATCTACCTTCCGCCCGAGGAGGTCATGGACCTGCTGCCCGGGCGTTGGACGGCCACGGGCAGCTATGCGGGCACCGGCCTGTGGCTGGTGGCCCGCCGCGGCTAGGGCGCCACGGCTAGACCGGCCGCCGCGGCGGCGAGGCCAAGGATGAGCGTGGCGGCCACGTAGGCCCCGGCCCTCGCCCGGTTGGTGACCCACAGATGCCTGATGTCGTCGGCCAGGGTGGAGAACCCCGAGCAGCAGCGAGCCCGCCGTGTTGACTCCGAGCAGCGCCCACGGGAAGCCGCCGTCGTAACCGACGCTCTCGACGATCGCCCAACGAGCAGCCGCACCTGCCGCTCCACCGCCGGCGACGACGAGTGGGGGGGCGACGCGCACTGCGGCAACCTTAGCCTGGATCCACCGATGGGGTGGGCGGGCCGGGGTTGGCGCGTCCACCAGAAAGGCCTCCTGACGTGGGAGTCTGTTGATGCAAGAAGTCAACGGGCTCGCCGCGGCGGGAGGCACTTTCTATGAGTGGATCATCTCACAGTATCGACCGGTTGCGAGCGACCTTTGATCATCGGGGTCTGGTGGCTTGCGCGGGGTTGTTGGCGCCGGCGACGCTGATGGCGCGCCTGGGGCTCGGGGCGCTGGTGGACAGGTGGGTGGGGACCGGTTCGGCGAACCCGGGCCGCAAGGTGCTGTCGCTGGTGGCGGCGATGCTGGCCGGGGGGACTTGCATCGACCATGTGGGCATGCTGCGCGCCGGGGCCACCGAGCGGGTGCTGGGGTTCAAGGTGGCGGCGCCGTCGACGGTGGGCACGTTCTTGCGGTCCTTCACGTTCGGCCACGTCCGCCAGCTCGAGGCGGTGGCGTCTCGTGTGCTGGCTCGGGCCTGGGGCCTGGGAGCGGGCCCGGGGTCGGGGCCGCTGGTGGTGGACTTGGACTCCACGGTCTGTGGGGTGCACGGCAAACACAAGCAGGGCGCGGCCTACGGCCACACCCGCGAGCTGGGCTATCACCCGCTGCTGGCGACCCGGGCGGGCACCGGCGAGGTCCTGTTCGCGAGGATGCGCAAGGGATCCGCGCACACCGCTCGGGGCGTGCTGCGCTTCGTGTCAGAGGTCCTCGCCGCCGCCCGACGCGCCGGCGCCGCCGGCGCGATGACCGTGCGCGCCGACTCGGGGTTCTGGTCCTGGAAGCTCATCGACCGCCTCGACGCCCACAACGTGAGATGGTCGATCACCGTGCGCCAGATCCCCAAGGTCAAAGCCGCTGTCGCCGCCATCGCCGAGTCCGACTGGCAGGCCATCGCCTACACCGCCGGCGGAGAGGCCCAGGTAGCAGAGACCACCTACACCGCCGGCGACGAGCGCGAGGTCCGCCTCGTGGTGCGCCGCACCCGCCTCACCGACAGCGCCCAGCGCCGGCTGTGGCCCGACTGGCGCCACCACGCCTTCATCACCGACCGCGACGACCTCGACACCGTCGCCGCCGACGCGTTCCACCGCCAACACGCCACCATCGAGCTCGCCATCAGAGACCTCAAAGACGGCGCCGGGCTCGAACACGTCCCCTCAGGGCACTACGGCGCCAACTGCGCCTGGCTCGCCTGCGCCGCGCTCGCCCACAACATCAGCACCTGGACCAGCCTGCTCGCCCACCACGCCCCCAGCACCTCGCGCACCCGACGGACCCGCCTGTTCGCCCTCGCCGCGGTGCTCGTCAACCGATCGGGCCGACCCACCCTGAGATTCGCGGCCCGCTGGCCCTTCGCCGACCAATTCCACACCACCCTCAAAACCCTGCGAGCACTGCCGGGCCCCTCAGGCTGAACCCGCCCCACCAGGGGCCCCACGCACCCCACAACAACCCCGCGTCACCAACCCGACACCCATCCCCGGCCCCCACCCGACGCGCCCCCACACACCCCAACCCCGCGACGCGGCCGCACACAACACCAAACCCGCACCACCAACGCCACACCCCCACCACCGAAACCCAAAACGGTGGATTCAGGCTTAGGGGCTGCGCCGCTGCTCGTACGCCGCGCCCCTGCGGTCGTAGAGTCGGGGGATGGACCTTCCCCAGATGCGCGAGCAGTACTCCGAGGTCGGGCTCAGTGAGGTCGACGCGGCCGACGATCCGATCGTGCAGTTCAGGCGCTGGTTCGAGGAGTGGCTGGCGACCAAGCCCTACGACGCGAACGCCGTGATCCTGGCCACAACCGACGCCCACGGCTGGCCCTCGGCCCGGGCCGTGCTGCTCAAGGGGCTCGACGAGCGGGGCTTCGTGTTCCACACCAACCGGCATTCGGCCAAGGGGCTCGACTTGGACCGGTCGGGCCGGTCCGCGTTGTGCTTCCTGTGGCACCCGGTCGAGCGTCAGGTCCGGGTGGCGGGCACGGTGGAGCACCTGCCCGACGACGAGAGCGACGCCTACTTCGCGTCGCGGCCCCGGGGCGCCCAGATCGCAGCGTGTGCGTCGCCACAGTCCCAGGTGATCGCGGACAGGGCCGAGCTGGAACACCTCACCGCCGACACTGAGGCCCGCTTCGCCGCAGGCGGCGCCGTGCCGCGGCCGCCGCACTGGGGCGGGTACCTGGTGAGGCCGCTGGAGGTGGAGTTCTGGCAGGGCCGCCGCAGCCGTCTGCACGATCGGCTGCGCTACCGCCGCTCAGACTCCGCGCCCGGCGCCGCAGGTTCTCAGTCGAACTGGGTGATCGAGCGCCTCGCTCCCTGAGCCACAGGCCGAGCCGGCAGGCCTCGGTTCACGAGGGTCTTTGCGCCAACTGGCCGGTCCAGGCGTCGATGGCGCCGACCAGGGCGTCGATGAGGGTGTTGACCTGCGGCGCGCGGGGAGTGCCGTCGTGGTCTGACCAGTTTCGGGCCTGCTTGTTCCAGCGGATGGTCGGCGGCAGCTCGAGCTGCACCCCGCCGTGGCGGGGAAGGTTCACGGGGTTGGCGTCGTGCAGGCCCCGCAGTCCCCTCGGAATGGCGTCGAGGTCGTCCACCACCCCGAACGCCTCCGGCAGGGCGGCGCGCAGGTGCTCGGCCAAGTGGGCTGCCAGCGCCCGGTTGTGTCCGCCCAGCAGCACGTTCCAGAACTGGGTCTCGCGGCCGTAGCCGTGCACCGCTATCACCGTGTGGACGTGGTCGAGGAACTGCTGGAGCTTCTCGGAGTGCTCGGGCCGGATGGTGATGGAGGGGACGTGCTCCCGCAGCGGCGCGTGCTGGATGACCGCGTACAGCGAGGCCCCGCTGCGCCCGGCCGCCTCCCGGGCGATCACGTCGGTGGTGCGCTCCAGGTTGCCGCCGTGGAATGCCATCAGCCCGAACCGGCCCCGCAGCTCGCACACCTCGTCCACGTCCGGGTGGGCGATGAGGGATGGAAACCCGATGGTCACCTCAACAGCCGGGACTCGGTTTGACGTACCGGTCCTCAGCTTCGGACCGCGGCCCTTCCCGATCTCCGCGCATAGGCCCTACGAACAATACGGACCAGAATCGAAACGACCAGCGCGGTGAACAGGATTTCCAGCGGGACCCCGAAGCGGACGGGATCGGTGAACCAGTGGCCGACCCGGAACGGCCATCCGGCCACGAATCGCAGAACCGGCAACAGCACGAAGTCGCCCCGGTTGAAGTAGAACTCGACCACCAGGTACAGCGCCGCATAGGCCGCGGTCACCGCGCGGCGGGTGATCACGCTGGTCTCGGCCTGGCGCCAGCCCAGCACCAGTGCGCCGGCCACCCCGAGGGCGCACAGCACGCCGAGGCGCTCCGCGGTGGTGTCGTCGATCCAGTTGCTGACCGCCCCCTGGAACTCGGAGAACTTCTCGACCAGGACGTTGCTGGCGCGCGGGTTGTCGATTATCTGCAGCTCCCACCAGCCGTAGTTGGCGACATAGACCCCCGACGCGATCAGCACCAACCCCGAGATCGGGTTGATCCAGCGGAACATCTTTCGCATCGCGCCCACCACGCTGGTGCGGGCCAGCGCCAGCGCCAGGGTCAGGAACGTCATGACCGCGCCCATCCCGATCCCGTAGGCCACGAAGTTGGCGGTTCCGTTGGCTACCCCGTCAGCCGAGAAGCTGGCCGCGACGGCCGCGATGAACAGACCGATCGTGCACGACAGCGATACCACTGCGTAGCTCACACCGAACACGAACACCGATCCCAGACCCCGGCTACCGGTGCCCCGGCTCATCTTCGGCAGCCGCAGGTTGACCGCGCGCCCGGCCAGCATCCACACGCCCAGCAGCGCCATGCCCACACCGATCACGATGGTCACGTAGCCGACGTGGTCGAGCACGGTGCCTTGGCTCAGCACCGTCTCGAACAGCACGCCGAAAGCGCCGAACACCGCCACAAAGCCGGCGGTGAGCGTGAGTGCCACGACGATGGCCCGCAGCATCGCGCCCAGCGCCTGTGCCCCCGACGACGGCTGTGAGTCCCCGGACTGCTCCACGCCTATGAAGTACGACAGGTAGGCGGGCAGCAGGGCGAAGCCGCACGGGTTGAACGCCGCGACCAGGCCCAATGAGAAGGGATACGCGAGAGCGGCCAGGTCCATGGCTCTAAGGTCTATCCGCCTCGTGGAACTCCACGGCTCTACGGTCTAGCCGCTACGCCGAGCGCATCCTCGATGAGCTCGGACAGTGACTCGGTGTCGAGCGCACCGGCGAAGGTGTCGAGCAGCTCGCCGGAGGGCGACACGAAGGCGGTGGTGGGCATGGCGATGCTCCCGGTTGCCCTGTACACCTCCAGGTCGAGGTCCCAGCCCACGTCGTAGGTGACGCCGGTGGACTCCACCAGGGCGAGCGCGTCCTGTGGCGACTGGTCCTGCGAGAGCCCGAGGAACGCCACCCGGCCGCCGAGTCGCTCGAAGACTTCCTGGAACTCCGGCATCTCCCGCACGCAGGGCGGGCACCACGACGCGAAGAAGTTGACCACCAGCGGTGTGCCTTCGTAGTCGGCGAGGGTGCCGGTGTTGCCGTCGAAGAGGTCGAAGGTGAGGTCGGACAGGTCGGTGCCGTCTGACGCATCGGGCGAGGGGTCGGTGTCGGTGGTGAAGCCCGGGCTGTCCTGGTCCAGGACGATCTTCGGGATCTCGTCGTCGTCTCCGAGACTCGCGGTACCGGTGCCGCCGGCGCATGCGCCCGCCGTCGCAGCTAGCACAGCGGCGAGGCCGGCGGTGAGGCCGACCCGCACGGCGTCTCGCAGAGCGGGCGCGACCCTCACGACCCAGCCGACGGCACTGGTATGGGCATCAGGACGGTCAGGCCGCGTCGGCCGATCCCTCAGGCGGCCCCGATCCGGGGCGGTCGGGCTGTTTGAGTTTGTAGCGCAGCAGCCCGTCATGGCCGTGCCTGCTGTCGGCTTCGCCGATCACCCGCAGATGCTCGAGATGGGCGAAGGTCTCGCTGGCGGCCATGTCGCCCCAGGCCCGCTCGGAGAACAGCTCCTTCATGTAGGCCTCCACCGGAGCGCTGCCGAGCGCGGACGCCGCCGCCCGCAGCACGTCGAGCCGCTCGACGTGGTGGCGGCGGATGCTGGCGGTGCGGCCTCGCAGGTCACCGAACGGATGTCCGTGGGCCGGCAGGCACACCTCCACACCCTCGAATGCACCCACCCGGGCCAGGGACTCGAAGAAGGCTGCGAGCGGGTCGTCGAGCTCGGTCGAGCCCGCGATGTGGGGCGTGATGGTGGGCAGCACGTGGTCGCCCGACAGCAGCACGCCCTCGGCCGGGTCCCACAAGCACAGGTGGTCGGTGGTGTGGCCGGGGGTGTGCACCGCGAACCAGTCGCGTCCGGCCAAGCGCACGGCGTCACCGTCCGCGACCCGGATGGTCGGCTCCGGTACCCGGAAGCGGGGTGCCTCTCCTGCCACATTGGATTGGACGAAGAGTCTGATGGCCTCGTCGGGCGGCGGCTCCCGCCGGGTCCCCCAGGGCGTGGTGCCCCGATCCTGCAGCTTGCCCTTCCAGAGTTCCACCATCGCGTCGGGACTGAGCTCCAGCAGTTCCAGGTCGATGTCGGCGTTGGCGTCCTCGGCCGCGGGGCTGGAAGTGAACGCGGTGTGCGTCAGCAGGTCGGCGCCGGTCTCCTCGCGCAGCTGGTGGCTGCCTCCGTAGTGGTCTGGATGGGAATGGGTGACGATGGTGGTGTGCACCCGCTGCAGGGGGATGCCGGCCTGCCGTAGCCGGTCGCAGAGCGCCGCCCATGACTCCTCCCCGGGCAGGCCCGGATCGACCAGCGTCGCGCCCTCGGAGTCGACCAGCGCATAGCAGTTGACATGGCCGAGGCCCGGCATGCTTATGGGCAGCTGCATCCGGAGCACTCCCGGCGCCACCTCGGTCACCTCGGAGGACGCCGGCTCCTGCTCTTGTTTGGAGTACGTCTTGGCTGTCATCGCCACTCAGCCCACCTCCGCGCCGACGAACCCGGCTCGGCGGTACCAGCGCAGCTCCTCGAGGCTCTCGATGATGTCGTCGAGGGCCCGGTGGCCCCCGGCCTTGGCCGGTGCGCCCTCATACACCGATGGCTGCCAGCGGCGGGCCAGCTCCTTCACGGTCGACACGTCGATCGACCGGTAGTGCAGGAAGTTCTCGATGTCCGGGAGGTGCCGGGCCAAGAACCGGCGGTCTGTCCCGATGGAGTTGCCACACAGCGGCACGGTGACGGGCTCGTCGATGTGGGACCGCAGGAACGCGAGCACGGCGGCGCCGGCCTCGGCCAGGCTCACGGTCGAGGATCTGATCCTCTCGAGCAGCCCACTGTCGGTGTGCATGGCCCGCACCGTGTCGTCCATTAGGGCCAGCACGTCCTGCGGCTGGTGGATCACAAGGTTGGGCCCGGTGGCCACCATCTGGAGGTTGTCGTCGGTGATGAGGGCCGCGATCTCGACGATGGAGTGGAGCTCGGGATCGAGGCCGGTCATCTCCAAGTCCATCCAGGCGAGCACCGCGGCAGGATAACGACCCCCAGGGACAGCGCGGATAGGTAGACGCCCCGCGGTGGAACGGGGCGGCTCCGCTACTCTCGGCCCGGTGCTCGAGGTTCCCATTGTCCGGCTCGATCCCGATCTGCCCCTTCCCGCCTACGCCCGGCCCGGTGACGCCGGCATCGACCTGATGGCTCGCACCTCCACGGTTCTGGCCGCTGGAGGGGGCCGGGCCCTGGTGCCTACCGGTGTGGCCGTTTCCTTGCCTGAGGGCTGCGCCGGTTTGGTGCTGCCCCGCAGCGGGCTAGCCCTCAAGCACGGGGTGATCTGCTTGAACACGCCCGGCCTGATCGATTCCGGCTACCGGGGCGAGCTGAAGGTGGTGCTGGTGAACACCGACCCGTCGCAGCCGTTCACAGTGGAGAGGGGCGAGCGCATCGCCCAGCTGGTGGTGATGGCGGTGGAGCAGGTTCGCCTGGTGGAGGTGGACAGCCTCGATCCGTCGACGCGCGGCCACCAGGGCTTCGGCTCGACCGGCCGCTGAAATACAGCCCCTCACCGCGAGGCGCTCACCACCTATCCGACGGGCCGCTGAGTTCTCAGGCCGCGGGCCGGCTGCCGGGTCGGCCTATGTCCTTGCGCAACAGCAGCCAACCCCGGTCGGACTCGACCGTGGCCGTGATGTTCGAGGCGCCGACCGCCTTCTTGAACCGGGCTGCGGCCGTGGCCGCCACGCTGGCCTCATCGGTGCGCCGCGCCTCCACTTCCAGCCATCCTGCCTGTGCTCGGAGCACGCACTCGATGGCGGCGCCATCCGCGGCCGGCTGGTCGAGCAGCATCTGGGTGGCTTCGTCTATGGCCGCTCGGAGTTCGTCGATCTCGGTAAATGACATGCCCTGGCGCAGCGCCACGGCGGCGGCGCTCACTCGCACGATCCGGGCGTAAGCGGCCGATGCGGGCACCTTCAGGACTATCTCGTCGATTGCGAGCGCCTCGCTCACGCCTCAAGAATGCCACGAATTGCCGCCGTTTCTGCGCCTTGTGCCCGTGCATTTTCGGGCCGAGCCTCACCCGGGCCTCACCCGGGGCGCCGGTAGCCTGATCCGCGGTGGCATTCGTAGTGGAGAAGTTCGGCGGCACCTCGGTAGCCGACCCCGACCGCATTCGGGTCGTGGCCGACCATGTGGCGCGCCGCCGCGGCCGCGGCGACGAGGTCGTGCTGGTCGTGTCGGCCATGGGCAGCGAGACCGATCAACTGTTGCGAATGGCCTCCCAGGTGGCCGTGGACCCGCCCGGCCGCGAGGTCGACATGCTCATCACTGGGGGCGAGCGCAAGGCCTGCGCCCTCATGGCCATGGCACTCAGCGACCTTGGAGTGCCGGCCGCGTCGTTCACCGGCAGCCAGGCCGGGTTCCGCACCGATTCCACCCACACCAACGCCAAGATCGTGCAGATCACCCCGGGCCGCATCACCGAGGCGCTGGCCCGCGGCACCGTGCCGGTCGTGGGCGGCTCCCAAGGGGTTTCGGGCGACGGCGACGTGACGTTCTTGGGCCGCGGGGGCTCCGACACGACGGCCGTGGCCCTGGCCCACGTCCTCGGCGCGGACTACTGCGAGATCTACACCGATGTGCCCGGCGTGTTCAGCGCCGACCCCAGCCTCGTGCCCCAGGCACGGCGCATGGGCGTGGTCTTGTTCGACGAGCTGCTGGAGATGACCGCCAGCGGCTGCCCGAAGCCGGCCATGCGGGCGGTGGAGCTGGCCAGGACCTACGGCGTCGAGCTGCACGTGCGGTCCGCGTTCAGCTGGATGCCGGGCACGAAAGTAACCGGAGAGGAAGCCATGGAGCACGCCATCATCTCGGCCGTCACCCACGACGCCAGCGAGGCGAAGATGACCGTCTCGGGAGTCGCCGACAAGCCCGGTGTGGCCGGCCGGCTCTTCCGGGCGCTGGCCGACACCGAAGTGAACGTGGACATGATCGTGCAGAACGTGTCGAGCGAGGGCGTCACCGACATCAGCTTCACCGTTCCCAGGTCGCAGCTCGATGGGGCCCTGACGGTGGCGCAGATGCTGATTGGCGAGTTGGGCGCCGACGATGTGTCCGCCGACGACGGCATCGCCCGGGTGAGCCTGATCGGGGCGGGAATGCAGACCAACCCCGGCGTGGCGGCCCGGATGTTCGAGACGCTGGCCGCGGCCGGCATCAACATTGAGATGATCTCCACCTCCGCGATCCGCATCTCCTGCGTGATCCGGGCCGGTGACGTGGAGCGGGCCGTCGGCGCGCTGCACGAGTCGTTCGAGCTCGACAAGGATCCCGCCGACCGCGCCCGCGTCTACTGATTCGGCCAGGCCGCGCGAATTGGCAGGGGTCGGCGCCGTTTCGGGAGCGCGTCGCTGCCAGTTCCGGCCGTGGGGGTGGTCTGCCGGGGAATTGGCAGCGGTCGGCGCCGTTTCGGGAGCGCGTCGCTGCCAGTTCCAGATGTGGGGGTGGTCTGCCGCGCGAATTGGCAGCGGTCGGCGCCGTTTCGGGAGCGCGTCGCTGCCAGTTCGGGGCGGTTGCCGCGGCTGGGTGACTGGCGGGCGCCGATAGCCTGCGGCCTCATGGATGTGGGCGTCGTCGGCGCAACCGGCCAGGTGGGCGGGGTGATGCGTGCCCTGCTGGACGAGCGGGCCTTCCCATTGGACGGGCTGCGCTTCTTCGCCTCGTCGCGCTCGGCCGGGCGCACCCTGCATTGGCGGGACCGCGCCATCACCGTTGAGGACGCGGCCGCCGCCGACTACGCCGGTCTCGACGTGTGCCTGTTCTCGGCCGGGGGCACCACCAGCCGGGCCCTGGCGGAGCGAGTCGCGGCGGCCGGTGCGGTCGTGATCGACAACTCCTCGGCCTGGCGACGCGACCCCGAGGTGCCGCTGGTGGTGTCGGAGGTCAACCCGCACGCGCTGGATTCGATCCCCAAGGGCATCGTCGCCAACCCCAACTGCACGACGATGGTGGCCATGCCGCCGTTGAAGCGCCTCGACGCCGAGGCGGGCCTGGTGGCCATGGTGATCTCGACCTACCAGGCGGTCTCGGGCGCCGGTCTCGCCGGGGTGGACGAGCTGCACGAGCAGGTGCAGAAGGCGGGCGAGGACGCCCCCTCCCTCACCTTCGACGGCAGCGCGGCCGGCTTGCAGGCGGGACAGAAGTTCTGCGAGCCGATTGCCTTCAACGTGATCCCGCTGGCCGGCTCGCTCGTCGACGATGGCTCCGGGGAGACCGATGAGGAGCAGAAGCTCACCCACGAGAGCCGCAAGATCCTGGAGCTGCCCGGCCTGGTGGTAGCAACCACCTGCGTGCGGGTGCCGGTGTACTGCGGGCACTCCCTGTCGATCAGCGCGTCGTTCGAGCGCCCGATCACCCCCGAGCGGGCGGTGGAGGTACTGGCCAGCGCGCCCGGCGTGGTGCTTACCGACGTTCCCACCCCCCTGAAGGCGGCCGGCGACGATCCGTCGCATGTGGGCCGCATCCGGCGCGACCCGACCCGTACCAACGGCCTGTCGCTGTTCGTGTCGGGCGACAATCTGCGCAAGGGAGCGGCCCTCAACGCCATCCAGATCGCGGAGGCCATGGTCGACCGCGGCCTCCTGCCCGCCGCCTAGAGGCTGAGGTCGCCTCGGCGCATCGGCACCGCATCGGAGTCGAGTAGAAGCTCCCGTGTCGCACAGAAGCGCCGCCCGTTACTGATGTCCTCCGAACCTGCTTGCGAGCGCTACATCGAGGTCGACGTCACGGGTTGGCGAGTGCTTGGCGATGAGTCTCTCGGGACGAAGCCCAAGCGTTGGCTCAGGGATCCGGTAGCCGGTGATCACTGGCTCATGAAGGATGCCACTTACAGCCAGCGGAACGACGGGACGCTCTACCGGAAGGGGGATGACTGGTCAGAGCGCATTGCCAGCGGGGTTGCTCAGCGTCTCGGTCTCCCCGCGGCTGCTACGGAGCTCGCCATTGCGAGTGTCGGCGAGCATCCGATTTACGGCGTGATCAGCAAGTCCATACTGGTCGCGCCCGCTGATGACGAGACGCATAGTGAGGAAGAACTGGTTGATGGCAACGAGCTCCTGCCCGATCCTGTGGTTGCGGGCCGTCGCGAGGGGTACACCGTCGAAGCGGTGCGGCGCGCGCTCGCTGGGGTCGGGCCCCCTGCCGACACGAAGAGGGATTACAGCGCTTGGGACGTCTTTGTTGGCTACCTCATCTTGGATGCCGTTGTGGGCAACACGGATCGACACGAGGAGAACTGGGCTGTGATCGACCGAGTCGGTGATCGCCGTCTCGCCCCAACATTTGATCATGCTTCCTGCTTGGGTTTCCAACTCGACGACCATCAAAGGCAGCGCCGTCTGCGCACTAACGACAGCGGTTACACGCCCGAGGCCTACGCCGACCGAGCTGGCTCGACATTCCATGGCAGCCCGCATCCTGTCGCTGCCGCGGCGCACGCACTGACTATTTCCGACTCACGGGCTGGCCGTTTCTGGGTCAGCCGATGCGAGGATGTGGAGTCTCTCGTCGAGCCGGTGTGGATGGTTCCGCAGCACCGGATGTCGACGTCGGCACGCGAGTTCGCGGAGCGCGTCCTCCGACGGAATTGTCACCGTCTGCTTGAGGAGTCCCACTAGTGTTGATGTCACACCCCGGCCGTACGGTGATTCCCATGTCCAAACACGGCGAGCGTCGCCTCTACACGACTTGGCGCAACCCCGACGGCTTGATCCGCCCGGTGGGCGTGTTGACGCGTCGATCAACGACTGATGGAGAGTCCTACCGTTTCGTCTACCTAAAGGCAGCAGAACAATTTGACGGCTTCAAGTACCTTCCTGGCCTACCCGACTTACACAGCGTCTATGAGAGTGGGCGCCTGTTCCCGGTGTTCCGCAACCGGCTGATGCCGCGACGCAGGCCCGACTACGGCGACTTCCTCCAGAGACTTGCTCTAGACGTGGAGACGGATCCCTTCGAGGTTCTGATCCGCAGTGAGGGTTGGAGGGCGACGGATCGCATCGAGGTCTTCGCCCATCCCGATCGCACCTCTGATGGAAAGCTCACCACGCTGTTTTTCGTGCGCGGCATCCGTCATCGTGACGGCGCCGCCGAAGCTGTTAGCGAAGTGCAAACAGGCGATGTCCTGAGACTTGAGGACGAACCCAACAACCCCGTGAACCCGCGCGCGATCCTGGTAAGCACTCGTACGGACCGCAGAGTCGGCTGGGTACCGGACTGTCTGCTTGAGATGGTCCACGATCTTCGCGAGATGGCAGCCGTTGAGATCACGGCCGAACACGTCAATCCCGACACGTCTCCGCCCCACATGCAGTTGCTCTGCCGGCTGAGAGCGCCGTGGCCTAACGAATACGAGCCCCTTTCAGGACCCGATTATCAGCCCATCGCAGCCTGATCCGCCGGGCGCGTAAGACGATGCAATGGCGGAGAGCCCACCACGCCCCTGAGCATCGTCTGGGCCAGGTGGACGTGGGTGTCGACCAGGCCGGGCATCACGATGTGGTCCGTGAGGTCGACCTCGGTGGCGTCGTGATAGCGACTCTTCAGCGCCGCGGTCTTGCCCACCGCTTCGATGCGGTCTCCAGAAACCACCACAGCGCTGTCTTCGATGATCTCCCGGTTCGGGTTCATCGTGATGATGGTCCCGTGGGCGAAGATCATGGGCCCACACCGTAATGGCCGCTACTCGGCGAGCTAGTTCGACTGGGCGTAGGCCGCGACTCGACGAGCTAGTCGACTGGGTGCCGGCCGCGACTTGGCGAGCTAGTTCGACTGAACGCCGGGTCGGCCTGCCGCGATGGCTGCGATCACCAGGCCGATGCCGAGCGCCTCCTGACCGCTCGGCACTTGGGACAGAGCGGCCAGTCCCACGATCGTGGCCGTCACCGGCAGCAGCGCCTGGAGCAGGGCGAAGCGGTGAGGGTCGATCCGACGCATCACCGCTTGGTCGATGCGGTAGGGGATCACGTTGGACAGCAGTCCCGTGGCCAGCCCGAGGGCGAGCACCAGCGGGGAGTCCAGCGCCCCGGCTACCGCGGCGGTGCCGAAGGGACTGATGGCCACCGCGCCGGCCAGCATGCCCAGGCCCAGCCCGTCCACCGAGGCCGGGCTCCGGGCCACCCGATGGCCGAGCAGGATGTAACCGGACCAGAACGCACCGGCCAGCAGCGCGAACCCCACCCCGGGCGCGGTGCCCTCGGTGGCCACCCCCGCCAGCACCAGCACTCCCGCCACGGCCAGCACCAGCGCCCCCGCCGAGCGCAGGGTGCGTGCCCCCAAGGCCGCCACCACCACCGGGCCGGTGAACTCGATGGCCACCGCGTTGCCCAGCGGCAGCCTGTCCATGGCCAGGTAGAAGCACAGGTTCATGGCGGCCAGGCTCACCCCGAAGGCGGCGGCCAGGCCCAGCTCGCGGGCCTGCCAGCGCCGCCGCCAGGAGCGTCGCAGCGCCACGATGACGGCCGCCGCGGCCAGAACCCTCAGCAGCGCCACCCCGCCCGGGGCCAGCTGGTCGAACAGCACAGCGGCCACGGCCGCCCCCAGGTACTGCGACACCGCTCCGACCATGAACAGCGGCTCCGGGGCGAGCGAGACCGGCCTGCGCATCATCTCAGCATCGCAAGGGACGAGCTTCGCCGCCCGGAGCTGGCCGGAAGGCCGCCGGCCCGTGCATCAGCAGCGCCGGTAGCGTGAGGCCATGACCCTCGACGACCAGCTTGTAAACCGGCTCACCTGGAAGATCCCCAATGCTCTGGCCCTGATCGGCTCGCGCTCAGGCACCGAGCGCAACGCCATGACGGCGAGCTGGATCACGCAGCTGTCGATGGAGCCGGTCCTCATTGGTGTAGGCGTGGAAAATACGGCGGTGACTCATCGGCTCATCTCCGAAGGCGGCTCGTTCACCGTGAACCTGTGGAACGCGGAGGACACCAGGGTGTTCGTCAAGTTCTCCAAGCCTGCCGCCTACGCCGACGGAACCCTCAACGGCAGGGCCGTGAGGGAGGCGACCACCGGCGCACCGGTGTTCGAGGAGGCCATCGCCTGGATGGACTGCGAGGTGCGCCACGCCTTGGACCTGGGCACCCACACCCTGTTCGTGGGCGAACTCGTCGACGGCGCCATCCTCCTCGACGAGGCCCGCTCGGCCTCAATGAGCGACACCCGCATGAAATACGGAGGCGTCAAGCGCCACTGATCAGCGGCCGGATGCTGGGCGTTGCTCTTGAGGCGGTCGCGTGGGTGGCTTAGCGGTAATCACTCAATATGTAAATCTATTCTGTATTGCAGGCTTGTACGTGACGGGTTGTCTCGTGGTAAACCACATAAATGTAAAGTAACAACTCTTGTGAGCTGCTAATGTAAATAAATGGCACGCCCGCGAGCTACGCCTTGGCCTACCGGCCCCCGGACGGTGTTCTTTGACGATGTCGGCTCGCGGCCAATGATCTCCAGGGCTATCCGGGAGGGCAGAATTCGTCGACTCGCAACCAGGGTCTACACCGCCGACCTCGTGAGTTCTCCTGAGGAGATCGTCCTTGAGAATCGTTGGCGCATCCTCGCCAGGGCTCTGCCCGGGGCCGTCATAGCGGACCGGTCCGCGGCGGAGGACGGCCGCATGGTCTCGGGCCGGTTGTTCGCGGTGTCGGATCTCCCCCGCAAGTCGATTCGACTGCCCGGCCTTGAGATACGAGTCCGGCCTGGCAAGCCGATCGAGACTCCCGTGCCCGATCTGCCGTGGCCCGAAGGGCTGAGAATGTCGAGCCCGTCCCGAACCCTGCTTGACAACCTCGCAGAGTCCCGCAGCCGGGCGGGGCGGGCGGGGCGCACCCTCAGCCTGGCGGAACTGGAGGACTGGCTGGCTCGCAAGGCGCTCGCTTGGGGTGCCGACCGCCTCGAGAGGCTGCGCCTTGACACCGTCTCGCTGGTGGAGGCCATGGGGGCTGGACGCCGGATGGACGCGGTAGGGCGGCTCTTCGACCAAGTGTCCGGGCGCTTGCCGCCTCGCCCCCGGGCGGGACCGCTCCTGCTGGCTTTCACCCAGGGTCGGGCCTGGGATGAGCGCCGGGTGGCCATGTTCGACCGAGCGGCCGGTGACTGTGCCCGGCTCGACTCGAGCCTGGTGCCCGAATGGCTCCCACCCCCGGAGCCTCCGGGTGAGTTGCCGTTCTACGAGAGCTACTTCTCCAACTACATCGAGGGCACCGAGTTCACCATCGATGAAGCCAGGCGGATCGTCGAGACCCAGCAGCCGCCCGCGGCCCGGCCCGCGGACGGCCATGACATTCTCGGCACGTACCGCTGCGTCTCGGACCCGATCGGGCGGAGAGCCACGTCGGATGACTCGGACGAAATGATTGGGTTCCTGATCGATCGCCACGGGACGATCCTGGCCGGCCGTTCCGACCAGGGGCCGGGATCCTGGAAGACGGAAGCGAACCGCGTTGGAGCGTACGACTTCGTGGCGCCGGAACTGGTTGAGGGCACCGTGCGCAAGGGACTTGCACTCGTGGCAAGCATTCCTCCTGGGATCGGCCGGGCCCTCTACGTGATGTTCGTCGTGTTGGAGGTGCATCCCTTCCGTGACGGCAACGGCCGCGTGGCGCGCGTGATGATGAACGCTGAGTTGTCGGCGACGGATGCCTCGCGGATCGTGATTCCGAGCGTGTACCGCGACGAGTACATCTCCGGCCTGCGGCGCGCGTCGCTGAACGCCGGTGACCTCAGCGGGCTCGTCCGGGTCATGGCCCACGCCTGGCGATGGACAGCCGCCATGCCGTGGCCCGACCGAGCCGCGGTCGAGGGCCAGCTTGAGGCCACCAACGCGGTGCAGGATCCCCTAACCGCCCGGGAAGCGGGTCTCCACCTCGAGCTGCCTTGACCGGCGCTGTCGGTGAGAATGAGCCACCGACAAGTAGCTGGTCTAGGCGTAGAGGTGGGAGGCGCTCCCCATGGGGACCTGGCCCGGCTCGGGGTTGGTTACCAGCACCTCGCACTCCATCCGGTCGGGGTCCCGGAAGAACAGGCTTAGCTTGCGGCCGAAGTCGGTGACGGTCCCGTCGGTGGCCCCGGCCGCCATGAGCCTGGCGCGGATCTCGCCGAAGTCCTCGATGCTGGCTGCGTGCAGCCCGATGTGGTCGAGCCGGCCCCGCCCGAACATCGGCGTCTGGTGGTCGGCCTGCTCGTTGTCGTCGATCTCGAAGACGTTGAGCTCCGTGGCCGGGCCGATGTTGATGACGGTCATGCGAGGCCCGCCGGGAAACTCCTCGCCGTCGCTCTCCACGGTGGCGCCGAACATTCCGATGTAGAAGCTCTGGAGCTGGTCGGAGTCGTTGGTTATCACGGCTACGTGGTCAAGTCCCTGGGTGAGCATTAGGACTGCTCCCTCCTGTCTTGCCGATGAATCGGCTTTCCGGTTGTGGCGTTGTCCTATCGGCGGTGCGTCGCAAATGCACACCCCGGTGGGCGCAGGTGAGGGCGCGGCCGCCGCCGACGGTGACGTCAAGCGCCGCTGGGGCGGCCGGACTCGCTCAGGAGGCTCCGGCCGACGGCGAGGATGCCGAGCAGGGCAAACGCCGCGGTTCCGACCCCTACCGCGACCAGGGCGGTGCGGCTGCCGAAGGCGTCCACCATCCAGCCCAGGATCGGACCCCCGACGGCGCGGGCCCCGACGAAGACGACCCCGTACACCGCGGACACCCGGCCCTGGAGCCGGGGATCGGCCGCCGTCTGGACCGAGGCGTTGGACAGGCTCAGGAATCCGCCGCCGATGGCGCCGACCACGAAGATGACAGCCATGCCCACGGCGAGTTGGTCAACTGCGGCCAGCGGAACCACGGCCACACCGAACACGGCCAGCAGGATCGCGAGGCTGCCCAGCCCCTCCCGCCTCGAAGCCGCCATGATCACCGAGCCGATCAGGCTGCCGATGCTCATCGCCAGCACAAGGATCCCGAATGTGGCCCCCCCGCTCTTGAGCTGCTTGTCGACGAGCACCGGTAGCAGCACCTCCAGGTTCCACCCGAACAGGGTGAATGAGCACAGCATGGCCAGCGGGATTGTCACCGCCGGGGTGCGCCGCAAGTAATCGAGCACCCGGCCTCCGGCCGCGCGGGCCTCGGCCGACACGGTCGCGGTGGTGGGGACCACCTGCAGAACCAGCATCGACGCGAACAATGAGACTGCGCCGTTGACGGCGAAGCAGGCCCATGGCGAGGCCAAGTACAGGAAGAGCGCAGCCAGTCCGCCTCCGAGGAACCGGCCCGTCGACATCACCGAGGTGTGGAGGCGGGCTGCTCGGTTGAGTCCGTCGACGGTGACCACGTCGCGCACGAAGGCGCGCCGCAATGGAGTGTCGATGGCGCCGATCACCCCCAGCACCGCGATGGCCCCGAATAACAGCCCGAGCGAAACGTCTTCGCCCATCGCGATCGTGGCCGCAGCCAGCCCGCTGGCCACGACGGCCTTCAAGAACTGCGTGGAGGCCAGCAGCAGGCGCCGGTCCATCCGGTCGGCCAGCGTTCCCGCCACCGGAGAGAGAAGGACTGCCAGGCCCGACCGGACTGCGGTGGTGATTCCCACCGCCAGAGCACTGTCGGTGATCTCATACACCAGCCACAGCTCCGCAATGCGGTGAGCCCACATCCCGGTGGCGTGCAGGAGCTGCGCACCCGCGTAGCGGCGGAAGTTGGGGTTGCCCAGCGTGCTGGCCAGCCGGCCCAGAGCGCTTCTCACTGCCCCAGTTTGACAGCGTGAGCAGGTTGTCAGACAATCTGACCGGCAGCCAGGCCGATGTTTGGCGCGCCTCGGGTTCCGACGGAGGGCGGATGCGCACAGGGGACAGCTACGTCGAGTCGCTGAGAGACGGGCGCAACGTGATCCTCGACGGCGCCCAAGTCGACGACGTCACCTCTCATCCCGCCTTCGCCGGCGCCGTGCGCAGCATGGCCCGGCTCTATGACTTCGCGGCCGACCCCGCCAACCGCGAGCTCATGACCTACGAGTCGCCCACCGACGGCCGCCCGGTGAACCTGAGCTGGCTGGTGCCCCGCTCGGTGGAAGACCTGCGCCGCCGCCGGCTGGCCATCGAGGCCTGGTCCGAGCTCAGCTACGGGTACCTGGGACGATCCCCCGACCATGTGGCCTCGTTCTTCGCCGGCTTCTCGGGCTCGCTCGACACCTTCGCCAAGGCCGGCGACCGCTATGCCGACAACGTGCAGCGCTTCTATGAGCGGGCCCGCGACGAGGACCTGTACGTCACCTACACGATCATCCATCCCCAGATCGACCGGGCCAAGGGGCCTCACGAGCAGTACGCGCCCAATCTCTACGCCTCCATCGCCCGCTCCGGAGACGACGGGGTGGTGGTGAGGGGCGCGCAGATGCTGGGCACCGGCACCGTGTTCTCCGACTACGTGTTCGTCAGTTCCATCCAGCCCTTACCTCCAGGTGCCGACGACTACGGCCTGTCGGTGGTGATCCCCGTGAACCACCCCCGGCTGCGCATCTACCCGCGCCGGCCCTACGGCCGCGACGTCACCGCGGCCGGCGACTACCCGCTGTCGGCGGTTTACGACGAGACCGACGCGCTGGTCGTCTTCGACGATGTGGACGTGCCCCCCGAGCATGTGTTCGTGGACCGCGACCCGGAGATCACCTTCGCCCAGTTCACCCGCACCCCCGCCCACGTGCTGGGCAACACCCAGGCCCAGATCCGCTACGCGGTGAAGCTCAGGTTCCTGGCCGGGCTGGCCTCCCAGCTGGCCGAGTGGTCGGGCCAGTCCGCCGATCGCAACTTCCAGCTCGGTCTGGCCCGGGTGGCCGCCCAGGCGTCGGTGCCCTATGGGCTGGTGCTGGCCGGGGAGTACAACGCCACCGTCGACGGCAACGGCGTGGCCCGGCCCGACCCGGAGATGCTGTACTCGGCGATGACGCTGCAGCCGGCGCTGTACCGCGACATCAACTTCGCTCTGCGGGAGCTGACCGGCGGGTCGACCATCCAGGTGCCGTCGTCGGTGAGCGCCTTCCACGACCCGGTGACCAAGGCCGACTTCGAGCGGTTCGTGCGCTGGCCCGACGTGGACGCCGAGCATCGAGTTGGGCTGTTGAAGCTGATATGGGACGCGGTCGGCTCGGAGTTCGCGGGCCGGCACTTCCAGTACGAGATGTTCTACGCGGGGTCGGCCGCGGTGGTCCAGGGCCGCCTGTACCGCAACTACGACTGGGAGCGGGCCCGCTCCATGGTTCTGCGCTGCCTGGACGAGACTCCCGGCCCCCATCGCGCCGATTGGCCGGAGGCCGCTCCGTGACCGAGGCTGCGTGCCCGTTGGGGGAGGCCGCTCCGTGACCGAGGCTGCGTGCCCGTTCGGGGAGGCCGCCGACGCCATGACGGCCGAGCCCGGAGGCGTGACGCAGGCCCCCGACGTCCTCGACACCAGCTTCCGCAGCGCCCTCGGGCGACTGGATCGGGCCGGACTGCTGGCCAGGGTGTCGCGCACCGTCGATCCCGAGCTCGAGGTGGCCGGGCTGATGAAGCGCCACGACGCCGGGGCGGCCCTGCTGTTCGAGAGCGTCAAGGACCACGACGTGCCCGTGGTCGGCAACGTCTTCGCCACCCCGGAGTCCTCCGAGACGGCCATGGGACTGGACCGCGCCCAGCTGCGGGCCGCGCTGGCCCGGGGCATCCACACCGACGTCGAGCCCGAGCCGGCTGCCGAGGCCCCGGCCCAGGAGCGGGTCTGGCGCAAGGGATCCATCAACCTGGGTGAGCAGCTCCCGGTGCTCAAGCACGCCCCCGGCGACGGCGGGCGCTTCGTCACCGCGGGCGTCCTGATCGTGCGCGATCCCCTCACCGGCGTGCGCAACGCCTCCTTCCACCGGCTCCAGCTGCTGGGACCGGACCGGGTGGCCATCAAGATCGACCACGGGCGCCATCTGGGCCGGGCCCTGGACCACGCAGTGGAGATGGGTCAGGACCTGCCGGTGGCGGTCTGCGTGGGCACCGACGTGGCGCTGATCTACGCCGCCTCCACCATGGGCGCGCTCATGCCCGAGAGCCGCGACGAGCTGGGCGCGGCCGGGGGTTGCCGGGGCCGGGGCCTGCCGGTGGTGCCGGGCGTGTCTGTTGACGTGGACGTGCCCGCGGAGACCGAGATCGTCATCGAGGGTGTGATCAAGGCCGGCGAGCAGGCCCACGAGGGCCCCTTCGGAGAGTTCGTGGGCTATGCCTCGCCCGCCGGGTTGGCGCCCACCGTGGACGTGACCGCGGTCACCGCCCGCCACGAGCCGGTGTACCACGCCATCAACGGCGCCGGTCGCGAGACGATCGTGCTGCGCAAGCACGTGCTGGAGGTGGCTGCCCTGGAGGCGGTCCGGCCGGTGACGCCGATCGTGACCGATGTGTGCATGCCCTCGGGCGGGCTCCACCGGTTCCATCTGGTGATGGCGCTGTCGAAGCGGTCCGAGCGGGACGAGGGATGGGGCCGCAACGCGGCGATGGCCGCCTTCGGAGCCCTCAAGGATCTCAACATGATCATCCTGGTAGACGACGACATCGACATCCATGACCCCGTCGACGTGGAGTACGCGCTGGCCACCCGGTTCGACGCCGCGTCGGACCTCGTGGTCCTGCCACAAATGCGCGGCCACGAGTACGTGCACACCTCGGTGGCCGGCGTGGGCACCAAGGCCATCCTGGACGCCTCGGTGCCCCATGAGCGCCGGGCCGACTTCGAGCGGATCTCCTTCGCGGCGCCCTCCGGCGGCGGCTCCGAGCTTGACGCCGCCTACTCCGGGGCCACCGTGCTGAGCTGGCTGGGCGGTCAGGCATGAAGCTCAGCCGCGAGACGCTCGCCGACCGGCTGCAGGAGCAGCTCAAGCGCCAGATGCTGTCGGGCCGCCTGGCGGCGGGCGCAGCCATGCCGTCGGAGCGCGAGCTGCGCGAGGCCTTCGGCGTGGGCCGCACCACCGTGCGCGAGGCCCTCCAGGGGCTGGTCTCCTCCGGCTTCCTGACCCGGGACTCCGGCCGGCTGATCGTGCGCCATCCCAGCGACATCAGCCCCCGCATGCTCGATCTCGCGGCCCGGGCCTCCGACGCCTCGGTGCAGCAGGTGTTCGACGTGCGCAAGCTGCTGGAGATCCACGCCGCCGGTCTGGCCGCAACCAACCGCACCACCGACGACCTCGCCGAGCTCACCAGGTGCCTCCGGCGCATGGACACCCAGGACGAGACGCAGTACCACACCGCCGACCGCAGCTTCCACTGCGCGGTAGTGCGGGCGTCCCAGAACACCGTGCTGGCCGAGCTCTATGAGGCCGGCGTCGGGCTCTTTTTCCGCGAGCCGGCCTTCTGGCGGGTGTTCACCCGCGTCCCCGAACAGCGCCCACGGGTGGGTTCGGGATACGAGGGCCACCTGCAGATACACAACGCCATCGTCCGCCAGGATCCCGATCTGGCCCGAGAGCAGATGCGGCGCCATCTGCAGCAGGTGGAGCGCAGCCTGCTCGACATAATGCACGAGACGCTCGGCGCGGCCGAGGAGTCGCCGCCGGAATCGTCCCCCACAGAGGAGACAGAGAGGAAGCCATGAGACAGGGATACCGGGTGATCGACGCCGACACCCACGTGACCCCCTCCGTCGAGGTGCTCGTCGACTACGGCGACCGCGAGCTGAAGGACCGGGCCGACGAGCTCACGCCCTATATCCGGGTGACCAAGCCGACCGCGGGCCGGGGCCACCCGGACCACCCCTACGGCGTGGTGCGGGTCAACCCCCATCCCTACAACCGGGTGGCCGGGCACAAGCCCGACGAGTCGGCAGCCACCCGCGGCGCGGGCGCCAAGGGAGCGCTCGAGGGCCGGGTGGAGAACCTCGCGGTCAAGCCCATCGCCGACGGCATCCAGCACACCAACTCCGAGGGGCGCCTGGCCAACATGGACGTCGAGGGGGTGGACATCAACTTCATCATCCCCGGCACCTGGGCACCGGGCAGCACCGCCCTGGACCTCAGCCTGGCCAAGGCCATGTACCGCTCCTACCACCGCTACATGGCCGACTACTGCTCGGCCGATCCCCGCCGATTGAAGGGGCTGCTGCTGGCTCCCGGCGCCGACCCGCAATGGGCCGCCGACACCATCCGCAAGCACGCCGGCGACGAATGGCTGGCCGCGGTGTGGCCGGTGCTGCCCGAGGGGCTGCCCGTGGACGATCCCGACCTCGAGCCGATATGGCAGGCGATGGACGAGGCCGACCTGCCGATCATGCACCACAGCTTCTTCTACGAGGCCCCCTACTTCCCCGGCTACCGCGACATCTGGGGGAACGTGGCCGTGGCCCGCACCGCCGCCCACGTGTGGGGCGCCCAGAGGCTCATGGCCTATGTTCTGGTGTCGGGCATGCTCGACCGCTACCCCAACCTGCGGGTGGCCACTGTGGAGACCGGCCACGGCTGGCTACCGCACTGGATCATCCGCCTCACCAGCCAGATCGACTACGTGAAGGGCGCCGTGCCCGCCGACTTGAAGCACACGCCGATGGAGTACGTGCAGATGGGCCGGGTGTTCTGCGCCATCGAGCAGCACGAGGGTCCTGAGATGACCAAGGCGGTGATCGACATCCTCGGCGACGGCGTGCTGATGTACGAGTCCGACTTCCCCCATCCCGAGTGTTACTACCCCAACAGCACCGACAACGTGATCTCCTGGGGCCCGGTCATCGGCGAGGAGGCCCTGCGCAAGCTGATGGCCGACAACGCGGCCCGCTACCTGCGGCTGCTGTCTGATCCCTGGGGCGACGACGGCGTCGGCGGCGATGCCGCCAGCAACGGGCGGGGCGGCAATGGACGTTGAGCGGGCCCTGGAGTTGGTGCACCAGGCCCGGTCCATCGCGGCCGAGCGGGGCGTGAACGCCACCGTGGCCGTGCACGACGACGCCGGCCACCCCCTGGTGGTGGTGCGGGGCAAGCGCTGGCACGGGCCCTACATGGCCATGGGCAAGGCCCGGCTGGCGGCTGCCTTCGCCAAGCCCACCAAGGATCTCGTCGCGCAGTGGGCCGATCGGCCCATGTTCGGTACCAGCCTGGTGGAGATCATCCCCGGAGGCGTCACCGTCAACCCGGGCGGGGTGCCGCTGTTCGACGGAGGCGTGTGCGTGGGCGCCATCGGCGTCGGCGGAGGCTCGCCCCAGGTCGACCACGAGATCGCGGCCGCGGCCGCGGAGCAATTCCACCGGTCCGAAGGAACCTAGATCTGATGAATTTCATTCACAGAACCCAAGGAGGAAACAACATGAGACAACTATGGAAGAGACTGGGGGTGCCGCTCGTGGCGCTCTTCGTGCTCGCGCTAGTAGCCGCGAGCTGCGGCGGCGACGAGGCGGACGACGCCGTCGAACCGGCGGTTGACACCGCCGCCCTCGATGCGGCGGAGGCCGACGCCGACGCCGCCCGGGCCGAGGCTGACGCGGCTGCCGCCACCGCAGCGGAGGCTGAGGCCGCTCTGGCAGAGGCAATGGCTGCGTCCGAGTCCGATGAGGGCGTCGACCCCGAGGTTGTGGCTGAGCTTGAAGCGCAGCTGCAGGCGGCGCAAGACGCGGCGGCGGAGGCCGAGGCTGCGGCCGCGGCTGCCGAGGAGGCCGCTGCGGCAGCGGCCGCGGAGGCCGCCATGGCCGTCGAGGAAGTCGTCGAGGAGGAGGTGGCTGCCCCGACCGGAGATCCCGGATCGGTCACCATCGCCGTCACCACCGAGCCGTCCACCCTCGATCCGCAGGCCGTCAACGACCGCAGCTCGCGGGTGGTGACCTCCAACCTGTTCGAGTCGCTGCTGGGCAGGGACTCCACGGGGGTGCTGGTGCCAGTGCTGGCCACCAGCTACGTGGGCGTGGACGACGACACCTGGCGCTTCGAGATACGCGAGGGCGTGACTTTCCATGACGGCCAGGCCCTCAACGCCCAGGCCGCGGCGGACAGCCTCAACCGGATGCTGGACCCTGACTACTCGACCCAGCGAGACTCGTACATCGAAAGGATCGTGTCGGCGGAGGTGGTTGACGAGTTCACCCTCGACATCCACACCGAGGGGATCAACGCAGTGCTGCTGCTACAGCTCGCACAGCTTCCGGTGATCGCGCCCGGCACCGGCGAGACCGTGGGTGAGAACCCGGTGGGCACCGGCCCCTACACGTTCGAGTCCTGGGACCGCGGCCAGCAGATCACCGCGGTGCGCAATCCCGACTACTGGGGCGACGCACCGTCGATCGACGCTTTCTCCGTGCGCGTCATCCCCGACAAGCAGACGTCGCTGGCCGCCTTGCAGGCCGGTGAGATCGATCTGGTGCTCGACATCCTGCCCGAGCAGGTCGCCTTGGTGCCCCAGCCGCTGAGCGTGCCCGCCACCGAGTACAGCTACATGACGATCAACGCCCACCGTCCCGAGCTGAGTCCCCCCGAGGTGCGCATCGCCATGAACATGGCTGTGGACAAGGATCTGATCGCGGAGACCCTGTACGAGGGATTCGCCCGGCCCAACAACGCCCAGCACCTGTCGCCGGGGATGCTCGGCTTCAACGAGGACATCGGGCCGTTCCCCTATGACCCCGATGGCGCCACGGCGATTATGGAGGAGTTCGGCTACAACGGGGACAACCCCCTCCGCGTCGACATCTATGCGCCCATCGGCCGCTACTTGCGGGGCGTGGAGACGGCGCAGGTCGTGGCTCAGAACCTGAACGACGTCGGCTTCGACGCCCGGGTGCAGCTCGCAGAGTGGACCACGTTCCGCGCCGGCAGTCGAATCAAGGGCGACCAGCCCGGTGCCTATGACCTGCGCTACGGCTGGAACTCCAACGAGTGGTTCGACGGGGCCCGCATCATTGGCCATGTCACCTGCGGCGGATCGTCCAGCAAGCTGTGCGACGAGGAGGTAACCGCCCTCTTCGAGCAGGCCGGATCGACGAACGATCAAGAGTTGCGCAACATCCTCTACCAGAGGGCCTGGGCCCGGCTGCATGAGAACCCCCATGCCATCTACCTGCTGCAGCAGGACTTGATCTACGGCGCCTCGGAGCGTCTCGTCTGGCAGCCTCGGCTTGACGACGAGTACTACGTGGCCGAGATGAGCCTCAACTAGGACATCAGGCTGCGTGGCTTGCTGTTGACCTGCTGGCCCGGCTCGGCTCAGGCCGAGCCGGGCCCGGCGGGGCTGAGCCTCCAGAGGTATCGATAGATATGCAGACGACGGCGACAGCGCCGTCCCAGCGGTCGCTGCGCGGCCTGTTGCTGCGCCGGCTGCGCGACGGCGTCATCGTGCTGCTGTTGGTGGTGACCATCATCTTCTTTCTGGCCCACGTCGTCGGGAACCCGGCGCTGGTGTTCGCCCCGGTCGACGCCACCGACGAGCAGATCGCTGAGATCCACCGGCAGTTCGGGCTCGACCGACCGGTCGCCGAGCGCTATTGGGAGTACCTCACCGGGCTGGCCCGCCTCGACTTCGGGGAGTCGACCTGGCAGCAGCGGCCCGCCATCAAGGCCGTCACGGAGGCGCTTCCCGCCACCATCATCCTCACCGTCGTCGGCCTCGGCGCGGCCGCGGTGCTGGGGGTGATACCGGGGGTTGTGGCCGGTGCCCGGGCCCGCAAGCCCTTCGACAAGGCCTCGAACCTGCTGTCGGTGACCGCGCTGTCGGTGCCGAACTTCTGGCTGGGGCTGCTGCTGATCCTGCTCTTCGGGGTCCAGCTCGGCTGGCTGCCCACGTCCGGGCGCTTCCAAACAGGGAGCATCGTGTTGCCTGCGGCCACCCTGGGCATCGTCCACGGCGGACGCATCTACCAGCTCGTGCGCTCGGCGACGTTCGAGGAGATGTCCAAGCCGTACGTGACCGTGGCCCGCAGCAAGGGCCTGACGGAGTGGAACATCCTGCGCCGGCACGTGGCGCGCAACACCGGTGTCACCACCGCCACCATCGTCGGCTGGGAGTACGTGCGCATGTGGGGCGGCGCGGTCTTCGCCATCGAGTACGTCTTCGCCTGGCCCGGGGTGGGCCTGTTGACGATCAATGCCGCGCACCGCCAGGACTTCTTCGTGCTGCAGGCCGCGGTCATCGTGGCCGGTGCCTTCGTGATCTTCAGCAACCTTCTGATCGATATGGGCTACCAGTTCATCGACCGCAGGATCAGGGCGAGCTGATGAGCGTCACGGTCGCGAAGCACACGCCCGGTGCGGGCGGGGCCGCGGGCCGATCACCGGCTCGCGCCGTCCAGCGGGGCGTCTGGGCGCGCCTCGTGCGCATGCTCGGCGATCGGGGCTGGATCGTGCTGGTGCTCTTCTTGGTGGTGCTGGTGGCCTTCTCGGTGCTGCCCGACGTGTTCACGCCCCACGACCATGAGGCGCAGAACCTGCGGGACCGCCTGCTGGCGCCAGGAAGCTCCTCGACGGAGGGACTGCACCTGCTGGGAACCGACAGCCTGGGCCGGGACCTCTTCTCCCGCATGGTGGTCGGCACCGGCCTCACGCTCTACATAGCCGTAGTGGCCACGCTGATCGGCGCGGGAATCGGTGTGCTGTTCGGGCTGCTCGGCGGCTATTTCAGGGGGCGGACCGACCGGCTGCTGATGCGATTGGGCGAGGCCCAGACGGCCATGCCCATGTTCCTGGTGGCCATTCTTCTGCTCAGCCTGCTCGGACCGAGCGTGACCATCCTGATCATCGTGCTGCCCTGCCTGGTGTGGCCGATCTTTGCGAGGGTGGTGCGAGCTGAGACCCTGAGGTTGCGCGAGGCCACCTTCATCGAGGCGTCGGTGGCCACCGGCTGCTCCACGACGACGATCCTGGGACGGCACCTGCTGCCAAACGTCGCGCCCCGCATCCTGGTGCTGTGCGTGGTGGAGATCGGCCATGTGATGCTCTCAGAGGCCGGGCTCAGCTTCCTGGGGGTGGGCGTGCAGCCCCCGGACACCACTTGGGGGCTGCTGATCTCCGAGGGGCGGCCCCTGCTGGCGGTGGCGTGGTGGCTCACGATCCTGCCCGGCGTGCTGCTCGGCATCACCGTGCTGGTGCTCAACCTGCTGGGCCGCTACTGGGAGGCCCGCTCGGGGGCGTCCGGATGATGTTCTGTGCTGACTTCTTGGGGGCGTCCGGATGATGTTCGGTACTGACTTCTTGGGGGCGTCCGGATGATGTTCGGTGCTGACTTCTTGGGGGCGTCCGGATGATGTTCGGTGCTGACTTCTTGGGGGCGTCCGGATGATGTTCTGTGCTGACTTCTTGGGGGCGTCCGGATGATGTTCGGTACTGACATCATGTTCGGTACTGACTGTTCGAGGGCAGAGGGATGAGGCTCTGGACGGACGCTTCGAGGGCAGAGGGATGACCGGTTCGGCTCTGTTGGAGGTCGAGGACCTGCACGTCACGTTCGACACCGCCTCGGGGCCGGTGCACGCCGTGGACGGCGTGAGCTTCGCGATGGCCCCAGGCTCCTCCCTCGGCGTGGTCGGCGAGAGCGGCAGCGGCAAGAGCGTGACCGCCCGCGCCCTGCTGCGCCTGTTCGCCATCACCGACGATGTGCAGATCTCCGGATCGGTCCACTTCGACGGAGTCGACCTGCTGCGCATCGACGAGCGCAGGCTACGGCGGGTGCGCGGCGGGCAGATCGGCATGATCTTCCAGGATCCGCTCACGTCGCTCAATCCCCTGATGGCGGTGGGCGAGCAGATCGCCGAGTCGCTGCGCCTGCACCGGGGCATGGGTCGGGGCGAGGCCGCCTCCGAGGCCGTTGAGCTGCTGGGCCGGGTGGGTATCGCCGATCCCGAGCAGCGGGCCACCGAGCTGCCCCACAGCTTCAGCGGCGGCATGCGCCAGCGGGTGATGATCTCGCTGGCCATCGCCTGCCGGCCCCGCCTGCTCATCGCGGATGAGCCCACCACCGCCCTCGACGTGACCGTGCAGGCTGAGATCCTGCTGCTGCTCGACGAGCTGCGCCGATCCGAACAGATGGCGTTGATGCTCATCACCCACGACTTCGGTGTGGTCGCGGCCACCTGCGAGGACGTTCAGGTCATGTACGCGGGCAAGCTGGTGGAGAAGGCCTCGATGGCCCACCTGTTCGACCGGGCCAACCATCCCTACACCGAGGGGCTCCTGCGGCTCGTGCCCCGCTTCGAGGACACCCATGCCGGACGCTTGCACCCGATCCCAGGCCAGCCGCCCATAACCGGCGGTGGCGGTTCGTCGTGCTCCTTCGCGCCGCGCTGCGACCACGCCATCGACCGCTGCAGAGCCGAGGTGCCTCCCGAGGTGGCGGTCGGCCCCAATCACACCAGTGCCTGCTGGCTGGCCGGCGAGCGGGCCAGGGAGGCCACCGATCCGGGCCGCCCGTGGAGGCGGGACCGGTGAGCGAGAGCACTGCTGTCGCGGCCGCCGGGTCAGCACTGGTGGCTGAGCGGGACCTTGCCGTGGCTGCGCCCGTCCTGGAGGTTGAGGACGTTGTCGTGGAGTTCGACACCGAGGGTGGCCGCATCACCGCCGTCGACGGGGTGTCGCTGCACTTGGACGAGGGAGAGACGCTGGGCTTGGTGGGCGAGAGCGGCTGTGGCAAGTCCACCCTGGCTCGGGCTGTGATGCAGCTTGTGAAGCCGGTGCAGGGATCGGTGTGCCTGGAGGGGACCGACTTGGCCGGCCTGTCGCGTCGGGAGCTGCGCCGCAGGCGTCACCGCATCCAGATGGTCTTCCAGGATCCCCGGGGCTCGCTCGACCCGCGCATGAGCGTGGCCACTCTCATCGGCGAGCCGCTGCGGGTGCACAAGATCGGCGACCGCTCCGGCCGGACCCGAGCCGTGGCCGACGCCATGGACCTGGTGGGGCTGCCATCCTCGGTGGCCGACCGCCTTCCCAGCGAGCTGAGCGGCGGGCAGCAGCAGCGGGTCGGCATCTCTCGCGCCATCGTCACCGACCCGGCGGTGCTGGTTTGCGACGAGCCGGTGTCGGCGCTGGATGTGTCGATCCAGGCCCAGATCATCAACGTGCTTGACGAGCTGCGCGATGAACTCCAACTCGCCATCCTCTTCATCGCCCACGATCTCTCGGTGGTGCGGCACCTCAGTGACCGGGTGGCGGTGATGTACCTCGGTCAGATCGTGGAGACCGGCACCTCGGCCGAAGTGTTCTCCACGCCGTCCCATCCCTACACCCAGGCTCTGATCTCTGCTGTGCCCCGTGCCGACGCCGACAGCGCGGCCCGGCTCCAGACCGCCCGCCGCCTGGTGCGGGGGGAGCTGCCGAGCCTCCTCGACCCGCCGTCGGGATGCCGCTATCGCACCCGCTGCCCCTACGCCACCGAGGAGTGCGCCGCCGCCGAGCCGCTTCCGGAGGCGGTGGGGCCGGCAGGCGGGCTGCATTGGGTGCGCTGTCACCACTGGCGCAGCATTGTCGCCGGCCAGGTCTCGTCCCCACCATCCGCTACTAGCCAGGAGCAGGCAACATGACCGACCGCATCGCCGTCAGCACCGACGGCGCACCCACCCCCACCGGGCCCTTCAGCCAGGCCATCCGCGCCGGGAACCTCGTGTTCACCGCGGGCCAGGCCGGGCGCAACCGAGACACCGGTCAGATGGGCGACATCGGCGAGCAGGCCGATTGGGCCCTGCGCAACATCAGCAACATCCTGGCCGCCGCGGGCGCCTCGATGGCCGATGTGGTCAAGACCACCGTCTACCTCAAGGAGGGCACCCCCACGGGGCCCCTCAACGAGCAGTGGGTCAAGCACTTCGGTGAACCGCTGCCCGCCCGGTCGTCGGTGTTCGTGGCCCGCCTCAAGAATCCCGAGATGCTCATCGAAGTCGAGGCGGTCGCCGTTGTCTGACCGGCGGGCCTCCGGCCTCGGCGACCCGGCACCGGACACGGGCGGCGGCATCGCCGCGGGATCCTCCCGCGGCGCCGCGGTGAGCGCGGGCTGCCGGGAGGCGGCCGAGACGGGCGCGGCGGTGCTGTCCGGCGGAGGCAACGCTGTGGACGCGGCCATCGCGGCGTCCGCGGTGCAATGCGTGCGCGAGCTGCCGTGGTGCGGCCTCGGCGGCGACGGCTTCGCTCTGGTGTCGAGCGCCGACGGCCGGGTCGAGGCCTTGAACGGAGCCGGCGCCGTGCCTCGCTCCTTGGCCACAGCGTCGATTCCCGGCGGCACGCTGCCCCGCTTCGGGCCGCTGTCCATCTCCACTCCGGGCCTGGTCGACGCCTGGTGGCGGCTGTGGAAGCGCTACGGCACGCTGCCGTTCCCAACCCTCATCGAGCCGGCTGCTGTTCTCGCTGATGACGGCTTCGCCCTCGATCACGCCTTCGCAAGGGCTCTGGGCGGGGTGCGGGCCGGCGTGGACAGTGACGACCCGTTCGTCTCGGAGTTCTGCGAGGGCAACGGTTCGGCCGTCGGTGAGCGCTTCCGGCTGCCGGCTCTGGCCCGCACGCTGGGCGAGATCGCAGCCGAGGGACCAGCTGTGTTTTACGAGGGCAGTATCGCCGGAGCCGTCGCCGGCACGGTGAGCGGGCTCGGGGGTTTGCTCGCCGCGGCGGACCTCGCGGAGCACTCCAGCGGCTTCGAGCCCCCGATCACGGTCCGCTACGGGACCGCGGAGGTGTCGGTGACGCCGCCGGTGTCGATGGGCTGGGTGTTGCTGCAGCTGCTGCTGCTCTATGACCGCCTTGAGGGCAGGCTGATTGACGACGAAGCCGACCGGATCGACTTGATGGTGCGCTGCAAGCATGCCGCCTTCTCGGATCTCGCCGGGGTGCCCCGCTGGCAGGAGGCGGCCGACGTGCTGCCCGTCCTCGATCAGGACTCTCTCGACCGCTGGTGCTCCCGCATCGACGAGCAGCGCCGGACCGTGCCGGCTCCGGTGGGAGCCTCGACTGCGACCGGCCCAGCCGGGGGCACCGACACCACATGCCTGTCGGTGGTCGACGGCGGAGGCCTCATGGTGACCTTCATCCACAGTCTCTTCAACGAGTTCGGCTCACGGGTGGTGGTGCCGGGCACGGGGATCGTGCTCAACGACCGGCTGGCCAAGCAGCCCGCCCGGGTCGGAGAATCCCGCGGCCCGTCCCGGTTCCGGCGGCCCCTGCACACTCTCGTCGGCTATCACGTCGCTCACCGCGGGCGGCGGCTGGTCGGGTCCACTCCGGGCGGGCGAGGCCAAGTGCAGACCAACTTCCAGGTGCTGCGAGCCATCATCGACGACGGCGCCTCCCTGCAGGCTGCTGTCGACAGCCCCCGCTGGCTGTCGGGAGCGCCCCGGCTGCCCGACGCCGAAGACCTGTTGTTCCTGGAGCCGGGATTCCCGGCCGGCTTGGACGGGGAGCTGGCTCGGCGCGGCCACGCGATGGCCGCCGACGGCCCGCCCACCGACGCCGACCTGTTCGGGAGCTGCACCATCGCTGGGCGATGCGCCCGGTCAGCGGAGACGCTCGGCGCAGCCGACCACCGGCGCGGAGCCGCGCTGGCCCTCGTCGACCCCCCCGGCGACACCGACGACCCCAATGGCAAGGAGGCCCCGTGACCGAAAAACACACCCGAGAGAAAACTCCGTGACCGACGAACACACCCGAGAGGAGACTCCGTGACCGACGAACACACCCGAGAGGAGACTCCATGACTGACGCAATGTCCGCCCCCCGCTTCGGGCCGAGGGCGATCACCTACCCCCATCCGATCAACCACGACTGGTACGACTGGCCGACGTTCTCCGACGCCGAGTTCGAGCGGCGCCACGGGCTGGTGCGGGGCTTCATGGCCGAGCACGACCTCGACTGCCTGCTGGTGGCCGGCGCCGCCCACCTGTGGGACCGGGGCTGGGCCAACGTCCGCTGGATCAGCAACTACATGGGCACCATGGAGCTCGACAGCTTCGTGATCTTCCCCGCGGAGGGAGAGCCGACGCTGGCCATCCTCGGCCTCAACGCCCGCCTGCCCGACCGGGTCACCCGTTCGGTATTTCCCGACGTGCGCGGCGCCCTCAACACCCGCACCATCCTCGTGGACCGGCTCAACGAGCTGGGCCTGCGGCGGGGAAGGGTGGGGATCATCAACCCCACGCCGTACCTGTCGGTGTCGCGGGACCACTGGGCCGCCCTCACCGAGAGTTTCCCGGATCTGGTGTTCGAGGAGTTCTCCGACGAGTTCTGGAAGATGCGGCTGGTGCTCTCCGACGAGGAGATCGCCTGTTTGGAGGAGGCGGCCCGCATCGGCGACGCCACCCAGGTGGCGGTGATGGAGCAGTTGCGCCCCGGCATGACCGAGCACGACCTGTTCCGGATCATCTACACCACGATCGGTCAGGAGCGGGGCGAGATCCCCTGCATGGTGCTGGCCGGCAGCGAGTCGATGTCCAGTCCCACGAGCGGCTTCCAGCGGCCCCGGCCCATCGGGCGCACTATCACCTCCGACGATGTGCTGCTAATGGAGGTCGGGGCCCGCGACGGGCACGGATACGAGGCCCAGACAGGCAAGCCGATGGTCTTCTCGAAGCCCCCGCCCGACTACGCCGACCTGCTGGAGGTGATGTTCGAGGCCTACCACCGGGTGGTTGCCGAGCTCAAGCCGGGCTGCACCGCCAAGGAGCTGCGGGCCGCGGGCAGCATCGTCAGCGAGCGGGGCTACACCATCGTGGCGCCTCTGGTGCACGGCGTGTTCAACCCCATCGACGCGGGGCCGTTCGTGGGCACGTCGCACCGGCCCGACAAGAACGTGGTGCTGGAGCCCAACATGGCGCTGTGCGTGGAGATCCATCCCTGCACCACCGACATCCTCAAGGGCGTGTTCATGGGCGACACCTACGTGATCACCGAAGACGGCGCCCGCAACATCAACCACCGCCTAGAGCCCAAGCTCTACGAACTGGGGTGAGGAGATGGCTGACAAACCTGAATTGGAGTTCCACATCCCCGACGGGCAATGGCGTCCGGCGGGCGGTCCGGTGGAGGGCATCGACGAGATGATCCTGTCCACCGACGGCCAGCCCGACGGCCCCTACACCCGGCTGATGCGCTTCGCACCCGGCACCGACTCCTCCCCCAACGGCGTGCTGACCCATCACTTCTGGGAGGAGGTCTACATAGTCGAGGGCGACCTCACCGACCTGCGTCTGGATGAGACCTTCACCGCCGGCATGTATGCCTGCCGTCCTCCGGGCATGCCGCATGGGCCCTGGCGCAGCGAGTCGGGCGTGCTGATGGTGGAGTTCCGCACCGGCGGCTACGAGCCGTAGTCGGGTCGGATCGGTGCTGGCTGGGGGCTCGCAGGCGGTGAGGCTTTCGATTGACGGCACCGAGCGGGAGTTCGCGCCCGAGGCGCTGGTCGTGATCGGCTACGCGGGGCGGGACCGGGCCGCGGTCGAGCACCACATTAACGAATTGGCCGAGTTGGGGGTTCCCCGGCCGGCCAGCATCCCGCTGTTCATGGTGTTCCCGCCCTGGCTGATGTCCCAGGAGCCGTCGATCACGGTGGCGGGTTCACACACCTCTGGCGAGGCCGAGATCGTGATGGTGGTCGACGGCGACGAAGCTTTCATCACGATCGGGTCCGACCACACCGACCGGGTTCTGGAAGCGGTCGACATCGTCGCCTCCAAGGGGGTGTGCCCCAAGCCGGTGGCCACTGCAGCCTGGGCCGCGTCTGGGCTGGATGGCCGCTGGGAGGATCTGGCGCTGCGCAGCCGCATCGACGGCGTGGTGTACCAGGACGGCTCCGCCGCCGCGAACCTGCCCCCGCTGGAGCTCGTGGCGGCCATCCCGTGGGCGAGCGGTCCGCCCCGGTGCTTCGTGGCCTTCACCGGCACGGTGCCCGTGATCGGCGACATCCGCCCCAGCGCGGGCTTCACCGCCGAGCTGTCCGGCCCGGGCCTGCCGTCGCTGGAGCTGAGCTATCGAACTGAGACCGCGCCGGGTCTGGCCCGCTGAGACCCGGGGCGCTCTAGGTGCCTTGCTCTGATCACGCTTCCCTCGCGTCGCACCCCCACGAGGGTTGCACGACGAGCGCGGCGTGGTGGCTAGAGGTGACGGCCGGGGGCGTTGTCTTCTGACGGTCGGCGGGCGTCGATCCATTCCTTGGCTTCGCGGACCCGTCGCTGCACGACGGCGATGGGATCGTCCAGTCCCTGCTCCCTGCGCTTCGCGGTCCAGCGGGCGGCGAGGCCCGCGGCGAAGGTTCCGGCGGCCACGGCGACAAGCGCCGCGATCAAGGCTGCCACAGCTGCGAAGCCGAGTGCGGCCACGAGCCGCCGGGGTCCAAGGATTCTCGTCGGCGGCAGTGTCAGCGTCCGGTCTCGCCCCGATCGCTCCGAGCGCCATAACACCCGACCTTCGAGCAGCAACTCCCTCACGCAGCTGTCTCCTATCGGTGTTGAGCCTTGCCCGGCAAGGCTACTGCCCGACCAGGATGTGGGTGCGCGGCCGCGGTAGCGTCGGTGCGTGCGACTGCTCGTGCTGCAGCACATCGACTGCGAGCATCCTGGCCGCCTGCGCGACTTCCTGCGGGCCGACGGCATCGAATGGACCGCGGTGGAACTCGACGAGGGCGAGTCCATCCCGCCGCTGGAGGACTACGACGTCATGTGGGTCATGGGCGGCCCGATGGATGTGTGGGACACCGACGAGCATCCGTGGCTGGTGCCTGAGAAGCAGGCCATCCGCCGCTGGGTGCGAGAGCTGCAGCGTCCGTTCCTGGGGGTGTGCCTGGGCCACCAGTTGCTGGCCGACGCGCTGGGCGGGACGTGCGGCCCGCAGCGCCCGCCCGAGATCGGGGTGCTACCGGTGGAGCTGACGCCCGACGGCCGCGCCGACCCGATCTTCGAGCAGATGGCCGACCGCCAGCACGCGCTGCAGTGGCACTCGGTATGTGTGGCCCAGCCGCCGGAGGACGCGGTGGTGCTGGCCAGCTCCCCGGTGTGCCGGGTGCAGGCCATGCGGGTGGGGGACTGCGCCTGGTCGATGCAGTACCACGTGGAGGTCGAGGACGACACAGTCCGCAACTGGGGCGCCATCGACGCCTACCGCCAGGCCCTGGAGTCGACCCTCGGCCCCGGCTCCATCGACGCTTTGGCCGCCGACGCCGACCGCCACATGGACGGGTTCGTGTCCGACGCCGAGCAGCTCTACCGCAACTTCATGGCTGCCGCGTCCAGCTGACTCCAGACGCCGGTCCGCGCCCACGCCCAGATTGCTTGCGGGCAGGCGGTGTGATGGTTCAGGACATAGGAACCTGATCTCCGCGTCACCAGACGCAGAAGATCAACAGATGTGAGGTCCACACGATGCGAATGTGATGGGTGGTCACCTGCTGCGGTGGTGCCCCCTGTGACCTCTGGGCAGGCGGCAGTGGGCGCGAGACACCGGCATCCAGGCACCGCAGCGAGACCGGGCGCGTGAAGCCGAGGGACGGCCTGGTGGGTCGTTGTCTCTCGGTGTCAGCGGGGGTGCCCGCAGCGCCCCCAGCGCTCTTCGTGCCTCGGTAGCCCGGTTCTTGAGGTACTCCAGTGTTTCTTGTTGTGAGGCCCCGAATACGCGGTCGGATGCCAGTTGGCCTGGGTTCTCCAAGAGTCGCAGGATGTCATCGAGGTCCGAGCTGTGCAATGGGATGCCGTAGCGCTCCGCGTGGAACCGCAGCCCGTCTTCGATGGTGTACACACCGGATTGATCGATGGCAGCTATGTCGATGTAGTCGCGCAGCTTCGGTCGGTACATGATCACATCGAGCTTTGTTGCTAGAAGATCAGGCAGCGATGCCACTCGCATGCCGTCGATGGTCGTCGGTTTCTGCAACTGTTTGACATGTCCGGGGTTCGACCCTCGGTGGGGCTGTCGGAACACCTGCACCATGACCCCGCCGACCTGGGCGTGCATCGAGTCTGTCTCCTCTTGGATGACATCACAGGGCAGATGGCTGGTCTTGGTGAGCTTTTGAAATAGGTGCTTGCCTGAGAATGTCGTGGAGACCATGTAGTCCAAGTCGTATGACTCGCGATGACGCAGCGTCAACGTCAGAGCCGTTCCCCCGACGAGGCTGCCCCTGAGTCGCTTCACCGCAGTGGCGACAATGGGCCACGCGGCGCGGATCTCAGGTGACAGAACATCGCTGTAGCGGTCGATCTCAGGCACGGCTACGCCCTTCGATAGCGGCGTCGAGCAGATCGGTGGTCTCGCCAGAGTCATAGCCGCGCATCGTCCGAAGTTCCCGCAGGGCGTCCACTGGCAAGCAACTCAACGCCCAGTCACGGGCGCGTGGGTCGGGGCCGCCTATCATCGTGTCGGCCACCTGTAGGGCGTCGTCGGGCAGGCGCAGGTCTGCGGCGCTCGCGCCAGACCAGAACAGACGCCAATGCTCGGGCGGTACCCGATCCGGGCATTCGGTGGACGCTGGACGCCACGGAAGCCGCGTCAGAGCGTCCATCGTCGTGTCGGTGAGTTTCAGTTCCCACAGTCGCACGGTGCGATGCCGGTAGCCCCAAGGAATTCGGGTGTGTCGGCATTGAACGAAGCCCTCGCCTTCTAGTTGGCGCAAGCACCGGCGAGCGTGGCTGACCGAGATGTCAGCGTCTCGTGCTGTGAGCGCGGCGCTCGCTCCTCCGAGCCGTACGCGCAAGGCCGCGAGGATGCGTCTGTGAGTCTCTGGGCTTGCCGCGAGCGGGTCTGGATCACCGAGCAATGCCGACGACTGCTGTGCGGGCGGTCGCGCTGCGAGCAGGTTGGCAAGACGACGTTCGCCCGGTGGGGCACCAGCCGAGCGGAGTATTCTGCTGATCCGCCTCGCGGTAACAGCAGAAACACCCAACAGAGCAGACACACCCGCAGTGCTGTCATCAGGCGCGTGCGCTGCTGCCTCCCAGTCCGCCAACCCCAGCTTGGAGGCGTGAAGGGCTGTGCCGCTAGTGACAGAGAAGTCTCGTCTGCATCTTCGGCAGCGCCAGCCACAAACCGCCCGGCGCGGCCTTCGCAAGACCAGAGCGCTACCACACCCAGGACAGGCCACCCCGTTGGGCCAACGCAGACGCATCAGCTTGGCCTCGGTATCGGCGTTCTCCTCAACCATCATCACATTACAAGTATAGCCGACCGGCGGGGATTTTTCTATCAATACTGCACGCTGATGCTCTGATCCGAGACTGCCGGTCCACTGCTCAGAGAGGCTCCACTCTGATCGTCCATCGTGCGTCGTTGCCCGCTTGGACCTCGAACCAGACCGGACCGGTGCGCAGCGCCAAGGGACCGTCGCCGACGACGATCGCGCGGTCCAGTCGCCGGACGCGGCGATGTCCTTGACGAGCAGGTCTTCGTAATCGGACTCTTATTTGCGAACCCCACCACTGAATATGTGCGAAGGTCTCATTGTGGACACTTCGTCAGTTGACTTGACCTCGTCGTTTGCTGCTCCTCAGCAACCGTTGCCTAAGAATTTCTTGCTGGTTGCCTAATTTTGGAGAGGGCTGCGGGCAGCGCTGAAGGCGCTGAAACCTGCTTTGAGCTGCGGTTCCAGCCACGGGTGGCGACTTCCAGATCCGGCCGGAGCCCCACAGTCCCACTGACTGAGCAACCGTCGACCCCGTTCCTTGGACGATGTTCCTAGTCCTGAGATATAGGTGCATGAGTATTGTGAGGAGTGCACCGACTTAGGCACGATCCACATCCCTAGACAGGACACAAGACAATGGAACAGCAATCGTCCGCGGATGAACAGAACACCCATGTTGAGTCCTCGCCCTCCCTTCCTCCGGCAGGGTGGTACCCCGACCCTGAGCGCAAGGATGGACGGCGTTACTGGAACGGGAGCGAATGGACATCTGACAGGCACCCCGCCCCGGGAGCACCGTCTCCGGCCACAGGACTACACGGCAACCGCAACCATCTGACAGCCTTGTTGCTGGCGATCTTCGTCGGCAGTCTCGGAGTAGACAGGTTCTACTTGGGCTACACCGGCCTGGGAGTTCTGAAGCTGGTTACTCTCGGCGGTCTGGGGATTTGGTGGCTGATCGACCTGATCCTGATCGCGACCAGATCGCTTGGTCCAGCAGACGGTTCCGGCTACACCAACTAGCCACAAGTCAGCGGTTGGCTACATCGCAACTTCCTTGCCATCCGGCGCGCGAATTGAGAAACGCTAGGTGAACGGCCTACACCAGCTCTTGCTTGGAACGGATTCTCGCCGATTTTGGAACGGATTTTCTAGCCAGTCATGCGAGCCGGAGGCTGCTGAAGCGGCATTTCCACAGGTCGGGGCGCTACCGGAGGGCACGTTTCCTTCGTCCGTGGAGAGCCGCATCGAGCGCCACGTCCTGGCCGGAGGGTGTTCGGCAAGCGCCGTCACCGTTGAGGCATCACCGTCTGGTGCGGTGACACGCGTCGAGCGAACTCGGCTTCAGCAGATGCCTCCGAGCAGTTGTGTTGTCGCTGGTAGGTGGCGATCCACCGGTCGCGGGCCTTCCAGTAGGCGTACTCGGCGCCGTGGCACTTGTTTGCGGCCATCAGATCAGACTGGTCGGCCTTGTAAGGCTCGCACTCCCTCGCGGCTCGCCGCCACGCGGAGCGAGCTTCGCTGGTCAATGTATCCAAGGACGGATCGGCCATAGCGGAACCAAGGCTACGTGGTGCCTACGGCAGCATCTGAACCTAGGCGTCCTATGGCCCCTTACCCGGTGGTGTCAGACGACGCCATCCGCCGAAGACCGGCAGTTAGGTAACCTCGCCTGCTGTGCCAGAGGACGCTTCATCAGTCGAAGAGCGGTTGGCGAATCGAGTCATTCGCGAGTTGTAAGGGAACCGTTTGTCAATGGCCAGTGGGATCTGCCCAGTGGCGGACAGCAGAACTGCCCGTAGGTGGCCAACAGATTTGCCCGTTGGTGGCCAACAGATTTGCCCGTGGTTCAGTTGGTGAGTGGCGTCACCCCGTTTCTGGCGGTGGCTCAGGTGAGGCGGATGCTGTCGCCGGCGGTGAGGACGATGTGGGCGTGGTGCAGCAGCCGGTCGACGGTGGCGTTGGCGATGGTCTTGGGCATGAGTTCGTCGAACCCGGCGGGGTGAAGGTTGCTCGACAGGGCGATGGAGCGTTTCTCGTAGGCGGCGTCGCCCACGCGGTAGAGCGCCTCGGCGGTGTCGGTGGTGACCGGCAGCAGTCCTATGTCGTCTATCGCGATGACGTCGGCGCGCATGATCCGGCGGATGGCTTTGGCGGCGGTGTCGTCGGCGCCGTGGCGGCGCACGAGCGCTCCGAGGTGCTCGAGGCTGAACCAGGTGACCTTGTGGCCCGCGTCGACGGCGGTGTCCGAGTGCTTCGCAGAAGTGGGTCTTGGCGGTGGGTGATGGGCCGCACACGACGAGGTTCTCGTGACGGTCGATCCACTCCAGGGTGCGCAGCGCCCGCTGGGTCGGCGCCGGGATCGAGCTGACGGTCTCGTCCCAGGCGTCGAAGGTCTTGGCGGTGGGGAAACCGGCGGCTTTGCGCCGGGCCCGGATCGAGGATGCTTGGCGGCCGGCGAGCTCCTCGGTGAGCAGCGCCCGCATCGCTTCGGCCGGTTCCCAGCGCTGAGCCTTGGCGGTGGCCAGCAGGTCTGGTGCTGCGGCGCGCATGTGGGGCAGTCGCAGGGTGCGCAACAAGTCGACGACCTCGTCGATGGGTGTTGGGTTCATCGGTCGGCTCCGAGGCGGCCCCAGGCGGCGGTGCCGGGCTGCAGCGAGTGCGCGTCGTCGGCGCGCCGGCGTTGTCGGGGCGGGTGAGCAGCGCCGATCGAGGCCAGGTCGCCGTCTGCGAAGCGGCCGAACATCGCGGCGTGGCCGAGCGCCCAATCAACGCGCGTCTGGCCGTGGAGGCGGGCAAGGTCGACGGCTTGGGCCATCTTGGTCTTGATCCGTGAAGTGCCCGCGGAGGCGGCTTCAACGAGCCAGGTGCGGGCGCCGTCTCCGATGGCGAGGAACTCGACCTCGGCCGCGCTCGTCGGCTTTGGACGCCGCCGCAGCGGCCCGGCCGGGCGCGGCGGGTAGTGGGCGTCGTCGATCATCGGATGCCCAGGCGTCGAACGCTGGTGGCGGGCGACCTCGATAGGGCCTGACGGCGCGCAGTGCGTCACGACGACCCGCTCACCGTCGATGCGCACCCACACCGTCTCATCGGCGAGGGTGTGCGGGACCGAGTAGGTCACCCCGCCGAAGCTGATCGTGGAACTCCAAGTGACTTTGCGGGTCTCGGCGAGCACCGCCGTGCAGGGGGCCTCGGGCAGCCGATGGAGGCGCTGCTGCTCCTCGGTGAGCATCTCGGCCGGTGCCCGCCGCATCACCCGGTGCTCACGGCCGTTTGTCTCGGCCATCTGTGCGTCGCAGGCCTCGGCCAGTTCGGCCCAGCTGGTGCAGTCGCCGCGCAGGTTGGCGTCGGTGGGCACCAAATCGGCTTCAGCGACCCGCACGGTCGCCTCTGACCCGCCTCTGGACTCGGGGTCTGCCGGCACACACGTCGCCACCGTGATCCCGTAGTGGCCGCCGACCGCGACCATCTCCGGATGCCTCACCGGCACCCCCGCGACATGGTCGATCGTGACGGTGCGCTCGTTGTCGGTCAACCAATACGCCGCAGCGCCACCGAAGGCGCGCATCGCACGGTCAACACAGGCGATCACCGTCGCCAACCTGCGATCCAAACACGGCACCACGACCCGGAACCGCGACCACGCCAACCACGCACAAAACAGATTCGTCCTTCGGCCGGCGATGACCGGACCGGCGCCCCAGTCCCACTGGGCCCACATCCCAGGCTCGCCGATCCACGGCCGACACACCCGCCGCCGACCACGGCGATGGTTGGCCCTCACCTCCGCGACCGCCCGACGCACCGTCCGGTCCGAACCCGCAAACCCCAACGCCTTCAGCTTGTCGAAGGCCCGGTCGGCGCGGATCTTGGCGTGGCACCGCTCGACCCACTCCTCGATCTTCGGCAGCCACGGATCGATGATCCGCTCCCTGCGCTGCGGTCCGCCGCCGGCCAGCGCGCCGGCGTCGCGCTCAGCGACATAGCGGGCCACGGTGTGATGAGACACCCCGGCCAGCTCACCGGCGCCACGCAACGACCCAGCCACGTCGAACGCTTCCAACATGTTCATGACTTCCTCGTGAGACTTCACTCGCTCCTCCTGCTCGATGGTCACGGCTGTGGTGACCGGCCATTCGAGTAGCAGGAGCACCCCGCCGCGGTGGACCCCGACGGGAAATGGACTTCAACGCGGGCAACCCTGTCGGCCGCCGCTGGGCAGAACCGTTGGCCGCCAGCGGGCAGCTACATGGCCACCAGCGGGCAGGATCTCATGGCCGCCGACACTGTGGGGCTCTGAAGCGGTGCTCGAGGACGTCGATATCGTGGGTGGTGCGGTCCTCCCACATCAGCGCTAGGGCGGCGCCTCCAGCGATCATCAGGTGATGGCCGGTCGAGCCGGCTTCGCGAAGGTGTGACGACAAGCGGTCGAACAAGTACCGGATGTCGGCCGCGTCGAGCTGGCGATCATGCGGGATCGGGGGCCCGATGCCGGTCACGTCGAGCGCAGCGTGACGAGCGAGAAGTAGACCCGGTGGTAGCGGCAGACCCCGGGGGCGTGCTGGCGCAGCCGCTGCCCGTGGGGCGACTCCAAGTCCACGTCGGGCACCAGCGCCACGTCGGTGGGAGAGCGGGCGCTGTGGACCCACGCCGGGAGCGGGTGGCCGTCGCGTTCACACAGGGCATGGACCACGGCCGCGATCTTGGCGGCGGTGACGGCGGCGGTGCCCTCGGGCAGGCCGCCGGCCAGCATGAGCTCCCTGGACTCGGGCTGGTTGTTCCAGTCCTTGATGAGCTGGATCACCGGCCAGTAGCCGGCGCCGCGCCCGCCCGGTTCGGCCATCGCCGCGGGCAGGTCGCTCAGCACCACATAGGGGCGGGCCAGCAGCGGCCACGCCCGCCTTCGCCGCCCCGCAACGCCCACAGGTGGGTGTAGGGGAGAGTCCACGTCGTTCACTGAAACGATCCTAGCAGACGCGAGATATGGTTTCGGGGCCTTGATGTTCCTCCGCAATGGCTGTTTCCGCCCATAGATTCCCGGAAAAAGTAACACTGTGCTCCACATCAAGTTTAGGGACTCTCAACATATAGCAATGTTATTGGACATGTATGCTCTCGTTAGGGTGAGTTGCTACACAGTTGCGTTTGGCTAGGTCATCGCAGGTGTTCTAGCGGCGATTCGGGGACATTCCCCAATTCTCGAGGCGCAATTCCCCAAGATCGAGGGCGTCGTCCTGGGCACCAAGCCGCACTGGGGCGCTGACCTAGGGCTTCGTTTCAGCAGTCCCCAGCCGAGTCCGTCCTGGAGTTCTGGGATCAGCCGTTCCTCCAGCACTTGCCGGATGGGGATCAGCGCCCCATGAGAGACCCATAACAAAATAGTAGTTCTTGACGATCTAACCGCTTCAAACCTTATAGTGTCAACGAACGCAATCAGCTGGCAGCCGGGTTCGGAAGCGCACATCAGGACCCTGTGGCATCAGGACCCTGTGGGTCGCGGGCGACGTGGCTCACGGCAGGTGACGGGGACATGAGGCCAAACCGTGAAGACTCTTCAGGGAAGCTGAGCGGACTCCTGCTCGCCAAGCCGCTGCTGCTGGCGGTCGTCGGGGTGCTGCTCACGTTCGGCGGCGAGGCGCATGCACAGCCTTCCGTGCCCCCTGACAGGCCCGCCGGCCTTACCGCCACGTCGGTCACGCACAACAGCGTGACGCTGAGCTGGGACGACCCGGGGCTCAGCTCCATTACGGGCTACCAGGTGCTACGGCGCTCCCGGGACGGCGCAAATCACGGGGATGGGAATGGGGCGGCCGAGTTCGTGGTGATCGAGGGCGACACGGGCACCGCCGCGACGTCCTACACCGACACGTCGGTGACGCCGCGCACGCGGTACGTGTACCGGGTGAAGGCCGTCAACTCCGCGGGCACGAGCGGGCGGTCCGGTTACCTGAACGTGGAGACGCCTGAAGCGCCCACGCCGTCGGCTCCCGCGGCGCCCACGGGCCTGGCCGCCGGATCTCTCACCCATGACAGTGTGACCCTCACTTGGGACGACCCTGGCGACGACTCGATTACCGGCTACCAGGTGCTTAGGCGGCCACGCGACGGCGACGAGCATGGTGACGGTGAGGGCGCGTCCGGGTTCGCGGTCATCGTTGACGACACCGGTTCATCGGATTCGACCTACACCGACACGTCGGTGACGCCGCGCACGCGGTACGTGTACCGGGTGAAGGCCGTCAATCCGGTGGGCGTGAGCGGGCGGTCCGGTTACCTGAACGTAGCGACGCTTGATGCGCCCGCGCCAGCCGTCCCGGCAGCGCCCACGGGGCTGGCTGCTTCGTCGCTTGCGCACGACAGCGTGACGCTCACTTGGGACGACCCTGGCGACGACTCGATTACCGGCTACGAGGTGCTGAGGCGGTCACGCGACGGCGACGAGTACGGGGACGGGCTGGGCGCGTCCGAGTTCGCGGTCATCGTTGACGACACGGGAACGCCGGCAACAACCCACACCGACACGTCGGTAGCGGCGCACACCAGATACGTGTACCGGGTGAGAGCCAGGAACCCACAGGGCCTGAGCGAGAGTTCCAGCGACGCCGACGCTGAGACCTCCGAGGACCCTGCTCCACAGCGACCGCAACCGTGTACGGAAGACTACGTTCCGCCCACACCGACAGAGGTTGCCGTGAGGGCTGTGCCCATCGTGGTCGAGTCGACGACGGCGGACTACTTCGTCCTCTACGCCGGCCACGACGCGAACAGCGCGACGGTCGAGTACCCGGTGCAGGTGGTCCTCGGCGAGGACGGCACGACGACACTCTCGGAGAACGTGGCGGCTCTTCCTGTGGAGCGGTACCGGGTGGAGAAGTACGCCGTAGCCAACCCTGCCGACGTGGACGGCGATTGCATCGACGACATCACGGAACTCAGCAGTCCGGGGATGATGAACCCGGTCAATCCCGGCATCTCGCTCGAGCTCAGCGACGGCGCGGTGGCCCTTCCCGATCGGGAGACATTCGAGACGCTCGCCCATCGTTCTGGCGACGGGGTCTACAACCTGAAGTTCGTCGTGCTCGACACGGATACTGAACGGCCCAGTGTCTACTTCCCGAACGCCCATGCCCACCCACACCATTGGCTATTCCTGAACGCCTTCGATCTAGGTTTGTATGACTTGACGCTGTTGAGAGGTCACCTCGTCTATGCCCCGGAGCTTGTTGCCCCAGACGGCAGCCGCGGAGTCTATTACTACTCCCTTTCTGCAGGCTGGCTGGGCTTCAGCCATGCCGAGCGCGTCTACACCCTGCTAGCGGCCGGCATGCCGCTGCTCCACGACAACCTGGCCATTGCGGTCAGGGGAAGACATCTTCTGCAGAGTCAGGCTGAACTGCCACTGTTCCATGCATCCCGGATGAACCTCGTGTTCGACCAGGACATTGACGGCGGGACCGGCTTCCAGGCGCTGAACCCCGGAGAAGGGTACGGCCTGCTGCGGAGCATGGACCCGGACGAGCGGCCCCATTCCCGGGACGTGGTGATCTACGAGACGCTCCCCAACGAACTGCCCCGTGTCGCCGGGATCATCAGTACCGTGCCCCAGGCGCCGCTGTCCCACGTCAACCTGCGGGCAGTGCAGGCCCGCGTGCCCAACGCCTTCATCGCCGACGCGCTCGAAGACGACAACATCAGCAGCCTCATCGACAGACATGTCTCCTACACGGTCACCGACGACGGTTACGCGATCCGCGCCGCGACCCAGGCCGAGGTGGACGAACACTACGCTTCTCTGCGGCCCGAAGAGCCCCGGACACCCCAGCGCGACCTCGCGGTGACCTCGATCACCCCCCTCAGTGACGTCGGCTTCGACGACTGGGACTCCTTCGGCGTCAAGGCGGCCAACTTGGCCGTGCTGGGGACGCTGGGGTTCCGTGACGGGACCGTGCCAGACGGGTTCGCGGTGCCGTTCTACTTCTACGACGAGTTCATGAAGCACAACGACCTCTATGACGATGTCAGGGAGATGCTGGCCGATCCCGACTTCCAGTCGGACTACGACACGAAGGTCGGCAAGCTCAAGAAGCTGCGCAAGAAGATCAAGAAGGCGGAGACGCCGCAGTGGATCGAAACCGCGCTGACCGGAATGCACGCGGAGTTTCCCGAGGGCACGTCGCTGCGATACAGGTCGAGCACTAACAACGAGGACCTGCCCGGGTTCAACGGTGCCGGGCTGTACGACTCCAAGACCCAGCATCCGGAGGAGACGGAGGAGGACGGCATCTCCAAGTCGCTGAAGCAGGTGTACGCCAGCCTTTGGAACTTCATGGCCTTCATCGAGCGGGACTTCCACCGGATCGACCACCTGGCTGCTGCGATGGGTGTGCTGGTGCATCCCAACTACTCCGACGAGTTGGTGAACGGCGTCGCCGTCAGCACCGACCCCGCGTACGGCACGGAGGGGAGCTATTACGTCAACTCCCAGGTGGGCGAGGACCTGGTGACCAACCCGGAGGCCCACTCGGTGCCCGAGGAGGTCCTGTTGCACCAGGACGGAACATACAGCGTCCCCGCGTTCTCCAACCAGGCCCCTCGAGGGCAGCTGCTGATGACCGGCCGCCAACTCGGACGGCTTCGCCGGTATCTCACTGCAATCCATGAGCGGTTTGCTGATCAGTACGGCGTCGCGGACGGTGAAGAGTTCGCGATGGAGATCGAGTTCAAGATCAAGAGCGACAACGTCCTAGCGATCAAGCAGGCACGGCCCTGGATCTTCTCAGCGTCCCATCCAACGTCGCAAACGGAGGCGACCCGGGAGGGGGGGCTTACGGCGAGCTTTGAGGAGATACCGGCAACGCACGACGGCACTCCATTCAGTTTCAAGATCCGGTTCAGCGAGTTCGTGACCGTCCGTCACGTTCGACGTGAAGAAGCAGTGACGGTTGCCGGTGGCAGGGTGACCAATGTCTTCCGGCAGGACTTCGACCTATGGACCGTACTCGTCGCTCCGAGCTCCCCCATTGCGAACATTTCCCTCGCCCTGCCCGGCGGCCGTCCGTGCGCAGCCCGGAGCGCCATCTGCACGTACGGCGGGCAACGGCTCTCGAACGGACCCGAGCACACCGTGGAGAGTCTCCCTCCCGATGTTCCAGACCGACCCGCGGGGAGAGTTCGCTCGCCAGACACCGTGGCCCTGGAGTGGAACGAGGTGCCCCGCGCCAGGTCTTACGAGTTGCAGTTCTTGCACAATCACCGGTGGATAGACCTGCCGGCAGACGGCACAGAGGTCGAGTTCGACGGAGCAGGAGCTGTCGTCACAGGTTTGCCGGCCGCTGACTTCCACTACTTCCGGGTACGCGCGGTGAACCCTTACCGGGCTTCGGAGTGGTCGGACCGACTGCTTGTGCTCATCAAGGTTGATTGGGAGAGTGAGTTCACGCCGGACCTGACGACCGACGTATCCCCGGTCCAGTCTGGCTTCTCGGCCCTGGGGGACCGCTGGGGGGTCCTTTCCCCCGACTCGATCGAGATCGACGGCACAACCCATGGAGTCCGTCACCTTGTCCATGCGAGCGGGGGTCTCTGGCTGGGTCTGTACACGGGACTGCCTTCGGACTTCACCCTTGTTGTCGACGGTTCCGCCTATCACGGCCGTGAGAGCATGATCCCTCCGATCCTCGAAGGGGAGGGCTATTGGTGGCCTGCGGCATTGCCGGACTGGTCTGCGGACGAACCCGTGCCTGTGGGCCTGATCGTCTACCCGGATGTCCCGCTGGGAGACCGCCAGAAGGCGCCGGTGACCGGCTACTTCCGAATATTCCCCTCTAAGCATGACGGTCACGAGGACTTCTCATTCCGCATCAACTTCAACGGGGGCGTCGCCACGACGGCCGACGCGCTGCGCGACCATGCTCTGTCCGTCTCCGGCGGCGTGGTCTCCAGCGTCGAGGCCGTTGGCAGCGAGGGCAGGATATGGCATGTCTCGGTCACTCCCGGGTCGCACGAGCCGGTGACCGTCGAGATCGAGGCGGACCTGGACTGTGCGCTCCCCGGCGCGGTCTGCAGCGCGGACGGCAGGCGCCTGTTCAACCGCATGGAGTTGCGGGTGGAACCCAGGGAGAAGAATCCCGCCACGGGAGCGCCCGCCATCAGCGGGACTGTCCAGGTCGGGGAGACCCTCGCGGCCGCCGTGTCCGGCATTTCCGACGCCGACGGTTTGACCCGCGCCACGTTCAGTTATCAGTGGGTGTCCTACGACGGGAGGGTCCACGCCGATATCGAGGGTGCGACGGACTCCACCTACACCCTGGTCCCGGCCGACGAGGGGAGATCGTTCAAAGTACGGGTGAGCTTTACCGACGACGCCGGCAACATGCAGTCGCTCACCAGTGGGTTGTACGGCAACGGGCGGCCCTACGGGCTGGAGGCATCGGAATCCGAAGGCGCAGTGGTGCTGACCTGGAAGCTACCCGCGGGCTGGCCCGGCTGGTCGACCTTCCAGGTGCTGCGCAACCGTCCCGAGTTCGGCGAGACCGAGCCTCTCGTGCACGTCCAGTACTACCGGTGGCGGACGAACACCTACACCGACACGTTCGTGGAGCCCGGCGTGCTGTACGTGTACCGGGTGAAGGGGGTGGATTACTTCGGCGTCACCGGAGAGGCGTCCGGGCCGGTTGAGATCCGGACTGCGGAGCCGGCTGGCGACGAGCAGCCCGTGGTGCAGCCAGGCAACACTCCGGCCACGGGTTCCCCTTCCATCAGGGGCAGAGCGCAGGTTGGCTGGCCAATGAGGGTGAGCCTTGCCTCCCTTGACGATGCCGACGGTCTGAACGGCGCGACCTTCAGCTACCAGTGGCAGGCAGACGGCAGGGACATCGCGGGCGCGACGGGCCCGAACTACAACCCCGACACCGACGACGTGGGCAAGGCCATCACGGTCCGGGTGAGTTTCATCGACGACGCCGGCAACGAGGAAACCCTGACCAGCGCGGCGACCGCAGCCGTCTGGCCTTAGAGGCCTTACACCCGCTGGACCGAACACGTCTTGGTGGCAATTGCCGCCGGCGCCCTTGTCGGGAGGGCGTCTAGCACCAACTCCGGGAGGTTGAAAGCCATTCTCTGTGGGGTGGTTGGTTGTTACACAGTTACGTTTGGCGAGGTCATCGATGGTGTTCTAGCGCCGATCTTGGGCCGCCTGAAGCGACTCCTCTTGCGACGGCAGTGGCACCGCCGAGCCTGGCGAGGCAGTGACGTCGACCCCTAACGACTGCAGAAAGGACTTGGCGTCGTGGTGGCTGGGGTCTTGACCGCTGGACGGGTCCTCGGTAGCTGACGAAGCACCAATGTCGCTCACGCCGGGAGTTCCGGCTGCGGTTGGTGCCACCAACGTCGAGTCTGAAGCCGTGCCCCCAAGCGGCTGCAGGAACGATTCGGCGTCGCGGTCGCTGTGGCCTTGGCCGTCCGCCGGATCCTCGGTGTTCCCTGCGCCGTCATGCGCGGTAGACGGAGCGCTTAGATGGACGCGGCTGTGCCTGCCGAGTTCCAGCCTGAACTCGCATTCCATGTACGGCTCCGTGCTCGACATCAGATGCGGCAGGCGCCCCGGGGTGCCGGGGTTCCGCAACGTGAAGTCCAGGTCATAGGAGATGCGGCGGAAGGTCTCAGGATCGCACAGGAAACTTCCGGACTGCGGTTCCGCCCTTGAACACGAGCCCAGTCTTGGTCCAAACATCGTGGTGAGACAGGAACGCCAGGTAGACGTCGAACGCGGCGTCTCGGCCCATGTCGGCTTGGGCGAGGCGGTCGAGTCCCGGGTACAGGGCGTCGATTATGTCGGTTGTGAGAGCCATTGCCGGGTTACGGCACCGCCGCTGCGGCGGGTTCTGCCGCGTCCCATTGGGTGAAGTGCTCTGCCGGGTCATGCCACTGGCGCACGAAGGTGTAGTCGACGACATCGAACTCCGGGTGAGCCTTGCCTCCCCAGCGCTGTGTGCGCACACCAAACTTGTACGGTCCCCGCCCCGATTCGGGTGCTGCCCGTGCGATCGCCTCGGCTGCAGAGCCGCAGCCACCGCGCCAAAGCACGAACGCGGCCTTCATCCACACCGACCGGGCCCGGCCGGCCAACTCGGCGCGCAGCGCGCCGAGGTCTGCCGCCTCACACAGCGAAGGCAGCCACTCGCCCACATCGTCGAATCCGATCTTCGCGGGCCACGCCGCCATGTAGGACACGAGGATCGCCGGGGACCACACCGGCAGATCCTCCACGACATCGAGGGGAGTGCGAGGGTCCCATCGGTGCAGCCAATAGTCCTGCAAGCAGCGGGGCACGAGTTCGTCGGGAGGCATCCCGATAGCTGGGACGGTTGGCCGTTTGAGCCACCCGGCTACCTCCATCACCGACCGCCCCGCGATCGCGGCGGGGGTGTCGGGGTGTGTTCTCAGCCGGGCCAGCAACTCCTCGAAGCCGACGGTCTTGCCGCAGAACCAGCGGGCAGGCATCCACGCGCCGCGGACGCTGAGAGGTCTAAGCCAGCCGCGCTCGCGCAGCGTCTTTGCGATCCGGTCCGCAGAGATGCCGATGGTGGTGTCGGAGGGGGTGTGGTGGTTCAGGACATAGGAACCTGATGGTGCAAGACATAGGAACCTTCGTGGTGGTCCCAGGGTGGGGCCATGACGAAGGCCCGGTTGGTGATCACTGCTGTTGTTGTGGAGGGGTGAACCCACGCGGACGCGGCCGCTCAGTACGGTGTGTCGCGGTCGTGGGTGACCCGGCTCGTGGGGCGCTGGCGCGTCGAGGGCGACGCCGCGTTCGAGCCCCGGTCGCGGCGGCCCAGGACCTCCCCCGGGCGCACTGACGCGGCCGTGGTGGCGCTGATCTGCGGGCTGCGCCGCCGGCTCGCCGCGTCGGGCCTCGACGCCGGGCCCGCCACGATCCGCTGGCACCTGCTCGAGCATCACGGCACCGAGGTGTCGGTGTCGACGATCCGCCGTCGCCTCGTCGACGCGGGCCTGGTGACGCCTGAGCCCAAGAAGCGGCCCAGGTCGTCCTATGTGCGCTTCGCGGCCGCGCTGCCCAACGAGATGTGGCAGACCGACATGTGCCACTGGCGCCTCGGCGACGGCTCCGACGCAGAGATCTTGACCTTCCTCGACGACTGCTCGCGCTACGCGCTCTCCGTCACCGCCCACCACCGCGTCGGCACCCCCGCAGTGGTCGCAGAGTTCACCGAATGCGCTGAGACACACGGCATCCCGGCCTCGGTGCTGTCTGACAACGCCATGTACTACACCACCCGATTCGCGGGCGGCCGCGGCGGCCGCAACCGCTTCGAGGCGCTGCTCGGCGAGCTCGGCACCACCCAGAAGCACTCCCGGCCCAACCACCCCCGCACATGCGGCAAAGTCGAGCGCTTCCAACAGACCCTCAAGAAATGGCTTACCGCCCAGCCCCCGCCCGCCAGCCTCGAGCGCCTCCAAGAACAACTCGACAGCTTCGCTGACACCTACAACAACCGCCGGCCCCACCGCAGCCTCGACCGCGCCGTGCCCGCCACCGTCTACACCCGGCTCCCCAAAGCCCGACCCAACCCCGACGGCCACCCCAGCCCCTGGCGCATCCGCCACGACCGCGTAGACGCCAGCGGCAAGACCACCGTGCGCCACAACGGACGCCTCCACCACATCGGCATAGGCCGCCGACACGCCCACACCGCGATCCTCATGATCATCAACGACCTCGACATCCGCATCATCAACCCCACCACCGGCGAACTACTGCGCCAGCTCACCCTCGACCCCACACGCAACTACCAACCCCAAACCAAGACCTGACCCCGCGTGGGTTCACGATGTTCCTATGTCTCGCGACATCACACCGTCGGGCAGGCGGGATTTGAACCCACGACCTCCTCGTCCCGAACGAGGCGCGCTACCAAGCTGCGCCACTGCCCGCGTGCAGCGCAGAAGATGCTAGCCGAGGCCGATACCGGCCACGCCCTCAGGCAGGGGCGGCTGCGCCGGCCAGGGTGGCGTCGACCAAGCGAGCCAGACGCATCGGGTTGATGGGCTTGACCAGCCAGGCGTCCGCGGTGCTGCGGCGGGCTAGGAACTCGTCGGCGTCGCGGTCCAGCATCATGATCACCGGCCGCCGCTCCAGCCGGCCCATGTCCTCCTCCTGGCGGACGGCCAGGCAGGCGGCCATCCCGCCCATGTTGCCGACCTGCATGTCGAGCAGCACCAGAGCGGGGTCGACCAACTCGATCGCTTCGAGGGTGTCCGCGCCCCGTCGCACCCGGTGCAGGGTGTGATCGCCGCCCAGGGCCGCCTCGCACTGCTCCGCGACCCAGTCGGCGTCGGTCACCAGCAGCACGTCGGGCACGGTGGGGATCGTACTGCTTCGCCGGCGGCCCCGATCCCAGCAGCGGCCCGTTATCCTGCAATTCGTGCTGGACATCCAGTCGTTCCGCAACGACGCCGGGTCGTACCACGTGCTCCGGCCCTCCGGCGAGCTCGACGCTTACACGGTGGCCCAGTTCCGAGAGGCGCTGGCCGACCATGCCACCGCGGGGCGCCTCGTGGTGGATCTCTGCGGGGTGCCCTTCATGGACTCGGCCGGTCTCGGCGCGCTCATCGGCGGGATCCGCCGCATCCGCGAGAACGAGGGCCGGGTCGTCGTGTTCTGCAACGGCCCCACGCTGATCCGGCTGCTGCACACCACCGGCTTCGACCGCATCGTGCCCGTCGAAGAGACCCTCGAGGCCGCCGTCAGCGCCCTCGACCGCGATCCCAACGCCTGACGACGAGCACCGCAAGGGGCACGAGGGGTTGTCCCGGACCGCCGACCAGGGGCGCCCTCGACGATGCCAGGAACCGGACGCGTGAACCCCCCTTCGACGCCCCTGCGCCTGGCCCGGCCCATGAGGCTCGCCACCGGCTTGGGTGCTCTCGCGATCGGGGCGGTGCTGGCGCTGGGCTCGCCGGGGTCGGCTGCGGCCTCGGCCTCCGGCACCCCCGAAGCGGTTGCGGCCGCTGGCTCCGCCGGCGCTTCGGACGGCGCTGCCGCTTCCGGCGCCTCTGAGGGCGTTGCGGCTGGCTCCGGCGCTTCGGACGGCGTTGCCGCTTCCGGCGCCTCTGAGGGCGTTGCGGCTGGCTCCGGCGCTTCGGAGGGCGCTGCCGCTTCCGGCGCCTCTGAGGGCGTTGCGGCCGCAGACTCCGACATCTTCGACGTGGTGGAGGTGTCGGGCTTCCTCGACGGGATCATGGCCGAGTTCATCGAGCGGTCCATAGACAGGGCTTCCGCCGAAGGCTCGCTCGGCCTTGTGCTGCAGGTGAACAGCCCGCTGGCGACCATCGACGACGAGCGCCTGGCCGAACTGGCTGCCCGCATCCGGTCCTCGGACGTGCCGGTGTCGATGTGGATCGGGCCGTCGGGAGCGGTGGCCAAGGGGGCGGCCGGCCAGCTCGCCGGAGTGGTGAGCGACCTGGCCCTGGCCCCCGGCTCGGAGCTGGGCGACCTCGGCCCGCTGATCGTGCCGGCCGAGCATCTGGCCGAGCCCTTCGCCGACGCCTATCCCGCCATGCGTGACCGGGCGGTCTCGTCCGCGGAGGCCATCGAGCTGGGCCTGGCCCGGGAGGCCCCGACCCTGCCGTTCTTCGTGATCGACCTACCCGGCTTCGAGACCGAGATCGACGCCTCCGGCGACGAGCCGGTGCGGGTCCCCGTCAGCCGGGTGCGCTTCGCCAAGCTGTCCCTTCTTGACCAGTTCATGCACACCGCGGCCAGCCCCGCGCTGGCCTACCTGCTGTTTCTGGCTGGCGCCGGGCTGCTCGTCTTCGAGCTCTACACCGCGGGGGTGGGCATCGCCGGGGGCTTGGGCGCGCTGTCCTTCCTGCTCGGCTGCTACGGGCTGGCCGCGCTCCCGGCTCGGGGCTGGGCCGTCGGGCTGCTGGTGGTGGCCATGTTCGGCTATGCCGTCGACATCCAGACCGGCGTGCCCAGGGTCTGGACCGCGATCGCCACCGTGTGCCTGGTGGCCGGGTCGCTGACCCTGTTCAGTGGGACGTCGTTGTCTTGGGTCACGCTGGTGGCGGGGATCGTCGGGGTCACCGCGGGAATGGTGACCGGCATGCCCGCGATGGTTCGCACCCGCTTCGGCACCCCGAGGATCGGACGGGACTGGATGATCGGCGCCCTCGGCGTCGCCCAGGACGCGGTGGACCCCGACGGGGTGGTCGTCATCGACGGCGCTCCGTGGCGGGCCCGCACCCAACGGGCCACCCCCATCGGGGTGGGCGACCCGATCCGGGTGATGTCGCTCGAGGGTCTGATCCTCACGGTCGAGCCCGCCGACGACACAGACGACACAGACGGCACCGGCAGCACCGGCGGCGCAGACGACACAGACGGCACCGGCAGCACCGGCGGCGCAGATGGCACCCACGGCGCTGACGGCGCGGCTGGCGGCTCCGGCGACGGCATGACAGCCGGCTAGGCGGACCCGGTCTGAGATCCGCCGGTGCGGGGACGGCGATGTCACAGGCCCGCCGCATACTGGGGTCCGAGAATGCGGGCGTGATCGTCTGGTCCGGCCGGGCGCGGCGCAAGAAAAGCGCTCGAACGGCTTGGCTTTCAGGCCCCTCGTGTGGTAATCGTCGCGATAAGGGAGGATGTCGGTATGGGGCTTCGATCTGCCGAGAGAGTCGAATGGCAGCTGCGGGCTGCCTGCAGAGGACCCCAGGCCGCTGTCTTCTTCCCGCCGCCCTACGTCGAGAAGCGCGACGAGAAACGTCGGCGCGAGCTTCGGGCCAAGGACATTTGCGCCACCTGCTCGGTGCAGCCCGACTGCCTCAAGTACGCGCTGGACATCGGCGAGCAGCACGGCATCTGGGGCGGGCTGAACGAAGTGGAGAGACGCGACCTCCTGCTGCGCACGGCCCGAGCCTGATCTACAGCTCGGGCGGGCTGAACGAAGTGGAGAGACGCGACCTCCTGCTGCGCACGGCCCGAGCCTGATCTACAGCTCGGGCAGGCGGGGGCCGGCGATGCGCAGGTCGCCGCGCCGGCGGGTCACGCCGGTGCTGTCGAGCCGGGCCAGTAGCGCCAGGGCGTACTTTCGGGTGGTGCCCCAGGCGTCGCGGGCCTCGGCGACCGTCACCCCCTCGGGCTGATCGGCGAGCAGCCGGGCCACCACCACCGCGGCCTCGTCGACGGCGGACGCCGCGAAGTGGATGCTGCCGCTCTCGACCAGCCGACCCTGCCTGACCAGCAGACGCAGCTCGTCGCCGATGACACCGCTGGGAGCCGGCGGCGAGAACGGCTCGGCCTCGGCCGCGGCTACGAAGGGATGGTCGGCCAGCGGGTCTGCGCTGTCGGCGGCGCGGGCTCGGCCCTCGCCGGTGGCGATGCCGTCGATGGTGTCGATCACGGCCCGCTCGAAATCGTCGAGCCCGGCCAGGTCGAGCCCGAGAGGCCCGGCGTCGGCCACCGCGTCGGCGAGCTGACGCTTGGTGTGCTCCAGATACTCGGGATCCACCGCCCACCGTCCCAGATCGGGGGGACGGGCGGCGCCGATGAGCTCCTCCAGGCGCGCCGCGTCTATGCGGCCCCGCTCGGCGATGATCCGCTCCACCGATCGGTTGGGGCGGGCCCGTGAAGCGGGCAGCACCGGATCTACGTCGAGCACCTCGCCTCCCCCGACCGTCTCGGACCGTCCCGACTCGCGCAGGATGAAGCGGTCTCCCATGCACAGCGGCAGCCGCAGGGGAAGGTGCAGCCGGACCAGCCCGGACCGCCCCGGCTCGATGGCTGATGGCCCCAGCACCCGCAGCTCCACGGGATGCTCGCCCGAGCCGATGTAGGCGACGTACGCGCCCCGCCGGGTGACCGGATGGTCGAGCGAGGCCAGCACCGAGAGCTCCGCGTCGATGGTGTGGGCGGCGTGCCACTGCTCGGCCCGCACCACTGCGTCTCCCCGGGCCACGTCGCGGAGGCCCGCGCCGACGAGGTTGACCGCCACCCGGTTGCCGGGGCCCATCTCGTCGCACTGCTGGTGCAGGCTCTGCAGGGCTCGCACCCGCACGCTGCGGCCCGCGGGCAGCACGGCGAGGTTGTCGTCGGTTCGGAGCCGCCCGCCGGTCAGGGTGCCGGTCACCACCGTGCCCGACCCCTTGATGGCGAAGGCCCGGTCCACCCACAGCCGGGGCCGGTCCCGGTCGGCCGCGGTCGGGGTGACAGCCAGCAGATCGTCCAGCGCCACCACCAATCCGTCCATGCCGGTGCCGGTCACCGCGTCGGTGGCCACGATGGGCGCCTCGGCCAGGAACGTGCCCGCCACATGCTCGGCCACGTCGAGGCGGGCCAGCTCCACCAGATCGTCGTCGGCCTCGCCCGCCTTGGTCAGCGCCACCAGCCCGTGGCTCAGGCCCAACAGTTGCAGGATGCGCAGGTGCTCCTCGGACTGGGGCTTCCATCCCTCGGCGACGTCCACCACGAACACGCAGGCGTCCACACCGCTGACCCCGGCCAGCATGTTCTTGAGGAACCGGACATGGCCGGGCACGTCGATGAAGGCGACCTGCCGCCCCGACGGCAGCGGCATCGAAGCGAAGCCCAAGTCGATGGTCAGGCCGCGCTCCTTCTCCTCGGCCCACCGGTCGGGGTCGGTGCCGGTCAGGGCCCGCACCAGGGTGCTCTTGCCGTGATCGACATGGCCGGCGGTGGCGACTACATGCATGCGGGACGTCTCAGCCGGGCAGGCCGGCCACCTCGCGCAGGGCCTCGACCACCTCGGCGTCGTCGTCGGGGTGCACGGTCCGCAGATCGACGACGGTGGTGCCTTCGACCACTCGGGCGATGATGGGCCGCGGGCGGGACCGCAGCGGCTCGCGGTGGTCGCCGGGCACGGCCACGCCCACCGACTCGATCTCGACGCCGGGCAGGGTGCCCCCTCCGGGCGTGGCCGCGGTTGTGACCGCCTCGATGCCGTCGTAGGCGCCGAGGCGGCCCCGCAGCTGTGAGGGTGTGAGCGCGGCCATGCGCCAGAACTCGATGGCATCACCGTCGCCGCGCAGGTAGGCCAGCGCAGTGTGCTGCAGCGCGGCCAGCACCAGCGAGCCGGGTCGCAGGGCCCGGGCCAGCCGGTGGCGGCGGCAGGCCTCGACCAGGTCGGCCCGCCCGGCGATGATGCCGGCCTGGGGGCCGCCCAGGAGCTTGTCGCCGGAGAACGTCACCAGGTCCGCGCCGGCTTCGAGGGCCTGGCGGGCCGCGGGCTCGCGGTCCAGCCACGGCGGGGGCCCGCCGGCCAGCCAGCCGCAGCGGCTGTCGAGCAGCCCCGACCCGATGTCGGCCACCAGGGGCGGGCCCAGGTCGGCCAGTTCGGCCGTGCGGGGCGCCTCGGTGTAGCCCACCACCCGGAAGTTGGACTGGTGGACCTGGACCACCACGGCCACATCGTTGGCGGGGTCGGCCAGCGCCGCGGCGTAGTCGGCCCGGCGGGTGCGGTTGGTGGTCCCCACCTCCACCAGCCGGGCGCCCGACCAGGCCATCACGTCGGGCACCCTGAAGCCGCCGCCGATCTCGACGAGCTCGCCGCGCGACACCACCGCGTCGCGGCCCTCGGCCAGCGCGGCCAGCACGAGCATCACCGCCGCCGCGCAGTTGTTGACGGCCATGGCCGCCTCGGCCCCGCAGGCTCGGGCCAGCAGCGCGGGCGCCCCGGTCTGGCGGTCGCCGCGCTCGCCGGTGTCGAGGTCGAGCTCCAGGTTCGAGTAGTCGGCGCTCTGGTAGAAGCTGAGCGGCGCCCGGCCGAGGTTGGTGTGCAGCAGCACGCCGGTGGCGTTGATCACCGGCGTGAGCATCAGCCGGCGGGTGCGCTCCGCCCGCGCCTGGGCCGAGCCGGGGTCGCCGGCCGCGACTGCGCCCCGGGCCGCGTCCACCAGCAGGGCATGGGGCAGGCCGGTCCCGGCCAGCGAGCGGGCCAGCCGGTCCACTGAGGGTGGTCGATCCTGGGGCGACACGTTGGCGACAAGGCTACGCACCCGCTTGCGAGGGTTGCGCTGGCCGGGCGTGAGGTCGCCGGTGCGGTCTGCAGGCGGCAGGGTTGGGGCCGCGGAACTGTCCCTGTCGGCCCGCGGTCAACGCGAGGCGGCGCCCGTACGCTGGGGGCGTGTTCATGGTGCTGCTCCTGGCGCTGCTGTGTGTGCCGCTGCTAGAGCTGTACGTGATCATCCAGGTGGCCGACGGGATGGGCACCGGCGAGACCATCCTTCTGCTGATCGCGGTGTCGGTAGTGGGGGCGTGGATGGTGCGCCGCTCCGGGCTGGGCGTCCTCAACCAGATCCAGATCCGCCTCAACCGGGGCGAGCTGCCCGCGGGGGAGCTGGTGGACGGGCTGCTGATACTGATCGCCGGTGCGCTGATGCTCACCCCCGGCTTCCTCACCGACGGGGTGGGGCTGCTGCTGCTGTTCCCGCCCACCCGGCTAGTGGTGCGGTCGCTGCTGGTGCGCCGCTTCGCCAAGAAGATCACCGTCGGCGGATGGTCGCCGGGACCCGGCGGGCGGGGCGGATTCGGCTTCGGCTACACCTCGGGCGGCGACCATCGTTGGCCCGGCGGGCACGGCGGATTCGGCGCGGACGGATCCGACGTCCGTGATGTGGACGAGGGGCGCGAGGTAGGGGACGGCCGACCGAACAGGGAGGACCAAGATGGAGATTGAAGATGGAGATTGACCCCGGCGCCACGGCCGCCGTGGACGAGGTGCTCACCACCACCCGCGCCGCGCGGCGGCGCCTCGACCTCGAGCGCGACGTGGACGACGAGATCATCCTGGACTGCATCGACATCGCCGAGCAGGCGCCCACCGGGGGCAACCAGGGCAGCCGGCGCTGGCTCATCGTGCGCGATCCCGAGATCAAGCAGCGCCTGGCCGAGCTGTACCGCGACGTGATCGGCAACCGCATGATCGAGGCCCGCGACCGTCTGGCCGGCACCGGAGACCCGCGGGAGCGGGCCATGCTCTCCTCGGCCCACCTAGCCGAGCGTCTGGGCGAGGTGCCGGCCATCGTCATCCCGGTGATCCTGGGCCGCCACGACGGCAGCGGCCGCCCCGGCCTGTTCGACTCGGTGATCCAGAGCGGCTGGAGCTTCTGCCTGGCCCTGCGGGCCCGGGGACTGGGCACGGCCTGGACCACCGCCGGGCTGGCCAAAGCTCCCGAGATCAAAAACCTGCTCGGCATTCCCGACGACGTGACCGAGATCGCCATGTTCCCGGTGGCCTGGACGATCGGCACCGACTTCAAGCGGGCCCGGCGGCACCCGGCCCGCAACATCGCCTACTTCGACGGCTACGCCCGCACCTACGAGCGGGGCCCCAGCAACCCGGTGCGCCTGGCTGACGGACCCGGCACCGTCGCCGAGGCCGACATACGGGCCGAGCCGGCCGCGGTGTGGGCCCGGGTGACCGATATCAACGTGCCCGCGGAGTTCTCCGAGGAGTTCGTGGGGGCCCAATGGCAGGCCCCGAGCGACGGGCCGGCTCTGGGCGCCCGCTTCGTGGGCCGCAACCACCATCCGGCCCGCGGCGACTGGGAGGTGCCGTGCTTCGTGGACGTGTACCGCGAGCTGGAGGCGTTCGGCTGGTGCACCAGCGACGTCGACGACCCCGGCGCCCGCTGGCGCTTCGACCTGGAGCCCATCGTGGGCGGCACCCGGCTGCGCTTCAGGGGCATCCTGGGGCCGGGCCCATCGGGCCTCGACGGCATCATCGAGGCCCGCCCCGACCTGGAGCCCCGCATCGTCGCCCGCCGCATCGGCGAGCACCGGGCCAACATGCAGCGGGTGGTGGACGGGATCAAGGCGCTGCTGGAGCAGGCGCCCGTGAGGTCCTGACCGTGGCCCGCGCGCGTCCCGAACTGTGTCATATTGGCGGGAGAGCGCGAATAGTTCGGGTGGGCGGCCCATGAGGACTTCGGTCCAGCTCACCGCCGACGGGGCGCCGTGGCCCGATCTGGTCGACTTCGTGGTCGGGGCTGAGGCCCTGGGCGTGGACGCGGTGTGGGTGGCCGAGGCGTGGGGGTCCGACGCGGTCTCGCCGCTGGGCTACCTGGCGGCCCGCACCGACCGGGTCAGGCTGGGCGCGTCGGTGTTCCAGGTGGGTGCCCGCTCCGCGGTGATGACGGCCCAGACCGCGCTGACCCTCAACGAGCTGTCGCAGGGACGGTTCGTGCTCGGCCTGGGGGTGTCGGGCCCGCAGGTGATGGAGGGCCTTCACGGTGTGCGCTTCGCCGATCCGGTGGGCCGTATGGCCGAGACGCTAGAAGTGATCGGTCGGGCCTTCTCCGGTGAGCGAATCGCCTACGAGGGCCGACATCTGCAGCTTCCCCTGCCCGGTGGCGAGGGCAAGTCGATGCGCCTGTCGATGCGGCCCGAGACGGTCCCGCCCGTGTATCTGGCCTCGATGCTGCCCCGGATGCTGGCGCTGACCGGCGAGCGGGCCGACGGCTGGCTGGGCACCAGCTTCGTGCCCGAAGGCGCCGAGGACGCATACTTCGCGCACCTGCGAGCGGGCGCAGCCCGAGCCGGGCGGACCCTCCACGACATCGACGTCTGCCAGGGAGCCGAGGTCGCCTTCGCGAAGGACGAGGCCGAGCTGGCCGGCATGATCGACGCCCGCCGGGCCGGGCTGGCCTTCAGCCTGGGCGGCATGGGTTCGGCCGTATCCAACTTCTACAACTCGGCCTACGCCCGCCAGGGCTTTGCCGAGGTGGCCGCCGAGTCGCAGCGCTTGTGGCTGGCCGGCGACCGCCGAGCCGCGGCCGCGGCTATCCCCGACAAGATGGTGCTGGCCACCACCCTCATCGGCACCGCCGAGATGGTGCGCGGCCGGCTGGCCGTGTGGGCTGCTGCCGGGGTCGACACCGTGCGCCTATATCCCGCGGGCGACACCGTCGACGACCGCCTCGACACCCTCGGCCAGGCCTTGGACCTGATCCCGGATTGAGGGAGCGGGCCGCGCTGGTGAGCCGGCTCAGGCGGGCTGAATCGATGCGTTGCCGCCGCGGTCACCATCCTGGGATCGCTGTCCTGACATACTTGGGTCACGTGAGCGTTGGTCGATGATCGAACGGAGGGCATCCATGCCTCCGGCCCCGCCCGCGCTGGTTGCGGCGAGGCGGGCACTGGTGATCGCTGTGGCTGCACTGGCGGTCGCCGGTTTGGCGGTGGTGGTCGCGCTCCGGGGCGATCCCCAGGGCGACCCGGCTGGGAGCGCGGCCCCCGAACAGGCCCAGGCTGACGCGGCCGCGGCTCGGGCCGAGGCTGAAGCGGCCTCCGCCGTGGCCGACGCGGCCGCCGCCATAGCCGGAGAGGCCGCCGCCCGGGCAGCGGCCGCGGAGGAGGCACTCGCCGCGGCTCTGGCTGAGGCCGGCGGGGCCGTTGCCCCCGAGGTCATTGCCAAGCTCGAGGCACAGCTGGAGGAGGTGCGGACCCTCGCGGCCACTGCTCTGGTTGCGGCCGATACGGCTGCCACCGTCGGGGAGGCCCCCACTGCCGATGCGACTCCCGAGGAGGCGGCCCTGGTTGAGGATGCCCCCGAGTCCGAGGAGGCGGCCGCGGTTGAGGATGCGCCCGTGCCCGAGGAGGCGGCCGCGGTTGAGGATGCCCCCGTGCCCGAGGACACGGCCGTTGCCCTTCCCGGTGAGCCTTACGAGTTCGGCCCGTCCGCAGGTGCCGGGCTGGCGGTCGTCGGGGTCGCGCACGACAGCGCTCTGAACATCCGCGACGTCCCCAACGGCGAGGTCATTGCCAGGCTGGACAACGTGATGGACGGGGTCCGCGATCCTGCCGTCTATGTACGCGAGCCGGACTCCGACGACATCATCGCCACAGTCGACCTGCAGCGAGGGATTGTCGCTACCGGCAACGCCCGCAAGCTGTCGACGACCACCTGGCACGAACTGCGGGTCGGGGACCTCCTGGGCTGGGCCAGCGGCACCTATCTTGCGCCCCTCGGAGCGGACCGCGACGCCACCGCCGAGGTCGTGGAGGCTCTGGGCGGGACCCCGACAGCCGATACCTTGAGCGATCTCGGCCTGCGGGTCTCCGGCGTGTTCGCGTCCAGCGGCGAGGTGCAGTCGCGAACAACGATCTCGTCCCGGCCGGGCGTGTTCGAGGCTCTGGGCGACATCACCCTCGACGTGCTCGGCCTGCCCGATGACGCCGTCCGGGGCTATCGCATCAACATCACAGCCGACGCAGGCGCCGAGGACTGGACGCAGGACGATGCGGGGCCATTCACGCTCCGATCTGTCACCGTGACGCCAATCTGCGACAGCCACCGAGGCGTCAGCGACGACGGCCTCTGCGTCTAGGGGTGGTATCACCCCGGCCTCGGGGATCTTCCAGCCCGGAGGACATCGCGCCGATGGTCGGCGGCCTCGCCGCCGCCGGTGGGGGACGGGAACTCGCATGAGTCTGCGGGTGCTGGCCGGGGTGATCCTGGTGCTGGCCGCGGCCTCATACGCGGTGTTCGGGGCGGCTCCGGCCGCCTGGGCCCAACTCTCCGACTCCGAGGCGGCCGGCGTGCACCGCAGCGCGGTCGAGGCGCTCGATGTTGCGGGGATTCTGCGCGGCACCGGCTGCACATTCGATCGGCTCTGCCCGCAGGAGCCGCTGCCCCGCTGGGCGATGGCGGTGTGGTTGGTGCGAGCCCTGGACGGGCGCGACCCCCCGCGCTCGGGCGACTCCCGCTTCGCCGACGTCGCGTCGTGGCAATGGTGGGCGCCCCACGTGGAGCGTCTCGCCGATCTGGGCATCACCAGGGGGTGCAAGACCGGCCCGGCCCGCTTCTGCCCGGACCAGCCCGTATCCCGGGCCCAGATGGCCAGCTTCCTGCAGCGGGCCTTCCGGCTCAGCCCGGCCCCGTCCGCGGGGTTCACCGACACGCGCGGCAGCACCCACGAGCACGCCATCGACGCGCTGGCCGAGGCCCGCATAACCGAGGGCTGCTCGGCCACGCCGGCCCGATACTGCCCGAACGCGCCTGTCACCCGGGCCCAGATGGCGTCGTTCCTGCACCGGGCCCTGCAGTTCAATGCCACCGTCACCTGGCTGTCAGCGGGCGACTCCTACTCGTCGGGGGTGGGAACCGACCCGCACGCCGAAGGCCCCTGCCGGCGCAGCCCCGGCGCGGCCGGCCCGGCGGCCGTCGCGATGCTCCGGCGGCAGGGATGGACCGTCGCCCACACCCACACGGCCTGCGAGGGCGGGTACGTGGAGGACATGTTCAATCAGCGGTCGCCGACACCTGGTCGGATGTCGATGTGGGAGGAGCACGTCGAAACGCTCCGGGGGCCGCAGCGGGTGGACGTTGTCGCGCTCTCTCTGGGCGGCAACGACATCGGCTTCGAGGATGTGGTCCTGGCCTGCGTGCCGTTCACTCGGATCACCGAGATCGTCCTCGGCTGCCCGTCGGAGGGCGAGTTGCGAGCGCGGATCGACAGCCTCGTGGATCCTGCGAGAACCTGCCCCGGCACCAGCCGCCGCGGATCGCGGCCGGACTACGGCTGCGCCCTGCGCATCGACGGCCGGCAGTACGGGTCGATGGCGGACTTCTACCGCGAGATCGTCTCCGAGCGCCTCACCGAGCGGGGCCGCCTGTACGTGATCGGCTACCCCAGCCTGATCGCGCCCTCGAGCGAGTGGAGGCTGTTCGATCCGTGCTGGGCGCTGTACAAGCCCGACACCGTCGAGCGGCTGGGCCGGCTGGCCGAGCATCTCAACCGGCAGCTGGCCGAGGCGGTGAGGCGGGCCAACGAGGCGCTCGGCGCCGAGCGGGTCCACTATGTGGACACGTACACCCCGTTCCGCGAGGGCAGGCACGAGGTGTGCGGCCGGGGCTCCGACTTCATTCACGGCATCACCCACGTCGGTCTCAACCCCCTGAGCGGCTGGTTCCGGAGTTTCCACCTGAACAACGCCGGCCACGCCGCGGTGGCGCGGCTTCTCGCCGACAAGGTCGGGTCGACCTTCCAAGCTCCGACAGGCCTGCCGCAGCCTTAGCCGGGAGCGACCGGCTCGCGCCTGGGTTCCCTATCCTTCCCCGGAACGGCTGGCATCGAGCGGAGGATGGGCGTGACAAGCAGGGTTGCACTGGGCGTGTCCGTGCTCGCTCTGGCGGTGGCGGTGCTGGCTCTGGTCGTGGCGTCGCGTGACTCGGGCGAGGACGTTGAAGCGCCGGTTCCTGAAGAGCAGGTTGCATCGGCACCGGATCGGCAACCCGACACAGCGGTGACCGAAGCGGTGGTTACCGTGCCGGAGCCGGGCCCGACACCTGCCGATTCAGCCGCACCGACGACAGAGCCGCCCGATTCAGTGCCGTCGGAGACGCCTGTGTCTCTGCCGGGCGAGCCCTTCGAGTTCGGTCCGGCTCCTGGCGACGTGCTGGCGGTCGTCGGCGTGGACCACGACGACGTACTGAACGTCCGCGATGTGCCCTTCGGCCAGATCATCGGCACGCTCGGCCCGCTTGAGCATGGGATCGTCGCGGTGGGCCAGTCTCGGGCTTTGCCCACGACCGTGTGGCACGAGGTTCGGGTGGGGGCCTCGACGGGCTGGGTGAGCGACGCCTACGTAACCCCGCTGGGCGCGACCTACGACGCGACCACCGAGGTGGTGAACATCCTCGGAGAGACCCCGGCGGCCGGGACGATGCCCGAGTTGGGCCGGATCGTCGCCGAGGCGGTGGCCTCTGACGAGCCGCCGTCGCGGATCACCGTGTCGGCACCCACCGTGATCGGCGATCTCGGCGAGATCACCATGGATGTGGTCGGCCTGGCTGACGACTCGGTCCGCGGGTTCCGGTTGCACGTGTTCGCTCACCTCGGCGCTGGGACCGAGCCGTTCGTATTGAAGAGCGTCGAGCAGACGCTGATGTGCTACAGCCACCGAGGCGTGAGCGAAGAAGGCCTCTGCAACTAGCAGCCGACGCTATGGATCGAAATCAAGCGATGTTGACCGCGGCGATAGGGGGCTCGATGATTCCGGCTCATGGCGATCGGCGGGCAAGCGACCCGTGGGCGGCCATCGAGGCCTGCTACGAGGCGGGCTGGACCGACGGGCTGCCCGTGGTGCCGCCCACCGAGCCGCTGGTGGCGGCGATGCTGGCCGGCGGGGTGTGGGCCGCGGACGACGTGCTGCTCGACGACCCGTGGAGGGGCCTGGCCGTCACCGCTCGCAAGGCCGCGGTCAACGCAGTCATGGCTGGCTGCCGCCCCGAGTACTTCCCGGTAGTGGGCGCGACCTTGCAGGCCATGGGCGCTCCCACGTTCGGGCTGCACGCGGTGACGGCCAGCACCGGCGGGGCTGCCATCCTCGTCGCCGTCAACGGGCCCATCCGCGACGAGATCGGGATCCACTGCAAGGAAACCTCTTCGGTCCCGGGTTCCGGGCCAACGCCACCATCGGCCGCACCGTCCGGCTGGTGCTGCGCAACTGCCTGATGGCCATACCCGGCGCGCTGGACAAGAGCACCCAGGGCTGGGCCGGCAAGTACGCGATGTGCTTCGGCGAGGACGAGGCGTCGTGCCTCTGGGAGCCGTTCCACGTTTCTCGGGGCTATGAGCCGTCGCAGAGTACCGTCACGATCATGGCCGCCGAGTCCGGCCACAACGTGCTGAACCACGCATCGTCGGACGTGGCCGAGCTGCTGGGAACGTTTGCCGACTCGATGGCGGCGTTCGGCTCGCTCAGCTCGGGCCGGTCGCTGATCGTGTTCGCTCCCGAGCATGCCCGCAAGATCGCGGCCTCGGGATGGACCCGAACCCAGGTGCAGGAGTACCTGTTCGAGCACTCGGCCCGCTCGTTCGCAGACGTCAAGCGGGGCGGCAAGGTCGAGCCGGCCGGCTTTGTCGAGGGATTCGACCCGGTGTGGTGGATGGCGTCGGATCCGACGGTCCATCCCGGCGACGAGGACATCTTGGTGCGGCGGGGGACCGGCCCGGAGGACATCGCGCTCATGGTCGGCGGCGGCGACGCCGGCGGGCACTCGGCCTTCTTCCCCACATGGAGCCGCGACCGCAGCGTCCCGCTCGTCACCCGGGAGATAGTTTTGCCATGACGGTCGCGCCGTGACGGTCAACCTTCACGCCATGACCTCAGGAGTCATCAACCCATGACGGTCACGCTCATCGATCCGACCCTCGCCCCGGCCGGCGGGGGCCGCGCTCTGGCGGCCAGGCTCAACACCCTCGACGGCGCCGTGCTCGGGCTGGTAACAACGGCAAGGCCCGCGGCCGCGAGATCCTCCAGCGGGTAGCTGAGAACCTCGCGGCCAAACACCAACTGGGCGGCACGGTCATGATCACCAAGCCCGACTCCAGCTTCCCGGCCCCGCCCGAAGACGTCGAAATGCTGGCCGCAGACGCCACCGCCATCATCGCCGCCATCGGCGATTGAGGCAGCTGCTCGTCGGGCAGTGTGCTCGACGCCGTCCGGTTCGAGGAGCTCGGCCTGCCCGCGGCCGCCATCCTGACCGAGCCGTTCCGGGCCACCGGCCAGGTCATGGCCGAGCTCCAGGGATTTGCCGGCTACCCGTTCGCCACCATCCCGCACCCGGTGGCCAGCCTCTCCGCCGAGCAGGTCGAGAACGTGGCCGACGCGGTTACCCCCGCGGTCGAGCGCCTGCTCCTCAGCGGACCCGCTGACGCGCCACCCACGGTTGCCGTCGAGCCGGTTGCTGCTGCCGATGCACCGGCCGGCTCCGATGCTGGCACAGGCGAGGCGTCGCGGCGCCTCGAAGATGTCGTGGAGACGCTGGCCGAGGCCTTGCGCGCCGACCGCGCCGATCTCACCGCCGAGCGGTCGGGGAGCCGCATCACTTTCCGGCTCCACATTCCCGACGAGGCGTGCGCGGAGTGCGTGATGCCCTCGTCGATGCTGGTGCCCATGCTCCAGCGTCGCATCGACCAAGAGCTCGGCCCCGGCTTGGTGGTGGTTCTCGACGACCCGCGGGACCAGAAGGCGTGAAGCCTGCGAGCAAGTCTCGGGGTTGGGGCGGGTAGCCGCCGAACTCAGCCCTCGGCGGCGTCCACCGGGTCCAAAGCGTCTAGCGCGGCCACGGCCGCCTCTAGCATCCGGGCGCTGCAGCCGGCCATCTCCACCGGCGGCACGTGCTCTTTCGACAGCGCCCGGGCCACCGACCTGAAGGCCTCGGCCGCGGCACCGTCGCCCAGCGCTACCGGCTCGCCTGTGTCGAAGCCCTCAGCCACGGCAGGTTCGAGGGGAATGCGGCCCAGCAGCGGGACCCCGACCTCGGCCGCGAGGGCCGCGCCCCCTCCCGAGCCGAACACGGGATGACGCTGGCCGTCAGGCGTGGCCAGGTAGCTCATGTTCTCGATCACGCCCACGATGCGCAGGTAGTTCTTGCGGCCCATGTCCACCGCCCTAGCGGCCACCCTCTGGGCGGCTGCCGCCGGGGTGGTGACGATGATCATCTCGGCCCTCGGCAGCATCTTGGCCAGGCCCATCTGCACGTCGCCGGTGCCCGGCGGCATGTCGATCAGCAGGTAGTCGAGGTCGTCGCTCCAGCGCACATCCTCGCAGAAGTGCTGCACGGCCCGATTGAGCATCAGCCCCCGCCACATCAGCGCCGAGTCCTCCCGGTCCACGAGGAACCCCATCGACACCACGTCGAGGCGGCCTTCGCCAATCGTCCGGCTGATCGGCACGATCTTGCCGCCGTCGGAGCGGAGCACGCCGTCCACGCCCAGCATCTGGGGCACCGAGTAGCCCCAGATGTCGGCGTCCATCACCCCGACGTTGAACCCCTCCGCGGCCAGAGCGGCTGCCAGGTTGGTGGTCACTGTGGATTTGCCCACGCCACCCTTGCCGCTGGCCACCATCAGCACCTTGGTGGTGGGTGGGATGGCCGTGTCGGGGGCCCGCTGCGACACGTTGAAGCGGGCCTTGGCCATCGCCGCGGCCTTCTCGTCCGCGGTCAGCTCGGCCCACACGATGCGCACCTTGGTCACGCCGGGCAGCGACTCGAGCCGGGCCTTCACGTCGCGCTGAATCTGGGCCCGCAGAGGGCAGCCCGAGGTGGTGAGGGCGATCTCGACCCGCACCAGGCCCTCGTCGGACACCTGCGCGCCGCGAGCCATGCCCAGCTCCACCAGGTTGCTGCCCAGCTCGGGATCGACCACACCCCGCATCAGTTCCATGACGGCCTCGGCCGTCGGTGCGGTCGTGGTCACGCTGCGATGCTACCGTGGTGCTTGCCGGGCCGATCCGGGCCGCCGGTAGCCATGCCGGTCACCGGTGGGTAGGTTGGACCCGGCGCAGCAGCCCGCTATCATCAGCGCACCGGGAGCCATCATGATCACACTCACCGAAAAGGCGTCGGCCAAGGTATCTGAGCTCATCACGGCCGAGGGCGAGGACGGCCTCGCCCTGCGGGTGGCGGTGCGCCCCGGCGGCTGCTCGGGCTTCTCCTACGAGATGTACTTCGACACCGACTTGGTCGAGGGCGACACCAAGGCGACCTTCGGCGACGTTCAGGTGGTAGTCGACCCGTCGTCGGCCATGCTGCTCGACGGGGCCACGCTCGACTACTCCGACGGACTGCAGTCGGCGGGGTTCGCGATCGACAACCCCAACGCGCAGCGCAGCTGCGGCTGCGGCCAGAGCTTCAGCTAGCCGCCGCCCGTACTATCCGCTGGCCGCGGCCGCGCTCCGGCCTCGCCGGGAGGGAGGCGTCGGCGCGCCGATCTAGCCTGCGGTGCCATGGCCTTCGTGCAGGGTGACGCCTTCGAGATCGTTGTAGACGGTGCTGCGGTGCTCGTCGCCGACGAGCGGCTGACGCTGCTGGACGTGTTGCGCGAGCAGCTCGGCGTGCGCTCGGTGAAGGACGGGTGCAGCCCGCAGGGACAATGCGGCTGCTGCACGGTGCTGGTGGACGGTCAGCCCCGGGTGGCCTGTGTCACCCCGGCCCGCCGGGTGCGAGACCGCAACATCACGACTCTCGACGGCCTCGACGCCCAAGTGCGCGACGGCTGGGCTCAAGCGTTCGCGGCCACGGGCGGCAGCCAGTGCGGGTTCTGCACGCCGGGGATCATCTGCCGCTTCGTAGGTCTCGACGCGAAGGGCGCCGATCACGACGACCGGGACGTCGCGGCCCGCGCCCTTGCGGCCCATCTCTGCCGCTGCACCGGCTGGCACCCGATCCTCGATGCCTGGCAAGCCTTTCCCGGCCTGGCCGTGCCGGCTCCCGGAAGTGGAGGCGCCGGGCTCGCTGACGCTGACCGGCGGGTCGATGCTGATCGGCGGGCCGAAGCTGACCGGCGGGCAATGATCGAGGGGGGCTCGTCTCAGTCGACCGGACCTCATGTCGCTCTCGGGACGGGCGGCTTCGCCGACGACACCGCGCCGGCGGGCGCCCTGGTCGCGGTGCGGGCCGGCGAGGGCTGCGATGCCGCCGACGAGCACGGCTGGGTGGTTGCCGAGACCCCCGCTGAGGCTCGGCGGCTGGCCGGCCGCGTGCCCGGTCGGCGCACTACCGCCAGCTGGGACCCGCCGCTGGACGTGCCGGCGGGGGATTGGGCGGTCACGCTGCGCACGAGCTGGACCGATCCCGGCTATCTGGAGACCGACGCAGCTTGGTGTGAGCCCGGCGGCGAGCCCGCCTCCCCGCTCGGCAACGGCGGCGCGTTCGGCGGCAAGCTCCACTCGCCGGTGGCCGAGGCCGCCTGCCGCCTGGCCGCGCGTCACGGCCGGCCGGTCCGGGTGCTGTGGTCCCGACCCGACACGGTCGAGCTGGGCCCCAAGCGGCCGCCGATCGCCGCGGGGATGCGGCCCGACGGCACCGGCGAGATGGTGGTGGCCCGCACCCCGGGCATCGTCGAGGCGATCCAGGCCTACGCGCCAGCCCTAACAATCACCGAGGTGGACCTTCCCGGACCGCCCACCTCGTCACAGGTGCGGGCCGCGGGCTGGGCGGAGGCCGCGGTGCTGCTCGCCGCGGTCCGGGGCGTGACCGGTTGGATCGCGGCGCCCGATGGGGGATCGGCCGCAGCCGCGGTCCGGGACGAACCGGGCTGGATCGCCTGCCCCGGCGGCGGATCGGCCACCGCCGCGGTGCACGCCGACGGCTCAATCAGGGTGCGGGTGAGGGCGGGACGCCCCCTCGACGAGACCGTGCTGCGCTCCTACTGCACCGGCGCGGCCCACATGGCCTACTCGTGGGTAACCAGCGAGAGCCTCGGCGTCGATCCCGACGGCATCGTCCACGACCTGACCGTGCGGTCCTTCGGCATCGTCGGCGCGGCCCAGATGCTGCCCGTCAAGGTCGAGATCGTCGACGACGGCTCCGAGCCCGTCAACGGCAGCGACGCCGTGTTCGCGGCGGTGGCCGCCGCGGTATGGATCCAGCGGGGATGCCCGCCGGTGTGGCCCACCGGCCGGTGAGCCTCGGAAGCTGACAAGCTCCAGATGCTCGCCAACAGCATGCGAATCATGTCGGCGTCCTGGCGTGTGCTTCGCCAGGACCGGGAGCTGTTGCTGTTCCCGCTCATGGCGCTCGCGACGTCGGCATTGATCCTGGTGATGACGTATTTCGGTGCGAGGGCAGCGGGAGTACCGCAGATCGAACCCGACGGCACGACGTCGGTCGCAATTGCTCTTGACTCTTGGGCGGCGCCAGCCTGCTCTGGGAGATCGCGGTGTTCCTGACGATCCCGGCGATAGTGATCGACGACCTCGGCCCGGTCCGGGCGCTGAAGCGGTCGGTGTCATTGCTGAGACACACGTGGGGCGAGAACCTGGCGGCCAACGCAGGGTTGGGCATAGTCGCTGCGGTGCTGCTGATCCCGGGCGTGCCGGTCACGGCGGTGCTGGCCGGTTCCGACAACCCGTTGCTCTACATCGGCGGACCGGTTTCCTTCGTGGCTTGGATCGTGACAGTGATGGTGGGGATCACCACCCTCTACACGATCTATGAGACTGCTCTCTACCTCTACGCCACCGTCGGCCGCCCCGTCGCGACCTTCGACGAGAAGATGCTGGAGGCAGGGTTCACCGTCAAGGGCAGCGGCCCGCGGAGCGGCTAGACGCCGGGTCGCCCGACGGTCCGCTCAGTGGGCGCGGGGATAGCCGGTCTCGGCTTCCTTGCGCGCCAGCTCCAAGTACTCGTTCGGGCCGTCCTCGTTGCGATTGGAGGCGTCGGCATCGCCCTTGAGAAAGCTCCCCAGCGCCGCAGCCAGGATCCCGCCGCTCACGAGGATCGCCACCGGGAACAAGACGACCAGCACGATCACCATCACCACAGCTCCGGCCACGCCTCCAGCATAAGCGCGGCCGGCCACGCCGGGAGCCACAGCCAGCAGGCCGGGGCGGCCCGCCAGCCCGCCGGCCAACCGGCTCGGTGACAGGCCCCGCCAAACCGGGAGTGACAGTCCTAGGGACAACGATCGCGACGTCTAGGGTCTGACCGGTGCATCAGTTCGTGGGGGGACACCGCCGAACGGGGAGGGGCGAGCAGCTGCTGAAGGTGGTCGAGCCCGCAACCGGCGCGGTACTGGCCGAGGTGGATACGGCCTCGCCCGCCGACGTGGACGATGCCGTGGCCGCGGCCAACGAGGCCGCAGCCGAACTGGAGCGGCTCAGCTTCTTCGAGCGGGCCGAGCTGCTCTGTGCCGCGGCCGACAGACTCGACGCGCGCTCTGCGCCTCTCGCCGAGCAGTTGGCCCGCGAGTCGGGCAAGCCCCTGGCCGCGGAGGCCGTGGACGAGCTGGCCGAGTCGGCGGAGATCTTCCGGCTGGCCGCCGAGGAGATCAAGCGACTGGAGACGCACGTCCTGCCCAGCGTCGACCCGAACAAGCGGGTGTTTACCCATCGCAAGCCCAACGGCGTCTACGCGCTGATCACGCCGTGGAACTTCCCGATGAACATCCCGGCCGAGTTGCTGGCCGCGGCGCTGGCCGCGGGCAACCCGGCCGTGATCAAGCCGACATGACCGACCTGCGAACCGCCATCATCGACACCGGCCGGTCCCGCTAGGTAATGGGAGCTGCGACCGTGTCGGCGATCAGCGTGTCGACGACGGCCTTGAGGGCTTCGTCTTCGGTGGCGCCCTCTTCGAGCGCTCCGTAGTACACGGCGAGCTGGCGATCAGCGGAGGAGCCCCGCTGGCAGATGGTGCGCGTGTGCTCGACCTCCGCCACGCAGTCCAGGGCCTCGGCATCGGGCCTGACCAGCTCGATGAGCTCCTCCAGCAGGTCGACAAAGGGCACTAGCTCGCCCCGACCGAAGTCCATGAGCTGGCCGCCGACGCCGTACCGTTGGGCCCGCCACAGGTTCTCCGACAGCAGGAAGTTGGCGTAGCTCCGCCAACGGCGGTTCTCCAGCCTGAGCCGCCAGAGCATCCTCAGCACGCAGACGTACATGGAGGCGACGGCGATCGTGTCCTCCATCCTCGTGGGCAGGTCGGCGACCCGCATCTCCAGGGTCGGGTAGCGCTCCGACGGGCGGATGTGCCACCACACCATGGTGGAATCCTCGATGATCCCGGCTCGCACCAGCACGTCCACATGGCGTTTGAAATCGGACCAGGAGCCGAACTTCTCGGGGAGCCCGGTGCGGGGCAGTGTCTCGATCACCGACATGCGATAGCTCTTGAGGCCGGTGTCGCGCCCCTCCCAGAACGGTGACGAGGCCGACAGGGCCAGCAGATGCGGCAGGAAGTACGCGGCCTGGTCCATCAGATCGATCCGCAAGTCGGGATCCTCGATGCCGACATGGACATGCATCCCAGAGACGACCAGCCGCCGCGTCACGCCTTGCAGATCCGCGGTGAGGGCCTGGTAGCGCTCCCCTTCGGTGTACTGCTGCTGGAGCCACCTCGCGAACGGGTGGGCCGAAGCGGCGATGGGCGCCATCCCGTACTCGGCGGCGGCCTCAGCCACGGCCAGGCGTAGCAGCCCGAGATCGGCGCGGAGGTGCTTCACGTCGGTGCAGACGCCCGTGCCGATCTCGATTTGCGAGCTGAACAGCTCCCGGGCCACCAGTCCGTGGCGAAGGTTGGCCACGTTCTCCAGCAGGCCAGCAGGCTGCCTGTTGATGAGGGCCCCGCTCTCGCGCTCCACGAGCAGGTACTCCTCCTCGACGCCCATCGTCCAGGCTGGCTCGTCCGTCACCCCTGCTCCCATCCGAACGTCGCTGCGAGACTAGCCGCACGCGGAGCGCCCGAACGCTTGAGCCCGCCCGGCGTCAGTCGGTGAGTTCGAGCATTGGCAGGGCGTTGCCCCGCACGATCTTGTAGACGGTGTCGTCGTCGAGGCCGGCGAACATCTCGGTGGCCACCTGCGGCTCCACGACGTGGTCATCGACGCTGACGATCATCGGGATCCGGGACTCGGCGGCTCCTTGCACGGAATCCCTGCCCTCGGCCATCAGCCTGTGAAGACGGTCTCGGTGGTGAACGTGAGGCCCCGCTCCAGGGTCTTGTGCACCGGGCAGCGGCGGGCGATGTCGGCCAGGCGGGCCCGCTGGTCGTCGTCGAAGTCGCCCTCGATGAAGATCTGGCTCTGGACCCGATCGATGTAGCCCGATGTCTCAGCCTCGCAGTCGTCGCAGTCGTTGGCGTGCACCCGGTCGTGGGTGTAGCTGGCCGACACGGAGTGCAGACTCCAGCCCTTGCGCCGGCAGTACATCGACACGGTGATGCAGGTGCAGGCCGCCACCGACGACAGCAGCAGCTCGTAGGGGTTGGGCCCGGTGTCGGCGCCGCCGACGTCGGTGGGCTCGTCGGCGTGCCACCGGTGCGACCCGGACCGCAGCTCCACCGAGAACTCGGCGCCGGGCTCGATCTTGATGTCGGCCATAATGGTGGTCATGGCGTCAGGCTAGAGCTGCGAGGCCGGAGCCTGTCAGTCGGAATTGGCAGCGTGTGGTGCCTGTTTGGGAGCTGTCGGCTGCCAGTTGGTGGTTGTTTTGGGGGCGGGGTCGGAATTGGCAGCGTGTGGTGCCTGTTTGGGAGCTGTCGGCTGCCAGTTCCGTCGGGTGCGATACTGCGACCCATGGCAGCGGCCACTTACGAGCGCGACGGTCACGTCGCCACCATCACCTACAACCGGCCCGAGGCCCTCAACGCGGTCAACGGGGCCATGCGCCGAGCCCTTGACGAGGCCTGGACGGCTTTCCGGGAAGACACCGAGGCCTGGGTGGCCATCGTCACCGGCGCGGGCCGAGCCTTCTGCGCGGGCGCAGACCTCAAGGACTCGGAGGGCGCGACCGGGGACTGGCCGGGCTCATTCTGGGAGTGGCCCACCATCACCACCTTCGAGTCGGGCATGGAGATCTGGAAACCCACCATCGCCGCGGTCAACGGGCCTTGCATCGGCTACGGCCTTACCGCGGTGCTGGCCTGCGACTTCGTACTGGCCAGCGAGCGGGCCACCTTCGCCTACCCCGAGGTCCGGATCGGAGTGCCCACCATCGTCGGCGCTCTGCGCCTACCCGATCGTGTCGCCTGGCCCGATGCCCTCGAGTTGCTGCTGACCGGCGAGACCATCGACGCGACTAGGGCTAAAGAGGCGGGCTTGGCCTGGCGGGTCACCCCCCACGACGACCTCCTAGCCGAGGCCCGGGGCCTCGCCGACCGCCTATGCGCCGGGGCGCCCCTGGCCGTGCGGGCCACCAACGAGATGGCCCGCCGGGGCCGCACCCTGGGATGGACTGAGGCTGTCCGCATGGGCGAGACCATGCGCCGCGTCGTGGCTGACACCTCCGACGCCGCCGAGGGCCTGGCGGCCTGGCAAGAACGCCGCCCCCCAACCTGGCAAGCCCGCTGACTGGTGTATACTCTAGTTATGCGGCGTATACAGCTATACATGGAGAACGACATCGACGACGCGCTGTCGGCCGCGGCCGCCCGACGTGGGCTGTCGCGCTCAGCGCTCGTGCGGGACGCCGTGCGGTCAGCCCTCGCCGCTGAGCCCGGTGCGCTCGACGATCCGCTGGACGAACTGGTGGGCAGCGTGGACATCGCGCCCGATGACGACCTGGACGCGGTCATCTACGGGACCGAGGAGTGAGGTTCGTCGACACGTCATTCTGGATCGGCCTGCTCGTCCCGGCAGACCGTCGCCACTCCGATGCCGCGCAACTGTGGCACGGCGGCCGCGGGCCGCTTCGGACCTCCAACCTGATCGTAGGAGAGACCTGGACATGGCTCCGGCGTCGTGCTGGCCACGAGCACGCGCTCAGCTTCGTGACCATGCTCCGCCCCTCGCCGCGGGTATCCATTGCGCACGTCGACTCGACGGTCGACGAGCGGGCATGGGAGTGGCTGGCTCGACATGACGAGCGGCAGTACTCCTACGTCGACGCCACCAGCTTCGAGATCATGCGCCGCGAACGGATCACCGAGGCCCTCGCGTTCGACGGTGACTTCAGCGCGGCCGGCTTCATCGAAGTGCGGCCCTGATTCCTGGGACGCCGCAGCGCCGACCGACCGGGTGAACGGCGTTTGGGCGGTTCCGATGCCTGCGGTGTGTCAGGTAGGCGGTCGAACCCGCCGGCCGGGGCGCCGCGAGGGGACGCCCGGCCCGGGTCGCAAGACTGCGACTAAGACCTAGCCCTTCGCCTCGATGAAGGCGTCGGAGTACTGCGTCTCGAAGTCGCCGGTGTCCTGGATCTCCTCCAGGGACTCCAGCCCGCTGGTGATCACGTCGGGATCGTTCAGGAAGTTGAGCAGGTCTTCGTCGAGCCCGTCGAGGGCAGCCTCGTTGGGCGTGGCGTAGTAGTTGTAGTTCGACAGCGCCGCACCTACGTCGGCCCGCAGCATGAAGTTGATGAACGTGTGGGCCGTGCACGGGCTCTGCGCGTCGAACACCACTGCCATGTTGTCGATCCAGCGGGTGCCGCCCTCGCGGGGCACGAAGTACACGTAGTCGTCGGGATTGTCGGTCTCGAGGAACTGGGTGAACATGTCGCCGGAGTAGCCGTGCCCGATCACCGTCTCGCCGCCGGTAAGCAGCTCGTCGGCCGAGTCGGTGTCGAATGTGGCCAGCCGATCGCGGGTGTCGCCGATCAGCTGCTTGGCCTCGTCGAGCTCGCCCTCGTCGGTGGTGTTGAGCGAGTAGCCCAGATATTTGAGGGCTGCGCCCATCGTCTCGCGGGGGTCGTTCAGCAGGCTGATCCTGCCCGCGAAGGCATCGGCCATGGCCGGATCGAAGACCAGGCCCCAGCTGCGGTCGAAGTCGGTCCCTACCACCGCGGTGTTCACGCCAAGGCCGGTGGTGCCCCACTGGTAGGGCACCGAGTACTCGCCCGTTGGGTCGTACGAGAGGTCGTTGAAGTCGGCGGAGATGTTCGACCGGTTGGGGATGGCGTCGAAGTCGAGCTTCATGATGTTGCCGGACGCGATAAGGATCCCCACCATGTAGTCCGACGGCACGATCAGGTCGTAGCCGCTGTTGCCCGCGGCGATGATCGGCTGCATGGCCTCGTTGGAGTCGTAGGTGTCGAGGGTCCAGCTCACGCCGTACTCCGCGGCGAACTGGTCGAGGAGCTCCTCGTCGATGTACTCCGACCAGTTGTACATGTTCAGGTCGCCGTCGACCTGGTCCAGCTCGCAGTCGGCGGCAACGGTCTCGTCGTCGCCCCCCGAGCAGGAAGCGGCCAGCAGTGCGAGCACTCCCAGCGCGGCGATTGTCTTGATGAGTGTCCTCATATCGGTATGGATTCCTTTCCGTTGCTGCGGGTCCTGGCGACCAGTAGCGACAACAGCACGAGCACGATCGACGCAGCCAGCATCACTACCGACACCGCGTTGATGAGCGGCGTGACTCCCCTCCTGATAAGTCCGAAAACGAACACCGGCAGCGTAGTCGCGCCGGGACCGGAGGCGAACTGTGTTATCACCACGTCGTCCAGCGACAGGGTCAGCGCCAGCAGCGCCCCGCCGGCGATGCCCGGCGCGAGCTGGGGGAGCGTCACGTGCCGGAAGGTGCTCCAGCGGTTGGCGTACAGGTCGAGGGCGGCCTCCTCCAGCACGCTGTCCATGTTGGTCAGCCGGGCTCTCACCACCACCGACACGAAGCTGATGTTGAAGGCGATGTGGCTGAGCGCGATGGTGCTCAGGCCCTTCTGCAGGCCGATCCCGAACAGGGTGTCGACCACGTCGAAGAACTGCGAGAAGAACAGCAGGATCATCACGGCCATGGTCACGTCGGGCACGATGATGGGCAGATACAGCAGCGCGTCGAAGACCCGCCTGCCCTTGAACGTGAACCGCTCCAGCGCCAGAGCGGCCAGCGTGCCCAGCACCACCGAGATCACCGTCGACAGAACGGCCACCCGCACCGATACCCACAGCGACTTCTGGAGCGAGCTGTGCTCCGCGAACTCGGCGTACCAGTCGAGGGTGAAGCCTCCCCACACCCCCGGGTTGCGGCTGTCGCTGAACGAGAAGATGAACAGCAGGATGATCGGGGCGTAGAAGAACACGTAGACGGCCACGGCCTGGGCCGACAGGGCCGAGCGGGTGACCACCGCTGCCCGCGTCTGGGCACGGCTGCGTCTCACCGGTTCGCTCCGATCAGACGAGGTCGCCCGGCGCGCCTCACAGGTTCCGGCCTCCGGTGCGGAAGTACACCAGCGTGGCCACCAGCATCACCGCCATCAGCACGAACGACAGCGACGCCCCGAAGGGCCAGTTGCGCGCCGTGAGGAACTGCACCACCACGTAGGAGCCGAGCAGCGTGGTCTTGGCCCCGCCCAGCACCTCAGGGGTGACGTAGGCGCCCAGGCTGGGCACGAACACTAGGATCGACCCGGCGATCACACCCGGCATCGACAGCGGCAACAGGATGCGGCGGAAGCTTTGGTAACCCGAGGCATAGAGGTCGCGGCCGGCCTCGAACAGCGCCGGGTCGATCCGCTCGATGGACGCGTACAGCGGCAGGATCATGAAGGGCAGGAAGCCGTACACCAAGCCGAGCACCACCGCCGAGCTGGTGAACAGTAAAACGGTCGGCCCGAACCCGAAGAACTCGAAGATGTCCGACACCAGGCCGTCGGTGCCGAGCAGCACACGCCAGGCGTAGTTGCGCACCAGGAAGTTCGACCAGAACGGGATCATCACGAACACCAGCATCACGTTGCGCATTCCGGCCCGGCAGGTGGACAGGAAATAGGCGAACGGGTAGGCCAAGACCAAACAGATCACGGTGGTCAGAACCGCCAACCACACCGACCGAAACACGATGTCGCGCACCACCGGCTCGGCCAGCTTGCGGTAGGAGTCGAGATTCCATCCCGACAGATCGGTGCCGCCGTAGCGGTTGCGGGTGGCGAACGAGTACACGACCACGATCACCAGCGGCACGGCGAACAGCAGCACCAGGTAGGCGTACGCCGGCAGGGCCATCAGGAAGCCTCGCCGGGCCTCTGCCCGCCGCGCGGACTCCTCCACAGTGCGCGCCCTCGTCGGCGCCTCCGTTGCCGGGTCCGCGGCCGGGCCCGACGGTCGGGTCGCGGTCGGGGCGTCCGTCACTCGGTCACCACGGCCACGGCGTCGGGATGCCACACGACCGTCACCTCGTCGCCGGGCGCGAAACGGCGCTCGCCCGGCCGGTTCTCCATCCGCACGTCGACCATCATCCAGTCCACGCCCACCCCGTAGCTGACGGCATTGCCCACATACGTAACCCGCTTCACCACGCCGTCGATGGATGGTACGGGCCCAGCGCCGGGCGGGTCGGCCTGCTGCTGCGTGAGGTTGGCCCGCTCGGGCCGCAGGGTGAGCGCCACCTTCGTGCCGGCCGGGTGGTCCGTCTCGCAGGCCACCATCGACCCGTTGGCCAGGCATATCTCATGCGGAGACTTGACCGTGGCCTCCAACAGGTTGGCTCGACCGATGAAGTCGGCCACGAAGCGGTTGGTGGGCCGCTCGTACACCTCCTCGGGCGTGCCCACCTGCAGCAGCCGGCCCGCATCGAGGATCGCCACCCGGTCGCTCATGGTGAGCGCCTCCTCCTGGTCGTGGGTGACGAACACGAAGGTGATGCCCACCTCGCGCTGAAGGCTCTTCAGCTCCACCTGCATGCCCTGGCGCAGTTTCAGGTCGAGGGCGCCGAGCGGTTCGTCGAGCAGCAGCACCTTGGGGCGGTTCACCAGCGCCCGGGCCAGTGCCACGCGCTGTTGCTGGCCGCCGGAGAGCTGGTCGGGGCGACGCTGCCCCATATCGCCCAACTGCACGAGCTCGAGGGCCTCGGCCACGCGGGTTCTGATCTCGTAGCGGCCCACTTTCTGCATGCGCATACCGAAGCTGACGTTGTCGGCGATGGACATGTGGGGGAACAGCGCGTAGTTCTGGAACACGGTGTTGACCGGCCGCTTGTTGGGCGGCAGCGTGCCCACGTCATCGCCGAAGATGTGCAGGCGGCCCTCGGAGGGAAAGTCGAGCCCGGCGATCATGCGCAGCGTGGTGGTCTTGCCGCAGCCCGACGGGCCGAGCAGGGCGAAGAACTCGCCGTCGCCGATGGACAGGTCGAGGCTGTCGACGGCGGTCACCTCGCCGAAGCGCTTGGTGACGCCGTCGATCTCGACGGCCGCTACGGGTTCGGTCATGCAAACCTCCCGCACGCCAAATTAGTGCCTCGTCCATCAAGGCGTGCCCGGTGCGTGCCCGAGCAGCGTGCCCGAACGCCCGATCAGTCGATTGTGAGAGCCTCCGCGAGCTCGGCCACCGCGGGCTGGGCGCGCTCGCTGGACCAGATGAGGGCCAGCTCAGCGTTGGCTATGTCGATGATGGGGATGGCGACGACGCCGGGCCGCTGATACTGCTCGCTCACCGTTGCGGCCGTGATGGCGATGCCCCGCCCGAGCGCGACCAAGTCCATGAGCTGCTCTGCCGAGTTGGGCGCGGGCTGGGCCGTCACCGGGGCGGACCCGTCCGGACGGGGGTTGACGAGCCAGAAGTCCCGGTTGAAGTTGGAGTCGAGGACGGGATCGGCGGCGATCTCGTCGATTCTGATCTGGGATCGGCCCGCCAGTCGATGGCCCGCGGGCAGCACCGCGACCCGGGGCTCGGTGTGCAGCAGCCGCGAGGTCACTCCGGGCTCGGAGTGCGGCAGATGGACGATCGCGGCGTCAACCAACGCGTTGCGCAGGCGTGCGAACGGCTCGGACCAGTCGATGCGGACGAGGTCGATCTCCAGGCTTGGCACGGCAGACGCTGCCGCCTGGACCAACCGTGACTTGAGCCCGTGAGGCGTGCCTGCCACGCAGGCGATCGTCAACTCCGTCGGCTCGGCAGCACGGCGAGCTCGGGCGACGGCCGCCTCCCCGCGTTCAAGCAGCCCGCGCGCCTCCTCCAAGAACACCTGGCCGGCGCTGGTGAGTCTTACGCCGGTACGCGACCGCTCCAATAGCTTGCAGCCCATCTGTGCCTCGAACCGCTTGATCTGCTGGCTCAGGGCGGGCTGTGAGATGAACAGGCGCTCGGCGGCCTTGCCGTAGTGGCGGGCCTCGGCGACAGTCACGAAGTAGCGGACGGTCCGTAGGGACAGATCCATAAGGTGATGTTATCACATGCTCGGAGATTGGTCTTGGACGGCTGGACCGAGGCACGCGTAGGTTCGGCCAAGTCACGGATCCCCTGGATTCTGGGGACTGGCCGTCGTGGCCGACCATCGGTTTGGGGGGTCCAGCGGAAGAGATGGAGGTTCGTTGTGACGCAACCAAAAGGCCGGCTATCTAGGCGCGATTTCTTATGGAGGTCCGCGTTCGCGGGCGCGGTGGTGGGCTCGCCTGCGTTGCTCGCAGCCTGCGGCGACGATGAGTCGGATTCGGAAGGCTCGGCCGCGCCCGCGACGACAGCTGCGGCTGCGACCACTACTGCCGCGCCGACAACCACCGCCGCACCGGCACCGACTGACGTGCGCTTCCAGTTCGATTGGATTAAGAACGTCCAGTTCGCCGGGCACTATGTGGCCCTGGACCAAGGCTATTTTGCCGCCGAGGGCATCGACGCGGAATTCGCTCAGGGCGGCGGCGGCATTGCGACCGAGGTCACCATCAACGGACCCGGAATCGAGTTGGGCGCAAGTTCGTTCCTGTCACGCACTATCGATGCAATCGCGGCGGGAGCCGATCTCGTGGTGCTGGGCGCGGCGCTGCAACAGTCGCCCATCGGGTTCATCTACCTACCGGACAACCCGATCAACACCGTCGACGACCTAGTAGGCAAGCGGATCGGCCTCCAGGGTGAGTCAGGCATCGCCGACGTCAACACGCTGTTCGGCGTGAACGGCATCGAGCCGGACTACGAGAACGTGCCAGTGGGCTTCGATCCCAGCCCCGTAGTCGAGGGTGAGGTGGACGCCTACTACGCATTCTTGACCAACCAGCCGCTGGCGCTTCAGTCCCGCGGCATCGACCACGGTGTTGTGAGCCTCGGGGACCTGGGCTGGACACGCTACGGACGGCTCTGGGTCACAACGCGCACGTACCTAGCAGAGAACCGCGACGCGGTTGTCGGCTACATGCGGGCCGGTATCAAGGGCTGGGAGCACGCCTTCGCCGACAACGACCTCGCCGTGGACCTGACCGTCAACACCTACGGCGTCGATCTCGGCCTGGACCCCGCCAACGAGGCAGCCCAGCTGGTCGCGCAGAGCGGGTTCATGAAGAGCGACACGACCGCGGCGAAGGGGCTGCTGTGGCTGGATGATGCCACCCTCGAGGGCGAGTACGACGGCTTGCGAGTGGCCGGCAAGGAGAACCTGCCCGCCATCGACGACCTCTGGGACCGGAGCGTCCTCGACGACGTCTATGCGGGGGCCACGTCGCTCTACTAGGCATAGTCTCACCTGTGTCGCAGGCGACCAGGCAAGGCAGCACCGCGGGATCGGAACAAACAGTTGTGAGCGACACGCTGCTCGACGCGGACGGCGAGACCGCGCTGTACGACTCGTTCCGGCACTACTGGTTGCCGGTCGCATACTCGCGCGACTTGGACGGCGAGCCCGTGGCCGTCCGAGTCTGCGGCAACGACTTGGTGCTGGTCCGGCTCGGCGGGCGGGCACGGGCTTTTGCCGACCTTTGCCCTCACCGCGGCGCCCGCCTGTCGCTCGGCTGGGTCGAGACGGACTCGCTGCGGTGCTCCTACCACGGATGGCTGTACAACTGTGGCGGCGTGTGCACGCAGATCCCCGGCAGCGAGGACCATCCCATCCCCGCCCGCGCCCGTCTGCGGGGCTATGGCTGCGAGGAGGCCGGAGGCCTGGTCTGGGTCTGCCTGGAAGACCGTCCGCGCTTCGACGTCCCGAGATTCCCCGAGTACGACGACCCCGAGTACCGGATTGTTCCGATCCCCGCCGTCGACTGGAACGCGGGCGCGGCGCGACGGATAGAGAACTTCGTCGACTTGGCCCACATCCCGTGGGTGCACGACGGCCAGCTCGGACGCCGCGACCGGCCTGATCTTCCGAGGCACGACCTTCGGCGCGACGGCGACAACATCCACATGTGGGGCTCCTTCGCGGAGGTTCCCAGCATCAAGACCCGCGCCTCGGAACTCGATGAGGCCGACCCCTCTCTCAGGTCGCACCACAACTGGCGCGTCTACATGCCCCTGACCGTCTGGTGGCAGCAGCGCCTCCCGGAGGGCCGTTTCTTCGGTCTGCTGGTCGCTGCCTTGCCGATCTCCGCAGGCGTCACCCGGACCTTCATGATGAACTTCCGCAATTTCGCTCACGACGAGCCCGACGATCCGTTCTGCCAGTTCCAGATCGAGATCGCCGAGCGCGATCGCGCCATCGTGGAGTCCCAGCGCCCCGAAGAACTGCCCGCAGATTTGACCGCCGAGCTGCATGTGCGGGCAACGGACAGGATGTCCATCGAGTACCGGCGGTGGCTGGTCGAGCTCGCCCGGGAGACGGCCCCGTGACCTCTGACGGCCCATTCACATCCCATAAGGGCGGGAGTCCATGAGCGAATACGAATCGATCCCACGTGTGCGGCTCGGGGAGGGCCCTCTACATCTGTCGCGGGTGGGCTTGGGCGCCTGGGCCATCGGCGGGGGCGGCTACCGGTTCGGCTGGGGTCCTCAGGACGACGGCGACTCGGTGCGGGCCATGCACGCCGCGGTTGAGGCTGGCGTCAACTGGATCGACACCGCCCCGGTCTACGGGCGAGGACACTCCGAGGAGGTGATCGGACGGTTCCTGAGCGAGGCCTCCGACCGCGACCGGCCCATGGTCTTCACCAAGTGCGGGATCGTGTGGGATCCCGACGACCCGACGAAGTCCACCCGGACCCTGCACCCCGACTCGATCCGAGCCGAGTGCGAGAACTCGCTGGGGCGCCTCGGCGTCGACTGCATCGACCTCTTTCAGTTCCATCAGCCCGACCAGGTGGGAACGCCGGTGGAGGACTCCTGGGCCGCCCTGCTCGAGCTGGTGGACGAGGGCAAGGTCCGGGCCGCGGGAGTCTCCAACTTTGAGGGCGACCTGCTCGAGAGCTGCTGGCAAGGGGGCCGGCTCGCCTCGGTCCAGTCTCCGATGTCGCTCATCGACCGCGGCATTGCCGGCACGGTCGTGCCGTGGGCCGGGCAGCACGGCGTCGGGGTGCTGGTCTACAGCCCAATGGCATCGGGTCTGCTCACGGACTCCTTTGCGACTAGCAGGGTCGCCGCCCTCCCCGACGACGACTTCCGCAGCCGCGACCCGCGATTCCAGGAGCCCCAACTCTCACAGAACCTCTCCCTGCGCGATTCGCTGAGCCAGATTGCGGCTCGGCACGAGGCCACCGTGTCCGCGGTGGCGGTGGCGTGGACGCTTGCATGGCCGGGGGTCACGGCCGCCATCGTGGGCGCCCGCCGCCCCGAGCAGGTCGCCGGATGGGCCCGGGCCGCACACCTGGAGCTGACGGGAGAGGATCTGGCCGACATCGAGGCGGCGATCGCTAGCTCCGCAGCCGGATCGGGTCCGAGTCGCCCGACGAGCGCGCCTGGGGCAGGCCACCGATGAACGAGCGCCTCGGAGCCCGACCCCTCGACCGCTTCGGCACGGAAGGCAGCAGATGAGAGCAGAGAATCCCGAGTCACGTCGCGTGATGCTCATAGGCGTCGACGGCGCGATGCTCTCGATGGTCGACCAGTACCTCGCGGAGGGCTCGATGCCGGCTCTGGCAGGCTTGCTGAACGGTGGCACCTCAGTGGAGGCTCTCCCGTCGATTCCCGTGGACACGCCCACCAACTGGACGACGATCGCCACCGGGGCCGAGCCCGTGAACCACGGCATCAACAGCTTCATCGCCAAGTGGGCCGGTGAGGAGCTGACGATGCAGGACACCGAGCGGGCTCGCAGCATGCAGTCCACGACGTCCAAGGCGGAGCTGCTGTGGGAGACGGTCGGGCGCCATGGGGGCTCCAGCGTGGTCGTCAACTATCCGGTCGGGTGGCCTCCCAAGGGCGACGGGGTGCGGGTCATCGGGGGCGACACGCCTGGCGGCATGATCTGGCACAAGACCGGCGAGGAGCTGTACGCGCAGGGGCCCGCCCGGGACGCCGTCCTGGAGCTCCACGGCGTGACGATCGATCCCACGCCCCTGTCGTTTCGTCGCGCCGGCCCGTGGCCCGCCGCAGCCGGGTCCGACCCGGAGTCGGCCTTCCTGCCTGTCAGCGGCCACGAGCCTGCGGGGTTCTGGGCCAATCGCAGGCTCGTCGATGGCGAGGTGCGTCTGGCGCTGAGCCGGGACGAGGCTGGCGAGCGCCAGGTTGCCGACCTGGCGCCGGGTCAGTGGTCGCCGTGGATCCCGTTGGAACTCGACGGGCGGGAGTCGGCCACCAGGTTCCGCCTGATCAGAGCCGACCGGTCCGGCGGCCTCGAGCTGTACCGCACACGGGTGGAGCCGGTCGACGGCTACACGCACCCCGCCGACCTAGCCGCGGGCATCAGCTCCAGGCACGGGCCGTATGTCGAGGGATTGGAATGCCCGTATGTGCCCGCGGGTGTCGCGCGTCCGTTCGGCCCGGCCAACATCAACGGCGAGGTGATGCTGGAACTCGCCGATCAGCAGGTGCGCTGGATGACCGACGTGATCTGCGAGCAGGACGCTCAGCAGCCCTTCGATCTGTTGATGTCGCACTTCCACCTGATCGACTACCTGAACCACACGATGCTGGGCTACCTCGATCCGGACTATCCCTACGCGGCGCCGGCCTACAGGCGGCTGACCGAGTCCGTGTACGCGGAGGCCTACCGGCTGGTGGACGAGCTGATCGCGGGCATCGTGCGGGGCTGCGGCGACAGCGACACCAGTGTGGTAGTGGTGTCGGACCACGCCTGCCTGCCGTGCTGGCGCTACATATCGGTGCTCGACATCCTGCGGCAGGAAGGGCTCGTCGCCTACGACTGGGACAGCGAGACGGGTCGCTACGTGCTGGATCCCCGCAATTCGCTGGTAGGCCCCGCGCTCCAGCCCCAGCACGTGTGGGTGAACCTCGCCGGCAGGGAGCCGAGCGGTGCGGTCGACCCGGGAGACTTCGAGGCGGTGCGCCAGCGCGTGATCGACACGCTCCACTCGGTCGTGGACCCCGACACGGGGGAGAGGCCATTCGAGCTGGTGGCCCGTCGCGAGTCGTTGAACCTCAGCGGGGCCGCCGAGGACCGCATCGGCGACATCGTGTACTTCCTCAAGCCCACGTACACCACCTGGGACGGGTCGCGTGACGCCAACTCGATCGGAGAGCTGTCCCCGAAGCGGATGGCCCGCACGCCGATCACTGCCACCCATGTCGTGGCCGGCCATCACACGCCGCACCTGCCCGCGGCTCGACGCGGGACCTTCCACAACAGCGCGCTGTCGTTGTGGTTCGGCGCCGGACTCGGTGCGCACGGCAGGCCGTCGGCGCCGATCCACTTGCGGGATGTCGCTCCCACACTGGCGTGGCTCCTCGGCGTCCCCGGCCCGCCGCATTCCGACGGGGCGGTGCGCTACAGCCTGTTGGGAGGGGACTGAAGTCCCAGACGCCCCGCCGTTGGGGCCGAATAGTCCAATCGCGGGGGTGATCGTGGCCGATCCGGGCACACACACGGCAGCAAGCGTCGGCAGCTACGCCATCGAGCTGCGGGGCGTGACCAAGAGATACGAAGTGCGCCGCGGGGAGTCTCTCACCGCGCTGGAGGGATTCGATCTGCCAGTCGGTGACGGAGAGTTCGTTGCGCTGATCGGACCTTCCGGCTGCGGCAAGTCCACGGCTCTGCGGCTCATGGCCGGCCTTGAGACTGTCGAATCCGGCTCCGTGTCGGTGTTCGGTGGTCCGCCCGACCGCACGGTTCGAGCGGGTGGGATCGGAATGGCCTTCCAGGACCACGCGCTGATGCCCTGGCTGTCGGTGGCCTCCAACATCGGCCTGCCGTTCCGCATTCGGGGCGAGTCGAGGAACCAGGTGAAGGTCGCCGAGCTGATCGAGCTGGTGGGTCTCACCGGGTTCGAGAGGGCCCGACCCAAGCACCTGTCGGGCGGTATGCGCCAGCGCGTCTCCATTGCACGATCGCTCGTGCTCGACCCGAAGGTGCTTCTGCTCGACGAGCCCTTCGGAGCCCTCGACGCGGTGACGCGCCGCTCGCTCAATCTCGAGCTGCAGCATCTCTGGGCTCGTCGGAAGATCACTACCGTCCTAGTCACCCACTCCGTGGAGGAGGCGCTGCTGCTCGGCGACCGCGTGGCCGTGATGTCGCGACGACCGGGCCGCATCATCCTGGACGTCGAGGCTCCCTTCCAGCGACCCCGGCACAAGGAGGTGTCCCAAACCGCAGAGTTCAAGCGGCTGCACGACAAGCTCGTCGACGCGCTCGACGAGCCGACTCCCCCAGACGGCCCGTGAGGGGTTCCGTTCGCAGCCGGGTAGGGCTCGGAACAGTCGGCGCCACCTGCTTCCTGGTGCTGTGGGAGGCTGCGGGCCGCAACGGCTGGCTCGGACGCACCTTCCCGCCCCTGTCGGACGCGATCGCGGAGATTGGCCGGCACGACGACGTGATCCGACGGGCCGCGGCGGCGACACTGGAGCGGGCGCTGTGGGGTTACCTCATCGGCGCCGTGCTCGCCGTTGGCCTGGCGGTGGTCGCCTTGCTGCTGCCCCGTCTCGAGAACGCCACCTACACGGGCTCCGTGGTCGTGCATGCCGTCCCGGCGATCGCGCTCGGGCCGGTCATAAACGCCCTGGGCTTCACCCACCAGACACCGGCGTTGTTCGCCATGATGTTCGTGTTCTTCACCATCCTGGTGGCGGCAGGCGCTGGCTTCACCGGCGGATCGCAGTCCACCCACGACGTGTTCTCGGTGCTGGGATCCTCGAAGGTCAACCGCTTCCGGCTGCTGCAGGTGCCCAATGCGATCCCCAACCTCATCGACGGGCTGCGCGTCGCCGCGCCCGCAGCAGTGTCGGGTGCGGTGCTCGGGGAGTGGTTCGGGTCCGAGCGCGGCCTCGGCGTGCTTCTTCTCAACGCGATGCGCAACTTCCGAGTGGAGCAACTCTGGGCCGTCTCCATAGTGCTGGTACTGCTGGCGGGAGGCGCGTACCTCGCGCTCGGCCTCGTCGAGAGGGTCGCCGAGGAGATCTTCGGGCGGGTGGTCGCGGTCGGGGGAGTCCACCGCGTCGGCGGGGACAGGGGCTGGATGCGCTCCCTCGCGTCCCAGCTGTGGGTGGTGGCTCTGCTGATCGTCGGTTGGTGGCTCTGGATCGTGGTCGAGAACGTGCCCGAGCTGGTCGCCCCGTCGCCGCCGGAGACCTTCAGCGCTGTCGTCGACGACCCCGGCCTGTATGCCGAGCACACCCTGGCGACGCTGCTATCCGCGATCGGCGGGCTCTCGATCGGTTTGGTGCTCGGAACCACGTTGGCTCTGCTGAGCTCGATCTCGCTGGCTCTGCGCAACACGCTCTCCCCGATCGTGGTGATCATGCCGACGGTGCCCATCGTCGTGCTGATCCCGGTGGTCGCCCGGCTGTTCGGATTCTCGCAGGCGACGGTGCTGGCGATAGCGGGGGTAATAGCGTTCTTTCCCGTCTACGTCTTCGCCCTCTCCGGTCTGCGGGCCCGGCCTCCAGGCTCCGATGCTGTCTATTCGGCCCTCGGCTCCCCCGCGTGGCGCCGCCTCGTGTTGCTGGCCATTCCCTCGGCGGTACCCAATGTCCTGACCGGTGTGCGCATCACCGCTTCGACGGTGTTCCTCGCAGCGCTCACAGCCGAGTGGCTGATGGGAACGAAGGGTTTGGGCTTCCTGTTCAGCACGAGCCGTGCCTCCTTCGAGAATTCGGAGGCGTGGGGTGCCATCGTGATAGCGGTGGTCTTCGCCGTTGGCACCTACCAGCTCGCCAGCGCGCTCGAGCGCTGGGGCCGAGAGCGCTGGACCTGACTCAGGGGCCGAGCGGCGGGCGCTAGCCGGTTGCGGCGAGGTCGGCGACCACGTCGGCTAGCAGACTGGACGCACCGAAGCGGAGCCGTTCCGGGGTGAGCCAGTCATCGCCCAGAACCGAGCGCACGATGGCCAGATATCCGAGGGCGTCGGCCGCGGTGCGCACGCCGCCGGCCACCTTGATCCCGACCGGGCGGCCTCCCGCCGCGCAATGCTCGGCCACCGTGGTGGCCATCGTCAACACTGCTTGCGGCGACGCGCCCGCGGCGCCCTTGCCGGTGGAGGTCTTGACCATGTCGGCTCCCGCGTCGATGGCCAGCCGCGTCGCCTCGGCGACCGAGGAGGCCGAGCCGAGCTCGCACACCTCCAGTATCACCTTGAAGTGGGCAGCGCCCGCGGCCTCCCGCAGCGCCCGCAACTCCCCGGCGGCGAGGTCGGCCCGGCCCGACAGGAAGACGGAGCGGTTCAGTACGGTGTCGATCTCCTGCGCGCCGGCGGCCACTGCCGCCCTCACCTCGGCCACCTTGACCTCCAGCGGCGACAGCCCGCTCGGGAAGGCCCCGGCCACGCTGGCCACCGCCACCGGCGTGCCGGCCAGCAGCTCGGCGGCCAGGCCCGCCAGCGAGGGGTGGACGCACACCGCGGCCACCGGGCCCAAAGTGGGATCGGCCGGGTCGGGGCGCAGCGCCTGGGAGCACAGCGCCCGGATCCGCCCCGGCGTGTCATCGCCCTCCAGGGTGGTCAGGTCGGTGCAGCGCACGACCAGCCGCAAATCGTCGACTCGGGTCTCGTCCGCGGAGTCCGCGGTCACTACGCGGGCCGCGGCATCGCCCGTCGCGGCATCGCCCGTCGCGGTATCGCCCGTCGCGGTATCGTCCGTCGCGGTATCGTCCGTCGCGGTATCGCCCGTCGCGGCCAGGGCGCGGTCGCGTCCGTGCCGCTCGGGATCGGCCACATGCCGGACAGCCGCGTCCAGCAACGCCGCGATCCTCGTTCTGGCCTCGCCCCGGGCTGAGCGCAGCCCCGTGCCGCGGTCGTCGTCGCCGTCGCCCAGGACGACGACCGCCTCGGCGTAGACCTTCATCTTCGGCTCGGTCCCGCTGGGTCTGACAATCACCCTGGCCTCCATCCCGAAGAGCTCGAGCACCACAACATCCGCGGGCGGCAGGTGCGAGCCCCCCGCGGCGAGGTCGTGCACCGCGGTCACCGCGGCTCCCGCCAACTCTGCCGGTGGAGCGTCGCGCAGAGCAGCCATGGCCATTTTCATCGGCTGCTGGTTGCCGACGGCCGACTCGAAGCGGACTGAGCGCTGCCCGGTGGCATGCACACCGTGGCGGCGATGAAGGTCGTCGAGGAGGTCGCCCAAGGTCCGTTCCTCGCTCTTGAGGGCGGCGACGAGCTCGGCCATCACCAACGCGGCGCCGATGCCGTCCTTGTCCCTCACCACCTCGCCCACCGCGCAGCCGAGCGCGTCCTCATAGCCCAACACCAGATCGTGGCTGGCGGCCCGCTGCGAATGGGCCTGCATGATCCACTTGAAGCCGGTGAGTGTCTCGATCCAGTCAGCGTCGTGAGCGGCGGCGATGAGCGGCAGCAGGCGCGACGACACCACCGTGTTGATCACCAGCCTGCGCCGGCCCGTGCCCTGGTCGGACCCGGCGTCGGACCCGGCCCGCCGAAGCAGATGCTCGGCCAGCAGGCAGCCCGTCTCGTCGCCGGTGAGCAGCCGCCACCGCCCGCCCTCGGGCACCGCCACCGCCAGGCGGTCGGCGTCGGGATCGTGGGCCAGGGCCACGTCCGCGCCGGTGTCGGCAGCCAGCGCCAGCAGCTGATCGACAACGCCGGTCTCCTCGGGGTTCGGGAACGGGGCGGTGGGGAAGTCGGGATCGGGTTCGGCCTGCTCGGCCACCACTGCGGGCGGATCGAACCCGGCGCGGGACACGGCCCGCAGGAACGTCTCGGCCCCCACGCCGTGAAGCGGCGTGTAGGCCATGCGCACCGAGCGGGGTCCGCCCGGCACCACCAGCCCCACCACCGCGTCCACGTAGGCCTCCACCAGGTCGTCGCCGGCGGTCTCGATACCGATCGCGCCGTCGGATGCCAGATCGGACCCGGCCAGCGGCGCGGTCCGGTCGATGATCTGGCTGATCTCCGTGTCGATCGGCGGGACGAGCTGGCGGCCGCCCCGCCAGTAGACCTTGTAGCCGTTGTCGGAGCGCGGGTTGTGGCTGGCCGTCACCATCACCCCGGCCGACGCGTCGAGGTGCTTCACCGCGAAGGCCAGCACCGGTGTGGGCATCGGCCCGGGCAGCACCTCCACCCGGATTCCGCGGGCGGCCAGCACCCGGGCCGTGTCGGTGGCGAAGACGTGGCTTCGGTGGCGGGCGTCGTAGGAGACCACCACCATCGGGCGCTCCTCGCGCTCGGATAGCAGCCGCTCGGCCAGCGCCGCGGCCACCATCCGCACCAGCACCCGGTTCATCTTCATCGGGCCCGCTCCCATCGGGCCCCGGATGCCCGCGGTCCCGAAGGCGAGCCGTCCCTCGAATCGCCGTTCGAGCTCGACGGGGTCACCGGCCAGCAGGGCTTCCAGCTCCGAGCGCGTCTCGGGGTCGGGATCGGCGGCCAACCACTCCTCGGCCCGCCGGCGCGTCCGGGCCGTCAATTCTGGTGGTTCGCCCTGCGTATGGTCGGCCACGGCTGCGAGCTCCCGGCGGCCTGGGTCGCGCCGGCCGTCAATGCCTCAGACCCGCCGTCAACGCTCCGCGGCCGCGGCCGGTGTCCCCACGGCCTGCTCGAAGGACTCCAGTGCATTGGTTATGTGCTCGCGGATCAACTCCTTGGCGCAGTCCGCGTTGCCGGAGGCCACCGCGTCGTAAATCGCCTCGTGCTCCTCCCAGGTGATGTCGCCCCGCTCGTCGGTGACCACCGAGAAGACCAGCTCGGTCTGCTGCCGCAGCGGGTCCAGCACTTGGCGTAGGAAGGGGATCCCGGCGGCCTGCTCCACCGCGATGTGAAAGTCCCGGTGGTAGACGGCGGCCGTGACCGCGTCCCCCCGCTCCGTTGCGGCCCGGCCGTTCTCCAGGCAGCGCAGGATCTGCCCGATGCTCTCGGGGTCCTGGCGCACGGCGGCCTGCTCCACCGCGTATCCCTCCACCAGCATCCTGATCCGCTGGATGTGGTGAACCTCGCACTTGTCGATGGCGCACACGTGGGCGCCCCGCCGGGGCACCACCTCGATCAGGCCGGTGGCCTCCAGTGATCGCATGGCCTCCCGCACCGGGTTGCGGCTGACTCCCAGGAGCTCGGCGAGCTGGCCCTCGACGAGCCGCTGGCCCGGCTTTAGATCCCCGCCGAGGATCATCGAGCGAAGTTGGCCGGCCACAACTTCTCGGAGGGGCTGTTCGCTGTCGTTGTCGCTCAAGATCGATCCTCCATCCCCAGCGGCCGATGTTACATTGCCCGCCCGTCCGATAAGAAACCAGGCGATCCGGCCGTGTAGACAGTCGGGCGCGCTCGGCTGTCCACCGGCCCACGCGGGGCCGCGCCAGCCGTGGCAAACGTGCGGCGGACCGGCGAGGTGCCGGGCGCCGGAAGGGACACCCCCATGACCACCCTCGTCACCGGCGCAGGCATGATCGGATCGCTGGCCGCGGCCCGCATCGTCGCTGAGCGCGGCGAGCGTCCCGTCCTCTACGACATCGCCTTCAGCGAGCGCAACCTGGCCGAGCGGCTCGACACCGGTTCGGTGGACTTGGTGAAGGGCGACATCGGCGACATCGGGGACCTGCTCCGAGCCATCGAGTCCCACGGCGTGGAGCGGATCATCCACACTGCGTCGCTGCTGACCCGCGACCTGATCCCCCGGCCGGTCGCGGGCGTGAGGGTGAACGTGATGGGCACCATGAACGTGCTGGAGGCGGCCCGGATAGCGGGCTTGAGCCGGGTGGTGTTCTGCAGCTCCACGGTGGTGACCATGGGCCGCCGCGGCGTCGCCCCCAAAGACGACACCGTCGAGGATTTCACCCTCAAGGTGGTCAGCGAGTACCCGCCGTCGCTGTACGCGTCGATGAAGCTGGCCTCGGAGTGGCTGTGCCACAACTACGCCGACTCCTACGGGCTGGACACGGCGGTGGTCCGCTTCGGGGGCGCTTTCGGGCCCTGGCACGGGGTGCCCGGCGGCGGGCCCAGCAAGCTGCTCAAGCAGCTCATCGAGTGCGCCCACTTCGGGCGCACCTACCGCATCGCCCAGACGGACCTGCACCGCCAGGGCATGGACTACACCTACTCCGCCGACGGCGCCCAGGGGTTGGTGCGGGCCGCCTTCGCGCCCCAGGTCCCCAACCGGGTCTACAACGCCACCATGGGCGAGCTGCACACCATCGCGGAGATCATCTCGCGCATCGAGCAGGCCGCGGGCCGCCCGATCGATCTGGAGATCACCCAGGAGGACTCGATGACCAAGTACGGCAACCCGACCAGTCCCATGGACCTGACCGCGTCACGCCGCGATCTCGGCTACCTGGTGGAGTACCCGATGGATGTCGCCGTGGCCGACTACCTGGGCTGGCTCTCGGGCCAGGGGCCCGGCGGGTCCTCTTGAGCGGGGCGGACCGGCCAGGCGGCCGCGGCGGAGCCGGGTGGCATCGATGAGGGTGATCGACGCCGACGGGCACGTGCAGGAGGACTCCTCGGAGATCCTCGAGTACCTGCCTGAGACGTACCGGGAGATGGCCCTGGAGACGCCCCGCAGCGTGGGCCTCGTCCCGCCGGTGGTGGGGCTGTTCCCGCCGCTCGACCATGTTCACACCAGCTTCCGGCACTCCGCGGCCAGCTTCAACCGGGCCGGGCGGGTGAGGGCCCCGCAGTGGCGGGAGTTCCTCGACACCGTCGGCATCTCCGCCGCGGTGCTCTACCCGACCGCGGGCCTGTCCATCGGCAGGGTCAACTACCCGGAGGTGGCGGTGGCGCTGGCCCGGGCCTACAACGACTGGCTCCGGGACACCCACGCCTCCGCCGACGAGCGGCTCAGCGGGATGGCGCTGCTGCCGATGCAGGTTCCCGAAGCCGCGGTGGAGGAGCTGCGTCGGGCGGTCACAGAGCTCGGTCTGGTGGGGGCCATGCTGCCCTCCAACGGCCTGAAAGGACATCTCGGCTCCCGGGAGTACTGGCCGGTGTACGCCGAGGCCGAGCGGCTCGGCTGCGCCCTGTCGGTGCACGGCGGCTGCCATGCCAACTTCGGCATCGACCATCTGGACGTGTGGCCCTTCGTGCATGCCCTGGGCCATCCGTGGGGCCAGATGATCGCGCTTGCGGGGGTCGTCTCCAACGGCCTCCTCGACCGCCACCCCGGTCTGCGCATCGCCTTCCTGGAGGGCGGCGTCAACTGGTTCGTCACCTGCCTGGAGCGCTTCGACAACTCCTGGACCGCGTTCAGCCAGCACGACCCCGACGGGCGGTTCTGCGCAGTCGAGCCCGGCGGGCGGGTGAGCGACTACGTGCTGGCCCACGCCGACGCCGGGCGCATCTTCGTCGGCTGCGAGGGAGACGAGCTGGGGCTGGCCCGCTTCGTGGAACTGGTGGGCAGCGCGTCTCTGGTGTTCTCCTCGGACTTCCCCCACGAGGTCACCGCGGCGAGCTGCCGCCACGAGATCGACGAGCTGCTCGAGAACCCGGCCCTGGCCGGCGCCGACAAGCAGGCCATCCTCGCCGGCAACGCCGAGCGCCTCTACGGCCCCCTGTCCCCCTAGAGGCCGAGCGAATAGGCACGAATCCCCAGCCGACTCCGCAAGGCGCTGAGCGAGGCCGTGGCCCGAGCGGCCCGTGAGCGCAGCGAACAAGAGCGGGAGACAAAACGCCGTGCCGCGAGGTGCTCGCAACCTGTTTGCGCTCGCTCCTAGCCGTTCTGCGGATTGCGTGTTGCTGGCAAGCGGCTATGCGGCTGCCTAGCCGGTGGGCCGTGGCCGATGAGGCGGCCGACTACCGCCATCACCGCCGCGGCGGCAGCCGATGTGATGGCGGTGAAGCCCCAGGCCCAGGCGTAGCCGGCCGCCTCCACCAGCAGGCCGAACAGCAGTGGGCCGCACACCGCCCCTGTGAAGCTGCCGGTCATGGTGATGCCGGTGGCCGCGCCCGGCGCCGACGGGTTCGACCGCACCACGGCCAGATGGAACAGCCCCGGCCAGGCGAAGGACGTCGCGAAGGCGAACGGCATGGCTACGAACAACATGGCCTTCGATCCCGCGGAGAGCCCGACGAAGGCGAGCGCAGCCACCGCGAACATGGCGGTGAGCATGTGCCACGGGCTCAGCGAGCTGCGGTCCGCGCTGGCGCCCATGGCCAGCCGGGCCGCGATGCCGACCAGGCTCCCGGCCATCAGCAGAACCCCGGCGAGGGCCTCGTCGACGCCGATCTCCACGGTTGACAGCACGAAGAACGCGCTGAGCCCCATCGAGCCCATGGCCGCCAGGCAGGTCGAGCAGGCCACCGCCACCAGCAGCCGCATGGGAACGTCGGGCCGCGGGCGGTCCGCCGGGCCCTCTTCCGCCAAGCCGGGTGCGCCCTCGGCTGATGGCGCGGCGCCGAGGGCCGGCACGCCGAGCGACACCGCGAAGGCCAGCAAGCCCCCCAGCACGAAGGCCCAGCTCCAGCCGATGGTGAGGCCCACCGCGGGCACGGCCAGCCCGGCCAGCAGCGACGCGGTCGGAATGCCCGACTTCTGGATGCCGAGGGCCAGGCCCTGGCGCTGATCGGACACCCCCCGGGCCACGTAGAGGTTGGCCGCGGGCTGGGCCCACGAGTTGGCCAGCCCGGCCACGGCCACGAAGGCCGTGAGCGCCAGCCAGGACCGCCCCAGTGCCCCAGTGGCGACCAGCACTGCGCCAGCCGTGGCCGCGGCCAGGCGCAGTGCCGCGACCGGCCCGATGCGCTCCACCGTCCGGCCGGCCAACGCCGAGCTCAACACCCCTACGAAGAAGAAGGCGCTGACCGTGATCCCGATCTCGACCTCGCCGATGCCGAGGTCGTCCTGGATCTGCACGGCCAGGGCGCTGACCAGCGTCGGGGAGAGGTTGGCGGCCGTGGTGACCACCAGGGAGGCCGTCACCAGCGCGGCGAACCCGGCGGTGTGCCCTGAGCGCCCCAGCAGGCTCGCTGAGCCCGGGGATCCCCCGATCCCAGCAACCGAATCTCGGCCCGGTCCGAAACCGTCTGGCACTTAGAGGCCCCGCGGGCAGGTGCGAACGCCTAGCGGTGAAGTGTGGTGCTTCCCGCTCTTGTTCGCTGCGCTCACGGGCCGCTCGGGCCACGGCCTCGCTCGGCGCCTCGCGAAGATCCTCATGAACCGCCGCATATCCGCTCGGCCTCTCGGCGCCGTCCTCTCGTTGGCAAGTTTCGAACCGGTCGGCCTAGGGTATATGGCGTCCTGTATACAAAGGCGCGGTCGTGCGCGGCGCGCCCGCCTCGCGGGTGAAGCGCATGCTCCCGGAGGCACACCATGACGCTGATACCCGCTCGGATCACCGTGGACGGCAGTGGCGACGCCGATGAGGTCGGCATCCTGATCGACGGCGCCATCAGGCCCGGCTCGGGCCCCGAGCAGAAGCTGGTCAGCCGCAGCGACGGCCGCGTGCTGGCGGTGGTGCGCACCGCCGGACCCGACGATGTGCGCATCGCCTACCGGGCGGCCGCGGAGGCGGCGCCGTCGTGGGCCGCCACCGGCCCCGCGGCCCGAGCCGAGGTGCTCCACCGGGCCGCCGCGCTGTTCCGGGAGCGGGCCGAGGAGCTGGCGCCGGTCATCTCCGCCGACATGGGCAAGCCGGCCTCGGAGGCCATCGTCGAGGTGGCCAAGGGAGCGGCCGTGCTCGACTACTACGCCGAGCTGGGCTACCGGAGGCTGGGCGCCACCTTCTCCACGGACTTCGACGAGGACATATTCACCCTCATCGAGCCGCTGGGAGTGGTGGCCCTCATCACGCCCTGGAACTTCCCGTTCACGATCCCAATCCGCAAGCTGTCGGCCGCGCTGGCCGCGGGCAACGCGGTGGTCTTCAAGCCGTCCACCAACGCGGGCATCACCGGTCTGATGATCGCAACCACCCTGCTCGACGCCGGCCTGCCCGCGGGCCTCATCCAGGCAACCATCGGCCGCAGCTCGGTGATCGAGAAGGCTCTGCTGGAGGCGCCCGAGCTCGATGGCGTGAGCCTGACGGGCTCTTATGAGGCGGCCGAGGCCATCAGGCGGCGGCTGCGGGTGGAGGTGCCGTTCCAGGCCGAGCTGGGCGGCAAGAACACCATCGTGGTGTGGTTCGACGCCGACCTCGCCAAGGCGGCGGACATCATCGTGGCCTCCAGCTTCCGCAACAACGGCCAGATCTGCACCGCGGCCGGCCGGCTGCTCGTGCACACCGACGTCTACGACGATCTGCTGGAGCTGCTGTCGGGGAGGGTGCGGACCATGACCGACACGTCAGGGAGCGACGAGATCGGGATCCTGGTCAGCGACGGCGAGGCTGGCCGCGTGGAGGAATACGTGTCGCTGGCCGACCAGGAGGCCCGCGACGTGGTCCGCCCCGAGCCCGACGGCTGGCGCGACGGCAGGGTGGCGCCGGCGGTGCTGGTGGATCCCGACACGGGCCCGCTCACCACCGAGGAGATCTTCGGCCCGGTGGTCACCTTCGAGGCGATCAGCGACATCGACGAGGCCGTGGCCAAGGCCAACGCCACCGCCTACGGGCTCACTTCCGGCATCGTCACCGGCGACGTCGCGGTGGCCCGCCGCTTCTGGAAGGGCTCCCACGCGGGCACGGTCAAGGTCAACTCGCCCCTGACCGGCGTCCCCTTCCATGTGCCCTTCGAGGGTTACGGACACTCCGGGGCAGGCTGGGCCGAGGGCGGCGAGTCGTCTCTGGACTTCTTCACCCGCACCAAGACCGTGTTCCTGCGCTCCTAGCCGTCCGGCAACCACACCCCGCAACAGACCCACAACAGAAAAGAGGCGTCCAATGCTCGGACCAGCCGAATATCGCAAAGCCTTGGAAGCCGCCCGCGACGAGTGGCACTCCAAGAACCACCCGTTCTTCAAGACCTGGGCCAAAGGCGAGCTGTCAAAGGCGGCCATGAGGGCCTACTGCCAGCAGCACTACAACTTCGTGAGCAACGCGTCGCGCTACTCCGGGATCATGTACGGGCTGTGCGACTGGCACGACGCCCGGGTGCTGCTGCTGGAGAACCTCAACGAGGAGGAGGACCCCGACGAGCGCCACGTCGACAAGCTGTCGCGCTTCGGCATGGCCCTAGGCATGACCTTCGAGGAGGGCCGCTCGGCCCCCGACCTGCCCACCACCGCCGCGCTCAAGGACTTCATCATCAACACGCTGATGATGAGGAGCGTGCTGGAGGGCGTAGCCACCCTGACCATCGGGCTGGAGTCGCAGGTGCCCGAGCTGTACAAGCCACTGATCGACCCGCTGCGCAACGTCTACGGGTTCACCGACGAGGACATCGAGTTCTTCACGCTGCACGTCGTCGCCGACGTGGAGCACGGCGACGCCGGCTTCGAGATCATCATCAACCACTCAGAGGACGAGCGGTCCCAGCAGACGGTGATCGAGCAGGTGCGCCAGGCCGCCATGAAGCGCTGGTTCTACATGGACGGCCTGTGGCTGCAGTACGTGGAGGGCCGCCAGTGGTATCCCGCCGCGGGCGCCCAGGCCGCCGCCTGAGCCCGTAGATCGGCCGCACGCCCGCTCTCGTCGCGTTTTCTGGTCGTATGGACAACAAGCCGCGACATATCGCGGGAGGGCTGAGGCCGGGATGATGGCGATCACGCTGCAAGACCTGCTCGACCTGCCGGTCGGCTCGGCTGCCGATGCGGAGGTCCCGATGTGGATCGACGGCGGGTGCGTGGCGTCGGTGGACGGCGCGGAGGCCGTGCAGGACGACATCTGCCCGTCCACCGGCTCGGTGCTGGCCCGCGTCCATCAGGCCGGGTCCGCCGACATCGACCGGGCGGTGGACGCCGCGGCCCGGTCCCAGCCGGCGTGGGCCGCGATGGGCGTCCACGAGCGGGCCGCCCGGCTGGCCGAATGGGGGCGCCGTGTGGTGGAGGCCGCGCCCCGGCTGGGCCTGCTCGACGCCCGCGACAGCGGGACCGCGGTCGCCTCCATGGCGGCCAGCGCGGCCAAGGGCGGCAAGTTCCTCCAGGCCATCGCCGGGGTCGCCCCTGAGCTCCACGGGCGCACCATCCCGGCCACGCCCGGCGGGCTGCACTTCACCGAGCCCGCGCCCTGGGGTGTGGTGGGAGCCCTGTGCGCCTACAACCATCCCACCCTGTTCACGTGCATGAAGGCCGCCCCCGCCCTAGCCGCCGGCAACTCGGTGGTGCTCAAGCCGGCCGAGCAGACCCCGCTATCGCCGCTGGTGATCGCCTCGCTGGCAGAGGACCTGCTGCCTGCGGGGGTCCTCAACGTGGTGCCGGGCGGCGCGACCGCGGGCGAGGCCCTGGTCGCGCACCCCGATGTGCCCCGGGTGTCGTTCACCGGCTCGCTGCGCACCGGGCTGGCCGTACAGGCCCGGGCTGGCGCGTCAGGCGTGCTCAAGAGCCTCACCTTGGAGCTGGGGGGCAAGAACCCCATTCTGATCTTCGAAGATGTGGATCCCGACACCGCCGCGGCCGCGGTGGTGAAGGGCTCGAACTTCGCCCGGGTCGGCGGTCAGAGCTGCGGCGCCACCAGCCGGCTGCTGATCCACGCCTCGCGGCGCGACGCGGTGCTGGAGCGGGTGGTCGAGGCGACCGAGCGCATCCGCATCGGCATGCCCCACGACCCGTCCTCGGACATGGGCTGCATGGTGTCGCACGCCCATCGAGACCGGATCCTCGGCTTTGTCGAAGCGGGCAAGGCCGACGGCGGGCGGCTGCGCACCGGCGGGACGCCCCCGGCCGATCCCCAGCTCGCTGCCGGCGCTTTCATCGCGCCCGCCGTGTTCGACGATGTGGACCACGGCGCCACCATCGCCCGCACCGAGATATTCGGGCCAGTGCTGGCCGTCACCTCCTTCACCGACGCGGCCGAGGCCGTCGCCATGGCCAACGACACCCCCTACGGGCTGACGGCCAGCATCTGGAGCAACGACATGAGCCGGGCGCTGGGCGCGGCCCGGGCCATCGACGCCGGCTACGTGTGGGTGAACGACGTGGAGGTGCGCTACCCGGGTCTGCCCTTCGGCGGCTGGAAGCAGTCCGGCATCGGCAAGGAACTGGGCCTCGTGGACGACATCATGGGCCACACCCGGTCCAAGGCGATAAGCGTCGCCATCACCCCCGCCCGCCCGTCGTGACCGCCGGGTGACCGACGGCGCGGTTCCTGACGGCGCGGTGCCCGACCGCGCCAGCCCCGAGGATGCCAACCCGGCGCCGTCTGAGCGCCGCGAGGCCGCCGCCCAGTACGTCGGCGCCCTCTTCTTCGCGGTGTGCCTGGGCATCACCCTGGTGGCCTATCCGCTGTTCGTGGTGGGCCAGGGCCGGTCCAAGACCGCGGCCGGAGTCCTCATCGGCCTGTCGGCCGCAGTCCAGGTGCTGACGCGGTGGCAGCTCGGGTCGCTGATGCGGGCCGTGTCCAATGCCAACGTCATCTCGGCCGCGGCCGTCCTGATGAGCGTGGCCGTCGGGCTGCTCGTCCTGTCGTCGGGACTGGCTGCGCTGGCGGCGTCGGCCGCGGTGCAGGGCATGGCCCGCGCCTTCTTCTGGACGGGCAACCAGGTACAGATACTGCGCTCGCCGCGGTCCACGCCCAGAGCGATCGCCAGCCTCAACATGATGGCCACGGTGGGGATGCTGATCGGCCCCGCCTTGGGCGGCTTCATCGCCGAGCGCTCCTTCAGGGCTGCGTTTGCGGTGGCCGCGGCCGTGGCTGCGGTGAGCATCGTCCCCACGCTGATGCTGCATCGGCCCCCGCCCTTCGCCCGGGTGGGCGGGCACGGCTACCTGCAGCTGCTCCGGAATCGGGGCGTGCAAGTGGGGGTGTGGGCCAGCATCGCGGTGGGCGCGTGGCGCGGGCTGCTGGGGTCGTATGTGCCCATCGGCCTCGACGCGGCCGGCAGCAGTGAGGCCCTGATCGGGGTGGTCGTGGCCGTGGCCAACGGTGCGTCCGCGGTGGGCGGGTACCTGGCCGTGCCCATGGAGGGACCCCGCGTCGCACCCGGCGTGGCCCGCTGGGGCGCGGTGACCCTGGTGGCCACCGCCTTCGTGGGATTCGAGATGGACGTCGCGCTGATGACCGCCGCCCTGGTCGCCGGCGGCGTGGCCGTCGGCCTGATTCAGGTTCTGGCCATCACTGCGGTCAGCGAGACGGTGCAGCCCGAGCTGACCGGCGACGCCGTGACTCTGGTCGGGGTGGCCCGCGGCCTCACCCTCTCCGGCGCGCCCCTCGGCGTGGCCGCCCTGCTCGTGCTGGGCCTGGGCCCCGCGGTGCTGGTGGCGACTGCGGCGCTCATCGGTCCGGTGGTGCTGTTCACCGACAGCCGGGCCTGGCGTACGCACAGGTAACGCTCCGGCCCCAAGGACCGGTTCGCGCTAATGCCGGTCCGACCCGCCGCGGGCCGCGGCCCGGCCTCTGTATACAACAACTTGCGGGCTGTCCCGATGCGGTATACCGTTGCCGCGATCGGTTGCGAAACGATGTCCGCAGCCGCTGTTACCCACGGATCCACTGGAGGGACACGACCAGATGTTCAAGAAGATCACCGTCATGCAGCGGCTGCTTGCCGCCCTGTTTGTCTTCACTCTCGTCGCGGCCGCGTGCGGCGACGACGAAGCAGCCCCGGACACCAGCGCGGCGGATGCCGCTGCTCTCCAACAGGCCCAGGCCGACGCGGCCGCGGCTCAGACCGCAGAGGCCGCGGCTCAGGCTGATGCCGACGAGGCCGCGGCTGATGCCGACGCGGCCGCGGCTGCGGCAGCAGATGCCGAGGCGGCGCTAGCCGCTGCCATGGCTGAGGCCGTAGACCCCGAGGTCGTGGCCGAGCTTGAGGCGCAATTGGAGGCGGCTCAGGCCGCAGAGGCCGCGGCTCAGGCTGATGCCGACGAGGCGGCTCAGGCCGCAGAGGAGGCGGCTGCTGCGGCCGCAGCCGCAGCGGAGGAGGCCGCGATGGCTGCGGAGGCTCCCGAGTCAATCACCATCGCCATCCCTGAGAGTCCTGCCAAGCTTGATCCTCACTTCCAGGACGGCCACATGCGCCGCACCATGGAGAACGTCTACGAGCGGCTCATTGAGCGCGACATCGTGGACCCGTCGATCTTCGTGCCGAGGCTGGCCGCGTCGCAGCCGAGACTGGTCGACGAGACCACCTGGGAGCTCAAGCTGCGCCGGGACATCACGTTCCACAACGGCGCCCCGTTCAACGCGGCCGCGGCCAAGTACTCCATCGAGCGGATCATCAACGACGACGAGGTGAACTCGGACCTCAGATCGCAGGTGGACAAGATCTCGAGTGTGGACGTAGTGGACGACTACACCATCCGCATCAACACCAACGGACCCGACCCGGTGCTGCCGGCCCGGCTCTACATGGTGCAGATGGTCGAGCCCGGCGCGGCCGCCGACGGCCTTGCGAACGAGGCGGTAGGCACTGGCCCCTACAGGTTGGACGAGTGGGTGCCGGGTGATTCCCTCACCCTCACCCGCAACACCGACTACTGGGGTCCGGAGCCACAGATCGACGAGGTGAAGTTCGTCTTCCTGCCCGATGAGCAGTCCCGGGTGGCGGCCGTGCAGGCGGGCGAGGTGCACCTGGCGGTGGACCTCTCGGCCGACTCGGCCGACCAGATGCCGAAGCTGTTCGTGCGCGACGAGGGCATCGAGTACCCGTACTTGCGGATAAAGAACTACGAGGGTCCGATGGGTGACTATCCCGAGCTGCGGGTGGCCATCGCCCACGCGCTCAACGTCGACGACTACATCGAGTTCATCTACGAGGGCCAGGCTGGCCGAGCCAACTGCCATATCTTCGGATCTGGGGTGTTTGGCTACAACCCCAACATCACCGACCGGCCCTACGACCCGGGCCAGGCCCAGCAGATCATCACTGACTCTGGCTATCAGGGCGAAGAGATCACGTTCCTTGTAGGCGTCCCGAGGTGGACCAAGTTCGAGGAGCTCGGCGAGGCCATCGCGGCCGACATGGAGGCCGCTGGCCTGAACATCGATCTCCAAATGCTGGCCTTTGGAGTGTGGCTCACCGACGAGTTCCTCCTGCGGCCCGGTGAGGTAGGCGGCGACATCTTCCTGTCGTCGTCCTCCAACGAGCTGCAGGACGGGGCGCGGCTGGGCTCCTACATCGGCGACACGGTTGTGTCTTCCTACGTCGATGATGTGCTGGTCGGCATGCTCGACGCGGCTGCCAGCGAGCTTGATCCCGCCGTCCGCGAGCAGATGTACCACGAGATCCTCGCCTACAACTGCGACAACGTCGGCATCCTGCCGATCCTCACATACCTCAGCGTCAACGGCGGCGTTGACAACCTGAGCTGGATCCCGCGCTACGACGACACGGCCCGCGTGGAGGACATGACGCTGGGCTGACCTCCAAGAACTGACAGTCCCCTCCACCTGCGAGGGAGCACGGCGCTGTGACTGAAGGTCGTGCTCCCTCGTGGGCTTTTTCGGGGGCTGAGCGTTCTGTGGTCTCAAGGATCGCGATGAGGGCCTGACCACCCGTGTATCCCTGGAACGACGCCGTACCGCCCGACGACATGGCTAGGTACCTCGCGGCCGGGTACGGGGACGCGTTCAGCGGCGACGAGTTCCGCGCCATCAGCGCCGGGACGTCGCCTGCCCTCATCGTGGTGGACATGACGCTGGCGTTCGTGGACGGCCGCTGGCCCACCGGCTGTGCCGAGACCGGCTGGCCTGCAGTGGCGGCCAGCGCTCGGCTGCTGGCTGAGACCCGCCGGCTCGGCTACCCTGTGTACTACACGAAGATGTATGAGGATCCCAGCCACGTGCCGGAGCCGGGCCAGAAGGGGCGCTGGAAGACGGTCGGCCGGCGCCTGCCCGACCCGGACCTGCCCCCGGGCGATGTGATCGTGGACGAAATGGCGCCCAAGCCGGGCGAGATAGTGGTGTGCAAGCACCACAAGCCGAGCGGGTTCTTCGGCACCGAGTTGGCCGCGCTGCTGGTTTACGACAAGGTCGACACCGTGGTGATCACCGGATTGACCACCAGCGGCTGCGTGCGGGCCACCGCGGTGGACGCCTTCCAGTACAACTTCGACGTGGTCATCCCCTTCGAGTGCGTGGCCGACCGCAGCCAGATCTCCCACAAGGTCAACCTGCTCGACCTGCACATGAAGTACGCGGACGTGGCCCCCCTCGACGACGTCATCGACTGGCTCAACAGCCTCTCGAGCTAGCTCCCTGTCACCGCGAGCCGCGAGCCGGGATGCTCAGTCGGGCAGGGTGACGACGGCTGACGTGCCGTCGCGGCGGGGGTCGCTGGCCGCGGTGAGCGTGCCCCGGGCGTCCATGGCGGCCTGGGCGCCGCCGAAGCCGCCGATGACGTCGGCTGCGTCGACGAGGTCATAGCCGGCGGCTCCGATCGCGGTTCGCCAATCCGGTTCCAGACTCTCCTCCGTCGTCACCCGTCCTTCGCCGATCAGGCGGAACCGGCCCGCTCCCACGGCCGCGGCCAGGTCGGCACCCCCGAGCACCCGGTGCAGGATCTGCAGTTGCCCCTGAGGCTGCATGATGCCGCCCACCACTCCCATGCCGAGCATGGGACGCCCATCCTCGAGCACCAGCGCGGGCACGATCGTGTGGTACGGGCGCTTGCCGGGCGCCACCGCGTTGGGGTGGCTCAGGTCGGTCGAGAAGCCCCGGCCCCGGCTCTGGAGCACGAACCCGCCCTCGGGGACGGTCACACCCGAGCCGAACCGGTCGCACACGCTGGAGCTGAGCACCACCGCCTGCTCGGCCGTCATCACCACGGTGAAAACGGTGCCCGGTCCCAGGGGCATCGGGCCGCGCCGCGGCGCGCCGGCCATCCGGTCCCGCAGCTCGTCGTAGCCGGGGACCTTGGCTTCGGCGGGGTCGGCCACGCAATCGAGAGCCACCGCGAAGGCCCGGTCGAGCGCCTCGACCATGGCCGCGGCGGCCTCGGCGCCCGCCGTTGCGCCGGTGGTGCCGAGCAGGCCCCGAGCGTGCACCGACTGGGCTGCCAGGGCCACCACCGCGCCCTGGCACGGCGGCGGGACGGTGATCAGCTCGTGCAGTCCCAGGTCCGCCCGCAGCGGCGGAACCCACTCGCTGCGGTGGTCGGCGAGGTCGTCGATGTGCAGGCTCCCACCCGCGGCTGCGGCCGCATCTGCGATCTCCCGGGCCAGCGGGCCCCGGTACAGGGCTTCGGGGCCGTCGGTTGCGATCTGCTCCAGTGCCGCGGCGAGGGCGGGGTTGCGCCACCGTTCGCCCGGCGGCGGGGCGGTGCCGGCCGGGAAGTAGAGCGCCTCGCCCGCGACGTCGAGGCGGCGCCGGGCACCAGCCCACAGCCGGCTGCCGGTAGTGCCGACCGCGGCGCCGTCGACCGTGGCCGCGATGGCCGGTTCGAACAGGCTCGGCCACTCGCACCGGCCGAAGCGCTGGTGCAGGTCCCACCAGCCCGCAACCGCCCCGGGGACGGTGACCGCTGCGCCCCCCATCGAGGGCACGAACCCGTGCCCGTTGTCGGGAACCGACTCCGGGTCGGTGCGCCGTCCGGAGCGGCCGCTGCCGTTGAGCACCGCGACTCCCTCGCGGGTCGCGACCACAGCCATGGCGTCGCCTCCGACACCGGTGGCGGTGGGTTCCACCACACCCATCACCGCATCGGCCGCGATGGCTGCGTCGACCGCGGATCCTCCTTGGCGGAGCAGCGCTACCGCGGCCTCCGTGGCCAGCGCGTGCCCGGCAGCCACTGCGGCCGTAGAACTGTTTGGAGGGTCGCCGTGGGAGATTCCAGCCCGGGCCATACGGGCCTTGCTCTCGGACACCGCGACGGCCTGAGTGGTTGGTGGCGCCTACGCCCAAGCGTAGGGCAAGGGGACCAGCGTGAGCCTCCAGGGATCGACGGCCAGACGCAGCCCTTCCAGCGTGTACGCCCCCAACAAGGGATCGGCGCCCTCCTCGCCGAAGACCACCCAGGTAGGGGTGCTGCGCCCGTCTACCGTGGCCCGAGCCTCCCCGATGTCGTAGGTGACGCGCCGCCCGTCGGCCAGCACGAGGCCGACCTTCTCAGTTGGCACGACTCCCAGGTTCCTTAACAGGCTGGCCGGCACGATCGTGTAGCTGCTGCCGGTGTCCACCATCGCGTCCAGTTGCAAGGACCCTTCGCCGTCCATGCTGTCGAGTCGGATCGGCCAGTTGAATACGCCCACGGGTCCCTCCCAGTCTGGGAATGGTTGTTTGAGTCGCCCTCTGGAAGCTGTCATTGTATTTCATTATACTCGACGGGTGGTTGGAGACAACCTTCGGGTTCCTGGCCCGAGCGGCCCGTGAGGCGCAGCGAACAACAGCGGGAAGCACGACGCTGCACCGCGAGGCGGCGTCACCTACCCGCGCACGCTCTGATGAGATGTCACCCGCAGCGATTGCATAAAGTCAGTCGCCGTGGCTGCCCGGCTCCGACACCTGGCCATCTCCGTGCCCGACGTGGCCGCGGCCCAGGCCTTCTTCGAGCAGGCCTTCGGCATGACCAAGGCCGGCGACGCCGGGCGGGGCGTGTACATGACCGACGGCGTGATGAACGTGGCCCTGCTTCACTTCGGCGACGACCCCGTTGTGGGGATCACCGCCGACGGCGACGGCTCGGAGCCCTTCTACGGGCTCTACCACTTCGGCATGTGGGTCGACGACCTCGAGGAGGCCGCAGCCCGGGTGGAGCAGGTCGGCGCCGAGCACGTGCGGGGCCGGCGACCCGACGAGCCCAATCGCTACTACGAGGTCAAGTACCGGTCGCCCGACGGCCTGGTGTTCGATCTCACCACCTCCGGCTGGATCGGGGCGCTGCGAGACCCCGAGGGAACCGATGCGCAAGAAGACGCCGTAGTGGAGCCCAACCCGGCAGACCCCGGTGCCCTCAGCTGACGATCGGGTGCTGATCGCTGGCGCCGGGCCGGTGGGTCTGGTGCTGGCCCTGTCCCTTGCCGGGCGCGGCCACCGGGTGCTGGTAGTCGAGAAGCTCGTGGACCTGCTCGACCAGGTCCGCCGGGCCGGCACCATCCACGCGGCCACCCTGGAGATGCTCGACGACATCGGCCTCTACGACCGCCTCGAGCCCCGCGGCATTGTTGCCCCCCTCGTGCATTACTGGGACAGGGGCGATCCCGAGCCCATCGCGGTGTTCGACCACGGCGTGCTGGCCGGCGACACCCGCTTCCCTCACGCATTGCAGTGCGACCGCCTCAAGCTGGTGGAGGAGGCGCTCAAGATGGCCTCCGGCAACGACCTGATCGAGATCCGCACCGGCACCGAGCTCGTCGGCTTCCGCCAGGCCTCCGATTCGGTGACCGCGGCGGTCGAGACCGCCGACGGCGAGCGGGAGGAACTGCGAGGCACCCACCTGGTGGGCACAGACGGCGCCCACAGCGTGGTGCGCAAGCAGCTCGGAATCGATTTCGAGGGCTTCGCCTTCCCCGACCGCACCATGACGCTGAGCGTGCTGTTCGACTTCGACTCGCTGTTGCCCTACGGCTATCGCAACTACATTCTCGATCCGGTCGAGTGGGCCAACCTCTTCAGGTGGACGGACCTGTGGAGGGTGGTGCTGCCCGCCGACGTCGACGCCGACCCCGATGTGCTCCTCGACGACGACGTCATAGAGGCCGGGCTGCAGAGGTTCCATCCCGCCGGCACGCCCTACGAGGTGGTGTCGAAGTCGCTGTACACCGTTCATCAGCGTGTGGCCGAGACCTTCAGGGTGGGGCGGGTGCTGCTGGCCGGCGACGCGGCCCACGTCAACAGCCCCATCGGCGCCATGGGCATGAACAGCGGCATCCACGACGCCGTGAACCTGGCCGCCAAGCTGTCGTCGGTGCGGCGGGGCGGCGCCGGCGACGAGGCGCTCGACCGCTACGTCCGCCAGCGCCGCCATGTGGCGGTTGCCCATGTGCAGGCCATCACCATCCGCAACAAGAAGCTGATGGCCGAGTCCGACCCGGAAGTGCGGCACCGCAACCGCGACGAATTGCGGCGGGCCGCAGACGATCCCGCCCTGGCCCGGGAGTTCCTGTTGAGGGCGTCGCTCATCTCCAGCGTGCGCGAGGCCGCGGAGGTCCTCTGACATGGCCGAACGCTGCCGCCAGGCGCACCGCGGTCGTTGTGCCCAGCAGCTTGTCGTCCCCCTCGACAATGTCCTGCACCAAGAACGCTCCTGCGAGTCGCGCCGCGGTCCTTGTGCCGCCTACAAGTCGGAGCCGATCCCGTGACTGTGGGCGGGATCGAGGCTCGGCTGGCCGTGATGGGGCTCACGCTGCCCGAGCCCCGGCAGTTCCCCAGCGCGAATCGTCAGGGATGCGTGCGGGTCGGCGACCTGATGTTCGTCTCGGGCCATGGTCCCCACCATCCGGACATGGACATCGTGCGGCGAGGCAAGCTCGGTGCGGAGCTCTCGGTGGAGCAGGGATACGAGGTCGCCAAGGCCTGCGCGTTGTCCATCCTGGCCACCCTGCGTGCCGAACTGGGCGATCTCGATCGCATCCGCAGGGTGGTGAGGCTGCTGGGCATGGTGAACTGCACTCCGGAGTTCGAGCAGATGCCCAAGGTCGTCGACGGCGCCTCCGACCTGTTCTTCGAGCTGTGCGGCCCCGAACGCGGCCGCCATGCTCGGGCCGCGGTCGGCATGGCCAGCCTGCCTCGCCAGCAGCCCGTCGAGATCAGCGGCGAGTTCGAAGTCGCATGACCGCATTGGCCGTGAAGGAGTTGAGATTTCCATGACAACGCTCGTGACCGGGATCGGACTGTTGGGCACGTCCTTTGCCCGTTGCGCCTTGCAGAGAGGCGAGCAGGTCGTCTTCCTCGACCTGCAGACCCGTCCCGAGTACCTGCATGAGCGCCTCGGACCGGTGGCGGCCGACATTCCCACGGTGAGGGCCGACATCCGCGATCAGTCAGCGATCCTCTCGGCGATGCGGGACCACAAGGCGGAAACCGTCGTGCACACCGCTGGGCTGATCGGCGAGAGCGTGTCGCGGCATCTCTATACCGGGCTGCAGGTGAACGTCATGGGCACGATCAACGTCCTGGAGGCGGTGCGGCTCACCCGGGTGCGCCGGCTGGTGCACATCAGCAGCTTCGCGGTGTACGACCGGCGGCGGGCGAGGGGTGCGCCCCTCACCGAGGATGCGCCCCGAGGGCCGGGACGGGCCTACGGCAACTCCAAGGTCATCAAGGAGCTGGCCGCGGAGAGCTACCAGAAGGAGTTCGGCTTCGAGCTGGCCATCCTGCGACCGGCCAACGCCTACGGCTACGGGCATTTCGAGGGGGGATCCTTCGGATCCAAGATCCAGGCCCTGCTCCAGGCCGGCCTCAAGGGCCAGACCGCTTTCGTCAAGCAGGAGCACACCATGGACTTCGAGTACGTCTACGACCTCGATGTGGGCCGGGCGATTGATCTGGCCGCCACCGCAGACCTGCCCGAGCAGGCTGTCTTCAATATCGGGACCGGCACGATCACAACGTTCGATGACATGGTGACCGCGGTTCGACGGATCTTCGATGACCTGAAGGTGCAGGTGATCCCGGGACGCCCGTCGGCGGTGTCGGCCAGCGACCCGCTCGACCTGTCGCACACCGAGGCCTCGCTGGGCTGGAAGCCCACCTTCGACATAGAGGCTGGACTGAGCCACTACGCCTACGAACTCAGAAGGCTCGCGCCATGATCCTCGACCGGAATTGGCAGCGCTGTGATCCCTTTTGGGTGCTGAGCACTGCCAATTCGGTGACGGCACCGAGCCCGCTTGGGAATTGGCAGCGCTGTGATCCCTCTTGGGTGCTGAGCACTGCCAATTCGGTGACGGCACCGAGCCCGCTTGGGAATTGGCAGCGCTGTGATCCCTTTTGGGTGCTGAGCACTGCCAATTCGGTCACGGCACCGAGCAGCTGGGGAGGCTGAGGAGATGATCGACATGCTGGTGCGCAACGCCGACTGGCTCATCACCATGGACCCCGAGCGCCGCATGGTGCGCGACGGCGCGGTGGCCGTGGACGGCGGCGAGATCAAGGCGGTGGGACGGACCGCCGACCTGGAGGCGGCCGGCTACCGCGAGGCAGTCCGAACCATCGACGCACGCGGTCGCCTGATCACCCCCGGCTTCATCGACAACCACCAGCATCTGGCCCCGTTCTTCGTGCGGGGCCTGGGCGACGACGTTCCCCTCAAGGTGTTCCTGCACGACCGCTGCTATCCGATGGAAGCCGGCGTCACCGACACCGAGGCCTACCTGGCGGCCATGTGCGCGCTGCTGGAGTCGGTCCGCCACGGCACCACAACCCTGTGCGACCCGGGCTCGCAGAGCCCTGAGAACTCGGCTCGGGCCGTGGACGAGATCGGATGCCGGGCCGCTCTGGCCCGCTCGCTCACCGACATGGCCGGGGGCCGGGCCATGCCGGGCACCTTCGACTCCACCACCGACGACGCCATCGCCTCCGGCCTGGCTTTCGTGGAGTCGCAAAAGGGAGCGGCTGGCGGCCGGGTGCGGCCCTGGTTCTCGCTGCGCACCGAGCGCATGGTGTCGGACCGCCTGTGCCGCGCCATTGCCGAGCTGGCCGCCGAGCACGGCACCGGCATCGTGTCGCACATGATTTCCAACCGCGACTCCGTTGAGCACCACCAGCGGGTGTTCGACGGTGAGCGTCCCATCGCCCGCTACGAGCGCAACGGCGTGCTCGGCCCCAGCGTGCAGCTCGTCCACTGCCACTTCCTCACCGACGACGAGTGCGACCTGCTGGCCGAGCGCGACGTGAAGGTGTCGATGTGCCCCACCGCCAGCACGGTTTTCGGCTGGGGCGGGCTGCGGCGGGCCACCCACCTCAAGCTGCTGGAGCGGGGCGTGACCGTGGGGGTGGGCACCGACATCGGCGCCTGCTCGCACACCACCGACATCCTGCGCATCGCCCAGTACTTCCGGGTGTACCGCGACATCTTCGAGGACGCCTCGCTGATGCCGGCTGAGACGATCCTCGAGCACCTCACCATCGACGGCGCCCGCTCGGTGCTCTGGGACGACGAGATCGGCTCGCTGGAGGCGGGCAAGCGGGCCGACTTCCTGCTGTTCGACCTCGACCGGCCCGAGTGGGTGCCGCTGCACAACCCGCTGTCGAACCTGGGTCACGGCGTGAGCGGAGACTCGATTGACATCGTTGTGATCGACGGCAAGGTGATCGTGGAGGGTGGCGAGTTCGTTGAGCTCGACGCCCGGGCCATCATGGCTCGGGGCCGTGAGGCGGCGACGGCCGCAGCCGAGCGCACCGGCCTCATGAAGTTCGCGGTCCCCCGCTGGCCCGTGGTCTAACAGCGACTGTATACCGTGCGGGGCCATTCGCCTGGCACACTTAGAGGCCGAGCGGATAGGCCGCAAGCCATGAGAAACCCATCAGGGAGTTGAGCGAGGCCGTGGCCCGAGCGGCCCGTGAGCGTAGCGAACAGGAGCGGGAGACAAGATGACTCGTCGCGAAGCAACTGCACGTATCCACAGGGTCCCGTAGGGCCGTGAGGATTTGCGTGGTCGGCGCCGGTGCCATCGGCGGGATGCTGGCCGCCCGCCTCGCGGCGGACGGGCACGATGTGAGCGTCATCGCCCGGGGCGAGCACCTGGAGGCGATCCGGCGAGACGGGCTGCGGCTGGTGGAGCTCGACGGCACCGAGACGGTGGCTTCCGATCTAACCGCGTCCGACGACTTCGGGGCGCTGGGAACGCACGACACGGTAATCCTGGCCCTCAAGGCCCACCAGATCGCGGCGGTGGCCCACGAGCTAGAGCGGCTGTGCGACGACGACACCATGGTCGTGCCGGTGCAGAACGGCATCGGCTGGTGGTACTTCGAGCGTCACGGAGGATCCCACGAGGGCAGGCGGCTGGCGAAGCTGGATCCCGACGGCGTGATCGCGGCGGCGGTGCCGTCGGAGCGGATCGTGGCCGGCATCGCCTACCCGGCTGCGGAGAAGACCGCGCCCGGCGTGATCACACACGTGGAGGGCGACCGGTTCCCGGTGGGCGAGCCGGACGGGACCAAGTCCGAGCGGGCGAGGGCGCTGGCGGGCGCTCTCACCTCGGCCGGGTTCAAGTCGCGCGTGCTCACCGACATCCGCTCTTACCTGTGGGTGAAGGCGTGGGGCAATCTGGCCTTCAACCCCATCAGCGCCCTGACCGGGGCGACGCTCGGCGAGATCTGCCGCACGCCGGCCACCCGGGATCTGGCCGCGCAGATGATGACGGAGGCCAGCCGCATCGCCGAGGCCCTCGGGGTGAGCATCAGAATAGGCGTGGAGCGCCGTATCGCCGGGGCTGAGGCCGTCGGCGAGCACAAGACGTCGATGCTGCAGGACGCCGAGGCCGGCCGCCCATTGGAGCTCGACCCGCTGGTCGGCGTGTTCGTCGAGCTCGGCGAGCTGACCGGCGTGCCCACCCCGGCCATCAGCAGCGTCTACGGCCTGGCCTCCCTGCTCAACCACCGCCTCACCGGCGCTGCGTGAGGACTGCGGACGTGCAGCCGAGGGATTCTCGCGGGTACTTGCCTATATGCGCCACCAATCGCGAAGAAACGGGGTCGGGGGTCGGTTAGGTGAGTGGCGGAACGACATTGAGGGGGCTTCTGGCCACTGGCGCCGACCGCGTTCCGGCCATCGTCGCGCCCGACGGCTTGGTGCTGACCCACGCCGAGCTGCGGGCCGAGGTGGACCGCCTCGCGGGCCGGCTCCGGGCGCTGGGGCTGGGCGCCGGCGATCGCATCGCCATCGTGGTCCCGAACGGCCCCGAGATGGCCATCGCCTTCCTGGCCGCAGCCTGCACCGGCTGCGCCGCCCCGCTGAACCCCAAGTACCGCACCGAGGAGTTGCGTTTCTGCCTCGACGATCTGGGCGCCAGAGCGCTGATCACCCGGCCCGACGAGTCAGGCTCGGACGCCCGCGACGCGGCCCGCGCGGCCGATGCCGGGGTTCTGCCCGTGGCGCTGACCGGCTCAGCTGCCGACGGGGTGGGCTCGATCGACCTGATCGCTTCGTCACCTGTCGCCGAGCCATCCGCTCCGAACGGGCCGTCACGGGAGGACGTCGCTCTGGTTCTGCACACCTCCGGCACCACTTCGAGGCCCAAGATCGTGCCCCTGCGCCAGCGGCACCTGGCCCGCTCCGCTACGGGTATCGCACAGTCGCTGGATCTCACCGCCGACGACCGGTCGCTGCAGGTGATGCCGCTGTTCCACATTCACGGGCTGCTGGCCGGGCTGCTGGCCCCGCTGTCGGCCGGAGGTTCGGTGGCCTGCACCGAGGGCTTCGACGCCTTCCGGTTCTTCGCCCAGCTCGAAGCGTTGCGGCCCACCTACTACACCGCGGTGCCGACCATGCACCAGATGGTGATCTCCCGCTCGTCCCGCCACCGCGACACGGCCCGGAGCGCGGGTCTTCGGTTCGTGCGCTCATCGTCGGCGTCGCTGCCCGAGCCTGTGCTGATCGAGCTCGGTGAGTTGTTCGGCTCGCCCGTGATCGAGGCCTACGGCATGACCGAGGCCACTCACCAGATGTGCGCCAACCCGCTGCCGCCTGCGGTGGCCAAGCCCCGGTCGGTGGGGGTTCCCACCGGCATCGAGCTGGCCGTGCTCGACTCGCGCAACCAGCGGATGCCTGCGGGGGAGCGGGGCGACGTGTCGATCAAGGGCCCGACGGTGATCGACGGCTACGAGAGCAATCCCGAAGCCAACGCGGCCGCCTTCACCGACGGCTGGTTCCGCACCGGCGACGAGGGCTACGTCGACGGTGACGGCTACCTGTTCCTCACCGGCCGCCTCAAGGAGCAGATCAACCGGGGCGGCGAGAAGGTCTCCCCGCTGGAGGTGGACGAGGCCCTGCTGCGCCATCCGTCGGTGGCCCAGGCGGTGACGTTCGCCGTGCCGCACCCCAAGCTCGGCGAGGAGGTGGCCGCCGCGGTGGTGGCCGCAGAGGGAGCCGAGGTGGCCGAGCGGGAGCTGCGCCGCTTCCTGTCGCAGTCGCTGGCCGCCTTCAAGGTGCCCCGCCGTGTGCTGGTGCTGGACGAGCTTCCCAAGGGCCCGACCGGCAAGCTCCAGCGCATAGGCCTGGCCGAGCGCCTCGGTCTCGTTGTAGACGACGCCTAGTTCCCCGATTCGGGATCAGGTGTACGGTGGGGCGCCCATGAGGCTCCTTCGGCGGGCGGCCCCAATCTGCGTGGTCGCATGCGCCGCTGTGTTGACGGTTGGCTGCGTAGACACCGTCGTGGAGATCACGATAAACGAGGACGGCTCAGGCTCGCAGCGTGTCGATTTCCAAGTCCGTCGCGAGTTCTTGGAGTTCTTGGCCGGAATCGCCGCCGAAATGGCCGGGGAGATGGGCGTGGAGGCAACGGACGCGACGGAAGTGGACTTCGAGGATGCGTGTCGCGAGATGTTCAGTGCCGATCACCCTCTAACCGGCGTGTCGGACTCGGCCTCTCGCTCAGGTGCGACCGTCGAGTCCGAGAGCGACGTGTCCGAATGCCGCACCAGCATGGAGATCCATTGGGACGCCGATGCCGCTGACTCGGTTCTCTCGGAGATGTTCGGCTACGGCGAGGGCACTTCGCTGCGACGTCTGCGCGACGGGGGGTGGCGCTTCGAGTCGGACTCGGCCTTCGGGGAGGAGGTGTCGGGCGAGGGCCATTTCTATGTGGCCATGATGGAGGAGAGCGGCGTCTCGTCGCCCACCATGACGCTGTCGATCACTCTTCCCGGAACACCGTTCCAATACGATGCGGACGAGGCCTCGGGAGGGCTTCGTGGAGAGATATCGCTCGTCGGCTCCGGCGACGCTTATGCGGTGTCGACGTTCAGGTGGGACATCAACCTCCTCGATCCCGGACCTGGGATCTTCGCCGAGACAACCCCGGACACCTCGTCGCCATCATGGGCCTGGATCGTCGTGGTCGCGGCGGTGGCAGCGCTGCTGATTCTGGCTCTGCTGCCATGGTGGCTCCCTCGACTTCGCGGCATCGCCCGAACCCGCTTGTCTCCAGCGGATGACGGACAGCCTGACAGCCTCGACGGCGACGGCGTCCGGGAGCCCTCTTCTTCGTGAGGCCCGGCACACCGACAGTCTCGCCTTCGTAGACTGCCGCCGGTGGCCCAGATCGAGTTGTTGACGTTGGCGAATCATGCCGAAGTGCAGAACGGGCTGCTGTACCTCAGCGGCGCGGGCTGGGACAGGGTGACCCGGGCCTACAAGGAGGGCAAGAAGCCCCGCCCGCAGCATTTTGCCATCGCGTTGTCGGTGCTGGTCCCGTGGATGGAGCACAACCAGCGCCATCAGGTGGTGATCAGGGTCGAGGACGAGGACGGCCACCACAAGCTGATGGAGGCCACCGCCAACATCGAGGTCGGCCGCCCTCCCGGCAAGGTTCCCGGCTCCGACAGCCGCTCGCCGTTGGTGGTCACCGGCATATTGCAGTTCCCCAAGCCCGGCGGCTACCGGGTTCGGGCCACTCTTGGCGACGAGCAGCGCGACTACGCCTTCAGGGTGATCGACAAGGTGACGTGAGGGTCGCGGCATGATCAAGGATCTGAGGACGCTTCCGGTGGCCACTTGGCCTCGGGCGGTGCTGTTCGCCGGGGTGGCCGCGGTGATCATCGCGGTGCCCTCGGATCTGATCGACACTCCAATATTCGGTCGCCCTGTCGCGGTGAGGTGGATTGACTACGTGATCCTGGCCGTGACCTCGTCGCTGATCGGGCTGATCTTCGCCATCCGCCCCGAGCCGGTCGAATCGAGCGAGCTGGCTGCGGCCACCGAGCGCCAGGGCACCCGGACCATCTGGGGCGGGTTCGTCTCCTTCCTGGCGGTGGGCTGCCCGGTGTGCAACCAGGCGGTGGTCGCCCTGGTCGGCGTGTCCGGCGCGCTGTCGTGGTGGGCCCCGGTGCAGCCCTTCGTGGGCCTGCTCGCGGTGGCCCTGTTGCTCTACACCCTGCGCAAGCGCCTCAACACCTACAAACTCATCACCTGCCCCGTCCCGGTGTAGTCGCCTCTAGGCGCGGCACGGCCAGTCACCAGGCCGTCGGCGCCCGACGGTTCCAGAGCGCGGTGAATGGCCGCGGGCCATCAGCGCTAGCGCACGCCGTCATGCGCAAATGCGCAAAAGTTTGAGCGTATACGCAAAGCTAGAAGTAAACGCAAAGCATTGGGCTATAGTAGGAGCATGGACTCAGACCGCTTGCGAGACCTTCTAATCACGGGAGAGACACTCAATGTCGAATTCAAGGTCGGGTCGATTAGCGATTCCGAACTCGTAGAGGCCGTCGCTTGCCTCGCCAACGGCAGCGGCGGGGTCTTGTTGGTCGGTGTGGACAACGACGGCAAGTTGACCGGGGCCGCACCGCGTCATGGCCCCGAGACCTATCCGACTCGAATCGAGTCCCTGATCGCCAACAAGACCGACCCTGCGGTACTGGTGACTGCCGCCGTCACCGAGGTCGAAGAGACACAGATTCTCGTCGTGACGGTCCCTGCTGCAACGACCGTGGTCGCGACCAGCGACGGCAAGTACGTCCGGCGTGCTGTCGACGTGCACGGCAAGCCGCAGTGTTTGCCAATGCGGCCTCATGAGGTCCTCGCCCGAGCCGGGAGCCTCGGCGCGCAGGACTACTCCCTACTTGTGGTGCCCGGTCTGGCCGTCGACGATCTAGCACCTGAAGAGATCAATCGGTTTCGCGGACTGGCGAAGGCGGGCGGCGACAGTGTGCTTGCCACGTTGCCCAATCTTGACCTTCTCAAGGCCCTCCGTTTTCTTACCCTGGACAACCAACTCTGCGTAGGAGCGCTCTTGCTCTTCGGAACACCGAACGCAATCGCACGGCGCCTGCCCGCCTTCGAAGTGGGCTTCCAAGAACTGGACAGTCTTGAGGTTCGCACACGCACCCTGGGGCATACTCCGCTTCTACGGGCCATGTCTGAAATCACCGATCGAGTGCAGGCCCGCAATCCCGAGGAGGAGGTGGAGATCGGTCTCTTGCGCATCGCTCTTCCGAGATTCGCGGAAGCGGCCATGCGTGAGCTTGTGGCCAACGCGCTCGTGCACCGCGATTACACTCTTCCCGGTCCGACACTCGCCGAGATCACACGAGACGCCCTCGTGGTGTCCAATCCGGGCGGGCTGCCTGAGGGTGTCACTACCCGCAATCTGCTTACCAGCCCGCCACGTCCCCGCAATCCGGCGCTGGCCGATGCCTTCAGTCGGGCCGGATTGGTGGAACGCACCGGTCGTGGCGTGAATAGAGCCTTCTACAGCCAGTTGGTTCTCGGCAGACCTCCTCCCGACTACGGCCGTAGCACAGCAAGCTCGGTCGTGGTGAGAGTACGGTCCGGACCAGCTGACAAGGAATTAGCTGGCTTCATCGCGGAGGCACGAAGTGCCGGCCAGGAGTTCTTCCTCGAAGACCTCCTCACACTGTACGAGGTGCGCCGCGAGCAGCGAATCAACACAGCTCGTGCCGCTGAGCTGTTCCAAGTCGACCAGCACGAGGCTCGGGCCTCTCTGAACAGCCTGGTCGATCAGTCGTTGCTTGAGGCGCGAGGTGACGGCAAGGGGCGCACCTACCACCTGTCTGCCACTCTCTATGAGCGTCTCGGCGAACCGTCCCAGTACGTACGTGCCCGTGGCTTTGATGACATCCAACAAGAACAAATGGTGCTCACCTTTGTAGACCGGAATGGGTCCATTACCCGACGGGAGGCCACCGAGTTGTGCCAGATTGATTCGGAGAGGGCTAGCCGTCTACTGCGCCGCCTGCGAGACGACGGCAGGCTGGAGATGCACGGGGTGAGGCGTTCTGCCTACTACGTCATGAAGTACGACGCCGATGACTAGCGCGGTCAGGCTTGACTGTCCAAAGCGCAAATGCGCAATAGTTTGGGTGTATCCGCAAACTTCTGAATAAACGCAATGCTTTGGAGTCCCCGTCGGTCAGGGTGTCTTGGCATCCGACACGCTGACGGCGCGGTGCATGGCTGCGGTCACCAGGGCGGGCAGTCCCAGCGCGGCCAGCATCAGCGTCTCCAGCGGCACCCCGAGGCTCAGAAGGCCGCTGACGATCGCCGACAGCAGCGCGGCCGAGCCCAACAGCGCGGCCCGGAAGGTGCCGATGCCCCAGCCCGACTGGGGCGGCAGGGCGGCCACCAGCATGGCGTTGGCCACCGGCAGCACCGACACCGCCATCCCCACGAACGGAACCAGCAGCCACACGCCCGCCCGGGGCGGCAGCAGCAGCAGGGGCAGGCCCAGCGCGGAGGTGCTGAGCATCATCAGCCGGGCCGTCCACGGTCCGCCCCGCCGGTCGTACAGGGCTCCGCCGACGATCTTGACCGGGGCCGACAGGACCCGCCCCGCGGCGAGCAGCACGGCCACCAGGCGCAGGTCCACGCCCCGGTCCACGAAGTACACCGTCGAGAAGCCGATCACCACGAAGTGCATCGACACGCCGCCGAAGCTGGCGTAGCCGGCCAGCCGGTAGGTCTGCTTGCGGGCGTACTGGGCCACCTGGGCCAGCAGGGGCAGCGGTGTCTGGCCTCGGTCGGCCTCAATCCAGCGGGGAACGTATGCGATGGCCAGAACCGCAGGCACCGCGCATCCCACGAACACCCAGCGCCAGCCTCCCCCGGCGAAGGCGCTCAAAGCAGCCGCGGCCAGACCGAAGGAGTAGGCCTGACCCCAAACCGCGATGGCCTTGCCCGTCGAGTCGGGGTACAGCCGGGCCACGCTGGCCAGCGCCGGCGGGAAGAAGATGCCGAACGCCACCCCCAGCAGGGTCTGGCCTGCCAGCAGCACCCAGAACGACTGGGCCCCGGCTGACAGCACCATCCCCGCGGCCAGGCTCACGGCCGTGGCCCGCACCAGCGACCGGTCGCTCAGCCAGCGGCTGGTGGCCCCGCCGACCACGTTGAACGAGGCGATGCCCGCGGACACCGCGGCCAGGATGGCGGCCAGATGGCTCTCGGAGAGGTCGAGGTCGTGGCGCACCAGCGGGAACAGCGGCGCGATCATCGTCTCGGCCCCGCCGAGGATGAAGTACACCGTGAACAGGTACCCGAACGTCGCCCAGCGCGCTGTCAACTTGCTGTCGGCGCGTGTGTCGCTCAACTGAGGCCTCAAACGGTCGTTGGGGTGCGCGTCGCTCAATTCACCCAGCAGGCCACGTAGTGGCCACCGGAGCGCTCCTCCAGCGGCGGGCGCTCCTCGAAGCACTGCTCCACTGCCAGCGGGCAGCGGGTATTGAACCGGCAGCCCTTGGGCGGGTCCATGGGGCTGGGCAGGTCGCCCTTGAGGGGCTCGTGGCTGCCGCGGGTCGTCGGGTCGGGCACCGGCACCGCGGAGAGCAGGGCCTGGGAGTACGGATGGGTCGGGTTCTCGTAGATGTCGTGGTGGCTGCCGACCTCCATCAGATGGCCGAGGTACATGATGGCCACCCGGTCCGAGATGTGGCGCACCACGGCCAGGTTGTGGGAGATGAACAGGTACGACAGGCCCACGCTGGCCTTGAGATCCACCAACAGGTTCACGATCTGGGCCTGGATGGACACGTCGAGCGCGGCGGTGGCCTCGTCGGCCACCACGAACCCGGGGCGCAGGGCCAGGGCACGGGCGATGACGATGCGCTGGCGCTGGCCTCCGGAGAAGGCGTGCGGGTACTTGTCGGCCGCGCTGGCCGTCATCCCCACCATCTCCAGCAGCTCCTGCACCGCGCCGACGAGCTCGGAGCCCCGCATCCGGGTGTGCACCAGGAACGGCTCGGCGATGCTCTCTCCCACCTTGAGCTTGGGGTTCAGCGCCGAGTACGGATCCTGGAAGATCATCTGGACCTGCTTGCGCATGGCCCGCCAGCGCTGCCGGCTCAGGTCGGTCACATCCTCGCCGTTGAAGAACACCCGGCCCGCGGTGGGCTTCACCGCGCCCAGCAGGGCCCGGCCCGCGGTCGACTTGCCGCAGCCGGACTCGCCCACCAGACCCACCGTCTCGCCCGGGGCCACCGCGATGCTGAAGTCGTCCAGCGCGTAGACCGTGCGCTTACGGCCGCCCACCCAGCGGGTGTAGTGGACGCTGAGCCCCCGGCTCTCCACCAGCGGCGCGGGCTGCACGCTCACCGCGATCCCCCCTGCACGCTCTGAGCGCGGTCGTCCGACGTTTCCGGTCCGGTGCGGTTGTAGCAGGCCACCCAGCGCCGGCCGTCGAGGCGGACGAGGGGCGGGGCGGCCCCGCGGCACACTTCGACCGCCTCCGGGCAGCGGGGCTCGAACGCGCAGCCCGGCGGGAACCGGGCCCGGTCCAGCGGCTCCCCCAGGATGCCGGTCAGCTCGCTGTCGCTGCGGTCCACTCTGGGCACCGAGCGCAGCAGGCCCTCCGAATAGGGGTGCAGGGGATCGGCGAACATCTCCATGATCGGGGCCCGCTCCACGATGCGCCCGGCGTACATCACCTGCACCCGGTCGCAGAACTGCGCCACCACCCCTAGGTCGTGGGTGATCATCAGCACCGACACCCCCAGCTCGGTGGACAGGTCGTGGAGCAGGGTGAGGATCTGGTCCTGGATGGTCACGTCGAGGCCGGTGGTGGGCTCGTCCGCGATCAGCAGCGTCGGCTCGCACGCCAGGGCGGTGGCGATCATCACCCGCTGGCGCAGTCCTCCCGACAGCTCGTACGCGTAGGACTTGAGCCGCTCGCCCGGGTTGGCGATGCCCACCATGTCGAGCAGCTCCATCGAGCGCCGTCTCACCGCGGCGCGATCCAGGCCGGCCCGGTGCCGTAGCAGCTCGCGCAGCTGCGCGCCCACCGTCTTGAGGGGGTTGAGCGACACCATCGGATCCTGGAAGATCATGGCAATCTCGCGGCCCCTCACCCGGTTGGCCACTGCCTCGTCAAGCACGTTCTCGCCCCGCCACCGCACCGAGCCGCCCATGATGCGGCCCGGCGGCAGCACCATCCCCAGGATGGCCAGCCCCATGACGCTCTTGCCCGAGCCCGATTCGCCCACAACGCCGAGGCGCTCATGGGACCCTACGTTGAGGGTCAGGCCGTCCACGCCCAGCACGGTGCCGTCGCGGGTGGGGAAACCCACGGTGAGGTTCTCGATCTCCAGCAGACGCTCGGCGCGGCCCGGCTCCGCGCCGGCGGTGCCGCTCACCCGCCCGGCCTCTCGAGAATGATCTGCTCGCGCTCAGCCACGTCGTTGAACGACTGCAGCCACAGCGACAGCAGGTTCACGCCCAACACCACGATGGCGATGGCCATGCCCGCGAAGGTCACGATCCACCATCCATCGGTGATGTAGTTGCGGCCCTGCTGGATCATCAGCCCCCACGATGAGCGGGGCGGCTGCACACCGAAGCCCAGGAAGGCGAACGCCGACTCCGAAAGGATGGCCGCGGCCAGCTCCAGCACGCTCAGGGTGATCAGCGAGCTGACCAGGTTGGGCAGCAGGTGCCGCCACATGATCCGCCGAACCGGTGCCCCGGCAAGCTCCGACGCCTCCACGAACAGCGACGTCTTGAGGGTGAACACCAGGCTGCGTCCCACCCGGGTGAACACCATCCAACTGGAGATGGCGATGACGATGATGACCAGCCACACGCTCGGCCCGAACGCGGCCACCAGGATCAGGCCGGCCAGCACCCCCGGGAACGCCATCTGCACGTCGGCTGCGGACACGATGAGGGTGTCGATCTTCCCGCCGATGTAGCCCGCGATGAGCCCGAGGGCAGTGCCGAGGACGGCTGCGATGACGACCGCGACCACGCTCACCAGCAGTGAGATGCGGGCGCCGTCGATGAGCCGGGCCAGGATGTCGCGGCCGAGTTGGTCCGTGCCGAGGGGGTGCGACCAGGTGCCTCCCCAGCCCACCGGGGGCGTCAGCTTCTCGGGCAGGCTCTGCTGGGCGGGATCGGGCAGGAACGGCAGCCACGGGCCCACCACCGCCACCAGCGCGAACAGCACGCAGATGACGATCCCCGAGATGCCGGCCTTGGACTTGCGCAGGTGGGACCGCAGGTCGGCCATGACGGTGACGTTCTCCGGCGCCGCGCCGGTGGCGGTATCCGGTCCCATCGGGTCTGCCACGGCGGTCATGCCAGCTCCACCCGGGGGTCGATCATCCGGCGGGCAATGTCCACCAGCAGGTTGGTGACCACCACCAGCGTGGCCAGCACCACCACCGCGGCCTGCACCAGGATGAGGTCCCGGTTCTCGATGGCCTGGATGGCGAGGCGGCCGACACCGGGCCAGGCGAACACCACCTCGATCACCACCGTGTAGCCGGTGAACATGCGGGTCAGCTCCCAGCCAGTCATGGTCACGAAGCTCGAGGCCACGTTGCGGAAGGTGTGGTGCACGATCGTGTAGGACCGGGAGAAGCCCCGGGACAGCGCGGTGACCGCGTAGGGTTTGCGCAACTCCTCCACGATGCCGCGCCGGGTTATCTGGGCCAGCCGGCCCGCGCTGGCCAGGCCGATGGCGAACGACGGCAGGATCAGCGAGGTGACCCCCCTGGAGCCGAACGTCGGCACCCACCCGAGCTGCACCGCGAACACGATGATCAGCAGGTAGCCGATCCAGAAAGGCGGGGCGCTTATCGACGCCATTGAGAAGCCGAGCACGGCGTGGTCGGCGAAGCGCCGCTCCCACCAGGCGGCCATCATCCCCATGGGCGTGGCCAGCAGCACCGCCACGGCGGTTGCCCCGCCCACCAGCTTGAGGGTGGCCGGCAGCCGTTCCAGCACTAGCTTCGAGGCGGGTTGGCTCTGCCAGAACGACTCGCCGAGGTCACCGACCACCAGGCCCGAGATGAAGTCCCAGTACTGCACGCTGAGAGGCCGGTCCAGCCCCAGAACGGCCCGACGGCTGGCCCGATGCTCCTCGGTGGCCTCCAGCGGCAGCGACATCGTGGCCGGGTCGGTGAAGATGTGGGTGACCACAAAGACCAGGGAGGTGACGACGAAGATCACCAGCGCGGCGGCGATGATGCGTTTAGCGAGCCACCGAAGCAACGCGCTCCCTCCCGTCGGGCCACTACGGGCCCGCGACCGGGGCCGTCTGTATACCGTAGCCCGACTTTCCCGGCGGCTCCGAATCAGGCGCCCCCGGTACGTCTAGGGGTTCGCCTGGGGTGGTCCGGTAGTCCGCTGGCGGCCGTGAGCGTTCAAGAGTTTAACGATCTGTGCAGCTTTTAAGCCTGGATCCACCGGTGCGGTGAGGGCCGGGCCCCACAAGGCGGTAAACTCAGGAGACAAGAGCCTCCGAGTTTGCCGCAAAACCCCCTTTACGGCAAACTCCGGGCCGAAGGAAAGCACGATGGGTTGGACAGCGGCCAGGCATTGGGACAGCCGCACTCATACCTCGCGTCCAGCGCGTTCGGACGACGCGGCCGAGGAGGTCTTCCACGCGTATGTCCCGCATCCCATCAGCGGCTGGGCGCCCGACCTGAACGTGCATACATGGACCCAGGTGTCTACGGCCACCGAACGGTGTCGAGACCTGCAGCGCTCCGCGATCCTCAAGCAGTTGCCCGCTGAGTGGTTGTTGAGCCGGACGGAGAGCATGGCCTCCAGCACCATCGAGGGAATCCGCCCTTCAGCTCGCCGAGTCGCTCGGGCCGAAGCGCAGCTGACCCTGTTCGGGGAGCAACCAGCCGATGTCGAGATGCAGGCGCTGCGCAATATCGGCGTCACCCAACACGCCCGCCAACTGGTCGCTTCGGTGGAGCACTTGACCGTTGACTCGCTGCGGCAGCTGCATGAGACGCTCATGGGCGACGATCCGATAGCCGGGCAGATCAGGGAGCGGCAGAACTGGGTCGGTGCTGGTGCTCTCGGAGGTCCACTGGAGGCGCACCATGTGGGGCCACCGCCCGAGGCAGTGCCGAGATTGCTGGACGATCTCGTCGCCTTCATCAACTGTGATGATGACGGCATCCCCCTGGTGCGCGCTGCGGTGGCCCACGCCCAGTTCGAGACCATCCACCCGTTCCCGGACGGCAACGGCCGGACCGGCCGGGCGCTCTTGCAGTACATGTACCTGCGAGATGGCCTGAGCACGAGCATGGCGCTGCCGGTCAGCATCGCGCTGATGCTCGCCAGGAGCGACTACTTCGACGCATTGGACGCGACACGGGTCGTCTGCTCGCCCGACGACCCGACGCGGTCACGGGCGCTGCGGGCGTGGATCGAAATGCTCGCTCATGCGACCGAGCATGCTTGCCGGTTGCACGAACGCCTCAATGACCACGTCGAGGCACTTCAACAGCAGTGGCACGCCGCAGCGCGAGCACAGCGAATCCGGCCCGCTAGCGCTGCTTTCAGATTGCTCGAGCTCCTGCCAAGCCACCCTGTCGTCACAGCCGAGAGCGCACGGGAGCTCCTTGAGACGGCTGAGCGGACTGCCCGACACGCCATCTCACGGCTAGCCGACGCCGGGATAATCGTGCAGCGCAGCGCTGGTCGCCGCAACAGGGTGTTCGAGTGCGCTGACATGATGGACGCCTTCACTGAGGCGGCGCGTGAGCAGTCCGCTGACAACCTCACGCTGGCATTCCCTCGCACCCCGACCTCCGCTGAAGCGCTGACTGGCGCCACCGCAGCGCAGGTGCTATGCAACGCAGCTACCACCCGCGGCGGCAACTGCACGCACCCGCGCCCCAAGCCGGGCGGCCGGTGCCCAGCAGGCCACAAACGTTCGGTCTGAGTGCCTCCCCGCGAAGACCTGACTGAGCGGTACCCCCGCCTCCGCAGCACCTCTCAACGACTCGGAGGCCCCAGAATTAGCCGACGTCCGGCGAAGCGGACCCTCGTCTGCGCACCGGCTGGCGAAGGTTACGGTGCTCGTCATGACCGTCACCAAGCTCGCAGCGTTCAACATGGGCCAGGCGTGCCAAATCACCCGCGGCCTCGTCATCAAGAACCCGGTGAAGCCGGACCTGTCGCCCGACTACGTGGCCGTGCAGGGTTGGCCTCTGGTCACGGCCCTCTACAACGGCATCGAACAGGCGCTGAAGATGCTGCTGCTCGTCCCGTCAAACGCCCGCTTCACGCTGGAGACGTTGGCAAAGCGCCCGTCCGGTCACGACCTCGAGGAGCTCCACGCCCAGTTGGAGGCCGACGACCGCGACCACATCCAGCATCGCAACGCGATCAGCGTCCCGATCCGCGACGCAGACACAGCGCTGGGAGCGCCCCCCGGTACGAGCGGGCGGGCCCGTTCGGCCCGTTCAGCCCGTTCGGTATACCGTGGTTCCAACCAGTTACGGGTCAGCATCAGCCGAGGGCCGCCTTTGTGACCTGCTGTGCGGACGCGGCCCGCCAAGACATGGCGGGATCATCCCCAAGACGAGGATGGCAACGATGGAATCACCTAGCAGGGCCCGCGAGGAGCGGTACTCGGCGAGCGGGGATCACGCCTACAAGCGGTGGCCTCGCTACCGCTCCGCATCCGAGGGCTTGCGGAACTACTGGTACCCCGTCGCCTTCTCGAAGAAGGTCGGCCGGAAGCCAGTGCCCGTAACGATCTGTGGCGAGCGGCTCCTCCTGATCCGTCACGAGGGCAGGGCGTTCGCCCTGAACGACCGCTGCCTCCACCGCGGCGTGCCCCTCTCGATGGGCAAGTGCCTGTTCCCGGGCACGATCTCCTGTGCGTACCACGGGTGGACATACGACGTGACCGACGGCAACTTGCGTGCTGCCCTGGTCGACGGTCGCGACTCTCCCATTGTCGGGAACAAGAACGTCAGGGTGAGGACATACCCGGTCGAGGAACGCTCCGGCATCGTCTTCGTCTACGTCGGTGACGGCGAGCCGCCGCCCCTCGAGGCCGACGTGCCCGACGACTTCTTCGGGCAAGGCGTCGTCGTGCTGGGTTGGCTTCGGAAGAGACGGGGCGATTGGCGCTACGCCGTGGAGAACGGGTTCGACGAGGGCCACTCCACCTATCTGCACAGGGGCGTCGTATGGACGTGGATCCGGCGCAAGCCCGCATACCGGGTCGTTCACATAGAACACCACGGCGACTGGCTCATCCGCACCGTCGACGACATCGTCGAACAGGTTGACTATCCCGGACTCGGCCGGTGGCCCCATGGATTCCGCCCATGGCAGCGCAATGTGGTCGTCCGCGGCTCCGTCCGTCTCCCAGGCTGGGTCCGCATCCAATGGCCGGACTGGACGGCGTTCGAGGTGTTCATGGGGACCCAAGAGGGTGAGCATCTCTCCTTGATGCTCGCCGTCTCCCACGCCAAGGGCATCAAGGCTGCCTGGTTCAGGCTGCGGTTCTGGCTCTACATCCGGTGGGCGTACATGTGGCAGTTCAATCGCCAGGACCAGCAGATGATCGAGCAGGTCAGCATCCCGCCCGAGCGGCTGTTCCGCCCCGACAAGTCCATCACCACCTGGCGGGCGCATTGTGAGCGCAGCGCCCGAGGTGTTCAAGGAACCACGGGCGAGACCGTCGTGCATCTAGCGGCTGACGAGGGCGCTGATGACGACCACATCGGGATGGACGACCTGCGCGATGACTCAGATGCCCCCGTCCCCGGTCCCGGATAATGGCGAGGACGGCGGCGAAGAGTGGAGGCCGTCGAAGCGGATCCGGCTCGCAAGGCTGAGCCCGGCGGCGGCCAAGACCCACACGGCTGCGACGGCGAGCGCGGTGGAGGACGACGCCGCGTCGCTGATCGCTCCGAAGGCCGCCGGTCCGATCACCGCGCCGAGGTTGAGGCCCCCGATCACGAACGAGGAGGCCAGTCCGGGCGCTCGGGGGTACATCCGCACGAGGGCCAGCACCATCAGACCGGGCCATGACCACCCCAGGATGATGGCGGCCTGCCCGCCGAGCGCGTACAGCCAGGGCGTGTCCGCAGCCATCAGCGCGTATCCGGCCGCGCTCGCGGCCAGAAGGGCGGCAACGGTGCTGACAGCGCCCGTGGGGCCGCGGTCGGCGAGGGCGCCCAATGCGATGCGCACCGTGATCACCCCTGCGCTGGCCGCCGACAGCAGCAGTCCGGCAGTGTCTTCGGAGATTCCAGCGTCGGTGCTGTTGACCACGAAGAACGCGGCCGCGGCGACGACCGCGCATGAGGCGAGCATCGCGGCCGCCGCGCACACGAACAGGGGACCCATCCTCACGTGTGTGAAACGACCCGCAGCGGGCGCCCTCGCGGCCTGGGTGGCCGAAGTCGCCGGTGCCTGCTCGCCGGGGAGCATCAGCATCCCGACCGCGGCCAGCACGGCTCCGCCGACGAACGGCCATCGCCATCGGTCCGTACCACCCACCAGGGGCACGGTCAGTCCGGCCAGCAGCGGCCCCAGCGGTATGGCCGACATGTGCACTCCGAAGGCCAGCCCGTGGCGCCCGGGCGACACGTGTTGGGCGACCAGCACCTTGGCGGCCGGTCCGGCCAGCGTAAGTCCCGCGCCGGCCACCGCGAGCGCTACCAGGAGCGTCGCGAACGATCGGGCCAGCACGGCCACCGCCAGGTAGCCGGCCATCGTGACCTGCATCGAGATCAGCAGGCTGCGACGGGAGCCGATCCGGTCGGCCAGCTCGCCCGCGTGAACTATGGCCACGGCCGCCAGCCCGTAGGTCACTGCCAGCGACAGGCCCAGCCCCGTGTCGCCGACGCCGAACTCCGCCTTGACGTCGCTGCCGAGCGCGCCGGTCAGGAAGCCGGGCAGCACGCTCGCGGTGACGCAGGCCACCGAGGCCGCCACCGCCTGAACGGGAGCCGCGCCGGGAGCCTGCGGGGGCGCCGCCTCGGCCTCGGCCATGCTCGCGGTTGCGCTAGCCCGCCGGTTTGGCAGTGAGCGCCACCGGACTGGCGTCGGGGCTGCGGATGGCTCGCACCTGCTCACGGAATCGTTCGACGCCGGCGAGTTTCACGTCCTCGTAGCCGCGGATCACATCGGGAAGCTGGGCCAGCTTCACGGCCCGCTCGTAGGTGGCCCGCGTCAGGCTGTCCAGCTCGGCCTCCATCAGGGCCCGGTACTCCGCGATCAACTCCCGCTCCATCCGGCGCACCCTGGCGTAGCCGAACAGGTCGAAGGGGGTGCCCCGCAGCCGGCGCAGCGCCTTCAGCACCACGAGCGCCGGCCGCTGGAACGGTCCCAGCGAGATCTTGCGCTTCAGCCCAAGGGCCCGCAGCACGGGCGGGTGCAGCAGGATGCGGTAGCCGGCGAAGTCGCCCACCGCGTCGCGCATGGCCTCAGCCACGCCGGGGCGCAGGTGCAGGCGGCCCACCTCGTACTCGTCCTTGTAGGCCGTCAGCTTGTACAGGTAGCGGGCCACCGCTTCGGCCAGCTCGGTCCGGTCGCCCATCACCTCGCGCTCGCGGGCCGACGCCGCGTCCACGAAGTCCACGTACTGCGAGGCCAGCTCCCGCGACTGGTAGTCCACCAGGTCGGCGGCCCGCCGCTGCACGGTCTCGACCATGGCCGCGCCGCCGTCTCCCGGGATTGCGGCCAGGCCCGAGTTCTGCACCAGCGACCGGGCGATGGCCTTGGCCCTGGCCGGGACCGAGTCCAATCCCAGGCCGGGCGCGGCTGCAGCCGTCTCCGCCGTCGCCGCGGGGGCCACTCCGGCCAGGCTGACCAGGCCGTCGGTGCCCTCGCGCACGTACACCCGCCCCCATCTGAAGGCGGCGATGTTGGCTGCGACCGCCACCCCGTTTAGCTCGATGGCCCGCTCGATGGAGGCCGCCGACACCGGGATCCCGCCCGCCTGGTACGCGGCCCCCAGCGCCAGCACGTTGGCGGGCATGGCCGTGCCCAGCAGGGCGTCGGCCATCCGGTCGGCGTCGAGGCGGACGCTGGCACCGGTGCGGGTGGCGCCGTCGATAGACGACAGCATCCCGTCGATGTCGGGATAGGTCTCCTCGACGTGGGCCACCATGTCGCCGGTGGGCAGCTTGCTGGTGGACACCACCGCCACCGTGCGCTCGGGGTCGGCCTTGGCCAGGTTCTTGGGGTCGGCCGCCACCAGCAGGTCGAGGCCCAGATAGCAGTCGGCGCCGCCCGCGCCGATCAGGTTGGCGCCCTGCGCCTCGCCGTCGAAGAACCGCAGATGTGAGACGACCGGCCCGCCCTTCTGGCTGAGCCCGGTCTGGTCGAGGCCCATGACGTCCAGGCCGTCGAGCAGCGCCGCGGTGGCCAGCACCTGGCAGACCGTCACCACCCCGGTGCCGCCCACGCCCGCCATGAACACCGCATACCCGTCGGGACCGGGCACGGGCCGGTCCGGCTCGGCGATGTCGGCCGGCGGCGCGCTCGGAGCACCCCGCCCTGCGCCCGCCGCTGCGGCCACGCTGGCTTTGGCCTTGGCCGGCCGGGTCTTGACTTGGATGAACGACGGGCAGTCGCCCTCGATGCAGGTGTAGTCGAAGTTGCACGAAGACTGGTGTATGCGGGTCTTGGTGCCGAGCTCGGTGTCGACCGGCTGCACCGACAGGCAGTGGCTCTTGGCCCCGCAGTCGCCGCAGCCCTCACAGACGGCCTCGTTGATGAAGATCCGCTTGGTCGGGGTGGGGCGCAGGCCCCGCTTGCGCTCTCGGCGCTTCTCGGCCGCGCACTGCTGGTCGTAGATCAGCACCGTCACCCCCGGCGTGTCCCGCAAGGCGAGCTGGGCCTCCTCGAGCCGTCCCCGTCCCCAAACCTCGGCGCCCTCGGCCAGCGGTCCGCCGCCGGCGTGGCGGTCGGGGTCGTCGCTGCACACGATGATGCGGCTCACACCCTCGGCGTCCATCGACTGGGTCAACTCGGGCACGCCGATGGCTCCGGCCACGTCCTGGCCGCCGGTCATGGCGACCGCGCCGTTGTAGAGGATCTTGTAGGTGATGTCGACGCCCGCGGCCACCGCGGCCCGCACCGCCAGGCTGGCGGAGTGGAAGAACGTGCCGTCGCCGACGTTCTGGAACATGTGGGACCGGTCGGTGAACGGCGCCCGGCCTATCCAGGTGGCGCCCTCGCCGCCCATCTGGTGCACGATCTGGGCCCGGTCGTCGATCCACAGGGCCATGGCGTGGCAGCCCACCCCGGCGCCCACGAACGAGCCGTCGGGCACCACCGTGGAGCGGTTGTGGGGGCAGCCGCTGCACCAGTACGGCGTCCGGGCCACCTCGGCCGCCCCGGCACGGGCCGCGGCCTCGATGAGGGCCAGGCGGGCCTCCACCGCCACCGGCAGGGCTCCCACCTCGCCTCCGAGCACCCCGGAGCGCAGCCGGTCGGCGACGACGGCCGCGATCCGGTCGGCGCTCAGCTCGCCGTCGGCGGGAACCAGCCGGCGGCCCCGCTCGTCGGTCTTGCCCACCACCCGGGGGGCGCCGGCCCGGCCGTAGAGGATGTCGCGCACGAACAGCTCGATGAAGGCCCGCTTCTCGTCCAGCACCAGGATCTCGTCGAGCCCCCCGGCGAAGCGGCGCACGATCTCCGGCTCCATCGGCCACACCATGCCTAGCCGCAGCAGCCGGATCCCGAAGCGGCGCAGCCCGTCGTCGTCGAGGCCGAGGTCGCCGAGGGCCTGGCGCAGTTCCTGGAACGTCCGGCCCGCGGCCACGATCCCGAGGCGGGCGACCCCGGTGGCGCCGCTGATCTCGTTGAGTCCGTTGGCCGCGGCGTAGGCCACCGCCGCCTCCAGGCGCCCGTAGGCGATGTCCTTCTCCTGCTCGAGGCTCAGCGGCGTGACCAGGCCCGGCCGCTGGACGTGGCGCCACGGCTCGCCGTCTATCTCCAGTCCGGGATCGATGGGGACGACCCGGTCGGGGGCCACTTCGGCGATGCCGAACCCGTCGGCGATGGTGGTCACCACCTTGAACGCGGTCCACAGGCCCGAATACCTGGACAGGGCGATGCCGTGCAGTCCGAGGTCGATGATCTCCTGCATCGAGCCGGGATAGAGCACCGGCATCTGGGCGTCGTAGAAGGTGGGCTCCACCTGGGTGGGCAGCGTCGACGACTTGGCCATCGGGTCGTCGCCGGCCAGCACGAGCACCCCGCCGTTGGCGGCGGTGCCCTTGAAGTTGGCGTGCTTGAACACGTCGCCGCAGCGGTCCACGCCCGGCCCCTTGCCGTACCACATGCCCACCACGCCGTCGTGGCGGGCGAGCGGGCCGAGCAGCGGCTCCTGGCTGCCCCACACCGCGGTGGCGGCCAGCTCCTCGTTCACGCCCGGCACCCACACCACGTCGTGGGCCTCCATCAGGGCCATGTTGCGCTCGATGGTGAGGTCGACAGTGCCCAGCGGCGAGCCCTGGTACCCGGAGATGAAGGTGGCGGTGCGCAGGCCCCGGGCCGCGTCGGCGCGGTGCTGGTCGATGGGCAGGCGCACCAGCGCCTGTATCCCGGTAAGCAGCACCCGTCCCCGTTCCAGCGTGAACTTCTGATCGAGGTCGAAGTCCTGGAGCGTTGACAACTCCGACGGGTCAAGCGACACGGCGGCTCCTAGCCCTCGTACAAGTACTCAAGGTCGGACTCGCTATATCCGAACGCTTCCAGCAAGTGCAGGACCGAGAATCGGCGCTCTTCGTGGGAGCCACTCTCTCGTGGGAGATAGAGCCACCACTGAAGGCCGTCACTGAGGGCACAGATGTCCACGCCCTCATAGAACGCATAGCTCAAGACTTGCTCTACATGATGGTTCAGATTGGCTCCGGGTGCCTTCGCCTCGATGAGCGCCCAGATGCGGCCTTCGGCTTGGAGCGCGATGTCCACCTTGCCTCCGGTCTTTTTTCCGCCGACGGGATGCTCCCAGCGCACTTCCTGCCCGAACGGATCCCACGGCAGATCAGCCAAGACCGGCGCCAGAATCTGGAACTTCGCCGTCTCCTCGTTGTTTGGGGTCGGGTTGGACCGGATTCTCTCGAGCGTCTCGTGCAGGGACATGGTGATCAAGGCTACTCGGAGGGTGCGGGCAGCCATGAGGTCAGGACGGTTCCGCAACCGACAGCAGCAACGCGCGAGCGATTCCTGCGATGCCGCCGAGGAGAGTGCCGTTGGTGCGGCGCATCGTTACCTGGATGAATCCGGAACGTGTGCGGGCCGGGATGCGCTGGTCGCGATGTCAGCAGGCTGGGCCCGACCGCCCCATCAAGGGGTGAGAACGCTGGTGTATGGCAAGGCTGCTAGGTGACGCCAAGCTGCTTTCGCTTGTAGCGCTTGCGGCGCCATGAGTCCGGTATCCACGAGGCTGGCAGGATGCCTCGGCTCACGGTGATGCTCGGATAGAGGTCGGAGTCGTCGTGGGTGTCGTGGGTGGGTCCGGTCGCATCCATGCGGTCACACTATCTCGAACAGCACGAGGCCGACGAAGCAAAGGGAACCGAGCGTAAGGAACGTCTGGGTCGTGACGATGCGCTGGGTGCTACCCACAAGCTTCTCGTTGTAGCGGAACTCGGTCATGAAGGTCTTGACGAGGTGGCGTTGGAGGCGTGCGAGTCCGTCGACTCGACCGGGGAATGTCCCCACTAGGTGGCCGATGTCGGGGGCCTCTTGCCATTGCCGCGACCGTTCGTGGACGAGATACCACACCAGACTGTTGACGACCGCCGTTCCGAGGAGCACCCAGAGAGCCATGCCGGTGTCGGCGGGTGTCTTGATATTTGGGGAGGAGACCGCGGCTAACCGGTGGCGGTCAAGTCCCGGGTCAGCCGATGATCGCGCAGTACTCGGGGACGATGTCCTCGGTGAGCATGTCCATCCAGGCCGGGCGCTGCTCGATGAGCCGGGCCACCACGTTGCGGTGGTTCTCGCGGTGGTTCCAGGTGCCTATGAGGTAGAACCGGTCCGGGTCGTCCTCGCTCTGGTACAGCACGCCCTCGTGCACGATGCCCGGCGTGGTGTGGACGATGTTCTGGTCGCTGTGGTCCCAGGCCTCGAAGGCGTCGATGAAGTCCTGGCCCCGGCCCGGCTTGGCCTGCAGCGTGTAGTGGAAGGCGAACGACCCCTCGGGAAGGTCCTTCAGGATCGGATTGGCGTGGTCGCCGTGGTCGTGGTCGTGATGGTCGTCCAACATGGCAGTCCCTTCAGGTTGCGGCGGTGAAGGCCGCGGCCGCGGCCCTGGAGCACACGACGTCCTCGGCGTGCTTGGCGCCGGAGATGCCGAGCGCCCCCACAACGGCGCCGCCCGAGGTGGTCAACGGCTCGCCGCCCTCCACGGCCAGGATGTGGTGACGGGCGGTCATGGGCGGCCCGAGAGAGGTGTCCTTCTGGAAGTAGTCCGACAGCGTCCCGGTGTCGCGCTTGAACGTCAGCGCGGCCAGGGCCTTGGCGATGGCATTCTCCAGGGCGATCTCCACCACGTTGTCCATGCGGTGCACCAGCACCAGGTTGCCGGTGGCGTTCACCACGGCCACGCACACGGCCAGGCCCTCGTCGGTGGCGGTGGACAGCGCCGCGTCTGCGGTGAGCTTGGCTCCCTCGAGGGTGAGGGTCTCGACGTTCATGGTGTTCATGGATTGCTCCTGGGGTTGGGTTGGGCGTTGATTCAGTGCTTGATCCGGGGCACGCCCTCGACGCCGGCCGTCAGTGCTTGATCTGGAAGATGGCCTCGACCTCGACGGAGGCGCCGAGGGGCAGCTCGGCCACGCCGATGGCGGAGCGGGCGTGGCGCCCGGCGTCGCCGAACACCTCGATCATCAGGTCGCTGGCCCCGTTGATCACCTTGGGCTGGGCGTTGAAGCCGGGGTCGCTGGCCACATAACCGGTGAGCCGCACCACCCTCAGAACCTCGTCGAGGCTGCCGAGGTGCTGGTGCACCGACGCCAGGATGGCCTCGGCCGCGCCCCGAGCGCTGGCCTGGCCAGCCTCGGCGTCCATGTCGCCCCCGAGGCGCCCGACGTGGGCGATCCCACCCCTGCCGGGGGCCAGCGCGATCGAGCCCGACACGAACAGCACATCGTGCACCTGGGCCACCAAGTCAAAGTTGCCTGCCCTCAGCAGGGGCCTGTCGAGGTCGACACCGGCGTCTCTGGCCGCCTGCTCGTAGGACATATTGGATCCTCCTGTAAGCCTCCCGGGATTCTTGTATACCGACCCTACAGTGCCCAGCGCGGGCCCCGCCGACTCGGGCCGGACCGGGCGCGGCCGCTAGCTTCGGCGCCGTGGATCTGGGTTTGCAGGGGCGGAGGGCGATCGTGTTCGGCTCCACTGCGGGGCTGGGGCGAGCCACCGCGGAGACGCTGGCCGCCGAGGGCGCGCTGGTGGCGATCTCGGGCCGGCGGGCCGAGGCTGCCAACGAGATCGCGGCGTCGCTGCCCGGCGCGGTGGCCGTGGTTGGCGATCTGACCGTCGAAGGCGAGCCGGCCCGCATGGTGGAGGAGGCCGCGGCCCGTCTCGGCGGCCTCGACATCTGTGTGGTCAACACCGGCGGCGGCCCGCCGGGGGGCATGACCGAGGTGTCGGCGGCCGATGAAGTGGCCGCCTATGAGCGGATGCTGCGGCCCGCGCTGGCCGTGTCGCGGGCTGCGATCGGGCATCTGCGCGCCGGCGGCGACGGGCGCCTGGTGTACATCACCGCCCGGTCGGTGGTGGAGGCCTCGCCGGAGCTGGCCCTGTCGGGGGTGTTCCGCAGCGGGGTGGCCGCCGCGGCCCGCTCGCTGGCCATCGAGCTGGCGCCCGACGTGCTGGTGAACGTGGTGGTGCCCGGCCAGTTCGACACCGGATCGCTGGCCCGGGCCCAAGCCGCCCGGGCTGCCGCCGAGGGCACGACTGCGGAGGCGGTGCGGGCCCGCCATCGGGCGTCCATACCCGTGGGACGGTTCGGCCGGGCCTCCGAGTTGGCCGACGTTGTGACCTTCCTGTGCAGCGCTCGGGCCAGCTTCGTGACCGGCTCGGTCGTGCGGGTCGATGGAGGCGCGGTCATCGGCTACTGAGAGGCCGAGCGGATAGGCCGCGTCGAGCTGTCCGGCTCCCGGATTCGAGCGCTCAGACGGTATACAGGGCACCATGAGGATCGCGGTTCTGGTCAAGCAGATACCCGCTCCGGTCGAGTTCCGGATGCAGGACGGGCGCCTGGTGCGAGACGGCGTGCCCCTGGAGGTCAACGCCTACTGCCGGCGGGCCAACGCCAAGGCGGTGGAGCTGGCCGGCTCCGACGGCGAGGTCGTGGTGTTCACCATGGGGCCGCCCGCGGCCGCCGACGCCCTGCGGGAGATGATCGCCTGCGGCGCCGATCGGGGCGTGCACCTGTGCGATCCGGCTTTCGCGGGCAGCGACACTCTGGCCACCGCGGTGGCTCTGGCTGCGGCCATCCGGCGCGAGGGCCCCTTCGACCTGGTGCTGGCCGGACTCAACTCGCTCGACTCCGACACCGGCCAGGTGCCTGTCGAGGTCGCCGAGTTGCTGGGGCTGCCCTTCGCAGCCGGGGTGCGGGATCTGGCGGTGGTCGGCGGCTCCTTCACCGCCCGGCTGGAGACCGATGACGGCCACCGCACCGTCGAGGGGGACCTGCCCGCGGCGCTGTCCACCGCGGAGCGGCTCTGCGCCCCGTCCAAGGCCCCGCCCGAGGCCTGCGCCGAGGTGGACGGCAGCCGGATCATGCGGCTAGTTGCGGCCGACCTGGACGTGCCCGCCGAGCAGCTCGGAGCGCGGGGCTCGCCCACCTCGGTCGGACCGGTGCGGGTGCTGACTGCCACCCGGCGCAGGCTGCGGGCAGGGTCTGTGGCCCAGGCGGTGGACCTGCTGGAGGAGCTCGGCGCCTTCTCCGACGCCCCCGAATCAGACGACGCCGACGGCGACGCTTCAACGGGTAGTGCGGCCCTGTTGGACGCCAGCACCGACGGGGCGCAGGCCGCCGCGGGCGAGCGGTCCGTGTGGTGCTTCTTCACCGAGCCGGACGTGGGCTCCGAGCTGCTGGGCGAGGCGTCGGAGCTGGGCGCCTGGATCTCGGGCACCGTCACCGCGGTCACCACCATCGCCGACGCCGCGGGCCGGGACGGGCTGGGAGCCGCCGGCGCCGACCGGCTACTGGTGATCGAATCGGCATCGGAGCCCTCCGAGCAGGCCGACGCCCTGGCGGCCGCCGCGGCCCGCTGCCTTCCTTGGGCGCTGCTCGTGGAGGGAACCCGCTCGGGCCGGGTGGTGGCCTCCATCGTGGCTGCGCGCTGCGGCTGGGGGCTCACCGGCGACGCCGTGGGGCTGGAAGTCAGCCCCGACGGCCGTCTGGTGGCGTGGAAGCCCGCATTCGGCGGGCGCCTCCAGGTGCCGATCCTGTCGCGCTCGCCGGTCCAGATGGCCACGATCCGTCCCGGCGTGCTGGCTCAGCGGCCTGCCCGATCCGGTGCGGCCGAACCCGAGCCCGAGATGCTCCCCGCGCCCGTGCCGTCCCGGATCCGCACCGTGTCGGTGGTGCGCGACGACGCCGACACGGGCGAGCTGCGCCGGGCCCGGACAGTGGTGGCCGTCGGCGTGGGCGTCGACCCTGCCGGCTATCCGGTGATCGACGAGCTGCGGGCCGCGCTCGGGGATGCCGCGCTGGGTGCCACCCGCAGGGTCACCGACCAGGGCTGGGTGCCCCGCGGCCGCCAGATCGGTGTCACCGGGCACGCGGTGGCGCCCCGCCTGCTGGTGGAGGTCGGCTCCAGCGGCCGCTTCAACCACACGGTGGGCATCCGCAACGCCGGCGTGCTGATGGCCGTCAACTCCAACCCGGACGCCGAGATCTTCGACCAGGTCGATGTCGGCCTGGTGGGCGATTGGCAGACGGTCGTCCCCGAGCTGACGGCCGAGCTGGCAGCCCGGGGCGTAGCCGACCGCATGCGTATGGAGGCGCCCGCGGTGGACCGCCTGGCCGACGCCGTGAGTCGTGCCCGTGTCTGACCCGTCGCGGGAAAGCACTGCGGGCTCTACCACCCCCCGGCGCGCCGATCTGATCGTCGAGGGCGCGTACGTGGTGACGCTGGACCGCCGCCGCCCGATCATTGTCGATGGGTCGGTAGCGGTGGTCGGAGGGGCCATAGCCGCGGTGGGCACCGCCTGCGAGGTGAACGAGTCGTACCCGCGGGCTGAGGAGCGGATCGACGCCTCGGGGTGCCTGGTCATGCCGGGGCTGATCGACACCCACACTCACCTGTTCCAGGTCCTGGGCCGCGGGCTGGGCGACGGGCTGGCGCTGCTGGACTGGCTGCGGGACTTCATGCTGCCGATGGCGGTGCACATGACCACCGCCGACGCCGCGGCCGCGGTGCGGCTGAGCGCGTTGATGTCGGTGCTGGCCGGGACCACCGCCGTCGTCGACAACCACTACGCGCCCACCGACACCGCCACGACGCTGGCGGTAGCCGAGGCCGTCGAGAGCGTCGGACTCCGAGGGGCCATCGCACGCGGGATCTTCGGTGCCCGGGTGGATGGCAGCGACCGGATGGGAGTCCCCGACGAGCTTCACGCCTACACCGCCTCCGAGGAGCTCCAGATCATGGCCGAGTGCCTCCAGGCGCGGCCGCCCGGTTCCCGTGTCGAGGTTTGGCCGATGCCCGAGAACGTCGTCTACGTCGACCGGGACCTCATCGCAGCCTGCGCAGGCCTGGCCGACGAGCACGACCTGCGCTGGCAGGCGCATTGCAGCGAAGCTCTGGACGAGGTGGTCATCTTCTCCGACATCTACGGCGAGCGGCCCGTCGAGTGGCTCAGCCGGGCCGGCCTGCTGGGGCCTCGAGCCACACTGGCCCACGCCATCTGGCTCGACGACGGCGAGGTGGCCGCCATGGGCGCGGCCCGAGCCTGCGGGCTGCACCTGCCGGTCTGCAATCAGGTCGTCTCGTCGGGCGTCATGCGGCTGCGAGAGCTCGTGGACGCGGGCGCCACGGTGGGCCTGGGCACCGACGGCACCGCCGTCGGCGGCCAGAGCATGTTCGAGGCCATGAAGTCGGCCTACGCCCTCCATCGCCTCAGCCGCATGGACCCGACCTGGCCCCCGTCGGAGACTCTGCTGGAGTTGGTGTGCGGGCATGGGGCCCGCGTTCTGGGCAAGCCGGTCGGGGTGATCGCGCAGGGCGCGCTGGCCGACCTGGTGGTGGTCGATCTGCAGTCGCCGCGCTTGGTGCCGGCCCACCGGCTGGTGATGGCGCTCACCATGGTCGGCCACGGCTCGGACGTGCGCGACGTGATCGTGGACGGGGAGGTGGTCGTGCGCCGCGGCATGACAACTCGCGTCGATCAGCACGAGGTGATGGCCAAGGCGCTTGAGGCCGCCGAGCGTGTGGCCGGAGCGGCCGGCCTGGAGCCCCTGAGGGCTGCCTGGATCAGCCGGTAGGAGTCGAGCGGTCCGCGGCCGTGCGGGCGACGCGGACGGGGTCGGACGGGCGGCCCGACCGATCGACGGCACCTAGGCCGACCTGGCTGTCGTATTGGCGCCGAAAATGCGGTTGAATAGGAGCATGAGGCTCCCGGTGTGGGCACGCGCCGCTCGGCTGGTGCTGATGGCGGCGGCAGTCTTGCTCGCGGCGTGCGGCCGGTCGGGATACCAGTACGTCGAGAACGCCGACGACACCGTCTTCATCAAGATCCCCGAGGAATGGGACGTCGTGTCGGAGGGGACCGTGAACTGGACCATCACGCCCGCGTCCGACGACGACCTCGAGCCGATCCTCGGCGAGTTCGTCTTGCCCTGGCGGGCCGCGTTCGCTGCCGCCCCGAACGACCGGCGCGGCTCGTCCGACTACGTGCAGGGCTTTGTCGAGGTCCAGCCGGTAGACCGTCGCCTGCAGGCAGACCTGAGCTTCGCACGGTTCTTCCCCGAACTGGCCGCCGTAGACGGGGTGGAGGTGTTGCGCCACGAGCTCGTGACCGTCGGCGACGCTTCCGGCCACCGGGTCGGCTCGAAGAGAATCAGTGCAGACGGTGAGGAGATCATGGGCGATCGGCTGGTGATGACCAACAGCCTCAACAGCGTCGTATACACCGTCTGGATCGGTTGCGCTGTCGGCTGCTACAACACCAACGCCAACTTGATCGAAGAGGTCATGAGCACCTTCACGGTGGAGGACTGAGGGTGCGGCTGCGTCGCAGGAAGTCTGGCGCCCCGCCAGCGGCGGATGCCGTGCTGAATCTCGGCTCCACCGCGTCGCGGCCCCGCGACGCCGAGCGCAGGACCCGCCGGCGCCTCGACCCCTGGGACCGCTCCAAGTACCTGATCCTGGGATCGGTGCTCTTCGGCTTCTTCTGGTGGCAGAAGCTCAACGCCAATCCCATCAAGTCGGTGGCCGACGGATTCTGGGAGACCGTGGAGAAGCAGGCCTGGGTCTGGGTCCTGCTGGCGCTCGAGGTTCTCCGCCAGCTCCACTTCCTGGTCGCGGAGCACTGGTCGGGCTACTACCGGTTCTGGAAGTTCAAGGTCTTCGGGCCCTTCGCGAGCCGCCAGTCCCGCATCGATCCGTGGATCCGGTTCCGCATCGGCCGGGTACTGCGGATCCTGTTCTGGCTGCTGCTCTTCGGGGTGATAGTCGGCCAGTTCACCGATCAGAACCCCGTGGCGGCTCTCATCGGCCTGCCCGGCCGGCTCAACACCTGGCTGCCGTTGGCGGGCCGGCTCATCATCTACCCGGTGCTGCTGATCAGCCAGTTCGTACTGCTGTTCTGGTTCCTGTCCCGGGGCGGGGTGGAGACCTACTTCCCCGACGACATCGACACCCGCTTCGAGGACGTGTGGGGCCAGGACCCGGTCAGGGAGCGGGTGCGGGAGAACCTGATCTTCCTGGAGAACCCCGAGGCCATCGAGGAGGTCGGCGGCTACGCCCCCGGCGGCATCCTGCTCTACGGCCCGCCCGGCACCGGCAAGACGCTGCTGGCCGAGGCCGCCGCGGGCGAGACCGGCAAGCCCTTCGTGTTCGTTGACCCCGGTGCCTTCATGAACATGTTCATGGGGGTGGGCATCCTCAAGGTGAAGGGCCTGTTCCGCAAGCTGCGCAAACTGTCCCTGCGCTACGGGGGCGTGGTGACGTTCTTCGACGAGGCCGACGCTCTGGGCAACCGGGGCGCGGGCGCGGGCGGCGACGGGGGCTTCGGCTCCGAGAGGCTCGCGGCCTTCCTGCGCGACGCCACCGAGGCCGGCTCGTCGTACCCGTATCTGTCGCCGGGGGCGCAACGGGCGCTGCACGAGGCCGCGCTGGGCGGCTACGACCGGGCCGGCGGTCTGGGCGCCTACGGCGGCGGCGACTGGGGCGACCGCTGGGCCGGGCCGCGGCGGGAGTCGATCATGATGATGGGCGGCGGGGGCGGCGGCATGGGCACCCTGCAGGCTCTGCTGTCCGAGCTGTCGGGCCTCAAGAAGCCCCGGGGGTTCTTCAACCGGATCGTGCGCAAGATGCTGGGGATGCGGCCCAAGCCGCCCCCGAAGTACCGGATCTTGGTGATGATGGCCTCGAACCTGCCCGAGGCGCTCGACCCGGCCATGCTGCGGCCGGGACGCATCGACCGGATCTACAAGGTCGGCTATCCCACCCAGGAGGGCCGCAAGCGCACCTACGAGGGCTACCTGGACAAGGTCGAGCACGTGCTGACCGACGACGACATCGAGAAGCTGGCCACCATCACCCCCTACGCCACCGGGGCCTCCATCAAAGACATGGTCAACGAGGCCCTGATCACCGCCATCCGCGACGGACGGCGGGTCATCACCTGGGCCGACATCATCAAGGCCAAGCAGCTCAAGGAGCACGGCCTGGCCGATGACTTCGACTACGTGGAGCACGAGCGCCACGCCCTGGCCATCCACGAGGCCTGCCATGCGGTGGCCCTGCACCGGGTGAGCCGGCATCGCATGATCGACCTGGCCACCATCGAGCGCCGGGGCAACGTTGGCGGCTTCGTGTCGCACATCCCGCCCGAGGACCGTTTCACCCACTGGCGCTCGGAGTACGAGGCAGATCTGGAGGTGTCGCTGGCGTCGCTGGCCGGCGAGCGGATGCTGTTCGGCGACGACAACTCCTCGGGGGTGGGCGGCGATCTGCGCAACGCCACCCAGCTGGCCACGATGATGTCCGGTTACTGGGGCATGGGCGACACCCTGGCCAGCCACGCGGTGCAGCGCCAGTTCGGCATCGGCGGCGGGCAGCGCAAGGGCGACGACGACGACCCCGAACGCGAGATGCTGCACTCTGGTCTCGGCGACCAGATCGAGCAGCGCCTGGCCGACCGCTACGAGGCGGCGCGGGCCCTGCTGGAGGCGAACCGCATCGAGGTGCTGGCGGTGGCCCATGCGCTGGAGACCCACAAGACCATCACCGGCGAGGACGTGAGCGCCATAGTCGACCGCCAGGTGGGACCCTTCCTGGACGGCCGGGGCTACTACACGCCCGAGGCCATCAGGGCTCTTGAGGACTATCACAGCGCGGTGCTGGAGCTGCGTCGCACCGGCGGGATCCATCCGCTTCCGCCGCTGCCCAAGATCGCGGGCATAACCGGTCGCCTGGTGGAGGCGGTTGCCGTTCCCGTCGGTGCGGTCGCCGGTTCCGAACCCTCCAGTCCCAGCGGCTCCACCAACCAAGACGACTGACACCGCCTGGCCGTGCCTGAGGGGCAGCGATGGGCGGTGTGCGCTGCGCTAGTGTCTACTATGGTTGACGCGTGACGGGTGACGAGTTGCTGCGAAGGCTGCTGCGGATGGGGTGTGAGGTCCTGCGGCAGCGCGGGTCGCATGTGTTGCGCTGCGGCGAGTGCATGGCGACGGTGCCGGTCCATTCGGGACGGGACATCGCAGTCGGGACGCTGCGTTCGATCGAGCGGCAGCTTGAGCCGTGCCTCGGGAAAGGATGGCTGATGCGATGAAGATCTATGCGGTGACGTATCGGAGAGATCCGGGAGATGACGCTTGGCTCGTGGAGGTGGCGGGCATGCCCGATGTGCACACTTTCGGCCGGACCCTCGAGGAGGCCGCGGTCAACGCCCGCGAGGCGATTGCCGTGACGGTGGACACCGTTGAGTCTGAGCTGGAACTCGAGGAGCACTTTGCCGTCGCCGATATCGACGTCGAGGAGCTCACCAGCTTGCGCGATCGTGCCCAGGAACTGCATGAGATCTACTTGAGTCGCCAGCGGGCCGCCGCATTGCGACTTGCTGAGGCGGGTGTCTCGCGACGGGACTCCGCCAGGATGCTGGGAGTGTCGCATCAACGGGTGCAGCAACTGGTCACGCGTTGACCCCTCCTTAAGGCGCGGCGTGGCCCGCTACGGTGGGCGGTGCCCGGCGCCGCCCGCCTAGGGGTTGGCGCCCATGCGGATCAGGCGGCGCCGCCCCGCGTCGGCGGCCAATGCGGCCAGCAGGGCGAAGGCCGCGATCATCAGGAATCCCGCTGTGTAGGAGGCCCGCTCGGCCAGCAGGCCGAACGCGAACGGGCCGACCACGCCGCCGACGTTGAGCCCTCCCGAGGTCATGCCGGTGGCCGCGCCGGGGGAGTCCCGGTAGGCCCGGATCACGGAGTGGACCATCAAGCCGCTCCAGGCCCACCCGACGCCCAGCGCGAACATGGCCCCCAACGGGACCAGGACCCTCGAGCCGGTGGCCGCGGCCAGATAGCCCAGCGTGCTTGTGCCCAGCAGTAGCGACACGATCCGCAGGTGCCCCGACTCGAAGCGGTCCGCCAGATAGCCGGCCGCGATCCGCGTGGCTATCGGCAGGCCGCCGGCCACCGCCAGCAGGCCTCCGGCGAGACCCTCAGCAATGCCGACGTCCGTCGCGGCCGACACGAAGAACGCGGCCATGGTGGTGGCCGCGGCCGAGCCCAGCGCCGCGGCCAGCCCGATCAGAATCAGCGGCCCGTAGTCGATCTTGCTCAGGCCCCGGGCCGCGCCCCCGGTCCGCACCGTGTGGCCGGGCCGGGCCCCATAGGGCGGGGCCAGTACCAGCCCGGCCAGCGGCACCGCCACCGCGAACCCGAAGGCCCAGCGCCATCCCAGCGTGCTGCCGATGGCGGGCACGGCCACACCGGCCAGGAACACCGCCAACGGCACGGCCGCGGCCTGGATGCCGAAGAACAGTCCGTGCCGGCGGACATCGGTGCCCCGGGCCACCATGGTCTTGGTGCCGGGACCGGCGATGGTCAGCCCGATTGCCCCGACGGCCAGTGCCGCCAGCAGCAGCCAGTAGGACTGCACGACGAAGGCCATCCCCAGAAGCGCCGCGCCGCTACAGATGTTGGCCACCCGCAGCGACCGCTGCGGGCCGAGCCGGTCGGTGAGGGTCCCGGCGTGGGGCGAGGTCACCGCGGCCAGCAGGAAGAAGACGGCCACCGCCGAGCCCAAGCCGGCCTCGCTGAAGCCCAGATCGTCGCCCATCGGCAGGGCCAGCGCGCCCAGCCCGAACGCGGGGAACATCGCCGCGGTCTGCGACGACACCGAGGACACGAGCGACACGACCGGTCGCGCCGGCTCGCTAGCAAGCTCGTCGTCGGCTGTCCGGGTCATCGAAGGACTCGCGCCCGCGGGCTGCCGGCTCCGCCGCGGCATGCGACGCTCACTGCGATGGGCCGGAGCCGAAGTTGTCCCGCAGCACTGTTCCAGCCTCGGCGATGGCGCCGAGGTCGGTGGCGTCGTGCATGTTGAAGATCAGGCCGTCGAGCCCGGCGTCGAACAATGCCGCCACCTGCTCGCACACGCCGTCGCGGTCGCCCTCCACCGCGTAGCCCCGGTACTTGTCCATGCCAATGTTGCGCCTGTCTCGCAGCTCCGCGCCGATGCGGGCCGCGTCGGCGGCGGTGTCGGCCATGACCAGCGCGCCGATGCGGGTCTTGGATATCTCGGCCGGGTCCCGGCCCGCCCGCTCGCAGTGGGCCTCGAGCACGTCGAGCTTGTGGCGCACTCCGGCCGGGTCGCCGAAGATGTTGCAGGCGTCGGCGTGGCGGGCCGCGATGGCCAGGGTGCGCCGCTCGCCGCCACCGCCCACCAGGATGGGCGGCCCGCCCGGTGTGATCGGCCGGGGCCGGTTCAGCGCGTTGGCCACCCGGTGGCGGGTCCCCGACACAATGGCGGGCCCGCCCGTGAACATGGCCCGGCAGATCTGCACCGCGTCCTCCAGCCGGTCCATGCGCTCGCCCACCGGCGGGAAGTCGTAGCCGTAGGCGATGTGCTCGGCCTCGAACCAGGCCGCGCCGATGCCGAGCACGGCCCGGCCGCCCGACACGATGTCGAGGGTGGTGACCGTCTTGGCCAGCAGGGCCGGGTTGCGGTAGGTCACACCGGTGACCAATGCGCCCAGCCGGGCGGTGCGGGTCCAGGGGGCCAGGGCCGCCAGCAGGGTGTAGGGCTCGAGCATCGGCTCGTGGTCGGAGCCCATCGCCGGTATCTGGTGGAAGTGGTCCATCACCCACAGCGAGTCGAACCCGCTGTTCTCGGCGGTGGCGGCGGCGGCGCACACCGCGTTGAACAGGTCGGCATCGTCGATGCCGAGGTACGTGAAGCTGGGGATGTTGAACCCGAAGCGAGTAAGCGTCATGATGCCTGTATACCGCATTCGGATCGACACCTGAGCGGATCCGGCCCATGAGGACGGATCCGCGGACCCTCGATCAGCTCCCCACGCCGAGCCTGGTCGTGGAGCGCGGCCTGTTCGACGCCAACATTGCCGCCATGGCCGCGGCCTGGCCCGGACCGTCGCTGCGGCCCCATGTGAAGGCGTTCAAGTCCACCGCGATCGCCCGCATCCTCGCCGAGGCCGGCCACGAGGGCTTCTGCGCCGCCACCGTGCGGGAGCTGGAGGGTCTCGCCGCTGCCGGGCTGGGCCGCGACCTGCTGCTGGCCAACGAGGTGCTGGACGCGTCGCGGCTGGGCCGGCTCGTCGATGCCGGCAGCCGGGTCACGATGGCCGTCGACTCCGACGCCAACATCGCAGCCGCGGCCGCCGGAGGCGTCACCGAGGTGCTCGTCGACGTGAACGTCGGGCTGATGCGCTGCGGCTGCCATCCGGCCGACGCCGGGCGTCTCGCCGACGCGGCCCGCGCCGCGGGGCTCGAGGTCCGGGGCGTGATGGGCTACGAGGGCCATCTGATGATGGCCGATGCCGACACCAAGGCGGCCGCGGTGCAGGCTTCGATGGAGCTTCTTCTTGCGGCTCACGCCGAGGTGGGGGGCGACGTGGTGTCCGGCGGGGGAACCGGCACCTACGCCGTGAACAAGTGGGTGACCGAGCTCCAGGCCGGCTCGTACTGCCTGCTCGACACCGACTACGCCCGCCTCGACAGCCCGTTCGAGATAGCGGTGTCGGTGCTGGCCGCCGTGATCTCGGTGACTCCGGGCCGGTGGGCCGTCGCTGACGCCGGTCTCAAGGCCTTCGGCATGGACCACGGGCCGCCGTCATGGCCCGGCGGCGAGATCGCGTTCGTCTCCGACGAGCACACCACCCTGCTGGACCCCGAATGCACCCTGGCCGTAGGCGGTCGGGTGAGGCTGCTGCCCGGGCACCTCGACCCGACGGTTGCCCGCCACGAGCGGTTCTGGGTGGTGGACGGCGACAATGTGGTGGACTGCTGGCCCATCGATCTTCGTCACTGGTGACCGCCGTGGCCCGAGCGGCCCGTGAGCGCAGCGAACAGGAGCGGGAAACAAGATGGGATCGTCGACCTTCCGGAACTGGGCCGGGAACCAGGTGTGCGTTCCCCAGGAGATCCTCAAGCCCCGCTCGCCCGAGGAGGCGGCCGCCATCGTGAGGCGGGCCGCCGCCGCCGGTCTGACGGTGAAGGCGGTGGGCGCGGGCCACTCCTTCACCGACGCGGCCTGCACCCGGGGGATTCTGGTGTCACTGGATCTCCTCGCCGCGGTCGAGCGCATCGACGCTCAGCGCGGCCGGGTCACCGTGCAGGCCGGGATCCGCCTTGATGCTCTCAACCGCGAGCTCGACGCGGTCGGGCTGGCCATGCCCAACCTGGGTGACATCGACCGCCAGTCGCTGGCCGGGGCCACAGCCACCGCCACCCACGGCACCGGACTGGGCCTCGGCAACCTGGCTACCACGATTGTCGGCATGGAGATTGTCGACGGCCGGGGCGAGCTGATCCGCTGCGACGAGCACGAGCGGCCCGAACTGCTGCGGGTGGCCCGGGTGGGGGTCGGGGCGCTCGGCATCGTCACCCGGATGACCCTGCAGTGCGTTCCAGCGTTCGACCTGCATGCCATCGAGACCGTCGAACCTCTAGACGAGCTTCTCGACAACTTCGAGAAGCACATGGCCGGCCACGACCACATGGAGTTCTTCTGGGTGCCCGGTTCGCGCCACGCCCATGTCAAGCGCAACAACCGCACCGACGAGCCCCGCCGTCCCCAGCACCGGCTGGCGGAGGCCCGCGACAAGATCCTCTACGAGAACGCCGTGTTCGGACTGGCCAACCGCGCCGTCCGGCGGTTCCCCTCGCTGGCGCCGTCGGTGGCCAGGGCGACCAGCAAGGCCGTGACCCAGCGCGACTTCGTGGACGCCAGCCACCGGGTGTTGGTGTCGAGACGCTTCGTGCGCTTCTACGAGATGGAGTACGCCGTCCCTCGCGCCGCGCTGCCCGATGCCGTCCGCCGGGTCGGGGCCCTGGCCCGCAGCCTGCCGTCACCGGTCACCTTCCCCATCGAGGTCCGGGTGTCCGCGGCTGACGACATCCCGCTGTCCACCGCATATGACCGCGACACCGGCTGGTTCGCCTGCCACGTGTACACCGGCACCCCGTACCTGGCCTACTTCCAGGGGGTGGAGGCCATCGCGGCCGACTACGGCGGCCGGCCCCACTGGGGCAAGCTCCACTTCCACGACCACCGGTCCCTGGCTCCCCTGTATCCGGAGTGGGAATTGTTCCAGAGGGTCCGGTCCGAGCTCGATCCGTCCGGGACTTTCTCCAACAGCTACACCGATAGGGTCCTCGGGCCGACCGCCTGAGGGCCCGAGGAACAAGACAGGACCCCACCATGAACGCCCCAACCGCCGTGACCGCCGACGAACTGTCGCTCAAGGAGTGGGTGGACCGGTTCTCGGGCCATGTGGCCAACCTCCGCTACGACGACGCCGGGGCCATGATGGACCCCGAGGTCAACAGCTTCAGCACCTGGACCGACGTGGTGGTGGGGGTGGATCACTTCGTCAACGGGCAGTGGCGCAACGTGTGGCCGACCATGACCGATTTCGTCCTGCTCACCGACAAGATGCGAGCCCGCACCTCTCCCGACCGTCTGATGGCCACGGTGATGGTGACGTGGACCTCGACCGGCTATGCCGAGGACAGCACGCCCTTCGATCGCCCCGGCCGCTGCTCGTTCGTGCTTCTGCGCGACTCGCTCGACGGCTCGTGGCGGGGCGTGCAGGGCCATTTCTCGCTGATGCGGGGCGTCCCCCAGCAGTCCTTCGGCTCCCGCTAGTCCTCAGGCCAGTGCGGCTTGCAGGCCGGCGGCGTACTTCTTGCGCGTCGCCTTGACCAGCAGCGGCACGAACGGCCGCATGAGGATCCACGGTCCCGACGGGGTCATCTCCAGATCCATGGTGATGCGCGTGCCGCCGTCGCCGGTGTCGCTGAGCCGGTAGGTGCCCGCTACGGGCCACGATGTGTCCTCGGCGCACACCCAGGTGATCGACGAATCGGCTTCCACGGCGGTGATGCGGAACTCGACCTCCTGGCCGCGATTTGTCTGGCGGTAGACGGCTCCCACGGTGCCGGCGGCGCCCTCGGTCAACTCGCAGGTGGCGACGTCGTGGCGCCACTGGGCCTGGTTGGCGGCGTCGGCCAAATAGGCGAAAGTCCGCTCCCGATCGGCGGCCACGTCGATCTCAACGGTGCAGATGGTCATGCGGTGAAACCTACCGGTGCTCGGAGCGCTGGTGCGTGAGGGTGGCTATCACCACGTCCTGCAATGCCACGCCCTGGGACTCGAACAGCACGATCCCGCTGCCGGGCTGCGGCGGCGTGACCGTGCCCGCGATCACGTCGGCCAGGTCGGCCAGGTTGGCCCAGTCGAAGATCCCGTCGGCGGCGGCGTGTATCAGGTCGCCGGCCTCGGTAAGGGCCCCCTCGGCGCTGTCGCTCACCACGAAGGCGGCGCGCTGCACGGTGGCGCCGTCCACCTCGCGGCGGTCGGCCTTGGTTGATCCCACCGCGCATACCAGCGCGGCCGGATCCAGCAGGGTCCCATCGAAGACTGGGGTGTAGCTGGACGTCACGGCGGCCACCACCGCGGCGTCGGTGACGGCCTCGTCGGCGTCGGCCACGGCCCGAGCGGGGATGCCCCGATCCCGTCCCCAGGCGGCCACCTCCTCCGCTTTGTGTTCATTGCGGCCCCAGACCCGCAGATCCTGCAGCGGCAGTTCCTGGGCGAGGGCCTCCAAGTGCGGCCTGCTTTGGGTGCCGGTGCCGAAGACGGCCGCGGTTCCGGCGCCGGGCGGCGCCAGGTGGCGCACCGCCAGAGCGGTGGCCGCCGCGGTGCGGATGGCGGTTAGTCCCAGCCCGTCGAAGGTGGCCACCAGGCCGGCGTCGGGGGTGAACAGCCCCACCAGGAAGGCGAACCCGTCGGGGTGGGTCAGGTAAAGCTTGCCGCCCACCACCCGGTGCCGGGGCCATGACGCGGCCATGGCGCTGCCCATCAGGCCCCCGGCCGCGGCCCGCACCCGCAGCGTGGTGGCCGCCTCGCCCGCGCCGAGGTCGCGCCAGGCCCGCTCCAGCCAGTCGGTCACCGTCGCAAGGTCACACAACTCGGCAATCCGCTCCTCGGTGAAATGGGGCACAGCGCTCACAGCAACTCCTTTAGACGCAATATCTCCTCCCGTACGGCCCGCATCGCCTGTGGTCGGGTGTGGGCCTCACTAAGCCAGCGCCTCAGTCTTCGGTTCTCCGCTTCAAGAAGTTGATGGAACTGTGGCTCACATTCCTCGCCCAGGTCGCTCACCCATTGCTCGTGAAGTTCCGCTTCGGCGAGTACCGGGGCCGACTGCTCGGCAAGTTCGGCTACATCGATGATCACGCGGATCAAGTGGCAGGCCATTCGCTGTTGCAGCAGATGAACGCCCGTGTCGGCCATGACAGCGATCCGCTTACCCTCTCGCAGGCTCGTCGTGGACTCGCTTCGCAGTTCTCGCAAGCAGGCAGCCGGATTCTCAAGGCCAGGCACTTGCGCGCCCGTTAGCGGCATCCAGTCGTAGCTGCCCTTCCAGTCGCTCACGTCGTGATCTCGTATGGGCGCCACGATTTGAGTGTCGTGGAGCAGAGATCCTCGGCGCATGGAACAGGCGTGGGACACAATGCAGACGGGTCCGGACTCGACCACGATCAAATCGCCTTGCATAAGCATGCGGTGCTGCGGCACGTCGACAACATCGGCGGCGAGCCACAGGTCTTCGGGGTCGTCAGGCGTGGCGAGTTCGATCAAGCCAGCTCCATCACTAACGTCGCGTCAAGACTCGCTCGCCGTCAGGTCGGTTGACGATTCTCCACTCGGAGCGCGCAATAGTGCGCCAATTCGGCTTCCACCGGTCGAGTAGCGTTTCCAGCCCTAGGTGCCCTTGCGCGTACTCCAGCAGATCGTCAGCCCGTCCGTCGATGTAGAGGTCTGTCGCTGTAACGGTTAGCTGATCCGACACACGCATGTTTAGCCAGCTAGCGGGTTCGTTCACTGGGCTGGCTTCCTCGAGCAGGTCCAAGAAGGCTGCTAGACGCGCCAGCGACCGTCGGCGTTCCGGCGAGATGGAGTCACCGGCTCGCCACTTGCGCACTGCCGAGACGGAGACTTCGCATAGTCGCGCGATCTCGGACCATCCGAGTCCGCGAGCCGTGGACAGTTCCTCAAGCAACAATTCTGCGCCCAAGGCCGCTCTCGCGGAAGTGCGGAGGTTGAGGTCGATCGACCTGACCTCGCGCCGGCCATCTTCCACATCCTCGGATAGGAGGCGCACCTTGCCGGTGAGTCCGCCGTAGGCGTCTGTTAGCACTGCAATTGCCGAAGCAGCTCTGGCCGTCGAGTCTCGCTGGTAGGCGTCGAGGTCAAGTTGGCTCGACCCCGCCGACGTTTGGACTTGAGTGTGTGTCATGCTCCTCCTCTGAATAGATCTCGCGACTTGTCTGTAATGGTTCGCTGAAACAGTTCCCCTAGCGGTTCGTGCAGTTCGTCGAGGACGGGGTCCAGCGCTTCCGATGTGTAGTCGAGCATCTCCTCGCCGGGCGTTTCTCGATACGAGTCGGTGTCGATCACAAAGAACGGGCCGACAGTGGCCGGTGTCTTGCGCCTGAGCGGTTGATCCGATACCACACCGCTGCCGATGAGGGCCGCATATCGCGCCACCATCCGTCCGCCCTCTCCTCGCAGGTCGATCACCGTCTGAGATGACTCGGTTATGTAGCCAGGAATCGGTTCTAGGTGGCTGACGATGCCCTCGTCGATCCATCCCTTCCACTCCGACGCGTCTGCCACCTCGTCAGGCACCCTGATTTCGTTGATGTATCGGAGTCCAATCCTCTCGACTCCGACGATTGGCGCGATGCCTGTCGTGGCTTCGATGGCTTGAAGCACGCTTCGCTTGAAGTGGTCCCAGCCGTTGTAGTGGGTGGCCTCAACGGACACTGAGCGCCGCGTTACGGCTACGGACGCCGTTCTGGCCTTATCTAGGAACCGAAGCTGCCTCTCCGGTCCGTCTCCGGCGTCCATCTCAGGCGACGGGAGGAAGGTAGAAACTTCAGGAATTGGAAGCGTGTCTGCGAAGGCCGTGGCGAACGACACGAGTGATTCTTCTCCGGTCAAGCTTGGAGCGAGAGGGAACCTCACTTCGCATGCGACGTAGGCCAGCGGAGCATTCGCGAACACCTCGCGTTGGTAGCTCACAAAATCACACTAGCGCGACTTGTACTAAAATACGTACCAATACCTGCACCACGCGAAGTGACGATGGTTCCACCTAGTCGGCTCATAGCAGTTCCTTGAGGCTGGGGAGGGCTCGCGCGTTGACCGCGGCCGCGAAGGACTCGGTGCTGGCCGGCTTGCTCCCGGTGCGGGTCAGATCGTAGGTGAGTGGGCCGGCTTGCAGTGCTTCGGACAGCGCCTTGGTGACAGGTGGCCCCAGCTCCGCGGTCTCGCGGAACCATTCGAGCAGCGCGGCCAGGGCCAGGTAGGCGCCCGAAGGGTTGACCGTGCCCTTGCCGGTGTGGCGGGGCGCCGATCCGTGCACCGGCTCGAACAGGCCCACGCACCGGCCCTGTGCTGGCGGGCCCGGGTTGACGCTGGCCGAACCGCACAGCGCTATCGACCCTGCCCGCCCGGCGGCCAGGTCGCTGAGGATGTCGCCGAAGATGCCCTCGGTGAGCACGACGGTGTCGGCTGTCACGTCGTCGTGGGCCAGTTCGAAGGCCATGCGGTCCACGTAGGTGTGGCGCAGCGGCACTCCCCGGGCGTCGGCCACCCGCTGGGTGGTCGACCGCCACAGGCGGCTGGTGGCCATCAGGTTGGCCTTGTCCACCGACACGATGCTTGAGGCCAGGCCCTGCTCGACCAGGTCGCAGGCCATCTCGGCCAGTTCGGTGATCTGCCCGGGAGTGAGGATCACCTTATCGCAGGCCGCGTCTGACCCGTCGCTCTCGGTGCGGGTGGACGCCGTGCCGTAGGCCCCTCCGAGCAGGTTGCGCAGCACTATCAGCGGCTGTGGAGCCCCGCGGCCCTTGTCCGTAGCGCTGCTGGTGCCGATGCGCACGATGGTGCGGATGCTGACCCTCAAGTCGTAGCGCTGGCGCAGGCCGATGATGGAATGCTCGGGCCGGTAGTCGTCCAGCGACACGCCCGGATGCTCCCCGGCCGCGCCGAAGAACATGGCGTCGCAGGAGTCGCAGGCGGCCAGGGTGGGCGCGGGCAGGCCGGTGCCCATCTCCCCGAACGCCGAGGCCCCCACCGGCCAAGGACCGGACAGCTCGATGCGGCCCGCGTCGGCGACGACTTGGAGCAGCTCGGCCGGTCCGGCCACCACCTCGGCCCCGACCCCGTCGCCCGGCAGTACCGCGATGCGTCGAACGCGGCTGGCGGTGTTCACGCCAGCATCGCCTCCCCACGCTTCGACACACGAGCGGACGACACCTTGCCGCGGCTGTAGTCGCTCACGCCAGCATCGCCTCGGCCGTGGCCCGGGCGACCATCTCCAACCCGGCGTCTCCCAGGATCGGGTCGAGCCTCTCGACCCAGGCCCGGATCCCCTCCGCTATGGGCGGGTAGTCCCGATGACCCAGGTCGCTGCCGAACACGAGCAGCTCGTGCGGGTAGGCGGCCACGAGGTCCTCGGTCCTGGGGCCGGCCTCGCTGGCCAGGATGTCGGCCAGTACGCCGATCTCCAGGTGCGCGCCCAAAGACCGGAACTGCTCCCGGTGCTCATCGCTCCAGTCCAGGAAGCCCAGCCCCGGATGATTGACCACCAGCCGTTGCACCCCTCGCCGCCGGGCTGTGTCCAGCGCTACGACAGCCTCGTCCATGGTGAGGTGGCCCGAGGCCAGCACCATGTCGTTGCGAGCGATCTCGTCGAACACGTCCAGCCACTCGGAGCGCACCTCGCCGTCGCCCACCACCGGCACCTCGCGGAACGCGATGCCCCGGTGCGCGCTCAGCTCGGGGCTTCTGCTGGCTGCGATGTGAGCTGGCGAAGAGATCGTCGGCAGCCACACCACCCGGGCTCCGAGGGCTGCGGCCACCGCCACCGCGTCGGGGTTGGCCCCCCCGACGGGCGAGTTGAGCACCACGCCCCCGATGGCGTCGTCACCGAGCAGCACCGCCCGCTCCGCTGAGGATCCCTCGTGGGCTTTGAGCACGAACTTAAACACTCCAGCGGCTCTGGCCTCAACCAGCGTGTCGGGGTCGTGGCTGTGGCGCGGCGCCAGGCTCGGCGCCGAGTGCACGTGGAAGTCGACCATCCCGTCGATCACGCTTACGGCCTCGCCCCCGCGCGGTCTCGCCGTGGCCCGAGCGGCCCGTGAGCGCAGCGAACAAGAGCGGGAATCACGATGTTTCACCGCGAGCCGCTGATCGAACCGCGCGGCCTGTCAGGTCGGCCCGCTCCAGGACTGACACACCTCCGAGCAGCCTCCGGCGCACCTTCCCAACTCCGGAGTCGCGGGGGATGTCACCCACTCGGGCTACCTCGCTGGGGCGCATGAAGGACGGCAGATCGGCGCTGGTGGCCAGGATCGCATCCGTGGGGATCGCCGGGCCGGTCATGTAGAGCACGATCTCGTCGTCCACCAGGTCGCTGTCACGGCGCCAGACGGCCACATCCTCGATGCCGTCCACCGAAGAGAACCGCTGCTCGACATAGCCGATGGGCACCCACTCGCCCTTCACCCGGATCGACTCGCTGCGGCGCTCGATGAACACCAGGTTCCCGGCGTCGTCGACCCGGCCCAAGTCGCCGGTGGCGAACCACCCGTCAGCGTCGAACGGTTGGGCCAGCCCGTCAGCTCGCCGGTAGCCCGAGAACAGCACCCCCGGCCGGTCGGCCCGCACCAGGATCTCGCCATCGCTGTCGACCCGCCACTGCACCTCGTGGCGGGCCCGGCCGCCATAGCGGGACATGCCCTCGGCCAGGGCGGGCCGCTCGCCCCGGCGCCAGGCCCAGATGTGGCACAGGCCTCCCGCCTCGGTGGAGCCGTAGGCCGAGAAGCCCAGCGGCACTCCGAACTTCTCCAGGAAGTCGGGATCGGCGAAGAACACCCGGCTGACCCTGTGCCCGGTCGCGTCGTCGGCGGTGGTGGCCCGCTTGAGGATCTCCACCGGGGGTGCGTGCAGGATCAGCGCGGTGGACCCGGTGTCGCGCACCAGCGGCCAGAAGCCGCTCGCGGAGAAGCGCTCCAGCCCGAGCACCTCGGCGCCCCCGGTCAACCCGCCGACCACCCCGTAGCCGAGCGGGTTGATGTGGAACATGGGCAGCGGCGCCAGCACGGTGTCGGCCTCCGACAAGCACATGGAGTCGGCGATGAACCGGCCCAGCCGCAGGAAGTACTCGTGGGTCTGCTCGCAGAACTTGGGCACGCCGGTGGTGCCCGAGGTGTGCATCCAGCCCGCGGTGTCGAAGCGGCCTCGACTCAGGCCCGGCGCATCGGCCAGCGCAGTCCGCCCGGTTTCGGCGCCGGGTGTGAGGGCCTGCCCGCCGGTGGCCGTCGCAAGCACGCCGCGATCCAACCCGGTGGCGCCGAGGTGGGTCGCGCCGGGCGCTACCGACGGCCCGGCCGCCCGACCGGACCAGACCACCGCGTCGGGTGCGAGTTGCTCCAGCATCTCGGCCAGCAGTTCGTCGGGATAGTCAGGATTCACCAGCGCAACCTCGGCCCCGGTCAGCACCAGGGCCAGCCATGCCGCCAGATAGGAGTTCGATGTGGTGCCGATGAGCGCCACCCGCCGGCCCGCCCCGGCCCCGGCGCCCTCCAGCGCGCCGACCGCGCCCATGGCAAGGCCGGTGGCCTGGGCCAGTGTCGGCGTGGCGTCGCCGGCCATCCCGAAACGGGCCTCGGGCCGGCGCTGCACCCGGTCGCACACCAGCTCGGCCAGGTTCTTCATGCGGCTACCGGCTGCTGTGGGCTCAACCCAGGCCCTCGTAGTCGTCGGCCCGCAGCACCCGGCGGGCCACATAGTTGCGCAGCACCTCCAGCGAGCCTCCCGCCACCCGCAGCACCTTCATGTCGTGCAGCAGTTGGCCGTAGTCGGTGTCGGTGTAGAGGCCGTGGCCGCCGGTGAGGGCGAACGCCTCGTTCACGGCGTGCTCCGACGCCCCGATGGCCATCTTCTTGGCCAGCGTCGTGGCCAGGGCCACGTCGGTGCCGGCGTCGTGCAGGTTGGCGGCGTGGTCGCGGGCCAGCGACGCTCCGTACAGGTCGCTGTAGCAGTCGGCCACCGTCCACTGGATGCCCTGGAAATCGGTGACCACCGAGTCGCCCACCTCCCGGCTCGATCCGTAGGCGATGGCGTCGGCCATCGCCCGCCGCCCGAACCCGATCAGCTCCGAGGCGTTGCCCAGCCGGCTCATATTGAACGTGGAGAAGAACGTGTCCATGCCCCGGCCCGCCTCGCCCAGCAGCGCCGAGTTCGGCACCCGCACATCCTCCAGCGTCACATCGGCGGTGGGGATGAGGCGCAGCCCGATGGGGTCGGTGCGGCGGGTCGACACGCCCGGCAGGTCGGTGTCCACCAGGAAGGCGGTGATCCCCTCGGGCGCGATGGCGTAGACCAGCGTGACCTGGCTCTCGCAGCCCAGGTTCACGTGGGTCTTGGCGCCGTTGATGATCCAATCGTCGCCGTCGCGCGCCGCGGTGGTGCGCATCAGCTTCATGGACGACCCCACGCCCGGCTCCGAGATCGACTCCGAGAAGATCAGCGTGCCCCGCGCCATTCCCGGCAGGTAGCGCTCGCGCTGCTCGGGCGTGGCCCAGTCGATCAGCCACCGCTGGCCTGGATCGAGATCTGGGGGGACACCAGCCCCACACGGCCCACCTCCTCCTCGATCAGGCAGTACTCGGCCACGCCCAGCCCGCTGCCGCCCTCCTCCACCGGCGTGAACGGGCCGACCCAGCCCCGGCTGCCCATCGCCTCGTAGATGTCGGCCGGGAAGCGGCCGTCGCGCTGGCACGACCGCAGCTCGTCTCGGTGCTCTTCCGCGAAGCCGGCCATGGCCGTGATCGTGGACTGGGGCCAGTCCTGGTTCTTGAAAGTCAGGTTCACATACATGGCTCGTCCTGGGGCGGGTTCGGCTCATGTTGTATACCAACCCGCGAGCCGAACACCGAAGCCCGCCATGTCGTACAGTCTCCGGTGGTGGCCGCCGCCGCGTCCGCGGTTGAGGTGCTGCTGGGTGCTAGAAGCGGGCGTCGTGTACTAGCACCCGGCGCTATCACCGCGACGTTGGACACGGCGGCGGCCCTTCTCTCCCGCCGGGTCGCCCGCGGCGGGTGAGGGTGAGGACTCATCGGGCTCGGAGTCGGGCTCGGAGTCGGGCTCGGCGTCCGAATCGAGGATCTGTTCCAGCGTCCGCATTGCTTCGGTGCCGCGGGAGGAGGGGAGCGCTTCGATGTCGACGGGGTTGCATCGGCGCAGCTCTTCGACGACGTCTTCGTCGACGTCATCGCCTGGGGCCGAAGTGTCCTCGGTAATCAAGCCTGTCCGCCTTCCTGTGCCCAGCCCATGTTCCCTCGGATGGTACGGATTCACGCTTCGGAACATCCGCCAAGCGCGCTCATCCGGTCTGCGAGACGCTTGCGGGCCCGGTGCACCCGGATGGCCACCGCGTTGGGCGAGATGCCCATGGCCTGGCCGATCTCGATGTGCGACAGCTCTTCCCATGCCACAAGCATCAGGATCTCGCGGTCGGCTTCGCGCAGGCTGCGCAGAGCCGGCAGCAGGGCGCTGGTCCGGTCCGTGACCTCGGATGGGTTGTCAGCCCATGACGGAGGGGTGGTGGAACGCATCTTGCTCCTGAGCTTGCTCAGACGGCGAGCGGACCGGGCCGCGGTGAGAATCGTGTTGCGGGCCACTCCGAACAGCCAGGCACGCTCGTAGCCCTCAGGGACCTCGTGGCGCCGCCGCCAAGCGACCAGGAATGACTCGGCGACCACCTCGTCGGCTGTCTGTTCATCCACGCGCCTCCTGGCGTAAGCCAGCAGCATCCGGTAGTTGTCGTGATACAGGTCGGTAAACCAGTCTTTGTTCCGGCCTTGGGCCGCTTCGACGCCCATCACTCCTGCAATGTCCATTGTCCTCTCTTCCTTTCTCCCCCCCGAACGTCGAGCCGGCGCGACAGGCCGGCCCGCTGACGATTCCCAGTCCAGGCCTTGCGAAGAAGTCGACCGCTCCGCGTGTGGCGGGTCCTGCAATCGGGCCGCGGTGTCCGCCTGACTCTCGGAAGTAGCGTCGAGAAAGGCGTGTGACTTCATGCCTGTATTGTTTCGACTGGTGCGCCTGATGTAAACGTGTCATTCGTCACACGTGGGCCAGGGCGGCACCTCCGGATCGAGAGTCGCTGGCGAGTTCGACGCCTCCCCGGCTCCCGCCGCCAATCCCGGCGAGGCCCCCGATGACCTGCAGGCCCCCGCCCACGTTGGCGGTGGTGCGCACCTCGTAGCCGGCCAGCTGGGCGTCGTCGCGCCATTCGATGCCCGGCTCCGCGAAGGCGTACCACCGCTGGCCGATCCCCGCGGGCACACCGAAGCGGTCGCCGGCGGGGCACACGAACCAGCGCGGCCCGGCCGCGATGTCAGCCGTGCCCGATCCCTGTCGGAAGCGCTGGATGGCCTGGGCCAGCCACTGCACCTGCCGGTCGCCTCCCGGGGTGGCCAGGGTGATCCAGCCCGTCCCGCGCCGGTGCCGCACATGGGCCGCGCTGAGCGTGTGGGGCAGCACCGCACCGGGGCGGGGGTTGCACCCGGGCAGGTCCGGACGGTCCGACAGCGCCGTGCCCACCCGGTTGCTGAAGGCCACGCCGGTGTCGCCCGCCACCCAGCCGGTGCCGAACTGCACCCCGGCCAGGCTGTGCACCACCGTCGCCGACAGGCCGCCGCGGTCGACGGCCGCGGCCACGGCGGTGCCCGCGGGCCGCGCCGGGCCGCGGGCGCAGAACTCTGTGAGCCGCCGCTCGGTGAGTGGGGCGATGGCCTCGGCGAAGCCCCGGGAGGCCGGGTCGGCGCCGGGCGGGGCGGCGGCCAACAGCGCCGGGGTGATCGGCGCCTGGCTCGGCCCACCAGGCACCCACACCACGATGTCGTCGAGGTCGAAGCGCTGGGCCGGCTCGACGGCCGCCGCCACCGCGGCCAGATCCTCGTGTCGCAGCGGCGCGCCCTCCCGCTCGGCCGCGGCCACCAGCCGGTCGGCCAGCTCCCCGCGGTAGAAGGCGTCGGGACCGTTGGCCGCCACCGCCTCGAGCGTGGCGGCCAGGCGCGGCATCCGGACGGTGGCCTGCGCGCCCGGGGCCCGGCCGTCACCCAGGATGCGTCGCAGGGCGTCGACGTGGCCCCGGCTCTCCACCAGCCGGTACACCTCGGCCATGCGGGGCGTGACGGTGTGTCCGGCCGCTGCGATGAGCGCGCCGGCGAACAGGTCGCTCCAGTCGAGCCTGCCGCGGGCCCGCCACACGGCCTCGGCGCCTCGCAGCGAGCCCGGGACCACCGCGTTGGCCGGGCCGCTCGTGGGGGGCCAGCCCGCCCCGTCCGCGCCGCCGGTCTCGTCGGAGGCTGCGCCGTCATCGGCGGCCAGCGGCACCCTCGACCATCCGCCGTACACCTCCACCGAGCCTGCGCCCGCGGCCACTAGGGCCACCATCTCGCCGCCGGGACCGCACTGGGGCGCGTTCACCACCCATTGCGTGAACGCCGCGGCCAGTGCCGCGTCCACCGCCGAGCCTCCGCTGCGCAGCGCCTCCATCCCGGCCTCGGTGGCCAGCCGGTGGCCGCTGGCGACCCCAGCCGCGCCGGACACCGATGCGTTCATCGCGCCCGCCTCGAGATAGACGAAGTCACGGCCCGTGGAGGCACCGCGATCGTCCCGATCCGCCCGTTCGGCCTACAGCCTGGTGATGGCGGGCAGGGCGTCCACCAGGTCGTCGAAGCGCACGCCTCGGTCGGCCAGCGCGGCCCGGCTGGCGGCTTCGCTCACCAGCATCACGATGTCGGCGGCGCTCCACCCGTCGGTGCTCTGGGCCAGTTCGGCGGCCAGGTCCGCGTCGAGCTCCAGCCCGTGCGCGCCCCACAGCGCGGCCAGCAGCTCCGCTCGCCGCCCTTCGTCGGGGTTGGCCACCTCGAGGTGGACGCCGAGGCGTCCCGAGCGCAGCACGGCCGGGTCGATCAGCTCGGGGCGGTTCGAGACGCCCACCACGAGAACCTGTCCTGCGGCCAGCACGTCGTCGAGCGACGCCAGCAGAGCCGACACCACCCGCTCGTCGGTGCGCTCGCCGCTCTCGCCGGCCCGCACCGGCGCCAGGGCGTCGAGGTGGTCGAGCATCACCAGCGCCGGCCGGGCCTCGCCGGCCCGGCGGAACAGCGCCCGCACCGCTTCCTCGGACTCTCCCAGCCACTGGTTGTACACCTTGCTGCCCTCGATGGCCACGAAGTTCAGGCCCAGCTCGGAGGCCAGAGCGTGCACCAGCGCGCTCTTGCCCGCTCCGGGCGGGCCGTGCAGCAGCACGCCCTGCTCGGCCCGGTCGGCCTCCACCGCCCGGCGCCCCAGCTGCCGCAGCCGGGCTTTCAACTCGCCGAGGCCGACGATCTGGTCCCACGTGATCCGCTCGGTGCGGGTCACAACGTCGCGCAGCACGCTGGGCCGCACCGTTCTCAGCGCAGCCCGAAGGTCGCCCGGCTCCACCGAGATGCTCTCACCCTCCAGCGAGTCGGCCAGCTCGAAGCCCTCCCGCCCCCGCCCCAGCCGCTCGGCGGCCTCCAGGCCGGCCGAGCGGGCCAGGTGCATCAGGTCGGCGCCGGTGAACCCCCCGGTCTCGTCGGCCACCGCGGCGATGGCGTGGTGAGCCTCGGCGGTGAGCGGCATCTCGCGGGTGTGGATGGACAGGATCTCGGCGCGGGCCGCGGCGTCGGGCGGCCCCACGAAGATCTCCTCCTCGAAGCGGCCCGGGCGCCGGAAGGCGGGATCGATGGCCTGGATGCGGTTGGTGGTGGCCATCAGGATCAGACCGTCCACCTCCTCCAGGCCGTCCATCAGGGTCAGCAGCTGGCTGGCCGCCCGCACGTCGCTCTGCGACGCCAGGCGCTCCCGGTTGGTGGCGATCACGTCGAACTCGTCGATCATCACCAGCGACGGGGCGTGCGCCAGCGCCCGCGAGAACAGCAGCCGCAGGTTGGCCTCGGTCTCGCCCTGCACGCTGCCCACCAGCTCGGTGGCCGACATGCGGTAGGCGGTGACGCCGAGCTCGTTGGCCAGCGCCTTGCAGATCAGCGTCTTGCCGGTGCCGGGCGGGCCGTGCAGCAGCACCCCCTTGGGAGGGCGCACCCCCAGGCGGCGGTAGAACGCGGGACGCAGCAGCGGCAGCTCCACCAGCTCCCGCAGGCGCCGGATCATGGCGCCGCAGCCGCCCACGTCGGCCAGCGTGATCAGCCGCTCCGACACGCTCACGTCGGCCCGGTGCAGCTCGACCTCGGTGGTGTCGGCCATCCGCGACGGCGACGGCGACGCCAGGTCGACGCGCACCAGCATCCCCGCGCCGCCCGGGTAGATCTCGGCCAGCACCCGGTTGCCGGCGTAGAGCGGCGTGCCGTCGTCACGCAGGCGCTCCAGCAGCCGCTGGTGCAGGTTGAACGTCAGGTTGTAGGGGGGTGTGATCCTGGCACTGTGCGCCTCGGGCAGCTCCCCGGCCGCCTCCACCGACACCGGCTCGCCGGGGCGCACCGCCAGCTGGGGCCACAGCATCCGCCCGAGCCGCACCAGCGTGTCGTCGTGCTCGTGGGCCCGGGCCACCGCCCAGGCGGTGTGGTCGCCGCTGCGCAGCGCCACCGATTCGCCGCCCGCCAGGCCCAGCCGCTCGAGCGCGGCCGCCGACAGGCTGGCCTCCGAGGGACCCAGCCTCGAGCCTGGCGCGGGCCGGGCCGCGTGGCGGGTCGCGCCCGGTGCTGGACCGTCGTGTGCGGTGCTGCCGGCGTCCATCGCGCTCTCAGGCGGTGCAGGCTGCGCTCAGCGGTGCTCGGCCTGCCACTCCGGGCACGGCTCGAGCACCTCCATGGCCACGCCCCCTTCGGGGCTGATCGCCGAGTCGAGGTTGGCCCAGCACACCAGCATCCGGGTCGGTCCGACGCCGGTGTTGAAGTGCTGGTAGGTCACGCCCGACTCCCTGATGGGAATGGCGATGACGTCGCCCTCCTCCCATTCGTGGGCCCGGCCGTCGAGCACGGTGTGGCCGCTGCCGACCAGCACGAAGTGGATGAGCCCGCCCTGGCAGTAGAGCTTCCCACTGTTGGAGCCCTGGGGGATCTCCAACTCGTGGAAGTACAGGGCCCTGGTGCTGGGTGTTTCCAGATGCGGGTGCAGGTACCAGCGCATGGTCCCCATGCGGTTGAGCTCGGGCTCGCAGTCCTCGCGCCCGATGAGGTTCCTGGCCTGGGCCCGCCGATCGCGCTCGGCCCGCGAGTCGGCGAAGGTGAGGTCGTAGAGGGTCTGCTCAGCCATCGCTTCGGTCGTCGGCTGGTCGGTCACTTGCTCAGCCATCGCTTCGGTCGTCGGCTGGTCGGTCGCTTGCTCAGCCATCGCCGGCCCTCTCGCCGATTATCCGGGTGACGGCCACGATCGGGTCCTCCGCCGCGCCGCCGGCCCCGTCGCCGTCGGGGTCGTCGGTGTCGGTGTCGGTGGACGCCATCTCCCGCCAGTTCGACTGCTCCTTGACCTGAGCCAGCATCGACCCGGTCTGGAACAGGAACGGGATGTAGATGAAGGCGATCCACTGCGAGCTCTGGGAGTCGTCGTAACTGAAATGCTGGTGCTCCACGCCGCCGGGCTTCACCGGCAATATGAGCAGGTCGCCGGGCTTCCAGTGGTACTCCACCCCGTCGAACACGCTGTAGCCCGCGCCCCGGGTGACGTAGATCACCAGCCCGCCCTGATGGGTGTGGGCCCCGGACTCGGTCTGGATGTCCTTGCGGAACACCATCCAGTCCTGCACGGCCCGGTCTTCGGCCCTCATGTGCAGGTAGTACTTGCTGCGGCCCTGCCGGGACTGCTGCCAGGGGAGGTCCTTGCCCTTGATCACCACCTGGCCGCTGTTGGCCAGGTTGCGCCGCTCGGCGAATGTGGAGAAGAACACCTCGTAGGGGTGGCGGTCCTCCTCGCTGCGGTCGCGCTCGCGCAGCCGGGTCTGTTCTCTTTCGACCATCGCTTGTCCGTCCTGTCTTGTTGGGGTGTCAAGTCTCGCGCGCCCGGTCGGGCCGCCGCGGCCGGGCCGCCGCGCCGGCTGTCAGGCTGCCATGCGCAGGAACCGGGTGGCGTTGCCCGAGAACAGCTTCTCGCGCTTGGCGTCGTCTTCGATGCCCCATTTGAGTGCGGAGCCGGGAGAGTCGGGGAAGCGGCACTGGGCGTGCGGGAAGTCCGACTGGTACATGAGCACTCCGTCGCCCAGGACACTGTCGACGTAGTCGTAGATCTTGCGGCCCTCGTACAGCTCGATGCCGCAGTAGACGTGGCCGGCCTGGGCGTACTCCGAGGGCAGCATCGCCAGGGTCGGGCCCTTGCTCTTGAGGTGCCTGGACTGCCCGTCGAGGCGCAGCAGCCATTCCGGCAGCCACCCGCAGCCGGTCTCGGAGAACCCCACCCGGAAGTTCGGGTGCCGGTCGAACACCCCCGACAGCAGCAGGTACGCCAGGCGCAGCTGCGCGCCCCATGGGTGGGCCGCGGTGCGGGCCACCACGATGTTGTCCCATACGTCGCGATAGCCGGGGAAGTACGGGGGCTCGTAGAAGAAGGAGTGGTGCAGCAGGGGCAGGTCCGCGGCGGCCAGCGCGGCCCAGATCGGCTCCAGGTCCGGATCGTCGATGGGGAAGCCCTCGGCCAGCGCCAGCATGGCCCCGGCAACCGACGGCTGGTGGGCGCAATCCTCGATGTGGCGCACCGACCACTCCACGTCCTCGCCGGTGAGCTGCAGCAGGCTCTTGAGCCGGCCGGTGTCGATGGAGCAGAAGTCGGCCATGTAGCGGGCGTAGGACTCGTACAGCCCGGTGGCCACGTCGGTGGGGCACACCGTGACGGATTGCGGCCACGTGCCCGGGATCAGCAGGTGAACGTCGGCGCCCTCGCGGTCCATGTCGGCGATGCGGCCCTCGGCGTTGTCGTGGCCCACGCCGTAGGTGGGGGAGTCCTCGGTCACCACCAGACCCCGGATCTTGCCCTCGAGCGCGGCCCGCCCGCCCGCGCCCAGCTTCTCCTCGAGGTGCGACTTCTCGCCGATCTCCCGCAGGTACCCGCGGGGCTCGATGCTTAGGTTGGTCCAGGGACCCTCGGGGTCGCCGTAGGTGAGCGGCAGCTCCACCCGGCGCTCGTAGTGGGCGAGCTCGCCCACCCAGCGGTCGAGCAGCTTCTGGTCGGCGTAGCGCTTGAGCACCTCCACCGACGGCCATACGTGAGTGTCGGTGTCGATGATGGTCAGCCCGTCGCGCACGCTGCTCCTCCTGGTTGCCTCTTATCGCTCCCGGTAGCGCTGCTCCCGGCCGACCCGCCGCGCGGATTGTATACCGTTTGCCCGGACACCCTTGCATCGGGCGACCCCTCCGCTCGGCCTCTGGCGTGGCACGCTGACCGGATGCGGGTGGTTGTGATCGGCGCCGGGATCGCCGGTGCGGCCGCGGCCTGGCATCTGGCCGGGCACGCCTCGGTGGCGCTGGTCGAGCGCGAGCCCCAGCCCGGCGCCCACGCCACCGGCCGCTCCGCCGCCCTTCACACCGAGACTTCGGGCGCTCCGGTGGTGGCTGGGCTGGCCGCGGCCAGCCGCCCGTTCCTGGCCCAGCCGCCGGAGGGCTTCACCGACCATGGGCTGCTGTCGAGGAGGGGCCTGCTGTGGATCGCCCGATCCTGCGAGCGGGACCTGCTGGAGTACAAGGCGGCCGCCGCGGCGGAGGCCGGCGTGGAGGTGCACCGTCTCGGCTCGGCGCAGTGCTGCGAGCTGGTCGGCGTGCTGCGACCCGCGGCTGCGGCCGCTGGTGTCTACGAGCCGGGGGCCATGACCATCGATGTGGACGGGCTGCTGCAGGGTTTCGTGCGGGGCGCCCGCCGCCGGGGCGCCGAGCTGCATCTGGTGGCCGGGGTCACCGCCGTCTCCGAGCACGCCGGCGGCTGGCGGGTGCAGGCCGGCGAGCAGCACTGGGACTGCGACGTGGTGGTCAACGCGGCTGGCGCCTGGTGCGACCCGCTGGCCGAGCTGGCCGGCGTCGAGCCCCTCGGCCTGCGGCCGCTGCGGCGCTCGGTGTTCGTGTTCCCTCCGCCGGCGGGGACCGACGCAGCAGGCTGGCCGATGGTGTGGGACGTGGGCGACCGGTTCTACTTCGAGCCCGAGGGGCCGCTGCTGCTGGCTTCGCCCGCCGACGAGACCCCCAGCGAGCCCTGCGACGCCCGGCCCGAGACCACCGACATCGCGCTGGGCGTCCAGGAACTTGAGGCGGCCACCACGCTGCAGGTGCGGGGCGTGCGCCGCACCTGGGCCGGTCTGCGCACCTTCGCTCCCGACCGGGTGCCCGCCGCGGGCTTCGACCCGGACCGTCCGGGCTTCTTCTGGCTGGCCGGCCAGGGCGGCTACGGCATCAAGACCGCCCCGGCCCTCGGTCGGCTGGCGGCTTCACTGATCACGGGCGAGTGCGAGCCGCCGCCCCTGCCGCCTGGGTCTGTGGCTGCGCTGAGCCCGGCCCGGTTCCGGGACCGTTCCTGAGGCTGCCGCCGGGACCGGGTTCGTCAGGGACCACTCGGATGGGGGTAACAGCCTCGCGGTGAAGCGTGGTGTTCCCCGCTCTTGTTCGCTGCGCTCACGGGCCGCTCGGGCCACGGCCTCGCTCACCGGATTTGCGAGTTGCTGCGCGAATCGCGGCCTGTCCGCTCGGCCTCTCAGCCGGGCTTGAGGGGCAGGTCGGTGACCTCCACGGGGTCGTGCTCGTCGGCGTCGTGCTTGCGGCCGCCGGTGATCAGCGACCTCGTGACGGCCTTGGCCGCCAGCTCCTCGAGGTCGTCTCGGCGCGGGTCGGTCAGGTAGGAATCAACGGCGGCGGTGTCGGGGAACGACAGCACCAGCACCGCGTCGGGTTGGCTCGGCCCGCCGCCCACCTCCCCGGCTCGGCGCTCGGCCCGGCCGCCGTGGCGGGGCAGCAGTTTGAGCAGGCGATTGATGTAGCGCTCGAAGTGGCGCTTGGATCCGCCCCGCCAGAGGCGCACCGTCAACTCGATGCGCCTGTCGCCGTCCATACGACGATTGTACGTCGCGCCTACGACAGGCCCAGGAAGGCCCGGTCCTCGGCGGCGTGCGGGAAGCTACAGGCGGGCGGCCCGCCGGCGTGTGCCGGCCCGCTCCCGCTCGAACCGCTCGGGGTCGAGCCGCCGGCCGAGCTCTTCGATGCGAAGGCCCCGGGTCTCGATGGGGGCGATCCCGGAGTCGGCCAGGCCCTGGTAGCGGGCCGCGAGGGCTTCCTTCTTGCGGACCTGGTGCGGCTGGAGGTCGTCGAACTCCCGTGGCGTGATCGGCCCGCCGAGCACCAGCTCGCTCGCGGCCGCCGCGGAGGCGACCAGATCCTCTCCGGCCGCGGTGCGCACGATGATCCCGTTGAACCCGGCGTCCTCGCCGGTAGGAGCCCCGCCGGGCCAGATGTCGGCCGCGGCCACGTCGGCGGCCTCGCCCAGGGCGTCGGGGCAGAACTTGCAGCGGGTCTCGACCTCCCAGCCGGCCTCGTTCTCCCACAGCTCCAGGTAGGTCTTAGTGAAGCTCCGCCCGTCGAGGGTCTCCACCACGGTGGGTCCGGGATTGCCGTGCCCCCGGTAGCGGAACAGCGCCAGCTCGTCCTCGTCCAGGCCGAACTCGTCCAGCACAGCCCGCGACTTCGACAGGCGCGACTGGCCGCCGCACACCAGGGCCAGGCGGACGGTGCACAACTCGTCGACGCGGCGGTCGGTCGACGACAGCGCATGCACCGCCCCGAGGTCACAGGGCTTGGCGATGATGGCGAAGGGCTGCCCCCGATCTAGCGCCGCGGCCATGCCCGCGAGCGGAGCGGTCGGCCCGTAGCGCGACGTGGTGTTGGCTTGCACCGACTCCGGGTTCTCCGAAATCACCCAGCGGCTGCGCATGGGTCGCGCTGGATCGGCGCCCACATGGAGCACGAAGTCGACCCGGCCCGTGCGCAGCGCGTGCATGCCCAGCGCGGTCAGCACCCCGCCGGTCGCGCCCTCATGGCGCACATCCCGATGGCCGGCCCAGGCCCGCGCCATGTACCGGTAGCCGCCCCAGACGGGATCGGAGTCGAAGCCGTCCTCGACGCGGGCCTCGGCCACCGCGCCCGGGCAGGCGGACACCAGCGTCGCTTCCTCCTGGGGTGTGAACCCGTCCGCCGGCGAGGGCCGCAGCGACCCGGCCGATGTCATCACCATCTTGACGCGGCCCCCGGTGACCGCCTCGCAAAGCCCGCAGCCGATGCAGAGGTCGCGGGCGACGATCTCTGCGATGGTGCGGGTGGCGGTCATCCCAGCGTCGCCAGCAGATGTCCGTAGCCGGGTGCGGCCGCCAGGCCCAGGTGTCGGAGCATGGCCCAGTAGAGCGCCCCGTCGGAAGCCACCAGGGGCTTGCCCGTCTGCCCCTCGACCATGTCGAGGACCCGCACCATCCGCATACCGGCCCCGGTCTGAACGATGGCGTCGGCGCGGGGCGCCCGGGCGTGGGCGTCGACCGCGGCCGCGAACATCATGTGGTCGGGGTAGTCCCACACGGTCTCGTCCTCCAGGCGCAGCATCTCGTCGTGGCCGGCGACCAGGCCCTGGTCGATGATGTTGCCGGCCCACAGCACCCGGAAGCCGGCCGCCTCCAGGTAGGCGTTGATCCCCGCCGACCAGTCGGGCCGGAAGTACCCGTTGGCGATGGTGACGGTCTCGGCGCCGATGTGACGCAGGCCCTCGACGATGGCCTGGCCGGCCATCACGAACACCGCCCCGGCTTTGGCCGAAATGTCGGCGCAGATGCGCTCGATGTCGGCAGGCCCGGTGCCGGTGCAGTGAACCCAGTTGGTGCCGACCTGGCCGATGACCTGGCAGTGCGAGCGGCCCAGGCAGATCGCCGACTCCTCCAGCACGCCGAAGTTGCGGGCCCGCTCGTTGAGCGTGAACTCGTAGTTGTCGATGTGGTTAACCCGCTGGATCACGCCGGTGGCGGGCGGGGCCACCTTCAGGAATTGCAGGGGTGAGTCGTCAAAGAACTGGGGCGTGGTCACGAACCCCGCATATGCCCGGTACTGGCGACGCACGTCATGGGCCATCTGGCTGGCTCCCCTCAGGTATCAGGCCGCCGGCCGGCGGCCGCATTCCTTCAGCGGCCGTCCCGCTCCGGCGGAACCGCCAATCGCGCCGAACTCTACTTCTGGATGCTCCGACGCCCGGAGAGAGCGTCCGTCAGGCCGCGACCAAGCGAACGTCGTAGGCCCGGAGCCTGGAATCGCGGGTGAGAATCTCGAGATGCTCAGTCTGCGCCTGCGCCACCAGCAACCGGTCGAACGGGTCGTTGTGGAGTCGTGGCAGCTTCCCGGCGCGCTCGGCATGCGAAAGGGTCACCACCAGCGGCGACAGGCCGGCATCGAGTACAGCTCGCTCAAGTTGATCCGGGGTTCGAAGCTTGCCCTTGCTGGTCTTGATCGCTATCTCCCACACCGTCGCCGCGCTGACCGCCACGTGGTTGTCGCGGTCGTTGATGAGACTGCGGGCTTCTGTTCCGAGGGTCGGGTTATCAGACAGCCACCACAGCAGCGCGTGGGTGTCGAGCAGCAGCCGTCTCACGAGGCGTCGGCGGCTGCGCCGTCTCCGCTGGCCATAGGACCGAAGAGCTCGTCATCGTTTTCGCCCTCGTAGAACGAGTCGATTACGTCCTGTGGCGTGTCGTCGAAGTCGGGGGCGATCCAGACCTTGCCCTTCCAGAGCCCCGGTACCCGAGGCGGCCGCTCGTAGGGCGTCAGCCGCAGGTAGGGCTCGCCGTTTCGCGCGATCACGACCTCCTTGCCCTCCCAGGCGAGCCTCCCCAACCGGGATAGCTGTGACTTTGCCTCGTGCATGTTGACCTGCATCTCTGCTCCCGGCTCCGATCTCTCCCCGGCCATCACAGACTAACCTAGCTAACTTAGCTAAGCAACTCGGTGCTCATCAAACTGTAACCAATATAGCGATACTTCAAACCTACATGAGAACATATCAGATCACATCTACCATTGCGGTGGCGCCGTGCCCATCGATCAGCGCCCGCCGAGCGGTGGTGCTCTAGGAGTGCGCCGGGGCGGTGCCGCCCGTGGCGAGGGTGGGCAGGGCCGGCTCGAATTCGAGCGGCACGCACGGGTGGCATGACGGGGCCTCGTCGTCGGGCCACACTGCCACCGCCTCTTGCACCGAGCCGTCGAGCGTCAACTCGATCCGGTAGGTGAATGGCGGGTCGCCCACTGCCGCTGCCCGCAAGCCGTCCTCATCGGCCCCCTCGAGGAAGCGGCCCCGACCAGGAAGTAGGCCAGCCACCTCCGCAAGGCCTCCATCGCGGCCGACACTACTGCCAGCCGCCGCCGTGAGGACTCAGGCGATGACCTCTATTGTCAGGCTGCAGCCGACGGCGATGAGCGCCTTCTGGACCTGTGCGATGCTGGACGAGCGGTCGGGGTCGGTCAGCTTGTCGACCGCGGATGCGCTCGATCCGAGCCTTCGGGCAAGCTCGGACTTGGTGATGCGCTGGGCTCGCATGGACGAGCACAGCGCGAGCTTGGCCGCAGCTACGGCCGGGACCGAGACCAGCTCCTGACCGTCGGCGGCGGAACTCGGTTCCGGTATGTCGCGCTGGTCATGGACGTATCCGGCGAGAGCCACGGCCAGCGCGTCGGCGGCTAGGCGCAGCGCCTCGTTGCGGTCCTGCCCGCCGGTGATGGCCTCGGGCACGTCGGGGAACGTGACGACCAGCGTCCCGTCGTCGTCTGTGGCGAGCTCGCACGGATACGCGTAGATCACGGCTCAGAACTCCTTGCCGTCGATGTCGAGCTGACGCAGCATCGCAGCCAGCATGCCCTTCGATAGTTCGCCGCGCCGAAGCGTAGTGAACCGGGGGCCTATGCGCAGGCGTGAATGGCTGCCTTTCCCCCGGCCAGTGTCGAGACGGAACTCCTGGCCGGTCCTGCGGGCGTATCGTTTCGCCCGCCGCACGAATTCACCACTGTCAATAGCTCGATGATATTAAGTCAGTTACATCATATTACAATATGATTAATACAACGCTCGGCGTAGATCACTAGGCGTACATCATTAGACGCGGCGGGGCCGGGTCAGTTCGATCGGTGGATCGGGGCTCAGTCCGTGACCGGCCTCATCCAGCCTTCGAGCGCAGCCTCGCCCTTGTAGATGCGCTCGACCTCTCGACGCCGGAGTCGCCAGCCGTCGCCCGTGCGTGTGTACTCGTCCCGGCACAGCGCCACCAGCTGGGATGAGGATCCGTCGCGGAGCTGGCCGAGCTCGAGGATGTACCACCTGCCGGTGGCCGTGTCCCCGGCGATCTCGATCCGGCCGTTCGGGGCCACCTGCACCAACATCTCGTACGCGGCGATTCCTTGGGCGAACCCGGCGACGATGGCGTCCTTGCCGGCGCGGTCGGTGCCGCCGAGGCAGAACGTCGCGTCCTCGTCGTCCCAGACCGAACCCCACAACGTGCTGTCTCGACTGTTGACGCCATCGCAGAACGTGTCGACGAGACGCCGGCGGGAGGGTGTGGGTCGGCGGGACTGAGATCACCGCTGATCGAGCGGCCTCGGCCCATCGCTTGGGCCTCCGGTTCGTCCACCAGGGCCTCGGCCTGATCGACGAGCTCAACGCGGTGGACAGCTTCGGCATTGTCAGCGGGTTCGCCCGCACGGCTGCCCGCCGTGTGGACTGGGGCGCCCAAGCCGAGCGGGTGCGAGCCCAGCTGGCCCGGTTCGGGGTGGAGGTCGACTTGATGCGACCGGTGGGTGAGCTAGACGCCGTGGAGCGAACCGCCATCGCCATCACCCGGGCGCTCGAGGGACTCGAGCCGGGGAGCGGCGCGTTGGTCCTGGACGAGCCGACCGTGGCCCTGACCGAACGGGAGGTCGGCCGTCTCTTCGACACCCTCAGAGAGGTTCAGCCCAGCGGAGTGAGCGTGCTGTACGTGTCGCACCACCTCGACGAGGTCTTCGCCATCGCCGATCGCGTGAGCATCCTGAAGGGCGGTCGGCTGGTGGCGACGCGCCACACCGCCAGCCTCGACCGGGACGAGCTCGTGCAGCTCATGGTCGGCCGCGACGTCGGGACGCTGCACGGTCGCCGAGGCTCCGGCCAGTCGGCCGCGTCCTCCACTCCGGCGCTGCGGGTCCGGAATCTCGCTGGCAAGCAGTTGGACGGCATCGACTTCGACGTTGCTGTTAGCGAGGTGCTCGGAATCGCCGGACTGCAGGGCAGCGGCATCGGCGAGTGCCCCTACGCGCTGGTCGGCGCGTCGCGGCACCCCGGAGCGATGATCGAGATCAACGGGGCCGGCACACCGCGACCCAGCCCGTCGGCCATGGCTGAGCTGGGTGTGCGGCTCATTCCCCGCGATCGTCGCACGCAGGGCGCGATCGGCGATTTCAACGTGCGGGAGAACATGACCCTCGGAAACTTGAAATCGTTGAGCCGATCCGGTCGCATGCGGGTTCGGGACGAGCGTGTCTTCGTGGACCATTGGATCGAGGAGCTCGAGCTCCTCGGCAAGTGGCTCGGCGTCGACCCGAAGGTGCTCGTGCTCGACGAGCCCACCAACGGAGTCGACATCGGCGCGCGCGAGAAGATCTACAGCACGATCCGAGACCAGGCGGCGGGGGGTCTCGCCTTCGTGGTGTGCTCGTCCGATGCGGCCGTCGGGGTCGGCAACGTCTGCCACATAGCTGAGCCCTTCGACCTCGTGCACGGCCTGCCTGCGGTCGCAGGCCACTATGAGCGCACCCTGGCTGCTCAGCGCATCGGCGAAGGCCCGCCCGAGGCCGCGGGCCGCGCCGGTCACCACGGCGATCTGGCCGTCGAGAATCTTGCTCATGGTTCCTCCGTTGCCGCGGTGCCGCCGCCCAGATTCAACCGCTACCGGCCTGTCGACACGTCGCTGGTCGCGAGCAGCTGTGCAAGCTCCCCGGTCGGATCGCGGGCCAGTTCGCTCGCGGTCCTGTGGGCCAGGTCGGCGTCGAGCCGGAGCACGCCGTCGGCGTCGCGGAGCAGCCAGTCGCCATTGTGCCACGTCACGCCGAACATCTCCTCGGCATCGGTCGCGACCATGGGGCAGCCCGCGGGCCTGGTGGGCACAGCACCATTGCTCCCGATCGGGATGCCCACCTGTCGCAGACGGCTGGTGTCACGGAAGGCTCCGTCGGTGAGGATCGCCTGGGCCCGGCAGGCCGCGGCCTGCAACGCGACATTGGAGCCGAACGCCGCGCCGATGCCCGCCTCGCAGCCAACCAGCACCACGGCTCCGGGTGCTATAGCGGCGCGCAGTGCCACGAAGCTGGAGGGCGGCCGCGCCCCGGTCGCCGGCCGCTGGCGTCGCAACAGGGTGACCCTCCCAGCGACCGCCGCACCTGGAGGGAGGACATGCGACGGCGGCGAGGGCACGATGACCGTGCGTCCCAACTCGTCGGAGAGGCCAGCGGCTCCGTTCTCGATCATGGCCCAGCGCAGGACGCGTTCGACGGCGGCATCGTCGAGCTCCACAATCGAGCCTTCCTTTCCACCCATCAAGTCGCGGACGCCATTTTACGGAACATACGTTGGACGAGGACCATCCCGTAGACGAGCGGCAGCGCTGGCGCAGCCGGAGCGTGTTAGTTAGAGGCTCAAATGATGGCGGCCTGTACGCCGACATGTTCTCGGTGTGGGCCGAGCACTCGCTGCAGTGAGCGGTAGTCCGGCCCACGGCAATTCCGACGGCGCGTCGGGGCTCCGCTAGTCGGTCAGTTCGGCGTGTCGGGGCTCCGCTAGTCGGTCAGTTCGGCGTGTCGGGGCCCCGCTTGGCCGGGAGCTCGATGAAGATCTGGCCGTCGCGCACTTCCAGCGAGTAGCGGGGCTGGTAGCGCTCCCGGGCCTGGCAGAAGCCGGTGGTGACCTCGTAGGCCCACTGGTGGCCGGCGCACACCAGCCGGTTGCCCAGCATCACGCCCTCGTTGAGCTTGCGGCCCCGGTGGATGCACACGTTCGACAGGGCCACCGGCGCGCCGCCGTTCCACAGCAGCAGGATCTCATGGCGGTGCAGTTGCACCACGAGCTTGCCGGCCGCGGCCAGCTCGTCGGCGGTGGCCTCCGCCTCGAACCATCCTCTCGGTGCTGCCATGGCTCAGCCCCTCCCTGCGTCGGTCAGTCGTCGTCGGAGCCGGAGCCGGAGCCGACCCAGCCCGTTCTGCCGCCGCGGCTGGTGCCGGGCTCGTCGTCGAGGCCCACTTGGTCGGGGTCCCAGCTCACGGTCACGTCGCCGCGGGTGTAGGTCTGGCAGGCCAGCCGGTAGCCGGCATCGAGCAGGTCGCCCAGCCGGGACCGTTCCCGGCGCCGGGGCGGGTCGAGGTTCTCGGCGCCCTCCTCCACCAGGAGGCGGTCGGTGCCGCAGTTGCCGCTGGCGCACTGCCACGGCACGTCGCAGTCGGCCCGGATGGCCATGCGCAGGACGTTGACCTCCTCGCCCTCCGCGAACTCCACGTACTGATCGACGGTCTTGAAGTGGATGCGCGGCACGTCGATCAGAGTCCCGGTCGTGCCGTGGTCTTGAAGTGGATGCGCGGCACGTCGATCAGAGTCCCGGTCGTGCCGTGGTCTTGAAGTGGATGCGCGGCACGTCGATCAGAGTCCCGGTCGTGCCGTGGTCTTGAAGTGGATGCGCGGCACGTCGATCAGAGCCCCGGTCCAACCGGCGCCCAACGGGTTCAGCCGACGAGGGCCGGCTCGCGCTCTTCTTCGTCCACCCAGGCGCCGAGGTCGGGCGCGACGTAGGTCTCGTAGAGCGCCTTGGTGTAGGCGAAGCGCATGTCGGCCGCCTCGCGCACGAAGTTCAGGCAGCGCTGCTGCAGCTCGGGCGTGTCGGCGTACTTGAGCACGATCTGGTAGCCGCGCTCGCCGTGGATCTCGTCGGAGGTGATGTGCAGGTCGAAGAACTCCGCCTCCCACTCCGAGAATCCGTACTTGTTGATCAGCGTCGGGTACTGGGTGCGGTAGATCGACGGCACCTGCGACTCCAGGCCCACGATCAGCGCCGCGGAGGACACCACGAAGTTCTCCCGGCCCGACACGTAGTACATCCAGCCCTGCATGCCCTTGGCGAACGGCATGGCGTTGTTGCGGTCCTGCACGTAGGCCCGGGTGCCGCCGCACGCTTCGGCGAAGCGGATCAGCAGGTCGGTGTGGCGGTCGTCGCTCAACTCCTCCTCGTACATGTTCTGCAGCAGGAAGTCCTTGGCGTCGCGGGCGTAGTCGGGCGTGTTGGCGTACATGAGGCCCAGGTAGTCGCCGAACGGGCCGATGTAGTGGTAGTGGTTGGTAGCCCAGTGCACGAAGTGCTGCTTGTGAAGCTTGCCGGTGGCCCAGGCCCGGCTGAAGGAGGCGTCCTTGGCCATCGTGCCCGAGAACGCCTGCTCCAGGGCGATCCGGAACTCGCTGGGTGCCATCAACTCGGCCATCTTGCTGCTCCTGTTCGGGTCCTCGCAGCCCACATCGCCGCGGGCGGCGAGAGGGATCGGGCGCCGGGGAGAGGTCGGAATCCCCGGCGCCCTCAGATTGTATACACTACTGAACGCGCTGTAGGGGCTTCAAGTCGGGCGGGTTCCGGCCCGCGGCTCCGGTGGCGGACCGGTGAGCGGGCCAGAGGGAGACGGCGGTTGCACGAGAGCAAGGTCACCTTCTTCAGCGAGGGTGTCCGGCTGAGCGGCCTGCTGCGATCGCCGGCGGAAGTCACCGCCCCGGCCCCCGCGATCGTGCAGGGCCCGGGCTGGCTCGGGCTTAAGGACGCCAAGCTGTACCTGCCCTACCACGAGGCTCTCACCGCGGCGGGCTTCCATGTTCTGATCTTCGACTACCGGGGCTTCGGCGACTCCGGCGGCGACCGGGGGATCCTGCTGCCCCAGCTCCAGCTCGAGGACCTGATCAACGCGGTCACCTACCTGTGCACCCGCGACGACGTCGACTCCGACAACATCGGCACCTTCGGCAGCGGCGGCACCGGCGGGGGCAACGCGGTGCTGCTGGCCGCGGCCGACTGGCGGGTGCGGGCCGTGGTGTCGCAGGTGCCGGTGGCCGACGGCGAGGACTGGCTGCGCCGGATGCGCCGCGAGTACGAGTGGTACGAGTTCCTGGCCCGCCTCGAGGCCGACCGGCGCCAGCGGGTGCTGACCGGCGAGGGCGAGATGGTCCATCCCCGCGAGGAGATCATGGTCCCCACCCCCGAGCGGCGGGCCTCCACGGTGAAGGCCGACGTCGACGACCGGATCCCGTCGTCGGTGCCGCTGCGCTGCGCCGAGGCGATCATGGACTACCGCCCGATCGACGTGGTCCACAAGGTGGCTCCGGCCGCGCTGATGATCATCGCGGTGGCCGACGACGCCACCACCCCCACCGACCACGCCGAGCGCCTCTACGAGCGGGCCGGCGCGCCCAAGAAGCTGATCATGCAGCGCCACACCACCCACTACGCGGCCTACAAGCAGTACGGACCTGCGGTGATTCCCCAGATGGTCGACTGGTACCGCACCCACTTCACTGGCGGCTCGGTCGAGGTGCGCCAGAGCTTGCCGCCGGAGCCGCCCGAGCTGCTGGTAAAGCACCCCGACGACGCGGCCGGCTAGCTGCTCACGGCTCGGGTTGGTGGGTCAGCTCGCGGTCTGCGCCGCCTCGCGTAGCCACGGGACCGGACAGGCGTCGTCCCAGTGCATGGCCCTGCCCACGTACTGCATTCCGATGTGGTAGCAGATGGTGAACAGGAGGTCGGCGAACTCCGCCTTGTTGAAGACTTGCTGCATCTCGAGGGTCAGATCGACGTCCACCGTTCCCTGTTTGGCGACGAGTTCGCGCGTGTAGCGCTCCACCATCTTGAGGCGTCGATGTTCTACGGGGTCGGATGACGCTTCGGCTTCATCGTCGAGGACTCGGTGGCCCGACCGGACCGTTCTGAAGGTGATTCAGTAGTCACATCCGAGCGACCCGGCGCTGGTGATCCTGGCTCGCTCCTTGAGGACCGGGCTCACCGCGGATCGCTCCCAGATGGACTCGTCAATCTGACCTATGAGCTCACCCAGAGGTCTGTGCTGCCCCATGAGGGTCTCGAAGGGGAGTGTGGGTTCGGTCATGGTGCGGATCCTATGCGCCTCCTTGGAGACAGCGCGGGTAGGTGATGCCGCCTCGCGGTGCAGCGTCGTGTTTCCCGCTCTTGTTCGCTGCGCTCACGGGCCGCTCGGGCCTACTCGACCGAAATCAGTAGAGAAACTCGTCATATATGAGTAATACCCGTGCAGATTTGAGGCGAGCTTGACATAGGGCTACTCACGGGCCGCTCGGGCCACGGCCTCGCTGAGCGCCTCGCGAATTCCTTGTGAAGTGCCGTCTACCCGCTCGGCCTCTGGGCCTTGGCTGCTGTCTGTATACAATCCGTCCCCAGTGCTGGCCCCGCTAATGACAGTTTCCCTCCAGGCCGTCTGATGGCTGTCACCGCGCCGTCCGTCGACCGGGTCGTCGCCGGCGGGACCGTGGTGTCGGGAGCGGGCGCCGAGCCTGCCGACGTGCTCATCGCGGGCGAGACGATCGCGGCCATCGCCGCCCCCGGCGCCGTGCCGCTGCCCGACTCCGTCGAGCGCATCGACGCCGCCGGCAAGTGGGTGCTGCCGGGGATGGTCGATGTGCACGTGCATCTGCGGGAGCCCGGCTATGTCCACAAGGAGGACATCAGCACCTGCACCGCCGCGGCCGCGGCCGGGGGAGTGACCACCGTGTTCGGGATGCCCAACCTGAACCCGGTCACCAAGACCCGCCAGATTCTCGAGGAGCTGTTCGACCTCTACGACGCCAAGAGCATCGTCGACTGGAACCACAACCCTGTGCCCAGTGTGCTGGCTGAGGTGCAGCCCATGGCCGACGCCGGGGTGGCCGCCTTCAAGATCTACATGGTGGTCGACACCGGCCGGGACTATCCCCACCCCAGCGGCACCGGCATCCACGACCACGGCCACCTGCTGCGCATGTTCGAGGCCATCGGCCCCACCGGGCTGCCGTTCATGATCCACCCCCACGACCAGGCGATCATGGACGTCACCGAGCAGACCCACTGGGACCGCGGCGACCGCAGCCCCGCCGCCTACGCCCAGACCCTGGCCACCCACAACGGCCTGATCTGGGACGCCGCCATCGCGGTGATCCTGCAGATGGCCGAGGCCACCGGCACCAAGCTCCACATCGTGCATATGCAGACCGAGGGGTCGGTGGAGTTGGTGCGCCGGGCCAAGGAGCGGGGCGTGCCGGTGAGCTGCGAGGTCAACCACTGGGCGCTGTTCCTGTCGCGCTGGACCGACATCGAGAAACTCGGCCCCTACGCCTTGTCGTACTGGGTGCCCGACCACCACCGCGAGGCCGTCTGGGGGGCCCTCAACGACGGCACCATCAACATGCTGTCGTCGGACCATGCGCCGCACACCCGGGCCGAGAAGGAGGTCGGCTGGGAGGACTGCTGGGCCTGCCACACCGGCACTCCCGGCATCCAGGAGCAGTACCCGATGCTGCTGGACTGCTCCATGGACGGCCTGATCTCGCTGCCAAGGGTGGCCGAGGTGGTGGCCGAGGAGCCCGCGAGGGAGTTCAAACTGGCCTCCAAGGGGTTCCTGCGCCCCGGCTACGACGCCGACATCGTGATCTTCGACCCGGCCGACCAGACCCGCCACTCGGCCGACACCGTGCTGTCGAAGTGCGGCTGGACGCCGTATGACGGCCGGATCACCAAGGGCCGCATCCACCGCACGATCGTGCGGGGCCGCGACGTGTACGTGGACCGAGCGGTGGTGGGCGAGCCCGGCTGGGGCCGCCAAGCCCGGCCCACGCTGTGATCCCGAATTGGCAGCGTTGGGCTCCCTTTTGGGTGCTGAGCGCTGCCAGTTGGCGCCCGTCTGACGCTGTGATCCCGAATTGGCAGCGTTGGGCTCCCTTTTGGGTGCTGAGCGCTGCCAGTTGGCGCCCGTCTGACGCTGTGATCCCGAATTGGCAGCGTTGGGCTCCCTTTTGGGTGCTGAGGGCTGCCTGTTCGCGCCCGTCTGAGGCTGTGATCCCGAATTGGCAGCGTTGGGCTCCCTTTTGGGTGCTGAGGGCTGCCAGTTGGCGCCCGTCTGAGGCTGTGATCCCGAATTGGCAGCGTGGGGCTCCCTTTGGGGTGCTGAGCGCTGCCAGTTCGCGCCCGTCCCACGCTATGAACTCTGCGACGAGGACTTGTGAGCCATGACGCCGAGGACTGGAGGACTGATATGACCGGCACGGACACCACCCACATGAAGTTCGGCCTGCTGATGCCGCACTTCGGCGGCCACGCCAGCCGCCGGGCCGTGCTCGACGGCGCGGTGCTGGCCGAGAGCTTCGGCTTCGACTCTCTGTGGGTGCGCGACCACCTGGTGTTCGAGCCTCACTCCGAGATGGAGGCGGCCGACATCACCTTCTACGAGGCGCTAACCACCCTCACCGCCGTCGGGGCGGTCACCGAGAACATCACTCTGGGCACCGGCTCGCTGATCCCGTTCCGCCATCCGGTGAACACCGCCATCAGCGTGGGCACTCTGTGCGCCCTGGTCGGCGACCGGTTGGTGCTCGGTTTCGGGGCCGGCACCTTCGACCACGAGTTCGACGTGATCGACATGGCCGGGGTGGACCGGGTCGCCCTCGTGCGCTCCAACGCCGAGATCCTGCGCCGCCTGTTGAGCGAGGACGACGTCACCTACCGCGACGACGTGTACTCGTTCGACAACATCTCCATCGAGCCCAAGCCGGGCGCCCCGGTGCCGTTCTGGTACTGCGGCGCCACCCCGCGCTCGGCCCGCCTGGCCGCCGAGTACTGCGACGGCTGGATGCCGGGGCGCACCACCCTGCTCACCATCGCTGAGCGGGTGGCCACCATGCAGGAGATGACCGCAGCCAACGGCCGGCCCATGCCCACGATCGCGGTGATCCCTCCCACCTCGATCGCGCCCACCCACGACCTGGCAGTGTCCGGGGTGAACCTCGACGGCCTGCTGGCGTGGGCCAACAAGCGGGGCAAGTGGTGGGCCAAGCCCCCGTCGGGCCGCTTCGCCACCGCGGAGGACATCGAGGGCTCGCTCATCGCGGGCACGCCCGACGAGGTGGTCGAGCAGGTGCACCGTTTCGCCGATGTGGGCGTGGAGCACCTGGTGTTCGACCTGCGCATGAACTTCGACCGCTGGTTCGCGTCGGTAGAACTGCTGGGCCGAGAGGTCCTCCCCGCATTGCGAGCTTGAGGTTGCGGTCGGCGCTGGAGCTGCCAGCGTCAGCATTCTGCGCAGTTTGTATTGAAACTCAGCGGCGAACCTTGTCACAGGGTTGCACTACAATAAATCTGAAGCTATTCTAATCTACAAGCTTCGCCACCGGGCCATCCAGCGGTGCGCCACTGTCCTTCATTACGCGTACGACGTGCACCCGCATCCGTGCCGCCGGGCCCAGGAGAAGCTCATGACATCAGTCGCCCCCGCCCACCGGGCAGTACCGCAGATGACTCACACCCCCGATCCCGCCGTAACCCCGCAGGCCCAGGCCAGCGCTGCCGAAGTCGAGGCCCGGCCCGCCAGGCCCAGACTGCGAGACCAGATCGCCGAGAACCCACTGCTCAGTCTCTTTCTCGGGCTCACTCTGGCCGTGCTGACTTTTCTCGGCACCCTGACGGTGGCACTGCTCCTCTTCCTTTTGAACGACATCAACGACGGCGTGGACAGTCTGGGGGAGCGCATCGACAGTGTTGAGGTGAGTTTGGGGGAGCGCATCGACAGCCTTGAGGCCGAGGTGGACGCAGGGTTCGCGGCGCAAGGAGCCCATATCGTTGAGATCGATGGGAAGCTGATCGCCTTGATCAGCCATCTCAACGCGACGGAGGCGGTTGACGCTGCGCTCGAGGCAGACTCTTGGATGGGATGAGCTTGGGCTAGCGAGGGCTTGATGTGAGGGAGGCGGTAGACCGGGAGTTCGTGGTCGAGGCGGCCCGGGACGACGTGTGGCCACGTCTGCTGGACGTGCAGGCTGTGGCGTCGTGGCTGCCCATCATGCACTCGGTAACCGAGGTCTCGTCGGGCTCCTCCGGCATCGACGGCTCCAGCTTCCAGGCCGCCTTCGAGGACAAGGTGGGCCCGTTCTCGTTGCGAGCCGATCTGCGCATCGAGGTGGCCGGAGTGCGTGAGCCCGAGGAGGTGTCGATCCGGGCCAGGGGCGAGGACCGCCAGATCCGCTCTCGCATCATGATCGACGCCGCTTGCCGGCTGTCCGACGCCGGTCCCGCACAGACCCGGGTCCGCCTGATCGGCTCCTACGAGATAACCGGCCGGGTGGCCACCCTCGGCGCCGGAGTCATCCGCTCCAAGGCCAGCAAGCTCATAGACGCCTTCTGCACCAACGCCACCCAGGGCCTGTCGGCAGCCACCGCCGGCTAACCCTCCCCCAACCCCCCAAATCCCTGTAGTGCGTGACGCCTGAGGTCCTCAACTACAGGGATTTCGCTCGAAGGAGTGACGCTACGGGATCAGGAAGCGCCGGGTGTTGCCCTGGTGATCGATTGCCAACATCACGTTTCCGTTGATGATGAAGTGCCACGAGTATCCGACGGGCGGATCTCCAACCTCCAGCCAGTTGACGCCGTCTCTGGACACCAGCATCCACTCAACGGATGAGCCGTCCTCCGATGCGCCGCCCATGACCACCGCACCGCCCCGGCTGTTCCTCAACTCGAACCATGAGCCTTCCGAGAGTCCGGGGAGTTCGATCGGTCGCCAGTTGGTTCCGGTCGCTTCGCCTAGCCACAGCTGCGATTCGCTCTCGGTGACCGAGAGTGGAAGAAAGAAGGACAAGCGACCGTTGAGCACAATGCCGTCCGTCACGACGCTCATGTCCGCCCCCAGCGGATATCCATTCCTGACCGGACTGTCTCTATGAACCCAAGTCGAGCCGTCTGCCGAGAAGTAATCCGGTCCGACAACTTGCGGGTATCCGGATTCACCCACATAGGCGCGGGCGAAGTAGCCGGCGTCGGTTCCCACTAATTCCCTCCAGAAGCCTCCGGACACTCCGGGTAGGCCCTCCCGAACCGGTTCGTTCCCCCATTCGGCCACCCACACCTCGGCAGAAGCCAGCCAGGAGGGTGTGTATGGCTTGTTGCCGAAGTGCGCGATGCCGTAGTAGCGGTAGGTGTCCTCGTCGATGCCCAACTCCTCCCACGTCACGAACCGCGAGAAGTACGGGTCGCTGGGCTCGTGCTGCTCAGTCTCCCAGTCGATCTCCAGGCCCAGAGACTCGCCCTGGACAGACTCCCCTCCGACAAAGTCGGGATCCCCTAGACGGATGTACCGGGCGGACTCCCGGATGTCGACTGGTGCGATCACCCACGGGTCCACCCCGAGTTGGATTTCTCTGACGAGCAGCCACCCTTCAGGCCCGATGACCAGACCGCCTGCGGATATCTCGGCCTTCACGCCATAGGGCAGGCCCTCGCTGGAGGGGGGAGGAATCTTGAAGGTCTCCTCCCAGCGGGTCAGATCGCGGGTGACCGCCACGAGGGTGTCTTCACCTTCCCGCACCGCGATGATCAAGCGGTCCCCGTCGGACGCTGCTCTCAGGGCCGGCCCGCCGGGCGGCCAGCGGCGGACGTCGTCGATCTGGGGGTCTGGCAAGGGGACCGGCAGGCGTGCAGGCGGCGACCAGTCGAGGCCGTCGGCAGAAACGCGACTGAACAGTCGAGTGCGATCCTCCTGGTCCTCATCAACGATCGGGTAGCCGACCTGCAAGAACCCCTCCCTCCAGGGCATCAGTCGGCCAGCGGAGATCCGCGAGACGGTTTCGAGGCTGCCTTCACTCTCAGCGGGCACCCCGGCGAGGCCTTCATCGCTGTCAGGCTCAGCACGGGAGTCATCGGGTGTGGTTTCCTCATCGTCGTCGGACGTCGAAGGTTCTTCGGGGCCTTTAGCAGCTTCGACTTCCGTTGCTGGTTCGGGTTCGTCGGGTTGGGTGGGTGCTGGTTCGGGTTCGTCGGGTTGGGTGGTGGCCGTGGGCGGGTCTGGCTGGGCTGTTGTGGTGGGTGCTGGTTCGGGTTCGTCGGGTTGGGTGGTGGCCGTGGGCGGGTCTGGCTGGGCTGTTGTGGTGGGTGCTGGTTCGGGTTCGTCGGGTTGGGTGGTGGCCGTGGGCGGGTCTGGCTGGGCTGTTGTGGTCGGCTGGGCTGTTTTGGTTGTGGATGCCGGCTCCCCGATGGCGGGGCTGGCCTCGTCGTCGGACGAGGTGGAGCAGCCGAAGGTCGCGAGCGCCAGTAACAGCAGCCCAGTTGCAGCCGCGCCGGCCCGTTCGCTACGACGCGCTTGCCGCACCGCAACAGCCGTGAGCAGACGCCTGGGGCAGGTTGCGGACCATTTGTTCGTGACTAGCCGTATCGGCATCGGCCGTTTCCCATCATTGAGCAACGACGCCCGGGACGATCCGTATGTTGCAGCCGAATCGTCCTCGGCAGAGGGACGCCTGGCCGTGGTTGTGCCGATAGGCCCGGCACGGCTTGTTCGCCTCAACGGTCGGCCGATGATGGAAACCGAATGCCATGTTGACACCATACGTGGCCATGGCCCGAGGCTCTGTCGGATCGCCTGCTGATGCCTGTGCTGCCTGAGCTTGGGTTGGTCCGTTCGTCGGACCTGGACGAGGTGTTGGCTGTGGTCGACTACGACCATGCACCTTACGCCGGGGGAACCGAGCTGGTGCCGGCCATGGGGCTGGGTTTGCGCCGGCCGGCCGCCATCGTGGACCTCAAGCGAGTGGAGGCGCTGAGGGGGATCGAGGTCGACGCCGACGAGCGGACCGTGACCATGGGGGCTGCGGTGACGCACCGGCGTCTGTCCGACCATCCGGCCGTCCGCGAGCACCTGCCCACGCTGGCCGGGGCCGCGTCGCGGGTGGGCAACGCCCGGGTGCGCTCCACCGGCACCGTGGGCGGCAACCTGTGCTTCGCCGAGCCCCGCTCCGACCTGGGCTGCGTGCTGGTGGCCCTCGGCGCCACCGCCGAGGTCCGCTCGACCGGGAGCGCTCGAACCCTCAGCATCGACGAGCTGATCGTGGGCGCGTTCGAGACCTCGCTGGCCGAGAACGAGATCCTCACCACCGTAACCATGCCGTTCGAGCCGCCGGGCATGTCGTACTGGAAGCTCCAGAGCTACGAGCGGCCCACGCTCGGCGTGGCCCTGGTTGTGAGCGCCGACCGGTGGGAGATCACCGTGGGCGCGGCCACCGAGCGGCCGACCCGGGCTGTGCTCACCGCGGGCGACACCGACGGGCTGGCTGCCTTCGTCGACGGGCTCGAGCTCAGTGACGACATGACCGGCCCGCCCGAGTACAAGCGCTCGGTGCTGCGGGCCCATCTGAAGCGGGCTCTGGGAGCGGAGCTGTGACCGGCCCGCCCGAGTACAAGCGTTCGGTGCTGCGGGTCCACCTGAAGCGGGCTCTGGGAGCGGAGCTGTGACCGGCCCTTCTGCTTTCAAGCGTTCGGTGCTGCGGGTCCATCTGAAGCGGGCTCTGGGAGCGGAGCTGTGACCGGCCCTTCTGCTTTCAAGCGTTCGGTGCTGCGGGTCCATCTGAAGCGGGCTCTGGGAGCGGAGCTGTGACCGGCCCTTCTGCTTTCAAGCGTTCGGTGCTGCGGGTCCATCTGAAGCGGGCTCTGGGAGCGGAGCTGTGACCGGCCCTTCTGCTTTCAAGCGTTCGGTGCTGCGGGTCCATCTGAAGCGGGCTCTGGGAGCGGAGCTGTGACCAGCCCGGTTGTGACCTCGACGGTGATCCGGTGCCGAGTCAACCGGCGAGACGTCGAGATGCTGGTGCCGGTGCGGCTCACCGTGGCCGAGCTGCTGCGGGACCGGCTCGGGCTCACCGGCACCAAGGTGAGTTGCGAGATGCAGGTGTGCGGGGCCTGCACGGTGCTGGTGGACGGCAACCCGGTCAGCTCGTGCACGACCCTGGCCTGCGACCTCGACGGCGCCCAGGTGCTCACCGTCGAGGGCTTGGCCCGGGGCCGCGACCTGCATCCGGTTCAGGAGGTGTTCATGTCCTCCAACGCCCTGCAGTGCGGCTACTGCACGCCCGGGTTCATCATGATGGCGGTCGGCCTGCTGGACGCCTATCCCGACGCCGACCGGTCCGAGGTTCGGGAGTGGATGGACGGCAACCTGTGCCGCTGCACCGGCTACGAGCCCATTGAGACCGCAGTCAACGTCGCCGCCTCCCGTCTGCGAGCCGGCTCGCCGAAGGACGACCGGTGAGAAGTCACGCTGGATCGCCGGGCTTTGCCGGATGCGCACCGGTGGCGGCCGCCATTCGTCCGACCGTCGCATCGCCGGAGAGCGGCCGATGACCACCGTGCCTACACGAGCAGCGTGCCGTTGCAGCCGTGGTCCGACCGTCGCATCGCCGGAGAGCGGCCGATGACCACCGTGCCTACACGAGCAGCGTGCCGTTGCAGCCGTGGTCCGACCGTCGCATCGCCGGAGAGCGGCCGATGACCACCGTGCCTACACGAGCAGCGTGCCGTTGCAGCCGTGGTCCGACCGTCGCATCGCCGGAGAGCGGCCGATGACCACCGTGCCTACACGAGCAGCGTGCCGTTGCAGCCGTGGTCCGACCGTCGCATCGCCGGAGAGCGGCCGATGACCACCGTGCCTACACGAGCAGCGTGCCGTTGCAGCCGTGGTCCGACCGTCGCATCGCCGGAGAGCGGCCGATGACCACCGTGCCTACACGAGCAGCGTGCCGTTGCAGCCGTGGTCCGACCGTCGCATCGCCGGAGAGCGGCCGATGACCACCGTGCCCTCGCCCGAGCCTCGGCGCGACGCCTGGGACAAGGTCACCGGCCGGGCCCGCTACGCCATCGACATGGTCCTCCCGAACATGGCTCATGCCGCGGTGGTGCGCTCCGAGCGGGCCCACGCGTACATCACTGGCATCGACCGGGCCGACGCCGAGGCCGCTCCCGGCGTGATCGCGGTGGTCACCAGCGACGACCTCGGTGACCTGTGCCGCCGCTTCGGCCACATCGTGCCCGACCACGCCATCCTGGCCATCGACAAGGTCCGCTATTACGGCGAGCCGGTGGCGGTGGTGGTGGCCGAGACCGCTCATGAGGCCGCCGACGCGGCTGAGCTGGTGTGGGTCGACTACGACGACCTGCCCGCCCTCACCGACGCGGCCAGCGCCCTCGCCTCCGACGCCCTCATCCATGAGCAGTCCTACGTGGAGCCGGGCCAGGAGTTCCTCGGCGTGGCCCCGACCGCCTCCGCCGACAACGTCGCCCACCGCGACGAGCTGGCCTGGGGCGACACCGAATCCGCCCTGGCTGCCGCCGCCACCGTGGTCGAGACCACCACCAAGTTCCCGCTGGTGTACGGCTACGCCATGGAGACCTACAACGCCCTGGCCGACTGGCAGCCCGGCTCCCTGCATGTGGTGTCTACCGCCCAGCATCCGCTGATGGTCCGCAAGGAGCTGGCCCGGATGTTCTCGCTGCCGCTGGCCGCGGTGCGTGTCGAGGTGCCCTACATCGGCGGCGGCTACGGCTCGAAGTCCTACACCAAGCTGGAGCCGCTGGCTGCGGCGTCGTCGTGGGCCGCGGGACGGCCGGTGAAGGTCACCACCGACATCGAGGCGGCCATGTACACGACCCGGGCCGACGGCGCGCTTGCGACCGTCCGCACCGGCTTCGACGCCGACGGCCGCATCATGGCCCGCGACATCGAGATCCGTTTCGACACCGGCGCCTACGCCGACAACAGCCCGCTGGTGCTCACCAAGAGCATCAACCGCAGCTTCGGCCCCTACCGGATGCCCAACCTGCGGGTGCGGGGTGTCGCGGTGTACACCAACACCAGCCCGGCGTCGTCGTACCGGGGCTTCGGCGCCCCCCAGGCCGCCCTGGCCGGCGAGCTGAACATGGACATGGCCGCCGATCGGCTGGGCATCGACCCGGTTGAGCTGCGCCGTCGCAACCTGCTGGCCCCCGGCGACACCCTCATCGACGGCAAGCGCCCCCTCGACGCCGACCTGGCCGCTGACCTGGACGCCATCGTGTGCGCCCTCGACGGCCGCGCCGCCGACCGCGACGCCTCCGGCGGAGCCGCGTCCGAGGCGGGCGTCCGCCGCGGCCGGGCGGTGGCCGTCACCGCCAGCGACGCCGGCGCCTCGCCGATATCCACCGCCCAGGTGCGGATGCACGCCGACGGCTCCGTCACTCTGCTGGTCAGCAGCACCGAGATGGGCCAGGGCAGCAGCACCGCTCTGGCCAAGATCGCGGCCCGGGAGCTGCATTTACACCCCGAGTCGGTGGCCGTCGGCCAGAGCGACACCCGCTTCACCCCGTTCGAGTGGACCACTGGCGCCAGCCGCACCACCACCGTGGTCGGCCTCGCCGTCCAAGCCGCCTGCGCCGACCTGTGGGACAACCTGCGCGCCAAAGCCGCCGAGTCCGCCGGTGTGCCTGTCGACCAGACCGAGGTCCGCGACGGCCTTGTCCATGTGAATCTCGCTGCCACCGGGGATAGCGGTTGCAGCTCTGAGTCGGGCGTTGGTCCCGCTGCGGGGGACGGTGGTTCCGGTTCGGAGTCGGGCGTCGTCTCTGCTGCCGGGGATGGCGGTTCTGGCTCCGAGTCGAACTCCGTCTCGGCCCTGACACCGGCAGACGTGATCCGGCAGTGGTTCGGCGCCGACGCCGGCGAGGTGGTCGGCGTGGGCGTGATCCGCCGCGACGGCGCCACCGCGATGCTGCCACCGTTCTGGGAGATCGGAGCGGTCGGTGTGGAGGTGGCCGTGAACATCGCCACCGGCGAGGTCACCGTCGAGCATCTGGTCACCGTGGGCGACGTCGGCCATGCCGTGAACCCGGACCTGGTCAAGGGTCAGGACCTGGGCGCGGCCACGCAGGGCCTGGGCATCGCCCTGTGGGAGGAGATGGTCTACGACGGCCAGCAGCTCACGAACCCCAACCTCATCGAGTACCGCGTGCCCCGCCTGCGGGACACCCCCCGCCGCATCACGTCGGTGCTGGCCGAGCGCGGCGACGGCGCCGGACCCTACGGAGCCAAGGGCGCCGGGGAGGGCGCGCTCAACCCGGTCCCTGCCGCGGTGGCCGCCGCCGTCGGCCGGGCCGTGGGCGTCTGGCCGACCGAGCTACCTCTGACCCCGCCAAGAGTCTGGTCCCTCCTCCAGCAAGCCAAGGGAACGGCCGCCGACGCCACCGCCCCCGACACCGACGCCGACTAGCACCCCGCCCGCCCCGACGCCCCGACCGCCCCGCCCAGGACTTGGGTGAGAAAGTTGGGCTATACCCAACAAACTTGCACCAAGAACGGTGGCGGCGACGGCTGTTGCGCCCGCATCGACTGCCCCGCCCAGAACTTGGGTGAGAAAGTTGGGCTATCCCCAACAAACTCGCACCAAGAACGGTGGCCGCGACGGCTGTAGCGCCCGCATCGACTGCCCCGCCCAGAACTTGGGTGAGAAAGTTGGGCTATCCCCAACAAACTCGCACCAAGAACGGTGACAGCCCGGCTAAGGCTGCGGTTCGTCCAGCAGGGCCAGCGCAGCCGTCAGGTACTGGTCCGCGGCCTGGGTCATGCGGATCAGCCCGTAGGAGTCGAGAACGGCCCGCATGAACCGCTCGGGGCTGGCCCTGCGCAGCGCGGCCTGCCTGATCACGTCAGCCACGGCGTGAGCGGGCTGGTCGCCGCTCCCGGCGCGGCCCAGCAGCTCCCGGCGCTTGTAGGCCATCAGCTCGGCGATCTCGTTGAGGGGCACCTCGTACAGCGAGCGCTCGCCCAGCTCGCGCACCACCACCGCCGGCGTGCCGGTCAGGCGCAGCACCTGCTGGGGCTCGCCGGCGTTGTCGAGCTCGTCGATCTCCACCTGGCCCCGCAGCGTCAGCCGTCCCAGCGCCTGCTCCATCGGGGCACGCGCCCTCTGGGTCACCTTCGAGGATCCCGACCCCCGGATGTAGAGCCGGTAGGCCCGATCCGCGGTCACCGGACCCTCCACGGTCACGACCTCCAGCAGGTAGGCAGCGACCTGCGACACCGGCGCGGTCCGCGGGTCAGGCAGCCCGCCGCCCTGCCACGCCACGTAGGGCCGCGGCCCGGCAGCCGGAGGGAACCCCAGGCCTGCCGTCCCGTCTCCGCCGTTGCCGCCCGCGGGCGGTTCGCCACCCGCGTCAATGACCTCGTCCGCCGCTCCGGTGCCGCCCCCGGACAGCTCGTCCCCTGCGCCGACGGCCCCGCCAGCCGCTTCGGTGCGGCCCCACGGGCCGCCCGGCACTGGGCGAAGCTCCATCCACCCCTCCGGCCTGGGCAGCTCAGTGAACCCCAGCGGCCGGTACAACTCGTGGGCGTCGGCGGTGATCAGCATCAGCCGCTTGATCCCGGCCACCGCCGGATGCTCGCAGGTCGCCGCGGCCAGGGCCCGGCCCAGCCCCCGCCCCCGGTGCTCGGCCAGCACGTACACGTCGGTCACGTAGCCGAACGTGGCCCGGTCGGTCACGATCCGGGCTCCGCCCACCATCGACCCGTCGGGTCCGTACGCGCCCAACACCACGCTGTTGGCTGCGCCCACCGCGGTCTGCTCCCGGCTGCGTTCCCGGGCCCAGTACGCGTCCTGCTCCAGGAAGTCGTGCATGGCGGCCGCGTCGAACCGTGCCGGGTCGTCGGAGATCACATACTCCCCGCAACGCCGCTCGAACAGACCCGTCGCACCCACGGCGGCCGACGTTATCCGTTGCGCCCCGGGGTTCTAATGTGTATAGATAGACACATGCGATTGCACATTCAATTGGAGGACCATCTCGTTGAGGACATCGACCGACGGGCGGGGCCTCGGCGAAGGAGCGCGTTCATCGCGGCAATGATCCGGCGCGGCCTCGATGACGAGCGTCGCTGGGACGAGATCGAATCGTCGCTCGGCTCGATCGCCGACACCGGCCACGATTGGGACGACGACGCGGCCGGCTGGGTCCGCGCCCAGCGGCAGGGCGATCCGCGCCGGTCGGGCTGAGCGTGTCCCGATTGCTGCTGGACTCCACCGTACTGATCGACGCGCTGCGGGGACGGCCGGCAGCGGATCGTCTCCGGAGCTTGCGGCGTGCCGGCGTGGAACCGTGGGTGTCCGCGGTGTCCGTTGAGGAGATCTGGCGCGGCCTGAGGCCCGATGAGGAGCCGGTGGCCCGTCGCCTGGTACAGGCGCTGCGTGTGGCGCCATTGGGGGCTGCCGAAGGCCAGCGGGCCGGCCGCTGGCGCCGGGATTTTGCAGAGAGCGGCATCACGCTGCACCAGGCGGACTGCTTGATCGCCGCCGCAGCCGTCGGCGTTGGGGCTGCACTGGCCACCGCCAACATCTCGGATCTTCCGATGCCCGAGCTAGAAGTCCAGCACTGGCGCGTCGGCGCCTGATGTCTCGTGGTCGGATCGTGGGCACGCTTGGTGTTGGCATAGCGTTGCCCGCTGCGGCCGGTCGACGGTTCGGGGAATGACGGGATGACCAAGTTCACGACACGGGGCGTTTCTTGTCGGTGTCGGTTGGTGACTTGCGGTCGTGCGGTGTGCGCGCCGATCAGACCATTGCGTGCTGGGGTCTGGCCCACGAAGGATCGTCCGGTCCTCCGGCGGGGCGTTTCTTGTCGGTGTCCGCTGGGCTCACCCATTCGTGTGGTCTGCGCGTAGACGGCACTGTGACCTGTTGGGGATCGAACCAGCACTTCGATCCGGATATCGGCGACTTCGTCGATGACGGAAAAGCTGTCGCCCCCTCCGGGACCTTCGGCCCTCAAGGGTGAGCCCCGAGCAGAGCGCTCGGCTGAGATCACAGGGTCGCCAGCAGCTCGTCGAATAGGCCGCTGAAGCGCTCGCCCGCCGCCGGGCCGAGGGCTGTGCCTGCCCGCACCGCCTTCGACATGGCCACGATGGGCGGGGCCCGAGCTCTTGGCTTGGAGCGAAAAATCGGTAGTATCGGGCCGGGCAAGCGGGCCGATCTGGCCGTAGTTCGGCGCGACCGTCTGCACACCACCCCGACCGGCGGCGCAGATGTGTTCTCGGAGTTGGTCTACGCCCACCGGGCCGATGACGTCGACACGGTGGTGGTCGACGGCCGGGTGGTGGTGGCCGAGGGCCGCCTGCTCACTGCCGATGAGTCCGCCATCCGGGCCGAGGCCGAAACCCAGCAAGCCGCCCTACGAGCTCGCACCCCCGAGGCGTGAACGCCGCAGGCGGGTGAGCCGAGCCCTACAGGTCGGCAGCCGCCGCGGGCGCTCGGCGCTCACAGGGTCCGCACTCTCGTCGGACGAGCAGGCGGGTAGAGGAGCGCTACAGCGTCGGGAGGAGTTCGTCGAAGAGGGCGCTGAAGCGCTCGGACGCTGCGGCCGCGGTCTCGATCACCTCGGTGTGCGACAGCGGCACCTCGGAGATGCCGGCGGCCAGGTTGGTGCACAGCGAGATGCCCAGCACCTGCGCGCCCATGTGACGGGCTGCCGTGGCCTCGGGCACGGTGGACATGCCCACCATCGACCCGCCCAGCGCCTTGGCCATGCGGATCTCGGCGGGGGTCTCGAACATTGGCCCGTGGAACCAGAAGTACACGCCCTCTCGCAGCTCCTGCCCCAGCCGGGCCGCGGCCGCGTGGGCTTTGCGCCGCAGCTCGGTCGTGTACACGTCGGTCATGTCGGTGAAGCGGGGGCCGAGGCGCTCGTCGTTGGGGCCGGCCAGCACGCTGACCCCGGCCAGGTTCACATGGTCGGTGATCACGGCCAGGTCGCCGGCGGCCATACCCTCGCCGCAGCAGCCGGCTGCGTTGGTGAGCACCACCACCCGGCATCCGGCCGTGACCGCGGTCCGCACCGCGAACGTGATCGACTCCGGGTCGTGGCCCTCGTAGGCGTGGGCTCGCCCCGACAGCAGCAGCACCCGGTTGTCGCCCATCTGGGCCGAGTAGGCAGTGCCGGCGTGCCCAACCGCGGTGGGGATCGGGAATCCGGGCAGGTCCCGGTACGACACCGCCACCTTGTCGCTTATCCGGTCGGGATACGCCCCCAGCCCCGACCCCAGCACCACAACCACGTCGTGTCGCTCGCACCCGGTCCGCTCGGCCAGCACCGCAGCTGTCCGCTGCAACCGCTCATACAGCTCGCTCATTTGGGTTGCCTCCATTCGTTCAGGCTCTCGGCCATCGAAGCTGCAGGCCATTCGGCGTGATCACCCACACGTATGGTCCGGGCTTCTTATGGTCCGGGCTTCTTATGGTCCGGGCTTTTTCGCCCTTTGCAGGATTCGGTTGAAGTTGGACTCAAGCCGGGCTACTAGCTCGGGTCCGGTGAGGTTCGCGTTGTTGAACGCGAAGACTCGAACAGTTGTATCGGCCAGAACGTGACGGTGGTCGCGGATGACGGAGTAGTCCTTCGTCAACGCGACCCAACCCTCGCTGTCAGCTCTCTTGATCCATTCGGGATCGGTGGTCCGCTGGTCGGCACCGTGCGGATACACGTTTGCCATTGGCAGTGCCTCGTAGCCTCTCGCACGGATCGCTTGAGCAATCAGATGACGGCCCAGTCCCCGATCCAAGAAGAAGACTGGGGGAGGTGCGTCAGGCCGCTGCCCTTTGCGGCCAGATGGCACCGAGGGCTTCCTTCAGGTCTTTGGCGGGCGTCCCGTAATCGGCTGCGATGGACTTGAGCGGTTCGCCAGCGGCGGCGCGGGACCGCACGGCTGAGAGGGGTGCACCCCCGTCCATGAACAGGGCGTCACCTGCTGCAACGCCTGGTACCACTCGCAACAGGTGCCGCTCGGTTACCGGAAGAATGAGCTCCGTTGCCCATTCATCGCCGAAGGTGATCCGCTTGAGGTATTCGTCGATGACTTCGTGAAAGACCCGCTGGCCGGTCTGTACCACAGTCAGTGTTAGCAGTCTGAGCTGCCGGTCCTTGTGCAGGTCCGCGTAGTTGTACAAGACGTTTGCGCCGTCGCTGTACATCTGTTGTGACGCGAGCGCGTGTTCAAGCACACCCTGGCTGGCCAGAACCTCGAGCGCCTTGCGGATTCTCTGCAGCGGAAGACCTGTGCGGCGAAACGCCTGGACGACGGTCGCCTCTACCAGCCCGATGAACGGAATCGACCGTCGGTCCGAGGAGCCGTTCTCAATGGCGGTGATCACTGGACCCTGCTTCACCGGCGGCCGGTCTGTGAACGTCTTCTTGTAGCCGTGCGACCAAGTGCGCAGAGTCGACGGGCTCATGCCCACTAGACGCGCCGCTTCTGAGACTGTGTCGAGCCGTCGGGTGAATCGTTCGTCCTCGATGACGCTCCTCCGTCGTGACTGGGTCGTTGCCTCGGTACCAGCCATGGTAGCTGCGGCCCGCAAGGTTACGAGGCTATTGGAACGTGATGGGGTCCCATCTCGTTCCGTGGTTGTTCGAACGTGAGAGTTCCCCGAACGCGTCACTTGGGTCACCAGGTGGGTCGGGTCAGGACTCCGCCGTCCACTACCAGGTCGGCGCCGGTGATCCAGCGGGCCAGGTCGGAGCACAGGAACACGCAGGCGTCGCCGATGTCCTCGGGCGTGCCGAGCCTGCCCAGGGGTGCGGCCGCCTGCCATCGGGCCACGCCCTCGGGCCAGTCGTCGGCGAGGCCGGGCCGGTCGATCAGCCCGGGTGACACGCTGTTGACCCTGACGCCGTGGGGCCCGTAGGCGCCGGCCGCGGCTCGGGCGTGCATCAGCAGGCCGGCCTTGGCGGTGGCGTAGTGGCCGTGGAAGTCGGTGGGCTGGCGTCCTTCGATGGACGAGATGTGGACGATCGACCCGCCCGTGCCCTGCGCTCGCATCGCCTCGGCCGCCGCCCTGGTGAGCCGATGGACGGCGGTGAGGTCGGTGTCGATCATCTCGGTCCACTCGTCGTCGCTCATCTCGGTGAAGTGGACGACGGGCTGGATTCCGGCGTTGTTGACCAGCCCGTCGATGCGCCCGCAGGCATCGAGCGCGGCTAGCACCACCCGCTCGGCCGCGCCGGGCTCGGCGAGGTCGGCGGTCACTGCGGTCACCGGCTCGCCGCTGGCGTCCACCAGGTGCTCGACCGGCGAGGAGCGGGTGTGGGCCACCACCGTCGCCCCCGCGGCCATGAGGCGCCGGGCGATCCCATCGCCGATGCCGCCGCCCGCCCCGGTCACCACGATCACCCGCCCGTCCAGTCGCAGCAACTCGTGTGGCGGCGGCAGCTTGCTCACAACGCCTCCCAAGTGAGGCGGTGAACTGCTCGCAGGCGCAGTCGTGAAGTTGCGTAGGCACGGCAGATCACTTCGCCCGGCGTGCGCAAGCGCGTCGCGATGTGCTCCGGGTGAGGTGCGTTTGATTGGCCAGCGGGCGCGGCCCAGACGTGGACTTGGTGCAGCCGATCACTTCGCTCGGTGCGCCGGGGAGTCACGGCTCGCTCCGGGTGAAGCGGGCGATGTCGGCTGCGGCCTCGGGGTAGGCCTCGGTCAGTTCGTCGGGATCGCCCAGTTCGAAGCCGTCGGCCTGGTACGCGGGCGCCAAGGTGGCCCCGGTCAGCGACCAGTCGCCGGTGGTGCAAGCCGCCATCCATACACCTGCGGGCACGGCCACCATCGGGCGCTGCCCGCGGGCCAGGTCGTCGCCCAGCACGGGCCGGCTCACGGTGCCGTCCGGCTCCAGCAGCAGCATCTCCACGGCCGCGCCCGCGTAGTGGTGCCACAGTTCCGGCCCGGCGAGCCGGTGCAGGGCCGAGAAGTCGCCCGGCCTCATCAGGTAGTAGATGGCCGACGACCGCTCGTCGCGCCAAGTCTGGGCCCACATCCCACCTTCGAGTTCCAGCGGCACCAGCCCCAGCAGTTCGGCCACCTCGTCAGCGTTCACGTCGCCGTCCCGAGCATTGGGTCACGTCGTCAGTGTTCACGTCGCCGTCCCGAGCATTGGGTCACGTCGTCAGTGTTCACGTCGCCGTCCCGAGCATTGGGTCACGTCGTCAGTGTTCACGTCGCCGTCCCGAGCATTGGGTCACGTCGTCAGTGTTCACGTCGCCGTCCCGAGCATTGGGTCACGTCGTCAGTGTTCACGTCGCCGTCCCGAGCATTGGGTCACGTCGTCTGCGTTCACGTCGCCGTCCCGAGCATTGGGTCACGTCGTTAGCGTTCACGTCGCCGTCCCGAGCATTGGGCGCTTCGGGCCACCACGGTTCCCCGGAGCCCCGGTCATCGGGCCAGCCTCCGTGCTCGGGTCTCGGCCTCGGCAACCGCCTCGGGCACGTCCACCCTCAGCACCCGGCCATCTTCCACGACCTTGCGACCGGCCACCCACACCCCGTTGACGGCGCCTGGCGAGCCCGACCACACGATCCGCGACAGGGGGTCGTCCTCACCGGTGACCACCGGGTTCAGCGCCGGCTCGGTTGCCGACAGCGCTATCATGTCGGCCCAGCATCCCGGCGCCAGCCGTCCCAGCTCCGCGCCCCAGCCCAGTACTTCGGCCGCCCCTGCGGTGGTCATCCGCAGAGCCTCGGCCGGCGGGAATGCCTCGGCGTCGCCGGCGCGGATCCGGGCGGTCCGGATGGCGGTGCGCATCTCCTCGAACAGGTCCAGGCGGTGGTGCGACGCGGGCCCGTCGGTGCCGATGGCCAGCCGCAGCCCCGCGGCCTGCATCTCCGACACGGGCGCAACCCCCGAGGCGTGCTTGGCGTTGGAACACGGGCAGTGCACCACCGCGGTGTCGTTGCGGGCCAGCACCTCGATGTCCTCGGCGGTCAGCCACACGCCGTGGGCCGCGATCACGTCGCCGTCGAGCAGCCCCACCGACTCGAGGTACTCGGGCGCCGACAGCCCCCCGGAGCGCTCTCGAACCGCGGCGTCCTCCCACTGCTGCTCGGCCAGATGTGTGTGCACGGGCATCCCGGTGTCGGCCGCGTAGGAGGCGATGGCGCTCAGGCACTCCGTCGACACCGAGTAGGCCGCGTGGGCCGCGAACCCCGCCCTGATCAGGTCGTTGCTGGCCCAGCGGTCCCGGAGGGCCACCATCTCGTCGAGCTGGTCGGGCCACGGTCCGGCCCCGGTGAAGGCGGGATCCTCGATCACCCCCGGGGTTACCAGGCAGCGCAGCCCCGCGTCGGTTGCGCCCTCAGCGAGGGCCTGGCCGTGGAAGTACATCTCCATCGAGGTGGTGATGCCGTTGGACAGCATCTCGGCCGCTCCCAGCCGCATCCCTACCCGCACGTCGTCCCCGGTGAGCTTCGACTCTCGGGGCCACATCACCTCGTGCAGCCACCGGCCCACCGGCAGCCCCTCGCCCGCGCCCCTCAGCAGCACCATCGGCGTGTGGCAGTGGGCGTTGACCATGCCCGGCATGAGGATCCCGTCGATCCGGTGCACCGTGACGCCAGTCCCGCCGCGTCCGGGTGCAGCGGTGTTGGGTCCGAGCGCGTCGTTGCCGGGTCTGGGTGCGTCGCCGCCGGGCGAGCGTGCGTCGCCGTCGAGTGCGGGTGCATCCGCGGCGGGACCGCACCAGGCGATCCGCCCGCCGCTGTCCACATCCACTGCTCCATCGGCTATCGGCGCGGGGACGCGCCCGGCGGGCCCGTCCATGGTGACGAGCAGGTCGCACAGATACCGGTCCATCACGCACACCCTAGATAGGCGCACTCGGACGGACGGGCGCAGCTCGATGTCGCTGGCACGTTCTGTGTGCAGAAAACCGGCCGTAGTGGTGCATTTCGGCACACAGATCGGCGACGGCGGTGGGGAGTGTCGAACGCCCGAGCCACCGGCCGCGTCGGCCATTCCCTGCCGCAACTAGCCTCGGCACCGCATGGACGGCAGCGGGCTGCGGACGTTGGATTGGGTCGGCGGTGGGGAGTGCGGAACGTCCGAGTCACCGGCCGTGTCCGCCGTTCCCTGCCGCAACTAGCCTCGGCACCGCATGGACGGCAGCGGGCTGCGGACGTTGGACTGGGTCGGCGGGGCCGACGGCTCGGTCGAGATGGTCGACCAGACTGCCCTGCCCGCCGCCTACACCGTGCTGCGCATCGACAATGTGCCCGACATGGTGGCCGCCATCCAGCGCCTGTCGGTGCGGGGCGCCCCCGCCATCGGCGTGGCCGGCGCCTTCGGGGTGGCGCTGGCCGTGCGGGCCCACGGCACCGGCGGCCCGGCACTCGACGACGCCGTAGCCCAGCTCCGCCAGGCCCGACCCACCGCCGTGAACCTGGCCCGCATGGTGGACCGGGCCGCGGCCAAGGCCCCCGAGGGCTTTGAAGCGGTACTGGTCGAGGCCCTGGCCGTCCGCGACGAGGAGCTGGCCGCCTCCGTCGCCATGGGCACCCTCGGCGCCGACCTGGTGCTCGACCTGGTGGGCCGCGCCGACGTGCGGGCCATGACCATCTGCAATACCGGCGGCCTGGCCGCGGTGGAGCGGGGCACCGCGCTGGCCGTCATCCAGACCCTGCACGAGCGGGGCCAGCTGGCTGAGGCTCTGGCCCTGGAGACAAGGCCCCTGCTGCAGGGCGCCCGCCTAACCGCCTGGGAGCTGGACCGCATGGGCGCCCCCCATCGTCTGCTGGTCGACTCGGCCGGACCGTTCATGCTGGCCCGGGGCGAGGCCGACGTGGTTCTCACCGGCGCCGACCGGATCGCCGCCAACGGCGACACCGCCAACAAGATCGGCACGTTCTCGCTGGCGCTGGGTGCCCGCCACGCCGGTATTCCGTTCATCGTGGTCGCCCCCGAGTCCACCGTCGACGCGGCCACCCCCGACGGCGACAGCATCGAGATCGAGGACCGGGGCACCGACGAGGTGGTGTCGGTGGCCGGCGTGGCCACCGCCCCCGACGGCACCGCGGCCGCCAATCCCGCCTTCGACGTCACCCCGGCCGAGCTGATCACCGCGGTAGTAACCGACCGCCGCATAGTCCGCCTAGACCACAACCAGACCCTCACCTAGCAGGCGCATCAGGACCTACCGTGACGAGTTCGAGCGGCACCGCAGGGTCCTCAGCTAGCCGGGCTGCCCTCCACGGGCTCTGTTGTCAGCTCCAGCTCCAATGCCCCGGCCAGGGCCACAACCGTCGACAGGGTCGGATTGGGGCTCTCGGCTGAGAACAGTCTCCGTATGACCTCGGGGCGAAGATCCGCTCGACGGGCAAGTTCCGCCTTGCTTAGATTCAGGTCACAGCGACGCTCGTCAAGCGTGCGAATGAGGTCGTCGATCTGGTCGATGCGATGCCTTGCCGAGATGTAGGCGCGGTCGTAGTCCGGGTCCTCCCGGCGGTTCTTGAGGTATCGCTCAGCCCCGGTGAGTGCAGACATACCTTCACAATAGCGTGACATAAGAGTTACGGCTCGGGTAGCCACCCCGTCACCAGCCTTGCGTTAGTGGAGCCGTCCCCTGCGCCGACATCCCCCGCTCAACTGCGACTTCGGAGCACACTCGGAGAAGGAGCAGCCCGCCAGGAGGATGGCCGTGAAGTACGCGCTGTTGGACTTGCCGACCCGGGTGGACACCGCGGTGGCCAATACGGCTCGGGCCGAGGCGGCTGGACTCGACCGTTACATCGTGGCCCAGGTCGAGCGAGCCGACCCGATCGCGGTGTTGGCCGTCGTGGCCGATCGGGTGCCCCGCATCGAGTTGGCCACCGGTGTGATCGCTATCCAGTCGACGCTGCCCCAGCATCTCGCCCAGCAGGCCCGCACCGTCAACCAGATCAGCGGCGGCCGCTTCACGCTCGGCATTGGGGTGTGCCAGGGGACTCCCGCGGAGCGAGAGGCCGGTTGGACCATGATCGAGGAGGGCCTGGACTAAGAGTCGGCCCCGGTCTGGCTCAGCCGTCGGCCGGGCCGGGCCGGGCGTACTCCGCTAGGCGCATCCCTCTCCACAGCAGCCCGGCGGCCAGCGCCACCACCATGAGCGCCGGGATCACCGTCCATACCAGCCCCCGGCCCGAGATGTCGTAGAGCCAGGCACCCAGCACCGACGTGATCCCGCCCAGCAGAACCTCGCTGGCGCCCATCAGTCCCTGGGACGAGGCTTGGCGGTCGTCGGTCACCGTCTGGGAGTAGGCGTAGAGCCCGGCGGTGTAGCCCAGTCCCGCTCCGATGCCCATCAGCATCGACACCGCCACCAGGCCCCGCACCGAGTCGAACACGCCCAGCAGCATCCCGGCTGCGGCCGATCCCAGCAGGCCGACAACGCATAGCCGCAGGCCGCCGGTGCGCTGGGCCCACGACCCCGCCACCGGGGCCAGCGCTCCCAGCGGGATGGCGAACAGGGTGAAGCTCAGGCCGACCTGCCATGTGGCTGCGCCGAGATCGACGAGGCTCACCGCCCACACCGCCTCCCACGCCCCGATGATCACGAACTGGCTGGTGACGAGCAGCAGCGTGCCGGCCACCACCCGGTTGCCCAGCAGCCGCAGCGAGTTGGTGGTCCGGGTGCCGAGGGCGCCCTCGTCGGACTCGAGCCGGCCCATCGTCACCACCGTGACCACGGCGACGCCGGCCAGGGCGTAGAAGGGCACATCGAGGTTGAAGACGTCGGCCAGCACGGCCGCTGCCGCCGGGATGAGTGCGAACCAGACCACTTCGACCACTCCGAGCCGGCCGAGGTTGCGGCCGGTGTGGGCCGGGTCGGCCAGGATGACGGTCCGGCGGATGGCGGGCTGGGCCGCCCCGATGGCGATGCCGAGGATCGCCCGTGACCCGACCAGCGTCCAGAACCCCGAGCTGGCCGCGAACCCGACCATGCTGGCCGCGGCGGCCACCAGCCCGATCCGGACCATCAGCGGGGCGTGCCCCCGGTCGGCCACCCGGGCCAGGGTGAGCTGGGTGACGAAGGCGGCGAAGAACCCCGCGCCGACGATCAGCCCGAGCTGGGTCTCGCTCAGTCCGAACTCGTCCCGCAGGCCGCCCAGCAGGGTGATGACCGAGCCCAGCGAGCCCATGCACAGCCCCTGGGCCAGGTAGTAGGAGAGCAGTCGAGGCTCCCGGACGTCATCAATCAGCACGGCGATGCCCTGCCGGCATGTCGATGCCTGTCAGCGCGGCCATGCTTGTTGGCCGTCCCCCCAGGTTTCTGGCGCCGTCACGCCCGCCAGCACTCCCCATGCCTGTCAGCGCGGCCATGCTTGTTGGCCGTTCACCCAGGTCTGGTCCACGTCCACGCCTGCCAGCACTCCCCCCGGCCTGTCAGCACATCGATGCCCTGTCAGCACGGTCACGCCTCGTCGGCTGCCCATGCTTGTTGGCCGTCCACCCAGGTCTGGTCCACGTCCACGTCCGGCAGCCGGTCGGTCGGCACGGCGAGCGGATCGTCGTCCAGTATCACGAAGTCGGCGAGCATGCCCGGGCTGATGGCGCCCACGTCGGTCCGTCGCAGCGCCAGCGCCCCACCCCGGGTGTACCCCTCGAACGCCTCCCGCCGTGTCACTCGGGCCTCGGCTCCGAGCACATGCCCCGCCGACGTCAGCCGGGTCTCGGCGCTCCAGCACGCCATCGGCACGTCCGGGACGGTCACCGGCGCGTCCGACGACAGCACCACCGGCAGCCCGGCGTCGCGGAACACCCCCGAAGCGTACATTCGCTCGGCCAGCGCCGGATGGTCGCGCCGCACCCCGTCGCCGTACCGGTACACGTGGGTTGGCTGGGGCACGGGCACGACTCCCAGTGCGGCCATGCGCTCGATCTGGTCGTCGGTCGGGAACCCGCAGTGCTCGATGCGGTGCCGCAGTTCCGGCCGGGGAGCCCGCTCGAGCCCCCGCAGCACCGACTCGATGGCGTCGGGCCCCTGGGCGTGGGTGGCGGTCTGCAGCCCGGCCCGGCTCGACGCGGCCAGCAGGTCCTCGAGCTCGCCCTCGCCGTGGTACAGGTAGCCGTGGGTGGCCCCGCACCCGCACGGCAGATAGGCGGTGCCCGAGATGAGCGAGCCGTCGGCGTAGTGTTTGACGCCGGCGACGGCCAGCCGCTCGTCGCCCAGCGTGGAGCTGACGCCGAGGCGGCGCAGCCCGTCGACGTGGCTCGACAGCACGTACATGCCCACCCGGATCCGCAGCCGCCCGCCGTCGCGGGCCCGCAGGTAGTTGGTCATCTCCCGGTCGGTCACCTGGCAGTCGCCCACGGTGGTTGTGCCCGCGGCCAGCAGCGCCTCCTGGGCCTCGTCGAGCCGGGCGTCGAGGGCTTCGGGCTCGTCGGGGAGGTGGAAGTTGGGCCCGTGGTTGGTGATCTTCACCCCCGACGGCGCGGTCAGCAGGTCGCACACCGAGTCGAACACCCGCCCGAGGGGGTTGCCGGCGTCGTCGCGGTCGATGAGGCCGCCGGCCGGGGTGGGGGTGGCCGCGGTGATGCCGGCCTCGGCCAGGGCGTGCGAGTTGGCCACATAGCCGTGCCCGCTGGTGTGCATGATCACCACCGGGCGCCCGGCCGCGACCCGGTCGAGGTCGGCGGCGGTGGGGTGGCGGTCCTCGGTCAGCCGGTGCTGGTCATATCCGAACCCCCGGATCGCGGCCCGAGCGGCGGCCCCGGCCCCCAGCCCCCGGGCGTGCTCTCGCAGCAGCTTCACCACCTCGTCCACGCTGGCGGCGGTGGACAGGTCGGCCCAGCTCATGCACTGGCCGTGCATGAGCGGATGGGTGTTAGCGTCGACGAACCCCGGCATCAGGCACCGCCCGTCCAGGTCGACGACTTCAGCGTCCCCCAGCCCCCGCAAGTCGGCGAAGCGCCCGACCGCGCTGATCCGGCGCCCGTCGACCCGCACCGCTTCCACGTGCGCCGGGGTGCTCATCGTGTGTACGGGCCCGCCGACGAAGATCACGCCGCCGTCCCGATGTCGCTGCTCCACCTGAGCCTTCCGAATCCCCGCCTATGTCGGACGGCTACGCGGAGGCTCCCCCGCGAGTTGGCCTGACCTCACACTTCAGGTGCTCCCAAAACCAAGCTGTCCATCGCGATTCTGTTCGTAGCCCAACGCCAATACGCGTCGCCACTTCAGAGTGGCGCGAAAGTTCCGAGGTGCGGCCGCCGCCTGCGAAACACGCTTTCTTGTCCAAGACACGTTCTGACCTTGTGTTTCTTGATGGTTTGCGAGATTACGCGTTCTGGGCGTCTCGCGCCTTCTGAAAGAAACCGCAGGTCAAAGTGGCGCGAAACCGCAACTCCCCGGCTGAGGCGACGCATTCCAGCGCGCGACGAAGTTGAAGCTGTAATGGTTCTGGGATCGTGTCCGGTTTCGTGTGGTTGATTGCGCAGCGTCGGGGTGGGAGCATGGCGCTGTGAAAGGAGTGTCAGATGACTGATACCTTGAGGCCCTTGGAGCGTGGCGGACGCCGCGGGAGGCGGCGGTTGTCGCCTGTGCAGAAGTATGAGGCGTTCGTGCAGGTGCTCACGGGTGAGATGACCGTGGTCGAGTGCGCGGACCATTGGGGTGTGGACCGCTCCACGATCATGCGGGCCCGCGAGGTCGCCAAGCGCGGCGCTCTGGACGCGTTGGCGTCGTCTCGGCCGGGGACGCGCTCCGATGGTGTCGACCCGGAGTTGGTGATGGCCCGAGACGAGGCGGCCCGGCTGGGCGAGGCGCTCAAGGAGATGGCTGTCAAGGTCACCTTGTTGGAGGGAAAAGAGCGTTGGGGGTGACCGCCGGCGTGCCCCCGCGTGTCGAGGCCGGCACCAAGGCGGCTCTGTTGGGCCTCGTCGACGGCGCCGTCGGGGCGGGCTGGAGCACAGCTCGCGCCTGCGCCGTGTTGGAGCTCGACAGCCGCCGGTGCCGCCGCTGGCAGCACCGCCGAGGCGCGGGCCGCCTCGACGACAACACTGCGGGCGGCACGGCGTCACATGCCATCACCCCAACAGAGCGCCGGGCGATCGTGGAGCTGTTCGAGCGCTGGGGCGACATCGACGGCGGCTACCGCAAGCTCGCACACCGCGGCTCCTACGAGAACCTGGTCTGGGTGTCACCGTCGACGCTGTATCGCGTTCTCGCAGCCCAGGGGCTGGTTCTGCCCGCCCGCCCGCAGCGCACACCCGCGCCGGCGAGGCCCCTGCCGGACTGGATCCAATGGAAACGCCACCAGATCTGGATCTACGACATAACCCACTTCCCCAGAGCCGGCCGGGTCGCCTACGCCATCCTCGACGTCGTCACCCGCAAATGGCTCGCCACCCTCGTCACCGCCGAGGAGACCGCCACCCAAGTCGAGGTCGTCTTCACACAAGCCCTCGACACCGAAGGGCTGTGGCCCGTCGTCGAGGCCCGCCAAGCCGAACGGGCCCGCCACGGCGACGACGGCAGCGACGGCGACCAACAGCCGATCCTGTTGGCAATGTCAGACAACGGACCCCAAATGCGAGCCGGCACCACCCGGGAGTTCCTGGCCCTGTGCTCCATCGCGTCGCGCTTCGGCCGGCCCGGCACCCCGACGGACCAAGCATGGATCGAGACCCTGTTCGGCCACGTCAAAACCGAGTGGCCCCACCTCGAGAAGATCACCGACCCCAACACGCTGCGAGCAGAGCTCGACATCGCCCGAAACGACTACAACACCCGCCGCCTGCACGCCTCCCTCGGCTACGTCACCCCCGACGACGAACACCAGGGCCGAGGCGACACCATCCGCCAGGCCCGCCAAGACGGCCTCAACCGGGCCCGCCTCACCCGCATCGCCTACCATCGCAACAACAAACCCAACCAGCCATGAACACACCCGCCCAATGCGGCGCAATCAAACCCCCGAAAACGGACATTTACTCAGAAGCACCTCAAAGCATCGTCTCGCTGCGCCCACTTACAGCGCCGAACAGGCCATGCCGTTACTGAAGCGCTGAGAGCGGGAACGTCGCTCTGAGAAGTCGGGTGACCATCAAGGCTGCTGCTTGCGGCGGGCCTTCGCATAGCTGGTGAACCCTGCTGCCGAGATTGCTCCGCTGGCGAGAATCCACACCATCGCTGAGTCGGCGCGGCTGTCAGTCTCATAGCAGGTGTCGTAGTAGTCGCTGCCGCTGGTGCCGAACCCGACGATGCCCTGCTGGCATCCGGCAGCTATCGAATCCATCTGCGCGTTGCCGAATATGACTAGGGGCACCACGCACAAGACGGCGAACACGATTCCGACCCGCAGCCTCATTCGCCCGGCGTCTTTCGTCGCGTCGGACATCGCTAATCGGTCATGTGGCGGCGATGGATGGCTTGGCCCGCAAGTGCTCCATGCCCTGATCGCCGCCTATCACCCTGTTGCGCCAGCCGCGGCGGCGCTGAAGGCGGCAGAGGTGAAAGGTCGGTGCCGAACGGAGATGGGCCTGGGCGAGCATCCGAACCACGAACGCGGCATCCGGGGCGAGCCAACGCTACGGTGCCGCTGCCACCCTGAGTCCACTACGAGGCACAGCGCTGATAGTCCGATTCCCTTTCCCGACGCCGAGATGGATCGCGCGCTACAAGGTCGCCAGGTTCGTGTACCGGGTGGTCGTGTTCTTGCTCGCGACCGCGGCCTTGAACGGCGTTCTGTACGGATGCGTCAAGCTGAGCCAGGGCATCGGGTGGGGCTACTAGCTTGCCACCGCGCCGGGCACATCGTGGGCGTCCCTCGCATGGCCAGCGTCCATGTGACCACCGCTGCATGGCGTCGTGTTCGGCGTAGCCGGGTGGTATGAATCGCATCATGGCCTGCGCTGAAGCCATCCGCGGCCTGGTAGCCCGTGGAAGACCGTATTCCAGTGCGCGAGGGGCTGCCGCGCCTGTTGTGGCATTCAGCCCGCCGGTCGGGCTCTAGGGTGGGCATCCGGGTGAACGGGTTGGGCAGGTCGGGATGTGTTGCGGCTGTGCTGGCTCTGGTGATGGGGTGCGCCAGCAGTGACACGCCCAGCGCGGAGCCACAAGCCGAGGTGTCGCCAACCACGAGTCTGGTGACAACTACAGCCAACCCCTCCACAACACCCCCCGAAACCACGGCGGCAACGACATCATCGGGTGTGACGGACGGTGAGGTGGCCCATGAGGGCGGATGCCCACCTGTAGGAGTCATTGCCGATATCGCCAAGGCGATTGCCGAAGCAGTCGCGGCATCACAGGCCGTTGCGGAGGACCACGCCGCGGATGTAACTGGTCTGATTGAAGCCTGGGAGACCTTCAACCCAAGCAGCTTGGAATCGCTTGAGATGCTGGAATCGGTAGCACCAGACCCCGATGGAAACCATCAGGCCTTACTCGCAGAGACCGAAAGAGCAGCAGCGCATGTCTCCACGGTTGTGGATGCCGCCGCAGAAACCTACAGCACGCTAGATGAGAGCAACAGACAGGCGAGCGAGATTCTGGCTGCGGTCGCCGATGATTCAGTAGATGACCTTGGTGAACTCAGTCCATCCGTTGCCAGAGCATTGTTTGCGTATGAATCGGCTGTAGCTTCAGCGCTGGCTGCTGAGTTCGTCAGGGCTGATGCCCAAGCTGTTCACAGTCAAGCGATGCAACAATCCCCTGGAACCCACACCGCAAGGGTCGCCCTTGTTGACTTTCTGAGGGCGGGAATTGCTGCCTCAGAAGCGCAAGATGAGGCTTTCCAGGCGTTCTTTGCGCTCTACAACGAAGTCTTGTGGGCTACCTTGAATGAGCGATGCAGCTAACCTGGCTCATCTCCCTGACTCGTTCGTCTAACTCATCCACACATTGCTGAACGATGCGTGCCTTGGCACGCCGCCCGAACTGTTAGTGCTCACAACTTCGCGGGACGCCCCCGTTTGAGGGCGCTGACGCCCCCACGCGCGGCCTGGCGCGGCACCACGTGTATCCCTGACAAGCGTGGCGTATGCTGTGCCGCATGGGACCGCGCCGTAGGCCTAAGGGCACCAGAGGGGCAGGCCAATTTGCGCCGAAACCTGTGCCAGACCCTGCGCCATCCCCTCCCGCGAGCCTGCGCGATGCGAGTCTCTCAGAGTCGCAGCGGGAGGCCGACGCACCGTCACTGCTGCGCGATGTGGACCGCGGAGGGGACGGGAGCGGAGGAGCCGATCACAAGCAAGACGGGACTGAGCGTGCGGACCGCTATTTGGAGGAACTCGTCAAGGAGGTCGGTCAACCTTCTCCCCAGGCAGTCGCCGAAGCTGAGGCGCTCTGGGACCGCATCGAAAGAGCACGAACTGCCCGAGCCGTCGGGTGATGCTCCTTGTGGTTGACTCGGGGGCCATCTCCCGTCTAGCTGAACGAAACGACAGAGCGGTCGCCACGCTCAGCGTCTTGAAGAGGAAGGGAGCTTGGCCTCCCGTGGTGCCGTCTGTCGTGCTCGTGGAGTGTCTGACGGGCAAACAGAGAAACGATGCCATAGTCCATCGGTTCTTGAACGACGGTTGCGACATCAGGGAGACCCTTACCAAGCAGTTGGCTCGACGGGCAGGCGAACTCAGAACTCAGACGAAACGCGCCTCAAAGATCTCAGTAGTAGATGCGGTCGTCGTTGCCTCCGCAGAACCAGACGGCATCGTGCTTACCACTGACCCGAAGGATCTGCGCGCTCTCGCCGCGCCTACCCGCGTCGTCGTGGAGGAGGTGTAGCAAGCCTCAGCCGACCGCCGAATGGAAGCCCGCGCCGTTTACCCCAACCCCAGAGGTACGCCAGCCCCGAAGGTTCTGACTGGGGCTGGCATAGGTACGGACTGGCTGACAAGACCGCCGGAACGAGTCTCGGTAGGCGTCTACACATCTTCGGTGGCGTCTGGCTTGGAGGGGCGTTCTGCCTGTTCAACCTTCACAAAGCCGACGTGGACGATGACAGCGCCGACGAAGGCGATGACGGAGACGGTGACGGCAGCGACCTGGCGTCGCCCACCGTCACATCACAGCTTCCCGACCCGCGGTTGGGGCCGTATAAGGCGTCCACCGCGCTGAGAGCACCGCCGTAGTCCCGGCTAACTCTCTGAACTGAAGCGGGCGGGTCAAACCGCCTGCTTCAGCGCGCCCCGGCCCAAATCCGGCGCTGCCGCGGCCTCCCCGCGGGCCGTCACGGTGACCGCTGCACCACCTGCGCGAGCGCGAAACAGCCCCAACCGGCGCGAAACGCCGCAACCTTGTTCAACTCGCGAAGCCGGAAGGCATCAACTCGCGGGGGAGCCGCGGAGCGGATGACGAGAATCGAACTCGCATTATCAGCTTGGGAAGCTGATGTTCTACCATTGAACTACACCCGCGGAGGCTCCCGAGCGTAGCCATCGCGGTCTGCTCTGCACAGCCCGTCCACCCTGGAGGCCGCTGCCGTGTCTGGCGACGCCCCACCCGAGCGATTCTCGGGAGAGTTTGTTGGGATATAGCTACAAAACTCGCACCAAGTTCTGTCGGCTCGCTGTTCGCGGTCCGCCAACTAGGAGTACCGCACGAACACGGGCCGGTCGGTACCGGACCGATCGGCGTCGAACCCGTAGCCCAGCCGGCCGAAGTCTCGCAGACCCCGCACCGACTTCACCCGGTTGCGGATGATCCAGCCCGCCATCGCGCCCCGGGCCCGCTTGGCGAAGAACGAGATCATCTTGGGCTCGCCGTCGCCCCGGCCGTCCAGGAACGCAGGCGTCACCAGCCGCCCCTCCAGCCGCCCCACGTCCACCGAGCGGAAGTACTCGTGCGACGCCAGGTTCACCACCACCGCCGGCCCGGGACTGGTGGCCAAGTCCTCATTGAGCACCTCCGTGATGTGCTCGCCCCAGTAGCTGTACAGGTCGCGGCCCCGGTCGGTGGCCAGCTTGGATCCCATCTCCAGCCGGTACGGCTGCATCAGGTCCAGCGGGCGAAGCACGCCGTACAGCCCCGACAGGATGCGCAGCACCTTCTGGGCGTGGGTGTAGTCGCGCTCGGTGAAGGTGGCCGCGGCGTCCATGCCCTGGTAGACGTCGCCGGCGAAGGCCAGCAGCGCGGGCCGGGCGTCGTCCGGCGAGAACGGCGCCTCCCAGTCGGCGTACCGCTCGAAGTTCAGCTCGGCCAGCTCCGCCGAGATGCCCATCAGCTTGGCGATCTCGTCGGGCGACTTCTGCCGCATCACGTCCACCAGCGGCTCGGCCGCATCGAGCATCCGGGGCTGGGAGTGCTTGCGGGTGGGCAGCGCCGACGAGTAGTCGAGCGCCTTGGCCGGCGAAACCACGATCAGCATCGGACCGTTATACCCCGCTTGCGGCCCATTCTGCCTACGTGCACCCCGCCGACGTCGAAGCGAGATTGGTGCGAGTTTCGTGCCTCAGAGGGCCTCGACGTCAACAATTCCGGGGAAGACCGGCCGGGAAGACAGGCCGCGGTCAGGCCGCGGTGGCCGAAGCTCCAGGCTCCCCGGCTCCAGGCTCCCCGGCTCCAGGCTCCCCGGCTCCAGCCTTCCGGGCCCCCGGCTCCCCGGCCCCCGAAGCTCCAGGCTCCCCGGCTCCAGCCTGAGGCTCCAGTTCGGGCAGGCAGCGCCGGAGGTTGCGGATGCCCTGGCCGATGCGCTGGCGGTTCTCGATCAGCGCGAACCGCACGTGGCCCTCGCCGCCGGGCCCGAACCCAACGCCGGGCGACACCGCCACATGGGCCTCGGTCACCAGCTTCGAAGCGAACTGGATCGAGTCCATCTGTCGGTACGGCTCGGGAATCTTCGCCCACACGAACATCGTCCCCTTGGGCGGCTCCACCTCCCAGCCGATGCGGTTGAGGCCCTCGCAGAGGGCGTCGCGGCGCCGCTGGTACACCGCGCACGCCTCGACCGGGTAGTCGGGGGACTCCCGCAGGGTGACCGTCGCCGCGATCTGGATCGGCTGGAACGACCCGTAGTCCAGGTAGCTCTTGAGCTTGGCCAGTGCGGTCACCGCATCGGCGTTGCCCAGCATGAAGGCCATGCGCCACCCCGCCATCGAGAACGACTTGGTGCACGAGTAGAACTCCACCGCGCAGTCCTTGGCTCCCTCCACCTGCAGGATCGACGGCGGCTGGTACCCGTCGAAGCCCAGGTCGGCGTAGGCGTTGTCGTGCACCACCAGCATCTCGTGCTCCCGGGCGAAGTCGACGACCTTCTGCATGAAGTCCAGGTCGACGCAGGTGGTGGTGGGGTTGTGCGGGAACGAGATCACCGCCACCCGGGGCTTGGGACGGCTGTAGCGCCATGCCAGCCGCATCCGGTTGACGAACTCGTCGCCGTCGGCCAGAGGCACTTCGCGGATCTGGGCGCCGGCGAACAGCGGCCCGTAGATGTGGATCGGGTAGCTGGGGGTGGGCACCAGGCAGGTGTCGCCGGGCTGCAGCAGCACCCACATGAGGTGGCTGAACCCCTCTTTGGCCCCGATGGTGTTGATCACCTCGGTGTTGGGGTCGAGCTCCACCCCGAAGCGGCGCTCATACAGGGCGGCGATGGCCCGGCGCAGCGCGGGCAGCCCCCGGCTCGACGAGTAGCGGTGGTTGCGGGGGTTGCGGGCCGCCTCGCACAGCTTGTCCACGGCGATGTCCGGCGACGGCAGGTCGGGGTTGCCGAAGCCGAGGTCGATGATGTCGGCGCCGTCGTGGCGGAGCTTGATCTTCAGATCGTTGATGATCGTGAAGACGTACGGGGGAAGGCCGTTGATCCGGCGGAACTCCATCGAACGAAGCTAACAGGCCAGTCGACCCGATCAAGTGACAATTGTCACCTCTCGAGGGGTTCCTCGACGCTCGCTGGCGCAGCCGAGAGCCCATCGACTCGTGCGCTGCCCTACGCTCCAGGCATGGACGGCGGATCGATGCGCTCCCGGCCTTGCCCGCCGAGCCGTCCGGCCACCGGCGCCGGGCCGGCGGCGTCGTGATCCTGTCGGACCGCTCGATGCGGGAGGCGCTCGACGCTGGCCGCATAGTGATCGACCCGCTGGACGAGGGCGCGGTGCAGCCCTCGTCGGTGGACCTGCGCCTGGCGCGCACCTTCCGGGTGTTCCGCAACCACACCCTGAGCCACATCGACGTCAAGCAGGACGTGTCGGAGCTCACCACCGTGGTGGAGGCCGACGAGGACGACCCGTTCATCCTGCACCCCGGCGAGTTCGTGCTGGGCGCCACCCTGGAGCGGGTGGTGCTGCCCAACGACCTGGTCGCCCGCCTGGAGGGCAAGTCGTCGCTGGGCCGACTGGGCCTGCTGATCCACTCGACGGCGGGGTTCGTGGACCCCGGCTTCGCCGGCCAGCTCACTCTGGAGCTGTCGAATGTGGCCAACTTGCCGATCACCCTGTACCCGGGGATGCGCATAGGCCAGATCAGCTTCCAGCAGATGACCACTCCGGCCGACGTCCCCTACGGGTCGGGCAAGCTGGGCTCGAAGTACCACGACCAGAGCGGGCCGGTGCCGTCCCGCTACTGGGAGAACTTCCGCTAACCCTGGTCCGGCACCGCGCGTCCCGCCGCAGCCCGTCCCGCGCGGCGGGTGGGCTCGGTGGCGGGTGCTCGGTGGCTCGGTGGCGAGTGCTCCGCATTCGGGAGCCACGATTACGCTGGACTGCGGAGCCGAATCTCAACAATGGTGGGACGGCGCGGGCGTCGGGCGTCTGCCGCGGGGGATCGCTGTTCCAAGATCGACGACGAGGAGTTGACGCCATGTCGCTGTCCGATGGGTTCCGGTTCGACGGCAGGCGCGTGCTCGTCGTCGGTGGTGCCACCGGAATGGGCGCGGCCGCCGCCGAACTGGCGCTCGATGTCGGCGCCGAGGTCGTGGTCATGGACCGCGCCGAGGTGGCGCTGGCCGGGGTGACGGCCATCCACGTCGACCTCGCGGAGCAGGCTTCCATCGAGGCGGCCGTCGACGAGTGCGGCGGCCCGGTGCACGCCGTGCTGGCCTGCGCGGGCGTGGCCGACGGCACCCCGGGCCTCGAGCGGATCAATTTCGTGGGCCACCGCCACTTGATCGACCGGATGCTGGACGCCGGGATGCTTCCGCAGGGATCGGCCGTCGGCTTCATCTCGTCGGCCGCGGGCCTGGGCTGGGAGTCGAACCTGGAGGAGCTCGGGGAGGTGCTGGCCGTCTCCGACTTCGATGAGGCCGCGGCCTGGTTCGTCGACCATCGCAAGGCCGACTACTTCCACACCAAGCAGGCGGTGTGCGCCTACGTCGCCAGCCAGGCGTATCCGATGCTGAAGCGGGGGGTCCGCCTCAACGCCATCTGCCCCGGCCCGACCGTGACCCCGCTGGCCGTCGCCAACGAGGACCTGTGGCTGGGCTTCGGCGCCGACTACCGGGCCGACGCTGGCGTGGAGGCGTCCACTCCGATGGAGCAGGCCTACCCGCTGCTGTTCCTGTGCAGCGACGCCGCGGCTGCCATAAACGGGGTGACGCTCATCACCGACGCCGGCTACATGAGCGCGGGCATCACCGGGGCGTACCCCGCGGCCACCGACGCGGCCAAGTTCCTGATGGGTCGCTTCTAGCGCCCGGCCCGGAGCAGCCGGAACCCACCGGCGCTTAGGTCCGTCTATCCTCGGGGCCATGCCGAGACCCACCAAGCGCCGTGTACCGGCCGGCCGTGTGACCGCCAAGGGCACCCGGCCCGAGAACTACAAGCCCGACCAGCAGACCCACACCGGGTTCGATACGCAGCCCCCGAGCCCGATCTGGGTGCCGATCCTGCTGTTCAGCCTGCTGGGGGTGGGGATGGCGACGATCATCGCCAACTATCTGGGCGTGTTCTGGGACACCTCGAACGTGGTGCTGCTGGGGGGCCTGGGCTTCATCCTGGCCGGGATCATCACCGCCACGCAGTACCGCTGATCGCCTCGCCCGCTGGTGATCAGCCCGCTGATCGCCTCGCCCGCTGGTGATCAGCCCGCTGATCGCCTCGCCCGCTGGTGATCAGCCCGGTGATCGCCTCGCCCGCTGGTGATCAGCCCGGTGATCGCCTCGCCCGCTGGTGATCAGCCCGGTGATCGCCTCGCCCGCTGGTGATCAGCCCGGCAGCCGGGCCGTGATCACACCGTTGTAATTTTCCCCCGATTTGTGCACAACCTGTGGATAAGTGTCCGGCTCGGTTTGATGGCCGCGCGGTGGAATGGACCCGGGACGGGTGTGCCCAGCACGGGGCGCTCACTCGATGGGAGCCACCAGGTCCATCTCGTCCTGGCAGTGTCGGGGCGGTTCGGGGTCCTCGTCGGGGGCGACGGTCATGCGGACCTCGGCCCCGCAGATGCTGCAGCGGTACTCGATCTTGACCCTGCGCAGGGTGCCGGGATCGGGCGGCTCCGGCAGCGGCCGGGCCAGGTTGCGCAGCATGGCCAAACCCAGGCGCAGCACCGCGTAGGCGATCGCCACCGCGATCAGGACCTTGACGATGTCGGCGAGGATGGCGCCGACCACCAGGCCCGCCAGTGCCACCACGATCAGCCCGATGTTGACGGTCCTGTCTTTCTTCATCCTTGTGACGGCCTCTCGCCCGCGTCTGCCCCGATGCTACGCGACGGTCCCGGTCGTGCTCCGGGCACCGGCGGGCTAGGCGGGCTGTGCCGTGGGACCGGTAGCCTCGGCCGGCGGTGGCCCGGACGGCTGCTCCGCCGTGGGTGGAGCGCCGATTGTGGGTGGGCCCCGGGCAGGGTCGGAGATCTCGGAGGGCGGTTCGGATGGGAGCGCCGTCTCAGCAGGCGCCTCGGTTGGTGCGGGCGCGGGTTCTGGCGGCTGAGCCACAGGTGCTGACTCGGGCTCGAGCGACGATGGCCGAGGCGCCGGAAGCCGAGGATCGATCAGGAACCCGCCGCGGACAAGGCCCATGATCAGATCGTCCACCTTCGCCTCAAGCCTGTCGAAGCGAGTGTCGAAGCGCGTCTCAAGCCTCTCAAAGCGCGTATCGACCGAGGTGAACTGTGCGTTGGTGGCCTCGGTCCGCTCCTGGAACCGGGTGTCGACGTGGCTGCGCAGGTCGCGGAAGTCGGAACGCAGCCACCGGAAGCCCGCGCCGCACGCAGCGACGAGAGCCGCGAGGGCAACTCCCAACAGCGTGGCGAGGACTTCGATTTCCATGTAAATCACTCTAGCAACCCACTATGACACAAACAACCTGAAAGATATTCAAATATTCATTTGCCACACGATAGCCGTTGAGCCGGTGGGTCCCGCGCTGATCGTGAGCAGCAGCCGCCCGTCTGCTGTGGTGTGCCCGGCCAGCCCGTCGGTTGCGAGGCGCAGCTCCTCGGCCGCCCCGGCGTTGCCGGTGGCCACCGCGCCTCCGGCATGGTTGATCCGGTCCGCGTCGATGCCCAGCGCCCGGGCCACCAGCATCACCGTGGCCGCGTTGTGCTCGGTCACGTCGATGTCGTCCACGGCGTCGAGCTCGACGCTGGCCTCGGCCAGCGCCCGGCCGACCGCCACGGCCACGTTGCCGACCGGATCGAACGGATCACCCGCGGCCCGCCCCATCCCGGCCACCGTTGCCCGCGTCGCAGGTTCATGCGTCTCCGTGGCCGTACCGGCGCGGCCGACCGCGGCTGCCGTCCCGGCCGGGAGCCCGCCGGATCGCGGCTCGGACGTCCCGGCTTGCAGCAGGACTGCGGCCACCGCGTCGGCTGGGGGAGCGAAGGTGGCGGCAGTGAGCAGGCCGTCGTCGTCGAAGGCCGGGGGCAGCTCCGCGGTGTCGCCCCATGAGCGCACCACGTCGGCGGCCACCGGATCGCCCCGGTACACGCCCCGCCCCGCGGCGTCTCCCGGCCGGGCCGCCACTGCCACGATGGCCGGGCTGGTCCCCGCCTCCGCCCGTCGCCGCCGGGACTCCTCGGCCGCGGCGTCGAGCTCGGCCCTCCCGATGCCCGCGGCCTGCGCGGCCCGCTCGGCCAGCCGAGGCCCCGGCAGCAGCCCGCCCACCTCCGCGAACCGCTCGGCCACCCCGCCCCAGGGCGCGCCGTAGGTGCGGTTGAGGGCGGCCGCTCCCGGCGGCACCACCGAGCACAGGCCCAGCCCGATCACCAGCACGGTCCGGGCCTGTCCCGCCCGGATGGCGGCCACCGCGGCCTGGACCGCGGCCAGGCCGCTGGTCTCGCCCCGGTCGATCACATGGCCGCCGACGGTCACCGGCCAGCCCGCGGCCAGCACGATCGCCCGGGCCGCGTCGGCGCCGTAGGCCCCCACCGGGTCGGCGCAGCCCACCACCACCTCGTCGAGCCCGTCGGCGTCGAGCCCGCCGGCGTCGAGCCCGGCCCGCTCCAGTGCCTCCCGACCGACCACCCCGGCCAGCACTACCGGGTTCCAGCCGGCCAACTCGCCGTCCACCGGCCGCACCGCAGTCCGGGCCACCGCCATCACCGCCACCGTCGGGATCGCACCCACGGCCTGAATGTCTACCCTCCGCCGGTCTCGCCAGTTGCCTGCACGAGCGAAGCGTCCGCCGGTCTCGCCAGTTGCCTGCACGAGCGAAGCGTCCGCCGGTCTCGCCAGTTGCCTGCACGAGCGAAGCGTCCGCCGGTCTCGCCAGTTGCCTGCACGAGCGAAGCGTCCGCCGGTCTCGCCAGTTGCCTGCACGAGCGAAGCGTCCGCCGGTCTCGCCAGTTGCCTGCACGAGCGAAGCGTCCGCCGGTCTCGCCAGTTGCCTGCACGAGCGAAGCGTCCGCCGGTCTCGCCAGTTGCCTGCACGGGCGAAGCGTCCGCCGCTGCCGGTGTCCGCGCCGGCACTGGCGTTCGGGCTCGGGCGAAGCGTCCGCTTGTTGTCGGTGTCCGCGCTGGTGCCGCGGGCGGATCGGCGCGATGGGGTTTCGGCACCGTGTCTACACTCGCATCGGACTGCTAGACGCCGCTGGACGCGGCTGGGAGGTCATCGTGAGCAAGGGCACCGCCGATGTCGTCATCAAGGGGCTCACCGCGCTCACAGTGTTCGGCCTGATCTTGGCCGGGGGGCTGTACGAGCCCCACGTCGACCTAATAAACGTCCTCCCCGATTACCTCAGGGACGAAGGCACCAGGGTGTTCGACGTCGCCCTGATGATCCTGCGGGCCGCTCTGGGGATGATGATCTTCGTCCACGGCTACAACAAGGCGTTCCGGGGCGGGCGCATCGCCGGCACCGGCCGCTGGTTCCAGTCGATGGGAATGCGCCCCGGCAAGGTCCACGCCGCTCTGGCCGCCTTCACCGAGATGGGCGTGGGCGCGCTGCTGGTGGTCGGTCTGATCACCCAGGTGGCCGCGGCCGGGCTGATCGGCTTGATGGTGGTGGCGTTCTGGACGGTCCACCGCGACAAGGGCTTCATGATCACCGGCGAGGGCTGGGAGTACGTGGCCCTGATCTCGGCCATGAGCCTGGTGTGCGCCATGCTCGGCCCCGGCCGCATCTCCCTCGACGCCGCCCTCAAGATCGCCGACAACCTCGACGGCTGGACGGGCCTGTGGATCGCGCTGCTGCTCGGTGTCGGTGTCGGCGTCGCCCAGCTGCTGCTCTTCTACCGCCCCCCGCCCCCCGAGCCCACCGAAGATGGCTGACGCTCCAGAGTTGCGCAGAAGCCTCTGGCGGGAGCTCTTCTGGAAGTCGACGTTCCGGAGTCGCCGCGAGAAGGTGGGCCACCTCCTGGCCGGGGTGGGCATAACGCTTCTGGTCACCCTTCCGATGACGTACATTCAATGGCTCGATTCGCCTCTTGCGCTTTCTTTGGATCGTTCTCGGAGTGTCTGGTCTGCACATGGCTGGCTGGGCGGTTTGGTTGCTCTGGGGTCGTGAGCGGTTCCCCCTGCCGGCACCGGACGAGTCGAAGTCCACCGTCTGAACCTGGATCCACCGAAGCGGTGAGCGCACAAGGGTTGGCGCGTCCACCAGAAAGGCCTCCCGACGTGGGAGTATGTCGATGATCTGGTCTGACATGTTCGCCACGCGGGGAGGCACTTCCTGTGAGCAGCACACCAGGTGGGATCGACGGGCTGGAAACGGTGCTCGATCGCGGTTCGCCACGAACATCAAGCAGTTAACCACCCCACATGTGGCAAACCGATTGAAGTTCGTTCTGTCGGTGGTGGTGTCGATGCTGGCGGACCATCCCCACCGGCCCGTCCATCGGTGGATCCAGGCTGAACAGACGCCCCGCCGACGCCTAGGCCCCGCCGACGCCTAGGCCCCGCCGATCGCTAGGCCCCGCCGACGCCTAGCCCTACCGAAGTACCTGTAGCTGGTGACCCGTGAGGTTCTCCACTACAGGGATTTGGCTGACGGGTCTCGACGCCTAGAGCCTCGGGCGGGCCCTGGGGCGCAGCCACGGTCGGCTCACCCGGCCGTGGGCCAGGTCGGCTCCGGCGTGGCCGAGCACCGCCCCCAACACCAGCAGACCGCCGGCCACGGTCACCAGCGGCGGCGCCTCGCTCAGCACGATCCACGCCAGAAGGATCGAGAACGGAGTCTCGCTGGAGCCCAGCAGCCCCGCCTCCGCGGCCGGGATCAGCCGCACCCCCTCGGTCCACAGCACCAGCGACACCGCGAACACCAGCCCGAAGAGCACGATGAGCGGCGTCTGGTCGGCGGCCACGCCCAGAGGGTCGGCCACCGCCAGGGCCACCACGAACAGCAGCACCCCAGCCGAGCCCAGCGCCAGCACCGCGTCGGCTCCCTCGAACCGGCGGATCAGCACGATCAGCAGGGCCAGCGTCAACGACAGCACCACAGCCCGCATGTTGCCGTCGAGGTCGCCGGGCCCGAGGTTGCCGGCCACCGTCAGGGTCACCCCCGCCAGCGCCGCCGCGGCCGCCACTACCGTCGAGCGCCGCAGCCGCTCCCGCAGGATCAGCCACGCCAGCGCGGCGGCCATGAACGGAACCGTGGCTGCGATCACGCTGACGTTGGCCACCTCCGTCCTCTGCAGCGCGTCGATGTACAGGAACATCGACAGCCCCGCAAGCGCGGCCAGCAGCAGTCCCTGGGGTCCGAGGGTTGTGCGCAGCTTCGGGCGCCGGCCCCGCAGCGACACGTACACAAGCGCCGCGGTTCCGCCGACCAGGCCCCGCCAGCTGGCGATCTGCCAGGCGTCGGCGTCGATGCTGCGGGAGATGGCCCCGGTGCTGCCGAACCCGAGCCCCGACACGATCATCGCCGCCGCACCCAGCCGCCTGGACCGCCCTGTCGACCCCGCGCTCAAGTCGGAGCCCACGCCCACGCCGGACCCCGACCCTGTGCTTGCGCCCACGCCGGACCCCGACCCTGTGCTTGCGCCCACGCCGGACCCCGACCCTGTGCTTGCGCCCACGCCGGACCCCGACCCTGTGCTTGCGCCCACGCCGGACCCCGACCCTGTGCTTGCGCCCACGCCGGACCCCGACCCTGTGCTTGCGCCCACGCCGGACCCCGACCCTGTGCTTGCGCCCACGCCGGACTCCGACCCTGTGCTTGCGCCCGAGTCCGACTCCGACCCTGTGCTTGCGCCCGAGTCCGACTCCGACCCCGTGCCCGACCGCGCTCCCGAGCTCGACCCCGACCCCGGGCCCGCGCTGGACTGGCCGGCCTGCGGGTCTGGAACCCCCTGGTCGGCCGTCAACTGGGGGCCGGGGGACGGCTAGCCGGCCGCGGCCGCGGTGGGCTCGTAGCCGACCTGGCAGAAGCCGTGGTTGCAGTAGCCGTGAGGGTTCCGGGCCAGGTACTGCTGGTGGTACTCCTCGGCGTAATAGAAGGGCCCGGCGTCGACGATCTCGGTGGTGATCTCCCCGAAGCCGCGCCCGGCCAGCGCCGCCTGGTACCGGTCCCGCGACGCCAGCGCTGTCTCTCGCTGGGCGTCGCTGTAGGTGTAGATGCCGCTGCGGTACTGGGTGCCGACGTCGTTGCCCTGGCGCATGCCCTGGGTGGGGTCGTGCATCTCCCAGAACACCTTCAGCAGCTGCTCATACGGCGCCGTCGACGGGTCGTGCACCACCAGCACCACCTCGTTGTGGCCGGTGCGCCCGCTGCACACCTCCTGGTAGGTGGGGTTGGGGGTCGCGCCCCCCGAGTAGCCCGCCGCGGTGGTGTGCACGCCCTGCATCTGCCAGAAGAACCGCTCGGCCCCCCAGAAGCAGCCCATCCCGAACATGGCCCGCTCGCACCCGTCGGGGAACGGCGGCATCAGCGAGTTGCCCAGCACCAGGTGCCCGTAGGACTGCACCTCCATGGCGTCGTCCCGTCCGGGCAGAGCGGTGTCGGCGGTCGGCATCCGGGTCTTGTCGCGTCTCAGCAGCATGACCCGACTGTACCGGCTGCCCCGTCGCCCGAATCTTGGTGCGAGTTTTGGGTCTATGCGACCCACTACTCGGCCGAGATTCCCGCGGCAAGCTCCGCTCGCCCGAATCTTGGGGTGAGTTTTGTAGCCATACCACACACAACCCTCCCGAGTTTCGCAGAGCCGCCCGCCCGATGGTCGGAATCGAAGATGGACACTGAGTCCCGCCAGGCCGTGCACGAACAGGTACGGCCTGGCGGGATCCAGCCCATCCGGGCCAACCCCGCCACGGCTACCCTCTGGCGCGATGCTCGACACGATCCGCCCCGAACCGCCAACGCGATGCTCGACACGCTGATCACCGGGGGCACGCTGATCGACGGCACCGGTGCGCCGGCCCGCCCCGCCGACATCGGCGTCAGCGACGGACGGATCGTGGCCGTGGTCGATCCCGGCGAGATCGCGGGCACCGACGCCGCCGACACGATCGACGCCGACGGCCTGGTCGTCTGCCCCGGTTTCATCGACCCCCACACCCACTACGACGCCCAGATCTTCTGGGACCCCAGGGCCACCCCGTCGAACCTGTTCGGGGTCACCACCGTGATCGGCGGCAACTGCGGCTTCACGCTCGCCCCCCTGGGCAACGCCGAAGACGGCGAGTACCTCAAGCGGATGATGGTGAAGGTGGAGGGCATGGAGCTGGCCGCCCTCGAGCAGGGCGTGCCCTGGGACTGGGAGAGCTTCGCCGACTACCTGCGAGCAGTGGAGAGCCGGGGCGTGGCCGTGAACGCCGGCTTCCTGGTGGGACACTGCGCGCTGCGCCGGGCCGTGATGCGCGCCGACGCCGTCGGCCACGAGGCCAACGAGGATCAGATCGCCCTGATGCGGGTCCTGCTGGCCGAGTCGCTGGCCGCGGGCGGACTCGGTTTCTCTACCGGCCGCAGCTACACCCACAACGACTGGGACGGTCAGCCCGTGCCCAGCCGCTGGGCCTCAGAAGAAGAGGTGCTGGAGCTGTGCCGGGAGACGGCCACCCACCCCGGCACCACCCTGGAATGGGTGGCCGACGGCTGCATGAAGGGATTCAGCGAGGACGAGGTCGCCTTGATGACCCGGATGTCGCTGCAGGCCCAACGCCCGCTCAACTGGAACGTGCTGACCATCGACTCGGCCCGCCCCGACGACTACCGCAACCAGATCGCGGCCTGCGAGCGGGCCGCCGAGGCCGGGGCCATCGTCATCGCCCTCACCATGCCGATCCTGGTGGAGATGAACATGAACCTGGGCAGCTTCTGCGCGCTGCACATGCTGCCCGGCTGGCGCGACACCTTCGGCCTGCCCATACACGAGCGCATGGAGGCCCTGCGCCGCCCCGAGACCCTCATCTTCCTCGAGAACGGCGCGGCCAGCCCCGAGGCGGGCGTGTTCAGCCGCCTCACCGGCTGGTCCGACTACCGCATCGGCGACACCTATTCGGCCGCCAACGAGGGCCTCAAGGGCCGCCGGGTGGGCGACATCGCCCGGGAGCGGGGCCAGCGGGACTTCTTCTGCCTGGTGGACATCTGCCTGGCCGACGATCTGCGCACCGTGCTGTGGCCCGCCCCCACCGACGACGACCCCGAGAGCTGGAGGCTGCGGGCCGAGGCCTGGGAGCACCCTGCGGTGATGATCGGCGGCAGCGACGCCGGGGCGCACCTCGACCGCATGGCCGGCGCCTGCTACCCCACGGCGTGGATCGACGACTGCCTGCGGGGCCGGCAGCTCACCACCCTCGAGAACGCCGTCCGCCATCTGACCGAGGCCCCCGCCCGGCTGTTCGGCCTCAAGGGCCGGGGCCGCATCGCCGAGGGCTCCTTCGCCGACATCGTGCTGTTCGATCCCGACACGGTGGGCGCCACCGAGCCTGAGCTGGTGGCCGACCTGCCCGGCGAGGGCAGGCGCCTGTGGTCCGAGGCCACCGGCGTGCGGCGGGTGATGGTCAACGGCGTCACCACCGTGGTCGACGGCGAGGCCACCGAGGCGCTGCCGGGCACGGTGCTGCGCTCGGGGCGACACACCGAGACCGTCCCGGTGGGAGCGGCCGCGTAGTCGCTGAATCGGAACGCCGAGAAGTCACGCCGAGCAACCAAGGCCGAGAAGTCACGCCGAGAAGCGAACGCCGAGCAGTCACGCCGAGCAGCGAACGCCGAGAAGTCACGCCGAGCAACCAAGGCCGAGAAGTCACGCCGAGAAGCGAACGCCGAGAAGTCACGCCGAGCAACCAAGGCCGAGAAGTCACGCCGAGCAACCAAGGCCGAGAAGTCACGCCGAGAAGCGAACGCCGAGAAGTCACGCCGAGCAACCAAGGCCGAGAAGTCACGCCGAGAAGCGAACGCCGAGAAACGCAGAACTAGGAGGATCGCCATGGCCGAAGGCTCGATCGAGATCTACGAGACCGAGGACCGCACGTTCCCGCCGCCGCCGGGGTTCGCGGCCGCGGCCGAGGTCGCCGACCAGTCGATGTACGACGAGGCCGCCGCCGACTTCGAGGCGTTCTGGGCCCGCCAGGCCCGCGACCTGCTCGACTGGGACACCGACTTCCACACCACCCTCGAGTGGGACCTGCCCTTCGCCAAGTGGTTCGTGGGCGGCCGGCTCAACGTGTCCTACAACTGCCTGGACCGCCACGTGGCCGCGGGCAAGGGCGACAAGGTGGCCTTCCACTGGGAGGGCGAGCCGGGCGACACCCGCACCATCACCTACGCCGAGCTGCTCGACGACGTGCAGCGCTTCGCCAATGTGCTGCTGCACCTGGGCCTGCGCAGGGGCGACCGCATCGCGGTGTACATGCCGATGATCCCCGAGCTGGCGGTCACCATGCTGGCCTGCACCCGCATCGGGGTGGCCCACTCGGTGATCTTCGGCGGCTTCTCGCCCGACGCCATCACCGACCGCTGCGCCGACGCCGAGGCCCGTCTGGTGGTCACCGCCGATGCCGGCTTCCGCCGGGGCGCGCCGTCCCCCCTGAAGCCCAACGTGGATCTGGCGTTGGCCGCGGGGGCGCCGTCGGTGGAGCACGTCGTGGTGGTGGACCGCTGCGGCACCGATCCGGCCATGGTCGACGGCCGCGACCTGTGGTGGCACGACGTGATGGCCGAGGTCGCCCCGGACTGCCCGGCCGAGCCCATGGATTCCGAGCAGCTGCTGTACCTGCTGTACACGTCGGGCACCACCGCCAAGCCCAAGGGGATCATGCACACCACCGGCGGGTACCTCGCCCAGGTGGCGTTCACCCACCGCTACGTGTTCGACTTGCGCCCCGACGCCGACGTGTTCTGGTGCGCGGCCGACATCGGCTGGGTCACCGGCCACAGCTACATCGTGTACGGGCCGCTGGCCAACGGGGCCACGTCGGTGATGTACGAGGGCACCCCCGACACGCCCCGCCCTGAAGAGCGCGAAGGCGACCGGGCCGGCTGGGCCAAGGACCGCCTGTGGGACATCATCGAGCGCTACGGCGTCACCCAGCTCTACACCGCCCCCACCGCCATCCGCACGTTCATGAAGTGGGGCGAGCAGTGGCCGGCGGGGCGCAACCTGTCCAGCCTGCGGGTGCTGGGCACGGTGGGGGAGCCCATCAACCCCGAGGCGTGGATGTGGTACCACCGCCACATCGGGGGCGAGCGCTGCCCGATTGTGGACACCTGGTGGCAGACCGAGACCGGCGGCCACATGGTCACCCCGCTGCCGGGGGTGACCACCACCAAGCCGGGCTCGGCCACCCAGCCCCTGCCGGGCGTGTTCGCGGAGGTGGTGGACGACTCGGGTTCGGTGGTGGACACCGGCGGCGGGTATCTGACCATCACCCGCCCGTGGCCGTCGATGCTGCGGGGGATCTGGGGCGACCCGGAGCGCTACCGCGAGACCTACTGGTCGAGGTTCGAGGGCCGTTACTTCGCGGGCGACGGGGCCCGCCTCGACGCCGACGGCTATCTGTGGCTGCTGGGCAGGGTGGACGACGTGATGAACGTGTCGGGCCATCGGCTCTCCACCACCGAGGTGGAGTCGGCGCTGGTGGACCATCCCGCGGTGGCCGAGGCCGCGGTGGTGGGCGCGGCCGACGACATCACCGGCCAGGCCATCGTGGGCTACGTGATCCTGGTGGGCACCGCGGTGGCCTCCGACGAGCTGCGTGAGGAGGTCCGCCAGCATGTGGCGGTCAAGCTGGGGGCGACGGCGAGGCCCGAGGCGGTGTTCCTGGTGCCGGACCTGCCCAAGACCCGCTCGGGCAAGATCATGCGCCGCCTGCTGCGCGATGTGGCCGACGGCCGGGACTTGGGCGACACCACCACTCTGGCCGATCCGGGTGTGGTGTCCGAGATCCGGGACCGGGCCGCAGAAGCCGCCGACGAGGAGTGACCGGGCCGCAGAAGCCGCCGATGAGGAGTGACCGGGGTCGTGTTTCACTCTGTTCGCCGGTTCTCGGCTGCCTGGCCGGGTTTCCATAAACAGAAGGGAGTGACCGGGGTCGTGTTCCACTCTGTTCGCGGTTATCGGCAGTATGCCCGGGTTTCCGCGAACAGAACGACGGATGGCCTCGACGACGGTGAGTTGAGGCCATGACCGCCACCCCCGACAACTGGCACTTCCGTGACGGCGCGCCCGCCGGCGGCCCGCTGGTGATCTTCGACCTCGACGGCGTGATCTCCGACGCATCGCATCGCCAGCATTTCCTGCGGGGCGCCCGCAAGGACTACCGGGGCTTCTTCACCGCTGCGGGCCTGGACCCGCCGTACCAGACCGGCCTGGCGCTGACCGCGTCGGTGGCCGAGGACCACGCGGTGGCCATCCTCACTGCCCGCCCCAACTATGTGGTCGACATGACCCGCAGCTGGCTGGCCGCCAACGAGGTCCGCCACGACCTGCTGATCCTGCGCCCGAAGCACGGGCGGGGCAGCCACGGCCCCTCAGCGGACTACAAGCGCCACGAGGTGTCCCGCCTGCGAGCAGCCGGCTACCAGGTCGCCCTAGCCGTCGACGACGACGAGCGCATCATCGAGATGTACCGCTCCGAGGACGTGTTCGCCCTGTACATGCACTCCGGCTACTACGAGCGCTAGCCCGCGCGCAACGGCCCCCGGGAGGCTCATCCGCGCGTGTGTCGCCTACGCGTGCGTCGCCTACGCCCCCCGGGAGGCTCATCCGGGCGTGCGTCGCCAACGGCCCCCGGGAGGCTCATCCGCGCGTATGTCGCCTACGCCCGAGCGCCTGGTGACCGATGCCGGGGGCCGGACGGGAACACACCTCGCCCCGCGGTGCGTTCATTCCTGCCGGACCGTAGTTTGGGGAGCGACCCGAGTCTGGGGAGCGACCCGAGTTTGGGGAGCGACCGTAGTTTGGAGAGCGACCCGAGTTTGGGGAGCGACCCGGTGGCGGACGCGGAGGTGACGGACCATGTACAACGCGGCCAAGACGTTCACGCTGCTGGCCCTGCTCGGCGGCCTGTGCATTGTGATCGGCGGGTCTTTCGGGTCGGGCGGCCTGGTGCTCGGCCTGATCTTCGCTCTGGTGCTGACCGGGGGCTCCTACTGGTTCAGCGACAAGCTGGCCATTGCCTCGGCCCGGGCCAAGCCGGTGAGCGCGGCCGACAATCCCCGCTACCACGAGGTCATGGCCGACCTGTGCGCCCGGGCGAACATGCCCATGCCGAAGCTGTACATGACGCCCAACCCGCAGCCCAACGCCTTCGCTACCGGCCGCAATCCCAACAACGCCGCGGTGTGCATCACCGCCGGCCTCACCCAGGCGATGGGCTGGGACGAGATCAGGGGCGTGCTGGCCCATGAGCTGGCCCACATCCGCAACCGCGACATCCTGATCGGCTCGGTGGCCGCGGCCATCGGCATGGCGGTGACGTTCGTCGCCTATATCGCCATGTGGGGGGCGATGTTCGCGGGCGGGCGCGACGACCGCCACGGCAACCCGCTGGGCCAGCTGGCCCTAGCCATCCTGGCCCCGATCGCGGCCGCGATGATCCAGGCCGCCATCAGCCGCAGCCGGGAGTTCCAGGCCGACGCGTCGGCGGCCAAGCTGATCGGCGACGGCCGTCCCCTGGCCCGGGCGCTGGGGCGTCTGGAGACGTATTCGCAGCGGATCCCGTCGGGGGTGAACCCGAGCCAGGCGTCGAACTACATCATCGACCCGCTCAAGGCCCAGGCCCGCGGCCGCGGTGGCGGGGGAGGCTTCGGCAAGATGTTCTCCACCCATCCGCCCACAGCCGAGCGGATCCGCCGCCTCGAGTCCCGAGACTGGCAGTAGTCCCGGACCGTCGAGCGCATCCGCTGTCTCGACGGCCGGCGTCCGGCGGCAGTCCCTGTCGCCCCCGAAGGAGGCCGGCGATCAGGGACGGTCGAAGATCTCGCGGCCCCCGCAGCGGCGCCAGATGACGTGCCGATGGCCCGGGACGATCTCGTCGCCCCAAGAGAGGGTCGCTCTGCCGTCCAGTGCCCAGGTCATCTCGAAGACGCCCGGAGCGCCCTTCACGCCCTTGACTCGCAGGCCGGGACGAATATGGCTGCGCCGTCCGGCCTCCATGTCGCGAAGGTCCGAGACAAGGCGATCCCTGCTGGCACGCAGACGAGCCTGCTGATCCTTCGTGAGCTGTCTCCAATCCCGGCGAAAGCGGTCGGACCTGTGGTGCGTGGGCATTTCCGCCCCTTAGGCGACGAGGGTCACCGCCTAGTCACGCACGATCAGGTTCGAGATCTTCAGCCACTTCTGCTGCGAGCATTTCCGCGCCGCTCAGGTAGATGACGGATCGGCCCGCGGCGATGTCGGCGTCCGGGTCGGGCACGTCGTCCTCGCCGAGGTCCTCAGTTGCCCGGGCTCTGGCTTTGGCGATCTTCTCCCCGAGGTCCGGGAAGAGGCCCTTTAGTGCCGCGACGAACTCGTCGGAACTCGCGCAGTGGGCATATAGGCGCTTCATGTAGTCGACGACTTCCTCGTAGTGGGCGTCGGGGTCGCCGAACCAGGCCTCGTCGGGCTCGCCCGGCGAGCCGTCTCCGGCCGCGGCCGACCCGAGCTCGGGCCACATATCCCCCTCGGGCCATTCGTAGTCGTCCGGCCAGTTGAAGCCGTCCGGGAATGGCTCTGACACTGGGTAGTCGGGCATGACGTGGCCCGCCTCGGCTCCACCCACGGGTGCCACGCTATCGCTGGTGCGGGTTATCACGGAGGTGCCGGGCCCTCCAGAGCCCCGGCTCGGATCATGTGATGCCAATTTCTTCATGAAAAATGTTATAACCACATGACAATTTAGTGACAACCCTCAAGTACGCGGTTATGTCAGTCCCGGAAGTTGACGTATTGGAGGGGGAGGTCGAAGTCGGCTTCCTTTAGCGCCGCGATCACGGCTTGGAGGTCGTCGCGCTTCTTGGACTGCACCCGCAGCTGGTCGCCCTGGGTGGACGACTGCACGCCCTTGAGGCCGAGTCCCTTGATGAGCTTGTTGAGCTCCCGGGACCGGTCCGACGAGATGCCGGCCCGCAGTCCCGCCACCTGGCGGACGGTGGCCCCGGCGGCCTCCTGAACCTTGCCGTAGTCGAGGGCCTTGAGCGACACCTTGCGCCGCACCAGCTTCTCCTCCAGCACCTGGCGGGCCGCGGCCAGCCGGTCCTCGGTGGAGGAGTTGAGGGTGATGGATCCGTCGCCGAGCACCACCGCGGTGCCGGTGTTGCGGAAGTCGTAGCGGGTGTTGACCTCCCGCCCCGCCTGGTCCACCGCGTTGCGCACCTCCTGCATGTCGAGCCGGCTTACTACGTCAAAGGTGGGCATGGTCGTTCAATCCGGGGGGCCGGGGGGCTGGTTTGGTCGGGGGCGATGGTATCGTGCTCGCCGGTTTGGGTCGGTGCCCGAGCGGCCAAAGGGAACGGGCTGTAAACCCGTCGGCTTAGCCTACGGAGGTTCGAATCCTCCCCGGCCCACAGTTCACAGTTCCCTCGGAGCGTCGTTCGACCGGGTGGCGCTCTGGCGGAGCGTCGTTCGACCGGGTGGCGCTCTGGCGGAGCGTCGTTCGACCGGGTGGCGCTCAGGCGGTGTCGTTCGACCGGGTGGCGCTCAGGCGGTGTCGTTCGACCGGGTGGCGCTCCGGCGGTGTCGTTCGACCGGGTGGCGCTCAGGCGGACGACACTTGGCTGAGCATCCGCTGCATCACCACCACGTCGAGCCAGCCGCCGAACTTGCGGCCCACCTCCCGCTCGGTGCCCACAACGGTGAACCCGACCGCCTGGTGCAGCCCGATCGACGCCTCGTGCCCGCCGGCGATGCGGGCGATCATGGTGTGGAAGCCCCGGGCCTCGGCCACCCGCACCAGTTCCTGCATGAGCCGCTGGCCGAGTCCTTGGCCCCTGGCCGAGGAGTCCACGTACACGCTGGATTCCACCGAGGTGCGGTAGGCGGCCCGGGGCCGGTACTCGCTGAGCGAGGCGAAGCCGGCCACTTCGCCGCCGACTTCGGTCACCACCACTCCCAGGGCGCCCTCCCGGTCCCGCAGCCACGCCTGCTGTTCCGCCAACGACCGGGGCACGAGGTCGAACGTGTGGGTGGTGTGCTCCACCTCGTGGTTGTAGATGCGGCGGATGGCCTCGGCGTCGCCCACGGTGGCCAGCCGGATCACCACATCGTCCACCCCCCGAGGCTACGACCCGAGAGAGGCCCGCTTGGCTGGGGCCGCTCTAGAAGCCATGACCTAGAAGATTGGGGTTGACGTTTCGGTCAAGTTGTCGGACAATGGGTCTACCGAAGGCACTAGTCTGAGGAAGCGAAGCCCGGTACCTCTCCGGACGGTGAGTGGCCGGGCTTCGTGCGTTCTACCGACGCGTGTCCACGTTCTGGACACGATCAATCAATGCCTGTGTTCTGCGTCGCCACTCCCTGCCAGCGCCATAGGCCCAGGCCACCGCGTCAGGCACCCACAACATCGGTTCCTGGTGCGCTCGGAGGTGGCTGTACGTAAGGTCCGACGGCGCTGCACCCTGCCGGACGGCCTCTGCTATTCGGCGACGCTCCGTGTCGTCCTGGTTCGCCTCTCTGCACTCGATGACCAAGCGTTTGCCATTGAGGTTACGGAGGTCATTAAGGAGGTCTTCGAGGGCCCTGTGCCGGGCGACGGGCTCCTTCTCGGTTGAGATGTACAGTCTCGTCCGAACCGGAAGCTTGGACATGGCCGCCAACAGAGACTGACGACGTTGCGCTCCCTCGCTCGCGAAGTGCAGGCGACGCTGACGTGGGAGCAACATCTCGCGCAGCGCTTTACGAGTTGATTGAAGGTCCGTCGGCGAGATGAGCGCCGCGCAGATCAAGTACAAGTGCCGGCCGCGCCGCGATTCGTCGACAAACGCTTGGACGCTCATTGTGTGGCCCCCGCTGCGGCCTCGCTCTCGCCATGCGCGAAGGGCGGTTGGAGGGTGTAGTGGTTCTCGTAAGAGAATCCCTCGGGTGCCAGTGGTGCCTTCAACCGGCGCTGCTGCACATCGAGCAGCCGCTTGTTGCGTAGGCCCCTGTAGCCGCGATACAGCGTGTCTGCAGATATCCCGTAGTACTCGGGGCCGCGTTCCACAGCGAGCTGGAAGGTGCTGCGGTTGTCTAGCGCGATGGCGAGGAAGCTGAGTTCGGGCAGTGACAGATCCTCGAACCAACGAGTCGAGTCGCTTGGTCCACGGGTCCAGAGTGCATGCGGCACGTTGATGTAGCGATCGCCGGACGCGCCGCTGGGGCGGGTGTACGCATTTCCGGAGCCGTCTTCGAGTAGCAGCGTGAATTCGGCTGTACGGCCACGCCTTGAGCGAGTGACCAGCTTGCGCTCGACGAGCCGAGCCCACGCCTTGGAGACTCGTCCCCGAGCGGTCGGACCCATCGGGTGCTGCAATCCAAGGGCTCGGGCCCACACAGCGGAGTGAAGGGCAACGTCCCACGGTTCCGCGCTGGCCTTGGTGAGGGCGAGGAAGTAGAGAAGCAGCCCCGTCCTGTCACCAGCCGAAACGAAGCTGGCCAGTGGTCCCGGAACTGACGCCCCCTCCCGCTTGTGCTGGATAAACGTATGGCGCAGCGGGAATGCTTCCCGCTGGGTGCTGTCGGCGATAGCGTCGACGGTGTCATGGGTGGACACGGAGTTGCCGTTGGAGTACTTCGAGTTCATGCCTCCTATCTACCATGCCGTCAGGCTTGTAGCTCCCGGCCATAGCTGTTGCAGCAGTTCTCTCTAGCTGTTAGAGCGGTACCACTAGAATGGCTACTAGAGCAAGTACCAAGTCCGGTACGAGAGCCGAACACCACCAAGCCACCGGCCGCCTGAGCGAGTCATCGATGGGCCCTCCGCAAAGCAACGTTGGGGTCCTCGCGAGAAGCTCCTACCGATTGATCCCGGGGATGCTCGCACACCCTGCTGGCCACTCCGGCAGTGAGTCGGGGCGGAGTTTCTCGCTGCGTTGACGGCTAGCTATCGCCGCCCCAGCGGCTCGCAGCCGTGGGCCCGTGGCCGGCAGACGATGGGACGAGTAGATCAACATGCGGACAGGCGGCTCATGCGACCAGTGAGGAGATCCCCATGAAGGTGGCTGTTCTGGGCTCCGGCAGCGGGGCGTTGGCTGTGGCTGCGGACATGTCCCGTCACGGCCGCTACACGGTCATGGTCGACTTCGACGACTTGCGGGACGATCTCGAACGGGTCGCCGGCACAGGCAGCGTCACCGTCTCCGATGACGGGCGGGGCGAGATCCATTGCCCGGTCGCCGTCGCGGCCAGCATCCCCGAGGCCCTCGATGGCGCCGAGCTCGCCGTGGCGGCGGTGCCGTGCTCGGCCCATGAACGCTGGGCGCAGGCCATCGCCCCGCACGTCACCGCCGACCAGACAGTGCTGTTCGTGGGCGAACCCGGCGGCGCCATCGTGGCCCGCCGGGCAATCGAGCCCCCCACCATCGTCGCGGAGTCCAACACGCTGCCCTGTCTGGCGCGCCGCACAGGCCCCGGCGCGGTCGGCACGGTCCGCAAGCACGGCGGTGTGCTGATCGCCGCCCTGCCGGCAATCCCTCGAGACACCGCCCGGGTGATGGACCTCGTCCGTGATGTCTGGCCCTGTGCCACCGCCACCGACACGGTGTGGACCACGGTGCTGGCCGGCCACGACGCCATCGAGCGGGCGGTCGCCATGGTCGCCAACGCCGACACCCGCCGGGAAGGCAACGCCCCGTCGCCGCTGGGGGCCGAGGGGGCCGCCCCGGCGGCGGCGAACGTGATCGAGGCGGTGGACGCCGAGCTGTTGGGGTTGCGCCGGGCCCTCAACTCCAAGGAGCCCCGCGGCTACCGGGACTTCCTGGTGGCCCAGGGCCTCGCCCCCGACCCCGGCCCCGGCAGCACCCTGTTCGACACCGTGCGGGCCAGCAAGCTGGAGGCCGGCGATGCGCCCACCGCCGCGGCCGGCGACCTCAACACCGGCAACACCGGCCTCAACACCGGCAACACCGGTTGCATCACCGACGGCGTGCCCTGCGTGCTGGTGCTGGCGTCGTCGCTGGGCGAGGCCGCCGGCGTGCCCACCCCGGCGATCGACGAGCTGGTGACCGTGGCCTCGGCCATGCTGGGCCGGGACTTTCGCGCCGAGGGCCCGACCCTGGCCACCCTCGGCCTCGGCGGGCTGGACGTCACCGGGCTGGTCGGCTTCGCCCGCACCGGCGTGTTCCCGTGAGCCGCCCGAGACCGCCCGCACCGGCGTGTTCCCGTGAGCCGCCCGAGACCGCCCGCACCGGCGTGTTCCCGTGAGCCGCCCGAGACCGCCCGCACCGGCGTGTTCCCGTGAGCCGCCCGAGACCGCCCGCACCGGCGTGTTCCCGTGAGCCGCCCGAGACCGCCCGTGAGCCGCCCGTGAGCCGCCCGTGAGCCGCCCGTGAGCCGCCCGAGCCGCCCGTGAGCCGCCCGAGACCGCCCGTGAGCCGCCTGAGACCGCCCGCCCCGACCGCCCTCTCAGCCTGGTTCGCGCCCCCGCTCGGAACCGGTTCGTGACCTGCGCCGTTCGGCCTGCATGCCATACCCCGACGCGCTGCTTCGTGCGATATGGCAAATGTTTGCCCTGTGCTGTTGATGCTGTTATCGTGCCGGAGCGTGAACGACGAGGTGCCGCTGCATGACGCCGCGCCCGCGGCGCAAGGACGCATGTCTTATCGGAAGTGGGAAAAGCCCATGATTGAACGTGGTGGCCGACCTAGCGTGCTACACTTTCCGCCCGTCATGAACCCGACCGTCGTGGTAGGGTTCTCTAAGCGTTTCGGATCAGCGATCCAAGGGGGTGCAGCCGGTGGATGACGCAGATAGCGTGTTCAGGTTGCTCCCCGGAGGGTTCGCACGTGCGAGGCGTGCGGTTCCGGGTGGGCCGAACTTGCCACAGGTGCAAACCAGGTATAGAAAGGAGGGGCACATGCCCCATTTGAAGGGGTCTTTGCCCCAGGTACAAGCAAAGGAGGGGCCGATGCCCCAGCTAGTGAAGAAGCGGCGCTCGGGTTGGGCAGTTCTCGCAGCGGGCGCCATGGTCGCTTCGCTGCTCGCTGTCGGGGCCACCCCGGCCGGAGCCGCGGAGATCAAGACCGGCGATGCCAACACGGCTAGCGCTGAAGTGAAGCCTGCCTACTCGGCATGCGTGGGCGACGCTCTAGAAGACGCCGGGTTCACCGACCTAGGCGGCCTCGACGCTGCCGCACGAGACATCAACTGTCTCGCCTACTACGAGATCACCACGGGCAGGACGGCTGACACGTTCGATCCCAGCAGCAACGTGAGCCGCCGCCATATGGCCCTGTTCCTGTACCGGGCCGCCGGCGCCGCGGGTGTCGACCTAATGGGCGGCGACGGCGACGCCGACTTCGGCGACATCGCCGATCTGGGCGAGGACCGGCAGAGCGCCATCAAGGCGCTGGCGAGGAACAACATCCTGGCTGGCCGCGGCGACATGGCGTTCGACCCGTACAGCGACATCACCCGGGCCGAGATGGCTGTAGCCCTCATCGGGTTGCTCAGGCATGCCAACAGCCGGCTCTTCAACGCCGACGGCAGCCTCAAGGGCGTGGCGGAGCTCGACCATTTCGCTGATGCACGAGCGGGCGTGCCACGTGCCGTGGACGCCGCCATCAGCCAGGCATACGAGCTGGGCATCACCACTGGCCGGGCCGACGCCACCTTCGGTCCCAACGATGGAGTGCCACGCAGGAACATGGCGTCGTTCATCATGCGCACCCTGGCGCACACCAATCTCCGCCCGGCTGGCGTCTCCATACAGCGCGATGTCGGCGCCGACGGACCGACCAGCGCTGTTCGCATCTCGGTTCGCAGCAAGGACCTAAAGCCGGTGGCGAACGTCCGTGTGGACGCCTTCTGGATGCCGACGGCGAGAGCTGACGAGGCATTCGCCGACGGTGCTTGCCAGCGGCTGGTGCGGTCTGTCACTTCCGGCAACACCGCATGCCAGATCGACAGAACAGACCGCAGGACCGACGGCGCGGGCAACCGGACGATCGGTAACGTCGACTTCAGCAAGGGTGCTGTGGTCTGGGCATGGACCGGTGACGTGGGCGACAAGGTTGCGTCCAGCACCGACCTGTTCCGCTTGGACGTTGCCCCTTCGGCTACCTCGGCCCCCGCCAACAACGCGGAAGTCTCCGACAGTCTTCCTGACGGCATCACCAAGTCCGGATTCGGCTCCAGCGTGACGGTCACCGTCCAGCTGAAGGGCACCAACCCGGCTGGCTTCCCGCCGACCATCGACGTTGGTCCGCCTCGTAACGGCACCTCGTATTCGGTGCTCCTCAGCTACCCGAACGGTACCGCTGACAGGGTCACGATCAAGGCAGACGAGACCGGTGCGGCCAGCTTCGATGTGGTTCTGTCTGACCCGGATACGCGGAGGGACAACACCGACGCCGAGGGCACCGTGACATACACCATCTCGTCGATCAAGAACGCTGGCGGCGTCTGGGCGCCCGACTGCGACGGCGGAACCAGCTCTGATGCCAACGGCTGTGTCGACGGTGATTCGGGCAACGCCGACGACCGCGATACCGGCAGCGACTGGGACGACGACGACACGGACGTGGCCGACGATCCTGAGACAAACGATGATGAGTCACGGACCGCTCGACCCGATGCGTTCAGTGACACGGTCGTCTTCTCCGACGATGATGCGGTCGCTTCTTCGATCAGCGTGTCGCTCGAGAGGGGTTACGACTTGCATCCGCCCGCACCGCGGGGCACCATCGACCAGCTTGTCACCGTCACGGTGAGGGATCAGTACGGCAACGGGATTGGGAACCAGCCAGTGCTGATTCGAGGCGCCGATGCTCAGGGCGCGTCTGCGGACGATGACAACGCTGACTTCGAGACCGAGGCCCAGGTCACCGGCTCGACGGGTGAAGCCGACTTCGTCTACACCTACAGCGGCACGCAGGCTGGTACGCAGCTGTTCCAGGCGATCGTCCTCGGTACCGACGATGCGGAAACCGCCAACGTCAACGAAGCGCTGACCGAGCCCAGGCTCACCAGCGATAGCGATCCAGCTACGAGCGACAATGAGCCGGTTTCGTTCCGCTGGGTTGAGGAAGGCGCCGAAGAGAATACGGCCCCTGCTGCGGTGGGCGACGCCGACCTTGAGAACAATGAGGTTGTCGTGCTCGTCGGTGACGATGACACGCCGACGCTGGTCATCTTCGACTCGAACGACCAGTTCCAGGCGACCGTCCCTGATGGCGAGGGTGGTACGGTCATTGTTTACGGCATGGAGGCCTTCGTGAAGGCCCTCGGTGGCGACCAAAGCATCAACCCGAAGGCGCCCGACGCTACCGGCGTGGTGACCCTGACGTGGAGGGCGTACGATCCCGCCGACCCGATCACGGTGGCCGGCTGGTCGGCGGTGGTCGTAGCGGCTTAACCAGCTAGGAATGGACGGAGTCGGGAAAACCTGAACCTCGGCTCCGCCCCCTCCCTTCTAATACCACCAACCCCGAGGAGGCCCCGGCACTTGAGCCGGGGCCTCCTCGCGTCTCCGCTGCCGTTCTCCGCCTAACGTCCTGCCTTCACCATCGTCCGGAGCAGCGATCTCGTCCTTCTAACGACTTCGGCTGCTTTTCAGTGCACACAATGAAGCATCGATGGATCCCCATACACTCTGCTAGCATCAGTGCTGCCGTCGCAAGCCGCGGTCACGGCTCGCCTCAAGCATTCCCAGCGGAACGGAGGCACGACACGATGGAAGCCGACACTGTCATCCTGATGGTCACGATTGTGGGGTCGGTCCTCGGATCGACACTTGCGACGATCGGCCTGTTGATCAGCCAGATGAACCGCCTCGAAGACAAGTTCGACGAAGAGTTCAAGACCGTGCATGGCGAGTTCAGACAGGTGCACCGGAACATCGGAGGCCTGGGGGAGCGGCTGGCCAGGGTGGAGGGTCACCTGATGGCGCCTGAGGGCTTCACCACACAGCGCCCCCGGCCGCCGGCCGTTGTCGACCCACCCCCGGAGGACCCCGACACCGACCACCGTCAAGCCGGCTAGCGACCGCCGACACCGCAGTGAGGATCACTGGCGCAGGGGCGGCGACGTCCATCTCGAGTGGCAGGACTCAGAGCTGCCTCACCACGGTCGACGGCCGGCTCTACTGCTGGGGCTTGGCGACGACGCTTCTTCGGAGACGGCGGCCGTCGAGCCCGATGACCCCGCCCGGTGGCCGCTCCTACGACCAGCAGACGACTTCGCCTCGAGCGTTGATCCCGCAGGCAAGATCCCATCCGGCGCTGACGGCTGTGTAGGTTCCGTCGGGCACGCTGCTCCGGGCGGTGTCGTCTTCGACGTCAGCGGCTCCCGTAGGGCGAATCGGCCTGACCGTCGTTGTTGGCGCCCCAGCATGTCACCCTGTCGTTCACTCCGAGCCCGCAGGAGTGGTGGTTTCCAGCGTCAACGGCACTGAATCGGACCCTGCTGAGCGGTGGGCGGGCCTGCCTGTGGGTGTTGGCGCCCCAGCACTCGATGGATCCGTCGGTGCGCAGCCCGCAGGTGTGGTTCCATCCGGCGGCGACGGAGCTGAAGGTTCCTTCGGGCAATTCTGTCTGTTCTATGTACTGGCCGGTTTCGTGGTCATAGTACGCGCCCCAGCATTCGACAGTCCCCTCCATTCGCAGCGCGCGATAGTGGCCTGCTCCTGTCGCCACGTCGGTGTAGACATTGGGCGGAAGCCACACCTCGCCGGGCCCTGCGGCTCGCGCCGCGGCGATCCACTCGTCGACCAGGTCGCGGTTGTCGGCGATCCACTGGGTGGCCAAGTCGGTGGGGCTCTCGCCCCCGACCATGGCCAAGTTGGCCAGCGACACGTCGATCACAGACAGCCTGACCGCCTCGAACAGCGCCCGCGCGGCCGGGTTGGCCGCCAGGAAGTCGCTGTTGGCGGTGACCTGGATGTCGGCTGCGATCCAGCCGATCTTGCACTGGCCGTCGGGCTGATCGGCGGCCGACGGGCACTGGTCCTCGCTGATGGCCGCGAAGCCGCCGGTGCCGTCGGGGCCGCGCTGGCTGTGGTTCTCGCCGCCCACCTGGTTGGCCGGGTTGGAGTCGTCGAGGATGTTCTCGACACCCATCCAGTAGACGTTGTCGCCGGGACGCAACTCGGTGATGTACGCCGACGGGCTCCAGGCGTATGCGACCATCGGGAGGCCCTCGTTCACCCTTCTGACCGCCTGGGCGAACATCACGTCGTAGCCGACCGTGTTCTGCGCGATGTTGTGCCAGCCGCCGAACGCGATCATGTTTTCGATGATGCTGTCACAGGTCCAGGACTCAGAACAGCCGAAGATGTCAGCCCTGCCGTTGCCGGGCACGGGATCGGTGGCGTCGAACGCGGCGAGCGCCTCGGCGTTGCGGTTGAGGTCGTCCATCGTGTACACGCCGTATGCGTCGGCGAAGGACTTGGTCACCAGGAAGCCCTGCAGACCGCCCGCGATCAGCTCCTCGCCGACGACAGAGACGTGGTCGCCGACCAGCGACCCGTCGGGCAGCTCAGCGGCGTGCCACGCGTAGTGGCCCGGGTACCAGCTGTTGGGCCAGTAGTCCAGCTCGCCCTGGGCCATGGCGATGTAGGCGATGTTCGGCCCCAGCTCGAGCTGGGCCGGATCGGTCACGTTGTAGCCGATCTCCTCCAGCAGCTGCTTGTACAGCTCCCCCTGGAAGTAGCCCGAGGACCAGTCGGCCCGGCCCGCGATGACGTCGACGCCCTGCCCGGGAAACTCGGCCGGCTCCTGGGTGTCGTCTGGAGTGGGCGAACGCGACTCGAGCAGTGCGAGTGCTCTGGCTCGGCAAGTCGCTCGACGTGGGGCATCCACCACGCGTCGTCATCCATGTCGGCGAACCTCGACTCGCTGACCTCGGGCGGTTCCGCGCCGTCGAGGACCCGCACCAGCCACACGGCCACCGTCCAGCGTTTCGCCGGCTCGCTGGGGCAGAGCTCTCGCTCACCGCACTCGGTGCCCTCGAACAGCCCCATCTCATTGAGCGCGTCGATGGCCGGCTTGTGCGAGCCAGGCTCCACATCAGAAAGTCGTCCTGTTGAGCCAACACAGTCCCCGGCGCGGCCACCGTCAGCGACGCGACCAACATGGCCGCAACCACAGTACCAACGGCACCCAAGAGCCGGGTCCCCCATGTGGCCATACTTCACCTCCTGGTATGCGCTGACAGCATCATCTGCGCCAGCTAGGGAGGGCACACGGTAGTCACGGCGTGCCGAAGTGCGCAACCGGCCCCAGTGCCGGCTGACGATCACGTATCGGCTGGCCTCGCGCTGGTCGGCACGGGATCGTCAGGGGGCGGTTGGCGGCCACGGCCCAGCGCGAACCCTTCGGGCGCCATCAGGTGGCCCTCCACTCTGGCCAGCCTCTCCCGAGCGTCTGAGACGTCGCGGCCCAGAGCGTCGATCTTGCCGGTGAACTTGGTGTCCAGAGCGTCGATCTTGCCGGTGAACTTGGTGTCCAGAGCGTCGATCTTGCCGCTGAATTTGGTGTCCAGAGCCTTGATGCTGTCCTCGTGGCGGTTCGACTGCCACAGGATTGCGACGAAGATCGTGAGCCACGATCCCACGATCGTGATCATCAGGGCGATGGTGTCGGCTTCCATCGTGCGGGTGCCTCCGTTGCGCAGGAATGCTTGAGGCGAGCCAGGACCGAGGCTTGCGACGGCGGTGTCACCATAGCCGACTTCATCGTGGAACACCAACGCTTCATCGCGTGCCATGAAAGCCGTGAAAGGCGGTGAGGTTGCGGAGGAGGTGGGTGCAGCAAAGATGCGAGGAGGCCCCGGCGCAGTGCCGGGGCCTCCTCGGGGTTGGTGGTATTAGAAGGGAGGGGTGGAGCCGAGGCTCGGGTTAAACCCCGGCTCCGTTCCTACCTAGTTAGGGAGCGTTGACTGTCAGGTTAGTGGTCAACTGGAACCACGTGCTGGACGACGAGTCGTCGAACACATAGCCCGACCACACCAGCGTCGGCTCCGCCTTGGCGTTCTCCTCGGAGTCCTCGAAGGCCTTCAGAGCCTTGGCGAGCGTCTCGGCGAACTCCGCGAAGCTCTGCGGGGAGTCGTCCACCGAGAAGAAGTCGTTGGAGTCGTAGTTCATCGCCATCGGCGCCCTGCCACCGTCGTCGTCGGCGTCAGCGTCGCCGTCGATGACGATCTGCTGGTCGTCAGCGCTGTGGCTCAGAACATCTGCCGGCCCGGTGATCTCCTGATCGTCGGTGCGAGTCGTCGTCGTTGCGGAGTTCTCGTCCACGACTACTCCGACCCAGAAGACCATGGTCGTACCGCAGATGTCGTCTCCGCCGTCGTTCTGACCCTGATCGTCGATGTCCCGGCAAGCGGTGTCGTCTTCCTGACCCTCACCTGAACCCGGATCTAGGTCGGGGTTCGTGTCGTCCGACTCGTCGGCCGTATCGCCGTCCCAGATGGCGGTCAGGGTCTCAACAGCAGCGCCTCCCTTGTAGCTATAGCCGATCCGCACCTGGCCGCTCGGACCCGTGAAGCGTGGCCGGCTCGACGTGGTCGCGTCGTCGCCGCCGCTGCTCGCGAGCACAATGCCCTTACCGGACATAGGCCGTCCGTACTGGTCGAGGACCGTGACGGTGGCCGCCGTGCCTACGTTGCCGTTGCTCGGAGCGGACTGGTGATCAGCCGCATCCACCGAAACAGACGTGACCGTCGCGTCGGAGTCAGAGAACACCACTACGCCTCTGTGGAACTTGGTGTGGGTGTACGTCGCCGGGTTGGTCGCCGGCTGAACCGTCGCGGTGGAGGTGTCACCGTCGCGAGGCACCAAGAGGTTCGGCGCGTTGTCCTGGTCGTTCTCATCGGTGACAGTCCTGGTCAGTGTGTATCTGACCGTGACTTCGCTGTCGTTGTTCGGATCGAGATCGCGAGCAGTGACTACGAACGTACCGGAGCCGTCGCTGCCGAGTTCCACCTTGCCAGGCGACACCGAGACGGTCGTGTTCGACGTGGCGACAGCCTGGCGTCCGGTGAACGTCTCGAGTCGCAGGGTGTACTCCACGCCACCATCAGGCGTAGCCGCGTTGTTCTCCTCGCGGTCCTGGAGCTGGATGGTGAACGTCACCTTCTGGCCGTAACGAGCATCGCCGTTCCCCTTCAGACCCAGGTCCGAAGAGATCGCGGCCACGCTCGCATCCGCTGCCGTCTCGGGCTGCGGGTCGACTGAGATCTCAAGAACGTCGGTGTCGTCGTCAAAGTCGTCGCCGATATCGCCGCTCCAGATCCAAACGGTGAGACCCTCATCGATGTCGTCCGAGGAGAGCTGAGCCAGGCCGATATTGCCGAGGGATGTCGTCACCGGATCGGCCCCATCGATGGTGCACTTGTTGGCACCATCGACAAGGCTGGCACGGCTGCTGCAGCTGCCGTCGGCCTTGAAGGCCCGCTCTTCTTGAGCCGCAGGGGCCTTGAATGCATCGATCGGTGTGTTGACAACCGGTGCGAAGTCGGCGTCACGCACCGAGACGACGACCTCAGCAGCACCCATGGGTCGCGTGTAGACCTGAGCGGACATACCCGCCGGGCGAACGTTGCTGTGCCTCAGGGCACGCATGATGAATGTCGCCATGTTCCTGCGAGGCACCCCGTCGTGCGGCGCGAAGTTGTCGGAACCAGCCGGCCTACCGGTGGTTATGCCCAACTCGTAAGCAGCGCTGACGGCGTTATTGGCGGGCTCGGACAACGTCCGATAGGCGTCGCCGAAGCTGTCGTCGGGAAGATCCTCATCATCGCCGAACACGAACAGGCCGTCGTCGTTCTTGCCCAGGTTGCTCGACACGTGGTCAACCAAGTTGACGAGAGCCGCAGCCATCTCAGCCCGGGTGATGTCGCCGTGCGGGTCGAAGGCCATGTCGCTGCGGCCTGCCAGGATGCCATTCCTCGCTAGTGCGCTGATGGCGTTCTGCCGGTCCTCGCCCAACTCGGCGATGTCGCCGAAGTCAGCCGACATGTCGCCGCCCGTGAGGTCGACGCCCATGACGCCGGCGGCCCGTGACAGGAACAGGGCCATCTGCGAACGGGTCACGTTGCTGCTGGGATCGAACGTGTCAGCCGTCCTGCCGGTGGTGATCCCGTAGTAGGCCAGACAGTTAATGTCGTCCACGGCCGCTTCGAGGCCGCCCAAGTCGGTGAACCCGGCGTCATGCGCCGCAGCCCCACCCACACACGCCGAAGAGGTCGTGGTGTGATCCTGCTCGGAGTCCTCGTCGATCGCGGCCGCCGGGGTGGCCCCGACAGCGAGCAGCGAAGCGACCATGGCGCCCGCTGCGAGAACTGCCCAACCCGGGAAAGAAGAATTATACCCAAAAGCACAGGTTGAAGGCCATGCATAGGTACCACCGGTGTGTGGTTGCCCTCGAACTATCCCTCAGACAGTGCCCCGATGCGGTAGTCGTCTGGGTGCAGTCGAGGCGAGCGAGACATCGACAAGCACTATCGCCCAGGCGTCCATGACCTCGCGGCGCGCGGCGAGCAGGTCGGATCGCTGATAGGCCCGCTCCACGATCCCGGCCGAGTGCGCCAGCGCCGCCTCCGCCACCTCGCGGCGCACCGCGGTCTCGGCGCACCAGGTCCGGAACGAGGCTCGCAGACCATGGGGCGTGAAACCCTCGACGCTGGTGAACCGGCTCAGCTGTCCGTTGGACAGCGTTCGCCCGGTCGGCGACGGGAACACCAACCCGGAGCCATCGGTGTAGCTGCGGGCCTCGTCGAGCGCGTCCACCGCCACCGGCGACAGCGGCACCACATGCTCGCGGCCGGTCTTGGTGCGCTCACCAGGCACGGTCCAAGTCCTGGTGTCGAGGTCGATCTCCTCCCATGTGGCGAGCCTGGCCTCGCCGCTGCGGGCGACGGTGGCGGCGATGAACCACAGACACGCCACCTTCGGGCGCCACGTTCGGGCTGAGGCATCGAGCCTGGCGAGCGCCGCGGCGACCTCGCCGTGGGGCAGGCTGGAGAAGTGCTTGGTCGCGGTGCCGTGGCGGGGCAGCGCCGCGGCCAGCGCCGGGCCTGCGGGATCGTCACTGCGGTAGCCCGCACCCACGGACCAGCGCATGACCACACCCATTCGGGTCTTGACCTTGCGGGCGGTCTCGCGCTTCTCGTGCCAGATCGGGAGCAGGACGCGCACCAGGTCGGCGGTCGTGATCTCATCGACGGGCATGGAGCCGATGCGGGGGTAGGCGTAGCGCTGCAGCGAGGACCGCCAGTTCTCCTCGGATTTGCCGCCGTCCTTCCAGCCTCCGCGGTGGGCCTCGATGACACGCTCGACGGCTTCGGCGAAGGAGGGGGCGGGGCTGTCTCGTCGCAACGCGGCCGGGTTGCCCCCGGCTCGGGCGAGCTTGTGGAACTCGTAGGCGATGTCGCGGGCCTCGGCCAGTGTTGTGTAGGCCACGGCTCCCAGCCCGATGTCTCGGCGCCGTCCGCGCACGGTGCCCCGCCAGACCCACTGCTTCGACCCCCCGGGTGCGACCCGCAGGATGAGGCCGTGCTGGTCGTAGTACTTGCCCGGCTTGTTGGCTGCTCGGACGCCGGCCGCGGTGAGCTTGCCCATTGCTCGACTTCCTTCGGTTCGCCTCACACAGAGCAGTGCCGGCCCTGTCGCCCGGTTGTCTCACTCACTGACGAAACAGAAAACAACACTGTTTGACTCCATATGTCCGGCACAGCCCTGTTGATTTCTGAGGACGCAACACGGCTGCGCGCCACGGGATGGCGTCCCGCAGCGGCTTGCCCGGGTGGAGGATCCCATGGCGGATCACGGTGGCGTCGCAGCGGGCACCCCCAGAAGCACCGAGACTCGCCGCCATATTGAAGAACATCGGTTATTTTCAGTGCACACAGTGTAGCATTGGTATTCTACCGTGCAATCAGCTAGCATCGGTGTTGCCGTCGCAAGCCGCGGACATGGCTCGCCTCAAAGCATCCCCCGCGGAACGGAGGCACTCACACGATGGACATGATCACCCTGGACTTCAAGACGTTGGCATTGCTGGTGGCGATCATGGGTTCGACACTCACTGTCGGCGGCCATGAGATCCTGCCCAGTGGCGGCCATGTAGCTGCCCGCTGGCGGCCAACAGTTCTGCCCAGCGGCGGCCAACAGAACTGCCCGCGTTGAAGTCCATTTCCCGTCGGGGTCCACCGCGGCGGGTGCTCCTCCTACTCGAATGGCCGGTCACGACAACCGTGACCATCGAGCAGGAGGAGCGAGTGAAGTCTCGCGAGGAAATCATGAACATGTTGGAAGCGTTCGACCTGACTGGGTCGTTGCGTGGCGCCGGTGATCTGGCCGGCGTGTCTCATCACACTGTGGCCCGTTATGTCGCTGAGCGCGATGCCGGCGAGTTGGCCGGCGACGGGCCGCGGCGCAGGGGGCGGATCATCGATCCGTTCTTTGGCGAAGATCGAGGAGTGGGTCGAGCGGTCGCACGCCAAGATCCGCGCCGACCGGGCCTTCGACAAGCTCACTGCTTTGGGTTACACCGGTTCAGAACGCACGGTCCGCCGGGCGGTCGCTGAGGTGAAGGCCAACCATCGCCGTGGTCGGCGGCGGGTGTATCGGCCGTGGATCCCCGAGCCGGGCATGTGGGCGCAGTGGGACTGGGGCGCGGGTCCGGTCATCGCGGGCCGAAGGACGAATCTGTTCTGTGCGTGGTTGGCGTGGTCGAGGTTCCGGGTGGTGGTGCCGTGCTGGGATCGCAGGTTGGCGACGGTGATCGCCTGTGTGGATCGGGCGATGCGAGCCTTTGGCGGCGCTGCGACGTATTGGCTCACCGACAACGAGCGCACGGTCACGATCGATCACGTCGCTGGGATCGCTGTGCGCCATCCGGAGATGGCCGCGGTCGGCGGCCACTACGGGATCACGGTGGCGACGTGTGTGCCGGCGGACCCCGAGTCCAAGGGCGGGTCAGAGGCGACGGTGCGGGTCGCTGAGGCCGACTTGGTGCCAACCGACGCGAACCTGCGCGGCGACTACACCAGCTGGTCCGAGCTGGTCGATGCGTGCGACGCGTGGATGGCCGAGGTCAATGGCCGTGAGCATCGGGTGACCCGGCGGGCACCAGTCGAGATGCTCCTCGAGGAGCAGCAGCGCCTGCATCGGTTGCCCGAGGCCCCTTACACGGCGGTGCTGGGGGAGACCCGGAAAGTCACTTGGAGCTCCACGATCAGCTTCGGCGGCGTGACCTACTCGGTCCCGCACACCCTCGCCGATGAGACGGTGTGGGTGCGTGTGGACGGCGACCGGGTCGTCGTCACCCACTGTGCACCGTCAGGCCCAATCGAGGTTGCCCGCCACCAGCGTTCGACACCGGGGCATCCGATGATCGACGACGCCCACTACCCGGCGCGCCCGGCTGGGCCGCTCGGGCGGCGTCCGAAGCCGACGAGCGCGGCCGAGGTCGAGTTCCTCGCCATCGGAGACGGCGCCCGCACCTGGCTCGTTGAAGCAGCCGCCGCGGGCACGAGCCGCATGAAGGTCAAGATGGCCCAAGCCGTCACCCTTGCCCGCCTCCACGGCCAGATGCGCGTTGATTGGGCGCTCGGTGCCGCCGCGATGTTCGGCCGCTTCGCAGACGGCGACCTGGCCTCGATCCTGGCTGCTGACCCGCCCGGACAACGCCGGCGCGCCGATGACGTGCACTCGCTGCAGCCCGGCACCGCCGCTTGGGGCCGCCTCGGAGGCGACCGATGAACCCAGCACCGATCGACGAGGTTGTCGACCTGTTGCGCACCCTGCGCCTGCCCCACATGCGCGCCGCTGCACCGGAGTTGTTGGCCACCGCCAAGGCACAACGCTGGGAACCGGCCGAAGCGATGCGCGCACTGCTCACCGAGGAACTCGCCGGCCGCCAAGCGTCCTCGATCCGGGCCCGGCGCAAAGCGGCCGGGTTCCCCACCGGCAAGACCTTCGACGCCTGGGACGAGGCAGTGTCATCGGTCCCGGCGCCGACCCAGCGGGCGCTGCGCACCCTGGAGTGGATCCACCGCCACGAGAACCTCGTCGTGTGCGGACCATCAGGCACCGGCAAGACCCACTTCCTTGAAGCGCTCGGCCAGGCCGCCGTCGATGCCGGCCACAAAGTGTCCTGGTTCAGTCTCGAGCACCTCGGCGCGCTCGTGCGCCGCCACGGCGCCGACGACACCGCCGCCAAAGCGATCCGGCGGATCATGCGCTCCGACGTCATCGCGATCGACGACATCGGCCTGCTCCCCGTCGCCACCGAGACCGCCGAAGCGCTCTACCGCGTCGTCGACGCCGCCTACGAGAAACGCTCCATCGCCCTGTCGAGCAACCTTCACCCCGCCGGGTTCGACGAACTCATGCCCAAGACCATCGCCAACGCCACCGTCGACCGGCTCCTGCACCACGCCCACATCGTCATGACCGCCGGCGACAGCATCCGCCTCACCCAAGCCACCGCCGGCAAGGGGGTGACGCCACTGACCAACTGAGCTACGGGCAGAACACCTGGCCACCACCGGGCAGTTCTGTTGGCCACGAACGGGCAGTTCTACTGTCCGCCACTGGGCAGATCCCACTGGCCATTGACACTCACGATCGTCACCCTGATGTTCCGGCAGTTCAACCACTTCGACAAGAAGTTCGACACCAGGATCGGGAGCCTCGACACCAGGGTTGGGGGCTTGGAGACCAAGGTCTCTGCCTTGGACACCAAGGTCGATGCCCTGGATGCCAAGGTCGATGCCTTGGATGCCAAGGTCGATGCCTTGGATGCCAAGGTCGATCGCATGGGCGGCAACGTCTCCGACGCACGGGAGAGGCTGGCCCGCATTGAGGGCCACCTGATGGCCCCCGAGGGTTTCAGGATTCAGCGGCCCCAGCCGTCGGCGGCCAGCGATCCGCCGCCGGAGGATCCCGGTCCCGCCCACCGCCAAACCGGCTAGCAGGCACCCCCAACCCCGCCAGGCCCGGCGCGCCTGCGTCACAGGAAGGGGTTCGCGAATCACACCGACAGCGAATCAGAGGTTTCTCTGTGTTTCATAAATCCCTGAAAACAAGGCGAATCTGCCAGAATTTTCAGGATCTCTAGAAAGGCAGAGAAAGTTGTGGATCACACTGCGGCTGCCCCGGCCGGCTGATGCCGATCAGCGAAATTCCCCAGAGTTGATCAGCGGAATTCCCCATGTGTGTTATGTTCCGCGATCTCCTTGAGTGGCTGTCGGGTTCCCGTCGGCGATGGACCGAAGGAAGCCAACCGGATCCTCTGGCTCGATCAGAGTCGCGAGTTCCACCATCCACGCATACAAGCCAGGCATCGCAGTCGGGATGTCACCGACCCGGTACGACGTGTATGGCATCAGCTGGATGAGAGCCCGCAGGATCTTCTCAGCACTCGGCGCACCCGAGGGAGCATGCTGTCGCAGCGCTCCAGACACTATTGAGACGATGCTCTTCTCATCGAAGCAGACATGGCACCCGAGGGCTTCACGCGGCGCAGGCCCCAGCCGCCGACGGCCGTCGATCCGCCGCCTGAGGATCCCGGCCCCGGCCACCGCCAAGCGGGCTAGCCGTTGGCGGGCTCAGTCGTCGGGCTCAGCAGCCGCCGTCTCTGAACGGGTTGCTGTCTGCCGGGGGGAAGCGCTCCGGATCCAGGGGGTAGGTGATCCAATCCGTGTTGCACAGCCCGCCGAACTCCCACGACAGGTTGGCCAGGGCCACCAGCGACGGGCCTCGAAGCCAAGCGGTCCACAGCTCGGCACCGTTGGTGATGTTCTCGTCGTACCAGTCGGGCACCTGGCCGGCCAGGCCCTCCAGGACCACCTGCTCGGCCTCAGCAGTCGGACTCCGGGGCAACCCAGGGCATAGGCGGCGTTCGTAGTGGGTCAAGTAGGCGTGCGGCACCATCACATGCAGCGCCGTGTTGGCCAGGATCTCCGCTCCGTGCCGGTCAGATCCGGCGAAGCAGTCGGGGTGGGTGGTGGCGAAGTAGAGCTGCACGGCTCCCCACGCCTGGCGCGGGGCGAGACCCGTGTGCAGGTCGTAGACACGAGCGAGCTCGTGAATGGCCGTCTCAAGAGACATGTCGGTGACGACCATGCCCAGAACCTCGCAGCCAAGCAATTGAAACGCGTTGGCGTAGCAGCGGGTCGAGACATCGCCGCCGAACCCGGACTCGTTCACCGATGTCTGTTCACGAACGTGGTCCCAGGCGACCCGCAGCCAACCGAAGTCCGCTCCCCGGTTCTGCACGACGATGTCCACCCAATCCAACAGGAGATCGGCAGGGGTGATCGGTCTCCGATCAGCGGGAATCCTCTGCAATCGGTTGACCCGTCGCGGCGTGAGCCCGTTGTCGAGCGTGCCGTCACCCAGCTGTCCCAGCTCGTTGCCTCCCCAGCAGGAGACCGATCGGTCCTCGTGCAAGGCGCAGGCGTGAGCCCCCACCGTCGGCGATCCCGAGCTGACGCTCATGTCCACGGCGTCAAAGATGCGACCAAGCCGCACAGGCTGCTGACGGTCGATGGTGGTGCCGTCGCCGACCTGGCCCACGTCGTTGCGCCCCCAGCACGAGACGCCACCACGACGGTGCAACACGCAAGCGCTGCCGTCGCCCACCGAGACCTTCACCGCGTCGCTGATGTTGCCGGCTCGGATCATTCGCGAAGCCGCCCCTGTGCCGGATTCCCAGCAGTGGACCAGGCCGTCGACCGTGCTGACGCAGGTCTGGATCCCACCAATCGAGACGGACGTCACCGCCTTCGGGGCCCTTACCGTCGACGGGGTGTCGCCGTACCCCCGACCCCAGCACGACAAGTCGCCGTCGTCGTGGATGGCGCAGCTCCGATCCTCGCCGACTGAAATCGCCACCACGTCCTCCACGCCAGGAACTCGTCTTGGCCAATAGCGGTTGGACACAGGGGCACTGTCACCCAACTGTCCCGAAAGGTTGAGCCCCCAGCACGAGACCTCGCCGCCATCGTGGACAACGCAAGTGAAGGACGGTCCCGAGGCGACAGCCACTGCGTCGGAGATGCCTGGGACCACCTCCGGCAGATGGTGGGTCCTGTCGCCCCGCCCGAGCTGACCCTCGTGTCCCGATCCCCAGCAGGAGACGGTCCCATCATCGTGCACCACGCAGGTGTGGAGCCGAAGGGTGGGATGATTGCCGGTGCTCAGCGCCACGACGTCTTCCAATCCCGAGGCGCTCAGATGCTCTAGGCGACCCTCCTCGCCTCCCCAACAGGTGACGGTGCTGTCGAGGCGGATGGCGCAGGTGCGCCCCCGGGTGGCCGCGATCAGCGTGTCGCCGCTGCGGGGCTTCACATTGATCGAGATCGAGCCCGTCTCGATCCCTTCATTGTCCAGGCCGCGGTTCAGCAGAGTGGCCATCTGGGCCCGGGACACCGGGTTGTTGGGGCAGTAGCGGAGCGGATCCTGCGTGCAGCCCACGGTGATGCCGGCCGCGAACAGCCGGTCGATGCTGGTCTCGTGGGTGCTGCCCCGCGTGTCGGTGAACTTGGCCGACGGGGCCTCGGCCAGATCGAAGGCCCGCACCAGGAAAGACGCCATGCGGGCCCGGCTCACGGTCTCGTCGGGGCAGAAGCGAAGCGGGTTGTTCTTGCATCCCGTGGTGATCCCCAAGTCTGCTAGTGCGGTGTCCAGTAACCTTCGCGCGCGTGGGTCTGGCTCCTTGGCCTGCAAAATCAGCGTTCGCTGACATGGGCCACAACCACCAACGTTTGTGGACACCGCACTAGCCGCTCGACGTAGGGCATCCACCACTCATCGCCGTCCACATCGGCGAACCTCGACTGGGCGACCGGGGGTGGGTCGATGCCGTCGATGACTCGCACGATCCACACCGCCACCGTCGAACGCTTGGCCGGCTCGTCGGGACAGAACCGGCGCGCCCCGCACTCGGTGCCGTCGAACACGCCCGACTCCGCGAGCGCTTCGATGTTGGCCTGGTGCGAGCTGTGTGAGCGGCTGATGACGTCGGTGTACCTGTCCTGGGCGGATGCGGTCGCCGCCAAGCCGGCCGCCGCCACCGCGGCCGCCATGGTTGCAGCCACAATCCGCATTGCAGCCCGGCGAGCAGATCGCCGACGGGTGATGCTCCAGTCAGCCATGCTGCCCCGAGTCAACGGTACGGAACACTCGATGTCTACTTCCCAAGCGCGCCCGGTGCCAGCCCCCCGTCACGAGCGCGCCGGATCTGGCCGACCTGGCTCAGCGACTTCGGCTGTTTTCAATGCACACGATGGAGCATTGATGTTTCATCGTGCAATCGACTAGCATCGGTGACGCCGTCGCAAGCCGCGGTCACGGCTGGCCTCAAGCATCCCCAGCGGAACGGAGGCACAGGGTGGAAGCTGACACCGTTGTCCTGATGATCACGATCGTGGGATCGGTCCTCGGATCGACCCTCACGACGATCGGCCTGCTGCTCAAACAGATCAACCGCCTCGACAACAGACTCGACGTCATGGGCCGCGACGTCTCAGACACTCGGGCCGGCCTAGCCCGCGTGGAGGGCTTCTTGATGGCGCCCGAGGGCTTCAGGCTGCGCACGCCCCGGCCGCCGGCAGCCAGCGATCCGGCCCCGGAGGATCCCGACGCCGGCCACCGCCAAGCGGGCTAGCCGTTGGCGGGCTGGGCCAGCAGTCCCCGGAAGTCCAACAGCACGGATCTTTCGGGGTCTACACCTCAGGCGTGCATGAAGCGAGAGAGCACGCCCAACCCCGGCCGAGCCGGCGCGCCTGTGGCCACAAGAAGGAGTTCGCACGGCTTCTCATCATCAGCGTTCTCGAGGGTGTAGAGACCTACTCCGATGACCAGGGTGCAACGACGCGGCGCGTCGGTAGCCAGTGTCTTCGCATGAGTGCTCAGGACCAACTGCTGGCTCACGAGCGTCGCGGCTACTCGGACCACACGGCTATCACCACTGAGCTAGACGTCAGGGCTGTCCGACCCAAGGCGCTTGCCGCGGCGCGCCAGGCGTTGTCGGACCGTCAGGACCGATTGCGTCAACTCTCGTCGGTCCCGGACTCGGATCTGCTCCGAGCCCTGGGTGTCATGAGCCCGGATGGTCGCCTCCTCCGGGCTGGTGAACTGCTGTTCTGCACCCCTGAGCCGGGTTCGACAGTGCTGCTATATCAACATCGACCCACACCCGGCGGGGAGGCGACTTCAGTAGAACGAATGGAGGAACCCCTGATCCTCGTTTACGAGAAGGCTGTCGAACAAGTCTGGGCCCGCCGCCATACGACTCCCGTCAATCTTCCCGGCGGCCGACAGATCGAAGTCGCGGACTTCCCTCAGGTTGCAGTCCGTGAAGTCATTGCAAACGCCTTACTGCATCGGATGTACCAATTGCCCGGGCCGGTGAGCGTGGAGCACTCTCCGACCTCGCTCGTCGTCGAGTCTCCCGGGCCGCTGGTAGCCGGGGTACACGAGTCGAACATCCTTACCCACCCGTCCAAGCCGCGAAATCGTTGCCTATTCGAGGCAGCACGCATGCTGAGCATCGCCGAGCAGACGGGGCGCGGCGTCGATCGGATATACAGAGAGATGATCCTCGCCGGCCATGAGATTCCAGTCATCTCCCAGCGCCCGGACGCGACCCGGGTAGTTCTTGCTAGTGGCAGACCGACCACACAGATCGTGACCTTCCTGCGGAGCCTGCCAGAATCTGAGCAAGTAGATCTCGACACATTGCTGCTTGTCGTTACCCTGCTCCGGTCTCGCACCATCAACCCAATCAAGTTGGCAGAGATCATTCAGAAGAGCCCGACCGAGGCCGACACCGTCTTGGAGCGTCACGCCGGTGCCGATGGGTCGATCCTCGAAGCAACGCGAGAGACACGACACAGTCGCCGGCGCACCTACCGGCTAGCGTCCGGCGCCATGCAGGCTCTCGGCACCGCGGTGGCGTATCACAGGATTGGCCCTCGTGAAGCCGAACAGAAGGTAATTGCGCATACGCGGGAGTACGAGCGGATCACAAACCGGACCGTACGCAATCTACTCGACCTCGATGTTCAGCAGGCAAGCGTGTTGCTTCGGTCTCTATGCGAGAGCCAGTTGCTCGTCAAGACCTCGCGGCAGCAGCGGGGCACGGCCGTTGAATATGGTCCCGGGCCGTCCTTTCCACGCCATGACGACGGTTGAGGAACTGAACGGAGGCACCCACATGATCGAAGCTGTAACGATCGTTTCTCTGTGTTTTGTGAAACCCTGAAAGCAACGACTAATCCGCCCGATTTTCAGGATTGCTAGAAAGGCAGAGTCGAGGATCACACCACCTACAGACGATGTCGTCTTGTCCTGTCGAAACCCGCGAGAAGCGATGGGGCCGACTAGTCGCGGAATCGGCCGGCGAGGAACGATTCCAGCCATAGGCATCTGGCTCAGCAGCCTCCGTCTTTGAACGGGTTGCTGTCCGCCGGGGGGAAGCGCTGCGGATCCAGGGGATAGGTGATCCAGTCCGTGCTGCACAGCCCGCCGAACTCATCGGCCAGGTTGGCCAGAGCCGGCATTGACGGACCTCGAAGCCAGGCGGCCCACAACTCGGCGCCGTTGGTGATGTTCTCGGGGTACCAGTCAGGAACCTGGCCGGCCAAGCCCTGCAGGACGACTTGCTCAGCTTCCATGGTCGGCCTGCTGCCCTCGGACAATGTGGGGCAACCGGGGGATTCGTAGTAGGTCAACCAAGCGTGCGGTGCCATGACATGCAGCACCGTGTCGGCCAGGACCTCGGCTCCGTGCAGGTCGATTCCGGCGTAGCAGTCGGGATAGGTGGTGGCGAAGTAGAGCTGCACCGCTCCCCACGCCCTGCTCGGGGCCAGGCCGGTGTGCAGGTCATAAACGTGAAGGAGCTCGTGAATCACACCGAGAGAGATCTCCGTCATGACCATGCTGTCGGCCCCGCAACCGAACACATTGATCGCACCCGACTCATTGATCGCGGGGTGGGCAAAGCAGTAGGTCCATACCAGACCGCCGAACCCGGACTGGGCGAACGATGTCTGATCGCGAACGTGGTCCCAGGCCACCCGCAGCCACGGGAAGTCCGCTTCCCGGCCTTGAACAACCGCGTCCGTCCAATCCAGCAGAAGCTCGGTCGGGGTGGTCGGGATCTGATGGGCAGGGACCCGGTGCAATTCCTTGACCCGTCGCGGCGTCAGCCCGTTGTCACGGGTGCCGTCGCCCAGCTGTCCCAGTTCATTGCCTCCCCAGCAAGAGACGGATCCGTCCTCGTGCACAGCGCAGGCGTGAGCGCCGATGTCTGGCGATCCCGCGCTGACGCTCACATCCACGGCATCGGCTATGCCACCGAGCCGCACCGGCTCCGACCGAGCGGCGGTGGAGCCGTCCCCGACCTGGCCCAAGGTGTTCTCCCCCCAGCACGAGACTCCGCCATCGCGGTGCAGCGCGCACACCGTGCCGTCGCTCGCTGAGACCTCCACCGCGTCGCTGATGTTGCGCACCCGGGATATCTGCGGAGCTGTCGTTGCCGCGAATTCCCAGCAGCAGACGCGGCCGTCGACCGTGGCGAGGCAGCTCCGAGTCCCGCCCATCGAGACGGAGGTCACCGCCGCTGGGCCATTGACCCTGGTTGGCGTGTTGCCGTAAGCCCAACCCCAACACGACAAGCCGCCGTCGCGGTGAATGGCGCAACTGTGGTGCTGTCCGGCCGAGATGGCCACCACGTCCGCCAGTCCGGGGACTCGCTCCGGCTGATTGCGGCTGGACTCAGGCGTGTCTTCACCCAACTGCCCGTACCAGTTGCGTCCCCAGCACGAGACCCCACCGTCGCGGTGGGCAACGCAGGTGAAGCCCGCCCCCACGGCGACAGCCACCGCGTCGGTGATGCCCGGCACCGCCACCGGCAGATGGTGGGTGTCCGTGTCTCCCTGCCCGAGCTGCCCGTCGTGTCCCGGGCCCCAACAGGAGACGGTTCCATCGGTGTGCACCGCACAGGTGTGCAGGCCACCGATGGGTTCCTGGCCGGTGCTCAGCGCGGCGACGTCGCTCAGTCCCGAGGCGCTCAGGTGCTCGAGGAGGCCCTCCTCTCCTCCCCAGCATGCGACCGTGCCGTCGAGGCGGACTGCGCAGGTACGCCCGCGGCTGGCCGCCAGCAGCGTGTCGCCGCTGCGGGGTCCTGCTTCGATCGTGAACAAGGCCGGCTCGGGGCGTGTGTCGAGGCCGCGTCTCAGCAGGGTGGCCATCTGGGCCCGGGACACGGGATTGTTGGGGCAGTAGCGAAGCGGGTCCTGCTTGCAGCCCACGGTGATGCCGGCCGCGAACAGGGCGTCGATGTTGGCCTCATGGGAGCTGCCCCCGGTGTCGGCGAACCCCGCGGAGGGGGCCCCGGCAAGATCGAAGGCCCGCACCAGGAACGACGCCATCCGGGCCCGGGTGACCGTCCCGTCGGGGCAGAAGCGAAGCGGGTTCTGCGTGCATCCGACGGTGATCCCTAGATCGGCCAACCGCTCGACGTAGGGCACCCACCACTCATCGTCGTCCACATCGGCGAATCTCGACTGGGCGACCGCGGGCGGGTCGGCGCCGTCGAGGGCTCGCACGATCCACACCGCCACCGTCCAGCGATTCGCCGGATCGTTGGGGCAGAATTGCTGCTCGCCGCACTCGGTGCCCTCGAACAGGCCCATCTCCGCCAGCGCCTCGATGTTGGCCTTGTGCGAGCGGCTGTCGACGTCGGTGAACCCGCCCTGGGCGGCTGCGGTAGTCGCCAGGCCCGCAACCGCGATCGCGGCTGCCGCGGCCGATGCCACGAGTCGTGTTGCAGCCCGACGAGCCGATCTCCGGCGGGCGATGGTCCAGCGGGCGATGGTCCAGCGGGCGATGGTCCAGGGGGCGATTCTCCGGCGGTCGATTCTCCGGCGGTCGATTCTCCGGCGGTCGATGGTCCGGTGGGCGATTCTCTGGCGGTCGATTCTCCGGCGGGCGATGGTCCGGTGGGCGATGGTCCGGTGGGCGATTCTCCGGCGGTCGATTCTCCGGCGGTCGATGGTCCGGTGGGCGATTCTCTGGCGGTCGATTCTCCGGCGGGCGATGGTCCGGTGGGCGATTCTCTGGCGGGCGATTCTCCGGCGGTCGATGGTCCAGGGGGCGATTCTCCGGCGGTCGATTCTCCGGCGGGCGATGGTCTAGGGGGCGATTCTCCGGCGGGCGATTCTCCGGCGGGCGATTCTCTGGCGGGCGATTCTCTGGCGGGCGATTCTCCGGTGGGCGATGGTCCGGTGGGCGATGGTCCGGTGGGCGATTCTCTGGCGGGCGATTCTCTGGCGGGCGATTCTCTGGCGGGCGATGGTCCAGCGGGCGATGGTCCGGTGGGCGATTCTCTGGCGGGCGATTCTCTGGCGGGCGATGGTCCGGTGGGCGATTCTCTGGCGGGCGATTCTCCAGCCAGTCATGTCTGCTGCGGAGGAAGGTCACGGTCTGGAACGCGTCGATGTCTACTGCCCAGGCCCGCGCCGCGCCAGCCCACACGCCAGGCACACCGGATCTCGTGTGTTCGTCTCAGCTGTTTCAAACCGGTTTTAGTTGATGCAATGCTGTATTGGTGTTCACCGTGTAGTCCGCTAGCATCGGTGTCGCCGTCGCAAGCCGCGGTTCACGGCTCGCCTCAAGCATCCCCTAGCGGAATGGAGGCACCACAACGATGGAAGCTGAGACCGTAGTCCTGATGGTCACGATCGTGGTATCGGTCCTCGGATCGACTCTGGCCACGATCAGTCTGCTGCTCGGCAGGATCGACCGCCTTGAGGACAAGTTCGACAAACGGTTCAACGCCGTGGATGGCCAGTTCAAGGCCGTGGATGGCGAGTTCAAGGCCGTGCACGGCGAGTTCAAGACGGTGCACGGCGAGTTCAAGGCCGTGGATGGCGAGTTCAAGACGGTGCACGGCGAGTTCAAGGCGGTGGATGGCGAGTTCAAGACGGTGCACGGCGAGTTCAAGGCGGTGGATGGCGAGTTCAAGACGGTGCACGGCGAGTTCAAGGCGGTGGATGGCGAGTTCAAGGCCGTGCACGGCGAGTTCAAGCAGGTGCGCCGGGACATCGCCGGCCTGGGCGAGCGGCTCGCAAGGATTGAGGGCCACCTGATGGCGCCCGGGGGCTTCACACTGCCCACGCCCCAGCCGTCGGTGGTGGTCGATCCGCCCCCGGGGGATCCCAGTGCCGGCCGGCGCCAAGCCGGGTAGTGGTCGTCAGGCTGAGCCGTCGGTGGTGGTCGATCCGCCCCCGGGGGATCCCAGTGCCGGCCGGCGCCAAGCCGGGTAGTGGTCGTCAGGCTGAGCCGTCGGTGGTGGTCGATCCGCCCCCGGGGGATCCCAACCCCGGCTGGCAGCAAGCCGGGTAGTGGTCGTCAGGCTGAGCCGTCGGTGGTGGTCGATCCGCCCCCGGGGGATCCCAGTGCCGGCCGGCGCCAAGCCGGGTAGTGGTCGTCAGGCTGAGCCGTCGGTTGTTGTGGCGACCGGTTTGACCGGGTCGATCCCGAGCGACTCGTAGGTGGTCATCGGGTAGTAGGCGATCCCTCGCTGCTCGAACTTCGGGCCGGCGATGCCGCTGCGGTCCACCAGGGTCACCGCGGCCACGGTCTCGGCTCCGGTCTGCTCGACGATGTCGAGCGCCTTGAAGATCGACCCGCCGGTGGTGACCACATCGTCGACCAGCAGGATCCGGTCGCCGGGCCCGATCTGCGCCCCCTCCACCCATCGCCGGGTGCCCCGCTGTTTGGCCTCCTTGCGCACGAAGAACCAGCGGCAGTCGTTGACCGCTGCGATGCCCACGGCCAGGGCGTCGGCGCCCATGGTGAGCCCGCCCACCGCGTCGAAGCTGTGGCCGGCATCGGCGACGGTCTCGGTGATGGCCTCGCACGCCGTGCGCAGATGGCGCCACTCGGCTAGGGCCTCCTTGCCGTCGATGAAGTCCGACGACCACGCCCCCGACGCGAGCTTGATCGGCTCTTCGAGCTTGCGGTGGCCTAGCTCCAGCAGGATCGCAAGGAGCTCCTGGCGCAGTGGAGACAGCAGGATCAGTCCCCCTCGTAATCGGGTGCCGACACGCTAGGACCAGCAAGCCAACACCACGCGGATGTCGGCCCGCCCGAAGCCGCCGCCACCCTACAACGCCCGGACCGTTCCGTGCCCCCGCCGCGTCGCCCCGCGCCCTCAACCCGATTCAGGCGGCTTCGGCGTTGTCGCCGCCGTCCTCTGTCCCCTGCTCGAGCGAAGGTGAGATCCTCAGATAGCCCTCGATGCGGGCCAGCCGTTCGCGCGCGTCGGAGAGGCTGCTGCTCAACTCTGCGTGGTTCTTGTCGATGAGGTCGCGGGTCTCCTTGTTGGACGTCTCGATCAGTTCGCGGTTCCTGTCGATCAGCTTTCGGTTCTCTTTGTTGGACTTCTCGATCAGCTTTCGGTTCTCCTTGTTGGACGTCTCGATCGACTCCGCGAGCAGCTCGCGTGTCTTAGTGCTGTCGACGTGCTGGTACCTCATCGATGCGGCCACAAACAGGAGCATTGGCCCCAGCACCGCAGCGATGATCGGGCCTAGATCCGACAAGGTGATCGCCTCCATGGCCCCACATTAGCCATACAATGAACATGATGCGACCTCATGTATTATAGAACGTCTCATACCATCATACGGTTAGTTCAAACCGGCGAGCCCTCCCCGGCGGATCCCGTCCTTCGCTCCTGTGTTGCCGGGGCCGGGTCCCGTCCTTCGCTCCTGTGTTGCCGGGGCCGGGTCCCGTCCTTCGCTCCTGTGTTGCCGGGGCCGGGTCCCGTCCTTCGCTCCTGTGTTGCCGGGGCCGGGTCCCGTCCTTCGCTCCTGTGTTGCCGGGCCAGAGCCGGCCGAGCCGAACGGGCTTGAGTCTGGTCCATACCCTGTGACCTCGGCGTTTATCCCGATGTCACAGGGGGGTGTTAATGTCTTTTAATACAGTTTCAAGATGAATCACTCAGGATCCGAGTTTTCGGGATGACCACCATGACCACCATGACCACCATGTGGGACGACTTCAACACCGCCGTGCAGGCCATCGACGTAGCCGCCTTGGACCGGGTCGGCCTTGGCGACCTCGCCGGGAAGATCGGTCTCACCCGGTCCGTGCTCGACGGTCTGGAGGCCCGGGTCGCGGCCGGGATGCGGCAACTCGGTGCCAGCGAGGCCAGCGCCGCCGAGATGCTTCGCCAGCGCACCGGCTGTTCGGCTCGTGAGGCCAAGCACCGCACCCGGCGGGCCGAGACCCTTGAGAAGATGCCCAACGTCGCCGAGGCGCTATCGTCCGGGCGCCTCACCGGTGAGCACGCCTCAGCTCTGGCCCGGGCCGCCGCCGAGACCTCCCCCGAGGCGGTCGATTGCGATTCCGGCTTGCTGGCCGAGGCCTCGTCCATGCCCGCCGACGCGGCGTCCAGCAAGGCCAAAGACTGGGTCCGCCGCCGCCAGACCGACGATGACCTGCAACGCCTGCACCAGTGGCAGCGTCGCAACCGGTCGCTGCTGTTCGCGGCCGGCGAGGGTGGGATGATCGCCGGGATCGCCAAGTTCGACCGTGTGTCGGGGGCCCAGTTCCAGAACCTGGTGGAGGCCCTAGCGGACCGCCTCTACCGGGCCGACGGCGGCCGCGACAACCCTCACGCCCGCACCCGAGCCCAGTGCCGCCACGACGCCCTGCTCTCGCTGGTGGGCATCGAGCCCGCACCCCCGACCCGCCCCGAGCTCCGCAGCACCAGTCCCAACGCCAACCTCGGCAGTCCCAACACCAACCCTGGCAGTCCCAACACCACCCCCAACGGCCCCAACACCACCCCCAACGCGGCGAGCAACGGCAATGCCCGCCCCAAGTTCTCCATCCCTCGCGCACCACTCCTACCCGACCCCAACGCCAGCCCCGCCATTAACCCGCCAGCGGACCCCCGGTTCAACCCCGAGCCGAGCCCGACCCGCACCCCCGGGTTGCTCCCCGGCATCGGCTCCGGCTGCGGTCCCGGCGTCGGCTCCGGCGAAAGCCTCGGTGCGATCTCCCGTGCTGGTTCCGGCGTCGGCTCCGGTGAAAGCTCCGGTTCCGGCGTCGGCTCCGGTGAAAGCCTCGGTGCGATCTCCCGTGCTGGTTCCGGCGTCGGCTCCGGTGAAAGCCTCGGTGCGATCTCCCGTGCTGGTTCCGGCGTCGGCTCCGGTGAAAGCCTCGGTGCGATCTCCCGTGCTGGTTCCGGCGTCGGCTCCGGTGAAAGCTCCGGTTCCGGCGTCGGCTCCGGTGAAAGCCTCGGTGCGATCTCCCGTGCTGGTTCCGGCGTCGGCTCCGGTGAAAGCTCCGGTTCCGGCGTCGGCTCCGGTGAAAGCCTCGGTGCGATCTCCCGTGCTGGTTCCGGCGTCGGCTCCGGTGAAAGCTCCGGTTCCGGCGTCGGCTCCGGCGAGAGTTCCGGTGCGATCTCCGGCCTTGGCCCCGGCATGGGACTCGACACGACGTCCGGACTCAGCCCTGGAGTGAGTCTGGGATGCACTTGCGGGCGAGCGTTCGGTCCCAAGGCTCAACTGTGCATCGTGATGGACGTGACGTATCTGGCCACCAACGGCGAGCGCGGCCGGTGCGAGATCCCCGGCGTTGGGGCTATCGCTCGCAGCGAGCTAGAGCGCCTGGGCTGCGACACCGAGACCTACGGCATTCTGTTCGATCAGCGGGGCCTGCCCCTGTACCACAGCCGCAAGACCAGAAGGGTCTCGCCCCAGCAGTGGAGGGTGCTGCTCGCCCGTGACCGTGGATGCGTCATCTGCGGTGCACACCCCAACTTGTGTCAGGCCCACCACGTCAAGTACTGGTCGCTGGGCGGGCCCACCGACATCGACAATCTGGCGCTGCTGTGCCACGCCCACCACCGCTGGGTTCACGACAACGAAATCACTTTGCGCCGAGGCCCGAATGGCTGGCACGCCCCAGCCGACCTGCCCTCACCCCGCCGTTCAAGCCGCCGACCGTTCCACTCCCTCCAACCTGCCTAAGGCCACTCTCCAATGTTTCGCCAAGTAAGGCCAAATAGGAATGAGCAGCCCATAGCTGGTCCCAACAGCCGGGATCCTTACCGGCCGGCGCGCACCCGGGGTGCGATAGGGTCCCTGCGGTTGCTGATGTCGCAGGCTTTCACTGACCTCGCACAGCTCGTTCCCGTCGGGGCGCGCACAGTGATCGTGCACGGGGTTACCGGCAGCACCCGGCAAGAGGTGGCCGCTCTCCTGCCCGAAGCGAGCATCCACGACCTCTCGGATGTCTCGGACATGTCCGGCTCCGGCCGCCCTCATCCGGCCCCACCCGGCTTCGGCTCGGCTGGTTCGGCCCGACCCGGCTTCGGCCCGGCTGGCTCGGCCCGACCCGGCTTCGGCCCGGCTGGCTCGGCCCGACCCCGCCCTGGCCCGTCCCCACGCGGCTCCGGGGCGGCTGGTTCGGCCCGACCCGGCTTCGGCTCGGCTGGTTCGGCCCGACCCGGCTTCGGCTCGGCTGGTTCGGTCCCACGCGGCTTCGGCTCGGCTGGTTCGGCCCAACCCCGCCCTGGCTCGACCCATCCCGGCCCCGGTTCGGCTGGTTCGGTCCCACGCGGCTCCGGGGCGGTGGGCGCCGACCTCGCAGTGATGGAGGTCGGCTCGCATATCGGCCAAGCGAGGATCGCGGCCGAGCTGTTCGAGCTCGCCGACCACATGCGCGAGGGGGCGGTGCTGCTCGTGGTGACGGCCCGCAGACTGGGATCGGCTCGCCAGCTCAAGACTCTGGACCTGATGTTCGGAGCGGCCGAAGTAGCCCACCGCAGCGGTTCCGCGGTGGTCCTGCGGGCGGTGCGAGGCCCGGTGGTGCGGGCCACAGCCGACGCCACGACGGCCGCCCCGACCGTCGAGGCTGCTTTGCTCGGTCACGACCTCCGCTTCGAGACCGGCGTCGGGCTGTTCTCCAAGCGCCGCATCGACGCCGGAACCCGGCTCCTGCTCGAGGCGCTGCCCCGTGAGCACGAATGGCGCGACGTCCTCGATCTGGGATGCGGTTATGGCCCGATCGGGATCGCGGTGGCCTCGCGGTGGCCGCAAGTCCGTGTCGCAATGGCGGACATCGACCCGCTCGCGGTGAGGGCGGCTCGCACCAACGCACAGATCAACGGGGTCGACGATCAATGCGAGGTCTACCTCAGCGACGGGACCGCGGCGCTGTCCGACCGGCACTTCGACGCAGTGCTCAGCCATCTCCCCACCCATGTCCCGAGATCGACGCTGCGCCGACTGCTCGGCGAGTCCCAAAGCGTGCTCCAGCCCGGCGGCGAGCTGATCGCGGTGACCGCCGCGGCTGTAGACCTTCGCGACCCGCTCGGCTCGGACTTCGACACCGTGAGGGTCCTGGCCGAGAGCCGCGCCGGGACCTCACCCCCGTACCGGGTCGTCCAAGCCGCGCACACCGGCCCAGCCAGCCCAGCCGCCCCGGGCTAGCGCGGCGCGTCCCTTCCTCGCGTCCCTCGACTTCGCCGCAGAGTTCATCGCATTCGACATGGCCCCGGGCTAGCGCGGCGCGTCCCTTCCTCTTGTCCCTTCTGACCTGTGTCTGAGAAAACCGCGGAGGTTGGCTTGGTAATGAACCAACTCATGCCGGTTCTTGGGGGTTGTTGTTGTTGTGGTTGCGGCGATGGTAGTCGAGGCGCTGTTCGCGGGCTCGCCGTAGGCCCTCGGTGCGCGCTTGGCGGATCTGTTCGCCGCGGCCGGTGTGCTCGTCGTCGGGGGTGACGTAGCCGATGCCGGCGTGCAGGCGGGTTTGGTTGTAGTCGCGGCGGGCGCGTCGCAGCTCGGTGTGGAGCGCGGCCGGGTCGCGGATCTGTTCGAGGTGGGGGTTCTCGGCTTTGACGTGCCCGAAGAGGCTCTCGATCCAGGCCTGGTCGGTGGGGGTGCGGGGGCGTCCGAGGCGTTGGGCGACTGCTAGCGCGGCGAAGAGTTCCCGGGTGGCTGTCGATGTCATCTGGGGGCCGTTGTCTGAGCAGGCCAACAGGATGGGCCGGGTCGGGTCCTTCGTGAACTGCTCGACTCGTTCGGGGGTGATCAGCTCTGCGAGTCCCTCGGTGGCCAGCGCTCGGTCGAAGATGACCCGGACCTGGGTGGAGGTCTCCTCGATCGACACCAGCGTGTCGATCCAGCGGCGGCTCACGACGTCGACGATCGCGAACGCGGCCCGGCGGGCGCGCGGGAAATGCGTCACGTCCCAGCACCAGCTCTTGTTGGGCTCCCACTGCAGCCAGTCGGGCCACAGCACCCGCGGCGCCGGGTCGCGTGGCGGCGGTTCGGGCAGCACGAGCCCGTGAGCGGCCAGAGTGCGCCGCAGCGTGGAGGGAGAAACCCACACGCGGCGCTCATAGGAGCCTCGGTGAGCGAGCTTGCGGTGGCTGCGGTCCACAGGCCCCCACTGCTCGGCGAGAGCGAGGATCTCAGCGACTTCTGCGGGCCGCAGCGAGTGCAGCGCCACACCGCCGGGCGGGCGGTCCTCAACCGTGCCGGCCTCGCGCAGCCGGCGCCGCCAGCGGTGCGCCCGGTCATCAGAGACGCCCAGAATCGAGCACGCCCACCCGTGGGCCGCGCCGGCGCGCACCGCGTCGTCGACCAGCTCCAGGATCTGCTCTTTGGTCTCCGCGGGCACCCGAGCGGGCAGCGCACCGCTCAGACCCAGCCGACTTTTCCCCGCAGCACCGCGAGCTCGATGGCCTGGGCCTTGACCGCCTCGGTCAACTGATCGACCTCCCGGCGGGCCCGCTCCAGCTCCCAGTTGCGCTCCTTGGCCGGCCGGCCCGGCCGAGCCGCCAACGCCGCGAGCGCCGCGTCCTTCACCGCGCGGCGAATGCCTATGATCGTGGACACATCGACGAGCCACTTGCGGGCCGCGTCGGCCTGGGTCATCTCCCGCGAGGTCACCTCCAAGAAAATCTCCCACTTCGTCTCCGGCGACAGCACACGCGGCCGCCGACGAGCTTCGTTCTCGCTCACTGCCAACTCCTCTCAGATCGCCCCAAGAGCTTGCCAGAGTTGGTTCATTTCTGGGCCCTGTCTCCGCGGCGAACTCAGACGCAACACACTTCCGCGCTGCCGTTTCTCGCGTCTTTCTCGCTGCAACGCCTCATCGGGGGCTCACGCTGATCTGGTGCGGTGATTCATGTTCGTCGCAGGGGCCGGGGGTGGCCGCGCTCGCGGAGGCCCAAGCCGCGCCGCGGTTCGGCGGGGGCCAGGCCGACCAGCGGTACTACAGCGGTACTACAGCTCTAATACTTGGGAGTCCCGTGGCCTTAGCAACCCCTCCGGCTGTCGCTAGCGGCCGCGCTCTGCGGTTGTGCTCAGTGACGTGACCGCCACCCCGACCATCACCAGGCCGATCCCGACCACCAGGGCCACCGTTACCGGCTCGGACAGCACCGCAATTCCCAGCGTGGCCGCCACTGCCGGCTCGAGCAGTCCCACCACCACCGCCACGCTCAGGCTGAGCCGTTTCAGGCCGGCTCCCCACAGCGAATGGGCCAGCGTCACCGTCACCAACCCGAGGTACACCACCGTGGAGGTCGATTCGATGGAGGCGAACACGGAGCCCGACGAGCTCAGCGCGGTTGGCAGCATCGCCACCGCCCCCGCGGTCGCGACGGTGGCCATGGTGGTCACCAGCGGCCGGTCCATCGCCAACTGCTGGACTGCGAACCCCTGGCAGGGGATGCCACAGCCAGCAAGAGCCGCGATGGCCACGCCGCTCCACACCACCTCCGCGGCCCCGCCCGACAGCAGGGCCACCCCAGCCATCGCCACCGCCACCCCGGTCAGCCAGCGCCCGTCGGCGTGTTGACGGTACGCGATCCAGTCGATCAGGCCAGCCACCAGGGGGCCGACGCCGATGGCCACCAGGGTCCCGACCGCCACGCCGGTGCGGGCCATCGCCTCGAAGAACAAGAGCTGGCTGGCCGCCACCCCCGACCCTCCAAGCACCACCCAGCGGACCGGCAGCTGGTATCGCCACGGCGCCTGCCCGCGCAGTATCGATACCGCCAGCAGCCCGGTCGCGCCGATCACACCCCGCCACGCCCCGGTCGCGAACGAGCTCACCGAGTCCGGCCCGAGCTCGGCCGCGGTCCCGATGGTCCCGATCAGTGACGCCGCCAAGGCGACCGCGCCGACCCCCCAAACCGTGGAACCCCGGGTCCGCAGCGGTTCATGCCCAGTCAACGCACACCTCGAGACAGCCGGACCAGGCTAACACTGACGCGCCGACCGTACCGGTTGCTCAACACGGCCGGCTGCTACGTTGGCGCCCCGTATGACCGCCACCCCCTCGACGTTGGCGCCGATGACCGAGCGGCTGGTCCGGCCCGACTGGGTACGACGCATCAACCTCATGGCCGGCTCCGTCGGCGGCCATGCCCGGGACCTGGTGCCCCTCGACGCCGCAGACATGCTCGACACCGCCGTCGCCGCCCTCGGCGGCCTGCCCGAAGGCGACCTCGGCGACCCCCGCTGGCAGGAGCGCTTCGAGGCGTTGGTCGCCGCCGTGGACTCCGCGCCCATGCATGTGGTCGGGCGGCTGATGACCAAGCAGGAGCTGCTGCGCTCCCTGCGGACCCGGCTGCTTCTCACCGCCGCCATAGACGCCGCCCCCGAAATAATCGGACGGCCGGTGACCGCCCCGGTGATAATCACCGGCCCGGCTCGCTCGGGCACCTCCATCCTGTTCGAGCTGCTGGCCCTCGACCCCGACCTGCGGGCCCCCACCGCGGCCGAGGCCCTGCACCCGGTGGCACTGCCCGAGCCCGCGGGGGATTCCGGGGCCGCGGCGCTGCCCGAGCCCGCGGGGGATTCCGGGGCCGTGGCGCTGCCGGAGCCCGCGGGGTATTCCGGGGTCGCGGGGGCCGCGGCACTGCCCGAGCCGCTGGTGCTGAGCGAGTGCGAGCAGGAGTTCTGGGCCGATGTCCAGCCCGAGTTCCAAGCCCTCCACGAGCTGCGCTCCGACCTGCCGGTGGAGTGCGTCACCATCACCCAGGGCAGCTTCTGCGGCTTCCACTGGAACATGATCATCTCCAGGGGGAACTGGCTGCCCGACCCGGCCGTCAACTACGCCTATGAGCGGCAGTTCCTCCAAGTGCTCCAACACGGCGCCGGACCCACCCAATGGGTGCTCAAGACGCCGGCCCATCTGATGCTGCTGCCATTGCTCTACTCAGAGTTCAGCGACGCCTGGGTGGTGCAGACCCACCGCGACCCGGCCAAGACCATACCGTCCACCGTCAGCACCACCGCCATGATCCAGTGGCTGCGCACCGACGATGTGGACGTGGACGGCGCGGCCCAGAACATCCAGGCCGTCTTCGCCGCTGGACTGAACGGGTCGGTCGACTTGCGGACCTCGGGCGCGGTGCCCGCGGATCGGTTCGTGGACGTGCGCTTCACGGAGTTGATGAGCGACCCGGTGTCCACCCTGCGGGCCGCCTACGCCCGCATGGGCCGCGACTTCACCGACAACCACGCCGCCGCCGTGCTCGACTACCTGGCCCACAAGCCCAAGGGCAAGTTCGGGGTCCACCGCTACCAGCCCGAGGACTGGGGCTTCACCGCCGAGTCGCTGCGGGAGGCCATGGCCCCCTACATCGACCACTTCAACGTGACCCGTGAGTCCTGATCCGACCCGTCCAAGGCGACCCCAGCCGATTCTTGGTGCGAGTCTTGTGTCCATACGACCCATAACTCACCCGAGAATCTGCCCGCAAAGTCTTGGTGCGATTTGTGGGTCTATGCCACACCTAACTCATCCGAGATTCCGCCCGCGGTCCCGTCCGCCGGTTCTTGGTGCGATTTGTGGGTCTATGCCACACCTAACTCATCCGAGATTCCGCCCGCGGTCCCGCCCGGTTCTTGGTGCGATTTGTGGGTCTATGCCACACCTAACTCATCCGAGATTCCGCCCGCGGTCCCGCCCGGTTCTTGGTGCGATTTGTGGGTCTATGCCACACCTAACTCATCCGAGATTCCGCCCGCGGTCCCGCCCGGTTCTTGGTGCGATTTGTGGGTCTATGCCACACCTAACTCATCCGAGATTCCGCCCGCGGTCCCGCCCGGTTCTTGGTGCGATTTGTGGGTCTATGCCACACCTAACTCATCCGAGATTCCGCCCGCGGTCCCGTCCGCCGGTTCTTGGTGCGATTTGTGGGTCCATACCACACCTAACTCACCCGAGAATCGCGGGAGGAGCCGTCGGTGAGTGACCAGCCGATGGACTCCGTGGACACTGAGTCCCGCCGGGCCTTGCACGAGTTGATCGACCTGTTGGGCGAGGCCGACCGGCGCTGGGTGTCGCCGGAGTGGAATCTGCACAGCGCCGACGACGTCGTGGGCGCCCACCGGGCCCTGATGCACTACCTGCAGTGGGGCCTGGTCGGACTGTTCGAGCGCGACCCGGCCGCCCCCCGGTTCCATCGCATCGTCGCCCCGGACCGAAAGCTGCTGGGCGACAACCCCGACGCCGTCTACTTCGACGCCCCCATCTCCGCCGACCACGCCTACCGGGTGACCGGCGAGACGAAGGGCGCCACCTACGTGTCGATCACCGTCGAGTCCGGCGCCGCTTGGGGGTCGATGGACAACCAGGTCGTGGGGGTGCTCAACGACGAATCGTTCGATATCGACGCCGACGGCCGCTTCGAGATCCGACTTGGCGGCGAGCCCCGCCAGCGCAACTGGCTGGCGCTGCCCGAGGGCGCCGGCTCGATCAGCACCCGCCACTACTTCGAGGACGCCACCCACGCCGCCGCCGACCCGGCCCGGGTCCCGGCCATGCACATCGCGGTGGTGCCCGGAGGCGGCGACCACGACTCTGACGCCACCCACGCCGCCGACGACCCGGCCCGGGTCCCGGCCATGCACATCGAAGTGGTGCCCGGAGGCGGCGACCACGACTCCGACGCCACCCACGCCGCCGCCCCGCCGCCCCGCCCGTCGGACGCCACCGTGGCCACCGGGGATTCCCCAACCCCGCCGCCCCGCCCGTCGGACGCCACCGTGGCCGCCGGCATCCGCAGGGTCGCAGGCCTGGTGCGCGAGCTCACTGTGGACCGCCCGCCGACGGGCCAGTCCCAGCCCCGCTCGTGGATCTCCAGGGTGCCGAACGAGTTCCCGCCCCCCGGCAAGCCCGGCGACCTGGGCCTGACCGCCTTCGACGCCGCCTACGCCATGGCCCCGTTCCTGATCGGCCCCGACGAGGCCCTGGTCATCCGGGCCCGCTGGCCGCAGTGCCGCTACGCCAACGTGTGCCTGTGGAACCGCCATCTGCAGACCTTCGACTACGCGTCCCGGTCGATCTCGCTCAACCGGGCCCAAACCGTCGCCGACGCCGACGGCCGCTTCACCGCCGTCATCTCCCACACCGACCCCGGAACCCCGAACTGGCTCGACACCGAGGGCCGGCCCTTCGGCATCGTCTACTGGCGCTTCATGCTCCCCGAAGGCGAGATACAGACCCCCCAAGCCGAGCTGGTCCCCCTCGCCGACCTTCGATCACAACTCTGATACATTTTCATTTAATTTGAAGTTGTCATGCCCTGGCGGGTTAACTAGGGTCGGGTCATGGACTCAATCTCGTCGGTAGGGGAGCGCCAGATCGACGAAGGCCTGCGCCGTCGGCGATCGAGGTAGTACGTTCAGGCCACATCACGGGTCGCATCGCGAGCCGTGCGCGAGACCGTTGGAGGCTGAGATGGCGTATTACGACCTCGGTGCCTTCGGGTGGCCGGTCACTACCCAGGACTCCAAAGCCCAGCGCTGGTTCGACCGCGGGATGGCGTGGTGCTACGGCTACAACCACGAGGAGGCCATCGTCTGCTTCGAGCGTGCGCTCGAGCACGACTCCAACCTCGCCATGGCCCACTGGGGCATCGCCTACGCCATCGGACCCAACTACAACAAGCCCTGGGAAGCCTTCGACGATGACGAGAAGAGCCACTCGCTGGAGCGGGCCCTGGCCGCCTCGGCCGCGGCCGCCGACGCGGCCGCCGGTGCCACCGACGTCGAGCAGGCCCTGATCGGCGCGCTGGCCAAGCGCTACCCCGCCAGCCCCACCGAAGAGGACTTCGGCCCCTGGAACGACGCCTACGCCGACGCCATGCGCGACGTCTACCGGGCCCATAGCACCGACCTCAATGTTTGCGCGCTGTTCGCGGAGGCCATCATGAACCGGACCCCCTGGGAGCTGTGGGACCTGGTCACCGGCGAGCCGGCCGAGGGCGCCAGCACCACCGAGGCGATCGAGGTCCTCGAGAGCGCCTTCTCCGAACGGGACGCCGAGGGCGCCAACCGCCATCTCGGCCTGCTGCATATGTACATCCATCTGATGGAGATGTCGCCGCATCCCGAGCGGGCGCTGAGGGCCGGCGACACGCTGGTCGATCTCGTCCCCGACGCCGGGCATCTGGTCCACATGCCCACCCACATCGACGTCCTGTGCGGCCACTACCAGAACGTCGTGGCCCGCAACTCTGCCGCCGTCGTCGCCGACCGCCGGTACCTGGAGCAGGAGGGCCCGATGAACTTCTACTCCACCTATCGCTGCCACAACTATCACTTCAAGGTGTACGGGGCGATGTTCCTGGGCCAGTACGGCCCGGCCATGGACGCGGCCACCGAGATGATCCAAAACCTGCCCGCCGATCTTCTCTGCACCGGCTCGCCGCCCATGGCCGACTGGCTGGAGGGCTTCGTGCCGGTCAAGCAGCACGTGTTGGTCCGCTTCGGGAAGTGGCAGGAGATCCTCGACCAGGCCTTCCCCTCCGACGAAGAGCTCTACTGCGTCACCACGGCCATGATGCGCTACGCCCGGGCCGTGGCGTACGCCTCCACCGGCCAGGTCGACGCGGCCGAGCAGGAGTATGAGGCCTTCGCAGCCGCCCGGGACCTGGTCCCCGAGAGCCGGACGCTGTTCAACAACACCTGCCTCGACATCCTGGCCATCGCCGAGGCCATGATGACCGGCGAGATCGAGTACCGGCGGGGCAACTTCGACACCGCCTTCGAGCATCTCAACCGGGCCGTCGAGCTAGACGACAACCTGCCCTATGACGAGCCGTGGGGCTGGATGCAGCCCACCCGCCATGCTCTGGGCGCGCTGCTGATGGAGCAGGGCCGCCTCGACGAGGCCGAGGCCGCCTACCGTGCCGATCTCGGGCTCGACGGCCAGCTGCGGCGGGCCTGCTGGCATCCCGACAACGTCTGGAGCCTGCACGGCCTCCACGAGTGCCTGACCCGCCGGGGCGAGACCGTCGAGGCCCACCACATCAAGCAGCGCCTCGATGTCGCCGTGGCCCGGGCCGACGTGCCCATCGAGGCATCATGCTTCTGCCGTCTGGAGCGCGCCGCCTCCTGATCGCAAGCACACGGCGGTGCCAGCCAGCCGGCCGCCAACCCCGGGGACGCCCCGGCTCGTCCCAGCCGGGCCCGGACACCCCGGGGACGCCCCGGCTCGTCCCAGCCGGGCCCGGACACCCCGGGGACGCCCCGGCTCGTCCCAGCCGGGCCCGGACACCCCGGGGACGCCCCGGCTCGTCCCAGCCGGGCCCGGACACCCGGTGGTCGGCCCTATCCGCCGGTTGCGGCCTCAGGCGGCTCGGGCAGGCCGATCCGCAGGTAGCCCTCGATGCGAGCCAGCCGCTCCCGGGTGTCGCCGAGACCCTCTCCGAGTTTGGCGAGCTGACGTTGCGTCTCGCGGTGGTTGCGCTCGGTGATGACCTTGTGCTCGGTGAAGTCGGTGCGCAACTGGTCGTGGCTCTTCCCGAAGTCGGTGCGCAACTGGTCGTGGCTCTTCCCGAAGTCGGTGCGCAACTGGTCGTGGGATCGATCGGTGTGACGGATCGACTCCTCTCGCGACCTGCGGATCTCCCGGTGGAGGTACCACGTCTGCAGAAGCATGGCCGAGAACACGGCCAGCACGAACTCCACAAGCGATCCTTCCACGATCCCAACCTACATCACAATGAACCATGATGCAACTCAAAACGATATGAAAATCATGGATCTCTCTCCGGGACGCCATCCATCGGCAGAGTGCGGCGGAGTTCCTTGTTCATCTCGGTCTCGAGACACCCAACATGCAGCCCTTGTTGGCGTGGCATCGGGCGAATCGGCGGAGTTCCTTGTGCATCTCGGTCTCGAGACACCCAACATGCAGCCCTTGTTGGCGTGGCATCGGCAGAGTGCGGCGGAGTTCCTTGTTGATCTCGGTCTTGAGACACCCAACATGCAGCCCTTGTTGGCGTGGCATCGGGCGAATCGGCGGAGTTCCTTGTTCATCTCGGTCTTGGGGCAGTCGCGGTTCAGCCGCGCTGTCGGCCAGGTTCCGGCCTCTAGCGTGGTGGCGTGAACTCCCGGGTTTGTGGCCTGCTGGTCGGACTCGCATTCGTCGCGGTGGCCTGCTCGGGCACCGATACGGATGCAACGGCCTCGGCCCCGACGTCCGCGCCGGCAGTCGAGGCACCGACGGCTGAGGCACCGACGGCTGAGGCACCGACGGCTGAGGCACTCGCGGCTGAGGCACCGACGGCTGAGGCACTCGCGGCTGAGGCACCGACGGCTGAAACACCGGAGGCTGCGACCTCGGCGGTTGAGTCGGGCCAGGATGCTTCCCAGCTGGACCCGAGAGAGCGCGGGGCTCTGCGGAATTATCTCGGATACGAGTTCCCTCCCGCGCCCGAAGCGCCGGCGGGCCCGATCGCACAGACCGCCATCGACGACCTCGAGACCATCTGGGCCGGCTTCGAGGTCGGAGTCGACCCGGCCGCGATCATCAGCCTCGGAGAGGCCGGAGACTCGAGGCTGGCGTGGATCATCTCCGACCTCCTCAGATTCTTCTGGAGCGGCGAACTCCACGACGCGTCGGTCTCTGCCTTCCAGAAGTTGACGGGCGCGAGGGTGGCCGACGACCCCGTGTCCGACCTGAGCCGGTGGCAGTCCGTCACCGATCACTTGATCGCATGGGATCTCCCCGCCTTCGACCGCTACCCCGAATACAAGGGGCGGCTGTTCACGCTGCTCGAACCCGGATGGCAGCCGTTCTTCGACGACCCCGACGCCCACATCGACTGGCGTCTCCTCAGCTGGGGCGGGGTGCTGATCGACGACCGGGAGCTCGGTGACACGAACGTGTGCGCCCGGGGCTGCATCCCGGCCATCGATGATCCCGCGGTCACCGGCGCGGCCGGAGGCTCGTGGTATGCCGACGACGGCATCGTGTTCGCGGTCGCCGTCGGCGACGAGGCCCGGGCCTACCCGCGCCACATCATGGAAATCCACGAGATGGTCAACGACACGCTCGGGGGGCGCAGGATCGGCATGCCGTACTGCACGCTGTGCGGCTCCGCCCAGGCCTACTTCACCGACGACGTCCCCGACGGCGTGACCACCCCCATCCTGCGGACGTCGGGTCTGCTGTCGCGATCCAACAAGGTCATGTACGACCTCGTCACCAAGTCGATGTTCGACACGTTCACCGGCGAGGCGGTCTCCGGTCCGCTCCGCCAGCGGGGAGTGGTCCTCAATCAGGCCACCGTCGTCACCACCACCTGGGGCGAGTGGAAGGCCGCCCATCCCGAGACCACGATCATCGCCGAGGACGGGGGGCTAGGACGCCGGTACTCGCTCGACCCGCTGCAGGGCCGCGACGACGACGGGCCCATCTTCCCGATCGGCGACCTCGACGGCCGCCTCGGCGTCCACGACCAGGTCTTCGGGGTGGTCCTCGACGACGGCACCCCCATCGCGTTCGGTGTCGACGCCGCGGCGGCCGCCCTCGCAGCCGGCAGGACTGTGGAGCTCGGCGGGGTGACCCTGCGCTTGGACGGGGGCGGGGTGCGCGCCGTCGACGCCGCCGGCGACGAGGTCGAGGGCCATCAGTCGTTCTGGTTCGCCTGGAGCCAGTTCATGCCCGACACCCTCCTGTGGGAGCCCTAGGGCCGCCCCCATCCACCCTGGCTATGGATGCGCAGGTCGCGCGCCGCCCCATTAGGGGCCGAGGCTCGTGATGGGCACGACCGCCACGCCGTCGGTGCGCTCGTAGGCGTAGCCGGTGTTGTTAAGCACAACGAGGCGCTCGGGTTTGCCGACCTCGGCCGGGCCGATCCGCTCCCGGAGCTTGCGCAGCGACTCGGCCGCCGCGTCGACGGAGCGCGTCCGCCGAGTTGTGCTCGCGAGGTAGCGGGAGACGTCGAGCACCGTGGCGCCCTCGAGCCAGCGGTCGCCTATGACAGCTTGTAGGCCCGGGTGGCGGTGCCCGAGAACAGCTCGTCCTGCTCGGTGTCGGTGTAGCCGGCGGCCATGATCTGGAGCGCGTTCCACAACACGGGGTAGGTCAGCGCCTGGCGGTCCACCGGGAAGTTGGACTCGAACATGCACCGGTGCGGTCCGAAGGCGTCGATGCAGAACCGCACATCGTCGCCCCAGTGCTCGGCCACCTCCTCGGAGCCCGGCGGCGCGTCGAGGGTCGTCCAGCCGGTGCCGAAGTAGATGTCCATGCCGATCCCGCCCACCTTGAGGACAACGTTCGGGCAGGCCGCCACCAGCCGCATCGAGGCCCTCCAGTCGGCTCGGGCCTGCTCGCGATCACGACCGTACGGGCCGACGCCCAGCGGCCCGCCCAGATGGTTCAACACGATCGTCAGCTCGGGCACGGCTCTGGCCAGCGCGGCCAGCTCCGGCAGCTGGGGATGGAACAGCCAGGCGTCGAAGCTGAACCCCATCTCGGCCAGCGTGCGGGCCCCGGCACGGAACTCGGCGGTGTCCATCATGTGCTCGACCGGGCGGCTGTGGCTCTTGTGGACCTCGTCGCTGGAGTCCCAGCCGGTGGCGTGGCGGATCCCCCGGAAGCGGCCCCCGCCGGCGGCGTCGTGGGCGGCGAGAACCTCCTCGACGGCATCGCCCAGCCTCATGTCGGCGTGGCTGACGATCCCCGCAATCGTCGCCCCGCCCAGAGCGTCGGTGGCGTCGGCCTCACCGGCCACGAACACCGTCTCGCCCACCGGCTGCATGTGCGGCTCGCGCTCGGGGTCGTAGTTCGCCATGCAGTCCACGAACACGCTCTTGACGACGTTGTGGGTGCCGGTCATGTCGTCCAGCAGCTGCGGCGCCAGATAGGTGCTCCCGCCCCGGTCCCACAGATGATGGTGCGCGTCCACGATCACCCGGTCGGGATCGACCGCCTCCTCGCAGCGCAACGCCAGCCAGTCGAACCGGTCAAGCTCCATCGCGTACTCCTCACGGCCGCTGGGGCTCATGCCCCGCGTCAGGCTGACGCTTCGGAGAATCTACCCACGCGAGCCCGAAGGGAGATTGCTGCGAAGCAGCGGAGCCGACCGGTGGGCAACCGCCATCGAGATGGCCTCCATGAAGACGGTTCATGTCTCCACGAGGCGCAGCGGGGTATGGCGGGCGACAGCATCGAAGTCCCGATCGCGGTGCAGCACAGGAACATCGAGCCGGATGGCCGCCGCCGCGATCAAGGCGTCGATCGGTGATCGCACGGTCACGCCGCGCTGCCTCAGCTCCCGGTAGATCGTGGCGCCGTCGAGCCAGTCCAGCCTCGGAGCCATCGGCTCAAGATGCTGGGCCTCCAGCAGCCGCTGCGTGCGGGCGACGTTGTCGTGGCGGGCACCGGCCATCACCTCCAGCAGCACCGGATCGATCACGACCACCTCCTGCTTGGAGATGGCTTCACGCAGGCGCCGGGCCTGGCCCGATCCAGTTCCCTGCAGGAACTCGACCCAGGCCGAGGTGTCAGCCAGCAGCACCACGGCCTCAGCCCGCGAGCCTGGCGGCGCGCATAGCGTCGAGGTCGCCGTCCCAACCGGCGCCCTCCATTTCGAGCTGATCCTCGACGCTCATCGGCCCGCCGCCCAGCAGGCGCTCGAGCGCGAGATGCACCGCCTGACGCTTGGTGCGCAGCCCGAACGCCCGCATGGCCCGCTCCACAAGCTCGTCGTCGATGTCAATGTTGGTCCGACTCACGACACTAGCATACACATACAGGTGTACAGCGTGAGTCCGCTAGCGCCCGCTTGGCCCAGCGTCCTCGCCCGAGACTGAGCTCGTCAGGGTCGCATCTCGACGAATCCGGCCGCGGCGAAGTCGTTGTCGAACGCCAAAGCCTCGCGAAGCCGTCGAGCCCGCATCACCTCGAAGCTCGTCGCGTCGACGAACGAGTACTCCCGCTCATCGTGGCGGCGCAACCAGCGCCATGCCCTCGACTCATCCTCTGCGGTGACAGCATGCACCATCAGCTTGCCGGCCGACCTAAGATCCTCAACCCTGTCGATGAAGCCGACTGCGGCGTGGTGACTGGCTCTTCGCCGCAAGAAGGTCCACGTCTCGCCCACGACGAGATTCGTGGTGAGCACCTGCTCACCCGCGCGGACAACTGCGAGCATCGCCAGCGCGTCGCGGCGGCGGCTGTCGGCAGGCAGGACCAAGGCTGCCCACCAGCTCGTGTCGGCGAACTTCACAGGCCGTAGACGATGTCGTCTATCTCACCGGGCTCGACGCTCACACCAGCAGGACCGAAGCCAGCCATGGCCATCCATGGGTCGTCGCCCGTGTCAGGTCCCTCGGCGGGCAGGACCGCGGCCAAGCCTCTCCGGATCAGCTCGGACTTCGAGATCCCCAGCCGCCGTGCCTCCGCCGCGGCCTGGGCGTCGAGTTCCTCGGGCATCGTGATAGTCACCGCCTTCATGGTCACATGATACATATTTCACGTTACAAGCTCTACATGTAGGCGCTGGCGTCTTGCCTATCGGTCTACGAACTCCAGCAGCGATCCTTCCACCCCCATAACCTAGCAGGCGATAAATCATGACACAACTTAAAAAGATATGAAAATTAAGAACCAGGATCAGTGCTGTGGTTTGCCGTTGATGCGGCGAGGGAGCGACAGGGGGTTGCCGTCGCGGACCGCCTCCGGCAGCAGGGCCGGCGGGAAGTTCTGGTAGCACACCGGGCGCTGGAACCGGCGTATCGCCAGGGTGCCCACCGACGTGGAGCGGGGATCGGACGTGGCCGGGAACGGCCCGCCGTGCACCATGGCGTGGTTGACCTCCACCCCCGTGGGCCAGCCGTTGGCGATCAGCCGGCCGGCCTTGCGCTCCAGCAGCGGCACCAGCTCGGCTGCGGCCTCATGGTCGGACTCGGCCATGTGGATCGTGGCGGTCAGTTGCCCGGGCAGCGCCTCCAACACAGCCCGCAGATCGTCGATCGACTCGTAGGCGGCCACCAGCCCGGCCGATCCGAACACCTCCTCCTGCAGATCGGGCGATTCCAGCACCTGGGCCGCGGCGGCCCGGAACAGCACCGGCGCGGGGGCGTTGGCCGACTCCCCGGCCTGGCCCGAGCACACCCGGGCCGCGCCGGCCGCCTCCAGCCTCGACAGGCCCTCGTCGTAGGCACCGCGGATGCCGGCCGTCAGCATCACCTGGCCGCTCTGCTCGGCCACGGCCGAGCCGATGGCCTCCACCAGCGCGTCGGCCGGCGCGGGGGCCAGCAGCAGACCCGGGTTGGTGCAGAACTGGCCCGCTCCCAGAGTCAGCGACCCCACATACCCGGCGGCGAAGCTGTCCAGGTCTCCGGCGGCCGCTCCGGCCAGCACGACCTGCGGGTTGATGCTCGACATCTCGGCGTACACCGGGATGGGCTCGGCCCGGGCGGCCGCGGTGGCCATCAGCGCGGTCCCGCCCGCCTGCGACCCGGTGAAGGCGATGGCCTTGATCGCGGGGTGGGCGGCCAGCGCCTGACCCACCGTGCGGCCCGGCCCGAACAGCAGCGAGTACACGCCGTCGGGCAGCCCGCAGGACCGCACCGCCTCCGCCACCGCCGATCCGGCCAGCTCGGCCGTTCCCGGGTGAGCATTGTGGGCCTTGACGATCACCGGGCAGCCCGCAGCCAGCGCGGAGGCGACATCACCGCCCGCGGCCGAGAACGCCAACGGGAAGTTGCTGGGGCCGAACACCGCCACCGGGCCCACGCCGATGTGGCGCTGGCGCACGTCCGGCGCGGGCAGCGGTGCCCGGTCGGGCTGGGCCTCGTCGATGCGCACCCCCTGGTGCGAGCCGGCTCGAACCTCGCGGGCGAACAGCCGGACCTGGTTCGTGGTCCGCCCGTGCTCGCCCTCAAGCCGGGCCAGCGGCAGCCCGCTCTCGGCATGGGCCCGGGCCACGATCTCGTCGCGGCGGGCGTCGAGGTTGGCTGCGATCGTCTCCAAGAACAAGGCCCGCTCGGCGGGCGCGGTGTCCCGGAAGGCATCGAAGGCCGCGCCGGCGCCGGCCGCGGCCGCGTCCACGGCCGCCTCGGTGACGAAGGCGAACCCCGGATCCAGGTCCTGGCCCGAGGCCGGGTCGACGGCCCGGATCGACTCCCCCGAGCCGTCCCCGTCCCAGCCGGCAATGATCGATCGTCCTGTCAGGCTCACTGTGCCCTCTCCTTGCCGTCTGAACTCCAGTCCTAGCGTTGCGACAGTAACGGTTCGCACAGCCTGGCAAGGAGGCGCGGCCCGATCACGCCGCCGGCCCGATCACGGCGTGGACTCGGCAACACCAAGCCTGTGCTTGCCGAGCCTGTGCCTACGGTGGACAGCCTGTGCCTACGGTGGACAGAAGGTGTACGCCCTCACGCGATCATCCGGGCTCTGTGCTCGCGGACGCTGGCTTCCCACTGCGGCCACGTGGGCCGTGCCTCCTCGGGGAGCACCACGAAGGGGACGTCTCCGGCCTTGAGGCTCCCGTTCTCGACGAACTCCGCCTGGGCGCGCTGCCTGCTGTTGACCGCCGCGCTGGCCGGGGTCGGGATATACCGGAAGTCGACGCTCCAGCGGCAGGACCGGGTCGTGTTCTGTTTGCTGGCGTGGACGCACAGATTGGAGAAGAACAACGCACCGCCCAGCTGCACCGGGACCGGGACCGGGGTGCCGCGAGCCTCGACGTCCTCGGAGACCCGGACGTTGCGGTCCTCTCCCCGCACCGCATCCAACAGACCCCAGCGGTGACTGCCCGGAATCACCCAGCAGCACCCGTTCTCAACCGTGGCCGGAACCAGCGGCACCCACACGCTGACCATGTGCAGGTCCGCGGTGCGCTTGTCCACCTCGCCCACCTCGGCCTGGTCGAAGTAGTGGCTGTCCTGGTGCCAGGGAAACGACGCGAGCACGCTGCCGGGAAGCTTCGTGCGCAACGAAGGGCTGGACACAACAGAAACCTCGCCTCCGAGCAGCAGACCCACGATGCGAAGGATCCCCGGATTGGTGTACAGGCCGTAGAACTCGGGCCCGAACGTTCCGAACCCCCAGTCCCGCGGCGAGATGCCCTGCTCCTCGCAGATGGCGGCATATCGACGCTCGAACGGCTCGTCCCGGTACAGGGAGGCCAGATCACCCCTGGCGTATTGCTCGTGCGCGTACCCGTCGACCTTGGACCCGATGAAGCCCCGCATCGGCTCCAGGTCCGTGTCGCTGATGATGTCTTCGACCACCACGCAACCGTCGCGCCGGTAGCGGTCGACGACCTCCTGGTCGCTCTTTAGCTCCATACGCCACCCCCCGAGGCGTCGCTCGCATTGGACCGCACTGCCCGGATGTATATATCATGCATCGCACTGGAGGCAAGGGGGTCAACGCCGGGTGGGTCCTTCCCGACTAGCGCCGCTATCGCGCAAGAATCTGAGCGAGCAGATCATCGACGCGATCCGAGACGCCATAGTTGAGGGCCGTTTCCGATCCGGTGACAAGATCCCCGAAGCCGACCTGGCCGAACAGCTCGGAGTGAGCCGCACCCCCATCCGGGAAGCCTTCAAGCTGCTCGAACAGCAGGGCCTGATCGAGATCCGGCCCAAGAACGGCACGTACGTGGCCAGCATGAACCGGGCCGAGGCCGAAGACGGGCTTCACGTCAGGGCGGCTCTCGAGGTGCTTGCCGTGCGCCAGGCTCTCGAGCGACTCTCGCAGCAGCAATGGGACCAGCTCTGCGGCCGGTATCAAGCCATGCTGGAGGACGCCTGGCACGCCGCCGCGACCAGCGATGCGGTCGCCGGCATCGAGTTCGACATCGCCTGGCACACGCTGCTCGTCGAATCGGCCGGAAATCAGGCTCTGGCCCGGACCTGGTCGATGGCCGGCCTGTCCAATCTCATCTGGTCGTTCGAGTTCGACCTCTATCCCCTCGACGATGTTGCCTTCAAGTCGTGGGTGCTTCGACACGTCGAATTCCTGGACGTGCTGCGGGGCCGCGACCCGGACGCATGCGAGGAGGCCGTCCGTTCTCACATTCTCATCAAGGTGGACGACGTCGATGGCTGATGCCGTGCCGACTCCCGCCAGACCAGATTCGAGCCCATCGACTCGACCGCTGAGCGCTCAGCACAATCAAAAGCAAATAACGGAAAGCAAATAGCGAACACACAGTTCAGGAGGAACCAGTGTCAAACAGCGAATCAAATGGAATCATCAAGCGCACTCTGAGCAGGCGCAAGTTCAACATGATCGCCGGTGGCTCGGTGCTGCTGGCCGCCTGCGGCGACTCGGGAGACTCGGCCGAGCCGGCGGCCGCCACTACCACCGCGGCGCCGGCCACCACCACCGAGGCAGCCGCGCCGGCCGTCACCACCACCATCGCGCCGGCCACCACGACCACCGTCGCCGCGACCACCACCACCGCGGCCGGCGCAGCCCCGACCACGACCACCACCGCCGCGCCCCGACCCCTCAAGACGCTGCGCTTCGGCATGACCCAAGGCGTCACGTCCGCTGACACGCTCGATCCCGCCTACCGGACATCGAGTTCCGACGGCCTGTTCCAAGCGTTGATCCAGGAGCAGATCGTCCGCCTGGACGAGAACCTCACGCCAACTCCGCATCTAGCCGAGAGCTGGGAGGCCAACGCCGACGGCACCGAGTGGGTCTTCAACCTGCGCGAGGGGATCACTTTCCACGACGGCAAGCCGTTCGTGGCTGCCGACGTGGTGTACACGTACCAGCGGCTCCTCGACCCCGAGGTGGCCTCGCCGGGCGCGGGCAACCTGCCCGGCCTCGAGTCCGACGGGGTGTTCGCCAGGGACGACCACACGGTGGTCATGCGGCTCACCGCGCCCAACGTGGACTGGCCCGCCACCATCACCAACTCCCACACGCGGATCGTGCCCGAGGGCGCCACCAATGCCGATCTGGCCCCCCAGAGCCACGGGACGGGGGCATACAGGATCGACGAGTTCGTACCGGGCGAGATCAGCACCGTCTTCGAGAGAAACGAGAACTACTGGCAGCCCGGCTTCCCCAAGGTCGACTTCTTCGAGGTGATCGCCGTAACCGAGACGGAGGCCCAGCTGGCCGCCATCAGGGGCGGGCAGGTGGACATCTTGTCGAGGGCCCCTGCGACGGCGTTGGACGATCTCGACGCCCACGCCGACATCATGGTCGTCACCAACCCCATCGGCAGCTCCTCGGTCGCCTACTGCCAGATCGACACCCCGCCCTTCGACAACAACGACTTGCGCCTGGCCATCAAGTACGCGACCAACCGCCAGCAGCACAGCGACCTCGTGTACGGGGGACGGGCCCACCAGATGAACGACATCCCCCTGCCGTCGCTCATCCGGTTCGGCCTGGAGGGCACGCGCGAGCACAACGTGGCCATGGCCAGGGAGCACCTCAACCGAGCCGGCTACCCCGACGGCATCGACTTGACGCTCACGCTGGCCTCCATGGAGGACTGGATCGAGTGGACCCAGGTCTGGCAGCAGCAGCTGGCCGAGGTCGGCATCAATGTCGAGCTGGACGTCACCCCGGCCGACACCTACTGGGGCGACCAGTGGCTATCCGCGCCCTTCGCCATGACCGGCTGGAACGTCCGCACCGTAGACCACGGCCTCGGCCTGTGGTACCAGTCCGACGCCGACTGGAACGAGACCCACTGGGCTGACGAGCAGTTCGACGCCGACCTTGCCGCCGCCCGGTCCACCACCGACGAGGCCGAGCGGACCAGGCTCTACGCCAAGATGCAGCAGCAGATCATCGACGAGGGCGACCACTTCGTGCCCAACATGTTCGGCCTGAGCAGCGCAGTGCGCACCAACGTGACCGGCTGGCAGCCCCGCGGGGTGTACTACACCATCGACGTCGCCTGACGGATCACAACCTGGGCGCCGGCGGGTGGCGCCCGCCGGCGACACCCAGAGGCCGAGCGGATAGGCCGCAGTCGTCCGAGGGCAATGCAAGGCGCTGAGCGGGGCCGTGGCCCGAGCGGCCCGTGAGCGCAGCGAACGAGAGCGGAAGACACGTGTGGTTCAATGCAGACATGCTGTGGGCCCTCAAGCCGACTCCAGCCTCCTCGGTCGCCCGCCGGCGGGCACCGGTAGCGCATAGCACCCACATCGGCTCATAGTGCATTTCGTCCGCGTCACCGGACAACGCTCTGTGCTGGCGATCGTCGCCCTCTTCGCGGTATCGCTGATCACCTTCTGGGCGGTCGAGCTGCTCCCGGGCGACGCCGCCACCCGGATGCTCGGCCGCCAGGCGACCCCGGAGCGGGTGGCGCACTTCCAGGAGCAGATGAACCTCGACTCGCCCGCGGTGGAGCGCTACACGACCTGGATCACCGGCTTCGTGCAGGGGGACTGGGGCGAGTCGCTGGTGCAGGCCCGACCGAAGACCGAGGGGGCGCCCGCCGGGCGGATCAACCGATCTGTGACCGACATAATCGTCCCGCGCCTGTCCAACACGCTGCAGTTGGCCGCGACGGCTCTGGTCATGTACGTCCCGCTGAGCCTGATAACGGGGATCGTCACCGCCGTCTACCGCGACCGGGCCTTCGCGACTGGCCTATCGACGTTGCTGATCCTGGGTTGCGCGGTGCCCGACTTCGTGATCGCCATATTCCTGCTGATCATCTTCGCGGTGACGCTCGAATGGTTCCCCGCGCTCTCGCTCATCGACCAGGCCGAGTCGTTCGGGGCCCAGCTCAGGATGATGACCCTGCCCGCGGTGACGCTGACGCTGGCCATGACCGGCTTCGCGGTGCGCCAGATGCAGGCCAGCCTTCTGTCCGTGCTGAACTCCGACTACGTGCAGTTCGCCACCCTCAAGGGCCTGCCCCGGCGAAAGGTGATGCTCCGGCACGCGCTGCCCAACGCCCTGGGCCCGGCCCTGCGGGCCACCGTGATCAACGTCGTGTGGCTCGTCGGCGGGGTGGTGCTGGTGGAGGTTGTGTTCACCTATCCGGGCATCGGGCTGCTGCTGCTCGACGCGCTGCGACTGCTGGACACTCCGGTGATCCTGGCCTCGACCATGATCCTGGCCGGCGTCTACGTACTGTGCAACCTGGGTGCCGACCTGGTGGCGGCCGCGCTGAACCCCCGTCTGAGGACCGGCTGATGGACACGCCCGCGGCGAACAGCACCGGTACCGAAGCGACCGGCACCGAAGCGACCGGCACGGAAGCGACCGGTACCGAAGCGACCGGCACCGACAAGCCGGAGACAGCGCCGAGCCGCCTTCGGAGGCTGGCGCGGCTGGCGCGGGAGCGCCCGGTGTTCGTGGTGCTTCTGGGTGTGCTGATCCTGCATTTCTTCATCGGGATCACCGGCCCGTGGTGGGCGCCGTTCGAGCACGACAAGATGCTCGTCGGCGACACCTTCACCGGCCCGTCGTGGGACCACTGGTTCGGCACCGACAACTTCGGGCGGGACGTGTTCAGCCGGGTGGTCCGCGGCGAGCGAATCGTGTTGATCCAGGGGCTGTCGGCATCGGGCTTGGCCATCCTCGCCGGCTCCACCATCGGCATCATGCTGGCCTACAAGCGGGGGTGGGTCGACGAGGTGGGCATGAGGGGCGTCGACATCATGCTGGCCCTGCCGGGGCTGATCCTGACCCTGCTGATCCTGGGCTCCGTCGAGACCAGCAACTTGGTGATCATCCTGACTGTTGCCTTCTTCTTCACGTGGCCGGTGACCATCACCATCAGGGCCGCGGCCCTGGGGGTGGTCACCGAGGACTTCGTCACCAAGGCCAAGCTGAGAGGCGAGTCGGCCCTCTCGATCGCACGGCGCGAGATCCTCCCCAACGTGCTGGGAAACGTGCTGGTGGAGTTCTCGCTGCGCACCGGGTACGCGGTGTTCTTCGTTGGCGCGCTGAGCTTCCTGGGCTTCGCGGCCGCGCCGCCGTCGCCGGAGTGGGGGCTGATGATCAACGAGGGCCGCAAGTTCCTCAGCGCCTCCAAGTGGATGGTCCTGGGCCCGGCAATGGCCCTGGCATCGCTGGTGGTCGCCTTGAGCCTGGTGACCGAGGAGGTCAGCGACATCCTCGGCGTGTCCACCCGGCGGAGTTCGGACTGATGGCTGGTAGCTCTGCCGTCGGCGGCACGATGACTTCGGCGGCTGCGAGCGATGCGGCCACCAACGGCTCCTCCTCCGAGCCGCTGGTGCGGGTCGAGAATCTCACCGTCGACTACCGCAACGAAGACGAGTGGGTGAGCGTGGTCAAGAACGTGACGTTCGAGATCGGCCGAGGCGAGACGCTGGGCCTGGCCGGGGAGTCCGGCTGCGGCAAGACCACCACCGCGCTGGCAATGTTCGGCTACAACAAGCCCGGCAGCCGGGTGGCGGGGGGCCGGATCACCTTCGACGGCCGGGACCTGCTGGGCCTGTCCGACCGCCAGATGCAGCCCATCCGGGGCGCCCGGATCTCGCTGGTGCCCCAGAACCCGGCCAGCACCCTCACCCCGTCAATGAAGGTCGGCCGCCAGGTGGTTGAGACGCTTGAGGGCCACGGGGTGAGCTCGGGCAGCGACGCCGCCGAGCGCACCGTGGAGATCTTCACCCAGGTGGGGCTGCCCGAGCCGGCCAAGATGGCCCGGCGCTACCCCCATCAGCTCAGCGGCGGCCAGCAGCAGCGGGTGGTGATCGCCATCGCCATCGCCTGCCGACCCGACCTGATCGTGCTGGACGAGCCCACCACCGCGCTGGACGTGACCACCCAGGCCCGGCTGCTCGACCTGTTCGCCCACATCAAGGGCACCAGCGGCATGAGCGCCCTGTACGTGAGCCACAACCTGGGCGTGCTCGAGCAGATCTGCGACCGGGTGGCGGTGATGTACGCCGGGGAGCTCATCGAGATCGCGGCCACCGCCGACCTGTTCAACCGGCCCCGCCACCCCTACACCCGGGGCCTGATCGCGGCCGTGCCCCGGGTGGAGGCCCAGCACGCCGGCACCGAGAAGCTGCGGGGCCTGCTGCGCCGCGACGAGCTTCCCGAGGGGTGCGGCTTCGCGCCCCGGTGCCCTTACGCCATGCCCGAGTGCTTCACCGATCCGCAGCGGCTGGCCGAGATCGAGCCGTCGCACCATGTGGCCTGCTGGCGGGTCCCCGACATCGAGGCCGAGGCAACGCCATGACCGAATCTGTGTGCGCAAACCGGCCGTATGGGCCGACAACCTCAAACAGATCGGGAGGGCCGCGGCCATGACCGGATCTGTGTGCGGAAACTGGCCATATGGGCCAAGAAGCTCGAACAGTTCGGGATGGGCCGGGGCCGAAGCGCGATGACGCCGCTGCTCGAAGCCGAGGACGTCCAGATCTCCTACCGGCCCCGCCGCGGGCTTGTGTCGAGGCTGGTACGAGCCCTGCGGTCCGACACCACCGAACCGGTGCCCGCGGTGCACGACGTGTCCTTCACCATCAACCCCGGCGAGACGGTGGCCCTGGTCGGCGAGAGCGGCAGCGGCAAGACCACCCTGGCCCGCTCCATCGCCGGGCTGATCCAGCCCCAGCGGGGGAGGCTGCGCTTCGAGGGCGCCGACATCACCGTGCCCGTTCATCGCCGGCCGCCGGAGCGGCTGCGCCACATCCAGTACGTGTTCCAGAACCCGGCATCGTCGCTCAACCCCCGCCGCAAGGTCCGCTACAACCTGGGTCGCACCCTCGACGTGTTCTTCGACCTGTCCAAGGCCGAGAGGCGCGACCGCATGGCCGAACTGCTGGCCAGCGTCCACCTCGACCCCGGCTACATCGACCGCTACCCGCCCCAGCTCAGCGGGGGCGAGGCCCAGCGGGTGGCCATCGCCCAGGCCCTGGCCGCGGAGCCCAAGCTGATCCTGTGCGACGAGATCCTGTCGGCCCTCGACGTGTCGGTGCAGGACAACATCCTGGAGCTGCTGCGGGAGCTGCAGGCCAGGACCGACGTGGCCTACCTGTTCATCGCCCACGACCTGGCTGTGGTGCGCTGGCTGGCCGACCGGGTGGTGGTGCTGTACCACGGCCGCATTGTGGAGTCGGGCACCGTCGAGGAGATCTTCACCCCGCCCCATCACCCCTACACCGCGCTGCTGCTCGACTCGATCCCCGGCAGGGGCGAGCACCAGGTGGCTGCTCTTGCCGAGGACGCCGCGACGGTGGGCACCGCCCCCGAATTCGGCTGCGCCTTCGAGCCCCGCTGCATCCACCGCATCGCCGGCGTGTGCGAGGTCGACGACCCGCCCCGCCTACAGGACAGCAACACCCACGACGTGCTGTGCCACCTCAACGCCGAGCAGCGAGCGCCGCTGCAAGCCAGCTCCACGGCCGCGGTGGCCGCACGACCCGAGGGTGCCGGATGACCGCCGCCGTGGATCATCTGTCGCTCAGAGGCCGAGCGGATAGGCCCCAGCTCGCGAGGACTCTCCAAGGGCGCCGAGCGAGGCCCGGGCCCGAGCGGCCCGTGAGTAGCCCTATGTCAAGCTCGCATCAAATCTGCACGGGTATTGCTCCTATATGACGAATTTTTCTACTTATTTCGGTCGAGCACGGCCCGAGCGGCCCGTGAGCGCTACGAACAAGAGCGGGGAACAACATGCTTCACCTCGAGACGGTGACCCATCCGCGCGGCCCTTTAGGGAGGCCCGATGACTGACGCCTCGGACCGGCGGCAGCGCCTGCAGGGCTGCTACGTGACCGTCCCCACCATGTTCCGCGACGACGTCGAGCTGTCGGTCGACCTGGACGCCATGCGCAAGCACGTGGGCTTCCTGATCGACGGCGGGATCACCACCGGCAACGGGGTGCTGCTGGCCTGCGGCGCGGCCGGGGACTTCTCCACCATGACCTTCGACGAGCGGGTGGCGGTGACCTCCGCCGTGGTAGAGGAGGCCGCCGGCCGGGTCCCGGTGGTGATGGGCGGCCAGACCACCAGCACCACCGAGCTGGTGCTCCTGGCCCGAGCGGCGACCGACATCGGCGCCGAGTTCATGCAGGTCTCGCCGCCGTTCTATTTCGCCCACACCGACGACGACTTCATGGAGTATGTGGCCGCGGCCGCAGCCGCCTCTGATGTCGGCATGGTGGTGTACAACACTCACTGGACCAGCCTGGAGATCTCCAACTCCCTCATCGACCGCCTGGCCACCCTGGGCACGGTGGCGGGCCTGAAGTGGTCGATGCCCGACAACGGCTTCATGGAGTTCGAGGGGGTGGTGGCCGACTACTCCGACCGGTTCTGCATCATCGACAACCAGCTGCGATTCCCCACCAGCCACATGCTCGGCGCTAGGGGCATCGAGGTCCACATCTGCAACTTCTGGCCCCAGTGGGGGGTGCGCATGTGGAACCTGCTCAACGACGGCCGCTACGTCGAGGCCCAGCACGAGCTGGTGAGGGTGGTGCTGCCGTTCATGCGGCTGTGGACCGAGATGGAGGGCTACACCAGCGGCGACGGGCACCTCGACAAGCTGTGCATGGAGCTGGTCGGCCTGCCGTCGAGCCGCAGCCGGCCCCCGACCCGCGACATCCGCGACCTCTACCGCGACAAGGCCCGAGCCATGCTGCAGTCGATCGGCGCCCCCAACGTCCTGGGCTGAGGTTGTGGGCTGAGCCTGAGCCGTCTCGGCGCTCGTCTCCGGGATCGCATGCACGTACCGCATATGGCTATGGCTGCTGTCTATGACTATAATCCCGGGTGGCCGCCTATCGGGAGGATGTGACATGACAACGGACGAACACGGCCAGCGGACGATTCCGGCGGGCGAGTTCAAGAACCGGTGCCTGGCGCTTATGGACGAGGTGAACGAGACCGGCGCCGAGATCGTCATCACCAAGCATGGCCGGCCGGTATCGCGGCTCGTTCCAGCGGCGCGGTCGGCGCCTGTGATGTGGGGGCGATACCGGGAGCAGGTCCGCATAACTGGCGACGTCGTCGCGCCCGCTGTCCCGGCTGAGGACTGGGAAGCTGTCGGCAGTCCCGCCCGTGTGCTGGATCCTGACCTGCCGCGGCGCCCGTGATCCTTCTCGACACGCATGTGCTGATCTGGCTCGTAGCGGGATCGCCGCTCATCGGGCAGGAGGCTCGCCGTGAGATCCAGTCGGTGTGGGCTCAGGGCGCCGCGGCTGTCTCATCGTTCACTTTCTGGGAGATCGCCCTGCTCCATGAGGGAGGGCGCCTCGACCTGGACCTCCCGCCGCGCTCCCTGCGCCAACGCCTGGTGGCCGACGGGCTGCGGATCGTTCCCGTGGACGACGAGACGGCCATCCGCTCGGTGGAACTTGGGGCCGAGGGGTTTCACGCCGACCCTGCCGACCGCATCATCGCCGCAACCGCCGTCATCAGGGGCTACCGGCTGGCCACCGCCGACCGCGAGATCACCGCATGGGCGAGCCGGTCGCGGATCGTCGCGACACTCGACCCGACAGTCTGAGCGGCGACGGGCGGCACTGGCCTGGCGGCGCCGCAGGCTGCCCCAACCACAACCACCGTCAGCGTGCGCCTGGTGATGCGCTAGCTACACGCTGTGTGCGCTCCGCGGCGTCTGTCCGCCTGCGGTCGTCTGCTCTCGCGTCCGCGGAGCCCTCCGGGTCCGGGGTGCCCGTTCGAGGCTCCGCCTTGTCCGTGACGTACTATCGGCGGGGCCCGGGACATGCTGTAGTCGATCGGCGCACCCAACGTCCTGGGCTGAGGTTGTGGGCTGAGCCTGAGCCTCAGCCGCCGGGGCAAGGCAACGGCACCACGTGGTGGCGGCCGGTGTAGTCACGGCCCCGCAGGATCGCCACCTCACGCGGCTCATCGGGGGCATGGCGGGCACGGTCGCGGCCCGCGTAGAGAGGGTTGCCGGTCACCCGCACGAACGGCACCGTGACCCGCGGCGTCAGCGCGATGCGGGGGCAGGCCGTGCGGTTGGGGCCGGACCCGTGCAGCGTGTTCTCACTGAACAGCACGAACTCCCCCGGTTCCAGCTCAAAGGCCCGAATGTCGGCGGGATCGATGGCATCCGCCGGTACGGCCTGGTGGAACGAGGTGCGGGTCGCGTCCACATCGTGCTGGAAGGTGCTGGTATGCGACCGGAGGACCACCTGGAGGCAACCGTTGTCAAGAGTCGCTTCGGTGATGGCGATCCAGGCCGATACTTGGACCATCGGCCGCAGATCGAAGTAGGCCCCATCCTGGTGCCACGGCACCTCGGTATAGCGCCTCTCCTCACCGGAGGCCTCGGCCACAGGCTGTTTGATCTGGAAGTTGCTGCGCCAGATCAACAGGTCGGGGCCGATCAGCGAAGCGATGCGCTCTACCAGCTCCGGTCCCCGGCACAGGCGGCAAACCGCAGCGTTGTCGAGATGGCGGTCGTGATAGTGCAAGTCGGGGTCATCGTCGTGTTCCCCGGGGGTGATGATCTCGGCCATGATCCGTTCCCGCATCGGGGCCATTAGGGCGGGCGAGACCAACCGGTAGGGTCCAAGCACGCCATCGCGGTGATACGTCTCTATCTCTGCAGCGTCCAGCGGAAACCTCAGCTCGGTCACGAGGGGGACTCCACTCATAGCCTCACACTAGTGAAACCGAGTGAGGCCGCATCTAGCCGGTGATGGCCGTTCCGTTTGATGTAGTCACATTATGGTGTTAATGTGACTACATGACTGTGGGGATTCGGGAACTGAAGGCCAAGCTGTCCGAGTATGTCAGTCGGGCCGCGAGCGGCGAGCAGATTGTGGTCACCGACCGGGGAAGGCCGGTGGCGCGCCTCGTAGGCCTCGAGGGGGCGTCGATGATCGAGCGGGGCGTGGAAGAGGGCTGGGTCACGCCAGCGTCCAGGACGCGCCTGGAGCCGGCCGTGCGCTTCTCCGCGCCACGAAGTGTCGCCGACGCTCTCGACGAGGACCGCGGATGACGCTGCTGTCAGATCTCGACGAGGACCGCGGATGACGCTGCTGTCAGATCTCGACGAGGACCGCGGATGACGCTGCTGTCAGATCTCGACGAGGACCGCGGATGACGCTGCTGTCAGATCTCGACGAGGACCGCGGATGACGCTGCTGTCAGATCTCGACGAGGACCGCGGATGACCCTGTATGTGGACACCAGCGCGCTGTTGAAGCGCTACATCGCCGAGCGCGACTCCGATGTTGCCGACCAGCTCATGGCCACCGATCCGGTTCTCGTAACGTCGCGACTGACCGAGGTGGAGCTGCGGCGCAACCTGACGCGACTGCTGGAGGGTGATGAGCTGCTCGCAGCCCGCCGACAGGTGCAGGCCGACCTGGACGCATTCGCGCTGGTGAGCCTCGACGACGTCACCTGCAATGATGCGGCCCGCATAGCCGAACAGACGCTTTGCCGTTCTCTTGACGCGCTGCACGTGGCCGCGGCGCGGCGCGCCGGAGAATCGACCTGCTTCCTCACGTTCGACGTGCGCCAGGCACAAGCCGCCCGATCCGCGGGCCTCATGGTGCTGGGGATGTGACTCAAGCCGTTGCGCGGGTGCATGAGCCTCGAAGGTCAGCGAATTCACAAGGAATAATGTTCTGATGCCTTGTAGCCTGGTTGCATGTCAAACACCGGAGCAATCAGAGTGTCGCATCGAGGGCAAATGAGCCTCCCAGCGGCAGCCCGCCGCCGCTGGGGTTTGCACAACGGCGGCGAAGTCACATATCTCGACTTGGGCGAGGCTGTCGTGATCGTCCCCGCGGCCATCGAGAGTCTGCGCCGTGAACTCATGGAGTCCGTGACCGAAGAGGACTGGCAGATGGCTATAGCGGGGTTCGGTGACCCCGAGTTGGCCACCGAGTGACTCAACTGATCGACGACCAGATATTGGGTTCGCTGCTGCGGGGCGGCGATCCGCCTCGGCCCGCGGAGGCGGTCTACACAACCGGCTATTGGTACGTCCGGCTGTGCCGGGCCGTGCTGGGCGCATCCGGACGCGACGGCGCATTATCCCGTTCGTTCGATGTCTACCCCCTGGAGTTCCGCGATCTGGCGATCCGGAGGCTGCTGGAGCTACCCGAATGGATCGGGATGGAGAGCTTGAGGACGTTGGCACCTCTGATGGGGGATCTGCGCCGCCGGCATGCTCTCAACGTGCTCGGAACCGAAGCCTTGGCCGCAGCCGTGTACCTCAACGCGGCCGTGTTCCTCGCTGCACCCGCGCTCCGCCTTGAGCAGGCGCTACGGGCCGAGGGCATCGACGTCGATCTAATCGGCTAGGACCGAGCCGCAACCGCGCGAAACCCAGCGAGTGGGCTAGTCCTTGAGTCCCGACAGCGTCAGGACGGTGTTGTCGTCGATCCAGTCCCAGTCGAGCTCCACGCCGAGCCCGGGCCCGGTCGGCAGGTGCAGGCAGCCGTTGCCGTCGATGTCCAGCGGAGCGTCCTTGAGCCCGAAGCGGAACATCGGGTGGTGCAGTTCGAAGAACTCGCAGTTGCGCACCGAGCAGGCCACATGCAGGTTGGCGATGTCGAGCAGCGACGAGTGCAGGGCGTGGATCTCGAGGTTCATGCCGACCTGATCGCACATGGCCAGCGCCTTGCGCAGCCCGGTGATGCCCGCCTTGATGAACACGTCGCCGCGGGCCAGGTCCACGGCCCTGCGCTCCAGGAACTGGGGCAGCTCCCGCAGGCTGACCGTCTCGGTGGCCAGGATCGGCACCTCCAGCCGCCGGGTGAGCTGCTCAAGCAGAGAGATGTCACGGTCGGGGACCGGCTCCTCGAACCACCGGTAGCCCAGGCGGGCCAGCGCCTCGCCCACCTCCATGGCCTGGTCGAAGCTGTACTCCGCGACCGCGTCCAGCATCAGCGGGAAGTCATCGCCCACGGCCTCGCGGGCGGCCCGCGCCCTAGGGATGTCGGCGGCCGGGCCGTCATAGAGGGTCAGCTTGAAGCCCCGGTAACCCTGCTGCTTCATGTCGAGAGCTTCGGCGAAGGTGTCCTCGGGGGTCAGGTTCCAGTGCGAGCCGGTTCGGTAGGCGGGAACTTCGGTGCGGCACACGCCGAGCAGCTCGCCTATGGGCTTTCGGGCGGCCTTGCCCTTGATGTCCCAGAAGGCCACGTCGAGCATGCCCTGCAGGCCGTCGCTGATGGGATACAGATGGCGGTTGAGCCCCATCAGCTCATCCCACAGGTCTTCGTGGCGCAGCGGGTCCTTGCCCAGGATGGCCCGCAGATACACGTCATGGAGCTGGTGGGCCGAGCCGATCCCCTCGCCGTTGGCGCCGTAGCCCATCGTCAATCCGTCGATCCCCTCGTCGGTGGTGACGCAGGTCAACGGGAAATGCCACACCGGCGGCACGTCGTCGGGGATGGGGCTGTCGCCGTACCAGGGTTGCGCGTCCAGCGCCAGCACCCGAGTCACCATCCCGGTGATCTTCACGAGACCTCTGAGTTCATGTCGCCGCCCTCGACAGGTTGCTGATCTTCATGCAGCCGTTCCCGACAGGTTGCTGATCTTCACGCAGCCGTTCCCGAGAGGTCGATCACGTTGTGCAGTGGCTCTCGCGCGCCGTAGCGGGCCAGGTTGGCCGCGAACACGTCGCACAGCTCGTCGGCGTAGTCCGGGGTGTAGCCGGCCATATGCGGAGTCACGATGACATTCTCCATGCTCCAGAGGGGGCTGTCATCCGGCAGCGGCTCGGTGGCGAACACGTCGAGGCCCGCCCCGGCCAGGCTCCCGTCCTGCAGTCGCTCGACGAGGGCCGCCTCGTCGACGGACGGCCCCCGGCCGACGTTGCAGAAGTAGGCGCCCGGCTTCATGGCCTCGATGACCTCCCGACTGATCAGCCCCCTGGTGGCCGCCCCGCCCGGAAGCGCTCCCACCACATGGTCGGCGCCCGCAACCGCGGTGCCCAGGTCCTCGGGTCCGAACACCTCCAGGACCGTCGGGCTCGGCCGGTCCGGACGGCGGCGCACACCGACCACGCTCATGCCCAGCGCCGAGCAGCGCCGGGCGATGGCCGATCCCAGGGTCCCCAGCCCGATCACGCAAACGGTCGAGCCCGACAACCGGCCGTGCCGGTGCAGGTGATCCCAGCGGCGCGGCTCCATGGCGGCGAGGTACTCGGGCAGGCGGCGCACCAGCGCCATCATCATGGCCACGCAGTGCTCGGCCACCCCCTCGGAGTAGGCACCGCCGGCGTTGCACACGACGAGCCCCTCCTTGGCCGCCAACTCCGGTGTCAGGTACTCCTCGTAGCCCGCGCTGGGCAGCAGCAGCAGCTTCACTCCGCTGTCCGCCAGCCACTCGGGCTCGGGCCAGCCGATCATGACCTCGGCAGCAGCCATCGCCTGGGCGTACTCGTTCGCGGGGGCGTGCTGGCTGAGGCGCTCCCAGCTCGCCCATCCGGAGACAGCGGCGGACAGGGTTTGGATGTGGTCGTCGCCGAAGGCGTCTACCGCAATGAGCAGCCTTCGCTCAGGCGAGGGTCGAGGCAACTAACTCAGTCGAGCCGGCGCGGATTACTCCGGCGCCGGTTCGATGTCCGTGCGCCGTCAACGATCTGCCAGAGCGCACAGAAGCTCTCCGGCAGGCGACTCAGTCGAGCCGGAAGCGAGCGGTCTGCATGTACTGGATGGGCTCGTCGTCGTCGGTGTACTCGTGGTAGGCGGTCACGATCGTGCCGTCGTCGAGCTGCACCACCGTCGGGTAGCCGATGTGCCAGTACTGCGGGTGCTGCTCGCGGGTGGGCGAGTGGCAGTCGGCGATGATGAACTCGTCGTCGGGGTCCCAGTTGATGCCGTCGGAGGAGGTGCAGCCCCGCACGTCCATGGGCTGGGCCCGGTAGCTGTACACGCTCAGCACCCGGCCGTCCTGAAGCTGGATCATGTCGGCGGGGTACCCCCACAGCCGGGTCCGCTGGGGCGGCGCCCACGTCACGCCGTCATCCTCGGAATGGGTCACCCACTGGTAGTCATAGCGGGCCGGTCGGAACACCACCCTGATCATCGCCACCAGCCGGCCGTTGGACATGCGGGTCAGCGACGGCTCCTGGAAGTTGATGATCGAGGCCGGGTCGAAGGCCATCGTCCCCCAGTGCTCCCAGTTGTCGCCGCCGTCGTCTGAGCGCAGCATGAAGCAGCGCGACGTCTCCCACGACACTCCGCCGCCGCCCTGGTAGCCGTCGGCGCTGAGCGTGCCCTCCAGGGGCATCAACAGCCCGCCGTCGGGCAGCTCCACCACATGGCCGGATCCAGTGCCGCCGGCCAGGCAGTACGCAGTGCCCGAGTCCGCGATCGGGTAGGTGCTGACCGGAGTCGGCCCATCCCAGCTGTGCCCGTTGTCCTTGGACTTGTACACCGCGTAGCCGGTCTGGTGAGCCCGGCTCCTGTACATGGCCTGCTCATCGATGCGGTTGGCAATGGCAGTGGGGGAGGAAATGAAGCCGCAGATGCGGGTGTGCATGATGAGGGTGCCGTCGCTGATCTGGGCGAAGGCGCAGTCCCAGTTGCCGGTGTGGTCGGTGTAGTCCTCGACCACCACCCTGGTGCTCGGATCCCAGCTCTTGCCGCCGTCGAACGACCGGACTAGGCACGACCGGCCGGTGTCGGCGTGCATCTTGGCCCGCTCCTCGTTGTAGCCCAGCAGCAGCTCGCCGTTGTGCAGCTTCACGATGCTGCCCTGGTTGCAGCAGCGGTCGGGATCGATGTAGGCGTCGACTACTTCGGCGTCCACTCTGCGCATGTCTGGGTCCCCCTATGGCTCTTGGTTGAAGGCCGCCCTCGGGCGTTCCCGGGCGTCATTCTCGTTGGACTGTGGCGCCGTGATGTATACCTCATACATCACGGCGGAAGCAAGGCGGTCAACACGCCAAGCATGTCGGCCGCACCAAGGCTCGCAGGTCGGCCGGGCAGGCCCAGCCAGGCCAAGGTGTTCCCGGCCGAGGCCCGGGTTCCGTGGACTCAGGTTCCGTCGACTCAGGTTCCGTCGACTCAGGCTCCGTCTACTCAGGCTCCGTCTACTCAGGCCCGCCCGGGACTCAGGCTCCGTCTATGAACGTCTGGTAGAGCGCCCTCAGTTGTTCGTTGGTTGCGAGCGGGATGACCTCACGCTCGAGGTAACGGAAGAGCGGATCCTCGTTGATGAGGGTGAACAGCTCGTCGTTGGATTCGGCCCGGTAGATGGCGACGCGGGCTCTTCGCCCCACGAACGGCGCCGTGTAGACGACCTTCCCAGCAGCCATGAGCCGGTCCCAGTAGTCCATCTGGGCCTTGGCCAGGGCACCCAGCTCCTCCATCGGCAGCGGGATGGGCTCGATCGCTCTCATCCGGACTAAGAAATCCATCGGTTTCTCCCTTTTCCTCGGAAGTTTTCCTCGGAAGCTTTCGTGCGTACCCAGCGGTTGATCAGTCGCCCCCCGACCCACCCAGGTCGGGGCTGTCGGGCTCGTAGGCGATGACTTGGACGTGGAGCCCGCCCCCATCCGCCACCAGCGTCGTCCGAGCGCGGGCCGCGGCCAGGTCGTGGACCGGGTTGACTCTCGACCAGCCGGCTTCAACCAGCCCGGCCTCGGCCTCGTCGACCGCCTCGGCCTCATCGGCCCGGAAGGCGACATGGGCGAGCGTGGGCTGGCCGGCGTCGGACTCGATCAACTCGATCTTCACGCCGGTCTCGTCACCGAGCATGGCGATCCGCTGACCTGTGCTGTACCTGATCCCGCGGCGCACGAGGGTCATGCCGACGTCGTTGACGAGGGCATCGACTCGACCGTCGAAGTCGTTCACCTCGATGGCCACATGATCGAACCTCACCCTCTCCATCACGTTCCCACCTCGTCGTCGCTGAACTTGCCCGGGTTCAACAGGCCCTTTGGATCGACATCGGCCTTGAACCGCTTCATCACGTCGGGATCGCGGAGCAGGCCCTTCTGGTCGAGGAAGAAGGTGTGGGGGTTCTGGTACCGGATCCCGATCTCATCACAGAACGACATCACTGCCGCCAGGTTCTTCTCTCCCTCCACCACGCACACCAGCGGCGCTGGCAACACCCCCTCGCCGGTGTGGCCGAACCTCTCCCTCAACCACTTCGACCGCAGGAACTTGAGCTCGACCATGACGTCATCGCCGAATCGCCGCTTCAGCGTCGCCAGTTGCGTCAACGGATCATCCGGGTCGAGATAGCAGTGCAGGAAGGCGCCGAGCGGAGCGATCTTCTTCACCCAGAGCATCCGATGCCCGTAAACCATGTAGGCCAGGGTCGGGCGATGGTCGGCGCCCCTGCCTCGCCACGGCACGATCCGGCCGCCGTGTTCTGCGGCGAGGTCGAGATAGGTGTCGTGCTGGTCATCGTCGATGATCGAGATGACGATGGCCTCCTCGGGCTCGACGTGGCCCCGCAAGGCGCTGAAGCACGGCGTGATCGTCGGCTCCTGGGCAGCCGCGGCCCGGATCCTCAACCCCGGTCGCTCGCTGACTGCTCCGGCGAACCGGCAGGCGGCGTCGAAGTCATCGAAGCAGACCACGAGCTCGGTCCACTGGCGGGCCTCGACCAGCCGGAAGGTGACGTCGGTGAGGATCCCGGTCGTGCCGTAGGAGTGGAGCACCGGCTCGATCGCCGACTCATCGAGGGACAGGACACGGGGCTCTTCTTCCACCGTCATCAACGTTGCCCCCACCACGTTCTCGTCCCAGATCGACCCCCAGGTCGGCGAGCCCAGACCGATGTGGCCTCCGGACACCCACCCTCCCGACGTCGCCGTGGCGAACGTCGTCGTCATGACCGGGACCTCCAGCCCCGCCCCGTGGGCCATCTCGTCGACGGCTGCGGTCGTCGCGCCCGCGCCGGCGCGAATCCGGCCGCCCCGAGGGGCCGCGACGTGATCGAAGTGCTTCATCTCGATCACCACCCCACCATCGAGAGGGGTGGTCTGACCGAAGTTCGTCGTTCCCGCGCCCAGGATCACGATCGGCGAACCCTGGCGGTACAGCAGCGAGACGCAGCACCGGAGCTGCTCGGCATCGGCCGGTGACACCAGGGCGCACACGTCGAGTGAGCGCCCCGACGCGTCGGCCATGTCGTCGATGTACGTCTTGAGCACCGGCGACAGCCACGAGTTGTCGCGCAGGCGCCGACCGATCAGTCCGGGGTCGGTGATGAGGTCGGCGCCATCGACGACCGAGGCCAGCGCGGCGATGACCGCCTCACTCGATTCTCGACTACGCCACACTTGTTATCGTCCGCCCAATGGTGATCGACCTGCAGCCGCCGCGGGTTGAAGCCACAACCTCGATTCTACATATCTATGATATGCATGTTTGGGGGGAAGGGTCAACCGGCTCGCGGGGTACTCGCTGCTGAGTGCGTCGCTGCGCTCACCGAGCACTCGGGACGGCGATCGGATGGTCGAGGATATCGATGGGCCTGCTGAGGTCGATCGTGGTGGCTTGCTCTTGGACGCGCTCAAGATGGGCCCGCAGAAGCTCCTGCGTCTCTTGGACGTCACCGGCCTCGATGGCATCGACGATCATCGAGTGCTCGGCGATGGACTGGCTGCGACCGGGACCTGCAGGGGCCCCCACCGCGGTGGACGGCGCGCCGGTCGCAGCGCGGACATGCCCAGTCCACAGGGTCTCCAGGCACCCAGCGAGAATGGTGAGGGTTCGACGACCGCAGGATGCCGCCAGCTCCTCATGGAACGCCCGCAGCAGGGGCCGGATATCGCCGGTGAGGTGCATTGCGACGGATCGGTCATGGATGGCGCGCAGCCTGGGCACGAGAGTGGCCCCGCGATCGGGCCTTTGAGCGCACAATCCGGCGCACAGCAGCTCGATCTCGCGTACCGCCATTGCCAGGTCGCCCGCCTCGACGTCTTCAAAGGTGAGGACCATCCCCAGGGAGTACGCGATGCCGGACGGGTTCGGGACCCGCACGATCGCGCCTCCCCTGTTGCCGCGCACAACGGAGATCAGGCCCTCCGTCTCCAGGATCCGCAAAGCCTCGCGAATCGCTGGCTTCCCGACCGCGAACAAGCTGCGCAGCGTGTCCTCCTTGGGGAGCCGCGCCCCATCTGCGAGCTCGCCGTCCACCACGCGTCGACGCAGCTCCGACGCGACTCGTTCGGCGAGCCGCCCGCCAGTCACGGGTGCCACGCCCAGCGAGTCAGCGTCGACGTGTTCGGTATTGGCGGCCATTGCGTTCCCCTGGGATGTGGTGTGCATTGGGTTGGATCATCGGGCTGCCCGAAGGTATCGCGCTCGGACGGGTCAGGATTCCTGTGATCCCGATTCGTGCCAAGAACCGATGACCATGTCGGCCACCCATCCAAAAGCCACGAACACTGCCAGTCCGAGCGCCGAGGACAGGATCACCGCGCCGAACAGTCGCTCGGCTTGAAGGGTTGCCCTGTAGGAGTCGAGCAGTATCCCCAGGCCGGGCTCGCCTTGACGGAAGAAGAAATCGCCGACGATTCCTTCAATCGGTTCCGCATCGTCCCCCCGTTCAGGCTTGACCTATCTAGTATATCTATCTTAGGTTAATCGGGAGCGCAAGCAAGATCGGGAGCGCAAGCAAGATCGGGAGCGCAAGCAAGATCGGGACGGCATGTAGCACCAGGCCAGTTCAGGCGGGGCGAGCACACTGACTGGGGCAGCGTGACCATCCTCTATCACGACGGACGACCTGGCCTGCAGATCAAGCCGTCCAACGGAGAGTGGGAGGACGTCCCGACCGTGGCCGGGGCATTCGTAGTCAACCTCGGCGACCTCATGGCCGCCTGGACGAATGACCGGTGGACGTCCACCCTCCACCGTGTGGTCGTGCCCGACGGCGACACCGACGATCGACTCTCTATTGCCTTCTTTCACCAGCCGGCATACGACGCCCGAATCGAGTGCATTCCCACCTGCACATCACCGGACGAGCCGCCGCGCTACGCGCCCATGACATCGGGCGAGTGGATCCTGTCAATGCTGCGAAAGGTCCAACTGGAGTCCCCATAGCCGCGCCGGGGCCCGCGGCGCCGCAGTTCGAACCTAGCTCTCTGATTCTCGGCTCCAGCGGGTGAGCAGCAGCACCGCGGCGAAGCCGACCGCCGCCGCGACGGTGGGAGCCGCCCACTCCTGTGCGCCGGGCCAGGCCAGGCCGGTGCCCGAGATCACCTCGTGGTCGTGGCGGCTGATCACGCCCACGCCGTTGGGCCAGGGCCACAGCACCCGCAGCGACCCGGCCATCATACCCACCAGCACCGCCAGCACCGTGTTGCGGGCCCGGTCCAGGAACCAGCCCAGCACCGACGAGAACAACGCCAGGCCCACCGCCGCACCGAGAGCGAACACGGCCGCGTCGAGATAGCGGACGTCGGTGACGATGCTGATCACCGCCCCGTACATGCCCAGCATCAGCAACAGGAATGCCCCGCTGATGCCGGGCAGGATCATGGCGCACACCGCTATCGCCCCCGCGCCGGCCAGCGCCGGCAGCGACGGGTCGGCGACGGGGCCGGACTGCAGACCCAGCAGAGCGAACGTGGCCCCGGCCGACACCGCCATGATCCCGATCCGGGCCGCGCTGCGCCACTCGAACAGCCGGCACGCCGACACCGCCGACGCACCCACCAGCCCGCAGAACAGGCCGGCCATCATCTCCGGCCGCTCCTCCAGCTGGGTCTCGATCACCGAGGCCAGCAGCACGATCGTGCCCAGGATCCCGGCCAGCAGCGGCACGATCAGCCACCAGTCCACCGTGACCAGCCGCCGCCCGCCGCCCCGCCAGTCGCCCCGCAGCAGCGTCCCGGCTCCGCCCGCGACACCCCGGATCGCGCCCAGAAGCCGCTCGTAGATGCCGAGCACCACTGCGATGGTGCCCCCCGACACGCCCGGCACCACGTCGGCCGCGCCCATGGCCACGCCGCGGCCCACTCCGAGCGCCAACCGCCGCCCCCGGCCCCACCCCGTCTCCGGTCCGCTCATCTGCTTGCGCCCGTCGTGTGTTTCGGTCCGTTAGCCAACCCGCGCCTCGGCCCGCGGCCCGTTGTGTGTTTCGGTCCGTTAGCCAACTCGCGCCTCGGCTCGCGGCCGGCCCGCTCCCACCCGCTCATTCCCGAATTCTTGTTGCAAGGGGTCGTGTGACGCCCACAGCTACAAGAACTTGCCGCCATGGGCCGGCCACGAGCCCACTCGGCCCTCATCGGCCTCTCGCCCCGACACCCTCAGGCCTGGGAGGCGAGGCGACGGTTCTTCACCTTGGCCTTGAGGTAGTCCCGGTTGAGCACCGCAATGAAGTCGAGGCTGATCTCCTTGGGGCAGGCCTCGGTGCACTCGCCATGGTTGGTGCACGACCCGAAGAACGACTCCATGGTCTCCACCATCGTCTCGGCCCGCCGCCACCGCTCGGGCTGGCCCTGGGGCAGCACGTTCAGATGGCCGAGCTTGGCCGCGGTGAACAGCTGGGCCGCCGAGTTGGGGCAGGCGGCCACGCACGCCCCGCAGCCGATGCAGGCCGCCGCGTCCATGGCGAAGTCGGCCACGTCCTTGGGGATCGGGATCTCGTTGGCGTCGGGAGCGGTGCCGGTGGGCGCCGAGATGTAGCCGCCCGACTCGATGATCCGGTCGAAGGCCCGCCGGTCCACCATCAGGTCCTTCACCACCGGGAACGATGCGGCCCGGAACGGCTCGATCACGATCTTGTCGCCGTCGCTGAACTTGCGCATGTGCAGCTGGCAGGTGGCGGTGGCCTTCTCGGGGCCGTGGGGGCGCCCGTTGATCATCACCCCGCAGGTGCCGCAGATGCCCTCCCGGCAGTCGTGGGCGAAGGTGATCGGCTCGATGTCATCCTCGATGAGGCGCTCGTTCACGATGTCCAGCATCTCCAGGAACGATGCGTCGGCGGGGATGCCGTGGGCGTCGACGTCCAGGAAGGCCCCGGGCTCGTCCGGCCCCGCCTGACGCCAGATCCGCAGCCTCAACCGCATCCTGGCCCCGTGCCCATTGCCCGCGCTGCCGTTGCCGTTGCCCGAGCTCACGCCACGCCCCCGTGCCCATTGCCCGAGCTCACGCCACGCCCCCGTTGCCGGCGCTCACTTGTAGCTCCTCTGGGTGAGCTTGACGTTCTCGAACTCGAGCGGCTCCTTGATCAGCTCCTGGGGCCGGTCGGGGCCCTGCCACTGGAAGGCGGCCACATAGGTGAAGTTCTCGTCGTCGCGCAGGGCCTCGCCCTCGGGGGTCTGGTGCTCCTCGCGGAAGTGCCCGCCGCAGGACTCCTCGCGGTGCAGGGCGTCGCGCACCTTCAGCTCGGCCATCTCCATGAAGTCGTCCACCCGGTTGACCTGTTCCAGCGACTGGTTGGTGGTGTCGGCCGAGCCCAGCACCTTCACGTTGGCCCGGAACTCCTCCCGCAGCGCCGGGATCTCGCTGAGCGCCTTCTCCAGGCCGGTGCGGTTGCGGGCCATGCCGCAGTACTCCCACACGATCTTGCCCAGCTCCCGGTGGTAGTGGTCCACCGACTTGGTGCCCCGCTTGGCCAGCCAGCCCCGGGTGCGGTCGTCCACTTCGGCCACCGCCGCCGCGAACGCCGGGTCGTCGGTCGGCACCGGCGCCGACCCCAGCTTCGGCGCCAGGTAGTCGCCGATCGTGTAGGGCAGCACGAAGTAGCCGTCGGCCAGGCCCTGCATCAGCGCCGAGGCCCCCAGCCGGTTGGCCCCGTGGTCCGAGAAGTTGCACTCGCCCAGGGCGTACAGTCCACCAACGTTGGTCATCAGGTTGTAGTCCACCCACAGCCCGCCCATGGTGTAGTGGGTGGCCGGGTAGATGCGCATGGGCGAGCGGTACGGGTCCTCGCCGGTGATGCGCTCGTACATGTCGAACAGGTTCCCGTACCTCTCCCGCACGACGTGCTCGCCGTCGCGGGCGATCACGCCGGAGAAGTCGAGGTACACGCCGTTGCGCAGCGGGCCGACGCCCAGGCCCTGGTCGACCACCGTCTTGGCGTTGCGCGACGCCACGTCGCGGGGCACCAGGTTCCCGAACGCCGGGTACTTCTCCTCGAGGAAGTAGTAGCGGTCGGCCTCGCCGATGTCGGCCGCGGCCCGGGATTCGTCCATGTTGCGGGGCACCCAGATGCGCCCGTCGTTGCGCAGCGACTCCGACATGAGGGTCAGCTTCGACTGGAACTCGTCGCTGGCGGGGATGCAGGTGGGGTGGATCTGGGTGTAGCACGGGTTGGCGAACGCCGCCCCCCGCCGGTGGGCCCGCCACGCCGCGGTGACGTTGCAGTTCATGGCGTTGGTGGACAGGTAGTAGACGTTGCCGTAGCCGCCGGTGGCCAGCACCACCGCATGGCCGCTGTGGGCCCGCACCTCGCCGGTGAGCAGGTCCCGGGTGACGATCCCGACCGCCTCGCCGTCCTTGACCACGATGTCGAGCACATCGGCCCGGTTGTGCAGCGTCACCCCGCCGGCCGCGATCTGGGCGGCCATGGCCTGGTAGGCGCCCAGCAGCAGCTGCTGGCCGGTCTGGCCCCGGGCGTAGAAGGTGCGGCTCACCTGGGCGCCGCCGAAGGACCGGTTGGCCAGCAGGCCGCCGTACTCCCGGGCGAACGGCACCCCTTGGGCGGCGCACTGGTCGATGATGTTGAGCGACACCTGGGCCAGGCGGTAGACGTTGGCCTCACGGGAGCGGTAGTCGCCGCCCTTGACGGTGTCGTAGAACAGCCGGTACACGGAGTCGCCGTCGTTGCGGTAGTTCTTGGCCGCGTTGATGCCGCCCTGAGCGGCGATGGAGTGGGCCCGCCGGGGCGAGTCGTGGAACGTGAACGCCTCGACCTTGTAGCCCAGCTCGGCCAGTGACGCCGCAGCCGAGGCCCCGGCCAGCCCGGTGCCCACCACCAGGATCTTGAAGCGCCGCTTGTTGGCCGGGTTGACCAGCTTCACCGAGAACTTGTGGTTGTCCCACTTGTCTGCGATGGACCCGTCGGGGATGCGGGCGTCCAATGCAGCGCTCATCGGCCGACCCCCAACGCCATCGCCCTGGCCGCTGCAGCGCTCATCGGCCGACCCCCAACGCCATCGCCCTGGCCGCAGCCGCCCCCCTCGCCGTCATGCGATCACCCCTCCCTGCACCATGATCGGGAAGCTGAGGTTGCCGACGAGGATCGCGGCGGCCACCACCGTTGCCAGCATCCGCCGCAGATGGTTGAACCTGGGGTTGTTGACGCCCAGGGTCTGGAACGCCGAAGCGATGCCGTGGTAGATGTGCACCGACAGCGCCACGTTGGCCACGATGTAGATGATCGCCACCGGGATCGACGACAGCGACTCCACCACGTTGTGGTACACGTCGCCCCGGATGTAGTTGTCGCCCAGCCACCAGCCCCAGGTGAGGTCGGCCAGGTGGAACAGCACGTACAGGCCGATGATGGGGCCGGTCCAGCGCATGGTGCGGCTGGCGAAGTTCACGGCCACGTAGTCCTGGCCGCCGGCGTAGCGCTTGTTGCCGCTCACCCAGTTGGCCTTGTCGCTGCTGCGGCGGCTGATCTCCTTGAGCGACCAGGCGCTGTGGATGTGCAGCACGAACATGGCCAGCAGGCCGATGCGCATCACCCACAGGATCACGGTGCGGGGCACCAGGTGGCCGCCCAGGTCCCGCAGCGCCTCGGCGTACTCGTTCACCTGGGTCGGGCCCTCGTACAGGTGCAGGTTGCCGATCATGTGCACGATCACGAAGGCCAGCAGCCCGGCCCCGGTGACGGCCATCACATATTTCTTGCCGACCGCGGTCTGGTAGATGTTCAGCGGCCAGGGAAGCTCCCGACGCCGCCGCCTAAGCGGCGGCACCCGTTCGCCCGCGCCCGAGCCCGCAGCCGCACCGGGGGGAGTGACCGTCTGCGCCATGCCCCCAAAGCTAGTACCGCACTTCCGCTGGCGGCACACACCGGCAGGCACCCCACCCCGTCCCCAGAACTGCCACGAGTCTCCGGCTCATCGTGGGCCGGCGCGTCGCGGCACACCGCGCACCGGCATGGTCCTCGACACCGTCGAGATGGAGTCGATCAAGGCACCGTGTCGTTGGCTGCCTCGTGCCACTTGCCGGTAAGACGGTCGCCAAGCTGACCGACGAGCGTGAACACGACGACACTAAGCATCGACGAGAGGATCACCGCGCCGAACATCTCGGCGGTGTCGTTGGTAGCCCGATGGAGCTCGATCAGTTGTCCCAGACCCCGGTCGCCGGTTCGGAAGAAGAACTCACCCACGATCGTGCCGATCACAGCCAGCCCAGCCGAGATCCGAAGCCCGGTGAACAGCGCGGGCACTGCGGCCGGAAAGTCGAGCTTGACCAGTCGTTTCCACCTCCCTGCGCCGTGCATCTCGAAAAGGTCGACCTGCTCCTCTGACGATGACTGCAGCCCGAAGAGGGTGTTGGCAAGGATCGGGAACAAGGAGATCATCACCGCCACCAGGACCCGGCTCCAAAAGCCCACACCGAACCAGAGGGCAACCAATGGAACGATGGCCAAGATGGGGATGGTCTGGATCAACACGGCCCACGGGTAGAAGGATCGCTCGATCCAGCGAGCCTGGCTCATAAGAACGGCGAACAGGATCCCAAGGACAGTCGCCGCCACCAACCCCATCATCGAGGTCTTGGTCGTGACCCAGAGACCGACCAACAGCTCTGAGCGGGTGTCGCCGTCAACGAATGATCGAGTCCAGACCTCGTGGAGGGGCGGCAACAGGAACCGCCTGTGGTGTTCGAGCACCTCGTACGTGAAGACGTACCAGCCACCGATCATGACGATCAGCAGACCCAACGGCGCCCCTACCAGTTCGAGAGCTGGACGCGGTAGGTAACCAGCCGCACGGTTGCGAGGCCGAAGCCTCTCTTGTGTCCTGCCGCCGGTTGGGTGATTGGCACTCATGGGCGATGACGCGTTCGGCGGGCAGGTACATACCAGGCTCGCGTAGTGAATCTTCCCAACAGTCCGAAGGCAACGAACAGGGTCAAACCGAGCATGGACGAGAAGAAGATGGCGGTGAACAACAGCGTGGGTTGCACCCGGGAGTGATAGATCGACAGGAGCCGACCAAGGCCCATCTGGTCACCTCGACGGAAGAAGAAGTCACCGACGATCGATCCGATGACGGCCATACCAGCGGCAATGCGCAGGCCGGTGAAGAACGCAGGCTGGGCGGAGCGGGCCCTGAGCTTCCATAGTCGTGTTCTCCACTTGCTTCCGTGGAGGGTGAACAGATCTTCCAGGCCCCGGTCCACCGACTTCAGGCCGAACAGAGTGTTGGTGATGATCGGGAACAAGGAGATGATCACCGCCACTAGCACCCGGCTGCGGAAGGCGAAGCTGAACCAGAGCCCGACGATCGGGACTATGGCGATGATCGGGATGGTCTGAAGAACCACCGCGTAGGGGTGGATGATGCGCTCAACCCACCGGGCTTGGCTCATCATCACGGCCACGGTGACCCCGATGACTACCGAGATGGCCAGCCCCAGCATGGTCACTTGGCCGGTCAGCCACAAGCCGGACAGGATCTGGGATAGATGGTCCCATTCGAGGAATCCGTCCTGAACCGTCGACTCTGGAGGGGGCAGGAGCACCCGTTGACGGTCAGGGGTCATCACAACCTGGCTGACCAGCTCCCAGGCGCCGATGACGATGGCGAAGACGATCAGGGGCGGCGCAACCGAAAGCCGCCAACGACGCCGGCGGTGGCGAAACGCGCCGTCAGCGGACACGACGCCGACAGCAGCCCATAGGCGGGTTGCGATCTAGAAGCCGATCGATGGGTCGATGAACTCGTTGGTGGCGATGTCCTCGGCCCGCAAGCCTTCCTTCACGTCGGCTCCCGCCTCGACGAAGACCGGCGCGATCTGGTCGATCAGCTTCTGGATCCGGTCCATGTCGAAGTTCCCGAAAGTGTCATCGGGGCCGTTGGACACGATGTCGAGGTCTCTCATGACCGTTATCGCGTCGGCGTTGAGTTCCTCGCTCAAGCTCCAGAAGGTCGCTTGGGCCTCCACTATCTCCAGGATCCGGTTGTTGACCGGTACGGGATCGTTCATGTAGTCGATCCAGCCCTGCTGGAACACCGGTATCAGCATCTCGAGACAATCCCGGTAATCCGTGATCGTGTCGGGCCGAACCACCAGCGGCGACTGGTACTGCGTCCAGCCGAAGTCGTGGACCAGGAGGTAGTCGATCGGCTTGCCCCAGTCGGCGATCACCTTCTCGTACAGCGACGGAGCGTTGGTGGCGAAACTCTGGAAGACGATCCCACCGTTCGAAGCAAGGAACACCGCGGGAGAACCGTCGAACGACGCGTCGGTTTGGTCCCGGCTCAGCTGGCCAGTCTCCACGAAGTAGTCGATCGAGACTGAAGGATCGAAGTGAAGAACCGTCACGCCTTCGTCTCGAATGTCTTCGATGCTGGCGAAGTCGTAGGTCTCGGGATCCCACAGCATGGCCAGTGGGCTGATCTCGAGGTTCGCCATCACCGCAATTGTGGGGTTCGCACCCGACTGCTGGATGGCCTCGCCGCCATCGACGTAGCCGAAGAAGATGTCGGGGTCCTGGTACATCACACTGGTCACCGGTTGGAAGCCGATGAACTGACTGCCGGAGCGGATCTCCAGTTCCAGTCCGGTATCGGCCAGCGGTCCGCTGTACGTGCCGTTCGCCCCGTCGATAATGCCGTCCGGCCCGATCACCTGGTAGGTGCCGCCGTGCTCGGCTTCGGGGAACCAATTGGTCTGGACCACGATCTTCGCCGGGCAGACATCGGCGAACGTCATCGCTTCTTCCGCCATCTCCTCTTCGACGGCAGGTTCTTCGGTGACCGGTTCTGGTTCGGGCTCCGGCTCCTCAGCCACCGGCTCGGGCTCAGGTTCCTCAACGGCTGGTGCTGGGGCGGTCTCGGAAGGTGCTGGTGCTTCGGTGGTGGGAGCAGTATCAACGTCGCCGTCGTCGTCACCGCAACCTGTAGCCATCAGTGCGAACACCGCCATGAGTGCTATGAGAGTTCGCGGACGCTCAAGTACACGATGACTGCTACGCATCTGAATCACCTCGCGGGTCTTGAGCGTCGGACTCCCGGATTCATAGGGAATCTGCCTCTACCTGTTCTACCACGCGCAACAGAGCCCGGCCAGAGTCCGCTGCCGGTCGGGGTGGTCAGCAGCGGGGTAATCCAACCCGAACAGATCGGTCGGCAACCTCAGATGCATCGAGCGGGGTAGCGTCGGCGGGTGACTGCCGGGCTCTCGATGCGGCTGTTCACGAATCGGGAGTTTGTCGAGGAACTGCGGCAGGCGCTGGGCTCGGCTGAGCGGCGGGTGCTCGTCCAGGTGATGACCTTCGACGGCGACGCCTCGGGGCTGGAAGTGGCCGATCTGATGGCCGAGGCCGCCGGCCGGGGCGTGGACGCGAGGCTGCTGGTCGACTGCTTCGCGCTCCGCTATGTCAGCGACCTTCCCGCTCGCCACCCGGAAGTCCGGGCTGAGGCGGCCGAGACCGCGGCCATGTTCGACCGGCTGCGGGCCGCGGGCGTGGCCGTCACCTTCACCCAGCCGTGGGGGCCGGTGCTGCTGTTCGGTCTGAGCCGCAACCACAAGAAGCTCTACGTGGTGGACGACCGCGCCTACCTCGGCGGCATCAACATCAGCGACCACAACTTCGCTTGGCGGGACTTCATGGTGCGCACCGAGGACCCCGCCATCGTGAAGGCCCTCGCCGAGGACTTCGCCCGCACCGAGCGCGGCGAGCGCCGCTCATTGAACGGGTCGGTCATCACCAATACGGAGATCGAGCCCGTCTTCAACGACATCGTCAGCGGCGCGGCCCACAGCCTCGTGCTGGCCTCCCCCTACTCCCTGGACATCGGCATAGCTGCACTCCTCGAACGCTCACAGGCCCAGACCAAGACGGTGATCACGGCACGGGACAACAACTTCCGCTGGCTGCGCGCCGCCGAGCCCTACCTCTGGGGACGCTTGGCTCGCGCCAGCGTGGAGCTGCGCACCTACCCGGACTTCTTCCATGCCAGGTTCCTGCTCGCAGACGACGAGAGGCTGCTCGTGGGCTCATCGAACTTCAGCCGGCACAGCTTCCGCTGCAACCAGGAGGTGTGCCTGCTGATCACCGACACAGAGTTCATCGCCGACTTCAAGGCCCGGATGCTTCCCGACACCGAGCCTCTCGAGCGTGCCCAGCCGCGGCATGTGACTCGCGCCCGCGCCGCCTGGGGCCGTGTGGTGGCGCACTTCTACTTCTATGGCGTCGTGGGCGCCGCGCAGATCGTGGCGCCCTACACCCCCGCGCTCGCCCGCCGCTGAGCCGCCATTCGAGACGCAGACGCCGAGCGCTCCGTCTTTTGAAGCAGATTGCGTACCGCCCGGCCGGATGCCAGACTGATAAGCAGCGTTTATCAGAACGGGAATGACACAGTGGAGATCGCGAAGCCGGCGTGCACCGACCCGGTGATCTTGAACCAGTGGCACGTGATCAGCGCCCTCGACGAGATCGCCGTCGGCGTTGTGAACGAGACCCTGCTGCTCGACGAGCGCGTCAGCTTCACCAGCACCCCCGACGGCGAGTGCCACGCCTGGCGGTCATCGTCGGCTGTCCCCGCTGGCGCTGCGGTCGACGCGGCCAACCTAGACCGTACCGAGGCCCTGCCGGTCAAGCCGCAGTACGGCTACCTCTGGACCAGCCTCGGGGATCCGCCCGATGACCTGTTCCCGCTGCCGGAATACCACCACCCACGGCGACGCAACATGAACGCCGGCAGCGTCGGCGTGGCCACCTCCGCGCCCCGCGCAGTGGAGAACTTCCTCGACCTGGCCCACTTCCCCTATGTCCACGAGGGCTCGCTGGGCCTGCTCCCCCACACCGAGGTGGTGGAGTACGACGTGGACGTCATCGACGGCGAGATCCATGCAACCAAGTGCGACTTCATGGTGCCCAAGGTCGGGGTCAACTTCGATGCTCCGGTGGTGATGCGCTACCGCTACCGGGTTCCGCACCCCTACTGCGTGATGCTCTACTACGACAGCCTCCCCGACCCCTCCCTGGAGGACATCTGCGCCATCTGGGTACAGCCCATGACCGCCGAGCTGGTGCGGGCCCACAACTACATGGGCGTGATCGACGACACCAGTTCCGACACCGACATCAAGGCCTACCAGCTGCTGATCTTCAGCCAGGACAAGCCCATCCTGGAGAACCAGCACCCCAAATTGCTCCCGCTCGACCCCCGCGCTGAGACGCCGATCCGAGCCGACCGCTCTGCCATCACGTACCGGCGCTGGCTGGCCGATCTCGGTGTCACCTACGGCGTGATCCCCGCCCCGAGCCGAAGCTGAGATGATCGGCGTGCCGTGTGGGCGGCGGTGAGGCTGAGGTGATCGACGACCCGGTACTGGTGAATGACTGGCATCTCGGTCTCACCTTCGGCACATCGTGAGCCCCTAGCCCGGGGAGGCGGGGAAGATCCCGGGCATCGTCTCGAAGCCGGGAATCCGCCTGACGCGGTCGGTCCAGCGCCTCAGCGCCGGGTAGTTGATCCGGGGTATCCCGCCCTCCTCCGACAGCATCACGTCGGGGAACAGGGCAATGTCGGCGATGGTGGGATGGGTGCCCGAGCACACCCAGTCCCGACCCTCGCGCTCGTGGAACCACAGGTGTTCGTCGAGCACCCGGAAGAGTCGGTGGGTCCCGGCCTGGCAGGCCTCGAGGTCGAAGTCGTAGCCGAGGTTGACGCCCAGCCGGGCGGCCGACGCCGTGTTGGTGGTGCCCTCCGCGAACAGCATCCACTGAGCGGTCTCCCCGATCAGCTCGGCATCGCCGGTCGGGTACCAGAGCCCGCTGGGGTCGTACTTCGCGGCCAGGTAGACGAGGATCGCATGGGCGTCGCGCAGCACGGTCTCGTGCTCTGCCACCAGGCGCCGGATCTCACCGACCGTCTCATCGGGCGAGAGGTCCAGATGGCGCACCACCGACTCGCCCAGCCCGTCGAGCACGTCCCGGAACGCGACGTGGTCGGAGGACTGGGCGAAGCAGTGCAACTCGAAGGCGAGGCCCATCCGGTGCAGCGCCTGGGCCATCGCCAGCAGCGGAGTGATGCCGATGCCGCCGGCCAGCAGGATCGTCCGGTTCGCGTCGCGGCGCAGCGGGAAGTTGTTGCGGGGCTCGGAGATGGCCAGCACGTCGCCCTCGCGCATCATCGAGATCGAATCACCTCCGTGATCGTGGTAGGGCGGGACGCCCGCGCCTCGCAGCCGTCCCGGCTCATTTCTGCCTACTCAGATCGATGAATGGATATTCACAAACTTGGGCCGCAGCCGTCCCCAGCGGGCGCCCCCAGAAGTCGGCCCACTGCACCGTCAGCTCGGTTCCCAATCCGGCCAGCGCCGCCGGCACCAGCCCGAAGCCGATCAGCTGCGACGTCGAGGGGCTCCAGGTGACGCTGCTGGCCCGGCCCACCACCTCGCCGCCCGAGCGGCCCGCGCGCAGCGGGAGGTGGTCCCATCGCACCCGGGGCGCCGGTATCACCCCGTAGGTGACGCCGAGGTCGCTGAGCCAGCGCCGGTAGGTGATCGAGGCCCGGTCGGATCGGCGTCTCCGCCCGCGGGTCGAGCGGGAGCAGCTTCGGATACTGGTTCTCCAGGATCGGCATGTCCTGGGCGAAGATGGTCTGGACGAAGAATCAGATGAGGGCGATGCTGCTCGCGTCGTCGACCAGGCTTAGGAACATGTGGGCCCTGACCTGCTCCTCGGTCACGGACTGCACAAAGAGCCCGATCAGGTCCATGCGTTCCGGAGCCGCCGGACACGACTTGTAGAGAAGGATCGAGTAGGGCTGCAGTATCCGGTAGACCGGCTGGGCAGCGTGTCCGCTATCGATTCGGGGTCCACGGGCATCCCGGCGGTCAGGTCGCCCCTGGTGCGCCACACGGCCGCCCCACCGTCGGCGGTCACCGCGAAGCTCACCGACTCGCCCAGCAGGCGGGTGACGTACACGACGTTGGGCATGGTCTCGTCTATGGCCCAGAGGGGGTGCCACTGGTCCAGGATCGCCGGGTCTTGGCATGCTCCGTTCTCAGCAGCCATGAAGGTGCAGCCTCCCCGGCCCGACCGGCAGGCCGGACATCGTCCGATTACCCTGCTTCTAATACCACGACTCGGCTCGAGACAGGAGACCGGCACCGTGGCCGATGATTTGGGCCTCGAGATCGGGGTCAAGGTCAAGGCGATCCGCACGGAGCGGGGCCTGTCGGGCCGGAAGCTCGCCGCGGCCGCGGATGTGAGCCAGCCGTTCCTGAGCCAGCTTGAAGCCGGGCGGACGTCGGTGGCCATAGCCACGCTGTACCGCATCGCCGCGGCTCTCAAGGTGAGGCCGTCGGACCTGCTGCCCGATCCTCCCACCGACACCGAAGTGGAGGTTCTGCGGGCTTCGGAGCTGAACCAGATCGCCGTGAGCGAGCTTCCCAACACCACCACGGCGCCCACGGCCTACCGGGGCGGCCGGCGCATCACCGAGCTGGGCGACTTCCGGATCGAGCCCGGGCCCGACGTCGACGAGTGGTTCGAGTCCGATGACGACGCCGTGATCTATCTGATCGAGGGTTCGCTGCGGGTGGAGTTCAAGGATCGACCCGCAGTGGTCCTCCACGCCGGCGACGTCATGTTCCACTCGGCATGGGTCCAGACCCGCTGGCGCCTGGCCTCGAAGTCGCCGGCCCGCGTGATCCTCGTCGCGGCCGGAGGCTGACCGGCACCGTTCGTTCGTCCATCAGCAAACCGAGACTCACTCACCCACGAGCAAACCAAGACCCCAGATAGGAGAAGCCATGGGCTCCGTCGAAGACCTCATCAACGCCATCCCCAAAGCCGAACTCCACATCCACGTGGAGGGCACGCTGGAGCCGGAGCTGAAGTTCGCTCTGGCCGAGCGCAACGGCCTGGCGCTGCCCTACGCGAGCGTCGAGGAGATGCGCGCCGCCTACGACTTCGACGACCTGCCGTCGTTCCTGGCCCAGTACTACGAGGGCATGAGCGTGCTGCTCGTCGAGGACGACTTCTACGACCTGGCCATGGCCTATTTCACGCGGGTGGCGGCCCAGAATCTGGTGTACGTGGAGATGTTCTTCGACCCCCAGGCCCACACCACCCGAGGCATCGAGTTCGGCACCGTGATAACCGGCCTGCGCCGGGCCCAGGCCGACGCCCAGCAGCGTCTGGGCATCCGCTCGCACCTCATCATGTGCTTCCTGCGCGACATGTCGGCCGAGTCCGCGGCCGCCACCCTGGAGCGGGCCGGCGAGTACCGCGACTGGATCCTGGGCGTGGGCCTCGACTCCGACGAGAAGAACAACCCGCCCATCAAGTTCCGAGACGTGTACGCCGACGCCCGAGCCCAGGGGTACCGGCTCACCATGCTCTGCGACGTCGACCAGGAGAACTCGGTGGCCCACATCTGGCAGTGCGTCGGTGACATCGGCGTGGAGCGCATCGACCACGGCGTCAACTGCCTGGAAGACGAAGCGCTTGTAGAGGAGATCAAGCGGCGGGGGCTCGGGCTCACCGTGTGCCCGATCTCCAACGCCTACGTGACCGACGGCACCAAGGCCGCGGCCATCAAGACAATGCTCGACCGCGGCCTGCGCGTCACCGTCAACTCCGACGACCCCGCCTACTTCCCCGGCTACATACTTGAGAACTTCCAGCGGGTGCACTCCGAGGCAGGGCTCAGTGCGCAGGAGGTGGTGCGCCTGGTGCGCAACTCCTTCGAGGCGAGCTGGCTCGACGATGAAGGCCGGGCCGAGTACCTGCGCCGGGTCGACGCCTGCGCCGAGGGGTTCTGAGATGGCCGCCCAGCCCTCGATCCCGGATCTGGTGGCCGCGGGGGCGGCCCGGGTCCCGGCCAGCACCGTCGTCCGCGGCGGCAGGCTCGTCAATGTCGTGTCGGCCGAGGTCTACCCGGCCGACGTGGCCGTCTACGGCAACACTGTGGTGGCGCTCGGCGACGTGTCGGCCCACATCGGCGACGACACCCGCATCGTCGAGGCGGAGGGACGGCACCTGGTTCCGGGGCTGTTCGACGGCCATCAGCACCTGGAGTGCTCGAAGCTGTCGATCACCAGCGCCGCCAAGATGCTGGTGCCGCTGGGCACTCTCAACGTGGTCTCCGGCCTCGACCAGATCCTGGTGGTGGCCGGGCTGGACGGGGCCGAAGCCTTCCTGCAGGAGTCCCAGCGCACCCCGCTGCGGGTCCTATGGGGCGCGCCGTGCAAGACGCCCTACACCCTGCCCACCTCCACGGTCGGCCATTACTTCGGCCCCGACGACCACCGGGAAGCCCAGCGCTGGCCGGAGTGCGTGGGCGTGTGGGAGACCGTCCGCGAGTTCGTCGCCACCGGCGACCCCGACGTGCTTGAGGCCATGGAGATCGCCCGCGAGAACCGCCTGCCCGTGCTCGGCTGCGCGCCGATGGCCACCGGCGCCGACCTCACCAGCTATGCCTGCGCCGGGATCCGCCTCGACCACGAGAGCTACGACTCCCATGAGTGCCTCGAGAAGCTCCGCAACGGCATGTATGTGGTGATCCGGGAGTCCTCCTTCGCACACTTCCTGTCCGAGAACATCCGTCTGGTGCTGGAGCACGCACCCGGTGCGAGCCGGCGGGTCAGCTTCTGCACCGACGACGTGGTGGCCAGCGACGTGTTGGCCCGCGGCCACCTCGACAACATGGTGCGCATGGCCATCGACGCTGGTGTCGATGCGATGGCAGCCGTCCAGATGGCCACCATCAACGGTGCCGAGGCGTACCGGGTGGACCACATAGTGGGCTCGATCTCGCCGGGCCGCTACGCCGACATCCTCTTCGTCGAGGACCTGGACGACTTCCGCGTGTCGATGGTGATGGCCGGCGGCGAGATCGTGGCCCGCGATGGGGCGATGACTGTCGACTTGGAGCCTCCGAGCCGCGACGGTCTGCTCACGGTCCCATTCCCCATGGCGCCCGCGGCCCCGGATGATTTCGTGGTGCGCACCGACCTGCCCGACGGCCCGGTGGAGGTGCTGGCCATCGAGTTGACCGAGCAGATCTTCGTACGCAAGCGCCGCGATGTGGTGCTGCAGGCCGAGTCGGGCCGGGTGCTGGCCGACCTCGACAAGGACGTGGCGCTGGTGAGCGTGGTGGAGCGCTATGGCAAGAACTCGAACCGCCCCACCGCCTTCGTGGCCGGGTTCGGGATCCGTTCCGGCGCGCTGGCGTCGTCCAGCGCGCCCGACGACAACAACATCGTGGTGATCGGGGCGTCTCCTCACGACATGGCCGTGGCCGTGAACCATCTCGCGGCCCACGGCGGCGGCCAGGTGGTGGTGGACTCCGGCCAAGTGGTGGAGTTCCTGCCCCTGCCCATCGGCGGGATCGTTTCTGATCTCGACCCGGCCGACATGCTGGCCGAGGAGGAGAGGCTCGACCGGGCCGCCAAGGCTCTGGGGTGCCGGGTGGACTGGCCGTTCATGTACCTGTTCTTCCTGCCCATCACCTCGATTCCCGACTACGCCATAACCGATGTCGGGACGGTGGACGTGCTCGCCATGGACACCTTCGACCCGGTGCTCGGACCGGCTGCGGCGTGACCGGCGCCGTGGTCGATCAGGCCGAGTCCCGGCTGGCCGCACCATGACCGGCGCCGTGGTCGATCAGGCCGAACTCGGCGTGCTGGGGCGGCACTGGCATCCGGTGGCGCGCTCCGACGCCATCGACGCCGGTCCCGTCGGGGTGGTGCTGCTGGGCGAGCCGCTGGTGGTGTTCCGAAGCGGCGGGCGGGCCTGCGCGGCGTCGGACCGCTGCCCCCACCGGGGCAGCCCGCTGAGCCTGGGCTCCTACGACGACGATTGCCTGGTGTGCCCCTACCACGGACTGCGCTACGCAGCCGACGGGCGCTGCGTCGGCTTTCCCGCCCGCCCCGACGCCCGGCTCCCGCAGCGGTTGACCCTCGACACCCTGCACACACGGGAGTGCCACGGGCTCGTCTGGGCCTGCCTGGGCGAGCCGGCCGCCGACAATCCGCCCGACTGGGGGTTCTACGACCGCCCCGACGTGCAGACCTTCCAGATCGGCCCGGTGCGCTGGCAGGCGTCGGCCAGCCGGGTGGCGGAGAACTTCAACGACATAGCCCACTTCTCGACGATCCACCGGGTCACCTTCGGGCCCAGCGACCGGCCGGTGGCCCCGCAGGAGGTCACCGCCACCGGCACCGGCTTCACGTCGACCGTCGGGGTGTTCCAGCAGTACCGCAACACGCTCGACGGCTCCGTCGACGAGGTCGAGGCCGCCTACCGCTACGACTTCACGTTCCCGTTCTCGTCGATGCTCACCATCGCCTACCCCGACGGCGAGATGGAGTGCATACAGCTGTCGGCCCTGCCCGAGTCGCCGGCCTCGAGCCTGGTGTTCCAGCAGAGCGCTCGCACCAACCTGGGCTCCGATGCCCTGGAAGCGTGGCGCGACTTCCAGGCGGCGGTGAACGAGGAGGACAGGGTCATTTGCGAGGCGCTGCGGCCCCGGGAGGTGTCATTCCGCCTGGACGGCACCGGCGAGGTGGCCCTGCCCACCGACGCCTTCTCCATCGCCTACCGCCGGCTCTGGAAGTCCCTCTGTTCCACGCCGCAGCCGTAGGCCCCACGCCCGCCGCTCCGGGCCGGGAGAGCTAGCCGGGCTAGAGGATCGGCGTCGTGTATCTGTTGGCGGCGACGACTGCGGGCACGTTCGCACTGCGGGCGGCGGTGAGGGTCAGCTCCACCGTCAGCGGACCGGGCGGGGTGTCGAGGGGCACCGGCGCGTCGATGCGGCCCACCAGCACGCAGTCGTCGGCGGCGGCCGTGCCGGTCCAGTGCCGGTCGCTGATCACGCCGCCGTCGGGTCCGAGGACCCGGGCCCGAACCTGCATCTCGTCCACGTCGGCCCTGGTGTCGTTGATCACGTGCACGGCCAGATCGAGACGGTCCCCGCCACGCACCGACGCGGGCAGCGGATCCGCCACCGCGATCAGCGGCCTGCAGGCGTCCACCAGGGCCTGCCACCCCGGCTTGGGACGGCGCAGGCCGTCCAGCAGCCCGAATCCACCCGGCTCGGCCGGGCCCCCGGCGCCGGGCCCGGCTCCTGGCCCGGTGTGCCCGGTGGCGCTGCGACCCCCGCCGGGACCGGCTCCCACGTCGGCGAGAGCGTGGAGCAGGAACCCGCCCGTGGGCCGGTACTTCAAGCGGCGCAGGATCTCGATGGTGGTCTTGACGACCTCGGGCTGGTCCGCGCTCAGCGGCGTGCCGAAGGCCGAGACGAATTGGCCCATGGTCGGCATGCGCGCCAGCGTGGGGGCCAGATCGGCGGCCCGCCCGCCGTGGAGGCCGAACCACAGCTGGCTGGTCGTGCCCTCCAGCGACGGGAAATGCGGCGGCACGCCGGTGTGATGCACCACCGGACGCGAGCCGTCGCAACGCGACAGCACCCGGCCCAACCGCCGATCCAGCACATCGCGGTTCCAGGACGGGCCGAGCCGGCTCATTGCGGGCGGGGTGGCGGAGGGGCGCCTGGCGCGGGGGAACGGCTCGTCGTGGGCACACCACACCGCCACCGACGGATGATGGCCCAGCAGATCCACCGCCTCGCGGGCCTGCCGGCGGGCCTCGCCCACCACGCTGCGGCTCATCACACCCCGGATGGGCAGGTCCTGCCATATCAGCACGCCCAACTCGTCGGCGGTGTCGTAGAGCTCGGGACGGGCGATGTGCGCCAGCGGCCGTACCAGATCGAGGCCGGCCTTGCGAGCCGCCCTGATGTCGTTGGCCACCTCCGACGGCGACGCCGCCCCCAGCAGCCGCTGGGTGGGCAGGAGGTTGGCGCCCTTTCCGAACAGGCGCTCGCCGTTGACGTGCAGCACCCAGCGGCGCATCTCCACCGAGCGGAAGCCGATCCGGAAGAGCCTCCGGTCGTGGACATCGCCGCCGACCAGGGCTTCCATGGAGAGGTCGCACAACCGCTGATCACCCAGCGCGTGGGGCCACCACAGCGGCGGATCGACGACGTCCACATGCCATTCGACCCGGTTCTCGCCGTCGGCCGCGTGGTGGTCGTGGACGTACTCGGTGCCGGCCACTCTCGTGCGCAGCTGCACGGCACCCCCGCCGGGAACGTCGAACACCGCCCGCAGTTCGAGCCGAGCCGAGGCCCGCCCGTCGCCTCGGCCCCGGCCTCGGCGGTCGGGGGTGCTGATCTCGGCGCAGACCGCCCGAGCGTGTCGGATCGCCACCGACCCGCTCGAGCGCAGGCGGACCGGTCGCCACACCCCGCCGACGATCAGGTCGTCGACCCCGCACAGCTCCGGATCCTGGAGGGCCCCCGTGAGCAGGGTGCGGTTGTCGGGGTCGCCGAAGCGGCGGCAGGTGGCGTCGACGGCCAGCAGGTGCTCGGCCCGTACCGCCAACTGCTCGGTGACCTCCAGCTCGTGGGGCACGAAGTACCCGTCGGTGTGCCCCAGGTAGGAGCCGTCGAGCCAGATGTCGCCCTGCTGCGCCAGCCCCTCGATCCTCAGCCACCAGCGCCGGCCGCTGCCCTCGACGGTCCCGGAGGTGCCGACCGCCTCCCGTGGCCCCTCGAAGCGATGCCGGTACAGCACCGATTCCTCGCCGGCGAGGTCCGCGCCCGCGTCCCCGCTTCCCGGCCCGGCCTGAGCCCAATGGCCGGGCACCTGCGTTGTGGCCCAGCCCGAGTCGTCGTGGTCGAACTCGTGGAACGTGCGCCGCCGTCTCTCGGTGGCCGCGGCGACCCGCCACGCACCGCCCAGGTCCATCCGGCCACCGTACCGGGCGGCCCCGTTCTTGGTCGGGGTCGAGGACGGCCGGCGCCCCGTTCGGTCGGGGTCCGGCGTGGTGGTGGGTATCGGGCGACCCCGTTCTTGCTCGGGGCCCGGCGCCGCTAGGGTTCCCGGCGATGTCAGGGTCCCCACCGACCACCCTCGGCGAGCTGCGGGCCTCCGGGTGGATTTCAGTGCCGGTGCGCCAGGAACTGCGCCGCAACGCGGTGGCCCGGATCCGCTCGTCCGAGCCGCTGTTCGACGACGTGCTCGGCTTCCACAACACGGTGATCCCCCAAGTCGAGAACGCCCTGCTGGCCGGCCACGACATGATCATGCTGGGGGAGCGGGGCCAGGCCAAGACCCGCATGATCCGCGGCCTCGTCGGTCTGCTTGACGAGTGGATGCCCGTTGTGGCCGGCTCCGAGATAAACGACGACCCCTACGCCCCCGTCTCCGCCCACGCTCGAGCGCTGGTGGCCGAGCGGGGCGACGACACCGGAATCGACTGGATCCACCGCGACGACCGCTACGGCGAGAAGCTGGCCACGCCCGACACCTCGATCGCCGACCTGATCGGCGAGGTCGACCCGATCAAGGTGGCCGAGGGCCGCTACCTCTCCGACGAGCTCACGCTGCACTACGGGCTCGTTCCCCGCACCAACCGGGGCATCTTCGCCATCAACGAGCTTCCCGACCTCGCCGAGCGCATCCAGGTGGGCCTGCTGAACGTGCTCGAAGAGCGCGACGTGCAGATCCGGGGCTACAAGGTCCGCCTGCCGCTGGACGTGGTGCTGATGGCCACGGCCAATCCCGAGGACTACACCAACCGGGGCCGCATCATCACCCCGCTGAAGGACCGCTTCGGGGCCCAGATCCGCACCCACTATCCGCTCGACGCCGATACCGAGATCGCCATCGTCGAGCAGGAGGCCTATCCGGCCCACAACGCCGTCGCGCTGGTCGCGCCCGGAACCGCGGCGGGCTCCCCCGGGGACGTGGCCGTCGACTCCGGTGACGCCGCCGCCCGGGCCACCAGCGCCGCCGGCCTGGCCGTTGCCGTTCCGACGTTCATGACCCGGATCGTGGTGGCCATCACCAGGGCCGCCCGGTCCAGCCCGCACGTGTCGCAGCGCTCGGGGGTGTCGGTACGCCTGAGCATCTCCAACTCCGAGACGATGGTGGCCAACGCCATGCGCCGCACTCTGCGGGCCGGCGGTGACCATGTGGTGCCCCGGGTCACCGACCTCGACGCGCTGTCGGCCTCGACCGCGGGGAAGGTGGAGATCGAGACGCTGGAGGAGGGCCGCGAAACCGAGATCCTCCAACGGCTGGTCAACTCCGCGGTGCTGTCGGTGTTCAAGGACAGCGTGCCGCCCGATCTGCACCGCGCCGTGGTGGACGCCTTCGACGAAGACTTGGTGGTGGACGTGGGCGACGATGTGACCGACGCCGACTATGCCGGGCTGCTGGCCAGGGTCCCGGCCCTGACCGCGCCGGTGCAGGCTCTGCTGGCCGGCGACGACGCAGCCGAGTCGCCCGCCATGGTCGCCTCGGCGGTGGAGCTGGTGCTGGAGGGCCTCCACCTGTCCAAGCGCCTCAACAAGGACGCCCACGGCCCCCAAGCCCAGTACCGCTCCCGCTAGCGGCTGAGCCCAGCCCGACCGCCCCCTGCCACCCGAACTCTGTCGAGCTTGTTGGGGCGTAGCCACAAGACTCGCACCGAGTTCTGCCGGCTCGCTAGCCGCCGCTGCCGCCGGAGATCGCCGTGGCCAGGCGCTGGGCTGAGGGCTTGACGGCCCGGTCGCGGCCGATCAGGCCCCGGGGAGCGCCGTAGCCGAGAGCCCACTCGTAGCCGTCCACCGCGCTGTCGTGGAAGTAGCCCCTCAGACCGGCGGCCTGGGCGCCGGCCACCACCGACATCGACGCTTCCAGCAGCGTGTCGCGCCAGTCGTCGTCATCGGTGGGCACTCCGTGCGCGGCCACCGCCACGCCTCGCCCCGGCAACGCGTCGATGGCTCGGTAGACCGCCTCGCCCAGCTCGGCCGGCTCCGGGGCGAAGCCCGCCGCTGAGCGTCGGGCCGACGACGGCCAGCTCACCAGGCGCCCCGCCTCGGTCACCCCCACCGGGTGGTCGTGGCTCAGCCCCACCAGCTCCGGCCCCTTCTCGAAGAACGGCGCCGTAACCGGCGCCCGGCCCGGCACCTCCACCGCTCCCTCGCGCAGCGCCCGGGTCCAGGTGCCCCACAGCAGCTCGTCCCAGCGCCGAGCCTCGATGGCGGCTGCGTCGGCGTACTCTCGCCCCACGGGCGAGGGTTGAACCGTGGGGGCGCCGAACACCGCCATCACCGGTTGCGGCCCCGACTCCAGCAGCCGGCATGCCTCGTGCAGCGCCAGCATCGCCCCCTCGGCTGCTGCCGCGGTGGCCTCGGGGCTGCGGCGCCCTGGCGGCCGGGTGCCCAGGCCGTAGCCGCGCACCGCCCAGCCGATGGGATCCTCGATCGGGCACCAGCCCGCGGCCTTGCCGTCGAAGGCTTCGGCCATGCGGTCCACGTGACGGGCCCACCAGCGATGGCGGGCCACCTCGTCGGCGTGGCCGCCCTCGTCGTCGAGATACCAGCCCGGCAGGGACGTGTGGTGCAGCGTGATCCACACGCCCAGCCCCTCAGCCGCGGCCGCGTCGACGATGTCGAGGTAGCGGTCGAGGGCGTCGTTGTCGGGCCGTCCCGCCGCCGGCTCGATCCGGGCCCACTCCACCGTGAGGCGCAGGCTGTTGAGCCCGAGCCTCCCCAGTTGGGCCAGATCGTCACGGAAGTCGCGGGCGAAGCCGGCTCCGTCGCCCGAGCGGGGTGCCCGGCCGTCTCGCTCCCACACCGACCAGTCAGCCGACGGCGCCACTCCCTCGGCCGACACCGACGACGCCCCCGCCCCCCACAGGAAGCCCTCACCCGAGGCCGTCACCCTGTAGCTCCCCAACGACGGTCCACTGTGTCACCGCGATCTTTCAGTAGTTGTGCTGGCATAGCAAGCACAAGTGCTGAAAGATCGGAGAGACCGGCGCCCCGCTCGCTCAGCGGGTGGTGAACACGCCGGCGTCGAACACCACCCGGTCGCCCACGCAGGTCTGGAACAGCGTCGTGTCGCCCTCGACCCACATGCGCACGTCGAGGCGCTGTCCGGGCAGCACCGGGGCCTTGAAGCGCCCGCCCATCGACCCGAAGCGGGCCGGGTCGCTGTCACACAGGGTGTGCAGCAGCGCCCGCCCGGTCACCCCGAAGGTGCACAGCCCGTGCAGGATCGGGGTGTCGAATCCGGCCGTCGCCGCAAAGGCCGGGTCGGAGTGCAGGGGGTTGCGGTCGCCGTTGAGGCGGTAGAGGAGGGCCTGGTCGGCGCGTGTGTCGCAGCCGGTGACGTGATCGGGCTCGCGGTCGGGCTGCCGCCAGGTGCTGGACGGCCCGCGGTCGCCACCCCAGCCGCCCTCTCCGGAGACGAACAGGCCGGTCCGACTGCTCCACATGGGGTCGCCGTCGTGGCTGCGGACGTTGGTCTCCAGCACCACCAGAGCGGCCTTGAGCTTGTCGTAGATGGCGGCCACCCGGGTCTGGGCCAATGCGGAGCCCCCGACCGGCAGCTCCTGGTGCAATTCGATGTGCTGGTCGCCGTGCAGCAGCGCGGCCAGGTTGAAGTCGCCGTAGTCGGGCATGCTGCCGGCGCCCATGACCACCACTTGGGTGGGCAGTGCCCGCTGGGGGACACCCCTGGTGTTCTCGGTGGTGTACTCCAGCTCGAACCCGGTGGGGTCGGAGGCTCCGGCCCCCACGCCGAGGGCGTAGAGCAGGCTGTCCTTGGACGTCCAGCTGATCTCAGTCTCTTCTCCAACGGCCCCGGCTGCGTCGGGATTGATGGGCATGTACACCTCCACTCGTCGCCAACCGCCCACGCTAACCGCCCCGCACCATCCGCGTTCCGAGGATGCGGTTGTGGGTGCTTCCGTTGGCCGTCCCCTGCCACGTACTGAAACGTCGGTTTAGGAGCCCGCGCTGGCGGACTTGCCACGTACTGAAACGCCGATTTGGGGGGTTTGCGCTGGCGGGCTTGCCACGTAGTGAAACGCCGGTTTGGGGGCTTCTGCTCGCGGTGCGCGCCGCGTACTATTGCATTGGTGACCATCCGCCGCGACGCTGCGTTCCCGTCGCGCCACGCGTGCGACTTTGGTGCCTTCGTCGCGCTGGTCGAGCGGCCCATCGACCCCGCCGACTATCCGCTGGCGGCGCGGATCACCCAGGGCGTCCCCACCTACGACGCGACCGCCTTGGCCCACGGCCCCACCGCCGACGACGAGCACCGGGCCGCCCTGCGGGCCGAGCTCACTGCGGCTCTCGTCGAGGGTCCTGGCATCGTCGTGCTCGAGGGAGCCGTGCCCCCCGCCGCGGTCGACCGGGTGTCGGAGGTGTTCTGGGACCTGATCGAGGCCCAGCGCGCCCAGGGAGGTCCCACTGGCGATCACTTCGCCAAGCCGGGCGCAAACGACCGCCTCTGGAACGCCCTGGAGAAGCTGGCCGTAGCCGACCCCGACGCGTTCATCGACTACCACCGCTCCGACGCGGTAGCTGTGGCCTGCGAAGCGTGGCTCGGGCCCCGCTACCAGATCACCGAGCAGGTGAACGTGGTCAACCCCGGCGGCGAGGCCCAGCACCCCCACCGCGACTACCACATGGGCTTCCTCACCGACGAAGAGGCCGAGCAGTTCCCCCTCCACGTCCACCTGCTGTCGCCGCTGCTCACCCTGCAGGGCGCCATCGCCCACTGCGACATGGGCACCGAGACCGGCCCCACCATGTACCTGCCCCACTCCCACAAGTACGAGCTGGGCTACCTGGCGTGGCGCCGCCCCGAGTTCATCGAGTACTTCGCTCAGCACCGGGTGCAGCTGCCGCTGCGCACCGGCGATGCCGTGTTCTTCAGCCCGGCCATGTTCCACGCCGCGGGCCACAACCGCACCTCCGGTGTGCGCCGCATCGCCAACCTGCTGCAGATCTCCTCCGCCTTCGGCAGGGCGACCGAGGCCGTGGACCGCGCTCGCATGGTCAACGCCGTGTATCCGACCCTGCGGTCCCGCCTGGCCTCGGGCCTGGACCCGGCCGCGGCCGCCAACGTGGTGTCCGCCTGCGCCGAGGGCTATGCGTTCCCCACCAACCTCGATCGGGACCAGCCGGTGGACGGGCTGGCCCCGCCGTCGCAAGCCGATCTGATGAACCGGGCCCTCGACGGGGACTGGACTCCCGAGCGCCTCTGCCACGAGCTGGACCGGCACAGCGAGCGCCATCTCAGCGCGGTGGGGGAGGACGATTGGTACCCCGGCGCCGATGCCGATGCCGACGCCGACGCCGACGCCGATGCCGATGCCGATGCCGATGCCGATGCGGCAGAATGGGACTCTGCCCTGGTCGGGGCTGGGACTGCGGTGGTCGGTGGTCTTGGCCCGGTCGGTCGCACCACGGTGGATGAGCTGCTGGTGGAGGCCCGTCACGGTCTTCGGCGGTTCGCCCCCGCAGAGCTGGCCGCCGCCATGGAGTCCGGTGTCGAGTCCGGCCCGGACGGTCCGCTTCTGGTGATCGACATCAGGGACCGCGACGACCGCGAGCGCACCGGCATGATCGCCGGCTCGGTCAGCATCCCGCTGCTGGTCCTGGAGTGGCGCTGCGATCCCACCTCGGGCCACTCGCACCCCGCGGTCCAGTCGCTCGACCAACCGGTGGTGACGGTGTGCAACGAGGGCTACACGTCGAGCTTCGCGGCCGCGTCCCTACGGCGTCTCGGCTTCTCGCGAGCGGCCGACTTGGAGGGCGGAGTCGAGGGCTGGGCCGCCGCCAGCCTGCCCATGACGTCGGCTTCGCCACCGGTCTAGTCCCGGCACGGCCCACTGCCGCCAACCTCAAGTTAGAATTGGCAGCGTCTTGCTCGGTATGCGTGCATCCTGCTGCCAGTTCGTTGCCTGGCTCAGCCGCCCTTCTGGAATTGGCAGCGTCTTGCTCGGCATGCGTGCGTATTGCTGCCAGTTCGCGGAACAGCCGGTAGCCGTCGGTCGCGGCCGGCCGGGGTAGGGTCGGGGCATGGCTCTGCGCGAGCGCTGGCGCCGCCGGCCGCGGGCGCGGCCCGAGCCGGCCCACTTCGCCTACTGGCGCTGGGACGGCACCCGGGCCGGCTTCGACCTCGACGCGGACTCGATCTTCGAGGAGCTCGCCGACGACCTGCTCTACCACGGCGACCTGGCCAGCGCCCTGCGCCGCCTCATGGCCGACGGGTTCCGGGACCGCGACGGCCGTCGCCTAGAGGGCCTGCGCGAGATGCTCGAACGGCTCAGGGAGCGTCGCCGCGAGCTGCTGGACAGCCACGACTTGGGCGGCGTTTACGACGACATCGCCGAGGCTCTGCGCGACGTGGTCCGCGCCGAGCGCCAGGCCCTCTCCGACCTCGACGCGTCGGCGGCCCAGGCCCGGGCCGAGGGCGACGAGCGCCGGGCCGACCTCACCTCCCAGACCGCGGCCACCAAGAACGCCCAACTCGACATGATGCCCCCCGACCTCGCCGGCCAGTTCAAGGCCCTCGACGGCTACGACTTCGAGAGCGACGAAGCCCGCCAGCAGTTCGCCGAGCTCGCCGAGCGCCTGCGCGAGCAGCTCATGCAGCAGTTCCTCGACCGTATGGCCGGCGCAGTCGGCGACGCCACCGACGGCGCCACCTCGGAGGAGATGCAGCGCCTCAAGGACATGCTGGCCGAGCTCAACGCCATGCTGGCCCAGCGGGCCCGGGGCGAGGAGCCCGACTTCGAGGGGTTCATGGAGCGCTACGGCGACTTCTTCGGTGAGAACCCCAAGACCCTCGACGAGCTGCTGGAGGTGATGGCCCGCCGAATGGCCGCGGCCCAGGCCCTGCTCAACTCGATGACGCCGGGCCAGCGCGACCAGCTCCAGCAGCTGTCCGACCAGCTGCTGGCCGACATGGACCTCAACTGGCAGGCCAACGAGCTGGCCCAACACCTCCGCAACGAATTCCCGGACCTCGGCTGGGACCGGCGCTACGACTTCGGCGGAGTCGACCCCCTCGACTTCAGCCACGCCACCGACATGCTGGAAGAACTGGGCGACATCGACCAGCTCGAGAACTTGCTGCGAGGCTCGGCCAGCCCCGGCGCGCTGGCCGAGGCCGACCCCGAGGCCGTCCGCAGGCTGCTGGGCGACGACGCAGCCGAGAGCCTCGAGCGCATGGCCACCGTGGCCCGCATGCTGGAGGAGGCCGGCTTGATCGAGAACCGCGAGGGCCGCTTCGACCTCACCCCGCGGGCCATCCGCAAGATCGGCCAGGGAGCCCTGCGCGACCTGTTCACGAAGCTCGACGCGGACAAGCTCGGCCGCCACGCCATCCACCGGGCCGGCCTGGGCCACGAGCGGGAGCCCGACACCAAGCCCTACGAGTACGGCGACCCGTTCAACCTGCACATCGGCCGCACCATCCACAACGCCGTCACCCGCACCGGCGGCGGCGTGCCCGTGCAGCTGCACCCCGACGACTTCGAGGTTGAGCGCACCGAGCAGCAGGTCCGCTCGGCCACCGTGCTGATGCTGGACCTGTCGCTGTCGATGCCGATGCGCAACAACTTCCTGCCGGCCAAGAAGGTGGCCATGGCCCTGCACGCGCTGATCTCCAGCCAGTACCCCCGCGACTACCTGGGCCTGGTGTCGTTCAGCGAGGTGGCCCGGGAGTTCCGGCCCGAGAAGCTGCCCGAGGTGTCGTGGGACTACGTGTACGGCACCAACATGCAGCACGGCTTCATGCTCGCCCGCAGCATGCTCAACCGCCAGACCGGCACCAAGCAGATCATCATGATCACCGACGGCGAGCCCACGGCCCACATCACGCCGTCGGGCCGGCCCTTCTTCAGCTACCCGCCCACCCGCGAGACCGTGGAGCTCACCCTGGCCGAGGTGGGCAGGTGCACCCGCGACGGCATCCGCATCAACACGTTCATGCTGGACGCCACTTCGTATCTGACGGACTTCGTGGAGCGCATCACCGAGATGAACGGCGGCCGGGCCTTCTTCACCACCAACGAGAACCTCGGCGACTACGTGCTGGTCGACTTCGTGGAGCACAAGCGCAGCCTGGTTCGGGCCCGCCGCTGACAAGAGAGATTTTCTTCTCCCGGATTTGCATTTGTCGTATCACAGTGGTGTAATTACATTGATGGCGGCCGGGCGGGCCGGGCTCAAGTCCCACCGCTGGGGCCCGGACCGATCATTGTGGAGGAGCACCCAAATGGAGCTACACGGCATCTTTCCGGCTGAGGACATGTCCTGGCAGCGCGAGGCCAACTGCCTGGGAGTGCATCCCGACCTCTTCTTCCCCGAGCGGGGCGCATCCACCCGCGAGGCCAAGGAGGTGTGCCGGGGTTGCGTCGTGCGCGAGGAGTGCCTGGAATTCGCGCTCAACAACGGCGAGAAGTTCGGCATCTGGGGAGGCATGAGCGAACGCGAGCGACGCCGGATACGGCGTGCCCGAGCGGTGCAGCGCCGATCCGCCGCCACCGCCTGAGCACGACTCACCGCCCAGCCGAATCTCAGACATGCGTCTGTGGACAAAGCGCGGTATGCTTCCTGGCGATGCCGAACGTTCTCTCAGTGGTGCCAAACCTCGGTGCGCCCGAGCTCCTGATCATCCTGGTGCTCGTCCTACTGGTGTTCGGGGGGGCGAAGCTCCCCAAGCTCGCCCGCTCGCTGGGCCGGGCACAGAAAGAGTTCAAGGACGGTCTGTCCGAGAGCGCCAACGAGGGCGACGCGTCCGGGGGCGGCACCAAGGCCACCGGGAGCGACAGCTCCGGCAAGGGCGCTTCGGGCAAGAACGGCTCTGCCTGAGAGCCTCTGCTGAGGCGGAGGGCGCTATGACGGTCACGGACGTCGAAGCGGTCGACGAGCCGCCGGTGGGTCAAGCCACCGTCGTCTATCTCGGTTCTGTCGCGCCCCACTGGGAAGTGCGAGCGGTCTACGGCGACGCCGACTTCATGACCGCCTTCCGGGATCGCGTCCATGCCCGCCTGCTGCTGCTGCCGCCTCACGATCCACAGTTCCGCCGCAATCGCGAGCGGGTCAACCGCGACGCCGAGCGCGAGCGCATCATCGTGAACTGGGACCTCGGCTACCCGGAGGAAGAGGACACCTACCCCGCCCGGAGTGGGTCTGACCGCGGCTCGGTCCGGTGACGCCGTGCCTCCCCGCCCATGATGCGCGTCGGCGGATGGGGCGAGCCCTTCACTGACTATTTCAGCCGGGAGCTCTCCTGGCTCGCCTTCAACGCCCGGGTGCTGAGCCTCGCCCGCGACCCGGACGTGCCGCTGCTGGAGCGGGCCCGCTATCTGAGCATCTTCTCCACCAACCTCGACGAGTTCTTCCAGGTCCGTGCGTCCGGGCTCGCCGACCGTGTGGCGGCCGAGGTCACCGAGCGGACGCTCGACGGGCACACCGCGGCTGAGCAACTCCACGAGGTCCGCCTGGTCACCTCGGAGCTGTGCTGCGAGCAGCAGCGCCTGTTCCTCGAGCAGGTCCAGCCCGCGCTGGCGGCCGAGGGCATCCACCTGCTCTCAGCCGACGATCTCGACGGCCCCGAGCGGGCTCGGCTCCGCAAGCACTTCTCCGAACGCGTCTTCCCGGTGCTCACCCCGCTCGCCGTGGACCCCGGCCACCCGTTCCCGTTCATCTCCGACCTGTCGCTGAACTTGGCCGTGCTCATGCGCGACCCGGTCGACTCCGAGCTCCGCTTCGCCCGGGTGAAGGTCCCCAGCACCCTCGACCGGTGGGTTATGGCCAGCGAGGGGGCGAACCGGTTCATCGCCCTCGAGGATGTGATCGCGGCCCATCTCGACATGCTGTTCCCGGGCATGGAGCTGCTGGAGCACCACGCCTTCCGCGTCACCCGCAACGCCGACCTCACCCTCAACGACGAGGATGCCGAGGACCTGCTCATAGCGGTGGAGATGGAGCTGCGGCGCCGCCGCTTCCAGTGGGCGGTCCGCCTCGAGGTGGCCGACTCCATGTCGGAGGAGGTGCTCGAGCTGCTGCGGCGCGAGCTCGACCTGCCCGCCGACGCGGTCGACCGCATCCGGGGCCCCGTCGACCTGAGCGGACTGAACGAGATAGCCGACCTGCCCCGGCCCAAGCTGAGATGGCCCTACTGGCGCGGCATCACAGAGCCGGAACTGTCGACCGAGGACGGCTCTGTGGACTTCTTCAGAGTGTTGCGGTCCGGCGACCTGCTGGTGCACCATCCGTACTCGTCGTTGAGTCGCTCGGTGGGGGAGCTGATTCATCAAGCCTCGACCGACCCGGCGGTGCTGGCCATCAAGCTCACCCTGTACCGCACGTCCGGCGACAGCCCGATCATCGACTCCCTGGTGGAGGCGGCCGAGAGAGGCAAGCAGGTGGCCGTGCTCGTCGAGTTGAAGGCCCGCTTCGACGAGGCTCGCAACATCAGCTGGGCCAAGCGGCTGGAGCAGGCCGGGGCCCATGTGGCCTACGGTCTCGTCGGCCTCAAGATCCACGCCAAGATCGCCATGATCGTGCGTGAGGAGCCCGACGGGATCCGTCGCTACTGCCACGTCGGCACCGGCAACTACAACCACCGAACCGCCCGGCTCTACGAGGACTTCGGCCTCCTCACCGCGGACGCGGAGGTCGGAGCGGACATCGCAGACCTCTTCAACCAGCTAACCGGCTACGGCCACAGCCTCGGCCACAGGCGCCTGATCACCGCGCCCGAGCAGCTCCGCACCCGCCTCACCGAGTTGATCGAGCAGGAGACGCACGTGCCCGGCGGCGGCCGCATCATCATGAAGCTGAACTCGCTTGCCGACGGGCCGGTGATCGACCATCTGTACAAGGCGTCGCAGGCCGGCGTGGAGATCGACCTCATCGTGCGGGGCCTCTGCGGCTTGCGACCCGGCGTGCCCGGCCTGTCAGACAGAATACGGGTCCGCTCGATAGTGGGCCGGTTCCTGGAGCACTCCCGCATATACCACTTCGCCAACGGGGAGGGCCCGGGCCGTCCCGCCACCTACATCGGCTCCGCGGACCTGCTCACCCGCAACCTCGACCGGCGGGTGGAGGCGCTCGTGCGGGTGGACGACCCGAGGCTGGCGGCTCGGGTGGTGGAGGTGGCCGAGGTCAGCCTGTCCGACGAGCACCTTGCCTGGACCCTCGACGCCGACGGCGTCTGGACTCGCTGCGGCCACGGTGCCGACGACGGCCCCCATGTGCGGCTCCAGCAGCTGGCCCTGAACCGGGCTCAGTCACCGGAGCGCGCCCTACCATGAGCAGGTGGCCCACGACGGGGTGAACGATCTGGGGCAGCCGCCGCGCCCAGTGCCCGCGTTTAGCCCTTTCCAGCGCCTGGCCCGGGTCCACGCGGCGGCCACCGCCACCGACGCAGTCATAGCGGTCGCCCTGGCCGGATCGATCTTCTTCTCCATCAGCCCGGACGCGGCCCGCGACCGCATCGCCCTGTACCTCGCCCTGACGGTGGCGCCGTTCGCGCTGGTCACGCCGTTGATCGGGCCGTTCATCGATCGGATGCCGGGCGGGCGTCGGGCCATGATCATCGTCACCAACCTGGGGCGGCTCGTGGTGGCCCTGCTCATGATCCGCCACATCGACACCCTGTGGCTGTTCCCGGAGGCCTTCGCGCTGCTGATAATGCAGAAGAGCTACGCCGTGGCCAAGAGCGCGGTGGTGCCGCGCTATGTGCCCTCGGAGTCGAACCTCGTGCAGGCCAACAGCCGTCTGGCCCTCATCAGCGCGGTGATGAGCCTGTTGGGCGCGGGCATGGGAGCGGCCCTGGTGTTCCTGGGAAGCCCGGCCGTCGCGGCGGGAGTGGCGGCGGTGGGCTACGGAGTGGCCACCGCCATCACGCTGCAGCTCCCCCGCATCCCGGTGGCGCGGACCAGGACCACCTCGACGGAGCGCTCGGCCCTGCGGGCGTCGACGATCCTGCTGTCGGCGTCGGCCATGGCGGTGACGCGGGGCGCGGTGGGCTTCGTCACCTTCCTGCTGGCCTTCGAGCTGCGCGGCGGCAAGGAGGGCCTGGACGTGAGCGAGCCGGGGGCGGCGCTGGGAGGGGCGGTGGCCTCGGAGCGCGGCATCGACATCGTCGGCGATCCGGGCGCTCCGGCCTGGCACTTCGCGGTGGTGGTGGCGGTGGCGGGGCTCTGCGCCTTCGCCGGGGTGCAGATTGCCCCGATCCTGAGGCGCAGCGTCGTGGAGGAGCTGATCCTGCTCGGGTCGCTCGGACTGGGGCTGGCAGCGGCCGTGCTGGCGGCGATGACGGGAGGGCTGATGGGCATGGCGCTGCTGTCGGGCGGGGTGGCCCTGGCCGCGGCGGCGGGCAGGCTCGCCTTCGACTCGCTGGTGCAGCGCGACGCCCCCGACGCCAACCACGGGCGGTCGTTCTCCCGGTTCGAGGCGCGCTTCCAGATCGCCTGGGCGGCCGGCGCCTTCGCCCCAGTGGTCCTGCCGATACCGGTCCGACTGGGGTCCGGCCTGGTGGCGCTTGTGGCCGCCTTCGCGGTGGTCTCGTTCATTGTCGGCCGCCGCCGCATCGCGGTCCGCGGCCAGTCACGCCGGGACGGCGATTCCTAGCGACAGCGCGGGTAGGTGCCGCCCACCCGCTCGGCCTCCTAGCGGGGCAGGTCGATCCGCGCCAGCCAGAGCCCGGCCGCGTCGACCTCGGCCGGGGTGGGCAGATTGGCCGGGTCGCTGAGGAGCCGTCGCAGCCCGTCGGTCCCGGCCCGCTCCACCACTCCCGCCGCGAACGCCGCCCCCCGCTCGTACTGGTCCTGGTCGAGCTCCAGGCCGAGCAGCCGCTCGACGAAACGGTCAGACTCGCTGGCCTCCACCCGATGGCGCCGCAGAGCCTCGGTGAGACGTCCGTAGGAGCCGATCAGCTCCGTTCCGATGCGGTCCATGGTGTGGTCGACGTATCCGGTGATGGCGGCCACCAGCGCGGTCATCTGGGGCAGCAGCGCCTCCTGGGCCTCAGAGCGCACCGCTCCGAGGATGGCGTCGGGGCTGCCCAGCGCCTGCGGGAGCTCGGCCAGGGCCTCGGGCCCGCCGGCGACAGGGTCGAAATCGCCCAGCAGCTCCTCGAGTCGGCGGGGATTGGTCTCGAAGGAGGACGCATGGCGCAGCAGCAGATCGCTCAGGGCGCTGCGCACATGGTCCACGCCGAACACGGCGTGATACAAGGCTTCGTGAAGGCACACCCACAGGCGGAGGTCGTCGAGGTCCAGGGACCACTGCCGGCCGAACTCGTCGACATTGGGCAGGGCAATCAGCATCGGCTTGTCGGACGGACGCGGCACCGGCAGCACGTAGCCGCCGAGGGCGTACTGGGCGAGGCGGCCCACCATCGCGCCGGTGGTGAGCGCCAGCATCGCCGGCCCGATCATCCGGGTGATGCCCGCGAGCATGGCTGCCATGGGGTCGGCGTGGGTGTCGTCGGAGTCCGGGTCCGGTCTCGCGGCAATCGACTCGCCCAGCGCGCCGAACAGCTCCCCGTAATCGCCGACGGTGCGATCCGACCAACCGACACGGTTGACGACCTCGATCCGCAGCGGCGCGCCCCGGGCCGGTTGCAGGCCGGTGGCGTCGGCGACCCGCAGCTCGGCCACCCGCACCAACTGCTCCAGGGCGATCCGCTGGGTGGGCTCGATGTTGGGCTCCGAGACCCCGCCGGAGGCGATGGCCCGGCCCACCTCGCGGGCATGGTTGGCTCCGGAGGTCGCTCCCTGGAGCATCCGCATCAGATCCCCGATCACCGGCAAGTCGCCCAGCCCGCCCAGCCCGCCGGGTCCGCCGGGTCCGCCGGGTCCGCCCGTGGATCCGGGTCCGCCCAGCCCGCCGGGTCCGCCGGGTCCGCCCGTGGATCCGGGTCCGCCCAACTCGCCCGCCCCGAAGAGACCCTCCAACCCTTCGAAGGGATCGTCGGGATCGTCTCCGGTTGGCGGGACCTCGCTCATGGGGGCATCGTAGGGGGGTGCAGCCCAGAAAGTCCCGCCAACCGTGAGCCCGTCGGCTAGCCGCGGCTCGAATGCCGGCGAGCACTGGACGGCGAGGGTGGTGCTGACCGGCGCCCACGGCTCGGTGGGACGGCGCGCCGTGGTCCGGCTGGCCCAGCATCCCACGGTGGCCGTCGTCGCCATCGACAAGGATGCTCCCCCCGCCCCCTACCCCTCGGTCACGACCAAGCAGGTGGACCTGGCCGACGCCGACTTGGGTGCCCTGTTCTCGGGTGCCGACTCGGTGGTGCACCTGGCTTCGACGGTGACCGCGGGCACGCTCAACCCGGCAGAGGTCGAGCTGGAGGCGGCCCTGCTGCAACGGGTGCTCGACGCTCTCGACTCAGCGGGAGTACCCCACCTGGTCGTGATGTCGTCCGCCATGGTCTACGGCGCCTGGAAGGACAATCCCGTCCCCATTACCGAGGACGCGGCCGTCCGCCCCATCGGTGACTTCGACTGGGCGCTTCAGCGGCACCGGCTCGAGCGGCTGGCCCAGCAGTGGGGGCTGGGGCCGGGTCGCTCCGTCACCGTGCTGCGGCCGGTAGCAGTGGTTGCCGAGGACCGCTTGGGCCAGCTCGCCAACACGCTGCGCGCCGCCCGGTCCGGCGTGGCCGCCGACGGCGACCCGCCGGTGCAGTACCTGCACGCCGACGATCTGGCCGCCGCCGTGGTCACATCGGTCAGGGTTCGCTACGACGGGATCCTCAACGTGGCCCCCGACGGCTGGATCCCTCCCGACACCCTGGCCGAGTTGGAAGGGCCGCGGCCCCGGCTGCGGGCTTCGTCGCACCTGGTGCGGATCCTGAGCGCGTTGCGCTGGCGTTGGGGCTTGGCGCCGACGCCGCCCGGGGTCGTGCCCTACACCATCCATCCTTGGGTGGTGGCCAACGACCGCTTGCGAGCTCTTGGCTGGAGGGCGGCCTACACCAACGAGGAGGCGTGGGTGGTGTCCCATGATCCCGGGCCTCTGGAGTCGCTACCGGCCCGCCGCCGCCAGGAGCTGCTGCTGGCCGGGGCGGTGGCGCTGGTGGCCGCGGTCCTGATCGCGACCGTCCTCGCCGCTCGGGCCTGGCGCAAGCGCCGCCGCCCCGGTCGTGCTTGAGGGGCCAGTCATCTACGATGCTCTGTAGTGCTGGCACCCCCCGACAACGGCGACACCTGGCTCGGGCTATCACCTGATCCGCTCCCCTCGACGGGGGTGGCGGAATGGGTGGTAATGCCCGCGTGCGGGGCAGTGGTGCAGTTCAGCGGCACGGCCCGCGACCACTCGGTTGACCGGCCGGGCGTGGACCTGCTGGAGTACGAGGCCTACGAGGAGGTGGTCGAGCCCCGCTTGGGCGCCGTCGCTTCCGAGATGCGGCGACGGTGGGACGACCTGGGCCGCATCGCCTTGCTGCATCGTGTCGGCCCCGTCTCCGTGGGCGATCCCGCGGTGGTGGTCGCGGTGTCGTCGCCCCATCGGGACGCAGCCTTCGAGGCGGCCCGCTTCGCCATCGACACGCTCAAGGCCACCGTGCCGATCTGGAAGCGCGAGCGGTGGCAGGGAGGCGAGCGTTGGGGCCTGGAGCCCCAGCACATCGCCGGCGTGTCCCGGCCCGAGGGCGTTGACACCGACGCCGCTCGGGCGCCGAGCGCGGGGGCCCCACTGGAGGCGGGGCAGTGAGGGGCTCCGTGCTCCTGGTCATCGCCTCGCTCGGCCTGGCCACGGTTGGCTCGACCCTGCTGTGGCTGGTCCGCAGGATCACATGGCGTCGCCCCGCCCCGTTCCTGAAGCAGCTCGAGGCGGTGTCGCCCGTCCCGGGACGCCCCGTCGGCCCGGCCAGCGGGATCTCCAAACTCGATCCCCTCACGCCCCAGCCCGAAGGCGGCCCGCCATCCGATCCGCCCGCGGCGGGCTAGGAGCGCTGAGCCCTGCCCCGCGACCTTGCTATCGACCTGGGCACGGCAAATACTCTGGTGTACGCCCGCGGGCAGGGCGTGGTGTTGAACGAGCCGACGGTGGTGGCGATCAATACCAACACCAACCAGCTGCTGGCCGTGGGCCACAAGGCACGGCGGATGCTGGGGCGCACGCCCGGCTACATCGTCGCCCGGCGACCGCTGCGCAAGGGTGCCATCACCGACTTCGAGGTAACTCAAGACATGATCCGGATCCTGCTCCGGCAGGTGGGGGTCAGCCGCATAAACCGGGCCCGCGTGGTGGTGTGCGTACCCTCTGCCATCACCCCGGTGGAGCGCCGGGCTGTGATGGAGGCCGCCCGGAGGGCGGGCGCCATCGAGGTGCGGTTGATCGACCAGCCTCTCGCGGCCGCGATAGGAGCGGGACTGCCGATCGACGAGCCGGTCGGGTCGATGGTGGTGGACATCGGCGGCGGCACCACCGAGACCGCGCTGTTGAGTCTGGGCGGCGTGGTGGCTCTGGAGGCGGTGAGGGTTGGCTCGTTCGACATTGACGACGCCATCCAGGGCCACATGCGGCGCGAGTACGGCATGGCCATCGGCGAGCCCACCGCGGAGCACGCCAAGATCGTGGTCGGATCGGCCGCGGTGACCCGCAACGAGACGGCCGCGGAGATCCGCGGTCGGGAGTTGATGTCGGGCATGCCGAAGACCATCGTCGTCACGCCCGACGAGATCCGCAAAGCGATCGAGGAGCCCGTGAGCGCCATGGTCGACTCGGTGTTGAGTTGCCTGTCCCAGTCGCCACCGGAGCTGGCCCAGGACCTGATCGCTCGGGGTGTCCATCTCGTGGGCGGAGGCGGGCTGCTCAGGGGCATGGACATCCGCCTGTCCCGGGAGATGTCGCTGCGGGTCCGCCGGGTCCACGCGCCGCTGGAGACGGTGGTGAGGGGGGCGGGCCGATGCTTGGAGCGCCTCGGCATAGATATCTCGATATTCAGCGACGAGTTCAACTGAGGCCGAGCGAGTCAGTCGCACTCGGCTGGACTGCGCAGCTCCGCGGCTGCGGCCCTCACCTGCTTGTCCCGGTCGCTGCTGGCCCTGTCCAGCGCGGTCTCCACCTCGGGACCATCGAAAGGGGCAAGAGCGATCACCGCTCGCCGCCGGACCTCGGGCCTGTCGTCGAGTCCCGCAAGGATTGCAGGCAGTCCGGCAGGATGGGCGATCGCGCCCAGAGCCGCGATCGCCGACTCCCGGCACAGCGGGTCCTCATGGGAGCCGGCGACCCGGGCCAGCGCCTCCACGACCACCATTGAGTCCGCTGGGGCTGCAGCCGCGTCCGAGACCTTCTCGCCGCAGGTCCAGGCTGCGGCCTCCACCACCCGGAGATCGTCGTCGTCGAGCCGGCCCGCGGCCGCTTCAACCGGCACGTCGCGGCGACCCGCGGCCAACTCGAGCGCGGTCATGCGCACCCCGGGCGCGGGGTCGTCGAGCGCAGCTATCAGCCGGCGGGCGCTCAGGCCGCCGGCTCGCTCCAACGCCCGCAGCGCACTGGCCCGCACCTTTGGGTCGTCGTCGCCCAGGTACGGCTGGACCTGGGCCGCGTGGCCCAGGTGGCCGGCCACGGCTGCAGCCCGCCGGCGCGCCATGGCATCTGCCTCCGCGGCTGCCTCTGCGTCCTCGGACACCCGCGCCCCCTAGGAGATGGCCTGTTCGAGCAGGAATCCGGCGACCACGACCATGAGGCCCACAGCTACAGCCAACGCAAAGCCGATGACCGCGACCAGCGCGATCAGCGCCCCTAGCGCCAGCAGGCGCTGCCACCATTGCGGGTAGGCCTTCGGACCCACTACCGCTCGGGGCACTGCACGCCTGGCCAGGCCTAGAACCCTCAGCAGGTCGATCAACCGGATCCGGCGCTTGGGTCGGGCTGCCCATGCCGCTCGGAGGGCTGCCCATGCCGTCCGGAGGGCTGCCCGCGCCGCTCGGCGGACCGCACGGGCGACCCGCGCCCGCATATCGCTCCTAACCGGTACTGTCGGGGGAGCGTCGCCGGTGGTCGGGGGAGCGTCGCCGGTGGTCGGGGCTGTCGCCATGCGGATACCTTGGTGTCCGGGCGCCGCGTCAGCCGGCGGCGCCCGAGCGAAGACGACTGGACGGTTCGCCACGCTAGCTTCCTCACCGCCGACTTCCCCGGCGCCGGGCTCGGTCCACTCGGGTGGGCCGACGGCCCCACCCCCATCCATCCCACCCGGCGGCTGGCGCGGCCGTCGAAGGCCCCGGCACCGTCTGTTGTGGCTCTTGGGCATTGTGACGGCCCTGGTGGTTGTGGCCTCGGCGGCGTCCTTCTACGTCCCTGCGCAATGGGCCGGGCGACTGCTTCCGGGCGACTCCGTGGTCGACTCCGAGGCGGTGGCCTTCCTGCCCGGTGCCGCCATCGCCACATCGGGCCGGGTCGAGGCTGCAGGCATCGAGGTGTTCGACCCCGACGGAGAGATCCTGCTGCTCACCGTGTCGGTCGACAGCGACCTGACAGTCGTCGACTGGATCAGATCCTCCGTCGACGACTCGATCGAGTTGCGCAGCCGGGAGTCGGTCTACGGGGAACGGTCGAACGAGGAGCAGCGCGATCACAACCGCTACTTGATGGACAGCGCCAAGGATGCCGCCACGATCGTGGCGCTTGAGCGTCTCGGCGTTCACGCCGCCGACTTCACCGGAGTGTGGTTCCTGGAGACAGTCTCGGGCGGTCCGGCCGACGGCGTGCTGGAGGGCACCGACGTGATCCTGTCCATCGACGGCGAGCCGGTTACCACCGTCGAGTCGCTGCGAACGATCTTGGCCGACCTGGAGCCCGGCACGACGGCGACCATCGTGGTGGAGAACTTCCAGACGCACGAGCGGCGCGACGTGGAGATCACGCTCGGCGCCCATCCCGACAGCGGCGGAGCGTTCATCGGGGTGAGCGGCGTGACGGAGCGCCTCGAGAGGTCCCCGCTCCCCTTCGAGATCGACATCTCCTCGGGCAACGTGGGAGGGCCCTCCGCGGGCCTGGCGTTCACGCTGACCGTGCTCGACGTCCTCACACCGGGCGAGCTGACGGGAGGGAAGCGGGTCGCGGTCACGGGCTCGATCGGCCTAGACGGCTCGGTCGGGGATGTGGGAGGCGTCGCCCAGAAGTCGGTGGCGGCCCGCGATGCGGGCGCCGAGATGATCATCGTGCCCGAAGCCTCGGTGGACGAGGCCCTATCGGGCGCGGGCCCGGTTCCGGTGGTGGGAGTGGAGAACCTCGACGACGCGCTGCAGGCGCTGGCTGCCCACGGAGGCGATCCCGTCGGGCGCTTGCAGGGCTGAGCACGCGTCGCTCGCGACCCGCTCGGCGCGCTCCTTGCCGGCCCGCCCGCTGCCGTGGAGCGGCCGCCGGCACGGTGTTGGCCGCGAGCCGTGCTGTTCCCATTGCGGGTATGTCCGATCTGGATTCTCCTTCGGCGTACGATCAAGACAACTCGTCCTGTCCGCGATTCGGGTGGCGGACGACCGCGTCGGAGGAGCCATGGCAAACGGCGACGGACTAGACCCCGGAACGGGGCTGGCCCCTGAAGCGGTCGAGAAGGCCGACTTCGACACGGTGCGCCGCGGCTACGCGCCCGAGCGGGTACGCAGCCGGCTGCGCGAGGTGGCGGAGGAGATCCGCCGCCTCAACGGCCTGGTCGCCTCGCTCCAGGAGCGCATCGCCGAGTTCGAGGCTACCCCTCCGGCAAAGCTCGAGTCGGCCCGTGTGGCGGAAGCCCTCGGTGAGGAGGCGGCCCGCCTGCTGCAGGCGGCCCGGGACGCGGCCCAAGAGCGGGTGGAACGCGCCGAGGCTGAGAGCGACGAGATCACCGGCAAGGCCAGGGTAGCCGCGGCCGCCATCGTCGAGCAGGGCCGCGAGCAGGGCGCGGAGATGGTGGTCGAGGCCCGCAACGTGAGGGAGCGGATCCTCTCCGACCTGGCCCGCAAGCGCCACGCTCACCGTGCCGAGGTGGAGCAACTCCGCGTCATCCGCGATCGTCTGCTGGAGGCGCTGTCCATCTGCAGTGAGGGACTGGACGGCTGGATCTCGGACCTGGTCCAAGTGGGGCCTCAAGCCGCGGCCGCGGCCGAGCGAGCCGGACTGCGAATCGCGGCCGAGCCCAAGCCCAGCGTCGGTGAGATGGAGGCGGAGATCCACGCCGCCCGCCTGGCCGGGCTCCCCCTGGACGTCGGATACGGGCAGGCCACCTCCGACGATGAGGCCGCGGCTGCAGGCACCGACTCCGGGCCGGAGGAGGCCCCGGGGGTTGGAGACCTCTCCGCCGACGCCGAAGGTACCGAGCCGGACGAGCCGGCCGGCGTCGAAGAAATGGAGGAACGGGAAGAGCTGGAGGAACTCGAAGAGCTGGACGAGCTGGACGAAACCAGCGGATACGTGGAGATCGTGGGCTACGAGGACGACCCGCCTGAGCCGTCCGGCTCGGCCGCAGTCGGCCTCTACGATGTCGAGGCCGAGTACGCCTTCGAGTTCGACGCAGGCCCCGGCCCGGTCCAGGAGCAGGCGCCGGACCTCGAGGCTGACCTGCCGACGGTTGCGGACGACGCGCCCGAGCCGGCCCTTCAGGTGGCGGCGTCGTCCGATGCCGATGCGATTTTCGCCCGCCTGCGCTCGATCACGAGCGGGCCCGCAAGCGAGCCGTCGCCGGAACGCGAGGAGTTGCCGCCAGCTACGGCGTCCGGCCAGGAGGCGCGGGTTGCGGCGCCGGCCGTCGACGAGTCCGGCGAGGAGGCACCGGCCGGGGAGGCCCCGGCCGAGCCCGAGGCGTCCGAGCCCGAGGCGTCCGAGCCCGAGGCGTCCGAGCCCGACGACCTCATGAGCGCGGCCCGAGCCGTGGCCGTGGGCGGCATCGCCCGCAGGCTCAAGCGGCTGGTCGTGGACGAGCAGGGCGAACTGCTCGACGCCATGCGCCGCAGCGGATCCCGCGCCCTGCGCGGCGTCATCGCCGCCGACACCGACGCCTACACGCGCGCCGCGCTGGAGCCGCTGCAGGACTTCGCGTCGGACATCGACGTCAGCATCGACGACATCGACTTGAAGGCGGCTGGCGCCGCCATCGTGTCGGTGCTGGTCGAGCCGGTCCGGGCCCGCCTATCCGAGTTGGTCGAGGACACCGACGATCTGGACGAGCTTGGCAGCGCGGTGCGGTCGATCTACCGGGAGTCTCGCTCGCGCCGGGCCGAGGCCGCGGCTGAGGCCGCCTTCGCGGCTGGCTGGCCAGAGGCCGCATCGTGATTGGAGGCGGTATGGTGATCGGCAGTGCGTCCCGTCTCACCTGTTCCCTCCGGCGGTAGGCCGCGCTTCGGCACTAGAAGAGCCCGATTCATCGCTCTGCTGGTAGCCGGCGGCCTGCTGGTCCTGCTGCTGTCGCTGCGGGGGATCGCCCGCTTCTACACCGACTACCTGTGGTTCGACTCTCTCGGCCGCACCGACGTGTGGGGGCGGGTGCTGCTGGCCAAGGTCGCCCTGTTCTTTATCTTCACGATCGCATTCTTCGTGTTGATCTGGATCAACCTGTTGATCGTCGAGCGGCTGGCGCCCAAGGTCCGCCCGCCCGGACCCGAGGAGGAGATGCTCGGCCGCTACCACGCCATGGTGGGGGGCCGCACCCGGCTCCTGCGCCTGGTGGTGTCGGTGCTGTTCTCGCTGCTGGCCGCGTCGGGCGTGTCGAACCAGTGGGAGCAGTGGCTGCTCTTCGTAAACCGCAAGGACTTCGGCATCACCGATCCGCTGTTCAACACCGACATCGGCTTCTACGTCTTCCGGCTCCCGTTCCTAGCGTTCCTGGTGAACTGGGCCTTCGCCGCCTTCATGATCATCCTGGTCGTGATCGGCATCGCCCACTACCTCAACGGCGGCATCAGGATCCAGATCCCGGCGGGATCTCAGCGGGTGCTGCCGTCGGTGAAGGTGCACCTGTCGGCGATCCTGGCCGCGCTGGCCGTGGTGAAGGCCGCCGACTACTGGCTGGCCCGCTACGAGCTCACCGTGTCGGGCCGGGGCGTGGTCGACGGCGCCCTGTACACCGACGTGAAGGCCAAGCTGCCCGCCCTCAACCTGCTCCTGCTGATCTCGCTGTTCGCCGCGGTGCTGCTGGTGGTGAACCTGCGCCGCCGGGGCTGGGTGCTGCCGGCGCTGGCCGTCGGCCTGTGGGCCTTCACCGCGCTGGTGATGGGCAACATGTACCCCGCATTCGTGCAGCGATTCCAGGTTGATCCGAACACGACCACCCGCGAGTCCGTCTACACCGTCGACAACATCGCCGCCACCCGGGCCGCCTATTCGCTGGTGCCCGACAACGATGTTGCCCTCGAGATCTTCGACTACAAGGTGAACCCCACGCCCGATCAACTGCGGGACGCGGCCCAGACTGTTCGCAACGCTCGGATCCTCGACCCGATCACGCTCACCGACACCTTCGAGAAGGACCAGGGCGAGCGGGACTTCTACCGATTCTCGACGGTGCTCGACGTCGACCGCTACGAGGTGAACGGCGAGCTGACCCAGGTGGTGCTGGCCGCCCGCGAGCTCAACTTGAGCGAGCTGGGGTCCTGGGAGCGCCAGCATGTGGCCATCACCCACGGCTACGGCGCCGCCATCGCCCCGGCCAACGTCACCGACGTCAGGGGCAGCCCGGTGTTCGTCACCGGCGGCCTCCCCGTCGAGGTGGACCCGGCCATCGACTTGGAGCTCGACGAGCCGCAGATATACGTCGGCGAGAACCTCGATGGCTATGCGCTGGTGGGGGCCACCCGCGACGAGGTCGACTACGTGGACGGCCAGGGGAACGAGGAGAGCTTCCGCTACACCGGCGACGGCGGTGTCGGCATCGGGTCGTTCCTGCGCCAGGCCGCCTTCGCGCTGCGTTTCGGGGAGCTCGACCCGCTGATCTCCAACTTCGTGGACGGCAACACCAGCATCATCTACATCCGCGACGCCCAGGACCGGGTGAGGAGCGTGGCCCCGTTCCTGGAGTTCGACTCCGACGCCTACCCGGTGGTGTTCGACGGCCGTATCCACTACGTGCTCGACGCCTACACCACAACGAACCGCTACCCCTACTCCCAGGGCATCGAAATCAGCGGTCTGGACTCGACCGCCGATCTGGCCACCACGGGCACCAACTACATCCGCAACTCGGTCAAGGCCGTGGTCGACTCCTTCGACGGCGATGTGACCCTGTACGTCATGCCGGTGCAGGACCCGATCATCGAGGCATGGCAGTCGGCCTTCCCCGACCTGTTCACCGACTTCTCTGAGATGCCCGACGGCCTCCGCGACCATCTGCGCTTCCCGACCGACCTGTTCACCGTGCAGACCAACATGTGGGCGTCGTACCAGGTGTCGGAGCCCGAGGCGCTGATCATCGGCACCGAGCGCTGGGCCGTGGCCCAGGACCCGGGCCGCAGCATTCTGGCCGGGGGCACCGCCGAGGCCGTGGTCGGGGATCGGGGGCTGCTGACCCGGCGGGAGCGGCGGGTGCCGGCCTACTACTCGCTGATCCAGCTCCCCGGTGAGGAGGAGGCCTCGTTCGTGGTCCTGCGCTCGTTCGTGCCCTTCTCCGACGACGACAGCCGCAAGGAGCTGACCGGCTTCATGGTGGGCGAGACGCGCTCCGACGGCACCTCGCGGCTGGTGTCCTATGAGATGTCCCACCTGCTGGCGCCGGGTCCGGCCATCGTGGCATCCAACATCTCCACCAACCCCGAAATCAGCCGGGAGCTGACCCTGCTCAACGACCAGGGCTCGCTGGTCGACTTCGGCGACATGCTGCTGCTGCCTGTCGAGGACACGGTGCTGTACGTCCGTCCCATGTACGTGCGGGCCCAGGGAACCCAGATCCCGTTGCTGGCCGGGGTGATCGCCTCAGTCGGCAACCGCACCGCGCTGGGCAAGACGCTGGGCGAGGCCCTCGACAAGCTCTATCCGGGCGCTGATTTCAGCGGGGTGGCGCTGCCCCCGGTGGTCACCGACGGCGACGCCCCCGCCCCGATCGACAGCGGCGAGCCGGCCGAGTCCTCCGTCACGGAGACGCCCGGTGTCGAGTTCGACGAGCTGACCCCCGCCGAGGCCGAGCAGCTGATCGAGGAGTTGGCCGAGCTGCGCCGCCGCCAGGACGAGATCCTGGCCCGCCTGCTCGAGCAACTCGAGAACTAGCTCACGGCGTCGCTGGAAACACCACGCCTCACCGCGAGGCGGCGCCACCTACCCGCGCTGTCTCTTAGCCTGAATCGATCAGGTCCCGGGGCGGCGGGCGTGAACCTACGAGGTTGTCGAGCCTGCGAAGATGCGGGCCTCCCGGGCCACCTGGCCCAAGGAGACGCGGGCCTCCTTGGCCTCGGCCGAGTAGCCGAGGGCGTCGAGTATGGGCAGCAGCTCTCCCCGGCGGATGCGCATCTCCACCGCGGCCGGGTCCACCAGCGACGGATGCTCCTCGCCCATCGCCTCGGCCAGCATCCTCAACTCCTGCCGTAGCCCGGCCACGTAGTTGGCCACCCGCACGGCCTTGCTGGCCGGATCGAGCCCCCGGGTGAGCCACTTGTTCTGGGTGGCCACTCCGGTGGGGCAGCGCCCGCTGTGGCAGCGCTGGGCCTGGATGCAGCCGACCGCCATCATTGCCTCCCGCCCGACGTTGATCAGGTCGACGCCCATGGCCACGGCCACCATGGCGTCGGGCGCGAGGCCGAGCTTTCCCGAGCCTCCGAACACGATGGCCTCATGCAGGTCGGCCTCCGCGAAGGCCTGGTAGACCTCGGCGAAGCCCACCCGGAAGGGCAGGGACACGTGGTCGGTGAACGTCAATGGCCCCGCGCCGGTGCCGCCCTCGCCGCCGTCGACGACGATGAAGTCCGGACCGCGGCCTGTGTCGGCCATGTGGGACGCCAGCTCCACCCAGAAGCGCCGGTCGCCGACGGCCGACTTGATGCCCACCGGGAGACCGGTCGCGTCCGCGATCCGCTCCACGAAGTCGACGAGGCCGGCCACATCGTCGAACTCGGGGTGGTGGTTGGGGCTGCGCACGGTCACGCCCACCGGCACGCCCCGGGCCTCGGCGATTTCCTTCGTGACCTTCGCGGCGGGCAGCACCCCGCCCAGGCCCGGCTTGGCGCCCTGGCTCAACTTCAGCTCCACCGCCTTGACCGGGGCCGATCCGACGCTGGCCAGGAAGGTGTCCATGCAGAAGCGCCCGTCGGAGCCCCGGGCGCCGAAGTAGCCCGTGCCCAGCTGGAACACCAGGTCGGCGCCCTGGCGGTGGAAGTCGCTGATGCCGCCCTCGCCGGTGTTGTGCAGGCATCCGGCCATGGCTGAGCCCCGGTTGAGGGCTTCCACCGCCGGTGCTGACAGCGAGCCGTAGGACATTCCTGAGATGTTCACCACCGACGCGGGCCGGAAGGCTCCGGGCCGGTCGCGCCAGGCTCCGAGCAGCTTGGCCGCTCGCAGCTCGCCGTGGGGGGCGTCGGAGCTCACCGGGAAGGCCGAGTGCCGGAAGAACACGTAGCCGTCGGCGTCGAGCCGGTTGTCGGACCCGAACCCGAAGTACGGGTTCTCCCCCTTGGCGGTGGCGTAGACCCAGCGGCGCTGGTTGCGGTTGAACGGCCGTTCCTCGTCGTTGTCGCTAACGATGTACTGGCGCAACTCTGGGCCGAACGATTCCAGCAGGTAGCGCAGGTGGCCGACGATCGGGAAGTTGCGCAGCACCGCGTGGCGCTTCTGCGCTACGTCGTAGGCGGTCGTGGCGACGAGCACGGCACCTATCACGGCCAGCGCCCACAGCCACCAACTCACGCCGAGACGCTAGCCCGCGGCGACCTCGTTGTCGGGGGTTGCTGTTGCCGGGGCGGTTGCAAGGCGGCACGTCGGGCAACGCCCCGTCCGGTGGGTGACTGGAGCTGCGTCAGTGGCCGGAGCTGGGTGGGTGACTGGAGGTGGGTGGGTGACTGGAGGTGGGTGGGTGACTGGAGGTGGTTGGGTGACTGGAGATGGTTGAGTGACTGGAGCGGGCCGGGATAGGTTTGGGAATGGCCCGGCCCGCGAGACGTACATGAACGAGCGCGGCGCAGGCGGGCCGGGCGGTGGGCTGTCCCGCTCGCTGGGGCTTCGCCACGTCTTCGTGCTGAGCACCGGCGCGATGCTGAGTTCGGGCCTGTTCCTGCTGCCCGGTCTGGCCGCGGCCGAGGCCGGACCGAGTGCGGTGCTGGCCTACGCCCTGGCCGGCGTGATCGCCGTGCCCGCCATGCTCAGCGTGGCCGAGCTCTCCACGGCCATGCCCCGCGCCGGGGGCGCCTACTACTTCCTGGTGCGGGCCTTCGGGCCGGCCGTCGGCACGGTGTCGGGTCTGGCCACCTGGCTGTCGCTGGTGTTGAAGGACGCCTTCGCACTGGTCGGCATGAGCGCCTACCTCAACATCGCCTTCGACGTGCCGGCCAAGCCGCTGGCCGTCGGCCTCATCGCCGCGTTCACCGTCGTCAACCTGATCGGGTCCAAGGCCAGCGCCGGGCTGCAGCTGGTGCTGGTCGGGTTCGTGCTGGCGGTGATGGGCTGGTTCATCGTCGCGGGACTGCCCGACGTCGGCTCCGGCGACGGCTCACTGGACCCGTTCTTCGCCCACGGAACGGGTGGACTGGTGAGCGTCATCGGCTTCGTGTTCGTGTCCTACGGCGGGTTGACGAACGTGGCCAGCGCAGCCGAGGAGATCAGGGACCCGTCCCGGAACATCCCCCTGGGCATGGGACTGTCGCTGCTGGTGGGCACGGCGGTGTACACCCTTGGCGTGCTGGTGGCTGTGGCCGTGGTGCCTGCTCAGCAGCTCCACGACGACCTTGCCCCCGTATTCACCGCGGCCGAGGGCGTGATGCCCGAGCTGGGGGCGGCGCTGGTGGCGCTGGCCGCGCTGGCCGCGTTCTCGTCGGCCGCCAATGCCGGCATCCTCGCCGCGGCCCGGTACCCGCTGGCGATGAGCCGCGACCGCCTGCTGACCGTGCGCTTCGGTCGGTTGAGCCGGTTCAACACTCCGGTGTGGGGGATCATGGTGACCGGCGCGGGGATGGCGGCGGTGGTGCTGGCGCTCGACGTGGCCGCCATCGCCAAGATGGCCAGCGCCTTCGTGCTGTTGACCCTGGCACTGGTGAACGCGGCGGTGATCGTGCTGCGGGCGTCGCGTATATCCTCCTACGCCCCCGGCTTCACCGCTCCGCTGTTCCCGTACCTGCAACTGGCCGCCATCGCCATCAACGTGTACCTCATCGCCGAGCTCGGCCCTCAGGCGCTGCTGCTCACCGGGGCGTCGGTGACGGTGGCAGTGGGGTGGTACGTGTTCTACGGTCGCAGGCGGTCGGTGCACGGCGGCGCCATCTATCACGTGTTCGAGCGCTGGGGTCGGCTGGTGGACCGGGGCCTGGACCGCGAGCTGAGCGCCGCGGCGCAGAGCCACGGCCTGCGGACCGCCGACGAATACCCGGGGCTGATCGCTCGGGCCGCGGTGGTGAGCATCCCCGAGGGCACCGACATCAACGAGGCTGCCGTGCGGGCTTCGGAAGTGCTGTCGGCCCAGACCAGCGTCGACACGGCCACGGTGACCGACCGGTTTCTGGAGTCGGGCTCGCTGTGGATCCAACCCTCGGAGCTGCATCCCACCGCGACGCCGGTGGCCTTCTTCGACACCGACGACGATCATCTGGTGATCGTGCGGGCCGCGGGCGGCATCCGCATCCCCGCGGCCTGGGGCGGCCGGGACGAGCAGGTGAAGGCGCTGTTCTTCCTGGCCGGGTGCACCGCCGCCCCCGGCCGGGCTCTGCGGCTGGCCGGCGAGCTTGCTGCCTACCTGCACTCGGACCGGGCCGAGGCGGTGGCCGAGGCCGCCTTCGAGGCCGAGGTGAAGGAGGCCCTGCTTCCCGATCTGTCGATCGGCCAGTACCCACTGCTGCCGGAACTTTCCACCGCCGCGCTCATCGGGCGGCGGGTGGGGGCGCTCACCATCAACCGCGGCTTCTACCTGGAGGCCGTCAGCCGCGACGGCCGGGTGCTGCGGGCCGACGCCGACCTGGTGCTGGAGGCCGACGATCAGATCACCGTGCTCGGACCGCCCGACAGCCTCCCCCCGCTGGACGACCTGGCCAAGCTCCTGACCAGCTGACCGAAGGGCCACCTCAGGAGGTGCAGCGTTCCGCCGCGCTTGATCCTGATCCGCGATGGCGCGCTGCCGTAAGAGGCCGAGCGGATGGGCGCGATTCATTGAGGACTTGCAGGGGGCGCTGAGCGAGGCCGTGGCCCGAGCGGCCCGTGAGCGAAGCGAACAAGAGCGGGAGATACGGCGATGCACCGCGAGGAGGTGACAGCCTCTTCGCGCGGCCCCTAAATTAGGCGGGTTGAGCCGGGTCCGAGCCAAGAGGAGACCGACATGGAATTGGCAGGGGCTTCGGCCATCGTCACCGGGGGTGCCTCGGGCATCGGCCGGGCCTGCGCGCACCGGCTGGCCGGGCTGGGCGCACACTGCGTGATCCTCGACATCCAGGCCCGCGAGGGCGCCGAAGCCGCCGCCGAGGTGGACGGGGTGTTCGTGGAGGGCGACGTTGCCGAAGAGGAGCCGGTGCAGGCCGCGGTGGAGGCTGCCGGCGAGTTCGGCCCGCTGCGGGTGCTGGTCAACTCGGCGGGCGTCACCTCCGCGGTGCGCACGGTGGACCGCCACGGCCAGCCGATGCCCTTGGAGCGGTTCGAGCGGCTGGTGGCCACCAATCTCATCGGGACGTTCAACTGCATCCGTCTGGCAGCGGCCGCGATGGGCCGCACCGAGCCGGTGGACGCCGACGGCCAGCGGGGCGCGATCGTCAACATGGCCTCGGTGGCGGCCTTCGACGGCCAGACCGGCCAGAACGCCTACTCGGCCTCCAAGGGCGGGGTGGTGGGCATGACGCTGCCCATAGCCCGCGACCTGGTGCCGCTGGGGGTGAGGGTCAACACCATCGCGCCCGGGCTGATCGACACGCCGATCTACGGCACCGGAGAGGAGGGCGAGCAGTTCAAGGCCCGCCTGGCTACCGGCGTGCTGTTCCCCAAGCGATTGGGCACCGCCGACGAACTGGCCTCGATGGTGATGGAGCTCCTCACCAACGACTACATGAACGGCGAGACCATCAGGGTCGACGCCGGCATCCGCCTGCCCCCGAAGTAACGCCCGGTCTGGGCTCTGCGGCGTTGCGGGCGGCGAACGGCCCGGTAGTATCGCACTGCGGGGTGGAGCAGTCTGGTAGCTCGTCGGGCTCATAACCCGAAGGTCGTAGGTTCAATTCCTACCCCCGCCACCAACAAAAGCCCAGGTCAGAGCAGGTGCTCAGGCCTGGGCTTTGCCGCGCAATGGCCGATCTTCTAATAGAATTTCTAATATGGCGGACTTGACAGCGGGTTTGACAGGGACCGACAGCTCCCCGAGTGAGCCAAGTTGGTCGCCCCCGGCGTAGTGCGTACACGGAGTCCCCTAGTCACTTGTCACATGCCAGCGCTAGTCTCAATGATGTAATTCCATCGATGGGAGGTGCCGATGGCAACTAACGGTTTTCCCAAAGTCTCGGCTAGAGCGTGGAGAGTCCTGAGAGCTAAGGCGGTGAGCGCTCCGACCACGAAGTTCACCCCCGATGTGGTCGCGGCCCTAATGGACTTGTCGAGTCCGGACAGCGCCCTCGGCAACGTGGTCAGTCCGCTGCGGCGACTTGGTCTTATTGACGAGGACTGTGCGCTGACCGAGCGGGGGAACAAGTGGCGGGTGGATTTGTCGTTTGGCGACGCCTGCCAAGAGATCTTGGATGAGATTTATCCGGAGCAACTCGGGGCGCTAGTCGATGATGACGGCAGCCCGGATGCTGCACAGGTCAGGACTTGGTTTGATCAACGGGGCTTCGGCGACTCCAACGCGCGCCTAATGGCGGCGACGTATGTCATGGTTGCGAGCAAGCAGGTCCCCGAGGCGCCCGCGACGGACACAGACAAGGCCAAGAAGGAGGCGTCACCGCCGAAGCAGACTGCTCGGAAGCCGAAGGAGACTGAGAAACCTCCGGAGATCGCGGCGCATGAGCCACGGGCATCGCCCGAGAGGTCCGATCGTGGGCCGACGGTCCATCTCGACATCCAGATCCACATTCCCGCCGACGCGACGCCGGAACAGATCGATCAGATCTTCTCGAGCATGGCGAGGCACCTGTACGCGAAGTGACGGGTGAGCGATTGCCGGGTCTGGCGTCGCTTGCGCGGAAGCTCGCCGGTGAGCTGTCGGACTATCGACGGCCAGCGGCGGATGCTGAAGTCGCTGCCGAGACTGGACATGAAGAAGGGCTCGACCCTTCTGCTGACTTCGACCGCCGGGTTGTTGATCCCGACCTGCGTGCGGCGACGCGGACGCGCTTCATGACCGAGCACTACGCGGACGCGGTTGAGTCAGGGGTCAAGGCACTTTGCGAGTGCATTCGGTCTCGGACTGGGAGCACTGAGGACGGAGATGCGCTGATGAGGCTTGCGTTCTCTCCCGACCGTCCTCTGTTGCGTGTCAACCGCGGGCGATCCAATAGCGATAAGAGTGAACAGCGCGGTCACATGTTCCTCTGCCAGGGTGTGGTCGCCGCGTGGAGGAATCCAAGAGCACACGCTCTCCGCGATGATCCACCTGCCCGGGCTCTGATGATGCTCGAGACTCTGAACGATCTGATCATCACTACGAAGGCAGCTACTCGTACGCGGCAGCGGCGTGTCCCGTAGGAAGAGGATTCAGCCCTAACCAGTGACAACAGGGCAGCTAGCGTCGTGGTGTGGAGTTCGATGCTGATGCGCACGTGTCAGTCTGCGCGGCCTACTGCGGAGAGGATCCACCGCTGCGGTGGCTCGAGTTGGTGACACTGCTGACGGCTCGGAGGGATCGTGGCTGGTACTTCGAGGTGCAGCAGGGTGAGCCGATGTGGTGCTTCGGGCTCGGCCGAGCCGCGCTACTGGTTGCGGACGTCGATCTTGCCAGCCGTCGCTTTCACCTCTTTGAGCATGTTGCCGACCGGGACCACTTCTTCGACGACATTGAGGCACTTGCCGTCAAGCTCGACCACTTTGAACGCGACAACCGAGGCCTAACCCACTTCCAGAAGGCCGCGATTGCCGATGGCATCGGCCCGGTCGAGATGTTGGAGGGTCTCCAACTGGAACTCGCCAAACAGGACACTGCGATGGGTGATTGACCGCATTTCGCCCTCACCGTCGAATCGGCGGAGCGGCAGACATCCGTCGATCAAGGTTTCGACCAGCGAAGCGCAACAACCGCAGGCGGGCAATCCTGTGCGGCTGAGCGTCTACGGATTCGCTACAGCATGGCCTGTGACAGTGGCCCCGTTTGACAATCCACGGGCCCGCACAAGCCGCAATCTTCAAGGCTCCACTCGTGGTTCTGTAGGCAGCCCCACAGATCGACGCTGGTCGAGAACTCAGGATAGAAGTACCGGCCGATTACTACTGGTCCGATGATCCTGGCTCCCGCGTGCGCGATCGCTCGATGTGCGGCCGCGATGCTCCTGCCAGACGTGAACGTGTCGTCGAGCAGGAGGACGACCTTGCCCTCGACCTGTGGTGTCACCAGTTCGTACTGGGGTGCACCCGTCTCACCGGTTGCCCGCAGCGCCCGGATGCGTCTGTCCCTTAGGTGGCGCAGCATGTCGACCACGGCTGCGAACGCATCTCGACTGATAGACGGCACCGTCACCACAAAGTCAAACTCCTCGACGAGGCAGCGTCGGTGGCGCTGGAGGAACAGACCGAGCAGCGCCGCCAAGACAAGGGCGTGCTCGCGCCGTGCCTCGCTGCTGGGAGCATCCTTGTAGCCGCGAAGCCGATGGTGCAGCGGGAACTGGTGCAGTGACATCGATATTGGGAGCACGCTTGGCATGTCGTGCCTGAAGCACTGGCTGCATTGGCTGTAGCCGCTGCCCACACCGCTTCGGCAGATCTCACAGCAGATGCCCGGGCTAGGGGCTGCGATGGGGACGAGCGCAGGTTCAACGCGGCGGAGATACCTGAGAGCCTCCAGCCGATTCACGCGAACGCGAGGGGGGCGTTGGCGACGTTTGCCAGGTGTTCCTCGAGTCGCTCTACAACCTCATCAGCCTCGTTGACCACCGTGACATCGCCTTGTGACTCCGACATCTCTTCGGCCCATGGCTGACTTGTGACCAGGCTCCTGACGAGAAAGACGGGCTTTCCGTGTTCGAGAGCGGCCTGGGCCTGTCGGCGTGCTCCGGAAGTCTCGGAGGCCTCTACGACGACTGTTGCCATCGACAGTCCTGAGGTAGTGAGATTGCGAGCGGGAAACGACCACGGGCCGCTCGCGGTGCCGGGAAGGAACTGCGAGACGCAAGCGCCTTGCTGGCAGATCGCATTGGCTAGTGAGCGATTCGCGGCCGGGTAGGTCCGCTCGATGTCAGTTCCGAAGACCGCGATCGTTCGACCCCCCGCGTTCACGGCGGCGGCGTGTGCAGCGGTATCGATGCCAGCGGCGAGTCCGGCGATGACCGTGTAGTCGCGCTCGACGACCCCGGAGGCGAGGCGCTCTGCGAGGTCAAGTCCGCTCTTGGAGGCCGATCGCGTCCCGACGATCGCCACCGCTCGGCGATCACCGCTCGTTAGCTCACCCCGTACGAACAGCAGCGGTGGACCGTCGTGAACCAGGCTCAAGTTGAGGGGGTAGGTGTCATCGATGCAGGCAATGAGATCTACGCCGACGTTGCACAGTCGAGCTAGCTCTGCCTGCCAATGCCCGAGGCGTTCAGCCGCCTTGTCAATCCCCGCATGAAGCCATTCGCGGTCCTCTGGATACAGCGGTGCGGCGCTGGCGTCCAGTGCCAGCTCCTCAAGAAGGAACCGCAAGCGCCGCATGGCCGGTCCATTCATGTGTCTCGCCAGAACTTCGCAGGTCGCCACTAGTAGCGCCTTGTCCGACAGCAGGTTCTCTAGCTTGACCGTCCCCATTAGCGTCCCCTGTCTTCCCATCACCGCCGGTAGATGCCACCGATCACGGCCCCGTCGCACACGCGGACTGTGCACGAGTCCACGGTACGTAAAGCCTGAACCGACATGGGCGATGGTAGGTCAGACGTGAGACAGGCGTCCGAGCCACAGTTCGCATTACCTAGTCACCCCTGGCCGAAGACGGCCGTCTCGAAGGTGGAGGCGGCCTGTGCCTGTAGGCCAGGCATGACGTGCTGGTAGACGGTCATGGTGAAGGCGACGCTGGAGTGACCTAGGCGCTCGCTGACGACCTTGGGGTGCACGTTCTGCTGCAGCAGGATGGTGGCGTGGGTGTGGCGCAGGTCGTGTAGGCGGATGCGGGGGACGTCGAGCTTGGCGACGGCGCGCTCGAAGGTCTGGCTGATCAGGTCGGGGTGGATGGGCGAGCCGTCGGGCCTGGCGAACACCTAGCCGTCGTCCCCGCGCTGGCCGGTGGCCATGCGCTCTTCAAGCTGGCGGCGGCGGTGGCGGCGCAGTTCGGCGACGGTCCGGGGGTCGAGGTCGATGCTGCGGCGGCTGGTGGGAGTCTTGAGGTCGCCCTCGATGAGCTTGTACTGCACCGACACGATCTGCTGGTTGACGGTGAGGCGGGCGGCGTCGAGGTCGACGTTGCTCCACGGCAACCCGGCGAGTTCGCCTCGGCGCATCCCGGTGGTCGCGGCGAGCAGGTAAAGCGGGTACAGCTCGTGGTCGGCCATGGCGTCAAGGAAGCGGCGCAGCTGGTCGCCCGTCCACACGCTGATCGATCGGCCGCTGCGGCTGATCGAGGGCGGATCGGCGGTGTCGGCCACGTTGCGGACGACGGTGCCCTTGCGGGCCGCGTCGGACAGCGCGCTCTGAAGGGTGGCGTGGACGTTGCGCACCGACTTGGCTGACAGGCCCCCTCCGGCACCGTTGCGCTTGCCCTCGGTGAGGAGTTTGACGTACAGCTCGTCGAGGTCCTCGGGCTGGAGCCTTTGCAGCGGGATGGCGCCGATGTTGGGGTTGATGTGCAGCCGGATGTTGCGCTCGTAGGAGTTGGCGGTTGAGGGCTTCACCCTGGTCCGCTTCGACGGCAGCCACCGATGCAGCAGGTAGTCGGCAACGGTGATCTTGTCGGGCGCCCGGTAGTCGCCGTCGTGCACCCGCTTGACAATCTCCGCGAGCAGCTTCTCGGCCTCGCCGCGGGAAGCGCCGGCCGCGTGCCAGCGGTAGCGGGGCTTGCCCGTCGCGGGGTCCGGGCCCTCGTGGATGACCACGTAGTAGCGATTGCCCTTCTTGGCGATATGGCCTCTCATCGGGATCCCTTTGCGGTCGATGCCGGTTCCGGGGAGGGGCTGGCGATAACAGGCGAGGGGCCATCTTGCCGTTGGACAGACGCCATGTCGGTCGGCTCCTCCGCGTCGTCGGAGGTGGTCGATCGGTACTGGGGCAAGGTGGCGAAGTCCGCGTCCATCGTGTTCTCCGCGACAAGGCCTCTGATGCCGATCTGGCGTAGACGGTCGAAGAACTTGCCGATCTCGTCAGCAGCTCGGTCAAGGTCACCGGCGTACTGATCGAGCACGGCCATTAGGAGTTCCTTGCGGCGTTCGCGATAGCTCACCACGCCGGGTACACGGCTGCCGGTGATCCTCTTAATTTCCTCGAAACCCGGAGGAAGGTAGCCCTTCGTGAGCTCGCGCACCCGCTTATCGAGGGGTTCCACCTGGTCTTCGCCGCGGCAGGAGGTAGCGGAGCGGGACCTGACTGCTCTTGCCGGGGCCGTCTGTTAGACAGCTTCTCGGGAGGCGACGTTATGTCGAGGCGCCGCCTTCGCCAAGCGCCCATGGCCGCTGTTGGCGGCGGCCTCAACCAGTGGCGTCTTGGTCGCCGTCATCTGAAGGGGCCGTCTCCTCTAGTTGTGATAGGCCCTTGATGATGTGCCACGCGACCGGCGCGAGAGCGGATGTGGCGTGTGCCACGAAGTCCTCCGATTGCGGCAGAGGCCCGAGGTCCTCGTCCTTCTCGCCGTCGTTGTCGTTTCGTTGCCGCTGTATCCGTTCATGGGTTCGCAGCGCGGAGACGCCTGTTAGGAGCATCGCCTGGTAGAAGGTGGTGCGGATCAACTGGGCTTCGCCCGGGCGACGTGAGCGGGCGGCGCGCCTGGTTTGGGACACGAGGGCCGCGTTGTCCTCGTTCCAGAACCAGTCGTAGGTGTCGTTGCCTTTGGTGTCGGTGCCGCTGTGGTAGACGCGCACCGCGGTCGTCTCGGTGAACGTCGGCGACATGGTTTGCCATTCGGGCCGCTTGACGGGCTTCATTTCGGGCAGCTTGTAGCGCGGCGGGGGAGGCGGCTTCGGCTTGGGGGCCTTGCTGTCTAGGAACTCCAGGGTGAACTCGTTGGAGAAGCGGGTGAGCGTCGTGTTGTCGCTCACGAGCAGCTCGTAGCGGTAGACCTCGCCAGGCTCGGTGTCTTTGACCTTGACAGCGAGCTGGGCCTCGCCGTCTCGCAGGCGCATGTGGCTTGCTTCGAGCATGCCCCAGGCGTCGTCTTTGTGCGGGGGTGGTTCCGTTATGAGGCGCACGTCCCAGTCGCCTGGATCGAGGTCTCGCGTGAAGTAGTCGTCGATGACGTCGGTGTGGAATGTGAGCGTGCAGCTCCTGTCGGTCCGTACTTGGCGGTGCACATGGCGATCGATGGGATCTTTGGCGTGACGGAAGTAACTCGGGTGCCGCTTGCCCACGTAGGGCTCAGGCTCCGGCGGGGCAGGGGGCATCGGTAGGTTCCTGCCTTCGAGGAGGAATCTCAGAAGGTCGCGGTCTTCGTCATAGAGGCTGCGAATGACCTTCTCTGCTGCCTTGGCAGCGTCTGCGCTGCCTGCGGAGAGTTCTCGGGTTCTGCGCTCCTTTAGCTCTTTGAGCTTGGGGTTGTCCTTTAGGTTCTTGGAGATCTCCTCGATGAGGGTCTTAGAGAAGCCGGTGTCGGCGATTCGGTCTCGGCTGGCCATGAACAGGTCGTCTCGCGCCTGCGGTGACAGGGCCGTGCAGTCGACATGCACCAGCAGCGAATTGCTCAGCAGGCTCAGGCCCACCTCTTTGCGGTGGAAGAACTGCCATGATCTGCGGGCCTGGGTCTGGTTGTTGAGGCCAAAAGCCATCCCGTAGTCGCCGCTGCGGTACATCCTTGCTTTCGGGATCTTGTCCGCGCCAAGAGCGAACGCGTAGATAGTGAGCGACACTTCCTGGCCTTCGATGCGCAACGCTTGACGATCAGGGAACCCAGCCTCCATGGCGGAGGCCTCGCCCGACACCTGATGGCGGCCCAGACGGCTAGCGAGTCCGTACATCGCAACGCTGTTGGTGGGATGGGTCTTGTGGGCCGACGGGGCCCGGCAGTCATACACCTTGGCCGGCAGGGCCAGATCCAGCAGGCAGACCTCCAAGTGGCGCAGCAGCGAGAACTTGGTCGTGTCGCAAACTCCCTGCTTCGGCAGGCGGGGCAGGTAGTCGTACAGCTTGATGAGCGTCCCGTGCCCGCTGGTGCGGCCATAGGGGATCGGGGCAGATGTTGTGGAGGCGTTCGAGTCGTCGGGGAAGATCTCCAGCTCATCTGCGGGGAACCGCAGCACTTCTCCGCGACCGGGCGTTCTGTCCGCGTCAAGGGGCGCCAGGTAGGTGTAGACGCTGTTCTTGTGGCCGGCCCGGGGCGGCTCGCGTCGCAACGCGGTGAACCCCCACATCCCGGCATCGCCGCTGCCGCCGTCTGCGCCGTTGTTGGGGATGTGAGGATTGCGGCGAGACACGATCAACTGAAGATGCTGCGGGCCGCAGAACCGCAAAGACCCCGAACCCCCCATGTTGTATCGGCCCTGCGCGAACGGGATCCGGTCCTTGTTGCTGCTTGTCAGCGAGCACAACGTCTCAGCAAACATCGAGGGGCTCTGGCCCTCACCGGCATCCGCGACGCTCACACAGGCGGGGGACTTGTCGGCGCCTCCTGTGACCGCGACCGTGATCTTCTCGGCGTGCCCGATCCTGGCCCGGTTGGGCCAGTCCCACACGTCACCCCCGTACTTCTCGGCCTCCGGGCTCTTGCGATCTATGAACCTCGCCACCGCGGCCCGAGGAGAGTTCGGGCCATCAGGATCCTGCGGGTTGGCGCCAGTCGCCCAGCACGCGTTGATCAGCCTCGCGTCGACCGCGTTCGTGAGTTTCTCAGCGAGCGCCGCGACCGGATCGCTCTGCTGGTTCGCGACAATGCTCAAGTTGCCCGGATTGTCACCCAGCGGTCGCCAAGCTTTCGGGTCGTCCCAGTACCCCGCTTGGCGCAGCGCCGCCACAGCAGCGTCGCTGGTGTCGGCTCCCATGAGTTCCCGGCATAGGTGCTCGGCGTGTTGAAAGGTCATGGGCATCCTCGCATTAGGCGATACGACGAAATCGTCGCAAACAGTAGGCGCGTCTGCCAGTAGGTGGTGACCTCTCACAACCACATCGCCACGGGTCGAGACGTCGGGCGAGGCTACTGGGGGTGGCCCAGCCCCAAGACGGGACGGACCGGCCCTTGCCGTGCGGTGTGGGCGGTAATGTCGGGCGGCGCCTGGCAGACCAATGCGCAATACCCGGTGAGGTGCAGACGCATCACGCGGGCTCAAATCAGGGACCCACCTCAGCTACGATCATGGAGAAGGATCGGCGTGCACCAAGCAGCGGCTGTCACAGCCGCTGCCGATACTGGAGGAAGCGTCGTTGAGGGGAGGCAGCAGATGGCGCGTTCAGATCTGTTGTTGAATCTCGTCGAGGCCGAGCGTTCGGGGGACCGGCAGCGATTCCTGATGGTGGTCGAGTCGGTTATCGCCGAAGAGCGTAGGAAGCAGCATCATCTCGTTGCGGACCGGCTCGAAGAACTCATTTCGACGACTGGATCTTCGGCGACGGCCCGCTACCAGAGTCCGCCGGTAACCCAGGACGGCCTGCTGCTGGAGGTTGTACCGCGGCGAAGGCTGGCCGACCTGTCGCTGTCGACCGAAACGGCGACATTGGTGTCTGAGGTCGTTGAGGAACAGCGTCGACGTGATGTGCTGAGGGCGCACGGGCTTGAGCCCCGGCATCGGTTCTTGCTTGTTGGGCCTCCCGGCAACGGCAAGACGAGCTTGGCTGAGGCCATCGCCGCGGAACTGATGATGCCGATGTTGGTGGCTTCTTATGAGGCGCTGATCAGCAGCTACCTCGGCGAAACCGCCAGCCGCCTTGCCGCGCTGTTCGAGTTCGTTCGATCGCGAGAGTGCGTGTTGTTCCTTGATGAGTTCGACACGATCGCCAAGGAGAGGGCGGACGACCACGACACCGGCGAGCTCAAGCGCGTGGTGTCATCCCTCTTGTTGGGTGTTGATCGACTCCCGAGCCACGTGATCTTGGTAACGGCGTCGAACCACCCGGAAGTGCTGGACCGGGCTGCCGGGCGCCGGTTTCAAGTGCACATAAGTCTGCCGACTCCGTCGCAGGCCGAGATCCGTCGGTTCGTCGAACGACAGGCGGGGCGCGGTCACGGCTTCGGCGTGACTCCTGAGACGATCGCGAAGACCACGGCCGGTGCGAGCTACTCCGAGGTCGAAGACCTCCTGCTGGACATTCGTCGCCGCTATGTGCTCGGCCTCCCAGACGCCGACCTGAAACGGACGGCACAAGAACGGCTGAATAGGTGGCGGAAGCAGAGCCAATAGCGCCGCCTTGGATGGTGCTTGAGGCGACGCGGAAGGAGCCGATGCCTCCGTCGCCGCCGACGCCTCGCGCGCTTCTTCACACGCCCGAGCACGGCGATCAAACCACGCGGCGGGATCCGGGCTGGACGTCAATTCGCGAGGCGTTCGATGCCGAACGGATACGGGTCGAAACCGCTGTCGGGTCGGAGGAGCCCGAACTCGTTGTCGTCATCGAGGTGGCGCAGTCGGTCGATGTGTTCCTCGACAAGGTCGAGAACATCGAGGGCTTTGAGTTCCTGTTTGAGGACGCGGACGACCGTGCGCCGGACGACGACTTTCACTTGTTGCGAAAAAGGACGGGTGCTGATGAGTACCGGCGGACTGCTTCCACGTCGCTCGCGTCCACTGTGTACTTCGTGTTCACTGACGCTGCCGCAGTTGGGCAGCTGTTGTCGATCTGGGCGCGGTTCAAGGAGGACCCATCCGCCCCGCTTCCTCGGCCGTGGAGGAAGGTCTTCACTCAACAGGTCGAGGACGTGCGAGCCTGGGGACCCCAGGATCGGTTGACGCAGTCGCTCGACGCAGCCGTTCAGGCGGCGGAGTGGGAGCGGATCGAGCAGATCTCCGTCGACGTCGAACTCTGGTATCGACGGAATCCAGAGGCCCGTGACGAGGCCAGTCGCCGCGTTCGTGACCAAACCGAGGCGTGTGGCGGAACCGTGGTCAACGAGTGCGTGATTGAGGGCATCGACTATCACGCGCTGCTCGTTGAACTTCCCGTCGGGGAAGTGAAGTCCTTCTTCTCAGAGGATCCAGAGGGTCTCGTTAGCGCAAAACAGGTGATGCATCTACATCGAAGCACGCAGACATCGGTTCGTCGTCTCGATGCCGTTGGCGAGTCACCCGCGGTCACCACTGAGGCGCCGCCACCGACAGGATCACCGCGGATCGCGCTGCTTGATGGGTTACCCATGTCGAACCACGACCTGCTCGCGGGCCGCCTCATCGTTGACGACCCGGACGAACGCGAACTGCGCTACGCGGCGCAACACCGCCGGCACGGGACTGCAATGGCGTCGGTCATCCTCCATGGTGACCTTTCCGCGGCGCGCGACGCCTTGCTGCGCCCGTTGTACGTTCGCCCGATCCTCGAAGCACCCGACCGCGACGACGCGCCTGAGCGATACCCAACAACCGAGTTAGTTTGCGATGTCGTACACCGAGCAATTGTGCGCATGTGCGAGGGCGAGGGCGACAGCCTGCCGGCCGCTGCCAGCGTGAAGCTGGTGAATCTGTCGATTGGTGACCCGGATCGTCACCTCGCGCGTCGCGTCAGCCCGCTGGCTCGGCTGCTGGACTATCTCGCTGACCGCTACGACCTGCTGTTTGTCGTCTCCGCCGGCAATCATCCTCAGCCAATCTCGTACGAGCCCCAGACCGGCGATCTCAGAACCGACCTGCGGCAGGCGATGGCTGGCGAATTGAACGATCGTCGGCTTCTCTCGCCGGCCGAATCAATCAACTCTCTGACCATCGGTGCCCTCAATTCGGATCGAAGTGACGCGGACGTGACGGCAGCAAACCGTGTGGACCCCGCGGAGGTCCGCTCACCGGCGCTGTACTCCGCGGTTGGGCGCGGTTTCGCGCGTTCTGTGAAACCGGAGGTCTTCGCTCCGGGTGGCCGTCAGATTTTCGCGGAAGGCTTCGATGAGGGTCAACCAGTGCGAGAGCTACGGCCGGTCGACAATGTGGTGACAGGGCCGGGTGTGCTCGTCGCCCAGCCCGGCTCCGCTGGCTCGACGGTCTCAGCGCATTACTGGCGAGGCACGAGCCTTGCGACGGCTCACGTCACGAGGTTCGCATCTGATGTCCTAGATCGACTGGAACTATTGCAAGCTGACCGCGGCGACGATGCTGTGCCCGATGAGTCCCTGACTGTGTTGACGAAGGCACTTGTCGTCCACGCGGCAAGCTGGGGCGATTCGACGACATGGGAGACCAACGCTGGGGTCTCGGGCACGTCGCGCCGCCGTGGGCTGAGCCGGCTTTTCGGTTACGGGCGTGTGTCGCCATTGTGGTTGTTCACTGAAGCGCCGCACCGGGCGACCCTGGTAGCCACCGATGTGCTTGGTGCCGACGAACAAGCGTTCTTCGATATTCCACTCCCAGAGGGGCTCCGTTCGTCGACACACCGGCGCTGTCTCCGACTCACCTTGGCATGGTTCTCCCCGATTAACCCGAGACACCAGGCATATCGCCGCGCCCGACTCGCGCTCGAGATTCCGACGACGAGTCGCGACTTGCTCGAAGTCGACCGGTCTGAGGTCCACAGCGATGCAGCGGTGCGTGGCACCGTCCAGCACGAGCTTCTCGACGGGACCGATGCGCCGGTGTTCGGCGACAGTGACAGATTCGGGGTTTCGGTGACAGCCCGAGCAGGAGCCGGAGCGCTTGAGGACGACATCCGGTTCGGGTTAGTGGCCACGCTTGAGACCGCCATTGAGGCGGATATCGCAGTGCGCGAACAGATGCGCCAGAGGGTGCGTGTGCGTGGATAGTCAATGAGCAGGGTCGAACGGGTGCGTCTGGCGGGGACGGACATCAGCTGTCCTGCACCCTGCATGAGGGGTGTCTCGTCGTGGCGCCAATTTGGCGGGTGACTTGCAGAGCCGGCCCGAGTCTGGAAGTGACAGGGGCCCCTCTTAAGGAGGGGCCCCGGGTCCTGAGCGGCGAAGCGCTCAGGGTGTTGTGCTCTGATCATATGGGCGGGACTGCCGATCGGGCTCAGCGCCGAAATGCAACGCCTTCTCCCGCGGAATATCCGCAGGCAAGCGCCAAGAGTATTCGCTCCGGCCGGGGCCTCGCCGCGCTCACATGCCGCGCCTTCGTCGGCAAGGCAACAGGCGTGCCATCCGTTCTGTCAATCGCGCCAAGCCGCGCGGCCGGGCCTGTCCGGGTTCCGCATCCTCGGCTTGCTCGGTGGGGGGAACGGCGCCGTCAGCATGCTCTCGCCAGTCTCTTGGGCGCAGATCCGGCCCTCGTCTGAGCAAGTCGCCCGATAGAAGGCATTCGTTCGTCCCGCCCTTCCAATCGTTGAGGTCTTGGTTCTCGCGGTTGCGCCAGCACTTTGCCCGTGCGCTTTCGTACCCGAGTCTTCCGAGCGCCACGGCAACCGCCATGACATAGACGACGAAATATACGGCCAAGACCATCGCGATCTCATCGGCTTCGGCCTGGTCACCGGTGAGTCTTGTGGGCAGGCTCAACAGCCAGATAACGAACGGGACGCCGAGCCCGAGGGCTATCCAGGTCAACACGGTCGCCTTGCGGTAGTAGCGAACCCATCTCCCCAGATAGTCCTCGATGTCGGCATCGTTGCAGTCCTGCTCGACGGGCGTGAGCGGCACCTGCGTCTGCTGGCCGTGGTGCTCTGGCTCTTCTCCCCACGATGGAGCCGGCACGCGATAGTCGCATGTCGCCACCATGAGCCATACGGCATCGTCGGGAACATCCTTCTGCCTGCTGCGGTACACCAAGGGTCCGTCGTTCGCCCAAGGATCGGCGCCCCGCAGCAACGCGCATCCGCGGTTGTCTTGGGGGAGGCGTAGGGTGTCCGCGTTCACGACTAGGCACCGAACCCACGACTCCGGATCGAACATGTTTCGCGTTGTGGCGATGACCAGTAGTCGGCGGGCCCGGGATCGAGTCCTGCCGGTCCAAAGGGAACGTCGCAGGTGCCAGCGGTTTTCGTGCGCATGGAGTTGCAGGCTGAAATCGAATCCTCCGCTGAAGGGGAGCCCTTCGGCAAGTTCTGTCGTGCCCATCGGCCGGTATTGCCAGCATGTTGTGGTGAAGGCCGACTTAGGGAGGGTCTTCAGAGGGAGGAGATTGCGCCGGAGCCCCCTCCAAGACGCGACGATTCTCCTTCGGTGCCGGTAGGGCTCGATCGGCACTCTGCCGAAGCACTGCATCGACGCGACGAGCCTCTCGGGCATGGGCGCGCCGTAAGCCCATGACAACTGGGTCCGTGGCCGCCTGTAGCCGCGGCGAGTTCGTCGGCGCGCGTAATCCCGATCGCCAGAGTCCGTGTTCCTGCGCCCGGGGCGCCGCTTCCTGTACCCCCTGTACCCCCAGATGGTGAGGATGGCGGCGAGAACCTGGATGACGACACCGACTTGAAATATCGCCTGAAACACGAGTTCTGCGACTTCCCACACAGAGTCCCAGGTCTCGGATACGGAGGCGCCCAAGTTCTATACAGTCGACGAATCGGAGAGTACGGCGCCTTGGCCGTTGGGCTCCGCGGGCGCAGTCTTGTCGGTCACTGCAGACTCCGCGTGTTGCGCCCAGCGAAGGCTGCATTCCGTGCTCTAGGCACCCAGTAGGCACTAACGGTTGTAGGGCACAGTTCCTCCCACAGGTGCATCACTCCTAGGTCCTAGCAGACTCGGACGATCGGTTGGGGCCGCGCAAGTGGATGCCGTCGTCCCACTGGCCGATGGGGAGGTCGACGCCCCGGCGGCTCGTTCAGGCACCCGCGATCGTGACCGACGGGACCGGAGGGCCAGTTGAGTCATGTGACGTCACCGGACACGGGAACGATGCTTCTAATGGATCTTCTAATGGACGGTCCGGCACAGAGCGTTATCCACAGGCACCGTACGGCACGCCAAACTTGCGAAACCACACTTCAGAGGCACATTCCGGTACAGCCCGGCACAGCCCGACACGGCGCGGAAGCAACTCATAACCCGAAGGTCGTAGGTTCAATTCCTACCCCCGCCACCATCAAAAGCCCAGGCCTGAGCACCTGCTCTGACCTGGGCTTTCGCCGTTGCCGAGCCTGACTGGAACACGGGTACCGGGACTTGACATACCGGGACTTGACAGTACCGGAACTTGGCAAGTGCCAGGTCAGCCCTAGTTGCTGGGCGGCTCGGGCTCGGCCGGTTCGAATCTCTGGGTTTCGATTTCCGTGCCGAGGGAGGCTGCGAACTGCGGGACGTTCGCTGACATGGTGTGCCAGAGAAGGTCGTAGTCCACTTCGCCGTAGTCGTGCGCGAAGACGTTGCGCAAGCCCTTGGCCTCACTGATGGGCAAGTCTGGACGGCGCTCCTGCAACTGCTCGGACAGCTTGCCCGCGGCCTCGCCGATGATCTCCAGCTGGCGCTCAGCGGCGCTGCGCACCAGCCAACGGCGTCGAAGGTCTCCCGGCCGGCCTCAACAATCTCGGCAAGCTTGCTAGCGGCGTTCAGGATGTGCTCGATGAGGTCTTGGTCGCGTTGGGTCACAGTGTGATGGCGTCGTCGAGCATGCTTCGGTGCTTGCCCTTGAGCCCGCCGACGGAAATCACGTCCACATCGCGCCCTAGGAGTTCCTGGAGATCCAACTGGAGTCCGGCGAGATCGAAGAGCGAGGCACCTTTGGCGAAATGGGCGAGAAAGTCGTAATCGCTGTCGTCGCTGTCGTCGCTGTCGTCGCCGCGCGCGACCGAGCCCACGAGGGCTATCGAATCGGCTTTGCGGCGGGCCGCGGCCTGTCGGATCGCCTCGCGGTGCTTGATGAGAACATCGTCGCGGCGGCTCATGGGTTCACGCTACCTGGTAGGGCCTGGGCTGGCCTCGGTTCCCAGCGGCCGAAATCACGGCTGGTGGGGCTTGACGATGATCAGCGGCCCGCCGCCGGTAGCGATTCGGTTTCCCTTTGGTTCGCCGGGCGAGCGGAGACACCATTGTGCTGAGGCGCGTGTCGCTGCCCCGTAGGATCATCGAGTCGTGGAGGGATTGATCGATCGCAGGTTGGTCGGGTGAGCAGCGAAGCTCCGACCGGAGCGAACTGGATCGTTTACGTCGCTGCGCGATCGTCGTGTCGAACGACTCGGATCTTCGCCCGCGATCGAACTCGCTGTCGGAGACGGACACTACGTCGGTGTGTTCAGCCCGATGGGGACGGTCTCGCGTGACTTGGCGAGGGTCGCGTCGTGGGCGAAGCCGATTCGCGCTGAGCTGTTGGTGCAGTGCCAGATGCCCGACGAGGTTCAGGTGCCGGGGTCATCTCGCACCCTGAACCGGCCAGCGTCGTGGAAGTGACAGGGGCCCCTCGCAAGGAGGGGCCCCGGGTCCTGAGCGGCGAAGCGCTCAGGGTGTTATGCCCTGATCATATTGGCAGGGTGCGACAAGTACGTAACCGATGCCTACCCCCGCCACCAACCGAGGCCCGAGTCGAGAGCGCCGCTCCGACCCGGGCTTGGCCGTTGTCAGGGGCGATCGGGTGGTCGTTGGCGGGAACCTGGCTCCGACTGATGGAGCGACGGCGGCAGGCCGCGGCGCTCAGAAGCGGTTGGGTGGAGCGAAGGCGCCGGCGTCCGGGCTCGACTGGTGCTTGTTGTCGGTCACGAGGTTGGTGGTCACGTCGACCACGCCGTCGATCTTCTGGACCTTGTCGTGGATCAAGAAGCGGAGATGGGCGATGTCGCGGCAGAAGATGTCGGCGACGGCGTCGTAGGCGCCCGCCAGGGTGGCCACATAGCCGGTCTCCTCGAGGTCGGAGAGTGCGTCGGCCACTTCCACCAGGTGTCCGGGCCGAACCTTGAGCAGCAGGGTCGCGTGGATCCCGAGCCCGGAGAGGTTCGGATCCAGCCAGACGTTGAAGAAGAGGATCCCCGACGACCGCATCTGGTTGATCCGGTTTCGGACGGTTCCGGCACTGACCCCCACGGCCTTGGAGATGTCGCTGTAGCTGGTCCGGCCGTCCTGTTGCAGGGTCCGCACGATTCTGAGATCTATGTCGTCCAACGTCACGGCGGTCATGATACAAAACGTTAAATGCCACGCGTGTTATCCCTGCGGTACTGCGTTGCAAGGTTTGACTGCCACTCGATTTGGTTGATTCGTTTGAACTATCTGTCAGAAGGAGATCGATGAGGTTAATTTCGTTGGGAAAGGGCAGACATCGCAGTTCCCACGGGGAGCGAGGAGTAGGGCGCATCTGCCCTCCAGCAATACCTGAGGACATAGTAACTAATATTAGATATCAGCTTCCGGACAATATCAGCTGCCGCGCCGGGTCGGGCTCAGCGGCCTCCACTCCAGACGTGCGCACGACCGCGGGTCTCACAACGGATCACCCCCAGATCCACATTACTGACATCAAATCAGCCATATATTGTCTGAAATCTCCGACATTCGCAATGTAAGTCCATCAGAATTCCTGATTCATAATTCCGGAAATCTCTAAGTCAACGATGACGTATTGCGATGGCACTCACCCGTCGGAGTGTCCTCATGGCGGGGCGCACTCAGTCCGCAAGAGCCTTGCGGCATCTTCGAACTCCCGACGCAGATCCGCCAGCCGGTTCGTTGTGACAGTAGTCCGGTCGGCTGTTGGACGAACCGGGGCTGGGCCGCGATCATGGTCGGGCACGCTCAAGCAACGGCCTCGCGGCAGGAAGGGGCAGGCGAAGCGTGGACCCCGACACCCACGGCGCCGATTTGCTGGCCGAGGAGGCCGTGGCCCGTGTCGTGCGATGGCTCGAAGCGGCCCGATCGTCGGTGTCGAGGCGGGACCGGACGACCACTCGGCGGTTGGCGGGCGTGGTGAGCGACCGGCCGGGAACGGCCTTCGCGATGAGGTTCGTGGACCGGGTGATCCGGCCCGAGGATCCGGCCACGTCGGCCCGCCAGCTGGCGTCGCTGGTGGGTGAGGCCGAGTTGCCCTCGTTCTTGTCGTCCTTCGACAGGCTGCTGGTGCGCGCGGGCGCGTGGCTCGGCCCCCGTCTGCCAGGGCTGGTGATGCCGATTGCCCGGCGCCGTATGAGGGCGCTGGTGGGGCATCTCGTCGTGGATTCTGAGCCCGAGCGGCTGGCCGCCCATCTGCGGACCCGGTCCGCGGAGGGGTTCTCGCTGAACGTGAACATGCTGGGCGAGGCCGTGCTCGGCGACGCCGAGGCCCGCCGGCGACACCGGGAGGTGCTCGACACCCTCGCCCAGCCCGATGTCGACTATGTGTCGGTCAAGGTGTCGTCAGTGGTGTCGCAGCTCAATGGTTGGGACTTCGACGGGTCGCTGCACCGGGTCACCGAGGCCCTGCGCCCCCTGCTTCGAGCGGCCGCGTCCACGTCGCCCCCGACGTTCATCAACCTCGACATGGAGGAGTACCACGACTTGGAGCTGACCGTCGGCGCCTTCCGCCGGCTGCTGGAGGAGCCCGAGTTCGCGACTCTCGACGCCGGCATCGCGCTGCAGGCCTACCTGCCCGACTCCTTCGACGCGCTGGTGGACCTGGTGGACTGGCACAACGCCCGGTCCGCCGAGGGCCGCCGCCGAGCCTCCATCAAGGTCCGCCTGGTGAAGGGCGCCAACCTCGCCATGGAGCGGGTGGAGGCCGCCATGCGGGTCTGGCCCCAGGCGCCGTATGCGACCAAGGCCGAGACCGACGCCAACTACAAGCGCTGCCTCGACTGGGTGCTCACACCCGAGCGCACCGCCTCGGTGCGCATCGGCGTGGCCAGCCACAACCTCTTCGACGTGGCCTGGGCCGACCTGCTCACAGCCCGGCGCGGGGTGCGCCACCGGGTGGAGTTCGAGATGCTCGAAGGCATGGCGCCCACGCAGGCCGAACGGCTCCGCTCCGACGGCAGGGGAGTGCTGCTGTACACCCCCGCGGTGGCCACCAGGGACTTCGACGTGGCCATCGCCTACCTGTTCCGCCGCCTGGAGGAGAACGCCTCCGAGGAGAACTTCATCCACCACCTGTTCGGCCTGCAGCCTGGAAGCACCGCGTTCGAGGTCGAGGCGGCCAAGTTCCGTGCCGCGGTTGCGGATCGGTGGTCGGTCGGGCGGTCCCCGCGCCGACGCCAGGACCGCACCCTCGTGCCCGAGCCCGTCGACCCGGCCGTCGGCTTCTTCAACGAGCCCGACACCGACCCCGTGCTGGCCGCCAACCGGGCCTGGGCCCGCGAGATCGTCTCGCGCCAATGGAGCGGACCGGCCACCGCCCTCACCCGCGAGGCAGCCGCGGTGGACCGGGTCGTCGAGGCCGCCGCCGAGGAGCAGCCGGGCTGGGCCGCCCGCCCGCCCGCCGAGCGCCGGGACGCGCTGTGGCGGGTGGCCGACGAGCTGGCCCGCAGGCGGGACGACCTGGTGGCCGCCATGGTTCACGAGGGCCACAAGACCATCGCCGAGGCCGACCCCGAGGTGTCCGAGGCCATCGACTTCGCCCGCTGGTACGGCGAGCGGACCCTCGACCTTGCTGGCCCCGGATTGGCCGGCTCCGGCCTGGCCCGGTTCGAGCCGTTCGGCACAGTGCTGGTAGTGCCGCCGTGGAATTTCCCGGTGGCCATCCCCTCGGGTGGGGTGTTCGCGGCGCTGGCCGCGGGCAACGCCGCCATCTTGAAGCCCGCGCCCGAGACGCCCGGTTGTGCCGAGATCGTGGCTGAGTGCTGCTGGGCCGCGGGCCTCCCGCGGGGCCTGGTCTCCTTCATGCGGACTCCCGACGACGACATGGGCCGTCACCTGGTCGCTCATCGTGGGGTGCATGCCGTGATTCTCACCGGGGCCTATGACACGGCCCGGATGTTCCTGTCGTGGAAGCCGGAGATGCGCCTGCTCGCGGAGACCTCGGGCAAGAACGCCATGGTGATAACGCCCAGCGCCGACATCGACCTGGCCGTCGCCGACCTGGTGGCATCGGCGTTCGGGCACTCCGGCCAGAAGTGCTCGGCCGCCAGCCTGGCCATCTGTGTGGGCGACGCCTACACGTCGCGGAGGCTGCGCCGCCAGCTCGCCGACGCGGTGACCAGCCTCAAGGTCGGCTCGAGCACGGAGATCGCCACCACCATGGGTCCGACCATCAACGAGCCCGACGGCAAGCTGCTGCGCGCCCTCACCCGGCTCGACGACGGCGAGGAGTGGCTCGTCGAGCCCCGCCGCCTCGGCCCCCAGACCTGGACGCCCGGCGTGCGCCTGGGAGTGCGGCCCGGCTCATGGTTCCACCGAACCGAGTGCTTCGGCCCGGTGCTGGGCCTGGTGCAAGCCGAGTCGCTCGACGAAGCCATCGCCATCCAGAACTCCACCGCCTACGGCCTCACCGGAGGCATCCACACTCTCGACCCGGCCGAGATTCGCCAGTGGACCGGCGCCGCAGATGTAGGCAACGCCTACATCAACCGGCCCACCACCGGCGCTGTCGTGCGCCGCCAGCCCTTCGGCGGCTGGAAGCGGTCCTCGGTCGGGCCCGGCGCCAAGGCGGGCGGCCCCAACTACGTGGCCCGGCTCGGCATCTGGCACCCGGTCGACACCGGCCTCGGCGACGACGAGTGGCTGGCCGCGGCCCACGCCAGCGATGAAACGGCCTTGCAAACCGAGTTCGGCGTCGAGCACGACCCGTCCGGGCTGTTCTGCGAGTCCAACGTCTTGCGCTACCGGCCTATGCCCCGCATGGCCCTGCGGGCCGAGGCCGACGCCACGCCGCGCGACATCGCCCGGGTCCGGGCCGCGGCCCGCCGCTGCAACGTGCCGCTCATCGACTCGCACGCCGCCCACGAGACCGGCGCCGAGTTCGCGGCTCGGCTCAGCTCGCTGGGTGTCCAGCGGGTGCGAGTGCTGGGATCCCGCACACACGATCTGCGCGCCGCGGCCAACGAGGCCGGAGTCCACATAGCTGACGACCCGGTCACCGCCGAGGGACGAGTCGAGCTGCTCCACTACCTGCGCGAGCAATCGGTCAGCTGCACCACCCACCGCTACGGCAACGTCCTCTAGATTTCAGCGGCCGCACCTCCGCCGACGAGATCACCCTGTTCAAGTCGGCCGGCTTCGCGGCCGCCGACCTCGCCGCGGCCCGCCTCGCCCTGCGCTGAACGGCCGGTCGGCCGCCGCGGCCCCGTAGTCCAGCCGGCGAGTCGAACTAGCTTGTCGCCGCGTGCTGCAACAAATGACCGCTGTGGCGCATCGTAGGTAGTAGTGGGATCGCACTCTCGTCCTGTTCCGAGTGTCTCGGCCGGCAATCAAGCCGAGTTTGAGCGGCTTTTCGTGGCCGAGCGGATGCCCATGGTCCGCCTGGCTGCGCTGCTGGTGGGCTCGCGGGCTATTGCCGAGGAGGTCGTGCAGGACGCGTTCGCCTCCGTGAGCGAGCGATGGGACGGGCTGGACCGGCCGGGTGGGTACCTGAGGACCGCAGTGGTCAACGGGTGCGCGCAGGTATTGCGCCGCCGCTCGGTCGAGGACCGGCACAGGCCGGTCACGCTCGAGATCCCCGATGAGATGCCGGAACGGCTGATCGAGCTACGGGCCGCCCTGGACCGCCTAACCGACCGCCAGCGGATCGTCATGGTGCTGCGCTATTTCGTCGACGTGCCCGACGGCGAGATCGCTCGGACACTGGACGTGAGGCCGTCAACGGTGCGCTCGCTCGCCCACCGCGCCCTCTTGGCGCTTCGAAAGGAGTTGCGATGACCAAACTCGAAGATCGTCTCCGCCAAGATCTGCCCGCGCTCGCCGATGTGATCATGGAAGAACAGACGGCTCAGCCATTCGAGACCGCGGGCGGGATCGCCGGCGGTCCCGGCCTGGTGGTCGAGCTCAGTCCGCAGCCAGCTCGCACCAAGCGCAGGTGGCCTGTGGTCGCTCTGGCCGCAGCCACCGTGGCTGTGATCGTGGGCGTGGCCGCACTTATGGCGGACACCTCGGACGACACAGAGGTCACGACGGTTGAGTCCCCGACGGTTGAGTCCCCCGCGGTTGAGTCCCCGACGGTTGAGTCCCCGACGGTTGAGTCCCCCGCGGTTGAGTCCCCGACGGTTGAGTCCCCGACGGTTGAGTCCCCCGCGGTTGAGTCCCCGACGGTTGAGTCCCCGACGGTTGATCCCGTCGCCCCACTGCCAGCCGCAGGCAGCGAAGCGGAGGGCTTGGCTCCCGAGGAGCTGTCGACCGCTCCAGTGCTGCGATGGACAGAGATCGATCCGCCCTTCGACGGCGGCTACGGGCTTGAGTCGGTGGGCGACGGCCGGATCCTGGCCCGCGTCCCGGGTGAAGACGGGCGGCGAGTGCTGGTCACAGACAATGGAGTCGACTGGACCGAACTGCCCCTTCCCGAGGGGATCGATCCGGCCCACGTCGACATCTCCGGTGAGCGCTGGGTGGTGACCGAGTACGACCTCGATGCAGACGCCGGGGACTCCCGGGCCTCGACCAAGCGAGTCGTCTTCTCCGACGACCGGGCCTCGACCTGGAACGAACTGCTCGTCGAGGTCCCTGTCGCGGCCGGGCCTGCTGCGCCCTATGTGATGGAGCGGTCGGCGGTGATGGCGGCGCTCGCCTCGGGCGAGCGCATCTTGATCGTGGTCGCGGGTCGTACCGAGTTCGACATGGTGGCGCTGCTCCTCGACCAGGGCCTGATCTCGACTGAAGAGTCGTTCTCGGTGCTTCGCTGGGGGGACGGTGCGGTGACGATCGAGCCGATCAGTCCTGACGATCTCGAGTACGAGGGCATCGCTGTGAGTTACGAGACGCTGGGCCTCACCGATGATCAGTTGGCCGTGCTTGAGCACCCCCTCGGTGATGGGCGCATTTGGATCTTCATCAGCGACGGCTCGATCGTGGAACTGGCCGCGGAGTACGACGGATGGGGCGCGGTTGGAGCCGCAACCGCAGACAGGTTCGCGCTGCTCATCGAGGGCCCGCAGGACCGGTTCATTACGTCCGACGACGGACGTGCGTGGCGAGAGATTCCTATGGACCCGTCATTCGTGTATCCGCCTGCCCGCATAGGGGTTGACGATGAGGGCGGATTCTGGGTATCGCCCTGGGTTGCGAGGGCAGCCAGCTATGTGAAGACCCTCCGCCCCGGCGAGGATCCGGCGACTGAGGCGATCCTGAGGGGTATCCACCTCGACGCTGGTGTGGTTGCGGGACCGGCGGGCCTGGCCGCCACGGCTCGGACCTCGTTTCTCGACGCCACAGCCATGGGGTCATTCGACCCGGACGCGACCCCAGACCGCGACGCGGTCGAGGAGTCTCTCGGCCCGGAGGCGACCTGGGTGGGCTGGTCGCCCGACGGCACCGAGTGGGAATGGCAGACCATGGCCGACGCCTTCGGGAGCCGCGGCGGCTGGGCGTTGGCGGAGCTGGCTGTCGGCCGGGACTTCGTGCTGGCCCGCGTCATGGGGTCTGACCTTCCGCCCGAGATCACCGAAGTCGTCCGCCCGCAGGTCGGTTCGCTCACTCGCGGCCAGGCCACCGACACCCACCCCGAACGCTGGTTCATCGCCAGCGTGCCGTAGCGCACGAGATTGCCGCGCCATCCGGCCGGCCCCACGAGCAGCAGGCCTCAGCCACGGCTGCCACTGCCCGCACCGCTAGAAGCGTCGGCGGCTCGATAGCGCTCGCCCTATTCCACGGGGCGGAGCGACCCAACGATCTCGCCCCGAGGTGCAACAAAACACCAGTCTCGTGCATCTTAGAAGGCGATGGGGAGAGGTTCGGCTGCGATCCGGAGCCTTCGTTGAACGCTGATGGCGGTTTTGATGGGCTGTTCGAGGCCAAGCGGGTGCCGATGGTCCGGATGGCCACTCTGCTCGTCGGTTCGCCGGCCATTGCCGAAGAGGTCGTTCAGGATGCGTTCGCGGCGGTGAGCGAGCGGTGGGCCCGTCTGGATCGGCCGGGCGCATACCTGAGGACCTCGGTGGTTAACGGATGCGCCGGGATCCTTCGCCGCCGGTCGATCGAGCACCGCTACCGGGCGGCCCGCATCGAGGTCGCCGACAGTGACATACCGGAGCAGCTCATGGACCTGCGCAGCGCTCTGGACCGCCTCACCGACCGCCAGCGCCTGGTGGTGGTGCTGCGCTACTTCGCCGACCTCCCCGACGAAGAGATCGCCAGCGCGTTGGGCGTACGGCCAGCAACGGTGCGCTCGCTGGCGCACCGCGCCGTCGCTGCGCTTCGAAAGGAGATGGAGTGAGCACGTTCGAAGATCGCCTCCGCCAAGAACTGCCCGGGCTGGCCGACGCCCTGCACGCGGCCCGTTCCGCTGGTCCCCGCGAGACGCCTGACGCCGCCTTCGAGGCCTCCGGCGTCGTGGTGGAACTTGACGTGCAACCGCTCGGCAGGCGGTCCCGCTGGCCCGCGCTCGCCGCCGCAGCTGCCGCGGCCGCGGCGGTGGCGGGCGTCGTTGCGTTGGTCATCACCACATCTGACCGTACGGAGGTCACCACCACAGAGGTCCCCGAAGCCCAGCGCGAGCTTCCAAGCGGAGAGCCCGCCCCACCTCTAGTGCAGACCGAAGCCTCAGACGGGGAGCCCGACATACCTCTAGGACGGGTCGAAGCCTCGGACGGGGGACCGGCCACACCCACAGATCAGACCGAAGCCCCGAACGGGCAACCTCAATTCGCGGACGAGCCCCGAGACGCGGAGACGGAAACGTCGACTGAGCCGCCGGACGAGCAGGCGGTGACAGATGACGTCGTTGTAGCTGAGGGTCGCAGTCCCGAGAGCACCTACCAAGCCATCTCCGCCAGCCACGGCCACGGCTGCGCGATGGCGACCGGCGGCGCCATCGTCTGTTGGGGAAGCAACAACTTCGGGCAGGCTGACGCCCCTGAGGGCACCTACCAGGCTGTCGCCGCGGGGGGCGAACACAGTTGCGCGATCGCGGCCGGCGGCGCCATCGTCTGCTGGGGAAACAACAGCTCGGGGCAGGCTGATGCCCCTGAGGGCACCTACCGGGCCGTCGCCGCGGGCGGGGAACACAGTTGCGCGATCGCGGCCGGCGGCGCCATCGTCTGTTGGGGAAATAACAGCTCGGGGCAGGCTGATGCCCCTGAGGGCACCTACCGGGCCGTCGCCGCGGGCGGGGAACACAGTTGCGCAATTACGGCCGGCGGCGCCATCGTCTGCTGGGGAAGCAACATTGAGGGGCAGGTGGATGCTCCATCGGGGACCTATCGAGCAGTGTCAGCCAGCTGGGCCGACAGTTGCGCGATCGCGGTCGGCGGCGCCATCGTCTGTTGGGGGGTCAACAGCTCTTGGCAGGCTGATCCTCCGGAGGGCACGTATCAAGCCGTCGCCGCGGGCGGGGTCCACAACTGCGCCCTAGCAGCCGACGGCACGATCGCCTGCTGGGGAGACAACGGCTTCGGGCAGGTCGATGCCCCGGCGGGCACGTACCAAGCGGTCGCCGCGGGCGAGGTCCACAGTTGTGCGGTAGCGGCCGGGGGCACGATCACCTGCTGGGGAGGCAACAGCTCGCGGCTAGCCGACGCCCCGGAGGGCACCTACAAGGCCGTAGCGGCCGGCTGGCTCCACACTTGCGCCATAACGACCAGCGGCACCGTCGCCTGCTGGGGAGACAACAGCCTTGGGCAGGCCGAAGCTCCAGAGGGTACCTTCGAAGGCCTCTCCGCTAACTGGCTCCACAACTGTGCGGTAGCCACCACCGGCGCTATCGCCTGCTGGGGGGACGACCACGCCCTCGGTCTTGCCGACGCCCCCGAGGGTGCCTACAGAGCCGTCACGGCCGGCGGGGTCCACAATTGCGCCATTGCGGCCGACGGCATCATTGCCTGCTGGGGGGACAACAACTCCGGGCAGATCGACGCCCCGGCAGGCGCCTACCAAGCCGTCGCCGCCGGCGACTACCACAATTGTGCTATTGCGGCCGAAGGCACCATTGCCTGCTGGGGGGACAATAACTTGGGACAGGCCGATGCTCCTGAGGGCGCCTACCAGGCCCTCGCCGCCGGCGACTACCACAATTGTGCCATTGCGGCCGACGACACCATTGCCTGCTGGGGGGACAACGCCTACGGCCAGATCGACGCTCCCGAGGGCACCTACACATCTATCATCGCCGGCTCCTACCACAGTTGCGCGATCGCAATCGACGGCCCCACGGTCTGCTGGGGACGCACCAGGTTCGGGATCGACGACGCCCCGGAGGGCACCTACAAGGCCGTCTCCGCCGGCTGGAATCACACTTGTGCGATAGCAGCCGACGACACCATCCTCTGCTGGGGTTCGGTAACACCGCCCGGGGGCCTTCGCTGGGTGACGCTCGATGGCTAGTGGCGTGAGAGGGCTTCCCCTGAGGGGTGTTGTGGCGATGCTCGGGGCGGTTGCTCTGGTGTGTTCGGCCTGCGCCAGCGAGACCGCCCCGCCGACGACGGATGAGGCGCCGACCACGACGACGGATGAGGCGCCGATCACGACGACGGATCAAACCCCGATCACGACACCTCCAGAGGAGATCGAAGCTTCGAACCGGGAGCCTCAAGCCCTGGACGAGACCCCGGTCGGGGAGCCTCAGGCCCTGGACGAGACCCCGGTCGGGGAGACAGAAGCCGCGCCTGAGACGCCGGCGGAGCGGGCGCCGTCAGGTACCGACATCGTGGCGGAGGATGGCAGTCCCGAGCACACCTACAAGGCCGTTGCCTCCGGAGAGCGTCACGATTGTGCGATAGCAATCGATGGCACCATCGTCTGCTGGGGTCTGAACGAATCCGGGCAACTCGACGCGCCGGCGGGCACCTACAAGGCCATCGCCGCCGGCACACGCCACAACTGCGCCATTGCGGCTGACGATTCCCTCGTGTGCTGGGGCTCAATGAGTTCGGGCAACTCGACGCGCCGGCGGGCACCCACAAGGCTGTGGCCGCCGGCTGGGGCCACAGCTGTGCCATTGCGGCTGACGATTCCCTCGTCTGCTGGGGAGGCAATGCATTCGGCCAGTCCGACGCGCCGGCGGGCGCCTATAAGGCTGTTGCCGCCGGCGGGGGCCACAGCTGCGCCATTGCAGATGACGGCACCATCGTCTGCTGGGGATTCGACGACTTGGGGCAGTCCGATCCCCCAACGGGCACCTACGAGGCCGTCAACGCAGGCTTGGACCACAACTGCGCCATAGCAACCAACGACAGCATCGTCTGCTGGGGAAACAACGAATCCGGGCAGATCGACACTCCGGCGGGCGCCTTCAAGGCCGTCGCTGCCGGCATGGGCCACAGCTGCGCCATTGCAGATGACGGCACCATCGTCTGTGGGGGAGCAAACGCGTGGGGGCAGTCCGATGCCCCGATGGGCACCTACAAGGCCATCGCTGCCGGCGAGCGCCACAGCTGCGCCATTGCAGCCGACGACACCGTCACCTGCTGGGGAGAAAGAACGTGGGGGCCGTCAGACGCCCCCGCGGGCACCTACAAGGCCATCACCACCGGCACGCGCCACAACTGCTCCATAGCAGCCGACGACACCATCGCCTGCTGGGGAAACAACTCCTTCGGACAGGTCGATGCCCCGGTGGGCTCCTACATCGCCGTTACTGCCGGCGGGTTGCACAGTTGCGCCATTGCAGCCGACGGCACCATCGTCTGCTGGGGGCACAACGAATCCGGACAGTCCGACGCCCCGGTGGGCACCTACAGAGCTGTCGCCGCCGGCTGGTACCACAGTTGTGCGATAGCAGCTGACGGCACCATCGTCTGCTGGGGAAACAATGAAGCCGGGCAGGCTGATGCCCCCGCCGGCGTCTACAAGGCCATCGTCGCCAACGGGTTTCACAGTTGCGCCATTGCAGCTGACGACACCGTCGCCTGCTGGGGGCACAACGAACTCGGGCAGTCCGACGCCCCGGAGGGTGCCTACAAGGCTCTCGCGGCCAGCGGGAGCCACAGTTGTGCGATAGCGGCTGATGACACCATCGTCTGCTGGGGGCACAATGAGTTCGGTCAGGCCGATGCCCCCTCGGGCGCCTACAAGACGGTCGCCGCCGGCAAGGGCCATAGCTGCGCGGTAGCGGCTGATGACACCGTCACTTGCTGGGGATCCAACGACTTGGGGCAGGCTGACGCGCCGTCGGGCGCCTACAAGGCCGTCACCGCCGGCTCGGACCACAGCTGCGCCATAGCAGCCGACGGCACCATCATCTGCTGGGGTCCCATGCCACCGCCCGAGGGCATTCACTGGGTGAGCTCTGGTGCCTCCGATCCGGAGCAGCCCGAGCCCCAAGAACCCGCGCCGGACCAGTCGGGGCTCGGAGCTGGCGTCGACGGTGGGGATGCCCGGCCGGGAGAGGGTGTGGACGTGATGGCTGGTCGGGCCGACTGGTATAACGGCTACTTCCAGGCGGCGCTGTACAAGCAGCTGCTGGAGGAGCTCGGTTACAGCGTGTCCGATCCGGCTCAGGGCGAAATGGGTCCCGGTGACGCCTACGCCGCCATGGCGTTGGGCGTCATCGACTACTGGCCCAACAGCTGGTACCCGGGCCACTTGGTGCATCTGGACCGAGGGCTGCCCGACGGTTCGCTGGTCGGCGACCACGTGAGCATCGTCGGCGAGGAGTTGATCGCGGGCGCTGCGCAGGGCTTCTTGGTTACCAAGTCCTTCGCTGACGCCTACGGCGTGTACACCATGGACGACCTCAACAACGATGCTCAGGCGCTGGCCGCGTTCGACGCCAGCGATCATGTGCCCGGCAACGGGAAGGCCGAGATCTTCGGCTGTCCCGAGTCCTGGACCTGCGATGACATCATCGAGAACCAGATCGCGTTCTCCGGTTGGGACAACATCGTCCAGATCGTCGGGCGCTACGACACTCACTTCGCGCTGGCGTCAGAGATGGCCAACAACGGTGTTCCGATGGTCGTCTACACGTGGACGCCGTCGCGCTACATCACGCTGCTGCGGCCCGGCGACAACGTGTACTGGATGGGGGTCGAGAACATCCTCGACGACTCCAACCCCACCGGCGTCCAGCGCGGGAATGAGCACGACCAGCGTGGCCCCGACGGCACCGGCGGCACCGTGGCGATTGGCCCGGACCAGTGCCCGTCAGCCGCTAGCCGGCCCGACGGCAAGTGCCCGATCGGCTGGTTCGCAAGCGACATCCTGGTCACGGCCAACACAGCGTTCTTGGAAGCCAACCCGGCGGCCCAGGCGCTGTTCGAGGCGGTCAAGCTGACCGTATTGGAGGTGTCGCTGGCCACCGAGGCGCAGCGCACCGATGGCGCCGACCCCGACGACCTGGCCGCCCAATGGATAGCGGACAACCGCGATCGGGTGGACCAATGGATCGCAGCCGCCCGCGCCGCTGAGTAATTCCCAGAGGTTCAACGCCCGTGTTCCAGGAGCCTCAGGCCGGGCCCGTCAGGTCGGTGGTTCCGTCATGAAGTGCCGCCGTCGAAAACTGACCAGATCACCGCGCGGACGCTGACGAAGGCGCAGTCCTGCGCCCTGCCTGATTGGCTCAGATGCACAGGCACGGGCCGAATTAGTCCAGCACTATCGCAGCCGCGTGGAACAAATGGCTGGTCTCGTGCATCTTAGAGGGTGATGGGAAAGGGCTCGGGTCCCAGCCCGCTAGAGCCGAGATTCAATGCCGACGGCGGCTTCGATGGGCTGTTCGCCGCCAACGGGACCGGTCCGCTCAGCCCCATCCGGATTTCCCCATCTCGAGCGACCCATGGCTCGTCACCGGCCGCGACCGCGATGAGCCGCGCGATAGTCCTGACTTCCCCCTCGAACAGGTGCTGATCTCCAAGGATCAGGGGACGACCTGGACGGAGGTGTCCGTCGACACCAAGCCTCCGGTACCGCACTCCGTCGAGGATCACTTGTGGGTGTCGTCGGCGCTGGTGTTGGACGGGCGCATCGTGTTGTCCTCTGAGATATACAGCCGCTTGGACCTGGGAACGGTTCTTGCCGACCGAGGCCTGATCTCGGAAACCCAGGACGCGTTCGGCGTGGCATTGGATGACGACAGCCTCGCGGCCTACGTGGTGACGGCCGAGGGCTATGAAGCTCTGGAGTTCACCTTCGAGGAATTGGTGCTGACACCCGATCAGCGACAGCTGCTCGAGCGCCCAATTCGAGCGGCGGATCCCTCGAGCTGGGGTGTGCGCGTCTACTCGGGTGACGAGCCCGGACTAGAGGCCACGGCCGAGTACGAGGGATATGTCCGTGCGGGGCTCACCACTCCGGGTGGCTTCGTGCTGTACGTCAGGCGTCCACACGGGCTGAACCCGCGGGACTTGCTGATCGCATCGCCGGACGGGCGCTCCTGGAGCGAAAGATCTTTGGATGTCGAGGGCGAGAATTGGATCGGCGTCGGGGCCGCGGGTGCAGGCCTGACACTCTGGGCAAACAACGTAAGTGGGGCGTACAGCAGGATCCAGATCCTGTGCCACGATGGGTCACCGCTGAGGGACGTGACCCTGGAGGGCGTCATCCTGGATGGCTTGGTCGGCGTGTCGGTGGGGCCTGCTGGCTTCGTGGCGGTGGCGCTGCCGTTGCACAGTTTCAGCAGCCTGTTCGGTTCCGCGTTCTTCTACGGGGGAGCAATTCTCCGGGGCAGCGTCACCAAGGACGGCTACGAACTGCGTATCAACGAACCCGACCTGGGCATAACTCTTTGGGATCTGAACGAGAACAGAGAGATATTCGAGGGCGCGCCCGACGGCGTTCGCGAGTCCGGTGTTGGCGAGACGTTCGCTGCGACGTTCGAAGACCCGGAGACCGGCCGCGATCTCGTGACTTTCACCTGGGCCGATCTCTTCGAAGCCATGGGACCCGCCAACGTTCCCCGAGGCGACATCTGGGTGGGGTGGTCGGCCGACGGAGTCGACTGGGAATGGCAAGACGAAGCCGACGTCTTCGGTGCATCGGGCGTTGACGACTTGGCGGTCGGAAGCGACTTCCTGCTCGCCCACGTAAGAGGCTTCCGTCAGGAGCCGTCCCGCTGGTTCATGGCCAAGGTCCCGAGCGTCTAGGCGCGTTCAGCCGTCGAGGAGCCGCTTCACCTCGGCGACGGTCTCGATCTCGGAGGTGCGGTCGGGGCCGCACGGGGTGAGGTTCAGGGTGGTGGCGCCGACGTCCACGTACGGCTGCAGGAACTCCGCGATGTCCTCAGCGGTGCCGCACGGGGTGTAGCGCTCGAAGGGCTCAAAGTTCATCCGGTAGAAGCGCTCCATCGCCGCGGCCACATGGGAGCGGCCCTCCTCCGGCGAGGCGCCCGCTCCGAGCCACAGCTGCAGGCCGTGCTGCCATTGAACGCCCCGGCCGGCGCCCACCGTCTCAACCCTGGCGGCCCCCGCGGCGAACCGGCGGGGCGAGCACCAGGCGGCCAGCCACCCGTCGCCCAGCCGGCCGGCCCGCTCCAGGGCCGCGTCGCTGCGGCCCCCGACCACCAGCGGCACGGGCGGATCGGGCACAGGCCGGATCTTCCCGTCGCGGAACCCGAAGAACTCTCCGTCGCCGTCCACGGTCTGTCCCTCCAGCAGATCCCGCACGATCTTGAGCGCGGCGTCGGTGCGTCGCCCCCGAGTAGAGGGATCGACGTCGCAGACCTCGACTTCGCGGCGGTCGTCGCCGCCCACGCCGACCCCCACCGTCAGCCGCCCGGGCGCGGCTTCAGCCAGTGTGGCGATCTGGCGGGCCGCCACCATTGGGTGGCGCAGGGCCAGCAGGTAAACGCCCACCTGCAGGCCGAGCCTCGGTTCGAGGCCGCTGAGCGCGGCCAGGGTGACGAGGCCGTCCATGCCGTCACCGCCTCGGAAGCTCACATGGTCGGCGGTGAAGACATGGTCGATTCCCGCGTCCGCGACGCGGCCTAGCAGGGACCGCTGCTCTCCCGGCGGAAGCCCCCACAGGCCCCACGGGAGGCTCACACCGACCGCGACCATGTCACTTCCCGTTCACGGCGATCACATCCACAGCAATCACAACCTTGGCGACCGCACCCACGGCGACCCCATCCAGGACGACCGCATCCACGGCGACCGCATCCACGGCGACCGCATCCACGGCGACCCCATCCACGGCGACCCCATCCAGGTCCACCCCATCCACGGCGATCACATCCACGGCGATCACATCCACAGCAATCACAACCTTGGCGACCGCACCCACGGCGACCCCATCCAGGACGACCGCATCCAGGACCACCATTCTCGGCGTGGTCACAGGGTGCTGGTGTCGGTATGGAGGCCCATGCGCAGGCGGCCTGCGGTCTCCAAGGTGCGCGGCGCCACCATGGCGTGCTGGGCCGCCACCGCGGTGTCTCGGAAACAGCGCTGGATCGGGCTTGTGCGGTACACCGCGGCCCCGCCCGCGGTCGTGAACATCGACGCGGCCACATCGGCCGCGGTCTGGGTGGCGTGGGTGGCCGCCAGCCGGATCCGGCGCTTCTGATCGACTGTGGACGGCTGGCCCGCCAGAGCGCTCTGCCAGGTGTCGTCCACCGCGTCGAGCATCAGCGACCATGCCGCCGCCAGCCTTGCCTCCGCACGCGCAATATCGGCTTGCGTGGCGGCCCGCTCGGCCAGGCTACGGGTGCTGCCCTGCGGCCTCTTCGCCCCAGCCAGCTCCACCAGCTCGTCGATCGAGCGGCGCGCGATTCCCACCGCCGCGGCCGCCACGCCGCTGGCCAGCAGTCCATAGAACGAGAACCGCGACCAGGCGTTGTCTCGCACCGGCCCGTCCGCGCCGATCTGCACCCAGCGCCCCTCGGGAACGAACACGTCCCGGGCCTCGAAGTCGACCGAGCCGGTGCCGGCCAGCCCGGCCACGTCCCACGTCTCGATGAACTCGATGTCATCGGGATCCATGAACACGAAAGGCGCGGACAGCCCGTCGTCCCGCGGCTCGGGCCGCCCGTCCGGGCCGACCACCAGGCAGCCGCCCCCGATGGTGGTGCAGTGCTTGGTGCCCGAGCCCCACTGCCAGCGCCCCGATACCCGCAAGCCGCCGTCGGTCGGCACGGCTTTGCCCCGGGGAACAACGAATCCCCCGCCGATGGCCCCGGGATCGCCGAACAGCGCCCGGGCGTGTTCGTCGGGCAGGTACGACGCCAGCAGCGATGTCGTGGAGGCGATGGCCACGCACCAGCCCACCGAGCCGTCGTGGTAGGCGAACTCCTCGAACACCTCCAGGCTCTCGGCGGCGGTCACCCCCGGTCCGCCCAGGTCGTCGGGCACGTACTGGCGGAACGCCCCGGTCGGCCGGATCGTGTCGACCAGGTCCGTCGGCAGCGTGCCCAGCGCCTCGATCTCCGCCGAGCGGGCGCTGATCGCAGCGCCCAGCTTGCGGGCCGCAGCCAGCAGGGCATGAGTCACAAGCCCCAATCTACGGGTCAGCCAGTTCCCTGGGTCGATGTGCGAGTATCGGTCTGATGCACATCCGGGCCCTGCAGTTCGAGGCGGGAGAGTGCGCCTTCGACATAGAGCCGACCCACGAGCTGCCCGAATCCGACTGGGTGTGGATCGACATAACCGCAGGGCCCGACGACATCGACGAGCTCGCCGACCTCGCCGAGCAGCTGGGGCTGGACGCGCTGGCCGTGCGAGACGCGGTCGAGGACATCGACCTGCCCAAGGTCGACGACTTCGGCTCCTTCCTGCTGGTAGTCCTGCACGCCCTCGACGACGAGCGCATCGCGACCTACGAGCTCGACTGCTTCCTGTCCGAACGCCGCCTCATCACCATCCACGACCAGCGTTCACCCTCGATCGATGCACTCTGGGACGGCGTCCAGGGGCGACCGGAGCTGACCAGCGGCGGCCCCGACGAGGCCCTGGCCCGGCTGGCCGACGTGGCCACCCGCCGGCTGGTCTGCGTGCTGGACGTGTTCGACGACCGCAACGAGGAGCTGATCCAACTCGCCCTGCGGGCCGACGCGGACTTCCTGCTTGAGATCACCGCGGTCCGTGCCGATCTGGCCGCGCTGCGCCGGGCGGTCCACCCCCAGCGCGAGGCGCTCGACATCCTGCGGCACTCCACCTCCCGGCTGGTCTCCGACGCGGGCCGCCGGCGGTTTTCCGACGTGTTCGACACCGCGCTGCGCGCCAGCCAGGGCGTTGACGGCGCCCGGGCCGCCCTGGCCGAGACCCTCGACGCCTACCGGGGCGCCGAGGCCCGCCAGGCCACCGAGGTCACCAAGGTCCTCACTGTGTACGCGGCCATCATGCTGCCGCTGTCCCTCGTCGCCGGCTTCTTTGGCATGAACTTCGTCGACCTGCCGCTCATCCACCGCGAGGCCGGATGGATGATCGTCACCGGGTTCATGGCTCTAGTGGCCGTGTTGTCGCTGGGCGTGTTCGTGGCATTGGGTTGGACGCGCCGCCCGTCGGGCCGCACTGCCGGTGCCCTACTGGGCCACGGACTGGTCGAAGCCGCCCGCGCCCCGGCGCAGCTCGTAGGGGCCGTGTTCGAGATCTCCACCATGCCGATGCGCTCGGTTGCGGGATCCGTTGCCGGGGCGCGGCGCACGAAGTCCTCCGCGTCACCAGACGACTGAGAGTTCCCCCACTCCGGGAGCCGATGCGCTCGGTCGCAGGTTCGGTGGCGGGAACCCGCCGGCAAAGGGAGACGAGCCAGAACACGACTGATCGAGCGGCCTTGCGGACGGCCAATGCACCCGCTTCGGCCGTGGTGCAGAATGGCGCCGGGCGGGGACGAGGCGCACCGCCACTAGCAGGGGAGGTCCGGTGGCTCTGCAGGATGATGTACAGGCAGTTCTCGATCGGGGGGTGAGCGACGGCGATGTCGTCGGAGCGGTGGCCCAGGTGGTCGCTGCCGACGGTGTGCTCGCGGCCGGAGCCGCAGGGGAGCGGTCAGCGGATGCCGGCGCGGGCGCCGGGCCCATGACCCTCGACACGGTGTGCTGGATCGCCTCGATGACCAAGGCGATCACCGGCACCGCGGCCATGCAGCTCGTGGAGCGGGGCGAGCTCGGCCTCGACGCGCCCGCGTCGGACGTGCTGCCCGGCCTGGCCGACGTGGGCGTGCTCGACGGTTTCGACGCCGACGGGCAGCCGCAGGTGCGCCCGGCCCGGACGCCGATCACGCTGCGCCACCTGCTGACCCACACCGCCGGCTTCGGCTACGAGTTCTGGACCGAGGAGGTGGTGCGCTACCAGCAGGCCACCGGAACACCGTCGGTCACGACTTGCGAGCTGGCGTCGCTGACGGTGCCGGCGCTGTTCGATCCCGGCGAGCGCTGGTGGTACGGCACCAACATCGACCACGCGGGCCGCATGGTTGAGGAGGCCTCGGGCCAACGGCTCAGCGAGTACTTCGACGAGCACATCCTCGGCCCGCTGGGCATGGACTCCACCGCGTTCAACTCCAGCGACGAGATGCGGACCCGCAGCTCGGCCGTGCACGCCCGGCTGCCGGACGGCTCTCTGGTGGCGATCGAGTTCGGGCTGTCCCCCGAGCCGGAGTTCCAGATGGGCGGCGGCGGCCTGAACAGCACGGTGGAGGACTACTCCCGCTTCCTGCAGATGATCCTGGGCCGCGGCAGCCGCAACGGCGCCCAGGTGCTGCGCCCCTCCACGGTGGATCAGATGACGGTCAACAACATGGGCGACGTGCGGGTGGTGGCACTGCCCGCGGTCATGGCGGACCTCACCAACGACGCCGAGTTCTTCCCCGGCACCGAGAAGTCCTGGGGTCTGACCTTCCAGATCAACGAGGAGCCGCTGCCCACGGGCCGCCCCGCCGGCGGGCTCATGTGGGCCGGGCTGGCCAACTCCTTCTTCTGGATCGACATGGCCAACGGGGTGGCCGGCGCCTACATCAGCCAGCAGTTCCCCTTCGCCGACGCCCGGTCCTACCAGCTCTACGAGGACATCGAGACGGCCACCTACAGCAGTCTCTCCTAGTTTGGGAAGTCCTCGAGGCAGGGCGTGACCGCCTCCGGCCGGGGCGGATCAGCGGCGGACGGCGACATCCTTGGGCGGCTCCGCTTGGCTGTTGCCGCGAGCCAGGCCAGCACCACCGCTGGGAGGTAGAAGCGGAGTGGAAGCGGGGGTGATCGTCGGCTCAGAGTTGCCAGAGGCAGGACAAGGGGAGGGCGAGGATACGGTCGGAGAGGGTTACGGCGTGTTGGCCGGTGTAGAGGACTAGGCCGACCTCGAAGCGGTCGCCGATCAGGTCTCGGAGCCATACCAGGTACTTGGCGTCGGATGGGCGGGCGGTGGCGCCTGCCTTCACTTCGACGGCGATGAGGCAGCCGTCGGGGCGCTCGATCAGCAGGTCGATCTCGCGACCTCGCGTGTCGCGGTAGTGGTGGAAGTGCAGCTCCGGCGCCAGCGCCGACGCTTGGCGGCGCAACTCGTTGACGACGAAGGTCTCGTGCAGCGGGCCGCGGCCGGCTGCCAGCGGGTCGCTCAGCGACTCGGCGGCCAAGCCGAGCATCGCGGCTGCCAGGCCGGTGTCGTTGACGTGCACTTTCGGCCGGCGCTTGGCGCGCGTCGTAGCCGCGGTGGCCCAGCCGGGAAGCATTGAGACCAGATGGGTCATCTCGAGGTACGAAAGGTAGTCGGCCGTGGTGTTGACGCTGCCGAAGCCCAAGTCTCGGTGGAGGTCCTGCACCACCAACTCGCCAGCGGTGCGCGCCGCGACGGCGCGCAGGAGTCGAGGCAGCTCGCTGGAGCGCCTCGCGCCGGTCAGTTCGACGATGTCGCGCGACACGATGGTGCGGACGTACCCGCCGAACCACAGTTGGCGGTCGGCGTCGCTCAACCCGATGGCCTCCGGGTACCCGCCCCGGCAGATGCGCTCGGCGTACTCCGACCGCGTGATGCCCGGCGTCGGCGCGCCCAGCAGCAGTGAATGGTCGGGCGACGGGCCGCCCCTCCGAGCCGGGGCTGACAGCAGGCGGGCCAGTAGACCCTCGTCGGCCCCCTCGATCTCGACTTCGGAGAACGGCGCGAGGTCGAGGAACACTGCCCGGCCCGCCAGCGACTCGGAGAGCACCGGCACGGCGAGGAACCTCGTCGAGCCGGTCAGTAGGAAGGCGCCCGGCGTCGGGTCGGCATCCACGGCGAGCTTGACGGCGCGCACCAGGTCGTCGCCGCCGCGCTGCACTTCGTCGATCACGATGGGCCGGGCCCGGTCCGAGACGAATCCCAGCGGGTCGTCGAGCGCCGATGCCAGCAGGGTTGGATCGTCGAGGCCCAGGAATGTTCCGCCGCCGACGACTCGGCGGGCCAGCGTCGTCTTGCCCGACTGCCGCGGCCCCTGCAGCACGACGACGCGGAACACGCCGAGCATGCGCCTCAGCACCGGCTCGACCTCTCGGCGAACAGGCTCGGTCTCTCTCATCGAAGCCTCTCGAAAGACTAGTCCAGACCGTCTACTGATATTTCTGACTGCATTCTACTGATAAGTCTACCGCCCTTCTACTGATGATATTGCCACAGTTCTACTGACAATTCTGGCACCGTCTTACTGTTGTCGAGGCGCACGCCCCATAGGACGTGTCCCGCGGGATGCGCTGCACGCGGGCACCGCCCCCGCTTTGGCCGAGGCCGCCGCCCGCAGCCGGCCCGGCGGCACCATGCTGCTGCTGGCCGCCTACTGGGAGGGCCTGGAACTGCCGTGCGCCGACGTGTTCATGAAGGAGCTCACGGTGGTCCCCTCGTCGATGTACGGGCGCTCCGGCGCGGTGCGCGACGTGGAGGCCGCCGCCGCGGTGCTGGCCGCCGTGCCCGAACTGCCCGAGGCGGTGATCACCCATCGCTTCCCCCTCGACGCCGCCGAGGAGGCCTTCGCCACCGCGGCCGACCGGGCTGCCGGTGCCATCAAAGTCGTCTTGGAGCCCTAACCCGCCCCGACGTGCTCCCGGAGCGGTGCCGCGCGCTTGGTCGCGGGCCGCTGCCTCATTCGAAGATGACTCGCTCGCGGATCCATGCCGCGAGAGCCTGTTCGTCTATCTCCCCCGCGGCGACTGCAAGCATTGTGCACTCTGCATCGTCGATGTCGGGCGGATCGGGATCCCAGCGGCCACCGTTGAGGTCGATGAACATCACGAGAGAACTCCACGATGCACGTTTGTTGCCGTCGGGCAGCGGATGGTTGCGAGCGAGCCGCCAGCACAGCACAGCTGCCTTGTCGACGATGTCGGGATAGAAGTCCTCGCCTCCGAAGCCTGCCATCGGAGCGTGAAGCGCAGAGTCCGCTAGTTCGATGCGGCGGGATCCCGAGAGCACCTCCGCGGAGATGCCGGTGACCTGCTCGGCAAGCCAGAGATATTCCGCGAGGCTCAGGTATCTCGTCACCGGGCTAGGCGTTCGAGCAGCTCCTGGTCTCGTTGTAACAGCCGCTTCGCTCGGGACGTGAAGTCCTCATCGGCCCTGACGCGGTCGATCTCGGCACGCAGCGAGTCGATGACGAACTGGTTCATGCTCGAACCTCGCACGCGGGCCACCGTCTCGGCCTCCTGCGCCAAGTCCTCTGGCAGTCGTACGGTGGTCTGTTTGGTCATGACATCACGATATCAAGACATCGAATCAAAACGCTACCGGGTGGGGCGGCCGCCTACTAGACGCCCATCAGCGCCGCGTCCTCGATGAGGGACCGCGACCGCTCCGCCGCCCGGCGCTGGTTGTCCAGAGCGTCCAGGATGCCCTCGCGCTGCATCCGCACGAAGGCCGGCATCCCGGCCGCCGCCTTGCGGGCCACGCTTCGGCGGCAGCCGGCGATGACCTCGACCACCATGTCCGCCAGTTGGTGGGCTTCGGAGGAATGCAGCCGGTAACCGCCGACCAGCGCCGCGATGCGGGCCGACCGGTCGGGCGGCTGCCGCCACTCCCGCAGCCAGGGATCGTCGTCATCGCAGACGGGACCGAACTCCCAGACGGCATGCCCGAGATCCCACAGCGGCGTGCTCACCCAGATGCCGTCCCAGTCGATGAACGCCACGGCGCGCCCGTCCCTGAAGACGGTGTAGCGGGGCGCGATGTCGCCGTGGCACACGATGGTTCCAGCGGCGACCGCCTGCGGGCCCTCCTCGTAGCCGGCCTCAGCCGCGAAGCCCGCCACGCAGTCGTGGTAGGACCGCAGCAACTGGCCCACCGATTCCAGCGCACCCGGATCGAGCCTCCATCCCTCGGTGTCGGTGGGGACCCATCCATCGATCCAGGTCAGCACGATCGTGTCGCCGAGCTCTGTGTCCACAACGCGCGGGGCGCCCTCGAAGCCGACCCGCTCGAGATGCACGAGCAGATGCCTCATCGACTCCGTGCTGTCGTTGACCGGGCGCCGCACCGTGTCACCGACCCTGACGAGTTCGGACACACGCCCAGTGATCGGCTGCCCCTCGGCGGTGCGGTTCTCGTCGCCCGTCACGCCTCGAGGGCAACGACGGCGAGAGCGCGGTCTTCGGCCGCCTTGTCCGGTGGCCCGCGACGCGCCCGCGAGCTGACGGCAACGCTGCATCAACTCCTCACTGGTGCACCGAGAGTCCTCGCCCTAGAACCTGACATATAATTGATTTGAACATTATGAAAATGCTTGACAAATATCACACTGGTATGAGATACATGTCAGCATGTTGATCGAAGCCGCGAGACGGGTTGAGGCCGCCGCCAAGGAGATGCTGGCGCTGGTGAACGAGGGCTCCGTCTCGTGCGCGGAGATGCGCGAGGCGCTGGCGGTGTCCAAGGCGATCACGGTCGTGAACTCTGCGTTCCAGACCGGCGCGGCGGCGAGCATCGCAGTGCGTGAGAGCCACGGCGACGGCGGCGCCGAGGTTCTCGCCGGTGTCGCGGGCCTGTCACGGCGCGACGCGCACAGCCAGGTCAAGGCGGCCCGGATCGTCGAGTCGGCGCCCTCGGTGCGCGACGCGGTGGAGTCGGGTCGGGTTTCGCTGGCCAACGCCAGGCGACTGGCCGAGGCTGTCGACAAGACAACGCCAGATCGAAACGCAACGGGCTCCCAACGGAGCCATAGCCCAACGACACATGAGTAGTACCCAGTCATACCCAACTAGTCTTGTGCGCGTGAAAGTCGCAGTCTCCATTCCTGACGCAGTGTTCGAGGCCGCTGAGGAGTTGGCGGCACGCCGACAGTGTTCGCGGTCAAGCCTGTACGCGCTGGCCTTGGAGCGACTGCTGGCCGAGGCGGACAGTGACGACGTAACGGCCCGCCTCGACGCTGTGTACGCAGAGGAGCCTTCCGGGCTCAATCCTGCGTTGCGGGAAGCGCAGGCTCAGGCGCTGGTTGAACACTGGTGATCCGCCGCGGCGACATCCGTTGGGCGAACCTTCGCGAGCCGGCCGGATCAGAGCCCGGCCATAGGCGGCCGGTCGTGGTGGTGTCCAGCGACCGCTTCAACCGGAGCAGGATCCAGACGGTGCTCGCCGTCGCGGTCACCTCCAACCTCCGCCTCGCCGGCGCGCCCGGCAACGTCGAGTTGGCGGCGGCGGCATCGGGACTCGACCGGGACTCTGTGATTAATGTCTCGCAGATCGTCACGATCGACAAGTCTGCGCTGTCCGACTGGGCCGGCAGAGTCGATCCCGCAACGATGCGGCGGATCGAGGCCGGGATGGCTCTCGCCCTCGACTTGCCCGCCACGGCCTGACATCGCCGTAGGGCGCCGGCAGAGACCCTCTTACTCGGCGCTAGTGGTCGCCATCGGCGATTGGCGGTAGGAAGGCCCTGATGCGGGAGTGGTTGGCCATCCATCTGTAGCCGCGTCTGCGAACGAGACCGGCGTCGCGCAGCCGGTTGAGGTCGCGGCTCAATGTCCGAGGGCCCCTAGTTGCGTACATTTCTGCCAGTTCGATCGTGAGCCTCGGCAGTTCGTCCTTCGGCACCGCTCGCTCTCGGGGCATGGCAAGCACCAGTGCGCGCTGTCGATCGCGCGTCGGACTTGATGGATACAGACTCATCACGCTATGGACGTAATTGATCCAGGTCACTTCGAGGTGCACCTCGCGAACCTGTCCGATCTGGTCCCGAATGCCGTCCAGGAAGCCCTGTGTCGCATAGGTCACGAAACTGTCGGTGCTGCCGGTACTGCTCGCCTTTGCCAGTTCGCGGTAGTACTGGTCGCGGGTCAGGTTGTAGTGGTTTGACAACAGATGAGTGGCCGGAAGGGGCGCCATGCCGCTACGAGCCAGGATCAAGAACTCCAGCAGCCTCGCCGTGCGGCCATTGCCGTCGCCGAAGGGATGCAGCCAGGCAATGTAGAGGTGGGCGTAGACCGCGCAGGCCATGGCCAGCGCGAACCCGATCTCGGGGTCATCCGACCTGAACACGTCGCTCTCCAGCCACTCGGCAAGGCGTTCGACTAGGTACTCGCAGTCCTCGGCGGGCGCGCCCCGGTAATTGGCGACCACGACTTCGTGGCTGCGAACCCTGCCCGGCACAGCGTCGGGCTCGTGTTCGGTGCCCTCGAGCAGCCGTCGATTGAACTCGCAGATCAGATCCTTGGTGATCGCAGTCGAGCCGCCCTTCATCGCTTGGTCTGCGATTTCCTTGAGCGCGTCGAGCACGTTGCGAACCTCGCGCTCCTGGTAGGCCCGAGACGGAGGAGCGCCGTACGTGCCGTCGTGGATCCCGGCCACCTGCTCCTCGGTGAGGGTGTTGCCCTCGATGGCCGTGGTCGCCTGGGCTCCCTTGACCAAGGCAAGCTGGTACAGCCGGTCGGCCACGTCGGGCCGCAGAGGGGCTCCGGCCAGGTGCTCGCACTTCGAGCGTGCCTCGCCCAGCAGCATCCAAGTCTTTGGCCCAAGGTTGTTGATGTCGGTGGCCTCGAAAGTGATCCACGGATGGGATTCGAGGTAGCGTCGCATGGGCTCATGCTACTAATAGGGGTTTATTTTGTCCACCTTATTGTCCACGACTATGTCCAGGCCATGTGCGCGGGTGGACCGTCGTCGTCGTGTCCTAGGCGCTGCCCCAGGCGCCTCCTCCAGGTGTCAGGACCCGCAGGCGGTCGCCGGCTTGCACATCGAGGGTGACCTTGCCGGGCAGCAGCTCCCGATCGCCTGACCGGCGGATCAGCCAGTCCTCGCCCCTTGCCCCCGGGCCGCCGCCTTGCAAACCCCAAGGCTGGGTGACTCGGCGCTCGCCCATCAGGGTCACGGTGGCGTCGGAGAGGAACTCCATCTCCCGCACGATGCCCTGGCCCCCCGGGAAGCGGCCCTCACCGCCGCTGCCGGAGCGCAGGCCGTAGGCGGTGATGCGCAGCGGATAGTGACGGGTGAGGCTCTCGATGGGAGTGTTCTTGGTGTTGGTCATGCCGGTGTGGATCCCCGACTGGCCGGCCCGGCCTGGCCGGCCGCCCTGACCGCCGCCCACGGTCTCGTAATAGGCGAAGGAGTCGGATCCGGCCAGCACGTTGTTCATCGTCCCCTGCGACGCGGCCGGCACCATGGCGGGTGCGGCCACCGCCAGGGCTCCCAGCAGGGCGTCAGCGATGCGCTGGGAGGTCTCCACGTTGCCGGCCGCCACCGCCGCGGGCGGCTCGGCGCTCACGATCGACCCCGCCGGCGCCGACATGGTGATCGGGCGGTAGCAGCCGCCGTTGGCGGGGATGCTCGGATCGGTGGCCACCCGCACCGCGTAGTACAGGCACGACACCGCCACCGCCTCCACCGAGTTGAAGTTGGCCTCCACCTGCGGCGCCGAACCCGCGAAGTCGGCGTGCAAGTCCGAGCCGTCGACGGTGACTCGCACCGTGATGTTGTGCAGCCGGCCCAGACCCTCCACATGGTCCTCGAAGTCGTAGTCACCGTCGGGCAGCTCGCTGATGGCGGCCCGCATCCGCCGCTCCCCGTAGTCGAGCAGCCCGGTGCAGATCACGGGGTAGCCAGCCGGGCCGTAGGCCTCGCACAACTCGACGAGTCTCCTGGCGCCGACCTCGTTGGCGCCGAGCTGCGCGGACAAATCCCCGAGGCGCTCGTCGGGGGTGCGGGTGGCCTCCAGGAACGGGTCGAGGAACTCCGGCACCCACTGCCCGGCTCGGGCGGCCAGCGTCGGCGCCACGACATGGCCCTCCTGGTCCAGCCTGGTGGCGTGGGCCGGCATCGATCCGGGCGCGTCGCCGCCGACGTCGGAATGATGGGCCCGGTTGGCCACCCAGCCCACTAGGTCCCCCCGATAGGCGACGGGCCGCACGATGGTCAGGTCGTTGAGATGGGTGCCGCCGTGGTACGGGTCGTTGACCGCGTACTGGGCGTCGAGCTCAAGCACCTGGCCGAAGTCATCGATCACGGCCTGCACCGACGCCGGCATGGAGCCGAGGTGCACCGGTATGTGCTCGGCCTGGGCCAGCAGCTCGCCGTCCGGCACGAACATCGCAGTCGAGAAGTCGGCCCGCTCCTTGATGTTGGGGGAGTAGCCCGTGCGGCGCAGCACGCCGCCCATCTCGTCGGCCGCGGCCGTGAATCGGTGCCGGGCAACCTCCAAGTCGATCGCGTTCAAGCTCACCGCGTCACCATCGCCGGAATTGGCAGCGTTTTGCACGCACATCGCTCAAACTGCTGCCAGTTCTTGGACGGGTCATAGGCCGTGCCTGGAATTGGCAGCGATTGGCCCCCTATGGGGCGTCGTGGGCTGCCAATTCCTGGGTTCATCACCATTCGATCCTCAGTGCGCCGGTCTCATGGACCGTGGCCCGGTCGCCGACGGCCAGATACGTGGTGGACTCGCCCTCGGCGATGACGGCCGGGCCGACCACCTCGGACCCCACTGGCAGCGCCGGCCGCCACCACACCTGGGCCTCAGACGTCCCGGACGGGCCGATCACGGGGCGAGATCCGCGCCGCGGGTCGCCGGACCCGGGCTCGAACTCCGGCAGGTCCGCCCAGCTCAGCGCGGCCGACCCCACCGCCTCGGCCCGCACCGTCACCGCCTCCACCGGGTCGTCGGGCCGGGAGAAGCCGTTGCGCTCGGCGTGCAGGCGATGGAACCGCTCGCACAGCGGATCCCACGGCTCGCCCTCGGTATAGGGCACCGACGTCTCGTGGGCCTGGCCCGCGTAGCGCATGTCCACGATCAGTGCCTCGGTCTGCGCCGCCTGGCCGGTGTCGGCTTCGATCTGTTGCCGGGCCTCGGCCAGCAGCCGCCGCGCCGCGGCGGGAAGCAGCCCGCTGGTGGACTCCACCGCATTGATCGTCTGGGCGGCGTCGGCCCGGGGCGGGCTGAGCAGCAGGCCGAAGGCCGAGAACACCCCGGCGTAGGGCGGCACGATCACGCCGTCCATTTCCAGGGATCGGGCCAGCGCGCCCGCGTGAAGTCCGCCCGCGCCCCCGAACGCCATCAGCGCCGCGCCGCGGGGATCGGTGCCCTGCTCCACCGACACGGCCCGCACCGCATGGGTCATGTGCGACTCCACCACCGCCACCACTCCCAGCGCGGCCTCAACCGGGTCCAGCGACAACTCGGCTCCCAGCCTCCCGAAGGCGGCGGCAGCCAGGTCGCGGCGCAGGGCCACCGTGCCCGCCAGCTTGGCGCTCGGATCCAGGCGGCCCAACATCAGGTTGGCGTCGGTGACGGTCGGCTCGGAGCCGCCCCGGCCGTAGCACGCGGGGCCGGGGTCGGCCCCCGCGGAGCGCGGCCCCACCCGCAGGGCGCCGCCGGGGTCGGCCCAGGCCACCGATCCGCCCCCGGCGCCGACGGTGTGTACCGCCACCGAGGGCATCAGGCAGGCGTGGCCGGCGATCTCGCGGTTGTAGGTCACCTCGGGCCGGCCCCGGCGCACCCGGCACACGTCGGTGGACGTGCCGCCCATGTCGAAGGAGATCAGCGTGTCGCAGCCCATCAGTTCGCCCAGCGCGGCCGCGGCCACCACCCCGCCGGCGGGGCCCGACAGCAGGATCGACGCCGGAAACGTCGAGGCGTGGCCAAGCGACACCAGGCCGCCGGAGGAGCGCATCACCGAGATCTCGTCGATGAAGCCGGCCCGCACGGCCCGGTCGGCCAGGCTGCCCATGTAGCGGGACACCTCCGGTGACAGGAAGGCGTTGAGGACCGCGGTGGAGAACCGCTCGTACTCCCTGAACTCGGCCACCACCTGCGCGGAGGCCGAAACCGGCACCCCGAGCTCGCGGCGGAGCCAGTCGGCCAGCGCCCGCTCCACGACCGGATCCGCGTACGAGTACATCAGGCACACCGCCACCGCTTCCGCGCCCTGGTCGCGGGCGACGTCGGCTACTGAGGCCGCCACTGCGTCCAGCTCATCGTCTAGGCGGGCCGCGGGCACCTGCACGCCGAGCCGCATCCCGGGGTCGGCCAGCGGCCGGGCCCGGTCGGCGAACGGGTCGTACAGGGAGGGGCGGTCCTGGCGGGCGATCTCGATCAGTGACTCGAATCCGGCGTCGGTCACCAGCAGAGTCCGGGCCCCCCGACGCTCCAGCAGCGCGTTGGTGGCCACAGTGGTGCCGTGCAGCAGGTCGGCCCGGGCGTCCGCCCGCACCGCGGCGCCGGCCCCGGCCATCACGCCCTCGCTCTGATCGTGGACGGTGGACGGCACCTTCCCGACGGTCATGGCTGCGCCATCCCACATCGCTACATCGGTGAACGTCCCGCCCACGTCGATCCCCAGGGTCACCCGATCGGGCGCGCGCCCGTCGATACCGCCATTCATGGGGCCGGTGCGCGCTCGCCGGCAGGGACCGTGTCGATGGGGGCATCGTAATTTGCGACGCCGCGTCGGTGCCGCTGGGCCTCTAGGCCGCGCCGCACGCCGAAGCCGCCTCGGGCCGTAGCCTGACCGTTTGCCTGTATTCCTTGGGGGACTGGCCGCGGCCCTGCTCGGGGCCGGCGACTTCTTCGGGGGCGTCGGCGGCCGTCGCGTCGACCATCCCGGCGCGGTGGTGTCGATCGCCTGGGTGGCGTCGTGCGTGGGCGCGGCGGTGGCGGGGCTTTTTGTGCTGGTGTTCCCTCCCGCCCACTTCGGCCGGACCGACTTCTACTGGACGCTGGTGGCGCTGGTGTTAGCGGCGACGGCCCGGCCGCTGCTGTACCTCTCAATGGAGCGGGGGCCGATGGCGGTGGTCGCTCCGACTTTCAGCCTGGTGTCGCTGGTGGTTCCCGCAGTGGTGGGTCCGCTCACCGGCGACGCTTTGAGCGGTGCCGAACTGGTTGGAATGGCGATCGCCATTCCGGCCGTGCTGCTCATCGTGAGCGACGGCAAGCTGCCGACAAGCAGGAAGCTCTGGTCTGGCGAGGCCCTGGCGCTGGGCTGCCTCGTGGGCGGGCTGCTGGGCTGCCTGAGTCTCACCTTCGCCCAGATCAGCCCCGACGCCGGAGCCATGCCCGCATTCCTGACCCAGTTGGGCGCAGTGGCCCTCATCCCGCTGATCACTAGGCCGTTCCGGTTGATGGCCGAGCTTTCCCGGGATGTGCGCCGCTTCGGCGTGCTGGTGGGCCTGATCGACATCGGTGCCGTCATCTCGATCGTGATCGCCTTCCAGCGGGGCAACGTGGCGGTGGTGGCTGCGATGCTGGGCTTCGCGCCGGTCACGACCATGACCTTGGCCTGGCGGGTCTTCAACGAGTCCGTGCGCCGCTGGCAGTGGGTCGGCGCAGCGATGGCCGCGGCCGCCATCATCCTCTTCTCAACCGCGTCCTGACCGGCTGAGGGACGGGACCGACGGCTCCAGTCCGTGGCAATCAGGCTGCCAGATTCTTGGTGCGAGTTTTGTAGCTATACCACACACAACTCACCCGAGATTCGCGCCAGTGATCGACACAGCGCCCGCGCTAGCGCCTGGTGTCCCACCAGATGGTCACCCGCTCCCTGGGGAAGGGGACTCCGGCCATGAGCGCGGCTACTTCGGCCTCGCGCTCCGGCGGCAGGCACATGTTCCGGCACCAGTGGGCTGCTTCCAGATCGCTGCGCTTGGAGGCGAAACGGTCCTCGGGCAGGAGGGACTCCTCGACGACCGGGTCCAGGCCGGCCTCGACGATGACCCCCACCGCTGTGGAGGCCGTGGGCTCGTGGGGCCGTTCCAGGTTCCAGAAGTGCTTCCACAGCTTGCGACGCCGGTCTTGGGGGTGCTTGGGGTTGATCTCGATCACAACCCGGCGGCGGGCGTGGGCGTCCAGCGCGGCCACGAACGGCGCGATGCCGGTGACGTTGTAGAGCACGTTGTGGCAGACCACAACGTCGGCGACCGGGGTCTCGTCAGCCACATCAGGCCACGAGCCGGCAACCGCAGAGGTGGCGATGCCCCGCTGCTGGGCGGTGGCCGAGAACAACTCCAGCATGTCGGGCTGGCGGTCGGTGCCGATCAGCCTGGTGGCTGGAGGCGCGACCGCGAAGGCCGCGGCCCCGCCCCCGCAGCCGACGTCGAGCACCGAGCCCCCATCGCCCAAGGCCTCCGCGGCGCGACGGTTCGACAGCGACAGCTCGAACGTCCCCGGCTCGGGCGCGGCGAACATCTCCGGGATGAACACGAACGGCCGGCGGGGCGCGGCGTCGAGTATCGCTTGGGGGATGGCCCACTCGGCCATGGATCGGTCCCAGCGCTGTGCCGCCGTCGCAGCCTGTTCGCTCACCAGATGCGCCGGGCAGCCGCCCAGCGGCTCAACTCGTGCCGGTTGGACAGCTGCAGCTTGCGCAGCACCGCCGAGGCGTGGCTCTCCACCGTCTTGATCGAGATCGTCAGCTGGCGGGCGATCTCCTTGTAGGTGTAGCCCCGGGCCAGGTGGCGCAGCACCTCGCGCTCCCTCGCCGTCAGCCGGTCGAGGTCCTCGTCGGTCTCCGCTCCGGCGTGGGTCACGGTGTCGGCGGCGAATGCGTCCAGCACGAACCCGGCCAGGCGGGGCGAGAAAACGGCGTCGCCGTCTCGCACCCGGATGATCGCGTCCACCAGATCATCCCCGGAGATGGACTTCGTGACATAGCCCCTGGCCCCAGCCCGGACCACTGCGATCACGTCCTCGGCGGCGTCCGACACCGACAGGGCCAGGAACCGCGTGTCGACCCCGGCCGCGGCGCTCGCCTCGATCACCTCGCGGCCCGACCCCGACGGGAGATGCACGTCCAGCAGCACCACATCGGGACTCCAGCGCTCGATGGCCTCCACGGCCGAGCCCACATCGTCGGCCTCGGCCACCACGGCCACCCGGTCGCCGATCTCGGCTCGCACGCCGCTGCGGAACAGCCGGTGATCGTCGACGATCACCACTCGGGGAGGCGCAGCCGCCATGACCGTCACCCTAGAGGCCGAGCGGATAGGCCACAGACAACAAGGAATCGGCAAGACGCCGAGCGAGGCCCCGGGCCCGAGCGGCCCGTGAGCGCAGCGAACAAGAGCGGGAAATGCGACGCTGCACCGCGAAGAAGTGGCACCTATCCGCGTGGTCCCGTAGCCGTGGCGTTCATCGGCCTCTGGAACCCGACCCGCCGCTCGTCTCAGCTGCGGGCCACATGGAGGCGCACCTCTGTGCCGTGGTCCTTCGAGCTGGTGATCTCGCAGCGCCCGCCCACCCGATCGAGCCGCCCCCGGATCGAGTCTCGGATCCCGCGGGAGTCTCCGTCGACGGCCTGGGGGTCGAAGCCTGGGCCCCGGTCGCGCACGAACACGTCCACTCCTTGGGGTGTGGCCTCCACATACACCGACACGGTCGGGCAGCCCGACCACCGGGCCGCGTTCGTCATGGCCTCGCCGGCTGCGGCCACCAGCGACTCCATGGCCGGGTCCAACGGGGCGTCTCCCACCGCCACCACGTCCATGACCACGCCGTGGCGATCCTCGATCACTCCGGCGAGATGCTCTACCGCGGCCCTGACCGTGGCCTGGTTCGGCTCGGAGCCGCCGCCGTCGTAGAGCCATCCCCGCAGCTCCCGCTCCTGGCGCCGGGCCAGCGCGGCCATTCGGGCCGGGTCGTCGGCGCGCTGCACGAGGGCCAGGGTTTGCAGCACTGAATCGTGCAGATGGGCGGCCATCTCGGCCCGCTCATCGGCTCGGATGCGACGCTGGCGCTCCTCCCGGCGGTCCCTGACCAGCACCGCAACCCACGGCCCCATGATCAGAGCCAGACCGCCCACCACCAGCCCACCCGACAGGAGCCCGTCACGTACCGCGGACAACGACAGGTTGGTTGCCGCGATGACCCCGATCCCGAGGGCGAGCAGGATCGTGCCGGCTGCGATCCGCATAGCCACGGTCCGGTCGAGGCCGGCGGCGGGCTGCACCCTCCAGACGACGATCCCGAGCCCGAAGGCAACGCACAGGGCGGGCCAGATCACGGTGTCGGGCAGTGCAACGCCCAAATGCCGGACCAGAAGCACGGTCCCGATCACGATCAGGGCCATGCCCGCAGCCCGCCGGGCGGCCGTGCGGGCCGGGGGCGCAGCGTCGGCGGACACACCGTCCCCGGGCTCGGCCGCGGAGGCGGAGGTCTGGGGTATCAGGACCCACCCCAGCAGGTAGAGGGGCACTCCGACCCAGGCCAGGGCCAGGGCCACGAAGGCGATCCTCACGATGGTGGCGTCGATGCCGAGCCGCGCCCCGACGCCGCCGCACACGCCTGCGATCACCCGGTCGGTGCGGGACCTGGCCGGCCAGCCAGCACGGGTCGGTGCCATGAGGAGATGATGGCACGACGGTCCCGCGACGGCACTGGGGACCTACCCCGATGGCGCAGGCAGCCCTAGGGGAAACTTCAGGGACATTCCCCATTGGGCTTCCCGGCGCCAGAGCACACACTGGACGCCATGGCCGAAGAGCAGCCGCCCGGCGCCGAGTCGAGCAGCGAAGACGGCGCCACCGCGGCCGAGAACCAGCCGCCCCGACCCGCAGCGAGCTCCTCCGAGACCCCCGACGCCATGGCTGGCGACGACTCAGCCGGCCGCGAGGGCGCCGAGGGGGCCGACTCGAAGCGGCGCACCCTTTGCCGCAGCTCCACAGACAAGGTGATCGCCGGAGTTGCGGGGGGAATCGGCGCCTACTTCGGCATCGACGCGGTGATCGTGAGGATCGCCTTCATTGTGCTGACCTTCCTTGGCGGCGCCGGTCCGTTCCTGTACCTGATCGGCTGGCTGGCCCTGCCCCGCGAGGAATCGCGCAGTGTTGTCGCCAATGCTCTCGGGGGAGACTCGCCCCACCGATTCCGCAGCCTCCTGGCCGTCGTGCTGATCGGCCTGGGCCTGCTCATCACCGCCAACCTCAGCGGGGAGCTCTTCGAGGCGTTCATCAACGTGTGGACGATCGCTCCCTATCTGGCCCTGATCCTCATCGCCGCCGGCGTGGCCCTAGTGCTCTGGCCCGGCCCCGCTGGGCGGACCAAGCCCACCCCGGCCCGGCGGCAGGCGCCACCGGCTCCCCCACCTGCGGCGCCTCCTCCCTCCACTGCCGCCGGGCCGGAGTGGGCGGCCGCCTCGCCGACCCGACCTCTGCCGCCTCCCGCCGCGCCGGTGCGACGGCAAGGACGAACCACGATCGGCTATCTCACTGTCGCCGTCTTGCTCGTGTACACGGGCGGCGCGGTGATTCTGGAACGTCTCGACGCCAGCGAGGTCGACATAGGGGTCTTCTTTGCCATCGCCTTGGCCATCACGGGGGTCGGGCTGCTCGGATCCGCGTACGCCGTCCCCGCCCGAGGTCTCATCCTTCTCGGAGTGGCGTTCTCCGCGCCGCTGCTGCTGTTTGCCGGCGCCGACGTGCCGTGGGGATCGGGGGTGGGGGAGGTTCGGGTCACCGTCACCGACGCCGACGAGTTGCAGAGCGAGTACCGCCACGGCATCGGCAGGATGGTGGTGGACCTCCGCGGGCTCGATCCCGACGAGACGGCGCACTCGGTGGATCTGAGCCTCAGCGCCGGCGAGATGCTGGTGTTCGTGCCCGACGGCGTCAAGACGGTCGCCGATGTCGACGTGGGGGCCGGGAACATCAGGGTGTGGTACGGCGGTCCCGCGCCGGGCGGGGTCCAGGATCTGAGCGATGTCCGGCCCCTGCTCGAAGACCTGCATACCCTGCCGTACGGCATCGGGAACATTGACGATGTAGAGGGCTATCTGGACGCCTACGAGAGATATCGCGGGATACCGATCATCTCCGATCAGCGTCAGTTCCTCGAACAGATCCTCACCGATGGAGCCGGTTACGGAGACGAGGCCCGGATCCGGCAAGTGGTCCAGATCCTGCTCTCCGAGGCGCGCTCCGGCTTCCCCGGGGCGGACAGCGAGAACGGTCTCGGGCTCAGCCAACGCATCACAGTGCCCGTATGGGGCGAGCCGGCGGGCGAGCTGCGCCTGGACATAGACGTCGGCATCGGCAGCGTCGAAGTCGTGCACGCGACCGCCCCCCTGAAACCGCCAACGACGAGATCGTGAAGCGAGATCATGATGGCTGAGAACCAAGCACTCGACAACGGCCGCGCCGCTGAGAATCGGTCCCCGGCGCGGAAGTCCCGCCGCGTCGATCCCGTGTCGCTGGTGGCCGGGCTGCTCTTCATCGCGATCGCGCTCGCAGCCCTGGCTGACCGCTTCTGGGTCGACATAGACCCAGTGCTAGTGGTCGGAGGGACGATCGTCGCCCTGGGCGCGGCCATGATCGTCGGCACCGTCCTTCGCCACCGGCGCCGGAGCAAGCAGCAGGACGGGTGAGCTGCCGGGCTGCGGGCACGGCGTCGTCGGCGATCCTGCGGCAGGACTCCCTCCAGACCGCGGCTGGATCTGCCGCATCGGTCATCTCGGGATCTCACCGCACCCGGGCGACGCTCGGGTGGCGCTAGGAGTCGAGGGTCGCGCGCCAGCCGGCCGCGATGTGCTCGAGCCACCACTGCGGGGCGTTGTCGAGCAGGTTCGACAGGTTGGAGTAGTCCCACCAGCGAGCGATCAGACCGTCGTCGAGCTCCATCACCGAGGTGAACGGGTGTCGGATCACTTCGCCGGTGTGGAAGTTCCAGACCTCGACGTGCTCGGTGACCACGACCGCGCCCTCGGCCACTACTAGGCCCGGCTCGTGGGTGTGGCTCTGCGCCGGTTCCAGGCCCAGCCGCAGCCGGGCCACGATCTGGGCCGGGCCGAGGGCGCCGCCGCCCGACTCGCCGGTGCCCACGTCCACGTAGTTGGCCTCGGCGGTGAAGAAGCCGGCGATGGCGTCCCAGTCGTGGGCGTACAGGGCGTCCCAGTACTGGGCCACGACCCGCTTGTTGCGTTCCTGCAATGCACCCACGCCAGCTCCTCTCAAGGCGGCAACCGCGACAGGCTACGAGGAATCGTCGGAACGCTCGGGCTCGGTCTCAGGTGCGGGCGGCGGGGGTGCGGGCGTAGGCGTGGGCACCTTCGCCTTCTTCGCCTTCTTCGCCCTCTTCGCCCTCTTCGCCCTCTTGGGGTTGGGCTCGCGTTCAGGCCGGGTGCGGCCGCGCCGGCGGCGACGCCACCACCAGATCAGGGCGATGATCACGGCCACGAAGGGCAGGAACGGCACCAGCACACCGACCACGACCAAGGCCACGCCCACGATGGAGCGCAGGAAGCCGGCACCGTCGGAGATCGAGTCGACGAAGCCGGGCAGCGAGTCGTCGGTGCGAGCATCCACCCACACGTGGGTTTCAGCAGAAACCTCTTGGAGCTCGGCACCCTCGGCGTCCACCGGAACCGCCGTGACCTCCAGCCCGATCTGCAGGCCTCGGGTGGCCACCCGGCCGGCCAGGCGGCCCTCCTCGATGGGCACCTCCAGCACGGCCACCAGCAGGTCGCCGGGCTCGATCCGGTCGAAGCTGCCCTGTCGCGTCTCGAAGGCGTCGACGTCTAGGCGCACGTCGCGGGAACGGAGCGACACATCGGTGAGCGCCGAGGCGCCGGTGTTCTCCACCTCCAGACAGACGTACGCGGTGGAGTCGGGTTCGGTGATGAAGTACTCGGTCCCCAGGCACGGGTCGTCGGCGTCGTCGGAGACCCAGGCGTCCACCCCGATCCCGGTGTCGGGCAGCACCGTGGGCGACTGGTGGATGGTCAGGGTGATGGTGGCCAGGTCCACCTGGTCGCGCAGGGTGCGCAACTGGCCCCGCAGAACCTCCAGGGTGGTCTCGCGGTCGAGCAGCTCCCGCTCGATCTGGGCCACGTCCTCGAGCTCGACCGCCTCCTCGAGGAGCCTGCGCAGGCGGGTGACGCTCACCTCGGCAGTGCTGATGCGGCTCTCGAGGTCGACGACCCGCTCGGTCACGTCGTCGGCGCTGATCGACTGGTCGACCAGCTTCCCAACACCGGCCAGGCGCTCAAGCGCGGTCGAGAAGTCGGCGGGCCGCACCTTGAAGGTGATCTCCGCCCGGGGCTGGGGCTCGGTGCGTGTGGTCTGGGAGAACACGATCCCGCCCAGGCCCTGGACTATGGCCACCGCCTCGTTGCTGGCCGCGGTCACGTCGTCGGCCTGCACGCTGATGGTGGCCCGGTAGACGATGTCGCGTCCCAGATCGGCGGGCGTGAGCGCGGTGGGAACGGCCAGCGCGGGTGCGGCGCTGTCGCTGTCGAGGACGCGCTCGTTCCCTCGGCGCTCTCCGAGTTCGGAGCTTCCTCCGCGCTCGCACCGACGGAGTCGTCGCTCGCGGCCATTTCCAAATCGCGCGCGGCTGGGGCTTGCGTGGAGGACACGTCCCCACCGTCGTCGTCTCCGCAGGCGCTGAGCAACACCAGTGCCACGCTCAACAGCGAGAGCAGGAAGAGGATGGGAGCGCGGCGTCGCCGCCTCAGTTGAGGGTTGTTCGCATCAGGCATAGGTGTCCTCCCAGATAGGACGGTTCACACCTATGACGTTGGCCGGGCCGGTCTGGTTCCCCGGCCGAGCCGCTGAACAGGCTAGGCCCCCGGCTCGCCCTCTTCCTCGTCGCAGCCGGCGGTGCACGTGGTGGGCGGCAGCACCACATCGGCGGCGGTGCCACATGGTGCTCCCGCAGCGGTGTAAAGGCCCTCGACGCTGTACCAGCCGGACTCCTGGCCGAGCTGGTTGAACGAGGTCACGTATAGCTTCACTGGGACGTTGGCGGGGACTCTTCGCACCCGCGCGGCCCAGCGGGAGCCGCCGTTGCGGGTGGTGTCAATCTGACCGACATCGAACTCCCCGTTGGTGAGGATCGGCTCGCCGTCGACCTGCAAGTATGTGCGGATCTTGGAGATGTCGGAGGGATTGGGAAGCGCATCGAACTCCACGAGGAGCTCGTTGTTGGCGTTGCCGCCGTGGCATTCAAGGTCGGCCGGCGCAGGTGGAGGACCAACGCTCACAGACGGGGGCGGGGTCGTCGTCGTCTCCTCTGGAAGCTCTGGAAGCTCCGGAGCGGTTGTATCCGTCGTGGCTTCAGGGGGTTCGGTCGTCGGCGTGGTTACACGCGGCTGCGTGGTGGTGGTGCTGCTGGCCGGCTGGGTCGTCGGGGTGCCCTCGTCGATTGCCTCCTCCTCTTCGCCGTCGTCGCTGCACGCCGCCGCAACCAACGCCAGTGCAAGAACCGCGGCCACGAGCCTTAGTGAACGCATGTGGAACTCCTCTCCAGGTGTCCACCATACAAGTTAGGTTCAGCCCCGCTGTGTGACAGGGCCGAACAATGATGCGCGATCATAGGCTGTTCCGTGGTGACGGTTGTGGATCCTCGGGTGGAGCTGTGCCATCTGGTCAGCGGCGACGATCCCGCGCCGCGGCTTTGGTCTGCCGTCGACTGCGGCCGGATGGCCGAGATCGTGCCCGAGTTGCCGGATCTGCGGATGGAGCAGGATCCGATCCACCGGCACAAGGACGTGCTCGCTCACACCATCGCGGTCGTGTCCAAGACGCCCGACGACCTCTTGGTACGCCTGGCCGCCCTGTTCCACGACATAGGCAAGCCCCGAACTCGCAGCTACGAGCACGGCGAGGTGACCTTCCGCCATCATGAGGCGGTCGGCGCCCGGATGACCCGCAAGCGTCTGGCGGTGCTCGCCTTCGACGAGCGCACGGTGGAGGACGTCAGCGAGCTGGTCCGGCTGTCGGGCCGCTTCAAGGGCTACGCGTCGGGCTGGAGCGACACCGCGGTGCGCCGCTACGCCCGGGACGCAGGACCGCTGCTGGGACGCCTGAACCAGCTGGTCCGGTCGGACTGCACCACTCGCAACCTTCAGAAGGAGGCCGACCTCCACCGCCAGATCGACGACCTCGAGCGCCGCATTGCGGAGCTGGCCGAGGCCGAGCGCGAGGCGGCGGAACGGCCCCAGATTGACGGCGACGCGGTCATGGCCCATCTCGGTCTGGATCCCGGTCCCAGCGTTGGGCGCGCCCTCGCCTGGCTGCTGGAGCTTAAGCGCTCCGAGGGGGAGCTTCCCACCGAGGAATTGCTGGCTCGGCTGGACGGCTGGTGGGCCGAGAACCGCTCGTAGGCCTCCCGCTCTTGTTCGCTGCGCTCACGGGCGGCTCGGGCCACGGCCTCGCTCAGCGCATTGCAGGGTCCAGGTGAGCTGCGGCGTACTCGCTCGGCCTCTGGGCCTGTAGCCTCGACCCGACTCGAACCCAGCAAGCACCCAACCCACCGAGGAGATGACGTGACCTATCGAGCCGAGTACCTGTGGATTGACGGCAACCAGCCGGCCGGGGAGATTCGCACTAAGACGAGGGTCGTCAACAACGACGAGGAGCCCCCGATCTGGGGTTTTGACGGGTCGAGCACCAACCAGGCCACCGGCGACAACTCCGACGTGGTCCTTAAGCCGGTGTTCACCTGCGGTGACCCTGTGCGGGGCGGCGACAACATCTTGGTGTTGTGCGAGACGCTGAACGCGCATGACATGTCGCCGCATCCGACCAACAGGCGGGCCGAGTGTGTGGCGGTGTATGAGAAGTACAGGGACCAGATGCCGTGGTTCGGCCTGGAGCAGGAGTACACGCTGCTGGACGCGACCACCAGATGGCCGGCCGGGTTCCCCGCGGCGGGGTTCCCGCCGCCGCAGGGCCCCTACTATTGCGGGGTGGGCGCGGGCCGGATCTCGGGCCGCGAGCTGATCGAGGAGCACACCACGGCCTGCATCGAGGCCGGGCTGGAGATCGCGGGCACCAACGCCGAGGTCATGCCGGGCCAGTGGGAGTTCCAGATCGGCCCCCTCGACACGGTGGCCGTTGGCGACCACCTGTGGGTGGCCCGTTACTTGTTGTTCCGCCTGGCCGAGAAGCACGGCATCGAGGTGACGATCGAGCCCAAGCCCATGCTCGGGGACTGGAACGGCGCAGGGATGCACACCAACGTCTCCACCAAGGCGATGCGCGAGGGCTACGAGCCGATCATCGCGGCCTGCGAGGCTCTGGGCATGGCCGGAAAGCCCGAGGAGCATCTCGGCGCCTACGGCGCGGGCATCGAGTTCCGCCTCACCGGCGAGCACGAGACCGAGCGCTATGACCAGTACTCCTACGGCGTGTCTGACCGGGGCGCCTCGGTGCGGATCCCCTGGCAGGTGGCCCGCGAGGGCAAGGGCTACATCGAGGACCGCAGACCCAACGCCAACGCCGACCCCTACCATGTCACCACCCTGCTGACGAGGACCATCTGCGAGGCGCTCGTCGGCTTCAACTGAGCCGGCTGGCCCGCGATGGCCGCTGGCGCCGCTGAGGGAGCCCGGCCCGGCCCGCTCGACGCGCCCGCCGCTGGCGTCGATCGGCTGAGGGTGGCGATCTGCCAGCTCAACCCCACCGTCGGCGACCTCGACGGGAATGTGGCCCTGGCCGCCGACGCGCTGGGCCGGGCCGAGTCAGCCGGCGCCGACGTCGCCGTCCTGCCCGAGCTGGTCATTACCGGATACCCGCCCGAGGATCTGGTGTTGCGCCCCGGCTTCGTCGCCGCGAGCCGGGCCGCGCTCGACCGCTTCGCCGCCGCGACCGGCGCCTGCGCGGCGGTGGTCGGCTTCGTCGACGGCGCCGGCGAGTCCCGCGGGCAGGTGCCCGACATGGCCGGCGTCGAGAGCTTCAGCGACGCCTACAACGCCGTGGCGGTGTGCGCGGACGGCGGGGTGCGCGGCGTCTACCGCAAGCGCCATCTGCCCAACTACGACGTGTTCGACGAGCTGCGCCATTTCCGGCCCGGCCTCGAGGAGCCGCCGCTGTTCGAGATCGGCGGAGCGGCCGTGGGCGTCACCGTGTGCGAGGACGCCTGGATACCCGGCGGGCCGGTCAGCGACCTGGCCCGGGCGGGGGCACGGCTGGTGCTGAACGTCAACGGATCGCCGTTCCGCGTCGGCAAGCAGGCGGCGCGCGAGCGGGTGATCGGCCAGCGGGCGGCGGAGGCGGGCGTCCCGGTGGTGTGCGTGAACATGGTCGGCGGGCAGGACGAGCTCGTGTTCGACGGCGGCTCGTTCGTGGTCGGCGCCGACGGGGCGGTGGTGGCCCGCTGCGTGTCGTTCGACGAGGCGGTCGACGTCTTCGACGTGGACCTGGCTCATCCGCAACCGGCGGCGACCGCCGAGCGTGCACCCCGGATCACACCGGTGACACCGGCGGCGACCGCGGAGCGTGCACCCCGGATCACACCGGTGACACCGGCGGCGACCGCGGAGCGTGCACCCCCGAGGCTGGCCGCTCCAGTGGTGCCGCCCATGGACCGAGACGCCCAGCGCTGGGCAGCCCTCGTCCTCGCCACCCGCGACTACGTGCACAAGAGCGGGTTCAGCGACGTCTGCGTGGGCCTGTCCGGCGGGGTGGACTCGTCGCTGACCGCCGCCATCGCTGCGGATGCTCTAGGCGCGGACCACGTCCACGGCGTGCTCATGCCGTCGCGGCACTCCAGCGAGCATTCGGTGACCGACGCCGAGAAGCTGGCCGCCAAACTCGGCATCGACGCCCTCATCGTCGGCATAGAGCCGGCCCACGCCGCGCTGGCCGAGATGATCGAGGCCGGCCTGGGCGGCGGGCTCGACACCGGCGGGCTCACCGACCAGAACCTCCAGTCCCGCATCCGCGGGGTGACGCTCATGGCGCTGGCCAACGAGCACGGCTGGCTGGTGCTCACCACCGGCAACAAGAGCGAGCTGGCGGTGGGCTACTCGACGCTGTACGGCGACACCGCCGGGGCCTTCGCGGTGATCTCTGACCTCTGGAAGCTGAGCGTGTACGAGCTGTGCCGGTGGCGCAACGAGCAGGCCGGCGGCGAGCTCATCCCCTCCACGGTGCTGGCCAGGGCGCCCTCGGCGGAGCTGGCCCCCGGCCAGCGCGACGACCAGTCGCTGCCCCCCTATGAGGTACTCGACCCCATCCTGGGTCTCTACGTGGAGGAACTCCGGACGGTCGCGGAGATCCAGGAGGCCCAGATCGCGCCGCCGGAGGTCGTGGAGCGGGTGTGCCGGATGGTCGACGCCGCCGAGTACAAGCGCCGCCAGACGCCGATGGGCCCCCGGCTCACGGGTCGGGCGTTCGGCCGGGACAGGCGCATGCCGATCGTCAACCGCTACCGGTCGGCGAGCGGTTCGTGAGCGCGGGCTACAGCTTGGTTCAGACGGCCCGGCTGGTGGCCGCGCTGCGATGGGCCTGCGGCCGGCTGTCCGAGATCGTCGGTGCTTGGGCCAGCGGCGCCGCGGCTTCCCTGGGGTCGGGCGCCCAGCCCGGCGGAGGCGATTCCGCCGATGCTGGTGCCGCCGATGCTGGTGTCGCCGCGGCCGCGGTCGATTCCGCCGATGCTGGTGTCGCCGCGGCCGCGGTCGATTCCGCCGATGCTGGTGTCGCCGCGGCCGCGGTCGATTCCGCCGATGCTGACGCCGCCGATGCTGGCGCCGCCGCGGCCGCGGTCGATATGACGGTGCTGAGCCGCCGCCTGGCCGCGCACCGCAGCGTGCTCGACGGGCTGCAGCCCGACTCCGAGCGGCTGGCCTCATGGAGGCACGCCGCGCCCGCCGATCCGTTGCTGGCGGAGGCGCTCGATGAGATCGCAGCCCTGCCGGGCGCCTTGGAGCGGCTCTCCGTGGCCCGGGAGGTGCTGGTTCCCGAGCTTCTGGGCGCATACCGCGAGATCTGCGCTCACGCCGCACCTCATTGCGACGCGGCTTTGGCGTCGGCGGCCAGTTCGCTCCGCCACGACCTGGGCCGCGGTGGCCGCCACGCCGCCGCATCGGCCGACGCCGTGCCAAGCAGCGCGGCCGCAGCGGCGGAGCGCAGGCTGTCGGCTGCGGGCGGCCTCGTCGGGCGATCTGTGCTGCGTCCCGACAGCTGGGCCTAGGCGGCCCCGCCGCTAGACCCCACGGATCGGCCCCTTCGCTCGAGGGCCCGAAAGGTTCGCGCCGGGCGTGGTTGGCGACGGGCAAAACGTCGTTATCGTGCAACTCGTCGATGGCGCGCGGGGGCGGCGGCTGTGGTGGCCGGCTCCTCGGATCCGAAGCGGGGGTAAGTGGTCAAGGTCAAAGAGCGTGTTGAGCGAGACGAGGAGGATCTGGTCCGCCTCTATCTCACCGACATCGGCCAGTATCCGCTGCTGACCAAGGACGACGAAGTTCGGCTCGCGCAGGAGATCGAGGTCGGAGCGGCGGCCCGCAAGGAGCTCAAGGAGGCCGCCCCTGGCTCGCTCACCGATCACCGCCGCCGGGATATGCGCCGCAAGGAGCGCCGGGGCCTGGAGTCCGAGCGCACCTTCGTGCAGTCGAACCTACGCCTGGTGGTGTCGATCGCCAAGAAGTATCAGGCGTCGGGCCTGCCGCTGCTCGACCTCATCCAGGAGGGCAACCTCGGGCTGATGCACGCGGTGGAGAAGTTCGACTGGCGCAAGGGGTTCAAGTTCTCGACCTACGCCACCTGGTGGATCCGCCAGGCCATCACTCGTGGCATCGCCAACACGGGCCGCACCATCCGCCTGCCGGTCCATGCCGGCGACACGCTGGCCCGCCTCCAGAAGGCCCGCTCCCGCCTGGAGCTGAAGTGCGGGCGGCCGCCCACGCTGTCGGAGCTGGCCGCCGAGGTGGAGATGCCCGAGGACAAGGTCACCGAGGCGCTGCGCTTCCAGTCCGAGCCGCTGTCGCTGTCGGAGCCGCTGCGCCAGGACGGCGACGCCGAGCTGGGGGACGTGGTGGAGGACCGGTCCATCGACTCTCCGTTCGATACGGCCGCCACCACCATGCTGCCCAACGAGATCATGCGCCTGCTGTCGCCGCTGGACGAGCGCGAGCGCGACATCCTCAAGCTGCGCTTCGGCCTCGACCGGGGCGAGCCCCGCACGCTGGAGGAGGTCGGCGAGCACTTCAACCTCACCCGGGAACGCATCCGCCAGATCGAGGCCCGGGCCATGTCGAAGCTGCGCCACCCCTCCAGCGACACCGGCGCCCGAGACCTGCTCAACGTCTAACCCGGCACCTGGCGCCTCCCCGGCGGTGGCATACTTCGGATGCTGCCGTGCCGCAGATCCGGTCCACCGAGAATGGCGGAGGTGGACGTCCGCCTGTAGGTCTCTCCTCAACCGTCCTCACAGATCGTCACTCGTGCTCATAATCCTAGGTCAGAGGGTATGGGTTGAGCCGCCGAACCGGGCGGGTTGTGTTCAACCGTTCTCAACCGTTATCCTCCGTTACCACCTAAAACTGATAACGAAGCTGATATCGATGAACAGACCGAAGACACTATCCGCCGCCTTCGTGCGCACGGTCAACCAGCCTGGACGCTACGGCGACGGCCGGGGCGGCCACGGGCTGAGCCTACTGGTGAAGCGCACAGCGAATGGCCGATGGTCCAAGACCTGGAGCCAACGACTGCGCATCGACGGCCGCGAGGTCAACGTCGGGCTCGGCAGCTTTCCGGTCACGACGCTCGCCGAGGCCAGAGCGAAGGCGCTGGCGAACCGCCGCAGCGTGGAGCAGGGCCGCGACCCCCGCGGCGGCGACGCCCCCACGGTGACCGACGCGTGGGAGCAGGTCATCCGGCTGCGCCGCCCGACATGGCGCGACGGCGGCAAGTCCGAGAACCAGTGGCGGGCATCGTTCCGCGACTACGTGGAGCCAGTGATCGGCTCCAAGGACGTTTCGGAGGTCACCACCGCGGACGTGCTCGCCGTGCTCGTGCCGCACTGGCACGAACGGGCCGAGACCATGAGGCGAGTCAAGCAGCGCCTCGGAGCGGTGCTCGGCTGGGCGCTCGCTCAGGGCTTCCGCGACGACAACCCTGCCCGCAGCGAAGCCCTCACAGCCGCGCTGCCCAAGCAGCCCGCCGGAGGCCACCAGCGGGCGCTGCCACCCGACGAGGTACCCGCCGCGGTGGCTGCCATCCGCGCCGGCACCGCGTCGCCGGTGGTGAAGCTCGCCGTCGAGTTCGTCGTACTGACCGGCTGTCGCAGCGGCGAAGCTCGACACGCTACTTGGGATGAGATCAACGGCGACACGTGGTCGATCCCAAGAGAACGGGCGAAGACCGGCAAGCCGCACCGGATCCCGCTGTCCACCCGTGCGCTGGCGGTGCTTGACGAAGCGCGCCGCCTCGGTAACGACGAGCTCATCTTCCCGAGCCCGACCGACCGACCGCTGAGCGACAACACTCTCTCGAAGGCGGTGCGCGCCGCCAAGATCCCCGCGACCATCCACGGTATGCGAGCCAGCCTCAGAGACTGGCTCGCAGCCGAAGGCGTCGCCTATGAACTGGCCGAGGCTGTGCTGGGCCACCAGCCCCGCGGCATCGCCAAGTCCTACCGACGCGACGACCTACTCGAAGCGCGCCGACCGATCATGGAACAGTGGGCGCACCACGCCGCGAGGTAGGGCAGCCCGTGGCAGGCGCTGCGCCCCACGATCCACGTCGGGTCCTGTCGGTCGTGCCGTGGTCCTCCCAGGGTCGGAACAGGGTTCTGGACATGGTCGCCTCCGAGACGATTAGGGGGTCATGCACGGCATGTCGGATCGCCGGGAACCCTACGCACGCGCTGCGACACGGCGGTTGAAATGGCCCTTGGTGCCGAGCGAGGCAATCCAGCCTGCCGCTGGTGGGCGCTGTCACAAGGCCCCGTTAAGTTACAAGCATGTCATATCGCATCGAGCAGCCTCTACCCGCCTGGCGGCGCATCGACTACCCATCGGTGGCCGGATTCGCGATGGCCGCGGCGGGACTCATGTCGCTCATCGTGGAGGTGAACGTTCGCGGCTGGTGGGGATTCGCAACCTCGTGGGTGGACATGCTCGTCTTGGTTGTATGGCTCAGCCTGTCCGGGGGTCTCTCCGGGTGGGCGTTCGAGAATGCAGAGGGCTGGTGGCACGTACCCTCCTTCCTGGGCGTCGTCGTGTCCGTGATCGGGGTGGCGTTGCTGCTCATCCTTGCTGTGCTCTGGTTCGTCTCCGAGCACCCGGACATCCTGACCGATGACTCCAAACAGAAGCGGAGACCCAAACGGCGTGGACGGCGGCAGCGGAGACGTTCGTGGTAGCGGCTCGACCTGATCAAGAAAGGGACGGTTGTCGCGATCCTCACGCCGGCTCAGAACCCCGTCACCGTGCTCGAAATCGGGTTAGACGCCTACCGGCTGGGCCACGACCGAGACGGACGAGGACGCGGACGCTCAGATGCCTCTCGGGCTGCCGTTCCGACTGAGCCGCCAACTCGATGAAGTGTCCCCCTAGACAGATATGAGTCAAGCACAATCAGTTTCCGATCTGCTGAGACGCACAGAAGACGAAGCACTCGACGGGGATATCGCGAAGGCTCTGTTGCTGCGCCAGAAACTCGGCAGACCCAACTGGGCACTCCTCGACACCCTCACCCCGACCTGAAACGCGAAGCGCCCGTTTGGCGCGAGACCGGTTGATCTTGGTCAGCGGCTCCTACGGAGCGGACGTGGCCCATGGAGTGTCCTGAGCCATGGTTGTTCCGAGAGGCAGCGGCGGCTGGTGGCCTGCCCCCTGTCGTAGAGGTGAGCCAGCACAGCCACTAGTGATCGCTCTGGGGCCGCATCACCAGATGTCGGCGGCGCGAAGTCCCGCTCGTACGTCGGTCAACAGCACCTGCGAGGCCCGCAAGGACGGCCAGTTCTCCCTGCTACGGGAGCAGCCCTTGCTCATACGCCCAGGCAAAGAGCCCCCTCCCATCGGTCGGCAGCCGCATGCCCGTCGCCCGCAGTTCATCGACCAGTTGTTCGGCCGCAGAGCGCTCCAGTTCGCCATGTCGGACTCCTCCGACGACCAGCCACAGTGAGCCGCGGGCCACGATGCCATCCCTTTGCGCTAGCCGGCTAGCAGCACGCTCGTCGATGATTGCCACGCCCCCGTGAACGCTCGCCCACGCCAATACTGCGGCCTCACCAGTGTTCTCCTTCGGACCGCCACCCAGTTGCGTCTTGTAGCGAGCAAATGCAGAGAGCTCGTATACGTCCGAGAGCTCGACCGACTCCAGCCAGTCCGCTGCCAGCACGTCCGCGAGGTCCGGTATTGTCGCTAGCCCCGCAAGAATCTCGTTTTGAACTTCGACTGGCGTCACACATCGATACGGGTTGACGAGCGACTCGAGTGTTGACAGCCGTCCGGCGCGAGCGAAGTGACTCAAGGGCGTATTGTCAAAGATCAGCGGTGGATTCACTCGAGAGGCTCAAACTCGCGCCTCCATGCCTCAAGCGGCACCTCCTCCTGTGCCGGAAGCTCAGAATGATCGACCGTCCCCCACAACAGCTCCAAGACACGCGCCTCGGTGAGCTTCCCACGCCGGTATGCCGCAAGAACCTTTCTGCCATACAGCGGAGGCACGCACGGCGGGTCGAGTTCAGCAACCCAACGCTCCCCCAATTCGATGAAGTCCGCCCGTGAAGGCGGGTGATTCGCAAGCTCCTCGCGAGTCCCGGGCTCGATGGCGCCAAGGTTTCGTAGCTGGGCACACACAGCTGTCCAGCTCAGCCGATGGCGCACCGCTGCTGCCACAGCAGCGAGACGAGGATCACCCTCAAACTCTGACATGATCACTTGAACCTCACCCCGGGGAAGCAGCAAGTGGATCGCGAACGCGTTGATCAGCTTTTCGGTGTCATCCTGCGGAGAGAGCCCGACCTCCGGTGCATACGCATCTTGAAACACATGATGACCGAGTTCGTGAGCGAGATTGAAGCGGCGTCGCCCGGGCTCCAGCGCACCGTTGATGACCGCCACTCCTAGATCTCCGACCGCCACATACGCAGCATCACCACCCGCCCTGCCGAGGTCGAGAGAGAACGAGAACAGACCGGCGAGTTCCGCGTATGTTTGAAGGGCCAAGAGCGGTCCTCCCTGCACACCGAGCCTCCCCCGCAACTCCTCAGCGGCATCCTCGGATGCCTCAACGGTCGACGGAGGATCCAGCGCAATCCTCGTGACCTGTGGGACTTCGTTCTCGTCAATCAGAAAGTCGACATCCCGAGCGATCCGCTCAACCCTCGAATCAAGCACCCTCGACCGCCCACCGACGGCTGGGTCCGACCGTCGACTCACTACCGCTGGCGGGGAGGCGCGAAAGAACCAATCCACAGGCCGGTCGAGTGCTTCGGCGAGCACTACTAGCTCAGTCGCGCCGAGCTTCCTAGAGCCCGCCTCAATCTTCGCGATCACGGTTCGACCAAGCCCCGTGGCGGCGGACACCTGCTCTTGTGTCAACCCAGCAAGTTCGCGCGCCTCTGCGATTCGGCTGCTCAGCTCCACTGCTTCCGACTCTAGCATCGTGCGATTCTAGCACATCGGGACTGTCCCGCGAAGAGCCGTCGCGATCGCGAGCGCGAGCGGCGAAGCTGTTTCGCCATTGCGCCTGCCACTGGATGACGCTGCTACGTTCAACTCATGGCCTGTCGTCACGAATCCGATAACTGAGGATTATCGGCGGTCACCGGTGGCAGTGCACGGGGAGAAGCTGGCGCTCGTCGTCCGGCCAGTCGACCTGGGACTGGCTGCCTTACGACTCATCTTTCTCGCGCTGTTGACAATTGTCGTCGCAGCTCCCCCGCTGGGCGCGCTGTCTTGGCCCGTTGACCCGGAGTCTCTTGGATGGGCGCGCTTGCTGGGGCTGTGCGCCCTAGCCGTAGGCCTTCTGCACATTGTTGTCACACAGGTGCCGGGATTGTCGGACTCGGTGAACAGACTCTCAAGCCGCGCCAGGCGCAGAGCGTTCCTCGCCTGCGGCCGTGCTTTGATTCCCGACGCCCGTGCACGAAAGTTCGCCTGCCGGCTGGTGCCGGCCGACCTGCGGGCGCCTCTGTTCCGGTACGACCGGCAGATCGAGGTCGTCTCGACGCTGGCGGACAGCGCGGTCGATGACGCGAGGGGCGGCTTCTGGGTCATCGAAGGCCCAAGCGGGAGCGGCAAGACGCGGATGGCCTATCTGTTGGCCGACGCGCTGATTCGGCACCCGTCCGAGTTCAGCCTCGCCGACGAGGTCCGCTACTTCGATCTGTTGGCGGGCGACAGCGCCGACCTCGATGCTGTGCGGGCGCTGGAGGGGTCACAACTCGAAGGCACGATCACGATCCTGGACAACTTCCACCGAGTCGGCCGACGAGCAATCGAGGCGCTGACACAACTGCTCCTTGACTCCCCAGGCGGGGTACAGACCCGGCTGCTCGTCCTCCTTGCACGACCAACCGAAACGTGGAAGCTGTCCCCGGGTGCGGACGTTCGACTCGTGTCCGAAGCCCGGCGTCGGGGCCGGCACGTGGCACTCGGCGGAGCGCCGGGCCTGCCTGTCCGCCGCGCGCTGGCGTCCATAGACGAAGACCTCGCTGCGCAGATTCGCCAGTTGAACGGCGACCTAGTGGCTTCAGCGGCCCAACTCCACCTCTCCCGCTTCGCGGCCGCCAACTCTGACATGCCTGAGAAGGTCGCGGCGGTCGTGGGACTCCTTAGCGCGAGCGCAAGGGAACCCGCGGACCGCGACATGGTGGCGTTCTTGGCAGTCATCGCTGCGCTGAGCGTGCATCGAGGATTCTTCAGCAGGCGTCAGTTCGCCCGAGCCGCACGGCTGGCCGCCGGAGGCTTGAGCGATCGGAATCGGCTCGCGTCGCGCCTCAGGCTCCGCGCGACGCTTTGGCGGATGCGGCGAATGGGGCTCGTTCCGTGGGTGCGCGCCGGGCGCGGGCGCTACGTATTCCACGAGGCTGTGGCCGAACTGGTCATCGAGCGCCTAATTCACAGCCGGTCGTTCGCCGACATCTTCGAGACGGTCGGGCTGGACCGCCTAGAGACGGATGTCCGCGCTGACCCAGACGTCAGGTGGATGATTGCGGCCGAGGTTGGCGCGGATGCAGAGCTCGACGCGCGCTTCGATTCCGCGATGCTCCGCGGGGCCTTTGTCTCGATGGCTGGAACGCTCGAGCGGGTCGCTAGCAGGCGGGAGCTAACGGACGGCGCCCGTCTGCAGCTCGGGCTGCTGTACGACCGCATCGGCGACTTCGCGCGGGCCCGGGAGGTCATTGATCGGGTCGGGCTCGCCGCGGACTCCGGTCGCCTCGCCGCGGAGCATCTTGCCGCTTTGATCGAGGCCAGTCACGACGAGGAGGCGCTTGCCGCGGCCGCCGAGCTGACCAACAGCGGCGACCCGCTTGTCGCGTCTACGGGCCGATATTGGGAAGTGCACATGGCTGCACACGAGGGATCATTCGCACCGGAGGAACTGCATCGCCTGTCCGATGAGATGCGGCCCTTGGCCGGCGCGGCGGACCGGTGGGCTGTGTTCACCCTCGCCCGCGTGCACTTCGACTACATGCGCCACCTCTACCTATGCGGCCAGGCAACAGCCGAGAACATCGGCGCCGCAGCGAACTCCGAGGTCAGCCACATGCTCCGGACCGCGCTTCCTACGTTCGATGCTCTGAGTCTGCTCTACACGCAGGCACATCTGTGCGCACATGTGGTCCTGCCCCGTCTGGCCCTGGACCGCCACCCCCCGACGCGCGCCGAGGCCGAACTGATCGGAGTCGACCCGTCCTCGCTCTGTTCCGCTGAAGGCGCCGCCCAACTGGCCCTAGAGCTCTATGAACGGGCACACGACGAGTTCTGGCAATACGGGGACCGGGAGGCCCGCTACCTGGCTGGCGATGTCGTCAACGCAGAGTTGATGATCGCCTCTCCTGATCTGCTCATATCCGCAGAGGCGAAGCTCCACAGCTACGCCGACTTCATCCGCGGGTCGGGTTTCGCGGACCTCGCGAGCCTGCCGCACATGTACTTCTGTCGCTACCACGGCCTGTGCTACTTCGACGGGCTGATGCGAAGCGGCGAAGCCGGTCGAACGCTCGACGAACACCTCGTCGAGGCTCAACGCCATCTTCGAGAGGCGGCAAGGCTCGATGACGCCGTAGGGAATGTCTACGGCCGCCTGCGCGCCGACCTGTTTGGCCTGATCCTGGATGCAGCACAGCGTCCGTTATCGCGGGGAGCCGCCGAGAGTCTACGGGGCCTCGCACAGCGGTGGGGCTACGCCGGGCTGGGCCGAACACTGGAAACGCTGGACGCGACGGCATCGTCTGGCCGACTCACTAACGCGGAGGCTCGCACGTTTCTCCGCTTCACACCGGTGGTGCACCAGTAAGACGAAGGAGAAGCAACTCCCGTCGACGAGGTCCGTTGCGGTCGTACTGGAAATATGCCGTGTTCTCGACCAGCCATCCTTCCAAGGCAGCGGCGGCGGCGAGTTCGCCAGCGGGAGGCCGGTAGAAGCTGACATTGGGGTCGCCACGGACCTTGAACTCGGCCCGGTCCCCGCCGCTGAGGTCGTTGCTCGTTAGCAATAGTCCGTCGCTGGTTGCCAGGCGTCGAAGAGAGCGCCAGGCGCGGGTGGTGCTGCTTTGCTCGCGCCACAGATGCCCGATCACACCGTCGCAGTAGACGACCCCGAACCGGCGGAGATCTAGCGGTTCATCAGTGTCGAGGCACATCTGCCGGAAGGGCACGCCCTTGCGGCGGCAGAACTCGCCTGCGGCTGCGACGCAGTCAGTGGCCAGGACCTTCCACCCATCCCGCTGTAGAGCCTGCTCGACGAAGCCGTTGCCCGCGCCGACGCTGAGAAGTCGGGCGGGCGGCGCCCTGTAGGGCCGCAACGTCGTCACGACGACACAGCGATAGCGGGCATCCATGACGCTGAGCGGGGGTTCGGTCGACGCCGAAGCGTTGCTCTCCCACACCTCGTAGAGAGAGGGCCCGAGCGGCGGGTCATAGGTGATCGACGGAATCTTGCGGTCGTTGTCCAACGTGTCGCCCTCAAGGACCGATGGCCGACGCTCGCACGCATTCGGCGAGCGTGCGAATCGCGTGCCGGCGAGCCGGAGACGCGCCGTCTGCGATGATCGCCGCCACGAGTTCGGCCAGCTCGGGAACGTGTGACTCGGAGAGGCCGGCGGCCGCCGCGTACGTGGTTCCCAGGCGTAGGCCGTATCCGATGCCGTATGGCAGCAGGCGGTAGTTCGTCTGGATCCGGGCTCTGCCGAGTTCGGTGTACATGCGAAACGCCTCGTCACGATCGCGGCATCGGATCCAGATGTGCTGGGTGGTGGGCCAACTGGGATCTCCTTGCTCATCAGCGTCCACGGCGTCGATCCCATGTTCGCGGAGCGCGGCTCGCAGATCGTCGGCCACGCTGCAGATCCGGTCGGCCAGCTCGCCGATCTGATTGCGCCGGGCGAGGGTCAGGCCCGCGATATACGTGTTCTCGGCGTGAGAGCTCGACACGAACGTTGACAATCCCGAGACCAACTGGTGCCATAGCTCGTCGTCCTCTGCCGAGACGATTCCGGCCTTCTGCGGGCCGGGGAAGCTCTTGTGGAGCGAGAAGAGCATCAGGTCAAACCGCCAGATCAGGGGGTTGGTGTAGAGGCCGGCGAGGATCTGCGGCAGGTACTGCGACGCGTCGAATATGCGGACCGCGCCATCGAGTGAGGCGAGGAAGGAGAAGTCCTCAAAGCGTAGACCCTCACTGCGGTCCACGAAGATGAAGTCGGGTTCCGTTGCGGCGGCCAGCTCGAGCGTTGCCCTCCGGTCCACGCAAAGGCGACCCCGATCGAGGGGCATGTAGATCACGTCGAGGCCAAGCCGGCGGAGGATCGCCGGAGTGCTGAAATGGCCGCCACCTTCTTCTGGCAGAACCATCACGCGCTGGCCTGGCGCGGAGACTGACATGAACACGGCTGCGTGTGCGTGGAGCCCAGACAGCAGCCTCATCGACGCGGCGCGGGCTCCGAGCTGCGTCGCCAGTTCCTTGTGGATCCGGTTGAGGTCGCAAGCCGCCCGGCCGCGTCCGGCGAACTGAACGACGGCCCGCCGCTGCTCCTCAGGCGACCGGACCTTGTCTGTGAGGTAGAGCCCGTGGAGGAAGGCCGTTTCGACACGGTCACCAATGGCCAACGGCAAGCTGTCAACCGGTGTCAGCACGATCGACGCCTCGAGAATCCGGCGTTGACGTCGCAATGAAGTGAGCAACGATCCGTGCTCAACCATCGATAATCCTCAGTTATCGCGGCTAAGAGGCCGCGCGGATTGACCATCCACGGGTCGTCTGGTTGTCCCGAGTGAACTTTCGGGTGTCCAAGCAACGAGACGACCGTGGAGGTCAGATACATCATGCGCGCGTTGGAGCCAGAAGTGGCGGATGCGGTGTTTGCGGCGGTCGAGCCGCGCGTGCCGGTGCCCGTGGACGACCATCCTAAGGGCGGGCACCGGCGCCGGATACCGGACAGGGTCGTGTTCTGGGGGATCCTCATCCGGCTGGTCACGGGCTGCTCGTGGGTCACCGCGGAGAAGCTGGTGGGCTACCGGGTGTCGGACACGACGATGCGCGCCCGCCGCGACGAGTGGGTCGCGGCGGGGGTGTTCGACGCGCTGGAGTCCGAGGCTGTGGAGGCCTATGACCGCATCGTGGTCCTCGACCTCACAGAGACCGCCGTCGACGGTTCTTTGCACAAGGCGCCCTACGGCGGCGAGGGCACCGGCAAAAGCCCTGTTGACCGAGGCAAACTCGGCTGGAAGTGGTCGCTCTTGTGCGACCGGGCCGGCATCCCGGTCGCCGCCGCGCTCGACGGCGCCAACCGCCACGACTCGGTCCTGTTGGAGCCCACCTTGCACGCCGCGGCAGACCGCGGGCTGCTCTGTGACATTGAGACTCTGCACCTAGATGAGTAGTTCCAAGGGGTGTGGGCGGGGGTCGGCCACGGGGGTGGTTGAGGGGGGTCGAGAAGCACCGGCGGTGGCTTGTGGTTGCCGGTGTGTGGGCGGGGGTCCGCCGCGGGGCGGTTGAGGGTGTCCAAGATCTGGGGTGTCAACAAACCCCGATCTTGGAGGATCTCGGCATGAACCCAGACTTGGACACCCTCGCGACTGCACTGTATGTGACGATCGACGATCTGTTGGCGGCGCATCCTGAGTGGGCGCCGCCGCGGCCCGCGGCGGGGATCGCGCCGAAGCTGTCCGACGCGGAGCTTGTGACGTTGGCGGTGCTGCAGGCGCTGCTGGGTTTCAGCTCTGAGGCCCGCTTCATCCGCTATGCCAAGGCGCACCTGAGGCCGTGGTTCGCCTATCTGCCTGAGCGGCCCGGCTACAACAAGCGCCTGCGCCGCAGCGGCGAGCTGATGCAGCACGTGATGGGCAGCCTCGCGCGCGGCTGCGCGTGCTACCACGACGACGTCTGGATTGTGGACTCCACCCCCGTCGAGTGCGGCCGCAGCCGCGAGACCGCCAAGCGCTCCGACCTCGCCGGATGGGCCACCTACGGCTACTGCGCCTCGCACTCGAGGTTCTTTTGGGGCTTGCGCCTGCACCTGATCGCGACCCCGTCGGGGCTGCCGATCGCCTGCGCGCTCACCGCCGCGACCGCCGACGAGCGCGACACGTGCCTGGACATGATCGCCCGCGCCGGGATCGCCCGAGCGGGCCAGACCCTCATCGCAGACAAGGGCTACCGCAGCGCCGGCTTCGAGCAGCAGCTCAACGCCGCGGGCATCGCCTTGGTCCGCCCCGCCACCAACTCAGAGCCGCCGCGAAGCGGCCGGCAGTTCCTCAAGCCGCTGCGCCAGACCATCGAGTCGATCAACCAGACCCTCAAGGCCCAACTCGGCCTCGAACGCCACGGAGGCCGCACACGACCAGGCGTCGCCGCGCGAGTGCTGCAACGACTCCTCGCGCTCACCGCCGCCATCTGGCACAACCAGACCACCCAACAACCAGGCCCTGTCCGCTCCCTCATCGCCTATGACCACTGACCCCTTGGAACTACTCATCTAGACCGCGGCTATGACAGCGCCGCGGTGCGGCGGCTGTGCGCCGGGCTGGGCATCGACGACGTCGTCTGCGCGAAGAAACGCCCACCAGGCGCCGCCGCCACCGCCAAAACGGTGCCGCTGGGGCTGCGCTGGACCATCGAGCGCACCAACTCATGGCTGTCCAACTTCGGGCAGCTCCGCCGCAACACCGACCGCCAACCCCAGCACCGACGAGCCCAACTCGCCCTCGCCGTCGCCTTGATCCTCACCGCCAAACTCATCGACCACCGCGACCGCTGGAACCTCCACCCATGATCAATCCGCGCACGTTCTAAGCGTGTTGAGCCCGAACGGGATCCTCTCAGCTCAAGCCGACTGATGTTCGGGTGTCGTGGTGATTCTGGTTCGGAGCTAGCAATCGTCCCAGGGTGTCGGCTTGCGCGAGCACCCGTCGCAGGGATGTGTCAGCGACGCGTGTGTATTGCTCGGTCGTTGTGAGGCTTGCGTGGCCGAGGAGGCGTTGCACGAATCGAATGTCAACGCCGGAGTCGATGAGCTGTGTGGCCGCGGTGTGGCGCAGGATGTGCGGGGTTATGTGCTCGTCGATGCCCGCCAGCTTGAGTTCCTTGCACACGCGAGTCCGGAGCGAGGCCGTCGCCATAAGGCCTCCGCTGCGGTTGAAGAGCAGGCACCGGTGTCGTACGCCCAACCTGCACCGCGTCTTCAACTGGGCTTGGATCAAGCCCACCATCCAGTCGCTGGACAGATAGACCTGCCGCTCGCGCGATCCCTTGCCCATCACCCGAGCGGACTTGGCGTCCGGATCGAGGTCGTCGCAGCGCAGCGTCGCCACCTCGCCGACTCGCAGGCCCGTTGCCAGCATGAGCGCTACCGCCACCAGGGTGTTCGCCTCGTAGGGCCGTTGGAAGGGCCCGGCAGGAATCGAGGCTCGACTCACATCAGCCGAGCGGCACAGCGATGCGAGCAAGCGCCTGACTGACTCGTCGCGTGCGGGGCGGGGCAGGCGTTTGGGTTGGCGGATGCGTATGTCGACGTCTCGCCAAGGGTCGTCGGCAACCACACCGGTCCGCTGTAGCCACCCGCAGAAGCCGCGGACCGCGCTGGCGCGTCGCCGGATGGTTGCAGCCGCCAGGCCGTGATGACGCTGGACGACTATGAACTCGACCAGCTTGTCAGCGCTCACGCTGTTGGCGGGAGTGTTTGCACCGAGTTGGTCCGTCAGCGCGACGAGGTCGCCGCCATAGGCCCGGAGCGTGTGCGCCGACATCGTTCTTGTGGCCCCGAGCCAGTCGAGGTAGCTGCGTGTCGCCTGTCCCAAGTCCATGCGACTCCTTCTCGGTGATGGGACCGCCCGTCGGTCCCGCCTGAACAGGCTGACCGCATGAAGCGCCTTCGGCGACCGCTCGCACCAGACCGAGTCGGCGACAGAAGCGGTCGCCGGACTCGAATCCGAGCGGACAGGAGCCAGGAAAGGGCGCGCAGTTTGCGCCACGCAACTTGGAGGCCGGAACTCGGAGATGGGCACCTACGTCCACCGGGCGCGGGCGCGGCCGGGCCGGGCAGATGGCCCACCAGGGCAGGCCCGAGAGTTAGACGGATCCGCTATCGGCCAGAACCGGCGGCCTCCGGGGGGCCGTCGCCGTCATGACGATTGTGGCGCTCCAAGACCTCCAGCAGCGGCTGAAGAACCTCGTGGATGCCTTCGCGACGGAGATCGCTGTCCGTGACGATTGTGGCCCGGCGCGCCCAGTCCAGAACCGCGTTGCCGGACAAATCGTTCAGGATGGTGAGTGCCAAGTTTAGACAGTGGGAGAGAGCGGCGACCTGTCCCTTGAGGACTTCGATCTCGTCGTGGGCTGGTCTCTCGGGCAACGGAGGTTTTCTCTTCCGGGCCAAAGAACCCGCCCGGTCACTGCCCGTGGCGGGGTTCGTTCCTTGTCGGAGACGGAGTCAACTCCGGCACGGCGCTCGCCCAGGCCGGCAGACCCCGGCGACGGTAACGGTGGGACTACCCCATGCTCTTGTGGAGCAGTTGGACGTGGCTGGCCGCCGTGTGTGGCAAAAGAAAGGGACCCCGTGCGTTCCGGGGTCCCGAGACCTGGGGTATACGGTCGCATTCGGCCGGGGCCTACTAACCGTGACCGTCAGGCACTCCAAACGATACACCCATGGGTCCCGTCTGGCAAGGAGTCCCCCTCAGAACAAGGTTATCTGGTTGGTCCAGCGCCGGCCGGTGTGGGGGCGCTCGGAGCCGAACTCATCCGGGCGCAGGGCGGCGAGGTCCCTGCCGAGGGACCGCAGGTTGGCGTCGCCCTCCACGACGCGGCGACGGATACCGGCGATCAGGTCAGCAGCCTGGATGGCCTGGGAGGTGACGGAGTCCGCGTAGTACACCGCGGGGTGCAGAGGGAGCCGCTGGGAGATGACGTAGCTGGCGGCGCAGTGGCTCGCGTGCGCGTCGAGCTGGTCGTTTGAGCGGTCCATGACGATGAGCCCGATCTCGCTTCGGTGGTCGCACTCCACCGCGAAGTGCTCGATGAGCCTCTGTATCTGTAGCGGCATGGTGGTCCGCTGGGGCATGGGGTGGTTCATGCGGGACTTGTTGATGGTCGCCGTGTAGGCGGTGCAGTCCAGACCCTGGAGGATGCGGACGACCTCAAACACGAGGGACCGGTTCCTCTCGCGGTTCCAGCGGTTGGGCCTGATCGTCTCGGCGGCCTTGATCTCCCAGCGGGCCGGCTGGCCGCGCTCGGGGAAGATCCGGGCCTTGGCTCCTGAGATCCTGCGACTGAGGGCCGGGACGCTCGCCGAGGCGACGGAGAAGCCCCCGATCACCACGGCCTCTGAGTTGTAGTTGGGAGCGGGGTGCCCGGAGTCGTCCAGGAACAGCAGCCGGGTGGGGCGTGGGGTCTGCGTCGGTGGTCCTTGGGGTGTAGTGGCTCCGTCGGGCATGTCGGGCTCCTTGTCGCCGGATTTGCTTCGGTGAGTTCTAGTTGCTGGGGATGGGGGTTCTTTCACACTGTGTGGAGAGCGGGACTTGGCGCCGTCACCACAACGTTGGAGCCATCTGTAGCAGGGTTTTCTTCGGGTGCAAGTCGGATTCGTATACGTCCTTGCTGCGCTCTCGGGCTTATCTCAATCGCCAACGTGCGACAAGGAGGCGCATCGAATGTTGGTCCGCCAGCAGGTGACACAGACGGGGACCCGCACCTCGGCACCGGGTGGTCTCGTCGGAGGGAAGCGAGGCAGCCCAAGCCCGCGGGGGGACCACGTCTGGTTCCGGCTTGTGCCGGGAGTGCCTTTTGCGTTGATCTGGTTCACTCATCACACCGACGGGCGGTCATTCAACCACTCGTCGAGGTCTGATCGGCGCCAGCCGATGGCCTGGGAGCCGAGCCGGAGGGCCTTGGGGAACTTGCCAGCTTTGCGCCAACGGTCAATCGTGGGGCGGCTCAAGCCGACGTATCTGGCGGCCTCGCGGGGCCGCAGTACCTCGGGCACGTCGACTGAGGAGGTCATCGTGCCTAGGAGTTATTCGGCCGAGTTCCGGCGCAAGGTCTTGGATCTGGTCGAGGCAGGCAGACCGGTCGCTGAGATCGCAGAGCGGCTCGGTGTGACGGGCCAGACGATCCACAACTGGCGCAACCAGGATCTGATCGATCGGGGGATCAGGCCCGGTGTCACCACCGCGGAGTCAGTCGAGCTGGCCGCGGCCCGCAGACGGATCCGCGAGCTCGAGGCCGAGCTGGCGGTCACCAGGCGCGCCAACGAGTTGCTCAAGGAGCAGACGGACCCAAAAGGCGGTTCGAGGTCATCGCGGCCGTCGTGAGCGACGGTGGATGGCAACGCAGCTCCGGATCGATCCGGGCCAATCGGTCTATGTGGGGAACGGATCTTCAGATGAGCTTGCCGGTGCGCGACAGGCGGGATTCGGCTCCATCGTCCACTGCAACGTCTTCGATCGCAGCAACGGACTCGTCGAGCCGGAGGAGCAGTTGCGTCGAGCACGGCAAGCCGACACGACTGTCGACGCCGTGGACGAGTTGGACGACGCTCTCGCCCTTCGGTGACGAGCGACAGCACTCACAGGCTCGGCAGCTCGTCCGCCCCTGAACCGCGCTGGGCCCGGCGGCGGGCTGGGGCGGCTGGCTAGCGCGGGAGCCACTGATCCGATGGAGTGGCGTCGCCTCTCTCTCTTGATAGCAATTATGATAACTGAATTATATTCAATCAACGTCTTTAGAGGTAAGAGGGTATTTCTGACGACATTCATGGCGGAGGTGGACGGGAATCGAACCCGCCGGACGGGGATCGCCCGTCCCACCCGCTTTGAAGGCGGGGGAGCCCACCAGGCGCTCAGACACCTCCGCCCGGCAGGGTAACGGGCGCGTTCGGGTTGCCTCCGCGCCGACCGCGTTCACCTTGCCGCGATTGCGGGCTCGCCCACTACGCTGCGGGCCGTGAAGAACTTCAAGCGGCTCGTAGTCCTGGGCGCTCTGGTGGCTTTGGCCGTCGTGCTGGCCCGCAAGATCCGGGAGATCTGACCGACCGGCGGATTTGTGCGCGCCACCGACCTGGCCGGCGCCGCTGAGGCCCTGGAACTTGGGCGCCGGTCGCTGGTGGCCCTCGTGGGCGGCGGCGGCAAGACGACCCTGCTATTCGCGCTGGGCCGTCAGCTTCCGGCCCGCACGCTGCTCACGACCACCACTCGCATGGGGTGCGACCGCACCGGCGGGTTCCCGTGCCTGATCGGCCCCACCGACGCCGAGCTGGCCTCCGCATTCGACCGCGACGACGCAGTGCTGGTGTGGAGGACCACCGACGAGCGCAAGGCGCTCGGCTACACCCCCGACGAGGTGGACCGCTGGTTTGCCACCGGGGCCGCCGATCACATAGTTGTGGAGGCTGATGGAGCCCGCCGCCGTCCCTTCACCGCCCCCGCGCCGTGGGAGCCGCCCATCCCGGCCGCGTCCACCCATGTGGTGGCCTGCATCGGCGCCGACGCGCTCGGCTACGTGATCGCCGACCGGGTCCACCGGCCGCTGCGAGTGGCCGCCGCGGCGGGCTGCTCGCCGTACGAGCGGCTCACGCCGGCGAGGGCCGCCCAAGCGCTCACCAGTCCCGTCGGCATGATGAAGAACGTCGGTGCCTCAGCCCGGTTCACGGTGGCTGTGGCCGGGGCCGACCCTGGCGACCCCCAGGTGCAGGCGCTGGTCGCCGAACTCGACGGGCGGGGGACCGAGTCGCTGGTGGTGATCCGCTCCGACACAGACGCAACCGGGGCGCGGCGGTGAGCAGCCCCGGCGTCGCCCGCGCCGTCGGCATCGGCCGCAGCCGCTCTGGGACGGCCGGCGTCGCCCGCGACGTGGGCACCGGCCGCAGCCGCTCTGGGACGGCCGGCGTCGACACCGACGTGGGCACCGGCCGCAGCCGCTCTGGGACGGCCCGCGACACTGACGTCGTGGTGGTCGGCGGCGGCCACAACGGCCTCATCTGCGCTGCTTACCTGGCCCGGGCCGGCGTCGCCACGCTGCTGGTGGAGGCCCGCGACGAAGTGGGCGGATGCGCCTCGACGGTCAGCGACTTGGACGCCCGCTTCAACATCTGCAGCTGCGACCACACCCTGGTGCGGGCCATGCCCTTCATGGACGACCTCGACCTGGCCGCCCACGGGCTCAAATACCTGGAGGCCGACCCCACCACCGTCTACCTGGATTACGACGGCAGCCCGCCGTGGCTGTTCTTCAACGACAGCGAGCGCACCATCGAGTCCATCGGGCGGCACCGGCCCTCGCAAGCCAAGGCCTACCGCCGCTATCTCGCCGATGCCCGACCAGTGGCCGAACTCACCCTGGAGATGGGCACCGGTGCTGCCTCCACGCCGCGGATGCTGGCCCGGCTGCTGGCCCGCCGAGGGAGAGGCGGGGCCAGGCTGCTGCAGTGGAGCCGGGCCAGCGCGCTGGACGTGCTGGGGGCCTACTTCGACGACGAGGCCCTGATCATGCCGGCCATCTCCGGCGGCCCCACCGTGTGGGGGGCGCCGCCGGACGCACCCGGCACCGGCCTGGCCGGCGCGCTCTACGCCATGCGCCACATGGTCAAGACGGGCCGACCGGTGGGCGGCAGCGGCGCCCTGCCCGACGCGCTGGCCACATTCTTCCAAGCAGCCGGGGGTCGGCTGAGCTGCGGCACACCGGTGGCCGGGCTGCTCGGAGACGGCCGGGGTGTGCGGGGCGTGCGCCTGGCCGACGGCACCGAGATAGCCGCGGCCGCGGTGGTGGCGACCTGCGACCCCGCCCCGGTGGCGACGCATTGGCTCGCAGAGCCCCACGGCAAGAGCGTGCGCCGCTTCGTGGCCCGGGCCCGCTCCCAGGAGCCCGGCGACGGGTACCAGTCCAAGATCGACGCCGTCGTCACCGATCTTCCCCGCTACCGGGCTCTGGAGGACCCGACGCTGCTGGACCTGTTCGAGGGGCGCGATCCCGTCCAGTCGAGCTACGTGATGTCGCCGTCGGTTGACGAGCTGGCCGAGGCCCACCGGCTGCGGCGCCTCGGGCGGGTGGCGGCGCGCCCGACCATGATGGCCAACGTGCCTTCGGCGCTGGACCCGTCGATGCGCAGCCGCGACGGCCACCACGTCCTGAGCCTGGAGGCGCTGTTCACCCCCTACGACCTCGAGGGTGGATGGGACGGCTCGCAGGAGCCGGCCCGCTGGCTGGAAGTGTGGTCGGACCTGCTGCAGTCGGGCTTCCTGAAGTCGGTCGACCGTTACCGGACCATGACGCCGGACCGCTATGAGCGCGAGCTGTTCCTGAACCGCGGCTATACACCCTCCTATGCGGGATCGCCTCTGTCGTCGCTGTTCGGCCGGCGCCGGGAGCTGAGCCGCTACCGGGCGCCGGTGCCCGGACTGTTCCTGTCGGGCGCGGCCACCTACCCGGGCGCGGGGATATGGGGTGCCTCGGGCCGAAACGCCGCCGACGCAGTGCTGCGAGTCCTGCGATGAGCGCCCCGCCCGAACGAACTTCCTGCGGTTCTAGGGAATAGATCCCCGCAACTCCAGGAAGTTCGAGACTTCGTGGCGGCTATTCGCCCCAGCGGGGGATCTCGGTGAGCTCCACGCCGAGATGCTCCAGGGCCCGCACCACCGTATGGGTCACCAGATCCTCGATGGACGCCGGCCGGGTGTAGAAGGCCGGCACCGGCGGGTACAGCACCGCGCCGATCTCTGCGGCCTGGGCCATGAGGCGCAGATGCCCGAGGTGCAGCGGCGTCTCCCGCACCATCAGCACCAGCGGGCGCCGCTCCTTCAACGTCACGTCCGCGGCCCGCGACACCAGATCGGCGCAGAAGGAGTTGGCCACCGCGGAGAGCATCTTGATCGAGCAGGGGGCGATGATCATCCCCGCGGTGGAGAACGAGCCCGACGACAGCGGCGCGGCAATGTCGCGGGAGCCGTGGACCACGTCGGCCAGCGCCTCCACGTCGGCCGGCGCCAGGTCGGTCTCGTAGGCCAGGGTCTGGCGGCCCGGGCCGGTCATCACCAGATGGGTCTCCACATCGTCCACTTCTCGCAGCAGCTCCAGCGCCCGGATGCCGTACACCACCCCGGTGGCCCCGCTGATGGCCACCACCACCCGCCGCGGCCCGCTCACCGCGGGTACTTCCCCATGCGACCGCCGACGGCCCGCCGCGGCCCGCTCACGACGGGTCCTTCCCCATGCGACCGCCGACGGCCCGGCACAGCCCGCTCACGACAGGTACTTCCCCATGCGACCGCCGACGGCCCGGCACAGCCCGATCACGACGGGTCCTTCCCCATGCGACCGCCGACGGCCCGGCACAGCCCGCTCACCGCGGGTCCTTCCGCATGAGCCCGCCGACGGCCCGGCACAGCCCGCTCACGACAGGTACTTCTGTAGGTCCACCGGCGCGTACGCCACCCGCTCGCCGTACTCGCGGCGCTCCCGCTTGTAGGTGGCGTCGATGCCCACCTTGGTGCTCACGCCCCGATTGTCGGCGGTGGGGTCCATCTCGTGGCCCTGGGCATGGCCGGCGGTGAACACGTCGTCGAGCCAGTGGACCCGGTTGGTGAGGGCCCAGTGCAGCTCCGAGGGCTGGCTGACGTCGATGTCCCGGTCCACCACGATTACGTTGCGGATGTTGATGTGGGCTGCCAGGGCCGCCATGGCCAGGTTCTTGGGCGCGCCCGGGTTGTCGCGCTCGATCTGGATGACGGCCAGGAACCCGTTGCCGTAGGGCGGGATGTGCACGTCGGCGTGGGGGTCGATGTGGCGCACGAAGCGGCGCAGCAGCGGCTCCCGGGGCAGCACATTGCCGATGAACACGTGCTCGTACCAGCCCGGGATGATCGTCTGGTAGATGGGGCTGTGGCGCCACGAGATGGCGGTCACCTCCACGGTGGGGCTGGGCCACATCTCGCCGTGGTAGCCGTGGAACTCGGCCAGCGGACCCTCGTCGGCGCGTTGGTTGGGGCGGATCCGGCCCTCGATCACCACCTCGGCCCGCGCCGGCACGTCCACGTCGACGGTTCGGCCCCGGCACACCTCCACCGGGCGGCCCCGCAGGGCTCCCGCGATGCGGAGCTCGTCCACCGGGGTGCGCACGCCCGCGGCGATCATCACCGCGGGGTCGAGCCCGATGGCCAAGGCCACATCGAAGGGAGCCTCGGGATCGGGCCGGCTGCGCATGAACGTGCCCACGTCGCGCCATTCGTTGACGTTGAAGCCCAAGATGTTGCGGCCCAGCATCAGCATCCGGTTGTACGACAGGTTGCCCCGGCCGCTGACCGGGTCCTTGGTCACGCTCACCGCGCCGGTGATGAAGGCGCCGCCGTCGCCCCGGGAATGCGTGGGTATCGGGATGGCGGCCAGGTCCACGTCGTCGCCGGTCATGCAGTTGTCGTGCCAGGCCGCGGCGTCCACCCGAGCCGTCGACACCCCGTTGGCGGGCTCCAGGGCGTGGCCCATGCGGTCCACCACCTCGCCGGGCTCGCAGCCCAGGGCCAGCGCCGCGGTGCGCCGGCTGGAGACCGCCCCGGAGAAGATGGGCCAGGGGGAGTCCTTGGGCGCCTCGAACAGCGCCGGACCGGCATTGGAGCGCTCCAGCGCGGCGGCCACGTCGGCCAGCTCGTGCTCCAGGCTCACCGGCCGCGCGATGCGGTTGAGCATCCCCGCGGCCTCGGCGGCGGCCATGTAGCTGCGAAGGTCGCAGACCGGCTCGATCATGCATCCACCCTACGCCCCCAGCCGTCGGACTCTGAAGTCGCCCGCCGCGTCGCTCTGCTTCACGGCCGCCCTCTGTTTCGGATTGTCTGCGGTCCTACTGTGAAGTCGCCCGCCGCGTCGCTCTGCTTCACGGCCGCCCTCTGTTTCGGATTGTCTGCGGTCCTACTGTGAAGTCGCCCGCCGCGTCGCTCTGCTTCACGGCCGCCCTCTGCTTCGGATTGTCTGCGGTCCTACTGTGAAGTCGATGGTGATCGAGTTCCTGACCTTCGAGGTGGACCCGGCCGAGCGCGACCAGTGGCTGGCCGAGGAGGAGCGCCATTGGAGTCGCTTCCTAGAGACCCGCCCCGGATTCGCGGGCAAGGAGATGTGGGTGCCCGACGACGACGGTGGCCGCGTCTGCGCGGTGATCCGCTGGGAGTCCATGGAGGCCTGGCAGGCCGTGCCCCGCTCCGACGTCGAGGCCGTGGACGAGGCCATGGGCCCGTGGCGGCGCGAGGCGACGATGCGCGCCTTCCGGGTAGTCCGCGACTACTGATGTTCGTTCCGACCGCTTTGGGAGCGGCCGCGCCGCGGTCCTAAAGTAGGTGCCATGCGCACCGGAGTGTTCCTGTTCGGCGGAGTGGAGATGGACGACGCGAGCGGGGGGCCGCCCGCTCCCACCGACCGGCGCTACGACCACAAGGAGACGTGGCGGGCCACCGAGCGGATCATCGACATGGGGGTGGTGTGCGACCGGCTCGGGTTCGACTCGTACTGGCTGACCGAGCACCACTTCCAGCACGAGGGTTACGAGGTCATCCCCAACGGGATCCTGGTGGGCACGATCCTGGCCGAGCGCACCGAGCGCATCCGCATCGGCATGGCCTTCAACGTCGTGCCGCAGTGGCATCCCCTCAAGCTGGCCGAGGACTTCGCCACCCTGCACAACGTGTCCGGCGGCCGGGGGATCCTGGGCGTGGGCCGGGGCACGGTGCCCCGCGAGGCTGAGACGCTGGGCACCCAGATCGGCAGCTTCGACAATCCCGACAAGGCGGCCGCCGACGAGCTCAACCGCAAGCAGTTCGACGAGGCCATGCAGGTGATCCGCATGGCTCTGGACAACGAGACGTTCAGCTTCCACGGCGACGTCTACGACTTCCCCCCGCCGGGCATACCGGACCGGGGCGGGTTCGTGACCGAGCTGTCGCTGGTTCCCCGGCCGCTGTACCCGTACGAGATCTGGCAGGCCGTCACCTCGCCCCCCACGCTGGAGCAGGTGCCCCGATGGGGCTGGGGCGGCGTGTTCTGGAACAACCACCACTCCTTCGTCAAGATGCGCTGGGAGCGCTTCGCCGAGATCTACGAGGCCGAACACGGCCGCGAGCTGGGCCGGGGCGAGCACCGCCTGCTGGTGCTCAACGTGCGCGTCGCCGACACCCACGAGGAGGCGATGGCGTCGGTGCGCGACGGCCACGACGAGTTCTGGAAGTTCCTGGGCCCCTACGGGTGGAGCAAGGGCTACATGGGCCCCGACGGCAGGCCGGCCAAGCCGGGGTTGATCCCCACCCTCGAGGAGTCCATGGACCAGAAGATCTGCCTTGTCGGAACGGGCGAGGATGTGGCCGAGACCATCAACTGGTACGACGAGCAGATCGGACTCGAGAACCTGCTGCTGTTCCCGGCCATGCCCGGGGACCCCTACGAGCAGGTCGAGGAGCACCTGCACCGCCTGGCCGACGAAGTCCTGCCCCTGCTGCCGGCGTCAACCTGACCGGCGCCCGTCGCCCGGGCCGGCGGGCCCCGTCGCTTTCGGCCCCGCCCGGGCTGGCTCGCCCTGTCGCCTGCGGCCCCTCCCGGGGCGGCTCCTACCAGCGGCGCAGAGCGCGGCGGATCCTCGCAGCGCCCTCGTCGTCGGCGGGCGACGGCACCGACACGAATGTGGTGCGGCAGCGTTTGTGGGCGCTGAGGCGCAGCGTCCGGGCCGTGGTGCGCTTGCCGGCGTCGCGGGCCCGGAACCTCACCAGCCGGCTGTGGGGGCTGGTGGTGATCGCACCGATCCGGCGGATGTTCTGCATGCCGGGCCTCACCCGGTGCCTGTCGTCGAACACGAACGCCACGCCGGGCACCATCACGCGCTCCAGCCAGCCCTTCAGGGTTGCGGGCACGTTGAACGTCGCGGTGGGATAGCAGAACAGCAGCGCATCGGCGGCCCGCAGCCTCTCGGCCGAGTCGCGCACGTCGTCGGAGATCACCGGCTGCTCGCTGTGGTAGGCGGTCCGCTCGGCGGCCGACATCACCGCGTTGAAGTCGTGCACCGCCAGCAGGTCCACCTCGTGGCGGCCGGCCTGCAGTTCCTCGACCGCCTCGACCACGACGCGGCAATCATCATCAGAGGGGTCGTAGCCGTCGAGCACGAGGACGCGCATAATTCACCGGTCTGGTCATGGGCTGGTGGCGGTACTGTATGGTCGCCGCTGCGATCGGCAACCGTCCGCATTGTTCGCCATGAAGGGGAGACGGGTCTGGTGACGACTGCGACCGTAAAGGGTGCTCTGTCCTTCGGCGGGATAGGCATGATCTTCCCTGATGGCACCGAAGCGCTGCAAGACATCACGTTCTCGATCGACAAGGGCGAGTTCGTGACCGTCGTCGGCCCCTCCGGATGCGGCAAGTCGACCCTGCTGCGGATCGCCTCGGGCCTGCTGGAGCCCACCGCGGGCAGCGTCGAGGTCGACCGCGACAGCCTCGGCTACGTGTTCCAGGACGCCACGCTGCTGCCCTGGCGCACCGTGCGCCAGAACGTCGAGCTGCTGGCCGAGCTGCACGGCTTCGACTCCGCCGAGCGGAGGAGGCTGTCAACGGAGGCAATCGAGCTGGTCGGCCTGAACGGGTTCGAGAACCACTATCCGAAGTCGCTCTCGGGCGGCATGAAGATGAGGGCTTCGCTGGCCCGCACGCTGACGCTCAAGCCGCCGGTGTTCCTGTTCGACGAGCCCTTCGGAGCCGTTGACGAGATCACCCGCGAGTACCTGAACGAAGAAACGCAGCGGCTGTTCCAGTCCGAGGGATTCGCCGGGCTGTTCATCACCCACTCGATCCGGGAGGCTGTGTTTATGAGCACCAAGGTGTACGTGATGTCGGCCCGCCCCGGCCGGATCGTGGCCATCTACGACGTCCCGTTCAGCTATCCCCGTCAGCCCGAGCTGCGATTCGACCCCGACTTCGCCCGCCTCAGCGGCGAGGTCTCGCTGGCACTGAGAGGTTCTCACTCATGACCACCGTCCCCGACACCGCCGTAGCCGAGGAAGACTCGCCAACTGAGCGCGACGAGGCCGATCGGAGCGTCGGCCTGGGCGCGGTCGATCCGCTGGCCGATGAGGGGCCCCGGTCGGCAGCCCCCGCCAGGTCGCCAGCGGCCGCCTTGGCCCGGGTCTTGCTGCCGCCAGTGCTTCTGGGCGGGCTGCTCGTCGGCGTGTGGTACTACGTCGCGGTGGGTTTGCTCGACCCGGGACGCCGGTTCCTGCTGCCGCAACCACATGAGGTTCTTCAGGTCGGTTTCCTCGAGTGGGGCAAGTTCCACGTGATTCTGCTGTCGCTGTGGTCGAGCATGAAGGTGGCGATGATCGGCTTGGCCCTGGCCATCTCGATCGGGATGTTCCTGTCGACCATGATGAGTCAGACCAAGCTGGTGGAACGGGCCGTCTTCCCCTTCATGGTCACCGTGCAAGCCATCCCCATTCTGGCCATCGTGCCGCTGATCGGCTTCTGGTGGGGGTACGGCCAGCCGTCGCGGGTGATCGTGTGCATCATCATCTCGCTGTTCCCGATCGTTCTGAACACGCTCTTCGGTCTGCAGTCGGCGGAGCGCGACATGCACGACCTGTTCACGCTCCACCACGCCAACCGCCTCACCCGGCTGCGAAAACTGATGTTCCCGGCCGCGTTGCCCGCCATCTTCGCCGGCCTTCGCATTTCTGCCGGACTATCCGTGATCGGGGCCATCGTTGGAGACTTCTTCTTCATCCGGGGGGAGGCCGGCATCGGGCAGCGGCTCCAGAGCTACTCCTACAATCTGCAGGGCGAGCAGCTGCTGGCCGCGGTGGTCATGTCCTCGGCGCTCGGTGTCGCGGTGTTCTGGACATTCGGCGTCATACAGAAGCTGGCAATCGGCAAGTGGCACGACTCTGGCGCAATAGACGGCTGATCCGCCTGCGCGCAGGGTGTCCGTGCAGGGCGCCAGCTTGTTGATACCTCGGCGAAATTGTATGCTCCGCCTTCGGTGCCAATCCCGGCCCGACCAGACCCAACGCTCCTGGAGGAGTCACAAGTGAGAATAAGAACTTGGACCCGGCTTGCGGCCGCCCTGCTATCGCTGAGCCTGATGGCCGCGGCCTGTGGCGACGACGATGACGCAGCACCCGACTCAGCCGCGGCGCCGGATACCACCGAGGCCCCGTCCGACGAGGCCCCGTCCACGGATGCCCCTGCCGCCGAGCCGGTGACCGATGACGCTCCTGCGCCCACCACTACCGCTGTCCCCGTTGTAGAGGGCGAGCTCGCGGGGGTGTGTCCGTCTCCGTTGGTGGTTCAGACGGATTGGTTCCCGGAGTCTGAGCATGGCGCCTTGTACGAGCTGATCGGCGAGGGCTATGAGATCGACAAGAACAACCTGGTCACCCGGGGCCCGATGGTGCTGGGTGGCACTGATTTGGGCATCGAGTGGGAGGTTCGTGCCGGTGGTCCGGCCATTGGTGGTTCGTCGGTGTCCCAGCACATGGCCGTCGACTCGTCGATCCTCCTGGGATACGGCTCGACGGACCAGCAGGTCAACCACTGGGACGTGACGCAGTTGGTGTCGGTGGTGGCGCCGCTGGAGAAGAACCCGCAGATGGTGATGTGGGATCGCGACGTCTACCCCGACGTGACTGGCATCCGGGACATTGGCGAGCGGGGCATCGTCGTGCAGGTCTTCGCGGGCGGCACGTTCCCCGACGTGTTCATCGCTCAGGGCATCTGGGACGAGGACAAGGTGGACAAGAGTTACCAAGGCTCGCCGGCTCGGTTCATCGCGGACGGCGACATCGCCCAGCAGGGCTTCGCTTCCGCTGAGCCCTACCAGTACGAGTTCGTCCACACCGACTATGGCAAGGCGGTTGAGTTCGAGCTGCTGCACGATGCCGGGTTCGAGATCTACTCTCAGACCATCGGCGTCCGCAATGGCCAGATCGAAGAGATGCGCCCGTGCCTGGAGAAGCTTGTTCCGATCATCCAGCAGGCGGCGGTGAACTTCGACGCCTCGCCTGAGAGGGCCAATGCCATCATCGTCGATGTCGTGGCGACCTACGACCAGTGGTGGACCTACTCGGCCGACCTCGCGGCGTTCTCGGTGCAGGCCCAGCGCGACTACGGCCTCGTGGGCGATGGTCCCGACAACACCGCGGGCAACATGGAAGGTTCGCGTTATGAGAAGACGCTGAACGACATGCGGGCTGCGGGCATGGAGGGCATCGATCCTGACCTGACCTACGACCAGCTCTTCACCAACGAGTTCATCGACCCCAACATCAGCTTCGGCTTCGGCCGCGCCGACCTCGAAGAAGAGACGATGACTGTGAGCTTGGCGGGGGTGTGTCCGTCTCCGTTGGTGGTTCAGACGGATTGGTTCCCGGAGTCTGAGCATGGCGCCTTGTACGAGCTGATCGGCGAGGGCTATGAGATCGACAAGAACAACCTGGTCACCCGGGGCCCGATGGTGCTGGGTGGCACTGATTTGGGCATCGAGTGGGAGGTTCGTGCCGGTGGTCCGGCCATTGGTGGTTCGTCGGTGTCCCAGCACATGGCCGTCGACTCGTCGATCCTCCTGGGATACGGCTCGACGGACCAGCAGGTCAACCACTGGGACGTGACGCAGTTGGTGTCGGTGGTGGCGCCGCTGGAGAAGAACCCGCAGATGGTGATGTGGGATCGCGACGTCTACCCCGACGTGACTGGCATCCGGGACATTGGCGAGCGGGGCATCGTCGTGCAGGTCTTCGCGGGCGGCACGTTCCCCGACGTGTTCATCGCTCAGGGCATCTGGGACGAGGACAAGGTGGACAAGAGTTACCAAGGCTCGCCGGCTCGGTTCATCGCGGACGGCGACATCGCCCAGCAGGGCTTCGCTTCCGCTGAGCCCTACCAGTACGAGTTCGTCCACACCGACTATGGCAAGGCGGTTGAGTTCGAGCTGCTGCACGATGCCGGGTTCGAGATCTACTCTCAGACCATCGGCGTCCGCAATGGCCAGATCGAAGAGATGCGCCCGTGCCTGGAGAAGCTTGTTCCGATCATCCAGCAGGCGGCGGTGAACTTCGACGCCTCGCCTGAGAGGGCCAATGCCATCATCGTCGATGTCGTGGCGACCTACGACCAGTGGTGGACCTACTCGGCCGACCTCGCGGCGTTCTCGGTGCAGGCCCAGCGCGACTACGGCCTCGTGGGCGATGGTCCCGACAACACCGCGGGCAACATGGAAGGTTCGCGTTATGAGAAGACGATGAACGACATGCGGGCTGCGGGCATGGAGGGCATCGATCCTGACCTGACCTACGACCAGCTCTTCACCAACGAGTTCATCGACCCCAACATCAGCTTCGGCTTCTAGCTGAAGACGCCTCGTCTGAGATAGCACTGAGGGGGCCGGCGGTTGTCCGCCGGCCCCCTCGGCGCGCCCGGGGCGCGTTTCGAGCAGCCGTCGTCGCGAGCCTGTACGACCGCGTCGGCCCGGCCTCCCGCGCGGCGATGCGCGGGAGGGGCACAACTGCTATTGTGATCCTGCGAGTTGGGTGGCGAAGAGCCGCATCGTCGCAAGCCAAGCGAGGCGGATCAACAGTGGCCCGGCGCAGGGGATGGTCGACTGATGCGGCCGGACCTCCATGTCACCAAGAAACGTCCGGCCCAAGGCGGATCGCTCCGGGAGGGCAACATGAGAAACTGCAAGCAACTGGCTCGGTGGCTGGCATTGCTGCTCGCCTTCGGCCTCTTGGCCGCGGCCTGCAGCGGCGACGGCGGGGAGGATTCTCTCGGCGACGGCTCTCTGGGTGTCGTCGAGGTGGAGGCGGGTGACGCCATCCAGATCCGCTCGCTTGAGGCCATCACCGGCGATCCGTCAGCGTTCGGGTTGCCGATTGATCGGGCTACGTACCTCGCGGTGGAGGACTACGGCCAGATCCATGGCTTCGGCGTGGATCTGGGCACGAGCCTCGACGACCTGTGCTCCAACGACGGCGGCCAGGCATCGGCTCAGATCATCGTGGCCGACGAGGACGTGGTCGGGGTGATCGGCACGTCGTGCTCGGGCGCGGCGGTGGCAGCGGCCCCGCTCATCACTGACGCCGGCATGGTGCTGATCTCGGGCGGCAACACGTCTCCCGCGCTGACTTCGGACCTGGCCGGCACGGCCGGGCCCAACTACAGCGTCGGCTACTACCGCACCGCCCACAACGACCTGTACCAGGGCGCGGCCGTGGCCAAGTTCGTGTTCTCCGAGCTGGGCATCACAGAAGCGGCGGCCATCCATGACGGCGACCCCTACACCCAGGGTCTGGCCCGGGCCTTCGCCGACGCCTTCGAGCGCGAGGGCGGCACGATGACGGGCTTCTCCGCGGTCAACAAGGGAGACAGCGACATGGTGCCGGTACTGACCGAGATCGCCGCCCAGAGCCCGGGCGCCCTGTTCTTCCCGATCTTCCAGCCCGAGGGCGACTTCATCGCCGAACAGGCGCCGGGCGTGCCCGGTCTCGAGGGCACGGTCCTGCTGGCCGCTGACGGCCTGCTGGTCGACAGGTACCTCGCGCTGCCGCAGACCGCCGGCATGTACTTCTCGGGCCCGGACGAGCGTTTCGGCGACAACACCAACCAGAGCACAGGCAAGACCGCGGCCGAGATCCTCGCCGCCTACGAGGAGGCCTACGGCGAGTCGCCCTCGGCGTCGTTCTGGGCGCACGGATACGACGCCACCACGCTGCTGCTCGATGCCATCAAGGCGGCCTCCTGGGTCGAGGACGGCACCCTGATGATCGACCGCCAGGGCATCCGCGATTACCTGAACGGCGTCCGCGGCTACAGCGGCATCATCGGCACCATCAACTGCGACGACTTCGGCGACTGTGGCTCTTCCAGGATTACCATCGTGCACAACATTGGAGGCGAGGAGAACGTGGCAGACAGCCGCAAGAACGTCGTGTTCTCCTACGCCCCGTAAGGCGTCCGGCTAGCGCAGTCAGTCATTGACTCACCTGAGGGGCCGGCGGCAAGCCTGCCGGCCCCTCAGCGCGCCCGGACAGCATTCCAGGGCAGCCTGTCGGTGCAAGCAAGAATCCGGGCGGAGCCGCGATAGCACGTGCAGGACTCCGGCCAGACGCCTATCAACTGTCGGCGCGAGCAAGGATCCGGGCGGAGCCGCGATAGCGCCAGTCGGCGCGTCGGGCCTGGCTCAGACGTAGGGCTCGGTGGGGCTGTCGATTCGCGCCACTAGGAACTCGCCCGCGGTGACCGGCTTGTAGCGCTCGGGCCGCTCGGCCGTGATGCAACTGCTGATGGTGGAGACCACAGTGTGAGGGTCCGGGTTCACGAAGAACGGGATCGAGAAACGATCGGCTCCGGAGGATCCGACCACCCGGTGCGGCGTCGAGCGGTAGCGGTCGTTGGTCCAGCGGGCCAGCATGTCCCCCAGCTGGACTATCAAGCTCCCCGCGGGCACGGCCACGGGCGTCCACGCCCCGTCGTGGAGCACTTCGAGGCCGGGCACCCCGTCGACGGCCAGCAGGGTGATCGCGCCGTAGTCGGTGTGGGGCGTGCTGTAGACCGGCGCCGCGCCGTCCTCGAGCCTCGCCGCCGCCGGATAGTGCAGGAAGCGCAGCCGGCACTGGGGCTGGGACATGCGCGTCGCGAAAAAGCCCGGGACCCCCAATGTGGTGGCCAGAGCCTCCAGCACGCCGTGGGCTGTGGACAAGGTTGCGGCCTGATAGGAGCGCACCGCCGCGACGAACCCGTCGCACCCCAGCACCTCGACGGCATCGAGGTCTGCCTCGTCGGCGAGGCCCATGTCGAGGTACTCCGCAGCGAGGCTGGAACGTCCCTTGTATGCGGCGTCGGCCGGATCGCGGGCCTCGACCCTGTCGGGCACGTACCCGTAGCGGTTGATCCTCGGCACCCGGTCCTTGACGCCGGCCGGCAGCGCGAAGAACGACCGGGCGGCCGCGAAAGCAGCGCCGAGCTGGTCGTCGATGCCGTGGCCGGCCACCACGAAGAGACCGACTTGGGTGCAGGCGGCATCGATCTGCGCCGCGATCTCCGAGTCGCCGCGGGTGCTGCAGCCGTTGCCCGTCAACGCGGAGATGTCGACCACCGGCGGCGCGAGCGCCGCGGGCTGCGAAGGCCCGGCCTCATCGGCGGGGGGCGGGCTGTGAGACAATCCCTTCATGACCGAGCCTCAAGCTAGGAGAGTCGAGCACTTCGGGCCAACAGGCCTGAAGCCCTCGGAGCGTCCCGGGGACGGCCGCGCCTACGGGCGCCCGAAGGGAGAATGGATTCCCGACCTGGTGGAGACGTCCGCGGGAACACCGGCGGGCGAGCTGCTGAGGCGCTACTGGCACCCTGTCGCCCGCAGCTCCGAGGCCACCAGCATCCCGCGCGGCGTGCGGCTGCTCAGCGAGGACCTGCTCCTGTTCCGCGACGGTGCGGGCCGGCCCGGCCTGGTGGTGCCCCGCTGCTGCCACCGGGGCACCACCGGCGTACTGCGGCCGAGTCGAGAACGAAGGGATCCGCTGCCCCTACCACGGCTGGCTGTTCGCGGCGGACGGCGTCTGCCTGGACCAGCCCTGCGAGCCCGACCGGGGACGCAACCGGGCCTCCTGCCGCCAGCCCTGGTACCCGGTGCAGGAGTACAACGGCCTGATCTTCGCCTACATGGGACCGGCCGACCGCCAGCCGGTGTTCCCCCGCTACGACATCTTCGAGGACCTACGCGACGACGGGGAGATCGTGATCCCCGACCACTTCGCCTTTGGCGGCCCCAGCGAGGCCCCCTGCAACTGGTTCCAGACCCACGAGAACGCCATGGACCCGTACCACGTGTTCATCCTGCACAATGCCATCAGCGGCCACCAGTTCGATCCCAAGCTGGAGATCTGGCCTCGCATTGACTGGCAGCGGCACTCCTGGGGCGTCACCGCCAGCCAGGACAGGGATCTGCCCGACGGCACCGTGCTGCACCGGGTGACTGAGATACGAGTGCCGACCATCAGGGTCATACCCACCCCGACGCTCACGGTGCTGGGCAAGACCAACAACATTTCGTGGGCTGTGCCCGTCGACGACACCCGCACCAAGGTGCTGGCGATGGTGCGCAAGCCCAAGGACCGGCCGCCTCAGGGGCTGCCCAGCTACGGCGACGGCAAGACCTGGTTCGACCTCGACGACGAGGGCCATCAGCGCTATCCCGGCGACTACGAGACCCAGGTCGGCCAGGGGCCGTCACCCTGCACTCCGAGGAGCATCTCTCCTCCAGCGACCGGGGGGTGTCGATGGTGCGGCGCCAGTTCCTCGAGCAGGTCCGTGTGGTGGCCTCCGGCGGCGACCCGGTGGGCGTCAGCTTCGATCCCGACGAGCCCCCGGTGTCGCTGCAGGCCGGCAACTACGTGGTTGGACCGGGCAACGCGGCTCTCCCCGCCCAATACTCCTATGTGGGCCAGTAGGGCCGGCCCCGGGAGCCGAGCCGCCCACTCAGCCCGCCGAGTACTCCTACGTGGACCAGTAGGGGCAGTCGCGGGAGCCGAGCCGCTCGCTCAGCCCGCGCGCATTACCCGGGTCTGCTGGTCGGCTGAGGCGACCAGACGTCCCCGGCGGTACACCCGGCGTGACATCGGAGCGTCGGCCACCGCGCCCCGCAACGACGGCGCGTCGATGGCCATCAGGTCGGCCGGGTCGCCCGGCTGGAAGTGCACCGGGGCTAGGCCCATCACCCGCCGGGCGGTGTTCGAGACCATCTCGTAGGCGTCAGCGGGCAGCCGATGCCCGGCCATCACCATCAGCGCGGCGGTCTCCAGCGGGTCGCTGCGGCCCACCAGGTTGAACGGGTCCTGCACATTGTCGGCTCCTGCTGCCACCACGGCGCCCGCATCCAGCAGAGCGTTGATGGCGGTGAGGCCCCTGGGCGTGCCCACCGGATCGTCGCGGCCCTGCAGGAACAGGTTGGTCTGGGGGAGCGCGATCACCGCGATGCCCGAGGCCGCCACCTCGGCGGCCACCGCGGCCTGCACGGCGGGCGGCTGCATTCCCAGGCTCACGCAGTGGCTGGCCGTGACCGAGCCGTCGAAGCCCCGGTCGCCGACCTGGCGGGCCAGCTCCCGCAGCGTCAGCACCGACGGGTCGAGGGTCTCGTCGGTGTGGAGGTCGATGTTGATGCCGGCCGAGGTCGCCAGGTCCAGCACGTCGGCAATGTGGGCCGCGGGGTCGGTCTGGTGGTTGGGACAGCCGCCGACAAGGTCGACGCCGGCCTCGACCGCCTCGTGCAGCGCCCGCACGTTCTCCGCACTGTCGGGGCCGACCATCGGTGCGCCGGTCAGCGCCACGATCTCCACGTCGATCAGGCCGGCCAGCGACGCGGCCGCCTGCCGCAGCGCGATTACGTTCGCCGCTCCGATCGACCCGGTCACGTTGACGTGGGTGCGCACCGCGGTCACGCCGTGCACCAGCAGCAGCTCCAGGGCTCTGGTGGCCCGCTCGACCGTATAGGCGTGGGTGAACTGCCCGGCGTCGGCGGCTCGGGCCCAGGCGTCGATGGCCCCGTGCAGGTCACCTTTGGGGTTGGGAACCTCGTCCGCGGTCAGGGCCTTGTCGAGGTGGGCGTGAGGCTCGGCCATGGCCGGCAGCAGCAGCCAGCCGCCCAGATCCTCGGCGTTCATGCCGTCGACCTCGACGGCGCCGTCCGGCGTGCTCGCCTGTGCCTGGCGGTCTACGGGGGCCGAACCGGCTGGCTCGACAGCCGCGATCGTGCCGTCGGCGGTGTCGATGTGCACGTCCGCCCGGCGTCCGTCGGCGAGCCGGGCGTTGCGGAGCACTCTCACCAGTCGGCCTCCCCTCGTCACCGCCGTCGACGGTCCGGACTCGGCCGTCCAGTCTCCCAGCTATCGGGGCCCGGGCCAAGGCGGCGACCGGCGCGGGCCAAGGCGGCCGGTAGGTCTCTAGAACACTGCGCCGGCCCGGCGGAGGTCCTCAATCGACTCGGCATCGAGGCCCAGCTCGGCCAGGATCTCCTCGGCGTGCTCGTTGAGGCGGGGAACAGACCGCCGGAACTCGGGCTGAGTGGTTGAGAACCGGGGCGCCGGGCGGGGTTGGCGGATCCGGCCCGCGGTGGGATGGTCCCACTCGACGAGGGTCTCGTTGTGGCGGATCTGCGGGTCGTCGTGAAGATCCTCCACCGCGGCCACCTCCCCGCACGGCACGGAGTTCTCGTGCATCCGGGGCGCCAGCTCTGCCACCTTCCACTTGGCAAACTCCTCCTCGAGCAGGGCTCCGAGCTCCTCGGAGCGGCCCCGGCGGCCCTCGTGGGTGCCCCACTGGGGGTGGTCGACCAACTCGGGCCGCCCCAGGGCTCGGTACAGGCCGTGGAACTGCTTGTCGCTGACCACGAAATACACGACATGGCCATCCGCGCACGGCGTTAGCCGGTACAGAGTGGAGAGGCGCCGGCCCTCGCTCGCGTCGTCATCGAGGAGCGTGTCGGCCATGCCGCCGTCGGGCCACAGGAACTGCACCGCAGTGTCGAGCATCGACAGGTCGATGTGCTGACCGGTGGCGCCCCGGCTGCGGGCGAACAGGGCCGAGACGATGGCCAGCGCCGCCATCCATCCCGAGGCCTTGTCGATCACCCCGTTTCGCACCAGGTCGGGGATGGGCACCTCCGGGTTCACCTGCAGGGCCACGTAGCCGGTCACGGCCTGGATGATCGGGTCGTAGGCGGCCCGGTCGGCGTAGGGGCCGGTCGGCCCGTACCCCGACATCGAGCAGTAGATGATCTCGGGGTTCACCGCGGCGGCGTGCTCGTACCCCATGCCGAGGCTGTCCATGACCCCGGGCCGCATGTTCTGCACGGCCACGTCGCAGCCGGCCAGCAGTCGCAGCCCCAGCTCGCGGCCGGCCTCGGTGGACAGGTCGATCTGGATGGACCGCTTGCCCCGGTTGCAGTTGACGAACGTGCTGTTGAGGCCGCCCTTCTCGAAGCGGGCCAGCCTCGACAGGTCGCCTACGCCGGGCGGCTCGACCTTGATCACGTCGGCGCCGAAGTCGGCGAGCAGCATCGTCGCGGTGGGCCCGGCCAGCACCTGGGTCAAGTCGACGACCCGAACTCCCGCCAGAGGTCCCTGAGCCATTGCTTCGCTCCTTGATCGCGAACCTTCTGATGCGGGTCCTACATCTTCACACAACTCACCGCTGTTGGTGACGGGTTCGCGGTGAGCCGATTCCCATTTCGTGCTCCTCCGCGTTCCAAGACGTGCTGTCGTTCATTCCCGCGCTGCGCTTCGCGAGGCTTCCCGCGGCGCGCACAAGTCCGTCCCTACTGCGTTCGCGGGGTTGCGGCGATCGCGCTAGCGTCGCGGGTCCGAGTCCCGGGAGGTGCCGCGTGAAGACGAGAGCAGCCGTGCTGCGAGAGACCAACGCCGACTGGAGCGTCGAGGAGATCGAGCTCGACGCCCCCGGCCCCCGCGAGGTGCTGGTGAAGACCACCGCGGCCGGGATATGCCATTCCGACGAGCACGCCCGCAACGGCTCGATGCCGGTGCCGCTTCCAATCGTGGGAGGCCATGAGGGCGCCGGAGTGGTCGTCGAAGTGGGCGAGGGTGTGGCCGAGCTGGCCGTGGGCGACCACATCTCGGCCTCGTTCGTGCCGTCGTGCGGCCGCTGCCGGTGGTGTGCCGACGGCCAGCAGCATCTCTGCGACCTGGGCATGCACCTGCTGGCGCCGGGCATGATGCCCCCGGCGGGCGGGTTCCGCCATCACGACGCCGACGGCAACGACCTGACTCCCATGCTCAAGCTGGGCACCTTCGCAGAGCACATGGTGGTCAGCGTCGACTCAGCGGTGAAGGTGGACCCCAACGTGCCGCCGGCCATTGCCGCGCTGGTGAGCTGCGGGGTAACGACCGGATTCGGGGCGGTGGCCAACCGGGCCGATGTCAGCCCCGGCGACACCGTGGTGGTGGTGGGCTGCGGCGGGCTCGGCAGCGCGGCACTGCAGGCGGCCAAGCTGGCCGGCGCCTCCAACATCGTGGCCGTCGACCCCACCGAGTCCAAGCGCGAGGCCGCCGGCAAGTTCGGCGCCACCCACACCGCTGAGTCCATGGAGGCGGCCATGGAGACGGTGGGTGCCGTCACCGGCGGTGTGATGGCCGACAGCTTGATCCTCACGCCGGGCGTCATGAGCGGCGACCTGCTGGCTCCGGCGCAGTTCCTCGTGCGCAAGGGCGGCACCGTGGTGGTGGCGGCTGTCGCTCCCCTGGCACAGATGGACGTGCAGTTCAATCTGTTCGAGTTCGCCATGCTGAACAAGCAGCTCAAGGGCTCGATGTTCGGTTCGGCCAGCCCTCGCTCGGAGATCCCCCACCTGCTGTCGCTGTACACCCACGGACAGCTCGATCTCGACAGCTTCGTGAGCGCCACCTACTCGCTCGACGAAGTTAACGATGGCTACCGGGACCTGCGGGAAGGCCGCAACATTCGAGGTGTCGTCGTCTTTGACTGAGAAGGCGGCCGCGGCCGGCGCAGCAGAGGCGGCCACCGATCGAGGGCCGCGGGAAGCGCCGACCGGTCTGGCGGGCCTTGAAGACTCCCGCCTTGCGCAGGTCGTCGGCGCGGCGGTGGTGGGGCGCCGGCGCGAGGTCGAACTGGTCGTCGCCGCGGTGGGCGCGGGCCGCCATCTGCTGCTCGAGGGTCCGCCCGGCACCGGCAAGACCACAGTGCTGCGGGCCCTGGCCGCGGCCCTGGACGTTCCGCTGGTCACCGTCGAGGGCAACGCCGAGCTGACCCCGGCCCGGCTCGCCGGACAGTTCGACCCGGCCCGGGTGCTGGCGGAGGGCTACACCCCCGAAGCCTTCGTGCCCGGTCCGCTGGTCGAAGCCATGCAGGGCGGGGCGCTGCTGTACATCGAGGAACTCAACCGGGTGCCCGAGGAGACCGTCAACCTGCTCATCGGGGTGATGTCCGAGGGCGAGTTGCACCTGCCCAGGGTGGGCAGGGTCACCGCAGTCGAGCGGTTCCGCCTGGTGGCCGCCATGAACCCCTACGACACGGTGGGCACGTCGCGCCTGTCCAGCGCGGTCTACGACCGCATCTGCCGGGTGGCCATGGGCTACCAGGACGAGCGCGACGAGCGTCTCATCGTCGAGCGGAGGGTCCAGGGTCTCCCCACCGGCGGTGAGGCAACGGAGCGCACCATGGCCCGGGCCGTGGCCGTGACCCGAGCAACCCGCACCCACCGAGATGTGCGGATGGGGTCGTCGGTGCGCGGGGCCATGGACCTGTGCGACGTCGCCGCGCGCCTCTGCGGACTCCGCGGCCGGTTGCTTGACGACCCCGGCGCAGGGCTCGACGCCGCGCTGATGGCTCTCACCGGCCGGATCCGGCTCCACGAGGGCGGCGACCGCACGCCTGAGGCCATCGTGCGCGAGCTGTGGGAGGAGGTGCTCGCCGCCGAGCAGCGCAGCCAGGGCCCGCCCGACGAGTCCCTGGTGCCGACGCCGGGAAAAGCCTCAGCCCCCGGCGGGGCAACCAGCCGGGGGGTCTAGTCCTCGAAGGGTCGCGGGCTCGCGAGGCGCTCGCCGCCGAGCGGGTGCGCACAACCCCCCGCGGCCACTACGAGGGCCAGCCCGGCTTCAGGCTGCTGAGCCCCACCACCGGCGCCCTGGACGCCGCCGAGGTGGCGGCCCGGGCCTCGGCCGACCCCGATCAGACTCTGGCATTGCTGGCCGACATGGCTGCCGCTGCCGACCGCAGGATGGCTGCGCTGGCTGCCCGGCTGGCGGGCCGCCTCGCGCTCGACCTGGCCCGGGCCGGAGCATCGTCGGCGGGCGGGGTCGGACGCATCGAGCCCGGACGGGCCGACCGCTGCAGCGGCGATGTCGACATCGACCGCAGCCTCGACGGGTTGCTCGAGGCCAGAGCCTCAGGCCGCCCGTCGCGGCTGGAGGAGCTGTGGGTGCAGCGCTGGCAGCGTCCCGCCACCGCGATCGCTCTCGTTGTGGACCGTTCGGGATCGATGGGCGGCCCCAGGCTGGCCGCCGCCGCGGTGGCGGCCGCAGCCTGCGCCCTGCGGGCGCCCCAGCAGTGGTCGGCGCTGGCCTTCGGCGACCAGGTCGTGGCCATCAAATCCGCCGACCGCGACCGTCCGGCGCCCGCGGTAGTCGATGACATTCTGCGGCTGCGCGGTTACGGCACCACCGACCTCGCCGCCGCGCTCGACGCGGCCCGGGCCCAGCTCGAGCGCTGCACCGCCCGCCGCCGCGTCGCGGTGCTGCTGTCGGACTGCCGGGCCACCGCGGGAGGCGATCCGGTGGCCGCGGCTCGACGCCTCGACGAGCTGTGCGTGATCGCGCCCGCGGGCGACGCGGCCGACGCCGAGTCGTTTGCGGCAGCCGCAGGCGCCCGATTTGCGGCGATCGCGGGCCCCCGCTCCATCCCGGACGCAGTCGCGACCGTGCTGAGATAACCGGCCCAACCCGGAGTACACCCTGCCGAATACGGGAGGGCTCAGCCGAACTGGTGCACATAGGCCAGGCCGTCATCGCCCACGGCGGCACGATCGACTACGTCGTGGAGTCAGTCACCAGCTATCCGACGGTGGCCGAGTGTTACACCGCCGCGGCCGCAGCGGACCGTAGGGGCTCGTTGTAGCCGAGCACCACCGGGCGAAGGTCGACGTCGCTACCGCGCCAAGAAGGCGAGGTTCGGTGTGGGCGGCGGGCGCTCGTGCTGCCATCATGAGGCCATGAAGGTTCCGCTCACAGTCCGCGACCATCTCGACCGGGCCCTGGTCGTCTACCCCGACCGGGTCGCCTTCATCGACGAGCCCGACCAGCCGGCGCCCTCGATGGGCGAGGTCACCTTCACGCGCTTGGGCGAGCTGGCCGACGCCACCGGCGCCGGGCTCGACGCCCTGGGCGTGCCGATGGGGAGCCGGGTGGCCATGGTGTCGCACAACGCCGGGCGCCTGCTCACCTGCTTCTGGGGCGTCAGCGGCAACGGCCGCATATTCGTGCCCGTCAACTTCCGCCTCAGCCCCGACGAGGTCGCCTACATAGTGGAGCACTGCGGAGCCGACGTTCTGCTCGTCGACCCCGAGCTGGCCGAGACGCTGGGCCCCATCTCGTGCCGCCACAAGTTCGTGCTGGGCGCCGATTCCGACGAGGCCCTGTTCCGCTTCGGCGTGGCCCCGGAGCCCTGGGAGCCCGACGAGGACGAGACCGCGGTGATCAACTACACCTCCGGCACCACCGCCCGGCCCAAAGGGGTGCAGCAAACCCACCGCAGCCTGTGGCTCAACGCGGCGATGTTCGGCTGGCAGGCCTCGGTCAGCGACCGCGACAGCTACCTGCACACCCTGCCGATGTTCCATTGCAACGGCTGGGGGATGCCGTACGCGCTGGTCGGCATGGGGGCCAAGCAGGTGGTGCTTCGCAAGGTCGACGGCGCCGAGATCCTGCGTCGGGTCGACACCCACGGCATCACCCTCATGTGCGGCGCGCCCGCGGTGGCCGCGGCCATCCTCGACGCGGCCGCCCGGTGGGACGGACCGATCCCCGGCGCCGGGCGAACCCGAATAGTGGTGGCCGGCGCGCCCCCGCCGACCCGCACCATCGAGCGGATCGAGACCGAACTGGGGTGGGAGTTCATCCACATCTACGGCCTCACCGAGACGGCGCCGCTGCTGACCATGAACCGCAAGCGGGCCGAATGGGACGACCTGTCGCCGGCGGAGCGGGCCCGCATGCTGTCGCGCCAGGGCGTGCCCGCGCTGGGAGTGCGCATGCAGGTGAGCGCCTCCGGTGAGTTCCTGACCCGCTGCAACCATGTGCTCGAGGGCTACTGGGAGCAGCCCGAAGCCACCGCGGAGGCCATCGTCGACGGCTGGTTCCACACCGGCGACGGCGGATACCTCGACGACGACGCGTACTACATGATCACCGACCGCAAGAAGGACGTGATCATCTCCGGCGGCGAGAACGTGTCGTCCATCGAGGTGGAGGACACCCTGTTCTCGCATCCGGCCGTGGCCGAGGTGGCCGTGATCGGCGTGCCTCACGAGAAGTGGGGCGAGACAGTGAAGGCCCTGGTGGTGCTGGTCCCCGGGGCCACCGCCACGCCCGAGGAGTTGATTGCCCACTGCCGCGACCGGATGGCCCACTACAAGTGCCCGACATCGGTGGAGATGCGCGACGAGCTGGCCCGCACCGCCACCGGCAAGCTTCAGAAGTTCAAGCTTCGCGCCCCCTACTGGGAGGGCATGGCCAAGGCCGTCAACTAGTCCAATTGGCGGCCCGAGTCCGGGAATCGTCGCGCTTGTTGGTCTATGCGACCGACAACCGCGATGAGTTGGTGGGCGGGCTGAGTTGGTGGGCGGGCTGGGCCGGGGGCGGTCGCCGCTAGCGTCGGGCCGCTATGGGATTCAACAAGCAAGCCGTCGCGGCCCTGATCGAGCGGGCCCGCCGAGACGTGGACTCGGGCCTGCTGCCCGCGGCCCAGCTGGCCTTGGCTCTCGACGGCGAGATCGTCGTCTCCGAGGCCCTCGGCGACTGCACCGTGGAGACGCGGTTCCACATGTACTCGGCGGTCAAGCCGGCGGTGGCCCTCACCGCGATGGAACTGGCCGCCGAGGGCCGACTCGACCTCGGGGCGCCGGTGAGCGCCGTGCTGGGCTCGTTCGGAGCCAACGGCAAGGACGCCATCACCGTGTCGCAGGTGCTGCTGCACGCGGGCGGGTTCCCCTACGCGCCGATGGGTCGGACCGAGACGACAGACCGCACCGCCCGCCTCGCCGCCTACGCCTCCTGGCGCACCGACTGGGAGCCCGGCACTCGCTTCGAGTACCACGCCGGCAGCGCGCACTGGGTGCTGGCCGACATGATCACCGAGGTGACGGGCCGCCACTACGCCGACGTGATCGCCGACCGAGTGCTGCAGCCTGCGGGCTGCGGGCGCTGGCTGTGCATCGGCCTCGACGAGCAGGTCGAAGTGGCCGATGTCGTGGTCGTGGGCACGGCGCCTACCCCCAGGGAGCTCAATGCCCTCGGGCTGGACGAGCTGCCCGACGCAGGGGTCACCGAGGAGCTGCTGACGGCGTTCAACCGACCCTGGATGCGGGCCGCCGGGGTGCCCGGAGGGGGAGGCATCGCCCGGGCCTCGGACATGGCCCTGTGGTACCAGGCGGTGCTCCACAATGCTGGCGGTTTCCTGCGCCCCGAGGTGCGCCGCGACGCCATGATCGTGCGCCAGAACCATCCGGACTGGACAGGAATACCGGTCAACCGCTCCCACGCTTTCGTGCTCGCCGGGAGCGACGGCAAGGCCGGTATGCGGGGCCACGGCCGCAGAGCGTCTGCCGAGGCGTTCGGCCACGGAGGCGCCAAGGGACAGATCGGCTGGGCCGACCCGGCCAGCGGGATCTCCTTCGCCTATCTCACCAACGGCCTGGACCGCAACGACCTCGCCTCGGCCCGCCGGCGGGTAGCCCTGTCCACGAGAGCCCTATCCTGCGCCGGTGAATAGAGAATAATGGAAATACACAAAAATGTTCGTATGGTGCGGGTGGGGTGGCCCTGTGAAAGAGTTAACCGGACTCGGCCACCACGGGGCCACCCCATTCCCAGATCACACGATAGCATCTGTACAACACCGCGCAACACGAAGATCAACGTAATCGCTGTCCCAAACGCCACTGGGGACAGCGCGACGGTTGGGATCGGCCCGGCGGTGTGGCATCATGGCGGCCCGGCGCCCGGCGCCGACCCGCTCCCTTAGCTCAGCCGGCAGAGCGTCTCCATGGTAAGGAGAAGGTCGTCAGTTCGATTCTGACAGGGAGCTCGGCGCAGGCGTGAGCCTGCCGTTCCCGGCGACGTAGCTCAGTTGGTAAGAGCGCTCGACTCATAATCGAGAGGTCGACAGTTCGAGTCTGTCCGTCGCTACATGGTAGGGATTCGCTATATGGCAGGCCGTCGCTACATGGTAGGGATTCGCTATATCGCAGGCCGTCGCTACATGGCACTGATCGCCGCGTCCAGACCTGATGGACGACTGCCGTGACCGCTTCGCCCCGGCGCCGCCTGCGTGCCGTCGAGGAGTCGTCGCGTAACGTCGGCGCCGATCGCGAGTCTCAATCTTCGTCGGACATGGTTGTGCTCGTAGAGCGGGCCAAGTCCGGGGATCGAGAGGCGTTCGACCGGCTCGTGCGGGTCACCCACTCCGACGCATACGCGTTGGCGCTGCGCCTCACGGGCAACACGGAGGATGCTCGCGACGTGGTTCAAGAGGCGTACCTGAGGGCCTACCGGAGTGTCGGCCGCTTCCGCGGCGAGGCGCTCTTCAGCACCTGGCTTTATCGCATAGTGGCCAACTGCGCCGCCACCCATCTCAGCCGACGCCAACTTCACCGGCACGACGATCTCGGTGCTCACGACGACGTGGTCGATACCCGGCCCGATTACGACCCGACGCTTCAGGGCGACCTGGCCGCCTTGCGCGAGAACCTCGACGCCGCCATCCGCGACCTCCCGCCGCGCCTGCGGTCGGTGGTTGTGCTGCGGGACATGTACGACCTGCCCCACGAGGCGATCGCCAAGGAGCTCGGCATCTCGGTGACCGCCGCGAAGGTGCGTTTGCACCGTGCCCGCCGGCGCTTGCGCGAGCAGGTGCTTCCCCTGCCCGGAGAGGATCACGACCATGGCCAGTGACCGCGCCGACTGCGGGTTGGTGAGCGACGCACTCGCCGCGGCTGCGGGCTCCGACGGCGCCTTCGGACCCTCCGTGCTGGAGCATCTGGCGTCGTGCCTGCGGTGCCGGGCGGAGCAGTCCCGGTACCGGCGGATGATGGAGGCCATGCAGTCGCTGCGGGAGGCACCCGTTCCAGGAGACTCCCGGCTGGAGTCGCAGATCCTGTTGAATCTCGACCTTCACGGGCGCCGCTGGGCCCGGCGCGCCCGATCCGGCGTCGTGGCGGCCGTGGGCGGTGTCGCCGCGGGGGCTGCAGCCACCGCGGGCCTAATCGCCTTCACGGCCCGGCACCGCCGCGCGGCCAGACTGGCGTCCTAGAGCCCGAGCGAGTCGTGGCCGTAGCCGTTCGGGGGGTCGCGCTGGTAGCCTTGCCGGGCTGCTGAGGGGCGTGGCTCAATTGGCAGAGCACCGGTCTCCAAAACCGGCGGTTGGGGGTTCGAGTCCCTCCGCCCCTGCGATTCGTCGGCAGCCACACCCTGCGGCGCCGAAACCTATCCGAGGTGAACCCAACAATGGCGATGAACCGTCAGCAGAAGCGGATGCTGCAGAAGCAGGGAGAGGTCGACGCGGAGGGCGCGCCGGTTCGAAACCGCAGCCGTCCCGCCTCGACGCCGCCCACTGAGCGGACCTCGCCCGTGCAGTTCGTGCGCGAGGTGAGAGGCGAGCTGCGCAAGGTGGCCTGGCCCAGCCGGGCCGAGACGGTCAACTACTCCATCGTCGTGCTCGTCACGGTCGTGGTGCTCACCGCCATGATCTACGGGCTCGACTGGGTCTTCTCCACGTTCATACTCGAGCTATTCGATTCCTGAGGTCCCCCCACCCATGACTAACATGCCCGTGACTGATGCGCCCGCCTCGAACGAGGCCGCCGTCCTCACCGAGGACGACCTGTTCGCCGAGGAAGCGGACTCCGAGGAGTCATCCGAGCCGATCAGCCCCTACGACAAGCCGGGCAAGTGGTTCGTGGTGCACACCCAGTCCGGCTACGAGAAGAAGGTCAAGCAGAACCTGGAGGCCCGCACCGCGTCGATGCACATGGAGGGCCGCATCCACGAGGTGGTCATCCCATTGCGCGATGTGCCCGAGTTCAAGAACGGCAAGAAGGTGATCTCCTCGAAGCGGCTGTTCCCGGGCTACGTCTTCGTGCGCTGCGAACTGGACGACGATGTCTGGCCCGTCATACGCGACACCCCCAACGTCACGGGCTTCGTGAACCAGGGCGGGTCGCCCTCGCCGCTGCGCCGCCGCGACGTCGAGGCCTTCCTAGGAGTTGAATCGGACCGCTCCCGGGAGGCGTCCAAGCGGGCCAAGCCGATGTTCGAGTACGGCATGGGGGAGACTGTCCGCGTCAAGGACGGCCCCTTCGCCGACTTCTCCGGCGAGATAATCGAGATCAACGAGGACCAGCTCAAGGTCAAGGTGCTGGTGAACATCTTCGGTCGTGAGACTCCCGTGGAGCTCGAGTTCGCGCAGGTGGCGCGGCTGTAGGCCTGTCTGGGGTTGTTGCTCGCCACCGATCCCGCCACACTGCCCGTTCGCCCGTTCCCACTGTCAGAGAGAGTCCGATGGCACGCAAGCAGGTTGCCGCCTCAGTGAAGATCCAAATACCCGCCGGCCAGGCCACCCCCGCGCCGCCGGTGGGCACCGCGCTGGGCCCCCACGGCGTGGCGATCATGGACTTCTGCAGGGACTACAACGCCCGCACCGAGGACAAACGGGGCCAGATCATCCCGGCGGAGATAACGATCTACGACGACCGGTCGTTCACGTTCATCACCAAGACCCCGCCGACCTCATACCTGATCCGCACTGCCGCCGGCCTGGAGAAGGCGGCTGAGACGCCGGGCCGAGAGGCGGTGGGCACCATCACCGACGCGCAGCTGACCGAGATCGCCGAGGTGAAGATGCCTGACTTGAACGCCAACGACCGGGAGGCGGCCAAGGCGCAGATCGAGGGCACCGCCCGATCCATGGGTATCACCGTCGTCCAAGAGGCCGAGCGGATAGGCAGCAGTTCATGAGGATCTTCACGAGGCGTCGAGCGAGGCCGTGGCCCGAGCGGCCCGTGAGCGCAGCGAACAAGAGCGGGAAACAACACGTTTCACCGCGAGTCATCAACACCTATCCGCGGGGCCTCTGAGGCCGGCGGATCGGCAGCACACGGAGCACGGAGAGCGACCATGGCCAAGGGCAAGAAGCATGTGGACGCGGCCAAGAGCTTCGACCGCCTGCACCTCCACAGTGACGCCGACGCGGTGAGCCTGGTGAAGAGCCTGGCCAAGCGGCGCTTCGACGAGGGCGTCGACGTGGTGGTGAGGCTCGGAGTCGATCCGCGCAAGGCCGACCAGATGATGAGGGGCACGATCTCACTTCCGTCGGGGACCGGCAAGGAGGTGCGCGTCGCGGTGTTCGCTCAGGGCGAGACCGCGACCAAGGCGCGCCAGGCCGGGGCGGACCTGGTGGGAGCGGAGGATCTGGCCGAGCAGGTCCAGGGGGGCATGACCGACTTCGACGTGGCCATCGCCACGCCCGACATGATGCCGGTGGTCGGCAAGCTGGGCCGGATCCTCGGGCCCCGCGGCCTGATGCCCAACCCGAAGACCGGCACCGTCACCAACGATGTGGAGCGCACCATCGAGGACTTCAAGGGGGGCAAGGTGGAGTACCGCACCGACCGGTTCGCCAACGTGCATGTCCCCATCGGCAGGGCGTCCTTCGCGGACGAAGACCTGCTGAGGAACCTCCGGGCGGTGGTGGCCGAACTCCAGCGGGCGAAGCCGGCCGCGTCCAAGGGCAAGTACATGAAGAAGGTGGTGCTCAGCTCCTCGATGGGTCCGGGCGTGCGCGTCGACCCAGCCGATGTCGGAGCCGACGACTAGCACCGGTAGGCTCAAGAACTCACAACGCTCACCTGAGACATCCGGTGCGCTCCGCGGGGAGCACCAATGGGCCGGCAGGCCCGCCGGACGAGGAAGGCACCCATGACAGTCCCAAGGCCCGAGAAGGTGGCCGTTGTCGCCGAAGTGCGCGATCGGCTGGTGGCCAGCGATGCGGCCCTTCTGACCGAGTACCGCGGGCTGAACGTCTCGCAGATGGCCGCGTTGCGCCGGGCGCTGCGTGCCGCCGGCGGCGAGTACACCATCTACAAGAACACGATGGTGCGCCTCGCGGCGGCCGAACTGGGCCTGGAGATCGCCGATCTGCTCACCGGCCCGACCGCGATAGCGTTCGTCGGCCCGGGCGACGACGGCAAGGCCGGCGAGACGGCCGCAGTGGCCAAGGCCCTGAGAGACTTCTCCCGAACCAACCGGGCCCTCGTGCTCAAGGGCGGCGTGCTGGGTGACAGGGTCCTCACCGCCAACGACCTGATCGCCCTTGCCGACCTTCCCTCGCTCGACGTGCTGCTAGCGCAGCTCGCGGGTGCATTCCAGGCGCCCCTGGCCAAGCTCGCCGGGTTGCTGGAGGCCCTGCCCCGCAACTTCGCCTACGGACTCAAGGCGCTCATCGATACCCGCAGTGCCGAAAACGGCAACCATCACCAACAATCCGATACACAGGAGGCCTGACCCATGGCAACAAGAGAAGAGATCCTCGACTCGATCTCGGAGATGACAGTGCTCGAACTGAGCGAGTTGCTCAAGGAGTTCGAGGCGCGCTTCGACGTGACCGCGGCCGCACCTGCGGCCGTTGCGGTGGCGGCGCCCGCAGCCGGGGAGGCCGCGGAGGACGAGGAGGCCCAGAACTCCTTCAACGTCGTGCTCGCCGGGGTCGGAGACAAGAAGATCCAGGTGATCAAGGAGGTGCGCAGCCTCACCTCGCTCGGGCTCAAGGAGGCCAAGGAGCTTGTCGACAACGCGCCCAAGGCTGTGCTCGAGGGCCTCCCCAAGGACGACGCCGAGAAGGCCAAGGCCGCGCTGGAGGCCGTCGGAGCCGAGGTCCAGCTCGTCTGACGGCGAGACCGTTCGCCCCTCCACTTCGCAGGCCCTAGCGGCGCGGCTCCAGTCAAGGCCGTTCGATGAACCGACGGGTGGAGCTGGACGGTCCCGGCAACTTCCGCGACCTCGGCGGTTTGCCCGTCGCTGGCGGGGGCTCCACGAGGACCGGCCTGGTGTATCGCGCCGACCGGCTGTGCACGCTCAGCGATGCGGACCTGCGCCGCCTGGAGGCCGCGGGAATCCGCCACGTGTTCGACCTGCGCTCGGAGGCCGAGGTGTCCGAGTTCCCCGACCGGCTGCCGGCGGGCGCTTCCTACGTTCGGCTGCCGATGACGAGCGACGAGACCTTCCGGACTCGCACCATCTACGAACGCATAGTCGACCGCGAGATCAAGTCCTACGGCGAGCCTGAGATGGTGGCCGGCTACGTGCGTATCCTCAAGAACTTCGCTCCGTCGTTCGTGCGGATCGCCCGGCAGGTCGGCCGGGGCGAACCTCTCGTTGTCCATTGCACGGCCGGCAAGGACCGCACCGGAGTGGCCTCGATGCTCCTGCTGGACCTGGCCGGGGTGGCCGCGGAGCATGTGGCGGCCGACTACGCGCTGTCGTCCGAGCGCCGCCCAGGCCTCCAGCGCGACCACACCGAAGCCGGGTCGCTCCGTCCGCTGCTCGAGGACCTGGGCCTCGATCCTTCCAGGTTCGCTCCCCTGTGGGAAGCCCGCCCCGCCGTCATCGCCGCCACCCTTGAGGAGTTGTGCGACCGCTGGGGCGGCGCGGCCGGCTACCTCTCGGCTGCGGGCGTTGGCGACGCCGACATCGACGCCACCCTTGAGGAGTTGTGCGACCGCTGGGGCGGCGCGGCCGGCTACCTCTCGGCTGCGGGCGTTGGCGACGCCGACATCGACGCCACTCGGGCCTGCCTGCGAGCCTGAGCCCGAAGAGGCCGAGCGGTAGGCACGAATCCCCAGGCGACTCCGCAAGGCGCTGAGCGAGGCCGTGGCCCGAGCGGCCCGTGAGCGCAGCGAACAAGAGCGGGAGACACAACGCCGGGCCGCGAGGTGCTCGCAAACCTTATTGCGCTCGCCGCGAGCGGGCGAGCGGATTGGCCGGCGCTTCCCCGAAGCGGCGCGCCGGCGCGCCAGCCACTAACGTGGCGTCGAAGATCGTGCCGCCGGGATGGTTGCGGCTTGGCGCGCCGCGGGCTAGCCTTCGAGCTACCGTGGTCGTCTGTGCGCGCTGGGAGGCGGCTCCCGTGGCTTATTCCTCTCTGGTGACGCGCGCATGCACGATCGCGTGATTCCAGATCAGCCGGCCCTCGGGAGTACCACGTGACCGCACGCGCCGCTTCACGCGAACGCTATTCGTTCGGAAATCTCGAGGAGATTCTCGAGCTGCCCGACCTGATCGCGATACAGCGCGACAGCTTCTCCTGGCTCATGAGCGAGGGGCTGGCCCGCACCTTCAGGGACATCTCGCCCATCTCGGACTACAGCGGGACGCTCCAGCTCGAGCTCGAGTTCGACCCCGACGACGAGGAGCTTCATCCGCCGCCGAAGTTCACGGTGGATGAATGCAAGGAGAAGGACATGACCTACTCCGCGCCGATCTTCGTGCGGGCCCGCTTCCTCAATGCCAGCACCGGCGAGATCAAGGAGCAGATCGTCTTCATGGGCGACTTCCCCATGATGACCGACAAGGGCACCTTCATCATCAACGGCACCGAGCGGGTGGTTGTCTCCCAGCTCGTTCGCTCGCCCGGCGTGATCTTCCAGCCCGGCGAGCGCTACCGGCTGCGAAACCTGGCCAAGTACCAGCTGGTGACGGGCACGATCCACCCCTACCGGGGCGAGTGGATCGAGTTCGACGTAGAGCAGAAGCCCCGCAAGGAGATCACCGCGGGGGTGCGGGTGGCCCGCAAGCGCCGCCTGCCCCTGTTCACCCTGCTGCGGGCCCTCGGCTACGACGAGGAGAACCATCCCGGGTTCCTCGAGCGCTTCGTGGAGCACTTCGACTTCCTGGCCGAGCAGTGGGAGAAGCAGGGCCATCTCGCGCCCACCCGCGACGAGTCCCTGATCGAGATCTACAAGCGGGTGCGCCCCGGCGACCCGGCCACCGCGGAGACAGCCCGCTCCTACTTCGAGAACTCCTTCTTCAGCGGACGGCGCTACGACCTGTCCCGGGTGGGCCGGCACAAGCTCAACCGCAAGCTCGGGCCGGAGTTCGACTTCCTTGAGCAGACCTTCGGACTCGAATTCGAGCGCCCGGACCCCGGGCAGTCCCTGCTGTCGCCCTGCGAGATGCTGGCCGCGGCCACCTACCTGCTGAATCTGGCCAAGGGCGAGCCCGGGTACCGCCTCGACGACCAGGACCACTTCGCCAACCGCCGCATCCGCAGCGTCGGCGAGCTGATCCAGAACCAGGTGCGCATTGGCCTGTCCCGCATGGAGCGGCAGGTTCGCGAGCGCATGACCACTCAGGACGTGGAGGCGATCACGCCCCAGACGCTGATCAACATCCGGCCGGTGGTAGCGGCCATAAAGGAGTTCTTCGGCACGTCGCAGCTCTCGCAGTTCATGGACCAGGTCAACTCGCTGTCGGGCCTCACCCACCGGCGGAGGCTCTCGGCTCTCGGTCCCGGCGGTCTCAGCCGGGAGCGGGCCGGGTTCGAGGTGCGCGACGTGCACTTCTCCCACTACGGGCGCATGTGCCCGATCGAGACGCCCGAGGGTCCCAACATCGGGCTCATCGGGGGCCTGGCCTCCTTCGCCCGCGTCAACGAGTTCGGCTTCATCGAGTCGCCCTACCGGGTGGTCACCGACGGGCGGGTCACCGACGAGATCGTCTACCTCGCGGCCGACGAGGAGGAGGAGTACGTCGTGGCGCAGGCCAACGCGCCCATCGACTCCGAGGGCCGCTTCATCAACCCGCGGGTGCTCGTGCGGCGCTCCCCCCAGGCCGCCTCGCTGCAGGACCTGAGGCTCCAGCTGGAGCAGGAGGTCTTCTTCGGCGCCACCACCGAGATCTCGTACGTGCCGCCCGACGAGGTGCAGATGATGGACATCTCGCCCAAGCAGATCGTCTCGGTGGCCACCGCCCTCATCCCCTTCCTCGAGCACGACGACGCCAACCGGGCCCTGATGGGCGCCAACATGCAGCGCCAGGCGGTGCCGCTGGTCCGCACCGAGGCCCCCTACATCGGCACGGGCGTGGAGGGCCGGGCCGCGCGCGACGCGGCCGACATGGTGATCGCCTCCGAGGACGGCACCGTCGTCGAGGTAGACGGCGACCACATCGTGGTGGACTACCGCGACTCGGGCCGCACAGAGATCAGGCTGCGCAAGTTCGAGAGGTCCAACCAGGACACCTGCATCAGCCATAAGCCGCTCGTCCGCCCGGGTGACACGGTCCGGTCCGGCGAGGTGCTGGCCGACGGCCCGTCCACCGATCACGGCGAGCTGGCGCTGGGCAAGAACCTGCTGGTGGCCTTCATGTCCTGGGAGGGGTACAACTTCGAGGACGCCATCATCCTGTCGGAGCGTCTGGTGCGCCACGACGTGCTCACCTCGATCCACATCCACGAGCACGAGATCGACGCCCGCGACACCAAGCTGGGCTCCGAGGAGATCACCCGGGACATCCCCAACCTCCCCGACGACATCCTGGCCGACCTCGACCACCGCGGCATCATCCGAGTCGGTGCGGAGGTCGGGCCCGGCGACGTGCTGGTGGGCAAGGTCACGCCCAAGGGCGAGACCGAGCTGACGCCCGAGGAGCGGCTCCTGCGGGCCATCTTCGGCGAGAAGGCCCGGGAGGTGCGCGACACCTCCCTGAAGGTGCCCCACGGCGAGTCCGGCAAGGTGATCGAGGTCAAGGTGTTCGACCGCGACGATCCCGACGCGGGGGAGCTGCCGCCCGGAGTGAACCAGCTGGTGCGGGTGTACGTGGCCCAGAACCGCAAGATCAGCGTGGGCGACAAGCTGGCGGGCCGGCACGGCAACAAGGGCGTGATCTCGCGGATCCTCCCCATCGAGGACATGCCCTTCACCGCGGACGGCACGCCGGTGGACATCATCTTGAACCCGCTGGGAGTCCCGTCGCGCATGAACGTCGGCCAGGTGCTCGAGGCCCACCTCGGATACTGCGCTCGGTACGGCTGGGAGGTCGACGGCAAGCGAGTCGGGGACGAGCCCGTCCGGGGAACCGAGACCAAGACCCGCCCCGTCACCCCGCCCTCGGTCCATATCGCCACGCCGGTCTTCGACGGCGCCACGTGGGACGAGCGCGACCTGGCCCAGGGCAAGCCGACGATCGTCGACATCCTGACCAACCTGAACCCGGAGACCTCCGACGGCCGGAGGCTGATCGAGGTCAACGGCAAGCAGATGCTCTACAACGGCCGGACCGGCGAGCCGTACGACAATCCGATCACCACCGGCTACGTCTACATACTGAAGCTTGCGCACCTCGTCGACGACAAGATCCACGCCCGCTCCACCGGCCCCTACTCGATGATCACCCAGCAGCCCCTGGGCGGCAAGGCACAGTTCGGCGGGCAGCGCTTCGGCGAGATGGAGGTGTGGGCGCTTGAGGCCTACGGCGCGGCGTTCTGCCTGCAGGAGCTGCTCACCGTGAAGTCTGACGACGTTCTCGGACGGGCCAAGGCGTACGAGGCCATCGTCAAGGGCGAGAACGTCCCCGACCCCGGCATCCCGGAGAGCTTCAAGGTGCTCATCAAGGAGATGCAGTCGCTGTGCATCAACGTCGAGGTCCTCTCCGCGGCGGGCGCGCACATCGAGATGCGGGAGCTGGACGAGGAGAGCCTCCGAACCGTGGAGGCCCTTGGCATCGATCTGCAGCGCCCCGAGCGCGGCAGCGACGAGGACGACCTAGCCCGCAGCGCCGCCCGCCGCTGAATGCCGCCTGGAACTCGCACGAGCACGACGACAGAACCGCCGCCGCCGAGCTGGCACAGAACCAACAAACGAACCACAGATCCCGCCGCTGAACCAGCGGTGGGCTGGCAGAACGCAACTGACGCACGACTGAAAGACGGACCCAAGAAATGCTCGACGTCAACGATTTCAGCGACCTGAAGATCGGCCTGGCCAGCGCCGACTCGATCCGAACCTGGTCGAACGGTGAGGTCAAGAAGCCTGAGACGATCAACTACCGCACGCTCAAGCCGGAGAAGGACGGCTTGTTCTGCGAGAAGATCTTCGGCCCCACCCGCGACTGGGAGTGCGCGTGCGGCAAGTACAAGCGGGTGCGCTTCAAGGGCATCATCTGCGAGCGCTGCAACGTGGAGGTGACCCGCTCCAAGGTGCGTCGCGAGCGCATGGGTCACATCGAGCTGGCCGCACCCGCAGTGCACATCTGGTACTTGCGCGGGACCAGGTCCTGGCTCGCCTACCTGCTCATGGGCACCCAGCCCAAGGAGGAGCTCAAGGCCAAGCAGCTCGAGAAGGTGATCTACTTCGGGGCGAACCTCGTCGTCGGCGTGGACACCGGGCGGCGCCACGCCGACATGCCCGAGCTCGAGGTGGAGGTGCGCCGCGAGCTGGACGGCATCGACGCCGACCGGAACCTCGAGCTCTCCCAGCGCCAGGAGCGGCTGGAGGCGGACCTCGCCGAGGCCGAGTCGGCGGGGGCCAAGGAATCGGAGTTGCGAGCCCTGCAGCGCCACGCCGACAAGGACACCGAGGAGATCTCAGAGCGCTTCGCGGCCGAGCTCGAGCAGGTCGAGCGGGCCTGGGAGGTGTTCTCGGACCTGTTCAGCCGCCAGATCATCGAGGACGAGGATCTCTGGCGTGAGCTGGTCGACCGCTGGGGCGACTACTTCGAGGGGGGCCAAGGGGCCGACGCCATCGCCCGGCTCATCGCGGCGCTCGACTTCGACGCGGAAGAGGAGATGCTGCGGACCCAGATCAACCCCCCCGAGGGTCAGCGCCCGCTGTCGGCTCAGCGCAAGCAGAAGGCCATCAAGCGGCTGCGCATCCTGGCCGCGTTCAACCGGCGCGACAACTACGGGCGGCGGATCAACGACCCGCGGGCGATGATCCTCGACGTCGTCCCGGTCATCCCGCCGGAGCTGCGTCCCATGGTGCAGCTCGACGGAGGCCGCTTCGCCACGTCGGATCTCAACGACCTCTACCGCCGGGTCATCAACCGCAACAACCGCCTCAAGCGCCTGCTGGATCTGGCCGCGCCCGACATCATCGTCAACAACGAGAAGCGGATGCTGCAGGAGGCCGTGGACGCCTTGTTCGACAACGGGCGGCGGGGCCGTCCTGTGACCGGGCCCGGCAACCGGCCCCTGAAGTCGCTGTCGGACATGCTCAAGGGCAAGCAGGGCCGATTCCGCCAGAACCTGCTCGGCAAGCGGGTGGACTACTCGGGCCGTTCGGTCATCGTGGCCGGCCCCACGCTGCGGTTCCACCAGTGCGGCCTGCCCAAGATCATGGCCCTGGAGCTGTTCAAGCCCTTCGTGATGAAGAAGCTGGTGGACGCGGAGCTGGCCCCCAACATCAAGTCGGCCAAGCGCATGGTCGAGCGGCGCCGGCCCCAGGTGTGGGACGTGCTCGAAGACGTCATCCGGGAGCATCCGGTGCTGCTGAACCGGGCCCCCACGCTGCACCGGCTGGGCATCCAGGCCTTCGAGCCGGTGCTGGTGGAGGGCAAGGCGATCCAGATCCACCCGCTGGTGTGCGCGGCCTTCAACGCCGACTTCGACGGCGACCAGATGGCCGTGCATCTGCCGCTGTCGGCGGAGGCCCAGGCCGAGGCCAGACTGCTGATGCTGTCGGCCAACAACGTGCTGAGCCCGGCCCATGGACGGCCCCTGGTGACGCCGACCCAGGACATGATCATCGGCGCGCACTACCTGACCAAGATGGTCGAGGGCGTGCCCGGGACCGGGCGGTCCTTCCGCTCGATCAACGAGGTCCGCTTCGCCTACGAGAACGGCGACATCGCGCTGCACGCGCCGATCGAGTTTCGCGGCGCCGAAGACTTGCTGGTGGCGCCGGCCAACGGCGAGGCGGCCCGCTACGAGCTCACCACGGTTGGCAGGGTGTTCTTCAACGCCGCCCTCCCCGACGGGTTCGGCTATGTGAACAGCACCGTCGGGCAGCGCGCCATGGGGGAGATCGTCGACCGGCTGGCCCGGGCCTTCCAGACAGCGGAGGTGGCCAGGAGCCTCGACGCAATCAAGGACATCTGCTTCGAGTACGCGTCGCGGTCCGGGCTCACCATCTCGATCGACGACGTCAGGACGCCCAAGCAGAAGACCGAGATCCTCGATCGCTTCGAGAAGCAGGCCGACAAGATCGAGCGCCAGTTCCGGCGGGGGATCATCACCGACGGCGAACGCCGCCAACTCGAGGTGGAGGTCTGGTCCGAGGCCACCGAGGAGGTCACGGGCAAGATGAAGGCGGAGCTCGAGTCCGACGAGTTCAACCCGGTCAACATGATGGTCGCCTCGGGAGCCCGGGGCAACATGATGCAGATTCGCCAGATCGCGGGCATGCGCGGCCTGGTCGCCAACCCCCGCGGCGACATGATCCCCCGGCCGATCAAGAGCAACTTCCGCGAGGGCCTGAAGGTGCTCGAGTACTTCATCGCCACCCCCGGCGCCCGCAAGGGCCTGGTCGACACCGCGTTGCGCACCGCGGACTCCGGCTATCTCACCCGGCGGCTCGTGGACGTGGCCCAGGAGGTCATCATCAACAGCGACGACCCGTTCGCATCCGACGCCCACGTCAAGGGAATCTGGCTCGACGACATCGAGCCGGACTCGCCCAGCAGGCGCACCTACCTTGACACCAGGCTGTTCGGGCGGGTGCTCGCCGACGACGTGACGCTGAGCGACGGCTCGGTGGTCCTGGCCGGCACGATGGTCGGCGACACCGAGCAGGAGGCCCTGCGCGACGATCCCACGATTTCGAGGGTGCGGGTGCTGTCGCCGCTCAGCGACGACTCGGCCTCGGGCATCACCAGGGCCTCCTATGGAATGTCGCTGGCCACGGGCAAGCTCATAGAGCAGGGCGAGGCGGTGGGCGTCATCGCGGCCCAGTCCATCGGCGAGCCCGGAACCCAGCTCACGATGCGAACCTTCCACACCGGCGGCGTCGCGGGGGCCCAGGACATCGCCGGCGGCCTGCCCAGGGTGGTGGAGCTGTTCGAGGCTCGCACGCCCAAGGGCAAGGCGACCCTCGCTCGCCAGGCCGGGGTGGTCCGCATTCGCGACGATGGCAGCGGTGAGCGCCTGGTGGTGATCGTGGAGAACGACGGCACCGAGCACGACTGCAGGATCGGGAGCGAGTACCGCCTCGAGGTCCGCGACGGTGACGAGGTGGAGCCCGGCGACGCCCTCGTCGAGGGGCCCCGCGACCCCAAGGAGTTGCTGGAGATCCGCGGCATCGACGCAACGCAGCGCTACCTGGTGGCGGAGGTGCAGAGGGTGTACCGCGACCAGGGCGTGTCGATCCACGACAAGCACATCGAGCTGATCGTCCGCCAGATGACCAAGAGGGTCGCGGTAGGCGAGCCGGGCGACACGAGCTTCCTGCCCGACGAGCGCGTCGACAAGGCCGTCTTCGAGCGGACCAACCGCGAGATCGTGCGGGCCGGCGGGAGGCCGGCCTCGGGGCGGCGCGAGGTGATGGGGATCACCAAGGCCTCCCTGGCCACGGAGTCGTGGCTGTCGGCGGCCTCCTTCCAGGAGACCACCCGCGTGCTCACCGAGGCGGCCATCGAGTCAAAGCGCGACACGCTGGTCGGCCTCAAGGAGAACATCATCATCGGCAAGCTCATCCCGGCCGGGACGGGCATGATTCGCTACCGCCAGGGATATGCGACCCACGCCCCGGACCACACCCCGATGGACTATTACACTTCCGAGGACTCCGAGCTGGACCTAGCCGACGTGCTCGCGCGGCGAAGCGACGAGATGAACGGGGCGGAGGTTCTCGACTACCCGCTGAGCGAGGTCGCCGGCCCGGTCACCGAGGCGGGATGATGATCCGGGCTCGGCACTGGATCGCCCAGTCGGGGCGCCGAACGGCCCTGACGCGCCCCTAGACTGCTTCGTCCGGCTCAACGTCCGATCCTCCCAAGGAACAACCGCCGCATGCCTACGATCCAGCAGCTGGTCCGCAAGGGCCGCCAATCCAAGCGCCGCAAGGAGTCGACGCCCGCCCTGCGGGGGGCGCCGCAGCGGCGGGGCGTGTGCACGAGGGTGTACACGGCCACGCCGAAGAAGCCGAACTCCGCCCTGCGCAAGGTGGCCCGCGTGCGCCTCACCACCGGCGTGGAGATCACCGCCTACATACCGGGCGAGGGCCACAACCTCCAGGAGCACTCGATCGTGCTGGTGCGGGGCGGCCGGGTGAGGGATCTGCCCGGCGTGCGCTACAAGGTCGTGCGCGGCACCCTCGACACCGCGGGGGTGCGCGAGCGCCGCAAGGCCCGCAGCCGCTACGGGGTCAAGAAGGAGTCCTGAGGTGCCGCACAGGATTCGCAGGCGCTGCGGCGCGGGCAGGAGAGCCTGACATGCCGCGCAAGGGACCTGCGGCGCGCCGCGAGCTTGAGCCTGATCCGATCTACCACTCGCTGCTGGTGACGCAGGTGATCAACAAGGTGCTGCAGCGGGGCAAGCGCACCCTGGCCGAGCAGATCGTGTACGACGCGCTGGCCATCGTTGAGGACAAGACGGGCGCGGAGCCGGTGTCCACGCTCAAGCGGGCCGTCGACAACGTCCGTCCCCAGCTCGAGGTGCGCAGCCGGCGCGTGGGCGGCGCCACATACCAGGTGCCGGTAGAGGTCAGGCCCCGGCGGGCCACCACCCTCGCAGTCCGCTGGATCGTCTCGTACGCCCGGGGCCGCCGGGAGCACACCATGGCGGAGCGGCTGGCCAACGAGCTGCTGGACGCCGGCAACGGCATCGGCGCGTCGGTGAAGCGGCGCGAGGACCTACAGAAGATGGCCGAGTCGAACAAGGCCTTCGCGCACTACCGCTGGTAGACGCGCCGTCTCAAATCTGAGCCATGGCTGACGAACGATACCCCCTGTCCAAGACCCGGAACATCGGGATCATGGCCCACATCGACGCGGGCAAGACCACCACCACCGAGCGGATCCTCTACTACACGGGGCGCAACTACAAGATCGGGGAGGTCCACGACGGCGCAGCCACCATGGACTGGATGGCCCAGGAGCAGGAGCGGGGCATAACGATCACCTCGGCTGCGACCCACTGCATCTGGCGCGACCACCGCATCAACATCATCGACACCCCGGGCCACGTCGATTTCACGGTCGAGGTGGAGCGCTCGCTGAGGGTGCTCGACGGGGCGGTGGCGGTGTTCGACGGCGTGGCCGGCGTTGAGCCCCAGACCGAGACCGTGTGGCGCCAGGCCGACCGCTACGGCGTGCCCCGGCTGTGCTTCGTCAACAAGATGGACCGCACTGGCGCCGACTTCCACCTCGTGCTCGACTCGATTCGCGAGCGCCTGACCGAGCGCGTCGCGGTGGTGCAGCTGCCGATCGGCGCCGAGTCGGACTACCGGGGCGTGGTGGACCTGGTGCGGATGAAGGCGCGCGTCTGGTCCGGGACCGATCTCGGGGTCACATGGACCGAGACCGATGTTCCCGACGAGATGGCCGAGGAGGCCGAGCTGTACCGCCACGACCTCCTGGAGACGCTGTCGGACTACGACGAGGGCCTGCTCGAGAAGCTCCTCGAGGACGAGGAGATCAGCCCCGAAGAGATCACCGCCGCCATCCGGGCCGGCACCATCGGCAGCGGCCTGGTGCCGGTCCTGAACGGCTCTGCCTTCAAGAACAAGGGGGTACAGGCCCTGCTCGACGCGGTGGTCGACTACCTGCCCTCGCCCAGCGATGTGCCCGCGGTGACCGGCACCGAGCCCCGCTCGGGCGCCGAGGTCAACCGCTCCGCCAGCGACTCCGAGCCGCTGGCCGCGCTGGCCTTCAAGATCGCCACCGACCCCCATGTCGGCAAGCTCACCTACTTCCGGGTCTACAGCGGCAAGCTCAGCAAGGGGTCGCAGGTGCTTAACACCCGCACCGGCCGCAGCGAGCGGATAGGCCGCATCCTGGAGATGCACGCCAACGACCGGGTCGATCTCGACTGGGTGGCCACCGGCGACATCGCGGCCGCGATCGGCCTCAAGGACTGCCGCACCGGCGACACGCTGTGCGACCCCTCCCACGCCATCACGCTCGAGGACCTCTACTTCCCCGACCCGGTGATCGACGTGGCCGTGGAGCCGAAGTCCAAGGCCGATCAAGACAGATTGTCCAGGGCTCTGACGGCCCTGTCGGAGGAGGATCCCACCTTCCGGGTGCGCACCGACGCCGAGACCGCCCAGACCATCATCGCCGGCATGGGCGAACTCCACCTCGAGGTGCTGGTGGACCGCATGCTGCGAGAGTTCAACGTCCAGGCCAACGTGGGCAAGCCCCAGGTCGCCTATCGCGAGACGCTGTCCGCGGCGGTGGCCCGCCATAGCTACGTGCACAAGAAGCAGACCGGCGGATCGGGCCAGTTCGCGGTGATCACTGCCACGATCGAGCCCAACCCGGGCGGTGAATACACCTTCGAGAGCACCATCCGCGCCGGTGCCATTCCCCGCGAGTACATCAAGCCGGTCGACGACGGCATCCGTGAGGCGATGAGCAACGGGGTGCTGGCCGGGTTCCCTACGGTGAGCGTCAAGGTGACGCTCACCGACGGCCGCACCCACGACGTGGACTCCTCGGAGATGGCCTTCAAGATCGCGGGAGGCGGCTGGTTCCGGGAGGTGGCGGCCAAGGCGAGGCCCGTGCTGCTCGAGCCGGTGATGTCGGTGGAGATCGTCACTCCCGACGACTACCTCGGCGACGTCGTCGGCGACCTGAACTCCCGCCGCGGCCAGGTTCGCGGCAGCGAGCGGCGGGGCAGCAACCAGGTGATCAGCGCGCAGGTGCCGCTTGCCGAGATGTTCGGATACAGTACCGACCTTCGGTCACGCACGCAGGGGCGAGCGACGTACACGATGCAGTTCGACTCGTACCAGCCCACCCCCGCGAGTGTCCAAAAGGAGATCGTCGCCCGCGTACGCGGCGAATGATCCGAAGTCCTCAGCCAATCGACCACAGAGGAAGCACCCATGGCCAAGGAGCAGTTCGAGCGCACCAAGCCCCATGTCAACGTGGGGACCATGGGCCACATCGACCACGGCAAGACCACGCTGACGGCCGCCATCACCAAGGTGCTGTCCGAGCGCATCGAGGGGACCCAGTTCACCGAGTTCGACAAGATCGACAACGCCCCCGAGGAGCGCGAGCGCGGCATCACCATCAACGTCGCCCACGTCGAGTACGAGACCGCGAACCGGCACTACGCCCACGTCGACATGCCGGGCCACGCCGACTACATCAAGAACATGATCACCGGCGCGGCCCAGGTGGACGGCGCCATTCTGGTGGTCTCGGCCGCCGACGGACCCATGCCCCAGACTCGCGAGCACGTGCTGCTGGCCCGCCAGGTGGGCGTGCCCAGCATCGTGGTGGCCCTCAACAAGGTGGACATGGTCGACGACGAGGAGATCCTCGAGCTGGTCGAGCTCGAGGTGCGCGAACTGCTCGACGACTTCGGCTACCCCGGCGACGACACGCCGGTGATCGGAGTGTCTGCCCTCAAGGCGCTCGACGGCGACGAGGAGGCCGCCCAGCAGGTCCTCGAGCTCATGGAGGCCGTTGACTCTTACGTGCCGACCCCGGCGCGCGACATCGAAAAGCCGTTCCTGATGCCGATTGAGGACGTGTTCTCCATCACCGGCCGCGGCACGGTCGTCACCGGCCGCGTCGAGCAGGGAGTGGTCGAGACGGGCAACAAGGTCGAGATCGTCGGCCTGCGCGACACCCGGGAGACCACCTGCACTGGCGTGGAGATGTTCCGCAAGATCCTTGATCGGGGCGAGGCTGGCGACAACATCGGCGCCCTGCTTCGAGGCATCGACAAGAAGGAGGTGCAGCGGGGCCAGGTCCTCGCGGCTCCCAAGAGCATCACCCCCCACACCGAGTTCGAGGCTCAGGTGTACGTGCTGAGCAAGGCCGAGGGCGGCCGCCACAAGCCGTTCTTCTCCAACTACCGGCCCCAGTTCTACTTCCGCACCACCGACGTGACCGGCACGATCACCCTCCCGGAGGGGATCGAGATGTGCATGCCCGGCGACAACACCGTCATGCACGTCGATCTGATCAACCCCATCGCCATGGACGAGGGCCTGCGGTTCGCCATCCGCGAGGGCGGTCGCACCGTGGGCGCCGGCTCAGTCATCAAGATCATCAAGTAGTCGGAGGGGACTGGCGGTGGCGGTCAAGCACAGGGTCCGGATCAGGCTGAAGGCCTACGACCACGAGATCCTGGACCAGTCGACTAAGAAGATCGTCGAGACGGTCAAGCGGACCCAGGCGACCTTCAGCGGTCCGGTGCCGCTGCCGACGGAGAAGCACCGCTACACCGTGGTCCGGTCCCCCTTCAAGGACAAGGACTCGCGCGAGCACTTCGAGATGCACATCCACAAGCGGCTCCTCGACATCCTGGAGCCCTCCAAGAAGACCGTCGACACGCTCCAGCGCCTCGAGATGCCCGCCGGCGTCGACATAGAGCTCAAAGTCCAGCAGACCTAGCCCCGCGGCGGAGGCGGCCGCGGGCTAAGTGGCCAGCCGGCGGAGCACGATCCCGGACGTCTGGCCCGCGGTCCGATGTCTCGCGGGTGTGTTGGCGACTGGAGGTGTCCGACCTCGCTTCTGATCCCTCATTGGCCGGTGATACCGGCGCTGAACATCGAATGGCTCGCAGTGCCGCGCGCGCGTGCGAGGCGCCGCGAGAGTCGCTGTAGCCAACGGTAGGTCCGGCCTGCACCTTGTCGTCCCTGAGGCCGGCAGCGGCAAGCCGCACGGTCAGCTCGTTGCGGCCACCGCACGCCAGGGTCAGTTGCCTCGGGCGTGTTTGTGCCGCGCCGTTAGTTGATCGCATTGTTGGATCGACATCCGAAATGGCGGCTGTCCCGTCTGTGTAGCCGGCTGTTGCGAGCCCGGCGCCCGGCTCTCGGGAAGGCCGGGCCGTGGCGGCTGTTCTGTCGGAGTTGGCGGCCGTTGCGCGGGCGGAGAAGGCATTGTGGTCGGGCCGCCACGAGGAAATTGGATCGTCCTCACGGAGATGCCTGGAGTCGTTGTCGCCACCGGACGCGGCCAGGGGCGGGTGCAGTCGGGTGCCGTCGGGTCTTAGGACCTCCCATGCGTCGCCCACGGGCTTGATGCGATAGCGCCCTTCGTGCAGCAGGATGTGGTGGCGGTGGCACAGCAGCGCCAGGTTGTCGGCGTTGGTGAGCCCGCCATCAGCCCAGTGCTTGATGTGGTGGGCGTCGCAGCGCGACGGAGGAGCATCGCAGCCGGGCCACACGCAGCCGCCGTCACGGGCGATGAGGACGCAGCGCAGCGCCTCGCTGACCCGCCGGGTGCGCCGCCCCACATCGATGACGCGTCCTTTGCTGTTGAGCACGGTGGGGATGATTTCGGCGTCGCAGGCCATGCGTCGCACCGTTGCCGCGGAGAGACTCTCTCCGCTGTCGGTGATGCCAGCGCGGTGGAGCCCTTCGAGCAGGGCATCGAGGCTCGTGCTGACCCGCAGCACCGGCAGGACCCGCTTGCCCTCGTCGTCGAAGTCGGCCCACCCGCCGTCATTCAGGTCGCTGCCGTCTAGGTCCCCACCCTCTGGATCCCTGCCATCTAGGTCCTCGCCGCAAGTGTCCTCTCGGTCGCTGGCCACAGTCACAGAAGCTCCAGCCTTCGTGGGGCCCGTCTCGGCTTGAGCCGCTCCGGCCCGGGTCTGCTTGGCTTCAGTTGTTGCTCCCGCAGGTTGGCCCCCTTCGGCGTCGGCGTCGATGTCGGTCGTTGCAACTCCTGTGCCGTGGTGAGGTTCGATGCCGCCGGAACCCGGGCGGTGGGTTCCGGCGCTGCCCGACGCACTGTGGCTGGAACTTGCACGCCGGGGCTGGGATGCAGCGACCGGCGGGCTGTCAGTGTCTTGATGTTCGGGCGTGGCGGAGGCCGAGCGGGGATGTGCGTCTGTGCGTGAGCGGGCGCGACTGGGGGCCGGACGCCGGGGCTGGGATGCAGCGACCGGCGGGCTGTCAGTGTCTTGATGTTCGGGCGTGGCGGAGGCCGAGCGGGGATGTGCGTCTGTGCGTGAGCGGGCGCGACTGCGGGCCGGACGCCGGGGCTGGGATGCAGCGACCGGCGGGCTGTCAGTGTCTTGATGTTCGGGCGTGGCGGAGGCCGAGCGGGGATGTGCGTCTGTGGACCGGTGGCTGCGGCTGGAACTCGCACGCCTGGGCTGGGATGTGGCCGCGCACAGGGCGTCGATGTCTCGTTGTTCGGGACTGCGGCGCCGGCTCGGGGGCTGTTGCTTGTCGGTGCGCCACATCCGGTTGGCGATGGCGGCGACCTTGGCCTTGAGCCGGGCCCCGCTGTCGGGGTCGAGTGCCCCCTCAAGGCACACCATTCCGTCGCGGTTGTTGTAGAACCGCAGGAACCGGTTGGCGTGCTGGCGCATGAAGCGCTGTTCGGGGGTCTCGTTTCGGGCTGCGATCTCCGCGGCCGCGGCTCGCTCGCGGGTGGCGTCGGTCCCTTCGCTCATAGCGGCCGCGACCAGCTCGCGCCGTGTCTCGTCGCCGACGTCAGCGCGCGCGATGGCTTCGGCCTGGTCGGTGTTGATGTCCCCGCAGGCCATCGCGCCAGCTACCGCAGGCTGTGCGGCGATGATCCTGGCTTGGCGGGAGGCCCGCCGGGCGGCGCCGCGGGACATGCCCGTGTTGCGCACCAGCGTGTCGGCCACGCAGGCATCGCCCACCGCCCGGGCCGCCCGCTGAGACTCGGCGACCGCGATGAGGCGCCGCTGGTATGCGACGGCCTTGTCGATGAAGCGCTGCACATGGGTGATCAGCGCCATGAGCCTCGCCGGCTCCAACTGCCGCAAAGCCGTGTCGGACAGCACCTCAAGTCGCATAGCTTCACCCTAGATAGGGGGTGTGACATCGATGCTTCACAGCAGTTATTAATAATGATTATTAGTGCTGACAACGCCTGGAATTCCCAGACGAGTTTCGAGAGCGCGGGCCTGAGATGCCCTGGTCGCTCAGCGTGAGGCGGCTCGTGCCCGGGCCGCGTCCGACAGCAGCGCGCTCAGCTTTCCGGCCGGATCCGGCGCGGTGACCAGCGCTTCGCCGATCAGGGCGGCGTCGTAGCCCGCGGCGACGATGTCCCCCATGCCGGTTCCGCCCTCGACGCCGATGCCCGATGCGGCCACCTTGACGATCCCGTCGTCCATCTGAGCGAACAGGCGGCTCATCTCGACAGCCTTGTTGTAGTCGACGGTGAAGCGGGTGTCCTTGGGCTGGCTGCGCTGGTTGACCGCGATCATGTAGGCCCCGGCGGCCACGGCCAGCTCGAGTTCGGGCCCGGTGCGGACCTCGGTCAGGACGTCCAACCCCAGCTCGAGGGCCAGCTCGTGGATCGGGCGCAGCAAGGAGGCGTCCACGTCGTCGACGATCACCAACATGGCATCGGCGCCCATGGCGCTGGAGGTGCGGACGTCTTCGAGGGTGGTGAGAAAGTCCTTCCGCAGCACGGGGATGCCCGCCGCAGCTCGCGCCCGTTGGAGGTCTTCGGGCGATCCGCCGAAACGGGGACCGTCGGTCAGCACCGACAGGCACACGGCGCCGCCGTCGCGGTACTGGCAGGCCAGCTCGGCCGCGTCCGCGTCGGCCCTCAAGTTGCCCGCGGAGGGCGAGCGCCGCTTGACCTCGGCGATCACCGACAGACCGTCGGACAGCAGCGCCCTCTTGAACTCATGGCCGAGACCTCCGGGTGACGGGCGCAGCGGCGTTGACGCGCCCGCCTCCATGTCCTCTGCTCTCTCGGGAGACACTGCCACCACCGCGCCGATGCTAACCGGCAGGCCCGGTCCCAGCGCCGAGCGCCTCCGGGCACGGCTTGCGCGCCGGAGGCGGCGATATGGTTTGGGACATGGACATAGAAGTACGACACGCGCCCAGTTTCGGAGTAGCGAGGTGCAGGTTGAGCGGCGGCGAGCAGCTCAAGGTCGAGTCTGGGGCCATGATGGCCCACTCGACCGGGATGGCGCTCGAGGCCAAGATGGAGGGCGGCGCGTTGAAGTCGCTCAAGCGCAGCGTCCTGGGCGGCGAGTCGCTGTTCGTCTCAACCTTCACCGCGCCGGACACCGGCGGCTGGGTGGATGTGGCCGCGAAGCTCCCGGGAGACATTCGCGTCATTGAGCTCGACGGCTCGCATACCTGGATAATCGAGCGGGGCAACTGGCTCGCCTCGGAGGCATCGATCGAAATCGACACCAAGTGGAGCGGGTTCAAGATGCTGGCTGGCGGCGAGGGTGGGTTCATGATCCACGCCAGCGGCGCCGGGAAGGCCATCGTCGCCTCCTACGGCGCCGTCGAGACGATGTCGCTGGCCGAGGGCGAGACCGTCGTGGTGGACACCAACCACATGCTGGCCTTCGCAGACACTGTCAGCTTCGAGCTGAAGCGGGCGGTGGAGGGCAGGAGCGTCCAGTCGATGAAGTCCGGGGAGGGGTGGGTGTTCCATTTCACCGGCCCGGGCAAAATCATGGTGCAGACCCGCAACCAGCAACAGCTCATCGCCTGGATCAACACCGAGATCGGCAGCCGCGAATAGCCCGCTGTGCGCGGCCACGCTGAGCCACGAGGCTGAGCGGATAGGTCACAGCCTTTCGATGACTCGCCGCGGTTGGCCGACGCTGGTCCAGTGTCAGGTGCAGACCGGCTCGAATTGCAGGCCTCGTCCGGACAGGCGCTCCATGGCGAGTTCGAGGCCCGCGACTGTCTGTGTGCGGTTGCCGCCGGCGTCGTGCATCAGCACGATCGCCTTGTCGGTGGCGCCGCGCGTGATGCTCTCGGCGATGGCTTGGGCTCCGGGCCTGCGCCAGTCGTTGGTGTCCACGGTCCACAGCACCAGTTCCAGCCCGAGGACCGCGGCCCATTCACGGGTGAAGGCGTCGATGGAACCGTAGGGGGGCCGCAGGCACGGCGTGGCGTGGTCGCCCAGGACGGCCTGGGTGCGGCCGACCGTGTCATCGAACGACGACCGGGGCAGTCCGGCAAGGTTCTGGTGGTTCCAACTGTGGTTCGCCACGGTGTGCCCCTCGGCGACGATGCGTCCAATGAGGTCGGGGTGTTTCTCGGCTAGAGAGCCCAGCACGAAGAAGGTGGCCCGGGCCGAGTGGCGGGCGAGGATGTCGAGCATCTGCGGCGTGTAGGTGGGATGCGGGCCGTCATCGATCGTCAAGTAGACGACGCCGCCGGACCCGGCCGCGGCCGCCGGCGGTGTGGTAGTGGGCGCTTCGGCGGCCGTGGTGGGCGGCGGTGTGGTAGTGGGCGCTTCGGCGGCCGTGGTGGGCGGCGGTGTGGTTGTGGGCGTATCGGCGGCCGTGGTGGGCGGCGGTGTGGTTGTGGGCGTATCGGCGGCCGTGGTGGGCGGCGGTGTGGAGTCTGAGCCCAGCGGCAGTGCCTCCAGGGTCAGTTCGTAGTCGGCTGGCGACGCGTGCGCGGAGACGACGGTCACCCGCCACGGGCCCGCGGCGGGCAGGGTGGCCTGCACCTGCTGGTGCCGCTCGATTGCCGCCGCGATCACCTCGTCGCCGAGCCGGACGTCGAGCCACACGCCGATAGGCGCCCTGAGCGTCGCCGTGAACGCCTGCCCGGCCGCGGCCTGCAGCGTGTAGGTCTGACGCTGGCGGAAATCGATGGGCCCCGACACTGCGGCGGTCACCGCCCCCGACTCGAAGCGGACGTCGATGTCGGGCAGCTCGAGGCCGGGCAGGGGAAGATCGCCGAGCGGATCAGTCCCGATCACCCGAACCGAGGCCTCGGGCCCGTCAACGTCGATCTCCAGTGTCGTGTGTTGGGTGATGACACCGAAGGACTCGTCGCTGGCCCGGTCAAACAGCGACACCTGAACACGCCCCTCGCTCACCAAGATGCTGTCCATCACGACGCGGTCGCCGACAAACACCGCCGGTAGAGCCACCGCGACCCCATCGTCGTCTATCACCGGCACGATCAGGTGGAACACGCCAGTCCCCGCGGAGTCCTCCACGATGTGGGCGACCAGGTCGTCGTCGCCGTCAGCGTCGAGATCGCCCGCAGCTACCCGGTTCTGCAGCGTGAAGACATCGGCCGACGCGCCGCCATAGGACACCGTCGCGTGGCCGCCGGCGAGCTGGATGATCTGGCCGCTCTGCTCGAAGGCGAGGCTCTCGAGATCCTCCCAGCCGATGCCGCTCGAAGGCCCTGCCCCCTCCGACGACGGGTCCTCCGACGAAGGGTCCTCCGACGTCGTCGACCCAGAAGCCGCGGACCCATCAGGCGCCGCCGCCTGCTCTTCCGACGGCGTCGCACCAGACGACGCAGCCTCGTCGGCGGGCGTCGTATCGGACCCAGTCGCGTCGGTCTCCGACGGCGCCGAGGGCTCGTTGCCACATCCGCCAGATGCCAGCACCAACAAGGCAAGGGCCGCGACGCGCCAGCGCCATCCACCGGTTCGTCGCCTCCACCACAGAGACAGAGGCGTTAGCAGCGCAGAGCCTTGAGCTGGCCGCCTCCCTGCCACAACATCAGAGTAGCCGGGGGCTCGGGCTGAGAGCGTGCCCTCAAGCACGGTGTCGACCGTCCCGGTGGTGTTCAGCACGGCGACCGGGGCGGTCGGCTTCCGGTTGATGTCGGATCAGTCGCTATCGGCTCCAGCTGGCGGCGGCTCGGCGGCTAGCGACTCCGTCGGCACGGGTGGCTCTCCGGCCTCTCCGGCCTCGTCGGGTTCGGCACGCCGTGCCATCCAGCTCGAGATGAACGCCTGTGCGGTGGCGGCCACGGGCAGGGCCAGGAACGCCCCGACGATCCCCAGCAGCGCGGTGCCGGCGATCACGGAGCCGAAGGCCAGAGCAACATGGATCTCCATGGTGTGGGCAGTGATCCGAGGCGAGAAGAAGTAGTTCTCCAGTTGCTGGTAGGCGACGATCACGATCAGCGCGAAGAGCCCGGCGCGGGGCTCGTGGAGCAGCGCGACCAGCACCGGCAGCACCCCCGCGATGTATGCGCCGACCGCGGGGATGAACTGCGACACAACGCCCACCCACATGGCGAGGGCGACCGGCGAGGGTACGTCGAGCAGTGCGAACGCGATCCAGTGCACCAGCGCCGACAGCGCGGCCAGGATCGTGCGGGAGAACATGTAGCTGCCGGTCTTGTTCATGGCCAGATCCCAGATCTCGGTCACGATCGCGGCCCTGTGCTCGGTCAAGTGCGAGGACACCATCTTGCGGAGCTTGGGGCCCTCGGCCATCAGGTAGAAGGTGAAGAGGGCCACGGTGAACAGCTGGAACAGCAGGCTCACCACGGTCGTGCCGACATTGACCACGTCGTCGGCGAAGCGGCCGGCCAGGTCTTGGAGCCCGCCGCCCTCAAGGAACTCGTCCTTCAACGTGTCGAACTCATATTGGAGGCCGAAGGTGTCGTTGAGCCAGTCCTCGATGTCGGCGATGTAGCTGGGTGCCTTGTCGATCAGGAAATCGGTCTCTGAGGCGAGCGCGGTGCCGACCACCGCGGAGAAGCCGGCAACAAGAACAGTGACGACCGCGAACGTGATGGCCGTGCCGATGCCCCGGCGGATGCCCCGGCCGGCCATGAGGTTCACCGCGGGCTCTAGGGCGAACGCGATGAACAGCGACACGAGCAGCACCACGATCAGCGTGCTCAGGGCCCGCACCACTCCGACCGCGTAGAAGGTGGCCAATCCGCCGAGCCAGAACCAGACGATGGCCCGCTTAGCCCAGGCCGGCAGGGTCCTGCCGTCGTCCATCGCCGCGACCCTAGTCATCGGTCCCCGCTGGTAGGGGGACCACTCGGCCGCTCTGAGAGACAGCGCGGGTAGGTGGTACCGCCTCGCGGTGCAGCGTCGTGAATCCCGCTCTTGTTCGCTGCGCTCACGGGCCGCTCGGGCCCCGGCCTCGCTCAGCGCCTCGCGAGGCTCTCATGAAGTGCCGTCTACCCGCTCGGCCTCCGAGGGTTGGGGGTCGGGGTGGGCGCCGTTACACTCGGCGGTTCGCTCCGGGCCGTCCGGGGCGAATACGAATCGACGTCCGTGCAGGCCCTGGCGGGGTACCGCAGGGGAACCGTGCGGCACAACCAAGTCGCCGCTCCGCCGGGCAAGCCCGAGCGGAGCGTTCGCGTGAGCGGCACTCGCGTAGAGATGTCAGGACGAGGCCATGGCCACAAAGGCGATCGTGGGCACCAAGGTCGGCATGACCCAGGTGTGGGACGACAGCAACCGGGTCGTCGGCGTCACCGTCCTGCGCGTCTCGCCCTGCCGCGTGGTGCAGGTGAAGACCAACGAGCGTGACGGCTACAGCGCGATACAGGTCACCTTCGGCATGATCGACCCCGCCCGGCTCACCCAGCCGGAGGCCGGGCACTTCGAACGGGCCGGGGTGGACGCCGGCCGAACCGTGGTGGAGCTGCGCCTCGACGACGTGAGCGAGTACGCCATCGGCCAGCAGATCGGCGTCGACGTGCTCGCCTCGGGTGAGCGGGTCGACGTGACCGCGGTCTCGAAGGGCAAGGGCTTCACCGGCGTGATGAAGCGCCATGGCTTCAAAGGGCAGCCCGCCGGCCACGGTGCCCACAAGGTGCATCGCAAGCCCGGCGCCGTGGGCCAGTGCGCCACCCCCTCGAGGGTGTTCAGGGGCAAGAAGATGCCCGGACGGGCCGGAGCCGGGCGGGTCACCACACTCAACCTCGAAGTGGTCAAGGCCGACGCCGACGCCGAAGTGCTGCTGGTGAAGGGCGCTGTTCCCGGCCCCAAGGGCGGCACCGTCGTCGTGCGCAACGCGGTGAAGGGCGGCTGAACACATGGGGCCGGTGAAGGTGGTGACGCCGAAGGGCCGCAAGGTCGGCGAAGTCGTCCTCGACTCCTCGATCTTCGACGTGGAGCCAAACATCTCCGTGATGCACCAGGTGGTGACCGCGCAGCTCGCGGCCCGCCGGGCCGGCACCCACAGCACCAAGGGCCGGGCCGAGGTGGCCGGGGGCGGGGCCAAGCCCTGGCGCCAAAAAGGCACCGGCCGGGCCCGTCACGGCTCGATCAGATCTCCCCAGTGGCGCGGCGGCGGTGCGGCCCACGGCCCCAAGCCCCGCGACTACCGCCAGCGCACCCCCAAGAAGATGAAGCGCCTGGCCCTCGTCTCCGCGCTTTCGGACCGGGCCCGCTCCGGCCGCGTCATCGTGGTGGACCGGTGGCGCTTCGACGAGCCTCGCACCCGCGACGCCGCGGCCGCCCTCGACGCCATCGGAGCGACCGGAAAGGTCCTGGTGGTGCTGGGCGACGACGATGCCTACGCCCAGAAGAGCTTCCGCAACCTCCCGCCCGTGCACTGCCTGCACTACCGCGAGCTGAACACCTACGACGTGCTCAACAGCGACGTAGTGGTGTTCACCTCCGACGCACTGCCCACCGGCCGCGGTGCCGACACTGGTGACGTCGATGCAGCCGACCGCGGCACGGACGACGACGGTGACCGCGATGCGTGACCACCGCGACGTGATCCTTCGCCCCGTCGTGTCGGAGAAGAGCTACGCGCTGCTCGCCGACAACGTCTACACGTTCATCGTCGCCCCGGAGGCCACCAAGCCCGAGATCCGGGCCGCGGTCGAGGCGATCTTCGACGTCTCGGTGGTGAAGGTCAACACGCTGCGCCGCAAGGGCAAGCGGCGGCACAACCGGCGCAACAACACGTGGGGCCGCCAAGCCGACACCAAGCGCGCCCTGATCACTCTGGTCGCGGGCGACTCGATCGATCTCTTCGAGGCCTGACCATGGCGATCCGCAAACGCAAGCCGTCCAGCCCGGGCCGCCGGTTCCAGACCGCGTCGGACTTCTCCGAGATCACCCGCTCGACCCCCGAGCGCAGCCTGCTCGTCAAGCAGTCGGGCACCGGCGGCCGCAACAATCTCGGACGCAGGACGTCCCGCCACCGCGGCGGCGGCCACAAGCAGCGTTACCGCAAGATCGACTTCGTTCGCACCAAGGACAACGTGCCGGCCACGGTGGCCACCATCGAGTACGACCCGAACCGCACGTGCCGCATCGCGCTGCTCCACTACCACGACGGGGAGAAGCGCTACATCCTTGCGCCCAAGGGCCTGGAGGTCGGCGATCGGCTCATGTCGGGCCAGCGATCGGAGATCCGCCCCGGCAACGCCATGGAGCTGCGCTACATCCCGGTAGGGGCCGTGGTCCACAACGTCGAGCTGAAGGCGGGCGGGGGCGGCCGCATAGGCCGCAGCGCCGGCGCCAGCGTGCAGCTGGTGGCCAAGGAGGGGCGCTTCGCCACGCTGCGCCTGCCCAGCACGGAGATGCGGCGGGTGCCCCTAGACTGCCGAGCCACGATCGGCGAGGTCGGCAACTCCGAGCACGAGCTCACCAAGATCGGCAAAGCGGGCCGCAACCGGTGGAAGGGTGTGCGTCCCCAGACCCGGGGCGTGGCCATGAACCCGGTCGACCATCCCCTCGGCGGGGGTGAGGGCAAGTCCTCGGGCGGGCGCCACCCCGTCTCGCCGTGGGGCAAGCCCGAGGGACGGACCCGGGCCCGCAGGAAGGACTCCGACAAGATGATCGTTCGCCGCCGCCGCAGGCGCGGCACCCGGAGGTAGCTCCATGCCCCGAAGTCTCAAGAAGGGTCCCTTTGTGGACGACCACCTCTTGCGCAAGATCGACGAGCTCAACGAGCGCAACGAGAAGCGGGTGGTCAAGACGTGGTCGCGCCGGTCCACCATCATCCCCGACATGGTCGGCCACACCCTCGCCGTGCACGACGGCCGCAAGCACGTGCCGGTCTACATCACCGAATCGATGGTCGGGCACAAGCTCGGCGAGTTCGCCCCCACCAGGACGTTCCGGTATCACGCCGGCCAGGAGCGGGGGGCGCGCCGCTGATGGCCGGCACCAAGACGAACGAGCGCCCCGGCACCCGGGCCCGGGCCTCCCACATACGCAGCTCGGCGTACAAGGCCCGCGAGGTTCTCGACCTCATCCGGGGCAAGAACTGCGCCGAGGCCCAGGACATCCTGGCCTTCTCCGAGCGCGATGTCGCACGGCCCATCGGCAAGGTGCTGGACTCGGCGTTGGCCAACGCCGAGCACAACGACGGCCTCGACGCCGACGAGCTGTACGTCTCGGCCTGCTTCGCCGATGAGGGGCCCACCCTCAAGCGCTGGCGCCCCCGGGCCCGGGGGAGGGCCACCCGCATCCTCAAGCGCACATGCCACATCACGGTGATCGTCAGCCGCTACGACCCCGAGACGCTCAAGCGAATGCAGGCCAGTCAGTCGCGGCGCGGCGTCGCCGCGGCCGAATCCCGCCGGCGCCGGGTGGCCCGGTCCCGTGCCGCGGCACGCGACGAGGCTGCGGCCGCCGATGACGAAGCCCCCGCAGATGTTGAAGCCCCCGCAGATGTTGAAGCCCAGGCCTCCGCCGTGGTGCAGGCCACCGAGGCCGCTCTGGCTGGCAGCGAGACCGAGGAGCTCGACGGAGGTGACGCCGCGGACCCCGAGGAGGCTGGCGGCGACATTGATGCGTCCGATGCCTCCACCGAGCCTGACGCCGAGAGCGCTGAAGAATCCGACAAGGCTGGGAGCGGCTGATGGGTCAGAAGGTCAATCCCTACGGGTTCCGCCTAGGCGTGACCACCGAGTGGAAGAGCCGGTGGTTCGCCGACCGCAAGGAGTACGCGGACAACGTCATCGAGGACTGGAAGATCCGAGATTTCCTCATGACCGAGCTGCCCCATGCGGCCATCAGTCGCGTGGAGGTGGAGCGGACCCGCGACCGGCTGCGCGTCGACGTGCACACGGCCCGGCCCGGCATCGTGATCGGGCGGCGCGGCGCCGAGGCCGACCGGCTGCGGGCCGGCCTCACCGAGATAAGCGGCAACCCCCGGGTGCAGCTCAACATCCAGGAGATCAAGCAGCCCGAGCTCGACGCGGCCCTCATCGCCCAGGGCGTCGCCGACCAGTTGGCCGGCCGGGTGGCGTTCCGCCGGGCCATGAAGCGAGCCGTGCAGAACGCCCAGCGGGCCGGTGCCCTAGGCATAAGGGTGCAGTGCTCGGGCCGGCTCGGCGGCTCCGAGATGGCCCGCACCGAGTGGTACCGCGAGGGCCGGGTGCCGCTGCACACCCTGCGGGCCGACGTGGACTACGGCTTCCGCGAGGCCCGGACCACCTACGGTCGCATCGGCGTGAAGGTCTGGCTCTACAAGGGCGACATACTTCCCTACAAGACGCTCTCGGAGGACAAGGCCTCCAAGGAGGCCGCTATGGCCGCGGGCGAGACCTCCGGGCCCGGCGCCCGCCCCCGAAAGATCGTGTCGTCGTCGGCGGCCCGCCGCCGGGAGTTCAGCGAGGAGGTCGGCGACGAGGAACCGGCGCCGCTCATCGGCGAGGCCGATCCCGAGTTCGAGAAGCTGCTCGATGAGGAGGCCGCCATCGAGGCCTCCACCCGCGAGCACCACGAGACGCCGCACTTCCGCCCGGGCGACGACTGAGGGGTTGTCCGCGATGCGCAGATACATCAGTACAAGCAGTAGGTCTGACGGGCGGCTCGCGATGAGCAGGCCCGACAGCACGCGATGCGACGACTGAGGGGTTGTCCGCGATGCGCAGATACATCAGTACAAGCAGTAGGTCTGACGGGCGGCTCGCGATGAGCAGGCCCGACAGCACGCGATGCGACGACTGAGGGGTTGCTGACATGTTGATGCCGCGCAAGGTTCGGCACCGCAAGCACCACCGGGGCCGCACCAAGGGCGTCTCGAAGGGGCGCACCGAGATCGCCCACGGCGACTTCGGCATCCAGGCGCTGGAGCCGGGATGGCTGACGTCGCGCCAGATAGAGGCGGCCCGCGTGGCGATGACGCGCCATATCAAGCGTGGCGGCAAGGTCTGGATCAACGTCTTTCCCGACAAGCCCGTGACCCAGAAGCCGGCCGAGACCCGGATGGGTTCGGGCAAGGGCAACCCGGAGCACTGGGTGGCGGTGGTCCGCCCCGGCCGCATCCTGTTCGAGCTCTCCTACCACGACGAGGACATCGCCCGCGGCGCCATCGCTCGGGCCATCCAGAAGCTGCCCATGAGGGCCCGCTTCGTCACCCGGGAGGAGGCGTTCTAGATGGCTCGGGCCAAGGCTCTCGCCGATCTCGGCGACACCGACCTGATCGAGCGCTTGTCGGAGGCGAAGGAGGAGCTGTTCAATCTGCGCTTCCAGTTCGCCACCGGCCAGTTGGACAACCCGGCGCGCCTCAAGCAGGTGCGCCACGACATCGCCCGCATGCTCACCGAGCTGCGGGCCCGCGAGATCGCGGCCGCCGAGGCGGAGCTGGCCGCAGCCGAGGAGAGATGACCATGGCCCAGGACTCCCAGCCCCGCCCCAACCGCCGCAAGGTGCGCGAGGGCGTCGTGGTCTCGGACCGCATGGACAAGACGGTGATCGTCGAGGCCACCGAACGGGTGCGGCACCCGCGCTACGGCAAGACCGTGCAGCGGACCGCCCGCCTCGCGGTCCACGACGCCGACAACGATCTGGGCGTGGGCGACCGCGTGCGGATCGCCGAGACCCGGCCGCTGTCCAAGACGAAGCGCTGGCGCCTCGTCGAGATCGTGGAGCGTGCCAAGTGATCCGGCAGGAGTCGAGCTTCTCGGAGTGTGCCAGATGATCCGGCAGGAGTCGAGCTTCTCGGAGTGTGCCAGATGATCCAGCAGGAGTCCCGGCTGCGCGTCGCCGACAACTCGGGCGCCAAGGAGGTGCTGTGCATCAAGGTGCTTGGCGGCTCCAAGCGGCGCTACGCCTCGGTGGGAGACGTGTTCGTGGCCACCGTGAAGGACGCCATCCCCGGTGCCCAGGTTCGCAAGGGCGACCTGGTGCGCTGCGTCGTGGTGCGCACCCGCAAGGAGAAGCGACGCGGCGACGGCAGCTACATCCGCTTCGACGAGAACGCCGCGGTCCTGATCAACGAGCAGGACCAGCCTCGGGGCACCCGAATCTTCGGACCGGTCGGCCGCGAGCTTCGAGACAAGCAGTTCATGCGCATCGTGTCGCTGGCGCCGGAGGTGCTCTAGATGGCCAGACGCTCCAAGCGCCCCCGCTCGCGGTCAATGAAGATCATCAAGGGCGACCGGGTCGTGGTGCTCTCGGGCAAGGACGCCGGGCTGGAGGGCACGGTCGAACGGATGCTGCCCACTGTGGGCAAGGTGATCGTGGAGGGCGTAAACGTCGCCAAGCGTCACCAGGCGCCCACCCGCAACGTGCAGCAGGGCGGGATCATCGACAAGGCCATGCCCATCGACGCGTCCAACGTAGCGGTGGTGAGCCCCACCGACGGCAAGCCCACCCGGGTGGGCTACCGGTTCACGCCCGAGGGGGCCAAGGTCCGCATCTGCCGACGCACGGGGGCGGACCTGTGACCGCGGCCACCGGCTACCGGCCCCGGCTGCGGGCCGCGTTCGACGACGAGATCAAGCCCGCCCTGATCGAGCAGCTGGGGCTGTCGAACGTGATGATGGTGCCGAAGCTCTCCAAGATCGTGCTCAATATGGGCGTCGGCGACGCTACGACCCAGGCCAAGCTGCTCGAGGGCGCACAGGCCGACCTGGCCGTGATCTCGGGCCAGAAGGCACTGGTCACTCGGGCCAAGCGGTCCCTGGCCAGCTTCAAGCTGCGAACCGGCATGGCCATCGGCTGCAAGGTCACGCTGCGGGGCGACCGCATGTACGAGTTCTTCGACCGGCTGATAGCGCTGGCCATCCCCCGCATCCGCGACTTCCGCGGCCTGTCGCTGCGGTCCTTCGACGGCTGCGGCAACTACACGTTCGGCATCACCGAGCAGCTCATCTTCCCGGAGATCGACTACGACACGGTCGACGCCACCCGGGGGATGGACATCACGATCGTCACCACAGCCAAGACCGACACCGAGGGCCGGGCGCTTCTGGAGGCGTTCGGGTTCCCGTTCCAGCGAGAGGGGCAATGACCGATGGCTAAGAAGGCCCTCAGAGAGAAGCAGCAGCGCACCCCCAAGTTCAAGGTGCGCGCCTACACGCGGTGCCGCAAGTGCGGCCGGCCCCGGTCCGTGTACCGGAAGTTCAGCCTGTGCCGCATCTGCTTGCGCGACCTAGCCCACGCCGGGGAACTGCCCGGCGTGAAGAAGGCGAGTTGGTGAGGTGGCTAGCCGATGACGATGACAGATCCGATCGCGGACATGCTGACCCGCATACGCAACGCCAATGTGGCCATGCACGACGAAGTGGCGATGCCATCGTCGAAGCGAAAGCTCGCACTGGCCGAGGTGCTGCGCCGGGAGGGCTACATCGCGTCCTACGCCGAGATGGACAACTCGCTCCGGCCGGGCAAGACCCTCACGATCGAGATGAAGTACTCGCCCGAGCGGGACCGCGTCATCCGCGGGCTGCGGCGCATCTCCAAGCCGGGGCTGCGCATCTACAGGAAGCGGGACGAGATCCCGCGGGTCCAGGGCGGACTCGGCGTGGCGGTTGTGTCCACCAACAGGGGCCTTATGAGCGACCGGGAGGCGAGGAAGAACCGCATGGGCGGCGAGATCCTCTGCTACGTGTGGTGAGGAGCAGGCCATGAGTCGCGTGGGAAACGTCCCCATCACGGTCCCCAGCGGGGTGGATGTGGCCCTTGAGGGCCGCACCGTCGTGGTGACGGGGTCCAAGGGAACGCTCCGCAGGGAGCTCCCCGGCCAGATCACGGCCCGCTTCGCCGACGGCAGGCTGCACGTCGAGCGCCCCGACGACACCGCCCAGAGCAAGTCGCTGCACGGGCTCGCCCGGACGCTGGTGCAGAACATGGTCACCGGCGTGAGTGAGGGGTTCAGCAAGGAACTGCGAATCCAAGGCGTGGGCTACCGGGTCAACGAGTCCACACCCGCCTCGCTGGAGCTGGCCCTCGGCTTCAGCCACTCCGTGAAGATCACGGCCCCCTCCGGCGTGGAGTTCGAGGTCCCGCAGCGGACGCAGATCCTCGTGAAGGGCATCGACAAGCAACTCGTCGGCCAGGTGGCGGCCGACATCAGGAAATGGCGCCCGCCCGAGCCCTACAAGGGCAAGGGCATCCGGTACGTCGACGAGCGCGTCAAGCGCAAGGCCGGGAAGGCGGCGAAGTAGCCATGGTTGATCAGGCCAGAAAGCGCCGGGAGGGCCGCATCCGTCGGCACCGGCGCGTCCGCAAGAAGGTGCGGGGCACGGCCGAGCGGCCGCGGCTGTCGGTGTTCCGGTCGAGCCGGCACATCTCGGTCCAGCTCATCGACGACAACGCGGGGACGACCCTGGTGTCGGCCTCCACGCTGGAGGCCGAACTGCGCTCGGTTCCCGGCGGCAACGTGGCCGCGGCCCGCGCGGTCGGGACGCTCATCGGGCAGCGGGCCCAGGGCGCCGGCATCACGGCCGCCGTGTTCGACCGCGGCGGCTACCGGTATCACGGCAGGGTGGCCGAGCTCGCCGAAGCGGCGCGCTCTGCCGGATTGGAGTTCTGATGGCCGACCGAGTTGTCCCCCATCCGGGATTGGAGTTCTGATGGCCGAGCGAGTTGTCCCCCATCCGGGATTGGAGTTCTGATGGCCGAGGAGCGCTCGAACGGCCCCCCTCTGCGGGAGTCGCGGGTTATCCACATCAACCGGGTGGCCAAGGTCGTCAAGGGCGGCCGCCGGTTCTCCTTCACCGCTCTGGTGGTGATCGGCGACGGGGCCGGCCGTGTGGGCCTCGGCTACGGGAAGGCCAAGGAGGTGCCGCTGGCCATCCAGAAGGGCACTGAGGAGGCCAGGCGCAGCGTGTTCGAGGTGCCGATGGCGGGCAGCACCATCATGCACCCGGTAATCGGCACGACCGGGGCCGGCCGCGTGCTGCTCAAGCCGGCTGCCCCCGGCACCGGCGTGATCGCGGGCGGCGCGGCTCGGGCCATCCTCGAGGAGGCGGGCATAGGCGACGTGCTGTGCAAGTCGCTCGGTTCTGCCAACCACATAAACGTGGCCCGGGCCACCATCAGCGGGCTGCAGTCGCTGCGCCGCCCCGATGAGGTGGCTCGCATGCGGGGCCTGGACCCAGAAGAGTTCCTTCCCAAGGGCCTCTGGGACGCCTACCAGGCCACGCGCATCGACCGGGCCGCGGCTACCCAGCGGGACGACGAGGGGGAGGAGGGGTGATGGCTCTGCTGGTGACCCAGGTTCGCTCTGCCATCGGCACCAAGCCCAAACAGCGCGGTACGCTGCGGGCTCTCGGCCTGGGGCGGATCGGAAGGAGCAACACCCTGCCCGACCGCCCCGAGATACGCGGCATGATCGATAGGGTTCCCCACTTGGTCTCCGTCGAGGAGGTGGACGGATGACGAAGTTGCATGACCTGAGGGCCCAACCGGGGTCGCACAAGCGGCCCAAGCGGGTGGCCCGGGGCATCGGCGGGCGCGGGGGCAAGACCGCGGGCCGCGGCATGAAGGGCCAGAAGGCCCGCAGCAAGGTTCCCGCCGGCTTCGAGGGCGGGCAGATGCCGCTGCTTCGCCGCGTCCCCAAGTGGCGCGGCTTCACGAACCCCTTCCGTGTGGAGTATCAGCCGGTGAACCTCGACACCATTGAGGCCACCGGCCTCGACGAGGTCTCTCCCGAGATACTGCGGGAGCGGGGCCTGGTGGGCAAGAAGGCGCTGGTGAAGGTACTGGGCCGCGGCGAGCTCCACCGGGCGGTGCGGGTGCGAGCCCACGCGGTGTCCGACCGCGCCGCGGAGGCCATCGCCGCCGCCGGCGGCAGCGTCGAGATCGTGGCCAAGCCGTGGGGCGACCGGCGGCCGCCGCACGGCAGCTACAACCAGCACACCAACCGCTGACAGGGAGAGGGCTGTGAGGATCCGGGAGGCCGATCTGACGGGCGGAGGGAGGCTGCCGTGCTGAACCGAGTGCTCAACATGTTCCGAATCCCGGACCTGCGCAACAAGATCCTGTTCACCCTGTTCATCATCGGCGTCTACCGCCTCGGGGCCTTCATTCCCGCGCCGTACGTGGACACCGACGCCGTGCAGTTGATGAGGGACCAGGCCAACACATCGGGCGGGATCCTAGGGTTCGTCCAGCTCTTCTCGGGCGGGGCGCTAACCCAGTTCGCCATCTTTGCGCTCGGGATCATGCCCTACATCACGGCGTCGATCATCATGCAGATCCTGGGCGTGGTGATCCCCCGCATCGAGCAGTGGCAGCAGCAGGGTGCGGTGGGCCAGCGCAAGATCACCCAGTGGACCCGCTATCTCACCGTCGGCATAGCCCTGCTGCAGTCGACCAGCTTCGCGTTCCTGTTCCACAGCGGCGCTCTGGTCGGCGGGATCGACCTGCTGCCCGACTTCACGGTGTGGGTCGTGTTCGTGGTGGTCCTCACGCTCACCACCGGCACCGCCCTACTCATGTGGATGGGGGAGTTGATCACCCAGCGCGGCATCGGCAACGGCATGTCGCTGCTGATCTTCACCAGTGTCGTGTCGTCGCTGCCGGCCCAGCTCACCGCGGTCAGGGCCAACAACGGGAACAACGCCCTAGTCGGCTTCGTGATCGTGGCTGTGATCCTGCTGGTGTGCATCGTCTTCGTGGAGCAGGGCCAGCGCCGCATCCCGGTGCAGTTCGCCAAGCGGGTCGTGGGCCGGCGCATGTACGGCGGCCAGAGCACCTACATCCCGCTGAAGGTCAACCAGTCGGGCGTCATCCCCATCATCTTCGCCAGTTCCGTGCTGTACCTGCCCACCCTGGTGGGTGCGGCCATGCCCGACGGCGGCATCGGAGGCAGCATCCAGTCGTTCGTCGACGATCACCTCACCTATCCGACCAGCCCCGTGTACCTGTTCTTCTTCGGCCTGATGATCATCGGGTTCGCGTACTTCTACACCGCCATCACCTTCGACCCGGTGAAGCAGGCCGACACGATCCGCAAGCAGGGCGGGTTCATCCCCGGCATCCGTCCCGGAATCCAGACCGAGCGCTACCTGGCCCGGATCCTGTCGCGCATCACCCTGCCCGGAGCCCTGTTCATCGCGTCGGTCGCGTTGGTTCCCTCCATCCTCGTGGCGGTCACCATCGGCACCGACGTGAACGCCGGCGCAGGAGGTGGCGCGAGCGGTTTCGCCTTCGGGGGCATCTCGCTTCTCATCGCCGTCGGCGTGGCCCTCGAGACGATGAAGCAGATCGACAGCCAGCTCATGATGAGGAACTACGAGGGCTTCCTGAAATAGCGATGCCCCCTTTGCGCATGGTGATCCTGGGCCGGCAGGGCTCGGGCAAGGGAACGCAGTCGGAGCGCCTCACCGGCGCGTTCGGTTGCGTTCACCTCTCCACCGGCGACGTCCTTCGGGCCGCGGTGGCCGCCGGCACCGAGCTCGGCCGGCAGGCCAAGGCGGTCATGGACGCCGGCGGGCTGGTAGGCGACGACATCATGAACGGCATCGTGCGCGACCGGCTTTCGCGGGACGACATCGCCACTGACGGGGTGCTGCTCGACGGCTACCCGCGGACCAGCGACCAGGCCGACGCTCTGGAGGCCATTCTGGACGAGCTGGGCCATCGTCTCGACGTGGCGGTGAACATCGACGTTCCCATAGACGTGGTGACGGCCCGGATGCTGGATCGGGGGCGCTCGGACGACACGCTGGAGGCGATCCAGCGCCGGCTCGAACTGTACGAGGAGCAGACCGCGCCCCTGCTCGACTGGTTCGAGGCCCGAGGGCTGCTCGCGACCGTGGACGGGGTGGGCACTCCCGACGAGGTGTTCGAGCGAGTCTCGGCGGCCGTCGAGCGCAACCGTGGCTGACGGCGAGCTGCGGTCTGTCCGCTCGGCCTCTGGTGTTTCCCGCTCTTGTTCGCTGCGCTCACGGGCCGCTCGGGCCCCGGCCTCGCTCGGCCTCGTGAATTCGTCAGCTGCGGTCTGTCCGCTCGGCCTCTGGGGGGTTGGATGGGGGACCGGTCGCAGGTAGCGTTGCACTTCGGCCTCGGGCCGGTGCTGGCGCGCCGCCGACCGGGGCTCATCCCACAGGAGGCCAGACACTGCCGAAACCGAAAGAGGACGCGATCGTGTTGGAGGGAACCGTCAAGGAGTCCCTTCCCAACGCGATGTTCCGCGTGGAGCTCGAGAACGGCCACTACGTGCTGGCCCACATCTCGGGCAAGATGCGGATGCACTACATCCGGATACTTCCCGGCGACCGCGTCCAGGTCGAGGTAACACCGTACGACCTCCAGCGGGGCCGAATCACCTATCGATACAAGTGAGCATCAACCACCTATGAAAGTCCGACCCAGCGTCAAGAAGATCTGCGACCGCTGCAAGGTCATCCGTCGGCGCAGGCGCGTGATGGTGATCTGCGACAACGCGCGCCACAAGCAGAGGCAGGGCTGAGGTGGCCCGCGTCTCCGCAGCAGAGGGGAAGGGCTAGATGGCGCGCATCTCCGGCGTCGACATCCCGCGCGAGAAGCGGGTGGAGATCTCCCTGACCTACATCTACGGCATCGGGCGCAGCACTGCCCAGGAGATCTGCCAGGCGGCCGAGATCCATCCCGACACCCGGGTGCGCAACCTAACCGACGAGGAAGTGGCGAAGCTGCGGGGCTACATCGACGCCAACCTTCGGGTGGAGGGCGACCTGAGACGCGAGGTGTCGCAGGACATCAAGCGCAAGATGGAGATCGGGTGCTATCAGGGACTGCGCCACCGCCGCGGGCTTCCCGTGCGGGGCCAGCGGACCCATACCAACGCCCGCACCCGCAAGGGCCCGAAGCGGACTGTGGCCGGCAAGAAGAAGGTCATGAAGTAGGCGATTGGCGACCATGGCGAAACCATCCTCGGACCGAAAGCGCACCCGCAAGCGCGAGCGCAAGAACGTGACTCATGGTGTGGCCCACATCAAGAGCTCGTTCAACAACACAATCATCACCATCACCGACCTTGAGGGCAATGTGATCTCGTGGGCGTCCGCGGGCAATGTCGGCTTCAAGGGATCGCGCAAGTCCACGCCCTTCGCCGCACAGATGGCCGCCGAGCAGGCCGCCCGCAAGGCCATGGAGCACGGTCTGCGCAAGGTCGACGTCCAGGTCAAGGGGCCCGGGTCGGGCCGGGAGACTGCCATCCGCTCGCTGCAGAACGTCGGCGTCGACGTGACCGGAATCACCGACGTGACGCCCGTGCCCCACAACGGCTGCCGCCAGCCCAAGCGCAGAAGGGTCTGACATGTCGCGCTACACCGGACCCAAGGCGCGAGTGTCGCGCCGGTTAAACACCAACATCTGGGGCACCAAGGGCGAGGCGATCGCCCTTGAGCGACGGCCGTATCCGCCCGGGGAGCGGGGCCGCTCGCGGCGGCGGAGCACGGCCTCGGAGTTCCTGGTGCAGATGCAGGAGAAGCAGAAGGCCCGCCACAGCTACGGGCTAACCGAGCGCCAGTTCCGCAACCTCTTCGCTGAGGCGAGCCGCCGCCAGGGTGTGACCGGCGAGAACATGCTGCGCTTCCTGGAACTTCGCCTCGACAACTTCGTCTACCGCATGGGCTGGGGCGCGACCCGCCCCCAGGCCCGCCAGATCGTCAACCACGGCCACGTGAACGTGAACGGCTCACGAGTAACAATCCCCAGCTACCGCTTGCGCAAGGGCGATGTCGTCGAGCTGCGGGCCAAGATCCGAGACTCGGCCACGATCCAGTGGAACGTGGACGTGCTCGATCGCAACCCGCCCGCCTGGATCGACCGCGGCGAGGGCGCCTTCACGGCCACGGTGCGCGAGCTGCCCATCCGCGAGCAGATCGACGTACCGATACGCGAGCAGCTCGTCGTCGAGCTGTACTCGAAGTAGTTGGAGTCCCTACCCACCGAGCAGTACTCGGAGCAGTCCGGGTCCTGAACGACGCAGGAGAGATTCTAGGAGTCCCCCATGCTTGTAATGCAGCGCCCGACCGTCGAGATCCTCGAGTCGGCCGACGACAACCGGCAGCAATTCGCCATCGGCCCCCTCGAGCCCGGCTTCGGTCACACGATCGGCAACTCGCTGCGGCGCACGCTGCTCTCGGCGATCCCCGGAGCAGCGGTCACCCAGGTTCGCTTCGACACCGCCCTCCACGAGTTCGCGACCATTGCTGGCGTGGCGGAGGACGTTACCGACATCATTCTGAACCTCAAGGACCTGGTGCTGGTCGTCCTCTGCGAGGAGCCGGTGACGCTGCGGCTCGATGTCCGGGGCCCCGCCGACGTCACCGCAGCCGACATCCAGCGCCATCCCGACATCGAGATCCTCAACTCGGAGGCTTCCATCGCCACGCTCAATCAGGCCGGCCGGCTGGCAGTGGACATCACCGTGGCTCGGGGCCGCGGCTACGTGTCCGCCGAGGAGAACAAGGAGTTGACGGCGGCCATCGGCGTGATACCGGTCGATTCGATCTACACGCCGGTGCGGCGGGTCACGTTCACCGTCGAAGCCACCCGTGTCGAGCAGTCGACGGACTACGACCTGCTAGTGCTCGACGTCGAAACCGACGGGTCGATCTCGCCGGCCGAAGCGGTGGCCTCTGCGGGTGCCACGCTGCGGAGCCTCGTCGAGCTCGTCGAGCAGCTCAGCGACGACCCCCGCGGCCTCGAGCTGGGCGAGATATCCGCCATTTCCCAAGCGGACACGGAGGCCGAGCTCATGGTGGACGACCTCGAGCTGACGGAGCGTCCCCGCAACTGCCTCAAGCGGGCGCAGATACACACGCTCAGCGAACTGCTGGACAAGACCCCCGACGACCTGCTGGCCATCACCAACTTCGGCGAGAAGAGCCTCGACGAGGTCGTCGCCAAGCTCGACGAGCGGGGCCTGTCGCTGCGGGGTGGGGACTGAGATGCCGGCCCGTCCCCGCAAAGGACGCCGCTTCGGGGGCAGCAGCCGCCATCAGAAGCTGATGATGGCCAACCTCGTGGCGTCGCTCATCGCGGCGGAGGGCATCACCACCACCGAGGCGAAGGCCAAGGCTGTGCGCCCCATCGCGGAGAAGATGATCACCAAGGCTCGCCGCGGCGGGGTGCACAACCACCGTCAGGTGGTCAGGTTCCTCGGCGACCGGGAGATGGCCTCGAAGCTCTTTGACGAGATCGGCCCTCGCTATGTCGACCGCCACGGCGGCTACACCCGCATCGTCAAGCTCGGGCCCCGCCACGGCGACAACGCCCCCATGGCCCGCATCGAACTGGTCTGATTGCCTGCTAGCTCTGAACCGGTAGGAGTCGTCCGCATGCGGATGACGGTCGCTTATGACGGCTCCGAGTTTCACGGATTCGCCCGAAACGAGGGAGTGCCCACGGTGGAGGGAGCCCTCCGCGACGCCCTGGCCAGCGTGCTCCGCCATTCGGTCGACCTTGTATGCGCGGGGCGGACTGACAGCGGCGTGCACGCCCGGGCCCAGGTGGTCTCCTTCGACGCCGACATGGAGCGGGCCGACCCGGTCCGGCTGGTGCGGGCCGTCAATCGCATGTGCGGTCCGCGCATCTCGGTGTCGAGGGCCAGCATCGAGTCCCCCGACTTCGACGCACGCCGCTCGTGCACCGGGCGGGTCTACCGCTACCGGGTGCTGAACTCGCCGGTGCCGAACCCGCTGGCGGCCGGTCTGTGCTGGCACGTCGAGCGGCCTCTCGACCTCGCCGCGATGCGCACCGCGGCGGACCGATTGCTGGGCGAGCACGACTTCAGCTCGTTCTGCCGCCGCAAGCCCTCGCACCCGGACCAGTCGATGGTGCGCACCGTGCGGCGGGCTGTGTGGTGGCTCGAGGCAGAGACCGCGGTGTTCGAGATCGAGGCCAGGGCGTTCTGCCACCAGATGGTGCGGTCGCTGGTGGCGCTGCTGGTGTCGGTCGGCCTGGGCCGGCACAAGCCCTCCGATGTGGGGGCCATAATCGCGGCCCGCGACCGCAGCGCCGCGCCCAGCCCGGCGCCCCCGCACGGCCTAGTGCTGTGGGCCGCCCTCTACGACCGCTCCGTGGAGTCTCCCGAGACTAGCTAGCGGCACCCCACGTTCGCCGATTCCAGTCGGGCTTGATCGCAGTGGGCAATGCAGATGACGCAATAGAAATATCCGCGTCCAACATTCGGGATCGTGCTACGGTCACCGGTTGTACGGAGCCGTCACATCGGGGCGTCGCTGATCAGTCGGTCACTGGTAGTGGTCTTGGCGGCGCTGGTGTTGGCAATTGGGTTGCTCGACTTCCTGACCGCTGATCGCGGTAGGCCTCAACAGGCGGTCGCGCAGGATTGTCCCAATGGAACCTGGAGCGACGGCACCTGCCGTGCCTGCCCGGTTGGGCCGGTTTGGATTACGGGTACTGGTTGCGTCGTCTCGGATGTGGCCTTTGGCATGGCCGGATTCCCGTCTCCGTCGGCTGGGCCAGATTCTGTAGTTGCTGCCTTTCAGAGCACGTCGTGCGCGGGCGGGCACCTACATCCTTCCAATCCTGTTTGCCATTCGCACCACCAATGCCCTGGCGGTGCCGTTACGTGTCCACCGCGGACGACCACGACCACGACCACGACCACGACCACGACTGTCTCCTCATCTACGACTGTTCCGCCGCGGTGTTCGGCTGGTCAGCATGCTCACAATCCGGTGTTTGGCAGTGGTTATCATCCGGCTGGGTTCCGAAACACCGAGCCGCATCGCGATGCTCACGGTGGTGGGGTGGGGGCAACCGGTTGTTCTGGCGATCACCCCGACCCCTCGACCACGACTGTTCCGCCGCGGTGTTCGGCTGGTCAGCATGCTCACAATCCGTGTAGTGGTTCTGAGTTCGTGTCCGGTTTTGGGTCGTTGATTACGGAGCATCGGGGTGGGAGCATGGCGCTGTGAAAGGAGCGTCAGATGACTGATACCTCGAAGTCCTTGGAGCGTAGCGGACGCCGCGGGAGGCGGCGGTTGTCGCCTGTGCAGAAGTACGAGGCGTTCGTGCAGGTGCTCACGGGTGAGATGACCGTGGTCGAGTGCGCGGACCATTGGGGCGTGGACCGCTCCACGATCATGCGGGCCCGCGAGGTCGCCAAGAAGGGTGCTCTGGACGCGTTGGCGTCGTCTCGTCCCGGGACGCGCTCCGGCGGCGTCGTCCCGGAGTTGGTGATGGCCCGAGACGAGGCGGCCCGGCTGGGCGAGGCGCTCAAGGAGATGGCGGTCAAGGTCACCTTGTCGCAGAAAAGAGCGTTGGGGGTGACCGCCGGCGTGCCCCCGCGTGTCGAGGCCGGCACCAAGGCGGCTCTGTTGGACCTCGTCGACGGCGCCGTCGGGGCGGGCTGGAGCACAGCGCGGGCTTGCTCGGTGCTCGAGCTCGACAGCCGCCGGTGCCGCCGCTGGCAGCACCGCCGAGGCGCGGGCCGCCTCGATGACAGCACTGCGGGCGGCACGGCGTCACATGCCATCACCCCAACAGAGCGCCGGGCGATCGTGGAGCTGTTCGAGCGCTGGGGCGACATCGACGGCGGCTACCGCAAGCTCGCGCACCGCGGCTCATACGAGAACCTGGTCTGGGTGTCGCCGTCGACGCTGTATCGCGTTCTCGCAGCCCAGGGGCTGGTTCTGCCCGCCCGCCCGCAGCGCGCACCGGCACCGGCGCGGCCCCTGCCGGACTGGATCGAATGGAAACGCCACGAGATCTGGATCTACGACATCACCCACTTCCCCAGAGCCGGCCGGGTCGCCTACGCCATCCTCGACGTCGTCACCCGCAAATGGCTCGCCACCCTCGTCACCGCCGAGGAGACCGCCACCCAAGTAGAGGTCGTCTTCACACAAGCCCTCGACACCGAGGGGCTGTGGCCCGCCGTCGAGGCCCGCCAAGCCGACCGCGCCCGCCGAGGCGACGACAGCGACGAGGAGCCGATCCTGCTGGCAATGTCAGACAACGGACCCCAAATGCGAGCCGGCACCACCCGGGAGTTCCTGGCCCTCTGCTCCATCGCGTCGCGCTTCGGCCGGCCCGGCACCCCGACGGACCAGGCATGGATCGAGACCCTGTTCGGCCACGTCAAAACCGAGTGGCCCCACCTCGAGAAGATCACCGACCCCAACACGCTGCGAGCAGAGCTCGACATCGCCCGAAACGACTACAACACCCGCCGCCTGCACGCCTCCCTCGGCTACGTCACCCCCGACGACGAACACCAAGGACGAGGAGAGCGCATCCGCCAGGCCCGCCAAGACGGCCTCACACAGGCCCGCCTCACCCGCATCGCCTACCATCGCAACAACAAACCCAACCAGCCATGAACACACCCGCCCAATGCGGCGCAATCAAACCCCCGAAAACGGACATTTACTCAGAAGCACCTCACTCCGACGTGCAAGACGTAGGAAACACCGGCCCCGGCGGCGGAGGGATGGCACTGTGGGAGTTCCACGACGCCCGAGGCAGTGTCGCCAAGAGCGCATCCACCGGGCGCAGCGACCCCACCGACCCCCAGAGCCCCACCCACCCCTGGCTGGCCTTCAACGCCGACTGGTGCAGCGTCCCCCCGAGCTGGCAGGTCAACTTGCTGCAGACGATCGTGAATGTGCTGCCGGGCGCCGATGTCGACCTCGCGCAGTACATCGTCCAACAGCCCAGCTTCGACGGTGTGAGCGTACCCTTCTACTACGGCTGTCTGCGACACGACTTCAACTGGCGCAACCTGCACAGAGTCAAACACCACTTCGGAGTCGAAACCGCCTGGAGCCCCGCAGCAAGACTGCGAGCCGACCAGCGACTCGGACAAGACCTCACAGCGCTGTGCAACGCCAACCAATACGGACAGCCCGAGGTGCCCGACACTTGGGACTGGACCCTGTCAGTGGACTACGTGCCGAAATGCACGCAAGTCGCATGGGCCTTCTTCGCCGGTGTGCAGGTACCCGGATTCGACGGCATCGACTATGACCACTAACGCGATGATCGATCTTGAGTCCCGGCGCCGGCGAACCCGGCTGAGCGCCCGCTGGTGGAGCGCTGCGCTGGCACAGCTGATCGTTGCTGGTGTCGTGATGATGTCGGTTATTGCGTGCAGTTCTGAGGACCCACCCCGCGAGTACCCCGACGAAGAGATAGGACTTGATGAACTCGTCGGTGACGAGATCATCTTGCATTCGCTTTGGTTTGCACGCTATCGAACGCTCGATGAGATGGATCGTGACCTTGGCGATCCCTTGGAGGGTTCTGGGCACGACCGTGAGCGAGACTATTTTGAGTTCCTCGTTGGGCTGGTCATCGTCGCCGCGGGTGACACGTTGCCACCCGATGTCGCCATCGGCAGCGGTGTGTTGCATGACGCTGAGGATGAGGCGATGGATCATTGCGCGGCGGACGCGGGCTGGCCCGGTGTGCAGCTATATGACGTGTCACAGCAGTTGGGCGAGCAGTATGAGCGGGACTACGGGTTGACGTTGGAGATATTCTTGGATCTGCGTCATGAGTGCGGCAAGTACGCGGCGACATATCCGACGCTTGATCCGGCGTATCGTGATGAGTTGTTGGCGAAGCGGCGGGCCCATTACATGGCCGCCGTGAGGGACTGGATGGTCGCCAATCCCGAGTTGGTTGTGCCCATCGAGCACCACGAAGGCGACAACCATCCAATCGAGGAACGCTTCATTCGAGAGTGCGAACAGGCCGATGATCCCCAGCAGTGCGCCAGCGGCCGTCGTGTGACGCTTCCGTAGCCGGCGCTTGTGGTGCCTTCCCGCAGGCAGCACTGGCCGCACGTTGAGGACCGTGCCGCAGCCTCTGGGCACGACACGCGGCGACAGCGGGTTGACGACGCTGGAGTGGCTGCTGGTGGTGGCCGCGGTCGCCGCTTTGGCTGCTTTGGCGGTGGTGCTGATCCAGAACGTTGTCGGCGACACTGCTGAGCAGGTCGCCGCCAGCGACGCCCGCCAGACCGCGGCAGACCTCGCGGTCACAGAACTGCAGCGACGCTGGCAGGACGAGGCGCCCACCTTGTCGACAATCGATGAGATCAACGCACGGTACGAGAGGCGCTGTCGCCAGTTCGCCATCATCTATGCCGACATCTCCCTGGAGGTGCAGCCACCCAAACGCGGCACGCTCCACTCCAGCGGAACCGGATGGGACAAACGACCCCAATGCACCCTCGCATGAACCTCCACCCCGCAGAGTCCGTCACCGCAAGCCGTGCCAACGCCGAGGCTCCCATCCAAGGGCCACCGCACCCGCCGCCTGCGCGTCGGCTCCGCCAACCCGGCCGAACCGACACCCGCAGAATCACGATCAGCGCCACGTGCCCCGCCGGTCAGGCGCCCTTCCATACTGGTGGCGGCCTGTGTGTGGCGGTGTCCGCGGTGCCCTCAGGGTGTGCTGTCACTGCTTTGGCGGCGCGCACGCCATGGTGGGGCCAGACTGGCGCGTCGGGCGCGTACTCCCTGTATGGTTCGGGCGCGCCCGCGGCGTGCAGTTCGCTGAGCCAGAGCAGCCGCGCCAAGTACTATTCGTTCACGGTGCCCCACGACGCTCCCGCAGAGGGCCTGCCGGCACGGATAGCCCTCGAGCCGCTACAACGCCCGATGCGGCCGGGCCAGACGCCGCCTGCGCTCACCTCAGGCGGGGGATCGCCCTCTGTGACACTGTGGCGGTACGTGCCGGCCAGCGGGCCCAACGAGGTGCAGCAGATTGCTCTCACGACCGCCCGACGGGGCGCGGATCCAGTTTTGTCGCCAACATTGACCGCGGGCAGGTACCTGATCGAGATCGCCCCCACCGGCACCGTTTCTGCGGGGTCGTTCGATCTGAACGTGTGGGTGCCCACACCCCAGAAAGCGCACTCCGATGTGCGAGACCTCGGCAATACCGGGCTCGGCGGCATGACCCTTGAGCGGTTCCTCGACGCCCGAGGCAGCATCTGCTATGGCGAGCACCCCACCTGCCCGACCGACAACGGCGATCCCTTCGATCCGTCGAGCCCGACCTACCCGTGGCTGCCGTTCAAGACCGATCGATGCAGTATTCCGCAGGGGCTGGTCCAAGGGTTGGAGTCGTGGCTGAACGCCATGATCCTGGCACACAGCTCGCCGTTCACGACCCCCGAGTTGGTCGATCTCGCCCAGTACATCCGCGACCACGCAGCCTTCGGAACCCAGACCGTGTCGTTCGTGTTCGCGTGCATGCGACATGACTTCAACTGGCGCAACCTCTACCGGGTCGAGCACCACCTCCAACACGCAGGCACATGGAACACCACTGTCCGAGCACAAGCCGACGAACGATTCAACCTGGACCTCAAACGGCTGTGCGACGCCAACCGTGGAAGTTCGCCGGTTACCTATAGGCACTACAGCTGGCAGGTCCCAAGAGATCTCGTCGCAAAATGTCATGAGGTGGCTGATGCTATGAAGTTCGGTGTCTCGACGGTCCCGATGTCGTCGATCAGCTATGGAGCCCAAGATGTCTAACAGCAGTCGTGTTGGGATGCGTCGCAGGGTCTGCCGGTCGATCGCGGGCGTATCACTTACGAGGGCTGTTCTGGGTGTCTGGGTCTGTCTGGTGGTGCTGGGGTGTCGGCGGCCATGAGATCCTGCCCAGTGGCGGCCATGTAGCTGCCCGCTGGCGGCCAACAGTTCTGCCCAGCGGCGGCCAACAGAACTGCCCGCGTTGAAGTCCATTTCCCGTCGGGGTCCACCGCGGCGGGTGCTCCTCCTACTCGAATGGCCGGTCACGACAACCGTGACCATCGAGCAGGAGGAGCGAGTGAAGTCTCGCGAGGAAATCATGAACATGTTGGAAGCGTTCGACCTGACTGGGTCGTTGCGTGGCGCCGGTGATCTGGCCGGCGTGTCTCATCACACTGTGGCCCGTTATGTCGCTGAGCGCGATGCCGGCGAGTTGGCCGGCGACGGGCCGCGGCGCAGGGGGCGGATCATCGATCCGTTCTTTGGCGAAGATCGAGGAGTGGGTCGAGCGGTCGCACGCCAAGATCCGCGCCGACCGGGCCTTCGACAAGCTCACTGCTTTGGGTTACACCGGTTCAGAACGCACGGTCCGCCGGGCGGTCGCTGAGGTGAAGGCCAACCGTCGCCGTGGTCGGCGGCGGGTGTATCGGCCGTGGATCCCCGAGCCGGGCATGTGGGCGCAGTGGGACTGGGGCGCGGGTCCGGTCATCGCGGGCCGAAGGACGAATCTGTTCTGTGCGTGGTTGGCGTGGTCGAGGTTCCGGGTGGTGGTGCCGTGCTGGGATCGCAGGTTGGCGACGGTGATCGCCTGTGTGGATCGGGCGATGCGAGCCTTTGGCGGCGCTGCGACGTGTTGGCTCACCGACAACGAGCGCACGGTCACGATCGATCACGTCGCTGGGATCGCTGTGCGCCATCCGGAGATGGCCGCGGTCGGCGGCCACTACGGGATCACGGTGGCGACGTGTGTGCCGGCGGACCCCGAGTCCAAGGGCGGGTCAGAGGCGACGGTGCGGGTCGCTGAGGCCGACTTGGTGCCAACCGACGCGAACCTGCGCGGCGACTACACCAGCTGGTCCGAGCTGGTCGATGCGTGCGACGCGTGGATGGCCGAGGTCAATGGCCGTGAGCATCGGGTGACCCGGCGGGCACCAGTCGAGATGCTCCTCGAGGAGCAGCAGCGCCTGCATCGGTTGCCCGAGGCCCCTTACACGGCGGTGCTGGGGGAGACCCGGAAAGTCACTTGGAGCTCCACGATCAGCTTCGGCGGCGTGACCTACTCGGTCCCGCACACCCTCGCCGATGAGACGGTGTGGGTGCGTGTGGACGGCGACCGGGTCGTCGTCACCCACTGTGCACCGTCAGGCCCAATCGAGGTTGCCCGCCACCAGCGTTCGACACCGGGGCATCCGATGATCGACGACGCCCACTACCCGGCGCGCCCGGCTGGGCCGCTCGGGCGGCGTCCGAAGCCGACGAGCGCGGCCGAGGTCGAGTTCCTCGCCATCGGAGACGGCGCCCGCACCTGGCTCGTTGAAGCAGCCGCCGCGGGCACGAGCCGCATGAAGGTCAAGATGGCCCAAGCCGTCACCCTTGCCCGCCTCCACGGCCAGATGCGCGTTGATTGGGCGCTCGGTGCCGCCGCGATGTTCGGCCGCTTCGCAGACGGCGACCTGGCCTCGATCCTGGCTGCTGACCCGCCCGGACAACGCCGGCGCGCCGATGACGTGCACTCGCTGCAGCCCGGCACCGCCGCTTGGGGCCGCCTCGGAGGCGACCGATGAACCCAGCACCGATCGACGAGGTTGTCGACCTGTTGCGCACCCTGCGCCTGCCCCACATGCGCGCCGCTGCACCGGAGTTGTTGGCCACCGCCAAGGCACAACGCTGGGAACCGGCCGAAGCGATGCGCGCACTGCTCACCGAGGAACTCGCCGGCCGCCAAGCGTCCTCGATCCGGGCCCGGCGCAAAGCGGCCGGGTTCCCCACCGGCAAGACCTTCGACGCCTGGGACGAGGCAGTGTCATCGGTCCCGGCGCCGACCCAGCGGGCGCTGCGCACCCTGGAGTGGATCCACCGCCACGAGAACCTCGTCGTGTGCGGACCATCAGGCACCGGCAAGACCCACTTCCTTGAAGCGCTCGGCCAGGCCGCCGTCGATGCCGGCCACAAAGTGTCCTGGTTCAGTCTCGAGCACCTCGGCGCGCTCGTGCGCCGCCACAGCGCCGACGACACCGCCGCCAAAGCGATCCGGCGGATCATGCGCGCCGACGTCATCGTGATCGACGACATCGGCCTGCTCCCCGTCGCCACCGAGACCGCCGAGGCGCTCTACCGCGTCGTCGACGCCGCCTACGAGAAACGCTCCATCGCCCTGTCGAGCAACCTTCACCCCGCCGGGTTCGACGAACTCATGCCCAAGACCATCGCCAACGCCACCGTCGACCGGCTCCTGCACCACGCCCACATCGTCATGACCGCCGGCGACAGCATCCGCCTCACCCAAGCCACCGCCGGCAAGGGGGTGACGCCACTGACCAACTGAGCTACGGGCAGAACACCTGGCCACCACCGGGCAGTTCTGTTGGCCACGAACGGGCAGTTCTACTGTCCGCCACTGGGCAGATCCCACTGGCCATTGACACTGGGGGGCGGAGTCGTGGGGTGCTCGGACGATGACGGCTCGGATTCTGGTGCGAGTGAGTCATCGGGCGGTTCGTGGGTGGAGCGCGCCTCTGAGCAGCAGGGCGATGGTTCGGGGCTGTTCGCTGGGTACACGGAGGACGAGATCGGTACTGAGATCCTCGTCGACGACCGAATTGCTGGTCGTCACATACTGGCTCGATATCGCACCTACGAAGACCACAATCTGGCATCTGCCGCCAAGAACGATCTGAGTTCCATGAGTCCCGAGGCGCGTGACCGCGCCTATTTCGAGCAGGCTGTGAGGCTGTTGTTCCTGGGTGCTGATGATGCCATGCCGGCCGAGGTCAGCGATGCCGATCAAGAGTTGTGGCGTGCCTTCTACCGGTCGCTCGACCTGTGCGTGGAGCGTTCAGAATGGCCAGATGCCAAACTATATCGACTCGGGACGGATGGCTACTATTACGATCCCTCATCGGCGACAGTCCAGTCGTATCTGCAGCTGTATGGGATGACTCTGGACGAGTACATAGATTTTCAACATGAGTGTCACAAGTTTGCGGCTTCGTATCCGGCTTTGGATCGTGAGCATCGTGATGAGTTGTTGAGGATCCGTCGTGACTATTATTTTGAGGTTCTGCGGCTGTGGATGCGGGACAATCCTGAGATGGTGGTCCCGATGACGTATGAGCAGAGCGTCAACCATCCCTATCAGGACTATGTGCGCGAGGCCTGCCTGGCGACTGACGATCCGCAGGAGTGCGCCCGCCAGGAGGGCGTGAGTCTGCCCTGAGGTGTCGGGTGGCCGAGCACACTGCAATGCCCGACGCTGGTGGCCAGGCGCCGGACACGGTGAGCCCCTTCCGCGGTGAGACGACCACCGCGTGCGCCTTTGCGGAGTTCGCCGACGCCCGAGCGGCGTCCCGGTCGGCGCGGCGACAGCGGGTTGACGACGCTGGAGTGGCTGTTGGTGGTGGCCGCGGCGTGTTGGTGTGCGGGGTTCTCGCGGCGGCGTCGGCGGTGTTGTGTGTGGGCTTGCTCGGGGCGGCGGGACCTGTCGAGGCTGCATCCGAGGGGGGCGCTTCTGTCGGCGCGGCGCCGGCGTGGCCCTTCCGTGGGGTGGTGAACTATGGCGGGGACGTGTTGGAGTACTGGGATGCTGAGACCGGCGCCTTGAGCGGGGTGCGGCTCGGGGGTCCCCATGGGTGCCCGAGCCCGGTGGCGGGCAACGAGGACTACGTGGAGGTGGCATGGTGGGATCTAGGCGGAGGTAGAGATGCGTTCCTGCGGGTGCCGTGGGGTGATGAGGCGTATCCCCATTTTGCGTGGTCTGAGGATGTGCCGAGGCGGTACTTCAAGCAGAGCCGCGATGTGGGGGTGGAGGTGTTGACTGTGGCTGGCGGCTTTCGTGTCGCCACCGCTGAGGGGGAGGCCTACTATCGGGCCTCTGATGAGGGGGGCTGCGCCTGGCGAGGACCGGCGGCTCATTGGAGGAGCACTTGGAGGCTGTGGGTGCGGAGCCGGGCGACGATTCCTGGCATTGGTGGCACCACCGGGTGTATCTCGATGGCACTGATGGCTTTCATTACGGGTTCCGGTTCGGTTATTCCGAGCCGAACTGCCCGTGGGAGGAGGGTTTCATCGTTGCGGGGGACACGGGAGAGGTGGTGGCCTGCGGCTTGGGGCGCGGCGGGGCTTGGCTGGTGCTGCCGGAGGGCGCGCCGCGTGTGGTGGAGCGGTTCGCGCTGCCGCGGTGGGGGGATTGTGACCCCTCCAAGGATTGGCACCTCGGTTTGGGTGGGGTTTCGTTGGCGTCGGGCTCGGGCGGGTAGGGCCGGTGGGGCGCGCTCTGGTGCTGGCGGCGGCGTTGGCGGTGGTGTGCGCGGCGTGCTCTCGGGAGCCGCGGGGCGAGCCTGAGGCCGTGCCTGAGGTGACTCAGGCGCAGGCCTCGCCGGTGACGGCGGATCCGGTGGAGGCACCGCCTGCGACGGATCCCGCTGTGCCGCAGTCGACACACGGAGTGGTTGCGCCCTCGACGACATCTTCGGAGGTGCCCTCTACGACATCTTCGGAGGTGCCCTCTACGACGGCTGCGGAGGTGCCCTCTACGACGGCTGCGGCTGTGGAGGTGCCCTCTACGACGGCTGCGGCTGTGGAGGTGCCCTCTACGACGGCTGCGGCTGTGGAGGTGCCCTCTACGACGGCTGCGGCTGTGGAGGTGCCCTCTACGACGGTGTGGGTTCGGCCGGAGTGGCCGGCGTTTGTTGAGGGCGCGGTGCCTGGGTGGCCGTTTCATGGGGTTGTGCAGTTGTGGCCGGACTATGACCTCGTGTATGACGCTGACGGCGAGGCGGTCGGTTTGGAGTTGGTGTGGTCGCTGCGGTACTGGAGTTGGGAGGCGTCGCCGGACGAGGTCTACCCGCAGCTGGAGCTTCCGGGCTTGCGCATCGAGTGCTTGGGGCAGGTGGCGCTGGTGTACGACGAGCACGGTGTGGAGGTGGGCGGCGCGCCGGGCGCGGTGAGCGCGGCGTTTCGGGTTCCTTGGGGCGGTGTGGCCCGTGAGCTTGAGGAGCCGTCGGAGGCGCTGTTGGCGGAGGCGGCGTCGCGTCCTTCGAATGTGGTTGTTGGGTCTGTGGGGGACTGGGTGCGGTTGGGCTCAGGCGACGCCGAGCGGTCTTATGCGATGCGCGACCCGGTGCGCCCCGACGGTGAGCGCTGGAGGGTGCAGGCCCGCCATGACGGCGAGTTGTTCATGTTGACGGTGCATCCGGCGCATCTGGAGTGCTATTCGGGTGTGACTTGGCTGTCTTTGGCTCGCACCGGCGAGTTCGTGATGTGCGGCGCCAACTCCGCGGCGACAGCCTTTGTGAGGCCCGCAAAGGTCGCTCTGGGGGAGTTGGTATTGCCTGATCCCGACCAGATGGGCGACTACCTGTCGTGCGCCGCGCAGCTCGACTTGTACGCGATCCCGCTGACCGCGGACCGCAGGCTGACATGAGCTGGCACAGTCGTCTGGGCGGCAACCGCTAGAGGGTGGTGGTGGGCCTTCGAGGCCGCCGCGGCGAGGCGGGCTTGACGACGTTGGAGTGGTTGTTGGTGGTGGCTGCGGTGGCGGGTATGGCGGCGCTGGGGGTGGTGCTGGTCCAGCGCGTGGTGGGCGACACCGCTGAGCAGGTGGCCTCGAACGATGCGCGCCAGACGGCGGCTGATCTGGCGGTGACGGAGCTGCGGCGGCGCTGGCGGGCCGAGACTCCCACGGCTTCGAACATTGAGGAGATCAACCGGCTCTATGCGGCGAGGTGCCGCCAGTTGGGGATCATCTACGCCGACATCTCGCTGAGGGTGCAGCCGCCCAAGGCCGGCACTTTGGACCCCAACGGCGGTTGGGCAACGGAGCCGTCTTGCACCCTGGCGTGACCTCTCCGGGGATCCCGCCGTCGCTGGCGCCTGGTTGTCCGCGGCTCGGACAGCCCAGGATGCGGCGGGCTGTCCAGGCCTAGGGACCGGCGGCCGGGTTGTCGCCCCGGTCGATGAGCCTCCCCTCCATCGCGGCGTCCACTTCATCGGTGGCGTTGAGCTTGGCGATCAGCGCCGTCAGCTTCAGGTTCATCTCATCAAACTTGGCGTCGAGCTCGTCAAACTTGGCGTCGAGCTCGTCGAACTTGGCGTCGAACTTGGCGTCCTGCGCTGCGAATCCCGCGTCGACCTTGTCCTCTACGCGGTTGATGCGGATGTTGGTCGTGGCGAGCATGCTGACAAGCAGAGCCACGACGACGGCGCTGAGGAAGCTGGCCAGAGGGTTCTCCGCGACCTGGGCGCGCAGTGTGGGCCTGGCGGCCGAGGACGGCAGCGACGCTTGGCCCAGCGGCGGAGCCTCGGTCAAAGGGTCCGGCCGAGAATCGGCTTGGTCGGCTTCGGTGGGTTGATCCATCAGTGGGGACCCGGCGGCAGCCGGGATCGGCGTGGCAGCGGTCATCGGGCCTCGCTTGCGGACAGGCGGCAGCGTTCGGCTTGCCGTCAGGCCCAGCAGGCGAGGCCAAGGCATCAGGTTATATGACATGAATGTTCATATCAACATCGCGTGATAGGACAATGCCTTATCACCCATAGGCGCGCGACTCCGGTGTGGCCACTTCGCTGCATGCCCGCAGCGCGGACGATCTTGCACTTGGGACGTTGCGCGGCTGGAGTACCGTTGGGGTCGTGGAGTGCCATGGGACCCGTCCAGATCTCGCAAGCAGGCGTTCGGAGCATGGGTTCCATCGGGGCGGCGGTGCTTCTGGGCCGGGCGTGCCGGTTGCCGCCGGCTCCCGCCGATGCGCTCAACGATGCCGCGGGAGCACGGCATGACCGGAGCAGTCGCGGAGCGAGCCGCTGAGCTCGAGGGCCTGTGTCGTCGTTTCCACGTCAGGCGGCTTGCCCTGTTCGGGTCGGCCGCCGCGGGGACCTACGACTCTGACCGCAGCGACTTGGACTTCTTGGTCGAGTTCGAGCCCGCGGCCCTCGATGACTATGCGAACGCCTATTTCGGGCTGCTGGAGGCGCTGGAGAGGCTGTTCGAGCGGCCAGTCGACCTGGTCATACGGACGGCGATCAAGAATCCGTACTTCCTGCAGTCAGTCAACGAGACGAGCACAGCGCTGTATGAGGCGTGAGAGCAGGAAGTATCTCGACGACATGCAGCGAGCGGCGCGCTCGCTGACAGAGTTCACAAACGGCAAGTCCCTCGCCGAGTACGAAGAGGAGGCATTGAGGAGGCATTACTGCGCGCCGCGGTCGAGCGGCAGTTCGAGATCATCGGTGAGGCGATGACGCGGCTCGCAAGAATCGACGAGGCTACGGCCGCCCGGATCAGCGGCTATCGACGCATCATCGCCTTCCGCAACGTCCTCATCCACGGATACGCCGATGTGGACGATCGCCTCGTGTGGGACGTGGTTGAGAGCAGCCTTCCGGCACTGGTCGGGGGCTCGCTGCGCTGTTGGACGAAGACTGACGAGAGCGCTGGCGCGCCGAGGTCGCGCCGCGGCCGACACAAGGCAGCCGCTGAGGCTGTCCGGCAGGATTGTCGTTTGGCGGGGTGGGCCGTAGCCTGAGGGGCCGGTCTAGCCAATGGCCCGACCAATGGCGCAGGTGTCAGCCGAGCGACGAAACCGACGGGAGCGAATGTGGCGACCTACAGCCCCAAAGCGTCTGAGATTGAGCGCAGCTGGCACCTCGTCGACGCCGAGGGCATGGTGCTCGGACGGCTCGCCACCGAGGTCGCAACCCTGTTGCGGGGCAAGCACAAGCCCACCTTCGCGCCCCACATCGACACCGGCGACCACGTAGTGATCGTCAATGCCGACAAGGTCGTTCTCACGGCCAACAAGGCCGACTCCAAGCTGGTGTACCGCCACTCCGGTTACCCGGGAGGCCTGAGCACCGAGACATACGGCTCCAAGATGGCCCGCCGGCCCGACCAGGCCGTACGCGACACGATCCGCGGCATGCTCCCCAAGAATCGCCTGGGACGGGCGCAGATCAGCAAGCTGAAGGTTTATGCCGGTCCCACCCATCCCCACGCAGCCCAGCAGCCCAAGCCCTACGCCATAGAGCACGCACGGGCTCGATGAGGCGAAAGGACCATTGAGGTGATCCAACGATGAGCGCACCACTCGTACAAGCCACCGGACGCCGCAAGCGGTCCGTGGCCCGCGTCCGCCTCCGGACCGGCGTCGGCACCATCACCGTCAACGGCCGGCCGGTCGAGAACTACTTCCCGTCGCAGACACACCGCATGCGGATACTCGAGCCGCTGACGGTCACCGCCACCGAGGGCCGCTACGACATCGACGCCACCATCGGTGGCGGCGGGTCCAGCGGCCAGGCCGGCGCTCTGCGCCTGGGCATCTCCCGGGGGCTGGTCGAGCTGGAGCCCGAGCTGCGCGACACGCTCAAGAAGGGCGGATGCCTGACCCGCGACCCGCGCAAGAAGGAATCGAAGAAGTACGGCCTCAAGAAGGCTCGCAAGGCACCGCAGTACAGCAAGCGCTGACGGTTCACGCGCGGGCACTGGGCGCTGGCGGGCGCATCCCGTTGCGGCATGATGTCGGCGTCGGGCGGCGCGTGGAGACTACGGTGATGGCCGCGTCGGGCCGTGCAGCCGGGACGGCGGCATGACGCTGGCCTTCGGTACCGACGGGGTACGCGGCGACACTCGCGGGGCGTTGACAGGCCAGCTGGTAGAGGCGGTAGGCGAGGCCGCGGGCGAGGTCCTAGGTGCCGATCAATTCGCGGTGGGGCGCGACACCAGGGTCTCCGGGCCGGGTCTGGTCGAGGACCTGCACCGGGGGGTTCGGCGAGCCGGAGGATCAGCCGTCGACTTGGGGGTAGTACCCACGCCCGCAGTGGCTCGCTGGTGTTACGACGAGCAGGTCGCGGGGGCGGTGGTGTCGGCGTCGCACAACCCTTGGCACGACAATGGCGTGAAGCTGTTCGCGCCCGGGGGCCGCAAGCTGAGCGATGAGGCCCAGCACGAGATAGAGCGGCGCCTCGGCGAGTCGCTCGACGGCTTTGATTGCGCGGCTGCGGCGGGCGCCGAGCTCCGAAGCGCCCCGCCCGGCGATGGTGCAGGGCCCGTACACGACGCGGGGGTGTTTGGGCGGGTTGGTACACGAGACGACGCCGCGGGGGACTTGGCCCGCCGCCGCCACATCCGGGCCGTGGCCGCGAGCCTTGAGGGACGCGACTTGGCGGGGCTGCGCATTGTGGTCGACGCGGCCAATGGAGCTGCCTACCGTTCCGCTCCCGAGTGCTTGCACAGCCTGGGCGCCGGGGTGGAGACAATTCACGCCGCGCCCGACGGCTACAACATCAACGATGGTTGCGGATCGCTGCATCCTGAGAGCCTGCAGGCCGCGGTGGTCTCGTCCGGCGCTGACGCCGGCCTCGCCTTCGACGGAGACGCCGACCGGGTGCTGGCCGTCGATGGCATGGGGACACTCGTCGACGGGGACCAGATCCTCGCCGTGTGCGCCATCGACCGCGCTCAGCGAAGGCGGCTCACCGGCGACGCGGTGGTGGTCACCGTCATGGCCAACCTCGGTCTTCGTCGGGCTATGGCCGCGCGCGGCATAGGTGTGGTCGAGACTCCGGTGGGCGACCGTCACGTGCTCGGCGCGCTGGAGGAGCGAGGCCTGGTGCTGGGCGGCGAGCAGTCGGGCCATCTGATCTACCGCGATCTGGCGACGACCGGCGACGGGCTGCTCACCGCGGTGCATCTGCTGGATGCGGTGAAGCGCTCCGGGAGCAGCCTGCGCGATCTCGCCGCTGAGGCGATGACCCGGCTGCCGCAGGTGCTTGTAGGCGTGCCCATGCCCGGCTCGGCGCGACCCGCTGACCTCGACGCGGCCCTCGGTGCCATCGCGGCTGCGGCTGCGGCCCGCCTCGGGGACTCCGGTCGGGTGCTGGTGCGCCCGTCGGGCACCGAGCCGCTAGTGCGCGTGATGGTGGAGGCCGCAGACTTGGAGACGGCCCAAGCCGAGGCCGATCTGCTCTCAGCCAGCGTCGCGGAGGCCCTGTCCTGACATGTGCGGCATCATCGCCATAGTGCGACGCCCGGCGACGCGGCCGGTCCCCGACGCCGGGGACGTCACCGGCATGGTCGAGGCGGCTGCGGGCGCCCTCGCTGACGGCGCGGACGCGGCCGTCGGGGATCTGGAGGGCCTGGCCCGGAAGCTGGAAGCCGCAGCCGACGGCCTGCAGGAGGCCAACCACGCGCTGGGCGGGGTGCCCGGCTTGCGCCTCCTGCTGCAGTCACCGGCGACGGTCGTCGCTCTCAGGGGCCTCATCGAGGCCGCCACGACCTCGGTCGTCTCCCTGGAATCTCGGCTCGACGCCGACACGTCGCTCGACCCGGCCGAACTGGAGCACCTCAACGAGCAGCTGGTACGGGTCCGAGACGGCCTGTGGTCGGTCGGGCGGGATCGGCTGCGGGCCGCAGGCGCCGTCTCTGACCTGCTCTCGGGGGTCGGGCTGAACGCCGGCTCGGCGTCGCCTGCCGCGGTCGAGGCGTACCTGTCGGTCCATCAGGCCCTCTCCGCTCTGGACCGGCTCGAGGTGCGCGGCCGCGACTCGGCCGGGCTGCACCTGCTGGTCAGCGGCCACGGGCTTGACACCGGCGCCCCCGCCGGTGCCGACGCCCTGGAGCGCCGGGGCGGCGACGAGTCGTTCGGCTCGGGCTCGGTTCGCCTCGTGGACGGGGTGCTCAGCATCGTCCACAAGACCGCGGCCGAGATCGGCGAGCTGGGCGACAACAGCGCGGCGCTGAGAGCCGCGGTCGGCTCCGACATGCTGCTCGCGGCCGCGCTGGCCTCCGAGGATGCCCGAGTGCTGGTGCTGGGCCACACCCGCTGGGCCTCGGTCGGCATCATCTCGGAGGCGAACGCCCATCCGCTCAACAGCGATCTGCTCGGCGAGCACACCCCGTATGTGGTCGGGGCAATCAACGGAGACGTCGACAACTACACCGAGCTGCTCAACACGGCCGGAGTGCAGGTGCCGCCCGCGATCACCACCGACTCCAAGACGGTCCCCGCCCTGATGGGACGCCGCATGGCCCAGGGTCTGGGGCCGGTTGAAGCATTCCGGCGCACCGTGGCCGAGTGCGAGGGCTCGGTGGCCGTGGCCGCCTGCACGGCGGACTCGCCCGATCGTCTGCAGCTCGCGCTGAGGGGCAGCGGGCAGGCCCTGTACGTCGGGTTCGCCGACGACGCCTTCATCGTGGCCAGCGAGCCCTACGGCGTGGTGGAGGAGACGTCTCGCTACCTGCGCATGGACGGCGAAGCCGTGGCCAGCGGCGGCAACTCCAGCACCGGCCGGGGCCAGATCATCGAGCTGGACGCCGGCCGGGCCGGCCTGCTTGAGGGCGTGGCCCGGCATTCCTACGACGGCACCAGCCTGCCGGTGGCGTCCGAGGAGCTCGCCACTGCGTCCATCACCACTCGCGACATCGACCGCGGCGACTACAGCCATTACCTGCTCAAAGAGATCAATGAGGCTCCGGGGTCGTTCCGCAAGACGCTCCGGGGCAGGATCATCGACGCTCCGGGCGGCCCCGGACTGTCGATCGGGCCCGAGACGCTGCCCGACAGAGTCCGTTCAGGCTTGAGGGACGGACCGGTGGCCAGGGTGCTGGCCATCGGTCAGGGAACTGCCGCGGTTGCGGGGGAGAGCTTCGCGCTGTGCCTGCGGACGCTGCTGGCCGAGTCCGGGCAGGAGGCGGCGCTCGACGTGGCGGCGCTGCCGGCCACGGAGCTGTCGGCGTTCCATTTGCGGGCCGACATGTCCAACACCCTGGTGGTGGCCATCTCGCAGTCGGGCACGACCACCGACACCAACCGCACCGTGGACCTGGTGAGGGCCAGAGGGGGGTCGGTGGTGGCCGTCGTCAACCGCCGCAACAGCGACCTCACCGAGCGGGCCGACGGGGTGCTCTACACGTCCGACGGCCGCGACGTGGAGATGAGCGTGGCCTCCACCAAGGCCTTCTACTCCCAGGTGGCAGCCGGTTGCCTGCTGGCGGCAGCCATCGTGGACGAAGTGGCCGGCGACCGGGGGAGAGCTTCGCGGCGCAGCCTCCTCGAGGCGCTCCGGTCCATGCCGAGCGTGCTGGAGGCGGTGCTGGAGCGGCGCGCCGCCATAGGCGAGGCGGCCCGGACCCTGGCCCTGAGCCGCCGCCACTGGGCGGTGGTGGGCAACGGGCCCAACCAGGTGGCAGCCCGCGAGGTGCGCATCAAGCTCTCGGAGCTGTGCTACATGTCGATCTCCAGCGACGTCACCGAGGACAAGAAGCACATAGACCTGTCGGCGGAGCCCCTGGTGCTGGTGTGCGCGGCGGGGCTCTCGGGCTCGGTGGCGGACGACGTAGCCAAGGAGGTCGCCATCTTCGGCGCCCATCGGGCCGCCCCGGTTGTGGTGGTCGACGACGGCGACGGCCGCTTCGACGGCGCGTCGGCCGTGTTGCATGTGCCCCGGGTTGATCCGCGGCTGGCGTTCCTGCCCGCCACCATGGTGGGTCACCTCTTCGGCTACGAGGCGGCGTTGGCCATCGACGCCGGAGCCCGGCCCCTGCGAGAGGCCCGAGCCGCCATCGAGGCGGCCACGGCGCGCTCCGACACCACAGCGGAGGAGGTTCTGAGCCTGGCTCTGCCGACTCTGGAGCGCAGCGCGGCCGCGTTCTCGGCCCGTCTGCGCCGCGGCGACCACGACGGCCATCTGGAGGCGTCAACCGCGGTGCGCATCACCGCGCTGATGCGCTACGCGGTGGGTCTGGTGCCGCTCGACGGCTACGAGCTGGAGTTGGGCCGCGTCGGCACCCCCGAGGCGGTGGTCGACGATCTCGCCGCCGCGCTCAGCATCGGGATCGACGAGCTGACCCGTCCGATCGACGCCATCCGCCACCAGGCCAAGACTGTGACGGTGGGCATCTCCCGCTCGGACCAGACCCTGCTGGAGGCGCCGCTCATTCGGGCCGTGCTCGCCGCGGGCGCGCCCCGAGACCGCCTCTCCTACTCGACGCTTCGCGCCCTGGCCGATCTAAGTCCCGCGGTGACCGAGGTGCTGGGCCACACCCGCTACCGGCTCGACGGGCTGGACACCGTCGCGGTGGTGGACCAGGGCGGCATCGCGGCCGGCATCGTGTCGCGCACCGCGGCCGCGCCCGCCCTCATCGGCAGCAAGCACCGGGTGGCGGTGGAGCGCCGGGTGCTGGCCGCCCGGGGCCGCCACGACGGCCGTACGGTCGTGTTCGTCCCCGAGGTGGCTGCGGGCACCGCGGTCGGCATCACCCTGCTGCATGTCCGCTTCGCGGATTCGCTTCCGGTGGCCGCTGCCCGAGGCGTGCTGCAGGGGTATCACAACCGTTACTCGGAGCTGCGCGACGCCGTGACCGAGACCGAGCCCACCTTCGACGAGGAACGGCTGGCCGAGATGGCGGTGGTCGACCTGCTCACAGCCCCCGTAGGAGACCTTGCCGACCGCTGGCGCTCGTAGTCCGGCCATCGCCCCGGTTGCTGATCCTCGCGACGAGAGCCGAGCGACGAGAGCCGACGGCGATGGGCTCTCAGTGCCTCGGTATCGTTGCGGGTGTGAAAGAGGGCGTCAGCAGCCTCTCCGATGCCGGGGTAGTGGGGATCGGCACCGACCTGGTCGATGTCGACCGCTTCCGCACGGTGCTCCGGCGGCGCCCATCGGTGGCCGAGCGCCTGTTCACGGCCCGCGAGCGGACCTACGCGCAGCGAGCCGTCGATCCGGCTGTCCGGCTGGCCGCCCGCTTCGCGGCCAAGGAGGCTGCCCTCAAGGCCCTCGGCTACGGCCTCGGGGGGATGCGAATGGCCGACATCGAAGTGGTTCGCGACGGCGACGGCCGTCCCGAGCTCGTGCTCCACGGCGACGCCCGAATGAGGGCGGCCGAGCACGGCGTCGGCCGCTGGCTCGTCTCCCTCTCCCACACCGACCACCTGGCCCAGGCGACGGTTGTAGCGCTGACCCGCTGAAGCGGTCCACCGCGACTCGCCAATGCTGGGCTTGCGGCTGATCATTCTCCGCGCGGCCGCGACGGCTGTCGCAAGCTCTGGGCCTAGCCCGCTGGTGCCCGTCAGTCGGTAGGCAGAAAACGGCCCCGGCCACGGCCGGGGCCGGGGCCCGAGGCTACTCACCCCGGGGTGGTGCATGCAGAATATCACGAGGTGTAAGCAATCGAGTTCGGCCACTTCTTGGCGACTAGCGTCGAGTGTCGCAGGTGCGGCTTCGTGAGGACGAAGAGAGAGGAGAAGAAGACCGACGTGAACATGGCGGTTCGACTCTTGGAGGACGCTTTCGACGACCGCTTCGACTTGGCGATCGTGGTCTCTGCTGACAGCGATCTCGTGCCCCCGATCGAGGCCGTGCGCCGCCGATTCCCGAGCAAGCGTGTGATGGTGGCTTTCCCGCCGCAGCGACGCTCGGCCCAACTCCGAAGGGCCGCAGATGCTGCGTACCACCTCTCAGGCCCCACTATCCGGTCGAGCCGGCTCCCGGATCCCGTGATGGCTCCCTCTGGAGTCGAGTTGCGCGCACCTCGGGGATGGCTTCCGAAGCCACGGGCGTGAACTGAGCGATGATTCCGGTCGTTACGCCGGCTCGGATGGCAGAGATAGACGCGGCTGCGCCCGAGTCGACGGACGTGTTGATCGAGCGGGCCGGCGCGGCCGTGGCCCGGGCCGCGGTGGAGGTGATGGGCGGACGGTACGGGCGCCGAGCAGTGGTGCTCGCCGGTCCCGGCAACAATGGCGCCGACGGGCGGACCGCGGCGATCCGGCTGCGGCGGGCCGGCGTGCGGGTCACGGTGCTGTCAGCCACGGAGCCGCCGAAGGAGCTTCCCGGAGCCGACCTCTACATCGACGCCGCCTTCGGGACCGGGCTGTCGAGGCCCTACGCCCCGCCCTCCAGAGCCCGGCCTCAAGCGCCGGTGCTGGCCGTCGACATACCCAGCGGGCTTGACGGGCTGACCGGCGTGGTGCTGGGCGGGCCGGTCTGGCACGCTCAGCGCACCGTCACGTTCGCGGCGCTCAAACCGGGCCTGCTGTTCGGCGACGGCCCCGCCGCCTGCGGCGACACGACCGTCGCTGACATCGGCCTAACCGTCGGCGATGACGATGGTGACGCCGGCGCGCTGTTCACTGACGGCGACGTCGAGGCGCTGCCAGCAGGCACCGGCGCGACCCATAAGTGGCATGCGGCCGCGTTGGTAGTGGCCGGCTCGCCCGGCATGGGCGGTGCAGCGTCACTGGCCTGTGCAGCCGCGCTGCGCAGCGGAGCCCGCATGGTTCATCTCAGCGCGCCCGCCTCAGCGGGCGTGGCTTCGCCCATAGAGGTGGTGCGATCCGAGCCGCCCCTGGAGGTGGACGCGGGTCGCTTCGCGGTGTGCGCGGCCGGACCGGGCCTGGGCACCGGCGAACAGGCCGCGAGGCGTCTCGCCGACGTGCTCGCGCTCGACTTGCCCACGGTGATCGACGCCGACGGCCTGCGACTGCTGCGCGACCCGGCGGTGGCGGCCGCTATGGACCAGCGCCGGAACCGCTCGGTCCCCGCCGTACTCACGCCCCATGACGGTGAGTTTGAGGCCCTGATGGGTTGCAGACCCGGGCCGGACCGCCTCGCCGCGGCCCGAGCGGCCGCGGCACAGCTTCATGCCGTGGTACTGCTCAAGGGGGGCCCGACTGTGGTGGCCGACCCGCATGGGCGGGCCCGGATCGTCTCCAGCGGCTCAGCCCGGCTGGCCAGCGCCGGGACCGGCGACGTTCTCACCGGCATGATCGCGGGTCGCCTGGCCGTCTTCGGACCGCAGCGCCTGCTCCACCGCGTCGCCGAGGCCGCCCACCTCCATGGAAGGGCCGCATCCACCGCCGGGGGGCCCCGTCTGATGGCCAGCGACCTGCTGCAAGCGTTGCGTGCGGTCGCGCCGTGAGCACCAGCGGACTGTCGTGAGCGCGGTAGCGCCATGAGCGCCGCCCACCTGTTGTCGACGGTGGCGCGGGTGCGGTCCGCGGCCATCGAGTCCAACGTCCGCCGCCTGGCCGAAGTGGCCGAGGGCGCGGCCCTCTGCGCTGTGGTCAAGGCCGACGGATACGGCCACGGTGCGGTCGCGGCGGCTCGGGCCGCGCTCGCGGGCGGAGCATCGTGGCTGGCGGTGGCCACCATCTCCGAGGCTCTGGAACTGGCCGAGATCGGCGACGGTGATGTGCCCGTGCTCGTCTTGTCGGAGATCGCCCCGGTGTTCGCGGCGGAGGCGGCTGCCCGGTGCCCGACACAGGTCCGGTTCACGGTGGCGTCGGTGCCGGGGATACGCGCGCTGGCCGCGGTGAGACCCGAGCGGCTCATCCACCTCAAAGTCGACACCGGCATGCATCGGATGGGTGCCGCACCCGAAGAGCTTCCGGCGGTCGCGGAGGCTATACGCGAGGTGAGGCCGAATGTGCGTTTGGAGGGGCTGTGGACCCATCTGGCCGTCGCGGACGCTCCGAACGACCCCTTCACCGCGGAGCAGCTGTCACGCTTCGATCGGGCGCTGCTGGAAATGGCGCGTCGCGGCCTGTCCCCCGGACTCGTCCACGCGGCCAACTCGGCCGGGCTGCTGGCTCATCGCGATGCACGCCGAGACCTCGTGCGGGCCGGCATCGCCATCTACGGCGTCCCGCCCTCGCGGGCGCTCGAGGGCTTAGTTGAGCTCAAGCCGGCACTGGAGCTGCTGTCGCGCATCACCGCGGTGAGAACCGTGACCCGTGGCGAGAGCGTCTCTTACGGCCGACACTGGTGGGCTGACGAACCTGCCCGGGTGGCCACGGTTGCGGTCGGCTACGCCGACGGCGTGCGGCGCGATAGCGGCCAGGCCGGCGTCGCGGTGCTGGTGCGGGGCCAGCGGTGCCCGATCGTGGGCACGGTGACGATGGACCAGCTCATGGTCGCATTGGATCCCGCCATCGCCGACGAGGCAGACGTGGGCGACGAAGTTGTGCTGATCGGTCGCCAGGGCGTTGAGGAGATCACGGCGACAGAGGTTGCCGAACGGCTCGGAACCATCGCCTACGAGGTGCTGACTTCAATTTCATCCCGAGTGCCCCGCCGGACCGTCTAGCCGGGTGGTCGACTATCGGCCCGCCTCGTGGGATATTTCAGTAGTTGTGCTCGCATAGTCGGCACAGCTGCTGAAATATCGGCAAGCAGACGATCGATGGAGGCTGGGACCATGGCGACGGACCTGCAGATCCCGGGAGTGGAGATCGGCCACTGGGCCGATCCGGTGGCCCGCACCGGTTGCAGCGTGATCGTGTGTCCGCCCGGCACTACCGCCTCCGGCGAGGTGCGGGGCGGCGCCCCGGCCACCCGCGACTTCGCACTGCTGGCGCCCGAGCGGCTCATCGAATGCGTCGACGCAGTCGTGCTCACCGGCGGCTCGGCCTTCGGTCTGGCCGCGGCCGACGGCGTGATGGAGGTCCTCGAAGCCGAGGGCCGAGGGTTCGAGACGGCCCACGGGAAGGTGCCGATCGTGGTGGCCATGGCTCTCTACGACCTCGGCGTGGGGGACTCAGCCGTGCGCCCCGACGCTGCGGCCGGGCGCCACGCGGCCGCGAATCGGGGGACTTCCACCGAGACCGGCGCAGTGGGAGCCGGCACGGGCGCCACAGTGTCCAAGTGGCTCGGCGCCGACAACGCGGAGCCCGGCGGTCTGGGGGTGGCCACCGCACGGCGCGGCGAGCTCATCGTCACCGCGGTGGTCGCGCTCAACGCCGCGGGCAGCCCCGGTCCGGAAGCGGCTGGCATGCTCGAACAGATCGCCGCCGGGTCTTTCACCCGGTGGGAGTCCCGGTCCGATCCCTTCTCCAACACCACGGTGTGCGCGGTGCTCACCAACGCCGCCCTGTCCAAGCTCGACTGCTTCTGGGTGGCCCAGGGTGGCCACGACGGCCTGGCCCGCGAGCTGGTTCCGGCCCACTCCCGCAGCGACGGCGATGCCGTGGTGGCCGCGGCCACCGGTCCCGTGCCCGCCGACGTCGACGATGTGCGGCTGCTGGCGGTGGCGGCAGTGGCCAAGGCGGTTCGCTGCGCCGTCGGTACGATCGAAGGGTGACGGCAGCCCCTCTCGACGCCCCCGCCATGTCTGCGGCGCTGTCTGCAGTCCCCGGCTGTCCGGACCCGACACGCGGGACCACGAGCAGCACGGCGGCGAGCTGCGCGGTTCCCGCCCCCGCGCCAGGTGTGGATGCTCGCGTGTAGGACCGCCGGCGTTGACGAGACGCGGGCGCTGGGCGGTGCTGTGGCCACCACTGTCGACGTTGGCGACGTCGTGGTGCTGGTGGGCGACCTGGGCGCGGGCAAGACGGCGTTCGTGCAGGGGTTCGCGGCATCCCTCGGGGTGACGGCTCCGGTCACGAGCCCGACCTTCACGCTGGCCAACCGCTACGAGGGTCGTCTGGCTGTGAACCACCTCGACGTCTACCGCTTCGAGCACTTCGAGGAGGTTCGAGACCTGGCCCTGCCCGAGATCCTCGAGGATGGGGTCACTCTGGTGGAGTGGGGCGACACCATCTCGTCGGCGCTGCCCGCCGAGCACCTGTCGGTGACGATCCGCTTCGGGGAGGGCGACGACGACCGCAGCTTCGAGTTTCGCGGCTGGGGGGAGGGGTGGCGCGGCCGCGCCGCCCGGATGGGCGCCGCGCTCGAGCCCTGGTGCCGGTCTTGCTGATGGCGGAGACCCGCACGGGCTTCGCCCGGCCACGGCCGGCTGGGCCCGTCCCGGAGCGTTCGCAATGCTGATCCTCGGCATCGAGTCGGCTACCGGCAGCGTCGGCTGCGCCATCGGCGGCCACGAGGGTGTTCTGGCCTCGGTGCAGACGACCCGGGACCGCCGCCACGCCGAGTTGCTCGCCCCCCAGATCCAGACGGCGTGCGCCAATGCCGGTGTGGCCCTGGGCGACCTGGGCGCGATCGCCGTGGATGTCGGCCCGGGCCTCTACACCGGCTTGCGGGTGGGCGTGACCACCGCGATCACGATGGCGCACGCCCTGCGGGTGCCGATCGTCCCGGTCACGAGCCTCGATCTGGTCGCCTACCGGATGTGCCACGCGGGCCGCATCATCGCCGCAGTCATCGACGCGCGCCGCGGCGAGGTGTTTCACGCCATGTATCGCTGCGTGCCCGCGGGAGTCCAGCGTCTGACTGAGCCCGCCGTCGCATCGCCCGACCGCCTGGTGTCGCAGATGATGGCCGACCGGGTCGAGACTCTCGTCGTGGGGGACGGCGCGGTCAGGTACAGATCGATGTTCGAGGGGCAGCGGGGGGTCGAGCTGGCCGACCCCGGATTCGCCCACCCCTCGGCGGAGTGCCTGGTACTGCTGGCCCACGCCCGAGCTCTGCGCGAGGACTTCGTGCGCCCCGACGAGGTTGAGCCGCTCTACTTGCGCCGCCCCGATGCACAGCCCAGCAGAAGTCCGAGCCCCCCATGACCGCGGCTGAGCCGATCGTGGCCGTCGATGAACCCATCCTGGGGATCGAGACCTCCTGCGACGAGACGGCCGCGGCGGTGGTCGCCGGCGGGCAGCAAGTGCTGTCGTCGGTGGTGTCCAGCCAGATCGATCTGCACGCCCGCTACGGGGGTGTCGTCCCCGAGGTCGCGGGCCGCGCCCACGTCGAGCGGCTCGTTCCCGTGATTTCGCAGGCGCTGGTGGAGTCCGCGGTCGAGGATTCCGACATCGCCGCGGTGGCGGCCACGTCCGGGCCCGGGCTGGTGGGGGCTTTGCTGGTCGGCGTGTCGGCGGCCAAGGCGCTGGCGCTCGTCTGGGACGTGCCGTTCGTGGCCGTCAACCACCTCGAGGCCCATCTCCACGCGGCCTTCCTCGACGAGCCCCACATCGAACTGCCGGTGGTGGTGGCGCTGGTCTCCGGTGGCCACACCCTGCTCGTGCTCATGGAGGACCGCCTGCGCTACCGGGTACTGGGCGCCACCCTCGACGACGCCGCGGGGGAGGCCTTCGACAAGGTGGCCCGCTTCATGGGTCTCGGATATCCGGGCGGGCCGGCCATCGACCGGCTCAGCCACCAGGGGGATCCCGACGCCATCGCCTTTCCCCGGGCGATGCTGCGCGACGGCTGGAACTTCTCATTCAGCGGACTCAAGACCGCGGTGATCAACCACTTGCGCCGCCATCCGGACGCGCCTGTTGCGGATGTGGCCGCATCGTTCCAGGAGGCGGTGGCCGATGTGCTCGTGGCCAAGGCCCGGCGGGCCGCGGCCGAGCACGGGGCGGTGGGTCTGTGCCTGGCCGGCGGTGTGGCCGCCAACAGCCGGCTGCGGGAGATGATGCTCGACGCCGGCACAGCCGACGGGCTGGCCGCCTACCTGCCGAGCCGGGCCATGTGCACCGACAACGCGGCCATGGTGGCTGCGACGGCTTGGTGGCGCCTGAAGGCCGACGGGCCCTCTCCGCTCACTGCGGGCGCGGATCCGTCGCTGGGCCTGCCGGAAGGCTGAAACGCGCCAACTCGCGCGTTGTGGTGCCCCCTTGGGGGCCGTATCGTTGGCACTCGTCACGGGAGAGTGCCAACGCCCGTGTCGTGGCCGGCGGCAAGGACAGGCCGTCCCGGCCACAAGGAACAAGCCAATCCAAGAACAGGAGTCCGGGAGGACACATGAACCTGCAGCCACTAGAGGATCGCATAGTTGTGCGGCCCGGCGAAGCCGAGGAGACCACCGCCAGTGGTCTCGTCATCCCCGACACCGCCAAGGAGAAGCCCCAGCAGGGCGAGGTACTGGCGGTCGGACCCGGTCGCCGGTCCGATGACAGCGGTGAGCTCATCCCCATGGATGTCGCCACGGGCGACACCGTCGTCTATTCCAAGTACGGCGGCACCGAGATCACCGTCGACGGCGAGGACCTGCTGATCCTCAACGCCCGCGACGTGCTGGCCAAGGTCGTCTGAGGTCGCCGATGACCAAGATCCTCAAGTTCGACGACGAGGCCCGACGCGGCCTCGAGGCGGGCGTCAACAAGCTCGCCGACGCCGTGAAGGTCACGTTGGGTCCCAAGGGCCGCAACGTGGTGCTCGACAAGAAGTTCGGGGCGCCGACGATCACCAACGACGGCGTATCAATCGCCCGAGAGGTGGAGCTCTCCGACCCGTTCGAGAACATGGGCGCCCAACTCGTGAAGGAAGTCGCCACCAAGACCAACGACATAGCCGGCGACGGCACCACCACCGCCACCGTGCTGGCCCAGGCCCTGGTGCACGAGGGGCTGCGCAACGTGGCCGCCGGCGCCAACCCGATGAGCCTCAAGCGCGGCATGGACGCCGCCGTGGACGCTGCGGTCGAATCGCTGGCCGAGCAGGCCGTGCCGGTGTCCACCGACAAGGAGAAGGTGCAGTCGGTGGCGTCGATCTCCGCGGCTGACACCGCAGTGGGAGAGACGCTGGCGGAGGCCTTCGAAAAGGTCGGCAAGGACGGCGTGATCACCGTCGAGGAGAGCAACACGTTCGGCATGGACCTCGACTTCGTCGAGGGCATGCAGTTCGACAAGGGCTACCTGTCGCCGTACTTCGTCACCGACCCGGAGCGCCAGGAGGCAGTGCTCGAGGAGCCCTATGTGCTGTTGAACCAGGGCAAGATCAGCAATGTCTCGGACATGCTGCCGATGCTTGAGAAGGTGATGCAGACGGGCAAGCCGCTGCTGATCATCGCCGAGGACGTGGAGGGCGAGGCGCTGGCCACCCTGGTGGTGAACAAGATCCGCGGCACGTTCAGCTCCGCAGCGGTGAAGGCGCCCGGCTTCGGTGAGCGCCGCAAGGCGATGCTGCAGGACATGGCCATCCTCACCGGCGGCCAGGTCGTCGCTGAGGAGGTCGGGCTCAAGCTCGATTCGGTGGACCTGTCGCTGATGGGCTCGGCCCGCAAGGTGGTCATCACCAAGGACGACACCACCATCATCGAGGGCGCGGGCGACGCTGCCGACGTCGAGGGCCGTGTCAGCCAGATCAAGACCGAGATCGACAACACCGACTCGGACTGGGACCGCGAGAAGCTCCAGGAGCGCTTGGCCAAGCTGGCCGGCGGCGTAGCCGTCGTGCAGGTCGGCGCAGCCACCGAGGTGGAGCTCAAAGAGACCAAGCACCGCATCGAGGACGCCATCTCGGCCACCCGGGCCGCCATTGACGAGGGCATCGTCGCCGGCGGCGGAACGGCCCTGCTGCGCTGCCGGGCCGCGGTCGCAGAGGTAGCGGCCGGCCTCGACGGCGACGAGGCCACCGGGGCCCGCATCATCGGCGAGGCGCTGTCGGCGCCCACTCGGCTGATCGCCGAGAACGCCGGCTATGAGGGCGCCATCGTGGTGCGCGAGATCGAATCCGCCTCTGGCTCGCACGGCTTCGACGCGGTCGCAGGCGAGATCGTCGACCTGATCGAGGCCGGCGTGATCGACCCGGTGAAGGTGACGCGAGCTGCCCTGCAGAACGCGGCGTCGATCGCCGGTCTGATGCTCACCACCGAGGTGCTCGTGGCCGACAAGCCCGAAGAGAATCCTCCGGCCATGCCCGGCGGCGGCGGCATGGACGGCATGGGCGGCATGGGCGGCATGATGTAGCCGTTCGCCCCCGCGATCCCCCCAAGGAGCCCGGGCGATGAGCCCGGGCTCCTGCGCGTCTGCGCTCGTTTGAATCAACCCTTGCGCCCCGGTCATTGAATGGTCAGGATTCGTTCATGAGTGCGATGGCAGGCCGAGCGGGAGCGACGGCAGCCGTGACTGTGTTAGCGCTGTTGGCCGGGGCGTGCAGCGGCGGTGCTAGTGACGGGCATGGCCCAGACCGCGCCGGGGAGGCGGTCGCCAACGGTGAGGCTCAGTCGGGTCTCGCCATCCTCGACGAGGCCATCCCGGCCGTGGACGTTCACGGAGACTACTGGCCGAAGTACGACGACCTGAGGTCGATCAGCTGCGCCTCGGACGTCGCATTCGTCGGCCGCATCACTGGGTACACCGAGAAGTTGCTGACGATCTCTCCCGGTAATGAGGACCCCGACCCGGCGCGCATCAGCGATGTGCTCGACGGCCTGGTGTTCACCGTGGACGAGTTGCTGATCGGCGACCTCGGCGGCTTGCCTCAGCTGACCGTGGCCTTCCTGGCTCTCAGGGTGAACGAGGACGGCAGTCCCCATTCCCGAGTTGTGGGAGCTCCCTTCGGGGTGATCCGGCCCGGCATCGAACAGCTTGACGATCCCAACGGCCCGCTCTATCTGGTGTACGCGGTCGCCAGCGAAGCAGCCAGCCCGTTCGATCTGCCCGGCGTGTACTACTTCAAGACCAACGGAGGCGTCACGCAGATCCTGGGCGACAGCAGTCTTGATGTGGGCGCGGACAGGCCCTTCGGGTCGGGCCACGGCTTCGGCTTGGAGGACGCCCGCGAGGCCGCGCTGGCCGCCAAGCGGCTGTGCGTGAGGCCGCCGCTGCCTTGGGGCGCTCGCGACATTTGGTACAGCCAGACCGGGCTGTTGCTGACGGTGGACGAGGAGGTGTGGGCCGACCGGCTGGATCGGGTGTGCAAGACCGCGCTGGGCCCCGACCTCGACTCGCCGGTGTGGGACCGGGCGGAAGGGCTGGCTCTGGCCGAGGAGTTCGCCGACGCCGACGGCCTGCGGCCCGACGCGCCGCCAGACTGGCGCGAGCAGTTCCTGCGCGCCGCGTCTGGGGCGCTGTGGATAATGATCGTCCAGCAAGTCGGGCTCGACGGACCCAACGTGTGTTGGGACCGGGTCCCCATGGAGTTCATCGAAGCGGGGCCTCCTTCAACCGCCGGGCAGAGCCGGCCTCCGGGATTCGACTCGCATATGACCGACGAGGCGCTCGCGGCAGTCGTAGCGCGGTTCGACAGGATGCTCTGGTGGGTGGAGCCGCCGCTGCCGCCGGGTACCCGCGACATCTGGTGGGACGCCACCGGCCTGCAAGCCACCATTAACGAGGATGTGTGGGCGAGCCGCTTGAACCAGGCCTGCAACACGCCACCGGAGGATCCCGTGTGGGATCGGGCCGCCGCGGCCGAGCTGGCTGCAGAGTTCATCGTCGAGGAAGGCGGCGAGCCGTCGCCGGAGCTGGTGAAGGCCGGAGCGGACGCGCTGTGGCGGATGACCGTGGTGCCACTGTCGGGGGCCTGCCCGTGGCACTACCCGCCGGACACCTTCGAGCCGGAGTTCTTCGAGCAGATGAAGGAGATCCGGCGAACAGCCTTGGCCGGGGAGAGTCAATCCTGACGTAGGACGCGGATCGCACAGCGCGGCCCCTGGGCTCGGGCCAGAGACACGCAACTCTCGACTTAGAACGGCGCCGGTAGCCTCACGGGATGGATCACCCGGCGCCGGACCCGCGCAAGTTGCTGGATCACTGGGAGGAGTGGGAGCGGGGCGAGACACCGCCGGGCCGGGTGATGAGCGACCTCAAGATCGGCGGGCTGCGGGAGCTCCTCCGGGCCCTGGTCGCACCGGCGGCGGGCCGCGGGGAGGACTCCTGAACGACCCGGCAGCCTCGGCGGTGGTGTTCGAGCCGCCGCCGGCCCCTGATGGCAGGGGCGGTCTCCAACGCATCCCCCGCCCGGTGGATGCTCGCGCGGGAGGATTGGCGCCCTGGGCGGGCCTGCCGGAGCATCGACGCTGCCCGAGTCTGGGACAGGTGGTGCAGGCGGTCGCAGCCGCGCCGCCGCGAGCCGTCGAGCCGGCGCCTCCGGCGCCAGCCGGGTCTTTGCCCTCGGCGGTGCTGGTGCTGCTGTACGAGGACCAGGGCGTGCCGTTCGTCGTGCTGACCCGGCGGTCCTGGCACCTGCGACACCACGCGGGCGAGGTGTCCTTCCCCGGCGGCAGGTCCGAGCCTGGCGACGCCGACCTGTGGGCCACCGCGCTGCGAGAGGCATCCGAGGAGATCGGCCTGGACCCCGGCGCGGTCACGCAGGTGGGCCGACTCGAGAGCTTCGTAACGGTCGGGTCGGGCTCGCTGGTCTGCCCCTACGTGGCCACGATCGCCGAGCGGCCCGAGCTTGTGCCCGACCCGTCCGAGGTGGAGCGGGTACTGCACGTCTCATTGGCCGAGCTGACCGCGAAGGAGGCCTGGCGGGAGGAGGTCTGGTTGCTCGGCGGAGAACTTGGGGAGCGCACGATGACGTTCTTCGAGCTTCACCGCGACACCGTTTGGGGGGCCACCGCCGCGGTGCTGCGTCGGCTGTTGACGGTCGCCGTAGAGGGTCCGAGAGGCGAGTAGGCTCGTTCGGTGCCTGGCTCCCGACGCCCCGCGGTGCGGCGGCGACCGGGCCCACAACACCGGAGGCGTAGCCGTGGCTGAGATAGAGATCGGACTGGGCAAGTCCGGCCGGCGCGCCTACCGCCTCGACGAGGTCGCCATCATCCCGAGCCGTCGTACCCGCGACCCTGAAGACGTAGACATCTCCTGGCAGATCGACGCCTACCGCTTCGACATCCCCGTGCTGGGCGCCTCCACCGACAGCGTCACCAGCCCGGCTACCGCGGTGCGCATGGGCGAGCTCGGAGGCATCGGGGTGCTCGACCTCGAAGGTGCGTGGACCCGCTGCGAGGATCCCGAGGCCGAGTTGGCTGAGCTGTCCGCCATGCCCCTCGACACCGCGGCCGGTCGACTGCGCGAGCTCTACTCCCGGCCGATCCAGCCCGATCTGGTGGCCGCCTGCATCTCTGAGATCGCGGCGGCCGGAGTGCGCACTGCGGGCCGGGTCCGGCCCCAGCGGGCGGTGGAGCTGGCTCCGCACGCCATCTCCGCGGAGATCGACCTGCTGGTCATCTCGGGCACGATCGTGTCGGCCGAGCACGTGTCCTCCACCACCGATCCGCTCAACCTCAAGACGTTCATCCGCCGCATGCAGACGCCGGTGATCGTCGGGGGCTGCGTGAGCTATCAGGCCGCCCTTCACCTGATGCGCACCGGCGCGGCCGGGGTCTTGGTCGGCGCCGGCTCGGGCCATGTCGGCACCAGCCGCCATGTGCTGGGACTCGATGCCCCGCAGGCCACCGCCATCGCCGACGCGCGGGCGGCCCGCATGCGCCACCTCGACGAGACCGGCGTGTACTGCCAAGTGATCGCCGACGGCACCATGCGCACCGCGGGCGACGTCGCCAAGGCGATTGTGTGCGGCGCCGACGCGGCCATGCTGGGCCTGCCGCTGGCCTCGGCCTCGGACTCGCCCTGCCCGGGCCGGCACTGGGATCTCTCCGCGGGGCATCGGACCCTGCCGCGCGGCCGCGTCATGGAGGTGGAGCAGCGGGGCACGCTCGCGGAGGTCCTCCACGGCCCGGCCCTCAGCTCGGACGGCACCACCAACCTGATGGGCGGTTTGCGCACATCGCTGGCCAAGTGCGGCTACACCGATGTGAAGGACTTTCAGCGGGCCGCGGTCGCCATCGTCTCGCCGTGACCGCCGGGGCGCGAGCCTTGCTGCCTATGCGTATTGCCACCTCGGCGGAGCATCGCGCTTTCCTGCAATCGTGACGAGCCTTCGCGACGATTCCGGCTCAGGCGCCACCGCCGACGGCGCCTTCGACACCGTCCTCGTCGTCGACTTCGGCGCTCAGTACGCACAGCTCATCGCCCGACGGGTACGTGAATGCGACGTGTACAGCGAGATCGTGCCCGCGTCGATCACCGCGGCCGAGATCATGGCCCGCCAGCCCGCCGGCGTGATCCTCAGCGGTGGCCCGGCCTCGGTGCATGTGGAGGGGGCGCCCAGCCTCGACCCGGAGATCTACGACCTCGGCGTGCCCGTGCTGGGCATCTGCTACGGCGCTCAGCTCATCGCCGAGCAGCTCGGCGGCTCGGTCGGCCCCAACGAGCGCGGCGAGTACGGCCGGGCCGAGCTGTCCACTGTGGACGGCGGCGGGATACTGCTCTCGGATCTGCCCTCGACCCAGCCGGTGTGGATGAGCCACTTCGACGCCATCACCGCCCCGCCGCCGGGTGCGACCGTGACCGCGGCCACCGAGGCCTCGCCCGTGGCCGCCTTCGAGGACGCCGGCCGCGGCCTGTACGGCGTGCAGTTCCATCCCGAGGTGGAGCACACGCCCCACGGCCGCCAGGTGATGGAGCGGTTCCTTCGTTGGGCCTGCGATGCCGGGCCGAGCTGGTCGATGCACTCGATAATCGACGCCCAGGTCGCCGCGGTCCGGGACCAGGTGGGCGATGGCCGGGCCATCTGCGGCCTTTCGGGCGGCGTCGACTCTGCCGTGGCCGCGGCCCTGGTGCATCGGGCCATCGGCGACCGGCTCACCTGCGTGCTGGTGGACACAGGCCTGCTGCGCATGGCGGAGGCCGACCAGGTGCAGGAGACCTTCGCCCGTCACTTCGGGATCGAGTTGGTGCGGGTGGACGCGGCTGAGGAGTTCTTCTCGGCTCTGGCCGGGGTCGTCGAGCCCGAGGCCAAGCGCAGAGTGGTGGGCGAGCAGTTCATCCGAGCCTTCGAGCGGGCCCGCGGCCGTGTCCTCGACGCCGGGTTCCTGGTGCAGGGCACCCTGTACCCGGACGTGATCGAGTCGGGCGCCACCACCCACTCGTCCACCATCAAGAGCCATCACAACGTGGGCGGGCTGCCCGACGACTTGGACTTCGAACTGGTGGAACCGCTGCGGCTGCTGTTCAAGGACGAGGTGCGGGCCGTGGGCGCCGAGCTGGGCCTCCCCGATGAGATCGTGCACCGCCAGCCCTTTCCGGGCCCTGGCCTGGCGGTGCGGATCATCGGCGAGGTGACGCCCGAGAAGGCCGAGACCCTGCGCCACGCCGATGCCATCGTGCGCGAGGAACTGCGGATGGCGGGCCTCGAACGCCAGATCTGGCAGTCGTTCGCGGTGCTGCCCGACATCCGCACGGTGGGGGTGATGGGCGACGAGCGCACCTACGGGCGCCCGGTGGTGATCCGGGCCGTCACCAGCTCTGACGCCATGACCGCCGACTGGGCCCGCCTGCCCCACGAGGTGCTCGAAGCGATGAGCAGCCGGGTCATCGCGGAGGTGCCCGGGGTCAACCGGGTGGTCTATGACATCACCTCCAAGCCCCCCGCCACCATCGAATGGGAGTGACCGCGGGCCGGATCTGGGAGAGCTCGGCTACCGGCCGGCCAGGCGCTCTACGACGGGAGCCATGGCTTCGGCCGAGTCGCCGGTGAAGGATATGTAGGAGATCCCCCAGCGCTCTCGCCAGCCCTCAATGGCGGCCACGCACTCGTCGACGGTGCCCACCAGGGCATGCGGTGAGGCCAGGGCCTGCTCGGCGGTGATACCGAAAGCCGGAGCGGCCGCCGAGGCCAAGGCGTGGGCGTCGTCGGTGATGACGCCCAGATGGACGCGGGTCTGCAGCTCGATGGAGCCGAAGCGTTCACCGGCGGCGTCGCGCACCACGGCGAGCTTGTGGTCGGTGGCCTCCGCGGTGGCCGTGGGCCCGGCGTGCTCGTCGATCGCTCCCGAATGGAGGCTGGGGTTGACGCCGACGATGTCGGCCCGGCGGGCCGCCAGGGCCAGCATCCTGGGACCCCCGCCGGCCATCAGCAGCGGAGGGCGGGGCTGCTGCACCGGCTTGGGCTGCGAGTCGAGCCCGGAGATCCTGTAGTGCTCACCCTCGAAGTCGAAGATGCCCTCGCCGAAGCAGCCCTCCAGCACGGTCACCGCCTCGTCGAGCCGCTCGATGCGAACTCCGGGCCGGTCGAACTGCATGCCCGCCTGCTGGTAGTCGGAAGCCATCCACCCTGCTCCCATGCCGATCTCCAGGCGCCCGCCCGACACCTGGTCGAGAGAGGCGAGCTCCTTGGCCAGCACGGCCGGGTGCCGGTAGTCGTTGGCCAGCACCATCGTGCCCACCCTCAGCGAGGTTGTGGCCAGCGCGACGGCCGTCATGGCCACCAGAGGCCCGTGCCGGTCGTCGAAGTGGTCGGTCATCACTACCGCCGAGTACCCCATGTCCTCGGCTCTGCGAGCCCGAGCCGCGATCTCTTCGGGCCCGTCGAGGCCGTCGAGGCTGAATCCGAAACGGAACAGACGGCTCATGACGGCCGCGATCCGCTGCTTGCAGACATCCGCCGAACGCTACCGGCTCCTTTGTCCGGCCTGACACCTTATTCTAGTAGAACAACCTTTGATAGAATAAGCACAGGAAAGTGTGAGGCTTATTTCAGCAGCCTGGAATAGCGACCCAAGATCCCTATGGTTTGTCTGCTATTCTAGAATTGCCTCTTAGACTAAAATAACAGCAACCCAGACTCTCCAATTCTTCGCAGATTGGAATAGGGGCAGCATGACGAACACACGGGCAGGCCGGTTCCGTCGGCAATTGACCGGATATGAGGCGTTCATGCCGAAGCCGCTGCCGCCCGACCCGCCGCTGCAGTGGGACACCGGGCTGCTCAAGCTGCTGTCGGACGCAGCTGCGGCAGTGGGCCGGCTGGACGGGATGGCGGGCAGCCTGCCGAACCCCGATCTGTTCGTGGCGTCGTACATCCGCCGCGAGGCGGTGCTCAGCTCCCAGATCGAGGGCACCCAGTCGAGCCTCGACGAGGTGCTGGCCCACGAGGTTGAGGCGACAGTGACCAGCCTGCCGGCCGATATAGCCGAGACGGTCAACTATGTGCGGGCCATGCGCCTGGGCCTGAGCCTTCTCGACGAACTTCCACTGTCGGGCCGGCTCATCCGCAGGATGCACGGCTCGCTGATGAAGGGGGTTCGAGGCCAGGAGCGCAGCCCCGGGGAGTTCCGCACGACCCAGAACTGGGTCGGCCCCGCCGGCTGCACGCTTGAGACTGCCGCCTTTGTGCCGCCGCCGCCCGACGACCTTCCCGCCGCCATCAGAGACTTCGAGGTCTTCTTGAATGACGGCGATGATCCTCCGCTCGTGCTGGCCGGGTTGGCCCATGCGCAGTTCGAGACCATCCATCCGTTCCTCGACGGCAACGGCCGTGTCGGGCGGCTCCTCATCACGTTGCTGCTGGTGGAGCGCCGGGTGCTGGCCCGCCCGCTGCTGTACCTGAGCCTCTTCCTCAAACAGAACCGCAGCGAGTACTACGACCGGCTCGACGCCATCCGAACGCAGGGTGACTGGGAGGGATGGATGAAGTTCTTCCTCACCGGCGTGGCGATCACGGCCAACGACGCAGTGCGAGTAGCGGCCGAACTCTCGGCGCTCACCGACAAGCACCGCCACACGGCCACGCGGCGAGGCCTCGGCAAGTACGGGTGGCCGCTGCTCGACCTGCTGGCCGAGCAGCCCGTCGTCACCATCAAGTACGCGTCGGCCAGGCTCGGCGCGACGCCCTCGACCGCCGGCCGGCTGCTCGATCAGATGGTCTCGATGGGGGTCGTGAACGAGATCACGGGCCGCAGACGCAATCGCGTCTACCGGTACTCACCGTTCCTGGATTTGCTGACCGACGACTCCGAGCCTGCCCGGTAGCCACGTCTCCGAGAAGTCGCCGGGGGCTGTCAGCGGCCGGCAGTAGGGTGGCCGGCGATGGCGGAGTCGGTGATTCTTGAGGGCCTCAACCCGGCCCAGCACGAGGCGGTCACCCATGAGGGCGGGCCCCTTCTGGTGGTGGCCGGGGCCGGGTCGGGAAAGACCAGCGTGCTCACCCACCGCATCGCCCACCTCATCGAGAACCGCGGCCTATCGCCGTTCGAGATCCTGGCCATCACCTTCACCAACAAGGCTGCGGGCGAGATGCGCCACCGGGTCGGCGGCCTCGTCGGGCCGGTCGCCGAGAGCATGTGGATCTCGACCTTCCACGCCGCCTGCGTGCGGATCCTGCGTCGCGACGCCTCCTACATCGACTATCCCAGCCGCTTCACGATCTACGACCAGGGCGACGCCGTGCGACTGTGCGGCTATGTGCTGCGGGACCTGAACCTCGACCACACGAAGTTCCCGCCCCGATCGATCCATGCCACCATCTCCGCGGCCAAGAACGACAACATCACCGCGGCCGAGTACGCCGAGCGGGCCTCCCACATCTACGAGCGCCGCATCGCCGAGGTGTTCGCCCACTACCAGCGCCGCCTGGCCATGGCCGCGGCCATGGACTTCGACGACCTGCTGCAGCGCACCGTCGAGCTGTTCCGGAACTGTCCGGAGGTGCTGGACCGCTGGCGGCAGCGCTTCGCCCATGTGCTGGTGGACGAGTACCAGGACACCAACCCGGTGCAGAACGAGCTGGTGATCAGCCTGGGCGCCGAGAGCCGCCAGGTGACCGCGGTCGGCGACGCCGACCAGTCGATCTACGCCTTTCGCGGCGCCGACATCCGCAACATCCTCGAGTTCGAGCGGGCCTTCGATGACGTCCGCATCGTGGTGCTGGAGCAGAACTACCGCAGCACCCAGACCATCCTCGACGCCGCCAACGCGGTCATCGTCAACAACGGCGGCCGCAAGCCCAAGGATCTGTGGACCGACCGGGGGTCGGGGCCGGTCATCGTCCGCTACCACGCCGACGACGAGGTCGATGAGGCCCGCTACGTGGTCAGCGAGATCGTCCGGCGCCGCGACGACGAGCAGATGCGCCTCGAGGAGATGGCCGTCTTCTACCGCACCAACGCCCAGTCGAGGGCGATGGAGGAGCAGCTCATCAAGGCCGAGGTGCCCTACCGGCTGGTGGGCGGCACCCGCTTCTACGACCGCCGGGAGGTGCGCGACGCCATGGCCTATCTCAAGGCGGTGGCCAACCCGGGCGACGAGGTGAGCGTGAAGCGGGCGCTGGGCGCGCCCAAGCGGGGGGTGGGCGCCACATCTGTGGCCAAGATCGACGCCTACGCGGCGGCCGGGGGACTCACGTTCTATGAAGCGCTGCGCCAATGCGGCGAGGCTGGCGTGACCGGGCGGTCCGCGGCTGGCATCCGGCAGTTCTGCGCGCTGATCGACGATGTCGCCACCCTGGAGGCATCCCCGGCCGCCGTCTTCCAGGAGCTGCTGGAGCGCTCCGGGTACCTCGACGAGCTGCGAGCTCACAAGACGGTCGAGTCCGACGGCCGCCTGGAGAATCTGGCCGAACTAGTGGGCGTTGCCGGCGAGCACGACACCATGGACGAGTTCTTGGAGTCGGTGGCGCTGGTGGCCGACACCGACGACCTGGCCGACATCGGCTCCGACGAGTCCGCGGTCACCCTCATGACCCTGCACGCGGCCAAGGGCCTCGAGTACCCCGACGTGTACATGATCGGCATGGAGGACGGCGTGTTCCCCCACATCCGGGCCCTGGGCGAGCCCCACGAGCTGGAGGAGGAGCGCCGCCTCGCCTACGTCGGGATCACTCGGGCCATGCGGCATCTCACCCTTACCCACGCTTGGAGCCGGCTGCTGTACGGCGGCAGGCAGTACAACCCGCCCAGCCGCTTCCTCAAGGAAATCCCCGACGAGCTGGTGCAGACGGTGGACGGCTCCCGGGCCGTGCGCAGCCGCTACTACCGTCGCAGCCAGCGCGAGCACGGCCTCGACCGGCGGGCGGCCAACCGCGAGGAGATCGTGGAGCGGGCCGTCGACGCGGGCCGGCGGCCCGCGCCCCCCTCGGGCGCCGATCGCCTGGGGCTGCGGGTGGGCGACGACGTGCGCCACGCCCAGTGGGGTGAGGGCGTGATCGTCGACATCAAGGGGGCGGGCGACGAGGCAGAGGCCTCGGTGCGCTTCTCCAGCGGGGGCGAGAAGCGCCTGCTGCTGTCGTGGGCGCCGCTGGAGCGAATCTGAACTCCGGTGGAGCTTACGGGGGGGGGTGGAACGTTGGTGATCGGCGGCAGGGCCGGGCCGCGCCTTGACGGGCTTGGCGTCATGGTTCACGGTTCAAAATCAAAGTCTGGATAATAGATGTCGTACTCTTGGCGCGTACCTGGAAAATACTCAAAATACTCGTCAACAGATGGAAAAGCTGCGCTGAGCCGGGTCAGGCGCAGGCAGAACCGGGCATTGCGATCTTCGTTTCGAGCACGGCGGTTCGCTCGCTCAGTGCGGCGATCTCGGCCATCGTCTCGGTGTGCAGCTTCTCCCGGTGCTCGCGGTGCTCGCGGTCCAGCGTGGTGATGGCGTCGATGGCTCTGGTGTGTAGTTTCTCCATGCGTAGGCCCTGCGCGGTGATGGCGTCCATGGCTTTGGTGTGCAGTTCCTGCACGCGTAGGCTCTGCGCGGTGATCGCCTCCGTCGCTTCGCGGTGCAGTTCGTCCGCGTGCTGGCGCGCCACGAGGGCACTCTGCCGGATCAACTCCGATGTCGCTGTGTGCAGTTTCTCCATGCGTAGGCCCTGCTCATGGATGGCACCCATTGCGACTACATGTTCGTCGTGACGCTGGGCGTTCTGCTTGAGCAGATACTGCACCAGGATGCCTAGGAACCCAAGCAAGCCAGCCCCCAGAACGGAGATAAGTGCAATAGCCATGAAATTCATTGTACATTCACGATCTGACGCTGCCAACCTGTAGGGTCACATTATCTTTCATGGCTCCTGCCGCGCAAGGGACGAACCGCTAAGCCTCGTGGACTGCGATACGCAGGCGCTTGTTGGCCTTGCCCTTCGACTCGGTCTTCACCACCTCGAAACGGCCGACCTCACCGGTGGAGGGCAGGTGGGTGCCGCCGTCGGCCTGCTTGTCGAGCCCGACGATGTCCACCACCCGGATCTCCTGCACCGACTCGGGAATGAGGTTGACCTTGGTGCGGATGAGGTCGTCGTCGGCGAGGGCCTCAGCCCGGGGCAGGAACGAGATCTCGATGGGACGGTCGGCGGCGATCTCGGCGTTGACCAGCTCGGTTACCCGGGCCGCGAACCCCTCCGGCAGGGGGTCGAACTCGAAGTCCATGCGAGCCGACAGCGGCGCCATGTTTCCGCCGGTCACCAACACGCCCCAGGTGTTGTAGATCACCCCGCACAGGATGTGCAGCGCGGTGTGGGTGCGCATCAGGGCATGCCGGCGCCCCCAGTCGAGCTCTCCGTGCACCTCCGTGCCCACGGTCGGCGCGGCAGGCCCGTCGAGGCTGTGCCATACCACGTCGTGGCCCCGCACGTCGGTCACCGCGGCCGAGCCGGTGTGGAAGCTCAGCGTGCCGGTGTCGTGGGGCTGGCCTCCGCTGGTGGCGTAGAAGGCGGTGGCGTCCAGGGCCACCCGCCCCTCGTCATCCACGGCAACGACGGTCGCGTCGAAGGCGCGGCACTGGGCGTCGCGCAGGAATATCCGGTCGGTGGGGTTCGCTTCAGCCATGCAGGCCTCCCGGTGTGACGGTCACCTCGGATTGATGTCTACCCGGACGTCGCCGTCGACGACGGCCACTTCGAAGTGGCGCAGACCAGTCCCGGCCGCGTCGACAACGTCGTCGGGGTCGCAGGTGTTGACGAAGTCGGCCGGCTCGGGCCGCCACTCGAAGAAGCAGTCGCGGCTCTGGCCCGGCCGGCGGGCCTCGAAGGCCAGCCATCCCGCCTCCGGATCGTCGCCGAGGTGCTGCAGGATGATGTCGAGGCTGCCCTCGGCGACATCTCCGAACAGGATCGGCCCCCGGTCAGCTATCTCGGCGCTGATCCGGCCAATCTCCATGTCGCGGAAATCGCGGTCGCCGATGCGGATCTCCACGTCGGTTCCGGTGCGGGTAAGCAGCAGAATCCCCAAGACCAGGCCCAGCGCCACCGCCACTCCCGCCAGGCCAACCGCGACAGCAGCTCGCAGGCTCGGTTTGGGTCCGCTGGAGACGGGCATCGCGGCCTAGTATCGCCTCCCGTGGATTTGTTTGAGCACCAGGGCAAGGAGTTGTTCGCCCGTTGCGGGCTGCCGGTGCCCTCCGGCGAGGTCGCGTTCTCGCCCGACGAGGCCGTGGCCGCGGCTGAGCGGCTCGGGCTGCCGGTAGTGGTCAAGGCCCAGGTCCACACCGGCGGGCGAGGCAAGGCCGGAGGCGTGAAGCTCGCTGCCGATTCCGACTCCGTGCGCCGCCATGCCGCCGACATCCTGGGGCTCGACATCTCGGGCCACATCGTGCGCCGCCTGTGGATCGAGAAGGCGTCCGACATAGCCGAGGAGTACTACGCCAGCTTCACCCTCGACCGCTCCGCCCGCAAGCACCTGGGGATGCTGTCGGTCGAGGGCGGCGTGGAGATCGAGACGGTGGCCGCCCGCGATCCCGACGCCATTGCCCGCATCCACATCGACCCGGTGGACGGGCTGTCGCAGCAGGCGTGCCGCCAGTGGGTGCGGGCCGCCCGCATCCCCGAAGCCGTAGCCGACGCTCTGGCCGGCGACCTCGAGACCCTGTATCGCGCCTATGTGGACGCCGACGCCGACCTGGTCGAGGTCAACCCGCTCATCGTCACCTCTTCCGGTGACGTGGTGATGCTCGACTCCAAGGTCACCCTGGACGCAAACAGCACGTTCCGCCACGACGACTACGCCCAGTACGACGCCACCCAGACCCGCGACGAGCGGGAGCAGGCCGCCCACGCCAAGGGGCTGCAATACGTGGGCCTGGACGGCTCGGTGGGGGTGATAGCCAACGGCGCGGGCCTGGCCATGAGCACGGTGGACGTGGTGAACCAGGTAGGGGGCCGGCCGGCCAACTTCCTCGACATCGGCGGCGGCGCCGACGCAGAGGTCATGGCGGGCGCGCTGGAGGTGATCAACAACGACCCGGCGGTGCGGGCCATCGTGATCAACATCTTCGGGGGCATCACCCGGGGCGAGGAGATTGCCAACGGCATCATCGAGGCCATGCGGCGGGTCGACATCGACTCGCCCATCGTGATCCGACTCGACGGCACCAATGCGGCCGAGGGCCGGGCGCTTCTGGAGCCCCATCTGAGCGGTGCTCTGATGATGGAGCCCACCATGCTCGACGCAGCCCGCCGTGCGGTCGAGCTGGCCGGAGTCGGAGCCGGGCAGGTGCAGCCGTGAGCGTCTTCGTCGACGAGAACACACGGGTCGTGTACCAGGGGCTCACCGGCTCCCAGGGCCGCTACTACGGCCTGTTGAACCGCGACTACGGCACTCAGGTGGTGGCGGGCACCAACCCCCGCAAGGCCGGCACCGACGTGGACGGTGTCCCCATCTTCGCCACCGTCGCCGACGCGGCGGAGGCCACTGCCGCCACCGCGAGCTGTGTGTTCATCCCCGCTCCGGGGGTGCGGGGCGCGGTGCTGGAGGCGGCCGAGGCCGGGATGGAGTTGGTGGTGGTGATCACCGAGGGGGTGCCCGCCCACGACGAGGCCTTCCTGTTCAACAAGCTGCGGCGCGACCATCCGGATGTGCGCCTGCTCGGCCCGAACTGCCCGGGCATCATCAGCCCCGGCAAGTGCAACATCGGCATCACCGCCGGGCACATCGCCCGGCCGGGCGGGCCGGTGGGGATTGTCAGCCGCTCGGGCACGCTCACCTACCAGGCGCTGCACGAACTCAAACAGCAGGAGATCGGCGTCACCACCTGCGTCGGCATCGGAGGCGACCCGGTGCCGGGCACGAGCTTCATCGACTGCCTGGCCGCGTTCGAGGCCGACCCCGAGACCCGGGCCGTGATGATGATCGGCGAGATCGGCGGATCGGCCGAGGAGGAGGCCGCCGAGTTCATCGCCGAGCACATGACCAAGCCGGTGGCCGCCTACATCGCGGGGGTCACCGCCCCGCCGGGAAAGAAGATGGGCCACGCCGGCGCCATCGTGTCGGGAGGCAAGGGCACGGCCGCGGCCAAGATGGAGGCCCTCGCCGCGGCCGGGGCCCGCGTGGGCCAGAACCCCACCGAGGCCGGCGAATTGATGGTGGAGATCGTCGCCACCCTGTAAGGAGGCTGTCAGCGTCCGTCAGTTGCCCCCGCGACCATGCCGCGGTCTGTGGGAGCTTCTTCGGCGGTCCGTGATTGGTGCGCTTGAAACGCCGCCTCAAGGTTGGCCCAGACCTGGGCCGAGACCCCGGTCTCCCGCTGCAGCAGCGCGGCGATCTCCGCGGTTAAGTGCGCCCGGCCGCCGACTATCAGGTCGATGTGCTCCTCCGACAGGCCTGTGCGCTCGGCGAGTTCGGCCGGAGCCATGCCTCTCTCATCCAGCAGTTCGGCAAGCGTGCAGCCCGGAGGCAGGACGACATCAGGGTCGTAGCGGTGCCCAACTGCGGTCGTATCAGCCATGAAAGCCTCCTTGTAGGTCAGTGATAGTCGACGATCTCGGTCACAGTCACGCTGCCGACCCGACTCCAATCGAGGCCGCCGTCCTCTTTCATCGGCGGAGGCACGGCCGTGGGGCGAAAGATGAGGCGATGGCCCCCGTGCAAGTCCACAGCAAGCTCGCCGGCGCGGCGGCCGACGAGTTCATGGCATCTGCCGGGGAGTTGGCGCATGTCATCGAGGCTAACCGCGGCCGCAAGCTGCTGAAGCCGGAGAGCGATGCGCCGGGCGCCCTCCGCGCCCCAGCGACGCTGGAGCAGCCGCTGGTCGGAGAGCTGGCTTTGGAATCTCGCGGTTGAGAACAGAACGTCCACAACGTCCTCGCTCGGTAACTGACGACAATGACCGGAAAGCTTAGACCTAAAGGAGGAGTTTGCCTATATTTAATAATGTTACATCATATATCAAGTTGAATATGACTCAAGCGTGGGACCGAGGAATAGTGGCCACATCCCGCATCGTCGGCCCTAGGCTCGGGCCTCGTGGATGCACCCCCGAGGGCGCTCATCTCTGTCTACGACAAAGCGGGCGTGGCAGAGTTCGCCGCTGGTCTGGTCGACCTGGGCTGGGAGCTGATAGCCAGCGCGGGCACGGCTCGGACGATCGCCGATGCGGGCCTGCCCGTGGTCGATGCAGCCGATTACACCGGCTCGCCGACGATGCTTGGGCACCGGGTGGTCACCTTGCATCCCCGCATCCACGGTGGGATCCTCGCCGATCGGGACGACCCCACCCATGGGGTCGACCTCGAGGCCAACCGGATCGACCCCGTCGACTTGGTGGTCGTGAGCCTGTACCCGTTCGAGGCCTCGCCCGGTATCGAGACGATCGACATTGGCGGCCCCGCGATGCTGCGGGCCGCAGCCAAGAACCATGCCCATGTTGGCGTGGTGGTGGACCCGGGCGACTATCCGGCGGTGCTGGAGGAGATGCGCGGACACGGAGCGCTATCAGAAGCCACCAGGCGCAGCCTGGCCCGAAAGGCCTTCGCCCACAGCGCGGCGTACGAGGCCGCGATCGCCAGCTGGTTTGACGCCGAGACAGATTCGGACGAGCCCGGCCTGCCTGCGACGATACGGCTGGACCTCGAGCGGGCCGGGGTGCTGCGCTACGGCGAAAACCCCCACCAGCGGGGCGCCCGCTACCGGCGGCGAGGGAGTAAGGGCTTCTTCGACAGCGTGGTGCGGCGCGCTGGCCCCGAGCTGAGCTACCTCAACCTGATGGACGCGGAGGCGGCCTGGCGCCTGGCTCACAGCCTGGGCGACGGACCCGCCGCGGTGATCATCAAGCACGCCAACCCCTGCGGGGCTGCCGTCGCGGACAGCCTGGTAACCGCGTACTCGCGGGCGTTCGACTGCGACTCCCGCAGCGCCTTTGGGGGCGTGGTGGCTACCAACGCCGTCATCGACACGGCCACGGCCGAGGCCATGGTGGCCGCGGCCCAGGCCGACGTGATGATCGCCCCCGGCTACGCGGAGGGTGTGATCGAGCGCCTAGAGGCCCGCCGAGCCAACACCCGCTTGCTGGAGGCGTCCGCCGACGTCGCCAAAGAGCCTGCGTGGGAGCTGCGCAGCCTCGGATCGGGCGACGACTTCTTGGTGCAGAGCATCCGCTGGCTGGCATCGGACCCAGCCGGCTGGCAAGTGGTGACGGTCCGGGAGCCCACCGACGCCGAGCTAGCCGACGCGGTCTTCGCTTGGCGGGTCTGCGCCCATGTGAGCTCCAACGCGGTCGCGCTGGCCCGCGACGGGGTGGCCTGGGGCATCGGCGCCGGCCAGCAGAACCGGGTCGAGGCCGGCCAGCTGGCCGCGGCCAAGGCCGCAGGCCGGGCCGCGGGCGGCGCCTGCGCCAGCGACGGCTTCTACCCGTTCGGTGACGGCATCCACGCCGCGGCCGACGCCGGCGCCGCGGTGGTCGTCCAGCCCGGCGGGTCAATCAACGATGCGGCTGTCATAGCCGCGGCCGACGAGCGCAACATCGCAATGCTCTTCACCGGAGAACGCCAGTTCCGCCACTGACTTGAGGCGCGCCTAGCCGGCGCGGCGGCGGGTGCGGCGGCGGGCTAGGCGGTCCTCGGTTCCCGGCCCCGCCGGTGTCGGCGACTCGATGTCGGGCGGGGGCTCGTCGCCTCGCAGAACGGCCACGATCTTGGCGGTGTGGGCCGGGGTGCTGCCGCAGCAGCTGCCGATCACGGTCACGCCTGCGCCCCGGGCCCGGTGGGCGTGGGCGGCCAGCACCTCGGGGGTGCCGTCGTAGACAAGGTTGTCGCCGCTCCACACCGGCACGCCCGCGTTGGGCTTGGAGATCGCCGGCGTGCCCGGCGAGGCGGCCGCGATAGCGACCACGGCCGCCTCGGTGTCGGCGACGTTGTTGCCGCAGTTGGCGCCCATCGCGGCCAGGCCCAGCCCGCCCAGCCGATCAGCCAACTCGACGCCGGTCACACCCATCATGGTGCGCCCGGCGGTGTCGAAGCTCATGGTCGCGGCGATGGGAAGGTCGCACGCGGCGCGTGCCCCCCGCACCGCGGCCTCCAGCTCGTCGAGGTCGCTCATGGTCTCGATCCACAGCACGTCCGCGCCGCCCGCGGCCAGCCCCGCGGCCTGCTCGGCGAACGCGGCCTCGCAGGCCGCGGCCGACATGTTGCCCATCGGCTCGAGCAGCTCGCCGGTCGGCCCCATCGAGCCGGCCACCAGCACCGGCCGGCCCGCCCGCTCGGCCTCGGCGTCGGCTTCGATGCGGGCGATGCGGGCCGCAGCCTCGTTCAGTTCCGCCACCCGGTCTTGCATGCGATGCAGAGCCAAGCGGAACGAGGTCCCCCCAAAGCTGTTGGTGATCACTAGGTCGGCGCCGGCCCGCAGGTAGGAGCGGTGGATGGCCCGGACCTCAGCGTCGTGATGCACGTTCCAGGCCTCGGGGGGATCGCCGGCGCTGAGGCCGACCGCGAAGAGTTGGGTGCCCATGGCCCCGTCGGCCACGACATAGCCCTTGGCCTCCAAGATCTCGTCGATGGAGGCGGTCATGGACTCCGGTCCGGCATTGTGCAAGTCCCCTCGTCGGGTAGCGGCTCAGAGTTGGCCAACGGTTGCCACGGTAGCGTCCGATCCCGTCGGCTCGGGGGTCCCACCAGGGATACCCTGAGAGCCATGACGCTCGCTCCTGTTAGGTCCTCCGGTCTCGACTCCGGACTCCAACTTGACGTCTTTCCGGTGGCCGGGGCTCTGGGCGCCGAAGTCCGAGGCCTCGACCTCGACCGCCTCGACGAGCGGGCCGCGGCCGCGCTGCGTGAGGCCCTCGACACCCATCTCGTGCTGTTCCTGCCGGGCCTGAACCCCACCGTGGAGCAGCTGCGCGACATCGGCGCTGCATTCGGCGAGCTGGAGGTGCACCCCTATATAGACAAGGTCGACGAGGCCACCCCCGAGGTGTGCGTGCTCGACACGTCGGAGACCCCCAAGGCTGACATCTGGCACACCGACGTCACCTACAGCCAGCATCCGCCCATCGCCGCGCTGCTTCACATGGTCCAGTGCCCGCTCGCTGGCGGCGACACCATGTGGATCAACTGCTACGAGGTGTATGACTCCCTGTCGGCGCCCATGCGGGCCTTCCTGGCCGGGTTGACCTGCATCCACGACGACGGCAAGCAGGGTTCGCTCCGGGCTGAGCACCCGGTGGTGAGGGCCCACCCCGGCACCGGCCGGCGCAGCCTGTACGTCAACAAGCAGCACGGGCGGCGCATCCCGCAGCTGTCACGGCCCGAGAGCCAGGCCCTGCTGGGCTTCCTGTACCGGTGGCAGGAGCAGGTGAAGTTCAGCTGCCGGTGGCGCTGGACGCCAGGCGACGTGGCCCTGTGGGACGAGCGGGTGACGCTGCACTCGATGGTGGACGACATCGGCGAGGACGGCGGCACCCGCGTCCTGCACAGGGTGACGGTGCTGGGCGACGACCCCCAGCCACCCGCCGATGCCCCGTCCTGGGACCGCCACCGCAGCGACAAGACCGCGGCCAGCGGCTACTACGGCATGGCTGGCTTCGAGTTCTGAGCCGACTCAGCCGGCTGATCGCGAATAGTGGCGATATGCGCGCTGTTTCGCGATGAAACCGGCGGAACGGGCCGGCCGCGCCCCGACTGGCGCCGGCTGGGGCCCCGGAAGGCGACGGCGGTAGGTTGAGCCGCCGTGCGATTCGGCGTCTTCTACGAGCTCCAGATGCCCCGCCCCTGGACCGCGGACTCCGAGGAGCGGCTGCTGGCCGAGGCGCTCGAGCAGGTCGAGATCGCTGACGAGGTCGGCATCGACGTGGCCTGGGCGGTCGAGCACCACTTCCTGGAGGAGTACTCGCACTGCTCGGCGCCGGAGGTGTTCCTGTCGGCCTGCGCGGCCCGCACCCAGCGCATCCGCCTCGGCCACGGCATCCGCCAGGCGCCGCCCGCCTACAACCATCCGGCCCGCACCGCCGAGTGCGTCGCCACCCTCGATGCGATCTCCGGCGGCCGGGTGGAGTTCGGCATCGGCGAGGGGGCCACCCGCCTGGAACTGGGCGGCTTCGGCATCGCTGCCAAACAGAAGCGGGCCATGAGCCTGGAGGCGGGCGAGCAGATCGCCAACATGATGGTGATGTCGCCGTACCCGGGCTTCGAGGGCGAGTTCTTCTCCATGCCGTGCCGCAACGTGATTCCCAAGCCGGTGCAGAAGCCTCATCCGCCGATGTGGATCGCCTGCACCAACCGCTCCACCATCGAGTTGGCCGCCCGTCGAGGGCTGGGTGCCCTCGCCTTCGCGTTCGTGGACCCGGCCGAGGCCCGCCACTGGGCCGATGTTTACTACGACATCATCCGCAGCGACGAGTGTGTGCCCCTGGGGCACAGCGTCAACGCCAACATCGCAGTGGTGACGGGCTTCTCGCTGCACGATGACCGCGCCGAGGCGATCCGGCGCGGCTTCGACGGGTTCCACTTCTTCGCCTACGCCCTGCGCCAGCTGGTGGTGCACCACACCATCCCGGGCCACTCGAACATCTGGGACCGCTACGAGGCCCAGCGGGGCTCGGCCCTGCAGGACGCGGTGGCCGCCGCTCTGGACGCCGGCGACGACTACTCCGACACCATCGGCACCCCTGCCGACGCGGTCCGCTGGCTCAAGGAGGCCGAGGACGCCCGGATCGACCATGTGATCTTCCTGCAGCAGGGCGGCAACAACCGCCACGACGACATCTGCGGAAGCCTGCGCCTGTTCGGATCAGATGTGCTGGGCCACTTCTCGGCCGGCCGCGAGGAGCGCGAGGCGGCCAAGGCTGAGGAGTTGGCCCCCTATATCGAGAAGGCCCTGGCCCGCAAGGCGTGGATGCGCCCCCTTGAGCGCCACGAGGTGCCGGTGGTGGAGGCTTCCGTCGTGCAGGCGGGGGTTCCCACCAGCACCGTCAGCTGACCTAGCAAATCGGCGCTCAGTTGCGCAGGGCTGCTCCCTGAGGTATCTTCCTAGGAAGACAACTTCCTGGGAAGATAAATTAGGCCACCAGCCGTCTCGACACAAGCGCTGGTGCACGACCGAGAGCCCCCCGACAGCGAGGTGCGAGCATGACGATCACTGATACGCAACTGACGGGCTGTCCCGTGGACCACGGAGCAGGGCGATGCCCCGCCTCCGGCGTGGACACGTGGGACTTCGACATGTTCCAGCGCCAGGAGCACCACGACGCGCTGGCCCTGCTGCGAGAGACCGACCCCGGCATCCACTGGGTTGACGAGGGGGACAAGGGTTCCGGTTACTGGGCCATCACACGCCAGGCCCACCTCAAGGAGGTGAACCGTCGGGCCGATGTGTTCTCGTCCAACCACAGCGGCACACAGATGCGCGATCCCAATCGGGGCGAAAGGATGTCAAGATTCTCGCGCGACCAAACGCTGATCGACATGGACTCACCCCGACACACGCGTTATCGCAAGCTCGTCAACCGGGGCTTCACCCCCCGCATGATCAGCCTGCTCGAGGACTACCTCCAGAACCGCACCGACATCATCCTCGACCAAGTGGTGGAGAAGGGCCGCTGCGACTTCGTGCGCGAAATCTCGGCCGAGCTGCCCCTGCAGGCCATCGCCGAGATGATGGGCATCCCCATCGAGGACCGCTCCAAGGTGTTCGACTGGACCAACGCCATGGTCGGCAGCGAGGACCCCGAGTTCGTCAAGAGCCGCGCCGACATCGAGCGGGCCGCGGCCGAGCTGTTCGGCTACTCCCACCAGCTCCAGACGGAGCGCCGCAGCACGCCCTCCGACGACATCGTCACCACGCTGCTGTCGGCCGACATCGACGGCGAGGCCCTCACCGAGCTCGAGTTCGACATGTTCTTCCTGATCCTGTGCGTCGGCGGCAACGAGACCACCCGCAATTCGATCACCCGGGGGATGATGGCCTTCTTCGATTTCCCAGACCAGTGGGAGAAGTTTGTGGCCGACCCCGACCGGCACATGGAGACGGCGGTGGAGGAGATCGTGCGATGGGCCAGCCCGGTCATGTACTTCCGCCGCCAGGCCTTGTCCGACTACGAGATCGACGGGGTCAGGATCGCCGCGGGCGACAAGGTGCTCTTGTGGTACGTGGCCGCCAACCGCGATCCTCGGGCCTTCGAGGACCCGTGGCGATTCGACATTGAGCGCACACCCAACGACCACGTCGGCTTCGGTGGAGGAGGCCCGCACTTTTGCCTGGGCAACAGCCTGGCCCGCACGGAGATCCGCCTGACCTTCCGGGAGATCGCCCGGCGGATGCCCGACATCCACCTCGACGGCCAGCCCGACTACCTGCGATCCAACTTCATCGGCGGGGTGAAGCGTCTGCCGGTGGCCTACACGCCATCGCCGTCGCACAACACCGTGCCGCTGCACCGCCTCGGGTCCGCAGCCGGCGTGTCAGGCACCGTCGGCTACGGCGGCCACGTGGAGCGCTCGGCCGTCTAGCCCGGCGCTGCCAGCGCCCAAGGCCCGTGGACTACGGCGGCCGCGTGGAGCGGTCAGCCTCAGGCTGAGCCGCACCCATCAGCCTGAAGCCGCCTTCACCAGCCAGTCGAAGACAGGGTCGCGGTCGCGAGAGTCCATCATCTCGGGGTGCCACTGCACGCCCAGCCATGGCCGGTGGCGCGCCTCGATCACCTCGATGGCGCCGTCGTCGCTGTGGCCGGTGGCGTCGTAGCCGCCGGCGATCTCGTCGATGGTCTGGTGGTGAAGCGAGTTGACCTGCACCGACGGGCCGTACAGCGACGCTGCCAGCGAGCCCTCGGCGAGATCGACCCGGTGGGCGACGGAGTTGGGGGGCTGGTTGAAGCAGGCGTGGGGGGCGACGTGCTGGTGCAGCGTGCCGCCGCCGTGCACGTTGAGCACTTGGATCCCCCGGCAGATCCCCACCACGGGCATTCCGGCCTGGGCCGCGCCGTCGAGCAGGGCCATTTCGAAGGCGTCGCGGGCCGGCTCGGGCGTGAACAGATCCGCGCAAGGCTCCTGGCCGTAGCGGGCCGGGTCGATGTCGGCGCCTCCGCTCAATAGCAGCCCGTCGAGTCGGTTGGCGTAGTCGGCGGGGTCGGCGCTGCTGGGCAGGAACACCGGCAGGCCGCCGGCTGCGATCACCCCGCGGGCGTAGTCGCAGAAGTACAGGTCGACCTCCAAGCCGCGCAGGCTGTCGGGCTTGACGTTGATCTGTGCACCGGTCTTGGTGCGGCCCGAGATGCCGATCAGCGGTGCGGTCGCCACGGCTGAGAGTGTATGTTCCGGCCGTGCCCGCGCCGTCCGTCTCCGGAGCCGCGGCCGGTGCCGTAGATGTGGACGGGCCACTGGCTTGGCGAGAGCGGGGCCGCGGCGACCCGGTGTTGTTCCTGCACGGGCTCGGCGGCTCCCGAACCTCGTGGGAGCCGCAGCTGGCCCGGCTGAGCGACGCGTTCCGTTGCATTGCATGGGACATGCCCGGCTACGGCGCTTCGGCTCCGATACAGCCCCTGACCTTCGCTGCCATCGCCGACGCGGTGGCTCGACTGCTCGACGCGGCTCGGGTGGAGCGGGCCCATCTCGTGGGCGAGTCCTTCGGCGGCATGCACGCCCTGCACGTTGCGGCGCACCATCCTGATCGGGTCGCCCGGCTGGTGCTGGCCAACACGAGCCCCGCGTTCGGCCTCGACGGCACCGATCCCGATGCCTGGCGCGCCGCCCGACTCGCCCCACTCGACGCAGGGCTCACCCCCGCCGACATCGCGGAAGATGTCCTGACCTCCATTGCGGGCCCCGCTCTCAGCGACGATGCCCTCACCATGCGGGCGGCAGGCTTCGCTCGCATTCCGGCAGCCGGGCTGCGAGCGGCCGTCGAGTGCCTGCCCGCCCACGACGTGCGCGAGCGGCTGGGCGCGATCGCCTCGCCCGCGCTGGTGGTGGCTGGGGGGTTCGACACCGAGACGCCGGTCGCCTACTCCCGCATCCTCGCCGACGGGCTGCAGAACGCCGAGCTGATCGTGCTGGACGGTGTGGGACATCTGGCAGTCTCGGAGGTTCCGCAGACCTTCAATCGCCTTGTGCGAGACTTCCTCGGCCGCGGTCAAGGGTTGGGACCCTCCGGCCCCAGGTGGGCGATATAGGCCAATTCTGGTTACATCATGCTACCTAATTCTGATATCATGGGTGAATGATCCGCACGCAGGTGTCGTTCTCCGAAGAGCAGGCCGAACGTCTGAGAACACACGCCGCGGCCCGGGGCGTGTCGCAAGCGGCCTTGCTTCGCCAAGCTCTCGACGCGTATCTCGACAATGACGCGCTGTCTCTGCGAGTGCAGCGAGCCCGCGAGCGGCTCGGCGCCTATCGCTCGGGTTACACCACGACGGCCGAATCCCACGATGACGTACTGAACGAAGCATTCTCTGCATGACCACGCCGGTCTTTGTTGACACGTCCGCGTTGTATGCCCTCCTCGATGCGGACGACACCTGCCACTCGAAGGCGGTGTCCCGGTGGCTCCGACTGCTAGACGGGGTAGAGGCCGGCGTGTGCACGGGTGTGACCCACTACGGCGTGGTGGTCGAGAGCAGCGCGTTGGTGCAACGGCGCCTAGGCATGGCCGCGACACGGCATCTTCATGACGGCCTACTCTCGGTACTGGCCGTGGAGTGGGTGGACGAAGCGCTCCATGGACGGGCGATGACCGCGATGCTGGCCGCAGCCAGCCGGGACGTCTCCCTGGTGGACTGGACGTCCTTCGAGCTGATGCGAGAGCGGGGCATCGACCACGCCCTCGCCTTCGACTCCGACTTCGACCACCGGGGCTACGGCATGCCGTGGGAGTAGCGACCGACATCCTCACGCCGGAGCGGGCCGGACTCGTGGAGCGGATGGCGGCCCTCGGGCCGCGCTTCGCGGAGCGTGCCGAGGCCCACGACCGCGACGCCACGTTCCCCACCCAGAACTGGGCCGACCTGCGCGACGCCGGCCTGCTGGGGCTGTGCATCCCCGCCGGCGACGGCGGCTTGGGCAGCGATTTCGTGGGCTACGCCCTGGTGGCCGAGGAGCTGGGCCGTCACTGCGCCACGACCGCGCTCACGTTCAACATGCACACCGCCACCACCATCCTCGTGGGCCAGATCGCCGACGACCTGGATCTCACCGCGGCTGAGCGGTCGCTGCTGGCCGAGCGACGGGCCGAGTTGCGGCGCGGCATTGTCGAGGACGGCAAGATCCACAGCCAGCCCTTCTCGGAGGGAGCGGCCGCGGGCGCCACCGCGGGCTACTCCACGAGGGCGGTGCCCGTCGAGGGCGCCGACGGCGGCTACCGGGTGACGGGGCGCAAGATCTTCGCCTCGCTGTCGGGGGCGGCCCGCATCCACAACGTGCTCTGCCTGGTGCCCGGCGACGATCGGATCCGCTTCATGGGCGTGCCCGCCGACGCCGACGGGGCGACCATCGAGGGCGAGTGGGATCCGCTGGGGATGCGGGGAACCGACTCGCGCACCCTCGTGCTGAACGATGCGGTGGTTCCCGCCGAGAACGAGTGGCTCCCGCCCGGCGCCTTCGACCAGGCCGCGGCCCGCTGGCCCTACTTCTACACGACGCTGTCGTTCGCCTACCTGGGCCTCATGCGGGGCATCCTCGACGCCACCGCCGCCTACCTGCGCGGCGACAGCGGCGGGGGTCCGGCCCGGCGGGACCATCCGATCAAGCAGCAGGGCTGGGCCCAGATGAACGTGACCTACGACCGGGCCCAGTCCCTGACCTACCGGGTGTTGGGCGAGTGCGGGATCGATCCCAGCGCTGAGCAGGTGCGGCGGGCGTGGTCGTCGGTGGTCACGGTCATGGAGGGAGCGCCCGCGTTGGCCTCCCAAGCCCTGCAGGTGTGCGGGGGCCGCAGCATGCTGCGCCCCTCCTACCTGGAACAGGCCTATCGCGACGCTCGCTGCGGGGCCGCGATGCTGCCCTGGAGCGTGGAGGTCTGCCTCGAGCGCCTGGGTCGCGCCGGCCTGTACCCCGAACAGGACGAAGCGCCCGTGTGAGCGCCCCCGCCGCTGGCGCGTCCGGTGTGACCTCGCCTGCGGTGCGGGGTACCTTTCCGGGCCGAACGTTTACCGTCCTGCGACCAGGGGGAGCCTTCATGAGCGACTGGGACCGCATACGCGTGCTGTGGCCCGACCACCTCGGGCTGGCCCGGGGCAAGTACCTGCCGGCGCGGCTAGCCCACAAGGGCACCAGCCACTGCGTGTGCGTGTTCGCGCTCGGCTATGACCGCAGCATGGTGCCCGCGCCCGGCGCCTACCTGCTCGACGGCCTGCCCGACACCCAGGTCAGCTTCGACACCGGCGACATCCGCCAGGGTTGGGATGACGACGCCACCGGTGTCGTGATCGGAGACTTGTCGATGCACGGCGAGGCCCTGCCAGTGTCGCCCCGGGAGGCGCTGCGGCGCGCTGTGGCCGACTGGGAGGCCCTCGGCTACACCCCCAAGGTCGGCATCGAGCTCGAGGCCTACGTGTTCAGCGGCGGCTTGGAGAGTCCGCGCCCCTACGAGACACCGGGCGCGATGGTCTACGGGACCGGTGTCGCCACGGACCCCGCCGGGGTGATCACCTCGGTGGTGCGCCGGGCGGAGGCCTCGGGCATAGCCATGGAGTCGGTCAACGCCGAGTACGACGAGGGCCAGTTCGAGCTCACCCTCGAGTACGGCGACGCCATGGAGGCTGTCGACAACGCCTTCCTGTTCCGGCTGCTGGCCCGCGAGACGGTCATGACCGCCACCGACGCCTCGGGCCGGCCCCTGGGTCTGGATCTGACCTTCCTGGGCAAGCCCTTCCCCGGCATCTCCGGCACCGGTGTACACGTGAACCTCTCGCTGGCTGACGCCCAGGGCAAGAACGCCTTCTCGGATGCGGGCGGCGCCCACGGCATGTCCGACCTGGCCCGAGGCGCCATGGCGGGCCTCATCCACCACCACGTGGGGATGACCGCGCTGGCGGCGCCCACCGTGAACGCCTACCGGCGCCTGCGCCACGGCGAGCTCAACGGATATTGGGCCAACTGGGGCGTCGAGCACCGCTGCGCCGGCAACCGCGTGCCTCGGGGCGCGGGCTCGCACATGCGCATCGAGAGCCGCATCGGCGACGGCGCCGCCAACGTCCACACCCTGGTGGCCACGGTGCTGCAAGCGGCCCGCCTCGGCGTCGCGGGCGGGCTGGAGTGTCCCGAGCCCCTGATCACCGACGGCTTCGACGAGGTCAACACCGACGTCCATTGCGCCCACAGCTTGAGCGCGGCCCTCGACGACATGGAAGCCGACGAGGCTTTGTGCGAGGCGGTCGGCTCGGAGCTGTGCGCCAACTTCGTGTTCAACAAGCGCGCCGAGTGGGACCGCTACACGGATCAGGCGGGCGACGGCGCCGTCGGCGACTGGGACGCGATCACAGGCACCGAGCCCCTCTCCGACTGGGAGCTCAAGCAGTACCTGCCCTACCACTGAGCCGCAACCGACGGCTCCGGCGCGGCCCGTCCCCATGAGAGCCGCAGCAGGAAGTCATCTCTGTCGTGGAATGACGTGCCAGTTTGCTCTTGGCCGCTTGTGGCAGCTACGAGAGAGAAACTGAATTGAGGTCTACGTTATGCCCTCGACAGATGCCTGCTGGCTGACCGAAGTCTGTAGGATGCAATGCGTGCGTGTCATCATATGCGCAATGCTGGGAGAACACGTAGTGACTCGACTGCGGAAAGTACACTGCAGGCGAGTAGGAAGTAGTACCGCACTCTTCGTCTACGGGTCCACACGATGCTGACCTATTGCGGATGACTGGACCGTCACTGTCCCCTTGTTTCACCGTGATTTGGAGTCCGTGGAAGTCATACTTGCTGTCGGAAGCCAAGTAGCCCCTAGCTCCGTAACTTGAGGAGCCATGCTCCCAATATTGTAGGTTGCTGGTGCTCCACGGATGTGACATAGCAACCGATGAAGACAGCATGACTATGCTAAGTGTGTATGCAACTACCGTCGATGCCAAGATCCATCTTCGCATGTTTAGTTGCCTCCATGATCGGTGGTGTTCTGTATGATAGAATCGATATTGATTACCTCACCACTGGCTTCAGTTCCAGAAACGACATCGAACTGGTGTCTCTGCGGAAAGATGTGATTGCCAAAATCATCGGTCATGGACTTGACGCTATTCGCCCATACCCGATCATTGGCGATTACGATGTTCGTCTCACGACTCTCGTTGAGAAGCACAATGGCTATCTTGCCCTCAATATCATCCGAATAGCAATGAACTGTTCCAACGGTCCCAAGTTGCGTCGCCGCGGGCACCGGTATCTCGTCAATCAGGCCACGTGCCAACAGTAGATCACCTAGACCGGATCGCGATTCGATCGCTTCGCTCATGCCTTCGCAGAGACTCGGCAATGAACCTAGGTGATCCTCAATGCTGCCTTCGAACCCGTCGACGTTCTGGATGTTGTCCACACTTCGAGTTCCCACGATCGCGTTTGCGGCGGATATCACGGCGAGTGACAGCATCGCAATGCACATCAGAATCGATGCATAGAGTACGCGTCTCATCTTGCAGCACCTCCACAGCGGGAATGTGCGTTGCGTGCATCACACAAGCATGGGCAAGACGTATCGCTCCTGTGCAGGTGCATGTCTGCCAGACTTGAGGTGTGCCTGCCAAGTTCTGGTAGGTCGGGGCGTGGTGGCTCGGGAGTGTCTGAGTCGAACTGCTCAGCCACCGACACGGGAGAACCCGACCATTGTCGGATGAACTGCTGATTGTTGTTCATGATGTTAACGTGCCTCCTGCATGCGCTCGTCGCCTGGCTGGCAAACAGCCATCGACTATGGTCTGGTCAAGTTCATGCCTATCACGCTTGTGCCGACGGATGTCTGCCAAAATCTGCCAACCTGGTGGCAGATGCCTGCCATCTTTGTGGCAGGTGTTGGCAGGAGTGTGTCAGACCGCCCGATCATAACCGGTTCTCGTCAAGGATGACCGTCGGCTCGTCGGACACCCAGCAGCGTACGCAAGTTCGTGTGGCTTGTGACCGCATCGCCGGGGGAGCGAGGGCCATCCTTGAGCCTCACCGTCTCGGTGTAGCCGAGGGCCGCCACGAGTGGCCTTGGACTGCGGACTACCACCGCGACGCCGTGCTGTCTGCGCCGCCTCGCTACCAGCGTCTTACTAGCGGGGAAATGGGGAGCTGTTCCGCTCTAGCGCGGGCGCTATTCGACGCCGGAGCTATCGCAAGCGGCTGAACGTGCTCAAACGAAGGCGACGCAGGCCTCGGCGGTGAGCCTACGAGTCGGCCACCTCGTCTAGGAACCAGTCGACCAGGTCCGCGCACTGGCGGGCGTTACGGTCCTCGTGCCGGCGCACTTCCTCCAGCAGGGCTGCCCGGGTCTGACCATGCTCGGCCAGGTACTCCTCGTCTGCCTCCCACAAGAAGCCCTCGAGGTGGGCGTAGGTCACCTCGGGATGGAACTGGGCACCCACGCAGCGGCCCAGCCGGAACAGCTGCACAGAGTTCGCGTTGACTGCCAGCACGTCTGCCTCCGGCGGAGGGGTGAACCGGTCGTGGTGCCATTGGAACCAGGGCCCGGGTCCGAGCGGATTGCTGGGCCCGTTGGGCGAGTCGTCGGGCTCGTGGATGTCGTACCAGCCGATCTCCGGAACCGGTGCCTGCTCGACCGTTCCGCCGAGGGCCGCAGCCAGCAGTTGGCCGCCGAAGCACACGCCGAGCATGGGAGTGCCCCGCTGGCGGGCCGCTTGCACCATGGCGATCTCGTCGAAGATCCAGCTGTCGATCTCGTCGGTGTTGGTGAGCGAGCGGATCGAGCCCATCGGCACCAGCATGTCGTAGTCGGCCAAGTCGGGGAAGGGCGCGGCGTCGTTGGGGCGATCCAGGTCGGAGGTCACCACGTGCTCGTGCACGTCGTAGCCGCGTTGCGCCAGACGTTCACCCACCAGGGCGCTGGTGCCCTGCGGTTCGTGGGCGAGCACCAGGGCTCGCCGCGGCCGATTCACAGGTCGAACCATACGTGGGCCTGGCCGGTGCCCGACACCGACTCGTACTGGCCGAACTGGGTTCCCTTCGCCGTGCAGGCCGCTCCACCCAACGCGCCCACCATGATCAGATAGTGGCCGAAGTAGCCCTCGGGTGAGTGGCGGGAGTACTCGGGCACGAAGTCGATGATTGAGGCGTGGTCGCCGTCGGCCATCCAGGCCAGCACCTTGCGGTCGGCTGCGGCGGCCTCGGGGGTGCGTATGTGAAGGTCGGGATCGGCGCCCTCGTGGTCGCGGAACTGCCGCAGCGGCCAGAAGCGGTGGCTGAGCCCGCCGCTGGCCACGATCACCACACGTCGGTCGAGTGCGGCTACAGCATCGGCCAGCAGCTCGCCGGCTAGCAGGAAATCGGCTGGCTCGGCGGTCTGGCATACGCCCACCGATACCCAGCGCTCGTCGCCCTGCAGGAAGCCGAGCAGGTTGATGGTGGGGTAGTGCACCGGCAGATGCGGATCGTCGATGGCGGTCACCCAGGTGTCGTCGCGGCCCGTGGCGGCCGCCGCGAAAGCCCGGGCCAATTCGGGGTCGCCGGGCATGTCGTAGGGCATGGCGCTCATGCCGCGGGGCAGTTCGTCGGAGGTGAACAGTCCCTTGCGCCGCTGGTGAGCGGAGACCACGTGCTCGATGGTGGTGAACCAGTGGGTGTCGACAACCACCACGGTGTCGGCCGCCGCGGGGGCCAAGCGCTCGCTCCGCAGGGCGTGCAGTCCTGCGAACAGGGTGGTGTCCTCTCCGTCGTTGAGCGCCCGCCGCGCTTCTTCAGGCATCACCAGCGGCGGCACGTGCGACACCAACACGGCGCCCACGATCGATCCCATGCTCAGACCTCGCTGCGGTGGCGGCGCGGCGCGTGCGACACCAGCGCGGCGCCCACGATCGATCCCATGCTCAGACCTCGCTGCGGTGGCGGCGCGGCGCGTGCGACACCAGCGCGGCGCCCACGATCGATCCCATGCTCAGACCTCGCTGCGGTGGCGGCGCGGCGCGTGCGACACCAGCGCGGCGCCCACGATCGATCCCATGCTCAGACCTCGCTGCGGTGGCGCGGCATCATGCCACCACCCGAACTGGCAGGTGCTTGATGCCGGCTATGAAGTTGGAGCGCAGGTACTGGGGCTCGCCGTCGGGCTCGAGGCGGTCGACCCGCTTCATCAACTCCTCGAACACGAGCCGGGCCTCCATGCGAGCCAGCCACGCGCCCAGGCACAGGTGCGGGCCGTTGCGTCCGAAGGCCATGTGGTCGTTGGGGTTTCGGGCCAGGTCGAAGCGCCAGGGGTCGGGGAAGCCGCCGGCGTCGTGGTTGGCGGAGCAGAACCACATCACCACCTTGTCGCCCGCCGCGATGTTCCTTCCGCCGATGTTCGCGGGCCGGGTGGCGGTGCGACGGAAGTGCATGGTCACCGCGCTGGTGCGCAGCACCTCCTCCACCGCGGTGTGCGTGAGGGAGGGATCGGCCCGCCAGGCTCGCCACAGGCTCGGATGGCGCATCATCGTGTTGATCCCGTGGGTCATCGTGTAGCGGGTGGTGTCGTTGCCCGCCGCGATGAGCAGCGTGAAGAAGTTCTTGAACTCAAGGTCGCCGAGCGGCTCGCCGTCGCGGGTTGGGGCCAGCAGCTGGGTGATCACGTCGTCTCGGGGGCAGGCCCGGCGCTCCGCGGCTTGGCGCTCGGCGTACTGGAACACCTCGACGGCGGCGGGGCTGCGGAACGGCATCAGCCGGAACTCCTCGGTGTCGGCCGTGTCCACCACGTGGGTGGTGAACTCGGGGTCGCTGTTGCCGAGGAAGGCGTCGCCCCACTCGACCAGCTGATGCCCGTCCGCGTCGCTGGTGCCCAGAAGCCGTCCCAGCATCCGCATGGGCAGCCTGGCCGCCACGTCGGTGACGAAGTCGAAGGCGTCGGCGGTGAGGGCCTCCTCTAGCACCTCGGCGGCCAGAGCCCGGATGGAGTCCTCGAAGGACTCGACGGTGCGGCGGGTGAAGCCCCGGTTCGCCAGCCGGCGCAGCCGGGTGTGCTCGGGAGGGTCGAGCTCCATCATCGTGCCGCGGGCCTCGAGCTGGTCGTCGTCCATCTCCTCGAGGCGTATGCCCTTGGTGGAGGTGAACGTGTCGACGTCGCGGCTCACGGCTAGGGCGTCGGCATGGCGAGTGATGGACCAGAATCCGGAACCGTCAGTCTCGGGAGTCCAATGCACCGGGTCGTCCCGGCGCAGCCGGCTGAACGTGGCGTGGGGCACGCCGGAGGTGAACGAGTCGTGCGAGGACAGGTCGGCGTCGTCGTCGCCGTGATCGTCGAGGTAGCCGTCCACGAACGTCGCCGTGGCCAGGCTCACGAGCCCGCCTCCAAGCGGGGTGCGGCGCCGTCCAGATCGGCTGTCGCCGCCAAATCTGCATGGGTTTTGCATCTATATGACGTGAAACTCACCATATTTCGTCTGGTGCCGGGGCCGAGGCTGTGTGGCATGGGCTATGCCTGCCCGCTCTTGGGGTTGGGGGCGGCCCACAGGGTGGTGCCTGTGGCCATGGAGTTGCCGACCTGGCGGTAGTAGCCGCCGATGATCTCGACGGGCTGGAGGCGGTGCAGCTCCTCGGTGGGGCACTCGGGCAGCACCAGTTCGGCGTCGCCGGAGTACACCGGGCCGAGATCGGCGTCGTAGCCCCGCATGGTCACCAGCTCGTCGAGCGAGTCGTCGCCGTCGGCCTCGATGGCGGGCATCTGGCGGGTGTGGAGCATCGGATGACCGTTGACGAAGCCCGGTGCGTCGGCCGTGCCCGTGATGGTGAAGCGGGCCTCGGCGATTCGTCGGCCCCAGGTGCTCAGCGTGGCTCCGAAACGTCCGCCCGGCTGCAGCCGCGGCCCGGCCCGGCCCACCGTGACCGGTCTGGTCATGGCGATCTCACCCATCTTCTTGGGGTAGCCCTGCACGTGGCCCCGGGCCATGGCGAAGTCCTTGTCCACCCAGATGTAGGCGGCCCGGCTGTAGGTCGAGCCCCGGTACTGGCAACGGACGACGGCGAACACCTCCCGGTACTGGGCCCGCACCGGGTCGAGCAGCTCCTCGAAGGTGTCGCCACAGCTCTGCCACTCGGCCCAGATCATGGCCACCGCGCCCGGGTCGTCTGGGGCCGGCTCCAGGGGATCGGGGAGGAGCTCGGCCACCCGGTCCGGGTCGGTGCGATACTCGACGGTGAGCATGTCACCGGAGTAGTGCCAGGGGGGTGCCGGCACGATGCCTGCGATCCCGGTGGGCGTCCGAGGGTACATGAACCCCTGGAGCTCGGCCATCCTCCGAGCATAATCGTTTGGCACCGAACGATCAAGCGGCGAAGATGCGGTTCTTCGCGGTTCGCAATCGAGATCGTGTCCGGTCGCGCCAAGTCGAGCGCGATGCGACGTTCTACTTGGTGGAGTTAATGAAGTCGCCAAGCGGAGCTAGGTCGTGTGCCCAGAAGATCGTCAGCCCGGCCTCTTGTGCCTGAACAAGATTGTGCTTCTTATACACGCCCGACAGAACGGCGCCCGGAACGATCTGGCGCGTGCCGAATGCGTCCAGCCAGCGTCTCGCCTTGTTCTGCGCTTCCTTCAGCCGCTTGACGGAGTTCGTTGCGGAGTTAGACACCTTGCATTCGATGGGCATGAGGCGGCCGTCGTAGAGATGCGCGAGGAGGTCCGCCTTGTCGTCTCCGAACAGGCACTCTGCGCAGAAAGCACCGTGCCCTGGGGCATCGGCATGAGTGCTGACATCCCGCCGCCCGACTTGAGTCAGGCCAATCGCGACCAGATAGTCCGCGACCTGCCCCTCCTGCGTCGCTTTCGCTAGGGTGCGCCTGTCTGTCTCCACCCGCTGTTTGGCCATGAGGCTCGCGGATGCCAGCGCCGCGGCGTGCAGTTCTGTCTCATCGGGATGACGCTGTTCGGCCACCCACGGGAAGCGCTTGGCGTCGAGACTCGCCAGTACTACCTTGAGGACTCTGGTCGCCATTTCTGGATCGTTACGAAGTCGGCTGGGCGCAAGCGAGGCTTCGGCCAAGGTCTTGAGGTCATCCGCTGAGATTGGCGGACCTGCCAGGTACCGCAGTGCTTCTAGACCGACATGGTCGCTGAGTATGATCTCGACGGCGTCAGCCCAGTTTGTCAGATTGTTCGTACCAACTAGTAGGGCCCTAACGCGGGCCGCGTAGCCGTCGAAGACTTCGCTGTACTGCTCCACGGGCTCCCGAATCCGCTCTTCTCGGAACGCTGCCGAGGCGATCATCAACTGGTCCGCGAGCTGCTGGTCGCTCCATCGGGGCGGCTCGGCGCGGCTCATGCCGCCATTTCTCGGAGCATCGCGGGGCCTGGGACACAGATTCGGGCCATCTCCGATGGCTCGAACTTGAGGAGGCCGCCCGCGTAAGTACGTCCGACAGCTGAGGGAGCGGCGTTTCGCAGAGAGGCTGCCAGCGCGTCGAGAGCAGCTACCGACATGGACTCCCGAGGGTAGATGCCGTGCGCGATGTTGACGTTTCGGGCTCCGGCCCGGTTGAGGACGAACGCAGGCGGACGGCGTGCCATATAGGTGGCCAGGATCGGTGCCGGGGGGCGCAAGCCGACGGACCACCACGGGTTGCGGTTGCGGGCGATGTAACCGGCGCGGACTCCGCGAAGCTCTGCAGCTCGCAGGAACCGGCCGATGCGACGGCGATCGCTTGAGTCGAGCAGGTCGAGATCGGCTGGCAGGTCGATCACAGCTCGCAGACTTCTTGTGCTCGGAAGGATGCCGTCAGCGGCGTTGAACAGTTCGACCGCGCGTGTGACCGACGGGAACAGCACCTCGGAGGGAAGGGCCGGGTCGTCAGCCTCGGTGATCCAAATGGAGTTGGCACCTGTCACTGCTCCACGATGCACGCGGCAAATCTCTCCCAGCTCCACATAGCCCTCAGGCGGCTTCTTCGAGCCGTTGAGTAGCGCCGACCATCTCGGTGTGGTACGCAACTGTCGTCGGCTGAACCTCTGCCCTCCGTCGAGTGTGCCGAGGTCGGAGGCGCTAGCCACCCTCTCCATGCGAATCGACGCAGCAGGCTCGCCTATCTCAAAGCACGTGACTGCCGCCGTTGTCGCCGCGTTGGCGAACGGTGCCGCATTCGGATCGACCAAGTGGATAGATACTCCTCCGAGCTGTGTTGCGAAGAGCGTCCGTGGAAGGTGTCCATAGTTCACATCGAGCCACTCTGATGAAGTTACAAACGCGCCAATGTCGCCAGGTCGAGCATTCAAGGTGGTGGCCAGCAAGAAGTGGACGTGCATCCCGGCTAGGCCGCTGGCTCTTATCCCCAGGGACGCGGCGTTGACGGCGAGCCATGCCTTCCATGCTGGCTCGATCTGGTGGTGACGAACATAGGGCGGATTGCCGATGTAGGCGGTGCGGCCGTCGAAGTCGCCGAAGTTGGTGTTCCGGTAGTCCTGCACCAGGATCCGCGCTCGATGATCGAAGCCTGCCGCCGTTAGGTTGGCGCGGGCCAGCAACGCCGCCAGCGGGTCTATTTCCACACCAACGAGGCGAGCCTCGGAAAGCGCTCGGCCTGCGGCCAGCAGGAACCGCGCTGATCCTGTCCCCGGGTCGATCACACGATCGGGTCGAGAGCGCCCAGCCACCCAGGCGACCATCGAGGACACGATCTCCGGGGGCGTGTACGTCGCACCCAGTGGCCTGCGCTGATCCGGCGGACGCAGCCGCATGAACGCGTCGCCGAGAGGATCCTGGCCTAGACGGATCAGATCGATCAGCACGCTCGTGTCGGGATCGCGGTCGGGTGGCTCGAACGCGTGCACGAGGCTGGACTCGGTTTCCGACAGTTGCGCAAGGCCACCGTGTCGAGCGATCGCCCAAGCACGCCGAGCAAGGTCCTGCTCGCTGAACGGTCCGCCTCCAGTGGTGGCCGCTGCGGTCGAAATGCTGCCGATCAGGGTCATTTGGGTGCAGTCTGACATCGCGCCGCCTCGGTTGTGGGGATACTGATTTCATACACATGTTCGTTTAGGTGTACGACAGGCTGCTGGTTCGCGACGCCGTAGAGGGGAGATTCCTTCAGTACCTGACCGTGAACACCCCGTAGATAAGGTGGCACCTTGCCTGATGCTGCTTTCGACCTGACCGGCAGACGCGCCGTGGTTACCGGTGCGTCGGCTGGGATCGGGGCGGCCATCGCCGCCCGGCTGGCCAATGCGGGCGCGGATGTGGTCGCGGTGTCCCGGTCGGGGCGAGTGCCGGAGGCGGGAGACTCGGTGCGTCCCCTCGTAGCCGACCTCAGCGACGCCGAGGCTGTCGATGCGGTGATCGACGAGGCCGTCGCCGAGCTGGGCGGGCTCGACATATTGGTGAACAACGCGGGCCGGGGGGACTGGCTGCCGCTCAGCGAGCTCGACCGGGAGTATTTCGACGGACTGGTTGGGCTCAACCTGTGGGCGCCGCTCCGGCTCTGCCAGCTCGCCCACCCCTACCTGGCCGCGGGCGACGACTCCGCGGTGGTGATGATCGGTTCGGTGGACGCGGTGGGGCACTCAGGCAGGATCAGTTCGGCGTCGCCGGAGTACACCGGGCCGAGGTCGGCGTCGTAGCCCCGCATGGTCACCAGCTCGTCGAGCGAGTCGTCGCCGTCGGCCTCGATGGCGGGCATCTGGCGGGTGTGGAGCATCGGGTGGCCGTTGACGAAGCCCGGTGCGTCGGCCGTGCCCGTGATGGTGAAGCGGGCCTCGGCGATGCGGCGGCCCCAAGTGCTCAGCGTGGCTCCGAAACGTCCGCCCGGCTCCAGCCGGGGCCCGGCCCGCCCCACCGTCACCGGTCTGGTCATGGCGATCTCACCCATCTTCTTGGGGTAGCCCTGCACGTGGCCCCGGGCCATGGCGAAGTCCTTGTCCACCCAGATGTAGGCGGCCCGGCTGTACGTGGAGTCCCGGTAGCGGCAGCGCACCACGGCGAACACCTCCCGGTACTGGGCCCGCACCGGGTCGAGCAGCTCCTCGAAAGTGTCGCTGCAGCTCTGCCATTCGGCCCAGATCATGGCCACCGCGCCCGGATCGTCCTGGGGCCGGCTCCAGGGGATCAGGGAGGAGCTCGGCCACCCGGTCCGGGTCGCTGCGATACTCGACGGTGAGCATGTCACCGGAGTAGTGCCAGGGGGGTGCCGGCACGATGCCTGCGATCCCGGTGGGCGTCCGAGGGTACATGAACCCCTGGAGCTCGGCCATGCCCGGACCCTAATCGTTTGGTCCCGAACGATCAAGCCCCGGCCATTGCTGATTGTCGTGACGATGTGGTCGAGCGCTGACGTGAGCCTGCCCGGTCCAGCCCGCTTCCCGCAGTGAACGAGCGCTGACATGGCGCCGCCGAGCAGTTGATGATCCTCACCAAGGCGTGGTGAGGCCGACGTAGGCCAGGTTGCGGTCGAGCGCGGAATCGACGGGACCGCGTGGCTGGCGTTTGCCGCCGGATGGTCGGCTACTGTCCCCGCTGCGGCGCTTGAGCGATCAGCCGAATGCCGCAGCTGACGGACAGCAGAGCCCGAGGAGGCCAGAAGTGTCTGATGAAGCCACGTCCGAGTATTGCGCGGTCGGCATTGTTGCCGTGAGTCGCTGGTCCGCGATCGGCGTCGCGGCCGCCGGACGCCTGAATGCGCTGGGAATCGGCGCGTTGAGCTTCCTTAATGCGATGGGCATCGTCACGCTGGGCGGCGCGAACTCCATGGGCTTGGTCGCGATAGGGGGCCTCAACTCGATCGGTCTCGTATCGATCGGCGGCCTCAACTCGGTGGGTCTGGTCGCGATAGGCGGCGTCAACTCTGTCGGTCTCGTCGCTATCGGTGCGGGTTCCGTCACCAGCATGGTGTAGCTGCCGGGACGATCCGCAATCGGCCTGTGACGCTCACTGCTCGCCGGCGGTGACGATCACCCGGCGCAGCAACTCGGCCAGTTCCCGCTTCTCGGCCTTGGAGAGTTCGCCCACTATGTCGCCTTCGTAGAGGTTGAAGCGGGGGAAGAGCCGCTCGATCGTGTCGAGGCCGGCGTCGGTGAGCGCGACCGTCACCCGTCGGCGGTCCGACTCGACCGGCCTGCGCTCCACGAACCCCCGCTTCTCCAGGGTCTTTACCACGCCGGTGAGCGTGCCCTTGGACAGGTCGCACTCGTCGGCGAGCTCCGCGGTCTGCATCTCGCCCCAGACCCATAGCACCCACAGTGTGGTGAACCCGCCCCAGGAGAGTCCGAACTCCGACAGCACACCCTTCTCGGCCTGGCGGCGCACCGCGGTCGCGGCCCGGTAGATATTGGACACGGCCAGCATCGAGTCGAAGTCGAGGCGCCGGTCGCCGAGGCGCTCCTGGATGAGGCGCTCGGCGTCGAGCAGGCGTGGGTCGGCTCGATTCTGCACTAATGAAACCTTAGTTTCGTTTGCTACCAAACGGATATTTGGCGCTGGCTCCACCGGTCCGCTCGCCATCGCCGAGGCGATCGCCAGCCTCACCGGGGGGATAGGGTGCCGCGATGCTCGAGGTATCCGGGCTCACCACCGGCTACGGGGTGATCTCGGCGCTGCGCCGGGTGATCGCCGTCGGCACCCCCGAACAGATAGGTGCCGACTCGCAAGCGCAGGCCGCCTATCTGGGGGCCGCCGCCCCTGCGGCTGCGGGCTGAGGCCCGGGTGGGAACGCAGGGACGCCCGACCGTGACCGAGTACCGCCGCATCCTGCTCGACGGTTACCCGGTTCTCGTCCAGCGACATGACGACGAGCTCGTGGCTCGCGACGGCCGGCGGGTTGCTGTGGCCGCGGCCGTGCATCTGGCGCCGTGCGAGCCCACCAAGATCCTCTGCGTCCACCTGAACTACTCCAGCCGGGTGGCCGAGTTCATGACCAGGCTGCCGCCCGCCCCCACCTACTTCCACAAGCCGATCACGGCCCTGAGCGCCCACCGCGCCGACGTGGTGCGTCCCGAGCCGTGCCGGTGGCTCAACTACGAGGGCGAGATCGGCATCGTCATCGGGCGCACCTGCCGCAACGTGTCGCCTGCCGAGGCGGGCGACCACATCGCGGGCTACACCGTGGCCAACGACTACGGGTTGCACGACTTCCGCGACACCGACGCGGGGTCGATGCTGCGGGTCAAGGGCGGCGACACCCTGTGCCCGGTCGGCCCGGCCCTGGTGACCGGCTGGGACTTCCGCGGCAAGCGGATCCGCACCCTGGTGAACGGCGAGGTCCGCCAGGACGGCAACACCGATGAGATGGAATGGGACATGCACTACCTGGTGGCCGACCTGGCCCGCACCATCACTTTGGTGCCCGGCGATCTGGTGCTGTCGGGCACGCCGGCCAACTCGCGCCCGGTGGTTCCCGGCGATGTCGTCACCGTGGAGGTGGAGGGCCTGGGAGCCCTGACCAACACCATCGTGGCCGGCCCGGAGCCGGTGCGCTCCGACGTCGGCGCCCAGCCGTCGGACAGCGAGGAAGTGGTGTCCACCGCGATGGGCGGCGACTGGGAGCACCGCGGCAAGCGGGCTCCCCGGGGACCGGGCGCCCGCCACTACCGATCGGCCCTGGACGACAACGAATGATGGCCTCCACCCGGGCTCGAGGCCGGCGGGGTGCCCGGATGACGGTGTCGCCCCGCGTCGGGGTCGGCGGGGTGCCCGGATGACGGTGTCGCCCCGCGTCGGGGTCGGCGGGGTGCCCGGATGACGGTGTCGCCCCGCGTCGGGGTCGGCGGGGTGCAGGTCAGCGTCGATCACCTGATCGGCGGCGAGCGGGTCGCGTCGGTGCACACCTTCGAGTGCCGCTCGCCGCTGGACTGGGACCGCAAGCTCGCCGATGTGGCCCGGGGCGATGCGGCCACAGCCGAGCAGGCGGTGGCGGCCGCAGTCGAGGGCTTCGACGAGTGGAGCACTCGGTCCGTGGGGGAGCGGGCCGCGGCCCTGCGACGGCTGGCCGATCTGATCGAGGCCTGCAACGACGAAATCGCCACCGTCGAGACCCTCGACATGGGTTTCCTGCACCGCTCCATGCAGGAGCGGCTGGTAGCCCGAGGCGCGCTCAATTTCCGGTTCTACGCGGATGCGGCGGAGGCCCACGCCGAGCCCCGCTGGCCGGCGCGGGGCACAACCCACACCGTGCAGCGCATGCCGGCCGGGCCGGCGGTGGTGATCACGCCCTGGAACGCGCCGTTCATGCTGGCCACCTGGAAGGTGGCCCCCGCGCTGGCCGCGGGCAACAGCGTGGTGCTCAAGCCGGCCGAGTGGTCGCCGCTGTCAGCGTCGCTGCTGGCCGATTTGACGGTGGAGGTGGGCCTGCCTGCGGGCGCCTTCAACTTGGTGCAGGGCATCGGCTCAGAGGTCGGCGCAGCCCTCACCGCCGATCCGCGGGTCCGGCGCATCAGCTTCACCGGCTCGCCGGAGACGGCCCGCCACATCGGCGCGGCCGCGGCGGCCAACATCGTGCCCTTCACGGCCGAGCTCGGCGGCAAGGGCCCGCTCATCGTGTTCGCCGAATGCGACCTGGAAGCGGCCGCCGCCCAGGCCGCAGCCCAGTACGAGGACTCCGGCCAAGTGTGCCTGGCCGGCACGCGCCTGCTCGTGGAGGCCTCGGTGCGCGGTGAGTTCTTGGAGGCTCTGAGGGCTCGCACCGAGGCCCATGTGCTGGGCGACAGCCGCGACGACGCCACCACCATCGCCCCCATCGTCCACCCCGACCACCTGGCCAGGGTCGAGGCCTTCGTGGACCGGGCCCGGGTCGCGGGCGACACGATCGTGTGGGGCGGTCATCGCTGCGCCGGCTCTCTCCACTACGAGCCGACCCTCATTGAGCCCGCTTCCAACGACTCCGAGATCGTCCAGCGCGAGGTCTTCGGCCCGGTGCTCACCCTCCAGACATTCTCCACCGACACGGAGGCCGTCGAGTTGGCCAACTCCACCCGCTACGGCCTGTCCGCCATCGTCTACACCGGGTCAGCCGACCGAGCCGAGCGGGTCGGCAGAGCCGTGCGAGCCGGGATCGTGTGGACCAACACCTTCCTGGTGCGCGACCTGGCCGCCCCCTTCGGCGGATGCGGCCTCTCCGGCATAGGCCGCGAGGGCGGCGATCACGCCCTCGACTTCCACAGCGACCTCAAAACCCTGATCCTCGCCGACTAGACACAGGGCCAGCCGCTAGAAGTATGTGATCTTGTGGGCTGGCTGCGCTAGGACCTCAGGAACGTGGCTGTGGTGCTCAACCCAGGTCTTTGTCTGGGGTGACAGCAAGCCCAGCATCCCGAGGATCAAGTCATGGTCCGCCCGGAGGTCCCAATGCAAGATCGGCTCGTGGTGCACGATGCGGTTTCGAAGCCTACGAATTCGGTTCAGCCGGTCGTGAAGGTGTCGCCGATCCTGCCGGGGGTCGAAGCACTGGTGTAGCACTGGTCGCCAGAGGCTCTCCTCATAGCGCTTCGCGAATAGAGCAACCCAGAATCCGAGGCTCAATGCAGCAACAACACGTCCCGGATCTTGTGGCCCCTTCTGCCAGTCAAGCTTGTCCTTGGCGTCGTCAACCGCATCCTGCTGAGGTTGGCCAAGTTGTGGGTCCTCGAACCAGTACACCCCACCTACTTCCGTAATGGCATCGTGTACAGCGTTTCGCAACGTCACTTCGAGTGCTTGAAGGGGCCCATGGAATGCGCCTCCGAGAGCAGCGTTGTAGGCGTAGAGTTGCAAGGCCCGTCTCCTGTCGCCCTCGGCGAGCTTGAGATAGGTGGCGAATCGCTCGCTAGAAATCGCGCTGCACAACGCCCGCATAGTTGCTCCGTCGTAGCGGAAGCGACTCGGTGTGCTCGTGGCCTGACTAGGTGGTATCGTCATATCCGTGCGCTCCTTGTTGGCCTCTCACTGACGCCGCTCGGGGCAGAATCCTCGGGAAAGCCGAGGAACTTAAGGGGGTGGCGCCGCACACGCGCCACCCCCTGGCTCATTGTCTGCCGGGCGGTCACGACTTGCTCGGGTTCCTGAGCAGTTCGTTCGCGGCGAGAGGGCGCGAAGGGACCATGAGAGTCACGCGACTCTCATTCAGCTACAGGTCAGATCCGCTGTGCCGCCCGTGGACTACGGGACTGGCCACTAGAACATGCGGCCCTCTATGCGGACGGCGGCCAGCCACATCTCCATGTCGTGGATGGTCTGGGCCATGGCCTGGCCGATCAGGTCGAGCTTGCGCACCTGCTCGATGCGAGCCGCGGCCTGCTCCAGTTCCCGTTTTGGCAGCAGCTCCCGGAAGATCTCGCAGGCGTCGGCGAGTGCGATGATCACCACGTCGCGGGGTCCGGGGATCTGGTCCGAGAACAGCACCTCCATGATGCGCAGCTTCACCTCGCGCTCGGCCCTGCCGTCGACCAGCGGATAGCGCCGGGACCGGAACACCCACAGGACGCGGTCCTCGTGATGTTCCAGGATGCCCGCGTCGACCAGACGGGACAGCGCCTCCTCGCGGATCTGCTCGCCCTTCCTGGCCGTGTGCTCCACCCAGTAGCGGGCGTCGCGCTGGTCGCCGGCCGCGATCTCGGCCAGGGTCGGGTCGAGCAGGCTGTCACCGACGGGGGTGCCGTCAACCAGGATGAGGTTCTCCGGGTCGGTGTCGATCCGGTTCTCCAGCGCCAGGTCCATGAGCACTGCCCCGGCGAGGGCCCGGTCCATCGACCACGACGGCACGTGCGCGAACTTGCCGTCGTCGTCGTGCAGCATCAGCAGGATGATTTCCTCGGCGAATCTCAGCATGGCGCACTGTGTATCACATCGGCGCCGTCTCGAAACAGCCCGCGTCGCGTTCAGAAATCCTCGTCAAAGGAGACCTCGCCCTCCACGCCCACCTGGTAGGCGGACACGGTGCGCTCAAAGAAGTTGGACAGCTCCTGCACGTCCTGCAGCTCCATGAACGAGAACGGGTTGCGGCTGCCGAAGCGGCGGGCCAAGCCCAGCTGCATGAGCCGCTGGTCGGCCACGAACTCGAGGTAGGAGCGGGTGTCGGCCACCGACATGCCCGGCACGCCCTCGCCCAGCAGGTCCGCCGCGAACTCATGCTCGGCGTCCACCGCCTCCGCGAGCATGTCGCTGATGTCGCGGCCGAGCTCCTCGTCGAACAGCTCAGGCTCCTCGCTCCGCACCGTGCGGATCACCTCGAAGGCGAAGTTCATGTGCATCGACTCGTCGCGGAACACCCAGTTTGTGCCCGCGGCCAGCCCGTTGAGCAGGCCCTTGGACCGCAGGAAGTACACGTAGGCGAAGGCGGCGAAGAAGAACAGGCCCTCGATGCAGGCCGCGAAGCAGATCAGGTTCAGCAGGAACCGGCGCCGGTCGGCCGCGGTGCGAAGCGGCCCGTTGCCGACGGAGCCCATCCACTTGAAGCAGAACTCGGCCTTGGCCCGTAGCGACGGGATGTTCTCGATGGCGGCAAACGCCTCGGCCCGCTCGTCGTGGTCGGGGATGTAGTTGTCGAGCAGGTTCAGGTAGAACTGAACGTGCAGCGCCTCTTCGAAGAGCTGGCGCGACAGGTACATCCTTGCCTCGGGCGCGTTGATGTGCTCGTAGAGGTTGAGCACCAAATTGTTGGCCACGATCGAGTCGCCGGTGGCGAAGAAGGCCACCAGCCGGCGGATCAGATGCTTCTCGGCCGGCATGAGCTTGCGATCCAGGTCCACCAGGTCGTCGGAGAAGTCGATCTCGTCGACGGTCCACGTGTTCTTGATCGCGTCGCGGTACATCTCGAAGAACTGCGGGTAGCGCATGGGCCGCAGCGTGAGGTCGAAGCCCGGGTCCAGGATGTTGGACCGAAGCGCGGGCTTCCCGGGCCGGGGCTCGGCCGCCCGATGAGGCTTGGAGCCTGCGGGAGGGGCGGGGGCGACGGAGTCCCGGCCGGGGAGATTGAAGTGATCGATGTCGGTGATGGCCATCAGTCGCACGCCTCGCAGGTCTCGGGGTTCTCCAGCGAGCAGGCCGCCGCGGCGTCGGCGTCGGCTTCGGTGTCGGTGGCGGAGGAGCCGGTTCCGTTGGTGGTGGTCTGGTTGATGCGAGTCGCTGGCCTCGATCGCAGGTAGTAGGTGGTTTTCAGGCCCTGCTTCCACGCGTGCATGTACATCGACGACAGCTTCCCGATGGTGGGAGCCTCCATGAACAGGTTCAGCGATTGGCTCTGGTCGATGAACGCGCCCCGCTGCGCGGCCATCTCGATCAGCGAGCGCTGCGGGATCTCCCAGGCAGTGCGATAGGTGGATCGCAGGTTCTCGGGAATGCGCTCGATTTGCTGGATCGAGCCCTCGGCCTTCTTGACCTCCGCTATCATCTTGTCGTCCCACAGGCCCCGGGCCTTCAACTCGGCCACCAGGTAACGGTTGACCTGCATGAACTCGCCCGAGAGGGTCTCGCGCTTGAACAGGTTCGACACCTGGGGCTCGATGCACTCGTAACAGCCTGCGATGGCGGCGATCGTGGCCGTTGGCGCGATGGCGATCAGCAGCGAGTTGCGCAGGCCGTGGGTGGCGATCCGCTCCCGCAGCGGCGTCCAGCGCTGCGGGTCGTGCGGATCCGCGCCCCACAGGTCGAACTGCAGGTCGCCGGCTGCGGCTCTGGTCTCCGCGAAGCCGGGGTGGGCGCCGGCGGCCTCGGCGAGCTCTGTGGAGGCCCACAGGGCGTTGAAGTAGATCTCCTCTGAGATGCGGCGGCTGAGGCTGCGGGCCTCGGGCGAGTCGAAGGTCAGGCCGAGCTTGAAGAACACGTCCTGCAGCCCCATCAGGCCCAGGCCCACTGGGCGCCAGCGTCGATTGGAGTCTTCGGACTCGTCGGTCGGGTAGTAGTTGATGTCGATGACGCGGTCCAGGAACGGCACTACCAGCCGGACCACCTCGCCGAGCCGCTCGAAGTCGAAGGACGGGGGGCTGCTGCCATTGGAGGAGCCGGTCCCTGCCGGCTGCACGAACGCGCCGAGGTTCACCGAGCCGAGATTGCACACTGCGGTCTCGCCGGCGCTGGTCACCTCGATGATCTCGGTGCACAGGTTCGACAGGTGCACCACCCGGCTGCGGTCGTTGCCGTCGCCGGCGTCGCGGTCGGGGCCGGTCTGGTTGCATTTGGCGTTGGAGGCGTCCTTGAAGGTCATCCAGCCATTGCCGGTCTCGGCCAGGGTCCGCATCATGCGCGTGTAGAGCTGGCGCGCCGGGACCTGGCGCTCGAAGCGCCCGTCCGCTTCGGCCTGCTCGTATATGGTCCGGAACTCGTCGCCGTAGGTGTCGGTCAGCTCGGGCACCTTCTTGGGGTCGAACAGGCTCCACTGCCAGTCCTTCTCCACCCGCTCCATGAACAGGTCGGGCACCCAGTTGGCGAGATTGATGTTGTGGGTGCGACGCGCGTGGTCGCCGGTGTTGTCGCGCAGCTCGAGGAACTGCTCGATGTCAGCGTGCCAGGCCTCCAGGTAGACGCACGCCGCGCCCTTGCGCCGTCCACCCTGGTTGACGGCCGCTACCGAGGAGTCAAGGGTCTTGAGCCACGGGACGATGCCGTTGGAGAGCCCGTTGGTGCCCCGGATCAGCGATCCCTTGGAGCGGACGCGGTGCCAGCCCACGCCGATGCCGCCCGCATACTTGGACAGCCTGGCGATGTCGGTGTAGCGCTTATAGATGCCCTCGAGGGAGTCCTCGGGAGAGTCGAGCAGGTAGCAGCTCGACATCTGCGGGTGCATGGTGCCCGAGTTGAACAGCGTCGGGCTCGACGGCAGGTAGGCCAGAGACGAGATCAGGTCGTAGAAGTTCACGGCCTCCTCCGCGTCGGTGCTCAGCCCGCAGGCCACCCGCAGGAAGAAGTACTGCGGGGTCTCGATCACCAGGCGGTTGTCGGGGTGGCGCAGCAGGTAGCGGTCGTACACGGTGCGAAGGCCGAAGAACTCGAAGTTGCGGTCGCGGCCGGAGTCGATGGCGGCGTTGAGGGCGGGCGAGTTGGCCTGCACGAACGCCGCGGTGCTGTCGCCGATCAGTCCCAGATGGTGGCCGGCGTCGATCGCCTCGGAGAACCAGGGGATGTTCTGGTTGCGGACCTCCTTGTCGATGTAGGTGGCCAGCATGCGGGCCGCGAGCTTCGAGTAGTTGGGCTCCTCCACGATGAGCCCGGCCGCAGTGCGGATGCTCAACTCGTCGAGCTCGCGGGTGGTGGCCCCGTCGGCGAGGGCCGCGATGGTGCGGGTGCTCACGGTCAGGGGATCGATGCCGAGCAGGCCCTCCGCGGCTCGGGCCACCGCGTTGACGATCTTGTTCACGTCGACTGGCTCGAGGCTGCCGTTGCGCTTGCGCACGCGCATGGTCGTTGGCACGGAGGTGGCCGGAGGCGCATCGGCGACGGTGGTCAGCCGGTCCTGGATCATCGTCACGTCGGTGCGCCTCCTCTCACCGGTTCATCGGTGTGCTCGGTGTGCCGCGAGTTCCCGATGCGGTCCGGTCACAACTTCGGAACCTGAATTACAGCACCGTAACTACACGCGTGTCAAATCGCGCTCCTGTCACCCCTTGAGCAGGGCTTCTTCATCGCGGCGCGCGGCTAGCGTTGCGAGAGTGGAGATACTCGACGTCGACTTGGTGGCTTTCGAGCGGGGCAACCGGGCCGCGCGGGCCGCAGTGGTGGACGGCGTGACGCGCAGCCTGGTCACCGGCTTCGTGTATGTGGCCCACGACCTCGGCGCTGGCGTCATCGACGAGGCCTACGGCCAGCTCGAGGCGTTCTTCGGCCTGCCCCAGGAGCGAAAGGACCGCTGCATCGCGGCCGGCGCCCACGGCGAGACCGGCTACACGCCGATGATGACCGAGACGGCTGCGATCTCGGACATCCCCGACCTCAAGGAGATGCTCAATTGGGGCGAGCCCGCTCCGGCGGGCCATCCGCTGCGCCAGCGCTACCCGCACCGCTACGGGCCGCCCGCGCTGCCCGAGGACGACCTGCCCGGCGTCACCGAACTGCTGCTCGGGTTCCACGCCTCGGTGCTCGACATCCAGCGCCGGGTGCTGAAGGTGATCGCGGCAGGGATCGGGATCCACGAGGACTTTTTCGACACCATGCTGGTCCACGGTTCGACCCTCACCCGGGCCATCCACTACCCGCCGATGAGCACCGCGCCCGGCGAGGGCTTCATGTGGGCGGCCGAGCACGGCGACATCAACCTCATCACCATGTTGCCGCGGGCGACGGCCCCGGGCCTGCAGGTACGCACCGACCGGGGCTGGGTCGATGCGATACCCCCCGAGGGCAGCGCCATCGTCAACACCGGCATGATGCTCGACCACCTGACCAACGGCGTCATCGGTGCGGGCATCCACCGGGTGGTGGCCGCCGAGGGCCAGACCGGAGACCGCTATTCGGTGGTGCAGTTCGCCCACCCCACGCCTTGGACGATCCTGACGCCGCTGCCGACCTGCGTGACCGACGACAATCCGCTGCGCTACCCGTCGCTCTCCGCGGCCGACGCCCTGGCCAAGGTGATCTGGGAGATCAACCTGGTGGAGGACGGCCGCCGCATCGGCTGCTAGGTTCGAGATCCCGGACCAAGAAAGAACGGGATGGTTCGCCGCGCCCTCAAGAGCATCCGAAGCGCCGTCGAGCAGTTCTACAACTTCCTGAGGGCGCTGTTCCGGACATCGACAGAACCATCGAACCGGGACAGCACCGCCGCTGAGCGAGCGAAGGCCGCGAAGCAGGTGGGCGACGCCATGCACGTCCGGGGCGGTCCGGGTTCCCAGGGCGGCTTCTCCGGCACCAGTGCTGCCGACGGGCTATTCGGCAAGGCGCTCGCCGATGGCCACACGAAGGCCCGCAAGAAGACTCCTCCGCCGAGGGCCCGATAATCCGTTTCAGCGGGGGTCAGAACTGCCGGGTGCTGTCGCCGGGTCGGCGGCGCCGGGTTGTGCTGGGCATCAGGTAGCAGCGGGCCGCCTGCCCGTCAATGGTGACGTCATGGCTGACGAAGCCTGCCTGCCAGCGGCTGGTTGTGTACGACTCGGAGACCCCGCTGGCGTCGCCTCCGGTGGCCTCGAAGGTGGTGACCTCCAGGTCGGTGGCTAGCACCTGCTCGGCCACGTAGTCGTGCCACTGCTCCACGGCCGCGGCCTGCACCGCTGAGGCCAGCGCCAGCGACACCTTGATGCGGTCGGTCACCACGTAGCCGTAGCCGTCGATGCGGCGGCAGTCCTGGATCACCCTCACCGCGTCGCGGGCCCAGCCCTCGGCCTCCAGCTCCGGCGTGACCTCGGTGTCGAGCACGACCACGGCGTCGCCTGACTGCAGGCCGGCCGCGGCGCCGCCCTCCGACGCCTCCACCGCCAGCTCGAAGCTGCCCGCCTCCAGCACGTGGCCGGCCACGGTCGCTGTCCCGTCGTCGTTGCGGGTCCAGTCGCCCGAGCGGGCCGCCTTGAACACGGCCTGCACGTCCCCGCCCAGGCGGGGGCCCAGCACCGCGCCGTTGGGCCTCAACAGCAGCGAGGCGTGGGCTGAGAGGTCGTCGGTGAGCACCACCGACTTGACGTTGATCTCGTCGGCCAGCAGGTCGCTGAGCGGCTCCAGGTCCTCCGCGCCGTCGCCGGCCACAATGACTTGGGCAAGCGGCAGGCGCACCCGCAGTCCGGCGTCCTCGCGCACCCGCAGCGCCGCGGAGGCCGCGTCGCGCAGGCGCTCCATGCGGGCCACCAGCGCGTCGTCGGCGGGCAGGCCCTCGGCGTCGGGGTCGGGCCAGCCGGCAAGATGCACCGACGATCCGCCGGTCAGCCCGCTGTGGATCTCCTCGGTGATCATGGGCAGGAAGGGAGCGGCCACCCGGGTCAGGGTGGTCAGCACCACGAAGAGGGTGTCGAAGGCCGCCCGGTCGGTGTCGGCGCTGCCCGCGTTCCAGAAGCGGTCCCGGGAGCGGCGGATGTACCAGTTGTTCAGCGCGTCGATGAAGGCTGCGATCTCGGCCGCGCCGCCGGGCAGGTCGTAGGCGTCCATCCGCTCGGTCACCCGCTGCACCATCGTGCGGGTGCGGGCCAGCACGTAGCGGTCCAGCACGTCGTCGCTGTCGGTGCGGGCCTCGGCCCGGTAGCCCTCGGCGTTGGCGTACATGGTGAAGAACGAATAGGCGTTCCACACGGGCAGCAGGATCTGGCGGGTCACCTCGTCGATGCCGGCGTCGCTCACCCGCAGGTCGCCGCCCCGTACGATGTTGGCCGCCATCAGGTACCAGCGCATGGCGTCGGCGCCCTGGTGCTCGAAGACGTCGGTCGGCTCGGTGTAGTTGCGCAGCTTCTTGGACAGCTTGGCGCCGTCCTCGGCCAGCAGGATGCCGTGACAGATCACGTTGGAGAAGGCGGGCCGGTCGAACAGCGCTCCCGCCAGCACGTGCAGCGTGTAGAACCAGCCCCGGGTCTGGTTGATGTACTCCACGATGAAGTCGGCCGGGAAGTGGCTCTCGAACCACTCAGAGTTCTCGAACGGGTAGTGGACCTGCGCGAACGGCATGGAGCCCGACTCGAACCAGCAGTCGAGCACCTCGGGCACCCGCCGCATCGTCGAGCGGCCGGTGGGATCGTCGGGGTTGGGGCGGGTGAGGGCGTCGATGAAGGGCCGGTGCAGGTCGTCGGGCCGCACCCCGAAGTCGCGCTCGAGCTCGTCGAGCGAGCCGTACACGTCGATGCGGGGGTAGGCGGGGTCGTCGCTGCGCCACACCGGGATGGGCGAGCCCCAGAACCGGTTGCGGCTGATCGACCAGTCCCGGGCGCCCTCCAGCCACATGCCGAAGCGGCCGTCTCGCACGTGGTCCGGCACCCAGTTGATCTGCTGGTTCAGCTCCGAGAGCCGGTCCCGGATGGCGGTCACCTGCACGTACCAGCTGTTGATGGCTCGATAGATGATGGGGGTGTCGGTGCGCCAGCAGTACGGGTAGTTGTGCTCGTAGCTGTCGTGGCGCACGATGCGGTCCTGGGCCCTGAGATGGCGGATGATCCCGGCGTTGGCCTCGAACACGTTGGTGCCGGCCCAGTCCGACACCGGCTCGGTGAAACGGCCCCGGTCGTCCACGGGCACCGCGTCGCCGATGGCGATCCCGTTGGCCTCGCACACTTCCTGGTCCTCGGCGCCGAAGCCGGGGGCCATGTGGACGATGCCGGTGCCTTCGGCGGTGTCGATGAAGTCGGCGGCCAGCACCCGGAAGGCCTCGGTGCGGTGGGCGAAGAAGTCGAACAGCGGGGTGTAGGCCCGCCCGACGAGTTCGCCTCCGCCGATGGTGCCGACCCGGCGGGCGTTCGACAGCTGGGCGTCGTAGGCGGCGACGGTGGCCTCGGCCAGCACGTAGTGGAAGCCGTCCTGCTCCACCACGGCGTAGGTGATGTCGGGTCCCACCGCCAGTGCCAGGTTCGACGGCAGCGTCCACGGCGTGGTGGTCCAGGCCAGCATCCGCATCGGTCCGGGGTCGCCGGGCTGGGGCACGAGGTCGAATGCCACTGTGATGGCCGGGTCCTGGCGGGGCCGGGTGGCGTCGTCGAGGCGTATCTCGAAGTTCGACAGCGGCGTCTCCGCCCCCCACGAGTACGGCATCACCCGGTAGGCCTCGTACACCAGCCCCTTGCGGTGGAGCTGGGCGAAGGCCCACATGACCGACTCCATGTAGGTCAGGTCCATGGTCTTGTAGTCGTTGCCGAAGTCCACCCAGCGGGCCTGGCGGGTCACCGTGTCCTGCCACTCCCGGGTGTAGCGCACAACCGACTGGCGGCAGTGCTGGTTGAACTCGGCGATGCCGAACTCCTGCACGGCGGCCCGTCCGGCGACGCCCAGCTCGCGCTCGGTCTCCATCTCTGCGGGCAGCCCGTGGCAGTCCCAGCCGAAGCGGCGGTCCACCCGGTTACCCCGCATGGTCTGGTACCGGGGCACCACATCTTTCACGTAACCAGTAAGTAGGTGACCGTGGTGCGGGAGCCCGTTGGCGAACGGCGGCCCGTCGTAGAACACCCAGTCGCGCTCGGCGGGCCGGGCCCTCACCGACGCCTCGAACGTTCCCTCGGCCTTCCAGCGGGCCAGCACCCGCTGCTCGATAGCGGGAAAGTCGGGGTTGCCGATGGCAGGGTAGGGGCCGTCGCCGCCTTCAGTCATGGCCGATCAGGCTACCGGCGCCCCCGGTTCGTCTTGGTGTCGAATGGTTCCGGCAGACGGATCCTGTAGCGGGCGCGGCCTGGCGACGCACGGGCCGCCACTCCTTGCCCCGTGCCACACCCGTCCTGGCGGTCGCGTGGTGTGAGTCGGGGGCGTCTACGCTGCCCGGAGCATGGACTCTGGCGCCTATCGCAGCCTGTTCGACCTGAGCGGCCGCACCGCGATCATCACCGGCGGCACGCGCGGGATCGGCCGCTCGATTGCCGAGGGGCTGGCCTGTGCCGGCGCCCGGGTGGTGGTGGCGTCGCGCTCCGCGGAGTCTTGCGCCGCCGCCGAGGAGCGTCTGACGGAAGCGGGCTTCGAGGCCCTGGGAGTGCCCACCCACATGGGCAACCTTGAAGCGGTCGAGGCGCTGGCCGCTGCCGCGGTGGACCGTTTCGGCGGGGTCGACGTGCTGGTGAACAACGCGGCCAACGCCTTGGCCCAGCCCATCGGCGCCCAGACTCCGGTCGCTTGGCAGAAGTCCTTCGAGGTGAACCTGCGCGGCCCCGCCCTGCTGACCCAGGCCTGCCTGCCGCAGTTGGAGGACAGCCCTCACGCCTCGGTGGTCAACGTGATCAGCGTCGGGGCCTTCATGTTCTCGCGGGGCTTCTCGATTTACGGGGCGATGAAGGCGGCGCTGCTGTCCTACACCCGGTCCGCGGCCGGCGAGCTGGCCCCTCGAGGGATCCGGGTGAACGCCCTCGCGCCCGGCCCGGTGGACACCGACATGGTGCGCAATCAGGGGCCTGATGCGGCTAAGTCGATGGGCGCGGGCACCCTGCTGGGCCGCTTGGCCCATCCCGATGAGATGGTGGGTCCGGTGCTGCTGCTAGCCAGTGACGCCGGCCGGTTCATCACCGGCCAGGTCATCGTCGCCGACGGAGGCCTCCACCCCCATTGACGCGGGCTGCTCCGCTTCGGAGGGCTGTGCTGCGTCGTCGGCGGGGGCCTCTTGTTCGGTGTCGGCGGCGGGGGCATCGCCGTCGGCGGTCGCCTCTTCCTCGGTGCTTGCCTCTACGTCGGTGGTGGCGGCATCCTCGGCGTCGGGTGCCAGGGCTTCTTCCTCGTCGGTGGGGGCGTCGGCGTCTTCGGCGACCTGCTCGGTGTCGGCGGCGGGGGCCTCTTCCTCGGCGTCCGCGGCGGCCTCGTCCTCTGAGCCTTCTGCGACCGCTGTCTCGCCGCCGCGCAGGCGGCGAAGCGCTTCTGCTGCCTCCCGGTAGGCGGCCTCGGCCGGGGCGACCTCCGATGTTGGAGCCTTGCGGTCGTTGAGCTCGCGCACCGCCGCGGCTGCTTCGTCCTTGGCCCTCTCGGCCTTCTTGAGGGCTCGCTCGTGGGCCTGCTGCTCCCGGTCCGCCACGAGGTAGGTGTTGAACAGGGTCAGGGCGGCCGCGGTCTCGTCGTCCAAGGGCCGGGGCTTTGCGGTCTTGGTCACACTGTCAGGCATCGGTCGTCCACACGCGTCGATCATCCTTGAGCCGCTGGAGGGCGCTTGTCTTCCACGGCCTCGCTGCAGGCACTACGGTATCGGGCCGTCGGCTTCCGGGAGGAGTCCTGCATGGTAGAGATGGGCGAGGAGATCATCGTCCTCGACGAGGTCTACAAGATTTTCGGGCCCCAGCCGCGGGGACGGGCCTTCGACCTGGTCCGCTCGGGCATGGGCAAGAACCGAGTCCAGGCCGAGACCGGCCACGTGATCGGGCTCGACAATGTGTCGTTCGCGGTCAAGAAGGGCGAGATCTTCGTGGTGATGGGCCTGTCCGGATCGGGCAAGTCCACTGCCATCCGCACGGTCAACAAGCTCCACGACATCACCTACGGCTCGGTGCTGGTGGACGGCACCAATGTGCAGGAACTCGACGGCTCGGACCTTCAGGCGTTCCGCCGGGAGTACATGGGCATGGTGTTCCAACACTTCGCCCTGTTCCCCCATCGCAAGGTGATCGACAACGTGAGCTACGGCCTCAAGGTGCAGGGCGTCGACAAGCAGACGCGTGAGGACGCCGCGATGAGGGCGCTCTCCCTGGTCGGGCTGGACACCTACTCCCAGAGCTTCCCCTCGGAGCTGTCGGGCGGCATGCAGCAGCGTGTCGGCCTGGCCCGGGCCTTGGCGTCGGATCCCGACGTCCTGTTGATGGACGAGGCCTTCAGCGCTCTCGATCCGCTGATCCGCCGTCAGATGCAGGACGAGATGCTGGAGATCCAGGGAGAGCTCCAGAAGACCATCCTGTTCATCACCCACGACCTCAACGAGGCGCTGCGCATCGGCGACCGCGTGTGCATCATGAAGGACGGCGCGGTGGTGCAGATCGGCACGCCCGAGGAGATCCTCACCCAGCCCGCCACCGGGTATGTGGCCGAGTTCGTGCAGGACGTCGACCAGGGTCGGGTCATTCAAGTGCACGAGGTGATGCAGCCGGCGGACCCGATCTCGGCCGACGCAACCCTGGGAGAGGCGCTCAGCAGAATCGGGGAGCGATCGGGCGCGTTCGTGCTCGACGGCGCCGGGACGCCCACCCATCTGCTCACCATCGAGGACGGAGTCAGGGCCGTCAACATGGGCACGGCCGACCTCGCTCCGGCCCTGCGGACCGACTTCGAGCGCTGCCGGCCTGAGGACTCGCTCAACACGGTGTACGCGGCCGCCGGCCGGGGTCTCCCGATCGCCGTCTGCGACGAGTCGGGGCAACTGGTCGGCAACCTCGACCCCCGCCACATCATGGAGGAGATGGGCCGAGTGGAGAACCTGATTGAAGACTTCGAGCGAGAGGTGTTCATGTGAGGTTGCTGGCCCAGACCGGTGGAGGCACAGCAGAACCTCCTGGTCCTGGGTTCACGGACAACCGCGTTCTCGACGAGTACATCATCCCGTTCGGTGAATGGATGGGACAAGCGTCCGACTGGATACTCGAGGACCTGCAGTGGCTGCTGTCAGCCATCAAGTGGCCCTTCACGACCCTCAACGACCTTCTGGTTCGAGACATCATGGAGCCGGTGTCCTGGGTCTGGATCGTTCTGGCGTTCTTCCTGCTCGGCACGCTGACACGCAACCTCAAGGTCGGCGTCTTCGCGGGCGTCGGCATCGGCGTTTGCGGATTCCTCGGGGACGAGTACTGGCTGGCCACGATCCAGACCATCGGATTCATCGTCGTTGCCGTAGCGCTGTGCGTCGTCATCGGAATTCCCGTGGGGATCGTCTGCGGGCGCTTCGACGCCGCCTGGCAGGCAGTGAGACCGGTGCTCGACGCCATGCAGGTGGTGCATGCGTTCGTCTACATGCTGCCGTTCATCGCTTTCTTCGGCCTCGGCAATGTGGGGGCCACCATCGTCACGATGGCCTTCGCGTTGCCGCCGCTGGTGCGACTCACCAACCTTGGCATCCGCCAGGTGCCGGCCGATGTGGTTGAGGCGAGCCGGGCTTACGGCGCTCCAGAGTGGAGGGTGCTGGTGGACGTGCAGTTGCCCCTCGCCCGCGCCGCCATCATGACCGGCATCAACCAGACGCTGCTGCTGGCGATGTCGATGCTCGCCGTCGCTGCGATCATGGGTGCCGAGGGCCTGGGCGGGTTGTTGTTCGGCGCGATCAGCCGTCAGAGGGTGGCAGACGGGGTGTCAGCCGGCCTCGCGTTCTACCTGGTCGCGGTGGTGTTCGATCGCATCTCCCAGCCCGAGGGCGCGGGGACGGGCGGCCTGCTTCGCCGTATTCGGCTCGCCTGGGCCCACCGACGCGACCCCGAGGCGTTGCTGCCAGTCGACGAGAAGGTCTCCGCCGAGCCCGACGGCCAGGCGCCGCCCGACCAGGGCCGCCTGGCACCGCTCACGGCTGCTGAGCGCAGACCCATGCTGGTGGCCGCGGCCGGCGGCGTGGCTGCTGCGGTGTCGGTATTGCTGACATGGAGTAGCGGAGCGGGTTTCCTCAGCGCCTACGGCCGCGGCACCGACGAACGTCTCGCTCAGGGGTCGTTCAGTGGTCTGTCCGCCTCGGGCGGCTCTTGGTTCGGGTACCTCGCGCTCGTGCTGGGGTTGTTCGTGGTGGCTGCGGTCGTGGCCACGCTGATCGCACCCGGCCGAGGGCCGCGCTGGTTCACTGCCGACGGCGCGGTGATCGCGTCGCTGGCACTGCTGGTGATGATGATCGCCTACTTGCTGGCCGCGCCGTCCGACCTTGCCGCCGGCCAGAGCACCGGGGTAGGGGCGTGGGTTGCGCTGCTCGGAGCGCTCGTGGCGTCGGCTGGATCGGTGGCGTGGATCCGGTCGGCGCCGCATGCGCCAGCCCGTCCGCTCAGTGCGGGGGTCCGGTGGGGCCGTGTTGTTTCTGCTGCGTTCGCGGTGGCCGTCCTCGGTGTCGGCGCTATCTCCGCATGGAGCTTCGACGAGCGGGAGCGCACGGTCGTCACTTCCGAGACTCGAGCGCAGCTAGAGGAGCTGGAGTCGAGGGCCGAGGCGAGCCCCTCTGACGCTGGCGTGATCGCGATCGAGATTGGGCCGCTCGGGGAGGAGCTCGCGCCCGAACGGCGCATTATTGTCGACGGGGTCAGCAGCGAGGGGGCCGGTTTGGGCATTTGGGTGCTCCTGGCCGGGCTGGCCGGGCTGGCTGCTGCCCTGCCCGCAGCTGGAGTGTTCGGTCGCAACGAGCAACGGCAGTGGCAGTGGAGCTCGATCGTCGCCGGAATCGGCGCGGGGGCAGCCTGCGTCGGTTTCGGGTGGATCTTCACCCATGTCCGCTCCTCGGACGACGAGTTCGTGAGCGGGGTCGGCGCCTTCCTCGCCATAGCGGGCGGATTGGTGCTGGTGGCCACAACGGTGGCGGTGCTCAAGGAGTTCCGCCGCGCCAGGGTGTACGCCGACGACGTTTCGACGCCTGCTTAGGAACGGTGTTTCGGATGGGCAAAGTGACCAGCAAAGTGATCTATAGCATCGAGCACGAGGCTTCGACGTGAATCTGCTAGCACAGCGAGGTGGAGACGAGCCCCTGAAGCCTGGTCTCTTTGACAATGAGGTCCTCGATCAGTTCGAGATCCCTGTGGGTGAGTGGGCCGATCAGGCGGTGGATTGGATCGCGGTGAATCTCGAGTGGTTGCTTGGGATCATCGAATGGCCCTTCGACACGCTGATCAGCTTCTTGGTGGGCGACGTGCTGGAGCCAGCCCCCTGGATCTTGGTCGTGCTCGCCTTCTTCGTGATCGGCACGCTTGCCCGCAACCTCAAGGTAGGCACGTTCGCGGCCGTCAGCCTCGGCCTTTGCGGCATACTTGGCAACAACTTCTGGCTGCAGACGGCCCGCACCATCGGCTACGTGGCCGTGGCCGTGCTGCTGTGCGTGATCGTCGGGATACCCCTCGGTGTCGCTTGCGGGAGAGTCGATGGGGTGTGGCGTGTCGTGAGGCCGGTGCTCGACGGCATGCAGGTGATCCACTCGTTCATCTACATGCTGCCGTTCATCTTCTTCTGGCACACCGGGTCAGTGTCGGCCACGATGGTCACGATGGTCTTCGCGCTGCCGCCTCTTGTGCGTCTCACGAATCTGGGCGTCCGGCAAGTGCCGTCCGACGTGGTGGAGGCGAGCCGCGCTTACGGCGCCCCCGAGTGGCGGGTGCTCGTCGACGTGCAGCTGCCGCTCGCCCGTCCCGCCATCGCCACCGGAATCAATCAGACGCTGTTGCTGGCCATCTCCATGCTCGGCATCGCCGCCATCATGGGCGCCGGGGGCCTGGGCCTCACGCTGCTGCAGGCCATGAACGCTCAGAAGATCGCGACGGGAGCGGCCAGCGGTCTCGCTTTCTTCCTGGTCGCCGTCGTGCTGGACCGGATCTCTCAGCCCGGCGACGCCAACAGTCCGAGCCTGCTGCGCCGCACCCGCCTCGCCTGGACCCACCGCCGAACCCCCGAAGCGCTGCTGGCCGCGCACGACCCGCAGCCTGCTGCCGATGCCACAGCCGAAAAAGCCGTGGTCGGCAGGTTCGCTGAGGTCTCCAATTCCGAGCGCTCGGCCATGCTGCTCGCTGCGGCCGGTGGGCTGTTAGCCGTCGTGTCGGTTTTCCTCACGTGGACGGTGGATGCGGGCTTCATGAGCGCCTACGGCCGACGATCAGATGAGAACCTCGTCGGCCAGTCCTTCAACGGGCTCTCCTCCTCCGGTGGATCGTGGTTCGGCATCCTGGCCCTGGGCCTGGGCCTGCTGGTGATAGCCGCGGCCGTCACGGTCTGGCTCGCTCCGGGTCGCGGGCCGCGCTTCTTCACCGCCGACGGGGCACTGATTGCCTCGGCGGCGTTGCTGGTGATGATGCTGTGCTACTTGCTGGCATCGCCGTCTGACATCTCCTCGCCGGGCACCGGTCCAGGAGTCTGGGTCGCGCTGGTCAGCGGCCTTGTTGCCACCGTGGGCTCAATTCTGTGGATACGCAAGGCCCCGCACACGCCGCTGCACCCGCGGAGCCTCAAGATCGGCTGGGGCCGGATGTTCCTCGGCACGGTCGCCGTTGCCGTGATCCTGGCAGGCATGTTCTCGGCCTGGTCGTTCGACCGTCGCACCGACCAGGTGATGAGCAACGAGACGCTGGCGCAGATAGAGGAGCTCAAGCAGAGGGCCAAGGACAATCCGGAGGACGCCGGCGCCATATCCGCCGAGCTCTCGGTTCTGACCGCCCAAGTGACCCTGACCGAGCTTGTCATCACCGATGGGATCAGCAGCAAGGGCACGCGGCTAGGACTCTGGACACTCCTCGCTGGGGTGCTGGGCCTGGCCACAGTGCTGCCGGCTGCTGGAGTCATGGGCTGCGACGAACACCGACAATGGCGCTGGAGCACGATGACGGCCGGGATGGGCGCGGGGGTGGCCTGCGCCGCTCTTGGATGGATCCTTGTCATTACGCGCTCCGCCGATCCCAACTACCTCAGCGGTGTGGGCTCATTCCTGGCAATGGTCGGGGGCGTGGTGCTGGCTGCGACCGCGGCCGGGATGCTCAAGGAGTTCCGCCGCTCGAAGGTCTACGCGGACGAGTAGACGGTGCTGGCATAGGCAGCGGGTGGCTCCACTGGATCCGATCGGCTACCATTGCTGCCTGCTCGCGCCCGGCGTACAGTTCGGCGCGGACAGATAATCCACCCTAGGAGGGAATCCCACTTATGAGTAAGAGAATGACGCGGTGGCTTGCGCTGCTGGCGGTGTTCGCTCTGTTTGCTGCGGCTTGCGGAGACGACGACGCCGACACCACCACGGAGGCGACTCCGACCACGCAGGCGCCGGCTGAAGAAGAGCCGATGGTTGAAGAAGAGCCCATGGTTGAAGAAGAGCCGATGGTTGAAGAAGAGCCGATGGTTGAAGAAGAGCCCATGGAAGAGATGTCCATGACGCCTGGTGAAGGCACGACAATCAACATGGCTCGGGCCGATTGGTCCACGGGTTACTTCCAGGCTCAGCTCTACAAGCAGTTGCTTGAGGAGCTCGGCTATGAGGTGAGCGAGCCGTCCGAGCTCGAGCTCGGCCCGTCGCTGGGCTATCTGGCCATGGCTCAGGGGGACTTCGACTTCTGGGTCAACAGCTGGTATCCGGGCCACGTGTCGTGGTGGATACCCGAAATGCCCGACAACTCTATGGTGGGCGACCATCTCACCATCGTGGGCAACGAGATGATCGCGGGCGGCCTGCAGGGGATGTTGATCACCAAGTCCTTCGCGGACGAGCACGGCATCACCCACCTGGATCAGATCAACGACGACCCGGCGATCCTGGCCGCCTTCGACGCGGCCGACCAGAACCCCGGTAACGGCGTGGCCGACATCTACGGCTGTACCGAGAGCTGGACCTGCGACGACATCCTCGACAGCCAGATCACATTCTCAGGATGGGACAACATCGCTCAGGTCAAGGCCGGCTATGACGCCATGTTCGCCGAGGCGGTCGTCAAGGCCAATGCTGGCGAGCCGATGGTGATCTACACTTGGACGCCGAGCGCGTACATCACCCAGCTGCGTCCGGGCGACAACGTCTATTGGCTGGCCGCCGAAGACGTGCTCGACGACTCCAACCCGAACGGCATCGAGGGCGGCGAGGGCCACGACCAGCGGCCCGGCACCGCCAACATCGGCCCCGAGTCCTGCCCGGCCGCCGCGGACGCTGGCACCTGCCAGCTGGCCTGGGTCGCAGCCGACATTCAGGTCACGGCCAACACGGAGTGGCTCAATGCCAACCCGTACGCCGCAGAGTTGTTCTGTGCGGTGCAGTTGTCGGTCATCGATGTGTCGCTGGCCAACGTCGAGCAGGCCGGTGCGGGCGACGCCGCCACCGAGGACTTCATCGCCGGACTGGCGTCTACTTGGATTGTGGCCAATCGCGCCACCGTCGATGGATGGCTCCACCAGGCCAGGAATGCCCCGATGACGCCATCGTGCCCCGACACCACCCTCCCGCTCGCGCTCCAGTAGGCGCGGTTGGCGCGGTAGCGCACGGTTGAGCCGCTAGCGGCTCGACACCGATACAACCGATGAGGGCGGGGCTTCGGCCCCGCCCTCATCGCGTCTGGGCGGCGGCATGATCTCCGCCGTGGATGGGCGGCGCCATGAGCCCAGGATCGGGGCGGCCCGGGCGGCTCCGCCCCGATGGCTGCTCGAGCGCGTCCGCTCCGACGCCCTGCTCGACTGAGTGGTCAAGCCTGCTGCGGGTCGGAGTGCGGGCCTAGGGCGAACTGCTCCACGTCCACGTAGGCGCCACCGGGTTCGACGCGGACCAGGGTCATCTCCGACGCGGTGAACGAGGTGTCCAACCGTGGCAGATCCTTGCGAGGCCATTGACTGGGGGACGGGTCGCGCCTGAAGCGGGCGACGGTCATGTGGCCGGTGAAGCGACGCTTCGGTGGTGGCTGTCCGAGGTGGCGGGTCGCCGCCGTGACTGCCGCGGCCAGGTCGTCCGCACCGCTTGCGGGAATCATTACGACGTTGCGTCCCAGGCGCTCGACTGTCGGCCCCAGTGTCACTGGTGTGGGCGGGAAACCCACTCGGCTCAGCGCGGCGACAGCCTCGGTCTCGTCGCACTCGCCTAGGAACCGCAACGTGACGTGGAGCCGCTCAGGCTTGGTCCAGCGCAGACCGTCCACCTCGGGCCGGGGCATCGCGGCCAGCTCCCGAACCACATCGTCAGGCGGCCACACCGCCACGAACAGCCGAGGCACGCCGCAACAGTACGCGCCCGATCCGCCTGGTTGACGAGGTGACGACGACGGCACCGATGTAAACATCCCGAGTCGAAGCGCGCCCTTCGTGTCGCTGAGCAGCAGTCGACAATGAGCACGCTGCCTACCAGACTTGCGGGGTGATGTCGTTGTGACGGTGCTGCTGGGCTTGTTGGCCGCGCTGTCAGTGGGGACGTCGGACTTTCTGGGTGGTTTGGGCAGCCGGCGAGCCGAGCCGGTGGTCGTGACTGCCTCCTCGACTCTTGTCGGCTTCGGGATGGCGTTCGTCATGGCGTTGGTCGTGGTAGGCGAGGTGACGGCCGCCGATTTGGCGTGGGGGGCGCTGGGCGGTGTTGGCGTGGCCGCCGGGCTGGTGGCGCTGTACGCGGGATACGCCCGAGCGCGGGTCAGTGTGGCGGCGCCGGTGGCCGGTGTGGGCGCGGCCGCTCTGCCCGTGATCGTCGAATCGCTCCTCGGTGATGACGACTTGTCGGCCAGGGCGACCGCAGGGATTCTCCTTGGACTGGTGGCCATTGGGCTGGTCAGCATCGCCCGCTCCGATCAGCGGGGCAGCATCAGATCCAGCCTGCTCTACGGGTTGGGCGGGGCAGTTGGAATCGGGCTGTTGTTGCTGTGCCTTTCCCGGACGTCGGAGAACGGCGGCATGTGGCCGATTGTGGCCGCACGCGGGTCTGGGTTCGTGGTGCTCGCGCTGGTCATCGGCGCAAAGGGGATCTCCAGGTCGGTGTCTCGTGACGTGTGGCCTCACGTGATCGCCATAGCGGCACTGATTACCGCCGGCAATGCACTGTTCCTCACCGCGACCCGAGTGGGGTCGACGTCGGTGGCGGCGGTCCTGACGTCGTTGTTCACCGCGGTGACCGTGTTCTGGGCTTGGCTGGTGTTCCGCGAGAGGTTGCGAAGGGTCCAGGTGCTGGGACTCGGCGTCGCGCTGGTGGCGGTCACGCTCATCGCGGCCGGCTGAGCGAGGTTGACGGGCATGGACAGATCCGGACGGCCTGTGCCCGAAGAGGCTGACCGCTCGGGGCCGAGGCTGGAGGCCGCGCTGGGCGATATCACCGCCGAGCGGGTCGACGCGATTGTCAACGCCGCCAACTCATCGTTGCTTGGCGGCGGCGGTGTGGACGGTGCCATTCACCGGGCTGCCGGTCCCGAACTGCTCGAGTTCTGCCGCGGCCTGGGCGGTTGCGACACTGGCGACGCCAAGACCACGCCCGGTTTCCGGCTCGCGGCGCGCTGGGTGATCCACACCGTCGGCCCGGTCTGGCACGGCGGCGACTAGGGCGAGCCCGACCTCCTGGCGGCGTGCTACCGCTCGTCGCTGGCCCGAGCCGACGAGATCGGCGCCGAGTCCGTCGCGTTCCCGGCCATCTCCACCGGCGTCTACGGCTATCCGGTCCAGCCGGCGGCAGCGATCGCGGTCCGCACGGTGCGAACGGCTCTGACCCAGGTCCGCGTGGTGCGCTTCGTCTGCTTCAACCGCGAGACATTCGACGCTTACCAGGCCCTCCTCGCCGACCAGTAGCCGTAGACGCCGACACTTCGTAGTCCTTGGGGCGACGCACCGCCGGGCGTTCAATGCCTTGGGCGCGGTGAGTTTGCTCTGTGGCACGAGGGCTCCGGTGGGCGTTCGGCGTGCGGAGCCTCGCTCGAACGGCCGAACGTTACTCAACGCCCGGCCACGCCCCTGTTCTTGAACTGGTTATCACTGGGACCGCGCCCGCCTGGCAACGCCGGGTGGGCTCAGACTGGAGTGACGTCGACCCGCCGGTTGCTGGCCGCGACGAGGACCGCTAGGTCGTGGGGATCCGATGTGATGATCTGATCGCCGTGGTCGGCCAAGGCGACCAGTGCTGCATCGATTGCATCGGACAGCCCGCTCCGGGCGAGCAGGACGCCGGCGCGCCGCCCCAGTGCTCCGTCGAGCGGGACGATCTCGACGGCCTGCAACGCAGTGGCAAGTCGTGCTTGCCGGCGGGTTCCGCCGCGCCATACCTGCGCGACCACGCCGCCGTGCGTCTTCGGCGGACTTGCGGCCTGCAGAGAGCCCTTGAGGCGGCGCCACATGCGGCGGTCGTTGCCCTCGAGCGCGATGAGCGCGCCCGAGTCCAGGATCTCGCTCATCAGGCTGGTTGAGTGGCCACTCGAACCGATGCGGCCGCGTCCCGATCCCGCTGGGCTTGCTCCGCAATCTCGTCATCGGTGATGTAGCCGTGCTCGGCTTCGTACTCGGAGACCAGTCGGCTTAGCACGGCGAGTCGCTGATCTCTGTCCCGCCGCTGTGCCATCGCCTCGCCGATCCATTCGCTGACCGAGCGGGAGCGCCCCGCGCGTACTGCGGTGTTGGCCTCGTCGAGAAGGGTCTCCTCCACGGTGATCGTCACCCGCTGCTTGTGCATACATTCATCATACACAAACATGCGTAACTACATATTTACGGCTCTGTGAAGCGGCTTGCGGGTCCCTGATCGGACGCGACGATGTCTACGAGGAGGACTCGGTGTTGGAGCCAGTCGGAGAAGTAGGGGAGCGCTTCACCGACCAGGTCGCCGGGGAAGCGGTGAACGATGGTCTGGTATCGATTGGAGAGGTTCCGGACCGACTCCGGCTGCCCGTCCGCATCGAAGTGTCCGTTGTTGAGGATGGCTCGAAGGCACTCCTCGCGTTGTTCAACGTGGAGATTGAACGTCTCCTTCCCGAAGACCCGTTGGTCGACGGACTCGACGCGGGCTTGGACTGCGTCGAGGGCCTCGTGGGGGCTGAGATCGCCCGTTGCCAGCCGGGCGACGACCTCGCGGGCACTGTGCCTGATGAGATCCTCGGTCACGATGGGCCCCTGAGGCTGCTAGCGGACTCACGAAGAGTGTTCAACCGGGTCTTGCCCATCGTGTTGCCCATCGTGGTGCTCATCAGCGGGTCGGCCCGCAGTCGGATAGCGAGCGGAGCCGGCACGTCCGCCGCCTCATCTGGGTCAGCCGTGGACTGACATCGAGGAGTTGAGGTTGACCTCGGGGTTGCGGCTGAAAGTGCCCATGTCGATGGGCAGGCCGGTGTAGCGGCCCTCCACCACCAGCGGGTCGTCGTCGTGATCGTGGCCAGTCTCGACCGCCTCGATCAGCTCGGCCATACAGTGTCCGGCCACCCCCGCGTTCTTGAACTGGTTGCCGCTGGTGCCGATGGCCACGTAGGAGCCGTCGAGGTCGGTGCGGTCGTAGATCGGGATCCAGTCGTCGCTCACGTCGTAGAGGTCGACCACCCCCTTGCGCTCATGGGGCACGCCCAGCGACGGCAGGCGCCGGTTGAGCCGCAGCACCTGCGCCTCCCACTGCTCCGGCGTTAACCGCTGGTCGTAGTGGTCGGGGTCCACCCAGTCCTGGGGGTCGCAGCGGGGGTCGGTACTGCCCACCAGGATGTGGTTGCCGGTCTCGGGCCGGGCGCCGGCCCCGCCGCCCGAGCTCGAAGGCGGTGGCCGCGCCGATCACCCCGGCGCCGATCACCACCGCGTCGAAGGCGCTAGGCGGGTGTTCAGACTTCCGCATTGGCTGAGGCGCATCGCCGACGGCATCCGCCGGTGAGCCGTCCCCGGTCACGGGACCGTGGGTGGAGCTTCGCTCTCAGATGTCACGACGGCGCTCGTTTCGCATGTCGAAGGCGATCTTCACCGCGCCCCGGCGCCCCGCCTCCGCGGCGTGGCCCAGCGCGTCCACGTACCGGTCGAGCGGGTACAGGGCCGACACCAGCCGGTCGAACGCCACCTTGCCGGCCAGCTCCATGGCCAGATCGAAGCTCGTCGTGAGCCGGCCGTCGGAGCGAACCTCGGTGCCGTAGGCGTAGCAGCCCACGAGCTCGATCTCGCGGTGCCACAAACCGGTCAGCTCCGCGGTCACCGTGGCCGGCATCCCCAGCATCACGACCCGACCCCTCGGCCGGCACAGCGACAGCGCCTCGGTCAGCGAGGCCGACGAGCCAACCGCGTCGATGACCACGTCGGCACCCCCCGAGAGGTGCTCGCCGACAATGAACGACTCGGTGGCCCGGCGCACGGCCCGCTTCAGTTCGCCCGGATCGACCGCGGCGTCGGCACCGAGCTCCAGGGCGAGCGCCCGCTGGGTCGAGTACCGGGCGCCGACGAGGATCGACGCCGGCTCGGTGAGGCCCCGCAGGGCGGCCACCGCCACCAGGCCCATGGTGCCGGCCCCCACCACGGCCACGGTGTCGCCGGGCCGGGCGCCGGAGCGCAGCGCGGCATGCACGCCTCCCGCCAGCGGCTCAATCATCACGGCCAGCTCGTCGCTCATCCAGTCGGGAACGTCGTGAAGCTGCGAGTCGTGGGCTACCAGCTCGGTGGACCAGCCCCCTCCGGTGGACTTGCAGAAGCCGGTCTGCAGCCCCGGCAACAGATGGCCGCTCATCAGGTGCCGGTAGTCCTCGCCGTCGCCGGGCGCCGCCCCCGGGTAGGGCGGCTCGAAGCCGCGTGCGGCGTGGCCCAGCACGGGCTCGACGATCACACGGCGACCGTCGGCGGTGTCGGCGACGATCTCGTGGCCGGGCACGAACGGGAACGACACGTAGTCCTCGAAGTAGCGCGACGACTGGCCGTCGATGGTGGCGAGGTCCGAGCCGCAGATTCCGGTGAGGCGGGGATAGACGCGCTGCCAGCCCTCGCCGGGCAGCTCGGGCGGGTCGCCGTCGATCAGCTTGAGCGGGCCCCACACCGCGCCGGCGCCGGGCCGCAGCCGCGACGCCACTGCCGCCGCCGCGTAGCGGGCCTCCTTGCGCGAGAAGCGCAGCGCCTTCACGAACAGGGATCGTAGCGACATTAGGGTTGGCGACGATGGGGAGCCGGGGCCGAGCGCGAATGGCTCCAACCAGCGCGCCGCGCCGGGCAGGACGACGCGGGCGGTGAGGGCCCGGGGCCGGTCGACGTGAAGCTGGGGCTCGGGCTGGACCTGTACCGGGGCGCCGCGCTGGAGGTGCCGGTGGCCATGGTGCAGCTCGCGGAGCGGCTCGGATACCACAGCGTGTGGACGGCCGAGGCCTACGGCGCCGACGCGTTGTCCCCGCTGGCCTTCCTGGCCGCGCACACTCGCCACATCAAGCTCGCCACCGGCGTTGTGCAGGTCGACGCCCGCACGCCCGCGGCCACCGCCATGCACGCCATGACCATCGATGCCCTCGCCGGGGGCGGCAGGGTGATCGTCGGCCTGGGCGTGTCGGGACCGCAGGTCGTGGAGGGCTGGCACGGCGCGGCCTGGGGCTCGCCGACCGCCAAGCTGCGTGACTACACCGCCATCATGCGCAAGGTGCTGGCCCGCGCCGAGCCCGTCGTCCACGACGGCACCGCCATCAGGCTGCCGTACGACGGCCCCGGCGCGTCGGGCCAGGGCAAGCCGCTGAGGTCGATCCTGCACCCCGCGCCCGGAATCGAGATCTGGATCGCGGCCGGAGGCCCCCGCAACGTGGCTCTGGCCGCCGAGGTGGCCGACGGCTGGCTGCCGATGGGCTACGGCCCCGAGGGCGCCGAGACGTTCGGGGCGCCGCTGGCCCGAGGCCTGGCCCGCCGCAACGACGGTCTACGAGCCGACCTCGAAGTGTTCGGGTCGCTGTCGGTGCACATCACCGGCGACGTGCGAGCCGCGCTGGACGCCCGCAAGCCGCTGACCGCCATGTACGTCGGCGGCATGGGCAGCGACACCCACAACTTCCACGCCGAGGCGATGGCCCGCCGGGGCTGGCCCGAGGCTTCGGCGCGCATCGTCGAGCTGTGGCGGGCCGGACGCCGAGACGAGGCCATCGCGTCGGTCCCCGACGATTACATCGACTCGCAGTCGCTGCTGGGCCCGCCCGAGCGCATCCGGAACCGGTGGCCCGAGGCCGTGCCGGCCGGCCTCACCGGTGTGATAATCCGTTGCGACCGCGACGAGGGTCTAACCCTGATCGCCGAGCTGGCCGGCACCCGAGACATTGAAGAGACGGACCCATGACCGACGAGCAGCTGATCCTCATCGACGAGCCCGCCGAGCACGTCCGGCGGATCACTCTCAACCGGCCCCACAAGCGCAACGCCATCTCCACGCCGATGCGGGCCGCGCTGTTCGACGCTCTGCACCGCTTCGACACCGAACCCGACATCCGGGTCACCATCGTGCGTGGCGCCGGACCCTGCTTCTCGTCGGGCTACGACCTCTCCGGCGGGCTGATGGACGACCCGCCCTACCCGTCCGCGCCCGGCGACGGCCAATGGACCCGCCAGGCCAGCGACGGCTGGTTCTCCATCTGGGACCTGGCCAAGCCGGTCATCGCTCAGGTGCACGGATACGCCTACGCCGGGGGCACCGAGCTCGCCGCCGCCTGCGACCTCGTGTATGTGGCCGACGACGCCCGCATCGGCTATCCGGTGGCGAGGGTGGTGTCGCCGCCGGACTGGCAGTACCACACACCGCTCATGGGGCTGCGCCACGCCATGGAGGCCATGCTCACCGGCGACTCGATGAGCGGCGCCGAAGCGGCCCGGATGGGGTGGGCCAACCGGGCCTACCCGCCCGGGGAGCTGGAGGCGGCGGTGCTGGCCACGGCGGTGCGCATAGCCGGGGTGGCGACCGACCTGGCCCAGATCAACAAGCGGATGGTCCATCGGGCCTTCGATGTGCTCGGAGGCAGGGCCGCGATCCGCTCCGGCCAGGAGTTCCAGGCCCTCGCCGCGCACCAGGAGTCGGTGCAGGCCGCGATCGCCGACTTGATGGGCTCGGTCAAGAAGGCGATCGGCGACTCCCCGCCATCCTGAGAGACAGCTGTAGCGGCTGCTCGATCACGGGCCAGAACCACGCTTTCTTGCTGGTCTGCCTAGTCGTTGACTTACATTGTCATCTATTTTAGAAGTAGTCAGATAATTGTCCTTCCTTTAGGTTGCTGTTTGTTCACTATGATGCCACAATGGCGTGACAAGCAAATGAAACAACATGAGATATCTCATGTCTTAGTACCGAAGGAGAGTTCAATGGCTGGTGACATGCTGGTGATGTCGAAGTCGCAGATGGAGCAACTCGCTGTGATCTTCGCCCGACAGAAGGAGACGGCGGAGGGGGTGATCAGCGCGATAAGCGCCGGCATCGACGGCACCACCTGGCAGGGGGCCAGGGCCGACCGCTTCCGGCAGCTCTGGGAGTCGGAGTTCCGGCCCAACCTGCGGGCGCTCTGCGACGCGCTGGGGGAGCACTCCGCGTTCATCACCACCGAACTGCAGGCCGGCGTCAGCGCGCTCGACACGATCTGAGCGCAGCGGCGGCGCGCCGGGTCGCCTCATCGAAGGAGGAGACAAGGGGTGCGCGTCCGGCACCGGCGCAACGGTGCGGAGCGGACCGTGGAGCTCGACTCCCGTCTTGACGGCTTCACGGTGGCGGATCTGGCCAGAGCACTCGGCGGCGAACTCGACGAGCCTGCCGGCGGCCCGTCCGAGGGCGACAACAGGCTCGACGCCGGATCTGCCGACGGCAACGCGGGAGGCGCCGAGCCTGCCGACGGCAACGTGGGAGGCGCCGAGCCTGCTGACGGCAACGCGGGAGGCGCCGAATCTCCCGACGGCAACGTGGGAGGCGCCGAATCTGCCGACGGCAAGGCCCGCCGCCCCGAGTGCACCGACGGCGGGGCGGGCGTGTGCATCGACGGGTGCTGGCACAGTCCCGACACACCGCTGTCGTCGGTCTCGATCTGGGAGGGGGCGCTGCTCGAGATCGCTCCCGGCTGCGAGCAGTCCCCCTCCCAGTCGCCGGAGCCGCAGACCGGGGGATCGAGCCCCAGCGGCGCTCTTGTGGTGACCGCCGGCCTGCGAGCGGGCATGCGCCTGGAGCTGTCCTCGTCGCGTGAATGGGTGATCGGGCGCTCCGAGGGATGCGACGTGGTGCTCGACGACCCGTCAGTGTCGCGCCGCCATGCCTGCTTGACGCTGCGAGGGCCCGGTGGGCGGCCGGTTGTCGGCGATCTCGGCTCGCGCAACGGCACGGTCGTGGCCGGTGGCATTGTGCGAGCTCCGACAAGGGTGCCGGCCGGCGCGACTGTACGCCTCGGCGCCACCTGCCTGCAGTGGCGGGCCAAGATCGACGATGCTCCAGCCGCCGTGCGCGCCGGCCTCGGCGCCGCGGCGGGAAGGATCCCCTTCAACCGTCCGCCGCGCCGCCGCCCCCGTATATCGCCGGCGCCGCTGCTGGTGCCGGCGGAGCCACCGCCCCGGCCGGAGCCCGAGCCTCTGTCGTGGGCGGGAATCGTCCTGCCCGTGGTGGCCGGGCTCGTTCTGGCCGTGGTGTGGAACCCGTTCATGGCCGTCTTCGCGGCGCTCGGCCCGCTGATAACCATCGGCACCTGGCTGGAGAGGCGCCGCCGCGCCGGTCGAACCCATCAGCGGGCCTGCGACGACGTTGCCGTGAAGGTGCAGCGTTTCGTGGCCGCCCTGCCGGCAGCGCGCGCCGCCGAGCGCCGCCGAGTCGTCGCGCTGGTCCCCGACCTGGCAGAACTGGTACGCCGGGCCGAGACCCCATCGCTGCGCTGCTGGGAGCGCCGAAACGACGATCCCGACGCCATGCGCGTCGGCGTGGGCACCGCTGACGTGCCCTACGCGCCGCCGGTGGAGGTGGACGGGAAGGGCGCCCCGGCACCGGAGGCGATCGCGGCCCTGCAGTCCCTCGACCCCCTCGACGACGTCCCGGTGGCGGTGTCTCTGACGCCCGGTGACGTGGTGGGCATCGTCGGGACGCTGCCGGTGGCGCGCGCCGTGGCCCGTGCGCTGGTGCTCCAGGCGGCTGTGCTCCATGGTCCAGCCGATCTCGCCATAGCGGGCCTTGTGCCCGGCACGGCTGCGGATTGGTCCTGGATGCGCTGGCTGCCTCACACCACCGACGTGGCTGGCGGCGGCCCGGGAGCGCTCGTGGCCACGGAGCCCGACGCGATGTCGGCGGTCGCGGAGGCGGCTTGCGCCAGCAGCTCCCCGCGACCGCTGGTGGCGGTCATCGACGGAGCCGCGGCGCTCACCGGCCGCGGTGCGGCAGGCCGCGTGCTGCTCAGCCTCAACAACTCGTCGGCGATCATCGTCGTAAGCGACGTCTGCGACCTTCCGTCCAGCTGCACCACGATTGTGGAGATTGACCACGACGCAGGGGGCCTGCGGCTGCTGGATCCCCGCTCTGCGGCGGTGCTGGCGCCGCTGGTCGCATGGGGTGTCAGCACCGCCACCGCCACCGACGCGGCGGCGCGCCTGGCCCGGCTGGACGATCCCGAGCTCGGCGCGACCAGCGCCAACCTGCCTGCGTCGGTCTCTCTGGTGGACCTGCTGGAGGGGCCGCCGACGCCCCAGTCGGTGGAGGCCCGCTGGGCCGCGACGCGGGGCACCGCGGATCTTCGTGCGCCGATCGGCGCTGCGGCCGAAGGGCCGCTCGTGCTCGACCTCGTTGTCGATGGCCCCCATCTACTGATCGGGGGCACCACCGGGTCGGGAAAGTCGGAGCTGCTGCGCTCGCTCGTGGCCGGGCTGGCGATGTCGGCGGACCCCGATCACCTCGCCTTCGTGCTCATCGACTACAAGGGCGGGGCCGCCTTCGACCGCTGCGCGGAGATGCCGCATGTGGCCGGGATGGTCACCGACCTCGACGACCGTCTAGCGGAGCGGGCGCTGGTGTGCCTGGAGGCCGAGCTGCGTCATCGCGAGGAGCGATTGCGGGCTGTCGGAGCTGAGGACCTCCTCGCTTTCCGGGCCCAGCGCCGCCCCGACGCTGAACCGCTTCCCCGGCTGGTTGTCGTGGTGGACGAGTTCGCCACACTGGCCGGGGAGCTGCCCGAGTTCCTGCGGTCGCTGGTGGGGATAGCCCAGCGGGGCCGCAGCCTCGGCGTGCACATGGTGCTGGCCACCCAGCGGCCGGCAGGGGTCGTGACCGACGACGTCAGAGCCAACACGTCCTGCCGGATCGCCCTGCGCGTGACGGACCGCCACGACTCCAACGATGTGATCGACTCGCCCGCCGCAGCTCGGATCCCGCGACAGCGGCCCGGCCAGGCGCTGGCCCGCCTCGGCCCGGGGGAGCTGGTCGCGTTCCAGTCGGCCCTAGTGACCGGCACCACGTCCCAGAGATCCGCCGGGCTGCGACTGGGGCCCGCTGGCCAGCCATTGAAGTCAGCCTCCTCAGAGCAGCGCAGCGACCTCGACGCGGTGGTGGACGCGGTGTCCGCGGCGCACCGCCGTCGCGGAGGCGGCGAGCCCCGCTCGCCGTGGCCCGCGCCCCTGCCCGCCGAGATCGCCATCGAGACCCTGGCCGCGACGGTCACTCGGGGCGAGCCGGCGGCCTGGTTGGTGGACGACCCGATTCGTCAGCGCCAGCTAACCAGCGGGTGGCACCCCGCCGACGGTCACCTCGTGGTGATCGGCGGCCCCGGATCGGGCACCTCCACCACTCTGGCGGCGGTGGCTTTCGATGTCTGCCGGAGCCGGACGCCTGATGAGCTGCACGTTTACGTGATCGACCTCGACGCCGGGCTGCTGCCGGCGCTCGAGGACCTTCCTCATGTCGGCGCGGTGATCGCACCGGCCGACGGCGAGCGGCGGGAGCGACTGCTGAGATTCCTCGACGACGCGGTGGCCGCCCGCCGGGCCCGCCCCGCCCCCCGTGCGGACATCCTGCTGCTCGTCGATGATCTCGCCGGGCTGGCCCGCGCCCACGACCCGGTACGAGACGCGGAGCCTCACGAGAGATTCGCCCGCATCTGGAGCGACGGCGCCGCGGTGGGGGTGCGGGTGGCCGTCAGCATCGGTCGCGCCGCTGACCTCTCGCCCGACCTCGCCGCGTCGGCGGGAGTGGTGCTGGTCCACGCCACATCCGACGCCGGCGACGGGTTGCGCTTCGGGCTGCGAACATCCACCGCGGGGCTCAACCCCGGCCGGGCCATCCGAGCCAGCGACGGCAGGGAGGTGCAGGTCGCCCGGCCCGCGGCGGGCGACCTGGCCGCAGCAGCTAGAGCAGTCGCGGCGACCGCGGCGCCGGCCGAGCGCGGACCCGCTCGCATCGGGTCGCTGCCCCTGGAGATCGCGTTCGAGGACCTGCCCGGCAGCGCGCTGGTCGAGGATCGACACATCGATGTCCGCTTCGCCATGGGCGACCTGGGTCTTGCGCCGACCGGCTTCGCGCTGCACGACGGCGAGCACGCCCTGGTGCTCGGGCCGGCCCGCACGGGCCGCACGTGCGCTCTGGCCGCCATTGGTGCGGCCGCGCGCACCGCCGGAGTGGAGGTGGTCGTCGTGGCTGACCGGCCCGGGGACCTGTGCCGGCTGTTGGACTTGGAGGTCGTGCCCGCCGGCTCGCTCGACGACGCCGTTGAAGGTACCCGCTGTCTGCTGCTCGTCGACGACGCCGACCGTGTCAGCGACCCCTCCGGGCTGTTGGCCCGTGTCGCAGCCACCGGCGGCGGCTCGTGCCACCTGGTGGTCTCGGCAACGGCTGACCGGCTGCGCTCGTCCTATGGCCACTGGCTCAGTGAGATGCGATCATGCCGCACGGGGATGCTGTTCAGGCCCGGACCCCTCGACGGCGACCTGCTGGGCGCGGCCCTTCCCGCCCGCCTGACACTGCCACCGGTGCGGGGCCGGGGACTCATCGTGGCCAACGGAGCCGCCGCAGTGGCCCAGGTGGCGCTGGTCGGCGCGGCTGGATAGGGCTGTGGACGCCGGGCCATCGACGGCAATTGGGGCGCCTGGGGCGCCTGGGGTGGCACTCGTTGATGAGGCTGCATAGCGTCATGGGAGCCGTCGCCCCGACGTCCGAGCATCACTGGAGGCCCCTTGTCGCATCCGAGCGTCCACATCGAAGCCTCCGGCGCGGTCACCACCGTCACCATCGACCGGACCCGCCGCAAGAACGCCTGCACCCCGGCCATGTGGGCCGCCCTGCGGCACGGGTTTCGCGACATCGCCGAGTCCTCGGCCCGGGCTGTGGTGATCACCGGAGCGGGCGGCGACTTCTGCGCCGGGGCCGACGTTGGTCCCGGAGACGACGAGGAGGCGGCCCCTGACCAGCCGCGCCGGCACGGTATAGAACACATGCGCGACATCGCCGACACGGTGATGGCCATACACGACTGCCCAAAGCCGGTGATCGCCAAAGTGGACGGCGTGGCCGTCGGAGCCGGCTTCGGCATCGCCCTAGCCGCCGACATGGTGTGGTGCTCGAAGAGGGCCCGGTTCTCGCTGATCTTCGTCCGGCGGGGGCTGAGCCTCGACTTCGGGACATCTTGGCTGCTGCCCAAGCGCATCGGGCTGCACGAGGCCAAGCGCCTCGCCTTCACCGGCGAGATCATCGACGCGCCCCGGGCCGCCGAGCTAGGCATCGTCAACGAGGTGGTGCCGGTGGAGGAGCTCGACAGTGCCGTGCACGAGATGGCGGCCACCGTCGCGGCCGGTCCTCCCATCGCGTTGGCCAGCTCCAAGCGGTACCTCAACAACGCCTCCAACGTCTCGCTGTTCGGTGCCCTGGAAGCCGAGGCTCTCGGCCAGGGCGTCAACTTCGCGACCCGCGACACAAAGGAGGCCATGAGGGCCTTCATCGAGAAGCGCGACCCCGCCTTCGAGGGCTGGTGAGCCCCGCCCGCTGAAGCTGGCCCGGCTCGAGACCGAAGCGTTCCGGCGGGCGTGCCTCTGGCCCGTCGAGGAAAGGTGAGGGTGCTCACCATTTGTTGTTAGGTAGACTTGACAATACTTGCGAAACTCCCTATAGTCACCATCCATGCGTTACCACACAATTGCTGCGGCCCTCGCCGCGGCCCTGCTCACGAGCGCCTGCTCCGGCGACGCGGCCCGGTCCCTGGAAGGAGCCGCTGCGCAGGTCTACGGCGGGCAGTGCGCCGACGGCAACGGCCGCAGCGTCACCGTCTACTCCGGCCGTTCGGAGAACCTCATCGGGCCGCCCCTGGAGGCCTTCGCCTGCGAGACCGGCACCGAGGTCGAGATCCGCTGGGGAAGTTCCACCGACCTGGCGCTGCTCCTGGCCGAGGAGGGCGACCGCACCGCGGCGGACGTGTTCCTGTCGCGCTCGCCCGGCCCGGTCGGGTTCCTGGAGAGCCAGGGACTGCTCGGCGCCATCGACGGCGACGTCCTCGGCCTGGTCGCGGAGCAGAATCGCTCGACGTCGGGCACCTGGGTCGGGTTCTCGGGCCGCAAGCGCGTCCTGGTCCACAACCTCGATTCCGTGCCGCCCGACGAGTTCCCGCAGTCGGTGTTCGACCTCACCGGCGAGCGCTACCGGGACCGGGTCGCGATCCCGGCCACCAACGGCTCCTTCCTCGACTGGTTCACGGTGTTCCGCGATCAGCACGGCACCGACACCGCCACCCGCTGGCTCGATGACATGGTGGCCAACGGCGCCCGCTACTACCCGAACAACCGCTCCATCGTGGAGGCCGCCGGCCGCGGCGAGATCGACATGGGCCTAGTCAACCACTACTACCAGTACCAGGAGGCCGCCGCGGCGGGCGACCGCCACCGGGCCGCCAACCACAACTTCGGCGACGACGACATCGGGTCGCTTCTCATCATCACTGCGGCCACCGTCATGGCCGGCAGCGACAACGCCGAGGCGGCCAACGACCTGATCGCCTACCTGCTCTCCGCGCCGGTCCAGCGCTACCTGACCGACGAGACCCTCGAGTATCCCCTCGCCGCCGGGGTCGCTCCGGCCGCCGTCCTGCCGCCGCTCGGCGCGCTGGAAATCGGCACCGTCGACTTCGACGCCCTCGGGGGCGGTTTCACCGAGAGCATCGCGATCATCGAGGCGAGCGGCATCCTCAACGAGTGAGCGTCGCAGTTGCCGAGGCGAGCGGCATCCTCAACAAGTGAGCGTCGCCCGCCCGCCGGAGGCCGAGAGGCTGGGACCACTGCGCCTGTCGGGCGCGCCGCAGCTGCTGCGGGTCGTCGGCTTGGCCCTGGCGCTCGGGTTCGCGTTCCCGGGCGTGTACCTCGTCTACCGGAACTTCGCGGAGGGCGCCGATCCGGCCGGGCTGCTGCTCAGCGACCGCACCCTCGGGCCCTTGTGGCGCTCGCTGAAGCTGGCGGTGTCGGTGTCGGGCGCGGCGCTGGTGCTGGGCACGTCGCTGGCGTGGTTCACCACCCGCACCGACCTGCCGCTGCGCCGGTTGTGGCGGGTGTTGCTGCCGTTGCCCCTGGTCTTCCCCACATTCGTCGGAGCGGCCGCGTTCATCCACACCCTCAACCCGGGCGGGCTGGCCAACGACCTGCTCCTGCGCATCGGGATCGATCGCACTCCCGAGCTTCGGGGTTTCAACGGCGCGTGGCTGGTGCTGACCCTGATGACCTACCCGTACGTGTACCTGCCGGTGGCGGCCCGCCTGCGGCAGCTTCCCAGCACGCTCGAAGAGAACGCCCGCGTGCTCGGCGACACCGCGTTCAAGGCGTTCGGGCGGATCTGCCTTCCCCAGATCGCCACGGCCATGGGCGCCGGCACGCTGCTGGTGTTCCTGTACACGCTGAGCGACTTCGGCGCGGTGCAGCTCATGCGCTACGACACCCTCACCCGGGCCATCGCCACCAACCAGCTTGCCAACCCGCCGGCCGCCCTGGCGCTCAGCCTGATGCTGCTGGTGGTGGCTGGGCTGGTGGTGCTGGCCGAGCGGCGGTTCTCGCGGCGTCTTCCCGACGGGGCGCGCGGCCAGTCGAACCGTCCCATGCTCTACGCCCTGGGCCGCTGGCGGGTGCCGGCAGCGGGCTTCGTGGCCCTATCGGCCGCCGCAGGGGTGGGAGCGCCCCTGGTGGCGCTGCTCGACTGGGCCGCGGGCGGTGCGCTGCGCTCGGCGACGGGTGGCCGGCCCCTCACCATCGACGCGTCCAAGGTGCTGGAGGCCACGGCCAACACGCTCGGAGCGAGCGTGGCGGCGGCGCTGGTGTCGACCGCAGCGGTGCTGCCCATCGCTCTGCTGGTTGGTCGCTACCGGTCGCGCTCGGGCTCGTTGGCCCACGCCGTCGTCATCAGCACCTTCGCCCTTCCCGGCATCCTCATCGCATTGTCGATTCGGTTCTGGACGCTGCGTTCGGACTTGGCGTTCGAGCTCCTCAACGACACCATGGTCGTGCTGATCTTCGCTTATGTGGTCCGCTTCGGGTCTTTGGCCATGGGCGTGACGCTGGTGGCGGTTCGCAGCGTCCCCGACCGGCTGCACGACTCGGCTCGGCTCCTGGGCGCGGGCCGGGTTCGACGGTTCCTGGCCGTGGATCTGCCCATGATGGGCCCCGGCCTGCTGGCCGGAAGCGGCCTGGTGCTGCTGTCGGTGATGAAGGAGCTGCCCATCAGCCTGTTCGTCTCGCCGCTGGGCTTCTTCACGCTGACCACGCAGATCTTCGGCTCCTTCGAAGAGGCCTTCATCGCCGAGGCGGGGATCATGGCTGTGGTGCTGGTGGCGCTGTCGTTCGTGCTGACGTGGTTCCTGGTGATCCGACGCGACGATCTGTTGTGAGGCTGTCAAGATGCTTCACCGCGAGGCGCTCACCCATCCGCTCGGCCCCTGGGGCCGGTTAGTGTGGGGCCATGCAAGGCTCACCGGAGATCATCGCGTTCCTCAACGAGGCGCTGGCGGCCGAGGTCACGGCCATCAACCAGTACTTCGTCCATTCCAAGGTGTGCGAGGACTGGGGCTGGAAGCGTCTGGCCGCCCATTCGCGCGCAGAGTCCATCGAGGAGATGCACGACGCCGAGAAGCTGATGGACCGCATCCTGTTCCTCGACGGCATGCCGAAGCTGGAGAGCCTCGGAAGCGTGAGGGCGGGCAAGACCGTCGAGGAACAGCTCGAGAGCGATCGGCAGCTCGAGGTGGCCGCGGTGGCCCGCTACCGGCGGGGCGTGGCCCTCGCGGAGCAGCAAGGCGACGTGGGCACCCGTGAACTGCTCGAGCATCTGCTGGTGGGCGAGGAGGAGCACCTGGACTGGATCGAGACCCAGCAGACCATGATCGCCGACATCGGCATCCAGAGGTACCTCCAATCGCAGATCGGCGACTGATCGGTCCGGCCGCGCCGTCGCCTCGCGGGCGCTAGTCGGACCGACCGGCGGCTAGTGCAGCATCGCCGAATGGCTAGGCGAGCAGAAGGGCTTTTGGGCCCAGGCCACCGAGCATTCCCGCCCGGCAGCTGTTCCAGCGACAGTTCACCAGAGGCGTCCGCTCCGAGGCTGTGACCGAGACCGGCTCGTTCCCGCGCCGACAGGCCCTCACCCGGCGCTTCACGCTGGGCGAGCCCCGGGACTTCCGGGTGTCCGGCGACGGCGCCCGGGTGGCGTTCCTGCGCTCATCGGGCCCGATCGACCCGGTCAACTCCCTTTGGGTGCTCGACGTGGCTACCGGTGTGGAGCGGCTCGTGGCCGATCCCGGCCAGCTCGGCGACGGCCGTGATGGCCAGGGTCTTCCCCAGGCCGAGAGGGCGCGGCGCGAGCGGGTGCGGGAGACCGGCTCGGGCATCGTCTCCTATGACGCTGATGGAGCGCTCACCGCGGCCACCTTCGCGCTGGGGGGTCGGCTGTGGCTGGTTGATCTCGTCGGCGACGCAGGGCCGCAGCCGTTGCCGGCACAGCCCGGCGCTTTCGACCCGCGCCTGTCGCCCGACGGCGCCCGGGTGGCCTACGTGGCCGGCTCGGGCCTGAGGGTGACCGGGGACGCCGGCGGGGACCGCGCCGTCGTCGACGAGCCTGGCGAGACGGTGAGCTGGGGGTCGGCCGAGTTCGTGGCCGCGGAGGAGATGGGTCGCACGCGTGGCCACTGGTGGGCTCCCGACGGCCGGCGCCTGCTCGCAGGCCGGGTGGACACTGCGCCGGTGCGGAGCTGGTGGATCGCCGATCCGGCGTCGCCCGACGCCGAGCCGGCCGAGATCCGCTACCCGGTGGCCGGCGCGGCCAACGCCGTGGTGGGGCTGGCGGTGTTCGACATCGACGGCGCCGGCGAGGGCCGGGTGGATGTTGCCTGGGACGAGGGCGGCTGGGAGTACCTGGCCGGGGTGCGCTGGAGCGCCGACGGGCTGCTGCTCACCGTCCAGACCAGAGACCAGCACACCCTCGGCGTGCTGGAGGCCGATCCCGTCACGGGACCTTGCCGGCTCCTGCGCCGCGTCGGCGACGAGGCCTGGGTTGAGCTCGTACCGGGCGCGCCCCGGCTGGTGGGCGGGCGCCTGGTCACGGTGGAGGACCGGGGCGCCGCTCGCAGGCTTTGCGTGGACGGCGAGGCCCTCACGCCCGACGATGTGCAGGTCCGCGCCGTTCACCACACCGACGAAGCCGGTGTGGTCGTCACCGTTTCGGTCGACCCGGCCGACACCCATGTCACCCGCGTGGGCTGGGACGGGGCGGTCGAGTGGCTGACCGCCGGCCCGGGCGTGAGCGGTGTAGCCGTGGGCGGGGCCACCACTGTCATCTCCAGCCGCACGCTGGCGCACCCCGGCCGCCGCTGCCGCGTCGATTCTCTGCTGCGGTCCGGCCGGGCCCATGACATCACATCATTCGCCGCGGATCCCGGCTTGGAACTGAAGGTCGAGATCGTCAAGCTGGGACCCCGCCGGCTGGTCTCAGCCATCGTGATGCCCTCAGGATCAGCCGCGGGCGGAGGCGACGGATCCCTCCCGGTGCTGCTCGACCCCTACGGCGGCCCCCACGCCCAGCGGGTGCAGCGGGCTGAGGCGCTGTTCCACACCTCGCAATGGTTCGCTGACCAGGGCTTTGCGGTGCTGGTGGTGGACGGCCGGGGCACACCGGGCCGGGGACCGGCATTCGAGCGGGCCGTGCGTGGCGACCTGGCCGGCCCCGTGCTCGAGGACCAGATCGACGCCATCGGTGCTGCCGCGGCCCTCGACCCGCGCCTGGACCTGTCGAGGGTGGCCATCCGGGGCTGGTCCTTCGGCGGCTACCTGGCCGCGCTGGCGGTGCTGCGGCGCCCCGACGTCTTCTCGGCCGCCATCGCGGGCGCGCCGGTCACCGACTGGCGGCTGTATGACACCCACTACACCGAGCGCTACCTCGGCCACCCCGCCACCGAGCCCGCCAACTACGAGCGCACCGACCTGGCTCCGCTCGCCCCCGGCCTGGAGCGCCCCCTGATGCTCATCCACGGCTTGGCCGACGACAATGTGGTGGCGGCCCACACCCTGCGGCTGTCGCGGGCGCTGACGGAGGCGGGCCGGCCCCACACCGTGCTGCCGCTGTCCGGTGTGACCCACATGACCCCCCAAGAGGAGATGGCTGAGAACCTGCTGCTCATCCAGCTCCGTTTCCTGCAAGACGCCCTGGGAATGCCACCATTGGCGCCCCTGGAACAGCAGCCCCACCAAGACGAGGGAGCAGCCGGTGACTGAAGCAGTATCCGGGCAGACCGTGGGCGTCGATTCTGAGGAGGCCGACGGCCGGCGCCGGGAGCGGCTGCTGGATGGGCGGGCCTGGGACGACTTCTGCGACACGCTGAAGGCCGCGGGTCGCATCGTGGTGCGGGAGACCCCCGACGGCGACCCCTTGGACCGGGTGGAGGGCTTCCGCTACCTCACACGCATGATCATGATGGCCTCGGCCCGGGCTATCGAGCGCCGCACCCCCGGCCCGACACCCCGGCCGATCCGATTGATCCCCCCGCCGCTGCGGGGCGGCCAGGGCGTGCAGTCGCCCAACCAGGACCACATCGTCCAGCCGGTGGACGCACGCTTCCGCTACCGGGTCACCGGCACTCTGGGCAGCGCCTACACCCACCTGTCGGCCTGGAGCCCGCCCATCCCCGCCGACGTCGGCGCCTTCGGTGTCGGAATCGACGCCGAGAACCACCTCGCCAGTTTCAACCCGAACATGGCTCTCACGCCCCACAGTTTCGTGCTGGCCGAGCTGGCCGGCGCCGACGGCACGGTGGACTTCGTGCTGTCGGTGGACGACCCCGGCGACGGCGAGGTGTGGTTCCCGATGACGCCGCTGACCCGGGAGCTGATGGGCCGGGTGGTCTACGAGGACCGCGGCGCCCAGTCGCCGCCCCGCCTGGAGATCCGCTGCCTCGACCAGCACCCCCGTCCGGCCACCCCCGAGCCCGACGACATGTCGGTTCGGCTCGCGGTGGCGGCCCAGCTCGTGCTGGGCCTGCTCAGCGACTACGGGGGCTGGACCCGGGACCTGCTGACCCGCCAGAACCAGCTCGAGTTCACCAGGGAGTGGTACGAGCGCATCGGAGGCTCCCCCGACGACCGGCACTTCGAGTTCGGCTACTGGCGCCTGCAGCCCGGCACCGCCCTGGTGGTGGAGTTCGCGGAACCTCGATGCCGGCACTGGAACTTCCAGCTCTGCAACCACTGGATGGAGAACTTGGCCGACTATGCGAGGGGCCGGGGCTACGTGGACAGCCACAGCGCCCATAGGGAGGCGGACGGCCGGGTGGTCATCGTGGTGGCTGCGGCCGACCCCGGTGTCGCCAACTGGGTAGACCCCGGCGGCCGTGATCACGGGGTGATGGGGCTGCGCTTCGTGCAGCCCGCGACCCCGCCCGAGGTCTCAAGCCGCCTAGTCCCGCTCGAGGACCTCACCGCGGCCTGAGCGGCGGGGTTCGAACCGCCATCTCACGCCGAATCTCTGATCAACATAAATCGGGTTGTGCTCGCGCCGATAGTGCGCGACAATGTTTGGTGGCGTCTTCCTTGACTGAGGCCGCGTGGGCATTCGGTCACCTAGCGGGGCGGTGGTGCGCACTACCGGGGGGAGGAGGTGCGCACCACCGCCGCCGTGCGGACGGTGCGCACGAGCCTGTGAGCGAGGCGAGCGTGCGGCCCTTGATGCGCGGCGCCTCGCGGGCGGCAGCCCTGAGTGTCCAGCTGCTCTGGAGTGTCCAGCTGCTCTCGAGTGTCCAGCTGCTCTGGATGCTGGTCAGCCGACGCGGCGCTGGTAGGCGCCGATCAGCATCAGCTTGCTGGCTAGCACCAGATGGAACACCGTCGGTATCCATGTGCTGAACCACCCGGAGTGCGACAGCACGCTCAGTCCGAGCACCAGTCGGACGGCCATGACCGCGAAATACAGGGCGCCCGCGACAGTCGCCGGCACGATCAGCCGCGGGCTGATCAGGCTCTTGCCGCGGCGCATGCGGGCAATCACCGCAACCGTGATCGCAAGGATGGCGATCTGCGCCGTTAGCAGCGCCGGGTATGGCAGGCCGCTGCCCTGGAATTCACCGAACGGCGGCAGGAATGATACTGGCGCCCACTTCTGCACTGCCTGGCTCACTACCCGGCCCAAGAACGCGAGGCTCAGGCCCGTGACGGCCCAGGCGAAGCGGAGGTGCGTCACGGCCGTCGATCCATGCGCTCGAGGCCGGGTGCAGCCCTCTCGTCGATGGCCAGCCCGAAGCCGCCGCGGCCAGTGTCGACGGCTTCGGTGGCCGCGAGCACTCCGGCCGGGCCGAACATGATGGTGGGCGAGGCCAGGTCGCTATGCAGCAGGTGGGTGCCGAATGCGCCCTCGGCCGCCAATAGGTCCGGCTCAACCGCCTGCATCACCGCTAGGGCAGCCCGAGCGAGGATGCTGGTCTCTCCCACCTGGCAGCCGACGATCACCCCGAGTCCGAGTTCGGCCGCCCTCCCGGCGACGTCCAGTGAGCGGATGACGCCGCCCATCTTCGACACCCGGACGTTGGCGATCCATCGGGCCGGGTCGCCGGCCATTGCATCGAGCTGGCTGGCGCGCAGCAGGCTCTCGTCGAGCACGATCCGGGTCCTGCACGCGTCGGCCACCCGCCGGAACCCGTCGAGATCACCGGCCTGGAGTGGCTCCTCCACCGCGAAGACATCGCCGTCCAGGCCGCCTATGTGGCCGATGCACGCGTCGGCGGACCGCCAGAGGTTGTTGGCGTCGATCCGCACCCGCAGGCCCCGATCGGCCATGCCCGGGTCCGGGGAGGCCAGGACTCGCATCTTGCGCCGGTCGCGGCGCAGGTCACCGGATACCTTCACCTTGAAGTCGCGGAACCCTTCGGCGAGATAGCGGCGGCACTGCCGCCGGTAGACGGGCCACGGCGAGTCGCCGAGCACAGCCGAGTACTTGAAGTCGCTGGTGGGTCTAGCGATGTCCAAGAGGTCCTCGGTCACCCGCCCCTCGACCTTGCCGAGCAGGTCCAGCACGGCGATCTCCGCCGCGCAGAACGCCGCCGGGTTGCGGTCTATGGCGGCCCGGTGGGCACCGATCCAGGCCAGCAGGGTCCCCACATCGGCGATCTCATCGGCCATGGCGTCCCGGTGCTCGACGACGAAGGCGGCCGCGCCGTCGACGGTCTCGCCGGTCACATAGGGGCGCGGGCAGCTCTCGCCCCAGCCGGTGACCCCGTCCGGCCCGCGTGCGGCCACGATCAGGTTTCGGGCCCTGCGCCGGCTCGCGGATGCGTGACGGAACACCGTCCGGAAGGGCACGCTGAAGGTGAACACGTCCAACCGCTCGATCCGCATGCTGGCCCTCAATCCGGCTCAACGAAGGCGTCGAAGTCGAAGGCGCAGTCGTGGCGGTACTGCACGTGCAGGTACTTGAACTGCACGTCGCGCTGGCCGGCCGACACCTGTCGCCGGCGGTACTCGGCGCCGGTCCCGGCCCGAAGGCGGCGCAGGGCCAGCGGTTCGAGCCTCCCGCTGGCCCGCTTGGCGCCGTATTCGATGTTCGCGGCGCGCAGCCGGGCCTCGACCTCCGTCGCGAGGGCGAGCCGGTCCTGGGCTCCGTCCAGTCGGCTACTAGGTGCGGCATCCTCTTCCAGGTAGAGCGTGTAGGCGGCCGCGTCGACGTCGGCCAGCATGATGAAGAAGCCCGAGGCGACCGACCGTTCGGCCAGCACGCCGCAGACCGCGTCCAGCACCTGCCCTTCGTGGAGCTTCTCGCCGGTGATGCTGGTGATTCCGCCGCCCTTCTGCACGAAGACCAGGGTCGGGGTGGCGCCCACCCACCCCGTGACCCGGACGATGTCGCTCATGTCGTAGCGGTAGAGCCCGTCGGGCGTGGTCACCACCACGTTGTAGTCGCGTCCTGTCTCGAGCTCGCTCGGTGACAGCATCTCAGCGTCGCCTGCGTCCCATGCCTCGCGTTCGGCGAACTCGAAGAACGTGTCGCCCAGAACCGGAAGGCACGTGTTGGTCGCGGCGTCGATATTGGTGGTGCCCTGCATTTCGCTGGCCACCCAGCCGACTTCGATCACAAGGCACGACTGTGGGAGGGATGGCTTGAGGTTGGCCGCGGCCACGGCGCAGCTGCCGCCGGTCCACGTCACGACGCCGGCGAGGTCGGGCCAGATGTCGGCGTAGGTGAGCCGGCCGGCTCGGTCCAGTCGCCTCGCGAGCTGTTCGGCCCGTTCCGGACGGGGCTCTAGCCCCGTTCCCTCGTGTGGGTCCAGCAATGTGGCTAGCTCGGCGGGCAGCCTGCCAGCGGCGACGGCCGCCAGCACGGCCTCTGCGTGCTGGTCGATTACCGCGAGCAGCCGGGTGAGGGTGGAGGGGTTGGCTGTCGCGATGCAGGTCACCTCGGGATCGGCCAGGCCCAGAACGGCCATGATCAGGTAGCGGGCCTCGTAGTCGGCGACGGCGGTGAGGGAGGTTGGCAGTGTGTAGCGCCGTTTCAGCAGCCCGGGCTGGTTCTCGTGCAGCTTCCCGGAGGCCGAGCCGTAGGGCGTGCCCCCGGGCATGTGGCCCTCAACGGCTGCGCCGCCGACCGCGAAGACCTTGCCCGAGAGGATGGGCGCGCCCTTGGACCAGACGTGGGTGGCAAGACGCTGGTGGGCTTTGAGCCGCTTGAACCCCGACGGCGTGACCGGGATGTTCTTGGGGGTACCGCCCGTGCCGCTGGTGCGGTTGTAGAACGCCGGCTGCTCGGCGGTAAGGCAGGTCTCGCCCGTCAGTTCCTGGCGCTCCACGTGATGGCGCAGGTCCTCATAGGTCTGCACCGGCACGGCCCGGCGGTAGTCGTCGACGGTGCGGATCGCCGCGAACCGGTGCTCGGCACCGAAGGCGGCGCCCGCGTTTGTCTCCAGGATCCGACGGAGCAGCGCCGCCTGGGCCTCTTCGGGGGCCTCGGCTGTGCGCAGCAGACGGCGGAGGCGGGGCTCCTCGGTCGCGGCCAGAGCCCCCCTGAGGGCGAGGTAGCCGATGCCGCCGGGCATCAGCCGGCTGCCCTGGGGGGCGTCGTGCGGGCTCGTGCCCGTATCACGTCTCCGCTCGGTCCAGGTTGGCGATGAACGGTGTCCGCATCTGGGTCCAGAACCCCCCGGGGTAGTTCCGGTTGACGAGACCGAGATCGCCAACCCCCCGGCCCGAGGGCAGGAACCGGGTGCCGAACAGCACGTCCCACACGATCAGGTTGTTGCCGTAGTTGTTGTTGGATTCGGCCGGGATCTCCGAGTGGTGCCAGCGGTGCAGCTCGGGGCCGCTGATGAGGTAGTTGAGCGGCCCCAGCCGCACGTCGCAGTTCGAGTGCTGGAAGAAGCCGTTGACCGCGTAGAACACGAAGTACGCGGCCAGCACCTCGCTCGCCACCCCCACCAACGCGAAGGGCAGGGTGTCGAGCGCGAGCTGGACCGCCTTCTCGAAGGGATGGAACCGGCCTACGTTCAGCCAGTACAGGCGGTGGGGTGAATGGTGGACGGCGTGATACCGCCACATGGGCTCGTACCGATGGAAGGCCCGGTGCAGCCAGTACCGGGCCAAGTCGGCGGCCAGCAGCATCATCACAACCTGCGCGGCCACCGGGAGGCTGTGCGGCCAGAGTGTGTCGAGGGTCAGCCCGCTCGACCGGAGCCAGTCCGTGAGCCAGATGGTGGCCGTGATCGACAGGAGGTACGGCAGCGCCATCTGCACCACCAGCATGAACACAAGATCGACGCCGACCTCGCTCCGGTGGGGCTTCCACCACTCCCGGTAGGGGAGCACCAGCTCATGGGAGGTGACGAGGATCGCGGCGCCCACCGCTGCCGAGTAGGCGGCGGGCGTCACATGCACTCCCGCCGCGGTGAGAGAGCCGAACACGCCGAACGTGATCAACACGACCGACGGGTAGGAGAAGGCGACGACCACATTCCTCGTGCTGGTCCTGGCGGGCACGCTCTCATTGTCGCGCATTATCTTTGTCGTCTTTGTCGCACGCACTATCTGATGTGGCCCGTGACCGGTATCGACGGAGTTGGCGTTCGCCAGTGTTGCGACGCGGCCATAGAGCACTGCGGCCGTCTCGGCGGTCAGACGGTCGTGCCAGCGATGGACCAGGCGCCGGGTCGCATGGTCGTGCTGGCCGACCAGGCGCCGGGTCGCATGGTCGTGCTGGCCGACGACCAGGACGCCCATTTCTGGGTGATCGCCCTCAACCCGGATTTCTCCATGGCACCGGTCTGATCGCGGGTCGGGCCTATTGGGCGTGCTCAGGCGGTGCGGGGGGAACGATCACCTCGCACCGGGGGCCGCTGGCTCGGCTGATCCGACGGTCGAGTGTGAGCAGCGGCCAGTCGAGTGCCTCGGCCAGCGCCACGTACCAGGCGTCGTAGACGGTGAGGTTGGCCCGGAGCTCCCACACGCGCTCGGCGAAGGGCCCGAACGGGTAGCGCTCGATGTCGAGCCGGAGCAGCTCGCGGTGAGCGGCCGTAGCTTCCAGCAGCGAGATCGCCCCGGACAGCTCAAGCCGACGCAGAATGTTGGCGGTTTCGGCGAGCGCCAGTTCGGGCGCGGCGATGGCGGGCCGCTCGAGAGCCGCCTCGCACCACCGCCCCTCTCGGCCGGAGCCGGTCAGCGCACCGACGAGGAGCGACGCGTCAACGACGGCGCTCACCTGCGGTCGGCGTCGCGTGCTTCAAGGATCTGCGCGGTGGTGACGTTGGAGTCTGACGCCGCTTTGCGGCGTCGAACCTCCTCCAGCACGGTGTCGAGCGAGGGTAGGGCTGCCATTCGCTCCAGTTCGCTGCGCAAGTACTCCTGCATCGACTGGCGCTTGAGCGCGGCTCGGGCCGCCAACTCGTCGCGGACTTCCTCGGGCACGTTCCTGATGGTGATCTGCACAGCCATGACAGCATTATGACAGCATCGCCAGCGTTTTGCAAGCATCGGTCCTACTGGCAGGATCAGGGGACGACGGTCAGCTCGGTCGCCTTGAGCGAGGCCCAGATCGTGACCCCGGGGCGCAGGTCGAGCTCGTCGGCGGAGCGCCGGGTCACGTCGGCTCGCACTGCCAGCGGGCCTCCCAGATGGACGCGGGCCCGCTCCCCGTCGACGTCCACACGCTGCAACTCGGCCTGCCAGGCGTTGCGGGCGCTGCCCGCGGGGCGGTCGCGGTGCAGGGTCACGGCATGGGCCGGGAAGGTGACGTAGACGGATCCGGCGGCCTCCTCGGCCACGGTGAGCACCAGACCGCTCTCGGTGGTGACCGCCGTGCCCTTAGCCTGACCCGACACAACGTTCGCTCCCAGGAAGGTGGCCGCCCACTCGCACCCGGGCGAGGCCGTCACCTCCGCCACGGTGCCCCGGCCGGCCACGGCACCGCCGTCAAGCACTACGAGCCCGCCCGCCAGCGTGGCTACGTCCACGGGATCGTGGGTGATGAGCAGCGTGTGGCGAGCCGGCGACTCGCCGAGCAGCGCTCGCAGCTGGGCCCGGCCCGAGGAGTCGACCGAGGCCAGCGGCTCGTCCACGATGAGGACTTCGGGCTCGGGAGCGAGGGCCCGGGCGATGGCCGCCCGCTGGCTCTGGCCGCCCGACAGTGCCGCCGGGCGCCGCTGCCAGACCGAGGAGTCCACCCCGACGCGTTCGAGCATCTCGCCGGCCCGCCGCCGGGCCGCGGCCCGATCCACCCCGGCCCTGCGCAGCCCGAACGCCACATTGTCGATCACTCTGAGGTGCCCGAACAGCCGGTGGTCCTGGAACACCATGCCCACGCTGCGAAGGTGAGCGGGCACGAACTTGCCGGTGGCTGGCTCGTCGACCACGGTGCCAGCGACCGTCAGGCGGCCCGGCCGGCGCTCGTCGAGGCGATCGAGCCCGGCCACGGCCCGTCCCAGCGTCGTCTTGCCCGAGCCGTTGGCCCCCACGACCGCAGTCACGCCCTCGCCGATCTTTAGCCCGTCCACCCGCAGAGCCCACCCCGGGCGGGCCACACAGCCGTCGAGCGAGATCGTCATCGGCCCATCCCTCGCGGAATTGGCAGCAAGATGCCCCCTATAGGGTGCAAGACGCTGCCAGCTCCGATTGGTGCGGCGGAAGTCATCGGGGCATCCATCGGTCGCGCAAGGTGACCAGTACAGTCAGGGCCACCGCCATCAGGACCAGGCTGATCGCTACCGCTGCCTCCGGGTTGCGTTCCAGGGCGAGGTAGGTCTCCAGCGGCAGGGTGCGGGTGCGGCCCGGAAAGTTGCCCGCGAAGGTCAGCGTGGCCCCGAACTCGCCGACGGCCCGAGCCCACGCCAGGGCGGTACCGGCGGCCAGCGCGGGACGGATCGTGGGCAGCGTGACATGAGCGAGAATGGCCCAGGGGCCCGCGCCCAGGGTCGCGCCCGCTTCGTCGAGGTCGTCGCCGGCCTGACGCAGGGCGGCCTCGACAGTGATCACGAAGAACGGCAGGGCCACGAACGCCGCGGCCACCACGGCCCCAGCGGTGGTGAACGGCAGGCGCACGCCGAACCAGGAGTCGAGCCACTGGCCGACCAGGCCCCGCCGTCCCAGCGCGAACAGCAGGGCAGTGCCGGCCACCACCGGTGGGAGCACCATGGGCAGCATTACCACCGCTCGCACCACCCGGGGGAACCGCAGCCGCCGGCGGGCCAGCACGAACGCCAGGGGCAGGCCCAGCACCACGCACCCCCCAGTCGCGGCCAGGCTGACGATCAGCGACACTCGCAGCGCCTCCAGCACCTCGGACTCGCCCAGCAGCGAGGGCAGCGCCGACCATGGCGCCCGCTGCAGCAGTCCGGCCAGAGGAAGAACCAGCAGGCCGAGGGCCACAAAGCCCACGATCGTCAGGGCCGCGGGCGGCCGGCTCACGGGCGGGGCGGGGCCGGGAGCGGCCCGGGTGTCGTCTGGGGCGCTCACGGTGGCCCGAACCCATGCGCGTGCAGGGCCTCGGCGCCGGCGCTGCCGGGCTTGGTGAAGGCATCGATCACGGTCTGCACCGGCGGCGAGGGCTCAGCGGCCACCGAGGCGATGTAGTAGCGATTGGTGTGGCCGTGCAACTCGGGGGCGGCGACCGTGGGCAGGCCGGCCGCAGCGGCGTCGGTGCCATAGATCAGGCCCGCGTCGAGCTCGCCCAGCGAGAGCTTGGCGGCCAGGGCGCGCACGCTCGGCTCCAGCGTGTCTACCGAGGGCGCGATTTGAGCCTCTGCGAGCGCTTGGCGGGCCAGGGCCCCGCAGGGCACGTCGGCGGCACACAGCCCGACCAGCACGTTGCCGCGGGTCAGGTCGGCCAGCCCGGCGACCTGGCCAGGATTGCCGGGCGCGGTGGCGAGCACGAGAGCGTTGGTGGCGATCACGACCGGTGTCCCCCGAACCGAGCCGTCGGAGATGGCTCGGTCCATGGTGGCTGAATCGGCGGTGATCAGCACGTCGGCATCGGCCCCGGCCGCGAGCTGGGCCACCAGGGTCAAGCTGCCTGCGATCACCGGAGTGACTCGGAGTTCGCCCCCGAAATGCCCGTCCACGGCCTCCACCACGTCGGTCAGCGAGGAGGCGGACATCACCACCACCTCCCGACCGCTGCCGCCTGCGTCGCCGCCTACTGGGGAACTGCAGCCCGGCGCGAGCACCGACACCGCGGCCAGCGCCATCGCCCACCGTCGAGTCCGGCCCCGGTGGCAGTCACCGGTGAGGCTGCCCGCCGCCATAGGGGCCGAATCTACTTTGGGACCGCTCGGATGGGTTGCCGCCTCGCGATGGAGCATCTCGTTTCCCGCTCCTGTTCGCTGCGCTCACGGGCAGCTCGGGCCTACTCGACCGAAATCAGTAGAGAAACTCGTCATATAGGAGCAATACTCGTGCAGATTTGAGGCGAGCTTGACGTAGAGCTACTCACGGGCCACTCGGGCCACGGCCTCGCTTCCGCTCGGCCTCTGGGCCGTGATCGGGGGCCGTTCCCCTAGGGTGTGGCGATGCTCGCACTTGCTCAGACATCCACCGGACTCGCAGACGCCTGCGGCGAGACGAACCGCGGCTTCGTCTGCGAGCGGGTCTACGACTGGACCGAGAACGGTGGTCTGGCCACCGCGGCCGACTGGATGCTCGACCGGCCCATACGCATCGCGCTCATCCTGGTGGTGGCGTGGATCGTCACCCGGTTCGCCAAGCGGGCCATCGTGCGGTTCACCAAGCGCATTGCCTCGGCGTCGAGCGACTCGCGCCTGCACAAGCTGCGCGAGAAGGGTCCGGGCCGGGTGCTGGTCGACGATGTGGCCCGGGCCCGGGCCGAGTCGCGGGCCGAGACGCTCGGACACGTGCTGCGCAGCATTGTGGTGGCATTGGTGTGGACGTTCGCGGTGCTGATAGTGCTGGGCGAGATCGGCGTGAACCTCGGTCCGCTGATCGCGGGCGCGGGCATCGGCGGCGTGGCGCTGGGCTTCGGAGCCCAGTCGATCGTGAAGGACTTCCTGTCGGGTCTGTTCATGCTGATCGAGGACCACTACGGGGTGGGCGACTGGGTCGACCTGGGCTACGCCTCCGGCACCGTTGAGGAGGTGTCGCTGCGGTCCACCACAATCCGAGACATCAAAGGCACCGTGTGGCACATCCCCAACGGCGAGATCGCCCGGGTCGGCAACTTCTCGCAGCTTTGGGCGAAGGCTCTGGTCGACATCGAGGTGTCTTATGACACGGATGTCCGCGTCGCGATGGGGGTGATGCAGCGGGTGGCCGATGAACTCTGGAACGATCCGGAGTGGGGTGGCGACGAAGTCTCCGAGGCGCCGGCGGTCTTTGGCATTCAGAGCCTGGGCGCGTCCGGTGTCGGCCTTCGGTTGTCGGTGAAGACCGAGCCGTCGATGCAGTGGGCCGTGGAGCGCGAGATTCGCTTGCGCCTCAAGGAGGCCTTCGACGAGGCCGGCATCGAGATCCCGTTCCCGCAGCAGACCGTGTGGTTCGGCGACCAGAGCGGCCAGTCCGCCTCCACACTGTCCGAGGCCGAGCAGGCCGCCTTCCGGGCGCTCCACGAGGCGCAGCACGGCCCGAGACCCGAAGACGTATTGGAAGACGACTGCTAGCCGCTCGCCGAGGCGGGCACAGACCAGGCGCTCAGAGGCCGACCCTCACACGAGGCCGATGAACGGGGTTAACGAACGCAACCCCTTGACAGCGCATATTTGTAAGGTAATGTTACTAACAATATGGCGGAGGGGTCAGGTTCGGGCGTTCTGAGACTGCTCAGCGGGCAGCGGACAATCGACGCCCTGTTCGCCGCGCATCCCCGGCGGATGTCTCGCGCCGGCATCGCTCGCGTCAGCGGCCTGTCGAAGCCCACCGTGTCGGCCCTGATGGCTGATATGGAATCGGCCGGACTGGTGCGCGTCGCGGACGAAAGCCCCCTGTCGGGATCCATCGGACGTCCGGCCGCCCTCTACGAGTTGGTCCCCGCCGCCCGGCACTCGGTGGTGGCCGACATCGGCGCCACGAAGATTCTCGTTGGCGTATGCGACCTGTTCGGCAACCTTGTCGCTGAGCGGGAGCTGGAGACGGGCCCCGACGCCCGGGCTGCGCTGGAGCATCTCATCGATGCGGCGTCGGAGATGCTCCGAGACATCGACGGTCCGTGCCGCGCGGTGTGCGTCGGCGTGCCCGGCATCTACCGGCCCGACCGCGACCGCGTCGAGCAGGCGTTCAATCTCCCGGGCTTCGACAGCCTGGCGCTGCATGCCTGTCTCACCGAGCGACTCGACGGCCGTGTCCACGTGGAGAATGACGTCAACCTGGCCGCGCTCGGCGAACTGACCGAGCTGGGCGACGACCAGTCCGACGGGGACTTCGCGGCCATCTCCATCGGCACGGGCATCGGCCTGGGGATGGTGGTGGGCGGAGACCTCTACCGGGGTGGCACCGGGTCGGCAGGCGAGCTGGGCTCCCTGCTGCTGACTGTGCCCGAGCCGGGTGCGGCGCCGGTGACGCTCGAGGATGTGGCGTCGGCGCCGTCGATCCGCAAGCGGTTCGGGCGGGCCATCGAGGGCGGCCATCGCTCGGGCCTGGACGCGAGCGCCGATGTTCCGGAGATCTTCGGGGCGGCGGAGACCGGCGACACCGCCGCGGCTGCCGCGCTGGACGAGGCCGCGGCAGCGATGGCGCTGGCGGTGTCGCACCTCTGTCTGATCGCCGACCCGACGCGCATCGTGTTCGGCGGTGGAGTGGGGGCAAACCCGGTGTTCGTGGACGCCGTCCGGGACCGCCTGGCCCGGCTCGTGGCCACGCCGCCGGAGCTGGCTGCCTCCACCCTTGGCCGCCGGGCGGCGCTGGTGGGAGCGGTGTCGATGTCGCTGCGGTTCGTCCGCGAGTCCCTCGTCGCGGAGATCCTCGGAGACCAGCAACGATGAGCGCCGCGGCGCGGGTCGCAGCCGCAGTCGACGGTGAAGCGGTGGTGGAGCTCGTTCGCGAGGCCACCCGGATCCCGAGCGTCACCCCTCACGAGGAGGCCTTCGCCCGCTGGGTTTGGCGCCGGATGGATGAGTCCGAGGCGTTCGACACCGCCGACCTCGCCGAGTGTGAGCCGGGCCGGCCCAACGTGTGCGGCGCGGCCGGAGGCGGTGCCGGGCGCTCGCTGCTGCTGGCCGGCCATCTCGACACGGTCGCCACCGACGACTGGTCCCAGCATTGGGGGGGCACCGACCGGGAGGACCCCTTCGGCGCCCACATGATCGACGGCGAGATATGGGGCCGGGGAGTCGCCGACCAGAAGGCAGGGATCTGCGCTGTCATCGAGGCGATCCGGGCCTTTGAGCGGGCAGGACTGAAGCCCGGCGGCAGGGTGTCGACGCTGTTCGTCTGCGACGAGGAGTCGGGTCAGCCCGGCAGCGGCGTCTCGGCCGGAATGCGAGCCGCCGTCGAAGGCCGCGCTGGTCCTCGTCCTGCCGCCGACTTCGCCATCTACACCGAGCCGACCACCTCTGCGATCTACACCGCGCAGATGGGCTTCCTCATTGCCGACATCGCCTACACGGGCGTCTCCGCCTACTTCGGCCGGCCCGAACTCGGCGTCGACGCCCTGCGGGCCGGGCACCGCCTGCTCGACCGGCTGTGGGAGCACTCCGACCAGCTGCGGGAATCGGTGCCTGCCCATGAGCTGCTGGGAGAGGCCTTCCTGCTGGTCACCTCGGTCACCTCCGGTGGCAACATCGCGGTGCCGGGCCGCTTCGAACTGTCGCTGATCCGCAAGGTCCTGCCCGGCGAGAGCCTCGACGCCGCAGCCGAGCACATACGCGCCATCGCCGCCGCGGTTGCCGACGAGCACGGCGTGGACTGCGCCGTGGAGTTCAGCGCACCCCGGGACCACCCGTTCGGCGGCACGCCCGACGAGATTGCGGCCGACCATCCAGGAGTGGCTGCGCTGGCCCGGTCGATCGAGGCGGTGACCGGCGAACCCGCCCGGATCGAGGGAGCGCCGTACTGGTCGGAGAAGCCGTTCCTGCGGGACCTGCAGATACCCGGCGTGTACTTCGCCCCCGGCGACATCTCCAACTGCCACACCCCCTTCGAGCGGCTCGCCATCGGCGAGCTGGTGATTGCCACCCGGACCCTCGCGCACTTCATCGCCCAATGGTGCGGTGCCCACGATCCATAAACCGGACCCAAAAGGGAGGGGTCATGACAACCAAATACAAGAAGCCCAAGTGGCTGCTGATTGCGTCGATGCTGGCGGTGTTCGCGGTCTTTGCCGCCTCGTGCGGCGACGATGACGACGGCGCGTCACCGGCGACCACCACAGCCGCGCCTACGACCTCAGCCGCGGCGACCACCACGGCTGCGCCTACGACAGCCGCGCCTGAGCCGGCGCCTGAGCCGCCCAAGACCCAGGGACCGGGAGGCGAGGAGGCCGTGGCGTCCAGCGAGATCACGCTGAGCGACGCCGAGGTCGCCGAGGTGCAGGCGGGCGGTTACACGGCCGCCCTGCTTTGGCACACCGCAGGCGCGTTCACCGACGCGGTGAGCCAGGGCGCCCGCGATGCCTTCGAGGAGCTCGGGATCGAGGTCGTCGCCGAGACCAACGCCGACTTCGACGCGGCCCAGCAGGCCAACGACGTGGAGACGGTCATGGCCCAGAGCCCCGACATCATCATCAGCCTGGCCATCGGCCCCGACGCGGGCGCCGAGGCGTTCCGCCCGGCGGTCGACGCGGGCGTGCAACTCGTTTTCCTGTCGAATGTGCCCCAGGGCTACGTGCACGGCCAGGACTACGTGGGCATCGTCACCGACGACCTGGCCGCCATGGGCATCACCGCCGCCAACCTGCTCGCCGACGCGCTCGGCGGCGAGGGCGAGGTCGGCTATATCTTCCACGACGCCGCCTACTACGTCACCAACCAGCGCGACCAGGCCTTCAAGGCCTGGATCGAGATCAACTATCCCGGCATAGAGATCGTCGCCGAGCAGGGCTTGGCCGACCCGGCCGCCGCGGAGGAGATCGCCTCGGCGATGCTGACCCGCAATCCCGATCTCGACGGCATCTACGCCCCGTGGTCGGCGGGTCCGGCCGACGGCGTCCTTGCCGCGCTGCGAGCCGCGGGCGCCTCCGATGTGGCCCTCGTGACCATGGACCTCGACACCAACGTGTCGCTCGACCTGGTGGAGGGCGGGAACGTCGTGGGCATAGCCGCCGACGAGGCCTACAACCTCGGCCGCACCATGGCCATCGAGGGCGCCTACGGGCTGCTCGGAAAGCCTGCTCCGGCGTTCGCGGTAGTGCCGGCCATCGGCGTCACCGCCGACAACATCGTCGAGGGCTACCGCCAGTCGCTGGTCGCAGAACCGCCTCAAGAGGTTCTCGACGCCCTCGGCGGCTAGGAGGCCGAGCGGATAGACCGCAGTTCGTGAGGATCTCGCGAGGCACTGAGCGAGGCCGTGGCCCGAGCGGCCCGTGAGCGAAGCGAACAAGAGCGGGAGACAAGGTGCTTCACCGCGAGGTGTTGGATCCATTGGTGCTGCCTCAGAGGCAGACTGCCCGAAGCTTCGGCGGCGGTCCCGGGTTGAGCCGCCGCCGGGGCCGAGGGCAAGCTGGATGAGGAATCGATGACCGAAGACTCCGCCGCGGCCGGGCTGCTGCCTGCTGCCGCCCACCGATGGCTGGCACGGCGGCGCCGGGACGTGGGGCTGCGCCCGTACGTGGTGTACGTCGCCGCGTTGCTCATCTTCGCTCTGTTCGCGGTGATCCTGCGAGACGACGGGTTCCTCACGGCCTCCAACCTCCTCAACATCGGTCGGCAGGCGGCCCCGATAGCGGTGATGGCGGTGGGTATGGCCTTCGCTCTGGCCGCGGCGGAGATCGACCTGTCGGTCGGATCGATCGCGGCCCTCTCGTCGCTGGTGGCGGCCGAGGCGGTGGGCAGCTACGGGTTCGCGGCCGGTGTGGCCGCGGCCTTGGCGGTCGGAGCCGCCATCGGGCTTGTCAACGGCGTGATCACCGTGAAGGTGCGCATCCCGTCGTTCCTCGTGACCTTGGGGATGCTCGGCATCGTCAGCGGCATCGCCCGCAACATGAACAATCTGCAGTCGCTGCCGATTCGAAACGACACCTTCCTGGCCGTCTTCGGCGCCGGATCGGTGGGGCCGATCTCATCGCTGCTGATCTGGACCGCCGTAGTCGGCCTGATCGGGCATCTCGTGCTGCACCAACTGCGCTGGGGCCGCCATGTGCTGTCGGTGGGCGCCGACCGCGCCGCAGCAGGAGCGCTCGGCATCAACACCGCCCGCATACGCATCACCGCGCTGATGACCAGCGCGGCCGCGGCCTCGTTCGCGGGCGTGCTGCTGGCGGGCCGGCTGGCCATCGGGCGTCACGATCTGGGCGAGAACCTGCTGCTCACCGTGATCGCGGCCGTGGTCATCGGCGGCACCAAGCTGTTCGGCGGCCGAGCCTCGGTAGCCGGCGCGATAGCTGGGTCGGTGGTGATGGCCATGCTCAACAACGGGCTGATCCTGATGGGCCTTCGGGTCGCGGATCAGCTGATCGCACGGGGCGTGATCATCATCTTGGCGGTGGCCCTGAGCATGCGAGAGCAGAAGGAGACCTGACGTGTTTCTCCGGTCGTTGCTGGGGCGCAGCCCGCAGTTCGTGCAGGCCGCCGTCGAGCTTCATCAGGCGGGTCAGATCCCGGCCAACAGCTGCGTTCTCGACCTCGACGCGATCGAGGCCAACACGGCCGGGCTGTGCCGGCAGGCCCACCGGCTGGGCCTCACCGTCTACGCCATGACCAAGCAGATTGGCCGGGCCCCGGGGGCGCTGGCGGCCATGACCTCCGGCGGCGTCGACGGCTTCGTGGCGGTGGACATGGCCTGCGCCCGACCGATCGTCCGGGAGGGCCACAACCTCGGCCACCTCGGTCATCTGGTGCAGGTCCCCCGGGCCGAGGCCGCCGACGCGGCCGGGCTTGAACCCGACTACTGGACCGTGTTCTCCGAGAACAAGGCCGCGGAGGCCTCGGCCGCGGCCCACCGCGTCGGACGGTCCCAGAGGCTGCTGGTCCGGGTGTTTGCTGACGGCGACGACTTCTACCCCGGCCACGAGGGCGGTGTCGCGCTGCACGACCTGCCCGCCATGATCGACCGCATCGCCGGACTGGCCGGAGCGGAGTTCGCCGGGCTCACCACCTTCCCGGCCCTGCTGTTCGACGCGGCCTCGGGCGGGGCCCGCATCACCCCCAACGTCGAAACCCTGGCCCGGGCCGCGGAGATCGCCCGCCGCCACCCGACCTGCCCGCAGACGCTGGAGATCAACGCGCCGGGCACCACCTCCACTGAGGTGCTCGGGTTGCTGGCCGAGTCCGGTGCCACCCAGGTTGAGCCCGGTCACGGGCTCACCGGAACCACGCCCCTGCATGCGGTGCAGGATCTTCCCGAGCAGCCCGCGGTGCTCTACCTCAGCGAGGTGGCCCATGTCCACCAGGGGGTGCCGCTCTGCTTCGGAGGGGGGCTGTACATCGACCCGGTGTTCGGCGACTACGGCGTGCGAGCGGTTGTCGCCCACGACCCGTCGGAGGTCTCGACGGAGCCCGTGCCGGTGGACATGCCCGACCCTGGCGCCATCGACTACTACGCCAGGCTTCATCCCGGCGACGGTCGCCCAGTGGCCGAGGGCGCGACCGTAGTCTTCGGATTCCGGGTCCAGGCCTTCGTCACCAGGACGCTCGTGGCCGGCCTCAGCGGCGTGTCCCAGGGCCGGGCCCGGGTGGCGGGCGTGTGGAACGGCTTCGGCGACGAGGTCTCCGTCGGGGGTTCGTGGTGAGGGGAGCCGCCAGCGCCGCCGCGCTCGAGGTGGAGGGCCTGTGCAAGTCGTTCCGGGCGGTTCGGGCGCTCGACCATGTGGCGCTGAGCCTCCACTACGGCCGGGTCACGGCCCTGCTCGGCGACAACGGCGCAGGCAAGTCGACGCTGGTCAAGTGCATCTCCGGCGTGTATGCGCCCGACGCGGGAGTGGTCCGGGTCGACGGGACCGAGCAGTCCATCGTCTCGCCCGAGGCGGCCCGGTCGCTGGGCATCGAGACGGTCCATCAGACGCTGGCCGTGATCGACCCCCTCGACGTGGTCGAGAACCTGTTCCTCAACCGCGAGCACACCCGGGGCGGTCGGCTCGGCGCGTGGCTCGGGGTGCTCGACAAGAAGCGCATGCGGGCCGAGTCCAACGAGATCCTCGGACGCCTCGACATCCGCATCCCGTCGCTGCGCCGGTCGATGAGCGCGCTGTCGGGCGGCCAGCGCCAGGCGGTGGCCATAGGCAGGGCGGCGGCCTGGGGCCAGCAGATCGTGCTGCTCGACGAGCCCGCCGCCGCGCTGGGCGTCGAGCAGGCGGCTCGGGTGCTCGACCTGATCCGCAGCCTGCGCGACGCGGGCGTCGCGGTGCTGCTCATCACCCACAACATGGACCGCGTCACCGAGGTCTGCGATCGGGCCGTGGTGCTGCGCCAGGGCCGCAAGACCGCGGAGGTGGACGTGGCCGACGCGACCAAGGACGACCTCGTGGCCTATATCACCGGCGCCAGAACCGACGATCCCGAACCATGAGCGACGAGTCCAAGATGCAGCTTGGGATCGATGTCGGGGGCACCAGCATCAAAGGCGCGGTGGTCGATCTGAGCGCCGGCGAGCTGGCCGGGGGCATCCACACCGAGCCGACGCCGGCGACGGCCACGCCGGTCGACGTCGTGGCCGCGATCGGCCGGATCGCCGCCGCGGCGGCCTGGTCCGGCTCGGTTGGGGTGGCTCTGCCGGGGGTGATCGACGGGGCGTCACTGCGCCATGCCCCCAATCTGTCCAGCGTGTTCCAGGAGGATGCTGCGCTGGCGTGCCTGCGAGCCTCCGAAGGCGCCAATGCCGTGCTCATCAACGACGCCGACGCAGCCGGGCTGGCCGAGCTGACCTACGGCGACGCCGGGCTCGACCGCGACGGGCTCACGATCGTGCTGACTTTCGGGACAGGCATCGGCAGCGCCCTGCTCCACAACGGCGATCTCATCGCCAACTCCGAGTTGGGGGGCCTCGTCGGCACCAACGGACGTTTCGAGGAGATCGCGTCGGGCAGGGCGATCTCCAACGAGGAGCTCTCACCGGTCGAGTGGGCCAGGCGGGCCCAGCCCTTCTTCGACGAGCTGGAGGCCATGCTCAACCCGTCGCGCTGGGTGGTGGGCGGCGGGCTGAGTGAGAACTTCGACCGGTTCGCGTCGAGGCTCAAGCTGTCGAAGCCCATCTCGGTGGCCCATCTCGGAGTCCACGCCGGCATTGTCGGCGCGGCCGTGGCCGCTCGCCGTGCGGACCGCGGCTCGGGCGACGCCGCGGCGCGGTGAGGATCGTTGTCGCCGAGTCTGGAGATGCGGCCGCACGCGTGGCCGCGGACCTCGTCGAGCGGTTCATCGTCGCCTCGCCGTCGCCTGCGCTCGGCCTGGCCACCGGCGCAACGATGCAAGGGATCTTCGCCGAGCTGGTCCGGCGCCACCGCGAGCAGGCGCTGAGCTTCGCCGGCGTCCACGCATACCTGCTCGACGAGTACCTCGACCTCGACCGGCACGACCCGTGCGCATATCGCAACGTCGCGCAAGAACTGCTGGCCCACCATGTCGACATCGGACGTGATGCGGTTCACGGACCGAACCCCGACGCAGTCGACCTGGAAGCCGAGTGCGCCCGCTACGACAACGAGGTGCGGGAGGCGTCGGTCGGGCTACAGCTGCTGGGCATCGGATCCAACGGCCACATCGCCTTCAACGAGCCCGGTTCGCCGTTGGACAGCATCACCCGGGTGGTGGCGCTGAGCGAGCGGACCCGGGCCGACAACGCTCGCTTCTTCTCCGCCGGCCGGCCCGTGCCCGCCCGGGCGATCACCCAGGGCATCGCCACCATCGGTGTCGCGGCCGAGCTCGTGCTGGTGGCCTGCCGAGAGCACAAGGCTCGTGCCGTGGCCGGCGCCGTCGAGGGTCGGGTCACCGAGGAGGTCCCCGCCTCGGCGATCCAACTCCACCCAAGGGTCACAGTCGTGTTGGATCTGCCCGCCGCTTCCCGCCTCTCCCGGTTGGGGCAGCTTGGTGAGGATAAGCACTTTTCATGATGTTTGGAGTTGCATCGTGGTTCGGTGTCTTCTAGGCTCAGGGCGTGGAGTCGGTATCGCTCGTTGATCTGGGACCGGTCATCGCGGCTGTTCTTGGCCCGATGCTGGCCTTTGTCGTCGTTTCGATGCGGTATCAGCATCTCGACGGCGTGAAGACGCGCGAGCTGATCGAGCGGTCCAGCAAGGAGACTCTCGAGAAGGCCGGCGAGCTCATCGAGCGATCCGTCGGGGGCCTCGAACGGTCTGTCGGCTCCCTCGGCGACGAACTTGGCGAGCACAAGCGCGAAACCAAGGAAAGCTTCAAGGACATCAGAGCAACTTTGAAGGAGGTGACTCGGAGCCTCGCTGACGCCCGGGAAACGCTGGCCCGCGTCGAAGGGCATCTGGGGATCGGAGCACCTCGCCATGGCGAGACGGGTGAGATAGCTGGAGACGCTGCCTAAGCGACCACGGCCCGAACGACGGAGCCAGCGATGCGGTACGGACGAGTATCTCTAGACGGCAAGCCAAGGTGGGCCCGTCTAGACGGCGACGCCGTCCACATCCTGCGGGGCTCGCCCCTAGGAGGCGAGTCGGCCGTCGAAACCACGCTGCCCCTCGCGGGCGCGACATTCCTTCCGCCGGTGGTGCCGTTCGTGTTCTACGCGGTCGGCCTGAACTACCGCGGTCACATCGAGCACCAGAGGGCGGCGGGCCGGGAGGTCGCCGTCCCCGAGCGTCCCGAGGTGGGCTACCGGGCGAACAACGCCTTGATCGGGCACGGCGAGGCCATACTCGTGCCGCCCGACGTGACGGGCCGCTTCGAGGCCGAAGGCGAGGTCGTGGCCGTTCTCGGCCGCCGCCTGCGCAATGCGTCGCGGGCTGAGGCACAGGAGTCAGTGTTCGGCTGGACCATCGGCAACGACGTGAGCGCTCGCGAGTGGCAGCGGGCCGACCGCTCGTTCTGGCGCAGCAAGAACAGCGACACCTTCAAGCCGATGGGTCCCTGGATCGAGACCGACGTCGATCCCATGGCTCAGACCACCATCGTGCGGGTGAACGGCGAGACCCACGCCGAGTTCCCGACTGGCGACATGGTGTTCGACCCGTGGGATTTCATCGTCGAGGCGTCGCGCTACATCACCTTCCATCGCGGCGACGTGCTGTGGATGGGCGCCGACTCGAACTGCCAGATCGCGCCGGGAGACGTCGTGGACGTCGAAGTCACGGGCATAGGCGTGCTCTCCAATCCTGTTCGACTCGACGCTGGCTGACCGGGCACAGCGGCTCGTCCGGCCGAGCTGCACCTCCCGATCGTCGGCTACCCCGGTCAGGCAGGACGGCGTGTGACCATCGAGAGGCCGTCGCCGACCGGCAGCATCGACACCAGCACCCGCTCGTCGGCGACGACGTGGGCGTTGAAGGACCGGAGGGCCTCGGTGGCGGACTCGGTCTGGCTCAGATCGGCCACCTGGCCGCTCCAAAGGACATTGTCCACCAGGATCACGCCTCGCTGCGACAACCGCGGCACCAACTCGGTGTAGTAGTCGATGTAGGCCTCCTTGTCGGCGTCGATGAAGGCCATGTCGACCCGCGGCACTGTGGGCAGGGCTCTGAGGGTGTCCAGTGCCGGACCTATGCGCAGATCGATGCGGTCGGCCACGCCGGCGCGCTCCCAGTGCTCGCGGGCGATAGCGGTCCACTCCTCCGATATGTCACAGCACAGCAGCTGTCCACCCGGTGGCAGTGCTTTGGCCACGGCCAGGGCCGAGTAGCCGGTGAACGTGCCGATCTCCACCGCGAACCGCGGCTGCAGCAGGCTGGTCAGCATGGTCATGAAGGCGCCCTGGGCGGCGCCGACCTGCATGACGCTCAACTCGCCGAGCGCGGCCGTTGCCTCGATCAGCCCCCGCTGAACTTCGTCGGGTCCGGTGGAGTGTGCGTCGACATAGCTGGAGAGAATCTCGTCGATGAAAGAGATGCGGGGGCTCATGGTCCGTCGATGCTAGCGACGGGCCCGGACCAGTGGCATACAGAGGCCCGGGCTGACAACTTGCGCCGTCGATCCTAGTGGTGTGTCGTCCAAATGGCTGGGGCAGCGCGGAAGGCCTAAGCCCCAGCTTGGAATCGCTCCGGGCGCCCCGGTCAATTCCGCGACGGGCCACTAGGAGACTCCAGAGAACCGGCCGGCTTGTGGAGGAACGGCAGACAACAGCTAATATATTCAAAGTAGACCAGTATCGCGGCCTTTCGTCTGGGCGCCAAGTGCCAGCTCGACCAGGAGAAAGCAGCATGGCGCCGCTGTTGATGACCGCAGAGTTCACGCTCTTCGGGTTGTTGATGTTCAACCTGGGGCTGTTCGTCCCCGTCGCCAGGAACAAGTGGCACCGCTGGCGGATGAAGCGCGAGCGAGCCGGCCGCGGCGACGGCAAGACCATCACCAAGAACGACATTCGCGAGGAACTGTGCCGCGACCCGGTGGCCGTCGACATGTTCATGAGCGACAGCACACCCGAAAACGTCCAGCGCTACCTGTACCTGGAGGCCGAGCGCAGAGCGATCATGCGCAAGCGCAGGCAGCTCGCCGAAAACGAGAACGACTTCTTCGCCCCGCCCCGGCGGCCCGGCCCCGACCCGGGTTTCAGCGGCTGCCGCAACTAGCCGGCCCGGGCGCCCGCCCAGTCGGCTGCCGCGATCAGCCGGCCCGGGTGCCCGCCCAGTCGGCTGCCGCGATCAGCCGGCCCGGGTGCCCGCCCGTGGCGCGCCGGCGCGCCGTAGCATCGTGCGGCGATGGCCTCGATCACACCGCCGGGCGGCTGGACCTACGGGGTCGGGCTGCCCATCCAGACGCTCACCGCGACATTGGCCGACCCCTGGGAGCACACCGCCACCGTCGACGACCTGGTGCGCATCGCCCGCAAGGCCGAGGCCACTGGCCACCACTTCGTGGGGGTCTGCGACCACGTGGCCATACCCGACAACGACTACGCGGCCCACATGGGCACCACCTGGTACGACACCGTGGCAACCCTGTCGTACCTGGCCGCCCGCACCGGAACCGTCAACCTGGCCTCCGCGGTGTGGATCGCCGCCTACCGGCACCCGCTGCAGACCGCCAAGTCCTTCGCCACGCTCGACCACCTCTCGGGCGGGCGGGCCATCCTCGGCGTGGGCGCGGGGCACGTGGAGGCCGAGTTCGAGGCCCTGGGGGTGGACTTCGAGGCCAGGGGCCGGCTGCTCGACGAGACCCTGGAGGCAGTCAGGGGAGCCTTCGCCGGCACCTACGTGAGCCACTCGGGCGAGGAGTTCAGCTATTCCGACGTGGGGGTCGGCCCCGCGCCGGTGCGCGAGTTGCCCATCTGGGTGGGCGGAAGTGGCCGGGCCGCCTGGCGACGAGCCGGACGACTGGGCGACGGCTACGTGCCGATGGGCAACCCGGTATCGCAGTACGGCGAGATCATCGACACCATGAACGCGGCTGCGGCTGCCGCGGGGCGTGACGGCGCCCGCTTCGACGTGGGCTTCATGCCGCCGTGGTGCTACCTGCTGGCCGACACTGCCCCGGAGGGCCTCCCCCCCGTGATGTCGTGCGGCGTCGAGCCCCTCGCTGCCAGCATCCGCGCGGCACGGGCCGCCGGGGCCAACACCTTCCATCTCAAGTTCCGGGCCCGCACCCTCGAGGAGTACCTGGAGCAGTTCGACGCCTTCGCGGAGTCGGTCGTCCCCCTGGTCAACGAGACCTGACTGGCGCCGCTGCGGCGGCGCCAGAGGCCGAGCGAATGGGCGCGAATCACCGGGCGACCTCGCAAGACGCTGAGTGAGGCCGTGGCCCGAGCGGCCCGTGAGCGCAGCGAACAAGAGCGGGAAACACAACACCGCACCGCGACGCGCTGGCCAGCGATTGCGCTCAGTCCTAGTTGACTCGGCGGTCGCGGCCGGCCCAGAGCCGGTCGCGCAGGGCGAACTTCTGGATCTTGCCGGTGGCGGTCTTGGGCAGCTCGCCGAAGGTCACCGACTTGGGGGCCTTGAAGCGGGCGATGCGGGACTTCACATGCTCCGCCAGGTCGGCCTCGGTCACGGCTGCGCCGGGCCGCAGCACAACGAACGCGGCCGGCACCTCGCCCCAGGTGTCGTCGGGGGCGGCCACCACCGCGCACTCCACCACGTCGGGATGCGACGCCAGGGCCTGCTCCACCTCGATGGAGGCGATGTTCTCGCCGCCGGAGATGATCACGTCCTTGGACCGGTCCCGCACCTCCACATAGCCGTGGTCGTGCATCACGGCCACGTCCCCGGTGCGGAACCATGTGCCTTCGGGCCCGTTCACCGAAGCGGCCGCGGTGGCGTCGGGATCCTTGTAATAGCCGAGCATCACGTTGTTGCCCCGTATGGCGATCTCGCCCTGGGTGGTGCCGTCGGCGGGCACGTCGGCCCCGTCGGCGTCGATCACCCGCACCGACGAGGTCACCAGCGTGCCCACCCCCTGGCGGGCCTTGATCCGGGCCTGCTCGCCGTCGGGGAGTTCGTCCCACTCGCGGCGCCAGTCGCAGATCAGCGACGGGCCGTAGGTCTCGGTGAGGCCGTAGAGGTGGGTCACGTCGATGTTGAGCTCCGCAAGCTGCGACAGCAGCGTGGGCGACGGGGGAGCGCCGCCGGTGGCCACTTTCACGGTTCGGGGCGCGGGCGCGGCGTCGGGATGGTTGACCAGGCCGATCAGCACGGTGGGGGCCGCGTTGAAGTGGGTCACGCCGTCTTCGCGGATGTGGCGCCACACCGTGCCCGGCTCCAGGGTCCGCAGCATCAGATGGACGCCGCCCACCGCAGTGACCGCCCACGGGTAGCACCAGCCGTTGCAGTGGAACATGGGCAAGGTCCACAAGAACACCGCGTTGCTGTCGAGCCCGCCCTGCGCGGCCATGGCCAAGGCGTTGAGATTGGCTCCGCGGTGCGAGTACATGACGCCTTTGGGCTGGCCGGTGGTGCCCGACGTGTAGTTGAGGCTGAGCATGGCGTGCTCGTCGGCGATCTCGGCCCGCCGGGGCGCCGCGGCTGCCAGCAGGGCCTCGTACTCGCAGTCGGAGGCGCCTGAGACGCCGGCGTCGCTCGACACCACCAGCCGCAACCCCGGTACCTGCTGCTGGATAGATCGGGCCACATCGGCCAGGGCATGGTCGGCGAAGAGCACTCTGGACTCGGCGTGGGCCACGATCCAGGCCAACTCTGGTGCCGACAGCCTGGAGTTGAGGGCGTTGAACACCACTCCGGCCATGGGAAACCCGAACGTCGCCTCCAAGGCCATGGACACGTTGGGGGCCAGCACCGACACCGCGTCGCCGGGCTCGAGGCCCAGGTCGAGCGTGGCTCCGGCCAGCCGCTCGCAGCGCTCGGCAAGATCCTCGTAGCGGCGCGTCAGCGGCCCGTCGATCACCGCGGGGCGGTCGCCGTGCACCACTCGGGCCCGGTCCAGGAAGGACACCGGCGTCAGCGGCACCGGCACGAACGGCGAGGATCCGGGGGCTCGGCCGGAGGTCACGGTGGGCAACGCTATGTGACCCATATCACGAATGCGACAAGCGGTCCCGGCCATATGTTCAACAAGAACACAGTTGAACGAAGCGGGTGAATCGGCTCATGGCAAGTCCGATTGGAAGGCAAGGAAAAAAAGGAGAAGAGGAAATGACATACACACTCCTAATCGCCGTCGTGGTATTCCTGGCGCTGCCGGCGGTGGCCGCGGCGGCCCGGATCGCCACGCACTACCGCTACGGAGCGCACGGCCGCCCCGACCTCGAGGCGGGCCACACGAGGGACCTGAGGCCGGCCGAGGCCTTCGTCCGTGCCCGGCACCCCTCGCAGCAGGTTCAGGGCGATGCGTCCGGCTCGCGGACCCGCACCAAGGATCGGCCTGCAACTCTGAGGCCCGTGTTCCATCTCGGTGCGACGCCAGCCCCCGAACAGCTCAGCCCCTGGCTGTCCGACGAGCACATCCGCAAGGCGTTCGACCTGGACACGCCCGACCATCGGGGCCGGGCGGCATAGGGACCTTCGCCCCCAAACCCCGAAATCCCTGTGGTTGGCGACCTGTAGTGTCCTCAACCACAGGGATTTCGGGGCGGCGGCTGCGCCACTCAGATTCGGGCTCGCAGCTCGTGCTTTAGCACCTTGCCCGACGCGTTGAGAGGCAGCTCGTCCATGAACGTGATGCCGCGGGGTGCCTTGTAGTTGGCCATCCGCTCCCGGCACCACGCCACCAACTCGGCCTCGGCCGCGGCGGTGGTAGCGGCGCCGGGGGCGGGCACCACGAAGGCGTGGCCCACCTCGCCCAGGCGGTCGTCGGGCCGGCCCACCACAGCCACCTGGCCCACCGCGGGGTGGGCCAGCATCGCGGCCTCTATCTCGGCCGGGTAGGCGTTGAAGCCGCCGCAGATGAACATGTCCTTGAGACGGTCGGTGATGGCCACATATCCGGCTGCGTCCATGGTGCCGATATCGCCGGTGTGCAGCCATCCGTCGGCGTCGATGGCGGCCGCGGTGGCCTCGGGGTCGTCGAGGTAGCCGTCCATCACGTTGTAGCCCCGCACCACGATCTCGCCCGGCTCGCCCCTGGGCAACTCGGCGCCGTCGGGGCCGACGACCCGCACCTCGACGTCGTCGATGGCCCGCCCCGAGGTGGCTGAGATCGTCTCGGGCGGATCGTCGTGGCGGCACATGGTGGCGATGCCGGACGACTCGGTGAGCCCGTAGCCGGTGACCACCACCTCGAAGCCGAGTCGCTCCCGCATGGCCTCGATCATCGGCACCGGAACGGGGGCCGCGCCGGTCACCGCCAGCCGCAGGGTCGACATGTCGAAGCTGTCGAGGTCGGGATGGTTGAGGATGGTCTGGTAGATGGCGGGCGGTCCGGGCAGCACCGAGATCCGCTCGGCCGGTATGCGGGCCATCACCGACGGCACGTCGAACACCGGGTGCGGGACCATCGTCGCCCCCGTCATCAGGCAGGCCAGGATGCCGGCGTTGAGCCCGAAGGAGTGGAAGAACGGGTTGACGATCAGGTAGCGGTCGTCGTGGCGCAGCCCGATCACCTCGGCCCAGCTCCGGTAGGCCCGGCAGATCGCGCCGTGGTTCAACACCACGCCCTTGGGCCGTCCCGTGGTGCCCGAGGTGAACATGATGTGGCAGGGATCGGAGCGCCAAACCGGGCGGTGGTGGCTCGGCGCGGCGAGAGCGCTGCCGGTGCCTGCCTGCCCGTCGGCGCCGTCAGCCTCGCGGGGCGCCTCGCCCGCCTCAGCGGGGGTGATGCCGGTCGCCGGCGCCGCGGCCGCGGCCAGAGCCATGAAGTCGGCGAAGCCCTCGGCACCGGGTGGCACCGGTCCTCGCATCACGACGGTGGTCTCGAGCGACTCGCGCGTGCCGCCCTGGACCGCCCTGAGCAGGCCCAGGTGGTCGGCGCCCAGGAAGTCGGTCACGCAGAACAGGATCCGGGCCCGCGACGCGCCGAGCACGTAGGCGGTCTCGTCGCCTTTGAGGCGGGTATTGATTGGCACGACCACGCCGCCTGCGGCATGCACGCCGAGAGCGGCCACGGCCCACTCCCAGATGTTGTGCCCCCACACGGCCGCACGGTCGCCTGGCGCGAATCCCCAAGCTCTCAGAGCATCGGCCATGGCACTGACCCGGTCGCGCAGCTCGACGAACGAGATCCGCAGATCGCCGTCCACCAGGGCCTCGCCGTCGCCGAAGCGGGCCGCAGCGTCGTCCACGAGTGCCGGGATGGTGTCGGGCACGCCGGGGGCGGCGTGGGTGCTGCGGGGCGTGCCTGCGGACGACGAAACGGCGGCGAGCGGGCCCGGGGTGTCAGCCAGGCGCCGAAGCGACCGGTTGCCGCTGGGGGGCGCACCGGCGTGCGCCCGCTGAGGTGACGGGCCGTCAGGGTCCTCAGGCATCCCAGGCGACCAGCAGCTCGCGGGGGCCGCGGAAGGTGATGTTCCCGAAGCGCTGCAGGCTCTGGCCCTCGACCAGTCGCAGCGACGGGATGCGTTCGGTCAGCACCTCCAGGGCTACGGTGGCTTCCAGGCGGGCCAGCCGGGCGCCCAGGCAGAAGTGGATGCCCTTGCCGAAGGAGATGTGGTTGCGGGCGTTGGGCCGGTGGATGTCGAAGTTGCCGGGGTCCTCGAAGATGTCGGGCTGGTGGTTGGCCGCGGCCAGGCTCATGAAGATGTTGGTCCCCGCGGGCACCTGCACTCCGGCCACCTCGGCGTCGGTGTTGGCCACCCGGCGCCAGCTCGTCTGGGGCGACTCGAAGCGCAGCACCTCCTCCAGCGCGGCACCTATGAGCGAGCGGTCCGCGCACAGCTGGTCCCACTGGGCGGGCCGCGACAGCAGGCAGATCAGCGCGTTGGACAGGAAGTGGCTGACGATCTCATGGCCCGCGAACGACAGGCCGTACACGATCGACTCCACCTCCCGGTAGGCGAGCTCGTCGGGGTCGGTGTGGTGCACGGCCAAAAGCTCGGAGGTGAAGTCGTCGCCGGGGTCGTGCACCTTGGACGCCACGAAGTCGCGGCAGTAGCGCCAGTAGGCCAGCATCTTGTGGGCGATCTGCACCTGCTCGGCCTCGGTGGGCTTGCCCCAGCTGAAGGCCAGGCGGTCCGAGCACCACTCCTTGAGCTTCCCGTCGTCGCTGTCTGGGAAGCCGATGAACCGGAAGATCGTCTCGCCCGGCAGCGGGTGCGCGAACACCGGCACGAAGTCCGCCGGCGACCCGGCGCCCAGCAGGGCGTCGGCGAGATCGTGGCTGCGGCCGCGGATGTAGGGCTCGAGGATTCGCATGCGCCGGTTGGAGAAGCCCTGCTTGGTGTGGTTGCGGATGCGGCCGTGGTCCGGCGGCTGGCGGTTGGACATGACCGCCACCGGGTTGAAGTCCGCCGCGGCCAGCACGGCGTGGGCGGTGTGGCTCAGGGGGAACACCGGGTCCTGCACGTTCTGGGAGCCGAACGTCTCGGGGTCCAGGAACACCTCGCTGAGGTCCTCCATGCGAGTGACAACGAGGTAGCCGAGCTCGCTGGAGTAGAACACCGGCGTGTCCCGCAGCCCGTCGAGCACCGCGTACGGGTCGGCCAGATAGTCGGGCGCGAACGGGGTGAAGCCGTTGACGGGGCAGCCCGAGGGCGGCGGCGGCACCTCGTCGGGCACGCGGTGGTAGGAGGCCTCGGTCTGGGTCATGTCTTCCTCTGCAGCACTCTGTTCGCCCATCTTCGCGCGGTGCGACGGTCGGGCGCCCGCGGTCGTGTCGTGCCAGGACCCACCGGCGCCGAACTTCCGGGAGTTGTGCCCGTATGTGACCGAAAACCGCCGGAAGTTCGCTCCGAGCCGAGGTGGCACCGCTTCCGACGGGCCGCGTTAGGGTCTGAGCAGTGGTCAGGACGCTTGCTGCCGCCACCCGCCGGGTGCTGGGATCGCGCCGCCGCGGCACGCGGCCATCGGCCACCGGCCCGTCGGCGGGGGCCGGTGACGCCGCCCTGGTAGCCGACTTGGAGGCCGCCATCGGGGCCGACCGGGTGCGTGCCGACGCCGCGGCCCGCTATCTGGCCTCCCGGGACGCCTCCATCTATCTGGAGGGCAGCGCCGGGCCGGTGTGCTACCCCGGCTCGACCTCCGACGTGGTGGCCTGCGTGAAGGTGGCGGCCCGCCACGGCCGGGCCGTGTCTCCCCGGGGGGCGGGCACGGGCCTCGCCGGGGGCGCCGCGCCGCTGGGCCAGCCGGTGGTGCTGGCCATGACCCGCATGAACAAGCTGCTGAAGATCGACCTCGACAACGGCGCGGCCTGGGTGCAGCCAGGCATGGTGAACCTCGACCTGACCCGGGCCCTCGCGCCCCACGGGGTGCATTACGCGCCGGACCCGTCCAGCCAGGCCGCCTGCACCATCGGCGGAAACGTGGCCAACAACTCCGGCGGCCCCCACTGCCTGGCCTACGGCGTGACCAGCGCCCATGTGCTGGCGGTGGAGGTGGTGCTGTCGGACGGGTCGGTCGCCACACTGGGCGACCTGACCGCAGAGCCGGCCGGATACGACCTGAGGGGAGCCTTCGTGGGGTCGGAGGGCATGTGCGGCATCGCCACCGCGGTGGCTGTGCGGCTCACCCCCAACCCGCCCGCGGTGCGCACCATGCTGCTGTGCTTCGACGACGTGTCGGACGCGGCGGCCACCGTCAGCGCCATCATCGCGTCCGGGATCGTGCCCGCGGCCATCGAGATGATGGACCAGCGCTGCGTCGTCGCGATCGAGGACTTCGCCCAGGCGGGCTATCCCAAGGACGCGGCCGCAGTGCTGCTGTGCGAGGTGGACGGCCCCGCGGGGGGCGTGGCCATCGCAGGGGAGCGGATCGCGGACATCGCCCGGCGCAACCAGGCCATCAGCGTGCGCACCGCCGCCGACGACGACGAGCGGGCCCGGCTGTGGAAGGGCCGCAAGAGCGCCTTCGGCGCGGTGGCCAACGTGATGCCCGACTACTACCTGCACGACACGGTGGTGCCCCGCACCAAGCTGGTGGAGGTGCTCGAGCGGGTCTATGAGATCGTCGACCGCTACGACCTCATCGTCCTCAACGTGTTCCACGCGGGCGACGGAAACCTGCACCCGATCCTGGCCTACGACTCCAGGGTGCCCGGCGCCGACGAGCGGGTTCACGCCGCGGGGCGCGAGATCATCGAGATGTCGCTGGAGATGGGCGGGGCGCTGACCGGCGAGCACGGGATCGGGGTGGAGAAGCGCGAGTACATGAGCCGCATGTTCAGCGCGGTGGACCTCGACCAGCAGAGCCGCCTGCGGGCCTCGTTCGACCCCTACTGCCGCATGAACCCCGGCAAGGTGCTGCCCAGCGCTCACAGCTGCTCCGACATCGCTGCGCTGCGGGCCTCCGACGCGGCCGGCGTGTGGGGATGAGCGCTGGATGTCCAGTCTCGAAGGTTGCGATGCACTGGGCGCACGCTGCCACCGTGGCGAGGCCCAGAATCTCGGTGTTGCGTCCCGGGCCTGAGCTCGGCGATTGGGGCCGCGGCCGGACCGGAAGCGCAATCCGCCTAGAGCGGGCGCGATGACCGCGTCCAACGGACGGTTCGTGTTCGATGAGGCCCTGACCGGCTTCGCGGCCGAGGTGGGAGCGGACGGGCCCGTATGCGTGCGGGGCGGCGGCACCCGCTGGAGCCTGGGCGGCGAGGTGGCGCCAGGCACCCGTGAGGTGCGAGCCCCGGCGGGCATCGTCGCCTTCGAGCCGGCCGAGATGACAGTGCGGGTGCGGGCCGGCACGCTGGTGGCCGAGCTTCACGAGGCTCTGTCCGCGGCGGGGCAGCGCACCGCCCTGCCCGAGCGTCCGGGCGGCACGGTGGGCGGCGCGCTGATGGCGGGCGAGTCGGGCGTGCTGCGCCTGGGCCTGGGGCCGGTGCGCGACGCCCTGCTGCAGGCCCGCTACGTGTGCGCCGACGGCCAGGTGGCCAGCGCGGGGGCGGGCACCGTCAAGAACGTCAGCGGCTTCGACCTGTGCCGGCTGCTAGTCGGCTCGCTGGGCACGCTCGGCCTGGTGGGCGAGGTGCTGCTGCGCACCGTGCCGGTGGGGGAGGTGGAGCGCTGGGTGCGTGTCGAGGGTGCCGACCCCCGGGCCGAGCAGGCCTGCCACGCCGCCATGTCCATCCTGTGGGACGGTGCCTCGACGTGGGTGCGGCTGGGCGGCTACGGGGTGGATGTGGAAGAGGACCTCGCTCGGCTGTCCGAGGCCGCCTCCGATCCCCCCGCGGACGTGGACGATCCGCCCGAACTCCCGGCGCACCGCTGGTCCTGCACCCCCGCGGACGTGGACGGTCCGCCCGAACTCCCGGCGCACCGCTGGTCCTGCACCCCCGCGGACGTGGACGGTCCGCCCGAACTCCCGGCGCACCGCTGGTCCTGCACCCCCGCGGACGTGGACGGTCCGCCCGAACTCCCGGCGCACCGCTGGTCCTGCACCCCCGCGGAGGCCGCGGCCTTCGACACCGACAGCGGAGCCGCGGGCCGCTTCGTGGCTGAGATCGGGGTGGGCGTAGTGCACGCCTCAGAGCCGCAGCCTCCCGGCCCGGTCGAGCCGGGCGTGGTCGAGCTGAATCGGCGGTTCAAGGAGCGCTTCGACCCTGACGGCCGCCTCAATCCCGGCCGCGACCCGCTTCGGAGGCAGTGATGCGCGCCGTGCACGATTCTTGGTGCGAGTTGTGTGGCTCTGGCACACGTTTCTCACCCGAGAATCGTCTGGACCGGCTCGGCGGCACACGGTCGTGCGCCCTCCGAAAGCTCTGATGCATCTCGGGCTGGACGACGACGAGCTGGTCGCCTGCGTGTCCTGCGGGCTGTGCCTGCCGCACTGCCCCACGTTCGTGATCACCGGGCGGGACACCGAGTCGCCCCGGGGCCGGATCGCGCTGATGCGCGCCGTCCAGAACGAGGGCGCGCCCGTCACCGACGACGTGCTGCGCTCCATGGAGACCTGCGTGCAGTGCCGGGGCTGCGAGACGGCCTGCCCCAGCGCGGTGCCGTTCGGCCACCTGATGGAGGGCACCCGGGCCGCTCTGGCCGCCGCGGGCCGGATCACGCCGCGCTGGCAGCGCCTGGCGCTGGGAGTGCTGCGCCACCGCCGGCTGCTGCTGGCCGGCTCCACCCTGCTGGCGCTGGCCATCCGGCTGCGGCTGGTCCCGGCTCGCCGCCTGGGCCTGCCCGCGAGGATGCCGCTGCGACGACCGCCGCTGCGGGCCTCGGGCGACGACGTGTGGCTCTTCACGGGCTGCGTGATGGACGCCTGGCAGCGCGACGTGCACCTAGCGGTGCAGCGGGTGCTGGAGGCCGCCGGCGTCGGCGTGGAGCCCACGGCCGGGGCTGCGCCGTGCTGCGGGGCGCTGCACATCCACGCCGGGCTCGAATCCGAGACTGAGGCGATGGCCCGGCAGGTGATGGCCGGTCTGGCCGGAGACGACCGTCCCATCCTGGTCGACTCCGCGGGCTGTGGCGCGGCGCTCAAGGACTACGGTCGGATGCTGGGCACCGACGAGGCCCGGGCCTTCTCGGCTCGAGTGTTCGACGTGCATGAGTGGCTGGCCGAGCACCTGGACGAGCTGCGAGCCCGGCGGCCGGTCGCTCCGCTGGATCTGACGGTGGCCGTCCAGGACCCGTGCCACCTGCGCCACGTGCAGCGGGCCCATCAGGCGGTGCCGGAGGTGCTGCGCCCGTTCGTCACGAGGGTGGTGGCCCTCGACGACGACGGCCTGTGCTGCGGGGCCGGGGGCGCCTACTCGGTGATGGAACCCGAGCTGTCCAGAGCGATCCGCGAGCGCAAGACCGCAGCCGTGGCCCGCTCGGGCGCGTCGGTGGTGGCCAGCGCCAACCCGGGCTGCTCGCTGCATCTCGCGGCTGCCGGCCTGGATGTGCGCCACCCCCTGGAGCTGGTCGACCAGGCCCTCTCCGCGTCCCGCGTCTAACCGCCGCGGCCCGGCTGCGCGTGTCGCGGGGCCCACGACAACGCCCTCTCGCGTCCGCGTCTAACCGCGGCGGCTCGGCTGCGCGTGTCGTGGGGGCCCATGTCGAGGCCTTCTGCGTGTCCTGCGCCTAGCGGCCGAGGTGTGAGCGGGAGCTAGCGACGGCGGGATTTCTTGGCGCACCCGGGAACCGGATGCCCGTGCGCGTCGTCGTAGGAGTCGATCGGGCGCACAGGGCGCCTGCCACCTGGAGGAGGGTGAACATGGCAATCACGAGACTGCAATGGCTCCGAACAAGACCGAACCGGCGCAGGGCAACCTCCGGCGCAGGATGTGGCTCCGGACCCGGAGCGAACCGGCATCGGGCATGGCTGGGGGCGTTGCTGGCGCTGTGCCTGCTGGCGGTGTCGTGCAGCGGGCCCGGCGACGAGAGCGATTCGGCCGAAATGGCCGCGTCTTCCCCCACAGCGGAGTCCCGCGACGAGTCGGACCGATCTGCGGCCGACGTCGGCGGGGACCGCGACAGCTCGGGCAGCATCGACCTCGCCCCGTCGACCGCGCCCCGAAGCGGGACGGACGCGACTCAGGAGGCCCCCGCCGAGGCGACGGCGATGGTCGAGGAGGAGCCGATGGCCGAGGAGGCCGCCGACTACGACTATGCGGCCGCGCCCTCGCCGACCACCGCGCCCTCGCCGACCACCACGGCCTACTCGTCCAGCAGCGGCGTGTCCCGGGAGGAGGCGGCCCAGTCGGATCGTGAGCGTCCCGAGGAGGAGCGCCGCCGGTGCCCGGAGTGCCAGTCCAATACCTTCGAGGACTACGGCGTCAACCCGTTCGTGGACACCTACGAGGACGATCTGTCCACCTTCGCCCTCGACGTCGACACCGCGTCCTACGTCGTGACCCGCAACTACCTGGAGGGCGGCCAGCTGCCGCCCATCGAGGCCGTGCGGGTGGAGGAGTTCGTCAACTACTTCGACGGCGGGTACCAGCCCGTGATCGACGAGTTCAACATTACCCTGGAGGCGGCCCCCTCCCCGTTCAGCGATCCCGACCGGGTGATGCTGCGGGTGGGCGTGCAGGCGCCGGAGGTGCTGTCGGATCTGGTGATACCTGACAGCGTCGTGCTGGTGCTGGACCGCTCCGGGTCCATGGGCCAGTCCGCGGGTCCCGCCGACCGGCCGATGGAGAGAATGAGCCTGGTCCACGAGGCCGTCGAGCTGCTGCTGTCGGGCCTGCCGGGGCGCACCCGCGTCGGCGTCGTCGCCTACGACGATCGGGCCGAGACGGTCATCGAGCCGACCAGGCTGTCGGGCAACGAGGACTGGATCGGCGACGAGATCCGCCGCCGGGTCTTCCCCCGGGGCTCCACCAACGCCGAGGCGGGGCTGGTGCGGGGCTACGACATGGCTCTGCGCGAGGCCGACGACGGCCGGGCCGTGCTGGTGCTGCTGATGTCGGACGGCGTGGCCAACGTGGGCGCCACCCGCACCGACGACATCCTCGAGGAGATCGGGGAGCGGGGCGACATCGGTCTGTCCACCATCGGCGTGGGCCTGGGGCCGTTCAACGACGAGCTCATGGAGCAGCTGGCCAACAAGGCTGACGGCACCTACCACTACATCGACACCGTCGACGAGGCCCATCGCATCTTCGTGGAGAACCTCACCAGCCTGCTGGCGTCGGTGGCCCGCGACGCCAAGATCCAGGTGGAGTTCGACCGGGACAGGGTGATCTCCTACCGGTTGCTCGGGTTCGAGAACCGGGCCATCGCGGATGAGGACTTCCGCGACGACACCCGCGACGCCGGCGAGGTCGGCGCGGGGCAGAGCTCGACCGCTCTCTACGAGGTGACGCTGGACAGTGGCTGGGATCGTGGCCGCGGCCCGATCGCGACCGCCACGCTGCGCTACCGCCGCCCGGCCAGCGAGCGCATCACCGAGACGTGGGCCAGCCTGCATCCCGACGACGTGGAGAGCTCGTTCCGCGACGCCGGCGCCCACTTCCGGCTGGCCGTGGTGGCCGCCGAGTTCGCCGAGGTGCTGCGAGACAGCCCGTTCGTGGAGGACCGCAGCATGGAGGAGCTCAGCTACCAGGCCGACCGGGTGGCCGACGACCTGCGCCGCGACGACGACGCCGAGGAGCTGGCCGGTCTGATCGACACCGCCCGGCGCATCCGCCGCCGCTAGCGATCTGGCGGCGCACGGGCTCCTCGAGCATCCGTGACTCACCCCAAGAGGAGCCCGCGAAGGGGCTCGGCGGCCCGGCCTGGAGGGGGTTGGGCCGCCGAGCCTCTTCGCGGGCATGGCCCTGCGTTCGCGAGAAGGGGATGCGCGCGGTGAACGAGCCTGCATCTGAGGAGCGACCCCGAAGGTCAGTCAGACTCGCGTGAACCAGTTCGAGTCCCCGTGAGTGGCTCGCCAAGCTGCGCCGGGCGCTTGAACCCTTGCTGAACATCGGCCGCTCGTTGGCGTCGGTCCGTCCCCGGCCGGCCACCGCCGAGCCCTGTTCGCCGTCACCGTGTAGTCTTGCCGGTCGTTCCATCCTCGGCCGTCACCAGCACCTTGATCGTGTTCTTCCAAAGTCAAGGCTCACCTGGTGGCCATTGTCCGCATCGCCGTCGTCATCAACGGGCGTGATCGCGAACGCGGCGCCGTTGTGGGATGTGGTGGCCGACACCGTGGTCATGGCGACCTTGACGGGCGCTTCAACCGTGTGGGTCTCGGTGTCGCTCACGAACTCCAGGCCGATGCCGGACAAGCTGAAGGGCGCTCAGCGTTGCGTCAGCGGCTTGCGGTTCGTCAGGATCGCTCTCCGGCGCTGGGGCTGCTCATCATTCTGTGGATGTTCGCGATGCGAGTTCTGTCCTCTCATCTGAATTCCCCTACGAGTTGCCGGTTCGTTGTCGGTTCGCGTGAGGTTGTGTGCACGTGGTCCGGCTCAGCCCGCGGCGGCGGCGATGAGGTCTCGGGCCCGGTGCAGGAAGGCGGCCATCTGGCCTCGGGTGACGAAGCGGTGGGGGCAGTAGCTGTCGGGGCGGCAGCCTTGGGTGATCTGGGCCTGCGCGAGGCGGTTGATGTCGTCTTGGAATTGTGAGTCGTTGTCGTCGCCGAAGCGGTCGTCGTCTGCGGGGGGCAGTTGCAGCGCCCGGTTGAGGAAGGCGGCCATCTGGCCTCGGGTGACGTTGCGGTGGGGGCAGTAGCTGTCGGGGCGGCAGCCTTGGGTGATCTGGGCCTGCGCGAGGCGGTTGATGTCGTCTTGGAATTGTGAGTCGTTGTCGTCGCCGAAGCGGTCGTCGTCTGCGGGGGGCAGTTGCAGCGCCCGGTTGAGGAAGGCGGCCATCTGGCCTCGGGTGACGTTGCGGTGGGGGCAGTAGCTGTCGGGGCGGCAGCCTCTGGTGATTCCCTGCTCGGCCAGCCAGAGGATGTCGTCGATGAAGATGCTGCCGGTGATGTCGCCGAACACTCTGACCTCGACGGAGGCGGTGACTGTCTCGTCGTCGCGGTCGCCTTCGCCCTCGCCGTCGGCGGCGGTGGCGGTCACGGTCACGGTGTAGGTGCCGCCGGTGGGCGGAGTGAAGCTGAACTGCTCGCCGTCGGCCGTGGCCGCGAACCCGTCGGGGCCGGATGCGCTCCAACTGAGGGTGTGGGCGGCATCGTCGCCGGTGACCGCGGCCGTGAACACGAAGCGCCTCTCGGCTGCGCCGAAGCCAGGACCGTCGATCTCCACGGCAGCAGCCGCCTCAGGCGCCCCGCCGCCCCCGCCGCCCCCGCCGCCACCGCCGCCGCCTGGCAGCGAGGGCTGCGTCCGCCGCGGAGCTGTGCCGGCCGTGGTGAAACTGGCGGTCTTGGTCTCGCCGGGGGGGAAGCTGTTGTCATATGACGTCTGGACCTGGTAGCGGGTGCCGGCGATCAGGCCCTGAAGCTGGAATGATGGGTTGGGGTCGCCGTCGCGTACCGGTCGCCCCTCCTCTTGGGTCCAGTCTTCGGTGCCCGTGCGGTAGCGCAAGAACACCTGGGCGCCGTTGGGGGCCTGCACCGTGACTGTGACCGTGGTCCCGCTCTCGGTGATGGATCCGTCGTCCACGGCGACCTCGGTCACGGCCGGGCCCAGCGTCCGCAGCTCGCTGCTCTGCACGCCGGATGTGAAGTCCGGCGAGATCGTGGCCTCCAGGTCATAGACCGTGTCCGAGACCAGCCCGGTCAGGTCGAATGTCACGACGGAACCGCCCGCGGTGGTGGTGAGCGTGGGTGGGTCGGGGGTTTGCCACACCCCTGCGTCCCTCACTTGGTAGCGCAGGCGCGCGGTGTGGGTCTGCCCCGCATCGACGTTCGCGATCAAGACCAGCGCCCGCGCTCCGGTCTGGGTCACGTTGATCGGATTGACGCGCGCGACGATCGGGTTCTCGCCGAGCGTGGTGAACTGCACCTCCACGGTCCTGTCGATGGGGAACGAGTCGTCCAGCGAGGCCTGAAGCGTCACCTCCTTGTCCGCTTCGACGCTGTTGATCTCGTTCCGCGCGGGGCTGAACGTCACCTCAAGGCCCGACGTCGACTTCTCGTCTTGATAGAACCAGGGCCTGATGATCCTGCTGGACTCGGTTTCATAGCGCAGGTAGACCGTTTGCTCGCTCAAGCTGGGGTTGGCAATCGTGACCGTGACGTTGGCCGAGAACTCCGTCGGGCTGGTGTCGACCCTGGTGACTTCGTGAACGTCGTTCGCAGAGATCGTCACCGTCTCGGAGAGGGCGCCCAGTGTTACCTGGCTGTCCGTCGGATTCGGATCGGTATCGGCCACCGGCGCCATCGTGACAGTGAACGTCTCGTCGGGCTCCTCCTCGTTGTCATGGGCAATCGGGATCGACACCGTCTGGGTCGCCTCGTAGGCCGTGTTCCCGCCAACGGGGACCGGCTGGAAGTCAATCAGGTCGAAGCTGAGCAGGACCCCAGCCAGGGCCGTGTAGTCCGATCCAGCCACCGCCCCGTTCGAGTCGTCGGCGGTGCTGACCTGTATCTGGCCTGCGCCCTCGCGCGGCGGCTCGTCGCGGCGCGTCCTGATCTTGACCTGCACCGACGTCTCTCGGGTTCCCGTCGACACGCCCTCCAGCGTCGCCGGCGGCTCGTCGACCGGATTGGGGGTCACCGTCAGCTCGGCGTCGGCCTCGGGGAAGTCGTCGTCATTCACCGTCAACGCCGCCGCCGCGGAGGATTCGCTGACGGTGTAGTCGCTTCTGACAAGGATCGTCGCGGTGACCTCGGTGTGAGGCTCCCATGTGTCGTCATCAACCGTGTCCACTGTGAGCGTGGCCGAGGTGTCGCCCATCGGCACCGTCACGGTCGTGGTACCGGAGTTGGCGCCGTCCAGCACCGTCTCACCGTCGGCGGGCTCGGTGACTTCGACATCGACCGGTCGCCCGCTGGTCGCCTCAGCCGGCCCGTCGAGCGACACCGTGAAGACGATGTCGTCGCCCTCGGGCTCTTCGGTGCCGGCCACGCTGATGCTCGCGACCGGGTGCTGGCGCGTGATCGCCAGCGTGTACGTCAGCGTCGTCATCTCGTCCTGGGCGGTGACCTCGATCTTGACGATCACCTCCACGCCGACCGACGGCAGGTCGACCTGGAAGCCGGCCAGCGTTGATGCGTCCGCAAGTGTTGTCGTCCCGTCGCTTTGCAGCCAGACGAACGAGGCCGCGGTGTCCTTGGTCGCCGGCGTGATCGTGATCTGGCGATCAGGGAAGCCGACCGTCGCGTCATAGTCGGTGGTGGTGCTGACGAAGCCCGTGCCCGCCAACTCGCCCGCGCTCAGCCCGATGTTCCTCAGGCCGGCGTCGTCGCTCAGGTCGCTGCGAGTGAACTCGACGGTCCGGCTCGCCGTGCCCAGATCGATGTTCCCGTCAGTGGGCGCCGGGCCCGTGTCCACCTTCGCCATCAAGACCGTGAAGTGCTCCTCGAACTCGTCCACGAGCTCATCGGTGGTCGTGATCGTGATGTCCTTGCTCGCACGCCAGCGCATCACGCCGCCGCCGATGTCTTCCTCTGCGAAATCGCCCAGCACGAAGTTCAACGCACCCGCCGCGCCGGCAATAGCGCTGTAGTCCGACCCGCCCGTCGCCTCGCCCTTCTTGCAGGTGTCGGGGCAATCGCCGTCGGGATCGGGCCCGTCCATCGTGGTGACCTGGAGCGTGCCGCCGCCCTCATGGGGCTCCTCGTCGGCCCGCTCTGCCGTCACGGTCACCGTCACCGTCAGCGGGTTGCCCTCATCGACCTCCGACAGCATCTTCACGAGCTGATAGTTCGACACCGACAGCTCGGCCGTGGCATCGGGAAAGTCGTCGTCGAGCACCTGCTTCGAGACCGTCGCGGCGCCCGAGATATCGTAGCTGGTCGTGTCGGCGAGGAGTTCCACGCTCACTGACGCGTGGGCGTCCCAGTCGTCGTCGACGACCGTCGGCACCGACACGTCAACAGAATCGGTGCCCGCCGCGATGACGAAGTCCTTCCGGCCCGTCTCCAGCGAGTCCACCACCGTGCTCGGATCGGTGATTTCGACGCTGAACGCCGTCTCGTCGGAGGTTGAGCCGTTGCGGGTCACCGTGGCGACCACCGGTGTGCCCTCGGGCAGGCTCGGCGGGGTGGCGGGCACGCTGATGGTGAGCTCCGGCAGCTGCCGCGTGATGCTGACGGTGTAGGTGCGCTCCGTGATCTCGTCCTCGGCCGTCACCAGGATCTTGACCGTGAGCGGCGTGTTCAGCTCCAGATCCACCTGCGCGCCAGGCACGCCCGAGTCGGTGTCCAACGGATTGCCGTTGATGTCCTGCACTTGCGCTGTCGCGAAATCAGCTTGCGTCGGCGTCACCGTGACCTGCGGATGGCCGAACGGCACCTGCGCGTCGTAGTTCAGGGTCCCCGCCGCGAACTCCTGCACGAGACCGCCCGCGCTCAAGCTCAGAGCGGTCAACGAAGCGTCGCTCGAGCGGTCGCTCTGAACGATCGTGACAATGTAGTCCGAAGGGTCGGACGGCGGCACCACCTCGATGTTGGCGTGCGTCTGCTGCCCCGCGAGCGTCGACCGTTGGAACACGAAGGCGAACCACTCGTCGGGCTCCTTGACCGTGTCGTTGACGATCTTGACCTGGCGGGTCCGGCTGAACCGGTAGCGCCAGTCCCGATCGTTCTCGTCGTTGTTGATGTCGACTCTGGTGAACGAGGCCGCGGGGAACGTCAGGTAGTTGCTGCCGGGCGCGGTGATGTCGCTCGCCGACGCAGTACCGCTAGTAGCCACCGAGAGGCTGATTGAGCCACCGTCTGCGTGCGGTTCCTCGTCGCCGTCGGTCGTGACCGTGATCGTCGCGGTGACGGTGTCGCCCGCATTCGGCCCTTCCGTGTCATTCTCCAAGGCCGTGTTGATGTCGACCGAGTACGTCGCCTCCGCCATCGGGAAGTCATCGTCGAGCACCATCGAGCTCGCCGAACCGGCCGTCGCCGAGACCGTGTGGCCGGCGTCCGCCTGCACGACAGCCTCGACGGCGGTGTGGGGCTCCCAGCCGTCGTCGGGCTGCGTCGCCACCGTATAGCTGACACTCAGTTGATTGGCCCCGATGGTGAGGTCTTGGAGCCCTTCGTCGGCCTCGGCCACCTTGCCGCCGTCGTCGCCTTCGCTGTCCTCATCGACAATGTTCAGGGTGAGGTCGGTCGCCGCCGCCGAGCGGGCATTGCGACTTACCGTGAAGACCACGTTGGAGCCTTCGGTCACCGACGCGCGTGCCGCGCTCACGCTCAACTCCGGCGGGCCGATCGACACGGTCACGGTGTGCGTCTCGGCCGTCACGCCGTCGTCGGCCGTCACCACGATCTTGAACGTGGTGTCGTCGGTGCCCAAGTTGACCTGGTGCCCAGCCGCAGACGAGGCGTCCGCCAGCGGCATGTCGCCGCTGTCGAGCCAGGCGACGCTCGCATTGGTGTCGGCGTTGGTGTCTGCCAGCGTCGGCGTCACCGTGATCTGCGAGACGCCGAACGGCACCGTCGCGCTGTACGTGCTGTCGAGGCCGGCCGAGAACGTCCCGCTCAGCGTGCCGCTGCTCCAGCCCACCGACGCGAGGTCGGTGTTGTCGCTGAGGTTGCTGGCCTCGATCGTGACCGTGCGCGACGTCGTACCGGACAGGCTGATATTGGTGTCGGTTCGACTGTCTTCGGGGCCGGTCGTCACCGTCGACATCGAAATGGTGAACGTCTCGTCGGGTTCTCTGTTGGAATCGTCGACGATGGTGACGGTGAACGAATCGGTTGCCCGGTAGCGGAACGTCTCGGCGTTGGGATCGGGGTCGATGTCGCTCCGGACGAAATCCATGTCCGCAGGGTCGAACGAGACCGCTGCTGCCAGGGTGCTGTGATCCGCGGCGCTGGCCGTGCCGTAGGCGGTGTCGAGTTGGAGATCGCCGGTCGCTTTGTGAGGTTCTTGGACGGCTCTCGTCGTCACGGTCACGGTCACCGTCACCGTCTCGCCCTCGGCGACCTTGTCGGGCGCGGAGGGATTAACCGCGAGCGTGGCGTCAGCCCGGGGAAAATCGTCATCCTCGATCGTCTCCGTAGCGCTGGCCTGGTCCGAACCGATCTGGTAGTTGGGGCTGGGCAGGATCGCGGCAGTGACTTCCGAGTGCGGCTCCCAGACATCGTCGTCAGCGATCATCACTACCAGGCGTTCGCTTGGATCTCCGGCGCCAATGGTGACCTCATGGGTCCCTATCTGCCCGCTGGCCAGCAGTGTCCCGCTGTCGGTCACCTCGGTGACGCTGACGAGGACCACCAGATCCTCGGGCAGGACAGTCTCGATGGTCACTGGGAACGACGCGATTTCCGAATATTCGTAGAACGCGGAACCGCCGCTCGTGCTCTGGATCCGCACCACCGGCAAAGCGCGCGTGACGACCACGTCATACGTCGTGGTGGCCACCTTGTCCTCTGCAGTCACCCCCACCTTGATGGTGTTGCTCCCTGGCGCCAAGTCGACCTGGAAGCCGTCCTCGGCGTCGTCGGCGTCGGTGAGCTCCGCGTTGCTCTCGTCGAGGATCCTGATCGAGGCGTACGGGTGGGTCGTCGTCGCGGCGATCGTGGTGCGAGATGTTCCCGAACCGGTTGTGCCCGTGTACGAGGTCAGGCCGGATGAGAACGTCTCTGCCAGTGTCACGTCACTCAGCGAGAGCCCGCTCAGCGTGGCGTCCGTTCCGACGGCGCCGACGGTCGAACCGGTTGCCGTGGCGGTCCAGGTGCCGAAGTAGGGGCCGTTGACGGCGCGTACCTGCACCTGATACGCATTCTGGTTGGGCAATCCTGTGATGGGCTCGGTCACGGCGCTGCTGTCGCTGCGGTCGAGTTCGGTCCACTCCGTGGCCGTGGAGAGCCGGTAGTGGACGTCATAGCCGGTCGGCGCGACACCGGTGGCGGTGGCCGGGGCGGTCCAAGACACGGCAAGCTGGTGGTCGCCACCAGTGACCATTACGCCCGTGGGCTGTGCCGGCACGAGCGCCGACTCAACTTCCGCACCGAAAAGGGCGATATTTCCGGCGCGGCCTGACTCGGAAGTCCAAGGGGCCGAGTTGAGTGAGGTATGGTAGGAGTTGGTGATTGTCCATCCTGCTGCGCTGCCGCTGTCCTGCCCAGTGCCAACTTGATCCCAGCTGAAGCCGCTGCTGGATGGGGCGAGCACATCAGGCGACAGGACGAGCACGTATGCGGTCGACGGCTCGAGAATGGCATCGTCCGGCGCGCTGAGGACGTACGCCTCAGCAGTGGAGTCGAATCCGGAGGCGGGGCCGGTCAAGTCGTACACCGCTGGGCCGGGCGTGCCGTCGGCATTCGCTCGGTAAATCCTGCCGACGGCGGTGTCTCCAGGCTCAGCGCCGGACACGTCGAGCCACACTTTGTCCAGCACGTAACCGGCTGCATGGGACCCGGTGGTGAAGCCCTGGGCACCCTCAATCAGCTCCGATGTGCTCGAAAAGATCGATCCGGCCGTACCGCGAGAAGTTTGATCCCAGTTCTTGACCAGGATTCCGTCTGGACGCGCCTCGGTGGTCAGCCCTGTGAATGCCACCGTGCGGTTGCCGTCGGCACCGGTCACGGGCCCCTGGTCGGCGTCGGTGTAGATAATGCTGGCCGACGCGGCCACAGGCACGCGCGAGTCCACCACGAGCGTGACCGAGGTGTCATCGCCCGCGGTGTGGAACACGCTCGACGGCGCAACCGCCGTCTCCAGGTCGACGCTGACCATGAACCGCTCCTCCGCCGGCGTCACCGACGTGTCGAGCCGCTCGCTGTAGGCCACGACGATCGTTTGACCGTCGTCGGACAGCGTGGCCGAGAGGGCCAAGGCCGGTCCCTCGGCCCGCGTGTAATCGCTGAACTGCTGCGTGTCGCCTTCGAGGTTGTAGGCCGCGACTTCGGCCTCATAGGCCGTGAATGCGTTCAGGCCGTCGACTTCGTAGCCAGTCGCATCGGGATTTTCTATGGTCTCGGCGGTCCAGAGTGAGGTGCCCTGCTCGCGATATTGGACCCTATAGCCGACCAACGCCGGGTCCGACGTCACCGCTGTCCAGGTCAGCGTGAGCCTACCGGTATTGCCAATATTGGGAATGGGAACGAACGTGACGTCCGTGGGCGCGCCTGGAACGGCGGCCGCAGCGGGCAACGCGGTCAAGGCGAGTACGGCCGCCAAGGCCGCGACGGCGCCTAGCAGGGCGGCGCGGCGAAGGCCGATCACCACATCAACGGAGCGGGCGAACATTCCCCCCCTTACGTTGTTGAGCAGCTCTGGCGTGGCAGTCCGTGCGCGGGATGCAACCGCGCTCACATTGCGCCGCGGCTGGGGCTGCTCATCATTCTGTGGATGTTCGCGATTCGAGTTCTGACCCCTCATCTGAATCCCCCCTCCTAGCTGTCGTTGAATTGATGGCCGCCGATCTCGGGCAGCGGTCTGCCGAGGTCAGCGCCTCTTGCGTCCGTGTGTCCCGTTTCGGCGACTCGCACGCATGTCGGTTCGTTGTTGGTTGGCGTGAGGTTGTGTGCACGTGGTCCGGCTCAGCCCGCGGCGGCGATGAGGTCTCGGGCCCGGTGCAGGAAGCTCCTCGCACGGTTGCGCCGCCGTCGGCGGCGGTTCCGACAACCGTCTGGGCCAGTGCGTGGGGGACGCCCACGCACTGGGGTGCGCCTGCGACGATGGAGACCGCGAGGAAGCGATCAGGGCTGCCGGGGTGAGAATGGACACAAATGCTTATATATGTCAGGTCATCCATAAGATAGAATCATAAGCTTACAAGCAAACATCTGCTGCATCAGCGTTGACGTAAGCCATCGCAGCGACATGCCGTAGAGCAGGGCTGTACGGCCCCACCGGCTCGACCGCCCTCTACGAGCTGACCCTGGACCCGGACTGGCAGCGGGGGAGGGGCGCGCTGGCCACGGCCACGCTGCGCTACGAACGCCCGGCCAGCGAGCGGATCACCGAGACCTGGTCCAGCCTGCACGCCGACGACATTGAGAGCTCGTTCCGCGACGCCGGCGCCCACTTCCGGCTGGCGGTGGTGGCCGCCGAGTTCGCCGAGGTGCTGCGGGACAGCCCCTTCGTGGAGGACCGCAGCATGGAGGAGCTCAGCTACCAGGCCGACCGGGTGTCCGACGACCTGCGCCGCGACGACGACGCCGAGGAGCTGGCCGGTCTGATCGACACCGCCAGGCGCATCCGCCGCCGCTAGCGGCGACCAGGGCTCCTCCAACTCCCTGTGACTCACCCCTGGAGGGGCCCTTGCGGAGCTCGGCGGCCCGGTCTGGAGGGGACTGGGCCGCCGAGCCTTTCCCGCGCCGGGACCGTCGAATGGGATCCCGGCACCGCCGACCAGCTGGAGGGGACTGGGCCGCCGAGCCTTTCCCGCGCCCGTGCGGCGTAGGCAGTCCTCGGCGGCCGGGCTCAGGCGAAGCCGAAGGCAAGGGGCAGGCCCACAACCACCGCGACGAGCCAGAGCGCGTAGACGGGAGCGTAGGAAGTCTGCCAGTGCTCGACGGCGGCGAACTCGCGGCGACCCCGCCAGAAGCTGAGGTACAGCCAGGCCGACCAGGCCAGGTTCACCAGCAGCACCACGTTCTCGCCCAGAGCCGCGACCCGGTTGGGGGTGGCGCCGAAGTCGGACAGGCGGCCGACGATAGCGCCGAGCACCAGCACGTCTACGAGGAGGGCAGCCACCACGAGCAGCAGCAGCAGTAGGTCGAAGAGGCCGCGTGGGGCGTTCCGGTCGCGGGCGACCACGGAGTAGATCACCAGGCCGAGCACCAGGGCCAGCAATACGTCGAAGAAGATCAGCACACCCCGTCCGACGTCGATCCCCCTGCCGGTCAGGGCCACGGCTAGGAGGAACGCGGCCAGCAACACTGTGAACATCGGCGCGAACATCCTCGTGAGCACGGGCGCGATCCTCTCCAGCACACCCTGTCTCGACTCGGCCAGCCAGGCGGCCACCACGACGGCGCCGGCCGCGCCGCATGGCACCAGCCAGAGTCCGATGAACTGGCCGGTGTCGAGCCCGATGGCAGCGAAGATCCCGGCCGTGGACCCGGCCAGCACGCCGCCGCCCAGGGCGATCAGCCCGAAGTAGATGACCCACTCACCGGTGAAGCGCACGAAGTCCATGCGCTTGTCGTGGGAGCGCCAGTCGCCTCCGGCATGAGCGAGTCCGACGACGAGCCATAGCAGGATCGGCACGTGCAGCGCCGCCAGCACCTCAGTGTCTGAGGGGTCGGCGCCGTCTTCGAAGGGGAACGCGTTGAGCGCGGCCGCGGCCACGACGAACGGCACTGCCAGCAGGGCCAGAGTCTTCGGGTTCAGCCGACGCTTCCAGGCGAGGTAGCCGGCCAGCATGGGCAGCACCAGCAGGCTGAGGTTGCGGGCATAGAACTGGTCGAAGTTCTCGAGTTCGAGGCCGAACAGCTCGGGCGCCTTGACGGCGACCGCCGCCGCGCAGGCCAGCGAGCCCATCGCTGCGAACTCACGCTTGGCCTCGGCGGTGCCGGCCCCCGATGCCAGCCCCAGCCGTTGCCACAGTCCCCCGGACCGCCCTGTGGCGGTACTGGCCCGCTCTCCGGCGGCACTGGCCCGCTCTGCGGTGGCTGTGCGGTCTTTGGCGGTCTCGGCATCGTCGTCTGGTCGGGCTTCGGCGAGGCGGGCGGCGGCTGTGGTGGTGTCGGGCGATGCCGGTACGACGGCGGTCGTGGCCGCGATGGCCTCATCGAGCGCCCCGATCCGCTTGGCCGCGATCAGGAACGCCTCGTCGGGTGCCAGCCCCGCGCTGGCGAGCTCGGTGAGCTGGTCTCGCAAGCGGCTCTCAAGCTGGTCGTCGCCGGTACGGTCCCGCCAGTCGTCGATCAGGGCCTCGAGTTGTTCGTCGATGCCGGCAAGCTAGCCGCAGTCTCGAAGCCTCCGGTCAGGTCTGCTGTCATGCCATCGGGTTGAATGGGGCCATGGACCAGTTCATGCAGGCGGCTGTCGACGAGGCGTTGAAGGGACGGGCCGAGGGCGGCATACCGATCGGGGCGGTGCTCGTGCACGGCGGCGAGATCATCGGCCGGGGCCACAACCGGCGGGTGCAGATGGGCTCTGCCATCCGCCACGGTGAGACCGACGCGCTCGAGAACGCCGGCCGGCTGCCGGCGAGCGTCTACCGCGACTCGGTGATTCATACGACGCTGTCGCCGTGCGCCATGTGCGCAGGGGCGATCCTGCTCTATGGCATCGGCGAGGTGGTGGTGGGCGAGAACCGCACGTTCATGGGCGAGGAGGCCCTGCTGTCCGAGCGGGGGGTCTCGGTGACCGTGCTCGATGACGAGACGTGCGTGGCCATGATGCGGGACTTCATCGCGGCCGAGCCCGACCTCTGGAACGAGGACATCGGCGAGGACTAGCCCCGGGTCCGAAACGGACGTAGAGGACTAGCTCCGGGTCCGAAACGGACGTAGAGGGCTAGTTCCGGGTCCGAAACGGACGTAGTTGTACCCCCACAGGGTGGTCAACTACGTCAATTTCGTGAAGGAACGGGGCTAGAGACAGGCTTGGGCGGCTTCGGCGATGCGCCGGCCCCGCAGGTCGCCCATCAAGTCGGCGTCCATGCGGTTCATCACGTAGGCGACACTCATGCGGTTGTCGAAGTCCACCACGGCCAGCGAGCCGCCCCAGCCGCCCCAGAACATCTGGCCCGGCTCGATGGTGATCTCGCCGAGCTGGAGGCCGAAGCCGAGTCCGTGGCGCATCTGCACCATCAGGACTTGGTCGGGTCCGTCGGTCTGCTCCTCCAGGGCTCGGCGCACGCCCGCCTCCGACATCAACCGGACCCCGTCGAGGGTGCCTCCGCACGCCAGCGCGGCGTGGATGCGGGCGATCGATCGGGCGTTGCCGAGGCCGCCCGCGGCGGGGATCTCCGCGGCCCGCCACTCGCGGGTGGCCGGCTCGCTGGCGGTCATCGGGCAGCTTGCCAGCGTCTTGACCGCTATGGAGTCCACGGAGACCTCCACGCCGTTGACTGTGAGCTTGTCGCCGCCGAACACCGGGGGCACCAGGGCGCCGACCCTGTGGTCCTCCGAGGCGGGCAGGCTCATCCAGAAGTCGGCCCCGAGCGGCTCGGCCACCTCGGTGCGGAACCAGTCGGCCATCCGCTGCCCGGTGATGCGGTGGAGGATCTCGCCCTGCAGGTTGCCCTGGGAGACGGCGTGGTAGCCCGAGGCGGTGCCCGGCTCCCACCACGGAGCCTGGGCCGCGAGGTTGGCCGCGACGCCGTCGGGGTCGTAGAGATCTTCCACCGCGATGGGCGGGTCGAAGCCGGGAAGCCCCGCGGTGTGGGCCATCACATGGCGGACCAGCACCCCGTCCTTGCCGTTGCGGGCGAACTCGGGCCAGTACTGGGCCACCGGGGCATCGAAGTCCAGCTCGCCCCGGTCGGCCAGCATCAGCATGCAGGTGGCGGCCATGGTTTTGGTGGTGGAGTAGACGTTGACGATGGTGTCTCGCTGCCAGGGCGCGCCCTCGGTGTCGGCGTCGCCGCCCCAGATGTCGACGACGAACTCGCCGTCGACGGTCACCGCCGCAGCCGCGCCGATCTCCAGCCCCTCGGCGAAGTTGGCCTCGAGGGCGGCCCGCACCGCCTCGAAGCCGGGCTTGCATGTCCCATGGATCTCCATGCCCCATCATGGCGCGACATAGCCGCGGTGCGCGCTGGCGAACTGTGCGTCAGTGGTTGACTGCACGCAGGCGACGCGGCGTGGAGGCCTGCGGCGTGGCCACAGTCATCTTGGTCCAGCGTCGCATCAGCGCGAGTTGACTTATAATTAATCTACTGCTATGACAGCAAGTTAACTTCATCATAATACCCTCATGACAGTTCCCACGACTGCTCTTAATGGCCTTTAGAAACACTGAGCGTGTCTTCGGGCTGTCGAGTACCGCCCAGCTAGCTAGGAAGGATGCGATCACCATGTGGCGCTCCAATCAGAAGACATCGAATCGCAAGCCAATGGACAATCAGGAACAGGAAGCGGTGGCCGGAGCCAGGGACGCTCTCGCCCGGGTGATTGCGGACGGCAGTCACTCTGACCGCTCTCTCGCTATCGAGGCCATCCAGGCAATGGATCGCGGCTGGCACGATGACGGGAGGCGGTATTCCGTGACTCACCGGCTGGCGAGGGTGTACGACGCCAGGTTCGGCCTCCTGGGCGCGTTTGCCGAGAACACCGACACATTGCCCGCTGCGGCTTCCAAACAGATGCAGGCAGCCCTGTACGCGATCGACCACCTTGCCAACGTGTTGTTGACCCGCCTGGCGACCGTGGGCGTGGCCATCTACCCGACGATGGAAGCTCCCTGCGGTGAGGTGCTGGAGTTGCCGACAGCAGAGAAGGACGACTTGCTGAGCGCCATCGAGCAGGGTTCCCGCGATTGAGCAGCGACTGCGGCCGCGGCAACCGGCACGAGGTCGTGGAGCGCGCTCGTGCCACGCGATCGCCTTGAGATATCATCAATGCATGAGTAAGACATCTCTTGAAATCGATCATGATATCGCTACGGAGGCGGCGAGAATCTTGGGCACGAAGACGCTGCGCGACACTGTCGACGCATCGATGCGCGAGATCGTCAACGCCAAGCGTCGCCTCGAGCTGATCGCCATGCTCTCAGACCCGGAGCGCTACGACCCGGCCGTTCTCGACGATGCCTGGGGTGGCGAGTCCTGACATGGCCCGTGCCGTCTACCTGGCCGACACGAGCGCTTTCGCTCGTCTAGGCAAGCCCCATGTCGCCGCGGCCATCGCTCCGCTCGTTGCAGAGGGCAGGATCGCGTTGTGCGCGCCCGTCGCGTTCGAGCTCGGCTTCAGCGCCCGCAGCGCGGCCGACCACGACGCTGTCATGAGCCGCATCGACGCATTCGAGTCCGTGCCGACGACCGAGGGCGACCACCGGCGGGGGCTCGAGCTGCAGAGGCTGCTGGCGGGTCGGGGCCGGCACAGGGCTCTGTCCCTTGTCGATGCTCTCGTTGCCTCGACTGCCGAGAGCCGCGGCCTCGCCGTCCTGCACTACGACGCCGACTTCGATGTCGTATCCGAGATCACCGGCCAGCCGACTGAGTGGATCGTCGAACGAGGCTCTGCGGACTGATGCGCCGGTCCCGCCCGGCAGGTCGGCGCGACCCGTCAATGATTGAGTTGCGATAGCGGAGCGCCAGCGGGCAGTGTTCGTAAGCCGATCCCGGATAGGCGGGAGCCGGCGGCGAGCGAGCTTGAGGGAGTGGCGATGGGTTTCCCCCGCGAGGAGATGGAGGAGATGTGGGGCCGGTGGACCGCGGTCAACGAGGCGGCGGAGGCTGCCGACGACTGGTCCGGGCTCGGTGCCTTCTACACCGAGGATGCGTACTACACGTGGAAGGTGGGCCATCACATGGAGTTCGCCGCCCACGGCCGCCATGAAATTGTCGACCATGTGCTGGCGTTCGAGATGGTCGGCTTCGAGGGTTGGACCTACCCCTACCAGAAGGTGGTGGTCGACGACTCCCGGGGCGAGGTCGTCGGGTACTGGCTTCAGATCACGCCGTTCGAGGACGAGGCGGGCAGGCGGATCCAGACCAACGGGCCGGGGTGCTCGTGGTTCCGGTACGCCGGCGACTTCAAGTGGTGCGAGCAGATGGACCTGTTCGACGTTGACGATGTGCAGGGGGTCTTGAAGAAGCTCAACAAGCTTGGTCTCTTGAGCGACGAGTTCAAGGCCCGCCAGCAGCGCTACCTCGACGGCACGGCCCCCGGCTCGCGCTTCGTGTAGGCGGCGGGGTCGGGGAGCGGCAGATGGACTCTCTGCGGGGTGCGGCGGTGGTGGTGACCGGGGCCAGCTCCGGGATCGGCCGGTCCGTGGCCGAGCGCTTCGTGGCGGCCGGTGCCCAAGTCATGACCGGCAGCCGGAGCGAGCCGCCTGACGGGCTGGGCCGATGGGTCCGCACCGACGTGGCCGACTCGGTCCAGGCCGATGCCTTGGTTTCTGCGGCGGCAGAGGCGTTCGGGCGGGTCGATGTGGTGGTGAACAACGCCGGTGTGCAGGTGGAGAAGACGGCGGCCGACACCACCGACGAGGAGTTCGACTATGTGATGGGCGTGAACGTGAAGGGTGTGTTCAACGTGTGCCGGGCCGCGGTGCGCCAGATGCGGGCCCAGGCGGGTGGCGGCGTGATCGTCAATGTCGGCTCGATCTCGGGCCGGGTCTGCGACCACGGCATGGCCGTGTACAACGCGTCGAAGGCGGCGGTGCACGGCTTGACCTGCTCGATCGCCATCGACCACGGCGCCGAGGGCATCCGCTGCAACGCAGTGCTGCCCGGCTGGATCGCCACACCCATGGCCGACTCCGTCTTCGATCTGGCCGCCGATCCGGGCGCGGCCCGGGCCGCGACGGTGGAGCGTCACCCGGTGGGCCGCCTGGGCCGCCCGGAGGACGTGGCCGCTCTGGTGCTGTGGCTGGCCGGCGACGAGGCGTCGTTCGTGTCGGGGAGCCTGTTCACCATCGACGGCGGCCTAACCGCCCAGACCCCCATCCCCCCCTGAGCCCGGGCCGGCGGGGGGCCGCTCGTCAGAGGAGCGCGATCGTCAGCGGCACGGACATCGACACCGCGAACCCGAGGAGCACCGCCGCCATCCATCGCGTGTGCTTGGCCAGCGTGAGTTGCAGTCCGGCGAACCCGGTCCTCACCTCGTCCTTGAGCTCGGACAGCTCCTTGTTGGTCTGGTCGAGCCGGGTGTTGGTTGCGTCGATGCGGGCCCCCTGCCGCAACTCGGAGGCCGCGATCTCGACCATGAGCCGCCCCTCGGTCTCCTTGAGCGCCCCCTCGAACATCTTCTCGCTGGCCTTGAGCTCGCGTTGAAGCAGCTTCTCGCTGGCCTTGACGTCGTCCTTGGTGGCGACTTGGTCCCAACCGCTTGGGGGTAGCTGCTCCATGAGGGTCCTCGCTGCCTCCTGGCCGATCGCGCCGGTCAACTGGTTGTGCAGCGTCGTGCGTTGCGCCTCGGTGATTGCCATGGCGGCGCCCCCTCTACTCGATGGTCCTCTCGATTAGCGGGGAGCTGCCAAAGGTGCTCCCGATTCACTGTCGACCACGCTGCGGTGATCTCAATGATCCGGACGATGCCGGTATCCGCACTATAGCATGAGGTCACTTGAACAACCACATCACATCAGTAAGATGAATCTGCTGCCGCAGTCCGGCCATCGGGCCAGCGGCGGCCTCGGAGCAGCCCTCACGGGCGCCCCCAGCCGATCAACCTTGAACGGACGGAGGCTCCGTGATGGCCGCAACCCAAGCACAGCGCGCTGTGCTGTACACGAACTTGGTGGAATTGATGGGCGAAGAAGCTGCCGACAGCCTCATGGGCGAGTTGCCGCCCGCCGGCTGGGACCGCATGGCCACCAAGGACGACGTCGCCGGCGCCGAGACGCGCCTGCAGGCCGCCTTTGCGGCCGCGATAGCCGAGACCAACGTCAAGCTCGCTGAGAGTCACACCAAGCTCGTCGAGGGCCAGGCCAAGCTCGTCGTGAGCTACGCCGCCCTGATGGTCGCCATGCACGAGGGCTTCGCCGAGGCTGCCAAGGAGCGGGCCGAAATCATCAAAGGCCAGGCCAAGCAGCTCTACGTCATCGTCTCCACCATCGCGGCGGCCACCATCTCGATCTGGATAGCCCTCTTCACCGGAGCCGCCAGCGCCTAACTCGATTCGCCCCGTCGCCCTGAGGCCACCGAGCGATACGACGGTAGATCGTGCGGGCCGCGTGGGGTTGCGATCAGGAACCGACGACTACCTGGCGCGATGGCCGTCCGTCGTCTGCCGTCTCAGCGGCTGTGCGGATTCCATGAGCACCTCCGCGTTCATCGACGAGTCGATCCGGCGCGATCGCTATCTCATCTGCGCATCGGTGATCGACGCCCGCAACCTCACCGTCACGCGGCAGGCTTTGCGGTCGCTCCTGAGCGCCGGGCAGCGGCGCATCCACTTCAACAGCGAGAGCGATAGCAGACGACGCCGGTTCCTCAGCGAGATTGCCTCCCTCGAAGTTGCCAACATCATCTGTAGTGCCAGCGGCCGCGATCAGGTCGGCGCACGCGCCGCGGCGCTCCATGAGGTCGTTGTTCATCTACGCCGCTGTGGCGTTCGCCGGCTGGTGCTTGAGACACGTCAGGGGCAAGATCATCGCGACCGCGCTGTGATCCGGCAGGTGGTAACTCCCGACTCGGCGACCGTGTTCAGCTACACCCATCAGACGCCTAGGAGCGAGCCGCTGCTGTGGGTGCCGGACGCGGTCGCATGGGCCTGGGGCCGCGGCGGCGCTTGGCGGCGGAGGCTCCGGGAACTGCGACTGGTGAGTCGAGAGTGGGAGGTCTAGGCCGACGACCTCGCAACAAGACGTCGGAAGGCCCGACCGCTCACCGTCCGGTGAGGAGTCGGGCCCACTTCCTCGGGCTACTGCCCTCGGCGATCTCAAGTATGCAACTTCACGCCAGTTTTCGCAAGCGGTGGCCGCGGCTGATGAGTAGAGCGGCTGCGGCCGCTGCCAGGGACGCCGCTGCTAGGACCTGTGGACCGCAGCCGGTTGACGCGGCTGGGGCGTGCTTTCGCTTCGTGTTGCCCGCCGGCGCCCGGCCGGGTCGGCGGCCTTGCGGATGATGGCGACGTTCGGGTGCGTCACCGTGCTCGACCCATTCCTCTAGTCGCTCCTTGGCGTCCCAAGATTTGCCCTGGAGTTGCTGGAGGGTGCTGCGCAGGTAGGCGTGCTCAGAGGCGTCGGCGAGGGCCATCAGCTCGATGTTCTCGTGAAGTCCGGCAATGGTGAGGTTGGCCGACCCGACCAGGAACGCCTGCGGGTCTCCAGCGTTGTCGCAGGCCGCCCACACCTTGAGGTGGGCCTCGGAGCGTCCCTGGCTGGAGCGCCCGGTGCGATACCAGTTGAGCACGGTCACGTTGCTGCGCTGCACGAAGTTGAGCGCGGCGCGGCGGTCGGCGTCGGTGGCTAGGGCGAAGTTGCGGCTCTTCATGTCGCCGATGAGCAGCGTCACCGGCCGGCCGTGGGCGTGTTCGGAGAGCCACACGATCCCCGCCACGCTCGCCGACCCCACGCACACCACCAGCGGCCCGGTCGGATGCGACGCCAAGAACCGCTCCACCCGATCCGCCGCAGTGTCGCTGAGAGCCACGAACTCCGAACTCTATACTGCGCCTATATTCATTGTTGCGAATCATGGATCGGCCCGCTCCTCGCGGTCTGAACTGTGTCAGGAGGCACCGTGGCACTCGAAGCACAACCGGCACGGCTGATCCCGGTAGCGGGGATCGCCGGCAACAAGGAGTCCGAGTTGCGGGCGGCGTCTGCGCTCTTGGCGGTGTTGTCGATCGTACGGCCGTTCTCGAAGGTGCTGCTCACACCGCTGGGGGCGCCCCGTGGTTCTAGGGCGAGCGTCGAGGCGTACACGGAAGTCACCTACGACGCACCAGACGGGCGCACCGTCCGGCCTGACGGACTCGTGCGGGTGTCGTTCGGCAGGAGCATCTTCGAGGCTCTCGTAGAAGTGAAGACTGGCGACGCGAAGCTCGACGTTGAGCAGATCAACGCGTACGTGGAGATTGCCCGCAGGCATGACTACGACTGTGTCGTCACCATCTCGAATGAGATTGCACCATCGCCGGGAGTGCATCCAACCGACGGATTGCGGATTAGGGCCAACTCCAAGGTGCAGGTTCACCACATGTCATGGACGATGATCCTCGCCGAAGCGGTGAAGGAGCACACGCATCGCGGTGTGGAAGACCCGGAGCAGGCTTGGATCCTCAATGAACTGATTCGGTACCTTGAGCATCCGAACTCGGGTGCGCTGGCGTTCTCCGACATGGGTGTCAACTGGACGACCGTGCGTGACGGTGCCCGTGAGGGAACCCTCGATCGGCGAGACAGCGCGGTCGTCGAGGTCTGTCAGCGCTGGGACCAGCTTCTTAGGTTCGTGGCGCTGAAGCTAGGGGTCGAGATCGGTTCCGATGTCCAAGAGGTGATACCAAGGGCGCATCGAGACGACGGGCAGCAGCGCAGCCGGGCCTTCGTCGAGTCGATCTGCGAGGACGGCACGCTCTCCGGCACTCTCCGGGTGCCGGACACAATCGCCGACATGGTCGTTGTCGCCGATTTGAGGGCCCGCCTCGTGACGACCGGCGCCACCTTCGATGCGCCTCGTGACCGGGGCGGCAGGGCTCGGGTCACCTGGCTCACTCGGCAGTTGCGCGATACCGAAGGGTCGCTGATCATCGAGACCTACGGGCGGGGAGCCAGAGCCCCTGTCGTGTCGACTCTGGAGCAGTTGCTGGAGGATCCGAGATCCGGGCTCGGGGAGTCACGCAAAGACCCCGTCCGATTCCGTGTGCTGCGGCGTTCCGAGATGGGGCAGGGGCGTCGCTCCGCCCGCAAGCCGGGCTTCATCGACGCGATCCTTGACGCCGTGACCGTCTTCTACGGCGACGTCCTCCAGAACCTCCGAGCCGTCACACCGCCGGCGCCGCGCCTCGAACGCCGGCCGGACGTCGAGTCTGAGAGCGACTCTGCATCATCTGACCAACAGCAGTAGACGCGGTGGTCTAGCCACGATCAGCCGACAGTCTTGCGCTTACGCTTCGCCGAGGGACACCGATCTTGTTTGCATGGCGGACACCTTCGAGAGTCGGAAGTTCAGCTCGGACGAGCTCGCCGCGATCAAGAAGAGTCGCCGCCGTTCGCCGCGGCTGGGAGAGGCGAGGGCCGAGGTCCAGACCTTCCGGGCGCCCGCCGAGCCTCATGGACCGCATCAGGGAGCGAGCCGCATCCGACGGCACCACTGAGAGCCAGGTGATCAGCGACGCTCTGGACGCCTATCTCTCACGAGGTTGAGGCACAGCCGGGGTCCCTGCGTAGCGGCTCACTCGCTCGCCGCCGCGGTTGGGAGAGGCGAGGGTCCAAGGCCGTTGATGCGCTTGCAGCAGGAGTAACGGCCTGAGCTACGAGGTCTACCGCTTGGAGATCTGTCGGCGTGTCCGGTCGTCCGCCAGCGTCGCGATGCAGAGGATGTCGAGTTGCTCGGGGCACTGCTTGTGTGCTGAGGCGAGCGCATCGACTGCTCGTTGCGCGCACCGTAGCGCGTCCGACGCATCGAGCTTGGTGCATGAATAATCGTGGTCGTAGTCGGCCAAGTGGCGCAAGACATAGAGCGTCTCGAAATTGGTCGCGAAGTCCAGCAGGTCAGGATGGCAGGCGGGGTTGCCGTGAAGCCAAGGCACCGATCCTGAGGATCGCAGGTCCGAACAGGCGCGCCGCGCTGCTCCGTGGCTGACGAGTCGGCACACGGCTCGCCTCGCGGCGCCGGGCGGGTAGTGACGGGCGACTTCTGCCGTGAGGGCTGTGAATGCCGCATAGTAGGCCGTCGAGATTGCCCGCCGAAGCCGCGGCTTCCGTGGCCGGCCCCGACCGGTGGGCACGAGGTGGCGGGCTGCGTCGAGCAACCCTGCTGGGCTGAGTTCGGACGATGCCATGGCGCCCTCAGGCTGTTTGGAGCAGTGCGCCGCGCTGGTGGCCGGGTTCTGACAGCTCGTCGGGGGTTCGGAACAGGCAGTGCGCCGTGCCGGCGTCGCCCACCGTGTCGTACGTCCGCTTCCGGTACCCGTCGAGCACCTCCAACGGCCACTCCTCGTCGTTCGGTGCCGGGATCTCCCACGTCACGAACACGATCCACCGGTCGTCGTAGTCGTAGTCCGGCTCGAACGAGACGTATCGAGCACGCGCCGCGTCCCCCTCGGAGCGCAACGTCGCGTTCAGCTCCTGGAGGTTGCTCTTGGTTTGCTCCAAGAGATCCATAGTTTGAGTGTACATACGCGTCCCTTCTCCGGTGAGACGGCTGCCGGGCGATCCCCCCGGCGGAGCGAGGTCCTCGCGGTTAGCCTTGAAGATCACCGATCATAGTTCTTTGCATTTTAACAGCATAACATATATTGAAATAGAGTTAAAGGTGTAGAATATGACGCCATCATGGGCCGCATCGACACGTTCGAGTTGGTGCCGACGACCGAGGGCGACCACCGCCGGGCACTGGCGCATCAGCGGCTGCTCGCGTTCCAGAACCTCCGAGCACTCACACCACCGGCGCCGCGCCTCGAACGCCGGCCGGATACCGAGTCCGAGATCCGGTTCCTGTGCGGTTCCCGCCCGAGATGCTCGAACGGGTCAAGGCGGCCGCCGAGGCCGACGACCGTTCTGTGTCGTCATGGATCCGCCGGGCCGTCGACCGCACTCTTCAGGCCGGGCAGTCCTGACCCGCGTCTGTCGGCCTGCGGCGAGATTTCAACTCCCGATCTGCGGTCCTCAGTTCCATAGCCGCGATCTCACCGTGTTGCACTTGCGCGTCGAAGTCGAGGCTTGCGCGGGCGACCCCGACCCGTGGGCACCAGGTGGCGGGCTGCGTCGAGCAGTCCTGCCGCGCTGAGCTCTGCCGTTGTCATGGCCCGTTCAGGCCGGCTGGAGGGGGGCGTCCCGTGGAGTGGTGGGCTTTGGGGTTGAGCCTCGGTGTTGGTTGCCGGGTGTGAGCTCGGCTGTGGCGATGGTATCGCGCTCGGGGCTGAGGGTGGCCATGGAGTGCTCTGAGAGGTAGCGGCGCTCGGTGGCCTGCCATTCGTCGTGGAGGTCGGCCAAGATGGCGCCGACGAGGCGGATGGCGGATGCTTCGTTGGGGAAGATCCCCACGACGCGTGATCGGCGTTTGATCTCTTTGTTGATGCGTTCGAGTGGGTTGGTGGACCAGATCTTCTGCCAGTGGGCCCGAGGGAACGCGGCGAAGGCCAGCACCTCGGGCTTGGCGTTGGCCATGAGCGCTGCGACTTTGGGGAATCGGGCGCCGAGCTGGGCGGCGACTTCGTCCCAGGCGTCGCGCACGGCGTCGGCGTCGGGCTGCGCGAAGACGGTCCGGAACACTGCGGCGGCCATGTGCTGGTGGGTGCGGGGCACCAGCGCCAGAAGGTTGCGGATGAAGTGCACCCGGCATCGCTGGCGCCCGGCGCCCTGGATGGTGCGGTCCGCGGCGGCGCCGAGCCCGGCGTGGGCGTCGGCTATCACCAGGCGCACCCCGGTGAGCCCGCGGGCTCGCAGCGAGCCCAAGAAGTGCTGCCAGAACCCCTCGCTCTCGCTGTCGCCGATGTCGCAGCCCAGGATCTCCCGGTTGCCGTCGGTGGTGACGCCGGTGGCCACGACCATCGCCATCGAGACGACCTGGGAGACGCGGTTGCGCACCTTGAGGTAGGTCGCGTCCACATAGACGTAGGGGAACTCGACATGGTCCAGGCGCCGTCCCCGGAACGCCTCCACCATCTCGTCGAGCCCCGCGCAGATGCGCGACACCTCCGACTTCGATATCCCCGACTCCGCGCCCAGCGCGGCCACCAGATCATCCACCGAGCGGGTGGACACCCCGGCCACATAGGCCTCCATGATGACCGCGTGCAGGGCCCGGTCGATGCGCCGGCGAGGCTCGAGCACCGACGGCAACAACGAGCCCTTGCGCAGCTTGGGGATCCTCAACTCGACGTCGCCGGCCTGGGTGGCCAACAGCCGCGGCCTGTGCCCGTTGCGCTCATTCACACGAGCGTCGCTGCGCTCATAGCGCCCCGCGCCGATCGCCTCGGTGACCTCGGCCTCGATCAGCTCCTGGAGCACCAGACGCACCGCGCCGCGCACCAGCTCCGCACCGCCACCGGCGCGAAACGTCTCCCACAGCTGTGCTGTGTCAGTATCAGAAAGGGTCATCGGTGTGTCCTCCTCGATGAGTCGGTGATTTCTCTCACCGAGGATCACGCCGATGACCCCCCTAGTGGTGGACCCCAGCGGCTACCTCAAACCCCACCACTCGGTGGGACACTGCCCGGCTGGAGCTGTGCGCCGCGCTGGTGGCCGGGCTCCGACAGCTCGTCGGGGGTGCGGAACAGGCAGAGCGCCGTGCCGGCATCGCCCACGACGTCGTCGGTCCGCTGCCAATACCCGTCGAGCAGCTCCAGTGGCCACTCCTCGTCGTTCGGCGCCGGGATCTCCCACGTCACGTACACGATCCACCGGTCGTCGTAGTCGTAGTCCGGCTCGAACGAGACGTATCGAGCACGCGCCTCGTCCCCCTCGGAGCGCAACGTCGCGTTCAGCTCTTGGAGGCTGCTCTTGGTTTGCTCCAAGAGATCCATGCGTTGAGCGTACATACGCGTCCCTTCTCCGGAGAGGCGGCTGCCGGGCGATCCCCCCGGCAGCGAGGTCCTCGCGATCGCGCTCACTCGTGTGATCGTGCACGTACCCGTGCGAGGGCCACCGCAGAGTGGTGGGTGACCGTCATGGCCGTGTTGACCACGAGAAAGGGATCGCAAGTTGGCGCTCCCACCAATGCGCTACCTCGGGACGCCAGTCCGGGTTTATCCGCCGCGCGATGACAACAACGGCTGACACTGCGGCACCTGCCTCTTCCAGTGCATAGGCAGCCGACTGCGACCTTGCCCCGGTGGTGAACACGTCGTCGAGCAGCAGCACGCGGCGTCCAGCGATTCTTGTTGTCGGCTCGAAGGCTTGACGGTTGGGCCTGCGGTGTGCCGTCTCACCGGGCCCTCGCCGGAGCAGTTGCTCGAGCGGGCCACAACGATCGGCTCCATTGTCCGAGAGTGCTCGCTCGAGTGGATGAGGCGGCTCGCGATCGGTGGAGGGCACGACGCACACGGCGTCCCAACGTCCCAGACGGTCAGCGAGCGGTGCGCTGTGTTGGATGAAGAATCGCTCGACGAGCGCGGCGACCTCCCGGCTCAGTCGCCGGCGCGTCGACACATCCTCGCTGTCCTTGTAGTTCCGCAGTCGATCTCGCATCGGCGAGGGCTTCGCGTAGAGCGACATGGGCACCACCGGGCGGAGCGTCCCGAGGCTTTCACGGCAGACGGTGCAGCTGTCGCACAGTTCCGCTGTCTCATCGCGATGTCCCCGGCATATGGGGCAGACATCGGGGCCGTGCGTCGGAACGGTGACGCAGTCGGGCGCGAGCGAGTCGCCGAGAGCGGCGAGCGCCGTGTTCACCTCAGGTCCGGAGGGCCAGGTCCCGGATCTCCGATATTGAGCACACCAGATGGACGTTGTCGTGAGCGGCGGCGAGCGAGCGTGCCCAGGGCCGTCTGCCCAGCACCGGCGCCCACAGCAGCACCGGCCGGTTGAACTCGAGGGTGTAATCCATCTCGATGCGAGTGCCGCTGAGCTCTTCGGCCTCGACGACGACGCTGGCACAGGACAGTCCGGCGGTCACAGCGTTGCGCGCCGGGAAGCTGGTCTTGGATGGGCGGAGGCCGGGAGGAAACTGCGACACGACTGCGCCGTTGAGGACGATCCGTTCGACGAGCGGGCGATTCTCCGGCGGGAAGACCACGTCGATGCCTGTGCCGACGACGGCAGTCGTGCGTCCGCCGGCGTCCAGAGCTCCGCAGTGCGCGGCGGTGTCGACACCCCGGGCGAGCCCGGAGACGACAGTTGTCCCGGCGTCGGCGAGGCGGGCGCCGAGCGAGCGTGCCGCATCGGTTGCCTGCTGGCTCGCGTCTCGGCTTCCGACGATGGCGATGGACTCCGCGCCGTTGCTGGCGAGCGAGCCGCGGACGAACAGGATCGCGGGCGCATGGGCCGTAGCCGAGAGCAGTTTCGGATAGTCCGGAGAATCGGCCAGGACGATATGGAAGTTGGCGTAGCGCATGAACAACCCGGCGAGGGCGGCTCGCCACTTGTCTGCACCGTCCTCAAGAGGCTCGTCGAACGGCAGGCGCTGCAGATCGTTCGCAGTCCACCAGCCGTCGCAGCGTTCGGTCTGCTCGGCCGACGCCAGCAGGTGCACGACCTGATCGTCGGACCAAGACCAGTCGAGGGGCGCATCGAAGCTGTCGCCGGTCGCGGTCGTCGTGCTACTCCTGCCTTCGTTTCCCCAGGTCGAATATACAACGCTTGCTCCGCCAGGCGAGCAGCTGCTGCGGCGCACTCCTGTGGACTGCCGTGGCGGAGCAACTGGTAGTCGTGGCGGTCAACGGGCAACCCTCCGAGGCGGTAGTCCTCCAGACTCTCGTCGATCCGAGTCCATTCCTCAAGCGCCGAACCGCCGAATATGCCGACTGGGACTACTCCCAGTCCGTCCGCTCGTGCTCGCTCGATCTCGTCGGCCGTACCAGATCCGCCACCAACTGCTAGGACGATCGGATCGGCGGCCTCGCGGGCGATGGCGGTGATCGCGTCAGCTACGCCGGTGCGACTCACAAGCAGAGGGCCGTCGAGCGGTCCTCGTCGGCGGCCTTCATGAAGTTGCGGCTCTTCCTGTTGCCAATGTGCAGAGTCACCGACTAGCCGCTGGATCGTGTGGCGAGCCACACGATCCCCGCCACACTCGCCGACCTCACGCACACCATCAAGGGCCCGGTCCAACGCGCGGCCAGAAACCGCTCCATCCGATCAGCCGCAGTGTCGCTGAGAGCCGCGGTGGCGCTGGGGTTGTGCGGCTGGGCTGGCGCGGGCAGCTGGTTCTTGGCGCTCGCGACTGGTGGACAGAGCCTGGCAGGCCGAGACCAGCCGACATGGTCGCCCATTTGCACGAAGGCAATCCGCCGCCGCAGGACCGCGACAGGCACTAGATTTCGCGCTATAGGCGTTCTCGCAGCACACCTATGATTCTGGTCTTGCCTTGATCTCCAAGAGGCTGAACTCCATTGTCACCTTGCCAAACCCCGACGGCCGGATCGAGCGCTTCATAGATGTGAAGGGCCACACTGCTCACGCGCTCGAAGTCAGTAGGCCAATCACTTGCATCTGCCAGTTCCACGATCTGTTCCGACTTATCGTCAAGATAATCGAGCCACTTGACGACGAGATCAGGTCCCAAGAGCGAATCTGACTTGCTGCTGTTGACGCTACTTGTTGTGACTACGAAGTTCTCGATCGCCGACAGGCGAGTACGTGACCAAGGAATTACATGATCAAGTGAGATGTTGTCTCGCCGTATGTGCCGTCCCGTCAGTATGCATCGACTTCCCTGCAACTTCATTAGGCCGATGCGAATACTGTACGGTGGCATCATTCTATCTCGACCAAACAGATGCTCGTGTATATCAAAGTCGAGCGCGTTCAGGTGTTCCCCATTGATCTTGGCCACCAGTTGCGCGAACCGGAATTCAATCAATGGACGAAGTACCCCAGAGTATTTCGTCAATTGTTGGGCAACGTTAGGAAGAAACTCTATCTGGTTGTTGTCGAACGTAAACAAGAAGGGATCAGGCTTTCCAGGAAGAACCTGTAACCGTGTGACCGGATTCCGCCACAGATCCTTCTCGACGCGTGCTAGTGACTTGTCAAGTGCCTTCTCCCAATCGTTCTTCCACTCGGGGCTTCGCATCCTGTGGTCGACCACTTCGAAAGACTGGTGCTCAGAATCTCCAAGCGAACGCTGCCTCAGAAGATCGCGAAGCTCACGAACGTTCTGCATTACGGTTGTATCATCAGCTACGGTGTCGTCCTTCCGCTTCTTCTTGCTTGAACTCTGGCGAAGCATCCTGTCTCGGTACGGGCGACCGTGTTCCCAATGTAGGTCTAGATATCGCTCTGCGAGTGCTCTTCTCGATATCGGTTGATTGTCTTGTATGTGTTCTGAAGCTAGGTCGATCAATGAAAGCAATAGTCCAAGCTTGTTCGTATCTGTCATGGACGCTCTGTCAAGTATCTCCAAGACACCTTGAATCGGATCGAGAGAAGGTCTATCTGAGTGATGTCCATTGCTCACCCGAGTCACTCTAGCTCTGTAGAGCAAGCAGGCCACCGAGCACCGCTTCAGCCTCACCGCGGGTCAGTTGGTCATGGAACTCTTGGTTGCGATAGCTCCGGACGCATCCGTAACAGCTTGTCCTCTTGGCGCAACTGCATCCATTAACGATCTCGTACGCGGCTTCCAGCAGGCGTTGGAGGTTGTCGCGAACGCACTTGACATGACCGGCTCCGCCCGGAACTGTGTCGAAAATGACCAACGTCTTGCGGTTGTAGGAACTTGTAGGCCCCAGGGTCCCGTCCACGTCTTCTGTCGGGATGCCCAAGGCGGGAGTTGCGGCCAGCAGAGCGTACAGCGTGCTTCGTGCCTGGGTGACGCTCATCGGTGCCATCAGATCCAGCTCGACTACATCGGTAAGGTATTGATGGCCCAAGTGGCGCACTCTGAGCAGCCCGCTGCATTCGCGACTAGTGCCGGGGCGGTGATGCGGAGCCGGCGCGTTGGGTGTTGCTTGGGCGACTGTGGGTTCGGTGTGGCCGCAGGACAAGCAGACCCGGAAGCCGCGTTCGGCTGGGCCGGTGTTGATCACCGTGATGCGCCCCTGTCGGCTGAACTGAGCCTGCACCCTTGAGCGCCCTATTCGGATTTCCTCGATGCCGGGGACGTCTCCGGCGTAGTCGCTGAAGTAGAACTGCGAGCGCCCCGCCCTCGGTGGCTGCGCTTCACCGGGTTGCTCGTTGCTGCGGCGGCCTATGAACCCGAACTGGGGAACGATGAACTTGCCGGTGGCGAACGCCCTGCCGCATCCTTGGCACAACTCAGGGGATTCCTCGTCGTTGTCGGCGGCGTCGATCCGGGTGCTGAATGAGCCGCATGCCTCGCACTCGGCGTAGCGGTAGCCGACTAGAGCCTTTCCCGGCAGTATCCGCAGGCCAGTGGATTCCCAGATCGCCTTGTCTGCCACAAGCTTGGATCCTGGCGCATACTCGGTGATGCCCATGCGCAGATCGCGCGAGAGGTCCAGCCCGGAGGCATCCCCGTCGCCTTGGCGCCATACGTCCAAGGTGACCACATCAACCGGAAAGCCGTACTTCGGGAGTACGACCCGCGTGGCTAGATGGTCGATAAGGCGCCGACTCTCCAGAGTGGCCTTGACCTTGTATAGAGCGGCTTGGCGTCGTGTTTGCGCGGCGGCCTGGTTGTTGAGGTTCTGATCGCTCAAGTCCCGGATTCGTCTCGCCGTCTCTCCTATCTCGGCGTCGATCTCTTCGAGGTCGGAGCGGATCTCCTTGATTGCTCGCGCCAACCACCCGTAGTGCTCGCGGTCCGCACCGCCCTCGTCGTCCATCAGGTCTTGGACCCATCGCCAAGTGTGAATTCCCAGTTCCTCGGCGACTTCTTCTGGGGTGATCCGGGCAACCGCCGCGGCCAGATCGTCAGGGCGGCTCTGCAGCCACTCCACGAAGTCGTCGACCGCGGCAGGGGCGCCGTCCTGGCCGACGAAGAACGAGGCCACGTTGCCGTGAGGGTCGCCGCCTCGTTCGACGACGTGGCGGCGCTCGTAGGCGGCGAAGGCAACCGCGTGAATGTGGCGGCGCGCAATCAACGGATTCCGCAACGACAGGATCGGTACGCCGACATGACCCTCGATCAGTCGCATCGGCTCCCTGAAGTGGTAGAGGTCGTGGCTTCGGCGGCGGGCGAAAGTGACGACCAGAGCCGGGGTTGAGGCGCGTCTGCCTGCGCGGCCCGCGCGCTGCACATAGTTCGCGGGCGACGGGGGAACGTTTCGCATCAGGACGGCCTTCACGTCGCCGAGGTCCACGCCGAGCTCGAAGGTGGTCGTGCAGCTCAATGCGTTTAGCTCGCCGTCCAGGAAATCCTGCTGGAACTGCCTGGCGCGCTGGGTCTCAAGCTGGCCGGTGTGCTCCTCGACCCTCATGCCCGAGGGCCTCAGCGTCGTGTAGAGGTGCCGGTAGTGCTCCGAGGACGGGCGACCCTCCATTCGAGCAGGTCGGAGCGTCCCGTCGCAGCACCATGTGGGGCAGACGTCGGTCACACGGCGCCAAGCGATCTGGCGGCACTTGGAGCACTCGTAGGCGGGATGGTTCTCTGAGACCGGGATCATGGTGATCCACTTCGGGTCGATCCTGAACACCGTCCCGTGCTGGCGGACATTCTCGGGCCGCAGCACCTTCTGCCACGGGTTGTTGGCGTCTGTCAGCCAGCGCCAGATCCCCTTGAGTGCCTCAAGAGGATCGGCGGTGATGCCGCGGCGGTCGAATACTTTGGTCAGGTAGTCGAGGCGGCTGTTGCGGCCTCGTGCCGGTAGCCAAGCCATCACCTTGTTTGCAGGGCGCCCCTGTCGTGCCGCAGTGACGATGTTGCGTGGGGCGAAGGCTTGGTCTTCGATGTCGACCCCCTCGGGAAGATGCACTGCGGCTTGGCGCCGCAGCGTGTCGAGCAGCACTGCCGCAATGTCGATTGCTTCTTTCACGCTGAATCCCAGGTGTTGCAGAGCAGGCGGAGCGGTCACTGTCCGGGGCACGGCGACAGTGATCTCAGCGAGTCCGACGCCGTCGAGGCTCTGACGGCGGTCTGTTGCCAACACCTCGGCCATCAGCCAGAGGCGCACCTGTGTGTCTTTGGACCTGGAGCTGTCATCGGGGTCGATCACCAGGCGTTCCTCGGCCAGGCGGCGGATCACCGGCACCAGGTCCTCGAAGCGGAGCTCTTCGTCGCGATGCTGCTCCAGCGCGTGCCAGATCATGCGGCGCTGTACGGCGCGGGCATAAGTGCGGTCCAAGTAGGGCGCGAAGAACGCGGCGTCCTGCCGGCTATCTGAGAAGGTCAGCAGCTTGCGTCCCTCGCCGATGGCGGACACTCGGCCGGCGGGGGCCGGCTCAGGCGGAAGGGACTGGTAGAGGGCCGTCGCGATTACGGAAACGGGCGCGTCGTGGCCGGTGAAGAACCTAAGCACGATCGCCGCGGTGGTGCGGCCCGAGCAAGCAGGGCAGCGCCGCAGCGGCTGCCCTCGCTTCGGCTTGGCGCACGTCACTCCGAGAGATGCTCCTGTGGCACCGCAGCCGCAGGGCTCGCCGATCTCATCGGACAGGTTCCCGCAGGCAGTGCACAGGCGTCGGCGGTCGACGTCAGCGATCACTTCGTCGTCGTCCACGACGGCTGCCTCGTCCTCGTCGTCGTCATCCACTTGATCGTCCAACAGGAGGTACAGCAGGCTGCGTTTCTGCGGGGGAGCCTGGCTGACCGTGATGTTCCCGTCTTCGTCCGGCGAGGCCGCGTCGCCGATCAGGTACGCCGCCGAGCAGCGGTTGCAGACCCCAAACTCGAACATCTGCGAGAGGACGCTCCGCTCTTCACAGTCCGGGCACGTCTGGTGGCGTTCGAGACGCAGGCGCGGCGCTCCGGTGGGATGCTTCGGGGACTTGCAAAGGAACGCGCCTTCGAGGGCTCGGAGCATGTAGTGGTAGCGCGCTGGCACCAGCGGGGCGGCGTTGCCGTGGGCGTTGGCGCAGACTCCGAGCAGCGCGTCGAGTTCGTCGACTCGATGCTGGTCTGCGAACACTCGGGTCTCGATCTCTGAGGCGTCGAGTGGCCCGTCGCGCAGCAGCCTGCGGAGTCTGAGCACATGCTGCTCCGAGCCGAGCGCCTCGATCAGCGAGAGAGTGTCGCCGTCTCGCTGCGGCGCAGAGGTTGCAGGCACTAGGGCACCTACATCGTCGCGGACGTGGCCGGATGCGAGCGCCTCGGCGAAGGCATGAAAGGCCCCTTCGGGCGCCTTCCATTGGGAAGAGGGTACCGGCTGTGGTTCCAGTACGGGGGTGACGATGTCCTGGCGGCGTTCGTCATGGCTGTGGTGCTCGACTCGTTCGCCGAAGAGATCTTTCGCGTACTCGGCTATCCGCAATGCGGCGTCGCTGCCAGTACCGAGTGTCGCGGACGTCCCGACGAAGCGGAGGCGCCCATGTCTGCTCTCATTGACGCGATCTCGTAGCCGCCTGAGCAGCATCGCGATCTCTGCACCCCGGGCGCCGTTGTAGATGTGCATTTCGTCGAGTACCACGAATCGCCAGTGCTGACCGGTCGGGCCGTCGAAGAACGCAGTGTCTGCCGGACGCAACAGGAGGTACTCCAGCATGGCGTAGTTGGTCAGAAGAACATTCGGCGGGGTGTCGCGCATCTGCTCCCGCGAGACAAGCTCCCCCGGGTCCGGGTCAGCGCCGATGCGGCTGCGGTGTTCCTGTTCGCCTTCGTTACGGCGCTCCGGGGTGGCGCCGGTGTAGCGGCCATATGTGATCTCGGGGAACGGTCGCAGGAGCCCGCGGATTCGGTTCAGCTGGTCGTTGGCCAGCGCGTTCATCGGGTACAGCAGCATCGCCCGCACTCCGGGCTCGGCCAGGGTGTTGGAGTCGGCCTCTCTGAGTAGGTGGTCCACTATCGGCAGCAGGTAGCACTCGGTCTTCCCGGAACCGGTGCCGGTCGCGATCACGAGGTTGCGTCCCTCGGCGGCCTTGCGGAGCGCCGTCTCCTGATGACTGTGTAGCGGCCGGTCCGGCGGCAGGACTCCAGGGTCGAGATCGCGCAAACGCGGGTGCATCAGACCCTCCGCGACCAGCGACTTGAGCGAACGCCCCATGCGATAGGCGGACGCAGCCTCTAGGAACGGACCGCGGTCACTCTCAAACTGGCTTCCGAGAGCGTTGTAGAGTTCTGCTCGCAACCTGTCGTCGGCGGGAGCGTAGCGTGCTCTCAGATAACGCAGGTACGAGTTGCCGATGAGCCGGGATGCCCCTATGGGGTCAAGGACCTGCGGTGCGGCGGCGCCTGGGCGCTCGTCCATGGCGGGTGCAACTTTCATTGGCGGGCCGCTGCGTGAAGCGTTGCCACTGCTGTGAGCAGGCTGCGTGTCGTTAGCAGCGGCGCGATCTCCGCTGCTTCTAGCACAGCGCGCTCCGCCGTCTCCCGATTTGCCCGGCTGGCGAACTCGTCGGTGACCTTGAAGGCCGCGATGAGAATCCTCGCCGGGAACTTGTGCCAGCCTGGAGTACCGGCGGCGGGGCTCAGAGCCTCGATCTGTTGTTGCTGCGTCTCGCTGAGACGCTGCGTGTATGTGGTGACTCTGGTGTGGGCGGACATCCAGTCGTTCAACTTCGCTCGGTCCGGCCAGCTCCGCTTGAGCATTTCGAGCGCCGCGATCATATATCCGCCGAATTGCAAGGGCAGCGAACCCATGGGCGGCAGGGCGTCAGAGAGAGCGTCGAGCCTGCGCGGCTCCAATTCGTCCAGCGGTTGGCTCACAGGTTGCGGTGGCTGCTCCGGGCCGTCGGCACTAGCTGCGGGGATCCAGCCGGCGAAACTCTTCCAACGGGCCTCGCCATCGTCGTCAAGCACGCGGTCAAACACAGCAGCGGCGATAGGGGCAGCCTCCCAGAGCACCTCCAGCGTCCGCGGATCCGCCGCGTGGCGGCCAGCGACGGGCATTAACGCGAGCGCCAGCCTCATGAGAGCGTCTGGCGGCAGCGACCACGCCAGATCCTCGGCGAGCATCTGCGCCATGAGTCCGTCAACGGCCTCGGCAAACTGGAGCAATCTATTCAATGCGGCGATATCGGACCGGCTGCGACAGGACGCCGCGATCGCCTCCTGTAACTCGGTACGCGCCTCGGCGACGCAGCGGCTGTCGACCTTGGTTGCGCGCCGACTTCCCGACACTGCGAGTTCCAGAGCCTCAACGGCGACATCGGGCCGCAGCGCCTTGATCTGGGCACTCTCGTCCGTGGCCGATCCCACTCTGACTGTGTCCGTGTCTGCGTCGCCGGGGGATGGCCGTCGAGGGGCGGTCCAGTCGTCGCGCAACGCGACCTGAGTGATGTACGGACCCGGAGGTGCATCCACGACGCAGTCGAAGTACCCATCGATGTTATCGAGTATGTCTTCACGCACCGGCTGAGCCCAAGGACGGTGCAACGACCAGAGCCTCAGCTCTCGCCCCCTGAATCGCCTGTTCTCAGTCCACCGAACCCCCAGGAGCGCATTGCCAGCCTCGGCGTCCGCTACGATCTCGACCGCGACGTCGGATACCTCGTAGAGCGCCTCGATGACTGCTGCTGGCGCTTGGGTGCCGTCGGCATCGACCGTCAGGCTCAGTCTCGCCAGCCCCGACGAGGAGACAGTGTCGCGGAACTGAGACAGAGGGAAGGCCCAGCGGCCACGCTCACCGCCGGCTCGAATAGGGCCGGCTTCTTGGAGAGCGTCGCTTGCCAGCAGTTGCAGAGCCACACGGGCAGGTCTGCCGCAGCGGACCATCAATGACTCCACCTCGCCGGACTCGATCTCGTCGATGCCGATCCGCTGGGTTACTCCGCCGAACACGGGCAGAGCCTCGCCCCGACGGCTAACGGCCCACGAGAGTCTCGGGATCTTGACCTTCAACTCCACGGCGTTCGCCAAAATGTCGGAGCTGTCGCAGCCTGGAGCGAATTCGACAGTTACGTCGCGGCCGCTGCTGCCGTCAGGGCAGGTCAGGAGGCAGCTGGCGTGCAGTGTTGCTCGCACGGTCTCATCGGGGCCAACGATGCGATCGGGCAATGCGACATGCAGGTCTCTCACCACGGTGACACGCTCGCGCAGGTCGCTGCCCAGCGGTCCGACGACCTCGACGGTTCCGGAGAAGGCGTCGTCGTTGGGAAGCCTCGGGGACAGGTCTCGGCCCTGCGCGCAGCGAGGCAGGTTGTCGAGTATCGCGGTCCCAGGAGGACCACTCTCGTTGTCGGAGCGCCACCGGACCCGCCACGCCGCAGCGGCTGTCACTTCGGGTTCTGAGACCACGGGCGCATCGGAATAAACAGCACAGTCGAGTGGGCCGGTCACGCCGCCGACAGGGCTCGACGTGATGGCAGGCCCGGGGTCGGGGCGCGACACGGGCAGCTTGATCTTGCTGGGTCCGTCGAGGCTGTGGGGGTTGCACAGTGAGATCGCCGTGAGCTCGGAGGTGTCGACGTGCCATAGCTTCCATCCGTGCCATGTATCGGAGCGGGCGGGCAGTTCCTCCACGAGCGGGACCGGTGTTCCGTCCTCGCTGGCGATCTGGATATCTAGGGCCGCCAATATCAACGCCTGGCTGCCGCGTACTTGCCGTTGCTCGCGTGTCAGACGCCCCGCTGCGTCGAAGATGTACGCCGCCGCATCCGGATGTCCGGCGAAGCGCGATCTGGCTTCAATGGCGCGTGAGCGCAGCGTGACGCTCCATCCCCGCGCTGGGGTGAGGGGGACTTCGTGAGTGTCGCGCTGCAACGCCTTGTAGCGGCTCGCGGAACTTCCCGTCAGGAGCCATTCGCCGCCGTCAACGACGGGGCGCAGCACAAGGTACGGCCCGTTGCACGAGTAACGGTCGATCCGAACCTGCGGACGAGGTGAGCGGCGCCCTAGTGCAGCTTTGCCCAAGGATCCGCCATCGAGCAGTGCCTGCATGAGGTAGGTAGGCAGGCCGAGATCCTCCGCCATCTCCGTTACCGATGCGCTGGCGATGCCTGTTCCGACCGCCTCGGTGTCGAACACCGCCGTGATCATCCGCTGTACCAGGTCCAGGGCGAACTCGCCGCCGTAGGTGAAGAAGCGTTGCAGCGGCCGGGTGATCTGAGCGCCCCGCGCCGATGAGCGCAGCACGCTGTCGATCAGATCAGTCGCGTCCTGCAGTCCGCTGCGCAGGTTTGTTCGCACAAGTTCCGCAGCATCCTGGGCGCAGCTCGCCGGAATCCCGCCATGCAGGAGGATCGGTGTGACGAAACGAAGCCAGCGGCCTGCCTCTGGGACGTCGTTGAAGTCCTCGAGTCCCAACTCGCAGACAGCCGCCTCGAACGCTTCGCCCACAATTGAGCTGACCCTGGGGTTGGAGCTTTCAAGCGACTCGATGTTGGGCCAGAAGGTTCCGTCGTCATAGCATCGGCCACCTTCGCCGACCAGGAACACCGCTGTGACCGCGGGATAGCTGCGTAGGCGCGAGTAATCGCCTGACTTGGTGGCGCCCATGAAGACCCACCGGGCCATCTGGAAGATGCTTCCCTCAGGCGAGAGATCCAGTTCTCCAACAAGGCGCCGGCCGCGCAACAGGCTACGAAGCCGCTGTTCGGTGTCCAAAGGGTTCGTACGGTCCCAAGCCGAGACGCCCATGGTACTGGTCGGAGCGCTGCCCGCCGGTGACCTCGTTGTGGTCATCGGAGGCCGCGCTGTGGCTGGCGGAGAGCCAGGCCTCCGCGGTGAAGCCGCCAGCCGGCAGCGCTGGTTGGCAACCGCCTGCGTACTCCCCCCGAGCCCTCGACCAACTTCTGCACTCCAACGCTGATGACGGGTGTCGAGAGAGTACAACCCGGAGTGAAGCATCGTCGGAACTCATGGATGGGGACCGTTTGTGCATCAATGTCTTATGGGCGTTCTGGTTACCGGGCATGTTCAAGAATGGCTTGCGGGTGACGTTGCAAAGGCGAGAGAAGCCCGAGACAGTGCTACTTGCTGTGACAGCCACAGCATCCTGCCGTCAGGGGCTTCGGTCACCTTCCTCGGGTCCCGCTCCGCCAAGCGATGTCCCGCAGCCCTGTGATCAACTTGTAGAAGGCTCCTCTGTGGACCTGCTCATGAATCCGGTCATCGACCTTGACGACCCGCGGGGCGTGCAGCAGCCACAGCGCGCCCGGGTCCTCCATGTAGGGGTCCCAGCCGCCCTCACCGAACAGCGCCCGGCCCCTGCGGGTGGGCACGCACCTCACCTCCCGTCCCCGGGCGTTGTGCGGGTCGTCGGCGATCAGCCTCGCGGCGGTCCCCCAGAAGCGGATGGCCCGCACCATGTTCTTGCACTCCGATCTCCACCGGAGCGTCGGCGCGATTGAAGACCTCGGGAGTGTCGGCGACATGGCTATGCGCCTTGCGGAACCAGCTGTAGCGAGGATGGAACGTCTCATGCCACGCGAACGAGCGCGCCGCCGCCTTCGCCAGCCTCACCGGCTGGCCTAGCAATCTCTTCGGCCACGGCAGCAACGTACTCCACCGGTACGACAGGCTGGCTGATCGCTATGGAGCGGCTGGCCTTGCTCTCGGCACAGGATGGCAGACGAGGCGTAGACGGGTGTGGCGAATAGTGACGAGCAATGTATTATCGCTATATGACATCAGATTATCCGGACTCGGCTGTGTTGATGGACGGCTCCGTGCCGCTCGGCGGGGTGTACGCCAACCTCGTTCACGTCTGGCACACGGCCTTGGAGTTCACCGTGGAGTTCGCTGTCTCGCTCCCCTCTGGGCCGGACATGCCTGGCGCGGTGTGCGTGGCGTGGATGAAGGTTCCGCCGCAGGTGGCGTGGGATCTGGCGAGGCTTCTGTCCGATCACGTCGCGGAATATGAGGAAGAATATGGTAGGTTCACACCAAGACCACCTGATGATGAAGAGTTATCATGAAGTTCATTCACGTACTGGGCTCCAATCGCCTTGTGTACCAATGGAATCGATCTCTTGAGCCATTCGTTCCAACCGAGGAGGACCGGAAGAAGCTCTATCGGATGGCTGAGGCCTACGACGAGGCAGAACACGAGCGCGTCGTCAGGCTCGCGTTCCCTTCGCCTCCTCCCGAATCCTCCTGTGTGTTCACGCCACGTCCGCCCGATGGGGAGGGGCAGTCATGAGGATCGTCTTTGGCAGGCCTCCAGAGGGCTACGTGTTCGCCGTGCAAGGTTCAATCCCGCCGCCTGACCCAACCCCGGAGCAGCGAGAGAGGATGCGCCGGATGGCCGAGAACTACGACGAGGCAGAGCACGAGCGGATAGTCAGGATGGCGTTCCCGGCCCGTCCGCCCGGGTCCTCCTAGCCGCCGCAGTGGAATAGCGGCCCGCGGCCCGCACCCTCTCGGCGATCTCGCCGACCGCGTTCGGATGCTAGCAGTTCTGATAGCATCAAGCCATGACGACGACTCGGACTACCTTCACTCTGGACGAGAAGCTGGCCGAGAGGGCCCGTCAGCTCAACATCAACATCTCGGCAGCCGCCCGCGAGGGGGTCGTCGCCGCGGTTAAGCGGGCCATGGGCGCGGCGGATCGAGCGGCGTACCAGCGATTCCCGGAGCAGCCCGACGGCTTCTGGGACGACGCTGAAGCGTGGGGAGCCGAGTGAACCGCGGCGACGTGTGGTGGGCTGAGATCGGGCGCAAGAGACGGCCAGTGCTTGTTCTCACTCGTCCCGAAGTCATCGACGTGCGCGAGTTGGTCACAGTCGCTGAAATCACCAGCACGGTTCGGGGGCTCGCTGTTGAGGTCCCACTACCGAATTTCGTGCCCGGCCTTGCGGACGGGTCAGTGGTGAACTGCGACGGCTTGCACACGGTACGGCGCTCGTCGCTGTCAGATCGCGCCGGCGAGTTGGGTGACCGGACGATGCGAGCTGTGTGTCGAGCCGTGACCTACGCCCTCGGCTGCTGATCGCGCAGCTGTCAGCCGCTGCCGCGTTGCGGCTGTGCGTTATGGCTCGACTCGGTTGACCGTGGGGACCCTATCGATGGTTCGGTCGAACGATGCGATGTCGCCGACACTGGCGGTTTCGGCTACCGCGACCAGGTAGGCGTCGCTGAAGTCGATCCGATGGACCTCGTAGACCTCGACAGCCCGCAGCAGCACCGTGGGATCCACGGTCTGGATGCTGGCGAACGTGATGATCGATCGGGCGAGCTCGGCCACCCGGTCCCTGGGAACCTCGCAGAAGGACTCCAGCACATACACGACTTCGGCCAGGATCAAGTCCGGCAGTATCAGTGCCTGGGCTGCAGCGAGGTAGGCAGTGGCCCGAGCGGCCAGGTCGGGTGGGTCGCCTGTTAGGTGACGCACGAGCACATTGGTGTCCAGCAGGGCTGTCATCGAGCCCGTTGCGCCCGCCGGTCCCGGGCTGCCAGGCGCACTTCGTCCCAATCCGCGCCTCGCTTGGCCGCGGGCACCTCCACCGTGCCGGCCATCTCCAGCAGGTCGGGGGTCCGGGCCATGATCGCCCGATGCTGCTCCACCCTGAATACCACCTGATCTCCAGTCTCCAATGCCAGCGCCTCGCGCACTGCCTTGGGAATCGTCACCTGGCCCTTCGAAGTGACCCGCGCTGAAACGTCCACCGCATTTCTCCTTACCTAGTGACAAGAGTAAGGATAGATGGTATCGAACACGGAGGGGGAATGAACCTCAGAGAAGTGATACAGCGGCATGCCTGACAGCGACGACGAGCGGGTCCAGCCCGCGCTGCATGCGCTCCTGACCGACGACGTCGATGGGTTGCGAGCGGCTCTTGAGGCCGATCCAGAAGCGGTGAACCTCAAGATCGGCGACGACACCATGCTCGAGCTGATGACTCAGCCCGAAGGGGGGCCGCCATCTCCGGAGATGGTCGGGGTGCTCATCGACGCGGGCGCCTACCTTGATCGAGCCTTGAACCTCGCCGGGTGCTGGAACTTGGCCGATCTCTGCACGCAGCTGCTGGCCGCCGGCGCCGACCCCGCGGCCCGGGCCGACGCCGGCATCACGCCGCTGGAGTCCGCCGCCATGCACAGCTCCACCGAGGCCGCCGACGTGCTCGTCGCGCACGGCCTGCACCGGCCCAGCTTGTGGCTGGCCGCGGCCGCGGGGCTGCTGCCGGAGGTTCGGGACTGGGTCGCCACCGACGGGTCGCTGCAAGCCGATCCCGGTCCGTGCCGTCCCAACTGGGCCGACGTCGGTCGGCCCGCCGGCACCCCGCCCGCCGACGATCCCGCCGAGATCGTGGGCGAGGCCCTCGTGTTCGCGGCGCTCAACAATCGGCGAGACGTCGTCGACTATCTCCTCGACGCCGGGGTGGACATCGACGCGAGGCCGTACCAGAACACGACCGCGCTGCACTTCGCCATCCAGTTCCAGCGCTCCGAGATGGTCCGGTACCTGCTCGAACGGGGCGCTTCAGCCACCATCGAGGACGCCAACTTCGGCGCCGACGCCTCCGGCTGGGCCCAGGCGTGCGACGACGGCAGCGAGGCGGCGGCCTCGATCCGAGCGATGGTCGGCGCAGCCCGAGCGGACTGAGGCTCCAACCCGGCGGGCCGAGCCGAGCCACCGGCTGGCGGTCGCCTCGGTGAGCTACACCGGTCCACGCTGAGGCTCCAACCCGGCGGGCCGAGCCGGAAGGCCGCCAGCATCACTCCCCGCTGGGCTCCTCTGATCCGCCGGATGGGGCGGGGGCTTCCTCGGACTCGTCTGCTGCAGCCGGGGGCACCGGGGCCAGGTAGCCGACGATCAGCAGCAGCACCCCCACCACGATGAACGACACCACCCGGCCCAGCGCGGTCAGGTTCCTGAGGTCGACCAGGAACAGCTTGGCCACCACCACCGCCATCCACGAGGCGCCCGCCACCCACATGGCCCGTCGGGCCATGCGCACCCCGGCCACCATCCCCGACAGGCCGATCACGGCCCACAGGATCGACAGCGACGTCTGCAGCGCGGTGGACTCCCACAGCGACTCCAGATTCCATGGCACGTCCAGCCAATGACTCACCGTCCGGGCCGTCTCCGCAGTGGCAACGATCAAACCCAGCACGAACAACGTCGGCGACCAGCGAGCATCGACCAGACCCTGGAACGGATGGTCCCACTGCTGCTCGGCGTGCCTCCTCCAGGCGAGCGACACCACCAGCTGCATCCCTACCAGCACGCCCAGCGGGTTCGCCACCGGCAGATACAGGAGCGGCGACGGATCGCCGGCGAAGAACACGGCCGCACCGAGCACCACCACCGAGGCCACAGTCAGCAGCGGGCCGCTGCAGGCCAGCGTGTAGGTCCGCCAGTGCTCGCCGAACGGCCACGCCAGCCAGCGCCGAGCCGCCATCGGCGCGGCCGCCAGCAATATGGCTGCGGCCGCCGTCGCAGCCAGCGGCCAAACACCCTCGGCAACCTGATCGGTCTGCCAGAGAACCTCCGTCACGCAGATCACAGCCACTGTCCAGAAGCCGGCGGCGTGCAGCCAGGCTGCGAGCGCAACCGGCCCGCGGGCCGTGCCGGGAGCCGGCGGATCGCCGTGCAGGCTGGCGTGCCACCGGGCGGCCAGCCTCCCCAATGCCTGCTCGCGCGGGCGCAGACATCCGTAGGAGACCGCCAGCGACACCGGCCACGCGGCCCATCCGAAGCCGTCGAGGGGGTGGGCCTGGGTGGAGAGCGAGACGACCAGAGCGGCCACCAGCGCCGGCGGGACCAGCAATCCCAGCGCGCCGAGGCGGGGCCATCGCAGCGGGCCGGCCAGCGCCACCGCAGCCCCGAACGACACCACCACGAAGACCAGCGACGCCGGCAGCCAGTGCTCGGGGATCTGCGAGCCGATCTCCAACAGGCCGCCGGTCAGCCACCACGCCGTGCCCCACGCCAGGACCAGCCAGCCGACGACGGCGTCGATGCCGATCCGCTCCGACGCCAGGTGCATCCGCCACCCCGACACCAGGCCGGCCAGCGCCAGCACCGCCGCGGCCATCAAGTACTCGTTGACCACCACCGGGACATCGGACCCATAGGGCAGCGACTCCCCCAGGCGCACAGCGAACCAGGCCCCGGCCAGGGCCTGAAGGACCGCGCCCCCGACGATGGGCAGCATCTTGCCCCGCCGGCAGCCGACCCAGGCCAGCAGGGCGCCCTGAGCGGCCCACACCGTGGCCCCGTAGGAGCCGTCTAGCGCCATCGGGACCGCGATGGCGACGAACACGGTGGCCAGGCCGGCGTAGGTGGCTGCCAGCTCGCGGCGGTCGGGGTCCAGGCTGCGGACGATCGCGAGCAGCCCGGCCAACGCCAGCGCCAGCGCCAAGGCGCTGATCGCCAGCCCGTAGTCGATATGGCCCACCAGCAACTGCTGGACCCCGAGCGCGATGAACGGCGTGCCGAACACCAGCGGGTGCATCCACATCTCGTCGCTCTCGGGTGCGCCGCGCCGCGCCGAGATCGCCGGAATGGACATGTACAGCAGCACGAGCACGGCAATGAGAGGCTGCACCGCCATCCAGTCGTCGGGATCGAAGCGGAACTGCAGCCACCAGGCCGCGATGCCGAAGGTGGAGGCCAGGCCGAGCAGGTTGAGCTCGGGCCAGGCCTTGAACCACGCCACCGTGACGATGGCCGCGCTCAAGATGGCGTAGAAGCCGAACAACAGGAGGTGATCATCGGAGCTCGTGTAGGTCAGCACCGGCGCCAGGAACCCGCCGACGGTGGCGAGAACGGCCAGCGCCCGGGAGTCCTGCACGACCGATAGCGCCACCGCGCCCGCGGTGACCGCCACCACCGCCGCCCCCGCCGGCGCGGCTCCGATCACGCCGTGGCCCGGATACCCCGCGTACACGGCGACATGCAGCAGGGCGATGCCGCCGCCCTGAACGCTCAGCCCGAACGCGGGCCGGGCCCGTCGCTGGATCCAGCCGATCACCAGCAGCGCCGCGCCGGCCGCGGTGACGGCCGCGAGGCGGGTCTCGATGGACGACGCGAGCAGGTCCCGGCCGGCCGCCTCCGTCAGCAGCATCGCCGCGCCCACCACTGAGACCACGACGCCGGCCTTCACCGGCCAGTTGCGGCCGGTCAGCCAGCCGGTCAGCCAGTCGCTGCTGCCGGCGTCGGCTGGTTCGCCCGCGTCCGCAGACGCCGCGGGCGCGACGGGCGCCAGGTATCCGACCACCAGGAGCAGCACGCCCGTGACGACGAACGAGGTTGCCCGCCCCGGCGCGGTCAGACTGTTGAGATCGACGGCCAACAGCTTCACCAGGACCACGGCCATCCACGACCCGCCCCAAACCCAGGCGGCGCGGCGTCCCGATCGGGCGCCCACAACCATTGCGGCCACCGCGATCAGCGTCCACAGGATCGACAGCGACGCCTGGAAGGCGGTCGAGTCGATCAGCGCTTCGGGTTCCCACGGCACATCGCGCCAGTGGTGGATGGTGCGGGCCAGTTCCATGGTCGCCACCGCGACACCCCCGGCTGCCACCGCCAGCGCCCGCACCGGCGGGCCCTCGCCCTCTGCAGGCGCGGGGTGCCCCTCGCCGCCGGCGGGCTCCGGGTGCCCGTCGCGCACCGCTGCGAGCCAAACGAAGACGACCCCCGCCAGCGCGCCGAGCAGCACGATCAGAGGATTCAGCAGCGGCACATACGGCAGAGGCGACGGATCCCCGGCCGTCACCAGGCTCGCCGCCCCCACCACCGCCCCGGCGAGCAGCAGGGTCGGCCCGGCGCAGGCCGACACGTAGACGCGCCGATGCGCCAGCAGCGGCCATCGCAGCCAGCGGCCGCCCAGCAGCGCCAAGGCCGCGAGCGCGGTTCCCGCCGCGGCCGGGACGACGATCAGCCAGACGCCGTCGGCCGCCCTGTCGGTCTGCCAGTACACCTCCGAGACGGCCAGCAGCGCCAGCAGCCAATAGGCCCCGACATGAAGGATCCCCGCCAGCAGCCGGAACCGGTCCTCGGTGGCCCGCAGGAATCGGCCCTCGGTGGCCCGCAAGAACCAGTAGAACACGGCGAGCGACACGGGCCAGGCCGCCCAGCCGAAGCGGTCGAGCGGATGCAGCGGCTGGCTGACCAGCGAGAGCGCCGCCGCCAGCCACAGCGTCGGACCGATGGCCACGCCCAGGGCGTGAAGATGCGGCCACTTGAGGCCGCCGGCCAACAAGTGGGCCGCGCCGAAGGACAGCACGACGAAGCACAGCGACACCGACAGCTGATGCGACGTCAGTTGGTAGCCGACCTCGACGAGTCCGCCGGCGATCCACCAGCCCGAGCCCCATGCGAGCGCGAGCCACGGAACGGCTGCTTCCACATTGACCCGGCCGCGCAAACCGTGAACCATCCGGCCGGTCATCAAGCCGGTTCCAGCCAGGACCGCCGCACCGAGGAGGAACTCGTTGGCGACCGGCCGCACATCCTGCGGGTAGGGGAGGGACTCCACCAGGTGCGCGAGGAAGACCGCGCCGGCTATCGCCTGGAGGACGCCGCCCGCCGCAACGGCCAGCACCCGGGTTCGCCGACAGCCGATCCACACCAGCAGGCCGCCCTGGGCGGCCCACACGACGGCGGTCAGGTGGGCGTCGAACGCCAGAGGCACCGCGATCACCGCGAAGGCGGCCCCGAGCCCGACGTTGGCCTCCGCCAATGAGCGGCACTCGCGGCCGAGCCTGTGGGCGACGACCGCCAGCACGCCATGCACCACCGCCAGGGCGGCCGCGCTGATTGCCATCCCGTTGTCGGTGTGGCCGACGGCCAGGAATTGAAGGCCGAACCCTAGGAAGGGGGTGCCGAACACGAGCGGCGCAGTCGACGGCCGCCTCAAGTCGGGCGCCTCCCGGATGGCGAACAACACCGGTATCGCCAGATACAGCAGGATCAGCACCCCGATGAGAGGCTGCACGTCGGCCCACTTGTCCTCGTCGAAGCGCCGCCACAGCCAGAAGCCCGCGATCCCGAAGGTGAAGCCGAGGCCCAGCAGGTTGAGCAGGGGCCAGGTCTTGTACCAGGCGACAGCCACGATGGCCGCGCTCAGCACCGCATAGAAGCCGAACACCGCGACGTGATCGTCGGGGCTCGTGTAGGTCAGCACCGGGGCGAGGAACCCGCCGATGATGCCGAGCACCGCCAGCGGAGGGCTGTCCTGGGTGACCGACAGGAACCCGGCCCCTACCGTCATCGCGAGCACTGCCACCGCGGCGGCCGCGGCCGGAAGCACGTCGTAGACCGCGAAGGAGGCGTAGGTCGTGAGATACAGCACGGCCACGCTGCCGCCCTGGAGGCTGAGCCCGTAGACCGGGTTCTTGCGCCGCAGCCGCCAGCCGATGGCCAGCAGCGCCAGCCCGAACAGCGCCACTGCGATGAGGCGCATCTCGAGCGTGATGTTGATGACGCCCCGCCGGCTGGCCTCCCGCAGCAGCAGCCCCACGCCGACCAGCGACACGAGCACCCCGACCTTGACGGGAGCGTTGCCGGTGACGATCCACGTCTTGGCCGCGCCCAAGAGCCGGGTGAGCGCATCGAGGGGTCGCCCCAGCGGCGCGCCCCGGCCGACTGCGCCGGTGCCGGCCTCGTCGGACCAGGACTCGGCTGAGGCCATGGGTGAGACTGGCTCCGGCTCCCGGGCCGGCGGTCCGGTCGCCTCGGTGCTGGCTAGTGCCGGTTCGGCTAGTGCCGGCTCAGCGGGTGCCGGCTCAGCGGTTGCTGGCTCAGTTCGTGCCGGCTCAGTGGGTGTCGGCTCAGTGGGTGTCGGCTCAGTGGGTGTCGGCTCAGCGGGTGTCGGTTCGGCTAGTGCCGGTTCGGCGGGTGCCGGTTCGGTTGGCGTGGGCTCGGCTTGTGGGGCGCCGCCCGTGTGGGGTGCCCGGGTTGCGGGATCGGGAGGAGCGGGCGTCGCGGGGGCGGGGACGTCCACTCGCGCCCCGGCCTGCGGCTCGGAGGCGACTGGCCGCGGAACCGGTGCGTACGGGGCAGACTCCCCCGGCCGAGTGTCGGTGTCTGGGGTGTCGGTGTCTGGGGTGGTGTCAGTGTCTGGGGTGTCGGGTTCTGGGGTGGTGTCGGTGTCTGGGTGGGGATCCGTCGACATCCGGGCGTAGGCCTGCTCGGCCCAGGCCCTCATCTCTGTGGCCCAAGCCTGCAGCTGATGCAAGCGGTTCTGCGTCTCCTTGAGTTCCCGGAGACGTTTCCGAATGTCCAACTCCCGGCTGACCACATAGCCGAGAAGCCCGCCGATAAAGAAACCGGGGACTCCGCCGATCGCCGCGCCCAAGCCAGCCACAGCGACGGCGATCAGCCAGGGCATGGGACTCTAGGGCTCTCGCGTGTCCGGGCTGTGCCCGCGACAGGCCGACTGGTACGCCCGCGCCGCGGTCACCTGCACGCTCGGAGTCTTGCACGCATCGGGCCGGGGGAAAGCACTCCGGCTACCCGGCGGGCTCGGCCAGGGTCTTGATCTCCAGGAACTCCTCGAACCCGGCCAGGCCCATCTCCCGGCCGATGCCCGACTGCTTGTAGCCCCCGAAGGGGGCGTCGGGGCCGTAGTACACGCCGCCGTTCACGCTGACCGTGCCGGTGCGGATGCGCCGGGCCACCGCCCGGGCCCGCTCGACGTCGGCGCTGGCCACCGCGCCCGACAATCCGAACACCGAGTTGTTGGCGACGCGCACCGCCTCGTCGTCGCCGCCGTCGTAGGCGATCACCGACAGCACCGGGCCGAACACCTCCCGCTGGGCGATGGTGTCGTCCTCGCCGACGCCGGTCAGCACCGTGGGCTCGTAGTAGTAGCCCCTCCGCAGGTGCCCGGGCCGGCGTCCACCCCGCACCGCCACGGCCCCCTCGGCCAGCGCCGTCGCCACCAGGCCCTCCACCCTGGCCCGCTGCCGCTCGCTGATCAGCGGTCCCATCAGATGCGACTCGTCTGCCGGGTCGCCGTAGGGCATGGCGTCGAGCGTCGCGTCCACCGCGTCCACCACCGTGTCGTGCATGGCCGACGGCACCAGCAGGCGGGTGGTGATGGCACAGCCCTGGCCGGCATGGGTGCACACCATCGCCGCCGCCATCAACCCCACCGTCGCCACATCCGCGTCGTCGAGCACCACGTACGCGCTCTTGCCGCCCAGCTCCAGGAACACCCGCTTGACCGTGGCCGACGCGGCGGCCATCACCCGCCGCCCGACTGCGGTGGACCCGGTGAAGCTGATCATGTCCACATCGGTGTGGGTGCTCAGCGCCTCGCCCACCGCTGCGCCCGACGACGACAGAATGTTCACCACCCCCGCCGGGATGTCGGTGCGCTCCGCGATCAGCCGTCCCAGCGCCAGGGCCGACCAGGGCGTGTCGGGCGCGCCCTTGAGCACCACCGTGCAGCCCGCGGCCAGCGCCGGCGCCAGCTTGGCCAAGTTGATCTGGGTGGGGAAGTTGTAGGGGGTGATGGCCCCCACCACCCCGGCCGCCTCCCGCTCGATCCAGCGCCGGTGCGAGCCGTACACCGACTCGGCCACCCCCAGGTCCTCGGTCCAGGCGTAGGAGTCGAGCAGGTCGGCGTGCCAGCGCACCATCTGCACCGGGGCCTCGAGCTGCGGGCCACCCCGGGTGAGCATGATCGGCGCGCCCGCCTCGGTCACCGTGATCGAGCGCATCTCCTCGATATGGCCGGTGAGCGCCTCATGGAGCTGGCGCAGGCAGTGCGACCGGAACGCGTGGTCCCGGGCCCAGTCGGTGGAGTCGAAGGCCCGACGGGCTGCGGCCACGGCGGCTTCGGCGTCCTCCGGCCCGGCGTCCGCAGCCACGCCCAGCACCTCCTCGGTGGCCGGGTTGATCGTGGCGAACACAGCCCCTCCGGCCGCGTCCCGCAGCTCGCCGTCGATCAGCAGCCGCTCCTCATGCCACATCGCCTCTGCGCCTCCCGCGTCCGTCGGGCCAGGCCTGTCCCTCGACCCCCGACCCTACGCCGGCACGGTTCCTGCGCCAGCACGGTTCCTGCGTCGGCGCGGTTCCTGCGTCGGCGCGGTTCCTGCGCTGGCGCGGTTCCTGCGCTGGCGCGGTTCCTGCGCTGGCGCGGTTCCTGCGCTGGCGCGGTTCCTGCGTCGGCGCGGTTCCTGCGCTGGCGCGGTTCCTGCGTCGGCGCGGTTCCTGCGCTGGCGCGGTTCCTGCGCTGGCGCGGTTCCTGCGCCGGCACGGTTCGTTGGTGCCCGTCCCTGCGCCGGCGCGGTCCCTGCGCCGGTTGACGCGGCCCGGCCCGGCTCAGGTAGCCCGGTTGATGGCCCGGTGGAGGAAGGTTGCCATTTGGGCTCGGGTGGTGTGCCTGCTGGGGCAGTATTCCAGCGGGTCTGTGCGGCATCCGACGGTGATGCCGGCGGCGTGGAGGGCGTTGATGTTGGCCTCGTGGACGGAGCCTGCGATGTCGACGAAACCTGCCGGGCTGGACTCTTCCAGATCGAAGGCTCGGGCGAGGAAGCTGGCCATCTGAGAGCGTTTGACCGGCTCTTGGGGGCAGTAGCTCAGCGGCTGGGTGCGGCAGCCGGTGGTGATCTCGAGCTCGGCGAGGCGGTCGACGTGGGCGGCCCACCATGCGTCGGGATCGACGTCGGTGAATCTGGTGCCGCCGGTTGCGGGTTCGGGGTCGTCGCCGTCAACGACTCGAACCAGCCACACGGCTATCTCCCAGCGTGGGATTGCGCCGCCCGGGCACAGCAGACCGTCGCCGCAGCCGGTGCCGTCGAGCAAACCGTCGGCGGCCAGTGCCTGCAGCGCCGGTTGGTGGACTCCGGTGTCGGCGATGTCCTCGAACGTGTCGGGCTCGTCCTGTGCCGGGGGTTCCTCAGCAGGTTCCGGCACCGCGCCGCCGCCTCCTCCGCTGGTCGGTGCTCGCGAGCTCTGGGTCGGCGAGGTTGGGGTCTGGGTCGGCGAGGTTGGGGTCTGGGTCGGCGAGGTTGGGGTCTGGGTCGGCGAGGTTGGGGTCTGGGTCGGCGAGGTTGGGCCCAGCGCCGACAGACGGGACGACGCACACTCGGCGGGCGCCTCAGTCGTAGTCTGCGGGGACGTGCTGGCGGCGTCGGGGAAGACCCAGGGGCGGGCCTGTTTGATGGCGAGGATGTTGTCGCTGGTGATCTTGAACTCGATCTCCATGGCGAACGGATCCCCCGCAGCGGGGCCATGGAGCTGCTCGAAGCGGTCGTGGATCGTCTCGAGGTGCCCTCGGAGCTGCGCCAGCTGGGCGCCGGTGAGCAACAGTCTGCCCTTCTCAACCTGGTTCGACACCGACCGAACGGCGTAGGTGCCATCGGAGTACAGCAGGAGTTCCTCGGGCACCGTGCGGGCTTCGGGGTTGGTGACGAGGTCCTCGCCGATCTGGCTGTTGACGTAGTGCGGGCCGTCTCCGTAGCTGGGACTGGTGCGGTCGAAGGGGTCGAAGCTCACCGCCACGCCGTTGGCGAGTTCGTCGGAATAGTTGGGGTGCACCAAAACGCCCATGGCGGCCGCTTTGTGGTCGATGCGATGGAACTCTCGCTCGGCGAACGCCCGGAAGTTCCACATGCTGGCGTACACCTGCTTGAGCGACTTCGAGATGCCCTCCTGAGCGGTCTCGTCGGCGTGCTGGGTCTTGGAGTCATACAGGCCTGCGCCGTTGAAGCCGGGCAGGTCCTCGTTGTTGGTGCTGGACCGGTACCGCAGCGACGTCCCCGCACCGAACGCGTTATGCATCCGCGTCAACTCGGTCGTGATCCACGCAGGCGAATCGGCGTCCTTGATGGCGTCGCGCAGCTTCTTCAGCTCGGCCTCCTGCACATCGAGGTCGGTGTAGAAGTTCTCAACGGCGAACATGGTGTCGATCTGCGCGTACAGCTCGTTGGCCTTCATGAACTCGTCATAGAAATAGAACGGCACCGCGAAACCGTCGGGAACGGTCCCCGAGGCGAAGCCGAGAGTTCCCAGCACGGCAACATTGGCCGCCTTGACCCCGAACGCCGTCCAGTCGCCAAAACCGACCCGGCACAGCGGCGTGATCTCCGTCACCGACAGGTCCCGTTGCGGCATCTGCGCCTCGCCGGGCCGCGACGACGCGTGATGCGCATCGACCTCCGTGACGGTGGCGGCACGTATGATCCACGTCGAGCCTGTGACCGTCAAGGCGACGGGACGGTCCACCAGCGCGGCGATGTCGGCGTCGTCGAGCACGTTGCGGATGAATGCGTTGGGCACGTCGTCTTGGATGGCGCGCAGGTTCACATGCGACAGCGGCGTCTGGGGGACCGCGCTGACGATGCCGGCCACGCGGGGCAGCTCGTTGGGCAGCGTGTCGTAGAGCACGATGTCACGAGGGCCGGGCCGATCGTCTGGGCCCATCTGCCGCAGATAGCCGAAGCTCTCCGCAATGTGCAACGGGACGAAGTCGATGTCGCCGTAGATGTCGTCGGTGAACACCAGATCGATCCGCGACTCCCGAAACGACGGCAAGTCGTCCTGGAACGCGGGCAGGATCCCGTTCGAGATGTGGAAGATGAAGTCGTCGTTGAGGAACGGCATATTGGCCGCGAACAAGGCGTACACGCGCTCAATCGCGTCGAACTCGACGAACGCAACCTCGGCGCTGTCGTCCCCGACGAAGTGGAAGAGGACGAGATAGTCGGCCAGAAAGAAGTAGTAGGCGCCGCTGCTGCCGTCGGGCGCAGTGAGGTCCCCGTCGTAGACGAGCCCTCCTACCATGGCCGTCACGGATTCAAGGCCGACTTGTTCCCGGAAGAAGACGTGCTGCTGGTAATTCTCGGTGTTGACGAAGTACAGGCTCGGCTGGACTGTGTCCAGGCCCCACACCAGGAACTTCACCCCCGGCTGACCGAATGAATGCCCGACGAGAGACTCGTAAGCGGCGCTGTCCGCGATGACGGCAGCGCCGACGCTGACGTCGATGGCGGCCGCCGGGTTGACCGGGCTCATGGTGGCATCGGCGAGCTCGGTGAGGTCGTCGATGCAGTCGCCGTCGACGTCGGCGGGGTCGGCGACGCTGTACTTGTCGACCCGGTAGCGCTCTGCGGGCAGCGCTTCGACGTTCTCCGCCAGCGTGGTGGTGCCGGCTTGGCCGGGCACGACCGCTACGGGCAGATCCGACGCGGTGTCGCCTGCGCCGAAGCGGACGTAGAGCACGAAGTAGTCCTCAGTGGTGGACGTGACGCTGATGGGGACGCTGGTGACCGCCACCGCTGTGGGCGTGGGGGCGTCTTCGTCGCCGTCGCAGGTGTCGGACGGTTCGTCGTCCGGGGGGTCCTGAGCGGCGGCGGGGCCCACCGACGCCGACGCGACAGCCCACGCGGCGCACAGCGCCACCACGGCACGCCACAGCCGAGCCCGTGCCGGCCTGCGGCCACGAACACGCTTCGCCAAGCCCGCGGATCCTGTGTCACTCACCGCGCCCTCCAGGCCCGCAAACGCCCAAGTCGCTTGCTCCGACGGGGGATGGGTGGGTCTGTCGTTCACGTTCACGAGGCCACGTTCACGAGGCCGCCGCGGCGCGCATCAACTTGGTGCGGGCCGCCATGCGGCCATCGACGAGACGCAGACACAAGATCCATGACTACTGACCAGCGCCACTCTAGTTCAACGATGACTGGACGTTGATGGCCCGGTGGAGGAAGGTTGCCATGTGGGCTCGGGTGGTGTGCCTGCTGGGGCAGTATTCCAGCGGGTCTGTGCGGCATCCGACGGTGATGCCGGCGGCGTGGAGGGCGTTGATGTTGGCCTCGTGGACGGAGCCTGCGATGTCGACGAAACCTGCCGGGCTGGACTCTTCCAGATCGAAGGCTCGGGCGAGGAAGCTGGCCATCTGAGAGCGTTTGACCGGCTCTTGGGGGCAGTAGCTCAGCGGCTGGGTGCGGCAGCCGGTGGTGATCTCGAGCTCGGCGAGGCGGTCGACGTGGGCGGCCCACCATGCGTCGGGATCGACGTCGGTGAATCTGGTGCCGCCGGTTGCGGGTTCGGGGTCGTCGCCGTCAACGACTCGAACCAGCCACACGGCTATCTCCCAGCGTGGGATTGCGTCGCCCGGGCACAGCAGACCGTCGCCGCAGCCGGTGCCGTCGAGCACACCGTCGGCGGCCAGTGCCTGCAGCGCCGGTTGGTGGACTCCGGTGTCGGCGATGTCCTCGAACGTGTCGGGCTCGTCCTGTGCCGGGGGTTCCTCAGCAGGTTCCGGCACCGCGCCGCCGCCGCCTCCTCCTCCGCTGGTCGGTGCTCGCGAGCTCTGGGTCGGCGAGGTTGGGGTCTGGGTCGGCGAGGTTGGGGTCTGGGTCGGCGAGGTTGGGGTCTGGGTCGGCGAGACCGGGCCCAGCGCCGACAGACGGGACGACGCACACTCGGCGGGCGCCTCAGTCGTAGTCTGCGGGGACGTGCTGGCGGCGTCGGGGAAGACCCAGGGGCGGGCCTGTTTGATGGCGAGGATGTTGTCGCTGGTGATCTTGAACTCGATCTCCATGGCGAACGGATCCCCCGCAGCGGGGCCATGGAGCTGCTCGAAGCGGTCGTGGATCGTCTCGAGGTGCCCTCGGAGCTGGAGCAGCTGGGCGTCGCTGAGCAACAGTTCGCCTCGCGCCACCTGGTTCGACAGCGCAAAGATGGTGTAGCCGCCGTATGCGTTCAGCAGGATCTCCTCGGGCACCGAGTGCGCCTCAGGGTTGGTGACCAGGTCCTCGCCGACCTGGGTGTTGACGTAGTACGGGCCGTCTCCGTACTCGGGGTTCGTGCGGTCGAACGGGTCGAAGCTCACCGCGACTCCGTTGGCGAGTTCGTCGGAGTAGTTGGGGTGCACCAGCACGCCCATCGCGGCGGCTTTGTGGTCGATGCGGTAGAACTCGCGTTCGGTGAAGGCCCGGAAGTTCCACAGGCTGGCGTAAACCTGCCTGAGCGACTTCGATAGCGGCGTCTCGTCAGCGTGCTGGGTCTTGGAGTCGTACAGGCCGGCGCCGTTGAAGCCGGGCAGGTCCTCGTTGTTGGTGCTGGAGCGGTAGCGCAGCGAAGTTCCCGACGGGAACGCGTTGTGCATCGAGGACAGCGCGTCGGTGATCCATTCGGGGGTGTCGGCGCTCTTGATGGCGTCGCGCAGCTTCTTCAGCTCGGCTTCCTGCACATCGAGGTCGGTGTAGAAATTCTCAACGGCGAACATGGTGTCGATCTGCGTGTACAGGTCGTTGGCCTTCATGAACTCGTCGTAGAAGTAGAACGGCACCGCGAACCCGTCGGGCACGACGCCGTCGCCGAAGCCGAGGTTCCCGAGCACGGCCACGTTGGCTGCTTTGACCCCGAACGCGGTCCAGCCGCCGAAACCGACCCGGCACAGCGGCGTGATCGTCGTCACCGACAGGTCCCGCTGCGGTGTCTGCGATGTCGAGGGCCGCAACGAGGCGTGGTGGGCGTCCACCTCTTCGACGGTGGCGGCGCGCACGTTCCACGTCGTACTCGTGACCGTGTAGGCGATGGGCCGGTCCACCAAGGCTGCTATGTCAGCAAAGCCGAGGATGTCGCGGATGAACGCGTTGGGCACGTCGTCCTGGATGGCGCGCAGGTTCACATGCGACAGCGGTGTCTGGGGAACGGTGCTGATGATGCCGGCCACGCGGGGCAACTCGTTGGGAAGAGTGTCGTAGAGCACGATGTCGCGTGGTCCGGGCCTCTCGTCGGGGTCCATCTGTCGCAGATAGCCGTAACCGCTCCCGCGGTGCAATGAGATGAAGTCGGCGCCGGCGTATAGGTCTTCGGTGAACACCAGGTCGATCCGGGACTCCCTCAACGAAGGAAGGTCGTCTTGGAAGTCGGGCAGCAGGCCGTTCGGGATGAAGAAGACCAGATCGTCGTCCAGGAACGCCGCGTTGGCCGCGAGCATGGCGTATAGACGCGCCACAACGTCGAATTCGGTGAACGCGTTCCGAAAGAAGTAGTAGGCGCCTGTGCCGCCGTCGGGCGCGGTGAGCGACGAATCATGCACGAGCGTCGCATTGAGCCGGGTCCTCGATTGGGAGTCGACGGATTGGGAGAAGGGATAGTGACTCTGGTGGCTGTTGGTGTTCATGAAGTAGAGGCTCGGCTCGTCGGTCTCCATGCCGAGGACCACGAACTTGACGGTGTGCATATCGTTGCGGTACTGGGCCAGCGTCTCGAACGCGGCTCGGTCGGGTATGTTCACGGCGCCGTCGGCGGACGACAGGGCGGTGCCGTCGCTGAACTCTGGGACGGCGGAGTTGACCGGGCTCATGGTGGCGGGGCTGGCGAGTTCGGTGAGGTCGTCGACGCAGTCGCCGTCGACGTCGGCGGGGTCGGCGACGCTGTACTTGTCGACCCGGTAGCGCTCTGCGGGCAGCGCTTCGACGTTCTCCGCGAGCGTGGTGGTGCCGGCTTGGCCGGGCACGACCGCTACGGGCAGATCCGACGCGGTGTCGCCTGCGCCGAAGCGGACGTAGAGCACGAAGTAGTCCGCCGTGGTGGACGTAACGCTGATGGGGACGCTGGTGACCGCCACCGCTGTGGGCGTGGGAGTGTCTTCGTCACCGTCGCAGGTCTCGGACGGTTCGTCGTCCGGGGGGTCCTGGGCGGCGGCGGGGCCCACCGACGCCGACGCGACAGCCCACGCGGCGCACAGCGCCACCACGGCGCGCCACAGCCGAGCCCGTGCCGGCCTGCGGCCACGAACACGCTTCGCCAAGCCCGCGGATCCTGTGTCACTCACCGCGCCCTCCAGGCCCGCAAACGCCCAAGTCGCTTGCTCCGACGGGGGATGGGTGGGTCTGTCGTTCACGTTCACGAGGCCACGTTCACGAGGCCGCCGCGGCGCGCATCAACTTGGTGCGGGCCGCCATGCGGCCATCGACGAGACGCAGACACAAGATCCATGACTACTGACCAGCGCCACTCTAGTTCATCGATGACTGGACAGTGCCGGAACCGAACAATCGTGGGCCGCTCTCGCTCTGAGCGGCCCACGCCGCTAGTCGCGGGCGGGCTGCTCTATGGGGTCGATCTTGAGGGCGGCGGGCAGGGAGCCGCGGTCGACGAACAGGCCCGAGGTTCCGCTGTTGCCGGCCAGCGCGTCTGCGGCCAGCAGCACCGCGGCTGCGGAGTAGGTGGTGCGCTCCCGGTCGGGGTAGCTCACGTTGGACGGGAAGGCCCGGCCGGTGAGATAGCTGCCGTCGGGCTCGCGCAGGCGCTGGGCCCACTCGAACAGCAACAGGGCCGCGTCCCGGTCACCGGCCGCGAGATGGGCCATGGCGCACTCGCACGTCTCCGCGGTGGTCACCCAGTCCTGGTTGCTGACGCAGCGCACGCCCTCGCCTTCGTGGACGAACACGCCGCGCCGTGACGCCAGACGGGCTCGGGCCTCTGCCCCGCGCAGCACGCCGGCCAGCACCGGGTAGTACCAGTCCATGGCCCAGCGGTCCTTGGGGGCGAACGCCTCATGGCCGCGGTAGCGGACGGTGTGCACCAGCCGGGCCAGGGCCAGCTCCCAGCTGGGCCGCTCCTGTCCCACCTGGTGGGCGACGGCCAGGCCGCAGCGCAGGCTGTGGCTGATCGAGGAAGATCCGGTGAGCAGCGCGAACGGCCACGGCGTGCCGTCAGCGTGGCGGGCCCACAGGATCTCGCCCCTGGGCGTCTGCAGGGCGAGCACGAAGTCGAGGGCGCGCTGCACCACCGGCCACATCTCGGCCAGGAACCCGGCGTCGCCGAAGCGCAGCCAGTGATGCCACACACCCGCGGCGACGTACGCGATCGTGTTGGCGTCGAGCTTGTCCTGGTCGACGCCCTCGGCGGTGTAGTACTGATGCCAGGACCCGTCGGGTCGCTGGATGCGGGCCATCCACTCGTAGGCGGCCTCGGCCTCCGGCCGGCGTCCAGCCACCGCCAGGGCCATGGCCGCCTCCACATGGTTCCACGGATCGGCGACGCCGCCCTCAAAGCGCGGGATCATGCCGCTGGGCATCTGGAGGGCCGTGATCGTTTCCGCGGTGCGGTCCGCTTCGGTTCGGGACAGCAGCCCTGCGACCTCCGGAGTCCTCAGCGCCGGTCGGGCCGGCTCGTTCGGCGTGGGCGCCTTCCCGTTGGCCGAGTAAGTGCGTAGGAGCCTGCGCGGTTCAGGCGGCATGAGCCATGTCTTTGCTGTTCAGCGCTCGCGCCGAGCCCGACACCCGAGCCGGCTTGTCCGCGTACACGACCAGGCTCTTGCCCAGCAGCGGGTTGAGCAGCCGCTCCGCGGCCACGGTCACGAACGGCCGCTTGGTGATGTCCCATTCGAGCACCCGGTGGTAGGCGCCGACCAGCCGGCTCTCGCCGATCTGGAGGTTGGGCCCCACCGCGCAGCGCAGCCACCAGTACGGACTGTGGAGGGCGTGGGCCCGGTGCCGGCGGCCCGGCTGCAACCCCGCCGCCGCGAGCTTGCGCCGGACGTCGCGCAGCCGGTAGATCCGCACATGGCCGCCCGGCACCGCCGGCGCGTGGTAGTCGCTCGACAGCTTCCAGCACACGGTCTCGGGCAGCCACGACGGGATGGTCACCGCCAGCCGGCCCGCGGGGCGCAAGACCCGGGCCAGTTCGGCGAAGGCCGACTCGTCGTCATCGATGTGCTCGAGCACCTCCGATGCGATGACCCTGTCGAAGGAGTCGTCGTCGAAGGGCAGTCCCAGCGCGTTGCCCTGAACCGGCGCGGCCATCACCGACTCGCCTACCTCGCCCTCGGCCACGAGCAGCCGGGCCAGGTCTCGGACCCGCTCGACCTCTGGTCGGGCCAGGTCGCAGGCCACGACCTCAGCGCCCCGCTTGAGCGCCTCGTAGGAGTGGCGGCCGAAGCCACAGCCCAGGTCCAGGACGCGCTCGCCGGCGCGCACCTCGAGCCGGCCGTAGTCGACGGTGAGCATCAGCGGGCCGCCGTCCCGGCCCGGACCGCGCCGTCCGTCGCGGCGGATGCAGCCGTTGACCTGGAGCGAGCGCGGGTAGGTGATGCCGTATTGCGATTCAACGTGGTGTCTCCCGCTCTTGTTCGCTGCGCTCGCGGGCCGCTCGGGCCACGGCCTCGCTCAGCGTGTCGCAGATCCTTCGCATAGGTGCCGCCCTACCCGCTCGGCCTCTTGGCCGCATCCTCCAGCACGGCGCGGTACTGCTCCACGGTCCGCTCCGCGGTGTGGCGCCAGGACCACTGGTTGATGACCCGCCGGCGCCCGGCCTCGCCCACCCGGGGCCGGGCCTCGGGATCGTCCAGCGCGTCCCGCAGCACCGCGGCGAGCGCCTCGGCGTCGCCGGGCTCGGTCAAGAAACAGGTTTCGCCGTGGGTCCCGGCCACCTCCGGCAGCGCCCCGCCGGTGGTGGCCACCAGCGGCACGCCGCACGACATGGCCTCTATGGCCGGCAGCGAGAAGCCCTCGTACAGCGAGGGCACCACAGCCAGCTCCGCCTCGGCGTAGAGCTCCACGATGCGGTCGTCGGAGACTCCCGAGACGAACGTGATCGCGTCGGCGAGGCCCAGTTCCGAGATGGCCCGGCTGGCCGCGGAGTCGGACTTGGCCCTCCCGATGATCGTCAGCTCCACGTGCCGCTCGGTGCGCAGCTTGGCCACCGCCTCCAGCAGGAAGCTGAGACCCTTCATGGTGACGTCGGCGCTGGCCGTGGTTATCAGCCGGCCCGGTATCCGGGCCACTTCGGGCCTGGGCGCGAACAGCTCCGGGTCCACTCCCACGGCCACCACCTGGATCCGCTCCGGCGGCACCCCGTAGTCGCTGACGATGTCGCGCTTGGACGACTCCGACACGGTCAGCACCCGGGGCAGCCGCTTGGCCACCTGGGTCTGCATCTTGGTGAACGCGTACCAGCGGCGCTTGCCTATCTGCTCTCTGAGGGTGCGGGCGTGGGCCAGCTCGAGGCGGCGGTCCACGGTGATCGGGTGGTGGATGGTCTCCAGCAGCGGCCAGCCCTGGCGCAGCAGGCCCAGGATTCCCCACCCCAGGGTCTGGTTGTCGTGGACCACGTCGAACTCGCCGTGGCGCCGGCGCAGGTGCCGCCACGCCCGCAGGCTGAACGCCATCGGCTCGCTGAAGTTGCCGGTCACGAAGGACACATGCTCGGCCACGTCGATCCAGTCCTTCAGCTCCCGGGCTCTGGGCTTGCGCATGGGGTGCGGCGGCGCCCAGATGTCGAGCCCGCCGAGCTTCACCAGCGAAACACGCGGGTCGAGCTCGGGGTAGGGGGGTCCGCCGAGCACCGTGACTCGGTGGCCGAGGTCGGTGAGAGCGGCCGACAGGCGGCTCACGTACACGCCCTGCCCGCCCACGTGGGGCTTGCCCCGGTAGGCGAGCATGGCCACGCGCAGGGGTGCGTGCTGGTCCGCGGTGGCGGGCATGGCGCTAGAGCTTTCTCCCGGGGCCTAGCGACCGCGCAGGTAGATGCCGCCGCCTCGCGGTGCGTCGGCGTGTCTCCCGCTCTTGTTCGCTGCGCTCACGGGCCGCTCGGGCCACGGCCTCGCTGAGCGCCTGGTGGAAGCTCCTCATCGACTGCGCCTATCCGCTCGGCCTCTGGATCTGTTCAACACACGGCCGAGGCCGAGCGCCAGCGAGAGCGTCAGCACCGCGGCCAGAGCCACAGGCCACGCCCCCAGCCGTACCGCGAGCGTATCTCCGCGGCGAAGCTCCACGGTCGTCTGGATGACCCTGCTCTCGGAGATCCCGGTCCGCTCGATCACGTTGCCGTCGGGGTCGATCACCGCGGAGAAGCCGGTGGGCGCGGCCTGGACCACCCAGCGGTCCGTCTCGATGGCCCTCAGGCGGCTGGAGGCGATCTGCTGGGACTGCACCACCGTCAGCCAGTAGCTGGACCCGTTGGTGGGGTTGAGCACGATCTGGCCGTCGCCGTCGCCCACCCCGCTGCGGGCCCGCTGATCGAAGAAGATCTCCCAGGAGATGGAAACAGCCATCGGACCCAGCGGCGTTTCGAGGACGGCGGGCTCGTCGGACGGCCCGGCCCGCAGGTCCCGGGGCGGCAGCTCGTCGCTGAAGCGCTCCACGGTGGAGCGCAGCGGCACGTACTCGCCGAAGGGAACGCGCTGGACCTTCTCATAGGTGTCGACCACGACTCCTGACGAGTCGTAGGCGGCGGCGTAGTTGAGGTTGGACTGGGCGTCATCGCTGCGCTCGAAGAAGCCGACGATGAGCACCGTGTCCAGCTCGCGGGCCAGATCCGAGAGTTCGTCTCGGGCCTCGCGGTCGGTGAGCAGCGGCTGGTCGCAGCGCGCCGGCGTGATGGCCGAGACCGGGCTGGGGTGGACGACGTCCTCGGGCCACAACACCAGGTCCACCGGGACGGACACCTGCTCGCTGGTGGTGTTGAGGTGGCGCTCGAACACGGCTCGCTGCTCGCAGACATCGGCCCTGGTGTTCTGGGGCCCGCCGCCCTGCACCGCCGCGACGGTGATGAGGGCGTCGCCGTCGGTGGTGATCGGCTCAGAGCCGGGAGCCACTACCCCGGCCAGCCCCGCCGCCAGCAGCACGGCCGCGCCGACGGCCGCCGGTTTGAGGCTCCGGGACAGGACCGCGGCCAGCGTCACCCCTCCCACCGCGGCCAGCGCGGTCAGTAGAAGCGGCCCGCCGATCCGGGCCGCCGACCCCAGCGGGCTCGACACCTGGGCCATTGCCATCGTGGCCAGCGGCACGCCGCCGAAGGGCCAGGTCCAGCGCAGCAACTCGGCCAGCGCGAGCGCCGCGGGGAACGCCTTTCGGCGCCGGTGATCGGGCGGCACGAGCGCGCCGGCCGCGGCGTGCATGGCTGCGAAGGCGATCACCGCCACAGGCCAGCCGGCGAGGGTCAGGTCCACCATCCAGACCGTGGCCGGCCCCAGCCAGCTGACGCTGACCAGCGCGGACAGCCCGACCCGGCGCCACAGCCCGGCATCGGCCAGCAGCTCGACCCACAGCGCCATGCCGATGAAGCCCAGCGGCCAGAACCCCCAGGGCGGCAGCGAGGCGGCCAGCAGCACCCCGGCAAGCACGCCGCGGACCCAGGGTCGGCCCCACCTCAGCGGCGACGCGCCGTCGCGGCCCCCGGCCCGGCCGTGCTTCGCCTGCGCCGCCACCGCGCTCAACCCCTCGCCAGTCCCCGCAGTCCCTTAGCGGTCACTCAGCAGTCACTCCTGGTTCGTCGCCTTCGGCCCCGAGCTCGTTGAGTTCGTCGCCTTCGGCCCCGAGCTCGTTGAGTTCGTCGCCTTCGGCCCCGAGCTCGTTGAGTTCGTCGCCTTCGGCCCCGAGCTCGTTGAGTTCGTTGCTGAGTTCGTTGAGCGCGCTGTTGAGTTCGTTGCTGAGTTCGTTGAGCTCGTTGGTGAGCTGGTTGATCTCGTTGCTGAGCTTGCCCACGTCGTTCCCGCGCTCATCGCCGAGCCCGAGGGGCAGGAGCCGGTGGACGCCGCTTATCGGTCCCACGCCCCGGATCTGCACGGTCACATCGCCGATGCATGACACCCAGTCGGGCAGGTCGAGCTCGTCGGTGACGGTGTACATCTCGCCGGGCGGGGCGGCCGCGCACAGTTTGGCGGCCAGATTCACGGGCTCGCCCACGTAGTCGTCGCCCTCGAAGAGCAGGGCCTGGCCGGTGGCCGCGCCCACTCGGATCTGCACGCCCCGGCTGGAGAAATAATGGATGAGGTGGGCGCCGAGGGACAACGCGGCGGCGGCGCTCGTGGAAACCAGCATCGCGCCGTCGCCCAGCCACTTCGCCACCCTTACGCCCCGCTTCGCCGCGACACTGCGGGTGACCCTGCGAAAGTCGCCGAGCATCGCCACCGCCTCGTGGGGCCCGTGGGAGCGGGTGTACGCGGTGAAGCCGCAGAGGTCGGCGAAGCAGAACGTGCGCCTCACGCTGAGGTGGCTGTCGCCCTCGGGCAGATCGTCGGGATGCACGGTGACCAGCGGCTGGCTGGCTTCGGCCCACTCGCGGGCCGGCCCGGTGTCGGGGGCGACGAGCGGCGCCAGCACCGGGACGTGCCGGCCCGCATCGGCGGGGCCAGCCGTGCCGGCTTCGCGGGGGGCGGGTCCGGCTCGGGCCGGCGGGGCTTCGCGGGGGGCGGGTCCGGCCGTGCCGGCTTCGCGGGGGGCGGGTCCGGCTCGGGCCTGCGGGGCTTCGCGGGGGGCGGGGTTGGGATCCACGAAAGGTTCGTCTAGCACAGCACGGCCCTCGCCACGGTCGTTGCCGCGGTCTGCGCGCCGCGGACGCAAGCCGGCAGGCCCAGGCCCCGGAAGGCTGCGCCGGCCGCGGCGAGCCCGGGCGTCTCGTTGGCCAGGCAGGCGTCCACCGCGGCGACGCGCTGCAGATGGCCGGGCCGGTATTGCGGCAGGGACCGGGGCCAAGGGGTAACCCGAGCCTCGAAGCGGCCCCGAGCCGCGCCGTCGCGGCAGACGACCCCGGTCTCGGCAAGCTCGCCCGCGAGTGCCGACACCAGATCGGCGCAGGCGAGGCCCAGCCACCGCCGGTCGTCGGTGCGTCCGGCCGAGACCCGGAGCACGGCCAGGCCGGCGCGGGCGTAGTGCTGCCACTTGGAGGACGACCAGGAGCATGCGGTGGTTAGCAGGCCCTGGCTGCGGGGCACCAGGAAACCGCTGCCGTCGAGGGGCCGGGCCAGGTGCTCGTCACGGACCACGAAGGTGGCCAGCGCAACGTCGGCGTACTCGATGTCGGCGAGGATCCGGGCCGCGTCCGGCGCGTGGGGCTCGAGCAGTCGGGCCGACTCCCAGGCGGGGCAGGCCAGTACCACCCCGCCGGCCTCGATGGATCCCCTCGGGGTGGCCACCCGCCATCGGGGGCCGGCGCCAGGCCCGGCTGCCGGTGTCAGCCGCTGCGCGGGGGTGGACAGGCTCACCGCGTCGCCCAGCTCGGCCGAGAGGGCGTCGACCATGCGGGTCACGCCGCCCCGCACGCTCTGGAACACCGGCGGCGGATCTGCTCCGGTGCGGTCGGAGCCCTGCGGTGCGGCTGCCTTCTGCAGGGCCGGTCCCAGCGGTCCTCCCCGGCGGGCGGCCTCGTGCAGGGGCGGGGCGCAGGCCTCGATGCTCATCCGGTCGGCCGATCCCGCGCTGATCCCGCCCAGCAGGGGGTCGACCAGCCGCTCGAACACCTCGTCGCCGACGCGGGGCCGCAGCACCTCGCCCACCGAGGCGTCGCCCGCCAGGGGATCGGCATTCTGTGCCAGCCCGCGGCGCAGCGCCTCGGCGCCGTGGTCCGAGACGATCCCGGTGCCCGCCACCGCTTCCGCGGTCCACGGCACCCCCAGCACCGAGCGATCCGGCAGAGGCACCAGGCCGCCGTCGAGGAAGACGTAGGCACCGCGGGAGGCGGGCGTCACGAGCTCGGCGCCGAGTCCGATCCGGCGGCACAGCTCGGCCGCCGCGGGGTCCCGGGCCACGAAGCCGTCGGGACCGGAGTCGACGGTGAGGCACCCGACCTGCGAGCCGTCGATCTTGCCGCCGGGGCGGTCGCCGGCCTCGAGCACCACCGCCTCCACGCCCGCGCACCGCAGCTCGTAGGCGGCGGTCAGGCCGGCGATCCCCGCACCGACCACCACAACCCGGTTTGCAGCCGATGCCATCGGGTCGGTCACTCCGCCCGAGCCTCGGGTCGCACCACGCCCTCGTCGTGCACCACCTGCACCACGCGGGCCAGCACGTCGGGATCGCTGCCGGGCAAGACCCCGTGGCCGAGATTGAACACGAAGCCGGGGTGCCCGCCGTTGGCGGCCAGCACGGCCCGGGCCGCCTCGCAGGCGGCCGGCGCGCCGGCCAGCACCACCGCAGGGTCCAGGTTCCCCTGCACGGCCCGGCCCGGTCCCACCCGGCGGCGGGCCGCGTCGATGGGCACCCGGAAGTCCACTCCCACCACCTCCGCGCCGCAGTCGCCCATCTGGTCGAGCAGCTCACCGGTGCTGACCCCGAAATGGATCCGCGGCACGCCGGTCTCGCCCACCGCCTCCAGCACCCGGGCCGAGTGCGGGGCGACCCCGCGGCGGTACTGGTCGGGTGACAGCACCCCCGCCCAGCTGTCGAACAGCTGCACCGCGGCCGCTCCGGCCTCCACCTGCGACAGCAGCGAGGCGATGGCCAGGTCGGCCAGGCGGTCCATCAGGTCGTGCCATAGCGCCCCGTCAACGACCATCAGCGCCTTGGTCCGCTCGTGGTGGCGGGACGGGCCTCCCTCCACCAGGTAGGTCGCCACCGTGAACGGGGCCCCCGCGAAGCCGATGAGGGGCACATCGAGGGCGTCCACGGCCCGCCGGACGGTGTCGATGACATAGGGCGTGTCGGCGCCGGGATCGAGCGGGCGCAGACGGTCGAGGTCGCGGCGGGCCGCGAAGGGCCGCGCCACCACCGGGCCGGTGCCGGGCACCACCTCCACGCCGAAGCCGACGGCGTGGGCCGGCACCACGATGTCGCTGAAGAGGATGGCCGCGTCGACGCCGTAGCGGCGCACCGGCTGCAGGGTGATCTCCGCGGCCCGGTCGGGGTCGGCGATGGCGTCGAGTATCGAGCCGTCGCCCCGCACGGCCCGATACTCGGGCAGGGACCGGCCGGCCTGGCGCATGAACCACACCGGGACGCGCCCATGGGGCTGGCTGCGGCAGGCCCTCACGAAGTCGCTGCCGTCGAACCGTCGGTTGCTCATCGTGTCAAGTCGATGTTGGGGGTCGGGGCCGATCAGCCCGCCGCCCGGCGCAGCAGACCGGCGAAGCGCTCGCCGCCGCGGTCAGCGAGGAGGCGGCGGACGGTCTGATCCGCGGCCGCGGTCACCTCGGCCCGCCAGATCCACCCAGGGTCGCTGCGGTCAGAGTCCTCGTCGGTGTGACCGGTGCGGTCGACGTCTGCGTCGCTGCCGATGTCGACCAGATCCACCCCGTCGGGGTCGGGTTCCACCACCAGCACCGCGGTGCCTCGGCGACGCAGCCCGTCCACCTCCTGGCGCAGCTTGTCGTCCACCCACTGCCGGCGCGCCACCCGCATGGCCCGCCCGTCGGACCACGCCAGCTCCAGCGCCTCCGACCACCAGGCCCGGCCCGTCGGCGTCTCGCGGGCCTCGCCCAGCCCGACGCCTGCCCTGGCGCTGGTCCAGGCCTCGGACAGGGCGCCCCGCACCTTCGGCCATCCCGGCTCGCCGCTCATCGGCGACGACACGACGACCAGGTCGAAGGCGGGCGGCCCCACTAGGTCGGCGTTGGTGTAGGAGTGCAACCCGCCGTCGATGTACAGCTCACCGTTCACCTCGACAGGCTCGAACAGCACCGGCACAGCGCAGCTGGCCCGCACCGCCTCCGCCGCGGTGGCCTGGAGGTCGTCGCGTCCGAACACCACTCGCTCGCCGTCGGCGAGCCGGACAGCCGGCACCCAGAAGCGGGCCGCGGGCCACGGCTCGGGATGAAGCTCCGCCATGCGCTGCTGGAGGGCCTCGGTGGTGCGGGCGCCTCGGGGCAGCAGTCCCACCGCGGCGTGCAGCGGCCGGGCCTGCCAGGGGGGCCACAGAGCTCTCGCCACCAGAGTCGGCGACTGGGGCCGCTGCTCGATCCAGTCGCGCTCGATGTGGCCCTCGCTGTAGGGGGTGACCACCCGGTCGATGATGGCCTGCCCCTCGTCACTGACGGGCTCGCCGCGCCGGTGGGCGTAGAGGTCCGCGGGCGGGATGCCGGCCCGGAGGCAGAGCCCGGTGATGGCGCCGGCCGAGGTGCCGGCGATCAACTGCGATCGGCGGGCGTCCCAGCCCGTCGTCGCGTGCAGCGCCCGGACCACGCCCGCGTGCCACGCCTCCGCGGCCGCACCGCCCGCACTCAGCACCAGACCCACCGAGACCGCTCCGCCGATGCCGTCTCGGCGTGCGCCGGGACCGGCTGCCTCCTCGGCGTCGTCGACTATTTCGGCTTCCTCGATGCCCTCGACTTCGTCGAGTTGGTCCGGTTCGCTCGGGTCCATGCAGCCGAGGATACGGGCGACGCGAGGCGTAGAGCGAGGCCGTGGCCCGAGCGGCCCGTGAGCGCAGCGAACAAGAGCGGGAAACGAGATGTTCACTGCGGGGGCTGTGGCCTGTGCTCGCGGCCTATAGGATCAACAGTTCCCCCAAATCGCCGGATCCGCGGCCCAGCGGCCCGCCGTTGCCTGGCGGACCCGGCTGCCAACACCGTCCGCGGTTCAGCTTTGACCAGTCGCCATCCTGATCTAGACGCCGAACAGGCCTACTTCGACCTCGCCCACGCCTGCCTGGACACGGCCCGGGAGCGGGCCACGATGGCCACATCGGTGTTCCGCACGGGCCGGGGCGGCACCACTCAGGCCCGATTCGAGCGCGACGCCATGCTCGAGGCGGCCCTGTCCCGGCTAACCAGGCTCGACATCGGCGACCGGTCGCTGGTGTTCGGGCGCATCGACCCGGCTTCGACCGGGGAGCGCTTCTACATCGGGCGCGTCGGCCTGTGGGACGCCGACCACGACCCGATCGTGGTGGACTGGCGGGCGCCGGTGGCCGAGCCCTTCTACCGGGGCACCGGCCGAGAGCCGCTCGGCCTGGAGCGGCGACGGCACTTCGCGTCCCGCGGCAGCACGCTGCTGGGCATCGAGGACGAGTTCTTCGGCGACAAGGCCGCCATCGGCCTCGACATAGCCGACCGGGACCTCGACGGCCGCGCCGTCGACGGCGTGGCCCCTGGCGGCACCGCTACGGCGGGCGACGGCCCGCTCGACGGCCGGCCGGGCTCGGGGGCACTGATCGCCTCGCTCGAGGCAGCCCGAACCGGTCGCCTCAGAGACGTCGTGGCCACCATCCAGGGCGAGCAGGACAGGGTCATCCGCTCCGAGATTCCCGGCGTCCTGGTTGTGCAGGGCGGGCCGGGGACCGGCAAGACCGTGGTGGCGCTGCACCGGGCCGCCTACCTGCTGTACACGCACCGATTCCCCCTGGAGAGCCAGGGTGTGCTGGTGGTGGGCCCGAACCGGCTGTTCCTTGCCTACATCGAGCAGGTGCTGCCCTCGCTGGGAGAGGCGGGCGTGGAGCAGGCCGTGCTCGCGGACCTGCTCAGCCCGGCAGTGCCGGTCGCGGGCCTCGACGACGAGGCTGTCGGCCGCGTGAAGGGCGATCCTCGAATGGCGGGGGTGGTGCGCCGAGCGGTGCGCGACCGCCGCCGCCCGCTACGCCGGGACCTGACCATCGGCTTCGAACTGCAGCGGCTGCGTCTCACGGTGGAGAAGTCGGCGCAGATTGTGGACGACACGACCCGGCGGGTCCGCAAACACAATGCGGGCCGCCGGCTGGTGGAGGAGGCGTTCTTCGCGGCCCTGGCCGGCAGCAGCCGCCGGGCCGCCGACCCCGCGGAGGTTCGCGAGCGCCTCTCGGAGATGGTCGAGGTGCGGGAGGCGCTGGAGTGGATGTGGCCCGTGCTCACACCGGCGCATCTATTGAACGACCTGTACGGGTCCAGGGCTCTGCTGCGCTCCGCCGGCGCGGGCCGGCTCAGCGACGACGAGACAGAGCTCCTGCACCGGCCCCGGCGCGGGCACGTCTCCGAGGTCACGTGGTCGTTCCAGGACGTTCCCGTGCTGGATGAGGCTCGGGCGCTGCTGGGATACCGGCCCGGCCACCGCGCCGAGGACGCCGTCTTGACCTACGGCCACATAGTGCTGGACGAGGCGCAGGACCTGTCGCCCATGGAGCTTCGCATGATCGCCCGGCGCAGCCTCAACGGCTCGATGACGGTGGTGGGCGACATCGCGCAGGCCACCGGGTCCTGGGCCCATGATGACTGGGAGTCGGTGCTGGAGGGCCTGCCCGACCGGCGTCCGCCGCGCCGGGTGGAGCTCACGCTGGGCTACCGGATCCCGGCGCCGGCCATGGCGCTGGCCAACCGGGTGCTGCCCCACGCCGCGCCCGGGGCGGTGCCCCCCGAGACGGTGCGCACCTCCGGCGACGAGCCCCGCTTCGTGCCGTGCGGGGCTGCGGCCGGCCGCGACGGGGCCGCGGGTGCCGCCACGACGAACGGCAGGGGCGCCGACGCTCCGGGGCTGGCCGAGACGCTGGCCGAGGTGATCGCGCAGGAGCGGGCCGAGGTCGGTGAGGGCAACGTGGCCGTGATCGTCCCTCACTCGCTCCACGAGCCGCTCCGGGTTGAGCTGACGGGCCGTTCAGTGGTCTTCGGCGGCCCCGGCCGCGCCGGCCTGGAGCAGCAGGTGACCCTGGTGCCGGTGCGCTTGGTGAAGGGCCTCGAAGTGGACAGCGCGGTGGTGGTCGAGCCGGCCCGCATAGTGGCCGAGGAGTGCCAGGGGGTTCGCTCGCTGTATGTGGCGCTCACCCGGGCCACCAAGCGGGTGACGGTGGTTTATGCCGAGCCCCTGCCCGACATGCTCACCGAGCCGGGCGCGGCCGCCTAGCCGGCGCTCACTCCTCGTCCGCTGTTGCGCGCCAGAGCGTGTCGATGGGGGCCGAGTGCAGCCGGTCGCCGAAGGTGAGAGCGCTCGCGCCGGTGTGGAGCAGGATGCCGGCCCGAAATGCGCCCGGCTCTGCCGCGTCGAGACGGTCTCGCAGCGCCGCTACGTGGCGGAGATCGCTGGCCCGAGGCGAGGCAGTGGCCTTGACTTCCACGGCGACGACGGCGCCGTCGAGCCGTTCGAGGATCAGGTCCACCTCGCGCTTGGCGTTGTCGCGGTAGTAGTACAGCGTCGTGCTCCGGTCGCTGGTGCCGGTCTGGCGGCCTATCTCGCCGACGACGAACGTCTCTAGCAGCGGGCCGGTCGCGGTGGCGGTGGGCGGCCGCAGCGCGGCTGCGTCGAGGCCCATCAGCGCGGCCGCGAGGCCGCTGTCGGTGAGATGTATCTTGGGCCGGCGCACCACCCGCGCACTCCGGTTGCGAGTCCACGACGGGATCTCCTGCACTAGGAACACCGTCCTCAGCCAGCCCAGGTAGGACTCCACGGTGGCCCGGTCGGCGCCGAGTAGCTGGGACCAGCTCGCGATGTTGAGCTCACGGGCGGTGTTGGCCGCGGCCAGCCGGAGCAGTCGGGGCAAGATCGAGGCGCGCCGGATGTCACCGAGCGCCACGACGTCGCGGCTGATCACGGTCTCGGCGTAGCTCTGAAACCAGCGGGCCCTCGCCCTCGACTCCAGTCGCAGCGCCTCGGGGTAGCCGCCCGCGCACAGCCTCTCCAGGTAGTCGTCGCGCTCGGTGGTGGAGTGCGCGGCTCTGAACTTGCCGTCGAACCACTGCTCGACAGCGCCGGGCGTCCCCTCAGTGCTTGGGGCCGGCGCTGCGGACAGTTCGGCCTGCGACAGCGGCCAGAGCCGGAGGATGATGGCCCGGCCGGCGAGCGACTCGCTGATCGTGGGAACAGTGAGGAAGTTGGTGGATCCGGTGAGCAGGAAGCGGCCCGGAGTGTCGTCGGCGTCGACGGCCATCTTGACGGCCTGCACGACGCGTTGGCCGCCCGCCTGGATCTCATCGATGACCAGCGGGTAGGGATAGGCCCGCACGAACGTGTGGGGATCGGCCAATGCTGCGTCGAGCACTTGATCGTCATCGAAGGTCACGAAAGATCCGGCCCGCTCGGCGGCCACCGAGCGGGCCAGCGTCGTCTTGCCGCTCTGCCGGGCCCCGTGGAGCACGACTGCCCGAGCGGTGTCCAAGGCGTCCTCAAGCTGGGGCCGCATGTGACGGGCTATGTGCTGCACTCGATCAGCCTAGCAGGTTTAATCGTATTTTAGTAAGGGAGTTAATCTAAATTTTGAAGGATCTCTGATCCTAATTCCGTATAACTCTTGATGGAGCATTCGAGTGTCTGACTGGCTGAAGACCTCACGCCGCGGGCCGACAATCCTCGTCGAGGTGACGACCAACGGACAGGCTTCCTGAAGTTGGACCAGCGGTGCTCAGGGCGTGAGGCATGCCAAGGCCGGCCCAGTAAGGACCCCTGGGGTTGACACAGTGAGGAATGCTGGCGTTAAGGTATAAGGCATGCTTGATAGTGCTGCGGCGCCGGTTGCTCTAGCGGCCCCCGCCTCCCGGGCGGCGCCCGCGGCTGTTGCCCCTCGCCGAGGCCGGGGGATCCTCGTGGACGCGGCCAGCGTCGCCCTCGGCGGGGCGCCGGTCCTGCGCAGCGCTTCGATCTCCGCGGAGCCGGGCCGCACGCTGGCGATCCTCGGTCCGAGCGGCTGCGGCAAGACCACCCTGCTGAGGGTGCTCGCCGGACTTCAGCGGCTGGACTCCGGCCGTGTCGTGCTCGGCGGCAAGTTGATGTCGGGGCCCGCGGAGCCGAAGAACGGCACGCCGGGCGCCGGAGCGTCAAGGAACGGGACCTCGGGCCCGATAGTTCACGTTGCTGCCGACAAGCGCGGCGTGGGCATGGTGTTCCAGGACTGGTCGCTGTTCCCGCACCTCACCGTGGCCGGCAACGTGGCCTTCGGTCTGCCCCGCTCGCAGCGGCCCCGCAGCCGGGTCCTGCCCCGGCCGGCCTCGGGCCGGGTGCGCGATCTGCTGGACCTGGTCGGGATCGCTGAGCTGGCCGACAGGCTGCCCGGCTCGCTTTCGGGCGGGCAGCAGCAGCGGGTGTCTCTGGCTCGGGCCCTGGCACCGCAGCCGTCGGTGCTGCTGCTCGACGAGCCCTTCTCGAGCCTCGACACCACCCTCAGGGTGGAGGTGAGGGCCGAGGTGGCCGCGCTGCTGCGCGAACTGGAGGTCACCTGCGTGTTCGTGACCCACGACCAGGACGAGGCCTTCGTGCTCGGCGACGAGGTGGCCGTCATGCGCGACGGCTCCGTCATCCAGCAGGCTCCGCCGGCGGTGCTCTACGAGCGGCCCGCAGACCGCTGGCTGGCCGGCTTCGTGGGCGAGGCCGACACCGTGGCGGGACGGGCCGAGGGCGACATCGCCCACACCTCCCTGGGCCCCATGCGGCTGCGGTCGCCGGCTCAGGGAGCGGTGGACGTGCTGGTCAGGCCCGAGGAGCTGGCCCTCACCGAGGGCGCCTCAGGCACCGTCCACCACATCGAGTTCTTCGGCCACGACACCCTGTACTACATCCGCTCAATCGACGGCGGGGTGCTGCGCTGCCGGACCACCGGCGCGCCACGATTCGCCATCGGAGCCACCGTCGACCTGTGCCACAGCGGCGTCAGCACGGTGGCCTTCCCCCGCGCCCGCTAGCCGGAGACCTCGGCACCCGCTTCGGCTACCAGGTCGGCCAGCATCCGGCGCATCTCCAGGGTGATGCGGTCGGCTTTGGAGTGGTACTCCAGCGTGGGGGCCAGCGGCACGGCCTTGGTGCCGATGCGCTGCAGTAGTTCGCTGTCCTCCGCTGCCACCGCCATCTGGAAGGCCACCGCCTCGGCGATGGGGCCGGGCTCGTCACCTATGTCGTTGCGGTAGTCGGTGCAGTAGAGCCGGGTGGTGGCCGCGTCCACGGGCTGGTGGCAGAAGCTGATGGTCAGCACCACGTTCTCCTCGGGGTAGCCGATGCGCAGGTACACGTGGTGGGGGGCGGTGAACACGAACAGCAGCTCCCGCTCCACCACCTTGTAGTCGCCGTCGGCGCCCATCGAGTCGGCCAGGGACTTGGTGAAGTGGCGGTGGCTGGCCGTGAAGCGCCAACCGTCGCGCTCCATCTTGTAGTCCCGCACCAGCTTGTCGTCCTCGTCGCCGAAGGTGGCCAGATGCACGAACGGCAGATGGCCCAGGTCGAGGAAGTTGTCGGCCATCTGGGCGGCCCCCGCGTTCCAGTCCGACGGCTCCAGCGGGCAGTTCACGAAACTGGGATCGTGGTGCTCGGGAACCTCCGGCAGCGGGGCGATGGGATCCTCCGGCGCCAGCCACACCAGATCCAGCGACTCGGCCACCCCCGCGGCCGCGGTGGCGCAGGCCCGCGCCGGAATGGGCAGGTCGGGATCCACCGCCGGTATCTCCACGCAGGTCCCGTCGGCGGTGAACCGCAAGCCGTGGTAGGCGCAGCGCAGGGTGTCGCCCACGATGGTCCCCGCGCTGAGCGGCGAATAGCGGTGCGGGCAGGGGTCCCGCAGCGCGGCCAGCCGGCCTCCCAGCCGCACCAGGCACCAGCGCTCGCCCAGCAGGTCCACCGCCACCGGCTGGGCGTCGCCGATGTCCGCGCTGCGGGCCACCGGATGCCAGCAGCGCCGCAGGGCCGGGTGCTCGTTGTCGATCCATGTGACGGTCATGGTGTGCCCCCGCCGCCGCTGTCGATCAATGGGACGGTCATCAGTGTTGTCCCCCTTCTGCTGGCCCATCGGCTGCCCCGTCGCCGAATTGGCAGCGTTCGGCGCCCAATCGGGCGTCCTGTGCTGCCAATTCGTGGAACGCGGGTGTGATCGCGGCCAGGCGCTCCACGGGGACGGGCTGGGCCATGCTCTTCGAGCGGCCCGCGGACCGCTAGCCGGCGGGCTTCGTGGGCGAGGCCGACACCGTGCCCGGCCGGGCCGAGGGCGACGTCGCCCACACCGCCCCGGGGCCCATGGGATTGCGGTCGCCGGAGCCCATCTGAGCGTTGTCTAGCATTTTCCACAAGCAGCGCCGAGAAATCCCCGCGGCTTCTACTGACCCATCTTGAAAATCCCCCGGGGTCTTCCATAAGACGGACGACACCGCTGTAATTCCGCTCCGCACCCTGGCCTGAGGGACCTCTGGACCATAAAGGAGAAGGCACGCTTGATGAGACGACCACCTTGCATCGCGGGCAATCTGGAATAGGCTCTGCCACATGGGACCACGCCGCAGGCCGAAGGGCACACGAGGGGCAGGCCAGTTTGCGCCGAACCCTGCGCCTGCCGCACCTGACGTCAGCAATCTGAAGCTCTCTCCCGAGCCGAACGCGGCGACCAAGGGACCATCGCTGCTGCGCGATGCGCACCAGGGCGCCGCTACGGCCAAAGCGGACCGCTACCTGGAGGAACTCATCCAGGAGGTCGGCCGACCATCTCCTGAGGCAGTCGTTGAAGCTCAGGAACTCTGGAAGCGCATCGAGCAGGCACGAGCCGCTGGGTGATGCGCCTCGTGCTTGACTCGGGTGCCATCTCCCGGTTGGCTCCCCGAAACGAGACAACGGTCGCCACGCTCAGCCTCTTTGAGAGCAAGGGAGCATGGCCTCCCCTTGTGCCTTCTGTGGTACTCGTGGAGTGCCTGACGGGAAACCCGCGGACTGATGTACTGGTCCATCGCTTCCTGAACGATGGGTGCGAAATCGAAGAGACTCTTCCTGAGAGATTGGCCCGACGGGCAGGCGAGCTGAGAACCAAGACTGAACGCGCTTCAGAGATCTCAGCGGTAGATGCTGTCGTCGTTGCCTCGGCAGAGCCAGACCGGAGTTTGGCGGGTTGATGGGGTGTTGGTGACGGGGGGAGGCCGCTGACCTGGGGTTTTGTGTCGCGGGGCGGCGTTCCGGCAGGGATGTGTAGGGGCGACATATGCTTGACGGTCTGAGATGTTGGCGGTATTGTTGTGGTGTGTTCGTGAAGACGACCCGCCGGCGCAGGGGCGACAAGGTGTATGAGTACTTGTCTTTGGTGGAGTCTGTTCGCGACGGCTCGAAGGTGGGTCACAGGACGCTGCTGCGCCTGGGCGAGGTGACCGCTTTGCGCGAGTCCGGGCAGCTTGAGCGGATCGTTGCCGCGTTGGAGGCCCATCTGCACAGAGAGCGCGTCGGTGTCGGGGCGTTGGCCGCTGGGGGGGCGCCCGCGGTGGGGGCGGTGGCCGCGGTCGCGGCGGTGTGGCAGCGGCTGGGCCTCGACGGGTGGTTCGCCGAGCTCGGCGCCGGGCGGGGCGCGGCCGCGTTGGAGGATGCGGTGTTCGCGATGGTGGCCAACCGGCTGGTGGCGCCGTGCTCGAAGCGGCGCCTCGTTGAGTGGGCCGCGTCGGATGTGGTCATGCCCGAGGGCTGGTCGGCTCCGTCGCTGGACCAGTACTACCGGGCCCTCGACGCGGTCGCCGGCGCCAAAGACGACACCGAGGCGCACCTGTATGCGCGGCTGTGCGATCTGTCGAATCTGGATCTGCGGCTGGTGTGCTACGACTTGACCTCCACCTATTTCGAGGGGTCGGCCCGCCCGTCGGGGCGGTTCCCGTCTAGGGCGTTCGGGTACTCGCGGGACCACCGCGGTGACCGGCCCCAGATCGTGATCGGGCTGTTGTGCACCTCAGACGGGATCCCGATCGCGCATCACGTGTTCGCCGGCGACACCAACGACGCATCCACGCTGCCGGCTGTGCTTTCTGATCTCGCCGAGCGGTTCGCGGTGGGGAGGATCTGTGTGGTCGCTGACCGGGGGCTGGTCTCAACAGCCAACGTGGAAGCGGTCGCCGCCGCGGGGTTCGACCACGTGCTCGCCGCGAGGCTGCGCCGCGACCGCATAACCGCTGAGGCCCTTGCGGCCATCGACGACGACACCGCCTGGGTCGACATCGGCCGGCACCGCTGCCGCGCCTCGGATATCACCCTCGACGACGGGACCCGCGCCGTCGTGGTCGACTCAGACGCCCGCGCCCGCCGCGACGCGGCGCGCACCGCTGAGATCGCCGCCGCCGCCGAGGCCGAGCTCTTGGCGCTGGAGCGCCGCGTCCGCGCAGGCCGGCTCAAAGACCCAGCCAAGATAGGCCGAGCCGCGCAGCGCATCCTCGCACCGTCCGGTGTCGGGCGGCTCTTCGATGTCGAGATCGCAGCGGGCCGGTTCCTCTACCACTACAACGAAGACGCCGTCGCATACGAACAGCTCCTCGCCGGCCGCTACGTGCTGACCACCAGCCTCACCGCCACCTCGGCCAGCACCGCCCAGATCGTCACCGCCTACCGGCAGCTGGCAGCAGTCGAAGCCCGCTTCCGGGTCCTCAAAGACTTCCTGCACCTGCGGCCCGTCAGACACTGGACCGAACATCGAGTCCGCGGCCACGTCGCCGTGTGCCTCTACGCCGCCGTCATCGAGACCCTCATCAACCACGCCCTCGCCACAGCAGACGTCCGCGACCCCGACCTCGGCGACCAGCACCTCAGCGCCGCCCGAGCCCTGCGCGAGCTCAACCGCATCCGCCGACACCACCTCACCGCCAACGGCCGCCAAATCGCTCTCACCACTCGGCGAACACCCCTGCAGACCCGGGCCCTCGCCGCCATCGGAACCGACACCCGCGCCTGGGACAAAGCCGCCATCACCTGACCCCGCCCACCGACGCCCCAGCCACCGATGTAGTGGAAACACCTGACCGCCGCGCCCCCTCTGACCTCCCAAAACGCAAAACACCCGCCAAACTCCGGCCAGACGGCATCGTGCTTAGCACCGACCTCAAGGATCTCCGAGCGCTCGCCGCACACACCCGCGTTGTCGTGGAGTATGTGTAGCGAGTCTCAGCCAATTGACGCCGATCAGCGAAATTCCCCAGAGTTGATCAGCGAAGTTCCCCACCCCGGGGCGCTTCACCCATCCCGAGGACCCGAACATGCGGGTTGAATCCTCCAGCCGAAGCGACATCAAGCCAGACACACGTCAACACCAGCCCGGCAACAGCCAACCCAAAACCGGCCCCACCCACAAACCCATCGGTGGATCCAGGCTAAGGCGCTGGGTTCACGGCGACCACGGTCACGGACACCACACCACCGTCGACGGCCGGCCCGCATCACGCACCAACGGCCCCACGCGAACTGGCACCTTTGGCAGATATCTGCCACGAGATTGGCAGATATCTGCCAGCAAGAGTGTGGTAGCGTCTGTGCGGAAGACAAACGGAGGGACGCTTCGGGCGGCTCCCGTGGGCGAACTGAGGCCAGGGCAGCAGGAGAGAGACAGTGGCGATTACACGAAGATTCATCAACGGAAGCAAGGTGCGTTTCGACGGGATCGCGCAGGTAGACGAACTGCCGGAAGCTGTCTCGGTCGATGTGTTGGATGTCGTCGGAAGCGAAGTTGAGATCTACGCGGGGCCAGCCTCCGCGCTCGACGCATTCCTGGCCGAGACCGGCACCACGCTGGACAAGGTCGTCACCCTTGGCGACGGCACCGAAGTCTCAAAGGGCAACTTTGGTGAGGCTGACGCTGCGGGCTACGCCTTCTGGTTTTCTGTCGGGAACTTCAGAGTGTATGGCACTGCCGCTCCCGGCCTGTCCCTTGAGACACTGGTCCGCTCACTGGGAGCGGCAACTATCTCCGGCGACCTGCACGGCGTCAGCATCGTTGCCGACCGCTCACCGCACCGGCGGCCCGGCATCATGCAGATGGTGCCGGGGGACTACCTGATCGACGTGAAGCCGGCGAGAGCCCGCGGGAGGACATCGGAAGGACAGCAGGTCGCTGGCGGCCTGCTGTCACGCTCGGACCCCAGCTATCCGAATCCCTATCTGGTGCTGGATGCCGACGAACTCCTCGCATACTTCCTGCCAGTGCCCGGCCGAGACATAAGCGTGGTTGTAGAGGGAGCGTCGCGTCTGGTGCTGGAGCCGATCGATGATTCGACATCGCCATCGCACACACACGACAACGGCGTATCGGGTCCCACACAGAATCCGACACCAGGCGACTAGGAACAATGACCTTGACATTCGAAACACTTCCGGTAGTCTCGCCGAACGCTCTTCGCCGCCGGTCTCGCCCCAAACCCCTCGGACGTAGAGCCTTCCTCGGTCGAGCCGCCGCAACCGCCGGTGCAGTGGGAATCGCCTACATAACATTGTGGGACACGAAGCGCGCTCACGCAGACCTAACTGGGAGATACTTCAAGGAGTGGACTGTACTTAATGATGGCCCCTGTGCGCCAGGAGCATACGCAGACCGTGAAGACGCTGAGGGCAGAAAGTGCGGACCGTCGTATGCACATTCGAAGTACTGTTGGACAGGGGCAAACACAGTGTCCGGGGAGGCAATGGCCAACACAGGTAATAAGAGAGGATGGCACAAGTGGGGGCTAGTGTATGGCAATCGATATTACTTGCAGCGCCCAAACGACTGTTATGATGGCGTCTATGACTCTTGGCAATGGAGATTCTCCGGCGATAACATAATCTACGGCTGCTCAGATGGCCGGGTGTGTCAGCAGTTCTCGTGCTATCTGAATACCATATGTCCCTATAGACGATGATGATTGTTGAAGAAGATGGTTATGGCGCCGCGAGTCATGATCTCGTACATCGGGACTACAATTCGAGTGATGTTGTTCTGCCCCGTCACGGGCTGCTGCAGCTTAATTGGTGGACCACAAGAGCATTCAACAGTTTGCCTTCGAGTCTCGCACAGATCCTTCAGTGGTAGGCGTTGATGAGCAGGCTTGTGTTCATGGCAGCGATCCTTAGCATTGGTCTCATGTGCGGTGCTACCGGTCTGATTCATCTCATTCGTCACGGGGAGTTGCGGGAACACTTGGCGGACCATCGGGTCTTAGGTGTTCGCATCATTGCGATTGGTGCATTCACCGCATCGGCACTTGAACTGTCCATAGGCGCGATGACTGCACTCTTTGCCCTTGGCGCGATCGACGAGATGCGACTCATGAGATTCGCGATGATCCCTGCGGTGTTGTTGTTCATCGGATATGCCGTCTATCTCTGGTTCGTTCGCCGCCGTGTCGGAGACGGAAGCGTGCCTTGCGGCTGCGGTGTCGGCGAGTCGGTCATTACGAGCGAGTTGATCGTGCGTGCGTGCGCATTGGCCGTGATCGCGCTGGTAGCGGTGATCGGACTCCTAATGCAGGCGACGGGTCCCACGCTCATCAGCGACGGTCCGCTGTTTGTGTTCCTAGTGGCATCAACCGCGTTGACAACAACGGTCATGACGATGTGGCTGCCTGTCGTGTTCCAGCAAGACAGACTGTTGCAGGATGCTCTAACGTGACGCTTGTCGAGTCCGCAGTCATACTTGCCTGGATTGCGATCGTGCTTCTCTCCATGGGATTCGCCGTCCTTGTGCGCCAGACGGCCCTGATTTCACGCTCTGTATCCAACCGAGTCGGAGATGACGCCTCTCTTGGGGCAAATCCGGTCGTAGGATTGCGGCTTCCTGAAGACACTGGTCTTCAGCCTTGGCTCAACGGCGGCGTGAACCTTGTCGCATTGTACGTTTCGCCGTCGTGCGGTTCCTGCCAAACGTACCTGCAAGCCTGTCAGGCCGAATCTCAACTGCTGAAGCCGGATCAACCAGTTGTCGTTCTGTCGTTGGGCGCTTGTTCGACAGATGCGGCCGGATGGCCTAGCAATTGGACTTGCATTGAGCAGGCAGTGACAGAACACGAGCGAATGAATGTTCCAGCATTACCCTACTCTGCGGTCGTTCGTCCCGACAGATTGGTCACTCATGCGGGCTTGGCGATAGCACCCAGAGACTTGGCCGCATTGTTGAGTCGGAACAGCTCGGAGGATTGACAGATGTCCCTAACGGTCTCGCGAGAATACGCTGGCTACGAATTGGCGCTTCCGGGCGCGACTCTCTCGGTAGCGATCACGGGAATGGTTGTCGCGTTGATCGTGGGCGTACACGGCTGGACCTTGTTGCTGCTCGGAGGTTTGGCAGGCGGTGTGGCGCTATCGGGTTCGACTTGAGGCCTTAACAGCGCGTACGCGCTAGGCGCTTCGGTGCGAAGCGCGATCGGCGGGCTGACGGTTTCGGGTTGCTTCGCAGCGGGTACGACAGCCGGCGGGGCACTCAGCGGAGCGCTCGCTGCCGTTGTGAACGGGCTTCTCGGCTGGATATCGGAACCAGTGCGCCTGGGGATCGCGGCCTGCGTCGGTGCGGCCCTTGTTGTCTATGACCTCGCAGCACCGCATGTGAGATTGCCTCAGGCCTCTCGGCAGATTCCTGAGCATGTGTTCGCGAACGACCAGCGGTGGGCTGCTGTCAGATTCGGGTTCGAGTACGGTACCGCGTTGCGAACCTATGTGACCTCGGCAGCGCCATATGTGCTCATGGTGGCCGCCGTGGCGCTGCCGCTGGAGGTGTCGCAGTGCGTGCTGATCGGCGCCGCCTTTGGGTTCGGCCGGAGCCTGAGCGTGTTTCAGTACAGCTTTCGCAGAAGACACAACTGGCAGGACGCGGTAAAGCGGCAGTCTCGGCTATTGGAGCGGGCCGGAAGCGTGAGCGTCTATGTTTCGCTTCTGTCGGCCGCGGCAACGGGATGAATCGCCAGTGTTGTCGGGATCGGCCTCACAGGGTGCATCTTGCGATACGGACAGCAGTTGCTGCAGGTGCGATCGCGATGTTGGTTGCCTGCCGTGGTTCGACGAGCCAGGAGTTGGCCGTTGCGACGACAACGACTCCGTATTCTCGCTCGTCTGTCGATGACGGTATCTCGGAAGCTGGTGAGAAGGAGATTGAGGCAGAAGTTGCGTTTGAAATGCCAGATGTGGTCGGACTTCCGTTCTCAGGGCGCCACTTCGGGGTTGGCACGAATATGCTTCAGAACCGTCTCACCGAGTGGTATCCCCCCGTGTGGTTCACGCGATTCGATAGGGCGCTCGCAGACCTCTACGGTCTCTCCAGCGACAGCCCGTTGACGGCTGTGGACCTACTGACGTTCGATGACAAGTACATAACACAGGTCGCGGGGCGGTTCGAGGTGAGACACGTAGCTGACGGCACCGTTGCTGCTGGGCTTGTCATCGAACAGGAGCCAGCATCGGGAACACCCATCACTCGAGACACGCGAGTCATTGTGACTGTCAGCGCCGGGCGTCCAGCAGTGGCGTTCGATCAACTTCCTGATCATGCGAAGCAGATAGTGGGCGATCCGGCGGGAAGACGCGAGGACCGGTATCTGATGGTCAACACTCCATACGGCATGGCCTACAAGAGCGACGGTCTGCTGTTTGGGCCATGCTTGGCGGTACGTGCCGCATATAGAACCCTCGACGATGGAAGCTACCAGGACCGCTGCTACGACTCCGCAGGGAACGTGTCTTCGGGGTATGGCCTCAGCCTGTCGAAGGTCCCTAGCGTCAAGGGCCTGACCTACGCCGAGGCAAGAGACGTTCTCTTGTCGGATCAGATCAATGCTCACCGGATCACAGCGGAGTGGATCGCGAGCAACGCAGCGCCAGCCGGCGTGGTGCTGTCGCAGGATCCGCCCGCTGGGTCAGCACTTCTTGTCGGTGGCCCGGTCCAACTTGAAGTAAGTGCAGGCGGACCCGCCGTCGGGTTCGATGAACTCCCCGACGAGGTCGTGGCGTGGCTTGCGACAAGGCCCTTGGCGACAGTGCCGTTCGTGCTTGATCTTGAGCCGATTCTCGTGGTCCTTACATCTGAGGGCGTCGCCTACAAGACAGATCAGCATCTCTTTGGCCCATGCGCGGCCGTAAGAGCAGCCTACGGCACCTTCGAGGACCAGCACTACGACACCATCACCCCGAATCCCTGCTCAAGGCTGGGAGACATCGATGTGCCCAATGAGGCAGCATGACGGGTGTCAGGTCCACAGCCGCGAGCGGCTGAATTGACACGGCCCAGTCTAGGACAGCAGCCATCATCAACTGTTCGGCGCCATAGGGTGTCGATGGGCGCCGAGTCGAGGCGGTGTCCTACCTGAGGGTATAAGCGCCGGTGTGCAGCATCAGGCGGGCCTGTGCAGTGCTGCGATGGGGCTAGAGTCCGGGGCTGTGGTTGATGGGCAGTCGGAGGCCCAGGCTCTGGCGCAGGTGCACCTGGCCTGCGGCCGCATCGTCGGCTCGGCGCGGGCCATTGTCGAGGCCCACCGTTTCGGGGTGCCCGAGGGCCCCCCATGAGCATCCGTGGACTGCGGCTTACATGCGCGAGGCCGTCGGCATCTACGCCGAGGCGCTGCCCGTGTCATACCAGCGCGACATCGCGTCGCTGTTTCGCCTTTGTGTCGAGACGATGGCCGCAGCGTCGATTCCGGCCGCACTGGCCGAGGACTGGCCAATTGTCACCCAGCACTTGGCCAATGCCAGCGACACGATGGCACAGCGGCTGGCGGCGCAGACCCGGGCTGCACCGACCCAGCCCGTCGAGCCTCTTGACATCGGCGACCGCGAGCCTGTGGTCGTGTGCTTCGACCGCCTCGCCGCGCTGACCACCAGCCCCGGGGCCCGCAGGCTTGAGACAGCCGCGTTGGCTGTACAGGACCATGTCAGCCCCGGGGCCGCGGCTTCTCTCGACGGCCAGCAGCGGCGGCTCCTCAGGGCCGTGGCCTCAGGCGCCGCGGTCGTCGACCTAGCTGCCGAGTTCGGTCACTCGCCGCGCACGACGTATCGGGAGCTGTCCAAGCTGTGGAAGGCGCTGGGAGTCCCCGACCGCACCCAGGCAATCCGCAAGGCCGCCACCGACGGACTGCTCGACTGAAGCCCCACAGCTAGCCAGAGGCGGCCGCTCCCACTTCGGCTACCAGGTCGGCCAGCATGCGGCGCATCTCGAGGGTGATGCGGTCGGCTTTGGAGTGGTACTCCAGCGTTGGGGCCAGCGGCACGGCCTTGGTGCCGATGCGCTGTAGCAGTTCGCTGTCCTCGGCGGCGACCGCCATCTGGAAGGCGACGGCCTCGGCGATGGGGCCGGGCTCGTCATCTATGTCGTTGCGGTAGTCGGTGCAGTAGAGCCGGGTGGTGGCCGCGTCCACGGGCTGGTGGCAGAAGCTGATGGTCAGCACCACGTTCTCCTCGGGGTAGCCGATGCGCAGGTACACGTGGTGGGGGGCGGTGAACACGAACAGCAGCTCCCGCTCAACCACCTTGTAGTCGCCGTCGGCGCCCATCGAGTCGGCCAGGGACTTGGTGAAGTGGCGGTGGCTGGCGGTGAAGCGCCAACCGTCGCGCTCCATCTTGTAGTCCCGCACCAGCTTGTCGTCCTCGTCGCCGAAGGTGGCCAGATGCACGAACGGCAGATGGCCCAGGTCGAGGAAGTTGTCGGCCATCTGGGCGGCCCCCGCGTTCCAGTCCGACGGCTCCAGCGGGCAGTTCACGAAACTGGGATCGTGGTGCTCGGGAACCTCCGGCAGCGGGGTGATGGGATCCTCCGGCGCCAGCCACACCAGATCCAGCGACTCGGCCACCCCCGCGGCCGCGGTGGCGCAGGCCCGCGCCGGTATGGGCAGGTCGGGATCCACCGCCGGTATCTCCACGCAGGTCCCGTCGGCGGTGAACCGCAAGCCGTGGTAGGCGCAGCGCAGGGTGTCGCCCACGATGGTCCCCGCGCTGAGCGGCGAGTAGCGGTGCGGGCAGGGGTCCCGCAGCGCGGCCAGCTGCCCTCCGAGCCGCACCAGGCACCAGCGCTCGCCCAGCAGGTCCACCGCCACCGGCTGGGCGTCGCCGATGTCCGCGCTGCGGGCCACCGGGTGCCAGCAGCGCCGCAGGGCCGGGTGCTCGTTGTCGATCCATGTGACGCTCATGGCCTGGCTCCACTGTTGTCGTCGATCCAAGACGTAGCCGAGGATGTGTTCATCGGACTTGTCCCCCTTCTCCTGGCCCATCGGCTGCTCCGTCGTCGAATTGGCAGCGTTGAGCGCCCAAAGGGGCGTCCTGGGCTGCCAATTCGCGGAAAGCGGGCGTGATCGCGGCCAGCCGCTCCACGGGGACGGGCTGGGCCATGGCGTGGTCGTGGACCTCGGTGAGCACGTCCACGTAGCGGTCATAGAAGGCCCGGCGGTCGGGCAGGCCCTCGTGGATGCGCCTCTGCAGGTCGCGGGACCGCTCGGCCATGGCGCCGTCGTCCACGCGGGTCGATCGGCCCTCGGACACCATCACCTCGCCGTCGACGATCACGGTGTGCACCGACTCGCCGTGCTCGGCCAGCACCAGGCTGGCCACCAGGCCCTCGGCGTGCACCGCCGCATGGCGCTCGGTGCTAAGCAGCACGATGTCGGCCGCGCTCCCTGGCTGCAGGTCGCCGATCGGCTGGTTCAGCGCAGCGGCCCCGCCCCGCAGGCCCATCTGCCAGATGGTGTGAGGCTGCGGCCAGCGCAGGTGCGACCCGTGCAGGGTCTGCATCAGGGTGGCGAACTTCATGGCCTCGAACATGTTCTGGTTGTCGTTGGAGGCTGCGCCGTCCGCACCCAGCGCCACGCTCACGCCGCCCTCGAGCAGGTCGGCCACGGGCAGGATCCCCGACCCGCACCGCAGGTTCGACACCGGGTTGTGCACGATGGTCGCACCGCATCGGCGCACCGTCGAGAACTCGTCGTGGTCCATCCACACGCAGTGGGCCAGGCTCGCCCCCGGATACAACAGCCCGAGATCCTCCAGGTATGACACGCTGGATCTCCCGTAGCGCTCGAGGTTGGCCGCGATCTGGGTCTTGGTCTCCAGCACGTGGGTGTGGAACCCCGCGCCCCGCTCGCGGGCCAGGCGGGCCAGGCCGTCCATCAGCTCGTGGCTGCAGCGCTGCGGGGCCGAGGGCCCCACCATCGGGGTGAGCCGGGAGTGGGCGCCCTGCCAGCGGTCGAAGAACGCGGCCATGGACTGCAGGAGCCCGTCCGGGTCGAACGGGTCGCCCAGCGGCTCGGGCCTCGGCTGAGACGCCCCCTCGAACGACATCGTGTCGAAGATGTCGAGGTCGCCGATCATGGGGGCCAGCCCGGCTCGCATCCCGGCGTCGGCGTAGGCGCTCATGATGGCCTCGGAGTAGTCCTCGAAGTCCCACGGCGGCACCCAGCCGTGGTCGAGCACCGCGGTGCAGCCCGACTCGAGCATCTCCAGCGCCCCGGCCATGGCCAGCGTGTAGCCGTCGTCCGCGCTGATGGAGATGTTGCCGAACACCACCCACATGAGCCACAGGTCCAGCGGCAGGTTGGGGGCCACGCCCCGGTCGAGGTTCTGGCCGGAGTGGGTGTGGGCGTTGATCAGGCCCGGCATGGCCACCATGTCCTCGGCGTCGATCACCTGCGCCGAGCCGGGGCGCAGCCCGGGGGCTACTTCGCTGATCGTCCCTCCGGAGCAGCGGATGTCGGCGACGCGCAGCGGGCCGTCGGCGTCGAGGATCGTCGCCTGCCTGACCAGAAGCTCCGTGCTGCTCACTGCCGGCATCCGGTCACAGGTCGCGACGTTGGTGGGGGTCGACCGGCAACACCGGAGGCTGACGTCGGTGTCGAGCTCTAGGCATCGCAGGTGGTTGGCGTCGACGGCGACAGGCTTCAGGCATCACAGGTAGTTGACGTTGGTGCCGAGCTGCACGTAGCGGCGGGGCGCCATCTCCGCGATCATCCGGGCCCCCAGGGCCTCGGCCTCGTCGAGGAGCTCCTCCTCGTCGATGGTCAGCAGCCGGCCCTCGTGCATCACCAGCCGGCCCGCCACCACCGTCGACTCGGCGTCGGTGCCCACTCCGTAGCGCACCAGCGTGGCCACCGGGTCCGTCGACGGGGTGAGTCGCAGGTTGTTGGCGTCGATAACGGTGATGTCGGCGGCCTTGCCCGGCTCCAGCGACCCGATCTCGTCGTCCCACAGCAGCAGCCTGGCCGCGTCGATCGTGCCCATCTCGAAGGCGTCGGCACATGAGAACCCGTACGGGTCGAACAGCGGCATGGCCGCCTGGTTGTGCATGATGTGGGCGATCCGCATCAGCTTGAGCACGTCGTTGATGATGGTGTCGCAGCCCAGCCCGACCGTGATGCCCCGGGCCCGCATCAGCGGCACCCGGGTGACCGCCGACATGATGTCGGTGCACACCACCGGGGCGTGGGCCAGCTTGGCTCCGGCCGCGGCCATCAAGTCGATCTCGCGGTCGCTGGTGAGCATGGCGTGGATGGCCACCAGCCGCTCGGTCAGCGCACCGATCGAGGCCAGGTGCTCAAGGGGCCTGTGGCCGAACAGCGACACGCTCAGCTCGATCTCCTCGCGGTCGCGGTTGATGTGGGTCATCACGCCGGTGCCCCACTGCCGGGCCAGCTCGTCGGTGGCCAGGTAGCGCTCGTCCGAGCAGGACGGCACGCCCAGGTTGTGGACCCAGGGCCGCAGCCGCCCCTCGCCCCGCTCGAACCACTTTCCGAAGAACTCCTCGGTGTAGGCCAGGTCGTCGGCCAGAGCGGCCGGGTCGTCGCGGTACCAGGACCTCTCGGTGATCTGCTCGTAGTTGCCGGCCAGCCGGGACTCCCGGTCCCACATGCCCCGGGCCAGCGCGCAGCGGATGCCCGTCTCCATCACCGTCTCGGCGATGGGCTCCTCGTGGGCGACGGTGCAGGTGGTCTCGGTCATGGTGGTGACGCCGGCCCGCAGCAGCTGGGCGAAGGCCACCCGGGCGCTGACCCGCACATCGTCGGTGCTCTGGATGGCCTCGGCCGGGATGTAGATGCGGTAGATGTTGGGGAAGTCCTCCACCGTGCTCTCCCGGCACAGGGCCTGGGCGATGTGGTTGTGGCAGTCGATCAGGCCCGGGATCACGTAGCGGCGCGCCCCGCCGATCCGGCGGGCATCGGGGTGGCGGGCCCGCAGCTCGGCCGCGTCGCCCACCGCGGCGATCCGGTCGCCGGCCACGGCCACCGCGCCGCCGGCGATGACCCGCCGCTCGGCGTCCATGGTCACCACCGTTCCCTCGACCAGCAGCGAGACCGGGTCGGCTGTCAGGTCGTCGGTTTGGCTATCTCCGTCCATGGCACTCCTCTGTTGGGTGTGGCATCGTCGTTGCGGCCGTCTTCGTCGGTGTCGAGCGCCGCGATGAACTGGGCCAGCTCTGCGTCGTCGATCTGCAGCTTGTGCTCCGCGGCAGGGTAGACGCCGGACTCCACGTCAGCCCGGTACTCGCCGTAGGCGGCCACCCGCTCGGCTTGGAGGCGCTCGAACTCGGTCCGGAAGTCGCGGTACTTCTTGGAGTGCCGCGGGTAGTGGCCGGTGTTGGAACCGAGGATGTCCATGCTGAACAGGTAATGGGCGTCGCAACCGGCCCCCGAGCCCATCGAGATCAAGAACAGCGGGGACCGCTGGGAGATGGCGGCCGCCACGGGCTCGGGCACGAGCTCGATCTCCGCGGCGAAGGCACCGGCGGCCTCCAGCGCCCTGGCCTGGCGCCACACCCGCAGCGCGCCCTCGGCCGTCTTGCCGGTGGCCCGGTACCCGCCGTACCAGGTCCTGTGGGTGGGGATGAACCCGATATGGCCCACGACCGCCAGCCCCTCGGCGGCGAGCCGGGCCACGGTGTCGAGCCCGGCCGCGCAGTACACCGCGTCGGCGCCCAGGCGGTACATGGCCATGCCCATGCGCAGGTACTCGTCGCTGGTGGCGTGGACCCCGTAGGCCAGCGCGGCGATGATGAACGTGGTGGGGGCTGCCTCGCGGACCTCGCGGCTCATGGTTTCGTCGGGCAGGCACATCATGTCGAGCCCGGCCTCCTCTGCCGCCCGGACCTCCTCTAGGGACAGGACGAAGATGTCGGTCAGCTGGCGCTTCCCCTTGCCCGCGACCAGCTCCGCGACGGTGGGCTTGGCCCGTGTCATGCCCTCAGACAACCACAAGACTTTGATACGATCAAACACGCTCCATGCATGATCCTTTGGACAAGATGGGCCTGGGACGGACCGGTCTTGAGGTGCGCCGCCTGGCGATGGGGACCGCCCCGCTGGCCACGATGTTCTGGGGCAACGACGCCGGCACGGCCGTAGCGACCGCCGCCCGAGCGCTTGAGCGCGGCGTGGGATTCTTCGACACCGCCCCGTTCTACGGGCTGGGCGAGGCCGAGCGCCGGCTGGGCCGGGCCCTCGCCGCGGCGGGCGGGCCGCGTCCGGTCATCGCCACCAAGGCCGGCCGCCTGCTGACTCAGGGGCCCGACGGCTCGGTCGACGTCCACTTCGACTTCGGCTACGACGCGGCCACGCAGTCGGTGGAGTCGAGCCTGGAGCGACTCGGGGTGGACCGGGTCGACATCGTGCACATCCACGACCCCGACGCCCACGTCGACGAGGCGCTGGAGGGCACCTTCCCGGCGCTGGTGGCCTTGCGGGAGCAGGGCGTGATCGCCGCGGTGTCGCTGGGCACCAACTCGGTCGCCACCGCGGCCGTCTTCCTGGAGCGGGCCGACCTCGACTGCATGCTGGTGGCCGGCCGCTACACGCTGCTCGACCGATCCGCAGCCGAGCTGATCGACGCCTGCGCCCAGCGGGGCGTGGCGTATTTGGCCGCGGGCGTGTTCAACAGCGGCGTGCTGGCCCGCCCCCGGGCCGGCTCCTGGTACGACTACGGCCCCGCCTCAGACGAGACGCTGGCACGGGCCGCGGCCATCGACGCAGTGTGCCAGCGCCACGGCGTGGCGCTTAGGGCCGCAGCGGTGAACTTCCCGCTTGCCAACCCCAAGGTCACCGCGGTGGTGGTCGGCATGGCGGCGCCGGCGGAGGTGGACGAGAATCTGGCCGCACTGCGCACTCCGGTGCCCGACGAGCTGTGGCGAGAGCTGCACGGCGAGGGGCTCCTGGCCCGGGGCGAAGTCCGTTGAGCCCCACCAGCATCGCCGCGGTGCACCCGTTCGTGCACGGCTCCCGTTCGAACTGGCAGCGTTCTGCGCCCTATAGGGAGTGTGTTGCTGCCAGTTCGGTGGCGGGGCTTACGGCGGCTTCGAATTGGCAGCGTTCTGCGCCCTATGGGGAGTGTGTTGCTGCCAGTTCGGTGGCGGGGGCTGTGAGAATCGAGCTACACCCACGAGGGCAGGAGCCACCGACATGAGAATCGACAGCGTGCGGGCCGTGCTCGTCGGCTACCGCAAGATCGACCCCGACATGGAGCGCAGCTTCGCGCTGGTGCGCATCGAGACCGACGACGGCACCGTCGGCTGGGGCGAGTCGTCCACCAACTGGGGGCACTCCTATCCGACGGTCTTTCGGGCGGTCGTCGACGATGTGTGCTCCCGGCATCTGGAGGGCCGTGACCCTCTGGCCATCCGCGACCGGGTCGCCGACCTTCAGGTGGCTCTCGACGGCTATCTCGGCTGGGAGGGCCTCACCAGCCAGACCATCGGCGCGGTGGAGATCGCCCTGTGGGACATCCTCGGCAAGACCCTGAACGCGCCGGTGCACCAGCTGCTGGGCGGCAGCGCCTACCCCATACCCGTGTACGGCACCGGCACCACCATGTTCGAGGAGAGCGCCCAGTGGCACGCCCACTATTTCGACCAGTGCATGGACCTTGGCTTCGCGGGCGTCAAGGTGCGTCTGGGCCGGACCATCGACGGCGACGAGGAGGCTGTCGCCACCGTGCGGGAGCACATCGGCGTCGACAAGCTGATGGGCGTCGACTCGTACTGGTTCCACGACCCGGACTCGGCCATCGAGCTGTGCCGACGGATCGCCCCCTACGGCATCCACTTCTTCGAGGAGCCTGTGCCCCAGTACCAGATCGAGGGCCTCGAACGGCTCCAGCACAACTCGCCGATACGGGTGGCGGTGGGGGAGCGGGTGTACTCGCCCCGCATGTACGCCGAGCTGGCCCGGCGCGACGCGGCCCGGGTCTTCGAGCCCGACGCCTCCCTCACCGGCGGGATACTCAACTGCCTCGAGATCGCCGCCATCGGCGCCCGCCACTCCATAGAGGTCATCCCCCACGTCGGGGGGCCGACGGTGGTGGGGCTGGCCGCCAACCTGCATTGGGCCACCGCGGCGAGGGTGCGGCTGTGCGAGTACGACATCGACCCGCACCAGCCGATGATCACCGACATCGGCCACAACCCGGGCCTGGCCCTCACTGATCTGGGAGGCGGGCACATCACCGCGCCGACCGGGCCGGGTCTGGGCGTGGACGTGGACGAGGAGAAGCTGGCCGCGCACCCCTACCGGGAGGGCGACACCTACGCCGAGCTGTTCCCCGAGCACGAATCGGGCCGCACCGCGGCCGGCGCCGGGCCGTCCGACGGCTGACCGGCCGGGACGAGAATCCTCCGCCAGTAGCCTCGGGCCGATGGCCGCCACCGCCCAGCCCCAGCCCCGCCGCGACCACGACACCCGCGCCCTGGAGGAGCTGGGCCAGGCGGTGCGCAGCCGCCGCAACCAGCTCGGCCTGACACTCAGCCAGGTCGCCGACCGCTCCGGCCTGTCGGTTCCGTTCCTGAGCCAGGTGGAGACCAGCTTCGCCGCGCCCAGCCTGACGTCGCTGTTCGCCATCGCCAGAGTGCTGGAGACCACCCCCGAGCGGTTGCTGGCCGGCCCGGTGTCGGCCGACGTGGTGGTCACCGGATGCGATCAGGGCCAGCGCTACGACATCACCGACGCGCCCCAGACCGCGTTCCGCCGCCAGCTGACCGGCCTCGACGAGCCCTTCAGCGCGGCCGAGTACGTGGTCGAGCCCGGCTCGCAGCTGGGCGGCTTCTTCGCGTCCGAGGGTCGGGAGATGATCCACGTCACCCAGGGGACGCTGGCCGTTGACCTCGACGACGCCGACGGCCACATCGTCACCCACCGCCTGGCTGCGGGCGACACGATGATCTACTCCACGGCCACCCGCCACCGCTGGCACCACTTGGGCGCCGAGACCACCCGCTTCGTCCACGTCTCCGCCCCCGGCTAGCCCCGGCCCGAGGGCTCGGCCGCGGCGCGGGTCAGGGCTCGATGAGGGGGAAGACCTCGCTGGCGACGAGGTCGCCGGTGCTGAGGCCGTGGGGCAGCATCCGCCAGAACACCGCGGCCTGCTCGCCCAAGTCGAGGTAGCGGGTGTCGGGATGGGCGTAGCGGGTGGACAGGCGGCGGAAGGGCCGGTCGGCCACCTCCCGGACGCCGGTCGAGTGCAGCATCCGGGAGTCGATTGCCACCGCGTCGCCGGCTCTCAGGTCCCAGGTGGTGACCGGGAAGCGCTCCGGGTCGGCGTCCACGTCGGGCACCGGCTCCAACTCCGAGGCGCCGCCGATGGTGGTGGTCGACGACGAGAACTCGATGGGCGCGTAGGTGATGCCGGTGGCGTGGGAGCCCTCCACCACCCGCAGCGCGGCGTCGGCGGCCACGTCGTCGAGGGTGACCCAGATGGTGGCGAAGGGCCGGTCCAGGTTGTAGTAGGGGTGGTCCTGGTGCCAGGGGCTGCGCGAGATCGCGCCGGGCTCCGAGCAGAACCACTGGTCCTCGATCAGCACCGCGGCCTCGGCGCCGCAGAGCTCCGCGCCCAGCGCGGGCAGCGCCGAGGAGTGGGTCGCCTCGGCGATGTCGGGATCGTCGAACCAGCGGAACAGGTCGCTGTCCACCTTCAACTCCCCCGGAGGCGACAGCACCCCGTAGAACTGGCTGGGACTGGCCTGGCAGCGCTCGATGGCTCTGTGCAGCCGCTCGCACCAGCCGCGGTCCAGCAACCCCGGCACCACCACCGCGCCGCGGGCCTCGAACGCGGCCCGGCGCTCAGTGCTCGCCACGGTGTCGACGTCAGCGGGCGCGGGTGGGCGCCGGCGCGGTCATCAGCTTGGCGTAGTGGGCGAGATAGCGCCGCTGGGGCGCCTCGGAGGTGATCGGGCCGCGGACCGTGCCGTCGGTGCCGTCGTCGGCGGCGTCGTCGGGAAGACCCCGGCTCATGTCGATCCACTCCATCTCCGGGATCGACAGACCCCGCTGGATCCGCTCGAACATGTCGAGGTCGTCGGGGGTGCCGAAGTTCACGAAGTCCTCGTCAACCCGCAGGCGCAGCAGGTCGATCTCCGGCGGCGCGCCCGGCGCGGAGGTCAGCCACAACTGCAGGCGGGTGCGGTCCACGGCCACCGGCTCCACCATCAGCAGCTGGTTGCCGACGAAGATCAGGTTCGGGAACAGCGACAGGTTCACCATGCTGCCCGTGGCCAGGTCGAGCAGCTCGGTGGCGCCGACATCGACCAGCGCCGACTCCAGAGGCTCCCGGAACGGCACGTTGCGCATCGTGGCCCACGGCCCCTTAGGGATGCCCGGGCGCTGGTCCACCACCATGTGGCCGTTGCGGAGTGCCTTGGACACCATCGGGGTCGATCCCGGGTCGCGGGCCAGCACGGTCTCAACGTCGACGGTATCGCCCAGCGAGTTGTAGGAGTGGTGGGCGAACGTGGCGTGCAGGCCGTCGGCCGCGTTGTCCCACGACAGCTTCCAGTTGCCGGCGAACTCCAGGAGCTGCGGCGAGCCCTTCACCGCCAGCTCGCCGCCGGGATGGCGGTCGATGATGGTGTCGAGAGCCTCCCGGGCCTCGCCCAGCCAGCAATCCAGCGGCTCGGGCTCCGCGTTGAGGGTGGCGAACACGAAGCCCCGGTAGCTGGCTGTCTCCAGCCGCCCCAGCGAGAGCGTCGAGTAGTCCTCGACGGGATGGTCGGCAGGGAACGGGATGGCCACGAGCTGCCCGTCGGGTGCGTAGGTCCAGCCGTGGTAGGGGCACACGAAGCGCTTGGCGCAGCCCCGGTCCTCCGCGGCCAGCACCGTGCCCCGGTGCGCGCACCGGTTCAGGAGCACGTTCACCGCGCCGTCGCGGCCCCTGGTCATCAGCACCGGCCGCAGGCCCAGCGTGGTTGTGCGGTAGTCGCCGGGGCCGGGGATCTCGCTCTCATGGCCCACATAGCACCACGAAGCCGCGAACACCCGGGTCATCTCCATCTCGAAGATCCGCGGGTCGGTGTAGATGCGGCGGTGCACCCGGTGGGGCTGCACCAACTGGCCGAAGTCGGGAGGGGACGGATCGAAGTCGGTGGCGGTCACGGCAACACCCCTACAGCAGGAAGCTCGGATTGCGTACGCCGGTGCCCAGCGCGGGCACGACAAGAATCTTGGTGCGGCGGCGGAGGTCGCCGCCGACGAGCTCGTGGATCTGGCACCCGGCGAGCTGCTGGTGGCGGCCGTGGCGGTGCTCGTCGATCAGCAGACTGGACCGGGTCACGAGACCGGTGGTCGCGGCCCACGCCTCGACACCGCCGACGACGCGGGTGGTGAGCGACGGCGGCTGCTGGCCCCAGGCCGAGGGGTCTCGGCGCCACTCGACGCGCTCGGCCAGGCGGCGCCGGTCGTCCAGCAGCAGGGACTGGTCGGCGCCGGGGTGTGCGGCCCGCGACAGTGGCACCCACAGCACGGCGTCATCGGTCCAGCCGGCCAGCCAGTCCTCGAAGCGACCGGCGTCCAGCAACCGGGCCTCGTGCAGCAGCGCGGCCGCGGCCGCGGCAGACAGGTCCGGATCGGCCCGGGGGCGGGCGTCCATACCGGCGAGCAGCCCGGCCAGTTCGTCGTAGCGGGCCAGCACCGCGGCCTGAGCATCGGCCGCCGTGGAGCAGGAGGGGCCGGCGCCGGGTGCGTCCGCAGCCGCGAGGGTCATCGCGATATTCCCGGAGCCATGCGCTCGAGCGTACGAAGCTCGAACGCGGCCACCAGCGAGTAGCCGATCACGGCCACGATCGTTAGTACTGCCACCGACACCCACAGCACGTTGTAGTCGTTGCGGGTGAAGGCGGTGACCATGACGGCCCCAATCCCGTCTCCGGTGGCCAGCCACTCGGCCACGGTGGCGCCCAGAAGCGAGGTTGGCACCGCGATGCGGGCCGAGGCGAGCAGGGCCGGAACCGCCGACGGCAGGTAGGCGTTGCGCACATTGGCCACCGGTTGGGCGTCATAGGACTTGAGAACGTCGAGGATCCCCTCGGGAGTGCGGCGCATGGCCACGTAGCAGTTCACCAGGGTCGGGAAGAAAGACATGACCGCCACGATCGCGGTGGTGGTCAGCACGCCCCGCCCGACGAACAGGATGATCAGCGGCGTGGTGACGATGATGGGGATCGACCTCAGCGCCACCGCGATCGGCATCAGGGCGCGCTCCAGCCAGGGGACCAGGATGAACACCACAGCTGTCACCAGCGCGCCGATCAAGCCGGCCACATAGCCGAGCGACGTGGTCCACAGGGTGGTCCACAGCGCGCCGAAGACCATCGAGCGGGTCTCGGGCGCGTCCGCGTTGGTGAACAGCTCCGCCCACACGTCGACGGGTGTCTTGGCGAAGAAGGGCTTGATCTGGAACCCCCACAAGAACGCGTACCAGAAGACGAACACGACGAGGATAGGAGCCAGCAGCGCCACCAGCCGGTTGAGCAGGCCCGGCTCCTGGCGGGGCGTCGGGACCGCGCCGAGGTCCAGTGCGGGCGACCACGGGCACAGGTACCGGCCCAGCGCCCCGATGACCATGTAGCCGCCGGTCGCCACGATGGTGGACATGACTGCGATGACCCAGATCCTGTCGGTCTGGAGGGCGCCCAGAGCTCTGACTGTGAGGATGCCCAGACCCCTGTGCGCTCCGGTGAACTCGCCCACCACTGCGCCCAGGAATGCCGCCGGCGCGGCGATCTGCAGGCCGGCGAACATCGCGGGCACCGAGGCGCGGATCCGGACGCTGCGGAATGCGACCAGACGGCCCCTGCCGTAGGAGCGGACCACGTCCAGGGCGCTTCCCGGCGCCAGGTCGAAGCCGAGCAGCGCGGCCACGTAGGTGGTGAAGACCACGGCCAGCGCCGACAGCGCTATAGGGGTTCCGTTGCCCGGTCCGGTGATCAGCCGCAGGATCGGGGCCACCGCTATGAACGGCAGGCAGAAGATCGTCAGGGCTATAGCCCCGATGCTGCGGCGCGACAGAGGAACGAGAGACGCCACCGCGGCCAGCCCGATGGCGGCCAGGTTCCCCCATAGGAACCCCCATGCCGCGGTCTTGGTCGAGTGCCACAGGTTGCGAAGGTAGAGACCGCGGAACTCGAGGAACTCGACCACCACCGCGGTGGGCGGCGACAGCCGGTACGACCCCGCGTACACGGTGCGGGCCAGTAGCTCCCACAACAGAATGAAACCGATCCCGACCAGCGCGCTGAGCACCCGCGGCGGCACCTTGTCGAGCCTGCTGCCGCCCCCGGAGCGGGTGGGAGCAGTGGCCGTGGCCTGGGCGGCGTCGCTCAACTGGGGTCCGTGTCGAGTTGCACGACCTGCCCCTCGGAGCGGTGCAGGCTGGCCGAGACGGCCTGCACTTTGGCGTGGAACTTGTCGGTGAGCAGCAGGTCCCGAGTTCGGGGACGATCGAACCCGAGGGTGTGGCTGGCCACCACCCTCCCCGGCCGAGGCGACATGACCAGGACCTCGTCGGCCACGTACACCGCCTCAGGGATCGAGTGGGTGACCAGGATGGTGGTGGTGCCCCGCGCCGTCCAGATCCGCTGCAGCTCGTCGTTGAGCTGCTGGCGGGTCAGGGCGTCGAGAGCGCCGAACGGCTCGTCGAGCAGCAGCAGGTCAGGCTGGGTGACCAGCGACCGGGCGATGGCCACCCGCTGGCGCATGCCCCCCGAGAGCTGCGAGGGCCGGGCCTTCTCGAATCCCTGGAGCCCCACCAGCTCGACGAGGTCGCTCACCGCTTCGGTGTCGTGGCGCCGGCCCACCAGCTCCAGCGCAAGACGGATGTTGGTCGAGACCGTCCGCCACGGCAGCAGCGACGGGTCCTGGAAGGCCACTCCGATGCGCTGCCCCCGTCGCATCTCGTCGGGGGACGAGCCGTCCATGTCGATGGTGCCCTCGTCGGGCATGTCCAGACCGGCCACGAGCCGCAGCGCGGTGGACTTGCCGCAACCCGACGGCCCGATCAGCGCGGTGAAGCCGCCCGCAGGCACGTGCATGTCGAACCCGCGCAGGGCTGTCACCTCGTCGCCGGCCAGGGCGAACGTGCGACCGACCCCGACGACGTCTACCGGCGCTCCCCGCCGGTCCATCACCCGCGGTGCTTAGAGGCTGCTTTGGCGCTCCGTCACGAGAGCACGGGACCGTCGGCGTAGATCTCCTCCAGCAGCGACCGGTCCCACAGGTCCTCAGTGACGTTCACGCCGAGCGCCTTCAGGACCCGGATGTTGTCGGCGACCGACTGGTCGGTCCACCACAGGAAGCCGCTCGCGTCGGTGACGTCGCTGAACATGAGCTTGATGAACTCCGAGGCCTTGATCGTCTCGGTCTCCAGGTCCATGCCGGCGTCGGGGAACCGGTCGACGGTTACCTGCGCGGCCGTGTCCGGGTCGGCCTTGTGGTCCTGCCAGCCCAGGATCTCGCCCCTCAGCATCCCGAGCGCGGCGTCGCGGTTGTTGGCCAGGGTGTCGTCGGTGGCGATGTAGGTCTGGCTGTGCACCGCGTAGCCGAAGTCGGCGAACAGCATGGTCGTGTTGTCGATCCCGGCGACGGTCATGGCGACGGGCAGGTCGACGAGCCAGCACAGCAGGCAGTCCACCTCGCCGTTCACCAGCGGGGCGGGGTCGTAGTCGCTCTGGATGACTTCGACTCTGGAGAGATCGACGTCGTTCAGCGACGCCAGCAAGTCGAGGTCGAGCTGGTTGTTGAAGGCCATGCCGAGCTTCCTGCCCTCGAGGTCTCTGGGCTCGTTGACCGGGTTGCTCGTCAGCGAGGCGATCACGAACGGGTTGCGCTGCATGGCCACGCCCACGATCTTGAACGACGCGCCGTCGGCCACGGACTGGCCGGCGAAGTTGGCGGCCGAGATGCCCATGATGGCCTGGCCTGCCTCCACCGCGGCGTCGGGGGACACACCTGGCCCGCCCGGTACGAGCGACACGTCGAGGCCTTGGTTCGCGTAGTGGCCGTTATGGGCCGCGAGGTAAGAGCCGCCGAATTGCACCGAGTCGAACCAGCTCAGCTGGAAGTTCACCGACGTGAGCGGCGCCGCCGGCGGGGGCTCCGAGGAGCCCGAGCACGCGGCGAGCACGCTGCTGCCGCCCAGCAGCAGCCCGGCCCCGGCGGCGGTGCCTCCCAGGAATGTGCGTCTGGAGAAATGGTTGGCGGTCATTGGATCCCCCTGTTCAGACAGCCCTCAGCGCCGAACCGCCGAAGGCTTAGGTCACTTTGATCACATCAAAGTACCACACGGCCGGAGCCCGCGCCCAAGGCGGGAGCGACCCCCACGCGGAGCCGCGACGAACTCTGGTAACGGCTTGTGCCGGTGCTCAGCATCGCCCGATTAGGGCGAGTCGCCGGCCCACGATCTCGTGGAGTTCGACGGTCGGCTGGTCGGCTCGCCAGAACTGCGGGTCGCCGATGGCGTAGACGCGATGGACCGAGTCTTCCAGGTACGACCGGGCTGTTCCCGCGACCACGCCGTCGATCGAGAGCGCCATCGCGATGCCGGCACCGGCGGGAGCGTCGATGCGACCGTACGCGTACCCGACCGCACCGTCGGCGTCGGGGACCGTCGCCGGTCGTTCGAGGATCCAGCAGTGTTGTGAGCGGTCGGTCGCCCAATCGAGTGCCTGAGTGCCGATCAGGTCGTGAGCGCCGCCGAGCCCGTAGAGGCTGCCGGAGGCACCGTCGCCGAACACCTGGTGCATGCCGGCGGCAACTGCCTCGACGATGGCTCCGAGGTCGCCGGGAAGGTCCACGATGCCGTAGGGACCCCGCACCCGGCGGTCCGGGGCCGGCCCCGCGGCGAGCATGTCGTGTCCGTCGAACGTCCACGGCGGGTCGAGCTCGAGCCGGGCGGCGATGGTCGGGACGACGTCGATGAGCTGAACGGGCCGAGTCTGGACCGTGCCTGCCCGCTGGCCCGGTTCCTTGTAGAGCAGAGGCACGTTGGCGATTCCCCCCGCGTTGGCCTCGCCGATCCCGCGGGACCGCTCCCCGGGCACGAAAGAGATTCCGTGATCGGCGGTCACGATCACTGTGGCCCGATCGAAGTCCCCGATGGCTTCCAGCCGGTCGAGGTACTCCCCCAGAAGGCGGTCCACGAGCCCGAGTTGCAGCAGGTGGCGCTGCTGCCCGAAATGGGCTTTGGCTGGATTCTCGTCCCATTGCGAGAAGTACCCGGGAAGGTCGATGTCGGCGTAGGTCGAGCCGTCGGGCCTGAATCGCCAGGGCACGTGCGGCAGCAGGGAGTGAAGGTAGTGCAGGCGGGGCAGCTCGCTCGTCTCCATTGCCGCCACCTCGGCCCGGAAGTCGGTGACGCGGCTGTCGCTCGTTATCAGGCTGTCGAGGAACACCATGCGCTCCTCGGCGACGCGCTGCGGGTCGACTGGAGCGGAGCTCGTCGGGTCAGCCGGTGCCGCGCCGGTAGGCAGCGCAGCCACGGGGTGCGCGTCGGGGTGCGTCGTGTCGGCGGCCGCGGTGGCTGTGGCGGTGGTGGTTGTCGGGGCGGTTGGCGCCGCGGCTGTGGCGGTGGAGGCTGTGGGGGCGGTCGTCGCGGTGGTTGTGGCTGCGGTGGCTGTGGCGGTGGAGGCTGTGGGGGTGGTTGTGGCTGCGGTGGCTGTGGCTGCGGTGGCTGTGGCTGCGGTGGCTGTGGCGGTGGTGGTTGTAGGGGCGATTGTTGCGGTGGTAGTTGTGGTTGCGGAGGACTCGGGTGCCGTTGCGGGGGCGATTGTTGCGGTGGTGGTTGTGGCTGCGGAGGACTCGGGTGCCGTTGCGGGGTCGGGCTCCGGAGCGTCCGCGGCGATGGACGGGACAGTCGACGCTCGTCCGAAGCTGCCCCAGGTGGCACCGATGGATGGGAGCCCGAAGTCCACGCCCTCGGGCGACGCGAGATGCCCGAACACGATCGCGGCGTCCTTCAGCAACAGCGACAGCGAGCCGCCGCGGTCGCTTCTCGTCCCGCCGTCGGCCGGCGCGGGAACCGGCAAGGTGGTTGAGGTGCCAGCCGCGGCGGTGGATGCGGCCCCGGCCGCAGCAGTGGTTGTGGCGGTGGCCGAGGCTGTGGCCGTGGCCGTGGCTGTGGGGGTGGCCGCGCCGGTCGGGGGTGGGCTGTCGGCGGTCGTGGCGGTGGCTGTGGCGGTTGTGTCGGCGGCCGCGGTGGTTGCGGAGGCGGCTGTCGTGGTTGGTTCGCTCGCGGTGGGTGAGGGCGCGGCTGTCGTAGTTGGTCTGCTCGCGGTGGTTGCGGAGGCGGCTGTCGTGGTTGGTCTGCTCGCGGTGGTTGTGGGCGCGGCGGAGCTAGCTGCGGGTTGGGCGGAGCGAGTCGCCTCGTCGGCTGCGATCAGCTCGAGGATCTGCTCCGGGGGCGAGCCGTTGCACACCGCAGGGGGACAGAGGTCGACGAGAGGATCTAAGGACGACACGTCGTACACCCCGCCCAGCAGTGTGAAGAGGTTGTTGGGGTACAGCGAGAACACTGGGGCGGGCTGAGCCTGGAGCGTGCCCGAGAGAAGCGCCGGCACGGCCTCCTCGGTGGTGAATGCCACCGTGGTGGCGTTGGTGAAGACGTGGGAGGTCGCGCCGAGCCGGGCGAAGTTCGGATAGCGGACCGCGTCGATCCGGCCGCTCATGTCGAGCAGCGAGGCCCATGGGAGCTCGTCGAGCACGAGGACGTAGATCGGTGGGAATCGGTCGTTCAGGCGCTCGACCATCGAGGCGGGTCGGACCGCAGCGTCCGAATCGGGCGCTGGGCTGGACGGTTCGGAACTCGCGGGTGCGGTATTGCTTGCTGCTGCCCTGGCGGAGGCGGTACTGGCGGAGGCGGTACTGGCGGAGGCGGTACTGGCCGGTGCCGAGCTGGCGGAGGCGGTACTGGCCGGTGCGGGATTGCTCGGTGCGGAGCTGGCGGGCGTAGGGCTGTCGGCCGCGAGGTGTTCGGCGGCGAAGTCTGCACCCAGCAGGTCGTCCAGGGCCACTGCCTCCACATCCGCGGGGAACACGATGCTGCTGGCGGGCGAGTGGAACAGGAACAGAGCCACGACCGCTACTGGGAACACGGCCAGCAACGACACCGTGGAGCGCACCGGCCCGCGGGCCGAGTACAGGACCATCAGCCCGTAGCCAACGACAGCGGCCACGGCCACGACGGCCACGGCCGGCCCCGGAATCGCGTCCACCACCTGCAGAACGAAAACGAAGGCCAGCACAGCCATCGAGGCATAGAAGACGCGCTCACCGGCCTCGGCCGAGACGGCATGCCCGGCGAGCATCAACGTGCCCAGCACAGCCGCCGGCGCCAGAGAGACGATGGCCGTGAAAGCCACCATCTGACCGGGGGAGGCCGAGTGCGCGATGAAGAAGGTCGGGTTCTCGCCGAGGGTGCTCAGCAGGGGCTGGGTAATGGCCAGCGTGGCCAGCACGAGGAGATGGAGCAGCCGCCAACGCAGGGGAGGCACCCGTTCATTCTTCCCCGGCAACGGTCGGTTGGTATCGTTGTCGCCGGGAGATTGGGGGGCGGAGATGATCTTCGGCTATCTCGACCCGGCGTCGGGCAGCGCAATAATCGGTGCGATCGCGGCAGGCGGCGCCGGAATGGCGGTGGCCGCGAGGGCTGTTCTGGCCAAGTTCGGGGTCGGGAGGAACAAGAAACCGATCCCCGGCGACACCGAAGCTCCCGGCGGGTCGGACGAAACCACGCTGTGACGAGATCGGGCTCGGGCCCGCCGTCAACGTGCTATGACTCCGGATCGTTCCGGGATCCGGGCTCCCGGGTCTGGCGGGAAGGCACCCGCGTGCTGCGAGGTCTCGACGAGGGCGCGGCAGCCAGTTTCTCCGCACTGTCGGCCACCCGGTTCTTCCAAAGGGCGTGCGAGTCCGGAGACCTCGTGGCGACCGAGGTCGCGGAGGCCGCGGAGGCCGCGGCACCGGACGGGTCCGCCTGGGCGCTGGTGCTCGAGCACGCCGCCGTCCCGGTGGTCACCTACCCCCACGAGTGGTCGTTCTCCATGCTGCAGGACGCGGCCCGACTCACCCTCAGGCTGGTGCGAGCCGCCATAGACGAGGGCATCACCACCAAGGACGCCACGCCCTACAACGTCCAGTTCGTGGGCCTGAGGCCGATCTTCATCGACATCGGGTCGTTCGAGCCCTACCGCGCCGGCGAGCCGTGGTGGGGCTATCGCCAGTTCTGCCAGATGTTCCTGTATCCCCTGATGTTCACTGCGTACAAGGACCTTCCGCACCAGCCCTGGATGCGTGGCGCGGTCGACGGCATAACCCCGCAGCAGGCTCGCCGGGTGCTGCAGGGGCGCCGCCGCGGCGGCAAGGGCCTGATGACCCACGTGTGGCTTCACGCCAAGGCCGACAAGCGCTTCACCGGCGGTTCAGCCGCCACCGTCGACGGCTTGAAGCGGGCGGGCTACGACTCCAGGATCTACACCAGCCTGATCGACCGGCTCCACAAGCTGGTCGACGGGCTGCGGTGGCGCCACGCCGGGTCTGTGTGGGACGGCTACTCGGAGCGGGGCCACTACACGCCCGCAGAAGTAGCGGCCAAGTCTCAGTTCGTGCAGCGGGTCGCCGGCCGGCGCCATCGCTCGCAGGTGTGGGATGTGGGCGCCAACGACGGCATGTTCAGCCAGATCGCGGCCCGCGACGCCGATGTCGTGTTGGCCATGGATGCCGACAGCCGCGTCGTCGATCGCCTCTACCGGAGGCTTCGCACCGAGGGCGGCAAGGGCATTGTTCCACTGGTCATGAACTTCGCCGACCCGACGCCGGGAATCGGATGGAGAGGCATGGAGCGTCCCGCCATCGGCGAGCGGTCATCGCCGGATCTGGTGCTGGCGCTGGCGGTGATTCATCACCTGGCGCTCACTCACAATGTTCCGACGGACGCGATTCTCGACTTCCTCGTCGATCTCGACGCCGAGGTGGTGCTGGAGGTTCCGACCGAGTCGGACCCGATGGTCGCACGGCTCAAGGGCAACAAGCGCGCCGGCACCCACGACGCGTACACCCTCGCCGCCATCGAGGCGCAGGCGGGGCTGCGCTTCGAGGTCCGCCAGCGCGAGGAGCTCGCGGGCGGCACCCGCGTTCTGTTCCACCTCGCCCCCCGCGGCTGAGCCGCGCCGCGCCGCCGCCGATGGAAGCGGAGTGCGGGGGTCCGGTTGCTCAGCCGGCCGGCGCGGCGGTGACGAGGATGCGGGAGGTGGCGTAGTCGCTCAGGCCCACGGGGCCGCCCTCGACGTCGAGGGTGAAGGTGCCGTCGGGAGAGCGGGCCGTGACCGTGCCCGTCGATCCCGGCGTCACCCTGGCCTGCTCCAGGAACTCCAGCATCCCCGGCTGGAACTCCAGCTCCTCGGGGATGCGCTGCACGGTGAATCCCCGTCCCACGTCCAGGGTGTGGAGCGCGACCATCTGGGGCGCCTGATACCCCGAGCCGGGGATGGGGTTGCCGTGGGGGCAGGTGGTGGGTTGCTCGAGCACCCGGACCATGGCCTTCTCCACCGCGGGGGAGATGATGTGCTCCCACTTGCCGGCCTCCTGGTGGGCCTCGGCCCAGGAGAGCCCGAGGATGTCGGTGAGGAAGCACTCGGCCAGCCGGTGGCGGCGCACCACCGTCTCGGCCAGCGAGTGCCCCCGGGCGGTGAGATGGATCGTGCCCTTGCCCTGCTCGACGAGGCCCTCGGCCTGCATCCTGCGGATCATCTCCGACACCGCGGGGCGGGAGATCTCCAGGCGGTCGGCGATGCGGGCCTGGATCACATCCAGGTCGTCCTCGGCCAACTCGAAGATCGTCTCGCAGTACTCCTCGAAGGCGGGATGCCACTCGGGCGACTCGTAGGGCGCCGCCTCGGCCTCGGCCAACGGAGCCTGCGTCTCGGTCATCGCCGCCACCTTATAGGTGCCGCTATCTCGCGGCGACCGGATGGACTCGTTAGTGCCTACTCGCCTTCGAGCTCTGCGATCACCGGGGCGAAGGCCTCAACGCCGTTGTCGGCCGCCCCCAGCACCATGTAGCTGAAGCCCCACCGCTCTCGCCGCTCACGCAGGGCGTCGGCGATCTCGCTCGGCGAGCCAATCAGCAGCATCGGAACCTCGGTCATCGTCTCGGCGGGCTGGCCGAACATATCCGCGGTCGTCTCGACGGCCTCGGTGGTGGCTCGGCCGCCCTCTGTGATCTGCCACGACGCGATCAGCACGTTGAGCACCAGTTGGTCGAAGCGTTCGCCGGCCGCTTCTCGCACCCATTCGAGCTTGGCGTCGAAGCGGTCGGCGCCGAGCACGTCGTTCATGGCGTCGAGTCCTATCTCGCCGGAGCGCAGGTTGGCGTTCACGCCCACGATGTCGGCGTGGCGGGCGGCCAGGCTGAGCATCCGGCGCCCGCCCCCGCCTATGGCCACCGGCACCGGCGACTGCACCGGCTTGGGCAGGCCCTCGAGGCCGCGGATCGTGTAGTGCTCGCCCTCGAAGGTGAACGGCCCGTCCTCGAAGAGGCCGCGGATGATCTGCAAGGACTCGACCATGCGCTCGATACGCACGCCGGGCGGGTCGTAATCCATCCCGGCCTCGACGTAGTCGACGCGCTTCCAGCCCGCTCCGAGCCCGAGGTCCATCCGGCCGCCGGACAGGACGTCGAGGGTGGCCACCTCCTTGGCCACCATCACCGGATGGCGGTAGTCGTTGCCGTACACGAAGGTGCTGAGGCGCAGAGTGGTGGTCGCCGCGGCCGCGGCGGCCAGCGCCGGGCCCACCGCGAACTGGTCGTCGAAGTGGTCGGGCACGACCAGGTTGGAGAAACCGAGCTCCTCCACCCGTTGCGCGGTCTGTGCCCACGTCAGGCCGGGCAAGGGCCCCTTCAGCTCAACGCCGAAACGAAACGGATGAGTCATGGGGCTTACTGTAGGGGCCGGTAGGCGGGTACCAAAATTGACGTAGTTGTCTCCCTCTGAGGTCGCTAACTACGTCAATTTCAGGGGAGCAGGGCGAGAGGCGACTCATCGTTGGGCGCGGCGGCTGTCGCAGGGGGTCGGTACGGTGGCGGCGTGGTGGCCGACCCGCTCGCTGTGTTCTCTGAGCCGACCCGGGCCTGGTTCACGGCGGCCTTCGCCGCGCCGACCGCGCCCCAGACCGAGGGCTGGCCGGCCATCGCGGCGGGCGATCACACGCTGGTGTGCGCGCCCACGGGCAGCGGCAAGACGCTGGCCGCGTTCTTGTGGGCCATCGACCGGCTCATGTCGCAGGACGCGGCCGTGTCCGACGGCGGCACGAGGGTGCTGTACGTATCGCCGCTGCGGGCGCTGGCGGTCGATGTTGAAAAGAACCTGTGGACTCCGCTGCACGGCATCCGGCTGGCCGCGGAGCGGCTCGGCGTGCAGGTGCAAGAACCGACCGTGGGCGTGCGCACCGGCGACACCTCGGCCGACGAGCGGCGGCGGCTGGTGCGACGGCCCCCGAACATCCTGATCACCACCCCCGAGTCGCTGTTCCTGATGCTCACCAGCAAGGCCCGGGAGACCCTCGCCACCGTCGAGCATGTGATCATCGACGAGATCCACGCTGTGGCCGCCAGCAAGCGGGGCAGCCACCTGATGGTGTCTCTGGAACGTCTGGAGGAGCTGTGCGAGCACTCGCCCCAGCGCATAGCGCTGTCAGCCACGCAGCGTCCCCTCGACGAGATTGCCCGCTTCCTGGGCGGGTTCACCGCCGGTCCCGGCGGATCGGCGGTGCCCCGACCAGTCACCGTGGTGGACGCCGGAGTCCGCAAGGAGCTCGAGGTGGAGGTGGTGGTCCCGGTGGCCGACATGGCCTCGCTGGGCGAGAGGGTCGAGCCGCCGGCTTCGGCCGGAGCGGCGGCCGGGCCGCTGCGGCGCAGCATCTGGCCCGCCATCCATCCTCGCCTGCTGGAGCTGGTGCAGTCCCACCAGTCCACGCTGATCTTCACCAACGCCCGGCGCCTCGCCGAGCGCCTCGCGGCCAGGCTCAACGAGCTGCACCTAGACGGCCAGGACCGGGAGGCTGAACAGCAGGCCAGGACGACCGGGGACAGCCCTGGCACGGGCGGCCCCGTTCATGTGGGCGAGCTGGTGGACAGCCGCGGCACGGGCGGCCCCGTTCATGTGGGCGAGCTGGTGGACAGCCCTGGCACGGGCGGCCCCGTTCATGTGGGCGAGCTGGTGGACAGCCCTGGCACGGGCGGCCCCGTTCATGTGGGCGAGCTGGTGGAGGGCCGCGGCACGGGCGGCCCCGTGCATGTGGGCGAGTCGATCGAGAGCCTGCTCCAAGCTCCGCCTCCGGTTCCGCTGGGCGACGAGCAGGTAGGCGCGGGGGCGGCCGAGGGCGCAGAACTCGTGAAGGCCCATCACGGCTCAATCTCGCGCCAGCGGCGCCTGCTCATCGAGGACGAGCTCAAGCGAGGCGAGCTGCGGGGACTGGTGGCCACTTCGACGTTGGAGCTCGGCATCGACATGGGTGCGGTGGACTTGGTGGTTCAGGTGGCGTCGCCCGGCTCGGTGGCATCGGGGCTGCAGCGCATCGGCCGGGCCGGGCACCGGGTGGGCGAGCCGAGCCGGGGCCGGATCTTCCCCAAGCACCGCGCCGACCTGCTGGAGGCGGCCGCGGTGGTGGAGCGGATGCACCTCGGGGCGGTGGAGCACACCCGCTACCTGCGCAACCCCCTCGACGTGGCCGCCCAGCAGATCGTGGCCATGTGCGCCATGGACGACTGGCCCGTCGAGCGTCTGGCCGCTGTGCTGCGCCGGTGCTCCGGCTTCGCGGACCTGTCCGACGAGGTGCTGCACAGCGTGCTCGAGCTGCTCTCAGGCACCTACCCGGCCGAGGAGTTCTCCGAGCTGAGGCCCCGAATCGCCTGGGACCGGGCCGCTGGCGTGCTGCGGGGCCGGGCCGGGGCGCAGAGGCTCGCCGTGACCAACGCGGGCACCATCCCCGACCGGGGCCTGTTCGGCGTGTTCCTGCCCGACGGGACCAGGGTGGGCGAGCTCGACGAGGAGATGGTCTACGAGAGCCGGGTGGGCGAGGTGTTCCTGCTGGGCGCGACCACCTGGCGCATCATGGAAATCACTTTCGAGCGGGTGGTGGTGACGCCCGCGCCCGGCGAGCTGGGCAAGATGCCGTTCTGGCACGGCGATGGCCCGGGCCGTCCCATCGAGCTGGGCCGGGCCGTGGGGAGCCTGGTGCGCGAGCTGCGCTCCGAACCGGACGCTGAGGCAGTCACGGCCAGGCTCCGGCAGCGCTGCGGCCTCGACGAGGCGGCCGCGGCCAACCTGCTCGCCTACCTGGAGGACCAGGCGGCCGCAACCGGCGCCGTGCCCGACGACCGCACTGTGGTGGTAGAGCGATTCCGCGACGAGATCGGCGACTGGCGGGTGTGCGTTCTCACACCCTTCGGCGCCCAGGTTCACGCCCCCTGGGGGGTTGCGCTGCAGGCCCGCCTGCGCGAGGCCTGGGGCGCCGACGTGGACCTCATGTGGGGAGACGACGGGATCGTCATGCGCCTGCCCGAGGCGATCGAGGGGCTTCCGGTGGACGATCTGCTGTTCGACCCCGACGAGATCCAAGAGCTGGTGGTCGGGCGCCTGCCCGAGACGTCGATGTTCGCGTCGAGATTCCGGGAGTGCGCGGCCCGGGCGCTGCTGCTGCCCCGGCGCCGTCCCGACCAGCGCACCCCCCTGTGGCAGCAGCGCCAGCGGGCCGCCGACCTGCTGTCGGTGGCGGCCAAGTACGCGTCGTTCCCGATCCTGCTGGAGACCACCCGAGAGTGTCTCAACGACGTATTCGACCTGCCCGCGCTGGTCGATCTCATGGGTGACCTGCGCAGCCGCCGCATCCGGGTGGTGGCGGTTGACACCCCCCAGGCGTCGCCCTTCGCCCAGTCGTTGCTGTTCTCGTGGATCGCGGTCTACATGTACGAGGGCGACGCCCCGCTGGCCGAGCGGCGGGCCGCGGCGCTGGCCCTCGACCGGGACCTGCTGCGGGATCTGCTCGGCGCCGAGGAGCTGCGGGAGCTGCTCGACGCCGGAGTCATCGCCGACGTCGAGCTGGAACTGCAGCGGCTGATCACCGGTCGCCAGGCCCGCGACGCCGATGAGGTCCACGACCTGGTGCGCGTGCTCGGGCCGCTGACGCGCGATGAGCTGACGGCTCGGTCCGTCCCGTCGGCGGCATCCGACGCCGAGCGGGTCGCGGGTTGGGTGCGCACGTTGGCGGAGCAGCGCCGGGCCATAGAGGTCCGACTGGCCGGGCGCGATGTGGTGGCCGACGCCGCCGACGCGGCCCGGCTGCGCGACGCGGCTGGAGCAGCCCTGCCGGTGGGGCTCCCGGCGTCGTGCACCGAGCCGGTGGACGACCCTCTCGGCGATCTGTGCGTCCGCTACGCCCGCACCCACGGCCCGTTCCTGGCCCGCGACGTGGCCCGCTGGCTGGGGGTCGGCGAGCAGCCGGTCACAGCCCGGCTGGCGTCGCTGGTGGGCGGAGGCCGCCTGCTGCGGGGCGAGTTCCGTCCCGGCGGGGCCGACCGAGAGTATTGCGACGCCGAGGTGCTGCGGCGCATCCGCCGCCGTTGCCTGGCCGCTCTGCGACAGGAGGTTGAGCCGGTGCCGACCGAGGCGCTGGCCAGGTTCCTGCCCCCATGGCAGGGAGTCGGGGCCCGGCGCCGGGGCGTGGACGCCCTCGCCGACGTCGTGGCCCAACTGCAGGGCGCGCCGGTGGCAGCGTCGGTGCTGGAGGCCGACGTGCTGGCCTGCCGCATGGCCGGCTACAAGCCCGCCGATCTGGACCAGTTGTGCACCTCCGGCGAAGTCGTGTGGGTGGGCGCCGGCGCGGTCGGCGCCACCGACGGCCGGGTTCGCCTCGTGTTCCGCGATCAGGCCGCGTTGCTCGTGCCCGCGGCGGAGCCTTGCGAGGGCGCCGTCCACGACGCTCTGCGGAACCGGCTGCGCGATCGGGGAGCGTCGTTCTGGGGTGACCTGGTGGCTGCCGCGCAGGCGGCGTCGCTGCCGTACGACACTGAGACGGTGCTGGCCGCGCTGTGGGATCTGGCGTGGGCGGGCGAGGTCACCAACGACTCCCTCGGGCCCCTGCGGGCCCGCATCGCCGGCCACGCTCGCAGCCGCGCCCGCCGCCCGCCATCGGTTGGTGGCCGATCCCGGCGGGGCCGCCTGCGGCTCGGAGGTCAAAACGCCACCGGACCACCGTCGGCCGCGGGCCGCTGGTCGCTGGTCGAGCCCCTGCTCAGTCCCCAGCCCGCGGCCACCGAGTCGGCCCTGGCGAGAGCCCACCAACTCCTCGACCGCTACGGGGTGGTCACAAGAGAGACAGCCCTGGGCGAGGGCACCGCCGGTGGGTTCGCCGGGGTCTATCCCGTGCTGAAGGCGCTGGAGGAGCGGGGCGAGGCCCGCCGGGGCTATTTCGTGGCCGGGCTGGGCGCGGCCCAGTTCGCCCTGCCCGGGGCGGTGGACCGCCTGCGCGGGATCCGCACCCCCGAAGACGATGCTGCGCCGGTGGTGCTGGCCGCCACCGACCCGGCCCAGCCCTACGGCGCCGCGCTGGCCTGGCCCCCGTCGCCGGGTCGCCCGGCCCGCACTGCCGGCGCCCATGTGGTGCTGGTCGACGGAGTGCCGCTGGTCATGCTCGAACGCGGCGGCCGGTCCCTGGCCACCTTCGAGGGCGCGGAATCGAACGACGCCTGGATAGAGGCGGTCATCGGCCTGGTCAAGGACGGCCGCCTCCGAAAGCTTGAGATTGCCAAGGTGGACGGCGTCGCTGTCCGGGACACGCCGTGGGCAGCCCGCCTGGAGTCAGCAGGCTTCACCTCCGCCTACAAGGGGATGCTCTACCGCACCTGAACAGTGAGTTGTGACAACCTGCGACGTTGTACCCACTGCGCTGAGATGGGGGTGACCGAGTCTGGGTGATGCCCGCAATGAGGCTCGCGGCGAGCCGGAGGAGAGCGGACTCGTCGTCCAGCCAGGCCGTCACGACCACGCCGACTGCATTACATCAGCATCGTCGAGGCCGGCGAGTGTCTCGCGGAAGCGGGCCAGCGATGCCACAGTCACATCGCTGGCGTGCCCCCTCGTGGGCTGCAGCATCCGGGCTACTCGCTACGGTTCCAATGATCGAGGCCCATGACCAGGCTGTCCTCCAACCACGGGCGGAACCGTTCCTTGACTGATTCTGCGGCTTCTTCGTAGTTGATCTGGAAGACACTGTCTGATGCCGGCTGCAGTTCGATTATCTGGTTTTCGCCAAGTTCGTCCTTCTGGCGCCGGTAGAAGCACATCGACACTGCAACCAGCCCCCGGTACTCGGTTCCGATGGCATGGAAGGACGCCAGGATGTTGGCACGGCCGTTCTCGGTGTCGATCCCCAGCCGTACCCAGTCGTGGTAGGAGCGAGTGTTGGCGAAGTAGCCGAACTGTCGGGCCGTCTCAATGATCTGGTAGCGGTTCCAGGTACGGCGCTCAGGATCATCGTCCTCGCCGGTATCGCACCATGCCCTTCGCGTGTCGCTGCTCCCGAGACTTGCCTGCAGTTCCTTCGCAGTGTTCTCGACGCTCTCTTGGCAGTAGTCCCAAAGCCACGCCGCAGTCTGCCGGGCGCGCTCCAGCTCCTCGGCGGCAGGTGGCGTCTGCGGACTGAACTTGTCTCGTATCGCCGCGAGCACCTGCTTGCGGCGGCGGGTCGCCCTGTGGACATCCTCGGCGATGCTCAGGGCCCTTAGAAACCATGTCTTCTCGATCTCGGCCACCAGAGCCGCCAGCGGCGCCAAGCTCCCCTCGTCGGCGTCCCCGAGAGCCTGCAGGTAGCGCGCTCGGTCGTCGCGGGTGACGACGAGAGGGAACCATCCAGCGCCGATCAGTACGAGCGAGGCGATGGCGCGGGCGACTCGTCCGTTGCCGTCCTGGAATGGATGGATCTGAGCGAAACGGTGGTGCAGCCACGCCGCGCTCGCGTCAGCCGCCACTCCCTCGGCCGAGTGCGCCTGGTGCATCGACAGCAAGCGGTCGATCTCAGAGGCGACTTGCTCGGGCGGACAGTACTCATGGACCTTGCCGTCGGGGCGGGTGGGGTTGTTGGGGCGGGCTTTGAACTCCCCGTGCCGCAACTCGATGTCTAGCTTCCGGCCGAACATGTCGACCCCGGTCGCGACCAGCTGCTTGCGGGTCATGAACTGGTGGAGTTGCCGAACCAAGGACGTGGAGAGGGGGCGTTGGCTAGTGACAGCGTCGAAGAGCCAGTCGACGGCTTTCGCGTGGTCTTGGATCATGCCTGCGACGAGTTCCGGCGGCTGGTCGGTTGCGCTGCTAGCGATCAGGGATGCGTCGATGCCCTGCTCGATCAGCAGCTGAGTAGTGCCCTGGTCGAGGGTGTAGAGGCGTTCGATGATGCCGGTCTCGATGGCCCACTCACGCTTGAGACGCTCGTTGAAGTCGTCCACCTGCACGGGGTCGAGTTCGCCGCGAATGCTCTGCCACATCCGCGCCAGTGGAGGCAGTTCCTCGCTGGCGGCGCCGCGGTCGGCCTCCGTCAGGTCGGTGATCGGCTCCCAGCGGTGGCCGATCTCTGCCTCATCCATCCTCAGCACCGTACCCATTCCCGCTGGTGCCGCCGGGGATCGCGACGGGTGCTCAAACTCCAGAGAGCGTCAACCGCTCGACGGGCTGTCCCGTGATGTCGGCAATGAGCTCGAAGTCCTTGTCGACGTGCAGGACAGTGAGTCCCGACACCTCGGCGGTTGCCGCGATCAGCACGTCGGGTATCGACGGCGCGCTATGCTGGCTGACATCGGCCAGAGCCTGTTGAACGGCGACGGCTCGGTCCTCGATGGAGGGCGTCAAGTACTCGACGGGCATCGCGCTCAGCGGCGGCTCGGCGCGGCTGCGCCGGAGATCGTCGGCCGAGCGGGCCGAGAAGCCAACCTCCAGCAGGGTCAGCGTCGAGATCCGGACCAACCCGCGGCTGATTCTCGCAGCCCACTCCGTAGCGTCGGGGCTCGACGCGAGCCGGACGAGTGCGGACTTGTCGATCAGCCAGGCAGTCACGACCAAGCCGACCCCATCACATCAGCATCGCTGAGATCGGCGAACGTCTCTTGAAAGCGCGCCAGAGATTCAACCGTCACATCGCTGGAGGCTCTGCGGCGCTCACGCTCCAGGGCTCGTCGCAGGTACTCCGTTCTGGAAAGGCCGGCGCGCTTGGCGTTGGCCTCGATCGCGGCGACGATGTCGTCGGGGACGTTGCGGATCAAGATGTCGGTCATGGGCGCTCCTCCAGCAGGGATATCATACGATATCAAGCTTGAGCAGACACGTCTGGGAGGAGTCACACCATGCAGCTGCCGCCTGCGGGGGCCGTGCACGACGAGCGGGAGATCGAGGCGGTCGCGGCGGTGATGCGGTCCAATCCGAAGCTGGAGATCGGCGACGCCACCCTCGCCCTGGAGGAGCGGGTGGCGGCCAAGCTGTCCAAGCGGTTCGGGCTGATGGTCAACTCGGGCTCGTCCGCTCTGCGCATAGCCATCGATCTGCTCGGCCTGGAGCCCGGCGACGAGATCGTCACGTCGCCGCTCACGTTCTCCACCGACATCGCCCCCATGGTCCAGTCGGGGCTGGTGCCGGTGTTCGTGGACATCACGCCCGACACCTACCAGATCGACGCCGTCGCGGTGGAGGACATGATCGGCCCGCGCACCAGGGCGATCCTGGTGCCCAACCTGTGCGGAAACTGCCCCGACTGGGATCGGCTGCGGGCGGTGGCCGACGCCCACGGGCTGGCCGTGGTGGAGGACTCCTGCGATGTGCTCGACAGCTACCAGCGGGGCCGCCGCACCGGCGAGCGCAGCCACATCGGCGTCACCAGCTTCGCCCGCTCTCACGCCATGACCGCGGGCGGCACCGGCGGGCTGGTGGGCATCGACGACCCCGACGCCTACGACCTGGCCCTGTCGCTGCGCCGGTGGGGACGGCGCAGCGAGTCGTACCTGTACGGATCACGCCGCGGCCGAACCGACCGGTTTTCCGCCCTGGCCGACGGCACCCCCTACGACCTGGTGTTCGTGTTCGACTCCATCGGCTACAACTTCGAGCCCAACGAGCTCAGCTCCGCCTACGGGCTGGTGCAGCTCGACAAGCTGGAGGGCTTCAACTCCCGCCGCAGAGCCAACTGGCGCCGCCTCGACGACTTCATGGCCGGCCGCGACGGCGTGACGCCGGGCCGCACCACGCCCGAGACCGACACCACCTGGATGCGGTTCTGTTTCGAGATCAAGCCGGACGCGCCGTTCGACCGCACTCAGGCCCAGGAGTTCCTGGCGTCGCGGGGCGTGTCGACCCGCATGGTGTGGACCGGCAACATCCTGCGCCAGCCCGGCTTCGCGGCCATCGAGCACCGGGCCCCGGCCCAGGGCCTGCCCAACTGCGACCGGATGATGGACCGCTCGCTGTCTCTGCCGATCCACCACGGCCTCGGCCCCGAGCACATGGGTTACATCTGCGAGCAGCTCGACGCCCTCCTCGACCGCTGCTCGTAGCCCTGCACCCGTCGCGACCTGAGCGGGCCCCGTAAGCGGAGGACCGCTTCTAGCTCTACTCGCGGGCGATGGCGTCGAGGATGTTCATGCGCCCGGCCCGCACCGCGGGCAGGATGGCGGCCAGCAGTCCTGCGACCGCCGAGATTGCCACGAAGAACACGAGATCCAGCCACGGCACGGAAAGCGTCTGCACGAACGACTCGGGCAGCGCCAGCGTGGTCGCCACCCCGAACACCGTGCCCACCGTCACCCCGAGCAGCCCCCCGAAGACGGCAACAATCAGTGCCTCCCAGTAGATCGAACGCCGTAGCTGCTGGCGGGTCATGCCCACCGAGCGCAGCAGGCCGATCTCGCGGGTGCGCTCGAACACCGACAGGCTCAGGGTGTTGATGATGCCGATCAGCGCGATGAAGAACGACAGGCCGATCAGGACCTCGATCACCCTGATGAGACTGGTGATCTGTGTCTCCTGGGTTTGGCGGAACTCGGCCTGGTTCTCGACCTTCACGGTGGGATAGCGGTCGATCACATCATCGATGGCAGCCCGGCTGCTCGCCAGCAGAGCGGCCTGCCGGGCCTCGTCGGCGATGTCTGACAGGCCCGCGACGCGGGCGCTGGCGAAGGCGAGGTCGTTGCGGTTGAAATGGCGGTCCCATAGAGCGCCGTCGATCAGCCAGTTGCCGTAGATGGCGGCGTCCTCGTACACCGCCACCAGGGTTAGCGTCTCGGTCTGGTTGTCGGGGAAGGTGGCCTCGACGGTGTCGCCGACGCCCACGCCGAGGTCGGTGGCCGAGTCGCTGTGCAGGGCCAGCGAGGTGAGCGGATCCCCGGCGGCCATGTCGCCCGAGCTCACCTGGCCGTCGAAGTGGTTGTCGGCCAGGGCCATGTCGGCGGCCACGATGTCTCGCGGCTCCCCGTCGACGCTCAGCCCGCTGAACGCGAACTGGACCCGCATCACGCTCTCGATCTCGTCCAGCGCCTCGACGTCGTCGGCCACCTGCGCCGGGAAGCCGGGTGGGGGACCGAAGCCGGTGGAGGCCGACTGGATGTAGTAGTCGGCCTCCGCCGCGTTCTCGATGATGTTGACGAAGGTCTTCTTCAGCGATTCGCCCACCACCGCGGCCAGACCCATGAGGGCGAGGCCGATCATGAGCGCGCCCGCGGTGGAGGCGGTCCGGCGAGGGTTCCGGGATGCGTTGTCGCGGCCCAGCCGGCCCGGCACCCCGAACAGCGCTCTCACCGGCCGCCCCAGCACCGACGCCGCCGGCCGGGCGAACGCCGGACTCACGATGTTTATCCCCACGAAGGCGAGTACGGCCCCGACTCCCAGCAGGACGAACGTCGCGGTGGTGGCCAGCCCGGCCGTCATGCCTGCAGCCAGCGCGGCGACGCCGGCCGCGAACACCGCGCCGCCCGCGATCAGGCGGCGGCGCAGGCCGGTGGCCCCCAGCCGGAAGTCGTGGGTCAGAGCGGCCACCGGAGAGATCCGGCGGGCCCTCATCGCGGGCGCGATCGATGAGATCATCGTCACCCCCAGGCCCACGACCATCGCCAGCAGGACGGTGCGCGGCTGCAGCGTCAGCGGGCCCGGTGGAAGCGGGAAGCCGATCAGGTCGAGAATGGCCCGCAACACCAAGGCAAGCACCAGACCGAGCCCGATCCCGATGACCGTGCTGATCACACCCACGATGGCCGACTCGGTCATCACCGACCGGCTCACCTGTCTCGGGGTGGCGCCGATGGCCCGCCACAGTCCAATCTCACGAACCCGCTGGCCGACGATGATCTGGAACGTGTTGTTGATGATGAACGCCGACACGAACACCGCTATGAACGCGAACACCAGCAGGATCGTGCTGAATATGTCGATGACCTGGTTGAAGTCCTCCTCCTGCTCTGCGGCGTCCACCTCCGCCGTGACCACGCTGTAATCGTCGCCCAGAGCGGCTTTCAGGCGGTCCTGCACCTCGGACACCTCGGAACCGGCTGAGACCAGCACACTGATCGCCTGGTAGCCGTCCTCCATGCCGAAGAAGCGCTGGGCCTCTTCCAGCTCGAAGGCGGCCATCGTCTGGCCCAGGCCGGTGTGGGAGTCGGGGGCCCCGAAGTTGAACACGCCGACCAGCTCGAAGGGCTCGGCGGAGATCGGTCCGTTGATCCCGTAGGTCTCGCCGATGCGCAGCCCGTTGTTGGCCGCGGTCACGGTGTCGGCCGCGAACTCGCCGGGCGCGGCGGGCTGCCGGCCCTCGGTTGTGAAGAACACGCCCGGGTTGAAGCTGAAACCCAGCGCAGGCGGACCCGGAGGCCTGATGGGTTCACCGTCGCCGTCGACGATGAACACGTTGATGGCGGCCACCTCGGGCCGCAGCCGGCCCACCCCTTCGACGTCGGCTATCTGCTCGGCCACCGCCTCCGGCACCGTCGCCCGGTCGAAGTCGCCGCCGAACTCCTGGTCGACCCGCACCGTGAGGTCGGCGCCCTTGGCGATGTCCTGGGCGAGCCCCGCGAACGTGGACCGCAGGCTGTCGGTGAGCGTGAACGAGCCCACCACGAACATCACGCCGATGACCACCACCAGCGTGGTCAGCGCGAAGCGCAGCTTCTTGTCGATCAGGCTGCGTAGCGCGAGCTTGAACATGCGCCGCTCGGGTCCTCTCTTCCGGCCTTCTCAGTCGCTCGCGATGGCGTCGAGCACGTTCATGCGACTGGCCCGGTACGAGGGCAGGATCGCAGCGGCCAGGCCGAAGACCACGGCTGAGGCCACGAACACGACGAACTGCCCGGCCGGCACCGACACCCGGTCGACGATCTCGTCGGGGATCGCCACCGCGGCGGCCACGCCGAAGGCCAGCCCCAGCACCACCCCGATCAGGGCGCCGTACAGGGCGATGGTCACCGCCTCCCAGCGGATCATGCGCCGCAGCTGGCGCCGGGTCATGCCCACGGCCCGCAGCAGCCCGATCTCCCGGGTGCGCTCGAACGCCGACAGCGTCAGCGTGTTGACGATGCCGAAGAGGGCGATGATCAGCGCGAACAGCAGGAAGACGTTGACCAAGGCCAGGGCGTTGTCGAGGGTGGACTCGGCGCTCTGCTGGAACTCCTGGCGGTCCTCGAGGTCGGCCTGGGGATAGGCGGCCAGCACGTCGCTGATCAGCGCCCTCGCGGCGGAGGGTTCATCGATCGCCGCGTCCACCAGGGCCACGTTGTCGGAGGCGGACGTGGCGAAACGCTGATGCAGCGCCCCGTCGATCAGCCAGTCCCCCCAGAAGGCGTCCTCGGAGTACACGGCAGCCACGATGACGGTTGCCGTGTTGCCGCTCACGAACTGGAGCCGGACACCGTCACCCACCCGCATCCCCCAGTCGTCGGCGGCGTCGGCGTGGACGAGCAGCCCGGCCTGCGGGTCGTAGCCGTCCAGCGAGCCGTCGACTATGTCGAGGTTCACGACGTCGCCTAGGTGGGCGACATCCGTCACCGTGAGCGTCGTCTCGTCGATCCGGCTCGGGTCGGCGTCGCTGAGTATCTGCACGCGGTCAGAGCCGAAGGTCACGACCGAGCCGACGCCGGCGGAGCGCAGGTCCGAGGCGAGGGTCTTGGGCAGACCGGCGTTGCTCTCCACGCTGACGATGTAGTCGGCGCTCACCGCGTTGGTCAGCGTGTCGACGAACGTGTCCTTGAAGGACTGGCCCACCACCGACACCATCGCAACGAGGGCCAGCCCCACGGTGAGGGCCACCGCCGTGGCCGCGGTGCGCCGGGGGCTGCGGGCCGCGTTCTCGCGGGCCAGCCGTCCCGGCGTGCCGAATACCCGCCCGAGAGGGCGCGCCATCGTGGACACCACCGGCCCGGCGATCAGCGGGCTGAGCACGGACACGGCCACGAACACCACCGCCGCGCCGGCGGCAAGCGACAGCAGTTGCACGGTGGTGCTGTCGAAGTTGGCGAACAGCCCCCGCCAGGTGAGGACCAGTCCCGCCGCAGCCAGTCCGGCCCCGACCAGGGGCCGCCACAGGCGGCGGTGGCCGGTGTCGGCCCCGGCGTCTACGTGCAGTCCCGCAACCGGGGAGATCCGCGACGCCTTGATCGCCGGGATCAGCGACGCGAGCACGGTGAAGCCGATCCCCACCGCTACCGCCCACACCAGGGTGCGCGGCCGCAGAGGCAGCGGCCCGTCGGGCAGGGAGGCGCCGAACGCCGAGAACAGCGCTCGGATGCCGAGAGCGCCGAGCATTCCCAGTGCGACGCCGACCGCGGTGGCGACCGCACCGATGAGCACCGACTCCGCCAGCACCGAGCGGCGCACCTGCCGGGGCGTGGCCCCCACCGCCCGCAGCAGCGACAGCTCGCGCACCCGCTGGCCCAACACGATGTTGAAGGTGTTGGAGATGATGAACAAGCTGACGAACAGCACCACGAAGGCGAAGGAGAGTAGGAAGGTCTGGAACGGCCCGATGAAGCCCTCGAAGGCGTCGCCGAACTCCTCCGTTGCCTCCTCGGCGGTGATCACCTCGGTGCCGTCCGGCAGCACTGTCTCGATGCGGGCCCGCAACGACTCGATGTCTGCGCCCGGCTCGGCCCGCACGGAGATCTGGTTGAACTGGCCGGGGAAACCGAGCACTTCCTGGGCGGTGGCCGTGTCGAACACCGAGAACGTCGCTCCGAGTCCGGCGTTGTCGGGGAAGCCGAACTGGATGGTGCCGGTGAGCGTGAACGTGCGGGGGCCGGTGGGGGTGACCACCTGGTAGTCCTGGCCGAACTCGAAGTCGTAGTTGGCGAAGGTCTCCACGTCGATGGCGAACTGAGACGGCCCTTGGGGCCGCTCGCCGTCGATGAGGAAGTACTGCGACAGCGACTCGTCGATCGTCCAGTTGCTGCCGGCGATGGGTCCCCCGAGCGTGGTCGGGGTCTCGCCCGATCCGTCCACGGGTATGACTCCGTCCACGAAGAACCCGCCCTCGGCCGCTGACACCCCGTCAATGGAGCGGATGTCCTCCACGAGACTGTCCGGAACTGACGGAGCGGTGGCGTCGGTGATGTCGCCGAAGGGCAGAGCACCCCGGACCGTGAAGTCGCTGCCGGTGTTGATGTCGGCGGCGAGGTCGTCGAAGGTCGAGCGCAGCGAGTCGGCCGTCACGAAGGCAGCCACTACGAAGGCGACCCCCACCACGACGGCCAACGCGGTGAAGGCGAAGCGGAGTTTGTTCGCCAACACGGACTTGAGGGCCAGACGAAGCATGTCGGGGCCGATTCCGGGAGTCGTGGTCGAGGTGCGGCGAGGCCGGCTAGGCGCCGAGCCGGGTCATGTGGTCGCGGATGGCCTGGGGTGTGGGATCGGCGAGCTCGTCCACGATCTTGCCGTCCACCAGGAACACGACCCGGTCGGCGTAGGAGGCGGCCACCGGGTCGTGGGTGACCATCACGACTGTCTGGCCCATCCCGTCGACCGCGTCGCGAATGAACCCGAGGATCTCGGCCGCGGTGTTGGAGTCGACGTTGCCGGTGGGCTCGTCGGCGAAGATGATCTGCGGCTTGCCGGCCAGGGCGCGGGCCACGGCCACTCGCTGCTGCTGGCCGCCGGAGAGCTCGTTGGGGCGGTGCTTCACCCGGTCGGCGAGCCCGGTGGCCCCCACCACCTCGTCGATCCAGGCGGTGTCGCCCTTCTCGCCGGCGAGGTCCATGGGCAGGGTGATGTTCTCGATGGCGGTGAGGGTGGGCACCAGGTTGTAGGCCTGGAACACGAACCCGACGTGGTCGCGGCGCAGCAGCGTGAGGTCGCGCTCCGTCAGCGTGGTCAGGTCGGTGTCTCCGATCATCACCTGGCCGGATGTCACCGTGTCGAGCCCAGCCATGCAGTGCATCAACGTTGACTTACCCGAGCCTGACGGACCCATCGTGGCGGTGAAGCGGCCCTGCTCGAAGGCGACATCGATGGCGTCGAGGGCACGCACCTCGGTGTCGCCCGAGCCGTAGATCTTGCTGGCGGCCACGGCGCGCGCCGCAGTGGCCAGTGCTTGCGTGGGGGAGGAAGTCACAGGTTCTCCTAAGCACAGGTGGAGGTGGGAGGGGACTGACGCCGGACTCTACAGGTCGACCCCGCAACACGACTGCGGATGCCAGCAAGACAGCGTCGTCCTGAAGACGACAGAGCCTACGCTGACTGCCATCAGCGACGCAGCGTTCTTCAAGGCACCCGACGGCGAAGCATCGTTTCGGTGGGGTCGGGTCATCCGGCTGTTCGGACCTCATCGGGCCCGGGTTGCCGCGGTTGTCGGCCTGGTGTTGGTGGTGTCGGTGCTCGGAATCATCAACCCGCTGTTGATCCGCGTGGTGTTCGATGACGGCCTGTTCCCAAACGGCGGCTCGGTCAACTTCGACCTCGTTGTTGGCCTGTCAGCCGTCATGCTCGCTGTCAGCGTGGTCGCTGGGGCGTTGGGGGTTGTGCAGACGCTGGCCACCAACCGTCTAGGCCAGGGCGTGCTGCGAGATCTGCGCAACCGGCTCTATGAGCACCTGCAGCGGCTGTCGCTGAACTTCTACTCCGGCACCCGAACCGGCGAGCTTCAGTCCCGCATTACGAGCGATGTGGGTGGGATCCAGACGGCGGTCACGACGACCGTCTCAAGCATATTGTCCAACGGCGTGACCTTCGTCAGCGCCCTGGTGGCGATGGCGCTGCTGTCGGCGCCGCTAACGGCGCTGTCGCTTGCAACAGTTCCGCTATTCTTGTTGGCCACCCGGTGGGTCGGCCGCCGCCGGGAGCGCTACACCGGCCACGCCCAGGCAGCCGCGGCCGAAATGAGCGTTGTCACGCAGGAGACGCTCTCGGTGTCGGGGATCACCCTGTCGAGGCTGTTCGGCCGCCAAGACTCCGAGGTCGAGCGGTTCAGAGCGGCCAATGACCGGCTGGCCGCCGCGGCCACCTCCCAGCAGGCAATCGGCGACGCGTTCTTCACCGTGATCGGGGCGTTCATGGGCGCCACTCCCATCGTGGTGTACCTGATGGCCGGGTGGCTGCTCGATAGAGGCACCGGTGGCCTGACGGCGGGCACCATCGTGGCCTTCACCACGCTGCAGAGCCGGTTGTTCTTCCCGGTGGCCCGATTCCTCGAGACGATGGTGGAGTTGCAGTCTTCTCGTGCCCTGTTCCGGCGGGTTTTCGCCTACCTGGACACCGAACCCGACTTGGTTGAGGCCGACAAGCCGATCCGCCTCGAACATGACCAGGTCCGAGGTGAGCTCGTCTTCGACGGCGTGCGGTTCGCCTATGCGGCCGATCCTGACCACCCGGCCCTCGAAGATGTCACCTTTACCGCCGGCCCCGGGCAACTCATCGCTCTTGTGGGACCGTCGGGGAGCGGGAAGACCACGGTGTTGAGTCTCGCCGCTCGTCTCTATGACCCAACGTCGGGTACCGTCTCGATCGACGACATCGACATTCGGAATCTCAGCTTCGCCTCGATGGCTCAGGCGGTGGGGTTCGTCACTCAGGAGAGCTATCTGTTCGCCGGGTCGCTGCGGGCCAACATCGCCTATGGCAGTCCGGACGCCAGCGACACCGATATCGAGAAGGCGTGTCGGGCGGCCGCCATCCATGACCGGATCATGGAGTTCCCCGACGGCTACAGCACGGTGGTCGGCGAGCGGGGTGCCCGCCTGTCGGGTGGGGAACGCCAACGCGTGGCCATCGCCCGCGTGTTGCTGCAAGATCCCCGGATCCTGGTTCTCGACGAGGCGACGTCGGCCCTCGACACCGTCTCGGAGAGGCGCATCCAAGAAGCTCTCGGCGAACTCATCGGCAGCCGCACAACGCTGGCGGTGGCTCACCGGCTCTCGACCATCCAGGCCGCGGATGTGATCCATGTTGTTGAGTCAGGTCGGATCGTCGAGACCGGCGACCACGACACCCTCGTGGCCGCCGCTGGACCCTACGCCGCACTGTACCGAGAACAGTTTGGCGGCGGAGCGATCGAGACCACCTGCGCCGACGGCCTGGTGTTGATCAACGGCCATTGCGAACCGTTCACGAAGACGGACTCCATCAGCCGCGCCTCGGCGCTCCGTCAACGGTAGGACAGCAGCGCCAGGGTCGCCCCGTCGACCCGGCCGAGATCGTGCGATCAACGGCATAGATGCATTGTGCATTGTGCATTGTGCTGCCGATTGGCGCAGGAGTGAGATGCCGTTGCGGGATTGGCAGCGTTCTGCACGGCATGGGTGCGTTTGTGCTGCCGATTGGCGCAGGAGTGGGACGCCGTTGCGGGATTGGCAGCGTTCTGCACGGTATGGGTGCGTTTGTGCTGCCAATTCGCGCAGGGCTGGCGGGCCGTGCCTCTTGGGCGGCGGGACTCGGCGTAGGGTGAGGATCCGTGCAGCCGTACAGGATTGCCACTTGGAGCGAGGTGCCGGACCGGGAGCCGGTCGGGGCGTTGGTGAGCAACGTCGACCTGGTGATCGTGCGCTTCGACGGGAACCACTCGGTGCTCTACGGGCGCTGCCTGCACCGGGGCGCGCTCATGTGCGACGGCCGCATCTCCGGAGACAACATCATCTGCGGCCTCCACGGCTGGGACTACGTGTTCCACACCGGCGTGTCGAGCTACGACAACGCCGAGCGGCTGGCCAAGTTCTCGTCGTGGCTCGACGGCGACGACCTGCTGGTGGACCTCGACGAGATCCTGGCCTGGGAGAAGGAGCACCCCCAGCCCTTCGACCGAGCCGCCTACCAGGGCGTCTACCAGGACCCCCACGGCGAGCCGGCCGAGCCCCATGTCGGCCTCATCCGCCGCCTGGCCAACGAGGGCCTCGAGTACCTCGGCCACCACGGGCCGGTCACCTCGATGGGCGTTCCCCGCACCGAGCTGCCGAGCTGGGACGACATCCAGTTCATGACCGCCCAGCTGGCCCGCCGGCCCCGCCTCGACGACGAGCCGGTTGGCACCGAGGTGGTCGTCGGTCCCAACGCGGACCGGCCCCTACGCCTGGAGATACCGCTGCTTGTTAGCGACATGAGCTTCGGAGCGCTGTCGGAGGAGGCCAAGGTGGCCCTGGCCCGCGGCGCGGAGCGGTCCGGGACCGGCATCTGCTCGGGCGAGGGCGGCATGCTGCCGGAGGAGCGGGCCGAGAACTCCCGCTACTTCTACGAGCTGGCCAGCGGCAAGTTCGGTTGGTCGATGGAGCGGGCGGCCGGCTGCCAGGCCTTCCACTTCAAGCTGGGCCAGGGGGCCAAGACCGGCACCGGCGGGCACCTGCCCGGCATCAAGGTGCAGGGCAAGATCGCCGAGGTGCGCGGTCTGGAGCCGGGCACCGCGGCCATCTCGCCGTCGACGTTCGTGGACCTGTGCAACGAGGACGACTACCGGCGTTTCGGAGACGACGTGCGGGAGGCGTCGGGCGGCATTCCCATCGGGGTGAAGATGTCGGCCCAGCACATCGAGGACGACATCGACGCCGCCCTGCGGGTGGGGGTGGACTACATCATCCTCGACGGCCGCGGCGGCGGCACCGGCGCGGCGCCTGTGATCTTCCGCGACAACATCTCGGTGCCCACCATCCCCGCGCTGGCCCGGGCCCGGCGCCATCTCGACGCCCGGGGGCGGCGGGACGTGACGCTGGTGGTCACCGGCGGGCTGCGCACCCCGGCCGACTTCGCCAAGGCGCTGGCCCTGGGCGCCGGCGCGGTGGCGGTGTCCAACGCGGCCATGCAGGCCATCGGCTGTCTGGGCATGCGGGCCTGCTCCACCAACAACTGCCCGGTGGGGATCGCCACGCAGCGGCCCGAGCTGCGGGCCCGGCTGCCGGTGGAGGAGGCCGCCGAGCGGCTCCACAAGTTCTTCTGCGCCTCGGTGGAGCTGATGTGCGTGCTGGCCCGGGCTTGCGGCCACGCCCACCTGGACGAGTTCTGCGCCGACGACTTGACCACCTTCGACCGCGACATGGCCCACCTCACCGACATCCGCTACGGCGGGGTCCGCCTCTGATTAGCGAGTCTCAGCCGCCCACGGAGCGACGCCCGGTCTCAGGGTCAGTCCTACTCCGCGGGTCGAAAGGTCTCGGTGGACACTGACAAGAGCAGTGTGCAGCCCTCGGTAGAGTGCGGCCGCCGCGGCGGTGTCGATCTAGGAGAGTCGTTGATGGCCCAGTCCGAACAGCCGGCCCCGAGTGTCGTAGATCCGGCCTTGCCCGAGGGCGAGTTCGCCTGGCACAAGCTGGTTGATCTCGACGAGCTCTCCGAGGGCCGGGTCATGACCGTGGCCGTCGGCCACGAGAGCCTGTGCGTGACCCGCACCGCCGAGGGCGGCTACGGGTGCCTGGGAAACGCCTGCCCCCACCAGGGCGGCCCGCTGGGTGAGGGCTCCATCGAGGGCGGGTGGCTGCGGTGCCCGTGGCACGGCTACGACTACTCGCCCAAGAACGGCAGGCCCCCGCCGCCCTTCGACGACGCCCCGGCGGCGTACCTAACCGAAGTGCGCGACGACGGCGTGTATGCGGCCTTGCCCGTCGAGCGGCCCCGGGCTCGCACCGTCTCCGACGTTCTGGTGGAGACGATGGTGGCCTGGGGCGTGACCCACGTCTTCGGCATGGTCGGGCACTCCAACCTGGGCTTCGCGGATGCTCTGCGGGCCGCCGAGGCACGGGGGGACCTCACGTTCGTCGGCGTTCGCCACGAAGGCGCGGCCTCCTTCGCGGCCTGTGCCTACGGCAAGCTCACCGGCGGGCTGGCTGCCTGCTTCGCCATCGCCGGACCGGGCTCCACCAACCTGCTGACCGGCCTTTATGACGCCAAGATGGACCGGGCCCCGGTGCTGGCCCTGTCGGGCCAGGTGCCCTCCGCGGTGCGGGGCCGGGGCGCCTTCCAGGACACCGATTTGTCGGCCGCGTTCGCGGATGTAGCCCGCTACACCGCCACCGTCCAGGCCGGCTCCAGCTACGCCGAGCTGATGACCTTGGCCTGCAAGACCGCGGTTGTCGAGCGCGACGTGGCCCACCTGGTGCTGCCCGACGAGGTGCAGGTCCTGCCCGCGCCCCCCGGGGCGGCCGGCTCGCCCGGCTCCCCGCAGGGGCGCACCGGCTCGCGGGCCGTCGAACCGCCCGCCGAGGCGTTGGCCGCCGCGGTCGAGGCGGTGGCCGGCGCGCAGCGGCCCCTGATCATCGTGGGCCACGGTGCCCGCTCGGCCATGGCCGACATCGGTGCCCTGGCCGAGCAGCTGGGCGCGCCGGTGGCGACCACGTTCAAGGGCAAGGGCCTGATCGGGGACCGCCATCCGCTGGCCTTAGGTGTGCTGGGCCGCTCGGGCACACCCATCGCCAGCTGGTTCATGAACGAGGCCGACCTGCTGTTGACCTTCGGGGTGTCGTTCGCCAACCACACCGGCATCGCCGACTACAAGCCCATCGTGCAGATCGACTTCGACCCGATGGCGCTGGGCCGCTTCCATTCCGTGGACGTGCCGGTGCTGGCCGAGGTTGGGGTGGCGGCCCGGGCCCTGGCCCAAGCGATGCCCGAAGAGCGCCGGTGCCAGGACCTGCGGCCCGAGGTGGCCGAGCGGTGGGCCATCTGGCGGACCGAGAAGGCCCGGCGCCGGGCCGATGACCGGGGCGAGGGCCTCAACGCGGCGTCGGTGTTCGACGCCCTGAGCCGGCTGGTACCCGCCGACGCCATCATGGCGGTGGACGTGGGCAACCACGCCTACTCCTTCGGGCGCTATTTCGAGACCAGGGGCCAGACCGTGCTGATGTCGGGCTACCTCGGATCCATCGGCTTCTCCCTGCCCGCGGCCATGGGCTGCTGGGCCGCCACCCGCAGCCGCCCCGAGCACGCCGGCCGGGCAGTGGTGTCGGTGTCGGGCGACGGCGGGTTCGGCCAGTACGCCATGGAGCTCACCACCGCGGCTAAGCACGGCATGGACATCACCCACGTGCTGTTGAACAACAACGAGCTGGGCAAGATCTCCAAGGAGCAGCGGGCCGCCGAGCTCGACGTGTGGCAGACCTCGCTGCGAAACCCCGACTTCGCGGCCTTCGCCGAGCTGTGCGGCGCCCGAGGCTTCCGAGTGGCCGTCCCCGGTCAGCTTGACGGCGCCCTCGCCGCGGCCCTTGACCATCAGGGCCCCGCCCTAGTCGAGATCCTCACCGACCCCCTGCTGGTCTAGCCCCGGCGACCCAGTCGCCTCCGCGGTCCGCCCGGGCTGACCCCGATGGCGGCAGATGCTCTCGGGGGAAGTTCAGGGACATCCCCGATTGGGCGCCGAGACCGCGAGTCGCACAGTGGACCCGTGGATGAGGCCGCGTCGGCGCCGCAGACTGCCGGCAGGAACGGCACAGGGCAACCGTATGCTCCGCCGGTGACCATCGTGGAGGCGCAGGCGCTGACTCAGCGTTTCGGCCCCACCGTCGCCCTCGACGGCCTAGACCTACAGATGCAGCCCGGCGTGACCGGGCTCGTCGGAGCCAACGGCGCGGGCAAGACCACCCTGCTCAACGCCATGCTCGGCCTGCGCATCCCCACCTCGGGATCGGTGACGGTGATGGGCTTCGACCCGCAGAAGGCCGGCCACAAGCTGAGGGCCATGGTGGGGTTCGCGCCTGAGCGCAACGTGCTACCGGACGAGATGCGTGCTGTCGACTTCGTCCGCCACCTCGCCGAGGTCCAGGGCCTGCCCCGCAACGAGGCCCGCAACCGGGCCTCCGACAGCCTGTGGCTGGTCGGGCTGGGCGAGGAGCGGACCCGCCCCCTGGGCACCATGTCCACCGGCCAGCGCCAGCGGGTGAAGCTGGCCCAGGCCATCGCCTCGGACCCCAAGCTGGTGCTGCTCGACGAGCCCACCGACGGCCTCGACCCGGTGCAGCGCAGCGAGATGCTGACCCTCATCGGCCAGATCAGCCGCGACTTCTCCATGAACGTGGTGCTGTCGTCGCACGTGCTGGAAGAGGTCGAGCGGGTGTGCGACCACGTGGTGGCGCTCGACGCCGGCCGGCTGGTGGCCTGCGGGCCCATCGCTGAGCTGATCGGCGAGAGCGACGGGATCACCCTCGAGCTGGTGGACGTGGCCGAACCGGCCGGATCGGTCGAGGCGGTGGAGTCGGCACTGCGCTCGGGCGGTTTGGACGTGCGGCGCGAGCAGATGACTCTGAGGCTGCGGGGCGCGGACTTCGACGAGCTCTGCGACCGGGCCCGCGACGCGGTGGCCGCAGCCGGGGCCCGTATCCGCCGCCTGGAAACCCGGCGCCGCACACTTGAGGACATCTTCGAGGACGCCCCCCGATGAGCGACCCCACCCCCGGCACCGGTGCCGCCCGGGCAACTGACACAGCCGACACGGCTCGGATCATGGATCAGGGCTACCGGTCATACGACGGCCCGCGCACCGGCCTGCCGGGAGCGGTCCGCTCGGTGGTGCGCTACTCGGTGCGCCACACGCTGGGCCTGGGCCGCCCGGCGCGCCACAAGATCCTGCCCTGGCTGGCCGTGGTCATCGCGCTGGTGCCCGCGGTGGTCTTCGTGGGCCTTGCGGTGGTGCTCAACGTCGACCTGATCACCGATGAGATCCTGCCCGACTACCACGAGTACTACGGCTTCATCACCACCGCCCTGTTCTTCTACTGCGGGATCGTCGTGCCCGACATCCTGGTGTCCGACCGCCGCAACGGGATGCTGCCGCTGTACCTGTCCACGCCTTTGGAGAGGTGGAGCTACCTCTCCTCCAAGGCGCTGGCCGTGGCGCTGACATTGGCCGTCCTCACTATTGGACCGGTGTTGTTCCTGCTGGTGGCCTACACCATCGAGGGCTCCGGGCCTGACGGGCTGATCGAGTGGCTCAAGATCTTCGTGCGCATCATCGCGTCGGGAGCAGCCATATCGGCCGCGTTCACCGCGGCCAGCCTGGCCGCGGCCAGCCTCACCGATCGCAGGGCCTTCGCCTCGGTGGGCGTGATCCTGCTGCTGTGGGGCAGCGGCTTCACGACGCTGGCGCTGGTGGAGGCAGCCGATATGAGCGAGCGGATTTACGCCTTCGACCTCGGAGGGATCTCCGACGAGCTCAAGAACAGGATCTACGGCGCCGAGCCGCCGCCCGCCCCCGGGGAGAACGAGTTCTTCCAGGGCTTCGGCCGCTCCCAGCTGTCCACAACGTTCGTGGCCGCGGCCAACCTGGCTTGGGTGGCCCTGGGATCAGGCGTCGTGTGGTGGCGCTACCGGCGACTGGCGCTGAGCCGATGAGCACGAACCCGCCCGCTCCGAAGCCTCCGGAACGACCTGCGCCCGCGCCGGCACCGCCCGCCGGAGCACCCGCGGCTGGCCGGGCTCAACCCCCGCCGCCGTTGCCGCCCAACGGCTCGGCCATGGTCGAGGTGGACGGCGTGTCGAAGGTGTTCGGAGACGTGGTCGCGGTGTCCGATGTGAGCTTCTCGGTGAGGGCCGGGGTCACCGCCCTGCTCGGCCCCAACGGAGCGGGCAAGTCCACTCTGTTCAGGGTCATGTGCGGGCTGACCCCGCCCACCAAGGGAACCGTCCGGGTGCTGGGAGCGGACGCCCGCCGCGACCGCGACGTGCGGGGCCGCATCGGCCTAGTCCCCCAACAGGACGGCCTGTTCGACCGGCTAAGCGCTCAGCAGTTCGTGACTGTGGCCGCGGCCACTGAGGCCGTCCCGGAGCCGGAGCGCGCCGCCCGGCGGGCACTGGGAGTGGTGGACCTCGACCCCGACGACTCCAGGCCGGTGTCGGGGTTCTCCAAGGGCATGCGCCAGCGGGTGAAGCTGGCCGCGGCGCTGGTGCATGACCCCGAGGTGCTGATCCTCGACGAGCCCCTCGCCGGGCTCGACCCTGTGCAGCGGCGCCGCATGATCGAGCTGTTCCACGGGCTGGGCGACGAGGGTCGCTGCGTGCTGGTGTCCAGCCACGTTCTTGAGGAGGTCGCCCGCCTCGGATCTCGGATCCTCATGATCGCCCAGGGCCGGCTGGCCGCCACCGGCGACTACCGCGAGCTGCGCGAGCTGATGGACGACCGCCCCCACCGGATCCGCATCAACGTGGACCGGCCCCGCCAGTTCGCGGCGGCCCTGGTGGAGTCGGGCACTGCCGTGGGGGTGAGCGTCGGTGCGGACACCCTCATCGTGGACACCCGCGACGTGGACCGCCTGGGCCGCGAGGTCGCGCCGCTGGCCCAGCGGCTCGAAGCCCGCCTGTCTCGGGTCGCCCCCCTCGACGAGGACCTCGAGTCGGTGTTCCGCTATCTGGTGGAGAAGCGATGACCGCGCCCATCGCCGGCCGGACCCGTCGGCACGTGCCCCGCCTCCGAGCCGCGGCGCTGACCTACCGGGTGCTGGTCCGCCAGGTCGTCACGCCGGGAAAGCTCGTTGCGCTGGGTGCGCTCGGGGCGCTCATGATCCTGGTCGGCTGGCTGGTCGGCCTCGCCGCCGGCGACGGCGAGCGGGGCGTGGCCGGGTTGCTGCGAGACGGCGCCGGCTACGCCGACGGCTTCGGCCTGATCATCATCGTGCCCATCGTGGCGCTGGTGTTCGGCTCTTCCGTGCTGGGCGAGACCCGCGAGGACGGCACCCTCGTCTATCTGTGGCTGCGCCCCATGGACCGCGGCCCGATCGTGGCGGGGGCCGCGGCCGCGGCGGCCACCGCGGCGCTGCCTCTGACCGTGATCCCGACCGCGGTGGGCGGTTGGCTGGCGGCCGGCCGCGTCGCGGGGTCCGCGGACCTGGTGTGGGGCGCGGCGGCCGCGGCCGCGCTGGGCACGGCGGCCTACTCGTCCCTGTTCGTTCTCGTGGGGCTGCTGGTGCGCAAGCCGATCATGTGGGGCATCGGCTACGTGCTGCTGTGGGAGGGCCTGGCCGTGGAACTGGGCGATTTCGCGGCCCGCCTGTCGCTGAGGGGCTACACCCGATCGGTGCTGAGCCGGGTCGCCGAGGTCGACTACGGCTTCGACGCCCACACGACCACCACCGCGCTGGTGGTGCTGGCCGCGGTGGCGGTCGCGGGCCTGGCGGTGGCCGCGGTCAGGCTCAACCGCCTCGAAGTCGACTAGAACGTGCGGCCGCCCGATCCAGCTAGCGGCCGGTGAAGGCGGCCTTTCCAGGGCCCTTCTCCAGGAAGCTGCCCACTCCGATGGCGGCGTCGTCGGTGGCGAAGCAGTCGCCGAAGTGCTCGGTCTCGCGGGCCACCGCGTCGGCTAGCGGCAGGGCCAGGCCGTCCATCACGGATTGCTTGGCCATGCGCAGCGCGGCCGGGCCCGCTGCGTAGCCTGCGGCCATCTCCACCGCGGCGTCGTAGGTCTCGTCCGGGGGATGCACCGCTGAGATGAGGCCGATGTCGAGGGCCTCGTCCGGATACACGTTGCGTCCGGTGTAGATGATCTCCTTGGCTCGGGTGACGCCCACGAGGCGGGGCAGCCGCTGGGTTCCTCCGCCGCCGGGGATGATCCCGAGACGGATCTCGGGCTGGCCGAGCACCGCGTCCTCCGCAGCCACCCTGAAATCGGTGGCCATGGCCAGCTCCATGCCGCCGCCGAGCGCGTAGCCGTTCACGGCCGACACCGTGATCTGGGGCATGTTCTCCACCGCCAGGAAGGCGTCGTTGAACAGGCGCGACAGCGCTCGGGCTTCCGCGGGATCAAGGCCGGTGAAGCCTCCGATGTCGGCGCCGGCCGCGAAGATCCTCGGCCCTCCCCACACCACCGCGGCTCTCACGTCGCCGTCGGCCGCGATGGTGTTCGCGGCCTCGGTCAGCTCGGCGAGCACTTGGGGGTTGAAGGCGTTCATCTTGGGCCGATCGATGCGAATGGTGGCCACGCCCCCGCCGGTCTCGACTCGAACGAAGTCACCCACAACTGTCTCCTCCCGTAGCGGGCCAGCAACCCTAGTGGTCTCGGTGCGGCGGTATCGTCACGCACCATCGAAGGGAGACCGATGGACCTTTCCCCCGACAGCGTCCTGCTAACCGACCGGGTCGCAGTGGTGACCGGCGCGGCCCGCGGGATAGGCGCGGCCACCGCGCTGGCCCTGGCCCGCTTCGGTGCGGATGTGGCCGTGTTCGACAAGGATCCCACACTCTTGCCCGATGTGGTTCAACAGGTGGAGGCGGTGGGGCGCCGTCGCTGCCTGTCAGACGTGCTCGACGCCCGCGACGACGGTGCCGTGGCCGCCTTCCTGCAGCGTGTCCACGACGAGCTCGGTCCCATCGACGTGCTTGTCAACAATGCGGGCGGGACCTTCCGGGCCCGTTTCGACGACGTGTCTCCCAAGGGGGAGCACACCCTGATCCGGGAGAACTTCTCCACGGTCACGAACTGCGTGCGCCACGGCATCCCGCTGATGTCCGACGGCGGCGCCATCATCAACGTCACCTCAGTGGAGGCCCATCACGCCGCCCCCGCCTTCGCGGTCTACGCGGCCATGAAGGCGGCGGTGGAGCAATTCACCAAGACCCTGGCCGTGGAGTACGGTCATCGGGGCATCCGGGTCAACTGTGTGGCGCCCGACATGATGCCGACTCCCGGAGACGCCGCGCTGGCCGAGCAGTCGACCTCATTGATGGAGGGCTTGCACCCCACCCCGCTGCGCCGGACCGGTCACGCGGAGGAGTGCGCGGCTGTGATCGTGTTCCTGGCCTCGGACATGGCCAGCTTCGTCAACGGGGCGTCCATCCTGGTGGACGGAGGCACGGTGGCGGCCGGCACTTGGAAGACCCGCTTCGACGGCACCTTCGGCCTGTAGCCCCCGGAGGCGGGCCTGTCCAAACCTGGATGCTTCGCATCGCCCGGTATGGAAGTGAATCCGTTAGAAGTCTCGCCCACAGACCAGCGTGGTGAGCGCGACGCGGATGTCTCGGGGATCCACCACCTGGCAGCGTGCCGACACTAGCGTGGCGACATCGTGGCGCACACCACAGGCAGGTATATTACATGCGTCCACAGGCATCTCCATGTTTTCACGGCCTGTTGACACGGAATACACTCTGCCCAAGGGCCGGGTGGCGAACATGTGTTTGGATTTCGCTCACGGACTCGCTATGCTGGACGTAGCGTGGTAGACATATCGAGTATCTACACGTACTCGCATTAGTCTACAAGTATCCACATGCATCCCCAGCATATCCCCAGCTATATCCACAGCAACCAGACCGGAGGAGACATGCCCAAGGCCGTCGAGCACCATCGAGAGCAATCCGATGCTCCGCCTACCCCAAGACCGTCGCTACATGAGAGGGTCATGGCCGACCCAGACACTCGGCACTCATACTTCAACACAACTCAAGGCATGCTCACTGGCGATCCTGCCCATGACGACATGAACGAGATCCTCAAGGTCCTCGATGACCATAAGATCGTCTATCTCTACGACCCGGACACGAACCGTCCCCGGCCGACCTTCTATTCCCGACGGACGATTAGCATCGGCCTCGCGGAGATCTCCCAGGCTGCCAGGAGGCTCGCGGTCGCTTCCTGAGCGCCCCAACTCCTGGCTGCACCCGAACGGACGGATCGGCAGAGGCGGATCGGCACAGGAACTGAGGTCGCTGTGCTTGCGTGGAAACGGCATCTGATGAGGCTCTTGCGCCAGTTGCGGATCGGCACAGGAACTGAGGTCGCTGTGCTTGCGTGGAAACGGCATCTGATGAGGCTCTTGCGCCAGTTGCGGATCGGCACAGGAACTGAGGTGGAGGTGGTGCTTCTCTGCGCGGCCTCCGGCACCGGTCTGACCAACATCGCCGATTCGCTCGGGAGCGCCAACCGTCGTCTCGTCGTCCGGGATCTCGAAAATCTGGTCTGCACCTGGCACCGGGAACCCCCTGAGGAGGGAGAGACGGAGGTGGATCTCCCGAAAATGGAGGCGGTAGCCAGGCGCCCGCGGCGCGAGCTATATGAGAGTTGGCGTCTCGCATGCACTCAGATGTTGGACGACATCGTGGAGCAGAGCCCCTCCGGTCCTGCCGTGATGTCGCTGCACTTGACTTGGTACAACCCAGACACAAGCGAATTCTTCTCCCCGATCGACCTATCGAAGTTAGTAAGAAGCGATTGCTCGATTGTACACGTCGTCGTACTGGTTGATGACATTTATGACATGTACTATCGACTGCGAGGCGACAAGGAACTCTATGCGGACGAGTTCATGGCGCACCATTGCCGCATGCTCAAGAAGTTGCTGCAGAAAACAGACGACCCAAGACTTCAACAGAAACTCGATAGCGTAGTCCAGAAGCAAGTTATAGAGTTGGCGCTTGGAGACTTGTTAATGTGGCGTCGTTCAGAGATGATTCAGGCAGAGAACATGGCTCGATCACTTGGTGCGAAACTTACAGTGCTCGGCACGAAGCATGACAAGCGTGTTCTTCAGAAGATCATCTCGAATCCCGACACTCCGAGAATCTATCTCTCTCACCGAATCACTGAGCACCGCCGACACAACATGAGCACGCGCACGAGCGACGAGCCCTTGGGAGACTGGATTTCCGCAGTCCACGAAGTCAATACTCTGCACCAAGAGTTCGTAAGCGCAGGCCAAGTACTCATCAATCCGACCGCAATTGATGAGTTGCGATTCGATCTCGCGAACTTTGAGGGCCGGCGCGATCCTCGCCTCGCAAAGCGCTGGCCGATGCCCGAGCCGAGCAACACTTGCTCTGGACCCGTCCGCACTCCGACCGCGACCCGCAACACAGGACAATACTGACTGACGATGATCCCTCCGAAGTCGATGACGAGGACGTATCCCGCATCATCGCGAGTTCTTTGGCGAATAGGATCTACTTTGAGATTGCGTTTCGAGACCATGTTATTGTGGAGAACACTCCGAACCTGTGCGTGTACCGACCGTTCTTTTGCGAGGATAAGGATGAAGCGGAATCCGCAGCCGACTGGTCAAGTGGCGTCAACCGTGAGATCAAGCACTGGAAGAATGCGCACAGGAATCGTGCTGAGGGTCTGCCGGCCCAGACAACCCCGAACGACGACGTCCTGCGCCGGATTGCGTTCGTGCACACCAAAGACGAGATCAAATGCCGAATACGGTGGCTGTTGACAGCGGGCAACGACACGGTCTTGCGCGGCAACGCTAGAAGGCATCTGGAAGGGAACTGGAGAGCACTGGGCATGACAAGCACCGAGAGTGACGATCTGTTGGATGGCAAGCTTCCCGAAGCGGATCCATCTCAGCTAGGTCGAAGCCCAGATGATCCTATGATCCGACAGAAGCCCAAGGAGGTTCTTGCGCAGATCCGGCCAGCAGCACAGATCGCACTGTACTTGGCGTTTGCCTCGCTTAACCGTCCGGGCACCGCCGAAGACGATGCAGAGGATGTTACGATCGGATTGGATCAGGTGGCTTTCTATTGGATTGTCGAAACCGAGAGCCGCGACGCTGCAAGACTCAGGGATCTGGTACGTAAGCTGAGTAGATTCTTCGCGGGCGATTTCGACGCGCAGGCTGTTGCGGACAATAACGAAAACTTTTGGCGTGCCTGTGACGAGGTCTTTGAGGCCGAGAGGGGTATCGCATTCGAAGAGCACGTTGCTCAGATACTCGGAATCGACTACGCAGGGCTCAAGCAACTAGCGGACCAAGCGAGTCAGTAGCCGCGTCAACTTCCGCCTAGGAGACTGCTGAGCAATCGGGCTGGTGGTCTGGGGCGTGTCGGGGGCAGCGGGTGTCGGGCGGGGTGTCGCTGCCTGGCCAGTGGGCGGGGGTCAGGTCACGACATTGGGCCGGGGATGGCCCTGGGCCTCGCACAGGGCGTAATAGGCGGCGAGCACGCCGGGGCCGTCGGTGACGGACTCCACGTTGCCGTGGGCGTCGAGGTTGAGGTTCACGCCGTACATCTGGAACCACACCTCGGTCGGCTCGGTGTTGTCGGCGGGCACGGTGAGGGTGTGCACGCTGCCGGCCGGTTCGAACAGGAACGATCCGGCTCGGTTCACCTCGGGGTACTCGGCGTACTTCCAGGCCCCGCTCACCGTGTAGCCGTACACCGGGCCGGTGTGGCGGTGCCTCTGCACCACCACCCCCGGAGCGAAGCGGTTGCGGATCACCCAGAGCGACTCGTCGGCCCGCACCATCAGCACCTTGAGCTCGATACCGCCCCCGGCGTCCACCCACGGCAGCTCCTCGTCGCCGCGGTGAATGGCTGTGCCCGGCTCGACGGTTGTGTCAGTCATCCTGCTTCTCTCCGGTCCGCGTCAGTCGGAGTTGCCCTGCTGGCGCAGGAAGCGCTCGAACTCGGCGCCGAGGTCGTCGGGACTGGGGACGCTGCGCTTGGCCCGGGCGTCGGCGCGGGCCTCTAGGCGCCGCACGTAGGCGATCACGTCGTCGTCGGAGTTCATTGCGTCGTTTACCCGCTGCTCCCACTCCTCGGCGGCTTCGTCGAGCTCCGCCCAGCCGGTGGGGATGCCCGTCACCCGCTCGAAGCGCTCCAGCAGGGCCCGGGCCCCCTTGGGGTTGGGGGCGCCCGAGACGTAGTGGGGGACCGCGACCCGCAGCGACACCGCCGGAACCCTGAGTTTCTCGAAGCGCTCGTGCAGCACGCCCACTATGCCGGTCGGGCCCTCGTAGCTGGGCCGGTCCAGGCCCCAGGCTTTGGCCAGGCCGGCGTCGGTGGTTGAGCCAGTTACCAGGAAGGGCCGCGTATGCGGTATGTCCGCGATGTGGGCGCCCACGGTCACCAGCGTCGACGCCTCGGTGCGAGACGCCAGTTCGACGATCACGTCTGTGTAGGCTCGCCAGCTCAGCTGAGGCTCCGCACCCACCACCAGCACCAGGTCGTGCTGCCCGTCGGGCGGGCGCAGCACGTGGACATCGTTGGAGGGCCACACGATCTCCCGCCGGTCGTCTCGCAGCCTGACGGTGGGCCGCTGCTCGGCAAAGTTGAAGAACTCCTCGGGGTCGATGTGCGCCACCCGGATCGAGTCGCTGCGCTCGCTAAGCCACTCGAGGGCGCCCGTCGCCGCTGCGCCCACATCGAACCAGCCCTGGAAGGCGGTCACCAGCATCGGCGATCGCAGAGGGGGCAGCGTCGCCTCCCACACCAGGTAGCTCACCCCTCCAGCATGGCGCGGATCGCACCCCGATCGCACCCCCCACCGCAACCCGGGTGGCTGCGGCGTTGGACGCGGGCGACGGCTCGGCTAACGTATGTGGCCGTGACCACCTTCGCCGACCTCCTGCTTCTCGTGTAGGCGAGCGCCACATATCGGTGCTCGCCGAATCCCCTCGTGCCGCCGGCCGGGGGGATTTGTGCTTGTCGGGGCCGCTTCCGGCCCGCTCCGACCGAACCCGCAACCCCCGAACCCGACCATCCAGCCGCACCGAGGACCACGATCATGCCCAAGCCCAGTCCCATGCCCTTCACGAAATACCGGCCCTACCCCGCGGTGGAGCTCCATGACCGCACCTGGCCGGACCGGCGGATCACCAAGGCGCCGCTGTGGTGCTCGGTCGATCTGCGCGACGGCAACCAGGCCCTCGTCGATCCGATGGACATCGGACGCAAGCAGCGCATGTACGACCATCTCGTCGACATGGGCTTCAAGGAGATCGAGGTCGGCTTCCCGGCCGCCTCCCAGCCCGACTTCGACTTCTGCCGCAAGCTCATCGAGCAGGACCTGATCCCCGACGATGTCACCATCCAGGTGCTCACCCAGTCCCGCGAAGAGTTGATCGACCGGACCTTCGAGGCTGTGGCCGGCGCCCCCCGGGCCATCGTGCACCTGTACAACTCCACCTCCATCACGCAGCGCCGCGTGGTGTTCCGCACCGACCGGGCGGGCATCGTCGCCATCGCGGTGAGCGGCGCCGAGCGGTGCGTGCGCAACTTCGACGCTCTCCAGCGGGCCGGAGACAGTGACGGCATCCGCTTCGAGTACTCCCCGGAGAGCTACACCGGCACCGAGCCCGACTTCACCACTGAGGTGTGCGAGGCGGTGATGGACGTGATCGGACCCACGCCGGACTGGCCGCTGATCCTGAACCTGCCCGCCACGGTGGAGATGGCCTCGGCCAACATCTACGGCGACATGATCGAGCGCTTCCACCGCGACATCCGCGACCGCGACTCGATCGTGCTGTCGCTGCATCCCCACAATGACCGGGGCACCGCGGTGGCCGCGGCCGAGTTCGGCATCATGGCCGGCGCCGACCGGGTGGAGGGCACTTTGTTCGGCAACGGCGAGCGCACCGGCAACGTCGACGTGGTCACCATCGCGCTCAACCTGTTCACCCAGGGCGTGGACCCCGAGCTCGACATCACCGACATCGAGGAGGCCCGCCGGGTGTTCGAGTACGCCAACCGCATGAGCGTGCCCGAGCGCCACCCGTACGCGGGCGACCTCGTGTACACCGCCTTCTCGGGCAGCCACCAGGATGCCATCAAGAAGGGCATTGCCGCCATCTACGACGTGGCGCCGGGCGAGCCCCTGACCGGTGACTACGACGTGTGGGACGTGCCCTACCTGCCGGTCGACCCCCGCCACCTGGGCCGCAGCTACGAGGCGGTGGTGAGGGTCAACAGCCAGTCCGGCAAGGGCGGGGTGGCCTACGTGCTGCTGCACGAGTACGGCCTTGACCTGCCCCGGGGCCTGCAGGTGGACTTCTCCAAGCAGATCCAGACCGTCACCGAGGACACCGGCACCGAGATCACCTCCTATGAGATCCACCGCCGGTTCGTGGCCTCCTACGTCGAGCCGGACAGGCCCTGGGTCGAGCTGATCGGGCATCGGGCCACCACTGACACCATCGGCGCGTCCCGCACCGATATGGAGGCCCACCTGCGGGTCGACGGGATCGAGCGCACCATCACCGGCTCGGGCAACGGCCCCATCGACGCCTTCGTGACCGCGCTGCAGACCGGCGGCCTCTTCGCGGGCAAGGTCGTCGACTACTACGAGCACGCCATCGGCACCGGCAGCGACGCCACCGCGGCGGCCTACGTGGAGGTCGACACCGGCGGCCGCTACACCACCTGGGGCGTGGGCCTGCACGGGTCGATCGTGTCGGCCTCGCTGAGAGCGGTGGTGAGCGCCGTCAACCGCATGCACAGCGCGGGCACGTTGGGCTGACCGGCGCGCCGCGCCGGCCGCGGAGGGCAGACTGGGGACATGGTCTTCTCGCTGATCCGTTTCAACTTCATCTCGCCGGACCCGTCGGACGCTCAGGCGATGAGCGACCGCTACCGGGCCGGCTTGGAGATCGCCCGCTACGCCGACAGCCACGGCTTCAACGCCGTCTCGTTGGAGGAGCATCACATCAGCCCGATGGCGTGGTGCCCCACACCGCTGCTCAATGCGGCCATGATCCTGTCGAGCACCGACAACCTGATGGTCACGATCTCGGCTCTGCTGCTGCCGCTGCACGACCCGATCCGGGCCGCGGAGGACATCGCGGTCATCGACCTGGTGGGCAGGGGCCGGCTGGTGATCGTGACCGGCCTCGGCTACCGGCCGGTGGAGTACGCGGCGCTGGGCAAGGAGTGGAAGCGCCGGGGCAAGGTCCTCGACGAGGCGCTGGACGTGATGCTCACCGCCTGGAAGGGAGAGCCCTTCGAGCACAACGGCGAGACGGTGCAGGTGCTGCCCATGCCCTACACCAGGCCCCATCCCATGGTGCTGGTGGGCGGATCGTCCCCCGCGGCAGCCCGGCGGGCGGCCCGGCTTGGCCTGCCCATGCAGCTCCCCGGCCAGTTCCCCGAAATCGAGGCGCTCTACTACGCCGAGTGCGAGCGCCACGGAACCCAGGGCTTCTGCATCGCGCCCGACAACGTGGTGATGCTGAACGTTGCCGAGGATCCCGACCGGGTGTGGGCCGAGCACGGGGACTGCTTCATGCTGGAGGCCATGACTTACAAGGGCTGGCAGCCCCCCGGCCAGACGTCGGCGGTGTGCTCCAAGGCCACCACCGTCGAGGAGCTGCGCGACGAGGGCATATACCGGGTGCTGACTCCCGGCGAGGCGGTCGACCTTGCCCGCAGCACCGGCATGCTGGCCCTGCACCCCCTGGTCGGAGGCATGCCCATCGACGAGGCGTGGTCCAGCGTCCAGTTGACCGCGGAGCAAGTTCTCCCCGCTCTGGCAGACTGACCGGAATTGGCAGCAGAGAATGCCCTTTTGGGGTCTGAGCGCTGCCAATTCGCGGCTCGCCGCGCAGGGCCGGCTCGCTGGGATGGGCATACACTGAGGTGCCCATGGACTATCGCAACCTGCTCTATGAGCGCGACGGCCGCTACGTGACCATCACGCTCAACCGGCCCGAGCGGCGCAACTGCCTGTCGTCGGAACTGCTCGGCGAGCTCGACGACGCCCTGCGGGCCACCGGTGCAGACAACGAAGTGGCTGGCGTAGTGCTGGCGGCCAACGGCCCGGTGTTCTCCTCGGGGCACGACCTGGCCGAGATGGCGGCCATGGGCGAGGCCGAGCTGCACGAGCTGTTCACCCTGTGCACCTCGGCCATGACCGCCATGGCCGAGGTCCCCCAGGTGGTGGTGGCCAAGGTGCACGCCCTGGCCACCGCAGCCGGTGCCCAACTGGCGGCCAGCGCGGACCTGATCGTGGCCAGCACCGAAGCCGCTTTCGCCACCCCCGGCGGCAAGGGCGGGCTGTTCTGCCACACCCCGATGGTGGCCGTGGCCCGGCCCCTGGGCCGCAAGCGGGCGGTGGAGCTGGCCCTCACCGGCGACATCATCGACGCGGCCACAGCCTTGGACTGGGGGCTCGTCAACCGGGTGGTGCCGCCCGAGCAGCTCGACGAGGCCACCATGGACCTGCTGGGCCGGGCCACCCGTGGCAGCCGCTACGCCAAGGGCATCGGCAAGCAGACCCTCTACGCCCAGATGGACTTGGGTGTCGACGACGCCTACAAGCTGGCCATCGACGTGATGGCGGCCAACGCGGCCCGCGGCGACGGCGCCGAGTGGCCCAAGGCGTTCATCGAGAAGCGCCGCCCCGTCTGGACCCACACCGAGTAGCCGCACCGCGGGCGCGACGGCGGCTGGGAAAGGCTCAGCGGCCGTCCACCGACCAGTGCCAAGGCTCGCTGGGGAGGTTCCTGAAGCCGAACCCGGGGGCTATGCGCTGAAGCGCCTGGAACACGGAGCTGCTGCGGCTGATGATGAGGCGGCCCGAGTTGGTGAAGTCGATGGCCAGCCCCTTCTCGTGGTTGCTGCGGCCCGGCCGGGCCGTCGGAGGCCGGCACTGGTGCGATGGCATCTGCCACACCGCGTAGTCCGAGGTGCCGCAGTGGGACCGCCGCAGATTGATCTGGTCCTGGTGGTTGCGGTATCCCCAGCCGCCCAGGTCGAAGCCCTCCGCCTCCATGGCTGCGAGCAGACCCTCGGTACCGGCTGCGATCGCTGAATTGACCTGGAAGTCGCGCACCCAGACCAGCGTGAAGGCCGCATCGGCTGGATTCACCGACTCGGCCAACGCTTGCCGCCCGGCTTCCTGCTCGGCTCTGAGCCGGGCTGCTTCCTCCTCGGCTCTGAGCCGGGCTGCTTCGGCTTCGGCTCGGCGGCGGGCCTCCTCCTCGGCCCGCTGGCGGGCCAGGGCCTCGGCTATCCGGCGCTCGGCCGCCTCGATCTCCGCGGCGTACTCCGCGTCGATCTGCTTGATCGTCTGGACCTCGTAGAGCCGCCTCTCGACCCGCTCCTCGGCCGCCACCGACAGCTCGGCCTCGCGGTCGACGGCCGCTAGCAGATCTGCGAGGATAAGGGTCGCTTCCCGGCGGTGGGCCTGGGCCGCGTCGGCCGCCTCCGCGGCCCGGATACGCCAGCGCTCCAGTTCTTCGCCCAGCCGGCGCAGATCGTCGATGTCGTCGATCCCGCTGCCGGTGGCGAATTCGGCCAGAGCCTCCTCGTGGGCGTTCTCCCACGGGTCGGCGCCAAGAACGCTCAGCGTCCCGGTCGGGGCTTGGAACGACACATACGACTGGATCACAGCCTCCCGCAGGCCCTCCTGGGTGGCGAGCAACTCGTCTTCGAGCTCAGCGATCTTGGCTGCGGCCTCCTGCACGACGGCCTCCGCGTCGGCCACAGCCCGCTCTGCCTCATCCAGGGCGGTCTGCTGGGCGTCCACCGCGGCCTGCGCCTTGTTGAGAGCGTCGATCAGGTCATCGGCCTCGGCCGTGGCCGCGTCCAGGTTCTCGCTGGCCGCCTGGGCCGCCTGCAGGGTCTCCTCGCGCTTGGCCTTGCGGTCCTCGATGATGTCCTCGTCGCTCTGCGCGGCCACCGGGCCGGCCCCAGCCGCCACCGCGACCGCCAGCAGCAGCCCGAGCGCGCCTAGAGGCCGAGCGGGTAGGCAGCGGATCATGAAGATCTTCGCGAGGCGCCGAGCGAGGCCGTGGCCCGAGCGGCCCGTGAGCGCAGCGAACAAGAGCGGGAAACACGACGCTGCACTGCGAGGCGGTGGCGACTCGTCCGCTGGGTCGCTTTGGCGGCGCCGGTGGAGCGAAGGTAAGTGGCGGTAGAAGGATCGCACGGTCATGGTGTTTGTCACCGCCCGCCAAGAACCCTGAACACGCTACCAGGACGACGGCCCAGCAGTGTCGTTGCCGGACGGGGCGGCGGTGACGGGAGCGAGCGGCCCTGAGGGACCGGAGCAGCACTAGCGTGCCGGCGTGCAGCTCAGGCTGGCGCTGGGTTATTGGCAGTCGTCTCGACGACCGGGAAGACTCCGGGGGAGCCGTCCCCTCAGTGCCGGTAGGGGATCGGCATCGAGGCGCTGGGCGGCGGGGTCGTCTTGATGTCCGGCGGCGGCGCGTTCCACTCCGGGTACTTGCGCACCGCGTTGGCCCGGTACTTCTCGGTGGAGTGGACCCTGTCGGGGTCGAACTCGGGGATCACCTGGTCGCCGAAGATCTCGATCATCTCGAGGATCTCCTCGTATTCGAAGCCCTCGTTGGGCAGGCCGAACACCAGCTGGTCGGTGCCCACCGCCACGTAGGACTTCTCCAGCTGCTCGCAGACCTCCTCGGGCGTTCCGCAGAGCATGTAGCCGGCGTCGATGGCGAAGTCGAGGGTGGCCTCGTCGGGCAGGCCCAGGGGCGGCTCCGGCCAGGTGGGGGAGCCTTCCCGCTTGGGGATGGTGTCGTGATAGAGGCACACCATCGAGTACAGGTAGCCCCGGCCGTGCATCAAAGCGATCTCCCGGGCCCGGTCGCGGTCCTCCAGGCAGATCACGGCGTTGGTCATCATCACGTTGTCGTTCATGTACGAGCCGTGGGGCTCGATGCATCCCGCGACGGCCTCCTTGTAGCTGTCGATGCGGCCCTTCAGCGCGGGGGCGGGCTCGAAGTTGAAGGCGATCGCTCCGATGCCCATGCTGCCCGCTACCGCGAAGGTGGCCGGGTTGCCGCAGGCCACCCACAGCGGCGGGTGGGTGCCGTTGAGGGGCTTGGGGACGACGTTGTGGTTGGGCGGCACCCGGAAGTGCTCGCCCTCGTAGGAGTAGTCCCGCTGGGCCCACATCCGGGGGATCTCGGCGATGGCCTCGTTCCACATGGCCTTGGTCTCGGAAGTGAGCGTGCCGTTGAACGCGGCCACCTCGTGGCTGCCCGCGCCCCGCCCGGTGCCGAACTCGAAGCGGCCCTCGCAGAAGTGGTCGAGCATGGCGGCCCGCTCCGCGATGCGCACCGGGTGCTCCTTGGTGGTGGGCAGGCTGGTGATGGCCGTGCCCAGGTGGATGTAGTCGGTCTGCGCGGCGATCCAGCCGATCACCACCTCGGGAGCGGACATGTGGCTGTACTCGGTGAGGCAGTGGTGCTCCCCGAACCAGGCGAACTTCCAATTGTGTTTGTCAGCGAGGATCGGATACGACGCCTCGCGCATCAGCATCAGGTGTTCGTGCTCGGGGACGTGCGCTGACGGGCCGGGGATGTAACCGTTCTGGAAGATCCCGAACTCCATGAACGCTCCCTTGATGATGTTGGGCAGACACAAGCGGCTGTCGTGGCCGAGGCTAACGGACTGCCGCCCCGCTAGCGGCCGGCCAGGCAGGGTGCGGGATGCCCGGCTGTGGTGCTGACGTGGCGATCGGTCCGGTTAGGGTCGATGAGGTGAGCCGTTGGTGGGAGATTGGCGGGGCGGCCCAAAGCGACGTCTACGACGACCGTTGGCGTCGCATGGAGGCCAGGGGCGAGTGGGTCCACGGCGAGGCCGATCTGGTGTGCTGGTTCGAGCCGGGCTCGGTGCTCGACGCGGGCTGCGGAACGGGCCGAGTGGCCATCGAGCTCGACCGCCGCGGCATCGATGTGGTGGGCGTGGACGTCGACGCGCCCATGCTGGACGAAGCCCGCAGCAAGGTCCCGCAGGTGCCTTGGATCCTGGGCGATCTCGTGGATGTGGAGATTGCCGAGCCGGCCCCGGCGGCGGCGACGCGAGAGTTCGATCTCGTCGTCATGGCGGGAAACGTGATGGTGTTCGTGGAGATCGGCACCGAGGCGGCGGTGGTGGCCAACATGGCCAGGCACCTGGCAGTGGGCGGGCGGCTAGTGACCGGTTTCCGCATGGGGCTCACGCCGCTGACATTCTTCGACTACGACCGCTTCGCCGCCGATGCCGGACTTGAGTTGGAGCACCGCTGGACGACCTGGGACCGCGAGCCCTACGACGGCGGCAGCTACGCGGTGATGGTGCACCGCCGGCCATCAGCCGCGTGAGGGCCGCGCCGGACGACCACGCCCTGGCGGCGCGACTGGCCCACGACACCGGGCAGCTGCTGCTCGACCTGCTGAACGACCCGTCGGCGCCGCAGGGCTGGGGGTTGGAGACCGCAGGCGACCGGCAGGCGCACGAGTTCCTCGCAGGCGAGCTTCGCCGTCACCGGCCTGACGACGCCGTGCTGTCCGAGGAGGGCCGAGACGACGGGCGACGCCTGGACGTCGAACGGGTCTGGATCGTCGACCCGCTCGACGGTTCCGCCGACTTCGGCGTGTCCGGGGCATGGTCGGTGCACGTGGCGCTGTGCCAGCGCGGCGTGCCCACCGCCGCCGCGGTGGCCGTGCCCGCTTGGGACTCGACGTTCGCGACCGATCCGGCGCCCCGGCCCACCATGTGCCGCGTCGGGCGCCGCAGGGTGGTGGTGGCCCGGTCCCGGAACCACATCGACGGCCGCAGGCTGGCCCAGAGCCTGGACGCCGAGGTGCTGGCCATGGGTTCAGCCGGCGTCAAGGCGATGGCGGTGGTGCGCGGCGAGATGGACGCCTATGTGCATGCGGGTGGGCTCTACGAGTGGGACACGTGCGCCCCCGCGGCCGTGGCGCTCGCAGCGGGCCTGCACGTCTCGTGCGCCGAAGGTGCGCCGCTGCGGTTCAACAACGCGCGCCCGCACACACCGGGTCTCGTCATCTGTCGCCCCGACTTCGCTGACGAGCTGCTCGAAGCCCTCGCTCCGGTCACCCGTCGGCGGCGAGCCGCACCGCGCCGGGCACAGCCTCCAGCCTGATCGGCACTCCCCCGATCGCCTCCCCGTCGCCGACCAGTTCCATGGGCTCGCCCTCGATGGTGACGACGCGTCCTCGCAGCATGTGCACCTGAGGGTGGCCCACGTGGCCCCCGTCGTACACCTTGGGGAGCAGGCGCAGCATGGTGGTGCGGCTCGCTGGGCCGACCACCGCGATGTCCAGCACGCCGTCGCATGGGTCCGCGTCGGGGCAGATCGCCATGCCACCGCCGAACGTCGGCGTGTTGGCCACCGCGTACAGGGCGCTGCGGTATTCGGATCGCTGCCCATCGACGGTGACGGCGAGCCTGCGGTGGCGCAGGCCCGGCATGGTGAGAAGAGTGGCCACTGTGTAGCGACTCGGACCTTTGGGGAAGCGCAGCCGGTCCGCCCGGACGTTTACATCCACACTGAATCCGCCGGTCACGTTGAACGTCACCCACCGGTGACGGTCGGTGCTGATGGCGTCGACGGGCCGCGACGGCCCCAGAGCCCTGGCCGCGGCCTCCTCGACGCTGAGGTCGAACAGGCCGAAGGCCCGGGCGAAGTCGTTGCCGGTGCCCACCGGCACGATTCCCAGGACGGCGCCGGTCCCGGCCACTCCCTGGACAGCCAGGTGCACCGTTCCGTCGCCCCCCACGGCAATGAGCCGCTCGGCACCGGCGGACACCGCGGCCCGGGCCGCGGCGGCCGACTCCTCCGCGGAGGCCCCGCTGATGTCAACCGGCGTGTGGCCGGCCCGCTCGATCACCCGGCGAACGGTCGGAGCGGCCGCGGCGGCACGGCCCCTGCCGCCCCGGGGGCTGATCAGGAGATGGACCTCGGCCATGGCACTCGGTCTAGCACCGGGCCGCTGCTCACGCGGCAGCAGTCGGCGGGGCGCGCTACAGCCCCAGGAAGCCTCCGCCGTCGGCCACGATGGTCTGGCCGGTGATGTAGCGGGCGCGGCCGGATGCCAGGAACACCGCCACCGGTCCGATGTCGGCGGCGGCGTCGCCCAGGCGGCCGAGCGGGGTTCGTGCGATGAGACGCTCCTCCAAGGCGGGATTGACCGCCACGGCCGCGTCCATGGCCGGCGTGCGGGCCACCGGCGCGATGGCGTTCACCCGCACACCCTGGGGCCCCCACTCCCGGGCCAGGCTCTTGAGGATCCCGCGCTGGGCCGCTTTCACCGTGGCGTACACGGGCAGGTTGGCCGATCCCTCCACGCCGGCGGGCGACGTGAGCAGGATCATGGTGCCGGGCCTGCGGCGGAGGTGCTCCAGCGAGGCCCGCGCGCACCGGAAAGTCGCGGTGGTGGAGGTGGCAATCTGGGCTCGGATGGTGTCGCTGCCGGTGCGCTGCACAGGACCGGACGGGCCCGGAGGCGACACCGCGTTGTGGACCATCACGTCGAGCCCGCCGAAGCGTTCGACAGCCTCGGCCACTGCGGCTTGGACGTCGCCGGGGGCGGTCACGTCGCAGCGCACGAAGACGGCTTCGTGCCCGGCGGCCCGGATCGACTCTGCGACGGGCTCGCCCGTGGCCGCCCGCCGGGTGGCGATCACCGCCGCCGCACCGGCGCCGGCCAGCGCTCGGGCGATGCCTGCTCCGACGCCCTGGCCGGCACCGGTCACCACCGCGACCTGGCCCTCGAGCACTCGGCTGGCCGGTTCCGGGGTCATCCGGCCATCCAGGCGCCGCCGTCCATCACCAGCGACGCTCCGGTGAGGCCCGCCGTGGCGGGGTCGGCGAGGCTGTCGATCACCGCGGCGATCTCGGCCACCGAGGGCAGTCGGCCCAGCGCTGGATCGTGCAGGGCGCAGGCCTCGACTGCCGAGGCTGCGTGCTCGGGGGCCAGGAACATGGACGGGTGAAGGGTCACCGCGTGCGCCCTGATGCCGGCGGCCCCCCAGCCGCGGGCCAGCGAGCGGGCCAGGATCCGCAGACCCTCGGCCAGCCCGGCCAGCGCCGAGAAGCCGGCCGCACCGGCGGCACCGACCAGCGGCACGCAGAAGACGATCGTCCCGTGCCGGGCCGCCAGGTGACGGTATGCGCCGCGGGCCAGGCGGACGCCGGCCTCCAGCGGCGCGTCGCAGGCGGCAGCCCAATCATCCTCGGTCATCTCGTCGATGCGTGCCGGGGTCCGGCTGGGTTCTGGATACAGGGCATGCACCACCAGGTCGAGGCCGTCCACCGGGTCGCCGCCGGGGCGGCTCAGCCGGTCCACGAAGCCGTCGTCCACATCGCGGGCTTGCGGCGCGACCAGGAGCACGTTCCCAGACAGCTCGGCGGCGAGAGCCGCGCCGGGGTCACCCCCGCCGAAGACCAGAACGTCCCGGCTCACGCTCCGAAGCCTCGGCGCCTGGCCGCGACCCGCTCTCTCATCTCAACCGCGCCCCACGCCCCGATCCCGCCGACCGCCACGGCACCCAGCACCCACAGCCACGCCGCGAGCGACGGCACGTCGAGTTGGAAGAACTCCCGGAGGAACGGCCAGGCCATCGCCACCCCGTAGGACGCGGCCATGGCGGCGGCCAGCCCCGCCTTCCAAGGCCGCAGCGGGCGGCTGATGAGCAGCAGAATCGCCAGGCCGATGCCCAGCAGCGTCATGGTGGCCGACGTGCGGGCCTCGTCGAGGCTGACGCCGTCGAGGCGGCGCACGATCTCATACAGGGCGAACGTCGCGGTCCCCGCCACCGCGCCCGCCGGCAGCGAGAAGCGCAGCACCCGGCCCAGGAAGCCGGGCCTGACCAGGCGGTGGTTGGGGGCCAGGGCCAGGAAGAATCCGGGCACGCCGACAGAGAACGTGCCGATCAGCGTCAGATGGCGGGGCAGGAACGGGAACGGCGAGCCGGCCACACCGATCAGCACGGTGAGCAGCACCGCGTAGGCCGCCTTGGTGATGAACAGGTTCGCGACCCGCTCGATGTTGTTGATCACCCGGCGGCCCTCGGCCAGCACCCGGGGCAGCGTCGCGAATCGATTGTCCAGCAGCACGAGCTGGGCCACGGCCCTGGCCGCGGAGGACCCGGTGCCCATGGCGATGCCCATGTCGGCGTCCTTGAGGGCGAGCACGTCGTTGACGCCGTCGCCGGTCATGGCCACCGTGCGCCCCCGGGACTGCAGGGCGTGCACCATGGCCCGCTTCTGGTGGGGGTCGACCCGCCCGAACACGGTGTTCGACTCCAGGGCGTCGGCCAGATCGTCGAGCCGGTCGGGAAGCTGGCGGGCGTCGAATGCGGGCACATGCCGCCGACCCGGGCCGCCGGCCCCACCCTCGGCGTCACCCTCCGGGTCGCCGGTGATGCCGGCCCGGTGAGCGACCGCGGCCACGGTGGCCGGGTGGTCGCCCGAGATGACCTTCAGGTCGACGCCCTGATCGCGGAAGTAGGCGAAGATCTCCGGAGCGTCGGAGCGGATCGTGTCGCCGAGATACACCAGGCAGACCGGCTCCCGGTCCTCGGGTAGGCTGTGATCGGACGGTTCGGGAACCTCGGAGCGGGTCACCACCAGCACCCTTTCGCCGTCGGCGGAGGCGGCTGCGGCCTTGGCCCGGGCCGCGTCGCTCGCGTCGCCGGCCCCCAGCAGCACGTCGGGCGCGCCAAGGTGGTAGGTGCCCCGACCCTCGAAGCTGGCCGCGGCCCACTTGCGTGACGACGAGAACGGCACGCTGCTGCCCAGTTCCCATCCGTCGGGCCGGCTGCCGACCGCGGCGGCGATGGCGGCCAGGGTGGCATTGGGGGCCGGGTCGGCCGAGGCCAGCGCGGCCAGCGCCTCAGCCGCCTCGGCCCCGGTAGCGGAGCCGAGCGGCTCGGCCCGCCCGAACGAGATTTCCCCGGTGGTGATGGTTCCCGTCTTGTCGAGGCACAGCGTGTCCACCCTCGCCAGCAGCTCCACCGACGCCAGCTCCTTGGCCAGCGCCTGACGGCGGGCCAGGGCGATGACTCCGGTGATGAACGCGAGGCTGGTCAGCAGCACCAGCCCGTCGGGCACCATGGCCACCGCCGCGGCGACCGTGCCCTGCAGCGCCTCCTGCCAGCGGTCCTCGGTCGCCAGCAGCCGGGCTAGCAGTAACACTGTCGCCAGCGGGATGATCCATGTGAGGCGGCGCAGAATCACATTGACGCCGCTCTTGAGCTCGCTTCCGGCCAGCTTGAACTGGCGGGCCTCCTCGGACAGGCGGGCTGCGTAGGACTCGTTGCCGATGGCGGTGGCCCGGCACCAGCCCGCGCCCGCGCTCACGAACGACCCCGACATCACCCTGTCGCCAGGGGCCTTAAACACGGGGTCGCTCTCCCCGGTCAGCAGCGACTCGTCGACCTCGAGGCCCCGGGCCGCCACCACCTCGCCGTCCACCACCAGCTGGTCACCGGGGTGCAGTTCCAGGATGTCGTCGGCCACCACTTCGCTGGTGCCCACCTGTCGCGTCTCCCCCTCGCGCACAACCCGGGCCCGAGGCGCCGACAGCACGGCCAGCCGGTGCAGGGTGCGGCGGGCCTTCAGCTCCTGGGCTATGCCGATGAGGCTGTTCGACACCACGACCCCCGCGAACAGGGCGTCGGCCGGGAAGCCGGCCACCATGATGAGCACGAACATCGAGCCGATGATGGCGTTGACCGGGGTGAGCACGTTGTTGCGCACGATCTCGCCCACCGGGCGCACCGGAGCGTTGGGAACGTCGTTGGTGCGCCCCTCGAGCACCCTCTGGCTGACCTCGGCGGCGTTGAGCCCTCGGGGTGCGCCGCTGAAGCTGTCCACCGCCTCGCTCATGACGCGCCGACGGTAGCGCCTAGCCGCCGCAGCCGGCCCACGGACCCTTGGTGACTTTGCCCCCCTGGTGGGATTCTGCGGGAGGTTCGACTCGGCTGGGACCGGTCACACTCTCTCGACTCGCCTGAAGGCCTCGCCGTAGCGCAGACCGGCCCGGCGCCCCGCGGCGCGGCACTTCTCGAAGACCCCCGACCCGAAGGCGGCCCGGTCGGCTCCGTCGTCGTCGGCGTCGATGCCGTGCGTGCTCTGGAACTGGCTCTCGTGCGCGAGCAGGGCGCTCACCTTGGCCTCGATGTGCCCGCCGGCCACCTGCTCCACATGGTCGGGCTCCTCGCACTCGAACAGCAGCAGCTCCGAGGGCCGGTGGTGCGGGACACCGTGCTCCTTGAAGAAGTGGGGGTCGCGGGCGGCCACCACCGCGTCCATGCACAGGAACCCCGCGGCCCGGTGGTCGGGGTGCAGGCGCCACCGCTTGAACGGGTCGTGACCCAGGACCACCTCTGGGCGCAGCTCCCGGATGATCCGGGCCATCCGGCTGCGCAGGGCCATTGTCGTTTCCAGCTCGCCGTCCACCTCCCCAAGAAAGCGCACTTCACCGGTGGCGCCGAGCCGGCGGGCAGCGTCGGACTGCTCCGCCTGGCGACGCTCAACGAGGGCTGCGATGTCGGCGTTCGCGTCCCAGGTTCCCTTCGATCCGTCCGTGCACACCAGCAGGCTCACCTCGCAGCCGGCTGCGGCCCACTTGGCCAGAGTCGCCCCGCAGCCGAACTCGATGTCGTCGGGATGGGCGCCGATCGCCAGCGCCCTGCCCGGCACGGGCACGTCGACGGTTGTCACGGGCTCACGACGAGCCTGTCGAGCCCTAGGGCGAGGCGGTCCTTCGTCGGCAGGGCCAGCAGGTCTTCGGGGTGGTCGATGTCCGCGGCCAGGGAGTCGTCATCGATCACGGTCACACCCAGCCCGAGCCGGCGAGCCTCGGCCACATGGCGCCCGAAGGAGCCCGGACCGTAGGAGAAGCGGAAGCCGGCCGCGGCGGGCACGCACAGCACATTGGAGCCGTCTCGTTGCCGGTCGGGCACGATCATCAGTCCCGGGCCGACCGCGGGACGCAGAGTGCGGGCTAGGGCCAGGTCGGCGTGGGCCACCACCACACGCTCGACCCCAGCCGAGGCCAACTGATCGACGGCCGCGGAGACCGCAATGGTCAAGCCGGGCCGACCGGCGGGCACGACCGCTGCTCCCAGGCCCAAGGCCCAGTCGGCCACCTCGGCGTCGTCGGTGGCCACATGGACCGGCAGCCCGTCGGCCGCGGCCACAACCCGGCTTGCCATCAGGCGCATCAGATCGCGGCAGCGGGGCTCGCCGAGCATGCCCGCAAGGCGCGACAGCGCACCCTCGAAGGAGCGGATCGGCACGATCACCGCCGTCGCGGGCTCGTTAGGGACTTGCGGCGATGCCACTGGGCGCCTCCGGACATTCCGTTCGAGGGGTGGGGCGAGTCTAGGGTTGCAACTGTGAAGGTCCGGGTCGCGGTGATCGGCGGCGGGTCGTGGGGCACAACCGTCGCTCATCTGTGTGCTCACAACGCTCCCACGGTGCTCTATGCCCGCGACCCTGCCGTCGCCGACGCCGTGAGCTCGACCGGCGAGAACCCCCGCTATCTGCCGGGCCGGGCGCTGCATCCCGATCTGCGGGCCACATCCGACATCGCCGAGGCCGCGGCCGATGCCGGCGTCGTCGTGATGGGCGTGCCCTCCCACGGCTTCCGGGAGACCCTGGGCCTGCTCCGTCCGCACATCGGGGACCGCACGCCGGTCGTGTCGCTCACCAAGGGCCTTGAGGGCCACACCCGCAAGCGGATGACCGAGGTGGTGGCGGATGAGCTGCCCGGGCGCCCGATCGGGGTGCTGACGGGGCCGAACCTGGCCAAGGAGATCTTGGCCGGGCACGCCGCCGCGGCTGTCCTGGCCATGGCGCCGGCCGACGGACCGCTTGCCGACCAGCTCCGGGACACCTTCTGTGCCAACGACTTCCGGGTGTACACCAACACCGACGTCGTCGGCGCGGAGATCGCGGGCGCCACCAAGAACGTGATCGCCCTGGCCGCCGGAATCGCGGACGGTCTCGGCGCCGGCGACAACACCCGGGCCGCTCTCATCACCCGCGGCCTGGCCGAGATGACCCGCCTCGGCGTCGCTCTCGGCGGTGATCCCCTCACCTTCGCGGGCCTGGCCGGCATCGGCGATGTGGTGGCCACCTGCGTCAGCGGCCAGAGCCGGAACCGCCACGTGGGCGAGCGCCTGGGCCGGGGCGAGACCATCGGTGAGATCGTGGCGTCCATGGACCAGGTGGCCGAGGGCGTGAAGTCCACGCCGGTGGTGGCGTCGCTGGCGCGCTCTCTGGGTGTCGACATGCCCATCACCGAGGAGGTGCGGGCCGTCATCGAGGAGGGCCGCCCCGCGGCCGCGGCTTACCGCGCCCTGCTCGACCGCCCGCCCACGAGCGAAACCCGCTGGTGAGCCTGCGCCCCGGCGACTCTGCGGGCCGAGGCTGATCCGGTGGGAGCCGCCCCCTCGTCGACGGTCGCGGGAGACCCTCCGCCCACGGAGCTGCTCGGCGACCTGGACGGACCGGTGGCGGTGGCCGACCGCGCCGGCACCGTCGCGCTGCTCGATGCGGGCTGGCGGGTCGCGTGGGCCGTGGGCGCCGAGGACCGCTGGCACGTCGCTGAGCAGGAGGCGGCGGTGCGGACCCGGCTGGTGGACGGCATGCCGGTCACGGCCACAGCCATGAGGGTGCCCGGCGGAGATGTGGTTCAGCGAGCGGCCGCGGTGCGCGACGCCGCGGGCCGAGCGGTGGTCCTGGAGTTCGTGAACGAGACGCCGGTGCCGGTGAGCCTGGCGCTGGCCGTGTCCGGCTCGATCGAGACGGCGCAGGCGCGAGGATCTCGCCTGCTGGCCGATCGCCGGGTGGCTCTGGAACTCGACCGGACGCCCGGCGGCGCGGCGGCCGTGAACGACGGCGACATGTTTAGGGCCGTCCGGGCCGGGCCGCCGGCAGGCGACTGCGAGGCCCGCAGCCGCTCGGGACTCGCGGCCGCCGCGGTGCTCGTTCCACTGGCGACAGGGGTGCCGTTGCGGGCAACCGTGCCCGTCGACGGCGGGCCGGTGGGGGCCCGCTCGCCGGAGCAGGCCGCGGCCGGCTGGCTCGCTGTCGTGGCCCGGGCCGCGTCGGTGACGCTCCCCGACGAGGCCGCGGAGCACGCGTGGCGGCGAGGGATCGCGGCATGCATCCTGGCTGCGGGCGGAACCGAGGCCGCGGCCGCGTCGCGGGCCGCGGTGGTGCTCGACCGGGTGGGCCTGCCCGACGAAGCCGACAGAGGCAGGGACGTGGTCCTGCGGGCGTGGGAGCGCTCGCGGTTGCCTGCGGCCGATGCAGCGGCAGGGTTGCGCGCCCTGGCGTCGCGTCGGCTGCGCAGCGGCCGGGTCTCGGGTTTGGCCGAGTTGGCCGGACCTCTGGCCGCCGGCGCGGGTGACCTCCTCGACCCGTTCACACTCGAACAGGTCGCGGCTGCCTTGGACACCGAGGTGCCGGCCGCGGCCCGCGACGCTCGCCGCCTGCTCGCCACGGCGACTTTGCCGGCTTCGGTGTCGCGCCGTGCTTCAACCGTTGACAGCCTCACCGAGACGGCCCGGCGCAGTGTTGCTTTCGGAGGGGACGGCCTCGCCGGGATCGAAGTCCTGCTGGACTGCCTGGTCGCTGAGGCCCCCGATCATCTTGTGATGGCGCCCGCACTGCCCCGAGCGTGGCAGGGAGCCTCCGTCGACGCCCGCTCGCTGGTGACCCGTCACGGCGTGGTGTCGTTCTCTCTGCGGTGGCACGACGCTCGTCCCGCGGTGCTGTGGGAACTCCAGCCGGTACGGGCCGTCGACTTCACCGGATCGACGATGCGCTGCGGCCTCGACGAGTCCTGGGCATCCGCCGCGCCGTCGGGCGAGGCCCTGCTGGGCTAATCGTCGCGAGTCTCGACACGTCGGAGAGTCGTCGCGTTGAAGCACGGCCTGCTGGGCGCGGTCAAGAAGCGTCGAAGCAGGCATCGACCTCGCCAGCTCGGTTGCCTTCCCTTCACACGTGGTCCGAAATTCAGCGGAGGCTCTGGAGCCGATGTAGCCATCGATGGCGCTAACGATGGCTAATTCCTATTACGATGGTTGTTTCAACCAATGTGATTGTTCGTCTTAGAGCGTTGCTGTGTGTCTTCAGCGTGGTGTGGCGGGCGAGTAGCGGATCGCGAGGGGCAACAGTGGTACAGGACGCGAGAGACGAGCGGGCTTCGCGTTACAGCGACAACAGGCACGTTCACCAGCGACGCGGCCAGCGCTTCGTGGGAGTTGTGGCGCTCGCGTTTGCGTTAGCCGCGGGTTCAACGGCGCCAATGGTCAGGACGGCGGTAGCGCAGCCCTTAGGTGCGTCGGATGACGCCGGCGCGTCGGGGGCTTCTGACGACGCTTCTGTGACGAGTGCCGCGGAGCGTGTGGCGTTGGTCGCGCTCTACAACGCCACCGACGGCCCGAACTGGCGAAGAAGATCAAACTGGAACACCACCGCGCCAGTGAGCGACTGGTACGGCGTCACCACCGACGATGACGGCTCAGTCACAGGCTTGGACCTGGCTGGCAACGCTCTGTTGGGGGGCCCGATTCCAACGGAGATCGGCAACCTTACCAACCTCACACACCTCGACTTGGGCTGGAACGGTTTGTCGGGTTCGATCCCGCCGCAGATCGGCAACCTCACCAACCTCACATACCTCGGCTTGGGCAACAGCAGTTTGTCGGGCTCGATCCCGACAGAGATCGGCAACCTCACCAACCTCACACACCTCAACTTGGGCAGAAGCAGTTTGTCGGGTTCGATCCCGCCGCAGATCGGCAGCCTCACCAACCTCACATGGCTCGACTTGGGCTCCAACAGTTTGTCGGGTTCGATCCCGACGGAGATCGGCAACCTCACCAACCTCACGCGGCTCGACTTGGGCTACAACGGTTTGTCGGGTTCGATCCCGCCGCAGATCGGCAACCTCACCAACCTCACAGTCCTCTACCTGGGTTCAAACAGTTTGTCGGGCTCGATCCCGACAGAGATCGGCAACCTAACCGGCCTCCTACACTTCGACCTGGGTTCCAACAGTCTGTCGGGTTCGATCCCCGCTGAACTCGGCAGCCTGACCAACCTCTACAGTCTCCGGTTGAACGACAACAGGTTGTCGGGCTCGATCCCTGCCGAACTCGGCAACCTGACCAACCTGCACACTGTCCACTTGAACGGCAACAGTCTGTCGGGGTGCGTTCCGGAGGCTCTGGCACCGGGGGCTTACCCAGGCATCCGGCGCATAGAGTTCGATTCTGGACTGTCCTACTGCGCAGCGGTGCTCGTCAGGGTGACCTATGAGAACAACTCCCGTGAGGGTGACGGCACGGTCGTGTTCACAGTCGAGTACACGCCACTTGAGGGCGCCGACGCCGCGGCCGCGCCGCCGTTCTCGTTCGACTATTCGACCGCCGCCAGGACGGCGACAGAGGGCAGCGACTACACGCCCGTCTCGGGCACACTGACCATCCCAGAGGGCGCCGGCCGCGCGACGATCACGGTCCCGCTGTTGGACGACTCTGCGGTCGAGAGTACGGAGTGGTTCTGGCTTCTCTTGTTCAACCCGCGCGGAGTGCTGCTAGACAGGGCGTTCCAGGTTCCGACCATCATCGACGACGACGGCGCGGCGCCGGGCCCGGCCGCGCCCGGGTCGGTGTGTGACGGCGCGGAGGTGCGAGGCAGCGTCAACGACGTGTTCGAGGTCGAACAGCCCCGCTTCGACCAGTGGCACCACGTGTTCGTCGACGTGGATGTCTCCTGTGCTGGAGAACACACCACATCAGTGGGCTATCCGACCGCGGTAGAGGTAATCGGCGGCCCGTCAGCCAGCCTGGGTCCCAGCCGCCATTGCGTCACCCAGACCCGCTACGGCAAGATAACCGAGTCCGTGGCCGCGTCCGAGGGTTGCCGCACCCATGTGGCGCGGTCGGTGTTCTACCGCGACGGCCCCTCCACCCATTTGCTATGGATCCCTGACGCGGCCATCGGCCAGGACCACCAGATGCGCGCCTGGGCCGACGCCGACCGCGACGGCGAGCTAGACGGCGGCGAGCCCTATGTAACCTTCGAGAGCGACTTCGCCAGCCGCGTGCTCACAGATGCCGGCACCTACGACTACGAGTATCCGCGGAACTTCGAGTTGCGCCTAGCTGCAGGCAGCACCAGAGTGGGCCGCGGCGGCCATGAAAGCGAGCTGCGGCTGCTGCTGGTCGAGCCCATAACGCGCACGGTGGCCGGACACGTCGGCCTTCCCGTCGTCGAGACGTCCTATGAGCCCGTGACCAGCGCGCCGGTTGGCGCGCCGGTGCTGGTAGCGGGTCCCAGCCGCAACCAGCCGATGGAATGCCTCAACACCGCCAACAGCGCGCCGCAGTCCCCAACAGACCAAAGCACCTGCATCACCGACGGCCGCGGCGAGATCATCGTGCGCTACCGGGTACCCACCGACGCCATCGACCTGTTCTCCATGCAACAGGACCTCCTGCGCATCAACATCGACGACAACCGCAACGGCCAACTCGACATCGCACCCACCGACCGCAGCGCCCTCGAACCCGTCGCCTACCTGCAGGTGCCCATAGCCAAAGCCGTCAACTACATCGCCCTAGGAGACTCCTACTCCGCAGGCGAAAACGGCGACACCCCCGAGTCGGGCGCCTACCAAACCGGCATCAGCGCCGCCGACGCCGAATGCCGCCGCTGGAACCAGGCATACCCCTACATCTTCAACGACGAATTCCTCAAGAACACACAGCTCACCATCGACGTCACCTTCGCAACCTATGCCTGCACCGGAGCCATCACCCACAACATCTATGACCCCGCCGACCCCGAAAGCACGCCCCCGCCGGGTGAAGCCCACTCGACTGATCGTCCCTCATCTGTAGCGAAGCGTGGGCGACCCGTTTACGAGCACATTCCCCCGAACCAGCGGATCCTGCTCCATGAGCGCGACCCACTCTGGGAACCACGCCAAGCTGTGTCCCTCGCAACCGAGATGGAAATGCAAGACGTGGACATGATCACCTTGACCATCGGCGGCAACGACGCCGAATTCGCTGGGACGATCCTGCGTTGTGCAACGATCGGGTGCGGCGAGGTCGGGTCGGAGGTATTTGACGAGGTCCGCAATCGCGTGACGGCGGTCTTGCTGCATCTGAGGTCGGTCGCGCCGGATGCGTCGGTGTTCGTGTTGGGTTATCCGGCCCTCACCCCGGGCTTTGTGGGCTGCCCCGCGGCTTCGGCAGAGCATATTGAGACCTTTGAGCGGACGGGTTCGAGTGGGGCGACGTTCCTCGCCTATGGGTTCTCGGACCAGTGTGTTGACGCGATTCGTGATTACGTGGACTGGATAGACGGATGCAGGTCTTTGCACGGAGCCGAGGCACTGCACGGAGTCGCGGGTCGCTATGCCATCTTGGCGGACGTGGCGGGGTTTGTGTTCTCGGAGAGTCTTCAGATTGACGCTGCTGAGGCTGTTCACTTGCGGAACGCAGCCGACGATCTCAACGACGCCGTGCGGAGCGCGGCCGAGTCGGCGGGGGCTCATTTTGTGGATGTGCTTGACGACACGGCACCATTGCACCCTGATTTCAGCTTCCTGGATCACTCGCCTTGTCATGAAGATCCGTGGCTGAATGGTGTCGTTGTTGACGACAGCAGCGTTCCGGCCAACTCGGACGCCAGTTTCCATCCGAACGCGCGGGGCCAGCGTGGTTATTCCGACGTCTTGGAGCAGTTCATTCACGATGCGGTCGCAGACGGCGAAATGGTGTTGACTGAGGCTGGTCTGCCGGTGAACCCGAGCCCCCGGGGCGGGTCCTCTGGTGGAGTCCGGGGATCGGCTGGTGACGTGGAGGACTCGGGGGCTTCCAAGGGCAGCGTCTCGGGGGCGCGGCAGTCCGGCGATTCGTCAATCGACGCTGACGCCGACGATGATCAGGACTTACCGAACACGGCCGGGTATTTGTTTGCGAGCCGTGTGGCTGCGGTTTCGGGCTGTGGCTCGCCGTTCGTGTCGCCCGGCGAGCAGATCAGGCTCGTCGCAAGCGGGTTCGCGTCGGGCGCCTCGGTGAGCTTCTCCGCGCAGGCTGTGTCGCTCGGCGCCACGGTGCTCGCGGCGCCGACCCTGAGCGCTGTGGCTGCGGATGCAGATGGCGCAATAGATGTGTTGTGGTCGGTGCCGAGCGCACCAGCAGCGTCGGTGGACGCGGCTCCTCGCGGATATCTGGTGAGCGCCTCCGGCTCGGGCCCCGGCGGCGGGACTCACACTGCGTACATGATCGAGCCGCTCGTCGCTTATCCCGGCACAGCGCTGTGTGCGGTGTCCGATACCGCTACCACGACATTGGGCCAGGCTGTAGAGGTGGCGGTGCTGTCCAACGATGTCGCGCCCTCGGGCGGCACGCTCGACGCGTCGTCGGTGGAGGTCCGCGGCGCCTCAGGGGGGAGCTTCTCGGTCAACGCCGCGACTGGCGCGGTGATGTTCACGCCCGATGCGGGGTTCTACGGCACTGCTGTGGGCCCTTATGTCGTGTATGACAACTGGCGAGTCGGCGTGCAGGCAGACATCACGGTGACTGTGAACGCGGGGTGCACGATCACCGGCACCAGCAGCGCAACAACGATCACGGGAACTGACGGCGACGATGTGATCTGTGTGCCGGACCCCGACGACCGCCGGGCGTTCCATGTCATCGACGCCAAAGCTGGCGATGACGTGATCCTCGGCGGCGCCGGGGTGGAGTGGGTCTACGGCGGCGCGGGCGCCGACACGATCTACGGTCGCGGCGGAGACGACCGCATCGTCGCCGGGCCGGGAGTCGACAGCGTTTATGGCGGCACCGGCGCCGACTACGTCTACAGCAGCGACCTCGAAGACGTCATCATCGACGACGACGGTTACGAGATGGTGGTCGCGGCGTCGGCGACAGTGCCGCAGTCCGCTCCCGTGACCGGCGACGATTGGGTTTGGGTCGATGTGTCCCAGACAGCGGAGTTCGACGGGTTGGCTAACGATCACGATCCCAACGAGGACCTCGATCCGGCATCGCTGAGGATTACTCGGCAGCCCACCGCGGGCACCGCGGCGGTAACGACGGCGAGCGACGGCCGCACCGTCATCGAGTACGTGGCGGCAGATGCCGGCGGCGCAGACTCTTTCGCCTATGAGGTATGCGACGCGCTCGGCCGCTGCGGGTCTGCGGAGGTGACGGTCATGGTCGGCATCACAGGCTGCACGATCATGGGAACCGACGCCGCTGAGACGCTCTCTGGCACCCCGGGCGATGACGTGATCTGCGGGTTGGGCGGCGACGACGTCATATACGGTCTCGGCGGCGACGACATCATCATCGGCGGCGTCGGCAACGACAGCCTCTACGGCGGTGACGCGACCCTCATCGGCAACCGCGACGGCAACGATCTGCTGTGGGGCGGCGACGGCGACGACACCCTCTATGGCGGCAACGGCAACGACACGCTTTACGGCAACGACGGAAACGACACCCTCGCAGGCAACAGGCGACAAGACAGCCTCCACGGCGGTCCCGGCGACGACACCCTCAACGGCGGCGGCGAAGAAGACACAATCTGGGGAGGTTCCGGCGAGGACATCCTCGACGGCCACGCCGGAAACGACAACATCTACGGCGGCTCAGGCAACGACACCTTGCGCGGCGGCGACGGCGACGATACCCTCAGGGGCGGCGACGGCGATGACACCCTCACCGGCGGCGCCGGAGCCGACACCCTTCACGGCGGTCCCGGCGACGACACCCTTGAGGGCAACACCCAGAACGATGTGCTGTGGGGCGGTCCCGGAGACGACTACCTCTATGGCGCCGCACACGACGACCAGCTCCACGGCGGCACCGGCGACGACACACTGCGCGGCGGAGCCCATGACGACCGCCTCTACGGCGCCGCCGGTGACGACACCCTCGACGGCGGCAACGGCACCGACCACCTCGACGGCGGAGAAGACGCCGACACCTGCACCCGCGGCAACACCACCGCGGGATGCGAAACCCAGAGCCGGCCATGAGCGAGCAAGACGCACACGAGCCGGCCATGAGCGAGCAAGACGCACACGAGCCGGCCAGCGTGTGGAGGCGGGCCGGCGCGAGAGCAATCGACGTTGCCGTGACAGCCGGGTTGGCGTTCTTGCTGACGACGGCCGCGGGCTGCACCGCGCTAGTCATAGGCGTCGCGACCCAAAGCGGCTTCGGTGACGACCAGACGGGAACCATCGATGCGTGGTTCATTCTGTTCTCGCTCGCGGCGTTGATACCGCTGGCGCGCTACGAAGTCGTCTCGACGTCCCGCCGGGGACAGACGTTCGGCAAGCGAATCGCGGGAATCCAGGTAGTGCAATGCGACGATCAGAGCGCCCCAGCTGCGGACGTGCCGCCGCCAGATCTCCGACACAGCCTTGAGCGCTGGGTGGTCCCCCATGGCGCTGGCTTGCTCGCCGGCGTGGTGGCTGGTGTCGTGGCGGCTCAGAAGATCGGGTACTACGGCGTGCTCGTTGGCGCCGGGGCGTGGCTGGCCGTGTCGACGGTCGTCTACCTGTCGTCGCTGTTCGACAAGAACGGCCGCGGCTGGCACGACAAAGCAGCCGGCACCATCGTGGTGACAGCACCAGACCCGCCGTCAGAGCAGTAGCGATGGCGGTCACACCGTCGGCCGCGTCCGCGAAATCGGGAACCGGCGCGGCCGAGACGCTCTATAGCACCCCCGGCGATGACGTGATCTGCGGGTTGGGCGGCGACGACGTCATATACGGTCTCGGCGGCGACGACATCATCATCGGCGGCGTCGGCAACGACAGCCTCTACGGCGGTGACGCGACCCTCATCGGCGACAGCGACGGCAAGGATCGGCTGTGGGGCGGCGACGGCGACGACACCCTCTATGGCGGCAACGGCAACGACACGCTCTACGGCAACGACGGCGACGACACCCTCGCAGGCAACAGGCGACAAGACAGCCTCCACGGCGGCGCCGGGGCCGACACCATCAACGGAGGAGGCGAAGAAGACATAATCTGGGGAGGCCTTGGCGACGACATCCTCGACGGCCATGCCGGAAACGACAACGTCTACGGCGGCTCAGGCAACGACACGCTGCGCGGCGGCAACGGCGACGACACCCTTTGGGGCGACGCAGGCGGCGACACGCTCATCGGCTGGGCCGGAGCCGACACCCTCCAGGGCGGCGCGGGGGCCGACACCCTTGAGGGCAACACCCAGGATGATGTGCTGTGGGGCGGCCCTGGAGACGACGACCTCTATGGCGCCGCACACGACGACCAGCTACACGGTGGCACGGGCGCAGACACCCTACGGGGCGGAGCGCACAACGACCGTGCCTACGGCGGCGAGGGCGAAGACACTCTCGACGGCGGCAACGGAGTGGATCATCTCGACGGCGGACCCGACACCGACACCTGCGCCCGCGCAGACACATCGGCGCGTTGCGAGATCGCCGGTCGCAGAGCGTGAGCCGGTGAGGATCATCGGGTCGTGGCTCCTGGCCGCGGCCGCAGTCCTGGTCTCCCTGATCGTCGCCGAGCAGTTCATCCGGGTTACGTACAACTGGCTGTGGGGCGTCGCCGGCGGCGGCGCAGGGATGCTGCTTGTGGTGACAGCCAGCGCCGCGGGGGATACGAGCAGGGTGCGGCTGCGCGACGGGAGCGAACTGCCCAAAGCGGGCATCGCGGCCCGTGTTGGGGCCAGAGTGGTGGACCTGCTGGTGGTCATACCGGGGATGTTCATCGTGTTGCGCTCTCTCTACCGGGCTGGGGTTTCTCGCTTCCCTGAGTGCAGCTCAGGATTTCAGTGGCTTTGCCACCCAGCCGGTTCGGTCCCCGAGCCGCTTCCGTGGTTGACCGGCGCGGCGATTGTGGCGTTGGTGGTGGTGGTGCTGTATGAGCCGGTGTCGGTTGCGCTGTGGGGCCGCACCGCGGGCAAGTGGGTTGGGGCATCAAGGTCCTGTCCATCGCCGATGGCAATAGACCCTCAGCGGCCAGATCCTTCGCCCGCGTCGCCGTGCCCATGGTCGCGGGGTTGGCAACCCTTGGAGTGGGCTGGCTTGTAGCGCAGACCGTGCTGTACGTGTCCACCATGCTGAACCGTGACCGCCGAGGCTGGCACGACAAGATGGCCGCAACGGTCGTCGTCAAGGCGAAACGCAGACCCGCCCGACCCAGGGCTGAAACCCCCGAGGGCAACACCCAGAAGGATGTGCTGTGGGGTGGCCCCGGAGACGACGACCTCTACGGCGCCGCACACGACGACCAGCTACACGGCGGATCCGGCGATGACACTCTGAGAGGCGGGGCCCACGATGACCGCGTCTGTGGCGGAGAGGGTGATGACACCCTCGACGGCGGCGGGGCCGCCACCACCACCGGATGCGAAGTAAGCAGCGGCACGAGATGAACCCGCCCGATGCGTCAAACACGGACGACGGACCCCATCCGGTTGTGGAAGTGGCTGGATTGGGAGCGAGGCTGGCCGCACGGGCGGTCGACACCATCATCACGGGCGCAGCTTCAACCGCTGCGTTCGTGATCGCGTTGTTGGTCGCGTCTCGGATGCTCGAAGACTTCTTCAATGCAACCTGGGGCGATTTCGGGGTTGCGTTGTTGCTCATGTTGCTGCTGCCAGTGCTGCCGATGATTGCGTTGGAGGCCCGGTTGACAGCCCGACGCGGGCAGACAATCGGCAAGAGCCTTTTCGGCATCAGGGTGGTGCGATATGCCGATGGACGGATCCCGACAGCCGCAGACTCGGCCGTCCGCTGGATCGTCACGGCCCTTGCCGGCATCGTCGGCGTGATAGCAACCGCAGCGGTTGTGCCCGAGCCTCCGTCGGATGCCATTCTGGTGTTGTTCGCTGGCGGGGTTGTTTCGTGGCTCCTGGTGTTGGCGTCATCGCTGTTGGACGTCAACGGACGCGGGTGGCACGACAAGATCGCGGGCACGATCGTTGTGGTTGCATCCGACTACTCCGAGCCGCCGTAGCGGTAACAGCAGCCGATGACTGCGTCGGTCCGCAACGAGCGCCCAAGAACCTATCGAGCTGGGTAGCGCCAACTGCTAGCCGAGTGACCCCGGTCCCCTGACAAGTTCAACGACACTCGCGACGGCCCGCGCGGCGGAGCGCCCTAGGATTCCGGGTTCCCGTTGGGAGGCCGCCATGCATCTTCGGACCTTGATCCTCTACCCCGAGGAGGCGCGCGACGTTGCCGCGGAGACGGTCAGGCGAGTCGAGGAGGCACCCGCCAAGGAGGGCTACGTGCGGCCGGCCATTCTCCCGGACGGGACCCTGGTTAGGACGCTGGTCCGTGGCGTGGAGGGGGTGCTGAGACTGCGCGACGACTCCCCGCTGGGCGGTCCCCGCCTGCACAATGTGGTGGAGGACCCGATCCGCTGGGTCGCTCACGCGGTGGAGGCCGCGGTCGAACTGCAGGGGCACGTTCTGTTGCGGCGCGAGGGCTGGACCTGCGAGGAGCTCGCCGCGGCGGGGCTGGGACTGCTGCGCCGGGACCCCGAAGGGGGATGGACGGACCAGGGGCGGGCCGACATCAGACACTGGCTCCTCGATCCCCGCCGGCCCGAGGCTGATGTGCTCGACGTACTGCGCCATGCAGCCGAGGCCGGCGTCTGGTGCGTGTACGCCGACGACAGCCTCTGAGCCCCCGGCCCGGCGGCCACGGCGTGGCGTGCGTTCGGGTATTGGTACCGGCGCCGGGCGTGTGCGACACTGCACGCATGGAGACTCACGCCGTACCCGCACCGGCCGTACCCGCGATCGAGGAAGTCGACATCCCCGTATGGGCCTGGGCGCTGGTAGCGCTCGCCGCACTGGTGTCCTACTTCGTAATGCTCGAGAACGGCGCCGTGCTCAGCCATGCCGCCGGGACGCTCCACGAGTTCTTCCACGACGGCCGGCACTTTGCCGGCGTTCCCTGCCACTGACAACTCGGGGCACCGGATGAACTTCCCGCGCCGGCGCGGGTGAGGCCGGGCGCCTCGGTCAGGCCGCTCCGATGAAGCGGCTCCTGGCAGCCGGCAGCCTGGCGGGGCTGGCCGCCGGCGTCGCCTCCGCCCTGTTCGCGGCCACCGCGGGCCGGGGACCGATCCGGGACGCCATCGCGTTGGAGGACAGCATCAGCCACGCCACTAGCGGCGCCCACCACGAGGATCTCTTCGGGCGGGGTGTGCAGGAGGTCGGCGGGGCGATAGGGCTGGTCGTGTTCGGTCTGGCCCTGGGCGTGATCTTTGCGGTCGTGCTCGGCGCGGTCGGGCCGCGGCTGGCCGCGTCCACGCCGCTGGTCGCCTCGGTGCGGCTCGGCTGTGCGGGGTTCGTGGCGGTGGTGGTCGTGCCCTTCCTCAAATACCCGGCCAACCCGCCGGCGGTCGGCGATCCCTCCACCGTCAACGAGCGCACGGTGCTGTACTTCGCGGCTCTGGCGCTGTCGATCCTGCTGGCGTGGGCCGTGTGGCGCTTCCATCGCGCCGCTCTCCTGGCGCCCACGGCCCAGGCTTGGGCCACGGCCGCGCTCTACGCCGCGGGGCTGGCGGTGATCTTCCTGGCGCTGCCCGCCAATCCCGACGATGTCGAGGCCCCCGCGGAGCTGGTGTGGCGCTTCCGGCTCGCCTCGCTGGGCGGGCTGGCCGCCGCGTGGGCCGTGCTGGCCCTGGTGACCGGCACCCTGCTGTCTCGCCCGGCTCGGACCTAGCCCACTATCCCCAAATCTGCTCGGGTTTTGCCTCTATGTGACGTGTTTCTCTACTGATTTCGGAGCAGTCAGGCCTCCGCGTAGATCTCCAAGTGGCGGCGCGCCGTGCTCGACCACGAGTAGCGGCCCGCGGTGGCCGTGCCGTTGGCCCGGAGCCGCCGGACCAGCTGCGGATCGTCCCGCACCCGGGCCATCCCCGCGGCCAGCGACACGGGGTTGGCCGCCTCGGTAAGCACCGCGTCGGCGTCGGGGGTCAGGAAGCTGCGGAAGACCTCGATGTCGGAGGCCACCACCGGCAGGCCGGCCGCCAGGGCCTCGAGCACGACCAGGCCCCAGCCCTCGCTGACCGACGGGAACACGAAGCTGTCGGCGGCGTGGTACCAGCGGGGCAGCTCGTCGTCGGAGACGGTGCCGAGCATCACCACGTCGTCGCCGAGGTGCAGGTCATGGGCGCCCAGCGACCCGAGCACCTCGTCGCGGTAGGCCCGGTAGTCCTGGAACGAGTGCCCGCCGACCACCGCCAGCATGGTCGCCCGCTCCGGCGGGGAACTCGCCTTGAGCAGCCCGAGGGCCTCGACGAGGTACCGGGAGCCCTTGCGGGGCTCGATCCCGCCCACCGTCAGGAACAGGTGGCGGTCGGACGCGCCGATGCGGGCTCGCAGGCGGTCCCGCTCGCCGGGCGGACCCGAGGCGGAGAAGCGCTCCACCCTCACGCCGTTTGTGACCACCGCGGCGTCGACCCCGTAGTCGTCCAGCAGCCGCCGCCTCCACGGCTCGCTCACGACCAGCACCCGATCGGGCTCGAGAATGGCCGCGTCCTGGCACTCGACCAGAGCGGGAGTGGTGAAGTCGTCAATGTGGTGCACCGTCCGGAACAGCCGGAATCCCGAGCCGCGGTCGCGCACCCTGGCCGCGGCTCTGGCCGAGATGCAGTCCTGGGTGTGCACGATGTCGAACCGGTCGCCGAAATCGGCCAGCCCCGACGTAAGGGCGTCAATGTGCGAGAACACCCTCTCGGTCAGGGTTGCGGCCCGGGGCGGGGCCTCGATGATCCTCGCGGGCACGCTGGTCGGCCGGAAGAAGCCCTCGGCGGGGTCTCCGAGCGCGATCAGGGTCACGTCCGCTCCCTCGGCGGCCAGAGCCTCCGCCAGTTCCACACTGTGGACCGCCCCTCCCCGGGGCCTGACCGAGTAAGTGGCGATGGCGATCCGGCCCGGCAACCTCACGCCACCAGGCAACCTGTTTCCCGCTCTTGTTCGCTGCGCTCACGGGCCGCTCGGGCCACGGCCTCGCTGAGCGCCCTACAAGGATCCTCGTGAATCACGGCCAATCCGCTCGGCCTCTCGCCGACAGGTCTTGATGGACGAGCGCGGGATCGCGGTTGACGAGCGCGGCCGCGGCCAGGGCCGCTCTGGCGCCGGTGTCGGCGACGATGCAGCCCGCCTCGCGCATGAGGCCGCGCTGATGCTCGAAACCCTGCGGGTCCCGGTCGGTGCCCAGGACGTAGGCCACTACCGCCGCGCCCGAGGCGACCAGCTCCTCCGCGGCCGGAGCGAGCACGCCGGCGGGGTCCGGATGGGCGCCGTCGCCGATGACGATGTCGAGCAGCACGACGGCCACGGTCGGATCCGAGGCCTGCTGGCGCAGCAGCTCGACTCTCGCTTCGGGGTCGATCATGGGATGGGGCCGGCCGCGGGTGAACTCCTCCTCGCCCAGGTCCAGGCACACGTGGGCGTCGGGGGGACCGGGCAGCGCCCACGACGGCTCGAGCGGTGTGTTGGAGAACACGGGCCCGATGTGGCCGCTGGCGATGACCATCGCCTCGTAGGCCAGGGTGCCCCCGCTGAACAGCCCCACCATGCGCCTTCTGGAGGGGCTGAGGGCGGTGGTGAGCATGGCGACCTCCGCATCGATGGAGCCGACCGGATCGGGCCGGGGACAGCCGAGCCGGGCCAGCGCGGCCGCGACTCCCTGCTCGAGCGTGCTGCACACCGTCACGCCGGGTGCCGCGTCCACCGGCTGGTCCAGCCCGATCAGAGCGGCCACCACCGGTTTGCTCCGGGCAGGGCCCAGCAGGCGCTCGGCCACCGCGGCCGCGGGCGGCTTGGACACCAGCAGCGTCAACTCGGTCTCCGGGTGGCGGTCGAGCGCCTCGATGGCCGCCTCGGCCATAGCCCCCCCGACCTCGGCCGACAGGTCGCGGCCGCCCACTCCGATGGCATGGGACACGCCCGATCCCCACCGGTCGAGCAGCGTCATCACTTCCTGAGCGCCGGTGCCGGCCGCGGCGACGACCCCCACCGGCCCGCCCGCCACCCGGTTCGAGAAGCCGAGGCCCACGCCGGCCAGCGCCGCCGTGCCCGCGCCCGGTCCCATGACCAGCCGGCCGAGCGAGCGCGCCCGGCGCTTCAGGTCGATCTCGTCGGACAGGGGCACGTTGTCGCTGAACAGCAGCACGTGGAGGCCTCGGGTGAGCGCCTTGTGGGCCTCGAGGGCCGCGTACGGGCCGGGGACGGAGACGATGGCGACGTTGGCGCCCGGCGCCACGGCCAGAGCTTCATCGAGGCTGGCCGGGCGCACATCGGCTGGCGCGGCGCCGCTGCCGCGGGGCGCGGCGTCCTCGAACAGCACCGCTCTGGCCCCCTCCAGAGCCACCGGCAAGTGCTCGTCGGCACCCCTGGCCGCCAGGACCAGGTCGTTGGCCGCCGCGTCGCCGAGCCCTTCCGTCACGCCCTCGGTGGCCAGGGCCTCCAGATTGGCCGGTGTGGCCATCAGCGCCCAGGCCCAGTCCACGCCGGGCGTGTCCCGCATCGCCCGGGTGGCCTCCAGCAGTCGCACGCTGTCGACGTAGCAGTCTGCGACCACCAGGACTCTGGCGGTCATGGGACTGGGGCCAGACTCGGCGAAGGGTTGCGGCCCGTCATAGCGGGACCAAGCGTACGGCAGCGCCAGCTGTCGAAATGAAATCTGTAGAGTTTCGCGTCATATAGGTGCAGAATCCATGCAGATTTCGGCAGTAGGCGGGGCCCTAGCTGCCGGTCATCGCAGCAGCGCAGCCACCGGGTCCGGCACGATGCGGGTGCCCCGGGGCCCCGCTATCACGCCGCCGGGCTCGTCGAGGGTCGCGTAGACCAGCTCGGGCGTGGTGATGGCCGAGACCCGCCCCGGCGACTCCACGAACTCGATGGCGGCCTCGACCTTGGGCCCCATGCTTCCCGCAGGGAATTGGCCGTCAGCCAGGTGGAGCCGGGCCTCGGACGCGGTCATCTCGGCCACCGCGTGCTGTCGGGGCGTGCCGAAGTGGAGGTGCACCGCGGCCACGCCGGTGACCATCACCAGCGCCTGGGCTGCGACCGCGTCCGCAATTCGCTCGGCCGCGAAGTCCTTGTCGATGACCGCGTCGACGCCCCGGTAGGTGCCGTCGGCCGACCGCGCCACCGGGATCCCGCCGCCGCCGCCGGCGATGACTATGTAGCCGAGGTCGATCAGCGCCGATATGGCGTCGGCCTCGATGGGGGCCATCGGCCGCGGCGACGGGACCACGCGCCGGTAGCCGCGCCCGGAGTCCTCGACCATGGTCCAGCCCCTCTTGGCTGCCAGGGCATCGGCCTCGGATCGGCCGAAGAAGGGACCGATCGGCTTGGTTGGGTGCGACAGGCCGGGGTCGCCGGGGTCGACCTCGACGTGGGTGATGATGGATACCGCTCCCGAGATCTCCTGCGTGCAGACCTCGTTGAGGGCCAGGCAGATGAGGCTTCCCAGCTGCCCCTGCGTCATGGCTCCGAGCGTGAACAGCGGCAGGGCGGGCACCAGGTCGATCGAGCCCTCGTGTTGGATGGCGAGGTTGCCGACCTGGGGGCCGTTGCCGTGGACGATGACCACGTTCCAGCCCTTGCGGATCAGCGAGCGAACCGATCCGGCCATGGTGAGCGCGTTGGCGTACTGCTCCTCCAGGGTGCCCCGCTGGTCCTCGCGGGTCAGCGCGTTGCCGCCGAGGGCGAGGACTGCGGTCTCGGCCAAGGCACACTCCCTCTTGTCAGGTCCGATCGAGCCCAGCGGATCCAGACCCGGTTCCTAATCTGCCGATAGCAGAACCGACTTTCTTATAGTAGATGAGAGGTTGAGTGTCCTGCCAAGCCCTCGGATCCATCGGGGCCGAGGCAGAAGGACACCGAAGCGGCCACGACAAGGAGCCGGCACCATGAGCAACGGCGCACCGGAGGAAGACCCCACTGCGGTGCTGGCCGCCCATTGGAACGAGAGCGAGCGCCGCCTCTATCCGGTGGCCACCACCAACCCGGACGCCTACCAGTCCGCGGTGAGGCTGGTGAGGGCCGTGGCTGACGCCCTGGCCGATGTGGAGGACCTGAACGAGTTGGCCGAGCGCTGGGAGCGCCGGTCGGAGATGGTGGACGAGGCGGTGCGGGCCACCGGAGACATCGCTGCGTACCGGCTCGGGGAGTCGGAGGTCGCCGGAGCCGGGTTCGCCATGCGCCGCCGCGAGCTGCTGGCCGAGCGGGCGGAGAAACGCCGCCGGGAGCGCATCGCCGCGGCCCGCCAGGCCGGCCAAGTGTGGGCCGTCGTCCACGATCAGGGCGACCTGGGGTCAGGCCTCGTCAACCCCTACCAGTGCATTGAGCTGCACCTGGCCACCGGACTGGCCGTGGTGAGCACGGTCGAGCCCGACCCCTCGACGATGTTGCCCACCTATGTGGTGATGGTCGTGGCGCTGGGCGACGAGCAGGGCCAGACAGCCGGCATCGATGCGGCCTCCTTCGGCGACTTCGAGACTGGCGACCCGCGTCTCTTCGAGGAGCACGGGCGGACCATGAAGAGCCGGGTCGAGTCGGCCGGCGCCTGACATGGAGGCACCGCGGCGCGAGCCGGCGCCTGACATGGAGGCACCGCGGCGCGAGCCGGCGCCTGACATGGAGGCACCGCGGCGCGAGCCGGCGCCTGACATGGAGGCACCGCGGCGCGAGCCGGCGCCTGACATGGAGGCACCGCGGCGCGAGCCGGCGCCTGACATGGAGGCACCGCGGCGCGAGCCGGTCCGCTCAATCCCACAGCCCGGTGACGGGCTCTTGGTTGAGGTCGATCACGGCACGGGAGTCGGCGCCCCGGTGCAGGCTGAGGACGCCGCTGCCCGTGAGGGTGCCGGCGACGGCCGCGGCGAGGCCGGCGGAGCGGAACAGGGCCGCGCACGCCTCGGGCTGGTCCGTGGCCAGCCAGAAGGCGTACGTCGGGAAGCAGACCAGCCAGCGGTCCAGATCCACTCCTGCCGGAGTCGGCAGGGCGTCCAGGTCGACATCGGCGCCGAGGCGGCCGGGCTCGAGGAGCATGGCCAGCGAACCAATCACGCCGGCCATGCTCACATCCTTGGCCGCCGAGGCCAGGCCCGTCCGGGCCGCCTCGGCCAGCAGGCGCACGTCGGCGGCCAGGCGCGGCCCCTGCGGCCCGAGCGTGGTGAAGAACGGGAAGTCGGTGCGCATCCGGCCGTCGAGGCAGCAGGCCAACACCAGCGCCTGGCCCGGGCGGGCCCGGGTGGCCGACAGGACCCGGTCGGCGCTCCCGACTGCGAAGGCCGAGAGGGCCGGTTCGCCTGCGTGCTCGCTGATGTGCCCGCCCACCACGGGCACCTCGTAGAGGGCGGCCGCGTCGGCCATGCCCCTCAGGCACTCGGCCGCCACCGGGGCGGGCGCCACCACCGTGTTCACAATGGCGGTGGGGACCGCTCCCATGGCCGCGAGGTCGTTGACGTTGGCCAGCACGGCCGCCATCCCCGCGCCGTGGGGATCGGATGCCACGAACGGCGGATGGATGGCCTCGCCGCACACAATCAGCGAGCCTCCAGGCGGCATCTCGACCACGGCACCGTCGTCTCCGGGCCCGGTCAGCGCGTCCGGCCTCTCAACGGCACCGCGGACGGCTCCGATCGCTCTCTTGGCCAGCAGGCCCGGGTGGCTGCGCACCGCGGCGACCAGCCGGTCCAGGTCGGGGTCGACACGCGATGAGGCCTCCTGCGGTGGCACGGCCGCACCGTACAGCCTCCTCGGGCCTGGACGCCGTGCCCGCGGTGTCGGTCGGCGCGGGGGTGCTGGACGCGATGTCCGACGGCTTCGCCGGTCGGGTGGAGGGCGTCTTCAATGGCGGGTTCTATGTCTCGGGCTCCCCGCAGACCGTCTTCGCCGTTCTTGGCCCTCAGTCGTGGGCAGGGCCTCTGCACCTCGTGGCCGAAGATCTGCCCGTGCTGCCTGCCCGCCACGACTCGGTGACTGTCGCGGGCGCCGTGCTCGCCGCGGGCCGGATCCGGCTCCGCGTCGACCCCAACCGGCGCTGGGCGCCCCGTCTGCCGGCGCGGCTCAACGTCTCTCCTGAGGCCTGGCACGGCCTGGTTGACCGCGTCGATCCCGATCTGGACCCCGTTTGGGGGGCGGTGACCGGCTACGTGCGCCGCGGCGACCTGGCCGCCGCGTTTGGCCGCCTCCAGGGGCGGGGCGCCGGTCTGACTCCCAGCGGCGATGACGTGCTCGCGGGGATCCTGCTGGTGTGCGCCATCAACCCTGGATGCCGTGGAGCCCTGGACCGCTTGGCCCGCTCGGCCCGCACCACGGCGCTTAGCCGCACCTACCTGAGGTGGGCCGCGGCGGGCCAGAGCATCCAGCCCGCCCACGCCCTGCTCGACGCGGCCGCGGCCGGCGACCGCGGCCGAATGGCGAGGGCGGCCCGGTCGCTGGCCGCAGTGGGCGCGACATCGGGCCGGGCGCTCGTGGCCGGCGTCGCTCTGGCTGCGACGGAACTGCCTCCTACCGCCTTCGCTCTGGCTGCGACGGAACTGCCTCCTACCGCCTTCGCTCCTACAATGGCGCCGCGGCCCGCCGTTGTGTGACGCCGGTCAGGAGATCACCCCGATGCCCATCTCCGAGTCTCCCCGGTTCCTCGAGACTGCCGCTCGGACTTCCAAGCCGCGCCGCCGCGGGATAACCCACGTCATCGACAAGGGCACGCCGCTGGCGGCCATGGACGAGCTTCTCAAAGCCCACGGAGCGTTCGTGGACGTCTGGAAGTTCGGCTTCGGCACCGCCTATGTCGATGGCACGGTCGGCGCCAAGGTCGAGCTCCTGGCCTCGCACGAGGTCAAGGCCTGTCCCGGCGGGACCCTGCTGGAGGCGGCGTGGTGGCAGGACCGCAGCACAGAGTTCCTCGAGTGGGCCCGATGCCTCGGCTTCGGATGCGTGGAGGTGTCGAGGGGTGCCACCGGCATGCCGGCCTCCGCCAAGCGCGGTCTCATCGCCGCGGCCCGCGACCGGGGATTCGAGGTGTTCGCCGAGGTGGGCAGCAAGGATCCTCACGAGCCGGTCCTGCCCTCGGAATGGCTCAAGGAAGCCCGGAGCGACCTGGACTGCGGCGCGGACTGGCTGGTGGCCGAGGGCCGGGAGAGCGGGACCGTGGGCCTCTATACCGCCGACGGGTCGGTCAGGACCGACCTCGTGGAGGCCCTTGGACGCCTCGGAGAGGATGCGCCCGTGGTGTACGAGGCTCCCCTCCGCCAGCAGCAGGCCTGGCTCGTCAACCACCTGGGCGCCAACGTCAGCCTCGCCAACATCGCTCCGGCCGAGGTGCTCGCAGTGGAGGCGCTCAGGCTCGGCCTGCGGTCCGACACACTCCGGGCCAGGCTTCCCGCCGGCGCGCCGGGTGCGGCTCGGGACCCGGAGCCCACCGGAGTGTTCGATCCGACCCCGGGCGCAAGCTCTTCGGTGCTCAGGCCGTGTTCGATCTAGACCCCGGGCGCAAGCTCTTCGGTGCTCAGGCCGTGTTCGATCTAGACCCCGCCGCGCCCAACGTGATGCCGTCGCGATACCGCCAGGTTTCGGTGGCCTCGGTTCCCAGCCTTTCGCCCGACGATCTCGTGGCCCGATTCACCGGACGCGAGGCGTACTACAGGACCAGATTCGTGGTCGTTCGGCTGGATGGCCAGCCCGAACGCTGCGCGCTGGTTGAATTGGCCCGCGACGGCAGCGACGACCTGTTCTCGCCGGCGGTGGCGGCCCGCGTGCTGGCTTCGGCCACCGAATGCGACTACGTGCGCGACGACAGCCTGGACCCCGGCGTCCCCTCCCACCTGGCCCGGGCGGTCGAGCGGCGCCCGGGCCGCCGCTGCGTGGTGGTGGAGGGCCGGTACCGCCATGTGAGTTTCTTGCTCAACGCCGACCCCATCCGGGTGACCGTGCTGGACGTCGTGCCCCCTGAGCCATCCAAGCTGGCCGACCAGGTGGCCAGAGTTCTGGACTCGGCTGAGGACCTGCCTCCTATATCGGTGAGCGAGTGGATTGTCGACAGCCGCTCGCTGGTGGCGGAGGCCGATCCTGAAATGTCTGAGGGGCTGATCGTCCCCTGCCGGGGCGGCGGGATCGAGATCGAGGGAGTGTCGGTGTCGCATCTGGACGAGCGACCCTCCTTTGCCGGCTCGACCCTGCTCGGCTGCGAGCGCTCCCAACAGATCCACCGCTGGTTCTACGGAGCCGACGCGGCCCGCACCATCGACTGGTGCCCACGCCGGCTGATGGACGAGGGACCGGGCCGTGCCGTCGCCGACGCCGCGGGGCTGGTGCTGAGCCGCTGCTGCATGCTCGAGGAGGGGCTGGAGCGGCGCGGCAACACGGTGATGGTGCCTTGGGGCGCCACCCTCGCCGAGGTGCGCAGCGCCCTTGGCGTGCTGGCCGGCTCTGGGGACGGCAAGTGGACGCGCACCTGATCGACTCGGCCGTCTTCGGCCACGGGTGGTCGACCGCGGAGTCGTTGGCCCTGTTCGCGGAGCGGGCCCGCCTGGCCCGCTGGGTGCATGTGCTCAAGGCTCTTGCCGCGGCCCAAGCCGATCTTGGGATCATCCCAGACGCTTCGGCTCGTGCGATCCACGGCCTAGACGCTGGGAGCTTGGATCCGGCCGCGGTGGGCGCGGAGACCCGCCGGACCTCGCACTCCGCCATGGGGCTGGTGCGCGAGCTTCAGGCCCGGCTGCCCGAGCAGGCCCGCGAGCACGTCTACTACGGCGCCACCGTGCAGGACGTCTCCGACACCGCGGCCGCGCTGGAGATACGCGATGTGGGCACAATCGTGTGGCGGGATCTGCGGGCCGTGGAGGATTCCCTGCTCGAGCTGGCTGTGCGCCATCGCGACACCCCCATGCTGGGCCGCACCCACGGACAGCCGGGTGCCCCAGTGACCTTCGGTTTCAAGGCCGCGTCCTGGGCCGACGAGACAGCCCGGCACCTGGAGCGGTGGGGCCAGAGCCGTCCCCGCCTGGTGGTGGGCCAGCTCGCTGGAGCGGTGGGGGCTCTGGGCTTCTACGGGGAGCTCGGTCCCGATCTGCGCCGCGGCTTCTGCGAGCGCCTCGGACTGGGCGAGCCGGTCATCTCCTGGCTCACGGCGCGGGACCGGATCGCCGAGTTCGCCAACAACGCGGCCCTGGCCTCGGCGACCATGGCCCGCGTGGCCAACGAGGTCTACAACCTCCAGCGGCGCGAGATCGGAGAGGTGTCCGAGGCGGCCTCGGAGGCCACCATCGGCAGCTTCACGATGCCCCACAAGCGCAACCCGGAGCGCAGCGAGCAGATGGTCACGCTGGCGAGGCTGGTGCGCTCGGCCGCCGGCGTGCTCACCGAGACCATGGTCGGCGACCACGAGCGCGACGGTCGCACCTGGAAGACGGAGTGGGTGCTGCTGCCCGAGATGTGCCACTACCTGCTGGCACAGCTCAGCCTGGCCCGCGGCCTCGCGGCGAGCATCGAGGTGGACGCCGACGCGATGGCGGCCAACCTGGAGGCCATGGGCGACTTCGGGTCCCAGGAACTGCTCAGGCGCCTGTCGGCCCGATTGGGCAAGCACCGGGCCAATGACGAACTGCAGGTGGCGTACCGGGCGGCTCGCCGCAGCGGCCGCCCTCTCGGGGAGATTCTCGCGAGCATCGCCGCACCGGCCGAGTTGGAGGGGCTGGAGCGGCCCGCAACGGGCACCGCTCAGGCGATGGTCGACGCCGTAGTGGCGGCGGCGGCGAAGCGGCGGAGGCATGAGACCGACGAGTGGGCGTAGACGTGGGCTGACAACCGTTCTGGGAACCCGCCGGGGCGCCGCTGCAGCGCTATTGGCGTAGGTCGACGGACGCTGGCAGACTGCGCTCAAGGCCGAATCGGCAGCAGCGGTTTGGCGAGAGTCTTCAACTCGAGGGAGGGCGAGATGAAACATCACAGTCCATACCGACGACTGCAGCCTGTGCTGCTGGCTGTGCTGGTGCTGGCACTGATGGCGGCCGCGTGCGGCAGCGACGACGAGGACGCGGCAACGCCTGAGCCTGAGCCGGCGGCTGAGCCTGCGCCGGCGGCGGAGCCTGAGCCCGAGCCTGCGCCTGAGCCAGCGGCTGAGCCTGAGCCTGAGCCGGCCCCTGAGCCTGAGCCTGAGCCGGCCCCTGAATCCGAGCCGGCCCCTGAACCCGAGCCCGACGCGGCTGCGGAGCGGTGCCAGGCGAACCGCGACGCCGGCAAGATCACCTTCGTGACCGGGTTCGACTTCGCGGCCGCAGCCGGGATCATCGACGCCATCGTCGCCGACGCCCAGGGGTACTTCGAGGAGCTCTGCATCGACTTCGAGATCCAGCCCGGGTTCGCTCCCTCCAACGGCGCACTGGTGATCGAGGGCCAGGCCCAGTTCGGGGCGGCCGGATCGTTCGCCGAGTTGGTGGCCAACAACGTCGCCGGAGAGGGCGACCTCGTGGCCCTGCTCCACTGGGGCCGCACCGCGATAGAGGCGATCGTGCTGCCCGAGGGGAGCGGCATCGAGGACTTCGCCGGGCTGTGCGGCAGCCTCATAGGCATCAAGGGCGACCTGCCGTACTCGCTGCAGGCTTCGGTCGCGTTGTCGGGCATCGAGCGGAGTTGCTTCGAGGAGATCCTGCTCGACGGCTTCGATCCGGTGGCGCACCTCGACCTGGGCATCGACGCCCTGCCGGTGTACAAGTCCAACGAGCCCAACACCCTGACCAACAACGGCGTGCCGTTCACCATGCTCGATCCGCTGGACTTCGACGTGCCGTCGAGTTTCGGCGTCACGTTCACGACGCAGTCGATGATCGAGAACAACCCCGGCCTGGCGGCCGACGTGGTGCGGGCCTTGATCCGCGCCCAAGCGTTCGCGGCCGCCAACCCGGACATCGCCGTGGAGAACGCGTTCGAGCTGATCGATGCGGCCGGCAACCCGCTGTACCTCGCCATGGAGGCGGAGCGCTACCGCTGGGGCGTGGAGTCCGCTCTCATCGCCGATCTCGGCCCTGCGGGAGTCGGCCTGGGAACCCCCGATCTCGACCTCTTCGGAGCTGAGATCGATGCCTTGGTGCAGGCCGGGGTGTTCGAGTCGACGCCCGACTGGCAGTCCATGGTGAACGCGGACATAGCCGCAGGCGTCTACGACGGGACCACCCTGATCTGGCCGGGACCCTGACACCCTCCGACCGGATCACCAACGGCACAGCCGTACCGGCGAGCGGAGGCGCACGCCATGTTCACGGGGATCGTTCAGGGGATGGGCCGGGTGGTCGACATCGAGACGGCTGAGGGGATCTGCCGACTCACCGTCGACCTCGGGCCCCACGCTGAGGGACTGCAGGCCGGCGCGAGCGTGGCCAACAACGGGACGTGCCTGACCGTCTCGGACATCGACGGCTCAAGAGTGCGATTCGATGTGATCGCGGAGACCATGCATCTCACGAACCTCGGTTCGCTGTCGGTCGGCAATCCCGTCAACATCGAGCGTTCGCTGCGCTTCGGGGACGAACTCGGAGGCCATGTCCTCTCCGGCCACGTGTCGGGGACGGCCACCGTGTGCGAGATCATCGCCGAGGGCGACAACCGCACCATGTGGTTCGATGTCGACGCGTCGCTCATGCCGTATCTGCTCTGGAAGGGGTGGGTCGCCCTCGACGGCGCCAGCCTCACCGTCTCGGGGGTGGACCGCGACGCCCATCGGATCGCCGTGAGCTTGATCCCCGAGACGCTGGAGCGGACGACGCTCGGCCGGGTGGCCGTCGGCGACTCGGTCAATCTCGAGATTGACGCCCACACCCAGGCCATCGTCCACACGGTTCGGGATCTGCTCGGCGACCCTGGCTTTCGGGCTCAGGTCCTCGGTTCCGATCCGGTCGCCTGACCGCCGAGGCCCCGGCTCCCCGCATGGCTGAGGGACTTCGGGGCCGCCGCTGCATCGTCACCGGCGCGGCGAGGGGGATCGGCCGCCGGATAGCGGAGCGGCTGGTCGAAGAGGGCATGCAGGCCGCTCTGCTCGACGTCGACCCAGCGGTTTCCGACGTCGCTCGGGGCCTGGGAGCGGCCAGTCTCGTGGTCGACCTCGCCGACGCCGCCCAGACCCGGCGAGCGCTGTCAGCAGAAGGCCACGACGAGCCCTACTGGCTGGTGGTGAACAACGCGGGCGTGTTCTCCAACACCCCGCTGCTGGACATGACGCTCGACGAGTGGGATCGCGTCCAGCGGGTCAACGTCCGCTCCATGGTGGTCGTGATCCAGGCGCTGGCGCCGCCCATGATCGCGGCCGGCAGAGGCGGCCGGATCGTCAACGTGGCATCGATGGCGGCCAAGCTGGGCACGCCGGGGGAAGCGGCCTACGCGGCGTCCAAGGCGGCAGTGGTGGCGCTCAGCCGGATCGCAGCCATGGAGCTTGGCCCCCACGGCGTGACCGTGAACGCGATCTGTCCCGGCTATGTCCTCACAGAGATGGGCGCCGACACCCGCACCGACGACCAGATCGCGGCCTGGACCGCGAAGAGCCCGCTCGGTCGGCTCGGCCAACCCGACGATGTAGCCTCCGCCGTGGCCTTCTTGGCCTCCGACCACGGGAGCTACATGACGGGCCAGGCCATCAACGTCACCGGCGGGATGTGCATGTGGTGACCGCGCCGGCCGTCAGCTTCGAGTCGGTTTCGAAGTGGTTCAGACGCAAGGACCGGCTCGTCCATGCCCTGTCGAGAATCAGCCTGGACGTTCGCAAGTCGGAGTTCGTCAGCCTCATCGGACCCTCCGGCTGCGGCAAGTCCACCATGCTGCGCCTGGCCGGGGGGCTTCTCGAGCCTGATCGCGGCACGGTGGTCGTCAACCGCCAGTCGCCGGGCGAGGCTCGCCAGCAGAAGCGCTACGGTTTCGTGCCGCAGCACCCTGCGCTGCTGCCGTGGCGGACGGTGCGCAGGAACGTGTCGCTGCTCGGAGACGTGAACCGCCGGACCGACAATCCCGGCATGTCCGCCGACGACCAGCTCAGCATGCTCGACGACATCGGGCTGACCCCGTTCCTGGACTCGCTGCCCAGAGAGCTGAGCGGGGGCCTTCAGCAACGGGTGAGCATCGCCCGGGCCTTCGCTCTCGGCGCGCCCGTGCTGTTGATGGATGAGCCGTTCTCGGCTCTCGACGAGATCACCCGGGCCGACATGCGGTATCTGCTGCTCTACCTCTGGGAGCAGGTCGGCAGCACCGTGCTGTTCGTGACGCACTCGATCCCCGAGGCGGTGGTGCTCTCGGACCGCGTGGCCGTTCTGGGGTCCAGGCCGGGGCGCATCACCAAGGTCGTGGATGTCCCGCTGGCCAGGCCGCGTCACGCCGACGTGGAGGACAGTTACGACTATCACCACGTCCTGGCCGAGGTCCGGGCCGCGCTGAGGCAGGGCTGGTCGAACTGATGGGCCGCAGCGTCCCCTCTTCACACGAGCCGCTCCGGTCACGGGAGCACGCCGGCAGCCCCGACGGGGCCGGCGTAGCCGACGAGGAGATCGCGGAGCTGCCGCCCGACGTGCCCCGCCGGCCATTGCGCAGGGCGGTTCTCCTCATCGCACCCTTCGCCGGCCTGACGGCTTTCTTCGTGGGCTGGGAGATATACGTCCAGGTCCGCAACCTGCGGCCCCTCACGCTGCCGCTTCCCTCCGACGTGATCCGCCATGTGGTCGAGAATCCCGGCTTCTACTCGCGAAACGGGTGGGTCACGGTGCAGGAGGCGTTCTGGGGGTTCTTGATCGCCTTCGTGGCCGCCCTCTTGGTGGCCACGTGGATGGCGCACTCCCAGTTCGTTGAGCGAGCGACCATGCCGGTGATCGTGCTCATGCAGTCGACGCCCGTGGCGGTGCTGGTGCCGATCTTCTTGCTGTGGTTCGGGTTCTCGTCCTGGCCCAAGATCCTGACGGCCATGCTGTTCGCCTGGGTTCCGTTCGTTGCCAACGCGCTGATCGGGCTCCGCTCGATCGACGAGGACACCCATGAGCTGCTGCGCTCTGTGAACGCCAGCCGCTGGGAGATCTACTGGCGGCTGCGAATCCCGCACTCGCTGCCGTACCTGTTCGCCGCGGGCCGGATCTGCGTAGGCCTGGCGCTGGTGGGAGCGGTCGTCGGCGAGTTCTTCAACTCCAAGGACGGGCTGGGGAACGCGGCCCGGGTGGCCCAATCCCGGCTCCTCGTCGAGCAGCTCTGGGGCAGCGTCTTCGTGTTGGCCTTCATAGGCGTCGCCTTCGTACTGTTGCTTATCGCGGTCGAGAAGCGGGTCCTGCGCTGGCATGCCTCCCAGGCCGACGACTATCGCGGGGTGTGACCTTCGTGATGCAATCCTTCCTTATGCGATCTTTCTTCATGCGACCCGACTCCATTCGATCCTTCTTCATGCGATCCTTCTTCATGCGATCTTTCTTCATGCGATCCGACTTCATGCGACCCGACTCCATTCGATCCGACCGATGAGCGGGGATCGGCAGGAATCCGGGCGCGGCCCGCGGCTGGCCGGGCCGTCGTCGGAGGCGCCGGCGCCGGAGCTGGTCGACGCCGGCTTCGCGTGGGAGATCGCCGACGCTCCGCTGCTGCACCACGGCCTGAACCTGGCCGATCTCGGCCATGTGCTGGACCTGCGGAACCGGGGCCTGATACCCCAGCCGGCCGCAGCCGACCTGCTGAAGGTGCTGCTGGACGCCTATGGCACCGACCCGGACGACTTCCCCTACGACTCTGCCTTCGGAGAGGTCTACAACTCGCGGGAGCGCCACTTCGTGGAACGGATCGGCGACTCGGCCGGATGGCTCCACGCCGGCCGCCCCCGCCGGGAGGCCGCCCGGGTGGCGCTGCGGCTGCTGCTGCGCTCCCAGACGGCGCGGCTCATCGAGGTCGGAGCCGACTTCGCGTCAACGGCGGCCGCGGTGGCCGCCGGCCACGCCGAGACGTTCATGGGCGACCAGACCTACCTCCAGCAGGCCCAGCCGTCCACCTTCGGCCACTACCTGCTGGCGTTCGTCCCGCCCGCCCTGCGCGACGGCGAGCGGTTCTCGGCCGCCCTCGAGCAGGTCAACACCAGCCCGGGCGGCGCGGGCTGCGTCAACGGCAGCCGGCTGCTCGACGACAGGGGCGCCATCGCCGGCGATCTGGGATTCGACGGCGTCATTGTCCACACCCGCGACGCCATGTGGCAGACCGACGTGTTCATCGACCTGCTGGCCACCTCGGCGAGCATGATCGCCAACCAGGCCAAGCTGGCCGAGGACCTCGAGATCTGGTCCAGCCAGGAGTTCGACTACGTCGACCTGGCCGGACCGTTCACCCGGGCCTCGGTGCTGATGCCCCAGAAGCGCAACCCCTACTCCCTGTCCATCATCCGGGGGGCCAGCGGCGTGCTGATCGGCCGGATGAGCGGGTTCCTGGCCGTCGTCAAGAGCCCGTCGGCTCGCAGCGACAACCTCATCTTCGCCTACGGGGAGATCCCCCGGGCGCTCGACTTCACGATCCGGGTGAGCGCCCTGACGACCGGGGTGGTGAGAACCTTGACCGTCAACGCCGAGCGGATGTGGTCCGAGCTCGAACGGGGCTTCACCCAGGCCACCGACCTGGCCGAGTACGTGATGGTGGCCGCCGGCGTCGACTACCGCACCGCGTACCACGTAGTGGGACGGGCCGTGCGGGCGGCCAGCCGCGAGGGGCTCTGCGGGCTGGACATCACGTCCGAGATGCTCGACGACTCGGCCTCCGAGGTCTGCGGGCGGCGGCTCGGACTCGACGCCGCCGCGCTGGCCGAAGCCCTGGACCCACGCCGGATCGTGGCCACCCGGCGGGCCACGGGCGGAGCCGCGCCCGGCGAGGTGAGGTCGATGGCCGAGGAGTTCTCCGACCACGCGGCCCGCCTGCGGGCCACCGCCGTCGAGGCGCAAGAGCGCTACGCCCGCGCCGAGGAGAGGCTGGTGGCCCGGGCCCGCGAGCTGGCCGGCGCGCCCTGAGCCTTCGAGTCCGGTTCCCCTCACGATTGCGCTTGGAGCGAGGCAGCTCTGCATTTCCCTTGCGACTCGTCGCTGTCTTATAGTTGACTCACCGGGCCACCGGCTGAAGAATCGATCTACGGGGAGGCTCCGATGGACGGCATACACGACATGGGGGGAATGCAGGGTTGGGGCACCGTGGCCATCGACCCTGACGAGCCGGTGTTCCGCGAGGGCTGGCACGGCCGCGCCTTCGCCATGGGGGCGATGTCGATGGGTCTGTCGGGGACCAACCTCGATGCCTTCCGCCACGGCCTTGAGCGCCTGCACCCCCACGAGTATCTGGGTGACGGCTACTACGGACGCTGGCTGGCGTGCGCCGAGACGCTGCTCGTCGACAGCGGGGTGCTCGCGCCCGGCGCGGTGGAGGCCAGGGCCCGCAACCTGATGGGGGAGTCGGTCGCGGAGCCGGCCGCCGTAAAGGAGAACAAGCCGGTTTATGAGCGGGGCGGCCCTGGGTCGCTGCGCGAGATCGACGTTCCTGCCGCCTTCTCACCTGGGGACCGGGTGCGGGCCAAGGACCAGCGCATCGACGGCCACACCCGCCTGCCGGGATACGTACGCGGCTGCAGGGGCACAGTGCACGCCCTGCGCCCGTCAGCGCTGCTGCCCGACACCAACGCCCACTTTGCGGGCGAGAACCCCCAGCACGTGTACACGGTGGAGTTCGACTCGACCGAGCTGTGGGGTCCCGGTGCGGAGGCGGCCAAGCTTCGGATCGATCTGTTCGAGAGCTACTTGGAGGCGACCTAGATGGCTGAGCACACCTACACCAAGGACCGGCCCCCGCCCGCAGTGCGGGCCGAGGCGCTGGAGTCGCTGCTGACCGAGCGCGGCCTGGTCAAGTCCGAGGTCCTCGACGGCTTCATCAACCGCTTCGTCAACGATGTGGGCCCCATGAACGGCGCCAGGGTGGTGGCCAAGGCATGGGTCGACGACGACTACCGCCAGCGGCTGCTCGCCGACGGCACCGGCGCCGTCAAGGAGATGGGCTTCGCCGGACCCCAGGGCGAGCACATCGTCGTGGTCGAGAACTCCGACGACGTGCACAACGTGGTGGTCTGCACGCTGTGCTCGTGCTATCCGTGGCCGGTTCTGGGCCTGCCGCCCGAGTGGTACAAGGACCCGGCCTACCGGAGCCGCATGGTGCGCGAGCCCCGCACCCTGCTGCGGGAGATGGGTCTCGGCCTCGAAGACGGCGTGGAGGTGCGGGTCTGGGACTCCAGCGCAGAGAACCGTTACCTCGTGCTGCCCCAGCGTCCCGAAGGCACCGCGGATCTCTCCGAGGAGGATCTGGCCGCGCTCGTGACCCGAGACGCCATGGTGGGAGTGGCCAAGGCCGGGGGAGGCTGATCGGGCGCCTGTGGCTCTCACGCTCGACATCGAAGGCCCCGCCGCTCCTCCCCGGCTCAACGGCGAGCTCGTGTTCGGCGCGCCGTGGGAGGGTCGGAGCTTCGCCATGGCCATGGCCCTGGTGGAGGGCGGCCTGTTCAGCTGGGACGACTTCCGCGACCATCTGATCGCCGCGGTGCAGCGCTGGGAGTCGGATCCGGTGGGAGAGTACCGGTACTACGAGCGCTGGCAGGAGGCGCTCGAGTCGATCGTCTCGGAGCTTGAGATTGTCGCGGAGCCCGAGGTGGACGAGCTCGCGGCCGCATACGCGGCCCGCCCGGCGGGCCATGACCACGACCACGGCGACCACGACCACGGCGACCACCACCACGGCCACGGCGACCACCACCACGGCCACGGCGACGGCGACCATCATTTCGGTCACGGCGATCACGCCGAAAAACCCTCGTAGCCGGGCTCTACGAGTCGGCCCCAGGCTTGACGCGCCCCTACCCACCATTTAGGTTACGAAATGAAGACATCTCATCCGAGATGTCGGATGGATGGATGAAAGGCACGATATGCCTCCAATCACTATTGTCTTCATAGCCACTGGTTTGGTGGTATGGCTCAACGCCCTCTACTTCCTCGGCGTGGGTGCCGATGAGCGGGACGGAAAGAACCCGCTAGTCGGCATCGGCCATGCATCCCTCGTGGTCGGTCTGCTCAACCTGGTCCAGGCCGTCTACATCATGTGGGCTCGACCGCTGGAGGGCGGAGATGTCGTCCTCGCCGGACTCTTCACGTTCTACGGGCTGTTCTTCGTGGTGCTGGGCAAGGCCGAGACGAGCGGATGGGACCTGCGCGTGGTGGGCAATCTGGCCGTCCCGACGGCCATCCTGCCCCTCTTCTGGTGGAACGCCCTGCCGGGGGAGTGGATGCTCAGGTCGATCCTGATCGTCTGGCTGGTCGCCTTCGGGTCGGTGGCCCTCACCACCTACGGCAAGCTCCAAGCGAAGCTCCTGGGCCTGATCTTGGCCGCGACCGCGATCTACACGTTCTGGGTCCCGGCCCTGATCCTCGCCACGGGAAACGACATCCCGTAGCAGCAGCACGGAACCGAGCCCCTCCGGGCCCGGACCTCCGCTCACGGCTCGGCGACCGCAGGGATTCGGCCGCCATCATGGTAGGAATTGCCTGTGGGGCTGCCTGAGCTAATCATCGACCTCCAGTTCAAGGGCCTCAGGATCAACGCCCCCTTCGAGCGGCGCCCGGGCGGGGCCGGCCCCTCCGACGCGGGGATGGTCTGGATCGAAGGCACTGCGGTGACCGTGCCCGTGGACGCCGCCTTCGTGGCCGACTCCCCGTACTCGCTCGAGCCCGAGGACGTCGGATTCGGGATATACGCCGACGGGGTCCGCCTGGCCGGCGCCGCTCCCGCCGACCGGCCCCGCTTCTATGGCCTCACGACGGCCGACGGGACCCCGTACTGGCAGTTGGCCCTCATGCACCTTGACTCGCTGGCCAGCACCGTGCTGCAGACTTGCGCCTACTGGGGCAACGAGGACCAGTGCCGCTTCTGCGGGATCGGGGTGTCGCTGGCCTCGGGCAACACAGTGCTGGTCAAGCGGCCCGCTCAGCTGGCCGAGGTGGCGGTGGCGGCCAAGGAGCTCGACGGTGCGGTGGACATCACCTTGACCACCGGCTCCACCTACGGCCGCGACAAGGGCGCTCTGTACGTGGCCAAGTGCGGCGAGGCCATGAAGGCGTCCTCGGGCCTGCCGGTGGAGGTTCAGTTCGAGCCGCCCGACGACCTGAGCGTGATCGACCAGGTCGCCGACCGGGGCATCGACTCCGTGGGGATCCATGTGGAGACGTTCGACCCGGCAGTGCTGGAGTGGGTGGCCCCCCCGAAGCACCGCACCGGCATCGAGCGGTACTTCGAGACTTGGGAGTACGCCGTGGAGCGCTTCGGCGAGGGCCAGGTCTCCACCTATGTGATCCTGGGCATGGGCGAGGATCCCGACCTGATCGTCGATGGCTGCCGGCGGGCCGCCGACATCGGCGTGTACCCGTTCATCGTGTCCCTGCGGCCGGTCCCGGGCTCGCTGATGGGCGACTGGATGCCCCCGACCTCCGACTACGTCGAGCAGGTCGCCCGCAAGGTGGCGCCGTACCTGGTGGAGCGGGGGCTGACCGCGGACAAGGTCGCGGCCGGATGCGCCCGCTGCCAGGCGTGCTCGCCGGTGGGGGCGATGGAGAGGGAGTTGCAGTCCAACGGCACCCGCAGCCTCATACCGCTGCGAGTGGCAGGCTGATCGCAGTGGCCGGGATGGCGCGGACCGCGAGCTCACGCCGGTTGATGCGACGGGCGGATCGAAGTTGAGCCCCTCGGCGCGGGTCGTGTGCTGGCGGGCCGTGACTGCCCCGTCGCTGAGCTGGCATATGCGGATCCGTCATCGTGTGTTTGTAGAGGAGCAGAGGGTCATCCCCCTCACCGATGTCGACGACTGGGACCGCGACCCCGGCACCGTCCACGTCCTGGCGGGCCGCGGATCGGTGGCGGTCGGCACGGTGAGGCTGTACCGCACCGACACCGCCGGCTGCTGGAAGGGGGACCGTCTGGCCGTGCTGCCGGGGCACCGGGCCGGCATCGTGGGCATGCGACTGGTGCGTTTCGCCGTCTCGACCGCGGCCGCGGCGGGGGGAGACGTGATGGACGCCTTCGTGCAACTCCAGAACGTCAGCTTCTTCGAGCACCTCGGCTGGGAGCACAACGGCCCGAGCGTTCCCTACTACGGCCTGCCCCACCAGCCGATGACGTTCCGGCTCTCCGAAGCCCAGAGCCTGACCGAGAGCGACATGCCTGACGACGCCTGCCTGCGCCTGCCCGCGGCCCGCGACGCGCCCAGCGCCCTGCTCGTCACCATGTCCTAACGGGCGCAGCAGCGTGGTCACTATTGACCTGCCCTCGAGGGTGGAGGTCGTCAACATCGGGCTGGACCGGTTCGAGACGGCCGTACGGGACCAGGGCGCGCCCGCGGTCGGCGTGGACTGGCGCATCCCCGCGGGCGGCGACGCCGATGCGGTGGCCGCGCTGGCCAGACTGCTGGGCCCCGCCTCGGACCGGGTCGACGCGGCCAACGCCGAGGTGATCAGCCGCCTCGACCGCGGCGTGCCGATGCTGCTGGGCGTCGAGACCGCAGGCGCGGTGATCGGCGGCTTCGGTGACGGGACGATCCTGCACTGCGGGCCGAGCATCGAATGGGCCGACATGTGCGACCCGCTGCGACGCTCGGTCAGGGCCGCGGTCATGGCCGAGGGCTGGGCCCCGCACCGCGACGCCGCCGACCGCATGCTGCAGGGCGGCGAGATCCGGCTGGAGGCCGCCAACGAGCACTGCACGGTGGTGCCGATGGCGACTGCCATCGGCCCCAGCGCGCCGGTGTACGTGGTCTCCGACGACGCCGGCGGCACCACCGCCTACTCCAGCGTCAATCAGGGCTCGGGGGCTGTCGCCTGGTTCGGCGTGGACTCCGACGCGGCCATTGAGCGTCTCCGGTTCTTGCGCGACGCGCTCGGGCCGGCCCTGGCCCGGGCCCTCGACAGCGCCGGTCCCATAGACGTATTTTCTCTGGCCGCTCAGGGCGTGGCGATGGGCGACGACGTCCACATGCGGGTGCAGGCCACCACCAACCTGCTGCTGCGCGATCTGCTCCCGCACCTGGTCCGCTCGGGCAGCGCCAGGATCGGCGAGGTGGCCGACTTCCTGAGCACCAACCACTTGATGTTCCTCAACATCGCCATGGCCGGCGCCCGCGCCCTGGTCGAGTGGGCCGGCCGGGTGCCCGACGCGAGCATTGTCACCACCATGGCCCGCAACGGCACTACCTACGGCATCCGTCTGCCGGGTCGGCCCGAGCGCTGGTTCGTCGCGCCGGCGCCCCCGGTGCAGGACGCCCTCTACTACCCGGGTCAGGGACCGGACACCAGCGCCCCCGACATAGGCGACAGCGCCGTGCTGGAGCTGGTGGGGCTGGGCGGGCCCGCCGCGGCCAACTCCCCTGCGGTGGCCGGCTTCCTCGGGGGCCGCATGGCCGACGCCATGGCCGTCACCGCGGCCATGGGCCGCATCTGCGCGGGCGCCAGCACCCGGTTCCGCCTCCCCGTGCTCGACAATGTCGGCGCCCCGCTGGGGGTTGACGTCCGGCGGGTAGTCGAGACCTATGTCACCCCCGCGGTCAACACCGGGATCCTCCACGTCTCCGACGGCTCCGGCCAGGTTGGCGCCGGCGTGGCCCGGGCCCCCGTCGAGTGCTTCGTGCAGGCCCTGCTCGACCTCGATCAGCGGCTGGGGTAGGGCTCAGGCTCTAGCTTCCGAGTTGGCCGAGGCTCAGGCTCCAGCTTCCGAGTTGGCCGAGGCTCAGGCTCCAGATCTCCGAGTTGGCTCAGGGCGCAGGATCGCCCCGCCTGGTGAGACGTCGACCGCTCGCGGTCATGGCAGTGGCTCCCATGTCCCGGAGGCGACGACCGGCAACGACTGTCCACGAGCTCAGCTCGTCGATGTGGACGCTCTGCCAATCGCTGGCTCTAGCGGGCTGACCGCCGCGCCGCGGTGGCGCCAGATCGGTGGTATCTCGGCAATCTGGGCCGCGCATTCTGTTAGAGGCCCCGCAAATAGGCGGCAGCCCTTCCCCGAGGAGCTTGCAACCCCAAGGCATCCTGACGTTGATTCTCACCTATTTCCGCGCATTCTGTTAGGGGGTTCGGTCGGGGGATCGCAGCCAGGAGCGGGTGGCTCGGTGGGCGTAGTCGACATGACCGTGGCGGGTGCTGCGGATGAAGCCGGCTCGTATGAGCCGCGACCGGTAGGTGCTGACGTAGCTAGAGTTGCGGCCGAGGCGTCTTGAGATGTCCGCGGTCGAGGACTCGCCGTCGTCTTGGGCCATGGCCAGGGCGAATTGGCGGTCCACCCCCGACATGGACCGCCACATGGGCGCGAGCACCAAGTGGGGGAGTCGGCGCTCGGCGTCGGCTACGCCAGAGGACACCTCTGCGATCGTCAGGTGCGGCGGGTTGGCGGAGGCGGCACGCCAGGAGTGGAAGCCGATGAGCTGCACCATGAAGGGGTATCCCTCGCTGGCTTCGATGGCGCGGCGCAGAGCGTCGTCGCTGATGCGTCCACCGTGCGCGGCGATCGGCTGAGCGAAGGCGGTCGCGGTGGCCGCCTGGGACAGTTCGGCGATCTCATGGCGAGAACAGCGCTGCAGGAACGTGATGGCCGAGTCCTGCAGCACGGTGTCGTCGATGCTGGGAAGGCCCGCGGCCACGAACGCGATCGGCAGCTCCTCGCGCCGTGTGACGTGCTGCAGCGTGGTGGCGAACTCGCGCAGCTCCGAGGGCTTGCCGCCCTGCAGTTCGTCGAGGGTGATCAGCAGCCCGCGATGCTCGGACGCGAGGCGAGAGCCGAGGTCGGTCAGAACGGACCGCAGGCGAACGTCGGCTGCCCCGGTTTCGACCGGCTCGGCTCGGGTGAACTCGACGCCCACGCCGAGTGCGCTGATCCCCGCCAGCCGCGGCCGCGCGCCCCGACCGTGGTCGTCACGCGGCAGCTTCAGCACTGCTGCGACCAGTCTGTTGCACAGGTCCCCGTGAGCGTTCTCCGCGATCACCAGCCAGCCGCGGTCTCGGGCCTGCTCCTGCACAGCGTTGAGCGTCGCCGTCTTGCCCGCGCCGCGCACTCCGACAAGCAGCGAAGTGAAATCGGGATGACCCGCACCGGCGTCGAGGGCTTCCCCAAGCGCATCCAGGACCCCCGTGCGCCCTGCGAGCACGGGCGGCGAGGCCCCGAACGACGGCCTGAACGGATTGCGATTCACCATGTCGCCGCGCCTAGGAAGCCCAGCCGCCGTTCAAGGTCGGATCCTGCGGCCTGCGGTGATCGCCATTCGTCATGTCGCTGCACCCCTGATCCCGTGTGCCGCGCGCCAGCATACGCCCATCTTCGCGAGCCTTGTATTTTTCGCGGCCTTAGGATGTTTTGCGAGCTTTGGATTTATATTCTCTTCTTCGAAAGGAAACGACTCGGCATCCATGAGGGCCGCGGCGGACGCTCAGGAGGGCCTCAGGGCAGTCCACACCGCGCGCGCGGTGTGCCCGTAGGGGTTGCGCCAGCGGTGCTCCTGGTCGGTTCGGAAGTGGATCGAATCGCCCCGGCGCAGCTGGAACTTCTGATCGGCGACATCGACGTCGAGCCGCCCCGATAGCACATGGATCAGTTCCTCTCCGGCGTGGCGCAGAGGAGACTCGCCGCTGTCGGCTCCGGACTCCACTTCGGCGATGGCGGTGGCCACGAAATACTGCCCGTAAGGGCCTGAGATGCCGCCCAGGGTGAGGCCCTCATGGGGCGTGTAGATCGACCGGCGCTCGGTCGCCGGCGTGAAGACCACGTAGTACGGCGGCTCCTGGTCCTCTTCAACGAAGTACGACACCGGCTGCTCGAGGGCCACGGCCAACTTCAACAGCGTTGTGATGGTTGGCACCATGGTGCCCTGTTCCACCTTGTGGATGGCTGCGGTCGACACGTTGGAACGGTCAGCGAGCTGCTGGAGCGACAGGTTCCACTGCTTGCGGAGATGGCGGACCTTGGGCCCGATCGAATTCACTACCGCGCTGAGGTTCTCCCCGTGCGCCTGGTTCGGACGCCCGACCGCGCTCCCGTCTCCGCTGTCGGTCGCGACCTCGCGAGTCATGCCTCTACCTCCGGGCGTGCATCATAGACGGCGGTCTTTCGCTTGCGATCTGCGATTGTCGTATAGTTGACGGGCCGCGCCACCTTCTCAAGGACGACCCCTTCGTGAGCTCCCTTACCCGCACAGTCTCGGCCCGGTGGCTGGGCGCATACCGCTGCGACGTCTCTGCGGGCGACTTCACCATCCCGGTGGACGAGCCTTTCAGCGTGGGTGGCACCAACGAGGGCCCGCAGCCCACCGAACTGCTGCTGGCCGCGTTGTCGTCGTGCTTCACGCTGGCTGTGGCCCACGCGGCCGGCAAACGCGGAGTCGAGTTGTCCCATTTGAGAGTTGAGGTGACCGGCACCTACGACGGGCCCCGGTTCTCGGCGCTGGAGATACGCGTCGACGCGGGCTGCGAGGAAGCGGTCAAGGACAGGTTGCTGGAGGCGGCCGGCCGGGTGTGCTATGTGAGCAACACCATTCGCAACACTCCGGAGCTGTCGGTGAGGGCGGTCTGACTGTGCGCTGCTGTGCGCTGGCGGGTTTGACACCCGCGCGGACCGGGTTTAGGTTCCGATACGAAGATATCTCATCCGACACATCGGCCGATCGAGTCGGGCGGCAGGAGGGAGTCCGGTGACAGGAGGGCCACGATGCGGATCGCGGTGATCGGCGGGGGCGCGGCGGGCATTGGCGCTGCGGGCGCGGCCAAGGGTGTCGACCCCGGCGCGGAGGTGGTTGTCTACACCGCCGACACCGATGTGGCCTACAGCCCCTGCGGCATCCCCTACGTCCACGGACGTGAGATCGACTCGTTCGAGCGCCTCTTCCTGGCCACCAAGGAGCAGTACGTCAAGACCGGCATCGACGTCCGCTACGAGACCACCGTCGAGGCCATCGACCCGAAGTCGCGCACCGTAAGTGTCGCGGGCGAGGGCGAGGCGTCCTACGACCGGCTGGTGATCGCTGCCGGGTGGAACTACGCCGATCCGGGCGTCCCCGGCACCGACCTCGACGGGATCTACGAGGTCAAGTACATACGGCAGGCCATGGAGTGGGACAAGCGGCTCGACTCCTGCAAGTCAGCGGTCATCGTGGAGGCGGGCTTCGTGGCGCTGGAGATGGTGGGCGCCCTGGTCCACCGCGGCATCAGCGTGACCGTCGTCGATAAGGCCCCCTGGCCGATGGCCGACGTCATCGATCCCGACATCGTCGAGCCGATCCGCCAGGCCTGGGAGGACGCTGGGGTGGACATGCAGTGGGGCAACCAGGTGACGGCCTTCAAGGGCGACGGAACCGTGAGCAGCGTGGAGACTCAGCAGGGCACCATCGAGGCCGACTTGGTGATCATCGGCACCCACAAGGTGCCCAACAATCCTCTGGCCGCGGCCGCCGGCCTCAAGCTGGGGGCGACGGGCGGCCTGGTCGTGGACTCCAGGATGCAGACCTCCGACCCGAGCATCTACGCCGCGGGCGACTGTGTGGAGGTGCCCCACGGCGTGTCGAACATCCCGCTGCAGGGACTCTCGGGCTCGCACGCCTACTCCCAGGGCAAGACCGCGGGCACCAACGCCGGCGGCGGGACGCGCCACTACCGTCCCGTGTACGTCCCATGGGGCCTGCTGGCCGGCGAATGGATGATCGGGGGAGTTTCCTACGGCGAGACCCTGGCCACGGCCTTGGGCATCCAGCACGTTGTCGGGAAGGCCCAGGGCATCACCAGGGCCCGGTACTACCCCGGAGTCAGGCCCATCACCGTGAAGCTGCTGGCCGAGCCGGGATCCCTGCGGCTGATCGGCGCCCAGATGGTGGGCGGCGAAGGGATCAAGGAGCGGGCCGACTTCCTGGCCATGGCAGTTCGGACGGGGATCACCGTCAACGAGTTGGCCACCATGGAGAACGTGTACTCGCCCGCCATCGGGGCGCTGAACGAGCCCATCTCGGTGGCCGCGCAGAACCTGGTCGCCGCGCTCTAGGCAGGGGTGGCAGAGGCGATGGGTTTCACGAGGTGGCTTCGATCCAATTCGGAGCACTACCTGCTGATCGACGCGCAGCGGCGTGTCGCCGCCCGCTACGGCGCCGGGACGCCAAAGGGTCCCCGCGGCCTGCGGGACCGGTTCTGGATGCAGGTCTTCACGCCGGCATACCGCCTGCTGCCCTGGGGCCTGAGGAGGCGCATCATCGCGGCCATGCCCGGTTCCCACCGGCGGGAGTGGCCCCCGGCCCTGGACAAGGCTCAGGGGCCGGCTGTCTGAGATGAGGACTCTGCCCGCCGACCCTCCCTGAGACAGCCCGCCAGTGCCGCCCACCGGCCCGAGTCGGTGGCCGACCCGACAACCAACCCCGACAACCAACCCCGACCAACAACCCCGACAACCAACCCCGACCAACAATAAGGAGGCGCAAATGCCCAAGACAGTGACCATCCCTCCGCCCCAAGAGGGCGACGTGATGCACAACATCGAGGAGAAGATCTTCCCCGACTACAAGGCCGAGGAGGGCGACCAAGCGTACGTGTTCATGCACACGGTGCCGTTCGAGGGCTCGGTCGGCCTGGTGAACATGCTCACCGCCACCCGCATCCAGCGCAAGGGCTTCAAGCTGACGTTCGTGCTGTACGGCCCGGCCGTGCTCATGGCCAACGCGGCCCGCGGCTATCCGGCGGTGGGCCAGGAAGGCTTCCCCGGCAACCTCGGGTACAACCGCCAGCTCCAAACCCTCATCAACGAGGGCGCCACCGTCTACTGCTGCCGTTTCGCCATGGGCGCGCTGTACGGCATGCGCGAGGACGACGTGATGGAGGGCGTGACCCCGTTCAACCCGCTCGACGTGCTCGACGCCACCATCCAGGCCTGGCGCGACAAGGCTCTGGTCCTCTCCACCTGGACCCTGTGACCTGACTCGGCGCGGCTACGGTCGCGCCGATGTCTACCGCTGCTTCCACCGCTGCTTCCACCGCTGCTTCCACCGCGGCCCCTTTGCGCCGCGCCCTTCGGGGCCGGGCGCCCGGGCTGCGGGTGGAGCGGAACCTGTGGTCCAGCGGCGCCGACGTCGTGGCCGGCGTGGACGAGGTGGGCCGGGGGTCATGGGCGGGGCCGCTCACCGTGGCGGCCGTAGTCGCGAACCCCGACACCCGGATCTACAAGGTGCGCGACTCCAAGATGCTCAATGCCTCCGAGCGCGAGGCGCTGCATGACCGCATCCTCGCTTGGGCCCGCGCCGTCTCGGTGGGACACGCCACGGTGGCCGAGTGCACCGAGTTGGGCATGGCCGACGCCCAGCGCCTCGCGGCCCGGCGGGCCGTGGACGGGCTGGGGCTTCGCGTCGATCATGTGCTGGTGGACGGGTCCTGGGACTTCCTGAGCCCGCAGCCCGATTCGGCTGGTGGCGCCGATTCCGACGGTGTTGATGGCCCCGCGGTCACCACGATCGTGCGGGGCGACGCGTCGAGCCTGTCCATAGCGGCCGCGTCGGTGGTGGCCAAGGTCACCCGCGATCGGCTCATGGTCGGGGCGGCCGAGCGCTATCCGGCCTACTGGTTCGCGTCCAACAAGGGCTACCCGTGTCCCCGCCACATCGCCGCACTGGCGGCGTGGGGTCCGTGCGCCATCCACCGCCGACGATGGGTGTTCATGGACGACCTGCGCTGGAGCGGCGTTCCGCGCCTGGTTCCGCCGTGCGACGACATCCAGCCCCGGCTGTTCGATGCTCCCGTTCGGGGCGCAGCCGCGGCGACCGGACGGCTGTAGCCTGCAGGCGCCATGGGCCAGCCCGTCACCTTCCTGCGGACATCGTCGCCCCGGCCCGGCCTTGTGCGCTTCGAGCTGAACCGGACCCTCACCGGCATGGGCCACGAGCGCTACCGGGCCGGGAAGGAGATCCTCGGCAACCGTGCCGTGGACGAACTGGCCCGCAGGCTGCTGGCCACGGGCAAGCTTGTGGCGGTGCACATCCACGGCTCGATGGTCACTGCCGAGCTGGCCGAGTCCGACACGTCCGGGCTTGAAGACGTGATCGCCGACCTGTACACCTATTACGTGCCAGGCGTCGAGATCCCGCCCGACGAGGAATTGATCGCCATGGTGGAGGGCTGACGAGCCCCTTAGATCGGATTCCTGGCTTCCGGGCCAGGACCGCATAGGCAACCGGCGCCCGCTGGCACAATGGCGGTGTGGACGGCGCGGGCAGTGTGGACGTAGCTGGCTGGCCCGTTGTGGCGGCGTCGCTGTCGCTGGTGGCGCTGGCGCTGGTGCTCGGTTGGGCACTGGGACTGCGCATCGGCCGGGATGTGGCCGTCGCCGCGGCCCGCGCCGCAGCGCAGCTCCTCGCCGTCGGAGCGGTGCTGGCGCTGATCTTCGAGTCGGCCGCGGCGAGCTGGCTGGCGGTGGCCTGGGTGGCCGCGATGGTGGGCGTGGCCACCGGGGTCGTCCGCCGGCGGGCCCGGCACCGCATCGCCTGGCTCACGCCGGTCACGGGCGCCGTGGTGCTGACGTCGGCCGCGATCAGCCTGGCGGTGACTTTCGGCCTGGGCGTGCTGCCCTACGAGCCCGCGTCGGTGGTGGTGATCGCCGGCATTACCATCGGCAACGCGGTGCCCTCGGCGGTGCTGGCCGTGGACCAGTCGGTGCGACTTTGCCGCGACCGGGTCGGCGAGATCGAGGCCGCCCTCGCCCTGGGCCTGAGCCGCCGCCAGGTCGTGCGCTTCGTGGCGCCGCGGGCGGCCCGCTCGGCCCTTATCCCGCAGGTGGAGCGAACCAAGGTAGTGGGCCTGATCGCTCTGCCCGGCGCCATGACCGGCCTGCTGCTCGCGGGCGTGGACCCATTGGACGCCGTGGTCATCCAGATCCTGGTGATGTACCTGGTGCTGGGAACCGCAGCCGTGTGCGTGGCGGCGCTGGTCGCCACGGTCGCGGCGGCTGTCACCGACGGTCGCGGCGGCGCGTCCGACTGGGCGCGCCCGGGCCCCGACGTGAGCAAGCCGGCCCGCGGGCGGCGATAATGCGGTGCTGGCGCGGACGGCTCGCCCTGGGCGCTACATCCGTCCGTCATCCCCTGAGAAAGGACGCTGCGCAATCGTGAAGCCCATTCCCGACGACCATCCGAGAGTCACGACATATCTGTGTGTGGACGGTGCCGCCGAGGCCATCGAGTTCTACATGCAGGTCTTTGGCTTCACGGAGCGGCACCGCATGACCTTCGACGGACGGGTCGGGCACTGCGAGCTGTCGCTGGGCGACTCAATGATCATGGTGTCCGACGAGTTCCCCGAAATGGGCGTGATCGGGCCCAAGACGCTGGGCGGGACTCCGTCGTCGACGAACGTGTACGTCGAAGACTCCGACGCCACCTTCGCGGCCGCGCTGGCGGCGGGGGCCACCGAGTTGCGGCCGGTGCAGGACCAGTTCTACGGGGATCGGTCTGGTCAGTTCGTGGACCCCTGGGGGCACCGCTGGGGAGTGGCCTCCCACATCGAGGACGTGGATGACGATGAAATCGAGCGTCGCGCTGCCGAGATGATGAGCGGGTCCGAGCACTAGTGATCGCGCCGCCGCAGCCTCTCGTCGTGCTCGACGTCGAGGGGGTGCTCACTCCCGAAGTGTGGATAGCGGTGGCCGAGCGCACCGGCATCGACTTCCTGCGCCGCACCACCCGGGACGAGCCCGACTACGACGTGCTGATGAAGGGGCGGATCGCGGCGCTCGACGCGGCCGGCGTCACCATGACCACGATCATGGACGTAGTTCAGGGCCTTGAGCCGTTGCCGGGCGCGCGTGAGTTCCTGGAGGAATTGCAGTCTCGCGTCCCGGTCGTGCTGCTGTCGGACACCTTCGAGCAGTTCGGCCGGGCGCTGATGTCACAGCTGGGCTGGCCTCTGCTGCTGTGCCACACCCTGGTGGTGGAAGGCGACCGTCTCGCCGACTACCGGCTGCGCCTGGCCGACCAGAAGGCTCGGGCGGTGGAGGCGTTCCAGTCGATGAACTATCGCGTGGTGGCCGCGGGCGACTCCTACAACGACATGACCATGCTGGCCGCGGCCGACGCCGGGGTGCTGTTCCGGGCCCCAGCCAACGTGCGGGCCGAGCATTCGCAGTACCCGTGCTGCACCGCCTACGAGGACCTGCTCGACCTGCTGACGGAGTCCCAGGGTCCGAGCGGCCCGTGAGCGCAGCGAACAAGAGCGGGAGTCCCAGAGGCCGAGCGGTTAGGTCAGTGATTCGCGGGGATTCGCGGGGCGTTGAGCGAGGCCGGGGTCCGAGCGGCCCGTGAGCGCAGCGAACAAGAGCGGGAGTCCGAGAGTCCGAGCGGTTAGGTCGGCCGTCGGCTTTTGCATTTTCCATCTTGTATAAAAAATTTGCGCTCGATCGAATGGGCGGCTACGTTCTGTCCGGAATCTCAGGAGGAGGTACTTCCATGAAGTTGAAGTCAGCGATCGCGCTCCTAGCGATCTTGGCCCTTGTCGCTGCCGCGTGCGGTGACGATGACGACACCGATGACGCCGCCGCGCCCGCGACGACGGCTGCGCCCACCACGACGGCTGCGCCCGCGACCACGGTTGCAGCCGAGCCGGACGAGCCCGCAGAGCCGTCCGAGCCGATGGGCCAGGCCGTCGACATCGAGGCTGCACTCAACGCGGACCTCGGCAACTGCGAGCCCGCGCCCACTGGGGAGCCGATCAGGGTCGGCATGGCCATGGACTTCAGCGACGTCGTCGGCTTCGTCGACATCCCGGGATCCAAGCTGGTTCCCCACTTCGCCAACCTGATCAACTGCATCGGCGGCGTCAACGGCTCGCCCGTCGAGGTGCGCGTCGAGGACGTGGGCGGCGACCCAACCACCGCCGGCGTGGCGGCCGAGGAACTGCTCGATTGGGGAGCGCACTTCCTCATCGGCCCGCCTTTCGCCGACTTCACCCTGCCGATCCTGCAGGCCACCGGTGGCCAGGTGCCGGTGTTCGTGGCCGCATCGACCGAGCCCACGCTGTCCGATGTCGAGAACAACTCGTTCCTGGTGACCTTCGACGACCGGGGCCAGTCCACCGCGGCGGCCGAATGGGCGCTCGACCAGGGCATCACCCGGGCCTTCGTGTTCACCCAGCCCGGCCCGTACACGGGCTACAACCCAGACGTCTTCTCGGAGGTCTTCGAGGCCGGCGGCGGCGAGATCGTCAGCGTCCAGACCTACGTGTGGTTCGAGGACACCGACTTCTCCGCCCAGGTGGCCGAGCTGTCGGCGATCCTCGAGAACAATGAGGCCTTCTTCTCGGCCGCGCTCGGCTACCAGGTAACCGCGCTCAAGGGCCAGCTCGAGGGGGCCGGGTTCGACAACATCACCTACATCGGGACCGACGCGCTCGATGCCACCGGCATCGCCTTCGAAGCCAACAACGAGGGCATCGTCCACACCCCCCACATCAACGTCGAGCCGGGCGGTCTCAACGACCGCCTGCTGCAGGGGTACTCCGACGCCAACGACGGCGACGTGCTCGACAGCCAGGGCTTCATGGGCCTGTATGTCGACTCGCTGCTGCTGGGCCTCCAGGGCATCGTGGACTGCGGCTGCACAGACTCGGTCCAGATCGGAGACGCGGTCTCGCAGATCGAGGGGTTCCAGGGCTTCAGCGGCGTGATCACCTACGCTGGCACGACCGGCACGCCGCCCAAGGCCGTGCCGATCAAGCGGATCATCAACGGCGAGGACGTCCTCGTCGAGATGCGGTAGGCCGCCCGGCCGTCTAGCACAGTCGAAGGAAACGATCCCGAGAGGTCACCAGCCATGATGCTCGAAGTGTCCGGGCTGACCACGAGGTACGGGTCCATTTCGGCGCTGCGCGATGTGAGCCTGTCCGTCGGGGTCGGCGAGGTAGTCGGCCTCATCGGCCCCAACGGGGCGGGTAAGACCACGCTTCTCAATACGGTCGCGGGCCTGCTCTCGCCTGCCTCGGGGAGCGTGGCGTTCGACGGCGCTGACGTCACCGGCTCGGCCCCCGAGAGGATGCTGCGCTCAGGGCTGGCGCTGGTGCCGGAGCACCGCAGGATCTTCGCCGACTTCACTGTGGCCGAGAACCTTCGGATCGGCGGGGTGACCCTGCCGGCTGGCGAGCGCGCCGCGAGGCTCGACGAGGTCGTCGAGCTATTCCCGTTCCTGCGAGACAAGTGGGACACCCTGGCGGGTTTCCTGTCTGGGGGCGAAGCCCAGCAGCTGGCCATAGCCCGGGCTCTGATGTCCAAGCCGAGGCTGCTGATGATGGACGAGCCCTCCCTGGGGCTGGCGCCGGTGCTGGTGAACGCGGTCTTCGATCTGATCTCACGGCTCCGCGACCAGGGCCGGACGCTGCTCGTCGTGGAGCAGAATGCGGCCCGGATGCTGGAGGTCGCCGACCGCGCCTACGTGCTGCGCAGCGGGTCGGTGGTCGCCCACGGCTCCGGCGCCGAGGTCCTGGCCCAGACCGATCTGTTCGATACGTTCGTGCGAGGCAGCGCCCAGTGACCGAGTTCGCGCAGAACGTGATCGACGGCTTGGGACGCGGCAGCATCTACGCGCTGCTGGCGCTGGGGGTGGCCGTGGTCTTCGGAGTGATGCACCTGCTCAACTTCGCCCACGGCGAGCTGATCACCGTGAGCGGGTACGCCACCTACGCCGCCTTCAACAGCGGCTGGTCCTGGTATCTGGTGGCCCCGCTCATCGTGGTGGTGTCGATCGGCACCTCGCTGCTCATCGAGCGGATCGCCTTCAGCAGGGTGCGGGGCTCGTCGGACTTCACGCAGTTGCTCACCTCCTTCGGCATCCATTTCCTGGTGACGGCCGTGTTCCTGATGTACGTCGGCGCCCGGGTCAAGACGTTCCCGGAGCCGGGCTGGATCAGCGACACATACTCGATGGGCCGTCTAAGGGTGGAGGTGTTCGACACCGTGGTCATCGCCGTCACCATCGTCACCCTGGCCATCACCGCCGCGATCCTCCAGCGCACGATGTTCGGGCTGTCGCTGCGGGCCGCGGCGGCGGACTTCGACACGGCCCGGCTGATGGGCGTCAACTCCGACCGCGTCATCCGGGGCGCCTTCGCGCTGTCGGGGGCGCTGGCCGGGATAGCCGGGATCTTCTGGCTGATGCGAGCCGGCAACACATCGCCAAGCGCAGGCATCGACCCGATGCTCAGCGGGGTGCTGGCCGCCCTGATCGGCGGGCTTGGAAGCCTGAGAGGCGCCGTGCTGGGAGGGTTGTCGCTCGGATTGGCCGAGGTCGTGTTGCGCTCGCAGCTGCCCGGCACAGCCGCTGCCCTCACCGACGGCGTGGTGTTCACCCTCATCGCGCTGCTGTTCATATTCCGTCCCCAAGGCTTGGTGAACGTGGCCCACGCGGAGCGGGTGTGATGCCGGACACGAGCGTTTCATCGGTGACCGGGTCGCCGTCGGCGGGGGCAAGGGGACGCCGCCGGCTGCGCCAGGCTGGCCCGGTATTCCCCGACCTGCGCCGGGATGTGGCCTTCCCGCTCGCGACCGCGCTGGTGCTCTTCGCCATGTTCGTCGGCGCGGGCCTGCTGTACGCGGCCGTCGTCGGCGGCGGCGCCTCGGGCAACAAGCTGATCACCGCGATGTTCATCGACGCGATCATGGTGATCGGCATCCAGATCTATGTGGGCAACACCGGCGTGTTCTCCTTCGGACACATCGGTTTCGGGGCGGTCGCCGGCTACATCTTCGCGATCTTCGCCATCGGCCCCGACGCCAAGGCCACCCGCATACCCGACGCCCCCTTCGGACTCGTCGACGTGAGTTTGAGTCCGCTGACGGCGACCGTCGTGTCGCTGGCCGCCACGCTCGTGGTGGCTGCGGTGGTCGGGATCGGCCTGGGCCGCTCCGGGGCGCGCTCCGGGTCGGTGGCGGCCACCGTCATCACCCTGGCCCTATTGTTCTTCACCCACGAGGTCGCCAGGAGTTGGACCGACCTCACCGGCGGCGAGCGGGCCGGGTTGACCTTCGGCATCGGGGACACGCTCCAGACCCGCACTCCCATCTATCTGGTGCTGTTCGCGTCGATCGTGGCCGCCCTGCTGTTCGCCCGCAGCCGCACCGGCCGGCTCAGCCACGCGGCCCGCGAGGACAACCTGGCGGCGCGGGCCATGGGCATCAACCCGGTCGTCCAACAGACCGTCGCGCTGCTCCTGTCGGTGGCGGTCGTGTCGCTGGCCGCCTCGCTGCGGGTCTACGAGATCGGGAGCATCCTTCCCAGCCTCTTCTTCTTCGACTACACCCTGTTAACGCTGGTGATGCTGGTCGTGGGCGGTCGCCGGGGCGTCACCGGCGCGCTCCTGGGCGTGGCCGTCATCACCGTGGTGCGCGAGAGCGCCCGCCGTCTCGGATCCGACGGATACGAGATCTTCGGGCTCGGACTCGACGGGCACCTCGACTGGGTGTTCCGCGAGGGGCTGCCGACGGTGCTGCTCGGGCTGGCCATGGTCGGCTTCATGATCTGGCGCCCCAACGGCCTGCTGGACGACTGGGAGATGGACTCCTGGATGTGGCGCCGCTTCATCCTAGCGGAGCGCCCCGATCCCCCTGCGACGAGCGCCATGCCCGATGCCCTCGAGCTGGAGGCCAACGGGGTGACCGTTGAGTTCGGCGGTTTCCGGGCGCTCAACAGCGCCTCCATCCAGGCTTCCAACAACGAGATTGTGGGCCTCATCGGCCCCAACGGCGCGGGCAAGACCACCCTCGTCAACGTGATGACCGGCATCGTGGAGCCCTCGGACGGGGAGGTGCGCCTCGGCGAGCTCCAACTGACCTCGGAACCCTCCCACGAGATAGCCCGTGCCGGACTTGTCAGGACCTTCCAGAATCTGAGGCTGTTCTCGTCGCTCACCGTGCGCGAGAACGTCGAGGCAGCCGCGTTGGTGGCGGCAGTCCACCACAGCGGCCGCCGCGAGGTGGACGAGATTGTGGCGGGCGCGGGACTCTGGGACCAGCGCGACCGTAGGGCGGCCCAGCTCGACTACGGGAACTCGCGTCGCTTGGAGCTGGCCCGTGCGGCCGCGGCCGCGCCCGCCTTCCTGCTGCTCGACGAACCCACGAGCGGTATGAGCGACGCCGAGTCGCTCGCCATGGTCGACAGCGTCCGGCGTATGGCCGCCGCGGTCGGCGCCGGGGTGCTGGTCATCGACCACGACCTCAACTTCATCACTGGGATCTGTGACCGTGTCTACTGTTTGGACCAAGGCCGTGTCATCGCCAGCGGCACGCCCGCCGAGGTGCAGACGCATCCCGCGGTGCGGGCCGCGTATCTCGGCGAGGCCGCTCAGTCAGGCGAAGACCTGACATGACCGTTCAGTATCCGCCCGTCGACCCGCGGCGCCGCAGACACCGGAGCCTGGCCGATGAAGTCGTGACCTACGTCCGCGACCTCATCTTGGCCGGATCCCTCAAGCCGGGAACGAAGATCGACCAGGACGCGGTCGCGGCGGCGCTCGACGTGAGCCGTAGCCCCGTGCGGGAGGCGCTGGTGATCCTCAGCCGCGAGGGCCTCGTCGAGGTCACGCCCCGCCGTGGCGCATCGGTCGCGAACCTGACTCCCGACGACATCGTCGACCACTACGAGCTGTTCGGGGTGGTAGCCGGGCGGGCCGCCGCCATGGCTGCCGTGTCGCTCCAGGACGACGAGATCGCCCAGCTCGCGGCCATCCATGAACGGTTCGGGCGCGACAGCGGCGAGGACCTCTCCGCTCTGAACAACGCCTTCCACCGGGTGATCAACTCGGCCGCGCCCCGCCGGACCCGGTGGCTGCTGCGACACCTCGTGCGGTCGGTTCCGGCTCGCTACTACGAGTTCATGGACGGCTGGGACGCCCAAGCTGTGCAGCACCACGCCGCCATCCTCCAAGCGATCACCGAGCGCGACGCCGACGGGGCCCGCCGAGCCATGGAGGAGCACCTGCACCAGAGCGGCCTCGCGGCCGCGGAGTTCCTGCAGCGCCACGGATACTGGGAACAGGAGCGCCCGTGAGCGCCTCGGGCTCTGCGCCGGCCAGGATGGCCGCAGCTGGTGAGGCTCAACCGTGACTCTCGCCGAGCCTGCGACGCTCGCAGCTTCCGAGACCGCCTCGGCAGAGGACTTCGACATGATCCGCGTCGAGGTGCGGCGTCTGTGCGACAAGTACGGCAACGCCTATTGGCGCAGCCTTGAGCCCGACCGCTACCCCGAGGACTTCGTGGCCGAACTGACTGCGCAGGGCTGGCTCGGGGCGTTGATCCCTGAGGAGTACGGCGGCGGAGGGCTGAGCCTGGCTGGCGCCTCGGTGATCCTCGAGGAGATCTCGGCCAGCGGCGGAAACCCGAGCGCCTGCCACGCCCAGATGTATGTCATGGGGACTCTGCTGCGGCACGGATCACCCGCGCAGAAGCAGCACTACCTGCCGAAGATCGCCGACGGTCGGCTGCGCCTTCAGGCCTTCGGTGTGACCGAGCCCGCGGCGGGATCTGAGACCACTGCCATCCGCACCCGTGCCGAGCGGGACGGAGACTCATGGCGCATCAACGGGCAGAAGATCTGGACATCGCGCGCGTTGCACTCGGACCTGATGATCCTGCTGGCGCGAACCGCGCCCCCCGACGGGGCCGCGGCCCGCACTTCGGGCCTTTCGGTGTTCATCCTCGAATTGCGATGCGATGACGGACAGCTGGTGCCGGGTCTGACCATCAACCCCATCCCAACGATGATGAACCACAACACCACCGAGGTCTTCTTCGACGACGTGGTGATCGGCGCCGACGCCCTGGTCGGCACCGAAGGGATGGGGTTCTCGCACATCCTCGACGGGATGAACGCCGAGCGGATCCTCATCGCAGCCGAGTGCATAGGCGACGGCCGCTTCTTCTTGGACCGGGCCAGCGAATACGCAGCTCAGAGGCATGTCTTCGGTCGCCCGATCGGGATGAACCAGGGAGTCCAGTTCCCACTCGCCAAGGCCTACGCGCACCTTGAGGCGGCCAACTTGATGCGCTGGAAGGCCGCTGAGCTGTTCGACCGGGTCGAGCCGTGCGGCGCCGAGGCGAACATGGCCAAGATGCTGGCCTCCGAGGCGTCCTGGGAGGCCGGCAACGCCGCGCTGGACACCCACGGCGGCTTCGGCTTCGCGGTCGAGTACGACATCGAGCGCAAGCTGCGCGAGACCCGCCTGTACCAGGTGGCGCCGGTCAACAACAACCTCGTGCTCGCCTTCATAGCCCAGAAGTGCCTGGGCCTGCCCAAGAGCTACTGAGCCGAATGGATCCCCGATGAGAGCCGTCGTCCTCGAAGCACCCAACACCGAGCTTCGCTTCGTGGTCGACCAGCCCGAACCCGACGCGGCAGCAGAGGTCATCGACGTCACCGCGTGCGGCGTCTGCCACTCCGACCTGCATGTCGTCGACGGCGAGATACCCAGCCCGCTGCCGCTGATCCTCGGCCATGAGGTGACCGGCGTGCACCCGCACCTCGGCGCGGTGATGGTCTACGCGCCGTGGGGCTGCCGCGCCTGCGAGCTCTGCACCGAGGGAGTCGAGATGATCTGCGCCGACGCCAGGGAGGCGGGCATCTTCGCCGATGGCGGCTACGCCGAGAGGATGGGCGTCCCCGATATCGCCTACCTGGCGCCCATCGGCGACCTCGACCCCGTCGCCAGCGCCCCGCTCGCCTGCGGGGGCCTCACCGCCTACCGGGCGGTGACCCAGGGACTCGAGACCCTGCGGCGACCGGGCAGGCGGCGCCGGGCGCTGGTGATCGGAGCCGGCGGGCTCGGCCAGTACGCCATCCGCTACCTGCGGCTGCTCAGCGATGCCGAGGTCGGCGCGCTGGACCTCGCCGCCGACAAGCGCGCCACCGCGCTCGAGCGGGGAGCCCACCGCGCCTACGGACCCTCCGACGAGCTGCCCCGCTTCGATTTCGTGGTCGACTTCATCGGCAGTGAGGCCACTCTGAGGGCCGCGGCGGGGGCGGTCGCAAGGCTCGGGCTGGTAGCGGTGGTGGGCCTCTACGGCGGGCGCATCCCCTTCGGCTTCGGAGCCGTGCCCCATGAGGCTCGATTCATGTCCAGCGTGTGGGGCAGCCGCGCTCAGCTCGATGAGCTTCTCGACCTAGCCGGACGCGAGCCGTCGGTGCTCAATCCGGTGGAGACGTTGCCCCTGGAGGACGCGCAGACGGCACACGACCGGCTCCGGGCTGGCGAGATCAAGGGGCGAGTGGTGCTCAAGGTGGCCTGAGAGGCCATGCCGACCGGACATCTGTCACTACAGGCGATCACCACAGAGAGGAGACACTGATGAACGACAGTTCTGCGACCGGCGGGTTCCGCCGGATCTGCGCCGACGCCGATGTGCACACGGTGGAGGTGGCCATTGTTGACACCCAGGGCCATCTGCGGGGCAAGCGGGTGCCCGTCGAGCGCTTCTTCGCCACGGTGGCCGACGCGGGGGTGGCCATCGCGGACGCCATCTTTGTCATGGACGCGCAGGACGACCTCACCGACAACCCCATGATCAACATGGACTCCGGCTACCTCGACTGCCGCCTGATGCCCGACCTCGCCACCGGACGGGTTTTCACCCACCGTCGCGGCTACGCCATCGTGTTCGCCGATGTGCTCGACGAGCACGGCGGGCCCCACGTGCTGGACCCCCGGCACGTGCTGGCCACGCAGATCGAGCGCTGCCGGCGCCACGGGGTGGAGCCGATGGCGGCCACCGAGCTTGAGTTCTACCTGTGCCACCCCGGCTGGAGCCCGGTGCAGAACCACATCAAGTACTCCTCGCTCACCGACGCGGTGGCGCTGGAGGACTGCATCGCGGCCATGCGGGCCGGGCTGCTCGGCGCTGGGCTGGATGTGGAGTCCTCCAACGCCGAGTACGGGCCGGGGCAGATGGAGGTCAACATCGCCTACGCTGGCGCCATGACCGCGGCCGACGAAGCCGCGCTGTTCAAGAGCATCGTCAAGCAGGTCGCTGTCAGCCACGGACTGAGGGCCACCTTCATGCCGAAGCTGTGGGCCGACCAGTCGGGCTCGGGGATGCATGTTCACACCAGCCTCGTCGTGGACGGCGCCAACGCCTTCGCCGACTCCGACGGCGCCCCCAACGAGTTGATGTCGAAATGGCTCGGCGGCCTGATCGAGCACGCTCTCAGCCTCAGCCTGCTCGGCTCGCCCACCGACAACGGGGCCAAGCGAGTTAGGCCCTACGCCTTCGCCCCCACCCACGTGCACTGGGGCCTCGACAACCGCACCGTGCTGGCCCGCTGCATCACCGAGGCCGGCTCGGCCGCCAACCGGGTGGAGTTTCGCTCCGCGGGCGCCGACGCCAACGCCCACCTGATGGTCGCGGGGGTGCTGGCTGCGGGCTGCGACGGGCTCGAGCGGGGCTTGGAACCGCCGGGGATGAGCGAGGGAGACATGTACACGAATCCCGGCAACTGCGCCCCGCTGCCCGCGACGCTGGCCGATGCCATCGCGGCCTACGAGAGCTCCGCGCTGGCGGCGCAGCTCGGCGCGCCGTTCTCGACGAACCTCCTGTGCACCGCCAACCACGAGCTGGCCCTGGCAGTGGAGCACGCGCCCGACCCGCAGGACGTGAACGACTGGGAGCGGGACCGTTTCGCCGCGCACTGCTGATCGAGGAGCTTCTCGCATGAGCCCGACGCCTGCATCGACGAGAAGCCCGGCCCCCGAGGTGGCCGATCCTCGCCTGTATCTCGACGGGATCCCTCATGAGCGCTTCTCGCAGATCCGGGCCCAGCCGGGGCTGATGTGGCACCCCTACGGCGGCAGCGGGTTCTGGGCAGTGACGCGCCATGACGATGTGCGCACCGTGTCGCGGAATCCGGCCGTCTACTCCTCCGCCATCGGCCACACCAACCTGTGGGATCTTGAGGCCGACGCGCTGGAGGCCCGCCGGTCGCTGATCGACACCGACGCTCCCGACCACACCCGGCTGCGGCGCCTCGTGGCCGGCGCGTTCACTCCCAAGAACATCCGCCGCTGGGAGGAGGCCGTGCGGGAGATCGCAGTGGAGCTGCTCGACAGCTTCGTCGCCCGCGGCGGCGGCGACTGGGTCGACTCGGTGGCCGCGCCGCTGCCGATAAGGGTGATCCTGGCCATGCTGGGCGTGCCCGTGGAGGACGCTGACTACCTGGTCGCGCTGTCGAACTACCTGGTGGAGGGAACCAGCGACTCCCAGTCGCTGCCGCCCGACGCGTTCGGCAACACCACCGAGCTGAGGCTGCTGCCGTTCAACAGCCCGGCCAGCCACGCCCTGTTCGAGTACGGCGAGGACATGCGGTCCGCCCGCCGGGCCGAGCCCCGAAGCGACCTCGTCACCCATCTGGTCGAGGCCGAGACCGACGCCGGGCGCATCTCGCGCCGAGAGTACCGGAACCTGTTCCACCTGCTGGTGTTCGCCGGGAACGAGACCACCCGCACCGCCCTAAGCCACGGTGCCATGGCCCTGGCCGCCCATCCCGATCAGTGGCGGCGCGTCCTTGAAGACCCGTCGCTGATTCCCGCGGCCACCGAGGAGGTGCTGCGGTGGGCCACCCCCGTGCTGCACATGCGCCGCACGGCGGCTGTCGACTGCGAGCTGGCCGGCACCGACATCGCGGCCGGAGAGAAGGTGGTGATGTGGTATGGCTCGGCCAACCGCGACGAGAGCGCCTTCGCCGAGCCGTTCAGCTTCGACGTGGGCCGGGAGAGCAACGAGCACTTCGCCTTCGGCGGCGGAGGCCCCCACCTGTGCCTGGGAGCCTTCCTGGCTCGTCTGGAGATCTCTGTGCTGCTTGAGGAGATGGTCGCCCGGGGGCTGTCCGTTGCCCAGACCGGCGAGCCGGTGCGGGTGGCGTCGAACTTCGTGCACGGCGTGCTGTCGGTAGAGATGGAACCGGTGAGCGGGCCGTGAGCCTGCGCCCGATGAGCGACGACCTCGTCCGGGTCGCAGTGGACCCAGAGGCCTGCATCGGCGGCGGGCAGTGCGAGATGCTCGAGCCTGAGGTCTTCCTGCTCGACGACGAAGAGATCGTGTCGTCGGTGATCGGCACCGGAACTCTGCCGCGGCGGCGGGCCGAAGTGGTGGTCGACCGGTGCCCCGGCGCCGCCATTTCCATAGTCGGCCCCGCGCCCGGCCCGGGCCCGTAGTCGAAGGAGCCTGCATGGAGACCTACGACAACTGGATCGACGGAGCGTTCGCCGCTCCCGCTGAGGGCCGGCGGATGGAGACCTCCAACCCGTTCACCGGCGAGGTCTGGGCCACCGTCGCCGACGACCCGGACGCGGTCGATCTCGCCGTCGCCGCGGCTCGCCGGGCGTTCCGGCAAGGCCCCTGGGGGGCGATGCCCGCGGCCGAGCGGGCTCGGCTGCTGCGACGGCTGGGCGAGATTCTCACCCGCGACGCTGATGAGCTGGCTGCCATTGAGACCCGGGACAACGGCAAGATCATCCGAGAGACCACCGCCCAGGCCCGCAGCCTCCAGAGCTACTTCGACTACTTCGCAGGGCTGGCCGACAAGACCAGCGGCGAGCAGATCCCCAGTCCTTCGCCCAACTTCCTCGTCTACACCGAGCGGGTGCCGGTGGGCGTGGTCGGCGCCATCATCCCGTGGAACTCGCCGCTGGCCCTGCTCACCTGGAAGCTGGCGCCCGCCCTCGCCGCAGGCTGCACCGCGGTGGTCAAGCCGTCCGAGCTCACGCCGGTCACCGCACTGCTGCTGGCCGAGCGGGCCGCCGAGGCCGGGATCCCGCCCGGCGTGATCAACGTCGTGACCGGCGGCGCCGCGGTGGGGGCGACCCTGACCGCCCATCCGGGCATCGACAAGATCACCTTCACCGGCGGCGGTGACACCGCCCGCCACGTGGCCCGGGCCGCGGCCGCCAACCTCGTTCCGGCCGCTCTGGAGCTCGGCGGCAAGTCGCCTCAGATCATCTTCGACGACGCCGACCGTGAGGCCGCGGCCAACGGCCTGCTGGCCGGCATCTTCGCGGCGAGCGGCCAGACCTGCGTGGCCGGGTCGCGTGCCTACCTCCAGCGGGGCATAGCCGACGACATCACCTCCAGGGTCACGGCCCGAGCCGAGGAGTTGGTGCTGGGCGATCCCTCCGATCCGGCTACCGAGATGGGGCCGGCCGCGTCGGACGCGCAGCGCGACCGGATCCTGGCCATGGTCGAGCAGGCCCGAGTCGAGGGGGCCACCGTCGCGGCCGGCGGGGTGGTCGACCCTGTTCTGGGAGGCCGCTTCGTGCGCCCGACGGTGATCACGGGCGTCACCAACGACACCACCATCGTGCGCGAGGAGGTGTTCGGCCCGGTGCTGGCGGTGATGGCCTTCGACGACGAGGACGAGGCCGTGGCGCTGGCCAACGACTCCGATTTCGGCCTCGCCGCCGGGGTGTGGACGCTCGACGTGCGCCGGGCCCACCGGATGGCCCGAGCGCTGGACGCGGGCACGGTGTGGGTCAACACCTACCGCAACGTCAGCTATATGGCGCCCTTCGGCGGGTTCAAGCAGTCCGGCTACGGCAAGGACAACGGCCGCGAGGCCTTCGACGGGTACCTGCGAACCAAGACCGTCTGGGTCGAACTGACCGGCGCCACCCGCGACCCCTTCGTGGTCGGCTGACAGCCGTGACCGGACGCCCAATCGCCGCGGCGGGATCAGCCGACGCGTCCGCGTCCCGACCTGTGCCGGAGCCGGGTGATCCGGGCTCTGGACGGATGCTGGCACCTGCGGACCTCTCAGACCCAGCGACGTTCTCGCAGGGCATCCCCCATGGGGCCTTCGCCGAGATGCGCGCCCGCCCCCAGCTGAGCTGGACCCCGCCCACCGGCGGCGACCGCACCGGTTTCTGGTCGGTCACGCGGCACGCGCCGGTGGCGGCGGTGTCGCGCGACACCGACCTGTACTCCTCTGCGGTTGGCCACATCCAGATATACGACATCGACTCCGACGCCCTGTCGGCCCGGGCGTCGATGATCGACCTCGACCCTCCGGTGCACACCCGGCTGCGGCGCCTGGTCAGCTCGGCGTTCACGCCGCGCCACGTGCAGTCGTATGAGGCCGCGGTGCGATCCAGGATCGCCGGGCGCCTCGACGCGCTGGTGCAGGCCGGCGGCGGCGACTGGGTGGAGGCGGTGGCGGCGCCGATACCGATCGGAGTTATCTGCGACATCATGGGCGTGCCCGAATCGGACCACGACTACATGATCGAGCTGACGGACCATCTCGTGGCGGGCACCTCCAGCAAGCCGCTGGAGCCCACCGCCTATGGCAACACCACCGATCTGCGGCTGCTGCCGTTCAACAGCCCGGCCGCCCACGGCATCAACGAGTACGCCCGCGCCCTCGGCGAGCGACGCCGGGCCGAGCCCGCCGACGACCTAGTTACCAAGCTCATCGAGGCCGAGGTCGATGGTGAGCGCCTCACCGACGCCGAGTTCACCAACTTCTTCCGGCTGATGGTCTTCGCCGGCAACGAGACAACCAGGGCCTCCATGGCCCATCTGGCACTGCATCTGGTCGAGTTCGCCGACCAGTTCGATCTGGTCCGCTCCGATCCGTCGCTGATGGCCCAAGCCGCTGAGGAGGTGATCCGGCACTCGTCTCCGATCCTGTACTTCCGCCGCACCGTGGCGCGCGACACCGTGTTGCAGGACACTCCGCTGCGCGCCGGTGACAAAGTGGTGATGTGGTATGCGGCGGCCAACTTCGACGAAGCCGTGTTCGACGAGTCGATGCGCTTCGACGTCACGAGGCCCCTGCGGCCGCCCAACGCATCGTTCGGCGGCGGCGGAGCCCACTTCTGCCTGGGTGCGCCGTTGGCCCGCCTCGAGCTGGCCGTGCTCATCGAGGCGATCCTGGGGCGCGGCATCGAGCTGCAGTTGGCCAGCGAACCCGTCTACGTGGACTCGAACTTCGTCAACGGCATCGAGCACCTGGAAGTCAAGGTCCATGAGCGTGTCGGGCCTGCCTGACTTAGGTCCGGTGCGGGGCGAGCCGGCCAGCGCCGATGCCTGGCTTCGAGCCTGGGAGCAGTACCTGCACTTCCGCGGCGACCCGGTGAGCGTGATGTCGGCGGCGGGCGCCCGCGACGAGGCATTCGTCATGGGACCGGTGTTCGCGGCGGTCTACCGAGTGCTGGCCGGAACGCCGTCGAGTTCGCCGGCTTTGACCGCGGACGCCGAACGCGCCCGGACACGGGCCCGCGAGTCTCCAGACCGCGAGCGGGGCCATGTGCGGGCGCTCGAGTCGCTTCTCGGCGGAGAGTTCACCGACGCGGTTCGGGCCTGGCACGAGATCGCCTTGGGCGAGCGGGACTTCGCGGCTGTGCGCTTTGCTCACGACGTCTCCCTGCATGTCGGGGACGTCGACGGCCGCCTGGCTTCCAGTTCCCACGCTGTCGAGGCCTGGCGCGGCGAACGGGGGTGGGGGTTCGTGGCCGGGCAGCACGCCTTCGCTCTCGAGGAGGTCGGACGCTACGACGAGGCCGAGGAACTGGGCCGCCAGGCTCTGAGCCTCGACCCCGACGATCTGTGGGCAAGGCACGCGCTGGCCCACGTCTACGAGTCCACCGATGACACTCCGGCTGCACTGGAGCTGCTGGATGGCTCCGTCGAACGGTGGAGTGACCAGGATCTCTTCGCTACCCACATCTGGTGGCATCTGGCCCTGCGCCTGATGGCGTCCGGTGATGCGGCCGGCGCGCTGGCCGTCTTCGACGAGCGCCAGCCCCACGCCACCACTGCCTTCCAGCTCTGCGACCAGACATCGCTGTTGTGGCGTCTGGAGCTGGCTGGCTGCGACGCAGGCGACCGCTGGGACGCGCTTGCGGACGGCTGGGACGAGGTGGCCGAGCGCCACACGAGCGGCTTCTTGGACGTGCACGCCGCCCTGGCTTTCACCCGCAGGCCCGGCCATCCCGGGGCGCGGCGCTGGTTCGAAGGTCTCGAAGGACGCGAGACTGGCGCGAGCGAGAACGACTCGACGTTCGGCGAGGTCGTAATCCCTCTAGTGGAGGCGTTCCGCAGCTACGGCGAAGGCGGCGGCGACCACTTCGTCAAACTTGTCGACCAGCTCGGTTCCTCCATCAGCCGCATCGGGGGCAGCATCGCCCAGCGCGACCTCATCACCCTGACGAGGCAAGTGGCTGTAGCGGCGCTATGAGCTGGGAACTCACTCGCGAGCAGCGGGCGATCCAGGCAGAGGCCCGTGCCTTGGCCCGCGAAGTGATCGCGCCGCGGGCCGCCGAGGTGGACCGCAGCGAGCAGTATCCCTGGGACAACGTGGCCGCCTTGCGGCAGACCGGCTTCACCGGCATGACCGTGCCCACCACCCTCGGCGGTCCCGGCCGGTCGCTGCTGGACGCCGTGCTGGTGGTGGAGGAGATGGCCAAGGTATGCGGCGTGACCGGCCGCATCGCGGTGGAGTGCAATATGGGAGCGCTCTCCGCAGTCATGGCCTACGGCACCGACGACCAGCGCAAGAGGGTCGCGGAGTTGGTGCTGTCCGGGGACAAGCCAGCCATCTGCATCACCGAGCCGGCTGCCGGGAGCGCCGCGTCGGAGATGACCACCAGGGCCGAGCGCCACGGCGACGTCTACGTACTCAACGGCACCAAGCACTGGATCACCGGCGGGGGCGTGTCAATAACGCACTTGGTGTTCGCCCGGGTCTTCGACGAGGACGGCAACGAGGAGGGCATCGGTGCCTTCCTGGCCTTCCGGGACGAGACGCCCGGGCTCGAGATCGGGCCCCGCGAGCCGACGATGGGTCTGCGAGGGCTTCCCGAGACGACCATCGTGTGCAACGACGCCGAGGTCGGCGCGGACATGGCCGTGCAGCCGCCGTCGGGGCTGAGACGGGGCTTCGCCGACCTGATGAACGCCTACAACACCCAGCGGGTGGGCGCGGGCACGGTGGCGCTCGGCCTGGCTTCGGGCGCGTTCGAGCTCGCGGTGGAGTTCGTGAAGAAGCGCGAGCAGTTCGGCCGCCCCATCGCTGAGTTCCAGGGTCTGCAGTGGATGCTGGCCGACATGTCGGTGAAGCTGGAGGCGGCCCGCAGCCTCACCTACCGGGCCGCGGCCTCGAAGGGGCCCGGCGGCAGCCCGTTCCCGGACCCGGCCCTGGCCGCCCAGGCCAAGATCTTCACCTCCGAGGCGGCCATCGCAGTGGTGAGCGACGCGCTGCAGGCCCACGGAGCGGCCGGCTACAGCCGCAACAATGCGCTGGAGCGCATGTACCGCGACGTGCGGATGTTCACCATCGGGGGCGGCACGGCCCAGATCCTTCGCACGGTGGTGGCGTCGCGGATCCTGGACATGAGGCTCCCCCAGACCCGCGGCGGTTACCTGCCCAAGGAGCCGTGACCATGGGAGCCGCTCATCCCTCGACCCGTCCCGCCACCGCCATCGGCTGTATGCCCTGGGAGACACCCCGGTGAGCGCGCCGCTCGAGGGCGTGATCGTGGTCGCGCTGGAGGCGGCGGTGGCCGCCCCGTTCGCCACCCGCCAGCTGGCCGACCTGGGTGCCCGTGTGCTGAAGGTGGAGCGCCCCGGTGAGGGCGACTTCGCCCGCCACTACGACTCGGCCATGGGCGGCACGTCCGCGTTCTTCGTGTGGGCCAACCGGGGCAAGCAGAGCATCGAGCTGGACTTGAAGGATCCCGAGGGCCGTGCTGTCTTCGACCGGCTGGTGGCTGGCGCGGACGTGTTCGTGCAGAACCTGTCGCCCGCCGCGGCCCGGCGGGCCGGCATCCTGGCCGACCAGCTCAGAGCCAAGCTCCCCGGCCTGATCGCCTGTGACATCTCAGGTTATGGCCTCGGCGGCCCTCGTACCGACGACAAGGCCTACGACCTGGCCGTGCAGGCCGAGGGCGGAGCGGTGGCCCTCACCGGCACCGCCGAGCAGGCCTGCAAGGTGGGATTCTCGATAGCGGACATCTCCGCGGCCATGTACGCCCTGTCGTCGATCCTGGCCGCCCTCTACCGCCGACAGGCCACCGGGGAGGGCGCCTCCATCGAGGTGTCGATGCTGGAGAGCATCGCCGAGTGGACGGCCGCGCCCACCTACGCGGCGGTGGGCAAGGGCTCGGTACCGCCGCGGGCGGGCCATCGCCACACCATCATCGCGCCCTATGGCATGTATCGGATGAGCGACGGCGAGTTGGTGATGATCGGCGTGCAGAGCAACCGCGACTGGGCCGACTTCGCCGAGCACGTCCTGCAGGATCGGGCGCTCATCGACGATCCCCGGTTCGTCGACAACTCCGACCGCATCGCCAACATCGACGATCTCGAGGCGCTGATCAACTCGGTCTTCGCATCGGTTCCCGCCGAAGAGCTGATCGGGCGCCTGCGAGCCGGCCGGGTGGCCCACAGCTTTGTGCGGGACCCGCTGGCGCTGTGGCAGCACGATCAGCTCAGAGCCCGCGACCGCTTCATGCAGGTGACCACCCCCACCGGGTCGGCCGAGGTCTACAAGCCCCCGTTCAACCTCAGCAACGGCGGAATTGCGGACACGACCGTCCCCGCCCTGGGCGAGCACGACCCGGACCTCGTGGCAGAACTAAAGGCCCGAGCTGTAGAGGGGGAGTCGGCTTAGCAGCCGCGACCCCTGGAACCCGCGGCCGATTCCCCGATGCGGCTATTCGTTATCGGGCCACTCGTAGTCCCAGTCGAAGTCGATGCCGATGACGATCAGCCGCCGAGGGATTTGCCCGTGGCCGGGCTCCCTCACAAAGGCGATACGAGTTGGCGGGAATGCTGGGTGAACGGAACCGATGACGAGTTCTCGAACATCGCGGTACCGGTCGTCGACAGCGGCGGCGCTTAACCATGTGGCCGACAGCGCCCTCGCCAGTGCGGGCCAGCAGAACTGCTCGAAATCCTCTCGCGACGGGCGGGTGCCATCCGGTCGCCGCTCGGCGCCGAACAAGCCCCTCACCGTGTCGCTGAAGGCATGTGCCCTCTCGATAGAGGGGCCCTTGGGATCTGGTGTCACTCGGGGATGTATCCGGCGGCGACCGCCACCTCACGTCCCCAAGCGAGTTCGGCGTCAGTGAGAGGCCGCGTGTAGACGAGCGAGGTCTCGTAGGGGATGATCTCTCCCTTGTTCACGGTCTGCCAGCCAGCGGAGGCGCGGTGCGAGAAGTCGCTGCACTGCTTGCCTGTCATCCCGTGGAACTTGCCCAAGGCTCGTTCCAAGTAGCGAAGATCGTCTTTGTCGAAAATGGGCTCGGGCGCACGGCGGGCGAGCAGGACCTTCTCCGGGCTCTGGGCGCGGCGGTCACGTTCCTCCATGTCGACGGCACCGGACTTCAGCAGCTTCTTTCGGGTCGGCACTAGGCGAACCGGAGCGGGTCCTTCGTTCAGCTTCTGGTAGACCGCGCCCGTGACGGAGCGGCCTCGCTCGCGGAAGCTCTCGAAGTCGGCCCACCACAGGATCTTGTTCAACTTGACTGCGCCCTGCCCCGCCGGGTCGTCCGCCAGCCGTTCTGCGACGTAGAGAATCGCCTCGCCGAGCCGGTTATCGTCCGGCGGCGTCTCCATGCCGTGTCTGGAGAGATCTGTCAAGGCCATTTGATCACCTTCTGATGGCTCCTGTGCATGATATCGCACCCTAGCGAGGGCGTGTGACATCTTGAGAGGGAGTCAGGCGTCGGGGTTGTAGTCGGGGTACTTCCAGACGATTAGCGACGCCCAGTTGTCAACGGCCGGGTCGGTGATGTAGTCGGCTATCACGCCCGGAGCCTCGAAGCCGTTGGCGATCTGCATGGTGAGGGTGGCGTCGTACAGCTCTCCGGCCGACACCTTGGCCACGTAGTCGGCCGCCGACATCTCGCCTTTGTGGTCGGCGTAGCCGGGGATGACGCCTCCGGCCACGATGCCGGTCAGGTTCAATTCCCGGCAGATCTGCTTGCGCATGTCGTAGAGGCGCCGGCCGATGCCCCGGCGCCGGTAGGCGGGCAGCACCGCGATGCTGGTGCCGTAGTACCAGGCGCCGTCGGGCACATGGCCGCTGCCGCCGCCGGTGCCGACCAGGTCCCGGATGGAGTGCTGGGTGTGGCTGAAATCGAAGTGCACGCGGATTCCCAGCCCCATCGCCACCGGCGTCTCGCCGTCGAGCACCACCACGCCACCCTCGGGAAACTCCCGGGCTAGAGCCCTCAACTCGTCGGCGTCGTACAGGTCGGTGCGATCCGCGGTCGGGAACGAGGTGTGCTCGATGTGCTCCAGCGCTTCAGCCCACTCGGCGCGGATGTTCGTGTACGTCAGCTCGCCCATAGCTGGCTGGCTCGACTCAGACGCCTCGGGCCGCGGCCGGTGCCAGTGAGAAGTGCTCGTAGTCGTTGTCGGCGGGCTGGCCCCAGCAGGCCCAGAAGTCTCCGGTGCCGGGCCGCATGATCACCGCGCCGCTCGACTCCACCCGGTACTTGTCGTCCGGCCAGCGGCAGATGGCGGTGGGCTCGCGGGTGATCTCCATCAGACGCTCTGCGTCTACCGGCCTGTCGGTGCCGGCGAGCAGGGCCGCGGCGAGTTCCAGGCGCTGGCGCGAGTTGGCCATCACTTCTTCGTCCCTCTCGCCCTCGAAAGGAGCGGCCGCGGGATCGGTCACGTGGTTGGTGTGCGCCAGCGGCTCGCCGTCGAGGGTCTTCACCGGCCGGGCCGACGGCATGGCCTCGACGTTGAACCCCCGGCCCTCGGCGTCGAGGATCAGGTAGTTGTGGGCGCCCGCCAGGTCGGCTCGCAGCAGCACATCCAGCGCCTCGGCCGCGGTCGCCTGAGCGAGCATCCCACGGATGACCGTGGGCCACATCACTCCGAAGCGGCCGTCGTTGCCGGTGAGGTTGTTGATTCCCACGCACACACCCTCGGAGTTCATGCCGATCTGGCCCAGGCATCCGACGGTGGTGAATACCAGGGCGGCCGGTCCCTCGTCGGCGCGCAGGCGGGCCAGCACCACATGGTCGGTGGCGGCGTCATGCATATCCCAGGTCTGGCCCAGCATCCCCGCCCCTGCAGCCCAACCGTCGGGCACAACGAAGGCGGTGCAGTCGTCCTCTGTCACTGAGGCCGGGTGCGGGCCTGCGGTCACGGCCCGCACCGTGTCCACGAAGTCGGTGAAACCGCCCACCACCACGGCCTCGGCCGGGCTGATGCCCGCGGCAGCAGCCATGGCCAGCATCTCGGCGTGCAGGCGGGGCGAGAACGCCTCATGGGCGGGCAGGCAGGCTGCGGCAAGCTCCAGCACCGCGCCCCTCTCCAACGGCCCGCCGCTCCACAGTCCCTCGGCCACGAGATTGGTCCGGTCTCGGGCGTAGCGGCGGATCTCGTCCGCGTGGGCCCGCCCGTGGGCGTCGCCCATGGCCTCGGGCGATCCGGCGAGGTCGAGGTGCCTGATCGGCGGACGGCGCATGGTCTCAGAGTATCCCCGTACCGGCACGGGCGGGTCTCCAAGGAACTGGCAGCGTCTTGCTCGCTATGCGTGCGTCTTGCTGCCAGTTCTCACGGAGCTGCGGTCCCTGTTGGGGATTGGCAGCGCGTCTTGCTGCCAGTTCTCACGGAGCTGCGGTCCCTGTTGGGGATTGGCAGCGCGTCTTGCTGCCAGTTCTCACGGAGCGGGTGGTAGCCGGCGGCTACGCGCAGGGCTCGTCCGTGCAGCGGGCGTACAGTACTCGCGTGCCCCCCGGTGCGACCTCGGACGCCCGGTACCGCTCGCGGTCGATGTGGCTCGACATCTACCCCGGCTCGCTGGAGCCTAGAGCCGCGCTCGAAGGCGACACCGACACCGACGTGGCCATCGTCGGCGGCGGGTTCACCGGATTGTGGACCGCCTACTACCTGCGACGGCTCGATCCGACGCTGCGGGTGGCGGTGGTCGAACGCGAGGTGTGCGGCTTCGGGGCCTCGGGACGCAACGGCGGCTCGGCCGTGGGCGAGCTGGCCGCGGGGATCGAGAAGTACGCGGCCCTGACCGACCTGCCCGCATCGTTGCGGCTGGCCCGGGCCGTCTTCGACAGCGTCGACGAGATCGGCCGGGTGACCGGCGCCGGGGGGATCGACTGCGGCTACCACAAGGGCGGGGTCGTCCGTTTCGCCCGCAACGGCCCGCAGGCCGAGCGTCAGGCCGCCGAAGTCGCACACCATCACGAGCTCGGGCTCAACGAGGACGAGATCCGGCTGCTGACCGCGGACGAGGCCCGCAGCCACGCCCGGGCCACCGGCGTGCTCGGCGGCATCTTCTACGCCCCCTGCGCGGCGGTCGATCCGGCGCGTTTGGTTCGGGGCTTGGCCGACGCCGTGGAGCGGCGGGGCGCCAAGATCTACGAGCAGACGGCCGCGGTGGCGATTGAGCCGGGCCGGGTGCTGACCGATCGGGGGACGGTGCGGGCCGAGGTGGTGGTGCGGGCCACCGAGGCCTACACCCGGGACCTGCGGGGCCGGAGGCGCCAGTTGCTGCCCATCTACTCACTGATGATCGGCACCGAGCCGCTGCCGCCGACGGTCTTCGACGAGATCGGCCTGGCCGACCGGCCCACCTTCGCCGACGACCGCTACATGGTGATCTACGGCCAGCGCACCGCCGACGACCGCATCGCTTTCGGTGGCCGGGGGGTGCCCTACCTGTACGGCTCGAGGATCAGGCCGGCCATCGAGCAGCACCACCGCTCGCATGAGCGCATCCATGCCACGCTCGTGGACCTGTTCCCGGCGCTCGCGAAGGCTGAGGTGACCCACCGCTGGGGCGGTGTTCTTGCCGTGCCCCGCAACTGGACCCCGTTCGTGCACTTCGACCGGGATGCGGGAACCGCGGGTGCTGGCGGATACGTGGGCGAGGGGGTGGCGCCGTCCAATCTGGCCGGGCGCACGCTGGCCGATCTGATCACCGGCACCGATTCCGAGCGGGTCGACCTGCCGTGGGTGGGGGTCCGCCACCGACGCTGGGAGCCCGAGCCTCTGCGCTGGCTGGGGGTGCGGGGCAGCCGCTGGATCCTGGCCGCAGCCGACACCTACGAGTACCGCACCAACCGCGAAGCGAGGGCGGCGGTAGCTCTAGCCCGCAGGATCCGCAACGACTGACCGCACGGTCCTTACGTTGGGGAGGTGAGTTCGGGCCCGAACCGACCTTCCGGAAAGCCACTCGGCCAGCATGCGATGGTGTTGTCGGTTCGCAGCGCGCAAGTGTGGAGACTGCCTGCGCTGATCTGCGTGAACTCGCTGTCGGGTGCCGTGGTCTGGCCGTATCGGTTGTCTCCCCAGCATGCGATGGTGTTGTCGGTTCGCAGCGCGCAAGTCCGGAGCCCCACGGCAGTGATGACGGTGAAGTGTCCGTCGGGTGCCGTGGTCTGGCCGTATCGGTTGTCTCCCCAGCATGCGATGGTGTTGTCGGTTCGCAGAGCGCAAGTGTGGAGACTGCCTGCGCTGATCTGCGTGAACTCGCTGTCGGGTGCCGTGGTCTGGCCGTATCGGTTGTCTCCCCAGCATGCGATGGTGTTGTCGGTTCGCAGCGCACATGCGTGGCGGCTGCCTACGGCTATGGCATGGAAGCGTCCCTCGGGCACGTCGAGTTGGCCGGTATCGTCGTAGCCCCAGCACCCAATGGACCGGTCGATGTGAATCCCGCAGCCATAGAAGTTGCTGGTTCCGACTGCGGTGAACTCTCCCCGGGGCGGTTGAATTGAGGAGATGAGGCTGCTGGAATCAAAGCAGACGATCTCTCTGCCAGTGTTCAGTCCGCACGTGTGGAAGTAGCTGCTGGTGTCCTCGATGTCGGTACCTGGTGGAAGTCTGCCACCCCAGCATGCGACGGTGTCGTCGGTTTGGAGTGCACATGTGTGGAGCAGTGCGGAGGTGAAAGCGGTGAACTCTCCCTCGGGCGGTGTGGCCTGCCCCCATCGGTTGCCGCCCCAGCATGTGATCGTGTCGATTCGCAGTCCGCACGTGTGGACGCGACCGGCTACCAAGTCCGTGAAATGCCCGTCAGGAACATCAGTCCGATCGTCGTAGATCCATCCCCCCCAGCACTCGAGCGTGTTGTCCATGCGTAGACCGCAGGAGTAGCCGCTGCCAGCAGTAATAGCGCTGAATTGCCCATCAGGTGTGTCGGTCTCCCGGTCCGAGATGTCGCCCCAGCATGTGACGATGTTGTTGGTTCGCACCGCACAGGTGTGGTACCTGCCGGCGCTAACGGAGGTGAACTGTCCGTCGGGAGGGTCGGCTTGTCCTGCGTGACTCCAGCCCCAGCACGCGACGGTGTTGTCGGTTCGGAGCGCACAGGTGTGGTACCTGCCGGCGCTAACGGAGGTGAACTGTCCGTCCGGAGAGTCGAGTCGTCCTTGGTCTCTGTTTCCCCAGCATGTGATGGTGTTGTCGGTTGCCAGCGCGCATGTGTGATAGTTGCCGGCGCCGATACCAACGAATTCTCCGTCGGGAGGGTCTGTTCGACCGTAGCCACCGTCAAGGCCCCAGCATGTGATGGTGTTGTCGGTTGCCAGCGCGCATGTGTGAGTCTCGCCCGAGGCGACCGCAGTGAAGTTCCCGTCCGGCGCGTCAGCTCGGCCCTCGTCGTTGTCGCCCCAGCATGAGATCGTCTTGTCGGTGCGGACACCGCAAGCGTGGTAGCTGCCGGAGTTGATCGAAACGAACTTGCCGTCCGGAACATCGATCTCGCGATCCAAGATGTCGCCCCAGCATGTGATCGTCATGTCGACTCGAAGTCCGCATGCGTGACCTGCGCCACCAGTGATGACGCCTCCGCCGTCAAGTGCGGGGTCGATGGCCCAAGCGGAGTCAGTCTGTTGCGACTCCCGATCGGTCTCTGGTTCGGTCGTTTGAGGCCCGAAGCGCCCACCGGGCGTGGAAATGCCCCAGCATTCGATGGTGTTGTCGGTTCTCAGTCCGCAGGTGTGGTAGGTACCGGCTGCGATGGCGGTGAACTGCCCGCCAGGGGGGTCGCCCTGACCGAAGTTGCTGCGCCCCCAGCATTCGATGGTGTTGTCCGTTCTCAGTCCGCAGGTGTGGTAGGTACCGGCTGCGATGGCGATGAACTGCCCGTCTGGGGTATCGGTTTGGCGGTGGTAGTTCCAGCCCCAGCATTCGATTGAGTAGTCGGTCCTCAGTCCGCAGGAGTGGGAGAAACCAGCGGCGGCTGCGATGAACTTCCCGCCAGGCGGGTCGGCCTGGCCGTCGTCGTTCGTGCCCCAGCACGCGATGGTGCTGTCGGCTCTGAGCCCGCACGTGTGAAGGCCGCCGGCTGCGATGGCGGCGAATTGCCCGTCGGGTGCAATTGTTGTGCCGCTGCTGCTCATGCCTCCCCAGCATTCGATGGTGTTGTCAGTTCTGAGCCCGCACGTGTGGTAGAGGCCAGCAGAAACGGCGGTGAACTGCCCGTCGGGCGGGACTTCTGCACCGAGTGCCTTACCGCCCCAGCATGCGACGGTGTTGTCGGGGCGCAGCCCGCAGCTGTGGCTGGAACCACTAGAGATGTCGGTGAATCGACCGTCCGGGCGGTACTTCTGCGCTTTGGCGCCCCAGCATGCGACGGTGTTGTCGGTTCGCAGTCCGCAGCTGAAGAAGTCGCCGGCTGTGACGGCAGCGAAGTCTCCGTCTGGCGGGTCGGTTTGGCCATGATCGTCGTAGCCCCAGCACTCGAATGCTCCGTCGGCCAACAGCCCGCAGGTGTGGCTCGATCCGGCAGTCACTGCGACGAATCCGTCACCGGGCGAAGGATGGGCGAAGTTGTTCAGACTTCCCCAGCAGATGATGGCGCTATCCGTTCGCAGGCCGCAGTTGTGGAACTCGCCGGCTGTGATGGCAGCGAAGTCTCCGTCTGGTGGGTCGGCTTGGTCGTAGATGTTCTCGCCCCAGCATGCGATGGTGTTGTCGATCCTAAGTCCACAGCTGTGGTGGAAACCGGCCGCTACGGCGATGAACTGCCCGTTTGGCGGGTTGGCTTGGCTGTGGTCGTTGGCGCCCCAGCATGCGACGGTGCCGTCGGTCCGTACACCGCAGCTGTGGTCTCGGCGGGCTGTGATGGCGGTGAACTGCCCGTTTGGCGGGTTGGCTTGGCCGTGGTCGTTGGCGCCCCAGCATGCGACGGTGCCGTCGGTCCGTGCACCGCAGCTGTGCCGGCTGCCGGCGGCGACGGCGGTGTACCGGCCCTCGGGCGGGTCGGCTTGACCGCTGTAGCCGCCTCCCCAGCAGGCGACGGTGCCGTCGGCGCGCAATCCGCAGGCGTGGATGCCGCCGGCTGCGACGGCGACGAACTCGCCGTCGGGGACGATGGTTTGCCCGTATAACTTGCTCCCCCAGCACTCGACCGTGCTGTCGGTTCGCAGCCCACAGGTAAAGTCACCGCCGCCGGCGACGACACCGCCGCCATCGAGAGTCGGGTTCAGCGCGCTCGGCGTCATGGTTTCGGGCTCATCGGTGCCCGGCTGTGGATCCTGTTCGGGTTTCGTTGCGGGCTCGGGCCGGGGCTTGGTTGTGTCGGGTCCGAACAGCCCTTCGGGCACACCACCGGGGTCGCCCTCGACTACGAACGGGTGATCCCAGCAGGCGACTGTCTTGTCGGTTCGCAGACCGCAGGCCTGGTCTGGTCCAACAGAGACTGCCAGGAACTGCCCGTCGGGTGCATCGGCCTCATCGGAATACTCTTTGCCCCAGCAGGTAATCGAGTTGTCGACACGGAGGCCGCAACCGTTGTCTCCGCCGGCGGAGATTGCCAGGAACTGTCCGTCGGGGGCGTCGGTTGCACCGAAGTCGTTCGATCCCCAGCACGTGATCGTGCCGTCGGTCAGCAGTCCACATGAGAAGTCATAGCTGGCTGCGACAGCCGCGAATTGCCCCTCGGGAGCGTCGCCCTGACCAATCCAATTGCCCCTCCAACACGAGACGGTGTCATCGACCCGCAAACCGCAGGAGTGTTTGTCTCCGGCAACGATTGCCTTGAATTGCCCATCGGGGGTGTCGTTGTCGCCATCGATGCCCCAGCAGACGACATCATTGTCGGTCCGCAGCCCGCAGCTGTAGTACGCGCCTGCGATCACCGAAGTGAACTGTCCGTCGGGTGCGTCGGTCTGGCCGTTGTCGTTGTATCCCCAGCACGCGATGGCGTTGTCGACGCGTACTGCGCACGTGTGGCCGATGCCCGCCGCGACGGTGAGGAAATGTCCGTCGGGTGCGTCGGTTTGGCCGTCGTTGTTCCAGCCCCAGCAGGCGATGGTGTAGGCGACGCGTACTGCGCACGTGTGGCCATGACCGGCGGAGATGACGCCTCCGCCGTCGAGCATGGGGTTGAGGGCCTCGAATGTCTGGGGCTCGTCCGGTGTGTCGGGTTGTTCGGTCTCCGGCTCGGGCGTGTCGGGTTGTTCGGAAAGCGGCTCGGGACCGAACAACCCGTCGGGCACGGTGCTGCCCCAGCAGGCGATGGATTGGTCGGTTCGCAACCCGCATGAATGGAACAACCCGGCCGCAATGTCAATGAAGCGTCCGTCGGGTGGATCTGCCTGCCCATAGCTGTTCGAGCCCCAGCACCTGACCGTCAGGTCGGTCTGGAGTCCGCAGGAGTGGGAAATGCCGGCCGCTACGGCAGAGAAGCGGCCCTCAGGAGCGTCAGTCTTGCCGAAGAGGTCGTAACCCCAGCATTCAACGGCCTGATCTGTTTGAAGTCCGCAAGCGAAGAGGCTCCCGGCGTCAACGGCGGTGAATCGTCCGTTGGGAGCGTTGGTCTCACCTTGGTGATTCGCGCCCCAGCATGCGACGGTCTGGTCGATTCGGATTCCGCAGGTGTGGAAGCTCCCGGCGTCAACGGCGGAGAAGCGTCCCTCGGGAGCGTCACTCTGGCTCCGGCGGTCGTCACCCCAGCACTGTATGGTCTGGTCGGTTCTCAGGGCGCATACGTGCTCAGTGCCAGAGGAGACGGCCGTGAAGTGATCGCCAGCTTGGCCATTCATGCTGTTGCCCCAGCATGCAATGGCCCGGTCTAGCCGGAGACCACAGGTGTGAACAGCTCCTGCCGAGACGGACACGAACAGTCCGCCGGGGCTGTCGGACTGACCGAAGGCACTGCTACCCCAACATGCGATCTCTCGGTCGACGCTGAGCCCGCATGAGTGATACGAGCCCACGGATACATCCGAGAACCGTCCGGCGGGCGCGCTGGTCTGGCCCGAATAAGTCGAGCCCCAGCATGCGATGGTCCTGTCGACTCGGAGTGCGCAGCTGTTGGTGTGCCCAGCGCTGACAGCGATGAATCGTCCATCGGGAGCGTCCGATTCGCCTTTGACGTTCCAGCCCCAACAGGCAATGGTGTTGTCAGTTCGTAGTCCGCATGTGTGGGCGTTGCCGACGGTCAGCGTCAAGAACTCGCCGGAGGGAGTGTCGTTCTGGTCGTAGTGGTCGTTCCCCCAGCACGAGATCGTTTGGTCGGCTCTCAGTCCGCAGGTGTTGCCGTTGCCGGCGAAGATTGCAGTGAATCGAGTGGCCGGTGGCTCTGTCTCGCCGTATTGGTCTCTTCCCCAGCAGTCCACGGTGTTGTCGGTCCGCAGTCCGCAGGTGTGGTCTCTTCCGGCGGCCACCGAAATGAACTCGCCGGCTGGTGCGTCGGTCTGTCCGTGCTCGTTCTTGCCCCAGCATGTGACGGTTGCGTCAGTTCGCAGTGCGCAGGTGTGCATGATCCCTGCGGTCACCATGGCGAACTCTCTCCCCGGGGTGTCGACTGGTCCGTACTCGTCGGCGCCCCAGCATGCGATCGTTCTGTCGGACCGGAGCCCGCAGTTGTGGAAGAGTCCCGCAGAGACGGACAGGAACGGTCCGGCCGGAGCCTGCGTTGAGGGACTGTCGCCCCAGCATGTGATGGTGCTGTCGGTTCGCAGCCCGCATGCGTTGTAGCTGCCCGCGGAGATGACACCTCCGCCGTCGAGCGTGGGGTTGAGGGCCTCGAGTATCTGGGGCGCCTGCGGCTCGTCGGTTGTGTCGGGTTCGGGTTCGGTTGTGGCTTGGTCGGTTGGTCCGGTGGCTGGTTCTGGTCCGGGCTCGTCGGGTGGCTCGTCGGTCGTGTCGGGTTCGTGGGGCTCGGGTGGCTCGCGTGCGATGGTTGGCTCGGGTGCGGTGGTTGGCTCGGGCGCTGGTTGGGGTGCGGTGGTTGGCGCCGGTTCGGGCTCGGGCGGCTCGGGCTCGGGTGCGGTGGTTGGCTCGGGCGCTGGTTGGGGTGCGGTGGTTGGCGCCGGTTCGGGCTCTGGCGTTGCGGCCTCGTCCACGCTGCACGCGGAGGCGAGCAGGACCAGCGCTGTGAGACATGCGAAGATGCGGACCGGAGGCGCCATCGATCGGACCTCTCGATCATGATCGGGGTTCCACGCTACCGCCGGCCATGCTCACGACCCGGCGAGAACGACCTCCAAGTCCTGCGAACGACGTTGATTGGCACGTGACCGGGAGACGCTGGGCCTCGTAGCAGGCATAATCTCCGCCATGACCACAAACGCCGAACTGGCCGGGCGCTACGCCGCCGTGCTGCCCAGCTTCCTGCACCTGCTCCATGACGAGCCGGTCTCGATCGACAGGGGCGAGGGCAGCTACGTGTGGGACGTCGAGGGCCGCCGCTACCTCGACTTCTTCGGCGGGGTGCTCACCACGATGATCGGCCACGCCGAGCCCAGCGTGGTGGCCGCGGTGCAGGAGCAGGCGGCCAAGGTGATGCACACCTCCACGCTGTATCTCAGCGAGCCGATGATCGCCTTCGCCGAGGACGTGGCCGGGGTGTCGGGCATCACCGACGCCCGGGTGTTCTTGACTCCCTCGGGCAGCGAGGCGAACGACGCCGCGCTGCTGATGGCCACCGCGCACCGCGGCTCCAACCAGATCCTGGCCATGCGCAACAGCTACCACGGGCGCTCTTTCGCCGCCCAGGCCATAACCGCCCACCGCAGCTGGTCCTCCACCAGCTTCACCGGTCTCAACGTGACCTTCGTCCACGGGGGCTACCGGCTGCGCAGCCCGTTCCGCCATCTCGACGACGACGCTTACACCGGGGCCTGCGTCGATGATCTCGTGCAGCTCATCGACATGACCACCGCGGGCGACGTGGCCGCCATGATCGCCGAGCCGATCCAGGGCGTCGGCGGCTTCGCGGTGCCCCCCGACGGCTTCTTCGGGGCCATGGGCAAGGTGCTGTCGTCCCACGACATCTTGTTCATCTCCGACGAGGTGCAGACCGGCTGGGGTCGAACCGGCGACCACTTCTGGGGATACGAGGCCCACGGCATCGTCCCCGACATGCTCACCTTCGCCAAGGGCGTCGGCAACGGCATCACCCTGGCCGGGGTGGTGGTCCGAGCCGAGATCGCCGACTCGATCAGCGCGCTGCAGTTCTCCACGTTCGGCGGCAACCCGCTGTCGGCGGCCGCGGGACGGGTCACGCTGCGGCGGGTGCTGGAGGACGACCTGCAGGCCAACGCGCTGGCCATGGGGCGGAGGCTGGTCGATGCCCTCGCTCCGGCCGTCGATCGCTACGACTGGGTGGCCGAGCTGCGTGGCCGAGGACTGATGCAGGCTCTGGAGTTCGTGCACTCCGGCTCCATCGAACCCGACGCTGGCCGGGCCGGCAAAGTTCTGGAGGGGTGCCGTGAGCGGGGCCTGCTCGTCGGCAAGGGCGGCCTCTACGGCAACGTGATCCGCATCACCCCGATGCTCAACGTCACCGCCGTCGAGATAGACGAGGGCGCTGCCGCCATCGTCGATGCCCTAGCCGCCGCCGACACCTGAGCCGGGTTCGGCTACGAGGGGTCGAGGTGGGCGGTGGCGCCCCGTCCGAGCGCCCGCAGGAACGCTCCGGCCCGGGGCTTGGGGTAGAAGAAGCTGGACTTGGGCGGCATCTTGGTGCCCTCGTCGGCCACGGCCAGCAGCTCGTCCACCGACAGCCGGTACATCACGAAGCCGATCCGGCCCGCGGCGTCGCAACGTCGGATCAGCTCGTCGAGCCCAGCGGTGTCGGGGACGTAGTCCACGGTGCCGGTAGCGGCCAGTTCCTCGGCGCCTAGCACCGGGTCCAGAACCAGCCGGCGCAGCCGGTCGACGTCGAGTGCGTCGAGAGCGCCCGCTTCGGAGGTCGGTGGAGGCAGTGTCAGCCGGTGCCAGGCTCCCGCCGCGTACACGCCGACCTCGCCCCGATGTCTGGGCCGCGCGTCCTCAGCGCTCGGCACACGCTCCAGTTCGCCCCCCATGTAGCTGGCCCTGGAGCGCAGTGCCCATAAGCAGTCGGCGTGATTGTCGTGGTGCTGGTCGGCCACGACGCGGTGATAGGCCTCAACGTGGAGCTGGCTGTGGGGGAACACCGAGGCCAGCGTGTGAGTGAGCACGGGGTTGTCCGGGTCTCGGGCTAGGGCCCGCTGCGCGGCGGCCGAGCGATGGTGCCCGTCGGTCACATAAAGGACCGTGTCGGCCAGCGCCGAGAGCAGCCGATCGGTCATCTGTGCGGGCACCGTCCAGATCTGGTGATGGACCAGTTGCGAGCCGAACTCCAGCTCGGGTGGTGCCGCCCCGGCGACCTCGTCCAGCAGCGTCGCGTACTCCGAGTCCGCCCACGCTCTTACCGCCAGCGCCACCGGGTGCGACGTGGCGCCCACCCCCATCAGATGGGAGGTCAGCAGTTCTGTGCGGTCCTCTCGCACGCCTTCGTGGATGCGGATGCGCCCCTCGTCGAAGCCGCTGACCGCCACCGTGCAGATCAGGCCGATCTGGGAGCCCCGTGCGTGGGTCAGCCGGTACAGGTAGAGGGCGCGTCGTCCCGTTGGTGCGAAGACCTCGGCGTCGAGAAGGCGGGTCAGGGCGGCCGCGCCCTGGCTGACGAGTCTGTCGATCGACAGATGCTCGTCGTCGAGAAGGTCTTCGCTGCTGCGGGTGACGTTCACGTAGCTGTACGGGTTCTCCTTGACGATCGACCGGCGCTGGCCGGGGGTGAGGTTGTCGTAGGCGCGGCTGATCACCCGGTCGGCCCATTCCGGCTTCACCAGCCAGCCCGCGAAGGGCGCCAGCATCGGTTCTGGCTGGGTCATGCGTCGAACACCGATACCTGGATCACGTCGGGGATGTCGCCCAGCGCGTCCAGCAGGTCGCCGTCGATGGCGCCGGCCACGTCGATGGTGGCGGCCGCGGCCACCGAGCCGGCGAAGATGCGGTTGCGCATGGTGGCGACGTTGAGGCGCCGGCGGCGCAGCTCCTGCAGGACCGCGGCCAGCACCCCGACCCGGTCGTAATGCCGGATGCTGAGCGTGGCTGTGCGCTTCGGGGCCTGCTCAAGGTTCACGCAGTTGATGACCGAGCCTGTTCGATAGGCCTCGATCACCTCAGCGGTGCCCTCGGCCACCGCCTCCTGGGCCTGGCGGGTGGAGGCTCCGATGTGGTGGGTGGCGATCACCTTGGGGTGCCGGGCCAGAGCGGAGTCGACGGTTCCGGCCCCGGCCGCGGGCTCGTCCGCGAACACGTCGATGCCCGCACTCATGTCGGTGGAGTCGAGCGCGGCGAGCAGGGCCGCCTCGTCCACGACCTCGCCTCTGGCGGTGTTGATGAGGACCGAGTCCGGCTTCATCGCGGCCAGGAACTCGGCATCGACCATGCCCGCGGTTTCGGGCCCGCCGGGCACGTGCAGTGACACGATGTCGCTGGTGGCGAGAACCGAGGCTCGATCGGGCAGGGCCTGCACGCCGATGTCGCTCATGCGCCGGCGCACGTCGTGAGGCCGCGGTTTGTCCTCGGCAACGACTCTGAGACCGCAGGCGGCGGCACGCCGGGCCACTTCCAGCCCGATGGCGCCGATTCCGATGATGCCCAAGGTGGCGCCGTACAGGCCGCGGGCCTTGCTGTAGGCCTTCTTGTTCCACTGTCCGGCCCGCACGTCTGCGGCGGCGTCGGCTATGTGGCGGTCGATGGCGAACATCAGTCCCAGCGTCAACTCGGCGACCGCTATGGCGTTGCGCCCGGGAACGTTGCACACGAACACGCCGAGCGCCGAGGCGCGTTGGCAGTCGACGGTGTTCGTGCCGGCGCCGGCCCGCACCACCAGTCCAAGGTCGGTGCCGGCCTCGATGGTCTCGGCGGTCACCCGGGTGCTTCGCACGACCAGCGCGTCGAAGCCGTCGACATGGGCGGGGAGATCCTCGGCGGTGACGGAGGGCTTCAGGATGCAGACGTCGCCTCCGGCCCGCAGCCGCTCGATCGCGGCCTCCGACAGGCCGTCGGCGAACAGGATCCTCATGCTCTTCACCTCGGAGGTCGCAACGGCGCGTTTCGAACCCGAAGCGCACCGTATTCGGAACAGTTCCGTATGCCGGAACGGCCATCGTAGGCCCGCGGTGTCTACCCTGTCGAGACCGTCAACGAAAGATTCGACGATTTTGCCGCCCTGACAGGGGGACGATGACCGAACATTCTCGACTCACCCCGGTTGTGGCGGCGCCGTGGGAGAGCATCCCGTTGGCTGACGGTCGGCGGCTCTCATGACCGGCGACTTCGAAAGGACCGAAGGCGGGGCCGTGCTGATGGACGGCAACCGGCTGCGGGACGAGATCGTGGCCGAGCTCAACGCCGAGATCACCGCGGCGGGAAGCCCCGAGGTGTGCCTGGCCACGGTGCTGGTCGGCGACGACAAGCCGAGCCGGATCTATGTGCGCAACAAGCAACGCAAGGCGGCCGAGGCCGCGATGGTGTCGCGGCACGTCGAGCTCGGCGCCGATGCCAGCCAGTCAGAGGTGGAGGAGGCAGTCAGGGCGCTGTCGGAGAACTCTGGCGTGCACGGCATTCTGGTGCAGCTTCCGCTGCCCGACGGGCTGGACGCAGACGCCGTCCTGGACCTGTTGCCGCCGGCCAAGGATGTGGACGGGCTCACGCCCGCATCTATGGGCCGCCTGGTGCGGGGCCAGCCGGGCCATGTGCCCTGCACGCCGCTGGGGGTGATGCGCCTGCTGGAGCGCTACGGGGTGCCCACCTCGGGCAAGCGGGCGGTGGTGATCGGCCGGTCCACTCTGGTGGGGCTCCCGCAGGTGCTGCTGCTGGGCCGCAAGGGGGTGGACGCCACCCCCACTCTGGCCCATAGCCGCACGCCGGAGCTGCAAGACGTGTGCCGGGGCGCTGACATCATCGTGGCCGCGGCCGGCATGGCCCGGCTGGTGACGGCGGACTTCGTGCGGCCGGGCGCGGCGGTGATCGATGTGGGGATCTCGCGCACTGCCGACGGCATCGTGGGCGACGTGGACTTCGACGGAGTGCAGGCCGTGGCCGGCGCGGTCACGCCCATGCCGGGCGGAACGGGACCCATGACCATCGCCTGCCTGCTACAGAACACCCTCACCGCGGCCCGGATGCTGGGAAGCTTCCCGGCCTAGGCCGGTGCCGACCCTGCTGGGCGCGTGCTTCCCCGTTGAGCGGCGACTGCCTGCCGAGTGTGCCCGGCCCCTATCGGGTGCGGCGGCGGATGGCCAGGGAGGACGTCCAGTCGAGGCTGAAGCCTCGGGTGTGTGGTGAAGCCTGGGCTGCTCAGCCGACTGTCAGCCGACGCTCAGGTGGCGGCGGACGGCCCAGTTGAACAGGTCCCAGCCGTAGCCGTCCACGCCGATGTCGCGGCGGGCGGCCCGGGCGGCCTCGGCCGAGATCGGCAGCGCGTGGCGGGCCTTCATGTGCACCTCGGCCACGCGCTCCATCAGCACGAACCAGCCGACCGCGTCGGCGGGGCTGGAGCCGACCGTCAGGAGACCGTGGTTGGCAAGGATGATGGCCCGGCATTCACCGAGCGCGACTGCTATGCGCTTGCCGCCGTCGCAGGAGAGGATCTGCACCTCTTCGTCGTCGAAGAGGGCGTGATCCTCGAAGAACATTGTCGATTCCTGCGTGATCGGCTCGATCATGCGCCGCTCGGCCGCGAACGGCGTGCCCCAGTGGGTGTGGACGTGCGCGGCGGCCGTCACATCAGGTCGGGCCTCGTGGATGGGGTGATGGATGTGGTAGGCGGTGTTGTTGATCCGGGCCGGGCGCCCGTCCTGGTCCACGGCGCTGCCGTCGGGACTGACCAGCACCATGTCGCAGGGTCGGGCCCGCTCGAAGGTGACACGGTGGCGAAGCAGCCAAATGTGGTCGGGCTTCTCGGGGTCGCGGCAGGTGATGTGGCCGTCGCCCAGCTCGCCCCAGCGCAGCGTGCCGAACAGCCGGTAGGCGGTCGCTAGGTCTTCCCGAAGCCGGGCTCGCTCCGCGGCGGGATCAGCGAGCGCAGTCGGCTCGACCGCCGGCCAGCCGTGCCGGGAACCATCAGCAGCAGTCATCGCCCCCATTCTGCCATAGGGTCCACGCCCAATGGTCAAGCACGATCTGGGAGCCTCCCCCTCCGTGTCACACCCCCTCTCTATTGTCTTCAGCCAATGAGAATCTTGGCGTTCTCCGATCTTCATCTCGATGCCCCTTTCGCCCAAGGTGGCCCCGAACTCGCGAAGCTGCGGCGCACCGATCTGCGCCACACGCTGGAGCGGATCGTCCGCCTAGCTGACGAACTCGGCGTGGATGCCCTGATGTGCGCTGGTGACCTCTACGAGCACAAGCGCTTCACGCCCGACACAGTCAAGCTGCTGGAACGGGTGTTCGGTGAGATCGCTCCAGTGCCGGTATTGATCTCCCCGGGCAACCACGACTGGTACGGCCCTTCGAGCATCTACGCGACAGCGTCGTGGTCGTCGAACGTTCACGTCTTCGATTCCGAGGAGTTGACTCCTTGGGACGGACCCGACGGTGTGCGCGTGTGGGGTTTCGCCCATTGCAAGCCGTCGGGTACTGGCAATCCGCTGGCTGGATTCAGCACGCAGGGCGATGCACTACACATCGGGCTGTTCCATGGATCGGAGACCTCAGGCTGGTCGTGGGCAGCGCGGGAGGATCACAACAAGCAGCAGCACGCGCCGTTCTCGGTCGGCCAGATTGCGGCCGCAGGACTGGCGCACTGCGTCGTCGGGCACTACCACAAGCGGGTCGAGGGCGAGCGCCACACATACGGAGGTGCGCCCGCCGCCCTCTCGTTCGGTGAGCCGGGCGACGGCGGTGCCGTGGAAATCACATTCGATGGCGGAGGGGGATCGCCGGAGCGCGAGTGGCACCGCGTTTCGAGCCTCGAGGTTCACGCGAACCTTGAACTCGACGTGTCTGGTTGCAGCGACTTGGGACAGATCGAGGACAAGGTCCGCGATCTGGTCGCACCCCTGACGGGGATAGCGCGAATGACCGTTGTCGGTGACCTTGAGCCGGACGTCGATCTCGACGTTGCCTCATTACGGCAGCAGTCGGGGCCGCTCCGTCATTTGAGCATCCGTGTCGGCGACATCCGTCCCGGCTACGACCTTGACGCGATCGCGGGGGAGTCCACCGTGCGAGGGCAGTTCGTCACGGCAGTGAGGGCCGCGGACGATCTGGACGAGGAGGAGCGACGGCGTGTGATTATCACGGGGCTGCGGGCGCTCGATGGCCGCAGAGACTTGGAGGTGGTCTGAGTCGTGTGGTTCTCCAAGATCCATGCCCGAGCTTTCGGCCCCATGAAGAATCATGGCCTCGAGTTCAAGAAGGGCCTGAACATCGTCCACGGCCCGAACGAGTCCGGCAAGTCGGGTTGGCACGCAGCGATCACAGCAGCCCTGTGCGGCCTCCGACGTGGCGCTGGCCGCACCAAGGCAGAGCGGGAGTTCGAGGAACGCCATCGCCCGTGGGATGCAGGTGAAGACGATCCCTGGTTCGTCCAGGCCGGTGTGATGCTTGACGATGGGCGGCACATCGAGATCGATCGCGACTTCGACAACCGAAAGACCGATGTCCGCCGCGCGGATCTGGGTGGCCGCGCATTCACGGACCTTCCCATGAATGACGGTAGCCCCGACGGCTCGATGCTCCTGGGACTCGACCGTGAGACGTTCCCCATGACCGCATCCGTCGGTCAGGCCAGCATCATTTCCGATCTTGACGAGCCTGACGCGCTTCAGCAGCACTTGGCCCGAGCCGCAGCCGGCGGCGCCAGCGGCACTGCCGCCGGCGCCCTTGAGAAACTCGACGAGTACAAGAGGGACCATGTAGGTCTCGACCGCAAGAACTCCACCAGGCCGCTCCGCACGGCGAAGAATGCGGCGAGTGAGGCCGAAGCGAGCCTAGAAGCAGCCGACAGTGCCCACCGCGAATACCTGGATCTGGTGTCGGCCCTGCAACAGCATCGCCAGAAGGTCAAGAGGCTCACGAGCGAGAAAGCCCAAGTAGAGGCGCAGCGGAGCCTCCACGTAGCCAAGCAGAAGGTTGAGCGGCTGAACGAGGCGGTGAACAGGCTCGACAAGTGGGAGAAGCGATTCAGCGATGGTGATCCGTCGCACGACGAATTGCCTGACTTGACCGAGTTGGCCCAAGCCTTGGGGAGGGTCAAGAGCCTTCCACAGTCAGAGGCCACGCATCTAGACCCGGTCGAGGTGCTTGAGGCTCGATTGTCTGAGGTGGATTGTCCAGACTCGGTGCCGTGCCTCCTACTCGAAGACGTGGAGCGGTGCGTCGGACAGTTCCAAGACTCCGATCCACACGTAGATGCAAAGTCAGTTACACCTGTTGGCTTGGTCGCAGTCGTCGGCCTGGTTGCTGCGGGCGTCGTAGGCGTAGCGATTGGCCTCGCGTACGGGGTTGCACTAGCGGTTCTTGTCCTCGCGGCGAGTTGGGCGATGTCTCGCAGAGTGAGGCGCGTGCGATCGGCGGCCAACCGCCGAGTTCAGCGTGAAGCTCGGTCCGAAGCTCTGCGCCAGTTGGACGAGTGGCAGTTGCCCCACGATCCCGTTGCCGCTGTTTCGGAGGCGTCGCGTCGGATACAAGCCCGCGTCAGCCGAACGCTCCTCGCTCAGCAGATCGAGCAGCGGACAGCGTTCGACTCGCGAGAAGTTCAACGCAGGGAGTCACACGAGGACGCATGGGGCAAGTTGCGGTCTCTCGCCTCCACGCATGGCGTGAAAGGCGACGACCACGATCTGCGCGCACGGATCGAGGAGACTCTGCGTCGGCATAGTGCGATCCAAGAGCAGAGGGACAAAGAGGTAGAGGAATGGGGCCGCTACCAGGAGGCCTTGGATGGTCGAACGCTACATGACTGGCGACACGAGGCCGATAGAGCCCGAACCGCCGAGGGGGAGGCACTTAGAGTGCTCTCGGCCCTCGGCGCCGAACCTGTGGATAAGTGCATCGGAATAGACCGACTCGACTCCGAGATCCGTTGCATCGGTGAGCAACTCGAAGTAGCGGGTCGCCAGGCTAGCGAGAGGCAAGGAGCACTATCTCGGGTTGATCCGGCGGGCGTCGACGTGGCTTCGGCGGAGGCCCGCCTGAGTGAGGCGGAGGCCGAGTTGGAACGGGTGGAGCGCCTAGCCATCACGCTCGACTCCACCCGCAAGCTTCTTGAGCAGGCAGCCGAGAATGCTCACCAGCTTCTCGCTCCGAGTCTTGCCGCCCAGATGAGCCCGTGGGTCCCGAAGGTGACGAATGGCCGTTACAAGGAAGTTCAGGTCGATCCCGGCAACTTGAGCGTGACGCTGGTGACCGCTGCGGGTCATCGACGTGACGCTCGACTGGTGTCGCGGGGCACCACGGAACAGACCTACCTGGTGCTGCGGCTAGTCCTAGCTCAGGTGCTGTCCGCAGGCCATGAGACCTGCCCGGTGCTGCTTGATGATCCCACCGTGCACGCCGATGCTGATCGGAAGCAGGAGGTGCTTGACTATCTGCTAGCGGCGTCGAAGGAACACCAAGTCATCGTCTTCTCCCAGGAGCAGGAAGTGCTGGACTGGGTAAGGAAGCAGCCAGCCGGGGCCGTCCGTCTCATCGAATTGGCCGATCCACAGCCAGCCTGAGCTGCAAGTTCACGACATATAGCCCGGCCGCACCCCTGTTGACACTCGTCTAGCGGATCGCAAGGCGTGTGCTGTCTTGTGAGACCCGACAATCGGCTCTCTGTCTTCGCGGCGCGCCCACTCGACACAGAGTTGATATCACCTGATATTACTTGTATTATAATACTATAGGCGAGGCCGGGCGCGCTCGTACAGCAGTGGAGAGGGCATCGGAGGTGGTCGTGGTCACAGGCGAGGAACAGGTGCTCATGCGCATGAGGCGGCAGCACGGGCTCATCACTCGCTCGCAGGCGCTTACGGCAGGCATGACCAGGGGCCAGATCGAGCGGAGCCTGGGGACGGGGCGCTGGGTGCGTGAGGCCCGGGGCGTGTACCGGCACGCGGCTGCTCCTCCAACTCCGCTATCGAAGCTGCTCGCGGCGTGCATGGTCCACGACGGGCTGGCGAGCCACCGATCGGCGGCAGCGCTTCACGGCATTGACGGATTCACACTCGGTCGCATCGAGTTGTCCGTGCCGCGCGGAAGAAAGAGGGCGATGAAGGGGGTGACGCTGCACGAGTCGACCCAGATGAACCTGGCCAGACCCGTGGTTAAGAATGCCATCCCCTCTACGGGATTGCCTAGAACTGTGCTCGACCTTGCTGCGGTCGTGAGCCGCAAGCGGCTGGACCGCGCTATCGATGCTGTCCTGCGCGATCGCCGGCTTCGTCCAGCGGACCTGTTCGGCGTTCTGGTGTCCCATTCCCGACAGGGGCGCAATGGTTGTGCCGCTCTTCGGTCTGCCCTCGACGGCCGCTTCGGCCACGATCCCGTGCCCCTAAGCGAATGGAGCCGCATGGTGGAAGATCTGCTAGTCGCCTCCGGGCTCGACCGCCCCCGGCTCGAGTACCGAATCTGTAGCGCCAACGGAACCCTCATCGCACAGGTCGATCTCGCCTTCCCGGACTGCCGGCTTGCCATCGAACTCGACAGCCGCCGGTGGCACCACAACTACGAGTCCTTCGTGGAGGACCGCCGCCGGCGCAACCGCACCACTCTCGCTGGCTGGACCGTGCTCAACTTCACTTGGGAGGACTACGTCGACCGTCCAGCGGACCTGTGCGCCGCGGTCGCTACCGCCCGCACGAGGCCTTGACCGATATTTCAGTAGTTGTACTCGCTATGCAGGCACAACTACTGAAATATCTGAGGGCGGCGGGGATGAGGGCGGCGGGGACCGAGGAAGTTGGGGGAAGGGACGCCGGCGGGCCGGCCTAGTTAGCGGTGGTGGGAGGCTTGCCAGGCGACGGTGGCTGCTACCTGGTTGAAGGTGAACACGTGCAGGCTGGTCACGTCGAGCTCTGCCAGATGCGGGCTCAGAGCGGTAAGCAAGTGGTCGGGGTCGTAGTTGCGCGACGTCATCAGCCTGGTTATCGCGGCCCGGTTCTTGCGCAGGTAGCGCAGCGACGGCCCGACGCCCAAGCGCGCCCCCATGGTGAGCAGCTTGGTCCGGTCAACCACGCCGGAGATCCCCAGATGCACCGGCAACGTCAGCCCCGCGGCCCGCTCGGCTCGCAGCCAGCTCTCGATGCGGCCCGGGTCGAAGCACATCTGCGTGCTGCAGTAGCCCTCCACGCCGGCGGAGGCCAGCAGCTCCTGCTTGTCGTGCAGCGCCTCGTGCAGCGCCCCGTCGTCGATCAGCGGGTGGCCATGCGGGTAGGCGGTCACGCCGATGGTGCTCAGCCCGTGGTCGCACGCGAGCAGGTCTCGCAGGAACGACGCCGCGTCGGAGTAGGCGCCCGGCGATTCCACGTCCCCGCCGACGAGGAACATGGTCGACACCCCGGCTGAACGCAGCCAGCCCGCCAGCTCGGCAACCCGAGCCCGGTCGGGCACCAACCGAGCCGAGACGTGGGGGATGGCCTCGTGGCCCATGGCGTCCACCCGCTCGGTTATCTCGCAGGTAGCGTCCTGCCCCTTCACCGGCGACGCCGTCACCGACACCCGAGAACTCGGGGGCAGCGCCTCAAGCGCTGCGTCGAGGCTTTTGAGCGGTATGACCTCGTAGGTCAAGTCGTCGACCAGCGCCAGCCGGTAGTCCCGCGCATCGCTGCTCTCGGCCGTGGCGCCCGTTGGGGCGCGTCGCAGACGTTGCAGCATCATCGCACCCCTTTGTCGCTCGGGCGGCCGGGCTGCGACGATGTGTGGTCGTCGGGGCGTGGTCCGGCGCCCGTTGGGGCGCGTCGCAGTCTCGACATCATTCTCGCAGTCAGACCCTCAGCTCAGGCCGACGATGTTGCCGTCGGCGTCGATGTCGATCCCCATGGCGGCCGGCACCCGGCCCAGGCCGGGCATGGTGCGCACGTCGCCGCAGATCGGGTACACGAATCCGGCGCCCACCGAGGCCCGCACCTCGCGCACCGGCAGTGTCCATCCGGTCGGCGCGCCCTTCAACGACGGGTCCGACGAGATCGACAGGTGCGTCTTGGCGATGCACACCGGCAGGTTCCCGAACCCGGCCTCGGTGTAGGTGGCGAGCTGCTTGTCCGCGGTGCTGGAGTACTCCACACCGTCAGCGCCGTACACGCGGGTGGCAACCGTCTCGATCTTGGACTTCAACGAGGCCTCGTCGGGGTACAGGACCGAGAATTCGCTGGGCTCGTCGGCCGCCTCGGCCACCGCCTCGGCCAACTCCGTGGCGCCCCGGCCGCCGTCGGCGAAGTGGGTGGTCTCCGCCGAGCGGGCGTCGTACTCGGCTGCGATCTCGCCGATGGCCGCGATGTCGGCCGCGTGGTCCCCGGGGAACACGTTGATGGCCACCACCGGCGTGCAGCCGTGGATGCGCATGTTCTCGAGCTGCTTGCGGAGGTTGTCACCGCCGGCGTGGACCTCGTCGGGGTTCTCGGCCAGCAGCGCTTCCGGCAGCGGCCGGCCAGCCACGATCCTGTGGTTGCCCGAGTGCGCCTTGAGGCCCCGCACGGTGGCGACCAGCACGGCGGCGTCGGGTGCGATGCCCGAGTAGCGGCACTTGATGTTGAAGAAGCGCTCGGCGCCCATGTCGGCGCCGAAGCCCGCCTCGGTTAGCAGGAAGTCCGAAGCGCGGATGCCTATCTGGTCGGCCACGATCGACGAGTTGCCGGTGGCGATATTGCCGAAGGGCCCGGTGTGCACCAGCGCGGGCGTGTTCTCGAGGGTCTGCATCAAGTTGGGCTTGATGGCCTCGCGCAGGATCACGGCCATCGACCCGGCCACGCCGATCTCCTCGGCGGTGACGGGCGTGCTGGCCTTGGTGTATCCCACCACGATGCGCCCCAGCCGGGCCCTCAGATCCTGCAGCCCGGTGCACAGCGCCAGCGCGGCCATCACCTCGGAGGCCGCGGTGATGTCGAAGCCCGACTCCCGGGGCACTCCGTCGAGGCGGCCGCCCAGCCCCAGCGTGATGTTGCGCAGGGCCCGGTCGTTCACATCCAGCACCCGGCGCCAGGTGATGTTGTATAGGTCGAGGCCAAGCTCGTTGCCGTGGTAGAGGTGGGCGTCCACCATGGCCGAGCACAGGTTGTGGGCGGCCGTCACGGCGTGCATATCGCCGGTGAGGTGCAGGTTGAACAGCTCCATGGGCACCACCTGGCTGTAGCCGCCCCCGGCCGCGCCGCCCTTGATGCCGAAAGTGGGGCCCATGGACGGCTGGCGGATGGCGATAGTGGCGGTGCGGCCGATGTGCTGGAAAGCCTGGCCGAGCCCGACGGTGGTGGTGGTCTTGCCCTCACCGAGCGGGGTGGGTGTGATGGCCGACACCACCACGTAGCGGGCCCGCGGCCGGCCTGCTTGGGCCATGGCCTCCGCCGCATCGAGGCTCACCTTGGCCGCACCAGTGCCGTAGGGCTCCAGCATCTCGGGCGGGATGCCGGCGTCGGCGGCGATCGAGTCGAGCGGCTTCAGATTGGCCTGGGAGGCGATCTCCAGGTCGGTCGGAAATGGCATCGTTGCCCTTCCTTTCGCATCAGTGTTGCGCGGTTGTCGGCACCGGCCGGAGTGTTGGCGCGGCGCCGCTCCGGAGGGTAGCTTGTCGTTCCGCATCTCGGAACGATTCCGCATTGCAGAACAGGATGCGGCACCTGCCCCGAAGCGGACGCCGCACACTACATAAGATCCCAGGCCCGCTGGCATGGCAGCTCAGGAGGAACGAGGGTGAGCGATTTCCCCGCCACCGCGAAGTGCGTGGTGATAGGAGCCGGCATCGTCGGCAACTGCCTGGTAGGTCACCTGGCCAAGCTCGGCTGGAGCGACCTGGTGCTGTTGGACAAGGGGCCGCTGCCCAACCCGGGCGGCTCCACCGGACACGCCTCGAACTTCATCTTCCCGGTGGACCACAACAAGGAGATGTGCCTGCTCGGCGTTCAGAGCGCCAACCAGTACCGCGATCTGGGCCTTTCGGTCGACTCCGGCGGCATTGAGGTGGCCCGCACGCAGGAGCGGTTGGACGAGCTGCAGCGGCGCATGACCTCGGCCACCGCCTGGGGCGTGGAAGCGCGCCTGCTCACCCCCGCCGACGTGAGCGAGTTGGTGCCGTTCATCAATACCGACGTCATCCTCGGCGGCTTCTACTCCCCGACGGTGTCGGTAGTCGATTCGCTGGAGACGGGCACCGTCATGCGCCGCGTGGCCACCGACAACGGCTGCCGGGTGCTGGCCAACACCGAGGTGCTCGACATTCTCACCGAGCCCGGCCCCAACCCCGGCGACCGCACCGTGAAGGCCGTCGTCACCGACGCCGGCACCATCGAGACGGAGTATGTGGTGATCGCCTGCGGGGTGTGGTCCAACCGGCTCGCCAACATGGCCGGCGCCTGCATCCCGCTGGTGCCGGCCGTGCACCAGATGGCCGACGTTGGCCCGGTCGACGTGCTCGCTGAGACCAACAACGAGATCGGCTATCCCATCGTGCGCGACATGGACACGTTCTGCTACGAGCGTCAGTCCGCGGGCTCCATGGAGGTGGGCTCCTACGCCCACAGGCCCATCTTCCACCACCCCGACGACATCCCCTCCAACGAAGAGGCGGCGCTGTCGCCCACCGAGATGCCGTTCACGCCCGACGACTTCGACCCCCAGATGGAGCAGGCCATCGAGCTCATGGACATGCTCGGCGACGCCGAGATCAAGTACGCCATCAACGGCCTGTTGTCGCTCACCCCCGACGCCATGCCGTGTCTGGGTGAGATCCCCGAGGTGCGCAACCTCTGGTCTGCCGCCGCCGTCTGGGTCAAGGAGGGGCCGGGGATGGCGCAGGTGGTGGCCGAGTGGATGACCTTCGGCTATCCCCGGGTGATCGACGTCCACGGCGCCGACATCTCCCGCTTCTACCCCGAGGAGCGGCCGGACGAACACATCTGGGCCCGCTCCGCCGAGCACTTCAACAAGACCTACGGCATCGTCCATCCGGCCGAGCAGTGGGAGAGCCGCCGCGACCTGCGGGTCGGGCCCTACTTCTCGCGCCAGCAGGACCTGGGCGCCTTCTTCTTCCAGGCCCGCACCTGGGAGCGGCCCCAGTGGTTCGAGTCCAACGCCGACCTCGTCGAGCGCTACGGGCTGGAGGACCGGGAGGTGGAGTGGGACGCCCGCTGGTGGAGCCCCATCACCGTCGCCGAGCACCTCAACCTGCGCGAAAACTGCGGCCTGGTGGACCTGAGCGCCTTCCAGATCTACGAGCTCACCGGGCCGGGGGCGGTGGCCTACGCCGACCGTCTCGCAGTCAACAAGATCGATGTGCCGGTGGGCCGCTCGATCTACACACCGTGGCTCACGCCCGACGGCGGCTTCCACTCCGACCTGACCATGATGCGCCTCGGAACCGAGCGGGTGCGGGTCGTGACCGGCGTGTTCGACGGCGGCCGCGACGAGTTCTGGGCCCGCCGGCACATGCCGACCGACGGCTCGGTGAGTTTCGCCAACGTCACCGACGAGATGACGACCCTTGGCCTTTGGGGGCCCAACGCCCCCGCGGTGCTCGGCGCCCTCTGCGAGGCCGACCTGAGCCAGGCGGGATCGTCCTACGGCTCGCTGGTGGACGTGGAGCTCGACTGCGGCACGGGCAGGCCCGTGCCGGCCACCCTGTTCCGCATCTCCTATGTGGGCGACACCGGCTGGGAGGTCTACCTGGCCTGGGACGACGACCCCGCGGTGTGGGACGCCCTCATGCGGGTCGGCGCCGACTACGGCCTGCGGGCCACCGGCGGCGGGGTGTACGGCACCTCGGGCCGGCTCGAGAAGGGCTATCGGCTCATGGGCGCCGAGTTGGAGAGCGAGTACAACCCGCTGGAGGCCGGGCTGGCCCGACCCCGGGTGAAGGCGGCCGACTTCATCGGCAAGGAGGCCTACCTGGCGGCCCGCGAGGCGGGAGACCCCGAGGTGCAAGTGTGCGTTCTCACCGTGGAGGACCTGCGCGACGGCCGGGGCCGCAAGCGCTACATGCAGGGCGGCAACGAGCCGATCCTCACCCTCGACGGTGATCGCATCGTCGACTCTCACGGGCGGGTGTCGAGGATCACCACCGCCGGCCCGGGCCCGTCGGTGGGCAAGTACCTGCTGATGGGGTACTTGCCGTCGGAGCTGGCCGTGCCGGGCACCGACCTGCAGGTGATGTACATGAACGAACTGTTCCCGGTGCGGGTAGCCGGCACCGGCGCCGTGTTCGACCCCGACGACGCCCGCATGAAGAGCTGAGGCGTCAGGGATGCGGGGGTCGACGGTGCTGACGGCTCAGAGCTGAGGGAGCACGAGTGATGCGGATCCTGTGCTGCGTGAAGCGGGTGCCGGCGCCCGGCGCCAAGATCAACGTCACCGCCGACGGCCTGGCCGTGGACGCGGCCCATCTGGGGTTCACGACCAGCCCCCACGAGGAGTGCGGGGTGGAGGAGGCGGTGCAGATCACCGAGCGCCTCGGCGGCGAGGTGACGGTGCTCACGCTGGGACCGCCTGAGGCTGCCGAGCAACTGCGCTACGCGGCGTCGGTGGGCGCTCACCATGGCGTGCTCATCCAGACCGACGGCGCGCCCTGGGATCCCCAGCGCACCGCCCGGGCGCTGACGGCCGCCATCGAGTCGCTCGAAGCCGACGGCGATGCCTTCGATCTGATCCTGTTCGGCAACGAATCGGCCGATTCGGGAGGCTTCCAGGTGGGGGTGCGGGTGGCCCACGCCCTTGGCCGGCCCATCGTCAACGGCATCAAGGGGATTGAGATCGACGGGTCCACCGTGCGGGCCCGCCGCGAGATCGACGGCGGCTTTGAGGTGTACGAGCTGGATCTGCCCGCCGCGCTCGGGGTCAAGGAGGGCATCAGCCTGCCCCGCTACCCGACCATGAGAGGCCGGCTGGCCTCCAAGAAGCTGGCAATCACCGCGCTGGAGATCGATGCCGACGAGGGTGCGCAGGCGATGGTGCGCCTGCACCGGCCGGCCGAGACGGTGTCGCAGACGGTGATCCTCGGCGACGGCCCCGAAGCGGCCCCCGCCGTGGTGGACGTGCTCGCGGACCTGGGGGTGCTGTGATGGCGCGGTTCGTCCGGGTCGACGCACGGGACGAGCAGGGGGTGGCGTGATGGCGCGGTTCGCCCGGGTCGACGCACGGGACGAGCTGGGGGTGCTGTGATGGCGCGGTTCGTCCGGGTCGACGCACGGGACGAGCTGGGGGTGCTGTGATGGCGCGGTTCGTCCGGGTCGACGCACGGGACGAGCTGGGGGTGCTGTGATGGCGCGGTTCGCCCGGGTCGACGCACGGGACGAGCTGGGGGTGCTGTGATGGCGCGGTTCGCCCGGGTCGACGCACGGGACGAGCAGGGGGTGGCGTGATGCTGCTGGTGGTGCTCGAGCACGACCGGGGCACGCTGGGCGAGCCCGGCCGGGAGGCGCTCACATTCGGTCGGACGCTGGCCGCCAAGATGGGCACAGAAATGCACGCGGCGGTGATCGGAGCGGGAGCCTCCGGAGATGCGGTCGGTTCGGGTTCGCTCGCAGCCGAGGCCGGCGTCCACGGGGCGACGCGGGTGCACACGGTCGACCACGAGGTGCTCACCGATTTCGGCCCCGAGGCCTGGGGCGAGTCCGTCGCCCAGATCACGGCCGAGCTCGGTGCGCGGGCGGTGCTGGCCTGCGGTAGCGAGCGGGGCAACGAGGTGATGTCGCAGGCCGCGGCCCGCCTGGACGCCCCTTTCGTGGCCAACTGCACCGACATCACTCCGCCGGAGCCGGGCCAAGACTGGTCGATGACCCGAGTCCAGTGGGGCGGGTCGCTGCTGGAGGACGCCACCCTGCGGGCCGACACCGCGCTGGTGAGCTGCGCACTGCACACAGTGGCTTCCTCGTGGGCCGAGCCTCCGCCGGCGGACCCTGTCGACGTGCTGCCCGTCTCGGTGGATCTCGCCGCCGAACTGGCCCGCACCGTGGTAAAGGACCGGGTGGTGCTGGAGGCGGGCGTCACCCTGCCCACCGCGCCCGTCGTCATCGGCGGCGGCCGCGGCGTCGGCTCCGCCGAGGGGTTCGCCCCGCTGGAGGAGCTGGCCGATCTGCTCGGCGGGAGGGTCGGATGCAGCCGGGCCGTCACCAACAACGGCTGGCGACCCCATTCGGACCAGGTCGGCCAGACCGGCACCCGCATCGCCCCTGAGATCTACATCGCCTCGGGTATCTCCGGCGCCATCCAGCACTGGGTGGGCGCTATGGGTTCCAAGCACATCCTGGCCGTCAACATCGACCCCGAGGCCAACATGGTCGTCAAGGCGGACTGGGCTGTGATCGGCGATCTGCACCAGGTCATTCCCGCAATCTCCGCGGAGATCCGCCGCCGCCGGGACAGGCCGTGACCACCTCGGAGCCGCCACTCCGTTGACCGACGCCGATTCGGTCCGCTCCCTCGATCAGGTCACTGCCGAGTGGCTCACTGGGAGGATGCGCGCCGCCGGGCACACCGACGCCGAGGTCATCGGCTTCCGGCACCAGCCCGTCGGCACGGGGCAGATGGGCACCAGCGTGCGGTTCACGCTCGAGTACTCCCGGACCGGACCCGACCTTCCATCCATGATCGTGGGAAAGTTCCCGTCTGAGGATCCACTGAGTCGAATGACGAGCAACCACAAGCAACTACGCCCGGGAGGTCGGCTTCTACCTCCACCTGCAGCCGAGGCTGACAATCCCGACCCCTGACTGCTACCACGCCGCCATCGACCAATCGACTCAGGACTTCGTGATCCTGCTCGCGGACATGGCCCCGGCCGAATCCGCCGAGCAGTTGCGCTACGCGGCGTCGGTGGGTGCCCATCACGGCGTGCTGGTCCAGACCGACGGCTCGGCCTGGGATCCGCAGCGGACCGCCCGGGCGCTGACCGCGGCCATCGAGTCGCTGGAGGAGGACGGCGGCGTCTTCGACTTGATCCTGTTCGGCAACGAGTCGGCCGACTCCGGTGGCTTCCAGGTGGGGGTGCGGGTGGCCCATGCCTTGGGCCGGCCCATCGTCAACGGCATCAAGGGGATCGAGATCGACGGGTCCACCGTGCGGGTCCGCCGGGAGATCGACGGCGGCTTCGAGGTGTACGAGCTGGCCCTGCCCGCCGCCCTCGGTGTGAAGGAGGGCATCAACCTGCCCCGCTATCCGACCATGAGAGGTCGTCTGGCCTCCAAGAAGCTGGCGATCACCACCCTCGACATCGACGCCGCGGCCGGCGACCAGGCGATGGTTCGCCTGCACCGGCCGGCCGAGACGGTGTCGCAGACGGTGATCCTCGGCAACGGCCCCGAGGCTGCCCCCGCAGTGGTGGATGTGCTCGAGAAACTGGGGGTGCTGTGATGGCGGGGCCCGCGCTGGTGGGTGTGGGGGTCACCCTGCCGACCGCGCCGGTAGTGGTGGGCGGCGGCCGCGGCGTCGGGTCGGCCGATGGATCCGCTCCCCTGGAGGAGCTGGCCGAGCTGCTCGGCGGCCGGGTCGGGTGCAGCCGGGCCGTCACCAACAACGGCTGGCGCCCCACTCCGACCAGGTCGGCCAGACCGGCACCCGATCGCCCCGGAGATCGTTCACTTCGACTACAGGTTGGACAGCGGATTCAACTGGTCGTGGCAACACCTCGTGATGGAGGTGGTTCGTGATGGGTGTTGGCAAGCGTCAGCAGGCGATTCGTGCGATGCGGGGCCAGATGTGGTCGCCTGGTCGGCCCTCGACAGCGCGGCGCGAGGACCGGGTCCGGTTCTGAACTGGCCGTGGTGCTGAGGGGCCGGGGCCCGTCTACCGGGCTCGGCGACGAGGGGGGATTCGCTCCCGACCTGCGGTCGAACTCCGAGGCTGTCGCGCTGCTCGCAGAGGCGACCGCGCGCGCCGGTCTCACCCTGGGCGACGAGATCGCCTTGGCGTTGGACGTGGCGTCCACAGAGTTCTTCGCCGACGGCCGCCACGTGCTCGCCGGTGAGGGCCGCACGTTGGACTCGGGCGAGATGGCGGCGGCGCTGGCTCGCTTGTGCGACGACTACCCGGTTGTGTCGGTGGAGGACGGCATGGCCGAGGAAGACTGGGCCGGCTGGGCAGAGCTCACGGGGGCTGTGGGCGGGCGCGTCCAGCTCGTGGGCGACGACGTTTTCGTCACCAACACTGAGCGGCTGGCCCGCGGCGTGCGGGCTGGCGTGGCCAACTCGATCCTGGTGAAGGTCAACCAGATCGGCTCGCTCACCGAGACGCTCGAGTGCGTGGAGCTGGCTGTGCGCAGCGGGTATGCGGTCGTGATGTCCCATCGCAGCGGCGAGACTGAGGACACCGCCATCGCCGACCTCGCAGTGGCCACCAACTGTGGCCAGATCAAGACGGGCGCGCCGGCGCGCAGCGACCGGGTGGCCAAGTACAACCAGCTCCTGCGCATCGAGGGGCAACTCGGTGAGGCCGCGGCCTACGCCGGGTCCGGCGGCTCGCCCGAGAAGCTGGAGATGCGGATCACCTGTCCGACGATTCGCGTTGGCCCGTCAAGCCCCGGGATCGGCCGGCCCGGCGTGCCCTGCCCGGTCGAGACGTAGAGCGAGCCGTCGGCGCCGATCGTGATGTTGGTGGGAAGGTCGAGACCGTCGGCGATCACGGCCAGCGACCCTCCCTCGGCCGGATGGAAGGTGATTCGGCCACTGAATCGCAAGTAGCCGCCGTGGAGGACCGGACCCTCCGGATCGAACAGGTCGAAGAGCGTCGGAAGCGTCTCGGCCGGCACCGATGCCAGCTCGACTACGTAGATGTTCGCGGACTCGTCGACGGCCACGTCCACAGCTACGGTCAACCCGGTGATCTCATCGGTGACACGGCCGGTGCTGGGATCGACCCTCACGACCTTGGAATCGCCAATCACGAACGGAGTCACGTCCCCGGTCTCGGGGTCGACCGCGTTCCCGGAGAAGAGCGCGACCAGGATCTCTCCGGTGAGAGGATCGACCGCGAGCCCGGCCGGCACCGACTGTTGGCCGTGGGCCAGGTCCGCAAAAGTCACGATGTCCCGTATTTCACCGTCGAGCGGAATCTCGACGAGGCGATTGGCCATGCTCTCGACGGCGTAGATGCTGGACTGGTGCAGGTCGAAGGCGATGCCGTTCATGTTGCTCCGGCTGGCGAGACTTCGACCGACCCGTCTCTCCGGGCTGATCTCGAATAGGTCCTGCTCGTCGAGGCCGCCGTCGACCGTCAAGAAGATGCGTCCATCCTCATGGAGCAGCACGTCGCCAGGGCCGCTCACCTCGTCTCGACCGCTTCCGAAGAACGAGAGAGCGTTGTAGGTCGGAAGCGTACTGAACCACCGGTCGGCCTCCCCGTCGTCATCGAAGTCACCATCACCGTTGAGATCTCTGAAGTGGGTCAGCTTCCCGGTGTTCTGAGTCTGGTCGACTGCGTCGTAGCCAGTGCCGGCCTCGGCAACGAACATCTCCGTCTCCGAGCGGACGGCGACTCCTCGAGGATTGTCGAGCCCGGTGAGGAGCACTCGCGCCTCGATCGGCCCGGATCGAGTGGTCGTGTCCGAGGACCGCGAGGCGCAGCCCGTCGCCACAAGGGCGAGCAACACGAGGGCGACGACAACCGCGGGCGGTGATCCCCTCGGCCCGCGAGCCTCGAGGACGAGGATCAAGCTCGCCCCGCGGCCGAGTTCGCCGCGGCGCAGCCTTCGAGCACCGCCGCGAAGAGTTCCAGATCAGTCTCGCCGTTCGTGTCCTCGATATAGAGATCGCCGGGCCAGGACCATGCGGGGACTGCGCCGCCGGCCTTGCGTGCCGCAGCACGAACCGATCGGATCAGGGACCCCCGTTCGAACGCCGTGTCACGCAGGTCCCTCAGGGCGGCCTCCCGGTCCACCACCGAGTTCCTGTCGAGGCGAACGGCGCCGATACCGAGATACAGGGAAATACCATTGCGAATCGCGGCGTCTGCATAGGCCTGTTCCGACGCGGTATCTGCCTCGAGACGAATGACGAAGAACGGGCAGCACGAGATCTTGATCTCGAGCAGCTTGTCGAACGACAGCCCGCCTCCACTTGGAGTGTGTCCTCGCCGGCGTCCTCGGCGGCCCGATCTGGGCGACGAGTCACCCCGATAGTTGGCAACGAAGACGCGGTCCCCCCACCGGGGCTGGTTGATGAGCTGTTTGACCGGTTCGACGGCGAAGGAAACGCAGTTGTTCGGTCCGATGAACATCGGCGAACCACTGGCGTCCGAGAGCTCGATCCATACGCCCGGCACATTCGCCACGAGATCCTCACACCAAGGAGCGAGGACGACGTCTGCCAGGTGGGCCAGCAGATCCCTGACCGTATCGGGGTCCGTGTTGAGGGCATTGATCAAGGTTTCCTGGCCGAAGATCTCTGCCGCGAGGCTGTACGGGGCTGGGAGATGGGCGACGGGCTCGATGTCGGCGAGCTGCCCGGTGAGAACGAGTGCATCCCGGATTAGCTGCGACACCTCATGGTCTCGGTCATGATCAGGAATGTCTCGCCAACCGTCGATGGTCATGAGCGGGTTGCCCGGGTCGCTTCCGGGGGCTTGATCGTCGGGGTACATCATCGTCTGCCCGAGCGTTTCAGCGCCAAAGGCGTACACCGGGAACCCGATCGTCAGTCGCTCGATCCCCAACAGCCGCTGGACGAGGAGATTGAGGCGAACGTAGCGTAGCGGGTCACCCTTGTAGAGATCAGCACTCTGCATGCCGCTGAGCCTGTTCATGACCGCGAGCGTCATCAGGTGGGCAGAGGTCGTGACATGGACGTGATCGGGGTCCGGTTCGGCCCTCAGGGCGCAGTCGAGGGCCCCGTCGCAGGCCGCTTCGACAAAGTGCCTCAACCCTCGCCTCGCGTCGGAGTCGCCGTTGAGGTGACGGCTCAGGATGGAGCGACCCTGCGGCCCGCACAGTTCTCGGAATTGATCACTCATTGACACGCTCACGGCCCTCGTTCAACGAACCGGGCGACCGCCGGCCCGGGATGATCCCGGCGGGCGGCCTGGTATTGCCGCGCGAGGTTCTTCATCCAGTTCACACTCGCCTTAGGGCCAGGCGTGTTGCTCACGGGGCAGTTTCGCCGTGCTCGTCACCCGCGTCAGCCTGTAACGAGGGACTGTGTTGTCTCGAGATCGAAGAAGTGCACGCGATTGGAATCGAGAGCGAGCCGAACGTTCTCGTTCATCGAGATTCTGACGGTCGGTTCCACGAGCACGCGGAAAGTGTTCCCCCCGACGGCCACCTCGACCAACGTCTCGCGCCCCATCGGCTCTACGGCGGTCACCTGTCCGGGGAGGCCGGACTCGCCGAGGTGCGAATCTTCAGCTCTGATGCCCATGAGAACCTTCCCGTGGCCCGCGGCCCCTCGAGCCCGGGCCTTCCCGACCGCCACTTCGAGGCCCTCGCGCCGCGCCGCGAAGGCGCTTCCGTCGGGTTGAACCTCGACCTCGAGCAGGTTCATGGGCGGGTTGCCGATGAACGAAGCGACGAAGGTGGTTGGTGGGTGGTCGTAGAGCTGGTCAGGAGTGCCGTAGGCTTCGAGCTCACCGGCGCGCATGACCGCGATCTTGTCGGCCAGGGTGAGCGCCTCGACCTGATCGTGGGTCACATAGACAGATGTGATTCCGAGTTCCGTCTGCAGCCTCTTGATCTCGCTTCTCATGGTCAGGCGCATCCGAGCGTCCAGGTTCGACAGAGGCTCATCGAACAGCAGCAGGGCGGGCTCCTTCACGATCGCACGCCCGAGGGCGACCCTCTGCTGCTGGCCGCCCGACAGCTGCCCGGGGCGCCGGTGGAGGAGGTCCCTGATGCCCATGAGATCGGCGATCTTTTCAACGCGCCCGCGGATCTCCGCCTTTGCTACCTTCATGATCTTGAGCGGGTAGCCGATGTTCTGGAGCACCGTCATGTGGGGATAGAGGGCATAGCTCTGGAAGACCATGCCGAGTCGCCGGTCGCGGGGCTGGAGCTCGTTGACCAGGTCGTCGTCAAAGAAGATCTCCCCCTCCGACGGCTTGTAGATGCCCGCCACCAGGAGCAGGCTGGTGGTCTTGCCACAGCCCGATGGGCCCAGGAAGGCCACCAGATCGCCGTCGTCAACCTCGAGGTTGAGATCTCTGAGTCCGTAGACGTCACCCCAGCGCTTGGTGAGGCCACACAGCCGCAGCTTCACGGATACACCTCCATTCTGATGGAATCACGAGCCACCCTTCACCCCGCCACCGTAGATATTGAGCAGGTGCTTCTGAGTGAAGAGGAAGAAGATGAGGATCGGAATGAGTTGGAACATGCCGATAGCCGCCACCTCATTCCAGGCCTGTTGACCGGTGTCGGCAGAGAACTGGTTGAGGAACACGGACAGGGTCGCCACTTTCGTTCCAACCGTGAACGTCTGGGGGATCAGATAGGCGTTCCACCCCTGGATGAACATGAGGATGCCGAGAGCGGCCAGCCCAGGTCGGATCTGAGGAATGATGATCTCCCGCCAGATCCGGTAACGGCCTGCTCCATCTATCAGGGCAGAGCGTTCGACGTCCCACGAGACCGCATCCATGAATCCCTTCATTAGCCATATGCCTAGAGGAAGTTCGAGTGTCACCAGCACGAGAGCCACGCCCCACACGGTGTTGAAGCCCACGTACTCACCGATGATCGGCAAGCCGCCGAGAAAGAGAAGGACCTGAAAGATCGCGATTAGAAGCATCTCAGGTCGGAACGCATTGAGCACCAAGGTAACGCTCATGAATCCGCGTCGACCCCTGAAGGCCATCCGAGACAGCGCGTAGGCGGCGAGCGAGGCCAGGAGCGTCACCATGATCACTGACGACATGGCGATAATGAAGGAGTTCAGGGTCGCCCTCCAGATGTCCGGGTCTCTCAGGAACTCCCAGTGTCTCAGGGTGAACCCGCCTATCGGTTTCAGGCCCTCAGTCTTGTTGGTGAACGTGGCCAGGGTGATCCACGCGTAACCGACCAGAATCGGCACGATGCTGATAGCCAGGACGGCGTACGGAACGACCCTGGTGAACGCCCTCAGCGCGGGACTGACCGAAGGCTGATAGGACTGTCCCGGAGCTTCGATCAGGGGGTCGTCGTTGGCGCTCGTTGCTGTCGTCGGCAATGTGGCAGCCTCGCTAAGTGAGCTCGATCTTGGGTTCTGCGACCATTTCGCGGAAGCGGAAGAGTCGCAGGTAGACGGTGGCCATGATCAGGCCGATCGAAACGAGTATGAATCCCCAGGCGGCGCCGGACGCCCACTGGTTGGCACCGAAGTAGGAGCCCAGGGCACGGTTGTAGGACGTGAGGGCCCACACTTCTGTCTGGAAGAGACCCGGGCCGCCGCGCGTGAGAAGCAGGATGTACTCGAAGGAGACGAGGAGGCTCAGCGTCTGGTACGCAGTGACGAAGAGCAGCGGATACTTGAGTTGGGGCACGGTGACGTCGCGGATGACGCGCCAAGTTCCGGCGCCGTCGACCCGGGCGGCCATCGTGAGGTCCTTCGGGATCGATTCGATGGCCGACGAGAAGAGGATCATTCCGAAGCTCGCGCCGACGAACCCGTTGATCAAGATGACGAACATCCATGGATTGTTGTTCAGGAAGTACTGGTCGGTGTCCACTCCGAGACCGCCGACGGCGGAAAGGCTCTGGCCGAGAATGCCGAAGGGCGACTGCTGGCCGATGCGTTGCCACATGACGACATACACCACCGGTGGAGTGATGCGCGGCAGCAGCCAGAGGGCGCGAGCTGCGAAGCCCACCGTGCGATTCACATGGGTGGTCAATACTGCCAGTAGTAGGGCAAGGCCGACGTTGAAGAGGATGAGCGTCGTTACGACGTAGCGGAACGTGTTGCCTATGATGCGGTCCCTGAAGGGATCGTCGATCACCCGCTGGTAGTTGTCGAAACCGATGTAGGTCCACGGTTGGTTGAAGTTCGAGCTCGCGAGATCGGTGAGACTCAGCACGAACAGAACCACCACGGGAATCAGGAAGAACACTAGGACCAGAAGCGCAGCAGGCCCGAGAAACCCTAACATCGTCACTCGGGCCCGAACCTTTTCCTCGACCCGCGAGCGCTCGCGAATACCCAGGTAGCCGGCCACGAAGAGGAGGAACATCCCGAGCAGGGCCAGTTGGAGGCCGGGGCCGGAGCGTATGGCGGCCCGCGAGTCGCCGGCCAGCTCTTGGGCATCCTTCAGCCTGAGCGTCAGGACCACGAAGCCGGCGAGGGCGCCGGCCATGAGGTATGACGACTCGAAGCGCCCCGCGCCCCCGCGCTGGCGGGCCCTCACCACGAACAGGACCGCCGCGGCCACGCCGGTGATCGACGGGAGGGCGTACCACACAGAGGTCTTGAACAGAACTTCGCCAGCGGCGAACACCCAGTCGTCCTCGGTCACGAGGTCGATGCCGGTAGCGGTGAACAGCTGATCGCCAGTTCTCGTCCCGGTCACCCATCGGAGGAACGGGCTGACGATCAGCGCGAGAGCACCGGCCAGCCACAGACCGGCCCGGGCCCGATCAGCGCGATCCCCGGACAGCGACCGCTCCAAGAGGCTGGTCTCGGCCGATCGAGACGAGTCCGTGCCTCCGCCGGCCGGTCGGACGATGGTTGTCATGCGTTCCCCTCCTCCCAGAGGTACATGTAGCGCACGGTGAGAAAGCGGGCAAACGGCCGTCGCCTCGGTGCTGCCCGTCGTGCTAGCACTCGCCGACGCGGTCAGCCCGCGCCGGCGAGTGCAGACAAGACTCGGCCGCGTTACCTGATTATGACGTTGTCGTCGAGCTGGAGTTCGAGCTGCCCGACCACGAGGTCGACGGCCCCGGATGCCGTGAGGTCTCCGTTCTCCACGCCCTGGATGCCCAGGTAGTAGGCCTCCGACCATTGAGCCCAGTACGGGCTGTTGGGCAGGAAGGTCGTGTTTTCGAGCAGGGGCAGCGTCGCGGTGAGGAACTTGGCTTCGGTATAGGGCGCGTAGTTGGACTGCGCGTTCACGACGCCCAGATGGCCGCTCAGGATGGCGTAGGGGGTGTTGAGCTCCTTGGTGGTCGCGTTGGCGATCAGCCTCAGGGCGAGGTCAGGATGCTCCGATGCCGAGCTGACCATGTACACCAGCGGGTGGGTGAGGGTGATGGGCTGTCCGGTGCCGTCGGCGTTGCCAGGAATCAGAGAGAAGCCGACGTTTTCGAACATGTAGTCCTCGCCGCCGAGCTCGGTGACGAAGTTGTTGGCCCAGTCGGCCCAGCGCCACGTTCCCTCGCTCACGAACAGGGCTTTTGTGAAGTCCGACGTGTACTGCTTGTGGAAGTCCCAGTCTTGGTCGAGCTTGTCGCTGCGCAGTACCCCGAGATCGTGCGTGGCCGTCTCGAAGAACTCGTACACTTTGAGAGCGGCCACCTTGTCGAACACCAACGCATCGCTGTTCGGATCGATGATCTCCCCGCCCGCTCCGTAGTAGAAGTACAGGAAGTCGGGCCCGTTGGCGGGACGGTGCCAGTAGCCGTCGCCGGCCTCGACCACGCCGGCGTCGACCGCCTCCTTGGCCGTCGCGAGCATGTCCTGCAAGGTGTAGTCGCCGGAGTTGATGCGATCGGCGAGGCCATCGATCTCCTCGTCGGTCCAGCCGAGCTCTCCGAGGAGGATCTTGCTGTAGAACATCGGCCGAGCCTCGGCGTCCTGGGGAACGCCCCAGCGGCGGCCGTTCAGCTCTGTCGAGGTCCAGAGGCTGCCGATGACGTCGTCGAGCTGGGAGTAGTTGCCGATCTCGTCGGTGATGTCGACGAGAAGATCTGCGGTGGCCCAGTCACCGATGTGCTCGTGACCCGACACGATAATGTCGGGGGCGTCGCCAGCCTGAGAAGCGAGCTCGAATTCGGTCTTGTATTCACCCCAGTCGAGGTCGTCGTGAATCGGGTTGAGACTGATGCGCCGAGCGTCGCCGGCCGCCTCGAGCTCGGCGTTGGCCGAGTCCACCGCGTCGGCGAGGTTCTGGCATCGGCCAGCCTCATTCTCTGAACCCTTGCAACGGGCGGTCAGATTCACGGTCTGAACCTCGGCAGCCTCGGCCGGTTCCGCCTCGTCGGCCGGTTCCGCCTCGTCGGCCGGTTCCGCCGCGTCGGCCGGTTCCGCCGCGTCCGCTACGACGTTCTCGTCCGAGTCGCCGCTGTCGCCACCGCAGGCTGCGGCGACGATAGCGAGTACGGCCAGTAATATAATGAGTTTGCGACTCATTTCGCCCTCCCTTGGCTCAGCAGCAATGACAGCCGAGCATTGTTGATGACCTGTGAAGTCCTCTACGGGTGACTGTAGCCGCGTCGGTGTGAACCGTCACAGGCCGACTGGGGGCAGACACTAGCTGATCGCCGGCAGCCGGGCAAATTCAACTGGTCGTCGCAACACCTCGTGATGGAGGTGGTTCGCGATGGGTGTTGGCAAGCGTCAGCAGGCGATTCGTGCGATGCGGGGCCAAATGTGGTCGCCTGGTCGGCCCTTGACAGCGCGGCGCGAGGACGCTGCGCCGCAACGCTTCGACTCGCAGCTACGAAGTGCCGTATCGAGCGACGACCGCGCAGTGGCACGCGGAGCGTGCCAGCCGCCCGAAGGTCTCCAAGCTCGCCGGCAACGACCTCAGCCTTTGCGTGTTGCACCCAATCGCTCGCCCCTCCTGACACGGCATTGCAGCTGATGAACCCCCGCGGCACAACACGTAGGCTGTCGGTGTGACGGTGCAGTCAATCAAGAGGTCGTTCGCGCTGTTGCGGGCGTTGGCGCTGGGTCCGGTGGGCGTCACCGAGCTGGCGGAGCGGGTCGATCTGCCCAAGAGCACCGTGGCCCGCTTGCTCGCCTCCCTTGAAGAGGAGCAGGCCGTCGAGCAGACCGAAGCGGGCGGCGAGTACAGGCTGGGCCCGGGTCTGATCGATCTCGCCGGATCGGCTCCCCGGGGCAGAAACCTGGTGGCCGCCGCTCGGCCTCACCTGCTTGAGCTGGCCGAGAGCATCGATGAGGTTGCGGGGCTCTCGATCATCGACGGCGGGCGGGTCTACTACCTCGACCAGACCGAGTCCTCCTCGAACATCCAGGTTCGGGACTGGACCGGCGAGTACGCCCCACTCCACGCGGTGCCCTCGGGGCTGGTGATCCTGGCCCACCAGCCTGAACGCTTCATCGAGGAGTACCTGGCCGGTCCGCTGGTTCAGTGCACCTTGTGGACCATGACCGACCCCGGCGAGCTGAGGGACCGTCTGGAGCAGGTGCGCAGCATTGGCTACGCCTGGGTGTACGAGGAGTTCGCCGAGGGGATCAACTCCGTGGCTGCACCGGTTTTTGAGAGCGACGGCAGCGTGGAGGCGGCCCTGCACGTCCACGGCCCCGCTTACCGGTTCCCGAACCCCGACCTCACCCACGACCACGGAATGGCGGTGATCGAGGCGACCCGACGCCTCTCGCTGCAGCTATCCGACTGAACTCCTACGTCGGTCAGGACTGGGCGTCGGCTACGAGCGCGGCCACTCGGGCCGCGGCGTCCTCGACTCCGATCCGCTGCGTCTCGCCGGTGGCCCGATCGGTGTGCTCTACCGCGCCTTCGGCCAGCGCCCGACCCACTGTGATCCGCCACGGGATGCCCACCAGTTCGGCGTCGGCGAACTTCACCCCGGCTCGGGCGTCACGATCGTCCAGCAGCACCTCCACGCCTAGGCCCTGCAGCTCGCCGTAGAGGCGTTCGGCCGCGGCCACCGCGGCGTCGTCGCGCATGCTGGCCACGGTGATCACCGCCTCATACGGTGCCACCGCCACCGGCCAGATCAGGCCCCGGTCGTCGTGGTGGGTCTCGGCGACGGCAGCCATGGCCCGGCCGATCCCGATGCCGTAGGAGCCCATGGTGATGGTGCGCTCCACGCCGTTGGCGTCGAGCACGGTAGCGCCCATGGCCTCGGCGTAGCGCCGTCCCAGCTTGAAGATGTGGCCCGTCTCGATGCAGCGGACCACCTCCAGGGGGCTGCCGCAGCCCACGCACGGCTCTCCAACTGAAACCTCCCGCAGGTCGAGCCACTCGTCCACGGCGATATCGCGGTCGATGTCCACGCCCGAGTAGTGCCAGTCGTCGGTGTTGGCGCCGGTCGCGAGGTTGCGCCGGCCCCGCAGGGAGTGGTCGGCCACGATCGGCAGGTCTTTCACGCCCACCGCCCCGAGCGAGCCTGGATGGGCACCCAGGTGCTCCAGCGTCTCGGCCGGTTCGGCGGGGCGGATGTCGACGGCGCCGGTGCCGTCGGCCAGCTTCTGGAGGTTGAGCTGGTGGTCGCCCCGCACCAGCGCAAGCGTCATCGAGCCGTCCAGCACCATCACCATCGTCTTGATCTGCCGGTGGGCGGGCGCACCCCCCTCGACGGTCTCCAGGGCGGCGATGGTGCGCACTCCCGGGGTTGGGAACCGGCTGAGCTCGTCCCTGGCGTCGCCGTCGTCGACCGGCGCCAGCACCGAGGTGGCCCGCTCCACGTTGGCCGCGTAGCCGCATCCCGCACAGCGGGCGATGTCGTCCTCGCCGGCGGGGGAGGCCACCATGAACTCGACCGACCCGGTGCCGCCCATCATGCCCGAGGAGGCCTGAACTGCGATGGCGTCGAGCGACAGCCGCTGGAAGATGCGGGTGTAGGCGTCGCGGTGGATGTCGAAGCTGCGGTCCAGGCCGCTGTCGTCGAGGTCGAAGGAGTAGCTGTCCTTCATTGCGAACTCGCGCACCCGCAGCAGGCCCGACTTGGGCCGGGGCTCGTCGCGGAACTTCCACTGGATCTGGTACCAGATCTGCGGCAGCGACCGGTACGAGGTGATCTCCCTGGCGATCTCGCTGAACACCTCCTCGTGGGTCATGCCCAGGGCCAGGTCGGCCTCCTTGCGGTCCCGCAGCCGGAACATCTCCGGGCCCACCGACTCCCAGCGCCCCGAGCGCTGCCACAGCGATGCCGGGTGTATGGCCGGCAGCAGGAACTCCTGCGCGCCGATCTCCTCCATGCCCTGGCGGACGATGTTCTCGACCTTGTCGTGCACCCGGAGCCCCAGCGGCAGCAGCGAGTAGTGGCCAGCATGGAGTTGGCGGATGAACCCGCCCCGCACCAGCAGCTTGTGGCTGGCCGCCTCAGCATCGGCGGGCGCGTCGCGCAGCGTCGGAACGAACAGCCTGGACCACCTCATCGAGCCGCCACGGTAGCGACTCCGCAATGCTCGGACGAGGCGCGCAGGCTTGGGCTGCGCTTCGATCAGCCGGTTGTGCGGCTCAACGGGATGCGTGGGGCCTGTCAAGAAGCCGGCCCGGCGAGACCGTACGGTGCCTTGCCACCGGCAGACGTCGAGATCGTAGTTCATACGACATCCCGTGCTCCTGGACCGTGATCGCGCCTGTGGCGGAGGCTGCCCGACCGGCCGGTAGCGGTAGGGTTGCGGCGATGAATCGAAACCCGATCATCACCTGCGCGGTGACCGGCGCGGGCGACACCGCCGGCAGGCATCCCGACCTGCCCATAACCCCCGAGCAGATCGCGACGGCTGCACTGGAGGCGGCTGAGGCGGGCGCGGCGATCGTGCACATCCACGTGCGCGACCCAGCCACCGGCAAGGGCTCCCGCGATGTCGACCTGTACCGCCGGGCATTGGAGTTGGTGCGGGCCGCCAACACCGACGTGATCATCAACACGACTGCGGGCATGGGCGGCGACCTGCTGATCGGCGACCCCGACCCCTTCGACTTCCAGCCCGAGGGGACCGACCTGGTCAGCGGCCTGGCGCGCCTCGCCCACGTTGAGGCCCTCAAGCCCGACATGTGCAGCATCGACTGCGGCACGCTGAACTTCGGCGAGGGCCACCAGGTGTATGTGAGCACCCCGAACATGATCCGCGACATGGCCAAGCGGGTGCGGGAGCTCGGAGTCAAGCCGGAGCTGGAGATCTTCGACACCGGCCACCTGTGGCTGGCCAACACGCTGGTGGACGAGGGCCTGGTCGACGATCCGCCATGGATCCAGCTTTGCACCGGCATCCCCTACGGCATGCCTACCGACGTGGGGCTGTTGGCCGCGCAGATCCGCCTGCTGCCTGCTGGCGCCGAGTTCACCACCTTCGCACTGTCGGCGCAGCAGATCCCGTGGGTCGCCCAGGCGGTCCTGCTCGGCGGCCACGTCAGGGTGGGCCTGGAGGACAACCTCTACTTGGCTCGGGGCGTGTTCGCCTCCAACGCCGACCTGGTGAACCGGGCGCGGGAGGTAGTGGAAGCAATGGGGGGCAGAATTCAGACTCCGGACCAGGCGCGTGAGACCCTGTCGCTCGGCTGAGGTTCAGCGAAAGCCATGACGGACTGACGGTAAAGGAAGGACAATGGGCGGACGATCACGCGACAAGCGGCTGCCGCGGCTCACGACACCGATGGTGCGCGACGGTGGGCGGCTGCGGCCCGCCACCTGGGACGAGGCGCTGGACCGGGCCGCCGACGGCTTCCGGGCGGTGCTCGACCGCCACGGGCCCGACGGCTTCGGCATGTTCAGCTGCTCGAAGGCCACCAACGAGATGAACTACGCGGCCCAGAAGTTCATCCGCACGGTGATCGGGTCGAACAACATCGACTCCTGCAACCGAACTTGACACGCTCCCTCCGTCGTCGGTCTGGCGACAGTGTTCGGAGCGGGAGGCGGAACCTCGTCATATGAAGAGGTCGAGCAGGCCGATGTGATCCTGCTGTGGGGCTCCAACGCCCGTGACGCCCACCCGATCTTCTTCCATCACGTCCTCAAGGGTCTCGCCAACGGCGCCCGCATGTATGCCGTCGACCCCCGCCGCACGTCCTCGGCCAAGTTCGCCGACCGCTGGCTGGGCCTGTCGGTCGGCACCGACATTGCGCTGGCCAACGCGATGGGGCGCGAGATCATCCACGCCGGGCTGCACAACCCCGACTTCATCGCCCACGCCACCCAGGGTTTTGAGGCCTATGCCGCCCACGTCGAGTCGTACACCCTCGACTACGCCGCCGACGCCACGGGCGTGCCCGCGGAGGCCATCTGCGAGATGGCCCACGCCTACGCCACCGCGGACACCGCCCAGATCCTGTGGACCCTGGGCATCACCGAGCACCACAACGCGGTCGACAACGTGGTGTCGCTGTGCAACCTGGCCCTGCTAACCGGCCATGTGGGCCGCTGGGGCTCGGGGCTGGTGCCGCTGCGGGGCCAGAACAACGTTCAGGGCGGCGGCGACATGGGCGCGATACCCAACAAGTTCCCGGGTTTCCAGGACGTGGCCGACGACGCTGTGCGGGCCAAGTTCGAGACCGCCTACGGCACCGAGCTCAACGGCGTGCCGGGCAAGCACCTGACGCTCATGTTCGAGGCGATGGAGGCCGGCGAGCTGCGGGCCTGCTACGTGATCGGTGAGAACCCCGCCGACTCCGAGGCCGACGTCGAGCACGCTCGCAAGTTGCTGGCCGGTCTCGACATCCTGGTGGTGCAGGACATCTTCATGACCCGCACCGCGGAGATGGCCGACGTGGTGCTGCCCGCGTCGGTGGCCTGGGCCGAGTCCGACGGCACGGTCACCTCCAGCGAGCGGCGAGTGCAGCGCGTGCGCGCGGCAGTGCCCCCGCCGGGCCAGGCCCGCCACGACATCGACATCATCGGGGACCTGGCCCGACGCCTCGGCGTCGACTGGGGCCACCCCAGCTCCGAGGAGCTCTGGGACGAGGTGCGGTCGCTGTCGCCGATGCATGCCGGCATGTCCTGGGAGCGCCTCGAGGCATCCGGCGGCATCCAGTGGCCGTGCCCGAGCGAGGACCATCCCGGCTCGCTGTTCCTGCATGGCTGGCTGTGGGCCGACGACCTCGAGGGCCGCGACCCCGTGCTGTTCAGCATCACCGACCACGCTCCGCCCAAGGAGCGGCTCACAGACGACTTCCCGCTGCGGCTCACCACGGGCCGGGCCCTCGACTCCTACAACACCGGGGTGCAGTCCGGCGGCTATGCCTCGCCGATCCGCTACGGCGACGCCATCGACGTCAACCCGGCCGACGCCGCCGCGCTCGGCGTGGCCGACGGGGAACGGGTGCTGGTCAGCTCGCCGCGGGGCTCGGTGGAGATGGATGTGCGCCTGCAGCCGGACATTCCCGCGGGTCTCACATTCACGACGTTCCACTTCCCGGAGCTGGTGGACGCCAACGTGCTGACCAACGACGAGTGGGACCCGCGCTCGGGAACGGCGGAGTTCAAGGCGGCCGCCATCCGCATTTCCAAGCTCGAACCGGAACCCGCCACCGCCTAGCGCATGACCGATCTCTATCTGGGCGCGGACCGCGCCACCGAGTCCGAGGCGGCTGCGGTCGACGCAGCGCTGCGCGCCCGGGGAGTGGACCCGGTTGTGCGTCCCGACACCGAGCGGCTCTATACCTCCGGCAGGGCTCGGCGCCGGGAGCGCCGCCATTACCTGCTGCCCGCGCTGCACGCCCTGCAGAACGCGGCCGGCTGGATCAGCCCCGGAGGCATCAACTACCTGGGCGAGGTGCTGGGCGTGCCCCCGGCCGAGGCCTACGGCGTGGCCACGTTCTATGACCTGTTCCGCAACGAGCCGCCGGACCACGACGGCGACACCTTCCATGTGTGCGTAGACGCGGCCTGCCAGATCGCGGGCTACGACAGCCTGGCCTCGTCGGTCAGGGCCGAGGGCGGCCATGTGCACCTGGGGCCGTGCCTGGGCCAGTGCGAGCGGGCCCCCGCCCTGTTCGTGCAGGGGGCCGGCGGCCGCCCCGACTATGTGCCCGCCGACGCCGAGCCCTTCGAGCTGCCCCAGGCCGGCGACCCGTCGCTACGTCTGCTGCGCCGCATCGGCGTGGCCGACCCCGAGTCGCTGGAGTCCTACATCGCCCACGGCGGCTACGAGGCGCTGCGACGGGCCGGGCAGATGGGAGCGGAGGCGGTTCTGGAGGCGGTGGCCGCCTCGGGGCTGTCGGGACGGGGCGGAGCCGCGTTCCCGACCGGAGTGAAGTGGCGGGCCGTGGCCGCCGAGACCGGACGGCCCAAGCATGTGGTGGCCAACTGCGACGAGTCTGAGCCGGGCACATTCAAGGACCGCATCGTGATGGAGCACGACCCGTTCGCGGTGGTCGAGACCATGACCATCGCGGGGCTGGCAACCGGGGCGCGCCACGGCTGGATCTACATCCGGGGCGAGTACCCGCTGGCCACCGCCCGCCTGCAGGGCGCAATCGAGCGGCTGCGAACCGCGGGCCTGCTCGGCCCGGACGCGGCCGGCACCGGCCACGACTTCGACATCGCCATCTGGCGGGGGGCGGGCGCCTACATCTGCGGCGAGGAGACGGCCCTGTTCAACTCCCTTGAGGGATTCCGGGGCGAGCCCCGCAACAAGCCCCCGTTCCCCACCACCCACGGCCTCTTCGGTGAGCCGACCGCCATCAACAACCCCGAGACCCTGCTGAACGTTCTCGACGTCATCATCGAGGGTCCCGAGGCGTACCGCAGCCGGGGAACCGAGCGTTCGCCGGGCACCAAGCTGATGTGCCTGTCGGGGAACCTGCGGCGACCCGGCCTCTACGAGGTGCCGTTCGGCACGACGCTCGGAGATCTGCTGGCGCTGGCCGGGGGCGTCACCGGCACCGGCGAACTGCAGGCGGTGCTGATGGGCGGGGCGGCCGGGTCGTTCGTCGGTCCCGACTCGCTGAGCCTTCCGCTGACCCTGGAGGACACCCGGGCCGCGGGCACCACCCTCGGCTCGGGCGTGGTGATGGCCTTCGACACGTCGGTGGACATGACCGATGTGGTGGTCCGCATCGCCGAGTTCTTCCGCGACGAGTCGTGCGGGCAGTGCGTGCCGTGCCGGGTCGGCGCGGTCCGCCAGCACGAGACGCTGGTGCAGATGCAGAAGCGGGGCTCGCTGTCGCCGGCCCGCCGGGCCCTCATCGACGACATGGCCGAGGTGATGGTGGACGCCTCCATCTGCGGCCTGGGCCACACCGCGGCCTCCGCGGTGCGTTCCGCCCTTGATCTGGGCCTGGTAGCGTCGGCGCCCTCGCAATGACCGAGACGACGATGCCAGTCAAGCCGGATTCGGGGACCGCGGTCACGCTCACCATCGACGGGAAGCCGGTGGAGGTGGCGGAGGGCTCCACCATCCACGCCGCCTGCGTCCAGGCCGGCATCGACACGCCCACGCTGTGCTGGGCCGAGAACCTGACCCCGGTCAACGTGTGCCGGGTCTGCGTGGTGGAGCTGGAGGGCTCCCGAGCGCTGGTGCCATCGTGCTCCCGTCCCGCGGAGGACGGCATGGCGGTCCAGACCGACACCCCCCGGGTGCGCCACAGCCGCCGCATGGTGCTCGAGTTCCTGGGCTCGGGCGTGGACCTGAGCCAGGCCGACGACCTGCACGGCTGGATGGAGGAGTACGGCGCCGACCCGGACCGCTACAGCGACGAGGGCCACCCCGTCGAGCGGGTCGACGAGCCGGTCAAGATCCAGGACGAGCTCTACATCCGGGACTACTCGAAGTGCGTGCTGTGCTACAAGTGCGTGGAGGCCTGCGGCGACGACGCCCAGCACACCTTCGCCATCGCGGTGGCCGGCCGGGGCTTCGACGCCCGCATCTCCACCGAGTTCGACGTGACGCTGCCCGACTCGGCGTGCGTGTACTGCGGCAACTGCGTGGGCGTGTGCCCCACCGGCGCGCTGCAGTTCAAGACCGAGTACGACCTGCGCCAGGTACAGGAGTGGCGCCCCGAGGACCAGACCGTCACCCGCACCGTGTGCTCCTACTGCGGCGTGGGCTGCAACCTGGAACTGCACGTGCAGGACGAGCGGATTGTGAAGGTCACCTCGCCCGCCGACCATTCGGTGACCAGCGGCCACCTGTGCATCAAGGGCCGCTTCGGCTGGCAGTACGTCCACGGCGAGTGAGACTGATCCTGGCGAGGACGGGCGACGGCGAGTGACCGGGTCTGGTGAGCCCGCCGCGCTCGAGGCCGCGGCCGAGCGGCTGCGGGCCGCGATGGCTGCCGGTGCGCCCTGCGAACCGGTACGCGGCCTGCTGGGCGAGTCGGCCGGCCCCGCGGCCGGGTACGCGGTGCAGCAGCTGAACACCGAGCACTGGCTCAGGGCCGGCAGGCGGGTGAGCGGCCACAAGGTGGGCCTCACCAACAAGGCCGTCCAGGAGCAGCTTGGCATGGACGAGCCCATCTGGGGCGTCCTGTACTCCGACAAGTGCCGCACCGACGGCGATGACATCGGCGGTACCGGACTGATCGAGCCGCGGGTTGAAGTCGAGGTGGCGGTGGTGCTCGGCGCCGACCTGGACAAGGGCAGGCACACCGTGGTGGACGTGATCAGCGCTACGGCCTATGTGCTGCCCGCGCTGGAGATAGTCGACAGCCGCATCGCCTGGGACATCACCAGTGCCGACATGATCGCCGACAACGCGGGCAGCGGCCTCTACGTGCTCGGAACCCGCCCGGTGCCGTTGGCCGCGGTCGATCTGCGTCGCGTCGAGATGGAGTTGACGATCAGCGGGAAAGCAGCTGCGACCGGCTCCGGTGCCGCTTGTCTGGGCAACCCCTTGAACTCTGTGCTGTGGCTGGCCGACGCCATGGGCCAGCGCGGCACCCCGCTGCGCGCCGGGGAGTGCATCATGACCGGCTCGCTCTGCCCCATGCGCCCGATCGCCCCCGGCGACGAGCTGCTGGCCGAGATCGCAGGTCTCGGCACGGTGTCGGCGACTATGGCCACCGGCTAGGGCGACCGGGCTTCCTCAGAGGACGCGAATCAGGCGTCGCGCCGCGGAGTCGAGGCACGCTTCAGCCGAAGAGGTCCGCCTGTGTTCCGGTTCTGACCAACACCAAGGCCTCGTCCCGATGTCCCCCAATCAGCAGCCAGTCCGGCTCTATGTGACACTCCCAGTACGCAGACCACTGCCCAGACAGGCGGTGAGGCCTGTTGCGGGCGGGAAGATCGCAACCCGACAGGAGCGCTTCGACGATGCTCCAGAGCTTGTCCAGGTCCTTGCCGCGCTTGGTCGCCCGCTTGAGGTCTCTCTCGAAGCGCTTGCTCGTCAGCAGGCGCATGGCTCACCGCGTCGCCGTCTTGAGTTCTTCCAGGGTGGTGTACTCGGTTAGGCCAGCATCTGATTCGGCTTGGTGCAGCGCCTCGGTGGTGTCGGCGTTGGGGATCTTCACCTCGAAGGGCAGTCCTCGGTGCATCGTCACCTGTCTGTAGAAGAGAGTGATCGCCTCCGTGGCCGACAGTCCGAGCTCGCGGAACAGTGCTTCTGCTTGGTGCTTGAGTTCGGGTTCGACCCGGGCTCGGATCATTTCGGTCTTGGCCATCGTTCAACCTCCCGCACGCAACTCTAGTTGTTCCCCGAACGGGGAACAACTAGATCGACCCTTTCCTGCCAGATCCCCTGAATGGCTCGTCACACTACGCGGCGAGCAGCGCCTGCCTGGCGTGCTCACGCAACGCTCGCACTCTCGCCGCGACATAATCGACGCGCGCTAGCACCTCGCCGAGCGTGCCGGACAGGTCGAGCGCGACTACGTCAAGCCGCTTACCCGAGTGTCTGACTACGTACGATGCCGCGTCGGCCTGACTCTGCGCGTACACCAGTAGTCCGCCCGGGAGATCGAGAGCGGTGGCATAGGCCAGCAATTGATACAAGTCCGCTCCCGGCACACGCTTGCCGGTCAGGTTCTTGTACTTGGCGTCGCCGACGAAGGTACAGGTCGTGCCATCCCACCAGGAAAGGTCGGGCTCCAGTCCTGCCAACCCATCCTTGTCGAGGGTGACTTTGGGAAGGCGTCGGTCGGAGCGCAGCTCTTCCTCGGACACGTCCAGCGCCTCGCGCAGGGCTACTGTCAGGAACTCCTGGAACAGCTTGTTCATGTCCATCAGAAACCCGCGGGCGCGCACGTCCCCGCGGTCCGATCCGAACGCGCTGTGGCGCAGAACGAGCCGGGCGAGCCCGACGACGTCCCGGTAGTGCTCGTTGAGCCGGTCGAACCGGGCCTCGGGCACGTCGCCCGCCCCGAACTCGACCAGCGAGACCTGCTCCAGCATCCCCGCGACCCAGCTCAACCCTCTCCGCGCCTTGACGGAGCGAAGGCGCATCCTGCTCAACCGGCTTGCCGCGGCCCTCACGAGCCGGTTCTCGAGAATGTCGTCGGTGAAGTCGTCGTAGCGCACCTCGACCGGCAGCCCGACCCCGAACCGGCGCCGCATCTGGTCCTCGAGCCTGATCCGTCCCCGGACGGTCTGCAAGGCGTCCTCCTCTGTGCGGTACCCGTGCAGCAGCCCGCGGGCGAACGCACGATGGGCCTCGGAGGCGAGCGCTCTTGCGAGCACATCGGGGAGCTCCTCGCGTTCCCGGAAGTCGAAGATGTCCTGTCGTGGCTTGAACTCTCCCATCGCGTAGCAGGCCAGCGACAGCAGCCGGGGAATCCCGATCTTCGGCTCGATCAGCACCGACAGGTCGCCGATCTCGACCGCGCCCACCTTCTGGCGAGCGCTGACGCGATATGAGCGGTCGGTGTCTACGACCCGCTCGATCGACAACTTCAGCGTGTCGGCTTCGCGAAGCAGCGTGTCGTGCTGGGAAGCCGAGAGCACGCAGTCGGTAGAGGCGTACTCTCTCAGGTTGACGTGGATCATCACTCGCCGCTGCTGTCCATGTTCTCCTCAGACTCGCCGGCGTGGTCGTCGTCGTGTTCGTCGGCATGCTCCTCGGCCTCCTCCGGTGCACCGCCCCGAGCAGCCTTCTTGAGCAGCGCGTCCAGCTCGAACTCCGCCATGCGGTCTGCGCTGCCGAAGAGCCGCTCTTCTATGTAGGGAAGGACGCTGTGCTTCCAGATTCGCTCGACATCGGTCTCGGTGAGGTTCTCCTTCATGAAGTGGCTCGGGCCGATGGCGGCGTGGCGGTCGCCGCTGAGCTGGTCGTTGGCGCGGTCGACGACATCGGCCACCCACGACATCTCTGCGGTGCCGTTGTCGCGCAACCAGCGAGCCAGCAATCCCTTGATCGGAGGTTCGTCCGGGTGGAACTCCACAAAGTGGAACCGGCGGCGCAGGGCCAGGTCCACCAGCGCGATCGAGCGGTCGGCAGTATTCATGGTCCCGATGATGTACAGGTTCTCCGGCAGCGAGAACTTCGTGTCCGACTCCGAGTACTGGAGGCCCATCGCTTTGTCGCGGTACTCGAGCAGGAAGTAGAGCTCCCCGAAGACCTTGGCGACGTTGCCCCGGTTGATCTCGTCGATCACGAGGAAGTGCTTGGCCTGCGGCTCGTCGCGTGCCGCCTGTGCAGCCTGCAAGAGCGGCCCGTTCTTGAGCACGAACGTCGGCTGCCCGTCCTTCAAGTCTGGACGGTAGCCCTGCACGAAGTCCTCGTACGCGTACGAGGGGTGAAGCTGCCTCAGCGTGACCCGCTCGTCCGATCCGGCCAGACACCGAGCCAACGCGTGTGCGACGAACGTCTTGCCGGTGCCGGGCGGCCCCTGGAAAATCACCTGCTTCTTGTCTTTGAGCAACCACTCGATCTCCTCAAGGAACTCAACCGGAAGGCTCAGCTTGATGGCGAGCTCGTCGAGGCTCACCGTTTCGAGAGGCTCCTCATCGTCGGGCAGTTCTCCGTCTTCGGGGGGCTCTCCGGCCGGGGGCGGCTCGTCACCGCGGTCGGGCCGGTAGTTGGCATCCCATTGGCGCCGGACGTCGTCCCGGTAGAAGCCGAAGGTCTCTACGTCATCGCCTCCCAATGCAGCGCGAATCTCCTGCAGCTTGCGGTCGAGATCCCGCGCCGGGTCCTCGACCAGCCCTTCGAATGCCGCGGCGATCATCTTCTTGTGATCGAAACTCACGATCGGCTCGAACGTGTCCGGATGGACGAGATGCAATAGCGCGTGCTGCTGGATGCGCGGGCTGACGGGGTAGTCGCGGAAGAGAGCGCTACGCAGGTCCAAGTGCATCACAAAATCCTTGAAGGCCCACGGATCATCGAGAAGCCGCTGGTGCTCATCGGGTCCCAACTGCTTCCATTGGCTCGCAAACTCGATGACCAAACCGACCTGGTGCGGCCGGTACCTGTGAAACCCCTGGCCGGGGTTTGCGATGCCCGGTGTCAAGCCGGCGACGAACTCAGACGGGATGGCCATCGGTTGAGGCGACCAGTTGAGGACTTGCTGAAGCTGCGCTTGGACCCCGGTGCTGTCTTTCCTTGAAACAACGATGAGGTGCACGTACAGCACCTCGGCCATCAGCTGGTAGGCCTCCGGCGGCGATCCCGCCATCTGGCGCTCCAACTTGTCCCAGAAGGCGATATCGGACACATCCGGGCTGTCGAGGAACCGGCGATGGAGCTCATCGAGCCACTCGCTCGTCCAGATTGGTCTGCCGGGCGTGAACAGCGAGTCGTCGGACCGCAGCGCTCGCCGGACCCAGGCCTCGGCTGCCGCATAGACGTTCTGGCGACCAGCCTTTCTAGTGTCCATCACTGCTCCCGCGGGTCCAGACTGTATCTTCTTCCGCATGACCATACGGTGCGAGCCGGTGGCATTTGCTCGTCGCCGTGTTAGCTGGGGGGGTCTGAGGCCGAGGCGCTCGGCGCGCTCCCGCCTCTCGCGGACGTGGCGGCTGCCACCGCGCTGCGCCGCAGGTGGACGGTCCAGACGGCCAGTCCCACGATGACTCCGCCGACGATGTTGCCCAGGGTGACCGCCACAAGATTCTGCGTAACCCCGGCCACGTCCAGCCGGCTCACGTCGGCGGCGGTGAGCCCGGCGGCGGCCAGCGCGTCGGAATCAGTGGCTACCAGCGCCCCGAAGGGCAGGAAGAACATGTTGGCGACCGAGTGCTCGAATCCGCCCGCGACGAACGCCGTGACCGGCAGGAACACTGACAGCAGCTTGTCGGTCACGGTGCGCCCGGCGGTGGCCATCCAGACGCCCAGACAGACCAGGATGTTGGCCACAATGCCCCGCAGGAAGGCGATCCCGAACGGAAGGTTGACCCTGCCGTCGGCCGACGTCACCGAGAAGACCGAGAACGAGAAGTCCCCCTGCTCCCACCAGCGGCTGTAGAAGACCAGCAGCACGACGACAAGGGCGCCGATCAGGTTGCCCACGTACACCAGCGTCCAGTTGCGGGCCAGCTCGCGCAGCAGGATCGTGCGGCTCAGCACGCTCATCACCATGAGGTTGTTGCCGGTGAACAGCTCGGCGCCCGTGACCACCACGAAGAACAGGCCCATTGTCAGCCCCAGACCCATGATGAGCCGGGTGGGCCCGGCGCCCAGCGTCGACTGCGCCGCGATGGTGCTTGTGAGCATCGCGCCCAGCGCTATGAACGCGCCGGCCATCACCGCCAGCACGAGCGTTGACGCGATGATGGCGCGGGCCTTGCCCACCCCGGCGCGCACTACTTGAGCGGCGATCTCCTCCGGTGTCGGTGCAGCGGTCATCGCCCTATGTCCGGCCGGCCGCGAGCCACATCTCGATGTCGTGGATCGCCTGGGACGTGGCCTGTCCTATCAGATCCAGTTTGCGGACCTGGTCTATGCGGGCGCGGGCCCTGTCGTAGTCGCCCTTGGGCAGAAGTTCCTGCAGGATGCCGCAGGCGTCGGCTAGGCCGATGATCACGATGTCGCGCGGATTGGGTATGTCGTCGCTGAGCAGCACCCCCAGGATGCGCAGCTTCACCTCGCGCTCGGCGCTGCCGTCGACGATCGGGTAGCGCCTCGATCGGAACACCCACAGAAAGCGTCCTTCGTGACGCTCCAGGATGCCCCGCTCGACCAGGCGCGACAGCGCCTCCTCCCGGATCTCCGCGGCGCGCTGGGCCGTCTGTCCCACCCAGTAGCGGGCGTTGCGCCGCTCGCCGGCAGCAATCGCGGCCAGCGTCGGATCCAGCAGACTGTCACCGACGGGCTTTGGGTCGATGAGGATCAGGTTCCTCGGGTCGGTGTCGATGCGGTTCTCCAGCGCGAGGTCCATGAGCACGCCGCCCGCGAGCGCGTTGTCCAGCGTGATGCCGGGCACCGCCACGAACTTCCCGCCGTCGTCGCGCAGCAGGAGCAGGAGGATCTCCTCGACGAACCTCAACACGGCGCCTGTCGCCCCCAGTCATGTGCTCATCGTGCCCCTGCCGGGGCTGGTCCGACCGTTGGCGCGGACAGTCAGAACCCTACCGGCTGCCCGATCGGCTTGAGTGGCGGGTCACGCCGTGGCGATGCGGGGGATGCCCGAGGCGTGGATGTGGAGTACCACGCCCTCCCCGGCGAAGGCATCGCGCCATGAGCGGCCCACATTCGCCTCCGCCACATGCACGGGAGCGCTGTGGACGAGGGCTGCGGCGAGTAGTTCGGAGGTGACGACGCTCAGCCGGTACCGGGACATGATCTGTGCAGCCGTGACCGTCAGGTACCGGGGGTCGAGCACTGTCAGCACATCGGTCGGCGGCATCAGAGCGGCGCGCACCATTCGCTCGTCGATGCCATCGCTCAAACGGCCGCGCACTCCGCTGTCGAGCAGGGCGCGCAGCAAACGGAAGTGGAAGCCCCACGGAATCGTGGGAACTTCACCGGGCCATAGCTGGCTGCCCCGACCCGCCAGCGCCCACACCGCGAGGTGGTCTCGGGTTGGTGTTGGTTTCGGGTGACAAGCGTGACGCCGAGATCCTCGCCCTGCGCCATCAGGTGCACGTTCTGCAACGGCAGATCGATCGCGCCAGGTTCACACCGGCGGACCGGACCATCCTCACGCTGTTGTCGCGCGCGTTTGATCGGCCGCGCCTGGGACGCGTGATGTTGATCGTCAAGCCCGCCACCGTGATCGGTTGGTACCGGCGCCTCGTAGCTCGTCGCTGGACCCAACCACCGCAGCCTCGAACCGGCCGGCCGCCAACCCCGAGCGAGCTACGCCGACTCGTGCTGCGTCTCGACACCGACAATGACAAGGGCGAGCATTGCGTGGTCGACCTGATCAACGCCGCGGCCTACGTGCTGCCCGCGCTGGAGATCGTCGACAGCCGCATCGCGGGCTGGGACCTCAGCATCGTCGACACGGTCGCCGACAACGCGAGTTGCGGGCTCTACGTAGTGGGCACCCGCCCGACGAGCCTCGACTCCCTCGACTTGCGCGATGTCCCGATGCGGCTAACCATCGACGGCGAAACCGCGCGGCCACGGGCACCGGTGCCGCCTGCTTGGGCCACCCCCTGAATGCCGCAGTGTGGCTGGCCGACACCATGTGCCGGCGGGGTACGCCGCCTCGGGCCGGCGAGTGCCTCATGACCGGGTCGCTGGGTTCCATGATGCCGGTCAACCCTGGCGCCGAGGTCTACGCCGACATGGGCCCGCTGGGCACCGTGTCGACCCGCCTGTCGGCCAGCCGTTGACTCGGCGTCATGCCTTGACGACGTAGCGGCACCCCGCGATCACGGGGGTGGTGGCGGCGCTTGAGAGTGTTATGGTCTGTGGGCCATTCATCTAGGGAGTATTATGGTCTATGGGTCAGTGGGCTTGGGGGCGTGTTCTGATTCGCCGTCTCAAGCAGTATGAGAAGCAGGCGTTAACCGGGTGAGTCCCACCCCTGACTTCTCCTCGGCGTCGAACGCGAGCCGTGCCCTGCGCATCCACGCTGAGCCGTCGCGGCGGATAGGGGCCCCTGTGGGCTCAAGAATCCGCCGGAGGGGGGGGGGTGGGCGACCGCGCCGGTGGGTGTCGGTGGCGGCACTGGTGGTGGTGGCCGCGGCGCTGCTGGCTGCGGCGCCGGCGCCTGCGGGTGCCGGCTCCCATCCGGGCGCGCCCGGCAACTTCGCCGCGGTGTCGGGCGATGGAGTGCTGACGCTCACCTGGGACGAGCCGACCACCAACGCCGCCGACATAACCGCCTACAGCGTGGGATACAAGCTGCCGTCGGCGACCGTCTTCACCGGCGTCGGCCGCAGCGGCACGGCCCGCACCCAGCAGCTCATGTTGACCAACGGCACCACCTACGACCTGCGGGTCGCCGCGCTGGCCGGCACCACCACCGGCGACTACGCGCAGATCCAGGCCACGCCCAGCAAGAGCCTGGTGCTGCCCGTGTCGGACCCGGCGGGGCTGTGGTCCGACGGCGACGTGCTGTGGGTCTACGAGAACCTCCCCTCGGGCAACTCCGAGCGGCTGCACCGCATCGACCTGACGACGGGCCTGGCCGACAGCACCACCCCGCATCTGGACTTCGACTTCGAATCGGTCAGTGCCGGGCCTACCCAACGTGGCTACCTTTGGGCCGACGGAACCAGGATGTGGGTGTACAGCAACAGAAGTGTCGGCCTTAAGCGTGTGTACGCCTTCACGATGGCCGACGGCACCGCGGAGACGTCCAGGATACTCAATGTATTCACGATAGTTGGGGACGTCGGTGGGATCTGGTCTGACGGCGTCACCGTCTGGGCGGCGAGTCTCACCGCCAGTCGTATCATCGCGGGTTCGCTCGCGGGCGTGGCGGGCCATTTGGTGGAGCAACCCGCCAAGCAGATAGATGTGGCTGGAGGTGACAGCGACCTCTCCTTCCGGATCGCGGGGATCTGGTCTGACGGCCACACCATGTGGGCAGTCGACTCTACTAGTGGTAGCGAGACGGCGTTAGCGTTCAGTTTGGCTACCCGCCAGCGGGTGCCGGGACGCGACTTCGCCCTGGACGCGGCTGGCACCGCCCACGCAGGGGTCTGGTCTGACGGCGAGACCATGTGGGTGGGGACGAAGTTCTCTGATCGGGTCGAGGCGGTGGCCTATGACCTGCCCCCGGTGGTTGCCCCGGCGGCGCCGACGGGTGTGGAGGTCGAGGCGGGGGCGGGGTCGCTGACGGTTTCGTGGTCGTCGCCGGGCGACGACGGGGGCCGCCCGGTGGGCCGTTTCGAGGTGCGCCGCAAGCTGACGTCGGATCCCGATGTGGTCGCGTCGTGGTCGGTTCCGGTGGCCCACAGCGATCTGGAGGACCTGTCGGTGACGCTGGAGGGCTTGTCGGCGGCGGGCCACGACGTGCAGGTGCGCGCCTTCAACGAAGTCGGCGAGGGCGACTGGTCGGGGTCGGTGATGGGGACGCCGACGGCCGACACGACCGCGCCGGTGGTGACGGTGGATGCGGGCACGGCGCTGAACACGTTCAGCGCGACCGACGACGACTCCGGCAGCACCGTCTGGCACTACGCGTGGATCACCGGCGCGGTGTGCGGCTCCTCCGTCGGGTTCGCGTCTGAGCCGAACTACATCGAGGGCGCCGACGTCTCCTACGGCGTCGGCAACAACGGCCAGAGGCTGTGCTTCCGGTCGGTGGACCCCAGCAGCAACGCCGGCTACCGAGCGTCGGACACGGTGACGGCTGTGGCGCCGGACACGACCGCGCCGGTGGTGGCGGTGGCTGCGGGCACGGCGCCGAACACGTTGAGCGCCACCGACGGCGACTCCGGCAGCACCGTCTGGCACTACGCGTGGATCACCGGCGCGGTGTGCGGGTCCTCCACTGTGTTCCCGTCTGAGCAGGCCTACACCGAGGGCGCCGACGTGTCCTATGGCGCGAGCAACGTCGGCGATAGGCTGTGCTTCCGCTCGGTGGACCCCAGCAGCAACGCCGGCTACCGAGCGTCGGGGTCGATCGCGGCCCCGCCGGTGGTGGCGGTGGCTGCGGGCACGGCGCTGAACACGTTGAGCGCCACCGACGACGACTCGGGCGTCACCGTCTGGCACTATGCGTGGATCGTTGGCGCGGTGTGCGGGTCCTCCACTGTGTTCCCGTCTGAGCAGGCTTACACCGAGGGCGCCGACGTGTCCTATGGCACCGGCAACGTCGGCCAGAGGCTGTGCTTCCGGTCGGTGGACCCCAGCAGCAACGCCGGCTACCGAGCGTCGGACGTCGTCGAAGCCGTGACCCCCGCTACCTTCCCGACCCGACTCAGCGAAATCATGGCAAGGCCCGGCGACGAGTCGGTCACTCTCACATGGGAGGCGCCCTACGACGGCGGCTCGCCCATCACCCAATACGTAGTCCTCAGCAACCCACCAGACGGCATCTGCATCACCAGCGTCCCCGGCTGCACCGTCACCGGGCTCGCCAACGGCACCGCCTACGACTTCGAGGTGACCACCTTCAACGCTATTGGCTCCGCAGCCTCCTTTTTCCCACTACAGGTCACACCCACCGCCGCGTCCCGAGCGGCTCCCGGCGCGCCCACCGCAGTGCAAGCCACCGCCGGCGACCGGTCGGCGTCGGTCACCTGGAACGCCCCAACAGACACCGGCTCCAGCCGGATCACGTCATACACCGCCACCGCCACACCCGGCGGCCGCGCCTGCGATACCAGCGGCACTGCCTGCACTGTCACCGGGCTCAGCAACGGCACCAGCTACACCTTCACCGTCACCGCCGCCAACAGCGTCGGCACCTCCCTCGCTTCGGCACCGTCAGCGGCAACCACCCCCGAACAACCGGCCACAGACCCACCGGCCACAGACCTACCGACGACCGCACCCGGCGGCGGAGGCGGAGGCAGTGGGTCTTCCGGCGACGGCGAGGAGCCCGCACCCGATGACGGTGAGCGCGCCGCGCTGATGTTCGAGGATGTGGGAGCAGACGACTTCTTCGCGGCTGCGGTGTCGTGGATGCTCGACAACTCGATCACCACGGGCTGCGCGCACGATCAGTTCTGCCCCGGCAATGACGTGACACGCCAGCAGTTCGTGGTCTTCTTGTGGCGTGCCGCCTCAGAGCCGGCCCCGGACACGCCCGGCTCGGCGACTTTCGAGGACGTGACCGCCGGCGGCTACGCGGACGACGCCATCGGCTGGGCGGCACAGACCGGCGTCACACTCGGATGCCGCGGCAGCGAAGAACAACCGCCCCGGCGTTTCTGTCCCTCCGCTGCGGCCACCCGGGCACAACTCGCGACGCTTCTGTACCGCTATGTCGTCGCCGACGGTGTTGAGCAGCCGCCTGCGGATACCGGCTTCAGCGATGTCGACCCCAACAGCTACTACGCGCCCGCAGTGGCATGGATGGTGTCACACGGCATCACCAACGGCTGCAGCGCCGACATGTTCTGCCCCCACGCCACCGCTACCAGAGCCCACGCCGCGGCCTTCATGTGGCGCATCGACACCACCCCCGAGAGCTGGGGCGCCCAAGGCATCCTGCGAACCCCCGCCGACAACTGACAGACAGCGCGGACAGGTCGCCCGACGCGGCGTGCAATCCTGCGCGCTCGCACGCTTGAGGCGCTCGTCGCCGGGTCAACTAGCGCCAGCTCGCATACGTGTCGGGCAGGTGATCCTGCTCGATGCAGCCGCGGTTCACATGCCCGAGGCGTGGATGTGGAGTACCACGCCCTCCTCGGCGAAGGAATCGCGCCATGAGCGGCCCACATTCGCCTCCGCCACATGCACGGGAGCGCTGTGGACGAGGGCTGCGGCGAGTAGTTCGGAGGTGACGACGCCCAGCCGGTACCGGGACATGATCTGTGCAGCCGTGACCGTCAGGTACCGGGGGTCGAGCACCGTCAGCACATCGGTCGGCGGCATCAGAGCGGCGCGCACCATTCGCTCGTCGATGCCATCGCTCAAACGGCCGCGCACTCCGCTGTCGAGCAGGGCGCGCAGCAAACGGACGTGGAAGCCCCACGGAATCGTGGGAACTTCACCGGGCCATAGCTGGCTGCCCCGACCCGCCAGCGCCCACACCGCGAGGTGATCGTCGACAATGATCACGACCTGCGGGCAGTCAAAGGCGGGGTGCGGTCACTGGTCGTCCTCGACCGGATCAACACTGAGGTGTGGATCGTCGGCGAAGAGCCGGGCGGACATGTCGGCGTACTCGTCAGCCAGCGCCGCGAATGCTCGCTTGACCTCGTCGTCGAGCATGGCGGGCCGGGCCGCGTCGTCGTCGATGATGTTCCGGAGTACAGCACTGCGGGTTGTGCCTGTGGCGTCGGCCCGAGCCTCCAAGTACCGGGTCTGACCCTCGGTCAGGTACACGTTCGTCCTTTGCATACACCATAATATACACCGTCAAGCGAAGCGGCTGTCTAGTCCGGGGATTGCTGCGGTTCAGGCCGGGGCGATGCGGGGGTCGCGGTCGCGCAGCTCGTCCAGGCGTTCGCAGCCGAGCTGGTGCATGACGCTGGTCAGCTGCTGCTCGAACATCGACACGACGAACTCGGCGCCTCGGGTTCCGAGGGCGCACAGGCCGTACATGAACGACCGGCCCGAGAACGCGAAGTCAGCGCCGAGGGCGAGTGCCCGGGCGATGTCGAGGCCGCTGCGCACGCCGCCGTCGAACAGCACGGGCACCCTCCCGCCGATGCGCTCCACGATGGGGGCCAGGGCTTCGATCGCGGCGGGCGCAGCGTCAAGCTGGCGCCCTCCGTGGTTCGACACCACCACCGCGTCGGCGCCGGTGTCCACGCAGCGTGCGGCATCGTCGGGGTGCAGGATCCCCTTGACCACCACCGGCCCCGGCCAAAGCTCGCAGGTCTCGGCTAAGTATTCCCACGACAGGGTGCCGCCCAGGCTGGCCCCGACGAAGCCGGCCAGCTGCCGCAGCGTCACCCGGTCCACGTAGGGCTCCAGCGTGTGGAACCGGGGCAGTCCGTTGCGCAGCAGCCCCAGGGTCCACGCCGGCCTGAGCGCAGCCTGGCTTACATGGCGGGGCGTGATCCGGGGCGGCATAGAGACGCGCTCACGGGTCTGGCGCTCCCGGCGGGCCCGGGCCGGAACGTCGGCAGTCACCACCAGGACCGTGAACCCTGCCTCCCGAGCTCGGTGCAGCAGGTTTTCACGGACGCCGGTGTCTCTCGGAGGGTAGAGCTGGAACCAGCCCATGCCCGCGGCACGAGGCCCCACCACGGAGACGTCGGCGGTGTTTACCGTGCTGGCCACATAGGGGATCCTGCAACGGGCGGCCGTCTCGGCCAGCGCGACGTCCGCGCCGGGCCATATCAGCCCAGTCAGGCCGACCGGTGCGATCCCCACCGGCAGCGAGTAACGGACTCCGAACAGCTCGGTGCTGATGTCGGGCTCCAGCTTGCCTTTGAGAAACCGCGGCGTCAGCAGCACTCGCCTGAGGCACTCGGTGTTGCGGGCGCTGGCCCGTTCGTCGCCCTCACCGCTGTCGAGGTACTCCCAGGCGAATCGAGGGGTCCGGCGCCGGGCCCGCCGACGCAGGTCGTCCACGGTCTGGTACTTCACGGCGGGGCGCGCCACGGGTCATAACCCTACGGCACTGCTGCGGCCCCGATCGCCTCCGAGCCCGAATCCGGAATTGGCAGTGAAACGCTCGCTATGCGGGCAAGACGCTGCCAATTCTCTGAGGCCAGCAGACCCGTGCCGCGAATAGGCAGTGAAACGCTCGGTATGCGGGCAAGACGCTGCCAATTCTCTGAGGCCAGCAGACCCGTGCCGCGAATAGGCAGTGAAACGCTCGGTATGCGGGCAAGACGCTGCCAGATCCAGGGGACGGGCGGCTTAGTCCCCGGAGCTCAGCGCGGTGCTGAACAGCGAGAGGGTTTGGGACCAGGCCCTCTCCGCGCCGGCTTCGTTGTAGCTGGGCGCGTCGGGCCAGGTGTAGCCATGGTTGGCGCCGGGCAGGATGTCGATGGCGACCCGGTCGCCCAGGACCGAGATGGCGTCGATGAAGGGCCTCATGCTGGCCACGCTCATCATCTGGTCGGCCTCTCCGAAGCCCACGTAGAGCGAGCCCGCCAAGCCGCTCACGCTGAGGTGCGGCGAGTCGGGCCGATCGTCCACCAGGAACGACGGATGCCACATCGCGCCAGCGGTGAATTGGCCAGGCAACCGCATCATGGTCCGGAAGACGGCCCGAGCCCCGAGGCAGAAGCCGACGCAGCCGACCGACTCCAGGGACCCTTCTGGACGGTCGGCGGCAACCGCGTCAAGGGCCGTGTCGAGGTCGTTCTGGATGCCCTCGTCGGTGAGCGACGCCATCAGTGCGGACAGCTTCTCGGCGGCGCCGGGGTCGGAGGCCATCTCCGCCGGTCCGCAACCGATCATGCGGCCGTGGCGGTGGTAGAGGTCCGGCAGGATCACGTCGTATCCGTGCCCGGCGAGGCGCCGCCCGAAGGCGTGCAGGGCCTCCCGGATTCCGGGCCGGTCCATGAACATGACGACCACCGGGTGCGGTCCACCCGATGCCGGTCGCATACGCGGCACCGCCAGAGGCTGGCCGTCGCTGGCTGTCTCAAGGGTCGACTCGTGGACTTCGAGAACGCTCATCGGCCGCAACCTATCCGCCGAGTTCAGCCTCAGTACACCCCGGTTGTCCGTGCTGACGGGTCCTTCACTCCACCGGATGGCTGGTGGACCCCTCCGGCGTCGTCGTCAATGCTGTGCACTCGACCGGGCCGATCGGGCGGCTAGCGGCCAACGACGTCCTCAAGAAGCTGATCTTCGAGCAGGCCAAGGCGGCTGGCTGAAGGGGGTCAACTACGGCGGGTTGCTGCGCCTGACCTACGATGACCGGCCGTGGCCGACGCGTTGCCTGAGCCGGGCGGGTTGCTCGACGGATACCAGACAGGCCACGCGTTCGACGAGGCGTTCGATGCGGACGGGTCTGTCCGCGACACCTACAGCCTCATCGTCGAGCGGTTCCGCGATCTGGACGTTGGCGAGGTCAAGCGCCTTGAGAATCTCGTCGCCGACGAGTTCCGCCGCCAGGGGATCACCTTCACCGTCTACAGCGAGGAGGCGGGAACCGAGCGCATCTGGCCCATGGACCTGTTCCCCCGCCTTATCGCCGCGGCCGAGTGGGACGAGCTGGCCCGGGGCCTCAGCCAGCGGGTGGGGGCCCTCAACTGCTTCCTGGCCGACCTGTACTGCGGCGAGGGCGCGGCCATAGCCGACGGGGTCCTGCCCCGATGGCTGGTGGTGTCCTCGCAGGGTTTCGAGCGCAACGCCATCGGGATCAGCGTCCCCCACTCCGCGCACTGCAACATCGCCGGGATCGACGTGGTGCGCGGCGGTGACGGCCGCTACCGGGTGCTGGAGGACAACCTCCGCAGCCCGAGCGGCATCTCCTATGTGGTCGAGAACCGGGCAGCCATGGCCAAGGCCTGCAGCTGGCTGTTCTATGACCACTTGGTGCAGCCCACCGAGCAGTACGGGCGCATGCTGCGCTCCACGCTGGAGTCGATGGCGCCCGACGGGCAGGACTCCCCCCACGTGGTTGTGCTGACGCCGGGAATCTTCAACGCCGCCTACTTCGAGCACGCCTTCCTGGCCCGCTCGATGGGCGTCGAGCTCGTGGAGGGCCGGGACCTTGTGGTCGACGGCCACACGGTGTACTCCCGCACGATCGCGGGGCTGGTGAAGGTGGACGTGATCTACCGGCGCATAGACGACGGCTTCCTCGATCCGGTGTCCTTCCAGCCCGACTCAACGCTGGGTGTGCCGGGGCTGCTCGGGGCGCTGCGGGCCGGGACTGTGACGGTGTGCAACGCGCTCGGAAACGGCGTCGCCGACGACAAGGGCGTGTACCCCTACGTGCCCGACCTGATCCGGTACTACCTGGGCGCCGAGCCGATCATCGACAACGTCACCACCTACATGATGTGGGATCCCGACCAGCGCGCCGAGGCGCTGGCCCGTCTGGACGAGCTGGTGGTCAAGCCAGTCGGGGAGTCGGGTGGCTACGGCGTGCTCATCGGTCCCCACGCCACCGAGCAGGAGCTGGCCCAAGCCCGCGCCACCATCGAGGCCGAGCCCCGCAACTGGATCGTGCAGGAATTGGTGCAGCTATCCACGCTGCCCTCCTTCGCGGGGGATCACCTCGAGCCCCGCCATCTGGATCTGCGGCCCTTCGTGCTGACCGGCGAGCGGACCGAGGTGTTCCCCGGCGGGCTGACGCGGGTGGCCATGCGGCGCGGGTCGCTCATCGTGAACTCCTCCCAGGGCGGCGGCTCCAAGGACACCTGGGTGCTGGCACCGGAGACCCCATGATCCTGGCCCGCCACGCCGAGGCCCTGCTGTGGGTGGGCCGCTACCTGGAGCGGGCCGAAAGCACGTCCAGATGCCTCAACTACGCGGCCAACTCGATCACTCACCTGCGCCCCGACCAGGCCCGCGCCGAGGGCGAGCTGCTCGTGCGGACCCTCGGCCTCGAGCAGGAGCTGGAGGAGGTCGGGCCGCTGGAGAGCCAGCCGCAGCTGGTCGCCTTCCTGCTGTCGGACACCGACAACCCAGGTTCGGTTGTGTCGTGCATCACCGCGGTCCGCCAGAACCTGCGCGCGGTGCGGGACCAGATACCGATAGAGCTGTGGGAGGAGGCCAACGGCCTGTACCTGCGGTTTCCCTTCGTCGGTCACGCCGACGCCGCCCCGAGCGGGCTCCATGAGGTTCTGCTGATGGTCCGGCGGGCCTGCCTGGCCATCTCCGGGGTGCTGAATGAGGGCATGAGGCGCGACGAGGGGCACGCGTTCGTGGACGTCGGGCGGATGCTGGAACGATCGATCTTCACGGTGGGCTTGCTGGAGGCGAGCCACACCGATAGCTGCGGGATGATGGACGCCACCAGGATGCTGCGGTTGACCAGCTCTCTGCAGGCCTACCACCGCCAGCACGGCAACGCCCCCGACCCCGACAGCGTCGTGCAATACCTGCTGCACGCACCCGATCTGCCCCGCTCGGTTCTGTCGTGCCTCGGCAGGACCGAAGCGTGTCTCACCGACCTCGGATCGACTGCGGCGGCCCTGGATCGCCCGCGCCGCAAGGCCGCGCTGCTGCGGGCCCGCCTAGAACTCGGCGAGGTCGAGGAGGCGATGGCCTCCGCGCCGGTGCCGACGCTCGTGGAGTTCGCCGCGGAGCTGGCGCAGCTGGCCGGCGACGTGCATACGGGGATCGTGCCGCCGCTCGCCATGGCCACCGTCCACTCGCAGTACCTTCGCCCCGGCCATGCCGGCCAAGGAACTCAGCCGTGAAGCCCGGCATCCGCAGGCGTGGCATTCGGCATCGTCCCGACTGGTGTGTGCTGTGAGGCTCGGCATCGGGTTCCGCTGCGCTGGGTGGCTGTCGTGAAGCTCGGCATCCAGTACAGGATGCACTTTCGCTACTCGGAGGCCGTGACCGAGTCGCAGAACGAGGTGCGGGTGCGGCCCCGCGACGACGACGGGCAACGGGTGCTGTCGTATCGATTGACATCCCGGCCGCAGCTGCAGGTGCTCTCGGTGCTCGATTACTGGGGCACGACCGTAGAGCACGTCGGGATCCGCACGCCTCACACCGAACTGGAGTTGCTGGCCGAGGCCACGGTGGAGACGGGGCCGCGCCCGCCGCCGGTTGAGGCATCGCCGGTCGCCGGGCTGGCGGACGCCGGTTTTCGATATGCGCACCTCGAGTTGCTGGAACCGTCGCAGCACGTGCACTGGGACCGCGGCGACGCCCTCGAGCGACGGGCCGCATCCGCGGTCGCCGGAGCCTCGTCGGTGCAGGAGATGGTCCATGCCGTGGTGGCCGACGTGCGCAAAGCGCTCGAGTATGAGCAGGGCACCACCGACATCGGCGTAACGCTGACGGAACTGCTCGCGGGCGGGGCCGGTGTCTGCCAGGACTTCGCCCATCTGGCGACCGGGATGCTGCGCAGCGTGGGCGTCCCCGCCCGCTACGTATCGGGCTATCTGTTCGCGGCCGACGAGACCGCGCCCGGCGTTGGGAGCGCCGACGCTGACAGCCCCGACGTGGTGAGTGTGCAGACTCACGCCTGGATCGAGGTGGCGGTGCCCGGGTGGGGCTGGTGGGCGCTCGACCCGACCAACGGAGGCGAGGCCGGGGAGCGCCATGTGGTGATCGGCTGCGGCCGCGACTACGGCGACGTACCGCCTGTGCGGGGCGCCTTCATGGGTACCGCAACCGCGGAGGTGGACGCTGAGGTGGTGATGGGCCGGCACCTCGAGGCCGTGCCCGCGGACTCAGAGAGCGCGCCGGGCCATCTGCGCTCCGTGCCTGCGGCGCACCCGGCCTCAAGCTGGCGCCACCAGCAGAGCCAGCAACAGCAGTGAGCCGCACCGCTTGCCGTCGGCGGGGATAGAGACCATCGCCGACCTCGACGCCGACCTCGACGCCGACGCCGCGCTGCGGGCCAGACGGGCCGACTACTGGCGGTCGGTTCCGCCCCGGGCCCAGAGCTGGCATGCCAGCGCGATCAGGCTGTAGGCGAAGTAGGCGATGCCGATCGGCATCACAGAGCCGTCGATGGCCCGGTCGGTGAACGAGGCCAGCAGCGAGCCCAGCATCCAGGTGCTGAACCCGAGCACGGACGCGGCTGTGCCGGCCAGCGCTCCCATCGGTTCCAGTGCCAGGCTTATTCCGGATGGGAACACCGCCACATGAATGGAGTTGCACAAGCTGTACAGCACCAGCCACACGCCGAATGGAGGTAAGCCGTCACTTGCGAGGGTGACTGCGAACAGCGCGGCTGAGGCAGTGGCGAACGCGCTGCCGGCGCCGAGCGCCAATTGGCGGGCGCGTATCCGGTGCAGCAGGCGGTTGCTGCTCAAGGCCACGGCTGCCGCCACCACGCCGGCGACGCTGAAATACGGAACGAACCAGCCCGCGTGGTCGTACACGTCGCTGAAGATCAACTCGGTGCTGCCCAAGTAGGCCAGGAAGGCCCCGAAGCTGAAGGTGACCATCAGCGTGTAGCCCACAGCGGTGCGGTCCGCGACCACCAAGCGGAAGCCCGCCAGCGCCGACCCCAGCCGCAACTGCCGGCGGTGTGCAGGGTCGAGGGTCTCTTCGAGGCGCAGTGACCACACCACCACCGCCAGCCCGGACACCACACCAAAGGCCATTACCCAGCGCCATGAGCCAATCACCACCAAGGCCTTGCCGAGACCTGGTGCCATGATCGGCGCGATGAAGAACACCGTCTGGATGAGTGTCATCACTCGAGCCATGGCCGTGCCCGCGAAGCGGTCGCGCACGATGGCCTGAGTCAGGGTCCGGGGGCCGGCCGCGGCGAACCCCCACACGAATCGGCTGATGTAGAGCACGCCAAGGGACGGGGCCAGCGCCGCCACCAGGGCGGCCGCGGCGTACAGCACCATGCTGCCCACCAGCGTCGGCTTGCGGCCCACCGCGTCGGCGATGGGGCCGTAGAACAAGTGCCCGACCCCCGCACCCATCAGGAACAGGGTCACGGTGAGCGACAGCCGGGTGGAGTCGTCGTCGAGGCCGAAGGCGGGACGCATCTGTGCGAAGGCGGGCAGCATGAGGTCGATGGCCAGGCTCGACATGGCGGTCAACAGCGCCATGAGCAGCACGAACTCTCTGTGGCCCATGCGGCGCAACGAACTGCTCACGGTGACGAGTCTGCCCTGGCGAACGGTTCTGGCTGCCGACGGGTCCAGTTATCGGCTTGAGGCTCCGCCGCGGGCCCAGAGCTGGCAAATCAGCGCGATCGAGCTGTAGGCGAGGTAGGCGACGCCGATCGGCATCACCGAGCCGTCGATGGCCCGGTCGGTGAACGAGGCCAGCAGCGAGCCCAGCAGCGAGGTGCTGAACCCGAGCACGGCCGCAGCCGTGCCCGCCATCGTTCCCATCGGCTCCAGGACCAGGCTCATGCCGGTTGGGAACACCCCGACGTGGCATGCGTTGGCCAGGCTGAACAGCACCAGCCAGGCTGCGAACGGCGGCAGGCCGTCGCTCGCGGCGGTCACGGCGAACAGCGCCACCGAAGCGGCCGCGAACGCGATGCCTGCTCCCAGTGCCAACTGGCGGGCATTCACCCTGTACAGCACGCGGTTGCTGCCCAGCGCCACCGCCGCCGCCACCACGCCGAAGGCAGAGAAGTACGGAACGAACCAGCCCGAGCGGTTGTACACGTCGCTGAAGACCAGCTCGGTGCTGCCCAGGAAGGACAGGAAGGCTCCGAAGCCGAACGTGACCATGAGCGTGTAGCCCAGCGAGGTGCGGTTGCGGAACAACACGAACTCCCGCTCGCCCATGCGGCCGGGCGCGACGGGCGCGGTCATCGTGACCGCCGGCCCATGCGCTGCCCCGGTCCATTCACGGCGGCGAGTTTGCCCCGAGGGCGGCCCGCAACCCCGCATCGGCTAGTGACGCGGGGATCGCGTCGAGGGGTCGTTGATCGTCGGCGGGTTAGGGTGCGGCCGATTCGGCGCCGGCGTCGGGTCGGCGCCACGAGATGGGAGAGACCATGACCTCTGACCCGAGCCTTCCCGGACGGCTGGGAGATCCCGATCTCACACTGGGGACCGATCCTCGCGCCGACCCTCGCATGGTGGCGACCCTGGAGCCGCTCGGCCTCGCGGGGCGGGCCGATCCAGTGCCGCTGGGCGCGACCTCCTCGATCGAGGACATCCGGGCGGTCGCGGCCGCAGGCGAGCCGGGCTTCGAGGCGCTCTTTGACGCTCTCTTCGCCGGTCTGGCAGCTGTCACCGGTGTGAAATCGCGCACCGAGGTGATCTCAGGCGTCGACGGCAACGACATCAGCCTCCACATCCACAGCCCCGTCGGCGCAGGCGGTCCGCGGCCGGGCATCCTGCACATCCACGGCGGCGGCATGGTGATCCTGAAGGCGTCGGGGGCCTCCTACCGGCGCTGGCGTGATGAGCTGGCCGCACTGGGCCTGGTGGTGGTGGGCGTGGAGTTCCGCAACGCCTGCGGAGCGCTCGGCCCCCACCCCTTCCCCGCAGGCCTCAACGACTGCACCTCCGCGCTCGAATGGATGCACGCCCACCGCGACGGGCTCGGCCTGTCCAAGATCGCGGTGTCGGGAGAGTCCGGCGGCGGCAACCTCGCGCTGGCAACCACCCTCAAGGCCCGCCAGGAGGGGCGTCTGGACATGATCGACGCCGTGTACGCCCAGTGCCCCTACATCTCGGGCGCCTACGCCAGCCCGCCCGCGGAGCTCGCGTCGCTGCACGAGAACGACGGTTACTTCCTGGCCAACGACCTGATGGGCTACTTCGTGGAGGCCTACGACCCGGGCGCCGCCAACCTCAAGGACCCACTGGCCTGGCCGTGGCACGCCGAAGTGGACGACCTCGTGGGCATGCCGCCCCACGTGATCTCCGTCAACGAGCTCGACCCGCTGCGCAGTGAGGGGCTCGACTACTACCGCAAGCTCGCCCGGGCCGGCGTGGCCGTCAACAGCCGCACGGTTAACGGCACCTGCCATGCCGGCGATCTGCTGTTCCCCGGCGCCATGCCCGAGGTCTACGCAGCCTCGGCCCGAGACGTGGCCTCCTTCGCGTTCACGTGCTGACCGGGTCTCCGCCCCACTAGGAACGGGAATTGGCAGCGTTGTGGCCCCTATAGGGGACGTTCTGCTGCCAGTTCAGGTGGCGGTTGCTCCTCGGTGGCGAATTGGCAGCGTTGTGACCCCCATAGGGGACGTTCTGCTGCCAGTTCAGGTGGCGGTTGCTCCTCGGTGGTGAATTGGCAGCGTTGTGGCCCCCATAGGGGGCGATTTGTTGCCAATTCGCGGGGCGGCCAGATCCGCCGGTGAAGCGTGCCCGCGGATACCGTGACGCCGTGCGGCAGCTGATCACCGATGCGCTGATCGTCACCGGAGACGCTGCGACCGAGCCGTACAGCGGCGACGCGCTGATCGACGGCGAACGCATCGTCCACCTCGGCGAGGTCCCGCCGAGCGCCGCGGCGGGTGCGGACCGAACGATCGACGCGGGCGGGCGGGTGCTGGCTCCCGGGTTCGTGGACACCCACAACCACGGCGCGCTCGCCGGGACCCGCCTCGGCGAGCACGGCATCCCGGTCAGCTGCGAGATGGCGGTGCGGGCCGGGGTCACCAAGCGGATCTGTGGGGTGGACGGGCTGTCGCCGGCGCCGGTCGCTCCCGACCAGCGCGCCGAGTACGCGGCCCAGCTCACCCCCCTCGACGGCACGGTGGGAGCGGCGGGCGATCCCGAAGGCGACGATCCCGCCGGGGGCCTTCATTGGCCGTGGTCGACGATGGAGGAGTTCTTGGCCTGGCACCGCGGCCGCTCCGTCACCGACCTGGGCATGCATCTGGGCCACAGCGCGGTGAGGCGAACCGTCATGGGCAACCTCGACCGGGTCGCCGACGACGAGCAGATCCGGGCCATGGCAGAGGTGGTGCGCCGCGAGGCGCCCTGGACCCTCGGACTGTCAACCGGGCTGGTCTACAACCCGGCCGTGTACTCCGACCAGCGCGAGATCACCGCCCTGGTGAGGGCGTTCAACGAGGTCAAGCCGGGCGCGCTTTACCCGCATCTGCGCTCGGAGAGCGACGACATACTCGAAGCGCTCGACGAGGTGATCACCGCCGCGGTGGACGGGGGCGGCGGCTACTGCAGCGAGCATTCCAAGATCGCCGGCCGCCGCAACTGGGACCGCTACAACGAGGTCGAGACCCGCCTCGACGACGCCGCCGGCTCTATTCCCACTATGGGCAACATGTACCCCTACACCGCGGGCAGCACCACCGCCGACGCCCTGTTCCCGCCGGAGGTTCGCTCGGGGACCCGGGCCGAGTTCATGGCCCGGCTGAGCGACGACGACGTGCGCCGGTTCGCCTTCGAGAAGATCTACGGCGACGGCTCCGGGTGGGACAACTTCGTGGCGTTCTGCGGCGGGCTCGAGGGCGTGCAGATTGCGGGCGTGCTCGAGGGCGTGGGCGACGAGTTCCTGGGCAAGCGCTTCTCCGACGTGGTGCTGGCCGCCGGGGTGACCGACATGTCCTCGATCGAGGCCCATGACGCGGTATGCGACTTCTTCCTGCACAACCGGGGCGAGGTGGCCATCATCAGCCACTACGGCAACGAGGCCACCGTCGAGAAGTTCTTCCGGCGCCCGAACATGGCGCTGTGCACCGACGGCCTCATGCCGGGCCCCGGCCAGAAACCCCATCCGCGCTCGGTGGGGGCGTTCCCCAAGGCGCTGCGCATGGCCCGCGATCTGGGCATCCCGGTGGCCGAGATCGTGCACCGGCTGGCGGTGCTGCCCTGTGAGTTCATGGGTCTGCCTAGCCCGGTCCTGCGCGAGGGCGCCGACGCCTCGCTGGTGCTGTTCGACTGGGATCGGGTCACCGAGCGCAACAGCTACGAGGATCCGCTGGTGCCGCCCGAAGGCATCGACGCGGTGTGGGTGCACGGCGAGCTGGTGCAGCACGAGGGCCGCATCCACCCGCCGAAGGCGTTCGGCGGCCGCCACCTGCTAACCGCCACCTGATCCGCATTGGTGAATGTTGTTAAAACTAAAGTTGATACATACAATGATATGATATTCCCATTGGCCTTGTTATGGGAGGCTTGGTCTGGTAGCATCACAGGAGGTACCATCATGGACTCGACCCTCATAGCAACCGTCGTCGGAGTTCTCGGAGCAGGCTTCCTCGGAATGCTCGGCTACTTCCTGCAGGCGCTGCGCTCCGACATCGGGGTCCTCGGCAACCGCCTAGGATGTGTGGAAGACTCGTTGGCTCGCGTCGAGACGACACTGTCCGAGCACGGTCGGCTGCTCGACCGGATGGCCGACCAAGGAGAGCGAATCGCGGCGCTTGAGGGCCAACGCCGCGACACCTGATCCCGCGCCTGCTACCGACGCGGATGATCAGTCGGGCTGGTTGATGAGGTGGGTGGCTGCGTTGTCGAAATGGTCGAACATCGCGGCGCGGATCTCGTCGGGCAGCGGGCGGCCGGTTCCGTCGGCGATGGTGGCCGCGTCGAGCGAGGCAACCATGTGTGCCATCCAGGCGTCGCGCTCGGCCTGGCCGATGGCGAAGGGCATGTGGCGCATCCGCAGGCGGGGATGGCCCCGCTCCTCGCTGTAGTGCGGGGGCCCCCCCCAGTATTGGGCCAGGAAGCCGGACAGGCGCCTCCGGGACGGCCCCATGTCCCTCGGGTACATCGGCCGCAACAACGAGTCGTCCTCGACCGCGTCATAGAACCTGTCCACCAGCTCGTCGAAGAACCGCTGGCCGCCCACCATCTCGTACACCGTCGGCGGTGCCTGCATCGCCTCGCGCATCGACCCCTTCAGGCTCACCCCCGCCGACCAGCTCTCGTCCGCGCCGGCGTCCGAGGGTCCGGGTTGTGTTGCGCGGCCTGGCTCGCTCACGCCACGCAGCGTACGGCCACCCACCGGGCAGGCCCGACCTGTCACCGTCCACATCTGCCGAGCCTGCTCAGTAGGGACACTTGCCGGCGCCCGGCTGACCTGTCGATGAGTGCCGGTACCGTCGATGGCTGTGAGCGTCGCAGGAGCAGCCGTCGGGGCGCTCGACAAGGTCGTCTCCTCCATGTCGGGCGGCGGGGAGCGACGTCCAGGGCAGCGCCAAATGTGCGAGGCGGTCGCCGCTGCCCTCGACGAGGACCGGCATCTGGTGGTCTCGGCCGGCACCGGCACCGGCAAGTCGATGGCCTACCTCGCGCCGATCGCGATGAGCGGCAAGAAGGCTGTCGTCGCTACGGCCACAAAGGCCCTTCAGGACCAGCTGGTCAACAAGGACCTTCCCCAGTTGGCGCGGGCCCTGGGCAAGCCGCTGCGGTTCGCGGTGCTCAAGGGCCGGTCGAACTACATCTGCCTCAAGAAGCTCGCTGATCTGGTCTCGGCCGCCTCCAGTGAGCAGGGCAGGCTTATCGAGGCCAACTCGGCCGAGGAGGCCGACCGGATCCGCGACGAGGTCGCACAGCTGGCCGACTGGGCCGCCGAGACCCCCGACGGGGACCGGGCCGGTCTCGACTTCGAGCCGTCCCCCCGGGCCTGGGAAGGGGTGAGCGTCTCCGGACGGGAGTGCCCGGGGGCGAACAACTGCCCGTCGGGGTCGGAATGCTTCGCCGAGCGGGCCAGGAACGCGGCAGCCGACGTCGACGTGCTGGTGGTGAACACCCACCTGTACTGCCTGCATGTGTTCACCGATGCGGAGATCCTCCCCGCTCACGACGCAGTGGTGCTCGACGAGGCGCACACCATCGAGGACATCGCCGCCGGCGCCGCCGGAGTGTCTCTCACCGGAGGCCGGTTCGCGGCAGCGGCCCGCGCGGTGAGGGCCGCAGTGCCCAATTCGAGAACGGCCCGCCAGGTGGACGGCGCCGGCAACATGCTTCGCGCCGCGCTGCGCTCCTATCGAGACACCCTGCTGTCTCCCGCTCCCGACGAGCTAGTGGATCTCGCTGTTCTGTGCCGGGGACGCCTCGACGCTGCTGATGCCGAGGTCCGCGACGCGCCCGGCGACGAGACCCGGCAGAGGATCGCCCGGCGAACTATTGCCGCCCTCGCCGAAGACCTCGCTCGGGCATCGGACCTGGAGACCGAGGACGCGGTGTGGGTGGAAGGAACCGACCGCAACCCTGCCTGGCGGACTGCCCCAATCGATGTCAGCTCGCTGCTCCACGAGCGCCTCTGGAAGCACACTCCTGCCGTGCTGACCAGCGCGACGGTCCCCACAAACCTGGTCGACACGCTCGGCGTCCCCGACGACCACTGCGACGAACTCGACGTGGGGAGTCCGTTCGACTACCGCAGCAGCGGTCTGCTCTACTGTGCCAAGAGCCTCCCCAACCCGAACAGGCCCGGCAGGGACCGGGGCGCCCACCAGCAGATCGCTCGGATGGCCACCGCGGCCGGCGGGCGCACGCTGGCGCTGTTCACCAGCTACGACGCCATGGACCGGGCCGCCGAAGCCGTCCGTGAGATGACCGGGCTGGTCGTCTACACCCAGCGCGACCTGCCCAAACAAGAACTGATGCGCCGGTTCGCCGAACAGGAAGAGATCTGTCTGTTCGCGACCATGGGCATGTGGCAGGGCGTGGACGTGCCCGGCCGGTCCCTGTCGCTCGTCGTCGTCGACCGCATCCCGTTCCCCCGGCCCGACGAGCCACTGATGAGCGCCCGCCGCCAGCGCTGCGGTTCGGCCGCGTTCCGCAAGATCGACGTCCCCCGGGCGGCGACGATGCTCGCCCAGGGCATCGGACGGCTCATCCGTTCCGCCGACGACCGGGGAGTCGTCGCGGTGCTCGACTCGCGGCTGGCGACAGCCGGGTACCGCCAGGCCCTCCTGCAGGACCTCCCCCCGTTCCGCCGCACCATCGACATCGCCGAGGTCGAGGCGTTCCTCGCTGGGATTCGCCGCTCTGCATAGTCCTCCTGATGGACACCGGAGACATGCAGCTGCAGCCGGACAGTCGGGCCCGTCCGTGGACGGTGAGTCGGCGCCGAGCAAGGCTCGACCGGGTACCCGCAGTTCGAGCCCGCCCGTAGACGGATGCGTCAGGGCTTCTCGCGGAACTTCGACGGGTCGTAGGGGGCGCCGCAGCGGTCCAGCGCGGCTCTCCAAGACGGGCTGTTGCGCAGCCCCCAGCGCAGGAACCGCAGCAGTGTGGCTGCGGCGACGCGGCCTCCCGGTCGGGGCTTCAGGCCGAGCACCCCGGTGAGCTCTGGCGGCATCGTGGCGACCGCTCCCCGCATCAGCACCGCGTATCCAAGCCGCTGCCTGGCCGGCAGCGGCGGCTGCCGCAGGAAGTCCACCGCGGCCCGCATGCCGGGGCTCGGCGCAAGCGCCGGATGGGTGTTGACCCACTGGTGCAACTCGGCGGCGGTCTGCGGCAGCGGAGCGGCCCCGAGCATGGCGCCCACCTGGGACTGCTCGACCACGAACCGGTCGGCCTCGGCCTCGGTCAGTCCGAGGCCGAACTCCCGGTAGGCCACCAGGAACGACTCGGTGAGCGTGTTGTGCACCCAGGCGGCCAGATCGGGCATCGCGGCGTCGTAGGCGAGCCCGCGGTGCGATGTGCCGCTCACGCCTCGGTGAGCGGCTCGCACCCGCTCGACTGCCTCATCCACCTCGGGCACCGCACCGAACGTTGCCGCCGTCACGTAGAACGCGGTGCGGTTCAGGCGGCCCATCGGGTCGTCGCGGTAGCGGCTGTGGTCGTCGACGCCGGCCACAGCCTCGGGATGCGCGGCCTGCACCAGTAGCGCCCGGATGGCTCCCACGAACACGCTCACATCGCCGATCGCCTTCCAGCTCACCGAGCCGGGTCCGCACAGCCCGGCGTCGCCGGGATAGTCGGCGGTGTGCTGCAGCGGCATCTCGCCGTGGGAGAACAGCCCGCTCACGGAGGCCCCCAGCCGTGCCCGGTAGCGCTGCAGCGTCACCATGCCCGAACGCTAGTGCCGCCGCCGGAGTCCCAGTGCGGTCGCCTCGACCCGGGGAGCCGGGATCGTGGTGGCGTACTCGTCTCGGCACCGCGCGGGCGTGGCGCGACCCGGGGAGCCGGGATCGTGGTGGCGTACTCGTCTCGGCACCGCGCGGGCGTGGCGCGACCCGGGGAGCCGGGATGCCGGTAGGCCCCAGCCCGGGCTAGCGCCGAGGAGCTGCCGTCGGCGGGCTCAGGCCTCGGTGCCTGCCTGGTTGCCGCGGCGGGCCTTCATTCGCTTGCGCATGCGGGCGTGGGCCTCGGGGGTGCCGTCGTGGAAGGTGCCGAACAGCTTGTCGATCGGCACGGGCCGGTTGCCGTAGTTGCACTCGAAGTAGCGGTGGTGCAGGTGGTGGAAGTAGTCGGCGCCCTGCACGGTGGATCCCCCGCTCCTGCCGAATTCGTATCGCTCGAACCCCGAGTGAGTCACCGCGGTCGCCACGCCGTTGGACAGCAGGGTGAGGATCAGGATGAACGGATGCGCCGGCACGACCCACCACAGCACGAACATGCTGAAGTACATCATGTGCTCGACCGGGTGAAAAGACAGGCCGCTCCACGGTCCGGTGTTCACGTTGCGGTGATGGAGGTAGTGGACGTGGTCGTAGACCCAGCGCAGGTGCAGCACCCGATGGATGCAGTAGAAGTGCGTGACCGACCACAGGGACGTGAACACCGCCAGAACCGACAGGTACAGCCATGCGGAGTCCCACTGCACCGACGGGATCCAGTCGTTGGCGTAGAACCACAGGGTGAGCGCCTCGTAGGCCGTCCAGACCGCACAGCCGCTGGCCAGGCACCAGAAGATGTTGTCGCGGGTCTGGTTGTTCCACAGGAACTCGCGGTTGGTGGTGCTGAGCCACTGGCGGTTGTACTTGTAGCGCTGCTGCTGGGCCCGCCGGGCGTACAGCACCATGTGCAGCGTCCCTGCGACCAGCGTGAAGATCACCACGTTGCGGACATAGATCTCCAGGACCCATCTCGGGCTCAGTGTCGCCATGCGCTCCATCGACGGGGTGAAGAAGTTCCACACCAGCGCGGCCATCGCTATCCAGACCACCCCTTGGGGGAATACCACCTTGGAGACCAGGTGCCGAAGGGTTGCCACCGGCCGTGGCGGCCAGTCCAGTATCGGTGACACCGCGATCGGCACGTCCGGCTCGTAGCCATTGGTCACCGGGCTGTGTGACTTGCCGACAGTCGAATGCGTGTCCGCCATGGGCTGTGACCTCTTGGAACCAAGCGAGCCACCCGGCCCGACCCCGCTGGTGCGGAATCGTACCCTGTCAATGGGCAGAGGCGCTGCGGGTGCGAGGCGCTGATTGAGGGCCCGGGCTGGACTGACCCACCGGGTTGGCAGACCCCTATGCTCACCGCCATGAGATATGCCTCCCCGACGACGGTGGCCGAGGCTGTGGATCTGCTGGGCTCGGACCCCGAAGCCAGCGTGTACGCGGGCGCGACCGACCTGATCCCACAGATTCGCGCCGGCCGTCCCGAACCCAGCGTGATCATCGACCTCAAGCGGATCGAGCGGCTGTGCGCCATCAGTCGCAACGGCTCGTCGTTCACGGTCGGCGCGGCCACTCCCACCGCCGACATCTGCGACCACGACGGGTTGGCCGCCGTCTTCCCGGGCTTGGTCGAGGCCAGCGGGTTGATCGGCTCGGACCAGATCCAGAGCCGCTCGAGCTGGGGCGGCAACCTGGCCAACGCCTCGCCCGCGGCCGACACCCCGCCCAGCCTCATCGTCAACGACGCCCGAGCGGTGATCGCCGGTCCCGACGGAGAGCGCACCGTGCCCGCCGCCGAGGTCGCCACCGGCCCCGGCGCCACGTCGCTGGGTCCCGGCGAGCTCATCGTGGAGTTCGAGCTGGACGAGCCCCCGGCCCGCACCGCCGACGCCTACCTGCGGCTGATCCCCCGCACCGAGATGGACATCGCGGTGGTGGGCGCTGCGGCCCGAGTGACCCTCGACAATGACGGCAAGGTCGCCGCGGCCGCCATTGCGCTGGGCGCGGTGGCCCCGACGGTGGTGCGGGTTCCCGACGCCGAGGCGGCCCTGATCGGCAGCGAGCCCTCCGGCGAGGCGCTCGCCGCGGTGGAAACGGCCGCGGCCGCAGCCGCCAATCCCATCGACGACAAGCGGGGCACAGTTGCGTATCGCCGCCAGGTGGCGGGCGTGCTGGCCCGCCGGGCGGTGTCCATCGCAGCCGAGCGGGCCCGCGAGCAAGGAGGCCAGTCATGAGCCGCGTCCACGTCACCTGCACCATCAACGGCGACCCGGCCGAGTTCCTCTGCGACGGCGGCCAGTCGCTGCTCGACGCTCTGCGCGACGAGGTCGGCCTGACCGGAGCCAAGGAGGGCTGCGGCACCGGCGACTGCGGCGCCTGCTCGATCGTTATGGACGGGCGGCTGCTGTGCTCTTGCCTGGTGCTCGCCCCCGAGGCCGAGGGCAGAACCATTTCCACGGTGGAGGGGATGGCCACCGGCGACGACCTGCACCCCCTGCAGCAGTGTTTCCTTGAGGGCGCCGCGCTGCAGTGCGGTGTGTGCACGCCCGGGTTCCTGGTGGCGGCCAAGGCGCTGCTGGACCGCAACCCCGACCCCACCGAGACCGAGGTCCGCTACGGCCTGGCCGGCAACCTCTGCCGCTGCACCGGCTACGACAAGATCGTGCGCTCGGTGCTGACCGCCGCCGCAGCAATGAACGAGAGCAACCAGAGCTAGGAGCCCCAAGTGACCGTCACAGAGCCCAAGCCCCGCTACAAGTACGTCGGCACCCGGCCCGTCCGCCACGACGGGCTTGAGAAGGTGACCGGCCGGGCGCGCTTCGCCGCCGACCTGAACCTGCCCGGTCAGCTCCACGGCGTCGTGGTGCGCTCGCCCCACGCCCACGCCCGGATCGTGTCCCTCGAGACCTCGGAGGCAGAGGCCATGCCCGGCGTCAAGGCGGTGATCACCGGCGATGACTTCCCGGCCGTCGACTCCAGCGACCGCAACTACGACATGTGCACCAACGTCATGGCTCGCACCAAGGTCTTCTACGAGGGCCACGCCGTGGCCGCGGTGGCGGCCACCACCCGAGACCAGGCTCGAGCGGCCGCGGCTGCGCTGAAGGCTGAGTACGAGGTGCTGCCCGCGGTGCTGACCATCGACGAGGCGCTCGCGCCCGACGCCCCGGTGCTGCACGACCACATGATGACCTCGGGCGCCAACCCGCCCGCCGAGGAGGCTTCCAACGCCAGCGACATCACCCGCTTCTCTGGCGGCGATCTCGACGCCGGCTTCGCTCAGGCGGACCTGGTGATCGAGCGGGAGTTCACCACCAAGCCGGTTCACCAGGGCTACATCGAGCCCCACGCCTGCGTGGCCGACACCGGCCAGGACGGCCACACCACGATCTGGTGCTCCTCGCAGGGGCATTTCAACGTGCGCTCGTCCACCGCGGCGATGCTGGGCTGGGAGAACACCCGCATCAGGGTGATCCCCGCCGAGATCGGTGGCGGCTTCGGCGGTAAGACCACCATCTACCTGGAGCCGCTGGCAGTGGCCATGTCGGCCAAGGCGGGCCGACCGGTGAAGATGGTGATGACCCGCGACGAGGTGTTCCGGGCCACCGGCCCCGCGCCCGGCACGCAGCTCAGGATCAAAATCGGTGCCGACCGCGACGGCAACCTAGTGGCCGGAGACGCCTACCTGGTCTACTCCGGCGGCGCTTACGCCGGACCAGGCGGGCTGCTCGGGGCCATGACCGTGTTCGAGTCGTACAAGATCCCCAACTTCGACATCGAGGCGCTCAACGTTGTGGTCAACACGGCCCGCTCGGCGGCCTACCGCGCGCCCGCCGCGCCCCTGACCGCTTTCGCGGTGGAGGCTATCCTCGACGAGATCGCCGAGGAGCTCGGCATCGATCCGATCGATCTGCGGCTGCAGAACGCGGTCGCCGAGGGCGACCCGTCCACGATGGGCTTCCCGTTCGCCCGCATCGGCTTCAAGGAGTGCCTGGAGGCGGTGCGCGACCATCCTCACTACTCCGCGCCGCTGGGCCCCAACCAGGGCCGGGGGGTGGCCGCCGGCTACTGGTTCAACATCGGGGAGTCCTCCAGCGCCACTGTCAACCTCAACGAGGACGGCACCGCCACCGTGGTCACCGGCAGCCCCGACATCGGCGGCAGCCGGGCCTCGATGGCCCTGATGGCCGCCGAGGAGCTGGGCATCGACGTCTATGACATCCGCCCCGTGGTGGGCGACACCGAGTCGGTCGGATTCACCGACACCACGGAGGGCAGCCGGGCCACGTTCGCCACCGGCATGGCCGTGGTGGAGGCCTGCCGCAAGATGGTGGTGGAGCTGCGGGGCCGGGCGGCCAAGATGATGGGCGTCGACATCGACGACCTCGACTGGGTGGACGGCCAGGCCGTCTACACCGGCAGCGACGGAGAGAAGGATCCGCTGCCGGTGGCCGCCATCACCGCCAAGGCCAAGCGCACCGGCGGCCCGCTCAGCGCCACGGGCTCGTTGGAGGCCCACGGCGCCGGTCCCGGCTTCGCGGTGCACGTCTGCGACGTGGAGGTAGATCAGGAGACGGGCGTGGTTCGGGTCGTGCGCTACACCGCATCCCAGGACGCGGGCACCGCCATCCACCCCAGCTACGTGGAGGGCCAGATCCAGGGCGGCGTGGCCCAGGGCGTCGGCTGGGCCCTCAACGAGGAGTACATCTACGACTCCGACGGTGTGATGGAGAACCCCGGCTTCCTCGACTACCGGGTGCCGGTGGCCTCGGATCTGCCCATGATCGACGCGATCATCGTGGAGGTCCCCAACCCGGCCCACCCCTACGGCGTGCGAGGCGTGGGCGAGACCGGCATCGTGCCCCCCATCCCCGCGGTGGCCAACGCCATCTACAACGCCACCGGCTGCCGTCTGCGCGATCTGCCGATGTCGCCCATCAGGGTGCTGGAGGCTGTCACCGCCAAGAACGGCTCCAACGGCTCCTAGCCACGGCGCTGGCCATAGAGGGTCGGGTCATCCGAGGTCGCCCGTGGCCGTCCGGGTCCATCTGAGCTCGAACCTGCGAGGTCCCACCGCGGGACTCGCGGAGGTGGACGCCGAGGGATCCACCGTCGGCGCCCTCATAGACGACCTGGACAAGCGTTACCCGGGCCTGGGCGACGCGCTGAGGGTCGGCACGTCAGTGGTGGTCGACGGCCTGCTCATCGCCTATCCCGAGTACGAGCCTCTCGCCGACGGCGCGGTGGTCTACTTCGTCCCCCAGACCGCCGGCGGCTGACCCTAGGAGACACTCGGCGCAGACCCGCCCGGAACCGGCGCCCAACCGTCTTGGGCAGCCCACGGCACGGTCGTCGCAAGGAGCTCTTCATCGCGATTGGCATATATTGTTGCAGTACATGAATTGACAGTATATCATAGTGCAGACCCCATCGAAGGAGGATCATGGCTTCCGCAAAGCACTACCCGCCGGAATTCGATCCGGCGATCTTCACGACCTCGGACCCTCCGCTGCCGATCACGAGCGAGGTCATGGAAGCCGTCCGCGCCGCCGATGAGCGGGCGGAGCGGTTCTACCGGGAGAATCCGAACGCGGCAGAGATCGACGACCGGATGAACGAGGAGATACGCGAACGAGCCCGCCGGTACCGTGAACGGCGCTGCTAACTGGCGGTGGCGCAACGTGACGGCCCTGTTCGACAGCTGGGGCCATGATCCGCATCTCGACCGGGCTCTCGCGGACATTGTCGACACGCCGACGGACCGGCTCGCCGGCGCGGAGCTTCGCACCGGCATGAGGGGTGTGCCCATGGCTATTCTGCGCTACGTGGAGGCCGGACCGCTGCGAATCGTGTTCAAGGTCGTTCTCAGCCTTGATGACAACGAACTGGCAATAGTGCATGTGAGCCGCTCGTAGGTGCATCCGCCCAAGGTGCAGGCAAGGTCGTTTCAGGCGGGCTGGGCCACCTCGGCCAGGGTGGCCAGGAAGCGGTCGTTCTGGGCGGGGGTGCCGATAGTCACACGGACGCCCACACCCGAGAAGGGGCGGACCACCACGCCCCGCTGCTCCAGGGCGATGCACGCCTCGTCGGTGCGGTCGCCCAGGTGGATCCACACGAAGTTGGCCTGGGCGTCAGGGATGTCCCAGCCGTCGTCGGTGAGAGCGGCCGCCACCCGGCCCCGCTCGACTCGGATCGCGTCGATGTTTGCCCGGGCCTCCTCGGCGGCGTCGTCGCCCAGGGCAGCCAGGGCCGCGGCCTGGGCCAATCCGTTGACGTTGAACGGGATGAGGCACTTGTCGATGGCCGAGGTGATTTCGGGATGGGCCATCACGTATCCCACCCTCAGGCTGGCCAGCCCGTAAGCCTTGGAGAACGTGCGGGCCACCGCCACGTTCGCGAACCGGGGCAGCAGATCGGCCACCGGGTCGCCCAGGGCGGGGTCCGCGAACTCGCGGTAGGCCTCGTCCACCAGCACCACCACATCGGTGGGAACCCGCTCCACGAGGCGTGCGACGGCCGCGGTCGACACGGCCGTGCCGGTGGGGTTGTTGGGGGTGGCCAGAAACACGAGCTTGGTGCACTCGGTGACGGCTCCCGCCACGGCGTCTAGATCGAAGGCGTGGCTCCCCGTCAGCGGCACCCTCACCAGCGTCCCGCCCATGGTCTGCACCGAGATCGGGTAGGCCTCGAAGGAGATCCACGGCGTGACCACCTCGTCGCCGGGGTCGATGTAGGCGGTGGCCAGTTGGTACAGCAGCGCCACCGAGCCCGCGCCCACCGTGATCTGCTCGACGGCCAGGTCCAGCCGGTCGGCCAGCGCCTCGCGCACCGCGGTGGCCCGATGGTCGCAGTAGAGGTTGCTGCCGCGGCAGGCCTCAGCCACCGCCTCCACCACCGCGGCCGGGGGAGGGTACGGGTTCTCGTTGGAGGCTAGCTTGATGGCCCCGGCGATGTTGTGCTCCCGCTCAGCCTGCTCGGCGGCCTTGCCGGGCTTGTACGCGGGCAGGGCGTCCACCGCGGGGCGCACCCGCCCGACCGATGCCACGGCCGGGGATTCGGAAGAAGGCACGCTTCCAGTCTGCCCTATACCGCTGACAGTCCGACATCCGCCGCCCATGCCATATCGCTGTAGTTGAGGACCTCCGGGGTTCTCTGGTATCGAGATCTCGGACCGGCCAGAGCCGCCCATTCGGGAGCCCTGTGACTGTGGAGCGCAGGGGTCCCTGGGCACGGGAATTTTGCCAGGCCTGGATGCGTAGGATTGACAGTATGGGTACCGGGTCGTCCGTGAAGGTCCGGACCGACATACGGGTCGAGGGCATGACCTGCGGCGCGTGCGCCTCACGTGTGGAGACGGCGCTTCAAGGCGCGGACGGAGTGTTCGATGCTCGAGTGAACTTCGCTTCGAGCCGGGCGACGGTCCTGCATGACGGCACGATCGACGATCTGATCCTGCGCCGTGTGGTCGAGGGGGCCGGGTACTCGGCGCCCGCGCAAGCCGAAGCCGACGGCGGACCCGAGAGGCGGCGGATAGTGAATCTGCGCCGCCGCTTCGTTGTGGCACTCGTGGCCGGCATACCAGTCGTGGCCGTGTCGATGCTGCCGCTGCTTCGCTTCGACGGCTGGCGGTGGGCTGCGCTGGCCGCTTCGGCCGTGGTGGTTTTCGGTTCGGGGTGGGGCTTCCACCGGGCCGCGGTCAAGAACCTGCGTCACCGGGCCGCCACCATGGACACGTTGGTGTCTGTGGGCACTGTGGCGGCGTGGGTCTGGTCGGCCGTGGTGCTCGTGGCTGGAGTCGACGGCGGTCACGTCTACTTCGAGACCGGCACGGTGATTGTCGCCCTGGTGCTCTTGGGCAAGTGGCTGGAGGCCCGGGCCACCCGCCGCTCGGGCGAGGCGTTGCGGGCCTTGGCCAAGCTCAGTGCCCCTACCGCCCGCCTCATCGACGGCACCGAGGTCTCTGTAGCCGACCTGGCCGTGGGGATGCGCTTCATGGTGCGACCGGGCGAGCGGATCGCCACCGACGGCACCGTGGTGAGCGGCGCCTCTGCGGTGGACATGTCGATGATGACCGGCGAGCCCGTGCCGGTGGAGGTGGCGTCGGGCGACGAGGTGATCGGGGCCACCGTCAACGCCGACGGCACCCTGGAGGTGGAGGCCACGCGGGTGGGCGCCGACACGGCGATGGCCCAGATCGTTCGTCTGGTGGACGAGGCCCAGGGGGGCCGCGCCGCGGTGCAGCGGCTCGCCGACCGGGTCGCTGGAGTATTCGTTCCCGCGGTGATGGCCGTGGCCGCGGTGACCCTCGCGGTGTGGTTCGCAGCCGGGGCAGCGGCTTCGGAGGCGTTCACCGCGGCGGTGGCGGTGCTGATCATCTCATGTCCGTGCGCGCTCGGGCTGGCCACGCCGCTGGCCGTCATGGTGGGCACGGGCCGGGGCGCTCAGCTCGGTGTGATCATCAAGGGCGCCGAAGTGCTCGAGGACACCCGTCGCGTGGACACGGTGGTGCTCGACAAGACAGGAACAGTCACCGAGGGCCGACTTGAAGTGGTCGAAGCTGTGGCGGCCCCCGGGGCGGACGCGACCGTGCTCGGCTTGCTGGCCGGTGCGCTGGAGTCGCGCTCCGAGCACCCCGTCGGCGCAGCCATCGCTCGGCGCTGGCCTTCGGCCCGCACGGTCACCGATTTCTTGAACCGTCCGGGCTTGGGCGTGGTGGGACGGGTGGACGGCGCGGAGGTGCGCGTCGGGAGGCGCCCGCTGTTCGACGAGACCGCCGCCGAGCTCGAGGAGGCTTTGGTCCGAGCAGAGGCCGCTGGGCATACCGCGGTGCTGATCGGTCCGGGAGCGGCCGCGGAGGCCGTGGTGGCGCTGGCCGACACGGTCAAGCCCACGTCGCGTCAAGCGGTGCGGGAGCTGCGAGCCATGGGCCTGGAGGTGTCGCTGCTGACCGGTGACAACCGCCGGACCGCTCGCTCGGTCGGCAATGCGATCGGGGTGAGCGACGTGACCGCCGAGGTTCTTCCCGGCGACAAGGCCGATGTGGTGGTGAAGCTCCAGGAGGCCGGCAAGCGTGTCGCCGTGGTGGGCGACGGCATCAACGACGCACCGGCGCTGGCCCAGGCCGACCTCGGCATCGCAGTGGGTACCGGCGCCGATGTGGCCATCGAGGCTTCCGATCTGACCATTGTCGGCGGCGACCTGAGAGCGGTGCCCGACGCCATAGCGCTGTCGCGCCGCACGCTGGCCACCATCAAGGCAAACCTGTTCTGGGCCTTCGCCTACAACGTGGCCGCCATCCCGCTGGCCGCCACCGGAGTGCTCAACCCCATGGCCGCCGCGGCCGCGATGGGTGCGTCGTCGCTGTTCGTGGTGTCCAACAGCCTGCGCCTGCGCCGCTTCCGCTCGATCCGCTCGTAGCTGGCTGTCCGGTCCGGCCGACCAGCGTCTACGAGATCTGTTATAGGCTCTAACAGCCTGGCCCGGTGCACGCCGGGCATCGGAACTTGCGGCCGACGGAGGAACGCAGAGATGACCCGTATGACCCCCAGCGAGGCGTTTGTGGAGACGATGGTGGCCCACGGCGTGGACACCATCTTCGGCATCATGGGGAGCGCGTTCATGGACGCCATGGACATCTTCGAGCCGGCCGGCATCGAGCTTGTGCCGGTGGTCCATGAGCAGGGCGCAGCCCACATGGCCGACGGGTTCAGCCGGGTGTCGGGCCGCCACGGAGTGGTCATCGGCCAGAACGGCCCGGGCATCTCCAACTGCGTCACCGCCGTGGCCGCGGCCTTCTGGGCCCACAGCCCAGTGGTGATCGTCACGCCCGAGGCGGGGACCATGGGCATAGGCCTGGGCGGCTTTCAGGAGGCCAACCAACTGCCGATGTTCGAGGAGTTCACCAAGTACCAGGGCCACGTCAACAACGAGCACCGAATGGCCGAGCTCACCGCCCGCTGCTTCGACCGGGCATTGTCAGAGATGGGTCCGACCCAGCTCAACATCCCCCGGGACCGCTTCTACGGCGACATCGACGTGACGATCCCTCAGCCCCAGCGCCTCGACCGGGGCCCCGGCGGCGACCGGACCCTCAACGAGGCCGCCGAGCTGCTGGCGGGAGCAGAGTTCCCGGTGATGATCTCCGGCGGCGGGGTGGTGATGGGCCACGCCATGGCCGAGACGGTGGCCCTGGCCGAGCGCCTCGGCTGCCCGGTGGTGAACAGCTACCTGCACAACGACTCGTTCCCGGCGTCGCACCCGCTGTGGTGCGGGCCGCTGGGCTATCAGGGCTCCAAGGCGGCCATGCGCCTGATCTCGCGGGCCGACGTGGTGCTGGCTCTCGGCACCCGGCTCGGCCCGTTCGGCACCCTGCCCCAGCACGGCCTGGACTACTGGCCGACCGAGGCCAAGGTCATCCAGGTCGACGCCGACTCCAAGATGCTCGGGCTGGTCAAGCGCATAGACGTGGGCATCTGCGGCGACGCCGGCGCGGCCGCGGTCGGCATAACCCGGCGCCTTGCGGGCCGTGAGCTGGCCTGCGACGCCACCCGGACCCAGCGGGCCGCCGACATCGCCGCCGACAAGGCCGAATGGGAGTCCGAGCTCGACGACTGGACCGAGGAGACCGACGACTTCAGCGTGGACATGATCAAGCAGGCTGCGGCCGAGTCCGACGACTGGATGCACCCCCGCCAGGTGCTGCGCGAGCTCGAGAGGGCGATGCCGGAGCGGGTGATGGTGTCCACCGACATCGGCAACATCAACTCGGTGGCCAACAGCTACCTGCGCTTCGAGGAGCCCCGGTCGTTCTTCGCGGCCATGAGCTGGGGCAACTGCGGCTACGCCCTGCCGACCGTCATCGGGGCCAAGAAGGCCGCACCGGACCGTCCCGCGGTGGCGTACGCCGGCGACGGGGCGTGGGCCATGAGCATGGTGGAGACCATGACCGCGGTGCGGCATGACATCGGGGTCACCGCGGTGGTGTTCCACAACCGCCAATGGGGCGCGGAGAAGAAGAACCAGGTCGACTTCTACGGGCGCCGCTTCGTGGCCGGCGAGCTAGACGGCGGCGAGGACTGGTCCGAGGTGGCCCGGGCCATGGGCGCCGACGGCGTGCGGGTCAACCAGCTCGAGGACGTGGGCCCGGCCCTGACCGCGGCCATCGACGCCCAGATGAACGGCGGGCGCACCACCGTGATCGAGGCCATGTGCACCAAGGAGCTCGGCGACCCATTCCGCAAGGACGCCCTGAGCCGCCCGGTGCGCCACCTGGAGAAGTACCAGAACTACACCTGACTTCAGGTGCAGGAGCGGTTACCTGGAGGGCAGCTCCAGCACCCAGCCGATCAGGATCAAGTTGGGGTCGGTGAGGCTCCGGCCGCCGGCCTGGGGCCTGCCCCGGTTGAGGTCGAAGATCTCCCGCCAGCGTGTCCCGGTTCCCAGGTGGATCCGGGCGATCCGCCAGAGGCTGTCGCCCCGCCGGACAGTCACCGTGACCGTCTCCGGCATGGGCTCCGGCTCGGGCTCGGACTCGGTCCCCACGACGGTGATGCGGCCCGCACCCCCTGCCGGGTAGTCGGCCGCCGTGATTGCGCCGCCGAGGTCGGTGGCGATGTAGTCGGCGAGAGCCTGTTGATAGGTCACGCCCAGCGACGTGAACTCGATGTCGGCCAGCGGGTAGCAGTCGCGGCCGTTGGCCAGGAAGTCGATGGTGGCCAGCACAACCGGGTCGCCGGGCACAACCGCACCGTTGCGCACGACCACGGTTCCGTCGTCGAGGACCACATCGCGGATCCTCGACCCGGGGTTGCCGGCCAGCGAGCAGTCACCAGCTCGGTCCGTCTCGCGGGCCGGCGCCGATGGGTCGTAGGCGAACGTCAACCCCGAGACCTGCGGGAACTGGCCCCCGGCGCCGGGGATCCGGTCCACGGCCTGCTCCAGCAGCACATGGAAGGTCTCGCGGGGAACCTCGTCCACCACCAGGAAGTTGCCGAACGGGGCGATGTCCCAGGTGTCGCCGACCGTGACCGGCCCTGCCGGGATCACGGTGTCGTTGCGGATGCCGCCACCGTTCTGAACCGCCGCGTCGGGCAACGGGGTGCCGAAGGCTCCGGCCAGGCTGGCGGCTCTGGTCCGCAGACCGTCGGCGAGCAGGTTGCCCTGGTTGGTGGAGCCGGTACGCACCATGGCCCGGCGCCCGTCCAGGTCGACCTCGCTTCGGCCGGGGCTGGCACGAAATGGCAAAGCATGAGGTCAGCGGCTTGACTGCATAGTCGCACACAACGCGATTCGCCGGATTCTGGAACGCGAATTGCGCGATCTCAGAACGCGGATGGGCGACTGTATGTATAGAGAACGGACCCGATGGCTGCTACTCGAAACGCTGCTCATAGGGTCCTCCAGACCGGGACCTCTTCAGTGGCGCCGAAGCCCGCGAACACAACCCCACGAGGCTCAGGCAGCTGGAACATCAATAGCCAAGGCTTCCGTTCGGCTTGCACGAACGCCACCCGTCGCAGCCTGCGAGCGTTCTGATGCACTGCTCGTTGAGCGCGCGGGTATGTAGCCACCTGCGCGCCTGACCGTGATCACGAGGCATCTGAGGGGCAGAGGCGTGTCCGTCCCGAGGCTCTGCTGAGGTGCCTTGTAGAGCACCATGGGACTGCCACATCAATCCCGATGAGAGCATGCAGCCGCGGGTCATCCAGCGGCAGATGGTCGCCGCAGTCAGGCGGGCGGTTGGTCATCGTGCGCCTGCACTGGGCACCAGACGCTGTGACAGGGCGGACGGGTGCCAACGTTGAGGTCGGTGCCTTAGAGCCAGCCATCGTTCCAGCAGGCCGTTGGTCTGCTCGTTGGTGGGTCGCTGTCACGGCGAGCGCACCAGTCGCAGTGCCGCTCCTGGAGCGAGCGGCCTGCTCGTCGGAAAGTGCCTGTGACCTAGTGTCCTGTCTGGGGGATTCGGTGGATATATGAGGCGAGGTTGTCGAGTATCTCGTCTGCGGTCTTGCGCCATATGAAGGGTTTGGGGTCCTGGTTCCAGTTGTCGGTCCAGGCGTTGATGGAGTCTTTGAGGTCTGTGACGCTGGTGTGGGTGCCGCGGCGGAGCCATTTGGTGGTGAGCTCTGAGAACCAGCGCTCGACGAGGTTCATCCAGGAGCTGTGGGTGGGGGTGAAGTGGAGCTTGAAGCGTGGGTGTCTGACGAGCCAGCGCTGGATGGCGGGGGTCTTGTGGGTGGAGACGTTGTCGAGGACGACGTGCACCTCGAGGTGGCTGGGGACTTCTTTGTCGATGAGGTTCAGGAACCTTCTGAACTCCTCTGAGCGGTGCCGGGGCGTCATGGATGTGATGACCTTGCCGGTGGCGGCGTCGAGCGCCGCGAACAGGTCGGTGGTGCCGTGTCGGCGGTAGTCGTGGGTGCGCCGCTGCGCGGCTGCGGGCATCAGCGGCAGGATCGGAGCGGTGCGGTCCAGGGCCTGGATGCCGGTCTTCTCGTCGACGCAGAGCACCACCGCGGCCTCAGGCGGGTTCAAATACAGCCCCGCGACGTCTCTGACCTTGTCGATGAACTGCGGGTCCGGCGACAGCTTGAACTCCTCTGTGAGGTGGGGCTTGAGCCCGAACGCCTGCCAGATGGAGTGCACCGAGGACCGCGAGATGCCCGCCGCCGCGGCCATCGACCGCGTCGACCAGTGCGTCGCGTCCGGCGGGGCGGACTCCAGGGTGCGCACGACCACCTCCTCGACCTTGGCGTCGGTGATCGTGCGCGGCGGCCCCGGCCGCGGGTCGTCGCAGAGCCCGTCGAGGCGGCGCTCAGCGAACCGCGACCGCCACTTGGTGACCGTCGCCGGATGGCACCCCAGCCCCGCGGCGATCTCATTGTTGTAGCGGCCCTCGGCCGCGGCCAGCACGATCCGGCACCGCAGCGCCAGAGCCTGAGACGACTTCGGCCGGCGCGCCCACCGCTCCAGGGTCTCGCGCTCCTCGCCGCCCAACTCGACCACAGCCGCCGGCCGCCCCCGTCTCGCGCCCATCGCCGCCTCCAATCGTCGCCTGCGACGGCCATCCTACCGCCCCGGCCACGTAAACGCGATGAACTAACCAGACAGGACACTAGTGGTGTGTCGCGGTTTTGGTTAGGGCATACGGCACTCCGCTGACCTGCGCGAATCGGCGAGGAGGCATGCCTCACGAAATTACAGACGCACCACTAGGTGACCGATCTGGCGAGGTCCTCTTGCGCGCTGCGTCAACTTGCAGTACGGTCGTCATGGGCCCTGCTACGAATACTGCAAGGGACTTGTCGCACCCGATTTGCGAGGAGGGGATCGCCAATGTCGCTCGTGTCCCTAGTACCCGACGGCCGAAGCCTGACAGTCGCTGGCGTACCAGCGAGCAGTTTCCATGGTTCTTGGCTGTGGTTCTTGCAGCATCGCAGCACTCGCGGGCTGAGGCGCCTCTCCGTCGGCGTCGCTCAAGGACAGGAGGACGTTCTCCGGGCTACCGTTCCCGCCGATTCGATAACGAAGTCAAGCGCTTCTGCACACGGTGGCGCTCTCGTTGCTCTCAAGGCCAACGGTGGAACAACAGTCGCATGGATCGGAGAACGTTACGAGTTATCTACGTATATGCACGCATCTAGTAGCCCGATTGATACCTTTGTAAAGTTGCTCGATGATCTGGTGCTGACCGAAAACAGTAATGGGCTTCAGGTCCTCTCAGGGGCAGGCTCAGGCGTCACGCTTGAGGTGATATGTGGAACAAATGTGCTTCATGGAGCGGCCGGAGAGGCGGGGGTTCAAGTTGACCCAATTGAGCGAATGCCGGCACGCCCAGCAGGCGATGGCGAATCCGCGGCGGGCGGACGTCTCTGGCGTGTTGATGAATACTCTAGTGAGGGTAACCTTAGGTTGCGTTCGGCAGTGTTGGTTGGCGATACCACGGTGACACGGATGTTCTTGAAAGACCCAGGTAGCACGGACATATTGAATACGGCTCGAAGCATCCAAGTCCAGATGTCAAGATGACCAATCTCTATCACGGGGTCGCGGTTCTCGCTCTCATTGGTGTCGTGATACTCGCATTTGGCATGTCGGCCATGATTCGCTTGATTGATGGCTTAAAGAGAGACATACGCCACATACAACCTCTCCGTCCAGGTCCGACGATGGATCATCTAGTACAAAATGGACGACGCACTGCGGTGCTTGCGGTCGACTACGCCTGTTCTGGGTCAAAGGTTCGATCACAGGAGTTGGCCCATGTGGGCAATGCTGTGATACTCGCAAATGATGAACGTTGCCGTGCATGGGTTCCTGACGAACAGGTACCGTATGTTGTCTCTGCCGAACTATTGGAAGAGCTGAATTTGCGTGCAACGCCGACTCTCCTGGTTGTCGACTCTGATGGCAGTCTATTGTGCCAGCATGTCATCGGGTCGCGAGCAGATCTAGTGAATCATCTCGATTCACACTTCAATAATTCTGGACGACCTCGAAGCCTTCGTCGGAGGAACAGAGGCGCTTCATTTGACCGTGGCAAAGGTGGATAGTCCCGTGCGACACTTCGCATGACTGCAATGACAAGAACAGGAGAGCGACGAAGCCATGCAAGAAGGTACTGACATGAAGACAAATGAGGATCCTTGGACCCTTGTTCCGCTAATCGATACTGACACCTCAGAGGCCAGTGCCACCACGGCGGCGTCTCGCGTATCTCGACGGACGTTCGGGGCCGCCCTCGTCGTACTTGGCGGCGCAGCTGCCTTGGCAATCTTGCGCCTCGTTCCGGCTGCACGACCGGCGCGTCTCTGGGCGGCCGTCGGCACGGAGCACACCAACAATTGTGGCGGATACGACAACCAAGAAGGCTACAATGACGATAGCGTGGCATGTTACGGTTATCCGTATGGCCCAGACTGGTGCGGGAGCGATGGATGGTTCAAGATAGCTAGCGGTTCCGGCTACAGCATGCATCCGGTCGTTATCTGTGGGTCACCCAACAAGAATGCTTGGCGTTGGACTCATGATGATGTTGATTATCGCTGCGCCGATGGCGTTTATGCGGTGAATGGCGGCGGATCCAGTTATCGAATCTGCTCATACGCGGTGTGAAGCATCAACTCATTCGCGCTATGGTGTCCCGCGTCATGGTATTCCGCGTCGTCATCTTCGACCGAACTGTCATCACTGGAGCCTTCCTCGTAGCTAGCTTAACCTTAGTGGCGGTGTCATCACTTGCTTCACGCGATGTCGTGCTTGTTGTGGGCTTCTTTATGGCCGCAGTCGTCGCAGGTCGTTCAATGATATGGGCTCCTTGAAGCAGGAATGCAGCGGAGTTGCTGACATTGCCCGTGTGGCGACACAGATCGATAGAATTCTACGCTGGTCTATTGGTGGGCAGCATCGCCATCGGTTGCGTCGCAGGTGCGTTCTCCCTCTTGGTGTCTGACATTCCGACGGCAGGCCGAAGCGTCTTTGCGCTGACATTGATCTTGGCCATCAGCATAGTGTCGCTCACGGGCAATCTTTCAACTCTTCCTCAACGCCGCCGTCAGATTCCAGAAACTCTCGTAGAAGAGAACCCGGTATCTAGCGCGTTCCAGTTCGGCTTCGAACTGGGATCCATGATACGGACACATATTACATCTTGCCTGCCACACATCTTGGCGGTATTAGTGATATTCGTCGGCAACGGAATGTCAATGGCTATAGTAGCTAGCATAGGTATAGCTCTCGGACGTTTGAGCATCATCGTCGATCGCTACCGGTTCAGCACCTCGGATACATGGAACGCGTCACTTAGGTCGAAGCAGTCATTACACAAGGGCATGAATACAGTGGCTATAGCGGCCTGCACATTAGCCATCAATCATGAGTTCCTGTATTCGCTAATGCCTTAACTCGATTGCCGTGCCTTGCTTCGTGCTAAGATCGCATCCTTCGGATCGTAGAGCAGATGCCATGCCGCATAAGGCTCAATCATTGCTGCATACCAATAGGGTACCGCTCATACTCGCACTGCTGGGAGCCTGTCTATCCGTGGCAGCAATATGGGTATCACGCACCGAAGACATGGTGGCCCTACTTCTTGTAGCGCTGGCTCTGGTCTTCGCATTAAGTTCGAGGGTGGCTCTTAGGAATGTCCAGCGACGAGCGCCAATGTATGTGCCGAGTCAATCCGCTAATGCGAACTGCGAACATCTTGGGGACGCCATACCGATGCCGCCTGTTGTATCAATCGGCCGTACGGCCTCGGTGACGCGTCGTAGCATCACTAGACTGGGGGTCTTGATATCCTCCGCATTCGCTGGTTTTGTGTCCGTCGTGATCGGGCTGGTCATAGCCTTCGAGAACACCCTATTCTCGTGGCTTCTTGCCATACTCATTGTCGTCATAAGTACAATAGCTGCTGGTGCCTCATTCTTTGTTATGTTCCGAATCGTGTCGTGTCGATCCGTCGCAGGTGTCATAGCGCTTATGTCAGTTTCAGCTGCTATTGGGTGCACGATAGGTATGTGCGTGTCCGTTATCGTGGAAGGCTCGCTGTATAGCTTCAAGTTGTCGCTACTTGATACGCTCATCAGCATCTCAGCATCTGCACTAGTCGGTGCAGGCGGAGTGGCAGCGTTCATGTATTACATGACCGATCTGCGCGAACTGATTCGATTCTGGAGCATGAATCCGACCTTGACAGACGGGGCGTCAGATGACAAGGTTGGCTGAAAGCGGTTATCTTGTCTGCTTGAGGTCAGTTGCCAGCCTGCTGCTCATGAGTCAGATGGCAGCGTGTTCTGGTCAGGACGCTGCGGTTCGCGGCCAGGATGGAGCCAATACAGAACCTGCGGTCACAGAGGTCTATTGTGCTGAGTGGAAGGCGTTGAGAGTTGCTGACCCTGAGTCCGATGATTTATCAATGCAAGGTCAATCACCTGGAGCACTCGCCCGTCTGATCGAGACAAGCCCGGTCGTCATTACGGGCGTGGTCGGCCCGCGTCAACCCTTCGCCCGAGAAGGCACAACGCTGAGCGTGGAGATATCAGGCATGCGAGGTGAGGAGAGATTTGATCGTACAAGAATAGATTGGATTTGGGTGCCGTCGGAACTCCCGGACTTGGTGCCACGAACCCGATACGTAGCGTTCCTTACTGGCGAGATGGTCCTGTTCTCGGATCGTCATGAGATCCCGGCGTGGGAAGTGCATCGAGACGGATTCTGGGTGGATTGTGAATTCGAATCTGGCGGGGTCTTGACTGCGGGTGAGTTGTGGACTCGCATATCAGAATGGGGCCTGCCCGAACTAGATGTCCCGCGCTAGCTAGTGCTGTGTCGCCCATCGGGAGGCCGAGCAATTCAACCGCACCCGGCGGGTTGATGCGTTGGGAGTCCGGGCCCTAACTCATTCTCGAACAACTTCGTCGCGAGTGCTCAACCTCCCGTCCATCGCGCACTGCACGACTGCTCGCTGTGCGGCGGTTGCAGAGATCATCGAACTCCCGGAGGCGATGGACATGGGGCCGGTCTGACCTCGCCAAAGGATACTTGGGGCCTATGACCGTAGATGGAGCGGCTCGGTCCTAGCGGTGATGGATAGATCAGGTGCCGTCCTCGTGCCAGAGGTCGGCGATGAGGGCCCGTTCGAGTCGCACGATAAGTGGAAGCGCGCCCAAAGCCCTGACGCGCGTGAGTGTCGCTGTGACCCTCAAGATGCCTTGCGGTGCTCGCGACCCCACAGGTTCGTGTCGAGAGCGATCTCGAGCCGTGCGATTGTGGGCAGGTCGCCCCAGCTGGCGCCGTTGCGGAGATTGAGCACCGCCTGGGGGCTGATGTCGGCGGCGCGGGCGATGCCGCGTATGGAGTCGTCGGATCCGACTCGCAGCCTGTGTGCGACGGCTTGGGCTAATCGCGCTTCGGGCGGAGCGTCCTCGACTAGGCGGCCGTGGGGCCAGGTTTCGCCCTCTTGCAGGTAGTCGCGGGGGTGCGCGAGCAGACCCCGTCTTCGCATCGTCGGGGACGCTAGTCGGCGTCGCCTGTCCCCGCCGGTGGGGGCTCTCGGAATCTGATCGGCGGTGTCACACAGTCGACTTACTGTCCGTATGTGACGAGAGGCGTTGCGACGGGAGCGGCCGGCGCGTGCCGCCGGCGCCGGGCGCCGGCGATTCCCGACGTGGTTCGGAAACCCGAATAATGCCGGGTCAGACCGGGTTTCTGAGGTCTCGGTAGTGCCGGTGCCGGATGTCGGCGGACATCGGTGGTTGCTATCGTCGCGGGAATCTGCATGGACTGAGTCTGACCACCACAAAAACATCCGCGGCACCCCAGTCCTCCCAGACACAAGCGCCGCGGATCAACCACGAAGGTTGGGATGCAGCGTATCGCCGATTCCAGAATTGTCCAGCCGGGATTGTTCGCGCGCCGCGAGCCGCCGCGGGTGCGGTTGGCGATCGCAGGATGGGGGCTGGTCGTGAGCGGTGAGGTGTCGCTGGCGGCGTGGGCAGACCTCGGAGTTGAAGCACTGAGGCAGCGCTACAGCCGCAATGAGCGGACCGCGACGACGGTGGCCGCGGACGCTCGTCGGTTGTTCCGGTACCTGCAGGCCGTGGGCGCCGAGCGGTTGGAGGACGTGACCTGTGAGCTGGTGACGCGGTGGTTCTGGGCGGCGCGCCCTGACCGGGCGGGCCGCCTGGCCGAGGTGAGCGCGTCCACGGCTGGTCAGCGGCAGTGGTATGCGCGGGTGTGCTTTGAGGAGCTGGCGCGGCTCGGCGCGCCCATCAATCCGTCGGCGTTCGTCGGGCCGCGCATTGAGCGTCCCGCCGCGCAGGTGTCCGCGCGGCCTCTCAGCGACGAAGAGTTCGCGCTGGCCCGCGATCACTCTGACTCGGAGCTGGTGACCTCGCGGCGGCCGCTTCTGTTCGCGATGGCAGGCGCTGGCGGCACCGCCACCGAACTCGCTGCGCTGCGGCGCCGGGACATCGACTTCGCCGCCGGAACGGTGACGTTCACGGGCGCCGCGGCGCGCGCCAACCCACTCGATGAGTGGTCCATCAAGACAGCGCGGCGGTGGCTGCTGAACCAGCCCCAGGCACCGGCCCTCGACGCGCCGGTGTGCGTGACCGAGGGTGTGGATCTCGCCCGCGGGGCGCGTTCGGTGTCGGTGCGTCTCGGCGACGTGTTGCGCGACGCGGGTCTCAGCGGCCAGCCGGGGGTGACGGCGCGCTCGATCCGGTTGACCACAGCCCGCCGCGTTCTCGATGTTGACGGCATAGAGGCCGCGGCGCGTTTCCTCGGTGCGGTGTCTCTGGATGTTGTCGCGGCTGCGCTGCGCCACGACTGGCGGTGCAGCGATGCCTGACAGCGGCTATCCGGAGATCTTCGGACCGGACCTGACGCCGGTGCGGGCCAAGGACCTGGTCGCCATAGCGAAGGGCGCGATGGACAGACCCGGCGCCACACCCCAAGACGGCGACGATGACGAGGACCGCGGCGTCCTAGGCGAAGCCGTGGAGATGTCCACAGCGCAGTTCGCGGAGGCGGCGGTCACGTTCGCTGCGCTGTGGGAATACGTGGAGTGGTTCCAAGCCGAGGAGAACAAGAAACCCCGAGGAGCGGGCCGTCCCCGCGAGCACTCCGTGGCGCAGGCCGTGCTCGTGTGGATGATGAAGCCAGAGGAGATGAGCGAACGGGCGATCATCGTAGAACTGAGGGACCACTGGCCGCGTATCTGCGCGGCTGCCGTCGCGGCCTGGCCGGACCACCCGAATCGGCGCATGCCCGACCGGCCGATATCGCGGGGCCAGTACCGGCGCTTCGCTAGCCGCCACCTCGCCAACGATCCCGAAGCCCACCAGGACGACCCCGAGGCGCGCAAACACTGCCGCGAGGTACACGAGCGTCTGGTCTTCGACATGATGCGGGCCGCGGCCAAAGCAGCCCGCCACATCGGGATGCTCGACCCGAGCGACGGATCGCCGAATCGGCCCAGCCCGTCTCGCACCATCTACGGAGACGAGACCTTCATCCGGGACCGCTTCAACCGCAAGCCCAGCGAGTGCTTCAACGCCAAAGGAAAGCAGATTCACCGCTTCAACCCCGACTCTCGGGTCCGCTACACCAACAACCCCAAAGACAAAGGAACCCGCGGCTACAAGGTGTTCACCCTCAGCGTCCGCAACGACTGGGTCAACCAGCGGATCATCCTCGTCACGGGCGTGAGGGACAAGGGCGTCACCGAGGCCAACAACATCATCGACCAGCTAGGGCTGCTGCGAGGGGTCTGCCCCGAGGTCCGCGACGGAGCGAACACAGCCACCTACGACGGCGCTGTTCACAGCGTTCAAGTGTCGCGACGGCCAGACCCGACACAGCGACGTCCGCGGCATCCACGGCACACCCACCCTCGACTTCGTGGACGGCGACGGCTACGAGTCTCACCAGCCGCTGCGCAGTGTCAACACCTACCACCGGTCCAACGCCGACGGCACATGCCGCTGGTACCAAGACATCGAGGTCCCCGACAATGTCTTGTTGGGGCCTCTGTGTGGGGCCACAGCCACCCTGCGGCTCGACAGCCCCCCACAAGAACGCAAACCTGGTCGACCCCGCAGGCGCACCACCGCGTTGCGGGCTCTGACCTCTACCAGCCCCTACTACCGGCGGGTCAAGGGCAGACGCGAGGACTCAGAATCCATCAACAACAACCTCAAAGCCATACTGCCCAACCGACGAGTCCGCAGCATCACCACACCCCGTGTGGATCTCGACCAGCTCGGATTCCAGGCCCACACCACGATCAACGCGCTCATCCACCACTACTACGAGAACGGCGGCGACATCAGAGAGTTCTTCGGCCAGCGGCCCCCGATCACACCCCGCCCGCCCAGAGCCAAACCACCCAAAGGCCGACGAAAAAGACGCGGTAAGTCACCCCCAGCGGGGCCCTGACGCCCACAGGCCCGACCTGACACACCGGCTCCAGGTCACAACGCCCCAGCACGTCCAGCGAGCCCCTCAACCGTCATCGGGCGCGCTAGACGACCGCTTCAACCCGCCCGCGGCCCGCCTCAGATAGCCTCACCGGCATCCACAACCAACCAGGCCGATTTCGCGCCACATTACGCGCCACATTTCGTGCCAGCCCGGCTTCGGCCGATCACCTGGCCGTCGACGTCGGCCACGGCCGCGGCCAGGGGCTCGATCACTTCGGCCTGCATCTTGGGGTCGGGCGCGACCTCGAGACTGACGCCGATGGACTGGCCCAAGAGGCGGACGATGTCGCCGTCGCCGTCGAAGACGACGGTTAGAGCCCCGATGCAGCGGTAGCCGCCGGGAGCGGTGATCACCGGCACGCCGGTGCCGGTGGAGTCTTCCACCAGTAGCGGGTAGGGGCCCGCGGGCTCGTCGTCGGGCATGCACGTGTCGTCCTCGTTGCGCAGCAGGTTGTCGCCTCCTCCCGCGATCACAACGTCCACTCCGGCCAGGTCGGCCACTAGGGCGATCTCCTCGGCCACTCCCTGCAGATGGCTGACCAGGATGATCTTGTCGATCCCCTGAGCGCTGAGTTCCGCGACCTCGGACTGCACCGCGGCCCGCACCCCGGAGATCACCACGTTGCGGGGCGGGAGGGGTCCGCCGCGCGCCAGCGAGACCCCTAGCTCCTGGGAGGCCAGGAAGTTGTCGCCCGCACTGACGGTGACCACCCCGCCGCGGCCAGCGCGCATCGCCTGCATGGCCTTCATCAGCGTTACGAAGCGGGCCACTCCCGGAAAGCCGGCGTCGGGGTCGGGCAGCAGCTTCGACTCTCCGTCGTTGTTGTGCAGGATCGTCAGGGTGAACGTCTCGGCGCTGATGGGCACGGGGACCGGCTGCGCGCCGGCTGCCGGCGAGAGCGATGCAACGACGGCCGCTACCAAAGTCACAATGGCCAGCAGCGCGGCTGGCGTGCGAGGGGTTGTGGACAGCATTGGCAGAGTCCTCTCGCCAGCGGGTCAGGGCTTGGGCTGTCGGAACGCCGACAGCCGGCTGAGCCGGTCTGCGACCATCTGGTCGCCGTCGGTCGTTCCGTCGTGGAATGAGCCGATCAGCTCGTCGAGGGGCGACTCGAGCCCGCCGTAGTTGCACTCGATGAAGCGGTGATGGAGCTGGTGGTGGAAGTCGCCCAGCTCGAAGCGCTGCCGCCGCGAAGCCGGACCGCGTCATAGCCGGTGTGGCTCATCGGCGCGCCGATGGTGTGGTGCATCAGCGCGAAGAGCATGTGCACACCGCTGGACGGCGGGACCAGGAAGAGCAGGATGTCGCTGTACAAGACCACGTGCTCGAGCGGATGCATCGACAGGCCCGACCACGGGCCAATGTTCATGTTGCGGTGATGCCAGGAGTGGACGTGGGCATACACCGGCCCCCGGTGCAGCAGCCAGTGGCCGGCCCCGAAATAGAGAACCGACCAGATGGGGACGAAGCCGAGCAGCACCACGAACCACACCGGGTTGTCGTCGAAGGACCAGCGCGGTGCAACCGACATCACCGAACTCGATTATGAGGAGCTGTCGCTCGACTATCTGATCGTGCGGCTGATCAGCGAGGAACTGGAGGCTCTGACCGGAACCACGGACGGGGCTTGAGCCCCGCCCCCGGCCCCCTCAGCTTGCGGGGAGTTCCAGCACCCAGCCGATCAGGATCAGGTTCGGGTTGCGCAGCGTGCGGCCCCCGGCTTGGACCCTGCCCCGGTTGAGGTCGAAGATCTCCTTCCAGCGCGTCCCCGTTCCGAGGTGGGTTCGGGCGAGCCCCCACAGGGTGTTGCCTCGCTTGACCGTGACCGTGACCGTGGCGGGTTCGGGTTCGGGCTGTGGCTCCGGTTCCGGCGTGACTGCGGTGATCCGGTTGTCGCCTCCCGCCGGGTAGTCGGCCGCGGTGATCGTGCCGCCCAGGTCCTCGGAGATGTAGTCGGCCAGAGCCTGCTGGTAGCTGACGCCGAGCTTGGTGAACTCGATGCCGGCCAGCGGGTAGCAGTCGCCGCCGTTGGCCAGGAAGTCGATGGTGGCCAACACCACCGGGTCGCCGGGCACAACCGCGCCGTCGCGCACGATCACCGTTCCGTCGTCGAGGGCCACCTCGCGGATCCTCGATCCGGGGTTGCCGGCCAGCGAGCAGTCGCCGGCCCGGTCGGTCTCCCGGGCCGGTGCCGACGGGTCGTATGTGAAGGTGAATCCCGAGGCCTGCGGGAACTGGCCTCCGGCGCCCGGGATCCGATCGACGGCCCGCTCCAGCAGCACATGGAAGGTCTCGCGGGGAACCTCGCCCACCACCACGAAGTTGCCAAAGGGGGCGATGTCCCAGGTGTCGCCCGTGGTGATCTCCCCGGCCGGGATCACGGCGTCGTTGCGGATGCCGCCGCCGTTCTGTACCGCCGCGTCCGGCACCGGAGTGCCGAAGCCCTCGGCAAGGTTGGTCGCCGTGGCTCGCAGCGCATCGGCGTGGAGGTTGCCCTGGTTGGTGGAGCCGGTGCGCACCATGGCCCGGCGCCCGTCCAGGTCCACTTCGCTCTGGCCGATCACATCGGCGTCCACCTCGGCCACAGCCGCGGCCAGGGGCTCGATCACGCTGGACTGCACGGTCGGGTCGGGTGTGACGTCGAAGCTGACGCCGACGGAGCGGCCGGTGTGGCTCACGATGTTGCCGTCGCCGTCGAAGGTGACCGTCAGCGCTCCGATGCAGCGGTAGCCGCCGGGTGCGGTGATCACCGGGACCTCGGTGCCGGTCGAGTCCTCGACCAGCAGCGGGTAGGGGCCGGCGGGATCGTCGTCGGGCATGCAGGTGTCGCCCTCGTTGCGCAGCAGGTCGTCACCGCCGCCGGCGATCACGATGTCCACGCCGGCGAGGTCGGCCACCAGGGCGATCTCCTCGGACACTCCTTGGAGGTGGCTGACGAGGATGACCTTGTTCACTCCCTGCGCGGCGAGCGACTCGGCCTCGGCCGTGACCGCGGCCAGCACGTCGGAGATCACCACGTTGCGGGGCGATGAGATGTTGGGGAGCAGGGGAGTGACCGCCCCGATCACGCCGATCTGCTGCCCGCCGCTCTCCACGACGGTGCTGGCGGCCAGCTTGCCGGAGTCCACCAGCGCCTGGAGCACCGGCTCGTTGGAGAAGTCGGCGTTGGCCGACAGGAACGTCACCGGCGGATCGAAGCCCTCGATGAAGCGGGCGGTCACGTCGGGGCCGAAGTCGAAGTCGTGGTTCCCCAGCGCCATGGCGTCGTAGAGGCCGCTCAGGGCCACCGAGTCGTAGAGGGCGCCGTCGCGGGCCAGCGAGATCCCGAGCTCCTGGGAGGCCAGGAAGTTGTCGCCCGAGGTGAGGGTGACCACGCCCGAGCCGGCGGCCGCGGCTGCGGCCTGCATCAGCTTCACTTGGGTCGCGAAGCGGGCCACCCCCGGGAATCCCGAGTCCTCGTCGGGCAGCAGCTTCGACTCGCCGTCGTTGTTGTGCAGGATCGTCAGCGTGAACGTGTCGGCGCTGATGGGCTCCGGAGTCTGCGCACCGGCCGGTAACGCGAGCGACGCGGCCGCCCCCGCGGCAAGGGCTAGTGCTGCGAAGACTGCGACGATTCTTCGAGGATTTGCGCTCATCACTCTGTACCTCCGGTGGGAAAACAGCGAATGCCGCGGAACCCTACACCCAGGCTGAGAACTGTCAACAGCCACTCAATGCCCGTCGGCGGTCTGCAATCCAGGAGGCTCGTGACGGCTACAGGACCGTGCTCACATCGCCGACGGCCGGGCCACATACTGACCCACCATGGTTCACCGCAGCGCGGCAGTGCTACACCGCGCTGCGGTTGCGTTGCAGGCGCTTGCGGTGACGGCCCCGCACGTCGGCGTCGAGGATCTCCTTGCGCAGGCGGATCGTCTGCGGGGTGACCTCGACGCACTCGTCGTCGGCGATGAACTCGAGCGCCTGCTCCAGTGACAGGACGCGGGGCGGGGTCAGGCGCACCGTGTCGTCGGAGGCCGCGGCCCGAATGTTGGTCTGCTTCTTCTCCCGGCAGATGTTGACGTCCATGTCCTCGGGGCGGGGGTTCTCGCCCACGACCATCCCCTCGTACACCTCCTCGCCGGGGGCTACGAACAGTGAGGCCCGTTCTTGCACGGCGGCTGTGGCGTAGCCCGTCACCGCGCCGCGGCGGTCGGCGACGATCGAGCCCGAGCGGCGGGTGCGGAGCTCGCCGATCCACGGCGTGTAGCCCTCGAACACGCTGGTCGCCAGGCCCGTGCCCCGGGTCTCGGTGAGGAACTCGGTACGGAACCCGATGAGGCCTCGGGCCACCACGATGTAGTCGAGCCGCACCCAGCCGGTGCCATGGTTCGTCATGGTCACCATGTCGGCCTTGCGCTCGCCCAGGAGCTGGGTCACCGCTCCCACGAAGCTCTCGGGGATGTCGATGGTGACCCGCTCGGTCGGCTCGTGCAGCCGTCCGCCGATGGTGCGGGTGACGACCCTGGGCTTGCCCACAGTCATCTCGAAGCCCTCGCGGCGCATGATCTCCACCAGCACTGCGAGTTGGAGCTCGCCCCGCCCCTGAACCTCCCAGGTGTCGGGACGGTCGGTGTCCAGCACCCGGATCGACACGTTGCCGACCAACTCGGCGTCGAGGCGGTTCTTGATGAGGCGGGCCGTCACCTTGGCGCCCTCGAGCCCGGCCATGGGAGACGTGTTGGTGCCTATCGTGATCGACAGGCTCGGCTCGTCCACCGTGATTGCGGGCAGCGGCACAGGATCGGCGAGGTCCGCCAGCGTCTCGCCGATGGTGATGTCGGCGATGCCGGAGATGGCGATGATCTCGCCCGCGCCGGCCTCGGGGGCGTCCACCCGGTCGAGGCTCTCGGTGACGTACAGCTCGGTGATCTTGGCTGTGGCGGTCGTGCCGTCGGTGCGGCACCAGGCCACGCTCTGGCCTCGCCTGATGGTCCCGTGCATGACCCGGCACATGGCGATGCGGCCCACATACGGGCTCGCGTCGAGGTTGGTTACCCAGGCCTGGAACGGGCGCTGCGGATCGTGGCGGGGCGCGGGGACGGTCTCCAGCAGCGTCTCGAACATGGGGCGCAGGTCGGTGCCCGGCTCGGTGGGGTCGAGAGTCGCCGTGCCCCGGCGGGCGTTGGCGTACACGATCGGGAAGTCGATCTGATCCTCGGTCGCGTCAAGGTCGAGGAACAGCTCGTACACCTCGTCGACGACCTCGGCGATACGGGCGTCGGGCCGGTCGATCTTGTTGATGACCAGCACGACGGGCAGCTTGAGCCCCAGAGCCTTGCGAAGCACGAAGCGAGTCTGCGGCAGCGGACCCTCGCTCGAGTCGACCAGGAGCAGGACGCCGTCGACCATCGTCAGGGCCCGCTCGACCTCGCCGCCGAAGTCGGAGTGGCCCGGCGTGTCCACGATGTTGATCTTGATCTCCTCGCCGCTGTCGCGGCTGTAGCGGACCGCGGTGTTCTTGGCCAGGATCGTGATGCCCTTCTCCCGCTCGAGGTCCATCGAGTCCATGACCCGCTCGTTGACCGTCTCGTTGGACCGGAAGGCGCCCGACTGCCACAGCATGGCGTCGACGAGGGTGGTCTTGCCATGGTCGACGTGGGCGATGATGGCCACGTTGCGCAGGTCGGCGCGCGCCGCGGGGTACAGGGGTTCAGCCATGGAGAGCCTCAGGCCCGCTACTGGAGAAGGGGGCGGATCAGTTGAGGATACGGGTCGCGAGTCGCTGATCTAGGTTCAGCGCTCGCGGATGAACTCCAGCCAATTGCCGTCGGGATCCTCCACCATGGCTATCGACACGCCGGGGCGGACCTCTCTCAGGGGCCACACCACCGGCGCTCCGGCGGCCACGCAGTCGGCCACCGCGGCGTCTATGTCGTCCACGGCGATAGTCAGGTAGCGCATACCCGTGCATCCCGCGATGCCGCCTCCGACGGGCTGCCCGTCGCCGAGTACGGCGGTGACGAGCGCGGCCCGGACCAGAACGAGTACGGCCTGCACAAGCTGATGTTCGAGGACACCTTCGAGTGGTACCAGCGCTCGGGCCGCGCCGAGGCCGACGCGACCCGCTTCGACTGGTCCTTCGAGGACGCCCTGTTGCAAGAGCTTCGCTAGACGCTCGTGGTGGAGTGCTCCCGCGGGTCGAAGCAGGGAGTCGGCCACCTACGATGGTGCGCTATGGATAGAGGTCTTCTACGTGACTATCCGGTTGGTGGTGGCCATGCCCGGAGTGTGACGCGATGACCACAGAGCGCCGAGCGCTCGTGACCGGCGCCGGCTCGGGCATCGGTGCCGCATGCGTCGACCGACTCCTGGCCCAGGGCTGCCGGGTCGCGGCTCTCGACCTGCGGGCGGGCGACATGGCCGACCGGGCCGCTGAACTGGACGCGATACACGAGGTCGACGTGACCGACCCCGCCGCGGTGCGGGCCATCGACGGCATCGACCAGATGGACATCGTCGTGCAGTCCGCCGGCATCGTCGGACCGAACGTGCCGCTGCTGGACACTCCGGTGGCCGAATGGGAGCGCACCCTGACCGTCAACGTCACCGGCATCTTCAACGTGATGCAGGCCACTCTCGGCGGCATGGTCGAACGGGGCTGGGGCCGGGTCGTCAACATCGCCAGCATCGCCGGCAAGGAGGGCAACCCGAACCTCAGCGCCTACTCGGCCAGCAAGGGGGCGGTGATCGCGCTCACCAAGTCGGTGGCCAAAGAGCTGGCCACCACCGGGATCATGGTCAACTCGATCGCGCCGGCCGTGATCGCCACCCCCATGAACCTCGAGACCGCCCCCGAAGTGCTGGACTACATGCTCTCGAAGATCCCCATGGGCCGCCTCGGCCTTCCGGAGGAGGTCGCCGCGCTGGTGGGCTGGCTGTGCTCGGAGGACTGCTCGTTCAGCACCGGCGCCTGCTACGACATCTCCGGCGGCCGGGCCACCTACTGATGGCCGAGCACTTCCTTGTCACCGGCGCCGATGGGTGCATTGGCGCGTGGACGGTGCGCCTCCTGCTCGATGAGGGAGCCGAGGTGACCACCTTCGACATCGGCGAGAACGACAGCCGCCACCGACTCGTCTCCGGCGGCGCCCCGCTGAGCTTCCGCCGGATCAGGGGCGACATCGTCGACCGCTCTGCCGTGGTCGATGCCATGGCCGGAGTCGACCGGGTGATCCATCTCGCGGCGCTGCAAGTGCCGTTCTGCAAGGCCGATCCCAGCGGCGGCGCGGCGGTGAACGTGGTGGGCACGGTGAACGTATTCGAGGCGGCACTGGAACACGGCATCGCGCCGGTGGCCTACGCTTCAAGTGCCGCGATTTACGGCGCTGCCGACCTCTATCCCGAGCCCATGCTCGGGCCGGACGCGCCCGCCAAACCCGCCACCCTGTACGGCGCCTACAAGGTGGCCAACGAGCAGACGGCGGCGGTATTCGCGGCCGACCACGGGCTGGCCTCGGTGGGGTTGCGCCCCTTCACCGTGTACGGAGCCGGCCGCGATCAGGGGGTCACCTCCCAGCCGACCGCGGCCATCTACAGCGCGGTGCGGGGCGAGCCGTACCGGGTGGGGTACGGGGGCGTGACCGACTTCCACTACGCGCCCGACGTGGCTCGAATGTTCATCACCGCGGCCCGAGTCGAGCTCGATACGCCGGCTGCGCCGGTTCGGAATCTGAGGGGCCATGTGACCTCGGTGGCGGACTTCGTGGACCGGGTTCGCCGCATCACCGGCTTCGATGATCTCGGCGTGGGCACCGAGCCGCTGCCCTTCCCCCACGCCGCGTCGCCCGCGGGTCTGGCGGAGCTGCTGGGCGACGTCGAGCCCACTCCGCTGGACGACGCCATCGCTGAGACGGCGCGCATTCTCACATCCCAGTCATAGGCGGGCGAGTCCCGGCAGACTCCTAGCGGAGGAGGACCAGCGGCCTGGGCCGTGGGTCTCTGGTCGAAGCGTGGCACGCTATGGCGGTGACCGCGGCCGCAGACCCCGCCACCTCCCGTCAGGACCACCCCGCCGAAGGCCCGACCGAGCGGGTCTTCAGCGTGTCGGTGGTCGTGTCGGGCGTCCGATGCTTCCTGGCCTACGTGCTGTTCCCGTGGGTTCTTCCCGCCGCGGGCATCGCTTCGGGGGTGGGCTCGGGCCTGGGATTGGCCATTGGTGCGGTGGCGATTGTGTTCAACGGGTTGAGCATCCGGCGCTTCCAGCGGACCGGTCACCGATGGAGGTGGCCGATAACCGCTCTGAACAGCGGGATCATCGTGCTCCTGGGAGTCCTCATGGTGATCGATCTGAACGACCTCCTCGGCTGACGGCCCAGAGGCCGAGCGGGGTCTGCCGTTTGTGAAGACTCCGAGAGGGTTGAGCGAGGCCCGCGGGTCCGAGCGGCCCGTGAGCGCAGCGAACAAGAGCGGGAAGCCAGAGCCGCAAGTAGCACCCGTGCCCTTCCGAGGGCCAGTTAGACTTGGCCGGGCCGTGACCACGATCCCAGATTTCTCGCGGGTCGAGCTGCGCGACGGCGACGCTGCGGCCCACCCGGCCGCAGGACCCATCGACGCCCCGGTGTTCGAAACCCCCGAGGGCATCTCGGTGCCACCGCTGGCCGGACCGGCCGACCTGGAGGGTGCTGACTTCGTGGGCAGCTATCCGGGTCTGCCTCCGTTCGTGCGGGGGCCGTACCCCACCATGTACGTGACCCGGCCCTGGACGATCCGCCAGTACGCGGGGTTCTCCACCGCCGAGGAGTCCAACGCCTTCTACCGCCGAAACCTGGCGGCTGGCCAGCGGGGCTTGTCGGTGGCCTTCGACCTGCCCACCCACCGGGGCTACGACTCCGACAACGGCAGGGTGGTCGGCGACGTGGGCATGGCCGGGGTGGCCATCGACTCGATCCTCGACATGCGGATCCTGTTCGACGGCATCCCCTTGGACCAGATGACCGTCTCAATGACCATGAACGGTGCAGTGCTGCCGGTGCTGGCCCTCTACGTGGTAGCCGCACAGGAGCAGGGCGTGAAGCCCGAGCAGCTCGCCGGAACCATCCAGAACGACATCCTCAAGGAGTTCATGGTCCGCAACACGTTCATCTACCCGCCGGCGCCGTCGATGCGGATCGTGGCCGACATCATCGCCTTCACCGCCGAGCGGATGCCGCGGTTCAATTCGATCTCGGTCTCCGGCTACCACATGCAGGAGGCCGGCGCCACGCTCGACATCGAGCTGGCCTACACCCTCGCCGACGGTGTGGAGTACGTCCGCGCCGGCCTCGCCGCGGGGCTCGGCATCGACGAGTTCGCGCCCCGGCTCAGCTTCTTCTGGTGCGTCGGCATGAACTTCTTCATGGAGGTGGCCAAGCTGCGGGCCGCACGGCTGCTGTGGGCCCGGCTCATGAGCCAGTTCGAGCCCCAGGATCCCCGCTCGCTGTGCCTGCGGGCCCATTGCCAGACCAGCGGCTGGAGCCTCACCGCCCAGGATCCGTACAACAACGTGGTCCGGACCTGCGTCGAAGCCATGGCCGCCACCCAGGGTCACACCCAGTCGTTGCACACCAACGCCTTCGATGAGGCCATCGCTCTGCCCACCGACTTCTCGGCCCGAATCGCCCGCAACACCCAGCTGTTCCTCCAGCACGAATCGGGCATCACCCGCACCGTGGACCCCTGGGGCGGCAGCTACCACGTGGAGCGGCTTACCAAGCTGCTGGCCGATCGAGCCTGGGCTCACATCTGTGAGATCGAGGAGCTGGGTGGGATGGCTGCGGCCATCTCCACGGGCCTTCCCAAGCTGCGCATCGAGGAGGCTGCGGCCCGGACGCAGGCTCGCATCGACTCGGGCCGCCAGGCCGTGGTCGGCGTGAACCGCCACCGCGTGCAAGACGGCGCGGATGCATCGGTGGAGGTCCGCCGCATCGACAACGCGGAGGTCCGTCGCTGCCAGATCACCCGGCTCGAGGAGTTGCGGCGCCGGCGGGACGAGCCGCCCCTTCGGGCTGCCCTGGAGGCGCTGATCGAAGCGGCCCGCACCGGTGAGGGCAACCTGCTGGCCCTGTCGATAGACGCGGCCCGGGCCAGCGCCACCGTCGGAGAGATCAGCGACGCGCTCGAAACCGTCTACGGTCGTCATGTGGCCGAGATCAGAGCGGTGGAGGGCGTGTACCGCGAGGAGGCCCGATCGCCGGGCTCGGGCCCGGGCGACGGCGCCGCGGGGATCGACGCGGTGCGGGCCCGGGTGGACGAGTTCGCCGACCGGCATGGCCGGCGCCCCCGGATGCTGGTGGCGAAGGTGGGTCAGGACGGCCACGACCGGGGCCAGAAGGTGATCGCCACCGCGTTCGCCGATCTCGGCTTCGACGTGGACGTGGGGCCGCTGTTCGCCACGCCGGCCGAGGTGGCCCGCCAGGCCGTCGAGGCCGACGTGCATGTGGTGGGAGTGTCGTCGCTGGCCGCGGGCCACCTCACCCTCGTCCCCGAGCTGCGCGACGAGTTGGTGCATCTCGGTCGCGGCGATATCGCCATAGTCGTGGGTGGGGTCGTCCCCGCCGCGGACGTGGACGAACTGCTGGCGGCGGGCGCGATCGCGGTGTATCCGCCCGGCACGGTGATCTCCGAGGCGGCCGCCGAGCTGCTGGAGCACCTGCTCCGATGAGTTCCGAGGCCCACCCGCAGGCCTTGCCAAATTGATGCAGTTCGCCCCATATATGGTGGTCAACGGCATCGATTTCGGTGGGGGACGCCGATGGATGAACTGATCGCCGGTGTGCTGGCTGGGGACCGCACGGCCATGGGCCGCGCCATCACCGTGGTGGAGTCGACCCGGCCCGATCACCGCGGCCCTGCGCAAGAGCTGCTCTCGCGGCTGCTGCCCCACGCGGGAGGAGCCCACCGGGTGGGCATCAGCGGTGTCCCCGGCGCGGGCAAGTCGACGCTGATCGACACCATGGGCACCCGGCTCACCGGTGCCGGCCACCGGGTCGGCGTGCTGGCGGTCGATCCCTCGAGCATGATCACGGGCGGATCGATCCTGGGCGACAAGACCCGCATGGCCAGGCTGGCTGCCGACGAGAACGCCTTCATTCGACCTTCGCCGTCGGCGGGGACGCTCGGTGGCGTGACCAGCACTACACCGCGCGTCATCACCGTCCTGGAGGCGGCCGGCTATGACGTGGTGCTGGTTGAGACGATGGGCGTCGGCCAGTCGGAGGCGGCCGTGCATGCGTCGGTCGACTGCCTGTGCGTGCTGGCGCTGGCCGGCGCGGGCGACGAGCTGCAGGCAGTCAAGAGGGGCCTGCTGGAGCTGGCCGACGTGGTCGCCGTGAACAAGGCCGATGGCAATAACGAGCAGGCAGCCCGGCTGGCCGCGGTCGAGATCCGACGGGCGCTGCCCCTGCTGGCCCCGACGAGCGAGGACGGGCCGCCCCCGGTGATGACGGTCTCGGCGGCGACCGGCGCGGGCGTGAACGAGCTCTGGGACACCATCGTCGAGCACCGTCGCCTGCTCGATGCATCGGGTGGCATGGCCCGCCGCCGGGGCCGGGGCCGCCTGGCCTGGATGCGAGCGCTGCTGGAGCGCCGCCTACTGGAGCAGTTCGAGTCACAGCCCGGCCTAGCCGAACGCCGCGCCGAGCTTGAACACGCCGTCGAGCAGGGCCAGATCACCCCCGAATCAGCCGTAGACGAGCTACTGGCTGAGCCGTAGACACGGAAAGGAGGCCGCTATGCCGGACGATGATCGTGAGTTCACCATCGATGCCAATCCGCTGCTCGACGAGTTCCAGCGAATGCTCGAGCATCTCACAGAGGTCTTTGATTGGGCCAAGGCGACAGGCGACGCGCGCGAGGCGCTGTATTGGGCTGAGTGTGTTGAACGGTGGGCGGCGCTGGGTGAGTACATGACCCTTGTGCTCACGAGGGTGGGGGCGCACAAACGCTTGCCGCCCTGGCCGTCTGGGCCAACACCGAGCACGAGGGGCCGGAGTGTTGCCGGGAACGCAACCCGCAAGGTTCTGATGCGCACGTTCCGACGGTTGTAGAGCTCTGTCGGCGGAGTCGCTGGCCGGCTACGTTGGGACTGTGAGGTCGCTGAGTGACTACGTCGACCTGACAGAAGAGCAGGCGCGCTCGCAGTGGGGCCAGATTCTGCGTCGACAGCCCAAGAAGCGACAGGAACCATTCACACCAGTTGAGGTGATTCTGTGCTACGGCCTGTTCTATGTAGTCAATCCGTACCGATACGGGGGTGCGTCCATACACCGGGCACCTCCGGTCGTTCATGACTTGGCTCGCCTGTTCGTGAGACCACCGGCATCGATCACCAACAAGATGATGAACCTGGAGGGCAGGCGAGCTCACGCTGCCAAGCATGAGTGGCGATTCTTCCTCGAGATGGCTGCTGACAGCGCCCAGTTTCCACAGCTCTACCAACGCGTGCTACTTGCGGCGCGAGACATGGGCGTCGGACCGGACCGGCTGTCCGACTTCGTTCCGGCCGAAGGCGACTTCGACCTTCTCGGCCAAGAAGAGCTGTCTCAACGAACACTTGAGACGGTCGTAGCCGCCCGGGCTGCTAGTCACCGGATACGCGAGTTGACTGGCGAGGCCGAGACCGCCCGGCTCGTCGAGCAGTCAGTGCGCCTCGGTCAGCATCGCTTCGCCAGGTCGGTGCTAGACAACTACAGCCATACCTGCGCATTCTGCGGATTCTCTCCCCGGTCGCTGCCCCGCCACAAGCTCTTGGTTGCCTCACATATCAAGCCCTGGGCCCAGTGCAGCGATCGGGAGCGCCTAGACGTCAGCAACGGAGTCGCTGCCTGCGGCGTGCACGACGCCGCCTTCGACACAGGTCTGATCACCGTTAACGGTGGCCTGCGGGTGCACAGGGCTCGCAGGCTGCAAGTGAGCGTCAGAGACGATCCGGGCGCCGACAACTACTTCGGAACAGCCTTGAGCACGAAGCTGATCCTCCCTCCAAAGGGAGCACGGCCTGGCAAGGCCTACTTGGAGTGGCACCAGCAACGTGTATACGTCGGGGAACTCTGTGGTCAACCCACTTGAGTTGGTCGTTGTGTGGGATTGGGCTCCCTGTGCAGGCTGGCGACTCAACGGCGCAGGTCGTCCCAGATCTCTCTTGCGAAGTTGAGCAGGTCGCCTCGGGTTCCCTTTCTAGCAACCCGCCTAAATGTGTATCCGAGGACACTGTCATCGTCTAGGTGTTGTCGGGCATGGTGCAACGCGCCACCAAGATTGACACCGCGGTCGCGGGGCCTGTCATAAGGGCCGTCGAGCGGCTTCGGTCCGCGCGGGTGACTGCTACGGGAGTGGGATCCGCTCGGGGGAGCAGGAGCCGGCGCGAGGTCGTTACAGGCTTCTCGCAGCTTGACCTCGGGCCGGCGCTTGATCAGCAACGTCTGGCCGAAGTTGGTTCTTACCCATTCCCAGGCGAAGTTCTCCCGACGGGTGTACATCGCGCCCTCGCCCAGCCTTGTCACCGGTCCTAGACCCTCCACTGCCAAGCTGCCGTTGTCGCTGACCAGCGCGTCCGCCTGGGTCTGAGGCGCACTCCAGGTGAGGACGTCGGGGTAGTGGTGGCTGCCAGTCCCGCGGCCCCGCGAAATTGCCGTCAGCCGCTCAGCTTCTTTCTGCAGATACTCGCCGTCCAAGGGCTCTTCCGGGGGGTCAGCGGCTGCGTCACATGCGCCCAAGAGGGCTCCTGCCATGGTGGCGATCGTGTCGGTGTCAGTTCCGAATGCGTTAGCCGCCGCAACCACGCCCTGGTGGGGTTTCGGGGCTGCGGTTGATAGAGCAACGGCGGCAACGGTTGTGAGAATCCCACTGCCCCGTTGCTCTGCATGGCTGAGGCCCAGCCGGTCGACGATCCCTGCATAGACCGTGTCAACATCGTTAGCGGTCTTGCGGTCCGTCATGGCGGTGTTGATGGCCATGCACAGTTCTTCGACGGTCGACTGCCATTCGTTACGGAACCGCCTTCTAGTTTCCTGCTGCCACAGGCCGACCCATGTAGCTCCCAGCGTATGGTGGCCCTCGATCAGGCGGGGCACGTCGCCGATGCCGGCCGCGATGTCTAGGCACGTGTAGGAGTTGGGAACTGCCCCGGCTTCGAGGCAGTGAGCGAGCGTCGCCGCGTGGAAGCAGGCCCCAACTATCGCCCGGGGGTGGCCGTGTGTGCAGACGCTGTCGGCGATCACGTCGAGCATGTAGCCGCCGTCGAGATCGGGTGAGGCCCAGACGTGCGGCTGGATGCGCATGGCCGCGCCGTTGCCGCCAGCGTTTGCCCAGCCGGCAAACGTGTTTGCGTACCAGAGCGTCCGCGGCTTCGCGAGGTTCTTGGCTGCTGCCTTCGATGCTCGTCCGCCGCCCAAGGCGTAGGAGAGCCACACGGGGAGTTCGATCCGGGCAAAGGTTTCGACGTCGAAGCCGTGAGAGCCGATCGACCGGCTGACCGCCATGCGCAGTTGAGTGTCATCGGACCAGGACCCGGCGGGAAGGACCACGTCGACACCCCACTTGCCGCCGACCCGTCGCTCCCAGTCCATGAGATGGTCCAACGGCGCCCCCTGCGTTCGCCGCTCGACTCCCTTCCGGTCCACTAGCTCGCTGATGAAGCCGAGCGCGTCCCCATATGCCGCCCAGAGCATCGACCTCCGAATCCGCTCCGTTCGCTCGTTGCGAGCGGCGCAGGCTGTTGCATCGGGGCTTGCGGGCGACGCGTGCATCAGGTCCTGTGTCTGGAGCGGTCGTGTTCCGTCATCCCTGCCAAAGAGATCCGGCTGTCGGTGAGAGGCGCGGCTCGCATCGGTCATCGAAATGCCTCCGGGTCTAGCTCGATCTTAGGGCGAGGAATGTCGGGGAAGATGGCCAGCGCGCCATCGACGCTCTCACGGGCGCCTTCGTCAGCAACGGTGATCGTGTGCAGATGCTTGAGGGAGAGCGCGCGTGGGTACAGCACTTCTGCTTGGGGGTCGGTCGTCTCGTGCGGCCTTTGGCTGCTGCGGATGCTCACGCTTCCTCGGCGGCCCCAGGGCACCGCCTGAGCAAACATCTGCTCGAAGCCGTCGCTCCCGAGAGCACGATGCGCGACGCCGTAAGCGTTGTTGGTTGTGGAGAAGATCACTCCGCGATGTCCGAGGATTCTCGGCTTGAAACTCAGAATCGCCCAATCTTCATCTGGATGCCACCGCTTCGAGTATCTGAGCATTCGGACGTTGATCATCGACACCGAGAGGTTGACGTATCCGTGCCAGGGAAGGTCACGAGTCCGATTGGGCGCGTTCTCTTGGTACACATGTCGCAATCGACGGTCTTTCGAGAGATGGTGCCGAGCCTGAACGGCGGAACGGTCAAGTATTCCTGCGAGACCGCCTCTGACTCGGGTGAAGTGCACGAGGCTGGTGATGCCCCGGTGCTTGGCAGCCTCGACGACGTCGCGACATCGTGGGGCTCGGCGTATCTCCTTGCGCCGCTGCGGCTTGGCTTCGGGTGCCCACTCCATCTCATGCCTTGATCAGCTTGTAGGTGGAACGGTCGAGGAGCCCGATGAGGGATGACTCCTCGCCCGGCTTGTAGCCGACCATGACAGAATTCCGAGCCCGGCCAACGGCCATTGCCAGCATGCGTCGGAGCCGTTCGAGGTCCGCGTCGCCGTCCTCGGGACCGTGCGGCGTAACCTGCTGGCTGAGGCCGGGCAGCAGGACGTGGTCGAACTCCAGGCCCTTTGCGGAGTGGATGGTGCATAGGGCCACTTGCTCGGGGCCGGTCGGCCACTCGTTCTGGCGGGTCAACTCGCAGTAGGGGATGTCGCGAGAGCTCAACTGTCTGCGGGCCTCGGCGAACCAGCCGCCGCCGCGAGGCTGCAGTAGGACCGCGGACTCCTTGCTCAGGTCGGCTGTGCTCTCGAGCCGGTCAAGCATGGCTGAGAGTTGAGCGCTGTACCTGCCAGCTACGACCAGCGGCTTCTTACCGGGACGGCTGCACGCTGAGAAGTCCGGAAGCGTGCCATCGTCCTCTAGCGGGAGTCCCTTCACGAGCGGAGAGGCGAAGGCGGCTATGGCGGCGGTGTTGCGGTGGTTCTCCTTGAGCCTGTAGTTCATTTCAGGCCGGGCCTTGATGCCGACCTCCGACCACTTGAAGAATTGCGGATAGATGCGCTGGATCGCATCGAGAACAAATGTGGTGCTGTGCAAGTCCTGGAGGTGGCGGAGAATTGCTCGTATCTGATTGGCTGAGAAGTCCTGCGCCTCGTCGACGATCACTACGTCGTAGCGGAGTTCCGGCTTGGCGCCGGCTGCCAGCATGGCGAGATCGCCCCAATCGACTTGGCCTCGATGATGCTTGGCGTCCATGTACGCCGGAATGACTTCCCGGATCAATCTCGCTCGCGTCGGCCGTGTCACTCGTGGCGCGGAGCCTCTGCCTTCCCGGCGGATCCCCAAGTAGTCGGACAGGCTCTCTGGATCAAGGCTGCGGGGGTCATACTCGAAGCGGCCCAGTATGTAGTGGACCTCGTCGACTAGGAACTCGTGCTGGCGCGATGTCGAGAATGTCTGGAGGTGGGGCCGAAGCATCCTGGAGGATTCGTCGCCTCCGGCGATGTTCACGCTTCCCGCCAAGGATCTTGCCCATCGACCGAAGGTGCTGATGTCCATCTCCAGGGCATCGCTGTCCGGTGCCTCCCGGCGCGCGAGCGCGGCTATGTAGCCCTCGAGTGTTCGATTGAAGGTCAGCACGAGCACGCGGACTGGGTCCTTGTGCCCCTCGCGCTGCCTGCGGATCAACCGAGCCCTGATGAGCTGATGCAGGCACAGCAGGGATGTTGTGGTCTTGCCACTTCCGGCTGCGCCTCGAATGAGTCGGAACCCCGGTTTGACATCTCCAATCAGCTTCAGCTGCTCGTCGGTCGGAGTGACAGAGGGCAGGAGGCGCATCTTGGACTCCTCATGTTGTCGGTCCCACTGCCTGGGACCACGTGAGAGTCACCCTAGCGACGCTTGCCACCCGATGCGCGCATCGCCCGGCCCGCGGGTCAGCGGGCGCGGATCTCTAGGTTCCTGCGGTTGGTGATCTTGTAGTGACGGTGGTCGTGGGTGATCCAGCCCAGCCTCACGAAGGCATGGATGGCCTTGTTGACCCGCTCCCGGCTGGCGCCCACCATCGAGGCCAGCTCCTCCTGGGTCAGCGGCATCTCGAACTCGTCGCGGTCGCCGGCCATGTCCAGCAGCCGCTTCGCGGTGCGGCCCATGACATCGAGGAACACCGTGTCGGACAGGGCCCGATCCATCGCCCGCAACCGCCTGGACAGGAGCTGCACCGCGCTCCACAGCGCCGAGGGGTTGTTCTCGTACAGGAGCCGCAGTTCCGCGTACGGGACCATCAGCACTCTCGACTCCTCCAGGGCCCGGGCCTGCGCCGAGCGGTTGGAGCCGTCGAGGAAGCCCATCTCGCCGAACAGCTCGCCGGGGCCAAGCACCGCCAGAAGCGACTCCCGCCCGTCGTCGGACTCCTGGGCGATGGCGACCCGGCCTTCCAACACCAGGTAGAACTCGCCGGGCTCGGCTCCCTCCTCGAAAACGACCACGCCCCGCTGCAGCGACTGCACCGTGCCCGCGGCCGCGATGCGGTCGAGCTGCTCATCGTCGAGCTCGGCGAAGAGGACCGTCTCGGCCAGCGCCTCCCTTAGCGCGTTCGGGGAAGCCTCGATGGCGGCCTCGAGAACGGTGGAGGTGGTGTCGGACATAGCGGCGGCCCACACTAGTGGCGGTGAGCACAACTGATCGCGAGCAACACGACGCTGTTGGCACGGGGGTGTGGGCGATCGTGGTGGCGGCCGGAGAGGGCCACCGCTTCGGCGGCGCCAAGCAGTTCCGGCCGCTCGGGGATCGCTTCGTGATCGACTGGGCCGTACAGGGGGCCGCCCGCTGGTCCGAGGGCGTGGTGGTCGTGCTGCCCGAGGCGCGGACCGCCGGTCAGGACGCCTGGTCGCCGCCTTCGGGCTCCCCTGGCCGCGGCGCGGAGACGGTTGTCGTGGCGGGGGGCGGGGTGTTGCGCTCTGACTCGGTGCGCTGCGGGCTGAGCCGCGTGCCCCGCGACGCCGAGATCGTGCTCGTGCACGACGGCTCCCGGCCGCTGGCTGGCGACGCGGTGTACATGCGGGTGATTCAGGCTGTACGCGACGGCGCGGACGCAGCCGTCCCTGTGATCGAATTGACCGACACGATCCGGCGCCGCGACGGCGGCACCGCCGATCGCAGGGAGCTGGTGGCCGTGCAGACGCCCCAGGCCTTCCGGGCCGCCGCCCTGCGGGCCGCACACACCGGCGGCGCCGACGCCACCGACGATGCCACGCTGGTGGAGCAAGCGGGCGGGACGGTGGCGACGGTTGATGGCGACAGCCGCAACCTCAAGATCACCGAGCCTCACGACCTTGCTGTGGCCGAGGTGCTGCTGAGGGCGGGCGAAGGACTCGACACTCCAGGAGGCGACCGTGGCTGATCACGGGATGCGGGTGGGGCAGGGCTTCGACATTCACCGCTACAGCGACGATCCGGACCGATCGCTGGTTCTCGGCGGCGTGCGGTTCGAAGGCGAGCGCGGTCTTGACGGACACTCCGACGCCGATGTCGTCGCCCACGCATGCATCGAGGCACTCTTGGCGGCCGCCGGGCTTCCAGACATCGGGCAGCTCTTCAGCGACACCGACCCGGCCTGGGCCGGAGCCGACAGCCTCGAACTGCTGCGCCTGGCCGCCGAAGCGGTGCGCGACGCGGGATGGGACCCCGTGAACGTGTCGTGCAGCGTCGTCGTCGACGCACCCAGGATCGCCCCCCACCGTGATGTCATGCAGGAGCGCCTCAGCGCAGCGGCCGGAGCGCCCGTCAACGTCACCGGACGTCGCAGCGAAGGACTTGGTGCCCTCGGTCGGGGCGAGGGCGTGGCCGCCTGGGCGGTGGCCTTGGTGGCTCGACGGTCGGACGACCCGGGTCGGGTCGGTGCCGGTGAGTCGCGGTAATGGATTGGACCTGCGCCGGTGAGCGGTCGTAGCCGCCCGCGCCGCCCGCGCCCGGGGTCGAAGCCGCGTTCGCGTCCCGGCGCGCCGGGCAGCCGGCCCCGTGCCACACGGTCCCCTGGATCCGCTCGCGGCAGCCTGGGCGGCGAGCAGGTGGAGGGCCGCCAAGCGGTTCGCGAGCTGCTGCTGGCGGGCCGGCGGAGGACACGCACGGTGATGCTGGCCCGGGGCCTGGACCCGGCCCCGATCGTTGAGCACATCGTTGAGCTGGCCCGCGAGCAGCGGGCCGCGGTCCGGGAGGTGAGCCGCTCCGAACTGGATGCCACGGCGCGTACCGAGGCACCGCAAGGGGTGGTCGCGCTGGCTGATCCGGTGCCCGACCTGGACCTCGCTGATCTGATCGCGGCGCCGTCTGCCGGTGCTCGCGCTCAAGATGCCGGGCCTGCAGGCGTGCCGTTCCTGCTGGCCCTCGACGGCGTCACCGATGCTGGCAACTTCGGTGCCGTCCTGCGCACCGCCGAGTGCGCGGGGGTGACCGGGGTGGTGCTGCCTCGCCATCGCTCGGCGCGGATCACACCCACGGTGACCAAGGCGGCCGCCGGGGCGGTGGAGCATCTGAGGTTCGCGGTCGTGCCCGGCATGCCGTCCGCGCTGCGAACGCTGAGCAGCCATGACATCTGGACCGTCGGGCTCGACGCGGCGGGACCGCGGCCCCTTCACGAACTGGAGCTGTCGAGCGAGGCAGTGGCTCTGGTGCTCGGCTCCGAGGGAAAGGGCTTGTCGCGGCTCGTCGCTCAGCGCTGCGACGTGCTGGCCTCGATCCCGTTGCACGGGATGCTGGGATCGCTGAACGTGGCCGCCGCTGCCGCGGTGGCCTGCTTCGAGATCGCCCGCCGCCGCTAGCCGTTGGTCTCGAGTTCGGCCAGAGCGGCCACCGCCTCGGCGGGCCGCCCCGCGATCACGCCGTCCACTCCGAGCGCGAGCAGGCTGGAATAGAACTCGCGGGTCTCCACTGCGTCGGTGCCGCTGAGCCACACCCACACCTCAAGACCCTCGCTGTGCACCCTGTCGACAGTGTCTGGGGTCACGACCTCGATTCCCGCGTAGGTGAAGGGCACCTGCACGAGAGCGTGGCGCGGGTCCAGAGCCTCACCGGCCAGGAACCAGCCGAGCAGGGCCGCCTCGCCAGGAGTCGTCGCCACTGAGGGGGCCAGACGGCTGAAGGCCTCCAGCACCTCGTCGTTGAAGCCGGCCACGATCACGGACTCCTCCCGGCCCAGCTCGGCGATGTCGGCCGCGAGCACCTCCGCCGCGGCCATGCCGGTGAGGGGGTCCTCCTCGCCGTCGGCGCCCCGCTGGAGCTTGATCTCCACGTCGAGGACGTGGTGGGGGAAACGCTGGGCCACCTCCCGGAACGTCGCCACCCGGAAGTCGTCGGCCTCGAAGTCGGGCGGCGGCGCGACCGCTCCGGTGCGCACGCCCCGGAACCCGTACTCGGAGGCGGGCCGGGTCTGGTCGCCCCACAGGCCAGCCACGAACCAGTGGGCGTTGTCGAAGGCCTGTATCTCGGCCAGGGTCAGCTCGGCCACCGGACCGGAGGCCTCAGTGGTGCGGTCCACCGTGTCGTCGTGCTGGACTATCAACACACCGTCGGCGGTTAGCTGCACGTCCAGTTCGAGGATGTCGGCACCGTCGAGGACGGACTGCGTGAACGCGTAGATCGTGGAGTGGGGATAGTCCTGGTCTCCGCCCGCGTGGGCGATTACCAGTGGCCGGTCGAGCGCTATCAGATCCTCGACCGTGGAGGCCTCCGGTCGGGGCACGGCGGTGGTGGTAGTGGCTGGGGGTGCGGTGGTGGTAGTGGTCGGGGCCGCCGTTGTCGTCGGCGGGGCGGCCGTGGTGGCTGGGGCGACCGTTGTCGGCGGGATCGTGGTCGGCGGCGCGGTTGTCGCCGGGGCGGTCGTGGTGGCTGGGGCGGTTGTTGTCGCTGGGCTCGTGGTCGGGGCGGCCGCGCTGGAAGTAGTCGCCGCAGTGGTGGTCGTGGTTCCAGCACCCGCCGACGACGCTGTGTCGCTGCCGGAGTCCCCGCACCCAGCGATCACAAGCCCTGCAACGGCCAGCAACCCGCCGACCAGCATCCGTGGTCCCGGTTGGCGTTGCCGGGCACCGGCCTGGTCGCGATCGGCCACCATCGTCGCTGACCCTAGAGCATGCGCGGGTTCGTGACGAGACCTCGCGGTGAAGCATGCTGCTTCCCGCTCCTGTTCGCTGCGCTCACGGGCCGCTCGGGCCATGGCCTCGCTCAGCGCCTTGCGAAGATCCTCATGAACTGCTGCCTATCCGCTTGGCCTCTGAGTTCTGCGGGGCAGCCAGAGTGCGTGCGAATCCCTCTGGCCTGCAATGATGGCAACTCCGCCGCGAGGCTGAGCCGATCACCGGAGGATCAGCGACCATGCCGATGAACATCGACCGCCTGACCGACATGTTCGGGCTCGACGGTAAGACGGCCGTCGTCACCGGCGGCAGCCGCGGCCTCGGCTACATGATCGCCGGCGGGCTGCTCGACGCGGGCTGCCGGGTGATCATCTCGGCCCGCAAGGTGGAGCAGGTGACGGCCGCGGCCGGCCAGCTCGCGTCCCGCGGCCCGTGCGAGGCGATACCGGCCGACCTGTCCACCCCGGAGGGCTGCGAGGCGCTGGCCGTCGCCGTGGCCGCGAGATGGGAGTCGCTCGACATTCTCGTCAACAACGCGGGAGCCAGCTGGGGCGCGAAGCTCGACGAGTATCCGGTGGACGGCTGGAACAAGGTCATCGACATCAACCTGGGCGGTCCGTTCTTCCTCACCCAGAAGCTGCTGGGACTGCTGCGGGCCGCAGCCCGCCCCGACGATCCGGCCCGGGTGATCAACGTCGCCTCCGTGGACGGGATGAAGGTGCCGGACCTGGAGACCTACTCGTACTCGGCGTCCAAGGGCGGGATCATCCACCTCACCCGCCACCTCGCCAAGCGGCTGGCTCCCGAGCACATCACCGTCAACGCCATCGCGCCGGGCCCGTTCGACTCCAAGATGATGGCCTTCATCCTCGACAACCCCAAGGCCCGCGCCGCGCTGGCGGCCGAGGTGCCGCTGGGCCGCATCGGCGAGCCCGACGACCTGGCCGGTGCGGCCGTGTACCTGGCGTCGCGGGCCGGTTCGTACCTGACCGGAGCCACCGTGCCCGTCGGCGGCGGCCTCGCCTGCGCCGACTGAGCGCCAGAGGCCGAGCGGATAGGCCACAACAGATGAGAAGTCCCGCAAGGCGCTTAGAACGTGCGCGGGTAGGCGCTTTGCGGGATGCTGAACCACTGCAACGCCAAGGGACTCAGATGCTGCTTGCCGCCTACTCGCGCTGCCTCTTAACCGCGAGGCACTCACACCTATCCGCTCGGCCTCGGGATCCCGCGGGTCAGGCGAGGCAGACGGGCAGCGACTTCAGCGCGTTGTTCAGGTTGGAGCGCTGGCGTCTCGGCTGGCCTGCGAGCTCGATGCGCCCGAAGCGGGCCAGCAACTCCTCGAAGAACACCCGGCCCTCGAGCCGCGCGAGATGCACTCCCAGGCAGAAGTGGGTGCCGATCCCGAACGACAGGTGCGGGTTGGGGCTGCGGGCGATGTTGAAGGACTGGGGGTCGTCGAAGGCGGCCTCGTCGCGGTTGGCCGAGGTGTAGACCATCGCCACCTTTTCGCCGGCTTCTATCGACTGGCCCCCGATCTCGGTGTCGGCCACGGCGGTGCGCCGGAAGTAGTGCAGCGGGTTGGCCCAGCGCAGCACCTCCTCGACCATGCCCGGTATCGCCTCCGGCCGCCGGCGCACCTCCGCCAGCTGTTCGGGGTGCTGCAGCAGAGCCAGCAGCCCGCTGGACAGCATGGTGCGGGTGGTGTCGTTGCCGGCGGTGACCAGCTGCACGAAGAAGCGCCCGAAGTCGACGTCGGTCATCAGACGGCCGTCGAAGGGATGTGCGAGCAACACGTCGGTGAGGTCCCCCTGCAGCGGCATCGTGCGCCGCCGGGCGGCGAAGCCCATCGCGTACATGGCCATCTCCACGCTGGAGGAGCCCCGCTCCGACGGGTCGGCTATGTCGGGGTCCTGACCGCCGGAGTTGCGCTCGGCCAGAGTATGGATCGTGGCCCAGTCCTCGCGAGGAAGGCCCAGCAATTCGCCCACCACCGCGCTGGGCAGATGGGCGCACACCTCGTGGACGAACTCCACCTCGATGCCAGAGCCCGCGGTGACCCGAGAGCGGATCGGGTCCAGGATCCCGGCGGTGATGGCCCTGATGCGCTCCTCCATGCGGCCGATCACCCTGGCCTTGAACTCCGGCGCCACCGGCTTGCGGTAGGCGGTGTGGCGGGGCGGGTCCATGGCCAGGAGCATGTCGCGCATGCTCTCGAGGCTGGCCGGTTCGAGGTCCTCGATCACCACCCCGCCCTCCGAGGCCGAGAACAGCTCGGGATGGCGGGCCACGTGGACCACGTCGGCGTGGCGCAGCACCGCCCAGTAGCCGGCCTGGCCCGGCACGTCCTGCCAGCACACGGGCCTCTCGTGGCGCAGGCGAGCGAACACACCGTGGGGCGGGCCGTCCACGTAGACGTCCGGCGAGTAGATATCGGTGGCGGTATCGGTCATCGGGTTCCAGGCCGCAAGGCGCCGCAGGTCAGGGCGCGGCACGGCCGTTGCGGGCATGCTACCGACGGCCGCTTCTGCGGTCCGGGGATGGAATTCACGGCTCACCGGTCTACCCTCGTTCGGTGGCCCCTCATCTTTCAGGGGTGCAGCAGTCGAGCTACGGAGGCTGATCCCAGTGGCAACCGGACGATCCAGCTTCGCCAAGCGTCAGCGCGACATGGCCAAGAAGGCCAGGGCCGAGGCCAAGCGCCAGAAGCGCCTCGGCCGCGGCGAGCTGTATGAACTCGAGCACGCCCGTGAGGAGGACGACGACGCCGACGCGCCCCCGCTCGCACAGACGCTGAGCAACGACGAGATCATGATCAAGGTGGAGGACCTGCATCGCCGCTACGACGACGGCCAACTCGATCTTGAGACCTTCGACGAGCAGCGGACCGGCCTGATGGCCCAGATCTCAGTCGACTGAGTCGGCCGCGCCCCGGCCCGGGTCGCGTGTTGCCCGCCTGGCTCTCTCCCGTCCTGTAGTTTGGCGACGCCATGGGACTGGGACAGATCCGCACCGGGCTCACCTTCGACGATGTGCTGATCGTCCCACGGCGGTCCTCGATCAGATCGCGCCAGGACGTGTCGGTCTGCACCCGCCTGTCGCGCCGCATCGAGCTGGGCATCCCGGTCGTGGCCGCCAATATGGACACTGTCTGCGAGCATGAGATGGCCGCGGCCATGGCCCGGCTCGGAGGGATCGGCATCGTGCACCGGTTCATGCCCATAGACGCCCAGGCCGAGCAGATAGAGATGGTCAAGCAGGCCGGCGCAGGCCTGGTCGTCGGGGCCGCGGTGGGCACCGACCGCGACATGCTCGAGCGAGCCAAAGCCCTGGTGGCGGCCGGCGCCGACGCGCTGGTGCTCGACATCGCCCACGGCCACTCCGACCACGCCATCGACGGAGTGCGAGCCCTCAAGCACCACTTTGCCGACATCGATGTGGTGGCCGGCAATGTCGCCACCTGCGACGGCGCCGCCGACCTGGCCGACGCCGGGGCTGACGCGGTCAAGGTGGGGGTCGGCCCGGGCGGGGTCTGCACGACCCGAACCGTGGCCGGAGTCGGTGTGCCCCAGCTCACCGCCATAGCCGACGTGGCCCCGGTCGGGGTGCCGGTCATAGCCGATGGGGGCATCCGCAGCTCCGGCGACATCGCCAAGGCGCTGGCCGCAGGCGCGTCCACGGTGATGGTCGGCAGCATGTTTGCCGGCACCAAGGAGAGCCCCGGCGAGGTGGAGCAGGGCCCAAAGGGACTGCAGAAGCGCATCCGGGGCATGGCCAGCTTCGAGGCGGTCCAGGCCCGGGCCGACCGCGCCGGCGAGGACCTCGACGAGGAGTACCTGTCGTACCGGGCCCCGGAGGGCGTCGAGGGCACCGTCGGATACAAGGGGGAGGTCTCCAAGCTGGTGCTGCAACTGATGGCGGGCCTGCGCAGCGCCATGAGCTACACCAACGCCCGCACGCTCGCGGAGTTCTCAGAGCTGGCCGAGTTCGTGGCCGTGACTCCCCAGGGCGTGATCGAGAGCTTGCCCCACGCCACCCTCGGATCCCGCTAGGAACCGCTACTGATATTTCAGTAGTTATGCTCGATATTCGAGTACAACTGCTGAAAATATCTCGGGCGGTGAGCCGCGGCGGCGCTGGATCGAGTTCAGGCAACCAGTTCGGCGAACCGCTCCAGGGTGGCCGGATCGCCGCTGATCAGCAGCGTGGTCACCACCGATGACCGCCAAGCCTCCAAGTCTTCGGCGATCTTGGACCACGGCCCGATCAGCGCGATCTCCTCGCACATCTGGGTGGTGACCGCGGCGGTGGCCGCGGCCTTGTCGCCAGCCAGGTACAGGTCCTGGATGGTGTCGCACTGGGCCTCGTAACCCATACGGTCGAACACGGCCCTATGGAAGTTGGCCCCCTTGGCGCCCATGCCGCCCACATACAGCGAGATCACCGGCCGCACGAAGTCGGCGCAGGCGTCGACGTCGTCGCCGGGCACCAGGATGGTCGATGCCACCACCTCGAAGTCGTCGAGGTTGCGCCGGGCGCCGGGGCGGCCGAAGCCGTCGGCCAGAAAGCCGCGGTACATGTCGTCGTGGCGGGGCGAGAACAGCCAGGCCAGCCACCCGTCGCAGATCTCGGCTGCCAGGGCCACGTTCTTCGGCCCCTCCGCGCCGAGGAAGATGGGGATATCGCTGCGCCGCGGATGCACGGTGCTCTTCAGCGACTTGCCCAGCCCGGTGCTGCCGTCTCCGTCGTAGGGCAGCTGGTAGAACTCCCCGTCGTAGGCGACGGGCCCAGCCCGGTCCACCACCTGCCGCACGATGTCCACATACTCGCGGGTCCGGGCCAGCGGCCGGGAGTAGGGCCGTCCGTACCAACCCTCCACGACCTGCGGGCCGGAGGCGCCGACGCCGAGCACGAAGCGGCCGCTGGAAAGGTGGTCGAGGGTCATCGCGGCCATGGCCGTGGCCGCCGGCGTGCGGGCTGACATCTGGGTGATGGACGTGCCGAGGCGCACCCGCTCAGTGGCCGCCCCCCACCAGGCCAGCGGGGTGAGGCAGTCCGACCCGTAGGCCTCCGCGGTCCAGATCGAGTCGAACCCGAGCCGCTCCGCCGCCGCGATCTGCTCGGTCACGCCCGACGGAGGCCCCGCCGACCAATACCCCGTGTTCAGTCCCAGCCTCATCGCGGCCGGGACTCCGCGGTGATAGCCGCTACCGGCCTGGTCCAGTATCCGGTGTTAGGTCCGAGCTTCATTGCTGCTCTCCTCAGCGGTAGGGGTGGTGCCTTCAGCCCGTGGGGCACGGTATCTCCTACCAGGCTGCAGGGCTGCCGCCAGGCTTCAGCCCTTCGGCTGACCACTCCTTGGAAGGCGAAGCTCGAACTCGCGACGCGCGCCCTGCCACGCCAGTTCGCCCAGCCCCAGCACGTCGCGTCCGATCAGCATCGCCGCGCCTTCGATGTCGACCTCTATGACGTCCAGGTCCATCGGATCCGGAGGATGATCCAAGTTCGGGCCCACCGTGAGAGTGACCGCGTAGATGGGTCGGAGCATGGGACCGCCAGGCGTGCTCACACGGTTCGTTCCAATCCGGTCTACGAGTAGCGCCTGCGCTGTGGCCACACCCACTCCGGACTTCTCCGCGGCGGTGTCGATCACGCCCCACCCGTACTGCGGTAGTGGAACCGCGATGGTCTCAAGACGGCGCCGCTCAAGTTCGTCCCGGCGCATCTCAAGCTTGACTTCGACCAGTCCTCCGGACTGGGATCCGATTCGGCCGTCGATTCGGGCGTAGCCGGGCCGGTCAGCGATGGTCGGCCACCACGACCCTGTAGGGCATCTGAATGACTCGGTCTTCCTTGAGTACCTGCTTGACGAGGAACCGTTGGCCCGCCGCCTTTCGATAGCCGGCACTCACCGCGTCGTGAGCGGTGTCGAAGAACTCGGTTGGCTCGCTTACGCGGCGGTAGATCATCAGTGCCCACTCGCCCTCGTGCTCCCGCAGCATCTTGGAGCGCCTAAGCTCGAAAGAGGCTTCGAGTCGGCCCATCACGGGATCTGGAACCACGAGCCGAGTATGTCACGCTCGGCTTGGGCGAGTGGTGGATCGCCTGAGGGACCGGTTGCGAGCAGGCATCGTTGGGGCGAGAGTGAGAGGCCCATGGACTTTGACCTTCCGCCGGACGACGATACCCGCCGGGTTGCGGTCAGGCGCTGGCTGGCCGATCATCCGAACCCCTCGGGGCGGCAGCTGGCCGAGGCCGGGTACGTGGTGCCGCACTGGCCCCAGCCGTGGGGCCTCGAGGCCGAAGGCCTGCATCAGCTCATCGTCGACGAGGAGTTGAGCGCCGCAGGCGTGAAGCGGCCCGACAACCTGATCGGCATCGGCTGGGCCGCGCCCACGATCCTCGCCGCCGGCACTCCCGAGCAGAAGGCTCGCTACCTGTGGCCCATCTTCAGCGGCGAGGAGTACTGGTGCCAGCTCTTCAGCGAGCCCGACTCCGGGTCGGATCTGGCCTCGCTGTCCGCCCGGGCCGTGCGCGACGGCGACACCTACGTCGTGAACGGCTCGAAGATCTGGTCCAGCGGAGCCCACCACAGCAAGTTCGGGATCCTCATCGCCCGCACGAACCCGGACGTGCCCAAGCACAGGGGCATCTCCTATTTCATCTGCCCCATGGACGCCCCCGGCGTGACGATGCAGCCCATCGTGGACATGACCACCGCCCACTCCTTCAACCAAGTGTTCTTCGACGATGTCCGGCTGCCGGCCAGCCTGCGGGTGGGCGCCGAGGGCGACGGCTGGCGCCTGGCCAAGGTGACGCTGGCCAACGAGCGGATCGGACTCTCGTCGGGCGGGGTGCTGTGGAGCCTTGGCCCGACCGCGCAGAAGCTGATCGAGCTTGTGAAACGCCGCGGCGGCGTGTCTGACCCGGTGCTGCGCGACCGCCTCGCGGCGGCGTACTGCGAGGCCGAGGTTCTGCGGCTCAATCAGCTGCGCACCCTCAGCGCCCGCCTCGCCGGGCGCACCCCCGGGCCGGAGGCGTCGATCCAAAAGATCATGTCCGACGACCACGGCCAGACGGTCATGGAGCTAGCCGCGGCCACCGTGGGCGCGGCCGGGATGCTCACCGGGTCTGGTCCGGCCGGCGAGATCCCCGCCTCCATGCGGTTCGGCGCAACCGAGGTCAACTTCCCCCGCGGTGACGGCCAGTTCCCCGATGTCGACCCCATCTGGCACTACGGCCTGCTGTTCGCGCCGGCGCTCACGCTGGGCGGCGGCACCTTTGCCGTGCAGCGCAATATCGTGGCCGAACACGTTCTGGGCCTTCCCCGCGAGCCCAACGTGGAGGCCGGACTCACCTGGAGCGAGACGCAGAGGAGGCGCACATGAAGACGCGCATCACCGAGATGCTGGGAATCGAGTTCCCCATCATCGCCTTCAGCCACTGCCGCGACGTGGTGGCCGCGGTGTCCAAGGCAGGCGGAATGGGCGTGCTCGGCGCGGTGGCCCACTCGCCCGAGAGCCTCGAGATCGATCTGGACTGGGTCGAGGCCGAGGTCGGTGACCGGCCCTACGGCGTGGACGTGATCATCCCGGCCAGCCTGGCTGGCGGCCCCGACGGGGGATACACGCTCGACGACGTCCGCCAGCTCATACCCGCCACCCATATCGATTTCGTGGACGAGATCCTGGCCCGCTATGACGTGCCGCCGCTGCCCGACGACGACGGCAGCTCCGGCTCGATCGCCTCCTTCGGCAGCCTGGGTGACGCGACGCCGTTCTCGGCCGACGCGGCCGGAGCGCAGCTCGAGATCGCCCTGGCCCGCAACAGCTCCTTCGTGGCCAACGCGCTCGGCCCGCCGCCCCAGTACATGATCGACGCGGCCAAGGACTCCGGCAAGCTGGTGGGCGCGCTGGCGGGCCGGGCCGTGCACGCCGAGCGCCACGCCGCCGCGGGAGTGGACATCATCATTGCCCAGGGGTACGAGGCCGGCGGCCACACCGGCGAGATCGGCTCGATGGTGCTCATCCCTGAGATCGTTGACGCGGTGGACGTGCCCGTGCTCGGCGCGGGCGGCATCGGCCGGGGCCGCCAGATGGCCGCGGCCATGGCCCTTGGGGCCGAGGGCGTGTGGTGCGGGTCGGTGTGGCTGACCACCGCGGAGGCCGAGACCCATCCAGTGGTGAAGGAAAAGATGCTGACCGCGAAGTCGTCGGACACGATGCGCTCCCGCTCCCTCACCGGCAAGCCGGCCCGGATGCTCAAGTCGGCCTGGACCGAGGAGTGGCACCGTGACGACACCCCCGACCCGCTGGGGATGCCGCTGCAGCCGGTGGTGATCCGCACCGCCCAGCGCCGCATCGAGCGGGCCGCTCACACGGCTGGTTCGGGGGCGGAGAAGCTGGCCAACTATTTTGTCGGCCAGATCGTGGGCACCATGAACCAGACCAAGACCAGCGCGCAGGTGGTATATGAGATCATTGAAGAGTTCATCGACTCGGTGGAGTCTCTGGCCGCCCGACTGGAGGCCTGAGCGCGGCCGCTCGTTCCGGCGCTCAGCGGTCAGACCGTGACTGCGGGGCCACGCGGCGTGGGGGGCCGGTACTTCGTCCAGAATCCGGGGCCGACAAATATCCCCGACCGGGTGCTGGAGGCTTTCCGGCGCCCGGCCATCGATTTCGCCGACCCGGAGTTCATTGCGCTGGCCGAGAGCGTCTGGCAGGAACTGCCCGAGGTCTTCGGCGGAGCCGACGAGATCGTGGTGCTGACCACGGTGGGCCATGGTGCCTGGGAGTCGGCGCTGACCAACACCCTCGACCCCGGCGACACGGTGCTGATCCCCGATTGCGGGCTGTTCGGGAGGCGCTGGGCGATGATGGCCCGCGACCTCGGCTACGAGGCGGTGTTGACTGCGCCCCACATGCGGCATCCGACCGACCCGGCCGAGGTCGCCGACATCCTGGCCGCCGACACCGCCCATCGGATCCGAAGCGTGTGCATCGTCCACACCGAGACCTCCACCGGGGCGGTCACCGATCTGGCCGCGATTCGCGCCGCCATAGATGCTGCGGACCACCCGGCGCTGTACGTGGTGGACGGGGTGTGCTCGCTGGGCACCGAGCCGCTGCGGATGCGCGACTGGGGGATCGACGTGGTGGTGGCGGCCTCTCAGAAGGGCCTGATGATGCCTCCGGGCCTGTCATTCTGCGCGCTGAGCGAGCGGGCCTTGGAGCGCAACCGCTCGGCGGCCACGCCCCGGTTCCATCTGTCGTGGGCGCCCCGCTTCGAGGAGGGCCACATCTACAAGCGCTTCGGCGGCACCCCGCCCATCCAGCACATGTTCGCCCTGAGGGCCGCGCTCGACATGATCGCCGAGACCGGCGGGATCGACGCCTCGATAGCCCGCCACCGCCGCTGGGCCGCCGCGGTGCACGCCGCGGTGGACGGGTGGGCGTCGGGAGGCCCGTGGGAGATCAACATCGCCGAACCCAAGCACCGCACCGCCGCGATCACGTGCGTGCGCACCGGCGCCATCGCCGCGGACCCGCTGATCGCGATGGCCCGGGACCGCTTCAGGGTCAGCGTCGGATCGGGGATGATGACCGAGATGGAGGGCCGGGCCTTCCGCATCGGCCATCTGGGCGACCTCAACGAGCCGATGCTGCTCGGAGCGCTAGGCGGCCTGGAGACGACGATGACGGTGCTCGGGCTACCCCACGGTCACGGCCTGCCCGCCGCGGTCGCCTCCCTGGCCGCCACCTCCGTCGAATAGCCGAACCGCCTCCCCGCTCTGTCCGCTCTGTTCGCGTTTCTCGGTCACTCTGGCCAACGGGCGCGAACAGGACGCCCCGGTTGAGCATCTCGCCCGTTCTGTTCGCGTTTCTCGGTCACTCTGGCCAACGGGCGCGAACAGGACGCCCCGGTTGAGCATCTCGCCCGTTCTGTTCGCGTTTCTCGGTCACTCTGGCCAACGGGCGCGAACAGGACGCCCCGGTTGAGCATCTCGCCCGTTCTGTTCGCGTTTCTCGGTCACTCTGGCCAACGGGCGCGAACAGGACGCCCCGGTTGAGCATCTCGCCCGTTCTGTTCGCGTTTCTCGGTCACTATGGCCAACGGGCGCGAACAGAAGAGGGTCGGGAGGCTCTCTTGGTGACCTAGGCGTCGAGCAGGACAGCCACTAGGGCTCGAAGCTCACCGATACCGGTGCCTTTGGCGGCGCTGGTCCACTGGACGGTGCCCCGGTCGGCGTCGAGCTTGGCCGCAACTTCGGCCTGGCGGGCGCCGCGACGGGATGGGCGGACCTTGTCGGCTTTGGTGGCCACGAAGGTCACGGGGAGGCCCAGCCCGTCGAGCCATTCGACGGTCTGCAGATCGAGGCGGGTGGGACCGATCTCGCCGTCGATGAGGTGCAGCACCCCCCGCAGCGGCTCTCGGTGGGCCAGGTAGCCCTCAGCCATGGAGCTCCAGCGGCGGTGTTCGGCCTTGGACGCCTTGGCGTACCCGTAGCCGGGCAGGTCCACCAGCCAGCGGCGCGAGCCCTCTGCGCCCAGTTCGAATGCGTTGATCAGCCGGGTGGCGCCGGGGGTCTTGGATGTGCGGGCCAGCTGCTTGCGCTGGGCCAGGGCGTTCAACAGCGACGACTTGCCCACGTTGGACCGCCCCACCAGAGCGATCTCGGCCACCGTGGCCGGCATCTGCTGGGCGCGGGGAAACGACGACACGAAGCACAACGCCAGCGGCCCTGCCATCTGATCAGGCTACGACGGCGACCGGACGAGAGCGTCGGGTTGGAGCGGGTTACGTCTGGTGCTGGGGGCACCAGTAGGTTGTGCGGCCGCCCACCTGGTCGCGCCGCAGCTGTGTCCAGTCCCGGGGACAGCGTCCGCCCCGCTCCCGAGCGGGCTGGAGGTCGCCCGTGTGGGAACCGCCCCGCTCACCGAGGATCCTCAGCGTGGTCCGGATGGCTCGATGGAGCCGGGCCGTCTCCGATGCCTCTAGCGATCCCGCCTCGCGGACGGGGGACAGCCCGGCCCGCCAAAGCGCCTCATCGGCCAGCAGGTTGCCGAGCCCGGCCAGGCGGCGCTGGTCCAGCAGTCGGGCCTTCAGCGCCACCGTCGAGCGGTCCAAGGCCTTGCGCAACTGCCCCAGAGTCAGCGACAGCGCGTCCGGTCCCAGCGCCTCCTCATCAGGGTCGAGCTGAACGCCGCCGAGTCTGCGAGGGTCGCGTAGCACCATGGCGCCGCCGCCCTCGAACTGCAGCCCGAAGCGGTCCCAGGCTGGTTCGTGGCGGGGGCTGTCGTAGAGCAGGTGGTCGATGGGCATGGCCCCGTCCACCACGATCTTGCCGGTCATCCCGAACCGCAGCCCCAGCCGGGAACCGTCAGTGTCCATGACGACGAGCTTGCCGATGCGCCGCACCGACTCGACGCGCGCCCCGGTCAACTCCAAGCGCAGAGCGTCGGTGGTGGTGCTCCCCTTGGCGAACCACTCGTCGGGAGCGTGGACGCTGGCGATCTTGCGTCCCTCCGTGGCCGAGATCGCCCTCCGGTAGGCCTCAACCTCGATTATCTCCGGCACCGGTGCCAGCTTTCGTCCCGACTAACGTCGGCAGCCTAACGGGCCGGCAATTTCCCGTTGAGTCAACCGGCGAGCAACCAGCCCCGACGCTGCCACGCCAGAGCCACTCAACAAGGTAAAGGGGGTCTGACGTGAGTTGGCGGGTTGAGGTCTCGCGTCTCAGGACATTCGGATGTGCTGGATGGTGATTCCGAGTCCTGGGGCTCTCGCCAGACGACCGTCGGCGGTTAGCAGCGGGGCTTCGAGGACGTGTGCCGCCGCGACGTAGAAGGCGTCGTAGGCAGTGACGTTCTGGTGGTACTGCCAGGTCAGGGGCGCTAGTGCCCGGCTCGGGATGCGCTCGACCGGCCATTGCACGAGATCCTCCAAGGCCATGAGCGCCCGCCCCTCCGCGAGGCGCTGGCTGAGGACGGCTCGGCGCAGCACCGACACAACCTCGGCGTCGATCAGGTCAGGGGCTGCAAGTCCGGCGTCCTCGAGGGTCTCAGCGAGCGACAGACCCAGCGGTGTGCGGAGGAGGTACTCGACCGCCACCGAGGCGTCCACCACATAGAGGGTCACTCAAGTTCCGTGTCTCGGAGCCTGCGCATGTCGGCGAGGAGAGTGGCCGCATCCGTGCCGAGGTCGGTCTTCGGTCGGTGGGCAAGGCGTTCGCGCCATTCCCACCGTGTCAGTTCCCGCTCGATGGCGTCGAGCACAGCAGTGCTCATCGAGCAGTTGCGCTTCTGGGCGTGCCGTCGAAGCCGTTCGTGGAGCGTTTCGGGCACATTCCTTACCTGAAGGTTTGCCATTGCATGATTCTAGCATGAAATATGCATGAAGACTCGATGACCGCCTCGGCGGACAAAGAGGCGAGGAGTTCGTCGGCTCGCTCGGTGGTGACGGTCAGCTTGCGGGTCTGGCCCTTGCGGGCGCCCGACCGGCGGATCAGGTGGTGGCCACCGGCGGGTGAGTGCGCAGGAAGTCCAGGGCCTCGGCGGCGGTGTCGACCACGCCGATCATGCCCGCGTAGCGGCGGTCGCCCGCGAGCTGGCGCAGCAGCGGTGCGGCGGGCAGCGTCTCGGTGAAGAACCTGCGGCCGAGGAAGACCATCGGGCTGACCGAGCCGAACACCTCGTAGTGGTTCTGGGTGGCGTCCAGGAAGACCTCGCCGATGGTTCCCGCTGAGCCGGGAGTGAACACCACGCCGCGGCTGGCGATGGCCAGCAGGCCGTCCTCGCGGATCGAGTTGGCGAAGTACTTGGCGATATGGCTGGCGAACTGGTTGGTCGGCTCGTGGCCGTAGAACCAGGTGGGCACGGCCAGCGACTCCCCGCCGTCGCCGTAGGCGCCCAGCACGGCCTGTCCCGCGGCCCGGAAAGGCTCGCCGCGGCGGTAGTCGGGGGCGCGGGCGAGCAGTGCGATAGCGGTGTCGGCAGCGTCGTCGGGGTGGGGGGCGAGCCACGCGCCGAGGTTGGCGGCCTCCATGGCTCCGGGCCCGCCGCCGGTGGTGACGTGCCAACCCGCCCGGGCGAGCTCTCGTCCCAGAACCGCCACCGAGCGATACCCGGCTTCGCCGCGCTCGAGGGTGTGGCCGCCCATCACCGCCACCACCTCGCGGGCCGCGAGGTGGCCGTGCAGGGCGTCGTCGATGGCGTGGTCGTGGAGGCGCCGGGCCAAGGCGTCCATGACGGGCAGGTGCGAACCCCGTGGATGGCGGCTCGCCCACCGGTAGATGGCGAGGTCGATCTCGGGAGTCAGCTCCGCCTGGGAGTAGAGCCGCGGTCGATACGGGTTGAAGGGCAGGTCGCGCAGCGGCGGAAGCACCACAGCGCCGTTCGCCAGCACGTGGCGGAGCGTCTCGTCGCTCATCGCCGCGCCGAGGAACGCAGCGCCCGGGCAGGCCGCGGCCCGGAGCTCGTCGGCCCGGTCCCGCAGGTCGATTCCCTGCACGACCGCATCGGCGAGGGTGCCGTGCTCGTTCAGGTGGGCGTCGAACTCGGCCAGCGAGTGGATGTGGCGCATCACGTCGGCATCGGCGGGCAGCCGCGCCCCGCGCCGCAAGGGCCGCATTCGGTCACCGAGCGGACGCGGCCCCATCGTCGCGACGCCAGCGGCACGGCGCGTTCAGCCTTTCGCGAGCCAGGCGACTATGGCTCCGGCCAGGGCCGGGCCCTGGTCCTCCTGGATGAAGTGGCTGGCCGGCTCGAACTGGGCGTGGGGCTGTCCGGCCGCGCCGGGCATCCGCTCGACGATGAACGGCTGCAAGCCCCCCAGCACCGGGTCGCCGGGCGCCCACAGCGTGAGCACCGGCTTCGTCCAGCGTTCCAGCACCGCCCACGCGGCCCGGTTGGCGGGCACGGCGGGATCATCGGGAGTCACCGGCACCAGTAGCGGGAACTGGCGGGCGCCGGCCATGTACGCCTCTGCCGGGAACGGCGCCCGGTAGGCCTCGATGGCGGCCTCGCTCAGCTCGTTGGCCGTGGCGTTGTCGACGAGGCGGCCGCAGTCCAGGTAGGGCACGTCCTGGCTGAACTGGCGCCAGAAGTCGAAACCCTTCCCAGGGGAGTCGCCCTCGGGCAGGGCGGTGTTGGCCAGGATCAGCCGGTCGATCAGCTCCGGGTTCTCCGCCGCCATGCGCAGGCCGATGAGGCCGCCCCAGTCCTGGCCGAACAGGTGCAGCGGCCCCGAGCCGCGCTCGGCTGCGGTCGCCTCCAGGAAGCTGCGCATCCACTCGACGTGGCCCGCATAGGTGTAGGCGGAGCGCTCCACGGGCTTGTCGGAGCGGCCGAAGCCGATGAGGTCGGGGACGATCACCCGGTGGCCGGCGCCAGCCAGCACCGGGATCATCTTGCGGTACAGATATCCCCAAGTCGGCTCACCGTGCAGCAGCAGGATCGTGGCCGTGCCGCCATCCGGCTCCGTTGGCCCTGCAGCGATGTAGGCCATGCGCAGCCCGTCGACAGTGGCGTAGCGGGGCTCGTAGGAGTAGTCGTCGACGGCGGCGAAGCGGTCCCCGGGGGTGCGCACATACGCCACCCCGGCGGGCGTGGAGAGGATCTCTGGCTCGGTCATGGCGTCACGCTAGTGGCGCCCACCCAGGCTCCCCCGTGCCGTCCGGGCGGCCGATCCGACCAGGCAGCGAGCGATTCCTCCTCATCCGGCTCAGCCGTTCGACATTCTCGGCAGGCACCTTGCGTCACGCCAGAGCGTGGCTCGGCGGCTACTTCACCCGTGCGCCGTCCACCCAGACGTGGCTGATGTCGTCGGCGGAGGCAAGGCGCACGACCTTCTCGAAGGAGCGGGCCTCGTCGTCGAGGCCGTCCCAGACACGGATGGCGCCGCCGGGCCGGTCGGTTCGCACCGCTATTGCGTCGAATCGGCGGCCCGGCTCGATCAGCCCCACGGGCAGGTCGACGACCGCGGCGCCGCCCGCGGTGGCCAGCCAGAAGGCGGTCACCGTGTCGATGCGCGACTCGGGCACGCCGCGGGTCTCTGCGCCGAGCGACGGGTCGACGCCGTCCTCGAGCATGCGCGAGACGGTGACGGCGTCCTGGCAGACGCCCAGCAGGCCGGGCCGGGCCCCGCCGGCGATGTCGCTGCCCAGCCCCACGCCCAGGTCCGCGGCCAGCGCCCCGCGCACGCCGAACACGGCATTGGCGAAGTATGCGTTGGACAGCGGGCAGTGGGCCACGCCCGCTCGACGCCCCGACACCATGACCATGTCGTCGTCGGTGAGGTGGTCGCTGTGGGCCAGCACCGTGCGGGTCTGCACCAGGCCGAAGCGCTCGAGGGCTGCGGTGTCGGTCGTGCCGTAGCGGTCGAGGGCGTAGTCGCAGTGCCAGTCCGACTCCGCGCAGTGGGTCTGCACTCTCACCCCGGTCGCCTCGGCCAGCTCGCCGAGCCCTTCGAGCAGGGCGTCGGTGCACGCCGGAGTGAACCGAGGCGTGATGATCGGCTCCACCCGCGGGCTGCCTACGGCTGCCACTGCTTCTATGGAAGCCGCCGAGGCGTTCACGCCCGACGCGGCGGTGGCGTCCCGGTACCACTCGGGGGTGCCGGAGGGGTGGTCCATGGCCACCCGGCCCACCAGCGCCCTCTGCCCGTGCCGGGCGCAGGCCCGCGCCAGGGCCGTGGTCGCCTCCAGATGGTTCGACGAGAAGTAGACCGCGGTGGTGGTGCCCAAGGCCAGCAGCGACGGCACGAGGTCCTCCCACACCGCCGCGGCGAAGTCGGCGTCGGCGTAGCGGGCCTCCAGCGGGAAGGTGTAGTCGAACAGCCAGCGCTCCAGGGGCAGGTCGAGCCCGGTGCCGAGCTGGGGCCACTGCGGCGCATGGACGTGCAGGTCCACCAGGCCGGGAAGCAACAGCGTGCCCGGTGTCAGGTCCACCCGCTCGGCCGCGGAGTCGAGTGCTCGCCGGCCCGCGGCCGCACCCTCGGACGTGGAGCGGTCGTGGACCGCGGTGATTGCCCCGGCCTTCACCTCCACCACGGCGTCCGTCACCGTCAGACGGTCGGGCGCCGGCGTCTGCATCAGCGTTCCAGCCACGGCAAGCGTCATGGCGCCACGGTAACCATCGCGAACCGTCCGATGGAGGGTCGGACGCCCGCCGAAGGCGCGGTTCTCGACGTCGGCTCGGACCTCAGGGGCCGCGCTGGTAGGCGACCGCCTCGCGATGAAGCGTCACGTTTCCCGCTCTTGTTCGCTACACTCACCGGCCGCTTGGGCCACGGCCTCGCTCGGTGTGCTGCAGAATCCTCTTGTCGGCGGCCTACCCGCTCGGCCTGTCACCCCAGCAGTTCGGCGAAGACGTCGATGACGGTCTCGATGTCGTCGGCGGAGACGTCCAGGTGGGTGACGAGGCGGGCCTGCGAACCGCTCCAGCGGGTGACGATGCCGCGGTCGGCCAGTTCCCCGCCCAGGCCCGAGCCGCCGCACACTTCGTCGTCGATGCGGATGAACACCATGTTGGTGGCACAGGAGTCGATCTTCACGCCGTCGACGGCGGCCAGGCCGTCGGCCAGGCGGGCCGCGTTGGCGTGGTCGCAGGCCAGGCGATCGATGTGGTGCTCCAGCGCGTACAGTCCCGCCGCGGCCACGATCCCGGCCTGGCGCAGCCCGCCGCCGAGCATCTTGCGCCACTTGTGGGCCTCGTCGATCAGGTCCGCGGATCCGGCCAGCACCGAGCCCATCGGCGTGCCCAGCCCCTTCGAGAGGCACACCGACACCGAGTCGAACGGGGCGGCCACCGCAGCCGGCGACACGCCCAGGGCCACAGCCGCGTTCGGTAGCCGGGCTCCGTCGAGGTGGTGGGACAGGCCGTGGCGGGTGGCCAGCGCGGCCGAGGCCTCCATCTGGGCCACCGTCAGCACCTTGCCGTCGACGGTGTTCTCGAGGCACAACAGCCGGGTGCGGGCGAAGTGATGGTCGGAAGACTTCACGGCCGCCTCGGCCGCTGCGAGGTCGATCATGCCGTCGTCGCCCCTCGGCACCGGCTGGGGCTGGATGGAGCCGAGCACCGCTGCGCCGCCGCCCTCGTACATGTACGTGTGGGCGTGGTCGCCGACGATGTACTCGTCGCCGCGCCCGCAGTGGGCCAGCAGCCCGCACAGGTTGCCCTGGGTGCCGCTGGTCACGAACAGCGCGGCCTCCTTGCCGAGCATGGCAGCCGTGGCCGCCTGGAGCTCGTTGACGGTGGGATCCTCGCCGTACACGTCGTCGCCCACGACGGCTCCGGCCATGGCGGCCCGCATGGCCGGGGTGGGCTGGGTGACGGTGTCGGAGCGAAGGTCGATCACATCGAGCAAGGCTACGGCCACCCGCCGAGACGGGTTGCCGCGGTGAGAATTGGCAGCAGTCGGCGCCCTGTTGGGCGTTGTGTGCTGCCAGTTCGGTTGGTGAACATGCGGACGGGTCGCGGCGGTGGGATTTGGCAGCGGTCGGCGCCCAATCGGGCGTTGTGTGCTGCCAGTTCGGTTGAGCGGGAGGGGTCGGCTCTTAGGTAGCTGTAGCAGCACCCCAGTGCCCGCCGGGCCCGGTCTGTGCAGCCGTTCCGCCGTCTCTCGGATCCACCTGAGCGAGTAACCCCGTCGCAATGCATCGTCGAGAGCCTGCTCCACTTGGCGAGACGGTACGACCGCGCCGAGCCGGGCAAGGGAGGTGGCCACACCCGAGACGGCAATTCGGTCGATCTTCGTGTAGTCGCGCCGGTCCGGATCGGTCCAGCGATGGACGATGATGTCGTCGCGGGCCGGACATCGACCCCGAGCCACGGTCACCTCGATCGGCTGAGGTTCATCGAATCCGTCCAGTTCGTGCAAGCAGGCCGCCGCTCGGTGCGAGGCATGGCTCCCACCCCCGGCCGACGTGGCTGCCATCAATCGGGATCGCCAAGAAAGCGGCGCTGCCGCGAAGAAGAACACATCTGGATAAACAAGCTTGAGGGTTCCGCGCCGGACCAGTTGAGCGACGCGCTTGTTCGAGTGGCCCATTGCCGTTGCCTGGCGTCGCGTCACGACACCGTGCTGGACGGAGGCGAGTTCGTACAGGCTGGCCCCAGCTCGGTCATCCGCCACAGTTGAACCATAACCTAATTGATTAAAATATCATATAAAGAAGGTCGTATCACTGGAATTGGCAGCGGTCGATGCCCGGTTGGTCGTCGTGGGCTGCCAGTTCGGTGGACGGTTGCGGGGAAGTACGGGTCTTCGGCCCTAGATCTCAGTGACGCCTAGCGCGTCCTCGCCGGCTGCGGCGTAGTACAGCCAGCGGCGGCCGCCGTCGGCAAGCACGAAAGGGTCGCGCAGACCGTTCTGGCGAGTCGTCGCCAAGCCTCTCGGAACCGGCTTGAGGGGCTCTTCGGCGCCCTCCCAGTGCGCTGTCGGCCTCATCACCTCGGTCACCGGCCCCGGTGTCCAACTCCGCCAGTCGCCGGAGACGTCGATCATGGCGCGGTAGATGCGTTCGGGCGCTTCGTAGCACCGGGTGAACAGCATCTCGACCTCGCCGCGCTCGGGGCGACGGAACACGCAGCAATGGCGGATCTCGTCGTCGTCGAACAGCATCGGCCCGTACTCGAAGCCTCGCAGCCCGCAAGCGGAGCGCACCACCTGAGACGGCATGGCGATGCCGTACCAGGCGTCGCCGGCGTAGAACATCCGCAGATAGCTCGGAGCCACCGCGGTCACCGGCTCAACCAGGGCGAAGTGCCGGCCGCTGTGCGAGGTCGCCACCATGGTCTTCTGGTTCAGCGACGGGTAGGCGCCCCAACACGGCAGGTGGCCGCCGATGTCGGAGGGGACCATCCCGTGGAAGTACATCACGAAGCGCTGTCGGCGGTCGTCGGCGTGGACGTCGGGCGAGGCGATGTGGGGCTGGCGGTCCGACGGCGTGTCGTCCACGTGGAGCACGTCGGGCTCGACCACCCGCCACGGCCCGGTCGGCTCGTCCGCGGCGGCGAGTCGAATCGACTGGCCGATGTGGTGCGCGAAGAACATCAGGTACCGGCCCGGGGGGTCCGGCATCCAACCGGGGGCCGGCAGGACCGACGGCCCATTGACGTTGAACCGGTCGTGGTCGCGGGGCACTCCGGGCGTAGTGGCGTCGATGATACGGCTGCGGGACTGCGTCATGGGGTCCGTGTGGCCGGGCCGGGGCTCACCGGCCAGGCCCGAAGCCGTGGGCGCCGATGAGCGGGACGAATCGCACCGGCGTGAGCCGCTCCGAGCGGTAGTCCTCGGCGGGTGCGGGGTCCCCGTCCTCGCGGAGGTCTCCAGTAGCGGGGCGGGTGTAGCGCATCAGGAACTGGTCGTGGTGGCGTGAGCCGACGGGCATAACCAGGCGCCCTCCCGGCGCGAGCTGCTCCAGCAGGGGCGGCGGCGGCGCCGGACCGGCCGCGGTCACGACGATGGCGTCGTAGGGAGCCTCCTCGGGCCAGCCCAGCGTCCCGTCGCCCACCACGACTTTGACGTCTCCCAGGCCGTGCCCGGCCAGCGCGGCCCGGGCCCTCTCGGCCAGCGCGGGCCGCCGCTCGATGGCCACCACCCGGCCGGCCAGGGCCCGCAGCACCAGCGCTCCGTACCCGGACCCGGCCCCGACCTCGAGGACGCGGTCGTCCGGGCCCAGCTGGGCCGCCTCAGCCATCATCGCGACCATGGCGGGCTGGCTCATGGTCTGGCCCTCCCCGATGGGCAGAGGGCCGTCGTCGAACGCGGCCGAGGCGAACCGGCGGGGAACGAAGCGCTGCCGGGGCACCCTCCCGATGGCCTCGAGCACGGCCTCGTCGCGCACGCCGTAGCGGCGGGCCTGGGCCACGAGGTCCGACAGCTGCCGCGTCGAGCCGGGCACAAGCGGATCAGGCTGTTCCGCCCGCGGCCGCAGCGGTCCGCCGCCGCAGCGGCGGATCTTGGCGGGGCGGCATCCGGCGGGGCGGCAGGGCGGCCAGCAGGTCGGCAGTGGCGTCAGCCACCAGCGCCACGGTCCGCTCGAAGGCGGCCTCTGTCGCGGCGGACGTCTTCTGCACCCCGCTCACCTTCCGGACGTACTGGAGGGCGGCGGCCTCGATCTCGGCGGTGGTGGCGGGCGGCGCCAGCCCCCGCAGGGTCGTGATGTTGCGGCACATGGCCGCGACTCTACGCCCTCGCTCTCGAGACAATCAGCCGGGGCGCCGACGGCTCTTCGGTCGGGGGGCTCGCTACTTGATGGGCCGGCTGGGCGCGGTAGTGTGCCGCGGACCAGCCGCGGGAATACCAGGAGGACGATGACATGCCCCAGACCGTGCGAGGAGTGGTGTCGATGGCCGTGGGCGAGCCGGTCACGATCACCGAGGTCGTGATCCCCGACCCCGGCCCGGGCGAGGCGGTGGTGGCCATCGGTGCCTGCGGCGTCTGCCACACCGACCTGCACTACCGCGAGGGCGGGATCAACGACGAGTTTCCTTTCCTGCTCGGTCACGAGGCCGCGGGCGTGGTGGAATCGGTCGGCGACGGCGTGACCGAGGTGGCGCCGGGCGACTTCGTGATCCTCAACTGGCGGGCAGTGTGCGGGGAGTGCCGCTCGTGCCTGCGGGGCCGGCCCCACATCTGCTTCAACACCCACAACGCGTCCCAGAATATGACGCTGGCCGACGGCACCGAGCTGTCGCCCGCTCTGGGCATCGGAGCCTTCGCCGACAAGACCCTGGTCGCCGCGGGGCAGTGCACCAAGGTCGATCCGGCCGCTCCGGCCACCGCCGCGGGCCTGTTGGGCTGCGGGGTGATGGCCGGCATCGGCGCGGCGATCAACACCGGCGGAGTCGGCCGGGGCGACAGCGTGGCCGTGTTCGGCTGCGGGGGAGTGGGCGACGCCGCCATCGCCGGCTCCAAGCTGGCCGGGGCATCGACCATCATCGGCGTGGACATCGACGATCGCAAGCTCGAGTGGGCCAGAGGCTTCGGCGCCACCCACACCATCAACTCGTCTGCGTCCGACCCGGTCGAGGAGATCAAGGCCCTCACCGGCGGCAACGGCGTGGACGTGGCCATTGAGGCGGTGGGCCTGCCCGTCACCTACCGGCAGGCCTTCGAGGCCCGCGACCACGCCGGCACGGTGGTGCTGGTGGGCGTGCCCCGACCAGACATGACCATCGAGCTGCCCTTCATCGAGGTGTTCGGCCGGGGCGGGGCCCTCAAGTCGAGCTGGTACGGCGATTGCCTGCCGACCCGGGACTTCCCCATGCTGATCGACCTGTACCTGCAGGGTCGACTAGACCTTGACGGTTTCGTGTCCGAGACGATCGGCCTCGACGACGTGGAGGAGGCCTTCCACAAGATGGAACGCGGCGAGGTGCTGCGCTCCGTCGTCGTGCTGTAGGCGGGACTGGGACCGACGCCGTGCCCATCGAGCTGGTCACCACTGACGGCATCTTCGCCCTCGACGGCGGCGAGTGGGAGGTCACCAACAACATCTGGCTGGTCGGCGACGACCGCGAGGTGCTGATCTTCGACGCCGCCCACGACCACGAGCCCATCGCGGCCGCGGTGGCCGGCCGGCGGGTGGCGGCCATCGTGTGCACCCACGGCCACAACGACCACATCAACGCGGCGGTGGCCTTGCGCGACGCGGTGGACGCGCCGGTGTTGCTGCATCCCGAGGACCGCATGCTGTGGGACGCGGTCCATCCCGGCGACTCACCGGACCGCGATCTGGAGCCGGGCTCGGTGCTGGCCGCGGGCGGCCACTCGCTCGGGGTGATCCACACCCCGGGCCACTCGCCGGGTTGCTGCTGCTTCCACGACGCGGCCGGCGGCCGGGTGCTTTCGGGCGACACATTGTTCTGCGGCGGCCCCGGCGCCACCGGCCGCAGCTTCAGCGACGAGCCCACCATCCTGCGCAGCATCCGCGAGTGCCTGCTCACCCTGCCCGCTGACACGGTTGTGCACACCGGCCACGGCGACAACACCACCATCGGCGCCGAGACCGAGCGGGTCTTCGACCGCATCTCCGAATTGGGCCTCGCCTGAGGGGGAGTGCCACGAGGAAGGCGGCCGCGGTCACGGTCGGGCTGGCGCTGTGGGGCGCGGCATGTGGCGGCACGAGCTCGGATGCTGAGTCGGAGCCGTTCAGCGAGTCGGAGATGAGCGATCTCCTGACGCATTGGGTGGGCAAACGCCACAAGAGCGTTGGCGTGGTGGCCGGCGTCGTGAGTCAACAGGAGCGCTTCATCGTCGGTCATGGACGGCTGGCGGCCGACGACCCGAGACAGCCTGACGGCGACACAGTCTTCGAGATCGGCTCGATCACCAAGGTCTTCACATCCACCCTCCTGGCTGACTTGGTCCTGCGAGGGGAGTTGGAGCTCGACACGCCGGTGCAGAGCCTGCTCGGCGACGAGGCGCGAATGCCGACCCGCGGCGGCGCCGAGATCACCCTGGGACAGTTGGCCACCCACAGCTCGGGGCTGCCCCGGCTGCCCGACAACCTCGACCCGGCCGACGAGACCAACCCGTACGCCGACTACACCGTCGAACGTCTCTACGAGTTCCTCGGGGCGTACGAGTTGAGCCGCGACATCGGAGAGACGGTTGAGTACTCGAATCTCGGCTACGGCCTGCTGGGCCACTCTCTCGGCCGCGGGCAGGGCCGCGACTACGAGACGCTCGTCAAAGAGCGGATCCTCGAGCCGCTGCAGATGTCCGACACCGCGGCCACCCTGACGCCGACGCTTCGAAGGCGTCTGGCTGTCGGGCATGATGGTTCGCTCAAGCCCGCCGCGAACTGGGATCTAGCGGTCCACGCCGGTGCGGGAGCCCTGCTCTCTACCGTCAAGGACCTGCTGACGTTCCTTGAAGCGAACCTCGGTCTGCGCGAGTCGCCCCTCCGAGAGGCCATGGAATACGCTCACGCCCCGCGGGTAGAGGATCAGATGCTGGGCATGGAGATCGGACTCGGGTGGATAGTCCACGACTCCAAGGAAGGCCGGATCGTGTGGCACAACGGCGGGACCGGCGGATACAGCTCCTTCATCGGTTTCGATCCCGCGCTTCAGGTCGGGGTTGTGGTGCTGTCGAACACAGCGGACAGTGTTGACTATCTGGGCTTCCGGCTGTTGAACCGCGCCACAGCCACCTGGGACGACCGTCTCAAGGAGCGACCATGAACAACAACCTCAGTGCAGTGATGGCGCAGATGGAGGCGGCAGGGACCGCCCAGAACCGGAAGGTGTACGCCCGCCACGGCGCGGCCGAGCCGATGTTCGGGGTCAGTTACGCCAACTTGGGCAAGATCGCCAAGCCCATCAAGACAGACCACTCGCTGGCCGTCGAGCTGTGGGACAGCGGCAACTACGACGCCCGGGTGCTGGCTCTGCGAGTGGCCGACGCTGTTGCGCTGGACGAGCCGCTGGCCGGCCGCTGGCTGCGCGACGTGGACAACTACATCCTGGCTGAGGGCCTCGGCGGGCTGTGCGCGCAATCGCCGCACGCCCGGGAGCTGAGCGACGCCTGGAGGGACCGATCCGGCGAATGGGAGGCATCCACCGGATGGTTCATCGTCACCTGCACCGCCGAGGACCCCGGGGTCTGGTCGATTGACGAGCTGCGCGGCCTGCTGGGCCAGATCGAGGTCGAGATCGGCGAGCGGCCCAACCGTGTCCGCCACGAGATGAACGGCGGGCTCATCGTCATCGCCCTGCGCGACGCCGGCCTGCGCCGCGAGGTGCTGGCCGCCGCCGCCCGCATTGGCCTGGTGAAGATCGACCACGGCCAGACCGGCTGCAAGACCCCCGAAGTTGCCCCCTACGTGGAGCGAACCGTGGCCCACCGGGCCGCCAAGGCCGCGCGCCATGCCGAGAAGACCGCCCGGCGCCGCGCCGGCTAGATGGCCGTGTCCGCTGCTCGGCGGCTCTCGCCGTGAACAGTGAGCATCGCCGATCGGGTTCGAGTCGGTTGAGCACGGTGCCGGCGTGAGGCTCGAGGGTCTCCACGAGAAGCCGGTGGACAGCTTGCCGGTCGTTTCGCTCCGGCGCCGGGCCGAGCTGGCGGCTCAGCCGGCGGAGAGCCACGCGGAGCTCCTGGCCGAGCTCGCCTTCGCCACATCGGTGGAGGTGTGCTACCCGCCGGAGCCGGAATCGCTCGGGGCTCGCATCCGGGCGGTGGCCTGGAACCTCCAGCGCGGCAGGAGCCTCGGCGCGTCGGCCGCGTTGCTGGAGCGGGCGGGCGCGGATGTGCTGCTGCTGTCGGAGCTTGACTGGGGCATGGCCCGCTCGAACCAGCGCCACACCGCCGCGGAGCTGGCCGGTCGGCTGGGCTGCGGCTACGCCTACGCCGTCGAGTACTTCGAGCTGGGCCTAGGAGATGCCGAGGAGCGCCGGCTCCACGAAGGTGACTCCAACGAGGTGGGCTACCACGGCAACGCCATCCTGAGTCGGGCGCCGCTGGAGCGCCCGGCGCTGCTGCGTTTGGAGGTGTCGGGAGGCTGGTTCGACGGGCAGCGGGGCGAGCAGCGCATCGGGGGGCGCATGGCGGTGCTGGCGACTGTGGCGATGGGCGGCCGCGACGTCGTCGTCGCGTCCGTTCACCTTGAGAGTCACAGCGATCCCCGAGAGCGGGCCGCGCAATTCGGCGCTCTGCTGGACGGGATCGAGGCGTACTTGCCGGGCGCGCCCGCGCTGATCGGTGGGGATCTCAACACGTTCTCACTCGGCCCCGCCGACGTCGAGGACCCTGAGCGGGCCAGGCAGCTCTTCGAGGACGATCCCGGCCGATTGACCCATCCGGTGCCCCACGAGCCGCTGTTCGCGCTGGCCGCGGGCCGCAGCTACGACTGGGAGGCATGCAACGTCCGGGGCGAGCCCACGCAGCGCCTGACTGCGCCGCGGCCGTCGCGCCGGGGCGAGATGAAGATCGACTGGCTCTTGAGCCGAGGCCTGCGAGCCGCCGACCCGGAGGTGCTGACCGCCGCCGACCCGGCAGGCGACGCTTTGTCTGACCATGAGCCCATCGCGGCCAGTCTGAGCTTGTCTGCCTCGTAGGAGACCGGCAGGCTGCTACACCCTGCTGATGTCGAAGCGCGTGGGGGCGGGATGGTGCCGGGGCGGGCCTATGCCGGCGGCCTTGACCAGGCGAACCACCCGGCCGCGGTGACCGGCGTAAGGCTCCAGCACTTCGAGCATGGAGTCGTCGTCGCCGTCGGTGGCGCCGGTGAGGGCGTAGGTCACCAGCACCGGCACATGCAGATCTCCAACCGGCACAGCGTCGGGGTCGCCCGCGGCGGCGCCGGTGGTGCGAGCCGCGGTCCACGGTCCGACGCCGGGAAGCCGCTGGAGCCACTCGCGGGCCTCGGCCGCGGGCCGCTCCTGTAGAGCCTCCAGGCGCGCGGCGTGCTTGGCCGCGACGCGGATCACTCGGGTGCGGGCCCGGTCCACGCCGGCGCGGTGGAACCCGTGGTCACCGATCCGCAGCACCGCCTCGGGCCGGGGGAACAGCGGCAGCGGCCCCCCTCCGGGCACGTCGGCACCGTGGAGCCGTCCCATCCGGGCCACCGCGGTCCGAGCGTCGGCGCTCACGACCCTCTGGTAGACGGCCGCCGTCGCGATCGCCTCGAACCAGCGGCCGGTGGCGCCCAGCCGCGGCACCCCCAGCCGGGACACCAGACCGCGCACCACCGGATCTCGGGGCTCGAAGCCGCTGGGGTCATCGTCGTTGCCGAGCAGGGCCGGAAGCTTGCCGATGGCCCACTCGGCGCCCGGACCCCAGGCATCGGCGATCACTTCCCCGCCGACGGGCCGGAACGCCAGCGACGCCGATCCGTCGGGCGTCTCAGTGGCCCACCATCGGACGCCGTCGCGGCTCTGTGACGTCTTCACCCACATCAACGTCACCTTCAGGTTCAGGTCGTAGGCCGGCCGGAAGACGGTCGAGCAGTCCGGCGGGCCGCTGGAGGCCTTGAGCGGAGCACTGGTCGGTCCGGGCATGTCAGGCGCCCGGCTCCTCCGGGTCCGAAGTGGAGTCGAGGGCCTCCAGAGCGACCTCGAGGGTCTCGAGAAGCCTGCGGTCGGACCCCGCTGCCAGTCCCAGGTCCTCCTTGGCCTCTTCGATGGCTGTTCGGGTCAATTCGCCAAGGATCCCGTCGATCGGGCCGGGGTTGTAGCCGACCTGGATCAGCGCGCCCTGCAGTTCGGCGACCTCGTTGCCATCGAGGGCCTCGTCCCGTTCGACGGTGCGGTCGGCGTCCGCCGAGTTTTCCTGCTCCAAGGGTGCTCTGACCACGAGGGCGCCGTCCTCGCCGCCCAGGGCGCTGTCGAAGATCGGACGGGCCCAGCTCAGCGCCCACCAGAAGGCGAGCAGCAGGACGATCAGCAGGAAGGCGCCCTGGAGGTGGGTGCGCATGGCCGTCGGCCCGTCCCGAAGCGCCCCTGCCGTGCTCAGTTGTAGGCCCGCCTGCGCAGATGCTCCCGGATTTTGGCGCACTCCGGGCACACCGGGTACCGGGACGGATCCCGGCTCGGGACCCACACCTTGCCGCAGAGGGCCCGCACCGGCGTGCCCTCGACGTAGGCCCGGTTGGCGTCGGCCCGTCGGGTGTAGTGGGCGAAGCGGTCGTGGTCCCCGTCGTCGGTCACGGGCCGGACGTCTGGCTCGGTGACCGTGGAGGTTCCGGGTGTCGGTGCCTGATCCCCGGATGCGCGGGTCGTGGCGAGGGGCTCGGTGCTGGTCGTGCCGGTCATGGCTGCGAGCCTATAGACCCCGCCGAGCCTGGGAGGAGGCCGCGGACTGCCGCGATGGGGTCGGCCTCGGTGGCGGGCTTGTCGCTGCGGTAGCGCAGCACCCGGGCGAAGCGCAGCGCCACCCCGCCCGGGTAGCGGCTTGAGCGCTGCGCGCCGCCCGCTCTGAGACCGGTCGCTAGTCGAGTGCCTCCAGCTCGGCCAGCGAAGTCTCCCACTGCGCGAGCAGGGCAGTGGCCCGGTCCGCGGCCTCCTGGTGGCCCGACGCCAGGGCGTGGACCTCCTCGGGCCGGTCGTAGATGGCGGGGTCGCTTAGCCGGAGGTGCAGCTCGGACACCTCGGTGTCGGCTGCCGCCCAGGCCCGCTCCAGTTCGGCCACCCGCCTCCGCAGCCCGCTGGTGGAGGCCCGGGACTTGGCGCTGGCCCGTCGACGTTCGGCCCTGCCGGCCGCGGTGGAGTGCGGAACGCTCGACTCGTCCGAATGGCTGGGGTTACTTGCCTCGCCGGAGACCCTCGCGGCCGTGTACTTCGCGCCGGGAGGCTCCGACGCCGTAGAGCTGCCTGCAAGATCGGGGTACAGCACCGCCTCGTCCGCTCCCAAGTGCCACACCGCCCGCCCGTGGCGGACCTCGATGAGGGCGTCGGACACCGAGCGGATCATGTGGCGGTCGTGCGTGACCAGCAGGACAGTGCCGGGATAGGCGGCCAGGGCGTCCTCGAGGATGTCGCAGCTGGGCAGGTCGAGGTGGTTGGTGGGCTCGTCGAGCACCAGCAGGTTCACAGGCTCAACCATCAGCCGGGCGAGCACCAGGCGGGTGCGCTCCCCGCCGGAGAGTTCCGCCACCCTGCGGTCGGCGTCATCGCCGCGGAATCCGAACGCGCCCAGGATGGTGCGCAGGTTCCTCCGCCCCGAGTCGATGCCGGCTGAGAAGACCTCAATCGCCCGCTTGGTTGTGTCGAGCTCATCGGCCTGATGCTGGCCAAAGGCCGCCACCTGCACGTTGGATGCCACCCGGACTGTGCCCGAAGTGGGCGACAGCTCGCCCAGTATCAGCTTCAGGAGCGTGGACTTGCCCGCGCCGTTGGGCCCGACCAGGGCGACGGTCTGGCCTCGCTCGATGGCGAAGGAGGCTTCCGAGACCACGGGTCCGTCGCCGTCGGGATAGCCCACGGTCGCTGCTTGCAGCTCTGCCACCACTCGGCTGGAGCGGGGCGGGGCGGTGAAGGCGAAGCGGGCGGCCCCGTCGGAGCGGCTGGGCGCCTGTATCCGCTCCAGCTTCTCGAGAGTCTTGATCCTGCTCTGGACCTGGCGGGCCTTGGTGGCCTTGTAGCGGAAGCGCTCCACGAAGCGCTCGACGCGGGCCACCTCCCGGGCCTGGCGGGCCGCGGCGGCCTCGACGCGCTGCACGTGCTCCTCGCGGGCCACTACGAACTCGGCGAAGCCTCCCTCGTAGGTGGTTGCCGCGCCCGCGGCGAGCTCGACGATGCGGTTGGCCACGGCGTCGATGAAGTCGCGGTCGTGGCTGACGAACAGCAGCGCGCCCCGCCAGTCGGACAGGCGTCGCTCCAGCCAGGCCACCGAGTCGACGTCGAGGTGGTTGGTGGGCTCGTCGAGCAGCAGGATGTCGGGCTCCGACAGCAGCAGCCGCCCCAGAGCCACCCGCATCCGCCAGCCGCCCGAGAGCTCGGCAACGGGCCGGTCGGCATCGACGGGGGAGAAGCCGAGGCCGGCCAGGATCTTGGCTACCTCCGCCTCCAGCGTGTAACCCCCGAGCTGCTCGAACTGCGCCTGGGCCTGGCCGTAGCGGGCCACCAGGTCGTCGTGGCGGCCACGGGTCCCGCCGAGCCGGCCCTCCAGTTGCTCCAGGGTCTGCGCGAGCTCAGCCAGGCGGCCGGCGCCAGCTGTCACCTGCTGGCGGACGCTGCCCTTGGAGACCTCGCTCAGGTCCTGGGGCAGGTAGCCGATCCGGGCGTCTCGGGGCTTGGTGACCGTGCCGGCGTCGGGCTCGGTCAGACCGGCCAGGATCTCCAGCAGCGTGGTCTTGCCGGCGCCGTTGCCGCCCACGAGCGCCACCCTCCGGCCCGGGGCCAGATGCAGGGTGACATCTTCGAAGATCTGGCGGGTGCCGTAGGCTTTGGCCAAGCCGGACGCGGCAAGCATCACCGCCCAACGCTACGCTCCGGTCCACCTCGACCGGCTTGGCTGGCTCCAGGTCGCCCGCGGGGCCGGTCGTGGCGTGAGCGCTACGCTCCGGTCCACCTCGACCGGCTTGGCTGGGCATGCATCCACGCAGCTTCCGATGTGATTGGCAGCAGGCCCATTGAGGTCTCAATGCGGAATGTCCGTCAGCCGAGCAGCGTGTCGAGCCGGCACTCGGCCTCGGTTGCCCCCGCGAAGTTCGGTTCGGCGGCCTCCAGGCGGCCCAGCCATCCGACTGACACCCAGCCGGCCATCACCGCGCCGCCGTCGGTGTGCTCGGGAAGCTCGATGACCCCGCCCCAGTCCATCTTCACGCGGAACGCGTCGGCGTGTCCGGGCCTGGGCTCGAGCTGCGCGGTGGCCATCGAGCGGGGCGGCTCGATGCCGACCTCGGTCCGCTTCCAGCCCTTGATGTCATCCAGCTCGCAGCCGGGGACGTTTATGTTGAGCACCACCGGCTGCTCCGGCAGGGCTGTGACCAGTCCCCCCACCGTGGCGGCAGCCACCGTTCCGGCCGTCTCCCAGTGCTGGTCGGCGAGCATCTCCTCCCAGCCCTGGCCCTCCACTCCGAAGGACGACACCGTCTGGCTCACGGCCACGCCGCTGACGCCTCCGTTGCGGGCCGTCAGGCAGGCCCCGACTGTGCCTGAGTGGTACACCGAGCGGCCCACGTTGGCGCCGGGGTTGATGCCGGCCACCACCAGGTCGTAGTGCCCGAACAGGTCCAGTCGCCCGAACATCACGCACAGCGCGGGCGGGCCGGTGACCGACCACACCTCGTCGATGCCGTCGATCGAGGCTCGATGCACCTCGGGCTTGATCAGGTGCAGCGGCCCAAAGGCCGCGCCGTAGCCCGAGTACTCCTTGTCGGGTGCCACCACCACGACGTCGCCGAGGGTGGCCATGGCCCGGGCCAGCACGTGGAGCCCGATGGAGTCGATGCCGTCGTCGTTGGTGACGAGAATGCGCATCCGCGGACCCTAGCCGCCCTAAGCGGCACCGAAACCGGTCCCCTGCGGGGTTCTAACCTGATGTTCACCTCGGGTCGGCACACTGGTGCTCGACGTCTCGATGCCCAACGCCGACGGCCTCAGCGTGTGCTCGCCGCTGACATGCGCACCGACGAGGATCTGCAGCTGATCGATGTGGCTGAGGTGGTCGAGCCGGTGGTGGAGCGGGCCCGGCGCCGCAGCGGGCGTGACATCGCGGTGCGGGTGGAGCGGGGAGTTCCCGTCGAGGGGCGCCCGGAGATAGACGACTAGGACCCGGTGCGGTCGGGATCGCGGCGGCCGCGCCCCCTACTGGACAGAGATCCGGCTGAGGGCGGGAATCGGGAGCGCTAGGCGGCGGCCTCCGGGGCCAACTCGGCCTTCACCGAGAACTCGGATCCTTCGGAGGTCACCAGCTCGGTGACGCGGCCGGCGGCCCGCACGTCGTCGGCCACCTCGGCCAGCACGGCGAGACGCTCCGTGGTGTCGGTGACGGTGGCCCGCAGCACCTCGGTGCGCAGCGGCCGCTTGGCCTCCGACTTGGCCCGGCGCACATCGCCCAGCACGGCCGCGGCCACTGCGCTGGGCAGCGCGCCCGCGTCGCCGGCCGCGGCCCGCAGCGACTCTGGAAGAGGCCACGCTGAGGCATGGATCGAGCCGTACTGCCACCAACTCCAGACCTCCTCGGCGACGAAGGGCATGAACGGCGCGAACAGCTGCTGCAGCACCTTCAGAGCGGCTCTTAGAGAGAACCGCGCCGAGGCCGCGGCGGCGACTCCGTTCTCGCCGTAGGCCCGGGCCTTCACTAACTCTAGATGATCGTCTGTGAAGGACCAGAAGAACGACTCGGCGCGCTCCAGGGCCCGTGCATAGTCGAAGGCTTCGAGGGCGCGGGTGGCCTCATCCACCAGGTCGGCGAGGCGGTGCAGCATCGAGCGGTCCAGCGTCTCGGTAACTAACGCCGGAATAGGTGCGGCGGCCAGGCGCCTTCCCAAGGTCCGTTCAACCCGCAGCACATCGCGCGGAACTTCACGGGGCGCTTCGTTCTCAGGAGCGTCGTCGGGCTCCTTGAACTGCAGCACGAACTTGGAGGCGTTGAGCAGCTTGACGGCGAGGCGGCGGCCGATGCGGAACTGCTGTTCGTCGAAGGCGGTGTCGGTGCCGGGGCGCCCGCACGCGGCCCAGTAGCGCACCGCGTCGGCGCCGTAGCGCTCCAGCAGGTCGGTGGGGACCTGCACGTTGCCCCGCGACTTGGACATCTTCTTGCGGTCGGGGTCGAGGATCCAGCCCGACAGGGCGCAGTTGCGCCACGGGACCGTGCCAGCGTCGAAGTGGGCCCGCACCACGGTGGAGAACAGCCAGGTGCGGATGATGTCGTGGGCCTGGGGCCGCATGTCCATCGGGAAGGTGGCCGCGTAGAGGGTCTCGTCGGTGCGCCAGCCGGTGGCGATCTGGGGCGTGAGCGAGGACGTGGCCCAGGTGTCCATCACGTCGGGGTCGCCCATGAACCCGCCGGGAACGCCCCGCTGGGACTCGTCGTAGAGCGGTGCGCAGTCCGCGGACGGGTCCACGGGAAGGGCGGTCTCCTCCGGCTGGATCGGGTGGTCCCACACCGGCGAGCCGTCGGCGTCGAGGCGGTACCACAGCGGGATGGGCACCCCGAAGAAGCGCTGGCGGCTGATGAGCCAGTCGCCGTTGAGCCCCGCGATCCAGCTCTCGTAGCGGGCCCGCATGTAGCCCGGCACCCAGTTCATCTCCGTGCCCCGGTCGATCAGTGCCTGGCCGAGGTCGGCGTCGCGCCCGCCGTTACGGATGTACCACTGCCGGCTGGACACGATCTCCAGGGGCTTGTCGCCCTTCTCGAAGAACTTGACCGGATGGGTGATGGGCCGGGGCTCGCCGTCTATGTCGCCGGAGGCGGCGAAGACGGCCGCGATCTCGGTGCGGGCCGCCGCGGCGGTCTTGCCGGCCAGGCGGGCGTAGGCGGCCCGGCCCGCGGACGACTCGATGGCCGCGGGGGGCTCGGCCGCGAAGCGCCCGTCGCGGCCGATCACAGTGCGCACCGGCAGGTTCAGCTCGCGCCACCAGGTGACGTCGGCGGTGTCGCCGAAGGTGCAGATCATGGCAATGCCGGTGCCCTTGTCGGGATCCGCGAGGCCATGGGCCAGCACCGGCACCTCCACGTCGAACACCGGCGTGCGCACCGTCGAGCCGAAGCGCGGCCGGTAGCGGCCGTCGTCGGGGTGGGCCACCAGGGCCACGCACGACGGCGCCAACTCGGGCCGGGTGGTGTCGATCCAGATGTCGTCGCCGTCGGGGCTACCGAAGCGCAGCTTGTGGTAGGCGCCGGGCACTTCCCGGTCGTCGAGTTCCGCTTGGGCCACCGCGGTCTGGAAGCTCACGTCCCACAGCGACGGCGCCTCGATCTGGTAGGCCTCGCCCCGTTCGAGGTTCTCGAGGAAGGCGAGCTGCGACACCCGCCGGCAGTGGGCGTCGATGGTGGCGTAGGTGCGGGTCCAGTCCACCGACAGCCCGATATGCCGGAACAGGTCCTCGAAGGCCTTCTCGTCGGCCGCGGTGAGCTGCTCGCACAGCTCGATGAAGTTGGGCCGGCTGACCGCGATGGTCCGGCGCTTGGCTACGGCCGAGGGCCGGCCCGCGTCGGGCGGCGCAGCGAAACCGGGGTCATACGGCAGCGACGGCTCGCAGCGCACGCCGTAGTAGTTCTGCACCCGTCGCTCGGTGGGGAGCCCGTTGTCGTCCCAGCCCATGGGATAGAAAACGGCCTTGCCGGACATGCGACGGTGGCGGGCGATGATGTCGGTGTGGGTGTAGCTGAATGCGTGGCCCACGTGCAGCGAGCCGCTGACGGTGGGCGGGGGAGTGTCTATGGAGAACACCTCGGCCCGAGGCCGGGAGGCGTCGAAGCGATAGATCCCGGACGCCTCCCATGCCGCGTCCCATTTGGCTTCAAGCCCGTCGAGGCTGGGCTTGTCGGGGACGTCGGCCGGGCGCGGCTCCACGGCAGGTCGGCTCATGCGGGCGCCAACGCTACCGCCCACCGTCTCAGCCCGGCCACCTGCTAGGCGTCGGTGGGGGCCGCGAGGTAGTCGTCGAGCGCGGCGAGGTAGGCCTGTTTGCGCGTCTCGGTCGTCCAGCTCATGGAGAAGGCGTTGCGCATCAGCTGTCCGACCTCCTCCGCGGAGAGATCGCCGTCATGTTGGGCCACGGCCAGGTTCTCGTTCATGTAGCCCCGGAAGTAGGCGGGATCGTCGCTGTTGACAGTCGGGAGCATTCCCTCGTCGAGCATGCGTTTGATGTCGCGTGAGCGGCTGTCCGCCACGACGTAGCGATTGGAGATCGGACAGATCGTTTGCCCGATCCGCCGGCTGGCCATCTCCCGGGCGAGCGCCCGCTCATCGAGCGCGTTCACGCCGTGGTCGATGCGCTCGACGCCGATGTCGTCGATCGCCTGCCAGATGTGGGCGACCGAGTTCTCCTGGTCGACGTCGCAGTGCATGGTGAGCCGGTATCCCTCGGCCGCGGCCGCGGCGAACACGTCGGCGAACTTGGACGGCGGGTTCCCGTGCTCGTCGGAGTCGAGACCCACGCCGATGATCCAGTCGCGGTAGGGGGCGGCCTGCTCCAACGCCTCGCGCGCCGACTCGGCGCTCAGGTCTCGCAGGAAGCACATGATGAGGTGCGACTCGATCCCCAGCCGACTCTCGGCGTCGACCTGGGCGCGGCGCAGGCCCTCGATCACCGTCGAGAACTCGACCCCTCGTGTGGTGTGGGCCTGCGGGTCGAAGAAGATCTCGGCGTACACCAGGTTCTCGCGGGCAACGGTCTCGAAATAGGCCATGCCGAGGTCGTAGAAGTCGGTCTCGGTGATGAGCACCGTGTCGCCCTCGTAGCGGGCATCGAGGAAGGTCGGCAGGTCGTCGAAGTCGTACAGCGCGGCCGGGTCGTCGACGGAGTCGTAGGGCAGCTCGAGGCCGTTCCGGGCCGCCATCTCGAACTTGAGCTCGGGTTCGAGCACGCCCTCGATGTGCATGTGGAGCTCAGCCTTGGGCATCTGCTCGATGAATGCGGCCATGTCCTGCACGGTGATCCTCCCGCCATCGACCCGTCGTCGATAGCCGATCATAGAAGCCCGAGCCCAGACACTGGACACCAGGTGCTGTTCGGCACGATCGCCCAGGGAACGGGCGACGCTCCCCGGTTTCCGTTGCCCGACGGGTAGTCGCGTCCTGGCGGCGGGCGCTCACTAGGGCGTCTTCGGGGCCCCTGGTAGTGGGTACAGGACGTCGGTCAGCTGCTGTGACGCGGCCCACAGTCGCCGCTGGGTGTCCGGGTCGTGCGATCGGCGATTCGAGGTGACGACCACAGGGTGACCCCGCATCTCCTTGACGCCGCCCGGGCCGTAGTACTGGCCTCCCTCGGCGTTGGGGTCGGTGGCGGCGCGAAGGGTTGCCAGCGCACCGGTCTCGGCGGGCTGGGTCGTCCTCCGCACTAGTCGCCTCAGCCGGCGTTCGCCGGGAATGTGGCGTCCGATCTCGGTGTGGGAGACGCCGGGATGGGCGGCGAGCGCGGCGGTCGGGGTTCCGGCTTCGGTCAGGCGCCGCTGCAGTTCGTAGGTGAACAGGAGGTTGGCCAGTTTGGATCGGCCGTAGGCGGCGATCCGGTTGTAACGGCGCTGGGCCTGCAGGTCGTCGAAGTCGATGCGGGAGAGGATCCGATGGGCGATGCTGCTGACCGTGACGATGCGAGACCCCTCGACGGGCAGGAGCCGATCGAGCAGCAGCCCGGTCAACGCGAAGTGGCCGATGTGGTTGGTTCCGAACTGCAGTTCGAATCCGTCCGTGGTCTTCTGCCGCGACGTGTACATGACGCCTGCGTTGTTGATGAGCAGGTCGATCCGGTCGGTGTTGTCCCGCAGCTCGAGTGCGGCGGTTCGGATCGAGTCGAGGGAGGACAGATCGAGCCGCTGGAGGCGCAGGTCGGCCTTCGGTGCCACGCCCCGGATGTGGGCGATGGCCTCGGCTCCCTTGTCGAGACTCCGTACGGCAAGCACCACCGACGCTCCGTGCTCGGCGAGGGCGCGTGCGGTTTCGAGACCGAGCCCGGAGTTGGCGCCGGTCACGACGCACACGCGCCCGCTCTGGTCCGGTATGTCGCCCTCGGTCCACTTCTCCTTGGTCATCGCGTCCTCCTCAGATGGCATCTCCCGGCGGGATTCTTGTGCCCCCGGGCTTAGCGGCCGACACGGCGCAAGTCTGCGCAACCAAGCCGCCCCAGTCGGCATTCTGCACACAGGAAAGCCAGTCTCGGGTGGCGAACCGCTAGGCAGCTTCCGCCCAGACTGCCGAGAGGGCCTCGGCCTGCTCTAGGACGGTCTTGGTGGCCTTCTCCTGCTTGTCGGGCGGGTAACCGTGGCGGCGCAGGATGCGGCGCACCATGGTGCGGAGTTTGGCTCTGACGTTCTCGCGCATGGTCCAGTCGATGGTGACGTTGTTGCGGACCGTCTCGACCAACTCGCAGGCAATGGCTCTCAAGGTCTCGTCGCCGAGGACCTTGACCGCGCTGTCGTTGGTCTCCAGCGCGTCGTAGAAGGCCAATTCGTCGTCGGAAAGGCCGAGCTGCTCGCCACGGGCGTCGGCCTCACGGATCTCTTGGGCCAGGCCGATCAGCTCCTCGATCACCTGGGCGGCCTCTATGGCCCGGTTCTGGTAGCGGAGGATGGACTGCCGGAGCATCTCGGCGAACGATCGGGCCTGCACGACGTTGCGCCCCCGCCGGCGGGTCACCTCGCCCTGCAGCAGCCGGTGCAGCGCCTCCACGGCCAGGTTGCGCTGGGGCAGGCCCCGCACCTCGGCCAAGAACTCCTCGGACAGCACCGAGATGTCGGGCTTGTCCAGACCGGCGGCCGCGAAGATGTCGAGCACGCCTTGGGGGGTGACGGCCCGGGAGATGATCTGGCGGACGGCATGATCAAGGTCTTCTTCGAGGCGGGTCTCGCCGGGGGTGGGCTTGGACAGCGCCGCGGCCACGGACTGGAAGAAGGCCACGTCGTCCCGGATGGACATAGCGGCCGGATCGGGCACGGCCAGCGCGAACGCCTGGGACAGCTCGCGCACGGCGGTTGTGCAGCGATCCTTGCCGTCCTCTTGGGCCAGGACATGCTCCAGCGCCGTGGGCATTAGGCCTAGCCGCGCCTGGGCATCGCCGTCGGCCCATGCCGACCAGTCGAAGCCCCAGAACAGGCTCCGGCAGATCTCGTACTTCTCCTGCATGACGGCCACGGCTTCGGCCTGGTCGAGCGCGGTCTCGCCCCGGCCGCCGCTCTCGGTGTAGGTGGCCAGCGCCTTCTTGAGCTCGTGGGCGAGTCCGAGGTAGTCCACTACCAGCCCGCCGGGCTTGTCGCGGAACACCCGGTTGACCCTGGCGATGGCCTGCATCAGCCCGTGACCCCGCATGGGCTTGTCCACGTACATGGTGTGCAGGCTGGGCGCGTCGAAACCGGTGAGCCACATGTCTCGCACCAGCACCACCCGCAGCGCGTCGTCGGGGTCGCGGAACCGGTTGGCCAGCGCCTCGCGGCGGGGCTTGTTGCGGATGTGGGGCTGCCATTCGAGCAGGTCCGACGCTGAGCCGGTCATCACCACCTTGATGGAGCCCTTGTCGTCGTCGGGGTGGCGCCAGTCGGGGCGCAACCGCACGAGTTCGTTGTGAAGGTCGACGCAGATGCGCCGGCTCATGCACACCACCATGGCCTTGCCGTCCATGGCGTCGAGACGGGTCTCGTAGTGCTCGACGATGTCGGCCGCTACTTGGCGGATCCGTCCGGCGGCGCCCACGACGGCTTCGAGCTGGGCCCACTTGGTCTTGAGCTTCTCCTTGCGCTCGACCTCCTCGCCCTCGGTGGCCTCCTCGAAGTCGTCGTCGATGTGGGGCCGACGGCGGTCGTCGAGGGCCAGGCGGGCCAGGCGGCTCTCGTAGTAGATGGGCACGGTCGCCCTGTCCTGCACGGAGCGCTGGATGTCGTAGACGCTGATGTGGTCGCCGAACACGGCCCGGGTGTTGGCGTCCTGCTTCTCGATGGGGGTGCCGGTGAAGCCGATGAACGAGGCGTTGGGCAGCGCGTCGCGCATGTGGGCCGCGAAGCCGTCGATGAAGTCGTACTGGCTCCGATGGGCCTCATCGGCGATCACGACGATGTTGCGCCGGTCCGACAGCCGCGGATGCCGGTCGCCCTTGTCGTCGGGGAAGAACTTCTGGATGGTGGTGAACACCACGCCGCCCGAAGCGGTGTGGAGCAATTGCCGGAGATCGGCCCGGGTCTGGGCCTGAACCGGGGGTTGGCGCAGCACCTCCGCGCAGCGTGAGAAGGTGGAGAAGAGCTGGTCGTCGAGGTCGTTGCGGTCGGTGAGCACGACCACGGTGGGGTTGGACATGGCCGTCTCGCGGATGATCCGCCCTGCGTAGAAGGCCATCGTGAGGCTCTTACCGGAACCTTGGGTGTGCCATACGACGCCGATGCGCCGGTCGCCCGGCTCACCGCCCGGCCTGCGACTGGCATCTGCGGGCCTGCTCGCGGCTTGCTGGAGCGCAGCAGCCCGCAGCGTCTCGTCCACCGCGGCCTGAACGGCGTGGAACTGGTGGTAGCCGGCGATCTTCTTGTCGAGCCGCCCGCTGCCGTCGTCCTCGAACACGACGAAGTCCCGCACCAGGTCAAGAAACCGACGCTGATCGCACACACCCTGAAGCAGTACTTGAAGTTGCGGCAGGTGCTTGTCGGCGAGTTCCTCGCCGCCGATGGTACGCCAGGGCTTGAACCACTCCCGGCCAGCGGTGAGGGTGCCCAGCCGGGCCTCCAGGCCGTCGGACACGATCATCACCGCGTTCATCGAGAACAGTCCAGGCAGGTCGGCCTTGTAGGTCTGGAGCTGCTGCCAGGCCGTCCAGATGGTGGCGTCGGCGTCGGTGGGGTTCTTAAGTTCGATCATGCCGAGCGGCAGCCCGTTCACGAACAGCACTACATCGGGGCGCCGCTCGATCTTGTTCTCCACAACGGTGAACTGGTTGACGGCCAGCCAGTCGTTGTTGCCCGGATCGTCGAAGTCGACCACCCGAGCCTGCGCGCCCCGAACCCGCCCACCGCCGCGGTACTCCACGGTCACGCCGTCGACGACCATGCGATGGAACGCCCGATTGCGGGCCTCCAGTGTCGCCCCCTCGGGGTGAGTCAGCCGCCGAACGGCGTTGCCAAGCGCCTCGCCGGGCAACTCCGGGTTGAGCCGCCCCAGCGCCTCCCGCAACGTCGCGGCCAGCGCCACCGCGCTGTAGTCGGCCCGCTCCGCTGGCGCAGCATCCGGGTTGACTTCCGATCCATGGGCGACGCTCCAGCCCAACCCCGCCAGCCAGCCAACCGCAGCCGCCTCGACGTCGGCCTCATTGAGCCCGGTCACGGCGACTTCCTCAATCGCTGGAGATATGGGCCTGTAGCCCGCAGCTAATGCCCGTAGCGATTCAGCCATCGTAGAGCACCGCTCCGCCGACAGGACACTCGCGAGCATGGCCCGATCAGATGATGTGTTGTGCCGACGGATGGTGGCAGCTAGGGTCGAGGCTGTGACCACAAGCCCTGTCACACCATCGGATTCCACCGAAGTGGTCGTGGATCAGGCAGTCTTGGATGCCTGCCAAGAGGCGTGGCGGGAACATCAGCAGCGTTGCGAAGAGGGCGAGCCATACACCGATTCGGTCACTACGGAGGAACTGCTCGAACGGATCGCCGCGCTCCGTGCCGACACCTGAGTCCGGCCCGTGGCGCTGGTTCGGGCTGGATGCCCCGGTGGACGCATGGGCCACTGGCCGCGACGCCGATCAGGTAGCCGGGTTGTACGAGTCGCTGTTCCGCATTGCAACGGAGCCGCTCGACGTTCTCCCCGGCCACGCCCTTCCAGGAGCGCCGTCATCCCTGTTTCGCTTCGTGGACGACGGTGCGGTGCGGATCGTGTTCCTCCGCCCGCGTGCCGCAGCCCTTCGACTCGCGGAGGCCGGAGTGTCGCGCCGGGACTCCGCCCGAATGCTGGGCGTGTCGCACCAGAGGGTCCAGCAGCTGGTAGCCGGGTGACTGAAGGAGCTAGGGGGTAACGATGGCGAACCATTCGCGTTGGGAAGACATCAAAGCGCGGCGGGTGAGCCCTCCCAGGCGGTCACAGACAGCGTCGAGCAAGACTTCGCTCTCGGGCAGCCCATCTACGACCTGCGAATCGAAGTCGGCCTGAGCCGGAGCGAGCTGGCAGAGCGGATGGGAACGACCCCGTCGGTGATCTCTCGGCTGGAGGAGGGCGGCGGCGCCCGCAACCGCATCGACACGCTCGCCCGGGTGGCGACGGCCTTGGACGGCCATGCCTGAGTGACACCGGTTCCTTGGTCGGGCTCCCCCAACTAGGCAGCCAGAGCGACCCCTTCGAACAGCGCCAAGATGCCACTCGGTTGCCAGAAGCATCGGCTGGCAGAGCCCTTTCACGTATAGTCCGGTACCAATTCGTCGAGGCACGGTGCGATCATGGATGACAGGCATGCACTCTCTGCTCGCGTCAATGCCGCGTTTGAGGGATGCTACGAAGGGCCGCGTGCCGCTGCCCTTTCAGGTGTTCCGGTGTCGACGGTGTACCTGTGGGCCCGCTCCGGGATCGTTGAGCCCTCGGTGTCGCCGACGAGGATCAAGCTCTGGTCCTACGCCGATCTCATGGCACTGCGCATCGTCTATTGGCTCCGCCATCCCAAGGAGGGACGGGGCAGCGAGGTTGCCGCCAGCCCCATGCCGCGCGTGCGCGAGGCGCTCGCCGAGTTGGAGCGGCGGGGGTTGGACATCTGGGACGACAGCGGTGAACAGCCTGACTCACCCCTACGGGTTGACTCATCGGCGAACATCTTTGTGCTCGATGACGACGTCTCCCGAGTTGACGGGCAGCGACCCCTTGCTGGCATGTTGGATCTGCTCGGACCCTTCGAGTGCGACGGTCAGCGCGGGCCTGACCTCCTCCGCCCGCGGCCCAATCTGCGGATCATCCCCGGCAGGGTGTCGGGGGAGCCTCACCTCGCAGGGTCCCGGATTACTACACAGGTTGCCGCAGCTCTGTACCGCAACATCACGGATGTAGAGAAGATCGCCGCCCTCTACCCCGGCTTCGGTGCCCGCATCTTCGAGGAGGCGATCGAGTTCGAATACTCGCTCGCGGCCTGATGCGCCTGCCGTTAGACCAGAACTTCCCGGAGCCGATCCTCGAAGGGCTGGAGCCGTGGATGGGGGACGTACAGCTAGTACCGCTGCGCACGATCGATCACAGGCTGACGACGCTCGATGATCGAGAACTGTTGATTGCGCTCAAACAACTCGGATACGAAGGCCTGGTGACGTTGAACTACAGGATGCTGCGCAATCCCAAGGAGTTGGCGGCTGTCCTCAAGACGAAGCTCGCGATTTTCGCCGTGGAGGGTGTCGGAGACGATCCGATACGTGCAACTGGAGCACTGCTCCTTGATCTCCAGCCCGCCATAAGCGCCATCAGGTCGGGTAGGTCCGGAGTGTTCTGGTTGCGACCTCGGGCGCCGAAGCCTCAAGACCCGTGGGAGCTGTTCAAGCGTGTAGCGGACAACCACGGCAAGGACGCGGCGACGCTCTATGAGGAGGTCAAGGTGTCTAACGCAGAGCTCGAGGCCGCCATTCTCTGATTTGCAGCGCTCGATGGGGCAGTAGCAAACCGACAGGCTGGACGGATTCGGAGCGTGGGGTGAGATGGCTGGCCGCCAAGCCTGTTCGCAACCGAGGTGTCTCTTCGATGACAGCTCGCGAGCGGCCTACATCCAAGCTCGTGCGTATGATCGACGTCGTCGATATCGGGGTCGGCGGGGCCTTCGATAGCGCGTGGCGTAACGGTGATTTGCTCGGCCGGACCTGCGACGGCTTCGGGGGCGCCTTCGCCGCGTTGGGGAGCTTGAACCGCCGTCGAGTAGAGAGCCGAGGTCTTCAGCTCCGTCTTCGAACAGCCATCCGATGAGGGCAATCACGGCGGCAACTGCCAGCACAATTGCCGTTACCACAAGGGCGGCACCCAACAGCCAGGCAAGGATCACGGCGATGGCTCCCATGCCGACGACTGGTGAACTATTGGATCTGTTCATGGGGTCTCCTTTCGGTCAGGAACGGGTCGGGATCTCGAGTACTGATGCAACCAGCAGGGTGAGACATCCAGAGCCCAGGGGTTCTCAGCGGGCGCTTCTCCAGCGACGATCGGCTTCCGCGCCTCATGAGGCCAAGTAGCGCACCGGCAGGCGCTGGCGTGGGCCGCGCGCCAGTCGGCCGCGGCATTCGGTGCAGGCTGCGTCTCGGCGTGGAATTTCGATTGCCGGCTTCGGGTTGAGGGGACGGTGCTTCGTCCAGGTGACCTCTGGATCGTCATCGTCTGCGCCTGGGAGCCCCACGGTGGCAGCGAGGTAGTCGTTCACGGCGTGCGCAGTTGCTACGGCGTTGAGGGTGATGACGCTTGGGGCAGGGATCTCGTCGATGTAGCGCTGTGCCTCGCGTTGCTCGGGTGAGGCGGCCTCCTCCGCCAGCCGCGTGGAGTCCACGAGTTCATTGCACCACAGGCACGTCTCGCCGGGGACGAGTTGGCGCACCACGGAGAAGACATCGTGGACCTCGCCCGAATCCTCGCCGGCCTGCACTTTCGCACCCACCTGCCATGTCGGGATCAAGTACTGATGGCAAATGGCGTTCACCACCAGCCGCGCTCTCATGCTGTCGGCTGCCAAGAGGATGGCGTCGCAGTCGAGGAGTTGTTCGACCACCGCTGGCTCCACAACGTCGCCCGCGACGGCATCGAATCTGATGCGCGGGTTCGCCTCACGCGCTACACGCTCCGCTACGTCGACCTTGAGCGCTGCCCGCATCCGCAGAATGCGAGCCAGCTGACGCGGCAACCACCGCGGCGGCAGGTCGCGTGGCCGTGCGCCCACCAGTCTTGGGCAGTTGGTGGGGTCAACTCGTTCAGGGTCGATTACCACAAAATGCGCGACGCCGAGTCGCGCAAGGTACTCGTTGATGAGAGAGCCAGCGCCTCCGGCTCCCACGATGCCGACCTTCTGGGCGGAGAGGATGTCCTGTCCCCGGTCTCCGAATAGGCGCACCTGTCGGTCGTACTGCGGGTCGGCATCGGCTGGCCTCCGTGGTGAGGGATAGAGGATCTGCTGTGATCGGCCGACAACGACGGCGTGGTCGAGTTCCACTTGGTGGCTAGGTGACAGCCAGATGTCTCCAGCCACTGCTCGACGAGCGAAGACGAGTGCGCCGACGGGCGGACCGTCGAGAATGTCCAGGAGCGCCGGGTAGCCCCGGCGATGCGAGGCCATGTCGTCACTCGAGAAGGCGACGTTGTCGACGCCAGAATGGTTGTGGATGGCGAGATACGCGAGTCCATCATCTGCGCAGGCGAGGGCGCAGCGCCTGACGAAGTCGGGGGTGAGCATGCGGTAGCCGCGCTGGCCTGGCACGTAGTCGGTTCCGTCGGTTGCGAGGTACAGCTTGCGCCCCAGGAGCCGGCATCCGCGAGCGGTGTCGACGACCGAAGCACCGATGACGGCTCCATGCTCGTCCCGGTCGCCGGAGAAGAGGTGCTGCTCAAGTTCTGCCCACATCGCCTGCGTGAGCCGGAGGCTGAACGGGCTGCTCATTGTGCCCACAGCCACTGGAGGACCTTCGCGACCTTGAGAGCGGCAGTGTCAATCGCCGGATTAAGGCGGTTGCTCCGCCTGGACAGTTGAAGGACCTTCTCACCGTTGAACTCTGACTCGGCGATGCCTTCCCCGTGAGGCTGCCCATCGACGCGGTCCAGGTCAGGGCGCACGAACAGCGGGTAGATGTCGGCATAGGGGTATTGGAAGCTGATGGTGAATCGCATGCACGTCTCGTGCTGGACGTACACGGGCCCCGGGTCCACACGGGCGATGGTGACGGTGGCGCCACCATCGCCCGTGTCGACGGCATCGACCTCGGTGTCGCGGAAGCAGGCTTGGAGTTCCTCGACCGCTTGCTCTACCTCCGAGGTCATCGCGGTCTCCATCAGGAGTTGTCGTCGCCGGCTGTGGCGAAGAACACCGACTTGTCGGTCACCTCGACGATGTCCGCGTCGCCGATGATCGGCCGCTTGCCCTCCGATGTTTCCTCGGCCAGCTGGAAGTCCAGCTCGATGGGAAGGCCCTGCTCGATGGCTGCCTCCTTGATCTCCAGGCCGCTGACCCTCGGGCCGTCGACCTTGACTTCCTTCCTGTTGACGGTGATGAAGACGGGCCTCGTGGGGGTTTCCGCCACCCCTGTGGTCACTGCTGTGCTCATTGGCTAACCTCGCATTCGCAATTGCTCTCTCGGCGGCACGTTGCCACCGAGCGATTGCAATATAGGCTGTCGATTGTTAGTAAGCAACTACCTTCGGAGGGAACATGCCAGAAAAATTCGGCCGGTTCGACAGCGATGCTCTCTACGAGGCGCTCAACGCCCAGCGGCAAGCGAGGGACCTGACTTGGAAGCAGGTCGCCGCCGAGTCAGGCGTGAGCGCTTCCACCCTGACCCGAATGGCCCAGGGGCGGCGTCCCGATCTCGACAGCTTGGCCGCGCTATCGGCCTGGTCCGGCCTCCGCGCTGACGACTATGTCAGGTCCGGAGGCCACCGGCCCGCAGCCGAGCCCCTAGCGATGATCTCCACCTACCTACGTGCTGACAAGAACCTGACCCCAGAGGCCGCTACCGCTCTCGATGGGGTCATCAGGGCGGCCTATGAGCACCTAAGGACCAAGAAGTGAGCGATGGCGGTGCGTAGGGGCTTCAAGTCGGAGGCGGCTGATCTGGCTGGCGAGGTCAGGGCTGAACTCGGGCTCGGCCCATTCGACTGCTTCGATCCGCGCCAACTCGCGCAGCACCTAGATATCCCCATCGTGTCTCTGAGTGATCTTGCGTCCACGTGCAGCGAAGCCCTCTACTTTCTCTCGGCAGAACTGGAGACCTTCTCAGCTCTCACGGTGTTCGAAGGCCACCGCAGAATCATCATCCACAACGATGCCCATAGCCCCGCGCGCCAAAACAGCAACTTGGCGCACGAACTCGCCCATAGCCTTCTGCTCCACGAGCGCCAACCAGCCCTCGACGCGACGACCGGATGCAGGCTCTGTAATTCCACGAACGAAGACGAGGCCAACTGGCTCGCTGGCGAGCTACTCGTAACTCGCGACATGGCTCTACATGTGGCCCGAGGACGGTTCACTCGTCAGGGAGCGATGGACCGGCTCGGTGTGAGCCCCCAGATGCTCACATGGCGAATGAACATGACCGGTGCGGTCCGGAGAGCGAAGTCGGAGCGCGCGAAGCGAAGAGCTCAATAGGCGCTCTTGCCGAAGGTCTCTTGTCCCGATTCAACGCGCAGGTTCACCTCCCTACCAGAAGCGTGGCGCCTGCATTCGGACATCAGTCTTACGCCGCGCCGAGAGGCACAGAAGAACGCATGTTCGTGGCACTATGCTCGTGACCCGAAGCGCGACGCGATTCGGCGGCGACGAAGAGAGGTGAAATCACCCATGCGCATGCGCACACGCCCATTTGTGTTGCCCAAGTCGGGGGATCCGTTCGCCAACGACACCCTGGAACGCAAAGACCAGATCGAGGCACTTACGGTGCTGCTCCGCAACATCGAGGGACCTTGCGTCCTCGCCTTGGACGCGCCGTGGGGTGCGGGCAAGACCGTCTTCCTGCGGATGTGGGCGCAGTACTTGAGGAGGGAGCGCTTTCGTGTGGCCGAGTTCAACGCATGGGAAACAGACTTCAGCGACGATCCGCTTATCGCGTTGTATGCGGCGCTTGAAGGCGTGCTCGACCGTTCGTCCACGACAAAGGCCAAGAACGCTCTCAAGGCAGGGGCCACGATGGTGTCGAAGTTGGCCAGCACAGCCCTGCCGGTACCCGATGTCGCAGCGTCGATCGCCGTAGCGGGCGACCGACCCGCGGAATCCACCGAGGCGAGGTTGAAGCGGCATCGAGGCGCCGAGGAGGCGATAAGCAACTTCAAGAAGGCTCTTGAGAAGACTACGAGAGGCCGCCTACCAGTTGTCGTGTTCGTCGATGAGTTGGACCGGTGCCGGCCCGGTTATGCGATCAGCCTTCTAGAGTCTACGAAACACATTCTTGATGTTGACGGTGTCGTGTTCATTCTCGGTGTCAACCTTTCAGAGTTGGCTCACTCTGTAAATGCTATGTACGGAGATGGTTTCAGCAGCGATGTCTATCTGAACAGATTCTTGGACCGAAGAGTCTATCTTTCAAAGCCTGATCGTTCTCAGTTCCTCGACGAGTTACTAACCTCTGTTGGCATGAGCGAACACCTGAATCACACCAACTTCATTAGGTTGTTCCTGAACTCATTTGTACTCGCTGCACCCAACATCAGCCTTCGCGATATCGAACAGGCCGTATTTCATCTTGGAATGATAATCAGCTCCGTCAGAGGCAAACGATCTTGGTCGGGGTTTCCGCTTGATATGGTAGCAGTATCGCTAATGTTGATGCGAATCATTGTACCAAATATCTACGGTCAGTTTATTCGTGGAGAAGTGACTGATCTGGACGCACTAGAAGCGATGAACTCTGCAATTAATCGATCGAGCGACTGGTGGAAAGGCAGAAACCACGATCAGGCATCACGAGTGGGTGCGAAGATGGAGGCGGTCTTAGCAGGTTGGGGCATCGCCATCGGCGCTGCACACGATAGAGAATCGTCACTACTGCAGAAGCGTCAAGAGGAAGCTGACCAAGGCGATGACGACTATCCTGCGACTGTAGTCAACGACGCTGCACAAGTAGTGACAGGCGTCGAGGTACCGGAGTTCTTGAGAGTGCTGTCGCTTATCGAAATGATTACCTACGATCCAGCGAGCGACTCATAGTTTACCTGAATAGTAGATGATGCTAACCGTTGCCATCTGTAGGAATCCTCAATCCTCCATCAATAAGTCGAGGGACCATGGCGTTCCTTAGAGAGACCAAGTTCCTAGCCTCGATCGCGGTTTCTATAGCGCGTTCGACTAGAGGCGCAATGATCTCGTTGAGACTGGCGAGTACGTCTTGCGGTGGTAAGACCTGTTTGGCATCGGATAGGTGATGCCGCTGGATATGTCCCATCGTGGTGGCCTTACCCGCTGCAATAGAGCGGAACTCATTCAGATGACTGAGAATTGCGAAGTAGCACAGCCACTTGGGCGTACCGTTGGGAATGACCCTAAAGAGATGCTGATTTAGCGCTCCTCGACCGCCGGCCCAGAATCTGCACTCAAGCGATCCAGACCACGAGAAGAGGATGTCGCCATCCTCGACTATGTATCTTGAGTCTATGTCCGCACTTGCTAGGTCGGCTCCCTGGAGGTTGCCAGATCGAAGCTGAGCAATCTTGACTATTGGCAGAGAGCCTGTGGGAGTGGACGGATACTTCTGAAGTGCTAACCCGTTCACAAAGCTAGCAATCTCATCTAGACTGCGAACCCACCAACCTTCAGGGATTGGACCTAACTCAGATGCTACAAAGTGGTTGGGCAATAGACCGGCTAGATGGGTAGGCAGTAGGGACTCACGACCGTCTGCCAAGGCTCGGACAGGAGCGAAGTCGATGAACCATGACTTGTATAGAGAGATTGCAATGTTCTCTAATGTCTCACCCATGAGGCGATTGAGTTCGATTCTGTCATCGAGGGAGCCGAGAATCCTGGCCATATCATGTTGGTGACAAATATCCAGCTCTGGCCAAGGCAGGCTTGCTAGTTGGAGCACCGAGACATTGGCAAAGGTTGATCCAGTTGCCTGAGCGAGCAGTTGTGGTAGTTCGTTGTCTAAGACAGCGCAGATGAGCGGTTGAAGGCCGGGATCAGCACGGTGTCTAATGGCAGCGACACCACGTCCAATCGCGTATCGCTGATCAGCCCAGTTCATCCTGCCCGTCGTTGACCCACGGACACAAAATAGGAGGTCGCCTGGCTCCGCGAACTTTCGGCCCTCCGAAGTGTACTGAGCTGGCGTTGGGTGGCTAGGACCGAACTCAGTAGGTCCATTGAGTAGAGGGATCCTGCCCTCGGCCGAGACCGTGGCGCCCGGTGGTGACTGACCCATGATGATCTCGGCCACATCGGCCAACGTCTCAACGGCCATAGCCGAGTGCCTCGAAGTTCTCCTCTATGTCGGCGTCTAGCCGGGCCGCTTCGGCTTGCTGCTGATGCCACTGGGCTACCAACCGGCGCATCTTGTCCTCGAAGGGCTCGACGTCCTTCTCTTCGGGCTCGATTCCTACATAGCGACCAGGAGTGAGGATGTGGTCGTGGCTCTGGATGCCCTCAAGCGAGGCGCTCTTGCAGAAGCCCGGCACGTCCTCGTACTCACCACCGCCTGAGCCCCGCCAAGCGTGATAGGTGTCGGCAATTTGCGCTATGTCGTTGTCGTCTAGCTCGCGGTGGGTGCGGTCGACCATATGGCCGAGCTTTCGGGCGTCGATGAACAGCAGCTCACCGCGGCGGTCTCGAAAGCGGCCCCCGGCCCGGCCACGGGCTACGAACCACAGGCAGGCCGAGATAGGCGTCGAGTAGAAGAGCTGGCTCGGCAACGCCACCATGCAGTCCACCAGGTCGGTTTCGACCAGACTCTTGCGGATCTCGCCTTCGCCGGACTGCTTCGACGACATCGAACCGTTGGCCAGCACGAATCCGGCGATTCCTGACGGCGACAGGTGGTGCACCATGTGCTGAACCCAGGCGAAGTTGGCGTTGCGCGCTGGCGGCACCCCGAACTGCCAGCGCTTGTCGTCCGTCAGGCGCTCGCCGCCCCAGTCCTTCACGTTGAATGGGGGATTGGCCAGGATGTAATCGGCCTTCAGATCCTGATGGCGGTCGTTGTGGAACGTGTCGCCGTGAGCGATCTGGCCCTCGATGCCCCTGATCGCCAGGTTCATTTTCGCCAGCCGCCAGGTGGTGTAGTTCGACTCCTGGCCGTAGATCGAGATGTCGGCCTTGGCCCCCGCCGGGGGCCGGCCGTCGTTGCCGTTGGCGTGGGCCCGGATGAACTCCACCGACTGCACGAACATTCCCGATGACCCGCAGCAGGGGTCGTACACCCGGCCGTTGTAGGGCTCCAACATCTCCACCAGCAGCTTCACCACGCACCTCGGCGTGTAGAACTCGCCACCCCGCTTGCCCTCGGCGCTGGCGAACTGCGACAGGAAGTACTCGTACACCCGGCCCAGCACGTCCTTGGAACGAGCCTCGGCGTCGCCCACCCGGATGTTGCCCACCATGTCAATGAGCTGGCCCAGGCGCACCTTGTCGAGCTCGGGGCGGGCGTAGTCCTTGGGTAGCACCCCGGCCAGCACCGGGTTGTCGTGCTCGATGGCGTGCATGGCGTCGTCCAGCATCTCGCCAATATCGGGCTGGCGGGCCGCGTCCTGCAAACCCGCCCAGCGGGCCTCCGACGGCACCCAGAAGACGTTCTCGGCCCGGTACTCGTCGGGATCCTCGGGATCGGCCCCCACGGCCTGCTCGGCGGTGAGCTGGGCGTGGCGCTCCTCGAACGCGTCGGAGATGTACTTCAGGAAGATCAGGCCCAGCACCACATGCTTGTACTCCGAGGCGTCCATGCTGCCCCGCAGCGCGTCGGCCATGGCCCACATCTCGGCCTCATAGCCGGTGATAGCGCCCTGATCCGCCGCCCCGCCGACGCCCGGCTTCGCCTTCTTGGGTCGTCCTCTTGCCATGTCCCCTTCTTCTAGCGTCCTTGCAGGCTTCGTCTCGCGGAACTGCCCGCCTCGCGGGCAGCGCCGCCAAGCCTGCCACATGGGGATGACAGACGAACGACTCCTAGAGCACGCCTGAGTTTCTGTGCACGGCCGCGCGGCAGTCCTCGAAGGACGGACGCGGCGCAGCTGGCCAGAGCAACTGGTTGAGCACGATCGAGTCGAATGCCGATCTCGCCGGTCCCGACACGGCCAGGTCGAAGGCTGGAGACGAGGCGAATCCTTCCGCTGGGCGAATGCTCGTGTCCATCTTCGCTGCCGCCGTGAAGGTGACGACCTCGCCAGCCAGCGCGTCGGGCGACTCGCGCAGAGGCCAGCTCACGCCGCCGGCACCAACCCGGGCCGCGAACGGCAGAGTTCGGCCCAGCGGGCTCGGGCGCCGCGATGGGGCTCATGGTTCGCCGCGGCGTCCAGAGCGGCCGGGCGCACATGGCCGTCCTCGGCGAGCCGGGCCACTACGGAGCCCAACTGTTCCCAGCTGGTTTCGACGACTGCGGGACCGGAGCGCAGCACCTCCAGCACTGCCACCTCCGACGGCCACATGCCCGCCAGCAGCCTCCCGACCGGACGCTGCGTGAACCGCACCTGTTGCCACGGCGCCGGTGCCCGTCCCGGCACGGCGGCCAGGTACGTGGATGGAATCTGCGAAGTGAGGCCCAGCCAGTGCGCCGCCGCAACCCCCGCTGGACCAGAGCCCGGGCCGCCGAGTGCTAGAGCGACCTCCTCCGCACGCGGCAACGAGACGCCCAAGGGGGTGGAGGCGCCCTTCCAATAGGTTCCCTTGCGGACGCGGGCCAGCCTCCCGCTGGCAGCCAGACGAGAGAAGGCCGACTCGACTGCGCTACGCGAGCCGCGGAGGTCGCGCACTGCGACGAAGGAACCCTCCGGCAAGGTCGCCACATGGCTGGCGACGCGCTGCGACACCGAACCTTTCATGCAAGTAAATTGTAACAGTTTCCTAGCAGAAATGCACCTGAATCGAAGTTCTAGAACCCGATTCTGTTGTGTGCGTTTGATTTCGCCTGAACTCGACAAGTTGGTTAGGGTGACCTGCGGGAATTGTTCTGTTCGTTTGGATTAGAGCGAACTCGACAACCCGGTTGGCGGATAGACGCATGAGTGCTGTTCGTTCTCAACGAGTCAGTTTGTCCCTTGGCGCGCAATTTGTTTTGTGCAGCAGATCGTCCATGACTCGACAACTAAGTAGCTCTAAACAGCTTGGAACACTATGTAAGTGGAGGCTCTCACCGATTCCGGCCTCAGCATCCCGGCGATGCGCGAGGCGGCGCGCCGGGGCCGGCTGCAAGCCACCCGGGGCAGCGACGGCCACTGGCGCAGTTCGAAACGGTGGGTAGATGAGTACATCCAGTCCCGCTATCGGAGGGTCTGAACCCGTCGCAGCGCACACCTAAGGTTCACTGGTCCGCGCTGTGGCTCTCAAGCGGAGGATGGGGCCCAGCGGCGGATCCAGGCGTGCATGGCGATCCCGGCGGCCACGCCGGCGTTGATGGAGCGGGTTGAGCCGAACTGGGCGATCGACAGCACCTGGGTGGCCGCGGCTCGGGCCGCGGGCGACAGGCCGGGACCCTCCTGGCCGAAGAGCAGCACGCAGCGCTCGGGCAGCTCCGCGGTCTCCAGGGGCTCGGCGCCGGGCAGGTTGTCGATGCCGACCACCGGCAGCTCCTCGGGTTCGGCCCAGGCGACCAGATCCTCCACCGTGGTGTGATGGCGGACGTGCTGGTACACGTCGGTCATCATCGCCCCCCGCCGGTTCCAGCGCCGGCGGCCCACGATGTGCACTGCGGCCGCGGCGAAGGCGTTGGCGGTGCGCACCACCGTGCCGATGTTGCGGTCGTGCTCCCAGTTCTCGATGGCCACGTGGAACGGGTGCCGCCGGGCGTCGAGATCGGCCTTGATGGCGTCGACGCCCCAGTAGCGGTACCGGTCGACCACGTTGCGCCGGTCGCCACCGATCAGCAGCTCAGGATCGAGGTGGTCGCCCTCGGGCCAGGGCTCGGGGTGCGGGCCGACGCCAACCCCGTCGCTCACCGCGCTCCCCGCCGAGAGCGTCCATCGAACACCGCGACCACGGTACAAGCGGCCACTCCCTCGAAACGGTTCCCTCCGGTCGAACCGGGCTCATCCCGTCGCAGGAGAGCCATCTAGTCTGTGAGACGGTGAAGCTCTGGATCGCAAGGCGCGGCATGCGCCAACCTCACCTGGTCAAGGGTGCCCCCAAGGACGCTTGGGGGCGCTTCTGGGCCGGGCTGGGCGTGTTCGCCCTGGTGATCGCCGGGGGCACCTTCGGCTACCGCCAGCTCGGGCTCACGGTGGGCGAGGCCCTCTACCAGACCGTCATCACCGTTACCACGGTGGGTTTCGGCGAGGTCGGCACCGTCACCGACAGCTACCGGGTCTTTACCGTGCTGTTGATCCTGTTCGGCGCGGGCACCGCGCTCTACACGCTGGGAGTTCTCATAGAGTCGCTGTTCGAGGGCCGGCTCGATGACCAGATTCGGAGGCGGCGCATGCAGAAGCAGATCGATCGGCTGAGCGGCCATGTCGTGTTGTGCGGCTTCGGGCAGGTCGGACGGGCCATCCACCGCGAGCTGGCCACGGCGGGCCGCACCGTGGTGGTGGTCGACCGGCGCGAGTTCGACGACGAAGGGCTGCAGCGGAGCGTCGTCGGCGAGGCCACCGACGACAGCGTGCTGGTGTCGGCCGGTCTGGAAAGGGCCAGCGCGCTGGTCCTGGCCCTCGACTCCGACGTCGACAACCTCTACGTGGCCCTCACGGCCCGCTCGATGTGCCCGGGCCTGTTCATCGTGGCCCGCTCAATCGACTCCTCCGCGGAGCCGAAGCTCCGCCAGGCCGGGGTGGACCGGGTGGTCAACACCCACGAGATCGGCGGATCGAGGATGGCGGCACTGGTGCTGCAGCCAGATGTGGTGGAGTTCCTCGATGTGGTTATGCACGACGAAGAGCTCGAGGTGCACCTGGCCGAGACCCGAGTTGTCTCCGGCGGCCCGTTCGCCGGAGTGGCCCTGGTGGCGTGCGAGATAGCCGAGTCCACCGGCGCGACCGTTCTGGCGGTGCGACGCAACGAGTCCTTCGTGACCAACCCGCCGGATCATTTCGTGCTGGCAGCCGACGACGTGCTGATCGTGCTCGGCACCAAGGGACAGCTCGCCGAGCTCAACTCCAAGGCGGGTGCCTAGGCCTCGGTTTCCCGCTCCTGTTCGCTGCGCTCACGGGCCGCTCGGGCCACGGCCTCGCTCCGCACTTTGCAAGATCCTCATGAACTGCGGCCTATCCGCTCGGCCTCGGGCCGAGGCGGGGTGCAGGCCCTCGCGCCGGGCGGGCCTCGGGGCCGGGCACGCTTTGGCGGGGCCGGCCCGACCCGGTAGCCTGTGCGGCGCTGTCGGGGATGGTGTAATAGGTAACACAGCTGGTTCTGGTCCAGCCATTGGGGGTTCAAGTCCTCCTCCCCGAACCCCGGCGCTATGCTGCGCCCGCCCGCGGGACCCGCGGTGTGCACCTGCCCCGTTCGTCTAGCGGCCTAGGACGCCACCCTCTCAAGGTGGTAGCACGGGTTCAAATCCCGTACGGGGTGCTCTGACTCGGCGCCCGACCCCGAGAAGCTTCGGGGGGTCAGGCCGGCTGGTTGAACTCGATCATGTTGCCGGCCGGGTCGAAGAAGAACGTCTGGCGGGCCGGCGTTCCCGGCAGCGGCCTGGGGTCCGCTACTTCCACCCCCCGCTCCCGCAATTCGGCCACCGCGGCGTCGATGTCGTCCACCCTGAAAGCCCAGTGCTGGCCCGCGGGCGGAACCCAGCCCTCGACCTCGATGAGGTGCACCTCGCCGCCGCCGGGGGTGCGCAGCCAGCGGCCGTTGAAGCCGAAGTCGGGCCGGGGCAGCACGGCCATACCCAGCACATCGGTGTAGAACGGCGCAGCGGCCCCCACGTCAGCGACGTTGATCGACACGTGGTGGACGGCGCCCAGCTCCATCGCTGGCAACACTAGCGCCGCTGGCAGGCGGGGCACCAGGTGGTTCCCCTGGCGTCGATTACCCGGCGGCGCAGCTCCGTGCCGCACCGCTCGCACGGCTCTCCGGCCCGGCCGTAGCAGCGCAGATGGTGCTGGTTGCGGCCCGACGCGCCGTCCAGCGCGGCGTAGTCGCGCAGGGTGGTGCCGCCGTGGCGCAGTCCCGAGGCCAATGCGGTGCGGATGGCGTCGGCCAGCCGGCCGGCACGGGGCTTCGACAGGTAGCGGATCGCGGGGTTGACGCCCGCCAGCCACAGCGCCTCGTCGGCGTAGATGTTGCCCACGCCTGCGACCGGCCGCTGCGACAGCAGCTGGGTTTTCACGCAGCGCCGGCTGGCCCGCAGGGCCCGCCAGAGGCCCTCGCCGGTGAACTGCTCGCTGAATGGCTCGGGGCCGAGGCGGTTGAGCGTTGCGATGGTCTCATAGCGGCCCGCTGACACCACGTGCACCCGGCCGAACCGGCGCACGTCGTGCAGCGTGAGCGCATCGTCGTCATCGAGCCGCCACCAGGCCCGCAGATGCGGGTGCGCTAGGTCGACGGCGGGGGACACCGCGAGCCTGCCGGTCATGCCAAGGTGGATGACAAGCTCGCATCCGGACTCGCTGGCGTCGTCGAGATCGACAATCAGGTACTTGCCGCGGCGGCGCACGCCCGTCACCTCGCAGCCGACTGCCTCGATAGCGGGCGCAAACTTCGCCGACGGGTGGGAGCCCGCTTCGGTGATGGAGCGGCCCTCTAGCCGCGGCTGCAGCTGGGCTCGAATGGTCTCGACCTCGGGAAGCTCGGGCACTGGCCGCAACGTATCGGAGCGGCCGCCCCCGGCGTCGATCCGGACGCGCCAGGCAACCCTGCCGCGGAGGACCGATGCGGAGGTGCTAGCCGGGGAGGGTCAGGCCGCGGCGGTTGATCCGGACGCGCCCCGCACGATCACGTCGATCAAGTCGATGAGTTCGGGCCGGCTCCTGAAGTACTCGGCCTGCTCGCCTCTCCAGGGCTCAATCAGCTCCTCGGGGTCGAACCCGGCCCGCTGCCAGGCGGTGGCGATCACTCGCAGGGCCGAGTCCACCTCCGGAGAGGCGGCCGTGACCGCCGCGGCCGCCATCGCATCCACGTCGATGGTCTCGCTGCTCACCAGGGGACGGCGGATGGTGGAGATGCGGAACCTGATTGCCTCGGCCGCGATGCGAGCGTGGTTCATAGGCGCCGTCTCTGACTCCAGCCTTCCCGGAAGCCTTCCCGGAATGGTTCGGTATACACAAATTAGCTTTATCCACAGCCCAGGTGGTGGACCCTCGTGGGGTGGTGGCCCTTCTCAGGGCCAGCGGGGGCAGCAGCCGTCCGGGCAGCTGTCGGGGCCGATGCCGAGACGGCCGAGCGACCGGCGACCGACGCCGGGGTCGAGGCGCTCCTCGACCAACTCCTGCCACATGGCCACGAAGCGGTCGTCGGGCCGGGTGCCGGGAGTCTCAGCCCGAGCCAGCCGAAGGCCAAGCTCCTCCGCAGTGCCGGCCGCCACCACGTCGAGGTCCCACGTGACCTCCACGTGGTCGGTGACGAAGCCGATGGGAGCCAGCACCGCGGCCGCGGCACCCTGGCTTGACAGCTCCCGCAGGCAGTCGTTCACGTCGGGCTCCAGCCACGGCACCGAGGGCGGGCCGCTGCGGCTCTGCCAGGCCATGGTCCAGGCCTCGAAGCCGGCACCGTCGGCCACTAGGCGGGCGGCCTCGCGCAGCTGGCGCTCGTAGTCGCAGCCCGCGGCCATGGTCAGCGGGATCGAGTGGGCTGTGAACACGAGCCCAGACCCCGATCTGACCTCGGCGGGAAGGCTCCGGCGGGCCTCGACGACCGCGTCGGCGAAGGGCGCTACGAAGCCCGGGTGGTCGTAGTAGGCGCGGACCTTGTCGATCGCGGGCGCGGCTCCGCCCAACGCGGCCCGAGCCGCCGCGATGTCCTCGAGGTACTGGCGGCAACCCGAGTACGACGAGTACGCGGAGGTCACCACGGCCAGGGCGCGGCGGTGCCCGGCCGCGGCCATCTCGGCCACGGTGTCGGCCAGATACGGCGCCCAGTTGCGGTTCCCCCAATACACCGGCAGGCCGCGGCCCGCGGCCGCGAGCCTGTCGGCCAGCGCGGCCCGCAGCCGGCGGCACTGCGCGTTGAGAGGGCTCACGCCGCCGAAGTGGTGGTACTGCTGGGCCACCGCGGCCAGGCGCTCGGCGGGAATCATCCGTCCGGCGGTGACCTTGGCGAGAAACGGCTCTACGTCGGAGGGACACTCAGGACCCCCGAACGACACCAGCAGCACAGAGTCGTAGGCGGTCGCGGTCATCCCCACCTAATCCACAGCTTCACCGGCAGTTTTCCACAGAGTTTTCCACAAGCAGTCATCCCCATCTAATCCACAGCTTCACCCGAAGTTTTCCACACGATTTCCACAGAACGTCACAGGCGCCGCGGTGCCGGGCTCACTCCAGCACGCCGAAGCTCTCCAGGTCCTCGTCGAGCGTCGACAAGATGTGGTCGATCGTCGCCTGCCGGGCGCTGCGCCGGGTCTGCGCGAACGCGGTGCGACGCACGTAGCCGGCCAGCGCGCCGGCTCGCGCGATCGCGGTCTCCGCAAGTTTGCTGGCCGGGACGACCTCGTCGAGGTAGCCCACGTCGGCGGCGCCGCGGGGTGAGTAGACGGTGGCCAGAGCCGTCGCCGCGGTGAAGTGCCGGGAGCCGAGACGGTCCCGGGCCAGCTCCACCGCGAAGATCGGCAGCGGCATGCCGATGGACACCTCGTTGAGGCCGATCTTGGCATCGATATCGGCGCCTATGCGCACATCGCTGGCCAGCAGCATGATCGCGCCGAAGGCGAGGGAGTGGCCGGTGCAGGCGGCCACCACCGGAATCCGCGCCCCGTAGATTCGCATAGCCGTGCGGGCTCCCGCGGCCACCAGAGGTCGGGCCGCCTCGGGGCCCTGGCTCATGACGCTCAGGTCGAAGCCCGCGCTGAAGCGGCCCTCCCGGCCGACGATCACCAGCGACCCGGCGTTCGCCTCGGCGTCGTCGAGGGCGGCGTCGATCGCGGCGATCGTCTCGTAGCCCACGGCGTTGGCCTTGCCGTCGTCGAGGCGCAGCACGGCGATGCCGTCGGTGACTTCATAGGAGGTGGCAGCTGTCATGACCGCACGGTAGCGCGCTCATAAGGCCAGCCCGCCGCTGTCGCCGCCGCCTGCCGCCGCCTGCCCGACCGCTGTCGCCGCCGCCTGCCGCCGCCTGCCGCCGCCCGTCGGCAGCGGACTTCGGTAGGATCGTGCCCATGACAGATACCGCCACAGCCTCCAATACGGTGGCCCCCTCCGCCGAGGAGGCCTCGGACACGTCAGCCGGGGAAGTCTTGATCGTCACGGAAGCGGCCCGGTCGGCCGTGCTGGCCATCCGCGACCGCGAGGACGATGCCGAGGCGCTGGGGCTGCGAGTCGAGGTGACCGGCACCGCGGGCATCGACTACACCTACGACCTGGCCCTCGACCCGGTGTCGGAGGCTGCCGGCGACGACCACGTCCACACCTCGGGCGGCCTTACGGTGATCGTGCCCGACGCCAGCGTCAGCCAGCTCCGGGGCTCCACCCTGGACGTGCCCGCGGTGCCCGGTCAGGGCGGACTGCTGATTCGCAACCCCAACCGCCCCAACCCCCTGGGCGACATGGGCAGCATGGAGCTGACCGGCGGGATCGCCGAGAAGGTGCAGCAGCTGCTCGACATAAGCATCAACCCTGCTCTGGCCTCGCACGGGGGCTATGCCAGCCTGGTGGAGGTGCACGACGACGACTCGGTCGTGGTAACCATGGGCGGCGGCTGCCAGGGCTGCGCCATGAGCCAGGCCACCCTGTCCGACGGGATCAAGCGAGCCATCATGGAGGCCATCCCCGAGGTGACCGAGGTGGTCGACGTGACCGACCACACCTCCGGGGAGAACCCCTACTACAGCTAGCCCCCGAGGCCTACACCGGAGGCCTACAACAGGACCGGAGGCCTTACAGCAGCTCTGACTTGACGGTCGCCGCGATTCCGGTGGCGTCGAGTCCCAGGTCGGCCAGGATGGCGTCGGCCTTGCCGTGCGGCAGGTACTCGAGCGGCACCCCGAGCACGCGCACCCTGGGGGCCGTCCGCCCGGCGGCGTCGGCGGACTCCATGAGCGCGTCGCGGATCGCCGCGCCCGCGCCCCCGGTGCGCAGTCCGTCCTCGACGGTCACCACCATCTCGTGTCGGGCCGCGTCGGCGAGCATCTCGTCGCACAGCGGGCTCACGGCCCTGGGATCCCAGACGGTGGCGTCCACCCCTTCGGCCGCTAGGAGCTCGGCGGCCTGCTCGCAGGCCTCCAACATCTTCCCCACGCCGATCAGGCACAGCCGGCCGTCGCCGGCGCGGGCCTGCCGCGCCCGCAGCCCCGAGCCCACCTCGTCGGGGCCGACGCTGCGGGCCGCGGTCTTGGGCCAGCGGATGGCGACCGGACCGTCGGTCATTTCCATGGCGTCGAGCATCATCCGCTCCAGCTCCTGGAGCGACGACGGGGCCAGCACCCGCATGCCCGGAACCTTCGAGAGCAGCACCATGTCGAGGATCCCGTGATGGGACGGCCCGTCCTCTCCGGTGATCCCGGCCCGGTCGATGCAGAACACCACTGGTGCCCGGTGAAGTCCGCAGTCGAGGTTGATCTGGTCGAAGGCCCGGCTCAGGAACGTGCTGTACACCGCGAAGAACGGCCGCAGCCCTCCCATGGTCATGCCGACGGCCGAGGTGACGGCGTGCTGCTCGGCGATGCCCACGTCGATGCATCGGTTGCCGAAGTGCTCCCGGAACGGCAGCAGGCCGGTGGAGTCGGGCATGGCCGCGGTGATGGCCACCACCTCGGGGTGAAGCCCGCCCAGCTTCACCATCATCTCGGAGAACAAGCCGGTGTAGGTGCCCGGCTTCACCTTGCCGACGTCGTGCATGTGCTTGACCTGGTCGTCCTCGGCCGGGCCGTAGCCCCGTCCCTTCTGGGTGAGCACATGGACCACGACCGGTCCGTCGAACTCGGCGGCGTTGGAGAGGGCCTCCTCGAGGCTGGCGATGTTGTGGCCGTCGAAGGGCCCCAGGTAGCGCAGCCCGAGGTTCTCGAAGAAGCCGGCCGAGTCCCAGAGCTCGCGCAGGGCGGCCTTCGACATCTTCATGCCGCGCTGGAGCGTCTCGCCCACCCAAGGGATGCGCTCGGCCACTTCCTCGAGGCGGTCCTGGCGGCGCATGATCTTGGGGTTGGACCGGAAGCGCACCAGGCTCTCGGAAAGCCGCGAGACGGTGGGCGCATAGCTGCGGCCGTTGTCGTTGAGGATCACCACCACGTTGCGGCCGCTGTGGCCGATGTTGTTGAGGCCCTCGAAGGCCATGCCGCCGGTCAGGGCCCCGTCGCCTACCACCGCGACGACCCGGCGCCGGGCGTCGGAGGCCTCGAAGGCGGTGGCCATGCCGTGGGCGTAGGACAGCACCGTGGAGGCGTGACTGTTCTCGATCCAGTCGTGGGGCGACTCGGTGCGGGACGGGTAGCCCGACAGCCCCCCGGAGGTGCGCAGGCTGTCGAAGTCGGCGGAGCGCCCGGTCAGCATCTTGTGGACGTAGGCCTGGTGGCCGGTGTCCCAAAGGATCGCGTCGTGAGGCGAGCGGAACACGCGGTGCACCGCCACTGTGAGCTCCACCGCGCCGAGATTGGATCCGAGATGCCCGCTCTGGGCGGACACCGCCTCGATGATCCTGGAGCGGATCTGCTGGCAGAGATCCGCGAGCTCCTCGTAGGAGCGTTCCCGCAGGTCGTCGGGGCCGGTGAGCGCTTCGAGCTTCATTGCTGTCCTCCTGCGCGGGGGCGGATCACGCCGGCGAGGGCGCGAGCCACGGCGGCAGCCTGCGGGCCAGCAGCACTCCCGCCGGGTAGGCGGCGACGACTGCCAGCAAACCTCCCACGGCGTCTATCCAGTAGTGGTTGGCGGTGACCATCACTGCGAACAGTGTAAGCCAGGGATAGGCCAGCAGGGCCAGGCGCGTCCAGCGCCGCCGCAGCACCGGCAGGGCGGCCACCACGCACCACACCGCCCAGGCGATGTGCAGGCTGGGCATGGCCGCGTACTGGTTGGAGATTTCCATCATGGCGCTGGAGTTGAACGACCAGAACCCGCCCGGGTCGACCAGGGTGTCGACGTAGGCGTACTTGAGGTCGCAGGCGCCGAAGGGGCCGCAGTTGTTGAGCAGGCGCGGCGGCATCAGCGGGTACAACCAGAAGCCGATCAGCGCCAGCGCGGTGGTGATCGCCAGCACCGTCCGCTGCACCCCGTAACGCACGGGGTCGCGCAGGAACAGCAGGACCATCACGCCGATGGTCATCGCGAAGTGGCAGAACCCGTAGAAGATGTTCCAGAACTGGATGAAGAGGTCCCATTCGATGAACAGGTCCTGGATGCCCTTCTCGCCGAAGAGGTGAACGGCCCGCTCCAGCGCGATCAATTCGTAGGCGTTGTCGATGGCCGCCTGCTTGACGGAGCTGCCCAGATCGGACCCGAACTGGTTGCGGACCAGTGTGTAGACGCCGTAGAACGCGCCGATGACGGCGACCTCGCTCCACCAGTGCAGCCTGTCGCCGAGAGAGCGTCTGGGGCCGTCGGGATCGGTCGACGGGACCTCGCCCGACTCCGTGTCGTGGCCGGCGTCGACATCGGCGGCTCCCGAAGCCATCGCGTTACAGTACTCGTTCATGCTTGACGCCGATCTAGTGAACCGCACGCTCACCGTCGCGATGCGCACCGGGGCCGACTTCGCGGAGATCTTCGCCGAGGACAGACGCTCGTCTTCGGCGATCCTGGACGACGGACGCGTCGAGGAGGTCGTGTCGGGGCGCGACCGCGGTGCCGGCATCCGGGTGGTGGCCGGCGACACCACGGGTTTCGCCCACACCGCGGACCTGAGCGCGTCGGGGCTGGCCTCCGCCGCGAGTGCGGCCTCGGCCGCGGCTCGCCGGGGTGGAGGCGGCACGAAGACCGTGCCGGTGTCGGCGCTGGAGGCGGCAACGCGCTTGAAGGTACGAATCCCGCCTGAGGAGGTGCCCAAGTCCACGAAGGTGGCTCTGCTCACGGCCGCTGACGCTGCGGCCCGGTCCGCAGGCAGTGCTATCACCCAAGTGTCGGCCCGGTACGGCGACGGCCGCCGCCGCATCCTCGTGGCCGACAGCGACGGGCTGTTCACCAGCGACGACCAGGTGCGCACCCTGTTCTCGGTGTCGTGCGTGGCCACCGGCGACACCGGCATGCAGACCGGCCGCGAGTCGGCGGGCCGCACCGCCGGCTTCGAGCTCTTCGACCTCTATGACGTGGAGGAGATGGCCCACCGGGCCGCCCGCAGGGCTCTCACCAAGCTCACCGCCCGGCCCGCGCCCAGCGGCGAGATGCCCGTGGTGGTCGGACCCGGAGGCGGCGGGGTGCTGTTCCACGAGGCCTGCGGGCACGGCCTGGAGGCCGACCTGGTGGCCAAGTCGGCCTCGGTGTTCGCCGGGCGCATCGGCGAGCGGGTGGCCGCGTCCATGGTGACGCTGGTGGACGACGGCACGATGGCGGGGGAGTGGGGCCACTACGGCATCGACGACGAGGGCAAGCCCGCGGCCCGTAACATCCTCATCTCCGACGGGGTGCTGACCGACTACATGTGGGACCGGCTCCGGGCCCGCAAGAGCGGCCGGGCCAGCTCCGGCAACGGGCGCCGCCAGAGCTACCAGCACCTGCCCATGGTGCGGATGACCAACACCTACATCGCCAACGGCGACGCGGAGCCCGACGACATCGTGGCAGACACGCCCCACGGCGTGTACGTGGCCCAGTTGGGCGGCGGCCAGGTGAACACCGCCACCGGCGACTTCGTGTTCGGAATGACCGAGGCCTACCTGATCGAGAACGGCCGGATCACCGCCCCCATCAGGGAGGGCAACCTCATCGGCAACGGCCCGGAGGTGCTCACCCGGATAGACGCTCTCGGCAACGACTTCGCCATGGGGTCGCCGGGAACCTGCGGCAAGGACGGCCAGGGCGTCCCGGTGGGCGACGGCACGCCGACGCTGAGGGTGACCGCGCTCACCGTCGGCGGCACTGCCGCGTGAGCTCCGGACTGTCGGGGTTCGAAGGCTCGCTGCGGTGAGCACGAACCTGCTAGAGATCGCAGAGCGGGTCGTCGACTGGGCTCACCCGGGCATCGACGTGGAGGCCTTCGTGGCCCACGAGGTCGAGACCGAGGTGCGGGCCTACGAGGGCGAGGTCGAGTCGCTCACCGTGGCGTCGTCTCAGGGCATCGGCGTGCGCATCGTGCGGGACGGACGCCAGGGCTTCGCCTACGCCGCGACCCTCGACGACGAGACGCTGCGGGAGACCTTCGACGAGGCGCTGGACAACTCCCAGTTCGGCAGCACCGACGAGTTTGCAGGCGTTGCCGAGCCCGACGGGATCGAACCCGCGTCCTTGGACCTGTACCGGCCCGAGTTGGCCGAATTCGCGACGGAGAACAAGGTGGCGCTGGCGCTCGAACTTGAGCGGGTCACCCTCGCCGCCGACGAGCGGGTGAGCGGCGTGGAGTCCGCCGAGTACGCCGACTCCATCTACGAGTCCGCGGTGGCCACGTCGCGCGGCGTGGCCGCCACCGCCCGAGAGACGGGCTGCTACCTGGCCGCCTACAGCCTGGCGTCGGAAGGGGACGACACCCAGACCGGGTTCGGCTTCTCGGTCGGCCGGCATCCCGGCGAGCTGTCGGCGGAGACGGCCGGCGCGGACGCGGCCGAGCGGGCCACGCGGCTGCTCGGTGCGGCCAAGGCCCCCACCCGCCGGCTCACCGTGGTCCTGGATCCGTACGTCACGGCCCGGCTCCTCGGCATCGTGGGCGCGACCCTGAGCGGCGACGCGGTGCTCAAGGGCCGTTCGCTGTTCGCGGACCGGATGCACGAGGTGGTCGGGGCATCGTCGCTGACGCTCGTCGACGACGCCACCGACCCCGACGCCTTCACCGCCTCGGCCATCGACGACGAGGGCCTGGCCACCCGCCGTATTCCGCTGATCACCGAGGGCGTGCTTCAGGCCTTCCTCTACGACACCTACACGGCCCGGCGGGCCGGGGTCTCCTCCACCGGCTCCGCGGTCAGGGGCGGGTTCAAGGGCACCCCCGGCGTCGGCGCCCACGCACTGCGGCTCACCCCGGGGACACGCTCCCAGCCCGAGATCGTGGCGGATATCGACGATGGCCTGCTCGTGCAGGGGGTAACCGGCCTGCACAGCGGCGTTAACGCGGTGTCGGGCGACTTCTCGGTGGGGGCGGAGGGCCTGCGCATACGCGGCGGTGAGACGGCCGAGCCGATAAGGGAGGTGACCATCGCGAGCACCATCCAGCGTCTGCTGCTGGACGTGGTCGAGGTGGGCTCGGACCTGGAGTGGCTGCCGATGAGCGCGGCCGGGGTGACTGTCGCCATTGCCGACGTGACCATGTCCGGCTCTTGAGCCTCGCCGCGTGCAGGTCCTGACGACGCGCAGCCCGTCCCGGCACGCATCCCGGCACCTATCCCGGTCCGGCCCGTAGCCTCAACGGCGGTGCCGATCCTCCACGCGATCGTCCTGGGCATCGTTCAGGGCCTCTCGGAGTTCCTGCCGATCTCCTCCAGCGGCCATCTCGTCCTGGTCCGCTGGCTGCTCGGCTGGGACGAGTTGTCGGGCGACACCGCAACCGCGTTCGACCTGGCCGTGCACGTCGGCACCTTGATAGGCGCAGCCGGCTATCTGCGGCGAGACATCGCCACCTACGCGGGGTCGGCTCTCGCGCCGGTGCTGGGCAGGGGGCCGCTCGGGCCCGACGGCCGTATCGGTTGGGCCCTGGTAGTGTCGGCCGCGCCGGCGGGCGTGGTGGGCGTGACCGCGGGGGACGCTCTGAGGGGCTCGGGCGGGGTCGTGTCCGTAGCGGTGGCGTTGATCGCCTTCGGGTTGCTGCTGGGCGCGTCCGACCGGCTGGCGGAGCGGCGCGGCAAGCAGGACTTCGGCATCGGCCATGCCCTGGTGATGGGCGCCGGCCAGGCACTGGCATTGCAGCCGGGGGTGTCGCGCTCCGGTGTGACGATGACTTTCGCCCGGGCCCTCGGATACGACCGCGAGGCGGCCGTGCGACTCGCGTTCCTGATGAGCCTCCCAGTGATTGCCGGTGCCGGCGTCTACGGCCTATTCGGGCTGAACGTCGGATCGTCTCTGTGGCCGGCGCTGGTCTGGGGCGCGGGGTCGTCCATGGTCACCGGGTGGGTGGCCGTCTGGGGCACCACGCAGATTGTGGCTCGGGTGGGTCTGCGGCCCTTCGTCCTATACCGGGTGCTGGCCGGATGCGCCGTGCTTGCGCTGGCGGTCACATCCTGGCGCTGACGCTGCCCTATCCGGGGGATGGACTGGGCGGCTGGGGGACGAGAACCAGGATCACGCCCCCCGTCGTGAGCGCGTCGACGGTGGCGTCCACCTGCTCGGCGGGCACCGCCACGACCACCTCGCCCTCGCCGGCCTTCACCACCGGCGCCCCCAGCACGACCGCGGCGCCGTCGAGTATCGCATGGACATCCACCGCGTCGCCCACCGCGAACACCGCGCTGTCCACGGGCACGGGCACGCCGCGGGTGTGAGGCGGCAGCAGGCCTGCCGGCCCAGGCGGCGGGGTCGCCGTCGTCGCCGGAGCCGGGCCGGCGGGGTCGTCGCTGAGGGCGGCGAGGACGGCCAGCGCCGCCGCGCCCGCGGCAGCCCAGCGAAGCCATCGATGGCGATACAGCATGGTCTGAAGCCGCCCGGTCGCGCTGCGGCTGCTGCGTGCGGACGGTCTGGTAGGCGGCGGGGAACTACGGAACGGCCCTCGGTGCGGATGGGGCGCATCCAGGCCGTGTGCGGCTTGTTTGGCGGGCGACATGGAACCTCCTGGTGAACGACCGAGCGCGGTCCAGCGGGCGTTGGGGTGGCCCCTGGGCCCGGGATGCTCCAAACCGGTGGGGACGGTCGCCGGAAGCGACGAGTCGCGGCCTCGGCGGCGACGGTTGGTCGCGGGTCGCGACGAGCGGTCGAGACGCTACGAGGCGGGTGACGAAGTGCCGGCGTCGGCCTTCGTTCGCCCCGCGCCGGAGCTCGCTCCCGAGGAGGACGATTCTTTGGTCGACGATTCTTTGGTCGACGATTCTTTGGTCGACGATTCTTTGGTTGACGAGTCCTTCGAAGTCGACGATTCTTTGGTTGACGAGTCCTTGGTGGAGTCCGACTCCCGTTCCTTGCGGCGCCCATCGGCGTTGGCGCCGTGGTCGTTCTTGTAGAAGCCGTCCCCCTTGAAGGAGATGGCCACCCCGCTGAACACCTTCTTGACCGGACCCTCGCCCGGCACGACGCACCCGGCCGGCGCACCCTCGGCCGGACACACCGTCAGCGTCTCGTCGCTGAACGACTGCCTCACCTCGAACTGCGTGGAGCAGCGCTCGCAGCGATAGTCGTACATCGGCACGTCGGCGAAGGATAACGCCGCCTCGAAACGGTGACACCGCACACCTGAAGGGTCTTTCCGCTCCGGCACACTCGCCCAGCCGCACCTACGATGTTCGCGTGTCGGTGTGGATGGTTGTGGCCTTCGGCGTTGCCTACGCGGCTGGCATGTTCCCCACGGCGGCGCTGGTGGGGCACAAGATCGGCCACGATCCCACCAGCGAGGGCTCGGGCAACCCGGGGGCCACCAACATCTACCGCATAGGCGGCCGCCTCGCCGGCGTTGCGGTGGCCCTCGGCGACATGGCCAAGGGCGCCCTCCCCGTCGGCGTTGCCCTTCTGGTGTGGGACCGGCCCGAGGCGATGGCGGCCTGGATCGGCGCGGTGGCGGGCCATGTGTGGCCGATCCTGAGGCGGTTCCGGGGCGGCAAGGGGATGGCGACCGCGGGCGGCGGCGGTCTGGTGCTCGACCCGATCATCGGGCTGGTTTGCGTGGTGGTGTTCTTCGGCGTGGTGCGCCTGACCCGGGTGGCCGCGCTCGGCTCCCTGAGTGTGGGCGTCGTCTACCCCGTGCTGGCTTTGGTGCTCGGCTGGCCGGGGCCTGAGGTGATCGTGGCCGCGGTGGTGATGGGGGTGATGGCCATGCGGCACCACGGCAATATCGTGCGGCTGTGGCGCGGTACCGAGCGGAGGCTGAAGGCGTGACTGCGCGCCCCGGTGCCGCCGGAGCCGCGGCCTCGGGCATACGCGGGGCGGGCCGATCGCGATGATCCCGCTGGAGGAGGCCCGGGGGCACGTGCTGGCCCGGGTCGAGGCGCTGCCGGCTCGCCGGGTCCCGCTGGAGGAGGCTCTCGGCCTGGTGCTGGCCGAGCCGGTCTCGTCGTCCGAGCCCATTCCGGCCTTCGCCAACACCGCGATGGACGGGTACGCGGTCAGGGCGGCCGACACGGTCGGCGCCCCCCTGGAGTTGGAGGTGGTCGGGACCATCGGGGCCGGAGACGAGGGCTCGCTGCACGTCGGGGCGGGCCAGGCGGCCCGCATCATGACGGGGGCGCCCATCCCGCCCGGCGCCGACGCGGTGGTGAAGGTGGAGCTGACCAGCCCGGCCGGCGGCTCCGGCGATCGCGTGCGCGTGGAGGTCTCCGTCAAGTCCGGCAACCACATTCGCCATCCAGGCGAGGACGTCGCCGCCGGCGAGCGGGTGCTCGAGGCCGGCACGGTGGTGACGCCGGGCCGGGTCGGCCTGCTGGCCTCCGTCGGTGCTTACGAGATCGCGGCGCACGGCCGGCCCCGGGTGGGCGTGCTGTCCACCGGCGACGAGCTCGCGGACACGCCCGGCCCGCTGAGGAGGGGCCAGATCCGCGACACCAACCGTCGCACGTTGCTGGGGCTGGTGTCGGAGGCCGGCTTCGAGGGGGTGGACCTGGGGATCGCCCCCGACCGCCCCGACGACATCTCCCGGGCGTTCCGGGCCGGCGCGGCGGAATGCGACGCGGTCCTGTCGTCGGGGGGAGTGTCGATGGGGGACTTCGACTACGTGAAGGTGGTGCTGGACCGGATCGGCGAGATGCGCTGGATGCAGATCGCCATCAGGCCGGCCAAGCCGTTCGCCTTCGGCATCGTCGACGGCACCCCAGTGTTCGGCCTGCCGGGCAATCCGGTGTCGTCGATGGTGAGCTTCGAGCTGCTGGCCAAGCCCGCGCTGAGGGCGATGGCGGGCCACAGCCCCGACGATCTCGGCCCGACGCTGGTGAGAGCGGTCAGCGACGACAAGCTCGGCCACCGCGGCGACGGCAAGACCCACTACGTGAGGGTGGCGGCGAAGCGGGACGAGCACGGCGTGATGCGCGTGATCCGGTCCGGCGGCCAGGGCTCCCACCAGCTCGCGGCCATGACCCGGGCCGACGCCCTGGCGGTGGTGCCCGACGGCGCCCGGGCCGGTGTGGGCGACCCGGTCGACGTGATAGTGCTATAGGGGCGGTTCTGCGGGCGGCGCGTGTTTCCCGCTCTTGTTCGCTGCGCTCACGAGCCGCTCGGGCCACGGCCTCGCTCCTGCCTCGTGAGACTCCCGTGAGCCGGAACCCGTGCGCTCGACCTCTGGGGTCCCGCGGCCGCTAGCCTGCAGGGCGATGGCGCCACAGCTCGTAGACGGCTTCGGGCGGGTCCACCGAGACCTCCGGATCTCGGTCACGGACCGGTGCAACTTCCGCTGCACCTATTGCATGCCCGCAGAGGGGCTCGAGTGGGTGCCCCGCGACGAGCTGCTCACCTTCGAGGAGATCGCCCGGGTGGCCCGGATCATGGTCGAGCGCTACGGCGTAAGCGGCATCCGACTCACCGGCGGCGAGCCCACCGTGCGGGCCAACCTGCCCGCGCTGGTGGGCATGCTGGCCGAGCTGGGCACGGACCTCGCCATGACCACCAACGGGGTGTCGCTGCCCCTGCTGGCTGCCGACCTGCGAGCTGCGGGCCTGCGCCGACTCAACGTCTCATGCGACTCGCTGCTGGCGGACCGCTTCGCGCAGATCACCCGGCGCGACGGCCTCGCCCGGGTGCTCGAAGGCATCGACGCGGCGCTCGACGCCGGCTTCGATCCGGTGAAGATCAACTGCGTGGTGATGCGGGGGGTCAACGACGACGAGATCGCCGACTTCGTCGACTTCGGCCGCAGCAAGCGGGTCGAGGTCCGCTTCATCGAGTTCATGCCCCTCGACGCCGACGGCATCTGGACCAACGACCTAGTGGTGGGAGTTGACGAGATCCTGGCCCGGGTCAACGAGGCCAGCCCGGTCGAGCCGGTTGAGCGCACTTCGGCACCGGCCAGCCGCTTCCGCTTCGCGGACGGATCGGGCCATGTGGGCATCGTCGCCTCGGTCAGCGACTCCTTCTGCTCGACCTGCGACCGGGTGCGCCTCACCGCCGACGGGCAGTTCCGCAACTGCCTGTTCGCGGTGACCGAGACGGACCTCCGCGCCCTGCTGCGCGCCGGCGTCGACGACGACGAGATTGCGGCCGCGCTGGAGGCGTCGGTCGCGTCCAAGTGGGCCGGTCACCAGATCAACAGGGTGAACTTTGTGAAGCCCCGTCGCTCGATGTCGCAGATCGGCGGCTGAGGGCCCTCGGCGCGGGTCCAGCAGAGGTCGGGGGCTGAGCATTGGGCTTCACCCACCTCGATCCGCAGGGTCGGGCCCGGATGGTCGATGTGTCGTCGAAGGAGCCCACGCACCGCCGGGCCGTCGCCAGGGGCCGGGTGCACATGGCTCCCGAGGTGGCCCGGGCGCTGCGCCAGGGAGAGGTTGCTAAGGGCGACGTGCTGGCCGTGGCCCGGGTGGCGGGAATCCAGGCCGCCAAGCGGACCTCAGAGCTCGTGCCGCTGTGCCACGGCCTGGCCGTCAGCTCGGTTGCGGTGGACTTCGATGTCTCCGACGGCTCGGTGGGGATCGAGGCGAGGGTGGAGACGATCGATCGCACCGGCGTCGAGATGGAGGCGCTGACCGCGTGCAGCGTGGCCGCACTGACCATCTACGACATGTGCAAGTCGATGGACCGGTCTATGACGATCAGCGACATCGCCCTGTGGGAAAAGAGCGGCGGGCGGTCGGGCACCTATCGCCGCGAGGAGCCGTGAGCGCCGGGCGACGGCCCCGCAGCGGTCCCGGTGAGGAACCGTGAGCATCGCCCGGTAGACATCGATCACTTCAGACATCCACCACTTCGCTGTTGTTGCCTGCCATTCTTTAAGGAGCCGTCGTCTGCATGTACGGGTCGTCGAAGCGGTGTGCGGTGCGCGTAGTGCGCATCCGCCGGGGCGTCGGCGTCTCGATCCCATCGAACGAGGAGGAAACCGGTCTGTGACTCTGATCGTGTTGACGGTGCTGGCGACGGCGTGGCTCGGATACTTCGCGCTGTGGTACCGCGAGAGGCGTGCGGCTCAGCCGATGCGAACCGACGGAATCGTCGGCTTCAACCGCTCGCTCAACGCCATGGGCCGCGGGCCCGCACTGCCCGTAGGTGTCGGCGGGGGAGCGAAGCCCCGGGGCGAGCTGTTCGAGCCGCCGCGGACTCCGCAACAGGCCCTTTCCCGCCGCCGCCAGGTGGCTGCGGTGCTCATAGCAGCGGCGGTCGTCTCTGTGCTGGCCGTGCCCGTCCTCGGGGCGGCCTCCCTGGCCGTTCACGTGCTGGCCGACCTGGCCCTGCTGCTGTTCGCCTTCGGCGCGGTCCGCCGCCAGCAGGCCCCGGCCCCGAGCATGGCTGAGGTGCGGGTGCTCTATCCCCAGGGGCTCGCGCCCCGCGACGCTGTGGTCGCGCCGCTGAGGCGAGTCGTCAACGGCTGACACATGACACTCGGGCCCTGCCGTGGGGTGAAGTTGCGGGGGGTCTTGGCGCGGCTGCTCGGAGTGCTCGCACGGACTCGAGCATCGTGACCACGCACGAGGAATCACACCGACGTCGCAACCCGCTGACCGGGCAGTGGATCCTGGTGGCGGCGGGCCGCTCCCGGCGCCCGTGGCGGGGTGAAGCGGTAGAGGCGCAATCACGGGACGGCCGCCGCTATGAGCCGGCTTGCCACCTATGTCCGGGCAACCAGCGTGCCGGTGGGGCTCGGAACCCCGACTACGACTCGACGTTCGTGTTCACCAATGACTTCGCCTCACTGCGCCCTGGAACGTCGGTCCAGGCCCATGCCCCCGATGCTGCAGACGAATCGTGGTTCAGGTACGAGGCAGAGATGGGAACCTGCCGGGTGCTGTGCTTCTCGGCGCACCACGACGCGGCGCTGGCCGACATGTCGGAGGCGGAGATTGCGAAGGTAGTAGATCTGTGGTGCGACCAGCACGCTGAGCTTTCTGATGACTGGGCCTGGGTGCAGTTGTTCGAGAACAGGGGCACGGCAGCCGGTGCATCCAACTCCCACCCCCACGGCCAAGCATGGGCAGGATCGGTCATCCCGACGATCGTCGCGACCGAGGACGAACTCCAGTGGCAGCACTACGCCATCAACGGTCGCGCCATGCTCACCGGCTACGTCGAGCGCGAGGAGGCCTTGGATGAGCGGGTCGTGACGCGCAACGACGACTGGCTCGTCGTCGTGCCCTATTGGGCTGTTTGGCCCTTCGAGACGCTTCTCGCATCTCGCTGGGCGTCCAGCCGCTTCAGCGACATGAGCTCCGCTGAGCGGATCTCGCTGGCAGCGGCGCTCAAACAGCTCCTAGCCGGCTACGACGCCCTGTTCGGAGCGCCGTTCCCCTACTCGATGGGATGGCATCCGGCGCCCGGTCATGAACCGGCACCGCACTGGGTGCTGCATGCGCACTTCTACCCCCCGCTGCTGAGGGCCGACGCCCGCAAGTTCATGGGCGGCTACGAGCTGCTGGCCGAAGTGCAGCGCGACATCACCCCTGAGGAGGCGGCCGACCGTCTCCGGCATGCGGTCAGGGGGGCTGGCGCAGCCGGATCGTGCCCGTGACCCGCGGCCAGCCCATCGCGCGCCGGCCCCGGCCTGGGCCGCTCTCGTCCTCGCAATCCCGCAACGATTGGCCTAGACCGTGATCCAGGTGTTCATCGGCACCAAGGCGCAGTATGTCAAGATGGCGCCGCTGCTGCGGCTCATGGATTCCGAGGCCGTCGAATACCGGCTGATCGACTCGGGCCAGCATGCCGAACTGGCCGTCTCATACCGCAACGAGCTCGGATTGAGGGGTCCGGACCACCGGATGGGTCTAGGTCGCGACGTCGTTTCGATCCCTCAGGCGGTTAGATGGGCGTTGGCGCTGTCGGGGCAACTCGTCTCGCGGTCTCGTCTCCGCGATGGCGTGTTCGGCGGGCAGCCCGGTGTTTGCGTCGTGCACGGCGACACGCCAACCACGCTGCTCAGCACTCTGCTGGCCAAGCGGGCGGGGCTGGCCGTGGCCCAAGTTGAGGCGGGACTTCGGACTTATCGCCTGCTGCATCCCTTCCCGGAGGAGATGGTGCGAATCGTGGTGGGGCGACTCGCCGACGTGCTGTTCGCGCCGGGGCCAGAGGCCGCTGCCAACCTCCGACGATCGGGTGTGAAGGGCAGGATCCTAGAGCAGCCCTCCAACACCGTGCTCGAGACTGTGAGCGAGACCCTGGACGCCGCGCTCGAAGCGGGCGGCGACTCGAGCCGAAGCCCCGCGGTGGTGACCATTCACCGGGTCGAGAACGTCCATCACCGTACGAGGCGGAACGCGCTTGCGGAAGTCGTGGAGACACTGGCGTCCACCATGCCAGTGCGGTGGGTCATGAACAGCCCCACCTCCAAGGCCCTGGGAAGCGCGGCCCGGCAGCGGCTGGTTGAAGCTGGCGTCGAGATGGTGCCGCTGACGCCGCGCAGGGAGTTCCTTCCCATGGTGGCATCCGCTCCGCTCGTCATCACCGACGGGGGCACCATTCAGGAGGAGTGCGCCGCGCTGGGGGTGCCCACCCTGTTGTGGTGCGATCGCACGGGCCGGCCCGACGGCGTGGGTGACAACGTGGTGATCAGCCGGTACGACAAGGCGATCATCGAGGCGTTCCTGCGCGATCCTCAGCAGTACCGACGATCGCGTCGAATACCGACGGTCAGCCCGTCGGTGCAGATCCTTGCCGAGCTCGACGCTTGGCGATGACCTCGGCGGTGGCCGTCGCCAGTATGTCGCGGGCGACCTGAACGAGCCGGTAGCTGGCGAAGACAGCGGTCATGGCGATGCCGGGTTCGCCGTCGCCGGCCGCGAGCAGGCCGACCAGGCTGATCTCGGCGACGCCGATCCCCTGGGGCGCGAATACTGCGAGAAACCCCAGTGCCCATGCCACCATGAACGCTCCTGCCGCATGCAGTTCTCCGAAGCTGTCGGCAGACGGGAAGGCCTGCAGGTAGAGCACGAAGGTCATCGACGCCCAGGCCCAGTAGGCCGCTTCCGCGACCACGAGGCGCGCGTAGCCCTTCCAAGTTATCGCTAGGGCGATGCCGCGCCGGGCCGCCAGACGGGTGAGGACCTTGCCCCCTGCTACCGGCGTCGCGGCCACGGCTGCGACGGCCAAGGTTGCCACCGGCCAGCTGAGGCTGCCGGCCGCGCTGCCCGAGGCGGCGAGCAGCGTTGCCCCCATCGTCAATGCCACGGTCGGACGCATCACCGTCTCCAGCGCGGCAGTGGTCATGAGCGGTGCAAGTCCTACGCCGCGCGCCCGCAGTAGCGCGATCCTGGCCGCGGCGAAGCTCACGCCGAGCGGAACGTAGCGGGCGGGAAGGGCCCGCGCGGTCGCCAGCACGATCTGCGAAATCCGCGACCGATGGCCCAGCATCCGAAGGGCCTGCGCCCAGAATAGCGCTGACAGCCCGATGAGGACGAACGTCGCCGCCAGCGCCGCTGCGATCGGCAGGGGCCGGGCGCGCTGGAGCAGTTCCACCACCTCGGCCCCGCGGGTCGCCGCCAGCCAGACGATCGTCGCGCCGAGCCCGGCAAGGTAGGTGCCTCTCACCAGGCGGGCCAACCGCGCATGGCTGGCTGAGGCAGGTGTCCGCTCAGGGTCCAACTGCGGTCAACTCGTCCAGGGCGGCGTCGTTCGCAGCCAGCCGGCCTCGAAGCACCGCGCGCGCGTCCGTAGCGCGGCCCGGAGCGTCGAGCGCGGCCAATACCGCGGCCTCAAGCTGGCCGGACACGAGCTGTTCGAGCCTCAGCAGCGGGGCCCATCCGCCGGCCTCACCCGCCAACGAGGCCATCTTGGGCGAATAGTTGAGCATGATTGCAGGCCTGGCGTGCAGCAGAGCGGCCACGGCGCCGTGGTAGCGCATCGTCACCACTAGTCGGCTGCGTCCGACCTCGGCCAGAACAGAGCCGACGTTCGGTGTCACCACCTCGGCCGGAATGGTCAGCCGGTCGGCCAACTCTTCGTGGATAGCGCCCTCGCGGCTGGCTTGAAAAGCGAGCAGGCGCGGGGCCAGACCGGTAGCGGCCGCGGCCGCTTCTATGGATCGGGCGATGCAGTCGAGCGTCGCACCGCGTGGCTCGGCCCTTGTGGCCTTGCCTGCCGCCGTTCGAAGGCCGCCGCGGTTGGAGGGGCGCAAGATCACGCACATCGTGTCACAGGGATCAACGTTCGGGGGTTCGAGCGCCAGCACGGGATCCGCACCGACGACCACGCGGGGCAGGCCCCAACGGCGGAGCCGCTCGGCGGAGTCTTCGTCTCGTACCACTAGGTGGCTGAGGTGTCGCAACGACCGGCGGCTCAGGCTCAGCCCGAGCAAGTCCCGCACATGACCGACTCCCATTCCGATGGCCGCGGCCGGACAGGACTCCGCGGCCGCGGCCCGAAGGCGCGACGTGTGGAAGGGGATGTTCCATGGCGACGTCTCCGACTGGATCACCCCACCGGCGATCGCCATCCCGTCGACGTCGCGCAGGACTCGCCGCAGCGCCGGCGACTGGCTGGGGTTGCGATGGGTGACCGTTTCGATTCCGTGGTCACGGCCGGTGCGGGCCGCGTCGATGGTGATGGCGACGGGCTCGGCGCCCCGGGCCCTTAGGGCCTTCACCAGGGACGCCAGGATCAGCTCGTCGCCGAGATTGTCGGAGCCGAACCATCCGGCGATGGCGATCCGTCGAGTCATTGGACCATCACTCTCGACACGCCACGCAGCCTACGTTTGCCCGTGCCAGCGTCCCGCGTGCTTCACGATTGGAGCGTGCCGAAGCCGGGTGCCGCGCCGCTAGACTCGCCGCTCCCGCGGGGGTGTAGCTCAGTTGGCTAGAGCGCCTCGGTCGCATCGAGGAGGCCAGGGGTTCGAGTCCCCTCACCTCCACCCCGCTGGAAGGGCACCGGTGCCCTTCAGACGCCCGGATTGGAGTCTTCGCCAAAGCGTTGGTGGTGGTACACCGTGCCCCCGATCACCGCCCAGATCGACGACCGGTAGAACCAGTCACGGGGCATGCCGGTGAGCTCGAAAGCCCACACGAGCTCCGCGATCACGAACACCAGAAGGCCGTTCAGCCGGTAGTTGCGGGGCTCGCCGGTCTCGGGATCCTTGACGTAGCCGGGCACCCGCCTTGCGGGCAGGATCAGCTGCAACACAAAGAACACGGCGAAGATGATCAGCGGGGTGAAGAACCCCGCGACCGCCTCTCCCCCGGAGAGCTCCAGTAGGTGGTCAATACCAAGTCATTCAGCCATGGCCGACTACCCCTTTCTCCAGTGAGGCGGTCATTCAGTCCTCGTCGCCGAACTCCTCGGGCATGAGCACGAACTCGGGGTAGGTCTCGATGCCGAGCTCGCCGACGTCCTGGCCGAGCCGCTCCACCTCCGGGGCCACCCGCACGCCTATGACCAGGTCCATCGCCTTCCACACGATCAGGGAGGCCACGAAGGCGAAGGCCCCGACCGAAACCACGCCGAGAAGCTGGATGTGGAACTTGGCGCCGCCGGCGATGCTGGCCGCCAGGGTTCCCCAGATGCCGCACACGAGGTGGGCGGGGATCGCGCCGACGACATCGTCGATCTTGAGCTTCTCCAGCGCCTTGATCGCCGCGGTGCACAGCACCCCGCCGATGGCGCCGATGATGACTGCCCACCAGTGTTCGGTGATGTCGGGGGCAGCCGTGATGGACACCAGACCCGCGAGGGCTCCGTTGAGTCCCGCGAACAGGTCCATGCGGCCGAAGACCGGTCGGGACACCATGAGCGCGGCCACCACACCGGCCGCCGCGGCCAGGTTGGTGTTCACCAGGATGTTGCTCATGGCCACCGCGTCGGCCGCGCTGCCCAGCGCCAGCTGCGACCCGCCGTTGAAGCCGAACCAGCCCAGCCACAGGATCAGCACGCCCAGGGTCACCACCAGCACGTTGGACGGGGGAGTGGACTTGACGCTGCCGTTCTTGCGGAACTTGCCGAGCCGCGGCCCGATGACCAGCAGACCGGCCAGCGCGGCCCAGCCGCCAGTGCTGTGAACGATGGTGGATCCGGCGAAGTCGACGAATCCCTCCTCGGCGAGCCAGCCGCCGCCCCAGTGCCAGGCGCCCACGATGGGGTAGATGAAGGCGGTCAGGATCAGCGTGAACGCAAAGAACGCCCACATCTTGACCCGCTCGGCGATGGCTCCCGACACGATGGAGGCCGCGGTGGCCACGAAGACCATCTGGAAGAACCAGTCCGACATGACCGCGTAGCCGTTGCCGACCACCTCGGCGAGGTTGTCGACCGCCCCGCCGAGCAGGGCGACCTCGGCGTCGGAAGTGCTGTAGAGGAGCTTGAACGAGCCGATCACGTCGCCCACGTCGACGTACATCAGGTTGTAGCCGATGAAGTAGTAGGCCAGTCCGGCGATCGAGTAGATGCCGATGTTCTTGAGGCAGATCATCGAGGCGTTCTTGGTGCGGACCGCGCCTGACTCCAGCATCGTGAAGCCCGCGCACATCCACATCACCAGCGCACCCCAGATCAGGAAGGCGAAGGTGTTGAGGATGAACTGAGTCTCGTCGCTGACGCCCGCCGGAGCGTGCTCGTCGGCCAGAGCGACCGCCGGCAGAGCGATCAGGAACGCAGTCGTTAGCAACGCGATTCCGGCCGCTCTCAGACCACGCCGTCGGATGGGGGTCATGCGGGGGTCTCCTTCGTGTCGAGGAATGGGCAAACCGGTCGCAACATTAACATTAGGAACGAGTCTCAGTAATGGTCGGCTATGTGGATCATTGGAAGCACGGTTGGCTTCCACAATGGCGCGGTTGGGCCGGGGCGCCGTTGGCCGGCGCGTCGCTCAGGCAGCCGGGTCGCCGGTGGCGTGAGGGTGCAGTGGGGCGTAGAAGTCCCGGTTGGCCGTCAGCAGGTCGAAGACCGTCTCGTCGCACGGGGGCAGCTCGGCATCGCAGCTACCAAGAGGCTCCACCCGCTCGCCCCAGCGCGTGACAGTGGACCCCCAGGTGACGCCAGCGCCGAAGGCGGTCTGCACCACTATGGAGCCCGGCCCGATCATCCCCGCGTCCAGGGCGTCGGTAAGCGCCATCGGCACCGACGCCGCCGCGGAGTTGCCGTGCGTGGCGATGTTGACCATGACGCGGTCAAGATCGATGCCGAGGCGGCGGGCTGCGGCCGAGATGATGCGCTCGTTGGCCTGATGGGGGATCACAGCATCGACGTCCGCCAGGGTCAGCCCCGACCGGTCCAGCGCCCGGCGCACCGAGCCCTCGATGCCGCGGACCGCGATCTTGAACACGGCCTGGCCGTCGAAGTGCGGGCGATGCACGAAGGGATCGCGGATCTGGCTCAACCGGCCCCTGGTGCCGAGGGTCGGGAACACCATGATCCGCCCGGCCACGCCGTCGGCGCCGAGGTCGACGGCGAGCACGCCGTCGCCGTCCTCCGACGGCTCCAGCACGGCCGCGCCCGCCCCGTCGCCGAACAGGATGCAGGTGTCGCGGTCCCAGTAGTCCATCACCCAGTGCAGCTTCTCGGCCCCCACGAGCAGCACTCGCTCGGCGATGCCGGCGCCGATCATCGACGACGCGGTGGCGGTGCCGTAGATCCACCCGCTGCACGCCGCGTTGAGGTCGAAGGCGGCCGCGTTGACCGCGCCCAGGCGCTCCTGCAGCACGCAGGCGTTGCTCGGGCAGGTGATCTCGGGCGTGACCGTGGCCAGTATGAGCATGTCGACGTCGGTGACCTCCAGGCCGGCCGCGGCCAGCGCCCTGCGGGCCGCCACCTCGGCCAAGTCGGTGGTCTCGACGTGGGAGATGCCCCGCTCGTGGATGCCGGTGCGCTCCACGACCCAGTCGTTGTCGGTGTCGACGAGCTGTTCGAGGTCGGCGTTGGTGAGCTTCACCGGGGGCACGCACTTGCCCCAGCCAGTGAACGTTGCACGTCTAGTCATCGCGGACGGCTACTCAAGGTGGCCCGTGGCCAGCGCGACCACCGCGTTCAGCAGCACGTTGGAGCCCACCACCAGGTCGTCGGGCTCGGTGTGCTCCGCGGGGTTGTGGCTGATGCCGTTCACGCTGGGCACGAACACCATGCCGGCCGGGCACACCGCGGCCAGAACCTGGGCGTCGTGGCCCGCCCCCGACGGCATCCGCTGCACCGACAGGCCCAGCGACTTCGCGGTGGACTCCACCAGGGTCACCACCCGCGGATCGAAGACCACCGGCTCGAAGCGGGCCACCCACTTGGTGTCGACGCTCACGCCCTCGGCCTCGGCGATCCGCTTGAGCTCGGTCAGCAGCCGCCGCTCGGCGGCCTGCAAGTCCTCGTCGTCGGTGTTGCGCAGGTCGACGATCAGCTTCGCCCGGGCCGCCACCACGTTCACCAGGTCGGGGTGAAGCCGCAACGCGCCGACCGTTCCAACCTGGGTGCCGCCCATCTCGTCGGCGATGCGGCGAACGGCCACCACCACCTCGCCCGCGGCGAGGCCGGCGTCGCGGCGCATGCTCATGGGAGTCGTGCCTGCGTGGTTGGACTGGCCGATGAGCGTGACCTCGGTCCAGGAGATGCCCTGGACGCCCTCCACGGCCCCGATGCGCACCCCGTTGCGCTCCAGCAGCGGACCCTGCTCGATGTGGAGCTCGACGAACGCGTGGGGCGCCGGCCCCGGGCAGGGCAAGGGACCGCTGTAGCCGATGCGCTTGAGCTCGTCTCCTACCGTCACCCCGTCGGCGTCGGTGGCCGACATGGCTTCCTCCACGGTGAGCCCGCCCGTGTAGCAGAGGCTGCCCATCATGTCGGGTGGGAAGCGCGAGCCCTCCTCGTTGGTGAAGAAGGCGGCGGCCAGCGGCCGATCCAGAGCCAGGCCGCGCTCGATCACCGTTTCGATCACCTCCAGCGCGGCCAGCACGCCGAGGTTGCCGTCGTATTTGCCGCCGGTGGCGACCGTGTCGATGTGCGAGCCCATCATCACCGGCGGTCCATCGCCGACATCGGTCTGGGTGGCCACGACGTTGCCGATGGTGTCGATGCTCACATCGAGTCCCAAATCTCGCATCCATGTGATCACCAGGTCGCGGCCGGCCTTGTCGGCGTCGGTGAGTGCCAGCCGGTTGCTGCCGCCGCCCTTGATGGGTCCGATCTCAGCCAGGTCCCACAGGCGCTGCAGCAGCCGCTTGCCGTTGATCTCCAGCATCTGGTGATCTCCGATGGGGTCGCCCATGGCCAGCGAGGCTACCCGCCGGCCAGCGCCTCTGGGGCGTTCGAGGGCGGGCGGTCACTCGGCCAGAAAGTCCAGGATCGCGGCCAGCGACTCCTCCTGCTGCTCTATGTAGTGGCCGTGACCGCTGCCCTCGAAGACGGCTAGCCGGGCGTCGGGCAGGTTCTCGGCCACATAGCGGGCGCCGGCCCCGCCCGGCCCCGCGTCCAGAGGCGTGAGCACATCTTCAGATCCGACCATCACCAGGGTCGGCGCCGTGACCTCGCTGAGCCGGTCGGTGACATCGGTGTCGATCATGGCCTGGCAGGCGTCGATGAACACGTCGGTGCCCACGTTGCGGGCGGTCACGTCCTGCATCTGGGCCAGGGCCTGGTCGCCCCCCTCGGGACCGTCGAGGTAGGAGCGCGAGAAGGCGTGGGTGAGCATTTGCTCGGCCAGCTCCCGAGACGCCACGCCGTAGGCCCGGGCCAGGCTCTGCCAGACCCGGAACTGGAGCACCCCCATGCGGTCGCATCGCCCCACGGCGCCGGCTCCGAGGATCAGCTTGTCAACCTTGCGGGGGTAGCGGGCCGCGAAGTTGACGGCAATGAAGCTTCCCATCGATCCGCCGTGGATGTGGGCCCGCTCAAGTCCCAGCGCGGCCATCAGTCCGGCCAGGTCGTCGCTCCAGGTGTCGAGCGTGTAGCGCTGGGCGGGGCGGTCGCTGCTGCCGTAGCCGCGGTGATCGTAGTCGAGCACCCGGTAGTGCTGCGACAGTCCGGGCGTGATCGTGGCGTAACCCTCGTGGGCGCTGACCGCGCCACCGATCTGGACGACGGTCTCGCCCTCGCCGCTGAACTGGTACCAGAGTTCGACCCCGTTGGCGTTGATCGTGGGCATCGGCGGCCTTCCGGACGGAGTGCGCCAGCCGGGGGCCCGGCCGGAGCCGGGTACGGATGCTGGCAGTGCGGCAGCCTATATTGGTCCGCCGTGCCGCTCGATCCCGTGGTGGACGTGCCGGGGCTGTGCCCGCCGCCGGAGCCGTACTCCTACGCGGTGCGCGCCGGTGACACGCTCTACCTGGCCGGCCAGGTGGCCTTCGACGCAGACGGCGAGGTGGTGGGCACCACCGTCGCCGAGCAGGCCCGGCAGGTGTGGGACAACATCGCCAGCGTGCTGGCCGCGTCGGGAAGCTCCATCGCCGATGTGGTGAAGGTCACCTACTTCATGCAGGACGTGCGCGAGATCGCCGAGGAGATCGAGGTTCGCCGCGAGGTGTTCGCGGGCCGCCCGTTCCCGGCCGTCACGGCGTGTCAGGCCGCGGCCCTCGGCCTGCCCGGCCTCAAGATGGAAGTGGACGTGATCGCGGTGATCGGCGCCGGCCGTGAGTGACGGCGCCAGCTGCAATCCGGTGGAGGCGATGGCGGCTCGACTGCGGGCCCTCGGTCTCGACCACGAAGTGTTCGACCCGGCGGCCATCCAGGCCGACCTGGCCGAGCGGGTCGAGCAGAGCGCGAGCCTCGACGCCCTGCTGTCGGCCAGCGGTGGACTGGACCCCACCGCCTTCGATCCGAGCTGGCCGGCCGATGCCGGCGCCGCCCACGACGCGCGGAACGAGACGTGACGACCATCCCAGAGGCTGCCAGAGCGCTGCGCTCGGGTCGCGTCACCAGCCGCGAGCTAACTGAGACGAGCCTGGCGGCAGCAGCCGCGCTCGACGGCGAGCTCTCCGCCTTCGTGGTGATGGATCCCGACGGTGCCATGGAGGCCGCCGACCGGGCCGGCGAGGCGATCGGGGCGGGACGCGACCTCGGTCCCCTCATGGGTGTGCCGGTGGGGATCAAGGACATCGTCGACGTGGCCGGCCTGCCCACCCGCTGCGGCTCTCCCGCCTACGGATCGACCCCGGCCGCGGCAGACGCCTCCCTGGTTGGGCGCCTGCGCCGCGGCGGTGCGGTAATCGTCGGCAAGACGACGACCCACGAGTTGGCCTGCGGCGTCTACAGCGCGCCGGCCTCCAACCCGTGGGACCTCAGCCGGATCCCCGGCGGATCCAGCGGCGGGTCGGCCGCGGCGGTTGCGGCCGGGATCGTGCCGATGGCCATCGGCAGCGACACGGGCGGCTCGATCCGCATCCCGGCGTCGCTGTGCGGCACCGTGGGCCTCAAGGCCACCTACGGGCGCGTGTCGCGCGCCGGGGTGGCCGCGCTGGCGTGGTCGCTCGACCACCTGGGTCCCTTGACGGCCACCGTGGAGGGCTGTGCCGCCGCGCTGGAAGTCCTCGCCGGCCCCGATCCGATGGACCCCTCGGCCTCCTCCCGGACCGTTCCGGTGTATTCGCGCGGCTTGGACCGGGGAGTCGACGGGCTGAGAATCGGGGTGCTGAGCGGCGCGCCGCTGGATCCCATGCAGCCGGACGTCGCCGAGACGTTCGCGGCCGCGGCCGAGCTTCTCGGCTCCCACGGCGCGGCCATGGTCGGGGTGGAGGTGCCCGAACTGGAGCACGGCCTGGCTGCCGAGTTCGGGATCGTCGCCCCCGAGGCCGCCGCGTACCACCGCCAGCTCCTGCGCCGCTGCCCCGACCAGATCGACCCCGCGATCAGGTCGCTGCTGGTGGCGGGACTGATGCTTGAGCCTGAGCACTACTTCAAGGCGTTGGAGGCCCGGCGGGCCATATCGGAGGCCCTGCGCGGCGTCTTCGTGCACAACCGATTGGATGCGCTGCTCACCCCGACCCTGCCCGCCACGGCGGCGCCCAAGGGCATGGACGACCTGTGCTTCGGCCCGTCCACCGAGCCGGTGGTGTTGGCCTACGTGCGCACCACCGGCCCGTTCAACCTCTCGGGCCTGCCCGCGCTGTCGGTGCCCGCGGGCTTCGACCGCGACGGTCTGCCCATCGGCCTGCAGATAGCAGCCGCGCCGTTCGACGAGGAGATGGCGCTTCGAGTTGGCGCCTGCTTCGAGTCGGCTGCAGGCGTGTCTGGAAGACAGCCGCCGACCAGCTCAGCCACCTCAGCCGCTGACGCGGGCGAACCGGCCCCTGCCAGCTAACCGAGAATTCAAGGGGACACCATGCCGTTCGCCGACCTGCCCACCGGAATCGACGTGTACTACGAGGTCGAGGGAACCGGCGAACCCCTGCTGCTCATCATGGGAACCGGCGCCGACCATTCGACATGGGCCGGCCAGGTTAAGGCCTACCGGCACACCTACACGGTCATCACCTACGACAACCGGGGCACGGGCCAGTCCACCCATCCGACCGATGTGAGCGACTACTCGATGCGCATCCTCGCCGACGACGCCGCCGCGCTGCTCGACTGCCTCGGCGTGGCACGGGCCCATGTCTCGGGTCTGTCCCTCGGCTCGGCCACCGCCCAGGAGCTCGCAGTCAACCACCCCGACAAGGTGGCGACCCTGCAGCTGCACTGCACCTGGGGGCGCTCCGACGAGTGGTTCATTCGCATGATCGACACCAACGAGACATACATCCTCCACGACGACTTCGAGGGCTACATACGCACCGCACTGCTGTGGGTGGCCAGCCCGACGTTCATCAACGACCAGCCCGCCGACGTGGAGGCGTTCGAGCGCGGCTTCATTCTCGAGCATCCGCATCCCCCCTCCAAGGCGGGGCTGCTCGGCCACTTCCACGCCGACAAGACCCACGACGCACTCGATCGTCTCGGATCCATTGCGGTGCCCACTCTCATCACCTCGGGTGAGGTGGACTGGCAGGTGCCGACCCGCTACGGCCTGGAGGTGCAGCGAGCCATAGTCGGCTCCGCCATGCACGTGTTCCGCGGCCCCCACTCCAGCCACATCGCCTTCCACGAGATGGCCGAGGAGTGGAACGCGTTCACTCTCGGCTGGCTTGATCGCCAGTCCGCCAGCGCGGGCTGAGCCCGCCGCTGTGACCGGAAGGCGCCACCGGCTCGACGCCGAGATGGTGCGCCGCGGCATGGCCAACAGCCGCACCGAGGCCCAGAGGCTCATAGAGAACCGGCGCGTGACAGTGGGCGGATCGGCGGCGGTCAAGCCGTCGCGCCTGGTTCACCCGGGCGAGGCCGTCGTGGTGGCGGGCGACCCGCCCCGCTACGTGTCCAGGGGCGGGCACAAGCTCGAAGCCGCCCTGGACCACTTCGGCCTCTCCGTGGCTGGTCGCCCGGCCATCGACGTCGGGGCGTCGACCGGCGGCTTCACCGACTGCCTGCTGCAGCACGGCGCGGTGGCGGTGGCCGCCATCGACGTGGGCCGCAACCAGCTTCACGAGCGTCTGCGGGCCGACCCGCGAGTGTCATCGTTCGAACGCACCGACGTGCGTGGCGTCGACGTGGCCGCCATCGGCGGACCGGCCCCGCTGGTGGTGGCCGACGTCTCGTTCATCTCGCTGCGCCTGATCGCGGCCGATCTCTGCAGGATCGCGACCGCCGACATGGTCGTCTTGGTGAAGCCTCAGTTCGAGGCGGGCCGGGTCGAGGCCGACCGCGGCCGCGGCGTGATCCGCGACCCCGATGTGTGGCGGCAGGCGCTGCTCGGGGCGTGGGGTGCAATTGTGGGCGCGGGAGCCGCCATCATGGGGGTCATGGTCTCGCCTGTGACCGGCGCCGAGGGCAATGTGGAGTTCCTGCTGCACGCCGATGCGCGCAACCGCGCCCGCGGCTTGTCCGCCCCGGGCGCCGCCGTCGACCGGGCCGTGGCCGACGCGGTTCGCGTCAGGGGAGCGTGAGCTCGATGGCGGTCGTCGGTCTGATCGTTCATCAGGGACGACCGGAGGCCGCAGCCGCGGCCCGCGACCTGTCGCTCTGGCTCACCGGAGAGGGCCATGAAGTCCGCATGCCGCCCGAGGAGGCGGCTGCGGCGTCGTGCTCGCATCTGGAGGTAGATCCGGCGCGCTTCGCGGAAGGCCTGGACGCGGTGGTGACCCTCGGCGGTGACGGATCGATCCTGCGGGCCGTCGAGCTGGTCGGCGAGGCGGGCGTGCCGATCCTCGGCGTCAACTTCGGCCGCATGGGCTACCTCACCGAGGTGGCGCCCGCCGACGCTCACTCCGCCATCGACCGGGTGCTGGCCGGCGCCCACGGCATCGAGGATCGAATGCTGCTCACCGTGGAGTTCACAGCCGCGGCCGCCGGCGCGGATCCGGTCCGGCAGCAGTGTCTTGCTCTGAACGAGGCCGTCGTGGAGCGGCCCGCGGCCTCCTACGCCTTGCGCCTGGGTGTCTCGTTCGACGGTGAGCACTTCACTACCTACGCGGCCGACGGCTTCATCGTGTCCACCCCGACCGGCTCCACCGCTTATGCCCTGTCGGCCCGAGGGCCTGTGATCGACCCGACCCATCGGGCGCTGCTGCTCACGCCGGTCTCGCCCCACATGCTCTTCGACCGCTCCATGGTGGTGGCGGCCGACACCAGGGTGCAGCTAGAGGTCCTCTCGGACCGGGGAGCGGTGCTGTCGGTGGACGGCCGCCGGCTGGCCGGGCTCGACCAGCACGATGTCGTGGTATGTTCCTCGTCGCCCCATCCGGCTCGCCTGGTCACCTTCGGGACCCGCCGGTTCCACCAGGTGCTCAAGACGAAGTTCGGGCTCAATGACCGCTGAGTGCGCTTGCAGCGAGCCGAGGACCGCCCTCAAGACGTTGGGCTGGCCGGAACTTCGCTCACCGGGGTGAGGGACTTGTGGTGGCCGGAACTTCGCTCAGCGGGGTGAGGGACTTGTGCTGACCGAGACTTCGCTCACCGGGGTGAGGGACTTGTGCTGACCGAACTGGCTGTCCGCAACCTTGGCGTGATCGGTGAGCTGTCGCTCGTCCTGGAAGGCGGCATGACTGCCGTCACCGGTGAGACCGGCGCGGGCAAGACGCTGGTGGTCGGGGCCATCGACTTGCTGACCGGAGGCCGGGCCGACGCGGCGCTGGTGCGGCCCGGAGCGCAGGAGGCCGAGATCGAGGGCCGGTTCGTCGCCGGTGACGACGAGGTGGTGGTTCGCCGTGTCATTCCCGCCGACGGCCGGTCCCGGGCTTACATCGACGGGCACTTGGCCACTGTCAGTGCCCTCGGCGAGTTGGGCCGCGGGCTCATCGACCTGCATGGCCAGCACGCCCACCAGTCGCTGTTGCGGGTCGGTGTTCAGCGGGCTGCCCTCGACCACTTCGGCAACGTCGACACCCGCTTGTTGGAGAAGCTGATCGACGATCTCCGCGCCATCGATTCCGGCCTCGCCGAACTCGGCGGCGACTCCCGGGCTCGCTTCCGCCAGATTGACCTGCTGCGCCATCAGCTCGCTGAGATCGACGGGGCCGCCATCTCCGATCCCGGCGAAGACGAGCGCCTCGACCGCCACGAGTCGGTGCTGGCCGACGCAGCCGCGCACCGGGAGGCCGCCGCACGGGTGGTCGGGCTGCTCGGTGCCGACAGCGCGGTGTCGGAGGGGTTGGGACGTGCCCAGGCGGATCTAGCCGGGCGGGAGCCGTTCGTCGAGCTGGTCGGACGCATCGCTGACGCGTTTGCCGCGGTCGCCGACATCGCGGCCGAAGCCAGGGTCTGCCTGGAGGCGATCGACGACGATCCCGCCGCCCTGGCCGCGCTGCGCGAGCGGCGGCATGTGCTGGCCGGGCTTCGTCGCAAGTACGGCTCGACTCTGGGCGAGGTGCTGGACTTTCGTTCCGAGGCTGCGGAACGTCTCGCCGAGCTGGAGGGATTCGAGGAGCGGGCCGCGTCGTTGGAGCGGCGCAGATCTGAGGTGTTGGAGCGCCTCGCGGCCGAGCGGGCTCGCGTGCTGGGCGAGCGATCCGAGGCCGCGCCCCGGCTGGCCGCCGCGGTCGAGGCGCACCTGGCCGAGCTGGCCATGGGTGGCGCCCGCCTCGAGGTCGCCGTCGGTGGCGATGCCGGAGAGCAGGTCTCGTTCCGGCTGGCGGCCAATGTCGGCCACGAGCCTCTGCCCCTTAGCCGGGTGGCCAGCGGCGGGGAGTTGGCCCGGACCATGCTCGCGCTGAGGCTGGTGCTGACCGCCGGACCGGAGACGCTGGTCTTCGACGAGGTCGACGCGGGCGTCGGCGGCGCCGCCGCGCAAGCCGTCGGATACAGCCTGGCCGAGCTGGCCACCACCCATCAGGTGATCGTGGTGACCCATCTCCCGCAGGTGGCGGCCCACGCCGACCATCATGTTGCGCTCGAGAAGGCCGAGGTCTCCGGGTCCGCAGTGGTGAAGCGGCGGACCCTGGTTGGAGAGGCCCGGCTGGTCGAGCTCTCGAGGATGCTGTCTGGATCGCCCCAGTCCGCGTCGGCCCTCCAGCACGCGGAGGAGCTGCTGGAAGCAGCATCGTCGCGCCGCCCTCGGTGAGGTCCGCGGAATGCTGCTTGTGCTGGGGTAGGATGGGATCCCGATGACAAAGCACGTCTTCGTCACCGGCGGAGTGGTGAGCGGATTGGGCAAGGGGCTGACCGGGGCCTCACTGGGTCGCCTGCTGAAGGCCCGGGGGCTGCGGGTGACGATGCTCAAGCTCGACCCCTACCTCAACGTGGATCCCGGCACCATGAACCCGTTCGAGCATGGCGAGGTGTTTGTCACCGACGACGGCGGCGAGACGGACCTCGACTTGGGACACTATGAGCGCTTCATCGACGAGAGCCTCACCCGCGCGTCCAATGGAACCACAGGGTCGATCTACTCGGAGGTGATCGCCGCGGAGCGCCGCGGCGACTACCTCGGTCGTACGGTGCAGGTCATCCCCCACGTGACCGACGAGATCAAGCGCCGCATCGCCCGGCTGGCGAGCGACGATGTCGATGTGATCATCACCGAGGTAGGCGGCACCGTCGGCGACATCGAGATCCTCCCGTTCCTCGAGGCCATCCGGCAGTTCCGCCTCGACGTGGGCCGCGAGAACGTCTGCTTCGTGCACGTCACGCTGGTCCCGTTCATCGGACCCTCCGGCGAGCAGAAGACCAAGCCCACCCAGCATTCCGTCACCGATCTGCGCTCGCGGGGCGTGCAGCCCGACGCGATCGTGTGCCGGTGCGAGACCCCTCTCACCAAGGACCTCGAGTTGAAGATCTCGAACCTGTGCGATGTGTCGCCTCAGGCGGTGATCACGTGCCCCGACGCGACCAGCCTCTACGAGATTCCCCTGATCCTGCAGGATGAGGGTCTCGACGAGGTGGTGTGCAGGCAGCTCGGACTGGACGCTCGGCCCGTGCACCTGGTCGAGTGGGAGGCTCTCGTGGATCGCATCCGCCAGGCGACGATGCCGGTGCGGATCGGCCTCATCGGCAAGTATGTGAGCCTGCCCGACGCCTACCTGTCGGTGATCGAGGCTCTCAACCACGGCGCCATCCATCACGGCGCCGACATCGACATCGAGTGGGTGCAGGCCGAGGAGGTGGAGGGGCTGCTGGTCGCCGGGCGCCTGCGCGACCTCGACGGCATCGTGATCCCCGGCGGCTTCGGCGAGCGCGGCATCGAGGGCAAGATCGCCGCCGCGGGCTACGCCCGCGAGAACCTGATCCCGTGCCTCGGACTGTGCCTGGGCATGCAGGTGATGACTATCGAGTACGCCCGCAACGCCCTGGGGCTCGTCGACGCCAACTCCACCGAGTTCGATGCGCTTACCCCGCACCCGGTCATCGACCTCATGGACAGCCAGCGCGGCGTCACCAACTACGGCGGCACCATGCGGCTCGGTGCGTACGTGGCCCAGTTGCTGCCCGGCTCGCAGGTGGCCCGGGCGTACGGCGAGGAGGTGGTGTCGGAGCGGCACCGCCACCGCTACGAGTTCAATCCCCGCTACCGGACCCGCTTCGAGGCGTCCGCCGTGGTGCTCAGCGGCGAGTCGCCCGACGGGAGGCTGGTGGAGTTCATTGAGCTGGACGGCCATCCCTTCTGGGTGGGCACCCAGGCCCACCCGGAGTTCAAGAGCCGTCCCAACCGGCCTGCGCCCCTGTTCAGCGGGCTGGTGGCCGCCGCGCTGAAGCGGGCCACGGGCCGCAATCCGCGCCTGCCCGCAATGAGCGACTACGCCGCGGAGCCTTCGGCTCAGGCGTGACGTCTGTGTCCGAGAAGCCGGTCGCCGCTCAAGACCGACCGGGCGGGGCCTCCGCAGGCGAAGGCTTCCGCAAAGTCAGCGAGCGCGAGATCCACGCCGGCCGGGTCGTGCGACTGACCGAGAGCGTCTTTGCCACGCCCGGCGGCGGACGCATGACGAGAGACGTGGTGCACCACCGCGGCGCCGTGGCGGTGGTGGCGGTGGACGGCGACGAGGTCGTGCTGTTGCGGCAGTACCGCACGCCGGTGGAGGCCGAACTGCTCGAGATCCCGGCCGGGACCCGCGACGTCGACGGAGAGGATCCCGCGGGCACAGCCCGACGAGAGCTGGCCGAGGAGGCCGGCCTGGCCTGCGAGTCGCTGGAGGAGCTGGGTACGTTCTTCAACTCGCCGGGCTTCTGTGACGAGCTGTCCCACGTGTTCCTGGCCACCGGGCTGCGTCCCGTTCCCCGCCAGCCCGACGGGGCCGAGGAGGAGTGGATGACGATCGAGCGCGTCAGCTTGGCCGAGGCCACGGCGATGATCGACCGGGGCGAGATCCGCGACGCGAAGACCATCATCGGCCTGCTGCTGGCGCGGCGCCGGCTGGGACGGTGAGCGCGTGACGCGCGTCGGCCTGCTGCTGGCGCGGCGCCGGCTGGGACGGTGAATGCAGTGGCCTTGCCGGTCGCGCCGTCGCCGGAGGCCGAGACCAGCCTGGATGCGAGGGCCGAGGAGTTCCTGGCCTGGCTCGCGGTGGAGCGGGGCCGGTCTGTTCGGACAATCGAGGCCTACCGGCGAGACTTGCTGCGCTATCGGAGCCATCTCGCCGCCAGAGGGCGCAGCCTCGACGACGTTGGGGACACCGACGTGGTCGCCTTCATCCGCGCCCTGCAGAGCGAGGGCCTGGCCGCGGCCTCCGTAACCCGGATGCTCGTATCGGTGCGGGGGCTCCACCGGTTCCTCGTCGCCGAGGGTCACCGAGTCGACGACCCGACCGCGGACGTGGAGATCCCGAGCCTGCCCCGGGGCCTTCCCAAGGCCCTGTCGGTCGCTCAGATCGTCTCGCTGATGGATGCGGTCGTCGGTGACGACCCGGCGGCCCGCCGCGACCGGGCCGTACTGGAGCTGCTCTACGGCACAGGCTGCCGGATCTCGGAGGCGGGGTCGCTGTCGCTCCCCGACGTCGACCTCCACGACGGTCTGGTGCGGGTGACCGGCAAGGGAGCCAGGGAGCGGATCGTCCCGTTGGGCCGATGCGCCGCAGAGGCCCTGCAACGCTGGCTGGCGCCGGAGGGCCGGGGCGCGCTGGAGCCGGACCGCTGGGCCCGCCGGGGCGACGCCGAGGCGGTGTTCCTCAATCAGCGGGGCGGGCGCCTCAGCCGCCAGGGGCTGTGGCTGGTGGTGCGCCGCCACGGCGACGCGGCCGGCATCGGGTCTCTGCTGACGCCCCATGTGCTGCGCCACTCCTGTGCCACCCACATGCTCGACGGCGGCGCCGACATACGCTTCGTGCAGGAGATGCTCGGCCACGCCTCCATCTCCACCACCCAGATCTATACCAGGGTGTCGACAGAGCGCCTGAGGGCGGTCTACCGGGCCGCCCACCCCCGGGCCGTTGCCGCCAACTAAGGGACCAGAAGGCCGATGTTCGTGCGGGCCCGGTCCAGGGTGACGGCCGCGATGGCCTGGGCCTTGTCGGCGCCGATCCGCAACAGCCGGGACGTCTCCGCCGGGTCGGCCTCGAGCTCGGCGAAGCGGGTCTGGATGGGTCGCAGCAGTTCGACCACCGCGTCGGCCGTGTCCGCCTTGAGCGGCCCGTACATCGAGTAGTCCTCAGCGACTGCCTCGGGTGCCCGGCCGGTGGCGGCGGCCAGGATGGACAGCAGGTTCGACACCCCTGGCTTGGCCTGGACGTCGTATCGGACCTCGGCGTCGCTGTCGGTGACGGCGGCCTTGATCTTGCGGACGACGGCCGACGGGTCGTCCAGTAGGTCCACCGTGCCGCGGGGCGAATCCAGCGACTTGGACATCTTGTTGGTGGGGTTCTGCAGGTCCATCACCCGGGCTCCGGCCGCGGGGACAACCGCCGCGGGCGGCTTGAAGGTGGGTCCGTAGCGGGAGTTGAAGCGCTCGGCGATGTCGCGGGTGAGCTCGATGTGCTGGCGCTGGTCGGCGCCGACCGGGACCTCGTCGGCGTCGTAGAGCAAGATGTCGGCCGCTTGCAACGCCGGGTACGTGAACAGGCCGGCGGAGATGAACTCCTGCTGCCCTGACTTGTCCTTGAACTGGGTCATCCGGCTGAGCTCCCCGAACGACACCGTGCACTCCAGCAGCCAGGCGCACTCGGTGTGCTCGCGAACGTGGCTCTGCACGAAGATCGTGCACACCTCGGGGTCGAGGCCGCCGGCCATGAGCATCTGCGACATCCGAAGGGTGGCCTTCCCCAACTCCCCGGGCTCTTGGGGCACCGTGACGGCATGGAGGTCCACCACCGGGTGGAAGGCATCGGCAGTGTGCTGGATCCTCGCCCAGTTGCGGATAGCCCCCAGGTAGTTCCCTAGGTGCAGGTCGCCGCTTGGCTGGATGCCGGAGAGGACTCTGGTCATGGCCCGCCAGCGTACGCGGGTAGTGTCGCGTCCGATGGCCTACGAGGTGTCCACCCCCGTCTTCTGCGGGCCCTTCGACTTGCTGCTGCAGCTCATTCTGCGGGAGCAGGTGGAGCTCTACGACGTTCCCATCGCCCGCATAACCGACGCCTTCCTGGCCGAGATCGACCGGATGTCCCAGTGCGACCTGGAGGTGGCGACCGAGTTCCTGCTGATCGCCGCGACTCTTGTCGACATGAAGGTCAAGCGGATGCTGCCTGCCGAGACCGTGGTGGACCTCGACGACGAGATGGACGGAATCTCGGAGCGAGACCTGCTTCTGGCCCGGCTTGCGGAGTGCAGCACGTTCCGCCACGCGTCGCAGAGGCTTCGCCGCCTACTGGAGGCGGCGGCCATGAGCCGACCGCGCCGAGCAGGCGTCATCGAGGAGCGCTGGCTGCTGCTGACCCCGTCCATCCTTGAGGGGGTGTCACCCGAGGAGGTGCGGGCCGCCTACCTGCGGGCGGCGGCTCCCGCCCCCGCCCCTCGGGTGGACATTGCCCATATCACGCCGATCTCGCTGACGGTGGGCGACGCCATCGCCGAGCTGGTCGAGGAGCTGGCCCGGGTCAAGCGGGTCACTTTCCGCCGCCTCACCTCCGGCATCGACGATCGCCTCGGACTGGTCGTGCGCTTTCTTGCCCTGCTCGAACTGGTCAAGCAGGGGCTGGCCGATCTTGAGCAGGCGACAACGTTCGGAGACATCGTCGTGTTGTGGACCGGCGGCGACGATACCGCGGTGCAACAGGCCGCGATCGTGGGCGCGGACGTCTACGAAGGCTGAGAGGCCGAGCGGATGAGCGGGCCCATCGGCCTCGACCCGACCGGAGAGTCTGAGATAGCGGCGGCGCTCGAGGCTGTGCTCCTGCTGGCGGACGAGCCGCTGCCGCCGAGCGTTCTGGCCGCGGTCGTCGGGGCGTCGACCGAACGGGTGCGGGCCGTCTGCGACGCCCTAGCCGCGGAGTACGAGTCGCAGGGCCGAGGCTTCGTGCTGGCCAGGGTGGCCGGCGGCTACCGCTACCAGACCGCGCCGGCCCAGGACGCCTATGTGGAGCGGTTCGTGCGCGAGGGCCACGGTGCCCGTCTCTCGGCCGCCGCTCTCGAGACGCTGGCCGTCGTCGCGTACAAGCAGCCGGTGTCGCGCCACCAGGTCGCCGAGGTCCGGGGAGTGAACGTCGACGGCGTAATGCGGACACTCCGGCGCCGGGGCTACATAGACGAGATCGCTCGGGCCCCCGGCCCGGGCCAGGCGGTGCTGTATGGGACGACGCCGCAGTTCCTAGAGCACCTGGGACTCGACTCGCTCGACGATCTGCCCCCGCTGGGCGAGTTCGTGCCCGAGGTGGCCGAGGTGGAGGCCATGGAGCGTCGCCTGCGGCTCGTGCCCGAGCCCGACGGACCCGATCCCGACCGGCGGGATCCCGACGGTCCCTCCGACGGCGACCGATGACATCCGAGGGGCCTGCGGCCGCGACCCCGGGGCCGCCGGTGGACCGGGGCGTGCCGGTGGCCGCCGGCGAGGGCGAGCGCCTCCAGAAGGTCCTGGCCCGATGCGGGGTCGGGAGCCGCCGCGCCTGCGAGACGCTGATCTCCGACGGGCGGGTGCGCGTCGACGGCTCGGTGGCCCGGCTCGGGGCCCGCATCGATGCCGCTCGGGCTGTGGTGGAGGTGGACGGGGTAGTCGTCGGTGTGCGACCCGACCTGGTTCACTACCTTCTCAACAAACCCCGAGGCGTGGTGACGACCGTCCACGACCCGCAGGGCCGGCCCACTGTCACTGCCCTTGTTCCCGCCGAGCCGCGCGTCTTCCCGGTGGGGCGCCTCGACTTGCAGACCGAGGGCTTGCTGCTTCTCACCAACGACGGCGACCTGGCCCATCGTCTCACCCACCCGTCGTTCTGCGTCGAGAAGGAATACCTCGCCCACGTGTCCGGATCGCCTCGCCCAGGCGCGGTGCGGGCCTTGCGCCGGGGCGTGGTGCTCGAGGACGGGCCGACCGCTCCGGCCAAGGTGGCCCTGGTCGCGCCGGACGTGCTGCGCATCACTGTCCGCGAGGGCCGCAACCGGCTGGTGCGCAGGATGTGCGAGGAGGTGGGGCACCCTGTCCGCCGCCTCGTGAGGACCAAGATCGGTCCTCTGGCCGATCGGCGCCTGCCGCCGGGCCGCTGGCGGCCGCTGACCCCCGCCGAGGCGAGGTCCCTTGAGAGGGCCGCCGCGGACCCGGCATCGCGGTCCGAGGCTGGCGGGCCGCACCGGTAGCATCGCCGTCCATGGGCCCATCGCGCACCGCCATGATCGCCGGCACGGGCCTGATCGGGGGGTCGGTGGGGATGGCCCTGCGCAAGGCGGGGTGGCATGTGACCGGCATTGAGCCCGACGCCGAGCGGGCCGAGGCCGCTTTGGCCGTCGGCGCGGTGGACCTCATCGGCGAGCCCGGACCCTGTGACCTGGCCGTGGCCGCCACTCCGCCGGCGTCGCTGGCCGCCGTCGTGCAGCAACTGCTCGACGCCGGCGCTGCCGTCGTGACCGACGTGGGAAGCGTGAAGGCGCCGGTGGCCGCGGCCGTGAGCGATCCCCGGTTCGTCGGCGGCCATCCCATGGCCGGCAGCGAGCAGGACGGCGTAACGGGTGCCGATCCGGACCTGTTCCGCGATGCGGTCTGGGTGCTCACGCCCACCGCGACCACCGACGACGCGGCCCTGGCCGGCGTGCGCGAGGTCGTGTCCCAGTTCGGCGCCCAGGTGATCGCGCTGGCGCCGGAGCGCCATGACGCGCTGGTGGCCGTCGTCTCGCACGTCCCGCACCTCACCGCGGCCGTGCTGATGCGCATCGCGGAGGGACGGTCGAGCGAGCACCGGGCCCTGTTACGGCTCGCGGCCGGCGGCTTTCGGGACATGACCCGGGTGGCCGCGGGCCATCCCGCCATCTGGCCCCAGATTTGTGTCGAGAACAGGGTCGCCATCACCGATGTCCTCGACGAGCTGCTCGACGAGCTGGTCGAGATGCGCCTGATCGTCTCCGGGGGCGATCAGGCGGAGCTGCTGGCTCGGCTCGAGGCCGCCCGAGACAGCCGGCGGAGCCTGTCGGCGGGCGCCCCCGAGCCATCGCGGCTGACCGAGGTTCGGATCGCGATACGAGACCAGAAGGGCGAGCTGGCCAGGATCACCACGCTTGCGGCCGATCTCGACGTGAACATCTACGACCTAGAGATCGCGCACTCCGCGGAGGGGCCCCGCGGCGTCGTGCTGGCCGTGGTTCACAGCGACAGCGCGGAGCAGTTCGCCCGGGGCCTGGCGGAGGCCGGGTACCGCCCCTCGCTCAACCCGCTCGAGTGATGGAGCATTGGCCCCGCGTCCTGAACATCACGCCGCTCGGGGCGCCGCCCGACGCGACGCTGAGGCTTCCGGGCTCCAAGAGCATCACCAACCGGGCGCTGGTGTGCGCCGCTCTGGCCGCGGGGGAGACCACGCTGACCGGAGCGCTCTTCGCCGACGACACCGAGGCCATGATGGAGGGGGTCAGGTCGCTCGGCGCAGACGTCGGCTGCCGGCCCGAGGATGCCGAGGTGCGGATCCGCGGCACCGCGGGCGCGGTCGCGGCGCGCCCCGGCACGGTGATCGACGCTCGGATGTCGGGGACTACTGGCCGGTTCCTGGCGCCGGTGGCGGCCCTCTCGGCACAGCCGGTGACCATCGACGGGCACCCCCAGTTGAGATCTCGACCGTTCGGCGACCTGGTCGACGCGCTGCGAGGCCTCGGTGTGGGAGTGGAGTCCCGACCCGGCGGCGACGCTCTGCCGATACGGATCCGGGGACCGATCCGCTCCGGCGAGGCCACCGTGGCCGTCGACCGCTCCAGCCAGTTCCTGTCCGGGCTCATGCTGGCCGGCCCGCTGGTGCCGGGAGGGCTCAGGGTGCGCCTCGATGGTCGAGCCGTGAGCCGTTCCTACGTGGAGATGACGGCCGCAGTCATGAGATCCTTCGGCGCGGCCGTCGAGGTCAAACCGGACTCCGTGCAAGTCGCCGACGGCGGATACACCTCGCCCGGACGCTTCGCGGTGGAGCCGGACGCCTCGTCAGCCTCGTACTTCTGGGCGGCGGCCGCGATCACAACAGGGACAGTTCGCGTCGAGGGCCTCGGCGCCGACTCGGTCCAGGGCGATGCCCGCTTCGCCCCGCTGCTGGGGACCATGGGCGCCACAGTCGAGTCGGGCGCGGGATACACCCAAGTCACGGGCGGGCCCCTCACGGGGGTTGAGGTCGATCTCGCGGACATGTCCGACACCGCCCCCACGCTCGCGGTGGCGGCATCGTTTGCGGGCACACCCACCAGAGTGCGGGGCATTGGATTCGTGCGCGGCAAGGAGAGCGACCGCATCGCGGCTGTCGTCGCGGAGTTGCGCCGGTGCGGGGTACGGGCCCGGGAGCTCGCCGATGGCTTCATAGTGCAGCCGGGCCCGGCCCCCAGGGGCGCCCGAGTTCACACCTACGACGACCATCGCATAGCCATGGCGTTCTCGGTGTTGGGCTTGGGGGTGCCGGGAGTGCAGATCGAGAACCCCGGATGCGTGGCCAAGACGTTCCCCGGCTTCTACGAGACGTTGGATGCTCTCAGGCCTTCCGAAGGGATCCTCGGATGCGGGTCATAGCCATTGACGGCCCGGCCGGCTCGGGCAAGTCGACCGTGGCGCAGGCGGTGGCCGATCGGCTCGGCCTCGATTACTTGGATACCGGATCCATGTACCGCGCCGTCGCTTTCGCGGTGCTGCGGGCCGGCGGCGACCCCTCCGACGAGGACTTCGCGGCAGCGGTGGCCCGCACGATCGACGTCCGTGTCGCCGCGGGACGGGTGTGGGTTGACGGGGTTGATGCCACTGTCGAGATCAGGGGTCCGTCGGTCGACCGGGCTGTGAGCGTGGTGGCGGCCAATCCAGCGGTGCGGACCGAGTTGGTGGCCCGCCAGCGCGAGTGGGTCCGACGGCGGGGTGGGGGAGTGCTGGAGGGGCGCGACATCGGCACCGTGGTGTTCCCTGACGCCGAGGTCAAGATCCACTTGGTCGCGGATCCTGCCGTGAGGGCCCGGCGCAGGATCAGCCAGAGCGGTCTGTCCCAGAAAGGGGCCGCCGCCGACGGCCGCAGCTACGACGAGGCCGTCGAGTCGGTGGCCGAGGCTCTGGCCCGGCGGGACCGGATCGATTCCACTCGCCGCGCCGACCCGCTGTCGGTGGCCCCCGGCGCGGTCGTGATCGACACTACCGAGTTGACCTTCGACGAGACGGTCGAGCAGATAATGAGGCTGGCTTGAGCCGCAGCGTCTACGGACGGCGGGGGGAGGCCGCAGCATCGGGCGACGCTGCCTTCCACCGGAGCCGCCAGCACTTACTGGGGCGAGTCGCCTACCGGACGCTGTGGTGCGCGATTTTTGCCCTGATCAAGGTGCTGTTCCGGCTGCGGGTGGAGGGAGGCGAGAACATCCCGGCCGGCCCGTTCATCCTCTCACCTGTTCACCGGTCGTTCATCGACACCCCGATAGCCGGGATGGTCACGAGCCGGCGCCTGCGGTTCATGGGGAAGGAGAGCCTTTGGGAGATCCGGCTTCTCGGCGCCTTCCTGACGGCCATGGGCGGCTTCCCGGTGGAGCGGGGCACCGCCGACCGCACCGCGCTGCGAGCCGCCACCGACGTGCTCGCCCTGGGCGAGCCGCTGGTGATGTTCCCCGAGGGGACCCGTCGCTCCGGCGAGCGGGTCCGGCGCGACGACATGCTCGACGGCCCGGCGTTCGTGGCGGCGCGCGCCGGCGTCCCGATCGTCCCCGTCGGGCTAGGAGGCACGGTCAGGGCCCTTCCGGTGGGCTCGAGGGTGCCCCGTCCTCGCCGGGTGGTGGCCGTCATCGGCGACCCGATCCCGCCTCCCGGCAAGATCCAGGGGCGGGTTCCGCGCCGGGCCGTGCGAGAACTCACGGACCGCCTCTACCGGGAGTTGGGCGACCTATATGTGGAGGCTCGGGTGCTGGCCGGCGAGGAGCCGGCCCAGGCCTGAGAAGCCGGATCAGGCCGCCGATCGTTGATTCCCGCTCTTGTTCGCTTCGCTCACGGGCCGCTCAGGCCCGGGGGCTGAGCCGGTCGAGCAGGTCGCTGGCGTCGAGGGAGCGGTCGTTCAGCGGCTCCCGGCCGCCGGGGCCGGAGCCGAGGGTCACGGCGGCGGCCGCTTCCACGGATGCGAGCAGGTCGCGGAGGTTCCGAGGTGGAGGGAAGTACTCGTCCTCGGCGATGACCGTCACCTCCCTCGCGCCGTAGACCGGCGCGAGCCGGTCGATCACTTCCCACACGAGGTGCTCGGGAGCGGACGCACCCGCAGTTACGCCGATGGTGCCCGAGAGGTCGTCGGGAACGTCGCCGGCGTCGTTGATCCTCAGCACCCGCCGGCAGCCCGCCTCCGCGGCGAGGTCCACCAGGGACTGCGTGTTGGACGAGTTGGCCGAGCCGATCACGAGCACGGCTTCGCACTCGGGCGCGATCTCCATCATCGCGGTCTGGCGATTGGTGGTGGCGAAGCACAGGTCGCTGATGCTGGGCTGCCACAGGTCCGGGAAGCGGCGCTTGGTGTATTCCAGCACGCCTTCCCATTCGCGGTGCGAGAGCGTGGTCTGGGCCAGGATGGCGACCGGGGACTTGAACTCGGGCAGAGCGGCGACCATCCTGGCGTTCTCCACCCGGTGGATGGCCTCGGGGGCGACGGCCATGGTCCCCACGGCCTCCTCGTGGCCCTCGTGGCCCACGTACACGATCTGGTAGCCCTTTGCAGTTCGGGTTTTGACCTCGTGGTGGACCTTCGTGACCAGCGGGCAGACCGCGTCCACGACGTAGCCGCCCCGATCGCGGGCCGCCTGGACCACCTCGGGGGCCGAGCCGTGCGCGGAGAGCATGATGGGCCGTCCGGCCGGAACCTCGGCGACGTCGTCGACGAACACCACTCCCGCGTCCTCGAAGCGTTTCACCACCTGCCGATTGTGGATTATCTCGTGATAGCAGTAGACGGGCGGCTCGAAGGCCTGGATCATCCAGGCGAGCGCCTTGATGGCCATTTCCACCCCCGCGCAGAATCCCCGCGGTGCAGCCAGCAGGACCCGCTCAACCATCGTCACCGAGGCTAGCGGCAAAGAGGCCCCGCGGATAGGTGTCAACGCCTCGCGGTGCAGCGTGTTGTTTCCCGCTCTTGTTCGCTGCGCTCACGGGCCGCTCGGGCCGTGTTTCCCGCTCTTGTTCGCTGCGCTCACGGGCCGCTCGGGCCCACGGCCTCGCTCAGCACCTCCCGAAATCTTCATGAACTGCTGCCCATCCGCTCGGCCTCTCAGCGGCCATGGTGGGCGTGTATCCACCACCCGCCTCGGTAATTGCCATAGAGTCTCCTTAGTCCCGTCGTAGAGCGCGCTGTTCATGCGTTGAGCTTCTAGGACACCGACTATTATCAAAATACTCGAAAGGCAACTACAGCCATGGTTGACGATACACACTCGGAGCAGGCTCAAATCGAGTGGCTGGGCACGACCGCGGCAGCCAAGCGCCTCGGCATCACCACGCGGACGCTCTACCGCTTCATTGATGAGGGCTACATCGCGGCCTACCGGATGGGCCGGGTGATTCGGGTCAAGGGAGAGGATGTTGACGCCTACATCGAGGCTTGCCGGATCGAGCCGGGCACCATCTCTCACCTGTACCCCGAAGTAGCGCCTCGCGTAGCGGACTCGGAGTCCGGGTCGGGCGGCGACGGTTCCGACGGCGGCTAGACCGCGAGCCGGGCGGGGTCAGGGCCGGATCTCGTAGTACCAGTTCGTCGGATCCAACTCGACCTCGTGGCGGGTGAAGCGGGTGAAGCCCGCGCTCCCCACCATCTCCTCCAGTCGATCCGGGTACATGCCCAGAGTCCCGAGGCCCGCGCCTTCGGGCTCGGACAGGGACGAGGACATGCAGTAGAAGACCGACATTGCGTACATGTAGGGAAGCACGGGGATCTTCCGGTTGGACTCCAAGTCCCCGCGCCCCTTGATATCGGCCACAAGCCACCAGCCGTCGCCGGCCAGGTTGCGGATGGCGGCGGCTATCGCATCCTGCGGACGCGGTAGGTCGTGCAGCACGTCGAGGGTCACGAGCAGGTCTACGGGGCCGAAACGGTCTAGGTCATCGAAGGTGCCCCGCTCATAGGCCAGGTTCTCGAGGCCCGCCGCTCGGGCGCCGGCCCGCGCCGTCGCGATGGCCCGCTCAGAAGGGTCGATGCCCACCACGGCCGACTCGGGGAAGCTCGACGCCAGCAGCCTGGCCGCGACTCCCGATCCGCAGCCCACGTCGACGATGCGGCCGCCCCGGGAGCGCAAGCGGTCGGTGGCTCCGTCGAAGGCGGCCAGAACCACCGGGACCAGGAAGCTCTCCTGGCGCGCCGCCGACATGGCGCACTGCATGTGGCAGGCGTGGTCGCCGTGTTCGGCCCAGGTCATTCCCACCCCGGTCCGGAACGCCTCCGCGGTGCGCTCGATCTCCCGGTGCGTCATGGGGGGGCCGAACACTCCGGGCATATAGGACCAATGGTCGCTGTCGGTGAGCGCTACCCTCGCCTCGGGGGTCAACGCGAAACGGCCGTCGTCGTGCTGCACGAGCTCTGTCGCGGCCATGCCGTGCAGCCACTCCCGCACCCACCGCTCCTGGAGGCCGGTCGCTTCAGCCAGTTCGGCGCTGGTGCACGGCTCGGACTCGCGAAGGGCCTCCCACAGACCCAGGCGGGTGCCCAGGTGCATCAGGGCTGAGACCATCTCGCCCTGCTTGATCCGGAACAGCTCCAGGATGGTCAGAGGCAGAAGATCGGGATCTAGTTCGGTGCGCATGACGACCAGTCTTGCGCCTGAATGGGTTGGGACACGACCTCGGAGGAGCGGGATGCGTCAAGGTAGAGCCCGCGGGCCATGAGCGACAGCTCGAGGTCGCGCCGGATCCGGTACACCGCGGGCCGAGCGTTCGAGGAGGGACTCGGTCATGGGGAACCCATCTCCTGGTAGCCGGCGTTCGAGCGGGCGACCGGAATCGAACCGGCATCATCAGCTTGGAAGGCTGAGGTTCTAACCGTTGAACTACGCCCGCGCTCTCATCACGGTAGCGGGCGACAACGCCGCCGTGGCCCGGTGCCCGGGACCAGCCGAAGGCGGAACGTCCGGTAGTGCCGATGACGGGCACCGGTACACTCGCTGGCGTGCACAGCAGCGTCGAGACGCTCACCGACAGCCGGATCAAGCTGACCATAGAGCTGGACGAGGCGGAGTTCGAAACCGAGGTCGAGGCGGCCTTCAAGCGCATCGCCCGCGAGGTTAGGATTCCCGGCTTTCGTCCCGGACGGGCCCCGCGCCGCCTGCTCGAGGCGCAGCTGGGACCCCAGGCGGGCCGCGCCGAGGCCCTTAGGGCGTCGCTACCCGACTATTACGCGCGGGCTGTCGTCGAGCACGACATCGACGTGATCGACGTGCCGCAGATCGAGATCACCGAGGGCTCGGAGTCGGGGCCGGTCTGCTTCGACGCTGTGGTCGACGTGCGGCCGGCCGTCGTGGTGTCGGGCTACGACGACCTGAGTGTGCAGATTCCCAGCCCCGTAGTCGACGACGCGGAGATTCTCTCCGAGATCGACAGGTTCCGGCAGCAGTTCTCGGAGCTGTCGACGGTGAGTCGGGCCGCGGTCGATGGCGACCATCTCACGATCGACATCACCGGCACCCTGGGAGGCGAGACCATCGACGGCCTCACGACCTCTGACTACGACTACTCGCTCGGCACTGGTGCCGTGGTGCCCGAGATCGACGAGAACCTCCGGGGTGCCGCGGCCGGGCACATCCTGGAGTTCGCGGCCTCGCATCCCGATCCTGACGAGGACCGGAAGCTCAGTTTCCGGGTGCTGGTCAAGGAGGTTCAACAGACCGTCCTGCCCGATCTCGACGACGAGTTCATGGCAACCAACACCGAGTTCGACACCGTCGAGGAGTTCCGGGGCGCGCTGGAGGCCGCGCAGGCCAGGACCAGGGTGATGTACGCCGAGTCGGTGCGCCGGGAGGTCATAGCCGACGCCATTGCCGGACTCGTGACCGACGAAGTCCCCGAGGCAATGGTCGCGTCGGCGATCGATGCTCGACTCGAGAGCCTGACCAGGGACCTCTCCGAGCGGGGATATGAGCTCGCCGACTACCTCGCCAGCATCGGCCAGTCCCCCGACGAGTTCGAGGCCGGTCTGCGACTCGGTGCCGACCGCAGCATGAAGCTGGACCTCGCGCTGCGGGCCGTGGCCGCGGCCGAGGGACTGGAAGCAGACGCCGAAGCGGTCGACGCCGAGCTGCGCCGGGCTGTGCTCGTCGCCGGCAACGAAGCCGAGGTGGACGCCGCGGCCGAGACTACGCGGCTGCGCGACGCTCTGGCCGCTTCCGGGCGCCTCTCGGACATGCGGTCGGAGATCTCCAAGCGGACCGCGCTGGAGTGGATCATTGAGCGCGTCGAGCTGCTCGATCCCGAGGGAGTGGTCATCGATCCGGAACTGCTGAGGCTGCCCGGCGCCGACGATGTCGGCGTGGTGAGCGAAGCGCCCGAGGATGGTTCGGCCCCCGATGTTGACGATGGCGCTGCGAACCCTCAGGATGTAGTGACCGACCCACAGGACGACTCATGAGCCTCATCAACCCTCGCAACTACCTGGTGCCGACCGTGGTGGAGCAGACCAACCGCGGCGAGCGCGCCTTCGACCTGTACAGCCGGCTGCTCAAGGAGAACATTGTCTTCTTGGGCACCCCCATAGACGACGTGGTGGCGAACCTGATCTGCGCGCAGCTCCTGCACCTCGAATCGGAGGATCCCGACAAGGACATCAACCTCTACATCAACAGCCCCGGCGGAGACATCAACTCGTTGTTCGCGATCTACGACACGATGCAGTACATCAAGCCCGACATCACCACGATCTGCTTCGGTCAGGCTGCCTCGGCGGCCGCGGTGCTGCTGGCGGCCGGGGCGAGGGGCAAGCGTCTGGCCCTGCGCCACGCCAGGATCCTGCTCCATCAGCCCTATGCTGGCGCCCACGGGGATGCCAGCGACATCGAGCGGATCGCAACCGAGGTTGCACGGCTCAAGGAGTCCCTCGAGGAGGTTCTCTCGGTGCACACCGGCCAGCCCGTCGAGCGGATCGCCGCCGACACCGACCGCGACTTCGTGATGACCGCCGAGCAGGCCAGGGACTACGGAGTCATCGACGAGGTGATCGAAGAGCGTAATGTGGTCGACAACAGCAGCGCCATAAGAGCGATCAGCTGACGTCAAGAGGGAGACGACCGCGTGGCCAAACTCGGCGAGGGAGGTGAGCTTCTCAAGTGCTCGTTCTGCGGAAAGTCGCAGAAGCAGGTCAAGAAGCTCATCGCCGGTCCCGGCGTGTACATCTGTGACGAGTGCATCGATCTGTGCAACGAGATCATCGACGAGGAGCTCGCCGGGCCCTCCGACGACCCGGTAGGCGATCTGCCGGTCCCCCGTGAGATCTACGCTTTCCTGGACGACTACATCGTCGGGCAGGAGAGCGCCAAGCGGATCCTGTCGGTCGCGGTCTACAACCACTACAAGCGGGTGCAACTCGGCGAGAGCCAGGATCCCGAGATAGAGCTCCAGAAGTCCAACATCCTGCTGATCGGCCCGACCGGCTGCGGCAAGACGCTGATGGCGCAGACGCTCGCCCGGATGCTCAACGTGCCCTTCGCGATCGCCGACGCCACCGCCCTCACCGAAGCCGGCTACGTGGGCGAGGATGTGGAGAACATTCTCCTCAAGCTCATCCAGGCGGCGGACTACGACGTAAAGAAGGCCGAGAAGGGGATCATCTACATCGACGAGATCGACAAGATCGCCCGCAAGAGCGAGAACCCGTCGATCACTCGCGACGTGTCCGGGGAGGGCGTCCAGCAGGCGCTGCTCAAGATCCTGGAGGGCACCTCGGCATCGGTGCCTCCGCAGGGGGGGCGCAAGCACCCCCATCAGGAGTTCATCCAGATTGACACCACCAACGTGCTGTTCATCTGCGGGGGCGCCTTCGCCGGCATCGAGAAGATCGTTGAGCGCCGCATCGGCACCCGGGGCGTGGGCTTCGGCGCGGACATCCGCAAGCCCGAGGACAAGGACTTGGGCGCCATCTTCGCCGAAGTGCTCCCCGAGGACCTCACCAAGTACGGGCTGATCCCCGAGTTCATAGGACGCCTGCCCGTGATGGGGGCGGTTCGCAGTCTCGAGCGCGAGGCGCTGATGCGGATACTCGTGGAGCCCCGCAACGCGCTGGTGAGGCAGTACCAGAAGATGTTCCGGTTCGAGAACGTCGACCTCGCATTCGATCCGGACGCGCTGGAGGCGATCGCCGACGAGGCGATCAAGCGCGCCTCGGGGGCTCGGGGGCTGCGGGCCGTGCTCGAGGAGGTCCTGCTCGACATCATGTACGACCTTCCCGGCCGGGAGGACATCGAGACGGTGGTGATCGACCGCGGGGCCGTGCTGCGGAACGTGAACCCCACGCTGGTGCCCCGCGCCGAGGGGGGCGACACCCGCTCCCGGCGCGCCAGCTGACCGCTGCGAGCGCCCGCCCGTGGACTACGGCGCGGCCCTCGACCATCTCGACACCCTGATCAACTACGAGTCCAGGCCTCGCGCCGGCCGTGTGCACGGCCTGAGCCTCCAGTCGATGCAGCGCCTCTCCTCAGCCATGGGAGACCCGCACCGGTGCTACCGGGTGATCCACGTAACGGGCACCAACGGCAAGGGATCCACCGTGCGGGTCACGACCCGGCTGCTGCAGGCCATGGGCCTGAGAGTCGGTGCCTACACCAGCCCGCACCTCGTGGCGCCCACCGAGCGCATATCGGTCGACTCCGAGCCCATGGACCCCGAGGCCTTCGGTGCGGCGATCGGCGACGTGGCCCCCTTTACCGACCACCTGCAGATGCGGGCCACCTGGTTCGAGACCGTGACGGCGGCCGCATTTCAGCACTTTGCCGATGTGGCCGTGGACGTGGCCGTGGTCGAGGTGGGGATGCTGGGAAGGTTCGACGCCACCAACGTCGTCGATGCCGAGGTTGCGGTAGTCACCAACGTGGGACTGGACCACACCGACGGTGTCGGCGACTGGCGGCTGGCCGTGGCTCGTGAGAAGGCGGGCATCGTGAAGCCCGGATCGACGATCGTCTGCGGCGAGAACGCGCCCGGGGTGCGCGACGTCTTCCGAGCCGAGCCTCATGCGAGCATGCTGGAGCGCGGCCGCGACTTCGGGACCGACCGGGAGCGCCTCGCCATGGGCGGGTGGCTGGCCGACTTCCTCACCCCCTACGGGCGCCACCCCGACGTGCTGGTGGCCCTGCACGGCCGGCATCAGCTGGACAACGCCTCTTTGGCCGTGGCCACCGCCGAGGCCTTCTTCGGAGCGCGCCTGCCCGACGACGTCATCGACGAGGCCCTGGCCAGTGTGAGGGTTCCGGGGCGCTTCGAGATCGTGGGCCGCGAGCCCCTGGTCGTGCTCGACGGAGCGCACAACCCCGACGGCGCCCGCGCCGCCGCGGCCACGCTCAGAGAGGACTTCGCACCGTCCGGCCGAAGCTTCCTGGTGGTGGGGATGCAGTCCGGGCGCGACATCGGCGGCGTGCTCGAGTGCCTCGAGGCCGACCGGGCCGAGCGGGTCCTGTGCTGCACCGCGCCGACGGCCCGGGGCATACCCGCGCCCGAGATCGCGGACGCGGCCGCCTCCCTCGGCGCGGCCGCTGAGGCCGTCACCGATGTGGGTGCGGCCCTCGACCGTGCCCTCGGGCTCGCGGGTCCCGCCGATGTGGTCATCGTGACCGGCTCCTTCACCGTGATCGGAGCGGCCAAGACGGCGCTGGCGTTGGGCTCGTAGGTGCTCTTCCTCGTCTTTCGCTCACCTCGCGGGAGGGTGGAGGAGTCCTTGTAGTATCGCCGGTGTGGATCGCACGCTGGTCATCTGCAAGCCCGACGCGGTCGAGCGGGGCTTGGTGGGCGAGATCGTGGGCCGCCTGGAGCGCAAGGGCCTGCGGCTGGCGGCCGCGGAGCTGCGGACCCTCGACCCCGATGTGCTCGCCCGCCATTACGCTGAGCACGTCGGCAAGGGCTTCTATGACGATCTGGTCGCCTTCATGAGCCGGGGCCCCGCGCTGGTCGCTGTTGTGGAGGGGCCCGAGGACACGTGGCGCGTGGTGCGCGCCATGATGGGGGCTACCGACCCCATGAAGGCTGAACCGGGCACTATCCGGGGCGACTTCGCCACCATGGTCACCGAGAACCTCGTCCACGGCAGCGACTCCGCGGATTCGGCTAGGCGTGAGGTGCAGGTGTTCTTTCCCGGCCTGTCGTGACGGGTTGCACATCAGCTGCGTGCCGTAGGGGAGAGAATCGATCTGAGCCCGGTGCGCGCCAGCGCTCACGATCGTCTAGCCTCCCTTGTGGCGGGCGGCCGGAACCCATCGGCGCGTGATGACCTCCCGGAGCTGATCGAGGCATGAGAATGAGCACAGGGACCATGCATTCCGGGCTGGGGTGGGGCATGGGCCGCGATATGGCCTTGGATCTCGGCACCGCCAACACTGTCGTGTATGTGCGCGGCGAGGGGATAGTGCTCAACGAGCCGTCAGTGGTGGCTGTGAACGTCCGCAGCCGCAAGGTGCTGGCCGTGGGCGCGGCAGCCAAGAGCATGATCGGCCGCACGCCGGCGCACATTCAGGCCGTTCGCCCTCTCAAGGACGGCGTGATCGCCGACTTCGATATGTGCCAGGAGATGCTGCGCTTCTTCGTCGAGAGCGTCCATCAGAGGCGCTGGACCAAGCCGCGCATGGTGATCGCCGTGCCGTCGGGGATAACGGGCGTGGAGCAGCGGGCCGTGCAGGAGGCGGCCGAGTCTGCGGGCGCCCGCCGGCCGACCCACATCATCGAGGAGCCGATGGCGGCCGCGATCGGCACGGGCATGAAGGTGTGGGAGCCGACCGGGAACATGGTCGTCGACATCGGAGGCGGCACCACCGAGGTGGCCGTCATCTCGCTCGGAGGGATCGTGTCCAGCGAGTCCATCCGCGTGGGAGGGGACGAGTTCGATGACGCCATCGTTCAGTTCGTCAAGAAGGAGCACTCCCTGCTGATCGGGGAGCGCACCGCCGAGGAGATCAAGATCGTGCTCGGATCGGCCTACCCCCTGCCGCGAGAGGCCAGGGCCGAGATACGTGGCCGCGACCTTGTGAGCGGCCTGCCCCGAGTGGTGTCGATCACCACAGAGGACATCCGTGACGGCTTGGAGGAGTCGGTCGTCGCCATCTGCGACGCCGTGAGGGGCACGCTCGATCGCACTCCGCCGGAGTTGGCTGCCGACATCATGGAATCAGGCATCACGCTCGCGGGCGGAGGCGCCCTGCTGAGAAACCTAGACCAGCGGATGTCCAACGAGACCGGCATGCCGATCACCGTCGCGCTCGACCCGCTCCACGCCGTGGTCAGGGGCTGTGGTTACGTTCTTGAGAACTTGGACCAGCTGACTGGCGGGACCACAGCGGACGATCTCTAGCGCTTGTCCATGGCGGTCGCCCAGCGAAGCGGGCGGTCCCGCTACCGCATAGTGCTGTTGATCCTCACCGCGGTGACGCTCCTAACCCTCGACTTCCGCGGCTACGGACCTCTGGAAACGGCCCAGAGCCGCGTGCGCGACGTTCTCGAACCAGTGGTGTCCGCGGTCGATGTCGTGCTCGGACCGGTGGCGGACGTGTGGACGGTCATGTTCTCCTACAACGACCTCCGCTCCGAGAACGACAGGCTCCGATCCGAGGTCGACCGACTCAGCAGCGCCGACATACGGGCCGCGGCGCGCCAGGACGCCCTCGACAGGCTCCTGGAGGCCACCGGGGTGACATACGTCGACGACGTCGAGCAGGTCACCGCCTCGGTGCTGCGCGACTCGGTGGGCAATTTTGACGACGACGTCGTGTCGATCAACGTGGGACATCGCGATGGGGTGGCTCCAGGCATGGCGGTGGTCACCGCGGCCGGGTTCGTCGGAAGGGTCGAGACCGTCGACACCGCTCTGAGCACCGTCACCACGATCAGCAATCCAAACCTGGTGCTTGGTGTGCGCCTGCTCGACACCGGCGATGTGGGGCTCGGTCACGGGATGGCCGGAGACCAGACCAAGTTCGTGGTGGACACCGGACTGCGCTGGCCCGAGACCGGGGACCTTTCGGAGCTGCCGGGCATCGGGAGCTCGGTGGTCACCGCGGCCGGGAGCCGCTATCCCGCGAACATACCGGTGGGGCGGGTGGCTTCAGTCGAGCCGGCCGAGGCGGGGCTGGTGCAGTTGGTAACGGTCGACCTCGCTGCGGACGTGGACGATCTTGGCTTTGTCGCCGTGCTGCTGCAGGTTCCCGTCGACGAGGCGCCGGTCGGCCCGGACTCGCCGTTCGTTCAGGAGTCGCCATGACCGCGCCACAGCTGGCTGCCGCCGGGGTGCAGCAGCGCCTGCTGTCGGCGCGAGGAAGCGTCTGGGTGGGCGTTCTGCGGCTGGTTGCCGTGTACCTGGCGGCGCTGCTCCTGCAGTTGACGATCTTCGTGGAGGTGCGAGTGGCCGGGGTGGCTCCCGAGCTGCCGGCCCTGGTCGCCATTCTGGCTGGGCTCCTGGCCGGCACCCATCGGGGCCCGATGATCGCCTTCGGGGCCGGGTTGATATGGGACGTCTATCTGCCGACCCCGCTCGGGCTGGCTGCGGTCTCGTTCGCTCTCGTGGCCTTCGGGTTGGGCAGCATCACCGAGGATCTCTTCCACGACACCCGCACCCAGACGGGATTGCTCGCCTTCGCGGGCACGGCGGCATCGGTGACGGCCTACGCGGTGCTGGGAGAGGTGATCGGCCAGCGGGGCATGGTTGACGACGACTTGCTGAAGATCGTGCTCGTCTCGTCGGCGATCAACGCGGTGCTGTCGCTGGCTGCGGCCCCCGCCATGCGGTGGGCTCTCTGGGGCGGACGGACTCGGGCGCGGCCACCGGGGCGTCTTGTCCCGCGCCAGCCATGATGGGGATCTGATGGCCAACAATGGTCCCGATGCTCACGAGCGCCAGGGCTTCCGGCTGCACGTCGTCGGCATCTTGGCGGTCTGCCTGATGGCGGCCCTGGTGGCGCGGCTCTGGTATCTGCAGGTGCTCGAGAGCGAGGAACTTCAGACCGCCGCCTCCGCGAACATCTTGCGGGTGGTGTACACCGAGGCGCCCCGGGGCCGCATCTTCGACGCCAAGGGGCGGATCCTGGTGGACAACAGGGTGGTCCAGGTGGTGACGATCGACCGCTTGGCGTTCAGGGCTGCACTCGATGAGTCCGAGCGGCACGACGTGTTGCTCCAGCTCGCGGAGATCGTCAGCCGCTCGGGCCGCCTGACCAAGGTCAGCCACATTGAGGGGCGGCTCGCGAGCCGGGAGTTCGGGCCGTTCGACAAGGTTCCAGTGGCGGTCGACATCAACGCTGACCTGCTGGTGTACCTGGGCGAGCGCCCGGACCTGTTCCCCGGGGTGTCCGTGGAGGAGCGCACGGTGCGCAGCTACCCCTACGGCGAGCTGGCTGCGCACCTGCTCGGCTACGTGGGGCCGCTGACCGAGTCCGAGTACCGGACCCTGAGCGCGCAGGTCGACCCGAGCGATCCGAACGCGAAGACGTACCAGCCCGGGGACGAGATCGGGAAGTCTGGTGTGGAGCGCGTATTCGAGAGCGAGCTGCGGGGAGTCCCCGGCGTACGCGTCTTTGAGGTGAACCGGCTGGACGAGATCGTCAAGGTGCACCACGACAAGAGGCGTCAGCCGATGCCCGGCAACGACGTGCACCTCACGGTTGATCTAGACATCCAGAGCCTCGTAGAGCGAGAGCTGCGTCGGGGACTCGACGAGGCCCGGGACCAGGAGCCGCCAGAGGATCCGGATGCCCCCCGCTTCGTGGCCTCGGCCGGGGCGGCGGTGGCGATCGACCCGCGCGATGGCTCAGTCCTGGCCATGGCGTCGGTCCCGACCTTCGATCCGCGAGAGTTCGTGAACGGCATATCGCAGCGGCTGTTCAACGACCTGATCGCGGAGGAGAACTACTCACCCATCCTCAACCGGGCCATCCAGGGCCTGTACGCACCCGGCTCCACGTTCAAGGTGGTCACCACCTACGCCGCGCTGACCCAGGGCGTGATAGGCGACGGCCCCGCCGCTCTGACCGATGTGGACGAGTTCTATCGCGACACCGGCACGTACCGCTATCCCTTCTGTCTGGAGGAGTCCGACACCTGCGTGTTCGAGAGCCCCTATTGCTGCGAGCGCGGCGTCGATCTGCGAGACGCCATCACGGTGTCGAGCGACGCGTACTTCTACAAGCTTGGAGGCGAGGGCTTCTTCCAGCGTCCGTCACCTCTCGATGAGGGCATCCAGGAGTCGGCGCGGGCCTTGGGCCTCGGGTCCCACACCGGCATTCCGCTCCCGCACGAGCGTGCCGGCGTCGTGCCCGACCGGGAGTACTACGACTACCAGTTCGAGCAGGGTGTGTTCCTGCGCAGCGGCGCGCAGTGGTTCGCCGGAGACACCATCAACCTGGCCATCGGCCAGGGCAACCTCCTCGCCACGCCGCTTCAGATGGCCAACCTCTACGCCGTGCTGGCCAGCGAGGGCAAGGTCCACCAGCCCAACATCGCCACCAAGATCACCGACCGCGACGGCCAGGTCCTCGAGGAGTTCGGCCCAAGGCTGGTGCGCGAGCTCGAATGGAGCGCCAAGATCTCCGGGCCGCTGCTCGACGGGCTGAACGGCGTGACGGCCTACAACCTCCCGAGCAGCACCGGCGACGAGGCGCTCTTGCGGGGAACCGCTTACGAGGCTTTCAACCTTCCCGGCGAGGGCGGCGTCGACTTCCCGCTGAACGGGTGGCCGGTGGCGGGCAAGACCGGCACGGCGGAGAAGCTGGGCAAGGCGGACTTCGCCTGGTTCTTGGGGTTCGGGCCGGCATCGTGGCCCGAGCGCGGCTTCAGCCACACACCCGAGGTCGTGGTGGCCTTGGTGCTGGAGGAGGCGGGCTTCGGCGGCGATGTGGCCGCGCCGGCCGTGGCCCGGATCCTCTATCCCATCGCCACCGGCACGGTGGAGAGGGCTCGCACGGCCAAGGAGGTGGACGCCTGCTACGGGGAGGTGAAGCTGCTGGTGTCGTTCCTGGAGGGCGTCCGCACCGGCGAGATCAAGGTGGACGCCGAGGGCGTCCCCATCTCCGAGGAGCGGCCCGTGCTGTCGCAGGAATGCGCTGAGCTGGTGGGAGGCGAGATCGCCGTGGAGCAGCGAGGACTGGACGCCCTGCTGTGACTGTGCTCGCGCCGCCGCCCAAGCCCGAGACGCTCGAGCGCGCCAAGGATCCGTGGTGGCTGCTGGTCGATCCGTTCCTGATCCTGTCGGCTCTGGCCATCGCCGCCATCGGGTCGGTTCTCGTCTATTCGGCCACCAGGGGCGTCGTAGACGACTTCACCGAGCCCAACACCGCCTTCCTCGAGCGCCAGGTCCTGTTCGTCACCGTCGGCGCGGTTGTGGCCGCGGTCGTCGCCTTCGTCGCTCCCAGGCACATCAGAAGGCTCTACCCGCTCGGCTTCGTGGCGATGATGGCCGCGCTGTGGCTGGTGCTGCAGGTGGGCGTGGAGGTCAGCGGCACGCGGGGCTGGTTCTCGTTCGGGACGTTCAGGGTGCAGCCGTCCGAGCCCGGAAAGCTTGTAGTGATAGTTGGGCTGGCGCTGCTGCTGTCGCCTCGCAAGGGCGAGGCGGGCCTGATGCGGGTGGCGCTGGCCTTGGCACTAGCCGCCGCGCCGATCGGGCTGATCAGGCTCCAGCCGGACCTCGGAACCATGCTGGTGTACCTCGTGGTCGCCCTCGTGACCGTGGTCGCAAGCGGGATCAAGCTCCGCTGGATCGCCCTGCTGGCGATCGTCGCAGCGGTGGGGGTCGTTGGCGTGCTCCGCTCCGACGCGCTGGCCGAGTACCAGGAGGCCCGCCTGCGCGTCTACCTGTTCGCTCCGTCGGAGGCAAGCGACGACGCCGGCGGCATCGCCTTCAACGTCGAGCAGGCCAGATCGCCATCGGGAACGGGGGGCTGCGGGGACAGGGGCTGTTCCAGGGGACTCAGACCCGGTCCGATCTGGTGCCCGAACAGCAGACCGATTTCATCTTCACCGTCGCGGGCGAGGAACTCGGCCTGCGGGGCGCCTCGCTGCTGCTTGGCTTGTATGCGGTGCTGCTGTTCCGCATTTGGAGGACGGCTCAGATCGCCGCGACCCCGTTCGAGCGGCTCATCTGCACCGGGGTCTTCGCCATGTTCCTGTTCCAGATGTTCCAGTCGGTCGGCATGACCATGGGAATGATGCCGGTGACCGGCATTCCGCTGCCGCTGGTCAGCTACGGCGGATCCTCGATGCTCACCTCGATGGCGTCGCTGGGGCTCGTCGCGGGCGTCTACCGCCGCCGCCTCGACATCGAAGGGATGCTCAACCAGCAGATGTAGGCTGGCATGGTGACAAACCTGTGGCATCGTCTTGAGCCTTTGTTGCCCCAGGTTTCCAAACCCGCCCGTTACATCGGGGGCGAGTACGGGATGCAGACTCCCCGCCACGGCACCGGCATCGTGTCGTGGCTGCTCACCTACCCCGACACCTACGAGATCGGCCTGCCCAACCAGGGCCTGCAGATCCTCTACGAGATCCTCAACGAGCGTCCGGACGCGGCCGCCGAACGGGCCTACGCGCCGTGGGTTGACCTCGAGGCGCTGATGCGGGCCGAGGGGCTGCCGCTGTTCTCGCTCGACACCCACCGCCCGGCTGCGCTGTTCGACGTCATCGCCTTCAACCTCTCCGCCGAGCTCACTTACACGAACGTGCTGAACTGCATCGACCTCGCGGGCGTGCCCGTGCGGAGTGTGCAGCGCCAGGACTCGGACCCGCTGATCGGTGCCGGGGGCCACTGCACCTACAACCCCGAGCCGCTGGCCGACTTCGTGGACTTCGTCGTGCTCGGCGATGGCGAGGAGGCGGTGGGCGAGGTCACCGACGTGCTCGCTGACTGGAAGACCTCGGGGCGGTCCGGGGGCCGCAACGCGATTCTGCGGGCCCTTGCCCGGGTGCCCGGGGTTTATGTGCCGTCGATGTACGACGCCGTCTACGACCGGGGACGGCTGAAGGCCGTCAAGCCCAAGTACCCCGACGTACCCGCCACCGTTGAGAAGCGCACCGTGGCTGATTTGGCCGACTGGCCCTACCCGAAGCGGCAGCTCGTCCCGCTCACCGAGGTGGTCCACGACCGCCTCAACGTCGAGGTCTTCCGGGGCTGCACCCGAGGGTGCCGATTCTGCCAGGCCGGGATGATCACCCGACCGGTGCGCGAGCGCCCGGCCGAGCAGGTGCGGACCATGGTGAGCGAGGGCCTGCGCCGCACCGGCTACGACGAGGTCGCCCTCACCTCGCTGAGCACCGCCGACTTCAGCGGCATCGAGCAGATCGTGGCGTCCACGGTAAACGACTCGGACTGCGGCCAGGTCTCGGTGTCGCTGCCCAGCCTGCGGGTCGATGCCTTCACGGTCGGCATCGCGGCTCAGATCCAGCGAGCCCGGCGAACGGGGCTCACGTTCGCGCCTGAGGCGGGAACCTGGCGGATGCGCCAGGTGATCAACAAGCTCATTACCGAAGACGACCTCTATTCCACAGTGGAGTCGGCTTATTCGCAGGGATGGCGCCGGATGAAGCTCTACTTCCTCACCGGCCTGCCCACCGAGACCGACCAGGACACGCTCGCCATCGCGGAGCTGGCCCGCAACTGCGTGGCTTTGGGGCGGACCCACGCGCGGTCGCCGTCGGTCACGGTGTCGGTGGGTGGGTTCGTGCCCAAGCCGTTCACCCCCTTCCAGTGGTTCGGGCAGAACACCGCGGCGGAGCTTCGGCGCAAGATCGGCCTGCTGCGCAGCGATCTCCGGCGGGCCAAGGGTGTGCAGCTCAAGTGGCACGACCCGGCGGCCAGCCTGGCCGAGGGCCTGGCCAGCCGGGGCGATCGCCGCCTCGGTCCGGTGATCGAGCACGTGTGGCGTCATGGGGGCACCTTTCAGGAGTGGTCCGAGCACTTCGACCTGCAGCGGTGGCAGGCCGCGGCGGACGCCTGCGGTATCGACGTCGACGCCTCGGTCTACCGGCACCGCACCTTCGATGAGGTGCTGCCCTGGGATCATCTGTCCGCCGGGCTCCACAAGGATTTCCTGTGGCAGGACTGGCGGGATGCTCTCGACGAACTGGGTCTCGAGGACTGCCGCTGGACGCCGTGCTACGACTGCGGGGCGTGCACCGGCTACGGCATCGAGCACGTGGTGGCTTCCGCGGTGCCGCCCGCAGGGGGTAGCCAGGGCACCGGCATCGACACCTCGCGCGGTGCTGCGGTCCCGGTGCGCCTGATCGAGCGGGGCCTCGTGGGGGCGGCGCCGTGAGCAGGTCACGGGTGAGGATCCGCTTCTCGAAGCACGGCAAGGTTCGCTTCACATCCCATCGGGATGTGGCCCGGATCTGGGAGCGGGCGCTGCGGCGCGCCCGGGTGCCCGTGGCTTACTCGGCCGGGTTCAATCCTCGGCCCAAGATCTCGTTCGGGCTGGCCCTGTCCACCGGATACTCCTCTGACGCCGAGTACCTCGACGTCGAGCTGGATCCGGACCGGGCAGCCAGCATCGACGCCGAGACCCTGGTCGCAGCGCTTACCGCGTCGCTGCCGACGGGATTGACAGCGCTGGCCGCGGCCGGTCTCGCCCCCGGCGAGCCGTCGCTCCAGCACGCGGTGACGAGCTGTACTTGGAGGATCGACGCGGCTGGTGCCGACGCTGCAGGGGCGTCGGATTCGCTGGCGCAGGCCATGGCCCGCCGCGAGTTGATCGTGCAACGCGAGCGCAAAGGGCGGCTGGACACTGATGACATCCGGCCTGCCACGCTCGCCGTCGAGGTGCAGGAAAACATCACAGACGGCGTGAGGCTCATCGCCGAGCTGGGCACGAAACCGCGGGCGGTTCGCCCGGCGGAGCTGCTCGCGAGCCTCGACCCGCCGCTCAGCCTTGTGCGGGCGTGCCGTCTTCACCAATGGATCGCAACCGACGGACTCCAACGCCGCGAACCGCTGGCGGTCGCCGAGCTGTCGGTCGCAGGAGCAGGGGTCGAGCTATGACCAACCTGCTCACGTACTTGAAGGAACACAATGACCAACGAACGACACCCGGCGGACGCCTCCGGCGCCGCCGAGAAGAAAGCACAGTCGGGTAGGCCCGCAGCAAGAGAGCAGTCCGATGCCGCCGGGCCGTCCGCCGGACGACCCTCCAAGCCGCGCCGCCCGGATCAGCAACGGGCGCGAAAGCCCAAGATCGGCGACACCCGTCCCGCTCCGTCGTTGCCGGCGGACGCAGGCGATGGCCGCACGCCCGAGGGCGGTTCCGCTTCGGGCGGGCGGAGGAGGAAACGCCGCCGGGGCGGCCGGGGTTCCGGCCAGAAGCTTCGTTCGCCCGCGGTGGTGGAGGCCGTCACCTTCGACGAGCCGGTCGAACTCGACGAGAAGAGCCTGAAGGGCCGCCGGGGCCGCACCCGCAAGGGCCAGGCTCTCGGCCGTTATCTCATGTGCGTCCACGTCAGCGAGCAGGCCACCCAGATAGCGGTGCTCGAGGGTCGGCGCCTCATTGAGTTCAGGATGTCGCGGCCGTCCGACGACGTCGGCCAGCTCCACGGCAACATCTATCTGGGACGGGTGCAGAACGTGCTGCCGGGCATGGAGACCGCCTTCGTTGACATCGGCACGCCCAAGAACGCGGTGCTGTACCGGGGAGACGTCCAGTACGACCCCGATGAGATCGAGGGCGGCCGCACCGAGGGCGACCAGGTCAAGCCCCGCATCGAGGAGCTGCTCCGGCCCAAGCAGTCGATCCTGTGCCAGGTCACCAAGAACCCGATCGGAGAGAAGGGCGCCCGCCTCACCCAGGACGTGTCGCTGGCGGGCCGCTTCGTGGTCCTGGTGCCCAACTCGTCGGGCTTCGGGATCTCCAAGCGCCTCCCCGACTCCGAGCGCAAGCGCCTGCGGTCGATCCTCGAGAAGGTCAAGCCGGACAGCCATGGGCTGATCATGCGCACCGCAGCCGAGAAGGTCACCGCGGCCGAGATCGAGCGCGATACCGAGCGCCTGCTGCGCCAGTGGAGCGACATCGAGAAGCTGGCCGCCTCGTCCTCCGCCCCGGCGCTGCTGTACCGGGAGCCCGAGGCTCCCCTGCGCCTCATCCGCGAGGAGCTCAACTCCGACTACCGGGGAGTGATCATCGACGACAAGGAGCTCTACTCGAAGGTGTCCGGCTACATCTCGTCGATAATCCGGTCGCTCGCGGACCGGGTGGAGTACTACGACGGCGACAAGCAGAAGCTGCCGCTGTTCGAGCGCTATTACGTCACCGAGCAGCTCAAGAAGGCGCTTGAGCCCAAGGTGTGGCTGCCGTCGGGCGGCTCGCTCATCATCGAGCACACCGAGGCCCTCACCGTGGTGGACGTCAACACCGGCAAGAACGTCGGTAAGTCCAGCCTGGAGGAGACGGTGCTGGCCAACAACCTGGAGGCTGCCGACGAACTGGCTCGCCAACTGCGGCTGCGCGACATAGGCGGCATCATCGTCGTGGACTTCGTCGACATGGAAGTCATGGCCAACCGGGCCATGGTGGCCAAGCGCTTCCGCGAAGCCCTGGCGAGGGACAAGACCCGCACCCAGGTGCTGGACATCAGCGGCCTCGGGCTGATGGAGATGACCCGCAAGCGCAGCGGCGAGGGACTCCTCGAGTCGCTGTCGGACATCTGCGGCGACTGTTCGGGCCGTGGCTTCCGGCTGCTGGCGGACCTCATCGGCTAGGAGGCCGAGCGGCTGGCACGGATTGAGGTCGCGCGGCGATGTCGACAGCGAGGCCGTGGCCCGAGCGGCCCGTGAGCGCAGCGAACAAGAGCGGGATGTAGGAGGCCGAGCGGCTGGCACGGATTGAGGTCGCGCGGCGGTACCCTCTCATGCCTATGTACGCAGTGGTGTTCACCGGCGGTAAGCAGTACCGCGTGGAGCAGGGCTCCACCATCGAAGTGGAGCGCGTCGCGGAGCCGGGCTCGGAGGTCTCGCTGCGCCCGGTGCTGGTGGTGGACGGCGACGCCGTGCTGGCGACGCCGTCCGACCTCTCCGGCACCAGCGTCACCGCGGTCGTGGTCGACGAGCACCGCGGCCCCAAGATCCGCGGCTTCACCTACAAGTCCAAGAGCAACCAGCGCCGCCGGTGGGGCCACCGCCAGACTCTGGCGACGCTGCAGATCACCGAGATCCGGAAGGGCTGATTCGAGATGTCCAAGACCAAGGGCGGGGGATCGACCCGCAACGGCCGCGACTCGAATGCGCAGCGCCTCGGAGTGAAGGTCTACGACGGCGGCTGGGTGCTGGCCGGCGCCATCATCGTTCGCCAGCGGGGCACGAAGTTCCATCCGGGCACCAATGTCGGGCGCGGCGGCGACGACACGCTGTTCGCCACTGCCGACGGCGTGGTGCGCTTCGGATCCCGTCGGGGCCGCAAGCTGGTCAAGGTGGTCCCCGCAGACGCCTGACGCCGCGCCCCGGTCCTAGCCTCTAGTGGGTGTCCGGGTTCGTCGACGAGTGCAACCTCCACGTCGCCGCCGGTGACGGCGGCGCTGGGTGCGTCGCCTTCCGCAGGGAGGCCCAAGTGGCTCGGGGCGGGCCGTCCGGCGGCGACGGCGGGCGCGGGGGCGACGTCTGGCTGGTAGCGGACCGCAACGTTGCCTCTCTGCTGGCCTTCCGCGACCACCCCCATCGCCGGGCCTCGAGCGGCAAGCACGGCTCGGGGGGCAACCGCCACGGAGCGCGCGGCGACGGCCTGGACGTGAGGGTTCCCGTGGGCACGGTGGTGCTGGATCACGGCGACCGGTCGCAGCTCGCGGACCTGTCGGACCACGGCGAGCGCTGGCTGGCGGCGCGCGCCGGCGAGGGCGGCCGAGGCAACGCCCGCTTCCTGGCAAACCGGCGGCGGGCCCCGGCCTTCGCCGAGCAGGGCGAGTTCGGCGAGCAGCGCTGGCTGTGCCTGGAGCTCAAGCTGCTCGCCGATGTGGCCATCGTCGGCTTCCCCAACGTCGGCAAGTCGACCTTCATCAGCCGCGTGTCCGCGGCCAAGCCCAAGATCGCCGACTATCCGTTCACCACGCTCGAGCCCAACCTCGGCGTGGTCCGGCTCAACGACGAATTCGAGATGGTCCTGGCCGACGTCCCCGGCCTCATCGAGGGAGCCAGCGAGGGCCGCGGCCTTGGCCACCGCTTCCTGCGTCACGTGGAGCGGGCCCGGGTGCTGCTCTTGCTCATAGACCTGTGCGAGCTCGCCGCCTGCCCGCCCGGCGAGCAGCTGGAGGTGCTGCTGACCGAACTGGGCCGTTACCGCCCGGAGTTGCTCGAGCGGCCGCGGCTGGCGGTGGGCAGCCGGGCCGACACCGCGCCCGGCGCGGGCTTCGGCTTCGGGGACGGGCGCCTGTCGTCGGTGACCGGCGAGGGTGTGTCCGAGGTGCTCGGCGAGCTGGCCCGGATGGTGGCCGCGGCACGAACCAGCGAGCCGGTCTGCGAGGCTCCGGTCGTGCATCGGCCCCTGCCGTCTGCTCAGGAATTCACGGTCCGGCGCGGCGGCGACGGCGCGTGGAGGGTGCAGGGACGCGCCGCGGAGCGGGCGGTGGCCCTCAGCGACCTCACCGACGCCGGAGCGCTGGCCTACGCGCAGGACCGGCTGCGCAGCCTCGGGGTCGAGCGGGCCCTGGCCCGGGCCGGCGCGGCCACTGGCGACGAGGTGCGCATAGGGGATTTCAGCTTCACCTACCACGACGACGCTGAGGCCGCCTCCAGCAGTGGCATCCGCGGGAGCGATCGGTGACCACCACCGGCGAGGCGAGGCCCGCGGTTGAGCCGCCCGCGGCCCGCACCATTGTGGCCAAGATCGGCACGTCGTCGATCACCGACGGCGCCGGAGAAATCGACCGCGCCTCCATCGAGAAGTTCTGCTCCGAGGTGGTGGCGCTGAGATCACAGGGCTGCCGGGTTGTGGTGGTCACCAGCGGCGCCATCGCGGCCGGGCTGCCCGAACTGGGCATGGGAGGAGACCGGCGGCCGTCCAGCATGGAGACGCTGCAGGCCGTGGCCACCGTCGGCCAGAGTGCGCTCATGGGCCTGTACCGGGAGGTGTTCTCCGGTCTGGGAGTGGTGGCGGGCCAGGTGCTGCTGGTGCCGCTCGATTTCGTGATCCGCACTCAGTACGTGCACGCCGCGGCCACGCTGCGCAAGCTCCTTGAGCTGGGCGTCGTGCCCGTCGTCAACGAGAACGACGCGGTGGCCGACGACGAGATCCGCTGGGGCGACAACGACCGCCTGGCCGCGCTGGTGGCGAATCTGGTTCAGGCCGACCTGCTCGTGCTGCTGACCGACACCGCGGGAGTGCTCACCGAAGATCCCCGCCGCAACTCGAACGCGTCGCTCATCGAGGAGATCGTGGAGTTCGACCACCGTCTCCAGAGCCGGGCCGGCGGCGCCGGCACAGACCGCGGCAGCGGCGGCATGGCATCCAAGCTAACCGCGGCGCGCGTCGCGTCTCTCTCGGGCGTGCCCACGGTGATCGCCGACGCCAAGCGGCCCGACGTGCTCGCTGACGCCGCGGCCGGTTCGGCCGGGGTGGGCACGGTGGTGCGGGCTTCGGCCGAGCGGCTGCCGGCTCGCAAGCTGTGGATCGGCTTCGCGGTGGGCTCGCAGGGCGAGGTCGCGGTCGACTCGGGAGCCAGGGCCGCGCTCGAGCGGGGCAAGTCGCTGCTCGCCATCGGTGTCCGGTCCGTGTCCGGCACCTTCGACGCCGGCGCGCCGGTGGAAGTACGCGAGGCGGGGGGCGAAGTGTTCGCCAAGGGCCTCGCCCGCCACAGCAGCGAGGAGCTACGCAGCGCTGCCGGGCGCCGGCGGGAGGACCTGCCCCCCGGCGCCCCCCACGTGGTGGTCCACGCCAACGACCTGGTGGTCCTGCCCGGCTCCTGAGTGCTGCGGCCGAGGAGCGGCCGCGTCGCCCGGCTTCAGTCCTCGGCGTCTGAGGACTGGGGGATCTCCTGCTGTCCCGGCGCCGCGATTCCGAGCTGCTCCTGAAGCTCGGTGAGCCTGGCCTTGGCTTCCTGGTTGCGGGCCGCGGCCTCGATCTCCAGCATCCGGCCCTCGGTGCCGCCCTCCTCCACCAGTTCGGCCACGCCCTTGGCCTTGGCGTAGCGGGCCTCGATCTTTTCCCGCACCTCAGCCAGCGTGGGCACGTCCTCGCCGACCGCCTCCGACAGGGTGCTCATGGCCTCGTTCATCTGCTCCTGCATGCGGGCCTGGTCGAGCTGCCCGAGCAGTTTCTGGCGCTCGCTGAGCTTCTCCTGGAGGCTCAGCGCGTTCTGGGACACCCCGGCCTTGGCTTGGTCAGCAGCTTCGGAGGTTTGGAAGAGGAGGCCCTTCAGACTCTCGATCTCCTGCTCGAGGGTGATCAGGCGACCCGCGAGCTGCTCAGCCGCATTCATGTAGGACGTCGCCTTGGCCTCGTCTCCGGCCTGTGTCGCCTCCTCGGCCATCATGAGCGCCTGGCGGGCGTTGCGGTTGACTCTCTCCAACTCGGAGAGGGCTCGGTTGAGCCGGATCTCGATCTGCTTGTGGTTGGCGATCACGTTGGCCGCCTGGTCCTTGAGCCTTCGGTGCTGGTCGCGGGCATCCCTGATGGCCTGCTCGAGTTGGATCTTGGGGTCGGCGTTCTCCTCGAGCCGGCCGGCGAGCCGGGCGGTCAGGTACTTCCAACGGCGCTTTAGGAGCTTCCACATGCCCTCGACTCTACTTCCGTGTGAGGGGCCGCGCGGATAGGTCACCGCGCCGCGCAGAGTCCTTCGACCCTCAGTCGAACTGGTCGCGGCGGTGCCAGATGATCCTGCGGGCCGGCTGGAGCAGGAGGTGGGCCTCGGCCACCCCGCTGCGGTAGGCAACCACCGTGTAGACACCCACGGCGGCCGCGGCCACTACTGGTGCCGACAAGATCACGGGCCAGCCGTCGACGAGCAGCTTCAGCGCCGCGGTTGTCGCGAAGGACGCAGCCGCGGCTGCCGCCGGGGCCGCGAGCGCCGAGCGGACCGCGTCCGGAGCCCCGAAGCGCTGGGACAGCAGGACGATCTCCGTCCAGGCGCCCACCGCTGATCCGAGCGCCAACCCGACCGCGCCCAGCCGCACGACGTCGTCCAGCGCCCGCTCGGCCGCGGGCAGCGCCCATGCCAGTCCGATGGCGTCCGCGGCGCCCAGCAGGCCGTCGGGGCCCACCACGATGCGGTCCAGCGGGAACATCACCACGGTGCCGACCACCGCGGCCACCGCCACCCGGATGGCCGCGATGCGGGCCGGGCCGGCTGTGTCGCCCCGGGCGTAGCAGGCGTTTTGGAGCACCCGGCTCACGCCCGTCGCCGGCAGTCCGAGCGCATAGGTCCCGACGACGAACCACACCAGTACTGTGTCGGCCGATCCGAACACGCCTCCCTCGAACAGCAGGCCCACCACCAGGTCTCCCGCGGCCACGTAGATCACGGCGGTCATGAGCATCCAGAACGCCACCCGGCGCATGGCAAGGCGGGTCCGGTGGGCCAGGGCGACGGGGTCGTCGGCCAGCCGCGACATCTCGGGCAGTTCCGCCGCGGCGATGCTCATGGCGAACAGGCTCACGGGCAGCAGGTAGAGGATCTGGGCCCGGAACAGCGCGGCGATCGCACCGGTGGCGAGCAGCGTGGCCAGGATCTGATCAAGGAAAGCCGAGACCTGCACCACGCCCCGACCCAGCAAGGCCGGCCCGAAGCGGCGCCGGATCTCGCGCAGGCCCGCATGGCCGCGCATCCATCTGAGCCGCAGGCCCCGGGCCAGGCGCACCGTGAGCGGGAGCTGCACCAGCAGCTGGGCCAGGCCGCCGCCGGCCACACCCCAGGCCAGGGTCCTGGCCACCCCGTCCAGGTCGAAGACCAGGATCCAGGCCACCACCAGCGCCCCGATCTGCACCGCGTTCCACAGCACCGGCGCGGCGTACGACACGAAGAAGCGGCGGTGGCTGTTTAGCACCCCCAGGCACCAGGCGGACAGCACGGCGAACCCCGTGCCCACAGCGGTGATGCGCACCAGGGAGACAGCCAGATCGAAACGCTCGTCTCCGACGATGCCCGGCGCCAGCACGAAGGTGATGGGGCGGGCCAGGGTCACGAACAGTGCCACCGCCAGCCCGACGATGGCCATCAGCGCGGCAGCCACCGCGCCGGCCACCCGGCCCGGATCCTCGCGATCGCCCCCCTCAGAGTCGGCCTCGTCGAGCAGGCGGCTGTACACGGGCACGAAGCTGGCTGACAGCACACCCTCGCCGAGCAGGTTCTGGAGCATGTTGGGTATGCGCATGGCTACCGCGAAGGCGTCAGCGGCCGCGGTGTTGCCCAGCAGCCGCGAGGCGACGGTCTCTCGGCCCAGTCCGGCCAAGCGGCTGGCGCCGATGCCCAGCGCGACCAGCAGAGACCCCGACGCCCGCCGGGGCCGCCTCGGTTCAGTCACTGATAGGAGAGTCCATCACGCGTCACGGGCGAGGCTAGCCGCGCTGCGGCTATAGCCTGGGACGATGAGCAGCGCCGCAACCACTGTCATTCCCTGCGCCGCGCCCGTCGAGTCCGCCGCTCCGCCCGCCGAGCCCTCTGGAACCCCGGTGGCCGAGTTGGCCGCCCGGGCCAAGGCCGCCTCCAGGCTCATGGCGACCGCGCCGACCGCGGCCAAGGATGCCGCCCTGAGGGCCGCGGCCGAGCTGCTTGTGGTCCGGGCCGACGCGATCTGCGCCGCCAATGCCGTCGACGTGGAGCGGGCTACCGCCGGCGGCACTGTGGCCAGCCTCATCGACCGACTCCGCCTGACGCCAGCCAGGATCGAGGCCATGGCCGACGGCCTGATGCAGATCGCGGCTCGTCGCGATCCCATCGGCGAGGTGGCCGACGGCTGGGTCCGGCCCAACGGGCTGCGCATCGAGCGGGTCCGGGTTCCCCTCGGGGTGGTCGCCATCATCTACGAGAGCCGCCCCAACGTCACCTCCGACGCGGCCGGGCTCTGCCTCAAGTCGGGCAACGCCGCCTTCCTGCGGGGCTCGTCGGCGGCCATCCAGTCCAACCTGGCCATCGCGGCCGCCATCCGCGAGGCCATCTCGTCGGCCGGACTGCCCGCCGACGCCCTCACCCTGGTGGCGGACACGTCCCGCTCGGCCGCCGTCGAGTTCATGCAGCAGAACGACTACGTGGACTGCCTGATCCCGCGGGGCGGGCCGTCGCTCATCGCGTCCATACGAGAGCACGCCACCGTGCCCGTCGTCATCGACGGCGCCGGCAACTGCCACGCCTACGTGGACGCCTCCGCCGACCTCGACACCGCCCTGGACATCGTGGTCAACGGCAAGATGCAGCGGCCGTCGGTGTGCAACGCCCTGGAGTCGCTCGTGGTCCACTCGGCTGTCGCGGAGCAGTTCCTGCCCCGGGCCGCGGCCGCGCTGGCCGGAGTGGAACTGCTCGGCGACGAGCGGGCCCGCCGGGCGGTGCCGTCGATGGGGGAGGCCACCGCGGCCGACCACGCCACTGAGTTCCTCGACCTGAAGATGTCGGTGAGAGTGGTGGACACCCTCGACGAGGCCATCTCCCATGTGAACCAGAACGGTTCGGGCCACTCCGAGACCATCATCACCGCCGACATCACCGCGGCCGACCGCTTCACCCAACAGGTGGACGCCGCGGCCGTGCTCGTCAACGCCTCCACCCGGTTCGTGGACGGCGAGGAGTTCGGTTTCGGCGCGGAGATCGGCATCAGCACCCAGAAGCTCCACGCCCGGGGACCGATGGGGCTCGACCAGCTGACAACCCTCAAGTTCGTCGTGCGCGGCGAGGGCCACGTCCGCTGACCGGCACTCTGGCTGATCACGATGTCCCACCGTTTCACCGATGTCGACGCGGTCCGCCAGGGCCTCGCCAAGGTCGACTATCTGTGTGACTCCGGCCTCGCCGGAGTGGTCTTCCTGGCCGACCGCCTCGACAAGCCCGTGCTGGTGGAGGGCCCGGCCGGCACCGGCAAGACCCAGCTGGCCAAGAGCGTGGCCGAGATCACCGGCAGCCGGTTGATCCGCCTGCAGTGCTACGAGGGCATCGACGAGGCCAGGGCGCTGTACGAGTGGAACTACAAGAAGCAGCTCCTGCGCATCCAGACTGAGCGCGAAGCCGACGTGGCCTGGGACGACATCTCCTCCGACATCTTCTCCGACGAGTTCCTGCTGGCCCGGCCCCTGCTGGAGGCCATCAGGGCCATCGACCCGATCGTGCTGCTGATCGACGAGGTGGACCGGGTCGAGGTGGAGACGGAGGCCCTGCTGCTGGAGATCCTCAGCGAATACCAGGTGTCGATTCCGGAGCTGGGCACCATGGAGGCGCTGCAGGTGCCGCTGGTGTTCCTCACTTCCAACAACACCCGCGAGCTGAGCGAGGCGCTCAAGCGGCGTTGCCTCTACCTCCACATCGACTATCCGTCGATGGAGCGGGAGAAGGAGATCGTGCTGGCCAAGGTTCCCGACATAGCGGAGAACTTGGCCGACCAGGTGGCCCGGGTGGTCCGCTCCATCCGGCAGCTGGAGCTCAAGAAGCCGCCGTCGGTGTCGGAGACCCTCGACTGGGCCCGCACCCTGGTGCTGCTGGGCGTTCAGCACGTTGATGCCGACGTGGCCGCGGAGACGGTGAACGTCCTGCTCAAGTACCAGAGCGACATCGCCAGGGCGAACAAGGAGCTGGCGACCGTCGAGGGCCTGGGGCCCTAGAGGCCGAGCTTGCGAGGCCGTGGCCCGAGCGGCCCGTGAGCGCAGCGAACATGAGCGGGACTCATGAGGCCGAGCGGCCGTGACCGTCGCTGACCGCGCCCCCGGTGAGGGTGCCGTCGGTGCCCTGCCCGCCGCCGCGGGAGATCCGCTGCTGGATCTGCTCAACGGCTTCATCGCGGAGTTGCGGGCCGTGGGCATCCCCGCCAGCCTCACCGAGAACCTCGACGCCATGGAGGCGGTCAAGCACGTCCCGATCGAGGACCGCGACACGTTCAAGTACGCCCTGGCCGCCACTCTGGTGAAGAACCAGGCGCACTGGAAGGCCTTCGAGACCGTCTTCGAGGTGTACTTCTCGCTGCGGGGCGCGCAGTACGAGATCGCGGCCTCCGATCTCGAGGACGCCGACGAGACCGACGGCGAGATCGCGGCCGAGGGCAACCGGGGCGGGGCCGGCGACATGCTCAGCCCCGAGGAGCTGGCCGAGATGCTCTACCGGGCCCTGCTGCGAGGCGACTCCGAGATGCTTCGGGCCGCGGCCCGCCAGGCGGTCCGCCGCTATGCGGGGATGGAGCCGGGCCGTCCCGTGGGAGGCACCTATTACCTGTACCGCACGCTTCGCAACCTCGACCTCGAGGGCGTGCTCGAGCGCCTGATGGATGTCGCCCAGAACACAGAGGGCGACGTCGACGACTTCGACCTGCGCTTGAGCCGCGACGAGTACGAGCTGAGCATCGCCGAGCTCAAGCGCCAGATCGAGGCCGAGATCAGGCGCCGGCTGGTGGCCGACCGGGGCGTTGAGGCGATGGCCAAGACGCTGCGGAAGCCGCTGCCGTCGGACATCGACTTCATGCACGCCTCCCGCGAGGAGATGTCGAGCCTGCGCAAAGCGATCTACCCGCTCACCCGCAAGCTGGCCTCCCGGCTGGTGCGCAAGCGCCGCCACGGGCGGTCCGGGCCGCTCGACTTCCGCTCCACGGTGCGCCACTCGCTGTCTTATGGAGGCGTGCCCGTGGAGCCGAAGTTCCGCCACCCCCGACCCCACAAGCCCGACATCATGGTGGTGGCCGACGTGTCGGGGTCGGTGGCCGCATTCGCCCGGTTCACCTTGCACCTCGTGTACGCCATCTCCAGCCAGTTCTCGAAGGTGCGGTCGTTCGTGTTCATAGATGGGCTGGACGAGGTGACCGGCTACTTCGAAGGGACCGATGACATCGCCGAGGCGGTTCACCGGGTCAACACCGAGGCCGACGTGGTCTGGGTGGACGGCCACTCCGACTATGGCCATGCCCTCGGGGTGTTCTGGGACAACTACGGCAACGACGTCGGTCCCCGCACCACAGTGCTGATCCTCGGCGACGCCCGCAACAACTACCACGCCCCCGAGAGCTGGATAGTCAAGGCTCTCAGGGAGAAGGCCCGCCACCTCTACTGGCTGAACCCCGAGCCCCGCAGCTACTGGGACACCGGCGACTCGATAGTGGGGGAGTACGCCCCCCACTGCGACGGAGTGTTCGAGGTGCGCAACCTGCGCCAGCTAGAGGCCTTCGTCGACCGCCTGGCCTGAGGGGGACCCGACCTCGCGATGGGCCACCGGTCCTCCAACTCAGCTTCGACCACCATGTCCAGCAGCAACCCATCGGAGTCGACGGGTCGCCGCGCGCCGCTCAATCGTTGGCTGCTGCCCCCCAGATGATCAGCCGAAGTTCGCTGTCATCGATGAGGCTGTACTCCGGCAGGCGTCCAGACAACTCGCGGCTCTCGTCGAGAATGATCGGGACCCCGTCCCCTCGCCGCTCCAGCATGCGAGTCCGGCCAAGCTCGGCCGATCCCGGCAGCTCGCAACGGGCGAGCAGGGAGACGATCAGTTCATTGCGGCTGTACTGGCGCAGGTGAATGCTGTCGGTCGTCAGTGTGTTCGCCAGGTCGCCGGGCACGTACAACTCGAGACGATCTCGGAACATGTGGAGCCTGACCCGTGCGCCGGCCATGGAGTAGTCCCTGTGTGCGACGGCATTGACCAGGGCCTCGAATACAGCTCTCTCACTGAACTGGGGACGCTCGGCGCGGGCCACGGCCTTCCTGGCACTCACCCTCATGTTGCGTTTCACGAAATGCAGTGCTTCCACTACTTGGGAATCCAGCGGCCCGCTCACGTTCCGAGCGTCGGTTTGATAGTTCACATCGCTGCGCTCGCCGGCGTAGCTGACCGCTTGGATCTGCGCGTGCGGCAACCACCTGGCGGGCTCGCGAGCACACATGAGGACACCAGCGACTGTCAAACGGAGGATGCCGTCGTCGTCCTCGGCGGCGATCCGAAGCTTGTGCAGATAGGTGTCTGCTGGTGTCTGCGGCCGCGGCAGGAACCGTGCGATGAGCCGCTCATCGAGGTCCGTTGGCTCTGTTCCCGGAACGATGGACTCGTCGAAGCGGATCAGCCTGCTCTGACTGCGCTCTTGAAACATCCTCGCGAGGAACTCCGGTGACATCTCCCGCTTGGAGCTGCCTATTCTTCTGAAGTAGCCGCCGGGGCTCTTGTGGACGAACAGGCTCCGCGGGACATCGACACGGATGACAGCAAGGAGGTCGCCGGACGATCCCCGGATCTCCAACTTCCTGATCGTCGCGTCCAGGGGTGGGGTGATCGAATCATTGCAAATCTCGCGCACCCAGGTTTCGACGACATCCAGAGAGTCAAGCGGGATGCCTAGCACGTCGTGGGTCTCGTCATCGACCCCCAACACGACGGTCCCGCCCGAGCCGTTGGCCATGCTCGCCATCTCGTCTGCGAAACGACCCCGGTCCGGCCCAGTCACCCGCTTTCCGGCCAGCAGTATTCGCTTCAGTTCCAGAGTGGAGTCCTCGCCGAGTCGAATCCGCCTTGACAGCTGATCGCTCGGCGTTGTCACTTGACTCCCTTCAACGGCATGATCCGGTGGTAGCGGCTCTCGAACGCTTCTCTGCCGCCCTCCATCACACGACAGATCTCTTCTCGCACATCTTGTTCCTGAAGCCCGCCCTCGCGACTGACAGCGGTTCGAGAGCCTCTGACTTCCAGCGAGAGGACGTATTCCGCGTCGCCGTGTACGACGATATTCGGGTTGTGAGTCACGAGGATCAGCTGCCTCGCCGGCTTGGTCTCGCGGAAGCGTCTGACCAGCAGTTCATATATGAGCGTGCTGTCCAAGTCGTCCTCGGGCTGGTCCAACACGATGGGTTCAGAACCGAAACCCAGCACGAACGCCAAGAGAGCCGCAGTCTGCTGCCCCGGCGATCCCTGCGCTATAGGCCGCCATGGAGCGGAATCTCCGCTCCGGAAGCCAACCTCAAGAACGTCCTGGGGAAGGTAAAGAGCCAAGCGATCGATCCGCTCCGCGGGGAGATCCCTCAGCCGGGGCGCGAACCGAGCATCTCTGGTATCCCACGACTCGGTCTCCCCCGACTGAAACGCCCGCATCTCGCCAACAACGCCGTCCAACGATCCCCAGTCCCACTCGCCGTCTCCCTGCGGCCTGATCCGCTCGGCGATCAGCTTCCGATCCTCGTTGAATGCTTCGATTCCGAGGATGTGCTCGAGCCTCTCGGCCAGATCTGAATGTTCGGCAAACCTGTTTACTTCGACACGAAGCGTGTCGCCCGAAGCGCGGCTCGCGAAGTTTTTTCGTTTGACGCTGAGTTGGTGCCGTGCCTTCCGGTGCTCGGCCAGCACGGCGTCGGCCTCGCGCTCGAGTCGGTGCGCCCTCTGTTCCTCCGTTCCGAGCTTCTCGATCTCGGCTTCCAACCCTCGCGCTCTCTCAACTAGCTCCCCATACTCCATCGGGTCTGCGATGCCCTCTTCCTCGAGTTGAGAGACAGTGATCTGGTACGCCTCCTCGCTGGCATCAACCGCGGCGCTCCATTGGCTGGCGTCAGCGCCTTGCAACACCTCAGCCAGCCGTCTGCGTACGTCTTCGATGCTGTCGAGCATCTTGCTCTGGAAGCCCTCAATAAGTTGATGCAGCGATTGGTGCACACGTTGAAGCGCTTGTGCGGCATCGTCGTCGCCGGTTGGCAGATTCAAGTCAGCCACGGCCATCGCGCCAAGCGCCTCACCGACGGCGTCTAGTCCTTGCTCAGATGCTGCCTGCACCGCCTTCCACGTGCCATCAGTCCGGCGACGACTCCGATAGAGCCGGAGAACCTCTGCATGGCCGCCCTGCTGGAGGAGATCCAGCTTCCGTTGGACATCGACCAGCGACGCCTCTCGATCTGGCAGCTCCCGCGTGTGCGTTAGAGCCTGTCGAGCCTCCGCACGCAAGGCGAGATAGCGGCCCTCCAACCTCTGCAATTCTCGGCTGGTGTTGGCACCGTCAACCTCTTGGGCGTCGTCAAGAACCGCGAGGAGCGCATCCGGATTCTGGGCCAGGGCGAACAGCTGCTTCTGGCTGTAAATCCGCACGGGGAATCGTTCCGAGATATTGCCCTTCTCCGCGCTTGAGTCACCATTGCTCAGCCGAGCGATCGGCTGAGCGCTCCCATCCCGGCTCCACGAGAGAAGAAACCTGTCATCACCCTTCCGGTAGACGACCTCTACGCGAGACTCCCCGGTGAGCAAACCACCGTCGGAACGAGTTGCCGGCACACGCATGCGGTCATCGAAGAGACTCCGCAGCGATCCTTCCTGACCTATTCCCGCTTTATCAAGCTCCCCGTCCCGTCTCATCGACTTTCGGAACAGGTCGAGCAGAGTCGACTTTCCCGTGCCGCGTCCCCCGATGATGGCATTCATCCATGGATTGAAGCGGATTTCGGTCGGCGACAGGCGACCTATGTGCTTGGTGTTGTGTACCGTGATCTTCTCTATAGCCATCTCGGCATGTGCATTGGGATTCTCCAAGTCCTCCCTCCGGGCAGGCTTGAGAGAATCGCTGCCATCAGAGAGGGCCAGTCGCAATCCTTCGAGAGTGGGTTCTGTCATCTTCACCCACGTGTAGCGCGTGCCGAGGTCGTCGAAGGAGTGGCTGTCCGAAGCCCATATCTGAGAGATCTCCCGCCCTATCTCGGCCTTGCTGCCGTCAAGCCACGACTCGTCGAACTCGGTATCGGGGTTAATCTCCACTGCTGCAAGTCTCGGATCCCGGAGTTCTGCAATCCGTTGCTGGCCCGTATGTTGCAGCAGCCCTGCTGGTTGATTGACGTGCGCCGCGATTACGAGTGTCCGATCATCGCAGCGCTCCAGGATCGCCTCGACGCTCTGAGACGTGCGTGCGTTGGTCTCGCCGCGCTCTTCCACCGGAATCTCCATTCGAGACAACAGATCATCGATGTTCTCCTGTCCGGCGCCCGGGTCGACGATGAGCAGGAGATGGGATCCGTCACTGGCGGTGAGCTCTACGCCGGGGAAGAGCACCGGGGCATTGTCCACCTCGGAGGCAGCCTTCTGTAGCTCGGGCACGAACCGCGACGAATTGTGGTCCGTCACGGCGACCGCGTGGAGGCCGGCGTCGCGTGCGGACTCCATCCACCGGCGAGCTGCATCGGCAGCCGCAGTCCCGTCATTCTGGAAATCGTGGGACGCCGGTGAGTGCGCGTGAAGGTCGACGCGCCACCATCTGGAGCCGGGCCACTTCCAAGCGCTGTCCACGGATACCTCCGTTACGGCGGCAGTCTCAAGTCGTATCCTGCCACGCAGGAGAGACCCGCACGGGGACGATCTGTTCGTGCTTCGCTCAGGCCGGGCCGCTTGACCGCGGCTTCCGGGTCCCTGCCGGCATGACGGACAGGGGACGGCGCTGGAGCGGCGGCAGCGGCAGGGTCCGGCGGCCAGGCGCACCCTCGGGGCAGGGGCGCGGGGGTTGCCATCGGCCCTGTGTAGAGGCAGTCCGGAGACGGCTCGGTCTACCGCTGATGCTCAGCTCCTGGAGGAGAGCATCTCGGACACTCGGAAGGCGAGATCCACCGACTGGCGGCCGTTGAGGCGGGGATCGCACAGCGTCTCGAAGGCCTGCTCCAAGTCTTCGTGGCTGATGTCGTCGGCGCCGCCGACACATTCGGTGACCGCGTCGCCGGTCAGCTCGACGTGCACCCCGCCGGGCCAGGTTCCGCACGCGGTGTGGGCCGCGAAGAAGCCGCTGATCTCGGCCAGCACGTCGTCGAAGTGGCGGGTCTTGCGCCCCGACTCCGAGGTGTAGGTGTTGCCGTGCATCGGATCGCACGCCCAGGCCACCGGGTGCCCTGAGTCGCGCACAGCCCGCAGCAGCGGCGGCAGCAGAGTCCCCACCTTCTGAGCGCCCATCCTGGTGATGAGCGTGAGCCGGCCAGGCACGCGCTGCGGGTTGAGCAACTCGCACAATGCGACCACCTCGTCGGCGGTGGCGGTGGGCCCGATCTTGCAGCCCAGCGGATTGCGAACGCCTCGCAGGAACTCCACGTGGGCGCCATCGAGCTGGCGTGTGCGCTCGCCTATCCACAGCATGTGAGCCGAGCAGTCGTACCAGTCGCCGGTGGTCGAATCCTCGCGGGTGAGCGCCTCCTCGTAGTCCAGGACCAGAGCCTCATGGCTGGTGTAGAACTCCACCTCGTGCAGCTGCGGAGTGTTGGCGGTGGTCACTCCGCACGCAGTCATGAACCGCAGGGCCCGGTCGATGTCGGTGGCCATTTGCGAGTAGCGCCGGCCCGCGGGGGAGGTGGCCACGAACTCCCGGTTCCAGCTGGCCACCCTCGACAGGTCGGCGTAACCGCCCCGGGTGAACGCCCTGAGGAGGTTGAGGGTGGACGCGGCCCGGTGGTACGCGGTCAGCAGGCGGCGCGGGTCGGGCAGCCTCTCAGCCTCGCTAAAGCCGATGTCGTTGACCATGTGGCCGAGGAACGACGTGAGCTCCACCTCGCCCTTGGTCTCGGTTGGGCTGGACCGGGGCTTGGCGAACTGTCCCGCGATCCGGCCGACCTTCACGAGGGGAACGCCCCCCGAGTAGGTCAGCACGATGGCCATCTGCAGGATCACCCGCAGCTTGTCTCGGATCGAGTCCGCGGAGGAGTCGAAGGACTCCGCGCAGTCACCCGCCTGCAGCAGGAACGCCTCGCCGTTGGCCACCCGCCCGAGGTGGCCCATGAGCGAGCGGGCCTCGCCCGCGAACACCAGCGGAGGCAGGTCGCGCAGGGGCTTGGTCGCCTGCTCGAGCTCGGCCTCGTCGGGCCAAGCCGGCTGATGCTGCGCAGGTTTGGCCCTCCAGGAAGAAGGCGACCAAGTGCTCCCGCCGGCGAACAGGGTCAGGTCTCCGGCGGTCATAGCGACCTCAGGCTGCGTCGACCGTCTCGGCCAGGCTCAGATCCTCGGCGTGCTCGCGTACGGCGTTGATGGCGCGCTTCACCAGACGCCTCGCCGCCTCGGCGGTGACGCCCAGTTCCTCGCCCACCTCGCGGTAGGAGCGCTTGATGCCGTCGGAGAGCCCGAAGCGCTGCTCGACGGCGTACTTGGCCCGGGGCTCGAGGATGTTGAGCAGTCCGGTCACCATCTCTTCCTCGGCCTTGGCCATCACCTCGAGCTCGGGGCCGGGGTTGGCGTCGGGGAGCAAGTCGATCAGCTCGTTGCTGTCGTCGTCGCCGATGGTGCGGTCGAGCGAGGTCGGCGTGGTGAGCCGGTGCAGCCGGGCGTGGTCGTCGTCCAACTCGTCGCCGTCGCCGGACACCTGGCGCAGCGCGGCGCGCAAGGACGCCGACCGGTCGCCGGGCAGGCGCACCAGGCTCGCCTTCTGGTCGAGGGCCCGACCGATGGACTGGCGGATCCAGAAGGTGGCGTAGGTCGAGAACTTGAAGCCCTTGCGCCAGTCGAACTTGTCGACGGCGTGCTCGAGGCCGAGGTTGCCCTCCTGGATGAGGTCGAGCAGCTCCATGCCCGGGGGCAGGGGATACCGGCGGGCCACGCTGACCACCAGGCGCAGGTTGGCCCGGATGAACCGGTCCTTGGCTGCCGCGGCCTCGCGGATCGACCTGTCGATCTCGCGGGCGCGCTCGCCCTGCTCCTTGCGGAGTCGGGCGTCGACGCCGCGCTCGATGGCCTGGGAGAGCTCGCGCTCCTCCTGGGCGTTCAGCAGCGCCACGGCGCCGATCTCGTTGAGGTACTGTCCTACTGAGTCGCTCATGTCACATTCACCTGACCGGCCCCGCTCGCGTGGCAGGGCGGCCTTCTCGCTTTCTTTGTGGGGAGGATTTGGTGCCGGGCGCACACCCTCCGAGTGCGCTACTCCAGCCCAGACGAACCAATATACAGTAGGCGTTTGTTCCCGGCAAGTCAAGGCGTGCGCGCCCGCGGGGTGTGACATGCGTCACAGGCCGCGGCGCGACCGAGGGCCAGGATCCTACACTTCCGCGGTGCAAAGACGGATCGGTCCCCGCATCGGCGTGCTGGGAGGGACCTTCGATCCGCCGCACCTCGGTCACCTCGCGGTCGCTTTGGAGGTGCGCCACCGCCTGAGGCTGTCCGTGGTGCTGCTGGTCGTGGCCAACGACCCGTGGCAGAAGTCGGCCCTGCACCCGGTGACGCCTGCGCCGGTCCGGCTGGAGATGGTGCGAGCCGCGGTGAGCGGCCTCGAGGGCATCGAGGCGAGCTCGCTGGAGATCGACCGCGGCGGCGAGAGCTACATGGCCGACACCCTCGCCGAGCTGGTCTCGATGCATCCCGGCGCCGATCTGATGCTGGTGGTGGGTTCGGACATCGCCCAGGGCCTCGACACCTGGAAGCGCCCCGCGGAGCTGCGGGAGCTGTCCACCACGGTCGTGGTGGACAGGGCGGGACGCGCCGGCGGGCGCCCCCCGCTCCGCTGGCCTGCGATGGTGGTGGAGGGTCCCGCGCTCGACATCTCGTCCTGCGACATCCGGGCCCGGTTCGCCGACGGCCGACCGGTCGAGGCGCTCGTGCCCCGCGCCGTGGCCGATGTCGTTAGGGCCAGGGGCCTGTACGGGTGCGGTCGCTGACGCTGGCGAGGGGTCGCCGGCGGCCGGCCCCCCGGGCCCATTCCTTTTGGAGGTTCGCCTTTCCCGCAATAGTGGTGGCTGCAGGCCTCGCGGTGCTGCTGCTGGCCAGGGAGAGCGGCCGCGCCGTGCTCGACACCAAGTTCGAAACGGTCCAGGAACCGATCGTCCTGCAACCTCACGAACCCGGATACCTGGAGTTGGTGGGGGTCACGCCAACGCTGCTCTCGCTCCACACCCACAACGGCGAGCTCACCGGCATCGCGTTCCTGGCCCGCACCGGAATCGACGCGGGCGGAGGCGTCGTGCTGCTGCCGGCCGATCTGCTGGTTGTGCCCTCCGGTGGGGCCATCGAGCAGGGCGAGCTCTTCTCGGAGGTGTACGCCCGGGGAGGCCCCGACGCAGTCGAGCAGGCTGCCGAGGCCCTGTTCGGGATCGGGTTCGACGAGGTGGAAGAATTCACCACCGAGTCGCTGGCCCACAGCATGGGCCCGGCCGCGCCCCTGCCGTACCTGCTGGTGGACGACCTCTCGGAGGCGGGTCCCGACGGCGTGCAGCGGGTGGTGTACGAGGCCGGGGGCCACGAGTTCTCCGCCGCCGACGCCGCCGCGGTCTATGCCTTCCGGAACTCTGACGAGGCTGACGTCAACCGGGTGCAGCGCCAGCGCGCCCTGTGGGAGTCGTGGCTCGGTGTCATCGGGCGGGCCGACGACCCGGCTGCGGCCGCGCCGCCGCCCTCGTCGCCGTTGTCGCCGTTCATGCGGGTTCTGGGCTCGGGCACCGCAGTGGTGGAGGTCCCCCCTCTGCAGTCCCTGGTGCTAGATCCCGCCTCGCCGCCTCGCTACGTGCTCGGCGCCGAAGGACGGTCCTGGCTGCGCGACAGGGCCTGGGAGCTGGTGCCGTGGCCTCGGCAGCCGGAGTCCTTCCTCCGGCCCCGGGTCCAACTGCTCGACGGCACGGGCGACCCGTCGATCCGGGACGCGCTCGCCGACGACGTGATCGCGGCCGGCGGGGTAATCACCGTAATCGGCAACGCGGCCGAGTTTGGCGCTGAGACCACCCAATTCGCCTATCATCGCGAGGAACTCGTGAACGATCCCTTCACCAACTCCATCGCCTTTGTGCTCGGCGTCGACATGGCCCTCATAGAGCTGGGCGAGGACACCCCCGATGTGGTCGACATAACCGTGACGGTCGGACAGGACCAGGCGGCGCGGTGACGGCGGAGGCCAACGTGGCCGGAGTCGCCGGCCCCGCAGGCTCAGCCGGTCCATTCCCCACGGCCCAAGACGGTGCCAACGCGCGGCGCTGGGCGGTGGCCGCGGCTGCGGCCGCCGATGAGCGCAAGGGTGTCGACACCGTGGTCATCGACGTCGGCGACGTGCTAGTGGTGACCGACCTGTTCGTCATCACCCACGGCAACAATTCCCGCCAGGTGCGGGCCATCGCCGAGGGCGTGGAGGACAGCCTGAAGGCGGCGGGCGGCCCGTCGCCGCTTCGCATGGAGGGCGCCGACGACCGCCAGTGGGTGCTGCTCGACTACGGCCCGTTCGTGGTTCACGTCTTCGACGCCGAGCGGCGAGCCTTCTACCAGCTCGAGCGGCTCTGGGGCGACTGCCCCTTGCTCGACTGGCGGACCGCGGCCGTCGAGGCGGCTCGGGCGCCGGCCTCGGACGGCTAGAGCTGCCCCAGCCGCCAACCAGCCCCCAGCACCGACGACGGGCCGCGCAACCAGCCCGCAGCCGCCTACCGGCCGCGCAGCCTCACCGGGGTGGAAACCTCGGCGAAGAAGTCGTTGCCCTTGTCGTCGATCACGATGAAGGCGGGGAAGTCCTCGACCTCGATGCGCCACACGGCCTCCATGCCCAGCTCGGGATAGTCGAGCACCTCCACCTTGCGGATCGAGTCCCGGGCCAGGCGGGCCGCAGGGCCGCCGATGGATCCCAGGTAGAAGCCGCCGTGACGGGCGCAGGCCTCGGTCACCTCCGACGACCGGTTGCCCTTGGCCAGCATCACCATGGACCCCCCGGCCGCCTGGAACTGGTCGACGTAGGAGTCCATGCGGCCCGCGGTGGTGGGCCCGAACGACCCCGACGCGTATCCCTTCGGGGTCTTGGCCGGCCCCGCGTAGTACACCGGGTGGTCGCGCAGGTACTGCGGCATGGCCTCGCCCGCGTTGAGGCGCTCCTTGATCTTGGCGTGGGCAATGTCGCGGCCCACGACCAGCGTGCCGGTCAGGGCCAGGCGGGTCTTGACCGGGTAGCGGGTGAGCCGGGCCAGTATCTCCGGCATGGGCCGGTCGAGGTCCACCGCCACCACCTCGCTGGACAACTCGTCGTCGTCGGCCTCGGGCAGGAAGCGGGCCGGGTCGGTCTCCAACCGTTCCAGGAAGAGCCCCTCGGAGGTGATCTTGGCCCGGGCCTGGCGGTCGGCCGAGCAGCTCACCGCGATCCCCACCGGGTTTGACGCCCCGTGGCGGGGCAGGCGCACCACCCGCACGTCGTGGCAGAAGTACTTGCCGCCGAACTGGGCGCCGATGCCGAAGGTCTGGGTCATCTCCAGGATCCGCTGCTCCCACTCGAGGTCCCGGAACCCGTGGCCGGTGGCGGCGTCGCCAGAAGTGGGCAGGGAGTCGAGGTACTTGGCCGACGCGAGCTTGGCCACCTTCAGGTTGTGTTCCGCCGAGGTGCCCCCCACCACCATGGCCAGGTGATAGGGCGGGCAGGCCGCGGTGCCGAGCAGCCTCAGCGTCTCGTCGCAGAAGTCGAGCAGCGATTCCTCGTTGAGCAGGGCCTTGGTCTTCTGGTACAGGAACGACTTGTTGGCCGAGCCGCCGCCCTTGGCCATGTAGAACAGCTCGTAGGCGTCGCCCGGCTTGGAATGGATCTCGATCTGTGCGGGGAGGTTGTTGCCGGTGTTGACCTCGGTGAACATGTCCACCGGCGCGAGCTGCGAGTAGCGCAGGTTGGAGGTGAGGTAGGTGTCGTAGACGCCCCGCGAGATGGCCTCGGCATCGTCACCGAAGGTGAGCACCTGCTCGCCTTTGCGGCCAATGATCACCGCGGTGCCGGTGTCCTGGCACATGGGCAGCACACCGCCCGCGGCGATGTTGGCGTTCTGGAGCAACTCGGTGGCCACGAAGCGGTCGTTGTCGGAGGCGTCGGGGTCTTCCAGGATGTTGCGGAGCTGCTGGAGGTGGCCGGCCCGCAGGTAGTGGTTGATGTCGTGCATGGCGACCGACGTCAGCAGCGCCAGCGCCTCGGGCTCGACCTTCAAGAAGGTTCGGCCCGCAGCGTCGACGGTGGAGACGCCCTCGGTGGACACCAGCCGGTAGTCGGTGGTGTCCGGGCCGAGCGGCAGCAGATCCGAGTAGGCGAAGGCCGCGATGTCGGGTGATTCTCGCATGCCGACTGTCCCAGCCCTACTCGCCCCTGCCCGTGTCAGGGTCTCGCGGGCGTTCCCGGGAAGGCGGCCGGATCCTGCCCGTCGCCGATCACTGGGCGCTGCCATTCTGTGAACTCCGAGACGGTCTCCGCGACGGCCCTCCACTCCACGGGGTTCCAGCCCTGGGCGGCTGCAGCGACCGATCCGTTTGGGAGCACGAACGCGAACGCGGGCAGGGTGTCCAATCCGAGGGCGGCGGGCACGCGCCGGTCGGGGTCGGTGAAGGTCAGGATCTCCTGGGCGTACGGGCCGAGGAAGCGCCGGGCATCGTCGGCCCCGCAGGTGACCACCCAGCAGCAGCGGCATCCGGCTTCGGCGTAAGCGACCAGTATCCGCCTGGCGGTGTGCAGTATCCAGGCGCTCTCGTTGGTGTAGGGATCGAGGAGGACCGGCAGGAGCGGGAAAGTTGTGAGCCAGTCCTCCAGCGGCCTGGCCTCAGCTCCCAGGGGAGCGAGTTCCACATCGAGCAGGGAGGTCGTCACAGTGCCCAAGCTAGCGCGGGCCACAGTTGTCGGGACTCGCGGCCGTGCTCCCGGCTGCCTACGATCTCCGGCATGCATCCGATTGAGCGGCTGCGGTATGTGGCTCGGGCCGGCGTCGTGCCAGTGGTGCCGCTGGTCCGGGAGTCGGCGGCGGCGCTGTCGTCGTTCGCCGACGACCCGAAGGGACTGCTCACCTCGTGCCGGCGGCTGCTCGATCGCCGCCGCGACTGCGGGCCGCTGGTGTGGCTGGCGGCCCGGATGCTCGCCGCCATGGATCCCCGCTCCGAGGCGATCAGGGTCATCGAGGCCCTCGACGCCGACACCACCGGGCGGGCACTGGAGGACGGCCTGCACACCCTTCGCGCCGGGTCGAGCGTTCTGGCGGTGGGGGAGTTGGGGGTCTTCGCCACCGCACTGCACGATCGACCGGACTTGCGATCCCTCGATCCGGACGACCCCGAGGCCGCGGGTCCAGCCGACCTGGTGTTGATGACCAGCGACTGCGTTGGGCCGTCGCAGGCGCTGGTGGCGGCCGAGACGGTGCCGGTGGCCGAGGCGGCCCGCCGCGGGGGCACGCCCGTGTGGCTGATCGCGGGCGCGGGGCGGATCCTGCCCGGGCCGATGTGGGATCTGCTGGTTGCCCGCCATCGCCCCGATGACCCGGCCGTGCGGGACCTGGCCGTCCTCGACCTCGACCGCTTCGTCACACGAGTGGTCACTCCGTCGGGCCTGCGAACCCCCACCGAGGCAGCCCGTCAGTCTGACTGCCCTGTAGTCCCCGAACTCTTCGCTCCGTGACCAGTTTAGAGGCATCTCTCGAGGGGTTGCAGCATTCAATGTATTCTGCCTATGCTCCAGTGATTCTTATGGCTCCTTCGTTCGGAGCCTAGCGAGGGCCCGTTACGGGCCCTCGCTCTGACTGAGGGGCCGATGAGCACGATGGCAGTGAAGGGTGATCCCGCCGGCTACAGACTCGCCTACGAGACCGGCATGAGTGCCGTCGAGTCTCAGGCAACGGTTCTGCGTGAAGTGCGGGAACGGGCGGGGTCGGTCCTCTCGGTGGCCATCGTCGCGGCTGGGTTCGCCGCTGGGTTGGCCTTGACGGTGGACCCGCCGCCTCGCTTGGGGCCGGTCGGGCTGCTCGGCGCAGTGGCTGCCGCCATTGGACTTGCCGGTGTCGTTCTGACAGCCGTCATGATCTGGCGCCCCAGCGAGGGGCGCTTCATTCACGACGCAGGCCAAATCGTCGGCTCGTACGTTGAACGCGATCCGCATTGGAAGCTGCCCGAGATACACAGGCAGTTGGCGCTGTGGCTCGGAATACAGACGCGCGTCAACGCGAGTATGCTGCGAGCGCAGCTCAGGACGTTCACCTTGGAGTTGGCGAGCCTGCTCCTAGAGATGGTGGGCGTGATCGTCGCAGTAGGGGACATGGTTCATGGCTAAGGACGGGAACCAGCAGCCGAAAGGGAGTTCCGACCGGCCACAGCCGCCGGAGCCGGAGGCCCCCGACCCGAGTATTGCTGAGAACCTGAAGCACTCGGGGGGCTTCGTTCGTAGGCGGGCCTGACTGATCCGGCTGACACCAGGTCGGCGCGGCTCCTGGTCGCCGGGCTGGCCGGTCGCCAGCCATCGGGAGGTTGCCAACTGTGCCCGCTGCGGAAGTTTGTGACGGGAAACGAACGCCGATGACGGGGTTGGATCGGTTCGAGGGGCGGCCGGGAGCCCGGGACGGGTACTGGCCCTCGGCGTGGCCGGCCGAGTGCGGCGGCAACCGGCGGCAGAAGGCAGCCACTGGGCGCCTCGATGCTGCGGCGGGCACCGCGTCGATGGCCAGCCGGCGAAACGGGCGCTGGAACGTGATGTTCGTCGAGCGCGAGCCGGACCAGTGGTACCTGGGCGGGACCATGCCCGCCTTCAGCGGTCCCGAGCCCTACGGGTGGGTGGAGCGCCTGGACCTGGGCGCGGGCCGCGCCGATGCTGGCGCCCTGGAGCCGCTGTCCCGCTCGCCGCGGCTGCCGTGCGGCAGCCATGTGTGGTGCGGGTCGATCCTGGCTCATGCCAACGGCGCGGTCTACAGCGTCAACGGCTCGTACTTGCACAAGTTCGATCCCGACGACCTGTCGGTGCTGGTCGAGCGACAGCTTCCCGCCGACCGCTCCCACAACGGGATGCTGGCCCTGCGCGACGGCACCATCGTCACCAAGGATCTCCGGCTCGAGGGCCAGGGAGGCACCACCCTCACCCGTCTCGAGCCCGAGTCGTTGGAGTTGGTGGGGGAGCCGCTGGTGCTGCCCGAGGGCTCGATGGGGCGCATCGCTGCCGACGTCGTCGACTGCGACGGCTCGCCGACGGAGTTCGTGTACGTGCCGGGCACCGAGCACCTGTGGCGCCTAGGCGTGGGCGAGCCCGGCGAATCAGACGGTGCGGGCGGATGCGGTCTGGAGATCGACGCGAGCTGGCGCCCGCGCTATCGGGCCGCGGGCGGCCGCTACGGCCTGGCCTGGGACTCGTGCATCTCGGACGGGGACTGCTGGATCATGGACTGCGGCGACATCGAGTCGGTCCGGGCCATCCACACAGCGGTGCCCAACGGCCGCTTCGACGAGCCGCCCGGCAACCGGCTGTCTTGGCGCAGCCCCGCGCCATGGCCGGGAGCGCAGCGGCTGCTGAGGTTCAGCCTGGACGACGACCGCGATTGCGACGAGATCGAACCGTTCGGAACTCCCGGCGGCGGGATCATCGCGCCGCCGGTCCACGTTCCCGAGGTGAGCCCGGGCGTCGGCATGGCCATCGCCTGGGACTCGATCAACGGCGGCCTGGCCGGGGTGGAGGTTCCGGCTGGCACGCCGTCGGTTGAGATGAGGGTGGCCTGGCACCTAGACGTGCGTCCGTCGATGCAGCCGGTGGTGTATCCGGAATCCGCGGAGCTGGTGATCAACGACTTCAGGCCCGGCGCCGACGGTGGCCCGCCGTCGGACGACCTAGTGGTGGTGGACATTGCCACCGGCAGCCTCATCGACCGCGTGCCCACCGGCTCGCGGGTGGCCAACGGGATGTTTCTGAGCGCGGTTGCGGACCGCCGAGTGCTCTACGCCAGCACCACCGCAGTGGCCTTAGCGGCCTGGTCCTAGGGCTGGGGGCCGACTATGGCTCGGACGAGGTCGTTGAAGGCTGTGTCGGCGATCTGAGTCATCTCGTCGTCGGTGCGGTCCTGGATGGGGTGGCGGGTGAGCACAGAAGCTGCGTCGAAGCCGAGCGACTCCGACTGGGCGGCCACCGCAGAGGCGAAATGGACCGTGGACACGAACACGCCGGGGACGCCGCGGCGCTCGATGTCGCTGATGTCGTGCACACTGCACGACACGCAGGAGCCTCAATCGGCGAGCGCCTCGATCACCGCGTCGCACTCGGTGGCGATCTCGTGGCGCAAGTCCACCGGCGCGGGCTTCGTGAAGGTGGGCTTGGTGTAGCGGTTTATGGTTGCGCCGAGCCCGGCCAGCCGCTCGGAGACGCGGTCGAGGAACACGTTGCCGCGGGGCTTGGATATGTCGAGCAGGCCGACGGTCAGCCCGGCCAGAGACTCGGGTCGGGTCGCCCGCTCCCGCGTGGCCGGGGTCTGCTCAGAGGTGGGGTCGAGGACGGTGGTCATCAGGTGGCCTCCTTGCGGGTGTGAGGGTAGTCGCCGGCGGGTCTCACAGCGTTATCTCGCGGGTCACCGGGTCACTGCCTCTCGGCCCGTTGGCCCAGCCGCCGATGATGGCCGAGAACAGTCCGGCCGGTCCGCCGGCATGCACCACCAGCAGCCCGCCGGGGCGAAACTTGGGGACCCTCCGGCCCGCCGCCGCCGGGTGCAGGCCCGCGGCGACGCCCCTGACACCGGCCAGAAGCTCGTCTCCGTCGCACAGCAGCTCCGCGGACAGCTCGTCCATGAACCGGTCCCGGCTCCAGCCCGCGTCGGCGTAGCGGGCCATGTGATCGGGCGAGAGCACCAGCATGGCGTCCATTCCCAGCATCATCCGGGGCGAAACCGTGGCCTGCAGCGCCTGGGCCAGATGCTTCGTGAGCGACTCCGGGCTGCGGGAGCGCTCATCGGCGAAGATCCGGGGCGACTCTCCCGCGAAGACCGTGACCGTCGACTGGTCCGCCCGCCAGCGGCGGCTCTCGGCCAGCGATGTCCACGGCGAGCCGGCCTCGTCCTCGGCGAAGCAGAAGCCCACCTTGGCCGGCGAGCCGAACGTGGCCCGGTCCACCTCTCCGGGACGCCCGCCGCCGACGTTGCGCACCACCAACTGGACGGCCCGCCCGATGGTCGAGTTGGCCCGGTTGCCCTGGCCCAATGAATTGAGTCCGCTGTTCATGCCGATGCGCCCGCCCACGGGTCCGTTCACCACCAGCACCGGCCCGACGCTCATGGTGGTGGCCAGCACCCCGTGCATGTTGAACTCGTCGGTGCAGGCCGCCTCCAGCGCGGCGATCACCACCGGCAGATGCTCGGGCATGCAGCCGGCCATCACCGCGTTGACGGCCACCTTCTCGACGGTGCACTCCACCAGGCTCGGTGGCACCACCGCAACCAGATCGGACGGGTCTCGGGTCGTGCCCTCCAGCATGCGCAGCACCCTCGCCTCGGTGGGGGGCACCACCGGCAGGCCGTCGGACCAGCCCCGGTCCCACATCGCCTCCCAGGTGTCCTCCAACGCGGCCAGCTCCACCCGGCGGCTGCGCAGGCCCGAGCCCGAGAAGCGAACCGCCAGCTCGTCCGCGTGGGCGGGGTCGACGCTGAGAGACCCGCAGCCCGGGCGCCAGTCGGGCAGACCGGCGCCCAGGCCGTCCAAGCCGGTGAGTTGCTCCCATTCGGGGCGGGACCAGCCGACCGTGCGCTGCTCGCCAACGCCGCCGGACACGCGCAGCAGTGTGGGCACCGTCTCGATGCTGTGATGCCACGACAGGGCCAGGTCATCGTCGTGGCGCACCCATCCTGCGTCGACTGGAAAGCTGGGATCGTCCTGGGTGATCACCGTCAGGCCGGCCCGATCGTGCAGGTCGCTCAGCACGGGTGCGACCAGCTCGCAGGTGGGGCAGTCGCGCTTGACCACCGCCACCAGGCCGTCGGGCAGCGGCGGCGCCGAGGACAGATCGGCTGGGGACGGGTCCGCCGCGGACAGGCGGGGGCTCATCAAGCGATTGTGCCACTGTTAGCCTCCCGATGCGATGACGAGCGGCAGCGGCGCCCGCGACCCCATAGACGGCCGCGAGTTCCGCCGGGTGATGGGCCACTACCCGACCGGCGTGACGGTGGTCACCGCCGCCTGCCCCGACGGGCCAGAGGGAATGACCATCGGGTCGTTCACCAGCGTGTCGCTCGATCCGCCGCTGGTGTCGTTCTGCCCGGGACACGACTCCGACTCGTGGATCCGGATGCGCGACGTCGGCAGCTTCTGCGTGAACGTCCTCGGCGACGACCAGGCCGATGTGTCCGTCACCTTCGCCGGCAAGGCCGAGGCCCGGTTCGAGGGCTTGAGCACGAGGATCGAAGCCACCGGCGCGCCGGTGATCGATGGGTGTCTGGCCTGGATCGACTGCCGTGTGCACGCCATCCACACTGCCGGCGACCACGACATAGTGGTGGGCCGGGTCGTGGCCCTCGGTCTTGCCGAGACAGGATCCGCCTTGGGGACCGGCGTGAGCGGTCCGCTGGTGTTCCTCAAAGGCAGCTACGGCCGATTGGCCGATCTGTAGATGGCTGTCTACGCGCTGGGTGACAGCGAGCCGCGGATCGACCCCACCGCTTACGTCCATCCGCTGGCGGTGGTGATCGGCAACGTCGAGCTGGGCCCGGGGGCCAGCGTGTGGCCCCACGCGGTGCTGCGCGGCGACGACGGCGCCATCCGGATAGGCGCCCGCAGCAACGTGCAGGACGGTGCGGTGATCCATTGCACGCCCGAGCATCCGACCATTGTTGGCGAGGACTGCACCATCGGTCATCAGGCCCATCTGGAGGGGTGCACGGTGCTGGACGGATCGCTGATCGGGGTGGCCTCGGTGGTGATGCACAGCGCTCGCATCGGCCCCGACGCCCTGGTCGGCGCCAACGCCACCGTGACCGCCGGGACGGTGGTTCCGCCGCGGGCCATGGCGCTGGGGACTCCGGCCCGCATCCGCGAGGACGCGCTCGAACCCGGCCAGAACCTGCGCAACTCCGAGGCCTACACCGCACGCGGCCGCCACTACCGGGCGGAGCTCCGCCGGATCGACTGACGGGCCGCGCCGCGCGCGGCTGCGATGGCTCAAGTTCTGGGTGCAATATTGCTGCCCACAGCGGCGTTCCTACACACAGAAGGACCAGCGGCCCGAGTCGACGCAACCTGCAGTTCGCCTGGCGGAGTCTGGGCCATCGGATTGTCGCAGCGAGCGGTTAGGGTGGGAACCGACAGATTCCACCGGGAGGTCAGCCATGACTACAGCCGACATCGGCGTCGACCTCAGCCGGTACCAGCTCGGCTGGAGCGACGCGGAGGACTACGTCTTCAAGCCCAAGAGGGGGCTCAACACCGACATCATCACCGAGATGTCGTGGCTCAAGGGCGAGCCCCAGTGGATGCTCGACCTCCGCCTCAAGTCGCACCGCCGCTTCGAGCGCCGCCCCCGCCCGACCTGGGGCGGCGACATCAGCGGCATCGACTTCGACAACATCTACTACTACATCAAGCCCACCGACACCCTGGTCAACGACTGGGACATGGTCCCCGACTCGATCAAGAGCACCTACGAGCGCCTGGGCATCCCCGAGGCCGAGCGCAAGTACCTGGCCGGGGTGACGGCGCAGTACGAGAGCGAAGTCGTCTACCACCGCAACCGGGAGGACCTCGAGGCCCAGGGGATCCTGTTCTGCGACATGGACACCGCCCTGCGCGAGCACCCCGAGATCGTCAAGCGGTACTTCGGCACCGTCATCCCTCCCAACGACAACAAGTTCTCCGCCCTCAACTCGTCGGTGTGGTCGGGCGGGTCGTTCATCTACGTGCCGCCCGGAGTGGAGGTGGAGGCTCCGCTGCAGGCCTACTTCCGCATCAACGCCGAGAACATGGGCCAGTTCGAGCGCACCCTCATCATCGCCGACGAGGGCTCCAAGGTCCACTACATCGAGGGCTGCTCCGCGCCCACCTATTCCACCGACTCGCTGCACTCAGCGGTGGTGGAGATCCTGGTGGGGCGCTCGGCCCGGGTGACCTACACCACCATCCAGAACTGGTCCGACAACGTCTACAACCTGGTCACCAAGCGGGCCAGGGTGGAGGCCGAGGGCCACATGGAGTGGATCGACGGCAACATCGGCTGTCTGGCCGAGGGCTCGCGAGTGACTACGCCCGGCGGGACCAAGCCGATCGAGCTGGTGATGCCCGGCGACGAGGTGCTCTCCTATGACGAGGCCGCCGGGTCGTTGTGCTGGCGCCGTGTCACGGCCAAGCGCTACTCGGGCGAGCAGCCGGTGCGCGAGGTGCGGGTCGGATCGCGCCGGCTTCGCGTCACTGACAACCACCCGTTCTACTCCTACGCCTACGACGCGTCCATGCCCAGGAAGCTGGGCCGCTACAGCCTCGCCTATGTGCGCGCCGACCAACTCGAGAAGGTGATCGTGCCGATCTCCAGCCTCGACTACGGCGAGCCCCACAAGCTGGAACTGCCTGAGGCCGCCACGGTGTTCGACAGCAGCAACCAGTACTGCGACGGCTTTGTCGCCGAACGCAAGCGGCTGGCGCGTCTCGCGGTTGACAAGACCACCACCGACGATCTGATGTGGCTGTTCGGTCTGTTCACCGGCGACGGATCCATCGAGTCCGCCGCTTCGGGATCGGGAGGCAGGCGCTGGGCGAAGGTCGTCTTCTCGGTGCCGCGTCAGGACCGTGCCCGGGCTCGCCTCGCCGAGGTCATGGGCCAGGTCATGCCTACGGCCGTTCCGACCGAGCGGGCCGACGGCGTGACGCTGGCATGGAACAGCGTCGATCTGGCCGACCTTCTCGAGAGCAACGGCTTCGAGACCGGCGCTCTCCGCAAGCGGGTGCCGGGCTGGGTGCTCGACCTTCCCGAGCTGCAGCGCCTTTCGTTCGTGGCCGGCTACCTCGACTCCGACGGCTGCGCTCCGGCTGGCCGGCGCGGGTTCTCCATCAAGTCCGTCAACCGGGAACTGCTCGAAGGCGTGGGCGATGTGCTCACCAGCCTCGGCATCTCCTCTCGCCTCCATACCGAGTTCGACGGCGAGCGGCAGGTACAGATCCTCGACTACTCCTCGACGGCCCGCGGGTCGCACCGGCTGGAGTTCCCGGCGGACGCACGACTGATGTGCATGGTGTCTGCGGAGTTGCGAGAGGCGGCGGCTGCGCAGCCGATCGCCAGCCTCAGGCACTTCCGGCGCGTTGGTCGGTCGCAGATCGAGCTGCCTTCCAGCGTCGAGATTCGGGACGTTCACGTCAGCGCCGACTCCGAGGTTGTGCCTACCTGGGACATCGAGGTGGAGGGCACTGGCAACTTCGTCTCGGAAGGCTTCATCGTTCACAACTCCAAGCTCACGATGAAGTATCCGGCGGTGGTGATGGTGGGGCCCAAGGCGTCGGGCGAGGTGCTGTCGGTGGCCTACGGCGGGCCGGGCCAGCACCAGGACACCGGGGCCAAGATGACCCACGCCGCGCCCGAGACCACGTCCAAGATCGTGTCCAAGTCGATCTCCTCGGGCGGCGGGCGCACGTCGTACCGGGGGCTGGTGCGGGTGGAGGACGACGCCTACGGCTGCAAGAGCCATGTGCAGTGCGACGCGCTGATCCTCGACGCCGACTCGGTGTCGGACACCTACCCGTACATGGAGGTCGGCTCGGGCGACGCGGTGATCGGCCACGAGGCCACCGTGTCCAAGGTGGCCGACGACCAGCTCTTCTACCTCAAGAGCCGGGGCCTCACCGAGGAGCAGGCCATGGGTTTGATCGTCAACGGCTTCATCGAGCCGGTGACCCGCACGCTGCCCATGGAGTACGCGGTGGAGTGGAGCCGGTTGATCGAGCTACAGATGGAGGGCAGCGTCGGCTGAATCGTTGCCACTTGGGTCGGCGCTCAGACCCGCTCCAACCTTGAGCGCGACGATTTGCAGAGCCGCTTCGGTGGAATCCCGGCAGTGGACCAGCACCGGGTTGGCGAGACCTTGGGCGTCGCGTGTCAAGGCTGAGCATGGCACCCATCGCGAGTCTGGCTGGTGTCTTCATGATCATCTGCCATCGAGGATCAACTCGATCGGCTGCGTCGCTCGACCGAGGATCCTGCCCTGATGGTCGGCACTGCCAAGGAGATGCTCGAATCCACAGCCAAGTACGTTCTCGAAGCGTTCTCGGTCCCCTACTCACCTGCTACGGACTTCGATCAGCTGTGGTTCCACGCCCGCGACCGATTGGGACTGCACCCGAAGGATGTGGATGTTGGCGTGCCGGGTGGCGAACAGGTAAGGGAGATCCTGCAGGCTTCTTGGTCCATAGCTCGGATGAGCAACATCCTGCGGAACCTCCCGGGCCCGCATGATCGTGGAGCGGTCCACGCCCCAATGGTCCGCGCACTCGACCACGGTCATCTCACCCGTGAGCACCTGCACGAACGCCTCGTACTTCTGCACAGGCGACAACCGCCGCCCCCCGCGGCGTCCGCCACGCTCCAAGGGCCTCGAGGTATCAGTCATCTGACGCTCCTCTCACAGCGCCATGCTCCCACCCCGATGCTGCGTAATCAACGACCTAAAACCGGACACGATCCCAGAATCACTACAGCTTGGGCCGACATCGTGCAGTCAATTGCTTCAGGAGATCCGCCATTTCGGAATAGTTGTCAATCGTTGCCACATTAATCCCGACAGTGTCTAGATCCTTGAGCTGCAACTCGAAGAGTGTCTTATCTTCTTCGCCGGAGGGCTTTCGCATGACCGCGAAGTGCTGACGGCGGATGTCATGACGCGCTCGTCGAATCGTTCGAAAGACTTGGTCGAAGTTGGGATCTGTGAAGCTGAAGCCGAGGATTAGGAAGCTATTGGTCAGAAAGCTCGCTTGGAGCAGAGCCCAGAAGTGCTGGTGGGTATCCCCGTAACGAATGTACTGATCCCTTGCGGCAATCAGTGGTTGCTCCGTGTTCGTCAGTGAGCCGTGTATTTTGTAGACGCGACATCCTGTTTGGTCGCCAATTCGTGCCAAGTCGTCGTCATTGACATAGACGGACTCGGTGTTCCCGAGGGCGCTCTCGATCAGGTTGTCGTAGTTTGTGGTCCAGATCTCAGCGAGCGGAAGCTGTGCCAAGAGCTTGTGAATCTGAGTGGGTTGCGGCGGCGGATCCAGCTGGAGCTCCTGCCGGATGAGGTCCTGCAGGTCTTGTTCGGAGTGCTCGTTGATGTAGAACTGCGCTAGCAGTGGAAGATCGTCCATGTCGGGTAGCTGCAGTTGGTTGCGTACTCTCTCCAAGAGGCTGGACCAGTCCGGGTAGCCCGCATCCAGCGACAAGCCGGCACCCACGAGAATGGTGGCCTCGTGCTTGTCGACGTACTCGCCGAATGACGCGATCAACTCTGACGCTTCCATTGCGCTGTCATGCTAGGTCCGGGCATTCAGCGCCGCATGAGCAGCGCGGCTCCGTCCGCGGTCAGGGACGCCACAGCTAGGGTCTGTGGTCCGCAGCCGGTGGATGCTGCTGGGTCGGGCTGGCGGCGCTCGCCGCTGGTGGAGGGTGCTCGGCCGGATCGGCGGGCACGCCGCGGGGGCGTCCTGGAGCCATTCCCTTGGCGAGAGCTGCGGCTCTTCAGGTCGCCGATGAGCAGCGTGACCGGCCGGCAGCGGGCGTGTTCGGAGAGCCACACGATCCCCGCCACGCTGGCCGACCCCACGCACACCACGAGCGGCCCGGCGGGATACACATCCAGGAACCGTTCGACTCGATCTGCCGCGCTGTTGCCGAGAACCATTCGAGGGAACGTAACCGAAGCGCGCGTCTCCCGGAAAGCGGGAGGGGACTTCGATGGTCACAGCCGGGGACGGCTCGTCGGCTTGGGAGCTGTCCGCCCAGAAGAACGGTTCTGACAGCAAGGCCCGCAGCGACTACGACAAGCGCGTCGAGAACACACCGGCCCGGGAGCGGGCCGACACGGCCTACGTCACCGTGATATGCGCTCCGTGGACGAAGGCGAGGGACTTCGAGCACGAGAAGTCGCTGAGCGGCGACTTCCGCTTGGTGCGGGCGCTCAACGTCGACAGCCTCGAGGCCTGGCTGGAGTGCGCTCCGTTGACGACGGTTTGGCTGCGCGAGCAGATAGGCGAGCCTGTACCTGGAGTCGGCTTGCTGTCGACTTGGTGGGCGAAGTGGCTGGATTCGACAACGATGCCGTTGGACTCGCCGGTGGTGCTCGCCGGGCGCGACAAGCAGGCCGAGACCCTGCGAGACCGCTGCCAACAGCGTCGGGGCGGTGTCATAACGATCGGCGGCGACGTCCACCGCGACGAGATCCTCGCGTTCGTCGCGGCTGCGCTGGTGGCGTCGGATGCTTCCGGCTCATTCCCTGCCGACGCGCTGCACATGGAGGATCGCGCCGCAACTCAGCGGCTCTTGGCTGCGGAGGCGCTATCGAGTTCCGGTCGTCCGAGCCCGCACGCGCTGTCCATGACGGTGGTGGTTCCATCGGCGGATTTCGCCGGCTGTCTGCCTGCCGGGAGCCAGCACCGTCTCATTGTGCCTGTTCCTGGCAGTTCGCAAGCCGACATAGTGCTGGAAGCCGCGGACTCGGAGGCCGTGGCGAGCCTGGTGCAGTCCGTGGACAAAGACACGAACACCGCCTACGAACTCGGCGCCCTCGCCCGCATGAGCCTGCTGGCGCTGCGCCGCAGGCTGGCGGTCAACCCTGAGCTGCACCGGCCATCCTGGGCTGGCAGCCACATCGACAGCACCATGCGACGCAGTCTGCTGCTGAATAGCTGGAACGAGACCAGTGAGGGCGACCGCCGGGTCGTGGAGCGGTTCGTGGGATGCTCCTACGGCGAGGCGACTGAAGCTCTCCGTCGCCTCGACCCCGGCGACGCGCCCATGATCCTCACCGACGAGCAGTGGCACGTCGTGTCCCCGGCCGACGCCTGGACTCTGCTCTCTGACCACATCACCCGCGACGACGTCGAGATGTTGGGCGAGGTTACGCACGACGTACTGACGGAGTCCGACCCCTTCTACGGCATGAGTGGCAGTGAGCGCATGTGGGCGCAATACGAGGGAGTCGACGCGACGTACTCACGTCAGCTCAGGCACGGCGTCGCGACCACGCTCGCGCTGCTCGGCAGCGGCCCGCCGCAGCCTCGCGGCGCTTCGGCCCCATTCGCGAACGCGGCGGACGGCATCGTGAGTCGCATCCTGCGAGTCGCCAACAACGACCCAAGCCCGAAGGCTTGGGCCGCGGTAGCTCGGGAACTGCCGCTGCTGGCTGAGGCTGCCCCAGCAGAGGTGCTGCGAGGTCTGCGAACCTGCATCTCTGGATCCCACGCCTTCATGGCCGGAGCTTCGCCAGACGGCGGACCGTCACCGCGAGTTCGGCGACACCGACTGGGCGTTGCCCGAGAGTGAACTCAAGTTGTTCGATCCGCTGTTGGAGCGTCTGCAGCCTGCCAGGCCCGCGATCGCTCATGGCTGGCTCTTCTCGTCCAACCTCATGATGGTCGACGGCAAGCGGTGGGCGGACCATCACGAGGCCCATGGTGTGGCGCTAGCAGCTAGGCGGGCTAGATCGGTCGAAGAACTCCTTGCTGCCGGCGGGATCGACGCTGTGCGGGAACTGGCCGAGACGGTGGAAATGCCCTATGAGGTCGGCATCGCGCTGGCGACTCAAGGGTCGGCGCTGGACGCAGACATGCTCGAAGCCCTGCACGGCGCGAGCGAGCCGGTCGCTGTGGCTGCCTTGACATTCTTTGAATCCCGCTTCGGCCAGTGCGGATGGGAGCTCATCGACCGACTGATCGCAGATCACGCCCCTCCGAAGCAGGTCGTCGCTGACCTCCTCAGGGCGATCCCGGCTGTCGATGCGCCTTGGAGGAGGGCCGACGCGCTGGGCGCCGACGTCGCAGACGAGTACTGGACGCGGGTCAACCCTCTAGAACTCGGCACGCCGTCGAGTTTGGCTCAGTTCCGCGAAGTGTCGCAGCGCTTGAGGAAAACGGGCCGCGCCCGTGCCGCGATCCGTCTGATCTGCATGTGGGAGCACCGTCACGAGTCGTCACCGGATGTAGCCGAAGAGGCCGCTGTGTGTCTCGAGGACTGGCTCCAGCAGCAGGATCTGGAGCATGCGGTCCCTGTATCGCGGCACGAAATGTCCAGACTAATGAAGATGCTCGACCGCCACCGCGAGCATCTCGGCACTGGGCGCGTGGCCACCCTCGAATGGCAGTACCTGCCATCGCTTGCTTACGCCGGTGACACCAGTTCGCCCAACCTGCACCGGCATCTCGCCCAGGATCCGGACTTGTTCGTATCGCTCGTCGAGATCGCCTATCAGCCCGCTTCCTGGTCGCCGGGAGACGGACCAGAGCCTGACGAGACCACCCGCCAGCGGGCGCTCAACGCCCACCGTCTGTTGCGTTCCTGGCCCCTCGGGGCATTCTCGCCCGGCGGCGACGGGCAACAAGACGTCGACGCTGAGCGATTCGACGGCTGGGTAGACCATGCCCGCAGACGCCTCGAAGAAATCGACCGGCAACAAATCGGCGACACGCTGATCGGTGCCGCGCTCGCCGCGTCGCCCCCGGACTCTGACGGCGAGTGGCCCAGCGCCGCGGTCCGTGACCTGATTGAACGGGTGAAGAGCGACGACCTCGACCGCGGCTTGACCATCGCCGTGTGCAACCAGCGTGGCGGGACCACGCGCTCTCCCACAGACGGAGGCGATCAGGAGCGCGAATTGGCCGACCGCTACCGTGAGCAGAGCCGCCGCTTCAGCCAATGGCCACGCACTGCAGCCATATTCGACAACTTGGCTACCACCTATGAGCACGAGGCAGGCATACAGGACCGAAGCGCCGAAGCCCGACGCCGCGGCCTGTAGTGCTGACCTGGGTCAAGGCCCTTCGATCCTCGGTGGAGGGCACCCGCGGCTCTTGGTGTCGCCGATGGAGTGCGAGGTGAGGGGGAGCCGCCCGTTCGGGCTCAGCTGAGCCGTATCGGGGAGCCGGTCGCGTGGAGGCGCATCTGCTTGAGCGACTCCCGGGCCTTGGCGAGGTTGAGCTCGAGAATGCCGTCCGCCAGTCCGCTGCGCTCCGCGGCGAAGCGCAGCCAGCGGGGGAAGGCCGACTCCACCGTGGTGAGCCATTCCTCGTCGGGCGGATGCTCGTGGGACTCCCCGCACTCGTCGCAGTAGAGGCCGTGCTCGGGTATCCACTCCTCGAGGAACGCGCCCACCCTCGGCGGCGTCCACTTCAGAATGTCGCGGTCCCGGCACGTCACCGTGAACCCGATCATCGTGTGAAGCAGGTCGTTGAACTCCTGGGGGCGCTCGCCGAGAGGCATGGGCCGCGACGCGAAGTCCTGCAATAGGCCCGCGATCGCTTGGGGGTCCGGCGTCTGTCTCCCCGGAGCGCGGCCCCCGGCGGGGAGCAGCCCCATCCGCTGCTCCACCAGAGCGGCCAGGTCAAAGGTCGCGTCCAGATCCAGGTCGGGATCGTCGGGGTCCTGCGCGGCGAGCACCTCGTCGAACACGCGCAGGCCCGCCTCGACAGTTGCTCGCGCGTCGGCGAGGCTGATCTCCTCGACGACGAAGATCGAGTCGTCAGACGGCTCGATCTCGTCGTTGTGGGCGATGAGGGCGGGACTGTGCGCGATGCCGCCCTGGAAGGGGTGAAAGGCGACGTACAGCCGGTGAGCGGCGCCGTCGCGGCGGGCATAGTCGATCACCACGGCCTGACTCTCGTCCCACAGGTCGCGGAGCTTTATTGCTCGCAGGGGCGCAACGTCGCCGAGAGCCTCGGCCCAGCCGGGCACGGAGGCGCCCTCGGTGACCAGGCGGCTGAGCACGCGGCGGGCCCTGCCCCGCTGGCCGGACGGACCGTAGGCGGCCATGGCGGCTGCGAGGATCCCGCCCGCCGCGCCGCCCACGGACTCTGCGTGGGCGATTACCGAGGACGCCTCGACGCCGTCGGGGCACCTCGCGGACGCGACGGCGCTCTGGATGGCCGAGGCCCATTCGTCGGCCTCGCATATGTCGCCCATGCCCGGACAGGTCTCGGCGATGTACTCGGCGTCGCGGGTCAGCATCTCCAGCTGGAACTCGACGTGCGGGTCCTCTACCGGGCGCACGGTCAGGGCGGGCCGCCTCGGGTCCCCCGGCCGGGTCCCCTTGGGCGTGACGCGGCCTCCGCCCCGCCGGTTCCGGCGTCGTGCCATCATGAGCCCCTTCCGGCCCGGGCGGCCAGGGCGCCGCCGGCGGGCTCACAGAGTAGGAGCGACCTATGGGACGGCGCGCCGCTAGACGCATCGGACGAGCCGGTGGCGGTCACGACCCGAACCTAGACCACCGCTGAGACGTAGGCGCGGAGTCCAGTGCTCAGCCTGTCGACGGGCAAGGTCTGGGCTGACCCTCGTGTTGCCTCGCGGCTCGGCGGGCTCGGCCTGTCAGCACTGGCATGGCTCGGCGGCGCGACGCGAAGGGTCGGCGGCCTGCCACAATGGCAGGCATGCCGATGCGCCAGGACTGCAAGTACTTCGAGTCGCGCACCTACCCCAACGGCGAGACCGTTCGCAAGTGCGACCTGGACCTGGCTCCTGAGGCGCCGTGGCGATGCCCCGACGACTGTCCCAAGTACACCCGCCGCCTGGCCGACGTCAACTGGAGCTACGGCTCTCTCGTCACCCCGGTGACCCCACCGGAGCCCGAGAGCCTGGGCACCGACGACAGCATCGGAGCGCTGCTCGACTCGGCCGAGGACATCGTGAACGCGGCCGCCCCCGAGGTGATCGCGCAAGTCGAGGCCGAGCGGGGCAAGCGGCGCGGCGGCGTGCGGGGACGGGCCAAGGGCGCCAGGACCAAGGGCAAGAAGGGCAAGGGCGGCCGTGGGCCCTCCTCCGGTGGGGGCGGGCTGGGGGAGCGGTTCCGCAAGCGGTATCGCGACGGCGGCTGACTGCGTGCACCAGTTCACCGTCGACGCGGCCCGCAGCCTGCCGGGCCCCCGCTGGCTGGCAGGGCGCCGGGCCGCGGCCGCCGAGTGCTTCGCGGCCGCGGATCTGCCCACGGCAGCCGCGGAGGAGTGGCGCTACAGCGCGATCTCCGACTTCGACCTCGCCTCCTACAGCCTCGCCAACGGCGCCGGAGCCGGCATGCCGGCCTCCGTGGATGGCGCTCACGACGGTGTCGTCGGCCTTGGCGGCACCGCGGTCCATGACGACGCAACGGCCCTTGCCGTCGTGGATGTGGTGGACGGCCAGGTGGTCGCGGTCAAGGGCACCCAGAGGCTGTCCGCGGCCGGTGTGTTCGTCGGGCCGCTGACGGAGGCGGCCGGCGGCGAGGAGATGCTGGGCTCGGTGTCGGGCAGCGCCTCGGACTACTTCACGGTGCTCAACGACGCCTTCACTCGGGTGCCCCTGCTGGTGGACGTGCCCGCTGGGGCGGCGCTCGACGGGACGATCGTGGTCCGCCACCATGCCGGCGACGCCGGTGCGGCCAGCTTCCCCCGGCTCGTGGTGCGGGTGGGCCGAGGCGCGCAGGCCACTGTGCTCGACGTGCAACAATCGGCCGGCCCCGCCCTGGTAGTGCCGGTGGTGGAGCTCGACGTCGGGCAGGCTGCCCGCCTCGGCTATCTGAACCTGCAGCAGCATGACCGGAGGGCATGGCAGATCGCGGCCCACACCGCCCGAGTGGAGCGCGACGCCACGCTGGTGGCCGCCTCGGTCGCCCTGGGCGGCGCGTACGCCCGCACCCGCACCGACATCCGGCTGGTGGGGCGGGGGGCGAGCGGCGACCTGCTGTCGGCGTACTTCGGATCGGGCGAGCAGATCCTCGACTTCCGCACCTATCAGGACCACGCCGCTCCCGACACCACCTCCAACCTGCTCTACAAGGGTGCGGTGGGCGACTCGGCCCGAAGCGTGTACACCGGGCTGATCCGGGTGCGGCCCAACGCCCGGGGCACCAACGCCTTCCAGACCAACCGCAATCTGAAGCTCAGCGACGACGCCTGGGCCGAGTCGGTGCCGAACCTGGAGATCGAGAACAACGATGTGCGGTGCAGCCACGCCTCCGCGGTGGGGCCCGTGGACCCCGAACAGGTCTTCTACCTGGAGAGCCGGGGAGTGCCGACCCCCGTGGCCGAACGCCTCATCGTGTCCGGGTTCTTCGATGAGGTGATCGACAAGCTGCCGGTCCGGTTCGCCGGGGAGGCCGCGCGCCAGGCCCTGGACCTGAAGCTCAACCAGATGTTGAGCCCCGGGGCGGCGTGACGTCGTCAGCGCCAACGTAGGCCCTTCAAGATCGGAGACGCGACGATGACGACCCACGAACTGTTCCCCCTGGACGAGCTGGCGCCCGACTCGGCCCGGCGCGTCGAGGTGTCGGGCCGCGAGATCGCGGTGGTGCGCATCGGCGACGATGTCTATGCCATCGGCGACACGTGCACTCACGCCGAGGTGTCGCTGTCGGAGGGATGGGTAGAGCCCGACGATTGCGCCATCGAGTGTGTGGCCCACGGGGCCATGTTCGATCTGGAGACGGGCGAGCCGCTGTCGCTGCCGGCCACCCGGGCCGTGCCCGTTTACGAAGCCTCTGTCGTGGACGGCGTGGTCGTGCTGACGCTGGGGGGCGACGAGTCTGGGGACGCTTCGTGAGCACTCTGGTGATCGAGGGCCTGCGGGCGTCGGTGGCGGGCCGCGAGATCCTGTCCGGCGTCAACCTGGAGGTCGCTGCGGGCGAGGTGCACGCGGTGATGGGACCCAACGGGTCGGGCAAGTCGACCCTGGCCCACGTGATCGCCGGCCGGCACGGTTACGACGTGTCGGAGGGGTCGGTCCGCCTTGACGGCACCGAGCTGCTCGGGCTGCCCGCGTGGCGGCGGGCCGAGGCGGGCCTGTTCCTGGCCATGCAGTACCCCACCGAGGTTCCGGGCGTGTCGCTGCTGGACATGCTCACCGAGTCGGTGTGCACCGAAGAGGGCGCCGCGATCGCCGAGCGGATGCGCGAGGAGGCGGCGCGGATCGGCTTCGATGAGAAGTTCCTGGAGCGCCCCGTGAACGTCGACCTGTCGGGGGGCGAGCGCAAGCGCAACGAGGCGCTTCAGCTCGGCGTTCTCGCCCCGGCCTTCGCTGTCATCGACGAGCTCGACTCCGGTCTCGACGTCGACGCGCTGCGGTTCGTGGGCGACCGGATCGAGGACGCCACCCAGCGTGACGGACTCGGGGTGCTGGCCATCACCCACTCCAGCCGGGTGTTCGACCATTTGCGGCCCGACGCGGTGCACGTATTCGCAGGCGGCCGCATCCAGGAGTCCGGCGGCCCGGAGCTGGTCGACGAGCTGGAGGCCGAGGGCTACGAGCGCTGGACCGCGTCCCTGCCCCAGCCCGCGTCCGCGGCCACGCCCTTCACCGACCCCTTCGGGGACCCCTTCGCCGACCTGCTGGCCTAGGCTCTCGCCCCGTTACGGGGAGGTCGCGCCATGGCTGTGAACTCTGTCTGAGCGTCGGTAGACAAGCCAGGGTCCTTGTGGCGTAACGACGGGCTCTCGCCAGGATCGTCCGATTCGACGGTGGGAAGCGCTGCGTCCTCGCCGAGTGCAGGGACGACCCGCCCGTCCGATGAGTTGCCCGATCCCGAGCTTGTGGAATCCGAGCCCGCAAAGGACGACGCCGAGGCCGCTGCCCCGGACCCGGGTTTCGAGTTCGCGCTGGAGATCGTTGAGGCGGTCGACTCGGACTTCGAGTTGGCCGGAGGGGCGCGACAGGAGTCTCCGGTGGAGTCGACGGGATCGGACGAGTCCGGCGGCACCGGCGGGGTCGCCTCGGCCCAGGGCGACGTCTACATGTGGCAGGACGGCGACCGGACCGTGGGGGCGCGGCTGCAGTTGGACCTGGTTGTGCTCGACGACGGCGCCATTGTGTCGAGGGACGACGTCGTGGCCGACACCGGCAATGGCGAGAACGTCCCTCGCAGCGCCGGCGGCGACGCTAAGTCCGATGGCACCGGCGGTGGCGGGAAGTCGGATGGTACCGGCGGCGGGCAGTCCGACGGCACCACTAACTCCGGCGGCTCTAGTCCCGTGTTCCTCTCCGAGTCCGGCGAGTTGATGACCCTTCCCGGCGGCATCGTGGTGGTCCTGGACCCGGAGTGGGACACCGACGAGACGGCTGACTTCTTCGTTGGCAACGGCATCGCTCTGAGCCGGGTGTCAGAACTGGACTACCTGACCAACGGCTTCTTCGTGGAGACCGATCCAGGATTCCCGTCCCTGGACCTGGCCAACGCATTGGCTGGGCAAGCCGGCGTCGAGCTCTCCAGCCCCAACTGGTGGAGAGAACGCACCGCCAAGTGACGAGCCTCGGCCTGCATCCATGCCTGCAGGGGACGCCCCTGATCGGCGTGCCGGCGATCGACTCCGTCATCGTCGGCGACGGCGCGCTCACGATCTCCTGGAGCGAGCCGCCCCACGCGGCCAAGGCGACGATCGCGTCCTATGACCTGCGCTACATCGAGACCAGCGCCGACGAGACGGTTGACTCCAACTGGACTGTCGAGGAGACGGTCTGGACCCGCTGGTCGCGCATCGATCTGGACGAGTCGGCCCACGTGCGGCTGCGGGCCGTTGGGGCCGATGTCGACATCACCGGAGAGCTTCAGGACAGTGGCGGCACCAAGGTCGACACCGTCGTGTACGAGACGGAATTCGACCGCGGCGGCCCGCTCGGCTTCGTGCTCCTGCACGAGCTGAGCGCGGGAACCCACTACATCAAGGTGACCCGCAACACCAACGGCACCGGCGACGCGACGGGGACCTATGCCGTCCTCCTTTCCGAGGACATCCTCTACACCGACCTAGTCGACGCGTGCGCGAGCATCACCTTGTCCAGCTCCAACACCAACATCAAAGATCGCCTCTACGGGTGCCAGTGGCACCTCCACAACGAGGGGCAGCGCAAGGGAGCAGACGGAGAGGACATCAACGTCGAGGACGCGTGGACCACCACCACGGGATCGGGCGTCAACGTGGCCGTGGTCGACGACGGGATGCAGTACTCCCACCCCGACCTCACCGCCAACGTCGCCCCGTGTCCGGGTCTCCAGTGTCGAAATCACGACTACACCGGCGGGGGCGACATCGACAACCCTGCCGAATCCCACGGGACCCAGGTGGCGGGCATCATCGCGGCCCGAGACAACAACATCGGCATGAGGGGGGTTGCGCCCCAGGCGACGATCTACGGCTACAACTACCTGCTGAATCAATCCGCCAGCAACGAGCGCGACGCCATGACCCGGAACATGAGCGACACCGCGGTGTCCAACAACAGCTGGGGCCCCCCGACAATCCCGGCACCTGGGCGAGGATCCGTCGGGCAACTGGACTCTGCGCCTTACCGACGCCTCGTCGGGCAACTGGACTCTGCGCCTTACCGACGCCTCGTCGGGCGGGCGGATCAACCGGCTGGAGTCGTGGAGCATCACCGTGTACGGGCACAAGTCCACGCCCGAGGCGCCCGCCTTGGAATACGTGGACCCTGGCACGAACTTCTTGACCGGCTCCTGGAGTCCTCCCGGCTACACGGGTACCTCGGACGTCTCGGGCTACGACGTGCGCCACATTCGCAGCGACTCCCGCAACAAGGCCAACGACTCGGCCTGGACCGTGATCGAGGGTGCCGGAACGGCCGTTACGCGTAGCTACACCATCCCCATGCTCGACGACGGGCTCCGGCGCGATGTGCAGGTCCGGGCTGTCAACGACAGCGGTGGCGGCGACTGGTCGGTCACGGGACGGGGCAAGCCCAGTACCACCAACAGTGAGCCCTTCTTTGCTGAGGGACTCGAAGCGACCCGCACGGTGCGGGAGGACGCCAGTGCGGGTCGGAGCATCGGGATGCCGTTCACAGCCAAGGACGCCGACGGTGACACATTCACTTTCACGCTGGGCGGGCGTGACGCCGCGCTCTTTGACATCGAATCTTCCACCGGACAGCTACAGGTCAAGGAACCCCTCGACTACGAGACCAATGCCAGCCACCAAGTGACCGTGTCGGTGAGCGACAGCAAGGACGATGACGGCAATCCCAACACCGCGGTCGACGCCACTATCGATGCGACCGTGATGGTCGAGGATGTGAACGAGCCGCCCGAGCTGATCGGCGACAGGGAGATCAGCTACCTCGAGAACGGCATCGACGAGGTGATCGAGTTCACCGCCAAAGACCCCGAGGGCTCCGATGTCATCTGGGACTTCTCAGGGACTGACAAGGACGAGTTCACCTTCGATACGGGCAAGCTGAGGTTCGTCTCCTCGCCTGACCGCGAGACGCCGACCGACCAGGGTGGAGACAACACCTACAGGGTCGTGGTGACCGTCACCGACGGCGCCCAGTCGGCGGACGTGGACGTCACCGTGACCGTCACCGACGATAACGAGCCGTTCAAGCTCGAGGGTGACACCGCGTTCGACTACGACGAGAACAGCACCCACCGCGTGGCGGCGTTCAGGCTGGTCGGCGACCCCGAGAACGGACCCATCGACTGGGAGCTGTCGGGAACCGACCGGGGCGATTTCACCATCGACGGGGGAGTGCTCGACTTTGACGCTGTGCCCGACCACGAGAATGCGGCCGACTCCAACCGGGACAACCTCTACCACGTCACCGTCACCGCCTTCGACGGAGCTAACCGGGAATCGCTGAGCGTCATCGTCAGCGTCGCCGATCTCGACGAGCCCGGCACGGTGACCCTGTCCTCCCCGCGGCCCCAGGTGGGCACGGCCCTGGCCGCGACGCTGGTGGAACCCGACCGCGGCCTGACCGGCCTCATGTGGACTTGGCACAGCTCCGCGAGCCCGTCCGGCCCCTGGGATCTGATCACCGGCGCGAGTTCGCGGTCCTACACACCGGTGGACACTTCGCCGGACAGTGATGTAGGCCGCTACCTGAGGGTCACCGCCTCCTACTCCGACAGGCACGGGGCGGGCAACACGGTCAGGGCCGTCTCGGACGGCCCGGTGCGGGCCGAACCAGTGTCCAACACCGCCCCGGAGTTCCCCGACACCGAGGACGGCATGCGCAGCGTCACGGAGAACACAGTTCAGAACACGGCCACTGGTCGAAGCGTCGGGGCGCCAGTGGTGGCCACCGACGCCGACATCAACGACGTGTTGAGCTACTCGCTTGGCCGAACCAATGCCCAGTTGTTCGAAATCGATCGCCGGTCGGGCCAGTTGCGAACCAAGGCCCTTCTCGACCATGAGGCCAGGGCGACCTACTCGGTGACGGTCACGGCCACTGACCTCTCGAGCGAGACGGACTCAATCCCGGTCACCATTACCGTCACCAACGTCGAGGAGCTTGGCACGGTGGAGTTTTCCACCGAGTTCCCCCGGGTGGGCCAGTCGTTGACCGCGACGTTGGCGGATCCCGACGGCGGCATGTCAGGCACCGTCTGGGAGTGGTACCGCTCCACCAGCAGTGGCGGATGGGATCTGATCGGCGGCGCCGACTCGGGGACATACAGCCCGGTTGACGCCGATCTGGGCCACCACCTGCGCGCCAGCGTCCGATACACCGACAGGCATGAGCCTCAGCAGCAGGAGACCGCGGAGGCAGTGACCCTCGGGACAGTGTCTCAGCTGACCGGTCGCAGAACCACCACAACCACCACAACCACCACAACCACCACGGGCGGCGGTGGCGGCGGTGGCGGCGGTGGCGGCCCTGCTCCCGGCAGCGATGAGCCCGACGATCCCCCGCCAGCGGGGTTCACCGATGTGAGTGCTTCGAGCGTGCATGGGAACAGCATCGATGCGTTGTTGGCGGCGGGGATCACCACCGGTTGTGGGACCGATCCGTTGCGGTTCTGTCCCGATCGGGCGGTGACGCGTGCTCAGATGGCCAGCTTCCTCATCCGCGCCCTCAACGCGCGAGAGAAGAACTAGCATTCCCCGGCGGGCCAGCCCCGATCAGTTGCCGTAGCATCGCGGTCTATGAGCAACGAAGACCTGCTGACCGAGGCTGAGATCGCCGAGCTGCTGGAGGTCCATCCCCAGTGGCGGCGCGACGGCGATGTGCTGCGCCGCTCCTACCAGTTCGCCGACTTCCGGGCCGCCTTCGCCTTCATGACCCATGTGGCCCTGATCGCCGAGCGGCTGTTCCACCACCCGGAGTGGTCCAACGTCTACAACAAGGTCGAGCTGGCCATCACCAGCCACGACGTCGGGGGCCTGTCGGCTCGAGACCGCGACTTCGTCGAGCGCGTCGACGCTGCGGGCGGCTAGGCGCAGTCAGTCCGACTCGCCTCCAAGGTCGTGGTAGAGGATCGCCGCGGCAACCACGCCCACTACGGCCAGCCCCGTTCCCACCACCGTCTGAACCAGTTGCGAGATCAACTCGAGTGCCGGCCCGGCTGAGGTCCCGACCAGCGCAGACACGAGCCCGACCGCGAGGCTGACGGCCGTCAGCACGATGAAGACGAGCACCAGCCTTCCCAGCGTCTTCCAGAATCGTCCTCGCACGAGGCGGGCGCCGTAGGGAAGAGACCACGTGCGCGGCCCCGCCGAGGCGACCGCATAGGCCAACGGCGTCACGACCATTGCATAGGCGGCGCCGACAATGAAGGCCGGTATCAGAGGAATCAGCAGGAGTGGCGCGCCGATTCCCGCGAAGACCATCGCGACAACCGCGCCCGCGAAGATCGCCACGATCTGAAGGTTGACGCCCATCAGCCGCGGCACCCGCCGCAGAGCTTGCCTGAACGCGTCGGATGTGGTCTGAGCCCGGTCGCGCAGGTCGCCCAGCGCGATCCGTGTAACGGCCGCCTGCATCACGTTGCTAGCGAACCAGAGCGCCAGCAGGCCCAGCAGGGCGGGCACGAAGTTGATGGGCGTGAGATCGAATTCCAGCGACTGGAAGTAGGCCTCATGCTCGGGGTCCGTGAGGTCTACTCCGGGCTCGGTGATCCTGTTCCAGATCTCGCCGTGTTCTCCCATGAGGATGTCGTTGGCGGAGACGATCACCAGCACCACCGCAACAACCTGGCCCACGACGTAGATCAGGGCGACGGCAGCACAGCCCCGCCACTTCCGGCCGGTCAGCGAGAACGTGTCCGCGATCAGCCTTGACGGACCGCGCAATCCGTGCGGGGCGGCGCCCGGATCCTCGGCGGAGTCGGTGTGGCGGGGGGCGCGGTGCTCAGTCCAGGCCGATCCGTCCCAGTAGCGGTACTGAGATTCGTCCTCCGGATCGGTGTACCAGTCAGCCAGCGGCAGGTCGCTCACATTGAGCGACTCTAGCCCGGCGGCGTCGCGGGCCGGGGTGGCATGCGGCCGTCGCCGTGCGACACTGCCGGGCGTGGCCGACTTCAGCCAGGCAGGCGTCGTGCCGACGCTGCACGACCTCGGCCACCGCCACGCCGCCGATCTCGAACGCGATCTGCGGTCCTGGGCCGCCGACCGGCCGGTGGCGCTGATCGTGCCGTGCCTGGCGTCCGATGTGGGCGCCGAGGCCTTCGACGTGATGGTCGGCGAGCTGACTGGCGCCGACTGGCTGGCCCACATCGTGGTGGGCCTCGACGAGGCCGACGAGGCCGACTTCCGGCGGGCCCGCGGCCTTCTGGAGCGGCTGCCCCAGCGCTGCGACGTGCTGTGGAACGACAGCCCGGCCATGGTCGCGTTCGAGCAGCGACTGGGGGACCTGGGGCTGGCCCCCCGCAGCCGGGGCAAGGGCCGCAACGTGTGGTACTGCCTCGGAGCCGTGCTGGCGGCCGGGTCCGCTCGGGTGATCGCCATGCACGACGCCGACATCGTGGACTACAGCCGCCAGCTGCCGGCCCGCCTGGTATACCCGGTGGCCCACCCGAGCTTCGGCTACACCTTCGCCAAGGGCTACTACCACCGAGTGACCGAAGGACGGTTCGGCGGCCGGGTCACCCGGCTGCTGGTGGCGCCGCTGGTGCGGGCCCTGCGAGCGCAGGCCGGCGACCACCGCTACCTGCGCTTCCTGGAGGCCTTCCGTTACCCGCTGGCCGGCGAGACGGCCATGGACGCCGAGGTGGCCGCGATCCTGCGGATCCCCGGCCACTGGGGCATGGACATCGGCATCCTCTCCGACGTGTACGAACGGTGCGAGACGTCGAGCATCTGCCAGGTGTCGGTGGCCGACGCCTACGACCACAAGCACCAGGACCTCTCCGCGGGCGATCCGACCGCGGGCCTGCGCCGCATGAGCATCGACGTGACCGCCACCATGATCCGACGCCTGGGCCCGGAGGCGGTGGACGGCGCGGCCGGTCTGTGCGAGGCCTATCTGGCCGCGGCCCGCGATCTGGTGCGCCACTATGCCAACGACGCAGAGCTCAACGGCTACCTCGTAGACGTCGCCGCCGAGCAGGCCACCGCGGAGGTGTTCGCCCGCAGCGTCGCCGACGCGGTGGCGCTGTGCCGGGCCGACTTCCAAGAGGACTCGCTCAATCCGTCGTGGCGCCAAGTGCTGGACGCGGCCCCCGAAGTCGGGCCGCTGCTCGTCGAGGCGCTCGGCGCCCCGCAGTGAGCGGTTCGCCGGACCCGTCGGTTCGATGAGGCTGCACGGCGTGGTCAACGCCTCGCCGGACTCGCTGGCCGAGTTCTCGGTGGCCACAACGGTGGAGGGCGCCTTGGCCCGGGCCGCTGAGCTTCTCGACGGCGGCTGTGCCGGAATCGATCTTGGCGGGGCCGGCTCCACGCAGTTCGCCGACCGGGTGGACGTCGAGGTCGAGTGGGGGCGCTTCGACGGCAAGGTCCAGGCCCTCGCTCAGCTGTGCGCAGACCGGGGAGCGCTGCTCTCGGTGGACTCCTGGCAGCCCGAGATCACGCTGCGGGCCCTCGACTGTGGGGCCACCATGATCAACGCGGCCGACGGGCTCCAGAATCCGGCCATGGTCCGGCTTGCCGCTGAGCGAGAAGTGCCGGTGGTGGTGCCGTTCGTGTGGGGCGCCGATCCCAAGGCCTCCCGGCATGTGAGCGGCGATCCGATTCAGACGATCTGCGAATGGTTCCGCCGCTCGCTGCCCCGCTGGGAGGGGGCCGGCGTCGAGCGGAGCCGGCTGATCCTCGACCCGGGCACCGGGTTCGGCCCGCCCGACTGGGAATGGGAGGACCGCTACCGGTACCAGAAGCGGGTCTACGAGAACCTCGACGCCCTGCGGGCCTTCGGTCTGCCCATCTACCTGCCCCTGCCCTGGAAGCAGACCGCCCAGCACGACGAGCTGCTGGAGATCTGCATACGGTCCGGCTTCGACTACGGCCGCTGCCACCGCCCCGACCGCGTGATCGAGGCGATGCGGCGTGTGACGGCCGGCGACGGGCTCTGTGCGCCCGTGCCTGAGTCATCCGTAGCCGACAGGTAGCCGGTCGCGGCCGAGGAGGAGCAGGAATGCCCGACCGCAGCCTGAGTCGATCCGGTGCCCCGGCGCCCTACGACGCCGTACGGGCGGCCGGGCCCGAAATCCTGGGCCGCAGCGTGCTGGTGTCGCCCGGTCAGAGTCCGCCCGCACCGTGGGAGCGATGCCCCCGGCTGCCGGTGGGCACCGCATCGCCGGACGCGGCGACGGGGCGGCGGCTGCGATCGGCGTGGCACGGCCGCGAGCGGCTGGTGATCGAAGTGGACGGGCCGCTGCCCGGCGCCGAGCCGGCGATGCAGAAGCCCTGGTGGGAATGGGGACCCGGCCTGACGCTGACCGACGAGATCTGGAATCACCTTCTGACCGCCAACGCCGTGGACGCACGGAATCCCGACCGGTTGCGCTTCGCTCCCCGACAGAGGGCTCTGAAACTCGGCGCCCGCGCCGCGGACGGCCAGCCGGGTGACGTCATATCGCCCGCCGGTGGTCCCGCCTGGTGCGACGGCGGTCCCCTGGACTCCTTCGACATCGCCGAGATGCAGGGCGCGGCCCTGATCCCGGCCGCGAATCTTGCCGCCGGCGATCTCTCGGTCCTCGGGCACTGCGAGCCCGACGCCGACTTGGCCTCCGACCAGCGGCTGGCGGTGGGCCATCTCGGGGGAGGGGCCTGCATCGTGGCCCCGGCCGGATCGGGAAAGACCCGGGTGCTCACCGAGCGGGCCCGCTGGCTCGTGCGGGACCTGGGCGTGGCCCCGGCCGCGGTGTGCCTGGTGGCCTACAACGTGAGGGCCCGAGCCGAGATGCAGGAGCGCACCGCCGACCTCGCCGGCCTGGAGGTGCGCACGCTCAACAGCCTGGCCCTGGCGGTGTGCAACGGCACCGGCCCCTTCACACGTCCCTCCCGCCATGGCCGGGTCGAGGTGATCGGCGAGCGGGAGGTGCGCGACCTGTTGCACGGGTTGGTGGGGGAGCGGGCGCCCCGCCGCCGGCGCCGGGCCATGACCGACCCGCTGGCGGCATGGGTGGAGGCCCTGAGCGCTTCCCGGCTGGGACTGCGGGACCCGGCTGACGTGGAGCGCGACTACGCCCCCGACGTTCAGGGCTTCACCGAGCTGGCCCCGGCCTATGCTGAGACGCTGGAGGAGCGCGGTGTCGTCGACTTCGACCATCAGATCGTGCGGGCTATCGACGTGCTGCTCACCGACCCTGCCGCCCGGGCCACAGCCCGCCGAGTGTGCGGCGTGCTGCTGGTGGACGAGTTCCAGGACTTCACGCCCGCTCACCTGTTGATGATCCGCCTGCTGGCTGGTCCGAGGTCCGAGGTCTTCGGCGTGGGCGACGACGACCAAACCATCTACGGGTACTCGGGCGCATCGCCACGCTGGCTGATCGAGTACGAGCGCTGGTTCCCTGGCGCGGCCCGCCATCTGCTTCATGTGAACTACCGATGCCCGCCCCCGGTCGTGGAAGCGGCCTCCAACCTGCTGTCGCACAACCGGCACCGCATCCCTAAGGACATCGTCGCCCGCCCCGGCCGTGCCAGTCGTGCTGAGGGCGTCCCCCGCGGCGCCGAAGACGCGGATGTCGATCGGGGCGAGTCCCGCCGCGCGGAGGCCTCGACTCTGGCAGGCGTCGCGGTGGAGGTGGTGGCCGACGGCGGCGCGGCTGTCGTGGAACGGGTCAGAGACCTGGTCGGCGGTGGCGCCGAGGGCAAGGACATCGCGGTGTTGGCCAGAGTCAACAGCACGCTGCTGGCACCGCAGATCTTGCTGTCGGAGGCCGGGATCGACTGCATGGCCCCGGTAGGCCCGTGGTTCCTGGAGCGCACCGGGGTGGCTGCCGCCCTGGCATGGTTGAGGCTGGCGACAGCCGGCTCGGCCCGGCTGCCCGCCGGTGCGCTGGCCACCGCGGCCCGCCGCCCGCCCCGGGGCATCTCGCCGCGGGTGATCGAATGGATCGCCGAGCAGCACAATGTGGGTGCGCTCAGGAGGCTGGCGGGCCGGATCTCCGACGAGCGGACCGCGGAGCGGGTGTCGGACTTCGCTGACGACGTTGAGCGCTTGGGCGACATGGCCCGCGAGGGCGCCGACACTCTGCGCCTGCTGGAGGCGATCCAGCACGGCACCCAGCTAGGGGCCAGCCTCGATGAACGTCTCGACGCGTCGCGCCGCTCGGTGGACCGCTCCGCCCACGGCGACGATCTGCGGGCCCTGTTGTCGGTGGCGCCGCACTGCGATGACCCTTCAGAGTTTGAGCACTGGCTGTCGCATCGCCTCACCGAGGGCCGCCGCGACGGTGACGAGGGCGACGCGCGGCCCGGCCGTCCGTCCTGGGGCCGGGGCGTGCGGCTGGCCACCGTGCACCGGGTCAAGGGCCTGGAGTGGCCCCACGTCATCGTCCTGTCGGCCACCGAGGGCTTGATGCCCCATCGCCTGGCCAGCGACATCGAGGAGGAGCGCCGCGTGTTCCACGTGGCCCTCACCCGCGGCTCGGAGTCGGTGGCGGTCATCGCCGACGGCCCCCGCTCCCCCTTCATTACCGAGATGTCCTGGCGGTCCAAGCTGGAACCTGCCGGCCTGCCCGCCGAGAGCCCTGCTCGTCCTCACCGCGCCGCACTAGCCAAGCCCGCTTCGCCAGCATCGAAGTCCCAGAGCCCTCCGATTGGCGAGGAGGCCGAACCCGAGGCCGCCGCGATGTTCGAACGCCTGCGCCAATGGCGCCTGGAACGCAGCAAGGCTGACGAGGTGCCGGCCTTCGTGGTCTTCTCCGATGCCACTCTCCGTGAGCTGGCCCGCCGCCGCCCCACCACCGACGAGGCCTTGCTGGCCGTGCCCGGCATAGGCCCGGCCAAACTCGCCGCCTACGGCGAAGCTCTCAAGCCCCTCCTGGCCCGCTAACGGCTCAGAGGGCGGGCGAATGGGCGGGATCGGGTCGGTCCGCGTGTTCGCCGCCTAGGTCGTGATAGATGGTGAAGCAGGAGATGCTGAACAGCATCTCCGGGAACACGCTCACGACGACGGCGACCACGCTCTCCAGAGGGGCGGCGAATATACCGAGGAACTCTGCGAACAGTGACAGCACTATCGAAGCGATGACGTACAGGACGCCGACCAGGGCGAATCGGCCGAAGGTCGCCCAGTACGAGCCCCTCAGCAGGTTTCGGGCATAGGGCAACGACGGTTCGACCGGACCCACGGCCGCGGTCATCACGGCCACCAGCACCAGCGGCGCCGCGCCGACCATCGCCACCAGAAGGGTCAGGCACAACACCACGCCGAGAACTGCCCCCAGCACCCTCGACCACAGGCTGAGCAGTCCGACCGCCAGCAACCCCGCGAACCAGATCGACAGGAGCATCAGGACCACACCGAGAACACGAGGCAGGCGGCGCAGCCCGTTGAGCAGGGATGCCGCGGCTCCGGCCGGCCGGTGGTCGAGTCGCCGCACCGTCAGCTTCCCGAACGAGGCGAACTCGACGATGTTGGCCGCGGCAGCAACGAGCACCCCCGCGGCCATGAGCGCCACGCCGGTGGCCACGGTGCCTGCACCCAGATTGCTGAGCCGGTCCTTCAGCATGTCCCAGTTGTCGTTCAGAACAGCTTGGAAGTCCTCGCCGTCGGCCTCGGGCTCAAGTATCGACAGCTCGTTGGCCAGCACCTCGAGCGTGTCGCCGAACACCCGGTCGTATCCGATAGCGACGACCTGCTCGCCGGCAAGGTAGACGACGACGATCACCGCCCAGATGACGAGCAGCGGCCGCCAGTTGGCGGCCATCAGCCTCCATGTGCCGCTAAGTAGGGTGACTACTTACGGTTTTAGCCAAACCGCAGGTCACAGCACCTATTGATGTCACACCCCCCTGCAACAATAGGGGTATGAGTACAGCGCACCAGATCATCAAGAACGGCATGAGCCTCGCAGGGTTCTTCCGCCGCTACCCCACCGACACCGAAGCCGAAACACAGTTCGAGGCTTGGCGCTGGCCCAACGGCACCGAATGCCCGCACTGCGACAGCGCTAACATCTCGGCCGTGGCCTCCCGCCAACCCCAGCCGTACCGCTGCCGCAAATGCCGCCGCCATTTCTCCTACAAGACCGACACCCCCATGCACTCCTCCAACCTTGGAGCCCAAACATGGCTGCTCGCTCTGCTGCTGATCGTCTCCAACCCCAAAGGCCGCTCATCGGTGCAGCTCGCCGCCGACTTGGGCATCACCCAGAAATCGGCTTGGCACCTGGGGCATCGCATCCGTGAAGCGCTCGCAGCCGGAACGCTGCCAGGCTTCGAAGGCCCCGTCGAAGTCGACGAGACGTTCATCGGCGGCAAAGCCCGCAATATGCACGCCAGCGTGCGGGCACGCCGGATCCACGGCCGCGGCGGGGTGGACAAGACGCCGGTGGTCGGCGTCAAAGACCGCGCCAGCAGCAAGGTGACGGCCCGCCCCACCGCTGACACCACCAGCGCCACACTAACCGCGATGGTCACCGACACGACCCGGCCCGGCTCGACGGTATTCACCGACGGCGACCGCGGCTACGACCCGCTCAAAGAGATGGGATACCTGCACGCCAAGGTCGCCCACAGCGCCGGCGAGTACGTCCGCGGCCCAGTCTCCACCAACGGCATCGAGAACTTCTGGAGCGGCCTCAAGCGCACCTACATCGGCACCTACCACTGGTGGTCAGATGAACACCTCCACCGCTACGTCGATGAGCACGCCTTCCGCTACAACAACCGCGACCGCCACGTCACCGACCGCATGGCCGACGCGGCAGCCGCGATGCAAGGCCGTCGGCTGCCGTGGAGAGAGTTGACGGCCGCAGGCCGCGCACGGCTAGACTCCGAACAGATGGACGGAACAGGGGTGGACTGGTGACGACCACAGAGGCTGTATCCCAAGCCGAGTTCGGAGCATTCAAGGGCGAGACCCGCAAGTATCAGAGCGGCCTTGCATCGGCAGTGGTGGAACTGCAAGATGGGCTGGCCGAGATGCAGACCGGGCTCACAAAGACGCGGAAGGCCGTAGACAAGATGGCCGACCTGCTCGACGATGCCTGAACCCGATCCTGAACCGTTCGCGGGTTTGCCGCTCGATGAGCCCCTCGTTGATGAGGAGACGTGGACCGAGGCGGGCAAGGCGCTAGTGGCGACGGTGCCCGTCGAGAACGACGACTCTTAGCAGTCGAATCCGAACTGGGCGAGGTCGGCGCGGCAGGTGCGGCGCATCTCGGCCAGCGCAGACTCAGCGGTAGCAGACCCTTGTCGCATGTCGCTGTAGGTGCCAGCGGCGCGGGCGTAGGAGCCGCACTCGGCTAGGAAGGCGTCCACTCTGTCGATGGCGACCTCTCCCAGCAGCATGGCGTTGTCATAATGCACCTGAGCGCCAGCCACATCAGCGACGGCGGCGCTCTGAGCGAACCAGTCGAGTTCCAACTGGACCAACCGGATGGTGTCCTGCATGTCGGCGAGGTCGTCGCTGCAACGGTCGAGACGGACCGTGGTGGCCGGTCGGGTGGTGGCGGTCGCGGGGCGCGGTGCGACGCTGGGATTGTCGGCGGGCTGGTTGAGCCACCAGCAGCCTCCCAGCAGCAGCGCCCCAATCACGATGACTGCTATCGCTTGACGCTGGCCGGCAGGGTCGCGGCCTGACGGCAGCGGCTCGAACCCCGGCGGCAACGGGGTCGCGGGCTTGGGCATGGTGGCTCCCTCCGGTGCGGGTTGGGGTGTTGCTGCCAACAGACACCTGTGACCGGCCGAAGGGAGCCATGGCAAGCCCACCCGCGGATGATCCCGGTCACTGAAAGGGAGGCTGGCTAAAGCCTCCCGGTGTCTGTTGGCAACCGCCACCGTAGAGGGCGCGCGGCTGGCTTGGCAAGACCTGTAGACGGAGGGCCACAATGAGCAGTGCCAGAGTGCCCCTGCACGCTTTGGAGACCGGTCAGGGGTGCTCTCCTAGGCCACCCCTTGGGGAGAACCTTACGGGGCAGGCTAGCCGCAGGGTGCGGCGGGGACCAAGCCGACGATGGCTAGCACCGTAAGTAGTCACCCTAAGTAGGGCTCCGACGGGGCGATGCCCGGAGGGGCTGATGTGGCGTGGGGCCCGGTGGTCGGTCCACCGCACGCCGTCCCAGTACCGGTACTCGGCAAAGTTCTCGGGATCGGTGTGCCAGCCGGGCGGCAGGTCGCTCACGCGCCGAACGGTACCCGCGCCCGATCAGGCTGTCAGAAGAATCTTCGGCCGCTGAGCCGAAGATTCTTCACGCTCAGGCGAAGGTCTCGTCGAGGGCCTGCACCAGGGTGTTCCACGACAACGTGGCGCACTTGATGCGCACCGGGAACTTGACCACCCCCCGCAGGGCCTCGAGGTCCCCGAGCTTCACATCGCCGGCGCCGTTGCCGCTGCCGGACTCGTCGTCGAGTTCGTCGTCTCGGCCGCCGATGCCGCTGCCGTGGATGGACATCATCTGCTTGAAGGCCCGCACCAGCCGGCGCACCTCCGACACCGTGCGGCCCTTGACCGCGGTGGACATCATCGACGCGGAGGACTGGCTGATCGAGCACCCCTGCCCGCCCGTGGACACCTCGGTGATCACGCCGTCGCGAACCTCCAGGTAGACGACCACCTCATCGCCGCACAGCGGATTGAAGCCCACGGCGTGCACCGCGGGCGGCACCTCCAGCTCGCCGCGGTTGCGGGGGTTACGGTAGTGGTCGAGGATGATCTCGCGATACAGGTCCTCCAGCCCGGCCATGGTCCCCTCCGCTACGAGAAGAACTCGCCCGCGGCGCCGATGGCGTCGGCCAGGGCGTCCACGTCGGACGTGTTGTTGTAGACGTACAGGGAGGCTCGGGCGGTGGCAGGCAACCCGAGGTGGCGCATCAGCGGCTTGGCGCAGTGGTGGCCGGCGCGCACGCACACGCCCCGGTCGTCGAGCACCTGGGACAGGTCGTGGGGGTGGATGTCGCGGAAGCTCATTGACAGCACGCCGCCCCGGCAGGCCGGCTCGGACGGCCCGTGCACCGCGAGCTCCGAGCCGTAGCGCTCCTCCAGTGTGCGCAACGCGTAGGCGGTGAGGCTCACCTCGTGCTCGCGCACCCGGTCCATGCCCAGGCCCTCGAGGTAGCGCACCGCCGCGCCGAGGCCGATGATCTCGGCGATGGGCGGGGTTCCGGCCTCGAACTTGTGGGGGATGTGGTTGGGCAGGAAGCCGTCCTTGCGCACGTCGAGGATCATCTCGCCGCCGCCGAGGAACGGCGGCATCGCCTCCAGCAGCTCGGCGCGAGCCCACAGCACCCCGATCCCGGTGGGTCCGCACATCTTGTGGCCGGTGAACCCCAGGAAGTCGGCCCCGAGGGCTTGGACGTCGGTCGGCAGGTGTGGGACGTACTGGGCCGCGTCCACCAGTATAAGCGCCCCGGCGTCGTGGGCTGCGTCGGCGAGGCGGCGTATCGGGTTGAGCGTGCCCAGCACGTTGCTCATGGCGGTCACGGCCATCAGCTTGGCCCCGTCGAGGAGCCGGTCAAGGTTGCCGAGGTCGAGCTGCCCGTCGGCGCCGACGCCGATCCAGCGCAGCTCGAAGCCCTTCTCGGCAGCCATGATGTGCCAGGGAACGATGTTGGCGTGATGCTCCATCTCGGTGATCACTACCGCATCGCCCGGCCCGAGGTTGGCCCCTCCCCAGGAGCGGGCCACCAGGTTGATGGCCTCGGTGACGTTCTTGGTGAACACGATCTCGTTGGCTGACGGCGCGTTCACGAACCGGGCGATGCTGTCCCGGGCTGCCTCCATGGCCTCGGTGGCCTGGGCCGCGATCTCGTAGGCGCCCCGGTGAACGTTGGCGTTGATCGTCTCGTAGTAGTTGTTCATGGCGTCGAGAACGCTCCGGGGCTTCTGCGACGACGCGGCCGAGTCGAGGTAGACGATGGGCCGGCCGTGCACCTCCCGTCCCAGGAGGGGGAAATCAGCCTTGGTGCCCGCTCCGAACCGGCCGCCGCTCTGGACGCTCACGACGTGTACCGCTCGTAGCCCTCGCGCTCGAGCCGATCGGCCAGCTCCGGACCGCCGCTTGCGGTGATGCGGCCGTCCATGAGCACATGCACCCGGTCGGGCTCGAGTCCCGCGGTGAGGATGCGCTGGAAGTGGGTGATGGCGAGCACGCCCAGTTCCGGCCTCTCGGATCGCACTGCCTGCAGGCCGGTGGCCACGATGCGCAGGGCGTCGATGTCGAGCCCGGTGTCGGTCTCGTCGAGGATGGCCATCTCGGGCTCCAGCACCGCCATCTGCAGGATCTCGTTGCGCTTCTTCTCGCCGCCGGAGAACTTCTCGTTGAGGTGGCGGTCCATGAGCGAGGAGTCGATGGCCAGGCGCTCCATCCACTCGACCATCGTCATGTAGGTCTCGATGGAGCTGACGTCGGTGCCCTTGCGGGCCTGAAGGGCCTGGGTGAGGAAGTTGCGCACCGACACTCCCGGGATCTCCTGGGGGTACTGGAAGGCCAGGAACAGGCCGGCCTTGCCCCGCACCTCCGGGGGCCAGGAGGTGATGTCCTCGCCCTTGAAGCGGATCGAGCCGGCCGTCACCTCGTACTCGGGGCTGCCGAGCAGGGCTGCGGCCAGGGTGGACTTCCCCGACCCGTTGGGGCCCATGAGGGCGTGCAGCTCCCCGGCGCCGACGACCAGGTCCACGCCTCGCAGGATCTCGACGCCGCCGTCCGCGGTGGCCACGTGCAGGCCGTCGATCTCGAAGAGCGGTGCTGCGGGCACGACCCGATCCTACGGCCCGACCGGTTCGGGCGCTACGGCCCGGCGGGCCGAGAGGGCAGGCGTGTGGCGGATCTAGCCGCCGGCGGCTAGATCGGAGCCTCCGCTGCCGCCCGAGGCTTCAGCAGTCCCGATAGTTTGGCGGCCACACTCGATCCGCAGGAGAGTCCCACGTGAACTTCGCATTCACCGACGAGCAAGAACAGCTTCGAGACTTCGTCCGCAGCTTCCTGGAGGACAAGTCGCCCGAGTCCGCGGTGCGCGAGCAGATGGACACCGAGCGGGGCTTCGACCCCGACGTCTGGGCGCAGATGTCAGAGCAGATGGGCCTGCCCGCCCTGACCATCCCCGAGGCCTACGGCGGCCAGGGCTTCACCCGCATCGAGCAGGTGGTCGTGCTCGAGGAGATGGGGCGGTCGCTGCTGTGCGCCCCCTACTTCTCCTCGGCGGTGATGGCCGCCAACACGCTGATGCTCTGCGGCGACGAGGCGGCCAAGCAGGCCCACCTGCCCGGCATCGCCTCGGGCGAGACGAGGGGGACGCTGGCCTTCACCGAGCAGAACGGCCGCTGGGACGAGCCTGGCACAACGATGGCCGCGACACCGGCGAACGGCTCGTGGCAGCTGGACGGCGTCAAGATGTACGTGCTCGACGGGCACACCGCCGACCTGGTGATCGTGGCGGCCCGCACCTCCGGGGGCGTCTCGCTGTTCACCGTCGATCCCGACGCCGCAGGGCTCACCCGCACCGCTCTGTCGACCATGGACCAGACCCGCAAGCAGGCCAAGCTCACGTTCGAGGGAGTGGAGGCCACGCTGATCGGCGAAGAGGGACAGGGGTGGCCGGTGCTGGAGACGGTGCTCGACCTCGCCGCGGTCGCCCTGGCGGCCGAGCAGGTGGGCGGGGCCCAGTGCTGCCTGGACATGTCGGTCGAGTACGCCAAGGTCCGCGTGCAGTTCGGACGGCCCATCGGGTCGTTCCAGGCCATCAAGCACAAGTGCGCCGACATGCTCTTGGAGGTGGAGTCGGCCAAGTCCGCCGCCTACTACGCGGGCTGGTGCGCGGCCGAGATGAACGACGAGCTGACGCAGGTGGCATCGCTGGCCAAGAGCTACTGCTCGGAGGCCTACTTCCACGCCGCGGCCGAGAACATCCAGATACACGGCGGAATCGGCTTCACCTGGGAGCACCCGGCCCACCTCTACTTCAAGCGGGCCAAGAGTTCCGAGCTCCTCTTCGGGGACCCCACCTACCACCGGGAGCTGCTCGCTCAGCGGATCGGCCTCTAGCCCGGGCCGCAGCCGGGGACCCAATGATCTGGCTGATAGTCGCCGTCGGCGCCGTCGCGGTGGTGGTCATCGCCTTCGTGGCGGTGGGAACCGCTGTCGGGCGACTGGAGAAGGAGACCGCCCCGGCGGTGTACCGGCTAGCCGAGGCGGTCGAGTACGTGGCCGACCACCTGCCCGATGAGGTAACCGCAAGGATCAGCTACGACGACGTTCGGGCGGTTCTCGGCTGGCACCTCGACTGGTTCGCGGCGGTCGGCCTGGCGACCTCGCACGGCCAGGAGCTGGGGGATCCCGCGGTGGCCGTCGACGAGATGGCCGTGGCCGACACCGACGGGGCCTGCGACGCTGTCGTGGCCCGGTCCCTGGCCGAGGGCGGGCCCGACCCGGTGGACGTGGTCTGCATCCTGGAGGCGCAGCTCTCCTACCTGGCTGAGATAGGCGCCCTCAGCGCAGGCGCGCCGCCCGCCTAGAGCACGCCAACTGCCATCTGCACAAAGCGTGGCGCGACGGGTTGGCGTGTGCTTGACTGGTGTCACCAAGGAAAGGAGGTGGTCCAACTGAGTGCTAAACGCTTTGTGACCTTGGAGGTGGCTGGCCGCTAGCTACGGCAAGCTGGACCGCCTGGCGAATCCCCGCCAGCTCCACCCCCGGACCCGAGTCGCCGGACCTAGTCACATCCGGCGCGGCATCAGCGACCGTCTCGACGCGTTGCCTGCCACAAAGCTCGACCGGGATTTCCGGCAATAATCGACCAGTGGGGCGGGCCTGACGGCTCGCCCCACTGCGCGCCCGCACACCGCGTTACCGTGGCCCGGATGGAGGGCCGGTTCGTCGTCGACTCGAACGTGCTCACGGCTCATCTCGCCCGTCCTGCCCGCAAAGACTCCGCGGTGCAGCCGGCGGCGGTGATCGTCCATGGCTTCCCCACCGAGGCAGGGGGCGGCATCAACTCCACCCTGACCATGCCCGCCCTCGCGGACTTGATCGCGGCCGAGACCGGCTTTGCCGCATTGACGTACGCGTCGAGGGGAGTGGCCGCCTCTGCGGGCGACTTCTCGCTCGACGGCTGGAGGCGCGACCTCGCCGGCGCGGTCGACTTCCTGGGCTCGGAGGTGAACTGCGACGGCGTCTGGATCATCGGCTTCGGAACCGGCGGCGCACTGGCTGTGGTGGTGGCCAGCCGCGACGAGCGGGTGCGGGGTGTGGCCGCGGTGGCCGCGCCGGCCGATTTCGAGGACTGGGCCCGCAACCCCCGCAAGCTGCTGGTGTGGGCCCGGGAGGTGGGGGTCGTGCGCGACCCGGAGTTCCCCCAGCGCTTCGACAGGTGGGCCGGCGAGATCCGGGCTGTGAGGGCCGTCGAGGCCGCGGAGTCGCTCGGTGACCGGTCGCTGCTCGTTCTACACGGCAGCGATGACGAGACCGTGCCCGTGTTCGACGCACGCGTGCTCGCCGATGCGCATCCCGGTGCTGACTTGAGGATCATCAGCGGGGCCGGCCACCATCTCCGTCACGACCCCCGGGCCGTCGCCGTACTGCTCGGATGGCTAGAGCGCCAGCGCCAGTCGCTACTGGCCTCGGTCGTCGGCACCGACGGGAACGGTCGCGCCGGTCGCCCCTAGCGTCTAGGCCGACGCTGCGCAGCCGCCGTGGCCGCCAGCGGCACCACCCTCACCACCCTCACCGGCATCAGCGACGTGCTCGCCGCCAAGATCCTCGGCCACATCGGCGACATCGGACGCTTCCCCAGCGCCGACCGCCTCGCCAGCTACGCCGGCACCGCACCCATCGAAGCCAGCAGCGGCGACGTCGTCCGCCACCGACTGTCCCGACACGGCAACCGCCAGCTCAACAACGCCATCCACCTCGCCGCGCACGTCCAAACCATCCGCCCAGGCCCCGGACGCGACTACTACCAACGGCGACTCAACACCGGCAACAGCCGCACCGAAGCCCTCCGATGCCTCAAACGACAACTCACCAAGAGCATCTACCGCACCCTCACCGCCGACGCCGCCCTCACCCCCCACAACGCCCCCGACTTGACATAGAGGCGCTATAAGGTCACGCCCACCCCGGCCGGGCCGGTGCGTGCCCCGCCGACCAGGAACAGGCCGACAGATCCAGGGCAAGGCACGAAGCCGATCCCACGTCGGGTCAGACCCGCCCCAGCCGGTGAGGCCCCACCAGTATGAGTGTCCCACGTCAGGGTCTTGGCCATGTGCGCGGGCACCCGAGCGAACGCAGACGCGACCGCGGCGGCCACTTGGTGCGCGCTGTAGCCGCTGCTGAGGTCGCCGAGCAGCGTCTGGCGGGTGACGCGCTCGACGAGGGTCACCACCGCGGAGCGGTTGTGCTCACCGATGATCAAGTCGCCCTCCCAGTGCCCGGCCTCGCTGCGCTCTGAGGCTGCCACGGGCCGCTCGCTGAGGGGCCGGATGTCGCCCAGGGGCCCGCGTTTGGCCTGTTCGCAGCGGCCTCGGGGCTTGCGGCGGCGCCTGCGGCGCGCCAGACGGCGCCAGGCCCCCGCCTCCAGACCCCGACGGCCTCGGGGGTCGTAGCACGCCGCGTAGATCGTCTCCGCGCACACCCGCCGCTCAGCGCAGCGGCCCTCGGTGCGCCATTGCGCGGCGACAGCATGCGGCGACCAGCCCATCGCCAGCATCTCAGCGGCCTCTTTGGCCAGCTCGGGATCCGCGGCCAGCTTGGACGCCCTCGGCCGCGCCGCCCGGGCGTCCGCGGCCGCCTGAGCGCCCACAGCGCAATAGCGGCTCCGCCCGCCGCCGCGGGCCAACTCGCGGCGCACCGTCGACGCGCACCGGCCCAGCGCCCGCCCGATCCGCTCAGCGCTGAGCCCCTCAATCGCCAAGGCCTCGAGCGCGGCGCGCTCCTCAGCCGAAAGCCTCCGTGCCATACTGGACACCTCCACCGGTCTGGTTGCTTCGTGGACACAGCCATCATGGCTGACGAGCAACCACCGGTGGAGCTTTCCAACCCTTACAGCGATCACTATTCTATGCCGCTCTCTGGCACATTCTCAGCCAACCCCGTAACTCTCACCGCTGGTCTGACTGCTATGGAACTGTTTGATCGCGATCAGGTGCAGCGGATCAATCAACTCGGTGTACTTGCGCGGGATGGCATTCGCCAAGTCATAGAGAGTCGAGGAGTGCCCGCAAGCGTCACAGGTGCCGGTTCACTATTCCGAATCCACATGAAGCCGATAGCCCCGCGAAACTATCGTGAGACTTATCCTACACCTGAGCAGTCAGCCCGTCTGAGGAGACTCGTAGACAGTCTCCTCAACTTAGGAGTCCTCGTAACCCACAACTGTACAGGAGCTATTTCTACAGCCATGAGCGAAGCAGAGATTGAACATCTCATCAACGTCATCGATTCTGCTATCCCTGAGATATAGAAGAGGTGACGAACATTGCAGGATAGTCGGACTGTGGACATACCGAGTCATGAGCCGCTCGACTCGCTTGTGGTTCACACGAACGTCCCGAGCCGTGGCCGTTCGGCGCCGCGATGATTGGGCACTGGTGATCCGGCGGCGGGCAAACTAGAGGTGGGAGCGGCCCTGACGGAGGCGATCTCCCGCTGGCCGGCTTGGCCTCGCGGGCAAGCACCACCGCCTCGCTGGCAAGGACCACCCGCGACAGGACGAGCCGCTGTCGGCGACGCTAGGTGGTCCGCGCTCGAAGCGACCCTCTGTAGCCTTGTTGGGTGCGCGACAAGCAAGACCGGCCTGCGGGTAGGAGTATGCGTTGACAGACGAAGTTCTAGGAGACGAGCAGCCCGCCAGCGCTGACGGCGAACTCCTCCGCATCCGACACAGCGCCGCCCATGTCATGGCACAGGCCGTGCGTGACGTCTTCGGCGGGGATGCAGTGAAGTTGGGCATTGGCCCCGCCACTTCCGACGGGTTCTACTATGACTTCGAGCTGCCGCGCCCTGTTTCCGATGACGATCTGCCTCAGATCGAGGAGCGCATGCGCGACATCATCTCGAGGGATGAAGCGTTCGTCGAGCAGGAGATCTCCGCGGCTGACATGCGAGACATGTTCGCCGACCAGCCATACAAGCTCGAACTAATCGACGGGATCCTGTCGTCGGGTCTGGACGATAACGGCGAGCCCATGCCGGAGGGTCAGTCGCCCCGTCTCACCATCTATCGGAACGGAGCCTTCGCCGACCTCTGCCGCGGGCCCCACGTTGCTTCGACGGGGACGATCGATCCTGCTGCGGTCAAGCTCCTTAGCGTCGCCGGCGCCTACTGGAGGGGTGACGAGAAGCGCCCGATGATGCAGCGGCTGTACGGGACGGCTTGGAAGACACGCGAGGAACTCGAACAGTTCCTGTGGCGTCGAGCCGAGGCGGAGCGACGAGATCACCGACGGCTCGGCAAGGAGCTTGAGCTCTTCCACTTGGAGCCAACGGCCCCCGGCATGCCCTACTGGTTGCCGAACGGACTCAAGCTCGTCAACGTGCTACTGGACTTCTGGCGCGACGAGCACGAGCGTCGAGGCTACGAAGAGATCTCCGCGCCGCTCGTCAACGAGAAATCACTCTGGATCACATCAGGGCACTGGGACCACTATCGCGACGACATGTTCATAATCCCAGTGTCCGAGCACCAGACCTACGGGCTGAAGCCGATGAACTGCCCGAACGCGATGATCATCTTCAAACTGAAGACTCGGAGCTACCGGGACCTTCCCTACCGCCTGTCGGACTGCGACGTGCTTCACCGCAACGAGCGGTCCGGGACGTTGCACGGGCTCCTTCGCGTCCAGCGGTTCATGCAGGATGATGCCCACATCTTTTGCGAGGAAGGTCAGATCGAGGAGGTCTACCGAGACATATTTGATATCTGCGACCGCTTCTACCACGTCTTCGGACTCGACTACCGTCTCCGACTCGGCACCCGGCCCGATGACTCGGTGGGCGACGACGAAAGCTGGGAGCGGGCGGAGGCCACCCTCATCTCGATCCTTGAAGACCGCGTCGGCAAGGGTCGGTACCTGGTCGAGGAAGGAGGCGGTGCATTCTACGGGCCCAAGATAGACATAATGATGGACGACGCCCTGGGCCGATCATGGCAAATGGGCACGATCCAGCTCGACTTCCAACTTCCTCGGCGATTCGACTGCACCTATGTCGACCGAGACGGGCAGAAGAAGCACCCGGTTGTTGTCCACCGGGTGATCTACGGGTCGATCGAGCGGTTCATCGGCATCCTCATCGAGCACACCGCCGGCTCATTCCCCCTTTGGTTGTCGCCTATCCAGGTGACGATTGTTCCCGTGCGATCCGAGTTCCTCGGCTACGGCAAGGATCTGGCCGAGCGCTTGCGCTCTGCGAGGATTCGCGCTTCTGTCCTTGACGAGGAGGGCTCGCTGCGGGCAAAGGTAAGGAAGGCGCAAGTCGGGCATGTGCCGGTCGTGCTGATCGTCGGTGGACGAGAGGAGTCGGAGCAGACCGCCAGCGTCAGGATACGGGGCGTGGGCGAAGTCGGCAGCGTCGACGTCGTAAAGCTGATCGATGTCCTCGGCGACGAGATCTCCGCTCGCTCACTCGGCCTCGACGGACTCGAGGCGTCGTTGCGCACCTGAACTGCCAGTGGTGTCAGGCGATGCCCACCGGAGGCTCGGCTGACGGGAGGGCTTCGTCGTAGACCTTGGCGGCGATCGTCGAAACGAGGGCCGCGCAGCGGCCAAGAAACTCCGCAACCCTAGGAGCGTCCGGGGGGTCCGGGGCCCAGGCAAGCGCCTGCTTCGCGATCTCCGAGAACTCGGGAAGGGCCTCGGCTATGTTGGCCGCGCAACCTCGTAGCTCAGCCTGGTAGACCCCGTGGCGGGCCATCACGAGCGCATGGAGCCCCCGCAGGACGGTGCGCATTGACCAGGTGCACCAGAACCGTGCGTCACGGGGTGTGTAGCCATAATCAGGGACAGGCTCAGTGGTGATAACCCGGCTCAGTCGGAGCAGCTCCTTCGGCAGATCCGGATACAGGGCCCGCGACAGCTTGGCGTCGGGACGATACCGCGGCAGCATCTGGGCGAGGCTCGCGCCGCGGACGCAGACCGAGCACGTCGCCAGATTCACGCGCCGCTGCTCGCCGCTGGCATCTCCGAGGAGTTGGTCGAGAGAGAGCCACGCAATGTCGACCTCGGTCACGACCGGATGGAGGAGATGGAGCCCCTCTGCCATCGCCTGCAACCGAGTCCGGTTCGGTGGGGTTCCCGACACCACGACGATGTCGGCGTCGGCGAACGGGGACATTGCCTTGCCCGAAGCTATGCTTCCCCGGACCATCACGGTGTCGCCGGGGCCGAGTTCACGCTTCAGTGCCTCCAAGGTGGCGTCCACGAGATCGGTGAAGGGTCGCACCATCAACGACCTGTGCCCTATGTTTACTAGCGTGCCCGAGTTGTCGACCGGGTGTGAGAGCAACGGCTTCATTTCCTGCTCGTTGAAGGGGATCGTGATGGAGGATCGCGCTGGAACCTATCTGAGGTGGGTCCGAGACTGCTCGGCCGGGTCAGGATCGGTGATCGAGGAGATTCTCCCCACCAATGCCCGCCGATGGACCCCCGCGTTCGGAGCGGCGTGAAGTTGACGGCCGGCCACGAAGGCGGACGTTCGCTCTATCTGGCGTCCCGGCAGGGGGTCTCCGATTGCGCAGCGCTGGACGTTCCGGGGTCGACGCTAGAGAGTCTGCTTGAACCATCAGGCTCCCGGAGCCAGCGGCGGGTCAGCGACCACCCGGCCCAACTCGGCCTACGGGCGCGGAGCCCGAGCCTTCCCGGTCACGCCTCGTGGGCGCCGTCCGGTGCGCTCATGTTCCGGTTGATCGAAGCTTGGATGCGCAATGCCGCCCAGACGGTGCTCGGCGGCGAGGAAATCGTCACCCCGCTCGTAATCGACTGGGATCCCGGCGGGCGGATCCACGAACTGGCGGGGTTCTTCAACGATCGTCTCTTCCACCTAGAGGACCGTCGCCCGCAGGTCCTTCGCTACAGCGCAGATCCCGGCTTCCTGTCGATGCTGGCGGGGATGCCTCCAACCGACGAGACCGTCCGGTTGTGGGAGATCGGGCCGTTTCTGAGGAAGAGCCGACGCGGCGAACTGCGCGGGTCCGAGATCCTCCAAGCATTCACGATGCTGGACTACCACGCCATTAGTCCAAGCATCGGGGCCGCATCCGATGAGTTCTCAAGGATCCTTGCTGCTCAAGTCCAGCTTGCCGCGACGTGGACGGACGACCCGGCAGTGAAGCTAACCATTGTCGCGGGCTCGGAGAGCCTGGCGGACAAGCCGATCGCAGCGGCGGCAGAGCTATTGGCTGGTCCGGTCCTCGTCGAGGTCGTGCCCGAGGCGAAGCGGTACTGGAGGCTCCAGAGCTTCGTGTGCGCCCGGGGTCCCTATTCGCTGTTCAACATCCAGCTCGATGTGGAGAACGCGAAGCGCTTCTCCATCGGAGTCCGGGACGGACGGCCGACACCGGGAATCGTCCACGCCAATCTCGCCTCGATCGAGCGTCTGATGCTGGTTGCATCATCGCACGCCCAGACCCTCGACAACCCGCAGTTCCCTCTGTGGCTGTCGCCGGTTCAAGTCCGATTGCTGCCCATCGACGAACAGCATCTTCGCTCGTGTGACCTCCTCGCAGCTTGGCTCGGCCGTGCCCCGCTTCGCTGCGATGTCGATGATCGGCCGGTCCCGCTTCGTCGTCGTCTCCGGCATGCCGACATTGAGTGGGTGCCCTTCACGGTCTGCATCGGACCAGCGGAGGCCGACCACGAGGGCGATTGGGGTGGGGCTCGACTGAAGGTTCGATCGCGTGACGGTGAGCTGACCGAGATGTCCGGCGCAGAGTTGCGGACGCTCATCTCCGAGCATGGTCAAGGGCTACCGTTCATCCCGCTCGGATACCGCAGAGTGGGGAGCCGAACGCCGCTGTCAGGGGCATAGAGGCCGAGCGAACGGGCCGCATTATTCCCACGGGGGCACTGCCGGCGCTGAGCGAGGCCGTGGCCCGAGCGGCCCGTGACAGCAGCGAACAAGAGCGGGAGACACGACGCTTCTCGGCGAGGCGGTGTCAAGCTATCTGCGCTCGCTTTAGGACGAGTGCTGTCGGTGGGGCGTCAGCACCCGTGATCGACTCATTCGGTAGTGTTCGGATAGCGCGCCCGTCGATGCGACCACGAGCAGTGCGATGATCAGAACGACGAACGTCGCCGCCCACAACTCATCGAACCTGAGTTGCGCGGCCGATGTCGCGAGGAGGGCCCCGAGCCCATCGCCGGTGGCCAGCCACTCAGCGAAGACAGCGCCCGAGGCCGCGAAGGGCCCCGCGATTCTGAGGCCGTCACAGAGCCCGACGACGCAGGAGGGGATCACGAGGAACAGCAGCCGGCGAATCCGTGAACAGCCGCCGACATTGGCCAGATCATGAAGTGCAGGGGGAATCCCCTCTAGCTCGCGCAACAAGACGAGGTGCAGTGGCAGGAACGTGGTGATGACGATGACGGTCGTTTCCAAGGCGAGACCTCGGCCCGCGAGCGATACGGCGAGCGGCACTAGGAGCAGCAGTGGGGTCGCTCTGGCGGCTGAGGCGACAAGGAGCACCGAGCGTTTCAAGGTAGGCACGGCGGCGGAGATCACAGCCGTGGCCGACGCGACCAGTAGGACGACTGCCATGCCGATGATCACTCGAACGAGTGTCGTCGCCGTGGCATCGATCACGTTTGATCGGAGTTCGCGGTCGGCGACCGCGGCTCGGAACACGCTGGCAGGCGAGCGGACGACAAGAGAGTCGCCGACCGGGAGCGTGACCGCAGCCCAGACGATCAGCAGAATCCCCGCGGAGAGGACAACGGATCCGGGATTGGCCCGCATCGGCTCGTCGTCGCGGCGACCTTCGATCGGACCGCTCGCATCAATTGTGAGGCTGCCCACAGGCAATTGTCGCCGGAGGAGCGCTGCCACGCTGGCGGCGCCTAGGACGTACAGTGCGCAGTATCCCGCAACCGACCATGTCAGAAGAATCCGGGAACTCGTCTGATAGTTCAGGACAAGGACACCGAGTCCCCGGTCCGAGCCGAGAAAGTCTGCGACCAGAGCGCCCAAGAGGCCAGCGGGCACTGCGACTCGTGAGGCGTCGAGCGCGGCGGACACCAAATGCGGGAGTTCCAGATACCAGAACACCCGCCAGCGTCGTCCTCCGGAGACTCGGTCGAGCAGGGCCTCCCACTCCCGGTTGCGTTCCGCCGCCGCCATGATCGCCGCGGCCGCAACGAAGGTCGTGGAGACGGCTGCAAGGAGGATGCGACTGGTGGCCAATGAGAACGTGGACCCGAGTACTGGGCCGAGCAAGACGAATGGCATCGCCTCCAGGCACGCGAGCAGCGGCCGAGCAGATGATGAGGTCCCGATGAGAGCTGAGCCGATGCCGATCAGGGCGCCTAGACCAATCCCAATCGCAGTCCCAGCGAGCGCGCCCGCCATGGTCGGCGGCGCGTGGTGAGCTACGAGCGGCCACGATTCAGCCATCGCGATGGCGAGGTCCCAAGGGAGCGGCAGCCGGTGACCGTCGACGAGGTTCGCCAGGAGCATCCATGTCGCGAGAACAAGCAGGAGGGCCCGCGTTACCTCCCAGTGCTTCTCGCTCGTCGGCCGCGACTTCACAACTAACCCGTGAAGCCGAGAAGACACTGGCGCACCCGGTTACATGCTTCGTGGAAGCCACCTTGGGTCAGTGTGCTCAAAGTGCGCGGCCGATCCAGGTCTGTGTTCACCTCCGTGTACCTGCATGCGTCGTCGCCATGGAGCACGAGGATCCGATCAGCCATGAGCACAGCTTCAGTCACGGCGTGGGTCACCATGATCGTCGTGGTGCCTTCAGTCCAGGTCTCCATCTCCGCGGCTAGAGCTAGTCGCCTGAACTCATCGAGCCACGCAAACGGTTCGTCGAGGAGCAGCAGTTGCGGTTCACCCACCAAGGCCCGAGCCACCGCAACCCTCTGACGCATGCCGCCCGAGAGCTCTGCGGGCAGCCGACGGCCGATGGTTTGGAGGCCGACTAGTTCGAGCAGCCTTCGAGCACGTTCACGGTCGAAGCCGTTGACCCGTCGCCGGAGGCGGATCGGCAAGAGCACATTGTCTAGAGCTGACTTCCAGGGGACGAGCGTCGGATCTTGAAAGGCCATGCCGATCTTGCCGGAACGGGCGACCTCGACTGGATCCTGCCCCGAAAGGAGGATGCGGCCCTCCAGCGGTTCGTGCAGTCCCGCAAGCGCCCGAAGCAACGTCGACTTCCCGACGCCCGACGGCCCGACGACCGCAATCTTGGCTCCCTGGGCGGCTCGAAACGTCAGGCGGCGCACTAGCGTGGTCTCGCCGTATCCAAGGGACACGGCTTGAATGTCGACCGTCGGTGAGCGACGCGACATGCCGATCCTAGATTGATTCGAGCACGCTTGTATCGAATAGACTTGGGTCCGCCGCTATTCCAAGAACATCCAGTGTTTGGAGATTGCTCACGATGGCATCTTCGGACATCGAAAAGAGTCCGAACTCGTCCGTTACCGGTGACACAATCAGTTCTGCCTGGTCGTGGGCCTCCAGTTTCTGAGTCTCCGGGTCGAGCCCCTCGTTGGCTGCATAGATGTCGATTGTGGCCGCCACCGCGGCGTCGGGATCGCCGATGGCGTCTATCCAACCGCGTCGTTCTGCTCGCATGAACCCCCTGATCGCACCGCGTCGAGTGTCTAGATCCTGTTCCCGCGCAATATAGACATTCTCGAATAGGTCGAAGCCGAAGTCAGCCAGAAGCATCGTTACTGGAGAAGCTCCCTGCGATCGCAGGATATTGGGCTGCGCCGTGAAATAGCCTAACAGGGCATCTACGTCGCCAGTAGTTAGAGGCTCGACATCGAACTGGATGGGGACTTTCGTCAGGTCAGCCTCGGTGAGTCCGTTGATGACGAGGAACGAGGTAAACGCGAGATCGTTCGTCGGGGATACACCAACTACGAGTCCTCTCAAGTCGTCTGGTGTGCGCACCGGCCGGTCCTCAAGCGAGACAATTGTGAACGGGTTCTTCTGGAAACGGGCGCCGATGATCCGAAGATCCGCACCCTGCGCTGCAGCTGCCGCTGTAACGTCCGTCGAAGCCATGCCCACAAGCGCGTCGCCCTCAGCGACGATGGCGGGAACGAGAACACTCGGCCCGCCGGGTCGCAGAGACACGCTGAGGCCCTCCTCGGCGAAGTAGCCGCGTTGATCGGCGAGGTAGGTGCCAGCGAAGCTAACGGTCTTGAGCCAAGACAGCTGCACCTTGATTGCCTGAAGGTCTTCTGCGCTTGGCGCGGTATCGGAGTCGCCGGAGCAGGCGGCGAGTGTTGCACCGACAGCGGTTGCCGCGGTGCTGCCTGCCAGCAAGGCGAGAAGCCGCCGCCGGGTCAGAGTGTGTTGGTGCACGGTACTCAATCCTAGCGTTGCCCCGATCGCGCTACGGATGGCCGGCTCACACTTCAGCGTTGTGCGGGGTGTGCGGTTGGTCGGAACTGCGATGCCGTGCCCGGGCGCACCCGAATCCGAGATCGACGAGCACCATCAGGATCGTCACTGCGGTGAGTGCGAGGGTGTAGTCGCCGACGAGACGGTTCCCCCAGTCGACTTGCTCGCTGAACATGTCGCTGAGCATCACGACCACGACCATCCGATAAGCGATGCCGATCGAGTCCGAGATCGCGAACGCGGTCCACGACAGGCCCGCGGCTCCAGCTACGGCGCAAGGCACTACACCGCCGAAGAGCACGAGCGGCAGGCCCCGCGACTTGACCATGATGGACTCGGACCACGCGACCAGCCTCGTGCTGGCTGGAAACCACCGGCGCCCGCGGTCGAGCAGCTTGGGTCCGTGCAGTCGGCCCAGATGGAACGCTATGGGGTCGGCAACCACCACTAGAGCTTGCCCACCCACATGGGCGATATCGGACCCGGTCGGCGGTCGCCAAACATCATCCCTGCGAAGGCGAGTCCGTTCCGCGCCGTTGCGAGCAAGTCCTCCAGACTCCGAAGCCCCTCATAATTGTCGAGTTCGTCGGGCACATTTGCTCGGATCGACTCGATATAGGTATACTCAACATCAGAGGTATCGGCGGTCCACAATCGGCCTGGCTGAGTTGCCTCTCCCTCCGATGCGAGTTGGTGGAGTATCTGAAGATCGAGCGTCGTGAGCCACTCTCGCTGCAGATCTCTCACATCTGATACGGTTGCGTGCCCTCTACTAAAGAACTCGTTAAGGACTATTACCTCTCTCCCCCAGTAACGCTCGTATGCATTGTGGATACCTTGGTCGTCAAGTGTCTCCTTCAGCTTGGCTATTAGCGGTCGCTGCTCGGCCAATGTCGTGGCGAGATCTTCACTCGAAATATAGCCAGCAACTGCCATCGCAATGGCGTTCAGTGGAGGGATTAAGGCTCCTGCCAAGTCTTCTGCGGCCTTCCTAGCTGATTTTCTCCCCAACATAGATGTGTCCCTTACGCTACTGATTGGTTGACATTGAGACGGGTATAGCCGCACCCGCGCCTAGATTGTTCATGTGTCCGTGACCCATCCCTGTTCGGCGTAATCACAGCGATATGTTGCGGCCGTTGACCGACGAATAGCGAGCGAATGACTGGAAGCAATTGTCTACGTTCGTCAACTCGCATCGCACGATTCTACTTTGATTCGAATTCCTTCACTTCCCACCCGCACGTGCGACAGTGATAAACGACATATGTACCCATCGGTTCCTCTTTCTCGCTCTTCGCCCACATGACTACTCCTGGACAACTGTTGCACTTCCGGCCTTTTACCACGTCAAACACTCCGTTTCATGTATCGCCGTATGTCCGCAATTCCATAATGACAGACCTCCACCGGTGGATGCAAGTCGGTCATCATGGCCGATCGCACCCGAAGCATTCGACCCGGCGGAGGTTCACCGTTCGAGGGACGCTTGGTGCGGCGGCTGGCCCGCCGGCTGGTCGGCGGACGCCCGGGTCATGCCCATCAGCGCGGCGGCCCGACGCTGCGGTCTCGGCTGGCATGTGGTGATGGCGCTGGTGAGACGGCAAGCTCTAGTGGTGGTTGCTCGCGAGGGCAGTGTGGCGGTCTTGGGCGTTGTGCCAGTGGTGGAGGCGTCGGGGCATGGTGTTGATGCGGTCCTCTATGGCCCACAGTCGGGCTTGGCCGACGTCGAGGTCGGTGCCTTTGGGCAGCCATCTTCGCAGCATGGAGTTGTTCTGCTCGTTGGTCGGCCGCTGCCAGGGGCTGTGGGGCTCGCAGAAGTACACTTCGAGGCCGGTGTCAGCCTCGATGCGGGGCCAGCGGGCCATCTCGCTGCCCCTGTCCCGGGTCAGCGTCTTGGCCATGCCCGACGGCACCCGGGCGAACGTTGCGGCCACGGCGGAGGCGACCTTGTCGGCGCTGTAGCCGCCGTGGAGCGCGCCGGGCAGCGTGTAGCGGCTGGTGCGCTCCACGAGGGTGACCACCGCTGAGCGGTTGCGGGCGCCGATGATCAGATCGCCCTCCCAATGCCCGGCCTCGCAGCGCCCCTCGACAGCGGCGGGCCGCTCGGCGAGGGACCGGAACTGGCCCAGAGGCCCGCGTTTGGCCTGCTCGCAGCGCCCGCGGCGCTTGCGGCGGCGGCGGCAGCGCACCAGACACCGCCACGACCCCGCGGCCAGGCCCCGCCCGCCAGCGGGGTCATAGCACGCCGCGTAGATCGTCTCCGCGCACACCCGCCGGCCCGGCGGGCGGCCCTGAGCGCGCATCAGACCCGCGACGGCGTGGGGCGAGCAGCCCTCAGCGAGCATCTCGGCCACCTCCGCGGCCAGGCCGCTGTCCGCGGCGAGCTTGCACGTCCTCGGCCTCGCCGCGGCGGCGTCGGCGTCCGCCTGGGCGTCCAAGGCGCTGTATCGGACCCGCTCGCAGCGGGCCGCCTCGCGGCGCACTGTCGACGCGGCCCGCCCCAGCGTCTGAGCGATCCGCTCAGCGCTGAGCCCCTCGTTCATCATCGCCTCTATCGTCGCGCGCTCCTCGAACGCGAGCCTCTGTGCCATACTGGGCACCTCCACCGGTCTGGTTGTTCTGTGACACAGCCATCATGGCTGAACGAGCAACCACCGGTGGAGCTTGCCGACCCTTCACTCCACGTTTACGCGCAGGGCCGGGATGGCCGGCTCACACTTCAGCGTTGTGCGGGGTGTGCGGTTGGTCGGAACTGCGATGCCGTGCCCGGGCGCACCCGAATCCGAGATCGACGAGCACCATCAGGATCGTCACTGCGGTGAGTGCGAGGGTGTAGTCGCCGACGAGACGGTTCCCCCAGTCGACTTGCTCGCTGAACATGTCGCTGAGCATCACGACCACGACCATCCGATAAGCGATGCCGATCGAGTCCGAGATCGCGAACGCGGTCCACGACAGGCCCGCGGCTCCAGCTACGGCGCAAGGCACTACACCGCCGAAGAGCACGAGCGGCAGGCCCCGCGTCTTGACCATGATGGACTCGGACCACGCGACCAGCCTCGTGCTGGCTGGAAACCATCGGCGCCAGCGGTCGAGCAGCTTGGGTCCGTGCAGTCGGCCCAGATGGAACGCTATGGGGTCGCTCAAGGCCATGCCGACGGCTGCGGCGATGACGAAGCGCAGCGGACCGAGGCGCCCAACCAACAGGACCTGCGTTGTGACGCGTGCGTCCATTATCGCCAACAGCAACGGCATGACCACGAGCATGCCCGGAGCGAGCGCACGGCTCGCGAACCCGGCTGCGGTATAGGCTGCTAGCGCCACGGCGAGGCTCTGATCCAACACCGCGGGCCGTCGGCCCACTGGGGGGTGTCCGGGTGCGTCGACAACCACCTGAATCCCCGGCCGACTCATCCGAGCCTTGGGCCGAGTCTGCCGAGTTCGGGCGGCAACGGCCCCGACAGACCGTCACACTGCAAGTGCAGCGTGTAGAGGTCTGTGAGTTGGCCTAGTTCCGGCGGTATGGGCCCCGACAAACCGTCTTGGCACAGGCTCAGCATGTGGAGGTTTGTGAGTTGGCCGAGTTCCGGCGGTATCTTCCCTCGCAGGCCGAGGCAATTCAGTTCGATATGCGTTATGTGACCCGTGCGGTTGGTGGTAATGCCGAACCACAGTCCCACCGGTACATGGCCATCCCAACTCCAGGTACCGGTTGGCTTCGGCCTGTCCCACCGCCAGTTGGGGCCGCCGGTCGACTTATGAAGTGCCATCAACACAGCCCGCTCACCGTCAGCTTCGCGCGCCCCGGCATCTGCTGGCAGTTCGGGTGTGGAAGCGTCGAGCACGGCCGGCTTCCCCGAGTCTCCCACGGTCATCATAGCGAGGTGGGCGCCACGCTCATGCGTTGCGGTCTCCTGCCCAGTCGATCTCCTGTGATCGGCCCGACAACACGAGATCGAGTCCACGTGAGAATGCCGCGAGACCGGATCCGCCTGCGAGCTATCGTTGAGGGTCAGTTCCGTATTGCGTCTCGAGCTTGTAGACAATTGCGGCGACGTGTTCCGACAGTCCCTGGATCCAGTCGGCCAATTCCTGGCCATACCCGTAACGCGTACTCGCCTCGTATGCTCGTAGCAATTCGGGACGCAGCCGGTGAACATCGTCCAGGTGGTCAAAGATCGCCTTTGCGTTGGTGAAGTATCTCAGAATCAAGCGAAAGACGCAACTTGGCAAGCGAACGACGCAACTTGGTGAGCCGGTAGAGTTCTGGCGGTATCGGCCCCGACAAATCATTCGAATGGAAGTAGAATGCATGGAGGTTTGTGAGTTGGCCGAGTTCTGGCGGTATCGGCCCCGACAAGCGGTTGTGTGCCAGGGCAAGCTCTATCGGTGGTTGCTCGCGAGGGCAGTGTAGCGGCTCTCGGCGCTGTGCCAGTGGTGGAGGCGTCGGGGCATGGTGTTGATGCTGTCCTCGATGGCCCACAGTTTGGCCTGGCCGACGTTGAGGTCGGTGCTTTTGGGCAGCCAGCGGCGGATGATGGCGTTGTTCTGCTCGTTGGTGGGCCGTTGCCAGGGGCTGTGGGGCTCGCAGAAGAACACCCGCAGCCCGGTTTGGGCCTCGATGCGGGGCCATCGGGCCATCTCGCGGCCCTGGATGCTCCTATGTTTGTCAAGTCGTGATTTCGGTGAGGTGGCGTTGGTAGCGCTCGGCGAGGTCGCGGTTGTGGTAGAGGCCCCGTTCGAGGGCTGAGATGCGGGTGGGCCAGACATCGAGGGCTCGTGCTGTGGTGTTGATTGTGAGCCCGCGTCGGGTGCGTTGGCGGCGGAGGTCCGTTCCGTGGGGAACGGCGGGCGGGTCTGTGAGCAGCCGGTAGACGTCGCGTGCGATGTAGCGTTTGAGGCAGCGGATGATCTCGCGGCGGGTCTTGCCCTCGGCGCGTCGCCGCGCGGCGTACTCGATGGTGCGGTCGTCTATTCGCATGCGGATCATGGCGATGCGCTACAGGGCGTTGTTGGCTTGGCGGTTGCCGCCGCGGTTGAGGCGGTGGCGCACGGTGGCGCCCGAGGACGCTTCCACGGGGCTGGTGCCGCACAGCGCAGCGAAGGACGCCTCGCTGCGCATCCGGTCGGGGTTGTCGCCGGCCGCGGCGAGCAGCGCAGCGGCGATGTCGGGGCCGGCCCCGCAAGCGCCGAGCAGCGCCGGGTCAACTTGTTCGCACAGGCTGAGCAGGTCTGCGTCGAGAGCGTCGATCTCGGCTGTGAGCGCCCGGTGGCGGCGTGCCAGCGTCCGCAGCGCGGTCTTGGCCGCCGCGTCGACAGCGCCGGCGGCGGTGTCGGGGCGCAGCCGGGCGCACACGTCGACGATGGCGGCGGTGCGAAGTCCTCGCAGCCGGTCTTTGAGGTGCTCGCCGGCGGTGACGACGAGGCCGTGGACCTGGTTGGCGGCCTGGGTGCGGGCCTTGACCGCCGATCGGCGGGCCACGGACAGCATCCTGATCGCCTCGACGGGCCCGTCGCCTGCTTTGGGCTCGGCGGCGGCCTCGCCGTTCAGCGCGGCCCGCGCTGCGGCGATGGCGTCGACAGTGTCGGTCTTGCCCCGACGGCGGCGTGCCTGGCGGTTGGGGCGGTTGACCTCCAGCACCCGTGTCCCGTCAGCGGCGAGACGGCGCGCCAGGCCCGCCCCGTAGGAGCCGGTCCCCTCGACGCCGACGGCCTCGACCGTCCCGTGGGACTCCATCCAGGCGAGCAGATGGTCATAGCCCTTCGCGTCGGCGGGGAACGAGGCCGTTCCCAGCGTCCGTCCCAAGCCGTCCATGACGGAGGCCACATGGGCGTCCTTGTGCGTGTCGACCCCGCCGATGACGGAGGCCTGATCCTGTGGCATAGTTGTCCCTGCCCTTGCTGGTCTGTCCGGTGATGGCGCACCACCGGCCGGGGCGGCGGACAGGACACTCACGATGTCAAGCACAAGGCTCCTGACTTGTTGAAATAGCGGTCAGCATCCCAGTCCCGGCGGGGACATAGGGTGCTAGGTCGGTGACCGGTTGGGCTCACACGCTCCTTGCCCGCCTCGGTGTGGCTCTCTTATAGCGTGCCCGGCCGGTCGCCGCCCGCTGCGGCGTGGCTCAATAGAGGCGTGAATCGTTTCCTGAATTCAGGTTGCCCGCCGCGGAACCCGTATCCGGCAACCGCAAGGAACGACTCATGACTGTCGTTATCGGCATTGATCGACACAAGGCTTCCCACACCGCGACGGTGGTAGGCCCTGATCTGGCCGAGGCCTCCACGATCAGAGTGCGAGCAGCCCGCTCGACGACCGAGGAGCTGCTGAGATGGGCCCAGGCACAGCCCCAGCGGCGCTGGGCGATCGAGGGCGCCCGCGGGCTGGGCCAGCTGCTGGCCCAGCAGCTCGTCGCCGCCGGCGAGCATGTCGTCGATGTGCCCGCCACCCTCGCGGCGCGGGTGCGGACCCTCGACACCGGCCACGGCCGCAAGACCGACCGCGCCGACGCCCGATCGGTCGCGGTGGTCGCCGCTCGGCGCCCCGATCTGCCCCGAGTCACAGCAGATGACCACCACCGCGTGCTGCGGCTGCTCGCAGACCGCCGCGACGAGCTGACTGTAGTGATTCTGGGATCGTGTCCGGTTTTAGGTCGTTGATTACGGAGCATCGGGGTGGGAGCATGGCGCTGTGAAAGGAGCGTCAGATGACTGATACCTCGAGGTCCTTGGAGCGTGGCGGACGCCGCGGGAGGCGGCGGTTGTCGCCTGTGGAGAAGTACGAGGCGTTCGTGCAGGTGCTCACGGGTGAGATGACCGTGGTCGAGTGCGCGGACCATTGGGGCGTGGACCGCTCCACGATCATGCGGGCCCGCGAGGTCGCCAAGCGCGGCGCTCTGGACGCGTTGGCGTCGTCTCGTCCCGGGACGCGCTCCGGCGGCGTCGCCCCGGAGTTGGTGATGGCCCGAGACGAGGCGGCCCGGCTGGGCGAGGCGCTCAAGGAGATGGCGGTCAAGGTCACCTTGTTGGAGGGAAAAGAGCGTTGGGGGTGACCGCCGGCGTGCCCCCGCGTGTCGAGGCCGGCACCAAGGCGGCTCTGTTGGACCTCGTCGACGGCGCCGTCGGGGCGGGCTGGAGCACAGCGCGGGCTTGCTCGGTGCTCGAGCTCGACGGCCGCCGGTGCCGCCGCTGGCAGCACCGTCGAGGCGCGGGCCGCCTCGACGACCACACTGCGGGCGGCACCGCGTCACATGCCATCACCCCAACAGAGCGCCGGGCGATCGTGGAGCTGTTCGAGCGCTGGGGCGACATCGACGGCGGCTACCGCAAGCTCGCGCACCGCGGCTCCTACGAGAACCTGGTCTGGGTGTCGCCGTCGACGCTGTATCGCGTTCTCGCAGCCCAGGGCCTGGTTCTGCCCGCCCGCCCGCAGCGCACACCCGCGCCGGCGCGGCCCCTGCCGGACTGGATCGAATGGAAGCGCCACCAGATCTGGATCTATGACATCACCCACTTCCCCAGAGCTGGGCGGGTCGCCTACGCCATCTTGGACGTCGTCACCCGCAAATGGCTCGCCACCCTCGTCACCGCCGAGGAGACCGCCACCCAAGTAGAGGCCGTCTTCACACAAGCCCTCGACACCGAGGGCCTGTGGCCCGCCGTCGAGGCCCGCCAAGCCGACCGCGCCCGCCGAGGCGACGACAGCGACGAGGAGCCCATCCTGTTGGCCATGTCAGACAACGGCCCCCAGATGCGCGCCGGCACCACCAGAGAGTTCCTCGCCCTCTGCAGCATCGCGTCGCGCTTCGGCCGGCCCGGCACCCCGACTGACCAGGCATGGATCGAGACCCTGTTCGGGCACGTCAAAACCGAATGGCCCCACCTCGAGAAGATCACCGACCCCAACACGCTGCGAGCAGAGCTCGACATCGCCCGACACGACTACAACACCCGCCGCCTGCACGCCTCCCTCGGCTACGTCACCCCCGACGACGAACACCAAGGACGAGCAGAGCGCATCCGCCAGGCCCGCCAAGACGGCCTCAACCGGGCCCGCCTCACCCGCATCGCCTACCATCGCAACAACAAACCCAACCAGCCATGAACACACCCGCCCAATGCGGCGCAATCAAACCCCCGAAAACGGACATTTACTCAGAAGCACCTCAATTGACAAACATAGGAGCATCAACCTGCTCCAAGTGCTGCGGCGCACCGCCCACGGCTTCACCAACCCGCGCAACTTCGAAGCCCGCGGCATCCTGATAACATGACCCGCCAACCGGTGCCGGCAACCCTCAATCCCACGAATACGCGCAGGGCCCACTTTCTCCCCACCGCCAGGATGAGACTAGGCCATCGGGGTGATTATCGGTGAGGAGCAGTCGTCGACGCGTCGCCGAGGACACAACCGACGGCCCTGCTCAGGAGGTCCAACTGACGGGTACGCGAGCACCGTCTTGGTGCTGTCGATAGGATTGGGGGCGTTGGTCATGCTCGTGGGGAGCCGCGATGAGCGCACTTGAGAGCCGGGAAGTCAGTTCGGATGCGAGCGAGAGTCCGCCGTTCACAGAGTTCCCGGAGACACGCGAGCCCCCGCATCTGGAGATACCGCAGCGACACTGGCTTGGCTCTGACAGCGGCTATAGGGACCGACCCCTGAGGGAGTTCCGCGAGCGGTGCCCAGATGAGTACATCGAGCCGTGGGCATCATCGGTGCGAGGAGAGGAGTTTCCTCGCCCGGAGCGCTTCACGGACACCGTCAACCCGAAGTTCGGTGAGTCGCCGTCCTACGAAGTCAACTGCAGCGATTGTGCCCGGGCCGTGGAGAGGACGTGGCGAGGCAATCATGAGACTGCCGCTGGCCGCAGCATCGTGACCGGCTCCGACGGTGTGCCGGAATGCAAGGGGGAGCCTCCCGAGCAAATGGAGGAGTGGGCCGGGGAGCCCTTCACCTCCGTCGAGGTGGCCGATATCGGCGAGCGAGTCGAGGCAGCCGGGCCCGGGGCCAGCGCCATCGCAATCTCAAAGTTCGAGTATCCCGACAGAGTCACCGGTGTCCACGCCTACAACGTGGTGAACGATGGGGGCGAGGTAAAGGTAATAGACGGCCAAAGCGGCGAAGTGCTCCCTTGGAGCGATGAGACAGGGCATCCATTCCTGCACGACGTCTCGGATCCACGGCAATCCGGCCTCCGGGGCAGAGGAAGGTCGCTCGCGATGGGCTGGGATGCGGAGGGGCGGTCACTGTGGTAGGTGAGATGTCGGAGATGCAGGCCCGCAGGGTGCTCTCCCAAGCCGGCTCGCCCGCCGCAGACCCGGCGAGGTACCGCGCGCGCCGCATCAGCGGAGGCTGGTCGTTCGACTGGCGAGAAGATGCGGGACCGCCGCTGATCGGCACAATCGGGTGGGTGGTCGCCGACAACGGACGATGCCGGGGCCAACGGCTGGGGATGAGGGCGGACCAAGTCGTGCAGGCATTGATGGATACCGATTCGCCAGACTGACGACGGCGACAGATCCGCCAGCTGAACGACTGCCGACCAGAGCCTGTCTGTTCACCGCCTGCGTACCAAGCCGCTCGCCATGCCGGCGATCGCGTCAGGCAGATCGTCCTGGGTTGCCGCGCTTCTGGGCGCTTCGCGGCTCTCGGTTGATATCTCAGCCAAGCTCTCAGCGCTGGCGTCGCCCAACCCGCACGTGAGAATCCTGATGTTCTTCTCCTGCAGCTCTGCCGCACGAACTCGGGCGCGGTGCGGATCGCCCAGGTCTCCATCACCGAAGATGGCCACCACCAGATCACCCGACCGCCCGTCCAGCATCTGCTCCGCCAGGTCCAGGGTGGGCACGATGTCGTTTCCGCCTCCTGCATCAGCACGGCGCAGGAATCGCTCAAGCTTTCGTGCACCGCGCCGAAAGTCGGTCAAGTCAACGATTCCGTGATGCCAGAGGATGATGCCGACCTCATAGTGGGCGTCGAGTGCCTCAGCGACGAAACGCTCCGATCCCCGAACGGCCTGCTCCAAGCGCGTTCCGTACATCGAGCCGCTTACATCCAGGCACAGCACCACCGAGCCGCCGAAGCGGTCCTGGAGGGCTCGCAGTGCCTGGCCGGTCGGATACTGAGTCAGTCCGGCGGCGGTGAACTCTCGTCGGATCCAGGTGGTTGCCATCCGGCTACCCTCCTCTCGTCAAGCGCGAGACCGCCTGTTGTTGTTGCTGTGCGGCCGCTGAGTCCACGACCCCGTCCATGTACGACTCGATGGTGAGTTGTCGGCCACTGGTCGGCTCGGTCGCGGTGCAGGAGATCCGGCCGTCGGTCGAGACTGAGACAGACACCTCGACCGGTGAACCCGCCTTGAGATCGGGAAGGTCCGTGAGTTGCCCGTCGAGCACCCGCCGGTTGTTCACCACCTCTTCAGAGGGGCGCGACCCGGCCTGCTCGTAGAGCTGTACGCGGATCTCCCTTTGGTTGTCCAGGATTGTGGCGTAGGTGGCGCTCTTGCTGACCACCGGCAGCGGAGTGTTGGGCTCGAGCAGATGGTGAACGAACTGCCGGGTGCCGCTGGAGTCGTGACTGTCGTGCAGCAGGATGCCGAGAGCGCGGGGGAGCACGCCGGCTGAGGGCCTCAAAGCGAGCCCGCGACTCGACTTCGACGAACGTTCGCCCGTGCCCGAGGCCAGAAACCGCTGGGGGTTGCGGGCTCTATTCAGCGCCGCGGCGTGCAGCGCAGCGCCTTTCGCTACCGCGAGGTCGGGGTCGTTTAGGTGAACCCGCACATCGAACTGGCGGTTGAGTGCCGCGGCGATCATCGGCATGTGTGTCGATCCGCCGACGAGAATGATCTCGGTCAGCGATGAGCGACTCTTGTTCCTAGCTTCCTCAATGGTGCGTTCGACCACTTCCATTGTGGCCGTCACCAAGTCGCGGCATAGCGCCTCGAAGTCGTCGCGTCGAACGTGCACCGTGAGGCGGTTGCCGGGCAAGTAGAGCGTGACGGTGGTGGCCTCTCGGGTGCTGAGCTGACGCTTGGCTCGCTCGACCGAGTTGGCGACTTGCAGCATCAGGTCGTCGTCGTCAGCCAGGTCGGGGTCGCCCACGATTCCCGCGGCGCGTTCGATGATGAAACCGCCGAGTCGCTCGTCCCAGTCGAGTCCGCCCATCTGGCTCAGACCGTCTGTGATCAGCACGCTGGGTCCGTGCTCGGTGAGCTCCAGCACCGTCGTGTCGAAAGTACCGCCGCCGAGATCGTAAACCAGCACGAGCCCCGACGCTCCGGTGTCGACACCGTATGAGATCGCCGCCGCGACGGGCTCGTCCACCAGTTCCATGAGGCTCAATACGGCGATACCAGCCGCTAGGGCAGTCGCCTCTCTCTCGCGAGAGCCGAAGTAGGCCGGAACGGTTATCACCGCAGCCAGATCCTCCGAGCTGAGACCCAAGGCGAGGGCCGCGCTGCGTGCAAGCCCGTCGAGGATTATCGCCGAGATGCCCTCGGGCGTGAATGAGGCCGATCCGAACCTCCTCGTGATGTCGGTGCCCATCTGACGCTTGATCGCGGTGACGACACTGTCCGGTTCTATGATGCCGAGATCCTTGGCGTCGGCGCCGACAATGGGTTGCCCCTCATCGGGAAAGTAGACAACCGAAGGCGTCAGCTTCTCGCTGTCTTCGTTCAGTACGGGCACGGCCTCCCCGGCCTCATTGACAGCAGCTACCACTGAGTACGTGGTGCCCAGATCGATTCCGATGGGACGTGGTGGCACAGTTTTCTCCTACCTGTTTCTCCTACCTACGGATGGGGGCTATTCGCGGTTGTCCCCGTGGCGGAGGCACGTGACAGAAGGTCTTCGAGAGCGTCGGATGGGAGACGTCCGGCTTGGGCCGCTTGAGCGAGTTGGCATCTCACCAGCCGGAAGGCCGGGTCCGCGCCCAGCAGCGGTTCGAGCCGCTCGACCTCTGACCGGGCCCAGCGACCGACGTCGCCGAAAGACTCCCGCCAACCGCGGCCCGCCAGAGCCGGCGGGCCGACGCGGGGCGCCGCCTCGTTCAGGAAACCGGCCGGCACCCGTACCCTGCACCCCCGCCCGCATGATCGGCACTTGGGGCTTGCGGTGAGACCGGCAACGTCGATGGTTCCTTGGCACGCCGGTTCTTTGTGCACCCACACCTCATAGGAGCGGTGCAACATCTGGTCGAATGCACGCCGGCTGGCGATGCTGCCCTCGGCGCGCTCTCGCACGAGCACGCGGCGCAAACCGACCCACGCCAGGCACTCCGGGGGGGTGCTCGTGTTCGGTCGGCTGGCCAGCAGTTGCATGTAGGTGTGGCGGCGCAGTGCGTCGCCGTCTCCGCTGCCTGCTCGAAGACCCACCAAGAACAGGGCCATGTGGGGCGCCGCGTCGGCCGCAGCGGCCCAGGCTCGGTAGTGGCCTTCGGCTTTGGCAACGGTGTCGGGCGAACAGCATGGCCACGAAGCCGCTTCCCCTGCGGGCGGGCGTGCCGAGTGGGACCCGTGTTCCTTGGCTGGCTCGACCTGGATGGTCTGTGGGTGTGGCTCATCCCTCGTCGACATGATTGCCTGTCCGCGCCGCAAGGTTCCGAGCAGGCTGGAACTGTCGTCGTCGAGGCCGATCGCCGCGGCAACTTCGGCCTGGTCGCCCGGGTGCACAACGCGATGAACCAGCTTGAGGTTCGTGTTGCGCAGGACGTCCGAGGAGACTTTGCCCGGGCTCTGGTCCACGACTATCACCTGCTGGCCGAAGCTGCGAACCTCTGCCAGCATTGCCGAGAGCAGCTCTGTCGACACCCGTGACGCGCTGCCGTGCTCGTCGTCGGGAGACGACTCTGGAATGTGGGGGATGACCCTGTGTGCTTCCTCCAGCACGAGCAGATGGCCGACCGGCTGCGTGGTGGGCTGGCAGCGGGCGCGGTTCCAGGCTGCGAGGACAAGGACGAGGACAATGAAGGAGCGTTCCTCATCGTCTGGGATGTCGGCGAGGGTGACCATGGTGGGCGCGTGGAACAGCGACTGCACCATGGTTGAGTCGGTCCAAGTGAACCGGTGGGCGCGAACCGGCGAAAGCAGGACGTTCAGGCGCGTCATCAGGGCGGCGAGGATGTTGGTGCGGGCTTCCGCCGCGTAGCCGAGGGAATCGACGAGCGGCCCGAGCGCGTCGCGCAGGTCGTGCAGATCGCTGCCCGCGGGGCCCCCAGGCTGCACCGACAGGGAGTCGAACAAGTGGGTCACGACGTACGGTGTGGGGCTGGGCATGGTGAACGCGCCCCGAAAGGCTTGCGCCACCCGAGCGACGTGGGCACGCGCGTCGGTGCCGGGCCAGGTCTCGAGCAAGTTCAATCGCAGCTCGCGGCCGCTCGCCACTGTGACGCCTCCCTCGAACAGCGCCGCGGCCTCGGAGTACTCGTCCTTGACCGGGTCGATCACGAGGAAGGGGATGCGATGCTTGTTCCACGCCTCCGACAGCACACGGTGCAGCGAGGTCGTCTTGCCGGAGCCGGTGGTCCCGGTGAAGAAGGCGTGCCCCTCCAGGTCGCCGACCCCGATTGAGGCCGAAGTGGGCTGACCCCAGTACCGGCCGAGAGTGATCGTGCGGCTGTCGGTGGATGGTCGGCGCCCTGACGGGGGCGGAAGTCGGACCCCGAGCCCAGGGATTCCAGCGCGCGGCGCCTCGAAGAGGGCGCCGACGTCGCGGCTGGTCAGCACCGATCGCGGAGGCGGTGCCCCTTGGCCGGTGCATTCCAGCGATGAGGTTGCGAACGTGCGTCCCGCGTCGGGCGGAATGGCGGAGCGCAGGGCACCGACGACGCTCCGAATCACGGCTGCATGGTTGCCCGCCACCCAGGTGTCGACGGTCCATAGGCCGTCGGCACGGCCTCGCACCGCGTGGGAGTGGAGTATCTCGATCCACGACTGCGCCCGACTCCACAACGGGGAGACCACAGTCGCTGTCTCGATGCCGGTGACGGCGCGGCTCACCGTGACTCTCGCGGCCGCGGCGTCGGCGAGTTTGAGCAGCGTCTCTGCGAACTCGTCGACCGCCTGGACGCTCACGCCGTCGAGTCGCCAGTGAACCAGCCAGTCCCCGTCGAGCCCTGCGAGCTGGTCGAGCGCGGTGGCAGGCCGAGCATCGGCAGGGCCGGAGTCTCGCAGCTCCCCCTGCAGCCGGTGGGTCAGGCCGAGCGCCTCCCAGTCGGCGCAAGGCGGCCTCTCCAGCGCGAGGTCACAGGAGGGAGCGAGCAGGGATCGTGCCCGGTGCCGCGACCGTTCGTCGTCGAAACCAAGAAAGAGCTGGCTACCGGTCGTGTCCGCATGGTGAAGTAGGACCTCGACACTGGTCCTCGCGCCCGTCTGGGGGATGAGCATCTGCTCTAGAGGAGACGGGACAAGGGGATCACGCACGGGAAGCGCCGCGATCCGGAGCCAATGTCTGGAGCGCATAGGCGGTCGAGGGCTGCATAGCCCACTCTTGAACTGGCCGTAGCTGAGGTCGAGGAGCAGTTGTTCCGGCGGTGAGTCTCCGACCCGCTCCGGAAGGCCATAGAGTTCGGCGACCGGTGCTTCCGCCATCACGCTTGGAGCCGCGCTATCAGGGGCATTGTCCCATCAATCCCTGCACTACTTCCGCGGCTGGGATCTCCTACTGACTTGAATGTCTCGCAACCCCACGAGTCAATCCGACCGGAAGACTCACCCTTCAAGATGACGCGGTCTGCGGCATGAGTCGTCTCTGAGAGTTCAGCGCCAGCATGTTCCACAAGTACGGGCGTATCGCTCATAGGACTATCGATAGTAGAAGAAACACCATCAGGACCACAGCGATGACATACAGAAGCGTCACACCCTTGGATGTTCGGGCCGCGGCAGGGATATAGGGCCTTATGATTGTGCCGGAATCAACATGCGTGACCGTTGTTACGTTGAGCACGTTGGTGTGCCGCGAAAGGCGTCCATGGACCGTAACCCGGTCTCCGACACTGATAGATCCGCCTCGTAACTCGCCACGCAACGCGCAATGCCGGGTTGTGCCGTCGTCGACCTGGAGGCGAAACGGAGTGATGGGTATGTGCAAGGGGTCGAGACGTTGCCCGGAGCGCCGGCCGGAATGCAACGACATCATCGCCATCGGTCGGGAGAACAAGAACATGAGCAGGAAGCCGAGGGCGCGGATCGGTGCCAGCAGGCATCCTCTGGCAGCACCCCGCGCCAGGCTCTCCGCGCGGCGGTCGACGGTTTCGATCTGCTGCGGCAGGATCTCCGTGACGCGGCCGGAGACTGTAGTGCCCGGCATCAGGCCTGAACTGTCGGCAGTTGTGGAGGCCGAGTCGGCCGGGCTGCCCGACGTGGTGTGGGTGCCGTCGCCAGTGGCGCGCCGACGGGGCGGGTCACTCCCGCTCCCTGCCGTCGAGGCTGAAGTCGGGGAACGCGGAGCATCGCTGGGGCTGGCAGGTGGCACGGAGCCAGGATCGGTGGATGCGGAATCGGTCATGTTCGCACGCCGATGGCCGCCGTCGCCTCGCGCCCGCCCGTCGGAATCAGCCTGCCCGGGCGAGCGCCAGTGGCACACTCCGCAGCGTTGAGGAACCCGCGAGTCCAGTGTGCGCCCACATCGAGGGCAAGTCTCAAAGATCAAGACCGTGCTCCTATGCGTCCCAGGGGAAGGGGACAGACCGTGCGATGGAGTTCTGCACGTCCAGGATGCGGCCCCACCAGTCATCCAAGAGGTCAGGACCATTGCTGTCCGACGTCCACCACACGATGAGAGCGACCGTCAGCACAATGACGAACCCGACGTGTAGCGCGCTCCAACAACGACGGAGCACCTTGTAGAGGGGCGGAGGCGGAGGGTCCGGGTTCATGCTGGCTTCTCGGTCTCATCGGGCGGCGCATTCTCGTCTCGCCCAGGTCGATCTTGGGTTGGTGCCGCCTGGCGTGGCAGGTCTAGCCCCGCTGAGGTCTGAGTTCCATAGAGTGATGCGATGAACGACACCGGACGAAGCGGATGGACTGTGCTGTCTTCGGGCAACCTGGACATGGAATCGACCATGAAGTAGACGACACGCTCGAAGTCCAGTTCCATGCGCTTCACCAAACGATCCTCGCCAGATGCCATCAGCCATTCGCGAATCGACTCTGAACGAGTCGAGCCCATGAAGACGATGGAGACTTCGCGCAGGACATCGGCCTTCGTGAGCACTAATCCAAGGGCTCGTTTGTGAAGGGGGACGCTCTCGTTTCGCATCCGATCCACGGCTGATGAGTAGGCGTCAATTGCCTTGCCTGGCGCCACCTGCACCGGTAGCCGAGAATCCATTCGCTCGAGGCGGGCGCGACAATGGTCGAGAGCGAGGGGATCTACCACGAAGAGGAGCGCCAACGCATTGTCCAGATACCTCAGACTCGATGTCGATTCCCAGCTACTGAAGTGTTGGCCAGCGGCGTCGATAAAGTGCATCTCGACCGACCGCCTTCTCGACCTTTTTGTCATGAAGTCATACACGAGGGGGCTATGTGCAACACTCGTATTGGGCATTGAACTGCCTACGTCTAGGACACTTGTGAAGTTATTCAAGCCGTTACTGGCCAATCGAGAAAGTGGTACCAACTCTCCTCCATCGGCCGAGAGTCTTGTTGACAGATGAGCCATAGCCGAACCTAGCAGATGAGTCTTGCCTGCGTTCGATTCACCAATCACGGGAACAAGGAACGTTCGACGCGTTCCTGCACCTTCGGATTGCGGCGTGTCACAAGTCGGACACCTTACGGTCATCCCTCGGCTAGCTCGGAGGACCGTTGTCGGTAGGTTGCTTCCGCACTCACACCGTCTAGAAATTACACCCAATCGCGTAGCACGAATATCCCGATGCACTACTGGACAGTCGGCATCGGTGCATTCGTAGCTTGGAACTCGAGTCTCAGCGTAGCACTGCGTGCATACCATAGAGGCCCTTCGTCGGGTAAGGGCAAACCAGCCGATCGCTTGAAATGCCGATTGAAAAATACGTTGTCCTATAGTAATCGTCAGTCCGATGGCAATCATTACCACTGTCCAAATGAGTAGGGACATGGCTATACCCAAGAAAACAGCTAGGAAAGGGCCTATCATGATAGCAAATCGAATGAAGTCGACTATTCCCTTGCTGTATTGCCTTGAGGTCTTCTTGGCAGCAGCGGTATGCGGTCCTGGTGTTGGTACATTCCCGCCAGAGAGATCGCCTACCATAGCGGGTCCCAACAGCAGCCTGCCTGTCTTCCTGAGCCAATGCAAGACTTCGAGACGCACGGCATTCACATCGCTTTTGGCTTGAAATGGAATGTACGTCGGCCAAGCCCTATCCCATCCATAGTGCTCTGCAGGTCCGCTCGGATTTGAACGGAATACATGGCCAGTGGCGACACGATCGGGCGTGAGCAGGACAGGTGACGATGCGCTCCGTCCAGTGAGAACCGCCAGCGGAATCCATGTGCCTAGTCCGCCGCCTACAACGACTGCCGTTGTCGCAACAACAAGATACGTTGTTACGACAATCGCAAGCAGTCGAACGAGTAGTGCTACCACTATCCAAACGGCAAATACGACAGCCGCCGCAACGATAGCTATGGCAACAATGGACCAAAAACATCCACTGAGATCATCATCCATTGCTGCGGTCCTTGGGAGCGGCGCGAGAAGTGGCTTTTCTCCATTCTCTACGTTGAAATCGTTCGCGCAAGGGCGTCACTGTCTTGAGCATGCTTCCAAATTTCGCAGCAAATGAATCATCGAGGGATTCTCCAACGAGCATCACCGTAGCCCGGTTGCGTGGGTCGTACCACCAGTCCTTCAATGCAAGTGCGATTGCCTCACGAAGATCTGCTGGGCAGCCAGGGTGCAACCACATAAGTGTGGAAACATACACTGCATCGATCGGATCAATCGTGAGTCTGTCGGATAGAGATTCCAAAATGGGATGACGCCAGTCAATTTGGTGTAGGTTCAAAATGGCTGCCGACGTCTCGACGTCATGGCATTCCATAGCGAGCTTCGCGATGGTCCGATGTCTCAAGATGATCGCTCGGCGACAATGAGACGCGATTCTCTGAAGAAATGCATTTGGGTGCAGAAGTCTATGATCGACACTGGCTGCTTGGATGCTCCACCGCACAATGTCTTCGCTTTCGCTCATCAATTTTCTAGTGGATTCGGTGAGGCCATCCGGTTGGAGTTGAATCAGAAGGTCCACGAGCACAACGATGCACGAAGCGTCTCCAGAACTTGTGAGGCGCTGGGTGACGATCCCTTCAATGACAGCGGCTAGGCTTGGCTCAATTGTGTCGTGAACCCGAAGCCATAGGTCGAGAAGCGGGATGTCGAGCAGATTGCTAAACCCAAAAAATGCGTCCCATGAAGTGGGCGCACAGTGTGAAACGTACCGTTCGAATTCCTGCCGTCGAGCGGGGGTATCGAGTTTGGCGAGCTTACCGGCGAGAAGCCACGGAAACAGTGGATTGTCAGGAGTGAAGACTTCGGGAACGTTCGCTGCCCAGTCCCATACTCCCGCCCGCAGTTGTGCGACCACCTCTGAACGCTGAGTGCCGTAGAGTCGGGAAGACAGCGTGTCGCATACGGCCATTCGGACGCATTCGGTGTGCAGCCACGAGGTGTGTTGGCGTTCGAGCTTTGGATTGGATACCCAGAGTTGGCCGAGTCGTTCGATAGATGAATGCACCAGTTCGTGAGAGAGTTCGGTATTTAGCCATCGTGCGAGCGAAAACATATCGGACAGCACGTCATCAGGCGAATCGTCGACGATTGTGGCCAACAACCTCGCGGCGTGGCTACGCGCATCTTGATCGGGCCAGTCGATGGTCGGTGGCACGCCTTCGACCGCGAACGTCCGGGCCCATACAGAGGACGCCACCGTAGATAATGCCGAGACTTCAAGCGCAGCCAATGTGCACCCAGTCATCAATTCATTTTGGTCGCATTCGTGTAGTGCGACGATCGCGCGGAGGAGTAGCTCAATAGTCGCGTCATCACTCGCATCAAATTCGTGCACAGCATCGACCAAAGAGGGTCCAAAAGTGGAAAGATCGGCGCTCTGTTGATGCCTTGCAAGTGCCTCCAATACAGCAGCAGCTGCAGGAGCAGGACTGCGAACGTGTCGACTGTTCAGAACGACTCTCTCGGCGGCGATGACAGCGACGTCTGGGGACAACAGGTTCTGCCAGCGCCGGCTGACCTGAACCGCTCTCAGTGCCTGCAACGGATCGGCCTGAAGGAACCAACGCGCATAGACGTGAGCCGTCTCATCCGTTTCAACTGCGGTACCTTGAAAGGAGCGGAGATCAAACCAGTTGGCCTCGGAGGGGATGGGTTGTTCCAACAGATCAGGGTCGGTTCCAACAATATCGAACCGCGCATCAGCTACTGGCCTATTGCTGAAGGCATAGAAGCTAGTCGACAACGCTGTGTCGCGATCCAAGAAAAGTGTTCCAACCGTTATCCACTGCGCGATAACTTGGAGATCGGTGTGAAGAAGAACGAGGCGCGTTCTCGGCTTGTGAGATGCTTGCTCGACCATTGTCAGGAAACTGGGAAGAGCATCAACAGCCGCCGTTGATGCTGCAACTAGGTACTGCAAGGCGGAGAGTCCGAAAGAGTCGCTGACCGACAGCGGAGCCGTGAGCGATGGCAAGGTCGTGGTCGGTGACTTCTGTAGCGTCCAGACTGATGCGCCAAAGAGCTGCGCTGGAAGATGACTGACAAAGTCGTTGGCGTCATGGGTAACAATACAATGTGTGACTTGATTACCCGACCGTCCATCAGCCATGCGGCCCAGGTACCTTCCCCGGGCTACGATGAATCTGTCCTCTACCGCCAGGTATGCGAACGATTGAGGAAACTCCTCGTTCTCGAGTCTACGCTGAACGAGTGAGTGTGGCACGACATACAGGACATTACGAGCGAGTGCCTCATCTTCTTGATCGGTATCATCACTGACTGCATAAAACTGAAACCCTGTACGAAAGTGAATCGATTCTTCGCGAGATGCATCCGTATAGATAAGGCTGGCGAAACTCACAATCGGCCCTCAGACTGTTTACCTTGAAACTAGACTATCTCGTCTTCGAGCCTTGGAAATCACGCCATGCTTGAACATGAGCCACAGCAAGGGTTCTGCCACCCGACGCGAATTGATTTGTGATCCTCGTACGGTGCTACTGCCATAGTCAGGTTCCGCACCCAAGGCTGAGACTGCAAAGAATCGAAATGTCTTGAAATTCTGATCCAAAGCGGTAAGAACAGGACCGCCACCCCAGTCATCGACTAAGCCCTGCAGATGATGGTGAAGTTCGGTAGCGTCGTGGTCGTCAAATCCTGGGGAATCAGGTTCGGTACGACGGAGTAGTCCAGTTGAGTCAGTGTCGTTCCAGAAGGAGTCGAGTTTCGTCAACACGACAGCTAGAGGGCGACGCAGATGCTTCTTGGCAGAAAGCTGCTCTTCTTGGCGGAGGATGACAATGAGTGGTGCGAGCACATCCATCGGACGGGTAGGTTCGGTAGCTAGTTTGGATAGGCCAGGAAAGTTCGGAAATCCAAAAGGATCCAACAGCAAGATGAGACCGTCCGTCGTACCTATGTACCTCCGTTCGCGCATACTCGCTTGGGATAGTAGTTCCTCGCCTGATGCGTCATTGAAGGACAAGAAGCCTACTGAAGCACCAGGGTTCTTACGCCATGCGAGAATCGCAGGCGTATCATTGCCGCGGATGATCGGATTGGTTGCGGGTGGCAAGGAACCGTTGGTCCGGTTCATTCCATCATAATAGCTCCTCAACAGGTTGAAGGTCTCGTCTTTCTCTCGCTCGATCACGGTATGAACGGTTGCACCGAACCGCTTGTCAGCTATAATGTCAAGTTCGCCGCAGAGGACGGAGAGCAAGACCGTCTTTCCAGAGCCTCGGACGCCTACGATTCCAAAGAGTGGTGACGGAACCTCGCCAAAGTGAGGCGGTAGAGCAGAATGGCATGTTTGGCAGGCAAGGATTAGAGCCTTGCCTCCGCAATGTGGACAGGTTCCGTCAGAATTCTTTGGAAAGGTGGGCATAGCCCTTTCCTCGGCAAGCAACCCCAATGCGTCCTGGCGTTGACGATCGGGCCGTTTAGTACACTGCGTCTTACCGGGGGCGGGGTGGCTGCCGTTACATTGGCGATGTATGGCCCGAGGATCTATGCGATCATAGCAGAAGGGGCAGGCAACGGTACGTGGCATGACAGGAAATCAGGTCGGTGGGCGTCGAAGGAGAGTGGAGACTCGACACCGTTGAGTCCGGCTCTTGGGTTTCAAGCGAACCGATGCGTTGTCGACAGGAAAGGCGCGAATCCATTTGACGTTCAATCGACGAGGAATTGATATTTTCACACGAACGCGATCGCCGCGTGCGGACAAGACTAGGCGATGGCGTGACAGTTCTTGGTGTCCTTCAGCGATCGTAGGTTCGTAGCGGGCGGAAGCAACAATAATCACCTCTGTATCGATGACCCGTTCCGATTCTGAGTAGTAGGTCAAGGTACATTGGCGGGATCTACGAGACCGGATGGGATACCAACCGAGGCAATACGAAGCGACGCTGACGCGCGATTCCCAAATCGCATCAAACCACTCAGAATCATGGTGAGAGCGAACCAACGACGGAGAGGTTGTCGAACACTGCTCAGGAAGGCTGTATACGCCACGCAGTCGCAGTTTCAGTGATCCGGTTTCCATGGGTACCTGTAAGAGGTTGTCGGCGATGCTCCGGTGACTAGCCACTATAGTATTCTCATGGAGCTGTCCGCCGGACCACTGCCATTCAACTTGAACCCGATCGATCGACGCAGGCCAAGGCCAAGAGATCTTCAAGACATCACCGAGCTGCTCAAATGACACACTGTCTATACGCTCAGATACGGCGAGAATCTTAACACAACCGCCGAGTGCGAACCTTTCTCGGAGTGTGAATGCTTGCAGGTATGAGACGCCGAATCCGATCGTGGTATCCATTACGCTAACATCTCCATCAGGTTGAATTGATCCTCGCAGTTGGTAACCCGTCGATGCGGACAAATCTTCCAACTCTTCAATTGAGACTTGTTGTCCGATGCGGTAAGGGGAAGGTTGTTGGAATGACCAAAGCCCTATTGAGTAGTGATTTTGGCTGGGCAACCTGGCGATGAGATGAGGTAGCTGATCGCGGTTTCGACGGATGTCTATATCGAAGTCTGTGATCGGCAGCATGGGCGGTCGAACGAGAACATCAAGTGCGACCGGTTCTGATTCATATATCCTGCCATCATTGGTGCGGAAGAGCGCTGTCGCGTCAAAACTATATTCGGTGAGCAATTCCAAATCAGTGAACGTATGAGAGTCCTTCGCGAATTCATGGAAGACAGTCTTATCTCCCGGTGTAGATACGGCGATGCGCACAGCCGTGCATCTGCGAGGAGCAGTCCACGTCAATCTAATACTAGATTCGTCTGTCGTGGCCGACAAGCCTGTGACAGGAGGACAAAAGAAGATCGGTCCATGAATCGCCGCGGAAGAAAAGAGGGTTTGAGAATCGACCCCAGGCCCGGATACCTCTTGATAAGTTGATATACCATACCAGAAGTGCCGTGCGATTGGTGGCGTGTCATCGACAAAATCGCTTCGATTGAGTTGCTCCGCGATGACCTGGCCGTCGTTGGCACCAAGCGGTTGGGCGTCCTGTTTGCATATCAACCGATAGCGAGAATCTAGAGAAGCCTCCGTACCCGATTCCCACACAATCCTGAGTGCTTGACCCAGCTCTCCCTGAGCGTTTTCGCAAGCTATCACACCCCGAATGTTAGGTGGACTGGGCGGCAGTGCACGGAAGACATTTCGAAGTTCCTCGTCTTCGTTGATTGCCAACGCGGCGCGAATGTCTACCCTAGCAGAAATAAAATCACGAACTTCTACAGCCTTGAGTCCGGCTTCTCGTTGTCTAGCATAGCGTTGACTAAGACCGGCCAATTGGTCTCCCAGGTCTTTGAGTTGGCGCTGTGACGTGTCGCTCGAACCCTTCTTTGCCGTAGTGCTCATCGCGTGCTGGTGGAGGTGGTTGGCTTGGTCAAGATCCTTATCGAGTATGGATTGGCGGATCTGTTGTACGAAGCCCTCGATCGAGTCGGTGTGCGATCGACGCGAGAGGTTCCGATGCATGTGAACGTGCACCGCGATGCGTTGTGCATCATCATGCGCTAGTCCGAGGCTCTCTAGATAGCCCATGATCCGAGAGGGCACGCGTGGTGCCTGCCTGATCACATGGTCAAGTAGATGCTTGAGGACGATGGCGTGCAACTCGTGATCATTGGTGGCTCTGAGTGCGCTCAAGACTGCCTCTCGGTGCTCACCTGTGTCTTGTCGCTCCTGCCTGGCAGAGTCACGCGCTCGCGCTACGGCCGCCAGCGTTAGCTGGGTTTTGCTGTCTTCACCGTTAGCGTTCAGAATCTGGAATCGATCGACAATCTTGAAGCGACTTTGGGATTGACCATTACCGACAATATCATCGAAGATCGCATGCGGAAGCGTTCGACGGTGTGCCTTCTCGAGGCAAACTGTCATAGTGTTCACATCCAACTCGATGTCAGGGACTGTGATGGCTTCAGCAATTGTAAGGTTAGCATCGGCGGCGCATTGGTGAATATCGTCATCACTGAAGTCATCTTCAGACAACCCTAGCAAGGTGATCGTGGCGCGAACAGCGTCCTCCGTCACTACTCCGTAAGCACCAAACTGGCGTTCTAACTCTCCCGAGTCCCGCATCGTGGATGTCGCTCGATTCTGCCGTTCTCGACGAAGTTCGTTCCAAAACGCGATCGAAGAAACCTGGCGCTGTGCCTTTAGCCATTTCTCAAGACGTTGCAATGGACCCACATACTGAGATAGTTCCAGCTTCAAATTCGACCAGATATGGTGAATCACGGAGACGCGCTTCTCTATTTCTACCCGGTTCATAGAAGCGCCGATGTCATAGAGTGTGATCAGGTCCAGATCGTGCAGGCGCGATGAATCGCTCTGCTCCAAGCATTGACAGACGTCTACAAAGTCAGATAGGTGTATCTGGCGAAAGTATGGCCTCAAAACTCTCGACTTGTAATCCCTAGCGTACGCTTTATCACTAGACTTAGCCATCTTGGTCGGTCTCTTCCAATCACCACGCTAGAGCCGTTCTGAACCCTTAGCCTCGTACGTTGACCCCGGACATTACTTCGGTAGCGGCTACGACTTCATCGGGTTGTAGAACTGAGATTGTTACCTCGAGCTTGAGTTGCTGCTGCGACTTCGGCTCTATCGCGTTGAGTGTCGCTCTCAATTCGTTATCAATCGTTAGAAAGAAGTCGATAGCTGATCCCTTCGGTAGTGACGGCAGATTTGTGAAAAGCGCTCCTTCGGCTGGAGTGATTTCTCTATTGTTGGCCACCTCTTCTGACTCATGTGCGCCTGCCTGCTCGAATATCTCAATATTGATGGTCGTCGCATTGTCATCCATCGTTTGACCTTGTACGTGCCGATTCTTGATGGGAAGAGTCTCATTCTGGTGTGCAATGAAGCCGACATAATATTCACGAACACCATCGGTCCGGGTCTCCCGTACAAATCCCACTCCAAGGCCCCGTGAAAGGACATTGTTTACGACTGTTGTTGACGCCAAGTACCGTGTTCGGGCAGTTGACGAGCCGCCGGATTCAGGGCCCGAGCCCCCGGCCTGATCCTCGGCTGCCTGTTGGTTTAGGGCGGCACCGTATAGCGCTGCGCCCTTGGCTACGGCGAGATCGGGGTCTGCTAGCCTGAAGGCCCATTGTGGATAGCGCGATTCTAGAGATGCCTTGACTGCTGGCATCCGTGTGGAGCCGCCGACCAGAAGGACTTCGTCAATCTTCAGAGAGCTATCCTTTTGCATGGCCTTTGCGAGGGTGCGATCGACGGTCTCGAGAGTCGTGTTGAGGAGGTGGGCCGTGACGTCCTCGAACTCCTGACGGCTTACAGTGACCCGTTCTCGTATCGCTCCGTAACCCAAGATCACAGGGCATTCGATCCGATTGGACAGCTTCTTCTTGGCCCTTTCGGTTTCCTCGGCGAGGCGTTGCAAAAAGTCGTCGTCGTCACGGGGGTCCTCCTCAAGTGAGACCGCCTGGACGAACTTGTCAGCAAGAATGTTGGACAACTCGCGATCCCAGTCCGCACCGCCCAACTCGCGGTTGCCGTCAATCACCATGACATCTATCGGTCTGGCGTCTTCATAGGTCCGCATGATAGTAGTGTCAAAGGTGCCGCCGCCCAAGTCATAGACCAACAGGGTCTTTGCCTGTTGGGACGAGAAGGAATAGGACATAGCAGCTGCGACAGGCTCTGTCACAATGCTGACAACCTCTAGCCCGGCGATCTCTCCAGCCTGTTGGGTAGCAGTCCTCTCAAGCAGCCCAAAGTATGCAGGGACAGTAATGACAACCTTGTTTGTGTCGATGCCAGTCTGTTCCTTGGCGAACTGTGCGAGGTGCTTCAGTATCAGTGAGGATAGCGTTTCTGGCGTGTGGTCCACACCGTGATACGTGACGCTGTAGTCAGTACCCATCCTGCGCTTAATGAGTTGTACGACGTTATCAGCGTCGAGGACAGCAGAATTCTTGGCCGTTTCACCGACAATGGTGTTGTGTGACTCTTCAAAATGAACGGCGGACGGTGTCGTCTCATTGTCGTTGTCAGGATTTCTTATGACCTCCGGCTGGTCTGTCTCATTGATGTACGCGATCGCAGAGTAAGTAGTACCTAGATCAATACCGAATATGTCAGTCATGTAAGTTCCTCCGTTGTTGGACGTATCGGGTCATCCAGTAGTGTTATGTTGTCAGGTTTTGTAGCGATGATCTCAGGGTGAGGATCGTCAGACTCGTTAGAGAGTTGTGCTTCGTATCGGTAGACATCGACTCTCGCATACAGGATTGGCTTTGTATCCTCAGGTGCAGCGAATCCTTGTCTTCGTACCTTGGCGATGCATCGGTCGAATGCGGGATCGTGGGTAAGTCGCGTCCGCTCTGCAGTGTGGAGTACGGCATCAAACCTTTCACCGGCGGCGACGTTGAGGGAATCGAATCCAAGATGTTCGATGGCTTCCTCGATTCTGTGCGCAAAGAGTCCGATTTCTTTGTGTATTCGCTCACGATCCAGAGAATCCAATGAATGCAACTGGATGGCATGAGCGTGTAGTTCTGCGAGGGAAACTATGACGGGCTTCAAGAGGCTGCGTATCTGATCGGCGCGCAGGTCTTCGATCTGTGTTTGCATACGACGGATGATGTTCTCATGAAACTCAGATCTACCGTGGAAGTCAGTGATTTTACTCCCAATTTGGAGGGTCAATTCGAGAAGCTGAGAGAGTGTTTCGGATTGTGCAGTCATGGGAGTCTCAAGTGGGTCTGCAACATCATTGCCGAAGGACTGATCGGCGCTCTCGCTGTCTTGTATGTCTTGAGCCTCGATCGGTGATGCTTGCCGCTCAGCCTCCCATCCGCCGATGACTCCTTGTGTGTCGAGGTCATCGAAATCGGCGGTACTGGAATCGCTATCCCCGGATGGTGGCGCGGGTTCCGGTTCGGAGGGCACGGATTCCCGGTTGAGGTCTGAGCTGGCTGCGGTCTGCGGGCCGGTGCTGGGCGGCGCCGAATCGCCCGATGCTTCAGGCTGCGTCGTCGAACCCTGCGAGTCGCTTTCGGGCCGGGTCATGGGTTAGACTTGTTGCGAGGGGAGGGTGTCAGACAGGGAGGGCGCCAGTCGCTTGGGGAGGTGGTGCAAGCGGACTGAGCGCTTCGGGCCGCGACATTCCTGCGACTTGCGATGGAGCTATGGGAAACACGCGTTCCTCCAGGGGCTGGTTCGGCGGTCGCGAGATGATAGTGCCCATGACAACAGGGATGCAAGTGCGCCCAAGGCAAGTGGCGCGACTCTAGAAGCCGCCGATGTGACCTAGCTGAGGCAATTTCAATCGTGGAGCGGGGACTTACTCGTCGTCGTCGAGAGGGAGGGTGAGGGTGAACTGCGCTCCGTAGCCCTCCCGGGAGGTCACACTGACCTCGCCGCCGTGGTTGAGGGCCACATGGCGCACGATGGACAGCCCCAGCCCGGTGCCCCCGGTGTGGCGGCTCCGGGCCCGGTCGACCCGGTAGAAGCGCTCGAAGATGCGAGACCGCTCCGCGGCCGGAATACCGATCCCGTCGTCGGCCACCCACACCTTCAGGATGCGCTGATCTGTCTCAACCCCGACGTCGACCCGGCCGCCGGGCTCGCTGAACTTGACGGCGTTGTCGAGCAGATTGAACAGGGCCGACTCGAGGTGGAGCCGGGACCCTCGTATCGGCGCGATGTCCTCTTGGCCGGAGACGATCACCTTGACGTCCCGCTGTTCGGCCGTCTCCGAGATGCGGTCGATGGCCGCGGCCACGACGGCGTGGATGTCCACCCGCTCGTCGCCGCGGCTGCTGTCGTCCTCCAGCATGGCCAGAGTCAGCAGGTCTTCGATGGTGTTGGCCACCCGCTGGATCTCCACCTGCATGCGGCCCGCGAAGCGGGCGGCCACTTCTGGCTCAGGATCGGCGGCCAGCAAGTCCGCCAGCAGGCTCAGGGCGCCTATCGGTGTCTTCAGCTCATGGCTGACGTTGGCCACGAAGTCGCGCCGCACCGACTCGATGCGATGATGCTCGGTCCTGTCTCGCACTAGCGCCACTGCTCCGAGCATCTCGCCCTGGCGCTCCACGGGACGGGCCTCCACCTCGTAGCTGCGGCGGGGCTCGGTGTGCAACTCGACGTTGGTTGTCACTCGCTCGCCGGCGCGCGCCCTCTCGAGCAGGTCCTTGATGGCCCGACTCACCAGAGCCTCACCGTGGCGTGCCCGCAGGAATACCTTCGCGGCCGCATTGTGGGCGACCACCTGCCCGCTGCGGTCGCACAGCACGAGCCCCGACCGCAGCCCGTCCAGGCTCGCCTCAAGCCGCTGCGCCGCGGTCTCGGCCGAGAGGCGGCCATCCTCGGCGAGATCCTGGCGTCTCTGCGCGGCTTCGGCGAAGCGGCGGGCCGACAATCGCGGGCCAGGGTCGGACCGGCCTGCGGATGACAGGCTTCGAAGCCATCGGCGCAGCCGGGCCCGATCCAATGCGATGCCCGCTATCGCGCCGCCCATCACCAGCAGCACTGCGACGATGAGCGTCGTCATGGGCGAGCGACTCTAGTCGGAGCCATGCACGCCGATGAGCGGAGTCATTCGGACAGAAACCCTAATGGGCCGTGTCGTCAATCGGCCTTGTCGTCGCCGTTGGGGACATCTCCGTGGGGTCCGGGGCCAGTTCCTCCATGCGGGGCTCGTCGCGGGCCCGATGCCGGGTCATCCCGGCCCGCCACGGCATGACGCCCGACACCATGTAGCGGACCCGGTCGCTCACGTTGACGGCATGGTCGCCGATGCGCTCGTAGTAGCGGGCGATCAGGGCCAGCTGGACCGCGGGCTGCACGTCGAGGTCGTGGGTGCGGCTGACCTCCAGAAGCGTCCGCACAAACGTGCGGTGGAGGCTGTCGAGCCGGTCGTCGATGTCGTCGAGGGCGCTGGCCAGGCCGGCGTCGCGCTCGTAGTACGAGTCGACCGAGAGCCGGATGAGCCGGATCGCCTCCTCGCTCATCTCCGCGATCAGGCCCCGCAGCTTGGGCGGCAGTTCGGTGCGGAACATGCGGCGGGCGCCCTTGCAGATGTTGCAGGCCAGCCCGCCGGTCCGCTCCAGCTCGGCTGTGATCCACATCGCGGCCAGGATCTGGCGGAGGTCTCCGGCCATGGGCTGCTGCAGCGCTATCAGGCTCTGGCACTTCTCCTCGACCTCGATGGCGGTTACGTCGATGTAGTCGTCGTCATCGATGATCTGCTGGGCCTCGACGAGGTCGTAGTTGAGCAACGCTTCGGTGGCCCTCGCGACCGCGTCGCCGGCCCGGGCCGCCAACTGGACTATCAGGTCGCTGATCTCGTCGATCTCGGCGTGGAACGTCCTCCGGGTCTGCTCGGTCATGCTGGGGTCCTCGGTTCAAGCGCCATGCCGGTCCTGCCCTCCTCCTCAGCCGAACCGTCCGGTGACATAGTTCTCGGTACGCTCGTCAGAGGGGTTGGAGAAGATCTTCTGGGTGGTGTCCACCTCCACCAGGATGCCGGTGCGGTTGTCGTTCTCGGAGTGGACCTCAGCGGCGAAGAAGGCGGTGGTGTCGCTCACCCGGGCCGCCTGCTGCATATTGTGAGTCACGATCACGATCGTGTAGTCCCGCTTGATTTCCTGCATCAGGTCCTCGATGCGGGCGGTGGCGATCGGGTCGAGCGCCGAGCAGGGCTCGTCCATCAGCAGCACGTCGGGGCCGACTGCGATGGCCCGGGCGATGCACAGCCTTTGCTGCTGGCCGCCAGACAGCTCGAAGGCTGAATCCTTGAGGCGGTCGTTGACTTCCTCCCACAGGGCTGCCTTGCGCAGCGAGTGCTCCACGATGTCGTCGAGCCCCTTCTTCTGGCCGGCCACGCGGGGCCCGTAGGCGACGTTGTCGTAGATCGACTTCGGGAACGGGTTGGGCTTTTGGAAGACCATGCCGACGCGGCGCCGCACCTCCACGGGATCGACTCGCTCGTCGTAGAGGTCCGCGCCGCGGTAGGTGATGGAGCCGGTCACCCGGGCATCCTTGATGAGGTCGTTCATCCGGTTGTAGCAGCGCAGCACTGTGGACTTGCCGCAGCCCGAGGGGCCGATGAGGGCCATGATCTCGTTCTTGCGCACGTCGAAGGTGACGTCGCGCACTGCACGGAAGGTGCCGTAGTAGACGTTCACGTCTCGGGAGCGGAACACGACATCGCGCTCGGTTGCCAGCGGGGGCATCCCCGGTGCCGGGCTCGTCTCGCCAGCGGTGGCGACCGGGCGTTCGATGAGGCGGGGAGAGTCATCTGTCATCGACACTTCAGCCTCTCTTCTTCTCGAATCGGTTCCGCAACAGGATGGCGGCAGAGTTCATTAGTAACACGAACGCGAGCAGGACGACGATTGCGCTGGCCGCGGCGTTGGCGAATCCGACGTCCCGGCCCGACTGCACGGTCCAGCTCGTGATGACTATGGGCAGCGCGGTGAACTGATCGGTGAGGGCGCCGATGTCGAACAGCCCGGGATTGTCTCCGAGCCGCCCGGAGATCGCGCCAATCAGGATCAGCGGAGCGGCCTCTCCCACCGCCCTGGCCATCGACAGCAGCGTGCCGGTGAGGATGCCCGGCGCGGCGTAGGGCAGCACCTGGGTGCGGATCATCTCCCACTTGGTGGCCCCGACGCCGTAGGCGCCCTCCCGCAGGGAGGAAGGCACCGCCCGGAAGGCCTCGCCGGACGTGATGACCACTATGGGAAGGACGAGGATGGCCAGCGTGATCCCACCCGACAGGGCCGAGCTCCCGCCGGTGAAGCGGTCGAGGCCGAAGATCTGGCCGTTGAGCAGCAATGCCAGCCCGAGCAGGCCATACACCACGGACGGCACGCCGGCGAGGTTGCGGATGTTGACCTCGATGAACGAGGTGAAGCGGTTCTTGGGCGCATACTCCTCGAGATAAACCGCCGCGCCGATACCTATGGGGAAGGCCAGCACGGCCACGGTGACGGCGATCCACATGGAGCCGTAGATGCCCTGGTGGATGCCGAGACGCTCGTCCTCGGACCGGGAGCGCAGCGTGCCATTGAGAAAATCCCACAGGCGGGTGCCGATCTGGTCGGTGCTGTCCCATGCGACGGTGATCAGCAGCACGGCCAGCAGGGCCAGCGTGATCAGCAAGCACGCCTGCAGCACTGTCTTGAACAGCAGACCCTGGGTGTCTGCCCGGCGCCTCTCGATGGAGGCGGCGATAGCGGCCCGGGACTTGTCATCGGAGAGGCGGCTGATCATTGTTCCCGGCGCATTCCTAGTAGGCCTCGCGGACCTTCGACACGAAGCGGGAGGCGATGATGTTGAGGCTCAAAGTGATCAGGAACAGCAGCAGGCCCACGAAGTAGAGGCTCTGGAATGTTAGGCCCTCGCCCACGACGCTGTCGGTGCCCGAGGCCAGCGAGGCCATGGCGGCCGTCATGGTCAGGCCACCCTCGAATGGGGAGTCGGTGAACCGGGCCGCGTCGGCCGCGCCGCCGGCCATGAAGACCACCATCGTCTCGCCGATGGCCCTGGAGACGGCCACGATGAAGGCCGCCACGACGCCGGAGATGGCCGCGGGCAGCACGATCGAGGTGGCCGTTGACATCTTGCGGGCCCCGAGCCCCGCCGAGGCCTCGCGCAGCGAGTCGGGGACCGCGGTCATGGCGTCCTCGGAGATCGAGGCCACCAGCGGGATCGTCAGGATCCCCACGCCGATGCCGGCCGCAGCCAGCGATCCGGCGTTGTTGGGGGCGAAGTCCAGCCAGACATTGAGGGTCCAGGCCAGCGCCAGGGCGAAGAGGACGACCAGCATGGCTATTGACGCCGCCGCGCCGATGCGGACCGAGGGATCGGCCACTCCCTCCCGGTACTGCTTGATCTTGTTCCGGGCGATCCCTGCAGATATCGCGGCGTAGCTGAGCAGGATCACCGCGCCCAGCACCAGGAAGGCGTTCTTGCCTATGCGTCCCACGATGTTGGGCGCGATCCAGGTGAGAGCGAAGAAGCCCAGCACGACCGAGGGGATGCCGGCCAGGATCTCCAGTGCGGGCTTCAGCCAGGACCGCACCCTCCGGTCGGCGTACTCCGACAGGTACACCGCGGCGCCCAGCCCCAGCGGTCCGCCCACCACCATGGCGATTCCGGTGACGATCAGGGAGGAGACGACGATGGTGGGAATGTCGTAGAGGCCCCGCCGGGGGAACCATCCCTGCTGTCCCCATGTGTCGGCCCACACCACCTGGGTGATGAAGGTCCACGCCTCACGCAGGAGGCTCCACACGATCAGAGTGCTCACCAGAACCGACACGAGCGCCGCCAAGACCAGGGTGTAGCGGATGATCACTTCGCGGTGCCTGCGGGAAGGCGCGATCTGGAGCTGATCGACGGTTAGGAGCTCTGGATGGACGACGCTCGTGTCGGTCATGGCTGTTCAGGGATCTTCTTTGGGTCAGATCCGGGTGTGGCCGCCCGGTGTTCTAGCTGATGAGGGTGCGGCTGTGCCAACGCTCCGCGGTGTCGGCGTGGGCTGCGTCGGCGAGGGGTACGTAGCCGACCTCGCTGACGGCCTGGCTGAGGGCGTCAGAGACGTAGAAGTCGACGTAGGCGACCACAGCGGGGTTGGCGGCGGCATTGTCGGCGTTGACGTAGATCCACAGGTCCCGGCTGATGGGGTACTCGTTGGAGGCGATGGTGTCGGGGGTGGGCTGGACGCATCCGTCGCCGCCGTCGACCTCGAGCAGCTTCACGCCGGCCGCGTTGATAGTGAAGGCGAAGCCGACCCAGCCCAGGCTGGTATCGCTGGACTGGATGCCCTGCAGGATGACGTTGTCGTCGCCGGAGGGCTTGTAGTCGACGCGGGTGGTGGCATCCACGCCGGCCTCGTCGGCGAGGTCCTCGATCACGATCTCGACGAACGAGTCGAAGGTGCCGGACTCCTCGCCCGGTCCGAAGATGTTCAGCGGCGCGTCGGGCAGGCCCGCGGAGGCCTCGGCCCAGGTGCGGGTGCCCTCGCCGTTGGGGCCGATGAGGTCGAAGAGCTGCTCGAAGCTCAGGCACTCGACCGCGCCGTTGTTGGCGTTGGTCATCACCGCCATGCCGTCGACGCCCACCTTGAGCTCGACGATGTTGGTGATGCCGGCCTCGAAGCAGGCCTCCTTCTCGGAGTCTTTGATCTGGCGGGAGGCGTCGGAGATGTCGGTCTCGCCCGCGCAGAACAGCTTGAAGCCGTCGCCGGTGCCGGGGCCGTCCACGGTCACCGACACATCAGGGGCCACATCCTCGAACAGCTCAGCCGCACGGATCGAGATCGGCTCAACCGTCGACGAACCCGAGATGTTCACCGAACCGGAGATGCCGGCGTCGGTGGTGCCGGAGCTGGTGGTGCCGGAGCTGGTGGTGTCGGAGCTGGTGGTGCCGGAGTCGGCCGGCGTGGAGACTTCGTCCTCGTCGCCGCCGCATGCTGCAGCCACGAGCGACATCGTCATGAGAATCACCGGCAGCCACAGCAGCCGGCGCCTTGTGTTGCGCACTTAGTCGTCCCTCCCTTGGGAAATGGCATGGCAAGCCCGCAGATCGCGGGTCGGGCGGCAACCTAGACAAGGCAAGGTTTCAGGCGGCTTCGGCAGCTGTGAACCCGAAGTGAATACCGGTGAACGGAGAGTTAATTCTCAGGCCAAGTCGGCCAGCAGCTCCGCGATCCGCCTCGCGTCGAAGCCGTTGACCTTCCCGACCACCTCGCCGGCACCGTCGAGCAGCACCACGCTGTCGTTGCCGGCACCGTAATGGCGCCAGGTGTCTGAGGAGTCGCTCCAGAGCATGGTCGGCGGGCCCCCGTAGACGACTGGGAAGTTCTCGGCTCGAGAGAGGTCGTCCTGCGCGCCCACACCGATCACGACGACTCGGTCGGCGTTGTCTCGGGCCAACTGCCCGACGGCGGACGCACTCCGCCGGCAGAACGGTCAATACGGTGCCCAGAACCAGAACAGCAGCGGCGTGGAGCCGTCCACGAAGTCCCGGAGACTCACCGTCTCTCCGGTGCGCACATCGATCATCTGGTGATCCGGGACGTCGGTCTCGACGGTGGGTGCGGCCGTGGTAGTGGGCGTTGCTGTGGTGGTGGGCGCGGCTGTGGTGGTGGCCTCGGCTTCGGCGGCTGCCGCGGCTTGGGCCTCGGCGGCTGCGGCTTCGGCGGCTGCGGCTTCGGCGGCTTGGGCCTCGGCGGCTGCGGCTTCGGCGGCTGCGGCTTCGGCGGCTTGGGCCTCGGCTTCGGCGGCGGCTTGGGCTTCGGCGGCTGCGGCTTCGGCGGCGGCTTGGGCTTCGGCGGCTTCGGCGGCTGCTAAGGCTTGGGCTGCGGCTTCGGCGGCGGCTTGGAATGCGGCTTCCTCGGCGGCTTGGGCTGCGGCTTGGAATGCGGCTTCCTCGGCGGCTTGGGCGGCGGCTTCGGCCTCGGCGGCTTCGGCTTCGGCCTGGGCCTGCTGCAGTTGCTCCGCAAGCTCGGCGACTACCGCGGGGTCTACAGCTCCTTCAGGCTCAGCTTCGGCAGCCTCGAGTGCAAGCTCGGCCTCGGCTGCCTTGGCAGCGGCAGCTTCGGCGGCGGCAGCGGCGGCGGCGGCTGCGGTTTCGGCCTCGGCGGCTGCGGCTTCGGCGGCGGCGGCTGCGGCTTCGGCGGCTGCGGCTGCGGCTTCGGCTTGAGCCTGCTCTAGCGCGGCGGCATCCGCGGCGCTGGTGGTGGAGGTCTTCGCGTCGGTCTCGGATGCTGCGGTCGTGGGAGGAGAGACGTCCGCGGCGACCCCGGTGTCTCCAGCTGGCTGGGTCTCCGTGGGCGCGTCGTCAGTGGCACCGGTGCTCTGGCCGCCGACACTCGGCTCCGGGTCGCGGCCGCAGGCGGAGGCCAGCACCGCAAGGGCAAGGAGCACCGCGACAGTTGGGGCGCGGGACGGCATCTTCATTGCTCAGGCCAGTTCGGCCAAGCGTTCCACGATGCTTTGCGGGTCGAAGCGGGCGGCGCTCTCGTCGACCAGGTTGCCGTCGGAGTCCAGCAGCAGGACCGCGGAATTGCGGGAAACACCGAAGTGGCTCCAGGACTCGAACGAGTCGCTCCACAGCATGGTGAACGTGACTCCCGTCTGGCCCAGGAATCTCTCGGCGTGGGCGAGGTCGTCCTGGGCGCCGATTCCCACGACCCTCACTGTTTCGGCGTTCTCTTGAGCGAACTGCTCAAGCTGAGGGCCCTCGGCCCTGCAGATCGGTCAATGCGGCGCCCAGAACCAGAACAGCAGGGGCGTCTGGCCGTCCACCACCGACTGGAGGCTGATCGCCTCGTCTGTGTGCATGTTGATCATCTGCAGGTCGGGCACGTCGCCTGGACCCGCCAGCGCGGGGGAAGCTGCGTCGCCGTCGTCCGCGACCGCGCTGTCAACAGTGCTGTCACCGGCGGCGGCGCCGCCGCTCGGGTCTTCGGCTGCGTCGCTGGCCGCAACGTCGCTCTGGGCGACGTCGGCCTCGGTGGTGGCGGGGCCGGTCGCGTCCGACTGCGGGGACTCGGAGCCCCGAGTCTCGGCGCCGGCCGGCTCTGTGACGGTGGTGGTGTCGTCGGACCCGCAGGCCGCGACGGCCAAGACCAAGGCAAAGGCCGCGACCAGGACGGGGAGTCGGATTCTCATTCGTCCTTCCTCTTGCCGCGTGCCTTCTGTTCTTTCTTCCAGGCCCGAACCCGCTGCAGCGCCTGGGGGCCGTCGATGTCGGCCACCGACCGGGGCTGGTCGTCGGAGAACGCTCCGGCCTGTTCCTCCCAGCCCTCGGGGCGGACGCCGAAGCGCTTGGCCAGCACAGCGGTCAGGATCCGGGCCTTCTCGTCTCCGTAGCCCGGAAGGTCTCGCAATCGCCCGAAGAGCTCCTCGCCGGTCTCCGCATCGGCCCAGACCCCGCCGGCGTCGCCGTCGTAGCGGTCCGCGACGTGCCGGCAGAGGGCCTGCATCCTGGAGGCCATCGATCCCGGGAACCGGTGCAGCGCCGGCTTGGCTTTCACCAGCGCCGCGAAGGCCTCGGGGTCTCGCGCCGAGATGTCGTGGGCGTCCAGGTCCGATCCGAGCCTGTCGGCTAGGCGGCGGGGTCCCATGAACGCCCACTCCATGGGAATCTGCTGGTCGAGCATCATCCCCACCAGCAGCGCCAGCGGGTCCGCGTTGATCAGGCCGTCGGCGGCCTCGTCCCCTGTGACCGCCAGGGTTCCCGTCGCAGTCCGCGTCATTGGGCCGAGCATAACCTCGCGCCGGTGTCGGGATGGCCCGGGTCGTCGCGGTCGGCCTCGATGCCGTAGCGCTCCATGGCCGCGGCGACCTCGCCAGCCTCAGCCTCGCCCGACGCCAGCAGCGCCGACAGAACGGTCACCACTATGTGGGCGGCATCCACTTCGAAGAATCGGCGCAGCGCCTCTCGTGTGTCCGATCGGCCGAATCCGTCGGTGCCGAGCACATGCAGGGACCTGGGCGTGAAGCGGGCGATCTGGTCGGGGACCAGGGTCATGAAGTCGGTCACGGCCACGATCGGGCCGTCGGAGTCCGCGAGCTTGCGGGTGACCAGCGGGACCACGGGCTCGGACTGGGGGTGCAGGCGGTTGCGGCGCTCGGTGTCGAGGGCCTCCCGGCGCAGGCGCTGGTAGGAGGTTGCGCTCCACAGCTCGGCCGAGACGTCGTGGTGCTCGGCCAGCAGGGTTTGGGCTTCGAGCGCCGCGCCGACCGACGCGCCCGAGAACAGGACGGTGGCGCTGCGGCCGCGGCTGCCCGGGCCGTCGTCGAACTTGTAGAGCCCGCTGGTGATGTCGTCGTCGCCCACATGGTCGGGCCGGGGCGGCTGCTCGTAGTTCTCGTTGTAGACCGTGATGTAGTAGAAGACGTCGGTGCCGTCGGCGGCCTCCGGCGGGCACATCCGGCGCAGGCCGTCATCGACGATCGCGGCGAGCTCGTAGGCGAACGCCGGGTCGTACGCGTCGCACGCGGGCACCGTCGACGCGAGCACGTGGCTGTGGCCGTCCTGGTGCTGGAGGCCCTCGCCCGGCAGCGTGGTGCGTCCCGCGGTGGCGCCGATGAGGAAGCCCCTGGCCCGGGCGTCGGCGGCCGCCCAGATCGAGTCGCCCACCCGCTGGAAGCCGAACATCGAGTAGAAGGCGTAGAAGGGCACCATGGGCACGCCGAGGTTGGCGTAGGACGTGGCCGCGGCCAGCCAGCTCGCCAGCGAGCCGCACTCGGTGATGCCCTCCTCGAGGATCTGGCCGTCGGAGGACTCGCTGTAGCTCAGCAGCAGATCGTGGTCCACCGGCTCGTAGAGCTGGCCGTGGGGCGCGTAGATGCGGAACTCCCGGAACAGCGAGTCCATGCCGAAGGTGCGGGCCTCGTCGGGGACGATGGGCACGACGCGGGGGCCGAAGTTCAAGTCGCGCAGCAGGTCGCGCAGCAGCGCGGTGAAGGCCATCGTGGTGGACACCTTGCGACCGCCCGAGCCCTTGCGCATGTCCAGGAAGGGCCCGTCGGACGGCGGCGCGATGGGCCGCCGGTCCCGGACTACCCGGCGGGGCACGGCGCCGTCGAGAGCGCGGCGGCGGTCCATCATGTAGCGGAGCTCCACCGAGTCGGGCGACGGCCGGAAGTACGGGGGGATGCCGTCGGCGAGGTCCTCGTCGTCGATGTCGTTCTCCATGTGCAGCCGCGACCGCAGCTCCATCAGCTGAGCGGTGGTCATCTTCTTGATCTGGTGGGTGGCGTTGCGGCCCTCGAATCCCTCGCCCAGGGTCCATCCCTTGATCGTCTTGGCCAGGATCACCGTGGGCTGGTCCTTGACCTCGGTGGCGGCCTTGAACGCGGCGTAGACCTTCTGGTAGTCGTGGCCCCCTCTGGGCAGGGTCCGCAGCTCCTCGTCGGAGAGGTGCTCGACGAGCTTGCGCAGCCGGGGGTCGGGGCCGAAGAAGTGCTCCCGGATGTAGGCGCCCAACTCAACGGCGTAGCGCTGGTACTCGCCGTCGACGGTGGTCGTCATCTTGTTGAGCAGCGCCCCGTCGGTGTCGCGCATCAGCAGCTCGTCCCACTTGGAGCCCCAGATGACCTTGATCACGTTCCAGCCCGCGCCCCGGAACACCCCCTCGAGCTCCTGGATGATCTTGCCGTTGCCCCGCACCGGGCCGTCGAGGCGCTGCAGGTTGCAGTTGACCACCCAGTTGAGGTTGTCCAGGCCGTTGCGGCCGGCGAGGGAGATGGCGCCCAGGGTCTCGGGCTCGTCGCACTCCCCGTCGCCGAGGAAGCACCACACCGTGCTGGCCGACGTGTCGTCGATGCGGCGGTGGTGGATGTAGCGGTTGAAGCGGGCGTGGTAGATGGAGTTGATCGGGCCGAGTCCCATCGACACCGTCGGGTATTCCCAGAAGTCGGGCATCAGCCGGGGGTGGGGGTAGCCCGGCAGCCCGTTGCCGCCCACCTCCATCCGGAAGTTGTCGAGCTCCTGCTCGGAGAGGCGCCCCTCCAGGTAGGCGCGTGCGTAAACGCCGGGGGCGGCGTGGCCCTGGAAGTAGATGTGGTCGCCGACCAGGCCGTCGTCCTTGCCCTTGAAGAAGTGGTTGAAGCCCACCTCGTACAGCGACGCCGAGGAGGCGAACGTGGACAGATGGCCGCCGATGCCGTCGGCGGTCTTGTTGGCTCTGATCACCATGGCCGCCGCGTTCCACCGGATGAATCGACGGATGCGGCGCTCGACCTGTTCGTTGCCCGGGAAGAAGGGTTGCTCCGACGCCGGGATGGTGTTGATGTAGGGCGTGTAGGTGGTGGGTGGGACGCCCACCTGCTGCTCGTTCGAGCGTTCGAGCAGCTTGGCCACGATGTAGCGGGCCCGCTCCCGTCCGCCCGCGGCCACCACGGCGTCGAGCGAGTCGATCCATTCCTGGGTCTCGGCCGGGTCGATGTCGGGGAGCTGGCGCAGAAAGTTGTCGGCCATGGCCCTCATGATGGTACCGACGCAAACGAGGCGCGAGAAGCGATGCGCGCTTGTGGGCGGCCGGGTGCGCGAGGAACGATGCGCGCTTGTGGGCGGCCGGTGCGCGAGGATCGGAAGATGCCTGCCGAAAGCACCGCCGTCTACACCGACGGTGCCTGCCTGGGAAACCCCGGACCGGGCGGCTGGGCTTGGACGGTGCCCGGCGGCGAGTGGGCCTGCGGCGCGGAGCCGCACACCACCAACCAGCGGATGGAGCTGCGGGCCGTGCTGGAGGCGCTCCGGGCGGTGAGCGGGCCGGTGGAGGTGGTCTCGGACTCGACCTACGTCGTCAACTGCTTCCGCGACCGGTGGTACGAGGGGTGGCTGAGGCGGGGCTGGCGCAACTCCAACCGCAAGCCGGTGGCCAACCGCGACCTGTGGGAGCCGCTCATCGAGGAGTACCTGGCGAGGCCGGGCGAGATCTCGTTCCGGTGGGTCAAGGGCCACTCCGGCGACGAGTGGAACGAGATAGCCGACCAGCTAGCCGCCGGCGCGGCCTCAGACCAGCGCTCCCGTCGCGGCCCCTAGTCCCGCGGCGGCTAGTCGGGGGTGAACAGCGGCTCCGGTCCGGCACCCCGTAGCGCGGCCCGGGCGGCTGCCGGACCGGTCCCCGCGTGTACCTCGTCGGCAGGGTCGTCTCGATCGGTCTCTACCAGTGCGGCGTTCGAGTCTTGGGCCTTTGACGGCCTCTCGCTCAGTCTCGCTGTTCGGCGGGGTGCGTACTCAGCGCCGGGACCGAACTCCAGCGCCGGGTCGGGGCCCTGTGCGGGGCCGTAGTTCACGCTGTCGGGGGGATGGAGGGTGCGTTTGCCGGGTGGGCCGTGGATCTGCCAGCCGAAGTAGTGGATCTTGTTGTGGCAGCCCCAGCAGGCGGGCACCAGGTTGTCGACGTTGGTGGGCCCGCCTTCGGATACCGGTTTGACGTGGTGGGCCTGGCACATGTCGAAGTCGGCTCCGCAGGCGAAGCAGCCGCCGTAGAGGGCTTTGAGGGCTTTGAGCTGCGTGGAGGTGGCGGTGCGCTTGCTGTGGCCCTGCCACAACAGCGCGCCGCGCGTGTCATAGACGGCTGGTGTGATCTCGGCGTTGCAGGCGAGCTCTTCTAGCACCGAGGGGGGCAGCCGGTCGCCGCCGGGGAGCTCGGCGATGAGCTTGGCGGTGGTGTCATCGACATGCGCGACCACGCAGATGTCGGCGATGGGCTTGCCGCCACTGCCCGCGTTGTTGTTGGCGGTGAGGTTGTCGAGGGCGTCGGCCATGCACTGTGGGAACGAGCGCCTCGCCTCTGAGTCCTCGGAACTCTTCTTGTCCTGGTCATACATCTGGGCGGCCTCGGCCCGCAGCCGGTTGCCGATGCGGCGTCCGGTCACCGAGTCGAACTCGCCGCGCAGGTGAACCATCCCGTCGTCTGCGTCCCAGACGCGCACGCACCGGCGAGCCCGCTGACGCCGGTGCTCAGACTCTCCGCCGTCCCCCTGGCGCTCGACGGCCCAGCGGCGGGCCTCCCTGGCGAACTGCTCAGGGCGCATCGACTCGGCCTTGGCCAGCAGATCCCCATCGGCGTCGACGTCAGCGGCAGTCGTCTTGTCCACTGCTTCCGCGAGCTGTTTGGCGTTGACCGCCGACACCCGGCCCGACTCGACCGCGTCGCGCAACTTGGGCATCTCCCCGATCGCTTGCCCCGTCTTCACCTGGCTGTGAGCCTCCCGCCGCGACAGTCCGGCAACCTCCGCTAGCACCTCGGCGCCGCCGTCGCCGTGGCGCTCGCGGCCCGCGACGTCCGCGGCGGCCGACACCTGGGCCACGGACATGATCGCCATAGTGGCCTTGGACACCTCCAGCATCTGGCGCAGTTCCGCGCACGGCGCCGAGCCCTCATTGACGAGCGCAAGCATCTCCTTGGCGGCGGTCTCGGCCCGTCGAGCGGCTTCGATCAACATGAGCATAGTATCCCATAGGGGTGTGACATTTGTCAAGCATTTATATGATATATAGAGATTTTCTATAGTTACTTGGATCGATTTGTGACGTGCACTTGGCGAGTACGACGGACGGCACGACGAATGGCCAGAATTCGCTATCTGCGAATGCGCCGTCCGCCGCCGGAGCTCACGATGTGGTGGGTTCGCCCGTGGGCTGCCGCTAGCTAGCGGCTCCAAGCCGAGTCGCTAGCCGGTCAGACCCTGACGATGGTTACCGGAGCGCCGAGCGCCGACGCGAGCGTCCTGATGTCGTCTGGATCCGAGTCGTCGCGCTCCAGGGCCACCAACGCCCCGGTGTCGAGGACGAGTGCCGTCACTTGCCGAGTTTCTTGCGCGCCGCCGCAAGCTCCTCTTCGGTGAAGGGTCCATGAATGGCCTCCCACTCGGCGACAACTTGGCGCAGCCCGCGGGCCTTGAGCCGACGGCGCGCGGCGTCCGCGAGCCATGCGGAAATCCGCTGTCCGTCCTCCTCGGTGGCTCTTGGACTTCGACCGATAGATCCTGGGGAAGAGAGATTGTCAGATGTCTCTTACGCATATTACCTAGCATATCAATATACATCCAACTGACAACCTCATGAATGCGTCCTGTGCCAGTGACGCCCGTTCGAAGCGCTAGGCCAGCGCGGCGGCGAGGCCGGTGGCGATGTCGGGGTGGGCGAACTGGAAGCCGCCGCCTTGCAGGACTGCGGGGGCTACCCGGGCGCTGCTGTAGAGCAGGGCCTGGGTGAGCTCGCGGCCCAGCTTGGCCCACAGCGCGGGCTTCGGGGTGGGCAGCACCGCGGGCCGGCGCAGTGTTCGACCCAGCGCCGCGGTCAGCTCCCGGTTGGTGACCGGCTCGGGGGCGGTGAGGTTCACGGGGCCCTCCACGCCGGCGGTGATCAGCCACATCAGGGCCTCGACCTCGTCGTGCAGGGTGATCCAGCTCATCCACTGGCGGCCGTTGCCGATGCGCCCGCCGATGCCCAGCCGGAAGAAGGGCAGCATCTCGGCCAGCGCTCCACCCGATCCGCTCAGCACTACCCCGGTGCGGGGATGCACGACCCGGATGCCCGCGGATCGGGCCGCGTCCGCTGCCGCCTCCCAGTCGCGGCACACGTCGGCCAGAAAGTCGCTGCCCCGGCTCGAGGATTCGTCGAGCAGCTCATCGCCCCGGCTGCCGTAGTAGCCGATGGCCGACGCGGACACGAGCACCCCCGGCGGCTCCGAGAGCCCGGCCAGCGCCTGGGCCAGCACCGCCGTTCCCCGGACCCTGCTCTCGGCGATGCGGACCTTCTGGTCCGGCGACCAGCGCCGGGCCGCGATCGGCTCGCCGGCCAGGTGGACCACAGCGTCGAGCCCCTCCAGCCCCACGGCGTCGATCTGGGGTGCGGTCGGATCCCACACCACCGACGTCGACGGATCCGACCCGCGGGAGCCCCGCGGCCTCACGATCCGCACGGCCTGGTGCCCGCCGGCCTCGAGGCGCTCGACCAGGGCCCGGCCGATGAGGCCGGTGGAGCCGGTGACTGCGACCCGCATTCGGTTTTCCATGGCTGTGGTCTACCATCGCTGCGGGGTTCCGGGACGTCCAGCGAGCCCGAGCCGGTGACCACGTCCTCGAAGCGGGGAGCAAGCGCAGTGAACGAAGAGCCGAAGCCCTTAGATGTCAAGCCAGACGGCAAGAAGCTGTCCATCCCGCCGGGACTGGTGGCCGCGGTGCTGGTGGTGGTCGCGCTGATCTTCTTCGTCGTCCAGAACGGCGACGACGTGGCCTTCGAGTGGCTGGTCTTCGATATGACCGGACCTCTGTGGGTGGTGATCGTCGTGGCCGCGGTTGCGGGCGCCGTCCTCAGCGAGGTGCTCGGATTCCTCCGGCGCAGGCGCCGCCGCCGGCGCTGATCCGATGGCGTTCCGGTCGGCTCTGCATCCGGCGACGGGTCTCGGAGAGTGAGCACCCGCGCGCTGATCCTCACTGCGCTGCTGTGCGGTCTGGCCATCCTGTTGGCCTTCGCCGTGCAGGTCCTCATGGCCCCGTGACCCGGTAGGGTCACGCGGCTACCCGGGAGGCTCTGTGAGCGACGCAACCCACGACGTGATCGTCATCGGAGGAGGGCCGGGCGGCTACGCCGCCGCCCTTTACGGCGCGGGCGCCGGTCTCGACGTGGCGGTCGTGGAGCGCAACAAGGTGGGGGGAACGTGCCTGCACGTGGGCTGCATTCCGGCCAAGGAGCTGCTCGAGGCGGCCTCGGTGTACCGCACCGTGGCCGGGGCCGCGGAGTTCGGCGTGACCTCCTCCGAGCCGGGAATCGACTGGTCGGCGGTGCTGGGCCGCAAGCAGCGGGTCATCGATCAGCTCACAGCGGGCCTCTCGGGGCTTCTGGAGCAGCGCAAGGTGACCGTCTACTCCGGCTCCGGCTCCCTCAGCGGGCCTGGGGCGGTGGAGGTGGTCCCCGACGGCGGTGAGCCCCCGCTGGCCGTGTCCGCCCCGTCGATCATCCTGGCCACAGGGTCGACGCCCCGAACGATCGGCGGCTTCGAGGTGGACGGCCGCATCGTGGTGACCTCCGACGAGCTGTTCTTCCTGGAGGGCCTGCCTGCTTCGGCGGCGGTCATCGGAGGGGGCGCCATAGGTTGCGAGTTCGCGTCGATGCTGGGCGACCTGGGAGTGGACGTGACCGTGCTGGAGGCGCTTCCCACCATCCTCGCCGGGTGCGACACCGACGTCGCCAAGGTGGTGCGCCGCTCGTTCCGCAAGCGGGGCATCGAGGTGCACACCGGTGTGACGGTGCACGGCCATGAGTCCCGTGCGGACGGCTCCGGCACTGTGGTCTCCTTCGGGGAGGGCAAGCAGGCCGATGTCGACCTGGTGGTGGTGGCGGTGGGTCGGCGGCCCCGCACCGAGGGTCTGGGGCTGGACGCCGCCGGAGTCGCGGTCGACGGTCGGGGATTCGTGGAGGTCGACGCCCGATGCCGAACGACGTTGCCGGGCGTGTGGGCTGTGGGCGATGTGGTCGACACCCCGCAGCTCGCCCACACTGCTTTCGCGGAGGGCATGCTCACAATCGCCGACATCTGTGGCGAGGATCCCGAACCGCTCGACTATCACGGCACGCCCTGGTGCATCTACTGCCATCCCGAGGTGGCCTTCGCCGGGCACACGGAGCCGAGCGCGGTGGCCGCCGGATTCGAGGTGGTCACGTCGACCCATCGGTATATGGGCAACGGCCGGGCTCAGATCCTCGGCGAGACCGACGGTGTGGTCAAGGTGATCGCCGAGAGGCGCTCCGACGGCACCGGAGGGCGCATCCTTGGGGTCCACATGGCCGGCCCATGGGTCACAGAACAGCTCGGGCAGGCCTATCTCGCGGTCAACTGGGAGGCGACCGCCACCGACGTGGCCCGCCTGATCCAGCCCCACCCCACCATGAGCGAGCTGTTCGGCGAGGCTGCCCTCTCCCTGACCGGGCGCTCGCTGCACGGCTGACGCTGCAAGGAGGGTCTTTGATGGTCGATGTGACGATGCCCCAGTTGGGAGAGACGGTCACAGAGGGAACCGTCACACGGTGGTTCAAGCAGGTGGGAGACGACGTGGCCCTCGACGAGGCGCTGTTCGAGGTGTCCACCGACAAGGTGGACACCGAGGTGCCGTCGCCGGTGGCCGGCGTGCTCTCCGAGATCCTGGCCAACGAGGGAGATGTGGTGGAGGTGGGCCAGGTGCTGGCCCGCGTGGGCGGGGAAGCCGCGGCGCCGACGCCGGCAGCGTCGGAGCCGCCTCCTGCGGCGCCCGCGCCGGCTCCCGTGCCACCGCGTCCCCAGACCGCAGCGCCGGAGCCGCCGCCCGCGGCGCCCGCGCCGCCTGTGTCGGGCACCTCTGAGTCAGCGGGCGTGGGAATGGTCCTGTCCCCGGTTGTGCGCCGGCTGATCGCGGAGAGCGGAATCGATCCGGCCACTATCGAAGGCACCGGGCTCGGGGGCCGCATAACCCGCTCCGACGTGGAGCAGGCCATCCGGGCCCGGGGAGCTGCCCCTACTGACGCTGCCGATGACGCGCCTGCTGAGGCTGCCCCTGCTGACGCTGCCGATGACGCGCCTGCTGAGGCTGCCCCTGCTGAGGCTGCCCCTGCTGACGCTCCTGCGCCGCCGCCGAGCGAGCCGTCGCCCCCAACCGAATCGCCGAGACCCGACCCCTCGCGGCGGCCGACATCGGTACCGGCGGTGGTGGCACGAAGCGGCGACAGCGTGGTGCCGCTCAACAGAATCCGGCGGCGAACCGCGGATCACATGGTCATGTCCAAGCAGACATCGCCCCATGTCCTCACCGCCATCGAGGTCGACTACGAGGGAGTGGAGATGGTCCGCCGGGCCTCGAAGCAGGCCTGGAAGGCTGAGGAGGGCTTCAGCCTCACCTACCTGCCGTTCATCGCCCGGGCCGTGGTGGACGCGTTGCGCGACTATCCGCACCTCAATGCCAGCTTCGGCGACGACGAGCTGATCGTGCATGCCGGTGTCAACCTGGCGGTAGCCGTCGACATCGACTTCCAGGGACTGCTGGCGCCGGTGATCCAAGGGGCGGAGGGCAAGCGCCTCCGCCAGATCGCCCGCGACATCGTGGATCTGGCCAACCGGGCCCGCAGCCGCAAGCTGTCGCCCGACGACCTGTCGGGGGGCACGTTCACGCTCACCAACGCCGGGCAGTACGGCACGATGATGCAGTTCCCGATCATCAACCAGCCCCAGGTCGCCATCCTCAGCACCGACGGGGTCACCCGCAAGCCGGTGGTGGTCACCGACTCGTTCGGCAACGAGTCGATTGCCATCCACTCGGTGGGCGTGCTGGCCATGGCCTGGGACCACCGGGCCTTCGACGGCGCCTACGCGGCCGCGTTCTTGCACCGGGTCAAGGAGCTCATCGAGACCCGCGACTGGGAGGCCGAGATCCGCTGAGCGCGGCATCGGAGTCCTCCGCCGGCCCGACCCTTCGGATCCGCTGGCTCGGCCGGGTTGCCTACCACGACGCCCTGGCGCTCCAGCGCCGCCTCCACGCCCACTCCGCCGACGATCACCTGCTGCTGCTGGAGCACCCCCATGTGGTGACGCTGGGCCGGCGCGGGCGGCGGGAGCACCTGCTGGTCGACGTCGAAGCTCTGGGCGGCTCGGTGGTGGAGACCGACCGGGGCGGCGAGGTGACCTACCACGGGCCGGGACAGCTGGTGGGCTATCCGATTCTCACCGTGGCGGGCCGGCGCGGGGGCGGGATGGCGGACACGGCGGCCTACGTGGGCGGCGTGGAGCAGCTGTTGATCGACGTGCTGGCCGATCTGGGGCTAGCGGCTGGGCGCCTCGACCGCCACACCGGGGTGTGGGTCGAGCCCGACGGCGTGCGGCCCCGCAAGATCGCGGCCATCGGGGTGAGGCTGTCTCGGGCCCGGTCGATGCACGGGTTCGCGCTCAACGTGGATCCCGACCTCGGCTGGTTCGGCCGGATCGTGCCCTGCGGGATCACCGGCCTGGGGGTCACCTCCCTCGCGGCCGAGGGGGTCGACGTATCGATGCGGGAGGTCGTGGACCTCGTGGCCCGGCGGGCCGCGGACGTCTGGGGCTCCCACGGGCGTGTCGATCGGGCCGATGTGGCCTTCCGCACTGCGCCCGGCGACATGGCCCAGTTCACTCGGGAGGCTCACGCCGCGGCCACGCCGGTCGGCGGCGCCTCGGCCCCCTGCGGCTCGAATGGCGACGACGCCCCGATCGGCGACGGCGACGGTACCTCGCCCCGCCTGCTGGGCCGGATGGCGCAGGCCCGGCTGCAGGGCGGCGACGAGACGGACTCCGTGCCGTACCGGTCGCGCAAGCCCGAGTGGATGCGGGTCCCGCTCAACACCGGGCCCACGTTCCGCGAGATCCGCTCGACGCTGCGCGACCTCGACCTGGTGACCGTGTGCGAGGAGGCCGGCTGCCCCAACATCTCGGAGTGCTGGAACGACGGCACGGCCACCTTCATGATCCTGGGGGATCGCTGCACCCGGGCCTGCGGATTCTGCCTGGTCGACACCCGCCGGCCCGGCCCGGTTGATCCAGCCGAGCCCCAGCGGGTGGCCGAGGCCGCGGCCCGCATGGGCCTGGACCATGTGGTCGTGACGATGGTGGCCCGCGACGATCTGGTCGACGGCGGCGCGGCAGCAGTGGCCGATGTGGTGGCCGCGGTGCGCCACCGGCTTCCGGGCGCCCGGGTCGAGACCCTGATCAGCGACCTCGGCGGGGATCCCGACGCCCTGCAGAGGGTGTTCGACGCCCGACCCGACGTCTTGAACCACAACATCGAGACCGTGGCCCGCTTGCAGCGGGCCGTGCGCCCGTCGGCCGGCTACGCCCGGAGCCTGTCGGTGCTGTCCCGGGCCAAGGCGGCCGGGCTGACCACCAAGTCGTCGATCATCGCGGGCATGGGCGAGACCCACGATGAGATGGTGCAGACCCTCGCGGATCTGCACGCGGCGGGAACCGACATCGTGACCATCGGCCAGTACCTGCGGCCCAGCGCCCGCCACCTCCCGGTGGCGCGCTGGTGGCCGCCCGAGGCGTTCGACGACTGGAAGCGGATCGGCGAGGCGATGGGCATCAGCCATGTCGAGGCCTCGCCGCTGACCCGCTCCAGCTACCACGCCCGCGGGGCCGCCGACGCCGCGGTCTCCGCCGGCGCGGTCCGAACCTAGAGGCCCCCGTGTTCGCCTATCGGCAAGAGCGAGCCCGGGCGCCCCACCGGCTGGCTTTCGTCGCCTGAGCGGCCGTCCCGCCGCAATGGTCGAGCTCGAAGTCGCCACCCTGCTGGTGGGCTGGGCTGCGGCCGGGTGGTTCTTCCTGTGGGTCACCACCCGCCGGCGCGAGGTGGGTCTCGGCTACGGCTGGCTGATGCGAGGGGTCTTTCTGGCGCTGGCCGGGGGCTCGCTCGTCGCCGCGTTCGCGGCCCAGCCGACCTGGATTCGCGAGGCCGCCACCGCGGTCTTCGTGTGTGCCGGCCTGACCGCGGGCGCGGTGTCGGTGATGCGCAGGTCGGCGGGCACCAGGGGCCAGCGGGCCGTAGTCGAGCGGCGATCGGCCCGGGTGGCCGAGATGACCGGCATCGACAGGGCCGCGGCCCGCTTCGACGCCGAGGCGCCCGAGTTTCCGCCCGTGCTCGACCTGGTTGCAGCGACCGTGGGCCTGGTCGCGGTCCTGCTGGGTGCCTTCGCGGCCGGTGGCCCGACCGGGTTGGCGGTGGCCCGCACACTGGTGGGGGCGCTATTCACTGGAGCGGTTCTCAGCGCCATGCTGCTGGGCCACTGGTACTTGGTGCAGCCCGGTCTGGCCCGCGGGCCCCTGCTGGCGATGGTGCGGGCCGCTGGCGTGCTGTGGCTTCCCGAGACGGTGGTGATGCTGTGGCCCACAGGGATGGTCTCGGTGCTCAACGGCACCATCAACGACGGCTACAACGGCCTCCTCGGCTGGTTCTGGGTCAGCAGCACAGCCATGACGCTCGTACTCGTGGCGGTGGCGAGGGCCGCCCTGCGCGAGCGCGAGTACTCGGCCGTTATGGCCGCCACCGGCCTGATGTACCTGGCCATCGTCACCGCTTTCGGCCAGGACTTGGTGGCCCGCATCCTGCTCGCCCCGTAGTCCCAACGGCTCAGTACAAGCGACGTGTCATGCAGAGTGCATGCAAGTATGCTTTTTGCATGTCATCTCTGCAGATCCGCAACGTCCCCGATGACCTCCATCGCCGGCTCAAGGCCCGAGCCGCGCTCGAGGGCCAGTCGCTGTCGGAGTACGCCCTCACAGAGCTGCGCCGGGCCATGCAGCGCCCAACGCGGCGGGAGCTGGCTGACAGGGTCGCAGCCTTCGAGCGCATCACGGTCTCGGAGTCGTCGGTCGATGCGGTCCGGTCCGAGCGCGACTCTCGGTGATCGTCGTCGATTCATCGGCCGCGGTGGAGTGGCTGCTCGGGCTCCCGCTCGCCGACGCCGTCGCCGAGCGGATCGTGGCGGCCGAGTCCGTTCATGCCCCGGCTCTGCTCGACGTCGAAGTGGCTCATGTGGTGCGTCGCTACGCGGCCGCGGGCGAGATCTCGCCCAGAGCCGGTGAGCGTGCCCTGGGAGCGCTCGGCGAGCTCGACGCGGTGCGCCACACCCACGAGATGCTCCTTCCGCTGATTTGGCGGCTCCGCCACAATCTCACGGCCTACGACGCTGCCTTCGTTGCGCTGGCCGCGGTGCTCGAAGCACCTCTTGTCACCCTCGATGAGCGCATCGCCAAAGCCCCCTGGCCGCGCCTGGCCGGCCGCAGGGCCGAGATCGATCTCATCGCCTGACCGGGATCCAGTTCACACCCCCGGACGTCGGCCGCGGACCCCAGCAGATGACGGTGTTCTCGGTGCGCAGCCCGCACGAGTGGCAGCCCAGCGCCCTGAGCCCGCCGGTCGCCCGCCGGGTAGACTGGCTGCGGCGGTGCGGAGGCCTGTGTGGTGAGCCTTGGCTGTGCCGGGCTCGCGCCGATGCGAGGAGGCCAGTGGTGCCGAGAGTGATCTGGAAGGGGTCCATCAGCTTCGGACTGGTGACGATCCCCGTGCAGCTCTTCAGTGCGGTGAGCCGCAAGACCGTGCGCTTCAACCAGCTCGACGCGCAGACCGGCGCCAGGGTGCGCCACAAGAAGGTGTCGTCGGCCGACGACTCGGAGCTTACGGCGGAGCGCATCGTGAAGGGCTACGAGCTGCCGTCGGGTGCCTACGTCACGCTCACCGACGCCGAGCTTGAGGCGCTGGCCCCGGCCGCGGCCCGCACCATAGACATCGACGCCTTCGTCGACCTCGCCGACATCGACCCGGTGTTCTACGACAGCGCCTACCACCTGGTGCCCGACCAGGCCACGGCCAAGCCCTACAAGCTGCTGGCCGAGGCCATGCAGGAGGCCAACAAGGTGGCCGTCTGTCACTTCGTGATGCGCTCCAAGCAGCACCTGGCCGCGATCCGCCCGGTGGACGGCCGCCTGATGCTGTCGACGATGGTGTACGCCGACGAGCTGGTGGCCCCCGACGAGCTCGGCGGCCTCGACGAGCTCGGCGGCCTCGACGGGCTGGGCGACATCGCGGTGGACGAGCGGGAGACGGCCATGGCCCGCCAGCTCATCGCCGCCCTGGAGGCCGACTTCGAGCCGGACCGCTACACCGACTCCTACCGCGAGGCCCTCCTGGAGCTCATCGAGCGCAAGGCCTCCGGCGACACGGCTGCCACGGTGGCCGCGCCGGCGCCGACATCGGACACGGTTGTCGACCTGATGGCCGCCCTGGAGGCCTCGGTGGCCGCGGCCAAGGAGGCCCGCAAGCGCCATCCGGCCGCGGTTGGCGGCTCTGCCGCCGCCGGAGAGTCTCCCGCTGCCAGCGAAACGTCGGAGCCTCCGGCCGAGCAGGTCCGCCGGTCGGCCTGAACGCGCGGCCGGCCCACCCCGCGGCGAACAGGCAACAGCAGTGAGCGGACCCGAGCGCGTGCCGGTGACCGTGGACGGCCGGCAGCTGTCGGTGAGCAACCTCGACAAGGTGATGTACCCGCTGATCGGCTTCACCAAGGCCCAGGTCATTGACTACTACGTCCGTGTCGCGCCAGTGATGCTGGCCCACATCGGCGACCGGGGAATCACCTTGCGGCGCTGGCCCGACGGCGTGACCGGCGAGTCGTTCTTCGAGAAGCGCTGTCCCAAGCATCGCCCCGGCTGGGTGGGCACCTGTGCCGGTCCCGGCGATCGGGGCGGCTCGATCGACTACTGCCGGCTGGACTCGGTGGCCTCCCTGGCGTGGTCGGCCAACCTGGCCGCGCTGGAGATACACGCCCCGATGGCCCGGTGCGCCGACATCGACTCGCCCACCATGGTCGTGTTCGACCTCGACCCGGGCGCGCCGGCCACGATCATCGAGTGCTGCCGGGTGGCGTTGCACATCCGGGAGGTCCTCGATGCGGTGGGCCTGGCGGCCTGGGCCAAGACCTCGGGCAGCAAGGGGCTGCAGCTGTACGTGCCCCTCAACCGGCCCCACACCCACGACCACGCGGCCGGCTTCGCCCGGGCGGTGGCCCAACTGCTGGAGCAGCGGATGCCGGCGGCGGTGGTGTCGGTCATGAAGCGAAGTCTTCGCCCCAACAAGGTGTTCATCGACTGGGGTCAGAACGCCCACTTCAAGACCACCATCGCGCCCTACTCGCTGAGGGGGAGGGATCGCCCCACCGCGTCGACCCCCATCACTTGGGACGAGGTGTCCGACGGCGCCGACGGCGAGCCCCTCACTTTCACCGCTCCCGAGGTGCTGGAGCGGGTAGAGGAGCTCGGCGACCTGTTCGCACCCACGGCGACGGTCGAGCAGGACCTTCCCTCGTCGTCTCCGTCTAGCTAGACGGCAGTTAGTCTGACCGGATGCCGATCACAGTTCATGCCGTTCGCTCGGTCCCCAAGGCCGCCACTGCGAGCATTGCCATGGTCACCTCCGATGCTGCTCAGTCCGGCATCGACGGCTTCGATGCCGCGGTCCTTGACATGGCCGGTTTCGAGGGCAAGGCGGAGCAGGTCCACCTGCAGCCCGCCGACGGCGGCTTTGCCGGGCTGGTGGGGGTGGGCCCGGCCGCGGAGGCGACCGCGACCACCATCCGGCGAGCCGGCGCCGCCGCGGCTCGCTCATGCTCGCGCCACGCGAGGGTGGCGGTGCGGCTGCCCGCCGGCGTCGGTGTGGACGATGCCGCAGCCCGCCAGGCGCTGGCAGAGGGCGTGATCCTGGGCGGCTACCGCTACACCGCGCTCAAGTCGTCGGCTGGCGGTGCCAACGGCGGCAACGGCGCCCCCAAGCTGGCCCGGGTCGACGTCGTGGGCAGCACGTCGGCAGCCGCCAAGGCCGCGCTGCAGCGCGGCGCTGCCATCGCTGGGGCTGTGTGCCTGGCCCGAGACCTTTCCAACGAGCCGGGCGGTTCGCTCACCGCCCCGGCCTTTGCCGAGAAGACGGCCGCCGTCGCCCGCGAGGCCGGGTTGGAGTCCAAGGTCTGGACCGAGGCGGAGATCAAGGCGGGACGCCTCGGGGGAGTGCTCGGCGTCAACCGGGGCAGCAGCCAGCCGCCGCGCTTCGTCGAGCTGACCTACGAGCCCGAGGGAACCCCCACCGCGACGCTCGCCTACGTGGGCAAGGGAATCACCTTCGACGCCGGGGGCCTGTCCATCAAGACCGCCCAGGGCATGATGATGATGAAGATGGACATGTGCGGGGCCGCCGCCATCATCGCGGCCATGTCGGTGCTGCCCGCGGTGGCCGCGCCGGTGAGGGTCAAGGCGTACCTGCCGATGACCGACAACATGCTCGGCGGCGACGCCACCCGGCCCGGCGACGTGCTGACCATCCGGAACGGCAAGACCATCGAGGTGCTCAACACCGACGCCGAGGGCCGCCTGATCCTGGCCGACGCCCTGTCGCTGGCCGCGGAGGCCGAGCCTGACGCCATCGTCGACTTGGCCACGCTGACCGGTGCCTGCATGGTGGCCCTCGGGCCGTCAATCGCCGGGCTGATGGGCAACGACGAATCGCTCATAGACCAGGTCCGGGCCGCCGCCGACCGGGCGGGGGAGCGGGTGTGGCATCTGCCGCTGCCCGCCGACTACGGCAAGCAGTTCGAGTCGAACGTGGCCGACATGAAGAACATCGGCGGCCCCCACGGCGGCGCGCTGACTGCGGGGCTGATCCTGCAGCAGTTCGTGCCCGACGAGGTTCCCTGGGTCCACCTCGACATAGCCGGGCCGGCCCGGGCCGAGTCCGACGACGGCGAGATCGCCAAGGGTGGTACCGGCTTCGGCGTACGCACCCTCATCGAGCTGGCCTCCGGCTACACCCAGCCCGCGCCGGACTGAGGCGCCGCGCCCGGCTGGTTCAGAGCAGGTCGGGCAGGCTCAACTCGTCGGCGGCGCGCTCGAAGCGCTCGAAGGTGGCCGCCAGCAACCCTCGCTGCCGCTCGTCGGCGAGGTCCATCCCTGCGCCTGCGATCATCGGGTAGCACACGCAGAACAGCACCGCGCCGCGGTATTGGTCCCACAGCTCGGCGGTGTCCGACTCGGGCACCCCTTCCGACGCCAGGGCGCCCAGCCAGCGTTGGTACAGGGCCTGCTCGATCTCCGAGGCGGTGGCGGGGGCGAGGCTCCCGGTGACGAAGTAGGCCAGATCGCCGGCGGGCGTGGACTCCCCGATGACTTGGAAGTCGAACAGCACGACACGGCCGTCGTCGTCGAAGAACATGTTGTCGGCCCGGTAGTCGCCGTGGACCAGGGTGCGAGGCGTCGAGGCCATCGAACCCAGCATGTGGGGGAGAGCCTCAACCCAGCCGTCGGCCACCATCTCCACTGATCGGGGCACGCTCATCGCGCTGCGGACCTTGCCCCAGCCGTCGGAGAACACCGGGGGCAGCAGCATCGGGTAGATGGGATCGCCGATGGTCACCGCGGTTCCCCGCTCGACGATCGGGCCGGCCGCACCCCACCAGTGGGCGTGCCAGCGGGCGAGTTCGTCGACGGCCTGCTCGGCGTCGGCTCTGCCCATGCCCTCGATCTGGTCCACGGCCCGGCACGAGCCCACGTCCTCGAGCACCAGCACGAACTGGTGGGTCTCCGGGTCGACTGCCCCGAAGTGGCAGTAGGGCACCCGTATGGGGCTCTCGGCGGCCAGCTCTAGGTAGAAGCCGACCTCGCGGATGTTGAGCCGCAGGATGGCCGCAGTGAAGCGGGCCGTCTCGTCGAGCCCAGGCAGCTTGATGACCACGCTGTCGGGCCCGTCGCCCTCCAGCGTCGCCCGGTACAGCGCGCCGATCATCCCGACCCCGGTCCCGATGTCCTCGATGCTGACCGCACTCACGGGGGCGTCGATGGCCTGCGACAGCCAGTCGTCGTCGATCTCGCCGATGCCGTCGGGTATTGCGGGCTCCATGTCCACCCCCTTGCAGGGGCCCCGACGCTACATCACCGCCGCCGGTTGGCGGCCATGCGGTGCTCAGGCCGCTTCGTGGGGCGTCCGGCCGTGATGGAGGCTCCACGCCCAGCGGACGGCCTCGGCCGCGATGGCCGGATGGAACTTCAGGCGGGCCAGCTGCAGCTCGGTCTCGCTGATGTTGTCGCCGCACTCGATCAGGCTCAGAGCCAACTGGCGGGCCTTCAGCTGCTGCTGCCTGAGCCCGTCGGGGCCCTGTGTGGACGCCAGGTACTCCTCGTGGCGCTGCTGGAGCGATGCGGGCAGGCGCTGCAGCTGGCGGTGACTGAGCTGCGGCAGCCGCAGGCGCACGGCCAGCGTTGTGGACCCCACGGCACGGGCGGCCCGGAACCGGCAGGCGCGGGCGACCGTCTTGACCATCGCGCTTCGAGCGCCACCCTCGAAGCCGATGCCCAGGGCGCAAGCGGTCTCCCGCAGGTTGACTGCCGCGTCGTCGGCGTCTTCAAGGACGGCCGCGCAGTGGCGCAGGAACCAGGTGGTGGAGGGCCCGAGCGTCCCGAGCCAGAACTGTTCGACGTAGGCCGACCGGAGGTCGTGGCCGAACGCGTCCTTGCGGTGGTCGGTCCATGGGATGAGCGTGACCACATCGGAGTTGATGATGGCCGCGGGGTGCTGGGTGGTCAGGTTCATTGACGTTTCTCCGAAGTTGGCGCGCTGTGAGCACGATTATCTCAATGGTATGGGAAAAGATCTGATGAAACATAATTACGCAATACTCTTGGCAAGTCAAACCGCAACGAATCTTCGATGCGGCTGCCAGATCAGCTACGAGCCGGTGGTGATCACGGCGGGCCGGGCGGGCCACGGCCTCGGCGCTACGCTGGCGAGATGCCGGGGGACGCTGCGGCCGCGGTGGCCGCGGCCTGCCGAATGGTCGATGCCGCCGAGCGCGTGACGGTGCTCACCGGAGCGGGCATCTCCACCGACAGCGGCCTGCCCGACTTCCGGGGGCCCAAGGGCTTGTGGACCCGCGACCCCGCGGCCGAGCGGGCCTCGAACATCGACGTGTACGTGACCGATCCGGAGGTCCGCCGGAGCAACTGGGCCCGCCGGGCCGCGGGGGCGCTGTGGGCCGACGTGGAGCCCAACCGGGGCCACGAGGCCCTGGTCCATCTGGAGCGGCGGGGCAAGCTTCACCTGCTGATAACCCAGAACGTGGACGAGCTCCACCAGCGAGCCGGCAGCACCCCGGGGCTCGTGGTGGAGATACACGGCACCACCCGCAAGGTGCAGTGCCTGTCGTGCGAATACCGCGACGAGATCGAGGTGGCGCTGGAGCGGGTGAGGGCAGGAGAGCAGGATCCCGAGTGCCCCCTCTGCGGGTGGATCCTGAAGGCGGCCACCGTGTCGTTCGGGCAGAGTCTCAACCCCGTCGATCTTGACCGGGCCGAGCGGGCCGCCACCGAATGCGACCTGTTCCTCGCGGTGGGCACCACGCTGGCTGTGTCGCCCATCAATCGAACCGCGGTGATTGCTGTGCAGTCCGGAGCCCGCCTGGTGATCGTCAACGGCGAGCCCACCGAGTTCGAGGCGCTGGCCGACGTGCTGGCGCGCGGATCCCTCAGCGACGTGCTGCCCGTCATCTGTGGGATGGACGCGCTCGACGAGCTGACCTAACTCTCAAGCCCTGGCGTAGCGCAATCCTGACAAGACAGGTAGCATTTAGCCATGGCGAGTTTCCGAGAACTACTGCAGCAGGCCAAGGCCCAGATCCGCGAGGTGGACACCGCCGCCGGAGAGCAGCTGCTGGCCGATGGCTGGACCCTCCTCGACGTGCGCGAGCCCGACGAGTACGAGCAGGGCGCCATCGCGGGCTCCGTGCACATTCCCCGGGGCCAGCTCGAGTCGGGCATCGAGAACCGGGTCGCGGAGCGGTCCACCCCGCTGGTGGCCATGTGCGCGGGCGGCGTGCGCTCGGCCTTCGCGGCCGTGACGCTCGAGCAGATGGGCTACACCGACGTGGTGTCCATGGACGGCGGCTTCAACAAATGGAAGGACGAGGGACGGGCCTGGCAGCGGCCCCGCACCCTGTCGCCGGAACAGCGCAACCGCTACCAGCGCCACCTGCTGGTGCCCGAAGTGGGCGAGGAGGGCCAGCTCAAGCTGCTCGACGCCAAGGTCCTGCTGCTCGGCGCGGGCGGGCTCGGCTCCCCGGCGGCCCTGTACCTCGCGGCCGCGGGGGTGGGCACTCTCGGCATCATCGACATGGACGTCGTGGACGAGTCAAACCTGCAGCGCCAGATACTCCACAACGTCGACCGGGTGGGGGACCGCAAGGTGGACTCGGCCAAGAAGACGCTGACCGCGCTGAACCCCGACGTGAACGTGGTCACCTACGACACCCGGCTCGGCGCGGACAACATCATGGGGATCCTCGACGGCTACGACGTGGTGGTGGACGGCGCCGACAACTTCCCGAGCCGCTACCTGCTCAACGACGCCTCCGTGAAGCTGGGCATACCGGTGGTGCACGGCTCGATCTTCCGCTTCGAGGGCCAGGTAACCGTGTTCGATCCCCGAAACGGTCCCACCTACCGCGACATGCTGCCAGAGCCGCCGCCGCCGGAGATGGCGCCGAGCTGCGCGGAGGCCGGGGTGCTGGGCGTGCTGCCCGGCATCGTGGGCAGCGTGCAGGCCCTCGAGGCCATCAAGCTGATCCTGGGCATCGGGGACTCGCTTCGGGGCCGCCTGGTGGCCTTCGACGCGCTGGAGATGAGCTTCCGCGAGTTCAGGCTGCGTCCCGATCCCTCCAACGAGGTCACCTACGACAACCGGGACCGCATCGAGGTGGGCGAGCTCGAAGGGCAGTGCATGCCGACCATGTCGCAGCCGTAGCTCCCCCAAGAGCGGCCGCACCTAGACTCCGGGCGCCCCGTCGCCTGGAAGGACAGCGCCATCGGAAACTTGTTGAAGGATCTCCGAGCGCGCCTTCGCCTCGACAGCCTGCTGCCCCTCGGCACCTCTTGGATCGTGTGGGGCCTGGTGGTCAACGGGCTCACCACCTACGGGTACCTGGTGGTGGCCCGGCGCGCCCTCGGCCACGACGGATACGGGGGCCTGGCCGTGCTGTGGGCTCTGGTGAACATCGGCGGCTTCGGCCTGTTCCAGCCCCTCGAACAGGAAGTGGCCCGGGCCACCGCCGACCGGGCCAGCCGGGGACTGGGCAGCGCTCAGGTGCTGCGGCGGGCCGGAGTGCTGGGCGCGGTCGAGTTCGTGGTGGTGGGCGCCGGAGTGCTCGTGGCCTGGCCGTTGGGGCTCGACGGCCTGCTCGACCACCGGCCCGAGCTGCTCGTGGCCCTCGTGCTGGCCCTAGCTGCCTTCGCCGCTGCACAGCTCGTGCGGGGCATCCTCGGCGGGCGGCACCTCTTCAACCGCTACGCCTGGTATTTCGTGGTGGAGGGCACCACGCGCATGGCTGTGGCCGTGGCTCTGGCCGTGGCCGGAGTGGCCGCGGTGGGCGCGTACGGCCTGGCCATCGCCTTCGCCCTCGTGGCAGCGGCAGCAGCCACCGCCGGCCCTCGCCGGCCCTCCGTGCCCCCGGGGCCGCCCGCCTCGTACCGGGAGCTCACCCCCGCTCTCGGATTCCTGCTCGTCGCTGCCATCGGTGAGGCGTTCATCCTCAACGTCGGTCCGGTGGCGGTGGACATCGTGGCCGGCGACGAACTGGGGGCCGAAGCTCCCGGAGTGTTCCTCAACGGCATGCTCATCGCCCGGGTCCCGCTGTTCTTCTTCCAGGCGGTGAAGGCCAGCCTGCTGCCGAGCCTGGCCACGCTGGCCGGCCAGGGCGATCTGGTGGGGTTTCGCAACATGCAGCTCAAGATCGTCGCCGCGGTCTCCGCGTTGGTAGTCGCGGGCACTGCGTCCGCCGCGGCGGTGGGGGCGCCGATCGTGAGCTTCGTCTTCGGCGATGAGCTGAGCCGCAGCGACATGACGCTGCTGGCGGCCAGCGGCGGCGGCCTGATGCTGATGCTGTCGCTGGCGCTGGGACTGGTGGCGCTGGGTCACACCCGGCTGGCGGTGGCGGGATGGATCGCAGGGATCGCCGCCTTCGCAGCCGTGGTGAACTTCGACCTCGAGCCGTTCCTGCGGGTGGAGCTGGCTCTGTTGGCCGCGGTGCTGGCCGGCTCTCTGGTGGCGGGCGTGCTGCTGCGCATGGAGTACGCGGCCCATGCCCGGGAGGCCTGAACCCCGCCGCGGCCTCGCTGTTTCCCGCTCTTGTTCGCTTCGCTCACGGGCCGCTCGGGCCACGGCCTCGCTCAGGGCTTTGCGGCATCCTCGTGCACTGCGGGCCTCTCCGTTCGGCCTCTGAGAGCGGCTGCCATCACTATCACCCAGTTGTAGGAGAACCGCAGGATGAAGCTCTCGGTGATGTTCTCGATGAGCATCACCGCCACCACCGCGGCCCACATCCAGGTGTCGGCGCTGGGGGAGCGCAGCAGGTCGCGGCCCGCGTTGCGCACGGCCAGCACCACCACGACCGCGAAGGGAATCAAGCCCAGCACTCCCAGTCCCAAGAGCACTTCCAAGGGGCCGTTGTGCGCGCTGCCGCGATCGAGCAGGGCGTGGTTGTCGAGGAACTCGGGCCACGTCCAGATGGCGGAGAAGCCGTGCCCGTGCAAGGGACGCTCCAGGAACTGCTCCCACGACACCCGCCAGATGGTGCGGCGCTGAGCGAGCGTCGAGGCGTTCCACAGCGCGGCCACCATCGCGGTGGCGGCCGCCGTTCCAGCGGCCAGCGCCGCCCACGCCGCGGCCCGCGCCCGCGCCGCGCTCCAGCGCCGGGCCAGATGCTGCCGCAGCACCGGCAGCGCGGCGACGCCCGCGCCGGCGCCCAGCGCAAGCCAGGCGGTGCGGCTCCCCGCGCCAATCATCGCAGCCAGCGAGCCGGCACCCAGCGCGGCGCCCCCGAGCCTTCCAGCCCGGCTGTGGGCGCACAGCAGGCGCACTCCCGCTATGACCCCGACCGCGGCCACGGGAGCCAGCAGGTTGCGGCTCAGGTAGATGCCCTGCCATTCGCCGTTGGAGTCGGTCCCGGCGCCGGGATCCGCGGCCACCACCGCCAGGCTGGCAGCCACGCCCGCGGCGGCCATCAGCGCCAGCGGTTTCCACACGGCGTCGCCTAGGTCGGCGACCTGCCACGCGAGCATGGCCAGCCCGACGTAGACGACCGCGCGCCATCCCGTGTGAAGCGCGTCCACGCTCCAGGTTGTCGACGCGGCGGTGATCAGAGCGAAGAGGGCCACGGCCGCCGCGGCCACGGGGTGCGGAGAATGCGGCGCCCGCATCCGTGTCCGCCACAGGCTCCAGACCACCAGCGCGCCAGAGATGCCGGCCGTGGCGATGAGGCCGCCGGCCACCACTTCGTCATGCCACGACGGTCCGGGACGGTCGAGCAAGCGGTGAGCGAGATAGAACAGCGGCCCGTCGGTGAACACGAACAGCGCCGCGCCCACGAATCCGCCCCGCAGCGCCGCCGACCGGCTGCCGTCGGCGAGGTCAGCGACCATGGGACCCCGGCGAGGAGGTCTCGACCATGGCGAGGTCAGCGACCATGCGAACCCGGCGAGGAGGTCTCGACCATGGCGAGGTCAGCGACCATGGGACCCCGGCGAGGTGATCCCGGCGAAGTCGAGGTCGCACCCGGCCCGCGTCTCGTGCGCCTGAGCCAGGAAGTAGTCGTCGTCGGCCCGCCATGTGTGGCCCTCGCCGTGGCGCACCAGCACGTAGCCCATGCCGTGGGTGCGATAGGCGCGGTGACCCCCGCTCACCACGTCCTCGATCAGGGCCTGGTCGACGCTTCGGGGGATCGGCCGCCAGCCCAGCACCGCATCGAAACAGTGCCTGGTGATCATCAGCGCCCCGCCGGCGATGCTCTGGGTGGTGATGTAGCGCTCGCCCCCGCCCCGGAAGCGGTGCAGTGTGACATCGGAGCCGGTCAGGTAGACGAACTCCGCACCCTTGCCCACCAGCGGGGCCCGGGAATACTCGTGGGCGAGCACGAGGTCCCACAGATGCTCGGGACCGTAGATGTCGTCGTCGTCGAACTTGGTGAGCAGGGCCCCCGACGACTCGGCCGCGGCCGCGTTGAGCACGGCCCCGAGGGGCAGTTGGCCGGCCGTGGGCACCACCCGGGCGGGATGGTCCAGGCCGTCGAGCAGACGGTCGATCTCGGCCCGGTCGAAAGCGTCGCCGTGGGGGGCGAGCACCAACTCGATCCGGGGGTACCTCTGGGCCGCGACAGCGCCTACCGCGGCGGGCAGCCGGTCAGGGCGCCGGGTGGCCAGCAGGATCGACACGACCGGCAGGGGCGGGCCGCTCAGGCCGGTGGAGGCCAAGATCTGACGGGTCCGGGCCCGCAGCGAATGGTCCCGCAGCGCGCTGCGCCGCATGGCGACGCTGAAGACCTCCCGCTCGTGGGCCTCGGCCGAGACGACCCGATCGTCGGACATGAGAGAGTAGAGCTTCGGCCCCAGCCGGTGGTGAAGATTGGCGTCGTTGTCGGCCAGGTGCACCACCGCTCCGGTGGCGGCCAGCGCGGCGAGCGTGGAGGCTCGGGCCACGGCGTCGCGGTGGTAGGCGGCCGTGTCCTCCACATGGTGGGCGCGCCGGCATGCGTCCCTCCCGCTGGCGGACTTCACCGTCCGTCCGGCCCGCGCCGATCTCGGAAGGAGCGCCGGAGGCCCTAGTGCGACGGCGTGGGGACGGTGCTCAGCGGCCCAGTCCACCGGATTGAGCGTCTCCGCGTCGAAGGCGGGCACCGAGGCCCGGGGGTCCGACTCCGACAGCACCACCACCGCCGTCGACGTGCCGGAGTCCAGGCCCTCAGTATGGCCGGGCGTGTCCACGACCACAGCCTCCGTGCGGTCGCCGACGGTCGCGGCCACACGGCTGGATGAGGCGAACACAGCCTCGGCGCGCGGGCCCCTGGCGGCCATCTCCGGTCCGAGCCGGTAGCGGGCGGGGGGTGGTTCGCCGTCGCTTCGGGCCGGCGGTCTCGCCAGCCTCGCCCGATCCAGTCGGCGTACAAGCCTGGTCAAGGAGCGGAGCAGTTTCTTGGTCCCCCAGCGCACGCGCTGGGCTGCCCGCCGGATCCTCCATCGCAGCCTCCGGGCTGCCCGCCGGATCCTCCATCGCAGCCTCCGGGCTGCCCGCCGGATCCTCCATCGCAGCCTCCGGGCTGCCCGCCGGATCCTCCATCCGATGGCCCGAGTTGCTCGGACTCCCAGGTTTCGAGCGTCGGCGAAGCTGTGCACTCGGCTCGCGGCGCGCGCCATTTCGCCGGCGTGGAGGCCTAGCTTCCGTGTTCGAGGCAGTCGTCCGGGTTTGCGCCTGAGACGACCGCCACTCCCGTGGGCGTCGAGGCTGATTCCGCTGCGCGCCGCCCGATTGAGGGCCCGGGTCCGGACTATCTCGACCGTCGTCCGGTCGGCCAGCGTGACTCCCCCCCGGGGCGCCGAACCAAGCTCCCGGCGCAGCCGTCGGACGGTGCTGGACCTGACGGTGGCTCCGGCAGGGATCGAGATGTGGAATGAGGCCGCCGGGATCGCCTCGACCGCGCTATCGGAGGGGCCGAACCGCACTCTCGGGTCACCGGCCAGCAGGCGGCGGATCCTCTCCCGGCCGGGATCGTCGCGGGCGGCGGGCTCGTCGGGCTCGGCGATCCAAACCACCAGGTCGTGGACGCCGTTGGCCAGCACCTGCTCGGCCGTGTCCAGCTGGGCCTCCGCGCTGCCGGCCTGGACCGTCACCACGTATTGGGGCACGGTAAAGCTCCGGCCCGAGCGAGCGTTGCGGAAGCTCTGATGGGCGATCAGCTGCGAGATCTTGGCCCGCTGAAGCTCCAGGCTGACGGACTCTTCCTGGCTGGGCGCCGCTCCCGCTCCCTGGTGCCAGCACAGGGCCTCGCGGACCGGGACGAGCAGGCCACCCCGGATGTAGGCCCGGTACCCGAACTCGGTGTCCTCGGCGCCCCACTGGGTGAACGTCTCGTCGTAGCCTCCCACCGACTCGAAGAACGAGCAGCTGATGCCCAGGTTGCCTCCCGTCACCGCTCGGAACAGGTCGTCGTCGTCAGAGGTGAGGTCGCGCGTCCGGGACATGTGGAACTCGATCCACCCCGGGCGGTCGGCGGGCCGATCCGCGAACAGGTCGGCCAGCGATCCGGGACGTGCTCGAACGGCAGAGGCGTCGATTCCGTCGACTTCAACATGGGCTCTGGAGCCCAGCGTGAGAGCGTCGTTGGCGGCATGGTGCCAGCGGGCGTGCTCGGCCAGCCATTCCGCCTCCGGCATCATGTCGCAGTCGAGGAAGACGAGGATCTCGGAGCTTGCGGCCCTCGCTCCGGTATTGCGGGCCCGAGCCAGGCCAAAGCCCCGGTCCTCCTGGTACAGCACTCGCACCTGCAGGGGGCTGCCCGCTGGCAGGGCCAGAGGCGTCCGCGATCCATCGTCCACCACCACGACCTCGAACAGCTCCTGCGGGTAGGTCTGGCGCTCAAGCGCGGCCAGCGTCAGCTCCAGCGCCTCGGGCGCCTCGTAGTAGGCGACAACGACAGAAACGGGCAGCTCCGGCTCGAAGCGGTCCGCGGGCGCTACCGCCAGCTCGCGCCAGTTGTTGCCTCGCACGGAAGCTGGAGGCACGCGGCTACGGTCCATACGACGCGCGATCCTATGGCCCCGCCCGGTCCGGCTCGCCGTCACCCTGACAGGGACGCTGCTGTGATCACCCGGAAGTCGCCGGCCGAGGCCAAGGGATCGTCGAGCGCGTCGTCGGGAAAATAATCGGGGATCATGCTGGCCCGCACGATCACCAAGTCCGAACCCTCCAGGTTGTCGAGCCGGTCCTCGTCGAGAGTCCAGGCCGGCACGTCCAGGTAGTACGACGCCCATCTCGGCGTGGGCAGCCCCGGACCCGTCCAGACCAGCTCGGCCCGTTGGGCGCCCTCGGTGGACGCGGCCTGCTCGAGGGCCTCCCCGAGCCGGGCCGGGTCGGAGAGGTAGCGGTCTCGGGTACCGCCGGAGACCACCGCGATTATTGTGGCCGCGGCCACCGCCCCGGCGATCAACCCGGCAGGTGCACGCACGCGCACCGGCATGACCCGGCGGACCGCGTCGAGCAGGGACGCCAATCCGATGGTGACCGGCGCCAGCCAGGGGAAATTCCACAGCCGGTGGGTCCAGGCGCCCTGCTGGAAGCCGAAGGTCAGCGTGGCCGCCATTGCCAGTGTGATTGCTGTGGGCACACGGGTGCGGCGATCGATCAGTCCGGCCAGCAGCGCCGGTGCCAGCAGCACCCGCAGCCACGGCGGCACCATCAGTTCTTCGGTGGCGAAGCTCCACTGACGCGACAGGAACTCCCCGAAGCCGAACGACTGGTCGCCGGCGGCCGCGTCGCGGCCCGCCCTCACAGATACCTGGTCGCTGAGCTCTGCGACGCCGCTGCCGTTGAGCAACCACGCCGCGGTGATGATTGCACCCACGACAGAGCCCACCACCAGTGCCGTCAGGGCCGGGGACCAGCCACTCGCCAACCATCTTCTAGGGCTCCGAAGCAACGCTCCCGCTGACACGGAGCCTGGGTCGTTGAGGCGTGAAGCGCGGCTGGCGAGCAGCCACAGCGCCAGCAGTGCGAGCGTTGCCAGCGCTATCCACGACTGCATCGCAGCTGTGGCCGCCAGCGCGCCGGTGCCGAGCAGGGACCAGCGCGGCGGTCGCTCCGTGTTGCGGTGCCAGGCGACCGCCGCAGCCGAGGCCACCAGCAACGAGAAGCCGACCCCGATACGCCCGTAGACATAGAAGAAGCCTGTGGAGGCCATGGCTCCCACGGCGAGCAGGGTGGGCCCCCAGCGGAGGCCGCAGGCCCGCAGCAGGGCGGCCATCAAGGCGATCGTGGCCGAACCGATGCAGAAGGCGGCAATGCGTAGCGCGGCCAGACTGTCGCCCAGCACACCGACAGAGGCGGCCGCCACGAACACCTGCAGCGGCGGGTGGTGCGCATAGGACACGGCCGCGACCGGAGGGTCAGAGCGGGGCTCGACATCGAAACCGGTCCTCACGTACGGGTCGGTGCGGGCTCCGAAACCCGACTCCAGCGGGCCCAGCTCCCAGAAATTGCGAGCTTGCAGGCCTGCACGGCCCACCAGCCGGCCGTCGTCGCTGTTGCCAAGAGGCAGATCTAGGTCGGGCAGCCACAGGACCAAGACCGCCAGACACACCAGCACCACTGCGGTCCATCCGGACCACATCCGCGCCAGGACAGGCCTAAGGCTGGCTGGGATCGCTCGAAGTCTCGTCACGAGTCGTGATGTGCTCTTGGGGCCCGGCGCTTCATGGCGAAGCGTCGCCTACCCCGGTCGCGGGCCCGCCGAGCCGCGCTCCACGCCTCCAGTTCGGCAACATCCTCCCGCCGCATCGGGTCCAGATTCTCGAGTACACGCCCTCGGATCGTGGGCCGCCACCGGTCGTCGCAGAAGTCGAATGTGCCGGTGTGCACCCTCAGCGGCCAGTCCGACTCGATCCCTTGCAGATCCTTGAGCCTGGACCTGATGAACCTGGGCAGTCCGTCGATTCTGCTACGCGCGAACGAGAAGACATGGCCGTGGCTGAGAGGATCCCGCTCGAGATAGGCACGTGTGACTTGATTGTCATACTGAGCCCACTGCGGGTGGTGCCCGGGATCAACGACCGCCCGGACGACGTCCCTGCGGAGGCACTTCGGGCATTGACGGCATGCACCTCCGTTCTGCTCCGTGCAGTAGATCACGTTCCCAGCCCGCATCAAGTCGAGTGAGAGGTTCATCGTGAGGAAGGCGCTGGCCCCGCAGACTGGAGAGAACACCGGTATGCCGACTGCGTTGAACGCGGACTGCCAGAAGTTCCCGGTGGTTCCGTGCCAGTCCCGCGCCCTGAAGCGGTCCCAGTACCCGGTTCCTCCCCTGAGAAGGGTGCCTCCCAGAGTCGAGCCCATCAGGATGATGCCGAAGTCGTGGTCTGTGGCCATCAACAACGTTGTGGCGAGCGAGCACGTCCACCCGTGCCAGCCTCCCGGCCTAGACACATAGCGCTGGTTGGTCGTCACAACTCGCCCGCGGTCCAGGCCCATGTCGTGAACGACCCTGTGGGTGTCCGACGGCACTAGCCGTCCTTTTTGCCAGTGGGCCTCATGGACGACGTACGCCTCGGGAAACATCGTGCGGACGGCGCTGGAGTCGATCCCTCCGCCGAACGACAGCGCCATGTTCGATCCCGAGTACATCTCAACGCCGGAATCGACGTTGTCGAACTTGAATTGCCTCTTGAAGTTGGGGTTTCGGAAGGCTTCCTCCAGCCGAGGCGACACCGGCATTGGGAACACGACCCGCTCGCCTACGAACGGGTAGAAGATGATCAGGCACAGCAGGCCCAGCAGGTCAGGATGAATGGCGGTCACGCCATAGTCGAACTCGATGTCCTCGCCTGAATAGATGATCGTCGTGTCGGAGCCTTCCTGTCTCGGTCCTTCGGTCCGGTCACCCTTCTCCAGAACGGCGCGAAGGACGGTCCTGCGCCCGCTGGACGTGAATTCGAACCTCAAACCTCAGCCCGATCCCGCCTCGGCAGGGTTCTCGGCATCGGCCGAGGGTAGAGACGGGCCGCCGCACTTGCGGGGCGGGGGCGGTCTCAAGGCCGCGGCCATCAGCAGCACCCAGACGTAGGAGAACCACAGCACGAAGCTCTCGGTGATGTTCTCCACAAGCACGAAGCCTACGACAGCGGCCCACATCCAGGAGCCGGCTCCGGGCCTGCGCCACACCAGCAGGCCTGCATTGCGGGCCGCCAGCACCACGATCACCACGAACGGCACCGTGCCGATCAGACCGAGTCCGAGAGCGACCTCCATCAGGCTGTTGTGGGCGCTTCCCCTCCGCAGCAGGGCGTGGTCGAGAAGCTCGATCACTTCCCAGAACGCGTAGAAGCCGTAGCCGCCGAGCGGACGTTGGGCTACGCGATCCCAAACCAGGCTCCACATTGTGCGGCGCTGGCTGAATGTCGCCTCGTTCCAGAACGCGACCAAGGTCACCGAGGCGCCGCTGACGCCCAACGCCGCCACCGCGCCCAAGACGGCTCCCGCCTTGACGCGGCTCCAGCGTCTCCGGGCCCAGTGGTAACCCACTGGAGCGGTCGCGACCACGGCCGCGATCACTAGCGCGATCCAGGCCGTGCGGCTGCCGGCGCCCGCCAGGGTGCCCAGACACAGCGCGGCCAGGCCTGCTCCCGCCACCCGGCTCCACCGCTCGCCGGCCGCCAGGTAGCGGACCCCGGCCAGCACCCCGATGGCGGCCAACGGCGCCAGGGAGTTGCGGTTGGTGTAGAGGCCCTGCCAGTTGTCGTTGGAGTCGAGGCCAAGGTCGGGCCTCAGCACCACCAGCATCACGCTGCCCGCCACCGCCACGCCAGCCACACCGGACAGCACCGCGGTCATGTCGTCGGGATCGAGTCGGGCCATCACCCAGGCCAGCAGAGCCAAGCCCACATAGACCGAAGCTCGCCACGCGGTGGCGAAGGGCTGCACGCTCCAGAGCGCCGATACCACCGCGACCAGCGAGTAGGCGGCGATGGCCGCGACGGCCGCCTTCTGCGACGCGGTGTGTCGTTCGGCGTGAGCCTGAGAGCGGCTCGTCGCGGCCAGCACTGCCGATGCAATGGCCGCGGCCGCGAAGAAGGGCCATACGGCCGGGTCCTCCCAGTCGCGGGAACGGTCGAGGACGCTCTTGGAGAACAGGAACACGGGCCCGTTGGTCAACACGATGACGACGGACGCCACCAGGGCCACTCGGAGCAGGCGAGTCATTGGCGCCGCTGGCCCCACGTTCGGAAAGTGAGTCACTGCAGCCGCTGAGGGATCGGCGCCTGCATCCGGGATCCGATCACAAGATGCCGGCGAAGGCGAGGTCCAGTCCCTCGCGGGCATCCGTGGCGCGACCCGTGAAGTGCGACTCGTCGACGTCCCAGGTGTGGTTGTCGCCGTGTCGTACCCGCAGATAGCCCCGACCGTGGGTGCGGTAGATCCTTCCGCCGATGCAGGTCACGTCGCGGGCCAGTTCGGTGTCGACATGGCGGGGCACCCGGCGCCAGCCGCCGGCCTGCGCCAGGTCGTGCCGGGAGATGAGCATGGCCCCTCCGCTCACTCCCGGATAGCCGAGGTAGCGCTCCCCGCGACGTCCGAACATCCGCATTGTGCGGTCCCGGCTGGCGACGTACACGTACTCCGCGCCCTTGGCCACCAGCTCCGCCTGCGAGTACTCGTGGGCCAGCGCCAGGTCCCACAGATGGTGCGGGCTGTAGTAGTCGTCGTCGTCGAGCTTGGCGAGCAGGGCGCCGGTGGAGGCCGCCACCGCGGCGTCGAGAACCGCCCCCAGCGGCTCGGTGGAGGCGACTGGGACGACCCGCACCGGAACGCCCGCCGCCTCGACGGCCCGGGCGATGGCGTCGTCGGCGAAACCGCCGCCATGGGGCGCCAGCACCAACTCGGTGGCGGGATAGGTCTGGGCCGCCACCGAGGCCACGGCCGCTTCGAGACGTTCGGGCCGGTTGGTGGCCAGCAGAACCGAGACCGTGGGCGGGGAGGCCTCCCGCCCGGCTGTGGCGATGACCTGGCGGGCCCGGGCCCGCAGCGAGTGGTTGCGCAGCGCCCCGCGGCGCATTTCGATGCTGATCGCCTCGCGCTCGTGGGCGTCGGCGCCGGCGATGCGGTCGCCGTCGGCCATGAGGTCGTGCAGCTCTTCTCCCAGCAGCGCTCGCAACTCGGGGTCGTGACCCGGGATGCGAACCACCGCGCCGGTGGCGGCCCGCGCCGCCAGCGCCGCGGCCCGAAGGGCCGGTTCGGACTCGCCGGTCACATCCGACGCGAGGATCGGCACGGCGTCCTGGGGCTTCCAACCGATCGGGTTGACCGACAGCGGATCGAATGCCGGGACCGATAGCTGCTTCGGAGCGGACGACAGAACCACTATGGCGGCACCGGGTTGGGCGCCCCTGACAGTGCCGGGGGCGTCGATCACCACCACGTCGGCGTGCTCGGACCCGGATGCGGGCATCACTCGCCCCGAGGCCGCGAACACGGCCTGCGCCCGCGGCCCGTCGGTGGCGATCTGCGCGCCGAGCGGGTATAGGGCCCGGCGGTGCCGCCCCGCGGCCCGATCTTGTGCGAGTCCCGCCAGCCTCTGGGCCCTGAGCCACAGGGCGCGGGCCAGCCAGCGGACCAGGGGTCGAGCCTGGCGGGGGTTGCGCATCACCCGGCGTGGGCCGGTGGGGCTAGAAGCCGGCGAACTCGAAGTCACGGCCCTGCCTCATGTCGTTCGAGCGCCCCAGGAAGAAGTTGTCGTCGATGGTCCAGGTGTGCTCGTCGCCGTGGCGAACCCGCAGATACCCGGCTCCGTGGGTCCAATAGATGTTCCCGCCCACCTGGACCACATCGCGGGCCAAGCAGATGTCGACGCTGCGGGGGACCCTCCGCCAGCCTCCTGCGGCGTCCAGGTCATGGCTGGAGATCAGGAGGACCCCGCCGGAGACCACCGGATGGGGCACGAAGCGCTCCCGCATCTTGTCCACCCGCACCGTGCTGTCACGCTGCGAAAGGTAGACGTACTCCGCGGCTTTGGCCACCAGCGTCGCTCCCGAGTACTCGCGGGCCAGCACCAGGTCCCAGATGTGGTCGGCGCTGTAGTAGTCGTCGTCGTCGAACTTGGTGAGCAGAGTCCCCGAGGAGGCCGACACGGCCGCGTTGAGCACCTCTCCCAGCCTCTTGTCCGCCTCCACCCTCACTATGCGCATCTCGCAGTCAAGGCTCGCCGCGGCGTCCCTGACAGCAGCGTCGGAACCGAATCCGTCGCCGTGCAGTGCCACCACGAGCTCCAGCCGCGGGTAGTTCTGAGCCCGAACAGCGTCCAGCGCGGCGTTGAGCAGCTCGGGCCGGCAGGTGGCGAGCAGCACGGACACCTCCGGCGGCGGAGCCTCGATGCCTCGCCTGTGGAGGATCTGGCGGCCGCGGGCCCGCAGCGAGTGGTCGCGCAGGGCCAGCCTGCGCATGGCGATGCTGAGATGCTCGCGCTCGCCGACGTCAGCTCCGGCCACGGCGTCACCCGACATGAGATCGTGCAGCTCGGCTCCCAGGCACTCGACCAGAGCGGGATCGCTGCGGGATAGCCGCACCAGGACGCCCGCGGCGGCTAGGGCGGCCAGCGTGCCGGCCCGGTGGGCGGCGTCGCCCAGGCCGGCGCCCGAGTCCTCGATGTGGTGCGGTCTCCTGAGGTCATTGATGAGGTCTTTGTCAAGGTGTAGGAACGCTGGCGCGGATGAGGGAGGCTGCCAGACCGACTGCAGCGTGGCCGACGCCTGCTCGTGCTCGGGCTTCCAGTCGACCGGATTGATGGCGGTCGGGTCGAAGGCGGGCACCGCGAGCCGCGGGTGCAGCTCGCTGAGAACGGCGACAGCGGGCCCGGGCACGCCTTTGGCGGCCGTCTCCAGGACCTGGCTGGCCTCGTGTTTGTCGACGAGCACCAGGTCGATATGCCGGTCGCCGGTGGGCGCGCCCACGCGCGCTGATGCTGCGAACACTGCTGCGGCCCGATCCCCGGCCGCGGCTATCTCCGCTCCCAGGGGATATCTCGCCAGGCGCGAGCGGTCGATTCCGGGGGGTGCCTGCATCGCTCGCCTAGTCGTGGCCCGACGACGCGCCGCTCCGACCAGCCATGTCAGCAGGCGCCAGGCGTCCTTGGGGCTGCGGACCCTGGCCGCCCTGCCGAGCACGGCCCTCGCATAGCGCACCAGCTTGCCGCCCGCGGCCGCTGCCGCCTCGACCCTCGACCGCTGGCCGGTGGCGCCGCCGCTGTCCTGTGCTGGCTGCGGGTCGGCCTCGAGGGTCCAGCCGTCGATGTCGACCACCTCGCCGACATCCTCGACCCGCACACCGCGGCGCAGGGCGCGCTGCAGCGCCCACGAGCGCGTGACCGTGACCCGGTGGCCTGACTTGAGCCGGGCTCGTCCGGCCGCGGACGCGCCCAGCTGTCTGCGCAGGCGCCCGACCATGAAGGATGCCACCGGCGCGCCGGCCGGGATCGTGATGTGGAAGCGGGTTGCCGGGAACTCGGTCGCAGCCCCGCCCGGGGGGCCGAAGCTCACCCTGTGGTCCGGGTCGAGATGGCTGTGAAGCCAGTCGAGTTTGCTGTCGGGATGCTCCTCGACCCACATGGCGAGGTCGCTCACCTTGCTCGCCAGCACCTGCTGCACGGTCTCCAGGGTCTCCTGCTGGCTCTCGTCGTCGGCTGGGACGCTCACGACGAACCTCGGCACAGCGAAGGACCGGCCGTCGGTGGCGCTGCGGGGTCGCCCGTGCGGTATGAGGTTCAGGAGCTTGCCCTGCATCTGGGCCAGGCTGAGTTTCTCCTCCTCGCTGATCCGGGCGCCGGGACCCTGATGCCAGCACAGGGCGCCCCGGTCGGGCACCAGGACCGCCCCCAGTGCCAAGGCCCGGTATCCGAACTCCTGATCCTCGGCTCCCCACTGGTTGAAGGACTCGTCGAATCCACCCGCAGTTGCGAAGAAGTCGGCCGACACCCCGAGGTTGCCGCTGGTGACGGCACGGAAAATGTGCTCGTCTCCGTTGATGAGCAGGTCCGTCCGAGCCATGCGGCTCTCGATCCACTGCGGCTCCTCGGCCGGGCGCCCCTCGAAGAGTTGGCTCAGCGATCCGGGCCTCGTCCGCACTGCTTCGGCGGTGATCCTGTCCACGTCGACGTGCTTGCGGAACCCCAGACTCACGACGTCGCATGCAGCGTGATGCCATCGAGCGTGGGACTTGAGCCATTTGGCTTCGGGCACCATGTCGCAGTCGAGGAACAGCAGGATCTCGCCCGAGGCCGCCCGAGCGCCGTTGTTGCGGGCACGGGCTGCGCCGAACCCCCGATCAGGCTGATGGATCACCTTCACCCGCAGCGGCGTGGGCTCATCCAGGCGCAGCGGGGTCGACGAGCCGTCGTCCACCACGATCACATCGAAGAGCTCGCGGGGGTAGGTCTGGCGCTCGAGGCCCGCCAGCGTCAACGCCAGCGCCCCGGGCGCCTCGTAGTAGGGGATTACGACGCTGACGGGCAGAACCGGCTCGAAGGCGTCGACGGGCGTCACGGGCAGCGAGCGCCAGTCATTGCCCCGCACACCGGCTGGCGGGGGCTTGGTGCTCATCGGGAGGGGTCGCCGGGGTCGCCGGGGTCGCCTTGGGCCGGCTGGCGCGAACTCAACACGGTGACAATCGTAGGATGAGCTTCGTGGATGACGCGACCTCCGCTGCCCCCGGGCCCGAGCGGCCCGTGAGCGCAGCGAACAAGAGCGGGGAACCCCACGATGCCCGTCACCTCGTCGATCTGACGGCCGCGCCCCCTGTGGGGGAGTACTTGCGCGACGTCTGGCGCCGCCGCGAGTTCGCGGTGGTTGTGCCGGCCCAGGACCTGCGCGCCCAGAACATGGACACCGCGCTGGGCCAGCTGTGGCACTTGGTGAACCCGGCCCTGCTGGTGGGCGTGTACTTCCTCATCTTCGGCGTGCTGCTTGACACCCGCCGCGGGGTGGACAACTTCCTGGGCTTCCTGATAGTGGGCGTGGTGCTGTTCCATCTGATCCAGCGGGTGGTGCAGGACGCGGCGGTGTGCATCGTTCGCAACCTGAGCCTGATCCGATCCATCCAGTTCCCCCGCATTCTGCTGCCGATGGCCACAGTGAACGGGCAGACCCTCGCGTTCCTGCCCGCGCTGGCGGTAGCGCTGCTGACCTTGCTGGCCACCGGCGAGCGTCCCACACCTCGATGGCTGATGCTGGCCGCGGTGCTGGTTGCGGCGTATGTGTTCAACCTCGGGGCCGCGCTGGTGGTGGCCCGGGTCGGGGCGTCGGTGCGGGACCTCCAGAGGCTGCTGCCCCACCTGCTGCGCCTGCTGTTCTATGCCTCGGGGGTGATCTTCAGCGTCGAGGCTTTCGTAACCAGCGAGGCTTGGCGTCGGGCCTTCGCCGTCAACCCGGTGTACGACCTCATCACCTGCGCCCGCTGGTGCCTGATCGGCACGGGCGTCGAGCGGTCGGTCGTGATCGGGCTGGTCGCCTGGTGCGCGGTGCTCCCCGTGGTCGGCTTGCTCGCATTCCGCCGCGGGGAGAGGAGGTTCGGGTCGTGACCGCGCCCGGCCCGGATGTGACCGTGCGGCTCACCGATGTCCATGTCCACTACCGGGTGTACGAGGACCCCGCGGCGGGCTTCAAGCAGAACTTCTCGCAGGGGCGGCTGCGAAGGCATTTCAGCATCATCAAGGCCGTGCGCGGCGTGACTCTCGACCTCCACGAATCCGAGACTCTGGGCCTCGTCGGGGCCAACGGGTCGGGGAAGTCGACCCTGCTGTCGGCCATGACCGGCCTGCTGCCGCTGGAGTCGGGCACCATCCGGGGCCGGTCCCGCCCGTCGCTTCTCGGGGTTTCCTCGGCTCTGAGATCGGCGCTGTCCGGCCGGCGCAACATTCTCATCGGCGGCCTGGCGCTGGGCTTCACCCGGACCGAGGTCGAGAGCCGGATGGACGAGATCATCGATTTCGCCGGCCTGCGAGACGCCATCGACCGTCCCATGCGCACGTACTCGTCAGGAATGCGGGCCCGGCTGAACTTCGCCATCGCCACGGCCCGCATCCCCGAGATCCTGCTGATCGACGAGGCGCTCGCGGTCGGCGACGAGGACTTCCGGACCCGCAGCGCCAAGCGCATCGACGAGGTCCGCGCCGCGGCGGGCTCGGTGGTGCTGGTCTCCCACAACATGGCGGAGATCGAGCGTTCCTGCAATCGGGCCGCGTGGCTCGACGACGGAGTGCTGAGGGTGGTGGGCGATCCTGACGAGGTCGTGTCCGCCTACCTGGCCTCCTATTCGTCGAACCGCCCCCGCTCTTCGGGCTGAGCGGCCCGGGTGCGGCCGGCCAGGAAGCCGGCGCCCCAACAGATGTGCATCACCGCGAAGGCGGCCCCGGCTCGGGCCCGGTCGCGCCAGCCACCCAGACGGTGGCCCAGCCGGGCCGCAGCGATGGCGCATGCCGCCGCGTAGAGGGCTGGCACCACGGCGCCCCGCAGCCGTCGGTGGGCCAGTTCGGCCGCCGACACGGCCAGGCCGGCCACCAGCGCCGGGGCGGCCAGCTGGCGGGCTCGCAGCGACCGGGGATGGCGCATCAGCATCTTCCGCTTCCACGTGCCGTAGGAGAAGTACTGGCCGGCCAGCCCCGCGAAGTCGGCGCGGGGGATGTAGTCGACCACCAGGCTGGAGTCGAGCCACACGGTGTGGCCCTGCTCGCGCAGGCGCCAGTTGAGCTCGTAGTCCTGGTTGCGCTCGAGGGTCTCGTCGAAGCCGCCCACGGAGTTGAGCGCGTCGCGGTCGAACACTCCCGGGTACACGGTGTCGGCCGGCCCGTCGTACCGGCCCCGGCGGAAGGCCGCGGGGCCGCCCCCGAAGGGCGAGGCCATCGCGGCCGCGATCGCGCCCCGCGGGCCCCCGGAGCCGACCGGACGCTGCACGCCGCCCACGTTGGCCGCCCCGGTCCGGGCCAGGGTGCTCACCGCCCGCTCGATGTAGTCGGGCGGCACCCGCGACTGCGCGTCCACCCGGGCCACGATCTGGCCCTTGGATGCCGCCATCGCGATGTTGAGGCCGGCGGGCGTGGTCCCCGCGGGGTTCTCGACTATCTGCAAGGGCAGCCCGATGCGGGTGTCGGCCAGCACCTGGTGAGTGCCGTCGCGGCTGGGCGCCACGGCCACCGTCACGTCGAGAGGACCCCGATAGGTCTGGGCTCCGACGGCCGCCAGACACTCGGGGATCAGTGCGGCGCAGTCCCGGGCCGGCATCACCACCGAGACGTGCGGCAGGAGGTCGCGGGCTGCTTCGGCCCTGCTCACCGGCCCGACCGGCGGGCCATCACCACGAGGCTCTTCACCATGATCTCCCAGTCGAGCACGGGCGACCAGTTCACAACGTATTGCAGGTCGTGGCCCAGCTTGTAGGCGGGATCGGTCTGGTAGTGGCCCTGCGTCTGGGCCAGGCCGGTGAGGCCCGGGGGGATGTCGTGTCGCCGGCCGTAGCCGGCGATCTGCCTCTCGAGCCGGGCCACCACCTCTGGTCTCTCGGCGCGGGGCCCGACCAGCGACATCTTGCCGGTGAGCACATTCCAGAGCTGGGGCAGCTCGTCGAGCCGGGTCCGGCGGAGCCAGGCCACGCCCCCGATCACCCTGGGATCGTCGGGCACGGCCAGTTCCGGCCCGGACCGCTCCGCATCCGGAGTCATGGTCCGGAACTTCACCATGACGAACGTCCGGCCTTGCATGCCGACCCGTTCCTGACGGTAGAGCACCCCCCGACCGGCCCGCAGGCGCACACATGCAGCGACTGCGAGCGTCACCGGAATTGCCACCGGGGCCAGTACCAGCAGGTAGACGAGGTCGAGGAGGCGCTTCAACCGCAGCCGGCACGCGGGCAGGGCGTGGGCTCGCAGCGCGACGAACGGCATCCCGCCGATCTGGCGGGTGCGCTGCAGTCCCAGCAGGGTGTCGGAGGGTGTGATGCTCCGGTAGACCCCGACCCGCCGTCGCTCCAGCTCTGCGAGCGGCTCGGGATAGATGGTGTCCAGAGACTGGCCCGACAGCAGCAGCAGATCGGTGGCGCCGGTCCGGTCTACCTCCGCGACGATGTCCGCCGGGACGCTGGACTCGCCCGCGATCTCCGCGGCGGGCTCAGACTCGCCCAAGTGGCGGCGGGCCGACTCCACATCCTCGCGGTCTCCCATCAGCAGGACGCGGGGCCGCCCGAAGCGGCCCGTCCTCACCCGGCGGGCCAGCCAGCGGTTGAACGACACCACGAGGCTCGCCGCCGCGGCTAGCACTACCAGATTGCCCCGAGGCATCAGATAGCGGCCGGTAAGCAGCGTGACGGTGGCGTCGGCCCCCACCGCCACCAGGGTGAGCAGCGTGGCCCGGGGCAGCCAGGGCGGCCGGCCAAGCCGCTGCTCGTACTCGTACAGGCCCCCGAAGTAGTAGACGGCCATGTGCAGCCCGGTGGCGATGGCGAATCCGACCGCGTAGTGCGACAGCGGATAGGTGGGCCAGTCCAGCCCGAAGCGCACGGTCGTGATCGCAGCCATGAGCCCCAACAGCGTGGCCGCGTCGATTATGTGAAGATAGCGAAATCCCAGCCTTCGCAGGATCGGGGTTGCGGGTCTCGCGTCGTCGACGGTCCTCACGGGGATCGCATCAGGGGCGGTAGGTCCACGTCGATGTCGAACGCGCCCGGCGCCGCGGCCAGCCGCCAGACGAACACCGCCATCCGGCCCCGGTTCACGGGGTCGTAGGGGTCGAAGTCCGTGGGGTCGTTGTCGGGCGGCTCGAAGTCCTCGTCCACCCAGAGGCGATGCTCCACCATCCAGCGGGCGGCCTCGAGGTAGTAGGCGTTGATCCCGATGTCCCGGAACGGTATGGGATGGTTGCTGTAGGTGCGTCCCGCGAAGCGCCACAGGAACGCGGCCAGCTGCGAGGATCTGAGCGGCTGGTTGGGACAGAACAGCGCTACGGGGTCGGTGCTGCAGCCCAGGGTGATGTTCTGGTCCACCATCCATCCGACGGCTTGCGAGTAGTAGCTGTCGGGCTCGACGTCGTAGAAGGTCAAAGACCCGTCGACTGACTCCGGCTCGCCCGCGAAGCGCCACAGGAACGCGGCGAACTGGGCCCGGGTGAGCGACCGCTCCGGTGAGAACGTCGTGGGGGTCGTGCCTGTGGTGACCTCGTTGGTGAGCATCCACGCAACCGCCTGCGCGTAGGGCGCGTCGAAGGCGACGTCGGTGAAGGGGAGGGTGTGGACGTTGTAACCGTCGTCGGTGTGAGCGTCCCGAAGCGCCAGCTTTGTGGACAGCAGGGGCCGGCAGCCCGGCGTGCTGCGGCACCCCAGCACCAGCGCGTAGTAGAAGCGGTAGCCGTAGGGCTCTCCGTCCTCGTTGCGCACCTCGAGCGTGCGCTCGGATCCCACCAGGGTCACTTGGGCGTCGTCTATGCGGCCCGACGGCCCGGGGCCCACGATGTAGATCTCGACAATGTCGCCGACGTCGAGGTCGGCGAAGGAATAGTCGGCGAGCCACTTGCTGATCTGGTCGCTCGTGTAGGTGCGCTCCCAGGTGTTGGTGGGGTTCTGGGGGTCGCCGTTCGCGTCAGGGGCGGCGTCGTAGGGGTCTGGCTTGGCCAGCAGGTACGACACGGGGTCTCGCCGGGGCTCCTCGTTGGCCGCGGTGTGGCCTCCGTTGGACGAGCTGTAGTAGCCGACGATCACCTCGCGCTGGTGCTCGTTAGTCCGCTGGTAGGCGAGCACCGTGTCGTCGGTGGCGTCCACCTGGTTCATCCAGGCGCCGTGGCCGGGCTGCCGCTCGAAGTCCCAAGCCTTGTACTCCTGGTCGCGCGTCGACGCGTACAGGTCGAACGGTGCGGCCCAGCCGGCCCGGTCCAGCATGATGGCCGCCGCGTAGCTGCGTGCCGCGACGGCCTGGGCCTTCAGGGCTTCCGCGGGCCAGCTGTGGGGAACCTCGTCGAGGCCGTAGAGGTACTGCTCCATGGTCATGTCGCCGACCACCAGGCAGTACTCGTTGGCGCTGCGGCTGCCGCAGTTGGCCACGCCTCCGGTCGCCGGGGTGAGCTGGAACTGCCCGTGCGCGTAGCGCTCCGCGCCGTTGATGGTGTTGGAGACCCTCACGGGCTCGCCGTCGTTGAAGCTCACCGTCAGCACCGTCCCGCTGCAGAAGCCCCGGCACCAGTCGATGTTGCTCGAGTTGATGTGCCAGCCGCCGTTGCCGCGGCGCACGGTCAGGGTGTTGACGGTGGTGTCCAGGAACCGGCCGTCCATGGCCACCGTCAGCAGCCCGGTCGGCCTGAACACGGTGGTGTTGTGGACCGCGATGCGCACGTCGACGTCGTCGGGCACAAGGTTGGGATCGGTGGTCAGATCGGTGCCGTCGTAGTAGAAGGCGAGGATCTCCTCGTAGGTGAACCCTGCTTCGGCCCGTCCGAGGGCTCCGAACTGGCTCAAGCCGGTTCCGTGCCCCCATCCACCGCCGATGAAGGTGAACTCGTCGTCGCTCGGCCCGTGGGGGTGGGCCGCGGCCGGCGCGGCGAAGGAGGCGAGAAGGACCGCCGCGGCCGAAACCACTGAGAGCAGCGAACGAATGGGATGAGAGGGCATCAAGTACCACCGTCTTCTGTTAGCCGCCCGCCGGGCCGGGAGCCTAGCGCCACCCCGGTGGGTTCAGACGGACCGGAGACGGTGCGGGGCTGGCCGCCGAGCCGTTGCCGCCGATCGTTCAGGCCGGCGCGGCGCGAGAGTCACCGCCGCCGTCGGCGACATGGCGGAGGTAGGCGTCCACCACCTCGTTGGGATCTCCCGCGGCCCGGAGCCGTCCGCCGTCCAGCCACCCGACGCGATCGCAGAGCTGGCGCACCAGCGCGGTGTCGTGCGAGACCAGCACGATGGTCGCGCCCCCGGCGCGGAGGGCCTCCATGTGGTGCAGGCACCGGTGCTGGAACTCCTCGTCGCCCACGGCGATGACCTCGTCCACGAGCAGGATCTCCGGGTCCACATTCACGGCCACGGAGAAGCCGAGGCGCATGTACATACCGCTGGAGTAGATCTTCACCGGAGCGTCGATCTGGTCGCCGACGCCGCTGAATTCGATGATGCCGTCCATGGCGGCGGCCATCTGGCGCCGGCCGAGCCCGAGCATGGCCCCGTTGAGGAAGACGTTCTCACGCCCAGTCAGCTCGGGATGGAAGCCGGACCCGAGCTCGAGCAGGGCCGACAACCGGCCCTGCGCCGCGATCCGGCCGCTGGTGGGGCGGTGGATCCCGGCCATGAGCCGCAGGAGGGTGGACTTGCCGCTGCCGTTGTGTCCGACGAGGCCGAAGAAGGAGCCCCTGTCGATGGCGAGCGAGACGTCGCGCAGCGCCCACAGGTATCTGACGTCGGGGCGGCCGAAGCGCAGCACCGCCTCCTTGATCGAGGTCGGGCGGTTCAACTCCAGCCGGAAGCGCTTCGACACCTCGGCCACCTCGACGGCCGGCCCCGCGGATCGGGCCGGATCGCTCACGGCTCCTCGCTTATCGCCATCGACCGGCGGCGGAAGAAGGCGAGGCCGAGAACGAACGCACCTATCGCCCATGCCGCGGCCGTGGCCAGATCGGTCGGGTCGGGCGCCTCCAAGAAGTAGACCGCGTCCCGGGCCACGGCGACGACCGAATTGAGGGGGTTCAGCTCCACGATTCGCGCCACCGGCAGCCCGTAGGCCCTCTCGGGCACGATGTCGGGGGTGTAGACGATCGGCACCATGAAGAACCCGACGCTCAGCACGATGGTGGTCAGATGCTGGATGTCGCGGTAGCGGGCGTTGAGGATCGACGCCGCGAAGCCGAGGCCGAGCGCGAACATGGCCGCCAGCACCATGGCCACCGGCAAGAAGACCAGCGTCCAGGACACGTTCACCAGTGCGGCCATGATCAATACGAGCACCAAGGCCTCCATGCTGCTCTGCAGCAGGGTGGCTGCCGCGCCTCCGATGATCGCCGTCTCCGTCGGGAAGTAGATCTTCTTGCGCAGCTCGCTCACGCCGTCCATCCAGCGCATGGAGCCGCTGACGATGGTGTAGAAGAGGTTCCACACCACGAGCCCGGAGAACAGGTACAGGGCGAACACCTCGGCCCGGCCGTTGGCGGTGACCGGAGCGGTGGCCCGGTAGATCACCCCGAACACCAGGCTGTAGACGGCCACCGTGGTCAACGGCTTGAGGAGCGACCACAGCCAGCCCAGGACATTGCGCTTGTAGAGCGCCTTGGTCTCGCGCTCCGCGAAGCTGCGCACCAGCCTCGCGCCGGTGCGGGCCGCGGGCGACAGCCTCAGGGCCGGACGGAGGCCGGGGTGGTTGACCGCCATAGTCGCTGTGGATCATAGGATGAAGGCGAGACCAACCATGGACCGCACCTTCGTCGCTGCGACCCTGCAGAGTCTGGGCCTTGGGGCCGACACCCGGCTGCTGGCGGTGTGCGCCGGCACCGACGACTGGGAACTGCTGGCCGGGTTGGGCTTCTCCGACGTGGTCGTCTCCAACCTGGACGAGTCGTTCTCCCCCCTGGTGCCCGAAGCGGTGTGGTCCCGCCAGGACGCCCAGTCGCTGACCTTCGAGGACCGCTCCTTCGACTGGGTGTTCGTGTCCGAGGGACTGCACCATTGCCGCTCCCCCCACCGGGCGCTGCTGGAGATGTACCGCGTGTGCCGGGTGGGGCTGGTGGCGATCGAGGCCCGCGACAGCCCTCTGGTGCGCCTGGCCGTCCGTTTCGGCATGGCCGACTCCTTCGAGCTGGCCGCGGTAGTGGACCAGGGCTTCAGGGCCGGGGGTCTGGACAACACCAGCGTTCCCAACCACGTGTACCGCTGGACCGAGGCCGAGGTGATCAAGACCCTGCGGTCCTACGACCCCACCGGCGAGGTCCGAGTCGAGTTCCGCCACGGGCTCCGCCTGCCCACCGATGAGGCCACCGGAGCGCGGCGACGGTGGGCGGCAAGGGTGGCTGGGCCCGCGCTGGCCGCGATCACCGCGGTCTCCAAGCGCCAGTGCAACCAACTGGCCATCATCGCCCGTCGCCCCACCGAGCTGTACCCGTGGCTTCAGCTCATCGACGGCGGCGTCGAGTTCGACCCCGGCTACAGAGCCTGACAATTAGTCCGGCGCGTGAGCGTGGGAATTGCGCGCTCCCCTGCATTCGCAGGAACCACATCAGGGTGTCTCGCAGCCCTGTCCGGGTCCGAGGGCGCTGCCCGACGGCGGACGGCATTCGTAGACCCTTATGTAGTCCACCACGAACTCGGTCGGGAACACCGTGCTGTCAGGGACCTGGTTGCCCGGCCAGGTCTCCAGAGCCCAGTTTCCGACGGTGTTGTTGATGCCGACGACGAACGGCGCGTCAAACGGCGCATACGGGTTGTCGACCGGCTGCTCGCTTCCCTTGGGGTGGGAGAACCAGTCGCTGCTCGGCACAGTCAGGACCCGCCGATCGTCGATATAGAACCGGATTGAGGCTGTGTCCCACTCGACCGTGTACAGGTGGAACGACTCGGCCGGATTGACGGGCAGGTTCGTCAACGCGAACGGGTTCGTGAAGGGCAGTCCCATGTGGACGACATGATGGACGCCCCATCCCGGTCCCGGCAGCTGGGCGTCGATGCCGCCCTTGCCGATGTTGGCCCCTTCGGCGATGTCGATCTCCCCTGCGGCGACGCCGTTGCCGTAGGGCGAGTTCACTGGGCGCATCCAGTACGCGAAGAACGTCCCGTGGCCTTGTGGCAGTCTGCCGAGCAACTCGAATCTGCCGTAGGTGAAGCTCATGGTGCTCTCGACCCTCCCTGCGGTGAAGTCCTTGAGCAGGAAGCTCCCCGGCGTGAAGGTTGACAGCGGACCGAACTGATTGCCGCTGCCCCTCCAGTTGTTGGTGCCGGCGTATCGCTCGCGCAGCGTTCGGAGATGCAGCATGCCGTCGGAGACGTAGACGTTCTCGGTGCGGTCGGTGTCGCAGGCGAGATACACGGGCGGGCAGTTGACGTTCGCTTTCCATTTGGCGGTGTCCAGCGATGTGCCGTTGAACTCATCTGACCACACCAGTTGCCAGCTGTTGTCGCTGTCGACGCCTCTCGTCCCCACGGGCCAGCTGAGCAGGATCGGATCGCTCGCGAGGTCACGGTCATCGGCCAACGCGACCTTGGCCAAGTCGAAGGGCCCGTGGACTTGCGCACTGCGCGTGAACTTGGCCACGCCTTCGCCGTCCGTTGTGGCTCGCCCGGCGATGGTGCCGTCGATGTAGAGCTCCACCGCCCGACCCGCCAACGGAGACGTACCGTCGAAGACTTGCGCGGTGATCGTTCTCGCGGCGCTCGTGTGCGATCTGTCGGGGCTCACCGAAATGGTGATGCGGCGGGACTCTGGCGGCTGCCAGAACACGCCGAGCGGACGCGAGGCCACATCGGTGGACACGACCTGCACCTGAAGGGAGTCGTAGCCGCCCTGGTTCGATGATCCCATTGGTGCGTCATAGGTGAACGTCGCCTGCCCGTCGGGGCCCGCGAAGGCGGTGCCTCGACTCTCGCCGTCGATGATGAACTCCAACTCCGCGCCGAACAGCGGGGTGCCTTCGGCGTCTGTCACGGTGGCGACGATGTCGACGTCGTCGCCGACCGTCGGGCTCGGGTCGTCGACACGGACAGAAAGAGTGGGCGTGACGCCGGTCAGGTCGATCGTCCAGCGGATGGTTGTGGCGGAACTGGTGAGAACCAGGTCTTCGACCATCACCTCAAGCGCGATCGAGCTGACCCGGCTGGACGCGGGCGGGGAGTCGACTGTGAAGGTGGCCGTTCCGTCACGCCCGGTCTCGACATAGTTCGAGGGCTCTCGGCCGTCGCGGACGAGCCGGACGCTGAGGCCGGGAATCGGGTCGCCGCGATGGTCGGTGAGTATCGCTCGGACGCTTACGGAGTCTCCCGGACGCGGCTCCTGCGGATCGATGGTGATCTCTACGGCTGAGGGCCTTGCAACCGCGTTGTGCGAGCGGACTATGTCGTCGCATCCACTGGGGGGAGTGAAACCTCCCCTTGCCGAGACGACTGCGAGCGCTTGCGACAGGAACAATGCCATCGGAGCCCGTGTCACGGTCGCCGTGGGTGCGAACTCCATCGCCGATATGCCTCGCATGACGTCGAGGACTCGCATCTGTGCGACCGCGGCGTGGCTCTCGGCGTCGAGGTTAGCGGTGTCGTCGAATCCGGGGACGAAGCCTGAGACGGGCTCGACCCCGGCCGCGCTGAGCAGCCGCGTCAGGAACAGCGCCATCTGGCGGCGGGTGACCGGCCGGCTCGGCGAGAACGTCGTAGCGGATGTGCCCCGCGTGATGCCGAGGCCGAACAGCCGTGCAACCGCGGACCGCGCCTCCTCCTCGACGCCTCCGAGGTCGGTGAACCCCGGGTCGGCGGCTTCGGGCGACGGGACTTCGATGACATCGAGCAGCCGCGTCAGGAACAGCGCCATCTGGCGGCGGGTGACCGGCCTGCTCGGTGAATACGTCGTGGCTGACGTGCCGCGGGTGATGCCGGTCTCGAAGATGCAATGGATCGCTCGGCGCGTCGCGTCGCTGACGTCATCCAAGTCGGTGAACGGTGTGCCCTGCGCGCTGACGGGGCCTTGGAGCGCTGAAGCCCCCGTCACTGGCACGGCGACTGCAGCCACCGTAGCGAATGCAACTGCCAACGCAAGGCACGCCATTCGACTGCGAGCGCTGTGTCTAGCGAGAAACGTCCTGACCTGAATTCGCCGACAGAGCTTGCCTGGGATCCTCGGAGCCTTCGGCCGAGTGCGAGTCTGGTGGTGTTCCATGCGGGCTCCGGCTGCTGGCGACCGCGTCACCGTAGGCGTTCCGAGACTCGTCCCGCAAACCCACGCGTGGGTCTAGGTGGCCTGCGGCCCGCCCATCGAGCCGACTAGGGTCTCAAATGTGGGTGCAGCCGAGCCGTGGGATCCCGCGAGGCGCGGCCGGGCGCAACGAGTGAAGGGATCGCTGCGACGTAATATCGCCGTGAACTGGCCTTCGCAACCGTCGTGAGCCTGCCTTCCGGCCCGGTTCGCCGTCCGAGGAACGCGGCTCTCCGGGCGTGACGGCCATCTCTGACAGGTCCGGAGCGCGACTGCTGCGCTCTTGGCGGGCCGCGGCGGGCGCGGGTCTGCTGCGCTCTTGGCGGGCCGCGGCGGGCGCGGGTCTGCTGCGCTCTTGGCGGGCCGCGGCGGGCGCGGGTCTGCTGCTGGTGCTCAGCAACGGACCGGTCTTGCGGTTCGCGACGGGAGTGCTGAACCGGCCGGGGCATTGGAACGACTGGGCGGTCTGGCCCTTCTTCGCCGGCGCGGCGGCAGCTTCAGCAGTTCTCGCCTGGGCCACCTGGCGTCCCGGCCGCAGCGCAGCGGGTCAGGCCGCACGGGCGCTGCCGCCGGAGCATGGGGTACAAGCCGATAGCGCGGCGCCGCGAGCGCGACTGTCGCGGCCGGCGCTGATCGCGATCGCGTGGTATTCCGCGGCGGCGGTGGCGTCGAGCCTGTGGAGCGTCTACGCGAGCGCCACGCTGTGGCGGTCGGTCGTCTATCTGGGCCTGATCCTGCTGGCTGTCGTGCTGGCAGGCCTCACCGACGACGAGCTGTCGACGGCCCTGGTACTGCTGGCGAGCGTCGCGGTGGTGGGCAGCCTCGCCGTGATCGTGCTGCAACACGATGTCGGCACCGACCGCCACGGCAATTGGATCGGCATGTATACGAACCGCAATTCGTTGGCGCCGCTGGCCGCCTTCGGGGTGATCGCGGGACTGCGGTGGCTGTTGCCGAGGTCAACACCTCTCCCGCGCCACGGCCTGCGGCGCGACGGATCCGCAGCTGGCACGACCCGGTCTGGTCGTCCTGCTGGGACTACGGGACCCGCCGGCGCTGCCGGCGCAACTCCGGCTTCATGGCGTCAGGTCTGGGGCGCGGTGCTGTTGGCGGCATCGCTGGCGACCCTGATGGGTGCGGGCAGCCGCACCGCCTGGTTGGCGCTGGCAGCTGCGCTGGCCGTGGCCTCGGCGCTCGGCGCCGCGGCGGCCGGCGCGGCCCGGGCGCGCCGTTGGGGACCGTGGCGGACCCGGGCCACCGTGTTCGGCGGGGGGTTGGTGGCTGCCGGAATATGCGGGGCCGTCGCGGTGGCGGCCTGGAACGTCCCCACGCTCTCGCAGCGCCGCGCCATTTGGACTCTTGCCTGGGACCGCGTGCTGGAGAGGCCGTGGGGCGGTTACGGGTTCTTCGCGTTCTGGGAGGTGCCGGAGCTGGTTCAGGAGCACGTGCTGCTGCAGCGGGGCAGCGCTCACAACAGCCTGGTTGAGACCGCGCTCGGCTTGGGCATTCTCGGCGCTGCGCCGTTCGTGATGCTCGTAGTGCTGGCCGCAATCAACGCTGGCCGCGGCCTGTGGCTGCGCCCATCGGCCGACACCGGGATGTGGGCGGCGCTGACGGTGTTCGTGCTCCTTGAGAACGTGACCGAGAGCTTCGTGCTGTGGTTCTCTCACATCTGGGTGCTGCTGCTGGTCGCCTCGCTGCGCCGCACTGCGCCCGCGATCGGCCCGTGGCAGTCGCGGGCGATAGCGGCGGTACCTGCAACCCGCTCTATGGATGGGTGAGGGCCATGTGAGGGAGATCCTCCAAGAGGGCGCCCGGAGCGATTGTCGACCAGCGCCCGCTCATCTCAGCCTCAGGGTCCTGACCAGCCGGGCCCGCAGGCGCCCCGGCAGAGCGGCCAGCAGATCGCGGGTGCGGATGTGCTCGAGGCGTTTGCTGGGACCCCCGCCGTAGTCGAAGTGCGCGTCGGCCAGCCGGCGGGCTGAGGAGCCGTCAAGCACGAACGGCTGGCGGGCCAGCTTGTCGATCACAATGGCCCTGTTGCGGTACCAGTCCTGCCGGAAGGCCTCGGTCTCGGAGTTCCCGCCGTCGCTGCGGCGGTACAGCGACGTGATCTCGTCCACGCAGTGAACCCCGAGCACCAGAGCAGCCCGGATCAGCAGGTCCCAGTCCTCGCAGACCGTCAGATCCTCGTCGAACCGCAGCCCGAGGCAATTGAGCGCCTGCCTCGGCAGCGCGAGCGAGCAGATCGGCGTCTCGCTGTACGAGAAGTGCGCAAGCTGATCGAACGTCGCCGGGTAGACGTACTCCACGGGCCCGGCTGGGGTCTGCGGTTCCGCCGTGCCGCCGGCCAGCCATGGCTGGCGCGCCGTGCGGGCGCGGATGATCTGACCCGGGGCGTCAGCCGCGCCGCGTGCGAACACGGCAAGCCAGTTCGGCTCAGCCAAGTCATCGTCATCGAGGAAGGACACGTAGTCGCCGTCGGCGGCATCGAGGCCGGCATTGAGTGGCCTGGCGCGGGAACCGCCCGTGCCTACCGGCAGAACTCTGCAGTCCGCCGGCGCGACGCCTGCGGCCGCGGCCGCGCCCAACTCGGCCTCTACTGCGGTCGCAACCTCTGCAGCGGCATGGACGGTCACGATCGTGGCGAACTGGGTCCACGTCTGCGCGGCCAGCGATCGAACGGCTTCCAGTAGAGTGCGCGGACGGCGGCCTTGGGTACGCACGATCACCGTGAACGTCGGCACGGCCGGCGCCGGTGCCACCAGGGGCGCCAGATGCTCCGACTCCCGCAGATCCAGCCCCAGCATGCACAGCAGGCGGGCTAGAGGCGATGGCGCCGCGCCACCGTCAGCGGGCTGACTCATGGCAATAGAGCTAGCTAGCGCATCCACAGCCAATCCCCCATGCTGTCGCGGCCCGCACTCCGCGAGTGCCTGCTCATCACATCATCCACCATGACCGCCTTGTGCGGCTCGGATCCTCGGCCGCCCTGGGCGCCAGCATCGATGTTTCGCCATCCTGGGTCTCGACGAGCTGTCCGAGGAGGACCGGGTGACGGTGGCGCTCCGCTGCTGACTGCCGGGCGGCGGACCCCAGGGCTCAGTCCGCGCCGGTCGCCCGCCGGTACAGGTCGGTGAGGCCCTCGGCGGTTCTCTCCCACGTGTAGCCGGCGGCCCTGAGCCGTCCCCGGGCACCTAGGTCCGCGGCCAGCGAAGTGTCGGTCAGGACCCGCTGCAGCCCGTCGGCGAGCGTGTCGACATCTCCCGCGGCGGCGTACACCGCGGCGTCGCCCGACACCTCCGGGATGGCCGACACCGGGGTGGTGACCACCGGCCGGCCCGCGGCCATGGCCTCCAGCGGGACCAGACCGAAGCCCTCGTACAGCGACGGGTAGGCGACGGCCGCGGCCTGCTCGATGAGCGCGGTGCGGGCACCGTCGTCGACCCAGCCCAGGCGCAGGATGCGGTCGCGGTGGGGGCTGCGGCCGATGGCGTCGGTGAGGTCGCCGGAAGCGTCCCCGTCGGGGCCGGCATGGACGAGGCGCAGATCGCGGTGCTGGAGGGCCAGCGCGTCGAACGCGGCGACCAACGTGGTTAGGCCCTTGCGGCGGTCGGCTGAGCCCAGAGCCAGCACATAGGGCGAGCCGGGTGCTGGATGCGGCCCTGCCGGTGGAAGGCGCACCCCCAGGGGCACGGGCACCACCCGGTGAGGCTCGATCCGGTAGATGTCGCGGACCTCTGCGGCCACGTACTCGGAGTCGGTGTGGATCCAGGCGCCCGCTCGCACCGCGGCCCGAACCGACCGCCGGTGGGCGCGGCCGCCGCGGCCGCAGATCGGCGGGCCATGCTCGAAGCTGACGTCGTGCACCGACACCACCGCCGCAGCCCGCGACGTGGGCGGCACCCGGTAGTTCGGCCCATGCACGACATCGGCCCTTCCGGCGAACCACTCCAGACGGGGAACGGACAGGCAGTCCCAGAGCCATCTGACCCCGCCCGTAGGTATCCGCCCCGGCACCTCTCGGATCCCGTCGCCGACATCGGCGGGCAGCCAGTCCCGGCCCCGCCCCCGCCAGATCGCGTTGAACGCCGACACGTGCATGTCGGGCCTGGCAGCCAGGGCTCGAAGCATTTCGGCGGTGAACACGCCGATCCCGGTGCGCGGCAACAGCAGTGCGGTGGCGTCGACGGCCAGCCTCACGCTCTCACTTCACTTTGGACACGCATTGCCGGCAGTCGTGTGGTCCCCCGAGATCGCGGCGGCCAGGTCGGGCAAGTCATCCTTGGTGGTGCTGTCACATACGCGGTAGCGAGCCGCTCCATGTCGCGCCCTCGCCGTCAGTTCCCTGCTTGGATCATTCCATGGCACGCAGTTGTTGGATGGCTTCGGTCTTGTCTGCAGGCAAGAAGTTGATGGTCACGCGTAGGTCCAGACAGCCTGGACACTTGGTGCGTCGTTGGAAGCGCTGTTGAAAGATCCCCACAATAGCGAAGAGCATCCCACAGAGAACTAGAGGCAACAGCAAGACTAAAGCGACTGAGATGCCTCGGGAGATAGCAAAATACAGAAAATATCCCATCACCCACGGTGATGACCACACCACCTTGCGTGCCAGCCCCAGAGTCTTACGTTGCACCTTCTTCAATCCCTGTTTGTTGTGCCGGTCTATGGTGACCGTCGTCATTGTGCGCAATGGCTTCCGGTTGATGATGACGGACCACACTCCCAGGCCGAACCCGAGGACGAGTATCGGTATGCCTACGAGTGGTACTCCGACCGCAGCGAACACTCCAACAACGAGGACCCCGATGGCTGCCATGAGCAGTCCGTTGCCGCTTTTCTTGGCGGCCAATACCGCCTCGACATCAGCGACTGTCCATGTTCTGGAGCAGTCCGAGCACTCTATGACTGGCTCTGTGGCGGCTTCGGTGTTGTGCTCGCTCATTGGTGTCATCCCCCTGTGCTGGTGCTCTGCGGGCGGCATTAGCCTACGGACCCTGCAGCAGCCTACGGACCCTGCAGCCCGCTCAACAGCCTGCTCTGGCAAATGCCGCTGTTGCCTGTCGGTTTGCGTGAGGTTGTATGCGTGTGATGCGGGCGGGCTGCCGAAGGCGGTGCTGTGCCGGATCCATGAGGCCCCAACCGCGCCGCATGCGCCGCGACGATGCCTTATGCCCGGTAGGTAGCGGATCCGTTCCATGCGGTGCGCTCGGCCAAGGCCGCCCTTGAGGAGGCGTCCTGTCGAGCACAGAACCACACCGGGGGACGTCGCGGCCACGACCGACGGCCCCTGGAGGGCACACCAGAACCCTTCTGCGGTACCAGGAGGCTTCACTCCGTCCAATTCGCGAAACTCTGGCTTGACGGCAGCGTTCGGTACAGTGTTGACTTGTCGCGCCGGGTGTGCACGCGGACGGGCGGAGGCTGCCGGGCGGAGGCTGCGGACGGGCGGAGGCTATGGCACACGAGACTTCAGCGCAGGGTTCGAACCCACAAGCGTCAACCTCACGCGAGGACGGGTGGAGCCGATGGCATATGAGGCGGTGCTGTTGTCTTGCAGGCGTGAAGACCAACCTCCCCGGCACGGTCGAGAATCGGGTGCCGACGTTGAGCCTCAGCGCCATGCCCATGAACACGGCTCTCCCCCGAGTGGACGCGCGCCGCGCCGCAGTCGGAGCGGTCCCGGCCGGAGGAACGCACCGCGGTGTTCGCTTGTCGGACCACCCGGTCGAGTCCCTCGGCGTCGGGGCTCTAGGCCCGCATCGGCCGTAGGGATCCGCGACGATGTCCGGCGCACCTCCCGAGTTGCGTATCGTTTATGCGTATTTGGAGACACTACGCTCCAATTCCCGGAGTGCCGCGGAAATGCTCATGGAGTGCTCAGAGTTGTCCAGACTCGACTTCTCACCCAACCATGAAGTTACGGAGGCGTACGAAGGCTATCTTGACGACTGGAGCAGACACCGGGAGAGTCTTCAGAAGGGGTTAGACTCCACCGCTGATGCCTTCGAGTCAGTGCTCGAAACGTTCAAGACAGTTGAGAACGAATTAGTTATGATGCTTCCGCCCGGTTCACTCTGATAGAAGGCCGTTACAGGTTGCAAGCGATGACGAACTGGTCACAAATCCTTCAACTCGACGAACCCGTCGTAGGCGACGTCGAAGATTACGAATTCGCGCACGAACAGGTTGGTGCGCTCGGAGCAACTGCTGAGACCGTGCGCGATCAGTTCAAGACACTACAAACTACCGAACTCGATGAATTGCAAGGTCGTGCCGCACTACGGCTTCGGGAGTTAGTCGGCACTGTCGATGATTGCCTGACAGATCTACCTGTCGTACTACACGACGTCGAAGAAATCTTCAAGAAGCACGCACAAGAGCTCAAGCTCCTACGAACGAAAGCGGGGATGGATAGGGACGGGAATAGACTACGGCAATTGACCACGGAACATCACGATGACGAGCCGACTTGGTCACCTGATGGTGTATGGATGGCTTTTGCGCGTGGTAATGAGGGTTCCCGCAGTATCTATGTTGTCAGCTCGACCGGTGGCGACGAACCGATACAGCTGCTTGCGTTACCCGGATTTGACTACTGGGCTCCGAGTTGGTCACCAAGTGCAGATGTCATCGTGGATCCGACGTTTGATTGTCGATCGTGAAGACGTCTGGATGGCTGGGCCGATCTGGAGACGGTGACGCGTCGGCATCCTGAGAAACACGCTCTCACTTCTGCACGTCGGCGTGCTCTGCGACCTCGGCGACATCAGCGGGCGGGAGCAGCCGGCGGGGCCGCGACACCCGCACCACCAAGTCGGCCAGGAGCCCGATGGCCAGCGTCTGGATGGCCGCGAAACCGAGCAGCAGCGTGTTGGTCGCCACCCGCAGATCCTTTCCCGCAAGGTCGTAGCCGAGCTTGGCCGCGAAGGCTGCGACCAGGATCGCGGCCAGGGGCATGAACACTCGCAGGGGATCGTGCGAGAGCATCATCCTGATCACCTGCAGCACGTAGCGACGGGTGTCGGCCCACCAGTGGAACTTGGAGCGTCCCGCTCGAGGCCGGTACTCGATGGGCGTGTAGCGCACGCTGTAGCCGTTCATCAAATACGACATCGTGAGCGTGGTGACGCACGAGAAGCCGTCGGGGAGTTCGCCGACGAACTGCTCGGCCACGTCGCGGCGCATGGCCCGGAATCCCGAGTTGAGGTCCGGGATGCGGGTCCGGGTGAGATACGACGCCAGGCAGCGGATGGCCCACTTGGCCGGGACCCTCAGAGCCTTGAGTGTGCCCTGCTCGGAGGTGCGGGCCCCCACCAACTGGTCGGCGTCGCCGAGGCTCTCCACTAGGTCCGGTATCTCGTGGTTGGGATAGGTCATGTCGGCGTCGGTCCACACCACCACCCGGCCCCTGGACGCCAGCGTCCCGATCCGTCGGGCCGAGCCCGAGCCGCGGTTGCGGGCCGAGCGCAGCAGGCGCACCCCGTCGCGGCCGAGCGCGGAGCGGCCGGAGCGGCCGGAGCCGTCGGTGGAGCCGTCGTCCACCACCACGATCTCCCACGAGTACTCCGAGGCTTCCAGAGCCGCGGTGATGCGGTCGAGTTCCGCGGCGAGATGGGCCGACTCGTTGTAGACCGGCAGCACCACGCTCACGTCCAACTGGTCGTGGAGCGGCATCACCACACCCGCCGAACTCACCTCCGAGCCGAACTCGTCGCCACCGGCCGGGCTCATCGTCATAGGCGCGATCCTATGCCGTTCGGCGTCGGCCCTGAGCCTACAGGCCGACCCTTCGGTGGCATCCGGTGCCACTCGGGTGCTCGGCTGCGGCCGAACTTCAAGGAGTTAACCACACATGATGTAGCTAACCGCTTGAAGTTCGGCCCGAGACTCGGTCGCGGCCCTGGTAGAGCGCACTGTGGCCCGGCCGCTCGGCCTCTGGGGCTCACGGCACGTACACGCCGTGGAAGGCGAGCGTCGTCAGGCACACCATGCCCGCGCCGGCAGCACCGACAATCCAGCGGTCCAGCCACCGATGCCGGCTCACGACCGCGGCCGCGATCACCAGCGGGAAGGCGCCCAGGGCGTAGCGCTCGAGGCTGTTGAGGTTCTCGGCGGCCAGCAGCAGCACCAGGCTGGCCACCGCGTAGAGAGCCATGGGACGGCTCAGCCTCCGGGCAGCCACCACGGCCAGCGCGACCAGCGCGGCCGCGGCCAGGAAGTGCAACAGCTCGCCGGCGTCGCCGCGGGCTCCCCGCCAGGCACCTCGCACGAGCCGGCTGACGGGCTCGACGAGGTCGCCCCGCAGTTCCCGCTGCCGGTCGAGCGGGGCGGAGGCGTCACCGAGCGAGGCCTGCGCCCAGAGCAGGAATGTGGCCGCTCCCGCCACCGGTGCAACCGCAGCCGCGACGGCGCCCAAGCCGCGCCGGGACCGGTCCTGCCAGGCCATGTACGCGACCGGCAGCGCCAGCAGCACGCCCACCGGCCTGGTGAGCCCGGCCAGGTAGCCGGCGGCCGCGGCGGACCACCAGCGCTGACGGCCGGCCAGCAGGAACACCGCGATAGCCAGGGTCAGGTACAGGGCCTCGGAGTAGGCGAATACGAGTGCAAAGGAGGGAGGCGCCAGCGCCAGCAGCCTCACCGCCCGCCGAGCGAGGCGCCGGTCGCCCGTCTCGTCGACGACGAGCCGGTGCAGCAGAACACCGGCGACCAGCGCGGCGAGATTGGCCGCGATCACCAGCGCGACGCCGGCACTGAGGCCCGGCATCCAGGACGCGACCCGCCCGAGCATCGGCCACAGCGGGAAGAAGCGCAGGCCCGGGTCGGCGGCATCGGAGTAGCCGCCGACGGCTATGGCCTCGTACCAGCGCCCGTCCCACGCCAGGAGCCCGTCCGAGACTGGCGTGAAGTCCGGGGGCGGCTCCAGCCGGTTGACCACCGCGGTCGTGACGATGTAGGCGGCTGCGACGTAGATGCGGGCCTCAGCCCACGCGGCCAGCGCCACCCGCACCGACGGGCCCGCGGCTCTCACGGTTCGGCCGCCGCGAGGCGTACCAGCACCATGTGCTCATACACCGGTCGGGCGGCCACCACCCCTTCGGCCTTCCGGCCGTGGCCCAGCGTCGCGGCGAGGCTGTCGCAGCTCGTCTCGAACCCCCGGTAGCCGCCAGCGGTGACCAGCCAGACCGCGCCGGCGGGCCCGCCCCCGTCGGCGGCCGCAGCTGCGGTGGCGTCCGCCGAGGCCGCCGCGATCCGCTCGGAGTAGTCGTACCAGTCGACGAAGTGGGGATCGGACGTGGGCGGGTGGGTCAGCACCGTCAATCCGGCGTCCAGGTACCTCAGCACCGCCGGGGCGAGTTGGTCGGGGCAGGCGACCACGATGTCGCCGTCCCGGGCTCCGGCGTCTATAGCGTCAGCGACTTCCTGGCCCTGGGTCCGGTCCCGGCGAGCCTCGTCGACGTTGACCGCCACCCCGAACACTGCCAGCGCGGCCAGCGCGGCGGGCGCCGCCCATCGGGGCAGACCGGCCAGCCCGCGCCCGGCCAGAGCCAGCAGCAGCGGGACCACCACCGCGGTGTAGCGGGCCTCGAACGCGCTGCCCAGAGCCATCGCGGCCAGCCCGCCGCCTGCCAGCGTCAGCGCGGCCACGGCCGCCAGCGGCGCCCCCCGGTGCCGGCCCGGCCATCCCAACTCGACTCCGTCTCCACCGGTGTGAACGAGGGTGGCGCCCAGCACCGCGGCACCGGCCAACACCATGCCGAGCAGTACCGGCTCGAAGCGGGTTCCGCCGCCCAGCGCCTCGATCGACTCCACCGCCACCTCGGCGGGGCGGGCCCATTTCGCCCACGGGGTTCCCGTGTGGGCGGCCTGCTCGACGAGGATTGGCAGCCAGGGCGCGAACCCGATCCAGCCGCAGCCGTAGGCGGCCAGCACCGGCGTCAGCACGGGCCTGGACGCGGGCGTCCGCAGCCATCGCACGGCCAGCACCGCCGAGGCGGCCGCGGCCAGCCAGATCATCCAGTAGTGGGTGTGCAGTCCGGCGGCCACCACCGCCGCCAGCGCGGCCAGGCGCACCAGGCTGCGCTGTTCGACGGCCAACTCCGTGAGCAGCCAGCCCGCGGCGGCCAGCAGCACAACCAGCGCGTACATGCGGGCCTCGCTGCCGTAGCGGACCAGGAAGGGCGACGTGAGGGCGAGCACGGCCGCGTAGCGGGCCGCCTCCGGGCCCAGCCTGCGCCGGGCGGCGGCCCAGATCGCCGCGACTGCGGCCAGCGAGAACAGCCCCGACAGCGAGCGGGCCGCGAGATCGGAGTCCCCGAAGCCGTCGAGCCAGACGCCGAGCACCCCGTAGTACAGGAGGGGGTGGCCGTCGTGTCGCAGCGCCTGCACCGCGTCGCCGACCGGCAGCGAGGCGATGTTCACCGAGAGCGCCTCGTCGAGCCACATCGGCGACGGCACTATGAAGCGCAGGGCCACGCCGGCCGCGGCCGCCGCGGCGGCGACCGTCCACAGCGCCGTGTGCCGTCTCGGTGGGCGAGGGCCGGCGGCGTCCATTCAGTCGATGACGGCGATGGTGTCCCCGCCCCCCACCGAGTCCCCCACCTGCACCCGGATCTCGGTGATGGTTCCGGAACGGCCGGCCGCGATGTTGTTCTCCATCTTCATAGCCTCTAGCACGGCCACCGGCTCGCCCGCCTCCACCTCGTCGCCCACCTGCACCAGGAGCTTGACGATCGTTCCCTGCATCGGGACGGTGACCTCGGCCGCGCCGATGCCCAGACCAGACGGCCCCCGGGACCGGCGCCGGGCCGCGCTCGGCTTGGTGGTATCGCCGCCACCGGCTGCGTCTGGCGCCCACAGAGCCACGCTGAAGCGCTTGCCCTCGACCTCCACATCGACCGTGTGGCGCACGTTGTTCGCCGCGTCGACGGGGATGTCGCCAGCGCCGGGCCGCTGACCGCGGAGGGCCGCGAGGTCGAGCCGTTCCTCCACCCACCGCGTCGAGTGGGTCGCGGCCCTGAAGTCCGGATGGGCGAGGATGGCCTCCGCGGCCGGGATGGTCGTAGCCACTCCGGCAACCTGGGTCTCGGACAGCGCTCGCAGGCATCGCGCTATGGCGACGTCGCGGTCGCGGCCCCAGACGACGAGCTTCCCGATGAGGTTGTCGTAGTACGTGCTGATCCTGTCTCCGGCCTCGTAGCCGCCGTCCCAGCGGGTGCCGAATCCCTGGGCGGGACGCAGGCCGGTGATCGGCCCCGGGCAGGGGAGGAAGGCGCCCCCGGCAGGATCCTCGGCGTTGACCCGCACTTCGATGGAGCAGCCGGAGATGGCGATGTCCTGCTGCGAGAACTCCATCCGCTCTCCGGCCGCGATCCGAAGCTGCTGCTCCACCAGGTCGATGCCGGTCACCATCTCAGTGACGGGATGCTCGACCTGCAGCCTCGTATTCATCTCCAGGTAGAAGAACTCGCCGTCGGAGTAGAGGAACTCGACGGTGCCGGCGTTGACGTACCCGCAGCCCAGGGCCACCGCGACGGCCGCATCGCCCATCGCCGACAGCACCGCATCGTCGATGCGGGGTGCGGGCGCCTCCTCCACGAGCTTCTGGTGCCGGCGCTGGGCCGAGCAGTCCCGGGTCCCGAGGTGCACGCAGTTGCCGTGGGCGTCGGCCAGCACCTGCACCTCGACGTGGCGGGCCTCGTCGAAGTAGCGCTCCATGTACAGCTCGTCGCGCCCGAAGTAGGCGAGGGCCTCCCTCCGGGCCGATTCGACCGCGGCGGGTGCCTCCGCAGCCGACGCCACCACCTTCATGCCCCTGCCGCCACCGCCGTAGGCGGCCTTGACGGCCACCGGCCAGCCGTGGGCCGCGCCGAAGGCCTCGATCTCGGCGGGATCGACTATGGGCTCGGTGGTGCCCGGGACGGGTTCAACTCCGGCCTGCAGGGCCGCCTCGCGGGCCGAGATCTTGTCGCCCATCACCTCGATCGCGGCGGGGGGCGGCCCGATGAAGGCGACGCCGCGAGCGGTGACGGCCCTGGCGAAGTCAGCGTTCTCGCTGAAGAACCCGTAGCCGGGATGCACGGCATCGGCACCGCTGCGCTCGACTGCGGCGATGATCGCGTCGGTTCGCAGGTAGCTCTCAGCCGCGGCCGCGCCGCCCAGAGCGAAAGCCTCGTCCGCGAGCCGCACGTGCATGGCGCCGCGGTCCTCGTCGGAGTAGACGGCCGCGGTGGCAATGCCCATCTCCCGGCAGGCTCGGATCACTCGGACGGCGATCTCACCCCGGTTGGCTACGAGCACCTTTGAGAACACGAGGTTATTGGATAGCCGATTGTGGCCCGGATCGCACAGAATGCTCACCGTGGGATCCGCGACAACACCGGCGGAGCCGGCGCCCGACCAGCTGCCGCTCAGCTCTGAAGCGGCGCGGCGGGCGGGACTGGGCCCGTTGCTCCATGTGGTCTCGACCGGCTCCACCAACGAAGATCTGGCCCTCGCGGCCCGTCGCGGGGACAGGACGCCCGCCGTCCTCGTGGCCGACCATCAGACCGCGGGAAGGGGGCGCCTGGGGCGCCGATGGATCGACGCCGCCGACGGGGCGAGCCGCGGGGAGGCGTCGCTGCTGGTGAGCTTCCGGCTGCCGGCCGCGGTTGCCGAGTCCTTCGACCGCGCCACCGCGGTGTCCGCCGCCGCGCTGGCCGCCGCGGCCGCGACCCTCGCCGGTTCCGTCGCCGAAGTTCAGGCCAAATGGCCCAACGACCTGCTCCTCGAGGCCCCCGGTGTCTCCGGGAAGCTGGCCGGCGTGCTGTCGGAGATTGTTGATACAGACCCGCCGGTGGTGGTGGTGGGCCTGGGCCTGAACGTCGCCGCGGCGCCGGCGGAGCCCGGCGCGGTCTCGCTGGCTCAGGCGGGAGGCGACGCCACCCGCGACGAGGTGCTGGCGGCGTTGCTAGAAGCGCTGCCCGGCTACCTGGCCGACCCGGCCCGAGCCCGCGGGGAGCTCAGAGCCGCGTCGGCGACCATAGGGCGCGCAGTAAGGGTCGAGCTCGCCGACGGCAGTTCGGTGGAGGGCATCGCCCGGGACATCGACGACGCGGGACGCCTGGTGGTGGCCGCCGGCCGCCACGACGTGCGGATCGATGCCGGCGACGTGTTCCACCTCCGGTGAACTCCCCTTGGGCTCAATCCACGGCCGGTACGCTTGCCCGCCGTGACCGATGGACGAGAGGTGGTGCTGCGGCGCACTTGGCCGCAGCGCCTCGTGGCGGTCGCGTGTCTGGCGGTGATCGTCTCGGCGGTGGCGCTAGCAGACTTCGCCGAGCACGTCGAAGAGGTCTGGAGAGAGGTCGACCGGGTCGTGATCGTCGACACGGGCCAGTACGGCCACCAGCTGCTGCGCACCGACACCGAGCCGGGTGAGCCCGTCAATTTCCTGATCGTCGGGACCGATAGCGCGCTCGGACTCGATCCCGACGACCCCGTGATGAGCGGCCGCGTGGTCGACCCGAGCGGCAGGAGCCTGGCGGACACGATCATGCTGGTGCGCCTCGATCCGGTGTCGGGGTCGGCATGGGTGCTGTCGATCCCGCGGGACCTGTGGGCCGAGATCCCGGGCGCGCAGGACAACCGGATCACCTCCGCGCTGTACATCGGCGGCGCTGAGCTGCTCGTCGCCACGGTGACATCGATGTTCGACGTCGAGATCAACCATTACATAGAGGTCAATCTGGCCGGATTCCGGGAGGTGGTCGAAGCGCTCGGGGGGGTTCCTGTGTGGTTCGAGAACCCGGTGCGCGACACCAGGCTGGGATTCAGCATCTCCGAGCCCGGCTGCCACGTCCTCAACGGCGAGCGGGCCCTGCACTACGTCCGCAGCCGCCGATACACCGAGCAGATCGACGGCCGCTGGAGGATCACCGGCGGGGACGACTTCAGCCGCATCGAGCGGCAGCAGGACTTCCTCGTGCTCGCCCTCGATCAGGCCATCAACCGGGGGGCCCGCAATCCGTCCACCATGGTGGAGCTGCTCGGCGCCGCCGCCGGGAGCCTGACGCTCGATCAGGATCTCACGCTCGCGGAGCTGATCGCTTTGGGGGAGGCCTTCGCTGACTTCAATCCCGAGAACCTGCAACGTCAACGGCTCGAGGTCTACACCGTGTGGTGGCCGGACGGCGCCTACAAGGGCGAGGCTGCGCACAAGGGGGCGAACGAGCCGCTGCTGGAGGTCTTCCGGGGCCTGGCCGACTCGGTGAGGCCCTCGGAGGTGTCGCTGACCATCGCCGGGTTCCATGACATCTACAGGGACGACGCAGCCACCATGCTCGCCGGCGCGGGCTTCGACGTCCTGGGCTCGGTGGCGTCTCCCGACATCCCCGAGACCGTGGTGCTGCACGGCCCCGAAGACCGGGCCGCGGCCATGACCGTGGCCCGGTACCTGGAGCCCGTGCCCTACGTCGTCGAGGACGAGCGAGTCGACGGCGTGGTGGCGGTGCTGGGCTCCGATTACGGCGGGATTAATTTTGTGTTCCAGGAGCCCATGGCCGAGGTGCGCGCCCAGGTGCAGGCCCGGGGCCTCCCGCCGCTGCTGCCCGACCCGGGCTCCGGGTTCGCGCCGGTGGCGACCGGTGCCGGCGACGCGCTCGCGCCCACCGCGGCGGGTGGCGGCGCCTCTCTGTCGCCGACGCCGGCCGGTGCGAGCAATGCCGTCGCCGCGCTGGCCGCGCAGTCGTCCGACCCTGACTCCGGTCCACCGGTGATCCAGGGCCGCCCGCCCGAGGGCGAGTCGTGCAGTTGACCGGGACGACCCGCTGATGCCTTCAGACGCCGTCGACCGGCCCGCCCTGCACACGGTGGTAGCCGTCGTCGGCGCCGGGTACGTGGGTCTGACCACCGCGGCGTGCCTGTCCCGGATCGGTCACCGGGTGATCTGCACCGACATCGACGAAGCGAGAGTGTCTGGGCTGCAGAGGGGCAAGATCCCGATCCACGAGCCCGGACTGGCCGAGCTGGTTAGAGCCGGGCTGGATGCCGATCGGCTCTCCTTCGTTCGGGGCTCGGCCGCGGCCGCGGCCCGCGCCGACTTCGTCTTCCTGTGCGTGCCAACGCCGGCGGGCGCCGGAGGCGGCACCGACCTCAGCTATCTGAAGGCCGCGGCCTCGGAGATAGGTCCGAGCCTGGCGCCGGGAGCGGTGGTGGTGAACAAGTCCACGGCGCCGGCGGGCACCACCGGGATGCTGCAGCACGCCCTGGGGCGCACCGACGTTGCGGTGGCCTCCAATCCCGAGTTCCTGCGCCAGGGATCGGCCGTGCACGACTTCCTCAATCCCGACCGGATCGTGGTGGGCGCGGCCGACGCGTCTGTTGCTGAGCGGGTGGCCGACCTGTACTCGGGCCTCGGCGCGCCGGTGCTCATCACCGACCCCGCCTCCGCGGAGACCATGAAGTACGCGGCCAACGCGTTCTTGGCCACCAAGCTGTCGTTCACCAACGCCGTGGCGGCGTTGTGCGAGGCGGTCGGAGCCGACGTGAACGATGTGCTGGCGGGCATGGGCTATGACCCGCGCATCGGCCGCGACTACCTCAAGCCCGGACCGGGCTGGGGCGGATCGTGCCTGCCCAAGGACACGAGGGCCCTGATCGACGCGGCCGGCGCGGCCGGCTACGACTTCGCGCTGCTGCGCAGTGTGGTGGCGGCCAACGATGCGCAGTTCGCCCGGATCGTGGACAAGGTCGCGTGCCAGGTGACCCTCGATGGTGCCCGGATCGCCCTGCTCGGGCTGGCCTTCAAGGCCGGCACCGACGATACGCGCGACTCGCCGGCCCTCGAGATCGCCCGACGCCTGACCGCCGCCGGAGCGGTGGTGCACGCCTATGACCCCGCGGTGCCCGCCAGCGCGGTCACCGAAGCGATCGGCATCGTGGTGATGGGCGACGCCTACGAGGCCTGCCAGGACGCCGCCGCGCTGGTGGTGGCCACCGAGTGGGACGAGTTCCGTCAGCTCGACTTCGACCGGATCGCACAGGTCATGGCCCAGCCCCACGTGGTGGACGCCCGCAACGTGCTGGATCCGGCCGCGCTGGAGCGCCTCGGCTTCACCTATAGCGGGCTCGGTCTGCGAGGCCACAGCTGACACCGCGGGTGGCCGCGGGTCCGGTGTCGCCGTGGGAGACTCGGCGGCGTGCTTCGCGTGGCCGCGGTCGTGGAACAGTGCTGGCACCGGGTGCCTGGCGGCACCGCGGTGGCCGCGGCCCGCACCCTGGACGCCCTGGCTGACCGGGGCGATCTGGACCTAGTGGGCATTGCGGCCCGCCACCGCGAGCCGCCCGCCGACGGGCTCGGGCCGTCGATTCCGATCCGGCACTCTTGGCTGCCCCGGCGGGCGCTCTATGACTCCTGGCACCGCCTGGGGGCGCCCTCGGTCGAACGGCTGGTGGGGCGGGTGGACGTGGTTCATGCCACCGGGGGCGCCGTGCCTCCGGCGGGGCGGGCCCGGCTGGTCGCCACGATCAACGACCTCGCGTTCCTGCGCCATCCGGAGTGGTTCACACGCCGGGGCGTGCGCTTCGCGACCCGGGGATTCGAGCTGGCCCGGGCTCGTGCCGAGGTCGTGCTCGCGCCCTCGCATGCGACCGCGGCCGAACTGGCCAGCAACGGCGTCGAGCCGGAGCGGATCCGGGTGGCGCCCCTTGCGGCGACCGTGGCGGCGCCCGATGCCGCGGAGATCGACGCGGTCCGGGTCCGCCATCGTCTGCCCGAGGTCTTCGCGCTCTGGGTCGGCACCGCCGAGCCCCGCAAGAACCTGGCCGGCCTGCTGCGGGCCGCGGCGCGCACCGCCACCGGCGTGCCGCTGGTGCTGGCCGGCCCTGACGGCTGGGGACTCGACGCACAGAAGCTGGCCGCCAGCGCCACCTGCGACGTGATGCGCCTGGGCTTCGTGCCCCAGCGGGAGCTGCCCGCGCTGTACGCGGCGGCTCGGGTGTTCGTGTACCCGAGCCTGATGGAGGGTTTCGGCCTGCCCGTGCTGGAGGCGATGGCTCAAGGCACGCCCGTGGTGACCAGCGCCGGAACCGCCACCGAAGAGGTCTGCGGTGATCCGGCGTCAGTAGTGGATCCGACCAACATCGAGGCGCTGGCCGCAGCCATCGACGCGGTGGTGGGCGACGACGCCGAGCACGGTCGCCGATCTGCCGCGGCCCGCCACCGAGCGTCCCAGTTCAGCTGGGAGGCGACCGCTTCGCATGTCCGCGCCGCCTACGAGGGGGCTTGCAGTTGAGGAGAGCGCGGTGAGCGGGCTGCGGGTGCTGGCCAACCTCTGCTCGGTGGTGCCCGGACAGGTCGGGGGCAGCGAGGTGTACGCGGCCCGGCTGCTGGCCGCGGTCGCGTCGATACCCGGTCTGCTTGACGGTGCGGTGGAGTTGGAGCTGGCGTCCATGGCCGGTGTGCGAACTGCCCATCCCGAACTGGGCGCGCTGGCGTGGCACGAGGCCCCATGGATGCCTACCAGCCGGGTGCGGCGGGCTGCCGTCGAGTCGACATGGCTGGCCCACCGGTCCGCCCGCTTCGATGTGGTGCACCACTTCGGCGGCCGGCTGCCCGCCCGCCGGGCCGGGCTCCCGGTGCTGGCGGTCCACGACATCCAGCCATTCGACCTTCCCGCCAACTTCTCGGCAGCCAAGCGCCGGTATCTGCGCTGGGCCCTGCCCCGCAGCGTCCGAGCGGCCCGCATCGTGACGGTGCCCTCGGCGTGGGTCGCCGACCGGCTCGCGGAACGGCTGGCAGTACCGCCCGAGCGCATCCGGGTGGTGCCGTCGACGTATGGCCGCGCCCACTCCGGTGCAGCCGCGGCAGCCACGACGGCAGGACTCGGGCCGCCGGGCGATCAGCCATTCGTGCTCTACCCGGCGGCCACGTACCCCCACAAGAACCATGCCACGCTGATCGCGGCCCACGCCGCGGTGCGGGCCCGCCACGGCGACACCCTGCTGGTGCTCACCGGGGCCGCGGGCCGCGCCCACACCGAGGTGTCCGAGCAGGCGGCTCGCACCCCCGGCGTCGTGCATCTGGGATGGGTGGACGACGCCCGCCTGGCCTCGCTGATGTCGGCAGCCATCGCCGTGGCCTTCCCGTCGCGCTACGAGGGCTTCGGTCTTCCGGTGCTGGAGGCGATGCAGTCGGGCACCCCGGTCATCGCGGCCGACGCGGCCGCGCTGCCGGAGGTGGTGGGCGGCGGCGGCACGCTCGTCGATCCCGAGGACGTGGACGGATGGGTCGACGCGCTGCTCGAGGCGCGGTCGGGATCGCCCAGGATCCGCAGGCAGGTGGACCGGGGCCGGGTCCGGGCCGCTGATTTCGCTCCCGACCTGGCGGCCGGCCGCCTGCTGGAGGCATGGCGGGCCGCGGCCGGCAACGCCGGCGCCCACGCCGAGGAGCCACCGCCGGGATGAGGCTGCTGGTCCTCTGCCCGCACTACGAGCCCGACGTCGCTCCCACCGGCGAGGTCATGACCGCCATCGTCTCTGGGCTGGCCCGCAGGGGCCACGAGATCCGAGTTGTAACCTCCCTGCCCTGGTACCGGCAGCACCGGGTGGAGCCCGGCTGGCGGGGCCGGCTGGTGCGCCGCGGCCGTGCCTCGAGCGGCGTCAGCGTCACCAGGGTCCATCCGTTCCCGACGGCGAAAGGCAGCCTCGCAGCCCGCGCCGGCGGCTTCGCCGGCTTCACTGTGCTGGCCGCCGCGGCCGCGGTCGCCTCGCGGGCCCGGCCAGACGCAGTGCTGGCCATGTCACCGCCGATAACTCTCGGCCTGGCCGGCTGGGCGGCGGCGCGCCGCTGGCGGGCGCCGTTCGTGTTCAACCTGCAGGACATATTCCCCGACGCGGCCGTCGACACCGGGGCCATCCGCGGCAGGCGCCTGATAGCCGCGGCCCGCCGCTTGGAGCGGTTCACCTACGACCGTGCCGATGCCGTCACCGTGCTGTCCGACGACATGCGGGCCAACGTCGCGGCCAAGCTCGGCGCCGAGCGGGCCACCGAGGTGCGGGTGATTCCCAACTTCGCCGACACCGCCCGGATCCGTCCCCGCGGCCGCAGCACGTCCTACCGCGCCGAGCACGGGCTGGGCGACCGGACCGTGGTCATGTACGCCGGCAATGTCGGCTTCTCGCAGCCGCTTGACCTGGTTGTGGCCGCAGCCCGGTCATACCGCCATCGCGACGATGTGGTGTTCGTGGTGAACGGCGACGGCTCGGCCCGCCAGGCGCTGCAGGCGTCGGCGGCCGGCTTGCCCAATCTGGTGTTCGTCGGGTACCAGCCGGCCGAGCGCCTCGACGAGGTGCTGGCCTCGGCCGACATCCATGTGCTCGTCCTGGGCAAGGGCCTGGCCCGCTCGAGCGTTCCCTCAAAGATCTATTCGATCCTGGCCGGAGGCCGCCCGGTGGTGGCGTCGGTGGACCCGGGCACGGAGGTGCACCGCGTGATCGATGAGGCGGGCTGCGGTGTGGCGGTGGCCCCCGAGAACCCGGACGCATTCGGCGCCGCGGTTGGAGCGCTGCTCGACGACCCCGGCCGACGCGAGGCCATGGGGCGGCGGGGCCGGGCCTATGTCGAGGATTGCATGACCCCCTCGGCGGTGGCGGGAGCCTACGAGGAACTGTTCGCCGAGCTGGCCCGTCGCTGAGGCTGGCCCGACGGCGGCCCGGGCGACCGGGCTCCGGCGCGAGCCGATATCGTGGCGGCCCGTGGCCAAGCCGAGCTCCTCCAAGAAGGTCCAGCGGGCCGCCCGGGCGGCGGCCGCGTCGAAGGGCGCCCGCGAGCGGCGGGAGCTGGGCTTCCCGCTCATGCTGGCGGCCGTGGTGGTCCTCGGCGTGGTGCTGGTGGTCTTCGCCCGGTCGTCGCGGCCGCCGGTCGCGGCGCCGAGGGTGGGCCACGACCACTGGCATTCGGCCTACGCCATCTACGACTGCAACCGGTTCCTGCCCGCCTTCACCAGCGGGGCCGATCCCGACGGGATCCATTCGCACCAGGACGGGGTGATCCACATCCACCCGTGGAACAGCTCTGCCGCGGGAGACGACGCCCGGTTCGATGTGTTCTTCGAGTCAATGGGCGCGAGGATCAGCGACGACGAGATCAGCGGTCCCGGCATCGGCGTGCTCGAAGCAGGATCCGACTGCAACGGCGATCCAACCGTGATCCGGGCCGTGCGCTTCACCCGGATCGATCCCGACCCCGACGATCCCGGCGCCGACGAGCCTGTCAGCGGGATCGCCGACATCTACGAGGTGGCCGAGGAATACGCCGACGACTTCTCTGACGTTCGCCTGCTCGACGACCTGGAGGCGTTCACCTTCGCCCGAGTGCCGGTCGGCGCCGAGGTGCCCCCGCCGCCCGAGGGCCGCCTCCAGACGGCCTTCGGGGCCTCGGCGGGGAACCTGATCTCGACCGGGCCAGAAACCGACCTCGACCCGACCGACGCCCCGTCCGAGGAATAGAGCGGGGCGCCGGGGTGCAGGCGATCCTGCTCGTCGGGGGCCTGGGGACTCGCCTGCGTCCCCTGACGCTGACCACCCCCAAGCAGATGCTCCCGGTGCTGCACCGGCCCATGATCGAGCACGTCGTGTCGGGTCTGAGACGCCACGGAGTGGACAGGGTGGTTCTGGCGCTGGGCTACCACCACGACGCCTTCGGAGCCGTCTACCCCGACGGGCGCTGCGCCGGGGTGGAGCTGTGCTGCGTTACGGAGCCTGAGCCACTGGACACCGCCGGTGCCATCCGTTTCGCCTACGAGTCCTCGGGCATGGGCGCCTCGGAGGGCATGTTCCTAGCGGCCAACGGCGATGTGATCACCGACCTTGACGTGGGTGAGATGCTGCGCCTCCATCGCTCGGCCGGAGCCGAGGCCACCATCCACTTGATGGAGGTTGAGGACCCCTCCCGCTACGGCGTGGTGGTGACCGATCCCGATGGTCGGGTGCGGGCCTTCGTGGAGAAGCCCGAGAAGCCGTCGACGCCGCCGCCGAGCCATTGGATCAACGCGGGGACCTATCTGATGGAGCCCTCGGTGATCGAGCGAATCGGAGGCGGGCGCCGGGTGTCGGTGGAGCGCGAGGTCTTCCCGGCCATGGCCGAGGACGGGACCCTGTGGGCTCTGCGGCACAACACGTACTGGGTCGACGCCGGCACGCCCGAGACCTACCTGCGCGCTCAGCTCGACCTGCTCGACGGCCGGCGCGGCCCGGCCCCGGCCGGGGTGTCGCCGGAGGCCTCGGTCGATCCTGAAGCCGTGGTCGAGCGCAGCGTGGTGATGGCCGGAGCCGTCGTGGGGGCGGGCTCGGTGGTGCGGGGCTCCGCCGTCCATTCGGACGCGGTGATCGAGGCGGGCGCGACCGTGCTCGACTCGGTGGTGGGGGCGGGTGCGACGGTCGGGCGGGGCGCCCGAGTGACGGACTGGACCCTGATCGGCGAGCGCTTCGAAGTGGAGCCGGGGGCGGTCCTGTCCGATGCCAGGGTGCCCGAGGCGGCCTGATGGCGACGCTGGTCACCGGGGGCGCCGGATACATCGGTAGCCACACCACCGTGGCGTTGCACGACGCGGGCCGAGATGTGGTCATCCTGGACGACTTCTCCAACGCCTCCCGCCGAGTGATCGACTCAATCCGCAGCCTCACCCGCCCAGAGCTGCCGGTTGTGGAGGGCGACACCGCCGACCCCGACACACTGGACGAGGCCTTCGGCGGGCATCGGATCGACTCGGTGGTCCACTTCGCGGCCCGCAAGAGCGTGGCTGAGTCTGTCGGCGACCCTCTCGGCTACTACCGCAGCAACCTTGGATCCACGATCGCGCTGGTCACCGCGGCAATCGAGCGGGGCGTCGGGCGGCTGGTGTTCAGCTCTTCGGCCTCCGTCTACGGGTCGACCCCGTCGCTGCCGGTCACCGAGGACTCGCCGACCGTCCCGGAGAGCCCCTACGGCGCGACCAAGCTGATGGGCGAGCGCATCCTGGCCGATGCCGCGGCTGCATCGGAGCTGACCGCGGTCATGCTGCGCTACTTCAACCCGGTCGGCGCGCACCCGTCGGGACTGCTAGGGGAGGATCCGGCCGGAGATCCGGCGAACCTCGTGCCCCGCATCATGCAGGTCGCTACCGGCCGGCTCGGGCGGCTGAACGTCTTCGGAGGCGACTACCGGACTCACGACGGGACCACTGTGCGCGACTACGTTCACGTGATGGATCTGGCCGAGGGACATGCGGCCGCCCTCGATGCCGACATAGCGCCCGCCCGCAGCCGGGTCTACAACCTGGGAACCGGCTCGGGGACCACGGTGCTTCAGGTCGTGGCCGCGGCCTCCGCAGCCGTCGGCTCGCCCATTCCCCACGAGATGGCCGAGCGTCGCCCCGGCGATGTCGAAGCCTCCTGGGCCGACTGCACCCGAGCCCGCGACGAGCTCCGCTGGCAGGCCCGCCGCGGCCTTGACCAGATGCTGTCGGACCACTGGAACTTCGTCCGCCGCCACCCCGACGGCTACGACAGTTACGACGGCTAGCGGAAGAGGTCGTCGGCGGGGGAGCGGACTATCTCGTCCGCGACTGAGCCGGCGCGGAACCAAGACGGGTCGAGTCCTCGTACCACCGCGACGGGCACCCCTTTCGCCTTGCCCATGACCAGGTCGGCGGCCGCCGCGATCTCGTCGGCCACGGCCACCTCGGTCACCTTGAGCTCTCGCCCCAGCGCGTCGGTGCTGCCCCGCAGGTCCACCACCGCGGCCATGCCCGCGCAGCCGATGGCCGTGTCGGTCACCCCCCGCCGCCACGGGCGGCCGAAGGTGTCCGACACCAGCACCGCTACCTCGGTGCCGGTCAGGGCCCTGATCCGGTCCCTGATCCGGCGGGCCGAGCGGTCCGAATCCACCGGCAGCAATGCCGCGAACCCCATCTCGACGTTGCTGAGGTCGACCCCGGCGTTGGCACACACGAAGCCGTGGGCCGTCTCTGAGATCACCAGGTCGCCCCGGCGGCGCAACACCCGGACCGACTCCGCCTCCACCAGCGGCTTGTGGCTGGTCGGGTCGGCGGGATCGACGGCCACCAGCCGGTTCTCAGCCTTGGAGACCACCTTCTGGGTGACCACCACGCAGTCGCGGTCTCGCAGCCAATCGGGCCCGGCCGCGGCGACGATCAGCGCGGCCAGGTCGTCTCCGGGACGCACCTCGCCGATGCCCTCGACACCGAGGATCTCCAGGCTCACGATGGCTCCGCGGCCGGTAAGCGGATCTCCAGGCTCACGATGGCTCCGCGGCCGGTAAGCGGATCTCCAGGCTCACGATGGCTCCGCGGCCGGTAAGCGGATCTCCAGGCTCACGATGGCTCCGCGGCCGGTAAGCGGATCTCCAGGCTCACGATGGCTCCGCGGCCGGTAAGCGGATCTCCAGGCTCACGATGGCTCCGCGGCCGGTAAGCGGATCTCCAGGCTCACGATGACACCGCGGCCACCGTGCGCCGGGCCAGTTCGGCCGCGGCCTCCGGCGACGACATGATCGTCGGGGCGACCACGGCCCGGACCCCGGCGTCGGCCACCGCGGAGGCCAGCTCGGCGTCGGCCTCGTCGATCACCAGGGCGCCGACCACGTCCCGGTAGCGCCGGGCCACCCCCACCACGCTCGACTCCTCGCCCAGCTCCCGGAGCATCCGGGCGGCGGGGCCCTTGATGGCCGCGCCCGCCACTATGGGCGATACAGCCACGGTGCGCTCCCGCCGAGCGGCCAGCGCCTCGGCCACGCCGTCGAGGGCCAGCACCGGGCCTATCGACACGACCGGGTTGGACGGCGCGATCACCACGACATCGGCGCCGGCTATGGCCTCGCGCACCCCCGGGGCCGGGCGGGCCGCCTCCACGCCGGCGAAGCGCACCCCGGATATGGCGACGTCGTGGCGGAGGCGCACGAAGTACTCCTGGAAGCCGATCTCTTCGCCCGAGGCCAGAGTCACCCGGGTCTCGATGCGCTCATCGCTGGCCGGCAGCACCCGGCAGCACAGACCGCGGGCTGCGGCCAGGCGGGCGGTCACCTCGCTGAGGCTCAGCCCCTCGCGCAGCAGGGTGGTGCGGAACAGGTGAGTCCCTATGTCTCGGTCTCCCAGGTTGAACCAGGCGTCGATCCCCAGCGCCCTGAGCTCGCTGAGAGCGTTCCAGGTTTCGTCGGCCAGGCCCCAGCCCCTCTCGGGGTCTATTGCCCCCGAGAGCGTGTAGATCACGGTGTCGATGTCTGGGCTGATGTGCAGGCCGTGCAGCTCGATGTCGTCGGCCACGTTGACCACCGCGGTGACGTCGGCGGGGGGCGTTACCTGCAGCTGCCCGGCCAGGTAGCGGGCCGCGCCCACCCCGCCGGCCAGGATCGTTATCACCGGCGCGTCTCGCTCTCAGCCCCGCCGGCCGCGCCCGGGCCGCCCTGCAGCAGCGCCAGATCCGCGTCGACCATCAGCCGGACGAGTTCCAGGAAGGACGTCTCGGGGCGCCATCCGAAGGTCGCGGTTGCCTTGGAGGCGTCGCCCACCAGCAGGTCGACCTCGGCGGGGCGCATGAACCTCTCGTCCACCACGACATGGTCGCGGTAGTCCAGGCCGACATGGTCGAACGCCAGCTCGCAGAGCGTGCGCACCGAGTGCGTCCTGCCGGTGCAGATCACGTAGTCGTCGGGCTCGTCCTGCTGAAGCATCTGCCACATGGCCTCGACGTAGTCCGCGGCGTAGCCCCAGTCCCTCTGGGACTCCAGGTTGCCGAGCCGCAGCTCGCCGGCCAGGCCGAGCTTGATGCTGGCCGCGGCGTGAGTGATCTTGCGGGTCACGAACTCCATGCCCCGGCGTGGGCTCTCGTGGTTGAACAGGATCCCCGAGGTGGCGTGCAGCCCGTAGGACTCCCGGTAGTTGACCGTGATCCAATGGCCGTAGACCTTGGCAACCCCGTAGGGGCTGCGGGGATAGAACGGGGTCTGTTCGTTCTGGGGGACCTCCCGCACCTTCCCGAACATCTCAGACGAGCTGGCCTGGTAGAAGCGGATGTCGCGGTCGACCAGCCGGATCGCGTCGAGGATCCGGGTGACCCCCAGGGCCGTGGTCTCGCCGGTGAGCACCGGCTGGCTGAACGAGGTCTGCACGAAGGACTGGGCCGCGAGGTTGTACACCTCCTCGGGCCGGTAGGTCCGCAGGACCTCGATCATCGAGACCTGGTCGAGCAGATCGCCGGTCACGATCCGGACCCGGTCCTGGATGTGGGCTATGCGCTCGTAGTTGACGATGCTGGAGCGCCGCACCATGCCCACGACCTCGTAGCCCTTGTCCAGGAGCAGCTCGGCCAGGTAGGAGCCGTCCTGGCCAGTGATGCCGGTGATCAGGGCGCGCCTGGCCATGGCTCTACTGGCTATCGCCCCGCGGCGGCAGTTCCGACTCCGCCTGGGGTCTCTCGCGGTTTGGGAGCTGCGACTCCGCCTGGGGTCTCTCGCGGTTTGGGAGCTGCGACTCCGCCTGGGGTCTCTCGCGGTTTGGGAGCTGCGACTCCGCCTCCTTGCACCGCCAGTAGTCCAAGAGGTCGTCGAGGGTCTGATCCAGCGGCACCGCGGGTCGCCAGCCGGTGGCGGCCCGCAGCTTGGAGGCATCACCCCGGACCTCGGTCACGTCGACGGGGCGCAGCAGCTCGTCGTCGGCGGCCAGCCGCATCGGGTGCCCGGCCCGGGCGATCAGGGCTTCGGCCAGCTCCCGGACGCACAGCGCGGTGCCGCTGCACACGTTGTAGGCCTCGCCCTCGATCCCGTGCTCGGCCAGCAGCCGGTAGGCCCGGACCACGTCGCGAACGTCGGTGAAGTCGCGGCGCGTCCGGAGGTTCCCGACCCGCACCACCTCCGCGCCGGTGCGCTCGTTGGCCGCGATGCGGGCCGCCAGCGCGGCAGCCACGAAGCGGTCGCTCTGGCCCGGTCCGAGGTGGTTGAAGGCGCGGGCCCGGACCACGTCGAGTCCGCGGCCCGCGCCGGCCTGCACGCACACCATCTCAGCGGCCGCCTTGCTCGCCCCGTAGGGAGTGACCGGGCGCATGGGGGCGGTCTCGTCGATGGGGAGGCTGGCCGGCTCGAGCCTGCCGTAGACGTCGGCACTGCTCACAACCACCACCCGGCCCGCACCGGCCCTGCGGGCTGCGTCCAGCACGTTGAAGGTCCCCTCCACGTTCACCCGAAGCGTGGCCGCGGTCGAGGTGAAGCTCGCCTGCACATCGGCCTGAGCGGCCAGGTGGTACACCGCGTCCGGCTGGCATTGACCGAAGTCGGCCTCCAGCACCTCGGGCTCGGTTATCTCAGCCTCGCTGACGATGACCTCGTCGCCCGCGGCTGCGAGATGCGCCACGAGATGGCGACCGACGAACCCGGTGGCTCCGGTGACGAGAACCCGCACTCGCGCCTACCCCACCGAGCCTGGACACAGCATCACCGCGAACCCTAGAGGCCGAGCGGTTGGGTCGCGCTACAGAAGATTCGCGGGGCGCTGAGCGAGGCCGTGGCCCGAGCGGCCCGTGAGCGCAGCGAACAGGAGCGGGAACCCTAGAGGCCGAGCGGTTGGGTCGCGCTACAGAAGATTCGCGGGGCGCTGAGCGAGGCCGTGGCCCGAGCGGCCCGTGAGCGCAGCGAACAGGAGCGGGAACCCTAGAGGCCGAGCGGTTGGGTCGCGCTACAGAAGATTCGCGGGGCGCTGAGCGAGGCCGTGGCCCGAGCGGCCCGTGAGCGCAGCGAACAGGAGCGGGAACCCTAGAGGCCGAGCGGTTGGGTCGCGCTACAGAAGATTCGCGGGGCGCTGAGCGAGGCCGTGGCCCGAGCGGCCCGTGAGCGCAGCGAACAGGAGCGGGAACCCTAGAGGCCGAGCGGTTGGGTCGCGCCGCCCGCCCGCGTGCCACACTGGTCGCGAGCCCGACGGCCCTAGGAGCTGGAGTGTCTAACACGGCGGGAGCATCCGGCCGCGATCCGCGGCGGCTGGCCTCTTTGGTGGAGCCCGGCGCCACGGCAGTGCTCACCATGGAGATGCAGCGCGGTGTGGTCGGTCCCGGCGGGATGATGCCTGCCCTCGCCGAGCAGGTCGCGTCGTCCGGCACGATCCGGGTCGCCGCCTCGGTGTGCGAGGCGGCCCGGGCCGCGGGCGCCCGCGTGGTCCACTGCACGAACCAGACCCGGCCCGACGGCGCGGGCGGCGCGATGAACTGCCGGATCCTGGGCCTCGCCGACCGGCTGCGCCGCGAGCACGGGATCGCTCCCACAGAGGCCGGCACCGACGGCGCCCGGCTCGTGCCCGAGCTCGGGGAGGACCCCAGCGATCTGGTCGTGGCCCGCTGGCACGGCCTCACGCCGTTCACGTCCACTTCGCTCGACCAGACCCTGCGGAACCTCGGCATCAGGACCGTCGTGGCGACGGGCGTGTCGGTGAACGTCGGCATCCTGGGCCTGTGCCTCAGCGCCGTCGATCTGGGCTACCAGGTAGTGCTGGTGCGCGACGCCGTGGCCGGAGTTCCCGCTGGCTACGCGGAGTCCGTGATCGAGAACACCCTGGCGATGGTGGCCACGGTGATCACATCAGCCGAGCTGCTGGAGGCGTGGGCAGCAGCCTGATCGCCCAGAGGCCGAGCGGATTGGCCGCAATCCGTGAGGATTCTGCAAGGCGCCGAGCGAGGCCCCAGGGCCTGAGCGGCCCGTGAGCGCAGCGAAAGTGAGCGGGAAAAAGGGCCCGAGCGGCCCGTGAGCGCAGCGAACAAGAGCGGGAAACACCACGCTGCATCGCGAGGAGGCGCCACCGTCGCAGCGGAGGCGCCCATTAGTCTCGGTTGATCGCATCTCCCGTCGACACCGCGGCGCCCGCTACGGGCGCGTACGGCACCGCCCACTCCGAACCGACGGTGCTGGCCGTGGTGGTCGCCCACCGGCCGGGCGAGTGGTTCCGCGAGACCCTCGAGTCGTTGGCCCTCCAGGACTACGGGCCTCTGAGCGTGACCGTGGTGGACGCGGCCGGATCGGGGATCGGTCCAAGGGTCGCGGAAGTCCTGGCGGACGCTGTCGTGATAGACGCAGCTGGCGCTTCGGGATTCTCGGAGGCGGCCAACGCAGTGCTCTCGGCCGATCTTCACGCCGACTTCCTGCTGGTGTGCCACGACGACGTGGCCCTGACCCCCGACGCGGTGAGAACCCTCGTGGTTGAGGCGCTGCGGAGCAAAGCGGGGATAGTCGGCCCCAAGATCGTGGAATGGGACCGTCCCGAGATCATCCGGCAGGCGGGCTACGACGTCGACCGCTTCGGCGTCCCTGCCGACAGGGCCGGAGCCCACGAGCTCGACCAGGAGCAGCACGACGGCGTGCGAGACGCCTTCGCTCTGCCGTCGGCGGTGCTGCTCATCCGCGCGGACCTGTTCGCCCGGCTGGGCGGCTTCGACCCAGGCATGACCTTCCGAGGCGAGGACGTCGACCTCTGCTGGCGGGCCCAGATGGCCGGGGCCCGAGTGATGTTCGTCGGAGGCGCGGTGGCCCGCCACCGGGGCGGGCTCGCGTCCCGCACCGGCGTCGACGATGTGAGGCTCACCCAGATCCGTCATGCGCTGCGGTCCATGCTGGTCAACCACGGCCGCCTCTCGCTCGCCGTGTTCGTGCCGCTGGCGGTGCTGATGGCGATCTCCGAGGTCGTCTTGAGTGTGTTCACCGCCCACTTCGGTCGGGCCCGCGACGTGGTGTCGGCATGGGTGTGGAACATCTCCCGTCTCGATGTGGTGCTCGAGCGCCGCCGGGCCAACACCCAGGTTCGCAGAGTGCGCCAGGCCGACGTCACCGCCTTGCAGTACCTCGGCAGCGTGCGGCTGGTGTCCTTCTTGAGGCGGCAGTTCGGCGGCGAGTCACCGGGCCTGCTGACCGCCGCGGGCCGCGGCGTCCTCGGAGGCCTGCGAACCGGCACGATCGGACTGACCTGGATTGCGTGGGCGGCGGTGGTCGCGGTCGTGCTGTTCGGGTCGCGCCGCCTCGTGGCCGACGGCGTGCCCGCGGTCGGGGACTTCGTCGCGCTCGGCGAGACAGCCTCTGACCTGATCAGGACATGGTGGGGGGGATGGAGCGAGCGGAACGCGGGAGCGCCGTCCTCCAACCTGGGCGTCCTCGTCTACCTCGGCGCCGCGGGCTGGCTGCTGTCCGACAGCATGGGCCTGGTTCGCACCCTGTCGGTGATCGCTCCGATCCTGGTGGGTCTGCTGGGGGCCTACCGGCTGCTGGCCGCGACCGGGTCTCGCCGGGCCCAGGCGGGCACCCTCGTCGCCTACCTCCTGGTGCCTCTGGCGTCCGCGTCGGTAGCGGGCGGATCCATCCCCGGCCTGGTCGGCTACGCGGCCGCGCCATGGATGCTGCGGGAGCTGCTGCGGGCGTCGCGGACCGCCCCGTTCCGGTCGAGTCCCAACCAGGTCAGTCTGGCGTCGGTCGCGGTGCCGCTGGGCGCCGTCGCGGGCCTTGCCGCGCTGGTCGTGCCGGCCGCGGTGGCGCTGGTTGTGCTGCTGGCCGCGGGACTGGTGCTGGGGAGCCTGCTCGCGGCGCGGCCCGGAAGCATCCCGCGCCTGCTGGCCGCGGCCGTGCTCGCGGTTCCGACGATCGCCTTCGTGGCGCTTCCGACCGTTGTCGACGTGCTGGCCTCCGGTCCGTCCTGGGGGGCAGTCGCCGGCGGGCGCGACGGCTCGGCCGGGGAGGTCTCCTTCGGCGAGATGCTGCGGTTCGCGGTCGGGCCCGGCGACCCGGGCTCGCTGGTGTGGCTGTTCGCGGTTCCGATGGCCGTGCCGCTGCTGCTGGGTCGAGGATGGCGCCTGGAACAGTCCATCCGCCTGTGGATGGTGGCTCTGGCGGCATGGGCGCTGGCCCTGGCCTCGCAACGGGGGGCTCTGCCCTTCGGGCTCCCCGACCTGCAACTCCTGCTGGCCCCGGCCGCCGTATCGGTCGCCGCACTTTGCGGCATGGCGGTGCTCTCCATCGAGCACGACCTGCGATTCAGCCACTTCGGCTGGCGCCAGGCCCTGGTCCCGATCACGGTGGCGGCGTCGCTGCTGCTGGCCGTCGGCAGGGTCGGCGTGCTCGAGACCGGGAGCTGGGACCTGGTGGAGGGCGACCACCACGCGGCCTTGCGCTTCGAGCCCCCGGCCCTGGCCGGCGCCTACCGCGTGCTGTGGATCGGCGCGCCCGAGTTCCTGGCCGTAGAGGGCCACAGCCTGGCGCCCGGCGTCGCTTGGGCGGCCACCACCGGCGATTCGGTCACGATCGCCGACCGCGCCCTCCCGCTTGATGAGGGCCAGGCCGGGCTCTTCGAGACGGTGATCGATGAGATGGACGCGGGCCGGACCACCCGGGGCGGGCGGCTGCTGGCCGGCCTGGGCGTGCGGTACGTGGTGCTGCTGCACCGGCTCGCGCCGGCGCCGTTCGCTGGGGAGGACCAGGCCCGGCCGGTGCCGGCCGGACTCGCTTCCGCGATTCGCCACCAGCTCGACCTGGAGCTGGTGGAGGGCACCAACAGCGCGGTGGACATGTTCGTGAACACATCCTGGGTGCCCATGCGAGCGGTGCACGCGCCGGGATTCGATCGGGGCGTTGACGCGATCATCGACCTCGAAGCCCATCCGATCACCGCCGGCGCGCCGGTATTCTCCGGCGCCGGGCCGCCCTGGTCGGCCGACATCCCCGACGAGGCCGAGGTTTTGGTCGCCCACACGCCCCGTCCCGGCTGGCAGCTGACAGTGAACGGCGAGATAGCCCCCAGGCGCGAGGCTCTGTCGTGGGCGAGGGCCTACCTTCCTGCGGGCGGGGGCGAGGCCGAGCTGTCCTACTCGTCGCCCTGGTGGCGGCGTGGGGGACAGCTCGTGGGTGCAGCCGCGCCCGTCGTCCTGCTGCTCGCATGGCTGCGCCGCCGGATGGGCCGCCCCTGATGCGCTCGGTGAGGGTGCTGTCGATGGCGGCCATAGCCGGCCTGCTGGCGGCGGGTGTCATCGTCGACCTTCCGGACCGTCCGGTGTCCGAACGCCCGGTCCGGTATGTCTCGGCTCTGGCCGCCCCGGCCGGGACTGTGAGCACGTGGTTCTGCCCCGGGGGCAGCGGCCCCGACGGCGAGGCCGAGCTGACCGTCCAGCTGGCGAGCGGGTCGGATCAGCGCCGTACCGCGGCGGTGTCCGTGCTGCCCGGCGGGTCCGATCCCGATGATGCCCGGACCGTGGACATCGAGATCGAGCCCCGTGGCCGGGTGTTGCTGCGGCCTTCCGACGAGGTTCCCGGCGCCCAGTGGGTCGGCGCGGTCGTCGAGGTCGACGGCGCTGACGTGGTCGTCGAGCAGATCCTCACCACGAGGCAGGGCGGAGTGGGGCGCTCGCCCTGCCTCACGAGGACAGCCGGCAGCTGGGTGGTCCCGAACGGCGCGACCCGCTCGGCGGTGGAGGGCGAGCGCTTCATCGTGATGCTCCTGAACCCGTTCCCGGACGTAGCGGTGGCCGACATCGAACTGGTGGCCGACGTGGGCCGCGACTCGATCGAGGGCCTGGTGGTCCCAGCCCGGCGCGTCGTGGCTGTCGATGTGACCGAGGAGATCACTGTCGCGGCCACCGTCGCAGCCTTCGTCGACGTCGTGTCCGGCCGTGTGGCGGCGTCATGGATCCAGATCTCCGACGGGTCGATGGCCGGGACCGGCGTCCGGGTTGCCGCGGCCGTGCCCGGCGCGGCCCCCCGGTGGCACCTGCCGGTGGCCGGGGTGGGCGCGGCGCGGCGCGATGTGGTGGCGGTTGCCAACCCATCGGCGGACCGGGTCGCCGGAGTGGACCTCGAGATCATCGCGGAGGCGCCGGGCGTGCATGTCAGCCCGATCGAGATAACCGTGCGGCCGGGACGGACCGCCCTCGTCGACCTCTCCGGGCAGGGTCGCCTCGAAGGCATCGGGCCCTTCAGCATGGTGGTGCGCTCCCTGGACGGCGCGCCGGTGGCGGCGTCGATCTCCGGCGTCACGTTCGCGGCTGGCCCCGACGGTGTCGAGACCCCGACGGTCGCCGGGTCGACCGCAACGATCGGGGCGGACGCGGCGGCCCGCCGCTGGCTGGTGGCCGCAGAGGCAGCCGCCGCCGATGACGGCGCCGAACCCCGCGGTGATGCTTCGGTCCTGGTGATCGTCAACCCGTCGTCGGTGGGGATCGCCGAGATCAGCCTCCGAGTGGACGGCGAGACGGTCCATCGGCTCGAGGTCGGGCCCCGCCGCCGGGCCAGCGTTCCGCTGGCACGGCTGGGCTCAGATCGCTTCGTGGTGGAGGTGGAGTCGTCGGCGCCGGTGGTCGTCGGCGTGGAGCTCGTCGGGCTGACCTCGCGCACCGCCTCGCTCGGCGCGGCGGTCTCCGACCCCGTGCCCGCAGCCGATATTGGCTGATCTCAGGCCGTCGGTGTGGGCGCATCGGCGGGGGAGCCGGCGGCATCGCCGGTGCGCGAGCCCTGCCCGTTGTCGTTGCCCGCCTTGCCTCCAGCGGCGTCGCCCGTTTGCGAGCCCGGGCGCGACACCGCGATCAGGCGTTCCACCTCGTCGCCGCTGATGGTCTCATGCTCCAGCAGGGCCCTCGCTACCAAGTCGAGCCCGTAGCGGTACTTGGTGAGGGTCGCCCGGCACCGGTCCTGCTGCTCGCACAGGATGCGCTGGATCTCCTTGTCGATCACCCGGGCCGTGTCGTCGCTGTAGTCGCGGGTCTGCATGAGGTCCTCGCCCAGGAACACCTGGTTCTGGGAGCCCCACGCCATCGGTCCGAGCTCGTCGGACATGCCCCACTCCCTCACCATCGACCGGGCCAGCGCAGTGGCCCGCATCAAGTCGTCGGCGGCGCCGGTGCTGACGATCCTGAACACCAGCTCCTCGGCGATGCGACCGCCGAACATCACCACCAGCCGGTCGAGGATGTAGTCGCTGCGGTAGATGTGGCGGTCCTCCTCGGGCAACTGCATGGTCACTCCGAGCGCCATCCCGCTGGGGATGATGGTCACCTTGTGGAGCGGATCGGCGGTGGGCAGCACCGCGGCGCACACCGCGTGGCCGGCCTCGTGGTAGGCGATGGCCTCCTTCTCGTCGTCTGAGAGGGCCATCGACTCCCGCTTCTGGCCCATGAGAACCCGGTCTCGGGCCAGTTCCACGTGGCGGGCCGCGATCTCGTCGTCGCCGGCGCGCACCGCGTACAGGGCCGCCTCGTTGATGAGGTTGGACAGATCGGCGCCGCTCATCCCCGGCGTGCCCCGGGCCACGACGTTGAGGTCCAGGTCCTCGGCCGTTCGCTTGCCCTTCACGTGCACTTTGAGGATGGCATGCCGGTCCGAGAGCTCGGGTAGCGGCACCACCACCCGGCGGTCGAAGCGGCCCGGGCGAAGCAGGGCGGGGTCGAGGATGTCGGGCCGGTTGGTGGCCGCCAGCATCACGACGCCCTCGGAATCCTCGAATCCGTCCATCTCCGAGAGCATCTGGTTCAGGGTCTGCTCGCGTTCGTCGTGGCCGCCCCCGAGGCCCGCGCCCCGCTTGCGGCCGATGGAGTCGACCTCATCGATGAAGATGATGGCCTTGCCCATCTTGCGGGCCGACTCGAACAGGTCCCGCACCCGGCTGGCGCCGACCCCCACGAACATCTCCATGAAGTCCGAGCCCGTCACCGACAGGAACGGCACCCCGGCCTCGCCCGCCACCGCCTTGGCGATCAGCGTCTTGCCCGTGCCGGGCGGGCCCACCAGCAGCACGCCCTTCGGGACTCTTGCGCCGATCTCCGCGAAGCGCTCGGGCGTCTTCAAGAAGTCGACTATCTCGGTGATCTCCTGCTTGACCCCGTCGTAGCCGGCGACGTCGTCGAAAGTGGTGCCGGGCCGCTCGGTGGAGTACGTCTTGGCCCGGCTTCGCCCGATCGACATGATGCTTCCCATCTGCCCCTGGGCCCGGCGCTGCATCCACCAGAAGAACAGGATGAGCAGGCCTATCGGCAGCAGCAGCGGCAGGATCGACAGGAAGAAGTTGGTCTGGGGAGTGACGTAGCGGAACTCCGGCACGTGCTCGTTGATCACGGCGGTGTCGGCGTCTGGAAGCGGCAGCGGCCCGTTGGAGGAGTACTCGGTGCCGTTGACGGCCGTCGCCTCGATGCCGCCGCTGTTGTTGTTGTAGGTGCCCTGGACGATGCTGCCCTCGGTGACACGCTCAAGGAAGTCGGGATAGGAGATCTCGTCGCCCGAGTCGCCGGGCAGCAACGTGGTGGCCATGAAGACGGCGATGACCGCGCCGATCATCAGCCACACGACCAGGCGCGAGCGGCGCTGCGACTCGGGCGAGGGCCGCGGCGGCTGCTGATGGCGCCGCTTGCCGTCCCGCGGGGCTGGTGGCGGCGGTGGGGGCGGCGTGCTGTCGACCACGAGTCCAGACTAGTCCGGTACGGTAGCAATCCATGCGGTCGCCCAGAGGCCGAGCGGTTAGGCCGCAGTTCACGAGGATCCTGCGGGGCGCTGAGCGAGGCCGTGGCCCGAGCGGCCCGTGAGCGCAGCGAACAAGAGCGGGAAACACGACAATTCACCGCGAGGCGGTGGCCTGCCTGCGCGGTCGCTGATGCCGGCTTCGACCCGGCTGACATGGGCGGCAGCCGGTTGGGCCGCAGGTTTCGTCGCCAGCTTCGGGGCCACCATCGTGGCCGTTGTGGCGCTGTCCGCCGCCGGCGACGGGGGAGCCAGCGGCGGGGACCTCCGGGAGAGCCTCTCGATCGTGGGGCTCGTGCTGCTCCAGGTGCCGCTGTGGCTGGGGCTTCTTGGCACGCCCCTGCTGGCCCGCCGCCACGGCCTCGATTGGGGGCGCCAGCTTGGTTGGCGGATGAGGGCCATCGACGTCCCCGTCGGGGTGGGCATCGGGCTGGCGACGCAGTTCGTCGCGGTGCCGCTGCTGTACTGGCCCATATTCCGGCTCTACGGGGACCTGGATGTCGAGGAGGTCGAGGAGCCCGCACGCGAGTTGACCGCGCTGGCCGAAACCCCCACCGAAGTGATCCTGCTCGTGGTGATGACGGTCGTTCTGGCCCCCGTCACCGAGGAGGTCTTCTTCAGAGGCCTGCTGCAGGGCGCGCTACGGGACCGGATCGGGCCGGTGTGGGCGGTGGCCATCGCATCGGTGGCCTTCGGCATCACCCACTTCCAGCTGGAGCAGTTCCCGGCCCTTGTGCTGGTCGGAGTGGTCAACGGGCTCCTCGTGCTCCGAACCGGCCGTCTCGGTCCGGCGCTGTGGGCCCACGCCAGCTTCAATGCGGTCACCGTGGCGGTGCTGCTGTCGTGATGCCACCGGCGGCGCCGTGACACCCAGCAGGCGGACCGGGACGGTTCTGAGCGGCGCCGTGGTGGCGCTGACGGTGGCGTTCGTGGTCGCCAATCTCAGGCCCTGGCTGTGGTTCGTCGACACCACCCCCACTGGCGGCGACCTCGGGGCTCACGTCTGGGCGCCGGCCTACTTGCGCGATGTCCTGATCCCCGAGCTCAGGCTCACCGGATGGACCCACGACTGGTACGCGGGCTTTCCCGCCTTCATGTTCTACATGGTGATCCCGTCGCTGCTGGTGGTGCTCGTCGATGCGGGCCTCGGCATCAGCGTCGGGGTGTTCGCCTACCTGGCAGTGGTCTCGGCTGTATGCGGTCTGGTCTGGGTGATCGTGAGGCGAACGGGATGGCCCGCGGCCCAGCGCTGGGCCGTCGCCCTAGGCATCGCCGGAATAGCAGGGGCCGCCAAGCTGCTCGTCCACGACGCCGAGGTGAACCGCGCCCTCGCCGGGCTGCTCCTGCCCGCCGTCAGCGGAGGGTGGGCGTGGCACGGGCTGAGGGCTTGGCCCCGCTGGCGGGCGCCGGCGGCTGTGGCCGCGGCCATGCTGGCGCTGCTCGTCGTCCCCATGCCCTACGGCGTGTCCCTCAAGCTCGTGGCGATCGCCGGAGTGATCGCCCTGCCGGTGGCCGTGTGGGGCATGACCCGGTCGGCGGGGGTCGGGCCCGAGGGTCAGGCCCTGGCCGCCGCAGCCACGCTGCTGTTCCTGTTCGACCGGTCGTTCAACATCTACGGCGGCAACCTCATGTCCACGATGGCCGGCGAGTTCGCCTACTCGCTCGGTCTGGCCGCGGCGGTGCTCTGCATCGGCGCGGCGGCCCGGGGCATGGACTCGGGCCGCCACCGGGTCCTGGCTGGCTCTCTGCTGGCCCTCACCGGGCTGCTGCACCTGTTCTCGGCCTTCCTCGTGCTGGCAGCCATCGCCGCGCTGGTGCTGACCGGTCGATGGCGCCGAGCCGCCTGGATGCAGCGACTGAGATGGACCCTGGTGACCGGCGCGCTGGGCGCCTCGCTCAGTGCATGGTGGGTGCTGCCCTTCTGGTGGAACCGTGGCCTGCTCAACGACATGGGCTGGGGCAAAGAGCGCCGCTACCTGTCGTCGCTGTGGTCTCGCAGCTCCTTCGACTACAGCTTCCTGGTCAACGACCCCCCGCTGCAACTGTTCGTTGTGATGGCTGCCGCCGGGGCGGTGCTGCTGTTCGTCAGGCGGGCCCGGCTCCCCGCCGCGCTCGCCCTCACCGGGGTGATCTTCGCGGTGGCCTTCGTGGTGATGCCCGAGGGGCGCCTGTGGAACGTGCGCATCCTGCCCTTCTACTACCTCACTGTGTACCTGACAGCCGCCCTCGGCCTCGGCGAGGCGATCGGGTGGGGCCGCACCTGGCTCGACCGGCGGCACGCGGCCCGCGTCGAGGCGGGGGCTGAGGTTGGGCGGCTCCGGGCGTCGGCCGGTGCCCTCGCGGCCGGCGGCTGCGTGGCGCTGGCCGTGGTCTCGGTGCTGGTGACGGTGGGACTGCCGCTGCGCTCGCTGCCCGGAGGCCGAACCGGCGGCGACGGCGTCTACCGCTGGGGGCCCCTCAGCTCCGGCGACTCCAACCTGGGCCCCTACTGGGTGCAGTACAACTTCGAGGGGTATGAGCGCCGGCAGCCGACGGCCGACGGAGGGGGGAGCACCGAGTACTGGGACCTGGTCGACACCATGGGCGGGGTCGGCGAGAGCCGGGGCTGCGGCCCGTCGCTGTGGGAGTACGGCTCCGGGCGGCTCGGCTCCTACGGCACGCCGATGGCGCCGATGCTGCTGCCGTACTGGACCGACCGGTGCATCGGCTCCATGGAGGGCCTCTACTTCGAGGCTTCGGCTACGACGCCTTACCATTTCCTCATGCAGTCGGAGCTGTCGGCCGCCCCGTCGCGGGCCCAGCGCGACCTGCCCTACGGGGGACTCGACGTCGCCCTGGGGACCGAGCACATGCGTGCGATGGGCGTGCGCTACTACATGGCGTTCTCGGACGAGGCCGTGGGCCAGGCCCGGGACGTGGCCGGCCTGGAGGAGGTGGCGGCCTCGGGCCCGTGGGTCGTCTTCGAGGTGGCCGGCAGCGCGCCGGTGACCGGCCTGGCCAGGCTGCCGGTGGTGGTGGACGATCTCGACGACTCCAGCGAGGCCTGGTTGGAGGCGTCGGTGGGAGCGTTCCTGGCCGAGGGCCCGGACGCGCCGCTGCTGGCCGCCGACGGCCCCGAGGACTGGCCGCGGATGATCCTGCCGCCCGCGGAGCCGCCGCATACGCCTTCGAACTCGACGGCCGAAAAGTCCGGCTCGGTTCTCGGCCGGCAGCCGGTTATGCGATACCTGGCCGAAGCGCTGCCCAGGGTTGCGCCCCGCACCGACGTCGAGCCGGCCGCGGTGAGCGATGTGGTCCGCAGCGACCACTCGATCTCGTTCTCGGTCGACCGCACCGGGTCGCCGGTGCTGGTGCGCACATCGTACTTCCCCAACTGGTCGGCGTCGGGCGCGGAGGGTCCCTACCGGGTGACGCCCAACTTCATGGTGGTGGTGCCCACCGGCACCGAGGTGCGCCTCAGCTACGGGCACATCCCGGTGGAGTGGGTCGCGCTCTTGATCACGCTCGGCGGCCTGGCCGCCGTAGGGTGGCTCGTGGTGCCGCGGAGAGAGTCCGACAAGAGGCCGAGCGGGTAGGTAGCAGTTTCATGCGGATCTTCGCAAGGCATCCAGCGAGGCCGTGGCCCGAGCGGCCCGTGAGCGCAGCGAACAAGAGCGGGAAACAACCTGCTTCACCGCGAGGCGTGGACACCAATCCGCGGGGCCTTTAGGCCGTGAGACTCTCGGTGGTGGTTCCCGCCTACCGTGAGGCCGGTCGCATCGGCGCGACCGTGGCCGAGCTGCGCGCCGTTCTGGCACCCGTGCACCACGCCGGCGGCGTCGAGATCGTGGTGGTCGACGACGGCTCCGACGACGGCACGGCCGCGGCGGGCCGGGCCGCGGGCGCCGACGTGGTCGTGGAGTTCCCGGTCAACCGGGGCAAGGGGGCCGCCGTGCGGGCCGGGATGCGGGCCGCCTCCGGCGCGGTCGTGGCCTTCACCGACGCCGACCTGTCCTATCCGCCCCTCCAGCTCCTCGCACTGCTCGAGGAGGTGGAGCAGGGAGCCGATGCCGCCGTCGGGGACCGGCGCCATCCCGACACGGTTGTTGTGACGGAGCCGTCCCGGCTGCGGCGAGCCGGCAGCCGCGCCGTGGGCGCCGTCTGCAGGATGCTCCGGCTCGGCCGGGGCCGCGACACCCAGTGCGGCTTGAAGGCATTCTCCCGCGAGGCGGCGGGCGAACTGCTCGACGCCTCGGTCATGGACAGGTTCGCCTTCGACGTCGAGTTGCTGTTCTTGGCCGACCGGCTCGGCATGCGGGTGAGAGACGTGCCGGTGGAGGTGGTCAACAGCCGGGTGTCGTCGGTGCGCGTCGCCAGCGACGGCTGGGAGCTGGTGCTCGACATGTGCCGCATCCGGGCCCGGGCGCTGCTCGGCCGCTATCCGACCGCCGACGGCTAGGTTCGCGGGCGCGGTGGGGGACTTCGACGCGATCTTCAAGGCCTACGACATCAGGGGGATCGTGGGCGAGCAGATCGACGCCGCCGCCTGCTTTGCCATCGGAGGTTCCTTCGCGGTCCACACGCGCGACGACGGCGCCGCCCGCGTGGTGGTCGGCCGCGACATGCGCCCCGACGGAGCGGAGCTCGCCGGCGCCTTCAGCGAGGGCGTCGTGGCGGCCGGCGTCGATGTCGTGGACATCGGGCTGTGCGCCACCGAGATGGTGTACTTCGCCTCCGGGATGCTGGACGCGCCCGGCGCCATGTTCACCGCGTCGCACAACCCGGCGGGATACAACGGCATCAAGCTCTGCGGGCCCGGCGCGTCGCCTATCGGGGCCGGCACCGGGCTGGAGGAGATCAAGGCCCGGGCCATCGAGGGGCAGTCTCCGGCCGCGGCGCCCGGGAACTCGGTGCGGCGCCACTTTCTCGACTCCTACGTCGAGCATGTCCTGTCCTTCGTGAGCGTTCCGGCGCTGCGGCCCCTGCGCCTGGCGGTCGACACTGCCAACGGGATGGGCGGCCTGGTGGCTCCGGCGGTGTTCGAGGCGCTGCCCTTCGAAGTCGACTACCTGCACCCGGAGCTCGACGGTACGTTTCCCAACCACCCGGCGGACCCCCTCAAGCCCGAGAACCTGCGCGATCTGCAGGCCCGGGTGCGAGCCGGCTGCGCGGACGCGGGTCTCGCCTTCGACGGCGACGCCGACAGGGTGTTCTTGGTGGACGAGGCGTCCCGCCCGATGTCGGGCTCACTCACCGCGGCGATCATCGCGTCGGCGATGCTCGAGCGCGAGCCCGGCGAGGCGGTCGTCCACAACTTGATCTGCTCCAGAGCCCTCCCCGAGATCGTGGCCGAGCGGGGAGGCCGGGCCGTGCGAGCCCGCGTGGGGCACTCGTTCATGAAGCAGGCGATGGCCGACAGCTCGGCGGTGTTCGGAGGCGAGCACTCGGGCCACTACTACTTTCGCGACAACTACGGCGCAGACAGCGCCATGATCGCCGTGCTGGTGGCGCTGGAGGCGCTCAGCCTCCACGGCGGGCGCCTCAGCGAGCTAGCCGCGCCGTTGGAGCGCTACGCGGCCTCCGGGGAGATAAACACCGAGGTGGCGGATCCCGCGGAGGTGCTGGAGCGCGTGGCGGCCGCGTTCGAGGGCTGCCAGCAGCATCGCCTCGACGGTCTCAGCGTCGATTGCGGCGACTGGTGGTTCAATCTGCGGCCCTCGAACACCGAGCCGCTGCTGCGCCTCAACCTGGAGGCCGCCGCCGCCGGCGATATGAAAGCCCGGGTCGCTGAGGTGCGCGCCCTGATAGTTCCGTAGCATCGGGTAACTGTCCGCTCCGAGCAACACCGAGGAGGTTCGGCCGTGACGCTCGATTCCCGCCTGCTGGAGATCCTCGCGTGCCCCGCTGACAAGGGCCCGCTGCTGTACTTCGCCGACGAGCAGATGCTGTACAACCCCCGGTTGCGGCTTCGCTACCGGGTGGAGGACGGGATCCCGGTGATGCTGACCGACGAGGCCTCCACATCCGACGACACCGAGCACGGGCGGCTGCTGGCCAAGGCCACCTCCGACGGGGTCCGCCCCACCTTCGAGGCCGGCGACGCCGGCGGCCAGAAGGGCTGAGCTAGGCCGCGCGCCATGGCCGCCGACGATCTCTTCGAAGCGCTCCGGCACCTGCCGGACCAGGTGCGCGACGCCGCGGTGGCGGCCGCCGACGTCGAGGGCCTGCCCCGTTCTGGCGACATCACCGAAGTCGTGATCGTGGGCGCGGGCGGGGGAGGGGTGGCCGGCGACGTGGTGGAGTCGGTCGCGCACCTGCAGGGATCGGTGCCGGTCCAGGCCACCGGCGGGATTAGTCCGGCCTGGCTCTCGGAGTCGTCGCTGGTGGTGGCGGTGTCACAATCGGGCAACGACCAGCCGACGCTGGCCGCGGCCCGGGTCGCTCAGGCCAGCGGGGCGCGCATGGTGGCCGTCACCTCCGGGGGCGAGCTGATGGAGCTGTGCACGGCCTGGGGCATTCCGGTCACGAGGGTGGATCCCTTCGCCGGCCCGGCCGCTGGACTGGGCGTGGTGATAGTGCCGGTGCTCGTGCTGCTCGAGCGCGTCGGCGTGCTGGCCGGCATGAACCGGCTGATCTCCGAGAGCGCCGAACAGATCGAGGCCCGCCAAAGGCTCATCGACGCCAACCCCGCGCCGGTGGAGGCACTGGCCGAGGGCGTGCGGGGCCGGATGGCGGTGGTCTGCGGGGCCGGGGGCGTGGGCAAGCACGCCGCCCGTCGCTGGGTCCACCGGCTGGACCGCGTCGGCGGCGTGTCGGCGGTGCGGCGCAACCTTCCCGCCGACGAGGCCGAGGCCGCCTCGTGGGCCACGCTGGCGAGGCGGATCCCCGCTGGCGTCGCCGCGGTCGTGCTGCGCCACGATTTCGAGCCCCGCGGGCTCGCCGACCGAATCGACCTGCTCCAAGCGGCCGTGGACGCCACCCACGAGGTGCGGGCCGAAGGCGACGGCGCCCTCGCCCAGCTGCTGGACCTGGTGCTAATCGGCGATGCGGTCGCGGATCTGGCGGCGCAGCGCGGCCGTGAGGGTCCGGACCCTGACTGATCCGGCCCGGACCGGCGTGGGGACGGCCGAGGCGTGGAGCTGATCGAAGGAGCGGTCCGCAGCTACGACTGGGGGTCGCTCACCGCCATTCCGGACCTGCTCGGCCGGCCCGCCACCGGCGAGCCGTGGGCCGAGCTGTGGTTCGGCGCCCATCCGTCCGCACCGGCCGCGGTGGGGGCGCGCGCCGAGCCGCTGGACCGGCTGATCGCCGCTGATCCGGTGGCCGCGCTCGGCCCCGCGGTGGCGTCGCGTTACGGGCGGCTGCCGTTCCTGCTGAAGGTGTTGGCCGCGGCCGCGCCCCTGTCGCTCCAGGCCCACCCCTCAGCGGAGCAGGCTGAGGCGGGATTCGAGCGCGAGGAGGCCATGGGGGTCCCTCCGGACGCGCCGCGGCGGATGTTCCGGGACCGCTCGCCCAAGCCCGAGATGATCTGCGCGCTGAGCAGTTTTGAGGCGCTCTGCGGATTCCGCGGTCCGCAACAGACCGCGGCGCTGCTCGACACTCTCGACGCGCCGGCCCTCGATCCTCTGCGGCGCCGCCTCAACGGGCGGTCCGGCTCGCAGATGCGCGACTTGCTCGCATGGCTGCTGGCCCTCGATGGGCCCGCGGCGGCCACCCTGGCCGAGTCTGCGGCCCGCGCTTGCGCGGCCGCGGGCGACGAGGATGAATGGTCCGGGCTCCGGTCCGCGGTGGCCGAACTGGGGGCCCGACACCCCGGTGACGCCGCAGTGGCGGTGGCGCTGTTGTTGAACCACGTCGTGCTCGCTCCGGGTGAGGCCCTGTTCCTGGACTCGGGATGCCTCCACGCCTATTTGGGCGGCACCGCGGTGGAACTGATGGCCGATTCCGACAACGTCGTGCGGGGCGGGTTGACGTCGAAGCACGCGGACGCGGCCGCGCTGGTGCAGATCGTCGACGGCGCCGCATCGGAACCACCGGTCCAGCGGCCCGAGCCGCGAGGCGGCGTCGTCACCTACCGCACGACCGCCGCGGAGTTCTGTCTGCGGCGATTGGACGTGGACGGGTCGTCGGGTCTGGCCGCCGGGCCCGCGGTGCTGCTGTGCACCGAGGGCTGCGTCGAGGCCAACGGGGTGACCCTGGACCGCGGCGCCGCGGCCTGGTCCGGCGCCGCCGAGCCTCATGTGGCCTTCGAAGGCCGGGGAACGGTGTTCTGCGCCACTGTCGGCAACGACGGGTAGCTTTCGTGTTCCCATGCTCCGATGTGCCCATGTGCCGCATTGATACTCCTGCCCCAAGCCGGTAGCGACATGCGTGTCGCGGACCTCTCTCTGGCCCCGCTCGGCCGCGCCGAGATTCGCCTGGCCGAGCACGAGATGCCCGGGCTGATGGCGCTGAGGGGCCGCTACATCGACGATCAGCCCCTCGCCGGCGCCCGGATCGCCGGATCGCTGCACATGACCGTGCAGACCGCGGTGCTCATCGAGACGCTGGTCGCTCTGGGCGCCCGGGTCCGGTGGGCGAGCTGCAACATCTTCTCCACGCAGGACCACGCCGCCGCGGCCGTCGCCGTAGGCCTCGACGGCACCGTCGACGAGCCCTCCGGAGTGCCGGTGTTCGCCTGGAAGGGAGAGACCCTCGCCGAGTACTGGTGGGCGACCGAGCAGATCTTCCGCTGGCCCGACGGCGGCGGGCCGAGCCTCATCCTCGACGACGGAGGCGACGCCACCCTGCTGGTCCACAGGGGGCTCGAGTACGAGCGGGCCGCAGCGGTGCCCGCGGCCACCGACGACGACTCCGAGGAGTGGTCGGTGGTCCTGGACCGGCTGCGCACGATCGCGGCGGACGACCCCGGGTTCTTCTCGCGGATGGTGCCGTCGATCCGGGGGGTGTCGGAGGAGACGACCACCGGTGTCATGCGGCTGCAGCAGATGCTGGAGCGGGGCGAGCTGCTGTTCCCGGCGATCAACGTGAACGACTCGGTCACCAAGTCCAAGTTCGACAACCACTACGGCTGCCGCCACTCGCTCCTCGACGGCATCAACCGGGCCACCGACGTGATGATCGGCGGGAAGGTGGCCGTGGTGTGCGGCTTCGGCGACGTGGGCAAGGGCTGCGCGGCGGCGCTGAGGGGCCAGGGGGCCCGGGTGGTCATCACCGAGGTCGACCCGATCTGCGCCCTGCAGGCGGCTATGGAGGGCTACGAGGTGAACACCCTGGAGGCTGTGGTGTCCGTCGGCGACATCTTCGTCACTGCCACCGGCAACGCGGGCGTCATCAGCGCCGGGCACATGACCCGCATGAAGCACCAGGCCATCGTGGGCAACATCGGCCACTTCGACAACGAGGTGGATGTCGCCGGGTTGAACCGGATGTCGGACGTTCAGAGGGTCAACATCAAGCCTCAGGTGGATGAGTACGTCTTCGGCGACGGCCACTCGGTGATCCTGCTCTCGGAGGGGCGCCTGCTCAATCTGGGCAACGCCACCGGGCACCCGAGCTTCGTGATGTCTTGCAGCTTCACCAACCAGGTCCTGGCCCAGATGGACCTGCACGCCAACGCCGAATCCATGGGAGTCGGCGTGACCACCCTGCCCCGCCGGCTGGACGAGGAGGTGGCCAGGCTGCACCTCGACGCGCTCGGCGTCCGCCTGACCAGGCTCACCCCCCAGCAGGCCGACTACCTCGGCGTGGATGTCGACGGGCCCTACAAGCCCGACCACTACCGCTACTGATCGAACTCGGCGACGCGGGCCGGGTCGCAGAACGGGAATCCGTGACGGCCGTCTGTGAGGTCGTCGAGGTCGGCGCGTAGGCCGGGCCCCGCAATCCATAGGTTAGGCGACACCAGCTCCGTGTAGCGGTCGATCAAGTCGCACCGCAGGGCGTTGCCGCTGGCGGTCGCGTCGACGCTGATGGTTGCCTCGGCGATCTGGTCGCTGATCGACGAGACCGGGTTGTGACGATCGACTATGGCCAGTCGGCTGTTGGCAAGAAGGGTCAGGGTCAGCCCCACGCCGAGGCAGGCGGCCAGGGTGACGCCAATGAGCCTTGATCCTGTGGGCGTGCGGAACAGTCCGAGCAGGATCATCACGGCGGCGAGGATCACGAATGACCAGCCAACCTGGCCTGCCAGGGTCTCTCGCCATGCCCGGCCAATGGGCGGGCGCGTCTCCTGGGCCCATCTGGACAGACTTGCCACCAGCGCTGACAGCACCACTGTGACGACGCCGAACAATCCCAAGGCCACGGCCGGACGCGACCATGCATGCCAGCTGGCCGTATCCCGCTCATCCCCAGGGGTCTCGCATCCGGGGTCTGCGGAAGTCGATTGTCGCGGGCCGATTCCGACTGTCGCTCGACAGCGTCCCCGCCCGTTGACGCTGCTCGCCGCTCGGATAGCGAGCGCGACGATTCCCAGCATCAGGAGAGCTGGCAGCGACGTCCTGAAGAGGTCGAGCAGGCCTACATCCAAGCCGGAGCCTCGGACCAATGAGGCGTTGTGAGACCAGCCTGCGATGGGTGCCGCCGTCAGCGAGCGGCTCAGGACGAGTTCGAACGCATCGGTCGAGAGGCTCAGATCAGAGCCGTTATAGCACGACCCTTGGCCGCAACGCTGGGCGATGAACGTGCGGACAGGAATGAACACGGCCAGGAATCCGACGCTGAGAGCAGTCCAGCGTCGCAAGGCCGCGGTGCGTAGCGTGTCGCGAAACGACATCCTTGAGGCCCAGGCCCGTGCGCCGATGTAGACCAGTGCCGCCGCGGGAGCCATATAGACAATGTCGTAGGTCATGGCGGCCCCAGCTCCGAGAAGCGCCAGCGTCACCGGCTCGTGCCATCGCAGCGACCGAGTCTTCATGTCCTGGTCGCGTGCCACCGCGAGCGCCGACGCGAGGACGAACACGACCGAGCCGATGAACATGAATGAGAACTGAGCCAGAGGGCCTGAGGTTCCGTTGGCGACAAGGGCTGCGCCCAGCGCGAGCGGGTACAGGGCCAGTATCGGTGCTGGCGAGTACACCCCGGCCGATGCCAGCAACGCGGTCACCACTCGGGTGCAGGTGAGCGCCAGCACGAGCACCATGGTCATCCTGATTGCGCCCAGGATCGCGTGCGGGGCCATACCGGTGAGCTCGCTGGCCTCGAACACGAGGCCATGCTGGAGTCCCTCAAAGAAGCGGCCGATCGGCCGGAAGTTCCCGGCGTCCAAGTATGCGTCCACATTTCGGAGGGCCGAACGGGCCGACTTGACAGGGTTGGCGCTGTAGTGGTGCGCCGAGCGGTAGAGCCTGCGCCGCTCGTCGCCTTGAAGGGAGAGTCCAACCAGGGGGACGGCGACCAGCAATGCCGGCGCAACCGCGACGTGCCACTGCTGGACCGACAGAATTCGCCCTCTCATTGGCGTGCGATTGGTAGTGGAGCGAACTGCGGAGGCCCGGCTATGGGCGAGAGGCGTTTCGTTGGTGCCGATCCGACTGGGGGAGGCTGGATGGCGGTTGGGCGCGGCGTCGGGCGACGCGGAGGCGTTGAGCGGCGCCGATAGTGCGGATGTGATGCTGTGACAGGGCGAGATCGCCTCGAAGCCCTTGGTGCCCGCCTGAACTAGGGGGCCACGCAGTGCACGGAGAGTAACGCTGCCAGTACCGTAGGGGCACTCTTGGAGCAAGCCTTGAAGGGAGTACAGATGGCGGTCGAACGGGGGTGCTGGGCGGCCCCTGAAGCGTTCAGCGGCGCCGATACGGCATCCTTCGCCAAGAGAGTAGAGGAGTTGGGCTATTCGCAGCTGTGGATCGGGGAGACGTTCGGGCGCGACCCGTTCGCGTTGGCCGCGCACCTAGGGGCGGTCACGTCCACGCTCGGGCTCGCCAGCGGGATAGCCAACGTCTACAACCGGCACGCGGGCGTCATGAAGCAGGGAGCTCACACCGTCGCCGAGCAGACCGGCGGCCGGTTCACGCTGGGACTCGGCGTGTCGAGCCCGGTGATCGTGAGCAAGATCCGCGGCATCCCCTACGACAAGCCGCTGTCGTTCATGCGGTCCTACCTCGACGCCATGGACGCGGCCCGCTACACCTCGGTGCCGCCGCCGGCGACGGTGCCGGTGGTCCTGGCCGCCCTCGGCCCGCGGATGCTCGAGCTCGCGGCCGAACGCACCGACGGTGCCCACCCCTACAACACGACACCGGAGCACACCGCCTTCGCCCGCTCGGTCATGGGCCCCGACGCGCAGCTGTGCGTGGAGCAGAAGGTGATGCTCACCACCGACCCCGCAAAGGCCCGCGCCACCGGCGGCAAGGTCATGAAGTTCTATGCCCGGGCCCCCGGCTACAGGGACTGCTGGAAGCGACTCGGCTTCGACGACGACGACATCGACGGACTCTCGGACCGCTTCGTGGACGCCATGGTGGCCTGGGGCGACGTCGACGCGATCGAGCGCCGGCTGGCCGAGCACGCCGACGCCGGGGCCACCCAGGTCTGTGTGCAGGTGCTGCACCCTGACGCCGGCTCCAGCGCCATCGACTACGACGCCCTGGCCGCCCTGGCTCCGTGAAGGATCTCGCCGGCCGGGTGGCGGTGGTCACCGGCGGCGCCAGCGGCATCGGCCGGGGGATGGCCGAGCGCTTCGCGGCCGAGTCCATGCGGGTGGTAGTGGCCGACATCGAGGAGCCGCCCCTGCATGAGACCGTGCGCGCCATCCGGTCCGCCGGGGGCGAGGCGATGGCGGTCGTCTGCGACGTGGCGTCGTGGCTGTCGGTGCAGGCGCTGCGGGACGCGGTCGTCGAGGCCTACGGCCCCGCCGATGTGTTGTGCAACAACGCCGGCGTGGCCGCCACCGGCACCATGGCGGAACTGTCCCTCAAGTCCTGGGAGTGGTGTCTGGGTGTGAACCTGTGGGGTGTCATCCACGGTTGCCGGGCCTTCCTCGGCGCCATGATCGAGCGGGGCTCAGGTCACATCGTCAACACCGCGTCGATCCTCGGTCACCTGTCCTCGGCCGGGCTCGGCCCCTACAACGTCTCCAAGCACGGCGTGGTGGCGATCAGCGAGACCCTGCACGCCGAGATGCTCGCGGAGGGGGCCGGAGTGGGCGTCACCTGCCTGTGCCCCGGGCTGGTGTCCACCAAGATCCTGGACTCCGAGCGCAACCGTCCCGAGCATCTGCGAGACCATCCAGGCGTCGACGGGGCATGGGACTCCGATGTGGTCGTGGGCGGCGCCGCGTCGGAGGCCAGAGCCGCCATGCGCGATCTCTACGCCCAGTCGCAGCGTCCGTCGGAGGTGGCGGACATGGTGGTGCTGGCCATCTTGGCGGAGGAGCTGTGGCTGTTCACCGACCGCGATTTTGACGCCGCCCTCGCGGCCCGCCACCGCGACATTGAGGCCCGGCGCACTCCGGGGAGCGCCGCGTCCATAGTGGCGGCACTGCTCGAAGAGCACGGGCACTGAGCATGCCCGCCCCATCGGGGAGGGATCGGCTGTGAGGGTCCTGGTCACCGGCGCGACCGGCTTCGTGGGATCCCACGCGGCCAAGGCCCTGCAGGACGCCGGCCACACAGTCCGGGCCTACGTGAGAACGCCGGTCAAGCTTGAGACCGTGACCGCCCGGGTGGGGGTCGACCTCGCCTCGCTGGAGACGGTTCAGGGTGACATCTGCGACGCCGTAGCGGTCACGGCCGCAGTCAGGTATGTCACCGCCGACGACGCCGGGGTTGTGCCGTAGCTCTTCTCGATATTGGCTTGCGATATCAATATATTTTATTATGTTGTAGCTGTTGTCGGTGTAGCGGTCTAAGCTGTCGGCATGCAGGACCTGCGGATCGAGGGCGTGGACGCACTGTGGGCCGGCTGGTGCCATGAGGGCGGCGCGGCCGAGCTGGTGCGCGCCCTCAAGTACGGCCGCGTCACCGCGGCGGTCACTCCCATCGCCGACCGTATGGCGTCGGTCATGCCCGCGACGCCGGTCGCGGACCTGGTCACCTGGGTTCCGTGCAGTCCGACGCGCCGCCGGGAGCGGGGCTTCGATCCCGCCGAGCTGCTGGCCCGAGCCCTCGCCCGGCGGCTGCGGCTGCGGGCTCGCCCCTCGCTGCGCCGGGTCGACGACGAGCCCCAGACGGCGCGAACCCGCGAGGGCCGTCTGGCCGGCCCCAGGCTTGTCGTCGGACGGGTTCGCCCGCGCGGCCTGGTGTTGGTCGTCGACGACGTGTGCACCACCGGCTCGACGCTGCGGGTCGCGGCAACCGCGCTCCGGGCCGGCGGCGCGGAGGCGGTGGTGGCCGCGGTGGCAACAGTGGCGCCCGCGGCGCCGCGGCAGCCCGTCGCGGTACCTCTACCATGAGGGCGCATCGAAGCTAGCCAGGGAGGTTGGACGTGGAGCTCTCGATCAGCAGCCGCCACAAAGCCATCACGCCGCGCCTCGAGGAGGTCGTGCGAACCAAGATCGGGCAGCTCGACCGGTTCTTGGACGATCTCGACACCGCGGAGGTGCACTTCGACGAGGCCCGCAATCCCCGCATCATCGACCGCGAGACCTGCGAGGTGACCCTGACCGGGCACGGCCATCGTCTGCGCTGCAAGGTGAACGCCTCCGACGCCTTCACCGCCGTCGACCTCGCCGAGGCAAAACTTGAGCGCCAGATCCGCAAGCTGCGCACCAAGCTCCAGAACCGCCACCGCGGCCGCGGCGACACGATCCGGACCGCCGAGCCGCAGCATGTCCCCGGCGCGGTCGACGGCTCTGGCGGGGTCGATGGCGATGACGTCGAGCCGGAGCTGCAGATCGTCAAGACCAAGCGGTTCCACCTCGGCCCGCTCACCCCTGCAGAGGCCGCGCTGAAGATGGACCTGATGGGCCACGGCTTCTTCTTCTTCATCAACTCGGCCACCGGGCGCTCCGCGGTCGTCTACCGCCGTGACGACGGGGCGGTGGGCCTCATCGACGAGGCCGGCTGAGGAGACGGCGAGTCCGGGACGATGTCGCTGCTGAAGAGAGTTCTGCGCTCCGGCGAGGGCCGCAAGCTCAAGGACCTGCAGGCGCTGGTACCCGACATCAACGCGCTCGAACCCGAGACGCAGCGCCTCGACGACGACGGGCTGCGGGCCCGCACCGGCGAGTTCCGCAGCCGGCTGGAGCGGGGCGAGCCCGCCGAAAACCTGCTGCTGGAGTCGTTCGCGTTGGTGCGCGAGGCCGCGGTGAGGGTGCTGGGCCAGCGCCACTTCGACGTGCAGATGGTGGGCGGGGCGGCCCTGTACTGGGGCGCGGTGGCGGAGATGCGCACCGGCGAGGGCAAGACCCTCACGTCCACCCTGCCGGTCTACCTCACCGGGCTCACCGGGCGGGGTGTCCACGTGGTGACGGTCAACGACTACCTGGCCAGGCGGGACGCCGAGTGGATGGGCGAGCTCTACAAGTGGCTCGGCCTCAGCGTCGGGCTGATCGTCCCCGGCAACCGGGGGTGGGAGCACAAGCGACGCCAGTACGCCTGCGACGTGACCTACGGCACCAACAACGAGCTCGGCTTCGACTATCTGCGGGACAACATGGCCATGTCGCGCTCCGAGCAGGTGCAGCGTGGCCACCACTACTGCATCGTGGACGAGATCGACTCGATCCTCATCGATGAGGCTCGCACTCCCTTGATCATCAGCGGCCAGGTGGCCGACGCGGCCAAGCTCTACACCCGCTTCGCGGGCCTCGTCCGGGGCCTGCGGCGCGACGTCCACTACGAGGTGGACGAGGAGAAGCGCTCGGTCGCGCCCCTGGAGGAGGGGGTGCACGCGGTCGAGCGGATGCTGGGCGTCGAGAATCTCTACGACATGGTGGCCCAAAACCTGGTGCACCAGCTTCAGGCCGCGCTGCGGGCCAAGGAGCTGTACCGGCTCGACCGCGACTACATCGTGGACGACAACCAGGTGAAGATCGTCGACGAGTTCACCGGCCGCGTGCTGGAGGGACGGCGGTGGTCCGACGGGCTGCACCAGGCCGTCGAGGCCAAGGAGGGGGTGGCCATCAAGGAGGAGAACCAGACGCTGGCCACCATCACCCTTCAGAACTACTACCGGATGTACGGGCGTCTCGCCGGCATGACCGGGACGGCCCAGACCGAGGCCAGCGAGTTCGCATCCACCTACAACCTGCACGTGGTCAGCGTGCCGACCAACCGTCCCGCCGTCCGCAACGACCGGGGCGACCTGATCTACAAGACCGAGGACGCCAAGTTCGCGGCGTGCACCGAGGACATAGGCGAGCGCCACGGGCGGGGCCAGCCGGTTCTGGTGGGCACCGTATCGGTCGAGAAGTCCGAGAAGCTTTCCCGCCTGCTCGACAAGCAGGGTGTCGCGCACGACGTGCTCAACGCCAAGCAGCACCACCGCGAGGCCGAGATCGTCACCCAGGCGGGACGGCTCGGCGCGGTGACCGTGGCCACCAACATGGCCGGGCGGGGCGTCGACATTCTCCTAGGCGGCAATCCCGACGGCCTGGCCCGGCGCGACCTGAGGGCCGAGGGGCTCGAGGAGGACACGCCCGAAGGTGCCCAGCGCCTGGCCGAGCTCATCGCCAAGCATCGGGCCGCCACCGAAGCCGAGCGCTCCGAGGTGCTGGAGCTGGGCGGGTTGTACGTGCTCGGCACCGAGCGGCACGAGAGCCGCCGCATCGACAACCAGCTCAGGGGCCGCTCGGGCCGCCAGGGCGACCCCGGCGCGAGCCGCTTCTACCTATCGCTGGAGGACGAGCTGATGAGCCGGTTCGCCACCGGCGCAATGAACTGGGTTATGGAGAAGGCATTGCCCGAGGACGTGCCGATCGAGGCGGGAATGGTCACCAAGGCGATCGAGCGGGCCCAGAACACCGTCGAGCAGCGCAACGCCGAGACCCGCAAGAACGTCCTCAAGTACGACGAGGTGATGAACGCGCAGCGCAAGGTCATCTACCGGCGCCGCTCCCAGATCCTCGATGGCGCCGATCTGCATGCGGAGGCGCTCGAGTACCTGGAGTCGGCCGTTGCCGGCGCGATCGGCAACCACTGCTCGGAGGAGCACCCCGAGGAGTGGGACCGCGATCAGCTGGCAACCGAGCTGTCGGGCCTGTGGCCTGGCGGCGTCGACCCATCACGGCTCGAGGCTGCCGCCTCCCACGATGAATTGTCCGAGCTCGTCAGCGGGACAGCCATGGACCACTACCGCGAGCGGGAGGGCGAGCTCGGTGCCGATGTGATGCGCCAGGTGGAGCGCCAGGTGATGCTGCGGCTGATCGACCAGAAGTGGCGGTCCCATCTTCATGAGATGGACCTGCTGCGCGAGGGCATCCACCTGAGGGCCATGGGGCAGAAGGATCCGGCCACCGAGTGGCAGCGTGAGGGCTTCGAGATGTTCGGGCAGCTGATGGACAGCATCGCTGTGGACTTCGTTCGCTACGTGATGCATGTGCAGTTGGCCGAGCGCCCCGCCGCCGACGACCAGCGGCTGGTGGGGGTGACCGCGGCCAAGAGCGAGGAGGCACCTCGGGCCATGGCCGGCGCCGGCGCCCCGGCGGCGCAGGCTGTCGCCGCGGCCCCGGCGGGTGGGGGCCGCGTCGCGGCCCCGAACCGCCCCGCGAGCCGGGTGCCGGTGGTGAAGAGCGAGCTGGAGAAGGTGGGACGCAACCAGCCGTGCCCCTGCGGCAGCGGCAAGAAGCACAAGATGTGCCACGGCCGGCCCGGCGCGGGCTGAGAGGCCGTGCAGGACTTCTCCGACGATCTTCGCCGGCTGCGGGGCCGCCTCGACGAGGCGGAGGCCTACCTGCGTGCCGGTGTGCTGCGGACCCGGCGCCCCCAGCTCGAGGCCGAGTCGTCGCGCCCGGACCTCTGGGAGCAGCCCGAGCGTGCCCGGGCGGTCACCTCCGAGCTGGCCTCGATCAACGAGGACCTGGCGATCTTGGACCGCCTCGCGTCCGACATCTCCGACGCGGAGACCCTCAACCAGCTCGCGGTCGAGGAGGGCACCGATTCCGAGGAGGCGGAGATCGCCCGGCTGGTGGCCGACGTGGAGGCCCGCTTCGATGAGCTTGAGCTGCGCTCGCTGTTCACCGGAGAGTTCGACGAGCGCGACGCGGTCTGCCAGATCAAGTCGGGCGAGGGAGGCACCGATTCGCAGGACTGGGCCGAGATGCTGCTGAGGATGTACCGCCGCTGGGCCGAGCGCCGCGGCTTCAAGCTTGAGGTGACCGCGCTGTCGGAGGGGACCGAGGCGGGCTACTCCAGCGTGGACTTCCTGTTGAGGGGCCGCGGCGCCTACGGCTGGATGCGCTCCGAGCACGGCGTGCACCGCCTGGTGCGGATCTCCCCGTTCAACAACGAGGGCAAGCGCCAGACCGCCTTCACCGCGGTGGACGTCGCGCCCTTCTTCGAGGAGGTCGCCAACGAAGTCACCATTGACGAGAAGGATCTGCGCATCGACACCTACCGCTCCTCGGGCGCGGGCGGCCAGCACGTGAACGTCACCGACTCGGCGGTGCGGATAACCCACCTGCCCACCGGGATCGTGACAAGCTGCCAGAACGAGCGCAGCCAGCATCAGAACAAGGAGCGGGCCATGCAGATGCTGGCCGCGAAGCTGCTCAACCTTGAGCGCAAGCGGCGCTCCGACGAGATAGCCGGGATCAAGGGCGAGCAGCGCAGGGTGGGCTTCGGCAGCCAGATCCGCAGCTACGTGATGCAGCCCTACCAGATGGTGAAGGACCAGCGCACCCGGCACGAGACCGCCAACGTCGAAGCGGTCCTGGGCGGGGACCTCGACCCGTTCATGGAGGCCTGGCTCCGCTGGAGCCGAGCCTCGGGTGCCGCGGGCGTGCCCGAGGGGGCTGGTACTGTCGCCGCGCCGGGCCGGGCGGCCGCAGGTGTGTCCGAGTGATCAGGAGGTCCACGTGACGGAGGGATGCTCGTGATCAAGATGGAGAAGGTCACCAAGGTGTTCAAGGGCGACGTGGTGGCCCTGCGCGACGTGACCATAGACATCGGCAAGGGGGAGTTCGTGTTCCTGGTGGGGCCGTCCGGCTCGGGGAAGTCCACCTTCATCCGCCTGCTCAACCGCGAGGACGTGCCCGAGCACGGCCGGATCTTCGTGGCCGGCCGCGACATCGGCGCGCTCAGCCCCTGGCGGGTCCCCTACCTGCGCCGCAACATCGGCTACGTGTTCCAGGACTTCAAGCTGCTCGCCAAGAAGACGGTCGCCGAGAACGTCGCCTTCGCGCTGGAGGTGATCGGCAAAGGGCCCCACGTCATCAACCGCCAGGTGCCCGCGATCTTGGAGCTGGTGGGGCTCTCGCGCAAGATGGACCGCTTCCCCCACGAGCTCTCGGGAGGCGAGCAGCAGCGGGTGTCGATCGCCCGGGCCTTCGTCAACCGGCCCATGATCCTGCTGGCCGACGAGCCCACCGGGAACCTCGATCCCACCACTTCGGTGGGCATCATGCGCCTGCTGGAGCGGATCAACGAGATCGGGACGACGGTGGTGATGGCCACCCACGACAGCAGCGTCGTGGACAGCATGCGCCAGCGGGTGGTGGAGCTCGACCGGGGCATGGTGGTGCGCGACCAGGCCAGAGGCGTCTACGAGTAGCGAACCGCGATGTCCAACCCCGCCCCCCTCCGCAAGTAGCTCTCCGTGTTCAGCTTCGCCGCCCTCGCGAGTAGTCCCTGATGTTCAGCTTCCGCTACGTGTTGCGCGAGACCGGCCAGAACCTGTGGCGCAACATCCTGCTCGCGGTGGCGACGGTGATCACCGTCGGCGTGTCGCTGGCGATGTTCGGCGGCTTCATGCTGTTCCAGGCGGCGGTGGACAGCGCCACGGCCCGCTGGGAGGACGGCGTCGAGTTCATAGTTTGGATGAACGCCGATGCCGGGACGGCCGAGGACTCGAGCGTCCGCAACCAGCTCGATGAGAGCCCCGGCGTGCTGGATTGGGAATACGTCGATCGCGCGGCGTCCTACGAGGAGTTCAGGGATTTCTTCGAGGACACGCCCGAGGTTCTCGACATCATGACCCCAGAGGATGTGCCCCCTTACTACAAGGTGGTGCCGACCGATCCCGCCCCCGACGTAGTCGAGGAGTTGGCCGGCCAGTTCACGGGCCGGCCGGGGGTGCGCAGGGTGACCACCGCGGTGGAGTTGATCCGCGACATTCAGAATCTTTCGAACCGGGCCGGGCGGGTTCTGTTCATCGGTTCGATAGTCCTGCTCGCGGCATCCACTCTGCTGATCCTCAACACGCTGGCGGTGGCCATCGGCAACCGGCGCACCGAGATCGAGATCATGCGGCTGGTGGGGGCCACCAAGGCGTTCGTCCGCATCCCGTTCCTGTTTGAGGGCTTGGTGCAGGGCCTGCTCGGAGCGGCGGTGGCCATGACCAGCAACGCGCTGTTGCGCAACTACGTGCTCGACCGGTTCAGCGACGCCGACGGCCTGCAGCTGCTGGCCGGGTTCAAGGTGGACGACTCCGCCATGCTCCAGGTAAACCTGCTTGTGGTCGTGATAGCCGTGGGGGTGGCGGTCGTCGGATCCAACTTGGCGGTGGCCATGCACCTCAACGAGTAGGGGCCGGCCCTGCGGCGCTGGTGGAACCCGGTCCTGGCCGCGCCGGCTCTGATCGTCACCCTCCCCCTCACCGGGTTCGCACTGCAGGGCGACGAGCGGCGGGCTCTAGTGCGCGCCGCCCGCGCCTTCGGCTCAAATCCGCTTGCCGTGGCCGAATCCGCGGTCGACACCGTCGAACTGTTCCTGCGGGCCGGCAACTTCCGGCCGCTGGGCCGCTTCGCGGAGAAGGCCGAGCAAGCATTCCTGGTCGAGGCGGCCGAGGCGACGGGTCTGTCATTGCACTCGTTGCAGGGCACGATGCGGATGGTCGGGGTGGCCGCTCTGGCCATGACGGCCGCGGGGGTCGTTGCGGCGGTCATGAGATCCGCAGGCGTTGGCTCGCAGGCGCGTCCGCTGCTGTTGCTGTACTCCCTCGCGCTGGGCGCAACCCTCGTGGCGAGCCACCACCTGAGCCCGCTCACCGCGTTCCCGGTCGCTTTCGTGGGCTCGCCTCTGCTCATACTCGCCATCGCTCTGGCCGTGGCGAGGGACGCGGACATGGAGCCCCGGCGGCTGGCACGGCACGAATACGTGGCGATGTTGGCACTGGGCGCGGCCGCGGCAATGGTTTACGACCTCGTTTACGTGGCCCCTGCGCTGGCCGCTGCGTTCATCGTCGTGCGAGCGGCCGCAGCCGGGCGCAACATCCGGCATGTGCTTGGCACCGCGGCTGTGCGGCGTTGGGCGGCTCTGGTTGTTGGCTTCCTCGCCATCTTCGTCCCGACCCGGATCGCGATAGCCGGCATGTGCGCACGGCAGCTTTGCTACTCGGCCTCCGAGGTCGCCCTGTCCCCAGAGATCATGGAGCTGGCCGCCGAGCGGATGCTCAGCGGTGCGCCGCCCGCGGGATGGGCCCACGCTGCGGGGCGTGTCGCACCGTACGCCTATAGGGATGATCTGACTGACCTTGCGGGCAACTGGCTCATAGCGATCCTGCTCGGCACGGTCGCAGTCCTGGGGGTCCGAGCCACCAGGACCCTTCTTGCCGCGCACCGCGACAGACAGCCGCGAACTGGCCACCCCGTCACGGCTGTCTGCGTGGCCGACCCCGGCCCGGTCGTCTTGGCTCGGCTGGCTGCCGTTCTGGGAGCGCTGGGAGCCTTCACCGCGCTGGTTCCGGCGCTGATGGTGAGCTTGACCAGAGCGCTTCAGCACGAGCCGCGCGAGGTCGGCGAGGCTTGGAGGGACAGCCTCGTGGTGCAGATCGGCTGGTCTTTCATGATCTTTTCGGTGATCGTGGTCGGGCTGGCCGTGGCTGGCCGACGCGAGCTGCTCAGAGTGGCCGTGTCGGCGCTGGCGGCGGCAGTCCTGTGCGCGGGCGTTGCCGCCACGCTGGTCAGCAACCAGCGCTTCGGCCAGATCGGCCGCGGAACGCCGACTACGATGCTCGTGCGCCAGATGTCCACCGCAGTGGTGCGCGTCGATCTCACTGAGGGCGGCAACATCCGCCGGTGCGGCCTGATCGATTCCTACTCGGAACTGTACCCGCACCCGAAGGGATGGCAGGATGGCCCGCAACTGCGTGAGGAGCTCAACCACTTCATGCTGGACCGCTACGGCACGCTGTTCTGCGACGGCCCGGGCACAGAGAAGGAACTGAGCAGCGATCCGCCAACCAACTGGGAGTGGATCCCGCAGGGGTTAGATGGCCATGCATCTCAACAAAAATAGGCTCCCGGCCGTGAGGCGCCCGTGGACCCTGGCTCTCGCCGCGCCTGCTCTGGCCGTCACCCTCCCCCTCACCGGGTTCGCCTTTCAGAACGAGGAGAGGCGGCTCTTCGTGCGCGCCGCTCGAGAATTCGGCTCCGATCCTGTGGCGGTGGCCCGCTTCTCCTATGACACTGCTGGACTGTTCCTGCGGGCCGGCAACTTCCGGCCGCTGGGCCGCTTCGCGGAGCAGGCTGAGCGTGCGTTCGCGGTCGAGGCGGCCGAGGCGACGGGCCTGTCGCTGCACTCAGTCCAGGGGCTGGTGCGCCTAGTCCTCGTGGCGGCGCTCGCGATGGCTGCGGTGCAGATCGTGTCAGCGGTCATGCGATCGGCCGGGACCGCAGCGACGGCTCAGCCGTTGCTCGCTCTGTACTCCCTGGCTCTGGGCGCGACCCTGGTTGCCAGCCACCACCTCAGCAATCTGACCGCGTTCCCGGTGGTGTTGATCGGCTCGCCGCTGCTGATACTCGCCATCGCCCTGGCCGTGGCGAGGGATGCAGACATGGAGCCCCGGCGGCTGGCATGGCACGAGCACGTGACGATGGCAGCGCTCGGTGCGGCCGCGGCGATGACGTACGACCTCGTGTACGCGGCGCCCGCGCTGACCGCGGCGTTCGTCGCCGTGCGAGCGACCGCGGCCCGCCAGGAGGCGCGCCTGCTCTGGCGAATGGCGGCCACGCGGCGGTGGTTGGCCCTCACAGCCGGCTTCCTCGCTGTCTTCGTGCCCGTGCGTGTCGTCATAGCCGACCTGTGTGCTCGACAGCAATGCAATGCCTACTCCGACATCAGCCTGTCCCCAGAGATCGCGGAGCTGGCCGTCGAACGGATGCTCACCGGTGCGCCGCCCGCGGGATGGGCCCACGCCGCGGGGCGTGTCGCACCGTACGGTTATCGGGATACTCTCCCCGACCTTGCAGGCAACTGGCTTATAGCGCTGCTACTGGCCGCGGTCGTGATCCTGTGCGTCCGCGCCGCTGTGTCAGTCACGCGGCTGTCTGCGGTGATCGGCCCCGGCCCCAAGGTGTTGGCCCGTCTGGCTGGCGCTCTGGGAGCGCTGGGAGCCTTCACCGCGCTGGTTCCGGCGCTGATGGTGAGCTTGGCCAGAGCGCTTCAGGACGAGCCGCGCGAGGTCGGAGAGACTTGGAGGGACAGCCTCGTCGTGCAGATCGGCTGGTCGTTCATGATATTCGCCGCGATCGTCGCCGTTCTGGCCTTGGCCGGCGGACGCGAGCGGCTCAGAGCGGCCTGGTTGGCGCTGGCGACCGCAGTCCTGTGCGCGGGCCTTGTCGCCACGATGGTCAGCAACCAGCGCTTCGGCCAAATCGGGCGGGGAACGCCGACTACGATGCTCGTGCGCCAGATGTCCACCGCAGTGGTGCGCGTCGACCTCACCGAGGACGGCAACACCCGCCGGTGCGGCCTGATCGACAGCTACTCCGATCTGTACCCCGATCCGGGGGGATGGTGGGGCGGCCCGCAAGTTCGTGGAGAGCTCGACCACTTCATGCTCGACCGCTACGGCCGGCTGTTCTGCGACGGTCCGGGAAGGGAAGCGGAACTCCTCAGCGATCCGCCGACCGACTGGGACTGGACCCCCCGGGGATGAGATGACCTTCGCCGCGCGCCGCCTCGCTGTTGCTGTGCCCGCGGTGGTCGTCACCGTCCCGCTGCTGGGGTTCTCTCTGCAGGGAGACGAGCGCCGCAGCCTCTACCGGGCTGCCGCCAGGCTCGGATCGAACCCGCTCGAGGCGCTGGGCCAGGCCTCGCCCGACGCCGGCTCTCCGGCAGCTCGCGGCAGCCTCGGACCGCTCGGTCGGATCCTGGAGAGCCTCCAGCACGCCTTCGCGTTCGATACCGCGGAGGCAGCCGGTCTCGCCCCCCACGTCGTGCAGGGCGCCGTGCGTGTGGCCATGGTGGCGGCGGTGGCGGTGGCGTCGGCCGCCATGATCTCCGCTGTCATGCGCTCGGCCGGGGCCGACTCCGCCTTGGAGCCGGCGAGGACTCTGTTCCCGCTGGCGCTGGGAGCCGTTCTTGTGGCCGGAGGCGCCAGCGGACCGATGACGCGGTCTTCGTTCGTCTCCGTTGGCGTCGCCGCGCTGGTGCTGTCGCTGGTTCTGCTGGTTGCCCGGGACCGAGACATGCAGTCGCGCGCCGTGGGCTGGCGCGAGCCTGCCGCAGTGGCGCTGCTGGGCGTAGCCGCGGCGGCGACGCACGGCCTCGTCTGGGTGGCGCCGGCCGCGTCCGGCGGTCTCGTAGTTGCCCGGGCCGTGGCCGCAGGCCAGTCGCCGCGGTCGCTGCTCCAGACTGCGGCGCTGCGACGCTGGGCCGCTCTCAGCGCCGGCGTCGTCGTCGGCTTCGTGGTGCAGCGCGCCGCCGCTGCGGGATCCTGTGGCGCAGTCGCCTGCTTCGAGGGGTCTGCCCTGTCGGTGTCGGGCGACGCCGCCGGCCTGGCCGGACGGCGGCTGCTGTCGGGGGCGCCGCCCGCGGGGTGGTCCCGCAACGCCAGCATCGGCCGGGGGGCTGGACTCGATTTCGGCCCTCTCGACTTGGTCGCCAACTCGCTTCTTGCGGTGTTGGCGGCCGTGGTCGTCGTCGCGGCCCTCAGCCACGGGCGCCGGGCGGCGTCCGGCCGCACAGGTGACGACAGCCGCGGTCGGACGCGGGCCGCCGCGGGCCTCGCGGTCCTGGGCGTGGCCGTGGCCGCGCCCCCGGCGCTGCTCGCCGGCCTCTCCAGCCGACTCCAGTCGGCCGGTTCGGCGGTGGGGGAGGCCTGGAGCGACACGCTTCTCGTCCAGGTCGGCTGGTCTCTGGCCGCCGCGGCTGTGATCGGCGCCGCGGCGGCCCGGTTCGAGCGCCGAGGCGCGCTGGCGCGCACGGCCGCGGCAGCTACGATCGCGGCCGCGCTCGGCGCCTGCGTGTTTATGACGCTGCTCGCCAATGAGCGCCTCGCCCACGTCGACCGGCGCACGCCGCTGGCTGCTGTCGTCAGTGAGATCTCGGAGTTCACCGTTATCGTCGAGGCCGGCGATTCGGCCAACGCACTTCGCTGCGGGCTGATCGACACGTACACCCGGACCGGGCCCGATCCGTCCGAGTGGGCCGGCGGGCCGCAGCTGAGAGCCGATCTCGACAGGCTGATGAACCAGCGCCACGGCTGGCCATTCTGCGATCCGGCTAGGTTGAACGATCCCGATGCGTCGTAGGGGTGCCCGTCTCGAACGGGATGGAGCCAGCGGTTGCGTTCGGCTCAGCCCAGGGTGTCGAGGGGTTCGGTGTAGGGCAGGCCCAGGGCGTCGGCCACTGCGGGCTCGGTGATCTGGCCGTGGCGCACGCTGAGTCCGTGTTGCAGGCCCTTGTCGGCTGCTATCGCGCCGACGACGCCCTGGTCGGCCAGTCTGATCACGTAGGGGAGGGTGGCGTTGTTGAGGGCCTGCGTGGAGGTGCGGGGGACCGCGCCGGGCATGTTGGCCACACAGTAGTGGACGACGTCGTGGACGAGGTAGGTGGGGTCGGCGTGGGTGGTGGGCCGGGACGTCTCGGCGCAGCCGCCCTGGTCTATGGCTACATCGACGATTACCGTGCCTGGCCGCATCACTTTCACCATCTGGGCGGTGATCAGGCGGGGCGCCCGGGCCCCGGGCACCAGCACCGCCCCGATCACCAGATCCGCGGTGTACACGGCCTGGGCCAGCCGGCTGGGGCTGGAGTACAGGGTGCGCAGGGCCGGGCCGAAGCGGGCGGCCAGCAACTCGAGCACCCTGGCATCGCGGTCCAGTACGGTCACGTCGGCACCGAGCCCGAGCGCCATCTCCACCGCGTTGGTGCCCACGACGCCGCCGCCGATGACCGTGACCGGCGCGGCGGCCACTCCGGGCACGCCGCCCAGCAGCACCCCCCGGCCGCCCGCGGATGCCTCCAGGCAGCGGGCGCCGGCCTGAATGGCCAGGCGGCCCGCTACCTGGGACATGGGGGCGAGCAACAGGAGGCGGCCCTTGCGGTCCGTGACCGACTCGTAGGCGATGGCGGTGGCCCCGCTGGCCAGCAGGTCGCGGGCCTGGTCGGGGTCGGGGGCGAGGTGCAGGTAGGTGAAAAGGGTGTGGTCGCGGCGCAGCCGGGCCCGCTCGGGGCCCAGGGGCTCCTTGACCTTCACGATCAGCTCGGCCGCGTCGAAGACCTCCTCGGCGCTGTCGAGCACCGAGGCGCCGCGGGTGCTGTACTCCTCGTCGTCGAAGCCGGCTCCCGCGCCGGCTCGGCGCTCGACGTAGACATCGTGGCCCCGGTCGACAAGCTCGGCCGCGCTGTCGGGGGTGAGCCCCACCCTGCGCTCCTCGCTCTTGATCTCCTTGGGCACCCCGATGCGCATGTTGGACCCCTCCAGCCTGCGAGTGTTGAAATGATACACGCGCCTGTGCGATTGATTCTTAGCAACTTTCTCTCTAGATCTCCTCATCGCGCTCATTCCTTGCATCTAATCGGCGGTTCTGCGCACAATATTGTCTATGCCATCCATCGATGCGGCTGATCGCCTCATCCTCAACGAACTCCAGTCCGACGGCCGCGTCTCGCACGCCGAGCTGGCCGAGCGTGTCGGGCTGTCGACGTCGGCCTGCTACCGGCGTGTGCGCCGGCTGGAGGCCGAGGGTGTGATCGCCGGCTACGTGATGATCCTCGCCACCGGGGCCGTCGGCAGGGATCTCGACGTGTTCGTGGAGGTGTCGCTGGTCAGCCAGAGCGAGGAGTCGCTGCGGCGCTTCGAGGAGGAGGTGCGCGACTGCCGCGAGGTGATGTCGTGCCACCTGGTGGCGGGCGACGCCGACTACCTGCTGCACCTCGCGGTGCAGGACCACCGAGACTTCGAGCGCATCCACAACGAGCATCTGTCCCGGCTCCCGGGCGTGTCCCGGCTGCGGTCCAACTTCGCGATCCGCACCGTGTACCAGACCACCCGCCACCTGCTGTAGGGGCCGAGCGGATAGGCCGGCGCTCAGTCCTCCTGGGTGCCGACCTTGAGGTCCTTGAAGGGCACGCCCCGGTCGACGCCTATGTCCCGGGGCAGTCCCAGCACCCGGTCGCCGATGATGTTGCGCTGGATCTCGGAGGTGCCGCCCGCGATCCCGGCCTGCAGCGACGTGAGGGCCTGGCGCTGCCAGAAGGCGTCGGCCTCGTCCTCCCAGGCGACGCCTGAGGCCCCGGCTATGGCCATGGACACCTCCGTGTGCAGGTCCGCGATATGCACCGTGGCCAGCTTGCCCACCGATCCGCCCGGCCCCGGGGTGCGCCCCGCCTTGAGCTCGGCCCGGGTGCGCATGGCCACCAGCGACAGGCAGGTCTCCAGGATGCGCAGCCGCATCAGCTTCTGGCGCACCGCCGCGTCCGTGTCGATGCCCCGTTTGCGGCATTCGTCGATGAGCCGGTCGGAGCGGTCGGTGCTGATCCCGCCGGTGATGCCCGAGCCGATGGCGACCCGCTCGTACATGAGCATGGCGGTGGCCATGCGCCAGCCGTTGTTCAGGTCGCCGAGCAGGTTGTCGGCGCCGATGCGCACGTCGGTGAAGAAGACTTCGTTGAAGTGGGTGCCGCCGTCGATCTGGTGGATGGGGCGGATCTCCACGCCGTCGGCGTCCATGGGCACGATGAACATCGAGATGCCGGCGTGCTTGGGCACGTCGGGGTCGGTGCGGGCGATGACGATCCCGTGGGCGCACAGGTGGGCCAGGGTGGTCCACACCTTCTGACCGTTGATGATCCACTCGTCGCCGTCGCGCTCGGCCCGGGTCTGGAGGCTGGCCACATCGGAGCCGGCGCCGGGCTCGGAGAACATCTGGCACCACACGTCCTCGGCGGAGATGATGCGGGCCAGGTAGGCCGACTTCTGGGAGTGGGTGCCGTACTCGGCCATCATGGGCAGGCACATCCCGTGGGAGATGAGCAGGTCGTAGGTCATGTTGGGGTAGGGGCTGTACTCCTCGCGCCACGCCTTGTCGTGGGCCTTGGTGAGCCCGGCGCCGCCGTATTCCCTCGGATAGACCAGCCCGGCCAGGCCCTCGTCGGCCAGCGCCTTCTGGAACCGCTGGGCCGCCCGAAGGCGCAGCTCACCTCGGGAGTCCGGGCGCCCGCCGAGCGCGATGCCGGTTGCGTGGACGTCCAGGAAGGCCCGGCAGCGGGCCCTGAACGCCTCGTCTTCTTCAGGGGCTAGGACGTCGTCGGCCACGGTGGCCAGCGTAGTGGCGGCCGACTCTGCCGAAGCCTCGCCGATTCAGAACCCGGTGACGACCGCGACGCCTCGTCCACCGAAGCCGGCCATGGTCTCGAAGGCCTCTGGTAGTGGGTGATCGGTCCGTTGAACTCTCGGTATATGGCGGCGCGCACGGCCAAGACAGTACCGGCCGCTGCCGGAGAGGGCTGGTGTGGCCGGGCGTCGCCGGTCGATGGAGGATCGCGTGGGGTTGGCCGGTATCGTTGGACGAAGTCTGGTCGGGATGTCCGGCCGGCAGGTTCGCAGACGGGGTGTTGGTTCTTCCGGTCATGGTGAACCAAACCCCAGAGAATGCTGCCCTCATCACCCTCTTCGAGGCAGCGCCGAACCCGAACCCATGATACGCCCGTCTGACGCGGGCAAGGAGAACAATGTCCCCCACCTTCGCCCGACTGGGCGTACCCGATTCCATATGCCGCGCCCTGACTGAGCGCGGCTTCACCCAACCCTTCGACATCCAAGCGGCCGTGCTGGCCGACGCCCTGGACGGGCGAGACATATGCGGCCGCGCTCCCACCGGGTCGGGCAAGACGCTCGCCTTCGGGATCCCGCTCGTGGCCAATGTCGGCCGGGCCCGCCCCCATCGGCCGCTGGCCCTGGTGCTGGCCCCCACCCGGGAACTGGCCGATCAGATCATGATGGACCTGCGCTCCTTCTCAGGAGGGGTCCGCGTCGCTGTCGTCTACGGCGGCGTGGGCTACGGCAACCAGGTCCAGTCCCTTCGCCGGGGCGTCGACATCCTGGTGGCGTGCCCCGGACGCCTCGAGGACCTGATGGAGCAGGGCGTGGTCAGCCTGGGCGCGGTGGAGATGGTTGTCGTCGACGAGGCCGACCGCATGGCCGACATGGGATTCATCCCGGCCGTGAGGCGCCTGCTCGACCAGACCGCGCCGGACCCGCAGACGATGCTGTTCTCGGCCACCCTCGACGGCGACGTGGCGTCGCTCACCCGCGACTACCAGCACGACCCGGTGCGCTGCGAGGTCGGCGACGAGACTGCTGATGTGATCTCGGCCGACCATGTGTTCTGGACCGTGGCCCGCGCCGAGCGCATCGAGGTCGCAGCCGACGCGATCAGCGCGGCCGGGCCTGCGATCGTCTTCTGCCGGACCCGTCACGGTTGCGATCGGCTGGCCCGCCAGCTTGACCGGGTCGGAATCGTGACCGCGGCGATCCACGGCGGACGCAGCCAGAACCAGCGCACCAGGGCGCTGGCCGCCTTCGCGGCCGGCCGGGTCCAGGCGCTGGTCGCGACCGATGTTGCCGCCCGGGGAATCCATGTTGAGGGTGTCGGCGCCGTCATCCACTTCGACCCCCCCGAGGACCACAAGACCTACCTCCACCGCTCGGGCCGCACCGCCCGAGCCGGCCGGGGTGGCGTGGTGGTGTCTCTCGTGGCGCCCGAGCAGGCCAGGGAGCTGGGCCGGATGCAGCGCCAACTGGGCCTGCAGCAGCCGATCACCCAAGTCGACATGGCTGCTATCGGATCGCTGGGCCGGCCCACGAGCCGCACCGAGACTCCCAGGGTCATCGCCGACCCGAGCCGGCAGCACGCTGACTCCCAGCCGCGGCGCCGCCAGCCCGAGCGTCCCGCGGCCAAGCACCAGCCCCGGTCCGGTCGACGCAACGGACCGGCACGGTCCCGGAATCGCAACCGGCGGCCACCGGCCAGGTCGGCCGCCTGAGCGGACGGTCCTTCCCGCTCTCGCGTGGGCGGGGCGGGTCGATCATCTCCCGCAGCTCGACAACTACACGAGTCGGCGCGAATTCGTGGGCAGGGAGTTCTGCTTTGCCACGCTGACGCGTCCTCGACCTACCGAGTCGCCGTGCGGTTCGGACGGGAATGCTACTGTTGCGCCCGCTTCTTAGGAATCGCTAAGCGATGGGTCGTGCCTTTGGAGTGGATTACAACCATTTCTAATAAGGTAAGGAGTCGCTAGTGGATTCTGGTGATACTGCTTGGATTCTTGTAGCAACAGTCTTGGTCTTGTTCATGACCTTGCCGGGTCTCGCCATGTTCTATGCCGGCCTGGTACGGGCCAAGTCAGCATTGTCAGTGATCATGCAATGCGTCGCCATAACTGCTTTGGCCAGCGTCCTGTGGATGGTCGTCGGCTACACCTTGGCGTTCGGCGATAGCCAAGGCGGCATGGTCGGTGGGCTGGGGAAGGCCTTCTTCTCCGGCTTGAGAGGCGAGCTGAGCGGTTCGATACCCGAGATTGTGTTTGCCGTCTTCCAGATGACCTTCGCCATCATCACACCGGCGCTGATCGTCGGTGCCTATGTGGAGCGGATCAAGTTCTCGGCCATGCTCCTGGTGAGCAGCGCATGGGTGCTGCTCGTCTATTCGCCCATCTGTCATTGGGTCTGGGGTGGCGGTTGGCTCGGCGAGCTGGGCGTGATGGACTTCGCCGGCGGCTTGGTGGTCCATGCGAGCGCGGGATCGGCCGCGCTGGTCGCGGCCGCGGTCCTGGGCTCGAGGCAGGGCTTCCCCAACGAGATCCAGCCTCCTCACAACCCTGGGATGACCGCGGCAGGCGCGGCAATGCTGTGGGTGGGCTGGTTCGGTTTCAATGGAGGCAGCCAGCTCGCCGCCGACGGCGGTGCCGGCATGGCGATCGCAGTGACGCACCTCGCCGCGGTCAGCGCGGCCATCGTCTGGTCGGCCATCGAATGGAAGAAGCACGGCAAGCCAACGCTGGTCGGCGCCGTTACCGGCGTGATCGCGGGTCTTGCGACCGTCACCCCGGCTTCGGGCTTCGTCGGCCCGGTCGGCGGGCTGATCCTGGGCGCGGTCAGTGGCGTCCTGTGCTACCTCGCCGTCGATCTGGTCAAGGCGAAGTGGAAGATTGACGATTCGCTGGACGTGTTCGCGGTGCATGGCGTCGGCGGGGTGCTGGGCACTCTGCTGGTCGCGGTTCTGGCCGTGGACGGCCTCGGAGGCGTCGGCGTGTCGGTCTCGAACGGCAACGTCGGCACCCAACTCGGCGTGCAGGCGCTGGGTGTGCTCGCGACTCTGGCTTGGTCGGCCGTCTTCACGTTCATAATCGTGAAGGTCGTGGCCCGCCTCACCGGCGGGCTGAGGGTCAGCCCCGAAGACGAGGCAGCCGGCCTCGACCTGGTCATCCACGGTGAACGGGCCTACGACCTGTAGACCCCGAGAAACGCAGTGGAGCCGCTCGGGAGGGCCCTCTCCTACGAGGAGTGAGACCGAAGCGGACCCCGCCTTCAGCCGCGGCCCCTTACCCGGACCAACCGTTCGTAAGACGCTTCAGAGGTCGAGGTGCAGCCGCATCGCATTGTCGATCTGCACCATGAGATCGAAGGGCACCCGGCCGATCAGGCTGCCGACACGCTCGACGGCGACCGATCTCAATTGCTCCACCTGCACCTTGGAGTCGAGCCGTAGTCCCGTGTCCTGCGCGGCGAGCAGCACCTGGAACGGATGGATCTGAGCGGTGTTCGATGTGACCGGAACGACGGTCACCACCCCTTGACCCAGCCGTGCTGCGACGGTGTTGGCGCCGTCGTTGCCCACGATCACTGCGGGGCGCGTCCGAGCAGCCTCAGCACCCACGACGGGATCCAGGTGGACAACGCGAATGTCGCCTCGCCTCATCAGTCCTGGGTCAGTCCGTAGTCCTAGGTCAGTCCGTCCGCGATCACGGTGTCCCAGACCCGGTCTTCGCCCTCGTCGGACCACTCGGCGAACGCCGCCGCGTAGTGCTGGGACAACTCGGAGGCTCTCAGCAGCCTTATCGCTCTGTGCAGGGCAGCCGACCGGGACGTGATGCCATGGGACCGTGCGTAGTCGTCGAGGAACGCCACATCGCGCTCGGGAATGCTGACACTGACCTTCATACCAGTAGTCCTACGATAGTAGCAAGTGCCTTGCTACCCAACCTGACGGGCCGCAGGGGACGGATCCCTCAAGATCCACATGACCGCCACCGCGACAACCACCGCAGCCGTGCCCAGGGACAGGGCCGACTCGGCGAACGTCACGATGTCGCTGGTGCCGTAGGAGCCCCCGCCGACCTTTTCCCATGACCTCGGATCCTCGTGGAACAGCAGGTAGCCGAACGCGAGCACCGGCATCGCCGACAGCACGAAGGACAGGACCGGCTCAGGCCAACCGAGGTGCTGCTGTCGGCGGTTGAACAGGCCGATCAGTGCTCTCACGAAGAGGAATCCGGCGGGCAGCAGCAGCGGGAACATGACCACCGAGAGCATGGACATTGGCAGCAGCGGCATGCTCGAGAAGGCCATGAGGGCGGGACGATTGCTTCTGGAACCGAGGATGGCCAGCAGGCCGAGCGTGCTGTACGGGGCACCGAATGCCACCGCCCCGAGTCCTCCCTCGAGGAAGTCGGGTTGGTCCCCTCCGAGGTGGCGGATCAGCGCAAATACGAGTCCCCAGAGCACGAAGCACCATCCGGCGGCCTCTTCCACCCTGTGCATCCATGGCTTGACACGAGCTGGCGCCACGTCCGGTGCCGCCTGCGTCGGCGCTGTGTCGGGCATTTCACTGCCCACACCGTGATCCTAAGCGAACCCCGGTCCGGCCGCACGGTCTGAGTTCTGGCATCGTGTTGCGATGATCGCGGTGGCGACCACCGAAGACGAGCTCGCCGGAGTGTGTGACCGGCTGCGGGCACTCGGTGTGCGCTCGATGGATGTTGTGGCGCCCGGCACCACCCGCCGGGTGGTGTTGGCTGCGGTGGACGACGAGTGGAGCGTGGCCGGCCTCGTCGTGTCGCTTCGAGCCGAGGGCTTGATGGCGGTGGCGAGGCCACAGGCAGGCCCCGCCCTGCAGGCGTGGCTTCGAGACACCGCGCCCGTCACGTTCGACCGACGGCTCAGCGTGTGCGGTGCGTGGTCGGAGCACGATCGCAGGCACCTTCCGGGGTTGATCGAGCTCGGAGGGGGTGGATTCGGAAACGGCCACCATCCCACGACCCGGCACCTCGTCGAAGAACTCCTGAAGCGGATCGCCGGAAGCGAGCGGGTCCTCGACGTCGGCTGCGGAAGCGGCATTCTCGGACTCTGTGCGCTCAGGCTCGGCGCGGCGGGGGTGGTGGCCGTCGACGTCGAGCCGGATGCTGTCGAAGCGGCGCGGCGCAACGCACAAGTCAACGGCATGGACCGCCGCATGGAGGCGACGCTCGCTCCTCTGGGCGATATCGGCGGCACGTTCGACGTCGTGCTGGCCAACATCGCCAGAGCGGGGATCGTCGAGCTCGCCTCGGAGCTGGTGTCGCACGTGTCGCCGGACGGATGGCTCGCGGTGAGTGGGATCTCGCCGTCTCAGTGCGCGCCGGTCGCCGATTTCCTTCGCCCCCTCGCCGAGGTCGAGCGCCGCACGTCAGGTGAGTGGTCGACCCTCGTGCTCGCCAGATCATGCATGTATCATGTCAACTATCGCACAGGTGTCGGCTCGTGAGTCAGAACTCAAGCAACCCACATTCAGCGATTGTGCATAATGTTGATTGCAATATGTCGAGTCATGAGCTGGATCTGATCGGTGGCGTCGGAAGCTAGCGGACAGGGTGTCGGGTCAGGGCCGATATTGCGACCGTCGTCGTGGCCCGATGCGATGCGCTTGCGCTCGAGGCATCCCGACGCGTCGCCCATCTGTGGGGGCACAGATCTCATGGTCGACATCAACTTCGACCGGGCCCGGCCGGCGGCGCTGTTGGATCTGGCGTGCGTCGAGGGGATCGACTCCTGGGAGCTGATCGAGGACGGGCGCACGGTGCGCATCGGCGCCGGAGTGTGTTTCACCAGGATCATCGACGAGCTCAGCGGGTTGTGCCCCGCGCTGGCCCAGGCGGCGCGCACGGTCGGTTCGCCCCAGATCCGCAACCGCGGGACCGTGGCCGGCAACCTCGCCACCGCCTCGCCGGCAGGCGACTCCCATCCCGTGCTGCTGGCTTGCTGGGCGAGGGTGGAGGCCGAGTCGGTGCGAGGCTCGCGCCTCATCGATGTCGACGACTTCTTCGTTGGACCCAAGCGCAGCGCGCTCGAGCCCGACGAGCTGATCCGGGCGGTGCGGATCCCTGCAGCGACGGGTCCGCAGCAGTTCGCCAAGGTCGGGCCGCGCAACGCGATGGTGATCGCCACGGCGTCGTTCGCTTTGAATCTGGACATGGAGCGCCGGCGGGTGGGGACCGGGATCGGCTCGGCCGGCCCGACCCCGCTGCGGGCGCGCGCCGCGGAGCAGATGCTGGAGGAGGCTTTGGCGGATCGCTGGGGCGAGCCGGGCGTCGTCGACGAGGGCGTGGCCCGCCAGTTCGGCGCCCTGGTCGCGGAGGCTGCCTCTGCTATCGACGATGTGCGCGGCAGCGCCGCCTACCGCAGGCACGCGCTGTCGGTGCTGGGCCGGCGTTGCCTGAGCTGGGCGCTGACGGAGGTGGCGGGGGAGGACGCGGCGTGAGGGTGAACGTAACTGTGAACGGTGTGGCTCACAGCGTGGATCATGTGTGGGCGCTGGAGAGCCTGCTGTACTTCCTCAGGGAGCGCGTCGGTCTGCGGGGCACCAAGAACGCCTGCGAGCAGGGCGAGTGCGGGTCGTGCTCGGTGTATGTCGACGGAGTGCTGGCCTGCTCGTGCCTGGTGGCCGCCGGGCAGGTGGAGGGTCGCTCCGTGGTCACCGTGGAGGGGCTCGCCCCCGACGGCGGGGTGCATCCGGTGCAGCAGGCCTTCCTGGATGCGGGGGCGGTGCAGTGCGGCTTCTGCACACCGGGGATGATCGTCGCCGCCCACTGTCTGCTAGCGGGCGATCCCGATCCCGACGATCTGACCGTGCGCGAGGAGCTGTCGGGCAATCTGTGCCGCTGCACCGGCTACCAGAAGATCCTCGACGCCGTGAACCTGGCCGCAGAACGCGCCGGAGCCGCACCATGATCGCCGGGGGCGAGCGGTGACGGTCACCGACACCTCCACGCGGGTCGCGACCCCCTCGGTGACCGTCGACGGTGTGGGGGCGTCGGCGGCTCGGCCCGACGGGCTCCCCAAGGTGGACGGCTCGTTCATCTACTCCTCCGACGAGTACCACGACGGGTCTTTGTGGGGGGTCACCCTGCGCAGCCCGCATCCGCGGGCTCGGATCGTCTCGATCGACACGTCGCGGGCGGAAAGCCTCGACGGGGTGAGGTGCGTGCTGACCCATCGGGACGTGCCCGGCTCCAAGACCTACGGCATGAAGGTGTACGACCAGCCGGTGCTGGCCATCGACGAGGTGCGCTTCCAGGGCGAGCCAGTGGCGGTGGTGGCGGCCACCCACCCCGAGATCGCCCGCCGGGCGTGCGAGCTGATCGTCGTGGACTACGAGGAGTTGGTCCCCAACACCGATCCCGAGGCGTCGCTGACCGGCACAGTCGAGGGCCTGTTCGGCGGTGGGCTGGCCCGCCACGTGAGGATCCGCCACGGCGACGTCGAAGCAGCCCGCGGCCTGGCCGATGTCGTAGTCGAGGGCCGCTACCAGCTGGGAACCCAGGATCCGGCGTTCCTGGGGCCCGAGTCGGGTCTGGCCGTGCCGGTGGGCGACGGCGGCGTGGAACTGTACGTGTCGTGCCAGAACCTGCACCTCGACCAGCAGCAGGTGGCCGACTGTCTGGACCTGCCGCTGGAGAAGGTGCGGCTGGTGCTGTCGGGCGTCGGCGGGGCCTTCGGGGGCAAGGAGGACCTCAACGTCCACATCCACGCCTGCATGCTGGCTCTGCGCACCGTCCGGCCGGTGCGGATGTCCTACAACCGCGAGGAGTCCTTCTTCGGCCATGTGCATCGCCATCCGGCCATCGCCGACGTCGAACTGGGGGCGACTGGCGACGGGCGGCTGGTGTTCGCGAAGGTGCGGCTGGTGCTCGACGGCGGCGCCTACACGTCCACCTCGCAGGTGGTGATCGCCAACGGCTGCTACTTCGCGGCCGGCGCCTACGACGTGGCCAACGTCGAGATCGACGGGTACGCCACCTACACCAACAACCCGCCGTGCGGGGCGATGCGAGGCTTCGGCGCGGTGCAGTCCTGCTATGCCATCGAGTCCGCGATGGACCGGCTCGCCGACAAGCTGGGCCTGCATCCGCTGGAGCTGCGGATGCGCAACGCCATCAGCGAGGGCGACCTGCTGCCCACCGGCCAGCCGGTCGGCGGCCCCGCCCCGGTGCAGGAGATCCTGTGCTATCTGCGCGACCTGCCGCTGCCGGAGGACTCCGACCATCCGGCCGCGGACATGAGGGCCCGCCCCGGCGGCGTCGGCAACGTCACCCGGGGAGAGGGAATACGCCGGGGGGTGGGCTATGCGCTCGGCATGAAGGCGATCGGCTTCTCCGGCGGGATGGACGACACCTGCACCGCCCGGGTGACGGTGTGGATCCGCGACGGAGAGCCGGTGGCGGAGGTCTATTGCGCCGGACCCGAGCTCGGCCAGGGCATCGTGACCCTCGAAGCCCAGATCGCTCGCACCGAGCTGGGGGTGCGCACCGTGGAGCTGCGCGACAAGGACACCGACATCGCCGAGTCGGGAGCCTCCTCCGCGTCGCGCCAGAGCTGGATGACCGCCGGAGCGGTGCTTGGAGCGTGCGGGCTGGTGCGCGACGAGGTCCTGGCCCGAGCCGCGGCGGTTCTATGCTGCCCCGCCGACGGGCTGCGCCTGGACGGCCCCGAGATCCGTGCCGGTGACGGCCGGCCGCTGGTCTCGGTGGCCGACACGCTGGGCCCCGAGTCGGTGTCCCACGCCTTCACCTATCGCCACCGCCCCACAGAGCCCGTCGACCCCGAACGCGGCCAGGGCAACGCTCACGTCGCATTCGCGTACGCCGCCCACCGGGCCGTGGTCGATGTGGACGTCGAGCTGGGCCTGGTCCGGGTGGTCGAGATGGCCACCGCCCAGGATGTCGGCAAGGCGATGAACCCCGTCGCGGTCGAAGGCCAGATCGAGGGCGGCACCGTCCAGGGCCTCGGGCTCGCCGTGATGGAGGAACTGCAAATCGCCGACGGCAGGGTCCGCAACCCGTCATTCACCGACTACCTGATCCCCACCATGCTCGACGTGCCGCCCATGCCGCTCAAGATCTTCGAGTTCCCCCACCCCGACTCCCCCTATGGACTCAACGGCGTCGGTGAGCCTCCCAACCTGTCCTCCACGCCCGCCATCCTCAACGCGCTGCGAGACGCCACCGGCCTCGAACTGCCCAGAGCGCCGGTCCGCCCGTCGGATCTGATTGTCGGCGGGGAGCAGACCACCGACTCCGTTCTCGAAGAAGAACCATCCGGTCGCGGGCCTGACCTCGTCTATGAGCGGCAAGTGCGCAGTCAGGTGCTCGCACCGGGCGAGATCGACCAGGATGACCGGACCGTCGGTGGCCACGAAGGCGTAGCGCACCGCGTTGTGGGTGCATCACACCTGCATGTTCGTCGCGTCGAGGGCGTAGCGGATGTTAAGCGGGTCGAACAGCACGATCCCGGCCGCATCCTCGGCCTCGAGCTGGGCCCGGAGCCGCTGGAGCCGCCACGAGCGAACGGCCTGCATGTCCGGTGCGCGCAGTCCGGCCGACTGCCACTCGGCGACCGCTCGGTTGGTCTCAGTACCGGGATCGATGTCAAGCACAGAGCCAACTCCCTTCGGGCCCGTACCGTATCTGTGGCATCGATCGTCGGATCGCGACCAGCTCCATCACCGAGGGCTGATTGAGCGAGCGGTGTGCCACGATTGTGGGCATGGCTGACATCGCACCGCCGGACGAGGCCGAGATTCTCGGCACCGCCGTCACCGCCTCTCCGCTGGCCGCCGATGGCCCGGTGAAGATCCCCGTCAATCGCTACATCTCTGCTGAGTTCGCCGAGTTGGAGTACGAGAGGATGTGGCCCAAGGTGTGGCATGTGGCCTGCACCACCGACGATGTCGCCAACCCCGGCGACTGGTTCGAGCACCGGCTGGGCCGGTACTCGATCCTGCTGGTGCGGGGCGACGACGGTGAGCTCCGGGGCTTTCAGAACGTCTGCCGCCACCGGGGCAACACCATCTGCCGGGGCTCGGGCACCGGCATCAGCGAGCTGCGACACCGCCCAGATCACCCACCTCAGCCAGTACAACCTGTTCCCCAACACCACCGTGCTGGTCAGTGCCGACCTGTTCACCGTGATGACCGCCAGGCCCGGTCCCAGCCCCGACGAGGCCGAGCTGGCCATCATCCAGCTCAGCCGGATGCCGTCAGCCGACGCTCCGGCCTCGTCTCCGGTTCACGTCACCGTGCCCATGGACCAGGCCGACTTCGGGTTCGTGCTCAACCAGGACTTGAGCGTGATCCGCACCCAGCAGACCGGCCTGCACCAGCCCGGCTTCACCCACGTGCTGCTGTCAGCAGAGGAGTGCCGCATCATCAATATGAACCGCCACCTGGAGCGCTATCTCGGCCTCCAGCCCGGTGGGACGGAGCCAAGCCCGGCCCGGTAGTGGTTGGTACGGGTCACATCTATATCGAGTTAACTCTATACTGGCGAAGGTGGCTTGGGAGGTCAACGCGACAGACGAGTTCCGGTCCTGGCTGGCTGCGCTAGGCGAAGATCAGAGGCTCTCAGTCGTGGCTGCTGTAGAGCTGCTCCGGGAGGGCGGTCCGACGTTAGGGCGTCCCATTGTTGAACGGATCCACGGCTCCCGATATCAGAACATGAAGGAACTCAGACCCCGCGCAGCGGGAAGGGACCTACGCATCCTGTTCATGTTCGACCCCCGCCGGCAGGCGATTCTGTTGTACGGGGGCAGCAAGACCCGACAATGGAACAACTGGTACCGGAGTGCCATCCCGGCGGCGGAGCGGCTGTACGAACAGTACCTGGCAGACCTCAGGGCCCAAGGCGAACTCCCAGACCCATAGCAAACACACCCCAAGATGCGGCATCCCACCTCACACAGGAGACAGACATCACATGACCTACCACAACTTCGATGACCTCATCGGCGACTTGACCCCGGCTCAGCAGGCCCAGGTCGAGGCTCTCAAAAACGAGGCCCGCGCCGAGATAGTGACCTACAACCTCAAGGAGCTGCGCCGACACCGCAAGCTCACCCAGACTGAGCTGGCTCGGCGCCTTGACCGCGCCCAAGCGTCTGTGTCGGCGATGGAGGCTGCCGCCGACAACTTGGTGTCGACTCTGCGGATGGCAGTCGAAGGCATGGGCGGCCGTCTCGAGGTAACGGCCTTGTTCGACGATGAGAGCATCCCGCTGACCACCCACACCCGCGCAGTGCACCAAGAGCGCAAGGACATGCAGGACGCATTTGCCTCTGCGCTCCAAGCAGCGACTTCCGAAATGATGCGTCGAGCCAGGGACCCGAGACACGCGGATGAGCAGCGAGAGGCGCGGCGCCTGCTAGCAGACCTGGGACAGAGCCTCCAAGAATTGGAGTATGGCGAAATGCATCGCGTCGTCGAGCAGGACGCCGAGACCGAGGACGCAGAGCGGGCATCCTCAAAACCGGCCCACAGCGCGTAGGCCGCGTGTCTCGCTCCCGCAACGGCTGCGCGAACGACTTGGTGAGCATGCTGCTGGCTCCGACGGTCAGGCTCATGGTTGGCCGCACCTGAGAGGTCATGCCCTAATCACGAGGGTTCCCGCTGCTCTGTCGGACCAACCCCTTCTGCCGGAGTCCAAGAGCGAGGACGCATGAATCAGCGTCCACGACAAGGCGGCTCCGAGCACGAGAGCGTCCAAGCCTCGGTCTGACCGATCCCACAGGGGGTGTCCGGACTCGTGTGCGCACACTGCGCCGGCTGGCCCGCCATCTCCAGCGACGCGACGAGATCGGCGATGCCGTCGAGCAGGCCGATCTCGATGACCTCGAGCTACTGCTCGGGGCCCGCCCACACGACTGGCGAGACGGCGAGGCCAAGCTCGAAGCCTTCGTCCTCGCCGACACTGCCGGCAAGCACGAGACCGAGCTCGTGCGGCTCTTCTACAAACGGAACCTCCGAGCCCACATGCTGCTCGGCCCGGCCAACTCAGCCATGACCCACCATCACAAAATCCAGAAGTTCTGATCAGCTGAAGGCTGGCACTACCTCGTCGTGGATTAGCTGCAGCTGGCCCTTGACGTCGGGCACCTCGATGTCTCGTCCGGTGAACGCGTTCAGCAGGAACGAGTCCGTGATGCAGGCGATGAAGTGGTTGACGCCGCTCGGCTCGATGTCCGACTTGATCTTGTCGACCACCTCGGTGGGGGTGCCCGCAACTGAGAGCTTCTCGGCGATGTCGGGTGTCATGGCGTCGATCGCTCCCTGGACGTCTCCATCTCCGAACGCGTCGAGGATGGGCTGCACGTCGGTCTGTGAGGCGCCGTGGCGCTCCAGCTGCTCGGTCGCCATGGCCGGGATGTAGAACGCTCCGATGGTCTGGGCCGCGGCCTTGGCCTTCGCCGAGTCGGGCCCGATGGCGAACACGTTCCAGACCGCGATGTCGAGGTCCTGCCAGTTGCGCCCGGCCCGCTCCGCGCCGATCCTGAGGTGCTCCACCATGTAGTTGCACGCCTCCTGGGAGTACTGGGCGAAGGCGTGGGTGCCGTCGGAGAGCTCGCCTGCCGCCTCGAAGGACTTCGGGCCGCGCAGGGCGCCGATCAGCAGGGGAAGATGCTCCTGCACCGGGCGGGCGAAGGTGAACAGTCCGGCGTAGTTGAAGAACTCGCCTTCGAAGGTCAGCGCTCCGGTGTCGAGGAAGGTGCGCATCACGTGGTGTGCCTCCTTGACCCGGGACAGCGGCTTTATGCTCGTCCAGTCCGTCGCGTACTGGGCGAGCAGGCTGAAGTTCCCGCTGGAGATGACGCATTCGGCGCGGCCGCCGGTCAACTCGTCGAGGGTGGCCACCGCCTGGGCGACCAGGGTCGGCTCACGCAGGGCGATCGGGGCCAGGCTGGGGCCCATGCGGATCTGGGTGGTCATGGACGCCGCCGCTGCGAACAGCACGTACAGGTCCTTGTGCCAGGTCTCATCGGCGGCGTAACACCCGTAGAAGCCGAGCTCGTCAGCCAGCTTGATGTGTTCCAGGGACTCCTGTAGCGGGTAGTCGGGCAGTGTTACGAAACTGAACCTCATGTCTCCTCCTTAGCGAACCGATGGGCGTACGAACCTAGACCACAAATCGCCGATTGCAAGCCGAGCGGCCTGTGACTGTTGGGCCTCGCGACCGGTGACCGCCGACACCACCACCCAAGACGCCCGCGCGATGATGGGCCCGCCGCCAAGATTGGCGGTCCGGGCCAAGCGGCCCGGCGGATAGGGGAGAGGCGTGCCGCCATGATGAGCCCGGAGTCACTGGCCGCCGCTGACGGCAACATCGTCCGCTGGTTCGAGCAGGAGTTCGGCGGCACGGTCGTCGGCCTGGCCCGCCAGACACGCTGGCGGCCGGTGTCGTTCGCGACCGTCGACCGCGGCGGCACCCGGCACGAGCTGGTGGTGCGCGGCGACCGCACGGACATGCCGCTCATTTTCCCCCTTTCCCATGAGATGACGTTCCAGCGGCTCCTGGGCGAGCACGGCATTCCGGTGGCGACAGTGTGGGGATGGATCGACGAGCCCATGGCCTACGTCATGGATCGCGTGGCCGGTCAGGAGCACTTCGGCGACACCAGCGACGAGGACCGCGCCGCGACCGTCGACGACTATCTCGCAAGAGTCCGGTTGCCGGGACGCATCCTCGACTTGGGTGACGTTCTCGTCGTGGCCACCGCGGCCGTCCGCGGCCTCGCGATGGCAACAAGGAACACAGCAAGGACTGACAAGGACTCGACCTCGAGGTGACTTGACCTCTGGCGCTAGCGCCGATCCATGCTCCCCTCTTCAAGGGCGGACGACCGCATCGATAGGACCCAAGACATCACCAGTACCTCAAGGGCGAACCTGTGGAAGTCCACCTGCTCTTCTAGGCTGCTCGGCTTGCGGGCACATTGTCCAGTACGAAGGATCGCCGCTGATGTCTTCCCCGGAGTTGCTCGACGCCGTTCCCTACTGGACGGAGAAGATGTACCCGCCGGGAGGAGGGCAGGATCACCTCGGCCTCGGCTCGGTCGTGACCGACCGAATCCTGCCTCGCCTATCGCCGGGGATCAACGTGCTAACGATTCACCCCCGCTACTGGTCGTTCTACGCGTTCGTGCTCAGCGAGTTTTGGAGACGTGATCTCCCGCGGACCAAGGCGGCGCTCAAGGCGTGGTATCGCCCCCTTGAGTGCATCTACTCGGTTGCGTGCAGCCTGTGCGACGGGCCAGACCATCGAGGAACACCGATCGGACGTCCTGACGGGGCGTAGGGGACGGATCCTTCACGATCCATACGACCGACACCGCGACAACCACTGCGGACGCACCCAGCGAACATGACCACCGGGGTGGTACAGGTTACATCTATATCGAGTTGTCCCTATACTGTCGGAGTGGCTTGGGAGATCAACGCGACGGACGAGTTTGCTTCCTGGCTGGTTTCGCTCGGCGAAGAACAGAAGCTCTCAGTCATAGCTGCTGTGGACCTGCTCCGCGAAGGCGGCCCGACGCTGGGGCGTCCCATCGTTGAACGGATCCACGGCTCCCGACATCAGAACATGAAGGAACTCAGACCCCGCGCCGCGGGAAGGGATCTGCGCATCCTGTTCATATTCGACCCCCGCCGACAGGCGATTCTGTTGTACGGGGGCAGCAAGGCCCGACAATGGAACAACTGGTACCAAACCGCCATCCCGGCGGCTGAGCGCCTGTACGAACAGTACCTGGCGGACCTGAGGGCCCAAGGCGAACTCCCAGACCCGTAGCTAGCACACCCCAAGATGCGGCATCCCACATCAAACAGGAGACACACATCACATGACGTACCACAACTTCGATGACCTCGTCGGCGAATTGACCCCCGCTCAGCGGGCCCGGGTCGAGGCCCTCAAGGACGAGGCCCGCGCCGAGATGGTGACCTACAATCTGAAGGAGCTGCGCCGACACCGTAAGCTCACCCAGACCGAGCTGGCCCGGCGCCTTGACCGCGCCCAAGCGTCGGTGTCGGCGATGGAGACTGCCGCTGACAACCTGGTGTCGACTCTGCGGATGGCTGTCGAAGGCATGGGCGGCCGTCTCGAGGCGACGGCCGTGTTCGACGATGAGCGCATCCCCTTGACCACACACACCCGAACAGCGCACCAAGAGCGTGAGGAGAAGCGCGACGCGTTTGTCTCTGCGCTCCAAGCAGCGACTGCAGAAATGATGCGTCGAGCCAGGGACCCGAGATTCGCGGAGGAGCAGCGGGAGGCGCGGCGCCTTCTAGCAGACTTGGAACAGAGCCTCCAAGAATTGGAAGACGACGAGATGCGTCACTCCGTCAAGCGGGACGTCGAGGCCGAGGAGGCAGGGCGGGCATCCTCGAGACCGGCCCACAGCGCATAGGTCGCGAGTCCCGCTCCCGCAACGGCTGCGCAGCCACCCGCGACGCGAACTGCGACAGACAGGGCCAACGGAGCAACGCGCACCGCGGATGCGTTGAGGCCCGACTCGGGCCCCAATAGACATACAACCAACCGGGCGCCTCCCTGATACACCCTGGGGTTCGCCACCGGTGACCGCCAGCACCATCACCCAACATGCCCGCGCGATGATGGGCCCGCCGCCGAGAATGGGGGATCCGGGCCAGGCGGCCCGGCGGATGGGGCGGAGTCCGGGCTGGTGGGGCTGCGGCGCTACGAGGAGCACTACCGCTCGCTCAAAGCGCGCCCCGACCCCTTCGGAGAGTTCTGCCTCGGCTGGCTGCGCCGCAACCCGGTCGACACCGCCGGCCGGGAGGCGCCCGTCGTGTGGGACTCGGGCCAGTTCCACCACGACAGCGGCAAGATCGTGGCGGTGCTGGACCTTGAGCTGGGCCACCTCGGCGACCCCATGATGGACCTCGCCGCCTGGCGCATGCGCGACACCATCGTCGGCTACGGCGACATGAAGAAGCTCTACGTCCGCTACGAGGAGCTCTCGGGCGCCCCCGTCGACCTCGACGCCATCCGCTGGCACCACATGGCCTTCACCCTGTCGAACCAGCTGGCCTACAGCCACGCCCTGCGCGACCCCTCGCCGTCCTCGGACCTGATGACGAACCTCCAGTGGTGCTGCGAGACCAACCTGTTCGCCACCGAGGTCTGGGCGCAACATCTCGGCATCGACCTGCCCACCGTGGAGATGCCCGAGCCCCGCTTCTCGACCGCCGACGCAGGCCACCGGCACCTGGTGCGGGCGCTGCGGTCGATTTCCACCGACGACGTGTTCGTCCGGCACGAGCTGTGCACACTGTTCCGGCTGGCTCGCCATCTCCAGCGACGCGACGAGATAGGCGATGCCGTCGCGAGGGCCGATCTCGACGACCTCGAGCTGCTGCTCGGGGCCCGCCCGCACGACTGGCGCGACGGCGAGGCAGAGCTCGAGGCGTTCGTGCTCGCCGACAGCGCCGGCAGACACGACACCGAACTCGTTCGACTCTTCCACAAATGGAACCTGAGAGCCCACATGCTGCTTGGCCCGGCCAACTCAGCCATGACCCACCATCACACGATCCAGAAGTTCTGACCAGCAACCACCGGCAGCCGAGGCCTGACGGCTGGCTGCATCCGCATGCAGGCCGGAGACGGGGAAATCGGTCACGACGCCTGAGCCCGCGTCGGGGTTGGGAACGGCAAGAGCTATGGCGCGAGATCTTCTCGGAGGTGGGCGTCAGCGCCCCAGCTTCGAGGCTCGGCGGCGATCCTGTAAAGGAACGTCGCCACATGGGCGCGGGTGGCGGTGGCGTGCGGGCAGAACATGTCGGGACTGCATCCTACGGTGATGCCGTGGGCGGACATCCAGTTCACCGCTTCTGCAAAATAGCTCGCGGTGTCGACATCGTCGAACGCGGTGGCGGGATCGTGACTGGCGTCCATGTAGCGGTACAGGAAGGCCGACACCTGCGCCCGCGACGCCTCCGCGGTAGGGCAGAACATCGCGGGCGCGTCTTCTGTGGCCGACTCGCAGCCCGCGGTCACGCCGACTTCGGAGGCCCATCCGATGGCGGGGTTCGCGTACGCCTGCGCGCTGGTGTCGCCGAATATCTCCGAGCCGGCGCGCCGCGGCTCGGGTCTGCCCGCGGCGCGCCATAGGAATGCCACGAACTGCTGGCGGGTGACCGGTTGGTTGGGGCAGAACGCGTCCTGCGAGCATCCGGCGGTGATTCCGTGGCGCAACATCCATCCCACCGCCGCCGCGTAGTAGGCGTCGGATCCGACGTCCGAGAACCGCTCAGAGGCCTCTGCCGCCAATTGCTCGGGATTGACGGCCTCAGCCTCGTCCTGCGGCTCCTCCTCACCGCCGCCGCTGGGCGCCACCCCGGTTGGCCGATCCGGAACAGGAGGACGCAACGCCCTCACAGTGTGCTCCAATCGGGTCGACAGACGCCGCCCGTTAAATGTGCAGAGAGCGCCTAAGACGGTACAAGGACGGTTATAGGCCAAGGCTAGAGTTACGTTCTCAAGAGGGGAATCCGGGGTGACCTCAATCTCCCACAAGTAGTCTTTGTGTTCCACTCTCTCAATCCGCTCCACCCTGCCGCCCGTCACCTTCACCCCGTGCTGCGTGAATTCGATCCAACCGATGGTGAGGCCGTCGCTGAACCGAACCCGAACGCTAAGTGTTGTGCCACTATGTGTCGCCGGTGCGACGTCGAATCTCCCCGTCAGGGCAACGTCGGTGGTCCCCGGGCGGGTGTCTTCGATCGCGGGTGAGGGATCGGCGAATATCCAGGGCCGGGCCTGCTTGATCGCCAGGACATTGTCGCTGGTGATCTTGAACTCGACCTCGATGGCGAAGGGTTCGCCCTCGTCGACGGCGTACAGCTCCGCGAACCTCCCATGGATCGCGGCGAGGTGCTGGCGCAGCTGTGCGAGTTGATCGTCGGTCATGAGCAGTTGCCCCGAGGGAATCTGGTTGGAGACCGCAGCAACGCTGTATGTACCGTCCGGGTACGACAGGATTTCCTCGGGCACCGAGTGCGCCTCGGGGTTGGTGACCAAGTCTTCGCCGACCTGCGAGTTGACGTAGTAACTCCCTTCCGTGCCGTAGGCAGGATCAGCGCTGACTGCCACGCCGTTGACCAGCTCATCGGAATAGTTGGGATGGACCAGCACCCCCATCGCGGCCTTCAGGTGATCAACCCGGTGGAAGTCGCGTTCGATGAACGCCCGGTAGTTCCACAGGCTCGCGTACGCCTGCTTGAGCGACTTGGCGATGCCGTCCTCCTCGGTCTCTTCGGGATGCTGCGTGTTGGAGTCATACAGCCCCGCGCCGTTGAAACCGGGCAGGTCCTCGTTGTTCGTGCTGGACCGGTAACGCAGCGACGTCCCCTCCGGGAATGCGTCGTGCATCTCGGTCAACGCAGCATCGATCCACTCCGGCGTCTCCCCCTTCTTGATCTTCTTCCGCAGAGCCTTCAGCTCGTCTTCCTTGACGTCGAAATCCGTCTGGAAGTCAGGATCGGCCAGCATCTCCTCGACATCGTCATAGAGATCGTTGTGCTTCATGAACTCGTCATAGGAATAGAACGGCACCGCGAACCCGTCCGGCACCGCCCCCTCCCCAAACCCAAGCGTCCCCAGCACCGCCACGTTGGCCGCCTTGACGCCGAAGGCATCCCAGTCGTCAAAACCGATCTCGCTCAAAGCGGTGATCTCGGTCACCGACAGGTCGCGCTGCGGCGTCTGGGCCTTCGTGGGCCGGGAAGAAGCGAAATGCTCGTCCACCTCGGCTTGGCTCGCCGCCCGAACCGAGTAGCCGGACTCGGTCACCGCGTAGTAGACGTGGCTGCCGATCAGACCCCCCAAGGCATCATCGTCAAGCGCATCGGCAATGAAAGCGTTGGGCACGCCGTCCTGCAAAGCACGCAAGTTGACATGCGACAACGGCGTCTGGGGCACAGTGCTGATGATCCCCGCAACACGGGGCAGCTCGTTCGGCAGCGTCTCATAGATCACCACGTCGCGAGAGCGAGGACGCTCGTCCGGTTCCAACATCCGCAGCAAGCCGAACCCCTCCCCCGGGTTCAACGCCACGAAATCGGTATCGCTATAGACATCTTCGTCGAACACGAGATTCATTCGAGATGCCCGATACCACGGCAAATCAGCCTGGATCGACCTCAGCGTATGGTTGCGTATCCAAAGGGCCAGGTTGTCTTCCAGCATGGGCATGTTGGCCGCGAGCAGCGTGTAAACACGCTCCAATACACTCAGAGTGTCCTGATGGTTGCGATACGCGAAATAGTAGACTCCGTCGCTGCCGTCGGGTGCGATGAGTTCTGGGTTATAGACGATGCGGCCTGTGAGAGTGCCCCGAGGATCGACGCCGACGGCATCCAGAAAGTCTGGATGGTGAGTGAACCTATTGGTGTTCTGGAAGTAGACACTTGGTCGGTCGGATTCGACATCGGATATGGAGAATTTCAATAGTAATACACCGCTGGTAGCCGCATAGGCGAGTGCCTCGAATGTTTCGTGATCGGGGATGGCTTCGGTGCCGTAGGTGAATTCCAGGGAGGCGGGGTTCACCGGGTTCATGCTCGCCAGGTCGGCCAGTTCGGTGAGGTCGTCAATGCAATCACCGTCGACATCGGCTGGGTCGGCGACGGAATACTTCTCCACCCGATAGCGCTCCGCGGGCAGCGCCCCCACGTTCTCGGCGAGCGTGGTAGTGCCGTCTGCGCCCAAGGTCACCTGGACCGGGTACTCCACCGTCGTGCCGTCCGCGTCGTGGCTCACGTACAGAACGAAATAGTCCGCTGTCGTGGACGTGACCACGACCGGCACGGCCGTCACGGCGACATCGGCAGGCGTAGGAGGCTCATCCGCGTCCGTACACGTCGACGTATCCGGCTGCGCGCCTGCCGACACTCCCACAGCACCCAGCAGCATCGCCGCCGCGACCAGCCACGGAACCCTGCGAAAAGCACACGACACTCGGCAAGCTCTTCGGTGGTTGCAGTTGAGGGCAGTGTAGACGCTGTGTGATGTCTCCCAGTCGTGGAGCCTGCGGGGGGGGGGTGGCTCCGAGGTCATTGAGCTATCGAGCCGTTCATGCCGAACCCCACGAGTGCGAATTGCACGGCACATCTCCTAGTTGCGGACCAGCTCCAGATCCAAGACATTGCAATAGCTTATTGCAACGTGGTGAATCACAACAAGTAATCCCCCTCCCCCCGACTGTCGGCTCCCGGCGGGGACGAGGGAAGCGCCAGTTGGCATCTGCCCGTAGTCGCTACCGACACCGCAGATGCGGCGACCCCATGATGGACCTCGCCGCGTGGCGCATGCGCGACACCGTCGTCGGCTACGGCGACATGAACAAGCTCTACGCCCGCTACGAGGAACTCTCGGGCGCCGCCCCCGTCGACCTCGACGCCATCCGCTGGCACCACATGGCCTTCACCCTGTCGAACCAACTGGCCTACAGCCACGCCCTGCGCGAGCCCTCGCCATCCTCAAACCTGATGACGAATCTCCAGTGGTGCTGCGAGACCTCGGCCATGACCCACCATCACACGATCCAGAAGTTCTGATCAGCGACCTTCGCCCCCTCGAGGCGTCGAATCTTGTCGGACCCACGACGCAAGCTTTCACCTCGGGTACCTGCAGATGACCTATCTGGTGCTCCTGCTGCCGCCATGGTCGGGGGCGTCGGTGACGGGCTCTAGCTCGAACACGCGCAACTCGCGCTCGGTCATGGCGTCGTACTGGGTCCAGTGCGAATACCAGGCCACGGCGGTCTGCCACCGCCGCTCACGCTCGGCGCCTTCGAGGAGTCGAGCCCGCACGGGCGTCCGTTCACCGCGGAACACAATCTCGGCATCGGGGTTGGCGATGAGGTTGGCTGTCCAGGCAGGGTGGCGCTCGCGCGCGAAGTTGCTGCCCACAACCAAGAAGCGACCCTCTTCGTGCGGGACGGCGGCGATCGGCGTCTCGCGGATCTGGCCCGTCCTGGCGCCCCTCGAGGCGAGCATGAGCAAGGGCTGCGCAGCGGAATCGAGCAACGATCGCCCTCCGGTGAGCCGGTTGACCGCCCGGTGGAACGGCGGGATGACGCGCGGGCCGATGGCGCGGAAGGGCCGCGAGGTGAGCACACGGCCGGATGCACGGAACCCCTTCGGTGGTGCCGGCGCCTCGCTCGGGTCGGGGTCTCCAAGGGCGTCGCCCATCTGGCGGCGGGTGAGCAAGCCCGCGGCGTGCCAGGCGATGAGACAATCCGCGAAGGTTTCCTCCGGGTCGCGGAGCTCGACCCCGAGGCCGGCGAGGTCGCTGTCGACCGTGCCCTCCCAGTGGGTCGCGATGGTCATGCCCTCCTCGTTCATTGCGGATTGGAACGGCACCACTCGCCGGACGTTGTCGAGCAGGCGGCCCATCCCCCGCAGCGCTGCGGGCGGGACCGGTGCGATCGGGAACCTTCGACCGGTGAGTTCGCGGTAGATGCCCGCGAGACGGTTCATGTCGAGGAAATGGCCGCCACACATGATCCGTCGCGGTCCCTTGCCCGGTTCGAGGAGGGCGACGAGGACGGCGGCCAGATCGCGGACATCGGTGATCGAGACCGCAGCTCTGTGGGTGGGCATGGCGCCGCTGGCGATGAATCGGGCCATGCCCTCGCCGGTCTCACCGAACGCCGTGCCCGCCGGCGGCCCGATGACACCGCTCGGGTACACGATCGCTACGGGAGCGCCGGCTGCCTGGAGCCCTCGGGCCGCGACCTCTGAGTTCGACTTCGCTCTGCAGTACGCAAAGTCGACCGACGACGGCGGGTGGTCGACGGTGAGCGGCCCGGCGTCGGACTCGAAGAGGGCGGCGGTGCTCGACACGTGGACGACCGGGTCGAGCCCCATCTCCACAGCCTGCTCGAGCACGGTGCGCGCTCCGGCGAAGTTCTTCTCGATCACCTCGGCGTTGTCGCGTGGGTCGAGCGACACGACGGCGGCGCAGTGGATCACCGCTTCCGCGCCATCGAGGGCCGCGGCGACGGCGGCGGGATCCGTCATGTCGCCGACGACGTGATCCGGGACGGGGAGGTCGAATCCCGCCATGGTGTCCTCGAGGCGCTCGGTCGACCTCACCAGCGCGCGAACCTGGTGTCCAGCCTCGACGGCGAGCGCCGCCGTGTGGCCACCGATGAACCCCGTCGCCCCCGTGATCATCACCCGCACGGCGCACCTCCCTAGCTGCGATCGTCACTCAAGTGACTGGCTGAGTCAAGCAATAGTGCCTGCTGGTCGTTCGGGATGGGCACACCACGACCCTTGGGGACGCCGAGATCAGACCCCGATGAGCTGGCGTCGACGCTGGCCGATCATCGCTTCCAAGGCGCGCCGCACGGCATCCGAGCGCGATTCCGCCTCGCCGCTCACCACCATCAGCTGGCCAGGATCGTCGCGGCCAGCGCCATGCGGTGGTCCTTGGCCCACGGTGGGCCCAGTCGTTGTCTCGGGCTGCCTAGGACATCGTCGGCCCGCTCGCCAAGGAGGCGCCTCGCTTGGCCTTCGACGTTGTTGGCGTTGAAGAGATGGACCTCCCACCCGCGACCGCGTGCGCATTCGGCCAGCACCTCCCGGTACATGACGGAGTCGGCCTGGGATTCCCCCCGCAGCGACACGACGGTACCGATCACGGATCCGTTCTCTGGGGTAACGACTCCCGTTGCCGCTGGCCGCGATCGACGGCTGGGCGACCCAACAGCATCGCAGGCAGCGACGGGCGGCGCTTACGGCTCTCTACGGGGCTGTTTCTGGGTTGCGCTCAGCGTCGACAATGTGATGCACTTCGATGACGGAGTCGACAATGCGATCGGGGGGTTGCAGGTCGGCCGGGAACCGTCGGCCTCGCCGAACCCACGCGGTTCTCATTCCGAAGCGTCTGGCTCCGTCTATGTCGGTTGCAGGGTTGTCCCCGACGAACATGATCTGCTCGGGTTTGGCGAGTCCGGTCGCGTCGAGGGCGTCGCGAAATATTCTGGGGTCTGGTTTGGCGTAGCCGACCTCTTCTGAGACGATGATGAAGGGCGCTATCCGGTCCAGGCCCAACGCTTGGCACTTGTGGCGCTGCATCCGGCTCGGCCCGTTGGTGACGATGCCCCACGGCACCTGCCGGTCGTTGAGGTGGGCAAGGAATGTGTTGACCTCTGGGTCGGGTTGCATCTGCTGGTCCATCGCTTCGTCGTACCATCCGGTCAGCGCTGCGATGTCGAGGCCGGTGTCGGGCCACTCGCTCAGCCAGCGAGCGAATCGCCGTGCCTTCAGGTCGGGTACGTATTGCGTGACGGCGTGGAGGTCCTCGTCCCAGCGAATCATCATCGCCACCGCATCCGCGCGTGTGACTGACGTCGTAGTGCGGAGATGCTGTTCGTAGAAGCTGCGGGCGACTCCGGCGAAAGCGCTCCGAAAGTCGAACAGGGTGTTGTCCAGGTCGAATGCCAGGCCGTCGACCGTCACGGCTGGTTGGCGGTGCCCGGGGTGGGGTTGTCCACGGTTTGGAAGTCGCCGGTGGCGTCGGGCACGCGGGCGTAGCTCTGGCCGTCGGCGGACTGGCCCTCGTTCCAGTCGACACTGGCGACGTGGGTGCCGTCCAACAGCCAGATGCCCAGTTCCTCGTCGCTGCCCAGGGCGAAGCCGGGCCAGCCGTCCTTGTCCAAACTGAACTGCATGTACGCGCCCGGTTGGACGGTCGTGCCGGCCGGGAAGGCCACCCGCTTGCCGGCGTCGGTGAGGCTGTCGGCCACCTCGAAGCCGTCGAGCGCTATCGGGTCGGGCGATGGGTTGTGCAGCTCGAACCAGTCCAGGGGGTCGCCCTTCGCGGCGATCTCGTTGATGACCAGGCCAACGTCCACCGCAGTCGTGCCGGGGTCGGCGCCCTCTGCGTCGGGGCTGTCGCCACCGGTCGGGGACGGGGCCTGCCCGTACACGCCGGAGAAGGTGCCGGCTATGGTGGCGCCCGGGAGGCCTTGGCCTACTTCGGGCGCGACGAGCCCGTACACGCCGGAGAAGGTGCCGGCGATGGTGGCGCCGGGCGTCGTCTGAGCCGTCGACAGTTCCAGCACGCCTTGGGTGAATGGCGAGAAGCTGTCCGGCGCCGACGCTCCGGGCGGGATGGACCATGTCCCCCCCGCGATGGCATCTTCGCCGATGACCAGCGTGGCTCCCGCCGCCAACTGTTCCGGGTCCACAGCCAGCGTCATTCCGGAGACGGAGCCATCGTCGTCGAGTCCCGCAACGACTATGGACGCGGGCTTGTCAACTCCCGGAAGCAGGACCCTCTCCTCCGGGCTGGCCTGGCCGGCAAAGACTCCCATGCCTTCGACCGATTCCTCGGACCCGTTCAGCGACAGGCTGTTGATCGTCCCTTCCCCCAGAGGGTTGGGACTCAGGTTGCTTCCCCAAGTCGTCTCGAAGGTGATCTCCAGGGTTCCCGACCCGGCGGAAGGCGGGACGTATGCCTCCGGCTCCGGCCATTCGGGCGGCGTGGGGGTGAGGTCTGTCAGGATTTCGCCTCGCCGCTTCAGGATGAACTTGCGCACCCGCTCGGTGTCGGCGGCGGCGGCCTCTCTTGCGGATGGGAGGGCGTGCTGCTGCACGATGGCGGCCATCTCGTCCACCACGGCCAGCAGCTCCTCCTCGTCCCAGACGGTGTCCAGGAGTTGCGTCAGTCGGGCGGCGTATCCGACCCGCCAGTCAGGGTCGTTGTACAGGCGGTTCGGGATGGCCGTGAGGGCCAGCACCGACGGGGGCGGGTTGCTGATGTTGTCGAAGGGATTGGGGTCGTCCTTCAAGTGGAAGGTGTCGTCGGTGCCCCACGGCATGAACACGAAGGGGCCGTCAGGCTCGCGGTAGAAGTGGTAGTTGTTGCGGTCGCCGGCGTACCCGTCCCAGTGCCCGACCAGCACCTCCGTTGCCCAGAACGAGAGGAACCGGTCCAGGTCCACGAGCTCGCCCAGCGCCTTCAGGCCGGCGTCTGACGGGTCCTGCAGGGCCGCCACCACGGCGTCTATGTCGGACCAGTCGGCGGCGTCGGTGTTGGTCTTCTTCTCTATGGTTCCGCGGTAGGTCGGCGTGAAGTCGCTGACCGTGCCTTCGTACAGGTTGCCGTCCGCGCTCTCGAAGTGGCGCGACAGGAACGGGGCCTTCATTTCCTCGACGTGGACGTACAGCCCCAGGTCCTTGCCGTTCACCGACACGGTGGCGAAGTTGCAGCGCGGCGCGGGGTTGCCGGCGGCGGCGAAGACCCGGTACGACAGGCAGGTGTTGACGATGGAGGGGTCCTGGATGCTGTTGTTCAGGGTCATCCGCTCCATGACCCCGCCGAGGGATTGGCCGTCCACGTACTTGTCGAAGCGGAGCTTGAGGGCCGGCTTGGTGTCGCTCTGGGAGCCTAGGAACCCCTTCTTGCGCACACCGACGTCGGCGTGGGTCTCGCCGTCCACGGTCACCGTGGCACCGAACCAGTCATAGATGTCGGCGAAGGGCCGGGAGAGGGCGTATTCCTCGATTTCCGCCATCACGTCCTCGAACGTCCGGGTCTGGTGGCGCAGGGTGTCCCAATCCTCGCCGGCGATTTCGATGCTGATGTCCAGCACGCGGTCGAGGGCAAAGTAGGCATCGCTGGGGTGGGCTTCGGCGCCGTCATCCGGTGTCGGGGCGGGCGCCGGTTCCGGCGCGGTGCTGCTTGTTACAGCGCCCGCCGGGTCGCTCGCGGCGTCTGTTGTCGGGGCTGTAGCGGCCGTGGTGGAGACGGCCGCCACTGCTGCGGGAGTCGCGGTAGGGGATCCGCCGGCGTCGTCGGTCCCGCCCCCGCAACCAGCCGCAATGACCGCTGTAGCCACCATCACCGTGGCCAGGCGCCAGTGCATGGCCGCAGGATATGCGCTGTGAAGCAGTACCTGTGGCCCAATATGGACCATAGGTGGTTACGCTCGGGCCGATGGTGCGTGTTGAGCTGGAGCGGATCGAGGCACTGGAACTGGTGGGAATGGTTGTCGCGCATCTCAATCACGCCGAGGCGGCCCGGGAACTGTCCCCGCGGATCCCGACCCTCATGGGTATCCGCGACAAGCTGGCCGCCGGCCTGCGGGAGGAACAATGAGCTACACCGACGCTGATGTGTCTGCCGCCATCGCGGGAATGGACAAGTACCGGACCGGCACCGACTATGAGGTCGGGGCTGCTCTCGCCGTGGTCGGCCTCAGTGCCGAGCGGGCCCACAAGGAGAGCGCCATCCGCGACGACATGATCCGCACGGCCCATCGTGTCGGTGCCTCGTTGCGACAGATAGCCGAGGCGTCCGGACTCGGCCGCAAGACCGTCACCGCGATCGTGGAAGCGGATCCGCTCCGAGCGTGACGGCCGCTCGATCGGCGAGGCCGTCTGCAAGCGGCTGAATCCACAGTGGGCCGATGCGCCTGTCTTGGGGACGAGGGGGATTCGGATACAAGGGGCACGCCGAGTGTTCCTGCTCGGCTGTAGGTGTTGCTGTGGCTCAGGGTGCGATGTCCTTGACCAGCAGCATGAGCGTTAGGTCGTCCAGCGGTGAGGGCTTGAACCCGAAATGGCGGTAGAAGCTGGCCGACTGGCTGTCCTTCGCGTGGACCAGCACGAAGCGCACGCCGGTGAGTTCAGCCACCTCGAGTGCTTTTAGGAGAAAGTGCTTCAGCAACGCCGCGGCCAGCCCCTTGCCCTGATGGCCGCGGTCCGCGGCCAGCCCCTTGCCCTGATGGCCGCGGTCCGCGGCCAGCCGGCCCAACAGCATTGCAGGCAGCGGGTCGGGCTGGTTGCGCGCAGCACGCCGGGTGGCCTCGGTGCGGGCGACCACCGCGGTGCTCGACGCATAGAAGGCCACCACTCGGGCGCCGTCTGTGACCACCCATGTTCGGCTGGACCCTTCCCGCTGGTTGCGCGGTGCCCTGCGGTGGAGCCATTCGTTGAGAGCCTCGTCGCCGCAGTCGAAGCTCTCGACCTCGTGATGTGCGGCGAGAAGTTCGGGCCCCCGGTACAGGCTCACTCGGGTTCCAGCACCGACGGCTCAGCCAACAGCGCGGCGATCCTCGGCTTGGCCGTCGCCGGCCGGTCGAGGATCTTCTGGAGTTCGTCCCAGGCCTCAGCAGACAGCGTGAAGACCCGGCGATCCGCGAGGTCGTTGATCGCGGCGGCGACGGCGCGGCTGACCACGTACTCGTTCAGTGACATCCCGGCATTGTCGAGAACTCGGCGCACGATCGTGTCTTCAGCTGGGGTGACTCGTATCGACCATCGCTCGGTCTTGACATCCATACCGCCACTGTACGTCATTTAGACGCACAATGCGCTTGCGATGCCACGAGCCGGTGTCGCCCGCAGCGACATAGGGGCCGAGCGGCTGCTAGCAGCCCGTGGCGGCCTTGAGAGTCTGGCAGGCCGCCTCGAGCCGGGCGGGGTCAAGCGCGGCCACTGGGCGTCGGAACGCCTCCCGGGGCAGGGTGTGGATGGTGTCGAAGTTGACGACACAGTCGGAGGGAACGCCGTCGGAGGCCGCCGCCCGGATGTTGGTCAGGGGCCGAGTGCGGTGATGGGGACCACCTGCACCCCGTCGGGGCGGCGGTATGCGGGACCGAGCGCGGTGACGACGAGCAGGCCGGCGAGGGCGGCTCTGCGCTGTGGGGTCACTTTGTCGCGCATGCGCAGCAGGCTGTTTGCCGCCTGGTCCACGGTTTCGGTGTGGTGGCTGAGCTTTATCTCGGCGGCTATCCATGCGCCGTCGTCGCGGGAGATGATGGTATCGACCTCGAGGTTGTCGCTGTCTCGGTAGTGGTATACGGATGCCTGCTCGGGCTGGCTGTAGATCCGCAGGTCGCGCACGGCGAGAGATTCGAACAACAGTCCGAAGGTCTTGGTGTCGGCGATGAGGTGTTCTGGTGAGGCTTGCAGAGCGGCTGTGGCTAGCGACGGGTCGACGAAGTGGCGTTTGGGGGCCTTGCGCAGCACCGCTCGCGACCGCAGGTGGCCGGGCCACGCGGGTTGGTCCTCCAGCAAGAAGATGCGCCGCAGCGCGGCGAGGTACCGTGTGGCTGTCTGGCGCCAGACCTGCGCAGGAGCGTCGTCGTCGGGTCCGGCCATGTCGGCGATGAGCTTGGCGGTGCGCGCCTCGGTCGCTACGTTACGAGCGACGGACCGGGCGAGGTTCATCAGGGCCTCGCGGTCATGGCGCGCGCCGCCGGCGGCCTGCACGTCGACGAGCACCGACTCCTGGAGTTGGTCGCGCGCTGAACGGCGCGCCGTTCCCTCGGCCATCCCGATGTGCGCCGGCCAGCCTCCGACGCAGATCCACGACGCGACGTGGCGCAGCCCGATGTCGCCGCGGGCCGCTCGCGACACCGTCTCGCCAGCGAAGAGCCCGTGCAGCGACGCGGAGCCGTCGGAGGCGCCCGTCTCGAACAGTGACATGGGCCGCATCGTCACCCGCGCGATGCGGCCGGTGCCGGTGTGGCGGGTGATGTCCTCGCCCGGCGACGCCGAGCCGGTGAGGATGAACTGACCCGGCTCGGCCCTGTCGTCGCACGCGCGGCGGATCCGGTTCCACAGGTGCGGAGCGTTCTGCCATTCGTCGACGAGCCGGGGCACGTCTCCGCTCAGCGCCTCTACCGGGTCGGCGCCGGCGAGCACCCGGGCGTCCTCGTCGTCGAGGCGCAGGGCGCTGCGGGCGAACCGCAGCGCCGTCGAGGTCTTGCCGCACCAGCGCACGCCCTCGATGAGCACCGCGCCGCGGCGGGTCAACGCGTCCCGTATGTCAGCCTCGGCCACACGCTGCCGGTAGCCGGGGAAGGGATGCCGCCGTTCACTCGTCTCATCCATCGCTGGTCCTCCGCTGCTGAGCGGCTTGCGGGCCTTCTCCTCACCACTATATAACACTTTGGGGCGCTTCTATATAACACTTTGGGGCGCTTCTATATAACACTTTGCGGCGCTCAGCGGACGCCCCATGGAAGAGCGAGCTGCCGAGGTCCTCCGGCAAGCCAACTGCGCCGCGGCCAGCGGCGGTCTCGACACCAAGCATTGAGCCCACAACTGTGGAACAACTCGTGGTCGTGGTGGTGGTTGACTGCGTCGTTCTCTGGTTCTGGTCAGGGGGGCGTGCAGTACAGGGCGATTGGCGACGATCATTCGCCCCAGCCCCCCTCTATTCGTGTCACGCCCCTCTAGCGGCGGAGCAGTTGCTTGAGCCGCCGGACGGCAGGCGTCCACAGCCACTCGGGCTCGGTGAACCGGTGATGGTTCTCGCCGGGCAGCCCCATGGGGTCGTAGAAGCTCTTGTCGGAGTTCTTGCGCAGGTTCTTCGTTCGCTTCAGCACCTGCAAGTTGGCATAGACCGTCCCCTTGTGGGTCCAGCCCTGCCGCAGGTAGTTCCAGTTGTCGGGTGCTAGGTGCTGCGCCGCGGCGAAGTGCCTCAATGCACGCTCGCTGTCGCCCACCGCCTCGAAGTGCAACGCCAGCTTGAACGTCGCTTCTGCCAGCAGCGTGTCGTCGTCGACGGGCTTGAGCCGCTCGGCTAGTTCCATGCTCGACCAGACGTGCTCGCTGGCGGCTCCCCGCTCGACCCAGTCGCGCGTCGCCTGGGCGAATGCGTTGTCGCCCATACGAACCTTGCCGAGGCCGAACCCGATGGTCGTCTCACCCGGGTACACCCCTTCGTTGCTGCGAACGATGCTCCCGTCCTCGTCGATCCACGCGGCCGACGGCACGTTCACCCAGCCGAACAGCGAGCTGATCTCATGTGTCGGGTCGACGACGCACCGGTAGGTCGGCGAGGCCCGGTCGAACCACTTGCCCACAGCGGCGGGGCCCCCCGAGTCCTGTGCCACGCTGACCAGCTCGAACCGGTCCGGACCGATGGATTCGTACAGTTCCTGCCAGACCGGCAGGCTAACTCGGCACCCTCACCACGATGACCAGGTGAACAGCACCACCTTGTGGCCACGCAAGTCTGAGAGCCTCAACGTGTCGCCGTTGCGCTCGGTCACCTCGAAGTCGGGGGCAATCGCGGATTCCAGCCCGACGCGACGGACTTCGGGCACCGAGCCGAGGCTCCACACGTCGCCGTCGCGCACGTACTTCTGGCCGATCATGTCCGCGAAGTCCGAGTAGCAGAACCACACCCAGTCGTCGGCGTCGGCGATCCACTCTTCACGCTTGTCCACCGGCAGCGGCACGCACAGCTCGCCCAGGCACGCGCCTTGCGGCTTCATCTGCCAGCCGGTGGCGCCGGGAAGCTCGCCGAGCCGCACCCACAGAGCCCCCGTGTCGTCGGTCCGCTGGGAGACCTCGTGCGTCTTGCCGTTTGCGAGGATGATCACGATTGCTCCGCGAGAGCCGATTCGCCCGGCTAGGCAAGTGCTTCGCTGTGCGTCATGCCCGAGCAGTACCTAACCGTAGTGCTCGCAGGCGACGAAGGCCAGTACGCCGACGGACCGGTCACGACGAACAGCATGGGGCTGGCGCGAAATCATCGAGCGCCAAGGTCAGAGTGGGTGCGGACTTCACCGCTGGGAACGCGATTTCGCTGATCTAGGAACGCGTGGTGAACTCGTGAACACTTGAGGGTCTAACTCGTGAAGAGTCAGGGATTTCTGGTCTCGTGGGTAGTTCTACACCTATGTTTGGACAGGTCAGCCGGGGTGCTCTAGCGCCGGATCTGGGGCATTCCCCGTTCAAGGGGGCGAGATTCCCCACTGGGCGGAACTCTGTGTGTCCCTCACGAGACTCGGCGCGAGGCGAGGTGTTGGTGTTTCGCAGGGTTTCGCAGGCTCGGAGAGTGTCGGCCGCGGGGTTGGAGCGGCAGCCGGGGCCCGACCTGCCTAGTGGGCGAGACCGGTCTAGCGGTCGAAGCCATTCAGACTAGATTCACGCGGATGGCACCGACGCTGTATCTGCTCTGTGGGCTACCCGCAGCCGACTCTGCTTGGAGGCTGTTGCTTGGCAAAGGGACGGGAACTTCCAGACAGTGTCTGTCGTCTAAGCGGATATGAAGGCGTTGGCGGCGCTCTTGGCTGTGGCGGTGCTGGCCGTCGGATGCGGCCTTGCCAATTCCGAGAACGCCGCGTTTGTCGGGCCGCTGGATGTGATCCCCGACCTCGATGTGGAGGATCCCCTCGTGACGTGTCCGGGCACTCCTGCGGTGCGCTACTCGCGGATGATCGACCCGCCCTCGATCGACGAGGTCGACCACCCAGCCGTGGACGCGCTGAACGCGCTGAGGGCCCTGCTCGACGCCCCCGGAGTCGAGCCCCTGCCCCGAGGACGATGGGTCGTCATCAGCATCGACGACGACCGGGCCACGTTCGCGACTCTGGCCGATGACAGCTTCAGTGTCGTCGCTGTTGAGCGCCGCGGCGACAAGTGGGTCCGCACGGGACAAGCCTCCGGTGGCCCGTGCGAACCGGCCGTCCCGCTTCCAGCCGGGCTCGCCCGGGTCGTGGTCCGCCTCGACCCCGATTCGATGCCCGGCGCCGCCGACACGACCATCGACCTCCTGGTCACCGAGCAAGGATGCGCCAACAGCCGCGAGATGGGAGACGCGCTCAAGGGCCCCCAGGTGATCGAGACCGACGACGCGGTGCTGGTGGCGTTTGCCGTCATCCCCGAAGCCGGCGTGGCCACCTGCCCGGGCAACCCGTCGACCTCGGTCACCATCGAGTTGTCCGATCCGTTGGGCCAGCGTTGGGTGTATGACGGGCTCTTCTTCCCGCCCAAGCCCCTCGTCGCAGTTGCTGGCCACTGACGTCTGCGGAGCACCGCGAGGGGGCGTCCCTTCAAGTGGTGGGCCTTTGAGTTGAGCCTCGGTGATGGTCGCCGGCTGTGAGCCCGCGGAGAAGCCTGCCGAGCAAGAGCAGTGTTCCCCAACCCACTCATCCACCCCGGCACCCGCAACTCCAACCCCTCACGAAATGACGGAACGATCAAACGGTCCCCAATCCGACGATTGTTCCCCCACGCCGCGACGGCCACCGCCCGCGACAGCCTGAAACCCATTCGACGAAGCTGACGGATCTGCACCGTCAGCTTCGTCGCGCCCTTGCGAGACCCTCTGCGCGGCGCGGCAGACATCAACGGGCCAATCCAGGCCCAAAACCGGCAGAACACCGAGAAAAATCCCTCAAAATCCCCCTTCTTGGCCTAGTGTAGAACTCCGGGATCCCAGGTGTAGAACTACCCCTAGTGGAGCTCCCAAGCCCGATCTAACCGACGACCACCTCGGCCCCGGTGACAGGGCGGCCTGGCCTGAACCCTCGGGTTCGACCTTCCGCCGCCCCCTAGCTGATCGGCATCGAGCACTTGGTCGACTCCACCCTGCCCGGCCTGCGAGACGCCCGAAACAGTAACAATCTGTTACTGAAATCAGCGTCGCCGGGCGACGACGTGCCCGCCTGACCTGGAGCCGGCGCACACCCCAGCGCCTCGGCCAGAACTGCCGCCGAGAAGCATCGCACCAATGGCGCGGGAGTAGGTCACACCCCATGGGCCATGTGCCGCTCCGGTAGAGAACGAGCCCTAGCGGGGGAGCGCGCCCCGGCCCGGCCGCTCCGACCGCGCTGGGGAGCCTTCAAGCTCGACCCGCGGCGCTCTCGCCCCTCACTCGGGAGAGGGCCGGCTCGCTCGGGGTCACTGCTGCGGGTCCAGCCTCTTCCGGCGCTGCATCCTGCAGCTGCGCCTCCTAGTAGCGTGGAGGTCGTGGGAGACGCGGCCGCACCGACCATCGACGACGCTCGGCGAGCTGGCCAAGCGCTCACCGACGCGGGCGCCCGCGAGGTGATGGTGTTCGGGTCCGTCGCCAAGGGCGAAGCCCGGCCCTACAGCGACATCGATCTGGTGGTGGTCCTCGACGACCTGGACTACCGCGGCCGGCGCGACGCCGCGTACGCCCTGGAGGACCTCGCCGCCGACGCCACCGGACAGCCGGTGGACGTTTGGCTCACTGATGTTCCCGAATGGGCCGTACAGAACCGTTGCGCCGCGTCGTTCGCTGCGGCGATCCGGGCCGACCTGATGCCTGTGGCGGTCCGCGAGGGCGACGACAGCGCCATCCGCTGGGACAAGGAGCAAGTCATGGCCACGTCCGACACCGAGGCCGCGTGGCGGCGCCTCGCAGAGGTCCGTACCCAGCTGCAACGCCTCGCCCGGCGCCATCACCCCGACGACCGCGAGCGCCAAGCAAACGCCGCGGGCCGCCTCGACGACTACCACGACCTGCAAGCCGACCGGCTTGTGGAGGCCTGCACCGCCGCGGCCATGGCCATCGAGTCGGCGTTCAAGGCGCTCGGCACCGAGGCCCAGATCGACCCCGGCCTGCTGCACTACAACCATCGCATCGGCCTCATCGTCGACGAGCTGCCCAAAGGCGACCAGGTCGCCGCCGGCTTGAACTTCGCCGGCCCGGTGACCGCGCAGAACGTGAGCGCGTGGCGCACCTTGGGCGACTACCAGCCCGGCCCCGACGAGCCCCACCCCCACGAGCTGGCCACCGCCGCCTACACCACCGCCGTCGCCGCCGCGGCGGCTGCCTCAGCCGGCTACGCCGCCGACAAGATGGCAAGCCTGCATCGCCGCAGAGTTGTCAACGACTCCATCGACCGGCTCACCGCCGAGCTACGCCAACTCGCCGTCACCGTCGACATAGCCACCGGCGAGCCTCCACAGCCCGACCCCGGAACCAACCTCAGCGCCGGACTCTGACGTCTCAGCTCCACGCCGGTCGGGCATCGAACATCAGCCGGGCCGGGTGTACCGGGACCTGCTGGCGACCGACGGGCCATGGAGGTCCTTTCGCGAGTACGCACAGGCTCTGCGCGGTCAGGCGGCGATCGTGTTGTTGTTGAGGATGTCGCTGTAGTCCCCGATGGCGGTCAAGTCAGCGCCTCAATGGCAGCCGAGATCAGCTCCGGCGCTTCTGAGCTGGGGTCCGGATAGCGGTCGCGGCAGGCGGCGAGCTGCTCGACGGTGAAGCTCGACAGCACCCAGGATCGGGCCTCGGAGTCGAACGATTCGATGAGGCGGCAGCCCACCAGCGCGGCGTCGCGGGGCAGGCGCAGCACGGCGGGGTCCGATCCCGAACAGAAGTGGTGCCAGAACTCATCGGGCACCGGTCCTTGGGGCCCTCGACGCTGCGTGGGGTCGGGTCGGGGCACATCCGCCATGAGCGCGGCGGTAGCCGACGCGCCGGCGAGACGCCAGAACACGATGCGCTCATGTTGGCGCCGTGCTGGCGGGGTCTCCTCGCTGGACACGACCAACCCGGCATCGAGGAGCCGGCGCAGCGCCGCCGCAGCAGTTGCGGCATCGAGGCCAGCCCGGTGGGCGACAGCGGCTTCAGCGGCGCCGCGTGGCCACAAGCGCAGCGCCGACAAGATCGCCTTCTCGCAGGGCTCCAGGACCTCAGCCGGAGAAGCCGCGAGGGCGGTGATCGCCGTCATGGCGGTGGGGCTTGCCACAGCGTCGAGAGTAGTTGCCGCGGGTGACGGCGGCGATGGTGGTTCCGACACCGGATGCCGGGGTTCTGCCGCGTCATTGTGCGGCGTGGCCGTCCGTGCTTCCTGGATGACCGTTTCGGGCTTGGGCATCCGATCACGCCTGGGGGCGTTCTGCGAGCCATTCGTCGATGACGTGGGCGGGCCAGCCGACGGCGTTGGCACTGAGCCGGATGGGCTGCGGGAACTCGCCCGCTCGCCGCAGTCGCCAGATTGTTGTTCTCGAGAGATTCAGCTGGGCTTCGAGGTCAGCGACCCGCAGAATCTGGCGTTCGGGTCGGGGGGTCGCGAGCATGGGCAGCCTCAGCTGGGGGTGAGCCTCACCGGGCTTTTGCAGTGGCGGCTGAGGCGGTGAATGCACCTCCTGTATGAGGGGGCTCATCGGATCCCGATCGCAGAGATGGCGTTGCAGTCGTCGACGTCGGTTTGGATGGTGGTGAGGGTGCTGTTGAAGTCTTGTGCTGCTGTGCGCAGTGCATCCATGCTGTCGAGCATGCTTGGTGATTGCTCGAGGTCGCTGATCCAGTCGTTGGGGCCTGCTGCTGAGGGCAGGGTTGACGAGTGGTGTGGACCGATCTGCTGGGTGATGGCGTTGATGGCATCGTGGACGGCCGCGGCGGCGTGGTCGTATTCGGCTTGTCGGGCTGAGGGGAGTTGAGGCGCACGTCCGAGGACGGCTTGGGTGGCCTGGGCTGTTCTTCGGGTGCGGGGAGTCCAGCGGTCTCTGTATGTGGCGGCTGCTTCGGCGGCTCGTCGCCAGAGGGCGCGCATCCATGCGGCGGCACCGTTGGGGGGAGGCGCTAGCGGGCGCAGCGCTGCGTCGGGGTTGTGGCGGGCGCGTCGTTGGATTTGGCGGGTCCGGCGGTGAGTGAACACTTCGGTTTCGTGTTGAGTGAGCAATCCGGCTTCTGATGCGGCTTTGAGCGCGGCCAGCGATTGGTGCGCTTCGGTGGGGATGAGTGCGATTGCTGGTGTGTCGGGTTGGTCGCGGATTGAGCTTCCCCCCAAATCGTGGAGAGGTGGTTAGGCCGCGTTGGCTAGTTCGTAGTCTAGTGGGCTGGTCATGTTGTTGGTGGAATGGAGCCGTTTTGTGTTATACCAGGTGTCGATCCAGACGGCGATGTCTCGGCGGGCGTGGTCCCGTGTGCGCCAGCGCCGCTTCGATATCAGCTCGTGCTGGAGCGTCGAGAAGAACGACTCGGCCGCGGCGTTGTCCAGCGCGCAGCCGACGCGTCCCATCGACTGGGTGACCCCGAGGCGCCGGCACGCCTCGGCGAACGCGTCTGAGGTGTACTGACCAGACTTCCCTTGTCGGTATGGAATATGACCCCTTCGATGTCGCCGCCTCGCGCCGCGGCGGCCATGTTGAGCGCCGCGGTGGCGACCTCGGCGGTGGGGTGGGCGTCGGACTGCGCGAAGCCCAGCATCCGGCGCGAGAACAGGTCCTCCACGGTCGCGAGGAACACCGGCCCCTCGCCGGTGCTGACCTGCTTGAAGTCGCCGACCCATTTCTGGTTGACCGCCTCGGCGGTGAAGTCCCTCCTGAGCAGGTCCGGCACTGGCCGCGCCGCCTTGTCTGGGCGGGTCAGGCCCCGACGGCGCCGCTTGACGCGTGCTTGCAGGCCCTGGCGGGCCATCGACGCCTCCACGGTCTTCTTGGAGACCTCGATCCCGTCTGAGCGCAGCCGGGCCCGCACCCTGGGCGACCCGTAGGTGCCCGCGGACGCGTCGAAACAGGCCTTGACCTCGACGTCTAGTTCAGCTCTGCGCCGCTGGGACCGGGTCGGGGGCCGGCCGCGCCACTTGTAGAACGTCGACGACGGAACCCCCAGCGCCCGACAAGACACCGCGTGAGGCACGCCGTGATCGGTCCTCTGGGCCGCGATGTGCGCTGAGACGCTCATCGCGTTGCCTCCTTGACCCAGAGGACCACCGATCGTTTGAGCACATCACGCTCCATCTCCAACTCCGCGCAGCGCTTGCGCAGCCGCGCCAGCTCGGCGCGCTCGTCGGAGTTGAGGCCCTCGGCCTCGCCCCGCTCGATCTTGTCTTTGCGGACCCAGTTGCCCAGAACGCCCGCGCCGATCCCGAGCTCGCGAGCGATCTCAACGATCGGTCTGCGCGTCTCCCGGACGATCCGCACGGCGCCGGCCCTGAACTCCGGGTCGTATTTCCGTCGTGGTGTTGACATAGCGTCTCCTCATAGACGATGTCTCCACGATTCGGGGGGATACCCAACGCCTCGATGGGGCTGGCTCCGCAGAGCGCCGCGAAGGACGCCTCGCTGCGCATCCTGTGGGGGTTGTCCCCGGCTGCTGTGAGCAGCGCCGCGGCGACCTCGGGTCCGACGCCGACAGCGCCGAGCAGCGCTGGGTTGGCCTGTTCGCACAGGCTGAGCAGCTCAGCGTCGAGCTGGGTTGTCTCAGCGGTGAGCGCCTGGTGGCGCCGTGCCAGCGAGCGCAGCGCGGTCTTGGCCGCCGCGGTGACAGTGTCCGGGCTCGTGTCGGGCCGCAGCCGGGCGCAGGCCTTGACTACTGCCGCCGAACCCAGACCCCGGAGGCGGTCCTTGAGATGCTCGGGGGCGGTGACGATGAGGCCGCCGATCTGGTTGGCTGCCACGGTGCGGGCCTTGATCGCTGAGCGTCGGGCCGCCGAGAGCGTGCGGATCGCCTCAACGCAGCCGTCGCCGGACTTCGGCGCCGACGCGCCGTCGGCGCGCAGCGCTGCGACAGCGGCGGCCTCGGCATCGACGGTGTCGGTCTTGCCCCGGCGGCGGCGCATCTCACGGTTGGGGCGGTTGACCTCGGCCACGGCGACCCCTGCGGCGCCGAGACGGCGGGCGAGCCCCGCACCGTAGGAGCCGGTGCCCTCCACCCCGACACGGCCCAGCGCGCCGAAGGAGCCCATCCAGCCCAACAGCCGCTCGTAGCCGCCGGTGTCGGCGTCGAAACTGGCGGTGCCCAACAGCCGCCCCACGGTGTCAACGACCGCGGCGACATGGATGTCCTTGTGGGTGTCGACCCCGCCGAAGACCTCGGCTAGATCTGCTGTCATAATGGTGATGCCTCCTCGGACGCTGTCTGATGTGTGGCACCACCGGCCGCGACGGCGGACAGAACACTCACGGTGCTGGATTCAAGGCTCCTATCAGGTCACATCCGCCCGACCGGTCGGTGCGCGCCCCGCCGACCGGGCCAGGCCGACAGGTCCACCGAAAGGCACCCGAAGGGCCGGATTCAGGCTGGGTCAGACCTGCCCAGCCGCCACGGCCCAACCATCATGAGTGATCCAGGCTAAGGCAAGCGCTCACCTCACGGCGATGTTGGCGCTAACGAGCTGATCCACTCTCGCCATTGCGGGTCGTCTCGCTCGGTCGCGGCTGCGCTCTGGCCCCCGCACAGGGGAGCTGGCCCGTGAATCCCCCTCATTTCCGAAGAGCCTGTAATCTGTCGTGGAATGTCACCAGCAAATCTGAGTTTCTGCTACTACGGACGATCCGCCTCGACACGGCCGCATGTAGCAAAGGTGTCGGGCGGTAGATCCTCCGCGATGATGGCATTGCGATTGGCTGAGCAGGGTGCCTTCGACCCATCCCGCGGTGACGTCGCCCTGTTCGCGAACACCTCGGCTGAGCATCCGACCACCTACGCGTTCGCCGGGCGCGTGTCCGACCGCTTGGAGAACTTGGGGCTGCCCGTGCTCTGGTACGAGTTCTGCACAGTGGAAGACGCACCGACACACGGGCGCGGTGGCTATCGGAGGCGCCCTTCGTATCGGCTCGTGAACCGCCGACCGCTCTCAGACGACAATCCTGACGGTTACCGGAGCGATGGGTCGGTATTCATTGAGTACCTGTCATGGAAGCAGCGATTGCCGAATCCACGGCAGCGAACCTGCACGAGCACCTTGAAGTTGGTGCCCGCCCATCAACTGTTGGATGAGTGGCTGAACGGGCCAAGCGAGGGGCCCAGACACGCTGGCCATTGGGAGGAGCGTGTGCTTGCTACTGCTGATTCGATGTGGGCGGAGTACCGAGGGCAGATGGGCCGGGCCGAGTTCGTCAGGAAAACCGACCATCTTCGGGCCTGCCCGCCGAGCAGGCCCGGACAGCAATGGGCCGACTTCACCCACGCAGACATCGACGTTCGACCCGAAGCACCCGTCAGGGGCCTCTTCGCTTCGGTTTCCCCGACCAGATTTGTCACGCTGATTGGCTTGCGTGCCGACGAACGGAACCGGGTGGACCGCATCATGTCTCGAACCCTCTTCGCCGAGGGAGCCGGGACCGTGAAGTGCCGTATCTCGAACCAGCCGCCCGGGGAAATGCCGGCGTTCCCCCTCTACGACAGCGGCGTCGTTAAGCAGGACGTCCTCGACTGGTGGGCGAGTAGCCCGCCGGTAGCTGACCTGGACCCCGTGGGCGAGATTGGGAACTGCGTGTTCTGTTTTATGAAAGGGCCGCGAGCCCTTGCAGAACTCCATCGGAGCAATCCTCCTCCGCCAGGATCGTGCGGCACGCCAGTCGATATTGACTGGTGGGTCGACACGGAGAGGCTGTACAGGCGGCGCATCCCGGCCGCTGACCCGAAGCGCTCTGGCAAGAAGTCGGCCACGTTCGGCTTCCACGGCATTGGTCACGAGTCGTATGCCCAGATTAAGGCGGGCAACACGCCCTCCACCGCCCCTCGTAACGACCGCCGGGGTTTGGCAGTCGGCGCGGCCGCCTGCGACTGCACCGATTAGTGGTGCCGCCGCTAGCCCGCCTCGAGTTCCCACCGGACACTAGCCGGGGCGGCTTCGAGACCAGCCGGACCAGTGATCTGAAGTCCAACGCCGAGCCGATCGTACGCGAATTGCTGCAGAACTGTCTCGACGCTGGGGCTACACGCGTCGAGTTCAGAATGGAGATGGTCGCCTGGTCGTCGGTGCCCGACTTTGACGGCTACAAGAAGGCACTCGCTGCGGCCAAGCAGACGGCGGGCACGGCGGCAGACGGCCACATGAGGGCGGCTGACGAGAGCATCGTCAAGAGAATCGAACGCTGCATCGAAGATTCCCGGGTGCGTGTCATGTGGTGCTTCGACAACGGACTGGGGCTGGATTGGCAACGTATGTTTCGGCTGCTGGAAGAGGGCGCCGGAAGCAAGGGCGCCGACACCGAGAGTCGAGGCTCCTTCGGACTTGGGCACTTTCAGCCGTTCGGCGCCTCCGATCTTCGCTACGTCCTATACGGCGGGCGCGCTAAAGGATCTGATGGGCTCCTGTGCTCCGGGCAAGCAATTCTTGCCGTTCACCAGCATGGCGACGAGCCATTCCGCAGCGGCACTGGAGTACTGGCCACCAAGCTTGACACGAGCAACATAATGTTTGAGAGGAACCATGAATACGGACGTGTGCCGTTGGTCAAGAGCCGACTAGCTGACTGGCTAGATACCAACGGCCAAGATACTGGGACGGCGGTTGGAGTACTCGGCTTCAACATGTTCGCGCACAGCAACGAGGACTCGTTTATTGACGCAGTGTTTGATGCAGCGGCAAAGCACTTCAGTGTGGCGTTGCTCAAGAGCGGCGTCGAGATCTCCATCACCACTGAAGATGACAAACGTCGCGAACTGTCGGCAAGCAATCGGCGGTTGATCGACAGACGGAGAGAGGTGTGGGAACAAGATGTTAATCGATCCAAGGCGCGAGGAAGACTCTTGCCCGGCTTATACGCGCGTCGCACGTATGATACTTTGTCAACCGGGGAGCAATCTGAAGCCGCTAACTGCGATGTATGGGTTAGAAGGCTCTCTGAGCGGGGCCAACCCTCCAAAGTAAATGTGTTTCGAGACGGAATGTGGATCACTTATGAGGCACCCGGATTAGAAACGAAGCAATTCAATGATACCAAGGCATTTGACGCGATTGTGAACATCACTAGCCGTGCCAAAATGTACAGGCTTGCAAAGACGGCTGAGCCGTCGTCACATTTGGAGATAGACCCGCGACGGCTCGACCGCCAACAACGACATGCCTACGACCGCTGTATCGATGAGATAGCCGTGAAGTTGAGAGAAATGGCTGGCGAGCTAACCAGTGACCAAGAGTACGAGGATCCCAGTTTTGCTCCAGTAGAGGGCATTGAAGCGAGGATGAAACGGACCAAGCCACTCAATCCTCACCCTCCGCCCAGTCCGACTCCAGAACCCGATCCCGAGCCCGATCCCGGACCTGGACCGGAACCAGGGCCACCTGGACCCCCTGGACCGGATCCGCCGCCACCTCCGCCCCCGGTCCCCGGCCCAAACCCGGATCGACCTACCCCATCTGGCAAGCCCGCCGGACATGTCGTATCGGCAGTTTCTCGGGATGGCGCGAAGATATCAGCGGTTACCACGCTACGTCCAGACTCCGAACTGGTAGCCGTCACACTGATTCGGCATTCTGGTAGCGACCGGAGTTGCGACCGCTACGTTCACCCTACATCTATACCGATCAAATCGGTCGTCACTAACGATGGCCGAGTCTACGATCCCGCTCCTGGGACTGATCTCGAAGTAATCCTCCCAGCGGCCTTGCTTCGCGATGGCCCATTTGACGTGAACCCAGTCGATGCGATCTTCGAGGATCACGGCGTGGAAGTCGTACTGCGTCGTCGCAGAAACGAGCAAGTGCCGTGACGTCTATACCCAGGCTAGGCATGGACACCACTGACAGTGCTTGGCCGGGTTCCCGATGGGAACACGGTGTGGATATCGAGGCGAGACCATTGCGTATTGTCAATGAAGTCGTCGGAGACGGACCTGATGCTGACTACCTTCGCCGTCTAGTCGAGAGTGGCCATCTGATGTGGACTGCTGAGATTCGGTGCCCATCGACGGCATTCTCCCACACCGTGGGTTCATCTAATTCAGAGATGACAATCGATCTGACGCAACTGGACCACTCGGTCTTGGATCGCGACCGCTTCCTATTGTGTGGACTAGCTGCTGCCAAGGAGTTCCAGCTCAGCACCGAAGGTGCTTTGCCGATATACGATCCGATTATAGGAGTCGAAAAGGGCGCGTGGCTTTGCACCCAACAGCCAGTTTATGAAATCAGTCATCCGATTCGTAGCCTGCTGATATGGAAGATCAATAACGACCTAGACGAAGGACAACTCTCGGTGAAACCTGTTGGAAAGCTCCGGTATCAGGGGCTAGTACGGCAGGATCTATATCACGAGATTACGAATCTCCGTTGTCGTCCGGATATCTGGGTTGCAGCGCTCATCGCTGCGCTGTCAGACCTTCATCAAGATGCTCTCAACAGCGAGTCTGAAACGGAGGAAGACAGTGATGCTGAGCCGTCAGAGGCACTCTCCTACTTCAAGAGACATGATATACCACGCGGGGATTTGTTCAACGCTGCAGAGGCGGCTACAAGACTCGCTCCTTTCGATTTGACACCGTCACAAATTCTGGATGATGAGGACAACTAGAAGTGGGCAATCTCACGCATGAGCAGATAGACAGGCTACTGGCTGAACGGTACGACGTATTCAGGGAGTGGGCGGGAGTCCTCGTGGATCACTCTCGTGGTGGCTCTAGGTCACAACCTGAACCGACACCGGAGACCCTGCGTTGGATCGCAGCGTGCCGGGGCGGTAAGTCCATGCTGTCCGAATACTTGATCGATAGTCTCGGACTCAACGGCCAGCAGGTCGCCTTGTTGAACCAGTGGCCGACAGCCGGTCCAATGACGTTGAATGAGTTTGCGAATCCGCCTCAGGAAAAGGAGAGGCTGATAGCCGAACGACTGGCCAGCTTGACGTATGCTCAGGCAGCTCAACCGCTATGTTGGGTGTTGACGTCTTTGGCCGGGTTCAAGAACGGCGCACTCGATGACGAACACGCCGAGTGGCTGGTGGAGAAGGAGAACTGGCGGCGGGCGACGCGCGACGCTCTTCGAAGGATAGGCGGGGCCGCCTTGGAGGCTAGGGGCAGGCTTGGCGTGTTCTTGGACCACAGCGTGTCGCGGGCATGGTGGCGTGTGCGGCTAGCTGGAAGCATCGCCAGCTATTCGGGGCTGACCGTGGACCAAGTCCACCAAGAACTGCGGACGAACACCTGGTCGGAGCTGGCCGAGGCGACCGCTTCCAAGTACACGGTGCTTTGCGACCCGCTGCTACGAGCGGAAGCAGTCGCAGCTTGCCTATCCAACCCAGCCGTAAGCCAGCGCAGCAAGCGTCGCAAGATCGAAGGGATTGCCCGACGAAGCCTCACCTATTGCGCCGCCATTAGGTCTGACGTTGGAGGCACCGATGGTCTCGGACTTGACCCTCCCGGATCGGGGTGGCCGAGCGCTGGCTAACCCCGCTCCGTCGGTCTGGCAGGGTTGTTTCACACCTCTCATTTGCCCAGTTCAGCGTGGGTTTCTGAGAAGCCCCAAAATCGTACTCCAAGAAAAGTCGGGCCGTACTCCAAGCTCAGCTTCGCTGAACCGCAAACAACAAGGTCAGAAGGGGTGCGGTAGGGGAGCTAGGGGCTTGCGTCTTCTGAATAGCCCAAGTCTGGCCCAGACGCATGGACGAACGTGTGTTTGTGTCGCAAACGCACGATAGCCTCGGGCCAAATCACACCGTCGTGATTCGCACCCTAACAGGAGAGGTGGCCCGACATGCCCGACAGACGAGCAGGCCGCATCCCACACGTCCCCGACGAAGGGGGCGGGCAGCAGCCTCGCTTCCGCAACAAAGACGGACGGTGGCGCAAGAAGCGCTCCGACGCAGGCACGAAGCGAAGCTGAGCATCGACAAGGAGGACATGTGGCTAGACGCAAGTTCCCCGAGCTTCCATTCGGGGGTTACAACATCGCTGATCCGTGCCGTGGCGCAGGTGAGCTTCAGGGGTACCTGACTCGCATCGGGTCTTCCAACTGGGCGTACTGGTGCCCTTGTGGATTCGCTGGTGAAGGGGCCATATCCGAAGCGAAGGCCAAGGCTTGGTTTGCTTGGCACGTCAGCCAAGGCGAGGGCACGATTACCGGCCCACCCATCACGGTAAGTCGAGAAGAATTCTTGGCGCTGCTCCGGCTCGTCACACCCGCGCACTAGGCAAGCAGCAGATTCCCAACAGCGGCGGTCTGTGGTGTTCAGGTGGGCAGCGTTCCTTGCTGACCTAGTGGTCGTTCTTGGTGCGCTCTATGCCATCCGGCGATGGAAGCCCTTCAAGTGGTGGTTCACGTTGGGCTACTGGTTCAATGCCCAAGCATGGGGAGCGCGTCGCGAAATCTTTGGTGCGAGAAGGCGACCGTCGTGTTGGACTCGTTTGATGCCTGCACTAGTGTGTCGTGCTTTTGCCAGATTCCTTTTGGCGAAGGTCGAGTCGCCCCCTGAAAAAGAGGCCAAAGCTCACTTGGAGCACCAGATGGGAGAGGCATACAAGGTGATCGAGAGTTGGGAGCGGATAGTTGCCCGGCATGAACGACGCGGATGGAACCGTCATCCGCATGGTTGCTACGACCCCACATGCCTGCGGTGGTGTGCCCTGCCGGGCTGCGAAGAGGTCGCCACGGGCCGTGTCGTCGGTGAACATGCCTCCTATTCCTGCTCCCAGCATGACGAGCCTGTCCTCGCTCTCCATCAAGCAAAGGCTCTGGGTCGGCAGGAGATCGCTCTAGCTGTAGACGAGCAGGGCGAGTTCACTGTGGGTACACCAGCAACGACCCCGCCAGCCTGACGGAACCGGGCTGATTGTTTGACGTGTAGGTGATGCCCGGCCTCATCTGCGGCGTTCGTGGTGAGCGCTGGATGGGACGGTTGATATGAGTGACAACGACGGCAACAGCGAGAGCGGCGGGGGCAGTCCGCGGCGTCAGCACTACGTGTCGGCGATGCTTCTGAAGCAGTGGGGCGACCGAGTGGAGGGCCGCGGCACGGTGATCGGCTGCTTCGACATGTTCACGCGGCAGACCTCGACGGGCACGGCGGGCGCTGAGTGTGTCTTCGAGGACGTGCTCGGTGCCCGTGACGGCGGGCAGGCCTTCCTCGCGGCGATCAGGGAGTCCGAAGACGAGTGGCGGAGTGTCGAGGATGCCGCCGCCGTCAGGCTCGACCAAGTCAGGACGAGGATGGACACCGGCGGCGGGTTCACCCCCGACGTCAAGAACATCCTCAAACAGCAGCAGACCCTGGACGTTCTTACACGGTTGGCGGTGCTGCATCACGCCAGGAACCTGCGAGCGATCCTCGAGTGCTGGAAAGAGGCCGGAGCAAGCGGCGCCTCGGCGGACGAGCGGGCGGAGGATCTGCGGGCCAGCATCGCTGCGCGCAAAGCAGACGCCGCGGAGCGTTACCGCGGCGCGGTGCTGTTCTGCACACCAGAGAGTGGCAACGAGTTCGTGCTCGGCTCGGTTCCGGTGTCTGAGGACGAGGTTTACGGCCCCAGCGACGCCCCCGCCGAGTTCATGATGCCGCTCACACCGTTACTCATGATGCCCGCAGCGAGAAGCAGCCTCGACATGGCGGAAGACGTGCAGTTCATCGTCAACGATGAACGCATCGTCCGCATTTGCCACCACGACCAGTCAGCACGAACGTTCGGATCGCCGTTGGTGTACTGCCGGCCGTCCTATTTCGCCGAGGCCGAGGCGTCAGTCGCGGAGTTCACCTCCGGCGGATCCTGGCACTGGAAGGGCCTCGAACAGCGCTTTCGGCACCACCCCTGCCGGGTCTCCCGCCGACAGCAGACCCACATCGGCAGAGTCCTTCAAGAGCAGCAGCGCCGCCAGGCCGACTGCGAACGGAACGCCGCCCCGGGATCGCCGACCTTCCCCGAGGAGCACCAGCAGTGGTGCCGCGAGAAGGCCAACGAACTAGAGCGCATCCTCACCAGGGCGGGCGTCCCACCAGCGGAACCGATGCCGCCGCTGACCTACTGACCCACCGCGCCACAGGCACTCATGTCCGAAGATCCCAACCAACGCCGCATGACCAACAGGACCCTGGTGGCATCGGGGACCGGCCTGACCGCGTTCAGTCGCCCTCCGGGTCGGCACCTGCGTCGTCGACGGCGGGTCGGCCGGGGAACCTGGACGGCCACCGTTCGCGGTACTCGTCCCGGGCGCCCCTGAACAGGTCGGCCAGCAACCGGACCGCGGCGGGGTCGTCAAGGGACCCGTCCACCAACCGGATCCGGTACTGGCCGTAGCTCTCGTCGTAGGGCATCTGGTCGAGTCCGGCGGCGGCGATCCCTTGGTCGGTGATGTCGGCGTGGGGCATCTTGATTTGCACGACCAGCGATTGCCGCAACGGCCTGAACGACGCGAAGTTGGTGGCTCGGCCAGCGGTCGCGAGACCGATGTAGTAGATGTTGTATTTCGGTGCGATAGCGGGGTCGATGTCGCGCAGTATCTCCACTAGCCGGTCAAGCATCGCCATCATTTCGGGACTGCTGCTCTCGGCCCAGTCGCTTCGGGTCGTCGGGGCGGCTTCGTCGTCGTCATCATCGTCGGGGACCGCGGCGGCGGCGGCATCCAACACCGGCGTGAACGTCACGGTGTGATCGCCGTCGCCAAGATCGAACGCGGCGGCCTGGACGGCGATGATGGGCACCGACCCGCTGAACAGACTGATCACGTTGTGAAAGCGGTTGGTGATGTCCTCCGCGACCAGCACCGCTACGTGCTCGAAGTGCGGATACCGGCGACGTTCGAGATCCCAATACTCCAACGCCCGGATGATGTGAGTCTCATCGGTCGGTCCTAGTTGGCACTCAACCTCATACCGAATGCGGGCCTCGTCGTCCACCAACAACAGGTCCAACCGGCCACCGCTGCGCACCCGCTTCTCACGAGCCAGCACCCGCAGGTCGCCTAGGCCCAGCAACCCCGGATCGGCCTCCAAGCGGTCCTGCAACCATCGTTCATCGAGGGTCGGATGTTCGCGCAGCGGGATCCGTTCAACCTTGCGATACGGCATGGCCAGCAACGTACTGCAACTCGAACGGCTTGGGCTACCCCGAATCCCAGCGCGAGACTCGCCCGCCGTGGCCCGTCCACGCCTGGCTAATCGGCCTCGCCATCAGCGGGTAGACCTTGGTTGTCAGCCTCTGTGAGCCTCACCTCAGGCGCTCAATGCCTTGTTTCAAGCTTGGTGTGCCCTGCGTTTCGCGTAGTCGGCTTGTTTGATCTCAGGCGGTGATGGCGTGACGGGGTTCCCGGCGTTGATGGCGTAGCGCGGCTTCGGCGCTAGTAGCGGGACTGCAGCGAGCGCATTCCTAGCGTCGAGTGGCTGTTCGTTTACGTGAAGGATGGCGTCGCGTGTTTCTCGTGTAGGTGCATTCGAGTTTCGAGAAGTACTCGGTGCATCCTTCGAACGTGCCGGTTCTGTCGGAGCGTCGAGGCACGATCACCCCGAGGCCGCATGAGGGGCAGATGTCAGGTGACTTCTCGCAGCCGGGATTGGTGCATGCGGCCACGAACCTTGTCTTGACCACGACGTAGCCGTCTGGGCAGTTGCTGCAGCGTGGCGCTAGGTGGGTGCAGTGTGGATGGTTGGTACAGCGCTGCGTCTTGTGGCTCTCTGAGCGCACCAGGCGTCCATTGGAACAGCGCGGGCACGGCAAATTCGGCGCGAGTTCGCCGATTTGTCGCAGGCTGTGGGACTGCGCGAGCAGCTGAAGCACGAACGCCGATGGGAACTTCGGGTGGGTAATGAGGTATGTCCCGGGCATCGCGCGGTCGCAATGGTTGAATCTCGGCTATGGCGACCGCTGGCTGATCGCCATTCTTGATCGCCCGATTGGCCCGCTCCACGGCCCCGGCCGAATCGGCACGATGAACGGGAAGCACGCCTTGGGGAACGGGCCAAGCGTCGGTGCTGTCATTGACCTCCAGGGCTGCGGTGACCCTTGCGATAGTGACACTGTAAACAACATTGCAGTTGTTTGAGCCCGCAATTTTTGCCCTGTGACCTGCTGTTATATAGTTTTGAGTGGTGGAGCTGGGGAGAATCGAACTCCCGTCCGTCAGGCGGACACCGGGCTTGCTACGACCATTCCCGAGTCTGCGGCTTGCGGCCGCCGCTACGCCGGGTCGTGTGGATCCGAGGATCCGGCCGCCGGATCTTTCTCCGGTGCCAGCGGTCTTTGCCGGCTGTCAGCGGGTCTCTCCCTGCCGTCCACCACTGCTTCTGGTGCCAGGCTGCAGCGGTCTGGCCCCGCGTGCCATTGCTGGTCGCGATGATTCTCGTCGCTAGATCAGTTCAGATCAGGCGGCGAGAACGAGAGCGTCGTCTTCGGCGTCTCTTTGGGTGCCCCGTTTAGGGAGTCTGAGCAACTCCGGTCGCACTCCGCGGCCTCCTGGTCCCAACGTCGAAACCGGTCAGCCCCCTTGTGCAGTCTGTTTTCAAGCTGCTGCCCCCCGAAGGGGCCTCCAATGATACTCGGGCCGCCGACACTCAGACCGCCGGTCCGAGCGCAGCCCGGACGCGGTGGCGGGTGATCCACAGCCGCAGCAGCACCAGAGCCGCCAGGAGGGTCGCGGTCGACCCGTACACGATGATCGGCCCCGAGAACACCAGCACGCCGTAGAAGCCCCACTTCAGGCCCTCCAGCACGGTCAGCCACCAAGTCACGGGGGACACCCCGACCGGGACGTGCGAGCGCCACGCCGCGAGCACCGAGGGTCCAAGATATAGCCCGTTGGACAGGCCCAGCACCGTGCCCAGTACCGTCCAACCCGCCCCCATCTGGATCCCCACGCTCGCCACTGCGACCGCTGCGCTCATCAACAGGCCGGCGCGCACATCGGCACCGTTGCGGTACAGCAGGTACAGCGCCACCGCGAAGCTGATGACGGCTGCGACAATCGACGGAATCGTGACCCAGAACTTCTGCTCCACGACGAAAGCGAGCCAGCCCAGGTTGATGGTCATGCCCACTGCGGCCCAGGCGGGCGACACGCCCTCGGTGCGTCCCGTGCGCAGCAGCCTCACGATCTGGGGCACGATCTGCACGAAGGTCACCGCGGTGGCGACAATGCCGACCCAAATGGCGAGCTCGTCGCGGCTCATCGCTGTCTCCCGGAGCGGCGCCGGCGGGCTGCGGCCATTGAGCGGGCCGCCTCGGCATCGGCGTCTCGGCTAGCGATCTCGCGGCGGCGGTCGGCCCGAGTGCGGCCCCGGGCCAGGGCCAGGGCCAGCTTGGCCCGCCCCTCGTTGAAATAGAGGGCCATGGGCACCAGCGCCAGCCGCTCCTGGTCGACGCGGGACTTCAGCCGCAGGATCTCGCGGCGGTGCGCCAGCAGCTTGCGGACCCGGTCCGGGTCGGAGCGGAACGACTCCGAGGCGTGCGAGTAGGGCGAGATGTGCAGGTTGTGCAGCCACAGCTCGTCCCGGTCGACGCGGGCCCAGCTCTCGGCCAGCTGCACCTTGCCCTCCCGCAGGGACTTGACCTCGCTGCCCTCAAGAACCAGGCCGACCTCCAGGGTCTCGAGGATGTCGTAGGCTCGCCGGGCGCGCCGATTGGTGGCCACCACCGTCGCCCCATCGGGCACGTCTCGAGGCTTCTGCGACTTGGCCATCGCCGCCACGGTACCGCTGGCCGTGTGATGGCGGGCGGGGCTGCGGGATGCGGCCTGGCCCCCATACGGCAGGGGCGAACCGGCCCGCCGGTAGGGTTCTCCGGCGATGCTGGAGATGTCCGCGGGCATGCAAGCCGCCATGGTTGCCCACGCAATCGCCGGGCTTCCCCACGAGGCCTGCGGCCTGTTCGCCGGGCTGCCCGGCTCGAACCGGATCGAGCGGTTCTTCCCGATGCGCAACGCCGCTGAGTCCCGCGAGATCTACGTCCTCGACGGGCTCGAGATGATGGACGTTGAGCGCACCGCCGACGATGCCGGCCTGACCGTCATGGGCGTCATGCACTCCCACACCCACACCACCAACTACCCGTCTCCCACCGACATCGCCGACGCGGCCCGCTTCGATCCCTTCGGGTCGTGGCGCTTCGTGATCGTGTCGCTGCGCCATCCGGAACCGTCACTGCGGTCGTTCCGCATCCTCGACGGCGATGTCACCGAGGAGCCCGTCGTGATCGACGGTTCCGCCTAGCCGCTCACGCCTAGCCGCTCACGCCTAGCCGCCGAGCAGTTCGCGCGTCACCGCGGCCGCCACCACGCCGGGCGCCTCCAGCGGGCCGAAGTGCCCCAGATTCTCGAAGCTGAGGAAGCGCCCCTGAGGCAGTACCTCGGCGATCGAGGGCGCGAAGCCCCCGGGGTTGGGCACGCCGCCGACCGTTCCGGCCCCCACCGTCGCAGGGACGCTGATTCCGGCCGCGTCCTCCAGCGCCAGCCCGCCGCTGGCCTCGAAGGTGCGGGCCTCGGTCTCGGCCGAGCAGGCGAGGCGCACCCGACCGTCGGGCAGGTCCACGAAGGCGCCCTCGACGTACGCGGCCAGCGCGTCGGCCCGCATCACCCCCAGCGGAGACCGGCTCGAGTAGCGGGCCAGGGCCTCGGAGCGCGAGTTGAAGACCTCGCGGCGGTTGCGGGCCCCCGCGGCCAGCGGGTTGGCTCCCGGCTGGTCGAAGAAGCCCCCCGGCAGCACGATCGGCTCGTACAGGAACAGCCCTGTGAACGTCCCCGGCCCGCAGTGCTCGGCCAGCAGCAGAGCGGCCCCGCCCATCGAGTGGCCGAATCCGTACAGCTGCGGGGTGCCGATCGCCGCCGCGCACGCGGCCACATCCGCGCCCATGCCGTTCCACGCGTAGTCGTCGCCCGGCGCTGGTCCCGAGGAGCCGTGCCCCCGGAAGTCCAGAGACCAGACTCTGAAGTTGTCCTCGAGGCATTGCGCCAGCGGCCGGTACGCCAGCCCATGGAACCCTGTGGCGTGACAAACCAGTAGGTCAGGGCCGGATCCTCCCATCATCCTCAAGTTCAGCTTCACACCGTCGTCGGATCGGACCTCGACGGCATCCTTCGCCCGCGAGGAAGCGACTCCGGTGTCCTGGGCGGGCGCGTTCGCGGTGCCTTCACCTGCCGGATGGCGCCGGCCGAACAGGCTCGGTCCGTGGGCGGTGAACACGACGCGGCCGTGCTGGTTGGTCATCGTGCAGCCGATGAACACCGTCCCCCGGTCGGCGTGGCGTGCCGACGGCCGGGCGTCGAGGATCTCCACGGTCGCGCTCAGTGCGTCGCCGGGGCGCACCGGCTCCAACCAGCGCACCTCCTGCATTCCCGGTGAGCCGCGGCTGTCGGCACGGCTCAGCACGCTGTCGATCCATAGCCGCGCCCAGGCGGAACAGGTGTGCCAGCCGCTGGCGATGAGTCCCCCGAAGGGCGAGTCGAGCGCGGCCTGCGGGTCGATGTGGAAGTACTGGGGGTCGAAGTGCCGGCCGAAGTCGATGATCTCGGCCTCGGTCATCTCGTAGGTGCCGATTTCGATGACATCACCGGGGGTGAAGTCCTCGAAGAACAGCGTCGGCTCGGCCATCGGGGTATTTCTATCGGCGTACCTGCGCCGATAGCTTCGGACGGTGACGCGCGCCGGGGCCCCCAGTCTGCTCGGCCCCAAGTATCGGGCCGCATCTCTGGCCCTGATGTCCGCGGTGGCCATGGCCTCCTACAACAACCTGTCGGTCACGGCCGCCCTCCCCGACATCGGCGACGACCTCGGCCGGGTGGCGCTGCTTCCCTGGGTGGTCACGGTGGAACTCGTGGCAGCCGCCATAGCGGTGCTCGCCATAGGGCCCTACATCGACGGAGCCGGAGCGCGGCGGGCGTTCCGGATCACGGTGGTGGCCTTCCTGGCAACCTCCGCGATGTGCGCGGCCGCGCCAACCATGGAGCTGCTAGTAGCGGCGCGGGTGCTGCAGGGATTGGGCAGCGGGGCGCTGATCGGCGCCGCGCTCACGAGTATCGGGCTCGTGTTCGAGCGCGACGTGCGGCCGTGGGCCTACGCGCTCATGTCCTCGGTATGGGGGATCATGGGAATCGGCGGTCCAGCGGTGGCCGCGGTCCTGGTGAGCACGCTGGGCTGGCGGGCCGTGTTCGCGGCGAACCTCCCGGTCGCCGCGATAGCGGCCGCGGTGGGTTGGAGCCGGCTGCCGGCCGAGGCCCGAGCGGCCGCGCAGCCAGCAGATCGGCGGGGCCTGCTGGTGCTGAGCGCCCTCACCGTCGTGCTGCTGGTCGCGACCTCGTATCCGGAGTGGTTCAGCATCGTGCTGGTGGCCGTCGGCGTGCTGCTGGCCGCGATCTACGTCGGCCACGAGCGCCGCTGCCGCTGGCCGGTCGTGCGGCTCTCGCACGTCACCGCGAGCCGATGGCGCAACATCCACATCGTCGCGGCCCTGGCGGTGTCGGGCGGCACCGGCGCGAGCGTCTACCTGCCGCTTTACCTGAAGGCGGCCCGCGGCTCCTCGGTGGCGTTCGCGGCATTCGCGGTGGTCTGGCCCACGCTGGGGTGGTCGATCGCGGCCTGGGTCTCGGGCAAGCTCCAGCAGCATCTTCGGGCTCAAACGGTGACCCTGATCGGCTCGGCGTTCCTCGCGGTCGGAGCGGTCAGCGCCACCGCGGCCGCCAGAGTCGAGGCGCCCGTAGCGGTGCTGCTGGCCGCGTTCGCGTGCGCGGGCTGGGGCATCGGCACGATCAGCACGTCGAGCCTCGCTTTGCTGCAGGGCCGTGCCGACATCCAAGAAATGGGCAGGGTGAGCTCTGCGCACCACTTCATTCGCTCACTCGGGTTCGCCTACGGCGCCGCCATCGCCGGCCTGGTGATGTTCTGGGTGGTTGACCGCCGCACCGGTGACGCCGAGCTGGTCCGCGGCCTGCTCAGCGAGACGGAGGCTGTCGTGGACAGCACGGTGGCCGACGCGCTGGCCTCGGCCTACACATGGTCGCTGGCCACGATGGCGGTGCTCTCGGTGATGACCGTGCCCGCGGCGCTAGCGCTGGCGAGGGAACGAGACCCGCAGCGGAGCGGCGACGTCAGCTTCGAGCAATGAGACGGCCCGCCGCGTTGCGACTGCACGCTAGGTATAATCCTGATCGGATTACTCGGGATTCATAGCAGGCACGGGAACAGCGACATGGCCGTCAAACGCGACGCACTCGACCTGATCGGCAACACGCCGGCGGTGGACGTGTCCCAGCTGAGCCCCAACCCCGACGTGCGCCTCGTGGCCAAGCTGGAGAGCGCCAACCCCACCGGCTCGGTCAAGGACCGCATCGCCAAGGCCATGGTCCTCGACGCCGAGGCGGACGGCACCCTGGGTCCCGGCAAGCGGATACTCGAGCCGTCCTCGGGCAACACCGGCATCGCCCTGGCCATGATCGCCCGGCTGCGGGGCTATCCGATCACGGTGGTGATGCCCGAGAACACGTCGGTCGAGCGCCGCCAGATGCTGGAGGTGTTCGGCGCTGAGATCGTGCCGTCACCCGGCGCCGAGGGGTCCAACGGCGCGGTGCGGCTGGCCCGCGAGATGGCCCTGGAGCATCCCGAGTGGGTGTTCCTGTACCAGTACGCCAACGAGGCCAACCCCCGGGTCCACTACGAGACGACCGGGCCCGAGATCCTGCGCGACGTGCCCGGCGTCACCCACTTCGTGGCCGGCCTGGGCACCAGCGGGACCCTGCTGGGTGTCGGCACCTACCTCAAGGAGATGCACCCCGACATCGAGATCTACGCGGTGGAGCCCCCGGCCGGCGAGATGGTCGACGGCCTGCGCAGCCTCGATGACGGCTTCATACCGCCGGTCTACGAGAAGTGGGGGGGCGCGGACCTGCTCAGCGGCAAGCGCATCGTGCGGCCCCGCGAGTCGGTGGAGAACACCCGCCGGCTGGCCGACGCCGGGATCTTCGCCGGCCTGTCGTCGGGCGCGGCCCTGGCCGGGGCGTGCCGGGTGGCCGAGAGGATCGACACCGGCACGGTGGTGTTCATCGTGTGCGACGGCGGCTGGAAATACCTGTCGAGCCGGGCCTGGACCGGCGATCTCGACGAGGTGGCCGAGCAGGCCTCCCAGACCATCTACTTCTGAGCCCGGCGCCGGAGTGGAGAGCGAACCCCGGCTGGCTACCCTTTCCGCCATGTCGAAGATCTGCCAGGTGACCGGCAAGAAGCCTCAGTTCGGCAAGCAGCTGTCGCACTCGCATCGCCGCTCCAGCCGCCGCTGGGACCCCAACGTCCAGACCAAGCGCTACTACCTGCCCAGTGAGAAGCGCTGGATCAAGCTGCGGCTGAGCACCAAGGCCATCAAGACCATCGACAGGCGCGGCATCGAGAGCGTGGTTGCCGAGATGCGCCGCAACGGCCGCAAGGTCTAGAGCAAGGAGAGGCGATGGCCAGCGACAAGCGTCCCATCATCAAGCTCCGGTCCACGGCCGGCACCGGCTACACCTACGTGACCACCAAGAACAAGACCAACACCCGCCATCGCATAGAGCTCAAGAAGTACGACCCGGTGGTCCGCAAGCACGTGGTCTTCAAGGAGGAGCGCTAGGCGCTCGCCCCGTCGAAGCGCCGGCCCCCAATGGCTGAGGAGTCGCCGGTGGCGCTCACGGTGGAGGTCCTCGGATGCAGCGGCTCCTACGCCGCACCGGGCAACCCCTGCACCGGCTATCTGGTGCGAAGCGACGGCGCCTCCGTGTTGCTCGACTGCGGTCCCGGGACGCTGGGACCGCTGCAGGAGGCGATCGACCTCGCCGAGCTCAGCGCCATCGTCGCCACCCACTGCCATCCCGACCACTGGCTGGAGCTGCCGGTGATCCGCAACGTCTTCATCTGGTTCGTGCCCCGCAGCGCCGTGCCGGTGTACGGCACGGCCGAGACCCGGGCCATGGACCGGGCCATCACGGTGATGCGCGCGGGCCGCAGCGATCCTCTGGCCTGGACGGTCATCGATGAGTCGTCGGATGTGACCATCGGCGATCAGCGGTGGAGTTTCGCCCTCACCGACCATCCGGTGGAGACCCTGGCCGCGCGGGTGGACGCCGGCGGCCGCTCCTTCGCGTTCAGCTCCGACACCGGACCGGGCTGGGACTTCCGCTCTCTGGGGGAGGGCATCCACGTGGCCATGTGCGACGCCAGCCACGGCCGCGAGCACGAGGGCGAGGGCATTCCCCACATGAGCGCCCGCGAGGCCGCGGCCGCGGCGGCTGCGGCCCGAGCCGAGCGCCTGGTGCTCACCCATCTGGCCCCGGGCTGCGACCCCGACGCCCAGCTGGCCGAGGCGAGCGCCGTCTTCGACGGCAGTGTCGAGGTGGCTCGCCCCGGGCTCGTCCTGGCGGTGTGAGGAGACAGATGTGACGGTGCAGGCGTGAGCCCGGTCGATGCCGAGGGGCGCCGCGGCGACGGGCGCCGGGCCGACGAGCTGCGGCCGCTCGAGTTCCGCCGCGACTACACCACGATGGCCGACGGCTCGGCGCTGGCCGTCTTCGGCAACACCCGGGTGCTGTGCACCGCGTCGGTCGACGACGACGTTCCCCGCTGGATGCGCGACCAGGGGTCGGGCTGGCTAACGGCCGAGTACTCGATGCTGCCCGGCTCCTCGCCGCATCGGGTGGCCCGTCGGGTAGGGGGCCGCACCAAGGAGATCCAGCGCCTCATCGGCCGGTCGCTGCGCACGGTTGTCGACCTGAAAGCGCTGGGGGCGCGCCAGGTGATCGTGGATTGCGACGTGCTTCAGGCCGACGGCGGGACCCGCACCGCCGCGATATGCGGCGGGTACCTGGCCCTTCACGACGCGGTGGCCCGGCTGGTGCAGGCCGGGAAGCTGCGGTCGTCGCCGCTGCTCGACGAGTGCGCAGCGGTGAGCGTCGGGCTGATCGACGGGGTGGCGCTGCTGGATCTGCCCTACCCCGAGGACGCGGGCGCCGATGTGGATTTCAACGTGGTGATGACCGGATCGGGCGGCCTGATCGAGGTGCAGGGGACCGCCGAGGGCAGGCCCTTCGATCGCTCGCAACTCGACGAGTTGCTCGATCTCGCGTCCAAGGGGATCTCAGAGATCGTCGCGGCCCAGCGGGCCGTGCTCGCCGAGCCGCCGCCGCCTCGACGGTGAGAGATCGCTCGCAGCCGTCGCCGGCCATGCCTCGATGATCGAGCTGGTCTGCGCCAGCGCCAATCCCGACAAAGTGGCTGAGATGGCCGAGGTGCTGGCCGGCCACGCGGTGCTGCTGCCCCGGCCGGCGGGCATGGGCGAGGTAGTCGAGGACGCCGACGACCTGATGGGCAACGCCATGCTCAAAGCGGTCGCGGTGTGCGAGTTCGCCGGTGCGGCCGCGCTGGCCGACGACACGGGGCTGGAGGTGGACGCGCTCGGCGGGGCTCCGGGCGTGCGGTCCGCCCGGTACGCGGGCCCCGACGCCAGCTATGCCGAAAACCTGGCCCGGCTGCTCGCCGAACTCCGGGACGTGCCGCCACCGCAGCGGTCCGCCCGGTTCCGGACCGTGGCCGTGGTCCACTTCCCGGACGGGACCGCCCTGGCCGCCGAGGGCGTGGTCGAGGGCGCGATCACCACCGAGCCCCGGGGTGAGGGCGGCTTCGGCTACGACCCGGTGTTCGCCCCGGCCGAGGGCGAAGGCCGCACATTCTCCGAGATGGGCCCGGCCGCCAAGCACGCCATCAGCCACCGCGGCCGGGCATTGCGAGCACTGTTGGAGTTGCTCAAGACCTAGTCGATGAGCGGTGCTCCCTACTTCAGCAGCCAGCGGCGGATGGGCCTAATGGCAGAAGCCGCCCCCGTTTACCACGATGTTCTGGCCGGTCACGAAGTCGGAGCCGCTGCCGCAGAGATACAGGATCGTTCCGACCATGTCCTGCGGTATCTGGGTGCGCTTGATGGGGCGCGAGGCAACCACGAACGGATCGCTGGCGGCGTCGGAGGGACGCACCGATGGATTGGGGATCAGGTCAGGGGTCACGGTGTTGACAGTTATGCCGTCCGGACCGAGCTCCTGGGCAAGGCAACGTGTCAAGCCGATGATGGCGCTCTTGCTGGCAACGTAGTGAGGGAAGCCGACCGTGCCCTTGAAGCAGGTGGTGGAGGAGATGTTGATGATCTTCCCCGATCCCTGTTTCTGCATGTGGGGGTAGACCGCACAGCAGGTCAGCCAGACGCCGCGCACATTGACTTCGAAGGTCTGGTCCCACTCCTCCTGGGAGACTTCGTTGAACGGGCGTCGGGCAATCTGGGAGAAGTAGGCGGCGTTGTTGATCAGAACGTCGATCGTGCCGAACGCGTCGGCTGCGGCGGCGGCTAGAGCGTCGTTGTCTGCCGCGGAGCTGATGTCGGTGCGGCAACTGATTGCCCGGCCGCCGGCAGCCTCGATCTCGCCGACGGCCTCTTGCCCATCGAGCAGGTCGGCCACAACAATGTCGAACCCTGCGCCGGCCAGCGCCATGCAGTAGACCCGGCCCAGGCCTCTCGCTCCTCCGGTCACGATCACTGTTGCCATTGAACGGCCTCCTCCACGGTGGGCCTGAGCTTCAGCAGCCCCCGTTTTCGGTGCGGACGGGGGGATTTGAACCCCCACACCCATGCGGGTACTGGGACCTAAACCCAGCGCGTCTGCCAGATTCCGCCACGTCCGCGAGTCCAGTCAGGGTAGCCCGCGGGGGAGGGTGTGGATCGGTCATCGAAGCGGCGGCGGTAGCCTGCGCGCCATGACCTCGTCATCGTTGCCGCCCCACCTTCGGCCGGATTCATCAGAAGTCGGATTCGACACGCCGACCGGCGTCTCGAACCGCCAGAGCGACGTGTACAACCGGCTGCTGCAGGACCGCATCGTGGTGCTCGGCTCCGACGTCAACGACGAGATCGCCAACTTCATCATGGCCCAGTTGCTGTACCTCGAGGGCCAGGACGCCGAGAAGCCCGTCTGGCTGTACATCAACAGCCCCGGCGGCTCGGTCACCTCCGGCATGGCCATCTACGACACCATGCAGTTCATCCATCCCGAGGTGGGCACCATCTGCATCGGCCTGGGGGCCTCGATGGGCCAATTCCTGCTGTGCGCGGGCGCACCGGGCAAGCGCTACGCCCTGCCCCACGCCCGGATCATGATGCACCAGCCCCTCGGCGGCGTTAGGGGCCAGGCCACCGACATCGCCATCCAGGCCGAGCAGATGGCCTACACCAAGAAGCTGCTGCAGGAGCGCATCGCCCACCACACCGGGCAGACCGTGGAGCAGGTCGAGGCCGACTCCGACCGCGACCGCTGGTTCACCGCGTCCGAGGCCCAGGACTACGGCATCATCGACCATGTGATCGTCAAGCGCGGCGAGATGCTCTGACGCCTCCTGATGCTCTGACGCCTCCTGATGCTCTGACGCCTCCTGTGAGCCGGGTCAGCGTCCCGGTGTTATCAGCGCCCCGGCGTCCGCCGAGGCTCAGACGCTGGCCAACAACTCCTTGATGGCGATGGCCGGGCCCTCGCGGTGGCCGAACACGGCCGAGCCCGCCACCAGCACGTTCGCCCCGGCCGCCACCGCGGCAGGCGCGGTGGCCGCGGTTATGCCGCCGTCGACCTCCAAGTCGATGCTGCGGCCCGAGTCGTCAATCATCTTGCGCACCGCCGCGATCTTCGACTCGACGGAAGCGATGTAGCTCTGGCCCCCGAAGCCGGGGTTCACCGTCATCACCAGCACCTCGTCGATCATTCCGATCACCTCGGAGATGCTCGACGCGGGGGTGTGGGGGTTGAGCACCACGCCGCAGCGGGCGCCGGCCTCGGAGATGGCGGCGAGGCTGCGGTGCAGGTGCGGGCACGTCTCGGCGTGGATCAGCACCGTGTCGCAGCCGGCCTCCACGTAGAGGGGGGCCAACTCGTCGGGCTTCACCACCATGAGGTGGGCCTCGAACGGCAGATCGACCGCCGGTCGGCAGGCCGCCACCACGTCGGGCCCGAAGGTGAGGTTGGGCACGAACACCCCGTCCATCACGTCCCAGTGGACCCGATGGGCGCCGGCCTCCGCGATGGTCCGGCACTCCTCGCCCAGGCGGGAAGCGTCGGCCGCGAGTATCGAGGGGGCGATCTCCACAACCACGTTCGCACCCTAGACGAGCCGCGGTCCGTCGGGGCGGTTGGTCGCTATCGAATGAATGGGCATCACAAGGTGGTTGGTCGCTATCGAATGGATGGCATTACGGGGTGGTTGGTCGCTCGGGAGGCTCTGCATCACAGGGAGGTTGGTCGCTCGGGAGGCTTTGCGTCACAGGGCGGTTGGTCGCTCGGGAGGCTTTGCATCACAGGGAGGTTGGTCGCTATCACTGGCGGCGCCGATACCGTCGCGGCGTGGAGTTGCGGGTGACGGCCACGGCGCGCGACGGCGTCGGGGTGGCGAGGGGCTGTGACGGCCGCGTGGTCTTTGTGGAAGGCGCCCTTCCCGGCGAGCTGGTCACTGCGGAGATCCACACCGTCGATCGACGCTGGGCCCGAGCCAGGGTGATCGACGTGATCGAGGCGTCGCCGGACAGGGTCCCGGTGGCGTGCGAGCATCACCTTGAGGGCTGCGGCGGCTGCGACATGCTCCATGTCGACGCGCGGGCCCAGATGCGGGTGAAGGCCTCGATTGTGGTCGATCAGCTGACCCGCCACGGTGTGGACGCGCCCGCTCCGGAGCTGCGAATGTTGGATGCCGACCGGGGTCGCACCACGGTTCGGGCCCAGGTCGTGGACGGGCGGGCCGGGTTCATGGCCCGCTCCAGCCACGAGGTGGTCATACCCGACGACTGCGGCGCGGTGGACGACGCGGCCGAGGAGCTGCTGGTGGAGGGCCGCTACGGGCCCGCCGACGGGGTGTTCATCCGGGTCGGGACCCGGACGGGCGAGCGGATGGTGGTGGTGAACCCCACGGTGGACGACGTGTCGGTGCCCGACGATGTGATGGTGGTGGGCACCGACGAGCTCGACTCCTCCCGGCGGGCCTGGATCCACGAGGAGTTGTTGGGCCGACGGTGGAGGATCTCGGCCCGGTCGTTCTTCCAGAACCGGCCAGCGGGCGCGGAGGCCCTCGTGGCCGAGGTGACCGAGATGGTGGAGGCGCTGGCCACCGACGGGCCGATGGTGGACGCCTACGCCGGGATCGGGCTGTTCGCAGGCACCGCGGGGAGCGGCCGGAGGGTCACCGCCATCGAGCGCAGCGCCGACGCGGCGGCCGACGCCAGGGTCAATCTGGGCCTCGGCGCCAAAGTGCTGCGGATCCCGGTGGAGAAGTGGCGGGCATCGCCGGCCAGCATCGTGGTGGCCGACCCCTCCCGCTCCGGACTGGGCGACAGCGCGGTGCGGCCCCTGCTGTCGTGCCGGCCCCAACTGGTGGTGCTGGTGAGCTGCGACCCGTCGTCGTTCGCCAAAGACGCCCGCCGCCTGGTCGACTCCGGCTACGCCCTGGACCGCTGGACCGTGGTCGACCTGTTCCCCCTGACGTCGCACATAGAGACCGTCGCAGCCTTCGTCAATACATCCACTGGGTGACCCCGCCGCCCGCTTCGAACCGCAGATGCCTGTCCTCATTCTGAGACAAACGGGCTCTGCGCTCGCCGTGTCATGAGCCTCGACTTCGCCATGCGCCCCGAATGGGAGGAGCTCCGGGCGCGCGCTCGGGCCGTCGCCAAGCAGGGCGTGGCCGACTACGGCAGGTTTAGCGACTCGTGGATCAACGGGTACTCCAAGGAGTTCTCCAAGATCCTGGCAGCCGAGGGATGGATCGGCATGACCTGGCCGGCCGAGTTCGGCGGCGGCGGACGGCCCGGGATCGAGCGGATCATCATGGCCGAGGAGATGATCAGCGTGGGCGCGCCGATCGCGGCCAGCTGGTTCGCGGATCGGCAGATGGGCCCGGCGATCTACACCTACGGCACCGAGAGCCAGAAGGCCGAGTTCCTTCCGGGGATGCTGTCGGGCGAGGCCACCTGGTGCATCGGGATGAGCGAGCCCGACGCCGGGTCGGACCTGGCCTCGCTCAAGACGGCCGCGCGGCGCGGCGGCGACCACTACGTCCTCAACGGCCAGAAGATCTGGACCAGCGGCGCGGCCAGCGCCCGGTACTGCTACGTGATCTGCCGCACCAGCACCGAGGGTCCGCCGCATCGGGGTCTCAGCGAGCTGATCGTGCCCATGGACCTGCCCGGCATCGAGGTGCGGCCCGTGCGCGACATGGCGGGCAACCAGCACTTCTGCGAGATCTTCCTCACCGACGTGCGCGTGCCGGCTTCCAACCTCGTCGGTGTCGAGGGTGGGGCGTTCAAGCAGACCATGGTGCAGCTCGGCTACGAGCGGGGAGGCATCGACCGGCTGGTGTCCAACCGGCCGCTCTATGACCTGGCGCTCGAGCACGCCGACCTCGGTGATCCGCGGACACGCCAGGAGGTCGCGTCTATCGTGACCGGCTACCGCCTCGGGCGGCTCATGGTCTACCGCGGCGCGCTCGGCCAGGGCGGCGCCGACTTCAGCGCGGGCACCAAGGCGTTCTGCACCGAGCACCAGCAGCGGGTGGCCCAGTTCGCGGCCCGAGCGCTAGGCCCGGCCGCCACGGTGGGCGACACAGTGCCCAATGCCATCTGCTACGCGCCGGCGTACACCATCCAGGGCGGCACGTCCGCGATCATGCGCAACATCCTCGGCGAGAGGATCCTCAAACTGCCCCGCGAACCGAGATAGAAGCAGTCCCGCGACTTGGGGTGCCGCCATATGTCATGACCTAGGAAAGACTCTCACGGCGCCAGTCTCGGCACGAAAGCCATAGTGTTCGTCTTCTGCGATAGTCATGCAAGTCACATGAAGGGGTCGAGGCGATGGAAGTACTTCAATCAGATTCCGGGCACTCGTGCGTCAACCGGAGCCTTGTACAATACTAGCAAGTCATAATCGTTCGCCGACTCCGCAATTTGCAATGCTGACCCAAACAGATGGACTGTGATTTCGTCTTCAAATATTGCTACGTTAAGTGCGGCACACATTGACGTCCTCCACTTGGATCTGTTCTTTGGATATGCAGGCAACGTATACCGTCGACAGGCCATCTATTCGCTCGACGCGCAGTAGTTGTCCTCCGATTGGCTTGCAGGAGATAATCTCTTCCAATTCTCTTAGGATCTTGCCGACCCATTGGGGAGCCCATGTGTCCTCCCTGGTGTCCTCGCTCTGTGTCATTTGAGAATGTCCTCCATCTCTATCGGAAATTGGGTTGCGCCGAAGACTTCCTTTTTCTCAAGATGTCGAGCTTCGAATTCCTTGACATGTACCGCGAACTTCGCAAGAACGGCTTCTTCTTGCGTCTGAAGAAGGTCTCGATTCGACTCCAGAATTCGTAGTACACTGCGATTGTTTGGAATAATTGTGGTGCGGACATGCCATAGCCAAGTCGATGCGATCTCGGTCTCAGGGTCTGACTGATGAGTACTATCTGGTCCGAAGGATTCCCACGCGACTCGATTCTTGAGAAGGATTGGTGCCAGTGCGTTACGAGCTTCTGATCTGGTCCGGCATATGCACACTCCGAAGATCTCTGCTATCCGCTTCTTGTGGTTCAGCTTCCACTCATGCAAGTCCTGTTCAGGATAGTCTCGGTCAGCCTTGTCGACGATGCGATGACAGTTGGCGCAAAACAGCAACAGATTATAGTAGTCGCCCAGGTTTCTGCGAGCGATACTTCGGCCAGGGCGGGGTCAACCCGGCGAGGCACTAATGATATGAGCCACCTCTGCGATGCTCACCCAAGTAGACCTTTCTTCGCTGAAGACCGGGTTGGAGCAGTCTGGCTTCTGGCAGAATCCTCCAGAATCAGCGAACAGTCGCTCACGCGTCGCACGGTTCACTTTCGCGCGACCTACTGTGCACTTCACCGTTTGTGGGTTCCGCGTTCCCATGCCGTCTCCATATGCGTGTCGTGTCCGACGCTCCGACTGTCAGAGCAGAGTTGAGGGGGACCCGGTTGTGAGTTAGCACGGCTGTAGGTAACGTGCAGCAGCCGACAGAGACGATATCAGGCTTCTTGAGGGCGGTAGTCCCTCCGATCCCGGCAAGCATCGTAGGTTGCTTGGTCGATCGGCAGCCATGTAGTCCCTGGAACGCCCCTCAGGGAGGAGCTTCCTTGACGAACTGGAAACGCGGACTCGAAGACTAGGCGACGTCTCTGTTGCTTGGCGATCATCTTCGCAAGGCGTACAGCGGGGCCGAAGTCCCAGTCCTGGCTCACGATGATGGCGGCTTCGTATCGCCGTTCGTGAGTGGCTTGTACAAGATCGAGAGCCAGGCTGACATCCACGCCCTTCTCCTGGCGGCCCTGATTCACCCTGCCTCGATACACATGGATGCCGCGGCTGCTGAGGTACCGGAGCTTGTTCGACCAGAAACCGTGCCAGAACGCGTCTACGGACCTCTCGGGCACGCCGGTGTAGAACCGAATCTCGGCGAGGTTACGCCCGGATCTGGCGGCAACCAGGGCGTTCGCGAGCGCCTCGATGTCGTAGCTGGGCCAGGCATAGGGCGACTTGCGGTCGGGAGGGTCCGGTGCCCAAGCGTTGCGAGCAAGGTGAAAGAGGTTCTGGCCGTCGATTAGGACGATCGTTCGCATGAGAGAGAAACACCCGCCCGGGGACTGCGCCGAAGCCACAGCCCAGCGGGCGGGGAGTAGATGGACCCAACGCTATCTTCCAAGCGTTCGTGAGTCAACCCCTTCAGCGATATCTTGCGCTGATTCTGGGCCGCTCGCGACGCGGCTGACGCCCGATCGTCCGTCGGCGGTGGAGATTCTGGCGCAGGCAGTGACTGCCTGCAAGTGTACAGGATATGACATGGATAGGCCTCCCAGAGACGGGTGCTCAGTAGTGCCAGGGGAAGGGTGACCAGTCGGGGGGGCGCTTGTGCAGGAAGGCGTCGCGGCCCTCGGCGGCCTCGTCGGTCATGTAGGCCAGCCGGGTGGCCTCGCCCGCGAACACCTGCTGTCCGATCAGCCCATCGTCGGCCAGGTTGAGGGCGAATTTCACCATCCGCTGCGCGGTGGGGCTCTTGGCGTTGATCTCGCGCGCCCACTCCAGGGCCACAGCCTCCAGTTCGGCGTGGGGGACCACTGCGTTGACCATGCCCATCTCGAAGGCCTCCCGGGCGGAGTAGGTGCGGCCCAGGAAGAAGATCTCGCGGGCTCGCTTCTGGCCGATCAGCTTCGCCAGGTAGGCCGAGCCGAAGCCGCCGTCGAAGCTGGCCACATCGGTGTCGGTCTGCTTGAACAGGGCGTGCTCGTCACTGGCCAGGGTCAGGTCGGCCACCGCGTGCAGGCTGTGGCCACCGCCGACGGCCCAACCCGGCACCACCGCCACCACCACTTTGGGCATCATGCGGACGAGGCGCTGCACCTCAAGGATGTGCAGCCGGCCCGAGCGCCCGGCATCGATGGTGTCGCCGGTCTCGCCGGTGGCGTACCGGTAGCCGTCGCGGCCCCGGATGCGCTGGTCCCCGCCCGAGCAGAAGGCCCAGCCGCCGTCGCGGGGTGACGGTCCGTTGCCGGTCACCAGCACGCAGCCCACGTCGCTGGTCATCCGGGCGTGGTCCAGGCACTGGTACAGCTCGTCCACGGTGTGGGGCCGGAAGGCGTTGCGCACCTCGGGGCGGTCGAAGGCGACTCGCACCGTGCCCTGGTCAACCGCCCGGTGGTAGGTGACGTCGGTGAGGTCGTCGAAGCCGTCCACCGCCCGCCAGGCCCCAGGGTCGAAGAGCTCGGAGACCACCACCGCACACTACAGTGACCGGCTTAGAGGGCGATGCTGCTGACGATCGGAGACTTGGTCGAGGAGCTCACAGTCGAGCTCCCCGGGGGGATGCGTCGCGGCCACGCCGCGGAGGCTTCCACGCTAAGGGTCAGAGGCGGCTCGGCCGCCAACGTCGCCTCCATCACCTGCGAGAGGGGCGGGGCGGCCCGTTTCGTGGGCCAGGTGGGCGCCGACGCCATGGGCGACTCGCTGGTCGCCGACCTCCTCCGGCGGGGGGTGGACGCCAGGGTGAGCGCCCACGGGGTGACGGGGGCGACAATCAACCTGCTGCAAGCGGGGTATCGCACCACGCTGGTGGACCGGGGAGCAGCGACTCAGCTCATAGCCGCCGACGCTGACGTGCTGGACGGGGTGATTCAGCTGTTCGTGCCCGCCCGATCGCTGCTGGCCGATCCGCTCGCAACGGTGGTGGACGGCATCGTCGCCACGGCCCTGGACCGCCGCGTGCCCATAACCCTCACCGGGCTCGCCGCCGACGAGGTTGCCCACTTCGGCGCGGCCGCCTTCCTGGAGCTGGTCGCGGCCCTGAGGCCCGACGCGGTGATCTCCACCGCCCGGGACCACGCCCGCCTGGGCCTCGACCCCGGCCAGCCTGTGGAGGGCAGCGGGAGCACCATCGTGATGGCGCCCGAGCGCACCGCGGTTGTGACCGTCGACGGCGTCCACCACCGCCAGCCGACCCCCCCGGTCACCGTGGTGGACCGCACCGGGGCGGAGGACGGGTTCGTGGCCGGCTACCTGATGTCGCGCCGGGCCGGGGCCACTCCGGTCGCGGCCGTCGACGCCGCCCACCGGGTGATGGCGCTGGTGATGGCCAGGGTGGGCCCCACCACCCGGGGCGAGCCCCTCGAGGCCTGAGACCCCGTCGTAGCTCTCGGAGGTGAACGCCGGGGTCTGGCCCCCGGCTAGACGAAGGCCGAGGCGAACACCAGCGACACGATCGTCATCACCTTGATGAGGATGTTCATCGACGGGCCCGCAGTGTCCTTGAACGGATCGCCGATCGTGTCGCCCACCACCGCGGCCTTGTGCGGCTCCGAGCCCTTGCCTCCGTGGGCCCCGGCCTCGATGTACTTCTTGGCGTTGTCCCAGGCCCCGCCGGCGTTGGCCATGAAGATGGCCAGCGCGAAGCCGCTGACCAGCGCCCCGGCCAGGAAGCCGCCCAGCGTGTCCACATCGATGAACCCGATCACCAGCGGCACCACAACGGCCAGCGCGCCCGGCGCCAGCATCTCGCGCAGCGACGCCTGGGTGGAGATGGCCACGCAGGTCGTGGAGTCCGGGGACACGCCCTCGACGCCCTCGCGCAGACCCGGGATCTCTCGGAACTGCCGGCGCACCTCCTCGATCATCTTGTTGGCGGCCCGGCCCACCGCGTCGATGGTGAGCGCCGCGAACAGGAACGGGACCATGGCGCCGAGGAACAGACCGATGAACACGTCCACCGAGCCGACGTCGAGGTTCAGCGCGAAGTCTCGGCCCTTCTCGGCTGCCGCGTTGGTCAGCGCCACCTCGAACGTCTTGAACAGGGCCAGCGCGGTCAGCGCGGCCGATCCGACTGCGAATCCCTTGGCCACCGCGGCGGTGGTGTTGCCGAGCGAGTCGAGCGCGTCGGTCACCTCCCGCACGCTCGGGTCGAGCTCGGCCATCTCGGCGATCCCGCCCGCGTTGTCGGCGATCGGCCCGTAGGCGTCGACCGACACCACCAAGCCGGTGGTGGCCAGCATCCCCACCGCGGCCACCGCGATGCCGTACACCCCGCCGAAGGCCGTGTCGCCGAGGGTCTGCTGCCCGCCCCAGTAGGCGACCAGGACGCCGGCGGAGATCAGCCCGACCGAGGCCGCCACCGACACCATCCCGGCCGACATCCCCGACAGCACGGTGGTGGCTGGGCCGGTCTCGGCCTGAGCGGCGATGCGCTTCACCGGCGGGTAGTGGTCGCTGGTCCATATCTCGGCCACCTTGCCGATGCCCCAGCCCGCGACCAGCCCGCCGATGACCGACAGCGGCAGCCCGTACCACGCCTCGAAGGGCCCGTCATGGAACAGGACGGAGTCGTCACCGAAGAAGACCCACCCCATGATCAGCGTGCCGATCACGGTGAGGCCCATGGCCACGTTGGTGCCCATGTGGAGCTGCTTGGCGAGGGCCCTGACGTCGGTGCTGTCGCCACCGCGCACCGCGAACGAGCCGATAATGGCCGCGATCATGCCGACGAAGGCGATGGCCATCGGGAACATCAGCAGTTGGACGTTGCCCTCCCGTCCGAGGCTGTCGGCGGTGAGCCCGAAGGTGAAGGCGGTCAGGGCCACCGGCGCGATGATCGAGCCCGAGTAGCTCTCGAAGAGGTCGGCGCCCATGCCGGCGACATCGCCCACGTTGTCGCCCACGGCGTCGGCGATGGAGGCCGGGTTGCGGGGGTCGTCCTCGGGGATTCCGGCCTCCACCTTGCCCACAAGGTCGGCGCCCACGTCGGCGGCCTTGGTGAAGATGCCCCCGCCCACCCTGGAGAACAGGGCGATGGAGCTGGCGCCCAGGCCGAAGGCGGTGAAGATCTCGAAGGCGTCGTCGGTGCCGATCCACACGACGAACAGCAGGTAGCTCAGCGTCAGGCCCAGCAGCGCCAGCCCGGCCACCGCGAAGCCCATCACCGCGCCCCCCCGGAACGCGAGCGGCAGGGCCTTGGCGGGACCATCTATGGCCGCGTTGGTAGTGCGGGCGTTGGCCATGGTGGCCACGGTCATGCCCGCGTACCCGGCGCCGGCGGACAGGGCGGCTCCGAGCAGGTAGCTCAGGAACGACAGGGCCACGCCGGTGATCACCGGTATCAGCACCGCCATCACGACGACGAAGCCCGCGACCCACGTGTACTCCTGGCGCAGGAAGGCCCGCGCGCCGGCCTGGATCTGCTTCATCAGCGAGACCATGCGCTCGTTGCCGGGCGGGGCTGCTGCCACGTGCTTGTAGTAGAAGGCCGCGAGAACGAGGGCCGCGAGGGCCGACACCAACGCGACGTAGGGGATGGCTTGCAAGAGTCTGCTCCCTCTTCTGGAGGCCGGGACGGCGCACGAGCCTACTCTTGGGCGATGTCGTCGGCGTCAGACGTAGAGGGTTGGGCGATGTCGTCGGCGTCGGATGTAGAGGGTTGGGCGGTGTCGTCGGCGTCAGATGCAGAGGGTTGGGCGGTGTCGTCGGCGTCGGATGGCAAGGCGCGGGCGATGTCGTCGGCGTCGGAGGCCAAGGCTCGGCTCCGGGCCGAAATGAGGTCCCGCCGGGCCGGATTGGATCCGGCCGACGTAGCGGCGGCGGGGGTTGAGGCGGCGCGGCGGCTGGAGTCCTTGCCGGTTGTCGCCGGGGCGCGCCGCGTGGCCGCCTACCGGGCGGTGAGGGGAGAGATCCCCCTCGACGCGTTGCTGGACGGCGAGCGGCGGGACATCTTCACGCTGCCCCGCGTGGTCGGCACCGACCTGGAGTTCGTGGCTTGCACCCCGGCCCTGTCGCTTGAGCCGGGCTCGTTCGGGATCCTCGAGCCCGTCGGCGGCGAGGTCGTCCCGCTGGCAGAGCACGACGCGGTGCTGGTACCCCTGACTGCTTTCGACGGGCACTGTCACCGCCTCGGCCAGGGCGGAGGGTTCTATGATCGGGCGCTGGCGTCGCTGCCCTCGGGCACCGGCGCAGACCGGCCTGCGGCCATCGGGATCGCCTACGCGTTCCAGCAGGTTGCCCAAGTCCCCCGAGACAGCTGGGACGTGCCACTGGACGCGGTCGTCACCGACGCCGATGTTGTCATTGCGGAGGGCGGACTGCTGGCCTGACCGCGCCCGGCGGCGGCCTGAGGCGCCAGAGGCTGAGCGGTTGGGAAGCAGTTCAGAAGGACTTCGCAAGGCGCTGAGCGAGGCCGTGACTGGAGCGGCCCGTGAGCGCAGCGAACAAGAGCGGGAATCACAATGTTTCACCGCGAAGCAGAAACCTATGTTCGCGGCGTTTTGGCGCTAGAAATTAGCCGTGCATGTCATAGTTGTGGGGGCGGGCGAGGTTGGGTCCTACGTCGCCGCCCGCCTCAGCCGCGAGCGCCACAACGTCTCGGTGGTGGACATCGACGCCGGCCGCCTGCGCCAGATTGGCTCCGAGCTCGACGTGCTGACCGTGGAGGGCAGCGGCACCCATCCCAGCGTGCTCGCCGACGCTGGCCTCGACGGGTGCGAGCTGGTAGTGGCCGTCACCAGCAAGGACGAGGTGAACTTGGTGGCGTCGCTGGTGGCCAAACAGGGCGGTGTGCCCCGCACGATCGTGCGCATCGAGGCCGAGGAATTGCGGAGCAGGGCCTCGGCCGAGCTCAGGCAGACGTTCGGCGCCGACCTGGTGATCGATCCCGACCACCAGACCGCGGAGCGGATCCTGGACCTTCTCGACTACCCGGGGGCGTCGGAGATCGCGGTGATGGCCCAGGGGGAAGTCATTGTGATGGGCGCCCGCCTCGAGGCCGGCGCCCCCATCGTGGGCCGGCGCCTGTCGGAGCTCGCGGCCGAGTACGAGCCCGACTGGGAGTTCATGGTCGGGTCGATCTCGCGCGGCGAGAACACCTACATCCCCCGCGCCGACTACATGCTGCTGGAGGACGACCTGGTCCGCGTGGTGTGCAAGCGGCGGGCCCGGCAGCGGGTGGCCAGGCTCCTGGGTCTGGGCACCGGCACGGCTCGCCATGTTCTGCTGCTGGGCGGTGGCCGCACCGCGGAGATCCTCGCGGCCCGCCTGGTGTCGAGGGGCGTGGAGGTGGTGGTAGTCGAGCGCGACCCGGCCCGGGCCCTGGAGCTGGCCGAAGATCTCGCCGACGTTCAGGTCTTCGAGGGCGACATCACCGACGCCGACCTCCTCGAGGAGGCCGACATCGGCCGATTCGACGCGGTGGCCGCTCTGACCGGCGAGGACGAGGCGAACATCTTGGCCTGCCTGTACGCCAAGTCGGTCGGCGCGTCGGAGACGATCGCGGTGGTGCACAAGCTGGCCCTGCTGTCGCTGCTGGACTCTGCCGGTGTGGACGTGGCGCTGTCGCCCCGCACAGCCACTGCCGACGGGGTCATGCGCTTCGTGCGGGGCGACGTGGCCGCGGTGGCGACCTTCCTGCAGTCCGATGCCGAAGTGCTGGAGCTCGAAGTGGCGCCGGACAGCCCCGCCGACGGCACCCTGGTGAGGGACCTGAGGCTGTCCAAGGGCGTGCTCGTCGGTGCCATCGTGCGCGACGGCAAGCCCCATATCGCCCGCGGTCGGAGCCGGCTGCGGGGACGCGACCACTTGGTCGTCTTCGCCACTCCGGACTCAGTGCGGGAGGTCCACCAGCTGGTGACGTGCGACGTCTAGGCGGCGCGAGGGGTCGACCGGCTGTCGGCAGGCGACGTCCGGGCAGTCCGAATCGTGCTCGTCCGCTGCTCGCTGGCGGGAAGGAGCAGGCACCGGTCCGGGTCGTTTCCTGGGCGCTCGCCTCGGTTGTCGATGCGGGACTCGTCCTCGGCGTGGCGACCATGCTGTGCGGCCTCGCCGGCATCGGCGACGACAACGTCGATGCGGTCGCCTTCTCTTGCGTGGGGGCGGTCTGCGCGGCCCTTGCAGCCATCGCTCGACGGCGGGTCGTGCCCCCTGAGCGGGCCACCGCCGGCCGCGTGTTCGCCGGCATCGGGCTCCTATGGACGGTTCTGGTGCTGTTCGGCGCGGCCGTCTATGCGGGCACCGGGTCGCTGGGCCGCTTCGACGACGCTCTCGTGGAGTCCGCCGCCGGCTTCACCACCACCGCGGTCACCCTCCTCGACGCCGCCGAGGTGTCGCGCACCGTGCTGCTGTTCAGGGCCGCTACCAGTTGGGTTGGCGGTCTGATCGCAATACTGATCGCGGTCGTGACCCTGCCCACGGTACTGCGCTCCACCGCGCTCATCGGCTACACCACCGGACGGCGGGGGATGGATCTCGTGCCCACCGCCTCCGTCGGGATCCGCCGGGTGTTGGCGCTGTACTCGGGCTTCACCGCGGCCTGCGTGGTCGCCTACCTGCTCACCGGCCTCGGGCCGACCGAGGCTGTCGTCGTCGGGCTGGGCACGGCCTCCACCGGCGGGTTCACCGGACGGGCCGATTCCCTGGCCGGCTATGGTGCCGCCACCCAGGCCGTCGCGGCGGCCGGGATGCTTCTGGCCGGCGCGGGAATCTTCGTGATCTGGTGGATCGCCCGGGGCAGGCTCCGGCCCCTGTGGCGCTCCCAGGAGCTCAGGACCTTCGTGCTGCTGCTCGCGGTGGCGACTGCCGCCATGGCCGTGCACCGCGGCATCGGGTGGGGCGAGGCCGGCTTCATGGCGGTGTCGATGATGAGCACCACAGGATTCGCGGTCGCCGACTGGACCGGATGGGGGGCGTCGGCCACGGTGGTGATGCTCGTCGCAGCCGGCATCGGCACCATGATGGGCTCGCCGGGAGGCGGAATGAAGGTCATGCGGGCCCGTCTGCTGATGGGTTCCGCCGGGGGAGAACTTCGCCGGCAGCTCGACCCCTACGCGCTAGTCCTGGTCAGGCGCGACGGCGAGACCCTGTCGCGCCGCACCCTCGACCGCCTCGGCGGGCATCAGATCGCCTATGTGGCGCTAGTCGGGGTCGGGGCTCTGCTGCTGGGCATCTCGGGCGTGTCGCTGCTGGGCAGCGTGTGGGCCTCGGTGAGCGCGGTCAGCACGGTCGGACCTGCGGTGGGTGAGATTGGTGCCTTCGGCCGCCTCGGGGATCTGGACTGGCCGGGCCGGCTCGCGCTGGTACCGCTGATGATGGGCGGCCGGATGTCGATCCCGACGCTGATGGCAGGCGTTGGACTCGTTCTGCGTTGGTACAGGGTGGCCATTCGGCAATCCCGCTTCCTGGCGCTCCTGGCCGAGCGCCGCCGCCAGTCTCGCTCGGAGTCCGGGAACGGCGATGCCTAGGCCCCCGGACCTCGCCGCTGCGGATCTTGATCGAGGCCTGCACCGCGGTCGGGTCGCCTCGACCACGCTGCACGTCATCGGCATCGCGCTGGCTGCGGTGTCGGTCGGGATGCTGGCGTGCGCGCTGCTGGAGGCGCTGACAACCGGGCGCGACACGGCCGCGTTGACAGTCTCGGCTCTGCTCACTGGCACTGCCGGCGGGTTTCTGTGGCACCTCAGCCGTCCCGGTGAGATCCGCAAGCGCCACGTCTTCGCCACCGTCGCATGGACATGGATCCTCACCACCGTTGCGGGAGCGCTTCCGTTCGTTCTGGCAGGTACGTTCGCCGCGCCCGGCGTCGGCTTCGTCGAGCAGGTTGTCAACAGCGTGTTCGAGTCGGCGTCGGGCTTCTCGGCCAGCGGCTCCACCGTCCTGGCCGACTTCGAGACCCCCGGCCGCGGCTTGATGATGTACCGGCAACTCACCCATTGGTACGGCGGCATGGGCGTCGTGGTTATGGCGGTGGCGGTGCTGCCGTTCCTCGGAGTCGGCGGCCTGGAGTTGATCTCGGCCGAGGCGCCGGGGCCATCGTCTGACCGTCTCACCCCCAGGGTGAGCGAGACGGCCAGGCGGCTGTGGACCGTCTACATCGGCTTCACGATCTGCGCGGCGGTGGCATTCCTCGCGGCAGACGGCTTCTCCTCGCTCTATGACGCAGTGGCCCACGCGTTCACGGTCGCCGCCACGGGAGGCTTCTCCCCGTACGCGGACTCGATCGGGCACTACGACAGCGTGGCCGTCGAGACGGTGGCGATCGTGTTCATGATCCTGGGCGGCACCAGCTTCTCGCTGCACTGGAGGGCGGTGGCCAACCGCACCCTGCCGTATCACCGCAACAGCGAGTTCCGCTCGTACCTGATGATGCTGGGCCTGGCCGCGACCGTCATCGTGATCCTGCTGTGGCTGGAGACCGGCTTGACGCTGGGCTCGTCGATCCGGGCCGGGGTGTTCACCGTGGCCTCGCTGGGCACCAGCACCGGGTTGTCCAACGCCACTGGACCGGGCTCGCCCGGCGACTACGTGACGTGGGTCGCCGGGGCGCAACTCGTGCTGCTGTTCCTGATGGTGGTGGGCGGCTGCACGGGCTCGACCTCGGGCGGCATCAAGGTGATGCGGATGCGGGTGCTGGGGCTGATCATGCTGCGCTCCGTGCAGAACACCCAGACACCTAGGGCCGTGATCCCGATCCGGCTGGGACGCGAGATCGTCAGAGAGGGGGTGGTGTCGCGGGTGGCCGGGTTCTTCCTGCTGCACTTCCTGCTGGTGATCGGCGGCCTGCTGGTGGTCACCGCGCTGGACGGGGATCTCGAGTCTGCGCTGGGAGCGGTTGTATCGGCGCTGGGGAACATGGGCCCGGCGCTGAATGAGGCCGGTCCCACGTCCAACTACGCGGTTGCCTTCAGCCAGCCCGCCAGGCTCGTGCTGGCGCTGCTGATGGTGATCGGCCGTCTCGAGATCCTCCCGATCCTGCTGGCGGCCGTGGACCTGGCCGCGCGCGGCAAGACGGCGGCGCGCCACGGCCGCTTCTCCATTCAGCACCTGTCGCGCCGCCGCGAAGCCATTGCCGAGTCCAGATCCGGCGATGTAGGCGATGTATAGGTTCCCGACGCCCTCCGCAGTGGGGCTCGGGCAGGGCCCGCACTGGAGCAAGTTCACTTCCACCACGCTGCACGTGACCGGCATCTCGCTGGCTGCCGTGTCGGTCGGGTTGCTGGCCTGCACGGTGCTGGAGGCGCTGACCACGGGTCGCGACACAGCCGCCTTGGCAATATCGATGCTGCTGGCCGCGACTGCAGGCGGGCTGCTGTGGTACCTCACCCGTCCCGGGCCGATCCGCAAGCGCCAGATCTTCGCCACCGTCGGCTGGACCTGGATCCTCACCACCGGTGTGGGGGCAGTGCCCTACGTTCTGGCCGGAACGTTCGCCACCGGTGGCGCCGGCTTCGTCGAGCAGGTCGTCAACAGCGTCTTCGAGTCCGCTTCGGGGTTCTCCTGCACCGGCTCAACGGTGATGGCCGATTTCGAGACCCCGGGCCGGGGCTTGATGATGTACCGCCAGCTCACCCAGTGGTACGGCGGCATGGGCGTGGTCGTGCTGGCGGTGGCGGTGCTCCCGTTCCTGGGCGTCGGCGGCCTGGAACTGATCACCGCCGAGGCGCCGGGGACGTCATCGGACCGTCTCACTCCGAGGGTCAGCGAGACGGCCCGGCGGCTGTGGGTCGTGTACCTCGGCTTCACCGCCCTCGCGGGGGTGGCGCTGTTCGCGGCGGACGGCTTCTCCTCGGTGTACGACGCGGCGGCTCACGCGCTCACCGTCGCCTCGACCGGCGGGTTCTCCCCGCACCCGGACTCGATCGGCCACTACGGCAGTGTGGCGGTGGAGACCGTGGTGATCGTGTTCATGATCCTGGGCGGCACCAGCTTCTCGCTGCACTGGAGGGCGGTGGCCACCCGCACCCTGCCGCACTATCGCAACAGTGAGTTCCGCTCGTATCTGTTCCTGCTGGGCCTGTGCTCGTCGGCCATCGTTGCGCTGCTGTGGCTCAAGAGCGGCCTGTCGCTGGGGTCGTCGATGCGGGCCGGTGTGTTCAACGCGGTGTCGCTGGGCACCAGCACCGGCTTCGGCAATGCCACCGGTCCCGGCTCGGCGGGCGACTATGTCACCTGGGTGGCCGGGGCCCAGTTGGTGCTGCTGTTCCTGATGGTGGTGGGTGGCTGCACCGGTTCCACCGCCGGGGGCATCAAGGTGATGCGGATGCAGGTGCTCGGACTGGTGATGGTGCGCTCCATACGGCAAGCACAGGCCCCTAGGTCGGTGATACCGGTGCGGTTGGGCCGCGACGCGATCAGCGAGAGCGTGGTGTCGCGGGTGGCAGGGTTCTTCCTGCTCCATTTCCTACTGGTGCTCGGGGGGCTTCTGGCGGTCGCCGCGCTGGGCGGCGAGTTGGAGACGTCCCTAGGCGCGGTGGTGTCGGCGCTGGGGAACATGGGTCCGGCGCTGAATGAGGCCGGCCCCACGGCAAATTACGCCGAGGCCTTCCGCCAGCCGGCGAGGCTCGTGCTGGCGCTGCTGATGATCATCGGCCGCCTGGAGATCCTGCCCATCCTGCTGGCGGTCGTGCCCCACATCTACCGGGCCAAGGCACTGGCCCGCGTCGTCCACCACTAACGTGCGCAGCAACGTATTGCCGAGACCCGCAGCCTTCGTGGCGACACTGGCGCTGCGCAACTGCAGGTAACCATCTACCCACCGTGGCTACCCCTACTGGGAGTTCGGGTGGTGAGGCCTGCGTTCGGAGCGGCGCGAGGGACTTCGACTTGACGGAATAGCCCGGTGCTTCGGTAGGTTGTCCTTGACGCGTTTCGAGCGGTGATGGGCCAATGACGTCCCTCCCGCTGCCGTGCTTGCCGCGGATCGGGCACACCAGTTCCGCCTGAGAGACGCCGTAAACAACGATCCAGCCTCCCGCGAGGAGACCGATGGCTGCCGACCCCGCCCAGCGCCAGGGCCTTTACGACCCACAGCACGAGCACGACGCCTGCGGCGTCAGCTTCGTGTGCGACATTGGCGGGTCGGCCTCGCACAATGTCGTGGCCCTTGGCGTGAAGGCGCTGTGCAACCTGGAGCACCGGGGTGCGCTGGGCGCCGACCCGCTCACCGGCGACGGCGCCGGCATCCTGATCCAGGTACCGGACCGCTTCCTGCGCGACGTGGTCGACCATGAGCTGCCCCCCGCCGGCCGGTACGCCACCGGCATCGGCTTCCTGCCCGCGGACCCCGCCGAGGCGGAGCGGGCCGCGGCCCAGGTGGAGGACATCGTGCGCTCCGAGGGCCTGCGCCTGATCGGCTGGCGGGAGGTTCCCGTCGACCCGTCGATGCTGGGCCCGGGCTCGCGGGCCGCCATGCCCAGCTTCCGGCAGGTGTTCATTGCCGGTGACGGCCTGTCCGGGATCGACCTGGACCGGCAGGCCTACTTCGTGCGCAAGCGCCTCGAGCACGAGATCGGCCCGGGCGCCGCCGACCAGAGCGCGGACGACGACGAGGCCGTGATGGGAAACGCAGCGCCGCCCCACACCGGCGCGTACTTCCCGAGCCTCAGCGCTCGGACCGTCGTGTACAAGGGCATGCTCATGTCCCGCCAGCTCACGTCGTTCTACGCGGACCTGCGCGACGAGCGGGTCGAGAGCGCGCTGGCGCTGGTCCACTCCCGCTTCTCGACCAACACGTTCCCGTCGTGGCCGCTGGCCCACCCCTACCGCATGATCGCCCACAACGGCGAGATCAACACCATCGCCGGCAACCGCAACTGGCTGCGGGCCCGCGAGGCGCTGATGTCGTCGCCGCATCTGGAGGGCCTCGAGCGGGCCTTCCCGATCTGCACGCCCGAAGCCAGCGACACCGCCGGCTTCGACGAGGTGCTCGAGCTGCTGACGCTAGGCGGCTACTCACTGGCCGAGGCCGTGCTGATGATGATCCCCGAGCCGTGGGAGCACCACGCCGAGATGAGCGGTGACCGCAAGGCCTTCTACCGGTATCACGCCACCCGCATGGAGCCCTGGGACGGCCCCGCCTCCATCGCCTTCACCGACGGCACCGTCATCGGCGCGGTGCTCGACCGCAATGGCCTGCGCCCGTCGCGCTATCTGGTGACCAGCGACGGGCTGGTGGTGATGGCCTCCGAGACGGGCGTGATCGACATGCCCCAGAGCTCGGTGGTGGAGAAGGGCCGCCTGCAGCCCGGCCGGATGTTCCTGATCGACACCGCGCAGCGCCGCATCGTCCGGGACGACGAGATCAAGGACGGCCTGGCCTCGGCCCGTCCGTACCAGCGCTGGCTGGACCAGAACCTGGTGCATCTCGACGACCTGCCCCGGCGCGATCCGGTGCGGCGCGACGAGGGTTCGCTGATCCAGCGCCAGCAGGGGTTCGGGCACACCCACGAGGAGCACCGGCTGCTGCTCGCGCCCATGGCCATCGACGGCAAGGAGGCTCTGGGCTCGATGGGCACCGACACTCCGCCCGCGGTGCTCTCGGACCGCAACCGGCCCATCTACGACTTCTTCAAGCAGCTCTTCGCGCAGGTGACCAACCCGCCGCTGGACGCCATCCGCGAGGAGCTCGTCACCTCGCTCTATGCCAGGGTCGGCCCCGAGGGCAACCTCTTCGATCCGCAGCCGTCATCGTGCCGGACCGTGCATCTCGACAGCCCGGTGATCACCGACGAGGAGCTGGCCCGGCTGGTGGGCATCGACGGGCCCGGAGGACTCGGGGACTTCCGCACCGAGGTGCTCGGTGCGCTGTACGTGGTCGCCGACGGAGGCGAGGGTCTGCGCCGGGCGTTGAATGGACTGCGCGAGGCGGCCTCGGCCGCCATCGACGCGGGGGCCAACATCCTGGTCGTGTCCGACCGGGGCAGCGACGAGCGCCTGGCGCCCGTGCCGTCGCTGCTGGCGGTGTCCGCGGTCCACCAGCACCTGGTGGCCGAGCGCACCCGCACCCGGGTGGGGCTGGTGTCGGAGTCCGGCGACGCCCGCGAGGTGCACCACCTGTGCCTGCACCTCGGCTACGGCGCCAACGCGGTCAACCCCTACCTGGCCTTCGAGACCGTCTCCAACATGGTGTCGGAGGGGCTGTACGGGCTCGGGCAGTCGCTGGGGGTCGAGGCCGCTCACCGCAACTTCGTGAAGGCCGCGTCCGCGGGCATCCTCAAGGTGATGTCCAAGATGGGCATCTCCACGGTGGCCTCCTACACCGGCGCCCAGATCTTCGAGGCCATCGGGCTGGGGCCAGAGCTCGTCGACGAGTACTTCACCGGCACCCCCAGCCGCCTCGGCGGCATCGGTCTGGAGGAGATCGCGGCCGCGGTGGCGGTGCGCCACCGGCGGGCCTTCCCGGCGAACCCGACCGGCCGGGCCCATCGCACCATCAAGTCCGGTGGGGAGTACCAGTGGCGGCGCGAGGGCGAGTACCACCTGTTCAACCCCGAGACCGTGTTCAAGCTCCAGCACGCCACCCGCGATCGTCGCTTCGACATCTTCCGGGAGTACACCCGGAGCGTCGACGACCAGTCCAGCCGCCTGGGCACGGTGCGGGGGCTGTTCCGGCTCCGCGCCGGGGTGCGGCCGCCGGTGCCCATCGAGGACGTCGAGCCGGTCTCGGAGATCGTCAGGCGCTTCGCCACCGGGGCCATGAGCTACGGCTCGATCTCCAAGGAGGCCCACGAGACCCTGGCCATCGCCATGAACCGCATCGGCGGGAAGTCCAACACCGGCGAGGGCGGCGAGGACGCCGACCGCTACGTCGCCGACCCCAACGGCGATCTGAGGCGCAGCGCGGTGAAGCAGGCCGCGTCGGGACGCTTCGGGGTGACCAGCGAGTACCTGGTCAACGCGGACGACATCCAGATCAAGATGGCCCAGGGGGCCAAGCCGGGGGAGGGCGGCCAGCTGCCGGGCCACAAGGTGTACCCTTGGATCGCCAAGACCCGCCACTCCACCCCGGGCGTGGGACTCATCTCACCGCCGCCGCACCACGACATCTACTCCATCGAGGACCTGGCCCAGCTCATCCACGACCTCAAGAACGCCAACCCGTCGGCCCGCGTCCACGTCAAGCTGGTGGCCGAGGTCGGGGTGGGCACGGTGGCCGCCGGAGTGTCCAAGGCCCACGCCGACGTGGTCCTGATCTCGGGCAACGACGGCGGCACCGGCGCGTCGCCGCTCACCTCGATCAAGCATGCCGGCGCGCCCTGGGAGCTGGGGCTGGCCGAGACCCAGCAGACCCTGCTGCTCAACAACCTTCGCGACCGCATCGTGGTGCAGGTCGACGGCCAGCTCAAGACCGGCCGCGACGTGGTGATCGCCGCGCTGCTGGGTGCCGAGGAGTTCGGTTTCGCCACCGCGCCGCTGGTGGTGATGGGCTGCGTGATGATGAGGGTGTGCCACCTCGACACCTGCCCGGTGGGGGTGGCCACCCAGAATCCCGAGCTGCGCAAGAAGTTCTCGGGACGGCCCGAGTTCGTGGTCAACTTCTTCGAGTTCATCGCTGAAGAGGTGCGGGCCCTGCTGGCGTCCCTCGGCTTCCGCACCGTCGAGGAGGCTGTCGGCCAGGTCGAGATGCTCGACGAGGCCGACGCCGTCGACCACTGGAAGGCACACGGGCTGGACCTGTCGGCCATCCTGCACCTCCCGCCGCTGGCGCCCGACGCGGTGCGCCACCGGCGCAGCGAGCAGGACCACGGCCTCGATCGGGCCCTCGACCAGATGCTGATCCAGCTGGCCGAGGGCGCCCTCACCGACGCCCGGCCGGTGACCATCGACATCCCCATCCGCAACGTCAACCGGACCGTCGGGACGCTGCTGGGCAGCGAGGTGACCCGGCGCTACGGGGCGAGAGGCCTGCCCGACGACACGATCGTGGTCAGCTTCACCGGCTCCGCGGGCACCTCCTTCGGCGCGTTCGTGCCCAAGGGAATAACTCTGCGCCTCGAGGGCGACGCCAACGACTACGTCGGCAAGGGCCTCTCCGGCGGCCGCATCGTCATCAGGCCCCCGGCCGACGCCAACTTCTCGGCCGAGCACAATGTCATCGCGGGCAACGTCATCGGCTACGGCGCCACCGGCGGTGAGATGTATCTGCGGGGCCTGGCGGGGGAGCGGTTCTGCGTGCGCAACTCCGGGGCCACCGCCGTGGTGGAGGGCGTGGGCGACCACGGATGCGAGTACATGACGGGCGGGCGCACGGTGGTGCTCGGACCTGTGGGCCGCAACTTCGCGGCCGGCATGTCGGGCGGCGTCGCCTTCGTCTACGACCCCGACGGCAAGCTGCCCGTCCGGGTCAATGCTGAGATGGTCGAGTTGGAGCCGCTCGACGCCGAGGACTTCGTGTGGCTGCGGCACCGGGTGGAGCGCCACCACCACGAGACCGGCAGCGAAGTGTCGGCCCGGCTGCTGGCCGACTGGGCCTTGGTGTCCCGGAGCTTCGTGAAGGTGATGCCCAAGGACTACAAGCGGGTGATGCTCGCGGCCGAGCAGGCCCGAGCCGACGGCACCGACGAGGTGGCCGCGGTGATGGCCGCGTCCCACGGCTGACGGCATGAATGTGAAGCTCGACTTTAGGGTGAGAGGCCGCCATGGCTGACCCTCGGGGCTTTCTGCTCCACGATCGGGAGCTTCCGACACGCCGTCCCGTGCCGGTGCGGCTCAGGGACTGGCGCGAGGTGTACGAGGACTTCCCGGAGGACAAGCTCCGCCAGCAGGCGTCGCGCTGCATGGACTGCGGCATCCCGTTCTGCAACAGCGGCTGCCCCCTGGGGAACCTGATCCCGGACTGGAACGACCTCGTGTACCGCCGGCATTGGCGCCGAGCCATCGAGCGCCTCCACGCCACCAACAACTTTCCGGAGTTCACCGGCAGGCTGTGCCCTGCGCCGTGCGAGGCGGCCTGCGTGCTGGGCATCCACGAACCGCCGGTGACGATCAAGCAGGTCGAGGTCGAGATCGTCGACCGGGCCTGGGCCGAGGGCTGGATCGTGCCCCAGCCCGCCGCGGTCCCCACTGGCCGCAGCGTGGCCGTGGTGGGGTCGGGGCCGGCCGGGCTGGCCGCGGCCCAGCAGCTGACAAGGGCCGGCCACCGGGTGGTGGTGTTCGAGCGGGCCGACCGCATCGGGGGTCTGCTGCGATACGGGATCCCCGAGTTCAAGATGGAGAAGCGCCATCTCGTCCGCCGCCTCGCCCAGATGGAGGCCGAGGGGACCGAGTTCCGCGCCGGAGTGGACGTGGGCACCGACGTGACCGCGCAGGAGCTACAGACCGGCTTCGACGCGGTGGTGCTGGCCTGTGGGGCCACCGCCTCGCGGGACTTGCCCATTGCGGGCCGGGAGCTGCGGGGCGTGTACCAGGCCATGGAGTACCTGCCGCCGGCCAACCGGGTCCAGGAGGGAGATCTTGACGAATCACCCATTTCCGCGGAGGGCAAGCGGGTGGTGATCATCGGCGGGGGCGACACCGGGGCCGACTGCCTCGGCACCGCCCACCGCCAGCGGGCGGTCTCGATCCGTCAGTTCGAGATCCTGCCCCGCCCGTCCGACGAGCGTCCCGACGCCAATCCGTGGCCGACTTGGCCCATGATCTACCGGGTGTCGTCGGCCCACGAGGAGGGGGGCGAGCGCGACTATGCCATCAACACCACCGAGTTCATAGGCGACGGGGACGGCAACCTGGCCGCGCTGGCCACCGTGCGGGTGGAGCAGACCTTCACCGACGGCCGCATGAGCTTCGATCCGATTCCGGGCACCGAGGATCAGATGCCCGCGGACCTGGTGCTGCTGGCCATGGGGTTTGTCGGTCCCGAGCGGGGCCCGCTGCTGGAGCAGTTCGGCGTCGAGCTCGACGCCAGGGGCAACGTGGCCCGCGACGAGCGCTGGGCCACCACCGTTGGTGGCGTCTACGTGTGCGGCGATATGGGGCGGGGCCAGAGCCTCATCGTGTGGGCCATAGCCGAGGGCCGGGCCTGCGCGGCCGCGGTGGACGCCGACCTGACCGGCTCGACCGATCTCCCCGCCGTGGTCACCCCTGCCTCGATGCCCCTCAGGTAGGACGCCGGGCCCGGGTGCGGGCCAGGGTGACGGCGTAGTCGCAGGCCAGGGCGATGATGGCGGCCATGCCGAGAATGTGAACGGTCTCGAAGCGGATCGGCCAGATGAAGTCCGGCGGGTAGCGGAACCGGTACTGCTGGATCAGCACGAACAGCGCGGCCACGCCCAATGACAGGGCGGCGACCATAGGCGCAAGCCACCACAGGCGCCGGTTGCGCAGCGCGAGGACGGTCACGACCGCGGCGGCCGGGGCCAGGGCGTGCCAGTCCGGAACGCTGGCCGCGGCGAGTGCCGTGACCGCCACCCCGGCCACGACAACGGCGGTCGTCGACGGCCGCGGCGAGGGCGCCCGGTGCCAGGGCCAGCGCAGAACGGGACGGTCGGGTTCGAAGCGGGCCAGAGCCGAGCGTTGCCCTCCACGGTCGGGACGGCCCCTCCAGGCGATTAGCGCGGCTGCGGCCAGCGCCAGCAGCGAGATGCGCAGCGCCCAGTCCACCAGCCGCTGAGGTGTCCAGCGCAGCTCCACGGTTGCGGCCTCCCCGGCGGGCAGGAGCCAGCCGTTGGCGAAGCCGTCGATCACCACCGGCGGCCCCAGATCGGTGCCGTCGAGGGTGGCGTGCCAGCCCCGGTTGTGGCTCTGGCCCAGCACCAGCCAGCGGTCGGCGTCCCGGTCCGGCACCTGTGCGGTGTAGGCGGTGTCGCGGTGGCGGACCGCGTCCACTTCGCCGATTCCGCCGGCGGGCGCCAGCGCCTGCGGAGGCCCGGCCAGCACCAGCTGGTCGATGTCGAAGCCGGTCCGTGATCCCGGCGCGGTCACCAGCAGGCTCTCAGGTGGCCCGAGCGTGGTCGATGCGCAGCCCTCCACCTGCAGCTCCCGGCGGGCCAGCGCGTCGGCGGCCGAGCCGGTGATTCGCACCGGCACGCTCCGGCCGTCTATTCGCACCAAGTCGTCGCGGCATCCCGTGGCGACCGGCGAGGGCGGGCCGAGCCTCGCGCTGTCTCCGACGCGCACCTCGGCCACTGAAATGGGCAGGGCCACGAGCCCGTTGCTGTACCAGTCCCGCGTCAGCCGCTCGGAAACCTCCGAGAACACCAGCCGCACGGTCCTGCCCGCGGTGGGCAGCGGCACGGCCACCGTCACCGTTCCATCGGGTGGGGCGCCGGCCGGGGCACCGGAGAGGCCGAGCTCGAACGTGCCGGCTTCGGCTCCGTCGACCAGCACCTGCACCGCGGTCGGGGTGGAGTGCAGCCCGTCCACCACCACGTCCATCTCGATCGATGCGGCCTCGAACGGCGACGGCCGGCTCAGCTCGAGCCACTGGCCGGCCTGGGGCCCGAACCGGCCGGTCCAGGCCGATGATGCGTCGCCGTCGAGAACGGCCGAGGCTCGGCTGGGCAGGTCGCCGGCGAGATGCCCCGAGGACGAGGCCTGGCCCGCGGCCGAGGATGTGAGTCCCACGAGGGCGTCGATCAGCTCCTCGGATGCGGTGGCGGCCAGCCGGGCGGTGCCGGAGACTTCGACTTCGATGCTGGCCGGCAGCGGAACCGCCCGCACCATCTGCAGCTCGGGATCGGTGCGCACCGGCTCGCGGGGGTTGGACCGCTCCCGGGTGAGGACCACGGTCACGCGGTGGTCGTCCAGGCTGCCGCCGAGGCGATCGAGCAGGGCCCGGGGGGTGCGGATCACCTCCAGTACCGGCCCGAGGCCCGGGTCCACCTCCGCGAACCCCACCGGAGCGACGCCGGGGTAGGTGATCCTGCGGCCGACGCTGGTGTCGGTTATCTCGATCTCGATGACCGACGCCTCGACGCCCAGGGGCACCTGCTGACCCTCCGGTGCCCGCGACCGCTCGTCCAGGGCTGCGTGGGTGACCAGCCGCCCGTCGACCCGTATGGCCACCTCGGTGATGTGGCGGTCCGACTCGGCGGTGTGGCGCTCGGAGCGGCTTTGGGGCTGGACCAGTCGCAGCGACTCGACCAGCGTCGGCTCGGCCAGCGTGAGCTGGAGACGCTCGCCGCGGGCCTCGGTGAAGGCGGCCACGACCCAGGCGGTCTCCAGAGAGCCGTCCAGCGCGTTGTAGGGCCGGTCGTCGTTGGTGTAAGTGACCGGGTTGCCGTGGGCGCTGGCCTGGGCCGCGGTCGGGCCCCGCTGCTCGCTCACGGTGCGCACATCGTCGGGCGAGCCGGTGGTGGCCTCGATGGCCTCGTAGTCGAAGGCGGGCAGGCGGTTGTCGGTCGGGTCGTGCTCCAGAGGCTGCTCGCCGGCCTGCTCGGTGTGGCCCCGGTTCTCGCGCAGGGTCCCCCAGCGCTGGCCCCTGCGCCGGTTGGTGTCGGTCACCACTATGTGCGTGGGCTGGGACAACACGAGGTCGCCGAAGGACTCCTCGGCCGCCAGGTCCGCGGCGAACACCAGCGCCCGGTCGAGGTCGATCACCCCCGCGCCGGCCGCGTCGATGATCCCGTCCGCGTCGCCGACCAGCACCGTGGCCCCCGCCACCGGCCGGGTGCGCACCACCGGCAGCGGATCGGCCACCGCGAAGCGGGTCACCGGTGCGGGATGCTCCGCGTCGGCGGGCAGGGCCAGGCGGATCTCGTCGATCAGGGTCTGCTCCGGGCCGGCGACATTGGGCACGGGGTCGCCGAAGGCTCCGGTCTGCTGCAGGCCCGGCACGCGGCCCAGGAACTCGGAGGTCTCCACCGGCCTGGGGGTCCGGTAGCGCTCGAAGATCAGGTCGGCGCGGTGCACGACGTCGCCCGCCGACATCAGGCGGGCCACCGGAGCGACCGCGTCGGGATCGATGGTTCCCTCCTGGAGGCGCCGGTCCACCGCTCCCACCAGCGTCGCCGACTTCGCCGATCCGAACGGCACCAGCTCGCGGGCCACGTAGCCCCGCTCGATCAGTCCCGGCGTGATCGGGTCCACGGTGTTGCCCCACCGGTACGAGGCGAAGTCCGATCCGGGGATCTCCCAGACCCTGGTCTCGCCGGCCCCGGCTCCCTCGTCGAGGGCGCCGGCCGCTTCCAGCCAGTAACGGGGGAGTTCCTCGGGCCGGTTGAGGTGCTCCTCGACCATGCGCAGCTTCCACATCGCGGGGTTGTTGAGCACCACGCCCACCAGCACCAGGGCACCCGCGACCGTCCCGATCCTGCGCAGCCGCCCCGCTAGGGCATTGACCCCTGCGCCCAGGAACACCGCCATGGCCAGCGCCACCAAGGGCACGGCCCGAGGCAGCGAGCGCATGGCCAGCAGCGGCCCGCTGCGGGAGTAGCGCTCGAAGAGCAGGCCCAGCAGTGACGGATCGTCGGGATGATGGAATCCCACCGCGACCAGGGCCCCGACCGCGGCCAACAGCACGAAGTAGCTCCGATGGCGCCATCGCACCAGCGCGGCCGACCCCAGCGCCAGCGTGGCCAGCCCGAAGCCCACGAAGATCAGCCACCCGCCCTGGGTGTAGTCGACGCTGGGCTCGATCCAGGGCCCGAGCTTGTCGTTGCCGTAGAAGAACCAGTAGCCGAGGCCCCGCAGCACTTCGGGCGCGGTCGAGGCCACCGCCACCACCTGGCGGGACTCGGTGTAGCGTAGGACGTTGAGGCTGTAGCCGCTCTGCAGGGCCAGGCCGGCCATCCACCACAGCGACGCGGCGACGGTGAGAACGCCGATGCGGGCCGCGGCGGCCAGTGCCCGGCGCGGCCCGATGCCGCGGTCTGTGACGGCCGCGTGCACGAGCCACAGCACCGGAGCCAGCCCTGCCAGCACCAGGCTGGTGGCATTGACGCTGCCCACGGTGACGACTGTGAGCGCGAACAGCGCCGGGTGGCGCCAGCCGCCGGTGCGGGCGGCCCGCACGGTCAGCCCAATCAGCCAGCCCAGGCCGGCCCAGGGCAGCAGCACGGCCGAGATGCGGGCCGAGTAATTGAGCGCGTACGGGCTCAGCTCGTAGGCGAGCATGGCGATCAGCAGGCCCCGGCCCTCGAAGCCGAGCGTGCGCAGCAAGTAGCGAACCCCGAGGGCGGCCGCGACCAGCAGCGTGCCCACCCACAGGCGCTGGGCCACCCAGTCGGGCGCCCCCAGCGTGTCGAAGAGCCAGTAGAAGGGGCCTATCGGCCACAGGAACCCGATGTTCTGGTGGGTGACGGTACCCAGGGCCCGGTCGGCGTCCCACAGCACGCTGGCCTGGCCTATGAGCCGGCCCGGGTCCAGGTAGAGGTATGTCTTGGTGTCCGCTCCCACCAGTCCGGGGCTGGAGGCCAGCAGCGGCCCGTAGGCGACGGCGACCGCCACCGCGATCGCCCACCGGGACCGGTGGCGCCACCAGGCCGCGGCCCGGTGCCACGGCGTCATCGGGATCGGCGGCGCACGTCGCCGGCCAGCACGGCCAGCGTGTCGTGGGCGGTTCGCTCCCAGGTGAGCCGGGCCGCCCTGGCCCGGGCCGCCTCGCCCATCTGCTCACGGTGCCCCCGGTGTCCGATGAGCCTCTCCAGGGCGTCGATGAAGTCGTCATCGCGGGCGGCGAGGTGCCCGGTCTCGCCGTCGGCGACCGCGTCGGCGTGGCCGGCGATGTCTGAGACCACCGAGGGCGTGCCGCAGGCGGCCGCCTCGGTGATGGTCATCCCCCAGCCCTCGGCAGAAGAGGCGCTGACCAGCGCCCAGGCCCGCTGGTACAGGTCGGCCAGGGCGTTGTCGTCGATCCGGCCTGCCAGCTCGCACCAGCCCTCTGCGCCCAGCCCGGCCACCAGGCCGGCCAGCCGGTCCCGCTCGGTTCCCGAGCCCGCAATCACCAGCCGGGCCGGCACGCGCTCGCGCAGCCGAGCGACTACCCGGATCACCCGGTCGTACTCCTTGGACGCGGTGAGCCGACCCACGGCCACCAGCAGCGGCTCGGGCTCGCGGGCTCCGGGGTTCGGTCGGAAGCGGTCGTCGACGCCGGGCGGCACCACGTGGACCCGCTCGGGCCGGAGGCGGAAGCGCTCCACCAGCAGGCGGCGCACCGACTCCGACAGCGTCACCACCGGGGTGCTGCGGTACAGCCTGGGCGCCAGGTCCCGTTCGAAGATGCGGCCCGCGGCGGCCCGGCCCCGGGGCATGACCCGGTCCCACAGCTCGGTGTGGGGCTGGTGGATCCACGCGACGCGCGGGCCCCGGGCCCACGCCGGCGACAGGAAGGGCATGCCGTTCCAGACCTCCACGAGCCCGTCCCGGATCCCGTGTCGGCCCGACAGCTCGGCCAGAACGGCTCGGGGGAAGACCATGTAGCGCCCGCCGCGGCGGATCACCCGGTAGCCCGAGCGAGTGGACATAGTGGGGGAGCCGGCCGCGAACGAGGTGCGCAACGTCACCTCGATGCCGGCCTCAGCCCACAGGCGGGCGACCCGGTCGGCGTGGATCTCGGAGCCGCCCGCCTCGACGTCGTCGAGGTCGCGCCAGGCGAGCACATGGATCCGGCGCATCCCGGACTCGGCGGCCAGATCGCCGATCTTGGCCACTGTCGCCACGGCGCGGGATCGTAGCGCCTCGCCGCGGAGCCACCGGCGCGCTCGGAGATCCCTGCGTGCCTGACTGTGGCCAAGTCGCCGTTTCGTGTGTGGGTCTCGTTGTTGAGGGCCAGAGTTAGCGGCGCCGTTCCACTTCAGGTATCAAACATCGGTATCATGCCGGACTTCGGTACTCTAGGCGGCATGGCTGGAGTCGGCGTCTCGCCGAGCGAGCTGGCCGACTGGCTCATCGGTCAGGGGCGGCACTTCATCACGACAGCCGACGCCGCCGGCGTGCTCGGGGTGAGCGCCGCGTCGGTGCCGGCCAGTCTTGAGCGCCCCCGCAAGGCGGGCAAGCTGATCTCGGTAACCAAGCGTGGCTGGGTGCCGGTGCCGCCCGAGTTCCGGAGCGCTGGCGCGCCCCCTCCGAGTCACTTCATTCACCAACTGATGGAGCACGTCGGGCACCCCTACTACGTCGGCTTCCTTTCTGCTGCGGCCATTCTGGGGGCCTCGCATCAGGCGCCGATGGTGTTCCAGGTGGTGACTCCGGCCCGGCTGAGAAGACGCAGAATCGGACGCGGCCGGATCCAGTTCATCCAGCGTGCGGCCGCGGTAGAGCGCCCTCGCTGGCAGCACGGCGTGCCGACTGGGCGGATATGGGTGTCGACTCCCGAAGTGACCGTCTTCGATCTCGTGGAATCGCCACAGGATGGAGCGGGGCTCTCGAACGTCGCGACCGTCGTCGGCGCTTTGCTGATGGATGGGAGTCTCGACCCTGTAGTGCTGGCATCGGTTGGCGCGATGTATCCGGTCGCGGTAGCTCAGCGGTCGGGATATGTCATCGACTTCATGGCCGGCGAGGCCGGTGTCCAATTCGACACCGCACCCCTGCAGGCCCTAGTCGCCGGCAGCCGCTACCGGCACCTGTCGTCCAGCGGGGGTGACGGTCGCCACGACCCTCGCTGGCACCTGGTGGTCAATACTGAGATCGAGCACGATCTGTGATCACCGAGGCCGACATCGCTCACTGGCAGCGATGTGTCCCCTGGCCGACGCTCGAACAGGTCGAGCAGGATCTCGTTCTCTCGCGGTTGATCGTCGAGATTGCCAGCCATCCCTTGCTCGGCAACGAGCTTGTCTTTCGCGGCGGCACCTGCCTTCACAAGGTGTGGCTCGATCGGCCGTGGCGCTACAGCGAGGACCTCGACTATGTCCGACGGACCCCGGGCGGCGTCGGCGACGTCCTCGACTCGATCCGCGAGGTCGCCGCGATGATGGGCTTCGACGGTGTGCACACCGACGTGCGCCGGCACCCCAAGGCCAGGCTCGATTCGACTTTCGTTCGTGGGGGACGGATGCGGGTCAAGATCGAGTTGAACACCTTCGAACGCTCGTCGGCGCGGCCGACCGTCACCAAGGAGTTCGGCGTAGACAGCCCCTGGTTCTCCGGAGCCGCCGATGTGGCGACCTATGCGCTGGAAGAGTTGGTCGCCACAAAGATCCGGGCGCTGTTCCAGCGAAAGAAGGGAAGGGATCTATTCGACCTGTGGCTCGCGGTGCAGCAGGCGGCGGCATCGCCGGCCGAAATAGCTGCGTGCTTCGGCCTCTACAGACCTGACGGATGGACAGCCGCGCGAGCGGTCGTCAACCTTGAGGCGAAGTTGGCGGACCCGGAGTTCACGGCCGATGTCGAGCGACTGGTGTCCGACTGGCCCGACGGTTACACAGTGGAAGCGGCGGGGCTGCTGGCTCGTGCAGTCCTAGACGAGATCGATCATCAGAGCTAGGAGTCCACTGCGGATTGAATCCTCAGGTGGATCTTCGCCGACGATGCCGCGCTGGGTGCGCAGGTCGACGATTTGGTCCAAGTCGGAGCCGAGCACCCTTCGCAGAGTTCCGCTTTCCCGCTCGGCCTCTCAGGCGGGCCGCGGCGGCGAGGGGGCGGGAACGGAGGCCTCGTCGAGCTCCTCGTGGTACTCCGACTCCACGTTCACGCTCCAGATGTCGTGGGCTGTGCCGAGCACGATGTTCTCCACCGTGAGCATGGCCGTGAACATGGAGTGGTCCTGGTTGTTGTAGCGGTGCATGCCGTTGCGCCCGACCGGCCAGACGTTGCAGGCGTTGGCCTCGAGCCAGGACTTGAGCACCTCGACGTGGCGCTGGTAGCCGCGGGAGTACATCGGGTAGGCCTTGGGCATCCGCACCACCCAGCCCCCGGCCACCGCGTCGGCGGGGGCCAGCTGCAGCGTCTCCAGCTCGCGGGCGGCCAGCGACACCAGCTCCTCGTCGGGCGCGGTCCACAGGTCGTCGCCCTCGAACACGAAGTACTCGAGCCCCAGGCAGGTCATGTCGCCGTCGGGCACCATGTGCGGCGACCACGACCGGAAGTTCTGCACCCGGCCCACGCGAACGTCGGGGGAGTGGATGTATATCCAGTTGTCGGCGAAGGCCACATCGGCGGGGACGGCCAGCGCTACGGTCAGGAAGTCCCGAAACTGCAGGCCGCGCGCCGCCTCCAGCACCTCGGGCGGCGGCGCGGGGTCCATCGACTCCACCAACGACGGGAGCGGCATCGAGGAGATCACGCTGCTGCATCCGATCTCCAGGTCGTCGCCGCCGCCGGTGCGCGCCACCACCGCCACCGCCCTGCCGCCGCGGTGGCGGACGGCGGTGACAGGGTGCTCCAGGAGCACCCGCGCGCCCCGGGCCCGGACGAGGTCGGCGCAGCGCTCCCACATCATCCCCGGCCCGTGGCGGGGGTACTCGAACTGATCGATGAGGCTCGTGATCGACGTGGGTCGCCGTCGCGGCACCAGCCCGTTGGTGACGGCCCGCAGCAGGTTCAGGTTCTTGATGCGCTGGGCTGCCCAGTCAGCCTGGATCTCAGTGGCGGGGACGCCCCACACCTTCTCGGTGTAGGTCTTGAAGAAGGTTCGGTACAGGCGCCACCCGAACTGCGCGGCCATATACCCCTCGAAGGAGCTCTGATCTGCTGGCGGCCGCAGCCGGACCCAGGCGTATGAGGCCGCGCAGCGGAGGGCCTCCACCGGCCCGAGGTTCGACAGGGCGTTGCGTATGTTCAGCGGGTAGTCGTAGAACTTGCCGCGGTAGTAGATGCGACTCATGCGGGGACGCACCAGAAAGTCCTCGGAGCCGAGGATCTCGTGCCACAGGTCCCGCACTGCGCCGACCTTGGTGAAGAACCTGTGCCCACCGATGTCGAAGCGCCACCCGTCGCGCTGAACCGTCTGCGAGATCCCGCCGATCTCCGCGGTGGCCTCCAGGATGGTGCTGGTCACCCCGTGCTTGGCGAACTGGTACGCCGCGGTCAGCCCGGCCGGTCCGGCGCCGATGATCACCGGGCCGGCTGCGTCTGCGCTGTCACGGACCATCTGTGGCCGAGTGTAGGGGCCGGGGCGCTGCAGGGGGCCGGGACGCGACGGAGCCCCGAGTAGCCTCGCGGCTTGCGCCGCTCAACTTCTCGGGGCTCCGAGTGCGCCTTACCATCGACCGCATCCTCCCGGCGGAGTCTGCGGTACTCCGGAGCACAACCCGTATCCGGTCCTGTGCCCTGATCCTCGCCCCGGACGGCTCCGTGGCGTGAATCCGAATCATCCGGTGGTGCCCGTCGGCACCCCACCTGACTCCGGCTCCGACCCTCTCCCCGTCGGGATCGGACTCGATTCCGGTGCCTGTGCGACACCCTCACCCGGAGGCGGTTCCGGCGACTCCCTCTCGCACCCGGCGGTGCGTTCGGTTGCCTCCGGGCTTCCCGGTGAGGCGATCCTCCTTCGGCCTTGCGGTCCTCCTCCCCCGTCGGGGATTCCTACCGCTCACCCGGAGCAGGAACTCCGTGTCCCCGGCTGACCCACCGGCTCCCGAGGGAACCGGCCTGGTTGGCTGGGTGTCCTCTGCGGACCGCTCCATTGACTCCGCTCCGTTGCCTCGGGCCGAAGCCTCCGGTTGCCGGTGTGGGGTCGCTGTCGCTGCTCACGTCGGACGCTGAGCATCATGGGGGGTCCGCGCCGGGTTGTCAACCCCAAGTCGGGAAATCCCCATCGAAATCCCGAGCATTCGTGAGAAATCCCCAGCCAGGGCCAAGTTATTCACAGCTCGGCCACAATTGGACGCTCTCCGAGGGCGTCAAATGGCCCCTCAGGCCCTCCAGTGACCGCGTTCGATCATCACCTTGCGCAGTGCCGCGGGCCGGTCCGTCATGATGCCGTCGACGCCCATGTCCAGCAGACGGCGCATCTCCGCGGGCTCGTCGATGGTCCACACGTGGACTGCGATGTCGTGGCGGCGGGCCGCGGCCAGGATCCCCGGCCGCACAAGCGTCAAGCCCTTGGAGCGGACCGGAACCTGGGCCGCGTGGAAGTCCAGGGAGCCCGGGGCCGGAAGGCGGGCCGACGCGGCCAGCAGTCGGGCGATGCCGCGGGGCCCGGCGCCGACGCACAGCGAGTTCCCGATGCGGTCGCGCACCCGCTGGATGCGGCGGTCCGAGAACGAGCCAACGCACACCCGCGCTACCGCGCCGAGGCGCAGGAGCACATCGATGAGGGGTTCGACCGCGGCGTCGCTCTTGGGGTCGAGGTTCACTCTGGTGTCCGGCAACTCCTCAAGGAGCTCGTCGAGGCGCACGATCGGGTCGGTGCCGGCCACCCGGGCTTGCCGGACCTGGCTCCAGGTCAAGTCGCTGACGACGCCGCAACTGTCGGTGACCCGGTCCAGGGCGTCGTCGTGGAAGGCGACCGCGACACCGTCGGCGGTGGTGTGAACGTCGGTCTCCACATGGGTGTAGCCGAGGGACACGGCGTGGCGGAAGGCCCGCAGCGTGTTCTCCGGAAACTCTTCGGCCCCGCCGCGGTGAGCGAAGGCGATGGGCCCGTCCACGTCGAGGTACGGATGGCGCGACACGCTTGCACCGTAGTGGGCGCGAGAGGGGGTGCACCCGGTCGCCGCGGCTGCCCGCGCTCGGCTCACTCTCAGCCGAAGCGAGCAGTTTTCCACAGGAATCCGTAGCGGGCGATAGCGTTGGCATATGCAGCGCCGCACCAAGATCGTGGCCACGATCGGCCCGGCCAGCGAGGACGAGTCCACGCTGCGGGACATGATCGCGGCGGGCATGGACGTGGCCCGCATCGGCTTGGCCCATGGAACCATCGACGAGGCCATCGAGCGCTCCCGGCGGGTCCGCTGGGCCGCCGAGCAGGAGGGTCGCCCGGTCGGGATCCTCATTGACCTTCCCGGTCCCAAGGTCCGCGCCGCCAACTTTGGCGAGGCCCCCACAGAGTTCCACGCCGGCAGTTCCGTGCAACTGGTCGCGGGCCAGGACGCCTCGACGTCCGATGTGATCGAGGTGGACTACGAGGGGCTGCTCGACGATGTGCTGGTGGGCGACACCCTCGACATGGGCGACGGGCGGGTCGTGCTCGATGTCGTCGACAAGGACGCCCGCGGCATGAAGGCCCTCGTGGCGCACGGCGGCGTGCTGTCTGGCTGTCCCGGCGTCCACATACCCGCGGACCGGCTCCGGGTGTCCACGCCCACTCCTGAGGACTTCGTAGCTCTCGACGCCTTCGTGGAGCTCGGCGTGGACATGGTGGCCATCTCGTTCGTGCGCTCCGCCCACGACATCCGCCGCGTCGGGACCGAGCCCCATCCGCGCGGTCCGATGCTGGTGGCCAAGATCGAGACCCGGGCAGCCGTGCAGAACCTGGCGGGCATCATCGACACCGCCGGAGCGATCATGGTGGCCCGCGGCGACCTCGGGAGCGAGTGCCCCATCGAGGAGCTGCCCCATCTGCAGAAGCAGATCATCATGCAGTGCATCGCGGGCGGTCGCCCGGTGGTCACCGCCACGCAGATGCTCGAATCTATGGTGTCGCGCCCATCGCCCACCCGGGCCGAGGTCAGCGACGTGGCCAACGCGGTGTTCGACGGCTCCTCGGCTGTGATGCTCTCGGGCGAGACCGCTATTGGCATCGATCCCGCCAACGTCATTCGCACCATGGACCGGATCGCCAAGCGGGCCGACGAAGAATTCGACTACGAGCTGTGGGCTGAGCGCCTGGCCGAGCTGCGCATGACCGACGACACAACCCACGACGCGGCCTCGATAACCGACGCCATGACCATGGCGGCGTGGCGGGCGGCGGACGGGCTGGGCATCTCCACCATCCTGGCCATCTCCGGCACCGGCTTCACCGTGCGGTCCATGGCCCGCTTCCGGCCCCAGGCTCGCATCATCGGCATGTCGCACAACGAGCGCACCGTGCAGCAGCTCACGATGAGCTGGGGCACCACGCCGGTGCTGGTGCAGGACCGGGGCTCCAACGACGAGATGGTGCGCCAGGCTGTGGAGGTGGCCCGCGACCGGGACTTCGTTCGCTCCGGCGAGGTCGTGGCGGTGCTGGCCGGCGCCGACAACCGCTCCCGCAGCGCCAACGTGCTGCGCCTGGAGCGCGTCCCTTAAGGGAGTTTTCCCTAGGCGCAGTTGGGGTTGGCGTCGGCGGGGACGGTGACGTCCTGGCCGAACAGTTGGCACGAGCATGTGTCCACGCAGTCCTGAAGATGGGCGCGCTGCAGCCACAGGCTCGCGGCCAGCGCCCCGATGAGAACGACCAGCACCACGCGCAGCAGGAGCTTGCGGACCACGCGCATCACCAGCACCGCACCGATCGCCAGTACAACCATCGCGCCGAGGAGGATCTGCTGGAGCGACTCGGCGTCGGCCCAATCACTTATCACCGGCGCGCAGGGTACCTGTAGTCTCGGCGTCGATGAGTGACGCTCCTGTTTCCCTGCTGTCGCACGGTCCGCCCGAGACGGTTCTGGACCCCGAACCCTCCGACGTGCGCGACGCGCTAGTCGCGGCGGCCGCGAGCGACGACTCCGTTGCCGCGTTGGGAGCGGTCTGCGAGCGCTGGCCGGGCAGCCTGGATGCCTGGGCCGCCCTCGGCGAGACGCTGGAGTCGAGCGACACGACGCTGGCGCTGGCCTACGCCGCATTCCGCACCGGCTACCACCGAGGTCTGGACCGCCTGCGCGCCAACCGATGGCGGGGCTCGGGTTACGTCCGTTGGGTCCATCCATCCAACCGCGGGTTCCTGCGCGCCCTGAGCGGACTGCAGCGCGTCGCCGCCCGTATCGGCGAAGCCGACGAGGCCGAGCGTTGCGGGCTGTTCCTAGTCCAGCTCGACCCCGGCTGGCCGCCCCCGGACACGGTGGTCAGCCCGGACATCGAGTCGTCCCCGGACACGGTGGTCAGCCCGGACATCGAGTCGTCCCCGGACATCGAGTCGTCCCCGGACATCGAGTCGTCCCCGGACATCGAGTCGTCCCCGGACATCGAGTCGTCCCCGGACATCGCCCTCTGAGCGGGCCGGGTAGGGGAGTCCGTGCCCGCAATCGGGCCGTGCGTGGGCGCGGTGCTGGCAGGCGGGGCCAGCATGAGGATGGGCGCGGACAAGGCGTTCATCGAGATTGACGGCGTGCCCATGGCGGCCCGTGCCGCGGCGGCCCTGACCGCCGCGGGAGTGGCGGCTGTGCTGGTGGTCGGAGGCGACCAGGCTCGCCTGGGCGAGCTCGGCCTGCTGGCCGTTCCCGACCGCCATCCCGGAGAGGGGCCACTGGGAGGCGTCATAACCGCCCTCGGCGCCCTCGAGTCGCCCGAATGGTTCGACGGCGCCGCCATCGAGGCGGTCGTGACGCTGCCCTGTGATGTGATCGAGCCCGACGTCGCCGCGGTGCGCTGCGTGATTGACAGGCTCGGGGACCCTGCCGGCGCGGCGCCCGAGGCCGACCTGGTGGTCCCGCTCGGATCCGGCGTCCCCCAATGGATGCACGCCGCGTGGCGGCGGCGCTGCCTGCCAACCCTGTCGGAGGCGTTCGCCAGGGGGGTGCGGGCTCCCAAGGAAGCGGCGCGGCTGCTTCGTGCCGTCGAAGTCGAGATCCCCGGAGCGGGCTGGTTCAGGGACGCGGACCGGCCCGAGGACCTTCCCGGAGGCGCCAGGGTCGGTCCGGCCTGACTGCGGGCGGCCGCGCCGGGGGGCCGGCATCGCCGGAGCGCTCTCTTCGGGACACTACGATTGCGGGGCGCAGTCGAGCGAGGAGCGCGGATGGAAGGCGCCGACATACCGGAGATCGATGTCGACGAGCTTGATCGTCGCCGGGCTGCCGGCGCCGCGGTCTTCGATGTGCGCGAGCCCGACGAGTACGAGGAGGTCCGCATACCCGGCGCGGTGCTAGTGCCTCTGGCGTCGGTTCCCGACGCTGTGGAGGAGTTCCGCGCTGCCGCGGCCAGCTCCGCGGTGTGCGTGGTGTGCGCCGTTGGGGCCAGGAGCGGCCAAGCCGTCGGGTTCCTGCTGGCCCGCGGCGTCGAAGCGGTCAATGTGGCCGGCGGCACCAACGCGTGGCACCAGTCGGGCCGACCGGTCGAGACGGGCCCCGCGCCAGCCTGACGGAGGCAGTTGGGGAACTACCGATACATCGACTCCGGCGCCGGGTTGCGCGCCGCGGTGGCTTCGCTGTCCGGCGAGCCCCGGTTCGCCCTCGACACCGAGTTCCACCGGGAGCGCAGCTACTGGCCCGAGGCGGCGCTGATCCAGATCGCCTGGCCCGGCGACCTTGTGCTGATCGACCCGCTGGCCGTCGATGTCCGGCCGCTTTCGGAGGTCCTCTCCGGAGGCGGCCTGATGGTGGCCCACGCCGCTGGCCAGGACCTCGAGGTCCTCGAGCACTCCTGCGGGGCAGTCCCGGCGCGCATCTTCGACACCCAGATCGCGGCTGGCTTCCTCGGCCGGGGCACGCCGGCGCTTTCCTCGCTGTACGAGAGCGAGATCGGCTGGAGGCCCCCGAAGGCGGACCGGCTCACCGACTGGCTGGTGCGGCCGCTCAGGACCTCGCAGCTCGAGTACGCGGCCAGCGACGTGATGCACCTGCTGGAGATCCACGACAGGATGGCGGCACGGCTCGACGAGCTGGGCCGGGTCGACTGGGCCGAGCACGAGTTCGCTCTGCTCCTGGAGCGCAGCCGCCGCGCCCAGCGACCTGATGAGGCCTGGACCAGGCTCAAGGAGGTCCAGCACCTGAGGCGACGCGACCTGCCCGTGGTCCGGTCGGTGGCGATGTGGCGCGAGCTGCGGGCGGCCAGGGTCAACCAGCCCGTTCGCCACGTCCTGTCCGACATGGCTGTCGTCTCCGTCTCGCGGGCCGCGCCCCGCACGACCGAGGATCTGGCCGCGGTGCGGGGCGTCGGCGAGGGCGTGGCCCGGGGGCGGCTGGGGTCCGCGATCCTTGAGGCCGTCGCCGACGGGGTCGCCTCAAACTGGCGGCCGCCTCCGGCGCGCCCGGCGCGCTCGGCCCATGCAGAACGCCTCCGTCCCGCGGTGGGCCTGGTGACTTCCTGGGTGAGCCAGCTGGCCCGCGAGCGCATGATCGAGCCTTCGCTGCTGGCCACCAGGGCCGACATCGAGGCCCTGATCCGCGGCGACCCCGACGCCCGGCTGTCGCGGGGATGGCGCTCGGAGCTCGTGGGCGAGCCGGTGCGGCGCCTCGTCGAGGGCGAGGCCGCCCTGGCCTTCGACGACGACCAACTCGTGCTCGAGGAGCGCAGCCGCCGGCCGGTGGCGTGATGCCGGTCACGTGATGCCGGTGAGGATCGGCGGTGGCGTGATGCCGGTCAGGTGATGCCGGTGAGGATCGGCGGTGGCGTGATGCCGGTCAGGTGATGCCGGTGAGGATCGGCGGTGGCGTGATGCCGGTGAGGATTGGCGGTGGCGTGATGCCGGTCACGTGATGCCGGTGAGGATTGGCGGTGGCGTGATGCCGGTCACGTGATGCCGGTGAGGATTGGCGGTGGCGTGATGCCGGTCACGTGATGCCGGTGAGGATTGGCGGGGTCCTTCGGAGGCGGTTGCCATGATCGCTCGGAGGCCGTCGGGCGCCCCGCCACGGCCCGCGAGCGGGCGTGTCCCCGTCGCGCCCGTCCGGTACCCCCGTCCGGTACACTAGAAGCCCTGCGAAATCGTCAAACCGGGAGTTGGGGCCGTGAAGAAGGGTCGACACCGAAGGTATGAGGAAGCCCGCAAGTTCAAGCGCTCGCAGGCGGACGACCTCCATGAGCTGATCGAGTCGTTCAACGAGCCGGACGACTACGTGAAGCCAGAGCACGCATCCTGGGCCGAGGAGTTCGAACAAGAGGAGCTCGCCGAGGCGGAGTTCGGGGCCGACGACGACTGACGGCACCAGTCGGCCGCTCCGGCCGGGGATCACCCCTTGGTCTCGTCCAAGATCTCCCCGAGCCGCACGACGTCGTCCTCGGTGACCGTGCCAATGAAGTTGCCGGCGCTGTCGGTCACGGCCAGGACGTCGATGTCCGCGCCCTCCATGGCCACCACGGCGTCGCGCACGGTCCACGACGGCGAGCCCGCGGGAAGGTCGGTCGTCATCATGGACTCGACCGTGGTGGTCTCCCACTCGTCGCGGCTCACGGTGGATAGCTGGGACAGCTGGGCCATCCCCAGATAGGCGCTGCCCGACACGACCGGCACCACCCGCTCGCGCCGGCCGAGAACGTGCATGTACACGAACTCCGAGACGGTGGCGTCGGGCGGGACCGTCAGCACGTCGGTCGTGAGGATGGAGCTGAGGGGAAGGGTGAAGCGCTGCTCGAGATGGCCCAGACGCTTGGATCGCTGGTACTCGGCGACCGAGGACGGTCCGCCCACCACCTGGCTGACAGCGGCTGCCACCAGGGCGGGCACCACGAACGCGGCCGCGCCGGTGGACTCGGCCACGAACATCACCGCCGCGATGGGCGCTCGATACCCGGCGCCCAGGAAGGCCGCGAGACCCAGCGTGGGGTACAGGCCGTCGGCGCGGGCGTCCAGAGCCACGCCGACGAACTGGCCGACGATCACTCCGAGCGTGGCCAGGGGGATGAAGAGCCCGCCGACGCCGTCGCCCAGCACGGTGGCCAGCGTGGCCGCAACCCTGATCCCGAACAGCAGCGCGATCAGCTCCAGGGCGTCCTGCTGCACGACCCATTCCATGGCCCTGACGCCGGGTCCGAGACTGAGAACCTCGCCGAAGACGGCGTCGGCGAGCAGCGCGAGGCCCGCCATGGCCGCGGCGGCCGCGACGGCCCTCCTGGGCCATGAGATGGTGTGGGTGGCGTGCTTGGCCCGGCGCACCAGCCAGGCGAACCCCCGACCGCCGAGCCCCGCAGCGATGCCCAGTATCAGCGCTCCAAGCAGGTCTCCGATCTCGACGTCGAGGACCGAGGCGCCGCTGGCGCCGATGCCGCCCTCGCCCAGGAATGGCACTACCGGCGTGCTGCCGACGAGGAAGACGAACGTCACGTAGCTGGCCGCGGACGCGATCAGCGACGGCAGCAGCGCCTGGGGGGTCACGTCGTCGCGGTAGGGGGCCTCCATGGCGAAGATCACCCCGGTGGCCGGAGTCTTGAACACGGCGGCCACTCCGGCCGCGGCCCCGGCGGTGAGCAGCATGCGGGCCTCGTCGCGCCGGAACAAGCGCCCCAGGCGCTCATGGACGAACAGCCCGGTCGAGGATCCGGCGTAGATCGACGGGCCCTCGAGGCCCACCGCGCCGCCGCTGCCGATGGTGGCGATCCCAGCGAGCAGCTTGGCCGGCAGGTACCTGATCGGGATGGTGGGCTGGCGCTCGTGGAACGCTCTGGTGTACTCGTCGGAGGTGGATCCCGACGTGCCGCCCCCCACCGTTCGCAGCACCAGCTTGGAGGCCGCGATGCCCAGCACGGGGGCTAGCGCCAGCACCGCCAGGTGCTGGTCCAGGACGCGCTCGAGCACGACCTGCAGGGCCACCGTTTCGAAGGCGGCCACGATCAGGGCCACGATGACGCCGATGGCCGCCGAGGCGATCAGAAGCCGCGGATTGCGAGCCTCTCTGAAGGTTCTACTGAAGCGCTGCATCCGCTAAGACGTGACTATGATGTCAGACATGGTTGATAAGCTTCATGATATTTCAGATCGGTTAGCCGCCATCGCTGAGGAGATCGCGGATCTGGCCCTTGAGAGTCTGCGGGGTTCCATCGAGGCGGGGGCGACCAGGCTGTCGGACGAGGAGAAGCGCCTCACCCGGGCCCGGCGCTCCGTCGAGAAGGCTGCCTACCTCCTGCGATCCGATCCGCCGTCGCCCGAATGAGCCTCGGCTAGCTTGCCGTGGCCGCGACGCGAACCCTCCGCGGCCGGTGAGATGTTCTCGCACATGAAAGTGCCGCCCGGGTAATCGGCCCCGGCGCGCTAATGGATGCCGCAGCCGGCTCCGCTCCCGAGTCGCACGCGCCTCAGAACCTCCGCCACCACAGCAGCCGACGCGGTCTCCACGCCGGTGGCGGACGTGTCGATGCGCATCTCAGGATCGGTGGGCGCCTCGTAGGGGGCGGAGACGCCGGTCACCTCGGCTATGGCGCCGGCCCGGGCCCTGGCATAGAGGCCCTTGGGGTCTCGCTGCTCGCAGACTGACAGGGGCGCGTCCACGAACACCTCCACGAACGAGCCGTCGGGATGGAGGCGCCGCACCCGGTCGCGGTCGCGGCGGTAGGGCGAGACGAACGACGCCAGCACCACCGCGCCGGCGTCGCGCAGCAGCGCGGCCACCTCGCCGGCCCGGCGGATGTTCTCGGCCCGGTCCTCGGGGGAGAAGCCCAGATCGGAGTTGAGGCCGAAGCGCAGGTTGTCACCGTCGAGAACGTAGGCCAGCACGCCCTCCGCCGCGAGCAGGGCCTCCGCCGCATGGGCCAGCGTCGACTTGCCCGAACCGGGCAGGCCGGTGAGCCAAACCGTGACCGCGCCGTGGCCGAGCAGGCCGGCCCGGTCCTTGGTGGTCACCCTTCCCGGGCTCCACACGACCGCGGCCGTACCGGCACCGTCGACGGTCGGGGATCGGTCGCCGGTCACGCTTCGGATGCTCTGCCGGTGGGGATGAACTGTCGGGCCTCAAGCCAGGCGGTGACGGCCCGCACGCAGGCGTCCACGTCGAGCCGGGAGGTGTCGAGCACCAAGTCGGCGCCGGCTGGCTTGTCGTAGGGGGCGGACACGCCCGGGAACTGCCTGATCTCGCCCCGGTCGGCTGCCTCATACAGCCCGGCGCTGTCGCGCGCGCGGCACACCTCCAGCGGCGGGTCGAGGAACACCTCCACGAACCGGTCGGCGCCGATGAGCTTGCGGGCCCGCTCCCGGACCGGCGCACTGGGCGCGACCAGCGCGGCGATCGCGATGAGTCCCTGGTCGTTCACAAGGCGGGCCAGCTCGGCGGTGCGGCGCACGTTCTCGGACCGATCCCGGTTGGAGAAGCCCAGGTCCTTGCTGACCCCCAGACGCATGTTCTCGCCGTCGAGGCGGACCGTGGTGCGGCCCCGGTCGAACAGCTCGCGCTCGAGCGCCGAGGCGATCGTCGATTTGCCCGCGCCGGTGAGTCCCGTGAGCAGCACCGTCACCGGCCGCTGCCCGAGTTGCTCGGCCCGCTCGGAGCTGCTGACGGAGCTGCGCTGGCTCTCGAGGGTCGGCCCCGGCACTGTCTCCCAGGCTGCGCCGGGGGCGGCGGCCGCGATCATGCCCGCGGCCACGGTGGCGTTGTCGGCCCTGTCGATGAGGATGAACGAGCCGGTGGTCCGGTTCTGGGCGTAGGGGTCGAAGATCAGCTCGGTGTCGGTGCGGACCGCCACCGTGGCGATGTCGTTGAGCCTCACCGCGGCGGCCGGGACCGACACGAGCGTGTCGACGTCCAGACGGCCCATCACCTCCGACACCCGGCAGCTCATGGCCTGGCCGCCCTGCTGCAGCAGGTACTCCCCGCCCACCACTAGGTCGGTCTGCGACATCCACACGATCGTGGCCGTCAGCTGCCGGGCCCGCTGGGGCACCTGCGCCAGATCGACGATCACGTCTCCCCGGCCGATGTCGACCTCTTCGGCGGTGGTGACGACCACGGCCCGGCCCGTCCCGGCCTCGTCGAGGTCGCCGTCGAAGGTCATGATCCGCTCGATGGTGGTCGTGCGGCCCGAGGGTTCCACCCGAACCCGGTCGCCCGCTCGCAGGGTGCCCTCGCATACGGTGCCGGCGAAGCCCCGGAATCGGTGGTCGGGCCGGATGACGAGCTGAACCGGCAGCCGCAGTCGCCCCCCGACGAGCCCGGAGGCCTGGTGGGCGCCCGCAGGCGCGGCCGCGTCCACTTGCTCAAGATGGTCCATGAGGCACGGACCGGCATACCAGCCGAGGTGCCGGCCCCGCTGCACCACGCCGTCGCCGTGAAGGGCCGAGACCGGGATGCAGACCGGCTCGTCCAGGCTCAGGTGCTCGGCCATGGCCGACGCCTCGGCCGCGATCGACCGGAAGCGGGACTCGTCGTAGCCGACGAGGTCCATCTTGTTCACCGCCACCACCGTGGCGGAGATTCCCAGCAGGCCCGCTATCGAGCTGTGCCGGCGAGTCTGGGTGGTGACGCCTCGGACCGCGTCCACAAGGATCACGGCCAGGTCCGCGTTGGAGGCGCCAGTCACCATGTTGCGGGTGTACTGCTCGTGGCCGGGAGCGTCCGCAATGATGAAACTGCGCTTGGAGGTGGAGAAGTAGAGGTAGGCGACGTCGATGGTGATGCCCTGCTCCCGCTCCGCTTTGAGCCCGTCGGCCAGCAGGGCCAGGTCGACGTGCCCGCCGGCGTGGCCGGAGGCGGCCGACTCCTTGTACACGGCCTCGATGCGGTCGTCGTACAGGTGGTGCGAGTCGTGCAGGAGCCGGCCGATGAGGGTGGACTTGCCGTCGTCCACCGACCCGCAGGTGAGCAGGCGCAGGAGGTCCCGCTGCGGTGCGGATCCCTCGGGCGTTGCCGGGGCCGCGGCCGGATCCATCAGAAGTAGCCCTCCCGCTTCTTCTCCTCCATCGAGCCGGACCGGTCGTGGTCGATCACCCGACCCTCGCGCTCGGAGCGGGTGGCGCCCGCCGTCTCCGCGATGACCTCCTCCAGGGTGGCCGCCTTCGACTCGACGGCCCCGGTGAGCGGGTAGCACCCCAGCGTCCGGAATCGCACCCGGCGGAGCTCGGGCTGCTCGCCCGCCTCGAACCGGAAGCGCTCATCGTCCACCATCAGCAGGGTGCCGTCGCGTTCCACCACCGGGCGCGGCGCGGCGAGATACAGCGGCACCACCTCGATGCCCTCGGCCGCGATGTAGCGCCACACGTCGAGCTCGGTCCAGTTGCTCAGCGGGAAGACCCGGATGCTCTCGCCCGGGCCGACCCGGCCGTTGTAGTGGTTCCACAGCTCGGGCCGCTGGTTCTTGGGATCCCAGCGGTGGTGCCGGTCGCGGAAGCTGAAGACCCGCTCCTTGGCCCGCGACGGCTCCTCGTCGCGCCGGGCCCCGCCGAAGGCCGCGTCGTAGCGGCCCGCCTCCAGCGCCTGCTTGAGGGCCTGGGTCTTCATCACGTCGGTGTAGTGCAGCGATCCGTGGTCGAAGGGGTTGATCTGTGCCGCCACGCCCTCGGCGTTGGTGTGCACCACCAGCTCGAAGCCGAGCTGGCGGGCCATCCGATCCCGGAAGGCGATCATCTCGCGGAACTTCCAGGTCGTGTCCACATGCAGCAGCGGGAACGGGATCGGGGCGGGGTGGAAGGCCTTTCGGGCCAGATGGAGCATCACCGAGCTGTCCTTGCCGATCGAGTAGAGCATGACCGGCTTGCCGAACTGGGCGGCCACCTCGCGGATGATGTGGACGCTCTCGTCCTCGAGCTGCTGGAGGCGATCCCCCTCGGGGCCGCGGGGCGCGCCAGGCGAATCCGCCCCCGTTCCCGCCCCCCGGTGGGGCCGGCTACCGGCGGCGGGTTCCGGAACGGAGCGAGTCGGCCTTTTCACCTAGCACCTCGAGCAGCTCGTCGAAGCTCTTGGTGAAGGCGGCGACGCCCTCGTCCTCGAGTTGGGCCGTGACCGAGTCGAGATCCACGCCTACGGCCGCGAGCTGCTCCAGCACCTCGGTGGCCTCGTCTAGCCCGGCGGCGAGCGTGGGCTCGACCGAGCCGTGGTCCTCGAATGCCTCCAGTGTGGCGTCGGGGAGCGTGTTCACCGTGCCCGGGCCTATCAGCCCGTCCACATAGAGCGTGTCGGGATAGGCCGGGTTCTTGGCCGACGTGCTGGCCCACAGCAGCCTCTGGGGTCGGGCGCCGCGGGCGGCCAGGGCCTCCCAGCGGGGCCCCGCGTAGAGCCGCTGGAAATGCGAGTAAGCCAACTTGGCGTTGGCGATGGCGGCCCTGCCCCGCAATGGCAGCGCCTCGGAGGTGCCGATGGCGTCGAGGCGCCGGTCCACTTCGGTGTCGATCCGGGACACGAAGAAGGAGGCCACACTGGACACCCTCGACAGGTCGCCCTCGGCCCGCTCGAGGCCCGAGATGTAGGCCTCGGCCACCTCAAGGTAACGTTCGACACTAAAGATCAACGTGACGTTTATGCTGCGGCCCTCGGAGATCATCCGGGCGATGGGCTCCAGGCCCTCCGCAGTGCCGGGGATCTTCACGTAGAGGTTGGGTACGGCCAGCCGCTCGTGCAGGCCGCGGGCGGCAACCTCGGTGGCCGCGGCGTCGCGGGCGAGGTCGGGCGCCACCTCCACCGACACGAAGCCGTCGAGCCCCTCGGACGCGTCGTAGACCGGACGCAGGACTGCGGCCGCTGCGGCGATGTCCGAGGTGACCAGGCGCCAGTAGGACGACTCGACGTCGAGCCCGTCGGCGATAGCCGACCGGAACTCGTCGTCGTAGTCGGCGCCCGAGGCGATGGCCTTCTGGAAGATCGACGGATTCGAGGTCAGGCCCCTCACGCCCCGGCTGAGGAAGTCGTGCAGGTCCCCTCCGGTGATCCAGCCTCGCCGGATGTTGTCGAGCCAGGGACTCTGCCCGCACCGCTCATAGAGGTCGTGCAGTCTGGTGGTCGCCTTCATCTCGCGGCCCTCCTCGTCGGTCTCACGGCGCGGCCCGCGCCAACGCGCCCTCCAGCAGGGCCCGCGCCCTTCCGGCCACATTGGGGGCGGAGATTCCAAGCTTCTCCATCACCACCGCGCCGGGCGCCGACGCGCCGAAGCGGTCGATGCCCACCGCGTCGTCGGTCCAGCGGCTCCAGCCCATGGTGCTGCCCGCCTCCACCGCCAGCGACGGCAGGTCGGGCCGCAGCACGCGGGCCTGCTCGGAGTAGGGCTGCTGGGCGAACAGCTCCCACGACGGCAGCGACACCACCCGGGCCGAGATGCCGTCGGCGGCCAGGAGGGCCGCGGCGTCGCAGCACACCGACACCTCGCTGCCCGTCCCCACCAGCGTCAGGCCGGGGTCGTCGGGCTCGGAGATCGCATAGCCCCCGGCCGCGACCGCGTCGGCGCGGGTGCCCTCGAGCACGGGCACTCCCTGGCGGGTGAGGATCAACGCGGTCGGCCCCTCCGATGCCACCGCCACCCGCCATGCCCCCACCGTCTCGGTGGCGTCGGCGGGCCTGATGACCCTCAGGCCCGGTATGGCTCGTAGGGAGGCCACGTGCTCCACGGGCTGGTGGGTGGGGCCGTCCTCTCCCACGCCCACGGAGTCGTGGGTCCACACGAAGACGACCTTGGCCTCCGACAGGGCGGCGAGCCGAACGGCCGGCCGCATGTAGTCGGCGAACACCAGGAACGTGCCCACCACCGGGATGGTGCCGCCGTGCAGGGCCATGCCATTGGCGACCGCCCCCATGGCGTGCTCGCGCACCCCGAAGTAGATCTGGCGGCCTCCGGGGCCGCGGGCTGAGAACACTCCGGCGTCGGCCATGACGGTGCCCGTGCTGCCGGTCAGGTCGGCGCCGCCGCCGGCAAGCCCGGGAACGACCGGCAGCAGGGCCTGCAGCGTGAGGTTGGAGGCCTTGCGGGTGGCGACCGACGGGCCCGGATCCCATGACGGCAGGGCGTCGTCCCAGCCGGGGAGGCCCGTCGCGGCCAGGCACGCCTCCAGACCGGCCCGATCACCCTCGAGGGCTGCGACCCGCGCCTCCCAGGCGCAGCGCTCGTCTCGTCCCGCGATCCCCGCGTCGCGGTAGTAGTGGAGCACCTCGGAGGGCACGTGGAACGTCTCGTCGGTCGGCAGTCCGAGCAGGGCCTTGGTGGCCGCGATCTCCTCGTCGAAGATGGCGTAGCCGTGCCCGGCCGGCGTTCCCGCCGTCTGGGGAGCGGGCGCGGCGATCACCGATCGCACGACCACCACCGACGGGCGATCCTCCACGGCCGCGGCGTCGCGCAAGCCGGCTTCCAGCGCGTCGAGGTCCTCGGCCGCCTCGCCGAGCTCGGTGGTGTGCCAGCCGTAGGAGCGGAAGCGGGCCGCGGCGTCGTCGGAGAGCGCGAGGTCGGTGCCGCCGTCGATGGTGACCTCGTTGTCGTCGTAGACGACCACCAGCCGGCCCAGACCCAGATGACCGGCCAGAGAGGCCGCCTCGTGGCTGATTCCCTCGGACAGGTCGCCGTCTCCGACGATCACGAAAATGCGGTGGTCGCAGATGTCGGCGCCGAAGCGGGCCCGCATCTGGCTCTCGGCGATGGCCATGCCCACCGCGTTGGCCAGGCCCTGCCCCAGCGGCCCGGTGGTCACCTCCACGCCGGGAGTGCAGCCGGCCTCGGGGTGGCCCGGCGTGGGCGAACCCCACTGCCGGAAGTTCTGCAGGTCGGCGAGCTCCAGACCGTGGCCCGTGAGGTACAGCATGGCGTACTGCAGGATCGAGGCGTGGCCCGCGGACAGCACGAACCGGTCTCGGTCGGGCCAGTCCGGCCGCTGGGCGTCGTAGCTCAGGATCCGGGTCCACAGGACGTGGGCCAGCGGGGCCAGGGCCATGGCCGTGCCCTGGTGGCCCGAGCGGGCCGCGTGGGGCGCGTCCATGGCGAGCGCCTTTATCACGTTGATCCCGAGACGCTCGATGGAAGTCACAAGTCCTCCGACCGTTCGCTGTCTGGACGCTCGCGGCCCACCATAGCTACTACCGCCGGGGGTAGGCGGAGCCGTAGCTCGAGACGGTTGGAGCCCCCTCATGGAGTGGGAGGCAGCAGCGTGTAGGGGACGACGGTCACCGGCCCCGCGTCTACGCGGGCCCGAGCCTCGACTGTGCCGTAGTCGGTGAACTCGAGCTCGGCCCGAACCAGGCGGTAGTTGAACTTGCCCGGCTCCACCTGCAGGGGCTGCACGTTGCGGGCGATGCGCTCGTCGCCCCGGAAGTAGGACACCTCCAGCGCGCCCATGCCCGAGTCGTCCGGCGCACAGCGCACGATCACCACCAGATGAGGCGCCCAGACCAGCGGGACCTCCTGGGGGGCCGCGGCCGAGAACTGCACCCCGGTGAGGTCGATCCGGGTCGAGGGCCCCGGCACCTGGCGGGTTTCGATCTCGTCTATGAACAGGGCGGCCACGATGTCCATACTCGGCTCCTCGGCTCGGTGAGTCTCTCGACGCTACCGAATCAGCGTGCTGGCCGCGGACGCCGGACCCGCCCCCTGCGGCTCGCGGCCTACGATGCTGGCGATGCGTCGCATCCTGGTGTCGATCCTGCTGGCCGCCCTGCTGACCACCGCGGTGGGGTCTTATGTCCAGGCCCGCCGCAGCGATGCCTCCGCGGACCCGGGATGGATCGAGGCCGCCGGTCCTCCCGAGACGGTCGTCGGGACGCCGATGCTCAGCGTGCGCCGGACGCCGTCCTGGCTGTCGGCGCCCGTGACCGAGGCCCGCCTGCTCGAGAGGCTCTCCGGCGTGGTGGCGCTGCCGAGCGCGCCGCCGCAGACGTGCCTGGCCGTCTACCGCGACTTCGATCCGGTGGCGCGCGAGCAGGCCGACTCGCTGCTGGTTCCGTCGTCTCTGATGAAGATCGTCACCGCGGCCGCGATCCTTGAGATCGCGGGACCGGCGGCCACCTACACGACCGAGGTCTTCGTCCGCGCCGACGCGCTGGACGCCGCCGCCGACGGCGCGCTGGTGGGCGACATCTATCTGGTGGGACGGGGCGATCCGGTCCTGTCGACGCTGGCCTACGTCCGGCGCTTCGACGAGCCCATAGTCCACACCGACTTCACCGAGTTGGCGGTCGAGGCGGCCGCCGCCCTGAGGGAGCGGGGCATCGTCGCCGTGGAGGGAGGAGTCGTGGCCGACGAGTCCCGCTTCCCCGAGGCGGAGCGGGACTACACCGCGCAATTCCCCCAGCCCGGCGCCCGGCCCATCTGGAAGCCGTCCTACGTCAGCGAGAACCAGGTCGGTCCGCTCTCCGCGCTGCTGCTGAACGACGGCTACGTCTCCTTCCCGCCGTCGGCCGACTCTGCCAGCCGGCGCCAGAACGTGCGGGCGTCCGACCCCGCCCTCCATGCGGCCCAGGTCCTGGGCGGATTGATCGAGGCCCGGGGCGTCCGCGTGTCCTCCGACGCCCTCAAGGGGGCTGCGCCGCCGCCGTCGGAGCTCCGCTCGCTGGCCGTCGTCGAGTCGCCGCCGATGGCGGAGATCGTCGCTCGCATGCTGCGCAACTCCGACAACACCACCGCCGAGATGCTGCTCAAGGAGATCGGCCGACGATTCTCGGGCTCGGCCCGGGCCGAGGCGGTGGTGGGCGTGCGGGACGTGCTGGAAAGGCAGCTGAAGGTACAGACCGAGGGAATCGTCATCGTCGACGGCTCGGGCCTGTCGATCCACAACCGGCTGACGTGCGACCTGATCGCCGAACTGCTGCGGGACGCCGGGCCGGACTCGCCCCTGGTGACGGGCCTGGCCGTGGTGGGGGAGCGCGGGACGCTGCGAGACTGCGACGCCGGCCTCGCGCCCGCCGCCGGAGCCGGCACCGACCCCGAGGCGGAAGGCGCCCCGCCAAGCACGGTGTGGGCCAAGAGTGGGACCCTCAACGACGTCTCCGCCCTGGCCGGAGTGACCGTTGCCCGCAACGGCGACGTGCTCACGTTCGCCCTGATCTCCAATCGCGAGGGCCTCATCTTCGACCTCGGCTTCTGCAACGTCCTGCAGCGGGGCCTGATCGCGGCCGCGGCCGGCCATCCCTACGGGCCGTCCTCGGCGGACGCCGCGCTGCATCCGCTGCCCGCGGTCGCGCCGGTCGTCGTCGAAGCCGTTGACTCCGCCGGCGGCGGGTAGCCGCGGCCTGTAGACGACATGGCCACTCCGATGTTCGCGCTCCAGTCGGTGCTGCTGCCCGGCTCGCCTTTGCCGCTGAACGTCTTCGAGCCCCGCTACCTGACCATGCTCGACACCGTCACGGGGGGCGACGGGGAGATGGGCGTGGTGCTGATCGAGCGGGGACGCGAGGTCGGGGGCGGCGATGTGCGGTGCGACGTCGCCACCATGGCCCGCGTGGTCGAGGCCCGGCGGTTGGCGGACGGGAGGCTGCTGGTGATGGCACTGGGGGACCGTCGCGTCCGGGTCCGGCGGTGGCTTCCCGACGATCCTCATCCCTGGGCCGAGACCGAGGACTGGCCCGACGAGCCCGAAGCCGCTTCGTCTCGCACCGCAGAGTTGATCGCGGAGCTCACCGGGCTCGTCTCGGAGGCCCGCAGCCTGGCCCTCCTCCTGCAGTCGGGACCGTTGGCAGCAGCCGAGGCTTCCGCACTCGGGCCCGTCGATCTCGGCCGCGACCCCTCCCAGGCGGCCTACGGGGCCGCGGCCCTGGCCCCTCTCGGACCGCTCGACCGGCTCGAGGTTCTGAGCACCCCGGGCGCCGGCGAGAGGCTCGCGGTCGCGCGGCGCCTCGTGGCCGACGCCACCGAGTTGCTGCGGGCTCGGATCGAGCTCGGCAGCGGGTAGCGTCAAGAGTCCACCGACCGTGGAGGACCCAGCTTTGGCACGCAGGCAGGGCGTAGCAGAAGTCGTGGACCTGGTGAAGGCCTACGTCCGCCAAGAACTGCTGGGACCGCTCCAGGGCGCGGGCCGGTGGGTGTCGATGGGACTGGCCGGGAGCGTGGCGCTAGTCGTGGGGCTGCTGCTGCTGCTGCTATCGCTGCTGCGGGCACTGCAATCCGAGACCGGGACCGTCTTCGTCGGGAGCCGTTCGTGGATTCCCTACCTGATCGTGGTCGTCGCGCTCGGCGCGGTGATAGCGCTGCTGTTGCGCCAGGTCGGCAAGCGGGGCCTGGGAGGCCGAGCGGATAGGAGCAATTCATGAGGTCTTTGAGGTGAGCGAGGAATCGGAGCGGATCACCCGCGACTCGCTGGAGGGCGCCCTGCGCGACCTGCAGGCCGACATCGACCGCGACACGCAGCCGATGCTGGTCAGGGTGGCCTACGGCGCGGCCGCGGCCGCGGCCGTCCTCGTCGCGCTGGCCTACGTGATGGGCCGCAGGGCGGGCCGGCGCCGCAGGACCGTCGTGGAAGTAAGGCGGGTCTGACCGGTGGGACTCGTCGGCGGACGGGCCGCGGGCGCCTGGATCACCCGCCAGGCGGTGCGCCGCGGCCTGCTCGGCAGCTCGAGGTTCTGGTTCGCGGCCTTTGTTGCCGGGAGCGCGGTCAGGCTGGCACGACGGGCGATGGGACCCCGGGAGCCCTCGACGGTGCTGTCGGAACGGCTGGAGCCCGGGACCGGGATCGAGATCCGGCACGTCAGACCGGACGACGGCTGATCGTCCTGGCAGCCACACTGCTCGGATGCGAGTCGTGCTGCGAAACCCGACCAGGGAGCTGGAGGTGGAGGGACCGGTGACGGTGCGCGATCTCCTCGAGAGGCTCGGTCTGAACCGCGAGTCGCATCTGGTGATCTGCGACGGCCAGCTGGCGCCCTGCGAGCGGTGCGGGACGCCCACCGACGCCGGTGTGTGCGCCTTCTGCCGTCTCACCGAGCGTGCCACCGCCGCGGCGCCAGTGCGCTTCGTGTCCCGCTCGCGTTCATGACCGGGCGGCCGCTCGAGCCTGGTGAGCCGGTCCTGCTCGTCGACCGCAAGAGCCGCCGCTACCTGTTCGACCTGGCCGAGGGCAAGGAGTTCCACACTCACACCGGGGTGATCCCCCACGACGACATCATCGGAGGGTCCGAGGGCGCGAGGGTGCGGTCCTCGCGGGGGGCCGCGTTCCTCGTGCTACGCCCCACCCTGGCCGACGCGGTGCTCAAGATGCCGCGAGGCGCCCAGGTCGTCTACCCGAAAGACATCGGACCGATCCTCATGCTGGCCGACATCTTCGGCGGCGCGAGGGTGCTGGAGGCCGGAGTCGGCTCCGGGGCGTTGTCGATGGCGCTGCTGCGGGCCGGCGCCGTCGTGACGGGCTACGAGCTGCGCGAGGACTTCTGCAAGCGGGCCCGGGCCAACGTCGAGCGCTTCTGCGGCACCGAGGCGCTGGAGAGGTACCACACCCAGCTGCGCGACGTCTACGAGGGGATAGACGAGACGGGTCTCGATCGGATAGTGCTGGATCTCCCCGAGCCGTGGCAGGTGGTTGCCCACGCCGCCCGCGCGCTTCGCCCGGGCGGGATCCTGCTCTCCTACACGCCGAGCACTACTCAGGTCCAGCGACTACGCCGGGTGCTGGAGGACTCGCCGTTCGACCTGCACGACACCGTGGAAGTGCTCCAGCGAGGGTGGCACGTCGAGGGGGCCGCGGTGCGACCGAACCATCGCATGGTGGCCCACACCGGCTTCCTGACGGTGAGCCGGCTGACGGTCTCGTGACCCTGGGCCGGCGGGTCCTAGTCGGCGCGGCCGTCGCGGCCGCGGTCGTCGCGGCATCAGCCTGCGACCATGGGACACCGCCGGGCCGGGCCGAGGTCGCGCCGGAACTCGCCCCGCCCGCCCAGACGCCGACGGGCCCGCCCCCGGGCGATCCTGGTGATCCCGGCCCGGCCCCGGAGGACCGCAGCCCCGGCTCGACGTCTACTCGACCGCCGCTGGACGATCCGCCCGACCCGGGCCCCGTCCCCACCGACCACGGCTTCTCCGCCGCGGACCTGGCGACGGCGGTCGAGTCGTCGGTGAGGATCTTGGGGCTGTCGTGCAACATCCTGCGGGAGGGCAGCGGGTTCGCGGTGCGCGACGGCGACCTCGTGGTCACCAACGCTCATCTGCTGCGGGGGATGCACGAGCCGGAGGTGGAGCTGGCGGACGGTCGCGTGCTGCCCGCGACGGCGGTGGCCCTCGACGCGGTTAACGATCTGGCGGTGCTGCGGGTTCCGGGCGCCGGGCTGCGGCCGCTGCCTCTCAGCGAGAACGTGCCCGACGGCACCGTCGGCGCGGTGCTGGCCTGGGAGGCCGAGGGCTCCCCCGACCCGACGCCGTTCCGCATCGACCGGCCGGTGACGGTGCTGACCGACATCGTGGGCGGGGACGAGCGAATCGAGCGGCCCTCGTGGCTGTTGGCGGCCGATACCGAGGTGGGTGACTCCGGCGCTGCGCTGATCGCTACGGTCGAGGGCCGCACTACCGCGGTGGGCGTGGCCTGGGGCGCCTCGCGCCGCGGGGGCGGCGGGGTGAGCTACGCCACCCGGGCCGGCGCGCTCGCAGGGCTGCTCGCCTCGTCCGACCTCGACCAGCCGGCGGGAGTGCCCGACTGCCGCTGAGCCTCGATTCTCAGGCTGATCCGGCGATCACGCGGGCGGCCGGTAGTCGACGTTGCGGTCCACGGCCATGAAGATGTCGTTCGCGATCGGATCGGCGAGTTCCTCGGCGAGGTGGCCCAAGAGTCAGCGTCACCCTCGCCGAGATGGCGGTGGGGGTGAAGCCGTGGTCGGCCAGGGCGACGAGCACGGCCTCGAACATGTTGCGCTGCTGTGCAGTGGGGCGCTGCTTGGCCATGAGCCAGAAGGCCAGCTCGCCGAAGGACACCTTCCCCAACAAGTCGTCGGCGAGGCTGTGGTCCAGCAGGGTGATGCTGCCGGCATCGGAAGCGCCGAGGCCGGTGCGGTAGGTGGTCGCCGAACTCATTGACTGCTCCTGTCGATAGAGGCTGGCCGCGGCTAGCCGTCGGAGGCAGGAGCCGACAGCCAGGCGCGGATCTCGTCGCCGTGCTCTCCCAGAGCCGGGGGAGGCTGGTCGTAGCGCAGAGAGGCGTTGCCGAACCGGATGGGATTGCGCACCAGGTCCACCGCCCGGTCGCCGTCGCCGAGCGTCACGCGAGGCTCAAGGCCGAGGCGCTCGGCCAACTCGATGCCCTCGCGGATGGAGTTGATGGGTCCGCACGGAACGCCCACCTCGTTGAGGGCCACGAAGAGGTCGTCGACGTTCCACTGCGCGACGGCCTCCATCAACACCGCGTGCATCTGGTCGCGGTTGCGGGTGCGGTCGGCGTTGAGCTTGAAGCGCTCGTCGGCGGCCAGCTCGCCGATGCCCAGGATCTCGCACAGCGACTTGAACTGGCGGTCGTTGGCCGCGGTGATGATCATGTCGCGGTCCTTGGCCGGGATCACCTCGTAGGGGTAGACGCTGGGGTGGGCGTTGCCCATCCGATGCGGCACCGTCCCGGAGGCGGCGTAGGCACCGCTCTGGTTCACCAGGCCCGACAATGCCGACGACAGCAGGTTCAGCTCCACGAGTTGGCCCTCGCCGGTGATGCTGCGGTGGCGCAGCGCGGCCAGGATGCCGATGGTGGCGTGGAGCCCGGTGATGACGTCGAACACCGAGATGCCGGCCCGGAAGGCCGGGCCGTCGGGATCGCCGGTGAGGCTCATCAGCCCCGACACGGCCTGCACCACCAGGTCGTAGCCGGGCAGCCCGGCGCCTTCGGCCGTGCCGAAGCCGCTGATCGAGGCATAGATCAGAGCCGGGTTGATGGTCCGGGCGCGGTCGTAGTCGAGCCCGAACTTCGCCAATGCTCCCGGCTTGAAGTTCTCGATCGCGACATCAGCCCGCCGGAACAGCTCATGCACCAGCGCCACGTCGTCGGGGTCGCGGAAGTCCATGACGATCGACCGCTTGTTGCGGTTGATGGACATAAAATAAGTTGATATGCCGTCCTTGTCCGGCGGGGTCCAGGCCCTTGTGTCGTCGCCCCCCGCGCTCTCCACTTTTATGACGGTGGCCCCCAGATCGGCGAGGAGCATGGTGCAGTACGGCCCGGCCAGCACCCTGGAGAGGTCGGCGACGAGGATCCCGTCGAGCGGGGCTCCCTCCGACGGCGGTACCGCCGCTGGTGGGTCGAGGCCCGGCGCGTCCGATGTCATGGCCTGCACACGGATCGGGCAACCGTCATGAGCTCAGAGACGAGGACGGCAGCCTCGATCGCCTCGCGCCTGAACTCCCGGTCGACCTTCCAGATGCCTCCGGCGCGTACCCGCGGTACCGCCTCGCCGACTAGGCGCTCGCGATCGACCAGCCAGCCGGGCTGGGGATAGCTGCCCATGACAGTTGTGGGCAAGAGCCCTTCCACAACGACAGGACAGTCCGTTCAGGCCCGTCGAAGGGCGCCCAGCGAAGGCTTCAACTCCGGGACGGCCTCACACTTCGATGAAGATGCACTCCCCGGGGCACTCCTCGGCGGACTCGATCACGGCCTCCTCCTGGCCTGCGGGCACGACGGCCAGCCCATCAGGGCCACCCGGATCCGAGAAGACATTGGCGTCCTCCACCACGTACGCGAGGCCGTCGTCGAGGAGAGTGAAGACGTCGGGGGCGATCTCCTCGCACAAGCCGTCGCCCGTGCACAAATCCTGATCAATCCAGACCTTCATGTCCTGGAGGCACCTCTCTCTAGCGGGACGGTGAATTGGGCCGGGAGCGCCCGCGTCTCGCAGCGGCTGACCACAGCATAGCGGGGCTGGAGTGCCAAGCCTGCCAACTCGGGGCCCGCGATGCCAACACCCGCTCGAAAACCCCCAAGAGGCCGAGCGGGTGGGGCGCAGTTCACATACGAAGTCAACGGGCGGTGAGCGAGGCCGTGGCCCGAGCGGCCCGTGAGCGCAGCGAACAAGAGCGGGAAACATGGTGCTTCGTCGCGAGGCATTGACACCTATCCGCGGGGCCTCCAAGGAAGCCAAATCCTCGTGACTGTCACCCATCCGCTCGGCCTCCAGGCTCGGCGTCTCCGAGGCGCCGTCCCGCGGAGGATGCACCCTGTGGCCCCGGTGCCGTCTATGGTGTCGCGAGATCCCGTCCGACCGACCAGCGAGGAGGTGAGCCGTGAGCGAGGGCGGCAGCGACGACTCGAAGCAGGACCTCGAACACCTGCGCCTGCTCGTCTCTGAGCTTGAGGGCGAGGTCGCCTCGCTGCGCCGCCGGCTCCACGACGCGCCCAAGCGGGTGCGCATGCTCGAGGAGCGCCTCGCCGACACCAAGGGCCGGCTGACCCAGGCCGTGTCCCAGAACGAGCGGCTCACGACCATGCTCCGCGACGCCCGCGAGCACATCGGCTCCCTGCGCGAGGAGGTGGAGAAGCTCACGCAGCCGCCCAGCGGATACGGGACCGTGCTCGGCTGCAACGACGACGGCACCGTCGACGTGCGCGCCGGCGGCCGCAAGATGCGGGTGGCGGTTCATCCCGACCTCGCCGAGGAACTGAAGGCCGGCGAGGAGGTCGCCCTAAACGAGTCGTTCAGCGTGGTTTTGGCCCGCCGGCCGGACCGCACCGGCGAGGTGGCGACGGTCAAGGAGCTGCTGCCCGGGGGCGACCGGGCGGTGGTGCTGGGCCGCGCCGACGAGGAACGGGTGGTGGAGTTGAGCGCGGCCGTCTCCGCGGGGCCGATCCGCAGCGGCGACAACGTGCTGATCGACTCTTCGGGGGACCTGGTGATCGAGCGCCTGCCCCGCCCCGAAGTGGAGGATCTCATCCTCGAGGAGGTGCCCGACATCAGCTACGACGACGTCGGCGGGCTCGACTCCCAAATCGAGCAGATCACCGACGCGGTAGAGCTGCCGTTCGTCCATCACGCCCTGTTCGCCCAGTACGACCTGCCCGCGCCCAAGGGTGTGCTGCTGTACGGCCCGCCCGGCTGCGGCAAGACCCTCATCGCCAAGGCGGTGGCCAACAGCCTGGCCACCAAGGTCTCGGACCTGTCGGGCGACGCCAACGCCCGCAGCTTCTTCTTGAACATCAAGGGCCCGGAGCTGCTCAACAAGTACGTGGGCGAGACGGAGCGCCAGATCCGCCTCGTGTTCCAGAGGGCGCGCGAGAAGAGCGAGCAGGGCTGGCCCGTCATCGTGTTCTTCGACGAGATGGAGTCGCTGTTCCGCACCCGCGGCTCGGGGATCAGCTCCGACATCGAGTCGACGATCGTTCCCCAGCTGCTGGCCGAGATCGACGGGGTCGAGGCGCTGCGCAACGTCATCGTGATCGGGGCCTCCAACCGGGAGGACCTCATCGACCCCGCCATCCTGAGGCCGGGCCGCCTCGACGTGAAAATCAAGATCGAGCGGCCCGACGCCGAGGCCGCGGCGGCCATCTTCGCCCGCTACCTGGTCCCGACCCTGCCGATCGCGCCACCGATGGTCGACACCATCGGCGGCGGCGACCCCGACAAGGCCGTGCGGGGCATGATCGAGCAGACCGTGGAGGACATGTACCGGCCCGCGGACGCCAACCGGTTCCTGGAGGTCACCTACCAGAACGGTGACAAGGAGGTCATGTACTACCGCGACTTCGCCTCCGGGGCCATGATCGAGAACGTGGTGCGGCGGGCCAAGAAGCTGGCCATCAAGCGGGAGATATCGGGAGGGAAGCGCGGCATCGTCACCGCCGATCTGCTGGACTCGGTGCGCCAGGAGTTCAAGGAGCATCAGAACCTGCCCAACACCGCCAACCCCGACGACTGGGCCCGCATCTCGGGCAAGAAGGGCGAGCGCATCGTGTTCTTGCGCACGCTGGTGTCGGGCGTTGACGACGACGACCTCGCGTCCGGGGGACGCTCGATCGAGCGAGTGCAGACCGGCCAGTACCTGTAGGTCGTCCGGGCATGACTGCGGCAGCGTTCCGGCTGACGTGGGCGGTGGTCGCCGGGGCGCTGGTCCTCTCGGCCTGCGGTGGCGGGCAGGAGCAGGTGGGCGAGCCGGCAGGGCTCGGCCAACGCTAGCTGGCGCGACGGCGGGCTCATTTACGCTCCGCCGGCCCGTTGACCCTGACTGGGGCTACGGGAACCGCCTTAATCATCGCAATAGTCGTCGGAACTATTGATGATTTTTGTTTGAAAAGGGCGGCGGCATTCAATACGGTGTCGCGGTCACTTCACGACGAGCCCATGGAGGGATCCTGTGACTCACAATAGACCGCTACTCTGGCGAGCGCTCGCCGTCGTATTCGCCATGACTCTGATCGCCGGAGCCTGTAGCAGCGACGATGAGGCCGCCACTCCCGAGGCCGCACCCGACCTGCTCGACACAGTCATCGACCGCGGCGAGCTGAACTGCGGCGTGTCCGGCTCGGCGGTGGCGTTCTCGGAGACCCAGCCCGACGGCTCCCAGACCGGCTTCGACGTCGACTACTGCCGTGCGGTGGCCGCGGCCATCTTCGGCGACGCTAATGCCGTGGTGTTCCATTCTCTGACCGCGGCCGAGCGGTTCACCGCGGTGCAGACCGGCACGGTGGACGTGCTGATGCGCAACACCACCTGGACCCAGGGCCGTGACACCGAGGTGGGCATGGACTTTGGTCCGACTACCTACTACGACGGCCAGCAGATCATGGCCCGGGCCGACGACGGCTACACATCGCAGTCGACGGTGGCCGAAATCGGAGGTGCGGTCGTCTGCACCAACGCCGGCACCACTACCGAGCAGAACATCGCCGACGCGGCCGAGGCTGCCGGGGTGCAGATGACCCTCAACACCTTCGAGGACTTCGACATCGTCACCACGAACTTCATCGCGGGCGCCTGCGACGTGATCACCACCGACGGTTCCGGCCTGGTAGGGCGCAAGGCCAACCAGCAGCCCGACGGCGAGGAGTGGGTGATCTTCCCGCCCACGCCGATCTCCAAGGAGCCCCTGGGGCCGACCTATGGCCAGAACGAGTCGCGCTTCGCCGACGTGGTGAACTGGACCGTCTACGCCACCATCATCGCCGATGAGAAGGGCATCAGCTCGGCCAACGTCGACGCCATGGCGGCCAGCCCGCCCGACGCCGAGGTCGGGCGCCTGCTCGGCGGCGAGGGCGAGCTCCAGAGCGCCATGGGCCTGGCCTCCGACGCCTTCCTCGAGGTGATCAAGCAGGTGGGCAACTACGACGAGATCTACTCCCGCCATCTGAACAAGGTGGGCCTGACCCGCGAGGGCTCGGCCAACGCCGGCTGGCTCGACGGCGGCCTGATCTACGCGCCTCCGGCCCGATAAGGCCAAGCAACTTCAAAAAGCGTCACCCAAGCGACGCTCTCGTCTAGGTTTGCGGGGGCTCAGGGCCATGTCCCTGGGCCCCCGTTGCCGTTCCTATGACCGGATTCAATAACCGGAGTCCGCGACAAACCGCCTTGGAGGCGCCCCGGCGTGTCCAACACTGAGCAAGCCACGCTGGCCGCGACCCAGTCGCAGCGTCCCCCGTTCTACCGGGACGCCACCGTCGTCAAGTGGCTGGCGCAGGTGCTGGCGCTCATGTTGGTGCTGTTCGCGCTGATCTTCCTGTCGTCGCGGGCCCAGAGCAACCTAGAGGCCAAGGCCATAGGCACGGGCTACGACTTCCTGGGCACCGCGCTGGGCAGCGACTTGGGCTCGGGCATCGACACCAACCCCGACACCAGCGGCCGGGCCCTGTGGGTGGGCATGGTCAACACGATCCGCCTCTCGATAGGCGGGATCATCGCGGCGACGATTCTGGGCGTGCTGGTCGGCGTCGGCCGGCTGTCGAGCAACTGGCTCGTCAAGAGGATCTCCAGCGTGTTCGTCGAGACGCTGCGCAACATCCCGCTGGTCGTCCAGATCATCCTGATCTTCGTGGTGATCGCCAGCCTGCCGAGAGTGCAGGCCGATCAGGGGCCGGTACCCGGCTGGCTGCACATCTCCAACAAGGGCGTGTCGATCCCGCGCGTGTTCTGGGGCGACGGCTTCTACCAGTGGATGGTTTTTATACTCATCGGCGCGGCGGTGGGCTGGTTCGTGATGCGCGCCCGGCGCCGTCGACACGAAGACAGCGGGCGCGAGACCTACCCGGCGCTCAGCTTCACCGCGGTCGTGGCCGTCTTCGGCGTGGTGGGCTGGTTCCTGCACCCGGTGTTCGGCTGGGTCGGCGACATTTTCGATGCCATCGCGGGGGCAGTCGACTCGCTGACCCAGGGAATCGTCCGGGTAGTGCTCTCGGTGCTGGCCGTGCTTGTCGCCGCGCAGTGGATCAGGCGCTTCCTGGCCAGGCGCCGCACCCCGGCCGGACTCATGAAGCTCACCGACGACGACTATTTCAGGATCATCTTCGCCGCGGCCGCTGCGGCGATCGCGATCCTGTTCGTCACGATCGGCTGGCCCGGACTGTCGAGCTGGATCATCAACTCCGGGCGCGATCTATTCGAAGTGCTCGGCGACAAGTTCGGAGACGGCCGCAGCGGGCAGCCCATCGACGCCAAGCGGCCCGACATCGAACAGCTCGGCAACTTCCCCAACTACGGCCCGGCCGGTCTGAACTTCACCCAGGGGCTGGCCGCGGTGTACTTCGGCGTGGTGCTGTACACCGCCGCCTTCGCCGCCGAGATCGTGCGGGGCGGCATCCTGGCCGTGTCCAAGGGCCAGACCGAGGCGGCCCAGGCGGTCGGGCTGCGTCGCGTGACCATGCTGCGCCGGGTGATCCTGCCCCAGGCCTTCCGGGTGATCCTGCCTCCTCTGGGCAACCAGTACCTGAACCTCACCAAGAACACGTCGCTGGCCATCGCCATCGGCTACAGCGAACTGGTCCAGGTGGGCCAGACCGTTTACAACCAGACGGGCAAGACCCTCGAGGTGGTCTCCATCTGGATGCTGTTCTACCTGGCCTGCTCGCTGACCATCTCGGCAGTGGTGAACTTCTTCAACGTCCGGCTCAAGATCGTGGAGCGCTGACGTGGAAGCGGTCCAACCCGAGGAAGCCCAGAGGCAAGACTCGTCCCCGCCGGAGCAGCCGAGCGTCCCGGCGGGCCGGTGGGTGCGCCAGAACCTGTTCTCCACTCCCTTCAACTCGATTCTGACGGTCGTCTTGGGGCTGCTGATCCTGCTCGTGGCGCGGAGTCTGCTCAACTTCGCGTTCAGCGAGGAGCGCGACTGGGACGCGGTGCGCACCAACATGCGGCTGCTGTTCACCCACGCCTACCCCGAGAGCCAGTACATCCGCATCTGGGTCTGCGTGGGAACCATCACGGTGCTGGCCGGGGTCTCGGTGGGCCTGCTCGCGAACCGCGGCCGCGGTGTGTCGATGAAGAAGGTCTCGATGAACCTGATGGGCATGGGCGGCGCCATAGCGCTCGGTGTGGTGCTGCGCGAGCCGTCGGTGCTCAAGGACTCGGAGGGAGCGGTGCTGCGCAACGACGACGGAGTCATCCGGGAGTCGTTCGCCGAGGCCATGGCTGACCGCTGGGCCTGGTGGCTCGTTGCTCTGCTGCTTGCAGGTGCGGGCGCGGCGCTGTGGAACGGCCTCGGCGACGCCAAGCGTCGCAGCACCTTCGTGCCGTCGGTCGAGCTGGCCGTCGGGCTGATGGGACTGCTGGTGCTGTCGGGGTGGATCTATCCGTGGGGCCACTACGCGTTCGTGGACGGGGAGTTCATCGCCGAGCCGGGCCGCACCGTGGCCATGTCCACCAAGTTCCCCTGGACGGTGATGTGGCTGCTGCTGGTGGCCACTATCGCCGCAGGCCGCCAGGTCCGGGGCCGCGCCTCCGAGAAGAGGATCAAGCTAGCGGTGAACCTCGCCTGGCTGGTGTGCCCGTTCGCGCTGTTCTGGGTGGTGCTGAGAGACCCCGACCTCGACTGGGGACGGGTCGTCTCGGTGGACATTCCCATCGCGGTCTTCTTCGCAGTCGTCGGAGGCGCGGTGGTCTGGGTGCTGACCAACCCCAGGATCGGGGAGCTGGGCCGCATCATCGCGGTGGTGCTGGTGGTCGTGGCCGCCTTCAACTGGGTCGCGGCCTTCTTCGGCTGGTACCCGATGCTGCAGAAGGTGCGGCTGAGCTTCCTGATCCTGGCCCTGATGGCGCTGCTGGCCCACAACTTCGCGGGGGACCGTGCCCAGCGATTGCGAGTCGTGGCGCTATGGGTGGGGGCCATGGGCGTCTTCCACTATCTGGTCACGCTGATCAACGCTCCGTCCACGGTCAAGACCCCCACTGACGCGCTCATCGGCGGATTCGCGATCACCTTGATCGTGGCGGTGTTCACGCTGCTGTTCTCGTTCCCGCTGGGAGTGCTGCTGGCGCTGGCTCGCACGTCCAAGCTGTCGATCTTCCGGTTGCTGGCGACCAGCTATATAGAGGCGATCAGGGGCATACCGCTGATCACGATCCTGATCTTCTTCACCATCATCCTGCCGCTGTTCCTGCCCGAGGGAATGGGCGTCAGCGAGCTTGTCGGCGCGACGCTGGGCTACACCCTGTTCTCAGCCGGCTACCTGGCCGAGAACGTGCGGGGCGGGCTGCAGAACATACGCCGCGGCCAGTATGAGGCATCCGATGCGGTGGGCCTGACCACGGTGCAGCGCACCATGTTCATCGTCTTGCCCCAGGCGTTGCGGGTGTCGATCCCGCCGCTGGTCGGCCAGGTGATCGCCACCTTCAAGGAGACGTCGCTTCTGGTCATCATCGGGATCTTCGAACTCCTCAAGATCGGCTACAGCGTCATTCCCGCCCAGACCGAGTTCCTCGGTGTCAAGCGGGAGGGCGTGCTGTTCGTGTCGCTGATCTACTGGGTGTTGGCCTACAGCATGTCCAAGCACAGCCAGCGGCTGGAGAGGCGCCTCGGGGCGGGGGAGCGCTAGGAGCGCCCCGATGCATGAAGATGGGAGTGCTGGCATCCGTCAAGCTACGAGTGACGCGATCCACCAGAACTATGGAAAGCTGCCGACAACAGGCCGGCGAGGCCTGACCGCAGGGGGGATAGTGCCATGAGTGTCAGCGACGCCACCACCGCTCTGACCGAGGAGCTCGCGGCCCGCGACGACATGATCGTGTGCGAGGGGGTGAACAAGTGGTTCGGGGACTTCCAGGCCCTCGACGGGATCACCGCCGTCATCAAGGAGCGCGAGGTGGTGGTGGTGCTCGGCCCGTCGGGCTCGGGCAAGTCCACCTGGATCCGCTGCATCAACCGCCTCGAGGCCCACCAGGAGGGCCGCATCGTCGTCGACGGCGTCGAGCTCACCAACGACGTGCGCAACATCGAGAAGATCCGCTCCGAGGTCGGCATGGTCTTCCAGCAGTTCAACCTGTTCCCCCACCTGACCGTGCTCGACAACATCACGCTGGCGCCGATCTGGGTCCGCAAGAAGCCCAGACGAGAGGCCGACGATTTGGCCCGCTCGCTGCTGGAGCGGGTCGGCATACCCGAGCAGGCCGAGAAGTTCCCGGGCCAGCTCTCCGGCGGCCAGCAGCAGCGGGTGGCCATCGCCCGGGCCCTGGCCATGGAGCCCAGGATCATGCTCTTCGACGAGCCCACCTCCGCGCTGGACCCAGAGATGATCAAGGAGGTGCTCGACGTGATGAAGGAGCTGGCCCTGTCGGGCATGACCATGATGGTGGTTACCCACGAGATGGGCTTCGCCCGGGAGGTGGCCGACCGGGTGATCTTCATGGAGGAGGGCCAGATAGTCGAGACCGGCACGCCCGAGCACTTCTTCACCAACCCCACCGAGGAGCGCACCAAGCTGTTCCTCTCACAGATCCTGTAGCCCCGACCGGCGGCAAGCCTCGGTAGCGTCGGGCGTCATGGCTGTCCCCGAGGCCCGGTAGCGTCCGGCTCCGTGGCTGTCCCCAAGACGCTCGGCCTTGAGACCGAGTACGGCATCGTCCACCGGGGAGCCTCCGAGCCCAACCCGATCTCGGCGTCGTCGCTGCTGATCAACGCCTACCTGCTCGCCCACGGGCAGGCGACCGAGCCGGGCCGGGCCGCGGTGGGCTGGGACTTCACCGACGAGACTCCAGCCAACGACGCCCGAGGCGGCCCGTCGGCAGGCTCGCTCGCGCCGGAGATCGAGACCCATCTCGTGAATGCGGTGCTCACCAACGGCGCCCGCTATTACGTGGACCACGCCCACCCGGAGCTGTCCACCCCCGAGTGCGCGGACGCCCGCTCGGTGGTCCTCTATGACCGGGCCGCCGAGCTGATCGCGGCCCGCTCGATGGAGGCGGTACGGCTTCTGCTGCCGCCGGGCGAGGAGATCGTCGTCTACAAGAACAACTCCGACGGCAAGGGCAACAGCTACGGCTGCCACGAGAACTACCTGGTGAGCCGGGCCGTGCCGTTCTCGCGCATCGTCACCCACGCCACCGCGCACTTCGTGACCCGCCAGATCTTCACCGGGGCCGGCAAGATGGGCCGCGAGACTTCGGGGATGCGCCTCGACGAGGCCGGCTACCAGCTCTCCCAGCGGGCCGACTTCATCGAGGAGGAGGTCGGCCTGGAGACCACCCTCAAGCGTCCCATCGTCAACACCCGCGACGAGCCTCACGCCGACGCGGCCAAGTACCGGCGCCTGCATGTGATCGTGGGCGACGCCAACATGTCGCAGGTCGCGACGTTCCTCAAGGTCGGCACGACCGCGCTGGTCATGGCCATGACCGAGGACGACGCCATGCCCCGCGAGTTCCGGTTCGCGACGCCGGTGGCCACGTTGCGCCAGGTGAGCTGCGACCTCTCGCTGCGCCAGCCGCTGGAGCTCGCCGACGGCACCACCATCACTGCGGTGGGAGTGCAGTGGGAGCTGCTGGCCGCGGCCCGGGCCTACATAGAGCAGGGGGGCGCGGCCGCGGTCGGCGGCGAGGTCGCGCACGAGGTGCTGGCCCGCTGGGAGGAGGTGCTCGGCGGCCTCGAGCGCGATCCGGCCGCGCTGGCCGGCCAGATCGACTGGGTGGCCAAGCTCAGGCTGCTGGAGGGATTCAGGGACCGCCATGGCCTCGACTTCCAGGACGCTCGCCTGCGGGCTTTGGACATCCAGTATCACGACCTGCGTCCGGACCGGTCCCTGGCTGCCCGGGCGGGGCTGGAGACGCTGGTGGACGAGGCCGCGGCCACCGCGGCCATGACCGAGCCCCCGCCCGATACCCGGGCCTTCTTCAGGGGTCGCTGCCTGCAGAAGTTCGCGGCCGAGGTGGTGGCGGCCAACTGGGATTCGATCGTCTTCGACGTGGGCGAGGGCTCGCTGCGACGGGTCTCGATGACCGAGCCGATGCGGGGAACCGTCGCCCATGTGGGCGCCCTGTTCGACGAGTGCGGCTCCGCCGCGGAGCTCCTGCGCCGCTTGGGCTCGGCGGGCGCCTAACCTCTTTCGACAAGGCAGGGGAAAACACCGAGCCGGGAGGAACCCAGTGGTCGAACGAGAGCAGATCCGCAAGCCGGCGCCGTCGCCCCGCGAGCAGTCGGCGGAGGAGTCGCCGCCGGTGTCCGAGCGAGGCTCCGACATCAAGGACCAGCTCGACGACCTGCTCGACGAGATCGACGAGGTGCTTGAGACCAACGCCGAGGACTTCGTGAAGAGCTACATCCAAAAGGGCGGCGAGTGATCCTTCCCCGCTTCGGACTGCACGACGATCCCGGCCCCAACTTTGCCGCGCTGCTGCGCCGCACCAGCTCCGGAGCCGAGGCCGCTCCGCTCGCCGCCGCCGAGCGCTCAGGGGCGGTGCCGTCGATGGAGATCCCCCACGGCACGACCTGCGTGGCCGTCCGCTACCAATCCGGCGTGGTGCTGGCCGGTGACCGGCGGGCCACCGCGGGGCATCTGATCAGCAACCACCGCATCGAGAAGGTGTTCCCGGCCGACCGCCACTCCGGCGTGGCCATCGCGGGCGCGGCCGGCCCCTCCACCGAGATGGTGCGACTGTTCCAGCTGCAGCTCGAACACTACGAGAAGGTGGAGGGCACGCCGATAAGCCTCGAGGGCAAGGCCAACCAGCTGGGCCAGATGGTGAGGGCCAACCTGCCCGCGGCCATGCAGGGCCTGGTGGTGGTGCCCATCTTCGCGGGCTTCGACAACGCGGCCTCCACGGGCCGGATCTTCGAGTACGACGTCACCGGCGGGCGCTACGAGGAGCGCGACCACGCGGCCACCGGCTCGGGCTCGCTGCACGCCGACACCGTGGTGAAGATCGGGTTCCGCCGGTCGATGGCGAGGGCCGCGGCCGTGGACCTGGTGCTGGATGCGCTGTTCGTCGCCTCCGACGCCGATTCGGCCACCGCCGGCCCCGACCCGGTACGCGACGTGTTCCCGGTGGTGGCGGTGATAAACGCCGACGGCTACCACCGCCTCGACGACGCAGAGTTACGCCGTCGCACCGAGCGGCTGCTGCGCCGCCACCGCAGCCGGCGGGGCACCGACGGGGGTGGTGCGTCATGACCATGGCCTCGCGGGGCCGGAGCCGGGGGGCTGACTCGTCATGACCATGCCCTTCTACGCGCCGCCGGAACAGGTGATGAAGGACAAGGCCGACTATGCCCGCAAGGGCATCGCCCGGGGCCGGAGCCTGGTCGCCTTCCGCTACCACGGCGGCATCGCCATCGTGGCCGAGAACACCTCCAGCACCCTGCGCAAGGTGAGCGAGATCTACGACCGCATCGCCTTCGCAGGGGTGGGCCGCTACAACGAGTTCGACCAACTTCGCATCGCCGGGGTGCGCCACGCCGATCTGAAGGGCTTCGCCTTCAGCCGCGAGGACGTCGATGCCCGCAGCCTGGCCAACGCCTACGCCCAGAGCCTCGGGCAGGTCTTCACCCACGAGATCAAGCCGATGGAGGTGGAGATCCTGGTGGCCGAGATCGGCCTGGACGCCGACGGCCGGGGCGACCAGCTGTTCCACATCCTCTATGACGGGACGGTCGTGGACGAGGACAACTGGGTCGTGCTCGGCGGTGAGACCGAGACGATCGTCGAGCGTTTCGCCGAAGCGCTCTCGGCCGTGCCGCCGTCGCTGCAGGACGGCGTTCGGGCCGCGGTGGCCTCTCTGGCCGGCCCCGAACGCACCCTCGGCCCCGAGAGCCTCGAGGTAGCCGTGCTCGACCGCGCCAACGACCGCCGGGCCTTCCGCCGCCTCAGCGACGACGAGGTCGCTGCGCTCCTCTCCTGAATTGGCTTGCGTCGCAACGGGGTCGAGGAAACTATCCGGGTCACCCACCCGACCAATTTCGGCGGAGGCCTCAAGTCTGGCGGTTGTGGAATATAATGAAATTGCTGTAGGGTTGAGATCATGGCTACCTTCGCAATCCGGTTCGACGAGGATGATGAACGGATCCTCGACGAACTGGCCCCCGAGTTCGGGGGGAGGTCGGCTGCCGTGCGCCAGGCGTTGCGGCGACTCGCTGAGGACCGCAGGCGCCGCGACGAGCTCGATGCCTTCGTGGAGTCATGGAACGACGAGGCTGGGCCCGTTGACGAGAGCAAGGTTTCCGAGATGGCCCGGCGCTACGGACTGTGATCCTGGACGCCGGACTTCTGATCTCCATCGACCGCGGCACAGACTCGGCACGCCAGTTTGTCGAGGCTGCGAGACGGACGTCAGGTGGTCGATCATCTTCACCATCGACGGTTGACCGGAATGCCGCAATAGGTGCTCCACGGCTTTGGGATGAGCCTCCGTGATCTCCACGTCCCATGCCTCTCGAAGGAACTTGGCCAACATCACGCCCTGCACCGTGCAAGACCCGCGCAGGCTGTTGAAGTGCTGAACGGTTCCTCCAAGCTTGGACGGTTTGAATCCTGAATTGCGTAGTGCTTGTCTCACGGCATCGTCAACGCTTCTGCCATTAGTGCTGCTCCAGAGTTGAGGATGCCGCGGGCGGAGCATTCGATGATGTGAACACGCTGCGCAAAGTGAGCGAGATCTACGCCCGCATCGCCTTCGCCGGGGTGGGCCGCTACAACGAGTTCGACCAGCTGCGCATCGTCGGCGTGCGCCATGCCGACCTGAAGGGCTTCGCCTTCAGCCGTGAGGACGTCGACGCCCGGAGCCTGGCCAACGCCTACGCCCAGGGCTTGGGCCAGGTGTTCACCCACGAGCTCAAGCCGATGGAGGTGGAGATCCTGGTGGCCGAGATCGGCGTGAACGCCGACGGCGGCCGCGACCAGCTGTTCCACATCCTCTACGACGGGACGGTCGTGGACGAGGACGAATGGGTGGTGCTCGGGGGCGAGACGGAGGCCATCTCCGAGAACTTCGCAGCTGCGCTGGAGGACGCTGTGCCCACTCTGAGGCGGGCGTGCAGGCCGTGCTGGCCGGCCCCGAGCGGGAGCTCGACGTTGAGAGCCTGGAGGTGGCCGTGCTCGACCGGGCCAGCGACCGCCGAGCCTTCCGCCGCCTCAGCGACGAGGACGTCGCCGAGATCCTCGCCTGAGACTCGGTGGATTCGACTGCCTTTCAGGATTTGACACGTAGAACCGTGCCCTGTAGGGTAGTGTCATTCTGATGGTTCCTCCGTTGGGGAGCCCAGCGAGGGCCCCATGGGGCCCTCGCTCTTCCTGCAGCCAGGCCCGCTTCGATGGGTCTGGCGGCTGTCGACCAGGGGTCAAGATGACCAGCACGTTGCCCTACTCGAAGGGTCGGATCGACCGGGCTGGCAAGGTCTTGCTCCGCGACCTGACAGGTACGGAGCCGCTCCCGTCGGCCGACGAGCTCGAAGAAGCAACCGTGGTGGCCGAGACGTTCCGGAGGGCGCACCGCTTGTCGATGATCAGCGCCCGTATGGGCTTGCGCTCGTGCATCGACAGTGAGGGCTTGGTCGTTGTGGAACTCACGCAGCGCTTGAAACGGATGCCGACGGTGGTCGACAAGCTCCGGCGGCTATCGACGATGACGTTGGCGAGGATCCAAGACTTGGGAGGCTGCCGAGCGGTGTTCGCGACGCAGGCGGAGGTAGCGACAGTCCAAGAGCGGTTCGCGGCGAACAGCTTGCGTCGCAACGGCGTTGAAGACACTGTGCGCGACTATGTGACGAAGCCGCGCGATTCGGGCTATCGGGCGGTGCATCTGTGGACCCGCTACCGGGGCATGCGGATCGAGGTTCAGTTGCGCACGCAGCTACAGCATGCTTGGGCAGCGAACGTCGAGGATCTAGTCGTGCTAACGGGCGTCGACTACAAGAGCGGTGACGGATCCGCCGAGGTGCACACCTGGCTTCGCCTGCTGTCGCAGTCGCACGCGTTCACCGAGGCGGGTGCACGGCCGGAAAGGGAGTTCGAGCTGCAGCTCGCTGAAGCCAGCGCAGTTGCGCTGGCTAGAATCGTCCGGGAGGCAAGTCAATCGGAGAGCAGCCATGGCTAGAGGCAAGACGATCCATTTCCTTCTTACCTACGATCGTTCCCAGCGACGGCTGGTTGACATGGAGCGGTTCCGCGACGGCGAGAAGGCTGTTGACCTGTATGAGCAGCGGGAGCGCCATTACGCGGGCCAGCCGCACATGGAGGTGGTGCTGCTGGGCGCGGAGTCCGAGGAGGCCATCCGGGTCACCCATCCGACCTACTTCCGGGACTTCGAGGCCGAGCCCTTCACCATGGAGGATTGCGAGCGCCGCCTGCTCGGGTTGAACCCCCAGTCCGCGGCTAGCTGAATTGCCAGGCGGATCTCTCGGGTGGAGCCGGACGGCCCACGAGGGCCGAGGACGCCTATGGGATCGGCATCCAGTAGCTGACAGGGGTGTCGAACGGCTGAACGGGACGGGTTTCGTCCTCGTAGAGGTTCCTCCAGCCGCACAGTCGCCTGTACATCGCTCTCGCGCCCCGTCGAGTGCGCTGGATGCGTCGCTCGCTAGGCCGGTCCGCGCAGGCGGCTGAAGGTTGTCACCGACGACGCCGCACACACTCCAACCGAAGGCATTCTTGCCGCCCGGGTCGAAGCCCAGCACAACGCCGGTTAGTTCAGCCATTTCTATCCCTCCCGACGTGAGCGAGCTGATGTTGTCGGAGCATACGGAGCGTGGGCATCGAGGAAGGGACAATGGTCGTTAGGACGCAGGCTGGCGGCGGTGCAGTACCGCTTGCGTCGAACTGTTGAAGCCGTTGCGTGAGGATCCGCAGCCAGCTCGACGGCGCGATCTCTGGGCGTGTCGTAGTTGCGTGAGAAGATGCGGCCTAGAAGCTGGCCTGGAGCTCGCGAACCCCGGGGCTCGCGAACATCGAGTCGGTCGGGTCGGGAGACGGAACGGAAGGCGTTTGCGATGATCTGCCTTGAGGAGTGGGCGTGAGTCTCCCGCCGCGGGCTGCCGCCGTGCGTGGGGATGACTACCACTACGCGGTCGCTTGGCTCTGGGTGTGCAAGATGCTGCACCCGTCCGAGATGATCTCAAGCGTCGCAGTTGAGGACGCCGCGGGCGGAGCATTCGATGATGTGGTCGTGCGCCGACGGGCCGGGGGTGACGTCTACATCCAGGCGAAGAGTTCCAACTACGGCGACAAGATCGTCGACAGAGCGTGGCTGCTGACGCCCCGTACGGCCGGAGGAGCGAGTCCGCTGCAGCGCTTCTACGACACCTACGTACGTCTAGCTGAAGCTGGCGAACGGTTCACATTGCAGGTCTGGACGATTCGAGGCTTCGATCATGCCAACCCGCTGCTCGGCAGGCTGCTGGACAAGAGGCACGACAAGATCACGACCGGTCGGATGCTGGCCGAGGGTGCGCGGAGCAAGGTGGGTATGGAGCGCGATGAGTGGGCGGCTCACCTACAGGTGAGCGCCGAATCCTTGGCCGCATTTCTGGACGCGGTGCGATGGAAGCACACGGCATCGGAGCTGGACATTCGCCTGCAAACCAGGCCGTACATGAGGCTCGCAGGACTCCGAGACGACGACGGCGCGCTGGCGGCCGGGATCGGCGTCGTTCGAGACTGGGCCAAGGATGGCCTTGGGGCACAGACGCCGGCTGATGCCGGTCGCCGTGTAGCGGCCATGCGGCTCACTGCCCCCGATCCGCTGACGGCGTTCCCGCCAAGTGATGGGAGCAGCCTCGAGTCGGGCCTGCCGCCGGGGTGTCGTCAGCGGATCGATGAGTTGCGGGATGCCTCTCCCGAACTGGCGGATCGAGTTGCCGACCTGTTGTCGCGCAGGTCTTCGCTGGTGCCGGGGGTCTTGGCTCAGCTTGCCGATGAGCCCCTTGACTGGATGGTCGACGCTGACGGTCTCGTCTGGGAGGCCTTGGCCGAGTTTGTTCAGGCTCATGGGTTGCCCGGCTTGTCTGAGATGCACGGGATGGCGATCGACTCGGGTTCGCCGAGAAGCACCCTGTACAAGCTGCATCTAGCGGTGGCCGCTGCTGCTGAAGGGGATCCTGAACGGGTAGAGGAGTTGCTTCGGGAGGTTCCATCCGATCATCCGCTCGTTGGAGCGGTCAAGGCTCACATCGGTGATGACGCGGAGGCTGTCATTGCGGCGATCAACGCATCCAGGCTGCACGAGTCCGACGATCTGGACCTGGCGCTCTACGGGAGCGAGCTGCTCGGATGGGCGTATTGGCATTTGGACGAGTTGGAGTCAGCGGGCGGCGTGCTGCGGCGGGCCAGCGACCGGTTCCCGGGCCGGGGCTTCCTGCTATTGCAGCAGGCCAGGTTCAAGCTCAAGTTGTCACAGCGCCGCAACGAGCAGACAGGACAGGAACACGAGCTGGTTGAGTCGGCGGTCGAACTGGCCCTTCGGGCGCGTGACGAGTTGCGGAGTTGGCGGGGCCCCTCTGCGCAGGCAGTCTCGGTCGCGGCCAGTGGGCTGATCGTGCTCGATGATCCGCAGCGCGTGTGCGATGTGGCGATGGTTCCGCCCGAGGGCGAGGCAGTACCGGAGGAGGCTCAGGATCCTGGGGTCGTTGAGTGTCTCGCACATGCACTCTTGAGACTCGGTCGGGTTGACAAGCTCGACGAGCTGGATCTTGAGCTTGTCGGCGATTCAGACGAGTCGCTGATCCGGGCGATGCAAGCCCGCAGTCGGGGCGATGCTGACGCGCTTGACTTGATGCGGGCAGCCGTGGAGCGGGCCGAGGATCACCGGGCCTTGATGATGGCGCTAGAGGGGCTTGCCCAATTCGGTGAGACCCATGAGGCGGCCTTGGCGAACCTTGACGGCGGTGATGGGGCCGATGCTGATCTGATCAGGGCTTCGGCGGCGTATCACCGGGGCGATTACGCGGCAGCTGTGGCGCTGCTCGTACCGTGTCGCTGCCGTTCGGCGGAACACGCGGATTTGCTCGCTATATGTCAGCGGAAGTCGGGAGCCTTGGACGAAGCCTGCAAGACGCTGCTGGAGTGCGCTGAGGCTCTCGACGATCCGTCGCTCAACGGCTCGGCTGTGACCTTGCTCATCGAGGTGGAGAGGTACGAGGAGGCCGAGAGGGTGGCGCTCGGCGCTCTCGCCCGCAATCCGTCGCGCCGTACAGAGTTGTCGCTGCGACGGTCGCTCGTGGAGGTCGCTGCGGCTCGTCAGGATTGGGCCGCGATGGAGCAGTACGGGAGAGACCTGTTCCGGCGGTTCCCTGACGACTCCATGGGCCCGTGGTCGGTCGTGTACGCCTTGCATCAGCAGGCCAGGTATCGAGAGGCTTGGGGGTACCTTGTTGAGCACGATCTGAGTCCCGACCATGAGGACGCTGCCCTGTTGGCCGTCGGCGTTTTCGTGGCGATAGACGCTCCCGCCCAGGATGCCGATCGGCTCCTCCGCATCGCACGGGCGTTCGTTGATTCGGAAGAGGTGGCGGGCAATGCGATTGCTGTTCTGATGATCGGCAAAGGAGGCCGTGTTCCGCTGAGTGACGCTCAGCTCTCGGAGTTCCGCGGACTCGTCGCCGAGTTCGAGCAGCGGTACCCGGAGAGCAGCGTGTTGAGACGCGTCAGTTTCGATGGGGAAGAGCAGTGGCGGGAGATGATTAGAGAGCAGACGCAGCAATGGTCTCTCGAAACGGATCCCATCATCAACCACGTTCGGCACGGGCGAATGCCATACGGGATGCTGCAGGTCGTTGGCCCGGTGCCCTACGCCGAGTCGTTACAACTCCGGGCGGCCGGGTATCTCACCGCCATCTCCACCGATCCGGCCACGCGAGAGAGGGAACGAGCGACGGCTCGCGCCGCTATTGGCGATGTTGTGGCTGTGGACACGAGCGTTGCTGTTGTGGGTCTGGCTGTCGAACTGGACCTGCAGCGCCTGGCTGCGGCCTTCACTGGCGTGCTGGTTGCGGACGAACTGCTCATGGACGCGCGCGATTCGGTTCGCAGCGCGGGGACTCCAGCGGCCGGCTACGCGGGGTATGAGCCGCTGGTGGATGAAGTTGTTGTCTCTCGTGTCGAGGAGGGGGAATTGGAGCAGGCCGTTCAGGTGGCTCAGCAGGTCCTTTCAGCCTTGGGCCGCTGGCAACGAGTCTCGAGCGCCCGAATTCAGCCGGACGGGCATCCTCAGGAGGAATGCCTACGGCCCTGGGACGCCTCGCTGCGCGTGGCCTTGGATCGGGGCTGTGCGCTGTGGTGCGACGATGTCGCGCTGCGGCACCTCGCCGAGACCGAGGGCATAGCGACCTTCGGAACCTACGCTCTCTACGAGGTGCTCGCAGTCGAGCAGGGGGGCGTCTCGGTACCCCCTGCGGCGGACCTGAAGATGCGTCTCCTGAGGGCGTACATCGCTGATGTTCCTGTCTCGTTGAAGGAAATCCAACAAGCATCGGACGATCGAGACGGAGCCGATGTAGCGGTGGGCCGATTCCTCGGTCGTCCGTTCATCTGGAGTGATCCACCATCAACGCTCGACTGGTATCTCAAGCGCGTCACGGCGCTGTCGGCGACGACCGCCAACAACGAAGTCGCCGATCTGCTATTCAGTGCGTCATGTGGCTTGGGGGCAGCCGTGACGACTTCCGATCGGCCAACAGCGCTCGGCCGTCTCCTCGCTGCAACTCTGTGGACTGTGCGGGATCCGGCGACTGTTCCCATGCTCATCATGTGCAGTCGATACGCAGCCCGGCGGGAGGACGCGACCGCCGATGTCGATCCACTGCCCGATGCAGTTCGGGACCTGCTCACGTTCCTAGAGGCCGAGACAGAAGCGGCCGATGCACCCCAGATGGTTTTGTCGCTCTTCTCTCAAGCCGAGTCAGCAGACAGGCGCGCCGTCGCTGCCGTCGTCATCGAAGACCGATAGTCCCGTACAGCGCTGAGCATGGTCGCGCTGTGGCGGCAGCTGAGGTGCAGCATCGCTACCCACGGTTCGGTAGAATCTGAGGGTTCTCAACAGGCCGAGCCTCGACGAGTGCGAGAAGGACGACGCATGTGGCCTACACCTTCGGAGGCAGCCAGACAGTTCTACGACTCGAACCTCAAGAGCGCAGTCGGACTATTGGCATCGATAGAGGCGGATCGGCGCTCGCGAGGATCTGGGAGGCCTCCGGGTCAGCCGCAGGCTGAGTGGCGGGCCGTGCTGGTCCTGGCGTTGGCCGCGCTTGAGGCTGGGCTGGTGGACGCAGCTCTTGCGGCGCATCATCATCGGATCGTCAACCGTAGTCCTGTCGGCAGCGCGAGCGCAGATCTCAACCGAGCCCGCGGGCGACTCCTCGACTCCCTACCGCACTCATCGCCGAACGCTCAGAAGATAGAGAACTTTGTGCTCGCGCACTTTGGAGTGCTTCCGAGCAATATCGTGGTGCCATCCATCGCTCGCTTCACGACTCGTGTCAAGTCGAGAGCGCGAGGAGGCGCAGGCCAAGGAATTGAGGTCGCTTTCACGGGCGATTGGCGAGAGCTCGCGGCACGGCTTGACGCGATCCAGCACTTCCGAAACGCGATTGTTCATGCGGATGCCCGCAAGAAGGGCACGATCCCTCCGGCGGCGTCGAGCCTGCCAGACAACGTCACGGGAAGTCTCTGGGCTTTGCAGGAGGACGGCTCTTGGTCGTTGCAGATGCCTCACGCCGTGACTGCGGTGCGTACGACAGTGGCAGTATTCAATACCGTTGCGTCCGTTCTCGATTCGGCATCAGGACTGAGCGGGGCAACCACAGCAGCCCTGAGGTGTCCCGACGACGTAGTGCCCTTCCGGTGATGCCTAGCCGGGCTGGCAGTCATCGTGAGAGCGGCGTGGGAGCTGTCTCTCGCAGGGGCAGACGGCTGGTCCACCAGGAGATCAGTTCAGACGCGTCTGCGATGTCGAATGCGTTGCACATCTGTAGGGCGAGATGGCGTAGGTGTCGGGCCCTTTCGTCTGCCGACTTGGACGAGAAGGCATCACGAGCGTGCAGCGCGGCATGGTCCCACGCCTGCGACTGGCGCGGTAGCGGCAGATTCTCGATCTGCCGAGCACTGAGCTTGAGCGCTGACGTACTCAAAGAAGCGCCTAGATGGCGTGCCGCGGCCCACGCGGTCAAGGCAGGAGCGGTTAGCAGCGCGGCTGCGTGCCACAACGAGATCGACTCGGGCACGACCGTGACCACCGGGACCGATGGCAGGACTATCCCCATCTCGTCTGGCACGACCTCAAGAATCGGGGTCTGGGTGGCGACTAGCAGCTTGGGCACCAGTCTGCGATCGGCCCACTCGCCCAGGTCGCTTTCGGCTCGGAGCCGTGACAGGTCGACGGCGGGAGCGTTCCAGCGACGCTTGTCGAAGCGCGTGGGCACCTCACCCCAGAGGTTGTGCAGGGGATCGATCAGACCGACGGTGACTAGCGGTGCGAGCCGTTGGGCTTGCCCGTATACGTCGTCGGCGTCGGCCTCAGTGATGAAGGGTGCTAGGCCGTAGTACTGATCGCGAAAGTCGGCAGTGGCACTGAGCACGTCGCCCAGACGCGACGTGGAGTTGAAAGTCACGCGGGGTATTCCGAACCCATCCGCGATCAGCGGACCCCATGTGGGCATCTGGACCAGATCCACACTTGACGTCTCCACCTGACGCAACGCCTCGAAATCGGCTCCCCGGGCGCGTCCGATCGAGTATGGCTCGGTGGACTGGTTCTTTCGGAGAACAACGGCGCATGTCAGAATGTTGGCGTTAAACACCTTCTCGCCAGCGACCCACAGGAACCTGACCTGTGAGCATGACGCGATCAACCGGCGGAGTTCTGAGGCACCGTCCGCGGCCAGCAGGCTCTCGGGCTGCACCAGTCCGACATGGCCTCCGACCGGGCGGGCGACCTCGTACGACAGCGCAAGAAAAAGATAGGCGGTGTCGGTGTAGGCGCGCACCAGCCCCTCGTAGCGGCTTTGATGGAGGTTCGCGACGTGCTTCTGGTTCGCCGTCTGCTCATGAAGTTGGTTGAGGAAGGGAGGATTGCCGATGACAGCGTCGAATCCTCCGGACCAACCGGTGCACTCGGTCTTGGTGCCCGTCTGGTCTACGGGCATGCGAAAGACATCGGGGAAGGTCAGATGCAGGTGGGTGAATTGGTACTGGGCCGTGAGGCGATCGATGCAGTCGATGGCCGTGAGTCTCCCGTCGGGTCTGTCGGTGCTCCGGCGGGATGTCCAGACGTCCGTTACGACCTGATCGGGCGAGAGAGCTTGTAACGCCCGCAGCGTACGATCCGTGATCGGTGGGGCGTCAGGTGTCTTTTGTGCAACGAAGGCTGCGCACCAGGCGTCAGCAATGAGCTGCGCCTTCACGGCTGGGCCCGAGGCGCGTAGTCGGGCGTACTCGACTTCCTTCTCTGCGACTTGGTCAGCGGTGTCGTCCGCTGATACGTCGATCTTGTGGACGGCCGAAGCCAAGTGAGCAGCGTCGGAGGCGACGGACCACTCCAGCGCGAATAGGCCTTGTGATCGCTGCTTGCGTTCGGCCTTGTTGGCTTTGCGGAGGGTCTTGACACGCTCCCTGTCGTCGCCGGTCAGGGGCTTGAAGGCGGCGTCAGGTATGCCGTCGACCAAGAGCTTGGGCGTAGTTCCAAGCAGGCTGTTGCCACATACGATGCGGTGATCTAGGAATCCCAGCGGCTTGCCGGGCGTGTTGGCCTCCAGCCACAGGCTGATCTTGCACAACTCGACGGCCATCGGGTTGATGTCGATTCCGTACAGGCATCGGCCTACGACTTCGCGCAGTGCGGCGCGTGTTGACTCTGGGGACGGTTGGGCATCGCCCTCCCTCACAGATGCGAGCGCACTAGCTATCCGGTGGGCGGCTGCGATGAGGAAGTGACCGGAGCCGCAAGCCGGGTCGAGCACCTTCAGATCCAGGAGCGCTTGCTCGGGTTCGGGCTTCGCAGCGGCCTCTTCGATCACGGGATCTAGGGCGTCGTCCAAGAGTCTGGAGATCAACTCGGGTGGGGTGTAGTAGCTGCCGGTCGTTTTGCGCTCGCTCCCCGCGGCCGATCCCAAGTTGAACGTGCGGTCCTCGGGGTCGGCTACCGCGTGCAGCTCCAGTAGCGACTCGTAGACGGAGCCGAGCTCCTCGGTGCCGAGGTTCTGATAGTCGACAGGACGCAGCCCCTTCGCCTCATCGTCATGCACGTAGGCGAGATTGCGGATGGCCTCCAGCAGGTGGGCGTTGTCGATGCGGGCGTAGGTCAGGTCGGCGACCTCGCGCTGAGACCACAAGAGGCTGCCCAGCGCGGTCAGGCCCAGCGCCTCTCGGGCCGCTCGTTGCGGGGACTTGTCGCCGACATCGAGCGCGTCCATTGTTGTCAGCAGGCTTTGCCACAGGTCGCCGTGGGTTCCGCCGCGCCGCTTCCGGGCCAGCCGGCGAAGGCGCTCCATGGAATAGAAGCGGCGATAGCAGTCCCTCGCCGCGTCAGTCGCGTCGGGAGCGCTCAGCAGGTTGCGGGACTCTGCTACCAGCAGGAACAGCATTCGGTAGACGACCCGCAGGAGCTGGCGCTGTAGCTCGTGGGCTGTCAGCTCGCCGGAGCGGAGGCGATCTCGCAGAGCCGTGTTGGCGGGATGGCCCAATGCGCCGTTGCCCAAGCAGACGATGGCTTGTTCGACGCCTAGGCGGAGCTTGTCCCTGGCACGAGTGCCGGCTGTGGCGGCTTCCTTGGACCACTGTTCGAGCAGGCAGCGCTGGGGGATGTCGCCCTCGAAGCGAGTGCGGTGGCAACAGAGCCACAGCAATGTGAAGTCGGCGAACGACTCGCCCTCGAATATGGCGGCCAGATCGAACTCCAGGTAGGCCTGGCGGGTCAGCGTTACGTTGTCGCGCAGCAGGCGAAGGACCTTGCCGTTGGAGACGATGCCCCACAGATGCGAGTCGGAGCGGTTCAGGAACTCCTGCACCAGTCCGTGGGGAGACGCGGCGGCCGCGCCGGGGAGGCCGGGGGTGCGGCGGTCGATGGGGATGCGCCAGCCCATCAGATGCACGGGCACGCGTTCGCTCCACTCGTGGCTGATCGCGTAGGACTTGCCGTCGTCGATACTGAGGCTCTGCACGGGACTGAGGCCAGCGAAGCCGAGTTCGTTGAGCAGCGGCAGGAGCCACCGCTCCCTCGTGAGTCTCGTGGCCGCGGTGCCCGCTTCGGGGAGGGCTTCCTCGGCCCTGCGGAAGGCGGACCAGAGCGATGTGAGCCGGTTCCAGGAGCGTGTCACGGCGTCGCGGGTGCGCTCGCTCGGAGCGAGATCGAAGTCGGTCGGCTCCAGCCCTCCGAGTTTCTGGTCGGCGTGCGCGATGCGTTCCAGCAGCTCGCGGGGCAGTAAGCCGCCGACCGTGGTGACGGCGCTGGCGCTCATGTGGTCCGGGCCTGCGGCAAGAAGTGGTAGACGGCGAGCAGGTCCACCGGCAGTTGGGCCTCCACGGTCGCTGTCCTCCGGCGGCTGCCGGGACGGCGGTCGGCCTCGCGAACCCGTCGGTGGGAATCGGCCAGAGCCTGCGCTCGGCCGGCGGCCCTGTCGTGGACCTCAGGACGCCACTGCGCTTCGGCGGTGAGGATCTCGATGATCCGTTGTCTCGCTGTCTCTGGACGGACGTTGCCGGTGGGCTCGGCTTCGAGCAGTCCCTGGGTCTGGCCGTCTTCGAGCCAGCGAGGACTGTCGGCGGGGCCGGTGAACGCCAGCAGCATGGCCTCCTCGGCGAGCATGTGATGGTGTCCATTGCGCGACGGCACCGTCATCGACATGCGGACCCGGCACAGCAACAGCGTCGTCACGATTGCGACGGCGTCAGTTCTCATCACCCCGCAGCGAGCCGCCACGTGAAGGCTGGCGCCGTTGCTTCGGCTGTCGCCGGGCCGCACGGTGTCAGACTCGCGAGAGCCGACGAGATCGACATCGGGGGAGTCGAGGGCCCGATCAAGCACATGGGCTGCCAGTCCGCTTACCGTCGGATGGGTGCGGGACAGTCTGAGACCGCCGTCGGGAACGCTCGTACCGAAGCCGACGCGTAGCCCGTCTGCGTCGCGGCCGGTCGTTCGGCCGCCACCCGCAAGGGTCAACGCGTCGCGGGCCGCGCTGGGCAGCTCCGAGAGATCGATGTCGTAGACCCCATGTGACGATGCATCGGAGCGGGCCACCGCCGCGCCGTGTGCCTCCAGGGCGGCAACCATGAAGCGCTCGGTGTCGGCGCCCGAGCCGATGGCCTCATGCATCTCGACGAGTTCGGCCTGGACGTCGGTGGGGTCGATTCGGCTCTGGGCGAACAGCGAGCGGCGGCGTTGCTCATTGTGAGCGGAGCGCTCCCATTCCGCTTCCAAGGCGTCGGTCTGGGGGCGCAACTGTTCGATGATCCCCTCCAGCGGCATCTGCAGCGCCTGGCCGGACGACTCAAGCACCTGTTCGGCCAGTGCTTCCACCACCTCGCTGGTGGAGCCAGGGACAGGGATGGAGATGCCCAGCGTCGAGCGGATCGTGCGGTGCTTGCGCAGAAGCACCTCTAGCACTGTCTCGTCGATGCGGTTGTCGGTTCCCCAGCAGGTGACGACCCGCACCTCGCGCTCGTCCTGGCCGTAGCGGTCGACCCGACCCTCGCGCTGTTCGAGGCGGGTGGGATTCCACGGCAGGTCGTAGTGGACCACCGCCGAGAAGTGGTCCTGCAGGTTGACGCCCTCGGAGAGGCAGTCGGTGGACACGAGCACTCGGCGAGGGTGCTCGCCCAACTCGGCGATGCGGGCCTCTCGCTCCGCTGGGGGCAGGCGGCCGGTTACAGCCGCGACGCGCGGGCGGCGCTTCTTCGGCAGGCGGGTCGCGAGGCGCTCGGCCACGTACTCGGCGGTATCGATGAAGCGACAGAAGACGATGGGATGGAAGCCGTCGGCGAGAAGTCCGCTGAGTATCTCGATGAGCCGGTCGAGCTTGGCATCGGCACCCTTCGACCTCGAAGCCACGGCGATCTCGTCTGCTTGCTTCGCGAATTGTCTCAGGCGGCGCGACACGGCGGATTCCGATGCGCCCGGTTCGTCCGGCTGGCTGCCGGGAACCACGTCGGGGGCCTCCTCGACGTCGTCCAAGTCGAGGATCAGGCGGCGCCCCCGCTCGTCAATGTCGTCGCCTTCGGCAGTGTCCGCGGTAAACGCCCGTGTTCGGAGCGTGGCAGCCGCGGCGGCCGGGCTTGACGCCAGGGCGCGCAGCATGCCCAGTGCCGACCATCGGCGGATTCGCTGCTGACGGCTGCCGCGCTCGTGCTCGGAGAGACTGCCCCGCGCGTAGGCCAGGACCGCGTCGAACAGCACTCGATAGTCGGCCGAGAGTGCGTAGCCGACCTCCGTCTCCGCTCGCACCGGGAAGTGCGTGTCGGCACCGAGGTAGTTCTGGATCTCGGAGCGCCGACGCTGCACAAGGTGGCGGGCGAGACGCTCGCGATGGCGGCGGTTGACATCGCCGGCGAGGTCGTCGGGCAGATCGGCGAAATCGGGGGCGAGCAGGCCCAGCAGCGAGCGGAAAGCAGCGTCCTTGCCCGAGTGGGGCGTGGCGGTCACCAGGATCAGGTGCCGGTCCGGGTTGCTGGCCAGGTCTCGAACCAGGGCGTGGCGCTGGTGGCGGCTGCCGGAGGCGGCCTCGCCGGAGCGGGCACAGGCATGGGCCTCGTCCACGATCACCAACTCCGGGCACGCTCGTATGAAGTCATCGCGACGACGGTCGGACTTGATGAAGTCGATCGACACGATCACGTTCGGATACCGCTCGAAGATCGACTGACCCACAGCGAGGCCCCGCTCAAGGCGGGCGGCGGTGGAGGCGAGAACCAATTCGGCGTCGATGTGGAACTTCTCGCGCAACTCGGCTTGCCATTGCTCAGCCAGATGCGGTGGGCAAAGCACGGCGAGGCGCTGAGCGTCTCCCTGAGCGATGAGCTCGGACGCGACCAGCGCGGCTTCGATCGTCTTGCCCACCCCCACGTCGTCAGCGATAAGGAGCCGCACCGGGTCGAGGCGCAGCGCCATCAGCAGCGGCACGAGCTGGTAGGGGCGCGGGTCGCAGGCGATCCGGGCGACGCAACGGAACGGCCCGGCCCCGGAGCGGAACCCGAGCCGCAGAGCGTCACGCAGCAAGCGGGCCGAGTGGGCATCGCCGAGATGCCGGGCCGGGTCCGGCACACCGAAACTGGCTGGCTCGACCGTCTCGACGGCGGTCAGGATGCCGGTGGTCTCGTCGTCCGTCCCTCCGAGCGGGCGGACCATGACCAATTCGGGCGTGTCGTGCGCCAGCACAACCCAGTCACGACCGCGGGCGGCGACCAGAGCGCCGGGAGAGAATGTCACGAGAGACCGCTGTCCGACTGGCGACCTGGGCCGAATACCGCTGGATGTTCGGCCACGATCGGCTGCCAGTTGTCCCGGTGGCTGAAGCGGATTACTTGGAAGCCGAGGTTTCTCATGGCAGCCGACTGCTCGACGTCGCGCCGGGCGCGCTCGGGCCAGTCGTGATGTGGACCGTCCACGTACACGACGGCGCACGCTTCGTCATAGACGAAGTCGGGACGAGTGCGGGCATCCTCGAAGAACGCCTGGCCCCGATCCGGTCGCCGGTAGCCGCCTCGTTGCAAGAAGTCCAAGAACTGCCGCTCCAAGCCCGACTCGGAATCTTCTGCGAGCCTCTCGTCGTGGGCGTCTGGAAGGAACTCGGCGCCACCTGCGAACGGCTGAAGGAACTCGACTGCCAAGTCTCGGTCGAGCAGACCGTGATCGAGCTGGTTGGAGTAAGACATGAGGCAGTCATAGCAGGCTGCCTCGCATGCGCCGTCGCCGGTGTCGCCGTCCACGTCGTCGGCAGTCTGGGGATCGGTGTGACAGATCGTCAGAGCTGTGGCCGCGACACGCTGCCACAGCGACGCGTCGTTCACGAGCTGCTTCAGCACCCCTGCGCCGCCTTCGGCTGCCTCGTAGACGAGCAGGAGCCGGCGGTCATCGCGAGACGGCAAGGGCTCCGCGGCGATCTCGCTCGACTCCAAGCGGAACTCGAGCTGGATGGCCTTGCACAACGCTGCTTGCACCGACGCCATCGTGTCTGCATCGGGGGCCGCATGCAGCTCTTTGACTTCCTCCGACCCCGTCAGTAGAGCTGTCGGCGCGGCCGCTACCGGCTCGATCAGCAGGGTGTTGCGGGCGTCGGTCACATAGGGGATGACACGCTCGGTGCGCCGGGAGGTCGGCGGGGCGTCGCCGCTCTCGTCAGGCTGCTCGCTCTCGTCATCGCGGCTCCAGTAGCCGGTCGTGGCGTCGAGCACGAAACCGGGCCGGCCCTTGTGGCTCCTCGAACGACGGTATCCCTGGTTGATGCGCCAGACGGTGGCTGCATCGCCGTAGGAGAGCCGCAACCGTGACGGCCCACCGCCCCCGGCGTTCGACCTGCCGGGCATGGCAGCAGCGAGCGTGCGCTGCACGTAGGACGCAGAGCCTGAACGCTCGTTGAAGCGCACCGCGGAGACGATCTCGTAGCCTTGGCGCTGGCGCTGCTCCTCGTCGGACGTGATGCGAGCGCGACGGCGAGTGGACACGTTGCCCATCTGGAACATGTTGCGGACGACAGGCGACAGGCGCGCCGAACAGAGTTCGCAAAGGTCAGGATTGCTGGTGGCATCGACTCTGTGCATGTAGCCGCAGTCCCCGCATCGCTTGACCGAGGCCTTCGGGATTGATGCGCCGTCCGCGCCGCCGTCCAGATCGGAGGCCGCCAACTGCACCCGATTGACCGAGTATTGACTGCCCTCGTGGTAGATGATGCTGTGGGGACCGAATTCCGAGACCGCCAGGAAGCGGGGCCGCTGGAGAAGGTCGCCTTGGGCGGCACCCCGGCGCGAGACGTACGCCGACAACGGCAGGCGCGGGAACGAGTAGCCCGGAAGGAAGCCTTCGGAGGCCAGATAGCGGTAGGGGTAGAAGTCCGAGTTGATGCCGGATCCAAGATCGCCCGTTAGCAGTCCGATCTGGCGCTCGGCCTCGCGTCGCAGCACTTCGGCCCGCTCTCGGTCTGCCTTGCTGCGGCCGTGCGAGAGTCTGATTCGCCCTTGCTCGGTGGCTTGGCGGTGAGCAGACCGATATAGCGATCGCCAACGCTCGAGAGCGTCCTCGAAGCGTTGTGGGATGGCGAGCATCGTGGCGTCAAGCCAGCTGTCTGTGAACCATTCCGCGTCCGCCAGATCCGAGGTCAAGCGATCGAGCAGCCCTTGTGCCCGGCGTTGAGCGTCGCTGCGAATCGACGGATCGGCAAGAGTCTCGGCAGCCTGCCCGAGGAGGGTCAGCGGCGGTTCGTCGCCGTCGTTCGACACGTCGAGCAGGTCCGCCATGCGGTCGCCGAGATCAAGTCCGCTGCAGGCCAGCCAAACGGCGTGGACATGGGCTCGGATCAGCTCTTCATTGGCGAGATCCAGCCGCGGCGCCTCCACCTGGCCCGAGACCATCATTGCCTGCTCGCGGAAGAAGTACTGGTCGTGGCTGCTGCCTGACGAGCAGAAGGTAGTGACGAGAGCCGGCTGCCCGCTTCGCCCTGCCCGCCCCGAGCGCTGGGCATAGTTGGCAGGAGTCGGCGGCACGTTGCGGAGGTTTACGACGTTGAGGTCGGCGATGTCCACGCCCAACTCCATCGTCGGCGAACAGAACAGCACCGGCAGATCGCCGTCACGGAAGCGGTGCTCGCGCTCCTGCCGCAGTTCGTGAGTCACTTGGGCCGTGTGTTCCCGAGCCTCGATGTGACGAGCAGAGTCCTCGGACGGGTCGGTCTCGTCCGCTCGCCGGCCAAGGTCCCTGGCGATTGTCTTGTAGAGATTGACGAAGTATGGATTGGTGGGGACGCCAGTTGCTGGCGCGGACGGCGTTCGGATCGGATCGTGGTACGGCTTGCCATCACCATGCCTCCACACCATCGCGGCCGCCGGGATCTGCCAGGTTCGGGTCTGGCCGTCCTGGTTCACCATGCGAAGCAGGTCGTAGTGCTCCAGCGCCTCGACAAGCTCGTCGATGATCTCCTCGAGTTCAGTCAACCTCAGGCTCCCGGCATGGCCGAACGCATCGCTGCGGGAAAGGAACCGTCCGAAGCTGCTACGTGGCGTGAGGGACGTGATGTTGCGCTTCATGGTCGGGCTGTTCGGCCCCGTTGCCAGCAGGGACGAAGACGTTTGCCGCTCGCTCGCGACTGACCAGGAGTCACTCAAGTGCTGCTCGCTGCGTCGACCGATCGAGCCCCACTCTTCGGGGTCAAGTACTGGGACGTGAATGGACAGGCCTCTGCGGCCCGTCTCAAGGAGCGTCCTGAGGATGTGGAGGCGAAAGTCAGGACTCGCCGCGGCGATGAGGGGGTGGTGCCACTCGTTCGAATCGCCGACCAATTCCTCGAGCCCCAGATAGTCGATGCGCAGCATGCCGCACTGCTCGAGGTTCGGAAGGTTGATCCGCCAGCCGCGGCGCAGGTCGAGATAGAGCCGGTACTCCACGACTTCGGTGAGAGCCCGGAGGGCTGCCGTCTTCGCATGGCCCTTCGCCTCGGGCTGAAGCGCGTAGGCCTCAGGTGCGAGGTCGAGCGCCTGCACCACCCTCGAAGCGAGCACGTCGTGTTCCAGACCCGGAGAGCCCGCTTTGTTCAGTGCTCGCCAGAGCGCGGCCCGAAGGGTTGTGACGTTGACGAAGTCGTTTAGGTGTCCAGCTTGAAGGGAAGCGTCCTGGCGGTTGTCGGTGAAAGACAGGAGCTTCCGCGCGCTGGTGGGTAGCTCGGAGGCATTACGGAGGTGCCTTACCGTCGCGAGCGAGGTGATGGTGGTGGCGGTGGACCGGCCCTGGGAGTCGAGTGGCGCCAGTCGGCTGAAGTCGCTTCCGCGTGGGCTGGCGTATGAGATCTCGCAGCGCATGCAGAACCGGAATGGTGCCGTGAGCCAAAACCCGGTAGCCGTCTGGGCGCCGTCAGACGGTTCCGAGTAGTGGATCGTTCCGTCCGCGGCAACCTGCAGCGGGGCCGGCACATCGTTACGCCGCGCTGCTCGCAATCGACCATCGGCGTCGCGCCAGTCGTCGGGAAGGCGTGCCTCGATGCCTTCGTGGTCGACGGGCCATGGCTTGGCCCATGGGTCTCCTGGTTCGGCTGCGATGAACAAGAAGCCCGGGGGTCCATCGGCCGTGCCTCTGTCTGCGAGTTCGCGGGGCACCAGAACTTCGCCCTGCCGGGATCCATCTGTTGGTGCCTGTCGGCACACGACGTAGTACTCCTGGCCGCAAGCACGACAGAACGCGAGAGGCAGATAGACCCGGTGCCGGTCATGGCGCACGAAGCGCTGAGCCCTCATGGTGACGCTGCGGTCTTCGGGTGCCTCTGGGGTGGCGTGCGCTTCGCCGCCAGCACTGAGGAATTGATGAAGCCGGAATGCAAACGCCGGGTCGCCGCTCTCCGGGTTCCTGACGGCGGTGCCGGCAAGCAGCCGACGCCTGATGGCGCTCTCGCATTGGGATACGGGCAATCCGGTAGCGGCAGACAACAGTTCGGCGCCGCCGGACTCGCCGTCGATGGCTATGGGCGTCGCTCGCACCAAGCGGCCGTCGTGATCCCTCGTGATGCCGAACGTGGACTCGATCCATGCCGACATCGGGTCTCGAAAGAAGGAGTCGTAGTCGGTGGGTCCGGCTGCATTCTCTGTTACGCAGTGCTTCAACTTCGCAGCGTGGTCGGGCCCGTCCGATGTTTCGGGAGTTGTCCTGCGCAGGGTTTCCGTGATGATCTCGGACGGACGAACCTCAGTGCCGAACAGCTTCGAAGCGACTCCCGCAACTTGGATGCTCCGCTCGGATGGGGTGCCCTCGGTAGACAGCGTCGCTGAGGTGCCGACGCATTGAAGTCTGGTTGCACCACACGCCTCGCGGATTCGGCGCACGAGCATGGCCACATCCGCGCCCTGACGACCCCTGTAGGTGTGAAGCTCGTCCAGCACCAAGAACCTCAGGGACGACATCGCCTTCACGAGCTTGGCGTCATGGAGGCGGGTCAGGATGAGTTCGGCCATCACGTAGTTCGTCAGCAGCACGTCCGGTGGGTCGTCGCGGATCGCGTCGCGAACGTCTCCACGCTGCTGGCCGGTGAACACGGCGAAAGACACGGGTCGTCGGGCTCGCCGTGCCTCCGCCCCGACGGGGATTCCATCGTGCTCCGTGGCCCACTGGCCGTAGTCGAGGAACTTGCCCAGTTCTTCGTACTGGCTGTTGGCGAGGGCGTTCATCGGGTACAGCACCAGAGCCTTGATGCCTCGTCCCGAGCCGGCCCGCAGGACGTGATCGACGATGGGCACGATGTAGGCGAGGCTCTTGCCTGACCCCGTGCCTGTGGTCAACACGTAGCTACGGTCCTTGGCCGCGGCGTCGATGGCCTCGACTTGGTGGCGATGCAAGGTCATCGTCTCGCCCACAGGGTCCTCAGCCGACTTGTTCTTGCGGAAGATCTCCATCGTTAGAGGGTGAAGACGGCCGCTCTCGACGAGTTCGTCGACCGTCGCGCCCGGCTCGAAGGAGGGGTTCAGCCCAATTCGTGGGTGCGGCCACAGCAAACCCTTGTTGAGGCCGTCCTCCACCTCGTTGCGGATGCGCTCGTCCGCGATCTCGACGAAGCTCTCGGAGTAGCTCCTGTACTCCGAGACCAGCCGGTCTCTGAGGTCGAACACGTCCATTGGCACATCCTCGTTAGTGCGATTGGGCATTCCAGCCGGGCGACCGGCTGGAGCAGTCGTCAACTATCGCACATGGGTATGACAACGATGGCGAGTTCGTCCTAATCCTTCGTGAGGGCATCTAGCAGGGTTGCTCTGCGGTGGTGCAGCGGCGCATCTTCGGCATCGAGAACGAGTACGGCGTCACCTGCACGCTGCGGGGACAGCGCCGTCTGAGTCCCGACGAGGTGGCCCGATACCTGTTCCGCAAGGTCGTCTCGTGGGGTCGCAGCAACAACGTGTTCTTGGCCAACGGCTCGCGGCTCTACCTCGACGTGGGCAGCCCTACCGAGTACACCACGCCGGAGCGCGACTCGGCCCATGACCTCGTCGTGCACGTGGACGCCCGCAGTCTGGCCAACGCCTACGCCCAGAGCCTCGGGCAGGTCTTCACCCACGAGCTCAAGCCGATGGAGGTGGCGGCCGTGCTCGACCGGGCCAACGACCGCCGGGCCTTCCGCCGCCTCAGCGACGAAGAGGTCGCTGCGCTCCTTGCCGGCTGAGTCCTGAGCGCCCAGCGCACCGCCCGCCGGGCACGGAAGTGTCCCGTTCAGCGGTGGCGGAGCGAAGTCAACAGGAGCGAGTCGCTACAGCCCTCGCTTCTCTCGTCGGCTTGGTCTCTCACCAGCCCGCTGGCTTTCTGATGGTTCCGATGTCGTCCATCAGTGTTTCGGGAAACTGGCTTCGTCTTAGATGGCTCTTCCAGAGACGCTTGACGTAGGTCGCGGCGTCGGCCAGTTGCCTGGGGCTGGTGTTCTTGGGGTCCGGGTTGACCAGGGTGACGCGAAGGCCCAGCTCGTTCCTCACGTACCGCATGGCCCCGGCGAAGTCGGCGTCGTTGGACACGACGACCGCCTGCTCGTACTCGCCGTTGAATCCGTCGACGAGGAGACGGGTGGCGAGGTTCACGTCCGAACCCTTCTCCTCGGAGTCCCGGACGAGCACATGGGCCGGCAGCCCCGGCGTCGGCTGGGCCAGCGGACGGCGCTTGGCGCCGGACCGGAAGACGCCGTAGTAGGCGTCGAAGCCCGGCAGGGTCGCCAGCGCTCTGAGGTACACCAACTGTCGACGAGGTTGAGCAGGATTGCCGGGACGGGCGTCGAGCCGGGCAGTGAAATAGCAGACCCTGTGGATCGCGTCCTGGGGGAAGAGGGTCTCGGCCAGCTTGCGCAGGTCAAGCCACCGGAACGGGCTGTCCTTGAGAGCGCGGTAGTAGAGATTGAAGCCGTCGACGTAGAAGTTGGTAATCAATCGCTAACCCCCGACAAAGACAGAGACCGCCTCTTAGAGGCGGTCTCGACCCTACCGGCGAAGCGATAGGGGCAGTAAGGAAAAGGTACCAGCAACCACAGCGCGAGTCAACAGGCGGGCCGAAAATGTAGAGGCCGGTGATCGATCGCGGCGGGACTCACCGCTGTGCGCCGCGACACCCCAGCGCAGAGAGCGCCACGGCATCCAGGCCACCACCGACGACGACATCGACCACCTCCTCGCGGCCGCCACGACTGCGCTGCCCAGACGAGCCTCGTAGATGAGGACGCGGCACCCTCTTGCTCGGCCTCCTAGTCTCGGCGCGATGACAGGCGCGAACAGCACAGATCCAAACCTCATGCCAGCAGTCGAGCTGGCTTCGTTGATCCGGCGAGAGAAGGGGTCAGCGGCCGAAGCGCTGGAGGGGGCGCTGGAGCGCTATGAGCGCTTCAACCCTGCGGTCAACGCTGTGATCGTGACCCGTATCGACGCGGCGCGCCAGCGCGCCGCGCGGGCCGATGCGGCGCTCGCCGCGGGGGAGTGCTGGGGACCATTGCACGGTGTCCCGATGACGATCAAGGAAGCCTTCGACTGGGCCGGCACGCCGTCCACCTGGGGCAATCCGCCGTGGGCTGAAAACGTGGCCGACGCGGACGCCGTCACCGTGTCGCGATTGCAAGCCGCGGGCGCAGTCATCTGGGGCAAGACCAATGTGCCGCTCATGCTGGGCGACTGGCAGAGTTTCAACGACATCTACGGCACGACGAACAACCCGTGGGATCTCACCCGGGTGCCAGGCGGATCCTCGGGTGGCTCGGCAGTGGCGCTGGCGACGGGCATGGCCTCGCTGGAGCTCGGCTCGGACATCGGCGCTTCGATCCGCAACCCGGCCCATTACTGCGGGGTCTTCGGCCACAAGCCCACGTTCGATCTCGTGCCGTGGGAGGGCCATGCAGTTCCCGGCTGCAACGTCGGACTCGACATCGCTGTGTGCGGCCCGCTCGCGCGCAGCGCCGCCGATCTCGACGTGGCGCTCGACGTGCTGGCCGGCCCGACCGGATTCCCGGCGGCTGGCTACGGCGTCTCGCTCGCACCCGAGCACCGCGACAGCCTCGGGGCCTTTCGGGTCGGCGTCATGCTGGACACGCCGGTGATCCGCAATTCCACCGCGATGATGGACACGCTTCAGCGAGCCGTCGACGCGCTGGCGGCCGCAGGGGCCGATGTCAGCGAGACCGCTCCGGCTATCGACCAGCACGAGTTCCACGAGAACTACCTGATGCTGCTGCGGGCGGCTACCGGAGCGTTGTTCGACGATGCGATGTGGGACGACACGCTGTCACGCTCGCATCGCTACGCCGAAGGCGCCCGTGATTACCAGGCCCGGCTTGACCGTGCGGTGACGATGTCGCACCGGGAGTGGTTTGCGCACCACAACCAACGAGAGGGCTACCGGCGAGCGTGGGCGTCGTTCTTCCACGACTACGACCTGCTGCTGTGCCCCATCGCCGCTTCGGCGGCCTTCGTGCACGACCACACTGGCACGCGGCCGACACGCACCATCGACATCGACGGCCGCCAGGAGTTGGGCGTCGACCAGCTGTTCTGGGCCGGCTGGAGCTGCAACGTCTACCTGCCTGGCACCGTAGCCCCCGTGGGTTTGACCGCCGACGGGCTGAACCTGCCGGTTGGCATCCAGATCGTCGCCCCGCACCTGAGCGACCGCCGCTCGATTCGTTATGCCGCACTCATTGAGCGAACTCTCGGCGGCTTCGTCTCGCCACCCGGCTATGAGTGATCGGGGCGCACTGAGTCGGATCCGTCGCCGCGGGGTCGGCGGGAGTACGGTGGCGGGGTGCAGCGGCGCATCTTCGGCATCGAGAACGAGTACGGCGTCACCTGCACGCTGCGGGGCCAGCGCCGCCTCAGCCCCGACGAGGTGGCCCGGTACCTGTTCCGCAAGGTCGTCTCCTGGGGCCGCAGCAGCAACGTGTTCCTGGGCAACGGCTCGCGGCTGTACCTCGACGTGGGCAGCCATCCCGAGTACGCCACTCCGGAGTGCGACTCGGCCCACGACCTGGTGGTGCACGACAAGGCGGGGGAGCGCATCGTCGAGAAGCTGCTGGGCGACGCCGAGGACCGCCTGGCCGAGGAGGGAATCAAAGGCGACGTCTTCCTGTTCAAGAACAACACCGACTCCGCGGGAAACAGCTACGGCTGCCACGAGAACTACCTCACCAGCCGCCGCGACGAACTAAGCGACTACGCCGAGGTGCTGATCCCCTTCCTGGTGAGCCGTCAGATATTCGCGGGGGCGGGCAAGGTGCTGCAGACCGCCCGGGGCGCGATGTACTGCATCAGCCAGCGGGCCGAGCACATCTGGGAGGGCGTCTCGTCGGCCACCACCCGGTCGCGCCCGATCATCAACACCCGCGACGAGCCTCACGCCGACGCCGAGCGCTTCCGGCGCCTGCACGTGATCGTGGGCGACTCCAACATGAGCGAGTACACGACGTTCCTCAAGGTCGGCACGTGTGCGCTGATGCTTCGGATGCTGGAGGACCCGCGTGTCGTGCTGCGGGACATGACCCTGGAGAATCCGATCAGGGCCATCCGCGAGATCAGCCACGACACCACCTGCCGGCGCCGTGTCCGCCTCGCCACCGGGCGCGAGGTCAGCGCGCTCGAGATCCAGTCGGAGTACCTCAACCGGGCCATGCGCTACGCCGAGCACCACGACCTCTCCGACGAGGAGAAGAAGGCGCTCACCATGTGGGAGTACTGCCTGACCGCCATTGAGGACGACCCGCTGAAGCTCGACCGCGAGGTCGACTGGGTCATCAAGCATCGTCTCGTGGAGGCCTACCGCGCCCGCCACGGGCTGGAGCTGGCCGACCCCAGGGTGGCGCTCGTCGACCTCCAGTACCACGACGTGAGCCGCAGCCGCGGCCTGTACTACCACATGCAGCGCCGCAGGATGGTGGAGACCCTCGTCACCGACGCCGAGATCCAGCACGCTGTGGAGCATCCGCCCGAAACCACCCGGGCCCGCCTCCGGGGCGAGTTCATCCGCCGGGCCAAGGAGCGAAGGCGCGACTACACCGTCGACTGGGTGCACCTGAAGCTCAACGACCAGTCCCAGCGCACCGTGCTGTGCAAGGATCCGTTCAAGTCCCACGACGAGCGGGTGGAGAAGCTGATCGCCTCCCTGTAGCGCCCCGCCCCGGTAGCGTGGCCCCGTCGCCCACCGGTCGTTGCCACCGACAAGGTGAACGCCCCGCAGCCACCCGCATATGGACAAGCTCGAACGGCTCCTGAACCTGACCGCAGCCCTGCTGCACGCGTCCCGGCCGCTGAGTGCCAGCGAGCTGCGCGCCCGCATGGCCGGCGCCTACTCGGAGGACAAGGCGGCCTTCAGGCGCATGTTCGAGCGTGACAAGGCCGATCTGAGGGCGATCGGCGTGCCCATCGAGGTGACGACCCTGTACCGCTTGGACCCGCCCGTGGAGGGCTATCGCATCCCGGCGGGGGAGTACGCGGGGCGCGACGTGCGCTTCGATCCCGACGAGCTGGCCGTGCTCCACCTGGCCACCAACCTTGTGCGCGTCGAGGGAGGCGCGGGCGCCGGCCTGGCCCGGCTGGGCGGCGCCGCGCCCGCGGGCGAGGGCGAGTCGGTGGAGGCGGTGGGCGAGATTCCCTTCCACGACTCGCTGGCGAAGCTGGTGGAGGCCGCGTTCGGGCGCCGCGCGGTGACGTTTGCTTATCGGGGCGCCGAGCGGCAGGTGGAACCCTGGCGACTGTCGTTCCACCGGGGCCGCTGGTACCTGGTCGGCTGGGACTGCGGGCAGAGCCAGGAGCGCCTGTTCCGAGTGGACCGTATCGACGGTCCGGTGCGGCAGTCGGGCGCTGCGGTCCATGCGGTGGGGGAGGGGCCCGATCCTCGAACCGTCAAGCCCTGGGAGTTCGGCGAGGGCGAGCCGGTGGAGGTACGGGTGCTGGTGGACCCCGACCAGGCCAGCTGGGCCTGCCACCGGGCCGGTGCCGACGGCGAGCGCCGGCCCGACGGCTCGGTGGTCCTTACCGTGCAGGTGCGGGACGCAGCGGCGCTGCGGACGTTCGTGTTGGACTTCCTCGATCACGCCGAGGTGCTCGAGCCCGATTGGCTGCGCGACGAGCTGGTCGCCTGGCTGGAGGAACTGGTCTGAACCTTGATCGGCGGGCGCGCGGCGCACCGTTAGGGTGGTGAGGTGACGTCGGTGCCGGCTGAGAACGGGGCCAGGCTCCCGGTGGCCGAGCGGATGGCCCGGCTGCTTGGGGTGGTCCCCTGGGTCGTCAAGCAGAGTGGCGCCCACCTGGACGACATCGCGGCCCGGTTCGACTATCCCCGCGACCAGCTGCTGGAGGACCTCACAAAGAGGCTGTTCTTCGTGGGGGTGCACCCGTTCACCCCTGACACCCTGATCGACGTCTTCATCGAGGACGAGATCGTCGACATCCAGTACGCGGACTGGTTCTCGCAACCCATGCGGCTCACCAGCGAGGAGGCAACCCGGCTGCTGGCCGCGGGCCGCACGGTGCTCGACATGTCGGAGGGGCGGGTGCGACAGGGGGCCGGCGACGAAGCCGAGGCGGCCCCGCTCACACGGGCCCTGGCCAAGCTGAGCCTGTCGCTGGGGTCGGAGGTCGCGGACGCAGCCGGGCACGTCGACGTGTGCCTGGGCCATGCCCCCGTAGCCACGCTCGGCGAGCTGCGCCGCGCCATCGCTGAGCGGCGCCGGATCGAGATCGAGTACTACTCGCTGGGCCGCGACGTCATGACGTCCCGGGCCGTCGACCCGGCTCGGCTGCTGAGCCACGACGGCGTGTGGTACCTGTTCGGCTGGTGCTACCGCGCCGGTGCCGAGCGGGTGTTCCGCGTCGAGAGGATCCGAACGCTCGCGGTGACGGACGCGCCGGCGGACGTGCAGTTGCCAGCGGGGGTGGAGCCGGTCCTCGACATGGACGGCATCGGCCGGACGGCAACGATCCGGCTGGCGCCGGAGGCCGGTTGGGCCGCCGACTACCACGGGGCGCGCCGGCGGACCGAGCGGCCCGACGGCACAGTCGACGCCGTCTTCGCGGTGGCGAGCGAGTCGTGGCTGGCCCGGGTGCTGGTGCAGCTGGGTCCGCAGGCGGAGCTGTTGGCCTGCGACGAGGCCGTCGACCGGGACCTGCAGGCCGCCACCGCGGCGCGGATGCTGGAACGGTACCGGCGGTGACCGCGGATCTCGGGGCGCCGCGCACCGGGTCCGCGGACCGCCAACCTCGCCCAGCTGAAGATGGCCCGCTCGGGGCGCCGCGCACCGGGTCCGCGGGCGCCTCACCGGCGGGGGAGGCCCCGCTGGAAGGGGCGCTCCCGCTGGAGTGGGCGGTACCGCAAGCCGGAGACCCTCGACGGGAGGGGGAGGCTCCACAAGACGCGGAGGACTTGGAGCGGCCGGACGGGCTGCCCGGCGACGATGGTGCCGAGCGGCCTCCTCCTACCCCGGCACGGCGCGCCTGGGGCGCGGTGTTCGAGTGGCTGGTCGTGGGCGTCTGCGCGCTGGGGCTGGCCCTGTTGCTCAAGGCCTTCCTGGTGGAGGTGTTCGTTATCCCCTCGGGCTCGATGGAGCCCACCCTGATGGTCGACAACCGGGTGGTGGTGTACAAGCCCGGGTACCGCTTTCACGACGTCAACAGGGGCGATGTGGTGGTGTTCCACCATCCGGGCCAGACTGCCCAAGCCGACGACCTGATCAAGCGGGTCGTCGGACTGGGCGGCGAGACCGTCGAGATCCGGGGTGGCCGCGTGTACATCGACGGCACTCGGCTGGAGGAGCCGTACCTCGCGCGGGCCGAGTCCACGTACCCCGCGGTGCCCATTCCCGGCTGTGTCAACGCCCCCGAACCGGATCGCTGCGTAGTGCCCGAGGGCAAGATCCTGGTGCTGGGCGACAATCGCCCGAGCAGCCGCGACGGCCGCTACTTCGGCCCGATCGAGGTCGACACCGTGGTGGGACGGGCGTTTTTGAAGCTGTGGCCCCCGAACGACCTGGGCGGCCTATAGCCGCCGTCTGCGGCTGGGCTGCGGAGTGATGCCCGCCTGATGGCTACCCGCATTGCGGCCTTGCTGGTGCCGCCCATCGCGTTTGCTCATCGCGGGGCCAGGGCCCATGCCCGCGAGAACACGCTCGAGGCGTTCTCGCTGGCCCGCGACATGGGCGCCACCGGCATCGAGACCGACGCCTGGGTCACTGCCGACGGCCAGGTCGTCCTGGTCCACGACGGCGCGGTGGCCAGACTGCCGGGGTTGCCCAGCCGCGGCGTGCTGGGCCGCTCGATCTCGGGGCTGGCCCGCGCCGAGCTGCCCTTCCACATTCCCACCCTCGACGAGTACTACGAGCACTGCGGCACGGACCTGCCGCTCAGCGTCGACGTGAAGGCCCGGGCCGCCTTCGAGGGCGTGGTCGAGGCCGCCCGGTTCCGCGGCGCGGCCGGGCGCCTGTGGGTCTGCCATCACGACGCCGGAGTGCTGGGCCGCTGGCGGGCGGCCGCGCCGGAGGCGAGACTCGTCCACTCCACCCGCCTGGACCGGCTCCCCAGGGGTCCCGAGCGCCACGCCGCCGACCTCGCCGAGGCTGGAATCGATGCGGTGAACATGCGGCGCGACGACTGGAACGGCGGACTCACCACGCTCTACCACCGCTTCGGCGTGCTCGCCTTCGGTTGGGACGCGCAGCAAGGCCATCACATCGCCGAACTGGTCGACGCCGGCATTGACGCCGTCTACAGCGACCATGTCGACCGGATGGTGGAGGTGCTGGCCCGGTTCGGAGGCGACGCGGCCGAGTAGGCGGCCGGCTGAGAGCATGAACTCCGGCCTATCCGCTCGGCCTCTACCGGCCGATCAGGGGACTTTGACGGCTCGCAGTAACGTTGCAGCCCATGTGGATGCTGGCGCCGGCCGCGGCGACCGTGATCGCGCTCGCCGTGCTCGTTGCCGGTCTGCGCAGCGTGGCGCAGGCCGCGGCGGGCCTGACCGAAGCGCTGAGAAGGTCGTCGGCGACCGCGGTGGCCGGAGACGAGCTGTCGCGCCTCGCCGCTCGTCTGGGCGACCACGCCGAGGCAACCCGGGCCTCCGCCGACCGGGTGAGGGCCTCGCGGCCCGGCCGCAGCCGCCGCCGGCCTCGTAGCTAGGCTGCGAGGGTGGGAAATCTCGGCGGGGCGGAGGTCCTCGTGATCCTGCTCGTTGCCCTGATCGTGCTCGGACCCACCAAGCTGCCTCCCGCCGTCCGCCAGGTCGGAAAGGTGGTCGGAGAGATCCGCCGCATCGGCCAAGGCTTCCAGCAGGAACTGCGGGAGGCGGCGCAGCCCCTCAAGGAGGCGACCGCCACGCTGAAGGCAGCCGACAAGGAACTGCGCGAGGCCACTAAGAAGCCCATGCAGGAGATGAAGGACACGTTGAAGGCCGCCGATCCCCGCAAGCTGGTCGAGCCTGCGGCGGCCGCGTCGGTCGCAGGCTCGGCCGCAGACAAGGGTTCGGCCGCAGACGAGGGCTCAAACGCTAAGGAGGGCTCGGCCGCAGACGAGGGTTCGGCCGCGGACGAGGGCTCAAACGCTAAGGAGGGTTCGGCCGCGGACGAGGGCTCAAACGCTAAGGAGGGTTCGGCCGCAGACGAGGGTTCGGCCGCGGACGAGGGCTCAAACGCTAAGGAGGGTTCGGCCGCAGACGAGGGTTCGGCCGCGGACGAGGGCTCAAACGCTAAGGAGGGTTCGGCCGCAGACGAGGGTTCGGCCGCGGACGAGGGCTCAAACGCTAAGGAGGGTTCGGCCGCAGACGAGGGTTCGGCCGCGGACGAGGGCTCAAACGCTAAGGAGGGTTCGGCTGAGAGCACTGACCCCTTCGCAGGGATCGACTCCGGGGAGCGCAAGGCCTCTGTGGTGCGCGAAGTGGCCGATGCAGCCTCCAGCACCACCGACGAAGGCGCTGGGTGGCCCACGGATGACCCCGGTTCTGGCTCGGACACGGCCCCAGATGAGTCCGGCTCCGGCGCGGACACGGCCGCTTAAGGACAGCCCGACGCAGCGATGGCCAACGACAACGACAACGACAGCGGCACAGAGAATTCCGACGAGGGCGGCCACATGACGCTCATGGAGCACTTGGCCGAGCTCCGCAACCGCCTGATCAAATCGGCCGTGGCCGTAGCGGTGGGCGTTGTGGTCTGCTGGATCTTCTACCCCTTCATCCTGGACTTCCTGCTCGAGCCGTACTGCAAGACCTTCCCCGTGGAGGAGCGGATCGACTCCAAACTGTTTGGTGCCGAGGGTGGCTGCAACCTCTACGTGTCAAGCCCCCTCGAACCCTTCAACGTGCGGATTACGCTGGTCGGGTACGGCGGCTTCGCGCTGGCGATGCCGGTGTTGCTGTGGCAGGCGTGGCGCTTCATCGCGCCCGGCCTGTACCGCCACGAGAAGCGGTACGCGGTGCCGTTCGTGGCTGCGGGCGTGCTGCTGTTCTTCACGGGCGGGGCGCTGGCCTACTGGAGCCTGCCCCGGGCCCTCGAGTTCCTGAAGAACATCGGCGGTCCCGATCTGGTGTCCCTGTTCAGCCCGAAGCAGTACTTGGGCTTCGTGGTAAAGATGATGGTGGCCTTCGGCATCGCCTTCCAGTTCCCGATCGCGCTGATCGGGTTGCAGGCCACGGGCGTCGTCGAGAACCGCACCCTGCGCAAGGTCCGCTCCTACGCCGTGGTCGGGATTGTGATCCTGGTGGCGGTGATAACCCCCAGCGGTGACCCCTTCACGCTCATGGCGCTGTCGATTCCGATGTACGCCTTCTACGAGATCGCGATCCTGTGGGGTGTGCTCACCCGCCGCCGGCAGCGAAAGCGTGAAGCGGCTGAGCGGTGAGCCGTCGGCGGGAGCGCGCCGCGGCTGAGCCGTGACAGAGCCGGCGGGGGCTGGCTTCGTCCTCGACGAGTTCCAGCGCCGCGCCATCGAGCATCTCGACTCCGGACGGTCGGTGCTGGTGAGCGCGCCGACCGGCTCGGGCAAGACGGTGGTGGCCGACCACGCCGTCGACTCGGCCCTCGCCGCGGGCCGCAGAGCCTTCTACACCACGCCCATCAAGGCCCTTTCCAACCAGAAGTACCGCGACCTGTGTCGCCGGCTGGGACCGGCGCGAGTGGGGCTGCTGACCGGCGACAATGTCATCGCAGGCGACGCCGACGCGGTGGTGATGACCACCGAGGTGCTGCGCAACATGCTCTACGCGGGAGCAGTGGACGACAGGCTCGGTGCGGTCGTGCTGGACGAGGTGCACTACCTGGAGGACCCCTACCGCGGCCCGGTGTGGGAGGAGGTAATCCTGCACCTGCCTTCCGCGGTGGCGCTGGTGTGCCTGTCGGCCACGGTCTCCAACCATCGGGAAGTGGGCGACTGGCTCAACCGCGTGCACGGCCCGACCGCGGTGGTGGCCGAGACCAGGCGGCCCGTGCCGCTGACCAACCTGTACGCGGTGGGCCGGCGCCGCTCCGACGCGGTGCAGCTCGTGCCAACCTTCGCAGATGGCAGACCCAATCCCCAGGGAAGCCGCTTTGACGCGCCCGCATCATCGCGGGGGCGACGCGGCTCGGATCGTTCGGTGGGCGGGGGGCGACGCGGCTCGGATGGTCCGGTGGGCGGGGGGCGACGCGGCTCGGATGGTCCGGTGGGCGGGGGGCGACGCGGCTCGGATGGTCCGGTGGGCGGGGGGCGACGCGGCTCGGGTCGTCCGGTGGGCGGGGGGCGACGCGGCTCGGATGGTCATCCGGCGCGCCGGGCGCACCACCGCGGCGGATTGTGGCGACCGCCTCGACGCATCGACCTGCTGGCTGAGTTGGAGGCGCGCGGCCGACTGCCGGTCATCTGGTTCGTGTTCAGCCGCAAGGGATGCGACCAGGCTGTGGCCCGACTGGCCCGCGACGGAGTTCGCTACACCGACGACGCCGAGGCGGCCCGCATCGACGAGCTGGTTGAGGCCCGCACCGGCGGTCTCGATCCGGCCGATCTCGACGCGCTGGGGGCCCGCGGCTGGGCCGCTCAACTGCGCCTGGGCATCGCGTCGCACCACGCCGGGATGGTCCCCGTCTTCAAGGAGGTGGTGGAGCGCTGCTTCGCTGAGGGACTGGTGAAGGTAGTGTTCGCCACCGAGACCCTGGCGCTGGGCGTGAACATGCCCGCACGCAGCGTGGTGATCGACAAGCTCATGAAGTACGACGGCCAGCGCATCGCCCCGCTCAGCGCAGCCCAGTACACGCAGTTCACCGGCCGGGCCGGGCGCCGCGGCATCGACGAGGCCGGCTGGGCGGTAGCGCTGTGGTCGCCGGAATGTGCTTTCGAAGAGGTGGCCCAGTTGGCCTCAAACCGGTCCTTCGAGCTGCGTTCGGCCTTCGGTCCCACCTACAACATGGTGGCCGGCCTGCTCGCTCGCATGCCCGCGAAGGAGGCCCGCGACCTGTTGGCCCGCTCCTTCGCCCAGTACCAGGCCGACACCGCGTCCTCGCCGGTGAGCCTCTCGCAGCAATTCGATGCTGTCGTGTCGGTGTTGCGCAAGCGGGGCCACCTCGACGGCTGGGTGCTCACCGCTTCGGGAACTCTGGTGAGGCGCATCTTCCACGAGATGGACCTGTGCGTGGCCGAGGCGCTGTCCGGCGGGCTGCTCGACGGCCTGTCGGCGCCCGAGTTGGCCTCGGTGCTGTCGGCCTTCACCTACGAGCACCGCTCGCCGGGCCCGCGCCCGGAGGTGTGGATCCCCTCGGGCCCCGCCTACCGCCGCCTGAGCCGCATCGGAGCGGCCCTGGACGATCTGCGCCGGGTCGAGCGGGGCTCCGGCGCGGGGTCCACCCGGCTCCTGGAGACCGGCTTCGCGCCTGCGGCTCACCGCTGGGCGTCGGGGGAGCCGTTGGAGGCCCTCATGGATGAGGGCTTCTCCGCTGGCGACTTCGTGCGCAACCTCAAGCAGTTGATCGACTTGGCGCGCCAGATCGCTGCGGTGGCGCCCAATGCCGGCACCGCCAGGGTGGCCCGGCAGACGGTCGAGGCGCTGAACAGGGGAGTGGTGGCGATGTCGGGCGCCATGGACGAGGACGATCCGACCCCCTCAGCGGCGATCGCTCCGAATTCCTTGTAGTTGTGGGCGTGTGAGCACCCTCAGCGCAGGAATGTCGGCGCAGCGGCCCCAGGCCGGCCCGGAGACCGCATGATTGGCGAGCGCGGTCCTGGCTGGGGCGCCGACTGGGGCGAGGCCGGCGAGATCCCTGCAGATGCCCTAACGGCGGTGAACGACGCCGCCGCGGGCGACATCGTGGCCGATGCCCGCCGGGCCAACCGGGCGGTGCCTCCGGTGGTTCTTACGGGCGGCGACCTGGCCCGCACCCTCGGTGTGGCGCAAGCTGGCGTCGGCAAGGCTGCGGCGGCTTCGGCCGGCACACGGGTGGTCGTCGACGCGGGAGCCGCTCTGATCGATGGCCGGCTCCACTGGTTCGTCGCCCATCTCGTTGCCCGCAGATCGTGGTGGCGGGGCCGGCTGCTGGTGGTAGCCAACGCCTCGTTCATCGGGCGCTGGAACGCGGCGCCCCGGTCGCATCCCGGGGACGGGCGTCTCGACGTGTTCGACGCCAGCCCGCGGCTGTCGGTGCGCCTCGCGGCCCGCCGCCGCCTGCCCTCGGGCACCCACGTTCCTCATCCGGACATCACCCAGCGCCGCACCGCGGCAGCCCAATACGACTTCGACCCGGCCCTGGACATCTACCTGGACGGCCACCGCCTGGCCCGGGCCCGAACCCTCAGCCTGCGGGTGGAGCCCGGCGCCCTAGAGGTCTGGATTCCTGCCGGAACCTGAGAGGCCCCGCGGTCCGGCGCAGGCACTCCCGCTCGGCCTCTAGGATCACAGCCATGGAAATCGCTGAAGCCAAGCAGCGGGCGTGCGACGAGATCGATCGCCTGGCTCCCGAGCTGCTCGACGTGTCGCACCGCATCCACGCCCGGCCCGAGCTGTGCTTCGAGGAGCACCACGCGCACGACCTGCTCACCGAGGTGCTGTCCGACCACGGCCTGGCTGTGCAGCGCCGCGCCTACGGCCTCGACACCGCCTTCGAGGCCCGCGCCGGCGCCGGTGACGGACCGGTGGTTGCGGTGGTGTGCGAGTACGACGCCCTCCCCGGGATCGGCCACGCCTGCGGTCATAACATCATCGCCGCGTCGGGCCTGGGCGCAGGCCTCGCCCTGGCCGCCCTGGCCGGCGAGGCCGGCGGGCGGGTGGCGGTCATGGGAACCCCTGCGGAGGAGGGCGGGGGAGGCAAGGAGTACATGCTGCGGGCGGGTGCGTTCTCCGACGCCGACGCGGCCATGATGGTGCACCCCGCCAACCACGAGCTGAGTGTGTTCCACGCGGTGGCGGTGCAGCGGCTCAACGCCCGCTACACGGGCGCGGCGGCCCACGCCGCGGCCGCGCCCGAGAAGGGCCGCAACGCGCTCGACGCGGCTGTGCTCGGCTACAACGCCGTCGCCGCGCTGCGCCAACACATCCGAGACGACGAGCGGATCCACGGCGTGTTCATCGACGGCGGCACGAAGGCCAACATCGTCCCGGCCACGGCCGCAGTCGAGTGGTATGTCCGCTCCACCGACCTGTTGACCCTCGAACCGCTCAAGGAGAGGGTGGCCGCGTGCCTGAGAGGAGGCGCGGACGCGGCCGGCTGCGGGCTGGACATCGAATGGGCCGACCCGGCCTACGCCGACATGAATGACAACCCCGCGCTGCTGGACTGCTACCTGGCCAATCTTGGGGCGGTGGGCAGGGCGACCGTGCCCAACTCGGCGGCCCGCGTGGTGGGCAGCACCGACATGGGCAACGTGAGCTACACCCTTCCCTCCATACATCCCATGATCAAGGTGGCGCCCGACGAGGTGCCCATCCACACTGAGGCCTTCGCCGAGTACGCCCGAGGCCCCGAGGGCGACTCGGCGGTCATCGACGGCGCCAAGGTGCTGGCCATGACCGCGCTGGACTGCTGGCTCGACACCGCGGTGATGGCGGCGGCCCGGGCCGCGTTCGCGGCGTCCTGACCCCTCCCGCGATCCGCGCCCGGCGTCGGCTGCGCCCCTAAGGTCGCGCCCTGTGAACCTGTACGCCGCCGAGTCGTTCTCTCCCGAGGAGGCCGACATACTGCGCCGGTACTTCACCAACCTGGACCAGCCGGTGTTCGCTCTGGTGAACCTGCCGGAGGTCGTGAAGGGTGCGCTGTTCGCCCGCTACTCCCGCTCCATGTCGAGTCTGCGCCGGCTTTTCCTCGACGAGTTCGTCGACGACTTGGACATCACGGGCGACATAACCGTCGACGCCACCGTCGGGCTGCGCCGAGCCGAGGCTCTGTACGACCGGGTCTTCTTCGAGTACGGCGACGACTCCGTGGCCCAGCTCGGCGGTGTCCACCTGGCCTGCGAGCAGGCCTCCAACCTCCTGACCAAGGTGCTGGAGTGGGGCCGGCTCATGGCGTACCTGGAGCAGAGCACCCGCTACATCGCCTACGACCAGCGCCTCGGCGGCCGGTATCGCTACTACCGCGACAGCCAGGTGCTGAACTCGTCGCTGGGCACCCGCTACGTGGGTGACATAGACCGCATGTTCTCGGCCTACTCCGAGCTCGTTCCGGTCATGCAGGACTTCTTCCGGGCCAACACGCCCAAGCAGCAGGGCGACTCCGACTTCGCCTACAGGCAGGCCATCAAGGCCAGAGCGTTCGACTCCATTCGCGGCATGCTGCCGGCCGCGTCGCTGAGCAATGTGGGCATCTACGGAACCGGCCAGTCCTATGAGGCCCTGCTTCTTCGCATGAGGGCCCACCCCCTGCCCGAATCGCGCCTCTACGCCGACATGATGCTCAGCGAGCTGCGCAAGGTGATCCCCTCGTTCCTCAAGCGGGTGGACCTGCCCGACCGGGGCGGGCTCACAACCCGCTACATGGCGGACAACCGTGCCGCCATGGACGAGGTCGCGGACCGGGTGTTCGGAGGCGCCGTCGGAGGCCCGGTGGCGGACGACTCGGTTGAGCTGGTGGACTTCGACCCCGACGGGGAGACGAAGATGATCACCGCGATGCTGTATTCGCACACGTCGTTGGCGGAGCGCACCATCGAGGCCAGGGTGAGGGCCATGTCGGCCGTCGAGCGCATCGAGGTGGTGCGGGCCTATTGCGGCGAGCGCACGAACCGCCGCCACCGCCCGGGCCGCGCCCTGGAGCGCGTCTACTACCGGTTCGACGTCGTGTCGGACTACGGGGCGTTCCGCGACCTGCAGCGCCATCGGATGCTCACCATCGAATGGCAGCCGTTGTCCACCCGCCACGGCTTCGTGCGGCTGGACGCGGTGAACGCGGCCGGCGTAGACGAGCAGTTCGACGCGGTGATGGTCCGGTCGGCCCGGCTCTACGAGGCGCTCAGCGCCGAGGTGCCGGACCAGGCGGCCTACGCGGTGGCTCTGGCCTACCGGGTGCGTTACACGATGCAGATGAACGCGCGGGAGGCCATGCACATGGTCGAGCTGCGCACTACTTTGCAGGGTCATCCGGCCTACCGCAGGGTTTGCCAGCGGATGCACCGCCTCATTGCCGAGGAGGCCGGGCACGCGGCGGTCGCCGAACTCATGTCGTTCGTGAACCACGAGGAGGACCCCGGGCTGGGCCGGCTCGACGCGGAGAAGCGGGCCGAGCAGCTTCGGGCATCGCATTCGCACCCCTCGTCGAGCCTGTAGGCCCTCGGACGCTCGGATGCGACGTGCGCCTGCCCGGGGCGTGGCCCTGGCCGCGTGCCACCGACGGAATGCTGTTGCACCCCGCCGATCTGTGCCTATGATCCGCCGGACATCCTCTGGCCGCGACCCCTCAACAGGAGCGATGACCCAGCAACACTCACTTGACGACGCCGATCTTGTCGATCTCGGCGATGTGGAGGACTTCGAAGGCGACCCGAGCGACGATTTCGCCGATGACAAGGATTTCGCCGATGACGAGGACTTTGTCGACGATGACGATTTTGCCGACGACGACGCAGGCCTGGACGACGACGACGCAGGCCTGGACGACGACGACGACGCCGGCCTGGACGACGACGCCGCAGGCCTGGACGACGACGACGACGCCGCAGGCCTGGACGACGACGACGACGCCGCAGGCCTGGACGACGACGACGACGCCGCAGGCCTGGACGACGACGACGACGCCGCAGTTCTAGAGGACGATGATGACGATGACGTCCCGCCCCCGGCCGACGATGATGATGACGAGGAAGTTCACCCCAGCGACGTGGAGGCCGACCTGGAGGAGATCCTTCGGGACCGCATCGCGGCGAGCGACGACGACGACGAGGACGAGGAAGAGGACGCTGCCGGCCCGGTGAAGACCGTTTCGGTGGTAGCGCCGCCGCGTTCGGACGAGTGGACCTGCAACCAGTGCTTCCTCATCGTGAGCATGACCCAGTTCGGATCGCGCGCCAATCCCGTGTGCCCGTCGGGCGAGGAGCCCTGCGAGTCGATCAAGAGAATCTTCAGCGGCTGAGCCCGAGCAATGCCATGGCAGTGACCGAGCCCGTCCGATGACCTCGATCGAAGAGGGGGCTAGACGGGCGGTCGAAGCCGACATTGCCGCGGTGGCCGAGTTGGCGGCCGGAGCGGTCGCCGAGATGACGCCCCGGCGGGGCGGCTCAGTGTGGTCCCGGCTCGAGGCCCGTTCCGATCCGCAGGACGAGGGCCTGTTCCGAGACCTTCGAGCGGACGACGCGCTGGTGGTGGTCGGCACCATCGACGAGGCCGTCGTCGGCTACGGGGCGATCCGTCTGGTTGCACTGCACGACGGCGCCGTCCTGGGGCGCGTCAGCGACATCTACGTGGTGCCCGAGGCCCGCGGCGTCGGCGTCGGGGAGGTGATGATGGATCTGCTGTTCGACTGGGCCCGGAGGCGTGGCTGCATCGGGGTGGACAGCCTGGCGCTGCCCGGCGACCGCGACACTAAGAACTTCTTCGAGACGCACGGTCTGGTAGCACGAGCAATAACCGTGCATCGCGCGCTGGCCGAAGCGGCCGAGCCGCCGCTTCGAGCGAGCGCGGATGGATCGCTACCGCCCCGCGGTGAGGCGTCGTGATTCCCGCTCTTGTTCGCTGCGCTCACGGGCCGCTCGGGCCTGGTTCCCCGCTCTTGTTCGCTGCGCTCACGGGCCGCTCGGGCCCTGGGCCTCGCTCGGCGCCTCGGGAAGATCCTCGTGAACTGCGTCTGTCCGCTCGGCCTCTGGCATGATCGCGAGGGTGGAGGTCGCGGTGGGCGCGATCGTCTGCCGCTGTGACGAGCTGCTCCTGATCAGGCGCGGCCACGAGCCGGCCGCGGGGGAGTGGTCCGTCCCGGGAGGCCGGGTGGAGCCCGGCGAGATGCTGATGGAGGCGGTGACGCGCGAACTGCACGAGGAGACCGGGCTGCATGGTGTTTGTGGCCCCCTGGTCGGCTGGGTTGAGCGCATCGGCGACGACCGGCACTTCGTGATCCTGGACTTCGAGGCGACAGTGACCGGCGATCTCACCCCCAGCGCGGGCAGCGACGCATCCGACGCCCGCTGGTGGCCCGTCTCGGAGGTGGCCAAACTGCAGCTAGTGGAGGGGCTGGCGGAGTTCCTGCACGACCACGGCGTGATCCCGACGATCATCTGAGTTCAGCGGCCCCTGGCGGCTCAGCGGCTTCCGGGTTCAGCAGCTCTCGGCTCAGCAGTTCTTAAGCGGCTCAGCGGCCCTTCCATACGGGGGGCCGCTTCTCGATGAAGGCGAGAGGGCCCTCGCGGAAGTCCTCAGTGTCGCGCAGACCCATCTGGGCCATGCCTGCCGCCGTGATCGACTCGACGTCGGTCTGGGTGAAACTCTCCAGTACGAGCCTTCGGGACTCCCTCACGGCGAGGGGGCCGTTGGCGTTGACCCGGTCCGCGAGGCGGCGGGCGGCGTCGAGCGCCTCGCCGGGCTCGCACAGCTCGTTGATCAGGCCGAGGGCTAGGGCCCGCTCGGCGCTGATCGGATCGCCGGTGAGCACCATCTCCATGGCGATGGCCAGAGGGATGGTGCGGGGCAGGCGCGGCAGGCCGCCGGCCGCGGCGAGGAGCGACCGCTTCACTTCGGGGAGCCCGAACCGAGCCGCGGTGGACGCCACCCGCAGGTCGCAGGTGAGCGCTATCTCGGTTCCGCCGGCCAGGGCGGGGCCGTCGATGGCCGCGATCAGCGGCTTGGTCCTGGAGCGGAGGACGATGCCAGCGAAGCCTCCTCTGGTGGTGGACAACTCCCGGAAGCGCCCCTCCGAGATTGCCTTGAGATCCGCGCCGGCGGAGAACACCGGACCGGTGTGGGTGAGGATGCCGAGCCACAGCGAGTTGTCGTCCTCCAGCCGGTCTATGGCTTCTTCGAGCCCTCTGGCGATGGCGCCGTTGACCGCGTTGCGGGCCTCGGGGCGGTTCATGGTTATGAGCGCGACGTTGCCGTCGGCATCGAAGTCGATCACTGGGCGTCCTCGCTGGCACTTGGCGCGGGAGGCGGCGGGGGAGGGCGCAGACCCCCGTGTCGAGGCGATTCCGGCTGGATGCCGAAGAGGGCGGCGATCTGCGGTACCCGGTTTGCCAGCCTGCGGATGGCGGCGACCAGATCGTCGCCGGGCTTGGTGGGAATGCCGGCGGGGATCACCTGCGTGCGGACGGGGGAGAGGGCGATGGAGTCCACCACGGTTGCCCAGCGTTGCTGGTTGGCAGTGGGGTTGAGATCGGCGGCGGCCAGGGCGGCCAAGCGCTCGGCCATGTCGGGCGGCAGCGGCGAGCCGGGCTTGGGCGGCCGGGAGCTGATGCGCAGTGCCCTGACGGTGCGGCCCTCGCTGATGGTGTTGGCCAGTTCGTCGAGCCATTTGCGGTGGTCCACTTCCAGACGTTGGGCCAGACCGGCGCGGAGGCTCTCGGCCAGAGCCCGGGTCTCGTCGTCGCGGGCGGCCCGGTCGGCGGCCGCGATCACAGAGCGGATGTCCCGCAGGTCGATCTTGGCGATCCCGACGAGGGCGGCGTCGGCCCGGTCATGCCATTCGGCCGCCTTCAGGACGGGAGCGAGCTGTTCCGCCAGCGCCAGAACTGGGTCCGACTTGATCGGGGGGAGACTCTCCCCGGCCGCCTTGGCGTTCATGCGCTCTATAGACCGGCGCACGCCGGGCACGCCGCCCCGCAGCACTTCACGGGCCAAGTGTCTCTGCTCTTCGGGAAGTGCGGTCAGCGCCGCCTGTCGATGGACCCGTTTGGCCTTGAGGCCGGGAGTTCGCGGGCGGGGCGGACGGGCGGAGCGCTTATCGCTCTTGGAGCGCGTCTGTCCCTCGGGTCGCCGGTCGCCGCTCCGGCGCCCCTCACGGCCCGTTCCGCGCACTCCGGTCCGGTCGGGGCCGGAGTCACGCCCGTCGCGGGGGCCCCGCCCGCCCCGGTCGGTGCGGGGCTTGCGGTCGGGGCCGTCCCGACGACCGTCCTCAGAATCGCGATCGCTGCGACCCGTGCCGCGGCCGCGCCCGTCCTGCTGGTCGCGGCCCCCCCGCCGGTCACCCTGGTCGCGGCCGCGCCCGTCCTGCTGGTCGCGGCCTCGCCGCCGGTCACCCTGGTCGCGGCCGCGCCCGTCCTGCTGGTCGCGGCCCCCCCGCCGGTCACCCTGGTCGCGGCCGCGCCCGTCCTGCTGGTCGCGGCCTCGCCGCCGGTCACCCTGGTCGCGGCCGCGCCCGTCCTGCTGGTCGCGGCCTCGCCGCCGCTCGCGCGACGGAGCTGCGCCGTCCCGCTGGGAGTCCCGGTCGGTGTGGCTGTGGCGGCGGGATCCAGACACGAGCGCGGTGGTCACCAGCGGGCCGGCACCGCCGCCTATCAGCTCGAGCCGTCCGGACGGCTCCGGACGAGCCCGGGGGGCGAACAGCGCGGTTATCTCCAGACCGTCCAACCCACCGTCCACTTCGGCCTTCAGAACCGAGCCGACTGCTGCTGCATCCGGGACCAGGTCGCCCGAGACCTCGCCCTTGGGTCGTCGCGCCCCGGCGGCCCGCCAGGTCCAGGTGCCGTCGTCACGCTGGCTGGTGAGTTCTATCTCGATTCGTCGAGGCACGGCCAACAAAGCTACACGGCTCGCCGGCGAGTGGTAACTACTGCCGGTGTCACGACCGCCGGAAATATACATTATGTAAAGTTAGGCCGATCCGGCTATGCGGGCGGGAACATGCGGTCGCCGGACCCCTCCGCTCGGCCTGTTAGCCCAGAGCGTGGGACACCGGGCCGGGGCCGTCGAGCCGCCAGCCGGCGGAGGCCCCGATGGCGGCGCGCACGAACCGGCCAGCCGAGTCCACCGCCTGCTCCAGGCCGGCGCCCAGGGCCAGGCCGGCGGCCAGAGCGGCCGAGAAGGTGCAGCCGCTGCCCCGCACGTTGTCGGTCGCAATTCGCGAACTGCGCACCACCCAGACCCGGCGCTCGGTGATCACCACATCGTCGGGATCGCCGTCGAAGCCCCCGCCGGTCACCACCACCGCCTCGGCACCCAGCGCTCGGAACGCCTCCGCACGGTCCAGCACCGCCTCTGCGCTCGGCAGCCGAGTGCCCGCCAGCAGCTCGGCCTCGGCCCGGTTGGGCGTCACCACCCGGGCCAGCGGGAACAGCCGCTGCCGGTAGGCGTCCTCCACCTCGTCGGACACGAAGCGCGCTCCCCTGCCGTCCACCATCACCGGATCGACAACCGGGGCGGGCAGCACGCCGCTCTCGACCCGCTCGGCCACCAGCTCCACCACCTCCCGGCGGCGCAGCAGGCCGGTCTTGGCCCCGTCCAGGCCGAGATGGGCGGCCACCGCGTCGATCTGGGCGGCCACCAGGTCGGCCTCCACCGCAGCCGAGGCCGTGACTGCGTTCAGAGACTGGGCGGTCACCGCGGTGAGGGCGCTGGCGCCGTGCACGCCGAGGGCCGCGAACGTGGCCAGGTCGGCCTGCACGCCCGCGCCCCCCAGCGGGTCCGAAGCAGCTATCGTGAGCAGCACCGGCGGCATGGTTGACACCACGACCCTAGATCGTGCCACACAGACACCTTGCCACACCGCCACCGCTTCGGGTCGCCGGATCGCCACCGTGCCGTTCCCCGTCCTCTACCTGGAAGACCCCACGCATGGAATCGACCCGCGGGAAGCTCTTGGTGGCCGCCCCGAGCCTGGTTGATCCCAACTTCCACCAAACCGTGCTGCTGATGCTCGAGCACAGATCCGAGGGCGCCCTCGGGGTAGTGCTCAACCGACCCAGCGAGCTGCCGGTCAAGGGCGCCATCGACGAATGGGCCACGGTGGTGAGCAAGCCTCGCGTGGTGTTCGTGGGCGGTCCCGTGAGCCAGTCCTCGGTGATCGCGCTGGCGTCGGTGGCCCTCGACGATGCCGACGACCACTGGTCGCAGGTCGTAGGTCGGATCGGCACCATGGATCTGGAGAAGAACCCCAGCGACGTCGGCGGGCTCGACGAGGTGCGCATCTTCGCCGGCTATGCCGCGTGGGCGCCCGGACAGCTCGAGGCCGAGCTGGCCGAGAACGCGTGGTTTGTGCTCGACCACGAAGGTGCCGACCCGTTCGTGGACGATCCCGGGGAGCTGTGGTGGGAGGTGTTCGCCCGCCAGGACGGGGAGTTGAACCGCCTGCAGCACTACCCGCGCAACGCCGCCGACAACTGACGCCTCCCTGGGCGGCGGCTCAGCCCGGTGCGGGTTCTGGCTCGGGCTCAGGGGCTGCAGTCGCCTCCCGGCTGACCGCGGCGATGATCCGCTCGATCTCGTCGTTGATCAGATCGACCACCCAGCGTGATCCGGTCTGGTTGAGATGCACCCCGTCCTGCTGGCGGACGTCTACCGGCCTGCCTTCGGGGACGCCCGGCGGGGGAACCGCGTCGCGGTAGGGCTCGTCGCCGCCGAACATGTCCCAGATGTCGATCATGGTCACGAAGTCGCGCTCGGCCGCCGAGGTGGCCGCGAGCTGGTTCATGACCGCGTAGCCCTCTCGGAATTCGTCGCTGCGGGTCGGAGGCAGGCCGACCCAGATCACCTGCCGGTGGGGAGCCTCCAGCACGTCGAAGGCGACGCCGAGCCGCCGGCGCCACTCGGCTCGCCACTCGTCGCTGCCCCTGCTCAGGGTCTGGCCCTCCAGCGACATCATGGATTGCCAGTCGTTGCTGCCCAGGGTCGCCACCACCAGCTCGGGATCGAACTGGACCGCGATGGCGAAAAAGTGGACGGGCCAGTTGAAGTACGAGGGCCGGGCCAGGCCGGTGGAATGCCGCTGGTTGAGCGTGATGTCCAGCACGTCGCTGAGCTGGCTCTCCCGCAGGCTGTGGCCGAAGTAGAAGGCCTGGCTGTCGCCGGCCACGAAAGTACGAAGGGGAGAGTCCGACGACACTGGCGCGGGGCGGACATAGGACGGCGGCTCGGGGGGCACGGTGGTGGTTGTGGTGGAGGTGGTGGTCGTGGTGGCCGTGTCGGTCGCGGTGGTCGTGGTGGCCGTGTCGGTCGCGGTGGTCGTGTCTGACGTGTCGGTCGCGGTGGTCGTGGTGGCCGTGTCGGTCGCGGTGGTCGTGTCTGACGTGTCGGTCGTGTCGACGCTGGTCGTGGGCACCGCGACGGCCTCCTCGGGCAGCGCGGAGGTGGTCGCGGTCGGCGGCTGCTCCGTCGCCGCGCCGAACTCGAGTTGGAGCAGGTCATCGACCTCGCCGATCACGTCGATCTGCTGGCCCGCGTCGTCGCCCGCGCCCCGCAGGTCGCGCAGCAGGTCGTAGGGGCGGTTCAGCGCCAGCCGGTCCGCCAGCCGGTCGGTCTCGGTGGCCGCCTCCAGCCAGCGGTCCCGGTCCGGTCCCAGAGGCAGCCTGTCGGCGATCTCCACGATCTTGCCGCTGACAAGCAGGGCGGCCATTCCTAGGCACAGCGTGGCCGAGAGCACCGAGGCCCGCACCGACTTGGTGGGGGTCTGGTCGGCGGCGGTGTCGGGAACCGGCGGCCGGATCCGCTCCAGGAGCGGCTTGGCTCGGGCGGCGAGGCCATTGAGCTGCTGCAGCAGCCGCCGGACCCGCTGGCGGGTCCAGAGGAAGCGGATCCGCTTGACCCGCCCGATGTCCAGCTTCTGCTCGCGTACGCGCCTGCCCCACAGACGGGTTCGACGGTCCGTCGCCGGTTGCTGCTCGCGTGCCCGCCTGCGCATCAGAACTGGAAGTAGATGTAGTCGGCGACGCCCTCGGGGCCGAGCGCCACCACGATCATGGTCCACACCGCGAAAGCGGCCGCAATGATTGCCGCCGGAGCTTCGGCCAGCCTTGTCGACCAGCGCCGGGCGAAGGCCAGGGGCACGTACTGGGCCAGAACTGCTCCGACGATGACGGCCACCACCACGGGGGTCACCAGCTCCGTGGAGGTCCCCCATCCCTGCAGCAGCCGCCCGTAGATGTCGCCGGCGTGGGCCAGGGTCTCGCTGTTGAACAGCACCCAGCCCGCACACACGAAGTGGAACACGAGCAGCACCCGCAGCCACGCGCCGATGGCGGAGCCCGCACCCGGGACCCTCCGGGCGGGGCGGGCCACCCGGCCGGGGGCGTCCTCAGCTTGGCGGGAAGCGGTCCTGGCCGCCCGCAACCGGCTGCCCAGACGCTCCGCGGCCAGCCCTGCGCCCTGGTACAGGCCCCAAACGATGAACACCCCGGCCGCCCCGTGCCACAGCCCGCCCAGCCCCATGGTCGCCAGCAGGTTGACGTAAGTGCGCACCCGGCCCCGCCGGTTGCCGCCCAGCGGGATGTACAGGTAGTCGCGCAGCCAGCGCGACAGCGTCATGTGCCAGCGCCGCCAGAAGTCCTGGACCGACACCGCCGCGTAGGGGCGGTCAAAGTTCTGCGGGAAGCGGAATCCCATCAGCAGGGCCACGCCGATGGCCATGTCGGTGTAGCCCGAGAAGTCGGCGTAGATCTGGACCGCGTAGCCGTACACGCCGAAGAGCACGTCGAGGGCTCCGTAGCTTCCCGGGGAGGCGAACGCCTCGTCCACGATCGCGGAGGCCAGGAAGTCGGCCACCACGACCTTCTTGAACATCCCCCGGCCGATCAGCTGGGCCGCCCGGCCGAGTTCGACCCGGTCGATGTGGCCGCCCGCGGGCCCCGGTTGGCTCCGGTCCGGCCACAGCTGCAGCTGCACTGGCTCCTCCAGGTCGCCGCGGGTGGCTCCCCTGCCTTTTCGGCGGCCGGAGGGCGGGAACCGCATCTGGGGCAGGAACTCGGTGGCCCGCACTATCGGCCCGGCCACCAGCTGCGGGAAGAACGACAGGTAGACGGCGAAGTCGAGCAGCGGCGCGGGCGACGCGTCGCCCCGGTGGACGTCCACCACGTAGCTGATGGCCTGGAAGGTGAAGAACGAGATGCCGATGGGCAGCACGATCCTCAACGCGGGGCTGGAGATCCCGAGATTGCTCTCCAGGCTCAGGGTGAAGAAGTCGTAGTACTTGAAGACCGCGAGCACGCCGAGGTCGAAGACCACGCCCGCGGTCACCGCCGCCCGGCGGGCCCTGCGGCGCGTGAAGCGCTGGTTGAGCCTGGCGGCGGCTGCGTTCACCAGCGTCATGGCCACCAGCAGCAGCACGAAGCGCCGGTCCCAGGCCGCGTAGAACCAGTACGAGGCGCCGAGCACGAACAGCTTCCACGGCACCGGGCGTCGCCGCAGAGCCCAACTCACCGGCAGCACCACCGCAAAGAAAGCTGCAAACGTGAAGGTGGGGAACAGCACCGCCGCGAACGTTACTCCTCCTGCTTCGGGCCGCTGGTTGCTTTCAGCCTCTTGATGAGCGAACATTTGTTCGCTATAGTTGGATCGTGGGGATCTCCAGGTCGGGCACCAGCTCAGGCACGGGGTCGGGCACGAGGTCGGGCACCAGGTCGGGCACTCAGGCCGATGTGGGTCCCCGCCAAGGCGACCTGTTCGCCCAGGGGCCTCCGGCTGTGGACGGCTCTGCCGGCCTTGAGCGCCTGGAGCTGGACGGCCGGGGCTGGATCGACGTGGCGGCGCGGTGGCTGCTCGGCGGCGATGAGCTCCTCGAGCAGCTCGCGGTGGGCTTGCGCTGGACCCGGGCCGAGCGCCCGATGTACGGGCAGATGGTGGAGGAGCCCCGCCTGGGCGCCCATCTCAGGCCCCGCTCGGCGGGTGTGCCGGCGGTGATCGACGAGATGGCTGCGGCTCTGCGCGGCCGCTACCGGACGGGGTTCACCTCTGTGTGGGTCAACTACTACCGGGGTGGCCAGGACTCGGTGGCCTGGCACAGCGACCGGATCGGGATCGACCCTGCCGACGCCGTGGTGGCCATCGTGTCGCTGGGCGGGCCGCGCCGGTTCCTGCTGCGGCCCTCAGGCGGGGGACGCAGCCGGTCGTTCACCCTGGCGTCCGGGGACCTGCTGGTGATGGGCGGGGCCTGCCAGCAGAACTGGGAGCACTCAGTGCCCAAGGTCGCAGCCGCGCCGCCCCGCATGAGCGTCACCTTCCGCCGCACCGGCACGGACGCGGGCCGGTAGCCTCCGCGGCGGAACGGGCCGGACTCGAGGACAGGCGGGACGCGATGGGACGATTCGACGGCAAGGTGGCGCTCATAACCGGTGCGGCCTCGGGCATGGGACGGGCGGTGTCGATCCGCCTCGCCTCCGAGGGCGCGGCGGTGTTCGCGGTAGACGTGAACGACGACGGCCTGGCCGAGACCGCTTCAGAGATCGCCGGCTCGGGGGGCCGGATCGAGACGCAGCACTGCGACCTGTCGTCGGTGGCCGACTGCGCGGCGGCCGCGGCCGGCTGTGTGGACGCTCTCGGGCGCATCGACGTGCTCGGCAACATCGCAGGGCTCTCGTGGCAGGACCGGGTGGCCGACGTCACCGAAGAGGGCTGGGACCGCATGTTCGACGTGAACGTGAAGGGCGTGTTCTTCCTGACCCAGGCCGCGCTCCCCCACCTGCTGGAGTCGGGCGGCAACATCGTGAACATCGCCTCCAATGCCGGGCTGATGGGAATGGCCTACACGGCCCCCTACTGCGCCACCAAGGGCGCGGTGGTGCAGCTGACCAAGGCTCTGGCCATGGAGCTGTCCAAGACGCCGGTGCGGGTCAACGCCATCGCCCCCGGCGGGGTGGACACGCCGATGATCCGGAACTACAGGCAGGTGACCGACGGCGACCGGCACCTGGTCCGCCGCACCATCGCCTTCAAGCCGATGAGCCAGCCCGAGCACATCGCCGCGCTGTTCGCCTTCGTGGCCTCCGACGAGTGCCCCGGCATCCACGGCGCCGTCCTCAGCGCCGACGGAGGTCTCACCGCCGGCTAGGCGGGCACACGACTCGAAGGCTCATCCCGGCTAGGCGGGCACACGACTCGAAGGCTCACCGCCGGCTAGGCGGACGCACGACTCGAAGGCTCACCGCCGGCTAGGCGGGCACACGACTCGAAGGCTCACCGCCGGCTAGGCGGACGCACGACTCGAAGGCTCACCGCCGGCTAGGCGGGCACACGACTCCCCAGGCTCGTCAGCGGTCACTCGACGTGGCGGGCTCGGCGGCCCTCGATCTCGCCGAAGAACTGGCCCGCGGCCTTCTGGACGCCGCTTGACCAGGTCGGGTAGGAATGCGAGGCCTGGGCCAGGCGGCCGGTGAAGGCGCCGGTGCGCATGGCCAGCACGATCTCGGCGATCATCTCGCCGGCCCTGGGAGCGACGATCGTCGCTCCCAGGATGCGTCCACCGCCGGCGTTGCGCAGCAGGCGGCGGGGACCGGCCACGATGGCGATGAAGCCGTCGGTGCGGCCGTCGGTGACGGCCCGGTCCACCTCGGCCAGCGGCAGGTAGGCCACCCGGCTGCCCGGCGGCGCGCAGCTCGGGGTCAACCCCACTGACGCCACCTCCGGGTCGGTGAACACCACCCTGGGCACCAACCCGCCCCGGAACTGTCCCCTCAGGCCCTTGCCCAACGCGTTGCCGGCCGCGATCCGGCCCATCTCGTCGGCCGCGTGCGACAGATTCAAGGCCGCATGATGATGCCGTTGCCGGATCCGGGTGAGCGGGGCCCTTCCACCGGGTCGCCTGGCCCGCAGCAGTCCTCGGCGGGAGGGGTGCTGCACGTCGATCTTGTCGATCTTGAACAGGGGCGTCGGCCGGACTCGCCGCCGGAAGGGCTGCCGCAGCCGCCAGGCGGCGACATCGCCGGCCGCGTAGACACCCTTCACGGATGTCTCGAGCCGTTCGTCGGTAAGGATATGGCCGCTCCACTCGCCGAGCTTGACCTTCATATCGGTGAGTCCCAGGCCATCTGTCGCGGGCGTTCGGCCGGTGGCCACCAGCAGCCGGTCCACGGTGACACGCCCGCCTATCCCCCCGGAGCGGGAGAGCCGGTAGAGGAGCGAGTACGGGCCGCCGCCGGTGGAGTCGCGTCGGGCCAGTTCGACGCGGGCGATGCGGGTGCTGCGCAGCACTCTCACCCCGTCGGCCTGAAGGGCCGCTCTCACCGTCGCCGCGGCCTCTGGCTCCTCACGGAACAGCAGCTGTTGATGGAACTCGAAGAGGGTTACCTCCACTCCAAGGATCGCGAAGGCCTGGGTCAATTCGCAGCCCGTGGCTCCACCGCCGATGATGCCAATCGACTTCGGCGCCTCGATCAGGTCGAACACGGTCTCGTTGGTGAGCGGCCGGGCTTCGGCGAGGCCGCGGATGTCGTCGGGCAGCGAGGGTCTTGAGCCGGTGGCCAGCACGATGCGGGGCGCGGTGATGCGCCGCTCCCCCACCGCCACCGTGTCGTGGGTGATCAGCCGGGCCCGGCCCTCGATGACTGTGACTCCCTCGCCCCGCAGCACCTCGGCCGACTCGGTGGCCGCGATGTGCTCGATAGTGGAGCGCACCCGGGCCATGGCCTCGGCGAAAGCGAGCCCGTCGCGGGCCGCGGCCAGCAGCGTCTTGGACGGCACGCAGCCGGTGAACGTGCAGTCCCCGCCCGGCGCCGAGTCGGTGACCAGGGCCACATCCGCGCCGGCCCAGCGCGCCGCCCTCACCGCGCCCAGCCCGGCCGCGCCCCCGCCCACCACGATCAGCTCGTGGTCCATCATCCGCCCGCGCCGACCCATGGCCAGACCCTACGGTGAGTTGGCTCAGAGATGGGCCGCGTCGAGGGCGGAGCGGAAATCGGCCACAAGAGCGGCCACGCCCTCGGGTCCGGCGCCCTCCAGCATGCGGGCCACGATGGCCGATCCGACGACCGCCCCGTCGGCTACCTCGCACACTTCGGCGGCCTGGGCCGGCGTGCTCACGCCCACGCCCACCAGCACAGGCCGGTCGGTGACCGCCTTGAGGCGGGCCGCGGTGCGGGTGGCGCTGGCGGCCAGCTCGGCGCGCATTCCGGTGATGCCCATCAGGCCCACGCCGTACACGAAGCCGCGGGAGCGGGCGCAGATGCGGGGCAGCCGCTCGTCGGGCGCGGTGGGCGCGGCCAGCAGCACCGTCTCCACTCCGGCTGCGTCCGCGCACCCCGCCCACTCCCCCACTTCCTCCAGCGGCAGGTCGGGCAGGATGCAACCGCTTATGCCGGCCTCGGCCAGCGACGATGCGAACCGCTCATAGCCCATGTGGTGGGCGATGTTCACGTAGGTCATCACCGCGGTGGGCACGCCGATGTCGGCCCTGGCTCTGCGCACCGCGGCCAGGATCGACTGCGGCGTGGCGCCCTCCGAAAGCGCCCGATCGTTGGCCTGCTGGATGACAGTGCCGTCCATCACCGGGTCCGAGAACGGCACCCCGATCTCGATAGCGTCGGCTCCCGCCGCGGCCACCGCGCAGATGGTCTCGAGCCAGTCGTCGCCGAGGCCGCCGGTGAGATAGGGCACCAGGCACTTGCCGCCCGAGTCTCGGCGGCCGCGCAGGGCCGTCTCCAGCGCACCCCAGCCGCCGGTGCTTGCCTCCGCCGCCTCGGGCTCGGCGCCGGTCACCCGACGATGCCCATCATCTGATCGACGTCCTTGTCGCCCCGGCCGCTGAGGTTCAACAACACGGTTAGACCGGCCAGCTCGGAGCGGGCCCGCGACACCCAGGCCAGGGCGTGGGCGCACTCCAGGGCGGGGATGATGCCCTCGGTGCGAGACAGCAGGCTGAACGCCTCGATCACCTCGGCGTCGGTGACCTGCTCGTAGACAGCCCGACCGGTGGCGGCCAAGTAGGAGTGCTCGGGGCCCACGCCGGGATAGTCGAGTCCGGCTGAGATCGACTGGGCCTCCAGCACCTGGCCCCACTCGTCCTGCATCAGGTACGACCGCGAGCCGTGGACGATGCCGGGAACGGCGCGGCCGATGGCCGCCCCCCCGGCCGGCTCCACCCCCACCAGGCGGGCCGGTGTGTTGGCGAACCCCGCGAAGATGCCCGCCGCGTTGGAGCCTCCCCCCACCGCGGCGGTGACCACGTCGGGAACCCCGCCTTCGAGGATCGCCGCGCACTGGCTCCGGGCCTCCTCCCCCACCACCCGCTGAAACTCCCGCACCATCCACGGGTACGGGTGCGGGCCCATCACCGAGCCCAGGCAGTAGTGGGTGGTGTCGGCCACCGCCACCCAGTGTCGCATGGCCTCGTTGACGGCGTCCTTGAGGGTGCGCGACCCGGTCTCGGCCGCCCGCACCTCCGCGCCCAGCAGGCGCATGCGGAACACGTTCAGCTCCTGGCGGGCGATGTCGACGGTGCCCATGTACACCACGCAGTCCATGCCGAACAGCGCGGCCGCGGTGGCGGTGGCCACCCCGTGCTGGCCGGCGCCGGTCTCGGCCACCAGGCTCGTCTTGCCCATGCGCTGGGCCAGCAAGGCCTGGCCGAGCACATTGTTGATCTTGTGACTGCCGGTGTGGTTGAGGTCCTCGCGCTTCAACAGGATGCGCACCCCGAGCTCCTCGGAGAGGTTGGCGCACTCGGTCAGGGGCGAGGGCCGGCCGGCGTAGTCGCGCAGCAGCCGGTCGAGCTCGTCCCGGAAGGCGGCGTCGCCCCAGGCGGAGCGGAACGCCCGGTCGAGCTCCTGGCAGGCTGGAACCAGCGGTTCGGGCACGAACATGCCGCCGAACTCGCCGAAGCGCCCATCGGCGCTCGGCTCGCCCATGAATCCTCCCGCGGCGCCTGCTCCGCTGGGCTCGCCCATGAGTCCTCCCGCGGGCGTAGTCACTGATCCTGTTCCCAGTCGTAGGGGCCGGGGCGGGCGGGTCGCCGAGGCTCGCCGCCCGCAGGCGAGCCGCTGTGGGCGCGCGAGGCGCGTTGAGCCTTGGCCGCCTCGATGAAGGCCCGCAGCCGGGCTGGGTCCTTGCGGCCCGGTCGGCTCTCCACCCCGCTGGCCACGTCCACTCCCCAGGGTTGCACCCGGCGGATGGCCCCGGCCACGTTCTCAGCGTCGAGACCGCCCGCCAGGATCAGCCGGTGACCCGCCAGGGGGGCCCCCTCCGCCAGCGACCAGTCGAACACCTCGCCGGAGCCGGGCCGCTTGCTGTCGATCAGCACCGCGTCCGCGCCGTAGTCGCCCAGATGCTGCAGGCCCTCATGGCCGGCGGGGAAGGCCTTTATGGTCACGGGCACTCTCTCGGCCACCCAGGCGGTGTCCTCGGGCGACTCGTGGCCGTGCAGCTGGGCCGCTCCGAGGCGGGCGTCGGAGGTGATCTTCACGACGCGCGACGCCAGCTCGTTGCGGAACACCCCCACGCTGAGCACGTCGCTGGGCAGGCGGCGGACGATGTCGCGCACCCGGTCCATCGACATCTGACGGGGCGACGGCGCGAAAATGAACCCCACCGCGTCGGCGCCCATGGCCACCGCCAGCAGCGCGTCGTCCTCGTTGGTGGTTCCGCAGATCTTGACGAACACGTCCCGACGCTAGTGGCTGCGGGCCTGCCGCGACCCGATGCCCCGCTCCGCCCGATCGGTCGACGCGGCGGCCTGGCCACTCGGCCTCTAGCGCAGCGGGCCGCCCCGGCTCCGGACCAGCACCACGAACGGCGACAGCATGAACAACAGCACCGACAGGCCCAGAGAGAGCAGCCCGAGCCGCACGAGGACGAAGCCGCCGGCCATCACCCCGAGGATCACCGCGAAAATGCCGAGCACGAAGGCCAAGGGCGCGCCCAGACGCATCCAGCCCGGCAAGTCGCCCTCGGTGATGGGCCGGTCGTCGGCGTCGAAGTCGTCGTGGCCGAAGTCGAAGTCGTCACGGGGTTGGGCGGTCTCCCCGGCCGCCGGCGAGGCGCGGGGGCGGGGCGAGGACTCTGGTCGTTGCGTCAGGCGACGGTCGAGGGCGGCTCGCGAGTCCCCGTCGGACAGCATCTCCCAGGCCAGGTTGATGCGGCGCATCTGCTCGTCCGCTGCGGGGTCGTCGCCCCGCACGTCGGGATGGGTGCGGCGAGCCAGGGCCACATAGGCCCGGCGGATCTCCTCGACGGGAGCGTCGCGGGCCACACCCAGCACCGCATACGGATCCACGATGCCATCGTAGGCCCGACCTCCAGGACTGACCGGAAGTGGCGGGTCAGCCGGAGGAAGCGGGCTAGCCCGGCCCCGAAATCTGCACGGGTCTTGCAGCTATACGACACGTTTCTCTGTTGATTTCGGCTCGGGGAGGGCTTCGGCGCGGCTCGGGATCCACGGCACTACCGGTCGGCGGAGACTGGTGTGGCCAGCACGGTGGCCGGCATGCCGGCGACGGTGGCCGGGGCGGGAGGTTCCACCCGCCGATGGACCGGTCCCAGCGCCACGGTCACGGCCGAGCCCGAGTCCGCCGCGGCCGATGTGACCTCCCCGACCGCCTTGCCGTCGACGATTATCTCGGCGCCTGGTGACACTTCGTCGTCGCCGCCGATCTCGATCAGCCGCAGCGGACGGGGCACGTTGCCGCCCCGGCTGTCGATGCGGGCCACCAGCTCCTGGCCGGTGTAGCAGCCCTTGGTGAAGCTCACCGACGATTCCAGCAGGCCCCCGACCTCGGCCGGGATGGTGCGCTCGGTCAGCTCGCGGCCCATGGCCGGCCAGCCGGCCCTGATGCGGACCACCTCCCAGTCATCCGCGCCGGCGAGGGTCAGGCCCACCGGCGGCGCCGCGTCCGGGCCGAGCAGGTCGATGCCTGAGAAGCCCGGCCAGGCGACGGCCGCCCGCACCTCGGCATCCACGGCGTCTAGTCGGGGATCCTCGGCGGCCTCGCCGCGCACTGACAGCATCCGCCAGCCGATGAGGCTCTCGAAGGACACGTCCACCCGCAGCCGGAAGCGTTCCAGGCGGGCCACGAGCGCGGGTCCGAACCCGGGGTCGACGTCGAGCACGAAGCTGCTGTTGTCGCGGCGGGTGAGCCGGAACCAGGCGTCCACCTTGCCCTGCGGCGCAAGCACCAGCGACCACGCGGAAGCCCCCGGGGCCACCGCTTCGACGTCCTGTGAGATCTGGCCCTGCAGGTAGGACGCTGCGTCGGTCCCGGTTACCAGAACCGCGTCCCTCGGCCCCAGGGCCGCCACCGCGCCCGCCCTCACTGGAGGCTCGCCCTAGAGGCCGAGCGGGTAGGCCGCATTTCACGAGCGCGGAGCGAGGCCCCAGGGCCTGAGCGGCCCATGAGCGCAGCGAACAGGAGCGGGAGGCACAACCGAGCGGCCCGTGAGCGCAGCGAACAGGAGCGGGAAACAAGGCGCCTCGCCGCGAGGACGGTCACATCTACTAGCGCTTTCCCTTGTTGCGGGCCTCGGTCATGCGCCGGGCCGCGCCGACCGCGGCCAGCAGGGCCTTGGCCTTGTTCTCGCACTCGGCGTGCTCCTCCGCGGCCACCGAGTCGGCCACGATGCCTGCGCCGGCCTGGACCGACGCCCGGCCGTCGCGCACCAGCATGGTGCGGATGGTGATGGCGGTGTCGATGTTGCCCGAGAAGTCGATGTAGCCGACCACGCCCGCGTACGGTCCGCGCTTGACCGGCTCCAGCTCGTCGATGATCTCCATGGCCCGCACCTTCGGTGCGCCCGACACCGTGCCCGCCGGCAGGGTGGCCCGCAGCACGTCGATGGGCGTGGCCCACTCCGCCAGCCGCCCCGACACCTGCGAGGTCAGGTGCATGACATGGCTGTAGCGCTCAAGGGTCATCATCTCATCGAGGTTGAGGGTTCCGAACTCCACCACCCGGCCGACGTCGTTGCGGGCAAGGTCTACGAGCATCACGTGCTCGGCCACCTCCTTGGGGTGCTCGGCCAGCTCGGCGGCCAGGCGGCGGTCCTCGGCGTCGGTGCGGCCCCGCCGCCTGGTGCCGGCTATGGGGCGGCTGATCACCTTGCCGTCGAGGAGCTGCACCATGGGCTCGGGCGAGCCGCCCACCACCTCCAGGCCGTCGTGGCGCAAGAAGTACATGTAGGGGCTGGGGTTTACCTGGCGCAGCACCCGGTAGGCGTCGAAGGCGTCGGCGCCCAGATCGAAGTCGAAGCGCTGGGACAGGACCACCTGGAACGCATCGCCGGCGAAGATGTACTCGCGGGCGGTCTCCACCGCCTGGGAGTAGAGCTCGAGGCCCATGGTGGAGGTGGTGGCCACCGGTTCCGATCCTCCGGCGCTGGAGGGGTCGGGCGGCGCCACCAGGGGCTCGTCTAGGGGCTTGGCGCCGTCGGCCGCGATCGCTTCCACCCGCAGCACGGCCTCGTAGTAGAGCCGGTCGATGAGCCGGTCGTCGGCGCCGGCTGGAATCAGCACATTGGAGATGAGGGTGGCCCGCTGGCGCCAGTGGTCGTACACGGCCAGCTCGCCGATCAGCGACATCACCGCGTCGGGGTGGCCGGAGTCGTCAGGGGGCACATCGGGCAGGTGCTCCACCTCGCGCACCACGTCGTAGCCGAGGTATCCAACCAGGCCGCCGTGCAGCGGCGGCAGCCCCTCTATTGACGGGGCCCGGTAGTGGTCCAGCAGCACCTCCAGCGCGGCGAGCATGCCCTCGCTTCTCGGAATGTCCACGCCGAGGCTGCCGGTCACCTCCACCTGGCGGCCCCGGGCCACCAGCGTCGCGATGGGGTTGCGGCCCATGAACGACCACCGGCTCCAGCGCTCTCCGTGCTCCACCGACTCCAGCAGGAAGCCGTCGCCGGACCCGACCACCCGGGCGAAGGCGGCCACCGGCGTGGTCAGGTCGGCCAGAACCTCCCGCCATACCGGAACCACCCGGTAGGCGCGGGCCAGTTCCCGGAATTCTTCGGAGGTGGGCTGGTGCATGGCGCGACTCGGCCGTCAGCCGTTGTCAGCTGAAGCAGAGCCGTCGAAGGACCGGAAAAAACACGAGTACTCGCCGGTGTGGCAGGCGCCGCCGCCGTCCTGGTCGACCTCGAACAGCAGGGTGTCGCCGTCGCAGTCGTAGTAGGCCCCTCGCACCCACTGCCGCTCGCCGGAGGTCTCGCCCTTGCGCCAGACCTCCTGGCGGGAACGGCTCCAGAACACGGTCCGGCCCTCGGCCAGGGTCAGGGCCAGCGTCTCGGTGTTCATCCACGCCATCATCAGCACCGCTCTCGTGGAGGCGTCCTGCACGATCGCGGGCACCAGCCCGTCGGCGTCGTACTTGACCGCTGCGAGGGCTTCGTCGCTGGCCGTGATCGGCGCTCCGCTCATACCCGCCAGCCTAAGAGGCCGAGCGCATGGATCGCAGTTCACGGACGAAATCCGCGGGGCGTTCTATCCGCGCTGCCCAAAGCCGAGCGCCCGACTCACCGGTGCTGCCCGCCAGTTGGCGAAGCAGGCCCTGCCTACAGGTACAGGCCGGTGCTGCCCTTGTCGAGGCGCTCGGCGGCCACCGCGTGGACGTCCCGCTCGCGAAGGATGATGTAGTCGCGGCCCCGGACCTCCACCTCGTAGCGGTCCTCGGGGTTGAACAGCACCCGGTCGCCCTTCTCCATGTTGCGCACGTTGGGGCCGACCGCCACCACCTCGGCCCAGGTGAGGCGCTTGCCCACCTGGGCGGTGGCCGGGATCAGGATGCCGCCCGTGGAGCGGCGCTCCCCCTCGGCCTCGCCCATGGCCACCAGGATCCGGTCGTTGAGCATCTTGACCGGCAGGCGGTCGTCGTCGTGGGGGCCAGGAGCGGAATCGTTGCGGGACACCGTGCGGGCGCGGGGCTCGGTCGTGGTCACGGATCCCAACGGTACCCGGCCAGGGGCTCGGGGCGCGAGGCCGGTTCGTACGTCAGCCCGTGGGGGCCAGAGCGATCTCGCCGTCGGCGATGCTTATCAGCCAGCGCCGGTACTCGACGGTGCCCGCGTCGGCACCCTTGACGTGCATCTCGGCGGTCAGGTCCACCGGCAGCTCCTCGGGCCGCTGCGATTCGACGATGGGCTGGTCCTGGCCCAGAATCACGTACTGCATGTCGTGGAACTCCTGGTCGCGGTCGGGGGCGTAGTTCCGGCCGACGAAGGTGAAGCACCTGCTCCGTCTCCGGTTGACCGGCGCGACCGCCACATACAGCACGAAGTCCTCGGTGACGCCTGCGGAGCTGTTGAGCTTCATGGCGTTGGGCATGTACACCCGGTAGCGCTTCCAGGCCTCGTAGGTCAGGCCGTCGTGCTCAACCGAGGAGTTCTTGACGTTGTCGGTGTATTCGATGAACGGACCGGCCGTGATCCTCAGCTCCGCGCCGTGCCGCATCACGTCGTAGTCGGCGATCTCGGCCTCGTCGCGGTCACCGAGGATCCCGTGGTGCACGTGGGCGAAGTGGGAGAAGTCGAAGTAGTTCTCGAGGCGCCGGGCCACCGAGCAGTCCCACTCATACGGCGGGAAGCGCAGGAACCGATAGGCGGGATCGTCCAATTCGGGGCACTCCGACGGCGGGAACAGCGGCGTCTCGCCCGAGATGCAGGTCCACACCAGGCCGCCTGCTTCGATGGTCGGGTACGTCGGCAGCTGGGCCATCAGCTTGCCGTTGAGCTCGGGCCGGGCGGGGATGTCGACGACCGTTCCCTCGGAGTCGTAGGCCCAGCCGTGGTAGGCGCAGCGCAGCCGGCAGCCGTCGATGCGGCCCAGCGACAGCGCCGAGCCGCGGTGCCGGCAGATGTCGCTGAAGGTGTGGGCCCGGCCGTCTAGGCGGGCCACGGCCAGGCGGGTGTCGAACAGCGTGACCTGATGGGGCGAGTCGGTCAGATCCTCGGAGAAGGCCACGGGCTGCCAGAAGCGCTTGAGCTGCTGGTAGAGCCGCTCCTCGCCGGCCATGTCGAGCTGGCTGTTCCCCTGTACCTCGAATCCTCCGGCTACTCCGGGGTCTTGGGTCATGGTCATGGCGTCGTCACCTTTATGGCTTCCACCGGGCAGCACTCCTCGGCGCTGCGGGCCTTGGCCACCAGCTCGGGCGGCAGCGTCGGCTGCAGGACTTCGAGCTTGAGGCCGTCGTCGTCGATGTCGAAGATCTCAGGGGCCAGCGAGGCGCACATGCCCGAGACTATGCAGACGTCGTGGTTCACTTCAACGGTCGCGTCAGCCATCGTCGGATCCTCCGCCCCCATGGTACGCGCCCCACGCCTTCTGTACCGCGGTCACGATGTTCTGGTATCCGGTGCACCGGCAGAGGTTGCCCGACAGGAGCTCGATCGTGCGCTCGGGCTCCCGCCATTGGTCGGGATCGACGCTCTCCAGGGTCATGAGGAACCCGGCGGTGCAGAAGCCGCACTGCAGGGCGTGGTTGTCGTGGAAGGCCTGCTGCATTGGCGACAGGGGGTCCGACCCCGCACCAGCGAGATCCTCGACGGTGCGGACCTCGGCGCCGTCGGCCTGGACTGCCAGCATCAGGCACGACCGCACCGCGTCGCCGTCCACGATCACGGTGCAGGCGCCGCAGTAGCCGTGCTCGCAGCCGACATGGGTGCCGGTGAGGCCGATGACGTCGCGGATGTAGTCCGACAGAAGGAGCCGGGCCGGCACGCGGTGGCGAAACGTCCGCCCATTGACACTCACTTCGACGTCGATGTCAGAGACTGGGTCGGTCATCGTCATGCGTCGCTCCTTCCGTCCAGAGCGGACCTCGCTGCCCTCACGGCCAGTGCGGCCACAGCCTCGCGTCGGTACCAGGCGGTGGCGTGAATGTCGTCGAAGGCGTCGGCTGTGTCGGCCATCACGGCCTCGACCAGCCCGTCGGTCGAGCTGGCGGCCGACCATCCCTCGATGACTGCCTCCGCCGTGGCGAGCCGTGTGGGGACGCCGCCCACTCCGAAGCCGACGAGGCGGGCCGAGCGGACCGCGCCCGCCTCGGCATTCAGGACGGCCACAAGTCCGGCAACCGCGAAGTCGCCGGCCCGTCGGGAGATCTCGTCCACGAAGGTCACGGAGCCGGCCGGCGGGGCCGCAAAACGCACCTCTGTCACGAGCTCGGCCTCCTCCAGCGCCGTCCAGAACGGCCCTAGGAAGAAGTCTGTGGCGTTCACTTGGCGGTCCCCGTCGGGCCCGGTGACGGCCATGACGGCGTCGGCCGCCACCGCGAGAGCGGGAAGTTCGGCCGCGGGGTCGGCGTGAGCCAGGCTGCCGCAGACCGTGCCCCGGTTGCGGATCTGCAGGTGCCCGACATGGCGCAGCGCGGCCCGCAGGCCAGGGACCGCCGCGGCCGCGGAGTCGTCGGCCAGCACCCGGCTCTGGGTGGCGGCCGCGCCAACGGTCACCCCGCCGGGGTCGCTGGCCGAGCGATCGAGACCCTCGATGTGGCCAATGTCGACCAGAAGCGACACGTCTGTGAGACGGAAGTTCATGGCCGGGATCAGGCTCTGGCCTCCCGCGAGCACCCGGCTGGACTCATCGGAGCCGAGGGCCGCCACCGCTTCGGCCACCGTCGAGGGCCGGCAGTACTCGAACGGAGCGGGCTTCACGGACTGACGCCCGGAGTGTCGCCGGCGGCTTCGGCCGCTCGGATGGCTGCTCGGACCGCTACCGGAGTCACAGGGCACTCCGTCAGGTCGATGCCCCATTCGGAAAGGGCGTCGGACACGGCTCCGGCCACGACCGCGGGCGGCCCGACGGTGCCGCCCTCCCCGCATCCCTTGACCCCGAGGGGCTGTTCCGGGGCGGGCGACTCGAAATGGTCGACGTCGATCTTGGGGACCTCGGCGCACGTGGGAACCAGATAGTCCATGAACGACGCGAACCGGGGTTGCGCAGTGTCGGGGTCGTACTGGAAGTGCTCGTACATCGCGCCGGCGATCCCTTGGGCAACTCCGCCGTGGACCTGGCCCTCCACCAGAGCGGGGTTGATGACCGTTCCGCAGTCATGGACCACGATGTAGTCCTCGATCCTCACCTCGCCGGTGCTGATCCGCACACTGACGATCCCGGTGTGCACGCCGTTGGACCAGCTGGCCGCCGCGTTGATCTTGCCGGTGTCGTCGAGCTGATGCTGCAGGTTCTCCGGGTGGTAGTACCCCGAGGTCTCCAGGCCGGCCTCCATGCCGTCGGGGAGGTCCACGTTGCGGACCCACGCCGCGGTGCCCACTTCGGCCCAGCTCACCGAGGGCTGGATGCTGCCGGCCACATGGAATGCGCCGTCGGTGAGCACCACGTCGGACTCGGCTGCCTCCAGCATGTGCGCGGCGATCGCGCGGGCCTTGTCCATCAGCCGCTCCGAGGCCAGCAGCACCGATCCCGTGAGCATCATGGCGCCGCGGCTGCCCCATGAGCCCAATCCGTAGGGCGCCCGCTCGGTGTCGCCCAGCACGACGGTGACATCCTGCGGGGAGACTCCCAATGCGTCGGCGGCGAGCTGCGCGGCCACAGTCTCGGCGCCCTGTCCGAAGGCGCTGAGACCGGCCGCGACCCGTACCGAGCCGTCCGGGTCGACCCGCACCGTGGCCGCGTCGCCGCCGCCCCAGTGGCCGGTCGTGAGGTGGTAGCTGGGCGAGGTCGGTTCCACGTAGTTGGCGTAGCCCACGCCCACTCGCACGTCCGGATCGCCGGCGTGGCGGGCCCGGGCCCGCTCGAGCGCTGGCGCGGTCATCTCCAGGGCCCGCTCGAAGGACTCGGTGTGGGAGCCGGAGTCGAGGCGACCGCCGCCGTGCATCACATAGGGCGTCTGACCGGGCCGAATCAGCATCCGCCGCCGCAGCTCCACCCGGTCGGTACCCGTCAGGCGGGCGACCCGGTCGATCATCCGCTCCATGACGAACGCGCCCTCGGGGATCCCGAAGCCGCGATAGGCGCCTGCGGGCGTCTTGTTGGTGACGACGCCGACCGTGCGGACCTGCATGTGGGGGAAGTCGTAGCTGCCGGTCATGCACGCGTTGGTCACGAAGACCGGGGCTGTCCCCGGCATGAAGATCTCACCCGATCCCATGTCGAGGACCGACGCGCAGCGCACGGCTCGAATCGTGCCGTCGTCGTCGTAGGCCACCTCGACGTCGTGGCGCTGATCGCGGGCATGCACCGACGCGACGAGGTTCTCCATGCGATCCTCTATCCAGCGCGCCGACCGTTCGAGCTTGCGGGCGATCCAGGGCACCACGATGTCCTCGGGGTATATGTGAGTCTTGGTGCCGAAGCCGCCGCCTATGGTGGGGTGGACCACCCGAACCTGGGGCTCGGGCACTCCGAGCATCAGGGCCACGGTGGTGCGCACCATGTGGGGGCTCTGTGTGGAAGACCACACCGTGAGCGCTCCGTCTGCGATGTCAGCCACCACTCCCCTGGTCTCGATCGGCAGCCCTGTCTGGCGCTGGCTGGTGTAGGTCTCGGTGAAGGTGTGGTCGGCCTCCTCGAACGCCCGGTCGATCTCGGGCTTGTGGGGAGCCAGATCGAACGAGCAGTTGCTCTCCCAGTGGTCGTAGAGCCTCGGCGCTCCTGGAGCCAGGGCCTGGTCGAGATCGGCCACCGTCGGCAGCGGCTCGTAGGTCGTGCCGGCGGCCACGAGGGCGGCCGCGTCCTCTGCGATGTACCGGTCCGAGGCGACCACTGCGGCGTAGGGGGAACCGACATAGCGCACCCGGTCTTCAGCAAGCGGGCGCTGCTTGATCGGGCCGATGTACGGGATGTAGTCGGGGAAGGTGTTCACCTCGGCCAGGTCGGCGCCGGTGAACACCGCCACCACGCCGTCGACGGCCAGGGCCTCCGCGGTGTCGATCGAGACGATGCGGGCGTGGGCCTCGGTGCTTCGAACGAAGACCACCTCGAGCATCCCGACGATCTTGATGTCGGCCACATACCGCCCCCGGCCGGTGAGGGGGCCGCGATCCTCCCGGCGCGGCACCGAGCGCCCAATATGGCGGGTGCTGTGGCGGATGTGGGGATTGATGTCCAGGCTCACCGTTTTCTCCCGGCGACGGGTTGCTGAACCCGTCTCGCTTGCCAGTTCTTACCGCTCGCCGCGATGGTACGGGATTGTCAGCGCGAGCGGGGCTCTGGAGCGGCTGCGATTGAACACCAGGGCCGCGATCGTCAATACGAAGGGCAACGCCAGCAGGAGCTGGTACGGCAAGTCGATATCGCTGGCCTGAAGCGACAGCTGGGTCGCCTCCAGGAATCCGAACAGCAGCGAGCCGCCCAGAATCCACGAAGCGCGCCAGTTTCCGAATATCACGATGGCCAGCGCGATCCATCCCCGCCCGGCGACGATGTCGGGGAAGAACTGGCCGGCCGCAGCCAGCGAAAGGAACGATCCGGCTAGCCCAGCCATAACGCCACCGAAGATCACCGCCGTGTACTGACGGGAGACGATCCCGACGCCGCGCATGTCGCACGCTTCGGGGTTGTGGCCGATGCTGCGCAGTTCCAGCCCGTACTTGGTGCGGTTCAGGAACATCCATGTCACCGGCACCATCAGCACCGCGAAATAGGTCAGCCAGCGCTGGGCGAAGAAGATCTCCCCCATCGCTGGGATGTCCGACAGCAGCGGGATTTCCACCGCCTCGAACCGGTCCACCGTGGGGAGTGCGACGGCACCGCTCTCCGCGTACACCGAGCGATACCAGAAGAACGCCCCACCGAGACCCAGGATGTTCAGGGCGAGCCCGGCCACTACCTGGTTGACCTTGACGGTGGCCGTCATGACGGCCATCAGCAGCGCCAGTGCCGCCCCGCCTGCCGCCGCTCCCAGCAGCCCCAACCACAGATTGCCGGTCTCGTTGGCGACGAGGAACCCGGTGAAGGCGCCCAGGGTCATGGTCCCCTCGAGGCTGAGGTTGAGGATGCCGCTGCTCTCGGCCACCATTTCGCCGATGGCCGCGATAAGCAGCGGGGTGGCGATCTTCACCGTGGCCACGAAGATGCCCAGTATCACCGAGTAGGTGAAGAAGTCATCCATGCTGTTGGGTGGCCGTCCTGAGTCGGTATCGGCAGGCGACCGCGGCCAGCAGCACGAAGATCAGCGCCACGCCCTCGATCACCTGCACGAGTGCCGCGGGGATGCCGGTTCCTATCTGCATAGAGGTCGATCCGTTGACAAGCCCCGCGAAGGCGACGGCGACGACAACCACGCCTGCCGGATGCAGCCGCGCCACCAGAGCGATGATGATTCCGGTGAAGCCCAGGCCATGGGCCCAGTCGATTTGGAGCCGGTGGTGCACGCCGAGCAGTTCGCCCGCGCCGGAGAATCCGGCCAGCGCCCCCGAGATCGCCATCACCGTGATGACCGAGGCGCCGACATTGATGCCCTTGTAGGCGGACGCCCGCTTGTTGACTCCCACCGCCCTGATCTCGAATCCGATGCTGGTTCGCCGTATCACGTAGTAGACGACCCATGCCGAGGCCAATGCGACGGCCAGCCCCCAATGGAGCCGGCTGTCGTCGAAGAAGCGGGGCAGGTAGGTCTGCTCAGCCATCCGCTCGGTCTGGGAGTAGGGGGTCTTGGGCGACCGCCACGGCCCGGCGAGAAGCCACGACAGGATGTACACGATCACGAAGTTGAGCATCACCGTCGTGAGGATCTCGTTGGTGCCGTAGCGGACGAGCAGGACGCTGGCGATCGACGCCCACAGAGCCCCGGCAACCGCGGCGCCCGTGAACATGGCCACGAATAGCAGCGGCGCCGGCAGGCCCGGCAGCATGTCGGCCACCCACCATGTGCCGATGGCGCCAGCGAAGAACTGGCCCTCGCCGCCGATGTTCCACACGCCCGCCCGGAAGGCGACGGCTGCGGCCAGCCCGGTCAGGATGAGCGGCGTCGCCTGCACCAGCGTCTCAAGGGCCGACTCCCGGCTGCCGAAGGCGCCTTCGTAGAGGGATGTGAATGCGTCCAGCGGCGACACTCCGACGAGAGCCACGAGGGCGCCGATGATCACCGCGGTGATGGCCAGGGCGACGAGAGTGGCGTAGAACTCGTGAACCGGGCGAGTGTCCAGACGACGCTCAAGACGCCAGCCGCCGGGCCGGAACAGCATCGACAGCGGGTCTCGCGACGCGTCCCCGCCGTTGTCGGCGTCGTGGAGCTGGCCCTGCTCGGGTGCTTCGGAGACTGGTTCGCTCACCGCGGATCTCGATCCGGCTTGCTGCCGCCGGTCATGTGCATGCCGATCTCTTCGAGGGTGGTGGTGTCGGGCTCCGTCACCGCGACTATCCGCCCATCGTAAATCACCGCAATGCGGTCGGAGAGCTGGAAGATCTCATCGAGGTCCTCCGACATCAGCAGCACTGCCGCGCCCCGATCGCGCTCCTGCGCCAGACGTTGCCGGACATACTCGCTGGCCGCGATGTCCAGTCCCCGTGTCGGCTGGTGCACGACGATCAGCCGAGGTTCGCCCGAGAGCTCCCTGGCCATGATTATCTTCTGCAGGTTGCCGCCGGACAGGGTCCTGGTGGTCTGGGATGCGGACGGCGTCTTGATCTCGAAGTTGCCTATGGACTCCGCGGCGAAGGCATCGATCTGGCTCCGGTCGAGGATCCCCACCTTGGAGAATCGTCTTGCTCGCTGGTTGCCCAGCACCAAGTTCTCCTTGACGCTGAAGTCCATCAGCAAGCCCTGGCTGATGCGGTCCCCTGGAACGCTGGCAACCCCCAGGGTGGCGATCTTGTGCGGAGAAGCCTCCGTGGTGTCCTGTCCCGCGATGCGTATCGCGCCGCTCGTTGGATGCCGGACCCCGACCACGGCGTCGAACAGGGCGTTCTGGCCGTTGCCCGACACACCGGCGACGCCGACGATCTCCCCTGCACCGACCGCGAGCGTCAGCCCGTCGAGCGAGCCCCGTCCCGTGTCGGAGGCGAGATGGACCTCGTCCACCTCGAGAACCGGCGCGCCGGGCTCGGCGCGGGCCTTGTCCACCTGGAGGAGCACCTCTCGCCCCACCATCATCCGGGCGAGCTCAAGCTGATCCACATCGACGGTGTCGACCGTGCCGACCACCCTGCCGCGTCGCAGCACAGTCACCCGGTCCGAGAGGTCCATCACCTCCTTGAGCTTGTGGGTGATCAGGATGATGGTTAGGCCCTCGTCGCGCATCCTGCGCAGGATGCGGAACAGCTCCTCGATCCCCTGCGGGGTGAGCACGGCGGTGGGCTCGTCCAAGATCAGGATGTCGACGCCGAAGTACAGCGTCTTGAAGATCTCAACCCATTGCTGCTCGCCGACGGAGAGCCGGCCGACCTCAGCGTCGGGGTCGATCTCGACGTCGTAGTCGGCGAAGAACTCCTCGAGGCGGCGCCGCGCGTCTCGGAGGTCGAGCCATTGTTTGGCCGACGTGCCGATCACCACGTTCTCGATGACTGACATCGGGGGCACGAGCTCGAAGTGCTGATGGACCATCCCGATCCCGACCGAGATTGCGTCCTTGGGCGACGACATCTCCAGGTGACGGCCGTCCAGGCTGACATGGCCGTCGTCGGGCCGGTACACGCCGTAGAGGATGTCGGCCAATGTCGTCTTGCCCGCGCCGTTCTCGCCAAGCAGGCAGTGGATTTCAGCCCTGCGGATCTCGACGCTGACGGAGTCGTTGGCGACCACGCCGGGGAACACCTTCGTCACATTGTCGATGACGAGGATCGGATCGCCCGGCGCGGCCGCCTGACTATTGGCCGCTTCGGCCATGTGGGGTCGCTCGCGGAGTCGAGGAGGTGTACGCCAGTCGGTTGGGCGGCTCCTACTCGACCGCGTCCATCACCAGCGGGACCACGAGCTCGCCGGAGAGGATGGCCTCACGGGCCTCCTCCACCGCGGCCACGACGTCTGCCGGGATGTTGTCGCTCAGCCTGCCCAGGGCCGAGCCGCCGTCCTTCATCGACTGGTAGACGATGCGCTGTGGCGGGCCGTCGTAGGGCACGCCGTTAACGGTGTAGTCGTACCAGGCGTCCAGCAGGTCCCTGAAGGCCGTGTCCCATCGAGCGACCGCGCTGGTGAGCACCACCGGCGACAGGTCAAGCTGATCGGTGAAGTGGCCGACAGCCATCACGTTGCCGGCGTCCTCTGCCGCCGCGAACGGACCGAACCGCTCGGAGTAGATGACGTCGGAGCCGTTGGCGATCTGCGTGGCGGCAGCACTGGAGGCGGTCGCCGGGTCGAACCAGCTCTCGATGTAGGTGACCCCTGCCACCTCGATGTCGGGGTTGACCGACTTGGCGCCGTCGATGAAGGCATTGAGCGGGGCGTTGACGTTGGGGAACGGGTAGGCGGCCACGCCGCTGATCTTGTTGGTCTCGGTCATCATCCCGGCGATGATCCCGGCCAGGTAGGCAGGCTCGTGGATGAACACGTCGATCCAGTAGACGTTGGTCCCGCCCACGTGATCGTCGTTGCCCGAGCCGGAGTAGATGAAGAGGATGTCCGGGTGCTCATCGTGCACGGCGGCCACCCCGTCGACGTAGGTGCTGTGACCGACGATCATCTCGTAGGTGCCGGTCTGGGCGAGATCCCGGATCACGCGCTCGCCGTCGGAGAACTCGATGCCCTCCAGAATCTCCAGGTTGACGGTGATGCCGTACTCGTTGTCCGCCGACACGCGGTTGACGCTGTCGATGAAGGTCGCGTACCAGCCCTCCTCCTTGGTGCCGACGACGAGCATGGCCAGATCGATCTCGGTGGGCATGTCGGCGGCGGGCTCTTCGGCTTCTTCCATGGGCTCTTCGGCTTCTTCCATGGGTTCTTCGGCTTCTTCGGCGGGCTCCTCGGCGGGCTCCTCGACTGCCACCGGAGCGGCAGTCGTCGCCGGTGCGGTGGTCTCGGCGTCGTCGTCTCCGCCGCATGCGGCGAGAGAGGCGATCAGGGCCAAGGCCATCACGATACGGATCGCGGTCCTGTGCATTTGGGTTGGTCTCCTCCTTGTGGGACTGTCACGCGATGCGCCGCCACGGTGATCGGGGGAATGGGCCGCTAGGCAGCGCCCCCGAAGCCGTGCGACGGTCACACGTCAGCAGTTGATTATTGATACGAACGATATCCGACGGCTCCAGTTGAATCCAGCGGACTCTACTGCCTGGTGCGGCGACGCCCGTAACTCGCCTCGGGCTCTGAGCGCGCCCCGCGGCACGACGACTGGGCTCTAGTGGAATCCCGACCCTCCGTTGACCCAGATGTTCTGCCCGGTGACGAATTCAGACAGCGGGCTCATCAGATAGATGAGGGTTCCCACCATGTCCTCGGGGACCTGGGTTCGCTTGAACGCCCGGCGGGCCTGTATGGCCGCGTCCACCTCGGGCTGGACGCTGGAGTACGCCTCGTCGTGGGGTATGTAGTCGGGCGTCAGCGTGTTGACCGCGATCCCGTACGCGCCCAGCTCGCGGGCCATAGCCCGGGTGAGCCCCCAGATCGCCGCTTTCGACGACACGTAGTGGAGGAATCCCGGGGTGCCGTCGTTGACGGTCATGGAGGCGATGTTCACGATCCTGCCGCTGCGCTGGGCCTTCATTGCGGGCGACACGGCACGGGAGCACAGCCAGGTGCCCTTCACGTTCACCGCGAAGCACAGGTCCCACTCATCGGGTGGGAGGTCCTCCATCGGGGCCCGGGTGGCGGCCATGTAGAACGCGGCGTTGTTGACCAGGCCGTCGATGCGGCCGTAGGCCTCGACGGTGGCCGCGGCCATCGCCTCGGTCTGATCCACATTGGAGACGTCCACCTGCAGAGACATCGCCTTCGCGCCCGAGGACCCGAGTTCGGAGACCACCTCGCGGCCGTCGGTGAGGTCCGCGACCACAACGGTGGCGCCCTGCGCGGCCAGCCCCCGGCAGTAGGCCAGGCCGATGCCCCTGGCCCCGCCGGTGACGATGATCACGCGCCCGTCCAGTATTCCCATCGCTGGTTCTCCCTTGTAGTTGCTGTCGGCGAGCTACCGGTGTTCCGGCTCAGTTCGGTTCCAGCTCCTCGGCCAGTTCGAAGAGCCACTTGCGGTAGGCCAGCGTCACGTCGTCGGCCACCTTCACGTAGGTCTCGGCGCTGAGGCGGTCGGGCAGGTGCTCGGGCCACTGCGACTCGACCACCGGCTGGTCCTGGGCCAGCACCATGAACTCGAACTCGAGCAGGAAGTCCATGTCGTCGTCGGTGGACGCAAAGTCGGCGCCGATGTGCCAGAAGTTGCGGCAGGTGGCCGGGCCGGTGGGGGCGGTGACCATGTACAGGGCGTAGCGCTTGCCGTTGGGGAACGTCCGCACCAGCGCGATCGAGCCGGGCACGGTGAGCTGGTACCAGTTGCGCACCGACATGGTGTCGTCGTCTATTCCCAGCATCTCCTTCATGCGGTCGACGTTGGGCTCCACGAACACCTTGTCGAACCGCAGGGTGCCGTCCTCCCGCCACACGTCGTGGCGCTCGATCTGGGCCTTGTCCCGGGTGCCGAGGATGTTCTCGTGCACGAACGGGAAGTGGGAGAAGTCCACGAAGTTCTCCAAGCGCCGGGGCGAGCTGGTCGCCCAGTCGTAGCTGGGCGGCGTGAGCCAGCCCATGGTCGGGTCGTCCCACTCCGGTATGCCCGGCGGGTCGCCCCAGGGGTCGTCGGTCAGGCTGACCCAGATCATGCCGGAGCTCTCACGGCACAGGTAGCGGACCAGCCCCAGCTGGAGCACTCCGTTGAGCTCGGGGCGGGACGGGATCGACACCAGGCTGCCCTCCATGTCGTAGGCCCAGCCGTGGTAGGGGCAGTTGATGCACCCGTTCTCGATCCATCCCAGCGACGGCGCGGCGCCTTTGTGGCGGCACACGTCCATGAAGGCTCGAACCCTGCCCTCGTGGCGGACGACCAGGATGCGCTCCCCCAGCAGCCGCCCCGAGGCCATCTGGTCCTCGGCCACGTCTTTGGAGTAGGCGACCGGATGCCAGAAGTGCCTCATCGCCCGGTACCACCTCGAATCCCGCTCGGGAACGAACGGGTCGACAGCCTCGCGTGCCTCGAGAGTCGTCAACGGTCCTCCTTGGTCGTGTGGGTCTTGTGCGTGTCGTGCTGCTGTGTCGGCCAAGACGGCGGCCGCGCAACCCTATCCCGGTCGACCGACCCGCCAGAACAGCGAGCGGCAGCGTGTACCGCTACGTTGTCGCAGCGTCCTGTGGGCCGCCGCCGGCGGCACCCCGATCTCCGAGGAGTCTCACGACCATGCCGCTCACCACCTCCAAGGCCGCCCACTTCTTCGTCGAGGGGGCGGCGGGCAACCGGATTCACGGACTCGACTTCACCGGCGACGGCCCGATGCTGGTCTGCCTCCACGGCGTGACCGGCAATGCTTGGAACTGGCACGCCGTTGCCCTCGGTGTCCGCGCCCACCGCCGGGTGATGGCGCTCGACTTCCGCGGCTACGGCGAGAGCCAGTGGTCGCCCACCCACGACTACACCACCGCCGACCACGTCGCCGATCTGATCGGCGTGGTCGAAGCGGTGTCCGGCGGCTCGCCCGTGGATCTGATCGGCTCCTCGTGGGGGGCGCTGGTGGCCATCCAGTACGCCGCCGAGCATCCCGACCACCTGGGGCGGCTCATCGTGGTCGATGTCGAGCCCTCTTTCGAGCAGGGCGAGACCGACCTGTTCCCCCGCCCCCGGGACCACGCCGACCACGCCGACGTCCGCGCCGCAACCGAGCGCGCCTACCCCAACGCCCCCGCCGAGATGGTCGAGGTGGTGGCGGCCACCTGCTTCGGGCCTGTCGACGGCGGTCGCCTGGCCCCCAAACACGACCCGTACTTCTTCGATCGCTGGCCGTTCCGCTCCGACGATCACTGGGACCGGCTGGCCCGGATTCAGGCGCCCACTCTTCATGTCCATGCCTCCGACAGCTTCGTCCGGGCCGAGGTGATGGCAGAGATGGACTGCCTCACGCCCGAATCGCGCCTGGTCGAGATCGGCGGCAGCACCCATGTCGTGCCGGTGGACAACCCCTCGGCCCTGGTCGACTCCCTCGTGCCGTTCCTGGCGGGCGGCTGAGCACGGTCTCGGGAGCTAGAATCCGCGACCAGCGAGATGGAACCACCCAACAAAGCGGTAGAGGACGACAGGACATCCGAGGCGGCATCAGTGGCTCCGCAGCTCGGTCCGACTCTGCGACAGCGCCGCAAGGCTGCCGGGATGACCATGCAGGAGCTGGCCGACCGATGCGGCCTGTCCCAGCCGTTCCTGTCACAGATCGAGAACTCACGAGCCATGCCCAGCCTCTTCGCTCTGCATCGCGTGGCCCAAGCCCTGGGAACGACGACGGTCGGGCTGCTCGACCCCGCATATTCGGAGGTCACCCTGGTCCGCACCGATGAGGGTGAGGCCTTCGTGCTCGCTGAGGGAGCAAGAACACGTTTCCTCACCCCGGGCGAGGGGCATCGTCTTGAGGCCAACGAGACGGTGGCGGAGGCAGGAATCGTCTCAGACGTGATAGTGCACGGGGGCCAGGAACTGGTCCGGGTGCTGGAGGGCTCACTCGAGATTCGTTTGGAAGGCAGAGAACCTGTGGAACTCCATCCCGGCGACACGATCTTGTACCCGTCGATGACACCGCACCAGTGGATCTCTGGGGATGCTGGAGCGCGCTTCCTGATAGTCACCAGCCCTCCCTCCTTCTAGCGGCCTGCGGCCGCGACTTCAGCCGACCCTCCTGCGCTTCATCTCGACGAAGGGCAGGTCGACGATTCGGGCTGGGACCTGTCCATCGACCACCTCGCCGCGACCGTTGTGGATCTGCCATGTAAGCGCCACATCGGCGCCGACCTCGACTTCGGCGGACTCGAGGTGCGCGAACCCGATCATGGTCTCGAGCACTGGACTCCAGCACATCGAGGTCGCGAATCCTGCGTTCACCCCGTCGGCAAGGATGTCGGAGCGGAAGTGGCGGTGCAGCCGCGGGCTCAAGAACGGAGGCGTCCCCGCGCTCTCGTAGAGGGCTGCAATGCCGGCAGGGTCGATGTCCAGGCCGCGCATAACCTTGGCCGGACGGCCCCGCTCGGCTTCTGCCTCGAGCGCCCTCCGACCCAGGAAGTCGGCATCGCTCTTGAAGTTGACTAGCCGCCCGAAGTTGAGCTCCGCGGGAGTGTGGAAGTAGCGATCGCCGTCCAAGTACGCGAACTGCACCTGGGCTAACGGACCGGCAGGACGGTAGTCGACGCCGATGATGAGCATGCCGGCCTCGACGCGGGTGGCCGCCTGCGCGGCGTTGCCGATGGGCACGGCCCCATGCGGGCGTCCAGTCTCGACAAAGACGGAGTACATGTCCCTAGCGGCGTCTGGCCCGACCCACATCTCGAAGCCGATCTCCCCGGTGAATCCCGTGCGCCAGAGCCGTACCTCGTGACCGTTGATGGTGATCATCCGGCCGCGAGAGAACGGCAAGTCCTTGTGGGAGTTGCCCGTGACGGCCTCCATGACTTCATGTGAGCGCGGACCCTGCACGCACAGGACGCTGTAGTCGCGATCGGTGTTCAGCGTGTCGCTGATCTCTACGTCATAGCCGTCGGCGAATTCGCTGAACCATCCAACCATGGGCCCACCCATGTGAATGAACTGGTCGGTTCCGGTGCGGAAGGTGATCCCCTCGTTCACCACGTGGCCGTCGTCGTCGCAATAGAACGTGTAGATGCCGTGATCGACGTCCACCTTCGAAGCGTCGCGAACCTGCACACGGTCGACGAATGCCTCGGCGTCGGGGCCTTCGACGATCGTCTTGAGCAGGGGTGTCTTGTCTTCGATTCCGGCACTGGTTCGCAGTGCCATCATCTCGGAGATCTCGTTGACGTAGTGATCAACGAGGTGGAATCCGCCCCATGCCATCCACAGTCCTGTCTGCGAATAGGGCGCTGCCCCGGGATTCAGGAATGTCCCGGTGAAGCTGCTCGGATCGTAATCATGGTCGCTGGCCATGGCGTGCTAGCCCCTCCCGTTGTTGACATAGATCACATCAATATTTGCACGGCACTCGGGCTCTGTCAACAGCCGGACAGGGCTCTCACGCCGCCTGCAGGCTGCGGATGCGGTCGGCTTCGTCCTGATCAAAGGTGAAGTGGGCCTCGGTCACGCTGTCGACGATGCCGGCGATTCGGCGGAAGGGCTTGGAGGTGTCCATGCGAAGCCCGGGCAGCCTTCGCAGGGCCTCTTGGAGCAGGATCTTGGTCTCGAGCCGAGCCAGTTCAGAGCCGGGGCAGTGGTGCGTGGCCCAGCCCAGGGCCAGATGACGGTTGGGCCAGCGCTCGGGATCGAAGGTGGACGGGTCGGACTGCCGGCGGCCGCCGTTGACGGCCTCATCCCGATTGGCGGCCGCGAACTCCGTGGCCACGTTGACTTCCCCGGTTCCCTTGGACACGACCTCGTTGACGGTGTCCACGGTGAGCCGGCGGATCACGGGCTCCATCGTCTGTACCGCGTTGTTCCGGAACCACGGCTCCACAACGCTGCGAAGCACGTCGTGGCGGCCGGCCTCCCCGTCGAGTGTGAACGGCTCAACCATCCACATGAAATCCATGGCCATGTGGATCGGCGCGCCCTCCGCCAGATAGGGTTCCTGGTCCCTCGAGAAGGCCTCGTCCTTGTTCTGCAGGACCCGCATCACGTCGGCGTGGCTCAACACGTGGTACATGCCCGCCTCGTCTTGGAACGGAGAGGTCGACGGGTCGTGAAACTTCGCGTCCCTCGGGAAGTCCGACGGCTTCATTCGCACATCCCTTCTGCTCGGGGCGCGCCACATCGCGCCTTCGGCGTCGGCGGGCTTCGATGGTAGGTGGCCCGCGGTGGCCAGTACCTAGCCGGTTTGACCGCGTGCGCCCGCCCCGGCCCCGGCGAGAGCGCCTGCATCCCCGCCGGCCATCAGCAGCCCTAGGCCCGCGACGGTGCAGTCGGCGCGGGGCACCACGGCCACGATCCGACCCTCGTACATCACGGCCACCTCGTCGGAGAGGGCCATCACCTCGTCGAGGTCCTCGGATATGACCAGGATGGCCGTTCCCCGCTCCCGCTGAGCGACCAAGCGCTCGTGTATGTACTCCGCGGCGCCGATGTCAACCCCGCGGGTGGGCTGGGCGGCCAGCAGCACCGGCGGCTCGCCGTCCAGCTCCCGGGCCAGGATCAGCTTCTGGATGTTGCCCCCCGACAGCGAGCTGGTGGCGGTGGACAGGTCTGGTGTCTTGACCGCGTACTCCTCCACGAGGCTCTCGCCGTGGGTCCGGATCGCGTTGGTCAGCAGCACCCCGCGTCGGGAGAACCGGGACTCGCCGTGAGCCAGCAGCATGAGGTTCTCCGACACGCTGAAGCCGCCTATGGCTCCGTCGCGCATGCGCTCCTCGGGGATGAAGGCCAGCCCGGCGCCGCGCACCCGCCTCGGCTCGGCCCCGGTGACGTCGGTGCCGTCGATCGACACGCTGCCCGCGGTGACGGCTCTCAGGCCGGCGATCGCTTCGGCCAGCTCGCGCTGGCCGTTGCCCGAGACGCCCGCGATGCCGAGGATGCGCCCGCCACGCACGTCGAGGTCGAGGTCCTTCACCGCCTCGGTGCCCCTGTCCCCGTCCACGGTGAGCGCCCGGATGCTGAGCCGCACTCCCCGGTCCTGGGTGTCGGCCATGTCCGGGGCCAGTTTCACGGGCCGGCCCACCATCATGTGAGCCAGCCCCTCCCGGTCGGTGTCGGCGGGCACGGTTGTGCCCACGACGCAGCCGTCTCGTAGCACGGTGATCCGGTCGGCGAGGGCCAGCACCTCGTGGAGCTTGTGCGAGATGAACACCAGGCCCCGCCCGTCGTTGGCCATCCGGCGCAGGGTTGTGAACAGGTCGTTCACCTCGCCGGGCGTCAGGACCGCGGTGGGCTCGTCCAGCACCAGCAGCCGGGCCTCCCGCAGCAGGGCCTTGATGATCTCCACCCGCTGGCGCTCGCCCACCGCGAGCTGCCAGAGGTAGGCGTCGGGCTGCACGTCGAGCCCGTAAGCCTCCGACAGTTCCACGATGCGGGCCCGCACCCCGACGAGGTCGGGCCGGCCCGGCCGGCTCGACGACAGCCCGAGGGCCACGTTCTCGGTGACGGTGAGCGTCGGCACCAGCATGAAGTGCTGGTGGATCATGCCGATCCCCGCGGCTATGGCCGAGGCGGGCGAGCGCACTCGCGAGCGTTCGCCGTCCAGCAGGATCTCGCCCCGATCGGGCGCGTAGAGCCCGAACAGGATCTTCATGAGGGTGCTCTTGCCCGCTCCGTTCTCGCCCAAGAGGGCGTGTATCTCGCCGGCTTGAACGTCGAAGTCGATGGAGTCGTTGGCCAGCACCCCGGGGAAGCGCTTGGTGATGCCGCGCATCTCCAGCAGCGGCACCTGGTCGCGCTCCCCCGGGGCGTTGGTCATGGGGTGGTCTCTTCAGCCGGCGTCCGGCTCCGGCTCAGCTGAGGCCGGTGGACAGCGAGCCGTCCTTGAAGCCCGCTACCGCGTCCTCGATGGCCGAGCGGGCATCCGCGGGCAGGTCGTAGGCGTCGTTGTACTCGATCACGAGCCCGCCGTTGGCGAAGTTGATCTTGTAGGAGCTTCCGCCGTAGGTGCCCTCCTGGATGTCGCGCACGAGGTCGTCGAGGACGACGTCCCACTTGTAGACCTGGTTGGCCACGACGATGTCGGGCGCGGACTCGGTCTGGTTGGACTGGGTGCCGAACCAGGGGATGCCGTTCTCGCTGGCGGCGGCGATGGCGCCAACGGTCATCTGGGCGGTGCCGGTGAGCACGGCGTGGCCGTCGTTGATGAAGCCCAGGGCGTTCTCCTTGGCCAAGGCCACGTCGGAGAAGGATTGGGTGTAGACCGAGTTGGCGGTGCCGCCGCCGGCCTCGACTCCGGCCTTGAACCCGTCGACGTACAGCTTGGCGTCGCCCACCTCGATCGGGCCGACGATCCCCACCGGCGCGCCGCCGGCGATCACCGCCGCGGCGAGGCCCATCGCGTAGGCGCCCTGGTCTGAGGAGGTGGTGTAGGCCGAGATGTTGGGCAGGCCGAAGGTCTCCACCGAGGTGCCCCACGCGAAGGCGGTGTCGGGGTAGTCGGGGGCGATCTGCTCTAGCAGGCCGCCGTACTGGGAGCCGTGGGCGATCACTAGGTCGTAGCCGTCGTTGGCGTAGCCGCGCAGCGCCTCGCCGGCGTCCTCGACGATGAACAGGCCCGGGGACACTGCGACCTCGCTGAACAGCCCGGCTTCCTCCATGCGGTGCAGGGCGTCCACGATGGACTGGCTGAAGGCCAGGTCGTTCTCCGCGCTGGGAGTCACCACGGCAGCCCGGAGCGGCTGTCCGCCGGCCACGAAGTTGGCGACGGCCGCGTCGCCTATGGCCCGCACGTCGGCGGGCAGGTCGTAGGCGTCGTTGTACTCGATCACGAGCCCGCCGTTGGCGAAGTCGATCTTGTAGGAGCTTCCGCCGTAGGTGCCCTCCTGGATGTCGCGCACGAGGTCGTCGAGCACCACGTCCCACTTGTAGACCTGGTTGGCCACGACGATGTCGGGCGCGGACTCGGTCTGGTTGGACTGGGTGCCGAACCAGGGGATGCCGTTCTCGCTGGCGGCGGCGATGGCGCCAACGGTCATCTGGGCGGTGCCGGTGAGCACGGCGTGGCCGTCGTTGATGAAGCCCAGGGCGTTCTCCTTGGCCAAGGCCACGTCGGAGAAGGATTGGGTGTAGACCGAGTTGGCGGTGCCGCCGCCGGCCTCGACTCCGGCCTTGAACCCGTCGACGTACAGCTTGGCGTCGCCGACCTCGATCGGGCCGACGATCCCCACCGGCGCGCCGCCGGCCAGTTCGGCCGCCATCAGGCCCATGACGTAGCCGCCCTCGTCGGAGGCGGTGGTGTAGGCCGAAATGTTGGGCAGGCCGAAGGTCTCCACCGAGGTGCCCCACGCGAAGGCCGTGTCGGGGTAGTCCGGGGCGATCTCCTCAAGGAGGCCGCCGTACTGGGAGCCGTGCGCGATCACCAGGTCGTAGCCGTCGTTGGCGTAGCCGCGCAGCGCCTCGCCGGCGTCCTCGACGATGAACAGGCCCGGGGACACTGCGACTTCGCTGAGCAGCCCGGCTTCCTCCATGCGGTGCAGGGCGTCCACGATGGACTGGCTGAAGGCCAGGTCGTTCTCCGCGCTGGGCGTCACCACCGCGGCCCGCAGCGGCTCCGCGTCCATTTCGGTGTCGTCTGTCTCGGCGGCGGCTTCGGCCGCGGCGGTGGCAGCAGCAGCAGCCTCCTCCGCCGCGGTGGCAGCCGCTTCCGCCTCTTCCTCAGCGGCGGCGGCTTCGGCCTGGGCCGCTTCCAGTTGAGCCTCCAGCTCGGCGACGACCTCGGGGTCGACGGTCCCCTCGGCCTCAGCCAAGGCAGCCTCGAGTGCCGCCTCGGCCTCTGCTGCCGCGGCGGCAGCAGCCTCGGCCTGAGCCGCGGCGGCATCGGCCTCGGCCTGAGCCGCGGCGGCGGCCGCTTCGGCCTCGGCCTGAGCGGCGGCGGCATCAGCGTCCCTAGTGTCCGGAACGCTGACCTCGTCATCGCCGCCACATGAGGCTGCGATCAGCCCGAATACGGCGAACACGACAACCAGCAGTCGCAATCGTTTCATCATGTCTGTTGTCCCTCCTGGGTACGGTCCCGAGTATTCGGGCCTCTTTTCGTTGCGTGACTCTATGGCCTGGCGCCCTCGGGTGCCGGAGATGCCGTCAGTGGCCCCTCACGAACGGCAGCGTTAGCGCCTTGGGCTGGTCGGCGGTGCGGCGCGCGATCACGACCAGAGCGACGATGGTGAGCGCCGCGGGGGCCATGTCCGTGAAGCTGGAGGCGTCCCCGGTGACGAGGCCGGCCGTCCCCCACCGGGTCACGGTGGCGGTGACCAGCCCGTAGAGCAGCGAGCCGATCAGCACGCCAGTCGGCCGCCACGCCCCGAAGTACACCAGCGCGATGGCGATGAAGCCGATCTGGTTGGTGAGGTTGTTCTGGTAGATCGCGAGCTCGATGGCGAGAGCTGCTCCGGCCAGGCCGGCCAACCCGTTACCGATGAGGATCGTGATGGCACGGGTGCGCGCCACAGAGACTCCGAGGCTGTCGGCCGCCTCGGGCGTCTCGCCCACTGCCCGGACGTTGAGCCCGAAGGTGGTGCGGTTCACCAGCAGGGTCAGCCCCGGCACGAGCAGCATCGAGACATAGACCAGCAGGTTGTGGTTGAAGAACATGTCGCCGATCTTGGGGATGTCCGACAGCAGCGGGATGGCCAGCTTGTCGAAGCCCGAGATGGGCAGCGACGTGCCCACCCACTCCTCGAACAGCAACTCGCTCATGCCCAGCCCGAACAGGAAGATGCCGATGCCGCTGATGCCCTGCTCGGCCCGGAAGGCGATCGTGACCGTGGCGTAGACGACTCCCATGGCCAGGCCGACCCCGATGCCGGCCAGCAGGCCAATCGCGACGCTGTCGGTCCTGAGCACGGCCCAGTATGAGAAGAATGCGCCCAGCAGCATTACGCCGTCCACGCCGAGGTTCAGCACGCCGCTGCGCTGGCCGAGCGTCTCACCCAACGCGGCCAGCAGATACGGCGTGGCCAACCGCACGCCCGAGGCGAAGGTGGCGACAGTGAACGTGACGGTTATGAAGTCGATCACGGCCCACTCTCCAGGTTGGCGCCTGCCGGGTCGTCTCCGCCGGTCGAGGCGTCGGCTGTACCGGGATCTGACGGCGCCGCCTCATGGGTAGCCGCCGCTTCATCGGTGGCCGCCGCTTCGTGCTCGGCCGCCGCTTCATCGGTGGCCGCCGCTTCGTGCTCGGCCGCCTCTCCGGCTATCGACATGAAGCGCGATATCCGCTCGCGCAGTGTGTTGCTGCTCACCACGAACACCACGATCAGGCCGTTGAGCCCGATCACGAGGGCCACCGGGATCTGGATGGCCCGCTGCATGGCGTTGGCCCCCACCAGCAGTCCTCCGAACAGGAACGACGACGGGATCGTGAACAGCGGGTGCAAGCCGCCGAACAGCGCGGACACGATGCCGTTGAAGCCGGCCGATTGGGTGAAGCCGGTAGCGAATCCCTCGGCGTTGAGGCGGTGCGTCTCGCTGCCGAACGCCAGAGCAGCCCCGGCCAGGCCGCACAGGGCGCCGCTGATGGTGAGCGCGAGCATGGTCATGCGCTTCACCGGCATCCCGGCGTAGCGGGCCGCCGGCGCGCTGGCGCCGACCGCCCTCACCCGGTAGCCGGTGGTGGTGCGCCACAGGAAGAACCAGGCGGCGGCGGCCGCGAGCAGGGCCACGACGACGCCCAGGTGGAGGCGGGTGCCGGAGATCAGCACCGGCAGGTCGGCGTTCTCCGACAGCCGCTTGGTCTGGGGGATGCGCGTGCCCAGCTCGATCTGCTTGGGATCCATCAGCGGGGCCCGCACCAGATAGTTGAAGAGCTTCACGGCCACAAGGTTGAGCATGATCGTGGACAGGATCTCGTTTACGCCGAGGTACGCCTTGAGCGCGCCCGGGATTCCGCCCCAGATGGCGCCACCCACCAACCCCATGAACAGCACCAGCGGTATCAACACCACCGACGGCAGGTCGGGCACAGCCAGCGCGGTCATCGATGACAGCAGACCGCCGGCGATGATCTGACCCTCGCCGCCGATGTTGATCACCTTGGCCCGGAAGGCGACACAGATGCCGGTGCCCACCAGCAGCAGGGGCATGGCCTTCGCCGCCGAATTGGCGAGCTGCTCGGTGCCGCCGAACGCGCCGATGAGCAGTTCCTTGTAGCCCTCAAGCGGGTTGGCGCCCAGGCCGAGGATCATGGCCGCGCCGACCAGCAGGGCGATGAGCACGGCCGAGCCGCCGACCACGATCCCGCCAAGGCGAGCCAGCGTGGCGCGGTGCGACCTCATTCGGGTACCACCGGGCATCCGCCAATGCTTGACGCGGGGCGGCCCGGCTGTCAACACGGTGTCAACTCGACGCCGGTGGACTTTCCAGCAGATCGCCCGCAGTGGCCAGTACCTCGGCGAGCTTGACGGTGTTGTCGTACACGGCCCGCAGGTAGTACTCGCTCACCGCCTCGTGGCCCGAGAACGGCGGCCGTCCCAGCGACCTGACCACCGCAGAGGGGTCGGTGGAGACCGTCACCTCCTCCACCGCGGGCAGCTTGTCGGCGGAGCCCCAGAAGTCGCCGGAGGTCCTCGCCGATGCCGGAGCGGTGCCCTTGCCCTTGCTCCGCCGGGAGCGCTTGCGGGCCGCGTCGGCGCCGTTGGCCGCGCTCACGAGACGACTCCCTCCGCTGAGGCGCCGTTGTCGCCGTTCTCGTCGATGAGAAGCAGATCGGGGTCAATGCCCAGCGCGGCCCGCAACTGGTCGCTGTCGAGGTCGCCCACCGAGGAGGACTTGGGCAGCACCATGTCGGCGATGCGGCGCTTGCCCGCAACAACCTCCTCGACCCGGTCGTCCACGGTGCCGGGGCACGCCAGCCGGTGGCATACCACCGTGTTGCGCTGCCCGATGCGCCAGGCCCGGTCGCGGGCCTGGTCCTCGACCGCCGGGTTCCACCAGCGGTCGTAGAGCACCACGTGGTTGGCCGCGGTCAGGTTCAGACCGGTGCCGCCCGCCTTGAGCGACAGCACTAGGGCCCCGGGCCCCCGACCGTTCTGGAACGACTGCACCAGACGGTCGCGGGCGCCCCGGGCCAGCCCGCCGTGATAGCAGCTGATCGGCAGGCCGGTGCGCTCGGTCAGGTGCGTCGCCAGCCGTTCTCCCCAGGTGGCGAAGTGGGTGAAGATCAGCATCCGCTCGGAGGCCGCGAACACCTGGCCCATGATCTGCTCCAGCCGGGCCAGCTTGCCCGAGCGCCCGTCCAGGGGTCCGCCGTCGTCCTCGTAGTTGACCGGATGGTTGCAGATCTGCTTGAGGGCGGTGATGGCGGCCAGCACCGCCCCCCTGCGCTCGGGACCGCCGTCGGCGGTGGTCTCGGTGCGCACCACCAACTCGTCGAGCACCGCCTGGTAGAGCCCGATCTGCTCAGCGGTCATCGTGCAGTGGTCGAGCTCGTCGATGCGGTCGGGCAGCTCCGCGGCGATGGCGGGCTCGGCCTTGGTCCGTCGGAACACCAGGATGCCGTTGAGCGCGGCCAGAGCACCCTCGCCGGCTGCGGCCGCCTTGGGGGCCGCGGGTGCTTGCGAGGAGTTGGGCGCCTCTGACCCGTTGGAGCTAGCGTCGTCCGGAGGGTCCGTCCCGGGCTTCTTGGACGCCTTCGACATTTCGGCGATGAACCGGTTGCGGGCTCCCAGCAGGCCCGGGTTGCAGAAGTCCATGATGGACCACAGGTCGCCCAGGCCGTTCTCTATCGGGGTGCCGGTCAGTGTGACCCGGCAGCGGGCATCGAGCCGGCGCAGCTGCTGGGCGGTCTCGCTGGCGGGGTTCTTGATGGCCTGGGCCTCGTCGAGCACGACCGTCGACCACTCGACCTTCTCCAGCACGTCCAGGTCGCGCATGGTGGTGCCGTAGGTGGATACCACCAGGTCGGCCCGCTCCACCATGGCCGGCACCCGCTCCAAGGGCGTGCGATTGGGGCCGTGGTGGACCACCACCCGCAGGCCGGGCACGAACCGGCGGGCCTCGCTGGCCCAGTTGCCCACCACCGCGGGCGGCGCGGCCACGAGCGACGGGCCGTTGCCGCGAGTGAGGTAGATGTGGGCCAGCATCGTGGGGGTCTTGCCCAGCCCCATGTCCAAGGCCAGGCAGCCGCCCAGGCCGGTCTGCTCCAAGAAGCTCAGCCACAGCAGAGCGTCGGCCTGGTACGTGCGCAGCGTCCCGCTGAAGCCGTCGGGATTGGTGGGGAGCTCCGTGGGGAGGCTGCTGGCGGTGCGGATCAGCTCCGCAGCCCAGCCCTCCCCCGCGACCATCGTGCCCCCGGCCAGGGGCGACCCCTCCAGGCCGAGGGCGTGGCGAAGCATGTCGGCGCCGGTCATGCGGGTCGCGTCGGCTCGCTCGGCCAGCGCGGCCGCGGCCTCCCTAAGGTCGGCCCGGTCCAGCTCCACCCACTGTCCCCGGCTCTTCACCAGGGGCCGGGCCTGGGTGGCCAGATCCCGGATCTCGGCCGCAGTCAGCTCCACGTCGTCGAAGGCGACCGACCAGCGCACGTCGGCCAGCTGGCGGGCCCCCACCACGGTCTCCTGGGCCTCGACCGACGTGAGGCGCAGGGACGGTGAGCGCCGTCGGCGCGACAACGCTGGCACCCGCACCTCGTAGCCCACGGCCTGCAGGACGTGGCCGGTCTCGGTCATCAGCTGCCACGCCTCGTCCGCGTCGAGGATCACCTCGCCCCGCCGGCGGCCCCCGAGCCGTAGCAACTCGGGGAAGAGCCGCTCCAGGCGGGTCATCTGGTGCTTCACCGCCTGGCGCCGGGCTCGCGACGCGATCACCAGGGCCCGCTCGACCGGTTGGAGCTCGCCCGAGCTCGCCTCCGACAGGACCGACAGGTGCCAGGCGCCGATGTCGTCGGGTGGATCGAGCTGCACGATCAATCGCAGCCGCGGGTCGTAGGGCTCCGTCACCGGGCGTGCCCACTGGTCGAGGCGGCGGGCCAGGTCGGAGGCGTGGCGGCTGGGGGCGTCGAAGGGCGTGCCGTCCAGCTGGGCCAGGGCCGTCTCGGCCACGTCGGCCCTGGTGCGCGGCGCGGGCGGGGGCGCCGGTGCTTCGAGCCGCTCGGCCGCCTCGGTGGCGATGGCGTCGAATATGTCGGCCAGAGCCGCCTGGGTGAAGGCGGGCGCGTCGCGCTGGTTCTCGAAGGCCGCCGCCGCGCCCGGCAGCGAGTCGGCCAGCGCAGCGAGGATGTCGGACTCCACCAGCGCCGGGGCCCAGCGCACCGCGTAGGAGGCGCTGTCGGCTCGTCCCGCGGCGGCTGGGGCCGCGCCGTTGGCGCCGTCGGCCTCGTCGTCGGGGCGGTACCGGCGGCGCACCTTCTTGAGCTGGGGCACCATGCGCCCCTGGGCGGCGAGCCGCACCGCCAGTGCGGCCACGAGGCCCAGCCACGACACGCTCGCCCCGATCCCGTCCTCCTCGGCTGCCTCGCCCAGCGCCACGAGCCACCCGAGGCAGCTCTCGATCGGTGCCGAGACGGCTTCGGCCCGGGCCCCGCCGCCGAGTTTGACGGGGCGGTGCTCGCTCCACTCAACCGCGCCGGCGCCCGCGCCCCGCAGCCGCGTGAGGACTTCCGGCGCGCCCTCGGCGGTCCGACCGGGCCCGGCGGCCCAGGCGATCACCCGCCCCGGAACCCACGACAGCTGCAGCTCGACGATCCCCGCGCTGCGAGCATCTCTCGAGGAGCCGTTCTTCAGGGGGGCCAGCGGCGGTCCCACCAGCTTGGCCAGCACGGCGTCGATGGCGCCGTAGTCATCCTCGAGATCGGCCACGATCAGGGCGCGCCGATGTCCCCTTACCGTGGCCCTGACGCCGTCGATCGATTCAGCGACGTCGTCGAGCAGTCGGTAGAGGGCTCGAACCCACAGCCTGGTATTGGCCTCGAGAAGCGCCAAGTCCGCGTCGCTGGCCAGGCCATCGACATGGCGGCGCACAACTTGGGCGAAATCCGCTGACAACGCCAAGTGTGGGTCCAAGGTGGCGGTAGCAGTCGTCGTCACCATTGGGTTGGGCGCGAGCCTAACAGCCTGGGCCGCCTTCTCCGACAACGTCGTCGTGGCCCGCCTTGTCAGGCTCGCTTCAGTTCCTCTCGAATCCGGTCGATGCCGCCCATCTTGATGTGCTCGTAGCCGCGCACCTCCTCGGGCAGCGCGGCCCTCCCCACCGCGGCGGAGTACCGCTCACCGCTCAGGTGCCGCAGGTCCGACTCGACGCCGGCGCGGTACTTGCCCGGCAGCGACCGCTCCGCCCGCCTCACCGCGGTGTGCCCGAACGGGTCGAGGACCGTGCCCCGCAGCCGGCGCATGGCGGCCAGGACGCGGATAAGCGGCGTGCACGACACCGGCACCGCGATCTTCGACTTCATGCCGAGGGCCCGCAGGATCGGTGGGTGCAGTTTCCAGGCCACCCGTCCCCCGGTGGCTGCGGCCAGCTTGCGGGCCTCCGCGGTGGCCGCTGGATCGAGCATCAGCCTGGCCACCTCGTACTCGTCCTTGTAGGCGAGCAGCTTGAAGTAGCCCCGGGCCGCGGCCACCGTCAGCCGCCCCGAGCCGTCGCCCCGCTCGGCGTCGGCCGCCGCAACGGCCTCCACGAAGTCGAGGTGCTGGCGGGCCAACTGCGGCGACTGGTAGGCGCACAGCTCGCTGGCCATCATCTCCAGGTCGAAACCGCCGCGGTAACCGGCGTCCTCGGGGGCGCCCGCGCCGGCGGCTCGGGTAAGGGTCCTGACCCGCTCGGCGATGTCCGCGTCCAGGTCGGCGAGCCCGCGGCCGGTGGCCCGGCTGGACTCCACCGCCGAGGCGACCGCCTCGGGTCGGTCCACCACCGCCCGGCCCCACCGGAACGCTTCGATGTTGCTCGCCACGGCCACGCCGTTGAGCTCTATGGCCTGCTCCACCGACCGGGGCGACAGCGGCAGCGCGCCGGCTTGCACCGCCATTCCCACCACCAGGATGTTGGCCGAAACCGCGTTCTGAATGAGGGCCTCGCAGACGCGCTGGGCGTCGGCCCAGTGGCGGCAGTCGGCTCGGGTGACCGCCGCGATGGCCGCCTCCAGCTCGGCGGGGTCGGGCATGGCCCGCTCCGGGTGGGCGATCACCGCCCCGGTCGGGGTCTGCGACGTCGAGCCCACCACCACGGTGCGCTGCGGGTCGCATCGACTCATTCCCGCCGGCGACGCCGCGCCCAGCTGGTCGAAGGCCAGCAGGACGTCGGCCTGACCCGCGCCGAGCCGGTTGCTGGCCGCCTCGCCGCCCCTGCCCAACCGCAGGTCGCTCACCACGGGCCCGGCCTTCTGAGACAGGCCGATCTGGTCCAGGCCCCGGACGTCGTAGCCGTCGAACATCGCCGCGGTGCCGATCACCTGGCTCACGGTCACCACTCCGGTGCCTCCGATGCCGACGATGCGCACCGACAGGTCGTCGGTGGGAACAACGGGCACGGGGTCGTCCACATCGGTGGGCGCGGCCGGCGCGGCCGTGCCCGCGGGCCGGGATGCATCCCGGCCCCGCCACAGGATCCGGCGCAGCCACGTCCGCAGCCGCCCCGGCTGCGTGACCGTCATGAACGACGGGCAGTCCCCCTCCAGGCACGAGAAGTCCAGGTTGCAGGTGGTCTGGTCGATGCGGGTCTTGCGCCCGAAGGGCGTCTCTACGGGCTGGACCGACAGGCAGTTGCTGATCTGCGCGCAGTCGCCGCAGCCCTCGCAGATCCGCTCGTTGATGAACACCCGCTGGCGCGGCACCGCCACCGTTCCCCGCTTGCGCCCCCGGCGGGCCTCGGCCGCGCACTGCTGGTCGTGAATGAGCACGGTGACGCCCTTGAGGAGCGCCAGCGTCTCCTGGGCTTCCAGCAGCCGGCTGCGGGGCCAGACCTCCACGTTCTCGGGCACGTCGGCGCCCCGGTAGCGGGCCGTGTCGTCGGTGGTGATCAGGACGCGGGCCACCCCCTGGGCCAGCAGCACCCTGGCCACGTTGCCGACGGTGATCAAGCCCTGGGGGTTCTGTCCCCCGGTCATGGCCACGGCCCGGTTCCACAGCAGCTTGTAGGTGATGTCGACGCCAGCCGCCACCGCCCCCTGGATCGCGAGCTGGCCGCTGTGGAAGTACGTGCCGTCGCCGAGGTTCTGGAAGATGTGGGGCGTGTCCACGAACGGCGCCATGCCGATCCACTGGGCACCCTCCTGGCCCATGCAGGTGAGCCCGATGATGTCGCCGAAGTCGGCGGAGTCCATCAACAGCGTCATGGTGTGGCAGCCGATGCCCGCGCCCACCGCGGCGCCGTCGGGGACCCTGGTCGAGCGGTTGTGGGGGCAGCCCGAGCAGAAGTAGGGGGTTCGGGCCACCCCAGTGTTGAGCGGAATGAGCTCCCGCGGCGGCTGCTCGGGGACGAGCCGGTGCCCGATGCGCTGGGACAGGCGCCGCCGCAGCGGATCCAGCAGGTGGTCGGCGGTGAGGCCGCCGTGGCCGGGGAGCAGCATGGCGTCGTGCTCGTCGTGCTTGCCGGTCACCCGGGGGCGCAGGACCTCGTTGTAGAGGGCGTCCTTGATGAGCGATTCGATGTTGGGCTGCTTCTCCTCCACCACGAAGACCTCTTCGAGGCCGTGGGCGAAGTTGCGGGCCCTCTCGGGGCTGAACGGGATCGGCATGTGCATGCACATGAGGCGGATGCCGGCCGCGGCGATGTCGGTGTCGTGGGCCAGCCCGAGCCGGCGCAGCGTCTCCCGCAGCTCCCGGTAGGTGATCCCGGAGGCCACTATGCCGATCCAGGCGTCGGCCGGGTTGACGGTGGCGTGGTTGAGACGGTTGAGGGCGGCGTACTCGATGGCCAGCGGGTGGCGCACCTCGTAGATCTCGCGCTCGGCGTCCACCGTGGCCGGGGTCAGGAGCATGCCGTCGGGGGTGTGTGCGTAGGGCTTGCCGTCGATTGTCGGGATCTGCGGGTCGACTCTGGCCGGGTCGAGGTGGACGGTCCCGCTGCCGTCGGCGACGTCGGCCACGATCTTCAGGCTGGTCCAAAGCCCAGTGGCCCTCGACAGGTACACGGCGTGGCGGCCCAGGTCCAGCGCCTCGCCGGGCGTGCCCGGATACAGCACCGGTATGTGCATGTCGGCGAGGGTCCCCGCCGACGACGACGGGATGGTCGAGCTCTTGGCCTCGGGGTCGTCGCCCGCGATCACCACCGCACCGCCGCGCGGGTCCGATCCGGCGAACACGCCGTGGCGCAGGGCGTCACCGGCCCGGTCCACGCCGGGCCCCTTGCCGTAGAAGATGCCCAGGACGCCGTCGTAGCGGGAGTCGGGGCGAAGGGATGCGAGCTGGGACCCCATCACCGCGGTGGCGGCCTGTTCCTCGTTGACGGCGGGCGCCACGACGATGGGGAGGTCGGAAGCCTCGGCGATCGCCTTGGTGACCTCGGTGTCGTAGCCGCCCAGGGGTGAACCGGGGTAGCCGCTGATGAAGGCGGCGGTGCGCAGTCCCGCGAGCCGGTCGGCCCGGAGCTGTTCGACGGGCAACCGGGCCAGGGCCTGCAGGCCGGTCATGAAGACCGTGCCGGAGTCGTCGGTGTAGCGGGACGACAGGCGGTAGGTCTCGGCGACTGTCAAGGGCGACCTCCAAGCGTCAGCGGTCGGGGCGATGGCGCGGCAGCGACACTAGTGCCCCGCCTGCCGTGGCGGAAGAGGCGGCCTGCCCACGGCTCCGGCCGGCGGTGTGCCGGCTGCCGCCCGTGAGCTGTCGGCAGCAGAATCCTCAGGCGGGGCGCACGGTGATTCCGGCCGCGGCCATCCGGGCCTTGGCCTCGGCGATGGTGTGCTCGCCGTAGTGGAAGATGCTGGCGGCCAGCACCGCATCGGCGAGGCCTTCGATGACTCCCTCCACTAGGTGGTCAAGCGTCCCCACTCCCCCGCTGGCTATGACCGGGATGCCCAGGTTCCGTGAGACTCTCGATGTCAAGTTCAGCTCGAAGCCTTCCCTGGTGCCGTCTCGGTCCATCGAGGTGAGCAGGATCTCGCCCGCTCCGAGACGCTCGGCCTCGACCGCCCATACCAGCGCGTCGATGCCGGTTCGGGTGCGGCCGCCGTGGGTGAAGACCTCGTAGCCGCTCGGTGACTCGGCTGCGCTGCGGGCGTCGATGGCGACGACGCAGCATTGGGCGCCGAACTCCCGGCTGATCTCGCGGACCAGCTCAGGCCGGCGCACCGCGGCGGTGTTGACGCTCACCTTGTCGGCGCCGGCCCGCAACAGGCGGCGGGCGTCGTCGAGAGTGCGGATGCCGCCGCCGATGGTGAAGGGGATGAACACCTCGTCGGCCACCGCCCGGGCCATGGCCACGGTGGTGTCGCGGCGGTCCGATGAGGCGGTGATGTCGAGGAAGACTAGCTCATCGGCCCCCTCGGCGTCGTAGCGGGCGGCCAGCTCCACCGGGTCGCCGGCGTCGCGGATGTCCACGAAGTTGACGCCCTTGACGACCCGCCCGGCGTCCACGTCTAGGCAGGGGATGACCCGGGCCACCCTCATCTCAGCCTCCCTCCAGGACCCCGGCCAGCGCGGCGACCGCCTCGGCCACCGTGAAGCGGCGCTCGTAGAGGGCGGTCCCGACGATCGCTCCGCTGAGGCGGCGCCCGTCGCGGCCCTGGACTCCGGCTAGGGCCCGCAGGTCGTCGAGGCGGCCCACGCCGCCCGAGGCGACCACATCGACGTCCACGGCGTCGAGCATCGAGGCCAGGCCCTGCAGGTCCGGTCCGCCCAGCGTCCCGTCCCGGTCGATGTCGGTGACCACGAAGGCGTCCACGCCGTCGGTGGCGAATCTTCGGGCCACATCCAGCACCGGCTGTCCCGAGCCCTGCAGCCAGCCGTCGGTGGCGACGTCTCCGGCCCGGGCGTCGAGGCCGACCGCGACGCGGTGCGAGCCGGCCAGGTTCCGCACCAGGTCCGGGTCGCGCAGCGCAGCGGTGCCCAGCACCACCCGCTCCACGCCGGCCGCGAACCAGGCCTCGGCCGTGGAGGCGGTGCGCACCCCTCCGCCGGCCTGCACCGGCACCGGGACCGCACCGGCAATGGCCGCGACCACCCCGGCGTTGTCGGGGCGGCCCGAGCGGGCCCCGTCGAGGTCGACGACATGGATCCATCGCGCGCCCTGGTCGGCCATCTGCACCGCCCGGGCCACCGGGTCTTCGTCGTAGACGGTCTCGGCGCCGTAGTCGCCCTGGCGCAGGCGCACGCAGCGGCCGCCGCGGACATCGACGGCGCAGTACAGGTCCACGTCGCTCAGACGGCCTCGGCGCCCGCCGCGGCCGCGGTCACGAAGTTGGCCAGGATGCGCAGGCCCACCCTCGAGGACTTCTCGGGGTGGAACTGGGCGGCCCACACGTTGTCGCGGGCTACCGCGGCCACCACCGGCCCCCCGTAGTCGCAGGTGGCGACCACATCGCTGCCGCCGTCCATCTCCGGGGCCAGCGAGTGCACGAAATAGGCCCAGACCGGGTCGTCCAGCCCGGCCAGCATGGGGTGGTCGCGGCGGCGGTGCAGGACGTTCCACTGCATCTGGGGGCGCTTGACCGGGCCCGGTATCCAGCGCACACCGCGGTCGAAGACCCCCAGGCCCGCGGTGCCCGGGGCCTCGTCGGAGCCGGTGAAGAGCACCTGCATCCCCACGCAGATCCCCATGAAGGGACGGCCCGAGCGCACTGCGTCGCAGGCCGCTCCGTCCAGGCCGGTGCGGCCCAGCGCGGCCATGCACGGCGCGAAGGCGCCCACACCCGGCAATACCACGCCGTCAGCGTCGTCGATCAAGCCCCGGTCGGCGGTGAGGCGGGCGTTGGCGCCGGCGTGCTCGAATCCCTTCTGGGCCGAGTGCAGGTTGCCGATGCCGTAGTCGAGGATGGCGACCAGAGGTCTGTTCGTCACGACCCGCTCCGTCTGCTCGGGGCGGGTGCCGGTGAGCGTTCGAAGATGGCGGCGAGCGGCCCGTCATCCGTCACAGCGTGCCCTTGGTGGAGGGCAGGGCCGAGCCCTCCACGCGGACCGCGTCGCGGATGGCCCGGGCGACGCCCTTGAACGAGGCTTCCACGATGTGGTGGGTGTTGCGGCCCCGGAGCATCACGATGTGCAGCGTGACCGCGGCCGCGGTGGCGAAGGCCCGCCAGAACTCCTCGGCAAGCTGGGGGTCGAAGGGCGGATCCCCGAGGATCTTCTCTCCGGGGAAGTCCACGTCGTAGTGCAGGAAGGGCCGGCCCGAAAGGTCGAGAACGACCTCCACCGCGGCCTCGTCGAGAGGGACGGTGATGCTGGCGAAGCGACGCACCCCGGCTTTGTCGCCCAGCGCCTCGCGGAACGCCTGGCCCAGCACGATGCCGGTGTCCTCGACGGTGTGGTGAGCATCCACCGGGAGGTCGCCAGTGGCCCGCACGGACAGCCCGAGGCTGCCGTGACGGCCGAGTTGGTCGAGCATGTGGTCGAAGAAGGGCAGGCCGGTGGAGACCTCGGCGGTGCCGTCGCCGTCGAGGTCGAGGCTGAGCTCGATGCGGGTCTCCTTGGTGGAGCGGGAGCGGGTGGAGGTGCGGCTCATTTCCAGGTCTCCTTGGTGGAGCGGGAGCGGGTGGAGGTGCGGCTCATTTCCAGGTCTCCTTGGTGGAGCGGGAGCGGGTGGAGGTGCGGCTCATGCCGAGTTCTTGTTGAGGGTAAGGGCGGGGACTGGAGACGCTGCGGGGTCCAAACTCGAGCTCTCCTCGAGGGTGCCAGCAGCGGTCCATCTCAGCGCGGCTCATGCCAGTATCTCCTCGAGAGCGTCCAGGAAGCAGTCGTCCTCCTCCGGGGTCCCGACCGTAACCCTCAGGCAGCCGGCCAGGCGCGGCCACGAAGCGCAGTTGCGCACCAGCACCGACCGGTCCACGAGCTGCTGCCACACCTCGGCGCCGTCGCGGCCTCGGGGCCGGAACAGCACGAAGTTGGCGCCCGAGGGCCACACGTCCACCGGCAGCTCGCCCAGCCGGTCCGTCAGCCGCGTTCGCTCGGCCACGATGGCGTCCACCCTGGCCTGCATGTCGTCGACGTAGTCGAGGGCCGCGATCCCGACGGCCTGCTTGAGGGCGTCGAGGTGGTACGGCAGGGCCACCTTGCCCAGTTCGGCCACCAGCCACGTCGGGCCGACCAGGTAACCGAGCCGGGCCCCGGCCATGGCCCAGGTCTTGGAGTACGTGCGGGTGACCGCCAGCGGGGTCTCGTCGTCGACGAGTTCCAGCGCGGTGTGGGGGGAGAACTCCGCGTAGGCCTCGTCCACGCACAGCAGTCCGCCGGCCGAGCGGACCCCATCGAGCAGCGAGGCGACCGTGGACCGGGCCGCCACCGTGCCCGAGGGATTGTTGGGGGAGCACAGGAACGTCACCGAGGGCCCCGCCGAGGCGATCAGCGCCGTGGCGGTTGCGGCGTCGAGCGTGAAGTCGTCGTCGCGCGCCCCCTCGACGACCGCAGTCCCGGTGACCCGGGCCAGGTGCGAGTGCAGCGCGTAGCTGGGCTCGAACACCGCCACGCTGCGCCCGGCGCCGCCATAGGCGAGCAGCAGGCACTGGAGCACCTCGTTGGAGCCGTTGGCGGCAAAGACCCGATCCGGGTCCACGCCGTGGCGGGCCGCGATCCGGGACCTGAGCTCTTGGGCCTGCCGGTCCGGGTACCGGTTCCAGGCCACCGACCGGGCCGCGGCCGCCACCGCGTCGGCGAAGGCAGGAGGGGGCGGCAGCGGGCTCTCGTTGGTGTTGAGGCGCACCGCCACGTCGAGCTGCGGCGAGTGGTAGCCGGCCATCAGGGCGATGTCGTCGCGGGGCCGTGCCAGGCCGGTCGCCGCGCCCACCTCGGTCATGACGTCCGTCCCGGCGTCGATGGCGACGCGGCCGCGTCGAGCCGCAGTCTCACGGACTCGGCGTGGGCGGTGAGCCCCTCGGCTTCGGCCAGCGCGATGACATGGGGCGCCAGGCCCCGCAGCCCGGCCTGGTCGGTGCTCACGACGTGCATGCTCTTGATGAAGTCGCGCACCCCGAGGGCGCCGGCGAAACGGGCTGTGCCGTTGGTGGGCAGCACGTGGTTGGGCCCGGCCGCGTAGTCGCCCACCGACGCGGGCGCCCACGGCCCGCAGAACACGGCCCCGGCGTTGCGGACCTGCGGCACCAGCGCCTCGGGGTCGGCCACCATCAGCTCGACGTGCTCGGGGGCGATCTCGTTGACCACTTCCAGGGCCTGCTCGACGCTGGAGCACAGCACGCTGTGACCGGAGTTGAGCAGGGTGGCGGTGATCTCGGCGCGGCGGTCGGCGCGGGCTGCGAGCCGGGAGACCTCGGCCTCCACCGCATCGGCTGTCGCCTCGTCCCAGGTCACGAGCCAGGCCAGCCCGTCAGGGCCGTGCTCGGCCTGCAGGATCACGTCGGCCGCGGCGAAGGTGGCGTCCGCGGTGGCGTCGGCCACCACTACCACCTCTGAGGGTCCCGCGAACGCGGCGGGCACGCCCGCCACCCCGGCCACCTCCCGCTGGGCCAGCGCGACATAGACGTTGCCCGGTCCGACGATCACGTCGACCGGGGGGATCGACTCGGTCCCGTAGGCCAGCGCGGCAACGGCCTGGGCCCCGCCCACGGGATGGACCTCGGTGACGCCCGCCGCGGCGGCTGCGGCCAGGGTCACGTCGGCGACGCGCCCGTCGGGTCCGGGGGGCACGCAGACCGCGATCTCGGCCACTCCGGCCACCCGGGCCGGGATGGCGGTCATGATCAGCGTCGACGGGTAGGCGGCCCGGCCTCCGGGCACGTAGCAGCCGGCCCGGCGCACCGGCCGGTGAATCTCCCTCACCGTGACGCCGCCCCGCTCGTGGACCACGTCCTCGAGCAGTTGGTGGCGGTGGTAGGCCTCCACGTTGGCCACCGCGGCCGCGAGGGCGTCGCGCACCTCCGGAGGGGTGCGGGCCGCGGCCTGGGTGATCTCGTCGGGCTTGACGGTGAGGTTGGCCGGTGCGGCGCCGTCGAAGCGCTCAGTCAGTTCCCGCAGGGCGGCGTCGCCCCGCTCCCGGACGTCCGCGATGATGGCCCGGACTGCCTCCAGCGGGCCGGAGGACGCGGACGCGGGCTCGGGCCGCGGCAGGCGAGTGGCGACGGGGCCGCCGTCGCCGCGCAGGTCGAGGCGGCTGAGCACTCCATAACGCTACCGGTCGGCATGGGGCTTCTCGGCCTGCCGACACTGCCGTTCTGCGAGCAGATGGGTCGCTGCGGGCGCCCAAGCCCGGCTCGCCGCTGCCGCCCGCGGGGGCTTAGAACGCGCGCAAATAGGTGAGAATCAACGTCAGGATGCCTTGGGGTTGCAAGCTCCTCGGGGAAGGGCTGCCGCCTATTTGCGGGGCCTCTTAGAGGCGCAAAGGCGCGGCGGCCTGCGGCCGTGGGATCAGACCGCGCTGGACGGGCAGAAGTCGTTGAGCACGCAGTCTTCGCAGCGGGGCCTGCGGGCCACGCACACCCGGCGGCCGTGAAGGATCATCCGCAGGCTGAAGTCGCCCCGCTCGGAGGCAGGGATCATGGGGTTCAGCTCCAGCTCGATCTTCACCGGGTCGGTCACGGAGGTGAGGCCGAGCAGGTTCGACAGCCGCGTGACGTGGGTGTCAACGGGCAGGCCGGGCAGACCGAGGCCCACGCTGCGGATCACGTTGGCCGTCTTGCGCCCCACCCCGGGCAGGCGCACCAGGTTGCGCATGGCGCCGGGAACCTCGCCGCCGTAGTCGTCCACCAGCATCCGGGCCATCCCCACCAGGCTCTTGGACTTGTTGCGGAACAGCCCGATCGTGTTGATGTAGGGCTGGACCTCCTCCGGTTCGACCTCGGCCAGCGCCTCGGCGTCCGGGAATTGGGCGAACAAGGCCGGCGTAGCCTTGTTGACGCCCACGTCGGTGGCCTGCGCCGACAGGATGGTGGCCACCAGCAGCTCGAAGGCGTTGCGGTGGTCGAGCTCGCACACCGCTTCGGGGTACTCAAGGGCCAGGCGCTCATGAGTTCGTCGGGCGCGGCCTTTGGGAGTGCGGGGACGGGCCATCGGCGTGAAGCTAGCGGTACGCGGCCGGCTTGACCGGCTGAGCGGTCGCTCCCCGTGCGTGAACTGACACGGCTCATGGGTCCACCCCATGCCTCGTTCAAGGCCGCGGTACCCTCGGCCCCGGTGCGCTACGAGGTCAATGCCCCGGCGACGGTGGGCGGCGAAGCGCAGATCGTGGTGCACGAGGGCCGGGCTGCGGGCGGGACGGCTGAAGTCCTGACGGAGGCCTTGGCCGGGCTGGACGACGGCGCTCGGGCCCAGCTGTGGATAAGACACGTGGCGGAGGGAGATGATGCCGCGGCGCGGAGCTACGGCTTCGAGCCCTACCGCGACCTGTGGCAGTTGCGCTGCCGCCTGCCGGCCGAGCCGTCGGGGCTGCCCACCAGGGCCTTCAGGATCGACGACATGGACGAGTTAGTGGCGGTCAACAACCGGGCCTTCCACTGGCACCCGGAGCAGGGCGGGCTCACCGCCGATGACGTGCGCGACCGGATGGCCGAGCCGTGGTTCAACGCCGACGGATTCCGCCTGCACCACCGAGAGGGCCGCCTCGCCGGCTTCTGCTGGACCAAGGTCCACCCCGACCACGCCCCGCCGGTGGGTGAGATCTACGTGATCGCCGTCGACCCCGACTTCGGGGGCCGGGGCCTGGGTGGGCCCATGACCCTGGCCGGTCTGGAATGGCTCTCCGACCGCGGGCTGACCGTCGGAATGCTCTACGTGGAGTCCGACAACCACCCCGCCAACGCCGTCTACCGCCGGATCGGCTTCATGCATCACCACACCGACCGCGCCTATCGCCGCCCGTCCCTGGCCCAGAGGCCGAGCGGATAGGCAACCGCCTCGCGGTGAGCATCTTGCTTCCCGCTCTTGTTCGCTGCGCTCACGGGCCGCTCGGGCCACGGCCTCGCTTCGCGCCTTGCGAGACCCTCATAAACCTTGCCGGATCCGCTCGGCCTCTTGGCGAGGCTGCATACTGGGGGCATGGAGCCCCGCGTATGGGTCAATCCCCGCCAGCCGCAGACGCTGTACATCGCCCAGATGCTGATGTACTTCCGGGGTGGGATCGCGCTCGTGTTCGGGTTTCTCTTCGGGTCCCGCACCGTGTTCTCGCTGCTGTTCGCCGTGGGCAACGTGGTGGCCGCATTCGGCATCGCCAACGAGAGGCGATGGGGCTACAAGCTCGGCGTTGCCGTGGCGGCGCTTACTCTGGTTATCGCGCTGCTGGTGCTGATTGACAGCTTCGGCCGGGTGTGGGGCCAAATAATCGGCCTGCTGTTCGACTTCGCGCTGGTTGCCCTCCTGCTGCACCCCATAAGCCGCGGCTACCAGCGATACTGGCCCAAGCGCAGGTGAGCAACCTGTCCACCGGTGCGGACAAGCGCCGGGCGGTGAGCAACCTGTCCACCGGTGCGGACAAGCGCCGGGCGGTGAGCAACCTGTCCACCGGCGCGGACAAGCGCCGGGCGGTGCGGGACATGTTCGACGCCATCGCGCCCCGCTACGACCTGGTGAACCGCATCATGACCCTGCGGCTCGACGTGGCCTGGCGGCGCCGGACCGGGCGCGAGCTGGCCCTGCCCGCGGGATCGCTGGTGGCCGACCTGGCCTGCGGCACGGGGGACCTCTGCCGGGAGCTCGCCCGCCGGGGCCATCGCCCCCTCGGCTTCGACTTCTCGATGGGAATGCTGCGGGCGGCCCCCGCAGGACCCGATGATTCCCCGCTGGTCAACGCCGACGTGCTGGACCTGCCGGTTCCCGACGGCGCGCTGGACGGCGCCACCTGCGGCTTCGCCCTGCGGAACCTCACTTCGGTGCCGCCACTGCTTGCCGAGTTGGCCCGGGTGCTGCGACCCGGCGGGCGTATCGGCCTTCTGGAGGTGGACCGGCCATCCAACCCGATCCTGCGCTGGGGCCACGGCCTGTATTTCGGCCGGGTGGTTCCCCTCATCGGGGCTGCGCTGTCGGACCGGGACGCCTACCGCTACCTGCCCGAGTCGGTCGCTTACCTGCCCTCGGCCGACGAGCTGCAGGCCATGGTGCGCTCATTCGGGTTCACCGACGTGCGCCGTCACCGCCTGAGTGCAGGCATTGCCCAGCTCATCACCGCCACCCGCCGCTGAGCGCAGCACCGCCAGCGTCTCGTCACCCGCGGCGCAGCCGCCGGCCGCTGAGAGCCCACAGCTCGGATGCGGGCGCGTCGCGGCCACAGGCTCCGGCCCGGCTGGTCTGAGACATCGTCCTGTACGTCCGAGGTCCTCCGACACGGCCGCAAGACCTCGATGCGGAGGGAAGCTCCGACACGGCCGCAAGACCTCGATGCGGAGGGAAGCTCCGACACGGCCGCAAGACCTCGATGCGGAGGGAAGCTCCGACACGGCCGCAAGACCTCGATGCGGAGGGAAGCTCCGACACGGCCGCAAGACCTCGATGCGGAGGGAAGCTCTGACAACGCTGGAGTCCCGATGCGGCTGGAAGCGATGCGTCGACTAGCGTCTCGATGTAGGAAGTGCTCGAGTTCGCTCAGCCTCGGAAACACTGCAAGCCTTGGACACACTTTTGGTTTTATGCGCCAAAGATTCATGAGAGTTCTTGTGCACGCTTCATGGTGCGCAATTGCAGCCGTCGCAATCTGTGCCGCGGCCTGTGCCGGTGACAGCGGCACAGGCCAGATGGACATCAACAGCGTGCTGGAAGACGCCTCCGGAGAGGACGGGCACGAGCATGCCTCGCAGGACGTCGGCCCCCGCAGCGGCGATGGCTTGGACATGAGCCTCATCAACACCACTGGCGACGTTCCCGACATCGACATGATCGACGTCTCCACCGGTGCCACCGTCAACCTTCGATCACTGGTCGACAACACCAAGCCGCTGCTGTTCTGGTTCTGGACTCCGCATTGACCGATGTGTCGGAGCGAGGCTCCGACCGTCGAGCAGTTCGCTCGCGACAACGCCGACCGTCTCACCGTCGTCGGCATCGGCGGCCAGGACGACCTGGCTCTGGCCAGGGATTTCGTCGACTCGACCGGAACGACGTTCACGATGCTCTGGAGCGACTCCTCCGAGGTGTGGCGCTACTTCGCGGTGCAGAGCAACTCCGCGGTCTGGCTTGTCGACAAGGACGGCAACCGCATCGACAGCAGCTCGACCCCCTTCGACGATTCCCACATACACGCCCACATCGCCAAGCTGAGCTGATCCGGGCGCCCGCTTACGTCACGCGAGGAGCGCGTCATCGGGACCGAACCAGTCGCTCTCGGCGCGCATGCAGCCCCATTCGTCCAGCACGCAGTCGGGGTCGGCTCGCAGCACTCGGAAGCGGTCCGAGCCGTTGTGGTCGTCGGGGGCGAAGCTGATACGAGACCCGTGGGCGGTCTCATAGTCGCTCAGGTCGAGGGCGTCGATCAGCGCCTCGCGTGTCAGCGGCCCGGCGACGCGGGTCATGGCTGCGAACACCAGGTCCAAGGAGTCGCAGGTGGCAGTGATCAGGTTCCAGGCGTCGGTGTGGGTCCGGTGCGAGAAGGGAGGCGCCTCGGCAGAGGTGTTGCGGAGGCTGACACAGGCTCGGTCCGAGTCCGGAATGGGGTTACCGGCTGCCCGCCTCGAGCTGATCTGCACGAGCCTGCGGACCTGTTCTGCGGGCGCCCCCGTGAGGGTGAGCACGGCGGGCTGAGAGTCGTTGACGACCCACTGGGGGAACCAGTCGAGCCGGTCGGCGGCTCTCATCAGACGGCGCACATCGGCCGAAGTGGACGACGACACCACCGTGGTGACGCCTGCTCGTCGGAGGTGCTCGACGGTGTCGAGGAAGTACTCCTCCATCTGGCGCAGCACCTCGGCCTTCTCCGGTGACAGCCGCAAGAGGCGCCGCACCGCCTCTTCTGTCTCGGAGTCCGTGAGGCCGCCCTCCAGCAGTCGGACCTGGCGCTCCGCAACCGACACCCCCACCGTCCCGAACTCGCTGGGAACATTGGCCACAGAGACCAACTCAAGATCGAGGCGCTCGACGGCAGCTAGGGCGGTCTCGATCTGCGCTGCCGCGCTGGCACCGTCGGTCACGAGGAGTCCTATGCGATCGTCGCCGGTCAGCACGTCAGCGCGGGCGGCGACGTCAAGACTGTTCGACAGCAGGTACCCGACAGATCCGTCGTCGAGGAAGAGCCTTCCCTCGGAGCTCTCCAGAGACGAGGCGGGCAGGGACGTGAATATCCCGAGGGTGGGGACTTGCGCATCGAGGGTGGCACATCTCAGCGTGGTGTCGTTCATCCACAGACTCAGCAGCAGCAGCGGCCGCCGTTCGGGCAGATCGGTGCAGATCTGGCGGAACGACGCGTCGGGATCCGACAGGTCCCAGGGGTAGGCCACCGGCTCGAAGCAGTTCCCGTTGATCCCGCCGTTGGCGTTGACCTCGTTGATGTAGGCCTCGACGATCAGGGAGGGCTCGTCGAGGACCATCGTCTCCAAGCCGACGGCAGCCAACTCGTCCAAGTCGGGACCGGACCAGGCGATCGTGACCGCATCCGACGCCTGCGGGCCGCCCGCCTCGGGGCACGCCGGCCCCCGTCGCGGCACTCCGCCGGCTGCCGACATGCCCATTGCCGTGCGCGTCGATCCGAAGCCGGCGGCCCGAGGGGCGCCGTCCTCGGGGAAGCCCGACGTGTCGGTCAGGTCAGGCCGGGCGGCGTCTGCGCCGCAGGCGGCTGCCGCGAGGCACAGCAAGGCGAATACGAGCGTGGCCCGCGAGCGGCTCCTCACCACCACAGTGTGACGCCTCCGAGGCGGGGGTGACGCTGCGGTGGAACCACCTGTAGCAAGACCAACGGGAGTCCTTCAGTTAGAGCGATCAGATAGAAGGATGCATTGTGGGCGTGCATCCGTTGGTCAACGATAACCGAGGTTGCAGCAAGGGCCCAAGCGGGCGCAAACATAGTGAGATCCGGGCCGACCGCTGAGGTCAGGTTGCGGGCAGAGACGAGCCGCTCCGCCGAGCAACTCGCCGGATCGCTAACCGAGCCCAGAGTTGACCCTGCGGACGGCTTCGCACATCACCGCCAGCTTGCGGCGGGCCAGGTCCCTGCCGAGAAAGCCGAGCCCGCAGTCGGGCGCGGCCACCAGACGCTCCGGCGGGAGGTGCTCCAGGGCTTGGATCAGCCGGTCCTCGACATCGTCGACCGCCTCCAGCCGGCTGCGGGCGACGGCGATCACGCCGAGGATCACCGTGGTGCGGGCGAACCGCCGCAGCAGCACGCTCAGATCGTTGGGCCGGTGGGCGTCCTCGATGCTCACGGCGTCGACGGCGGCCGCGTCGAGCGCCTCGGCCAACGCAAGGTACGCGCCGTGGTCGGCCTTGGGATAGTCGTCCTGGTCGAGGTGCTCGGGATAGCCGCAGCAGCAGTGCACCACCCGCGCGACGCCCTCAGGCACCCCGGTAAAGCAGCGCTCGAGGTGCTCGATGCCGTAGGCCAGCGCAATGTCGGGTTTGCGGGCCATAACCGGCTCGTCGACCTGTATGTGGCGGCATCCCGCGTCGACTAGTTCCAGGGCTTGGGCGTTGACGGCGGCTGCGAGGTCGGCGCCCAGCGCGGCGTCGTCGTGGTAGCAGGCATCCACCGTGGTGTCGATGATCGTCATGGGGCCGGGGATCGTCATCTTCACAGGCCTGGGCGACAGCGACTGGGCCACCCGGTAGTCGTGGACGAGCGGAGAGGCTCCGAGGTGGCGCACCTCGCTTCTTACGGTGGGCAGCAAGGCTCCTGTCACGCCCCGGATCGCCTTCGGGCTGAGGATGTCGAAGTCGAAGCCGGAGAAGTGGCGGCACTGGTAGTGCACATAGTTCTCCCGGCGCACCTCGCCGTCGGTGACGATGTCGATTCCCGCCTCGACCTGGTCGCCTACCACCTCGGCCGTCGCTCGGCAGAACAGTGCCTCGCGGCCCGAGCCGGCCCGGTCCATCTCACGAGCGAAGGCCGAGGTGTAGTCGGCGGCCTGGTCGCCGGAGGTCGCGGGGAACCAGTCGGAGATGGGCACATAGGCGGGCTTGGGGTAGGCGCCGATCGTGGTGGTGACGATCACGGCCGGGTCCCGGCGGGGATCCCGGCCCCCGGGGCGCCACCCGCGGGGCGAGCAAGGTTCTCGACCACCTCTGCGCCCGCGACGGCCAGCAGCGAGGCGGGCGGGCACAGGATCTTGCAGTCGCGGGACCCGCCGCCCACGATCACCAGGTCGCATTCCATGACCTGGGCGTCGATCCACACTGGGAGGCCGGCGGGCAGGCCGAAGGGGGTGACGCCGCCGATCATCATGCCGGTGCGCTCGGTGGTGATGGCCGCGTCGGAGAAGGAGGCCTTGCGGGTGCCGAGCCGGCGGCGCACCACGCCGTTCACGTCCAGCCTCATGGAGGCCAGCACCACACAGCACGCCATGGGCCGCTCGGCCGACTTGCCCACCACGCAGATGGCGTTGGCCGACGCCTCCATGGGGTAGCCGTAGCGCTCGCAGAATCGGGCGGTGTCGGCGAAGTCGGGGTCGCACTCCACCACCTCGTAGGCCACGCCCAGCGCCTCGAGGTGGGCCATGACGGCTTGACGGCTCATAGCCGACAGTCTGCTCAGCCCAGAGGCCGAGCGCACAGGCAGGTGTTGGTCGAGAATGTTGCAAGGCGCCGAGCGAGGCCTCGGGCCCGAGCGGCCTGTGAGCGCAGCGAACATGAGCGGGAACTGAGCCCCGAGCGGCCTGTGAGCGCAGCGAACATGAGCGGGAACTGAGCCCCGAGCGGCCTGTGAGCGCAGCGAACATGAGTGGGAACTGAGCCCCGAGCGGCCCGTGAGCGCAGCGAACATGAGTGGGAACTGAGCCCGAGCGGCCTGTGAGCGCAGCGAACATGAGCGGGAACCAAGATGCTTCACCGCGAGGTGGTACCTGTCTGAGTGGCCTCTCAGCCGGTCAGGGCGATGCCTACCGCCATGGCCAGGCCCGAGGCGAGCTGGGCCTGGGCGGTGGCGCCCAGCACCGGAATCAGATCTGGCCCGGACGCTCCCCGCAGGACCTTGCGCACGGCCCGCACCGCAAACGGAGCGCCGGCCACAGCGGCGGCCGCAGCCCGGCCCGTCGCTGACGCGGCCAGCGCGGCTGCGTACGAGGCCTCCAGCACGGCCAAGTACAGGAAGCGGGTGCGCCGGTCTGTTAGGCGCACCGCCAGGGTGCGCTTGCCCGCGGCCGCGTCCCCGCCGATGTCGCGCAGATTGTTGGCCACCAGCAGCGCCACCGCCCACAGGCCGACCGGCACGCCGCACACCACCGCGAACCAGTCCAGCCGCTCCAACAGCACGTAGGTGGTGCCCGCGGTGGCCACCAGGCCGAAGAACACGAACACGAACACCTCTCCCAGCCCCAGGTACCCGTACGGCTTGGGCCCGCCTGTGTAGGCCCAGCCCGCCGCGATGCACACCGCGCCCGCGGCGAGCAGCTCCCACCCCGCCACGGCAGCCAGCACCGCGCCGGCCGCCATCGCGGCGGCGAAGGCGCCGAGCGCGGCCCGCTTCACGCTGCGGGCCTCGACCAGGCCCGAGCCCACCAGCCGCCGCGGGCCCACGCGGGACGAGTCGTCGGCGCCTCGCACGCCGTCGGAGTAGTCGTTGGCGAAGTTGACGCCCACCTGCAGCGCCATCGCCACCGCCAGCGCGACGGCGGCCCGCCACCAAGCGGTCTGCGATCCCTCCCCCACGGCCACCGCAGTGCCCACCGCGACCGGGACCAGCGCCGCGCTCAGCGTGCGGGGACGAGCCCCGCCCGCCCACACCCCGATCGCGGTCACCTTCGCTGCCCTGCCGGCTGATGAGGCGCCGTCAGGGCGCCACGTACTTGTAGCCGAGGCCCCGGATCGTGATTATCCGCTCAGGCTCGGCCGGGTCGCGCTCGATGCGCGATCGGAGCCGCTTGATGTGCACGTCGAGGGTCTTGGTGCTGCCCACGTAGTCGAACCCCCACACCCGGTCCATGAGCGTCGGGCGGGTCACGACGAACCCGGCGTTCTCCATGAGCAGCGCCAGCACCTCGAACTCCTTGAGCGGCATGCGCTCCAGCTCGCCGGCGATGGTCACCTCGTGACGGTCGCGGTCCACCGTCACGTCGCCGATGCTGAGGGTGGCCGTGCCGTTGGCGGAGTAGGCCAGGCGGGCCTGGCCGCGGCGCATGACGGTGCGCATCCGGGCCACCAGCTCCCGCACCCGGTAGGGCTTGGCCACGTAGTCGTCCGCGCCGACCTCCAGCCCGACAACGGTGTCGATCTCCTCCCGGCGGGCCGACACCATGATCACCGGGGTGTCGGCCAAAGAGCGGATCCGGCGACACACGTCGATGCCCGACAGCCGGGGCAGCATCACGTCGAGGAGCACGATGTCGGGCTCGAGGGCCTCGAACATCACCAGAGCCTCCTCACCGTCGGAGGCCACGTCCACCGTGAATCCCTCGGCGCCCAGCGCCACCTGTAGCCCGTCCCGATAGGAGGGCTCGTCGTCGACGACCAGTACCCGGACTCCGGCGCTCACAGCCGCCAGTCTGCCCCAGCACCGGCCGGGTCGCTCGTCGCGCCGGTAGGGGCCCGAGCCAATTGCCAACCGCCTTGCCTTGGCCCATCGCGTTTTCGCTCTTGTTCGCTGCGCTCACGGGCCGCTCGGGCCTACTCGACCGAAATCAGTAGAGAAACTCGTCATATAGGAGCAAAACTCGTGCAGATTTGAGGCGAGCTTGACATAGGGCTACTCACGGCCCGCTCGGGCCCCGGCCTCGCTCAGCGTCTTGCGGAGTCGTCGTGAGCTGCCGCCGACTCGGTCGGCCTCTGGGCACCCGTAGGCTCGGCGGCGTGAATCGGCTCGGCGCTGAGACCAGCCCCTACCTGCGCCAGCACCGCGACAACCCCGTGGACTGGTACCCGTGGGGCTCCGAGGCCTTCGCGGCCGCGGCCGAGAGCGACCGTCCGGTCCTGCTGTCGGTCGGCTACTCGAGCTGCCACTGGTGCCATGTGATGGCCCATGAGTCCTTCGAGGACCCCGACACCGCGGCCATCATGAACCGGCTGTTCGTCAACGTGAAGGTGGACCGCGAGGAGCGCCCCGACGTGGACGCCATCTACATGGACTCGGTGCAGGCCATGACCGGCCGGGGCGGCTGGCCCATGACCGTGTTCCTCACCCCCGACGGCGGGCCCTTCTTCGGCGGCACCTACTACCCGGACCGGCCCCGAGGTGGCATGGCCTCGTTCCGCCAGGTGATGGCGGCCATCGACGAGGCCTGGACCAACCGCCGAGCCGACGTGCACGCCCAGGCCGACCAGCTGGTAACGCTGATCGATCGGACGTCGCGTGCCGCGGCGTCGCTGAGCGCGGAGGCTGCAGCCGACTCGGAGGCCGACGGCCGGGCTCTGGATCAGGCCGGCGACGCCATCCTCGCCTCCTTCGACCCCCAGTGGGGAGGCTTCGGCGGCGCGCCCAAGTTCCCCGCGGCCATGACGCTGGCCTCGGCGCTGCGCATCCACCACCGCAGCAACCGCCCCGAGCTGCTGCGGGCGGTGCGGACCAGCCTCGACGCCATGGCCTCCGGCGGCATATACGACCATCTCGGGGGCGGGTTCGCCCGCTACTCGGTGGACCATCAGTGGCTGGTGCCCCATTTCGAGAAGATGCTGTACGACAACGCCCTGCTGACCCGGGCCTACCTGCATGCATGGATGGTGACCGGCGAGGCTGCCTACCGGCAGGTGGTGGACGAGACCATCGGCTATGTGCTGCGGGACCTGCGCCACTCCGGCGGCGGCTTCTACTCGGCCGAGGACGCCGACTCCGAGGGCGTCGAGGGCAAGTTCTACGTGTGGTCCGAGCCGGAGCTGCGGGCCGTCGTGCGGGCCGCTGCGGGCGCCGGGGCCGCCGACGCGGCCGTGGCCTGGTGGGGGGTGACCGCGGCCGGAAACTTCGAGGGGGCCAACATCTTGAACCGGCCCGTGCGGGGCGACCTTTTGCGGCCCGATCCGGTCGAGGCCGCCCGCCGGGCGCTGTTCATCTGCCGGGAGAGCCGGGTGCGCCCCGGCCTCGACGACAAGGTCCTCACCGAGTGGAACGGCCTGATGCTGGCCGCGCTGGTTGAGGCCGCGGCCGCCACCGGCGACCCCGAGTGGCGGGCCGCTGCGCTGGCCAACGGCGAGTTCCTGGTGGGCAACCTGCGGCGAGGCGACGGGCGCTGGCTGCGCTCCTGGCAGGCGGGCGACTCCGACCGGCCCGCCCAGGCCCGCCACCTGGCCTACGCCCACGACTACGCGGCCCTCATCGATGCCTTCACGAGGTTGGGCGAGCTCTCGGGCCAGGCCCGCTGGATCGACGAGGCCCGGGCCGCGGCCGACGGCCTGCTGGAGCTGTTCTGGGACGACGAGTCGGGCGGGGTGTTCACCACCGGCTCCGACGCAGAGGAGCTCGTGACCCGGCCCAAGGATCTCATGGACAACGCCACCCCGTCGGCCCAGTCGCTGGCTGCCTGCGGGCTGCTCCGGCTGGCCGCGCTCACCGGCGAGGCCCGCTACGACGAGCACGCTCGCCGCATCGCCGCCCTGTTCAGCCCCGCCGCGGCCCAGCATCCCACCGCCTTCGGCCGGGCGCTGGAAGCCCTGGACATGGCTGCGCACGGCCTCGACGAGATCGCGGTGGTCGGCGACCGGGCCGACCTCGTGGCCGCAGTGCAGACCCGCTACCTGCCCGGCGCGGTCCTGGCCTGGGGCGAGCGCTACGACTCCCCGCTGTGGGCCGACCGGGCCGAGGGCTTCGCCTACGTCTGCCGCAACTTCGCCTGCCAGTCCCCGACCGCCACCGCCGACGAGCTCATCGCCCAACTCGAAGCCTGACCGGCGCACTACCCGTGACGTTGCCACACAGGTGGTGGGAGACCATGAGAAGTTCGGCCGTCGCCGCGGTTGATGGGCTAGGCCGGGGCCGCTACCTCGATCCCGGCCGATGCGGCCGCCCGGGCCAGCACGCTGTCGTAGGTGACCAAGCCGTCGAGATCGTCACCGAGGTCGAGCGCGGCGGCCAGATGGATGGCGTCGAGGCTGCGAAGTGAGGCGGGGTCAAGCCGTCCCGCCTGCTCGAAGACGGCGGTTGTGACCTGGGTGAGCGTCACAGCCTCAAGCAGCCGCCGGGCGGCAACTGCGCGGTCAGGAGCGGTCCGCCGCACGACTCTCAGAAGCTCGGTCCGGGCCAGATCGCACGACACTGGCTCGCGGGCCTCGACCGCCAGCCATTCCCGGAGCGCACCCGTCTCAGGCTCGTCGACGATCAGCTTCACAAGTGCTGACGTGTCCATGTAGTGGGCCACAGTCAGTACCGCTCAGCGGCGCGCATGGCCTCCAGTTGCTCAGAGAGGCTCGGCCCTTCGGACGGCGGGGGCAGCTCGGCGATGTCTCGGCGCGCCAAGCGGGCCCGGCCCGACGAGACGAGCTCCTCCAGACGCGACGAGGTGATCGCGGTCAGCCGGGCAACCGGGCGGCCCCGTACCGTGACCGTGATGACCTCGCCGGCTGCGGCGTCGGCCACCACTGCGGATGCGTTCTGCTTGAGCGCCCTCACACCGATCTCATTCATGTTCTACATTGTAGCACTAAGAGGCCGCATGCGAGTGCTGGGGATCTAGTGCTCAAAGGCTGAGCTACCTGGGTTCTGCGCCGGTTCTTCACAAACGCGAGCCTGCATGCACATCCAGCGGACGTAGGGCCCGCTCGGTCGGAGTCCCGTTGCGTATGGCCACGGCTTCTCGCAACGCGGCCCGCGCCGTTGCAGGTCCGGACCGCGTGCTGCGGGGCTGGGCGGGAGCTTGGGCGATGCCGGGCTGGTACGGGGTCTGTCGTTCGGGGGCGCCTGCGATGCTGGCTGGCGACCGCGGCGGCACAGGGTCGGGAGCGGGGTTGGTGCCGGGCAGGTGCGGGATGGGGTCTTGGGGGTTGGTGCCGGGCAGGTGCGGGATGGGGTCGGATGCCGTGCCGGGCAGGTGCGGGATGGGGTCTTGGGGGTTGGTGCCGGGCAGGTGCGGGATGGGGTCGGATGCCGTGCCGGGCAGGTGCAAGATGGGATCTTCGGGGGCGTGGGCGGGGCCGTCGTTGATGTGGTTGGGTGGGTGCAGGGTGTGCACGCCGTCGGTGGTGTGGATCTGCCAGTGGTGGTGGTGGATCTTCTGGTGGCAGTCCCAACAGACCGGCACCATATTGTCGAGTCTCGTGGATCCGCCCTGTGAGACCGGCTTGATGTGGTGGATCTGGCACATGGCCGGGTTTGCTCCGCAGTGGAAGCAGCCGCCGTATTGGGCGATGAGGATCTGGCGTTGGGCTTCGGTGGCGGTGCGCACCGAGTGTGTGCGCCAAATCGGTTTGCCCTCGCGGTCATAGACGACGCCGGTGAACTTGGCATTGCAGGCGAACTCCTCGAGGACCGCCCGGGGCAGCCGATCGCCGCCAGCTAGCTCGGCCACGAGCTTGCCGGTTTCGTCGTCGACGTGCGCGACGACGCAGATGTCGGCGAATGGCTTGCTGGTGGCTGTGATGTTGTTGGCGGTGAGCGCATCGAGGGCGTCGGCCATGCACCGGTGGAAGCTGCGACGCTCAGAATCACTACTGGCCTGCTTCTTGTCGGCGTCATAGAGGCGACGGGCTTCGGCCTGGAGCCGGTTGCCGATGCGCCGGCCGGTGACGGGGTCGAATTCGCCGTGGAGGCGCACCATGCCGTCGTCGGTGTCCCAGATCCGCAGGCAGCGCTTGGCCCGCAGCCGCCGATAGTCGGCCTCGCCGCCGTCGCCTTGCCGGTCGGTGGCCCAGCGTCGGGCTTCGCGGGTGAACTGCTCGGGGCGCATCGACTCGGCCTTGGCCAACAACTCTTCGTCAGACTCGACGGCCTCGGCGCTGGTCTTCTCGATGACCTCAGCGAGCCGCTTGGCGTTGGCCGACGACACCCGGCCTTCCTCCACCGCGTCGCGCACCGCGGGCGCCGCCTCGATGGTCTTGGCCGTCTTGACCTGACTGTGCGCATCGCGTCTGCTCAGCCCGGCAGCATCCGCGAGCACCTGCACACCGCCGTCGCCGTGGCGCTCCACTCCGGCGACCACCCTGGCCGCGGTCGTCTGGGCAGCCGACACAACCGCCACCGCGGACTTGCACGCCGTAAGAACCTCGCGCGCCTCCGCACACGACATCGTCCCGCCGTTGACCGCCGCAAGCATCTCCCTGGCGGCGGCTTCAACCCGGCGGACTGCTTCGATCAGCATGAGGACAGTATCTCACACCGGTGTGACATCTGTCAAGCATTTACAAGCTATATAATGATAATTTCTGGCAGTAGGCTACACTATCGGGCCAACCGCTGACCGACGGACGATGATGGTGCTCCCGAATCACCGGCATCCGAACTCAGAGCAAGCACGGAAACGCACTGGAAATAGATGACCACTATAATGGTCATATGGTGAGGCAAGTGACCGCGACGCAGGCCAAGGCGCAAATCCTGGGTCTGCTTGACGAGGTGGCCGCCGGTGCGGAGATCGAGATAACCAAGCACGGCCGGACTGTGGCCCGGCTTGTGCCTGCTAGGGGTCCGGCGGCCTTCGTCGGCATGCTCGAGGGCTCAGTGACGAGCACCCTCGAGGACGAGGCCCTGTACTCGACCGGCGAGGACTGGAGCGCCAGTTGAGCACGGTGCTGCTTGACACCCATGCGGTCCATTGGGCCTCGGCCGAACCGGAGCGCCTCAGTGCGGCAGCCGCCCGGGCTGTCGGCGAGGCCGACCAGCTCGCGGTGGCGTCGGTTACGTGGTACGAGCTGGCGTGGCTGGCGCTGAACGGCCGCATCGTGCCCCAGCGCCCGGTGGGGTCGTGGCTCGACGATCTGGCGCGGTCGCTCATCACCGTCGCACTCACACCCGCCATTGCGGTGACTGCGTGCTCGCTGCCCGGGTCGTTCTCAGGCGACCCCGCCGACCGCCAGATCTACGCGACAGCCTCGAATCTGGGCTGGCCGCTGGTCTCCAAGGACAGACGCCTGCGGGACTATGCGGAAGGCGACGTCGACGTCGTCTGGTAGTTCGTGCCGGCCGACAACACCGAGCGCCTGATACGGGCGCTCGTAGTCCATATCGGCGAAGTCGAATGCATCAGATATCGCGTCGCATGAAGCCGATCCAGGCTGGAACCAGAACGAACGCCGCTATTAGAGCCAATGGCGCGACGGAAAATATGACGTTCTCAGCGGGTGCGATGCCGTCAGTGAAAGTGAAGGGATCGTTCGGATGAGTCCATGTCAAACCCGTACGGCTAGCCCGCGTCGGGAGCCAACGAGATCTCTCCGGACCTAGCCAGTCCGTCAATAGAGGCTCGCCCATGCCGAACACGCCCACAATGAGGGCCGATTACAACTGGTCCATAGTCCTTCTCGACCTCGTGAAGTTCAATCATGACCCCTCAGTCTCGATCAGTGTCACCTTGGCGATAGCTACGAAGTCGCCAACCGCAGCGTAACCAACCCGACTCGATGCGAGGGAGAGCAATCCCAAGGCTGGGCTCGCGAACTCGGAGGTGGAATGGCTCGAACTTTATCAGATTGTCGTCGAGCGCGAAGTTGGCGCCCTCAGCAAGGTCGTCCAATTCAGCTTGCGCTTGGTGGCGGTTGCGGCCCGCCATGTGAGATACGGCGGACCGGCGGCCGGTGTCCGCGCGCACGCGCCAGCAGCGGATGCTGCGTCCGGGATGGGCCTGATGCGGTGGCTTTGGGGGTTCAGGTGGCGGCCTCTCCAGGATGTGGACTCCACCCTGCCACGCTTTCATCTTTTCCTTGAACAGCCGTCACATCAAGGCAGATTTTCAAGGTTGGGATTCAAGGGCTGGCGGCCTATTTGAGGCCGCGAAGCTGCGAGGGAACCCTCAGGCGGCGGCTTTCTCGAGGATGTGGACGCCGCAGGCTGAGGCCAGACCGATGACGTGGGCCAGGCCGACGGTGGCCCCCTTCACCTGGCGGCCGCCGGCCTCGCCCCGCAGGTGGGTGGTCACCTCGAAGACGTTGGCCACGCCGGTGGCACCGATCGGATGGCCCTTGGAGATCAGCCCGCCCGAGACGTTCACCGGGGTGGCGCCGTCGCGGAACGGCCCGCCGGAGTCGATGAACTCCCCCGCGCCACCGGGCTCGCACAGGCCCAGGTTGTCGTAGTGGATCAGCTCCGCGGTGGCGAAGCAGTCGTGCAGCTCCACCAGGTCCAGGTCCTCGGGGCCGACTCCGGCCGCCTCGTAGGCCTGGGCCGCGGCGTTGCGGGTGAGCGTATTCACGTCCGGCTGCACCTGGCAGTCCTCGGTGAACGGGTCCGAGGTCAGCACTGACGCCGAAACCTTCACCGCCCGCTTCTGGACGTGGGCCGGCATCGACGCCAGCCGCTCGCCCGACGCCAGCACCACCGCGGCTGCGCCGTCGCCGGTCGGGCAGCACATCAGCAGGGTGTTGGGGTAGCTCATCATCGGGGACTCCATGATCTCGTCCATGGAGAATTCCTTCTGGTATTGGGCCAGCGGGTTCAGGGTCGAGTGGAGATGGTTCTTGTAGGCCACCCGGGCGAACTGCTCGAAGCCCACCCCGTCGTGGTCGTGGGCGTAGGACATGCCGGCCTGGGCGAACACTCCGGGCATGGTCTCGGTGCCGAGGTGGCCGTCCACGCCGGTGACCGCTCCGTAGCGGCCGGAGGGCTCGAAGACCTTCTTCTCCTTCTTGGAGGCTCCGCCGCCCAAGAGGCCCATCTTGCCCATCTTCTCGGCTCCCACGGCCAGGCCGATCTGGGCCTCGCCCGAGCGGATGGCCATCATCACGGTGCGGATGGCGGTGGCCCCGGTGGCGCAGGCGTTGGCCACGTTGTAGACGGGCACACCGGTCTGTCCGATCTGCTTCTGGATGCGCTGGCCCACCGCGCCCGAGGCCTGGAACAGCGATCCGCAGGCCAGCACGTCGATGTCGCTCACGGTGACCTCGCCGTCGGCCAGCGCGCCCATGGCGCTCTCGGAGGCCAGGTCGATCAGGTCTTGATCGGGATAGCGGGCGAAGCGGGTCATGTGGGCGCCGAGCACCCACACGCTGTCTGGAGAGATCCGGGCTGCCATTGTCGTGCTGCCTCCCTTGGTGTGTCGATGTGGCTGTTGGCCGATGCCGTCCTCAGGCGGGCTCGTAGCCGAAGGCGACGGCCTCGGTGCCGTCGTCGTCAGTGCCGATCGGATGGGTGGTGAGCCGCACCCTCATTCCGAGCTTGACCGCCTCGGGCGTCGGGTCGCAGTTCACCACGTTGGAGCGCACCCAGGTGCCGTCGTCGGTATTGACGATGGCCGACACGAACGGCACCGGGATGCCGGGCGCGGCCCGGTGGACGATGGTGAAGGCCCTCAACTCGCCCGAGCCGTCGACCGCGGCCGGCGCGAAGTCGGTGCGGCCGCAGCGGGCGCAGGCGTTGCGCCGGTCGAAGTAGCGCGCCCCGCAACTGGCGCACTCATTGGCTACCAGGTGCGGTTCGGGCTCGAGGTGCAGGTAGTCGACGAGCGGAACTCGGACCGGGGCCATCGCCGTGAAGGCTAACAGCCATCCCCGCTGTATACCGCTGAGAGCGAGCGCAAATGGGTGAGAGCCCCTCGCGTGGAAATGGGGTGTTTCCCGCTCTTGTTCGCTGCGCTCACGGGCCGCACGGGCCACGGCCTCGCTATTCCAAGCCATGCGAGCACGGAGAGCTTGTGGCCTATTCGCTCGGCCTCTTACCACCGGGACCGGTGGAGGACCTCGCCGAGCGGGAGACGGCCGCGGCGCGCCGAGCTGCTCGGCCTGTCGTCGCCCGCGGGATGGCCGATGGCGACGGTGCCCACGCCCCGCCGGTCGGGGGGCACGCCGAAGCGCCGGCGAACCGCCCGCTCGTGATCGAACATTCCGAAGAACGCGGCGCCGAGGCTGCGGTCCTGCGCGGCCAGCAGCATGGTCATCACCGCCGCCCCGCCGTCGACGAACCAGTACGGCACCGGCCAGGCCTTCGCGCCGGCGCCCAGGCCGGTGCCGCTCTTGTCGGGCTGGCGGTAGCGGTGCAGGTACCCGCCCAGGTTGGCCCACACCACCACCAGCACCGGGGCGGCCAGCAGGCCGGGCCAGGCGAAGCCGTCGCGCCGTTCGGGCGGCAGGGTCACGTCCCAGTAGGCCGCGGCGTCATCGCCCTCCAGCACCAGGAACTCCACCCCCGCGGCGTTGCCCGCAGTCGGCGCCCTCCGGGCCAGGTCGCAGATCTCGTCGACCGTCCCCGGCGCCAGCGGCTCGCCCGTGAAGGACCGCACCATCCGGCGCCGGCGTACCGCGTGCTCGAACTCCATGGGTGGCTCCGCCGCACTGGCAGACGGGCGCGACCGCCTCGCTACAGCAGCTTCTCGAGCTCCTCGGCCATCACCCAGCCGTGCGCGATCAGGGTGTCGCCGTCGGCTGTGGCCAGGCCGTCGAGCAGGGCCGCGGCGTCGGCTGGGATCTGGTCGGGCTTGAGGCTGGCGTGGTCGAGCACTGCCGGAGGTCCGCCGTTGCCCCGGGTGGTGAAGATGCGGTCCTCGTAGCTGAGCGTTCCTATACCGAAGCGCTTGGCGAGGCGGCGGCCCCAGGCCCGCTCCTCGCCGGTCGCTTTGTGGCCGGGCCGGGGGACGACGTCGTGGAGGTTCTTGAAGGCCTCGAAGGCGCCCGGATCGTTGATCTGCATCCCGACGAGCACGTCCTCGTCGGGGAAGGACATGGCGGCCCGGCGCAGCTGGTCGGTCACGATGCCCCTCAGAACCGTGTCGCGGCGGGTTGTGCGGCAGGTGTGGCCGGCGCCGATGAGCACGCACGGGGTTCCGCCGATGCGCTCCAGGGTGCAGAACGAGAAGCCCCGAAGCTTGCCGTTGTCGCGGGCCTCGGTCACCAGCACCCAGGCCTCGGCTTGCTTGGAGAGGGAGCCCGCCTCGTGGGCGTTGGATGAGACGGCGCAGAGATCGGCCATCTCAGCCAGATCGGAGTCTCCCAGTGCGGTGCAATCCCTGGTCTCGATCGCGATTGCCATGCCGGCTTCCACCCCTGTCTATCGCCCGTGCCCTCCGCTCCAGTCTCAGGGGTGTGGGGCCGTTTCGCAACCCTCACAGAACCGTTTCGCCTCCAGCGCGATCGGACCGAACCATACCGTCTGGGATCGATCAGACCCCGGCGATGGCCTCGGCGCCGAGCAGCTCGCGCAGTTCGGCCGGCAGACCGTTGGCGGTGTCCACCGCGAAGTCCTCGGGCAGGCGCGCCACCCGGCGCTCGCCCAGCAGCAGCTCGACCGGCGAGCCGCCGGGATGGGCCGTCAGCAGCGACTTGAGCTCGTCCAGCAGCCGTCCGGTCTGGTGCTCGAGACCGAGGTTCACCCGCAGCGGCGCGTCCGGCTCGGTGCTGGTGACGGGATGCACCTCGTTGGCGAAGAACCTCAGGGTGTCCTCCCTGGTGTCGAGCCGCCCTCGCACGACGACCACGGCGTCGTCGGCCAGCTTCGGGCCGTGTTCGGACATCGCTCTCGGGAACACCATCACCTCGATCTTGTCTTCAAGGTCCTCTAGCGCGAAAGTCGCCATCAGCTCGCCCTTGCGGGTCCAGCGCCGCTGCAGGCCGGTGACCACTCCTCCGACCGACCAGAAGCCGGAGTTGTCGCTGCGGGCCGCCCCGGCCGCAAGGTCGCTGATCGTGCAGTCGGCCCGGCGGCGCACTCGGGCCTCCATCCCTTGGAGCGGGTGGTCGGAGATGTAGAGGCCGAGCATCTCCTTCTCGTGGGCGAGCTTCTGCATGCGCTCGTACTCGACGTCAGGCACATCGGGCCTGTCGTCGAAGGACGGGCCGGCGCTCTGCTCGCCGAACAGCGACATCACGCCGGCCTCGTGCTCGCGCCGTTTGCGCACCGTCATGTCGATGATGGACTCGTGCACCTGCAGCAGGCCCTTGCGGGGGTGGCCCAGCGAGTCGAAGGCCCCCGCCTTGATCAGCGACTCGACCGTGCGCTTGTTCAGCACTTCGACGTGCACACGCTCCACGAAGTCGACGAACGAGGTGTAGCGCCCGTTCGCGTCACGCTCCGCGATCACCCGCGCGACGGCGCCCTCCCCCACGTTGCGCACCGCGGAGAGGCCGTACACGATGCGTCCCGGGCCCGCTTCGCCGTCGGAGGGCACCGGCGTGAAGTCCGAAGCGGACCGGTTGACGTCGGGGACCTGCACCTCGATGCCCTGCAGGCGGCACTCGTTGAGGTAGACCGAGGCGTTCTCCAGCTTGCCCCTGACGCTGGTGAGCAGGGCGGCCAGGTACTCCACCGGGTAGTTGGCCTTCAGGTAGGCGGTCTGGTAGGCGACCAGGCCGTAGCCGTAGCTGTGGCTCTTGTTGAAGGCGTAGTCGGCGAACTGCTCGATGATCTTGAACAGCTGGGCGCCGAGGCCCTCCTCGTAGCCGTTGGCGGCCACGCCCGCCACGAACTTCTCCTCCTCGGCCGCCATGGCGGAGCGGATCTTCTTGCCCATGGCCTTGCGCAGCGAGTCGGCCTCGGCCAGGGAGTATCCCGCGAAGCGCTGGGCCACCCGCATCACGCTCTCCTGGTAGATCATCAGACCGTAGGTGTCGGCCAGGATGTCGGACGCGTCGTCGTGGAAGTACTCGACCCGGCGCCGGCCGTTCTTGCGGTCGGCGTAGTCGTGGTGCATGTTGGCTGCCATCGGCCCGGGCCGGTAGAGCGCCACTAGCGCGCAGATGTCGTCGAAGGCGCTGGGCGCCAGGGAGCGGACCAGCGAGCGGACCTGGGGGTTCTCAAGCTGGAAGACCCCGATGGTGTCGCCCTCCCGCAGCATCTTGAAGGTGGCGTCGTCGTCCAGCGGGATCGAGTCGATGTCGACGACGACCCCCCGGGTGCGCTCGACCAGTTCGACGGTGTCGGTTATCACGTCGAGGTTGCGCAGGCCCAAGAAGTCCATCTTCAGCAGGCCGAGATCCTCCACGCCGTGCATCTCGTACTGGGTGACGATGGGTGCCTCCGACGCGTCCCGGCCCGCCTCCGGCTTGCGCTGTATGGGCATGTACTCGGTCAACGGCTCGGGCGTGATGACCACGGCGGCGGCGTGGATGCCGTCCTGGCGCCGCATGCCCTCGATCCCCCGAGCCACGTCGACCACCTTGGCCACGTCGGTTTCGGTGTCGTACATCTGGCGCAGCTCGGTCGCGGCCACATAGCCGTCTCGGTGGCTCTCCGATTCTTCGAAGCAGTACCGCAGCGGGGTGTCTCGGCCCAGGATCAGCGGCGGCATGGCCTTGGCGATCTTGTCGCCCAGCGAGTGGGGATAGCCCAGCACGCGGGCTGCGTCGCGCACCGCGGCCCGGGCTTTGATCCTCCCGAAGGTGATGATCTGAGCCACGTGGTCGCGCCCGTAGCGCTGGGCCGCGTAGTTGATCATCTCGTCCCGATGGCGCGAGTCGAAGTCCATGTCGATGTCGGGCATCGACACCCGCGACGGGTTGAGGAACCGCTCGAACAGCAGGTCGTAGCGGATCGGGTCGAGGTCGGTGATGCGCAGGCTGAAGGCCACCGCGCAGCCCGCGGCCGAGCCGCGGCCCGGCCCCACCCGGATGCCCCTGCGCCGGGCGTAGGCGATCAGGTCCCAGGTGATGAGGAAGTAGGAGGCGAACCCCATGCTGTTGATGACCTCGAGCTCGTAGGCCAGCCGCTCGGCCACGTCGGTGGGAAGGGGGTCGCCCCAGCGCTGGCGCGCGCCGGCGTATGTGAGGTGCTGCAGGTAGGCGCGGTCGCTGTCGAAGCCGTCGGGGACCTCGAAGTGCGGGAGGCGGGGCGTGCCGAACTCGATGTTCACGTCGGCGCGCTCCGCGATCAGCAGCGTGTTGTCGCAGGTTTCGGGAAGCTCGGCGAACAGGCTGCGCATCTCCGCGGCGGTCTTCATGTAGTGCTCGTCGCCGTGGAACTTGAGGCGGTCGGTGTCCTCCAGCAGCGACCCGGTCTGCACGCACAGCAGCGCGTCGTGGGCCGCGGCGTCGGCGCGGTGCGTGTAATGGCTGTCGTTGGTGGCCAGCAGCGGGGCGTCGAGCTTGCGGGCGATCTCCAGCAGTTTCGGATTGATCCGGTGCTGCTCCGGAATGCCGTGGTCCTGCAGTTCGATGAAGAAGCTGTCGCGGCCGAAGATGTCCTGGAAGCGGGCCGCCTTGTCGAGGGCCTCGGCGGTGTTGTCCCGCAGCAGGGCCTGGGGCACCTGGCCACCGAGGCAGCCGGTGGTGGCGATCAGGCCCGAGCTGTGGTCGTTGAGCGTCTCCCAGTCGCAGCGGGGCTTGTAGTAGTAGCCCTCCATGAAGGCCCGGCTGGCCACCTGGATGAGGTTCTTGTAGCCGGTGTCGTCGGTGGCCAGCAGCGTCAGGTGGTAGTAGAGCTTCCCGCCGCCCTCTATGTCTCCGCCGGAGTCGTCGACACGCCCCCGCCGCGGCGGCCGCTCGAACCGGGAGTCCCGGGCCATGTAGGCCTCGATGCCGATGACGGGCTTGATGTCGCGGTCCTTGCACTTGCGGTAGAAGTCCAGGACCCCGTACATGTTGCCGTGGTCGGTGATGCCCAGAGCGGGCTGGCGGTCGGCGGCCGCGGCCGCGATGAGCTCGTCGAGCCGGGAGGCGCCGTCCAGTATCGAGTACTCGGTGTGGGTGTGGAGGTGGACGAAGGAGTCAGCCACCGCGCCTCCTGTGGACAGGCTGGATGAGGTGTGGAACACCCTGGGGACAAAGCACACCTGTGTGATTCGCACCCTAGCCGGGTGCGACGAGCCGTGCGCAAGCAACGTTGCGCGACGCCCGACGGCTCCGTCGAGGGACGCCCTCGGCTAGGCGTGTGGTCTAGAGGTATGTGCCCGGGCGGGCGCCGGTGTCGGCTCCCGAGTGCGCTCGCTCGTACGGGTCGGCTCCCGGCGGCAGCTCGCCCCGCATGGACTGGAGCTGCTGGTGAGCGGTCATCTGCTGGGCCAGCAGCATGGCCTTCATGCCCTGGATAAGGCCCTCGAGCCAGCCCACCAGCTGGGCCTTGGCGATCTGGAGCTCCACCGCGGAGGGCGCCTCAGGCTGGTCGAAGGGCGAGGCGAGCCTCCCCAGCTCCTCGCGCAGGTCCGACGACAGGGCCGAGCCGACCTCCCCCACCGAGGTTTCGTAGATGTCGCGCAGCCGCTGCCGGCTGGCCTCGTCGAGGTCGGTCGTGCGGACCTCGCCCAGCAGCTGCTTGAGCATCGTGCCGATGCGCATGACCTTGGCCGGATGGTCGATGGTCTCGTCGATCTCGTCGTCGTCCTCGCCACCGGCACTGTCGATCACCTCCGGTGCCAGCACCTCAGGCTCGTCGTCAAGCCTTTCGCTGCTCCGATGGGGGTCCACGGGTCCAACCCTAGAGGCAGCGCGGATTGGTGTCACCACCCCGCGGTGAAAGATGTTGTTTCACGACACGTGGACGAGAAGCGGCACCAGCATCTCGGCCGATGTGAGCGAGCCGTGCCGGCCGATGAGCTTGGAGCCGCCGTCGTCGGGATGGGCGAAGGCCCAGCCGTCTCGGGCCACCAGGGCCACGTCGCCCAGCCGGGACCGGGCCGCGTCGGTGACGACCGGTCCCAGCCAGCCGCCGTCGATGATCTCGGAGGCGGTGTGCACCCACGCCTGCTGTCCGTGGGCGCCGGCTGCGGCCTCATAGAGGTCGCGGTTCCGGCCTGGCCGGGCGTGCAGCCAGCGGAAGCGGGCCTCGCCCGACTCTGCGTGCGCGCAGTCGAGCACCGAGCGGTCGATCTTGACCAGGCCCTCGGAGCAGTCCACCAGACCGTGGTCCGATGTGGCCACCACCGCGGTTCCCCTCGGGAGGACCGTGAGCAGGTCGGCCATCAGCCGGTCGCAGGCCCGCAGCTCGGCGTTGTAGTGCTCCCCGAAGCCGTGCTCGTGGGCCACGATGTCGAGGCCCTCATAGTAGGCGTATACGAAGGACTCCCCCGCGGCCAGCAGGTGCCGCACCTCCACCGCGAGGCTCGACAGCATCTTGTAGCCGAAGCGCCGGGCGTCGCGCAGGTAGGCGCGGCTGAACCCCGACTTGCGGTACTCGGCCTTCTGGAGCGCGGGCGGGCGCTGCCCGCCGAATGACGGGATCGGCTGGAACCGCTCGGGTGGATGGCGGTCGAGTCCGTCGCCCTGGGGCGTCCTCCACCTCAAGACGTTGAGATTGCCGTCGTAGGTTCGGATCCGGTATCCCACGATGCCGTGCTCGCCGACGCCGACGCCGGTGGCGATGGAGGTGAGCGCGGCGGCCGTGGTGCTCGGGGCAACGGTGGTGATGGTGGCGGCGTGCATCTCGTTGAGCGTGGGCGCGACGCGCCGCCGGGCCGCGAGCTGCTCGGCGCCCAGGCCGTCGAGGACCAGCACCACCACGGCCCGAGCGTCGAGCACCTCGGCGGGCAGCGGGCTCGCGGCCGCGCTCCGGCCGGGCTCCAGGATCGCGGGCACGATGTCGGCCACGCACCCGCCGCCGTATGCGGGCAGAACGGGCTCTCGGCGCGCGGGGATCGGTTCCGGGCGAGCCACGGCATCTAGGATGCCACCATGAAGGTGTCGACAGGCGGGAGCCGCGCCGCGCTGCCTGTCGCCGCGGCCCGGCCATGAGGGTGTCCACACGCGGCGACTACGCGTCCCGTGCCCTGCTGTCGCTGGCGTTGCACCGCGAGAACGCCCCGACCTCGGTGCGGGAGATCGCCGAGCGCACCGCGCTGCCCCAGCCGTACCTGGAGCAGATACTGCTGGCCCTCAAGGGAGCCGGGCTGGTGCGCTCAAAGCGGGGCGTGGGCGGCGGGTACGTGCTGGCCCGCGACCCGGCCGACATCAAGCTGTCGGAGATCGTGCGGGCCGTCGACGGGCCCATCTCCGCCGGCGACTTCGGGGAGCCCCACACCGACGGAGCCTGCGACCACGAGGGTCAGTGCGTGCTGCTGGCGATCTGGTCGGCCTCGGGCTCGCACATGCGACGCTTCCTCGACTCATTCAGCCTGGCCCAGATAATGGCCATGGCCCAGGGCGAGTCCCCCTGGCCGGCTGGCGGGGAGTCCCTCTAGCACCGGCCCCGGCGGAGTTGGGCCTCCCGCCCCGGGGCAGGTCAGCCCAGCTCCGTCTTGGGGGTGAAAGAGCCTCGGAGTCAGCCGCGGGCCGTCGCCAGCCAGCTGTCGACGATGTCCCGGTTGGCCTCGATCCAGGCTGTCGCGTCCTCACGGATCTGCTCTTCGGAGTAGCCCCGCTCAGCGCTGGCCATCCGCGCGTTCTGGCTCGCGATGTCGTCCAGGGGGATCGACACCACCTCGAGCAGCTTGCGGATGTCGGTATTGTCGTCCAGGAAGTCCTCGTTGGCCACCGCCTGGATGCTGCTGACCGCCCACCCCAGGTTGCACGGGTCCGACGCGCAGCCCCGTAGACCCCGCACCTCCGTTGAGTCCTCCTCGTCCTCGAGAGCGGGCGACTCGAGCCACACCACGTCGGTTCCGGGGGTGAGGATCTCGTAGGTCCAGTTGGGTGTCCAGGCGTAGAACAGGGCGGGCTCGCCAGCGGCCACCCTGTCGATCACCCCGGAGACCAGGTCGTTGTAGTCGCCCGAGACCTGCTCGACGTTGTCGCCCCAATCGAGTTCCGCGATGTGGGAGTCGATGACGCCGTTGCAGCCCCATCCCTCGTTGCAGCCGATCAGGTCGGCCAGACCGTCGCCGTCGGAGTCGAACACCCGGGCCACCGACCCGTCGGCCAGCTGGCTCATGGATGTGATCCCCATGGCGTCGGCGGTGGCCTTGTCGATCATGTAGCCCTGCAGCGCCCCGGAGCGCACCTGGAATCCAACCGGCTCGATGGGCAAGTCGGTGGACAGGCCTGCGACCGTCTCGCTCTCCAGGTAGATGTCGTGGAGGGGGAACCAGCCGTTGACCCATAGGTCGTACTGGCCGCTGGCCAGCGCGGGATAGAACCCGTTGGGATTAAGGGTGTGCTCGGCCGGGTCCGACACGGTGTAGCCGAGCTCGCCGATGAGCTGGGCGTAGATGGCGGCCTGCATGTGGCCGCTGTTCCAGTCGGCTCGGGCCATGTTGACCACGCCGTCGTCAGTGTCGGCCGCACAGGCCGAGAGCACCAGAGCAAGCGCGGCCAGCACGGCGACGAGCGTCATGCTGGCTCTGCCTGCGGAGTTGTGCCGAGTCATTTGGGGCCTCCTCGCCCGAGATATCCCGGTCATTTCTCCGCCCCCGCGGACAGCCGGGATTTGACGGTCTCGATCAGACCGCTGTGCTGGGATCGGAAGATCACCTCGTCATAGTGGCTCTCCAGCATGTCGAGCTCCTCGGTGAAGGCTTTCTTGAGGCTCCAGCACATCACCAGCAGGATCAGTGCGAACGGCAAGCCGGTTGCCACCGCCGCAGCCTGCAACGCCCCCAGGCCTCCGCCCGCGAGCAGGACGATCGCCACCAGGCCCTCCATGATCGCCCAGAACACCCGCTGGGGCTTGGGCGAGTCGAGCTTTCCTCCCGAGGTGAGATGGTCGACGACCAGCGACCCCGAGTCCGATGACGTCACAAAGAACGACACGAGCAGCAGCACCCCGACCATGGACACCACGCCGGTCCAGGGGAAGGCCTCCAGCATGTCGAACAGTGCGGTGGCCACGTTCTCGTTGACCGCGGTGGCCACGTCGCGCTCGCCGGTGATCTGCAGGTTGATGGCGGAGCCGCCGAAGACCGCCATCCACAGGAAGCACAGCACCGACGGCAGGAAGATCACTCCCAGGAGCAGTTCCCTGACCGAGCGGCCCTTAGAGATGCGGGCGATGAACATGCCGACGAAGGGCGACCACGAGATCCACCATCCCCAATAGAAGATGGTCCAGCCCGCCTGCCATGAGGTTCCGGTGAAGGCCTCGTTCCAGAACGAGAACTCCGGCAGCACCTGGATGTAGTAGCCCAGGCTCTGGGTGAAGAGCGACAGGATGAACAGCGTCGGGCCCACGATCATCACGAAGATCAGGAAGGCGGCCGCCAGCCAGATGTTGATCTCGCTGAGGCGCTTGACCCCGGCGTCGAGCCCGGCCACCACCGAGATGGTGGCCAAGCCGGTGATGGCGGTGATGAGGATGATCTGGAATAGGAGATTGTCGGGCGTGTTGAAGAGCTTGTTGAGGCCGGCCGATGCCTGCTGGGCGCCGAAGCCCAGGGAGGTGGCCAGTCCGAACAGGGTGGCCAGCACGGTCAGGGTGTCGATGGCGTTGCCCCAGCCGCCGTAGATCCTCGGACCGAGGATGGGATAGAAGATCGAGCGGAAGGTCAGCGGCAGGCCGCGGTTGTAGGCGAAGAAGCCGAGAGCTAAGGCCACCAGCCCGTACAGGGACCAGCCATGGATCCCCCAGTGCAGGTATGTCGTGGCCAGCGCGGCCTTCCCGGCCTCCCCGCTGCCCGGCGCGACGTCGAACAGCGGCGGGGGCGAGCTCAGGTGGAAGATCGGCTCGGCCACCCCCCAGAACATCAGCCCGATGCCCAGCCCCGCCGAAAGCAGCATGGCGTACCAGGAGGCGGTGGAGAACTCCGGGCGGGCGAACGGGCCGCCGAGGCGGATCTTGCCGTAGCGGCTCAACGCGAAGAACAGCGCCACGCCGATGAAGATGTTGAAGTCCAGGATGTAGAGCCACCCCAGGTTGCCGTTGATGAAGCCCAGGATGGCGTCGAACACTTCCCCGGTGGCGTCGGTGGCCAGCGACAGGACGATGAAGACGGTGAGGAACGCTGCGGCCGCGAACGTGACCTGCGGATGGATGTCGAAGCCCCACTTCACGATGTTGCGATCGCCGGGCTCCCGGTCGGCCACCTCCGGGTAGAAGTCGATGTCGGGGTCGACCTGGAGCCCGTCGAACTTGCCCCGGTTGCGGATCGCATCCTCCCGCCGGCGCTCCTCCTCGGCCTCCCAGTCCTGGAGGGCCAGGGTGGCGTCGGTGAGATCGATGTCGGTGTCGTCGGGGCTGCGGTGGATCCGAGGATCCCGCTCCGCCCCGGTGTCTTCGGCGTCCATGACGGTCCCTCCTGGTCGACTCTCCTGAACCTGGATGCACACCCGGGAACCGGCATGACACCAGGACATCGTTGAACCTAGCACGGGCCATGCATCCCGTGCCAGAGGAGCGGGCCTCGGGAGGCCGGCCGGTCATCCGGCTATTCTTGGCCCACGTCTATCCGGATGCCGCCAATGCGCCGAGCCTTCATCGTCGTTCTGGGATTCCTGGCAGTCGCGCTGCTGGTTCCGCTCGGTGCTGGGGCGGCCAGCGCGGCCGACGAGGCGCCCCGAGTGCGTCTGGCCCGGGCCACCTGGGACACGGGCTGGTTCCAAGCGGAGGTCTACCGGCTCCTGCTGGAACGGCTGGGCTACCGGGTGGACGGCCCGGTGACGATGGGCAACGCCGAGTTCTTCGAGGCCGTCGCCCGGGGCGAGGTCGACCTCTGGGTCAATGGCTGGTTCCCGGCACACGACGTCTTCATCCCCGACGGGGCGCCGGTGGAGAAGGTCGGCACGACTGTGGACGACGGGGCGCTGCAGGGCTACTTCGTGGACGCGGCGACCGCCGAGGCGCACGGGATCACCAACCTCGGGGACCTCAGTAGCGCCGAGGTGGCCGCGCTGTTCGATCGCGACGACGACGGCCGGGCCGATCTCGTGGGCTGCGACGTCGGATGGTCGTGCGCGGCGACCATCGACCACCATCTCGAGGCCTACGGACTGACCGGCACCGTGGAGCATGTGCAAGGCGAGTACTCGCCCCTGATCGCTGAGACGATCGCCCGTTATCGGGCCGGTCAGCCCGTCCTGTACTACACGTGGACCCCCAACTGGACGGTGGGCGAGTTGGCGCCCGGCTCCGAGGTTGTGTGGTTGGAGACCCCGTTCCCGTCCTTGCCCCCGGACCAGGTTTCAGCCGTCGACCGGACCTACATCTCCGGAATCCCCGGATGCGCCAACGACCCCTGCCAGACCGGCTGGCCTCCCAACGACATCCGTGCCGTGGCCAACTCGGACTTCCTGGACGCCAACCCGTCAGTGCGCCGGCTGTTGGAACAGGTGGTCATCCCCCTCGAGGACATCTCCGCACAGAACGTCCGCATGGTGGCTCGCGGCGGCGACCCGTCGGACATACGCGAACACGCCGAAGCGTGGATCCAGGCCAACCTCGCGTCAGTCATGCGATGGATCACCGAGGCTGACCCGGAGGCCGTCGGGTTGCAGGACGCCTCGAGCGACGACACCGCAGTCGAGGGCACGCTGACGGTTGCGGCGCGCCCGCTTGCGCCCTTCGTGATCTACGACGATCACGCATACAGCGGCTTCGAGGTGGAGTTGGTGCGCCTGCTAGCGGCCAAGCTGGGCATGTCGGTGGAGATCCACGCGGTGGACACCGTCGCCAAACAGGTCGACGACATAGCCCGCGGCGTCGCCCGGGTGGGTCTGGGAGGGGTGGCGATTACCGAGTCGCGCGAGGAGATCGTCGACTTCTCGCTGCCGGTTCTCGACACGGGCTTGACCATCCTGGTTCCCAACGAGTCGTCGCGCCGCGTCGTCGACCGGATGACGTCGTTCTTCAGGGCCGTCGGTTCGTCGGACCTGCCCTGGCTGCTGGTCGTCTTCGGTGTGGCTGTGCTGATAGCCGCCCACCTGGTCTGGTGGCTCGAGCGCCATCACAATCCAGACTTCGCGACTCCGTACCGTCGGGGCATCTGGGACTCGTTCTACTGGTCGGTGGTGACCATGAGCACCGTCGGATACGGCGACAAGGTGGCGCGAGGCACTCGGGGCCGCATGCTGGCGCTGGTATGGATAGGTGTGGGAACCCTCGTGTTCGCCAGCTTCACTGCAGCCATCGCCTCCTCGCTGGCGGTCAATGAGCTGCGCTCCGAGATCGCCGGGCCCAAGGACCTGGCCGGCCACCGGGTCGCCACGGTCACCCACTCGGCGGGCGAGACGTACCTGCCCTCGATCGGCGTGGGCCCGGTGCTGGTGGCCGACATCGAGGACGCCTATCCCCTCTTGTCAGAGGGCGATGTGGATGCGATCGTGTTCGACGCCCCGGTGCTGCAGTACCACTCCGCTCGCGACGGCGCGGGGGAGGTCACCACGGTGGGCGCGGACTTCGACAGGGTCCAGTACGGGCTGATGCTGAGCGAGGACGACGCCGAGTTGAAGGAGAACCTCGACCGGGCCCTGCTCGACCTCATCGAGAGCGGGATCTACGGAAGGCTGCACGACGCGTGGTTCGGCGCGGCGCGCTGATGGGGCCTGAGAGGCCGAGCGGATAGGCCCGCCAGTCGCTTAGAGGCAGCGCGAGTAGGCGGCAAGCAGCATCTGAGTCCCTTGGCGTTGCAGTGGTTCAGCATCCCGCAAAGCGCCTACCCGCGCACGTTCTTAGCCGATCGGCGCAGGAACTACGACAGCGAGTCGAGCACGGCGGCCAGGTCGTCGGGGAGGGGCGACTCCGCCTGCACCGTCCGACCGCTGACGGGGTGGCTGAACGACAGGCTGCGGGCGTGCAGGAACGGCCGAGAAAGCCCGAAACCGTTGTCGGCGCCCCCCGGGCCGTAGGTGGGGTCGCCGACTACGGGGTGGCCGATGGCCCGGAGATGGACCCTGATCTGGTGGGTGCGACCGGTCTCGAGCTGGCACTCCAGCAGCGCAACACGCGCCGGCTGGTCGTAGCGCCGCTCCACGGTGTAGCGGGTGCGCGCCGGTCGGCCCCGATCGGTCAGGGTCATTCGCTGCGGATTGCGGCTCGACCGGCCGATCGGAGCGTCTATCAGGCCCGAAGGCGCTTCCGGGTGCCCCTGAACCAGGGCGCAGTACACCCGCTCCGGCTGGTGGGCGCGCATCTGCTCGACCAGCAGCCGGTGGGTCCGCTCGGTGCGGGCCACCACCAGCAGCCCCGACGTGCCCCGGTCGAGCCTGTGGACGATCCCGGGCCGGTAGGGGTCGCCGACTCCGGCGATGTCGGGATAGCGGGCCAGCAGGCCGTGAACCAGCGTGCGGCTGTCGTGCCCCGCGCCGGGGTGGACCACCAGGCCGGCGGGCTTGTCCACGACCAGCAGGTCCGGATCCTCAAAGACCGTCCCGAAAACGACATCGGGGTCGGCCGCCGGCTGCGGATCGGCCCGCAGGTCGATGTGGACGGCCAGCGATTCGCCCTCGGCGACCCGCCTGGTGCCCGAGGTGACCACTGCGCCGTTGAGGCGCACACCGCCGGTGGCCACCAGCCGGGCCGCGACGGAGCGGCTCACATCGGCCACGAGGGCCACGGCGCGGTCAAGCCTCAGGCCGTCGAGAGCTGAGCCGACGATCTCGCCTGGGGGGCTCATCGGTCCCGGCGGTAGGCGTGCCACACAAGGGCTGCGCCGCCGAGCACGACGCCCATGTCGGCCACGTTCCACACCGGCCACCACTGCACGTCGATGAAGTCGACGACCGCTCCGGTGAGGAAGCCGTCGTCGGACCGGAAGAGGCGGTCGGCCAGGTTGCCGAGCGCCCCCCCGGCTATGCATCCGGTCGCGATGGCAGACCACCGGCCGGACACCAGTCGCCGGTTGAGGAGCAGCGCGGCGGCCACCGCCACGGCCGCCACTCCCAGCAGGGGCCCCAATCCCTGGAAGCTGCTGAAGGCCGCCCCGGTGTTGAACACAAGGCGCAGCCGCAGCGTCCACACCAAGTCGATGACGCGGCCGCCGTCCAGGGCCTCCAGCACCCACCACTTGGAGAGTTGATCGACGGCCACCACGGCCGCGGCCGCCACCAGGGCCGCGGCGCCGTGCCGATGCGCAGGCCAGGCGGCCACCGCGTCGGTCACACTCGCGGCGTCTCTATCGGCGTCCGAGGCCGCCCGCCTTCACCTCAACACGCTCGGCGGCCCAGGGTATGGCCCGGAGGCGGGCGATGGGAATCGGCGCTCCCGATGTGACGCAATTGCCGTAGGTGCCGTTGTCGATGCGCTCCAGCGCGGCGTCGATCTGGCTTACGGTATGGCGGGCCTGGCTGGACAGGGCCAGGTCGCGCTCCCGCTCCACCGCGACAGTGGCGCCCTCGCCGCCCTCCTCGTCGAACTGCACGTCGCCGGGCTCGCGTGTGGCCAGCAGTGATTCCGCCTCGGCCTGGTACTCCTCGGCCGAGTGCAGGTACTTGGCCCGCTCCTTGAGCAGCTTGCGTCGCATCTCCTCAAGGAACTTGTCGTCGAAGCGGGGCTTGGGAGCTTGCTTGCCCCCGGTTGTCCTCGCGCCTGACTTTCTGGGCGGCGTCTTGGCGCCGGTCGGCTTGGTGCTCGTGGTCATGCCGGCTTGCGTCCTGTCGGCCTTGGCCATCTCAAGCTCCCGTCCTGCCGTCAGACGAAGGACTCCTGGTTATAGCAGCAGTTCAGACGTGTGCGGCGGTCAAGCCCGCTGGCCGAGCCTACCGCCGCGGCCGGCGCCCTCATCGTGGTCGAAGAAAGCGGCCATGGCAGCGTCCGTGTTGGGCAGGGGGGCGTCGCTGCTGACGACCCTGCGGAGCTGCTCGATGAACTCGTCGTCATCCTCGGCCTCGACATCGAAGAGTTCGGGGCCGTCGGCGTCCCCTGCATGCATGGCCGGCGCGGCCACAGTCTCAGGCTCGTTGCCGGGGTGCAGATCCGACGGCTCCCGGTGGACAGGGCCGCTCCCGCGGAACCCGGACTCCAAGCCGCCCGGGTTCGCTGGGGATTCGGGAAGTGCTGGGGATTCGGGAAGCGCTTGGGATTCGGGAAGCGCTTGGGATTCGGGAAGCGCTTGGGATTCGGGAAGTGAGGCGGATTCGGGAAGTGAGGCGGATTCGGGAAGTGCTGGGGATTCGGGAAGTGCTGGGGATTCGGGAAGTGCTGGGGATTCGGAAAGCGAGGTCGTGTCGGCGCCGTCCGAAGAGCCGTCGGCGGCCTCTTCGGGCTCGTCGTGCCATCCGAACGCGGGAAGATCGGGCACCGTGTCCGCGGCCAGCGTGTCCGCGGCCAGCGTGTCCGCGGCCAGCGTGTCCGCGAGACCATCCTCGGCCGCTTGGGCTATGCCGTCGAGGTCTTCTGCGGCTGCCTGGGGCCCGTCGCCTGGGTCTGGAGGGAACTCGAGGACGGACTCGCCCGGCGAGTCTGCGTCGGTGAGGGCCTGTGGCTCTGTGGCCGGCTCTTCCGCTCCGACCTCCGCCGGCGGGGCATCTGCGGCCTCCTCGACCGAGTCGCCGGCCCACGCGGTCTCCTCACCGGGCTCAACGGCGTCGGCGACAGGCTCGAACTGTTCCACGAAGGACTGGAACGAGGCCGAGAGACTGCGAAGCTGCGACCGCTCGTTGTCGAGCCTGGCCTGGATGGCGGCGCTGGTCGCCTCGAGTTCGGCCCTGGTTGCTTCAAGGGCTTGGATCTCCTCCATCTTGCGGGCGCGTTCGGTGGCCAGCTCCGCGGCAGCCGTCCGCTTCGCCTCGGCGAGAATCAACTGGCAGTTCTCCTCGGCCTCCACCAGAGTCTGGGCCGCTCGCTCCTCCGATGAGCGCAGCCGCTGGTTGGCGGCCGCTTCGGCCTCGGCGACTGTCTTGGCCGCCCGGTCCTGAGCGAAGTCGGTGATCGACTTGGCTTGGGACCGCGCCTCGGAGACGGCCGCGTCGGCGGTGCGCTGCGCCAGCACGAGGGTGCGCAGCAGCATCTCGCGGGTCTCGCTCACTCCCTCGTCGTTGCCGCTGTGCGACTCGGTCTGAGCCAGTCGCTGCTGCAGTTCAGAGACCTGTTCCGCGGCCTGGGCCGCTGCCCGGCTCACCGTCTTGACGTAGCTGTCCACCTCCTCGAAGTCGTAGCCGCGCATGCGCTCGCGAAACCGGACCTCGGTGGTTAGATCGTTGAGAGCATTCATGCGGGCGATCATGCCACGGGCCTGGCCGCGGTTGGTGGATGCCCCGGGCGGTCGCGGTTCCGGCGCCCCGGTCTACCCCAGGACTCTCGGCCGGGTTACCGGCAGATGATCTGCCGGAGGATGGTGATCCCGAAGATGACAACGACGGGAGAGAAGTCCAGCGCCATTCCTCCGAACCTCGCCGCGGGCAGGACCCGGCGCACCCGCTTCATGACCGGGTCGGTGACCGTATAGAGGAAGCCGGCGACGGTGGCCATGGCCCCGTTGGGGTTGAGCGGGAACCAGCTCAGCAGCACGCGACCGAAGATCGCGAACAGGTACAGCTGTAGCAGCAGGCAGACGAACCGGAGCACCCAGCGCTCGAGTTCAGCCGCGCTTGTTGCGGGCGGTCTCTCGCGACACCTCGACGTCGGCTGGAGTGAGCAGGTAGACTTGGTCGGCGACGCGGTCCATCTTGCCGCCTATGGCATAACAGAGGCCGCTTGAGAAGTCCACCAACCGCCGCCGCAGATCCCGGTCGACCGCTTGAAGGTTGACGATCACGGGCTGACCCGACTTGAAGCGGTCTCCGATCTCTTGGGCGTCGTTGAAGGCATCGGGAGACACGGCATGGGGCTTCATGCTCTTGGCCGCCATCGGATGCACGACCCGCACCGGGCTATCGTAGCCCGGATCCCCCTCGGTCGCCCCGCCGTCGGGTGGCGTGAGCTGCACCGGCCGGACAGTCCGGCCCAGAACGGGGCTTCCGGGTGCTGAGTCCGACATGACGGAAACCCCTGGCTGCGCCCCGGTGGCCTCGGACCCGGACGGGTACCGGCCCGGCGCCGCGCTGTGGGACTGCGTGGGGCGGATCGGGTCATCGTAGCTCTCGTAGTGCTCGTCAGGCCCGAGCCCGAGATAGATCATCGCCTTCTTCAGCATCGATATCGTCGCTCCTTGAGAGGACTTTAGCGCGTCGCGACCTTCACCGATCTTCCGCCGACGCGTTCCATTGTGACACGCCGCGCAGACCCCTGTGGGGACGCTCCCCGAAGAGGCTCCGCCCGACTCGGACCATCGTCGCGCCCTCGGCCACGGCCACCTCGAGGTCGTCGGTCATGCCCATTGAGCAGTGCGGCAATCCGAGGGAGTCGACCAGCCGGCGCAGCTCCCTGAAACTGCTGCGGGCCTCCTCGGGAGGCCCTAGGGGGCCGATGCCCATCAGGCCCACCAGACGGAGTCCGGCGTCGGCAGCGGCCGAGGCCAGCAGCTCGGTGTCGGCGAACGCGCAGCCCCCCTTGGACGCCTCACCCGAGATGTTCACCTGGATCATCGCCTCCGACCCGGGGGCCCGTCGGCCAATCTCGCGGGCCAGCTCGACCCGGTCGACGGTCTGCCAGACGTCGACGCAACCGGCCAGCACCTTGACCTTGTTGCGCTGGAGCCGGCCGATGAAGTGGACCCGGGGCCTCGGCAACGCCGAGACCTCGGCGATCTTGGCCACGCATTCCTGGGCGTAGTTCTCGCCGATGTCGCCGATGCCGCACGCGGCGGCCGCCTCAATGGCCCACGCCCCGAGCGCCTTGGTGACCGCGATCACGGTGACGCCCTGGTCGCCGGCGGCGGCGATTCGGGCCCGCAGGGCCTCGTAGCGCCCGGCGAGAGTGGCGGTGGCGGCCGCCGGCGCGCTCATCGCCTCTCCAGCCGGGCCGCAGTCGCCTGGCGGCTCCGGTCGCCGCGAGCCCTGTGGGAGAAGAAGTCGTCCCGGGCGGTGTCGAGTCCGAGATCCTCCACGTCGCTGACGCCGGCCGCACCCAGCGCGCCGCGCACCGCGGCGCCGAGGTCGAGGGCCGGCGCGCCCCAGGAGGTGATCCCGGCCACGTCACAGCCGGCGGCCGCGGCCACCGCGGCCAGTTCGTTCGCGCCGAACTCATAGCTTGAGGGCCTGATGACCGGGCCGACCACGGCCCGAAGGTCCGACGCCGCCGCGGCGGGCGCGGCGCGGCGCACGCCATCGACGACCCCGCCGATCACTCCCGCCACGATGCCGCGCCAGCCGGCGTGGGCCATTCCCAGCGCACCGTCGCCGACGACGACGACCGGGGCGCAGTCGGCGGTGTGGATGGCGAGGACGGCCTCTGGCGCGGCCGTGACTGCACCGTCGGCCACCGACCCGGCGCAGCCGCCGGGCTCGGTGACGACCACCACGTCGGCGCCATGCACCTGCCTGAGCCAGGTCCATCGGCCGCTCATGAGCGCCTGGCGCCGGCGCTCGAGGGCCTCGCGGCAGCCGGGGCTGGCCTGGCCGCGGCAACAGCGAAAGTCGCCCTCGGGGATCTGCGAGCAGCGGACCCTGACCAACCATCCGTCTCCGGCCGGCACCAGCCGCTCGATCACGTAGCTAAGAGGCCGAGCGGATAGGCCGCAGTTGACGAGGATGTCGCAACGCGCTGAGCGAGGCCGTGGCCCGAGCGGCCCGTGAGCGCAGCGAACATGAGCGGGAATCCATACCCTTCACCGCGAGACGGTTACCCCTACTCGTGCTGCCTAGTGGCCCCCGGGCCGGGACCGGCGGCGCGGTCATCTCAGAAAGTCGGGCACATCGAACTCGTCGTCCAGGTCGAGGCCGCCAGAAGCGTCCGAGTGCTCGGCCGTGGCGAACACGTCGGCGATCTGCAGATCCTCCTCGGCGGTCCCCGCGGTCAGCCTACGGTCCCGCCGGATGCGGCGCTCCCGCCCGGCGCCGCCGTAGACCTGCCGGTCGCTCTCGAACCCCGCGGCTATCACGGTGACCCGGACCTCGTCTCCGAAAGCGTCGTCGATCACGGTTCCGAAGATGATGTTGGCATCCTGGTGCGCGACGGAGTGCACCACTTCGGCCGCCTCGTTCACCTCCATCAGACCCAGGCTTGACGAGCCCGAGATGTTGAGCAGGATGCCCTGGGACCGATCGATGGAGGACTCGAGCAGCGGGCTGGAGATCGCGCCGCGGGCCGCGGCCACGGCTCTCCCCTCCCCGCTGGCGGACCCGACGCCCATGAGAGCGCTGCCGGCCTCGGTCAGCACTGTGCGCACGTCGGCAAAGTCGACATTGATCAGCCCCGGCGTGGTGATGAGGTTGGTGATCCCGCCGACACCCTGCATCAGCACTTCGTCGGCCATGCGGAAGGCGTTGAGCATCGAGGTCTTCTCATCGGCGATGGCTATGAGCCGGTCGTTGGGGATGACGATCAGGGTGTCGACCTTCTCCTTGAGGCGCTGGATCCCCTCCTCGGCCTGCACGGAGCGCCGGGACCCCTCGAAGCTGAACGGCCGGGTGACCACTCCAATCGTGAGCGCGCCCGAGCTCTTGGCCACCTCGGCCACAATCGGAGCGGCACCGGTGCCCGTGCCCCCGCCCTTGCCCGCAGTGATGAACACCATGTCGGACCCGTTGAGGGCCTCGCGGATCTCGTCGATGTGCTCCTCGGCCGCCTGCTTCCCGATCTCGGGATCGCTGCCCGCACCCAGGCCGCGGGTCAGGTTCCGGCCGATGTCGATCCGCAGGTCGGCGTCGCTCAGGCTGAGGGCTTGGGCGTCAGTGTTGGCCGCAATGAACTCCACGCCCCGCAGGCCCGCGTCGATCATCCGGTTCACGGCGTTGACGCCGCCGCCCCCGACCCCGACCACCCTGATGACGGCGATGTAGTTGTGAGAGTCGGCCATCACCACGTCAACCTCCCTGACTTGTGATCACTGCATCTTAGAGCCGGCAGCCGAGATGACGGGTAACGGCGGCGAAGTCGGGGCACGAGCCTCACCCGCCGGGCCGGCATAGATCATGCCGGGTCACGGTGGCGATGTCGGGCATTGTCACGTCGACTTCTGTGATGCACCCGAGCTCGGTGCCCGCCAGCACGGCACGAACCGCGCTCATCTTGTCGTCCAAGAGGTCCGGCTCGCCCAGGACCACCGCGGCTCCGCCGCGCAATTGCAGGCCGAGCCGTTCGCTGTCGGCGTCGCGAGTGACAGTTCTCACCCAGGCGCGCAGGTCGTCGGGCAGGGCGGCGACGACGGCAAGCGGACCGTCCGCCGCGGTGTGGATGTCACCGAGCCGACCCGCGAAGGGCACGGAGACGTGCAGCACATCGGCGGGCTCGGCCGCGTCCGGCGCCCAGCCGATCGCGTACCCGTGGGAATCGATCAGGGCCGTGCGGCCTCCGGGGGCGGGAACCGCGGCCACGGGCACGCGGGGCTCGACCGCGATGCGCACCGTCGCCGGCCAGTCCCGCCAGACCCGGGCCGACCTCACCCACGGCAGCGAAGCGATCGACCTCTCGGCTGCCTGGAGGTCCACCGAGAGCATCGGCATTCCGGTGGACAAGCCCGCGCGCTCCAGGATCTCGTCGCTTCGGTCGGCGCCTGCGTTGCCGATGGCGACCCGGTCAACGTCCATCAGCGGCGTGCGGCTGATGCCGAACGCGGCCGCAGCCGCCAGCGCGACGCATGCCAGGGCGGCCAGGATGTGCAGGCGCCGGCGACCCTGTGACCGCAGCACCGCGATTCGGCGGGACCTCATACGCGGGTCCACGGCCATGGCCGCCGCGCTCACGGCATCTCCCAGGCCTCGAAGCCAACGAGATGGGTCTCCGTGGCGAGCTCCACGCCGTGGTTCGCCTCAACCCGGCGGCGCACTTCGCGCATGACCTCGACGATGTCGGCGGCGCGGCCGCCTTCGTCGGACTGGATGAAGTTCGCGTGCTTGGACGAGACCTCCGCCGAGCCGACCCGGAGGCCCTTGGCGCCCGCGGACTCTATGAGGGCGCCCGCCGCGGCGTGCTCGGGGTTCGTGAACACCGACCCCGCGTTGCGGCCCCCGGGCTGGTTGGCTCGTCGCCACTGCACGATCTCGGCCAGCTCTCGACGGGCCGCCGACCGGTTCCCAAGCCTCAACTGGAGCTTTATGGACACCACCACCTGGTGACTGGCGATGTTGCTGGAGCGGTAGCCCAGATGGAGGTCGGTGGCGGCCCGCACAGCCGCGCCGCCCCGGTGAAGGTCGACCACGACGGCCTCGACCAGCGACTCCGACATGTTTGAGCCGTGGCCGCCCGCGTTCATGCGCACCGCTCCGCCGACGGTCCCGGGAACGCCCACGGCCCATTCGAAGCCGGTCAGGCCGGCATCGGCTGAGGCCCGGGCCAGGACCGGCAGCAGGGCCCCGCCGGAGGCCGTGACCGTCGTGCCGTTTATCTCGAATCCCGCCAGTCCAGTGCCGAGGGCGACCGCTAGGCCGTCGAAGCCCCGGTCGGCGACCAGCAGGTTGGACCCCCGCCCCACCACGAGTACGGGAGTGGGCCCGGCGGCGGCGGCCGAGGCAGAGACGATGAAGGACAGCGTGTCGAGTTCCGCCCGGTCGTTCACGGTGACGAACAGCCGGGCCGGCCCGCCGACTCGGTAGGTGGTGTGGGGAGCCAGACCGTAGTCCCGCCTCAGCGACGGACCGAGCGGCGAGTCGGCCAGCCGGCGGTCCAGATCGGCCAGCCGATGCCGGACGGCGGCGGTCATCGGCCTGCCTTCGGCGGCTCAGGCTGCGGGCGGGGCGGCCGGGCTCCGAGGCGCTCGATCACCATGTCCGGTACCGACGTGAGGTCGCCGGCGCCGAGCGTCAGGCAGAGGTCGCCGGGGCGCAGCCGGCCTACCAGCCAGTCGGCGACCTCGTCGAGCCGGGGCAGCCACGTCACCGACGACCACGGATGGGCGTCGAGCACCGCGTCGAGCACGATCTTGGAGGTCACCCCGGGCCGGGGGGCCTCGCCCGCCGGGTAGATCCCGGTGAGCACTAGGTGGTCGCTGTCGGTGAACGAGTGCGCGAAGTCGGCGCCGATGGATGCGATGCGGCTGTAGCGGTGCGGCTGGAACACGCACACCACCCTGCGCCAGTCACCGGTGCGGGCCGCGGCGAGCGCCGCGGCGACCTCGCTGGGCAGGTGGGCGTAGTCGTCCACGAACGTGACGCCCGCGACGTCGCCGCGGAACTCGAAGCGGCGCGCCACGCCGCCGAAGCGGGCCAGCGCTCGGGCCGCGTCGTCGAACGAAGCGCCCGCGGCCATGGCCGTCACCACCGCTGCGGCCGCGTTGCGGGCGTTGTGCAGGCCCGGGGTCGGCAGGGTGATGCGTCCCAGTCTGGCCTGTCCGTTGTACAGGTCGAAGGCGGACACGGGCATCTGCAGCGAGACGTCGCTCATGCGGAAGTCGGCGTCGGGGTCGGTTCCGTAGGTCACGGCGCCGGCGGCGGAGCCGAGCCGGGCTGCAACCGGGTCGTCCGCGCACACGACTCGGTAGCGCGCTGAGGCCAGGAAGCTGCCGAAGGCGTCGACGAGGGCGGCCGGCGTGCCGTGGTAGGTCTCCAGGTGATCGGACTCGACGCTGGTTACCACGACCACCTCGGCGTCGATGGACAGGAAGGTTCGGTCGCTCTCGTCGGCCTCCACCACGAACCATTCGCCGGTGTCCCACATCGCTCCGGTGCCGATCTCGTTGACGTCGCCGCCGATGATGAACGAGGGGTTGAGTCCCGCTTCCTGCAGCGCTAGGGCCAGCATTGAGCTGGTCGTGGTCTTGCCGTGCGTGCCGGCCACCGCGATCGTCCTGCGGCGGGAGGCGATCGCGGGCAGGATCTCGCTGCGACGCACGACGGGGACGCCGCGGCCCACCGCCGCCCGGACCTCGGGGTTGCTGTCGCGGATGGCCGAGGAAATGGCGACCAAGGTGGCGTCGGTGAGGTTGGAGGGATCGTGGCCGATGGCGACCGGCACTCCCTCGGCCCGGAGCCTGGCCACCACCGGGCCGTCGCGCAGATCCGACCCCGACACCCGGTGGCCCATCGAGCGCAGCACCGACGCGATGGCCCCCATGCCTGCCCCGCCCGCACCCACCACGTGGATCGCCTGGGGCACCGAGAGGTCGATGGGCCTCACGCGGTCGCCTCCCGCTCCCGGGCGCGGCCGGCGCGCGCACCTCTCGACTAGATCCACCACCGCGCGGGCCGCATCGGGCCGGGCCAGTGCTCCGGCGGCTCCGGCCATGGAGGCGAGGCGGGCGGGATCCGCCAGCAGGGCGTCAACCTCAGCGGCGAGGCGGGCCCCGTCGAGTTCGGCATCGCTGACGATGGCAGCCCCGCCGGCCGCGGCGAGCTGGCGGGCGTTGGCGGTCTGGTGGTCGCCGGGCGCTCCCGGCAGCGGCACGAGCACCGCCGGCACCCCCACCGCGGCCAGTTCGGCCACCGTGGTGGCGCCGGCTCGGCTCACCACCAGGTCGGCTGCCGCGTAGACGGCCGCCATGTTGTCCTCGTAGGCGACGAGGTCGTATGCCAGCGCGTCCTCGCGGTCTGCGGCGACGCGGCGCGACACGTCGTCGTAGTCGCGACGCCCCGCGATGTGGCGGATGTGGAGATCGCCTCGGGCCTGCCACAGCTCCACCGCCCCGGCCACGGCGTCGTTGATGCTCCGGGAGCCGAGAGAGCCGCCGAACACCGCCACGAGGCGGCGCTCGGCGTCCACGCCCAGGGCGGCCCTCGCAGCGGCCCTCCCCGCGGCGCGGTCCGCGACCAGCACCTCTGTCCTCACCGGGTTGCCGGTCCAGGTGGCGCCGGGAAGGTCGGTGGCCTCGAAGGCGGTGGCTGCGCCCGCCGCGAACCGGCCCAGAAGCCGGTTGGCCAGGCCCGGCACGGCGTTCTGCTCGGTGATCACCAGCGGCACGCGCAGCAGGGCCGCGGCCGCTCCGCAGGCCGCCGAGGCGTAGCCGCCCAACCCCAGCACCACCGCGGGCCGACGACGTCCCAGGACGATCAGAGCCTGCACGAAGGCCCGGGCGAGGCCGGCCGCGGCGGCTATGTTGGACAGGGCGAGCCTGCGCTGCAAACCCCGCCCCGGCAGCGCGGTGAGGCCGAATCCCGCCTCGATCACCAGCCGGGTCTCGACGCCGCGAGAGCTGCCGACGAAGTGCACGGCCCCGCGGGGAGCGCCCCGGTCGACGATCTCCTGGCCGATGCTGATTCCCGGCAGCACGTGGCCCGCCGTGCCGCCGCCCGCGATCACGGCCCAGGTGGCGCCGGAACGTCTGCTCGCCCGCGGCCGCCCTCGGGACGCGGACGTCCTCATCGGATCTGCCTCGCCACGTTGAGCAGCACTCCCATTGCGGCCATGGTCGTCACCAGCGAAGTTCCGCCGAACGACAGCAGCGGAAGGGTGATGCCGACGACCGGGAAAACCGCAACAACGGCGCCGATGTTCAGCGTCGCCTGGAGGATGATCCACGACGTGATGCCTACCGCGAGCAGCATTCCGAAGCGGTCCGGAGCCCGCAGCGCCACGCCCAACCCCGTGGCCGCGATCACCACGAACAGCACCACAACGAAGAGAGAGCCGACCAAGCCGAGCTCTTCGCCTATTACCGCGAAGATGAAGTCGGTGTGCGCGTACGGAAGGAAGCCCCACTTCGCCCGCCCGGAGCCGAGCCCCAATCCCTCGATGCCGCCCGAAGCCATGGCGTGGAGGGACTGGAGTGTCTGGTAGCCGTTGCCGTAGGGGTCTTCCCACGGGTCGATGAAGCCCAGCATGCGCGCCCTGCGCCAGGGAGAGTAGGCAACCAGGAGTGCGGCCAAGCAGGCCCCGACCATGCTGGCCAAGGCCAGGTGGGACAGCCGCGCGCCCGCGAAGTACAGCATCGTGACGGCCACGCCGGCAATCAGGAGGCTCGCTCCGAGATGGGGTTGCATCATCAGAAGCGCAGCCATGAGCCCTGTCAGCGCGAGGACAGGCTGCAGGGTGGACCGAGTGTCCTCCATGGGGCGCTCGGGCCGAGAAAGCAGATCGGCCACGAAGACCACGAAGGCGAACTTGGCCACCTCCGACGGCTGGAAGACGATCGATCCCACCCCGAGCCAGCGCCGGGCGCCGTTGGCGCTGAGACCCACGTTGGGCACGGCCGTGAGTGCCAGCAGCAGCAGGGACACGCCCATGCCCAGGGCCGCGGGCCGCCGCCAGCAGTGGTAGTCCACCCGCAGCAGCGCTAGCACCGCGACCGCGCCGACGGCGAGCCACGTGGCCTGGCTCTTGAACAGAGACCACGCCGAGTCTGTGCCGGACAGGCTGGGAGCGGCCGTGGCCGAAAGCGCCATAACCAGACCCGCCAGAACAAGCGCGGCCACGGCCAAGAAGAGCACTAGGAACGGGCCGGTGCGCCGGCCCATCGGGGGCCGCGGGCTGCGGCTGACGGGCGGCACTCTGGCCGTCGCGTGCCGGGATCGGGCCTTGAGCCGCGCCTGCTGGCGAGCCCGGGAGTGCCTGGTCGCGATCATGGCTGCATCGCCCGACGGCCGGCTCGTGGTGCGAGCTCCCGCACTAGGCGGGCGAAGTCCTCGCCACGCGCCGCGTATCCCGAGTAGCGGTCGAAGGAGGCGCAGGCGGGCGAGAGCAGCACGGCCGAGCCCGGCGCCGCCGCGGAGGCGGCCAGCTCCACGGCCTCGCCCATGTCGCCCGCGACGAGCACCGGCCGCTCGGCCGCGAAGACCTCGGCCACCTCGCCGGCTGCCTCGCCAAAGGCCACCACGCAGCTCACCCTGTCGACGGCGTCGAGCAGCTTGCTGAGGTCGAGGCCCTTGTTGCGGCCGCCCGCGATCAGCACGGCCGCCTCGAAACCCCGCAGGGCTGCGACCGTGGCGTGGGGAGTGGTCGCTTTGGAGTCGTCGTAGTAGGCGACACCGCCGATCGAGGCCACCATCTGCACTCGGTGGGCGCCCGGCTCGAACGAGCGGAGGGCCTGGCCCAGTCCCTCCGCGGTTGCGCCCACCGCGGCCGCGGTGGCCGCAGCCGCCAGGGCGTTGGCGATGTCGTGGGGCATGGCCCGGCGCAGCTCCCGCACTGGCACCACCGGCCCTAGGGGGCCGGTGAGCACGTCGGTGTGGCGGTGCCAGTCGGCCGGGCCCTCCGCCGAGAACGTCCAAGTGTCGCGGCTGTCGGGAAGGTGGGTCATGACGGTCGGATCCAGCCGGTTGGCCACCGCGGTCGCGCCCGGCGGCAGGCATTGCCACAGCCGCGCCTTGGCCGCCTCGTACGAGGCCAGGTCGCGGTGGACGTCGAGATGGTCGGGAGCGAAGTTGAGCCAGCACGCTGCCTTGGGCTCGAAGCAGCGGCTGTGGGCGAGGCGGAACGACGAGGCCTCGACCACGAACACCTCGATGTCGGCCCGCTCGATCGCGGTCACGAGGGGGAGGTCGTTGTTGCCCGCAGCCACCGAGGGCACGCCCGAGGACCTAAGCGCGGCCACCGCCATCTCGGTGACGGTGGTCTTGCCGCTGGTTCCGGTCACGGCCGCGATGGGCCGCCAGTCCCACGCTCTGGCCAGGTCGAACTCGCTGGCTGTGGGCACGCCGCGTGCGGAAGCCGCGGCCAGCGCCCGGTGGTGCTCGGGCAGGCCCGGCGTGGGGATCATGGCGTCGGCGGCTCGCACCAGTTGGTCGAGGCGGCCGCTGCCGGGGGCGATCTCCAGTTCCAGGCCGAGCGCGTCCGCTTCGGCGGTCGCGGTTGTGTCGGGGCCGTCGTCGAAGGCCGCCACCGTGTGGCCTCTAGACACCAGCGCCCGGGCCACCGCCCGGTTGGTTGCGCCAAACCCGGCGAGCAGGATCGACGGGGGCACCTCGGCCATGGCGGTGGTGGCTGCGGGGCTCACGGGGTGAGCCTCGAGATCGAGTCCACGATGCCGGAGTTGACCGCGTCTGCGTAGAACAGTCCGAGTCCCAGGCCGGTGCACAGGCCCGACAGGATCCACAGGCGGATGATGACGGTGGTCTCCGGCCAGCCCCGCAGCTCGAAGTGGTGGTGCATGGGCGCCATGCGGAACAGCCGGCGGCCGAAGCCACGGAACGAGACAATCTGCAGGATCACCGACAGCGTCTCGATGACGAAGAGCCCGCCGATGATGGGCAGCAGGAGCTGGGTGTTGGTGGCCAAGGCCAGCGCGGCCAGACCGCTGCCGAGCGCCAGCGAGCCGGTGTCGCCCATGAATATGCGTGCCGGCGCGGCGTTCCACCACAGGAACCCGATGATCGCCCCCACCATCGCCGCGCTCACGATGGCGAGGTCGAGGGCGTGGGCCACCTGGTATGACTGGTAGTGGTCGAACTGCCAGAAGCCGATGATCATGAACGCGCCGTAGCCGACCCCGCTGGCCCCGGCCGCCAGACCGTCGAGCCCGTCGGTCAGGTTCACCGCATTGGTGGTGGCGATTATGAGAAGGATGGCCCATATCGACCAGCCCGCCCGTCCCAGCTCCAGGCCGGGGCTGTCGAACCGGGTGAAGGAGATGGTGGTGTGGGCCGACGTGAACTCGGTCATGGCCCAGGCGAATCCGAAGCCGACGGCCAGCAGGCCGATGATCTTGGTCTTCTTGTTCAGGCCGAGGTTGCGCGCCGCCACGACCTTGATCCAGTCGTCGAGGAGGCCCACCAGCCCGGCCGCGATGATGGTGAGCATCACGATGATGCCGGTCCGGGTGTAGATGCCGCCGACGACGTCGCTGACCACGTATCCGGCGGTGGCGGCGGACACCACGGCAATGCCGCCCATCGTGGGCGTGCCCGACTTGACCCGGTGCTCCTGGGGCCCGTCGTCGCGGATGGGCTGGCCTATGCCGTAGTGCACCAGCAGGCGGATGAGGATCCAGCACCCCAGCAGGGACGCGAACATGGCGATGCTGGCCGCGAGCAGCAGGCGGATCATCGCTCGGTCTCCATCGGACCGCAGGCCGCCAGGCGCGCGATCTCCTCGCTGACCACGTTCCGGTCGTCGAATGGCAGTCGGTCGCTCCCGATCGTCTGGCTGGTCTCGTGGCCCTTGCCGGCGATCAGCACCGTGTCGCCCTCGCGGGCCGTGGACACCGCGTACCGCAGCGCGAGGCGCCGGTCGGCGTCGCACCGGTCGGGAGCCCGGCTCATGCCGGCAACGATCTCGGAGATGATCTGCTCGGGGTCCTCCGAGCGGGGGTTGTCGCTCGTGACTATCACTCGGTCCGCAAGTCTGTCCGCGGCGGCGCCCATCTCTGGGCGTTTGCGACGGTCCCGGTCGCCTCCGGCGCCGAACACCACGGTGAGGCTGCGCTCGGTCAGACTGCGAGCGGCCTGCAGCACGGCTGCGAGGCCGTCCGGGGTGTGGGCGTAGTCGATGATGACCGCGAAGTCCTGCCCGGACTGCACCGACTCGAACCGGCCGGGCACCGGCGCGGCCTCCGCCAGGCCCGCCGCGGCCGCGGCCTCCTCGACGCCGAGCGCGGTGGCCACCTCCGCAGCCAGCGCGGCATTGGCCCGGTTGAAAGCTCCCGCCAACGGCAGCCTCACCGTCTGGCCGCGCCAGCGGAAGGTGCTCGAGCGGGCGTCGGCATCGACGACGGCGATCTTGCGCTGGTCCACCTCGATCACGGGCACCTCGGACGCGGCCACCTCCGCGAGGCGGCGTCCCCAATCGCTGGTGACGTCCACAACCGCCATCTCGGTGAGGCCGGTCGTGAACAGCCGTGCCTTGGCCGCAAGATAGTCCTCCATCGATCCGTGGTAGTCGAGGTGGTCGTGGCCGAGGTTGGTGAACGCGGCTACCCGGAACCGGCATCCGTCCACTCGGTGTTGCACGAGCCCGTGCGAGGAGACCTCGACGACCGCCGCGCTCGCGCCCCGGTGCAGCGCCTGGGCCAGAGCACGCTGCAGGTCGGTGGCCTCGGGAGTGGTCAGGTTGCCCGTGAGCGTGCCGATCTCGGCCGCGTCGCGCCCTGCGGCCCGCAGCAGTCCTGCGACCAGGCGGACCGTCGTCGTCTTGCCGTTGGTGCCGGTGACGCCGGCCAAGTCGAGCCGCCGACCGGGATGGCCGTGCACCTCCGCCGCGGCTGGCCCCACCGCGCGACGCACCGACTCCACCACCAGGCAGGGCACGCCCGCAGACACGGGGCGCTCCACGAGCAGCCCGACCGCCCCGGCGAAGACCGCCTCGCCCGCGAACCGGTGGCCGTCGTCGATCGCGCCGGGGATGCACGCGAACAGGGCGCCGGGCACCACGAGCCGGCTGTCGTGCTCGACGTCATGCACCTGGGGCGAGGCCATCGACGCCGGGTCCTCGCGGTGGTTCGGGCCGCCGGGCGCCACTAGGTCGGCCCCCAGCGCGCGCGCCAGCTCGTCGAGGCTGATCATGTCTGGCCCTCGTCGCCGCCGCCCGCACCGCCGTCTCCGCCCGGTTCCGGCTGGGCTTCGGTCGTCGTGGGCGGCGCCGTCGCGGGCTCGGCTCGGCGACGCTCCCCGGGCCCGGCATCGAGCTCAGCGGGGATGCGCAACTGGCGCAGCGCGTACTCGGCGATCTTGCTCACGGCAGGTGCAGCCAACCGTCCCCCCGAAATGCGGTCGCCCTTGGGCTCGTCGATCACGACGAGCACGACGAGGGCGGGGCCGTCGTCGTTGCTCACTATCCCCGCGAAGGTGGCGGTGTGGTGACGGCCGATCAGCTCTCCCCTCTCGTTCAGGCACTCGTAGCCCACGTCGCACGGCTGCCACGCCGTGCCGGTCTTGCCGGCCATCGAGAAGCCCTCCACGACGGCCTCCCGACCGGTTCCGGACTGGACCACCGACTTCAGTATTCGCATCAGCGTCGACGCCACCTCCGAGCTGAGGATGCGAACCGGCGCCGGTTCGTCCGTGCCGGAGGGACGAGCACCGTCGTCGATGAGTCGCAGCGGCACCAGCACCCCGTCGTTGGCGATCGTGTTGTACATCTGCAGCATCTGGAGCGGCGTCACTGCCAGCCCTTGGCCGATCGCCATGTTGGGCAGGCTGAGTCCGTTCCAGCGGCTCAGCCGAGGCAGGATTCCTCTCGATTCGCCCTTGAACTCGAGCGCGGTGCTGGCACCGAAGCCGAAGGCGCGGATCGTCTGGTCCATCTGCTCCTCGCCGGCCAGTTGAGCCATTCTGATCGTTCCGATGTTCGATGACCGGGTCACTATCTCCGTGGGAGTCCACCTCACGTCCCCATGAGTCGGTGAGTCCTCGAAGCGATGTTCCCAGATGGTGAGGTGCGACGGCACGTCTATCGCCACGTGTTCCGACACCGCCCCGCTCGACAGCGCGGCGGCTGCGGTCACCGGCTTGAAGACCGAGCCGGGCTCGTAGGTCCAGGTCGCGGCCAGATTGTGCCGGGTGCAGTTGACGATGCCGTCGGATCCTCGGGCCACGTTGGCCATAGCGATTATCTCCCCGGTGGCGGGAAGCGAGACCAGGGCCACCCCGGAGGCCGCGCCGGCCGCGGCCACCACGTCGATCAGAACCGACTCGGCCTGGAACTGGATGTTCCGGTCCAGGGTCACGGTGATGTCTTGTCCCACGGTCGGCGCGGTCACCTCCTGGAGGCCGCCGGGAATGGTGGTTCCGTCTACTCCCACCTCCTTCATCATGTGACCGGGAATGCCCGACAGGTGTTTGTCGTGGGTCTCCTCGATGCCGCTCATCCCCACATGGTCGATGTTGACGCGCCCGACCGCGGCCAGCGCGGAGCAATCGCCGTTGGGATGCTCGCGCCGGGGCTCGGAGATGACCTTGACGCCGTCGATTCCCAGGCCGCTCACCTCTTCTCCAACCTCCGGATCGATCTGGCGGACGACATAGCGGAACGCGCCCTCGCCCTGCAAATTGCCAAGCAGTGCGGAGGCTTCGATCCCCAAGATCTCGGAGAGGCCCTCGGCGGCTCCGTGCGGGTCTTCGACGATGCGGGGATCGGAAACGACGGTCGCGGCCGGCAGCGACAGGGCGATGGTCCGGCCGTTGCGGTCGAACACCGTGCCCCGGGGCGCAGGCACGATGATCTCGCCGAGAGGGATGGCCACCTCCTCCAGGATCCGCGGGTCGGGAGTGGCCTGAACGTCGACGATGCGGTAGACGAGTGCCCCCAGCGCGAGCAGCATCATCACCAGCACCGTCACGACCCGGCCTCGCCCCACGAGCGGGCGCCCGCTGATGGAGCTGACTGCACCCGCGGAGCCCCAGCGGCTCGGATGCCGCGCCGACGCGTCGGAGCGTTGCCCGGGCGGCGTCACTCGGCCGACTTCACGGTGGTGGAGGCTCCCGGGGCCGAGGTCGAGCCGTCCGGATTGTCGGGATCAGCGAGAGAGGGCGGCTCCCAGCCCGATGATTCCAGGCTGAAGGGGTCGGTCGCCGGGGGCGGCAGGAGACCGGGCCCGAGCGGGGTGAGGACGACTAGCTCTGCCGCCGGGACGAGCCCGACGGAGTGAGCGTGCTCAGCCAGGCCCTCCGGGGAGTCGAGGTATGCGATCTCCGCCTGCAGCTGGTCGATCCGCTCCCGGCGCTGCTGGTTGTGCTCGATGAGATCGTCGAGCGAGGCCTGGTTCTCTACGAGCACGGCGTGCAGCGCGGCAAGGGCCAGGCACACCGCGAACATGCCAAGGGCCAGCAGGGTGCCGACGTCGGAGATGGGCCGCCGGGCGGCCGCGGGCGCCTCGGCGACCTTGAGTTCTCGTGACTTCCGCTCGGGCCTCGCCGCGGGCGTGCCTGGTGCCCGCTGCGTCGCGCGCCCTTGAGAATGGGACGCCATCAGACATCCTTGATGAGGCGTTCCACAGCCCGCAGTCGCGCCGCGCTCGCCCGGCGGTTGGCGGCCTTCTCCGAATCCGTCGGGGTGCGGGCCCGTCGTCCCAGGAGCCGGACCGTGGCCGCGGGGCCTGGTGCCGGCGGCAGGCCCGGCCGCGGCGGCGGGGATTCGCCGGCGGCGCGTCTGAAGACCGACTTGACGATCCGGTCCTCGCCGGAGTGGTACGCCAGCACGGCGCAGCGCCCGGCACCGGCCAGACGTTCGATGGCGCCGGTGAGGGCTCCTTCGAGCATCTCCAGCTCGCCGTTGACCTCGATTCTCAGGGCCTGGAAGGTACGCCGGGCGGGATGGGACCGCCGCCGCGCCGCCGCGGGGACGGCCCCTGCTACGACTCTGGCGAGCTCTGCGGTGGTGGCGAAGGGCCGCTGGGCGACGATGGCGGCCGCGATGCGGCGGGCGTGCCGCTCGTCGGCGTTGCGGCGAAGGATGGCGGCGAGGGCGTGCTCATCGGTGCCGTTGACAATGTCGGCGGCGGTGACAGCAGTAGCCGGGTCCATGCGCATGTCGACGGGGCCGTCGAGCCGGTAGCTGAAGCCGCGTCCTGGTCGGTCGAGCTGGGCCGAGCTGACCCCGAGGTCGAAGAGGCAGGCAGAGATCTCGGCCTCTCCGATGTCGTCCAGAACCGCGCCGAGCGCATCGAAGTTCCCATGGCGCAGCGTCACTCGGTGACGGTGGCCGGCGAGCCGCTCGCCTGCGGCCCGCAGGGCCTCAGGGTCCCGGTCGAGGCCCACCAGGCGCATATTCGGGAGGTGCTCGAGGAGCGCCGCCGCGTGGCCGCCGCCTCCGATTGTGGCATCGACGACGGTGCCCTCGGGCACCGCGCCGAGCACCTCGACGACCTCGCGGCACATCACCGGCTCGTGGTGGTAGGCGGACCGGCAGGCTCCGGTCCCGCCACTCATGGCCGGCAGGGCCACAGCATGCTCGGCAGGCCGGTTTGCGACCCGTCGCAGGGCACGCGGGCCCGGCCGCGCCCGGTCATCCGCAGTTCCCCGACCGACGGCGCACGTCGGGATTTGTCCCCCGATCGAGCTAATGGCAAGCGGGCGGAGTACGGGTCTTCCATCTGCCAATCGGGGAACTGCACATGACCGGGCGAGTCTTCGATGACTGCCGCGGCCTTCGTGGTCTTGGTGGTTGGGGTGGTCTTGGTGGTTGGGGCGGTCTTGGTGGTTTGTGTGGATTCGGAGGGGCGGGGCCGTCTGGGACGCGGGTCGTTCCAGGTCTGGTGCTGCCGGGTCGGTCCGGTCGCCGGCGAGCCCCGGAGGGCTGCTGTCAGCCACTGGCGATCCCCCGCCCGTGGGTTATGGCCTCGGCGAGTCGCTCGGTTCCTACAGACCGCACCTCTGTCCATCGATCGGGATTCCAGATCTCGATGCGCCCGATCATTCCCGTGACGATCACCTTGCGTTCTAGTCCTGCCCCGGCTCGCAGATGGGGCAGGATCCGCATGCGCCCCTGCGCGTCGGGAACCACAAAGTCGGCCTGGGCCGCGAAGCTTCGCAGCGCGTTGATGTCCACCTGCCCCTTGCCCACCTGCGACCGGAGCTCCTCGGCGGTGTGTCCGAACTCTTCGATCGGCAGGATGCCCACACAGGAGTCGAGCGCCGTTATGTAGGCGCCGTCGGCCAGGTGGCTGCGGAATCCCGAGGGTAGGATCAGCCTGCCCTTGCCGTCGAGCGTGTGCTCGTGGACGCCGACGAACAACGGGCGATGAGTGGCCATGGTCGTCGCTCACGCCCTTGGTCCGAGGCGGGTTCCCGAGCGACGCAACGGTGGCGGGAGCGCCCATCCATATCGAGCCGATGCCCTCACCGAGGCACCATTTGTGACTCCCGTGCACTCCATAGCGAACCACAATACTCCTTTTTCCACCACCTAGCAAGTCCAAGGAGCAGAAACCCCCGTCCTCGGGGTCCGACCGGCACCCCGCCACTGGATCCCTGGGATCGGCGATGCTTGCTCGGGGGTTGGCCGCGCGCCGCGCGGCGGGGGTCAGCGCGGACCCTGTAGTGCTTGGACCAGGGCTTCGGCCAGGTCAGCCTCGGCTGCCCGGACGGCGCCGCAGCGGCTCGCCAGGACCGCCCGACCCGCGGACCGTTCGGCGGGTGTGAGGTCCAGCAGCCCCACTTCGTTGAGCCCGTCGTCGGCAAGGGTCGCGCTGTCGCTCCCACCAGCGGGCTGCAGCCGAGCCGCAGTCTGGATGCGCACCCGGTCCCGGCTGCGGCGCTGGCTGACGCCCACAACCTTGCGACCGGCGACGAACAGCTCGCCGGGACCTGCGCCCGCGAAGCACACCAGCCTCCCCCACCGGTCGGCGACTAGCCGGCCCGTGTGGACCGAGCAGGGCGCGGCGACGAACTCCGCCACCACCGACGACCACAGCCGGCCGGCCCAGCGCGCTGCCAGGGCCACATCGTCATTCCAGAGCGGGTCCCCGGCGGCCACGAAGAAGTCCACCCAGACCTGGCGCCCGGGCCACAGCAGCACCGCCCCGCCGCCGCTGCGCCTTCGCAGCACCTCGACGCCCTCGATGGCGGCCCGGTGCCGGTCGACCGTGTCGGCTTTCTGGGTGCTGCCCAGCACCAGGCCCGGCCCGTCCACGCGGTGGATCCTGGCCAGCCGCGGCGTGTCCGGCGGCGGCTCCTCCGATTCGAAGAGGTCGGAGACCGAGCCGTGCAAGTGCTCGACGGTCCAGGCACGGGTGCCGCGCCATGGCGCCTCGACTCCGGCCGGGGCGCGACCAGCCGGTTCGCCCCTCGGGCTCACGCGGTGCGGAGGTCGCTTCCGGGTCTCAAGTATGGGGTCCACACCTCGGGAACGCCTCCCGCGGCGATCTCGACCCAGGTCGACGGCAGCGGTGGCTCGGGCCGCCGGCGCAGCATCATCGCGCTCTCGCTGGGAAGGCGGTCCCGCTTCTTGGCATTGCAGCGGCGGCACGCCGCCACCACGTTCTCCCAGGTGTGCTGCCCGCCCCGGCTGCGGGGCACGATGTGATCCATCGTCTCGGCGCTCGCTCCGCAGTACTGGCAGGCGTCGCGGTCTCGCGCGAACACGGCTCGCCGGTTCGGGGAGCGGTGCCGGGCGCGGGGCACGTTCACATAGTGGCTGAGCCGCACCACCGATGGCACCTCCACCGATCTCCGCTCGGACCGGAAGGCGCGTCCGGTCGCATGCAGCGTCTCGACCTTCTCGGCCAGCACCAGGCACACGGCGCGGCGCGCGCTCACCACTGCGAGCGGCTCGAAGGTCGCGTTGAGAACGAGCACCCCGGACATCGGGGGCACTTTAGCCGTCCTCCGCTTACTTGATCGGAGGCCGAGCGGACGTCCTCCTCGGCGGCATGTCGCTCGCGCGTCGGCCGGTCACGTACCCGCACTGCCTCTAGAGGCGGTCCTGGGCCCTGCACCACTCCAGCCACACCACCACATCGGCGGGCGAGGGGGCCTGGGCGGGGTCGCCGTACATCGTCTCGGACCTGAAGCGCACGAGGTCCGGGCCAGGCAGGGGCACGAACGGAGGCCGGCGCCACCAGCGGTCCGGGGCGAAGCGGACCATCTGAGCGACGGCGGTCGGCCACAGTCGGGGCCTCGTCGCCACCGCCCGGGCCGACTGCAGCGCCAACCTGCCTGCCAGTATCGTGCCCACGGCGGCAGCGTAGCGGGGTCCGGCCCGGCGGTTTGGGGGCAGCGTGCCGCTGGCCATTGCGGAGAATCCGGAACGGTACGCTTGCCCGGGATGGCTCATTTCGACGAGCAGTTCAAGCTAATCCTCCAGAACATGGAGCTCGCCGTCAAGGGCAAGCCCGAGGTCATCGAGTATCTCATCCTGGCCCTGGTGAGCGGTGGGCACGTGCTCATCGAGGACGTGCCGGGCGTGGGCAAGACCAGCCTGGGCAAGGCGTTGGCCCGCAGCATCGACGTCAGCTTCGGCCGGATCCAATTCACTCCGGACCTGCTGCCCGTCGACATCACGGGAACGTCGGTGTTCAATCGGGCCACCGGATCGTTCGAGTTCCGGCCCGGGCCGGTGTTCTCGAACATCGTTCTGGCCGACGAGATCAACCGCGCCTCGCCCAAGGCCCAGTCGGCCCTGCTGGAGGCCATGGGAGAGCAGCAGGTCACGATCGACGGCGTGACCAGGACCCTGGAGCCTCCGTTCACAGTTGTAGCCACCCAGAATCCGCTCGAATACGAGGGCACGTACGCCCTCCCCGAGAGCCAGATGGATCGCTTCCTCATGCGCCTGAACGTTGGCTACCCGGACCGCGTGTCCGAGGACTCGATCCTGGTGTCCAGGGGCGCTCAAGAACCCGTAGACCTCATCGGACCGGTCGCGGACGCGTCCGTGGTTCGTTGGATGTCCGACCGGCTCGAAGAGGTGCATGTCTCGGGGCCCCTGCGTGCCTACCTGCTCGACGTGGCCGGCGCCACGCGGCGCCATCCCGGCCTGTCGCTGGGTCTGTCGCCGAGGGGAGTGCTGGCCATGCTGAGGGTGGCGCGCGCCAGAGCCGCCTCGCTGAGCCGCGACTTCGTAACCCCCGACGACATCAAGGCGCTCGCGCCCGTCATGCTGCCGCACCGGCTCCTGGCCAAGCCCGACAGCCGTGTGCGGGGTCTGCGCTCCGCCGACATCGTCACGGAGATCATCGACTCTGTGCCCGTGCCCCGCATGGGGCGCTGACGTGCCTTCCGGGACCGGCTGGAGGCTGCTGGCATCGGGCATCGTCGCAGTCGTCGGGGGCAGAGCCTTCGGGGTCCTCGAGTTCTACGTGATCGGGGCCACCGCCGTGTCGGCAGTGGTGATCGCGCTGGCGGTGCGGCTGGCCCACCCGTCCCGCCTGTCGTTCAGCCGTCGAGTGTCGTCCGAGATGGTGGCGGTTTCCGAGCCGGTGGACGTGACGCTGGAGGTCTCGAACCTGGCCAAACTGCGGTCCCCGACGGTTCGCGTCGACGAGCAGGTGAGCGGCGCGGGCGGCATCGGCTTCAGCCTGGCCGCAGTGCCTGGCGGCTCGACCGCGGTCACGAGCTACCGTCTGCAGCCCGCGCGCCGAGGTGTGCTGGAGTTCGGCCCGACGGTCTTCAGCGACATTGACGCCCTCGGGCTGGCGCAGCGGCGACACATCTTCGGTGCGCGCACGCGCGTCATCGTGCATCCGCCGATCGAGACGCTGGTGCCGCCTCGCCTGCCCGTCGGTGGAGCCCTGTTGCTGCCCAGTGACTATCGTCGCCGGTCGCTCGGGCTCGAGAGCGAGGAGTTCGACGTCCTGCGCCCGTATGTGGAGGGCGACGACCTCCGTCACATCCACTGGCGCTCGACGGCGCGACTCGGCGAGTTCATGGTGCGGCGATTCCAGCCGGCCCGCCCGGGGCGCATGACGGTGATCATCGACACCCGTCCCCCGGGAGATCTCTCGACCGCGCAGGATCGCACCACCTCGGTGGCCGCGTCCATCGCCTGCGCCGTGCTCCGCTCCGGCGACGAGGCGCAGATCCTCACGACCGACGGGCGGGGGACCCCCTTGCTGGCCCACTACTCCGAGGTCGGCGCCGCGCTCGAGTTCCTGGCCCTGCTGGAGGGCGGGCGGCCCGAGATCGACGTCGAGCCGGTCGAGGGGGGATCAGTCGTCGTAGCCGTCTCGGCCTTCCCGGACGCCATCGACGACGACAGCGCCCGCCATGAGCTGGCTCAGCGATTGGAGGCCTCGCTGATCATCACCTACGGCTCCGGACATCGACGGGTCGCAACCCCGGCCGTCGATCACGAGGGCGGCTGGATCCACCTGACCGGCCCCGGCCAGCTTCCGGGCTTGTGGCGGGTGCCCGCATTGGCTGGCCGCGGGGTCGCACCTCTGGCATGAGTCTGGCCGACGGGCCGGCCGCGGTTGCGCGGGTCCGCGTCCCCGCGGCCGAGAGTGCGGGCCGTGGCGGCAGCTACGACTGGCTGGCGGAGGCGGCGCTGGTGTCGGTCACCGTCGTCGTCGCGGCGGGGATGTCGCGGCTGTTCACCGACACATCGTTTCTGCGCGACGTGCTGGCACTGGCTCTAGCCGCTCACGTGGTCGCCGCGGCGGCACGCCGAGTGGGGCTGCCCACCATTGGTGCCGCTCTGCTCAGCGTCGCCTGTTTCGCCGTCACGGCCACAGTGCTGCTCTACACCGGGACGGCCTGGTTCGTTCTGCCCACCGCCGACACCGTCTCGTTGGCTCTCGATCACCTGGTGGACGGCTGGGACGTGGTGAACGCCAGCCCTGCGCCGGTGGCGCCGGTACCGGGCCTGGTCCTGTCCGTGGGCGCTGTGCTGGGATTGTGCGCGTTCCTGGCCGACGCGGCCGCCTTCCGGTTGCGTTCTGCAGGGTGGGCGGTGGCACCCGCGGCCAGCATCTACGGATTCACGGCCGCGGTCGGGACCGGCGATGCCGCGATCCTTCACGGAATGCTCTGCTGCGCGGCCATCGGAGTGACGATGATCGCCCTGTGGCTCCGCAACCAGCGGGCCGAGGCCTGGATCGAGTCCATGCCGGGCCGCGGCACGCAGGCCATGGCCCGTGCTGCGGGCGCGGCCCTGCTGTTGGCGGTGGCGGCCGGCGCGGTCGCCGGTCCGTGGCTGCCCGGCGCGCGGGCTGAGCCGTGGATCGACCTCGAGCGCTTCGAAGTCACGGACGCCGCGCCCTGGGTCGACATCCCGCCCCCCGATCCGGAGCCGTGGGCCGATTTTGGTTCGCCCGGGGTCGCCGGGTCCGCGTCGCTCCCGGGGTCCGTTGAGGGCCCACGGGTTCTTGTCAGTCCTCTGGTCCAGGTTCGGAGCCGTCTCATCGACGTGCCCGAGGAGGAGCTCTTCACCGTGGCCGTGCCCGAGGATCAGCGCCAGTATTGGAGGCTGACGTCCCTCGACGACTTCGACGGCGACGCGTGGAGGGCGCGCTCGCAGTACGAGGACGCCTCCGGACCGCTCGCGGTCACCCTCGACCCGTCGGCGTCGGGAGCCCCGCTCCAGCAGACCGTGATGCTCACAGGGCTCGGCAACTCCTACCTGCCGGTCGCCTACGAACTTCGCCGGGTCATCGACGACGGCGGGTTGGCCATGGAGTACGAGGCCTACTCGGGCTCGCTCATCAAGGGGCGCCGTACTGCGCTCGAGGGACCTGGTCGATCCTCCTATGTGGTGGACTCGGCCGTGCCCGCAATCGGCGATCCCGACCGGCTTCGCCGGTCTGAGACGTCGATGCTGGAGGAGGGCTTTCTGGCCGCCAACACGCAGTTGCCCGACGATGTGCGGGATCTGGTTCGGGCCGAGACGGAGCGGATCACATCGGACGCCCGCTCGGACTACCACCGGGCCCTGCAGCTGCAGGACTACTTCCGGCTCGACGGCGGCTTCCGCTACGACCTGCAGGTTCATGCGGCGGGCGGAATCGAGAGCCTGGAGGAGTTCCTGTTCGAGGTCCGGGCCGGCTATTGCCAGCAGTTCGCGTCGACCTACGCGGCCATGGCCCGCAGCATCGGCCTCCCGACCCGGGTCGCGGTCGGGTTCACTTGGGGCGAATGGGACCCAGAGCGCAGTGTCGACGGGGCCTATGTCGTGCGGGGCGAGCATGCCCACGCCTGGCCCGAGGTGTACTTCGCGGGCACGGGCTGGGTCCGGTTCGAGCCGACGCCCGGCAGGGGCGCTCCCGGGGACTTCGCCGTCACCGGCCATGTCGCCGATCAGGCGGGCCCGGGTTCGGGTGCGGCCGCGGGGAGCCCGGATGAGGGTCTCGAGCTCTCGGAGACGCCCGGACGGTCCGGCTCAGCGGCACCGGATACGGAGGGCCTGGTTGGGGACGACTCCGACGAACGCTCGGGGCTTGCCCGTCGCTCGGAGCCTTCCGCCGATGCGGGGCCCGGGAACTCCGCAAGGTCGGGCCGACCGAGCCTGGCGCTGCTGGCCGTCCTCGCGCTGGCCGCTCTGGGGTCGGCTGTCGGGATGGTGCCGTTGCTTCGACGGATGCGATGGCGCAGGCACAGAGATCGTGTCGCCCACGATCCTGCCGGTCTGATCGAGTTCTGGTGGACCAACGCGCTCGACGCCCTGGCGTTGGTCCGGCTCGGTCCGCGGCCCTTCGAGACGCCGCTGGAGCTTGCCCGGCGGGTCGTGTCGGTCCGTCCCGCGGTGGGGCCCTTACAGGAGTTGGCCGTTCTCGCCACGCACGGGCGCTACGCCCGCGAGACGCCTCCGTCGATGGCGATCCGGGCCGGCGTCGTGGCGTCGCTGGTTGTCGGCGCCTGCCATCGCCAGGCGAGCCCACTCAGCCGGCTGGCGGCGGCGGTCGATCCGTCGACGTGTTTCACCCGGCGCCGACGCGGCTAGCACCGCCTCCGCGCAGCCGGCGCTGGAGTGCGGTCAGCGCGGGCCGCCGGGCTCAGTTGCCGTTGCGATTGTCGCGGTCGAAGCGATCCCGCATGCGGGATCCGGCCCCGCCGACGGCGTCGCGGAATCCACCGCCCCGCATCGACTGCGTCATCTCACCGAGGCCGGCCCGGCCGACTCGGCGCGCGTTGCGCTCCAGGAACAGCAGCGAGACGAGCATCACCAGGAATCCGGTGAACGACAGCAGGTACGACACCGACAGCAGCCAGACCATGATCACGATGCCGACCAGAAGGCCGAGCGCAGCCCACTTGATGTTGCGGAACGCGTGGGTGTAAACGGTGGTCTCGGCCACCTCGCGGGCCAACTCCGGATCGCTCTCGTAGAGGTGCGACTCGATCTCGCTGAGAATGCGCTGTTCGTCCTCCGACAACGGCACGTCATCACCTCCGGCACCCTTGGCTCTACAGCCGTGCGTGTCCGCTCCGACGATAGCCGGAATCGGGAGCAACTGCGTCGGATGAGCGGCTCTTTTAGCCCGATCCGGCGTCGCCGGCATCGGGGCCCCAGCGCTGGTCGGCGTCGGAGGGAGACCGCAGGCCCCTGCCACTGCGGATGGCAGCCGCTGGGCCTATGGCCGACGCGCCGAAGCGGTCCCTTATCTGGTCGGCCACGCGTTCGGCCGCGTCGTGGACCTGAGGTCCGTCCTCGAAGGAGAGTTGCCGGGCGGCGGCGTCGACTAGGCCCGACGCCCCCACTCCCAGTAGCCGCACGCCCGGCGCGGTGTCGATCTGGAGGAGAAGATCGCGGGCCGCGGCCACCACGTCGTGGGCCCCGTCGGTGGGATCGGGCAGCGTCACCGACCGGGTGATGGTCCTGAAGTCGCCGAAGCGCAGCTTCAGCGTGATGGTGCGGGCCTGGACGCTCGAGGCTCTCAGCCGCCCGGCCACGGCGTCGGCCAGCCGAGTCGCCTCGGCTTCGATCTCGGCCTCGGCGTGCAGGTCGCGGGGGAAGGTCTCCTCGTGGCTGATCGAGCGGGGCAGGCGGTTCACCACTACCGGCCGGTCGTCGATGCCGTTGGCCAGCCGGTGCAGCTGGCGACCGGCGGCCGCGCCCAGCGCGGCGACCGCGGCCGGCTCGGGCAGCGAGGCCAGGTCGCCGACCGTTTCGATCCCGAGGCCGACCAGGCGGCGGGAGGTCGCCGGGCCCACGCCGAAGAGCGCGGTGACCGGCAACCGGTGCAGGAAGTCGAGCTCGGTGCCGGCCTCGACGACGTGGATTCCCGAACCGTAGGCGGGTCCGGTGGGCTCGACGCGGGGCTTGGCCCGCTCGGTGGCCAGCTTGGCCATGAACTTGGTGGAGGCCACTCCCGCCGAGCAGGTGAGTCGCTCCTGGTCCAGAATCCGAGCGCGGATTTTGGCCGCCAGTTCGGGGGCCGGCCCGAGAAGGCGGGCCACGCCCCGCACGTCCAGGAAGGCCTCGTCCAGCGAGAGGGGCTCCACCAGCGGAGTGACGTCGCGCAGGATGGCCATCACCCGCTCCGACACCTCGCCGTAGTGGGAGTGGTCGCCCGGCAGGAACACCGCGTGGGGACACAGCCGGCGAGCCCGGGTCGAGGGCATGGCGGATCCGATGCCGAAGGCTCGGGCCTCGTAGCTGGCCGCGGCCACCACGCCCCGGCTGCCGGTGCCGCCGACGACGACCGGCTTGCCCCGCAACTCGGGCCGGCGCCGGACCTCTACCGCGGCGTAGAACGCGTCCATGTCCACATGAATGAACCCGACTGTCCCGTCCGGTGGCCGACCCTTGATCTCGGTGGTCACAAGTCGGCCCGCACCTCGCCGCGCATCACCCCAGTGTGCCAGCGCACAGTGACACCGTCAGAACAGCAGCAGACCCCGCGGCCTGTTGCTTACGCAGCAGGCGTGCGGCGATCACGCCGATCTCCTCCATCTAAGTAGCTTGCAGCGCTGCCCATCGGAGTGTACGATTCGTACATGGGTGAGGTGGCGGTGAGCGAGGCACGCAACCGGCTGGCCGAAGTGATTGAGGAGTCTCGCCGGTCGGGCGAGCCGATTTCGGTGACACGGCGCGGCCGCCGGGTCGCCGTGATTTTGGATTCTGACGCCTTCGATCGGCTCGTCGACAGCGCAGATGACGTCGAGGATCGCCGTGAACTCGATGCAGCGCGAGCTGACGACGACTACGTGCCCTGGGATGAGGTCAAGGCTGCGCTGGGACTCGAGTGAGCCGGTACAGCGTCGTGGTCGCCCGGCGGGCGATCAGGTCGATCGCCCGGCTGCCGCGCAAGGACCAGCAGCGGGTTCGCGCCGCGTTAGATCTGCTGGCCGACGAGCCGCGGCCCTCCGGCTGCGTGGCTCTCGCAGGTGAGGAGTCGGTGTACCGGGTGCGCGTTGGCGACCATCGGATCTTGTACGAGGTCATCGATGCCAGCCTGGTGATTCAGGTGATCCGCGTTGGCCATCGCCGCGACGTCTATCGGCCCCGATGAGGCCAACCAGGAATGACATTCACCGAATCGCAAACCAGTCAGCGAGCGGCCCGTCAGCCGATCTACTCGAGTCCCATCCTGACCCCGTCGGTCAGTTGCTACCACGGGCGGCTACCGCTCAGTTCGGTCTTCACCATGTTCCGAAGAACACACCCTGGGGCGAAGTCGCCCGCCTAACTGCGGCGTCCGTGCCGATTTGGGTTCTCGACCCCCAGACCATGATTCAATCGGTCGCATCGGACGCCGATCGCCTCATGGAGACAGATTCCATTGCGGCAGCTGAAGAGGTCTACACATCATGCGGACGGCTACCCGAGACACGGATCACACGAACGGTCGATTTTGCCCGCAGAGTCGCTCCTCACCGCAGTGACTCGGGAGCCTAGGCCGACGCGGCCTACGACTGATCCCATCAGTCGGCGAGTCTCGGTCCTTGCGCTTGGGCGTTTGCCAGGCGCCACCGCTGGTCGGATGCGCGTGCCCCTATTGGTTGCAACCACGCCCTCCGCTGGTTCACCGACCAAGGGTTCCGACGCCGGATCGGCCGCCAGCTCAACCGAGGCGAATCGCTCAACGCCCTCCGCCGCTACCTATTCTTCGCCCAAGGAGCCGACATCCCTCACGCTGGCCACGAAGACCAGACCAGCCAGGCCCACTGCCACACCCTTGAACCGCCCTGGGATTCCTGGAGGGTCGGTTTATTGGTTTCCAACCGTTTGTTGGTCGGGTTGTCGGGCAGCGTAGGCCGCCTCGAACTCTGCGGGCGGGACGTCGCCCAGATAGGTGTGCAGCCTCCGGTGGTTGTGCCAGTGGATCCATCCCAGTGTGGCCAACTCGACGTCTTGGGCGCTGCCCCAGGGGCCTTGGCGGGGCCCTCGGATCAGTTCGCTCTTGTAGAGGCCGATGACGGTCTCAGCCAGTGCGTTGTCAAACGAGTCTCCCACCGAGCCCACCGAGGGCCCCGCGTCGGTGAAGCAGTCCTGAGCTTGCGGAGTCCGGTGCTCCGTTAGGCTTCGGTGCGGTGCTGGACCAACGCGACCTAGTGCCGCTCGATTCCTCGCCCTCGCCGCTGGCTCGGGTGCTGGCATTCTCGGCCATCATCGTGGCCGGGGCGTGCGGCGGCCTGATCGGGTTCGCGGTGATGGACTTGGGCTGCGACGGTGGTTGCACCACCACTGCGGGACTAGTCGGACTCGGCACCGCCATTGGCGCCGCGATCGGAACGGGAATCGTGGCCGTGCTGACTCTGAGGGCGGCCGCCGAGTGGCGGGCCCAGCAGCCGCCCGGCTCAGCTGGGCCGGAGGCCGGTGTCCATCGCTCCCGCAGGCGTCGAGGACTATGACCACCCGCATCCTCACCGTGGAGGACGACGAGCGAATCCGCACCGCTCTACGTCTCGCGCTCGAGGACGAGGGCTGGGAGGTGGACGAGGTCGCCTCGGGCGAGGAGGCCCTCGCCGCGTTCAGCCGCGTGCCCGCCGACGTGGTCCTGGTGGACATCATGCTGCCGGGGATCGACGGCTTCGACATTTGTCGGGCCATCCGCAAGTCGAGCGACGTGCCCATCGTGATGATCACGGCCCGCTCGGACACTCACGACGTGGTCGCCGGACTAGAGGCCGGGGCCGACGACTACCTGACCAAACCGTTCGCGCCCAAGGAGCTCTCGGCCCGCATCAGGGCCCTTCTGCGGCGGACACGCGCCTCCGACGCGGGCGGCGACCATATTGTCTTCAACGACCTTGAGATCCTCCCCGACGAGGGCATCGTGCGGGTGTCGGGCACCGAGGCCCACCTCACCAGGACCGAGTTCCGGCTGCTGGTCGAGCTGGCCTCCAACCCGGGACGGATTTTCAGCCGCGAGGTTCTGCTGGAGCGGGTGTGGGGCCTCGGCTACTTCGGGGACGGGCGGCTGGTCGACGTGCACGTGCGTCGGCTCCGAACCAAGATCGAGCCCGATCCGGCCAACCCCCGCCATGTGGTGACGGTGCGGGGGCTCGGCTACAAGCTCCAGCCCTAAGAGGCTGATCGCCCGTGCGCCGCCCAAGGATCCTGCCCTTCTTCATCAGGCGGGGACTCCGCCGCCGCATCACCTCCGCCTTCGCGGTCGGCGGGCTGCTGCTGGCATCCACGATCTCTTTCACCACCCTGGCCCTGACTCGCCAGAACCTCCTGGAGGAGCGGGACGAGACCGCGTTCTCGGTGTTCGCAAACAACGGCCGGCGCGTCCGCAACGAACTCACCTCCGAGACCGACGACGAGGGCCGGCGGGCCATCGTCGAGCGGCTCAGGCAGACCTCGGGCACGTTCCCGCTGCTGCGGGTCGGCGATGAGTGGACCTCGGCCGACCCGCTTGTGTTCAATCGGGAGGCGGTACCCGCCTCGCTGCTGGAGTTGGTCGAGTCGGGGATCCCGGCGCGGATGCGCACCATGATCGGCACCAGCACCGCCATCGTCTCCGCCGTCCCCATACCGGGCACCTCTACCGACGCGATCTACTTCGAGGCCGCGCCCCTCGACGACATCGAGGAGACCCTGGACACGCTGGCCTTCGTCCTCTTCGGTGTGGCCGCGGTCACCACCCTGTTCGCGGCGGCCTTCGGCTGGTGGGCCGCGGGCCGGCTGCTCAACCCGCTGTTCAAGGTGCGGACTGCGGCCGAGGCGCTGGCCGCGGGAGCCCTCGACACCCGCCTGACCCCGCCCGAGGACGCCGACCTGGCCTCGCTCACCGCCTCGTTCAACGAGATGGCTCGGGCGCTCGAGGAGAGGATCGCCCGCGACGCTCGATTCGCGTCCGAGGTCAGCCACGAGCTGAGGTCTCCACTGATGACCCTCACCGCCTCGGTGGAGGTGCTCTACAACATTGCCGACGAACTCGGCGAGCGGGGCCGCACCGCGCTGGATCTCCTGAGTGACGACATCTCCCGCTTCCGGCGGCTCGTGGAGGACCTGCTGGAGATCAATCGCTACGACGTGGGCACCGCCGATCTGCAGGCCGAGGAGGTGCACATTGTCGAGTTCGTGCAGCACGCCATCGTCGAGTTCGGGCTCGACTCGACCGCGACAGTCGACTTCGAGGCGGCCCCCGGCATGGAGGACACGGTGCTGATGGCAGACAAGCGGCGTCTCGGCCGGGTGGTGTCGAACCTGGTGGAGAACGCCTCGAAGTACGGCGACGGCGAGGTCCGCGTCAGCCTTGAGCGCCTGGACGGCCTGGTGCAGCTGGGCATTGAGGACAACGGACCGGGGGTGATCCTCGCTGAGCGCAAGCTGATCTTCGACCGGTTCCACCGCGGCCGGGCCGGGGGACGGCGGGGCCGAGACTCGGGATCGGGCCTCGGCTTGGCCCTGGTGGCCGAGCACGTGGGCCTGCACGGCGGCCGAGTCTGGGTGGAGGACCGCCCGAACTCGACTCGAGGCGCTCGCTTCGTGGTCGAGTTGCCGGTGGCGGAGCCGGACCACGAGATGGAGCAGGCTCGGGCGCTGTGAGGCTGTCGCTCCCCCCCGGTCGCCGGCGCGGCGTCGCTTGTCGCCTGGCAGCTCTGGCGCTGGCCGCGGCCGCGGCCTACGGCTGTGGCCTGCCCACCGATGAGAGCGCTCAGGCCATTGATCCCGACGAGCTGCCCGAGAGCCTCAGGCCCGGGTTCACGGCGTCGACCACCACCACCGTTCCCGCTCCGCTGACTGAGCCCCGGTCCGTCTACCTTCTGACCAACCCGCAGGACATCGAGCGCACCATCGTGGTGGAGGTGGAGCGCCAGGTGAGTCGCAGTGCCACCCTCGGCGATGTGCTGGCCACGCTCTTCGGAGAGGCCACCTCGGCTGAGGAGTCCGACGCCGGGTACTTCAACACCCTGGAGCTGTTCGAGATCCTGAGCGCCACGGTGATCGACGGTGTGGCCAACGTCAACATCGTGCACCTGTCGCCGGAGGGCGAGGACCAGCCGCCGTCCGCCGACGAGTTGCGGTTCGCGGCAGCGCAGCTGGTGTTCACCGCTGCGGCGACCGAGGGGGTCGACGGGGTCCGGATCCTGCTCGATGGCCAGGAGGTGTCGGTCCCCACCAGCGACGCCGACGCCGAGCCCGGGTCGGTGCTGCGAACCAGCGCTTACGAGCAGTTCCAGCCCAACTTCGCCCCGGCGACCACCACTACGTCGCCCGCAGACGACGAGGGCTGAGCGGCCCCGCCGGTTTTCTTGCTCAGGCGAAGGGTTCGGGCGGTCTCGCTCAGGAGAAGAACGTGTGGGCCACGTCGAGCAGGTTGCGGCTCACAGGCTTGAGCCTCGCGGTCGCGTCCCGAAGGGACACCCTCTCGATGGTGCCGTCGCGCAGGGCTACCATCTGCCCGAAGGCGCTGTCATGCACCGCGTCTATGGCCGCCACCCCGAATCGGGTGGCCAGCACCCGGTCCGACGCCGTGGGCGAGCCGCCCCGCTGGACATGGCCCAGGATCGTGACTCGGGTCTCGAGGCCGGTGCGGGCCTCGACCTCGGCCGCTATGACGGTCGCGATCCCGCCGAGGCGTCTGTGGCCGTAGGCGTCTGTCGGGGGCTCGGCCACCTCCATGGTGCCGGGCCGGGGCGTAGCGCCCTCGGCCACCACCACTATCGAGGCGTAGCGGCCCCGGGCTTGGCGCCGGAGCAGGGCCGCGCACAAGTCGTCGAGGTCGAATGGCTCCTCGGGCACGAGAATGTAGGACGCACCCCCCGCGATCCCTGCCCAGGTGGCGATGTGGCCCACATTGCGGCCCATCACCTCCACGAAGATGACCCGGTCGTGGCTCTCCGCGGTCGTGTGGAGCCTGTCGATGGCTTCGGTGGCGATGGTCATGGCGGTGTCGAAGCCGAAGGTCCGCTCGGTCATGCCCACGTCGTTGTCGATCGTCTTGGGCACGCCGACCACGTCGAAGCCGCGATCCGACATCTCGCACGCGCACGACAGCGTCCCCTCGCCGCCGACGGCGATCAGCGCGTCCACTGCCAGACTGCGCAGGGTCTCAGTGAGGCGGGCCATGCCGTCGGGGAGGGTGAACGGCGTGTGGCGCGAGGTGCCGAGCACCGTGCCTCCCCTCGGCAGCAGGCCCCGGCAGGACTCCACATCGAGCGGCGTCCAGTCGTCCTCCACCACACCCCGCCAGCCGTCGCGGAATCCGATGACCTCGTCGCCGTACTGCCTCTCGGCCTTGCGTACCACCGCTCTGATGACCGCATTGAGCCCCGGGCAGTCGCCGCCCCCGGTGAGAATCCCGACGCGCATCACGCCGCCTCCGAGGCGAGCAGGGCGGCACCGATGGCGCCAGCCTGGCTGCCAAGCTGCGCTGGCACCACCCGCACCATCCGCCGCTGGTTGCCGTCGAGCACCAGGCGGTGCGTCCACTCCTCTATGCCCCGCACCAGCGGTTCGCCGATGTCGACCAGTCCCCCGGCGATGACGACCACCTCCGGGTCGAGCACGTGCACGAGGTTGGCCACACCGACCGCGGCGTAATGGCAGAACTCGTCGAGAACGGCCAGGGCGTCGGGATCTCCCTTGGCGACAAGGGCGTGGACATGCTCGCCCCGGATGGCGCTCACCCGGCCGGCCTCGTTGATGGCGCCGTCGAAGTCGCCCCTCGCTGCGGCCTGGCGGGCCAGGCGGCCCAGGCCGGTGCCGGATGCGTAGTACTCCCATGGGCCGTGCCTGCCGGTGACGTGCTCAGGACCTGACATCTCGATCGTCATGTGGCCCGCCTCACCCGCGAAGCCGTTCCAGCCCCGGTACAGCCGCCCGTCGAACACAAACCCGGCGCCCAGCCCGGTGCCCAGCGCCACCAGTGCCATATGCCGGGAGCCGCGGGCCGCTCCGTGAAGCGACTCCGCCCAGGCCGCGGCGGTTGCCTCGTTCTCGACCACAACCGGCCGTTGCCACTCGGCGCGCAGGCGGCTGCGAATGTCGAGGTCCAGCACGCCGTCGATGTTGGGCGAGTACTTGAGCACGCCGTCGGAGTCGACCAGCCCGGCGATGCCCACGCCGACGGCGGAGAAGGCGGCGTCGCACTCGGCTTCGAGGCCGGCGACCATCTTGGTGATCGTCTCGATCAGCGCGTCGCCGTCGGCTGTCGTCGCGTCGCGCCGCACCGCGACGGGCGCGGTGAGGTCGCCAGCGTGGACGGCTACCCCCAGGACCTTGGTTCCGCCGATGTCCAAGCCGCAGTACATGGTGCTCCGCGTCCCGGCTCAGGCTCGGGCGCCCGCCTCCACGTAGGCCTTCAACTCGTCCAGCGCGGTGTGCATGATGCGCGACTCGGCCCGCCGCTTCACGAAGCCGGGCAGGGGGACGGCCAGCTCGACCGCGAGCTGGTACGTCACCTCGGTGGTGTCCTTCTCGCCGGGAACCGGAACGAACTCGTATTCACCGTCGAGCCTGCTGGTGGCGTCTCCCCGCTGGAGCCTCCAAGCGAGACGCAGCGGGTCCGACCCGTAGAAGTATCTGAGCGTGTAAGTCGTGGATCGGCCCATGGCGGTGACGCGGTACTCCACATCGACGGCGCGGCCGTCGCGGTCCCGGGCGACGATCTTGGCCTCCTTGATGTCGTGCGCCCACCGGGGGTACTGCTCGAAGTCGGTGGCCGCGCCGTAGCAATGCTCGGGGGAGGCCATGATCGTGGTGCGCTCGGTTGCCTGGTCGACCACGGCGGGCACCGCCCCTTCGGAATCCTTCGCAATGGCCGCGGCCGCATCTCGTGCCGCGTGGCGCATGACCCTAACAATGTCGCCTCCGGTTGCGGCGGGCAGCGAGGCCGCGCCCAGAGTGGCAGCGCGGGTAGGTGTCATCGCCTCGCGGTGAAGCGTCTGATCTTCCGCGCTTGTTCGCTGCGCTCACGGGCCGCTCGGGCCACGGCCTCGCGCGCTCTTCGTGAACTGCGGCCTACCCGCTCGGGCTCTTGGAATGACTATGGCGCGGACATCTCCTCGATGGCGCGGCGGAGCCGGTCGGCCAGCAGGTCGTAGGAGAAGGAGGTCGCAGCCCGCTGGCGAGCCGCCGCGCCCATCGCCGCGCGGCGCTCGCCGTCGTCGAGCAGGGCGCCGATGGCCTCGGCCGCGGCACCTGGGGTGGCCGGGTCGAGCACCAGGCCCGTCTCGCCGTCCGCCACGGCCTCGTGGGCTCCGCCGCTGCGGCCGGCGACCTGGGGCACGCCCGCGGCCGCGGCCTCCAGGTACACGATCCCGAACCCCTCCTGCTCCAAGCCCCGCCAGCGGGTGCGGCACAGCATGGCGAACACGTCGGCGCACCCGAGCAGAGCCGCGACATCGTCGTCGCCGAGCCGCCCCACGAGTCGCACGGGTGCCCCGGTCCTGGCGGCCAGGCTCCTCAGGCGGCCCCGGTCCCTTCCGTCGCCGGCGATGACAACCTGCAGGTCGCGGCCGCGGGCGGCCAGCAGTGCGGCCGCCTGCACCAGGGTGTCCATTCCCTTGCGCGGCACCAGCCGCGAGACGCTCACGACGGTCGGGGCTTCCGGCCGCAGCCCGAGGCGGCTGCGCAGCAGGCCCCGCTCGTGGCGGCTCGCGGGACGGAAGCGCTCGATGTCCACCCCCGGCGGGATCACGAATGCCGGCAGATGGCGGCCCAGAGCCCGCTCGCACTCGAGGGCGGGGTAGCCCCCCGCCGCGATCACCCCTGCGGCGGAATCGAGGACATCGCGAAGGAGCCGCCGCACTCCGGGGAGCCGACCGGGTATGGCCACTTCGGCTCCGTGGACCACCACCGCGTAGGGCAGGTCGAGGCGCGGTCCGACCAGTCCCGCGGGAAGCGCCGGGTCTATCACCACGAGGTCCGCGTCGTGGCGCTTCGCTAGGCGGTTCACCCTGCGGACCAGGTGGGGTCCGGGCAACAGCCACGGCTCGCGGGAGCGGATCACCGTGAAGGGCTGCTGTGCGTCGAAGGTGGCCGAGCCCCGGTAGGGCGTGGTGTGGACCACCACGTCGTCGGGCGGCAGCCGTCGCCACAGCTCCCACAGGTAGTTCTGTATGCCGCCCACCTTGGGCGGGAAGTCGTTGGTTACCAGCAGGTGGCGGGTCACGCCGGGGCCCGTCGCGGCACCGGCCGCTCCAACTCGGCCCGCACCAGCGGATCGTCGCGCTCGGACAGGGCCTCCAGTCCGAGGCCGAGGCGTCGGGCGCACCACACGGCGTGGGCCCGTATAAGCGGATCGGCGTCCCCGAGGGAGCGGTCGACCACGGCTCGCAGCCGGGGGTCGGAGGGCTCGCCCACGTTGGCCAGCACCACCAGGGCGTTGCGGCGCAGGTAGCGGGGCTCGCGCCTCGGTATGTACCAGCGTCCGAAGTCGGCCATCAATGCGTCGTCCGGGGCGTCGAGCATGTCGAGGACCGAGACCCACGCCCCGCGGCCCGCCTCGGGGGGCGACTCCTTGAAGGGCTCGGCCCCCGAGTCGTGAACAGACCGGGCCCGGCGCGTCAGCCGGACCCGGGCGCGGTTGGGCGGGCACACCTCCGAGCAGTCGTCGCACCCGTAGATCCGGTCGCCGAGGGCCACCCGGTAGTCGGGGTCGAACACGCCGTCGGTCTGGACGAGCCATGCCAGGCATCGGCGGGCGTCCACCGTGCCCGGAGCGGTAATGGCCCCCGTCGGGCAGCCATCGAGGCACTGCCGGCACGATCCGCAGCCGTCCGCGACGCCCGAACTGGGGTTCTCCGGCGCCATCGGGGCGTCGGTGACGACCGCTCCGAGGACCACCAGACTGCCGACTCCGGGCACCAGGATGTTCGAGTTCTTGCCCCACCAGCCGATGGCCGCTCGATGCGCGGCCGCTCGATCGACCAGCCCGTTCTCGTCAGCCGATACCACGGCCCGGTGCCCCGCGGCCCGCAGATGCGAGGCCATCGCCTCCAGCGCAGCTCTCAGCGTCGCGTAATGGTCGGCGCGCGCGTAGGCCGCCACCCGGGCGTGGGGGCGTCCGTCGCTGGGCGGGTCGCAGGTGTCCGCCTCGAACTCGAGCGCGCCCACGATCAGCGCGGCCGCACCGGGCACCAGGCGCGCCGGGTCGGTGGAGCGGTCCGGATTCCGGTAGGTGAACTGCATGCCGCCGTGCAGCCCGGCCTGCTTGCGCTCGTGCAGCACCGTCGCGGCCTCGGTGAACGGCGCGGCCCGGCAGACCCCCACCGCGCACAGCCCGGCGGCGCGGCCGATCGCGGCCAGAGTCTCTACACCGACGGTCACGGTCTCATGGTGGCAGGCCCCGCGCCAACTGTGGCAAGCCCACGCTGGTGGCGACGGTCCGCCATCGGCTCAGCCGGCCGGTGCCGCGGTCACCTCGTCGAACTTCTGGGCGGCCCGCCCGTCGTCTATGGCGGCCGCGGCCGCCTCCACCGCTTCGGGGAGGTCGTCGGCGATCCCGGCCACCACCAGCCCGGCGGCTGCGTTGAGGACCACGATGTCCCGCTTGGGCCCGGGCTCGCCTGCCAGCACCCCGGCGAGGATCCGGGCGTTGGCCACCGCGTCGCCGCCCCGCAGCTCTGCAGGTGTCGCCGCGGCCAGCCCAACGTCGGTCGCCTCTACCCGGTACTCGGTCACCTTGCCCTCGTTGAGGTCGACGACCAGATTCGGTCCGGTGGTGGTGAACTCGTCGAAGCGGCCGTCGCCGTGCACCACCATCGACCGCACCGAGCCGGTGGCCTGCAGCACCGCGGCCATGGTCGGGGCCAGCGACCGTTCGAGCACGCCGAGGACCTGGCGCTGCACGTGGCCCGGATGGGACAGGGGTCCGAGCAGGTTGAAGACGGTGGATATGCCAACCTGGGAGCGCACGCCGGCCACATGGCGCATGGCCGGATGGAACGTCTTGGCGAACGCGAATCCCAGACCCGCGGTACGCACCATGTCCGTCACCTGCTGCGGCGACGCGGCGATGGGCACGCCGATCACCTCCAGCAGGTCGAAGCTGCCCGAGGTGGACGAGGCCTTGACGCTGCCGTGCTTGCAGACCGTCGCCCCCGCGCCGGCGGCCACGAAGCAGGCCATCGTCGAGATGTTGAGAGCGTGGGCCTTCCGGCCCGCGGTGCCGCCCGTGCCCACGATGTCGATGACGCCCGCGGGAAGGCCCAGGGGCGTGGCCGCGTCGCGCATGGCGCCCACCAGCCCCAGGAGTTCCCCCACTGCGGGCCCTTTGAGCCTCAGAGCCACGATGAACGCGGCCACCTGGGCGTCGGTCGCTTCGCCCGCGAGGATCGCCCCCAGCGCGGCGCGAGCCTCGTTCGCGCTGATGTCCCGGCCGGCCGCGAGCGTGGCCAGCACGCCGGGCCATCCGCCGTAGGTGTCGAGCGTTGTCATCGATTCCCTCCGCCCGGAGGGACCGCGCCTTCGGGTGTCGCCGTCGCGTCGAGGCTTCAGGCTAACTAACCTTGAGGGGGTGGCGGGGAGCCGGCCGGATGGCCGCGGTCCGCTAAGGCGGATCGAGGAAGGTCGGGACTCCGCAGGGCAGGGTGCTGGCTAACGGCCAGTCGAGGCGACTCGCAGGAAAGTGCCACAGAGAACAGACCACCGGCGAAAGCGTCGGCAAGGGTGAAACGGTGCGGTAAGAGCGCACCAGCGCTCCGGGCGACCGGAGCGGCTAGGCAAACCCCACCCGGAGCAAGATCGAGCAGGGAGAGGGCGGCCCGTCCGCAGACACTCCCGGGTAGATCGCAAAGATGGATGGTCATCCAAGGAGGCCCCGGCAACGGGCTCCCGGACAGAATCCCGCCTACAGGCCGACTCCCCGCCACCTCCATTCTCATGTCGCAGGGAGCGCCTGCCCGGGGCTCGACAAGATGGTCGAGGCGTTCAGAAGCCGGCGCCTCGATCACGTCGAGTTCCCCTACGTCTGTCTGGACGCGACCTATCTCAAAGTGCGCAACAGCGTCTCTCACGTCGCCTCGATGACGATGGTCGTGGCCACCGGCGTCACGACGGCCTGGTCATGTCCCTGCTCCAAGCCTGACTGCCCGTAGCGGGTTCCGCTCGCCCCCGGAACCCTTCTCGGCGCAAGAACGCCGCTCACATCGCGAGAACTGCGCAGAATTCGACGAGGTGGCGGCGGCGTCGCGCCGAGCTGGCGGCCGCCTGGATCGCGCCTGCGCCGGCGGCGGCTCCTAGTTCTCGGCCTCGGGACTGATTGAGCGGCCCGCGGGCGGGACAGACCTAGTTGAGCTTGAACCACGTTGGCTGGTGGTCCGACCCGACCGCGTCGACGTCGATCCACGCTGACTCGACCCTTGATGCTAGGCCCGGCGTCACGAATCCGTAGTCGAGCCTCAAACCGACCTCGAATCCTCGACTCTCGTCGTACCAGGTGATTCCCTCGTCGAGGGAGTTGCCGGCCGCAGTCCACGTGTCCACGAGCCGGTCACCGGCGAGAGTATGGCCGTAGTAGTAGTCAGCCTCGCCGACGATGAGTGGATACTCGGTTGACGTTGGAGTCAAGTTGAAGTCGCCCATTACTACGAACTCGGTTGGCGCAGGGCTCTCGCCGATGCCCATCCATTCGATTCCGGTGACCGACGCCCCATTGAAGGGGACCCCAAACATGAACGGCAGCAGATACTCGATCGTCGTTCTCCGTAGCCGGGAGTTGACAGAACCGAGATGGACTGAGTAGCACCGAAGAGGCCCAGACGGAGCATCTATGATTGCTTCGAGCGCGCCACGCTGTGCGCCGTGGGCATCGATGACCCGTACTCTCGGCAAGAGCAGGTTCCGACACGAGAGGATCGGCCAGCGGGAAAGGACCATATTGCCGAGCTGAAGTCGACGATGCTCGATTGACCCGTCGGGAGTTCTCGAGCTCGCGTCAAGATCGACGTTGGGTCCGTATACCCAGTGATGCTGAGCGAGCAGCTCGCCTATCCGGGCTGGTTGATCCTTGTCAGGAGGCGCCTCGACATTGCGTACGACTTCCTGTAGTGCGATCACGTCGGCGCTACGTACCGCGTCGGCGATCCTCTCGAGGTCGTAGCAACCGTCCTTGCCCTTTGAGTACTGGATGTTGTACGACACGAACCTCATCAGGGGTCCGTCGGGAAAGTGGACTGCGCTGGAAGGGTCAGGTGATGGCTCTGGGCTGTGGGCGACGCGGTGAGGTCGCCGTCGTGACCCGCCAATCCTCCGCGAGGCTCGCCGACGATCGACGAACCTTCCCGATCGGCGAGATGACATGCAGCCCAATGGTTGGGGGTGATTGCACGGAGCTCGGGCACCTCAGCACGACAGCGGTCGACAGCCAAGGGGCAGCGGGTCGAGAACACACAACCGGGTGGTGGTGCCGCAGGACTCGGAACCTCCCCGACGAGAGAAACACGGGTCCGACTGGCCTCGGCCACGGGATCTGGTATCGGAACTGCCGACAGCAAGGCCTGCGTGTACGGGTGAAGCGTCGCCTCGAACAGAGTCTCGGTCTGGGCGAGTTCGACGATGTGTCCGAGATACATCACCGCGACTCGGTCGGAGATGTGCTCCACCATCGAGAGGTCGTGGGCCACGAACAGGTAGGCGATTCCGAACTCGTCTTGAAGATCGGCGAAGAGGTTGATCGTCTGCGCCTGGATCGACACATCGAGCGCGGAGATGGGCTCGTCGCATACGATCAGGTCGGGGCTGAGGCTGAGCGCCCGGGCGATGTTGATGCGCTGGCGCTGACCACCGGAGAACTCGTGGGGGTAGCGGGTGCGGTGGGCAGCACGCAGGCCGACCCGGTCGAGAAGCTCAACCACCCGGTCGTTGACCTGTTGCGTTGTCATCTCCGTGTGGACCCTCATCGGCTCGCCGATGATGCGGCCGACAGTATGGCGGGGATTGAGCGACGCATACGAGTCCTGGAAGATCATCTGCATCCGCGGTCGGAGCTTGCGCAGCTCCTTTTCGCCGAGGCTCGTGAGTTCGATGTCGCCCAGCCAGACCTGCCCGGAAGAAGGGCGATGGAGCTGCAGCACAGCCCGTCCGGTGGTGGATTTGCCGCACCCGCTCTCGCCGACCAGCCCGAGCGTTTCGCCCGCGAAGAGCTCGAAGCTCACACCATCGACCGCCTTGATCGGCTTGTCGCTCGACCCTCCCGGGAAGTACTTTCGCATGTTCACGACCCGAAGCACGGGCTCAGCAGAGTCCCTCCCCGTGGCCGACGCCGCCGCCTCGGCGACGGGCTGGACCGACTCAGCCGAGCCGGGCTCAGCCATGTCGTGGCGCCCCCGCCTCGACGTCGTAGAAACAAGCGACGTGTCGCCCATGGACCGGCTCGATCAGCGCCGGCACCTCGCTTCTGCATCGGTCGAACACATGGGGGCAGCGAGCCGCGAACGGGCAATGAGTCGGCTCTTCAGTGAGATCGGGCGGCAGACCGGGGATGCTGGTCAACCGATCGGCTCGGTCGCCCATCTTGGGCAGAGCGTTCAGGAGCCCGATGGTGTACGGGTGTAGTGGCCGCGTGTACAGGCTGACCACATCGGATATCTCTACAAGCCGGCCGGCATACATGACCGCTACTCGGTCGGCCAGACCGGCAACGACGCCGAGATCATGGGTGATCCAGATCAGGGCCAGCCCGAGCTCGTCGCGCAGGTCGTGCATGAGCTCCGCGATCTGGGCCTGTACCGTCACGTCGAGCGCCGTGGTTGGCTCATCGGCGATCACCAGCTGGGGGTCGCACGCCACTGCGATGGCGATCATGACGCGCTGTCGCATCCCTCCCGAGAACTGGTGAGGGTAGGCATCGATGCGGCCGGCGGCGTCGGGTATCCCGACCCTCTCCAGCAGATCGATGGCGCGGTTGCGAGCCTGCCGCCTCGACAGACCGAGATGGGTGCGGATCACGTCGATGAGCTGGGTTGAGATCCGCACTGTTGGATTGAGGGAGCTCATGGGGTCCTGGGCAATGAACCCGATCTCGGCCCCTCGAACCCGTCGCAGCCGGCGCTGAGACTCTTGCAGGAGGCTGACGGTTCCGTCCGCTGTCTCGAGGGTCGCTGTGCCGTTGGATATCCGTGCCGGCGGCTCGGCGAGCAGCCGCAGCAGGGCTAGCATCGTCACAGATTTTCCGCTTCCGCTCTCGCCGACGATGGCCAGCGTCTCACCCCTGGCGACGGAGAGCGTCACGCCGTTCACCGCATACACGGTGCCTTCCGGGATGTCGAACCGGACCTCGAGGTTCTTCACGTCGATCAGTGCCGGCGCGTTCACTGCTTCACCCGTTGAGATCGGGGGTCGAGCACGTCGCGCAACCAATCGCCGAGCAAGTTGAGCCCGAGTCCGGCAAAGACGATGGCGAACCCCGGTGCGAGCGAGATCCACGGACGAATCGTCAGCACGCCTCGGCCGGCGTTGATCATGTTGCCCCAGCTCGGCGTGCTGGGCGGCACCGAAAGACCGAGGAATCCGAGGCCGGCCTCGTAGAGGATCATGGCCGACATCTCGAACGTGGCCAGCGTGGCCAGCGGGCCGACGAGGTTGGGCAACAGGTGCAGCCGCAGGATCTGGCCCTCCGGTACGCCGACATTTCTCGCTGCCTCGATGAACGTGCTCTCCCGTAGCTTCAAGACCTCACCCCGCGTCACACGGGCAAACACCGGAATCGACGTGAAGCCGAAGATGAGAATCACGTTGACCAGGCTTCGCCCAACGACGGCAGCGAAGAACACCACGAACAACAGGTAGGGCAGCGACAGGATCAGATTGATGAAACCGACGATCATGGCGTCGATCTTGCCGCCCCGGTAGCCGGCGATCAGACCGATCGCCATACCCAACGTGATGGCGATTCCAACGCCACCGAGAGCCACACCGAGCGAGACTCGGGTGCCGAAGATGATTCGGCTGAGAATGTCGCGCCCGAGGGTGTCGGTGCCGATCAGGTAGTCGTTGGAGCCACCATCGGACCAGAACGGCGGGGTATTGGCATCGCTCAGTGTCTGCTGGAGAGGATCATGAGGAGCGATCCATGGCGCGAACGTCGCGAGGATGAACAACATGACGAAGACGAAGGCCCCGAACATGCCGCCCTTGGACCGGCGAAGTAGCCGCAGGGCATCGCGAGCCCGGGCCCGGAGCCGCAGATCCTTCTCGGTGTCGACTTGATGGTTGGTTTCAATCTCGTCAGCAGAGAGATCCGCGCCTCTTGGAGCGGCGTGATCGGTCATGTGATCCCCTCTCCGTGTGGCTTCCGTATCGCCGCCGACGCATCGTCCGCAGCTGATCTACGCCGACCGGTCCCCGTCTGTCCCAACGTTCCCACTCTGATCCGCGGGTCGGCGACTGTGTACAGCACGTCAGCAAGAAGCGAGAAGAGGATGACGATGAGCGCGCCGAAGAACGCAATGCCCTGTACGAGCTGGAAGTCGCGATTGCTCACGGCCTCGGCCAACAACCCTCCGGCACCAGGCCACGCAAAAACAGCTTCGATATACAACGATCCACCCAGCAGCGCCCCGATCTGCAGGCTCATTACGCTGATGAGTGGGATAAGCGCGTTGCGCAATATATAGCGACTGTAGATGACTGGCGCTCTGAGGCCCTTGCTGCGAGCGATGCGCACGTACTCCTCATTGACGATCTCCAGCACCGACGATCTCGTGAACCGCAGAAGCTGAGCCATCGGAAACAAGCCGAGAGCAACCGCCGGCAAGATTATCGACTTGTCAGGAATGGTGAGGAACCACATCGACGTCGTGCTGCGCCCGAACGACGGCAACCATCCAAGCTCGACGGCGAACACCACGATGAAGACCAACGACAGCCAGAAATTCGGGATCGTCTGGCCGAGCAGGCCGAACCCGCGCGCCCCACCATCCCAGCGGCTGCCCGCCTTGACGCCGGCCAGAATTCCGAGCGGTACTCCGACCGCGACCGCGAAGGCCATCGCCACGACGCCGAGCTCGATCGTCGCCGGCATCCGGTCGAAGATCACTTCTCGTACCGGGATCTTGTAGCGAAGCGAGCTACCGAAGTCAAGGCGGGCCGAATCGCCCACGAAGTCGACAAACTGCTCAGCAACGGTCCTGTTCAAGCCGTGCGCCTCTCGCGCCGCTTCTCTTTGCTCCTGGGTTGCCTCCCGAGGAACGAGCAGGTTGGTCGGATCCCCTGACACCCGCAGCATCGAGAAGACGATCACCATCACGCCGAGCACCAGCAGCAGTGACTGACCTATGCGCCCGACCAAGTACTTGGTCACCGACTTCTCCCTCTGCTCGTTCCCCCTCTTTCGATTGGTGGGGCCGAGGCGTAGTGCCTCGGCCCCACCAATCGACTATTAGCTCAGTGACCCGCGTCGATCAGCCAGCCACGGCCAGGTCCCAAAGCCAGTACTCCTCGGCCGAGCGCGGCTTGTAGTTGGAGACTCGATCACTGATTGCTTCGAACGAGAACGGCACGTAGAGATAGATGAACGGTGGGTCGTCGTACATCTGCTGCTGCAATTGCCGGTACAGATCCGCACGAGCGTTGTCGTCGGGGGTTCCGAGTATCTCAAGGAGGAGGCTGTCAACCACGGGGTCGGACCATGATGAGTAGCTCGCAGCTTGGCCGCCCATGGCCCCTTGCAGGCGGTCCCAGCCCTCGGGATTGGCGTTCGACCAGCTATCACCGAACAGCGGCGGCAACTGCTTGTTCGCCTCCAGATCCCAGTACGCCCCGGAGTCCACGATCTCGAGCGACGCGTTCACTCCCACCTCGCCGAGCTGGGCCGCGACGGCTTCGCACACCTGCTCGAAGTTGGTGTAGGCACCTGACGGGCAGGCGAATCCGATGTCGAACCCGTCGGGGTACCCGGCATCGGCCAACAGCTCCCGCGCCCGATCAGGGTCGTAGGAGTAGGGCGCGAGCGCATCGTTGTAACCGAAGTCGGCGGCCGTCATCAGCCCGGTGGCTCGGACGCCGTCGCCGTTGAACAGAGCGCCGATGACGCCGTCGACGTCGACCGCATGGTTGAAGGCTTGGCGCACTCTGGGATCTTCGGTTGGTTGACCCACACCGGAGGTGAGGTTGTTGAACGCGATGTAGTAGACCCGGTTGGTCGGGTACTCGATGGCGTTGACCCCGTCTACGCCCTCTAGCGATGCGGCTTCGTCGGGGCTGAGGCGGCTCACGATGTCGACCTCGCCCGTCTGGATCGCTGCGGCCCTGGTGGAGGACTCGGTGATGGGCCGGAAGATGAGCCGGTCGAGCGTGGGGTAGCCCTCGCGCCAGTAGTTCGGGTTCCGGTCCAACACGATGCGATCGCCCTGGACCCACTCGGTCAGCATGAACGGACCGGTGCCTATCGGCTTTTGGCCGAACCCCGTCAGCCCGACCTCGGAGTAGTACTCGGGAGGAACGAAGAACCATATGGCACCGGTGAGGCCGAGGAACAGTGCATTGGGTTCGGGTGCGACTAGCTCGACCGTGTATTCGTCGATCTTGTTAACCTCGGACGCTCGTTCGTAGTAGTTGAAGTAAGCGTTCTCCGGCTGCTTTTGCACTTCCCACGAGAACACGACGGCGTCAGCGTTGAACGGCTCGCCGTTGTGGAACACCACGTCCTCGCGCAGCTTGAACGTGTACGCGAGACCGTCGTCGGACACTGTCCACGACTCGGCGAGGGCCGGCTCGAACTCCAGGTCGTCATTGATCCACACCAACGGGTCGAATATCTGGTTCGACACATTGCCCGCGTTGCGTTCGGCTGCGTTCGCACCATCGAGCGCGTTCGGCTGCGTCGTGAGCGCGATGATCAACTCGCCGCCCCCGGCTGCGGGCTCGTCGGCTGCGGGCTCGTCGGCTGCGGGCTCGTCGGCTGCGGGCTCGTCGGCTGCGGGCTCGTCGGCTGCGGGCTCGTCGGCTGCGGGCTCGTCGGCTGCGGGCTCGTCGGCTGCGGGCTCGTCGGCTGCGGGCTCGTCGGCTGCGGGCTCGTCGGCTGCGGGCTCGTCGGCTGCGGGCACGTCGGCACCGCCGCCGTCGTCACCACAGGCCGCCGCGATCAAAGCGAACGCACTTAGCAGCAACCACAATGGCCTCATCTTGGATTTGCGTAGATGTGTCACGGATTTCCTCCCTTAGGCAATTGCTATGCCTATATCTGGCCCCTGTGCCGGGTTTCCCCTCCAGGCTTGGGTGGCGAGACCGTAACACAAACACAATGGGCACACAATGGGCAGTGTCCCACCGAGTGGTGGGGATTGAGGTAGCCGGGAGGGTCCACCACTAGGGGGGCCATCGGCGTGATCCGAGCCGCTGTTCACCCTCGCCTAGCTGGTGTCTAGCTGGTTCCGTTAGCCCGACAGGCACAAGAGCAGGCGGCCGGTAGGTCATCCGGTCGGGCGGGTGAGGCTGCCGGGGTCGGTTCGGTGGCTGGGCGCGTGAGGCGGCCGGTGAGTCTTGGTTGGGCGGGGTGAGGTGGCTGGGCGAGTCAGGCGGTTGGGCGGGTGAGGCGGCCGGTGGTTAGGAAGGCTTGGCGGCGCTGGGGGTCCGACAGGCCGAATCGGCGGGCGGTCCAGACCAACGCCGCGATGCCGGCGAGTTCGAAGGCGATCAGGACAGCGAGGGGCCGGTCGAATTCTGGGGGAACTCCCTGTCCCACTCCCCCGCTGCCTCCCACCGGCCACCAGAACAACGCCGTGCGCGACCAGGCCCCGCTGGCCACCAGGAACACCAGGGTGCCGATGGGCAGGCCGATCCAGCGGCGCCGCCGCAGCCGCCGGCCCCTGCCCGCGGTGAGGGCCATCACCGCAGTCAGCAGGACGACGCTGCCCACGAGGGTGTGCAGCACCCAGGGCGACCCGGTCAGGTTCTCAGCCAGGGGCAGCACAGAGCCCAGCGCCACGATCCGGTAGTCGACGCCGCTGCTGCCGAACACCAGCGCCACGAGCACCACCCCGCAAGCCGCGAACCAGAAGAACATGCGCGTCAGCACCGAGGCCGGAAGTTCCGGCGGGAACGGCGCTTCACCTCAGAAGCCCAGCGGATAGGTGTCAACGCCCCGCGATGAAGCACGTTTGTTTCCCGCTCTTGTTCGCTGCGCTCACGGGCCGCTCGGGCCACGGCCTCGCTTGGCGCCTCGCGAAAATCCTCATGGACTGCTGCCTGTCCGCTCGGCCTCTCAGCGCAGCACCAGTCGTCCGCATTCGGCGCAGTCCAGCACCTCCCCTTGGGCGCAGCGCTTGATGCGGGACACCTCGACGGCCGGCATGTGGTGAGGGCATCCGCAGCCGGACGACGGATCGAAGGGTACGGCCGCGCTAGGCCCGAACGTCTGGCGCAAGCCTTCGTACCGGGCCAGAGCAGCACTCTCGGCTCGGGCCGCGGCCTCTGCCCGAGCCGCTGCGAGCGCACCAAGCTGCTGGTCGATGGACGCCTCCTCCGCGGCCAGCTCAGCTTCCAGCACCGTCACCCGCTCGTCGCTTGCGATCCGCTGCGCCTCCAGCGAGTCGGCCTGCTCGCTGAACTCCTCAGCCTCCATCAGAGCCTCGATGGCCCGCTCCTCCAGTGCCCCCTGCCTCGAGCGCAGCCCCTTTATCTCGTCCTGCAGGGCCTGCAGGTCCCTTAGCCCCGTGATCTCACCGGAATAGAGGCGGTTGTCGTCAACGTCGGCCTTGGCCTGGATGATGGCGGCCTCGTCCTCGAGGCGCTTCTGGCGGGTGAGCACCTCGATGCGCTGCAACGCCACTGTGTCGATCCGGCGCTGTAGCTCGCTCTGCTCGGCCCGGGTCGCGCTCAGGTCCCGGCGCTGTGGGAGGTTGGCCCTCCTGTGCTGGAGCTGCTCGGTCTCGGTGTCGAGCTGCTGGATCTCCAGCAGCGGATGAACGGCCTCCTCGCCGTCGGAGCGGCCGTCGAGGGCTTCGGCGGGGCGGGATGCGGCATCGGGCACGGCGAGACACTAACGGCTCGGAGTCCTAGTCGTTGGCGGGCATCGACGAGGCATGGCGGCGCTTCTCATTGGGCAGTCCTTCCTGCCGCCGGAGGTTGTGCGACCATTCACCGGTGATCTCAGTGGGCATCGTCGGAGCCGGCCGGGCTGCCACCCTCCACGCCGAGGCTGTCCGAGCATCCCGGGGTGTGGACCTGGCTGGGGTGAGCGCCCTGTCGCCCGTCTCGCCGAGGGCCGGGGCTCTCGCCGGCGCACTGGACTGTCCCGTGCTGACGCTGGCCGAACTGGCCGCCGCCAGCGACGTCGCCGTGATCGCCACTCCCCCGGCCTCCCGCGGCGAGGCGCTGGTCGAGTTGGCTTCGTCCCGCCGGTTGCGGGCTGTGCTGGTCGAGTCGCCCGCGGCCACCACCGTCGACGGCATAGCGAAGCTCGGCTCGGCGCTTGCGGGTCGACCGGTAATGGTCTCGGTGAACCTGCTGCACGCCCCGGCTGTGCGCCGGATGCTGGAGGTGGTCGCGGCTATGGACCCGCACCATCTGGAGTTGAGGCTGGCCGTGCCCGACCCGGCACGAGGTCCGGACGCGGGCCGGGCCTTCGGGGGCGGAGTGACGGTGGACCCGGCGGCCGGATTCTGGCCCGTCTTGCTGGCGGCGATTGGCGCCGCGGTGGAGTCCGTCGCCGCGCTGAGACTCGAAGTTGCCGACGGCCTCGACCACGCCGCAGAGGTGGTGTTGCACGCTGGCGGCGGGCGCAGAGCTCGAGCGGAGCTGCGTTGGGGCGCGCCGGTGGCCGAAGCGGCAATCGAGGCAGCCGACTCGGCCCACGTGGCGCGGGTGGACATTTGGCCGGTGCCCGTCGCCGAAGTCGACGGCGAGCCCGCCGGCCCGCCTGCGGGCTCGACGCACCCTCTGGCCGCTCTCGGTTTCGTGGCCCAGATCGAGCGGCTGGCGCGAGTCTCCGACGGCCAGGCTCAGCCATGGCCCGACCTGGCCGTCGCCTCCTCGGCTCTGACGATCGCGGCTGCAGCCTCGCTATCAGCCCGACACGGCGGTATGCCTGCCAATGTCGGAGACGTGCCCCGCGGCGTCTCGCCGTTCGAGATCCTCAGCGGCTGAGTCGGCGCTACTCGTCCTCGGTCGGCAGGGGGGCGGCGGCTCCCGCTGACCGGCGCTCGGCCAGGCGGTCCTTGCCGGCGTCGATGCCGGGAAGCTGCGGCTGCACCCCCGCCGCGCCTCTCCATGCGGTGAAGCGGTCCATCACCAGTTGCTCGACGTCTTTCCAGGTTCGGGCCCTCGGATCGGCCGCGTCACGGTTGTAGGGCTGATCGAACACGATCACGTCGTTCCCGCCGGCTCGAAGCGCAGCGATGTTGTGGGGAGCGTCGTCTACGTAGCAGTTGGCCTCCACCTCGGGCTTGTGCCCCAGAAAGCAGATATCGCGATAGGGGATGCCCTCGGAGTCCAGCCACAGCACGGTGTCGGCGACCGCCTCGGCGTGGCCCCAGTTGACGTAGAGGCGGTGGGTGATCACGCGGATCCAGACGCCGGCGTCCGACAGCCGCCACAGCGCCTCGGCCGCACCCTCGATGGCGGGCAGCTTCGCCAGGAGCCGGTGCTCGGTGACCGCGGAGCCGTGGTATTGCTCGAACTCGCCGGGGGCGAGGCCCCACTCCCGGAAGTCGTAGGACCGCTCCTCGGGGAGCGATGCCGGGTCGATGCCTCTTCGCGCCGCGACGAACTCCGCGAATCCCGCGGTGTAGTCGGCGACGACGCCGTCGAGGTCGACCCCGAAGACGTATCTCGCGGTCACAGCCCTTCGAGCTTTGAGGGCTCGGCGCGTCGCTGGCCGACGCCGGGCGCGCGGCCCCGGCCAGTCGTGCGCTCAGGCCGCTACGGCAGGGCCGCGTCGAGCGCCTCCACCGAAGGGGCGAAGTAGAACGAGCCCGACGCCGGGGTCGAATAGTCGGTGAGGAAGTCGGGCTCCTGGCCGTTGATGCCGTATATCGCCTCCATGCGCTCCCGCATCGGGGCCTGGGTCTTGCAGAAGCCCATGAAATACAGGCCGACGGTTCCATCGTGGAAGGCGTACGGCGTGGAGCGCCGCACCATCTCGCCCCGCTTCGGGGTGGACTCGTCGGCGGTCGCGCCCTCGCGCAGCTCCACGTGCGAGAGATGCGACCTCGGCACCTGCACCTCGAGCTTGGTCGAGTCGTCCTTGGTGCGGCCGAAGGTGTTCTCCTCCTGACCCAGAGACAGCGTCGCCCAGTAGTCCAAGTCGTGGACCCAACGCTGGGCGATGCAGAACGCGCCGCCCTCGCCCGGGTCGCCGTCGTCGATGATGGCCCGGTCCGGCTGGTCCTCGGGCTCCGGGTTGCCGGTGCCGTCGATATGGCCGGTGAGGTCGAGGCTGTTCTTGTAGATGAACGTCGGCGTCTCGCGGGCCACCGCCATGTGGCCGGCCACGGCGCGCCGGAACGTGTGCTGCACCTCCCAGCACAGGTCCTTCTCGGCGTGGTGGATCCAGATCAGCAGCTCCTCCTGGGTGCCCTTGGCCACCCGGGAGCCGTCGGGGGACGCGTAGCCGGGATAGGGCTGGAAGTCGTCGCCGGTCTCAATGCCGAGGTCCGCGGCCAGCGTCGGGCCCAGCAGGATGCCGAGGTTCACGCCCTGGGCCGCGGCGTCGGCGCGGCAGTCGCTCAGAGCTCGGCGGATCACGTCGAGGTCGGCGCCGTCGACACGGCTCATGTGCGTGTACCACTGGTACTTCTGCAAATCGGTGAGAATCGCCGCCTGCGATGTTGCCATTGGTTGTCCTCTCAAGTGGTCGGGGCCGGCCCGCGGCCGGCTTCTGACACCTCGCTAGAAACCCTAGGCGAACGGCGCGGCAACCACGCCTGCCGCAATCGGATTCTTCGGCCGCTGCCGGAGTCTCGCCGGCGGCATGGCGCGAGCGTTCTCAGCGGTCTCGCAGCTCGCGCCGCAGGATCTTCCCGGAGGCGCTCTTGGGGATGGCTTCCAGCACTTCGAAGGCCCGCACCTGCTTGTAGGTGGCCAGGTGCTCGCCCACATGGGACTGGAGGTCCTCCAGGGTCGGGGCGTCGGCGCCGGGAGCCAGGGTGATGAAGGCCTTGGGCAACTCGCCCGCCTCGGCGTCGGGCACGCCGATCACGGCTGCGTCGGCCACGGCAGGGTGAGTGACCAGCACAGCCTCCAGCTCTGCGGGCGGCACCTGGAATCCCTTGTACTTGATCAGCTCCTTGATGCGGTCGACTATCGACACGTGGCCCTCGCCGTCGAGCACGGCCACGTCGCCGGTGTGCAGCCATCCGTCGGCGTCGAGGGTCTCGGCGGTGGCGTCGGGATTGTTGAGATAGCCCTTCATCACCTGGGGGCCCCGCACCAGCAACTCGCCGCGCCCGCCGACATCAAGGTCGGCGCCGGTGGAGGGGTCGACGATCCGGATCTCGGTGTTGGAGATGGTCACACCGCTGGTTCCGGGCCGGAACTGGCCCTCGGGCGTGCAGTGGCTCACCGGGCTGAGCTCGGTCATGCCGTAGCCCTGCACCACCTCGCAGCCCACCCGGGCCGCGGCCGCCGCGGCCAGGTCGGCGCCCAGGGGGGCCGCGCCCGAGAAGATCTGCTTGATCGACGATAGATCGAAGTCGTCGACAGCCGGATGCTTGGCCAGTCCCAGCACCATGGGCGGCACCGCGAAGAACCGGGTGATCCGCTGGCTCTGCACCAGCTCCAGGGCCCGCACGATGTCGAAGCGGGGCATGGTCACCACCCGCACGCCGAAGGCGAGCAGCATGTTCATCAGCACCTGCATCCCGTAGATGTGGAAGAACGGCAGCGCGGCGAGGGCCACCTCCCCGTCGGCGGGCGTGAACGTGTGCTCCATCTGGGCGATGTTGGCGACGAGGTTGCGGTGGGTGAGCATCACGCCCTTGGGCAGCCCGGTCGTGCCCGATGAGTACGGCAGGACCACAACGTGCTCCGAGAAGTCCACCGGCACCTGATCGATCGGCTCGCCGAAGAGAGACGCCAGCGGGGTGGCGCCGGAGGCCTGTCCCATCACCACGATCTCCTCCACGCCGGTGCCCTCCGCCGCGGCCTGGCCCGCATCGAGGAACATGGGGATTGTCACCAGAGACGAAGCCGAGGCGTCCTGGAGCTGGAAGCGAACTTCCTCGGGGCTGTAGGTGGGGTTGATGGTGGTGACAGTGCCGCCCGCCAAAGCGATGCCGTGGAAGACGATGGCGTATTCCGGGACGTTCGGAGCGAGGACGGCGACGGTGGAGTCCGGACCCACGCCGCGGGCGCTCAAGCCGCCGCCGAGCCTGCGCGCCGCGTCGTGGAGTTGGGCGAAGGTGTACGACGAGGCCGCGCCGTCGGTGATGGCCACCTCGTCGGCGTGGTCGGCGGCTGACGCGAAAACGCAGTCGGTGATCGACTGGTCGGGAATCTCCACGTCGGGAAGGGGGCTGGAGTGGATGATGGTGCTCATGGCTGCCTCGCCTCCAAGGTCCGTCCCAGGCGACTCAGAGACTAGAAGATCGCCCGGCCCGACGGCGAGATCGAGTCCTCGCTCCGATAGCCTTTCCAATTCGTGCGCCTCGGACTACTGCGGGAATCCGCGCCTAGTGAGAGCCGCGTGGCCCTCGTGCCCGACGGGGTCGAGACACTGGTGCAGCACGGATGCGACGTGGTGGTCGAGCGGGGCGCCGGATCGGCCGCGGGGATCTTTGACGACGCCTACACCAGGGCCGGCGCCTCTGTGGGCTCGGCCGCCGAGGTCGTCCAGGCTGATGTGGTGGTCTCGGTACGCGACCTGCCGCCGGGCCAGTCTGTCGGCAGGCCGGTCGGCTCGGCTGAGGTCGTCTTCGTCGGCGTGTTCGACCCGCTGTGGGTGCCTCAGAGGGCTCAGCGCCACTCCACGGATGGAACCACCGCGTTCTCGCTGGACCTTGTGCCCCGAATCACGCGGGCTCAGACCATGGACGTGCTGTCATCGATGGGAACGATCGCGGGCTACGAGTCGGTCCTTCTGGCCGCGAGCCGGCTCCCGCAGATGTTCCCGCTGATGATGACCGCGGCCGGCACCCTGGCGCCGGCTCGGGTCCTGGTGCTGGGCGCGGGGGTGGCCGGGCTGCAGGCCATAGCCACCTCCCGGCGCCTCGGCGCGCTGGTCGAGGGCTACGACGTGCGTCCCGCCGCGGTCGAGCAGATCCGCTCGATGGGGGCCCGTGCGGTGGAGCTGGACCTCCCGCAGGCCGGCGGCGACGCAACGAGCGTTGAGGACGCCCGCGGCGACGCAACGAGCGTTGAGGACGCCGGCGGCGACGCAACGAGCGTTGAGGACGCCGGCGGCTACGCCCGGGCTCAGAACGTCGATGTGGCCGGCAGGCTGCAGGAGCTGCTGGCGCCCTATGTGGCCGCCGCCGATGTCGTCATCACCACTGCGGCCATCCCCGGGCGGGCCTCGCCGCTGCTGGTCACCGCCGAGATGGTCGACGCCATGGCTCCCGGCTCGGTTGTTGTCGATCTGGCCTCCGAGCGGGGCGGCAACTGCGCCGTGGCCCAGTCCGACGTCGAGGTCGACCGGGGCGGCGTGACCGTTCTGGCGCCCACCGACCTGGTGTCGCGGTGCGCCCGCCACGCCAGCCAGATGTTCTCCCGCAACCTCGTCGCGTTCCTGCGCCATCTCGCTCCCGACGGCGAGGTCGACATCCGCGCCGACGACGAGATCCTCGCGGCCATGCTCGTTGCACGCGGTGGCGATGTAGTCCATCCGGGGGTGGCCGCCGCGCTCGAACCCAGCGCCGGCAAGCACGAAGCGACCGCGGGGGGCTAGGCCGATGGATCTGCTGGTGGCGGTCACGCTGTTTGTCCTGGCCGTGTTCCTCGGGATCGAGCTGATCTCCAAGGTCCCACCGACGCTGCACACGCCCCTCATGTCGGGCTCTAACGCCATCTCGGGCATCACGATCGTGGGCGCGCTGGTGGCTGCCGGCGCGGACCACCGCACCTTCACCACGGTGCTTGGGTTTGTGGCCGTCACGATGGCGATGGTCAACGTGGTGGGCGGCTTTCTGGTGACCCATCGGATGCTGGGAATGTTCGGGCCCAAGCGCCGGCGCGAGACCTCCGCCCGGGACCGGCCGGCATCGTCGGCTGAGGGCCGCGAGGGCCGGTGATGGACGACTGGACCACGCTCGGCTACCTCGCCGCGGGCGTGCTGTTCATTCTCGGCCTAAAGCGGCTGAGCCGACCCCGGACCGCGGTGCGGGGCAACCAGTTCGGCGCGATCGGGATGCTCATCGCGGTGTTGGTGACCCTCACCGACAACGCCATCCTGGGCTTCGAGTGGATCGCGGGCGGCCTGGTGCTGGGCGCCGCGGTGGGCGCGCTGCTGGCCGTGCGGGTGCGTCTGACGGCCATGCCCGAGCTGGTGGCGCTGTTCAACGGCCTCGGCGGCGGCGCGTCGGTGCTGGTGGCGGCCGCGTCCTACACAAATGCCGTCGATCTGTCCTCGGATTCCGCCCGCCTGTCGGCCGCGGCCGCTGTGGCTTCGCTGATCGGCGCGGTCACGTTCACGGGCAGCCTCATAGCCTTCGGCAAGCTCCGGGAGACGCTGCACTGGTCGGGGTTCCCGGGGATGCGGGTCGTTAGCGTGGCCGGAGCCGGAGCCGCGGCGGTGTTCGGGACGCTGATGGTCGTAGACGCCGAGAACGCTATGTGGCTGTGGCTGCTGATCGCGGTCGGGGCAGTTCTGGGAGTGCTGGTTGTGTTGCCCATCGGCGGCGCCGACATGCCGGTGGTCATCGCGCTGTTGAACTCGCTGTCGGGAATGGCCGCGGTGGCGGCTGGTTTCGTGCTCGACAACTCGCTGCTCATCATCGCAGGCTCGCTGGTGGGCGCCAGCGGACTGATCCTCACCCGGATCATGTGCGTGGCCATGAACCGGTCCCTGCCCGCGGTCATTTTCAGCCCGGCGCCATCGGGCGCGGGTGCCCCCAACGCCGACGACGTCTACGCGGGCAAGGTCCGCAGCACGTCGGCCGACGATGTGGCCATGCTGCTCGAGTCGGCCGAGCGTGTCGCCATTGTCCCCGGCTACGGCCTGGCAGTGGCCCAGGCCCAGCACGCAGTGCGCGACCTGTCGCGGCGTTTGGAGGACCGCGGCACCGAGGTGGTGTTCGGCATCCATCCGGTGGCGGGCCGGATGCCCGGCCACATGAACGTGCTGCTGGCCGAGGCTGAGGTCAGCTACGAGCGCCTGATGGAGATGGACGACATCAACCCGACCTTCGAGCAGACCGACGTGACCATCGTCATCGGCGCCAACGATGTAGTCAACCCGGTGGCCCGCACCGACCCGTCCAGCCCGATCGCGGGCATGCCGATCCTCGACGTCGACAAGAGCGACGTCGTGGTGGTCATCAAGCGCAGCCTCAGCCCCGGCTTCGCCGGCATTCCCAACCCCCTGTTCGCGGCCGACAACACCCTCATGCTCTTCGGCGACGGCCGCAAGGCCGTGGTTGACATCACCAAGGCCCTCCAGCAGATTTGACCGGCCCAGAGCTCGCTCACCTCTGCAGGCGACGGGCCCACCGGGCTGTTTGAGGCGACGGGCCCACGGGGCTGTTTGAGGCGACGGGCCCACGGACTGTCAGGCCACGGCGGACTGTCAGGCCAGGGCGGGGACGGCTTGGATCGACTCGGCCAGGGTCTCGTCGGACAGGTCGAAGTCGGCAATGGCCCCCGCGATGTAGTCCTCGTAGGCGCCCAGGTCGAGGTGGCCGTGGCCGCACATCGCGGTGAGGATCGTCTTGGACTCCCCCGACTCCTTGCAGGCCAGCGCCTCGCGGATGGCCGCCGCGAGGGCGTGGGTGGGCTCGGGCGCGGGCACGATCCCCTCGGTGCGGGCGAACTGGAGCGCCGCCGCGAAGCACTCCATCTGGCCGATGGCCACGGCCTCGGTCAGACCCAGCTCGTAGATGTGGGAGATGAGCGGCGACATGCCGTGGTAGCGCAGGCCGCCCGCGTGGATCGGCTCGGGGATGAACCCGTGTCCCAGGGTGTGCATCTTCAACAGCGGCGTGGTGCAGGCCGCGTCGCCGAAGTCGTAGCGGTACTCGCCTCTGGTCAGCGACGGGCAGGCGGCGGGCTCCACGCAGCGGATCACCGGCGACATGTTGCCGGCCAGCTTCTCGCGCAGGAACGGCAGGGCCAGGCCGCCGAAGTTGGAGCCGCCGCCGGTGCAGCCCACCAGCATGTCGGGGGTCTCCCCCACCATGGCCAGCTGGCGCAGCGCCTCCTCCCCGATGATCGTCTGGTGCAGGATCACATGGTTGAGCACGCTGCCCAGGGAGTAGCGCACCGCGGGGTCCGCGGCTGCCACCGAGATCGCCTCTGAGATGGCGATGCCCAGCGAGCCGGGATGGTCGGGGTCCTCGGCCAGCAGGCTCCGGCCGTACTCGGTGACCTGCGACGGGCTGGGATGCACGGTTGCGCCCCAGAGCTCCATCATCGTCTTGCGGTACGGCTTCTGGCGGTAGGAGGCGGCCACCTGCCACACCTCGCACTCCATCTCGTATTGGGCGCAGGCGAAGGCCAACGCGCTGCCCCACTGGCCCGCACCGGTCTCGGTGGTGAGCTTCGTCACGCCCTCGACGTGGTTGTAGAACGCCTGCGGCACGGCGGTGTTGGGCTTGTGGGAGCCGGCCGGGCTGACACCCTCGTACTTGTAGAAGATCTTGGCCGGCGTGTCGAGGGCCTTCTCGAGGCGGCGGGCCCGGAACAGCGGGCTCGGCCGCCACAGGCGCAGCACGTCGATCACCCCTCCGGGGATGTCGATGAAGGAGTCGCCGGTCACCTCCTGCAGGATCAGTCCCATAGGGAACAGCGGGGCCAAGTCGTCGGGCCCGGCCGGCTCCAGGGTGCCGGGATGCAGCGGCGGCGGCGGCGGGGCGGGCAGGTCGGGGATCACGTTGTACCACTGGGTCGGCATCTCCGACTCCGGGAGGGTCACGCGGTAGTAGTTGTCGGCCATCGTCGGCCTCCTTTTCTCGCGGTCTTGAGAGTGGACGCCGAGATTAGCGCCGGCCGAGCTATCAGGTTTCGGTCTGCGGACGGAAGTCCGGCTCGCGACCCTCCGCGAAGGCGTCTCGGGCCTCGGCGGAGTCGCTCATCAGGTAGGCCTCGAAGGTGAAGCCCTGCTCCCAGCGGTACTTGTCCTCGAGGCTGCCGTCCTCGACTCCATTGAGGGACCGTTTGGCGATGCGGATCATCTGGGGCGACTTGGAGGCCATCCGGCCCGCGATCTGGAGGGCCACGGGGCGCAGCTCGGCCCGTTGCACAACCCGCTCCACCGCTCCGAGCCGGTACGCCTCGGCCGCGTCGATGGTGTCGCCGGTGAAGTACATGTAGCGCACCTTCTGCACGCTGAACATGCGCTGCAGGTGGGCTCCCATGCCCATGCCGCCCCGGTCGATCTCGGGTACACCGAAGTAGGCGTCGTCGGCGGCCACCACCACATCGGCCGAGCCCGCGATGCCGATGCCGCCTCCCAGCACGTAGCCGTGCACCGCCGCGATGACCGGCTTCGGGCTGAGGTGGATGGCCGCGAAAGTGTCGTAATTGGCTTGATTGGCACCGACGATGAGGCTCGGATCGGCAGCCATCTCCTTGATGTCGAGCCCGGCGAAGAAGCCCTTGCCCACCGCCGCGATGATGATCACCCTCACGTCGTCGCGCCGCCCGAGCGCCTCGACCTCCGCGGCCAGGGCGAACTGGGCGTCGACGCCGAACGCGTTCACCGGAGGGTTGCAGAGCTCCAACTCGGCGATGCCGTCGATCACTTCGACCCGGTACGGCTCAGACACGGTCGGTCACCTCGGTTCGATGGGGCCTGTTCACGGTGGGTTGCTATACGGTTACGTATGGGGAGGTCATCGAGGGTGTTCTAGCGGCGGTTTGGGGCGATTCCCCAATCCGCGAGGCGCGATTCTCCAGAACGCTAACGGCTGCTTTGGTCAGCGGTTCCCGGCGGGTCGGTGATGATTCGCCCAAGAGGCACCGCCCGCGTTGTCGCTACAGCTTTGCTATGGCTGGGCGAGGTCGAGTGCAAGCCCGCGAGTGGACGGGTGCGAGAGAGGGCTCGGTGGCCGTCAAGGCGCGCGCCGACCGGGGCTGCCGCCTGTGGGCTCGCCTCACATCGCCGACGCGCAGCACGATCTGGTGTCCATCGCCCCGCTCGAGCTCAATTGCCCAACTTCTAATCAACGGCGTGTGGTTAGTGGTATCTGTGCTGGCCGCGGTGTCCTTTGGGGAGCACGCAATCCTTCTTGGTTCGCGGGCCGCGCTGGCCGCATTCGACGCGTCTATGCGACAGCGGTGGCGGTGACGGCTCCTGAGCCGAGCCGGTCGCTGTCAGCAAGCTGAACGTCGCCCCCTGCGCCGGCGGCGGTCCCCTGTCGGGCGCCATGCCGCGCACTGGGTCGACCAGCTCAGGAACGGTGTATCTCTTGTTGCGCCGCCCGCCGCTAGGGCGCAGGATCTGTGCTCGGGTCAGCGCCCCGATCGCCGAGCGTGCCGCCTTGGCGGTGATCCCCAAGCGCTCAGCGACCAACTCGGCATCTAGTACCGGCATCGACGGCAGTGCCTCCAACAGTTTCGAGGCGGCGCTGTTTGAGCGGAACGAGGTGCTGGCCCGCCATCTGGTGGCCATCGCCTCGACGGTCCGCACAACCGATGCTGCTTGCCGCTGGGCGTCTTCGCACGCACGGCAGAACACAGTCAGCCATTGTTGGAGGCCCGCGCTGCGAGTCGTCGAGTCGTCGGCGTCGCACACGACATGGGTCGCGTTGAGCGCCGCGTAGTAGCCCCTGAGGTCGTTGTCCAAAGCTGTGCTGAGCGGCACGGCTCCGCGGGCTGATCCGCGGGCGTTGAGCACGGTGTGGATGAGAGCGCGTCCTGTTCTGCCGTTGCCGTCGTTGAATGGGTGGATGGTCTCGAACTGGGCGTGGGCTATCGCCGCCTGCAACGCAGCGGGGTGGGCGTCGGAGTTCAGATAGTCCACCAGGTCGTCCAGCAGGGCGGGCACCGCCTCAGGGGGCGGAGCCACGAACGTGGCCTCGTCGACGAGGCAGTCGCGGGGTCCTATCCATATCGGCCCGTCGCGTGCCACGCCCCCGATGATCCGGTCCCGTGTCCCCTGGAAGAGACATCTGTGGATGTCGCAGATGTCCTCGGGCGTGCAGGCGTCGTCGGCGCGCATGCGCTGCCCCAACGCCACCGCCGCCGCGACTTGTTTCGCGGCGCCCAGCGTGAGGGCGTCGTTCTCGTCTGACACGGGCCGGCCGACCTGGTCCATGTAGCGCGCCCAGGCGAGGCCCTCCTCTGTGGCGGCGACGCCTTCGATGATGCTTGAGCGGATGCTTTCGTCGCGGGCGATCATCCAATCGGCGATAGCTGTGCCCAGAGGCGTTCCTGGCAGGGACGAGATCGTGGCGAGCGCCCGGTCGGCGGCGGCGAAGGCGTTCACCGTGTCGGTGTCGAGGCTGAGGCGCAACGAGCGCAAGGGATGCGGGACATAGGCTCGGTAGGTCCTGCGCCCGTAGCCTGTCGGGATGGCCATCCAGCCTTCGGCGTCGACGTAGCTGCCCACACACGAAGCATAACAGGGCGTATGGGCTATTCAATCGACCCTAGGTGCCCACTTGTTCTGCTTGTGGGACGTATGGACTACTGGCGCTGGCGTTTGAGCCTTCTTGTACTGCTAGTGGGGCCTTATGGGCTATTCGAGTCGCAGGCCGCGACCCCGAGCCAGGTATTCACCACCCACCACATCGACACCGACCACGAAGCCGCCCAGGAGGCCGCTGTGAGAGCCGTCGGCGAGCAGCTTGCCGACGTACGCGAGGCTAGGAGGTGTCGGCCGTCGGTTCTTGCTCTCGACGACGGGCGCCGCCGGTTCGTCTGCCCGTTCCATGCAGGCAAGTTGTGGTGCAACGAGGTGGAGCCCTCGCCAAAGCTCCGCGACGGCGCCGAGTTTGTGGACCTGCCCGCGGGCACCACCAAGTGCTGCAACGGAACATTCACAGCGTCGCTCAGCGATCTCGTCAGAATCGGGCTACCGAGAACCCGCGTACTTCTCACCCGAACACGCCACCGTGCACTCAAGTCGCATCCCTGTCGAGGGCCGCTTCGGGATCGACGAGGAAAGGGGAGCGTACGAGCCGCGCTCGTGCCGGGCGCCCCTGCTTGAGCCTCACGCCATCGCGTCACTGATATTCGACGCGATCGGCAACCTCCAACTCACGATGAACGCATGGTGAGTTGTCACACAGTTAGGTTTGGGGAGGTCATCGAGGGTGTTCTAGCGCCGATTTCGGGACATTCCCCAAATCGCGAGACCCGATTCCCCAAATTCGAGGGAGCCGTCGTCGGCGACAAGGCGAATTCGGGCGCTGACCTAGGGTTTCGTTCCGTTCGGGCGATGATCGGTCCTGCCCGCCGTCCCGTTGCTCTCGCTGCCTCGTGCCGGCCGAGGGTGGCTATGTGTGGGTGCCGGTCAACTGGCCGCTGGTCAGTCGATTGAGTCCGGGTCGTCTTGCCAGCTGCGTGCTTCCTGTCGGTGAGCCTCTGCGATTTCGCGGAGGAGCTGTGCGGTGCGCGGCCAGCGTGCGACGATCGTGGTTGCGCTTCGTCTATCCAGGCCTTCATTCGGTCGTAGTCGATGGCCCCGGAACTGTCGCTGCCGGGTGGGCGCTGCCAACTGGTGAGAACGTAGTAGGCGGTCATCTGGGGGATGCGCGGCTGTGCAGGCGGGTCCGGTGTCACGTCATCATGCGCGGTGATGTCTTGTGTGCGCGTGTTGGCGCGGGGGTAGGCGAGGCTCAGGACTTCGACGAAGCTGCGCGGGTCCAGCGACATCCGGTCGTGGATGAACGGTGCCGGTTCGCCGTGTCTCCGGAGTTGCGCATAGACCATCTCAAGTTGTGTCAGCCTCTGTAGTAGCGGTTCGTCGAGGTTGTCCTCTGTGAGGGGGAAGTGCTGCGCCAGGGAGTCCAAGGGCTGGGTGATGTGCCAGGCCTCGACGACTGAAGCGGACTGAGCCACACCGGTTCGCGCGAGTGCTTCGAGCGCGTTTGCTGCCAGCTCCGCTCGGCGGGGTTGTAGGTCGGGCGCCTCGTGTTGGGAGGTGAGCAAATCGACGACGTCAGCGGCGCGGTCGACACTTAGGAGTCGTTGTGCGATTTCTTCGAGATGGTCGGCGGCGTTGTCGAGCCGGTGCCACTGCATCAACCTCCAGTACGCGGTCAACGCTGCGGGTCCGAGCGCTTCGGCTTCTTGCCAGGCCCGGGGGCCGTCGTTTGTGAGTTCAAGCAGACGCGCTTGTTGCGCGGCGGTAGCGTCTTCGCGGTGAAGCAGTTCGCTCAGCCATGCCCAGCCGTCATCACCACCTTGGTGTGTTCGGCGAAGTCGTGCAGAGAAGTAGCCGCTGGCGATCGCAGCCTGACGCCGCTGTTCAGGTGAGTTCGCTGGGTCGCCGATTGGCAGGTTGAGCGCCTCGATCATTCGGGGCTCGACGCCGCCCTCCAGCAGGGGTTGGTCGCTGTATGCGCCCTCGCTGGGTCCAGACTCCAACTCTTCTAGCGCTACGCCGATGACGGCCACCGGCGCGACCCTGCCGTCGGCCTCGGCGCGTGCGGCGAGGCGATCCAGACCGCTGAGGCCCTCCGCCCGCGCGACTTCGCCGACAGCGGTCGCACGCCGCGTGCGCAGCGTCTGTTCGTGGGCGGCTGTGTCGTCTCGGCGCGCGATCCCGTCGCCGAGATCAGGGTGGAACTCGGCAAACAGCCACAGGTTCGTTTCCACGGGGTCCGCCGGGATGGCTCGGTCGCCGGCGATCTGGTGAGCCAGGCGATCGAGGCGGTCTGTCTCATCGGCTGGTAGCGCCCAGTCGGTATCGGGGTAGCTGCTGTGGAAACGGACCAGGCCGTGGAGTCGCTGACCCGCCGCGGAGAGTTCGTCGAGTTCGAACATCGAGAGTGCTTCCTCGAACAGAGCCCACAGACGGTCGCGGGCTGGAGGCGGCAGCGAGGTCGCCGTCGTGACCCCAGCGGATGCCTCCATCAGGTCGAGCATCGCGGCGGCGTCCCCGCGCTCGCGGACGCGGTGCTCGGTGACGCTCACCAGCAGTTCCACGACCTCTCCGAGGTAGTCAGAGACGACTTCGCCGGCGACTCGTTCCGGCGGCAGTTGGTACTCGCGGATCTGTGGCGGTGTGCTGGGCATGATCATTGACCTGCCGCGAGGTATCAGCGTTGCGAGGAGCTGTGCCATCTTGCGGACAGAGCCGCTGTCCGCGCCGGGGCTTCGAAGCCGGTCGTGTAGCCCGCGCAGGACCTCTAGGCGATCGTGATGGTCGATGCCGGTCTGGGGAGCCCAATACGAGAAGATCGCCGCGAACGTGGCCGCAGGACGGTGCGCGAGCCTTCCATCCGGGTCCAGTATCGCGAGACGCAACAGGATGTCTGCGACGTACGGAAGGCAGCTCGGCAGCCATGCCAGTGCCTCCAGAGCGAACAGCAGGTTTGCGTGCGGTGACGACGTCCCTGCGACGCTCAAGTCATCGCGGGAGTCGGTGAACCACAGCCGGGCGGCCTCAGGGTGAGGTTGCAGCGTCTGGTCAACGGCTGCCACGAACTCGTGTGGCGCTGCCTCGGCAAGCAGCGGCATCACTTCTCCCAACTCTGCCAAACGACGCACTCTCGCGGCGACCGAGGTGCCGGTGTCATTGTCCGGTTCGAGCAGTTGTTGCACGCAGCTTCTGGCGAGGTCAGCTGCATCGCGGCCGCCACTCAGCGAGACACCGCTGCCGTGAACGCACAGCAGCACGAGTGTGCGCGCCACCCCTCGCCGCAGTGCTCTCGAGTACCTGCGTCGCACCCCGCGCAGTTGCGCCTCGAAGTGGTCGCCACCACTGAGGTCATCGAGGGGGTCCCTCTCCTCCAGAACCTCTTTAGCGACCCCAATGAACCGATGCAGGACGTCTGCGTTCAACAGTTGTTCGGCGAGCAGCAGCCACGCTTCATTGGGGTTGACCAGCTGCCAGGTTGACTCGGACCGAGACAGCATGGGATCCGAACCTGTCAAGGCATCGAACTCCAACTCCAGGGTCTCGTAGCCGATGTCTCCGCTGGCCAGCAGGACCAGCGCGTCGCGGTCGCCTGATGCGACCGAGTGCTCGGGGGGTCCTGGCGTCCATTGGCCTGCGAGTAATGCCGCCGTCTTGGCCTGCCTGGCCGCCGGATGGGCCGCGGAGTGAGCGTGCGCCCAATGCGGCGTCTGCTCCGTTGGCTGCACCGAGAGCGCTCGTCTCAGCGCGGTGGCGTTGCGCCGCCCGACGGCACCCAAGTCCTGCGCTCGATGGAAGTCGAAGCCCCGAGCACGCGCTGACTCGTTGTTGAGAGCCTCGGCCACGGAGCCGGCGTCGAGGCGCGGCACGACAACGCAATCGCGGGTGCCGTCGCGCGCTCGCCGGGCAACAACTGCTCCTCCGTGTGCCTGAACCGGAATCACTACCGTGTGCCTGCTCGGCCCAACGGCAGAGCCGAGCTCGGGATCGGCAACGACCAACACCATCTCAGGGCCTTCTTCCGCCAGCAGTCGCTGCAAGGCGTGCCGGCCGCTGACAAACACCATCCGGTCCAAGAGGTTCTGATCGCTGCCCAGGTCGTCGGAGGCTTCGCCAACAGCAGCGATGAACTCCAACGCCTCTTCAACAGCAGCAGCCTCGACCACAACGGAGCCACCGTCGTCGGCTATTCGCCCCCGAAGTTCCGCCGCGGCGTGGCTGCGTCCCGCCAGAGCAACACGACGGTCGAACAGACCGCCGGTGCCGCGCTGGCGCTTGTCCCACCACCGCGATCCGAGTTCTAGTTCCTCTGGGTGCAGGTTGAGCCGACCAGCGAGCCACAGTTCGGTTCTGGGGGCGTCGGCAAGCCAGGACATGACATTGTCCAACCCGAGCGCCCGCACGTCGCGCCAGCGGCCCTCCGCGGGTGCGCTGCTCGGCCCATTCGCCTTGCTTGCGCCAGGCTCGTAGCGACACCGCTACATAGGCCGTGTCCAGCATCGACCAACCCGGTGGCGCCGAGTCCCGATTGTTGTAGTCGTTGTCTGCTTTGGACCCAACGCTTTGTTCGGTCGACACTTCCCACACAGAACAGCCGCGCGGCACCCGACTTGACCCAGCTTCTGCCTGCACCGTGCCGTCGAACCCGCCGAGATCGACGCCCTCGTCGATAGCGAACTCGGCCTCCACAGCGCCCTCGGTTGTCTCTCGGACCAGCCGCCACACCAACGCTGGCAGCCCATACCGCGCGTCCAACTGGTCGGCCCAGTTCCGAACATGGTGACGCTGCACGACTCCGACGCTCACAACCCCCGACGTTAGAGGCTGCCACGACCAAGAGGTACCAGGGCGCGGTTGCTTGCCTCAACGGTGTGGTCTGGACTTCTCGACGTGCACCCCGGGTCGGGCCGGGACTCCAGGATCGGCGCGATCAGCTGGGGTGTCGGATCTAGCTCGTATCAGGTCGCCTCAGCACGAAGCACGGCCAAGGCGCTGTTCTGGAGTGCATGTACGGTGTCGGGCCGTGCATTGGCGGTTCCGGGTGCTCAAGGATGCCTACCCCACCGGGGAGACTCTCACCGCGGAGGCCGTATGGGACTGGTGCTTGCGGGTGCATTTGGCGGTCTGCACGCTCGCGGGCGGCAGCGAGCCCTGCGAGAACATGGAGTACGTGAGGCATCAAATGGCGTTCAGCGTGGATATACAACCGAAACGCCGTCTGCGCGAACGCGAGCTGTTCGGTGAGCTGCGAGCAATCACGCGGGTCTCTCTCAACGGGGCGGCGTTTCTGGAAAAGGAGGACGAAACCGACGTGCGGGTAGTCGATCTTCACCCATGGGTCGCTGAGCCCGCGGAGAGGCTGTTCGACGACGGCCACTACCGGCAGGCGATAATGGCCGCGGCACAGAACCTGGAGATCCGCTGGAGAGAGCTCCTCGATGTGCGCGAGGGCACGCTCGCGGAGCTGGCGAACGAGTCGTTCTCCGAGCAGCCTCCCAAGCCGGGCAGCCCGCGGCTGCGGTATCCGGCGTTCGGCTCTGACCCGAAGTCAGGCGCATGGAAGAACGCGCATCTGGGCGTCATGGACTATGCCAGAGGCTGCGCTAGACGAATTCGCAACCTGGGGTTGCACCACCCCGAAGCCCGCGAACCCGAACCGGGCGACGCGGTTGAGACGCTTAGCGCTATGAGTCTCTTGGCCCGCTGGGTTACCGACGCTGAGGTGCAGACCGTCGGCCCGAAGTGACGGAACACCACACCGAAGACGGTCCCGCACTGCCTCGTGTGATCTGCTGCGGATTCTTGGAGGCACAACGGTGTGGGTAGCCGTGTCGTACCGGGTGGCTAGCTTCGGCTCGTGACCACGATCAGGCGCATAATGCTCGGCTACCGGCGCGAGCCCACGCTGGGGCCGGGCCATCTCTTGCGAGTGACGCTTGGCCACGATATCCGGCTCGTCGCAATCGATCGGACGCGTCTGTGAACCTGGCTCAACGCTGGGCCGGCGAGATCGAGCGTCTCATGACTTCGTCTCGTGTCTGCTCTGAACCCAGCTGCGATCGCCGAGTTGTGTGGCGAGCAGGACATGACCCTCTGAGGCACCTCGCAGAGGTCTGCTATGTCTGCTGGGGCGAGCGTCGCCGCGACTCCGCACATCCGAGCCGTCATGCCCGCCGACAATGGCGACGGGTGGCTCAAGCGTCGTGGTGTAGCCACTGCTCGACAACTGTTCCGTGGGCAGCTCACTGTGGGGCACTGCCGCGCCCAGCAGCAGGCCAGACTTGGCTCATCGGCCGTTCGGACCGTTCCATCCCTCGACGAGCTTCTCCCGCCGAGGAACCGGCCTGCTGTGCCCGTTGCAGCCGTCCGTGCACAACGCAATCTGGGCGCGCCACGCAGCGAAGACGGCCGAAACCTGTTGTGCAACTTCACGGGTCGCGGCCGCGGCAGGCTCTGTGTCGGTGAGGGCCCACGGGAGTGTTGGTGCGCCAGAGTGCGCCCCGAGATAGCCGGTCGCCTTGTCGCTGCTTTCGGAGCGGAGGAGGCGTTGGCGCTGCTAGTTGAGGGCCCACCCAAGACAATTCAGGCGCTGGACCGACATCAGCGGACAGCCCGCGAAGAGCACCCATAGCCAACTCACCAAGAAACCCGAGCCGTTCTGAGCCTCACCGGGTTTCACGCAGGGTCTGCACGTTGCCACCATGTCACATGAAGGGCACCGCGGAGCCGGAACCGCGGAGTACAGAGAGAGTTTGGAAGAATGCGGCGGCGCTTCAAGCAACCGTGGAAGCCAAAGCAATGCTCTGATCTGGACAACCCGCGTTCCGGGGCGATTTCACATGTGCAGCAACGTTCCGGGAGTGCCCGTCGGAGAACTCGAGCGTGCCTCCAGTTCCCGGCGGCGCGATGTTCTCTAGTTCATGGCGGCGGCTATGAGGTGGCGGGCCCGGTGCAGGAAGGCGGCCATCTGGGCGCGGGTGACAGGCCGGTCGGGGCAGTAGTGAAGCGGGTTTTGGGCGCAGCCTCGTGTGATCTGCGCGGCGTAGAGCGCTTCGGTGGCGTGGGCATGCACGCCGGAGGGGTCCACGTCGGCGAAGCCTGCTGGCTGGTCGGGGGTCTCCAGGTTGAGAGCGCGTGTGAGGAAGCTGGCCATCTGGGCGCGGGTGACAGGCCGGTCGGGGCAGTAGTGCAGTGGGTTTTGGGCGCAGCCTCGTGTGATCTGCGCGGCGTAGAGCGCTTCGGTGGCGTGGGCATGCACGCCGGAGGGGTCCACGTCGGCGAAGCCTGCTGGCTGGTCGGGGGTCTCCAGGTTGAGAGCGCGTGTGAGGAAGCTGGCCATCTGGGCGCGGGTGACCGGCCGGTCGGGGCAGTAGGCGAACCGGGTGCAGCCTCGTGTGATGCCCGACTCGGCGAGCCAGACGATCTCCTGGGCGAACCCACGGCCGGCGATGTCGCCGAATACGGTCAGCGTGGCGGTGGCGGTGAGGGTGTCGCCGTTCGGGTCGGTGGCGGTGACGGTGATCGTGTAGGCGCCGCCGGCGGGCGCCGTGAACGCGAACTGCTCGCCGGCGCCCGACGCCGTGAACACGTCGGGGCCCGCCGCCACCCAGTTCAGGGTCTGGAACCCGGAAGCGTCGGCGACGGTGAACACGGTCTCGGTGCCGGGGGCTGCGAACGCGGGGCCGCTAATCTCAACACCAACTGCCGAACCGCCGCCTCCGCCGACGCCTCCTCCGCCGCCGGTGCTGATCGTGGTGGGACGTATGGGCGTTGGCGGTTCTGGTTGAGCGCCGGCGAAGACCCACGGCCGCGCCTGCTTGATCGCCAGGATGTTGGCGGCGGTGATCTTGAACTCGATTTCGATGGCGAACGGTTGGTTGGTTCCGGGGTTGTACAGTTCCGCGAACCGTTCGTGGATCGCGGTGAGGTGTTCCGCCAGCTGTTTCATCTGCGCGTCGCTCATCAGCAGGGTGCCCGCCGCTACCTGGTTCGAGGTCCCCAGGATCTCGTAGTAGTCGCCACTCTGGTGCAGGAGGATCTCCTCTGGCTCCGAGTTCGCGTCGGGGTTCGTCACCAGGTCCTCGCCGAGCTGCGTGTTGAGGTAGTAGTAGCTGTTCAGACCGTTGATCGGGTCGAAGCTTGCAGCGACGCCGTTGGCCAGTTCGTTGGAGTAGTTGGGGTGCACCAGCACACCCATCGCGGTGGCCAGATGGTCGATTCGATGATACTCACGCTCGATAAAAGCGCGGAAGTTCCAGAGGCCGGCGAAGACCTGCTTCATGGATTTGTCGATACCCTCGTTCTCGGTCTCACTCTGCTTCTGGGTGTTGGAGTCGTACAGCCCTGCGCCGCTGAAACCCGGCAGATCCTCGTTGTTGGTGCTGGAGCGGTAGCGCAGCGAGCGCCCCTCCGGGAGGACCTTGGCGTGCATGGCGGTCAGCGCGTCGATGATCCATTGCGGACTTTCGGCTTCTTCGATCACTTCCCGGAGGTCATCCAGCATCTCATCCTGGATCTCGAAGTCCGCCTGGAATCTGGGATGAATCAGGATCGCCTTGACGGCGTCAATCAGCTTCGTACCGGCAGGCAGCGTGAATCGGTCCTCCTCGGCGCCCTGGCCTTTACCGAACACCTTCTCCGCGGCCAGGACGGCGTTGTTCATGAACTCGTCGTAGAAGTAGAACGGGATGGCGAACCCCTCGGGCACGGTGCCCGCGGGAAAGCCCAGCGTCCCCAGCACGGCCACATTGGCCGCCTTGACCCCGAACGCGCGCCAGTCGTCGAAGTCGATATCGCTGAGCGGGGTGATCTCCGTGACCGAGAGGTCGCGTTCGGGGACCTGCGCGCGGGCGGGCCGGGACGCGGCGTGGTGCGCATTCACCTCTGCCAGCGTCGCCGCCCGCAGCTTGTAGCCGTCCGCGGTCACCTCGTAGCGCACGTAGCTGTCGATGAGCGCGTCGATCGCATCCTTCTCGAGCGCGTCCTTGATGTACGCGTTGGGCACGCTGTCCTGCACCGCGCGCAGGTTGACATGGGAGAGCGGCGTTTGCGGCACCGTTGTGATGATGCCGCCGACCCGCGGCAGCTCGTTGGGGAGCGACTCGTAGATCACGACGTTGAGCGGACTGGGACGCTCGCCCGGGTCCATCACCCGCAGCAGGCCGAAGCCGACCTCGGAGTTGAGGGCCAGAAAGTCCGTGTCGGGGAATACGTCTTCGTTGAAGAGGAGCGGGATGCGGGAGTCCCTGAGCGTATCCAGGTCGTCCTGGTAGCGCGGCAGCCGGTGGTTTGGGATGTACATCGGCAGGTTGTCATCCAGCAGCGGCATCGCGGCGGTGAGCATTGTATGGACACGGTCCAGGAGGTCGAAACTGTACCGGCCGTCGTAGCGATTCAACCAGAAGTAGTAGACGCCTTGCGTGCCGTCGGCCGCGACCAGGTCGGGGTCGTAGACGATCTCACCGGGGATGGTCCAGGGCAGGTCCGGATTCGTGTGGCCGATCGCGTCCAGGAACAAGACGACCGGATGTCGCAGGTGGGTCGTCGAGTTGATGAAGTACAGCAGCGGGTGATCGGTGTCCATGTCGAGCAGCGTGAACTTCACATACTCGTATCCAGCGTCCGGCTCGGTGTAGGAGAGCTCCTCGAATGTGTTGCCATCAGGAATCGCCACCGCGCCGTCAGTCCGTAAGATCGCGGGCGCCGGGTTCAGCGGGTTCATTCTGCCCAGGGCCGCGAGCTCGGACAGGTCGTCGTCACAGTCGCCGTCGATGTCGGCCGGGTCGGTGATGTCGTACTGCTCCACCCGGTAACGCGTGTAGGGCAGGGCTTCCAGGTTCTCGCCGAGCGTGGTCGTGCCGGTCTTCCCCCACGTCACCGCGACCGGCGTCCACACCTCCATGGTCTCGTCCGGCATGCCCGGCACCGGCTGGTTGTGCGTCACGTAGAGCACGAAATAGACATCGGTCGTCGACGGGACAATGATTGGCACCGAAGTCACCGGGACCAGCGTCGGCGTCGGCCCCATTTTCAAACACGGGTCATCTATCGCGAAGGTCGAGCCGTCGCCCGACGGCGACCAGCGGCTCTCGCCCTCATGGTTGATGGCGCGCACCTGTACGTCGTAGCTGGTGCCGGGGTCGAGTCCGTCGATCGTCGCCACGATGCCAGTGATCGCGTCCGGCCATTCAGCCCATGCGCCGCCCTTGCTGTAGCGCAACTCGTAGCCGCTGAGATCCGGCCGGCCGGTCATGCTGGGAGCAATCCACGACACATCCAGGCTGTCCGACGCGCCGTCCGTCGGCGACACCAACGGCGCGGCAGGCCGGGGCGGCGGCTCGTTCACATCGGTGATGTCGATTGTGACCGTTGCGCTTGCCTCGCCGCCGCGGGAGTCGTCGGCGGTCACCGTCAGGTCAAAGCTGTTCGTGCTGGCCTCATGGTCGTAGGTGACACCCGGCGCCGTGCTGATCTGCCCGCTGGCGGAGTCGATCGTGAACGACCCGGAGTCAGTGCCTTCCAGCGAATACGACAGCGTGTCATCGTCTGCGTCGGTCGCGGTTACCGCCGCGCCTACGGCGACGCCGGCTCCGCTGTTCTCCTCCAGGAGGCGCGTGAGCGTCTGCGGATCGAACACCGGTACGTTGTTGGGATCGTCGTTGTCGGTGATCGTCACGGTCAGCGATGCTGGCGACAGCGTCAGCGTCGAGGTCGACGACGCCGCGATCGTCACGGTCTCGTCGTCGTCGTCGACCCGGTCGTCGACCGGCGTCAGCCTGAAGCTGGCCGTTCCCGACACCGCACTCACCGGGATCGTGAGCGTCGCCGTCGCCGATCCGACCGTGTAGTCGTCGCTCTCCGTCGCCGTGCCTGCCGCCAGCGTGAGCGACACCACCGTGGTGGTGGTCAGCCCCGCGCCGTCCAGCGTCCCCTTGACCGTCAGCGTCGCCGCGCCTTCGCCTTCGCCCACCGCCGATGGCGACACCTCGAGCACGATGCTTGTGGCCGCCTGCTCGTCGTCAACGACGGTGATGAGCTGTTGCGTGCCGATCGTCGCGCCGTCCAGCCTCGCCGTGACCAGAATGGTTTCGTCAACATCCAGGTCGCTGTCGTCCAGCGCGCTGACCGTCGTCGAGGCCGAACTCTGGCCTGCGGCGAGGGTCAGCGTCTCGGCGGCCACCGTGTAGTCCGTGCTCTTGGTCGCGGTGCCCGCGAAGTCGAGGTTGATCGTCTTCTCACCAGGGAACGTCACGCCGCCGCTGCTGACCGACACCGTTGACGATGACGCGGCCGCTTCGGTAATGGACGCCGGAGTCGCCGACAGTGCCCAATTCGGGTCGTCGTCGTTGGTGATCGTCACCGTGGTCGTTGCCGGGCTGCCCTCGGTCACCGCCTCGGGCAGCGTGCCGAATGCCACCGTTACTTCCTCGTCAGCCTCGACGAGATCGTCATCTTCGGCGCTGAAGCTGAACGTAGCCGACGTCGCGCCGGGTGCGATGGTCACGCTCGTTGGCACGCCCGAGTAGTCGTTGCCGCTGACGCCGCTGCCGTCCGTAACGTTCAGCGGGACCACTACTTGACCCGAAAGGGCCTGGTCCAGGCTGACCGTCACCATCACCGACTCGTCCTCGCCGACGCTGTACGACGACGCTCCGAAACTGACCGGCGCCGGCGCCTCACGGGTCACGGTCAGCGTGTAGGTCCGGGTCACGACGCCGTCATCGGCGGTCACCTTGGCCTTGATTGTTGTGTCGCCTACGTCGAGGTTGACCTGCTGCCCGTCGGTCACTAGGTCGGCGTCGGCCAGGGGCATGTCGTTGGCGTCCAGGAACTCGACTGTGGCGTTGGCCGCGTCGGCGGCCCTGGCGGTCACCGTGGTTGTGGAAGCTGAGTTGGCTACCGACCCCGCATAGGATGTCGTCACCCGGTGGAAGTTGGGGGTCAACGTGGGGGTTAGGGTCCCGGCGCTGAGGCTGAGCGCGCTCAGGTCGGGGTTGCCTGGCATGTTGTAGGCGTAGATCTTGTAGTCGAGCTCGTCCGCCACCCACATGGTCGTGCCGTTGGACCAGAGGTCACGGGGGTCGTCGTTTCCGGCCGCCAGGTCGTCGAAGTCTCTGACGGCGTCCCGCTGCCCGGTGGCCAGGTCGTAGGCGTAGAGGGTTTCGCTGGTCTCGTCCGCTACCCACATGGTCGTGCCGTCGGACCAGAGGCCCCAGGCGTTGGCGTTTCCGGCCGCCGCCAGGCTGTCGATGTCTTTGCCCGCGTCCCGCTGCCCGCCGGCCAGGTCGTAGGCGTAGATCTTGTCGTGGCTCAAGTCGCCTATCCACATGGTCCTGCCGTTGGACCAGATGCCCCGGGGGGCGGTGTTCCCGGCCTGCGTCAGGCTGCTGATGTCTTTGCCCGCGTCCCGCTGCCGGGTGGTCCGCGTGTAGGCGTAGATCGTCTCGTTGAACCAGTCCGCCATCCACATGGTCGTGTTGTTGAACCAAAGGCCCCCGACGCTGGGGTTCCTCTCACGGGGTGGGGCGTTCCCGGCCTCCAGGTCGTCGAAGTCCTTGCCGGAGTCCCGCTGCCCGGTGGCCAGCGTGTAGGCGTAGATCTTTTCGTCCGCGTGGTCCCCCACCCACATGGTCCTGCCGTCGGACCAGATGCCCGTGGGGGAGGTGTTCCCGGCTGCCGCCATGGTGTCGAAGTCGTCCTCGGCCTTCCAGCCGAAGGGAGCGTCCGACCCCCGGTTAACGCTGACGGTGTAGTCCCTGGTGTTGCCGCCATCCCTGTCGGTGACGGTCACGGTCACGACGTTTGAGCCCACGCTCAGATCCACCTGGTGTCCGTCGGTCACGCCGTCGGCGTCGGTGCCGCTGTAGGCCACCGTGGCGGCGGCGTCGGCCGCGACGCCTGCAACCGTCACCTGTGTCACTGTGCTGGGCACGCCGAATTGGTAGGACGTGGTCTCGGCGTCGAACCCCGCCACGCTCTCGCCGCCCACGCTCAGAGCGCTCAGGTCGGTGTTGGGCGTTTCGCGGGTCACGGTCAGCGTGTAGGTCCGGGTCACGACGCCGTCATCGGCGGTCACCTTGGCCTTGATTGTTGTGTCGCCTACGTCGAGGTTGACCTGCTGCCCGTCGGTCACTAGGTCGGCGTCGGCCAGGGGCATGTCGTTGGCGTCCAGGAACTCGACTGTGGCGTTGGCCGCATCGACCGCCGTGGCGGTCACCGTGATTGTGGAAGCTGAGTTGGCTACCGACCCCGCATAGGATGTCGTCACCCGGTGGAAGTTGGGGGTCAACGTGGGGGTTAGGGTCCCGGCGCTGAGGCTGAGCTCGCTCAGGTCGGGGTTGCCGGGCATGTTGTAGGCGTAGATCTTCGTGGCGAAACGGTCCGATACCCACATGGTCGTGCCGTCGGACCAGATGCCCGCGGGGGATGAGGTTCTGCCCTCCTTCTCCAGGCGGTTGAAGTCCCTGACCGAGTCCCGCTGCCCGGTGTCCAACACGTAGGCAAAGATCTTTGTCCTGTCCGACACCCACATGGTCGTGCCGTCGGACCAGATGTCACCGGACCGTTCGTTCTCGCCTCGGGGGCTGATGTCCTTGTCGGGGTCCCGATTCCGGTTCACCAGGTCGTAGGCGTAGATCCCGTCGTGCACGGGGTCCGAGATCCACATGGTCGTGCGGTTGGACCAGAGGCCATAGATCCAATTGGGCCCATCTTCCATCGGTAAATTGATGGCGAGGAAGTCGCTGTTTTTGTCCCGCGCCATGTTGGTCCGCTCGTAGGCGAAGGCCTTATCCCTGTTGTAGTCCACCACCCACATGGTCGTGCCGTCGGACCAGATGCCCCTGATGCTGCCGTTGGAATCGTCCAAGTGGTTGAAGTCCTGGCCGGGATTTCGCTGCTTGGTGGCCAGCGTGTAGGCGAAGAGCTTTTCTGCCCGAACCTTGTCGTCCCCCACCCACAAGGTCGTGCCGTCGGACCAGATGCCCCTGGCTTCGACGTTCCCGGCTGCTTTCAGGGTGTCGAAGTCGTCCTCGGCCTTCCAGCCGAAGGGGGCGTCCGACCCTCGGTTGACGCTGACGGTGTAGTCCCTCGTGGTGACGCCGTCACTGGCGGTGACGGTCACCGTCACGCCGTTGCGGCCCACGCTCAGATCCACCTGGTGTCCGTCGGTCACGCCGTCGGCGTCGGTGCCGCTGTAGGCCACCGTGGCGGCGGCGTCGGCCGCGACGCCTGCAACCGTCACCTGTGTCACCGTGTTGGCCACGCCGAACTGGTAGGATGTGGTCTCGGCGTCGAACCCCGCCACGCTCTCGCCGCCCACGCTCAGAGCGCTCAGGCTGGCATCGGTCGATTGAGCCCTGAGGAGAACCTGATCCGCCTCGGTCTCCGCGACGCTGGGTGCCGCAGGCGTGTCCGCCCGGACGAAGTCCGACTGCCCGCCGGTTCCGTGCTGGTTCACCGCCTTGACCCGGTAGACGTAGCCCAGCTCCGGCACCACGCCGTCGTCGCGGTAGCCGGTGGCCTGCGAGCCCGTGTTCGAGTCGATCGTCACGAACTGGCCGGGGGCGTGGACGGCCAGGTTGCGCCGCAGCACCTCGTAGTGGGTGATGGAGGAATCGCCGCGGTCGTCCCATTCGGAGTCCTCAGCGGCGCTGGTCTGAGCGACCGCCGTGTGGTCAACCGTGAGGAAGCAGAGGGCGGCCAGAAGAACGCCGACGAGCGCTGGACGGAACGGGAAGACGTTCGACACCGCTCAGTTGCTGTTGCCGACCGAAGATGTGGTGGAGCCCGACTCCCTTCGGTTGCAGAGTCCTCTGCTCATACGTGCCATTCACCAACACTCGCGACAACAGCCGAACACACATCACACATCACCACACATCATACATCAGTGCATAACACGGGACTATCAGATTTCTTTGTTGCCCACTATGGCGCGCACCCTGTAGAAGTACGTGCTGCCGTCGGAAGAGTCCTGCGCCAGCGTTCGAACAGTTCCTTGGCGGTTGGCGTGGGGGCAACGGTACGTGGAAGCTCATCCGTTCATGCGGATGTTCCGCCGCTATCAGCGGGATTGCATCGACCGTGCCCGCGAGCGATTCCCGGACATCACCGCGGCTATGTCCGATGCCGACGTATTGGGAGTTCACCAAGGCTCCACGGCGGTGACCCCCGTTATCCCCAGGATGTGTAGTTACACCGCTGGCATCTAGTCAACGCGCTGTCTCCCGGACCACTTCGCACCGAGTTGTTGATGTCCTACCTCGACACCGAGGACAAGCGCCAGCGACGCCTTGTGCATGTGCCCATGGGCCGGTTCGGCGAGGCCGCCGAGATGGCCGCAGCCGCGCTGTTCCTGGCCTCGGACGACTCGTCGTACATGACCGGCGCCAACCTGCTGATCGACGGCGGCTGACCGCTGCCTACGTCACCCCCGAGTAACAGTCCGAGCCGACAGCCGGGCAGCCCGGCTGACCGAGGCCTGCGATTCCGCCAGGCAAGTCAGTGGTTATGGCGGGGCGTGCCATGGGTGCGTGCGGTGTCCTGGTACTTGACGGCTGGGCGCAAGAACAGTTGGGTGACCATGGATCGCTGGATCTCCTGCCAGGGGGTTTGCGACGGCGGCATCGGGTAGCCGCCCGCGGCTTCCAACTCCACCCTGCGGCGTTCGAGCTCTGCGTCGTCGACGAGCATGTCGGCGCGGCCGCGGCGCAGGTCGACGCGTACCCGGTCACCGGTTCGCAGCAGCGCGAGCCCGCCTCCGGCGGCGGCTTCAGGGGAAGCGTTGAGGATCGACGGCGAGCCAGACGTGCCTGACTGGCGACCGTCGCCGATGCAGGGCAACGAGTGGACGCCTCGAACAAGCAGCGCAGCCGGCGGTTGCATGTTCACGACCTCTGCCGCGCCCGGATAGCCGATGGGCCCGGCGCCCCGTACGAACAGCATGCAGTGTTCGTCGATCTCCAGCGCCGGGTCGTCGATGCGGGCCCGGTAGTCCTCTGGGCCGTCGAAGACCATGGCTCGCCCTTCGAACGCGTCGGGGTCACTGGGATCGGACAGGTAGCGCTGGCGGAACTCATCTGAGATGACACTCGTCTTCATGATGGCGCTGTCGAAGAGGTTGCCCGACAGATGCACGAACCCGGCGTCGGTCATCAGTGGTTCATCGACCGTGCGGATCACCTCAGGGGCAGTGATGCGCGCATCGGCGCAGTTCTGGCCGATGGTCTGCCCGTTGGCGGTGAGCGCGTCGGGATGAGGCAGCAGCCCGCCTCGCATCAACTCGCTGACGACGGCGGGCACGCCTCCCGCATGGTGGTAGTCCTCGCCGAGATACTCTCCCGCGGGCATCAAGTTGACGAGCAGCGGAACGGCGAGGCCGTGCTCCTGCCAGTCGTCGTTGTCGAGGGGCACGCCGAGGTGTGCGGCGATGGCGTTGAGATGGATCGGGGCGTTGGTGGACCCTCCGATGGCCGAGTTCACCACGATGGCACATCGGTGTCACATTGGGGCATCTACCCAAAGACCTAGCCGAAGAGTTCAAGCTGACCGACAGCGACAAAGACCCCGGAGACCTATGGGTCTCGCCCATCTACAGCACCATCCAAAACCAGCAGCACCGCCTCGAGGACAAGATCCGAGACGGGTCCATGGCCATCGGACAGGTCTGCAACACGATGATCGACGCCAGCCTCCGAGGCGCCGACGTCGACGCCGTAAGAGCGCTCTCGGCCGACCCGGTCGCATTCGAGGGCTGGCACATAACCCAGCGCTTTGACCGCCAGGCTGCGGTGAACAAGAAGGTGCGCGACCACTACCGCAAGAAGTGTGGACGTGACCTCCCGCTGGCCGAGATGGACATGTCCTCACCGGAGCTGATCGCCGTGGCCAGCGAACTCGGAATACCCATCGGCGAAGACGGCCGGGTGCAACGAAGCGACAACGACCCCGACTCGCGCAGCGGCCACAAGTCCGGGACCCCCAAGCGATCCGAACGCAGATACATCGGATTCGAAGGCCACAAGTTCGTCGCCACCCGCACCCACATCTACGACCCCAAGACAGACACCGTGACACTTGGCCCGAAGGTGCCGCCTTACGTGATGGCCAGCCACCTGTCGAAGGCCAACGAAAACGTCGGCCCCATCTTCGCCGACATGTTGCCACACGCGCTCAAGCGAGCCCCCAACACCGAACACATCCTCGCGGACGGGGGGGTCACCCAAAACTGGGAGTCGTTCAACACCAAGGTCATCGAGCTGGGCCTGCAGCTGCACCGCACCTTCGACGCCGACCACGTCCACGGAGGCGGTGACATCGTCAAGATCGTCGTCGGCAAGAAAAAGCAGAAGACTCACACCGTCATCGCGCACTGCGGCGAGCTGTTCCACGTCAACACCCCCAAGCACCTGTTGACTCCACCCCCCGAATACTTCGTGCTCGACGAGAAGAAACCCAAAGAGGGCGAGACCGCCGCCGAACGCAAAGCCCGAAAGAAACGCAACAAGCAGCGAGCCAAGATGAGAGCGAAGTGGATCAAGAAACGCCGCCGCTGGCGATACGACATCTACGGACGCCTCCCCGACGGGCGCCTACGGTTCATCTGCCCGTTCCACGCCGGCAAACTGTGGTGCGACGAGATACCGCCCTCATCAAAGCTCCGCGACGGCGCCAAGCACGTAGCCCTGCCCGTGGGCACCACCAAATGTTGTAACGGCACCTTCACAGCGCCACTTCGCGATCTCGTCAAGATCGGCCACCAAGAACCCCCATACTTCTCAGCCGCGCACGCCAGGGTGTACAACACCCGCATCCCTGTCGAGGGACGCTTCGGGATTGACCAGGAACGGGGAGCATACGCGCCCCGCTCATGCCGAGCGCCACGACTCGTACCTCACGCCCTCGCGTCATTCGTATTCGACGCCATCGGCAACCTTCAACTCACCATGAACAAAGAGATCGAAGAGCTCTACGAAATCATCGACAACTACCAACCCCCCACCAACAGCGAGCCGTCCATGGACCGACCCGACGACGACGATGGACCCACCGACGACACTGGATCCGCGGAAGAATCTGCCGACGACGCTGGACTGATCGACGGCGATGGATCCGCGGAAGAGTCTGCCGACGACACTGGATCCGCGGACGAATCTGCCGACGACGATGGACCCATCGACAGCGATGGACCCGCCGACGAATCCGCCGACGACGGAGGGTCTGGGAACGAACAGGCCCGCTTAGTGGACTCACCCAGAGCAAGCCCAGAACCCCAGCACGCGACCGACATTGACAACAGCCCCGACAGGGACAGGCGCGCATCAGCGCCGCCCAGAGCGCCTCCCTAGAAGCCGCTGAACCCACAACACGAAGCTGACGGCTTCTCGCCGTCAGCTTCGCCGCGCCCTCACAGACCCCAACCGGCGATCCTCGGAGCCCCGAGCCAGCCCGCGGGCTCACTGAAGCCGTTCACGCTCCAAATCTCCCGCTGAAATGGCGTTTTCTTGCTAACCCCGGATCAAAGATCGTCTAACTCTGTGCCATCTCATGGTGGGCGCGGAGGGACTCGAACCCCCGGCCTCTTCCTTGTAAGGGAAGCGCTCTGAACCGCCTGAGCTACGCGCCCGCGGGCCGAGCCTAATCGCTGTGCCGGATCGCCCGTCCTGTCCAATGCGCCCATCACGCGGGCAGCCTGGTCGATGGCCTAGAGCCCGGGTCATGAGCTACCCCGCAACACTACAAATCGACGCTCCGGACCGGATCGCCAGATGGCGGCCGCTCGTGCAATGGTTCTTGGCGATACCGCACGTCATTGTTGCCGTGGTGCTCGGCACGGTGTCCAACGTCGTGGCGATCATTTCATGGATCGCCATCGTCATCACCGGCCAGCTCGCGGTCGGGCTCGCAGATTTCCAGGCGATGTCACTGCGCTACCAACTACGCATCAGCGCCTATTCGAATTTCCTGCACGACGAGTATCCCCCGTTCGCGTTCGATACCACGAGCGCCGATCCGGGCGGCACGCCGGTGACGGCGAACTACTCCCCCGCGCTCGAGGGTCGCAACCGGCTCACCGTGCTGCTGCGGATCATCTGGATGATCCCGGCGATGATCTTCTCGCTCATCATCTCGGTGATCGCTTACATCTGCGGGATTCTCGGCTTCTTCGCCGTACTGATCACCGGTCGCTGGCCCGCAGGACTGCGCCGGTGGGTGGTGGCCTCGATGGTGGTCGGCAACCGCCTTGACGCCTACTTCGCGCTGCTCACCGACGAGTACCCGCCGTTCTCGATCGACTGATCCCGCTGGGTGGGGCGGGCAGTTCTCGGATTCACCACCGGTCGGGCCCGGGACCGATCCCGGTCAGCTGGCCGTAGGCGTCCATCAGATCCTCCAGCAGCCGCGGGGTCGCGGCCACAGGGGCTCGCCTCGCGGCGTGGTCGGTTGTGACCAGTTGGCGTCCAACGCCGTCGACAACCCCGACACCGGCCTCCTGGCACACCAGCAGGCCGCCCAGATAGTCCCACGATCCCAAGCCGTCGGAGGAGAAGTCGATGTAGCCGTCGAGGCGTCCGTCGGCGACTGCGCACAGCTCCAGGGCGGCCGCGCCCAGTGTTCGGACCTGGGCCCAGCCGCCCCACCCGGGCGCCTGCCCGTTGATGGCGACCACCGCAGAGTGCAGGGGTGTCTCCTCCCTGCGAGCCAGCAGAGTTCCGTCACGCCGGGCGCCGCCGCCCCGCACCGCCTCGAAGCGTTCGCCGCTGCCGTGGTCGTGGACGACGGCGGCCGCCGGCAGGCCTCCGTCCACGATGCAGATGCTGGTCGCGAAGTAGCGGATCCCCCGGGACGCGTTGGTCGACCCGTCCACCGGGTCGAGCACCGCAATCGGACCGGCGCCCTCTTCCAGCCCGCTCTCCTCGCTGAGCACCCGCAGACCGCCGTCCCTCAGCACCGCTGTGGCCGCTGCGTCGGCGGCCATGTCGAAGCCGTACTGACCCGGCTTGCGACCGGTAGGACCCCAGTCGGTGCACTCGGCCAGCGCGGTTACCGTGGCATCGGCGGCGTCGTTGAGAACGTCGAGGAGGTCCCGCTTCATTCCCGCCAGTGAAGCAGGTCAGCCGCTGGAGTCACACCTTCGAATGATCCGGGCACAATACAACGCCGCTCAGCCGCTCAGATCGTGTATATACGACCGGAGCGGGAAACAGTTTCGTCATGTCCGACGGTCGTGGCACGCTGTTGCTGGAACCAAGATCCAAACAAAGGGGTGTCCGCGTGTCGCTGATCGATCTGCACGGGTTCGTTGCCAACCTCAAGGAGCACGTGTCCGAGCACGGCTTCCACGTCCACGGCGACCGGCACTTCGTGGAGACGTACTCCAACCGCCAGACCTGGGAGGTCGACCTGCACCCGGACCACGCGTGCGGCGGGCCGCTCGACATGGTGTTGTGCGTCGAGGCCGAGTCGCGCACCCTGCTGACGTTCGAGGACGACGTGAACAGCCGCCCGGAGGACGAGGATCCCGACGACGCCATCACCGTGCCGATGACCCTCAGCTTCGTGCTCCCGCCCCTGCACCTGGGTCCCGACCTGCTTGTGCTGGTCACCGATCTCGCCGCCATCGGCGGCCCCGAATTGCCGTTGCAGGTGTCGTCAGTGGACCGGGTGGCGGCCGTCACCGACGCTGCGGAGCGGACCGTGAACATCGAGGCACGCGTCGAGCTGGCATTGAGCCGCATCTATCTGGGCCAGGACCTCGAGGTGCTCTGCGAAATGCTCGATCGGGCCTGCAGCGTCTGCGAGTTCCTGCTCGACCGGGCCCCCGCCTGGCTCGGAGAGTTGTAGAGAGCTTCTCCGGGGGGTCGCGCCGTTCCGAGGGCGGTCGCTGCGCCCGCCGTCAGGAGCTGATCGCGCTGCGCAGCGCCTCCAGTGCCCGGTCGGCATGGATGCGCATGTTCAGTTCAGCGCGGACGGTCTGCAGCACCGAGCCGTCTCGGCCGATCACTATCGTTCGCCGCTTGTTCGGCAGGGGACGGCGCCTGACCATGCCATAGCGGCGGGCAATGGCCCGGTCAGGGTCCGACAGCAGCGCGAAGCCAAGGGTGTTGGCGTCATGGAACTCGAGTTGCCGATCCACCTGATCGGCGCTGATTCCCACGACACTGGCTCCGAGTTCTGCGAACTCACCAGACAGATCGCGGAAATGGCAGCTTTGTCGGGTTCAACCGGCTGTCATCGCCTTGGGGTAGTAGTACATGACGACGGGCCCCATTTCGAGCAGGTCGCGCAGGACCACCGTGTTGCCGTTCTGGTCGAGTGCCTCGAAGTCGGGGACCTTTTCTCCAACCTCCACCTTCTGCCCTCCTCCCGCTGCTTGTGGACCCATTGTTGCCGATGCTTCATCGTCTGATCGAAGCGGCGACGCGGTCAGCGTGGAAGTCGGCCCCGCCCCAAGAGCGCGCCAGCGCCCAGGAGCGCTTCAGGTAGACGTGCAGGTCGTATTCGGTCGTGTAGCCGATGGCACCGTGGCACTGGAGGGCGGCCCGGCCGGTGACGGCGGCCGCCTCGCCGGCGAGCCACTTGGCCTGCGACACGCTGCGGGTGGCCTCGGGGCGGCTGTGGGCGACGGCATAGGCGGCGTACAGAACGGCCGGGCTGGCGAACTCAATCTGAATCCTGGCGTTGGCCAGGTGATGCTTGACTGCCTGGAAGCTCCCTATCGGCCTGCCGAACTGGTGGCGCTGGGCCGCGTAGTCCACGGTTAGCTCGAGCATGGCCCGGCTCAGGCCCACGAGTTCTGCGGCGGCGCCGAGCACTCCCCGGTCGAAGGCGGCCGCCACCGCGTCGGGATCCTCGGTGACGGTGTCGCCTGCGGCTCGGGGCTGCACGCGCCCGCAGTGCCTGGAGGCGTCGACGGTCGCCACCGGCTCAACGTCCACCTCGTGAGACTCGTAGAGCCGCAGCCCGCGGCCGGAGACCAGAAGGAAGGACTCGGCGAATGTCGCCGAGGGAACAGCCGCGCCGAGGTCGGTGGCCAGCATCGGCCCCACGGCGCCGAGGTCGGTGGCCAGCATCGGCCCCACCGCGCCGAGGTCGGTGGCCAGCATCGGCCCCACTACGCCGAGGGGCGCGGCCACCAGCGCGGTCTCCGTCAGAGGATGAGGCAGTGCGGCCCTGCCGGCCTCCTCCAGCACCGGCACCAGGTAGGTTTCGTCGAGTCCCAAGCCTCCGTCGGACTGTGGCACCAGCACCGACAGCGCCCCGGCCGCAGTCAGTGCCTGCCACGGCGCCGGGTCCGGCGCTTGCGTCCAGGCCGCCCGTACCGCCGCGGGCGGGCAGAGTTCGGTGAGCAGATCCCGTGCCGTCGAGCGCAGCGCCTCGCGGTCCTCGTCGAGCGCGAACCTCATCGCGGCCTCGACTTCGCCGGAGATCGCCGGCCCGAGGCTCGCCCCCCGTCGTCCAAGGTGAGATTCATCGCGGCAGGCCGAGGACGCGCTCGGCCACGATGTTGCGCTGCACCTCGTTGGTCCCGGCATAGATCGGGCCGGCCAGCGAGAACTGGTGCCCCTTGCTCCAGGGCCCCTCCAACTCGGCTTCGGGGCCCAGCAGGTCGAGGGCGATCTCGTGCAACTCGATGTCGAGTTCCGACCACCAGATTTTGGCCAGGCTGGCCTCCGACCCGATGTGGCGGCCGTCGATGAGCGCGGTGACAGTTTGCAGGGTCTGGAGGCGGTAGGCGTCCGCTCGCATCCACGCCGTGGCGATGCGGCGTCGCATGGACGCGTCCGCGCCGCGCTCCGAGCACAGCGCGAGCAGGTTCGCGACGGTGGCCTGGTACCGGCCGGGCGAGCGCAGCAGCCCCCGCTCTGTGCTGGCCGCTGACACGGCCACGTGCCAGCCCTGGTCCACCTCTCCGAGAACCACGTTGGTGCCGACGGCTTCGTCGGGCAGGAACGCTTCGGTGAAGAAGACCTCGGCGAAGCCCTCGTCGCCGTCGAGGCGGCCGAACCCCCGCACGGTGATGCCGTCCAGATCGAGTGGCACGAGCAGGTAGGTCAGACCGCGGTGGCGCTCCGAGGCGGGGTCGGAGCGGAACAGGCCGAAGAGGTGGGTGCAGAACGCGCCCCGGGTGGTCCAGGTCTTCTGCCCGTCGAGCACCCAGCCGTCCGCCACGCGGCGGGCCCGGCTGGACACCCCCGCGAGGTCGCTGCCCGCGTTGGGCTCGGACCAGCCCTGGCACCACAGGTCCTGCGCCGCCGCGATGCGGGGCAGCAGGAGGTCCTTCTGGGCTTGCGTGCCGTGCTCGAAGATCGACGGCGCCAGGATCTGGATCCCGTTCTGGGTGACTCTCTGGGGGGCGCCGGCCCGCCAGTACTCCTCTTCGAATATGAGCCAGTCCCAGAGCGTGCCGTCACGGCCCCCGTACGCCCGTGGCCACGACACCGCCGACCAGCTCGCATCGTGGAGGCGCCCCTCCCAGAGCAGCTGCTGCTCGAACCCCTCGCGGGTGTCGCCGGACAACTCGACACCGGTCTCAGCGTGCCAGGCGGCCAGATTGCTCTTTAGCCATCGGCGCAGCTCCAGGCGTGTTTCGGCCTGCGCTGCGCTCCAGTTCAGATCCACCGCAGCCCCCGGTCCTCGCCCGCGCCCGCGCCGATAGTGGGCTCGGTGGGGATCGAACCCACGACCAAGGGATTATGAGTCCCCTGCTCTGACCACTGAGCTACGAGCCCGCTCCGACGCTACCGTCGGGCCGGTCGCGAGCCATCGGCGGGCGGGTGCACTCGGCAGCAGACCCGGCTCCGAATGGGTCATCCAATACCGAGGGTTCCCCTGCTGGCTCGACACTTCGATGCGGATCTCGTGCGCCGCGACTTCGTGCCGGGCGCCCCCGATGCGGTGTGGGCCGGCAAGTCGTCATCGGTTCGCTGGAATCTCTCACTCAAGCCTGCTTCAGAACCGCAATCCGCGAATGCTGTCTCGCCATATCAGGCGGAACCCAGTTCAGATTCTGCTTCATCGCCGGGGCCATTCGCGCCTGCATACCAGTTGATCCGCCGTGTCACAAGCATGATCGTCGCGAGGGCTGCAAACAGACCTAACGAACCAAAAAGGAGAGCGCTCTCCTCGTTCGTCAGCAGCACAAACAGGTAGGCATACAGGAACGTGACGCTTGAGGCCCCCCACGCCGCACGTCGCCAGTTACCGAAGATAGTCCGGCCATAAGAGGCCACCATTCCAATGACCGATAGAGAAGCAATCGCGTAGGCCGGGTGAAATCCAATGTGTTCGGCTAGCGCAAGCTCAAGCAGATAGAAAACACAGATCGCCGCGCCCAGCATTAGGTACTGAATCGGGTGGACACGAGTTCTCGCCAACACTTCTGTCAACCAAACAACCGCGAAGGTGAGAAGCACAAACAGGCCAGCGTACTTAACGCTGCGTTCGGCCATCCGGTATAGGTCAACAGGACTACTCAGTTCTACACCGAAGCGCGAAGCCTCGATCGCCTGCCCAACATCTGTACCGGATGTCCAGGACTGTGGGTACTCTCGTCCGAGGTAGGACACACGCCACAAGGCATCGAATCCGTTGGCGGAGATTGTCCGTTCCGTCGGCAACCAGTTTCCTTGAAAGCTCGGGTACCGAGAGTTCGACGCCAGCTGGATCGAGGTCTCTTCCGCAAACGGTACCCAGTAGACAGCATGGCTACCGTTCAGCGAAAGAAGAAATGAGAACGTTAGGTCGTCACTCACGTCGCTTACAGGAACAAGAGCGTGAATACCGGGGCTTCCGTTGAAACCTGTCGTGCCAGGCACAAATTCAACCTCGCTATCGCTCCAGGACAGCATTGACTGATCGACGATCGCCCGAACGTCCGAAATCCCAACGACGAAGCTGGCGAGACCCCAATCGACAGTGGCGGGATTGATGCCTAACTCGTCCAGATTCGGTATCTCGAACCTCCCCGAGACTGATGAAGACATTGTATACACGGGCACCGAAAAAAGGCCGCGTTCCCTCGATTCCGTCTTGATCTGACCGGTCACGCGAAGCTCTGCCGGAAGAAACACGGCATAACGAGTGCGGTCCACCGCTGGTGTCTGGTCGGACTCCGGTTGTTCGTCGAGGGTTGTGTAGGGTAGAACAAGCGCAGGTCCGGTCACGCTTTGGGTGTTGCCCCACTTGTCGGATACTTCGACAACAGCGGTCTGATGCCTTTCCTGACGCTCAGAGACCAGTCCGCCAATCCTAGCGATCGGAAGAAGCAGCACTAGTGTCAATGCTCCCACCAAGAAGACGCGCAGCATCTGGGAACTTCGGCCAGCAGCAATCAGACGTTCAACGGCAGACATCACACTCTTTCTCCACATCCTCGATAGCCTCTCGGGAAATTGGCGTGGAGTGGAAGACGCTGCGAATGGTATCTGGTATCGAGCATTTCTATTGATCCGACTGCCGTGCGGAAGCGATCAGAGCGTCCATGTGAGTTACATAGCGCTCAAGCGCGCGGCGTCCTTTCGCAGTCAGCCTATAGGTGGTCTTGGGTACGCGCCGATCAAAGCCCTTCTTGCAATCAAGATAGTGCGCATCCTCCAACTTGCGGCAATGGACACTCAGATTCCCGTCTGTCAGTTCAAGAAGCTTCTTGAGTTCCGTGAAAGAGAGTTCGGCGGTGACGGCCAGCGCGCTAACAATCGCCAGGCGAGTGCGCTCATGAATCAGGCGGTCCAGATCTAGAGCTCTTCGTCCGTCGAGCGGCTGCGCGCGCCGCGTCCCATGCGTTTCCGCGTGCGCGTCAACTGTCTGATGCTTTCGAACCGCCCCCGAGCTAACCACCGTACCTCCGGGTAATGATCACTCCAAACACGATGTGTAACCCGCCGAATCCGAAGGCCAGCAGAGTGTCGTGCAGAGTCGAGGGTACAAACAAGGCCAACGTACCTAGGAGCATGAAGCAACAGCCCATTACCGGCACTATCCGGACGGAAAACGCACCGCCCGTGGCGATGCCGCATCCGTACAGGAGCAACCATGCGCCCGGAATCATCCAATGGAGCTGCTCGGCTCGCGCTAATGCAACGGTAAGCACGCCAGCGGCCAAGAACGGCGGCGCCATCCCGAATGCAAAATTGCGGATCGGGCGCGTAATAGCTGGTGTCTCCGGCCGTCGGACCTTTAGAAGCGTTGTTGTGGCCGCGATCAGAACGGCCACCGCGGCTTCGGCCAGCCATATGCCAAGCCAGACGGTGAACTCTGCTTGACGCGAAGCCATCCAGGACGCACCAACCGCAGTTACCCCGGTCAGAATCGCTCCGCGGCCGGAGAGAGACGTGAACACGGAGGAGCGTTCCATCGCTTGCCGGATGAAGCGCAGGTTGGCTCCCGCGTGGGCGTCCAAACCGACGGGCACCCCTGCGCCGGGCGGACCCGAGTGCGATACTGCCATAGTCTCAACGCTAGAGCAGGGACTCCTTGATGTCAAGTACTTTGTCTAGTAAAGTACTGTAGCGGTTAGTAGAGCGAGCGATCAGGGAGCTGTCAACCGCTGCTCGGGTGCCCCGCGGCCAGGCGACGACTCTGCGCCGGGCATGCCCACCGGCCCCGAGCCCGGACCCTCCCAGGAGTTCGTGACGAACGGCGACCACAGAGGCCTTCTCCTGTACCTCTTGGCGTTGGGCAAAGGCCAGCGCAGAAGCCTGAAACAGAATGGCTCCGGGGGTGGGAGTGTTGGACAAGGTTCACAGCGTTTCTCAGCGTTTCGCCATGTAACAAATCAGCAGGTCAGACTGCTATTTGCTTGTACACGGCGTTTCACTTCGTTACCCTCTGTTTCGTCCGAGTGTTGGACAAATGGATAGTCAAAAACGAGGTGGAGTCGAACCCTGATGAAGCTGACAGCGACAAAAGTCCGGTCGATCAGCGAGCCCGGCAAGTACATCGATCAGCACGGTCTCATCCTACGCGTCGCCCCCGGAGGATCGAAGCAATGGGTCTGGCGCGGCACCATCCACGGCAAGCGCCGGGACATCGGCCTGGGGGCGGTGGCCTACACGCCGCTGGCCGAGGCCCGCGAGATCGCGTTCGAGTACCGGCGTATCTCCCGCCGCGGGGGCGACGCCAGAAGTACGCGGACCAACTCCGGCGTGCCGACCTTCGACGAGGCCGTCGAGGCCGTCATCGACGCCCATCGAGGAGGCTGGAAGAACGGCCGCTCCGAGACGAACTGGCGACGACCCCTCACCTACGCCGTGTCGCTCGGCAGGGTGCCGGTCGATCAGATCACCACCAGCGACCTCGCTCGCGTGTTGCGCCCGGTCTGGCACGACAAGCCCGAAACCGCTCGCAAGCTCCGTACCCGGCTCGGCATGGTCATGCGCTGGGCCATCGCCGAGGGCCACCGCACCGACGACCCCGCCGGCCCCGCGCTCACCGCAGCGCTCCCCCGCCACACCGCCCCGCCCAAGCACCACCGGAGCCTCCCCCACGGCGAGATCGCCGAGGCGCTGCGGATCGTGGACGGCTCCGCTCGGGCGCGGCCCGTGTCGAAGGCGTGCCTCCGGTTCATCGTCGCCACCGCCTGCCGCTCGGGCGAGGCCCGGCTGGCGCGCTGGGATGAGATCGACCGCGACGCCGAGACGTGGATCGTCCCCGGTGAGCGCAGCAAGACTCAGCGGTCCCACGTCGTGCCACTGTCGAAGATGGCGCTGGCGGCGCTGGCCGAGGCCCACAGCTACGCCGACGGCAGCGGACATGTCTTCCCCGCCCCGACCGGCCGCGGGCGCGCACTCTCGGACTCGGGCCTGTCGAAGCTCTTGCGCGAGAACGACATCCCCGGCACCGTCCACGGGATGCGGGCGAGCTTCCGAAGCTGGGCAGCCGAGCAGGGCATCCCCCGCGAGGTCGCCGAAGCTCAACTCGGGCATGTCGCCGGGAAGATCGAGCGGGCCTACCAGCGGTCGGATCTGCTTGATGCCCGCCGCAAGGTCATGGATGACTGGTCGGAGTATCTCTCGTCCACGTAAGTTCGTCCGTCAGGTCCACGCCCGAAGTGCGCTGTTGGCCGTTTCTGAGGATTCGGTGAAACGGGCTGGAGGGCAGCGGCCACGCTGGCCACTGTGCTGGTGTGTCTTGGGCACCACTGCGAGCAGGTTCCGGACGAAATGCACCCGGCATCGCTGGCGTCCGGCGCCCTGGAAGTGACGCCCGGCGGCTGCGCCGAGCCCGCGGTGGGCGTCGGAGATCACCAGGCGCACACCGGTGAGGCCCCTGTCGCGCAAAGACCCCGGAACTGCTGCCAGAACCCCTCGCTCTCGCTGTCGCCGACATCACAGCCCAGGATCTCTCGGTTGCCCTCTGAGGTGACGCCGGTGGCGACCACGGTCGCCATCGACGCTGGCTGGCACACGCTGTTGCGCACGTTCAGGTAGGTGGCGTCGAGATAGATGTAGGGGAACTCGATGTGGCCCAACCGGCGGCTTCTGAACGCCTCCACCGTCTCGGCGAGCCCTGCGCAGATGCGCGACACCTCCGACTTGGAGATGCCCGACTCCGCGCCCAGCGCGGCCACCAGGTCGTCCACCGAGCGCGTCGACACGCCGGCCACATAGGCCTCCATGATCACCGCGTACAGGGCGCGGTCGATGCGCCGGCGGGGCTCGAGAACCGACGGAAAGAAGCTGCCCTTTCTCAGCTTGGGGATCTTCAGTTCCAGATCCCCGGCCTCGGTGGCCAACAAGCGGCCGCGGTGCCCGTCGCGCTCGGTCACACGCGTGTCGCTGCGCTCATAGCGCCCCGCGCCGATCGCCTCAGCCGCCTCGGCCTCGATCAGCTCCTGGAGCACCAGCTCCACCGCCTCACGGATCAAACCCGCGCCGCCACCAGCGCGGAAGGTCTCCCACAGCTGCGCTGTGGCAGTATCAGACAGGGCCATCGGTGTGTCCTCCTCGATGAGTGAGTTGTTCCTCTCACCGAGAATCACGCCGATGGCCCCCCTAGTGGTGGACCCTCCCAGCTACCTCAAACCCCACCACCTGGCGGGACGCTGCCCTTGTTGAGCGAGCGGTGGGGCCGGTGGGTGAGCTTCTATGTCAACGGAAGGGATGGGTTTGTGTGTTGGAGGTCGTGTTGGAAGTGGGGCCCGCATGCAAGTCGAGCCGCTCAACCGCAGGCGCTGGAGAACCCGCCTGGAGCTGTCCAACGCGATCTTCGAGTACCTTGAGATCTTCCATAACCAGCAACGACGGCAGGCAGTGTCCCACCGAGTATCGCCACCCACAGACTCCCAGGATGCAGCGCATCATGCCTGGTCAGCGCACACGACCGCATTTTCGGGCACCCACAGGTTATGCGGAATGGTGCCCACGAGAGCGGGTGCGGTAGCCGTCGGTGACGGCCTGCATGTCAGGCAGTGACTAGTCCGGCAGGTTGAGGACCGTTGCGTTTCCGACGTGCGCGTATCGCCCCGGTGTACACGTGAGGACGATCACTTGGCAGTGTTTTCCGGCTGCCGCAATGGCTGCTCCCATGCGCTGCAGACGTGTCGGGTCACTCCATCCCAGCGCATCGTCGATGACGACCGGCGCGCCGTTGCCGTCCGGGCTCACGATCGCAGCGCACGCCAATCGGGCGAGTATCCCCAACTGCTCACGGGTGCCGGTGCTGAGCTGCTCCACATCGAGGGTGATGCCGTTGAGCGTGCGACGGGCAATGCCCAGTTGCTCGTCGAGTTCTACCTCGAACGTCGAATCGAACACGATTCGCCCGAATTGCTCGATGCGCTCTTTGAATGGCGCGACATACCGCTGTCGGGCTTCCTGTCGTCTCTTGCCGAACGTCTCGTAGAGGAGTTCGGCAGCGAGTGCCCTGCGTTCGAGGCTCTCGTGGTCACGTTCGAGAGATCTCATCTCGTTCATGGCGTTGTCGTGCTGGGTGTGCAAGCCCATCTCGCCTCGAGCCTCCAGCGAGCCGCGCAGTTCGTGCTGCTGCCGGCTGTTCTCAGCGAGTTCCCTGGCCATGCGTCCTACGGCGTCACGGGTATTCGTGAGTTGGGCCTTGATGGAGTCGGGGTCCGCCTCCTGCAATCTTGTCTGCACGGCTCGTGCTGCTTGCTCCGTTTCTGCGACGGCTTCACCGGCGTGCGCGAGCGCCGTCGCAAGGTCTTTGTCGCTGACTTGCAATCGGGCTGCGGTGAGGCGCTCGGCAGCCTGGTCGCGCCCCTCCTGCGCCGACTGCAGCTTGCTGGCCAGCACCGCTGCATCCAGCTGAGCTTGAGTGAGTGCCGCGTTCGCGCTCTTGGCTGCTTCCTCACAGGATTCGAATTCTGCGCGGTGATCCCCGACAGCGGTCTCGTGTTTGGCGACCAAGGCTGTCGCTTCCCGCAAGTCCGCGGGAAGCGGGGGCTGCGACTCCCTGCTCGCGTTGAATTCCTCGATGCGCTGGGAATGCCGATCTGCCATGCGCTTGAGTTCGTCCACGGTCAGGTCGCGCTGGTCGTCCTTGATCGTCTTGCGAGCATCGTCGCGATCCCGCAGTGCGGATTCTCTCCGGTCATTGGCGGCGCGTGCCGATGCCAGATCGGCGACATCGCATTCGTCGCAGAGCCGTTGGAGCTCTCGTCGAGCGTCGTCGAGTTCCCGGGCCGTCTCTGCGGGTCCTTTTCCGGCCTGCACGAGCACCGTCGCACTGTCGTCGATCTTCAGCTCGGCCGCATCGCTGACGGAGACCGCACGCTGCTGCCCCGCAGCAAGGTCATGTCCCATCCCGTCAACCTGCAGGGTGATGTCGCGCAACGCGGTGGTCGTGACCTGGGCAGCGGCGATCTCGGCCGACGCCTCGGCTCGTACGACAACGATGTGGGTCTGGTCGATCCGTTCGACGAGGTCGCCGTCGACACGGATGCTCGCAAGGACGGGTTCGGCACTTGCCAGACGGGCTTGAGCATCGTCAATTCGCTCGAGGCGTTCACGGAACTGAGCGACTTCGATCATTCGGCGGTGATGGTCACGGTCGTCACACGCCTGTTTGTGCGCGGCGATTGCTTGATCCAGGGCCTCTCGGGCCTCGTCGCGGCTGCCCACGGCGTCGTTGGCCAGCTGGTCTGCGGCGTTCAATGCGGGAGCGGACTCTTCGAGTTTGACGCCAATTGCCGCTAACGCCTCATTCTGGCGGTCGAGGTCCGAGACCAACTCGGAGCGACGCGCGGCGTCGGCGTGTCGCTGGCCCCGGTCGCTCAGCGCCGCGCGATGTGTTGTGTCTCGCTCCTCGGCCTGAAGCTCCAATTGCTCTACGTGCCTCCAGCGATCGGACAGCTCAGACTCGCGTTCTTGGGCTGTCTGATGTTCGCTCTGGAGATGTCTTTGGTGCTCAACGAGACTGTCGAATTTGTCGGCGCCAGTTTGGATCTGGCTCAGGGCCGCTTTGAGCTCCGCGACCCGGTCCTGTGCATTACGGACCTTGCCCTCCAGTTCCGTTCGCTCCTTGGACACCCGGCCCGTGCCGGTCCAGTAGCGACCACGTTCCGCCTCGATGCGGTCCCACAGGGCATCGTCGCCGCCCGTCGGACCGTCGCCGCCCGCAGCTTGGTCGAGTGCGGCGCCGAGGGAGCGAACGTCGAGCGACGGCAGGCGCAACTCGGTGCCCTGCTGCACTCTGAGCGCTTCCCACAACGGCCAATCGATTGTCTCGTCGAGCATCTCGCGCACACGCGCATGGGCTTCGCGTCCGATGAGCGATTCATGACGTGGAGACTTGACGGTGAGCGTCGTCTCAGGACGGCGCCGCCAACGCTTGTGGTACACGAAGCGGTAGTCACCGGAGGAAACCTCGACCTCGGCCTCGGGGCCGACATCCTTTCCAGCTGGTTGGACGGATCGGATACGCGCCTTGGAGGACGAGTCCAGTTCAAGGAAGATCAGGTCGAGGGCTTCGAAGATGCTGCTCTTGCCGACTTCGTTGTCGCCCTCGATCACCGTGACGCCCTGGCCGTCAAACGCCACTTCGGCGCTGTCGACGCCCCTGAAGTTCGTGAGCTTGATGCGATGGATTCTCATTGTGCGGGCCTCACGAGTCGGTGCAGGAGCGCCAGCGCGTCGCGGGCCGTGACAGCCGCAGACTCATCGGCGGACTGTGCGACATCTTGCAGGTCGCTCAGCGCGTCATGTGCGAAGCCCGAAAGCCCGAGGGACTCGATGTCGGAGTCGTCGGGAACGACAACGAGATCGGATCGTCGCTCCCATCTCTGCAACGCCGCGAGCAAGTCGTCGAAGCCGTCGAGTAGCCGGTCGAGCCGCGCGTTCTGGGCGATCGAGACCTGCCCGACGAGTGACAACTTGACGATAGTTCGCTCCTTGTCTTCGAGGGCCGCGAGCCACTCTTGCAGCGCGTCGATCTCGGCATCGGATGTCAAGTCCCTCTTGCTGCTCCTGAAAACCCACGTGCCAACTCGGCGGCTCTCGACCTGCACCCGGCCGCGGTCGAGTTCCACCACCAGCACATTGCCGGGATCGATCTCGTCGTAGTCGGTGGGTTCTGGCGCGCCGGAGTACCAGACGCGGCCGCTGGTGCCCTCGTCCGTTGTGGAGTGGCGGTCGCCGAGCGCGACGTAGTGGATCTCTCCGGCCTCAATGCGCTCTTCCAGACGGGCGAGCGCGATGAGCGCCGGGTTGTCGGCGTCCGGTGAGCGAGTGTCGAGGGCGCCGTGGCCGGCAACGATTCGCAACGCCCCGGTCGGCTCCCCCAGGGCGCACGCCTGATCCACCAGATCGCAGAGCGGGCGCTTGGAAGTCCACGGAGCGGCCACCAACTCGAACCCGTCGGCAACCGGGACGGGCTGTGAGTTCTCCAATACGACGACGTTTTTCGGTTTGTGCTCACGGAACCTGCCTGACAGGTAGATCGACGCTGCGTCGAGCGGATCGTGGTTGCCCGGCAGGAGGTAGAAAGTCACCTGCGGAGTGGATGCCATGACGTCAAGTGTTCGTACAAGCACTTGACGATCGATTTGGTTGTTTTCGAACACGTCGCCGCACACCACGACAAACTCACAACCCTCTTCGACTGCGAGTTCGCCGATACGCCGCACCGCGTCGAGCCGCGCTCCGCTGAACCGCGGCTGCGCCTCTCCGCTAAGGAAATGACGGGTCATCCCGAGCTGCCAGTCGGCTGTGTGAATGAACTTCATAGCGCGCAACGGTAGGGGCTATACGGAATGGTGCCCACGAGAGCGGGTGCCGCAGCCGTCGGTGACGGCCAGCATGACCTTCTCGAACCGCGCCGGGATGGACACGTCGGCATCCATCTCCTCGCGAGAGGGCGTCCGCTCCGGATTGCGGCGATCAGATCGTTTCAGGCTTGTCATCGGTGGAACCTCCCAGTTCTTCGAGCCGTGTCCGGGCTAGAGGTTCGAGCCGTCGAGACTGTACCCACACCGTTCGGCGGAGGCCAAGGCTGACATGCCGCTCGCTGATGACCCGAGCTAGATCAGCGATGGTGCGCGCCGGGCGCGCCCCCTGGCCTCAGGTTTGGCACCATCCCGTACAATCCCCCATACGTGCGCGGACCCTGAACGTCGTACACGATATGGCACAAGGTCAGAGCATCGCAGAGCGCCGTGCTGCGGCTGGGACCGCTGATCGCCGCCATCCAAAACGCGGCGCCGTTCCTCGATGACTTGGATTCGTCCACACCATCGCCGCAGACGCCGTCCCTAGTGATCGGCATACCCCGGTCCTCGCGCCGTTGCTGTCAGCGTGGCGTGTGGGTGCCCCAAATATGGTCGTGCGCGCTGACAGGCATGATGCGCTTGCATCCTGGGGATCCATGTGTCGCGTTCTGTACCGGTTGCTCGGGTCGTTGGCGCGCTTGGCTGTGCGCTCGGGACGCTCGAAGGACCTAGAGATCATTGTGCTTCGCCACCCACTCGCAGTCCTGTGCCAGCAGAACCACCGGCCAGCGCTCGCCGACGAGGACCGGGCCCTGCTCGGCGCGGTCGCGGCAGCCTTGCCCCGACGGCAGCGAGCTTGTGGGTGACGGAAACTCGGCCGTGGTCGTTGACGTGCCGCGATGCGGGCCGATGCTGAGTCCTCGTGTACCGAATCTCGTACCGATTCCTGGTCCCAGGATGGAGCGCGAAACCCCTGGTCAGCGCCCACGACCGAATTATGGGCACCCACAGGCCGTCGAGCCCGAGATCGCGGAGTTGGTCCTGTTCTTGCAGAATGGGGCGCCATCATCGACGAAGCCGACTGCCGCCGTTACGTGATCGACGGGGTGGAGTCGCTGCAGCCGAACCAACAGCGGATAGCGGGCGAATCGGTGCGCCTAGGGCGAAACTTCCGATGGTCAGCGCTTTCGGTCCGGTACAGTTAGCGTTTCGTGACTGGAGCCCAATCATGCAGCGCACTCCCGTAGACTCAACCAATCTCGCATCAGTAGGGCATGACGCCGACACCAAGACGCTTGAAGTCGAGTTTCACGGGGGCAGGGTGTATCAATATGAGGATGTACCCGAGAGCGCCTACCATGCTCTCATGAGTGCCGATTCGAAAGGGTCACACTTCCAACGGCACATTCGAGACAGATTTCGTACAACCAGGATCCAGTAACGCCACATGCGAGTCCGATCATTGCGTGTCAAGAACTACCGCTCCATTCTCGACGAGGAGGTCACGCTTGGTTCCCTAACGGCCCTGGTTGGCAGGAATGGATCGGGGAAGTCCGCATTTCTGAATGCACTTGACCTTTTCTATAATCCCACTACGCAACTCGCTGCCGCAGACTTCTACTCCGAGAATTCAGATGAGCCCATTGAGATCACAGTAACATACGATTCCCTCAGTAGTGACGAGCAGAACGATTTTGCGAAATATCTTAAGGATGGCACTTTGGCAGTCGTAGGGGTGTTTACTTTTGATTCAGGTAAGACAGCCGTCACTTACCACGGACACCGCCTGCAGCATCCAGCTTTTGCGAAGATCAGAGAACACACCAACAAGAGAATATTGAGCAGTGAATACAACAAGCTCCGTGACAGCTCTACCTACTCCGAACTCCCCAAAGCGAGTCGCGCTGACGAGGCCCAGGAGCATATGGAGAATTGGGAACTTGAACACCCAGAATCTTGCGAGCCAGGACGCGATGAAGGGCAGTTCTTCGGCTGGACTAACGTCGGACAGGGCTATCTCCGTCGGCGTACGCAACTAATTCGCGTCCCTGCGGTTCGTGATGCGGGCGATGAGGCAACGGAAGGAAGAGGCTCTGCGATCAGCGAGATTATGAATCTTGTCGTCCGAAAGGTGCTGGCAGGTCATCCCGCGATCGCTGAGCTTAGGGAACGAACAAGCAGGGAATTCTCGGAAATCATGAACGATAGCGCCCGTCCACAACTGGACGCACTTGGGAGTGATCTCACTCAAATCTTGAGTTCATTCGTGCCGGACGCTTCAGTGGCCTTAGCCTGGCGTCAGTTGCCTGAACTTGAGATTGGCGATCCACAGACTAATGTTCGCCTTCACGAAGACGGATACACAGCGACCGTTACTCGAACCGGTCACGGGCTGCAGCGCGCTTTCATATTTGCACTCTTGCAACACCTCTCGGCAGTCCGACGATCTGATGATGAGACAGAGACTGAGGCCCCAACGGCCACAGACGGGCAACCGCCAGCTAAAAGTGCATCGACGACGCCCGACCTTCTCCTCGCAATCGAAGAGCCGGAACTCTACCAGCATCCAAGTCGGCAACGGCACCTGGCTGAGGTATTGCAGCGCCTCTCACAAGGAGACATTGCCGGCGTTGCGGCCAGCACTCAAGTTCTCTACACAACCCATTCTCCGCTGTTCGTGGGTTTGGACAGATTCGACGATGTTCGCGTCCTGCGAAAGCGGAAGACCATCCAAGGCAAACCGAAGACAACCACCGTAGAGGCCACGACAATGGAGGCGGTAGCGCAACGTTTGCAAGCCGCCTCTGCAACGAACAGTGCATACAGTGCCGCAACATTGAGACCCCGCCTCCAAGCAGTGATGACTCCCGTGGTGAATGAAGGCTTTTTTGCTGACGTTGTCGTTCTGGTAGAGGGTGAAGGAGATCGCGCCGCAATCCTAGGTGCGGCGCGTGCAATGGAATACGATCTCGACGCGGAGGGTGTTGCCGTTATTCCGTGTCTCGGCAAAAATAATCTAGACCGCCCCTTGATCATCTTCCGCAGCCTCAGCATTCCGAGCTATGTTGTGTGGGACGGAGACAAGGGAAAAGACGGTGCGGCAGCATCGTCAAATCTTCGTCTGCTGCGCATCCTTGGTAAAGACGAAATCGATTGGCCGGATCACATCGATGGGACATCCGCCTGCTTCGACACGAATCTAGAGGACACGCTGGAGAGAGAAACCGAAACGCAGATATTCGGGCAAACCCTACGTGAAGCGCAGGATGAATTTGGTTTGTCTCGCACGGATGCTCGAAAGAATGCACTCGTGATTCAGCGAATCGTCGAACGCTCAATCTCGCAGAGTGCAGGTAGCGAGACGCTAATGTCGATTGTGAGACATATCATGGACCTCAAGAGGGGCTTGGCTTAGGAGTTTGAACCTCACCGGGTATTGCGCAGGCTGTGGTGTGCCCTGTGTTTCGCGCGGTCGGGTTGTTTGATCTCAGGCGGTGGTGGCGTGGCGGATCTCGTATTCGACGGGCGTGAGCATGCCGAGCGACGAGTGCCGCCGTTGCCGGTTGTGGAAGATCTCAAGGTACTCGAAGATGGCGTTGGACAGTTCCAGACGGGTTCTCCAGCGGCGCCGGTTGAGCAGCTCGACTTGCATGCGGGCCCAGAACGCTTCGATGACGGCAGTATCGAAGCAGTCCCCGACTGAGCCCATTGATGCCGCGAGCCCGGCATCTCGGGCCCGTTGTGTGAACGCCCAGGAGGTGAACTGGCCGGATTCAATCGGTCGTCGCAACACCGGGTTGTTGGAGGGAGCGTAGGTGCTCGTCGAGGGCGTTGGTGGCCAGCGACGCCTGAGGGCGTGAGTCGGGGGCTCAGGCGGGCTTGGGCCTGCGAGCCCAGCGCAGGACCACTTGGGGACCCATGACGCGGGGACGCCGCCAGCGTTAACGACTGTGCTGGGGTATGGGCTCAGCTGGTCGTCCTGTTGGTCCTGTTGGGGGGCCTCGTCGGCCAGCATGGGTTCAACCTAGCGCGAGTAGAGCTCCTACTAGAAGGCTGGCGGAGACGAGGTGGCGATTACCTGGATGGTGACGAGACGCCGTGCGCTGTTGACGGCTGCCTCGTTGCGTGTGCGGTGGTCGTTGTGGACGGCGATGAGGTGGTCGAGCAAGGCACGGTGGCCGTCGTTGCGGTTGGAGTAGCTGTCGGTGAGTTTGTTGATGTCGGGGCCGTCGAGCCATTCGGCGGCCGCCGTGTAGACGCCGTACCAGCACACTCCGTTGGCCAGGGCTAGCAGGATGGCGAAGACGCCGGTGGCGACGACCTGGCCGGAGGTCGCGTCGGCTGTGGGGGACGCGACCACGGCGCTGATGAGGGCTCCGACAGTGATCGCGGCGCCGCCGAGAATGGCCGAGCGGTGTTGTTGGCCAAGCGGGTGTCCTGTTTGCGGCGCAGTTCGATGGCTTGGCGCAGAATCTCCTGCCGGGTATCGATCACGGGTTCTATGAAAGCACGGTTTCCGCCGGCTGCAAGTCAGACGGGATCGGCGCCGGTGCCGTGACTTGGCCACAGCTGCGATGAACTTGGTGTTAAAGAGGTTTGTCGGCCTCCGCCGGGGCCGTTTTCGGCGTTGGTGGACTTCCGCTTGGTGATCTCACATATGGGGAACTACAGGACCTTTGGGCCGAGCCTGAGGCTGACGACAGAAGACGACGCCGATCCTCGACTGGGGTCTTGCGCACGTCCGTGCGTAAGGGTTTTGGCCGGGCGCCGGTGCTTGTGCCGGTCAGTGTCGGTGGTGAAAGCGGCTCAGGACACATGGGCAGCGAAGTCGAGCGATGCCTTGACCGTCGTCGATGTGGTGGGCGACTAAAGTTGGGCGCATGATTCCTGACCACCGTGACATCGCGCGGATGATGCAGATGGTGGAGCAGCTGCAGCCGAACCTCGGGGCCTTCGCGGGGTTGAACGAAGCGACCGCGGCGAGCCGTGAGGCCTTCGCGGGCATCGAGAGGATGATGGATGTGACCGCGGCCGCGAACCGCTTCGCGGGCATCGAGAGGATGATGGATGTGACCGCGGCCGCGAACCGCTTCGCGGGCATCGAGAGGATGGTGGAGCAGCTGCAGCCGAGCCGTGAGGCCTTCGCGGGCATCGAGAGGATGGTGGAGCAGCTGCGGCCGAACCTCGGGGCCTTCGCGGGGTTGAACGAAGCGACCGCGGCGAGCCGTGAGGCCTTCGCGGGGCTAGAGGGTCCTGTCCACGCGGCGGACTCGACAGACGCCGTCGCTCCCCCGTTGTCACCAGCGGATCAGGAGGACGTCCCCGAGGGAGTGCTTGAAGCCGTGACGGGGGAGCTGTTGACGCGACTGAGGACCTGGTGCGATCTTTGTGACCTACTCGCGGGTATCGAGGGCTTGGAGGTGGCGCGGCTCGAAGTGGCCCGGCAGATCGACGAGTGTCTCAGCAGCGTGGCGAGGACCGCTGACTCTGACGGGGCCTGCTGGGGTTGTGGAGAAGCGACGTTGATGTTCTCTGGTGTGACCTGCGCAGAATGTGCGGTCCGTGTCGCCCAGATGATGTTGGCGACGGTGTTCTTGGCCGAAGGGCTCTAGAGCTAAGACTTGAAGACGAGTTTGGTGTCAGGGCGTCTTGCTTGTCGTTCTGCCGGCGGGCGACGTCGAGGATCACCTCGGGCGTGTCGTCGCTGCCGGGGGCTCCGTCGGGCATTGGTTGACCTCCTTTGGTTCTTCTGCCTACACAGATGGCAGCTTCGGCAAATAGAACGAGCGGAACATTCGGGGCCTCTCCCCGCCGAAGGCGAGGTCGCGGTCCGGGGGGCGTGTGGGTCGACGTTGACGATAATCGCTGGGGCGTTTGGCAGGTGCCTCCCCCTGTTGACCGGTCACCTTGATTAGGAGGTAGCCATGTCAATTATGGAAAAGCAGCGTGCTGGGCCGGTGTTGGCGCCGGGCCGGTCGCGAAGATCGTTCACGGCTGAGTTCAAGGCTGATGCGGTGTCGTTGGTGCTCGATGAGGGCCGTTCGATCGCGTCGTTGGCGCGCAGTTTGGGGATCGGGGCGACGAATCTGGGCAACTGGGTGCGCCAGGCGCGTGTCGACCGCGGCGAGCGCGATGGAGTGACGACCAGCGAGCGGGCCGAGCTGGCCGAGCTGCGTCGGGAGAACTTTCGGTTGCGCCAGGAGCGTGAGCTGCTCAAACGAGCGACGGCCTTTTGGGTGAGGGAGTTGGGACAGTGACCCGTTACCGGTGGGTGGCTGCCCGAAAGGCCGAGGGATTCCCGACCACGCTGTGCTGTGAGGCAGCCCGAGTGAGCCGTCAGGCGTTCTATGACTGGCGCGCCAAGCACGCCGCGGGTCCCAGCGAGCGTGATCTCGCCGAGGCGGACCTCCTCGGGGCGATCCGCGGGGTGCATGCCGGCTCGGGCGGCGCTTATGGGTCGCCGAGGGTGACCGCGCAGCTGCGCGCCGCAGGGCGTGTGGTGAACCGCAAACGCGTCGAGCGGCTCATGAGAGTCCACCAGATAGCGGGGATCCGCCGGCGGCGTCCCAAGCGCACCACCATCCCAGCCCGCACGGCTGTGACGCTCCCGGACCTGCTGGGACGGGACTTCGCGCCAGGGGCCCCCGATCGGGCGTGGGTGTCAGACATCGAGCGCCACGAGGCGTTCTTGAACCCGGCGGTGGTGAGAGGACACCGCCTCCGGCTCGTCGCAGCGAGCTGGTTGAAGCTGAGGGCAGCCGGACCCGGGGGACACCGGGGAGGGTGGAAGCAGCCCTGACAACGACGGGACGCGCCAGCACTGTCAGATGGTGTGGGCCCGGCTAGCAAGACGGAAAGGCGTACGTGAGGAACCAGTGGCTGAACGCCCCTCAAGAGATCCAGCAGCTCGAACCTGACAGATCAGGGCTGCGTCGCAACGCGTACCCGGCCATCTTTGATGGGCGGGGAACTTCTAGATCGGTCGATGTCGCCGGTCGGGAGGTCATGGTGAATGCCTGCGGCGTAGCCATGACGAGGTTGCAGGGGCATAGCTGGGCGCCGACCCCGTCGAAGGGTTCAGGAATGAACGTGGGAACCATCTCGCTGGTCCCTGCCCGCTGCCCGGCCAGGGCGGCGGGCGGGCAGGCCTGTCGCCGGTTGATGCCGTCGGGATGGGGCGGAGGGTTCGTAGTAGTCCGAGCACGGGAAAGCCGTGCACATGGCGAAGGGACCCAGTGTGGTCGCAGCTTCGATGCCGAACGGGGAGTCCGCTGGTGAATACCGGCGTTTCGTGGCCTGACCTCTTGGAGGCCGAGCCGCGGGTACTCGCGATGCAGTCGAAGCTGCACCAATGGGCGAAGGCCGATCCTGGCCGTTCGTTCGATGACGTGTTCAACCTCGTCTATGACCCGGCGTTTCTCGTTGTGGCGTGGAGCCGGGTGCGGGCAAACAAGGGCGCGCGAACCGCTGGAGTCGATGGGGTCGCTGCGCGACCTGTCGTCTTCGGTGTCGAGTCGATGCTGGACGGGCTGCGAGATGATCTCAAAGCTCGCCGGTTCCGGCCCGAGCGGGTGCGGGAGAAGACGATTCCCAAGGCGAGCGGCAAGGTCCGCTCGTTGGGGATCCCGACTGTCGCTGACCGAGTCGTGCAGGCCTCGTTGAAGCTGGTGCTCGAACCGATCTTCGAGGCGGACTTCAAACCGTGTTCCCACGGTTTCCGCCCGAAGCGACGGGCCCAGGACGCGATCGCTGAGATTCACTACCTCGGCTCGCCCAGCAGGAACTACCACTGGGTGTTCGAAGCAGATATCAAGGCGTGCTTCGATGAGATCGACCACACCGCCCTCATGGAACGTGTGCGACGTCGAGTCCGAGACAAGCGTGTCCTGGGTCTGGTGAAGGCGTTCCTCAAAGCTGGTGTTCTCGCAGAGGACGGCAGCCGACGAGCAACGATCACCGGCACACCCCAAGGTGGGATCCTCTCGCCGCTGTTGGCCAACATTGCCCTGTCCGTGCTGGACGAGCACTTCGCCCAGAAATGGGAAGCGCTCGGCCCGGAATGGACCCGCGCCAAACGTCGACGCGCCGGGGAACCGGTCATGCGCCTCGTCCGCCACGCGGACGACTTCGTGGTCATGGTCCACGGCACCCGCGACGACGCCGAAGCGCTCTGGGATGAGGTCGCAGCGGTGCTCGCTCCGATGGGGCTGCGCCTCTCGGAAGAGAAAACGAGGGTCTGGCGCATCGACGAAGGGTTCGACTTCTTGGGCTGGCGCATCCAGCGTCGGAACTGGAGAGGCCGCGCCGGCAAGAAAGCGATCTACACCTACCCGTCCAAGAAATCGTTGGCTTCGATCATCGCGAAGATCAGACTGCTGACTCGCCGTCGACGTCATCGAACGCTCACAGACCTGCTGCGCCGGTTGAACCCGACGCTGCGGGGCTGGTGCAACTATTTTCGGCACGGCGTGTCAACGCAGACCTTCAGCTACGTCGATCATTTCGCCTTCTGGCGGATCGTCGGCTGGCTGAAGAAACGCCACGTCGGGCTGAACATGCACACCCTGGTTCGCCGCTACCTCCCAGGTTGGAGGATCCACGACGACGGCATCGAGATGTTCCGCCCCGAGCAGGTCGCCATCGAGCGCTACCGCTACCGGGGCACCCGCATCCCGACACCATGGACAAGCGTGACAACAGGATCACCCGCACCAGCGGCATGACCACATGGAGAGCCGGATGCGGTGAAAGTCGCACGTCCGGTTCGGAGGGCGGGCCGCAGAAACCAGCCGACCGAAAAGACGGCCAGGCGCTGCGGTCCGACCCCTACACCTACATCCGCACCGGCGAGGGCTGGCTGTACCTCGCAGTCGTGCTCGACTTGGGCAGCCGCCGGCTGTTGGGCTACCAGATGAGCGACCGCATCGACGCCCGCTTGGCCCAAGACGCCCTCGACATGGCCGGTGCGGCCCGCGGGGGCCGCACCGCAGGCATCGTGTTCCATTCCGATCGCGGCAGCAACTACCAGGCCAAGGCGTTCAAGAACAGCGTGAGGTCATGGGGCATGGCCCAGTCAGCCGGGCGGGTGGGATCCTCAGCAGACAACGCCGTGGCCGAGGCGTTCTTCTCGACGCTCAAACGAGAGCTCGTCCACCGCCACAGCTACCCCGACCGCGCCGCAGCGCGCCGGTCGATCTTCGAATGGCTGATCGGCTACAACACCCACCGGCTCCACACCAGCTTGGGCAACCAGACCCCCGACGACTACGAACACCACTACCGTCACACCGCGGGCAACCAGCCCGCCTTAACCACCTGACCGGCCAACGGGGGGAAGCGCCGCATCCGCGGGTCTGTGCTGCGCTGGGGTTACGTTGGCTTGTTGTGATAGTAGAACTCGCTTTGTGGCTCGCTGTGTCGGTGCTGGTGTGCGACAACCTTCTCGTGCGCCCTGCGCTGTTCAGTTGGCATCTCGGCCGCGAGCTCCTCAGCCTCGGCCCTAGTTCCGCTGGCCGGCCGCCGGCCCGAGAGGTGTTGGGGCGGGTTCTGCGCCGTACCGCGATGGGCTATGTGGCCGTGTCGGTTGGGGCGTTCGTCGTGGTGGCGGTGGTGCTGGTTGCAGGACAGTGGAGTGGCGTGGTGCTCATCCCTGGGGCGGTCTGGGCTGTGCGGCTGTGGCGCCGGAACCGCAGGGGCTAGCTTGTGGGCGGGCGGTGCGTGCTGTGCGGCGACGAGGACCCGGCCTTCGAGTCCGCCCCCGCGGCGAGCACATCGCTCCTGGAGGCCCTTGAAGCCGCTCGTGTCGAGGCTGCCGCCGCCCTGGAGGCTCTCCGAGAAGCTGCAGCCGAGGACCTGCAGGTAGAGCTTGGCCGTATCGCGACCGCCGCCGAGGCCGCCGAGGCGCGAGCCCTGCTCTCCGACTTCCGAGGAACGGTCGTCGCCTACTGGGAGCGCCACCGGGTAGAGCGGCAGCTCCCCAGCGACAGCTTGGAGGCCACATTGGCAGCCCACCGCGAGCGCTCGATGCTGGGAGAAATCGACTTCGCCATCTCGTCGGTCGGGTCGAACGTGGAAGGTGCCCGGTTTGCCGCCGAGAAAGCGGCCCGCGACGCGGCCGACGACAGGCTCAACAAGGTCACGGACGTTTACTACGTGTGTATGGCCCTCGACGAGGACTCCGGGGCTTCCGCTGCAGGCGTTGCCGCGTGCGGTGCGCTCCTAGTGCTCGGCCCGTCCGAATGGCCCGGGCACGACTGGGGCTGCGTCCATAGGGCTGTCAACGCCGTGGTGTCGATGCGCCCCGATAACTACACGCCCTTTGCCCCCGACGCCGTAGAGGCACAGATAGGCAGGATCTTCGCCTGTACGGGCCTCGAATTGGGGGAGGGCGAAGTGGGGCCTGAGCCCGCCCGACGTTTGCGGCAGTCTTAGGTGCGGCGGCGAGAACCCGGCCTTCGACGAGGACTTCACTTTGCGGGCCTTGTGTCGAGGAGCTGAACGAGTCCCGAGCGTGCGTATGTCCGCCAGGCTACGGCCGGGTGGGGTTCAGCTGGTGATGGTTCTGTGCCGACGCAGGGCCACCAGGCGGCGCGGTTCTCGGGGATGACTCGTCGGGGAGTCAGGCGTGGGCGGGCTTGCGTCGTCGCCAGAACAGCAGTGCCTCGGGGATGATTCCCTGATTGACGGTGATGGTTTCGATCTCGGGAATGTCGTGGAGGGAGTCTTGGTGTTCGGCGTCGTTGGGGTCGTCGGGCTCCATGCGCCTCAAACTAGCTCAAGGAGCCCGAGAAGCAAGACGATGAGCCCGCCGAAGGCGATGACCGCCTGCAGGAGGACTAGGCCCCTGACCGTTCGGAGGGCTCGGTCGTTGTTGTCGTAGTCCTTGCGGAGAGCGACCACAAGGCCGATGCGGAGGCTTGGCTCGCTGGGTCTGCGGCGCCGGTAGACGCGCAGGAGCTTCGCGATGTCGGGGCCCTCTTTCCATCGGTAGGCGACGATGGCCTCGATGGCGACTAGGACGATGCCGAGGACTGCTGCGACGCCGAAGACGACGACGGCGGTTGCTGACGCGAGGTCGTCGGAGGCTGCGACGGCGATGGTTCCGATCGACAGGAACGCTATGAGTGCTCCTGCGGCGATGCGCAGCAGTCCCTGTAGCCGGCGGTCCTGCTTGGCGCGCATTGCTTGGGCTTCGCTCTGGATGATCTCGGGGGTGCCGCCGTTGGGCATGGGAGGCCTCCTTTGTCGCTTTCTGTCTCCACTGGTAGCAGGTTGGCCAAATAGATTGCACGCCTTTGCAGAGAATTTATTGGGAACATGGAGGTGAAAGCGTGCTTTTGGGTCGCCGATGCGGGCTTCGCCGGGCCGGGACGTCGCCGCCGTCAGTGCTGTAGGGCTGCTGGGGCGTCCTTCGTTACGCCAGAGTTGCCTCAGCGTCTTCGATGTCGCCATCGATCTGTGAGCCGAAGAGACGCTCAGCGCACTACCCATGGGCAACCTGCACCCGCTGGGCTAGCTGCCACCTTGGCAGGTTACAGCATTGGAATTACAGCTACAAACAGATGTTCGCATCCAGTCCGGCGAGCGGTCACGTAGACGCCACGGGTCACGGGATCTAAGGCAGGAGTCCGCTCAAGTCTGCTGGTTTGCCGGGGATCATGGGGATCGAGCCGTAGCCAGCCCACACGTAATCGATGCCGTTGTGGGGGTGGGCGGCGAGGACATGGCGTACGACGGGCTTGCCTTGCCAGCGGATGCGGGAGTAGCGGGAGTGGATCTTGGCTGCTTGGAGTTCCACCCAGTGCCGGCCCACGTACTTTGCGTCGAATACGACGGCCGCAGGAACTGGCCCGAGGCGTAGCACGACGACGTCGGGGGTGATCAAGCGCTGCGCCATGTCGGGACTGGCATGTGGCACGTTCTCCAGTCCCTGCCAGCCGCGTCCGCTGGAGGTGATGTGCGGTTCGAACGCGACGTGCACTCCTCCATCGAAGTGCACAGTGGCTCCTGGTGGAATCTCCAGCCGGGTCGTCCCGGCGCGGGTCTTACGGCCGAGAACTGCGAAGCCCGGCTCGACCGGGGATCCGTATTGTCGCCTGCACGCGTCAAGAACTTGGAGGAATACCCAGTATTCGTAGAGCCGGATCATCCCCTTGACTCCGAGGCGGACTTCGCCTGGTCCTTCGGTCGCGTGGGCTTCGGGTCTGTCCAATACACGCAGTACTTTGTCGACTTGCCGGTAGCGCGGGTCGTGCAGGGTTCGCACGCGTGCCGCCTCGATGCCGCCGTGAGGCGTGCGGCACGAGGCGAAGGGGTGGATCCTGAGTGCCCGATTGGCGCGGGTCGCAATCTCGAAGCCGTCGGGTTGGCGCCGAGCGTAGGACGCCAAGCGACGCAGTGTCTCTGCGACGAGCGCGTTCTCGGGTATGTCGACCTCACGGATCATCACGCTGCTGCGCCCCGGCCGCTGTACCGGTACGGCCTGGCTCGCGACTTCAGCCGGGTCCGATGGGCCATCGTCATGGCCTCCGGCCCTGCGGGCCATGGAGGCTGAGGCTCGAATGACGCTGGAGGTCAGCTCCGAGGGCCTCCGGACTGCCTCAAGCCGCCTGACCCCTTCCCCGCGGGCGAGGATCGATCTCGGCTCGGCGGCGATGTCTCGAACCGGTTTCTCGATAGCGCGCCACAACTCGGCGGGCGATGGAAGTTGGCCACGTAGCCGGCTGGCGCCAGCGGGATCGAAGATGAGTCCCGCCCACATCCGCTCAAGGGCTGATCGCAGGGTCTGGAAGGCGTCCTCGCTCATCTTGTCGGGCACAATCTCGAACTCGCCGGCCGCTGAGCCCGACTCGCGCCGGACTTCCACGCGGCCGAGATGGCCGTGCAACTCCGCACACCCGCTCAAGCGCAACTCAATGCAGCCGAGGCGATCAGCTCTCGCTTCCAGCAGGCCCAGGATGACCGTCTCTGCGCGGTCGAGTCCTCGAAGTGTCAGCGTGGAGGACTCCGCTACCCGCGGGCAGTCGGCGCCCTGGCTGAGCGGCAGCCAGGTCCGCCCGACCAGCACTTCCAGCGTGGCCATGACTCAGATCCGGGCGAGCGCGAGCCGGGGATCTGTGCCTTCGAGGAACTCGTCGTCGGACACACCGTCGTCGAGCCAGCGGCGCATGATCGACGCGGATTGGTCAGCGCCCACGTTGTCGAACTCTTCGAGCAGTTCCTTCAGGCTCTCGGCCAAGTGCCCCTTGAAGCCCCGGATCTTGGGGATGATGCGCTGCACGATGCCCCAGTCCAAGGCCCTGACGTCGTCGAGGATCCCCTCGGCGTTGCCGACGAAGCGCTCAAGCTCGAGGTGGGCGCGAAGCCCTACGCCGATGCTTGCCTGTCGCAGGATGTCGGCTATTTCGACCAAGAAGTCGTGATGGCTGTCGCTGGGTTCTGTGGTGCAGACTTTGCGCCACTCGGCCACTCCTACATGCCACGGCGCAGGTGTCTGACCGTTGGGCTCGTGATGCCGCTTGGAAACCTCGACGCTCAGTCGCAGCACGTTCGCTCGATCAAGGACCCTCTCCGACAGAGGTCGGGTGGTCTCGTCCACATTGACCGTTCCGACGACTATCAGGTTGTCGGGAAACCGGAGGCTGTGCGGCCACTCATCGGCGTTCTTCGGGGTCAGGGCGGATGAGTACAGCGGCATCCGGACATCCTCGCTTCCCGAACGCGCCTCCTCGATGGCTGAGAGCCACTCAGCCAGGTACTGCTCGACCGGGGCGAGGTTCATCTCGTCGAGCAGCACGAAGTGCAGGCGATCCGGCTCGCGCTCACAGTCCCGTACTGTTTCAGCGAGCCAGCCCGGCACGAAGCGCTCCGATATCGGATTGACGAATCCAAGTACCTCGGTCTGGTCGATCCAGTCCGGCCTCACTGCGATGCGCCGGAATCTGCCGTTGGGGCCACTGGCCCCGAAGGCCTCCGCATATATCCGGGTCAATGAGCTCTTTCCCGAGCCCGTGAGTCCGGCAAGGATCACAAACGGCCTGGTCTTGAGTGACACGTACAGCCGCCGGATGTCCAGGGGGTCAAAGTCCAGGGCGCCTCTGCAGTAGTGCAACAGATGGTCGACCAGATCACCTTCTCCCTGGTCGGCATGCCATCGGTGGATCCTCCGGTCCTCTAGATCGCTCCACAGTTCGTTGGCACTCTCGCGGGCATCGATCAGCTGCGCGTCGGTGAGATCTGGATCTTGGAGCCGACCCGCGATCTCCGAATGCCAGTTCGCGAAGTAGCCGATGTCCTCGCCGCTGAAGTCCTCGCGCTCGTCGGTCAGGATCCCGTCGACCCGGCGGAGGTTCTGATCGACAGCGGCACGGCACTCCTCGCGCAGCCGCTGCAGTGCTTCCTCGATCTCCCGCTTGAGCTCGTTGGCGCCCCGGCCGCCGCGGCGTTCCAGCTCAGCAATCCTTCGCTCCCACTCTCGCACCGTCGAGTCGGCGGCGCGCAGGTCGTCTAGCTGTGACAACCCAAGACGTTGTCCCTACTGCGTCGGTCTGGGGTGACCGGGTCTGGGTGATCTCCTGAGGGAGGATACGGGTCGTCAAGTACCCCCGACCTCCCCCAGGAGATGTTCACATGTCACAGACTAGACGGCCCCAGCATCCCAACGCGGCGCTCACGCCGGCTCAGCGGCTCAAGATGGCCCGCCTCGTTGTCGAGGACGGCTGGAGCGTGGCCGCTGCGGCTCAGCGGTTCCAGGTCGACGACAAGACGGCGCGCAAGTGGTGCGGCCGCTACGGGGCCGAGGGCGAAGCGGGCCTCGAGGACCGCTCCAGCCGGCCCCGCACCAGCCCGAGGCGCACGCCCGAGCCGCTGCGCCGTCGTGTGGTCGAGCTGCGACGCCACAGCCGCCGCGGAGCGGGGTTCATCGCCCACGTGTGCGGCATGTACGCCTCGACGGTGCACCGCATCTGCGTCGCTGAGGGACTGGGCCGCCTCGACAGAGGCGACCGCAGCTGTGGCCCGCCCTCCAAGCCGTTGCGCTACCAGCGAGAAAACCCAGGTGAACTGGTGCATCTCGACGTCAAGAAGCTCCCGGCGATCCCCGACGGCGGCGGCTGGCGCACACACGGCCGAGGCAACGCCGGACCCCGCCAGAGGGCGGGCTGGCGCTACGTGCACTCCGCCATAGACGACCGCACCCGCCTGGGCTACTCAGAGATCCACACCAACGAGACCGGACCCACCGCGGCGGGGTTCTGGCGACGAGCCGCGGCCTTCTACGCCCTCGCGGGGATCGCCTGCGAAAGAGTCCTCACCGACAATGGCCCCTGCTACCGCTCCAAAGACTTCCGCCGGGCGCTCAAAGACACCCGCACCAGCCCACGGCGCACCCGCGCCTACCGGCCCCAAACCAACGGGAAAGTCGAGCGCTTCCACCGCATCCTCAACGAGGAATGGGCCTACGCCCGCGACTGGGACTCAGACACCCAACGCAGCGAGGCCCACCAGCACTTCATGCACCACTACAATGAGCACCGGCCCCACGGAGCCCTCAACTGGGACACCCCCATGGCCACCCTCACCCGCCTAAGTGACCTGTGTCTGAGAAAACCGCGGAGGTTGGCTTGGAAATGAACCAACTCATGTCGGTTCTTGGGGGTTGTTGTTGTTGTGGTTGCGGCGATGGTAGTCGAGGCGCTGTTCGCGGGCTCGCCGTAGGCCCTCGGTGCGCGCTTGGCGGATCTGTTGGCCTCGGCCGGTGTGCTCGTCGTCGGGGGTGACGTAGCCGATGGCGGCGTGCAGGCGGGTTTGGTTGTAGTCGCGGCGGGCGCGTTGGAGCTCGGCGTGGAGCGCGGCCGGGTCGCGGATCGCTTCGAGGTGGGGGTTCTCGGTTTTGAGGTGCCCGAAGAGGCTTTCGATCCAGGCCTGGTCTGTGGGGGTGCGGGGGCGTCCGAGGCGTTGGGCGACTGCTAGCGCGGCGAAGAGGTCCCGGGTGGCTGTCGATGTCATCTGGGGGCCGTTGTCTGAGCAGGCCAACAGGATGGGCCGGGTCGGGTCCTTTGCGAACTGCTCGACTCGTTCGGGGGTGATCAGCTCCGCGAGTCCCTCGGTGGCCAGCGCTCTGTCGAAGATGACTCGGACCTGGGTGGAGGTCTCCTCGATTGACACCAGGGTGTCGATCCAGCGGCGGCTGACGACGTCGACGATCGCGAACGCGGCCCGCTTGGCGTGCGGGAAATGCGTCACGTCCCAGCACCAGATCTTGTTGGGCTCCCACTTGAGCCAGTCGGGCCACAGCACCCGCGGCGCCGGGTCTCGTGGGGGCGGTTCGGCCAGCACGAGCCCGTGAGCTGCCAGAGTGCGCCGCAGCGTGGAGGCAGAGACCCACACGCGGCGCTCATATGAGCCTCGGTGAGCGAGCTTGCGGTGGCTGCGGCCCACGGGCCCCCACTGCTCGGTGACAGCGAGGATCTCAGTGACTTCTGCGGGTCGCAGCGCATGCAGCGCCACACCGCCGCTCGGGCGGTCCTCAACGGTGCCGGTGTCGCGCCGCCGGCGCCGCCAGCGGTGCGCCCGGTCATCAGACACGCCCAGCAGCGAGCACGCCCACCCGTGCGCCGCGCCGGCGCGCACCGCGCCGTCGACCAGCTCCAGGACCTGCTCCTTGGTCTCCGCGGGCACCCGAGCGGGCAGCGCACCGCTCAGACCCAGCCGACTTTTCCCCGCAGCACCGCGAGCTCGATGGCCTGGGCCTTGACCGCCTCGGTCAACTGATCGACCTCGCAGCGGGCCCGCTCCAGCTCCCAGTTGCGCTCCTTGGCCGGCCGGCCCCGCCGAGTGGCCAACGCCGCCAGCGCCGCGTCCTTCACCGCGCGGCGAATGCCTATGACCGTGGACACATCGACCTGCCACTTGCGGGCCGCGTCGGCCTGGGTCATCTCCCGCGAGGTCACCTCCAAGAAAATCTCCCACTTCGTCTCCGGCGACAGCACACGCGGCCGCCGACGAGCTCCGCTCTCGCTCACTGGCAACTCCTCTCAGATCGCCCCAAGAGCCTGCCAGAGTTGGTTCATTTCTGAGCACCATCTCCGCGTCGAACTCAGACGCACACCACCCTCACCCGCCTAAGCGGGGACAACGTGTTGGGAATGCACATCTAGCGGCTCCAAGAGTTGTCTCAAGTCCTCTTGCTGTTCCTGAAGCAACTCGTCAAGCTGTGCGGACAGCGCTGTCTGCGCGGCGCCGATCTCGCGGGCCATTTCGTGAGGATCAGCAGCATCCAAACGGTTCTCGATGTCGGTGACACGCTCGATCCAGGTGGCATCCTTACTGAGGCTCGACTCCCGCAGTTTCCGGCGCAGCCCTTCAAGCTGACGGTGAGCGAGTTCGGCACGCTCTCGCCGCGAGATCTGCTCGCGAAGTCGGGCCAACACTTTCTCAGCCCCGTCAATGTCGTCTTCGAGCACATGGAGCTTGATCTCATCGATGCCGTCACCAGCGACACTGGGCTTGGCTTCAAGCTCTGCCAATGCAGCGGTGAGGCTGCGGTGACGACGAGTCTCCTCCTCGAGGGACGCGATGGATTGGCCTGTTTGTTCGCACCACGCGTCAACCACGCGGGCTAGCTTGTAGCGTCCCCGACGATCACCGCTCCGGCCAGAAGCATCGATGCGCGCGGCAACCATCGCCCTGTCCACGGGCGGCGCGGCGTTGGCCGCCAGGATCGGCCTGAGCAAGGCCTCAGCCAGCGGTCCGACCGCGTGCTTGAACCCGCTCGGTACTTCACTGATCAGTCCTGGCGTGGGCCGACGTATCCACGGTTCGACCTCGCCCTGCAAGTCGACGATCCGGTTCACTTGATCCGTCGCCTCGCGGCAGCGTTTGAGCATCTGCTTGTACCGCCGGCTCCCGACCTCGACGCCCCTGTCGCGAAGCTCCTGCTCCAGCTTCCGCGAGTCGATTTCGGCTGGAGTGGCCTGACGATTCGATCTCAGTTGCGCGGCGGTCGCGCCCAACTGCTCACTGAACCGCGACCCATACCTCGCGCTCGCTCGGCAGCTTCACTGTGCCGTAGTGATCCAGCCTCAAGGTCTCATCGAGTCCGGCCAGCATCGAATCGAGCTGCCGCCGCTTATCGAGCCACGCTGCAGCCGGCAGCGCCACATCGAGCCTGATGACGGCGTCCATGTGACTCTTGACGGTATCGTCAAGCGATTCTGGAAGCCGATGTGCGCCGCCGTTCGCGGACGGCCGCCCCGTCGTGGCGACGTACCACCAGTCCAGGACATGAGACAGATGACGGTCATCGGCGAGACTACACCGGCTGATGACATCGCCCGCCGTCTCCACCGCGTCGTCAGCCGACGGATCAGTCTCAATGATCGGGACCAGAAGTTCGAAGACCGCATTCGCGTCGGTCTCCGACACCGGATCGGTGCTCCTGATGATCTTGGTCAGCTTGGCCACTGCTGCCTCCTCAAGTCGTTGGCCACGATGCTAGACAACAACTACGACAGAGGCCGCGCTAGCGCCCGCAACCGAGCCGCGAGCCCCACCTGCGAGCGACTGAGGACTAGTCCATATAGCCGCCCTAGTCGAGGCCGAAGCGGCTCTACTTGCCGCGATGGGGATCCAAGCGTCGTAGGACGTCGCTGCCCATAAGGTCCACACGCGTTGGGCTACCTGCACTTGATGTGCGCTGAGGCCCAGTTCTCGGACTCGGGTGCTTCCTCCCAGATTCGACCCGCTGCTTCGCCTTAGGTCCGGGTCAGTTCTGCTAGTCGCGCTAGATCCTCCCGTGACCAGTGCTCGGCCGGCGCACTACGGGCAGGCCCCGCTGGCCACGGCGAAGCATGAGCCTCACCACAGCCTGCATAGATCCGGCGAGCCTAGATCTGCCGCCGGAGACGCCCGCCCGCCAGGCGGTAGCGTTGCGGACATGGTGTCTGCCCCGACCATCGACGACGCCTGCACAGCCGGCCGGGCCTTGACAGGTGCCGGCGCCCGAGAGGTGCTGGCGTTCGGGTCCGTCGCGAGGGGCGACGCCGACCCCCACAGCGACATCGACCTGGTGGTCATCCTCGACGATCTCGAATACCGCCGCCGCCGCGACGCCGCGGAGGCCCTCGAGAAGCTCGCCGCCGGCGCGACCGGGCAGCGCGTGGACGTGTGGCTCACCGACGCACCCGAATGGGCTGCGCAGAACCGGCGAGCCGCGTCGTTCGCCGCCGCCATCAAAGGCGACCTGGTGGTAGTCGCCGCCCGCAACGGAGATGACAGCGCCATCCGCTGGGACAAGGAGCAAGTCATGGCCACCTCCGACACCGAGGACGCGTGGCGGCGTCTCGATGAGGTCCGCACCCACCTGCAGCGCCTCATCCGCCGACACCATCCCGACCACATAGAACGCTCAGCGTCAGCCGCGGGCGAGGACGACAGCCGCTACGACCATCAGTCCGACCGGCTCGTCGAGGCGTGCACCGCCGCGGCCATGGCCATCGAGACGGCATTCAAGGCGCTCGGCACCGACGCACAGATCGACGCCAAGCTGCTGCACTACAACCACCGCGTCGGTCCCATCGTCGAGCAGCTCCCCGCGGGGGATCAGACCGCCGCCCAGCTGATCCTCAGCAGCCCGATCACCGCGCACTCCGTCAGCCAATGGCGCACCCTGGGCGACTACCAGCCCGCGCCCGGACAGCCCCACCCCTACGAGGTGGCCACCCCCGCGTATACCACCGCCATCGCCGCCGCCGCGGCAGCCTCAGCCGGCTACGCCGCCGACAAGATGGCTCGTCTCCACGGCCGCAGGAGCGTCAACAACACCATCGACCGGCTCACCGCCGAGCTTCGCCAGCTCGCCGCCTCCATCGACATCAGCACTGGCGAGCGGCTTTCACCAGACCCTGGCGACGACCGCGCACGCGGGCTCTAGGTACTATCCGCACCCGCGCGGCCGTCAATGTTCGGGGTCACGGAGCGAGCGCCCCATCAGAGGACGGCGACGGCGCATGCAAGACTGGTTCGAGGAGTCCGAGGCGGTCGGCAGGCGGATCGTCGAGTCCGACGATCGTGTGGCGTCAACGGAGAGGATCACTAAGGCGGCATCCCCGGACTGGGCCGTGACGCTGCACGACGGCTGACAGGTGACAGCGGAGGTCACTTGCATGACCGAGCCGGGCATGAACCTTCAGCAAGAACAGTTGGCCACCGGCAGGCAGCATTCTCCTGGGGGTCGCTGGTTTCTCGACGTGCGCCGCCATAGCAACGACCCGCCATGCAGCGCCTTCTTGACGGGTTCGTCGTCATCGGGGGATGACGACGTGCGCGAGGCATGCCTCGGCCAACTCCCGGGAGACGCCGGACTCTTCGGAGTGGGACAGACCGTGGGACACACTGCGAGAGGATCGTCCCAGAAATAGCCTCTGACCTGCCATTATGGCGGGAACCGCTGGCTCCGGGGGTGGGACTCGAACCCACAACCTAGCGGTTAACAGCCGCTTGCTCTGCCAGTTGAGCTACCCCGGATCGGCCCGCGAGGCTACCAGCGGCCAGGACGCGGCCCCCTCCGAGCGGAGCCCGTGCTCGATCAGCCAAGGCAGCAGATCGGCCAGTGCCTCGGTACGCGTTGTCCGCTCCTCCAGGAGCTCCGACTGCGACTTGAGCCAGGCCACGCTCAGGCTGCACTGCTCCCGCAGTTCGGGATCACTGGCGGAGGCCGCGGTGCGGCGCAGGTCGTTCATGGCCCGGTTGGCGCTGAGCCGTCCGACACGGGCGAGCACATCGTCGACGGCCGCGTTTCCAGCGTCCACCGCCAGCCGGTGCAACAGCTGGGCCGCCAGCGGCGCCACCCGATCCGACGCGGCGGCCACCGTCTGTTCGTCGGATAGAGCCTTGAATGCCTCCCGGTGCAACGGGTCGGCGAACAGTGTCGCGTGCAGACGGCTCGCCACCTCCTCGGGGCGGTGGATGGCCAGCTGCAGCGCCTCGTCTTCGGGAGTCAGGCGGTCGTTGGCCGATGCCCGTGGAGGAGCGCCGTCGCCGGCATGGGGGGCCGCGCTGGGACCGCCGGCCGCGAAGCGGCGCAGGTGGTCGGGATCCACATGGCACCGGTCCGCGATCTGCACCACGTGTGGGTCGCGCACCATCGGGTCGGGGTGCTCGTTGACCACCGCGACAGCACTCTCGGCGCTTCGAGCGCGGCTCTCGATGGTGGACAGGTCGGCACCGGCCAGCGCCCTGTCGACGCGGAACTGCAGAAGGGGCACCGCTTCAGCTACGGCGCGGTTCAACCGTTCGGGGTCGGAGCGAGCCAGGTCTCCGGGGTCCTTGCCTTCGGGCAGGTCCGCCACCAGCACCTCCAGCTCGAACTCGCGCTCCCAGGCGTACACTCGCCCGGCTGCAGCTGCGCCGGCTGCGTCGGCGTCGAAGGCCAGCACGAGCCGGTTGGCCGAGAAGCGCTTCAGCAGCCGCACATGGTCGGATGTGAGCGCGGTTCCGCAGGTAGCAACCGCAAGCTCAATTCCGGCCTCGGCGCAGCCGATCACATCCGTGTAGCCCTCGCACACGACCGCCTGGCCCGCCTTGACGACCTGTTTGCGGTGCTCGTACAGCCCGTACAGCACCCTGCTCTTGTCGTAGGTCTTCGCCTCGGCTGCCGTGTTAATGTACTTGGGGCCGTCGGTGCCGGGCAGCACCCGGCCGCCGAAGCCGACGGTGTTGCCTCGCTCGTCGGCAATCGGGAACAGGACGCGGGCCCGGAAGAAGTCCTGCTGGCGCCCGCCGCGGTTCACGAAGCCGAGCCCCGAGTCCCGCAGGTCGTCGTCGGAGAGGCCGAGGTGGCGGGCCAGGAGGTCCCACCCGTCGGGCGCCCATCCCAGTTTCCAGCGTCGCACGAGGTCGCCGTCGTAGCCGCGGGACCGGAGGTAGTTCCGGGCCGGGCCGGCGTCGCGACCGTCGAGAAGGCGCTGGTGGTAGAAGTCCCCGGCCTTCGCCACCGCCTCCAGCAGCAGCTTGCGCCTGCTGCGGGCCGCGCCCTCGTCTCGGGTGGTGTAGCGCAACTGGATCCCGGCCCGGCCGGCCAGCATCTCGACCGCGCCCGCGAAGTCGAGGCCCTCGATCTCCTGGACGAATGTGATCACATCGCCGCTGCGCTGGCACCCGAAGCAGTAGTACACGCCCTTGTCGGGCGCAACCGACAGCGACGGCGTGCGCTCGCCGTGCAGCGGGCAGCGGGCCATCCACTGCCGCCCGGATCTCTTGATCTCGGTGTGCTCGGCGATTATCGCGACCATGTCGGTGGCGGCCCGAACCTTGGCTATGTCGTCGGCGACGATCCCCATCGCGGCCGAACATACCAGTCCTGCGAGACGCCCATTCCGCGGACTTTCGATGCCGCCTCGCAGAGGCCGCACGCAGTTCAGGCCAGCCGGTCCGCCAAGTAGTCGCGCAGGCGGTCGATGGCGACGCGGTCCTGGGCCATGGTGTCGCGGTCGCGCACGGTCACCGCGTCGTCTTCGAGGGTGTCGAAGTCGACGGTCACGCACAGCGGCGTGCCGATCTCGTCCTGGCGGCGGTAGCGGCGCCCGATGGCCTGGGTCTCGTCGTAGTCGCAGCTCCAGCTGCCCTTGAGCAGGTCGAACACCCGCTGCGCCACCGGCACCAGGGTGTCCTTGCGCGACAGCGGCAGCACCGCCACCTGATAGGGCGCCAGCCGGTGGTCGAGCCGCAGCACGGCGCGCTCCGCGTTGTTGACCTCCTCGGTGTGGTAGGCGTCCATGAGGAAGGCCATGGCGGCGCGCGTGGCCCCCGCAGCCGGCTCGATCACGTGGGGCACGTAACGCTCCCCGGTGGCCGGGTCGAAGAACTCCAGACGCTCACCGGAGTGCTCGGAGTGGCACCGCAGGTCGTAGTCGCCGCGGTTGGCGATGCCCTCGAGCTCGTCCCAGCCCCACGGGAACAGGAACTCCACGTCGGCAGTGGCCGACGAGTAGTGGCTGAGCTCATCGCTGTCGTGGGCCCGCAGCCTCAGCCACTCGCTGTCGATACCCAGGTCGAGATACCAGCGCAGCCGGGCCTCGCACCAGTGGCTGAACCAATGGTCGGCAGAGTCCGGGGGCACGAAGTACTCCATCTCCATCTGCTCGAACTCGCGGGTGCGGAACACGAAGTTGCCGGGCGTGATCTCGTTGCGGAACGACTTCCCGATCTGAGCGATCCCGAACGGAGGGCTCTTGCGGCTGGCCCTCTGCACGTTGGCGAAGTTGATGAACATCCCCTGGGCTGTCTCGGGCCTCAGGTACACCTCCGCCGCGGAGTCGGCCACCGGCCCGGCGCGGGTGGAGAGCATGAGGTTGAACTGCCGGGGCTCGGTGAGCTGGCCCCGCGCGCCGCACTCCGGGCAGGCCTCGGGGTCTTCGAGTTTGTCGGAGCGGTGGCGCGTTCCGCACGAGCGGCAGTCCACCAGCGGATCACTGAAGTTCACTAGATGTCCGGAGGCCTCCCACACCGCGGGCGGCGACAGGATCGACGCGTCGAGACCCACCACGTCGTGGCGCTGCTGCACCATGGACCGCCACCATTGCTCCTTGACGTTGCGCAGCAGCAGCACGCCGAGGGGGCCGTAGTCGTAGGCGGAGCGGAACCCGCCGTAGATCTCCGCCGAGCGGAACACGAAGCCGCGCCGCTGACAGAGGTTGACGATCTTGTCGAACAGTTCAGGGTTCGGGGACGGCTCGGCCATGGAGCGGAAGGCTAAGAGGCCGAGCGGCCGTCGAGCACCGTCACTGAGCGCAGACGCCGCTCCAGGTGGCTCTCGATGGCTGAGGTGGCGAACTCCGACACCTCAGCGGCGGCGTCGTCGGGGGGCCGGCGCAGCGCGGCGCTGAGCTGCCCGCCGAGGATCTGGCGCAGCAGTTCCAACGCTTCTGGGCTGATCGGTCTGCCTTGGCGGCAGTCGCGGCACAGCACGCCGCCGGCATCGACCGCGATGGCCTCGATGGGCCCATCGGCCCCGCATGCGACGCAGTTGCCGAGCTGAGGCTGCACTCCCTCCGACGCGAGCAGCTTCAGGAAGAAGCCGGCCACCACCAGCGGGCTGTCGTTGCCGTCCAGGGTCGCGAGGGCCCGTACCAGCAGCACGTGGCGGTCGGGGTCCGCTCCGGCCTCGGGCGCGAGCTGGTCGACAGCCTCCAGCATCGCCGAGGCTTGGGCGAACCGTTCGGGATCGGCTCTGAGGCTCGCGAACCGGTCGATGGTCTCGGTCTGTGTGATCGTGTCCAGCTCGCCGCGGCCGCGGTAGAGCTGGATGGCGATGTGGCACGCCGGCTCCAGGCGGGCGCCGAACTTCGAGCGCGTGCGGCGCACCCCCTTGGCCACGCCCCGCACCTTGCCGTGGGCCAGGGTGTGCAGGCTGACGATGCGGTCGGCCTCGCCCAGCTTCCAGGTGCGCAGCACCACCGCCTCATCCCGGTAGAGGCCCAAGGCCGCTAGCCGTCGCCGTTGGTGGAGCTCGGCGGGCCTGCTCCATTGGGCGACACCCGGCCGAAGCGCCGTTCGCGCTCCTGGTAGGCCCGTATCGCCTCGTAGAGGTCTTCGCGCCGGAAGTCCGGCCATGCGGTGTCGGTGAAGTACAGCTCGCTGTAGGCCAGCTCCCAGAGCAAGAAGTTGGAGGTGCGGAATTCCCCGGAGGTGCGGATCATGAGGTCGGGCTCGGGCATCTCGGGGTCGTACAGGCGCCGGGCGATGGTTCGCTCGGTGATCCTGTCGGCCGAGATCCCCGCGTCGACCACGGCCCTGACCGCGTCGACGATCTCGGCTCGGCCCCCGTAGTTGAAGGCGATCGTGAAGGTCATGCGGCTGTTGTGCCTGGTCAGTTCGACGGCCTTGTCCATGAGACCGAGCAGCCGCTTGGGGACGCGGCGGTCTCGGCGGCCCACGAACCGGATCCGCACGCCCTGCTCGTGCAGCTCGTCACGGCGCCGCAGCAGTATGTCCTCGTTGAAGCCGAGCAGGAAGCGGACTTCGTCGGCGGGCCGCCGCCAGTTCTCGGTGCTGAACGCGTACACGGTGAGCCACTTGACGCCGATGTCGAGGGAGCCTTCCACCACGTCGAACAGCGCCTCCTCGCCGGCCCGGTGGCCCTCTGTGCGGGGCAGGCCCCGAGACTCGGCCCAGCGCCCGTTGCCGTCCATCACGCACGCGATGTGCGCTGGGACGCGGCCCAGGTCCAGCCCCGCAGTGATCATCACCGCGAAGCTACAGCCTGGCCCGCTACCCCGGCACCCAAATCGCAGGCTCCGTGCCAGCGACCGAGATCTCGGTCTCCTGACGCCGACCACATGCGTGGCGTCGGCGCCTGGACTCAAGCCGGAGCGTCACTGAGTGGCGATGGCGTCGAGCACTTCCAGCCGTCCCGCCCGGCGAGCAGGCAGCACGCCGGAGAGGAGCCCAGCGACTAGGCCGGCGACGCCGATGGCCGCCAGCGCAGCCCATGGGATGGCGAAGTCGGAGTAGCCGAGGCCGAGGGCGTCGAAGGCGGCCCATCCGAAGAACAGGCCCAGCACCAGGCCGGCCAGCGTTCCTATCAGGGCGATGATCGCCGCCTCGTAGCGCACGGTGCGCCGCAGCTGGCGGCTGGTCATCCCCACGGCTCTCAGCAGTCCCAGTTCTCGGGTGCGCTCGTGGATCGACAGCGACATCGTGTTGACGATGCCGATCAGGGCCACCACCACCGACATGCCCAGCAGCGCGTACAGCAGGGTCAGCAGGCTGGTGATCTGGCCTGCCTGGTCGTCGATGAATTCGTCGCGGCTGCTGAGGCTGGCCGTCGGGTCGCCGGCCAGGGCGGCGTCGATCGCTGCGCTCAGTGTCTCGGTGGCGCCGTCGGCCCGCACGAGTATCCGGGTGTCGAGGCTGCGGTTGAGGCTGGTGTCGAGCAGGGAGTTGTCTACGAGCCAGTCGCTCGTGAGCTGTTCGCCCCGGTCGTAGATTCCGGCCACGGTGAGGGTGATGGTGCCTTGCTGGAACCGCGCGGTGACTGCGTCGCCGATGGCAAGGCCGTTGCCGTCGGCGGTGGACTTGCGCACCGCCACCTCGTCGGCGCCCAGACCGGTGACCCTGCCGTCCACTACTCCTAGGTCGGCCACCGCGGCGAGCTGCAAGGTCGCAGCGCCGGTGACCGTTGCGAAGCCGTCGTCGATCTGGGCGTAGGCGGTGCGGATCCCCACGGCCGTGTCGACGCCGTCGATTGCCCCGACCGCGGCGGCGATCGCCGGGTCCATTCCGCCGCCAGCGCCGGCTACGGCGTCACTGATGGTCACCACATGAGTTGCGAGCAGCTCGTCTTCGAGGTCACCGGCGACGAGCTCGCTCAGCGTGGCCGCAAACACGGTGGCGGTGACGACCAGCGCCACGCCGATCATCAGGGTCAACGACGTTGTGGCGCTGCGTTTCGGGTTGCGGGACGCGTTCTGTTCGGCCAGCTCCCCAGTGATTGAGCCTCTCCGCACTGCGGGCGCCGCGAGCACACCGCTCAGGGGCGGAACTATCGTCGGCCCGAGCAGGACCACGGCGATCACCACCAGAGGCAGGCCCGCCACAAGGATGCGCGCTTCGCCGGAGGCCGAGGACCAGACCGTCGCCGCGATGCCGACGGCTAGCACTGCCAGGCCCGAGTATGTCCGGCCCCGGGCAGGCCTGGTCGTTTCGGCGGCCGCCTCGCGCAGAGCCTCGATGGGGTCGACCTTGGCGCCGCGGCGGGCCGGAATGTAGGCGGCCGTGACGGTGATCAAGATGCCGAGCACCACTCCGGTTCCCAGCGCTCCCGCGGGGATCGACAGGCCCAGGTCGAAGTCGCCGATGAACGATTCGAGCACCTTGAGGAGTCCCCAGCCGATCCCGATGCCTGCGGCCGCGCCCGCTGCGGAGGCGACTGCGCCGATCACCGCCGACTCGGCCACGACGCTCACGGTGACTTGCCGGCCCGAGGCGCCGATGGCTCGCAGCAGGGCCATCTCCCGGGTGCGCTGGGCGACGGTGATGGTGAAGGTGTTGTAGATCACGAAGGCGCCGACGAACAGGGCGACGCCGGCGAAGACCTGCAAGGCGATCTCGATGATGTTGGTGAACGTTCCGACGAGGTCTTGGAACTCCTCTGTGAGGGTCTCGCCGGTGACGGCCTCGAGGTTGGCGCCGAGGCGTTCGTTGAGCAGCTCCACGAGCTGCTCGGGCGTGACGCCGGAGGCCGCGGCCACGAAGACCTGGTCGACCTCGCTGCCGCCGAACACCGTCGCCGCGCCCTCGTAGCTGAACGAGAGAACCTGGCCTCCGAAGCTGCCCCCGTCGTCGATGGTTCCGACCACGGTGAACCGCTGCTGGGCCGGCAGCGGCAACACCCGCACCGAGTCGCCCAGAGCGAAGCCCCCGTCATCGAAAGTGTCGACGTCGATCACCACCTCGTCGGCGGTTGCGGGGGCGCGACCCGCCACGATCGTCAGCGGGCTGGCGGCGGGGTCGTCTATCCACGCGACCGCCTGGGCGTTGGCGTCTGCCCCTCCGACGGTCTTCCCGTCGGCCGCGACCACCTGCGCATAGCCCGCGAGGAAGGGATAGGCCCACGCGACGCCCTCGACCGCGGCGACCTCGTCGGCGGCCGACGGCGGGATTCGCTCCCGAATGTCGATGAAGGGCGTCTCGATGATGTCGGCTGAACGAACCGCCACGTCGACTTCCTCGAAGGCCTCGGCTATGGACTGGTTGAGAGAGTCCTCGAAGGATGTGGTTAGCACCGACGTGGCGGTGAAGAAGGCGATTCCCAGCACGATGGCCAGCGCGGTGGCCGCGTAACGGAAGGGGTTGTTGACGATTCCCCGCAGCGCGATGGTGAGCATCTGCGATCAGTTCCCCAGCGTCTTCATGTGATCGAGGACCGCGTCGCTGGTGGGGTCCAGCATCTCGTTGACGATCTTGCCGTCGACGAGGAAGACCACGCGGTGCGCATAGGCCGCCGCTGAGGGATCGTGGGTGACCATCACGATGGTCTGGGCCAGTTCGTCGACCGCTTTGCGCATGAAGGCGAGGATCTCGTCGCTGGTGGTGCTGTCGAGGTTGCCGGTGGGCTCATCCGCGAACACCAGCTTCGGCTTGGACACGAGGGCCCGAGACACGGCGACGCGCTGCTGCTGGCCTCCGGAGAGCTCGCTGGGCCGGTGGTCGAGTCGGTGGCCGAGGCCGACGGCGGCGACCACCTCGTCGAGCCAGGCCTCGTCGGCGGTCCGGCCAGCGAGGCGCTGAGGCAACACGATGTTCTCGCGCGCGCTGAGCGTGGGCACCAGGTTGAACGCCTGGAAGACGAAACCGAGCTTGTCGCGCCGCAGCATGGTGCGCTCGCGGTCCGACATGGTGCTCACGTCCTCACCGTCGATGAAGACCTGGCCCGAGGTGACCGTATCCAGTCCTGCCATGCAGTGCATCAGGGTGGATTTCCCGGACCCGGACGGTCCCATGATGGCCGTGAACTCGCCGGCGCCGAAGGACACGTCCACACCGTCGAGGGCCCGCACCTCCGCCGCGCCGCTCCCGTAGTGCCTGGCTGCGCTCACCGCGTAGGCGACGGGTCGATCGTTGCCGCCGTCCGTGCTGGGCCGATCTGTGTCCGCTGTTTTGCGTCCTGGCATGGGGCGATCGTAACGCCGTCCGAGCGGAAGGGATTCTCGGGCTACTGCTGCGAGTGGTCGAGGCGACGCAGGGCGTGGGGCCGGCGCTGCCAGTTCTTGTCCACCCTCACGGCGAGCTGCAGGTAGGCGCCGTCTGGGAGCTGGGAGCGCACCGCAGTGCCCACGGACTTGAGCGTGGCGCCGCCCTTGCCGATGACTATGGCCTTCTGGGAGGGTCGCTCCACCAGCACCTCGCAGCGGATCAGGGGCCACTCGTAGTCCGTGACCCGGGTGGCGACTGAGTGGGGCAGCTCGTGGCGGGTCGACTTCAGGATCTGTTCACGCACCAGTTCGGCCACCCAGACCGCCTCCGAGGTGTCCGAGACGGTGCCGGGCGGGTACAGCGCCGGGCCCTCGGGCATTCGCTGCACCAGGTGATCGACGAGGACGTCGACGCCCTCTCCGGTGCGGCCGCTGACCGGGAAGTAGGCCTCGAAGTCCAGTTCTGCTGTCGCGGCGAGTTGCACCAGCATCGCCGCGGGGCCGACGAGGTCGGACTTGGTGACCACCACCACGGAGTCGGGCGGCAGCGACTGGGCGATGAAGGCGTCGCCCCGCCCGTAGGGGGCCGACGCGTCGATAACCAGGCAGGCCACGTCGGTGCCGTGGAGCGCCTCCGACGCAGCCGCGTTCAGGCTCCGCCCGTGGGCTGTGCGGGGCTTGTGGATGCCCGGCGTGTCCACGAACACGACTTGGGCGTCGGGGCGGGTCAGCACTCCCCGCAGCGGTGTGCGGGTGGTCTGGGGCTTGTTCGAGGTGATCGACACCTTCTGTCCGATGATCCGGTTGATCAGCGTCGACTTGCCCGAGTTGGGACGGCCCGCCAGCGCGACGATCCCGCAGCGGTGCGAGCCGGATCCGGAGTCGGAGGCCGTCATGTCCGGGTGAGCCTCACCCGGGTGATGCGGCGGCCCTGCATGTGTTCCACCCGCAGCTTCAGGCCGTCGACCTCCACCGTCTCTCCCACGTCGGGCACATGGCCCAGCGTGCCGAAGATCAGACCGCCCACCGTGTCCCAGTCGTCGTCGGGCAGGGCCGCCCCCACGAGCGTGTTGAGCTGGTCCACTGGCATGCGCCCGTGGACCAGGGCCTCCCCGCCCGCCATTGGCTCCAGCAGCGGCTCGGGCCGGTCGAACTCGTCGACAATCTCGCCGACCAGCTCCTCGACGAGGTCTTCGAGGGTGACGAGCCCGGCCGTGCCCCCGTACTCGTCGATCACCACGGCCAGGTGGCCGCCGGCGGTGCGCATCTCCTTGAGCAGCTGGTCGACTCGCTTCGTCTCGGGAACGAACATCGCCCGTCGCATCGATTCGCGCACGGGGCGCTCGCCCCCGCCGGAGCGCTCGGTGCGGGCCAGGTCCTTCAAGAGCACCACGCCGACAACATCGTCGATGTCGTCGCGGCAAACCGGCAGCCGGCTGAGTCCGCGTGCGATGGCAACTTCCAGCGCGGCGGTCACGGTCGCCTCCGCGTCCACGGTCACCATGTCGGCTCGGGGCGCCATGACCTCGCGCACGACGGTGCGGTCCAGGGCCAGGGCAGACGCGATCATGTCGCGCTCGGCGTCCTCGATGGCGTCTGCCTCGGCCGCGGCGTCGGTCAGGGCGATCAACTCGTCCTCGCTGACGGGCGGCGCGTCGATGCGGCCCCGCACCGGCAGGAAGCGCCAGCGCCGGCGCTCGGCCGCGCCCAGCCGCCGCGTGCCCTCGGCAGCCGTCGGATCGGTTGCCGCGCCGTTTCGGGCCGCCCGCCGGCCCGGCCGTCCGTTGGCGGTCTGCGGACCGGTCACGGTCGCCGGTGGTGAGCGGCCAGCAGTTGTCGCTCCCGGGCCTGCATGGCCGCGGCATCCGTTTCGGACTGGTGGTCGTACCCCAGCACGTGCAGCACTCCGTGCACGACCAGCAGGGCCAATTCGTCGCCGAGGCTGCCGTCATGCCCGTCGCCCGCATGGTCCGGGGCGTGCGCGGCGGCGTACGCGGGGCACACCACCACGTCGCCCACCAGCGGGACCTGCTCCGGCGGGTGGACGCGGCCGGATCTGCCGTCGATCGGAAAGGCGAGAACGTCGGTCGGCCCCGGCGAGCCCATGTGGCTCAGGTTGAGTTCGGCCATCGTTCCCGGATCCACGAACCGCAGGCCCATCTCGCCGTGGCCGATTCCCTCATCGCGCAGCACCGCCGCGGCCAGCCCGGCCCACCGCGGGGTCTGCAGCCCGTCGGGCCCCGCGCCCGGCTCGGACCGCTCGTCGGAGGAATGGACAACCGCGCCGGAAAGGGCTGCGGCCATCTAGCCGGGGCCTCTGGACTTCATCTCGGCACGGTCGTACGCGGTGACGATGTCGGCGACGATGCGGTGGCGCACGACGTCCCGGCTGGTGAGGTGCACGAACCCGATGCCGTCGATGCCTGCCAGAATCTTCTCCACGCCGGTCAGGCCGCTGCGCCCACCCTCGACGTCCACCTGGGTCACGTCGCCGGTGACGACCGCCCGGGAGCCGAAGCCGATGCGGGTCAGGAACATCTTCATCTGCTCGGGCGTGGTGTTCTGGGCCTCGTCGAGGATGATGAAGCTCGAGTTGAGCGTGCGGCCCCGCATGAAGGCCAGCGGCGCCACCTCCACCGCACCCCGCTCCAGCAGACGCTCCATGCCCTCGCTCCCGACCATGTCGTACAGGGCGTCGTAGAGAGGGCGCAGATAGGGGTCGACCTTGGCCATGAGGTCCCCGGGCAGGAACCCGAGCCTCTCCCCCGCCTCCACCGCGGGCCGGGTGAGGATGATCCGGCTGACCTCGTCGTTGTGCAGCGCGCTGACCGCCATCGCCACCGCCAGCCAGCTCTTGCCCGTTCCTGCCGGCCCGATGCTGAACGTGATCACGCTCTGGCCCATCACGTCCACATAGCGCTTCTGCCCCGCTGACTTCGGGTGGACGACGCGGCCGCCGGCCGTGCGCAGCACGTCGTGGGTCAGCACCTCGGAGGCTCGGACGTTGCAGCGCACCATGTCGATCGTGCGGTCGATGGTGCGGACGTCGAGGCGCTGGCCGTGCTCCAGGAGCAGGATCAGCTCCTCGAAGAGCCGGGCGACGGTCTCTGCCTCGTCTCCGAGGACGCTCACCTCGTTGCCCCGCAGATGGATGCGGCTGCCGGGGAAGGCGCTTTCGAGCTGTCGCAGGTTCGCGTCGTGCTCGCCCACCAAGGGTCCGAGCAAGTGGTTGGCGGGGACGCGGATGGTAGCGGCGGTCTCGGACATGCGGTGTGTCTCGACGGGAGGCTACACGAAGGGCTCGCCCCCACAGCAATCGCGCCGCTGCGGTGACCCGCCTCCGGCCGGTCGCGGCTCGTCCGCTAGGGAGCCGGCCGCTGCCGGCGCTTCCGGCGGTCGAGGAAGCGATAAACGTCGAGCAGGTCGATTCCCGGGAAGGGCAGGAAGGACCGCTGCGAGGGCGGCAGGGCCGACAGCACGTGGCTGCGCTCCGCGGCCGAGGGCCAGGCCACTCCCTCCCAGTCGCGCGCCAGCCGCGGGTCGGGCTCTATGTCCTTGGAGCGGGCGTGCTCGCGCCGCAGCGTCTCCGAGCCGCGGAAGTGGCGGGCGTGCTGGGCTGTGGTGCCCAGCGTGATGGCATAGGGGTTGCGGTCGTTCTCGGTCTCGATGTAGGTGATGCAGAAGTACTCCCCCTCATCGAGGACGGTGTACTGCTCGTGCAACAGGAAGTGCCCGTGGGCGCCCCAGGCTTGCCGGGCTCCCCATTGGCGGGGGACGCGCTCGCCCTCGAGCCCGCCGTCGGAGGTGACCGTGAACGTCAGCCCGTCGTTCTCGTACGCCTTGGAGATCACGCCCTCGGCGTCGGTGCGCAGGAAGTGGACGGGCAGGCCGAGGTGGACGGTGGCCAGGTTGGTGAAGCGGTGGGCGGCCATCTCGTAGGAGATGTAGAACATCTCCTTGAGGTCTTCGACACTGATGTCGCCCTGCCGCTTCGCCTCGCTCAGCAGGTCCACCGCCGGCGCCTCGGGCGCGAGCACCGCGGCTGAGAAGTAGTTCGACTCGATCCGCTGCCGCAGGTAGTTGCCGAAATCCGAGGTGTCCGAATGCTCCAGCGCGAAGTGCCCGAGCGTCTGGAGGACCACCGACCTCGCCTGGCGGACCTTCAGGTCGTCCTGGTCGCCGATGTAGATCACCCTGTCGCGGGTGTCGGTGATCGAGCGGGCCGTGCGGGGAAGGCCGGCGACGCGCTGGATGCGGAAGCCGTAGCTGCTCACCAGCTCGGTGAGGACGCGCTCGCTGATCGGGCCCGAGCCGGGGTACCCGGCCAGGGCCAGCCGCTCGGCCGCGATGTTCTCGATGTCGACGAAATAGTTGTGCCGGTCGCGCATCTGGTGGCGCAGCTCCGAGTTGGCTCTCCGGGCGCTTTCGGTGGCGTCAGCCGGGCCGGCGGCGCGCTCGCAGACGGCCCGGCCCAGGCCTGCGAGGTGCTCCAGAACCTCGTCGCCGAGGCGCGCCGAGGGCTTGAGGACCGGCAGGTCGAGCTGCCGGTACGCCGGATGGCCCTGGGCCCGCAGCAGCTCCAGCTCGAGCTCGGCGCGGCGGTCGGGCGGGGAGTTGGTGAGCAGATCGGCTGTGGTGGTGCCAAGAGCCTCGGCGAGGTCGCTCAGCACGCCGAGGCGGGGCTCGACCTTACCGTTCTCGAGTCGCGACAGGTAGGCGGCCGGCCGGCCCGTCCTTTCGGCCAGGTCCGCGAGGGTGAGGCCGCGGCTGCGTCGGGTGTGGCGCAGGCGGCGACCGAGCACGAGAAGGTCGGGTTCGGCGGGCATGAACGAAAGAATCGCAGATCTTGCTTGGAACAACAACTTTGATCCTTGTCTGCCGAGCAGAACGCTGACAATCGTCGCTTCATGCGACGACGCTTGGCTACAGGGAGGCACCGGCAACTGGTCGGTGCCGCACCGCTTGAGCAGGAGGGCGACCGATGGCGAGCACGACGAATGCCGGTCCGAGCTTCGCGGAGCAGGTTGAGGCCTTGGAGGCCGACTGGGCCAGCAACCCGCGTTGGAGGGGCGTGCGGCGCGACTACTCCCCGGCCGACGTGGTGCGCCTTCGCGGCTCGGTGACGCCGGCGTGCACGCTGGCGCGCACCGGCGCGGCGAAGCTGTGGCAGCGCCTGCACGACATGGACTACGTGCGCGCCCTCGGAGCCATGACCGGCGGCCAGGCCATCCAGTTCGCCAAAGCGGGACTGCCGGCGCTGTACCTGTCGGGCTGGCAGGTGGCCGGCGACGCCAACCTCGCCGGGCAGGTGTACCCCGACCAGTCGCTGTATCCGGTCGACTCGGTGCCGTCGGTTGTGACCCGCCTCAACAACGCGCTGCGACGCGCCGACCAGATCGAGTGGAGCGAGACTGCAGGGCACCCGAGCCGCGACTACATGCTGCCCATCGTGGCCGACGCCGAGGCGGGCTTCGGGGGGCCGCTCAACGCGTTCGAGCTAATGAAGGCGATGATCGAGGCCGGCGCGGCCGGGGTCCACTTCGAGGACCAGCTCAGCTCGGCCAAGAAGTGTGGCCACATGGGCGGCAAGGTGCTGGTTCCCACCTCCCAGCACCTGTCGACGCTCAGGGCGGCCAGGCTGGCCGCGGACGTCCTGGGCGTTGAGACCATACTGATCGCCCGCACCGACGCGTTGAGCGCCGCGCTCGTCACGAGCGACGTGGACGAGCGGGATCGGGGCAGGCTTACCGGTGAGCGAACCGCGGAGGGGTTCTTCGTCACCGCGCCCGGGCTGGAGGCGCCGATCCAGCGCAGCCTCGCCTACGCGCCCTACTGCGACCTGCTGTGGTGCGAGACGTCCACCCCCGACCTGGACGAGGCGAGGGCGTTCGCGGACGCCGTGCACGACGTGTATCCCGACAAGATGCTGGCCTACAACTGCTCGCCCTCGTTCAACTGGCGGGCGCACCTCGACGACGCCGAGATCGCCGTGTTCCAGAAGGAGCTGGGCGCTATGGGCTACGCGTTCCAGTTCATAACGCTGGCCGGGTGGCACGCGCTCAACGCATCGGCGTTCGAGCTGGCGCGCGCCTACCAGGGCGACGACATGACGGCCTACGTCGCACTCCAGCAGCGCGAGATGGAGATGGAGGCCCTGGGCTACACCGCGACCCGCCACCAGCGCGAGGTCGGAGCCGGATACTTCGACCAGGTGGCCACTGTCATCTCCGGCGGCACCGCCTCCACTCTGGCACTCGAGGGCAGCACCGAGCAGGCCCAGTTCTAGCTAAGAACGTGCGCAGATAGGTGGTGAGCGCCTCGCGGTGAACGGCTGTGTCTCCCGCTCTTGTTCGCTGCGCTCACGGGCCGCTCGGGCCACGGCCTCGCTCGACGTTCCGTTGATTGGTACGTGAACTGCGGCCTAACCGCTCGGCCTCTAGGGCGCGCTGCCGGTGCGGAGGGTCAGTCCGGACGGTGGTACACCTCTGAGCGGCGACGGCTGCGCGTGAACACGATCTGCCAGAGCTGCAGGGCCCGGGCCCGGAACGATCCGGCCGAGCTGAGCAGGTAGTACTCCCAGGTGCGGCGGAAGCGCTCGTCGTAGGCGGGCAGGTCCTCCCAGGCCTCGGTCAGGTTGCGGTGCCACGCCATGAGCGTGCGGTCGTAGTACGGGCCGAAGTTCTGCACGTCCTCGATGACCCAGTCACGCTCGGAGGCCGACGAGATCTGGCCCAGCGACGGAACCACCCCGCCGGGGAAGATGTGCTTGTCGAACCACGGGTCGGTGTGGTTCTTCGACTCCAGCGACCCGATGGTGTGGTGCAGCATCATGCCGTCGCCCGACAGCAGGTCGTTGCAGCGCTCGAAGAAGGTCTTGAGGTTGCGCGGGCCGACATGCTCCATCATCCCGATCGACACAATCCGATCGAAGCGGCCCTGCACGTCGCGGTAGTCGCACTCCTGGATCTCGACGGGCAGGCCCGCGCAGAGGTCCCGGGCCACACGGGCCTGCTCGCGGGCCGGAGTGACACCCGCGACCGTCACACCGTGCTCGGAGGCCGCGTGCCGGGCGAAGCCTCCCCAGCCGCATCCGATGTCGAGCAGCCTCATGTCCGGCTCTAGGCGCAGCTTGCGGCAGATCAGGTCGAGCTTGTCCTCCTGGGCCTGGTCCAGGTCTTCGGAGCGTCGCCAGTAGCCGCACGAGTAGATCATGCGCTTGTCGAGCATCCGCTCGTAGAGGTCGTTTCCGATGTTGTAGTGCGCGCCCGCGTTTCTGCGGGCCCGCCGGGCGGTTTGGCGGTTCATTGCGCGTGCCTTGGCGACGTGCAGCGTCAAACCGGGCCGGGGCCGCACCAGCGAGCGCAGGTCGAGGGTCTGCACCTTGGCGATGAACTCGTCGAGCTGGTTGGCGTCCCACCAGCCGTCCTGGTACGACTCGCCGAGCCCGAGCTCGCGCTCCGCGATTACCCGCGCCCAGAAGCGGTCGTCGTGCACGGCTATGTCGCGGGGCTGATCGCCGCCGACCTCGATTCCGGCATTGTGCAGGATCTCGAGGCCCAGGCTCCTGGCTTTTTCGAGGTCGGCCACGGCGCGTCTCGCCTCCTGTGTCCGCTTGCTTGTCCGCTTGCTGTTTCCATCAGCGCCCGCACCCCCGACAGGACTCGAACCCGCAACCTGAGGGGTAGAAACCCTCCGCTCTATCCAGTTGAGCTACGGGGGCGTGTCAAGACTACCTCCGCCCCGAGCCGCGGATGGCGCTCCGCGTTCAGCCGCGGCCCGCGGTCGGTAGGCTGTGGACCGCCCGCTTCGGCGGTCGTGGTGGCCGTAGCTCAGTCGGTTAGAGCGCCGGGTTGTGGTCCCGGAGGTCGGGGGTTCGAGTCCCCTCGGTCACCCGTTCCCGTCCTGTCCTTGTTCCGTAGGCGGGGCGGGATCTTCGGGGGTGCGCTATCCTTGTCCGTCGCACGAGCGCCTCTAGCTCAATTTGGCAGAGCAACGGACTCTTAATCCGCAGGTTCTGGGTTCGAGTCCCAGGGGGCGTACAACGCTGAGTGCATGGGGAGTGCTCCGTTCGGGGCTAAGCTGGAGCAACCGAAAGGGCACTCCGTCGCGACGCGAGGGGTCCGGCCGGACTTCCGGCCCGCGCGGGGGGTGATGCCGCGCATGGACCGCTACGCAATCTTTGTCGACGCTGAGTACCTCTACACGGAGGGCGGCATGCTCTGCTGCAACAGCCCCGAGCGGCAGGAGATCCTCCTGTACGGGCTGGGCGCCAACGACTTCCTGGTCGGCCTGGCCACCGACGTCTGCGATCTCCAGCCTCTGCGCACCTACTGGTACGACACATCCAAGGACGGCGTGCCGACCTCGGCCCAGCAGCTCGTGGCGACCCTGCCGAACATGAAGCTTCGGCTCCAGCGCAGCGGCCCCCCAGAGCAGCAGGCGCCCCTTGGCGCGGCGATCAGGCGCGACCTCACAACGCTGGCCCGCCAGCGAGCCATCTGTGACGCTTTCCTGCTGTCCGCCGACGAGGATCTCATCGAGAGTGTGAGGGAGGTCCAAGACCTGGGACTGCGAGTCACCCTCATCAACATTGCATCCCGCGACGAGCGCGGGGATCCGACCGCCAGCCTTGCGAACGAGGCTGACGAGGTGATCAAGCTGACCAAGGACGACCTGTCCAGGTTCATTCGGCGCCGTCGGGCCCCCGACGATGCCGCCTCCGACACCTACGACCCGGTCGACTCGGTGGCTGCGGCCGCGACCGAGTTCGCCGAGAGCTGGCTCTACCGGGCCAGCGACGACGAGTTCGACGCCCTGCTCGACCAGCGGCCCCGCATACCGGAGTCGTTGGACGGGGATCTGCTCTACGCGGTCGAGAACGTGATCGGGGGGAGCCTGCGCGGCCAAGACCGGCTCCGGAGGGCCGTCCGCCAGGCTTTCTGGAGCCGCATCGACCAGGAGGTCCAGGACTGGCCGTCGGACTCGGAGCGCTAGCACCGCGGCTCGTCCCCGAATTCTCCTGAACTCCCCCGCCTAGGTTGGACATGTTACATGTACGATGGTGTACTGACGCGAGATGATTCCAAGCGCAGCACATCCGCGGGTCGCCCACGCCGACTGCCAAGCTAAGGGTCGATGACTGCCACCACCCATCGCTCGGCGAAGCTGCCGGTCACCATCCTGACCGGCTTCCTCGGGTCGGGCAAGACAACGTTGCTCAACCACATCCTGCGCGAGAACCACGGCAAACGGATTGCCATCATCGAGAACGAGTTCGGCGAGATCAGCATCGACTCCGACCTGGTGGTCTCCTCCGAGGAGGAGATCTACGAGATGAGCAACGGGTGCATCTGCTGCGTCGCATCGGTCCGCGGCGACCTGCTAGAGGTCATTCGCAAGCTGATGAGCCGCAGTGACGGCATCGACTACATCCTCATCGAGACCAGCGGCCTCGCCGATCCGATGCCCGTCGCCCAGGCCTTCTTCGTGGATGACGCGGTCCTCGAGGAGGTCGCTCTAGACGCCGTCGTCACGCTGATCGACTCGAAGCACATCGAGCAGCACCTGGACGAGGTCCGCTACGACGGCATCAGCAGCCAAGCGGTCGACCAGATCGTCAGCGCGGACCGGATCATCGTGAACAAGGTCGACCTGGTCGACGAAGGCACGGTCGAGCGGATCGAACGTCGTGTCAGGAAGCTGAACCAGCGGTCGGAGATCGATCGATCGAGCTATGCGGAAGTGAACCTGGACGCCATCTTGGGCATCCAGGCGTTCGAAATCTCACAGCGCGCCGCTTCCGAGCCCTCGTTCCTGGAGAACCGCTACGTGCACGGCCATGCCCCCGACGTGGAGACCTGCTCCGTCAGGATCGGCGGGGAACTCGACCGGCAGATGGTGCAGGAGGCCGCCCGCGAGATTGCGGCTGACTACGGTGCCGACCTTCTGCGCTGGAAGGGAGTGCTCGCCATCGCGGGAAACGATCGGCGGGTCGCGTTGCAAGGCGTGCATCGGATCTTCGAGATCCACGATCTCGACCGCTGGGAGGGTCCGCACCGCGACAGCAGGGCGGTCTTCATCGGCAAGAACCTGAATCGAGACCAGCTAGCTCGGCGCCTCCAGCGCTGTGCCGTAGATTCTCGGCACGAGGTCCACGTGGCATGGCGATGACCGACTGGGCCGGACCCCGAGCAGCCGTTGAATCATCAGATCTCATTACCAAGGAGCTATCCGCATGATCATCGATACACACCTGCACCCCACCAACATCGTCGACGAGGCTTGGCGCCACACCGGTGAGCCGTTCACAGGCGAACGCATGATCGAGATGATGGATGGGCCCTACTGGATCAACGGCAAGCCGCGTCGCATCGACATGGGCTTCATCCAGCCCCCTCCAGGCAACACGGCGTGGCGCGACGGCGGGAGGTCGGGGCGAGAGGGCATACGCGACTACATGGCCTATGTGGCCGAACTGACCCAGAAGTACCCCGACCGCTTCATCGGCAACTTCAACTACAACCCGCGCTTCGGTCCTGAGAACGGAGCAGCCGAGCTGGAGTTCCACGTGAAGGAGTACGGCTTCAAGATGCTCAAGCTTCACGCCAATATGCACGCCTACCGCCCTGATCGAGCGCTGGACTGGCTGCGCCCGGTTATGCGGAAGTGCGACGAGCTGGGTGTCATCGTCCTGATTCACACTGGTGACGGCCCGTACTCGATCCCGACGCAGTTCTACCCCATCATCCGCGAGTTCCCGAACGTGAACTTCATCATCGGGCACTTCGGGGTTCAGACCGGGGGCGTCTATTGCTTCGAGGCGTTCTGGATGATCATGGACTCCCCCAACGTGTACGGCGAGTCGGGCTGGCTCCTTCAGTCCCGCATCGTCGAGTTCGCCAAGGAAATGCCACAGGACCGCCTCGTCTTCGGCACCGACTCGCCGCCGAACGATCCAGGCATGTGGCTGACCCATCTCGAGGTCTTGTGCCACGACGCGCCCCAGGGCATCAATGCCAGCGAGGATCAGCTGGAGGACTACATGGGCAACAACATTGCCCGACTGGTCGGCATCACCCCGACTGCGCCTCCCCAGACGGCCGAAGACGCCAGGAGGCAACTCGCCGACGGCGGCTACGGAACGTCGACCGTCTAGAGGCCGAGCGGTTGGCTGTGCGAGGCGTTGACACCTATCCGCGGGGCCTCCTAGGCCTGGCTCTGCTGCTGTGACCGGCCAGGGTCTCGAAGACTTCCTCCGCGACTACGAGGCCGCGCATCCGGCCGACGTCTACACCGTCGATCGCGCCGTCTCGCTGGATCAGGACATCACCGCGGTCGTGTGGGAGTTGGCCGAGCGAGGTCAACATCCGCTGCTGCGCTTCCGGTCCGTGGAGGGCGCTGACCGCGAAGTCGTCACCAACCTCTTCGCGTCTCGCGTGCGCATCGAGCGGATGCTGGGCGCCCGCCCGGGAGAGCTCCACGACCGCTACCAGCATCTGGCCGCGGGCGCGGTGGAGATGGCCGAGCTCGACAGCGGACCGATCACCGATCGAGTCGACGTCGGCGACAGCATCGACCTGTATGAGCTGCCGCTGCTGACCCATTTCGCGACCGACCGCGGTCCCTACATAACCAGCGGCATCGTGGTGGCCGAGGATGCCGAAGATGGCCGCGGCAACCTCAGCTACCACCGTTCGATCGTGGCCTCGCCGACCTCGCTCGGCACCAGCCTGCACTCCCGGGGCGATCTCTGGCGCCTTCTGCAGGATGCCGCTGCGTCCGGCAGGCGGCTTCCGGTGGCGATGGTCATCGGCGCCCATCCACTGTTCATGCTGGCCGCGTCGGCACGAGCCCCCTTCGACGTGGACGAGCGCGAGATCGCGGGAGGGCTCTTCGGAGCGCCCCTCGAGGTCGTGCGCACACCGAAGCACGGCCTCCGCGTCCCCGCGTCAGCCGAGGTCGTTCTCGAGGGCGAGATCGATCCCGCCGCCGAGGAGGACGAAGGTCCATTCGGCGAGTTCTCCGGGTACTCGTCGGATCGCTCGACCCGCAACCGCATCGACGTATGCACGGTAATGCAGCGCAACGGCGCAGTCTGGGTCGATGTGGTCGGCGGGAACTCCCACGAGCACCTCAACCTCGGGCGCGTGCCTCGCGAGGCAGAGATGATCGCGAAGCTCAAGGATCGCTTCCCCTCAGTAGTGGCGGCGCACTATCCCCGCTCGGGTACGCACTTCCACTGCTACATCGCGGTCGACGAGCGCCGGCCGGGGGAGGCCCGCCAGGCGCTGCTGGGACTACTTGGCTGGGACCCATATCTCAAGACCGCGGTTGCCGTCGATGAGGATGTCGACATCACTAAGGACGAGGACGTGCTCTGGGCGCTGGCCACACACTTTCAACCCGACCAGGACATGATCGTGATCGCCGGTCTGCCCGGCAGCGCCCTCGACCCATCCGCCGACAAGCGTGGAACGACGTCACGTCTGGCGCTCGACGCGACGCGGGGGGAGAACTTCGACGCCCAGCGGATCGAGATATCAGATTCTGCACGCACGACCGGCCGCGGGATCGCCATAGATCGCGCCGGCGAACTCAGCGACTAGGAGGCGGACTGGGCAACTAGTCACGCGTACCCGGACGCAGGCAGCTCAGATGGTCCAACCCGTCGTGGGCCCGGACCGAAGCTCATGCGACTTCGTCCGCGCTGTCGCCGGGCTTAGCGCTGAGGACCCGGTCTCTCAGGCGGGCGACGTGACTCCGCGCAGCCTGGTCGGCCCGGCCTGCGTCGCCGCTGGCGATGGCCTCGGAGATCTCACCGTGCTCAGCCTGCGCGGCGCGCACGTTGCGCCGCCGGCCCCAGAGCGTGTGCATCGACAAGTGTGCTCGGGCCTGTATGCGGGCGAGCGCCAGGCTGAGGTCGTCGTTGCGGGCCATCTGCCGGATGCAGGCATGGAACGCCATGTCGCTCTGCACGAAGTCCGGGACAGCCGGCTCCCCCCGGTCACTGACAGCCATGAACTCGTCGTGGTGCCGCACCAGAGCGCTCCGGTCATCGTCTGTTGCCCGCTGCGCCGCCAGTCGGGCCGCCAAGCCCTCCAGAACCTCGCGAACCTCGAGAAGGGCAATGAAGTTGCTCAACTCGATCATCGAGACCACCGTGCCCTGACGCCCGCGATAGTCAGCCAACCCGTCATAGATGAGCCGCTGCACGGCTTCGCGCACAGGGCTACGGCTCACACCCAGCTGACGAGCGAGTTCCGGCACCGACAACGACGCTCCCGGAGCAAGCTCATTCCGCAGGATGGCCATACTCAATTGCGTGTATGCCTGATCGGCGAGCAGATCGCTGGGCTCAATCGAGGTCAGAGCACGATGCCGCTGGGCCTCCTTTGCCATTGCTCCACTCTAGATACCTCATACCCGTCGTGTCGGGCTGCCTCCTGGTCAGGAGCCCGCCACGGCCGCGTGAGGGTGCCCGCGACGCGAGCCGATTGCACGCAGCATCGCCTTGATGGTCAGCACTCCCAGGAACACGAGAACTGTGGTCAGGGCCATGGTGGCCCCGGCCGCGGTGTCGTAGTGGTAGCTGGCCAGCAGTCCGATCACCGCAGAGACGGTCCCTATGGCCGCCGCGGTGGCCATGATGCGAGGCACCCGGCGCACCAGCAGCACTGCGGTGGCCGGCGGGGCGATCAGGAAGGCGAACACCAGCAGGTTCCCCACCGCCTCGAACGACGCGATGATCGAGATGGCCAGCAGGACCAGCAGGACGCCGTGGGCGAGGCGGGGCCGGAGGCCTAGCACCTCGGCTTGGGCGTGGTCGAAGGTCATGACCAGGAAGGCCCGGTAGAACAGGGCCACCCCGCCCAGCGAGATCGCTGCCGCGATGGCCTGGCGGCGGAGGTCGGCGGCGTCGACTCCGGTGATGGAGCCGAACAGGAACCGGTTGAGGTCCCCGGTGTACGCCCCCGACGAGCTGGACATGATGACCACGGCCAGGGCCAGGAACCCGACGAACAGCACCCCTATGGAGATGTCCTCGGGAAGCGGCGAGTGGCTGCGGATCATGTTGATGCCCCACACCATCGCGATGGCCGCGACGAAGGCGCCGATGGTGGTGTCCACCCCGATGATGAACGCCACCGCGATGCCGGGCAGCACGCCGTGGGCCAAGGCGTCGCCGAGAAAGCTCATTCCCCTCAGCACCACCCAGGTGCCCACGACCGATGTGGTAAGAACCACAAGCAGGCTCGCGTAAAGGGCTCGCTGCATGAACACGTTGGATGCGAAGGGGTCGATCCACCACGTCACTGGGTCGGTGAGGAACTCCATGCGGAGAGTTTCTAGCGGAGCTCAGCTCAGGGCGTCGACGATGAGGTCGGCGTTGGTGCGCAGGAAGCCGACGTAGGTCTCGGCGCCGCTGCCGGAGGGGCCGAGGCTACCGGTGTAGAGCGTGACGACATCGACGTCGCCGACCCGGGCAGCCAGCGCCTCCACATCGTCGAGGGAGTGCAGGGTTTCGGCGAAGATTGCCTTGATTTCCTCGTGCTCGATTGTCCTGGCCAGCTCCTCGAGTCGGGCCGGGCTGGCCTGAGCCATGCTCGCTGGCGTCGGGATGACCGTGCCGATCACCTCGAGTCCGTAGCGATCCGCAAAGTATCCGAGCGCCTGATGGTTGGTGACCAGCTTTCGGCTCTCGGCCGGAAGCTGCTCGACCTTGGCCGCGATCTCGGCGTCGACGGCTTCCAGTTCCGCCAGATAGCTGGCCAGGCACGCGTCGATCGCGGTCGCGTCGAGACCCACTTCCGTGGTCAGCACGCGAGCCAGCGCGGGCAGCGCCTCCGACACGCGGTGGGGGTCGAACCACACGTGGGGATCGCCCCCGCTGCCGTGGCCTTCGTCTTCGCCCTCGTCTTCGTCGTGGCCTTGTTCTTCGCCCTCGTCTTCTTTTTCGCCGTGCTGAGCACCCTCGAATGAGAACGGGATCGTGTCCATTCCTCCTGCGAACTCGAACACCGGTGTGTCCGACTCCGAGACCGCTTCGAGCGTGTCTTCGAGACCGTTCTCCAGCTCGAGGCCGTTGGCCACCACGAGCGCGGCGCTCTCCATGCGGGCCCGGTCCTGCAGGGACGGCTCGTAACCGTGCGGATCGCTGCCCGACGGGACGATCGTGTCGACGTCAGCCAGCCCGCCGCAGGCGACGCTGGACACGATGTCGCGCCAGATACCGGTGGTCGCAAGGATCGTGGGAGCTGCCGCGCTCGTGCCCTGCTCGGGGCGCCCTGTCGATGAGTTGGCTCCGCAAGCCGGTGCGGTGAGCGCCGCGGTAGTCAGGACAGCCACGGCAACAGAGTGCAGGCCGCACCAGGACGGTCGTGCACGATTCCTGCCGTGACGGCCCTCGACTTCGGTCCGCAGTCGCATTGCTACGCTCTCCTGGTAGTGGCGTACGCACGATAATGAGAGTAAGTCTTATTAGCAATCAGCAGGAGCAGGTTCCCAAGTGACGACACGCCGGGGCGCTGGCTCGGACTCCGGAAACACCGATCTGCACGACGCAGTGAGCCTGCGCCTCGCCCGCCACGACTACCGCTACACGAACGCCCGCCGACGGCTCGTCGATGTCATTGCAGCCGCGGGACAGCCGGTCACGTTGCCCGACATCGTGGTGGCCGCGCCAGAGTTGGCGCCCAGTTCCATCTATCGCAACTTGCATGTGCTGGAGCGCTCCGGGGTGGTGAATCGGATTACTGCCGGTGGCGACCACGCCTACTTCGAGTTCGCCGAGCCCCTGCTATCGCACCACCACCACCTGGTATGTGTCGCCTGCGGCAGCATTGAGGACGTCTTTCTGGACGACGAACTGGAGGCGGTGGTCGACAGGAGCCTGGCCGAGCTCGCGAGCCGGTCCGGGTTCACACCGTCGCATCACAGCCTGGATCTCCACGGCCGCTGCGCCAACTGCCGGTAAGTCTCGGACACGACGCAGCACTACCCGCTTGCGGGGTCTACCGAGTCCATCAACATGACTGCGGGTACCTCGATCTCGCTGCTGCGGAACCAGATTCCCACCGGTCGGTCAGCTGGCAGGAAGGCGATGTCGGGGGTGATCGCCTCGCCATCGACGCTGACGAAGCCCATCTCGAAGCGGCCGCCCGCAACGCGCCGGCCCCGGATCCTGCCGATCGGGCTGCCATCAACCTCCACGTCTCCGCTCATCTGCCATCTGCCGATGACGGCGTGGGTACGCAGGAGGCGCTCCGGCGGCAGGATCTGCTCGCCGCTGGAGAGCTCGACGCCGTGCTCCAAGTGACCGTCGTCCCCCAGCCGGGCGATGATGCGCAGCCGGTGGGGCTCGGGCTTGCCTGCCGACGAGGGGCGCGTATCGAGACCGAGCATCTCGTCGAGCTCGAGGCTGTGCCTGATCGACAGGCGCTGCAGGAACCGGGAGTTTGCTGCGGCGACAGTCTCTACGCCGCACAGTGCACCGTCGACGGCCAACCCGTGGACGGGCCGAACGGCGCGCATTTCGGCGTCGATCGCGATCGGATTGATCGCCTCTCTGGCGGCCAGCGCCTCGATCATTCCCGACTCGCTTAGCGCAGCCGTGTACTGCTGTGCGAACGCCTTGAGGAGCGCGTTGGACGACAGGTTCGCCACGCTGACCGGTGTCGGGTCTGCTCCCTCCGAGAGTTCTGCGATCGTCGGCCGCTCGAATACTCCGTCCAGCAGCTGGGTGAGCACTCCCGCGGTGTAGATCGCCCGCAGCCGGATCTGCGAGGCGACCTTGGCGTCAGGGTAAACGGCTGAGTGCACCGATGCCGTCACCTCCCCGTCCTCGTCGGCCTCTGCGGTCACTGCGTAGGTCATCGAGGGCACGCCCGAGCATCTTGACCTGTACAAGCTCTGCCACGAGATGGAGGAAGTCCCCGGAGTGACTCTCGTGCACGACATCCATGTGTGGACCGTGACCTCGGGCTATGTATCGCTGACGGCCCACGTTCTCGCGGACCCGGACCACTCGGGCGCGTATGACGCGATGCTGCGCGAGTTGCGGCGGATTGCCAGCGAGGACCATGGCATCGCACACTCGACCATCCAGCTGGAGACTTCATTGCAGGGCTGCACTGGAGATCATCATGTCGATCACCTGTTGCAGCGCGAGAAGTCGAGGCGCCGGGGCCATCGCTGGATCCTCTCCAGATACGCCAACTAGGCCGCGGCCAGGTTCCGCACCGGCTCGGTCCGGCGTCAGGGTTCGAAGGGGCCGCGGCCCATCTGGTCTCGCACGGTGACCACCGGCGGGCTGGTCATCGAGCGGCGCAGCCAGTTCGCCCCGTCCACCACCAGCGTGTGCCCCGAGATGAACCGTCCGTACGGCGACGCCAGGAACGTGGCTGCCCACCCCAGCTCCTGGCGCTCCCCCACCCGCAGAGCGGGCTGGCAGATGTCCTTGTTGCTGGTGCGGTCCAGGCTGGAACGGATGTCGGTGGTCATGTCCTCGTGGGGGAACAGACCCGGTACCAGGCAGTTGACCTGGATCCCGTAGGGACCCCACTCCACTGCCAGCGACTCGGTGAGGCTCTTGACGCCCGCCTTGGCCGCGGCCGAGTGGGCAAAGCCCGGGCCGCCCGTCCACGCGTAGGAGGCGCCGATGTTGATCACCGAGCCGGGCGTGCCCGCGGCCAGATGGCGTCGTCCCATCTCGCGGGTGCAGTTGAACGTGCCGTTGAGGGTGATGTCCACCACGGTGCGCCAGGCATTGGGCGACATGTCCTCGGCCGGCACTCCGAAGTTGGCCGCGGCGTTGTTGACCACCACGTCGGGCAGGCCGAAGGCGGCCTCGGCCGCGTCGAAGGCGGCTGTCACCGAGGCCGGGTCGCGAATGTCGCACTCCGCGGTAGCCACATCGGCTCCAAGTTCCTCCATGGCGGCGCGGCCCGCCTCGAGGTGCTCGGCAGAGCGGCTCGCAATCACGATGGCAGCGCCCAGCCGGGCGAACTCGGAGGCAATGGCCTTGCCGAGGCCGGTTCCCCCGCCGGTGACAAGCACGGTGCTGCCGTCGAAGGTCCCCGGCCGCAGGGCGGTCTCGCCTGCGGGCGGCGGGGATGGCAGTCCGGCAGGCCCAGCCATCGTCAACCAGCGAACTTCAAGGAGTTGACCACCGTAGATGTGGCAAAGCGGATTGAAGTTCGGCGGGACACGTCAGCTCCCGGTGTAGCGCGGGGACCGGCCCTCGGCCCGGGCCGCGTTCATCTCGGCGAAGTCGTCGCTGCGGTTGAGGAACGTCTGGTAGATCAGCTCATCGGCCATGGAGGCCTGCTGCTGGGGCCGGGCCAGCTGCGAGATGACCCGCCGGGCGAGCTTCACAGTGACCGCAGGCGCGGCCGCGATGGCCTCGGCCATGGCCCGGGCCTCGGCGTCGAGGTCGTGAGGCGGCACAACCCGCGACACGATGCCGTGGGCCAGTGCCTCCTCCGCGGTCAGCGTGCGCCCGGTCAGCACCATGTCGCTGAGCAGCCCGTGGCCGCACATCTCGTACAGCACGCTCACGCCGCCGGTGTCGGGGATTACGCCGTAGCCCACCTCTGGCAGCCTGAAGCGGGCATCGTCGGCCGCGATGCGGATGTCGCACAGCAGGGCCCGCTGGAACGACCCGCCCATGGCCCAGCCCTGGATGGCCGCGATCACCGGAGCGTCCAGCTCCCACAGCCGCTGTATGCCCCTGTGACCCCGGACCATCAGCTCGTGGTGGGTGAGACCGCTGACGTTGGTGCCGATAGCGGAGACGTCGCGGCCCGACGACCAACTGCGGCCCTCGGCCCGCCACACAACCGCTCGCACCTCGGGCCGTCCGGCGAGCTCTTCGAGGATCTCGAAGAGCCTTACGTCCATCTCGTCGTCGAAGGCGTTGTGCTTGGCCGGATTGTTGTTGGTGATGGTGGCGACGGCGCCGTCAATCTCGAGGCGCACCCGATCGGTCACGAAGCTGCCCGGACGCCCGTTCCCGCCGTGTTCTCGGCGCCCATCCGCAAATCGACCGCATCGCCCACCGCGATCTCGCCGCCGGAGATCACCCGGCACCCCACCCCGGCGCGGTCCTTGAGGCTCTCCTGGGCGCCGGTGCCGAAGATCTCTTCCATCAGCGTGCAGGGAGCGGCGTCGCGGGTCACTTCCAGCTCGACGTCGCCTATGGACCAGCGATGGCCGGGCGTGCGGGGCACGGTGTCGGCGGAGATGGTGATGTTGCGCCGGGTGCGGCCCGGATCGATCGGGCGCCCGGCCTGGGCGGCAGCCTCGGCCAGCTCGCCGGCCGCCTGCACCGTGACCTGACGCAGGGTTGCTCCGTGGTAGCGATCCCCGACCAGCCCCTTGCCGGTCGCGGCCACCACCCGCGGCACGGGCTTCATGGGCATGTGGCTTGCGGCTGCGAGATGGATCGATTCGACGGCGGGCCGGCTCATTCGTGCTCCTGCTGCGGGTGGTGGTTCGGACGCCCTGTCGCGCCCTCGGGCGGGCGAGGGCGCTAGTTCTTGGGAAGTTGGCTGAAGGGAGTGTCGCGGGCCGGGCCGGGCTCCCTGGGCAGCCCGAGCACGCGCTCGCCGATGATGTTGCGCTGCACCTGGTCAGTGCCGCCGTAGATGGAGGGTGCGGGCGAGAACAGCGCCAACTCGCCGATGTGGCCGCCGCTCTGGCTGTCGGAGTCGCCCATGAGCATCCCGTCGGCGCCGACGACCCGCAGGCCGATATCGCGGAACGACCGGGTCAGCTCGCTCATGGTCAGCTTGGCGATGTTGGGCGCGGCCGCGCTGGCCGAGCCGCCGGCTCGGGCCCGCTGGATCGACAGCCGGTTGATCTCGATGAGCCCGTAGAGGCGCATCAGATCGTCGCGCAGCACCCTGCTGGCGACGGTGCCGTTCTTGCGGGCGAGGTCGACCAGCCACCACCAGAGGTCGATGCCCAGCGGCGGGACGCCGTCGAGCGCCTGCATCGATCGGGTGACGAAGTCTCCTGCCCGCCGGCCCAGGACGCCGCCCTTGGGGCCGGGTATGAGCTCCGGCGGCTTGCGGCCCGACGCTCCCAGTGATGCCCGCTCCACCATCAGCGTGGTGTTGCCCACCCTCCAGCCGTTGTTGAGCCCGCCGATCAGGGCGCTGTCGGCCACCCGGGCCTCGTCGAGGAATACCTCGTTGAACAGGGCCCGTCCCGTCATCTCGGTCAGGGGTCTTACCTCCACCCCGGGCTGTTCCATGTCGAACGCGAACCAGGAGATGCCGGCATGCTTGGGCAGGTCGGGGTCCGTGCGGGCCAGCAGCATGCCCTTGTCGGCAACCTGGCCCCCGGAGGTCCACACCTTCTGGCCTGAAATCACCCACTCGTCGCCGTCGCGCTCGGCCCGGCACTGCAGGCTGGCCAGGTCGGAGCCGGCGTTGGGTTCGCTGAAGAGCTGGCACCATCCGACCCGGCCATCGAGAATCTCGGGAACGAACCGCTCGATCTGCTCGGGCGTGCCGTGGATGGCGATGGTGGGGGCGGCCAGCATCCGCCCCAAGCCTCCGGGCGGGCCCAGCACCGCTCGCTCGGCCAGCACCAGCGACACCACCGCAGCATGGCCCTGGCCGTAGCCGCGTCCGCCCGCGGGCACGGGCAGCATCGGGTGGGAGTAGCCGGCCCCAGCCAGCAGGCGCCACCACTGGCCCACCTCGAGATCTGGATCCCAGTTCTCGTCGCAGAATGACTCGACCTCGGCGCGCACTGCTGCCGCGTCGATGTCGGTGGCGGGCGGGGCGGAGGCGGTCTCGGTCATGGTCCTCAGGTGGGCCGGGGCTCGTTCAGGTAGGAGACGTTGTCGAGCATGATGGCACGGCGGTCGGCCTCGGAGAAGCCCTTCAGCTCGGCCAGATAGTCGAGAGGCTCGGGCATCCCCTCGATGTGGGGCCAGTCCGAGCCGAATATCACCCGATCGGCGCCCATCAGATCGGTCACCTCGTTCACATCGTCCTCCCAGAACGGGTTCACCCATACATGGGCCTTGAAGGTGTCGATGGGATGGTCGTCGAACCACCAGTAGTTCTTCTTGGCGATCTGGGAGAACTTGCGGAACATGGGGGCCAGGAAGTCGGAGCCGTTCTCCACCGAGGCCACCCGCAGGTTCGGGAAGCGGTCGTAGAGCTTCTCGAACACCGACTGCATCAGCCAGTCCTGGGCGGCCCGCTCGATGGCGAAGGCCCGAAGGTTGGGGGCCCCGGCCATGCCGCCGCCCAGCCCGGCCGAGGAGAACTCGTCGTCGGCGTAGCCCTGGGAGGAGTAGCCCGAGTCCGAGGCGTGGATCACCACCGTCACGCCGGCGTCGTTGATGAGCTGCCACACCGGGTCGAACGTCGTGTGGAACGGCGAGAGCTGGCCGGTGCGGGTGGTTACCGCGGCGGGGCGCACGACCAGGATGCGGGCCCCGAGGCCGAGCACCCGGTCCACCTCGGCGGCCGCGGCGGCGGGGTCGCCGAGCGCGATGTAGGGCGCGCCGAAAATGCGCTCGGCGCAGTTGTAGCCCCAATCCTCATGGAGCCACCGGTTGAAGCCGCGCATCATGGCCACCGCCGCGTCGATGTCGTGGCGCAGCAGCTCCTCGTAGAGAACGCCGAGGGTGGGGAACAGCCAAACGGCCTGCAGGCCCTGCGCGTCCATCACCTTGAGCCGGGCCTGGGAGTTCATGTAGTGGTCGGGCAGCGGTTCCCGGTCGCGCAGCATTTCGGCCGGGTTGCGGCCTTCGGGGTTGCCCTTGAAATAGTCGCGCAGCGCTCCGGGCTTGGCGATCGGGTTCCAGGTGGGGTTGGCCACGGCACGGGCCAGCCGTCCCCCGACGAGGTGATGCTTACGGCCGCCCATGTCCACCCACTGCACCACCCGGGGCTGCATCCGGGGGTCGACGTGGCGGGTGAACGCGTCGAGGGCTTCGTAGTAGTGGTTGTCAGCGTCGAAGGGCCGGTAGCCGAGATCCTCCGCGGTCAGCGCGACAGCTCCGGACTGCGGGCTGTAGATGTCGCCAGCCCTCGGCGGGACCGAGCCGTCGGCGATGCCGGGGAGGTCGTCGGGCGCCACGGCGTCACGCTACCGTGTTGGTCGATGCCGCCCAAGACCTTCTCCACGGCCCAGCTGCAGGCCCGTACCCTCAAGAGGGGTGAGAGAGTGCGGCTGGTCGCCGAGTTGCCCGGCGTGTCGGAGGGCACCGAGGGCAAGGTGGCGATGGCCAACGGATTCACCTGGAACCGCTACTGGGTGAGGCTGGTCGACGGTCGGGTGGTCGGCCACATCGATCACGGCAACCTCGTCCGCACGAAGGACTACGGCCGGTTCTTGGTCGCCCGCGACCGGGAAACTGAGGAGGCCGAGAGGGCCGCGCTGCGGGCGGCGGAAGCCCCGGATGCTCCGTCGGCGAGCGCAGCCGCGGACGGGGGAGCGGCTGACGGAGGCACCGGCGAGGCCGTGGTCAACGGCGTGCCCGTGCCCGCCTACTTGCTGGAGCGCTCGGCGGAGGCCAGGACCAGGCTCGGCGCCTGAGATCAATGCTCTGCTGGGCGGCTTGCAGCCGAATTGGCAGCGGTTGGGGCCCTATTGGGCGTTCTGTGCTGCCAGTTCCCTTGTGGGTGCCGGGGTGTGCAGCCGAATTGGCAGCGGTTGGGGCCCTATTGGGCGTTCTGTGCTGCCAGTTCCCTTGTGGGTGCCGGTGCCGGGGCTTGCGCCGGTCAGGGCGTCCAACCCCTGAGTCGTCGCATCGCCTCGGCCATGTCGTCGGTGGCGCCTGCGTAGGAGAACCGTGCGTAGCGGTGGCCTTGGGCCGGGTCGAAGTCGATGCCGGGCGTCGCCGCCACTCCGAGTTCGTCGAGCCACCGGCGGCACAGCGCCTGGCTGTCGGCGGCGAGGTGGTCGACGGCCGCGTACACGTAGAAGGCTCCGTCGCTGGGAGCCAGGCGGTCGATGCCGGCCGCGGGGAGCCCATCGAGCAGCACGGCCCGGTTGGTGGCGTAGCGGGCCACATTGGCCTGCAGCTCGTCGTGGCAGTCAAAGGCAGCCACCGCGGCCATCTGCGACAGGGTGGGCGCCGCCACGAAGAAATTCTGGGCCAGCCGGCGGACCGGCTCGACAAGGTCGGCAGGGGCCACTACCCAGCCGAGGCGCCAGCCGGTCATCGAGAAGTACTTGGAGAAGCTGTTGACCACGAGCGCGTCCGAGTTGAGGCTCAGCGCGGTGGGGGCCGGTTCGCTGTAGGTGATTCCGTGGTAGATCTCGTCGGCCACGAGGCGGACGCCGTGGGTCGCGCACCAGTCCGACACCGCGGCCAGCGACGGGCCGTCGAGCATGGTCCCCGACGGGTTGGACGGCGAGGCCAGCACCAGCCCGTCGACGGAGCCGGTACGCCGGCAAAGCTCCTCCATCAGCTCCGGCGACGGCTGGAAGCGCGTCTCGGCCGAGGTGGGCAGCGTCACCACCTCGGCGTTGAGCGCCTGCAGGGCGTTTCGGTAGCACGGATAGCCCGGCGTGGGCACCACCACCCGGTCGCCGGCGTCGAAGGCGGCCAGGAACGACAGCACGAACGCCCCCGAGGCGCCGAAGGTCACGACGACGCGGCCGGGGTCGACGTCGGCGCCGTACCAGGACCGGTAGTGCTCGCAGATCCGCTTCCTCAGCGCCTCGAGTCCTGCCGCCGTGGTGTATCCGAGCACGTCCGAGTCGAGAGCGGCGTGCGCGGCCCGGATCACCCCGGCGGGCGCGGGTGTGGACGGCTGGCCCACTTCCAGGTGCAGCACGTCGCCGCCGGCCGCGGCCCGCTCCTCCGCGGCGCGCATCACCTCCATCACGTAGAACGGGCTGATGCCCGATCGCCGGGACTGCGGCAGTGCCACGACGGCAATGATGCCACCGGCGCGTCGGGGGTATGGTGTCGGCCCGTGGATGTGTTCTCCTTCGGAATCTGCGGCGGCTCCGGCGCGGGCAAGACGACCCTCACCAAGCGGCTCCTGGAGCGCCTGGGCAATAACGAAGCGAGCGTCCTGGCCTTCGACGCGTACTACCGCGACCTGTCACACCTGCCCTTTGCCGAGCGGCGCCGCCGCAACTTCGACCATCCCGACGCGCTGGACAGCGACCTGTTCCTGCAGCACCTCGACGCGCTGCGCCAGGGCATCGATGTGGACGTGCCCGTCTACGACTTCGCGACCCACACCCTCAGCGGCCGCTTCGAACGGGTGGCGGCCGCCCCCTTGCTGCTCGTGGAAGGCATCCTGCTGTTGGCCTTCGAGGAGGTGGCGGAGCGGATGGACTTCTCGGTCTTCGTCGACGTTGGCGAGGAGGTGCGCCTTCAGCGCCGCATCCAGCGGGACATGTCCGAGCGGGGCCGGCCGGAGGACCATGTGCGCAGGCAGTTCGCGACCACGGTCGCGCCCATGCACGACGCCTACGTTCAGCCCAGCCGCCAACGGGCCGACCGGATTGTGGCCCCTCTCGACTCCGACTCGCTGGCCGACGAGCTTTTGGCGATGCTGGCGCCCGCCGTGGTGGCCGCGGGCCCCCGCTAGCGGGCTAGAGAACGGCGCCCTCGCCGGCGAGCAGTTTGGCCTTGAGGTCGCTGCTGTAGCCGTAGTTGCCCACTCCCCCGCTGCTGGGCACTACCCGGTGGCAGGGAACCAGCAGCGGCACGGGGTTGCGGGCCATGGCCGTGCCCACGGCGCGGGCGGCCCTGGGCCGGCCCACGATCGCGGCCAACTCCCCATAGGTCCGGACCTCGCCGCGGGGGATGCGAGCGGTCGCTCTCAGGACCTCCTGGTGGAACGGCGAGCGCGACGACAGGTCGACGGGAACGTCGGTGCGCCCGGTGGCGAGAGCCTCGCTCACCCGGGCCACAAGCTTGGGATCGGGGTCGGGATCAGGCTCGACATCGGTTCCTGCCTCATCGCGCATGTAGTCGACGAAACGCCCTGGATCGGGTTCGCGGCCGTCCGGCGTGATCAAGAGACCCGACACCCACCCGTTCGAGTGCGCCACGAACACGGGCCCCGCAGGGCTGTCGGCCCTGAACCACAAGTGTGTCTGTCCGGCCCGCTCGGGCACGTCCTCGTCCCCGCGGACCGCAGCGGGCTCGTCGGGGCTGGCGCCAATGCTCTGTGCTCTGTCGCGATTTGTTCTCATGGGGCAATCTCCGTTCTAGCGTGCTCGAAATTACATCGATGAAGGTTCGGCTCGGACGGTAACGGGAACACCTCCGCCGCGCAAGTGCCTGTCTAGGAGAGGCGGTGACCTGTCCGCGAGGCCTCTATGCGAGCTCGGGGATCGCCCAGTCCACCGGCTCGCGTCCCGCCGCGACCAGGGCCTCGTTGGCCCGGCTGAAGGGCCGGCTGCCAAAGAAACCGCCCGAAGCCGACAGCGGCGACGGATGGGCCGACTCGATCACGGCGTGGCGGCTGGTGTCCACCAGGGACCGCTTGCGGCGGGCCGAGCCGCCCCACAGGATGAACACCACCCGCTCATCCTTGTCGTTGACCACGCTGATCACCTCGTCGGTGAAGGTCTCCCAGCCCTTGCGCTGGTGGCTGGCCGCCCGGCGGGCCTGGACCGTGAGCGTGGCGTTGAGCAGCAGCACCCCCTGTCGGGCCCAGTGCTCCAGCGAGCCGTGGCTGGGCACGGGAGCGCCGATGTCGTGGTGCAGCTCGTCGAGGATGTTGACCAGCGACGGCGGCTTGGCCACTCCGGGCCGTACCGAGAAGCACAGTCCGTGGGCCTGCCGGGGACCGTGGTAGGGGTCCTGGCCCAGGATGAGCACCTTCACCGAGGCGTATGGGGTGAGATGCAGGGCCGCGAACACTTCGTCGTGGGGCGGGAACACCTGGTGTCGGGCCCGTTCGGCCCGCACGTAGTCCTGCAACCCGCGCCAGTAAGGCTTGTCGAACTCGCCCCTCAGCAGCGGGTTCCAATCGGTCTTGGGCGCCATCGGCGCCACAGTAGAACGAAGGCGGGACGGTTGTGGGCGATCCCGGACGGGACCAGGTCAAGCCGGGCGGGTGCCCACGATGCTGGCCCGCTCCATTATCCGCACGTCCGGGTAGTAGTCGCTGGCCGCGTAGTGCTGCACCGAGCGGTTATCCCAGAACACGACAGTGTCGGGCGCCCATCGGACCCGGAACTGGTACTCGACCACGCTGGCCTGGCCGGCCAGCTGTCTGATGAGCTCGATGCCCTCATCGGCGTCCATCCCGTCGATGTGCGACGTGAAGTAGCAGTTCACGAAGATCAGCTTGCGGCCCGTCTCCGGATGCGTGCAAACCACCGGGTGGCGGGCCAAGGGGTACCGGGCCCGGAACTCCTCCTGCTTGCCCTCGGGCACCTGGTGCTTGAAGGCGAGCATGAAGTCGTGCACCGCGAACATGTCCGCGATCCGCTCCCTCACCGCGTCGTCGAGGCCGTCGTAGGCCGCGCCCATGTCGCTGAACAGGGTGTCGCCGCCGGTGGCCGGGACCTGGATGGCGTGCAGGATCGCCCCCATCGAGGGCACCTCCCGCCAGGTCACATCGTGGTGCCAGCCGTTCTCGAAGCCGCCGGTGTCGACCCCCTTCTCGAAGCGCACGAGCTCGGGATGCTCGGAGTTGCCGGTGATGAACGGGTGGATCTCCAGCTCGCCGAAGTGGCGGGCGAAGGCAACGTGCTGAGCCGGAGTGATCGGCTGGTCGCGGAACACCAGCACCTTGTAGTCGAGCAGCGCCTGGCGGATCTCGGCGACCACCTCGTCGTCGAGGTTGGAGCCCAGGTCGACGCCGCCCACCTCGGCGCCGAGGGTGGCCCCCTGGGGTGTCACCTCGATGTGCCGGAGGGAGGGGCGGGCCAGCCGGGCCCGCTCGTCGGCCAGGTGGAGCCACGGGCCGAGATCGAGTCCGTACCGGTCGATGCGGACCCTCCCGGGGGTGACCCGGGACGCCGGGTCGGAGGTCCCGGCCTGCTCGGCGCCTGCTCGGGGGCCGTTCGAGCCGCTCACTGCGGCGTCGGCGGAAGCGGCGCCGGAGCCGCCGCTCACTGCGGCCGGGGCGGTGGCGATGACATGGGAGGAATATACCGTTGGGTCATGGTGAACGCCGTCAAGGTGGAGGACCTAACCGTGGAGTTCGACGCCGTCACCGCGCTCGAAGGCGTGACCTGCACGTTCGAGCCGGGCACGTCCACGGCGGTCATGGGCATCAACGGATCGGGCAAGACGACCATGCTGGAGTGCCTGGCCGGACTTCAGAAGCCCAGCTCGGGCCGCATCAGCGGGATGTCCGAGAACCTGGCCTACGTTTGCCAGCACCTTCCCGCCTGCTGGATGCCGATCACCGCGGGCGAGGTGCTGGCCATGGGCCGCTACCGCAGGCGTGGGCTGCTCGGGCGGCTGCGGGCCTCTGACCGAGCCGCCATGCGCGCCGCGGGCGAGCATCTCGACGTGAGCCGGTTCTCTGATCGCAGCTTTGGCGACCTCAGCGGAGGCCAGCAGCAGCGGGTGAGGATCGCCCAGGTGCTGGCCGGCGAGCCCGACGTCATCATGCTCGACGAGCCTGTCACCGGCTTGGACATACCCACTCAGGAGCGGATCTTGAACGTGATCGAGGAGTACTCGTCGCGGGGCGCCATCGTGATCATCACCACCCACCATCTCGATGAGGCCCGGCACTGCGACTCGGTGATGCTGATGGCCAACCGGCTCGTGGCCTCCGGGGCCCCCGACGAGATGCTGACCGAGGCGAGGCTGCGGGAGGTGTTCGGGGACCGGGTGCTCGGCGACCACGCCGACCACGACCACGGCCAGGACATGATCGTGCTCGACGACCACGGCCATCACGGGCACGGCCACAGCCACGACCAGCACGGCCGCAGCCACGGCCACGGCGACGGCCACAGTCACGGCCACAGCCATGACCACAGTCACGACCACCGCGGCCACGGCCACGACCACGGCCATCACGGCCATCCCGGCCACGGACCCCACGCCCACTAGCAGGCCGGCACCGCCGGTGGGGCTGTTGCGCCTGATTCGGGGCGGGGCCGCAGGCGATCGGCGTCGCCCCTGGCGGCGATCGAGGCTGTGAGCTCCTCTCGCTGCGACCTGGCCGTCATCGGGGCGGGGCCGGCAGGGGCGGCCACCGCGGTGAGAGCCGCCCGGGGCGGGGCCAGGGTGACGGTGTTCGAGAAGGCCTCGCCCGGCCGCGACAAGGTGTGCGGCGACGGCTTGACTCCCAGGGCCGTCGCCGCTCTCAACGAGCTGGGCATCGACCTCGACAGCGCCCACCGCATCGACGGGCTGCGCATGATCGCGGGCAGCACCCGGCGCGAGCTGCTGTGGCCCGCCAACAACCGGTTCGGAGCCCACGGGGCGGTGTGGCCCCGCCGGGCTCTGGACAAGCACCTCGTCGAGGCGGCCGAAGCGGCCGGTGCCGAGATCGTGTGGGACACCGAGGTCATGCCCTTGCTCGATGACGACGACACCGTCATCGGGGTGGAGGCTGCTGCGGGCGGCCGGCACTGGCTGGCCGACCTAGTCGTGCTGGCCACCGGTGCGCCCGGCGCGGCGGCCCGAATGCTCGGCGCCGAGCGTGTTGCGGAGGAGCCCTTCGGCATCGCCATCCGGACCTACGCGCCGAGCCCCCGCCACGGCGACCGGCACCTGGAGGCCTGCCTCACGCTGCGGGGAGCCGAGGGCGGATGGGTTCCCGGCTACGGGTGGATGTTCCCGGCCGGCGACGGCACGGTGAACATAGGCGCGGGCGCCATGTCCACCATGAAGGGCTTCCGAAGGCTCAACCTCAACCGACTGTTGAACGACTACCGCGATCTGGTGGCCGAAGAGTGGGAGCTCGGCGACTACCTGGAGCGGCCCCGGGCCTGGAGGCTGCCCATGAGCGCGGTCCGCCGCCACGGACCCGGGTGGGCGGCGGTGGGGGACGCGGCCGGACTGATCAATCCCATGAACGGCGAGGGTATCGACTACGGCCTAGAGTCGGGGATGCTCCTGGCCGATCTCTTCCTCGAAGACCCCGCCGCCGCGCCCGGCTCCTACGACCGGATCGTCGGCGAACGCTTCGACGGGTTCCTGCGCACGGGCCGGCGGTTCAGCTTCCTCATCGGCCATCCCTGGATCCTGCGCAACGGCCTGCACCTCGCGGTGGGCACCCAGGCAGTTGCCAACATCACCCTCCAGGTGATGGGCAACCTGATCGACGGAGACACCCCCGGCATGGCGTCGCGGGTGCTGGGGGTGGCCGACCGGGGGCTCAAGTTGGCCGATCCGCTGCTGCGCCGCACCCGCGCGGCCGCCTAGAGGCGTAGGAGCGTCATGGGAACGGAGTCGGCCCGCAGTCCAGCCGAGTTCTCGCTGGGAGAGCTCGACTCGGCCCTCCGCAGCGACATCCGGCGCCTGGGCGCCCAGCTGGGCGACGCGCTGGTCCGCCAACACGGCCCCGAGCTGCTCGAGCGGGTCGAGCAGGTGCGGGGCCTGGCCCGGGGCCTGCGGCGCAGCGACGAGGACAGCACGGCCCTGGCCGAGCTGCTGGCCGGTGTGGACGTCGCCGACGCCGGTCTTCTGGCCCGCGCCTTCACCGTCTATTTCCACCTGGCCAACACCGCCGAGCAGGTGCACCGGATCGACGACCTGACCGAGAAGCGGGCGGCCGGCGCCAACCGCTTCGGCGAGATGGTGGGCCGGCTCAGCGACATGGGCTTCGCCGACGACGAGATCGTTTCGACCGTCAACTCGACCGAGCTGCGCCCGGTGTTCACCGCCCACCCCACCGAGGCGTCCCGCCGCTCGATCCTCGACAAGCTGGCCGAGATCTCAAGCCTCATCGAGCAGCGGGCCCACGCCGGCGCGGACGACACTGCCCGGCAGAGGGCCGACCGCCGGATGGACGAGCTGATCGACGCCATCTGGCAGACCGACGAGCTGCGCCGGCAGAGGCCCGACCCGGTGGACGAGGCCCGGTCGATCCTCTATTTCCTAACGGAGATCGCGGTGCAGGGCGTGCCCGAGCTCCTCGACGACATCGACGCCGTGCTGGCCTCGCTGGGCGGCGGGCTCGATCCCGACCGCTCGCCCATCCGCTTCGGTTCGTGGGTGGGAGGCGACCGCGACGGCAATCCCAACGTCACGCCGGCCACCACGGTGGAGGTGCTCGAGTTCCAGCGTCAACGGGCTCTTCGCATCGTGGTGGAGGAGATCGAGGGTCTGTCGTCGGAGCTGAGCGTGGGGCTGGCGGTTAGGGGGGTCTCTGACGAGCTGGCCGAGCAGTTGGCGGCCGATCATCAGCAGTTCCCGGAGGTGACTGCCCGGTTCGACACGCTCAGCGCGGGCGAGCCCTACCGGCAGAGGCTGGCGGTGATCCACCGGCGCCTGGTCGAGGCGGGGAGGCCGATGCCGGGCCCCGCGGCCTACGACTCGGCTGACGAGCTGGCCCAAGACCTAGCCGTCATCGCCCGGTCGCTGGAGGCCAACCACGGCGGCCTCCTAGCCCGGGGCCGGCTGGCCAGGGTCCGGCGCATCGTGGCCATGATCGGATTCGACCTCGCGACCCTGGACATCCGAGAGCACGCCGAGCGCCACCACCGGGCGCTGTCCCGCCTGTTCGCGCCGCTGGGGATCGACTATGCCGGGCTCTCCGGCGCCGAGCGGGCCGCGTTGCTCACCGAGGAGCTGGCCGGCCCCCGGCCGCTGGCCCTGCTCGGGCGCTCGCTGGGAGCCGACGCCGAGGACGTCTTGGAGTTGTTCCGGGTGCTGCGCCGCGAGATGAATGCCAGGGGCGACCAGATTGTGCAGAGCTACATCGTGTCCATGACCCGGGGTGTCGAAGACGTGCTGGCGCCGGTTGTGCTGGCCCGCGAGGCAGGGCTCGTGGACCTGGGGGCGGGTGTGGTCCGGCTCGGGTTCGTGCCGCTGTTCGAGACGATTGAGGATCTGCGCTCGGTCGGACCGGTCCTGCGGGAGCTGCTGGAGGTGGAGCCCTACCGGCGCCTGGTCGGGCTGCGGGGCGACACCCAGGAGGTGATGGTCGGCTACTCCGACTCCAACAAGGACGGCGGCATCACCACCTCCCAGTGGGAGATCCACAAGACGCTGAGGGCCATCGCCGAGGTCTCCGCGGCCACCGGGGTGCGGGTGACGGTGTTCCACGGGCGGGGCGGCACCGTGGGCCGGGGCGGAGGGCCCACCCACGCGGCGATCCTGGGCCAGCCGCCCGGCGCGGTGAGCGACTCGGTCAAGATCACCGAGCAGGGCGAGGTGATCGCCGACAAGTACGGGCTGCCCCGGCTGGCCCACCGCAACCTCGACCTGGCCTTCGCCGCCGTCGTCGAGGCGTCGCTGTCGCACCGGTCCCCTCGGCACGACCCGGCCGTCACCCGTAGATGGGACCAGGTGATGGAGACAGCCTCAGGCGCGGCCTACGAGGCCTACAGAGCCTTCCTGCAGGCTCCCGGCTTCGTCGAGTACTTCAGGACGTCCACGCCGGTGGAGGAACTGGCCGAGATGAACATCGGCTCCCGCCCCGCCCGCCGCAGCCGCGCTGGGGAGGGGCTCGAGGGGCTGCGGGCCATCCCTTGGGTGTTCGGCTGGACGCAGTCGCGCCAGCTTGTGCCGGGCTGGTTCGGCGTCGGTGCCGGGTTGGCCGCGGCCCGCGCCGCCGGCATGGGCCCCGACCTGGACGACATGTACCAGGGCTGGCAGTTCTTCCGCACGTTCGTGTCGAACGTGGAGATGACTCTGTTCAAGACCGACCTGGCCATCGCCCGCCACTACGTGGCCACCCTCGTCGATCCGACTTTGCACTGCCATTTCGACGCGGTGTGCGCCGAGTACGACCGGACCGTGGCCGAGGTGGCCGCGCTCACCGGCCGGGGCCTGCTTGAGGATCTGCCGATCCTGCGCCGGACGCTGGCGGTGCGCGACGCCTATCTTGACCCGATCAATGTGCTGCAGGTCGACCTTCTGGCCCGGCACCGCGGCGGGCTCGCCGGCAGCACCGACGAGGATGATCTGCTGCTGCGCACGCTGCTGCTCACGGTCAACGGGGTGGCTGCCGGCATGCGCAACACCGGCTGATCGATCGGCTCCAGCGGCCCGCCGGCGATGCGCTCAGAGCAACTCGAGGTCGGCCCCTGAGAGGAGCTCGAGGTCGGCCCCTAGAGCAGCTCGAGGTCGGCCCCTAGAGGAGCTCGATGTCGGCGGGGTCGGGGCGCCGGGTCTGGCGCCAGTAGTCGACAAGCGGTAGGGGCCAGTTCTGGGCCACCCGGCCGCTGGGGCTCTTGTACCAGCTGTTCACCGGTGAGATGCCCCACGCCATCTGCGAGTTGTGCTCATCAATCAGCTCCCCGTAGCGCTCGTAGGCGTCGGGCTGGCAGTCCATGGCCGCCGCGCCGCGGTCGGCGAGCAGCCGCAGGCACTCGACCACGTAGTGGGCGGCGCACTCGGCGAAGTAGATGATGCTGCCGTTGACGACGATGTTGGTGTTCGGGCCGTACAGGAAGAACAGGTTGGGGAAGCCGGGAACGCACACGCCGTTGTAGGCCCGGGCGTCGCCGCTCCAGGTCTCGTGCAGGTCGGCGCCCTGTCGCCCGGCCACCCGCATCGGCATCAGGAACTCAGAGGCCCGGAACCCGGTTCCGTACACGATCACGTCGGCGCGGTGCAGTCGCCCGTCGGCTCCCCGCACCCCTGATGGCTCGATCCGCTTGATCCCGTCGCTGACCAGCTCCACGTTGGGTCGCTTGAGCGTGCTGGCCCAGATGCCGTTGTCGAGCACCACCCGCTTGGCGCCGACCGGGTACCGGGGCAGGACCTTGGCCAGCAGGTCGGGCCGGTCGCCGAACTGAGACTCCAGGTACAAGGTCAGCAGGCTCCGAGCCTCGTCGTTGCGGGCGCTGACGGCCTGTTCAAGGGGTCCGTCCCACGCGGGGTCGCGCCGCAGGGCGCCGACGGTGCCCTCGTGGGTGCACCAGAACAGCCGCAGCCGGAACCAGTGGGCGTAGCCGGGCACGAGCTCGAAGAGCCTCAGCAGGCCCTCCGCGAGCGGCTCGTGGTACACGGGCCGGGGGATCAGCCACGGCGGCGTGCGCTGGAAAACCGTGACGTGGTCCGCCTCCTGAGCTAGATGGGGGATGAACTGCAGCGCGCTGGCCCCGGTGCCGACCACGGCCACCCTGAGGCCTGACCACTCGATATCGTGGCGCCAGGCCGAGCTGTGGAAGTGCGGGCCGGCGAAGTCGTCCATGCCCTCGATATCGGGAATGAGGGGCCGGTTGAGCTGGCCGACGGCCGACACCACCGCAGAGACTCTGATCGTCTCGGTGGCGTCGCCCGCGCCGCTGCCGGTGGTCTTCCGGACACGAAGGTTCCAGCGGCGGGCCTCATCGTCCCAAGCCAGAGACTCGACCGTGGACCCGAAGCGGAGCCGGTCGCCTATCCCCCACCGTCGGGCGCAGTCGCGGAAATAGTCGAGCAGAACTGGCTGGCTGGAGTGGTACTCGGGCCAGTCGGGGCGCTGCTCGCCGGAGTAGCAGTACACATGGTTGAACACGTCCACCCGGCAGCCCGGATAGGTGTTCTCCAGCCAGGTGCCGCCCACATCGTCGTTCTTGTCGAGCACCACACAGTCGATGCCGGCCTGCTTGAGACGGTGGGCGGCCAGGATGCCCGACATCCCCGCTCCGATGACGGCCACCGGGTGATCTACGGCGCCGTCCGGCGGCCAGGCACCATCGGTGATTGGCTCTGGCACCCGCAGGTCTCCGCTGACTGCGAGTTCCTCGGCCAGCATCCTGCGGTAGCCGTCGTCGAGATCCGCGCCGGTCAGCCAGCCGATCAGAGACGGCACGAGCGCATCGGCGGGGCCGCGAGGGATCCCGACGCCAGTGGCGGTCAGGCGTCCGACGCCGGAGACGGCCAACCCGCGGGCCCGGGCCAGCTGATCGTCGTCCCATCCCCCGTTGGGCTCCAGGGCTCGGCTCGGGTCCAGCCACAGTTCTACGGGCACGAGGCCGGGATCGCCGGTCGCATAAGCCAGCGCGGCCAGCAGGCTCGGCAAGTCGGCCGCGCCAATCGCTGTCTCGATCTGCAGTGGGTCCATTGCTCAGTTCCTAGTCCTTCGAGCGAGGCGGCTCAGGAAGGCTCGGCTTGCAGCACGGCAGCTCTGTCACCTCGGCATCGCGATCGCCGATCGGGGTCTTGACGGCGAGTCTCGCTCCGGGGGCGTTGAGAGAACTCATGACGAGCGTGTGGTTACGGGCGGGCGACTGTTGGCCAGTCTCCTAGGAGCGGTCGAACTCGATGATCTCGCCGCGGTTGACGCTGACCCAGTCGCGGGCCTCGATGTAGGGGCGGAAGACCTCGGCGATGACCTGCTCGTCGTTGCGGGACTTGGGCCGCTGGATCTCATAGAGGTGCGGGAACTCCAGCCAGGCGGTCACCGCTTCCCAAAGGCGCATCGCCTCAGACCCCGACGGCGGGTCGATGAGCACCGGTCCGAACAGGGCCTGGTCGCCGAAGAACAGGGTGGGCACCCCGAAGCCGCCCGCGCCCACCACCCGGTCGTGCTCGGAACGCACCTCGTCGTGGGTGCTGGCATCCTCCAGGGCGGCGTCCACTGTCGCCGGGTCGAGGCCGATCTCTCCCAGCAGCTCCCGGGCCACTTCAGGCTCGTGGACCCGCAGCCCCTCCTCGTGCAGGGCCCGTCCCGAGCGCTCGTACCAGGCATCGAGATGGTCCATGCTCGCTCGGCGCAGCGCCGCCCCGATGCGCATCAGCGACCAGCCGTAGGACCAGGGTCGCTCCCAGGGATGCTTCTTGCCCTCGAAGCGGTTGATCTCCTCCAGGCTGAAGAACCGCCAGTCGATGGTGAGCCCGTTCTGGCGGCGCACGTCCCGGATCCATTTCGAGGTCTGGTAGGCCCAGGGGCACAGCACGTCGAAATGGAAGTCCACGGTGCTCGTGTCGACGGTGTGAGTCATGGCACCTCCTACTTCTCGGCAACGCCTCGCGCCCGAGTCCCTGTCCCGGGACGGGACGCCACGGACGATCGGCTCGGCGCATGGTACGCGAACGCGTGATCCGGGTCATGCGGAGCGCAGCTAGCGTGCTGTGCGTGACTCTCACGGGCCACGAGTCCGCTCTCCCCCGTCTGCTGGCACCCGCGTTGCCGACGGCGGTAGACACGGCCAGCGAGGCGTTCCGCCAGAACCGCGACGACCTGCTGGAACAGCTCGCCGAGATCGAGGAGCTTCTCGACGAGGCCGAGGCGGGCGGCGGGCCTGCCGCCATGGAGCGCCTGCGGAGCCGGGGCAAGCTGCCGATCCGGGAGCGCATCGCCAACGTGATCGACCCCAACAGCCCGTTCCTGGAGATCAGCGCGCTGGCCGCCTACCAGTCCGACTACACCATGGGCGGCGGGATGGTGGTCGGCATCGGAGTGATCGGCGGCACCGAGTGCGTGATCATGGGCAACGACCCCAGCGTGCTGGCCGGCGCCCTCACCCCGTACGCCAGCAAGAAGTGGATGCGGGCCCTCGAGATCGCCCGCGACAACCACATCCCCTATGTGAGCTTCGTCGAGTCCGCTGGCGCCGACCTACGGCTCGGGGGCAGCGACGGCGGCGGCTCGGAGTTCACCGGAGGGGGCCGCAGCCGGGCCCAGCTGATCCACTTCGCGGAGACGGGCCGTTTCTTCTACGAGATGATCGAGCTGTCCAAGATGCGCATACCCACGGTGTGCGTGGTGTTCGGGTCGTCCACCGCAGGCGGCGCCTACCAGCCGGGGCTGTCCGACTACAACATCGTGGTGGCCGACCAGTCCAAGATCTTCCTGGCCGGGCCGCCCCTGGTGAAGATGGCCACCGGCGAGGAGTCCGACGACGAGACCTTGGGCGGCGCCCGGCTGCACGCCGAGACGTCGGGGCTGGGCGACTACTTCGCGGCCGACGAGATGGACGCCATCCGCATGTGCCGCGAGGCGGTCTCGCACCTCAACCGGCAAAAGCCCCATCCGGGCCCGACCATGGCTGCCGATCCACCGGTGCACGACCCAGAAGAGCTTCTCGGGCTGGTGAGCCGTGACCTGCGTCAGCCCTTCGACATGCGCGAGGTGATCGCCCGGGTGGTGGACGGTTCCCGCTTCGAGGAGTACAAGGCCCGCTACGGCACCACCCTCGTCTGTGGGTGGGCGTCGATCTGCGGCTACCCGGTGGGGATCCTGGCCAACAACGGAGTGCTTTATCCCGATTCGGCCCAGAAGGGCGCCACCTTCATCCAGCTGTGCAACCAGTCCGACATCCCGCTGGTGTTCCTGCAGAACATCACCGGCTTCATGGTGGGCCGGGACTACGAGGCCGACGGCATGGTGAAGAAGGGCTCCCTGATGATCAACGCGGTGACCAACTCCACCGTGCCCCATCTCACCGTGATCATCGGGTCGTCCTACGGGGCGGGCACCTACGGCATGTCGGGGCGGGCCTTCGGCAACCGCTTCACCTGGCTGTGGCCCACGGCCAAGATCGCGGTGATGGGACCCAAGCAGATCGCCGGGGTGATGTCGCAGGTGCGCCGGGCCCGGGCAGCCCGTAAGGGCGAGCCCTTCGACGAGGACGAGGACGCCCGCATCGTGGCCCAGGCCGAGGCCATCCAGGAGAAGGGCTCGCTGGCGCTGCGGGCCACCGGCGCCATCAGCGACGACGGCATCATCGACCCCCGCGACACCAGAGCCGTGCTCGGCATGTGCCTGTCGGTGGTGGGCAATGCGCCAATAGCGGGTGCAGAGGGGTACGGGGTGTTCCGGCTGTGAGCCCGTCAACGACAGCTGCGGCGCCTGTTCAGCGTCGGAATTGGCAGCGTCGGGTGCCGTCTTGGGCGTTCTGGGCTGCCAGTTGGGGTGGGGCGCCTGTTCGGCCTCGGGATTGGCAGCGTCGGGTGCCGTCTTGGGCGTTCTGGGCTGCCAGTTGGGGTGGGGCGCCTGTTCGGCCTCGGGATTGGCAGCGTCGGGTGCCGTCTTGGGCGTTCTGGGCTGCCAGTTGGGGTGGGGCGACTGTTCGGCCTCGGGATTGGCAGCGTCGGGTGCCGTCTTGGGCGTTCTGGGCTGCCAATTCGGTTGGGGCGACTGTTCGGCCTCGGGATTGGCAGCGTCGGGTGCCGTCTTGGGCGCTCACAGCTGCCAGTTGGGGTGAGGCATGACCGCCATCGGCACGCTGCTGGTGGCCAACCGGGGCGAGATCGCCCGCCGGGTGTTCCGAACCGCCCGGGCCATGGGCATGCGCTGCGCAGCCGTGTACCCCGCCGCCGACGCCGGAGCGCCGTTCGTGGCTGAGGCCGATGTGGCCGTGCGACTTCCCGGCGGGTACCTAGACAGCGAGGCCGTGGTGGCCGCGGCCCTGGCCGTCGGCGCCGACGCGGTGCATCCCGGCTACGGCTTCCTGGCCGAGAACACCGGCTTCGCCCGGGCCGTGCTCGGCGCCGGGCTGGTGTGGGTCGGCCCGGCCCCGGATGCCATCGAGACGATGGGCGACAAGCTGGCGGCCAAGGCCGCAGCCGCGGCCGCGGGTGTTCCCACCCTGCCGTCGTCGGAGGATCTCACCGAAGCCGGCGAGGTCGGGTTCCCGCTGATGGTCAAGGCAGCCGCGGGCGGGGGCGGCAAGGGCATGCGGCTGGTGTCGGACCCCGCCGAGCTGGAAGCGGCGGTGGTCGCGGCCCGGCGCGAGGCCCTCGGCGGTTTCGGAGACGACACCGTGTTCCTCGAGCGCTACCTGCCCCGTTGCCGCCATGTGGAGGTCCAGATCCTCGGCGACGCCCACGGCAACGTCGTCCACCTCGGCGAGCGGGAGTGCTCCATCCAGCGCCGCCACCAGAAGATCATCGAGGAGTCCCCGTCGACTGCGGTCGACGACGAGCTGCGATCTGCCATTGGCAAAGCCGCGGTGGGGCTGGCCAAGTCGATCGGCTACTGCTCGGCGGGCACGGTGGAACTGCTGCTCGACGACGACACAGGCGAGTTCTTCTTCCTGGAGGTCAATACCCGACTGCAGGTGGAGCACCCCATAACCGAGGAGGTCACCGGCATCGACCTGGTCCGCGAGCAGCTGCGGGTGGCCGCGGGCGAGCCGCTTGGATACCTCCAGGCCGATATCGCCTTCGCGGGTCATGCCATCGAGGCCCGGCTCTACGCCGAGGACCCCGCAGCCGGGTTCCTGCCCGCGGTTGGCACCCTGGCCGCCTTCGCTCCGGCGGCTGAACCGGCAGTGCGTTGGGACAGCGGCGTAGAGGCCGGCAGCGAGGTTGGCCTCGACTTCGACCCGATGCTGGCCAAGGTCATCGTCCACGCCCCCACCCGAGCCGAGGCGGCTGGACGCCTGGCCCTAGCCCTGGAGCGCCTGCACATCGGCGGCGTGACGACCAACCGCCACTTCCTGGTGGCCGCTCTGCGGTCGGAGGCTTTCCTGGCAGGCGACACCACTACCGATTTCATAGAGCGGGCCGATCCGAGCCGGGCCGCAACGTTGTCGGCCGCCGAATGCCGGCAGGCCGCGGTGGCCGCCGCCCTGTGGCTGCAGTCCGCGGAGAGGCGGCAGGCCCGGACACTGGGTTGGATGCCGAGCGGATGGCGCCACGGCCGCCTCCCGCCCGAGCGGGTAGGGCTGGCGGTCGGCGCGGCCGGAGCACCCGAGACCACCGTAGTGACGGTGGCCTACCGGCCCCGCCGCGACGGCTCCTTCGAGGTGGAGACGGCGTGCGGCGGACGCGGCACCGGTGCGGGCAGCCCAGGCGGCGCCATCGTGGCTGGTGTGGGCTCTGGCACGGGCGGTGAGAGCGCGGGCGTCGTCGATGCGGCTGGAGGGACCGCAGGCGGCACCACGCGCGCCTCGGCCCGGATCGAGGCTTGGTCCACCCGCAGTCTGAACCTTGAATGGAACGGGCGGCGCGTCAGTTGGTCCGTCACTCGCGACGGCGGCCACCTCTACGTCACCGGCGCCGGCGAGACGGTGACGGTGGCCGTGATCCCCCGCTTCGGCGCCCCCGATCACGGCTCGGCCGCGGGCGGGTTCGCGGCGCCCATGCCGGGGGTGATCGTGGAGGTGCGGGTCGAGCCGGGCGAGCAGGTGGCCGCCGGTCACACCCTGGTGGTGATGGAGGGGATGAAGATGGAGCACCATGTGAGCGCCCCCTGCGACGGCACGGTGACCGAGGTGCTGGTGGCCCCCGGGGACCAGGTGGACAACGGCTCGCCTCTGCTGGTGTTCGAGGCAGCCGAGGCCGCGGCCGGAGAGGCCGCAGGTGGCTGAGCCGATCCGGATCGCCAACTGCTCCGGCTTCTATGGCGACCGCTTGTCGGCCGCGGCCGAGATGGTGAACGACGGGCCCATAGACGTTCTCACCGGCGACTGGCTGGCCGAGCTGACCATGCTGATACTGGCCCGCACCCGCTCGAGGCGCCCTGGCGGCGGGTATGCCCGCAGCTTCGTCAAGCAGCTGGAGCAGGTGATGGGCGCCTGCCTCGACGCGGGCATCAAGGTGGTGTCCAACGCGGGCGGGCTCGACCCGCGGGGCTGCGCGCAGGCGGTCGCCGAGGTGGCCGAGCGACTGGGCCTCAGCCCGCGGATCGCCTGCGTGGACGGCGACGATCTCATGGCGCGGCTCGATCCCAACTCTGCCGACGCGGTGACATTGCGCTCCTTCGCCACCGGCGAGCCGATGACCGACACAACGAAGCTGATCACCGCCAACGCCTACCTGGGCGGCTGGGGCATCGCGGAGGCCCTGCGCCGCGGCGCCGACATCGTGGTGGCCGGGCGGGTCACCGACGCCGCGGTTGCCTGCGGTCCCGCGGCCTGGCACCACGGCTGGGCTGTGAACGACTGGGACGCCCTGGCCGGCGCGGTGGCGGCCGGGCACGTGATCGAGTGCGGCACCCAGGCCACCGGCGGCAACTACTCGTTCTTCACCGAGGTAGAGGGCATGGCCCGCACCGGCTTCCCGTGGGCCGAGATCGCGGCCGACGGCTCCTGCGTCATTGGCAAGCACAAGGGCACCGGCGGGGCGGTCACGGTGGGCACCGTCACCGCTCAACTGCTCTACGAGATCGACGCCCCCGGCTATCTCGGGCCCGACGTCACCACCCGCTTCGACACCATCCGGCTCACCCAGGCCGGCCCCGACCGGGTGCGCATCGACTCGGTTCGGGGCGAGCCGCCCCCGCCCACCCTCAAGGTGGCCACCAACGAGCTGGGCGGCTACCGCAGCGAGATCACCGTCGCGCTCACCGGGCTAGACGTCGAGGCCAAGGCCTCGCTGGTGCACGACGCCTTCTGGCGGGCCTGCCCCCATGACCGGGGCGACTACGCCAAGGTCACCGAGCGGGTGGTGCGCACCGACAAGGCCGACCCGGCCACCAACGAGGAGGCCACCGCGGTGTGGCGGCTCACCGTCTTCGACCACGACGAGGTCCGGCTCGGGCGCACCCTGTCGGGCGCCATGAACGAGCTGGCGTTGGCCACCATCCCGGGCATGTTCTCGCCGGGCTCCGCGGCCCGTCCCCGGGCCTTCGGCATCTACCGGCCCGCCACCGTGCCCGCGGAGGCCGTGCCCCAGTACGTGACGTTTCTCGACGGCGAGCGCACCGTTGTCGATCCGGTGCCGATCCCGGCCGCGCCGGGATCGCCGGTCCCCTCCCCCGCCCCGACCGTCAACGGCCGTGACTGGGGACCCACGACTCCATCGCCGCTGGGCCGGGTCGTGGGCACCCGCTCCGGGGACAAGGGCGGCAACGCCAACCTGGGAGTGTTCGCCCGCTCCGCCGATGCGTTCGAGTGGATCGACGGCTTCTTGAGCATTCAGCGCCTGGGCGACCTGCTGCCGGAGGCCGCCCCGCTGCGGGTGGACCGGCATCGCCTCCCCAACATCTGGTCGCTCAACTTTGTGATCCACGGCCTGCTCGGCGACGGGGTGGCCGCCTCGGACCGCCAGGACCCGCAGGCCAAGAGCCTCGGCGAGTGGCTCCGGGCCCGGGTGGTGGAAGTTCCCGAAGAGCTGCTCAGAGGCTGAGCGGGCAGGTGGGAGTCAAAATGTGTCAGCACGATTGCGTTGACATGAGGTACCTTCCCAGGAAGGTAACTTCCTAGGAAGATAAGGGAGCCAGGATGCGTCGCCGCGATGCGTTTACACCGAGCTGCGGGGTCTGTCGCGTGAAACGGCCCCCCTGCGAGGCATCACCGCGGCGCGAGACTGGCGGACTGTGAACCTGGCCGACCTGCTGGAGGACCTGCTCGACGAGCAGGCAAGCCTCGACGAGATCGTGGCTCCGCTCAACGACCCGGACTGGGACCTGCTCACCCCGAGCCCCCGCTGGTCGGTGACCGACCAGATTGGCCACCTGTGCTACTTCGACGGCGCGGCGGCGCAGGCCATCCGCGACCCCGAGTCATTCTCCTCGGAGGCCCGGCGGATGATGGAGGCGTCGCTTGTGAGTGAGACCTCCGGGGACGACTTCACCTTGGGCGAGTTCCGGATGCTCTCGGTTGGAGACCGCTTGGAGCGCTGGCGCAGCGACCGCCGAAGGCTGGCCGAAGCCGCCGGCACGCTCGGCGAGCGCGACCGGGTGAGCTGGTACGGGCCCTCGATGGGGGCCAAGTCCTTCATCACCGCCCGGCTCATGGAGGTGTGGGCCCACGGCACCGACGTGTGCGACACCGTGGGCGCGCCGCGCGAGCCCACCCACCGGCTCCGCCATGTGGCCCAACTCGGCTACATCACCCGGGCCTGGACCTACATCAACCGGGGCCAGCCCGCTCCCGAGGCGGACGTGTCGGTCGAACTCACCGCCCCGGCGGGAGACATCTGGACCTGGGGCGACGCTGACGCGGCCGGAGACAACGCGGTGAGGGGACCGGCACTCGACTTCTGCCTGGTGGTGACCCAGCGCCGCCATGTAGCCGACACCGGCCTGGAGGTGACCGGCGAGCACGCTGCCGACTGGCTGTCGAAGGCCCAGGCCTTCGCCGGTCCGCCCACCGCCAGGGCCCGAGCGGCCCGTGAGCGCAGCGAACAAGAGCGGGAAGCTAGCCGGGCCCGAGCGGCCCGTGAGCGCAGCGAACAAGAGCGGGAAGCTAGCCGGGCCCGAGCGGCCCGTGAGCGCAGCGAACAAGAGCGGGAAGCTAGCAGCAGGAGCGAGTCGTGAGCCTGGTCGAGACGGCCCGCGACGGCCGCGGCGTGGTCACGGTCACCCTGGCCGATGAGGCCAACCGCAACGCGTTGAGCCGCCGGCTGCTGGCCGAGCTCACCGCCGTACTCGATGACGCCGACGCCGACCCGGCGGTGCGGGTGGTCGTGCTCACCAACTCGGGACGGGTGTTCTGCGCGGGCGCCGACCTGCGAGAGAGTTCTGGCCGTCGGGCCGACGACAATCCCGTCGTGGTCAAAGCCAGCGATCTGTTCGGGCGCTTCCGGCGATCGCCCAAGCCCTACGTGGGACGCATCGCGGGCCATTGCGTGGCCGGCGGGATGGGCCTGGCCGCGGCCATGGACATCTCCGTCGCCCGCGACGACTCCAAGTTCGGGTTCACCGAGGTACGGGTGGGGGTGGCTCCGGCCATGATCTCGGTTCTGTGCCTGCCCAAGATGCGCCGAGCCGATGCGACCGCCGCCTTCCTGCGCGGCAACCGGTTCGGTGCCGCGGAGGCGGTGCGCCTGGGCCTGATCAACGCCGCGGTCCCCGCCGGGAGCCTCGACGCCGAGGTGGAAGCGGTGGTGGTCGACCTGCTGGCCGGTGCGCCGTCGGGACTGGCCGCGTGCAAGCAGCTCGTGGACCGGGTACCCGAGATGAGTTTCGACGAGGCGCTCGCCTGGACCGAGCGGCTCTCGGCCGAGCTGTTCGCGGGCGACGAGGCCGTCGAGGGCATGGACGCCTTCCTCAACAAGCGCGCCCCGCGGTGGGTGCCGGACCCCGAAGAGGACCGATGACCGAAATTCTCAAGACTCTGTTGACCATGACGCCTGCCTGGCTCGAGGAGGCGCTCACTGAAGCCGGGCACAGCCCCCCGCCGGTCAAGTCGGTGCAGGTGCGGCCGATGGACGGCTTCGTGGGCGCCATGGGCGAGGTCGGGATCGTGTCGGTCACCTACGCCGGCAGCACCGACCTGCCGGTCGAGTTCGTGGCCAAGTGCCCGCTCGACGACGACATCGCCCGCATGTACGCCTCGGTGATGCTGTCCTACCAGCGGGAGGCGGGCTTCTACGCCGACTTGGCGTCGCCGGTGGCCGACCGCTCAGGCATGACGCTCCCCCGATGCTTCGTCAACCGGTTCGATCCTGAGACCCACGGTGCCACCCTGCTCATCGAGCGGGTCCATCCGGCGCAGAAGGGCGACATATTGGAGGGCACCACCTTCGAGCGGATGCAGACCCTCGTGGGCGATCTGGCCCGGCTGCACGGCGCGTTCTGGATGGACGAGAGCCTGACCTCCTACGACTGGCTGATCGACTGGATGTCCCCGTCGCTGCGCATCGGCATCCCATTCACTCTCGACAGCTGGGCCAACATCCGCGAGCATCTCCCCCAGTACCACCCCGACGACATCGCCGAGATGGTGTCCGACGTTTGGCTTCCCGACATCGAGGGCTGGCTCCAGCGATTCGACCAGCGGCCGTGGACTCTCATCCACCAGGACTACGAGCTGGACAACATGCTGTTCCGTTCGGACGGGCCGGTGATCGTGGATTGGCAGACGGTCATGCGGTCGTTCCCGGGCCTGGACCTGGGTTGGCTGCTGATGGCCAGCCACAACGACGAGACCCTGGCCCGCGAGCCGGAGCTCCTGGAGCATTACCGGCGCGAGCTGGCTGCGGCGGGCGGCCCCGCCTGGAGTGCCGAGGACCTGGCCGAGGACTTGGCCTGGACCGGCTTCTACTGGGTGGGCGTGTCGCACGTGCCGTTCGTGCACTCGCTGCCCGCCGGCGATCAGGACCGCGCCCATCGACGATTCAAGGCGATGATGCTCGGCACCATCTCCGCGGCTCAGCGGTGGAACACCGTCGAGCGCATGCGGGCCCACATCTAACCCGGCGGCCGCCGAACGGCCCGAGCAGCACCGATACCGAGGAGGCAGCGCCGTGCAAGGACTGATACTCGAGGGCACCACCGAGGAGGCGGCGCCGTGCAAGGACTGATACTCGAGGGCACCACCGAGGAGGCGGCGCCGTGCAAGGACTGATACTCGAGGGCACCACCGAGGACAGCGTCCGCCTGTCGGAGGATCTGGAGATCGTCGGGTCGCTGGCGCCCCGCCAGGCGCGGGTCGAGATCCGGGCCGCCGGGGTCTGCGGCAGCGACCTGAGCTGCGTGCTCGGCAAGTACTACATGCCCGTGCCGCTCGTGCCGGGCCACGAGGCCGCCGGGGTGGTGCTGGAGGTGGGCTCGGCCGTCACCTACTGCGAGGTGGGCGACCACGTGATCCTGTCCACCTTCGGCAACTGCGGCCACTGTGGAGACTGCGAGGGCGGCGATCCGGGCAACTGCACCAACGCGGTGCTGGGCTCGCTCAGCCAGCCCTATGCGGAAAACGGGCGACCCGTCTACAACTTCGCCAACATCGGTGCGTTCACCCAGCAGACCGTGGTCGGCGAGAACCAGTGCATCCCGATCCCCGCGGAGATGCCCCTGGCCGCGGCCGCCCTGATCGGCTGCGGCGTGGTGACCGGCACCGGCGCGGTGTTCAACCGGGCCCGGGTCCAGATCGGCGACACCGTGGCCGTGATCGGCGCCGGCGGGGTGGGCCTCAACGTGATCCAGGCCGCCCGGCTGGTGGGGGCCTCCGCCATCATCGCCATCGACCGGGTCGCGGCCAAGGAGGCCCTCGCGCTGGAGTTCGGCGCCACCGACTTTGTGTTGGCCGAAGGCGACGACTTCGATCCCGTGGCCGCGGTCAAGTCGCTGTGTCCTGCAGGAGTGCACCATGCCTTTGAGGTGGTGGGCAGCACCGCACTGCTGGCCCAGGCCATCGCGATGGCCCGCCCCGGAGGCAACGTCTGCGCGGTGGGCGTGCCCGATTTGGGGGCCAAGGTCACCTACCCGTTCTTGGACTTGCACCAGAACAAGAGCCTGCTCGGCATCCGCGCCGGCGGCGCCCGGCCCCGCAAGGACTTTCCCATGCTGGCCGACCTCTACATGCGGGGCCGGCTCAAGCTCGACGAGATGATCTCGCGCACCGCGGGGCTCGACGGCCTCCAGGCCGCCTTCGACGCTCTCAAGACCGGCGCGGAGGCCCGCACAGTCCTGCTGCCAAACGGCTGAGATCCCGCGGCTCGGCCGCTTGCCGGGCCGGCCGCTGTTCGGTGGAGTCGCTCAAGCTGAGCGCAGCGGGGTCATCACCTGCTCGACGAAGCGCATGACCGGCTCAGTGGACCGCGGATGGCCGAAGTCCATCACGAAGTGCTCTACTCCGAGGCGCTGCAGGCCGGCCAGGTGCTCCAGCATGGACTCGGACTCGGCGTCGGTATCGGGAAGGGGCCGCTCCACAGTGAGCGATGTCTCGATCTTGTCGGGGTCCCGGCCCGCCTTCTCCGCCGAGGCTCGCACGATGTCTCGCTTGCGTGACAGGCTGGCGTGGTCGTCGTCGGCGACCATGGCGTTCCACATGTCGGCCAGGCGTCCCGCGAGGGGCAGCCCGATCCGTTCGCCTCCGGCGCCGATGCAGATCCGCGGCGGCACTTCGGGTTTGGGCGGAGCGGCGGCGCCGTCGATGCGGAAGAAGCGTCCCTCGAAGCTGGGGTGGTCCTCGGTCCACATGCGGCGGCAGATCTCGATGGTCTCCTCGAGCTGGGCGAAACGCACAGACGGCTTGGGGAAGTCGTAGCCGTAGGCTTCGTATTCGTCTTGGCGCCAGCCTGCGCCGATGCCGAGCACGAACCGGCCGCCGCAGAGCACCTGCAGCGTGGCGGCCATCTTGGCGGTGAGGGCGGGCGGGCGGTAGCCGCAGCCCAACACGTGATGGCACAGCGCCACTCCGTTGAAGCGGGCCGCCAGCCAGGTGAGGACCGTCCATGCCTCCATGAACGGGTCGGTGCGGGCGTCGAAGCCGTAGAAATGGTCGGCGATCCACAGCGAGTCGAAGTGGGGCAGAGCCTCCGACAGGATGTGGTCCTGCTGGTACATCACGATGGGCTGGTAGTCGCTCCAGCGGTTGCCGATGACCGGAGACAGCCAGCCGAACTTCAATTCAGTCATTTGAGAACCCTAGCCCGGCGCAGCCTTGCGGTACGGCGGCTCCGGGAGTCGGGAACCACTCAGGCGGCGAAGTCGTCCGGTTGGGTGGCCAACTGCTCCATCTCAGCCACCAGGCAGGCCGAGGAGGCCGCCCTGGCCGCAGCCTCGACACGGATGGTCTCGGCAACGTCGAAGGGGCTCATCACCACGAGCGTCACACCGAGGCCGTCATCCCGGACGAGGCTCACGCACATCGTCACTCCGTCATCACAGTTACCGGAAGCGTCGGCGCTGCAACCGCTGAGCCCGCTGTCGAGGCTCGACAGGAGGTTGTCCACCTGGCCGGCGGGCAGCGGAGTGGTGAAGGCGTACGACGTGAACTCGCAGCCCACCACCCGATACAGGCCAGCGCCGAGGTGATTCATGTCGACGCCGGAGGAGGTCAGGGTCATGGTCGGCTCATCCACCAGCGCGAAGCCCAGCAGCGTGCCCAGGAGTTCGCAGTTCCCCGCGGCAAGGACCAGCTCGCGGAACTCGGCGGGGTGCAGTGTGCAGCGAGGATCGGTCATCGGCCCGATCGAGCAGCGATGGCCGTTCGAGCTGGTCAACTCGAGCCGGGCGCCCGGCAGGTGGAATACGAGAGCGGCCGCTATCTGGAGGGCTCCGGTCATAGGGGCGGACGAAATCATGCGCGAGTTCCTTTCGCGTTGAGGGGAATGCCGCAGCGGGAGCTGACGGCAGCAAAGGGAGCGAGGCTTCGCGGGTCGCTCCGATCCGGTGGCCGATCCGTGGCACCACGGCTGCGGATCCGGCGATGGCCCGTCGATCCCGCCGCGCCTGCGGCTGCGGATCCGGCGATGGCACCGACTATAGCGAAGCAGCGCCGGAGCGCAAGCGGGCCGACGCTCTGCGCTCCTCGCCGCCCGCGGGTTCCCGTCGCGGCTACGACGATCGGTTGAGCCAGGAGTCGTGCAGCTCGCGCATGCCGGTTAGGGCGAACGGCTGATCGTCGAGCCATCGCCTCCATCTGTCGGTGCCGAACAACTCGTACTCGTCGGCGCGCACATGGAACTTGTTCGGCTCGATCGCCTCGATCTCGGCTCCGCCGGGCGCGTTGGGATGGAAGGCGCAATAGCCACAGGTAGCCGTGCTCGTCGACGAGGCCCGACGCAGGGCTGGGCCGGGTGATCGGCCCCCAGCGGTAGTGGGCCATCTCGGAGTTGAGGGTCAGGTGCACGCCGCAGTCGAGGCGGTCGTCGGTGGCTGCGGCCTCGGCTACCTCGCTGAACCAGGGGCAGGGCACCATCACCGAGCCGGCTGTGACCGTGCCGAAGTGCGACAGCTCCACGAAGGCCCGGTTGGCGCCGTGGTTCATGCCGACGTCGTCGGCGTGGATCACCAGGCGGGTGGTCGTGCGGTCTCCAGCGTCAACGGTCTGTGTCTCGGCACGGTCGCGACCCTATGGGCCACGCAGATGGGTTGTCACCCTCGTGTCCGGCCGCGAGCCGCCGGGGACGCTCGGCCTACGATGTTTTCTGTGGCCCTGAAGCATCTGCCGCCCACGGCTGATCCGGCCGACATGAGCGAGCATCTGCGCCGCTTCGGCTACGCCATCGTGGACGACGTCGTGGACGGCGGGCTGCTGGACCGGCTGGAGGCCGAGGCCATGCCCTACCTCGAGGCGTCGGCCGCGGGGCGCGACTCCTACGACGGCCGGCTCACCCGGCGGACCGGTGCGCTCGTGGCCCGCTGCCCAACGGCCCGGACGCTAATTATGCATCCCCTGGCGGTGGCCGCGGTCGGGCATTTCCTGGGCCATGCCAGCGCCGTGCAGCTGCATCTCACCCAGATCATCTCGGTCGAGCCGGGCGAGACCCGCCAGAAGCTGCACCGCGATGAGATGGCCTTCGACTTCTTCGAGTTCGGGCCGGACTACCACGTGCAGTGCAACACCATGTGGGCCCTGACCGACTTCACTGCCGCAAACGGGGCGACCTGGATCCTCCCCGAAACCTCAGGCCTCGACGACGACACGGCCCTGCAGAGCGCGGGCGCGCAGGCCGAGATGGGCCGGGGCAGCGTGCTGTTCTACGAAGGCAAGGTGCTGCACGGCGCGGGGGCCAACACCACTGGCGGCGTGCGCCGGGGCGTCAACATCACTTATGCGGTTGGCTGGGTGCGCCAGGAGGAGAACCAGTATCTGGCCTGCCCGCCCGAGGTGGCCCGCACCCTCGACGACGACCTACTCAAGATGATGGGGTACACGCAGGGCGCTTTCGCCCTCGGCTACGTGGGCGACCAGACCGATCCGCTTGCCGCGCTGCGAGGCAGCGACGCCAAGGCGAAGACGATCGGCGCGGTGGCCGAGCACAACGAGGACGCCCGCCGCTTCGTGGCCGACCTCGCCGAGGCCCCCGGCGGCGACTAGGCATCCACCGGCTGAATTGGCCGCGTCTCGTGCCCTATAGGGGGCGTCTTGCTGCCAGTTCGCGGCAAGGCGCGAGTTCTGCCCGTTAGGGGGAACCGAGGTCGCGCATGGCGATGACGTTACGGATGGCCTCGCCCCGCTTCACCTCCGCGATGGCGTCGTTGATCCGCTCCAGCGGGTAGACGCCCGACACGAGCTCCTCGAGCTTGAGAGCGCCGTCGCGGTGCCAGGCGACAATGCGTTCGATATCGCGGCGGGGCTGCGCCGATCCCATCTTGCAGCCGACGATGCGCCGTCCAGTGTCGGCCACCGTTCCGGCCGCCTCGTGACCGTAGACGGCGGGCAGCGCACCTCCCCAGGAGCCGTCGGCGTAGTGGATGTCGCTTTGGCATATCGCGCAGGCGGCCACCTCCACCCGCACCTCGTCGGGCCCAATGGGGTCGAGATGAAGGTCCTCGATCACCAGCGGCTCGCCGAATTCGCGGCATACGGCTGCTCGCACAGGGTTCTCCCTCGTCGTGCCGGCAGGAGCGGGCGACACTACCGCCCGCGCCGGCCGCCGTCTGAGAGTCCGTCGGGCCGCTACCGTCTGTTTGGACAGCGCCCCGGTCGGCCGATCCGCGGCGCCCGACCCCAGCCAGGTGACCAGCCATGAGACGGATGCACATCGGACTGCAGGCCGACGACCTGGACGGATCGGTGGAGTTCTACACCCGGCTGTTCGGCGTGGAGCCCACCCTGCGGCGCCCCGACTACGCCAAGTGGATGCTGGACGACCCGCGGGTGAACTTCTCGCTCGACACCCACGGCGAGGGCGCCCCCGGCTCGGCCCACTACGGCATCCAGGTCGAGTCCAAGCCCGACCTCGAGGCGCTGCGCGACCACATCGACGACGCCGGCATGGTCCGCGCCGACCAGGACGATCTGGTGTGCGGCTACCAGCTCCAGCACAAGTCGTGGGTCACCGACCCCGACGGCGCTATGTGGGAGGCGTTCTTCACCGAGGGAGTGGTCGAGGAGGGCTACGGCACCGCCGAGATGCCCGACCCTGCCTGAGATCTCGTTAGACGCTGATCACCACGGACGACGGAGGATGTTCATGAGCATGAGTACGTTCGCGTACGCCTGCAACGCCACAGAGAACACGATCCGCCATTCGCCGTCGTCCACATAGCGCACGGCCGCAACAGCAGTACCGCTGGCATCGGTGTCGTAGGCACGACCAGGCAAGATGTCAGCAGGAGTGGTGGCTATGGCGACAAGCGCCCGGTCAAGCACCGGGTCGAAGCCCCAGGCTTCAAGCGTGCCGGCCAGGTCCTCCCATCTCCAGCCCGCTTCAGTCCTCGGCGCTGTCTTCGCGCGTCGCGCTGATCTGGCGCGCCCGGTTCCGACGTGCCCTCTCCATCAGTTCCTCAGCGCTCATTCCCCGGCGGTAGGGGTCTTCGTCGTAGAGGCGGTTGACTTCAGCGATCATCTTCCGGGCGCACTCCCTCAGCTCCGGCGTGAGAATTGGTCGGTCAAGCATGTACGGCTCCTCTCGGCGTGCAGTCTCAATTGCGATACGATACTACACATGCAATCGCTGAATACAATGAAACTTCAATCAGAGCCAACTAGTGGAGGGTGGGGCCGGTGGTGTGCTGGCCTGAGCGCAGCAGGGTGCCCGGGCGGGCGCCGGTGAACTGGCCGCCGCGCACGATCTCGATGCCGTTGCAGACCACGTGCTCTATGCCGTTTGCCTCTGCGTACAGGCGGGAGGCGCCCGCGGGCAGGTCTCGGCGGAACGCCGTCGGGGCCGAGCCGACCGTGGCCTCGTCCAGCACCACGACGTCGGCGTAGGCGCCCTCGGCCAGCACTCCCCTGTCGACCAGGCCATACAGGTCGGCCTGCACCTCGGTGAGCAGGTGCACGGCCTCCTCCAGCGGCAGCAGCCCCCGCTTGACGACAGCCTCGTTCAACATGGTGGTGGCGTAGTTGGCGGTTAGGAACAGGTCGAGGTGGGCTCCGGCATCCGAGGCGCCGATCACCGCCCTCGGGTCGCGCCACACCTCCACTCGGGCCTCCCAGTCAGCGTCGGGTTCGGCTGTGGCCGGGTTCCCGAACGACGTCTCCAGGTCGTCGGCCAGGGCCATGTCGCACAGCGCGTCCCACGGGTCCTGGCCACGCTCCTCCGCGATCTCGCCCACCGTTCGGCCCGCGCAGCCCTCGTTCTCAGGTGCCGGGGAGTGGAACACAACCTTGCGCTCCCAGTGGGCCAGCGCCCGCAGCGGATGATCGCCCTGTGCCAGTTCGTTCAGGCGGCGACGCTCGGCCGGGTCGGCAAGGACGCGGCGCTTGTCCGCCTTGGGCAGCAGCATCACCTCCTCCCAGCCGGGTAGGGCGTCGAGCACGAAGCCGCTGTTGAAGTTCAGGTGCAGCGACAGCATCAGCGGCACGGTCAGGGCCACCACCTTGCCGCCCCGTGCGGCGGCGTGGTCGCCGGCGGCCAGCTTGGCCCGGTTCATCTCCATCGACCGGGCCGTCACCGTCATAACGTTCCAATTCAGCGGGCTGCGGGCCGCGGCTGACATGTCCGACATGAGCTCCAGGGCCCAGTCCTCGAATGGGCCGAGGGCGGGGATGAACTCCACCGACGTGCCGTCGAAGTCGGCCAGCACCGAGCACAGCGCCACCAGCTCGTCGCGCTCGGCGTAGCGGCTGGGCACCATGTTGCCCATCGGGTCGTTGTGGGTGCGAGACCAGGACGAAGAGAAGCCCAGCGCCCCGGCCTCCAGGCCCTCTCGCAGGAGCTGCTTCATGGCCTCAAGCTCCTCGCCGGTGCAGGCCCGGCGCACGCTGTCGTCGCCCATCACCACCCGGCGCAGCGCCGAGTGGCCCACCTTGAACCCCGCGTTGACGGCCACGTTGCCGTCGATGGAGTCGAGGTACTCGGCGGTGGTCTGCCAGTTCCAGGGCACGCCCTGCTGCAGCGCCTCCAGCGGTATGCCCTCCACCCGGGCCAGCATCCGCATCAGGTAGTCGCCGTGGGCGGGATCGTCGCCCAGCGGGGCGATGGTGAACCCGCAGTTGCCGCCGATCACGGTGGTCACGCCGTGCAGTGGCGATGGCGAAAGCGTCTGGTCCCAGAACACCTGGGCGTCGAGATGGGTGTGCACGTCGATGAACCCGGGGGTCACCGCCAGTCCGGTGGCGTCGATGGTGGCCGCGGCGTTCGCTCCCCCGTTGACGAGGCTCCCGATGGCGGAGATCCGGTCCCCGACGATGCCCACGTCGGCCCGCTGCCGGGGCCCACCCCTGCCGTCGACCACATCTCCGCCGCTGATGAGCAGATCGAACATGGCCGCGACGCTAGCCGCGCCCTGCGGCCGCGCTCGTGCCGCTCCGTCCTTGAGGCATACCAGATCGCATACCAATACGGTAGACTCCTTTCGTGGCCTCCGACCAGATCGCCGTCCGCGTGCCTTCACCGCTGCTGTCCGAGCTCGATGACCTCATCTCGCGTGGCGTGTACGAGAGCCGGGCCGCGGCCGTTCGAGCCGGCATCGAAGCCATCACGAGACTCGAGCGACGACGCCGCACCGACCGCGCCATCGTCGACGGCTACACGCGCCAGCCACCGACCGAGCCCGAGCAGCGGGCCGCGGTCGCCTCGCTGCGGGACGCCATCCTCGACGAACCGTGGTGACCGCGCACGGGCGCGGGCAAGTCTGGTGGGCCGAGATCGAGCACGTCGGCCGGCGCCCGTTCCTCATCATGACCCGATCCGCGGCCATACCGGTGCTACACAGTGTCCTCGCGGCCCCTGTGACCCGAACGATCCGCGGCATCCCCACCGAATTGAGACTCGGACCGGAGGACGGCATGAAGACGGAATGCGCGGCCAGCTTCGACAATCTCAGGGTCGTGCCGAAATCTCATCTTGTCGATTTCATCTGCACCCTCCGGCCAGCCCGTCTCGCCGAGGCATGCGCTGCCCTCCGTGCCGCTGTGGACTGCTGAGCGGCGTCGCACCGGGTCAGGAGATCTCCAGTTGCAGCAGCAGGCGGCCTGAGCCCTCCAACTCCACCTCGAACACGCCGGGGATCTCCGCGGTGAACGCGAAGTGGGCCGGATGGCCGTCCGACACGGCTCGCAGGATGTCGTAGCCGTGGACGTGCACCTCTTCGGTGGTGTCGGCTGTGACCGTCACGGCCACCACCGAGCCGAAGTCCACCTCCACCCGCTGATGGCCGCCGACTGGCGCGCCGCCCGCTACCTCGACGCTGATGGTCTGCTCGGCTTTGGCGACGTCGGCGTCGTACCGGGTCGGCGCGTCTGCCGAGCCGTGGTGGTCCGCGGTGTCGGTGTCGTCGGTGTTGTCGGTGTCGTGGTGGTCTTCGGTGTCGTCGTCGTCCGTGTCGTGGTGGTCCGCGACGTCGGTGTTGTCGGCTTCGGGGTCCGCGATGGTGCTGAGAGAGTCGTCGCCCGGGTCGGATCCGCCGCACGCAGCCGCGGCCAACGCGATTGCCACTGCTGCTAGTGCTATCCGCCGAGAGACGCAGGTCATGGGGTTCTTCAACTCGGGCCTCGGGGATCTGGGCGGCTCGAATCCCAACGCTAACGACCGTCGTCTAGATTGGTCGCCGTGACGAGCGCTGACACCCGGGCATCCGAGCTCGACGCGTCCGCCCCCGGCGGCGGGGCCCCCGACGCGGGGATCGCCGCGGGATACCACCCAGACCCGACCCGGTCGATGTCACTGCACGCCGACGCCTACACCGAGCCCCGCTGGCACGAGATCGAGCAGCGCGAGGTCTTCGCCCGCAGCTGGCAGTGGGTGGGCCACGTCGAGTCGCTGCGCGAGCCCGGCTCCTATGTGGCGCTCGAGGTCGCGGGCATGCCCGTCGCATTGGTGCGCGGCCATGACGGCGGGCTGCGGGCCTTCTACAACGTGTGCCAGCACCGGGCCCACGAGTTGCTGTCGGGATCGGGCCGCACCGACAGCATCGTGTGCGGATACCACGGCTGGACCTACGAGCTGTCGGGCCGCCTGGCCCGGGCCCGGCGCTCCGCGGACGTGGCCGGGTTCGACCCGTCGAGCGTTTGCCTCAGCGAGGTGCGGGCCGAGGAGTTCGGCGGCTTCGTGTACGTCAACCTCGATCCCGGTACCGCTGGACTGGCCGAACAGTCAGAGGGATTGGGCGACGAGATCGCCTGCTGGGCGCCCGACGTGGAGGACCACACCCACGTGCGGCGCATCCACTACGACATCGCCTCCAACTGGAAGAATGTGATCGACAACTTCCTGGAGTGCTACCACTGCCACGTCGCCCACAAGGACCTCGTGACGCTGGTGGAGATGGACACCTACCGGGTGGCCACCCACGGCATCTACTCCAGCCACATGGCCCGAGCCGGCTACTCGGCCAACTCGGCCTACGACGTGGGCGGGGCCCGCGTCAAGGATCTCGCGGTGTGGTGGCTGTGGCCCAACACCTGCCTCATGCGCTATCCCGGCCGTGGCAACTTCAGCGTCATGCAGATGGTCCCGGCCGGACCGGAGCGCACGCTGGAGACCATCGACTTCTATCTGGAGACAGCCGAGCTAACCGAAGCCGATGAGGAGTCGATCCGCTATATCGACGAGGTGCTGCAGCCCGAGGACGTAGCGCTGGTGGAGAGCGTGCAGCGGGGCATGCGCACCCCGGCGTTCACCCAGGGCCGCCTTGTGTGCGACCCCGGCGGCTCGGGCCTCTCCGAGCACGGTGTGCACCACTTCCACGGCCTGGTGCTCGACGCCTACCGCCGCGCCGGCGCGGCCTAGCCCCCGAAGGAACCCGGCCTTCTAGCGGGCGGTCCAGCCGCCGTCGATGACGATGGTCTGGCCGGTGATGTAGCTGCCCGCGTCGGAGGCCAGCAGCAGCAGGGCGCCGTCGAACTCGTCGACCTCGCCTGCCCGGCGCATGAGGGTGTTGCGCTGGATGTGGCGCAGACCGGGAGCGTCGTCGGGGGCGAACATCTCCTCGGTCAGCTCGCTGCGGAAATAGCCGGGGCCGATGGCGTTGACCCTGATGCCCTCGGATGCCCACTGCTTGGCCAGTTCCCGGGTGAGGCCGATCAGGCCCGTCTTGGAGGCCACGTAGCCGGCCTGGTGGTTGCCGCCGGACGCCACGATCCCCAGCATCGACGCGACGTTCACGATGCTGCCGCCCCGGCCGTGGCTGATCATCTTGCGGGCCGCGGCCGACGACAGCACGAACGCTGATGTGAGGTTCACGTCGAGAACCCGCCGGAACTGGTCGGGGTCCTGCTCGTCGGCCCGGACCACGGCGTCGCTGGTCCCCGCGTTGTTGACCACGATGTCGGGGCCACCGTGCTCGGCCGCCACCTCGACCACCCGCTGGAGCTGCGGGTCGTCGGTCACGTCGCAGCCCACCGGCACGACCCCAGCGACCTCGCCGGCCAATGCCTCCAGCCGGTCCAGCCTGCGGGCCGCGGCCACCACGGTGGCTCCCCTTGACGCCAGCAGCCGGCAGTACCGCTGGCCCAGGGTCCCGCTGGCCCCGGTGACGATGGCGACCCTGCCCTGCACCGAGAAGGGATCGTCGCTGATCGGCCGGACGCTCATGAGACCGCGAAGCTACCGCCAATCAAGGGATCTGCCAGACGTGGATCAGGCGTGCGCGCCGCGGCGGACCAGGCTGCCTCCCAGGGTCAGCAGGGCCGCCCCGGCCCCTCGGCGGGCGCAACCGTTGACCAGCCGGACGGAGACCAGCTGAGGAGACGATGAGACTCGAATTCGACGACGAGCAATCCCTGCTGCAAGCCACCGCCCGGGACTTCGCGGCCCGCGAGCGGGCCCGCCAGGTCACCGACGAGCTCCTGCGCTACGACACCCCGGTGATGACGGTGGCCTACTACGCCGGCGAGGGTGCCGCAGTCGCGGGCCGGCCGCTCGAGCCCGGTTCGCTGTGCACCGTCATCCTCGGCGCGGCCAACTACGACTCCAGGGTGTTCGACGCCCCCGATATGCTGGACGTGACCCGGCATCGCGCCGATGCCCCGCTGTCGTTCGGCTACGGAACCCACTACTGCATAGGGGCGTCGCTGGCCCGCCTCGAGGGCGATGTGGTGTACTCCGAGATGCTGCGCCGATATCCGCGTACAGAGCTCGCCGCCGAGCCCACCCGCCAGGACACCTTCCGGGCGCGGGCCTTCAGCGAGATACCAGTCGTGCTGGAGCCGTTGTGACCGGCAGGCTGGAGGGCAAGCGGGTTGTCCTCGTGGGCGCAGGCCAGTCTCCGGGCGTGGCCATGGGCATAGGCCGGGCCACCGCGCTGCTCTTCGCCCAGGAGGGCGCCCGCCTTCTGCTGGTGGACCGCGACCCGGCCAGCGCAGCCGAGACCGCCTCGATGATGGATCCCGGATGCGACGAGGCCTCCGTCCTCCGGGCCGACATCACCAGAGCCGATGACTGCGCGCGGTTGGCGGAGACGGCCCGGTCGACGCTGGGAGGCGTGGACGTGCTGTTCAACGGCGTCGGGATCCTCGGCCCGGGCCTGGTCGCTCAGGTCTCCGAGGAACTCTGGGACACCGTCATCGAGACAAACCTCAAGGCCATGTGGCTGGTGGCCAAGCATGTGCTGCCCATCATGGTCGAGCAGCGTGGTGGCTCCTTCGTGGCGGTGTCGTCGATAGGAGCCGAGCGGGGCGGCACCTCCGCGGCCTACGGCGTGTCCAAGGCAGGTGTCAGCCGGCTGGTGAAGTCGATCGCGGCCACCTACGGCCAGCACAACATTCGGGCCAACGCGATCCTGCCGGGCTTGATCGACACTCCCATGGCCATCGACGGAGCGGTTGCGGGCACAACGATGAGTCGCGACGAGCTCTCCCGCCAGCGAGAGGCGAGGGTGCCGATGGCCTACAAGGGTTCGGCCTCCGACGTCGCCTACGCGGCGCTCTTCTTCGCCTCCGACGAGTCGCGGTACGTCAGCGGCGCTTGCCTGCCGGTGGACGGGGCTGTGCTGGCGGCGCGCTGACCCGCGACCGCCCCGCCAGGGGCCGGCGAGCTCAACAGGTGGCGTTGATGGCCGCCGTCTAGCCGTGCAGGAAGCCGGTGGCGTTGATGGCCGCCGTCTAGCCGTGGAGGAAGCCGGTGGCGCTGGTCGGGGTGAAGTGCGCCATTAGTCGGCGTTCGTCGATCATGGCCTGGCGGTACTCGTCCCAGTCGGGGTGCGGTGAGCCGGCCACCCGCTCGAAATAGTCGACGAGGGCGTCGCTGGTGGCGTCGTCGGGGCTGGTCGTGGCGGGCGTCAACTCGACGGTGCCGTCGAGGGAAACGTACGACCACGCCTTCTCGTCCGAGACGTGCAGCACAGCCCTGGGATCGCGCCGCAGGTTGGCGGTCTTGGCCCGGTCTGCGGTTACCGAGATCGAGAAGGTGCCGGTGTCGACGTAGTACACGATGTCGGAGGACTGGGGCCGGCCGTCGGCGCGGATGGTGATGAGCACCCCGAGCCGGCGCTCGGCTGCCCAGTCGATTGCGTCTGAGAGTTCCATGCCAGTGTTCCTAGTGCGCGACCTGCCGCGGTGCTCAGCCGGGGCGCTCAGCGAACCGTGCGATCCGAACTACCTGTCACCCTTTCACCTCTGTGGTGGAGTGCCGACAGAAGTGCGGCCGAGCCTCAGCCCGGTCCCGGCAGGCCGGGGCCGTCGAGGTGCGGGCTGGTCGTGCCGCCGATCTCGGTGGGTCTCATACCCAGCTTGCGGTGGTCCCAGCTGCGGATGCGCTCCACCTCCAGGCGCACCGCCACCCGCTTGTGGAGCATGGCCTCCACGAACGGCTTGAACTCCTCGGAGTAGGCGCCCTGGTAGCGCTCCCACACGCTGACCCCGACCGGCCAGATCTCGTCGGGGTCTTCCACGATCACGCCGCGACCCTCCAGGGTCACGCCTCGCAGCGTCTCGTAGGTGTTGCCGGCCTCGACCATCACCGAGAGCCGGTCGTCGCGGCGCAGGTTGACGATCTTCTGCGCCTTGGCCTTGGACTCCAGCCACACCCGGCCGTCGAGCCAGGCGTACCACATGGCCACCAGATGGGGCATCCCGGCGGGGCTCACCGTGGCCATGGTGCAGGTGCGGGACTGCTCCAGGAGCCGGGCCACCTCCTCGTCGGTCATCTCTATCTGCGAGCGCTGCTTCTGTCCCACCCCGGCTCCTCTCACCGTCTCGCCTCGCTGATGGATCGCTCCGTTGCCAGCGGCCGAGTGCCGGCGAACGACTCTAACCGTGCGACCCGGTAGCGTCTCGAAGCGGTGCGTCAAGACGGTGCCGCGCCGCCGCAAGGGGCTCACCACTACAGGGAAGATGGATATGTCGAAGGTTTCAGTGTTCGCGAAGTTCTCCTGCAAGGACGGCAAGGGCGAGGAGATGGACGCGGCGCTTCGGGCCATTGTCACCGCCAGCGAGTCGGTGGACGGGGTGGAGTCGTACTCCTACCACCGCGGCGAGGACGGCACGTACTGGTTCTTCGCCCTCATGTCGAGCATGGAGGCCGCTCAGCGCCACGGCGACAACGAGGCCATGCAGGCGGCCATGCCCGCGCTGATGGCGCTGCTGGCAGGCCCGCCCGACATGGCCATGACCACCCCGGTCGCGGCCAACGGCTTCGACTTCTGAGAAGGCTCAGTTCGCGGGGTCGGCGCGATCAGGCGACGTCTGGATCCCGCTCCGGCCTTCTCAATCCGTCCGCGTCCTGCCTGCCTCGGGTTTCAGGCCGAGCGTGTCGAGGATCTCCTCGAGCGCGGCTGCGGGTTTGGGACTGCGCGAGGAGGGAAGCGCTTCGGCGTCCACGGGGTTCGCCTGGCGAAGCTCGTTGAGCACTCCCTCGCCCAGCCCTGTAATTTCACAGATCATTTTGCCCCCTTATTGTTAGGAAATTACGGTATGAGTCCTGTCATTGGTTGTTGTTTCCTTTCTCTCTGACATGGGTCTTGAGAAGCTCCTCGACCTGCTCTGCCAGCCGCTTGCGGGCCCGGTGAACCCGGATCGCCACCGCGTTGGCCGAAATGTCGAGCACCCGTCCGATGTCGGCGTAGGGCAGTTCCTCCCAGGTGACCAGCATGAGGATCTCCCGGTCGTCCTCGGACAGGCTGTAGAGGGCAGTGCGCATCACCTCGGCCTGCTCGTCGACGGCCGGCGGGTCGTAGGGCTTCGGCTGGGGCAGGCCGCGGAGTGTCTCCCGGAAGGCCTGCTGGCGCCGGGCCGATCGAGCCGAGTTGCGGATCACGTTGCGGGCGATGCCGTACAGCCACGGCCGCTCGTGCCCCGAGGGGGCGGCGTCCCGGCGCCTCCACGCCACTAGGAGGGTCTCGGCCACGACGTCGTCCGCGGTTGCCGGATCCACCCGCCGGCGTGCGTACGCCAGCAGGGGTCGGTAGCTCCCGTGGAACAGGGAGCGGAACCACTCCCGGTCGGGCTCGGTCGGCGGAGCCGGCGGATCGGCGCTCATTCCCATTGTCCTGTCCGCGGGCGGCCGTTTCTTTCGCCGCACCGCCGCGGAGCCCAGAATCGGGCTGACAGCGCGCTTGTGTCAGGCTCGGCGCAGGATGCTGAGGTCCAGGTCCAGCCGGCTGAGCAAGCGCTCCACGCTGGCGGTGGCCTCGGCCATCACCTCGCTCTCATCGACCCTCGTGCAGGCGCCGTTCTCGTAGACGACCTCGCCGCCGACGATCGTCATCTCGACGTCGGAGCTGCGGGCCGCGTACGCCACCGCGGCGACGGGCGCGGGGCGTGGGACCATGTGCGCCCCATGCAGGCTGACCACGGCAACGTCGGCGAGCTTTCCCGGCGCCAGTATCCCCGCGTCGATGCCCATGAAGCGGGCGCCCTCTCGGGTGGCCAGCTCCAGCGCTTCGGCCGGGCCCGACAGGGTGGGGTCCATGGCCTGGAGCCGCTGGATCATCACGGCCATCTTCATCTGCTCGAACATGTCGTTGCGGAATCCGGCCACGGCGCCGTCGTAGCCCAGGCCGATGATCGCGCCCGCGGCGCGCAGCTCGGCCAGCCGCATGGTGCCGAGGCCGAAGACGCCGTGGGAGATCGGGCAGTAGGCGATGGAGGTGTTGGTCTCCCCCGCCTTCTCGACCTCCTCGTCGTCCAGGAAGATCATGTGGGCGAAGTGGCCGTCGGGTCCGAGCAGCCCCGCCTGGTGCAGCCACAGCACGGGCCGGATGCCGTGCTCGGCCAGATACACGTCGGGGTCGGTCTTGTACTGGGAACAGTGGGTGTGCCAGCCGACGCCCTTGTCGCGGGCCAGCTGGACGGAGGCGCCCACGAAGTCCTGGTCGTTGTAGATGATGTCGCCCGGGGCCGGCCAGACCTCGACCTTGCTGCCCGCGGGCCGGGCGTCGATGGCGGCGGCCATCATGTCGAGCTGCTCGGACGGCGGATACGGCTGTTCGCGGCCCAGGCCCCTGCCGATAGCGCCTCGCATGCCCACCCGCTCGACAGCCTCGGCCACGGCGAGGGTGGTCTCGATGTCGGTGCCCGCGTAGTGGTGGTCCAGCACCGCGGTCGTGCCGGTTCGCACCTGCTCGACGATGGTCATGGTGACGGCCGCGACCGCCTCGTCGCGGGTCATGTTGAGGGCCAGGGGGAACATGAAGTCCGGCAGCCACACCCTGAAGTCCACGCCCTCGCCCAGGCCGCGGGCCGCGTTCTGGAACAGGTGGTCGTGGGCCGACACGAATCCGGGGATCACTGCCGATCCCCGGCAGTCGACGGTTCGGGCCGCGTGGAGATGGGCCAGTTCGGTGGGCGAGCCGACTGCGGCGATCCGCTCGCCCGTCACTGCCACGGCTCCGGGCTCGAGTATCTGGCGATCGTCGTCCATCGTGATGACCGCGCCGCCGCTGAGCAGCAGATCGCAGCGGGACTCTGAGGTGTCTGAGGTGTCTGGGGTGTCTGAGGTGTCTGGGGGGTGCTGGGCCATCGCTTCAACTCCCATCTGCTCCGTCTGGCGTCTCCATGGTGTCAGGTACGAGCTCCGCGCCGGGGAGCGGCTGAACTTCCAGGCAGGGCCGTTGATCTTCGGCGGGCTCACCGTCGCTGCCGAGCTCGACGGCCCCCTCGGCGACGGTGACGGCGTGATCGTCGAGCATGGCGACTGGATCGCCGGATGGGCATGGGTGGCTCTCGCCGCCGAGCTCGTGCTGTTCATCCACGCACCCGACCGCGGGCCCCGCCGGTTCGCCGTGCCACGGCCCACGAGTGCGACCGCGCTCGGATTGACGGTCGCCGAAGCCGACGACGGCCTCGCGGTCGAGCAGTTCGCCGACGGCTCGTCGCTGGGATCCACGACGATCGACGCCCGCATACCCTTCATCTCCACCGCCAACGGCACCTGGACCACGGCCGGCTACGGCACCCCGTTCCCGGTCAGCGACGAGTACGAGCCGCCGCTGCGGTTGGCCCCTCTCCAGCGGATTGTGATCGACACCGGCACGTCGAGTCTCCCGGGCCTAGAACAGCTGCTCGACGACGCCATTCGTCACCAATGATCGAGCCCCCAACCGGAGGGCGAATGTGGAAGCACGTGCCATGGCGATCCTTCCGGGTTAGGCGATCGCAGCTAACCCTTCTCGGTCGTTGGATCGATGATCTTGCCGATCTCGGTGACCACCGTCGCCGGGAACCCACTGCGCTCGGCGTGCTCGTCGATCAACTCCGGGCCCTCGGAGACATAGATGCAGAAGGTCTTGTCGCCGGCCACGTAGCTGTGCTCCCACTGGATGTGCTTGCCCTCGGACTGCATCGCCCGCAGGACCGAGTTGGATTGTCCGGCCGCAGCGCGCAGTTGCTCGCGCTCGGCCGAGCCGATGTCTGGGATGTCTCGTTCGATGACGAAGCGCCGCATAGTCCTCCCCTTCGGTACTTCTTGCCTTTGACTCTAGCCTTCGAGGTGCCCCGAGATCAGTCGGTGTCGACGTCGTAGTAGCGAGCCGGGCCTCGAGCGGTGTGGCTGACGTGGAAGCGTTCCAGTGCATCGACCCGCTCGCTCATCCCAGCCGGGCTGAGATCGCTCTCGGATGGGTCGCGCACGCCGTGGAGGTAGTCCTTGGGCGCCACGTGGTCGACGAAGCCGAGGTTGGACGAGCCGAGGGAGTACCCCATCAGCTCCTGGAGCTCGTCGGGAAGGGTTCGCGCCTGCTCTTGGGGGACGGCGAGGTACTGGTTCTCCTCCTGGCGCAGCCACCCGAGGGAGTAGTGCAACGCGACGCCGGTGCGTGCATGGTCCGATCGGTTCGATCCGCCGCCGTGGATGACGTTGCCGACGTAGATCAGGACCGAGCCCGCCGGCATCTCGGCGGCGACCACGTCGTCTCGCGTCGGCACGCGATCACTCGTCCATCGATGGCTGCCCGGACAGATCCGGGTGCCGCCGTTCTGGCGCGTGAAGTCCGAGATGGCCCACATCGTGGCCACCGTGAGCGGGGGGCACGGGTTGGCGAAGGGATACAGGGACGTGTCGCGATGCAGCACTTGCTGCTTCTCGCCGGGCTCGAGATGCATCACGCCGGTGAAATGGACCCGGTACGCCGCGCAGCTCGGTAGTAGGAGGTGATCGGCGACGGCAAGCACCGTGGGATGCATGATCAACGCCTGCACCGCGGTCGACTTCGCGATGAGTGCTCCGAATCGTTTGGTGAGGCTGCCCATGAACTCCTCGTGGCCGGTGTGGGCGCGATCGAGATACGGCTGGAGATCAGCGGCGACCGCACCGAGAGTGTTCGCATCGATGGCATCGCGCACAACTGCGTACCCGTCGCGGGTCACGGCGGTCGCAACGTCCGACGCTCCTGCGGTGGCCCCGAAGATGTTCTCCACGATCAGCCCTGTGGATCCGCTCCGGTTCGCTCGCCGGCCGGAATCCGCCGCCCGGTCGCGAACACTTCGAGGATCCAGGCCGTGGCCGGGGAGTACACGTCGATGAAGACGGCCGGGTCGCCACCCAGGACCTCGCCTCCGTGGGGCACATCGGCGGGCGCGTACCAGCCGTCACCGGGCCCGATCTCGCGGGTCTCATCGCCCACCCTCAACAGCAGCCGCCCCGACAGCAGAAGGCTGAACTGCTCATGGGGGTGGCTGTGCATCGGGTAAGTCGTACCCGGCTCGTAGACGGCCCGGATCAGGTGCATGTGCTCGCCGGTCACGATTTGGGCATCCACCTGCTCGTCGTCCCAGCGCACCCCGTCAAGCTCGTTCCAGCTGAAGATGCGCTGCAAGGTGATCTCGGCACCGTGCTCGTTCAACCGCGGCTTGCTCGTAGCGCCCCCTTGTTCCGGCTGGACCTGACTGCTAGTTGCCGACTGTACAGCCCGGGGTCCCCGCCATGCGTCACGTCGCGGCAGCTGGAAGCCCCCGTCGAGCCGTCCGATCTTTCCGTCGATCCCGTGCGCTTGATCCCGTCGCCGTCGGGTCCGATCGGCAGCCAGGGCCTCACTCCCGCCCGGGTGAATCCGGAGCCCGGAGCTGGTCCACGGGGTGGGTGTCCGGGCGCCGTCGCGACCCAGGCCCGGCACCCGCAGACCCCACGGGTCCTGCTCGTCTGTCAAGGGCCAGTGGGATCTGCCCGGTGGCGGACAGTAGAACTGCCCAGCCGTGGCCAACGGAACTGCCCGGTGGTGGCCGGGTGTTCTGCCCGTGGCCCAGTTGGTCAGTGGCGTCACCGCCTTGCCGGCGGTGGCTTGGGTGAGGCGGATGCTGTCGCCGGCGGTCATGACGACGTGGGCGTGGTGCAGCAGCCGGTCGACGGTGGCGTTGGCGATGGTCTTGGGGATGAGTTCGTCGAACCCGGCGGGGTGTAGGTTGCTTGACAGGGCGATGGAGCGTTTCTCGTAGGCGGCGTCGACGACGCGGTAGAGCGCTTCGGCGGTGTCGGTGGTGACCGGCAGCAGTCCTATGTCGTCTATCGCGATGACGTCGGCGCGCATGATCCGCTTGATGGCTTTGGCGGCGGTGTCGTCGGCGCCGTGGCGGCGCACGAGCGCTCCGAGGTGCTCGAGGCTGAACCAGGTGACCTTGTGGCCCGCGTCGACGGCGGTGTGGCCGAGTGCTTCAAGGAAGTGCGTCTTGGCGGTGGGTGATGGTCCGCACACGACGAGGTTCTCGTGGCGGTGGATCCACTCGAGGGTGCGTAGCGCCCGCTGGGTGGGCGCCGGGATCGAGCTGACGGTCTCGTCCCAGGCGTCGAAGGTCTTGCCGGTGGGGAAACCGGCCGCTTCGCGCCGGGCCCGGACTGAGGACGCCTGACGGCCGGCGAGCTCCTCGCCCAGCAGGGCCCGCATCGCTTCGGCCGGTTCCTGACGTTGTGCCTTGGCGGTGGCCAACAACTCTGGTGCTGCGGCGCGCATGTGGGGCAGTCGCAGGGTGCGCAACAAGTCGACGACCTCGTCGATGGGCGCTGGGGTCATCGGTCGCCTCCGAAGCCTTCCCAGGCGGCGGTGCCGGGCTGCAGCGAGTGCGCGTCATCGGCGCGCCGGCGTTGTCGGGGCGGGTCAGCAGCGCTGATCGAGGCCAGGTCGCCGTCTGCGAAGCGGCCGAACATCGCGGCACAGCCGAGCGCCCAGTCGAGCCGCTCGGTGCCGTGCAGTCGGGCACCGGTGACGGCTTGGGCCATCTTGACCTTCATGCGGCTCGTGCCCGCGGCGGCTGCTTCAACCAGCCAGCTGCGGGCGCCGTCTCCGATGGCGCCGAACTCGGCCTCGGCCGCGCTGGTCGACTTCGGACGCCGCCCGAGCGGCCCGGCCGGGCGTGGCGGGTAGTGGGCGTCGTCGATCATCGGATGCCCCGGTGTCGAACGCTGGTGGCGGGCGACCTCGATTGGGCCTGACGGTGCGCAGTGGGTGACGACGACCCGCTCGCCGTCGACGCGAACCCACACCGTCTCATCGGCGAGGGTGTGCGGGACCGAGTAGGTCACCCCGCCGAAGCTGATCGTGGAGCTCCAAGTGACTTTCCGGGTCTCGGTGAGCGCCGCCGTGTAAGGGGCCTCGGGCAGCGCGTGCAGCCGACGGCTGTTCCTCGGTGAGCATCTCGACTGGTGCCCGCCGGGTCACCCGATGCTCACGGCCGTTGACCTCAGCCATCCACGCGTCGCACGCATCGACCAACTCGGCCCAGCCGGCGTAGCCGCCGCGCAGGTTCGCGTCGGTTGGCACCAAGTCGGCCTCAGCGATCCGCACCGTCGCCTCGCTGCCTCCTTTGGACTCGGGGTCCGCCGGCACGCACGTCGCCACCGTGATCCCGTAGCGGCCGCCGACCGCGACCATCTCCGGATGCCTGACCGGCACCCCCGCAACATGGTCGATCGTGACGGTGCGCTCGTTGTCGGTCAGCCAATACGTCGGCGCGCCACCAAAGGCCCTCATGGAACGGTCGACACAGCCGATCACCGTCGCCAACCTGCGATCCCAACACGGCACCACGACCCGGAACCGCGACCACGCCAACCACGCGCAGAACAACACCGTCGCCCGCCCACAGATCACCGGACCGGCACCCCAGTCCCACTGCGCCCACATCCCAGGCTCGCCGATCCACGGCCGATACACCCGCCGCCGACCACGGCGATAGTTGGCCTTCACCTCAGCGACCGCTCGCCGCACCGTGCGCTCTGAACCGGTGTAACCCAAAGCACAGAGCTTGACGAAGGCCCGGTCGGCGCGGATCTTGGCGTGCGACCGCTCGACCCACTCCTCGATCTTCGGCAAGAACGGATCGATGATCCGCTCCCTGCGCACCGGGCCCACACCCCCCAGCCGACCCGCGTCGCGCTCAGCGACACAACGGGCCACGGTGTGATGAGACACGCCGGCCAGCTCACCGGCGCCCCGCAACGACCCAGCCACGTCGAACGCTTCCAACATGTTCATGATCTCCTCGCGAGACCTCACTCGCTCCTCCTGCTCGATGGTCACGGTTGTCGTGACCGGCCATTCGAGTAGGAGGAGCACCCCGCCGCGGTGGACCCCGACGGGAGATGGACTTCAACGCGGGCAGTCCTGCTGGCCGCCGCTGGGCAAAACCGTTGGCCGCCAGCGGGCAACTACATGGCCGCCACTGGGCAGGATCTCATGGCCGCCGACACGCCAGCTTGGGCTGTCTGCCTGTTGGTCGTGAGACACTCCACCAGCACGGGCAAGTCCTCCTAAACGGGGCGATATATCGGCTTCGTCCTGCTGGCCGGGTTCATGGCCCCTTATCTACCCCGACTGCGCGATACGCGGTGCACACCATCTTCTCCAAACGGTGGGGTTCAGATCAACCCAACCAAACTCAGCTGAAGCGCAACGGGCTCCGGCCCCAGCATGTCATGGTTCCGTTCGGCCGCAGCCCGCAGCCGTGGCTGTAGCCCATGCTAACGGAGATGAAGGTTCCGTCTGGCGGGTTGGCTTGGCCGAGGGAGTTATCGCCCCAGCAGGTGATGGTTCCGTCGGTGGAAAGCCCGCACGAAGTCAAAGCGCCGACGTTGACGGCGCTGAAGGTTCCCGCTGGCGCTTCGGCCTGGCCTAGATGGCTGCCGTCGTGGTCGTTGTTGCTGCCCCAGCAGGTGATGGTTCCGTCGGTACGAAGCCCGCACGTGTGCAAATCGCCGGCGTCGACGGCAGTGTAGGTTCCACGAGGCACGTCGGTCTGTCCGGAGGTGTTGTTGCCCCAGCAGGTGACGGTTCCGCGGGGGCGCAGCCCGCATGTGTGCCAGCTTCCGCTCGCTACGGCACTGAAGGTCCGGCTCGACACGTCGGTCTGTCCGTAGGTGTTGTCGCCCCAGCAGGTGACGGTTCCGCTGGGGCGCAGCCCGCACGTGTGCCAAAGGCCGGTTGCGACGGCGCTGAAGGTCCCCTCGGGTGGGTCGGCCTGGCCTCGATAGTTGCCGTCGTGGTCGTTGTTGCTGCCCCAGCAGGTGATGGTTCCGTCGGTGCGCAACCCACACGAGTGGAAGGGTCCGGCGTCTACCGCGCCGAATGTCTCGTCGGGCGCGTCGGTCCGACCGCTGAAGTTGTCGCCCCAGCAGTCGACGGCTCCGTTGCCGCGCAAACCGCACGAGAAATAGTCGCCGACGCTCACTGCGCTGAACAGCAGCGACGGCGGTATGGCTGTGTCGGGACAAGCCGGCTCGGCGGGAGCCATTCTCGCCCGGTCGAGCCATCCGTCGACGGTGTCGCGGTTGTTCGCGATCCAGTCGGAGGCCAGCCCCGCGATGAAGACCTCAGTGGCCGCGTCGCCCGCGTTGGCCTGCTCACTGCTGGCCAGCGACACGTCGATCACCGGTAGCGTCACCGCGCACAACAGCTCGGCGGCGTACGGGGTGGCGTTGAGCCACTCGGTGTTGGCCGTCACCTGGATGTCAGTCACGACCCATCCCAGCTGGCAGGTGCCAGCGTCAGCCGCGGCCGGGCAGGACTCGGCGGCGATGTCGGCGGTGCCGGGCCGCTGGTCGTGGCCCTCACCGCCTTGGATGCCGGTCGGGTTCGAGTCGTCGATCACGTCCTCGACGGCCAACCAGTAGACGTTGTCACCAGGACGCAACTGGGTAATGTGCGTGGTTGGCGTCCACGTGTAGGCCACCATCGGATCGCCGGCGGCGACCTTGGCCACGGCCTCGGCGAACATGGTGCCATAGTCCGCCGTGACCTGGGCGATGTTCTCCCAGCCCGAGAAGGCGATCTGGCTGTTGATGATGTTGTCGCAATTCCACGCCTCAGGACAGCCGAAAATGTCGGCTACGCCGTTGCCAGGGTCGTGATCAGCAACATCGAACGCGGCCAGAATCGCAGGGTCGTCGTTGATCTGATCAAGATGGGTGACGCCGTGCTCATCAGCGAAGGACTTGGTGATCAACAAGCCCGATGGAGCCATCATCTCGTTGCCCACGATCGTGAGACGGTCGCCCACCCTCGACAAGTCGGCAAGCTGAAACGCCCACCACGCGAGGTCCCACGGATACCAGCTGTTCACCCAGAAATCGAATTCGCCCTCGGCCATCGCCAGATAGGCCAGCGACTGGTTGAGCTCCAACTCCGACGGTTCGGTGACATCATAGCCAAGCTCCTCAAGTGTCTGCTTGTAGATCTGGGCCTGGAAGTAGGCGCCGGGCCAGTTGGCCCTCGCCATCGTGATCGTCTCGCCCTCTCCTGGCGTTAGCGACAATTGCATCGTGGGCGTGGCCACTCCGGCGGTGCCGTCGTTGATGGCTTTGAGCAGCACCATCATGTCGCCGCGAGTGAAGTCATCTGACTGCTCAGCCTGGAGAATTTCATCGTAGTAGCGTTCCATGAACACCACAGCGTGCCGTTTGATGAGAGGCCGCTCCGGTTTGAACGTGCCGTCGGTGTAGCCGGTCGTCACCCCGACCTCAGCCGCCCACTCGACAGCCTCAAAGGCGTAATGGTCAGGCGGCACATCAGGAAACCGCTGGCTCGCTCCATCTTCAGCAGGCGACTCGGCCCCGGTGTCGGGCTCAGTGTCGCCGATGGTGCCGTCGTTGATGGCTTTGAGCAGCACCATCATGTCGCCGCGAGTGAAGTCATCTGACTGCTCAGCCTGGAGAATTTCGTCGTAGTAGCGTTCCATGAACACCACAGCGTGCCGTTTGATGAGAGGCCGCTCCGGTTTGAACGTGCCGTCGGTGTAGCCGGTCGTCACCCCGACCTCAGCCGCCCACTCGACAGCCTCAAAGGCGTAATGGTCAGGCGGCACATCAGGAAACCGCTGGCTCTGCGCGACCGCGGTAGCTGCTAGCGCTCCGACGATTCCCGCGACGCACACGATAGCCGCGACAGCCCGCTTCTTCATCGGCGGCGCCCCTCTAGGTTGAACAGTACGGTGACTCCAACCAACATAGCACTCCAACCAACATAGCAAAGGCTACATCAGCAATCCGACCCGCTCAGAGGACGGTGATCAGCCCGTCAGCGAGGCTTCGCCCCGGTGGCCTCTGACCAGTCTCGGTCGATGTTCCCGCGATGACGGCCCAGCATCGCCGCGAGTTCTCGGCTACGACTACCAGCGGCGACACTCCACGACCACCAACTAGTCAAACCTCAACCTCCCCCGGCCCCCTCCCCGGGGCGGCCGCGGCGAATACCTCCTCCCGCCAGAGCCGCTCCCGAATCATCCTTTCGTGTCGCCGAAGGACCGCCACCACTGCGTCGCGCTACCCGCAGCGGGCCTCCCCCTCGTCTGGCCCGTCACACCGAGCTGATCAGCGATCTCAGCGACCGGTCTGCCCACCTCGATGAGATCCAGCAACTTGCGGCGGAACTCTGCCGGATAACTCCTTGGCACGATGACCTCCTCATCGATATGCCCAAGGTTCAACTGTGAGTATTCGGTGTGTGCTGGTGGTGTCGCGTGTCCCGGAATCCGCTGCCCCAGAGGCTTGACGGGGGTTGATCGACCACCCCCAAGGCGTCGTCTTCCAGCCGAAGAAGGGTCATGCTGCTCAATGGGTCCAAGACCTAGCCGACGAGTTCTTTGACGCTTCACTAGCCGACATCGAAGGCGATGACGCTGTTCTTGAGCTGGCCGCTGGACGCCTTGTGCTGAGCGCTCAGAGCCGACACCTGTGGGTGCCGGAAACTCAGCCGTGGCCGTTGACGTGCCGCGATGCGGGCCGATGTCGCGAGTGACGCGCCCTCGGTGCCAGCGCGGCAAGGTGTCGGGGTCACGAGCCAGCCGGCCTGCTGTGGGGGGCGTCCCGTGGAGTGGTGGACTTTTGGGGTTGAGCCTCGGTGATGTCAGCCGACTGTGAGTTCGGCTGTGGCGATGGTATCGCGCTCGGCGTAGAGCAGGCTGGGTATCCCTCCAAATCGTGGAGACATCGTCTATGAGGAGACGCTATGTCACATCCACGACGCAAGTATGACCCGGATTTCAGGGCCGGTGCTGTGCGGATCGTCCGGGAGACGCGAAGGCCGATCGCTGAGATCGTCCGCGAGCTCGGGATCGGCTCGGGGGTTCTGGGGAACTGGGTCCGCAAGGATCGCATCGAGCGGGGCGGGGCCGAGGGCCTCAGCGCCGACGACAGAGCCGAGCTGGTGCGGCTGCGCCACCGCTGCGCCGAGCTGGTGATGGAGCGTGATGTGCTCAAACGATCGGTGGTCCTCTGGGTCAAGGAGGCAACGCGATGAGCGTCTCAGCGCACATCGCGGCCCAAAGGACCGACCACGGTGTGCCTCACGCGGTGGCCTGCCGGGCGCTCGGAGTTGCCGAGTCGACGTTCTATAGGTGGCTCAACCGGCCGCCGACGCCCGCTGAGCGGCGCAGGGCCGGCCTCGACGCGGCAGTCAAGGCCTGCTTCGACGCCTCCGGGGGGACTTACGGCTCGCCCAGGGTGCGCGCCCAGCTGCGCCGAGACGGCCCCGCTGTGTCCAAGAAGACCGTGGAGGCCTCAATGGCGCGCCAGGGCCTTCAAGGACGCCCGCCCAGACGGCGGCGGCGGGGCCTGACCCGCCCCGACAAGGCCGCGGCTGTGGTGCCTGACCTGCTCAGGCGGGACTTCACCGCCGAGGGGCCCGACCAGAAGTGGGTCGGCGACTTCAAGCAGGTGAACACCGCCGAGGGGCCCGTGTACCTCGCCACCGTCGAGGACCTGTTCTCCAGGCGGATGCTCGGCTTCGCGCAGTCCGACGCCTACCCGACCGCGCAACTCGCCACCGCGGCGATCAACATGGCCGCCGCGGTGAGAGGCGGCGACGTCGCCGGTGTCATCTTCCACACCGACAAAGGCTCACATACACCTCAGACGCGTTCGCCGAGGCGTGCCGGCGGCTCAACATCACCCAGTCGATGGGACGCGTCGGCTGTGCCCGTTAACCGGCCAATTGGGACTGGAGCTGGCAGCCTGATTTCCTGTTGGGGCTGGGTAATGCTTGCATTGTGGTTCGCTGGGCGTTACAGATGTGGCCGTGCCGGATGGCGGGTTGTTCCTCGAGCGGACCGAAGCTGGCTGGCAGCTTGGTGGTGACGGCGCCGGCCGGTTCGGGTTGGTGAACGACTACCTGTCGTATCTGGTTGACCGGAATTACTCGCCTCGCACGATCCGCACCTATGGGTTCGGGTTGTTGGCGTTCTGCCGCTGGCTCGGCGACGAGGACTTGGATCTGGCCGAGGTCACGACGGATGTGCTGTTGCGGTTCTTGGCCGCGTGCCGCAGCGAGCGGGTGGCCGGCCGGCCCGGCGGTGCGAACGTGGTCGGACTCGACGGCCGCCGGACCGACACGTTGTCGCCGGCCACGATCAACTTGCGCTTGGCGGCGGTGTCGGGGTTGTTCTCGTTCCGGTCGATGCGCGACCCGGACGCGCCGAACCCGATGCCTGCGGGCCGCGAGGCCAAGTGGGCGTCGGCGGGTGAGCGGGGCGGGATGCTCGCGCACGTGTCGCGTGCGCCGAGGCGGCGCTCGCCGTTGCGGGTCCGCGACGCCAAGCGGCTCCCGAAGACGCTCGAGCATCGAGAGGTCGTGGCGCTGCTGGAGAGCCTGCGAACGTGGCGGGACCGGGCCGTCGCCGGGTTGATGGTGTTCTGCGGGTTGCGCTCGTCGGAGGTGTTGGCCCTCGACGTCGCCGATGCCGACATCGGCGCCCGATGGCTGCGGGTGTCGGGCAAGGGCGGCAGGGAGCGCCGGGTCCCGCTCGACGTGGACGTCGCCGGGGTGATCGGGACCTACCTGCTCGCCGAGCGCCCCGAGACGACCAGCGCCAGGCTGTTCGTCGTGGCCAAGGGCCCCACCCGCGGGCAGCCGCTCACCCCGGCGGGGCTGCGGCGGATCTTCCGCTATCACCGCGAGATCACCGGCATCGCGGCCGCGCATCCCCACGCGCTGCGCCACACCTTCGGCACCGCTTTGGCCGAGGCGGGCGTGGACCTGGCCGTGATGCAGGCCCTGTTGGGCCACGCCCACATCGACACCACCGCCCGCTACGTCCATCTCGCCCCCATCCATGTCAAGGCCGAGTTCGATGCTGCCCGCCGCCGCCAACGCGCCAACACCTGAACCGTCGCCGGTTCCGGCACCCGATCAGCTGCTGTGGGCGTGGCGGGACCGCCAGCGCGACAGCGGCCGGGGCAACCCGGCGTCGGACCGGGCGGCCCGGACGTTCCTGGACCGCTGGCCCAACCCGCAGGCCTGGGCCGACCAACCCCTCGGCGCCCGGCTGGTGCTGGCGCCCTCGACGATGTCGCTGCTGATGTTCTTGATGGCTCACAGGTGGCTGCGGCCGGGCTGGGACTGGCTGGTGTCGCGCAAGCTGTCGAGCTTCTGGCGCGAGGTCTGCGCCTCGCCGCTCGAGGCCGGCATGACCCGGTTCTGCGACACCGCAACGGCGGTCGGGTTCAGCGAGACTCAGGCGAAGCGGGCCGCGTCGCAGTCCGTCGGCCGGCTGTTGATCCAGACCGGACGCCCACTGGAGCAGTTGACCATTGGCGACCTGGATGCGCTCGCCGACGCGTGCCGGGCCCGCGAGGCTGCGACCGGGCAACGCTGGCGGCACTACCGGGCCGCGCTCGTGTGCGCCCACACGGTGCTGTTCCACCTCGACATCGTCGCCCAACCACCGGAGCCCCAGCAGCAGCCGGACACCTTCGAGGCTCGGCTGGCCGACTGCCGCCCGAACCTGCGCTCCGCCATGGCCGCCTACCTCGAACGCAAGTGCGGCACCTGTCGACCCAAGACCGTCTCCAGCCTGGCCACCCGGCTCGCCTGCTTCGGCCGGTTCCTCGCCGAACACGACCCCGAGCTCGAGTCGCTCGCCGGGCTGGGCCGCCAACGCCACATCGAGCCCTACCTGAGCGCCGTCGCCAACGCAGTGTCATCAAAGACCGGGCAGGCCATCACCGTCGCCGACCAGGACCGCCGGATCCGCGCTGTTGGCCACATGCTCGCAGAGATCACCGAGTGGGGCTGGGACGACGCCCCCGCCCGCAAGCTGATCTTCGGGTCCGATCATCCCCGCCGACCGCGGCCGTTGCCCCGCTATCTGCCCGTGGACGCCGACCGGCGACTCGCCGAAGCGCTCGAAGCCTCCAGCTATCGCCTCGCCGCGGACGCGCTGCTGTTGGCCCGAGCCGTCGGGCTGCGCATCGGAGAGCTCCTCGACCTGGAGCTGGACTGCGTCCACGAGATTAGTGGCCACGGCGCCTGGCTGAAGGTCCCCCTCGGCAAGCTCGACACCGAACGCATGGTCCCCCTCGACGACGAGACCGTCGCCCTCATCGACCGGATCACCGCCACCCGCTCGACCGGCCGGCCGCTGCCGCATCCACGCACCGGCGGGGCGACCCAGTTCCTGTTCACCCACCACGGGCGCCGGCTCTCCCAGACCGCGGTCCGCACAGAACTGGCCCGCAGCGCCGAGACCGCCGGGATCGGCCACGCCACCCCCCACCAGCTCCGCCACACCTACGCCACCGCCCTGGTCAACGCCGGCGTCTCGCTGCAGGCGCTCATGGCCCTCCTCGGCCACGTCTCGCCCGAGATGACCCTGCGCTACGCGCACCTCTTCGACTCCACCGTCCGCGCCGAATACGAACGCGCCCTCGACTTGGCCAAGGGCCGCATCGGCGCCATGCCCACACCGACGGGCCGGCCGCGCATCCCCGTCACCGCCAACGGCGGCTGCACCTCCGACGACGACTGGCGCGACGCGCCGGCCATCAAAGCGCGCCTCGCCGGCGGCCACTGCCTACGCGCCCCCGCCCAGGGAGCCTGCCCCTACGCCAACATCTGCGAGCACTGCCCCAGCTTCCGCACCGACGCCGCGTCGGCCGCCGTGCTCTCCGCGCAGCGCGTCGACACCCGAACACTCCTCGCCGACGCCCAAACACGCGGCTGGATCGACGAAGCCGACCGGCACCGACGCCTCCTCGACCGCCTCGACACGCTCATCGCCAACACCGCATGACCACCAACGTCGAAGCCGTCGAAGCCGTCGAAGCCGCCTGCGCCCGCCTCGCCAACCACGGCGAAGCGATCACCTTCACCGCCGTCGCCGACCACGCCGGCATCAGCCGCACCACCCTCTACCGCAACCCCCAGCTCCGAGCCATCGTCGACGAACACCGCCACCACAGCCACGACCCCCACACCCTCACCGGACTCGCCACCCAAATCGCCCACCTCCGCACCGGGCTCCAAGCCCTCGCCGACCGAGTCCGCAACCACGAAGAACGGCTCCGCCACCTCGAAGGCCGCCAACCCCGCCGCAAAGCCAACTGACCGACCAGGCCCAAGACACCTCGCCTCACCCCCCGACCACGATTGGCCGGATAAGCGCTCGACAACGCCGCCGCCGAGTCGTTCTTCTCCACTCTCGAGCACGAGCTCGTCACACGCCGCCACTACCGAACCCGAGACCAGGCCCGGCGAGACATCGCCGCCTGGATCGACACTTGGTACAACACCAAGCGCCTACACTCCACCAACAACATGCTCAGCCCAACAGACTACGAACTAGCCAACGCAGCCTAACCAAACCCTCCACGATTCGGGGGGAAGCTCATGTCACCCCCGACGACGAGCACACCGGACGAGGCGACGCCATCCGCCAAGCGCGCATCGAGGGCCTGAGGCGAGCCCATCAACAGCGCCTCGACTACCATCGCCTAAACTACCACCACAACAACCCCCAAGAGCCGGCATGAGTTGGTTAATTCCTCAGCCACTCTCCGCGTTTTTCTCAGAAACAGGTCAGTGTGGTTGTCAGCATCTCTTAGGGGGGCGCTCTAGGCGGTGTGAGGACGCTGGAGCCTGTGTCGGGGCTGTCGTTGCCGGTGGCTGCCTGCGGGGGGTGCTGGACCCGTTGGAGGTTGATCTTTCAAGTCGGTGTGGTTGTTGCCGGTCTGGTCATCGTTGCCGATGTTGTCTGGTCCGTCGGCGGGTTCGTTGCCGGCCTCATCTGTCAAGGGCCAGTGGGATCTGCCCAGTGGCGGACAGTAGAACTGCCCGTTCGTGGCCAACAGAACTGCCCGGTGGTGGCCAGGTGTTCTGCCCGTTGGGTTAGTTGGTCAGTGGCGTCACCCCCTTGCCGGCGGTGGCTTGGGTGAGGCGGATGCTGTCGCCGGCGGTCATGACGACGTGGGAGTGGTGCAGGAGCCGGTCGACGGTGGCGTTGGCGATGGTCTTGGGCATGAGTTCGTCGAACCCGGCCGGGTGAAGGTTGCTCGACAGGGCGATGGAGCGCTTCTCGTAGGCGGCGTCGACGACCCGGTAGAGCGCCTCGGCGGTCTCGGTGGTGACCGGTAACAGGCCGATGTCGTCGATCACGATGACGTCGGCGCGCATGATCCGCCGGATCGCTTTGGCCGTGGTGTCGTCGGCGCTGTGGCGGCGCACGAGCGCGCCGAGGTGCTCGAGACTGAACCAGGAGACCTTGTGACCGGCATCGACGGCGGCCTGGCCGAGCGCTTCAAGGAAGTGGGTCTTGCCGGTGCCTGATGGTCCGCACACGACGAGGTTCTCGTGACGGTGGATCCACTCCAGGGTGCGCAGCGCCCGCTGGGTGGGCGCCGGGATCGATGACACTGTCTCGTCCCAGATATCGAAGGCCTTGCCGGTGGGGAACCCGGCCGCTTTGCGCCGGGCCCGGATCGAGGACGCTTGACGGCCGGCGAGCTCTTCGGCCAGCAGTGCGCGCATCGCTTCGGCCGGTTCCCAGCGTTGTGCCTTGGCGGTGGCCAACAGGTCCGGTGCTGCGGCGCGCATGTGGGGCAGGCGCAGGGTGCGGAGCAAGTCGACGACCTCGTCGATCGGCGCTGGGCTCATCGGTCGCCTCCGAGGCGGCCCCAAGCGGCGGTGCCGGGCTGCAGCGAGTGCACGTCATCGGCGCGCCGGCGTTGTCGGGGCGGGTCAGCAGCCAGGATCGAGGCCAGGTCGCCGTCTGCGAAGCGGCCGAACATCGCAGCGTGGCCGAGCGCCCAGTCGAGCCGCTCGGTGCCGTGCAGTCGGGCAAGGGTGACGGCTTGGGCCATCTTGACCTTCATGCGGCTCGTGCCCGCGGCGGCTGCTTCAACGAGCCAGGTGCGGGCACCGTCTGCGATGGCGAGGAACTCGGCCTCGGCCGCGCTGGTCGGCTTGGGACGCCGCGCCAGCGGCCCAGCCGGGCGCGCCGGGTAGTGGACGTCGTCGATCATCGGATGCCCAGGCGTCGAACGCTGGTGGCGGGCAACCTCGATTGGGCCTGACGGTGCACAGTGCGTCACGACGACCTGGTCGCCGTCCACACGCACCCACACCGTCTCATCGGCGAGGGTGTGCGGGACCGAGTAGGTCACGCCACCGAAGCTGATCGTGGAGCTCCAAGAGACTTTCCGGGTCTCCCCGAGCGCCGCCGTGTAAGGGCGTTCGGGCAGCGCGTGCAGCCGACGGCTGTTCCTCGGTGAGCATCTCGACCGGCGGTCGCCGGGTCACTCGATGGACCCGGGCGTTCACCTCAGCGGTGAACGCCTCACAGGCCTCGGCCAGCTCGGCCCAGCTGGCGTAGTCGCCGCGCAGGTTCGCGTCCGTGGGCACCAAGTCGGCCTCAGCGACCCGCACCGTCGCCTCGCTGCCGCCTTTGGACTCAGGGTCCGCCCGCACACACGTCGCCACCGTGATCCCGTAGTGCCCGCCGACCGCAACGATCTCCCGATGGCGCACAGCGATCCCAGCGACGTGATCGATCGTGACCGTGCGCTCGTTGTCAGTCAGCCAATACGTCGCAGCGCCGCCAAAGGCTCGCATCGCCCGATCCACACAGGCGATCACCGTGGGCAAGGTGCGGTCCCAGGTCGCGATCACCACCCGGAACCTCGACCACGCCAGCCACGCACAAAACAGACTCGTCCCCCGGCCGGCGATGACCGGACCCGCGCCCCAGTCCCACTGCGCCCACATGCCCGGCTCGCCGATCCACGGCCGATACACCCGCCGCCGACCCGTCCTGAAGCTCTTCTTCGCCTCCGCCACCGCTCGGCGCACCGTGCGGTCCGAACCCTCGAACCCCAACGCCTTCAACTTGGCATAGCAACGATCGGCGCGGATCTTGCCACAGGAGCGCTCCACCCACTCCTCGATCTTCGGCAGCCACGGATCGATGATCCGTTCCCGCCGCACCGGGCCCACACCCCCCAGCCGACCCTCGTCGCGCTTAGCCACATACGCGGCGACGGTGTGATGCGAACAACCGGCCAACTCGCCGGCATCCCGCAACGACCCAGCCACGTCGAACGCTTCCAACATGTTCATGATCTCCTCGCGAGACTTCACTTGCTCCTCCTGCTCGATGGTCACGGTCGTGGTGACCGGCCATTCGAGTAGCAGGAGCACCCCGCCGCGGTGGACCCCGACGGGAAATGGACTTCAACGCGGGCAGTTCTGTTGGCCGCCGCTGGGCAGAACCGTTGGCCGCCAGCGGGCAACTACATGGCCGCCACTGGGCAGGATCTCATGGCCGCCGACACCCTTCCGTCGGCGGCGGGGTTCTCGTCGTTTCCGGTCCTACCGCCGGCGGCGGGGTTCTCATCGTTTCCGGTCCTATCGCCGGCGGCGGGGCGCGCCGGATGCCGGGGAACGTCCTGATGGGACTTCCACAGGTCCCTCAACACTCGGCGCTGGACGCACGGCTGAGCCTGGTTGGCCACTGGCTGAGGGGCTCCATGTGCCGTCCCCAGAACACCAACGGTTGGCGGGGCTGGCCTTTCGCAGCAGCCAGCCGAGTGTTTGCGTGGCAGAAGCGCCCGCTGGTGCAACCCGGTGAGCGCTTGCGCCACAGAAGTGCCCGCCCACGCGGTTCGATGGGCGCTTGTGCCACAGAAGTGCCCGTCCATGCAGTTCGATGGGTAGGATGAGCGGGATGGGGAAGTACCTCGACCGGACCTACGGCGGCGTTCTCGGTCCAGAGCCCTACAGAGCCTATGTACCCCACGGCATCGCCGGCTGGAACCCCGAGTTGGGCGAGCAGACAGCCCAGCGCGTGAAAGCCATCGGTGACCGGATCACCGGGTTGGCCGCCAAGCTGCCGCAGCACCGCGCGATGCAGTGGTGCCTGAACCGTGCCGAGGGGATCGCGTCAAGTGATGTGGAGGGGATCTCGACGACGTTGAGATCTTTGAGCCTGCTCGAATCTCTACGAACAGAACGCGACCCCCAGCGCCAAGAACGCGACAAGCAAGCGCTCGGAGCGGCCCGCCTGACCGCTCACGCTGTCAGCGTCGGTCGCCGCACGGACGCAACAGTGGAGGTCGCCGATCTGTGCGAGATGCACCGGCGGCTCTTCGAGGACGCCAGTGTGGGGTTCGAGCCGGGCTGTGTGCGCAACGACGACATATGGGTGGGGGCAGATGGAGCAACCCCGCCAGAAGCGCTGTACGTCGCGCCGCCGGCGACACATGTGGGCCCGCTTTGTGAGGATCTGACGAGATACGTGTCAGCGCACGATCTGCGGCATCCGCTGGTCAAAGCAGCGATCGCCCATCTGCAGTTCGAGACCATTCATCCGTTCCCTGACGGCAACGGACGCGTCGGTCGGGCGCTGATCCACTGCGTGCTGCAGCGTTGCTGGCCCTCATCGGTGCCGGTGCCGTTGTCAGCGGCGATCTCCGAACACAAGCAGAGCTACTTCCAAGCGCTGCGCCTCTACCAGACCTACACCGGCGACAGCGGCAGCAGCATACGGGACGCATGCGGGGAGGCCGCGGTCTCCTTCGTCACAGACGCGGCCGCGGTTGCCTGTGACTACACCGAAGCGGTCGCGCAAGTCATCACGGCCATGCACAACAAATGGCGCGACCTCAGCCTGCGACCGCATTCCTCAGCGGCGGCCACGCTGGAGGCGATGTCAACGATGCCCGCGGCCACCATCGACTATCTCTGCGATGTGACAGACCGCCGTGCCAACTCTGTGAGGCGAGGCTTGCGCAAACTCGTCGCCGCCGGCGCCATCACAGAAACACGCGACGAAGACACGGGACGCAGAGTGTTCGAACTGCCCGAATTGCTGCAGGCCGTGGACCACCGCCAGAAGTTGCTGATCCGGTGCTGGCAGACACACCAGGCAGGTTTCGGGCGATCACCGGCTGAACTCGTCGCCGCATGGCGCCGCGACATCTCCATGGACCAAGCATTGCAACAACCGTCAACGCAACGACGTCTATGCAGCCACATCGGAGAACGCAGCAAAATCCAATGCACCCAAACCGCCGGACACTCCCTACCCCACCGCTACACATAAACCTCAGCAGCGGGTTCTGCGCCCCGACGCCGTGTGATGACGTCGCCGAACCCATGGGGGTGGCTCTTTGGGGCGCCGCGCAGGCGCGCACGCTGTCTAGGGCCGCACAGCCAGCATCGCGGCCTCCGCCTCTGGTCTGCATTGCGGTGTCGGCGTCCAGCAGCGCCTGGCCCCAGCGGCGCACCGAGTCGTTGACGCGGTGCCAGCTGCATCCCAGCTCCGCTGCGACGTCTGTGAGCGGGCGGCCACAGCCCGCCTGGCGCGTCGCCCAGCGGCCAGCGCGCGTGCTCAGCCGCTCCCGCCCGGGCGCGATAGCGGGATCCTGCTCGGTGACCGCTCCAGCCGAGCACCCCCGGCGCGCGCAGCGCCATCGTCGCTTGTGCCATGCGTGTTTGACTGTGGGGCGGCAGCACCGGCGGGGATGGCTCACTTGTGCATTGCCCCGTCAGGTTGATGGTGGCTTTTGGTGTGAGTGCCTCCTCGCCGGTGTGCCGGCCCGGTGATGTCGCTTGATAGAGGCGTCTGAGCCTGGAGCTCATCAACGCATGGTTGCGCACCACCGGGCCATTCTGCCATCTATCAACACCGAGCAGGAAGGTCAGAGCAATGCTGGTAATCGGTATCGACTCGCACAAGGACACTCTGGTGGGCTGCCTCATCGACGCGGCGGGGCGCCCGCTCGAGCATCGCAGCATCGCCAACACGGCGTTGGGGCACCGCGAGCTGGTCAACTGGGCCCAGGGCGCCTCTGTGGGGCGCGTGGCCATCGAGGGCTCCGGCGGCTACGGGCGAGCCGCAGCGCTCGCTTTGGGCGAGGCCGGCGCAGAGGTGGTGGACGTTCCGCCGCAGATGACCGCCGCGGCTCGGCGCTCCCAACGCACCGCCGCTAAGTCCGATCCGCTGGACGCGCTGTTGGTTGCCCGCATCGGCGCCCGCGACAGCGACTTGCCGCCGCCTCGACCCGGCGGGACGCTTGAGGAACTGCGCTGCCTCGCCGGGTACCGCCGTGAACTGGTCAAGTCCCGCACAGCGCACATCAACCGGCTGCACGCCGACTTGACGCAGATCCGCTGCGGCTATCACCGCACCGGCGCCGCGCTCACCTCCGCCAAAGGCCTCCAGCGGGTCGCGCGGCTCCTCGCCGGCGACTCCGCCGCGCCGGCGCGGGTCGCGCGCGGCCGTCTCCGACAGATACGCGAACTGAACCGCCAGATCGCTGACCTCGCCGCCGAGATCAGCGAACTGGTCAGCGCCAACGGCACCACCCTCACCAAGATTCGCGGCATCGGCACCATCGGAGCCGCCGACATCCTCACCGAAGTCGGCGACCCCGCACGCTTCGCCACCAAGGCCCGCTTCGCGATGGCCAACGGCACCGCACCCCTCCAAGCCTCATCGGGGCGCACCGTCCGCCACCGACTGAACCGCGGCGGCAACCGCCAACTCAACCGCGCCATCCACACCGCCGCCCTCACTCAGATCGCCCAACCCAACAGCGAAGGCAGACGCCTCTACCAACAACACCTCGACCGCGGCAAGACCAAGCGAGAAGCCATCCGCGCCCTCAAGCGACGCATCTCAGACCGCATCTGGACACACCTCCAAACCGACCTACGAAACACAAGTCCCACCCTCGCCTTGACATAGAAGCTCACACCAGCCGCACCGGCCTGCCGAACGCGGGGAGGTCCACCAACTCCACCAGCCGCTCGCCGTTGGACCACACCGGCCCGCCACAGCCCGAACACGGCGGCCTCGCCGCCCGCCGGCGGATGGGCACCCCCAGCGGCGCGCCCGCCTCGTCGTCAACGCCGAGCACCTCGACATCGCCGAGTCCAACGATCAGCTCACACACGCGCGTAGGGTCGCACTCCACAAGGGATCCTCCAGTTGTCGGCTGTGTTGCAGCGCCGATTCTGGGGGATCCCTCCCGTTCAACCGCGGATGGCTGCTGCCCTCACTCCGCCCCCCAGCGGGGCAGTGTCCCACCGAGTGGTGGGGTTTGAGGTAGCCGCTGGGGTCCACCACTAGGGGGGTCATCGGCGTGATCCTCGGTGAGAAGAAATCACCGACTCATCGAGGAGGACACACCGATGACCCTTTCTGATACTGACACAGCACAGCTGTGGGAGACGTTTCGCGCTGGTGGCGGTGCGGAGCTGGTGCGCGGCGCGGTGCGTCTGGTGCTTTAGGAGCTGATCGAGGCCGAGGCCGCCGAGGCGGTGGGCGCGGGGCGCTATGAGCGCAGCGACGCTCGTGTGAATGAGCGCAACGGGCACAGGCCGCGGCTGTTGGCCACCCAGGCCGGCGACGTCGAGTTGAGGATGCCCAAGCTGCGCAGGGGTTCGTTGTTGCCGTCGGTGCTCGAGCCTCGCCGGCGCATCGACCGGGCGCTGCACGCGGTCATCATGGAGGCATATGTGGCCGGGGTGTCCACCCGATCGGTGGACGATCTGGTGGCCGCGCTGGGCGCGGAGTCGGGGATATCGAAGTCGAGGTCTCCCAGGCCGGGCGGCGCGCAAGTGGCGGGTGGATGTGTCGGTGATCATCGCGATACGCCGCTCGGTGAAGGATGCGGCGCTGGCGGCGCTGGCGCGCAAGCCGGGCCGTCAGCCCAAGGCCCGAAACTTCGAGCTCGAGGCTGCCCACGACGAGATCTATCACCTGACCGAGGCTGTGAAGGCCCAGGCGATCGAGTTGGCCATCTTGCGGGGAAAAGCGGGTTGGGGCTGGGCGGTGCGGTTCCCGCGAGAGTCGGCGCCGAGGTCAAGCAGATGGTGCTCGACGCTGTTGATGGGGCTGTCGCCGCGGGGTTGGCGCACCGTTGGGCCGCCGCGCTGTGGGGGGTGAGCGATGACCGGGTTCACCGCTGGAGGGCCCGACGCGTCGAGCGCGGCGGCAGGCTCGGGGACCGCCGCCCCGGCGGCGCGGCGATGCACGCCCTGCTGGCGCAGGAGGTCGACGCGATCCTGGAGATCGCCGAGCAGTGGGGCCCCACGGATCGCTCGCACCGCAAACTCGCACCCCCATCATCACGATCATCACCGGACTCGACATCCGCATCATCAACCACACCACCGGCCAACTACTGCGACACCTCACCCTCGACACCACCCGCACCTACCAACCCACCCAAAAAACCAAAACCTCCCGAACTGAGGGTTCGGGGAGGTTCCGATGTCTCGCGACATCACACAGTGTCGGAGGGGGGACTTGAACCCCCACGCCCCGGAGGGCACTAGCCCCTCAAGCTAGCGCGTCTGCCAATTCCGCCACTCCGACGTGGGCGTCTGATGTTACCGGGGGGCGTGCGCACCACCACGGGCCGGCCTCAGCCGCAGCAGGTGTCTTCGAGAGAGTCGGCCCGCCAGACCGATACCGTCTCGTAGGCGGCTAGTGAGGCGATGAACAGTCCGGCCAGTGGGTCGGCCCACCACCATCCCAAGACCGCGTTGGCGCCCAACCCGATGAGCAGCCCGCCCGACATGAGCGCGCACAACACGGTCTGGGCGGCCTCGGCCTCCACGGCCCGCGATCCGATCAGCGCGGCCAGCCGGCGCTTGGCTCGGGCCAGCAGCGGCATCACCGCCAGCGACAGGGCGGCCATCACGATGCCGACCATCGATTCCTCAGGCCGGTCGGCCAGCACCAGGTCGCGCACCGACTCGACACCCACGTAGACGGCCAGCGCGGCGAAGCTGATTGCGATGAGGCGCTGGGCCAGGCGGTCGGCGTCCTGCTTGCAGCCGGTGCGGCGCTCCTGGGCCAGCCTCCAGGCCAGGACTAGCGCGGCCGACACCTCGATGCCGGAGTCCAGCCCGAAGCCGATGAGGCTCGCCGACCCCGCAGCCACGCCCGCGGCGATGGCCACCACTCCCTCGACGGTGTTCCAGCCGATCGTCGCCCCGGTGAGCCACTTCTGCCGGGTTACGGCTTCGGCCCGGGTCGCGGGCGTCGTCAGTGCCATCGAGCCGATGCCTCCCTTGTCCTCTTGTCGCCAACCGAAACCTAGCGTCCACTATTCGTCGGCACCGATTGTCCTTGGGATCGGAGCCGGGACGTCGGGCTGAGGTCCCGCTGCCGGGTTCCGTTAAGGGTTTCAGTTCGCCATGCTGTTGGGGATCGGGCTGCACGCAGCCATCCCGTTCGTGCCTTGGCGGGGCGACGACGAGATCGGGGTCTGGCTGCTCGACGTGTTCGTCGGCTTTGTGCACGGCTTCCGGATGCCGCTGTTCTTCATGATCAGCGGCTACTTCACGGCCATGCTGTGGCGCCGACGGGGGCTTCGGGCTCTCATCAGGCACCGGCTGCGGCGAGTCGGGCTGCCCCTGCTGGTCGGGTGCTTCACCATCATCCCGGCGGTGTGGATTGGCATCATCTCGGGCTGGGTGATCAGCGGGGAAGTCACCTTGGGGGAACTCGAGAGAGGTGAGGGCTTTGGCGCCTACGAGGAGCGCCTGGAGGAGGATCTTGAGGCCGTCGAGGGCGATGACGCCACCGACCGGGCCGAGGCGGACGCCGATGCCAAGAGTGAATCCGAGGCCGGTGCCGAGAAAAAGGGCGAGGAAGGAATCGGCTTTGCCCATCTGTGGTTCCTGTGGGTGCTGCTGTGGCAGGTGGCAGGGTTCGCCGCGGTAGTGGCGTGGGCGAGGCGCCGAGCTCGCCGACGAGGCGCGGAGCGGTCTCTGTCGCCGCGAGCCGCGGGCCGGGTCATGTGGTTGTTGCCGGTGCTTTCGGTGCTTCCCCAGCTGGCGATGGCGAAGGGCGGCTTCGGCCCCGACACCAGCGAGGGGCTGATTCCCGCACCGCATGTGCTGGTGTACTACGCCTGCTTCTTCGGATTCGGGTCCCTCGCCTACGACCAGCGGGCCCGCGGCGGCGCGCCGCTGATGGATGTCATCGGGCGGCGCTGGGTTGTTCAGCTGGCCGTGGCGGTGATCGTGCTGTTCCCGGCTGGACTGTCCCTGCTGGAGGGGCTGTGGTCGGCTTCGGCGCTGCTGCAGATCGCGTTCGCCTGGACGATGAGCTTCGGGCTGATCGGATTGTTCCGCCGGTTCCTGTCGGGTGCAAGGTTCCGGGTGCACTACCTGTCGGACGCTTCGTATTGGATGTACATGGCCCATCTGCCGCTGGTGTTCGTGGCCCAGGGAATCGTGGCCCGCCTGGGGCTGCCCGCGCTGGCCGACTTCGTGGTGGTGTGCGTGGCGGTCACGGCGGTGCTGCTGGTCGCCTACCGCTACATGGTGCGATACACGTTCGTGGGCCGCCTCCTCAACGGCCGCCGGACCCGAGCCGCCGACCAGGCCAGCCGGACCAAGTTGGCCGCGGCCGCCTGAGGGCTGCGGGCTGCGGGCCTGTCTTCCCGGCTCCTGCGAGTTGGCCGCACAGGTTGCGCGATGTGATGATCAACCACTATAGTCAATGTCATGGTATCGGACGATACAGTCATGAACGTCACGTTCAATGAGTCAGTCCCCGCCGGCGGCACCTACGCCAACGGTGCCTTCGTGTGGCACACCATCCACGAGTTCACGGTCGACTTCACCTCGCACCGCTCACCGACCCACGACGACGACGTCCACGACGTGCTGGTCGTCGCACGGCTGAAGATTCCCACCAGCGCCATGTTCCCGATAGTTCAGGTCATGTCGGCCAACATCGACCGCTACGAGCGGCAGCACGGCCGCATCACCCCGGTACCGCCAAAGGAGGCACTATGAGCAGCGACAGCAACGGCGGGGCCTTCGCCCACGCCGGACACTTCGACTTCACCGTGAGGGCCGACGCCGACAACGTCACGGTCTCGCGGCCGGTCAGCTGTGAGGACGTCGAGAGGGTGCGGCGCCAGATCGCGGAGTGGGAGTCCCGCTACCGGCCCCCGCAGCCCGCCTAGCCGGGGCTGCAAGTACGACACCCGCGAGACCTGGACATGGTGGAGATATGCTGGCATACATGATCCGCACCACCGTTAAGCTGCCGGAAGAGCTTGATGCCCGTCTGCGCCATGAGGCGCAGCGCCGCAACATCACGATCTCCGAGTTGACCAGAGAGGCCATCGAGAGCCACCTCGGCCCCCGTCGCCGGCTCGGAGCGGCGGCGGCTGGGCGCAGCGGCCGCTGCGATGTGTCGGAGCGCGTCGAGGAGATTCTGGCCCGCGAGGTGGCGCCATCGCGCTGATCGTCGATGCCGGCCCGCTATATGCCTACATCGACGCTGATGACCGGCACCACGAGGCCAGCCTTGAACTCCTGAGGACCCATCCGGGTCCGCTCGTCGTCCCTGTCCTAGTGGTGACTGAAGTCGCGTACCTGCTCGGCACCCGCCTCGGCTCGGACGCAGAGGTGCGCTTCATCGGCGACCTCGCCTCGGGGGACTTTCAGGTCGAGCCGGTGGCTGTGAGCGCCTGGCTGCGGATCGCCGAACTCGTGCACATGTACCGCGACTTGCCTCTCGGCACCGTCGACGCCTCGGTGGTAGTCGCAGCCGAAAGCCTCGGCGTCACCACCGTCGCCACCACCGACAGGCGGGACTTCTCGGTGGTCAGACCCAGCCACTGCGACCGGCTGAGCATCCTGCCCTGACCCAGATCACGGCCCAACCGGGTGGTGGTCTGGTTGAGCTGGTCAGTGTTCATGGGACTCAGAGACAGCCCCGACCTGCGCTCCAACGTCGTTGGCGATCACGAGGCCGCCTTCTTCCACTCCGCGCTCAGCCTGGCCCTGATCGAGGTCGTCGGCTTCGCATACGGACTGTCCGTCGCCCTTCGTAAGGCCCGGTAGGGGGTGTGCCGGCTAGTGGCGCTCGTGGCCGAAGCGCGAGTAATAGCTCTGCAGCCAGTCGCGCACCGCGTCCAGGTCGTGGGGGTCGATGCCGGCGGCGATCATCTCGGCGGCGGTGCTGGGGGCCGCACCGCCCTCAGTCGGGTCCGCGGATCCCGCATTGCTGAACACGTCCCGCGCCTTCCTGAGGCTCAGGTCCTGCAGGTTCTCGGTGAGGCTCCGCCGCTCGCCGGCGAAGCGCAGCCATAGGGGGAACAGGCACTCCAGCACGTCGGGGTGATGGTCTCGGCGGTCCGCTCTTTCCGGAACCCACCCGGACAGGTACTGATTGACCCGGCAGGGACTCCAGCACAGCGGATCTCCGTCGCCCCACGCTGAGGCGAACCTGCAGATGTCCTCGAACACGCTCTTCGCATCCTGGGCGTGCTCCGGGGGGCACGCGGCCACGAAATCTGCGCACAGCCGGGCGGCGTCGCGGCGGGTCGGTGCGCCGCGATGGTGCGAGGCGCCTCCAGTAGGCAGGAGCGTGATGCGCTGATCGACCAGGGCGCGCAGGCTGTTGTCCAGAGCCTCGGCCAGTTCGATCTTGCGGAGTCTGGCCTGCCGGTCGTGCATCTTCAGGCCCGCCTCCACGGTCGCTCGGGCGTCGGCCAGGCTGATGTCCGCCAGCCCGGTGTGGGGATGGACGTCGGCCCCGCAGGCCAGGTGCTCGATCGGCGGGCCGTACAGCAGGTCGTACTCGGGCCCGTCCGGCGCGGCGTGCAGCTCGACGCCAACGCCCCGCACCGCGGCGTCGGGGCGCTTGAAGTCGATCCACACCGTGCGGTGGTCGCCCCATGAGTCGGTCATCAGCACAGCACGCAGCGGCGTCACGCGGCCGAGTTCGTCCGCCCACGGCGGCAGGGGGGCTCCTTCGTCGGCCAGGCGTCGCAGCAGGCCGCGGGCCCGGCTGCGGTGCCCGCGCGGCCCGTATGCGGCGACTGCGGCCGCGACAGCCGCCGCGGCGGCTCTGTCGTCGCAGTCCTCCGCTGCGGGCAGCACCCTCGATGGACTCAACGCGTGGCCGTAGGCGAGACCACCGGGATGGAACAGCGGCTGTATGGACGACGCCCAAACCTCGGCCTCGTCCAGGTCCGTGTAGCTGGCGACCGCATCGGAGGCGTCGCGCAGCAGCAACTCCTCCGCGGTCGGGCATCCGCATGGCAGCTCGCCACGGCGCGCCGCGGGCCTGGTTCCCTTCGGGGTGACGCGTCCGCCGCGGCAGCGACGCTCCGGTCGTGGCATGGAACATATGGTAACAGTCTTAAAATGACTTAACAATGACGATGTTCGAGATTAACCACAGCGCTCATCGACATGGGATAGCCAAGCACCTAAGGTGAGTCGAGTGCCGCAAACTGTTCGAGAGATCATCGACGACGCGAAGGCGAGCGGTGACTGGAACGCGGTCGCCGACTGGTTCGAGGACTTCGACTGGTCGCAGGCCGAGGAGATCCCGATCAGCGAGTTCGTCTTGTGGCGGGACGTGAGGATGGGAGGCCACGGCGAGGATCGAGTCGTTGAAGCCGTGGCTGCCGCCCGTGCCGGCGGTACGACATGGGACCGGATCGGCGAGATTCTCGGCATCTCTGGCCCGGAGGCCCGGCAGCGCTACGGGACCGCGATCGACGAAACCGAGGCTGTCAGCCGATAGCCGACGGCCGGACTGTCGTCACCCGCCACAGAATGCGCCGATGGTGATTCTGGTCAACCAGGGGTCGACTACGACGACGTCATCTAGGGTCAGCATCGAGCCAGGCCGTCTCCGCCTTTGTGGACTCGGCCCCCAGGTCGGCGCCTATCTGGTCCTGGCGCAGGCGCCGAACCGCGAGGGCGACCGTGTCCCCGACGGTGGCGCCCAGTGCAGCTGCGAGCTTCTTGAGCTTCCGATGGGTGGAGACATCGATCCGAATCCTCGTGCTCGGCATGTGGATCAACTTCGCGTGAACATGACGGCTACTCGAATTCGGAGGACTGGGCTCCGAGGCTGTTGGCGTTCTCCGAGACGGTTCGCCGGGTGGACTCATCGAAACCGTCTTGGCTCTTGGCTCTGACCTCCAGTACCAACTCCACTTCGGTTCCGAGTTGGCTGCTCACATGGTCGGCGATATCCGCGAGTTGCTTGATGCAGCGGACGGGGTCGAGGTTGAACTGGGCGTAGAACTGGGTGGGTCTGCTGGACGCCGGTTCAGGTGGCTCGATGGGTGGGCAGGTCGTAGGGCCAGGATCGTCGGGGCCGTCGGGCGGCTCACCGGGCGGAGTCTTGGGGACTTCGGGCGCTTCGGGAACACGGGCGGGATGAATGAGCAGGCCGCTGTGTGCGGGCGGGATTGCGTCGCCGGTGTGCAGGCCCACCCATCGCTTGCCATCGTGGGCTTCGGCGTAGGCGAAGGTGTCCTCGAGCCAGGTGATGGTCGAGGCCCGGTTTGCGATGGCGCTGTAGAGAACGTCCCGGTTGGCGAGTCGGGGCATGTACGGGAACCGGGCGTACGTTTCCCACAGCTTGTGGACGGCGATGTCGCCGCGCTCCGACCACAGGTTCCGCCGGTCGAGGTCCATGCGGATGCGCACGCCGCTGTAGGTGCCGATGAGTTTCTCCTCGCTGGCCAGCTTGTTGCTGGTCCGTGCCGCCAGATCCCCGACCGCGGTCGCCCTGGTGGTCTGCCATTCGATGTCGGAAGTGCCCGGCTGCTTCGACGGGGTGATCGCCAGGGTGAATGTCTCGGATATCAGGCTGTCAACCTGCTTGGAGGTTTCGGCCAACTTGCTGTCGGCCTGGCGCTGCTGGTGGGCGGTGAGGTTCATGGACCCGTCGTTCACGATGGACTTCCACGCCAGGTACATGCGGGTCGCGCCTCGCAGCTCAGCCAGCCGGTTGGCTGCTGCGGCCAGGAACACCACCAAGTTGGGGCTGACCCTGGGGCCGGCTTCGCGCTGGGCCAGGATCCGCGCCGCGAGTTCCACTGCGGGGGAGTTGGCGTCGTTGGGCGAGTGGGTGGCGTCGGGCTGGAGAATCACCAGTCGGACGCCGTCGTCGTTGTCGGGCACGTCGCCGGGACCCTCCGCGAACACCTGCACCGCCGCGAAGGCGCCGCGGTGGCGCTGGGCGCCGATCCGCCGTCGCACCTCGTCGTCGGCGTCGCGGTCGTCGTAGTTGGAGCTGGCCCGGTCGGCCGCGATGCGGGTGACGTTGGGGATCAGCGAGTACCAGTACTGGGCGCCGTCGACGTACAGGTGGGTGGCCTCGCCGGACAGGCGCCGCAGCGCGTCGGCGAACTGGTCGGGGGACTCGCCGGGCTGTGCGCAGCCGAGCACCACCGACTTGAGGTCCACTCCCCTCCTGCCGTCGGGTCGGGGCGCGGAGCCCATGTACACGGCGCGGGCCGCCCGCCGGGTCGCGGACAACCGCCCGAAGTGGCTGTTGGCGCGGTCGATGCGCAGCGGCAGCGAGTTGGCCCCGTCCACGTCGGCCTTTATGACCGGGTCCCACCCGTCTTCGAGGTACTTCTTCATCTCGCTGACCAGCAGCCCGAAGTCCATGGGCAGGTTGCCGGGCATGATCAGGAGCGACCGGTCGTCGCGCTGCCACAGCTGGGAGATGGCGAGAGCCATGAGCCGCAGCACGCCGCGGGTCCGCTGGAACTTGTCGAGGGCGGACCAGTCGTCGAAGAGCCGGTCGAACAGCTCGGGGTGGATCGGGTAGCACAGCTCCATCCGGCGGCGGTACTCGCCCTCGCCCACCCCGGCCGGGAACTTGTCGCCCTGGGCGCGGTACATGTCGCAGAAGGCTCGGATCACCCCGTCGCGCACCCTGGCCGTCTCAGCGGGGATCGGGTCGAACAGCCTCCGGCGCACGATCTCGAATGACTCGTCGGGCGAGGCCGGCTGCCATTGGGCGGCCTTGCGGGCCACGACGTTCTTGAGCTTCTCAAGCGCCGTGAGCCCCCGCGGCCCGCCGACCTCCACGTCGGAGGCGGGGATGGAGATCAGCACCACCACGTTCGGCACCGCAGCGGCGGCTTCGGTGAGCGCCTGGGCGAAGGTGAACTGGGTGTCGAAGTCTCCCCCGGCCAGGCGCTCCCCCTCGCCGTCGCCGGCAGTGCCGTCGCGCAGCTGTCGGGCGTAGGCGACCCATTCGTCGATGAGCACCACCGCGGGGCCGAAGCGCTGGAACAGCGTCGTGAGAGCGGCGCCGGGGCTGGTGCCGGCGAGGTCGTCCGTGCGGACCATCTCGTAGCCGTCGCGACCGCCGAGTTGGTGTGCGAGGTGGCCCCACAGGGTGTGCAGGCGGATCCCGCCATCGACCCGCTTCGGCGCCGACGGAGAGATCATCTGGCCTACCAGCACCGCCCGGTTCACGTTGGAGGGCAACTTGATGTCCTCCTCGGCGAGCACCTCGGCCACTCCGGGCAGCTCGTCGGCGTCCACCCCCGAGGCCAGGTGATAGAGCGCGATGAGCGAGTGGGTCTTGCCGCCGCCGAAGTTGGTCTGCAGCTCGATCACCGGATCGCCGCTCGCGCCCGACAGGCGCCGGGCCGCGCCGGCCAAGAGGTCCCGCAGTCCCTGGGTCAAGTAGGTGCGGGAGTAGAACTGGTGCGGGTCCTGGTACTCGGGCTCGGCGCCGCCGGCCGCCACGAGTGCCAGATCGGCCGCGTACTCGGCCTGCTCAAAGCGACCGGCGGCCACGTCCGCGTGCGGCGTGATGATCTCCCGCCACGGCGTGAGTCCGGCCTGGGGCGTGCCCTCGGTGGGCTTGGCCGCGGTGCGGCGCCGCTCGCTGCGGGATTCTTCCTCGAACATCTGGCGCATCAGGTCCCGGCGCAGGCCGCGGATCTGGTCGCGCTGATCGCTGTTGCCGAAGGCCTCTAGCACCCGCTCCATCGAGTCGAGGGCTCGCACGGTGTCGTCGCTGGTCAGTGACCTCAGCTGCTGGTGCGCCCAGCGGTTGCGCACCTCGGCCACCTCGAACACCAGCGATCGCACCGACGGGCCGAACGCGTGGCCGTAGACCTCGCTCCAAGTGGCCTTAACGCCGTTGAGCAAGAAGGCGACGTCCTCGGCCGACGGGTCGTGCTCAGGCTTGCGGAGCCGTGAGTTGACCCGCGGCAACCAGCCGTCGCCGTAGAACCCCCGCCAGGTGTCCTCGCACGCCGGTCCGAGTCCATCGCGCAGCAGTTCCAGCGCCTTGGACACCCGCTCGGTGTTGGCCATCACCATTGGCGTCGGCTCCTGTGGCTGTCGGCGGGAGCGGCTTCAGGCACGGCCCACACAATGCCACGACGCGGCGACATCGCGTCGCTCCAAGACAACCGCGGTCGGGACCGCCCGTCATCGAACCCGTCGGGAACGATCTTGGCTGCGGCTCAGTTCTGCCCTGAAGAGAACCCGATCGGGTGGCTCGTAGCACGCTGTTCGTCGACCATCGCCGCGTTGATGGCCGAGCTGAGCGCGATCCCGCTTGCCAACTGCTCTCTGGTCGTGGCCAGGCGCTGCAGTGTCTCGAACCGCGTGTCAGCAACTCGCCAGTCGGGAGGCGCGTCGGTGAGATTGTCGAGCAGGCTCGCGATGAACCCGGTGAGCGTGACGAACTCCTGGGCCATCACCATTTGCACCTGCGTGTCCGCGCCCTTCGACTCGTCTGCTGTTCGGGCGGTTGTAGCGGAGGCCATCGTGGCACCCTTAGGCAGGCTGGAAGAGCCGGGACGCATCGTCCAGGTCAGGAATCTGGTTCTCCTGCTCCCAGCGGGATTGGGGATAGTCGTCGCTGTGCGGCATCGCTATGCCGCAGACGGTCTGCCAGTACCAGCGCTCCGCCCTTTGCGCGCACACATTGGCGGGGGCACGATATGGCGAACCGCCCGCCTTGAGCCATCCCGCTTCGTCACCGGAAATCCAGACTCCCCATTCGCCGGTGCCGCTGTCCCTCATGACCGTCGCCGTCCGCTGCTGGCCTTGGCATGTCACAGGCAGAGTCGAATGGAACTCGGAGATGTCGGGCTGGTCCGGGTAGTTGCTCACGCCGAGATAGCCGATTCCGCTGGAGCGGCTCATCGGATCGTCTCGGTCGGGGATGCCGTTGGCGAGTTCGAACTCCGGCCGCGGGTTGTGGGGTCCGTGGCACAGGCGTCCTTTGAGCGCCACCTCCCAGTACCAGCGCTCGGCGCGGTAGATGCTGGATGAGAGCGGCGCGCTGTAGGGCTTGCCGTCGGCGTGCAGGAGGTAGGCCCGGTCGTGTCCGCCGTGGTAAGGCGGAGTCAGAAGCGCGCAGTAGATGTGGACGTTCCATCGCTCGTCGGATCCGGGCTTCTCCTGGACCGCGCTGACCCGCCAATAGGCAGTGGCGGCCCGCACCCATCCGGTACTGAATCGACACAGACGCATAGACATTCCCGAGGGCCAACTCCTTAGTATCTCAGCGTGTTTCAAGTATATCAGCTCCACAGGCAGACAACCCGGTAGCAGAGGTCTTGCGAGCCGGTTGAGTGGAGGCGCATCTGCCCGGGGAGGGGTTCGAGGTTCTGTGCTTGACGGCCACAACTGGAGAGCCCGGCCCACAGGCGCTACCGATTCTCAGGTCGCTGCGCTACCGATTCTCATCTGCTCTTGAGCTGCCGGCTACGAGCAGAGAGTGACCTCGGCGGTCGTGGGAGCGCTCGACGAAACGTGGGCTGTCTTCCATGATCCCTCCACTCCTGAGCGCTCCAGCATCGAGGACGAGGATGCTCACAGACCGAGAACGGCTCGAGCTTCTGCCTTTCCCTGGGGAGTCAACGGGCCGTGTTGCCCTTCCCAATCGGAGATCACTTCGCGCATCTCCTTCTCGTCCGACCGCCGCCCCGCTTGGTCGTGGAACCACTCTCCGTGCTGCTCGATGTAGCGCGAGGTCGCTTGGCGCACCTCAGCCTCCGTGTCGCACTCGTCCGAGATGGCTGCAGCGTCCGTTAGTTGAGCGTCGGTGCTGGATCCGGTCTGGTCACGACCGAGCCTGAGCCGGCCGTCAACGGAATGAACGGTCATCTCACCGCCCCTGACGCCGAATTCGGTCCGCCAGGACAGCACTGTCGCACGCTTGACGCCAGCCCTGGCCGCGACTTCGTCGATTGAGACCGACTTGGTCAGATGAGCCCACCGCTTTCGCTGCGTTCGCGTGTGCCGGTTGCCCATCGCCGTTGTTCCCTTCGTCGGGGGACCATTGTACCCAGCGCAGTGCAGTGGGACTCGACTCCCCTGCCTCTACGAGCGGCGGACGTCAGCTGCGCTGGGATCCGGCATCCACTCGGACTACCTACGCCCCCGCGCCGACGGGCCTGGGTCGGGGCCGTGCTCGTCGGCGGCGTAGGTTCTGGCTGCTGCGGTTAGGGGGTCGTCAGAGCAGGGTCTGCTGTGCGGGGCCGGCGGCTGCGGCCGCGACGGTCGCGGCGCCGGTGCGAAGGTTGGGCCAGGCGGTGATAAGGCCGTTGTAGGCACCGGCGTCGGCGGCCCAGCCCTTGTCGTTGGCCTTCTGGTAGAGAAGGTAGGCGAGCTGGCGGGCCCGGTCGCCGTAGCCGCCGAGGGTGTGCATCAACTCGGCCGCCTCGGACTCCGAGCGCTCCAGCGCGGCGGCCAAGTGCTGGGTGGCCTCCCACACGGTGAGCCGGTCGTCGTGTGCGGGCGACCAGCCGGGGTCGAGCTCGCCGCGCTCATAGAGGCGGAACTTGCCGGCACGGGCCTCGCCGATGCCGGAGGCCTCGATGCCGGCCAGGGAGGTGTTCTTGGCCCGGGCCACGCTGTCGGCGTCGCCTGAGGGTCCGGGACTGTAGCCGTGCTGGGTGAACCAGGTGAGCGCGAAGCGGGTGTCGGCGTCGAGTTCGGCCTCCTCGCCGTCGAGCACCTCGCCCAGCACGTCGTTGATGATGGCCAGCGCGGCCGACACCGGCATCGACGACCCGTCGGCCTTCACCACCCGGGCATACCGGGAGAACACCTTGATGCCCGGCCCGATGGTGGACTGGGCCATGTCCACCGGAGCGATGTTGCCCGACTGCAGCACGCGCACCGCCTCAGGAAGCTCCCGCCGAAGAGCCGCCATGAACTCCCCGCGGGTAGCGAGCACCGCGGACGCGGGCCGCGGCCGGCAGGCGAGGACGATTGAGGACGCGAGCGCGTTGGTCTTTGATGCCAGCAGTCGGTTGCCCAACTCAGTCCGCATCGGCCATGTGGCGTTTACCTGCAGGCCCGCATCGAGGACAGCCTGCAGGAACGTGTCCCACCCGGTTGTGCGGATCTCGCCTTCCTTGGTCTCGGTCGCCTTGTACGCGTAGTAGACGGTCGCGGGGCCATCGCCGGGCTGGCGCTCGGCGACTTGGGCCATGAACTCGGCCATACCGGACTCGAAGTGCTCCTCTGCCTGCAACCTGGAGCCAGCCCGGTATTGGTTGGCGATCAACTCCTCGGTCTTGGGCGTCAGCAGGGTCGAGCATTCGTCCGGCCACACGTCGCATAGGTTCCGGCGCAGCCACACGTAGAAGAAGTCCGACAATTCGGCGTAGGAGATGTTGTCGTAGTAGGGCGGATCCGTCGATAGCAGCGCTCCGGTCGACTCTCGAATACGCGCTAGCGCATCCCGTTGACGAGCCTCACCTCCAGGAACCGCGGCCGGGACAGTTTCGACTGCCTTCACGATCCAATTCACCATCGCCATCCAGTTGCCCGTCGACGTGGAAAACGGATTGCACTCAGCAAAATCCCAGGTCATCGGGATCGCTTGGCGGCCGAATGTGTTGCGAATCAGTTCCCGCGAGTTGTGCCATGTGCAGATCGTGGACCAGTAGTCAGCGCACTTGTCGATGGCAAAGGCAAGATAGGTAACGACTGCGTCCGCATAGGCGTCAGCACCCCAGCCGCCGTCACGCAGTCTCGCGTCGTCCGTCGTCAGCCCTGCTCCCAAGGCATCAGACCTCACCCGCTCTGCCACCTCAACGAGCAGATCCGAGAACGCCGTAAGTGCCGTCAGCTGCCTCGGCGTGAACAACTCCTCCCATCTCGTGATCCCATATCCGGGTGTTTTGAAATCACGCGGATTGATATGAATGTCGCCTAGTACGACCTCCGTGGGTATCTGAGTGACATCCTCCGTGCCCGATGTTGCAGGCACGTAGCGACGCCCTCGATCACCTTCTGCTACGACGGCAAGGAGTCGCTTTCGATGTCTCTTGGTCTTTCCTTCGGCCTTGATGTACTTGAATGGAATCGCCGCGCCCGAGGCAATGCAGCGTCCCCCACCTCTATCCACGGTGCCCCTCGACTGCGGTTCACCGTCTTCGCGGATCACGTATCTGACCATCTGGCTCTCAAGGTCGACGATTGGTTCGATCCAGACCGTTGGCTTGCCTGGCTTGGTGGAGAGTGTCCACGACGCCACAAGCGGCACGTGCCCCGACCAGCTCGGATCGGGCGACTCCACGGTACGGGCCCAGATCCAGGCGATGGGTGTGAGCTTCTCGCCGTCGGGGCCGGTGACGTCGGGGTACAGGTGCCCGATGCGGCGCTGGGCCTCGTCGCGCATCCAGCGTCCGTAAGCCTGCACGTCGGCGGCCAGTCCCTGGGCCCGCTCCCAGGTGGTGAGGGTCTTGTCGATGTCGGGATGCACCGGCGGCATCCCGGCGAAGCGGGGCGGGATCTCGATCATGGCCTTGTTGATGAGTACCGCTACGGGGTTCAGGTCCCCGGCGAGCGCGGTGAGCCCGAGCCGCTGGGCCTCCAGCGGTATGGCCCCGCCGCCGGCGAAGGGATCCAGGATCGGCGGCGGCCCGTCGGGGAAGCACCGGTCGATCTCAGCCCGGGCCTCCGCCAACACGTCGGGGTTGTTGGAGTTCTCCCATTTGACGAGCCGTTCCAGGATCCTGAACAGCCGCTCCCGCTCTGCATCCTGCTCAGCAGGCAATAGCGACGGGTCGCCAGACGGATCGTCCACCAGCGACGCCCAGATCACCGCCCGAGCCGCCGCCAACGGCCGCCGAGCCCACCAAAGATGCAACGTCGACGGATGCCCATGCCGAATCGACTTTTCCCGCGCCGCCTCAGCATTGATAGCCGCCAAAGGCAAAGCAACCTCGATCAACTTCGGCTTGTACTCGGTGTCCGCCACGGCGAGCACGCTACCTGACACGGACGACACCGACCGGCAGCAATCGGCCAGCGGAGGTGGCCGAGGACGGGAGTCCGTTGCCGGTAGGGCCGCACAAACGGATGTTCTTGCCCAATTGCACTAGATCGAGTTGATGGCGTGCTCGCTCCTCACCCCATTGGTTCCCTTCTGACTCGTTAGCATGCCTCGTTGCACTGTCGTAGAGATTCGGGTCGAGTTATCCCTCGCAGCGCTCCACTCGCTAAGGATCCCGACCACGTTCGAATGGGAAACTCGTGGATGTTGTGTGATATTGTCAGAATATCCAGCAGAGGAGTGAAGCTATGAGGAATGCCACGCATACCGATATCGCTGACGCGCCGGCCACCTCCAGTGATCGCCTTGCATGATTGCGTTCGAGCATGCGAACTAAGACAATCACGAATGTCATGATCGCGGCAACAAACGAGAACCACCACTTAGCAAACCCGCAGATGAGAGTAGAGATCGCATTCAGAGCTGTCTTGATGATTAACTCGGAAGGATTGTCCGCAGGAGATGACTGGTCGGTCTCCACTGTGGGCGCTGATACCTCTCCGAATTCTGAGGCGATGTCCTGCGATTGTTGGTGACTGCTTCCGCATGCAGCCGTAGACAGTGTCAAGATCAGAGCGACAGTAAGAGTCCCGAATGACGCAAGCAAGTGCCGAATGGTTCTCGTGGACGTTGGGACATTCATATTGAGACCTCCGGAGAGCTATGCGGCTGTGAGCGCCGTGTTGGTAATGGGTTCGACGGATGTGAGGGATGCTGTACGGAAGGGCGAATACGGGAGTGACAGGAGGTATCCGCCAGCGACTTGGTGGGAGAGAGCGACTGCGGCGATGCTGATGACAGACGCAGCGATGCCCATCGCGTCGCCAGCGGAGCCGTGGAAGGTCGGAACGGAACAGCCCGGAGCGGGCGTGAGCGGTGGATGGGCGTCGTGATCCCAGAAGGCGCGAAACGGGGCGAGGCTCGGATCGCTTCCGGCCTGTCTGCACAAGGCCTGGTCGAGTTCGGACGTTCTGGTCGCCGGTGTGCCGTCGGTGATCGTGACTATTCCCAGGGTGGCGGTCTGGTTGTCGGTGGCTGCCTGGACGACCGGCACACGGAGAGTCCCCTGGTCCTGGGCGTCGTCGAGAGCTGCGTTGACCGAAGTGTTCACAGTCGTGTCGAAAATGAAGTCGCAACTGTCGGCGTCCTCTTCCAGCCCATGCTGCGCATGGCCCGCAATGCCGATGACCTCGCAGGTGTCGGACAGTCGGCTGAGCCTCTCGGTTAGAGCCTCTGCTTTCGGGCGTCCGACGTCCTCCTCGGCGTAGTTCTGGCGAACCAGAAGGCCCCGAGTGACGAAGTCAGGGTCTCGGAGCACGACCCTGCAGGATCCGGCCCTCACGAGGAGTTCGGCTATCCAAGAGCCCAGCGCGCCACAGCCCCAGACCGCGATCTTGGAGCCGGCGTAGGCCGCCACGGGCCGTTCGCTATCGCGGCGTACAGCGACCTCGGGGCGTTGATCGTCGACGTAGGTCCACTCCACCTCGGGCTCCTCGCTAGCCGAAGCCGGGGAGTTCGCGCTCCGAGCTGCCGAGAAGGCCTTGGCAGCGTCTGAGGAGCACAGACGCCACCCGATGAGGTGTCGGGGCGCTTCACTACCGCTGGCAGGGTTGGGCACCGCGATGATCACGTGGAGGTGCTCATCGTTGTTGAGACCTCGGATCAGTCGTCGCAGAAGCGTCTCGAGCCTTCGTCGCTGATCCCTGTCGAGTTGTTGGCGGACGTTCGCCAAGAGATCAGACAGGCGATGGCCACCTCCCAGCGGCAGGTACTCGGGAAGGACGACAAGCAGGCCGGGAACGAGGCCGGGCTCGTTAGGTGCCTTCCAAGCTGCGATATCGATTCGATGATCGGTTCTCGGCCGCAGCGCGATGCGATGCACAACACCTTCATCAAGGATGTCGCTCGGCATGGAGAGCATGGCCACCACCGTGGGAGCTCCCGCGGTGCGATGAAGCACTCCGCCAACTGGGTGATAGAGGGCTGTTGCTGGGTCGAATCGCCCGCCGATTGCGTCCTCGAACCACTCCCAAAGGCGCAGCAAGAAGCCCTGCATGCCTCGGGTGGGGTCCCACTCGGTGCCAGGGTCGAGGTAGATGCAAAGCCGCGTGCCCTGCAATACGTGAGAGAACCCGGCCCATCGAAAGTGCTCGACCGCGGCAAGGGGTGGCGAGATCGGGTAGTTCGGAGGGATCAGAATGACGACGCGCTCAATCGGTTGAACATCCAGGCCGCCAGCACCGCGGCTGAAGCCGGAAGTATCGAGATCGACCTTCAGCGCGGCACGCCCGCGCCATTCGTCGGTGGCGACCAAGCTGATCTGGCTCGAAGAGTCGGTGAAGGTCTTCACCTCCTCGACAGCGGCGCGTTGGGCCTCAGCCAGATCAGGCATGGCTGCGATCAGCCCGCTCGGCCCCTGCGGGAAGCGCTGGTGGCCGCGGCGGCCGCAGCGGATACTCCGAGAAGCGGTGTGGCCGACAAGGGCCTCGAAGCGCCGGACCGGCCCGCTGGCGGGTTGAACTTGTCGCCGAACAGGTCGCGCCAGGCCTTGGCCGACTTGGCGAGGTCCGGCTCGTCGTAGGCAGCTCGCATCGCCGCCGCAATGCTGTGGATCCGGTCCCGGAAGTTCCGGTACGTGGCTTCTTTCCAGCGGTGATCAAAGTTCGTGCCGTCTCCGGCCGGATTGGGTAGCGAGGGCTTGGAGGGCTGAGCTTGGAGCCATCTGTCGAGATCCTCAACGATATTGACGAGCGCCGTCGGCACATTCGTGTACCTGCCCGGAACTAGCGCGCTGGCATCCGTGACCTGAAGCCCCAGCACCGTGGTCAAGATGACGGACTTGACGCCGTCGAAGCTGCCGCGTTCGTTGCGCAGGTACTTCATGAGCCGCACGACGCGCCGGAACTGCCCTCCGGTGAGCTGGTCGCGGCGCTTCACCCAATCCGTCAAGCCCTGCGGGTTGGTAGATCCATACGCGGGCTCCCACGTATTGTCATCCCGGTTGACGATGTCGCGGTGACCATTCGGCAAGGTGATCAAGGGAACGATGTCGAGGTGACAGCCGACCCCGTTCTCGGGTGCGTACTGGAGCCAGACGCACCGACACTTGCGGCCGTGCTTCTGCTTGGAATAGGTCGGGTGATTGCCCAGAGCCTGGTAGACGGCGTTGAGATAGTCCTTCGGCTCCCACCCCGGCTGGTTGTTCATTAGCAGGAGGAAGTCGGCGTCGAACTCGCCGTCGGGCTTCGGCCGGACGATCGTGAGTTGAGCCCACGACCCTTGCCGTGACTTGCCCGTGATCATGGGACCAATCAGGCGGTCGGCCTTGAACGCCTTGTAGACGGCCTCCACTCGGGACTCAAGCTTGTGGAGTCGGGTGTCGTCGATGTTGACGACGTCCTTCAGAAAGGTCTTGAAGTACTCGGCGTGTTGCATGTCAATTGACCTCCATGACTGGTAGGTACTGCCCGTTCACGCGGTCGTGAAGGATCAGTGGGGGGTGGATCTCGCGGTTCGCCACCCGTCCCAAGGTGACGAATACGGAGAGCGGCGCGGCTCCGAGGACGTGGAGGCGTTGAGCCCTCTTGTGGTGCTGTTCGATGTCGGCCAGTACGTCGCGCAGGGCGAGCTCGGCGGACTTGAGGGCCGCGGGTGAATCGACAACATCGCTGTGAGGGGCGAAATCGCCATCGGGCGTTATGCGATAGATCGGGCAGTCCTCAAGAGTCCGCGGCACCTCGTGCGTGTGGACGGCTGCTGATATCGACAGGACGAGCACAGTGTCGGAGTCGGAGATCCCTTCGGCGACGACCTCGACGGAGAACCGATACTCTGCCGGATCGTCGGGCCAGGACCACGACTCCGATGAACGGTGCCGCTGGTAGATGTCCGTGTCGAGCTTGTCTCCCAGGCGCGCGCCGAGATGGACCAGCGAGGGCCAGCGGGCCAGAGCGAACACGCTCACGTGACGGAGGCTTCCGTCCTCGACGGCGGGTGCTACCTGGCGGTCGAAGACTCGATCGATCGACTCACGGCAGGCGTCGTAGTATGCGCGGCTACCTATGTCGGGTGACGGCACCCGCCTCAGGTCGATCTCAATGCCTGCAGCGTCGTGGCTCAGCGGGAAACGGGCGCAGCGCCCCTGGGCGAGAACTGCGGAGGCGGCGACGGATCGATCAAGGGCGACATTGCTGTCGCCGATCGCCCCCTGCATCCGGAGCACCGTCGTGTCCTGGCCAGGTGGCACGGCGAGGATCTGTGCAATGCGGCTCTCGTGCCGCTGCTTTGCTTCCCGCAGTCGCTCGACTGTGAACGTGCTGATGTTGGGGGGTGTATCGATCTCGCCATGACACGAGCGACAGAGCAGCAGCAGGTTCTCAGGGTCGTCGCGCAGCTCAATGGGAAGGTCATGCTCGCCCCTTGGCGATCCGGCGCTCGTGGAGCGGCCGACGATGTGGGCACGTTCGCCCAGGTAGACAGGCTGCTGGGTGAACTCGGACGTGAGTAGCTCGCCGTAGCACAGCGCGCAGCGGCCACCGCTCCGAACAAGCAGTTGACGGGTGGTTGACTCTGAAATCATGCGCTCTCCATCTTCGCGGAGGGGTGTGACAGCGGGCTCACCGTCGAACCTGGCGAACCGGGCACTGCACGGAGATCGGCTTCTTGGGTCATGGGAGCGTCGTCCCCTTTTCTGAGATAGGCGACCAAAGAGTTATTGTAACAGAATAATCAACCAAGCAGCGCATAGCAAGTACCATGGTGAGCACCGGTCCGTGCAGCGTCGTTACGGCACATGCGATGGCCCGGTGCCTGACCCCTACTATCTCATGAGGATAAACACATGGCAGACAGGAAGCCCTCAAGCGGCCCGGGACTCGGCGAGCGAATCCGGGCTCGTCGAACAGCGCTCGGGCTGACGCTGGCCGAGGTGGCTGAGGCGGCCGACCTCTCCATCCCATATGTGTCGAATCTCGAGCGAGGCCGCGGCAATCCGACCCTTGACGCGCTGCGATCCGTGGCTGAAGCACTGCAGCAGTCCGTGACGGAACTCCTCGGGGCTCCCGAATCAGAGGAGGGATTCGATCCTGTGGAGCTTGTCCTGGCAGAAGCTCCACAGTCGCTACGGGTCTTCTCTCGGTCCGAGCGCTTCCGAAGCGCAGTCCAGCGGCTATCGACCGAACAGCAGGTGTCGGCTCAGGAGATGGGTAAGCGACTGATGGTCGGCATGGCGTCTGCGCCGCGACGAAGCGCTGGCGAACCGACGGAGGAGGACTGGCGCCGGCTCCTCGATGCATATTCGTTGATTCTCGGCGACGAGTAGGTCTGGATCATGACGTCGCCACACTCCATACGCGACGTCGTGGCGCAGATGATCGCCGTCGTGCCGGAGGAGGCTCTAGGCGATCTGCAAGACGAGGACCCCGCATCTGCGGTCGAAGTTCATTTTGAGCCGGTCCGCGTGCATCGACTTCCACGAGCGAGCATCAGAGGCGAGGACTGTTCAGTGGACGGATACTACGAAGTGTTCATCGATCCGGACCGCCCACGGATCCTCTACTCAAACGATGTGGTTCCCGAGCGGGCCAGGTTCACGATCATCCACGAACTCGGTCACCACATCTTCAACACCACCGGAGCGTGGCTGCTTGATGACTTGGACCGGATCGGCGGTTCAGCACTGGGAGCACATCGGGCTGAAGAAGCGGCGTGCCATCGGTTCGCCGGCGAGGTGCTAGTACCGACAGGTCTGCTAGACGACGTCATCGGGAGCGACGCTCTCACGCCCAAGCATGTCGTGTGGCTGCGCGAGACGACCAACGCCAGCTGGGAGGCCCTCGCGGTGAGAGCGGCGAACTACTCCGGGACGACGACAGCTGTTGCACTGGTTCGAAGCCCTGGGGAGGTGTCGTTCGTAACTGCGAACGGGTTGCCGCCGTGGCCCCGAGGCAGCCGGGTGCAACCTGGCGGACCGCTAGACCGGTCGCTCCGCCACCGCTCAACCAGGGCGAGCCCCGAGGTCTACAGGTATGGCCTGGGTGGTGCGGCGGCGCTGTTCTGCGACACAGTTCGGGTCGACGCAGGTCTCGCAGTTGCAGTCCTGTCCCCCCGACGCAGTGATGGTGGACTAACGGTCCTTGAGCCTCTCGAGCCAGCTTGGAAGGAACGCGAGGAGTTCTGCGCATGGTGCAATGCTGAGCGTGATGTCAGCTGGTGCTATGAGTGCTCGGGCCGCAGATGTCGCGACTGTGAACGGTGTGGCTGCGCCGCCCCAATCGACAACCCAGTCTGCCCGAAGTGCTATCTCCAGGGCCCCTTTCGGGCTGGTGCGACAGTGTGCGTGGATTGCGAAGCCATCGGCTCATGCTGAGTAAGGCGTGTGCCGAAGAAGGGCTGATCAGATGCGGGCGGGCGCCATGCCAGCACTCATCGACCTCAAAGGCCATCAATTGCGGTCAGAGGGACAGGGACGCCCCGCGGAAGAAATCACCGCGCTCAGCGGCCCGGCGGGTGGCGGTTTCAAGAGGGCCGATCCTGCCGGTGGCGCCCAGCACGGCGGCACCCAGCACGCGGGCGAGGAAGTAGGCGCTGACGGCGTCATCGAAGGAGAACCGGGGCCTGGCACCGCGCCCAGTCTGGTAGTCGTGTTTGGCGGGGTTCGCGGCGGCGTCGGCGAACTCGGCGATGGCGTCGGCCAGATCTGCGCCGAGCGTCTTCTTGGCGTGGGCTGTCCTGGCGAGGCTGCCGAGGGGCTTTTGGCCGTAGACGTGTCTCTTGGGGCCGGCTCGGAACATGTCCTTGACGCAACCCTCCAGACAGCCGCCCGCCGTCTGCACGACGGAGCGGGCGAACTCCGGCTGCTCCCATGCTCTGGCCAGATACGCCGGGATGTACCGCAGACCGCGCAGGATTCCCTCGAACTCGTGGTCGAACGGGTACACGTAGCGGCACCTCTCGCTGTCCCAGACGGCGGTGTGCATTCCCGGGCCCGGTATCTCGCTGTCCGTCTCGGCCAGGATGTCGAACGCCTTCCCGGCGAACGGCTCGCCCCGGCGCAGCACCGCGACCGCTTTTCGCATCCGCGGGGCGACGTCTCCCAGCCACACCGCGGCGAGGGCCTCCATCTGCGGGTCAGGCGGCAGCTCCCCAGGAGTCTCATACAGTTCGGGCCAAGGGCAATCCGCCATCACTCCCCGCGACGAGGCGCGGTCGGGCAGCAGCGGACGGATGATCCGCTCTGCGAAGCGCAAGCGCTCGATCGTGTCCGCCAGTTCGGCGATCCTCGCCACGCGGCGCTCGCATTCCTCCTCCTCGACCCCGTCGCAGATCCTCAGGTAGTGGAAGTGCGTCTCGTAGCAGGCCGCCTCGTACCGAACAGCCATCTCCCACGCGGTGAACTGGTGCTCCGCTCCGCCGAGTTCGCCCACCCATGTGTCGCCGTTTCTCTGCACACGGGCCTGAGCGCTGGCGTAGAACCTCTTGGGCGAAGGCCACAAGACGGGCATCTCATCCCACTGGGCCTCTCTGCGCCTGACGCTGCCGCCCAGCATCCCCTGTGTACGCACCAAGAGAGACCGGAGGGCCGCTTTCGCCGTCGCCATGCGTCCATGGTGCCACGCAACTTTCGGAGCGGCGCTCCAGCGCGGCTGGATGACGCCGGAATCGCCGCGGCAGAGGGGCTGGGAGGCCCGGAGTCGCTGTCGGAGAACTGCTACGAGGACGACGCCAGCCTCGCTGGCGACTTCTGGCAGACGGGACCGTTCGAGCGCGTCTTGGCCCAGCAGGATCGGGCCGCGGCACGGCTCTCGGCTGCTGCCCGCCGCAGGTCTGTGCCGGGCAGGTCGGCACCGTGCGAGCGCACCAGCTCCACGCCAGCTGGCGTTTCAGTGTCTTTTCATATATACACATATATATTCAGAGGATGCGTTATATCGGGTCTGTCCTATTGGAAGACATCGTCGCGCCTAGCGCGGGGAGCTTCGGTGGATGCACCTAACGGCGGCAGGCGCGATCTGGGCTCTCACACGCCCCTGCCCCGCATATCGGGACCTAAAGGTAAAGGGAGGAGCGGCCCAAAGGCGGCTCCTCCCGGTTTAGACGGTGACCGACGCTCTGGCGTCAAGGTCTGACGCAACCGTACCGGGGCAATGGGCGAGACGCAAGCACCGTCGCTGACGGATCTCGAGCTGGTGTGCGCCAGGCTCCGTGACTTCTTCGCCCACAACGCGCCGTGGCATCGGCGCCTCTGGGGCATCGGCACGGTGCTCGGCCTCAGGGAGGTGCTCGAGTATGCCGACGGCTGCCTTACGGCACGATCACGCAGCGCTGAGGGTCTGTGCTTCGTCGTCAGCAACACCCGCCGAGAGGTCGGTCGCGATCCCGGCGTCGCACCGATGATCGAGTCCGGGTCGCCCCGAGGGTCCGACGTCGAGCGTGAGCACCTTGAGGCCTACCGCACGACTCATGACCTGGCGGAAGCCGTGCAGGGAGCGGTGATGCCGGCGCTGTGGATCGTGCGAGACGGCAACTCCGGCTGGGCGGCGTCGACAGCGTCGACGGCGAGGGTTCCCTTCCACGAACTGCTCGATGTCTTGCGGGAGGTCGGGGACTGCATCACGTCGAGGCTCAATGGGGTGTCCGACAACCGGTCGCGCAGGGCAATCCAAGCGTGGAAGGCGCGACACGGACACAACCGGCTGAGGGTCATCGAAGCGGCCACCGGGTACCTCCCTGAAAGAGCACCGCCACAACTGGGGGCGGGAGGTCATCGCGGGGAGCCGGCGTAGGTGAGCAGTTCGGCGACGTTCAGCGGGACGCTGGTCTGGGCTGGGTGCAGGGACACGTTCTGGAACGGCTCCACCAAGTAGTGCACCTCGGGCTCGGCGTCGGCGTCGTGGGGCACCGCCACCACTGCTAGGCGCCAGCGCTCGTGATTGTTGTGGGCCTTCCCTACCTGGCGGCGGCTGACGCTGATCTGCTCGGTGCCGGGCAGGTGGCCCTTCACCTCTATGAAGTAGCAGACGCCGGTGGACGGGTCGGTCGATAGCACGTCGTAGCCGGGGTTGCTGTGGGGTTGCTCCTCGGGCACCCGGCCCAGCTTCCGCTCGGCCTTCATCACCGCGGCCACGGCCCGGCGGTCGGTCTCGGCCTTGGTGGCCGGATCGACGGAGACGGCCGGTTGGCCAGTCAGCTCGTCTAGCAGACCTTGGGGGACGACCACGGCGGCTGCGACGATCGTGGGCGGGCTGTTGTGCAGGTCGTCCTCCTGGGTCAGCTCGGCGCGGCGGCGGGTAAGGCGGGTCTCCAGCTCGTCGGCACGGGCCCGGGCCCGGCCGGAGTTGAGGCGGGGCTTGCGGCCCGCGATCTCCTGGGCCTTGATCTCCTCCGTGCGCCGGTCCCAGTAGCGGATCTCGGACTCCAGGCGCTCCCGCACAGCATCCCAGACCTTCGCCACCCGGGCGTGGGTGACCGCGGCGACCTCGTCGAAGTGCGGCCCGGCCAGATGCTCGATAGCCCACGACCGGGCGGTCTCCTCAGCGGCATGGTCGGCCCAGTCGAGGTCGAGATGCCCGTCCAGCAGAGCCTGTTGATCCTTCGAGAGAGGCGCGTAGTTGAGGTAGGGCTCGTCGCCGGGGTCGCGGGCGTTGCCCTGCCGGTCGATCTCCACGTAGTGGAACCGCCGGGACACGACCTGACGGGCGCCGTGCACCTCCCGCCCGTCGGTGACGATGTGGTCCAGGTAGACGAGCAGGCGCGGGTCCGTGGACGGGTCGCCCTCATCCACTAGCACCGCACCCCGCTTCAGGGTGAGGCCGAAGTCCACCATCACCTTGTTCACGACGGCGGCCAGCAGCGGTGTGCCCGGCGAGATCAGGTCGGCTCGCACCGATGCACCGGGCGGGCCGTCGCCGAGGCGGCCGGGCTGGATGTGGGCCTTGTCGAAGGTCACTCGCTCGTAGCGGTCGTGCACCGGGCCCAGACTCGTCTCGGCGTTGGCGCGGACCGCGGCCGGCACCCGGGTTATCTCGAATCGGCCGGGCTCGCGGCCTGCGATCCGCCCGCCGTACATGCGGAGAGCCTCGGTGAAGAACGACTCGACGAACCAGGGCTGTAGCCGGCGGGCCCGGGCTATCTCCATGTCACGGCGGATCTTGTCGTTGGCCGCGGGATCGGCCAGCCCGGCCACCAGCGCACGCTCGTCCAGCACGTCCTTCATCTGGCGCCCGATGTCGGCGTCGATCACCTCATCCATCCAGGCGACATGGGCGGGACCCTCATCGGAGGCGATGGCCCGCATCAGCAGGTCCCTCAGCGACGTGTTGATCTGCGCGTCGCCCAACACGTCGTACACCTGGTCGCCGTACACGCCGCGCTGCTCTTCGATCTTGGCGAACAGCCTTTCGAACACCTGACCCTCGCGGGTCTCGTAGGCGACCAGGTTCCACAAGTGGCAGGGCCGCTTCTGGCCGATGCGGTGGACCCGCCCGAAGCGCTGCTCAATGCGGTTGGGATTCCACGGCAGGTCGTAGTTGACCACCATGTTGGCCACCTGGAGGTTGACGCCCTCGCCGGCCGCGTCGGTGGCGACCAGCACCCGCACCGTCGGATCCACCCGGAACCGGTCCTGGACGGCGCGGCGGTCGTGGCGCTTGACGCCGCCGTGGATCCTGACCACCGTCTCCGGCCGGCCCATCTCGGACGCGATCTGATCGGCCACATAGTCGAGGGTGTCCTTGTGCTCGGAGAACACGATCAGCTTGCGGACCGGCTCCGAGTCGGCGTCCGAGTCCAGCCCAGAATCGGACGGGCCCGAAGGCGCGGGCGCGGCGAAGCGGTCTGAGCGCAACAATTCGCGCAGTTGGAGCCACTTGGCGTCGACGCCGCTGCGACGCACCCCGTCAGCCAGCATCACCAGCTCCTTGAGCTCCGCGACCTCGGCCTCCAGTTCCTCGGCGGTGCCGGCCGCGGTGGCCGCGTCGATCACGATGTCCTCGAGATCCTCGCGCTCGGCGTCGCCGTAGTCGTCGAAGTCGAAGTCGTCCAGGTCGGCGATCTTCACGCCCTTGGGCAGGTCGATCACCGGCACTGGCTGGCCGGAGGCAGCGAGGCGGCGCAGCTCCGCGGCCTGCTCGTTCAGGCGGTCGTGTCGGCGGCGCAGCGAGTGGTAGATGGCCGCGGGCGACGAAGCCAGGCGGCGCTGGAGACCGGCCAGCGCGAAGCCGACGATGATCCCGCGGCTCTTGTCGCCTTCCTCGCTCATCCGGGCCGCCCGGTTCATGCCGTTGCGCACGTAGTCGGTGACCGCCTCGTACAGCTCGGCCTCGGGTTCGGAGAGCTCGAAGTTGAGGCTGTGGGCGTGACGCTGGGGGAACAGCCGCTTGCCCTCGAAGGTGCGCAGGCTCTCTTTTACCTTCCGCCGCATGACGTCGCTGACATCGGGCATGGCCGGGCCATCGCCGTCGGAGCCGCTGCCGTCCCGCAGCCGGCCCGCGAAGCGCTCGGGGTCGATGAGGGTCATGAACGCTAGGAAGTCCTCGTTCTTGCCGTTGTGGGGAGTGGCGGTGAGCAGAAGGAAGTGGCGGGTGCACTCTCGCAACGTCTCTCCCAGCACGAATCGTTTGGTTCGGCGCAGCTCGTCGCCGTAGCGGTGCGCCGACATCTTGTGGGCCTCGTCCACGATCACCAGGTCCCAGTCGGACGCCTGGACCTTGGCCATCAGCTCCTCGGATCGCGAGAGCTGATCAACTCGGGCGATCAGCAGGTGCTTCTCGGTGAACGGGTTGCCGGTGCGCGACGCTTCCACCGCCGCCCTCGACATGAGCTCGAACGACAGGCTGAATTTGTCCCATAGCTCGTCCTGCCACTGCTCCACCAAGCTTCCCGGCGCCACGATGAGGCAGCGGGCCACATCGCCGCGCAGCACCAGCTCGCGTATCAGCAGCCCCGACATGATCGTCTTGCCCGCGCCCGGGTCGTCGGCCAACAGGAACCGCAGCGGCCTCTGAGTGAGCAGCCGGTTGTAGACCGCTTCGATCTGGTGCGGGTAGGGGTCGATGTTGGACGTGTCCACCGCCGCGAAGGGGTCGGCCAGGTGGGCCTGGCGCATGCGTCGGGCTTCAGAGGCGAGGCGGAACATGGCGCCGTCGGCGTCGAATCTCCATCGCCGCTCGGAGACCTCAGCCAGCCCGGCCAGATCGTCGACCAGAATGATCCGTTCGCCGAGGCGCCCGTCGCCGGTCCGGTAGGTCAGGGTGGCCGACATGGCGCCGTGCATCTCAACGGCCACCGCCGTCACATCGCCGTCCGCCACCACACCCGACAGCCGCATCCCGGCGGCAAGATCGCCGAACTCCAGCGTCACGACGGCGTTGCCCTGCGCTCAGACGGAATGCTCATGTTTGTCCGCTCCCGGCCGCCGAAGCAGCGATTCAACCCGCAATGAGGCTACGCGCCCACTGTGACTTGGAGTTCGTCGATGGTGTCGAACCATGCGAACTCTGAAGCGTCGACAGGTAGGTTCATGCGCGATGTCTGGTGATTCAGATCCGAACCAGGGAGAGGCCAGTCGGCCGATCGGGCTCGAGGAGGCGTACTCGGTCGAGAGCCCCGACGACAACCGGGCGCTGTATGCGGTGTGGGCCGACACCTACGAGTCCGAGTTCACCGTCCCCCGGCGGTACGTGTACGACCGGACTGCGGCCGAACTCCTCTGCCAGGGCTTCTCGGGCTCCGGGCCGGTGCTCGACGCCGGTTGCGGAACGGGCCTCGTCGGCGAGCAGCTGCGGCGTCTCGGGGTGACCGTCGTCGACGGTCTCGACATCTCGCCGGAGATGCTGGCCAAGGCCCGCAGCAAGACCGCCCCCGACGGCAGCCCGGTCTACCGGCAGCTCATCGAGGCCGACCTCACCGGTCCGATCGACATCGCCAGCGACACCTACGCAGGACTCGTCAGCGCGGGCACGTTCACGCACGGCCATGTCGGACCCGACGGAATCGCCGAGCTTCTGCGCGTAGCCCGCCCCGGCGCCCGCTGCGTGATCGGCGTCAACTCCTCGATCTTCGTCACGGACGGCTTCAAGGATCGTTTCGACCGCTACGCGGCGGACGGCGTCATCGACGGCCTGGAAGTGCAGTTGCGCCAGGTCTATGAGGGCGCCGATGGCAGCGAGCCCAATCACATGGCCCGGGTCGCCGTGTTCTCTGTCGCCTGAGCGTCACCACAGGCGGCCACCGGCTAGCGGCTGGCTCCGGCCCCTCAGGCGATGAGGGAGTAGGAGACCGACGCGAAGGCGAAGACCAGCGCGGCGATGACGGTGATGCGGTCCAGGTTGCGCTCCACCACCGTGGACCCGGCCGCCTGGGCGCCGAGCCCGCCGCCGAACATGTCCGACAGACCCCCGCCCTTGCCACTGTGCAGCAGCACCAGGAACACCAGCAACAGCGCAGAGAGCACATGTATCGGGGCGATGAACCAGATCACGGCGCCGAGGCTACCAGTCCCCCGCCCCGCCGCCGCCGCGGCCCGGGTCGTGTGACTCGGGCCGTATGACTCAGACCGTGTGACTCAGGCCGCCCCGGTTGCGGGGACCTCAGGCCGCGTACAGGCGGTGGTTGGCTATGCGGGCGAAGTCGGCGGCGTCCAGGCTGGCCCCGCCCACCAGCGCCCCGTCGATGTCGGGCTGCTCCATCAGGTCTGGGGCGTTGGACGGCTTCACTGAGCCGCCGTACTGGATCCGCAGCGACGAAGCGGCATCGCTCCCCCACCGCTGCTCGACCAGCGACCGCACGTGGGCGCACATGTCCTGGGCGTCGGCGGGTGTGGCCGTCTCGCCGGTGCCGATGGCCCACACCGGCTCGTAGGCGACCACCAGCCCGCCCACCACCTCGGCGTCGAGGCCGTCGAGGCTGCCCGCCAGCTGGCCGGCCACCACGGCGTGAGCCTGCCCGGCCCGGCGCTGCTCGACGGTCTCGCCCACGCACACGATGGGCACCATGCCGTGGCGCAGCACGGCCCGGGCCTTGGCGTTGACCACCTCATCGGTCTCGCCGAAGATCCCCCGGCGCTCGCTGTGGCCCACGATCACGTAGGCCACGTCCAGCTTGGCCAGCATCGCCGCCGAGACCTCGCCGGTGAACGCGCCGGCGTCCTCGGAGTGGCAGTCCTGGGCGCCCAGCGCGATCGGGGTGTCGTCGGCCTGCAGCACGGTCTGCACCGAGCGCAGATCGGTGAAGGGCGGATGCACCGACACCTCCACATGGCGGTGGTCGTCGGAGTTGAGGGCGTAGGCCAGCTTCTGGATCGTCTGGATCGCCTCGAAGTGGTTGTGGTTCATCTTCCAGTTGCCACTGATCAGCGGCCTGGGGCCTCCGGCCGGCTCGTCGCCCCGGCCCGACCCCTTGCGTCTACCCCGCATCCGATGCTCCTCTCAGCGCTGCCAGCCCCGGCAGGTCGCCCTTCTCTATCAGCTCCAGCGACGCTCCCCCGCCGGTGGACACGTGGTCCATGTCGCGGTCCACGCCGAAGCGGCGGGCTGCGGCCGCGCTGTCGCCTCCGCCCACCACCGTGAATGCCCGGGTCTCGGCCATGGCCGCGGCCACCGCGCCGGTGCCCGCACCGAAGCGGGGATCCTCGAACACGCCCATCGGGCCGTTCCACAGCACCGTGCCCGCCTCGTGGATGACATCGCCGAAGGCGGCCGCGCTGCCGGGGCCGATGTCGACGCCCATCCAGCCGTCGGGGACGCTCGCGCCGATCTGGCGCACCTCCCCGCCCGCGCCGGGGTCGCCGGGCACCCCGCCGGGACCGAGAGCGGTGAGGTCATAGGGCAGATGGATCGGGGTTCCGCCGTCGAGCATCTGTTGGCAGCGGGCCACCATCGAGTCCTCGCACAGCGAGGCGCCCACGCCGTGGCCCCGGGCCGCCAGGAACGTGAAGCACATGGCCCCGCCGATCACCAGGGCGTCCACCATCTCCAGCAGCGCGCCGATCACGCCCAGCTTGTCCGACACTTTGGCTCCGCCCAGCACCGCCACGAACGGCCGCCGGGGAGAGTCCCGCAGACCGGACAGCACCTCCACCTCCTTCGCCAGCAGCCGGCCCGCGGCCGACGGCAGGCGGCGGGGCGGGCCGACAATCGAGGCGTGGGCCCGGTGCGACGCCCCGAAGGCGTCGTTCACGTAGGCCTGGTGGCCCTCGACGAGGCGGTCGACGAAGGCCGGATCGTCGGCGGTCTCGCCTGGGTCGAAACGCAGGTTCTCCAGCAGTTCCACCCCCGGCGCCAACTCGGCCAGACGGCGTCGCACCGGCTCGACCGCGTAGCGGGGGTCGGGGCGGCCCTGGGGGCGGCCAAGGTGGGTGCAGGCCGTGACCGCCGCCCCCTGTCGCTGCAGCCAGCGCAGCGTCGGCAGGGCGGCCCGGACCCGCAGGTCGTCGGCGATCTCCGCGACGGCGCCCGAGCCGCCGCCCGCGAGGGGCACGTTGAAATCGACCCGCACCAGCACGGAGCGGCCCTGCAGCGGGCCGAGGTCCTCCAGGCGGGGAACGGGCAGCACGGAGGATGCGGTGCGGTGGGTCCGCTCAGCGGTTGGCGCGGCCGACGATCATGGCCATGTCCACCAGCCGGTTCGAGTACCCCCACTCGTTGTCGTACCAGCCGTTGACCTTCACCAAGTCGCCCAAGGCCATGGTCAGCCCGGCGTCGAAGGTGCACGAGGCGGGCGAGCCGATGATGTCGGCGGACACCAGAGGTGCCTCGCTGTAGTCGAGCACGCCCGCCAGAGGGCCGTCGGCCGCGGCCTTGGCGAAGGCCTCGTTCACCTCGCCTACGCTGGCGTCGGCGGCCAGCTTGGCGGTGAAGTCGGTGATCGACCCGTCGGGGATGGGCACCCGCAGGGAGATCCCGTCGAGGCGACCCTGCATGGCCTGCAGCACCAGCCCGGTGGCCCGGGCCGCCCCGGTGGAGGTGGGCACGATGTTGATGGCCGCGCCCCTGGCCCGCCGCAGGTCGGAGTGGGGGCCGTCCACCAGCGACTGGTCGCCGGTGTAGGCGTGCACGGTGGTCATAAGGCCCCTCTCCACCCCGAAGGCGTCGTCGAGGACCTTCACCATGGGCACGAAGCAGTTGGTGGTGCACGAGGCGTTCGACACCACCGTGTGAGCGGCCGGGTCGAAGTCGCCTTCGTTGACGCCGACCACGAAGGTGGCGTCGGCCCCCGAGCACGGCGCGGAGACCAGCACCCGGGGCGCGCCGCCGTCGAGGTGTCGGGCCGCGGTGTCGCGCTTGGTGAAGATGCCGGTGGACTCCACCACCACGTCCACCCCCAGGTCGCCCCACGGCAGGTCCTCGGGGTTGCGCACCGACAGAACCCTGATGGCGTCCTCGCCCACCCGCAGCACGTCGCCGTCCACAGACACGTCCGCGCCGAGACGGCCGTGGACCGAGTCGCAGCTCAGCAGATGGGCCATGGTGTCGATCGACCCGAGGTCGTTGACGGCCACCACGTCGAGACCTGCGCCCGACGCCCCGGCGGCCCGGTAGAAGTTGCGTCCGATGCGGCCGAAGCCGTTGATTCCTACCCGAATGCTCATGGCGCAGAGGCTAGGCCGAGCCGGGTGCCGACCGGGGGGATATCCGGTGCCCCGGGGCGAGTGCGGAGAGCGCCGGGCGAACTTCCTGGGGTTGTGTGTCACCTATGCGGAAGAACCGCAGGATGTTTCGTGAACTGGGCGCCTACTTGTCGATGTCGCGGTGCGCTACCGCGGGCTCGTGGCCCAGCGCGGCCACCACCTTGGCGAAATGCTCGGTCACCGCCACCGAGCGGTGCCGGCCGCCGGTGCAGCCGAAGGCCACCGTGAGGTACGACTTGCCCTCGGCCACGTACTGGGGCACCAGCAGTGCCAGCAGCGACTCCAGGCGGTCCAGGAACTCCCCGGTCACCGGCTGGGCCATCACGAAGTCGGCCACCGCGGCGTCGAGCCCGCTGAGAGGCCGCAGCTCATCCACATAGTGTGGGTTCGGCAGGAACCGGCAGTCGATCACCATGTCGACGTCGAGGGGGATGCCGTGCGTGTAGCCGAACGACATCACCGTGGCCCGCATGGCCCGCTCCCCGCCGGCGTTGAACAGCTCCGCCATGCGGTCCCGCAGCTGGTGGATGTTGAGCTCGGTGGTGTCGATCACCACATCTGCGGTGGCCCGCACCGGCGCCAGCGCCGACCTCTCGGCTTCGATGGCGTCGGCGAGGGCGGGCGCCTCCGAGAACGGGTGGCGGCGCCGTGTGGACTCGTAGCGGCGGACGAGCACCTCGGTGGCGGCGTCGAGGAACAGGATCCGCAGCCCCGGTATCCCGGCCCGCAGATCGTCGATCATGCCCGCGATCTCGTCGTGGTACCGGCCGGTCCCCACCACCAGCGCCAGCCGGTCGATGCCGGTGCCGGGCGGTCCGGCCAACTCGGCCACCTTCGGGACCAGCGACGGCGGCAGGTTGTCCATCACGAACCAGCCGAGGTCCTCGAGGTTGTTGGCGGCGTGGCTGCGGCCAGCTCCCGACATCCCGGCGATCACGACGAAGGCACTCACTCGCCCTCCATGGTAGTTGCGAGCCCGCGGCCGGTCCTCAGATGATCAAAGACGACGGGTGGCGGACCCTTCGAAGCCGTCCCGGCCAGCGTCAGCCGCCGCGGTGTAGGGCGGCGTGGACGTTCTCGGCCACGGTGTCGGGAAGCCAGCCCAGGGCCCTCAGCTCGTGCAGCTCGGCCCGCTGCACTGCTCGGACCCCTCCGAGCTCTTTGGTGAGGCGGACCTTTCGGACCGGGCCGAGGCCGGCGATGCCGTCGAGGGCGGAGCCGGTCATGCGCCTACCCCGCAGCGTGCGGTGATATGAGATCGCGAAGCGGTGGCTCTCGTCGCGGATGCGCTGCAGCATGTACAGGGCCTCGGACTGGCGCGGGATCCGCACCGGCTCGGCCCGGCCGGGCAGGAACACCTCCTCGAACTGCTTGGCCAGCGCCACGGCCGGGATCTCTTCGGTAAGGCCCAACTCCTCGAGCACCCGCACGGCCACCCCAAGCTGGCCCTTGCCGCCGTCTACCAGCAGCAGCTGCGGCGGGTACGAGAAGCGGCCGTCGCGCTCCGACACCGGTCGGGCCCGCTGCTCCAGGTAGCCGCTGAGGCGCCTGGTCAGCACCTCGTGCATGGCCGCGAAGTCGTCGTTGCCGGGCACCGAGCGCAGCCGGAAGCGCCGGTAGTCGGCCTTCTTGGGCAGGCCGTCCTCCAGCACCACCATCGAACCCACGTAGTCCTGCCCGGACAGGTGGCTCATGTCGTAGCACTCGATGCGCAGCGGGGCCTCGGCCAGCCCCAGATGCTGCTGGAGCTCGTTGAGGGCCCGGGCCCGGCTGTTGTGGTCGGTGCTGCGCTTGAGCCGGTGCCGGGCGAAGGACTCCTCGGCGTTGCGGGTGACAGTCTGCTTCAGAGCCCGCTTCGGGCCGCGCTGCGGCACGCGGATCTCAACCCGCGAGCCCCGCATCTCGGTCAGCCACTCCGTGTACAGCCCGGTCTCGGCCGGCAGGTCGGGCACCAGCACCAGCTTGGGCCAGCCCAGCGGGTTGTCGTCGAAGTAGAGGCGCTCCAGCGCCCGGCTCACCAGCTCGGCCCGATCGAGCTCCTCGGCCTTGTCGATCATGAAGCCCCGCCGCCCCATCACCCGGCCCCGGCGCACGAAGAACACCTGAACGGCCGCCTCCAGCGCGTCCTCCACCAGGCCGATCACGTCGAAGTCCTCGTTGTGGGAGCCGACCATCTGCTGGGTCTCCACCGCCTTGCGGACCGAGTCGAGCCGGTCCCGCAGCCGGGCCGCCCGCTCGTACTCCAGCTCGTCGGCCGCTGCGGCCATCTCGGCGCTCAGCCGGTCGATCACCGGGTCGGTGTCGCCCGCCAGGAACTCCAGCAGCTCGGCCACCATCCCGGCGTAGTCGTCGGCGGACACGTCTCCCACGCACGGCCCCGAGCACTTCTCGATGTGATAGAGCAGGCAGGGCTTGCCCAGGCTGGCGTACCGGCGGAACTTGCCGTCGCTGCAGGTGCGGATCGGGAACGTGCGCAGCAGCAGGTCGAGGGTCTCGCGGATCGCGTAGGCGTGGCCGTAGGGGCCGAAATAGCGGTTGCCCTTGCGGCGCCGGCCCCGCATCACCATGGCCCGGGGCCACTCGTCGAGCATGGTCACGCACAGGAACGGGTACGACTTGTCGTCGGTGTAGCGCACGTTGAACCGGGGCCGGTGGCGCTGGATCAGCGAGAACTCGAGCATCAGGGCCTCGACCTCGTTGGCCACCTGGATCCACTCCACCGAGGCGGCCGCGTCCACCATTTGGCGGGTGCGCAGCGGCAGGTGCGAGCCGAAGTAGTTGTTGAGCCGCGATCGCAGGCTCTTGGCCTTGCCCACGTAGACGACCCTGCCCTCGGCGTCGAGAAACTGGTACGACCCGGGCGCGTCCGGGATTGACCCCGCCGGCGGCCGGGTCAGCACAAGCTTGCCCCCGCCCGCCGAGACTGCCGAAATTGACGCAGTTCACCCCGTGTGAGGTGGTCAACTACGTCGATTTGGGTGTGGGGCGTCAGCACAGCATGGAGCGCAGGTAGCGGCCGGTGTGGCTCTCGGGGACCTCGGCGACCTGCTCGGGGGTGCCCTCGGCCACGATCCGGCCCCCGCCCGAGCCGCCCTCGGGCCCGAGGTCGATGATCCAGTCGGCCGTCTTGACCACGTCGAGGTTGTGCTCGATCACCACCACGGTGTTGCCTTGCTCCACCAGCCGTCCCAGCACGCCCAGCAGCTTGCGCACGTCCTCGAAGTGCAGGCCGGTGGTGGGCTCGTCGAGGATGTACATGGTGTGACCGGTGGAGCGCTTGGCCAGCTCGCTCGACAGCTTCACCCGCTGGGCCTCCCCGCCCGACAGCGTGGGCGCGGGCTGGCCGAGGCGCACGTAGCCGAGGCCCACGTCGGTCAGGGTGCCCATGTGGCGGGCGATGGCCGGCTGGTTGACGAAGAAGTCCTGCGCGTCGGCGCAGGGCATGTCCAGCACCTCGGCGATGTTGCGGCCCTTGAAGGTCACCTCCAGGGTGTCGCGGTTGTAGCGCTTGCCCTTGCACACTTCGCAGGGCACGTACACGTCGGGCAGGAAGTGCATCTCGATGCGGATGGTGCCGTCGCCCCGGCAGGCCTCGCAGCGCCCGCCCTTGACGTTGAACGAGAACCGTCCCGGCATGTAGCCGCGAATGCGGGACTCGGCGGTGTTGGCGAACAGCTTGCGGACGTGGTCGAACACCCCGGTGTAGGTGGCCGGGTTGGACCGGGGGGTGCGGCCTATGGGCGACTGGTCGATGGCGATCACCTTGTCGAGGTGGCCGACGCCGTCTACACGGGTGTGGCGCCCGGGCGGGGACTTCGACCGGTAGATGTGCTGCATCAGGGCCCGGTGCAGGATCTCGTTGACCAGCGACGACTTGCCCGAGCCCGACACCCCAGTCACGCACACGAAGCGCTGCAGCGGGAACGCGACGTCGATGTCGGCCAGGTTGTTCTCCCGGGCGCCCCGGATCACTAGGCGGGTGCCGTCGCCGAGCCGGCGCATCTGCGGAACCTCGATGCGGCGCCGGCCCGACAGGTACTGGCCGGTGACGGACTCCGGCACCTCCAGCAGACCCTGCAGCGACCCGGAGTGCACGATGGTCCCGCCGTGCTCGCCCGCGCCCGGCCCGATGTCCACCACATGGTCGGCGATCCGGATGGTCTCCTCGTCGTGCTCCACCACCATCACGGTGTTGCCCAGGTCGCGCATTCGCAGGAGCGTCTCGATGAGGCGGCGGTTGTCGCGCTGGTGAAGCCCGATCGAAGGCTCGTCTAGCACGTACAGCACCCCGACGAGGCCTGAGCCGACCTGGCTGGCCAGTCGGATGCGCTGGGCCTCGCCGCCGGCGAGGGTGGCCGCGCTGCGCGACAGGTTGAGGTAGTCGAGGCCCACGTCGAGCAGGAAGCCGAGCCGGGAGCGGATTTCCTTGAGGACCTGCTCGGCGATCATCGTGTCGCGGTCGTCGAGGCGCAACTCGGCCAGGGTCTTGACCGCGTCCGCGATCGACATGGCGCACAGCTCGTGGATGTTGCGGCCGTCGACGGTCACGGCCAGCGCCAGCGGGTTGAGCCGGGCGCCGCCGCAGTCGGGGCACGGCACCTGGCGCATGTAGCCCTCGATGTGGTCCCGGGCGGTGTCGCTCTCGGACTCGTCGTGGCGGCGCATCAGGTGCGGGACGATCCCCTCGAAGCGGGCCTGGTAGACCCGGCGGCGGCCGAAGCGGTTCTGGTAGCGGACCTGCACCCGGCCCTTGACGCCCTTGGCGTACAGCAGCAGGTCCTGCTGACGGATGCTGAGCGAGCGCCAGGGCACGTCGCGGGGGATGTCGTGCTCCTCGCACACTGCCTGCAGCAGGCGCGGGTAGTAGCGCGACCGGCTCTCGGCCCACGGCGTGATGGCGCCTCCGGCGAGGGTGGCGTCGTGGTCGGGGACCACGAGCTGGGGGTCGACCTCGAACACGGTGCCCAGGCCGCCGCAGTGGGTGCAGGCCCCGTATGGCGAGTTGAACGAGAAGTTGCGGGGGGCCAGCTCCTCGAAGGACTTGCCGTCGGAGGGTCGGGCCAGATGCTGGCTGAACACGATCCGCCGGGGCTCTTCGACCGCGCGGCCGCGGTCGTCATCGTCGTCGGGGCGGGGCCGGGCCACGATATCGATCTCGGCGATCCCGCCGGCGAGGCGCAGCGCGGTCTCCACCGAGTCGGTCAGCCGGCGCTCGACGCCGTCGCGCAACACCAGCCGGTCCACCACCACGCTGATGTCGTGCATCTCGTAGCGGGCCAGTTCCAGGCCGTCGGCGCCGCCGGAGAGGCCGGTGGCGCCGGCCATGTCGGCCAGCTCCACCAACTCGCCGTCGACGATGGCCCTGGCGTATCCCTGCCCGGCCAGGTCGGCCAGCAGGGTGTCGTAGGTGCCCTTGCGGCCGCGCACCACCGGGGCCAGCACCTGGAAGCGGGTGCCGGGCTCCATCTCCAGGATGCGGTCGACGATCTGCTGGGGGGTCTGGCGGATGAGGCGCTCGCCGGTTTCGGGGTCGTGGGGCACACCGATGCGGGCGTACAGCAGCCGCAGGTAGTCGTACACCTCGGTGACGGTGCCGACGGTGGAGCGGGGGTTGCGCGACGCGCTCTTCTGGTCGATGGAGATGGCCGGGGACAGGCCCTCGATGAAGTCGACGTCGGGCTTGTCCATCTGGCCCAGGAACTGCCGGGCGTAGGCCGACAGCGACTCCACGTAGCGGCGCTGGCCCTCGGCGTAGATGGTGTCGAACGCCAGAGAGCTCTTTCCCGACCCCGACAGCCCGGTGATCACGATGAGCCGGTCCCGGGGCAGGTCGAGGTGAACGTCTCGGAGGTTGTGCTCGCGCGCCCCCGAGATCACCAGCCGCTCAGCCACGCTCAGACTCTACCCGCTGCTCCAGCCCGTGCAGCGAACAGGTGTTCGTGCATCGCCAGGTAGAAGGCCCCGGTCAACGCCGGAGGGCGACGGCGATCGTGGCGTTGTCGTTCAGGCGCAGGCGGACGGCCTCGGCCAGGACGCGGTTGGCCACCTCTTCGGCCGTCTCGGCGCCGGATCCGCAGGCCGCTCCGATGCCACCGGCCGCGGTGTCGTCCGACAGCCATTCGATGCCGTGGGCATACACGAAGGGCTCCCAGGCGCCGTCGCTGGCGAGGATCACCGCGTCGGGCCGCGATCCAGCTCCGGACTCCCCGACTATCTCCACCTCGACCATGCCCGGGGTCAGAGCCTCACCGGTGGATGGCATTCCCAGGCAGATGTCGATGCTCCCGTCAGGGGTGCGGTGGGGACGGCCGCAGCAGTAGCCGCCGAACCCGTCCGGCCCGGCGGTGGCGATGAAGGGCAGGGTGTCGCCCATCCAACCGATGAGCAGGCCGCCCTCGGGCGTCCAGGCGGCCACACACAGTGTGCTCATCGGGAACATGAACAGGGGCAGGCGCCGCTGCCACGCCTCCGGGCCAGTCAGGGCGAGCACCCGCTCGTTGGCCTCTCCGAAGGCGACGGCCATGTCCTCCGGGCTGGGGATCCGCCGGGGCAGCCTCTCGACCGTCGCCTGCGCGGCCTCGTCGCCGCGGGTGTGGCCGCCCAGCCCGTCGGCCACCGCGATCACCCAACTCCCGTCGTCCTCCGACAGCACCGCCAACGCCCGGTCCTCGTTAACCCTCCGAGGCCCGATATCGCTAACCGCCGCCACCGACACCCCAGTTCGAGCAGGATGCGAATCGGCCGCATCAGATTCAGTCACGCCCCCGATCATGCCACCGCGGCGTCGCCAACGTCTGAATCCTCCCTCGCATTGAGGCTGTCACCGTTCCAGATGACGATGGCACTAGACGACCGCGAAGAGCGGGTCAGTCTCGTATGACGCCGGATCGGAGCCGGCTGCCTTGCATGAAATCGCTAGGGGCTCCGCCGGTCGGATGGGCGCCTGCCGGCGGTCGAATGCGCCGGACGCCCCAGGGTGGGGCGGCCCGTGGATCGGTGGAGGATCGGGCGCTCGGGCCGGGCCGTAGCGGATGCGCTCTGGGGGCGCGAGGGTGTGCAGGTTGCCGCTGGGTACCACTTGCCAGTCGTAGGAGTGGACCTTGTCGTGGCATCCCCAGCACAGCGGTATCAAGTTGTCGATGTCGGTGGGACCGCCCTGAGACCTCGGCCGGATGTGATGGGCCTGGCACATGGCGGGGTGCTCGCCGCAGCCTGCGCAGCCGCCGTAACGGGCTATCAGCGCGTCCATCTGCGCTTTGGTGGGCCGCGGCAGAGCGGGGCCCCGCCAGAGCGGCAGCCCCTTGCTGCTGAACACGACTCCCACGATCTTGGCGTTGCAGAATTGCTCCTCGAGCACGCTCTGGGGGATCACGCCGCCGCCGGCGATCTCCGCGAACGCCTTGTCACCCTCGGGGCTCAGGTGCTGAACGATTGTGATGTCAGCCGAAGGCCTGCTTCCGTGGCCGTCGGCCGAGCTGCTGGGCGCCGTCAGTGTTTCGAGGGCGTCGACAAGCCGCTGAGGAAGGGTGCGCTGCTCGCCGCCGGGATTGCCAACATCGCATCGCCGTAGCCGCTCGGCCTCCTTGAGCAGCCGCGTGCGCATCTTGGCGCCCGCCACCGGGTCGAGCTCGCCGCGGAGGTGAACCATGCCGTTGTCGCCGTTCCAGATGTTCAGCCGTCGTCGGGCTCGCTGCCGCCGGTACTCGCCCTCACCGCCATCGTCCTGACGCTGCACAACCCATCGGCCCGCCTCCCGGGCGAACTGCTCGGGCGACAGCGAGGCAGCCTTGCCCAACAGGTCGCCGTCCCGCTCGACCTGAGCGGCACTGATCTTCTCCGAAGCTTGAGCGAGGGTCTTGGCATTGGCCAAGGAGATCTCCCCGTCTGTCACCGCGTCGCGCACGTCCGGCATCGACTGCAACTTCTCGACGGTCTTGACCTGCCCGGCGGCGTCCCTCCTGGACAGCCCCGCAGCCCGGGCCAGCACCCCAGCACCGCCGTCGCCGTGACGCTCACCAGCCGCCACCAGCGCGGCCGCGTCAGCCTGCAACACCGCCACCTGCGCCGCGAACGCCTTCGACTCCGACAGCACCCGCCGTGCATCCACGGTCGAAGCGCCCCCAGAGTTGACCAGGCGGATCAAATCCGCCAGTCCCTCCCGCACCTGCTGCGCCGCTGTCAACATCATGATCATATCATGCCATAGGGGTGTGACATCGGTCAAGTGTTTTCAGTCACTATCAATAGATATTATGGTGAACTCCTGATTCAAGCGAATGACGAGAAGGCTGCCCACAGGGGATCCCGACCCGTTGGTAGGAATGCGGTACTACTATGGAAGCAATGGCTGTGAAGAAGTTGTCGGTGGCTCTCGACGAGACGGTGGCCAGGGAAGTCGCGCTCGCCGCGGAGAAGAAAGGGTTGAGCTTGTCGGCGTGGTTGAACGCAGCTGCCGAGCGAGCGCTCCTCATCGAGGGCGGCCTGGCAGCCATGGCCGAGTGGGAGGCCGAGGACGGCCCACCGACCGCGGAGGACGTCGCCTGGGCGGACTCGGTGTTGAAACGGGCCGGCGTCGTGACGCGGGATCGACAGTGAATGGTGTGACCTACGACGCGGGTGCCCTGCTTGCGGCCGACAGGGGCAGCCGGCGGATGCAGGCGCTTCACCGCCAGGCCTTGGAGAGCGGCCTAGTCCCGGTCGTCCCCGCCGGAGTGCTGGCGCAGGCGTGGCGGGGTGGCCCGCAGCCGCGGCTCTCGAGGCTGCTTGCCGGATGCCGGGTCGAAGCACTCGACGAGCCGAAGGCCCGCTCTGCTGGTGCTGCCTGCGCTCTGTCCAAGACTTCCGATGTGGTCGACGCCTCAGTAGTGGTGGGCGCCGCCGCCAGAGGCGATCTCGTAGTGACCAGCGACCCGGACGACATACAGCACCTTGCCAGCGCCATCAGTATGCCCATCGAAACCGTGACGATCTGATTCCGTTGCTACGGTTATGGGCCGTGGCAGACGCCAATCTCCAGACTCAACCGGTTCATGTGCCGTGGGAGAAGCGGGCGAAGTCGGTATTCCCGATGCCTGGAGGAGTGAACGACGAGGGCTATGTGCTGGCGTGCTTGCCAGCGGTGACTGCCGAGCGGCTCCGCCTTCTGGGCGAAGCGTTGACAACCGGTTCGACTGCATCGCCTGTAGACGAGGATCGAGTATCGCCGTCGTCACAGCAGTGGCAGAGGTGAGACTCGCTAGTGAGGTGGGACCTGGCCGTTCTGATCGGCCTGCTGTCTTTGGCAGTGCTGGTCTACGGATCCCGGTGTGTCAAGATTGCATACGCTGAGGCCAGCAAGCCAGCGCGCCGGGTGGGTCTGTCGGTACTGGCAGTACTGCTCGTCGGAGGCGGGATCTCAATGATCCGCAATCCGGGCGAGGCCTTCGCCGTGCCGCTGGTCCTCCTGGGGGCGACCGTGTGGGGCACCATCGTGATGTGGGCCTGGGACCGGTTCTTTCCGACTGGGAAGTTACGGCGGCCCCTACGTGTTCGTCTCTGGGATCTTCGACGTGACCGGAGTTCCTAGACCCCCGCCAGTCACGGCCTCGCATCAGAGGTCAGCGCCACGTCCGGACGGTCTAACCAGCGGCGGTCATCGGCGGGTCAACCTCATCCGCTTGGTCGGTAGGCGTGTCGGCGGTGCTGGATTCGGTGGATCATCACCACCCTGTCCTCTTCCATGATCGTGTAGAGGATGCGATAGTCGCCTCGCCGGGCGGACCAGAGACCATCGAACTCACCTACGAGCGGCTTCCCGACCCGCCGCGGGTTCTCGGCAATCGCTCCGGTGATGGTGGCCATTGCGGCGGGTCTCACCTTGTCTGGAAGCCGGCTGATGTTGCGCATGGCCTCAGGCGTGATCCTCGCCTGGTACACGGGGGTGCCTCAGAAGTGGTCGGGAAGAGGCAGATGCTTTCCCTCGGCGGCTTCTTGAATCGACTGTCGGAGCGACTCGACCAGTTCGCCATCGCTCATGATGTCCAAGGTCTCCTCAAGGGATTCGAGTTCATCGGGGTTGATCAAAACGAATGAGGGCCGGCCGTTGCGGGTCACCAAGATGCGATCGTGCTGGCTCTCGACCCGGTCGGCCATCTCAGAGAGATGAGCCTTGACTTCGGAGAAGGGGAGCGTGTCAGCCACGAGCGCGAGTATAGGTCATAATTTTGACTTGACAACGCAGTCTCAGCCGCGGATCTCGGCCAGCTCTCGGCGTAGATCTTTGATCTCGTCGCGTAGGCGGGCGGCGTACTCGAAGCGGAGGTCGGCGGCGGCGTCGCGCATCTCCTCGTCGAGGGTGCGGATCAGGCGCTCCAGCTCGGCGTCGGGCAGCTCGGCCAGGTTCGGGCCGTCACGGCGACGTCGGGCCGCGGCCAGGCCCCCGCCGGACTCTCCGCCCACGTCGCCGTCGGGCACGGGCGCCCCGCCGCGGTCGGGGCGGATCATGGCCAGGATGTCGGTGACCGCCTTGCGGATCGTGGTCGGGTCGATGCCGTGGACCTCGTTGTGGGCCTGCTGCAAGCCCCGGCGCCGCATCGTCTCCGATATGGCCCGCCGCATCGAGTCGGTCACCCTGTCCGCGTACATGATCACCTGGCCGTCGACGTTGCGGGCCGCCCGCCCCATGGTCTGGATCAGCGACGTCTCGCTGCGCAGGAAGCCCTCCTTGTCGGCGTCGAGGATGGCCACGAGCGACACCTCGGGCAGATCCAGGCCCTCCCGCAGCAGGTTGATGCCCACCAGCACGTCGAACTCGCCGAGGCGCAGGTCCCGCAGAATCTCGATGCGCTGGATGGTGTCGACCTCGCTGTGCAGGTACCGCACCCGCAGGCCCCGCTCCAGCAGGTACTCGGACAGGTCCTCGGACATCTTCTTGGTGAGGGTGGTCACCAGCACCCGCTGGTCCCGGCCCGTCGTTATCGCGATCTCCTCCAGCAGGTCGTCGATCTGGCCCTTGGTCGGCTTGACCACCACCTCGGGATCCACAAGCCCGGTGGGCCGCACGATCTGCTCCACTACCTGGTCGGACACGCTCAGCTCGTAGGCACCGGGAGTGGCCGACATGAAGACCACCTGGTTGAGCCGGCTCATCACCTCGTCGAAGCGCAGGGGCCGGTTGTCGGCCGCGGACGGCAGCCGGAAGCCGTGCTCGATCAGGGTTTCCTTGCGGCTGCGGTCGCCCTCGTACTGGCCGTGCAGCTGGGGCACGGCCACATGCGACTCGTCGATCACCAACAAGAAGTCCTGGGGGAAGTAGTCGAGCAGCGTGTAGGGCGACTCTCCCGGGCTGCGGCCGTCGATGGGCGCCGAGTAGTTCTCGATGCCGTTGCAGTAGCCGAGCTCGGCCATCATCTCGAGGTCGTAGCTGGTGCGCATCTGGAGGCGCTGGGCCTCCAGCAGCTTGCCCTCGGCCTCGAAGTGCGCCAGCCGCTCGGCCAGCTCCTTCTCGATGCGGACGACGGCGGCCTGCATCCGCTCGGCGCCGGTGGCGTAGTGGGTGGCCGGGAAGACCACCAGGTCCTCCAGAGTCTCCAGGCGCTCGCCGGTGAGCGGGTCGACCACGGTGATGCGCTCCACCTCGTCGCCGAAGAGCTCCACCCGCACCGCAGTCTCGTCGTAGGCGGGATGGATCTCGATGGTGTCGCCCCGCACGCGGAACTTGCCCCGCACCAGGTTCATGTCGTTGCGCTCGTACTGCATGTCCACCAGGCGGCGAAGGATCGACCGCTGGTCGTGCTCCTCTCCGGCGTGCAGCACCAGGAGCTGCGTCTCGTACTCCTCGGGCGAGCCGAGCCCGTAGATGGCCGACACCGACGCCACGACGATCGTGTCCCGCCGGGTGAGCAGCGCCGAGGTGGCCGAGTGGCGCAGCCGGTCGATCTCGTCGTTCACCGACGAGTCCTTCTCGATGTAGGTGTCGCTGGCCGGCATGTACGCCTCGGGCTGGTAGTAGTCGTAGTAGCTGACGAAGTACTCCACCCTGTTGTGGGGGAACAGCTCGCGCAGCTCGTTGGCCAGCTGCGCGGCCAGCGACTTGTTGGGGGCCAGGACCAGGGTGGGCCGCTGCGTCCGCTCGATGGCCCAGGCGATGGTGGCGCTCTTGCCCGAGCCGGTGATCCCCAGCAGCGTCTGGAAGCGATGCCCGGCGGCCACGCCCGCGGCGAGGGCCTCTACGGCTTTGGGCTGGTCGCCGGCGGGCTCGAACGGGGCCACCACCTCGAAGGCCCGCCGATCGCTGGGCACGGTCACCGGCGGCATCCCGGCCGATGGTACCGGGAGGGCGGCGGGTCAGCCGAGGGCTGCCGCCCAGCGGTAGCAGGCGTCGATCTGGGGTTCCAACTCCTCGAGGGTGCCGTTGTTGTCGATCACGAAGTCCGCCACCTCCAAGCGCGACTCGCGGTCGGCCTGGCGGGCGATGCGGGCCCTGGCGTCGTCCTCGGACAGGCCCCGCTGGGCCACGAGGCGCTTAACCGCGACCTCAGGGTCGGCGTCCACCACCACGATGCCGGACAGGTCGCGGTAGCGCTTCGCGATCGGCTCGCCGTCGGGTCGGACCAGCAGCGGGATGTCGAGCACCACCACCGCGCCGGGGGACTGCTCGGCCGCCGCGGCCCGGCGCTCGACCATCTCGGCGCCCACCGCCGGATGGACGATCGCGTTGAGGGCGGCCAGCTCGTCGGCGTCGTTGAACACCACCGCGGCCACCGCGGCCCGATCAAGGGTGCCGTCGTCCGCCACCACCAACGGTCCCCACCGCGCCACGATGGCCTCGAAGACCGGCTGACCCGGCCGCTGGAGGTCCCGCACGATCTCATCGGCGTCGATCAGGATCGCGCCCCGCTCGACCAATCCGGCGCCCACGGTCGACTTGCCGGCGCCGATCCCTCCTGTCAGTGCGATCTCAGGCAGAGGTCAGATCTCGTCGGCAGAGTCGCCGGCGGGCTCGTCGGCTGCGAACTCGCCCTCGTCGCCGGCCGCACCTGGATCGGCGTACTCCGCCTCGTCGCCGGCCGCACCTGGATCGGCGTACTCCGCCGCGTCGCCGGCCGCACCTGGATCGGCGTACTCCGCCGCGTCGCCGGCCGAGCCTGGATCGGCGTACTCCGCCGCGTCGCCGGCCGCACCTGGATCGGCGTACTCCGCCTCGTCGCCGGCCGAGCCTGGATCGGCGTACTCCGCCGCGTCGCGGGCCGAGCCTGGATCGGCGTACTCGCCCTTGTCGCCGGCCGCGTCGCGGGCCGAGCCTGGATCGGCGTACTCGCCCTTGTCGCCGGCCTCGTCGCGGGCCGAGCCTGGATCGGCGTCGCTGGAGAAGAAGTCCTCCCAGGCCTGCTGGCCCTCCGAGCCGCCGGTGCCGATGTAGTTCCCTGCCTCGTCGTAGGCGTGGTCGCCGAAGTGCTCCTGATACTCGGCTGCGACCACGCCGCCCTCGGCGGCCTGCTTGATCGACAGGCTGATGCGCCGGCGCTGCAGGTCGAGGTCGATGATCTTGACCCACAGCTCCTCGCCCGGGGTGACGACCTGCTCGGGAAGCTCCACATGGTGCGCCGACATCTCCGAGATGTGCACCAGGCCCTCGATGCCGTCGCCCACCTGCACGAACGACCCGAACGGCACCAGCTTTGTGATGCGCCCATAGACCAGCTCCCCCACCCGGTGGCTGGCCGCGAACTCCTGCCAGGGATCCTGCTGGGTGGCCTTGAGAGACAGGCTGATCCGCTCCCGCTCCAAGTCCACCTCGAGCACCTGCACGTCGATGCGGTCGCCGGCCGACACCACCGCGCTCGGGTGGTCGACATGCTTCCAGGACAGCTCCGACACGTGGACCAGGCCGTCCATGCCGCCGAGGTCGACGAACGCGCCGAAGTTGACCACCGACGACACCACGCCGCTGCGGATCTCCCCCGGCCGCAGGTTGTCGAGGAACTCCTCCCGCTGCTCGCGCTGGGTCTCCTCCAGCCACGCCCGGCGGCTCAGCACCACGTTGTTGCGGTTCCTGTCGAGCTCGATGATCTTGGCGTCCAGCTCGCGGCCCACGTACGGCTGCAGGTCGCGCACCCGGCGCAACTCCACCAGCGAGGCCGGCAGGAAGCCCCGCAGGCCGATGTCGACGATGAGTCCGCCCTTGACTACCTCGATCACCAAGCCCTTGACCGCGGTGTTGGACTCTCGCTGCTCCTCGATCCGCCCCCAGGCCCGCTCGTACTGGGCCCGCTTCTTGGACAGGATCAGCCGGCCCTCCTTGTCCTCACGGGTGATGACCAGGGCCTCGATCACCTCGCCCAGGGCGACCACCTCGCCGGGATCGACATCGTGGCGGATGCTCAGCTCGCGGACCGGTATCACGCCCTCGGACTTGAAACCGATATCGAGCAGGACCTCTTCCTTGTCGATGCGGACGACGGTGCCCTCCACGATCTGGCCGTCCTCGACGACCACCATGGTGGAGGCGTAGGCGTCGTCGAGGCTGATGTCGCCGAGGTCGTCCTCGACGATCTGGCGTGGGATGTAGGTGCCGTCCTCGGCGAAGGTGCCCATGTCGGCGGGCGGGGCGGGCTCGAGGATGGCGGTCGCGGTGTCGGTCACGGTGTCTTTCCGGGCTGGGTTAATGGGCGGATGGGACCCCGGGGAGGCTACCGGCGCAGTGCCCGAGTTGTTCCGGCGCCGGTAGCTGCGGCCTGTCCGCTCAGCCCTTGTTCCCCGCTCTTGTTCGCTGCGCTCACGGGCCGCTCGGGCCACGTCCTCGCTCAGTGCGTCGCCAAGCCCTGGTGAACTGCGGCCTGTCCGCTCGGACTCTTGGCTCCGGCCCAGGTGCTGGCCACTTGGAGGTCGACCTCCAGGGGCACCCGCAGCTCGAACGCGCCCCGCATGACGTCGCGGGTCAGCTCTGACGCCGGCTCCACCTCGGCATCGGGCGCCTCCAGGATGATCTCGTCGTGGACCTGCAGCACGATGCGCGACTCCAGGCCGCCCGCGTCCAGAGCCCGGTCGAGGCGCACCAGCGCCACCTTGAAGATGTCGGCCGCCAGCCCCTGGATCCCCGCGTTCATGGCTTGGCGCTCGCCGGCCTGGCGCAGCCGCACGTTGGGGCTGGCCAGCTCCGGGATCTGCCTGCGCCGGCCGAACAGGGTCTCGGTGTAGCCCTTGCTGCGAGCCTCGGCCACGGTGCGGTCCATGTAGGCGCTCACCGCGGGGAACGCCTCGAAGTAGGCATCGAGGATCTCGGCCGCCTCCCCGGTCGGGATGTTGAGGCGCTGGGCCAGGCCGTAGGCCTCCATCCCGTAGGCCAGCCCGTAGGACACCATCTTGGCGGTGGCCCGCTCCTCCACCCCCACCGCCGACGGGTCGATTCCGAACACCCGGGATGCGGTGGCGGTGTGGATGTCCTCGCCTGCCTCGAAGGCGGCGATCAGGCCCGGGTCTTCGGCCAGGTGGGCTATGCACCGCAGCTCGATCTGGTCGTAGTCGGCGACCAGCAGCATGTGGCCCGGCGGAGCGATGAACGCGGTCCGGAACACCCGTCCCCGCTCGGACCGCACCGGGATGTTGTGCAGGTTGGGCGCGTCGGAGCTGAGCCGGCCGGTGCGGGCCACCGTCTGGTTGAAGGTGGCCCGGATGCGCTCGTCGGGGTCGATCTCGGCCAGCAGGCCCGCGCCGTAGGTGGAGCGCAGCTTCTCCACCTCGCGATAGCTGAGCAGATGGTCCACGATGGGATGCTCGCCCCGGAGCTTCTCCAGGGACTGCGCGTCGGTGGAGTAGCCGGTCTTGGTGCGCTTGGTGGGGGTGAGCCCGAGATCGGCGAACAGCACCTCGGCCAGCTGCTTGGGCGAGTTGACGTTGATGTCTCGTCCCGCGTCGGCGAGCACCTCGCGGCGCAGTTCCTCAGCCTCGGTGTCGAGCTCGTTGCGGATCGTCTCCAGCACCGACCGGTCCACTGCGATCCCGAGGTGCTCCATGCGGGCCAGCACTCTGACCAGCGGCACCTCCACGTCGTCGTTGAGGCGGTCCAGGCCCTGCGCGGCCAGTGCCTCGCGCAGCGGCAGGACCAGGCGGTCGATGGCCAGCGCGGCCCATCCCGCCTGCTCGGGGGGCTCGACGACGTTGCCGCCGAGGTCCAGGCGCCCCTCCTGTGGAGCGTGGGAGGGCGGGTCTATGCCGGCGTAGCGGCCGGCTAGGTCGCTCAGGTCGTAGCGGGCGTCGGCCGGGTCGAGGAGGTAGGCGGCCAGCATGGTGTCGATCAGCGGGTCGCGCATCTCGATGCCGCGGTCCAGCAGCGGGCGCATCAGGGCCTTGGCGCCGTGCACGGCGAGCGGCCGGGCCGCGCCGCGGTCGTGGCCATCGGCGGGGCCGGACACGAGACCGGCGAGCGCGGCCGAGACCGCGCTGTCGTGCAGCAGGTGGCCGGGCACGAAGGCCACCCGGCCGGCGGCCGCGTCGACCACCCACGCCAGACCGCCCTCGAGCCCCTCCGCTGGGGCGGCCAGCGCCAGGGGGCCGCCCGCCGCTCCTTCCGCTCCGGCGTCTCGGAGGGCTTCCACCGCCTCGGCCGGGGTCTCCAGCACCAGAGCCTCGAGTACCAGCGTCCTCGTTGCCGGGCCGCCACCGCTGGCGGCGTCGTCGCCGAGCGCGTCGCCGAGGGCCTCGACCAGGCGGGCGTGCAGCGAGCGGAACTCCAGGAAGTCGAACAGCTTGCGGACCGCCTGAGCGTCGACCTCCCCGAGGGCGAGGTCGTCGAGCCCGGCGTCCAGCGGCACGTCGCGCACGAGCCGCATCATCTCGGCGTTGGTGCGGACCCGCTCCTCGGCGGCCGCGAGGTTCTCCCTGAGCTTGGGCGTCAGGTCGTCCAGGGAGTCGAAGATCCCGTCCAGCCCTCCCCTTTCGTTGATCAGCTTGGCCGCGGTCTTCTCGCCCACCCCCGGCACTCCGGGCAGGTTGTCGCTGGGGTCGCCCCGCAAGGCCGCATATTGCACGTAGTCGGCGGGCCTCACGCCGGTGCGGTCCAGGATGCCGGCCTCGTCATACAGCTTGTAGTCGGACACGCCCCGCACGTTGTAGAGCACCTTCACCCAGGGGTCCTCCACCAGCTGGTAGGTGTCGCGGTCGCCGGTGACCACGATCACGTCATCGCCGGCGTCGCGGCCCTCGGTGGCCAGGGTGGCGATCACGTCGTCGGCCTCGAAGCTCGGCGCGTCCACCGTGGGCACGGCCAGGGCCTCGAGGACTTCCCGCACCAGGCCCATCTGCTGGCGCAGGATGTCGGGGGCGGAGTCGCGGGTCCCCTTGTAGGTGGGAACCACGGCGTGCCTGAAGGTCGGCTCGGGCCGGTCGAAGGCGACCACAACCTTGTCGGGCTGATGGTCGCGCCACAGGTTGATGAGCATCGACGTGAAGCCGAACACTGCATTGGTGATCTGGCCCGACGCGGTGGCCATGTCGGTGGGCAGGGCGAAGAAGGCGCGATAGGCCAGCGAGTTGCCGTCGATCAGCATCACCTTGGCCATGGCGGAGAATCTACGGCAACGAGACCGGGCGCCGGAGTGTCACCGCGCCGCGCGGCCGTCGAGGAGCCGTGGGGACGTCACGGCGCGATGCGGCCCCCGAGCACGTCGCCGGCGACAGCGGGCCTCGGCAGGTCACGGCGCGATGCGGCCCTCAAGCACGTCGCCGGCCGCTTCTCTCATGGTGCGGCGCTGCGACATGGCGGTGCGCTGGATGAACACGTAGGCGTCCTGCTCGCTCATGCCGTGGCTGTCGATGAGCCGTCCCTTGGCCCTATCGAGGAGCTTGCGCACCTCCAACCGGTCTTCCAAGTCGCCGATCTGGCCTTCGAGCGCCTCCATCTCGCGGTACCGGGCCAGGGCCAACTCGACGGCGGGCACTAGGGCGTCGCGCCGGTACGGCTTCACCAGGTAGGTCATCGCCCCGGCCTCGCGGGCCTGCTCGATCAGGTCCCGCTGGCTGAACGCGGTGAGGATCACGACCGCCGTCCCCCGCTGGGGCGCGATCCGGCGGGCAGCCTCGATCCCGTCGAGTCCGGGCATCTTCACGTCGAGGATGGCCACGTCTGGACGGTGCTCGGCCACCAACTCGACCGCTTCGTCGCCCCGGCCCGTGTCGGCCACGACGTCGAAGCCCTCCTCGCGCAGAGTCTCGACGAGGTCGAGCCGGATGATGGCCTCGTCCTCCGCCACCACCACCCGAACCGCGCCGGGAGCGTTCACGACGCGCTGAACCGATCCAGCAGGGCGTCCTGGTCGGTTTCCAGTCGGGTGATGCGCTCCGCGATCTCGTCGCGGTGGCTCCGGAGCCTCTCGGCGTGCCGTCGCGCCTCCCGGTACTCGCGCTCGGCGATCGGCGTCTCCGACACCAGCGCCCGCAGCCGGCTTTCGTCGGCCTCGTCGCTGACCTGCACCAGCTGCTCCTCGCACACGCGCAGATCCGTTCGCAGGGCGCTCAGCTGCCGTCCGACCCCCCGCAGACGGCGCTCGATGCGGTCCCGGGACATGCGGCCAGTCTAGGAGGCGCCGCTGCCGCCTCCGGCCGTCCCAGACCCGTGCCGCAGCCGTGCCGGAGAGGGAATCATACCCTATTGTGACAGCCCGTGCCACAGGGTGCCGTAGCGGGCCACAATCCCAAGGTCAAAGCCCACTTCAAAGCGGCTGAACGCCGACCCGCTTGTGTCAGCGTGTGACACCCGGTAACGTGCGTTGTCAGACGAGAAGTGGTAACGAAAAGGGTAGCCATGAGTTCGAGTCCCTCCCGGCCGAAGGTGCTGACAGCGGCCTTCGTACGCTCGATCAACCGGCCCGGACGCTACGGCGACGGCAGAGGCGGCCACGGACTGAGCCTATTGGTCAAGCAAACCGCGAACGGCAGATGGTCCAAGACCTGGGCACAACGTCTACGCATCGGCGGGCGCACCGTGAGCCTGGGCCTGGGCAGCTACCCGGCCGTCTCGCTGGCACTGGCCCGTGAACGCGCACTGGCGAACCGCCAAGCCGTCGAAGAAGGCCGCGACCCCCGACGCCGCCACGCCGTCACCTTCGCCGAGGCGATGGCAGCGGTGATCGACCTGCACCGTCCCAACTGGAAGCTCACCAGCAACACGGAACAGCAGTGGCGGTCGCTGCTCGCCCACCACATCGACCCGACCATCGGACCGATGCCCGTCGCAGGTGTGGCCGCCGCCGATGTGGTGGCCGTGCTCGACCGGGTGTGGGACCGCCCCGAACTGGCCCGCCGCACAGCACGCCGGATCTCCACCACCATGAAGTGGGCGATGGGCCGCGGCCTGCGAGATACCGACCCCACATCCGCGGCCGTAGCTGCGATGCCCAAACTGCGCCACCGCCCCAATCACCATCGGGCTCTGCACCACGGCGAAGTCGCCGACGCGCTGAAGAAGATACGGGCATCAGAGGCAGCTGCCGCCACGAAGCAGGCCCTTGAACTGTTGGCGCTAACCGCGACCAGACCCGGAGAGGTTCGTCACGCCACCTGGGACGAGTTCGACCTCGACACTGCGGTGTGGACGATCCCGGCGTCTCGTTACAAGACCGACACCGAGTTCCGAGTGCCGCTCAGCGCACGGGCCGTTGAGCTGCTCACCGAGGCCCGCGGCACCAACAACACTGAGTTGGTGTTCCCCTCGCCCGTCACGGGGCGAGCGGTGTCGGAGAACACCTACGTGAAGCTGCTGCGCGACCTGGACGTCCCCAGTTCGGCCCACGGCCTGCGAGCCACGTTCCGTTCGTGGTGCTCAGACACCGGTGTGCCGAGGAATCTCGCGGAGATGGCGCTGGGCCATGCCGTGCGCGGCGTCGAGGGTGCCTACGCCAGAAGTGACATGCTGGAGCGCCGCCGCCCGATCATGCAGAAGTGGGCCAACTACATCGCGTAGACAATTGCCACCGTGTCGTATGGTGTGTCGCGGCGACTGAGCGCGAGGGAACCCAGTTCTGCGCTTCTCAGGGAGTGAGGGTGCAGAGGAGTGCCCAGTTCGGTCGCCCCGCTCGACGCTCAGCCCCGCGATGTATCGTCCAGCCTCGCCAACGCCTGCGCGGCCGGCGACACACAATGCGATCGAGAGCGTCCGGTCCCAATCCGCGGCAACTCGCCAGCACCTCTGAGGCCGTGGTAGACGAACTCGCGCGAAAGGCCGATATCGCCGAGCACCGTTCGGATGCTCTCGCGCCTGTTCTGCCTGGAGCTGGAGCGGGAATATTCTAAAGGGGGTTGTACGGGATGGTGCCGAAGCCTAGGTCAGAACAGTGGTTCAGTCGAAGAAGAACGGACCGAGCACACGTTGGCACATCTGTGAAAGGTTCAGCTCGGATGCGATCAGGGCATCTGCCGAATCATGAAGGGTCACTAGGCATTGGGACTTCTCGGCGTTCCAGACCGGGGTCACCGTGAATTGTGATGGGGACATTCCGGGACAGCCGACGTGGATACGGTTGTTGTCGTGGCCTGACATAAAGAAGGACAGGCTGCCTTGGTGGTCGCCGCCGTAGCACCAAGACTGCGGGGCTTCGTAGTGCACCGCGATGAGGCGTCTTGGATCAGAGCCAGGGACATAGGAAAAATGGCGGCCCTTGCGGTTCTGATCGGGTAGTTCGTTGACTGCCGCTACGGCTTCTTCGATGATCCCGCCCAAGGTGATGAGCACGTCTCGGGGATTGCAGCATCCCATTGCCCGTACCCACTCCACGTTCGTATCGCTGCTGTTGTTCACGCGTTGGTCCTTTGGTGGGGCGCATAATGGCGCGGGCTACGTCTCCGGAGGTGGTGTCTTCGATGTCGTCAAGGACGATGGACTCGTTCAACTCGTCCTCAGTGGGTTGCAGTCGGGGTCGTGCCAACCGTCCCAAACGGCCCGACCGCTTTGGGTCAGTCACGTGGAAAGACGCGTGATCTTGTATGCAGCGATCAACACGAGCAGTTCTTCGGGTGCCTGGATGATGTGATCAACACGTTCCAAGTCCGGGTGCCGTAACTGTGGCTGGTCGGCGGGGAACGTGTCGGGTGACGGCAGACCGCGACCGTGGCTGGGTGACTTGCGCACCACCCATGATGTGCGCGGCTGGGCTTGTCCGAGCCGATCCCCGACCTGTCGCGGGCCAGATCCGATGAGTTTGCCAACTGCCTGGTAGGTGGCTCGCAGCCGGTAGTAGTTCAAGCAGTCGAGAACTTCTTCGATTGTGACGTTGCCGGACTCCGGCTGCGCTGTCATGGGGATTGACCCTAACAGGCGCAACCCGAGCAGTTGGCCTGCCAGCGCGGGCCGCACCAGTCGTCGTAGTTGTTGTTCGCGCTGTCGCTGGGATGCCGCCGAGTACCGCAACTATTGTTGGCAGCACATCCGCGACACCGAAGCGGATCGGTCCATCACATCGCCGGAGATCGAGGCACCCTGCCGGCAGCGCAGCAATACGTCCGACAAAGCCTGCATGCGACGGAGGTGGCATTTTCGGTCGGATCGCTCGAGTCGCCATCATGAGCAACTGGACCAAGCAGATCCTTGGCCGACGTCTCGCCGGAGTACCGGCTCGCGGTTGGATCGATCTCCTCAAGGTCCACGCGTCGTAGCTTCCCCACGCCAAGCGTTCGACACGAGGAATCCGAGAAGGCTCCCGAAGTTGGGCTTCTATGGGGCTGACGCAACAGGCGGCCTGTTGGAGACACCGCAGAGCAGCATCGCTGCCGACGTTGGCAATTGACCGAAGTGCTCGTTATCGGTCGAAGGTAGATACTCATCAGGAGGCTCCCCGGCAGCGGGCCCCGTAATCCGCATCAAATGCTCGAGCAGATTCAGAGCCTCATCAAGGAGCATTTCCACGAAGACAGGAGGGCGCAGGCAGACACTGTCACCCCGGTCAACAACGCCCCAAGCCTCGGAATCGGAAGTCACCTGACTCATGTGCTCCCGCAGTTCATGGGTTATGTCCCTTGGGACGCCCGCCACGGAACTAGCAGGCAGGTCGGGATCGACCATGTACTGGACCGTCTTCAGCGTGAATCAGATTCCTCAGGCACGACAGCGTGGCAAGAACGGCACGGCCCCGGCTGTGACATCCGATGGCCTGTTCGAGATCATCCACGTCGCCGTATAGCGCCAGTAAGTCCGGCCTTCTCCATGTAACGCGCCTCGTGTTGCCTGAGGGTGCACGAGCGAGAAACGCTGCTCGCGCCGCAGCGTCGAATGCGGCCGAGATCATTAGCAACACGATGTCCAAGTGGTACAACGCTTCATGTATTGGAGAGTCCACCTCCGGTGTCCAATCGATTAGGTGCAGTTCATCGCGAGCTCGAAGTGCGTAGGTCAGCCGAGTAAGGACCGAGAACGCGAGATCGCCAACTCTCTCCGTTCCCGCTCGCTGTTCTTCGTATGACTTGGAGACGAAGCGCCAAGCAGACGGAAGACGACCACGAACAGCGATCAAGTATGAGGTCCAGCGACTCGTACTCATCACCAAGCCGTCCGGAGCGATGTGACATCCCTCGTGATGATGACGCAGCCATAGACCGACTACAGCGAGCATCTCCGGTGTGGACATCACCGCTTGATCGCGGAGCCGGCCGTCCCGGCGTACGCGCGGGTGGTCCGATGCACTTAGATCCGCAAGGGCAGAACCCGCGGACGCACACAGGAAGGCACTCTCCTCAGTCGGCGAAAGAGTGCCCTCAAGTCGGAGTTGAGAAACGTACTCCATGGTCGGAATGACCGAGCGGATCGACTCTCGTAGATCACCGTCGACCATCAATGTTGCAGAGCAATCGCCGTCGTCAGGACTGAACTGCGACATCGATGCGGGCGGCCACAGGCCCCCAGTAGGCCACGCATCTGACTCGCCGTGCACAACAGCAGCAAGCTTGCCGTAGGCAGCCAACAACCGTGCAACGCGAAGCGCTTCGCCGGACTCGGCAGAAGCTAGGTCAAAGTGGATTCTGAGTGGATCATCCCGCGCCCTGGAGAATATCCGGTCATCTGGCTGCCTGATTATCTCGCAGTCCGGCAAAGGCGGGATCACACAAACCTCCATCTCCACGATCTCGTAGACAGGGCGGCCCGGGCTCAAAGTCTAGTACCGCGGCATCCTCGCTGACGCCATCTCGCTGTGAGCGGGCCGCCCGCACAGCAGCGCGAGCGTCGTCAAGGCTTGCATCGCGGGAGCTGACCGACCATCGGGAGGGAGCCATGCGCGAGGCTCGCTTCGTTGCCTACACCGACGAGTCGAAGTCATACTTCGGCGTGGATGACACCTGGGACCACCAGAGCGTGAACCACAGCTGCGACCGGTGGGTCGTCGGCGGAGTCCACACCAACTCGATCGAGGACGTCTGGTCGCCGTTCAAGCGGTCGCTGATGGGGTCGTTGCATATGGTCAGCATCAAGTACATTGACCGGTACCTGTCCGAGTTGGAGTGGCGATTCAACAACCGCGACACCCCCGCATCTTCATCGACACCCTCAAACGGATCGTCACCACCAAGGCCATGCCCTATGCCGAACTGATCGCAGCAGAGGATGCGGCATGAGAGCGGCGATGGTCGCCGTGGTGCTGGTGGCGGTGCTTGCGACCGCCTGCACCCGCACCGACAACGCGGCCCCAGCCTCGCCGACTGTTGCCACCTCGACAACGACCGTCATTACCAGGCCACGGACGCTGCCGCCGCCTTTGAGGCCGTCTTAGCCGAGAACGAGGCGACTCTCGTGGCCTTGGAGCAAGCCAACGACGAGGCACTACGGGCGGAGCTGGCCCGCATCGAGACCGCCGCCGAGCGTGAGGCGGCTGACGCGACGAACCGGCTGCTTGACTTCCGTGGGCGGGTCGTTGCTTTCTGGGCGGACTTCTGGGCCGATCCGCCGGTCGAGCGTGACAGCTTGGCGGGGTTTCTGGTGGGAGGCTGGCCTGAGACGGCAATGCTGCACGAGATCGACTTCGCACTGTCTCAGGTCGAGTCCAACGCGGATACGGCGCGGCGCAATGCCGAATTCGCGGCGGAGAGAGCCGCATCTGACAGGCTCTACAAGGAGGTCAGGCTCCCCTATGCCGCGTGCTTGGACACCGCGGTGGATGTCGGGGCCTCCGTTGAGAGATTCGTCGCCGTCTGTAGTCCGCTTCTGGAGTTTGACGCCCCGCCTGAGTGGCCATCGCACGATTGGTCCTGCGTTCGAAGCAACGTTGAAGCGGTGTTGTCGATGCGCCCCGACGACGACTACACACCTGGGGCCAGGGCAGAGGCTGTCCTAGAGCGGCTTTTTGACTGCCACGGCCTGCAACCTCCCGACTGGGAAGCGCCGCCCTAGCTGTCCGGCCACTGGTCGTACCACCCCGACGGCTGGAGTCGGTTGTCGCTGTCGATCACGAACTCTGTCCGCGGGCTGACCTTCTTCTCGTGGCGTCACTTCTCCCGGGGCCATCCGACGAACGCCAAGGGGATCCAACTCAAGGTCGAAAACACCGAAATACACCGTTGCGGCAACAACGATCACCCCGCGTTCGCGGGCGTTCCTCTGCGTTCGCCATCACCACATCCCCGAGATCCCGCGAACGCCGAGACGAACCAAACCCCCAAACGACACGTATCGAAATACACCGTTCTTGCAACAGCATTCCGTGTGCGTTCTTCACGTTCGTCCGCGTTCCTCGGCTGGCCGACGGGGCCCGGACACGGAGCGGTCGGCCGCCATTCCGTGCGCGTTTGCACCCCTGTCGATCGGGAGCACTGTTAGTGCAAACGTGTGGCGGCCACAAGCCTCCCACGGACCGCAGGAACGCTCACTGCCAACAATGGCGCCAGAACGATAGCGACGGCCACCACTCCCGCCCCGACACAGACCGCCAGACCCTCGGCACTCAGCGACCAGGATCGCACGCCTAACACGACCCCGAACCAGCTGACCCCTCGACGACACCGCCTGGCACCCCTGCCGGGCTGTCTGGAAGGCCGCCGCCTGGCCCGGTGCGTTCCTGTACGTTCGTGGGCGTTCCAGACGGCTTCGTAGTCTGCGGGCTCATGACGACCAGATCGAACCGTCCGGTTCCCACTGCGGTGGTGTTCGGCATCTCTGGCGGCGCAGGCACCACCACTGTCGCTGTGCCGCTGGCCAACTTTGCCCGGGCCGGCCACGGCGGCTTGCTTGACTGCGACTCCGGGGCGTTCGACGTGGTGGGCCGGCCGCCGGACAAGCCGGGTTGGGCGGCCGGTCGTAGAAGCGCGATTGGCGGCGACTGTGCAGGGAGCTGAGATGTCACCGCGGGTCTCCGGTGAGGCCATGTTGCGAGTGCCTGATGTGCTTGACCGCATCGGCGTCAGTCGCCGGACGCTGTGTCGCTGGCGGGCGGATGGCACATTCCCCCAGGCTCTGAGGCTGGGCGCGAACTCCATTGGCTGGCCCCGTCACATCATCGATGAGTGGCTCGCCAACCGGCCCCCCGCTGGCCCTTGACTTCCCTGTGTCACCTGCTTGAGGGCACCGTGGCCCATGCGTCGATCAAGTCCCTGTGGGAACACCCGCGACGATTCGGGGGTGGCGAGTGATGGCGGGTGCGAGCGCAGCTTGTGGCTGTCGACGGGCAGCGGTAGGCCGCGGTGGCGGCGGCGGGAATCGAGCGGCCGTCATGTATATTTCTCATATCGGCTCTGGTATACTTCTCGTATGGGATCTGTCGAGGTATTGGGGAGTCTGGCGCCGGTGTTCTCGACGCGGGAGTTCGAGCGGGCGGCTGGTGTGCGTCCGTCTTCGGCGTCGCGGGCGCTGGGCGAGTTGGCGGCTGTGGGCCGGGTGGAGAAGATCCGCCGGGGGACGTGGCGCAACTTCGGTGTCTCATTGCCGTCTGCAGCTGAGTTGTTGGTCGGCGCTGGCTCTGTTTCGCATCATTGGACTGCGCAGTGGGAGGCGGAGTTGGAGGCGGCCTACGGCTGCGCTGTTCGCCGGATCTCGGGGCTGACCGCTTTGGGGATGGCGGGCGTGGCGTTGATCTGCCGACCAGAGGTCAGCGTGGCCGGCGGCGTAGCGTTCGACACCGATCCGTTCGGGTTCGTGTCGTGGCGCGAGAGCCCCGAGTCGCTGCTGTTGGGCGCGGTGCAGCTGACGGAGCGCACATGGGTGTCGACGCCCGCTCGGGCGGTGTTGGAGTGCGCCCACTGGCCGTACCGCTCGCACCGATGGGAGGAGTATCTGGGCCGCATGCTGGCCTACCGCTTCGAGGTGTGCTCGCCGGGCGAGGTCGCCGAGGTTGCGGGCGCTCTGGGCTGGCGCGCCGGCCTGCGACGGCTCTCATCGTTGGCGCAGGGCCTGGCCGAGTCCTCCACAGGGCACAGCCTGGGGTTCGACATCGACCACAGGTGGGCCGAACTGAGCTCCGCCGCGGTTCGCGGCGACGACTGGATACACCTCGCGCCGCTGCACCGCGCCGGCAGCCCGCCCCGCGTCTCGCATCGAGACACGGCCCGCAAAGTCAACTGGGCGGCCGTCCCCGACGCCGTCGCTTCTGTGGTCTCGACATGAGCACGCCGACCAGCCGGCACAGCAGATGGGAGCCGGTCGACCTGGTCCAGCACCAGATAGTCTCCGCGGTCGCGGCGCGCCAACAAAGCGTCCCGCGGGTGATGTTCAAAGGCGGGACCCTGCTTCGCGTCTGCTACCGGCGCGACTGGCGGTTCTCAGAGGACCTGGACTTCGACTGGATCCACCCCGACGACACCAAACCAGCCATACAGGACTTCTTCGACCGAGTCCTCAATACGGCGTCGAGGACTCACCAGACCGCGTTCGACACCAAATGGGGCGCCAACAAGCTGAACATCTACTGGGAGCTGCCCAACGCCACAACCGGCGTCATCTACACCGACGTCAAACCCCGCCACCACCCCGGTGCCGGGCCCACCGCCGCGCACTGGACAATCCTGGACAGATACCCACACATCGACACCACCAACCCCATCTTGGGGTACTCGCCGGCTTCGATGCTGGCAGCGAAACTCGACTGCATCGCGAACCCCTACCGGCTCGCCCCACGCGACTACTACGACCTACACCGCCTCCTCCAGGACCCCGCCATAGACACCAACGCGGCCCTCGACGAATTCACCGCACGCCACCAAGCCGCATACCCCGCCACAGCAGACGTCGACTGGTTCGACATCTTGTTCGACAACGCATACCAACACGAAGCAGAACTCGACCAACGATGGACCGAGATCACCCGAACAGGCATGATCCAACACCCACACCAAGACTTCGCCGCCATGCTCGACACCGTCGCCGACACCACACAACACGCCCTCAACCACTACACAGCCACAAACACCATTTCACACCCCGACCTCCACATCCCCGACTGGCCTCCGCCGAACCGGCCAGCACCAGGCCTAGAAATCTGAGCGGCTCCCAGACAGCCCCAAGCAGGGCTGCCGCTACCGGCCGCTGCTCTGACAGCGCGGGGCTATGGGACAGACAACATCGACTTCACCCCCGACCTGGGCCCAGATTGGCTTGGGGCCCCTGACCACCAGATCGAGCGGCTCCGTCCCTGCGGCGGTGGTGTGCGGCACCTCTGGCGCAGGCACCACCAGTGTCGCCGCGCCGCTGGCCACGTTGACCCAGGCCGGCCACCCCCGGCGGACACACCGTCTTGGTCGACTTCGACTCCCAAGCCTTGACGTGTTGGGCCAGCCGCCCTGCAAGCCGCCGGGATGGGCCGTCGCGGATCGAACCCCATCGGCGCCGGCTGTGGGAGGAACTGAGATGTCACCGAGGGTCTCCACTGAGTCCATGCTTCGCGTTCCCGACGTGCTCGACCGTGTCGGCGCCGACGAACGCTGTGTCGATGGCGCGCGGACGGCATATTTCTCCAAGCCCTAGAGCCGGGCGCAAACTCCATCGGCTGGCCCCGACATGTCGTCGACGAGTGGCTTGCCAACCGGGCCCCCCTCCCCCGCCACATGACCGGCCCCTGCCCGACCTGCCCGAGGCACCCCGGCAGGCTGCGGGGGCCGTGGGGTGTCGAGGGGCCCCACGCGCATCAGGCACAGCAGTTCATGGAACTCGCGTTCGGCGCTGTCGGCATCGAGGCATTTCGCCAGCGTGTAGTAGACCTCGGTGAAGGTCACTGCGCTCATGATCGGCGGGGTGTCTAGCACCACGGGGGTGGCCGTAGGCGGCCGGGACCTACAACTCGACGGTGGCGCTCTCGGCGCATTCTTGACCAGTCACAGACATGATCCTCTCTGGCCCTCGACAGCGGCAGTAGCCTGCTAATCCTCGGGGGACAGACATCGCATAGCAAGCCCGAGGAACCTGTGATGCCGCTGCAACGGCTGGAACCAGAACTGCTTGACCACCTTCGCGTCGAGTTCGGTCTACATGGCCATCGGGCTGCTGACTTGCTCTTGGACGCGCACACTCACCTGGCTTCTAGTACGCCGACGCTGCGACTTCGCGAAGTCGTCGCACACTGCCTCCGGGAGGCGATGAAGTCGATCCTGGCCTGGGTCGGGTCCGGTGAGGCCGGCAGATGGCGACACCTCTCGCGTGAGGTCGTCGACGCGCGAAGGCGGTATGGAATTGTCGTCGGTCTTCCGGGCGAAGACGCCGATGGCGCGTTGCGTGACCTGCTTGCGAGCATCGACGGTCTGAGTCGCTTCCATGACGAGGAACACGGCCTGCACCAGAGACGGCTCATCGCGGTCGTCGTGAACCGCACCGGCACAGCGCCGCTGTCTGCTGGAGCCAACCCCGTAGGTGACTATCAGGATCTCCTGGACCGCCTCGACACAGCAGCCCATGGAGGCGAGACATCCGAGAGCGCTGAGGATCTGTGGGAGGAGTGCGTAGCGATCCTGCGGCTCCTGTTCCTTCCGCCGGCGATCCGACATGAAGAGTTGGAGAGGATCGCGCAGATCGCGCATCCCACGAGGACTGATACGCAAGCTGTCCTTAGCCTCGTGTCCGGCCCAGGGCAGCTGCAGTACTTCTTGGGCAAGATCGCGAGTCCCGCTTGGCTTGAAACGCTGGGAGCGGCCGGCGTGTTGGATCCGACAGATGCAGGTGGTGCGTGGCCTCCACATGCCGCGGTAGCCCGCCTAGCAGAGCACCATCCTGTTGAGGTCACCGCCTGGCTTGAGAACATGTACCAACTACATGGCGCGACGCCGGCTCGCTCGGTGCAGATCGCCGGCGCTGCGCGCGCTGCGGGTGGTCCGGCTCTCGGATTGGTTCTTGCTGCTGTGAGGGAGAACCCCGAGCACCATGGAATCGTGAGGATGGGTGTTCGGGCGGCAGAACAGGCCGACGCGTCCGATGCTCTGGTAGAGGACCTCGCTGATGTGATCCTCAACGCGAACAGTTGGGCTGCTGCTCTCTTCGTCAAACCGCTCCTAGACCAGATGGCAACTGGCATCAACGAAGATAACTCTCAGCGTCGGATCGCCATTCTTGTCTACAAGATCCGCTCGCTCCCCGACGACGACCGGCTGCTGCGGAGACTCAGGTGGCAGCCTTCGGGATCGGTGGCCGATGTCCCGAGATCCGCACGCGATGATCGGTCCCGGCTGTTGTTGTCGTGCCTGCTACGCCTGTTGGAGAACGCTTGGGCGTGGACGGCCGCGAGTGATCTCCTGGACGCCATTGGCAGGCTGCCTGACAACAGTCTGAGGCAACGGCTACGCGTGGGGGTGCTCGCGAACGCTCCAGACGTTGATCCGCGTCTCATCGTCGATGAGATAGAGCACGCGATCTCCTCGCGGGCGCCGACGGGTGACGACGTAGCGCTGTTGGACCGAGCTGCGACAGACTGTGGCCCCTCCATCTTCGCGTCCCGGTGGAGCGAAGCCCTCGGTGCCGCACCCGATGTGGAACAGGCAGGCCGCGCGCTAGGCGCCGACGATGTGCCCGATGATTGGCTGCGCGCGATGCGATGGGTTCCGCTGTTGCCCGCCCAAGCAACGGGCGCCTGGGGCACGGCGTGCGACATCCTCGCGGCGAGATACGGAAGAGCGACCAGAGACAGCCTCACTGGAGGTCCTCCCGAGACCGCCCAGTTCGCCGTGAGCCCCATCGGCGCAGAGGAGTTGCGATCGTTGGATCCTGATACTGCTGCGGTGCGGGTCGCAGAGTGGCGACCCGCACCGACAGACTGGCTCGGCGGAGCACACGAGATAGCAAGAACCCTTGAGTCTGTCATCGGTGACAACATCGAAGCCTGGGTGTCCGCCCCGATCCGCACGGTCGTGAACCTGCGCCACCCGACCTACATCAGCCACTACCTGTATGCCGTCACGTCAGCTGCCTCGGAGCACGAACTGCCTGTAGGCGACCTCCTTGATGTGATCAAGCTCGTCAAGACACACCCATGGCCTGTGGAAGCACTCGCGGACGACCGCCGCGACTACGACACCGACTGGCGCGGGACAGAGCAGGCTGCCGTCGTACTGATCAAGGCTTTGGCCGACACAGGCCAGGGTTTCGACGGCCGCGCCGAGGAGGCTTGGGCTGTGCTCATGGCGGAGGCCTCGGACCGCTCGGAGCCGTCCAACATCGTCTCAATCAGCACAGGCCCGGACTTTCTGACGAGCGCCATCAACCGGCCCTGCACTCGGGCGCTTCAGGCTGTGCTGTCGTTCCTCGCATACGAGTACCGATCCTCGGGCACTGTGCGCCCAGAGGCAACCGTCCTCTTCGAAGAGGCCTTGCGGCTGGGGGGCACCGACGGCGCCGAACACCGGGCCGTGCTGGTATCCCGAATCGGATTCTTGTTGCACGTCCTGCCTGACTGGACCGAGGCGAACCGCGATCTGCTGTTCGGGTCCCAGGCTCCAGATGGACTCGGCCAACTCAGTGTCGAGCAGGCCATCGAGTGGGGCCACCCGAATCCGTGGCTCCTTGAGAACTTCCGCGAGGCAGTCCGCAACGCCGCCAGAAGCGACACCGAGCACGCGATGGAACACATGATCATCGCGATGCTGTGGGAATGCCCCGGCTACTCCATCCAAGACACCGTGGCGTTTCTGCGAACTTCGCCCGATCTGGTGTCGCGGGCAGGACAAGCACTGGGGTACGTACTAGACGGCGCTGACGCCGATCCGCGTCTCGTCGATGCTGCCATCGAATTCTGGGAGACGATCCTGAACACCGAGACCGGCGCTGCGGTCGAGGGATTCGGGCTCCTATCGGAGGTCGCCGCCATGGACACCGAGACATGGGAGGACCTGACACTGCGAACAATCAGGGCCGCCGAAGGGCGGATCGATTGGAGCCACGGAATCGCGGACCGACTCGCAGCTTCGCATCCGACCCCCACCGGCCTCGCGATCCTCAACGAGTTGATCCGCGGCAGGCTCGACGAATGGGACTGCCTGTATGTCGCCGAGAAGGCAGCAGACATCCTGCCCAGGGCAAGCGACCTGCAAGAAACCGAGGACTACAAGCGGCTTCACACAACACTGCTCGAACGAGGCTTCATCGACGACTGACTCCGACCAGCAGCCCGGCTGCGCCCTAGCCAGCCTGGGCGACTCCTTCGCAGAGATGGACTTCGAGCTGGATCAAGGTCTCGTCATCGGTCGTTTCGAGATGCCGCTCTTCGGACGGCACGCCTAACGTCCCCGCAAAGTTGCTGACGCAGATCGTGGTGAATCGGCGTGTCGCGAAGGGATGACGCCAAACCTCCGCGCACCAGGTGCGATGGATCCACCGCGAGGCTTCTGCCGATCCGTTCATCGGCGTCGTCCAGTTCGGCCCAGATCATCGCCGCAAGCCAGCGCGCCCGGTAGTCCGGTCGCACGCGAAGCGCGTCCAGGTCACCTGCGAGTATCCGCGCTGGCAACTGAGCAGCAGCCAACGCGGCGGTGTCGGCCGTGTATCTGTCGGTTGCGACTAGAAGCCCAAGGGCTACATCTTTGACCTTGTTGAACTGTTCGTTCGTGACGGCGGATACCGCTGCGCATCGAAGTCCGGCTGCTCGCAGTGACCTGGGTCCGAAGCTGACTTTGTATCTCGCCAGCGGGTCAGTGTCACCCAACGGCAACGGGTTGGCGCCCTGGTCATCGTGCAGGCCGTCAGCGCACTCCATGGCTGCCTCGAAGAAGTCCGATCGCTGCAACTCGGGCAGCTCGCGCATGCACGCTTCCGCTGCACCAAGGGCTTCCCGCCGGTTGGGAATAGGTTCCTCCACGTCTACGGCAAGCACCATCATCGCTGCAACGAAGCTCCCTATATCGTCGGTCGCCAGATTGCGGATCAGGAGGGCATCGTCGGGCAGGCTGGTGCCGATGTGTTGGACACCGGGCTCTCGTTCCCGCGGCGCTATGGCTTGCTCGAGCCGGCGTCTAGCCTTGTCCAGGACCGGCTCGTCAACACATTCTGCTGATGCCATCACGATGCAGCTTGTGAGGTCACCTGCTTGCGCCTCGGTGGTCAGGTGCTCTCTAACGATGTGTTGGTGTTGGCGCAGCACGTCGTATCCGCGCGTCCAGGTGATGGCAGATCGATACGGCACTCTCAGCAGCAGCCTCAGTGCCACGGCAACGGCGTTGCCCGCCACCTCGGGGTGGGAACGCGCAATCTCGTACACCACGGTGACTGAGTGATCGTCGGCGTGGAGGTTGTTGGCCCGCGGCGTCTCTGAGCCCCCCTCAACATGTTCGAGGAATCGCTTCGCGTCTGCTGCTCGCAGGTGCGAGGCCGTGGCCGCGAGCGTTCCGTACGCGGCGTGTCGAGCGCGCGCTCGGAATGCAGTAGCAGGACCTGGATCGTGTAGGACCTCCTGTAGCGCAGTTGCTGCCCATCGGGCACCGTCGCCGTCTGGCAGCCAGTCCTCGAAGGCCGTGACCGTCTCGAAGGCCGCTGCACGCTGCCAGTTGGGTCGTCCCATGATGTCAGCATCAAGGACGAATGCCTGATCTGGCCAATGATCCGCGAGCTGGGCGGCGGCCTCGCCGGCACCAGCGACGACATAGTGCTCAATGGCGAGATGAAGCCGACCGGCGCTAGCGAGGAGTTGCCCGAACATCGTGTGCGCCTCGGTCTCCTCAAGGAGCGATGCCGTCACAGTTGAGTGCCGTATGTGACGCCGAATCGCCTCGTATGCCTCTATCGGTTGTTGCGAACTGAGCTTCGACAGGGCCTGTGCGCGCGTCCGTCCATGCGGCACGGCCGACAGATCGCCATGAGCGCGTATCGTCTCGGCTATGCGATGGACATCGCCGATGTCATCGCTCACTGGCTGATCGTTCAAGAGGCAGGCCGACCTCAAGGCATAGAGCCAAGCCCACGCGTCGCCGTAGTTCTGAGAATCTGTCGCGGCCCGGATGGCCTCCTGATACCTATCGACAGCCAATTCGACATCTCCATGCAAGGCTGCGTGTCTGCCGTGTCGTGCGTAGATCAGGGCAGCTATGTCCGGGGCGTAGCGCGTCCGCGCGTGCAACCGAAGTTGAGGCCAGTCACCAGTCGCGTCGGCGATGCAGGCTCGCAGACGGGCCGCCACCAGCGGCGCCTTCTCATCGAGAGCGAGTTCGTTGATGGCTGTATGCATCGCTGAGGCTCTCTGCTGCACCAAGTCGAGTCGATCGGTCACGAGAGCCTCTTCAGCGAATGCGAGCAGCGCTACGTGACGGTGAGGATCACCCGTTTGCAGTGCGTCGATCACCTCAGCGGTGTCGATTAGTTCGGGTCCTAGACCTAGGCGGGTCGCCACGAGCTTGCCCACAGCACGAAGTGACCGAGCTATTGACTCGGGGATGTGCTCAACCGTTTCTGCGACCTTGCTCGCCGCGACGTTGGCCGTCCAGAGGTCAGCGCTGTCAATGAGATCCCACGCGACAGACAGGCGGATCTCGCTGGCGTCGACGAGTTCGCCAGCTCGTTCGAGCATGTCCGCCTGTCGGAGGCGGTACTGGTGCGCGTGGCCAGCGAAATCGGCCTCCCTGAGCGCTGTGGCGATCTTCCCGAAGCGGGCGGCCGCGGCCTGCGGGCGCTCGACTTCATGTTCCTCGGCCTGCCTCAGCTCGCTGCTCAGCTCGAGGTGTCGTATCGGACCCCTCATCACGTAGTCGCGCAAGTCCACACTGTCAACCGAACCGCCGCTCGCCGGACCGCCGCAGAACGCTTGCCGCGTGTGCTCCCCGAAGAACTGCTCAACGATGCTCGGATGATCTGCGAGCAGCCGCGATAGAACCCCCCGATCCCACAACTCGACGAATGGGTCCCCGTGGCGACGCTGACACTGCACGAGCATCTCCAACGTGGCCGTGTCGTTCGCTCTGCATGCGACCACCACAACGAACTTCTGAGCGTCGAAGGGACGCACCCCGTTCGCGAAGTCGTCTACGGCGGTGCGGAGATCGGAGGCCCCAAACACCTCGTAGTGCTTCGCCTGATACACCGTGGGCTCGCCTTCGGACGGAAGACAGGCAATGTCGATCCCATGCTGTGCCTGACCTGGGCGCCCATACAGATGCACATTCTGGGTCCGCTCCAGCTTCGGCACTAGCCAACACAGCAACTTCTCAAAGTTCTGCCACGTGAGCGCAGCGAACTCAAGTTCCGTTGGCCGAGTCATCGTGAGGGGAGTCGCGAGCGGCACCGGCGGATCCCAGACGCGGTCATTGACGCCTATCTGGGTCCAGCCTTCCGGCACCCCGTCATCCGGCGCGTCGCTGTCAATTCGCTGGCCGCCACGCGGCGTCATGCTGCCTCCGCGGTCAGCCGACGTCGCATCCAGGCTGACATCTGCTCCAACCTAGTGGGCGACATTCGACCGAGGCTCTCTTCGCTCTCAGCGCGCGTGCACCGCCCTCGCGAGACCGAGCGCCGCGCAAGACCCTAAGCGTCGCAGAACATCTCCGGAATCGCCGCCAGGAGCGTCGCTCCATGTCCTATCGTCATGTTCCTGCCGGACGGCTCACACAGCAGAGCGCTAACGCCCGAATACCTGGTGGCGCTGACAGTCGTTGCGTCAAGCCAATCATCGAGCGTGGAAGGAGTTGCACATGTCCACGGCGAATCGCCTACCGGACCCTGACGGCGCCGACTTCGACTGGCAGACCTACGAGGAGATCGTCAAGGACATCTATCAAGCACTCGGTCGAGTCAATGGCGCAACTGTCGAGTGCTCGGGCCGCAATTGCAGGGTTCACGTGGCCGGAGGCGTGCGGCGCCAAGTCGACGTCCTGATCACACACATCAACGGCGACCATCGGTATCGAACGGCGATTTCATGCAAGTGGTGGAACAAGCGCGTTGGAGTCGACCATGTCTCGGACTTCGCCCTCACGGTGCAAGACGCACAACTGGACGCGGGCATCATCGTGTCGAAGATGGGCTTCACGGGCCCAGCCCAGGATCTCGCCCAAGCCAAGAGCATCAGACTCTTTGAACTCAGGAAACCACTCGACGCGGACTGGGACGGCAGCATCACCCATGTTCACGGTGAGATCGTGTTCTCACCGCCTCACCACTATCAATACACCTTGCGCATGACGAAGCCCGGACCGGACCCACGGGCAGACACCGACCAAGGCCGTCCCATGAACTTCGCTTCCTCACCGGATCGGTTCGTGATCACCGACCCAAGCGGTCACAGCAAGACCCTCTTCGAACGAGCACGAGAGGCGCAACCACAGGTAGAAGACGGAACCGCATTCACCATCGACTTTCCCGACGGGACAACCCTGACGATGCCCGACGAGCCAGATCATGTCGCCAACGGCGCCCTCCTCCACAGCGCGAGCGTGCAGGTGAACATGCCAGCTCCCATGACAACGGAGATAGACGTAGACGCGGCGGATCTCATCTACATGATCATGGAGAGCGTGTTCGATGGCCGACGCTTCAACATCACCAACGACGGCGAGATCACCGAGGTCCACTGACCCGACGGAGGCGCAAACGGGCCCGACAGGAACACTCCCCCAGCACTTGGCCCTAGTTTGCCGAGGAGTGCTCCAACTGTCTCCGACGTATGGTCGACCGGCACGTCGTGGCATCCGCGGCCCGCGACATGGCCGACATTGAGGATCTGTTAAGCGCCTGGACACTAGACCGAAATGTGCGCTGAAGTGGTAACCATGTCCTTACTATCAGAGAAAGGACCAGTTCAAGAGCCTTTTTTGTGGTAGTTTGTCGTGCCCGGAGAGGTGTGCTGGTTCAGGACATAGGAACCTGATGGTGCAAGACATAGGAACCTTCGTGGCGCCTTCAGGGTTGGTGCATGTCGAAGGCCCGGTTGGTGATTGTGGCGGTTGTTGTGGAGGGGCGAACCCACGCGGACGCCGCTTTGGAGTTCGGGGTGTCGCGGTCGTGGGTGACGCGGCTGGTGGGGCGCTGGCACATGGAGGGCGACGCCGCGTTCGAGCCTCGGTCGAGGCGGCCGCGCACCTCCCCGAGCCGCACCGATCCGGCCACGGTGGAGCTGATCTGTGGGCTTCGCCGCCAGCTTGTGGCGTCGGGTCTCGACGCCGGGCCCGACACGATCCGCTGGCACCTGTTGGAGCATCACGGCGTCGAGGCGTCCGTGTCGACGATCCGCCGGCACCTGGTCGCCGCGGGCCTGGTGACACCCGAGCCCCGCAAGCGGCCGAAGTCGTCCTATGTGAGGTTCCAAGCCGAGCTGCCCAACGAGATGTGGCAGACCGACATGTGCCACTGGAGCCTTGCCGGCGGCGCCCACAGCGAGGTGCTGTCCTTCATCGACGACTGCTCGCGTTACGCGCTCTCAGTTACCGCCCACACCAGCGTCGGCACCCCAGCCGTCGTTGGAGCCTTCCGCGAAGCCGCAGCTCAGCATGGCATTCCCGCGTCGGTGCTGTCAGACAACGCCATGTACTTCACCACCCGATTCGCGGGCGGCAAAGGCGGATCCAACGCCTTTGAGACCCTCCTCGCGGGCCTCGGCACCACCCACAAGCACTCCAGACCCGGCCACCCCCAGACCTGCGGCAAAGTCGAGCGCTTCCAACAGACCCTCAAACGCTGGCTTCGAGCCCAACCCGAAGCCGCGACCATCGCCGAGCTCCAGACCCGGCTCGACGAATTCACGGTCATCTACAACAACCACAGACCCCACCGCAGCCTCGGCCGCGCCGTGCCCGCCGCCGTCTACACCCGCCTCCCCAAAGCCCGACCCGGCCCCGACGGCCGCCCCAGCTTCTGGCGCATCCGACACGACCGCGTCGACGCCACCGGCACCGTCACACTCCGCCACAACGGCCGCCTGCACCACATCGGCATCGGCCGCCGCTGGGCCCACACCAAAGTCCTCATGACCATCAACAACCTCAACATCCGCATCACCAACCCAACCACCGGAGAGCTCCTACGCCAGCTCGAACTCGACCCCAGCCGCGACTACCAACCCCAAACCTGAAACACCACCCCGCGTGGGTTCACAATGTTCCGATGTCTTGACACATCACATCGTGCCCGGAGAGGGATTCGAACCCTCACACCCTTGCGGGCGGCGGATTTTGAGTCCGCTGCGTCTGCCTGTTCCGCCATCCGGGCCGGATTCCGGGAAGCCTATAGGCGACCTGGTGGGCCAGCCGCGGGGCGGGCTCCCGGGCCGCGCACCGTGCCGCTCCGTCTAGCCTTTGGGGTCCCTCGCCCCTGGAGGGCGGCCAGCCGACGAATCGAGCGCACACTGCCATGAGCAACTGCCGTGAAACGCGAACGGGTCGCCGAGAGTCTGAACAAGAACCGGCCCGGAGCATCGGCGGGTCCAGAATCGCGGTCGGGGAGATCCACCGATGATCGTCTTCATGTATCCGGGCCAAGGCTCGCAACGGCCCGGCATGGGCGAGACCTGGATCGATCATCCCTCGTGGGAGCTCGTGGCGGAGGCGTCCGAGGTCACCGATCGCGACGTGGCCCGCCTGCTGTTCACCGCCGACGCCGAGGAGCTGACCGAGACCCGCAACAGCCAGCTGTCCACGTTCGTCATGTCGATGGTGGCCCTCGACGCGGTGACCCGGCTCGGAACTGAAGCCGCCGGCCACGCCGGCCACAGCCTCGGCGAGTACTCGGCGCTGACCGCGTCGGGCGTGCTGGACTTCGGCGACGCGGTGGCGCTGGTGGCTGAGCGGGGCGACGCCATGCAGGCCGCGGCCGACGAGCGCGAGGGCACGATGGCGGCCGTCCTCGGGCTCGACGACGACGACGTGCAGATCGCCTGCAGCCGCGCCCCCGACGAGGTGTGGCTGGCCAACCACAACGCCCCCGGCCAGGCCGTGATCGCGGGCACGCCCGAAGCCATCGACAAGGCCGCGGCCATAGCCCGCGAGCTCGGCGCCAAGCGGGTCATGCCCCTGCAAGTGGGCGGCGCGTTCCACACACCGTTCATGGCGCCGGCAAGGGACCGGCTCGCCAAAGCCATCGACCGCACCGAGTTCCGCGACCCGCAGGGCACCGTCGTGGCCAACGTCGACGGGGCCGCCCACAGCCGCGGCCCCGACTGGCCGGATCTGCTCAAGGCCCAGCTCACCAGTCCTGTCAGATGGCGCCAGACACTCATGACGCTCAGCGACGCCGGGTTCACCACCTATGTGGAGCTGGGCCCCGGAGACGTCCTGGGACGCCTCGTCAAGCGCACTCTCAAGGGAACCCGGCCCCTGTCGGTGGCCGTCCCCGAGGACCTCGACAACCTGCTCGAAGCGCTGGCCGCCACCCCGGTCCGCTCGGCCGCCGCCATCGAGGGCGAGTACCTCTTCGCGACCGAGAGGCTGGTCGTGAGCCCCGCCAACGGTGTCTTCCAGGCCGGCGAGGGCATCGGTGCCGGCGCCCCTGTCGGTGTCGGCCATCTGATCGGCCGGGTGGGCGACCACGACGTCCGCAGCCCCTTCGCGGGCGAGCTGATGGGAATCCTGGCGCTGGAGGGCGAGCGCGTGACGGCCAGCCAGCCGATCGCCTGGCTCAGGACGAACTGATGGCATCGGCTAGGAGACCTTCGGGGGCGATCTGATGGGTGCAACCGTGATCGGCATCGGCACATCGTTGCCTGAGAAGGTCCTCACCAACGACGACCTGGCCGCGATGATGGACACCAGCGACGAGTGGATCCGGGAGCGCACCGGCGTCCGCGAGCGCCGCATCGGCCTGCCCACCTCGACCATGAGCATCGAGTCGGGCCGGGATGCCATGGAGATGGCTGGCGTCGGCCCCGAAGACATCGGTCTGCTCATACTGGCCACAACCACCCCCGATCAGCGGGTACCGGGCACCGCGGCCGTGGTACACGCCGAACTTGGACTCGGTTGCGGGGCCTTCGACCTGAACGCGGCCTGCGCCGGCTTCACCTACGGTTTCGTGACGGCGCACTCGATGATCGACACGCCCGGCGGTCCCGAGCGGGTCCTGCTCATCGGCGCCGACTCGCTGTCGCCCCTGACCGACTGGACCGATCGAGGCACGGCCATCCTCTTCGCTGACGGCGCCGGGGCCGTAGTCCTGGAACGTACCGACCGTCCTACCCTGCTGGGCTGGGACCTCGGCGCCGACGGGAACCAGCGCCGGCTCCTGATGAGCGACCACGACTCCACCATCACGATGGAGGGCCGCGAAGTGTTCAAGGTGGCGGTCAGGGCAGTGACCGACTCAGTGCTCACCGCCCTCGACCGGGCCGGCGTCAGCCCCGACGAGGTCGACGTGCTGCTCCCCCACCAGGCCAACATCAGGATCATCGAGGCCATCTGCAAGCGCAGCGGCATCGACTTCGCCAAGAGCCACAACGTCATCGACTACACCGGCAACACCTGCGCGGCCACGATCCCGCTCACGATGGCCAAGGCCCACGCCGATGGTGCGCTCAAGCCTGGCGCGCTCGTGGTGATGACCGGGTTCGGGGCGGGAATGAGCTGGGCGTCCACGGTGGTCCGCTGGTGAGGGACGGCCGGTGAGTGACGGGGGCGACGGGGGCGACGGGGGCGACGGGGGCGACGGATCAAGCTCGCGGGTGGCGCTGGTTACCGGCGGCAACCGCGGCATAGGGCTGGCCACCGCCCGGCGGCTGAGCCGGGCCGGGCACCGGGTGGCGGTCACGTACCGCAGTGAGCCGCCGCCGGACGCCGACGCCTACGACCTCACGTGTGTCCGCTGCGACGTGACCGATCCTGAATCGGTCACAAACGCCCTGAAGGAGACAACCCAGCGGCTCGGCGCTCCGGAGATCCTGGTGTGCAACGCGGGCATCACCCGGGACGGGCTGGTGCTGCGCATGTCCGATGAGGCCTTCGGCGCGGTGATCGACGCCAACCTGACCGGCGCCTTCCGCGTGGCCAAACAGGCCGTGCGGGCAATGGTGCGAGCGCGCTGGGGGCGCATCGTGTTCATCTCGTCGGTATCGGGTATCGGCGGGCAGGCCGGCCAGGCCAACTATGCGGCGTCCAAGGCGGGGCTGATCGGCCTGGCCCGGTCGATGGCCAAGGAGATCGCCTCCCGCAAAGTGACGGTCAACGTGATCGCCCCCGGGACCATCCGCACCGACATGCTGGCCGCGCTCGACGACGCCCGACTGGGCCAAATCGTGGAGCGCGTGCCGCTGGGGCGGGTCGGCGACCCCGACGAGTTGGCCGCCGCGGTGGAGTTCCTCGTCTCGGAGGACGCGAGCTACGTGACCGGTATCGTGCTTGCTGTGGACGGCGGCCTCTCGATGGGCTGAGGCACCGCCCGCGGTAGCGACACGGGCCCGACCAGTACCCCGACCGCAAGCCAGGAATGGAAGGACAGAGCCGTGGATGAGAACTTCGAGCGCTTCAAGCAGTGCACCGTGGAAGTCCTGTCGGTGGACGAGGCCGACGTGGTGCTCGAGGCGAACTTCGCAGACGACCTGGATGCTGACAGCCTCGACATCGTCGAGTTGGTGATGGCCCTCGAGGAGGAGTTCGACGTGAACGTCGACGAGGAAGAGCTTGAGGGCGTGACCACCGTCGCCGAGGCCTTCGAACTGGTCACGTCGAAGCTCTGAGGAGTTTGCAGCTCTGATGAGCAGGCCCGACCACAGGCGGGTGGCGATCACCGGCCTCGGCGTAGTGTCGGCGGCCGGCATCGGCGCGGAAGCGTACTTCGAGGGCCTGTGCAGCCCTGCGCCCGTGGGCGATCGGCGCGTGACCGGCTTCGACCCGAACGCCCACTTTGAGAGCCCCAAGGAGGCGCGCCGGGCAGATCCCTATACGCAGTTCCTGGTCGCGGCCGCGGACCAGGCCCTCGATCAGGCCGGCGAGATCGAAGCCGACCCGACCCGGTGCGGCACCATGATCGGCACCGGCGTGGGCGGGATCACCACGCTGGAGCACCAGATCGGGGTGTTGAAGGAGAAGGGCCCCCGCCGGGTTTCGCCGTTCCTGGTTCCGATGATGATGGCCAACGCGGGGGGAGCGACCCTCGCGATGCGCTACGGATGGATGGGCCCCTCCGAGAACGTGGTCACCGCGTGCGCGGCCAGCACCCACGCTGTGGGCAACGCGGCCCGCCTCATCGCCGACGGCCGCTGCGACGCCGTGCTGGCGGGAGGCTCCGAGGCGCCGTTCACGCCCACCGCGGTGGCCGGCTTCACCAACATGACCGCGCTGTCCTCAAGCGGCGTGAGCCGCCCCTTCGACATCGAGCGGGACGGGTTCGTGATGGCCGAGGGCGCGGCGGCACTGGTTCTCGAGGATTGGCACATGGCCCAGGCCCGGGGCGCGGTGATCCTCGCGGAGGTGCTCGGCTCGGCCTCCACCGCCGACGCCCACCACATCACTGCGCCGGCGCCTGGAGGCAGCGGTGCGGTTCACTGCATGCAGCTCGCACTCGACGACGCGGGCGTGCGGCCCGCCGATGTGGTCCACGTCAACGCGCACGGCACATCCACAGACCTCAACGACGCGGCGGAGGCCGAGGCTCTGTCGAAGGTGTTCGGAACCTCGCCGGGCCCGCTGGTCACGTCGACCAAGGGCGTGACCGGCCACGGCCTGGGAGCCGCTGGCGCCCTGGAGGCGCTGGCGGTGGTGCTGGCCATGCAGACGCGGCTCATTCCGCCCACGGCCGGGCTCACCGTGCTCGATCCCGAGCTGCCGCCGATCCGGGTGGTGATGGGAGAGCCGGCCGCGTGGACGCCGGGCGTGTCGATCTCCAACTCGTTCGGCTTCGGAGGCCACAACGGCACCCTGGTGATCGCCCCGGCCACATTCGACTAGGCAGTCACTCGCCCGCCCCACACGAAGTAGACGTAGTTGTGCCCGATGTGTGGGGCTAACTAGGTCAGTTTGCCGCTCGAGCGCTTGGGGCGTCGGCGATGACGAACATGAGGTCGCACTCCGCGGCAACCTTGCCGTCAAGTCGTGCCCGGCCCGAGCCCCGGCCGGCCCGACTGGACAGGCGAGTCATCTCCACCTCGAGCTCGAGGGTGTCACCGGGGCGGACCTGGCGCCGGAAGCGGGCCCGGTCGAGTCCCCCGAACAGCGGGAGCCGCCCGGAGTAGCGCTCGTCGGCGAGCAGCGCCACCGCCCCGAGCTGGGCGATCGCCTCGCACATGAGCACGCCGGGCACGGTGGGCAGGCCCGGGAAATGGCCCTCGAAGAAGGGCTCGTCGCCGCGCACATGCCAGAAACCGCGCGCCCTCTCGCCCGCCACCAGTTCCGTCACCTCGTCTACGAACAGGAACGGGTCGCGATGCGGGATGAGCTCCTCGGGGCGGGGCAGGCCCATGATCAGGCCGGATGGCGGGCGCGGGTTCAGCCCTTGGCCGCGGCCTTTAGCCTTGCGCCGGGCTGGATCTTGACCCCGGTCGATGCCGGGACGGCCACGGACTCGCCGGTCTGCGGGTTGCGGCCCATGCGTGCGGCGCGCTGCACGGTCGAGATCTTCAGGTAACCACTCAGGTTGACCTCGCCGCCCGCCGCGACCTGGTCGCACGCCAGCTCGAGGAGAGCGTCGATGCACTTGGCGGCATCGGCCTGGGACACGCCGGCCCTGAGAGCCACAGCACCGACTACGTCACGCTTGTTCATTTGTTGCTCCTTTGCGATGACGGCGCCAATCGCCGCACCCATAGATGGCCGTGACTATACGTGAGGGCATCTCGCATATTGGGGATGCTCTCTGTGGAACCGCAGCCTTGAGGCTGCTGTCGGATCGCGCTGTCAGCGGCGGACGATCACGGACGAACCGTGGCCGAAGAGGCCCTGATTGACAGTGATGCCCACCTTGGCTCCGTCGACCTGGCGGGCGTCGGCCTCGCCCCGGAGCTGCCAGGCCAGCTCGCACACTTGGGCGATGGCCTGGGCCGGGACGGCTTCGCCGAAGGCGCCGAGACCGCCGCTGGGGTTCACGGGAAGGCGACCGCCGACGGCGGTGTCGCCGTCTCTCAGCAGCTTCTCGGCCTCGCCTGCGGCGCAGAACCCGAGCTGCTCGTACCAGTCGAGCTCCATGGCCGAGGACAGGTCGTACACCTCGGCCACATCGACGTCGTCAGGACCCAGTCCGGCCTCGGCGTAGGCCCGGGCGCCGATCGACTCTTTGAAGCCCACCGCCGGGGCCGGTGTGCCTGCGACCGAGTCCGCAGCCAGGTACGGGAGATCGATCACGGGGTCCGGATAGGTTGGCGACACCGTGGAGATGCCCGCCACCCGCACCGGGTTGCGGTGGCCGTGGTCGCGGGCCCACTCCATCGACGACACCACCAGCGCCGCTCCCCCGTCGGAGGTGGCGCAGATGTCGAGCAGGCGCAGCGGATCGGACACGACCGGTGAGTTGCGCACGTCGTCGAGGCCGTATTCCTTGGTGAAGCGGGCCTTGGGATTGTGGGAGCCGTGGCGGGAGTTCTTCACCTTCACCATGGCGAAGTCGTCGGTGGTGGCTCCGTAGAGGTCCATGCGGCGCCGGGCGTGCAGCCCGAAGTAGACGGGGTTGGTGGCGCCGACCAGGCGGAAGCGCAGCCAGTCGATGTCGTCGGGGCGGTCGCCCGCGTTGGGGGCCAGGAACCCCTTGGGGGTGGTGTCAGCCCCGACCACTAGGGCGACATCGCAGGCGCCGGAGAGGATCTGTCCTCGGGCGACCTGCAGCGCGGTCGCCCCCGACGCGCAGGCCGAGTAGCTGCTGGCCAGCTGGGCGCCGGTGAATCCGAGCGTTCGGGCGAAGGTCGAGCCGGCCACGTATCCCGGATAGCCGCAGCGCACTGTCACCGCTCCCGACACGAAGCCGACTTCCGCGTAGTCGACGCCCGCATCGGCGAGGGCGTCTCGGGCCGCGACCACCCCGTACTCGGTGAAGTTGCGGCCCCACTTTCCCCACGGGTGCATCCCCACGCCGAGGACTGCGATCTCCTCCATGTCTCAGTCCTCCGTTTCCGTCTCGGATGGACGCCACTTCCACACGAGGTAGTCGCAGTCGCCGTCGCTATAGAGGGTGTCGACAGTCAGCTCCATCTCCATGCCCACTTCAAGATCCTCGGGTCCGACTCCGGTTGTGCACTGACCCAGCACCACCATCTTCTCGTCCCTTAGCTCCACGGCTGCGATGGTGATCGGCTCGTAGGGCTCGGTCGCCACCACGAACGGCGGCGGAGGCGGATAGTGGCTCGTCGAGTAGGACCAGACGCGCCCTCGGCGGCTGAGCAGAACCTCTTCGAGCTCGACCGGGCCGACACGGGGGTCTGCGCCGCCCAGATGCTTGGGGAAGAAGTACGACTCGGTGCCCGGCACCCGCCCGCCGATGAGCCGAGGTTCGCCAGAGTCGAGCGTGAACAGCCCCTCCACCGCCGGCACCCGCGCCCTCGCCATCGGCCGCAAGGGTACCGAACGTCGACGACTACCCCGTCCTCGGCGTGGGCGAGAGCGTGACGGTGCGGGGCTACACGATCACCGTGGTAGCCGACGACGGCGACACCCACACCGTGACAATCACCAAGGCCGACGACGGCTAGCTGGCGAGCGACTGGCGCGAGCCAGACCGTACGGGCTAGTCGAGGTGTGCCGACACGCTAGCGTCAGTTACGGGGAAGCTATGTGGTGCAAAGAGAGTCGGACCCTGCTGGCGATCGACCGCCCCCGCTCCGCACGGACCGGCTTCGGTCGCGTGCTGCTGGCGACTGCGACAGCAGCGGCTGTCGTTGCGGCGTTGTTGGGCGCCGCGCCGGGCCTCGCAGCCGCGGATGCCGGCGCAGACGGCGCTTTCAGCGACGATGACGGCAGCGTGCATGAGCCGGCTCTTGACGCGCTGGCAGCTCGGGGCGTACTGGCCGGCATCGAGTGCGGCGAGGGGCTGATCTGTCCCAGCGAGCCGCTCAAGAGATCGGAGATGGCGGTGTGGCTGGTGCGGGTTCTCGACGGCGCGGACCCGGACCCAGGAGGCGTCGCGCGCTTCGTTGACGTGGATGCAGAGCAATGGTGGGCGCCGTTCGTTGAACGGCTCTATGCGCTGGAAGTGACCGTGGGATGCACCGCCGAGCCCGCCCGATTCTGTCCCGACCGCAATGTCACCCGGGCTCAGATGGCGACGTTCCTCAAGAGGGCGTTCGATCTCGAGCCGGCTTCGTCTGCGGGTTTCACCGACGTCGATGCGGACGGCAGCCATGGCGCCAACATCGACGCGTTGGCCGCCGCGGGCATCACCGTGGGCTGTAGCCGCGATCCGCTGCGCTACTGCCCCGCCAACTCTGTCACCCGGGCCCAGATGGCCACCTTCCTGGCCCGAGCCCTCGGACTCATCGAGCTGGCCGCCGCGGTGTGGTTCACCGCCATCGATGTCGGCGGAGAGCACACCTGCGGGCTGCGCGCCGACTCCACGATTAGCTGCTGGGGCGACAACTGGCACGGCCAGTCCGACGCTCCCGCCGGAGAATTCCAAGCGGTAAGCGCCGGCGAACGACACTCCTGCGGGCTGCGCGCCGATTTCGCGATCAGCTGCTGGGGCGACAACGACCAGGGCCAGTCCGACGCTCCCGCCGGAGAGTTCCGGGCGGTCAGCGCCGGCGGACCGCACTCCTGCGGGCTGCACACCGACGGCACCGTCGTCTGCTGGGGCCATAACGAATTCGGACAGTCCGACGCGCCTAGGGATTCCTTCAGGTCCGTGAGCGCCGGGTTCGTCCACACGTGCGGAGTGCGCTCCGACTTCACAGTCCTGTGTTGGGGCAACCGCGAGGAAGGTCAATCCGATCCCCCGGAAGGAAACTTCAGCGACGTGAGGGCGGGTGGCTACCACACCTGCGGCTTGCGGACCGACTCAACCGCCATCTGCTGGGGCATCAACTTCGACCATCAGGCCGACGCTCCCGGGGGGCGGTTCGACGCCGTAAGTCCTGGCTGGGTGCACACTTGCGGGCTGCGCGTCGACGGCACCGCAGCGTGCTGGGGATACCGCGGCTCGGAAGCGACGAACGCCCCGACCGGAACCTTCACTTCTATCAGCGCGAGCACTGGGCACTCCTGTGGTCTGCGCGTTGACGGAACCATCGTCTGTTGGGGCGCCACCATCCACGACCGGACGACGCCGAAAGGCGCCGTCAAGGCGGTGAGCGCGGGCCGTGGGCACAACTGCGCGGTACGCACCCCCAACGAGGCCGTCTGCTGGGGCAGCAACAGCAGCCGCCAGGCTGAGGCTCCCGGCGGCGAGTTCGATGCTGTGGCCGCAGGCGCAGCCCACTCATGCGGGCTGAGCGTCGAGAAGACGATTGTCTGCTGGGGCGGTCACGCTCTTGGTCAAGTTGACGCTCCCGGCGGGGAGTTCAACGGCCTCGTCGCGGGCGACTGGCACTCTTGCGGGTTGCGCACAGATGAGGCGGTTGTCTGCTGGGGTGAGAATGGCTCAGGAGAGGCTGACGCTCCCGAAGGAGCCTTCAGCCATGTGGGGTTGGGGACTTGGCATTCGTGCGCCGTGCGCGCGGACCGCACCGCAATCTGCTGGGGCAACAACAGCAACGGACAGGCCGAGGCTCCCGGCGGCGAGTTCGTATCGGTTATCGGGGGCTCCTGGCATTCGTGCGGGCTGCGCACCGACGAGACAATTGTGTGCTGGGGCGCCAGTGGCGCGGGTCAGTTGCGCGCTCCTGCGGGGGAGTTCGTGACGGTCGCTTCAGGTCATCTCCATACGTGCGCTATCCGCGATGTCGATGGCACCGTCGTCTGCTGGGGCTCGAACGAGTTCGGTCAGTTGGATGCTCCAGATGGCGAGTTCGTCGCGATTGATGTCGGTCAGCGGCACTCGTGCGCGATCCGCGTCGACGGCACTGTCGAATGCTGGGGTCTTGTCAGCTATCTGGCTCCGCCGTCCGACGTCGTGCTTGTCAGATGGATGGACCAGGCGGACCCCAGCAGTTGCCGCCGGCGCGGGATCCGGACAGGCGCCACCGCGGGGTTCCCGCTGCCGTTGTGGGCAGTGCCGTCGATGGGCACAGCACGCGTCGCCGTGCTGTTCGTGGACTTCCCGGACGCGCCGGCTAGCCACTCCACTACAGACGAGGCCGAGCTAGGTCTGTCGTTCGTTGAACGGTACCTGGAGACGGTCAGCTACGGCCGGTTCGACATCGAGTTCGAGCCCCTTCACCGGTGGCTGCGGGCTGAGCAGGGCTACAGCCATTACCTGTCCGAGCGGGGAATGCTGGAGCACCGCCTTGCGGCCGAGGCGATTCGGCTGGCCGACCCCGAGATCAACTTCGCAGACTACGACCTGATGATGTTCGTGATGCCGAGCTCGCACTGGTCCGGTGGCAATGCCTTACTGGAGATCTTCACCGGCGAGGGATCCGTCTCCCCCGTAGGAATCAACGTCTTCCCGCGCGAGCAGCCTGCCCAGCCGACTTCGTGGGGCTCGGTTGCCGCCCATGAGATCGCTCACGGCCTTGGCCTCACGGACCTCTACCCCTACGACGACAGTCACAGCAGCCGAGCCGACGCACCAACAAACAAGGCATGGGTCGACGTCGAGATGGGCCTCATGAGTATGCGGGCCCACTTCATCGCCAGTAGCCAGGACCCTCGTCTGGCCCATGACTGGCGTCACCCCGACGGGTACCGCTTGACGGCCTACCGTCTGAGTCTCCACGCTCTCGAGATGCTGTCATGGAGCCGCTGGCAGCTCGGCTGGCTGGATGCCTCCCAGGTCACGTGCCTGACCGAAGACGAGGCGACGATCACCCTGAGTCCCGTCGCGGACCCTGACGGCGGAACGGCCATGGCGGCGGTGCCTCTCTCGGACCACGAGACGCTGGTGATCGAGAGCCGGCGCAAGATCGGCTACGACGCCGGTCTCGACCAGCGCGAGCCTGACGGAGCAACTACGACATTTCCGGTACTCGCGACCGAGGGCGTGCTGGTGTACACCGTCGACGCGTCCCTCCACACGGGCGAGCTCCCGCTCAAGGTGGCGGGCGACACCGGCGACGGCCTAGTGGACGACTATCCGGTGCTCACGGTGGGCCACAGCGTCACCGTGCGCGGCTACACGATCACGGTGGTGGCCGACGACGGCGACACCCACACCGTCACCATCACCAAGACTGACGACGGCTAGCGCGGGCGGTCGGCGGACGGGGGTGCCGGTAGCGTGCCCGTCCATGAGCTCTTATCGATCGATCTCTTCCTGGGACGACTTCCCGGTCCACCAGACCTCGGAGTACGTGCGCCATCCGGCCACGTCGGACCGCAACTTCTACGACCGCTACTACTTCAACCTGCACCCGTCGGGCGGCGAGTACTTCGCCATCTTCGGGTTGGGCCAGTACCCCAACCTGGGCACTACCGACGCCTACTGCGCGGTCACCCGGGGCGATGACCACCACGTGGTGCGGGCCAGCAAGCCCCTTACTGATCGGGCCGATATCTCGGTCGGGCCGGTGCGCATCGAGGTGATAGAGCCGCTGCGCAAGTTGCGGGTGATCGTCGAGCCGGCCCGTCCCGCCGACTCGCAGTTGGCCATGGACGTCACCTGGACCGCCCCCGTCGATCCGTTCGAGGAGCCCCGCCAGTTCCTGCGGGCCAGGGGCACAGTCGTGTTCAACACGCAGCGGTTCGCGCAGCTCGGCCGCTGGGACGGCACCCTCACCGTGGACGGGACCGACATCGCCGTCACCGGCGATCGCTGCGGCGGGGCCCGGGACCGGTCCTGGGGCGTGCGTCCGGTCGGCGAGAAGCAGCCCGACGGCATCCGCCAGACCATCTCGACGCTGGCCGGCATGTGGAACTACATGCCGGCCGACTATGGCGACCACTGGGTCATCTACCTGTGCCACGAGGAGCCCGACGGCAACAGGACCATGCAGACCGGCATGCGGGTCTGGACCGACCCCGACCGGCCCCGCGACAACCTCGGGCGCCCGGAGTGGTCCCACGACACCATCAGCGGCAGCCGCCTGCTGGCCGGGTCTCACATCACGTTCCCCGAAGCGCCCGGCGGTCCCATCACGGTCCATGTCGAGCCGCTGGCCACCAACTTCATCTCCATTGGCGCGGGCTACGGCGTCGAACCGGACTGGCGCCACGGCATGTGGCAGGGCGAGGAACTGGCGGAGCAGGCCCTGTCGTACAAGGTGAGCGAGATCCGGGCCCTGGGCCAGTACGGGGTGGTGGACTCGGTGGCCCGCTTCACCTACGACGACGGTGAGCGCGGCCCCCAGGAGGGCTACGGCCTGTACGAACACGGCTTCTTCGGCCCATTCCCGAAGCTGGGCCTAACCGACCGGGGCGACCTGTTTCCGTAGGCTTCCGCGGTCTGTCCGGCGAACTGTTCGCGCTTACCGGCCACTACGGCCAATGTCCTCACACAGTTCGCTCCGGGGTGGCTGGCCGCTGGCTGGCCGGATAGGGGCTGGCTGAGCGCTCCCGGTAGATTTCCACAACGATGACAGACAACAAGACAGCCAGGCTCAGCTTCGACGAGCTCAGGGACCGGCGAGCCTTCCAGAGCCGCCATATCGGTCCAACCCCCCCAGAGGTCACCGAGATGCTCGCCGCCGTGGGCGCGGCCGACATGGACGAGCTCATCGACCGCACCGTCCCCCACGACGTGCGCCAGCGGGAGCCGATGAAGCTGCCCAAGCTCGGCCCCCGTCAGACCGACTACGACGAGCTTCGGGAGATGGCCCGGTCCAACCGCAAGGTGGTGTCGATGCTCGGCATGGGCTACCACCAGACCATCACCCCGGCCGTCATCAGACGCAACGTGTTCGAGAATCCGGGCTGGTACACGGCCTACACCCCCTACCAGCCGGAGATCTCCCAGGGCCGCCTGGAGGCGCTGCTCAACTTCCAGACCATGGTCTGCGAGCTGGCCGCCATGGATCTCGCCAACGCCTCGCTGCTGGACGAATCCACCGCCGCGGCCGAGGCCATGACCCTGCTGCACCGGGTGGGCCGGGGCCGCAAGGGCGATCGCTTCGTGGTGGACGGGGCCTGCCATCCCCAGACCATGGCGGTGGTGGCGGCCCGAGCCGAGCCGATAGGCCTCGAGGTCGTGGTCGACGACCCGAACACCGTGGACCTCGACGGCGTGTTCGGGCTGCTGGTGCAGTACCCGGGCACTACCGGCGAGATCCCCGACCTGCGGACCATCATCGAGCGGGCCCATGCCGCGGACACCCTCGTGTCGGTGGCTGCGGACCCTCTGGCCCTCTGCGTGCTCACACCGCCGGGAGAGGTGGGCGCCGACGTGGTGCTGGGATCCTCGCAGCGCTTCGGCGTGCCGATGGGCTTCGGTGGCCCCCACGCCGCTTACATCGCGGTGCGTGAGGAATTCCAGCGGTCCCTTCCGGGGCGTCTTGTGGGCGTGTCGCGGGACTCAGCCGGGCGTCGGGCGCTGCGGCTGGCGCTTCAGACACGCGAGCAGCACATCCGCCGCGAGAAGGCGACCTCCAACATCTGCACGTCGCAGGTGCTGCTGGCCGTGATGGCGTCGATGTACGCCATCCACCACGGGCCCGAGGGGCTGTCGCGGATCGCGCTGCGGGTCAACCGGGTGGCCGCCATCCTGGCCGAAGGGCTGCGGGAGAACGGCGTCGAGATCGTCCACGACGAGTTCTTCGACACGGTGTGCATCCGCGTGCCCGGCCGGGCCGACAAGGTCATCGCGGTTGCCCTGGCCGGGGGTGTGAACCTGCGCCGGGTCGACGCGGACACGGTGGCGGCCAGCGTGGACGAATCCACCGCGGCCGCCGATCTGGAGGCGGTGTGGAGAGCGTTCGGCTTCGACGCCGACTTTCGCATCCTGGACCGGATGGTCGCCGACCCGAGGCCGGCCGACTACCGGCGCACCACTCCGGTGCTGTCGCATCCGATCTTCTCGGCGTTTCGCAGCGAGACCGAGCTGGTGCGATACATGCGCCGCCTCGTCAACCGCGACATCGCCCTGGACCGGTCGATGATCCCGCTGGGCTCGTGCACGATGAAGCTCAACGCGGCCATCGAGATGGAGCCGGTGAGCTGGCCGGAGCTGGCCGACATCCACCCGTTCGCACCCCTGGAGCAGACCGTCGGCTACATGCGCCTGATCGACCAGCTCGAGCACTGGCTGGCCGAGATCACCGGCTACGCCGCGGTGTCGCTTCAGCCCAACAGCGGCGCGCAGGGCGAGCTGGCCGGATTGCTGGCCATCCGGGCCTACCACCGCAGCCGGGGCGACACCGGCCGCGTCGTGTGCCTGATCCCCTCGTCGGCCCACGGCACCAACGCGGCCAGCGCGGTGATGGCCGGGATGCGGGTGGTGGTGGTGGACTGCGACGACATGGGCAACGTGGACGTGGACGACCTCAAGCGCAAGGCGGTCGATCACAGCGAGACCCTGGCCGCCCTCATGATCACCTACCCGTCGACCCACGGCGTGTTCGAGACCGCGGTGCGCCACATCTGCGACGTGGTCCACGAGCACGGCGGGCAGGTCTACCTCGACGGCGCCAACCTCAACGCCATGGTGGGCCTGGCCCGGCCGGGCCTGTTCGGCGCAGACGTCGGCCACATCAACCTGCACAAGACGTTCTGCATCCCCCATGGCGGCGGCGGGCCCGGGGTCGGGCCCATCGGCGTGGTCGAGCACCTCGCGCCGTTCCTGCCCAACCATCCGCTCGCACCCGTGGCAGGGCCGCCGACGGGCCCGGGCCCGGTCGCGGCCGCGCCGTGGGGCTCGGCGGGCATCCTGGCCATCCCGTGGATGTACATCCACATGATGGGCTCCGAGGGCCTGCGCCGGGCCACCGAGGTCGCCATCCTCAACGCCAACTACGTGGCGGCCCGGCTCAGCGGGGCCTACCCGATCCTTTACGCCGGCTCGGAGGGGTTCGTGGCCCACGAGTGCATCATCGACACCCGCGTGCTGCGGGACACGTGCGGGATCACGGTGGACGACATCGCCAAACGGCTGATCGACTACGGCTTCCACGCCCCCACCATGAGCTTCCCGGTGGCGGGGACGCTGATGATCGAGCCCACCGAGTCGGAAGGCAAGGCCGAGTTGGACCGGTTCTGCGACGCCATGCTGGCCATCGCGGAGGAGGCTCGGCGGGTGGGCCGGGGCGAATGGCCCGCGGACGACAACCCGCTGGTCAACGCTCCCCACACCTGCGAGGACGTTACCGCCGACGACTGGACCCACGCCTACAGCCGGAGCGAGGCCGCCTATCCGGAGGCCTACCACCGCGCCAGCAAGTACTGGTCGCCGGTGGGCCGCATCGACGGGGCCTACGGAGACCGCAACATCATGTGCAGCTGCCCGCCGATCGAGGATCTCGCAGAGGTCTTCGACGCCTGAGGGCCCCTGGCCGCGTTTCCGCGCCGCGCTTGCGACTGGCGGCTGCGATCAGCGGCTGCGCCCCAGCGAATCTCGGGTGGACTGTGTGTCGTATAGACACAAGAGGCGCATCTAGATTCTGAACAGGCTCTGTGGAGCCGCCGCAACACCGAGGGAGCCCGACCATGCCCGACGCTCTAGTCGAACGCGACGGTCACGTGATGATCGTCACCATGAACCGGCCTCAGCGTATGAACGCCATCAGCGGGGCGATGCTCATCCGCATGTACGACGCCTACGAGGAGGCCTCCGCCGATCCCGATGTGCGCTGCATCGTGGTGACCGGCGCGGGGGGCAACTTCTGCTCGGGCGCGGACTTGCGGGCCATGGCTGGCGACGCCGCCGACAGCGATCCCCTTGACACTAGGGCTCGCATGGCCGAGGACCCCGACATCGTCTACAAGGCTCTGTTCCGCCATTACCGGCCGACCAAGCCGATCGTGGCCGCGGTGGAGGGAGTGGCCATCGCGGGCGGCACCGAGATCCTCCAGGCCATGGAGATCAGGGTGGCCGGCGAGTCGGCTCGCTTCGGGGTGAGCGAGGCCCGGTGGTCGCTGTACCCGATGGCGGGCTCCGCGGCGCGCCTGCCCCGCCAGATCCCCTACACCCACGCGGCCGAGATCCTGCTCACCGGCAAGCACCTCAGCGCGGCCGAGGCCCTCCAGATCGGCCTGATCGGCCATGTGGTGCCCGATCGCCAAGCGTTGGACAAGGCTCTGGAGATCGCCGGGGTGGTGGCGGCCAACGGTCCATTGGCCACCGCGGCCATCACCCGCACGCTGCACGAGTGCGACGGCATGGAGCTCGACGACGCCCTGCGCCACGAGTGGGACTACGGGCAGGCGGTGTTCCGCTCCAACGATGCCAAGGAAGGCCCGCGGGCCTTCGCCGAGAAGCGAACCCCGACCTTCACCGGAACCTAATCGCCGAACTGGCAGCGGGTAAAGCCCTTATGGGCGCTGTGCGCTGCCAATTCCCGAGGCGGTGGCCGGGCCGTCGGCGAACTGGCAGCGGGTAAGGCCGTTATGGGCGTTGTGCGCTGCCAATTCCCGAGGCGGTGGCCGGGCCGTCGGCGAACTGGCAGCGGGTAAGGCCGTTATGGGCGTTGTGCGCTGCCGATTCCAGGGGTCATAGCCGGTAGGGTGCCGCGCTCGATGCGGCGCTTCGACCTGCTGATCATCGGCGCGGGCTCGGGCAACTCGGTGATCGGGCCCGAGCACGGCGACTGGGACATCGCCATCGCCGAGCACGGCCTCTTCGGCGGCACCTGTCTCAACGTGGGATGCATCCCCTCCAAGATGTTCGTGTACGCCGCCGAGGTTGCCGCGCTGGCTGCCGACTCCGAGCGGCTGGGCGTTCACACCCGCTTCGACGGCGCCGACTGGCCCGCGGTTCGCGACCGGATCTTCGGCCGGATCGACCCGATCGCCGAGAGCGGCCTCGCGTACCGCCAGGGGCTGCCCAACATGACGGTCTACACCGACACCGCCCGCTTTGTTGGGCCTCGCACGGTGGCGCTGGGAGGCGAGACGATCACTGCCGAGCGAGTCGTGGTGGCCGCCGGAGCTCGGCCCGCCATTCCCGACGTGGAAGGCCTGGCCGGCTGCGGCTACCACACCTCCGACACGATCATGCGGCTAGACGCCCTCCCTGGGCGCCTGCTGGTGCTTGGCGGGGGCTACATCGCGGCCGAGCTGGGCTCGGTCATGGGCGCCTTCGGCACGCTGGTGACATTCGTGCTGCGGGGCGACACCTTCCTGCGCCGGGAGGACGACGAGATCCGCAGGCGCTTCACCTCGGCCTACAGTCGCCGCTTCGATGTGCGCCTCAACACGCGGGTGCTGGCTGCCCGCCGGGAGGGCCCAGAACTGGTGCTCGACGTGCAGGGCGGCGGGGGCGGTCGCACCGAGCTGCGAGCCGACGAGCTGCTGGTGGCCACCGGCCGGGTGCCCAACGGCGACCGGCTGGAGGTGGCCGCCGGAGGAATCGCCACCGACCCCGCCGGCTATGTGGTCACCGACGACCAGCGCCGGACCACCGCCGAAGGCGTGTGGGCGCTGGGCGACGTCACCAACCCGGTGCAGCTCAAGCACGTCGCCAACCATGAGGCCAGGGTGGTGCGCCACAACCTGTCGCATCCCGACGACCCGGCCCGCGTCGATGACCGCTTCGTTCCCCACGCGGTGTTCGGCCATCCCCAGGTGGCCAGCGTCGGCCTCACCGAGCGGGAGTGCCGGGAGCAGGGCATCCCCTACCGGAGTCACGTACAGCCGTTCAGTACGGCCGCCTACGGCTGGGCCATGGAGGACACCGAGAGTGCGGTCAAGGTGATCGCGCACTCCGACACCGGGCGCCTGCTGGGAGCCCACATCATCGGCCCGCAGGCCTCCACCCTGATCCAGCAGCTGATCCAGGGAATGCACTTCGACCTGACCGTCGACCAGATGGCCCGCCACCAGTACTACATCCACCCGGCCCTGCCCGAAGTGGTCGAGCAGGCCCTCCTCGAGCTGTAGAACCATTTGCCAGGACCGTTCCAACCAATGAATCTGTCTCAGATTCTTAACCCAAGGCCTCGGGGTGTGTGACACGAAATCTCGTCTGGGTTTGGCACGATCAAGTACAAGATCGTTGACAAGTATTCAAGGAAGTGTAATTTAAAGATATATCAAGAAGACAGCAGTTACACTTGGCGAGATCGCACCAACTGTTGCTGATATTGCAATAGCTGGTGGTGCTTCATTGTGTCGGCTGCCTCTCGGTTCCATCCGATCGTGAGTTCGCCGTGAGTGTCGAAACCCCACCACCGCTTCGGGCCCGCGGGGTGAGTGTGCGGTACGGCGATGTCTATGGCGTCCGCGATGTCGATGTCGATCTCGACTTCGGTGAGATCCTCGGGATCATCGGACCCAACGGTGCGGGCAAAACGTCGCTGATCGAGTGCATCGAAGGGCTGCGAAAACGGTCCGCGGGCGAGATCAGTGTGCTTGGACTCGACCCGGCCCGGTCCCGTGCCAAGGTGGCCGCTCGCATCGGTGTGCAACTCCAGGACACGTCGTACCCGTCACGAGCCCGGGTGGGCGAGTTGTGCGTGCTCTTTTCGAGTTTCTACGACTCGCCGCGTCCCTTCGATGAGCTGCTTAGCCAGTTCGGTCTCAGTGACCAGCGCAAGGCATACGTAGACAGTTTGTCGGGCGGCCAGCGCCAGAAGCTATCCATCGTGTTGGCCTTGATCGGCAAGCCCGAGATGCTGTTTCTCGACGAGCTCACCACGGGCCTCGATCCTGCGGCACGGCGTTCCACCTGGGACTTGCTACGAGCGCTGAACGAGGCCGGTACGTCAATCGTGCTGAACTCCCACTACATGGACGAGATTGAAGTCCTTTGCGATCGGGTCATGTTGCTGCTCGACGGCACCGTCCGTGAGAGCGGGACCGTCAGGCATTTCATTGATCAGTGCTCCGAGCATCACCACTACATCCTGGACGACGATGTCGCCGAGAGCCTCGATCTCGACACTCTTGTGGCGCTCGACGCCATAGTGTCAGGTGAGCGGCAGGGTCGGCGGATCGTGCTGCGGGGATCGTATCCGGCCGGAAACGAGGCGCTAGCTGCCGCCGTGCGGGCCTGCGGGCGCGACCCGAGCCGTGTCCGGCACCGACCCCCGAATATGGAGGATGCTTTCATCCACCTCACCGGCCTGTCGCCGGAGGAGGCCGCAGATGCTCGCTGAGGCGGTCCGGTTCGAGTGGAGGAGAGTCTGGCGCTTCTTTCCTACCGTCTTCTTCGCGTTGGCCTTCCCGGTGATGCTTCTCGCGTTCTTTGGTTCGGTCTTCGGCAACGACCCGACCGACTTCTTCGACGGGCTGGGCACCGTTGATGTCAGCGTGCCCGCCTATATGGCACTGGTTATTGCGGTCACTGGGTTGACGAGCTTCCCGCTGACCATGGCCGAGTACCGCGACAAGGGAGTTCTCCGCCGCCTGCTGGTGACCCCGGCCAGCCCGCTGACGCTGCTGCTGGCCCAGCTGGTGGTGAACGTAGTGCTCACCATCATGGGTTTGGCCCTGCTGGTGCTGGAGGGAGCCGTCTTCTTCGATCTTCACATGGCGGCCAGCTGGGTCGCGTTCGTGCCTGTGTTCCTTCTTGTGCTGGTCTCGACCTTCTCGATCGGATTGTTGATTGCATCGTGGGCACCGAACGAGCGCACCGCCACCATGGTCGCCATGCTGGTGTACTTCCCGCTGATCTTCTTGTCAGGGGCCGCATTACCCCTGGAGCTGATGCCCGAAGCCCTCCAGACCGCAGTCAAGGTGCTGCCATTGACATGGGGGGTCGACCTCCTGCAAGGCGCTTGGATCGAGAGCGCCGACCCGAACTGGACGCTCGGAATCGCCATCCTGGCGGGAACCACCGTCGTGTGCTCGTCACTGTCGGTCCGGTTCTTCCGGTGGGACTGAACGCCACCTGCGTACGAGCACAAAGATAACAAGGCAGCACGATTCCCGTTGAGCAGCGCTCCTTCTGCTGCCGATTCTGACTGAAGGGAATCGAAGTCACGATTCCCTAGTGGCCGCGACGCTCCATCAGCGGCGCCCGGGCGGTCCGTATGCTGGACTGCATGTCCAGCACGTTCGGCACCCTGTTCCGGGTCACCACCTTCGGCGAGTCGCACGGCGGCGGCGTCGGTGTGGTGGTCGACGGCTGCCCGCCCAGGCTGGCCCTCGAACCCGCGGACGTTCAGGCCGATCTGGACCGGCGCCGCCCGGGCCAGAGCCGGCTGGTGACCCAGCGGGCCGAGACCGACACCGCAGAGATCCTGTCTGGGACCTTCGGTGGCTACACCACCGGCACGCCCATAGCGGTGCTGGTGCGCAACAAAGACGCCCGCCCCGAGGCCTACGAGCACCTGCGAGAGGTGTACCGGCCCTCCCACGCCGACTACACCTACGACGCCAAGTACGGCTTCCGGGACTGGACCGGCGGCGGGCGGGCGTCGGCCCGCGAGACCGTCGGCCGGGTCGCGGCGGCGGCCATCGCCCGCAAGCTGCTGCACGCTGCGGCCGGCGTAGAGGTGCTGGGGTGGGTGCAGTCGGTGCACGACATCGAAGCGGCTGCTGATCCGGCCGCGGTGACCCGTGCCGACGTGGAGGCGGGCCCCACCCGCTGTCCCGATCCGGCCGCGGCCGACCTGATGGTGGAGGCCATCGAGGCGGCCCGGCGCGACGGCGACTCCCTCGGCGGCGTGGTGGAGTGCGTGTGCCGCGGCGTGCCTGCCGGGCTCGGCGAGCCGGTGTTCGACAAGCTCGAGGCGGCTCTGGCCGGCGCCATGCTGTCGCTGCCGGCGGCCAAGGGCTTCGAGATCGGCAGCGGCTTCGCCGGCACCCGCCTCACCGGACTGGTGCACAACGATCCGTTCAGGCCGGGCGAAGGCGAAGGGATCCGCACCGCCTCCAACCGCTCCGGCGGCGTGCAGGGCGGCATCTCCAACGGCGAGGACATCGTGGTGCGGGTGGCGTTCAAGCCCACCTCCACCATCGCGTCCGAGCAGCAGACCGTCACCCGTGGCGGCGAGGCCACCACTCTGGCGGCCCGCGGCCGGCACGATCCCTGCGTGTTGCCCCGCGCGGTGCCCATGGTCGAGGCCATGGCCCTGCTGGTGCTGGCCGACCACTGGCTGCGCCAGCAGGCCACCGACGTGCTGCCGCCACTGCCAGAGCTTCCCTGACCGACAGCGCGGGTAGCTGGCGCCGCCTCGCGGTGCAGCATCATGAGTGTTTCCCGCTCTTGTTCGCTGCGCTCACGGGCCGCTCGGGCCTACTCGACCGAAATCAGTAGAGAAACTCGTCATATAGGAGCAATACTCGTGCAGATTTGAGGCGAGCTTGACATAGGGCTACTCACGGGCCGCTCGGGCCACGGCCTCGTTACGCGCCTTTGCGAAACCCTCGTGGGTTCCGGCCCACACGCTCGGCCTCTGACCGGCTCCTCCGCGATCAGCGGTGGAAGGGAGGCTTCACCACCTCGGCGGGAAGGTCCCGGCCGCGCACGTCGATGACTACCTCATCGCCGACGCCGATATCGGGCGCCAGGAACCCCAGGGCGATGCCCTGGCCCAGTACGGGCGAGAAATTGCCGCTGGTGACCACGCCGACCTCGTCGTCGCCCCGACGGACCGCGCAGCCGTCGCGGGGCGGGCGGCCCTTCTCGGCCAGCAGGCCCCGCAGGCGCCTGGCCGGTCCGGCCTCGCGCTCGGCCTCCAGCGCGGCCCGGCCCCTGAAGTCGCCCTTGTCCCAGCGCACGACCCAGCCCAGACCGGCCTGAAGCGGAGTGATGCCTGGACCCAGCTCGTGACCGTGCAGGGGCAGCCCGGCCTCCAGGCGCAGGGTGTCGCGCGCCCCCAACCCGGCCGGCGAGACCCCTGCATCGACCAGGCGCTGCCACACTGTCGCGGCGTCCTCGACGCCGACCGCCATCTCGACGCCGTCCTCGCCGGTGTAGCCGGTGCCGGCCACGGTCACCGGGATCTCGCCGAAGCGGTCGGCCGTCACCTTGAACCGCCCCACCGAGGCGACATCGTCGCCTCCAGCGGCCGCGAGCCGGACCCGGGCCTTGGGGCCCTGGACCGCGATGACAGCCCGCTCCTCGGTCACGACCGCGACCTCCAGGTCGCCCGACGCCTCCCGGAGGGCGCTTACGACCCGGTCGGTGTTGGAGGCGTTGGGCATCACGTCGAAGCGGTCGGGGCCCATCCACCACACGATGATGTCGTCGAGCACCGAGGCGTCGGAGGGATCGAGCAGGTGGGTGTACTGGGCCGATCCGACCACGATGCGGCCGAGGTCGTTGGTCAGCGCCCACTGCAGGGCGCGGTGCGCACCCCGACCCTGCACCCTCACCGTCCCCAGGTGCGACACGTCGAAGAGGGCTGCGCCCGTGCGGCAGGCCATGTGCTCGGCCACAGTGCCCGTCTCGTACTGCAGCGGCATCTCCCAGCCCCCGAAGGGCACCAGCTTCGCGCCGGACCGCGCGTGCACATCGTGCAGAGGAGAGCGTCGCAGGTCTGACGTCACGACGGTCTGACTCAGGCGGCGACGGGGAGCCCGTACTTGCGGCCGATCCACTCCATGTCGCGACGGTTCAGGAACTTCACCCGAACTTCCGGATAGTTCTCGGCGAGCAGCCTCAGCTTCTGCTTCTTGCGGTTGACCAGCCGCTGCTGAAGCGTGGTGAGCTCCACGTAGGCGTCGAAGTCGGGCAGGTAGAAGTCCGGTGTGAAACCGCAGGCCGTGTTCCCGCTGGAGTCCCGCTCGAGCACGAACATGCGCGGCTCGTACTCCCAGCGGACGCCGTAGGAGTCGAGCAGGCCGGCGAAGGCCTGCTCGGAGGGGTGGGCAAACTTCATAGGGTCAGGACTCGCCCATGGCGGCCTGACCATCGGCGTCGGCGTCCTCGTCGGCGTCGGCGTCCTCGTCGGCGTCCTCATCCTCGTCGGCGACGGCGGCGGCGGGGCGGAACTCGATGATGGCCGCGTCCACCTCGCGTCCTATGTTCGACAGCGGCAGCACTCCCTGCCCCCTCTGCAGGGCGTCGATCAGTTCGTCCTGGCTGCGCACGATGGCGGCGTTGGCGCCGTCGATCACGAGGTTCGCGGAGGAGATGTCCACTCCGAGCTCGTTGCGGATGTAGTCGAAGATGGCGCGCACCTTTTCGAGCTTGATCCCGTTGTCGAGGAGCCGATTGATGACCTTCAGCCTGACCAGGTCGTCGTAGCTGTACTGGCGCCGGCTTCCGCTGCCCGCGGCCTGCGCCAAGGAGGGAACGATGAGATCGGTGCGGGCCCAGTAGTCGAGCTGGCGATAGGTGATTCCGACGACATCGGCGGTGAACTTGGCGCTGTACCCTTGGTTGGGGACTGCTTCGGTGTCTCGTGCCATGAGTCGCTCCTCCTGGTGATTGATCGACCGCCGCTGGAGGCAGCCGCAATGACAGCGCCGGAATTACGACGCTGTCACCTGTGGAAACTCTACGGTGGACGCGGGCGCGAGTCAAACACCGGCCCTGGAACGCTCATCGGCGCGGTTCAGAATCCAGCCCTGGAACGCTCATGGGCGCGAGGCAATCGCGCCCGCGGCTACTGGGTGCCGAAGTCCTCGGGTGAGACCGAGTCGATGAACTCTTTGAACTGCTCGACGACTTCCTCGGCCTGCTTCTCTCCCGCGACCGCGGTGCCGTCCGCGGTGTAGCCGGCCTCCTCGATCACCGACTCCTCCGCGAAGATCGGTGTGCCGGTTCGGGCCGCCAGAGCGATGGCGTCGGACGGGCGGCTCGACAGCACGAAGCTGCTGCCGTCGCGCAGCAGGTGCACCTCGGCGTAGAAGGTCTTGTCCCGCAGTTCGGTGATCACCACTCGCTCCACGTCGGCCGACAACTCGTCGAGCATGTTGCGCAGCAGATCGTGGGTCATGGGCCGGGGGGTGGTCAGGCCGTCGAGGGCTATGGCGATAGCGGTCGCCTCAGGAGCGCCGATGAAGATGGGAAGCAGCCGCGCCGACTCGGTCATCTCCCGGAGCAGCACGATCGGCGCGTTGGACGGCAGCTCCACTCGCACTCCGAGCAGTTCCATCTGCTGCACGTCGGCATCCTACTCCGGCCTAGAGGCCGAGCGGATAGGCCCCAGTCTCACGAGGGTATTGCAGGGCGCTGAGCGAGGCCCCCGGGCCCGAGCGGCCCGTGAGCGCAGCGAACGTGAGCGGGAAGCAGGCCCGAGCGGCCCGTGAGCGCAGCGAACGTGAGCGGGAAGCAGGCCCGAGCGGCCCGTGAGCGCAGCGAACAAGAGCGGGAAACACCACGCTGCACTGCGAGGCGGCACCACCTATCCGAGGGGCCCCTTAGCACCTGGCGATCCGTAGAAGACCGGAACGTACACGTCCGGGTCGCGGGCCAGCAATTCCATGTCAGCGACCGCGACCAGCCGGAGGTTGCGGTACCGGCCCTCGTGGTCGAGGCCGAAGCCGATCACGTAGGAGTCGGAGACTTCCATCCCCGAGAAGTCGATCTCCACCGGCACCACCCGTCGGACCCGCCGGTCCAAGAGCGCGCACACCGCCACCGAGCGGGGCCTGCGACGCTCCAGCTCCGACCGCAGGAACGCGGTGCTCAGTCCGGTGTCGACGATGTCCTCGACGATCACCGCGTCCCGGCCCGCGATGTCGAGGTCCAGGTCCTTGAGCAGGCGAACCCGGCCCGAGCCGGGCGTGTAGGGGGTGATGGCCATGAAGTCCACGCTCACGGGAACGGTCATGGCTCGCACCAGGTCGGCGAGGAACGGAACGCTGCCTCGCAGCACCCCGATGAGCACCGCGCCGCCGGGGTAGCGGTCCGACATCTCGGCGGCCAGGCGGGCGATGGTCGCTTCGATCTGCTCCGCGGTGAACAGCACGCGCCGCTCCGGAACCCCCGCGGCGTCGGGCGGCACTGTCCTCAGTCCAGGTGAGGCCGCAGCAGCCGACGCAACAGCAGGCGGTGGAGGGACTCGGTCAGCGCCACGATTTGGGTGAGCTCCGATTGCAGCTTCACCGTGTCATGGCGCGCAACGAGCCCTCCCAGCACCTGCTCATAGACGCCGGCCTCCCGGTCGGCGGCGACCTTGAACATCCGCAGGTTCCGCGCCGGTATGCCGTGCGCCGCCAGAGCTGCGGCCGTCCTCGCGGTGAGCAGCGCGTCGTGGTCGAACACAGCCTCGCTGCCGGGGCCGGAGGTTCCGCGGACCGGGGCGATGATGCCGAGGCGCTGGAGCTCCGCGATCTCGTCGGGGTCCGTGCCGACGGCGTGGGCCAGCTCGCCCGCGGTCAGGCTCACCGAGCCCTCGACCGACCCTGTTGCCTCCGTCTCCGGCGCCTCGGAGTCCGCGCCCTCTCCCTCGTCGCGGTGGCGGGGCGCGAACAGCGACGGGGTCTCCGGAGAGGGGTCGCTCCCCGGGGCTGCGCTCCGCAGGGCGGACGGGGGCACCTCTCCCGCAGCGAGGCGTCGCTTGATCTCCTTGAGGGGCAGGAAGTGGTCGCGCTGCTGGACCAGGATCCAGTTGAGCCGCTCGACGTCGGCGTCGAAGAACTTCCGATAGCCCGAAGGGGTGCGCTGCGGGGAGATCAGACCCTGGCTCTCCAGGAAGCGGATCTTCGAGATCGTCAGATCGGGATGCTCCCTGGCCAAGAGCGAGAGCACCTCGCCGATGGACACGTGGCCGCGGCTCACTGCGGCGAGGTCCCGTGCACGAAGACGAGCTTGAACTTCCCGACCTGCACTTCGTCCCCCTCGCTGAGCTCGCCTTGCTCGACCAGCTTGCGGTTGACGTAGGTGCCGTTGAGCGAGCCCGCGTCGCGGATCGAGTACCGGGCGCCGCGGCGCTCCACCTCGGCGTGGCGGCGCGACACCGTGACGTCGTCGAGGAAGATATCGCTGTTGGGGTCGCGGCCCAGCGACACCACGTCGGAGTCGAGCGCATAGCGGGCGCCCGCCTTGGCCCCCTGGTTGACTACGAACAGGCCCTGGTGGCGCCCGAAAGCGGACCGGTCGACGAACACCGAGCCGGGCGAGGCGTCAGGCTCCACGACGCCGTGCTCGGTGGTGGCGTCCTCGGTGGTGGCGTTCTCGGGCCGCAGCGGCGCGCCGCACGACGCGCAGGTCTCTGCTCGGCGGCGGTTGCTGTGACCGCACTCCGGGCACGGCGCCGACACCACTTCCCTACCCCGCGATCAGGTCCCTGTAGCCGTCCGCGTCGAGCAGGTTGTCGAGCTCGGCGGGGTCGTCGACGGTGACGGTGCAGATCCAGCCGTCACCATAGGGATCCTCGTTCAGCCGCTGCGGCGAGCCCATGAGCTCGTCGTTGATCTCGGCGACGACGCCGCTCACCGGCGCGAACAGCTCCGACACCGACTTGGTGGACTCGACCTCCCCGAAGGTGTCTCCCTGCTCGACTCGGTCCCCCACCTGGGGCAACTCGACGTAGACCACGTCGCCCAGCGCGTCCTGCGCATAGTCGGTGATGCCGATACGCACAGTGCTGCCCTCGGTCAGGGCCCACTCGTGGTCCGACGAGTAGCGCAAGTGTTCCGGAATGCTCATGGCTTGAAACTACCCCATCGCGAACGCTAGCAGGCGGCTATTCGGGGGCTCCAGGGAGAGCGTCGCGGCCTTGGTTGGCACCACAACGACCCGTCGGCTGGGTCCTGCCGATAAGGGTACGGCTAGAGTGTCGGGAGGAAGTCCGGGCACCCGCGATGCACTGGAGGGCCTTATGGCCGATGTCGCGCTTGAGAGCGTCAACAAGGAATACGACAACGGGTTCAGGGCCGTCACTGACCTGAACCTCGAGATCAACGTGGGCGAGTTCCTGGTGATGGTGGGCCCCTCGGGGTGCGGCAAGTCCACCACGCTGCGGATGATCGCCGGGCTCGAGGAGATCACATCGGGGACTCTCATGATCGGCGACCGGGTGGTGAACGACCTGCCGCCGAAGGACCGCGACATCGCCATGGTGTTCCAGAACTACGCCCTGTATCCGCACATGAGCGTGTTCGACAACATCGCCTTCTCGCTCAAGCTGGCCCGGCGCCCCAAAGCCGAGATCAAGGAGAGGGTGACCGAGGCGGCGCGCATCCTCGAGCTCGAGAGTCAGCTCGACAAGCGGCCCGCGCAGCTTTCGGGCGGACAGCGCCAGCGGGTGGCGATGGGCCGGGCCATCGTGCGCCGGCCCCGGGTGTTCCTGCTCGATGAGCCGCTGTCGAACCTCGACGCCAAGCTGCGCGTGCAGATGAGGGCCGAGATAACCGACCTTCAGCGCGAGGTGGGCGTCACCACCTTCTACGTGACCCACGACCAGGTGGAGGCCATGACCATGGCCGACCGGGTGGCCGTGATCAGCCAGGGCGTGCTGCAGCAGGTCGACACTCCGATGACGCTGTTCAACGAGCCCGACAACATCTTCGTGGCCTCCTTCATCGGATCGCCGTCGATGAACATCATGGAAGGGGTGCTGGCCCGCAACGGCCAGGGCCTGAAGATGACGCTGGGAAGCCAGTCTCTGGACGTGCCCGAGGAGGTTCTGCAGCACAGGCCCGCGCTGGAGGGCTACCTCGACCGGAAGGTGGCTGTGGGTCTCCGCCCCAAGGACTTCGAGGACGCCTCGATCGCCTCGGACCACCCCGCCGACCAGCGGCTCCGGGCAACGGTGTTGCACACCGAGGCGCTGGGCTTCGAGATCATCGGCTACTTCGAGATGGACGCCAAACCGGTCATCTCCAAGGAGGCTCTCGAGCTCAGCGACGAGGAGATCAGCGCGGCTGAGAGCTCCTCGACGAGGGTGCACGCCCGGTTCAACCCAACCACGATGGCGCGCTCCGGCGACACAATCGATGTGGCCGTCACCGTGGGCAACGCCCACTTCTTCGACCTGGAGACCGGCCTGGCCATCCGGGGCTGACAGGGATCGCTTCCCCCGCTGCGGCCAGCCTCGGCCAGCCACAAGCCCGCCTGGGCCGCGATCAAGCCGGGTCTAGCGGCCCGTTGTCGAACCGCGGCAACAGATCCATGCTGACGACAAAGTCGGCACGATTGCGGGTTGCCTCAACCAACTGGACTGCCTCGACTTCGCGTCGGCCCCCTCAAGAATGTGCTCGCCTCGTGCCCCGAGGCCTGTGACTCTTGTCGGCGGCGGTGCGACCAAGAGGGCTTGCGGGGTCCGCAGCGCAGAGTCAAGAAGCGTCAACCTGGTGGTGCGGTGGTACTGCGGACCACCAGAGGAACATCCCAAGTGATGTCGCTCGCGGGCTCGTTGCCGTCGATCAGCGCCAGCACCTGCTCCGCGGCCCGCACGCCCATCTCACCCACGGACTGGCGCATGGTGGTGAGACCCAGCGTTTCGGCCAGGTCGTGATCGTCGAAACCGATGACGGAGAGATCACCCGGCACGGCCCAACCGGCGCTCCTGGCCGCCTCCAAGGCGCCAAAGGCCATCTCGTCCGTCATGCAGAACACCGCGGTGGGAGGGTCGGAGCCGGCGATGAGCCTGGATAGCGCCCGGGCTCCGCCTCCGGCCAACCCGTCGCCTTCGACCGCCAGGCTCGGATCGATCCTCAGGCCGGCGTCTCCGAGGGCATCCTCGTAGCCGAGGCGGCGCTGTTCGGGGACCGGCGTCGGCAGCTGCGCGATTATCGGTCCGGTAACGAGGCCGATCCGCTCGTGCCCCAGCGCGATCAGGTGCTCGACGGCGCGCCTAGCCGCGAGCCGGTTGTCGATGGCGATCGACCCCGCCCCGGCGAGACGCTCGCCAACAGCTACCACAGGGCGGTCGAAGAACGAGTCGGCGGAGCTTCCCTCGGCACTCACGAAAGTGTCGATGAGGACGATCCCGTCGACCCGCCTGCAGAAGGACCGGGCTTCCCGCAGGAACCGTCGCCGGTCCTCCGGGGTGGTCATCATGGAGATGAGCAGGTCGTAGCCGGCTGTGGCCAACACCGAGTTGATGCCGCCCAGGGCCCGCGACGGGAACCAGGTCCCGAACAGAGGTGCGGCCACACCGACCGTCCAAGTCCGCCCGGAGGCCAGGCGCGAGGCCTGAGGATGGAGCTCGTACTGGAACTCGGCCGCGACCTCGACCACTCTCGTGCGGGTCGCCGGCGCGACGTTGGGGAGGTTGCGCAGGGCGCGGCTGACGGTTGCGACCGACACTCCCGCCGCCCGCGCGATGTCGCTGATGGTGGGCCGGCTCTCCCCCACGGCTGCTTGCTCCCCTTCGGTTACCGCTGTCCTTTCACTAGCACAGCAGTGGACTCGGCGGGTACCGACACGCCTTCACCGACCGAGCTGTCGAGATGACAGCCGTCGCCGCTGGTGAACACGGGCTGCTATCCGGGGGAGCCCAGACTTACGCTCGTGCGACGGTCGGCCAGGTTGGCGACCACAGCGATCGAGCCTCGTCGCAGCGCGGCCACCCGCGGATCCGCGGTCTCGATCCACTCGAGCGGCGCCCGCCACAGGTCGGGGTGGCGTCGGCGCGTGGCTAGCAGGCTGCGGTAGCGGTGCACGGGTGCATCGGGGTCGGCCCTCGCTACACGCCCTGGACGCACGATCCGTGGCTAGCCCATCCACTGGCCGCCGTTTACGTCGATGGTGGCGCCGGTGATGTAGCCGGCGTGCGGCCCGCACAGGAACTCCACCACCGCGGCCAGGTCGGCGGGGTCTCCGGGCGCGTCGCCGGGGACCGTCGCCAGGATGCGCTCGCGCCGTGCGGGGTCGAGCGCGTGCCACATGGGCGTGTCGTGAGGTCCGGGGGCGACCGCGTTGACGGTGATCTGGTCGGCGGCGTGGTGCAGGGCCAGGAACCGGCTGAGGGTGAGCAACCCGCCCTTGCTGGCCGCGTAGGCGGGTCCCGACAATGGCGATCCGCCGAAGCGGGCGTTCACCGAGGCGACGTTCACGATCCTGCCTACCCCGGCCGCCCTCATGCCGGCAACCACCTGGCGGGTGCACAGGTAGGCGCCGGTGAGGTTCACGTCGATGATGCGGCGCCAGGTCTCCGGGCTCTCATCCTCCACTCCCCCGGCGCCGGTCACACCCGCGTTGTTGACGAGCACGGTCGGGTGCCCGTGCCGGTCGCGGATGGTGTCGAAGGCCGCAGTCACCGACTCCTCGTCGGCGACGTCGCAGGCGATCGCCTCGGCCGTGGCGGTCAACGCGTCGGCCACGGCGTCGAGGCCGATCACCGTGTCCCCCGCCGCGCTGAGGCGCTCGCACACCGCGGATCCAATGGCACCGGCCGCTCCGGTCACGACCGCGACGCGGCTCACTGCTCCGCTCCTCGCAGGCTGCGCTCGATCGTCCGTCTCATGGTGTTGCCCAATTCTTGCTGCGCTCGACCGCACGTCGCCAGTCCGCGTAGGCGGCGTCGGCCGAGGCTCGGTCCGCGTTCGGGACTGTCTCCAGGTCGAGTTGCCAGTGCTCGGCGATCGCGTCTAGCGACGGCCACACGCCGGCCGCAAGCCCGGCGAGGTAGGCCGCGCCCGCGGCGGTCGCCTCCTGCAGCGTCGGGCGCTGCACCGGCACCTGTAGCTGGTCGGCCTGCAGTTGCAGCATGGAGTCCATCACCGACGCGCCCCCGTCCACGCGCAGGCTGCGCACCGGCGTGCCGGTGGCGGCCGCCATCGCCTCGACGACGTCTCGCGTCTGGTACACCATCGCCTCCACGGCGGCACGCGCCATCTCGGGCCGGCCCGTGCCCCGCGTCAGCCCCACGATGAGGCCGCGCGCATACGGATCCCAGTGCGGGCTGCCGAGGCCCGCAAAGGCAGGAACGAAGAACACCCCTCCGGTTGAGGAGCACTGCAGGGCCAGTTGCTCGATCTCGGAGGCGGCGTCGATCATTCCGAGGCCGTCTCGGAGCCACTGGACCGCCGCTCCGGTCGCGAAGATCGATCCCTCGAGCGCGTACGTCGGCATCGGGCCCGCGGGAGTGTCCAATAACCAGGCGACGGTGGTGAGCAGGCCCTCCGCGGGGGGCGGCACCTCGGCGCCCACGTTCATCAGCACGAACGAGCCGGTGCCGTAGGTGTTCTTCGCGTCGCCCGGCGCGAAGGCGGCCTGCCCGAACAGGGCCGCGTGCTGGTCGCCGGCGACGCCGCTCACGGGTATTCCCGGGCCGGACGCCACGCCGGGGGCCGTCGTGCCGAAGTCGCCGTTTGACGCCCGCACCTGCGGCAGGCACTCTGGGGGAACCCCGAACACCGAGCACAGCTCGGAATCCCATTGCAGCGAGGCGACGTCGAACAGCATGGTCCTGCTGGCGTTCGTGGCGTCGGTGGCGTGGACCGCGCCGCCGGTGAGGTTCCACACGATCCAGCTGTCGATCGTCCCGATCGCCAGGTCGGGACCGGCGGCCACGCCGCCGTTGCGGAGCAGCCATTCGATCTTGGAGGCGGAGAAGTACGGGTCGAGCACCAGGCCCGTGCGCTCGCGCACGAGCGGCAACAGGCCGTCGCGGTCCAGCTCGTCGCAACGCTGAGCGGTGCGGCGGTCCTGCCAGACGATGGCCGCATGGACCGGCTCAGAGCTGCGGCGGCTCCAGGCCACCACCGTCTCGCGCTGGTTGGTGACCCCTATCGCCGCGGGCGTACCGTCGATGCTGCGGGCCACCTCACCCAGCGTGGACTGGACCGCGGCCCAGATCTCCGAGGCGTCGTGTTCGACGCGCCCGGGCAGAGGGAAGTGCTGGGCGAACTCCTGCTGGGCCGATGCCACGACGCGGCCGGCGTCGTCGAACGCGATCGTGCGCACGCTGGTGGTGCCCGCGTCGATGGCCAGTACGACGGTCATGCGGGCCCGGCCGGGCTGCCCGAGCGCTCGGCGCGCCACGCGGGCTGCCCGTCCTGCGACACCGCGTCGCCGTCGCCTCCGGCCGGGAGGACCCCGTCCCGCCCCGGGCCGAACAGGAGACTCGCGGCCCGCTCCACGCCAGGATCGCGGCGCAGCGTCTCGGCCGTCTCGAGCATCGCCAGCATGGTACGACGCCTAAGGAAGTCCTCCATGGCCAGGATGTGCTCGTGGCGGCCCATGACCATGACCTCGGCCGCGGAGCATTCGACGCGGTCGCTGAGGGGCACTCCCAGCTCCCGGGACTCGCCGACCAGGTCGGCCACTTCCAGTGCCCGGCGGCCGTGGCGGCGCCACAGCCTCGCCGCGGCCGGCTCGTCGATCCCCGCCCGGGAGGCGGTCCGGCGAAAACGGTCTCGAACACCCTCGGGGGGCTCACCGAACCAGGCCCGGTCCGGGGACACGGGTTCGAGCCCGCAGTCGCGGGCAGCCGCCACAACCTCCTCACCCACGTTGAGGCAGTCGCTCAGCTTGCCGCCGAGTATGGAGATCGTCCCGCGCCGCTCGTCGGCTTCGACGGCATGGCGGCGCGACAGCTCGGTCCAGTCGCAGTCGGTGTCCTCGCCCGCGCTGATCACCAGCGGACGCACGCCGCAGCGGTACGCGATCACATCGTCGTCCCGCAGCGGCCGGGACAGCTGGAGCCGGCCGTTGGCCTGCTCGAGCAGGAAGTTGCGGTCGTCGAGGGTGACCGACACTTCCGCTCCGTCCACACGGGTGTCGGTTGTGCCTATCAGGGAGCGATGGCCCATCGGGATGACGTAGAACAGCCTCTGCTCGTCGTCGAAGAACGCCAGGACCCGCCCCGACTCGGTCACTCGTGGCACCACAATGTGCGCTCCCTTCGAGAAGCACAGCGCCTGGCGCAGCGTGGTGCCGGCAAGCCGGGCAAGTTCTGCGGCCCGGGGGCCGGCGGCATTGACCAGCACGGTCGCCGAGACGGTGTGGCGGCTGCCTGTCAGCCGGTCGGTCACGTCGGCCCGCCAGCCGCGGCCGGCGCGCTCGGCGCTGTCAAGGCGCAGCCGTGACACGGCTGCCGCTCCGTTGTCGATGGCGTCAAGCATGATCTGGAGCACGAAGCGAGCGTCGTTGTCGACGAGGAGATAGTCCGAGTACTCGACTGCTCCTCGGACGCCGCCGGAGTCGACGGAGGGCTCGGCGGTCGCCAACGCACGCGCCGACAGTCGCCGGGGCCGCCCCGTGGCGAACCTCCCCAGCGCCCAGTAGGCGTGCGCGCCCAGAGCGGCGTACGTCGGCGAGTACGGTGACGTGGGGCCGAGTGTGGCGAGGAACCGGACCTCCTGGACCCGGCTGGCGTAGGAGCGGGCCAGAAGGTTGCGCGAGCGGCACAGCCCCGCAACCAGTCCGAGTTCGTAGGTCTGCAGGTACTTGAAGCCGCCCCAGACGAGGTTGGACGACTCCTGGCTCACACCCGATCCGAAGTCCTCGGACTCGATGAGCGCCACGCTCAGTCCGTGGGTGGCCAGCGCCAGCGCCGAGATCGCGCCGTTGATCCCTCCGCCCACGACCAAGGCGTCGTGTCCATGGGCGGTCAATCGATCCAGGTGCTCTTCTCTGACCACCGACGGGTGCAGCCCCTCTTCGGCAGGCCCGGGCGCGGCATCGCTGCTCATTCGAAGGCGATGGGATCGGGTGAGGGCAGGGGAAAGTCCCATTCGCCCCCCAGGAGCTCCGACAGCGTCTTGGCTGCGGTGCAGACCAGCGCCGCGCATTTCCCGATGACTTCGCCGTGAAGGCGTGTCGCCGGACCCGAGATGCCAATGGAAGCGCGCACGTTGCCGCCGATGCCGACCACGGGCGAGGCGACACAGCGAACCCCGATGTTGAGCTCCTCATTGTCCAAAGCGAAGCCCCGCTCTGCGGTTGCAGAAAGGTCCCGCAGGAATTCTGCCCTGTCGGTGGTCGTGTGCTCGGTGAACCTCTCGAGGGCGCCGAGATCCACCACCTCTCCGAGTGCCTCAGCGGAGTCGCGGCAGTACAGGGCCTTGCCGGTGGAAGTCGCGTGCACCACCACAGGTGCCCCGATCTCTGTCTCGACCGTGATCTTGCGAGCCAGGCGCTCCCTGGCGATGTAGACGCCGCCGCCCACCGTGCGATGGGCGAGGTGGACCGACTCCCCGGTGACGTTCATCAGCTCGCGCATCAGCGGGCGGGCCTGGGCGATGAGATCCATATTGCGCAGCAGCGAGCCGGCCAGCTGCACGACCCCGGCGCCCAGGGTGTAGGTCTTGTTGGCCTCGTCGCGATGCACGTAGCCCCGCTTCTTGAGCACGCCCAGCAGCCGATGCACATGGCCGTTGTCGGCGTCGAGCATCCGGGCCAGCTCGCTGAGCCCTACCGGGCCTGGCACCGACCCCAGTGCTTCAAGCACGTCGAGACCGGTCATCAGCGCTCCTGCCACGCGGGGCTCGGCTCCGGCCATCTCAGGCGCCTCCCTTCGGGGCCGAATCGCCCGCGTCGCGTTGTCCCAACAGCTCTGAGCGCACTGCCTGGGCTGATCGGCCCACCGGGGCGTCGACGGCGACCGCGGAGCCGTCGGAAGCCGACCGCTGCGCCGCCAGCGCGGCGGCCAGCACGTCGCGGCCCTCGGCCACGGTGAGCACCGGCTCGCGGCCCGCCGCGATCGTGTCCAGAAGGCTGCGGGTCGCCCCGATGAAGGAGTGCTCCCAGCCCGTCTCACACTCGTACGTCTCGACGCGGCCGTCGGCGTAGCTCACCACCGGCGGCGGGTCGCCGATCTGGCCGTGGCCCCGGTTGACCCACACCACTCCCCTAGTGCCGGTGATCTCCATCCGGTCGTCCTGCGCATAATGGGAGGTGCCCTCGACTAGCAGCTCCTGGGAGTACACGACCTCGAGGCTGGCGACCGTCCCGGATTCGTAGCGCATTGACACCAGCGACGGAGAGTCGAGCTCGAAGGACAGCACAAAGGTGGATCCGATCCAGGCGTGGACCTCCGCCGGCTGCCCGAGCACGATCCAGGCGAGCGAGAACTTGTGGTGGCCGTCGTCGAACACCAGCGGCCCGCCACCGCACTCCTCGGGGTTGCTGCGCCACAGCAGGGCCGAGAACGGGATGTCCCACGCGCTCGGGCTGTAGCCGGCGTTGCTTTTGAGCCGCACCGACAGCGGCTCGCCGATCAGGCCCTGCTCGATGAGTTCCAGCGCCTTGAGGACGGGCGGATAGAACAGAAAGTTCTCGTAGAGGCGGACCACCTTCGACGATTCGCTGGCGGCGCCGAGGAGCCGGTCGGCGTCGGCCAGGCTCAACGACAGCGGCTTCTGCAGCGACACGTGCAGGTCGCACCCGATGGCGAACTCCGCCAGCTCGCAGTGCAGGTGGTGCGGCACGATTATCTCGACAAGGTCCACCAGCCCGGACTGGCACAGCTCGCGGTAGTCCTCGAAGATGACCGCTTCTGGAAGCCCCCACTTCTCAGCCCTGGACGCCGCGTTGGCGCGGTCGACGTCGCAGAGGGCGACGATGGCGGCGTCGTCGCGGTCCCGATACCCCAGTGCATGCAGGTCCGAGATCCGGCCGCAGCCGATGATTCCCACGCGGAGCATGGCTACTCCTTGAGCGCCCCGGAGAGAAGTCCCCGGACGAAGTGCTTCTGGAAGATGAAGAATACGACAACTGTCGGGACGCTGGCGATGACCGCCAGCGACGCTTGGGTGCCGTAGGCCACCGTGAACTGGCCCTTCACGTTGAGCAGCCCGAGCATGATGGTGGCCACGTCGTCGCGGGCGCTGGTGAACACTAGCGGGTACAGGAAGTCGTTCCAGATGAACGTGAACTGCAGCGTGGCCAGCGCGGCCAGCGCCGGCCTGGCCAGCGGCAGCATCACCCGCCAGAAGACCTGGCCCTCGCTGGCGCCGTCGATCAGGGCCGCGTGGCGCAGCGAGTCGGGGATCTGATCGAAGAAGTTGCGCATCACCAGCGTGCAGACCGAGAACCCGACCGCGGAGTGGATCAGGATCATGGGCCACAGGGTGTTGAGGAGGCCGAAGTCCCTGAAGAGGGTGAACAGGGGCACGAGCAGCACCTGGGGCGGGACGAACAGCCCCGAGACGATGATCAACTGGATGACGGTGCCGCCGCGGGGCCGGAACTTGGCCAGCGCGTACCCGATGAGCGTGCCCCCGGCGATGGAGACGAACACGGCCGGAATGGCGACATGGAACGAGTTGATCAGGTAGCGGACGGTGTTGGCGGTCTGCCACACGTCGATGTAGTTGGCGAAGGTCAGCTCGCCGCTCAGCGCCCAGATGCCGCGCCTCGCGATCTCGGCGTTGGTCTTGAGCGACGTGGAGACAACGCCAAACACCGGCACCAGGTACGCCGCGACGAACAGCGCGATCAGCACCATGCCGATGCGGTGTCGCAGCGTGCGGCCGCGGCTCGACGCGGCGGGCTCGCGGGAGGCGACGCGGGCGGCCCTAGTCGACATAGCTCCCTCGCCGGCCCCACCAGGTCAGCCCGCCTACCACGACGAGGGTCATGGCGAACAGGATGAGCGACACTGCGCTGGCCAGCCCCTGTTCCTGCTGTCGGAACAGGATCCGCCACACCAGCATGGGCATGGTCTCGGTCTCCCGGACCGGCCCTCCCTGCGTCATGGCGTACACCAGGTCGAAGTTGCGCAGCGAGTTGATCGCGATCAGCGAGAGCACGACGGTGGTGATGGGCCGCAGCAGGGGCACAATCACGCGGCGGAACGCCTGAAATTGGCCGGCGCCGTCGACCCTCGCCGCCTCGACGAGCTCAGTGGGGATCGACGTGAGACCGGCCAGGTAGAGGATCATGGCCAGCACGGTCTGTTGCCATGCCCAGGCGATGAACACCGCATACAGGGCTGTCGAGCGGTTGGCGAGCCATGCCTCCTGGAGGCTCTCCAAGCCCACGACGCCCAGGACCTGGTTGATCAGCCCGTCGCCGGGCTGGTAGATCCAGATCCAGACCTGGCCGACCACCATCAGGCTGATGGAGATCGGCACGAACAGCGCCGACTTCATGATTGCGGCGAACCGGCTGCTCGCTTGCAGCACCATCGCAAACGCCAGTCCCAGCGCGGGCGGGATCAACGCGCCGAACAGCGTCCACACCAGCGTGATCCGGATCGACTTGCGGATGTGGTCGTCACCGAGGGCCTCGGTGAAGTTGGCGAGGCCGATCCACTCGCGGGATTGGCCGAGCAGGCTGGCGTCGGTGAAGCTGAGGCGCAGGGCCATTGCAGTGGGCAGCACCACTATCGCGGCGAACAGCGCCATTGGCGGCCCCATGAAAAGAACTGCCCAGCGCGTTGTCGGCTTCAATGCGCCGCCTCCCATATGCGCCCGCCCGGTGTCTGGGACCGGAGGCTAGGGCGTCAGATGCAGCCGCAGGCGGCGCCGGACCCTATTGAGCGGGTCCGGCGCCGCCAGAGGGCTAGTCGTCCAGCGGGGGTTCTCTGGTCCGCTAGCCCGCGAACGCGGCTGTCGCGTCGGCCTGGGCGCTCGCCTGCAGGTCCGCGTAGCTCGACGGGTCGTCCATGAACGCCTGGAACATGTCCAGACCGACTTCAGCCACCGCCGGTGGCGTGGCCAGGTCGTAGTTGAAGGAGTAGGAGTCGGCCTTGCCGACCTCCACCAGCGCCTTGGCCATCACCGGGTTGAGCTGGCTGGTGTCGGCGTTGGCGTTCGGCGGCAGCGCGCCTTGCTCGAGAGCCCACTTGAGCTGATTGTCCGGTTGGGCGTAGTGCACCAGCAGAGCCTTGGCGCCCTCGGGGTTGGCCGCGTCGGCCGAGAGGGCCCAACCGTCGATCGGTCCTAGGGCGGCGTTCTCGATGAGGGGGTCCATGACCGGGAAGTTGAAGAAGTCGTAGTCGGTTACCGGCTCGAGGCCATTGCCGTTCCAGTAGCCGGTGATCCACGTGCCCATCAGGGTCATGGCCGCCTCGCCGTTGGCCACCTGGTCGGCCGCGTCGGTCCAGTCGTAGGCGTTGGCATCGTCGACGAAGAAGCCCGTGTCCACCAGGTCCTTCCACAACTCCAGAGCCTGGGTGACCTGGAGGTCTTCGTAGGAGGCCTCGCCCGACATCAGCTTGGCCCGGTAGTCGGGGCCCGCCGTGCGCAGGATGAGGAAGTCGAACCAGAACTGCGCGGGCCAGCGGAACTGCGAGCCCAGCGCGAAGGGCTTGACACCGGTCGCGGCGATCTGCTCCGCGGCGACGAACAGTTCCTCGCCGGTGGTGGGCATCTCGGTGATGCCGGCCTCGGCCATCACGTGGGGGTTGTAGAAGAAGGCCACGTAGTGGAAACCGAACGGCAGCAGGTGCGGCTCGCCTCCGTAGATCCCGGCGTCCACGAGGGCCTTCGGGAACGCGTTCCATACGTCGGCATCGTCGAAGACCTCGGTGATCGGCTGCAGATGGCCGTTCTCGTACACCGACTGGGTCCGGGCGCCGGCCCAGTACGAGAAGACGTCGGGCGGCTCGCCGCCAGCCAGGGCGATCAGGATCTGGTCCTTGAAGGCCTCGTGCTCGATCGGGCTAACCACCGCCTCGCCGGTCTCGAACGTGGTGTTGATGTCGAGGATGCCCTGCTGGCCGAGGTCGGATCCGTAGTAGTGGCCCACCGACACCTCGCCCAGGCTCATCATCTCGTCTTCGACCATCTCCTCCTCGGGAGCCTCCGTCGTCGCGGGAGCGGCCGCGGTGGTGGTCTGGGCCGGTTGGGCCGCGGGCTCGTCGGCCTCGTCGTCGCCGCAAGCCGCGGCCACGATCGCGAAGGCGGCCAGAACCGGCAGCAGCCAGCCGACGCGCGTCTTCGTACAGGTGCTCATGTGCGTTCCCTCCTGGGTTCGTGCGTGTTCAAGCGCGGGCTCTGCCCGGCGCCGGCGGGACTCTAGCATCTGATGCCAAATAGGCAACGTCATTGCGAGATGATCAACGCACCCGACCGTGCCAGCGTCAGCCCAGGCGCCCCACGTCGATGTCTGCCCCCCGGTTGGCCTGTTCAATGAGGCGCGACTGCAGCGCGCGCCAGCGGGTGGAAGCGGACCCTTCAAGTGGGTCGCCGTCGACGGAAGCCTCGCGCCGGCGGCGTTCAAGCTCGGCTCCATCCACCAGCAGGTCCAGGCGGCCGGAGCGAGCGTCGAGCTCGATGATGTCGCCGTCACGCACCAGTCCCAACGGCCCCAGCGACCCCTCCGGTGCCACGTGCAGCACGACCGTCCCGAAGGCGGTGCCACTCATGCGGGCGTCGGAGACGCGCACCATGTCGGCGACGCCCGCAGCCGCGAGCCGTCTGGGGATCGGCATCGCTCCGGCCTCCGGCATGCCCGACGCGGCGGGGCCGCACCCCCTCAGCACCAGCACCGAGTTGGCCGAAGCGTCCACGGTGTCTAGGCGGGCTTGCATGTCCTCAACCCCGTCGAACACCACTGCCGGGCCGCGGTGGGACAGCAGCCTCGGCGTGGCCGCTCCGGTCTTGATCACGGCCCCGTCTGGGGCCAGAGACCCGAAGAGCACCACCATGCTCGGATCGGAGGACACGGGCGCTTCGAGCGGCCGAAGCACCGACGGCCAGGGCGGGGAGCCGGCCACGCCCTCCAGCGACTCGCCGAGAGTGCAGCCGAGCGCGGTGGCCGCACCAAGGTCGACTCTGGGTGCCAGTTCGGCCAGCAGTGCGGGCACCCCGCCCGCGTCGTGGAGGTCGTCGAGGAAGCCGGTGCCTGTGGGCCGGCAGTCCACTATCGGCGGCACCGACGCGGCGGCGTCGCCCAGCTCGGCCAGCGAGAGGTCGACTCCGGCCCGGCCGGCCAGCGCCAGCAGGTGCACCACCGCGTTGGTGGAGCCGCCGATGGCGCCCAGCACCGCGGAAGCGTTCAGGAAGCTGGCCCTGGTGAGGATCCGCTGAGGGGTCAGACCCTCGCCGACCATCTCGACGATCCTGCGCCCCGAGCGGGTACCCACCCGGAGGCGGTCGCCGCTGGGTGCCGGGGCGGTGGAGGAACCGGGCACGGCCAAGCCCAGCACTTCGGCCATGATGGCCATCGTCGAGGCGGTCCCCATGACCATGCACGTCCCGCCGGTTGGGGCCAGCACCCCGGCCACGGCGCGGATCTCGGTCTCGCTCACATCGCCGGCCCGGTGCCCAGCCCACATGCGCCGGCAGTCGGTACACGCGCCGACGCGCTCGCCCCGCCAGCGCGACGCGATCATCGGTCCGGCCACCACCTCGAGGGCCGGCCGGCCAGCTGAGACGGCACCCATCAGCTGGCCCGGCACCGTCTTGTCGCAGCCGCCCAGCAGCACCACCGCGTCCATCGGCTGGGCCCGCACCAGCTCTTCGACCTCCAGAGCCAGCAGGTTTCGGAACATCATGCTGGTCGGGTCCAGGAACACTTCCCCCAACGACATGGTCGGGAAGACCAGCGGCACTCCCCCGGCCTGGGCCACTCCCCTCTTGACCCCCTCGAGCAGGACCGGCATCTCGCGGTGGCACGGTGTGAAGTCGCTGATCGAGTGGCCCACGCCGATGATCGGGCGGTCGGTGTCGGCATCGTCGTAGCCGGCAGACGCCAGGAACACCGAGCGCGCGAAGCGGCTGAAGCCGGCATCTCCATAGGAGGTTGGGCCCTGGTGGATGCCCCATGAGCTGTCATAGAACGATGACCCCGGCGCGGCTGTCACGTCGGAGCCCGCGTCTTGGCGGGTCTGTTCGTCGTGGTGTTCCTTCACAGGTTGATTCTGTGCCTGAGCGCCTGCGTATCGGCCACCCAGCTCCCGACATTCCAGCGACCGAAGGCCTCGATCGATCCCCGAGGATCGTCGCCGTAGTACACGGGCACGTGAACCAGTCCCACGCCCCCGTGCTCGAAGACTCGATCCAGCGCGTCGACGAGCTGCTCGGCTCCGCCTGCTCCCGATACTGCCTCCACTCCCTGGATCGACGACGCCAGCGCCACGTAGTCCACCACCGCGTCGTCGAAGGTCGCGTAGGCCTCGCCGTACTGAGCCTCCTGCAGACCCGAGATCGCGCCCATCCTGCGGTTGTCCAGCACCACCACCGCGCCGCGGGCACCGTGCACGACGCCGTCCACCAGCGCCTGCGGGTTCATCAGGAACGAGCCGTCTCCGACCACCGACAGCGAGTAGGGCGCGTCAGGGCTGAGCGCGGTGGCCAGCAGGGCCGAGGCCCCGAACCCCATGTAGCTGGCGCCGCCGTCGGTGAAACTCAAGTCGGGCGACTCGTCCCGGCTCACCTGGAACGCGGTGGCCTGGACGTCTCCCGCGTCGAACCAGCGAAAGGCCCCGCGGCGCGCCGCCCAGTCCTCGATGATGCGCAGCGCGGCGGCCTGCGACAGCACGGGCTGGTCCCAGCACCGGTCGCGCAGGAGCACCGGGTCGGTGCGGGTCTTGAGATAGAGGTCCCATTCGGCCCTCGCCGACGCGCAGTCCGCCAGCCACGCGGCGGAGTGGTCGCTGGCGATCGGAAGCTGGTCGAGCTCGTCGCAGAGCGCCTCCAGGGTGCGCTCGAGATCGCCCACCAGCGCAATGGTGTTGGCGTAGTGGGTGGCGGCCGCCGGGTCCGCGTTGACGTTCACGACCTCGCCCACGTTCGGATACCCGGTGCGGGAGCAGTCCGACTGGCACACCGCGCGGGCTCCGAGCACGACCAGGGTGTCGGCGTGCTCCATGGCGAAGTTCCCGGAGATCGATCCCTTGGACCCGCCCACACCCATGTTGCGCGGCTTGTCGGGACCCAGGGCGCCCACCGAGTTCGGGGACAGCACCGCCACCCCGTCCACGCAGTTGAGGAACCGGTCGAGGAGCGGGCCCAGCGAGCGGGCGCCGCCGCCTGTCTTGACGACCACCCTCTTGGCGGCCCGCAGCAGGCGGGCGGCCGATGCGATCCGCTCCGCCTCGGCCGCCCCCAGCCGGATCCCGCCGCCTCGCGGCAAACGGCGCAGGTTGAAGTCGTGCACCATCTGGGGCTGGGTGTTGATCGGCAGCAGCAGGAAGAACGGCCCGGCCCGGTAGGGATGGTCGACCACGGCGGCTCCCTGCTGCAGGGCGTGGGTGAGAGCCTGGGGAGTGTGGAGGCTGTAGCTGCCTCCCATTGTCGATGCCAGCCGCTGCCACCCGGATTGCACCGATCCGGGAAGGTCCTGCATGTTGGGACCCTCGGCCTCGGTGGTGGCGTCGCCGTAGATGTGCCACACGCCGACGCCGTTGAGCGCGGACGTCAGCGAGCCTGCGAACGCGTGCAGCGCGCCCGGTCCGATCGAAGTCACCACCGCGGCCCGCTCGCCGGTGACGATGCGCAGCGCGCTGGCCGCGTGGGCCGCCTCCGTCTCGTGGCGGACCGCCGCGAACCGCACGACGCCGGCCGCCTCGTAGATCCTGAGCGATTCGCCGAGGGTGGTGGATCCGTGCCCCAGTATCCCGATATAGGTTCGGACGTCCTGTTCGAGCAGGCCCAGAACCACGAGTTCAGCCAGTGAGGCGGTGGCTGTCGCGGGCGCCGCGCCCGCGGCGATGGCGGCTCTCAGCGAGCGGTGGGCCGCGATGGCCGCGGCTCTGGCGCGCTGCTCCTCAGCGGCCGGCGTGTACGAGTCCACGGCCGGTGATGCTAGCGCCCGCCCACCGGGCACTATTCTGTGACCACCCTCGAGACTCCCGTCGCGGACGGTTAGCCGGGGGGCGCGGCGTCCAGGGCCTTGGGCGCCTCCGGATCGGTGATCCACTCGGTCCAGGACCCGTCGTACACGGCTACATCATCGTGGCCGGCGACGGCGTAGGCCAGCGCGGTGCCGCAGGCACCCACGCCGCCGCGGCAGTAGGCGATGGTGGGCTCCGGCGCGCACGCACCGGCCTCGGCGAGGCGCCGGCGGGCCTCTTGCGGCGCCGCCCAGGTGCCGTCGGCGCCGGTGAAGGTGATGCCGGGCGCGGTGATGCTGCCGGGGATGGCGCCGCCGTCGGCCTCGCGGGCGCCCGCCATGCGCCCGTCCACCAGGCGGGTTCGGGTGCCCAGCGCCGCCAGAACGTCTTCGTGAGTCGCGTAGAGGCCCGGATCGAAGCGGGGCGTGAAGCGGGCCCGCGGACAGGGCGGCACGACGTCGTCGGTTGGGCGTCCCTCGGCCTGCCACTTGGAAATCCCACCGTCGAGCACGGCCACACCGGTGTGGCCGTACACCCGCAGCGCCCACCACAGCCGGGCCGCCACCGTCACATGCTGATCGTCGTAGGCCACCACGAACGTGTCGTCGCCGATGCCACGCTCGGCCATGGCGGCGGCGAAGCGCTCCGGCCCGGCCAGCATCCACAGATCGGGTCGGTCGGGGTCGGCCAGCTCGGTGTCCCAGCGGGCATGGACCGCGCCGGGGATGTGGGCCTTCGCGTACTCATCGTCGCCGTTGCGCCAGTCGAAGGGGCGCAGGTACCAGCGGCAGTCCACCACTCTGGTGCCGGGGTCGTCGAGACGCTCGGCCAGCCACTGCGTCGATACCACCGGACCCTCAGTCATCGGGTCCAGCATCGCACCTCGCGGGCGCCCTCGCACCACCCAGGAACCTCGCACCACCGGGAATCTTGGCGGTTCTCTGGGATTATCCCAGAGAAGTACGAAGATTCGGCCGTGCTATGCCCTAGTGGGCCTGCCGTGCCGTCACCACCTCGGGGCGGACTTGCTCGGCCAGCAGGCGTATCCCGGCGTCCCGATCGGGGCCGAACGTGTACCAGGCCAGCGGCAGATCGAGGCCGGCGTCTCCGAAGGCCCTCAGTCCCTCGATCACGTCGTCTGGGGTTCCGGCCACTGCGAACACGTCCACCAGGCTGTCGCTGAGCACGGCCGCGCCCGCCTGCTCGCCGCCTTCGGCCACGGCGGCGCGCACCGCGGCCACCGCCTCGGGGTCGGCGCCGGCCTCGTCCACCACCACTCCCTCCACCCGGGCCAGGTAGTAGGCCAGCACCTCCTTGACGGCGTGGCGGGCCTCGGCCCGGTCGGGGCCGACGCTGGTGAGCACGTTGGCGCTCAGCAGCAGTTCGTCCACGCCGCGGCTGGCCCGCTCCGCCCCGGCTGCCAGGCGCCCGCGGGCCCAGCGGGTGTAGCCCACGCTGGTGATGGCGCCGAGCTGGACGCCGTCGGCGAACTCGCCCGAGACCTCCATCATCCGCCGGCTGACCGCGCCCACGTCCACGGGCACCGGCGCGGCCGGCGGGCGGTCCAAACGCAGGCCGGGCACGACCGAGAACGTGGTCGGCTCGAAGTCGAGGGCCTCGCCCGCGGTGAGCCGCCGCACCGCCCGCACCGCCTCGACGGTGTTGGTGAGCGGTCGCCACCCCGGCGGGTCCATGCCGAAGCGCCTGATCGTCCACTCCGCCGCGCCCAGCCCGAAGCGAAGCCGTCCCGGGCCGATGTCGGCCAGCGTCGCGGCCTCGAGCGCCAGCAGCACCGGGTGGCGGAACACCGGGTTGGCCACGCCGATCCGCACGGTGACGCGCTCGGTGGAATGCAGCGCCGCGGCGGCCACCGGCATGACCGAGTTGAACAGCCGGCTCTCGGGCAGCGACACCTCCTCGAAGCCGAGGCGGTCCGCCGCGGCCACCACCGCTAGCGTGTCGGCCACGGGATCCTCGTTCGACAGCGACAGGCCTAGGCCTCGGAACCCGCTCATCTTCCTCACGATCGTCCCGGCGACAGGAGCAGCCAATGTGGATCTCCACGATTCCATACGACGAGGCCGAGGGCGAGTTGATGGCCCACTACGACCGGCAGGCCCGAGCGCTGGGCGAGCCCACGGAGATGACTCTGGCCGGGTCGCTGCACCCGGCGCTGGTGGCGGCCCGCCTCGACCTGTACGCGGCCACCGAGAAGTGCCCGTCGGGGCTCACGCCCCATCAGCGCAACCTGGTCAGCTTCGTGACCTCAGCCATCAACGGCACCGTGCACTGCATGAGCCAGGTGACGATCAAGCTGCGCCAGACCGGCCTCGACGATGAGGCCATCGCCAAGCTGGCCGCCGACCCTGACTGTTTCGAGTCACTGGGCCTGGAACCGGCCGACGCCGCGGTGGTGCGATACGCGGTCAAGCTCACCCGCTCGCCGGGCTCGGTCACTGAGGCCGACGTCGAGGAGCTGCGAGCGGCCGGCTTCGACGACCTGGACATCGTGGACGCCAACGCCCAGTGCGCCCACCTGAACTATGTGAACCGGGTGGCGATGGGACTGGGCATCCACTCGGTGGCGGACCCCGACTTCCCCGCCTACTCCGCCATTCCGCAGTCCTAAGCGGCGTTGAGGATCTCGGCGCTGCGGCGGATGTGGTCGGCTGCGGTGGGCTCGTCGTTCATGGGCAGCATGAAGATGTCGAAGCAGCCGCTGAGCTCCGCGATCCGGGCTGAGATGGCGGCCGGGGTGCCGGCCAGGCCGTAGCGGTCCACCAGCGCGTCGGGCAGCAGCCTGGCCGCGTCGCCCATGCGCCCGGCCAACATCAGGCGGCGGACCTCCTCGGTGGCGGCGTCGTCGAGACCGTCGGCGGCCCGCACCTCGGCCGGCGCGTCCACCGCCATGTAGGAGAAGTGGGGCAGCACCCGGCGGCGCTCGGTGTCGTTGTAGGCCAGATAGGCCGACCAGGCAATCTGGGCCGAGCCCCGCGAGCGGATCCGCTCAGCCACCGCGGGAAGGTCGGCGGGCGGCGCGGCCGACAGGATCACACAGTCGGAGTGCTCGGCTGCGAGCCGCTGGACTCTTGGTCCCCTGCCGGCCACCGCGATCGGCACGGGCGCCTCCGGCTGGAACCATGGCAGGGAGGCCTCCCCCACCGTCTCGCCCGCCAGCAGGCGCCGGTTGAGCTCGAACGTCTCGCGCAGCGCGGTATAGGGCCGCTCGGGGTCCATCCCGAGGGGCTTGAGCACCCGGCTGCCGCCCACGCCCAAGCCGTGCATGACCCGGCCCGGGGCCAGCTCGGCCAGGGTGGCGATAGCCGCGGCGGTGGCGACCGGATGGCGGCTGAACGGGTTGGTGATGGCGGGCGCGACCGTCAGGCCGGTGGCCTCGACGATGGCCGTGAGCGCCACGTAGGTGTCCCGCTCGGTGCCCTCGTCGGCCACGAAGCACGCCTCCGCTCCCAGAGACTCCCCCAGACGGGCCAACTCGACCAGGCGGCGAACCGGCTGGGTCGGCTCGAACCAGACTCCCCACCGCGCGCTCACGGCGTCGCCTCCCACCGGAATCGCTTCTGCTTCAGTGTGCTCACTGGGCCTCCTCCCGTTCGGCCCGTCCCTGGCGAAGGGACTCGAGGCCCAACGGTATGTACTGCACCGCGGACAGGTAGCTGTACAACAGTGAGGGCACTGCGCAAACCCATCCGGCGATCCTGAACCCGTCGGCTGCTGCGATGTCGGAGGCGCCGGCCAGCAGCAGCGGGAAGCAGAAGTAGAGCCCGAAGGTGGCGCACTTGCCCCACCACGTCACGTCGATGGGCTTGGCGCCCAACGACAGCAGCACCAGCCCCACGACGGCGACGATCCCCTCCCGGGCCAGGGTCAGCACCACCAGCCACCAGGGAACCGAGCCGTCGAAGCCAACCGCGAAGACACCGGCGAGCAGCACGGCCCGGTCGGTGATCGGGTCGAGCAGCTTGCCGACCTTGCTGACCGAGTTGAAGCGTCGGGCCCACCAGCCGTCCACCCAGTCGGTGGCGCCGAGCGCCCCCCACAGCAGCGCCGCGCCCCAGCGGTCCCCGGAGCTGAACAGCAGCCACAGGAACCACGGGATGCCGGCCAGCCGGGCAGCCGAGATCAGGTTGGGGACGGTCAGGATCCGATCCTCGCCGGAGGGTGGCGTCTCGGGAACGGGCTCCGCGTCCATGGCCGTTCAGCCTACGATCAGCGGATGCCATCGATCTTCACCCGCATCATCGACGGAGAGATACCGGGCCGCTTCGTGTGGCGCGACGAGGTGTGCGTGGCGTTCCTGGACGTGCGGCCGCTCAACCGGGGCCATGTGCTGGTGGTGCCCCGAGCCGAGGTCGACCACTGGGTGGACCTCGACGCCGAGACGGTGTCTCATATGATGGCTGTCACCCACCGGGTGGCCGCGGCCCAGCGGGCGGCGGGACTGGCGCCCGACCGGGTGGGCCTGATGATCGCCGGTTTCGAGGTGCCCCACGTGCACGTGCATGTGGTGCCCATCTCGACGATGGCCCATCTCGACTTCTCCAGCGCCGACACCAGCGCCGACCCCGACGACCTCGACGCGGTGGCCGCCCTGCTGCGCGAGCGCCTCAGCGAGTCGGGCTGACCCCTCCTCCGGCGGCGCTCCAACGCAAATTGAAGTGTCGCCTATCCGCTCGGCCTCTAGATCAATTCGATCGGATCGGCGGGTTCGATGAGGTGGGCACCGTTGTTGCGGGCGTTGTTGACCTCGGTGGACACCGGGTGCATCCGGATCAGGCTCGACGGCGCCGGCACCAGCAGGCCGGCGGCGGCCTCGGCGTCGGTATCGGCCGGATCGAGCCAATAGTCCCAGGCACCGGGTGGGAGCACTGCCGGCATCCGGTCGTGCACCGCGGCCATGGCCTCGTTGGCCTCGCAGGTGATGATGGTGCACGAGTGCAGCTCCAGGGGCTCGCCGTCGGCGTCGAGGTTGTTCTCGTCGCGCCACTGCTCCCACAGGCCCGCGAACGCGAACGGCTCGCCGTCGGGGCGGCTGATGAACATGGGCTGCTTGCGCTTGGAGCCCTCGAGGCGGCGCCACTCGTAGAAGCCGTCGGCGGGAATGATGCAGCGCCGCCGGGTGAAGGGCACCCGGAAGGCGTTCTTGTGGGCCACGGTCTCGGCGCGGGCGTTGATCATCCGGTTGCCGATCTTGGGATCCTTGGCCCAGAACGGCACCAGCCCCCAGTGCAGCGTGTCGAGGCTGCGGGCGCCACTGCGCTCGCGCACCGCGTAGACGGTCTGGGTGGGGGCCACGTTGTGGTTGGGCGACAGGGCGTGCGCGGGCGGCGGCGCCAGAGCGCCGAAGTACTTGGCCAGCTCGTCGGGCGGGGTGGCCGACACGTAGCGACCGCACATGGAACCGGAAGCTACTCAGGAGCCGGAGGGGCGACGCGGTCCAGGGCCTGCAGAGCCTCGGCCACGGTGCGCTCGATCAGCTCGGCGCAGGTGGGTAGGTCGTCCACCACTCCAACGCACTGGCCGGTGGGCAGGATCCCGGCGTCGATGTCGCCGTTCACCATGGTCGCCCGGGTGAGCATGGGGGCGTTGGCCGCCATGGCCATTTGGCTGAATGTGAGCCCCTGGCTGCGCCTCATGGCCAGCCCCTCTCGCAGCAGCGCCGACATGCTCATGCCGGTGAGGCCCCGGAAGCGCCAAGCGTTGACTGCGGCCCGCACCAGGCGGGTGAGGCGGGCCGATTCGAGGGAGTCGACCAGGCCGGTGCGGATCACCCGCTGGGGCTTGCCGTCGATGCTGCTCGACACCACCGTGCCGGTGACGGGCGTGCCCAGGTACACGGCCTTGACCGCGTCGGGCACCTTGGAGTCGGCGGTTAGCAGGAAGCGTGTGCCCATGGCCACGCCGTCGGCGCCCCAGGCCAGGGCCGCGGCCAAGCCCCGACCATCATGAAAGCCGCCGGCGGCGATGACCGGGATGTCCACGGCGTCGATCACCTGAGGCAGCAGCAGCGACGTCGGAATGGTGCCGGTGTGCCCGCCGCCCTCGCCGCCCTGGCACAGCACGGCGTCCACTCCCAACTCGGCCATCTTCTCGGCGTGGCGACGGGCGCCCACGGTGGGCATCACCAGCACGCCGCCGTCGCGCAGTTGCTTCACGACCTTTGCCGGAGGAGGTCCGGCGAAGCTGGCCACCCGCACGCCGGCGTGCACCAGCCGGTCGGCCCGGTCGGCCAGATCGACTCCGTCGGGGCGCAGGTTCACTCCGAAGGGCCGATCGGTGCGGGACTTGACCTCGGCGATGGCCGCGTCCATCTCGTCGATGGTCATGGTGGCCGAGGCCAGGATCCCGAGCCCGCCCGCCTCCGCGGTGCCGGTCACCAGCGACGGCCCGGCCACCCAGCCCATGCCGGTTTGCACGATGGGATAGGAGACGCCGAACAGCTCTGTGGCCCGGGTCCGGAGCCGGGGATCGACGCTCACGGCTGCACCCTACCGGCCGCTCCCCTGACCCTTCGGCGACCGGGGCCGCACCGTCCCCGGCGCTCGAAAGCGGTTCGCGCCGGCCACTTGCTGGCCCGAGCCCTGGCCGAAGGGGGCGCACAGTCCGCGGGCGCTGCAGAGCGGTGCGCGTATCCTGCGGAGGTTCCAGTCCTGTCCGGGCTCCCGCCCGCAGGACCCCGGCACCCGTGCGCGAGAGGGGGTGACAGCGATGGCCCGACGGCTCACCGAGTTCAGCCACGGCGCTGGTTGAGGCTGCAAGATCGCCCCCGGCGATCTCGCGCACGTCGTGCGCGGCCTGACCCCTGATCCCCCGCCGGAGCTGCTCGTCGGCTTGGCCACCGGCGACGACGCCGCCGTGTGGCGCATCGGCCCCGGGCGCGCCCTGGTGCTGACCGCCGACTTCATCACCCCGGTGGTGGACGACGCCCGCACTTGGGGCCGCATCGCGGCCACCAACTCGGTGTCTGACGTGTACGCCATGGGCGGGCGACCCTTGCTGGCGCTGAACCTGGTGGCGTGGAACTCCGAGGAGCTGTCCAACGACCTGCTGGCCGAGGTGCTCGCTGGCGGCGAGGACGCGGCCCGGGCCGGCGGCTTCGTGGTGGGCGGGGGCCACACGGTGGACGACCCGGAGCCGAAGTACGGGATGGCGGTGCTGGGCGAGGTGGACCCGTCGCGCATGTTCACCAACTCCGGGCTGCGGCCCGGCAATGCGCTGGTGCTGACCAAGCCGCTGGGTACCGGGGTGATCTCCACGGCCATCAAGCGGGGCGAGGCCTCCGCTGAGGCGGCGGATAGAGCCGTTCGGGAGATGACCCGATCCAACGAGACCGCGGCGGCGGCCGCTCTGCGCCACGGCGCCACCGCGGCCACCGACGTCACCGGGTTCGGCCTGCTGGGCCACGGCCTGCGCATGGCCCAGGAATCGGGCGTCGATCTGGAGGTCTCGGTCGGCGAGGTGCCGTTCATCGACGGCGCCCGCCAGTTGGCCGCGCTGGGTATGGTGCCCGGCGGCACCGTTCGGAACCTTGACTGGGTGTCGCCGCACCTGGACACCGGCGATGCGAGCGATGTCTCGGTGACCCTGCTGGCCGACGCTCAGACGTCCGGCGGGCTCTTGCTGGGCATGGTGAGCCGTGACGCTGGTCTGGCGGTGGTGGCCGAGCTACGAGCCTCCGGTCACGAAGCCGCCGTGATCGGCCGGGTCTCCGAGGGCTCGGGCCGCATCGTTCTGCATCACTAGCCCGGCGGCTCCCCCAACTTGACGAACTTGTGCCCCCATGGGGCGGACAGCCACGTCAAGTTCCTCGGGCCGGCACCCTTGGCCGGCAGAATCAGTCGAGCAGGTCGGGCTGTTCTCTGACTATCTCGGTGTAGAGGGGTTGGAAGGTGAACCACATGGCCAAGCCGCTGCCGACCATCGAGTAGGTGTGGCGGGCAACGTCGTCACCGATGTCGATCGGGTCGCCGGCGGCCTCGGCCAGCAACTGCGACTGGCAGGCCCGGTCCATGGCCACGAATGCGCCGGCCGCGGCGTCCACTGAGGCGCCCACCGTGAGCAGGCCGTGGTTCTGCAGGATGGCGGCCTTGCAGTCGCCCAGCGCGGCCGCGATGCGTTTGCCCTCGTCGAGTTCCATCACCACCCCGCTGTAGCCGTCGAAGACCACGTGGTCGTCGTAGAAGGCGCAGGCGTCCTGGGTGATGGGGCGCAGATGCCGCCCCAGGGCCGAGAACGACTTCCCGTGCATCGAGTGCGAGTGCGCGGCCGCCACCACGTCGGGCCGGGCCGCATGGATCTGGGAGTGGATGGCGAAGGCCGCGCCGTTGAGCAGCGCGCCCTCGCCGTCGATGATGGTGCCCTGGGAGTCCACCCGTATCAGGCTCGACGCGGTGATATGGGAGAACGGCACCCCCCACGGGTTGACCCAGAACGTTTCGGGATCCTCGGGATCCCGCACGGTGACGTGGCCGGCCGCACCCACCGCACCGTCCTCGAAGCCGAACTTGGCGAAGATCCGGTAGGTGGCGGCCAGGCGCTGCTTGCGGTGCTGCCGCTCCTCCTCCACCGTCTCGAAGGCGGGCAGGTACCACTCCGACTCCATCCCCGATACGTCCCCGGCTTCGTGCTCAGTGGTCATGGCCGGATCGTAGCGCCAGCGCTGTCAGCGGCTCTCTAGGGTTTGGGCGAGGGTACTCTCAGCGGTTCTCCGGAAGCGGAGCGAGGGTACTCTCAGCGGTTCTCCGGAGGCGGAGCGACGGTGCTCTCAGCGGTTCTCCGGAGGCGGAGCGACGGTGCTCTCAGCGGTTCTCCGGAGGCGGAGCGACGGTGCTCTCAGCGGTTCTCCGGAGGCGGAGCGACGATGCTCTCAGCGGTTCTCCGGAGGCGGAGCGACGATGCTCTCAGCGGTTCCTAGGGGTTGGGCGAGGGCTCTGGTGCTGAACACGCCGATGGCGGCGACCAGCATGAGGCCGCTGCCGACGATCCCGAGCACGGCAGCCCCGGCGCTGTCGATGAGCAGGCCGCCCAGCAGCGGCCCGCCGGCCCGTCCCGCCGCCATCAGCGCCTGGGCGTCGCCAACGCGCTCCTCGGGGTAGCGCGACCGGCTGGCCAGCACCTCGAACACACCCGGTATCGCGGCCCAGAAGAAGAACCCCCACACCACTAGGGCACCGAGGAACAGCCACCGCCAGTCGGTGGTGGCGACCACAATCGCGCAGACCGCGGTCGCGGCCATCCACGGGCTCGGGATCCTGCGGACGGCCTTCAGACGGGCGCCGGGGATGGCCACGACGGCGTTGAGACTGAATCCGACGGCGACCAGCGTCACGGACAGCCCCGGGTCGCCCGTTCCCAGCACCACCGCGTAGATGAACACCGCCGATCCGCCGAGGGTGAAAAGGCCCAGGCAAATCAGCAGCACCCGGGCCGCGGGCACCGCCCGGTGGCGCGCCCGGTCTCTGGGTAGCTCTCTCACCTCGCTGCGGTACCCGAACGCGAGCGGGACCAGCGACACGCCGGCCAGCACGACGAACACCAGCCGGGGTCCCCCGGCTGTCAGCAGGACCGACACCAGCGGCGCGGCGAGCACGCCGACAACGGGGCCGGCCGCGGCCACGTCGCCCATGCGGCGGTCGTCGCCGAAGGCCTGCACCCATCCGTACCAGGCCAGAAGCCCGAGGGCCACGCCATTGACGAACCGCAGCGGGACCAGCAGAGCGAAGGCCGGCAGAGTGGCCGAGCCCAAGTTGGCGATTGCGGAGGCCAGCAGCGCGGTCACGAAGACCGGCTCGCGGGGCTGCAAGCAGCGCCCGGCGCCCCACGTGGCCACCACGAACCCGCCCAACTGGAACACGCCGATCATCGACGCCACGCTGAGCCCGATGCCGTAGTGCTCGGCGATCTCGGGCAGCAGGAACGGCGTCGACACAAAGGCCACGACGCTGAACCCGACCGCGAGCAGGATGCCGACCTTCACGGTGGGCCGCAGTAGGTAGACGAGGCGTACCGGACTCTGCACCCGCCGACGCTACCGGCGCCGCCCGTGCCACCTCTGCGGTTAGCCGCCACGCGGGGCGTGACATTGGCCACACCTTGCCGCCGAGGGGTGCCATGTCAGCCTCGGCACAACTGACGATGCCGCGGATGTGCCATCCTCGAAGCGCTTGGAAGCCGAGGCCCACCGAAAGGGACGCACCATGAGGCTGGAAGGGAAGGTCGCGCTCATCACCGGGACCGCGAGCGGAATCGGACGGGCCACCGCGCTGCGATTCGCCGAGGAGGGCGCCAGGATCGTGGCGGCCGACATCGCAGAGGCCAACGATGTCACCGTCGAGCTGGTCCGAGCCGCCGGGGGCGAGGCCACCGCGGTCCGCGCCGATGTGTCCGACGACGCCGACATGGCCCGGGCGGTGAAGACCGCGGAGGAGACCTACGGACGGCTGGACATCGCCTTCAACAACGCCGGCATCATGCTGGCCGACGACGCCGACGCCATAACCACCAGCACCGAGACCATCGACAGGACCCTGGCGGTGAACCTCAAAGGCGTGCTGTACGGCTGCAGGCACCAGATCCCGGCCATGCGGAGGGCGGGCGGCGGCTCCATCATCAACACGGCGTCCTTCGTGGCATCCGTGGGCGCGGCCACGCCCCAGATCGCCTACACCGCGTCAAAGGGAGCGGTGCTGTCGGCGACCCGCGAGCTGGCCGTGATCCACGCCCGCGAGAACATCCGCGTCAACGCCCTTTCGCCGGGGCCGCTGCGAACCGAGTTGCTCATGTCGTACCTCGACACCGAGGAGAAGCGTCAGCGCCGGCTGGTGCACGTGCCCATGGGACGCTTCGGCGAGGCCACCGAGATGGCCGCAGCCGCGCTGTTTCTGGCCTCCGACGACTCCTCGTATATGACTGGTGCCAACCTGCAGGTCGACGGCGGACTAACGGCCGCCTACGTCACGCCTGAGTGATCAACAACCCCGATCGGCCGGCCACGACATCGACGACGCCGAGACTCAGTCCTTCGCTGTTCTTCTACTACTTCCGCTCACGGACTGTGGCTGTTGCCGTCTCGGAGTAGGCCGAGATTGGAGTGTCAGGTGTCGTCGTCTGAGCGCTCGGCTTCGGCGGTCAGCTCGGCTGCGATGGCGCGACGTTCGGATTCATCGGCGTCCTTGAAAACTATGACGTCAGCCAGCAGGATCCTGCGCCGGTTGCCGACGCGGCGGAAGGGGATTCTGCGTTCGTCCAGAAGCTTGACCAGGTATGGGCGGGACACGTTGAGCAGGTCGGCTGCCTGCTGGGTTGTCAGCTCGGTTTCGACCGGCGCGACCGCCACCGCGTTGCCGCTGGCGGTCTCGGCCAAGATGTGGGCGAGGAGCTTGAGGACGTCAACGGGCACGTCAAGGACCGTTTCGTCGTCTCCCGCGACCACCGTCAGCGACACAGCAGGCGCCTCCGGATGCCGTTCTAGGAACTGCGCGAGGCTTTCAGCCACCTGGTTCGAGATGGTCCCATCGGGAACCGCAACACGGTGTTTCGACGACACGGTAGTGATCACAGGCCTCCTCTGTTGTTCGACGATAGCACAATCGTCGGCACAACTATATCTCCTTGGTCGAGGGAACCAATGTCCACGACAGTACCAATCATTTCACACATGTAAGCGTTTTCCCTCAAGCTGGCCACGCCAATTTCGCGTATCTGGGTTTCAATGCACGCTGCGCACAGTCTTCACACGTCTCTACTATCGTAAAGACAGTTTGTCGCTTAGTGTGATAGAATCGACAGTTGGGATAGTTGGGATATTTTCGAAACAGTCGGATTAGACTATCTGGGGGATTGATTCGAAATAGATATGCGAAGCTTTAGATTGTCTGTCAGATGTATTGGTTCGCATTCACCTAGTGAACAGTTTGAATCAGACGGGATCAGTTTGAATCATACTATGTACGCTCGTCAGAGTGACCTCCCGCTGAGATTCATGACTCTGAGCGGGTCAGCGTGATCGTCCAGCGGGCCCAAGACGCCGAGCCGCAGCTGCTCGACGACTGACGGGTCAGTGGTTGTGGCGGGGAGGGCCGTGGGTGCGGGCCGTGTCGCGGTGCTTCAGCGCGGGGCGCAGCACCATTCCCTCGTCCATCTGGGTGATCATCGACCGCTGAATCTCCTGCCAGGGGGTTTGCGACTCGGGCACCGGGTAGCCGCCCGCGGACTCCAGTTCGGCCCTGCGGCGCTCGAGCTCGGGGTCATCGACGAGCATGTGGGCGCGGCCGCGACGCAAGTCGATGCGAATCCGGTCGCCGGTTTGCAGCAGCGCCAGCCCGCCGCCGGCCGCGGCCTCGGGGGAGGCGTTGAGGATCGAGGGCGAGGCGGAGGTGCCCGACTGGCGCCCGTCGCCGATGCACGGCAGCGAGTGCACTCCCCGAACGAGCAGCGCGGCGGGGGGCTGCATGTTCACCACCTCGGCCGCGCCCGGATATCCCACCGAGCCGGCGCCGCGCACGATCAGCATGCAATCCTCGTCGATGTCGAGGTCAGGGTCTTCGATGCGGGCCCGATAGTCCTCGGGGCCGTCGAAGACGATGGCGCGGCCCTCGAACGCGTCGGGATCGTCGGGGTCGGACAGGTAGCGCCGGCGGAACTCCTCGGAGATGACGCTGGTCTTCATGATGGCACTGTCGAAGAGGTTCCCCGACAGGTGCACGAAGCCGGCGTCGGCCATGAGCGGCTCGTCGACGGTGCGGATCACGTCAGCGTCCGCGATGCGCGCCGCGGCGCAGTTCTCGCCGATCGTGCGCCCGTTGGCGGTGAGCGCGTCGGGGTGGGGCAGCAGCCCGCCCCGCATCAGCTCTCCCACCACCGCGGGCACCCCTCCGGCGTGGTGGTAGTCCTCCCCCAGGTACTCCCCCGCGGGCATCAGGTTGACGAGCAGCGGGACGTTGAGGCCGTACTTCTGCCAGTCGTCGTTGTCGAGGGGGACGCCCAGGTGCCCGGCGATGGCGTTGAGGTGGATCGGGGCGTTGGTGGACCCGCCGATGGCGGAGTTCACCACGATGGCGTTCTCGAAGGCCTCCCGGGTCATGATGTCGGAGGGGCGCAGCTCTTCGCGCACCATCTCGACGATGCGCAACCCGGTGCGGTACGCCATCTGGGCTCGCTCCCGGTACGGCGCCGGGATGGCAGCCGATCCGGGCAACTGCATGCCCAGCGCCTCCGCCAGGGAGTTCATGGTGGTGGCAGTGCCCATCGTCGAGCAGTAGCCCACCGACGGCGCGGAGGAGGCCACCAGGTCGATGAAGCCCGCATCGTCGATCTCGCCCGCGGCGTAGAGCTCGCGGGCTTCCCACACGATCGTGCCCGAGCCGGTGCGGCGGCCCTCGTGCCAGCCGTTGAGCATCGGGCCGACCGACAGTGCGATGGCCGGCAGGTTCACGGTTGCCGCGGCCATCAGGCACGCAGGCGTGGTCTTGTCGCAGCCGATGGTTAGCACCACCCCGTCGAGCGGGTAGCCCTGCAGCACCTCGACGAGGCCGAGGTAGGCCAGGTTGCGGTCGAGTGCGGCGGTGGGTCGCTTGCCGGTCTCCTGGATCGGGTGGACGCCGAACTCGAACGCGATCCCACCGGCCTCAGCGATGCCCTCGCGAACCCGCTTGGCCAGCTCGAGGTGATGCCGGTTGCACGGCGACAGGTCCGAGCCGGTCTGAGCGATGCCGATCTTGGGCTTGTCCGACTGAAGCTCCTCGCGGGTCAGCCCGTAGTTGGTGTAGCGCTCCAGGTAGAGCGCCGACAGGTGCGGGTCGCCCTCGATGTTGAACCAGGCCGCTGACCGCAGCCCGCTCCGGCCGACCCCCGGGTCGGGACCGCCGGCAGGGTGCATCGCACTGGGTCCATCAGGTTCGGGTGAGGCAGACGACGACGCCATCAGGGCCACCATAAGCGCGCCCGCCGGGTAGCGCCGCAGCGCGCCGGGCAGCGCATTGAGTTGAGTCGCGGGTCGGGTTCGAGCGAGCGGACCGATGGGCACGTGACGATGCACGAGGACTGCCCTTCGAGGTGAAGATCACCAACGCAGACACGAGCGAGGCTCTGCGCTTGTCGAGGTCTACCTTGATGTTCACCGGCACTCATCTCTGCTCTCGGAGTTCGGCGGCAGTGGCGCGCACACCTGCACGCTGCGAGGATGCGGCCATGCAGGACCACAAGATCGCGATGGTGACCGGAGCCGGCACTGGACTGGGGAGGGCCGCGGCGTTGGCCCTCGCCCGCGACGGCTGGCACGTCGTGGTCGTGGGGAGACGAGCACATCTCCTGGCCGAAACCGCCGAGGAGTGCGACCGTCTGGGCGGGTCCGGCTCGGCGATCACCGCGGATGTGAGCGACCCTGCTTCGGTTGCAGCCCTGTTCGACGAGGTGCGCTCCGATCACGGCCGCCTCGATCTGCTGTTCAACAATGCGGGCACGGTCGCGCCGCCGGTACCGATCGACGAGCTCGATTTCGAGCATTGGCAGCGCGTGGTGGACGTGAACCTCACCGGTTCGTTCCTCTGTGCCCAGCACGCGTTCCGGTTGATGAAGGCGCAGGACCCCACGGGCGGGCGGATCATCAACAACGGATCGATCTCGGCCCATGTGCCCAGGCCCAACAGCGCCCCGTACACGGCCACGAAACATGCGATCACCGGGCTGACCAAGTCGCTGTCGCTCGACGGCAGGCGCTTCGGCATCACTTGTGGCCAGATCGACATAGGCAACGCCCTGACCCCTCTCACAGCTCGCTTCCGCGAAGGTGTGCCCCAGGCCGACGGCAGCATCAAGCCCGAGCCCACCATGGACGCGGCCGACGCCGGCCGCGCCGTGGCCTACATGGCCGGCCTGCCTGCGGACACGAACGTGCTGACGATGACCGTCATGGCCAACGGCATGCCCCTGGTGGGCCGCGGCTGACGCCGATGCGCGTCCTGATCACCGGCGGCGCGGGCATGCTCGGCCGCAAGCTGACCCGGCGACTCCTCGACCGGGGCCATCTCCGCGGTGAGGGCATCGACGCCATCCATCTCGTCGACCTGGTCGAGGCCCCGGTCGACTCCGCGGTGTGCGCAGCCCATGCGGCCGACCTCTCCCACCCCGGCGCGGCCGAAGCGTTCATATCGCTCCGACCGAGGTGGTGTTCCACCTCGCGGGCGTGGTCTCCGGAGAGGCGGAAGCCGACTTCGACAAGGGCATGCGGGTCAATCTCGACGGCACCCGGCTGCTGTTCGATGCCATCCGGCTCGCACCGGACGCACCACGCGTGGTCTACGCCTCGTCCATCGCGGTCTTCGGCGCACCGTTCCCCGATCCCATCGGTGACGACTTCCATCCCACGCCGCTCACCTCCTACGGCACGCAGAAGCTGATCGGAGAGGCGTTGCTGGCCGACTACAGCCGCCGCGGGTTCTTCGACGGCATCGGGATCCGGCTCCCAGCCGTCAGCGTGCGCCCCGGCGCGCCCAATGCGGCCGCCTCGAGCTTCTTCTCGGGCATCATCCGCGAGCCGCTCGCCGGCCAGGAGGCCACGCTGCCCGTCTCGCGCGACGTGCGCCACCCCCACGCAAGCCCCCGCGCCGCCGTCGGCTTTCTGGTTCATGGCGCCGAGATGGACACCTCGCTGCTCGGATCCCGCCGGAACCTCACCATGCCCGGCGTGTCGGTGACGGTGGGCGAACAGATCGAGGCGCTCGGCCGTGTGGCCGGCCCCGACGTCGTGGGGCTGATCACCGAGGCGGCCGATCCTGCGGTCGCCGCGATCGTTGCCGGATGGCCCCAGCGTTTCGCCGCTGCACGTGCGATCCACCTCGGGTTCGAGGCCGACCGGTGCTACGACGACATCATCCGCGCCTACATCGAGGACGATCTGGGAGACCGCGCGGATAGGTGAACACCCGGAACAAGATCAAATCTAAGTTTGGATATAGTCTAGAATAGGTGCTATAGTGGCTACACACTTCAGGACGCCGAGTGGATCGAGGACGCCGAGTGATCGAGGACGCCGAGCAGCTGTTGAGACAGCACGAGATAAGAGTGACTGCTCAGCGGCTGGCCGTGTTGAACGCCGTGTCAGCCCGTCCGCATGCCACTGCCGATGATCTCGCCGACGATGTGCGCACCAGCATCGGGACGGTGTCTCGGCAAGCGGTGTTCGACGCCCTGGGCGTGCTGGCCGACAAAGGTCTGATTCGGCGCATTCAACCGGCGCGGTCCGCGGCCCGTTACGAGGACCGGGTCGACGACAACCATCACCATCTGGTCTGTCGCGACTGTGGCCGCATGGTCGATGTCGACTGCGCGGCGGGTTATCGCCCGTGCCTGGACGTCGACGACGACTACGGCTTCCACATCGACGAGGCCGAGGTCATCTACTGGGGTTTCTGCCCCGCCTGCCAGAAAGCATCCGCCCCTGCCGGCCACAATCAATGAGATCGACACCATCAGCCCACCGAACAGCCAAGGAGCAGTCATGACCATCGAAGACAACGCCCCTATCGAAGCAGCCGCGCCGGCCGCCAGATGCCCCGTGTTGCATGAGGCGCCCGCTGCGATGGGCTCGCTGGCGAACCAGCACTGGTGGCCCGAACAGTTGAATCTGAGGCCTCTGAACAAGAACTCGCCGCTGATCGATCCCATGGGCGACTCCTTCGACTACGCGGAGGAGTTCAACAGCCTCGACCTCGCCGCGGTGAAGGCCGACATCGAAGAGGCGATCACGACCTCGCAGGACTGGTGGCCGGCCGACTACGGCCATTACGGGCCGCTGATGATCCGGATGGCGTGGCACAGCGCCGGCACCTACCGCATCCATGACGGGCGGGGCGGTGGCGGCTCGGGCACGCATCGCTTCGCTCCGCTCAACAGCTGGCCCGACAACGCCAACCTCGACAAGGCCCGCCGGGTGCTGTGGCCGGTCAAGCAGAAGTACGGCCGCAAGATCTCATGGGCCGATCTGATGATCCTCGCCGGGAACGTCGCGCTGGAGTCGATGGGCTTCGAGACATTCGGCTTCGGCGGCGGCCGCACCGACGTGTGGGAGCCCGAGGAGGACATCTACTGGGGGCCCGAGACCGGATGGCTCGACGATGAGCGCTACAGCGGCGACCGGGAGCTCGCCGACCCGCTCGGCGCGGTGCAGATGGGCCTCATCTATGTGAACCCCGAGGGGCCGAACGGGCAGCCCGACCCGCTCGCGGCGGCACGGGACATCCGGGAGACATTCGCCCGCATGGCCATGGACGACACCGAGACGGTCGCGCTGATCGCCGGAGGGCACACCTTCGGAAAGACCCACGGCGCCGCCGACGGGGACCAGTACGCCGGCCCCGAGCCCGAGGGCGCCAGCTTGGAGGAGCAGGGCCTCGGTTGGACGAGCACCTTCGGCAGCGGCAAGGCCGGCGACGCCATCACCAGCGGGCTCGAGGGCGCATGGACACCCACCCCGGTGACGTGGGACAACACGTTCTTCGAGACCCTGTTCGGCTACGACTGGGAGCTGTCGAAGAGCCCCGCGGGTGCGTGGCAGTGGATTCCCACCGATCCCGCCGCGGCCGGCACCGTGCCCGATCCTCACGATCCGTCGAAGCGGCACACCCCCGTGATGTTGACCACGGACCTCTCGCTTCGCATGGACCCCGTCTACGAGCCGATCTCGCGGCGCTTCCTGGAGAACCCCGACGAGTTCGCCGACGCCTTCGCCAGGGCGTGGTTCAAGCTTGTCCATCGCGATATGGGGCCGGTGGCGCGGTATCTGGGTCCGGAGGTCCCCGACGAGCAGCTGATCTGGCAGGATCCCGTGCCCGCCGTCGACCATGAACTGGTCGACGACTCCGACATTGCCGCTCTCAAGGCCGGGATCCTCGACTCCGGGCTCTCTGCTTCCGGGCTGGTCTCGGCCGCATGGGCATCGGCGTCGACGTTCCGCGACAGCGACATGCGCGGCGGGGCCAACGGCGCCCGCATCCGGCTCGCCCCCCAGATCCACTGGGAGGCCAACGATCCCTTTGAGCTGTCGGCCGTGCTGGCGGCCCTCGAACAGGTCCAGGCAGAGTTCAACCGCTCCCAGAGTGGTGCAAAGAGGGTGTCGCTCGCGGATCTGATCGTTCTGGGCGGGTGCGCCGCCGTCGAGGAGGCGGCCCGCAACGCCGGCTGCGATGTTGCGGTTCCGTTCTCGCCGGGACGCACCGACGCCTCGCTGGAACAGACCGACGTCGAGTCGTTCGCGGTGCTCGAACCGACCGCCGACGGGTTCCGCAACTACTGGCGGGCCGGTGACAAGCGCCGACCCGAGACGGTGCTGGTGGACCGGGCGAGCCTGCTGATGTTGACGGCGCCGGAGATGACGGTGCTCATCGGCGGTCTTCGTGCCCTGGGCGCCAACTCCGCCGGATCGTCGCTGGGTGTGCTCACCGACCGTGCCGGCACCCTGACCAACGACTTCTTCGTGAACCTGCTCGACATGGGCACGCGGTGGCGGGTGTCGGAGACCGAGCACGTCTACGAGGGCCGCGACCGCGAGACCGGCGCCCTCAAGTGGACAGCCACCGCAGCCGACCTCGTGTTCGGCTCGAATTCCCAGCTGCGGGCCATCGCCGAGGTCTACGGGTCAGACGACGCGCAGGAGAAGTTCGTACAGGACTTCGTGGCGGCGTGGCACAAGGTCATGAACCTCGACCGGTTCGACCTGGCCTGAGCAGGAGTGGCCGCGGTGCGGCCCGCGTTCATCTCCAGGTCGAAGCGAACCCCCACACCAGGCAGGAGCGCGCCCCCGCAAACCTGCCGATCAGTCAGCTGTTCGAGCCGGTCCATTCGGCGCGGGGCAGCTGCTTGTCCTTGTCGACGAATGGCAGTGTGTCCACGGTCGCCTCGTGTGGGGTTCCATCGCGGTCATGCAACTGGACGGTCTTGGCGAACCAGTCGTCGCCCGGCAGGGGCCGGTCGAAGCGCACGTAGCCGACTCCCGTGTCCAGCGTGGGCGACCATGTTCCGATCGTCATGTGCCCGACCGGGCCGTTGTCGAAGTGGACCTGCATGCCGGCGTGCGGTGCAGCGGTGGCACAAACCAGGCCGAACAGGAGCTGGCTGCGTTCGCCTTGACATACCAGAAGCGGTCCTGCGCGAGGCGCATGACCACACCGTCCATCAGAACAGTGCCGTCCTCGCTGCAGGCGATGCCGTAGCGGACCCGCCCCACGGCGAGCGTCTCGGCTCTGCACGCCAGGACTCTCTCGAGCAGCCCGGCCGCGTCGGGGCCGACGATCTCGAGCGGCTTCTCGGGGACGTCGTACAACATCACGCCGCGGCGCAGCTTCCAATAGTTGGGAACGGGGTCCTCGTGAGGGGTCGTCTTGAGGGGGTACAGGCGGTCGCAGTACACACCGAACACCGTCTGATCGGTCACATACCGGTCAGCGAAGGGCGAGCGGCCGAGCCGATACGTACTCAGCCGGATCGTGTCGAACGAATCGATGTAGAAGTGTCTGTCCCCTGCCACCTGTTGCCTCAAAATGCCGGGCGAGCGGAGCGCTGAGGGTAGCAGCGAGGGACGGCCCCGAGCGGTCGGGTTATACCATTGCACCGCCCGGAGGAGAGCACCCATGACCCACAAGCCCGATCCGTTCACTGTGCCCTTCGGGACCATCCTGTGCGACTGGATGACGACGGCCCAGGCCGACGGCGGCCCGTTCGTCTACGACGGCTCGCCCGAGCCGTACGGCGACTTCACGATCAGCCCCGCCGCGCACGTGCTGCACTACGGAAGCGCCATCTTCGAGGGGCTGAAGGCTCACCGCCAAACCGACGGATCGCTGGCCATCTTCCGCCTCGACCGCCATGTCGCTCGCATGGCCACCAGCGCCGCCCTTCTGCGGCTGCCCGAGATCGACCCCGTCACGCTGCGCCAGATGATCATCGACGCAGTCGAGGCCAACGCCGGGGAGGTTCCCGACCCGCCCGGGTCGCTGTACATCCGCCCGACGCTGATCGGCACGGAGGCCGACATCGGCGCGGCGGCCCGCCCGACCCGCTCCGCGCTGCTGTATGTCGTGAACTCCCCCGTGGGCGACTACTTCAAAGGCGGGATTCGGCCGCTCACGCTGCTGGTGGAGACGTCGCTGCCACGTACCGTGCCCCAGTTCGGGATGGTGAAGTGCGGCGCGAACTACGCGATGGCCTTGGGCGCCACGCTGGACGCGATGGCCGCCAACGAGGCAGTCGATCAGATGCTGTTCGCCACCGGCGGCGACATCACCGAAACCGGAGCCTCGAACTTCTTCCTCGCCGACGACGAACGGGTCGTCACCCGCCATCTCGACGAAACGTTCCTACACGGCATCACCCGCGACTCGGTGATTCAACTTGCCCGGCGACTCGGCTACGAAGTGCAGGAACGTTCAATTCACCCCGACGAGCTTTCGGACTGGTCCGAGCAGGGCGAGGCGTTCCTGTCGGGCACCGGAGCCGGTCTGGCACCGGTGGGCACCGTCCTCTACGCAGGCAACACACTCACGATCGGTGACGGACAACCGGGCCCCAACACCATGCGGCTACGGCAAGCGCTCACCGACATCCAACTGGGCGCGGCGCCAGACCCCTTCGGCTGGCGCACACCGGTGCGCAGCTAGACCGACACCATCGGGCGATGTGAATTCGGCCCGCAGGGCCGCCGACCGCACACTGCAGGCCGAGCAGCCCTGACTCAGCTCACGGCCTCGGGACCTCCGCCACCCAACCTGCCAACAGGAGAACCCGCCACACCTCACCCGCGCCGACCTAAACCCCTCGCCGCGGCGAGAATCCGCCGTTAGCAGCCGTTCAACGCCCGGTCGAGCGCGGCCATCTCGTCGCGGTGCCAGCGCCGGGAGATGTCGGACTGGGGGACGAAGCTGGACGAGCCGTGGAACGCGCCCGGGTACACGTGCAGCTCGCAGGGCACCTCGGCCCCGAGCAACGCCTGGGCGTAGGCGATGTCCTCGTCGAGGAACATGTCGAGGCTGCCGACGGTGATGATGGCCGGCGGAAGCCCGCCGAGATCGGTGGCCCTGGCCGGAGCGGCGTAGTACGGGACGTCGTCGGCGCCGTTGCTGCCGTCGAGATAGGCGGACCACCCCGCCATGTTGGCGTCCCGGTTCCACACTCGGTTGTCGTCGATCATGAAGCTGGAGGGCGTGTCGTTGCGGTCGTCGAGCATCGGGAACGTCAGCAGCTGGAAGCAGGGGCTGACCTGCTTGCGATCGCGCGCCAGCAAGGCGAGTCCTGCGGCGAGGCCTCCGCCCGCGCTGGCACCGCCGACGGCGATGCGGGCCGTGTCCAGGCCGAACGCCTCGGCGTGATCGAAGAACCACACCAGGCCGCAGTAGCAGTCCTCCAGCGGGGCCGGATACGGGGACTCGGGCGCCAGGCGGTAGTCGACGGACGCCACCACCACGTTGAGGTCCGAGGCGATTGCCGCGCAGCTGGCGTCGTTCATGTCGACGCTTCCCAGGACCATGCCGCCGCCGTGGATCCAGTAGAGGCCGGGGCTGCGGTCTCGTCGCTGCTTGGGCCGGTAGACGCGCACAAGCACCTCATGGCCGTCGACGGCCTCGGCGTGATGGTCGGCGATCTCGATCGAGTCGGGAACTTCGGGGGCGGGCAGGTGAGCCATGAGCTCGTCGAGCGTTGCTCGCGCCGCGGGCAAGTCTGAGAGGTCGAGCAGATCGCCGGGAAGCATCTCCAGCACCGCGAGGTGGTCGGCGTCGAGGTGATCGTCGAAGTTGATGCTCATGTCCCTACCTTCTCACCGACGTCGGCGTCACGCTCGGAGCGGATCCGCTTCGACGATCGCGGTTACTGTCTTGCGGCCGAGCCCGGACGCCTCCGCGATCTGTCGCAGCGACACAAGCGGGAGCACAGATCACCGATGCCGTCATGATGGGCTTTCCTGAGGCTCGGGAGGCAGGGACGCCTAGTGTCGGAGATCGGTGGCCATGATGCGACTCTGCGGCGTGTTGATTACCGCGGCTGCGATCGCGCTCGTCGGGATCGCCGCGACTCCGCGTACAGCTCATGCCTGCAGCTGCATCGACCTCGAGCTGTCTGAGTACGCCGACGACATCACTGTCGCTTTCGTTGGGCGTCAGTTGGAGCGGGTGGTGCACGACTGGGTCGACGACAACGGCACTGCGCTGTTGTTCCGTGTCGAACGGGTGTACAAGGGCGAGGCCGGCCCCCTCATCGAGGTCCGCACCCACGCCCAGGGCCCCGCCTGCGGGATAGACCTCGGCGGCATGGGCGCGGTCGGCATCGCCGCCAGGACGTGGCGGGGCGACCTGTCCGTCAATCTGTGCGGCTCGATGGTCACGGCGGCCGAGCTCCAAGACGTCTTCGGCGAGGGCCACCCGCCCGACGACTCGATCCGCCTCCCGGACTCGGGCGACGATCAGAGCCTGCTCGCGTTCCTGCTCATCGCAGGTGCCGCCGTGGTTCTCGCGGCCGGCGCAGTCGCATGGCGCCGACGACGGTAGAACTGCTCGCGAGGCGCTCCAAACGGCAACAGATCTAGTCCCTCAGGCGCGATCAGCAGACCGGGCAACGGGCCATCGGCCGGGTCGGGAAAGGCGATCGTTCCCACCAACTCCAGACCAGCGGCGGTGTACGCCACCTCTGCTGTCTCCACTAGGCGTCCCTCTCGTCGCCGGTCCTGCGCGCCGCAGCCTTCATCCGGGGCGCCCGAGGCAACGGGTGCCGGTCGCAACGAACCGTACCGGCGCACTGGCAGCGGAGGGCCAACAGCCGTGAAAGGCACGAACTCCATAGTCTTGGGTCCGCCGAGCCGTCGACCGCACACTCCAAGTCGAGCAGCCCTGACGCCAGGGCAATCCCCTACATCGGGAGAGTCCTCATGGCTGAAGCGGCGCTAGCGGTTCTTGGGCATCCAAGCTAGAATGTAGGATATGAGCGAAGATCATCTGAGATTCCGTCTCGACGGCGAGGTGACGATCCAGACGCTCTCTGACGCGTTCGCCAACTTCTCGCAAGTGCTCGATGCGTTGAGAGAGAGCCATAGCGCGGAAGTCCGCTGGGTGCTAGCCGGGCTCGACTACGGAAGCGCCTCCGCGACGGCTCGGGCCGTCCCGTTGGACGAAGAGGCCGAACAGCGGATTCCAGCCATGTACGACAACTACATCGATGCAGCCCAGCGGGTACAGGACGGCGACGCCGACCGCGAGTTTCCCCTGCATCGGCAGATGTACGAGCTGATGGCCCTCGCTGACGAGACCCATCCGATCACGATCCAAACCGACGGGAAGCAGGTAGTCGTCAACGCTCCCATAGCTCCCTTGACGCCCTCGGCAGCCGAACGGCCGAAGGAGGATCCGACGTCGCTCGGGACAGTGCGGGGCCGAGTCGAGACGCTGTCTCGACGCAAGAACCTCAGCTTCAACCTCTACGAACTCACTAGCGACACGGCTGTCAAGTGCTACATGGACTGGGACCTCGAGGACAGGATGCGCGACGTGTGGGGACACATTGCCGATGTGACCGGCACCGTGCGCCGAGACGCCAAGACTGACAGGCCGGTATGGATCCGGCGAGTCACGAAGGTGGATCCCGTGGGCGAGGGAGACCCCGACGGCTACCTCCGGGCCCGAGGAGCGCTCCAGAGGACGGAGCCGGCTGAGGTGCTGGTCAGACGCATGAGAGATGAGGGCTAGACCGATTCGGGTATACCTCGACTCGAACGTCCTCATCGCCTATGTCGCCGATGAGGAGGGCCGCGCTGGCGTCGTCCAGTCGGTGCTGGAGGATGCCCGGGAAGAAAAGATCGATCTGATCACCTCCGTCCTGTCGATCACGGAGGTTGCCTATATTTCCACCGGTCAGGCCGGCGGCGACCTAGTGGGCAGCCAAGATGCCATCGATCAGCTCTGGGTTCCCGCATCACCGATCACCGTCGTGGACGTCTCGGCCAGGGTCGCTCTGGAGGCACGGGCAATCATTCGCCATTCGAAGAGGCACGGAACGAGGGCGGTCAAACCCGCCGACGCAATCCACTTGGCGTCTGCATCGATCCAGCAGTGTGACCGCCTCTTCACATATGAGAGCGAGTCAACGCGCAGCAAGTGGGAGGAACTGATCCACGTCAGGGTCGCTGAACCCTTCCTCGACGAGCCCCGACTCGACATCGGGGGGACTTGAACTCCCGAATCTCCCGTCCTCCAGCGGCACTAGCGTACTGCGCTAACGGAATGACCCCCGAAGAGGAGCACGAGTTCTACGGCAGGCCCGAGAACCAGGTACCCCAAGGACCGGGACGGCGCCGCAAGCAGCGAATGACCGATCCCGTGCCGGTGCGGTTTCCGCCCGAAATGCTCGAACGGGCTAAGGCGGCCGCTGACACGGACGACCGCACTCTCGGGGCCGAGCAGGCCTGATCCACGTCGATCAGGCCGCTCATCGAGGACATGACCTAGGCGCTCAGCGTCCGTTTGAGGAGGGCCAGGACGCTCTGGCGGGTGTGTTCGGCGGCGAACCGGTTGTAGGCGAGGCCTGGTATCTCACGTCCCTCGAGGGTGGCGTTGGTGAAGCTGTGGCGGACCCCGCCGTAGACGTGCACCTGCCATCGGACGCCCGCATCGGACATGTCGGCTTCAAACGCCGTGCGCTGCTCGGGCGGGGCGAAGGGATCGTCGCCGCCGACGTGCACGAGCACCTCGCCCTTGATCCGCGGCGTGTCGGCCGGTGTGATCGCATGCAGCGACGGATGGACCCCGGCGACCGCCTTCAGGTCGGCGCCGGTGCGGCCGAGCTCGAGCACGAGCGTGCCTCCGAGGCAGTAGCCGATGGCGGCGAGCCGTGAGGCATCGGCCGCGTGGTGCGACGCCAACACGTCGAGGGCGGCGCCGGTGTGGGCACGGACCTGGTCGGCGTCGCCGAGGAGGTCGTTGCGTCTCGCCACCATCGCGTCGACCGACGCGAAGGGTGCATGCGCACCGTGATAGTCCAAGGCGAACGCCACGAAGCCCTCGCGTGCGAACTCGAGGGCGCGGCCGCGTTGGTAGCTGTCCAGCCCGCCGGCCTCGTGCGCGATCAGCAGACCGGGCAACGGGCCATCGGCCGGGTCGCGAAAGGCGATCGTCCCCACCAACTCCAGACCAGCGGCGGTGTACGCCACCTCTGCTGTCTCCACTAGGCGTCCCTCTCGTCGCCGGTCCTGCGCGCCGCAACACAGTACGGTGCCGGTGACCCGTCTCAAGCCAGCCCCTTCGGACGCTGCCCTTGAGTTCGATGGTCGCCTCGGGGAAGCAGAATGTCGCTATAGCGCAGTGACCGATGCCGTTCCGGTCGCTTCAGCGCAGTGACGGATGTCGCTATAGCGCAGTGACCGATGCTGTTTCGACCGTTCAGCGCACAAGCAGACGTCGCAATAGCGCAGTGACGAAGGTGGGGCGTAGGCGATGTCCTCGCTGAGGATCTGGATTCACAGGATGATGGTCAGGTTCTCCTGGGGTCCCTCAGCGTCGATCAGAACGATGATCTTCCATGCGATCTGCCAGTTGCCGAGCCCTGTTGGGGTCGTCGGTTGGCGGACTAGTCGGTAGTCGATGGTTCCGGTCCAGCGTCGATGCTGATCGGGCCGATACTCGTCGCAGATGAAGGCGCATCGCGAGCGACAGGTCTTCCAGGACCTCAAGCTGATCGGGCTGCGGTCGATCGCGGAGAATCTCGTCCTCGGCCGAGAGCCCCGGTCGGGTCCGCTGCTGCGGGTGCGCGAGCAGCGCCGGATCGCTCGTGCCGCGCTGGAGGAGCTCGAACTCGACGTCGACATCGACTTGCCCGTGCGGGCGCTGCCCCCCGCGCTCCAACAACTGGTGGCGATCGCCCGGGCCATCGCGACCGAGCCTCGAATCCTGGTCCTCGACGAAGCGACCGCGGCCCTCGACGACCCCGACGTGGAGCGCCTCGGGCGGCTGCTGCGCCGCCTCCAGGCCAAGGGGATCCCGATCCTGTTCGTCACGCACCTGCTCGACGAAGTGTTGGCCCTCGCCGACACGGTCACTGTGCTGCGCGACGGTCAAGTCGCGCTTCAGGGGCCGGTTGCGGAACAGAGCGGCGACACGGTGATCCGGGCGATCGTGGGGCGGTCTCTCGAGTCCCAACCGGAACGGGCCCAGGAGCCGAGTGTTGACCGCGGCGGCCTCGAGGTCGAGTCGCTTCGTACCGACAATGTCGCATCGATCTCGTTCTCGGTTCGACAAGGTGAGATCGTCGGCATGTTCGGCCTGCTGGGTTGCGGCCGGTCCGACGTGGCGCTCGCAGTTGCCGGCGCCACACCGTCCACCAGCCGGATGACCTTGGACGGCGTCGGTTACGCGCCGAGGTCGGTGGCGTCGGCCATCCGATCCGGGGTGGCTTTCATCCCTCCCGACAGGGAGAAGCAGGCGATCTTCCCGATACTCAGCGCCGAGGACAACGTGGTCCTGCCGATCATGCGTCGACTGGCCGAGTGGGGGCTGCGCCGGCGCCGGCGCGAACGTCGACACTTCGTCGAGGCTGCGGAGACGTTGGGCATCTCTCCTGCGGACCCGGTGGCGCCGGCGTGGACGTTCTCGGGCGGCAACCAGCAGAAGCTCGTGGTCGGTCGGTGGTTGAGCGGTGGCGGTCAGATCCGTTTGCTCGTCTTGTTCTTCGCCAGCCAGAACGACAGGTTTGTGAGCGTCGACAACTTCCGTCTCGTGTTGCTGCAGGTCTCGATCATGGGGATCGTCTCGGTGCCGCTCGCTCTTTTGCTCATCAGCGGCGGCATCGACCTGTCGGTCGGCTCGATCATCGGTCTGGGCGGCATGACGAGCGCGAGCCTCCTCGACAGCGGCACGCCGGTGACGGTTGCGGTGCTTGCGGGGGTCCTCGCTGGTGCCGCGGTCGGTGTCGCCAATGGCGGGCTGTCGATCTTCTCGAAGCTCTCGCCGATCGTGGTCACCCTCGGTTCGTTGGCCGCGGTGCGCGGCCTGACGTTCTACATCAGCGTTGTTCCGATATTCGGGTTCCCGGACTCGTTCACGAACCTCGGGTCCGGGCGGATCTTGGGAGTGCCGATCCTCGTGCTCATCGCGGCCGGAGTCTTTGTGATCGGCTACCTGTTCCTCAACCGGACGCCGTGGGGCCAGCACGTCTACGCGTTCGGGGTGAACAGCGAGGCGGCCCGTCTGGCGGGGATCTCCACCCGGGTGCTCCCGTTCATGCTGTACGTGGCCACGGGCGCGGCCGCGGGCCTGGGCGGCTCGTTGCTCGTCGCCCGGCTGAACAGCGCGACACCGGGCACGCTCGGCCTCGCCTTCGAGATCGATGTCGTCACCGCGATACTTCTGGGCGGGGTCGCGTTCGGCGGCGGCCGCGGCCGGCTCAGCGGTGTGCTGGTCGGGGTCGTGTTCCTCGGCGTCTTGTCGAACGGCCTGGTTCTGCTCGATGTCAGGTCGTTCACTCAGACACTGTTGAAGGGCATCGCACTGGTGGCAGCCGCGGGGCTGGCGACGCTGGTGGGAAGGCTCGAGACGCGTGCCGCGCTGGCGGCGCGTTCGGCTGCGTCGGTCGGCGAGCAGGGTCGCTAGACGGTCAACGCGGAGGCGGGTCGGCGAGGAAGTCGGTGAGTGCTTGGCGGTACGCGATGCCGGGCCGATCACCGAGCCCGACGCATCTCCGCGGTCGGATCTTACTGTGTTGCAGTTTACTTGCAGGGAGACTATAATTTTCGCAGGAAAGCGACATCATAATGATTCAGCTTGTCTTTAGTCTACGAGGAGGTTCCGATGCTTCTCCGCTTCGAGGTCGGCAATCATCGCTCGATCTGCGAGCCGGTCGAGTTGTCAATGGTCGCGATGGACAAAGATCGCGCTGCATCTCGCCAGCTTGAGGGACTCGACGAGAGGGTTCTGGCCGTTGCTGGAATCTACGGCGCCAACGGGTCGGGCAAGACCAACCTCATCGACGCGCTCGCGTGGCTGTCGCATGCGATAGGGGTGTCGCTGCGCGCCTGGGAGGACGCGATCCCTTCTGACCCGTTCAGCTTCGCGTCCGGGCCACCGCAGCCGTCGTACTTCGGGATCGAGCTAGTCGTCAGCGGCGTGCGTTACCGCTACGAGCTGGAGGTAGACGCGTCCAAGGTCGTCTTCGAGGCGCTCTACAGCTATCCGCAGCAGCGCCGTCGCACGCTCTTCGAGCGCGACGGCGACAATCCGGTGTTCAGGCGCGGCACACGCTTCACCGGCGGCGGGCGCGAGCTGATCACGCCCACAACATTGGTCATTTCCGCTGCCAGCCGACTCACCGAGGAAATCGACCGTGTGGCGCGTTGGCTGCGCGGCATCAACTTCGTCGGCTTCTGGCCTCGAGCGTTCCTAGGCAAGGAGGCTCACTTGTACCGACCAAGCTTCCGGTGGACGCCTCACGGCTGGGACGACTTCCTGGTTGACGTCTTCGACGAAGCGCCATCGCGGAGTCAACACGACAGTGGCGCGCCCGCGGGCAAGAACCGCAAGCAGCATCGCGATCTGGCCTTGGCGATGCTCATGTTCGCGGATCTGGGGGTCCAGGGCGTGGAGGTGGTCGACGAAGCGCCGAGTCCTGGCCGCGGCGGTCGTAGGCTGAGGCTTCTGCACGATATCGTCGGCGATCCGCGTCCTCTGGAGCTCGGTGATGAATCCGATGGGACCCTCACTTGGCTCGGCTTGATTCCTGAACTGCTCGCAGTGTTGGAGGAAGGTGGCGTCATCGTGGTCGACGAGCTCGATTCCAGCCTGCACCCGGTGATCTCCGGCAAGCTCGTGGAACTGTTCCAAGATCCCTCCACCAACCGTCACGGCGCCCAGATCATCTTCACCACCCACGACACGAGCCTCCTCGGCTGCCTTAACCGCGACGAAGTCTGGCTCACGTCCAAGAGGCGCGACGGCAGCACAGAGTTGACCGCGCTGTCTGACTTCCGCAGCACCAGCGTCCGACGTTCCACGAACCTTGAGCGCGGCTACCTGCAAGGTCGCTTCGGCGGAATCCCGGTAGTGGACCAGTACCGAGTGCGCGAGGCTTTGGGCGTCGCGCCCCAAGGCTGAGCGTGGCACCCCGCCGACGAGGCGAAGGGCCGCTGCGTCGCCGCGCCCCGCAGATCGATGAACGAGCCCGCTTCGTCATTTTCTGTGAGGGCGAGCTGACTGAACCGCTGTATCTGAAGGCGTTTGCCTCCCTGCAAGAGGTTCGCAGCGTCGCGACGCTGGACATTCGTGGAATGGGATGCGAGCCGCGCAAGCTCGTGGAAGAAGCCAGGGCCGCGAAACGCAGTGAACGCGCTGAGTCGACCGGGGTCACGAAGTACTGGTGCGTGTTCGACGTGGAAGCGCCTACGCCGCATGCACGGCTGAACGAAGCGGTCCAGATGGCCCGCGACAACGGCATCAGTGTGGCGATCTCCAATCCCTGCTTCGAATTGTGGCTGGTACTCCACTACACCGACCACGAGAGCTGGATCGACAACGACGACTGCGGCAGTCTCCGTCGTCGACAAGACAGCTCGCAGGGCAAGAGCGTCGACGGCGCTGCCTACATGCTGAGGCGACACCAAGCCATCAAGCGGGCCAGGCGGCTTGCGATGCTGCACGCCAGCGCCAACCGAGAGCTTCCCGACGACAACCCGTCCTCCAGCCTGTACCGCCTGCTGGAAGCCATTGATCCAATTGAAGACCAGCCATAGCGCCAGTACGCGATCACAGCTAGTGGTGTGTCGCCGAAGGGATCGCCCGGCAGAGATACTCCCTGGCCTGCGGGAAACGAGGCTTCCGACTGCATCGCCATTGTGGCGCCGCAGCACTTGGCACACCATGGACAAAGGACCATCGCATGGCTCTCGCCGCGACCGTCGCGGCCGGCTTGGGGCAAGCTGATGCGCCCGCCAGGTAGTTCAGCGCGGCCTCTGCTGGCGGGCGCCGCCCGCGGCTTCTAGCCCGGGTCGGCGAGGAAGTCGGTGAGGGCGTGGCGGTAGGCGATGCCGGGCCGGTCGTGCTTGGTGTGGGCCTGGAGTCTCGGGTCGAGGGGGAAGGCCGCGGGAAGGGTTTCGAGGACGGCTTTGTCCTCGAGCTCTACGGCCAGCTCGAAGTCGATGATGGATTGCCGGTCGATCGAGTCGGCGAGGTCGTTGCGCAGCACCGTCAGGTGAACGTCGGTGACGCCGTCCTGCACCGGGCAGCACCCTTTGACCAGGATGTGGGTGCTGCCGTCGGAGTAGTGCATCCGCCCCACCTGCACGAAGGGCAACCACATCTCGGTCACCGAGTGTCTGGTGCCCGGTTGTTGCGAGGTGGGTGTGCGGGCGACCGGCATCTCGCCGTAGCTGATCGAGATGCCGAAAGAGGAACGTTGCACCGATCCGACCGGCACACGCGGGTCTTGATCTGCCCCGAAGGAGCCCGAGTGGACGAATGCGACGTGGGTGGAGTCGGTGTTGTTGTCGATGATTGCGGCGGCGCTGGCGTGGTAGCGGATCACTCCGACCTCGATGCGGTCGAACCGGGAGTCGTCGAACTCGGGAATGGTCGGGATCGGAACCGGCGGCTGCGGCTCCAGGGAGATCCAGGCCATGCCGTGCGCCTCGACCGTGGGCAGCACCTGCAGGCACGCCGACGGAGGCAGCGGCGCCCCCGCCTCCAGTTGGGGGATCTCGACCACGGCACCGTCGGGCCCAAACTGCCAGCCGTGGTACGGGCACACGAGCCGGCCGTCGGTGACGGTGCCCTTGGAAAGCTGCGCCCAGCGATGCGGGCATCGATCCAGAGCCGAACGCAGCCGTCCGGCCGGCGTGCGCCACAAGACGACCTGCGTGCCCAGCAGCGTCCGGGCCGCGGGTGCCGTACCAACCTGCCCGGAGAAAGCCACGGGATGCCAGCACCGCCGCAGCCGAGAGGATCGGCAGACCAGCAACACCCCGTCGCCGAACTCGGTCGCAGGATCCGACGAGGCTGTCATCGCTTAGACCTGGGTGCTTGCCGTGTTGGTGGAGAATACCCCGAGGGCCTTGATGACTTCATCCTCATTCGGGAGAAGGACCCCCGATTGGCTCTTCAACGCATCGCCGGCGGCATGCCCTCATGGCAGGTCCTTGATCGGTTCTGAGAAGGCCTGGCGCAGCTTGCCGAGGGTTTCGACGGCCCAGGCTCGATACTCCGGCCAACTGATCCGATCTTCTGGATCAACAGGGTCGAGGTAGACCGCGACTCGTGAAGCTCGTGCGTTCTCGATCGGCTCCCATTGGAGCGCGAGACCACATGCACCTTCGATCGCCGAGCGTTGAGCCGCCAGCGCCGAGAACACCGACTCCCCGTCATCGACGTACACCTGCGCTCGGAGGCTGTAGTTCGAAGCGCCGGTGGGATAGGCAAAGCTGAGACCGTAGCGAACGCCACTCCTGCCACTAGGAAAGTTCATCCAGTTGGCATACGACGGCGTCTGAGCACTACTCCAACCTGGGTGCGCTTCGTGAAACGCGGGGAGGAACTCAGCCCACCAGTCGGTGTAGCGAGCGCCCGCCTCGGACACCGTCTTCGCCCCGGCGCGTGCGCGCCGTGAGAAGTCGTCGGGTTCGACAACGACGTCCAGTCGAACCGCAGCGGGTGAGTCGCCGATGCGGACAGCGTGAACCTCGATCCCGAAGAAGCCGCTCCCCTCGCCCGAGATGGAATTGAGCCAGGTGAGCGCAGACCGGTGCTCGGGACGGAACGCCCTCGCGACTAGGACGGCCCAGTGTGCTTCCAGCGCTGCGGCGTACGTGATCAGCTTCCCGAGGTGGTCGTGGTCCGTAGTCTCTAGAAGGTTCTCGACGACGACTCGTTGGCCGGTGTTCGCATCCCGCAATACCACATCTGCGGAGAACGGCCCGACAGCAACCTCTGCTCCTTCGAGCTCAAGATCCATCTGGAGCGCTTTGCCGAGGTGGTCTGGGTGCGCAGCCAGCCATGGCGTGAAGTCTCGGGCCTCATCCCGCCAGACCTCACGCAGCGGCACCTCGTCGAGCGATGCAACTTCAACCATAGGACTCGTCTCTTCCTTCGCGAAGACCGGCCCCAGAGGCTATGACAATTCACGACGGGGCGACGACGACGTGCGAGCCGATGCCTTCCGCACCTGCATTCGCCAGGGCCGAGTGAACCCTGGTGGCTCCCCTCCTCCCCCGGTGACGAGGCCGACCGGCAACTCGAGTTGCTGACGCGAATGCTGGCGGCGGTCAGCAACGAGCTCCTTGCCGAAGGCTTCACGGCGATCGTCGCCGACGTGGTCGTTACGCGGGGCCGACTCGACTGGGATCTGAAGGCACTCCAGAGTTCGCCCCTCCACTACGTGCTGCTCGCTCCGCCGCGGTCCGCGGCCCGTGCGGTCGCGACGAGACGCCGATGTCGACCGGCCTAGTGGTGCCCGACGGAGTCGGCACAGCGGCGCCTGCGAGGCTCCGGCGCCGATGATCCCAAGCGGCCCGTACGTGCGCCCATGCTCTCCCTCTAGCCGTACGCCCACCTCGCCGCAATCACGCGTACGCCGCGTTGATAACGTCTGCAGATTGCCAAGATCGATTGGGACCGTGAGAGGCGGCAACGCCCTTTGCGTTCGCCACGGATCGGCGACCTTGAGGCCGAAGGCGGCTACGGGGGCACCCAGGACCCTTGGCGAAACAAGAGGACCGATCGTGACTCGCCAGCCGCCCGGCGCCGACGGGAGAAGCGCAAGCAGGACCGGAGCCTGTTGCGGCAACGTCGGCAGCTTGAGCAGGAAAAATCCGTCCTCTTGGCGGACCGGGATTGCCTCCACGTCGAACAGGCACGTCTCAAGTTGATGGCGAGACGCATCAAGCGGGAGCACCGCAAGCTTGTCTGGATGCGTCGTCTCGGGCTCGGGCTGCTCATGTCTTCGCTAACTAACGTCCTCGCGAGAAACGAAGCCGCAGCAGTCGGCTGTCTCGCCGATCTAGCGCACAACAAGGATGATCTGAAGTGCTGGGAAGTGGAGTGGGCCGAGAATGCGCTCGAACTCACGCGCATCAGGCTCGCACTGGAGCGCGTCTGGGACAGAGGTTGCTGATCTGCGAGTCACCATCTCTGGTGAACGTCCGCAGGACGCTGAGGGCAACCTCACCGCCGACCTTCGTGCCCCGACGCTGTCAGACGCCCTCCATAGACTCGCAGTTCATGGGAGCGAGGGTCGCCACAGCCGGCCGGTTGACTTCAGCCGAAGTAGCCGAGTGCATGGGCGGGGTGCCGTTCGACAGGGCGGGGTGCTACCCGTGGCGTTGGGACGGTTCTCTCTCCCCCGCAGTGGCCGGGTCTGGCGGTCACATTCGGCTCTGGCTCCGGAGCGACATCGAGGCTCCGCCTTGGCGGCGGGATGAAGGGCGCTGATGGACACTCTCAGCAACCCCATCCTCAATGCGCCGTATGAGGCACCGGAGCGTCACTTTGCCCTGGGGCCCAACGGGCCGACGGGCGAGATCCTGCCTGGTCGCCGGCCGAGCGAGTCCTTCATTCCCGTACCGGTCAGTAAGAAGCGCGGCAAGAAAGGTGGCCCTGAGCAGGAGTCCCTCGAACTCTTCGACACCACCGGCGAGCGTCGGGAGCAGAACAGCCTCATCAATGACATGCGGCAGCGGGTCGAACTTTGGCGGGGCCGCGGCTACCCACACGTGACCCCGATCAGTCGCAAGCTCATGCAGCACTGGGCGGATCCGACGCGAGAAGAGCGGGTGCTGTTCTGCCAGCGTGAGGCTGCGGAGACAGCCATCTACCTCGCTGAGGTCGCCGGTCGCCGCGGTGAGCCCGACTTCCGGACCCGAATCGACCCGGAGAACGACCTTCACAACAACGGACTCCCACGTATCGCTGTGAAGATGGCCACTGGTGCTGGGAAGACGATCGTGATGTGCATGCTCATCGCGTGGCAGGTGTGCAACAAGGCATACAACAAGCGCGACGCCCGTTTTACGAGCCGGTTCCTTGTCATTGCACCCGGCATTACGATCCGCGACCGTCTTCGAGTGCTGTTCCCTCACGACGACGGCAACTACTACGACTTCCAAGGCCTCGTCCCGAACGACCTTCGCAATCTGCTCGACGACGCTGCGATCGTCATCACGAACTACCACACGTTCCTCCCGAAGCTGGGCAAGGAGTTCGGCGGCGTCTCTAAGAACACCCGCCTGATCCTCACAGGCGGCGAGGATGACGGTCGATTCCACGAGTCCGGTGAGGACGTGGTCGACCGCATCATGCGAGACCTCTCCAGCCGGGGGAAAGGCGAGGTCATCGTCATCAACGACGAGGCGCACCACTGCTACCAGGACAAGCCGCTTGATTCCAGCACCGGGGCCTCGAAGCTCAAGAAGGACGACAAGGAGCGCAACGAGCACGCCCGAGTCTGGTTTCGTGGCATCGAAGCGGTAGCTGACCGAGTTGGAGTGAAGACCGTCTATGACCTCTCGGCTACGCCGTTCTATCTCAGCGGCTCGGGCTACCACGAGGGCTTCATCTTCCCGTGGGTAGTCAGCGACTTCTCGCTGATGGACGCCATCGAGTCGGGCATCGTGAAAGTGCCCCGCATCCCGGTCGACGATGACGTCAGGAACACGGACCAGCCGACCTACCTGGCACTCTGGCAGCACGTCGGCGATCAGCTTCCGAAGAAGAAGGGGAGGAGGGCGGAGTCGGACTCCGGCTGGGTGCCACCACCCGTGCTTGAGGGAGCTCTGAGGTCGCTATATCGCAGCTACGAAAAGCGACATGAGCAGTGGAAGGACGAGCTCGAAGCGCTCGGAGAACCTCCGCCGGTGATGATCGTCGTCTGCCCCAACACGATCGTCTCAAAACTCGTGTACGACTGGATCGCCGGACAGGAGATCGAGTTACCCGACGGCCGCGAGATCATACGCCCGGGTCACCTGCCACTGCTCAGCAACGTCGATGGCGGCGACTGGATCGACCGACCACCCACGATCATCGTCGACTCCGCCCAGCTTGAGTCCGGCGAGGCATTGAAGGGCGACTTCAAGGACGCCGCTGCGAAGGAGCTCGAAGTCTTCAAGTCCGAGTACCGTGCCCGCAATCCTGGCGCTGACGTCGACCAGTTGACGGACCAAGACATCCTGCGCGAGGTCCTCAACACCGTCGGCAAGAGGGGCAAGCTAGGGGAAACCGTCCGCTGCGTTGTGTCGGTTGCGATGCTCACCGAGGGCTGGGACGCCAACACCGTCACCCACATCCTCGGCATTCGGGCGTTCGAGAGCCAGCTGCTGTGCGAGCAGGTGGTCGGCCGTGGTCTACGCCGCCGCAGCTACGTCCCAAACGAGGGAGGGAGGTTCGAGCCTGAGTACGCCGAGGTCTACGGCGTGCCGTTCGCCTTCATCCCCACCGATCGCGAGGTTCAGCCGCAGAAGCCTCCGAGGTCACCCGTTGAGGTCTTCGCTGTCGATGATCGCCACGATCTCCGCATCGAGTTTCCGAAGCTCAATGGTTATCGCGTCGAGCTTCCCGAAGCGCCCGTGGAGTTCGACTACGAGCACACAACGCCGATAGCCGTTGACGAGTTGCTGGTAGCGACGTGGACTGAGGCCCAAGGCATCGTTGGTGAGGCCGATGAGGCCGAACTTGAGATCGTCAAGCACGCTCGTCGGCAGGAGATCGCCTTCAACGTGGCGGCCGAGGTGCTGACGCGCCATTTCCCGGGTCACGCTGGTGCGCTGAAGCCATGGCTCTTCCCTGAGCTGCTACGCATCACCAAGCAGTGGTACGACGAGAAGCTCACCTTCGCGCCGGGGAACGACCCCGGTCTGCTTCTGCTTGCCGAACCGAAGGCGTGGGCAGCCGAAGCCATCTACAACGCCGTCGTGCAGTACCCCGATGCCCGCAACAAAGTCTTGCTCCCTCTGTACCGCCGGTTCGACAGCGAGGGCTCTACCGACGATGTCGACTTTCTCTCCCGGAAGGTGGTCGTCGAGGCGAAGAAGTCACCCGTCAACCTAGTGGTGCTAGATGGCCCCCGCGGCAACACCTGGGAGGAGACGGTAGCCGCGCTTCTCGAAGCAAACCACGAGGTGCACTCGTATGTCAAGAACGACCACCTCGGCTTCGAGATCCCGTACGTCCATGCAAGCAAGAGCCACCAGTACCTCCCAGACTTCCTCGTGCGCCTCAAGAAGCAGGAAGAGGAGGACGTCGACCGGACCCTCATCATCGAGGTGTCCGGTGGCCAGAAGAGTCCTGGTCCCACCACCGCGAAGGCTGAGACTGCTCGCAACCAGTGGTGCACCGCCGTGAACAACGACGGCGGTTGGGGCCGCTGGGGCTACGTCGAGATCGACACCATGGTCAACGCCGAGCAACGTATTGCCCGTGCGATCACGCTGCTCTACGCCGACGCCCCGATCATCGGCGAGCCGGTGATCTGAAGGAGAGACCTGTGACACGTAAGAGCGCAGCCAAAGGACCCACGCCGATTGAAGCCATCACACACAACGTCACCCGCGCCAACATCCCCACCGCTGACGCACACGACCTGGTCTCGCCCGAGGTGGAGGAGATGGTGCAGGTTGTCTACCCGCGCGACCTCCGCTCGCCGATGCTGGTGTGGAAGGGCAAGGAGGTACTCGACGAGACCGACCTCCAGGTCGACGCCCCGCCGCTGTACATCCAGGAGAAGATCGACCCCCGCGTCCTGATCGAGAACCTTCGCAAGACGGCCAGGGAGGGCGAACTCGAGCCAGAACTCACTCTCTTCGAGACATTCGACGGACTCAGCGAACTCGATCTTGTCGAGTTCTACAAGCACTCCGCCAACTGGTCAAACCGCATGATCCTGGGCGACAGCCTGCAGGTCATGGCGAGCCTTGCCGAGCGCGAACGGCTCCGCGGCAAGGTCCAGATGATCTACATCGACCCCCCATACGGCATCAAGTTCGGGTCGAACTGGCAAGTGTCCGCTCGTCACCGGAGTGTGAGGGATGGGAACGTCGAGGACGTCGCTCGTGAGGCCGAGCAGATACGCGCATTTCGCGATACCTGGGAACTTGGAATTCACAGCTACTTGACCTATATGCGCGATCGTCTCATAGTCGCGCGCGACCTATTGACGCAGTCGGGATCAGTGTTCGTTCAGATCGGCGACGAGAACGTTCATCTTGTTCGTTCGGTAATGGACGAGGTCTTCGGTGCCGAGAATTTCGTTGCTCTCATCGCGCTTACTAAGAGTGGAGGCGGACTTGATTCGGTGGTCCGTATTCCGACGCGTCTGGATTACCTTGTTTGGTATGGAAGAGGGCCGGAAGCAACCAAATATCGTCCACTCTTTGAAGAACGCTCCGACGATACTGAAGCAGGTTTCACACAGTTGATGCTCCCTGACTCATCCACGCGCTCGATGACACCGGAAGAGAGGTCCGGCGCCGTGCCGCTACCACCGGGCGCTCGGGTCTTCCGCACGGAGTCGCTGACGAAGCCCGGTCCTGGTAGCAGGTACACGATTGAGTGGGAGGGGAAGGAGTACACATCCGGAGGTCGGTGGTGGGGCAATCCCAAGGAGAAGATCGAGCGGCTCTTGGCCATCGGTCGCGTCAGATCCTTTGGCAACACACTGAGGTTCATTCGATTCGTAGACGATTTTGGCCTGAGTCGCCTAAGTAACTTGTGGGATAGCATCGGTGGCGCGCCGAACCCTGTCTACGTGGTTCAGACCAACGACAAGATCGTTGAGCGGTGCATCTTGATGACCACTGATCCTGGGGATCTTGTGCTCGATCCGACCTGCGGTTCCGGGACAACCGCGGCGGTCGCCGAGCGGTGGGGGCGTAGGTGGATTACCGTTGACTCGTCCCGCGTGGCACTCGCCGTTGCCCGGCAGCGGCTGATGGCTACTCACTTCCCCTATTTCCTTCTAACAGACTCTGCTGAGGGTCGCGCAAGGGAAAGCAAGATCGTCGGACGGCCGCTGGCTACGGATGGGACTGGCCAGGATGTGCGGCTCGGCTTCGTCTACGAACGGCGACCGCGCGTCACGATTGCGGGCATCGCCGACAACCCTGACGTGCGGCCAGGCATGAGCGAGGAGGAGCTGCGAGCGGCGATAGTTCGGCACTCCACGTCGGAGATCCTCTATGACCGCCCCCTCACAGACTCGCGAAGAGTGCGGGTCTCAGGCCCGTTCACGGTCGAGAGCCTGTCCCCACATCGGAACCGGTCGGCGAGTGCTGAAACCCGCCTCCGCGGTGCCAGTGACGATTCGATCGCTGATTTCGTAGGCACGATTCTTGAGAATCTGCGCGAATCCGGGATCCAGAACGGCATGCGCGCCGAGCGGCTAGAATTCGAGCTGGTTGAGCCACACGCAGGCATCCACGTTCAAGCGGTGGGTTCACGCGAGGCGCCTGGTTCCGATGGTGTCGGCCGCGCTGGCATTTGTATTGGACCACAGTACGGAACTGTGGGAGCTGCTTTCGTCAAGGATGCCGCTCGGGAAGCTGGGAGGGACAAGAGCCTCGACCTGTTGTGCATACTCGCATTCGCGTTCGATCCGCAGGTGCTCAACTCGGACGAGGAGTACATCGCAGCGAACGAGAGTTTCGACGTAGCTGGGATGCGGTCCCTCGGCCGGGTCCCAGTCCTCCTTGTGCGGATGAACTCAGACCTTCTCATGGGTCAGCAACTGGCGGCAAAGGCTGGCGGCAATCTCTTCACGACGTTCGGTGAACCCGACATCCACATCGCTGTCTACGGTGAGAACGTCACCGTAGAGCTTCGTGGCGTCGATGTCTATGACCCGAACACCGGGGTGGTGCGGTCGGACCGGACCGACAAGGTCGCGCTCTGGGTGATCGACACCGACTACGACGGAGAGAGCTTCTTCGTCCGTCATTGCTACTTCACCGGCGGCCAAGACCCGTACAAGCGCTTGAAGACAGCACTGCAGGCCGACATCAATGAGGAGGCGTGGAAGAGCCTCTACTCGACAGTGAGTCGGCCGTTCCCCAAGCCGTCAACCGGGAGCATCGCCGTGAAGGTCATCAACGACTACGGCGACGAGGTCGTCAAGGTCTACAAGGTCGCGTGAGAAACATCGACCAGACGAGGACCGTTACCGGAGTTCTGGAGCGCTGAAAGGCGCCTATCTAGCCCTCGCCTTGCAGATCGTGCGAACCTCGCACGTACGGCATTTTGCGCCCGGTGAAGGTTTGAAGTCTCGGTCGCGCATTCTGGTCGCTGCTTCCTCAACGGTCCCTTCGGCTGACGCAAGGCTGCTCGCGTCGACGGCGATGCCCTCACGCGTGCCGTTTAGATCGTGGAGGTACGCTGCGCGAACGTCGAGGCCTTCTCGCCGGCCAGCGTTGGCATACACCTGAAGCTGCAACTCGTACGGAGTGATGTCGCCGTCGGTTGAAGTCTTGTAGTCGACAATCGCGAGCCCCGTCGGTACACCACCCTCCTTGTCCAGGATCACATCGGCCCGGCCCAACACCGTCACCCCGTCAAGATGGAGCTCAAAGGGCCGCTCGGTCTCCCACACCCGGTGCAGGTCCGCCTCGTGGTTCTCGACGTAGTTGCCGATGAGGCGCCGAGCCGCGTCTTTCATCTTGCGGTGCCCGACCTTGTTCGCTGTCGGCAAGAAGAAGTGATCGTCCAGCATCTGGTCGAGCCTGTCCTTGGTCGGGGCGACCCCCGTCGTCTGCGTGTGTTCCGCGACCTGCCGGAGGAGATGATGTACGGCCTTGCCGTAACCCAGTTCGGGCGCCAACCGAGGTTGGAAACCAACGAGGGTGCGCAATCGGTACGCCAGTCCGCAGTCGAGGAAGGACGCCATCTCGCTGAACGTGATCGCCAATGTGTCCTCATCGCCGTCGGACTGCGTCTCGATCGGAGGAAGCACGATGTCGTCCGGATCGATGTGAAGTTCCTCGAGTTCCTCCCAGTAGGGACTCGGCCGCACCGAATTCCTTGTGACTCGATCATGACGCGAGATGGACACCCAGTCGCGCGCCCGAGTAGCGGCCACGTAGAAGAGCCGCCGCTCGTCGGCGTCGGACCCTTCGTACCTGGCTGCATTGAAGAGTGTGCGCGGGACAAGCCAGTCCTGCTGCTGACCCGTGCGGGACGAAGGGAACCGATTCGCGGTCAACGACGGGATGAAGACCGCAGGCCACTCAAGACCCTTGGCGCGGTGCACGGTGGTGATGTCGACAGCGTCGATGGTCAGATCCGGTTCGCCGTCGAACCCCTCGTACTCGCCTTGGGCGTAGTTCACCATGTGAATGGCGAGATTCTTGTAGTACCACTCGCCGCCCCACTCGCCCCCGACCTCGCCATGAACGTCGGTGTCCCGCCGAGCGCGGCGCCGGACACTCTCGTAGTCGGCTAGGAGCGAGGTGAAGCGAGCCAGCGTGCCCACCGCGTTGAGGCGGACTGGATCATCGAAGTCCCAGTTGCGAACATCAAGCACGTCGAGCAATTCGTAGAAGTCACCGACCAGATCTGCGGTCCGGTCCGTGCGGGCAGAGTGGGTCCGCCACTCCTTGAGCACCTTCTTGACCCGGTTCTCGTGGGGTTGGCCCCGAAGCTCGAAGATCGCCGTGTACTCCTTGAGTAGTGACGCAAGCTCAACCGGTTCGCCGTATTGGTAGGGCTCCCGCCAGTCGACACCACTCAACCAGCAGTAGGTCTTGGCCAATACGACCGCTTCGGGCTGGTCGAAGAGGCCCGTGCGCCCGCCCGGCTGAACCGGCACCTCGAACGTGCTGAACTGCTCAAGCAGACGCCCGTAGGCGGCCCGTGACCGGACGAGAATGCCGATGTCCCTGTAGGGAACGCCGGCCTCGTTCAGATCGAGTACCAGACTCGTGATCCAGCCGGCTTCTCCGATCTCGTCCTCCTCGCCCCACACGACCACCCGCGGACTCGACCCTTCGGTCGGTCGAGCCGGGTTCATCTCCTTCGCGAGACGGTTCGGGATGGACTGAGCGAAGCCGTTGGCCGCTTCGATGATCTCGGGACGGCTTCGACGGTTCGTTGTGATCTCGAACGTCGTCACCGGCTCGTACCTGCTTGCGAACGAGACGATGTTGCTCACGTCGGACCCGCGCCACTGGTAGATCGCCTGGTCGTCGTCCCCGACGACACAGAGTTCGGTGTCGGGCCCAGTGAGCCGCCTGATGAACTCTTCCTGGGCAGGGTTGACGTCCTGGTACTCGTCAACGATCAGAAATCGGAGCGTCTCGTGAACTCCGCTCGCGACGTCGGGCCGCTGAAGCTCTTCGACTGCGGCACGAATCTGCTGACCGTAGGTGAGCAGCCGGTATCGAGCGAGGGTGGCGTAGTAGTTCTCGAGGACGGTCCGGAAGTCGTCGGGCAGATCGTCGAGATCAAGCAGCTCGTTGTCGACCACCTCGACGCTTCGCAGGAATGTGCGAATTGAAGCGAACAGTCGGTTCTTAGGATCGAACTGACGAACATTGAGCCGCCGCGCTTCCCGGCTGACGAAGGCGGCAAGCTGGTTCTCATCAAGGACGTCGTAGGTCTCGTACTTGGGGACATGCTGTTGGAGCAGCCGGAAGCAGTAGGCGTGAATCGTGCCGACAAAGAGGCCGTTCAGTCGGTCTAGGGCCTCGCGGCCCAGTCGCGTCACGACTCGTGCCTCAATTCGTTCCTTCAGCTCCGCCGCGGCGCGCTCGGTGAAGGTGAAGGCGACGATGGCATCCGGCCCAACGCCTTCGACCAGGAGATCGGCGACCCGCTGTGAGACGACTTCGGTCTTGCCTGACCCAGCCGACGCGATGATCTGCATGTGGGAACCACGGTGCTGAACTGCTCTGAGCGCATCGCCTTCAAGAGTTGGTGCTTCGCGCAATCGCCAGAACCTTCCGGAGGGTTACCGACCACTCGGCAAACTTCTCTCGTGTGATTCTGAGCCTACCGACAACAGACGAGAGCCCGTAGAGCTGTCCGACACTGCACTTGGCGTCTGGGTCGGGCACCTGACGGCGAGTCGCTGCGTCTCCTAGCACACGCGAACCCGACAGCTAGCACGCTGACCTAGCCCGCAGCCTTCAGGACAGCACGCAGGCCTTCTCGTCAGCGGCGTCCGCGACGGTCAGCGGCGGCTTGGCCGGGTGTCGCCACTTGGCGCCCTTCGCCCCGATGCCGCTCTGTCCCGAGCCAGCCGCTCCAGCCGAGGAGACCGATGTCGAGCACGCCGCCAGCTTCGAGGACCATCGGGCCAAGTTCACCGCGGCCCTCAAAGCCCGAGATGAAGCGACCGCCACCGATCGCGACCCCAACCGGTGCCAACAAGCTTCAATCCCGCTCTTACTAACAGGGCCTGACGCTCTCCACACCATGACACGGTGACTCCAAAGATGGGCACTCTCTCATACCGTCTACACTGCGCTCGCAAGACCAGCACCATTACAGCTTTATGGGGATGCAGGGGCCTCTCCGTAGCGAGAGGGGTCTACCAATGCCAGAGGATCGATCAGATGATGCTTCTCAGACCCTCGACCCTCGGCATCTGTTGATAGATTGGGCGAACAGGCAGGACAGTTGGGTGCGGCGTCTCGTCGGCCACGTCATCGCATCGCAGCGTCCGATCAGTGACGGGCAGGCGACAGAGTTCTTCGAGCTGTTCTTGGCCGAGAAGGGGCTTCATGGCTCGTCGTCGGAGATCGAGCCGGAACTCCCTTATCCACGGGCAGGACCGGCCCAGTCAGATCCGCTGCGGTTACGGTCCTTGTCGAAGGTATCGGGAGTCAACGCTCTCAGCCCAGGCGCAGCCATCGACTTCAGTCCGGGGCTGACGATTCTTTATGGGGAGAACGGCACGGGTAAGACTGGCTATGCACGGATTCTCAAGAGAATCAGCGCTGTTCAGCACCCCGAGGAGATCTTGCCCAACATCAATTCTACGGCTACCCAGACGCCCGCTGCGACGATCGACTATGAACTCGGTGGTGTCCGTGCGTCTGTTGAGTGGCGCAACGACGTTGGTGTCTCTCCGTTTACGCGGATGAGTGTCTTCGACAGCCCATCAGTCAACGTACGGGTCGACGAGAGCCTCACTTATGTGTTCACACCAGCAGAGATCTCGCTATTCGGCTACGTATCTTCTGGAATTCGAGCAGTCCAACAACGCGGATCGCAAACGCTAAGCGATATGGCGATGGACAACCCGTTTATTCGGCATTTTGAGCGAGGCACAGCTATCTACCAAGAGATCGAAGCACTTGGCCCGGCAACCGATCTCGATGCGCTTGGGGCACTCGCGATGCTCCCGGAAGATACCAGCGAGCAACGTGAGCGGCTCGAACGTGAAGTCGCCGCGCTTAGATCCGATGCTGCATCCGGCTTGCTCGCGGTGCACCGCGAAGCAGTCCGCACCCTCAAGAACCTTGAAGTAGTGGCCCAAGGGGGCGAGACGTTCGAGGTTGACCAATACAACGACCGCGTCGTAGCTTTGGGCACGCTTCGCGAGTCATACCGGCAAGTTAGAGAGGAAACCTTCGCCCCCGGCGAACTGCCAGGATCCGCCGACGACGGCTGGCAACGATTCATAACCTCGGCCGCCGAGTACTTAGAGCATCTTGGAGCAACACACTATCCGCAGGACGGAGACGAGTGCATCTACTGTCGCCAGCCGCTTGATCCTAGCGCCCTGTCGATTGTGCTCCGGTACGCGACCTTCTTGGATGCTGCACTTGGAAAACAGATCTCGGACCAACAGCGAGTCATTGCATCGATGGCCGCCCCGTTCACCGGACTTTCGATTGACGACGTGGACGCGGGACTCAGGCGGCAGCGCGAAGAGAACCCCACATCAAGCGATTTCGGGGATGCCGAAGAATTTGCACGGAACCTACGGACCTCAATCAGACAGGTCCGGGACGGTGAACGGGTCAGTTGCAGCAATCTACGCGAGCTCGCCGGAAGAGTCAGGCAGAAGATCGTCCCGATGCTTGCTGCGCACGAATCAGAAGCGGCCGCCTTGACGGAGCAACTGGCCGACCGTACGACTGCACTTCGGGCAGCAGAGACAGCGCTCCGCACGCTGACCGCAACCATCGAGCTTGACCGCCGATTGCCCGAGATCCGGGTGTTCGTCGAGAACGCTAAACGAGCAACAAAGCTCAGCCAAGTCCTCAAGCCACTGACCCCGCTACTACGTTCTCTCACCCAAAAATCTAAGCTAGCGAGTGAGGATCTTGTCAATAGCGACTTTCAAACTCGATTCCAAGAGGAGTGTAAGGCACTCCGAACTCCGACCGTACGCCTCGAGTTCATTGGGCGGGAGGGAAAGGCCCAACGCCGGAAGTCACTTACCGCCGACCATCGACTCTCCCAGATCCTCTCGGAAGGCCAACAAAAGGTCCTGGCTCTTGCAGACTTCCTTGCCGAGGCGAGGATGGGTGGGTCCTCTGCGCCGATCGTGTTCGACGACCCGGTCAACAGCCTCGATCATCGGAGGCTCCAGCAGGTGTCTGATCGGATCGCCGCTCTTGTCGCCACATGCCAGGTTGTTGTCTTCACGCACGACATCTGGCTCGCAACCGAGTTACTTGCTCGATTCGACAAGCGACCGGACGAGTGCGCCTACTACATGGTGTCCGACGATCAGACGACCGGTGCAATCGGCAAGATCGACCGGGCTGCCGGACCCAGATGGGACTCCGTCAAGGCGCTCAAGAAGCGAGTAAACGACCACCTACAAGACGCCGCTGCCGCATCCGGTGCCGCTCAGACGGCGCTCGTCGAAGCTGCCTTCGGTCAGATGCGGTCCTGGTGCGAAGTCGTCGTCGAAGAAGTGATCTTTGGTGACGTGAGCCGCCGGTACCGCGCCAACATCATGATGGGAGGGCTTCGCAATGTGCACCCGGAACGGATGCAGGTCGCAATCAACGTAATCGAACAACTCTACAACGACGCGTGCCGGTACATCCCGGACCATTCGCAGCCCCTACCTACACTTGGTGCCCGACCAACCTTAGCCGAAGCGCAAGCTCACTGGAGCGCAGCTCTCGATGCGGTAGATGCCTATCGAAATCCGAACAGCTGACGATTGTCGCGTATGCTGGCCGTCGTACGCCATAATCGAGCGCGTCTATCTTGCACCCAAGCGCTTCGCACGCGATAGCGAGGACATCGTCAGTAGGCGTTCACCAACGGCCGCTCGCCGCGACGAGATGCGCTCATGTCCACGGCGGCTCACTGTCGCCTCGAGGCTCTAGCTCGATCATTCGCGGCTGCGACAGATACTCTTCCTCTTCCTCTTCGGGCACACCAGCAAAGGGAATCGGTTCACCGAGCGCGCAAGCCTCTACGAGCCACTCCCGATAAAGAGGCGAGAACGCACCGATATTGCGTGCTGGCCAGAAGTCAAGGAAGCGCCATAGACCTCTAGACCCGAAGTCAAGATGGACGGGGGCCGTTGTTTCATGCCATTTGTGCAACAGCCGGCTAGGACTCCACCACTCTACCAGGTGAACTAGAGGACGAAATGATGCTGGCTCCCCCGAGAATCCCATCGTAAAGTAATTGGGATCCAAGCTCCCACGGTCACCGTCGACAACCCATACCATATTCTGGTAGAAGGCTTCCCTGCTAATCAACTCCTCATAGTCGATCGGAGAGCGCTGGAATTCAACAACAAGACCAAAGGGTGTCTTGACATCCGCAATGTGTTTCTCACCGGTCCGCTCGTCAATGTGTATGACTTCTTGCCAATCTGCCGGAAACCGGTTCTTCCATTCGCGATGCCACTCGGATTCTGGTCCCCACCACGGATCGCAGCTGCCTCCGGGCATGTGCGCCCAATGCCAAACCCTGAAGCGCCCGCATTTTGCAACCATGTCTCCACCGCAGTAAGCGCAGATGCCTCGCTGCCCCTTGATCGGACAACTTCTCTCTCCATCTACCAGAGCGAACTTCACAGTTCTCAGCCTCTCCAGACGGCCACAATGCTGCCTAACTTGTCGCCGATCCGTTCGGTCTTCTACGGCTTCACGTGTGGACAGTACTGTGAACCTGCCCGTGCCGCCATCCCCGAGCATGCAGGAACAAACCCGGTGCGGAGTAGTGACGAACACGATGCCTGAGGAGTCGACCGTTGCGAGTGACGACTTGCCAACGCTCGCTGGCGGAGTGGCCGACGCGCCTCCACGGCCCGGGCGTTGGAACGACCGAAGTGCTGTGAGACTGGCAAGCCCCACTATCGGCACTGAAGACCCTGAACCGTTCCTGCCTCGGCAAGCGGCCGGGGTTACGCCCCCTTCGGACTCACGCTCCATCGCGCCGCAGCGGTCAACACGCTCAGAGAGTGCTGATGGTTCCCAGGCGTTAGCGCGCTGAGCGAGCCTTCGACCCCCGAGGCAGCACGAGGGCTCTTCCGTCTTCGGTGTCCGCGACCGTCAGCGGCGGCATGGCTGGGTGCCGCCACTTAGCGACTTCGGGGGTGTTGCCCTTGCGCTTGTTGCAGTAGGTGTGGGCGGCCTGGAGGTTGTCGATCTTGTGCAGGCGGCTCTTGTATTGGGTGCCCGGCTCGGCCTTGCCGCCCTTGCCGACGTCGAACAGCACGAACACCTTGGGCACCACGTGCTCGGTGTGGGCGCCCTTGATCTTCATCTCCGCCGTGCACAGCCCGCATCGCCCTCCGTCGCGGTCATAGACGTAGCGGAGCATGCTGCGCCTATGAGCGTCGTCCCAGCGGCCGGCGGCATCAGGCTCGTCTCGTTCCAGATACCAGCGGTGGCCCTTGTCGATGGTCTTTGCGACTTTGGTGAGGAACCCCCGAGGCTTGTCGCCCGCGTCTGGGGCCGTCGCCTCGTCGGCGTTGTCTTGAGCTCTTTGAACGGGAGCGGAGGCATCCTTGTCGGCCGGTGCGTCCACAGGCGGTTGGTCCTGAACGATGCCGCGGCATCGCGGGAACTCAGAGCACCCCCAGAACTCGATGCCGGCGTTCGCTCCTCGCCGGGCGGTGCGCCGAACCATAGGCCGGTCGCACTTCGGACAGTTGGGAATCGGCACTGTGGTCTCCTCTGCCAGTGAGCTCATGAGTACTGCCAGCGTCCGCGCGAGCGAGGGAACGATAGCGGCGGTGTGCGACCAAGGCACCAATAGCACCATTCGTAGCTAGAGCTGCAACCGAAGCAGATCTATCGAGGACGGCCCTAGTCTTCGTTGAGCGATGCACACGGAAACACGGCGGCCGTACACGGAGTCGAGCGCGCTGACCTCCACTTGTTCTCGGCCGACCGGACGGCTCGTGAGTCCGCCGGTGCCATCTAGCTTGACGGGTACCGTCGGGGCGTGAGTTCATTAGATTGGGACAGCACCAAGCGCAAGCTTGCGGAGGCAGCTGAGGTCGGCCGCGATGCGGGGGTCACCAAGAGCCTCAAGGCGGGCGGCAGGGCAGCGTTGGACGCGACTGCGGAGCGCACGGCGCAGGTGATGGCAGCGGCTCAGGCCCTGTTGGCGAGTGACCTGTCCTCAGACCTCAACAACCTGGTCGCGGCCGCGGTCAGGGGGAGCGCGACGATCTACGACAGGGCGATGGACGCCAACTACCTCGACCCGCTGCTGCGGCCGGGTTTGGGCGGCAGCTACCACCGGCTCTTCGATGGGGCCACACCATCGCCGGGGCCGTCAGAGCCGCTCGGGGCGCATCCTCCGATGACACCATCGTCGAGGAGACGCTGGGAACCGTCCAGGCGCTGCTCAGAGACGCCGCCACCCCCAGAGGTCTGCCGCTCGCGACCTGGGACAAGAGCACCTTCGACGCGGTGGCGGGTTCGCTGGAGTCGACGTTTGCGATACCCAAGAGCTGGTTCTATGACCTGAACACCTACGACGCGGCAGACCTGCTCGACGCGTCGGTGGGTGTGGTCGCTGTGGTGCTGGGATGGAACCGTGCCGACACCGAGACCTTCGCCCGTCTCACCGCCAGCATGGGGCTGTCAGCCGCCGTCGGCGCCAATCCCCTACTGCTGGTCGTCGTGGTCGTCGCTGCAGCCAGAGCCTTCCGCAAGGCCCGCAGCGGCGGCGAGTACACCGAACTTGTCGACGGCGGATTCAAAGGCGCCGTCGGCTCCGGGGCGACAATGGCGGCGATCGCGCTCGCGACCTCGGCCGGCGGGCCCGCGGGAGTGGCGCTCCTGGTCGGCCTCACCGCTGGCATCGTCGCCAACTCCGCAACGAAGAACGTGAGCTTGACCGCAATTGGCCGGTTCGTCGCCACCCGAGCCGCCGCCATGGCCGCAGACCCCGCTACAGAAGAGGTCGCCGACCCGCCGGAGACCGACGGGATGAAGCCAGTGCCTAAGCGCCAACGGCAGTCCTAGCCGCCGGACGGCGCCCCCTGGCGGATCTCGCCGCCATGCCCTGCCGCACCGCAAGCTCGACCGACCCGGCTTACCGATCATGGCAGCCGCCGCTGGAAGGCTCTAGGATGACGGCGAAGACCCCGGAACCGTCCCTGCTGCGGCAAACGGCCGGGGTTACGCCCTTTTGGGGCTCGCTCGCCGTCTCGGACGTGCCAGCGAACACAACCGACCACGAAGCGCAGCCTTCGCATGGAAAGAGAAGCCCCGCCAGTGCGCCACCGACGGGCGGAGGCGGACGGCGGGGAGGATTGGCCACACGATAGCCGCAAGAGAAAGATACCCCATGCGTTCCAGGGTCCCGCTGTCAGCGGTTTGTCGGCTGTATTCGGCTTGCGCCTACTGGCCGGACCGTCAGACAACTTCGATATTGGGGCTTCGCCACCTTGGTCCACTGCGCCGACCCCACCCGATTCGACGTCCGAGGCTCCGGGTAACATGACGGCCAAGCCGGTGCCATCGACCCTCAATCCCACGTTCAGCGCTAAGGGCTACGAAGAGAGACAGGCATGACCATAAGGCTCTACACCGATGACGAGCTCGACTCGCTTCGCTCCGCGCCGAAGCGGGTGACCAACCCAGGAGCCCGGTGGGTGACGAAGCCCGGGCATCGGCAGCGGAACTTCCAGGTAACCGGGCTGCCAGACGAAGCAGTTCGATTCACGGTCTACCAGCGGCAGAGCGAGCAGGACGAGAAGGACTTCTCTTGCGGCATCGCGTACCTCCCTCGGGGTGGGAGCCGCCTGACCCTGGCCCGCTACAACGGCTCGAGTCACGTTCACGGCGACATCGCCTACCATCCCCACATTCATCGCGCCACGGAGAGGGCCATCGCAGCCGGCAGGAGGCCCGAGTCCGAGGCTGAGGAGACCGACCTGTACGCGACCATCGATGGTGCCTTCAGGTGCCTGATCCTGGACTTCCAGATCAAGGGGATCACGGCTCCACCGCCCGATGAAGCGACGCTGCCCCTATGACTGACGCTGCCCCTATGACTCTTGACGTTGGGGCGCTCAGGAGCCTCCTTTGCGAGCGCCTCTGTGAGGACGTGGGTGTCGATGAGCGCCCGGACGGCGAGCTCATGCTGCGCACGCATTTCTGCTTCCCTGACGGCGACGGCCATCCCTTCCATCTGGCAGAGGCTCCCTCAGGCGGCCTGCGCCTGTCGGACTACGGCCACACACTCATGCACATCAGCTACGAGCACGACATCGACTCGTTCCTGGCCGGGACACGGGGGATGCTGCTTGAGCGCATCACGACCGAAAGCGGTATCCACTACGACAGCGGAGTCTTCTCCGTCGACACATCCGTCGACCGGCTGCCCGAGGCCATCTTCAGATTCGGTCAGGCGTTGACCAGGGTCTACGACCTGACCCTGCTGTCGCGCTCCAACGTCGGCTCGACCTTCTACGACGATCTGGCCGACTGCCTCTCGGCCCTGGTGGACGAAGCCAGGATGCAGCGCGACTACCAGCCAGAGGTGCCCAACGCGGATGCGTACCCGGTGGACTACCGGATCGAGGGTAAAAGCGGCATCCCTCTATTCCTCTACGGTGTGCCCAACCGCGACAAGGCGCGGCTGACGACGATCATGCTCGGCTACTTCCATCGGCACGGTCTCTCGTTCGAGTCGATCATCGTTTTCGAGGACCAAGCCGAGATTCCGAGAGTCGATCTTGCGAGACTCTCCGATGTGGGTGGGGACATGATCTCGTCGCTGGAGTCGACCGAGGACCTCAACCGGAAGCTCTTGATGCGTATTGCCGCATGATCGCCGGGACGTCCGCCCGTCGCTTGACATAGCCGCTTTCCTACACGGCAGCGTTCGCTCAACGCTGTAACGTCACGGCTAGATGGCGTGAGCGACGACGAGATGCTTCACGCCTACCGGAACCTTGTGCATGTGCACCTGCGGGACGATCTGGACATGATCATCGGCGCAGACCCCAGCGGCCGCTTGCTGGAGGTCGGTGTGGTAACCGATGAAGATGAAGGGATCGACGTTATAGTTCATGCCATGCAGGCGAGGCCGAGGTTCCTGGAGTGGTTGCCATGAAGTGGACCTGCGAGGAGATCCTCGACCACGCGGAGGAGCTAGCCGACCGCTTCGAGGCCTTCGACCCGGCCAAGGCCCAGGAGGTGCCTGCCGCCGAGTACCTGCCGGTGCGAGCCGCTAGAGGCAGGACTGCTGCGACGAGCACGTCGTTCAGGCTCTCCGAGCAGCGCGTGAGCAGGGGACCTCTTGGGAGCGCATCGGTGCAATCCTCGGCATCACGAGCCAGCAGGCGCAGCGCCTCGGCGCCGCTTCGATCGATGCGCCCCAGGTCGTAGTGCCTAGTTCGAGGGCCTGGCCGCAGCGCTCGCCCGCATCGACAACATCGACACTGCACACATCTACAGATCCTGGGCCGCACGCCTCCTAGGCGGCGGCACCGACCGCGCTGTCGGCGACATCGACGTCCTGGTTCTTGGTTCTCCGGACCGCGACGAGTTGTACGGACGCCCTGAGAGCTGACGGGCCAAAGGTCACCACACTGTCGGCAGGGGCGACATTCCCCGAGACGGTTCGGCCCAGTTGCGGACGTACGCCCGCTGCTGTGCTGTTTGCGGCGAGCGGGGGTGGCGGTACGCACAGCGAGACTGTTCGGTCAGACCGGCTTCACGTTCCGAGCTTCCATCGTGTGACTGAGGGTTCCGCAAGGTGCATCCTGCCGTGACCCGGCATCGCCGTGGTAGCACCATTCGCTCCGACGCGGCCGCGGTGGCCGCAGCCAGCGCGTTGCTGGCCGCGGGGGCTGCGCCGCAGATTATCTCGGGTCCGCTGGCGCCCTACCTGCGGCTCGACTTGGGGATCAGCTCATCCGAGCTGGGGCTGGGCTTGTCACTGTCAGCCGTTCCCGCGGTCGTGCTGGCAGTGTGGCTCGGGCGGGTGACCGACCGCGTCGGCGGCATCAATGTGGGCCGGCTCACCTGCATCGGTGGCTGCTTCTTCGTGGTGGCGCTGTCGCAGGCGCCCAGCACGGCGTGGTTCGTGGCGTTGCTGGCCGCAGCCGGGATCCTGCGGGTGCTGTCTGAGCCGAGCTCTTCGAGGATCCTGGTGGACTTCTTGGCTCGCACGCCGCGGGTTCTCGCTTTCGGCATTCGTGAGGCGGCGATGCCGCTGCTGGTGCTGGTGTCCACCGCGGTGCTGCCGGTGTTCGGCGACCGGCTGGGTTGGCGCACCGTGTTCGCCGCGTGCTCGGTGTTCGCGTTGACGGGCTTGGCGCTGCTGATGGGACCGGCACGGCCCCGGAGACAGTCGCTGCCGGTGGGAGTACGGTCCGGTCCTGCGGCACCGGTCACAGCCGGGCCGCCCCGCAACGCCCGCGATGATGTGGCCTCTCTGGGGTTGGGCTTTCTTGGCGGCGCCGCGCTGCTGTTCATCAACCTGGTGGTGTTCAACGCCTTCGCGTCGCTGTCGTTCGTGGACGCCGGAGCCAGTGCCGACACTGCGGCGGCTCTGGTGGCGGCCTCGGCGGGGGGAAGCGTGCTCATGCGGATCGGCTGCGCTCACGCGGTAACCCGCCGGGATCTGGACGCTCCCAGGACCATCGCGGCCATGGCCGCGATGGCGGTTGCCGGCTATGCGGCGATGGCCACGGGCAGCACGGCGCTGATGTTCGTCGGCATTCCGGTGGGGTACGTGGCCGGCTGGGGGTGGACGCCGCTGCTTTTTGCCCACATAACTGTCGGGCGCGAGCGGTCCACGGGGATGATCACTGGGGTCGTGTCGACCATGTTCGCGGTCGCCGCGCTGGTGAGCCCGGTCGCGGCCGGATGGGCAGCCGAGAAGCTCGGCTGGCTGGCGGTGTGGACCCAGGTAGCGCTGTTCTCAGCGCTTGCAGCCGCCCTCATGTGGCACCGGCCCACCGGGAGCAGCAAGGCCGATTGAACCAGCGGCCAGGACTCGCAACCTTTATCCTCTGGCGCGCTATGAAGCCCGCCCGGCTGGCTTCCTGCGCCGCGATCCCGGCATAGGGCTCCAACCCCTCGTCCCGCTGAGTCAGGTCGATGAAGCAGTCGATGCCCGCTTGGAGCAGGGTCCGCAACCTGGCAGCGGCCTCGCCGCGATCCCACGCGCCCGGATACTCCCCCGCCGCGAACCGGCCCGGATCGACCCAGTAGGTGTTCGCCAGCGGCCGATCATCGCGACGAGATGCGCCGATGTCCACGGTGAGGTTCTATCGCGGAAGCCGACGAGGAGGTAGCAAGCTAGATTGGACCCCCGTGCGGGTCGCCGGGCGAGCCCTCGCTGACAACCTTGCGGGTGCCCAGGGTTCCGCGCTCGGCCAGCTCCTCGGCCAGATACCCGTTGAGGCCCCACACGGTCAGTCGACTCCGGTCGGGGCCGTACCCTTCCCACCCCGCCTTCGACACCGCTGGCTTGCCGTTCATCAGCACGTCCTTGCCAGCCCGCCGAGGCGGTGGACCCAAGGCTCCGCGATATCATTCTTGATGTCATGTGGTCGGTGGAGGTAGAACCGGAAGTCGAGAAATGGATCGATTCCCTGCCGGCGAAGGACACACCGCCGAGGAGGACGACTGATGGGTCGCACGACTATCGAGGAACTGCGCAACCGGCGGGTCAACGCCATGACCAGCGCCGAGCGGGCCGAATTCGACGAGGCGCTCACCACGGCCCGCCTGGCCATCGACGTCGGCGAGAAGGTCCGAGGAGCCCGCGAGGCGGCCGGACTCAGCCAACGAGAGCTAGCTGTGCGAATGTCCACCAGCCAAGCAGCGGTGGCTCGCCTCGAGGCCGGCGGCACGAGCGCCACACTCACGACCCTGCAAAAGGCCGCTGCCGCGCTAGGCCTCGAACTCACCATCGACCTCGCTCCCGCACACTGACGAAGTGAGCGCGACCGCCGTTGAACATGGAATCGACGTACCCGGCTGCTCCTGAGTTCGCCATCGCGCGCTGATTCAACACCAACGACACCCCGACCCTTGCCCGATCTGCGAGGCGAGGTCGTGGTGATCGAGGCGTTCCAGATGCTGCGCCCGGGCTGCGTCTCCCACGGGCTGCCCCAAGCCAACCGAATCCAATACGCCTTCGGCGGTGACGGGACCGGTCCGCCGACGACACCTTGGGGCATATTCCCGTATTTCGCAATATGCTTCCCGTATTGTGGAAAGGGGGTCAACGCCGAGTCTGCTGCCGATCCTGCGGTCGCGACAGCAAGGCGAGCTGTTGGCGCTGTTGCTCGGCGACCCTGAACTTGAAGCCAGTCTGACAGAGCTCTCCGCTCTGGTGGCCGTTGCCGTCAGCTCCGTGCATCGAGAGATCGACCGTGCCGAGTCAGCAGGCCTCGTTACCAGCCGCAAGATCGGACACACCAGACTCGTGCGAGCCAACACCGACAGCCCCTACTACCGCGGATTGGCCGACGTGCTGGTCAAGGCGTTCGGCCCGCCCCGAGTCTTGGCTGCAGCGCTCGCCCCCATCGACAACATCGACACTGCGCACATCTACGGATCCTGGGCGGCACGCCTCCTCGGCGCCAGCACCGACCGCGCTGTCGGCGACATCGACGTCCTGGTTCTTGGTTCTCCTGACCGCGACGAGCTGTACGCGGCGGTCTCGGCGGCCGAGCAGCGCTTGGGGCGACCCGTGCAGGCAACTGTCCGGCCCGCCGACTGGATCAGCACCGGCACCGGCAACTTCCACGCCACCGTCACCCAACGCCCGCTGGTGGAGATCGACCTCACGACAGCTCGAACCGAGACAGGCCCCCGCCCTCGCTGATCCGCCGCGTCCCCTCCGTCGCCGACTGTGCGGTCGAGATCGCCCACGCCGCATCGTCATGGGTGATCGCGGGACCGTCCGGGTCGTAGTATTGGGCGCTGTGGCGCATCCGGCGGAAGCGCTCGAACGTCGGCTTCGCGAACGCCGTGACCGCGCTCGCAAACTGGGCTGAGACTGCATCCTCGACCGTAACGTGCGATCCTGTTCCCCCGGTGGCACGAAGGCCCTGACGCACCAACAACGACTCTGCCGCCATCCGATACGCGTCATACGCGGCAACAAAGGCACCCTCGACATCGCCGCCGCCGCGACCCGCCGACGCCGTTGTGAGGCGCCGCTCGGCCCGGTCAAGCACCCTGTCAGCAGCATCACTGGCGCCCTCAGCCGCGACCTGCTCGAGTCGGCCGTTGGACACCAGATACTCAACCGTTGATCGGCCCTGTTCCCACGCACCCACAACCGCACCGTAGCCGGGGCCGATGCCGACCCGAGCCGCACCGTCGGCCGGCCACGACCAGCGAAGGACCGTGCCCGGCACAGCCCGATGGGCTTCGTTCTATTTGGGAGGCAGGGCGGCCTGGTCGTGGAGGTTGTCGGCCAGTGACGTGATCGTCTCCACCATCGTCAGCTTCTTCCGCCAGGCTGCCGGAATCGCCTCCGCTCCGTCGTGGGCGCCGGCGATCTGTCCGTAGATCGCGCCGGTCGTGTCGGCGTCGTCACCGAGGTTCACGGCGAGCAGAGCGCCCTCGCGGAAACCATCCGCGCGGTGGAAGGCCCACAGGGCCGCCTCTAGCGCGTCGACGACGTAGCCGGTGCCCTTGATGTCGGGAGGGTTGCGATCCTTGAACGATCCATCGGCGACGCGTGCGATCTTCTCTGCCAGTGGGTCGCGTTCCCATAGCCCTTCCACCGGGCAATAGCCCGGCGACAGGAGCGTCTCCTTGTCGACGCCCCGCAGGGCGCCGACCAACAGCCCCGCGAAGTAGCGGCAGGCGTCGACTGCTTCCTGGGCCTGGTGCGTTGTCCTGGAACCGTCGGCGGCCATGGCGATGGCCTCGGCGGCATGGCCCGCGAAGTACATCGGCACCGGCGCGAGCCGCATCAGCGAACCGTTGCCGGCACTGTGCGGGTCGGTGGGGCCGGCGAACGGGTCGCCGTGCTCGATGAACCGCGACAACGCCGCGCTCACGGTGCTGCCGATGTCGAAGCAGGACCCCGTGGAGGGCAGGTAGCCCTCGCGCCACCAGCGCACGTAGCGCTGCATCTGGTCCGTGGCGTCGAACCCGCCGCACTCCACCAGGCTCGTGGCCAGGCACAGCGCCATCGACGTGTCATCGGTCCATTGGCCGGGTCGCAGGCGGAACGGGCCGCCGCCGACCATGTCGTCGATCGGCTCGAACGATCGGGGCCGCTTGAACTCCAGCGTGGTGCCGAGCGCATCGCCCGCCGCCAGTCCCAGCAAACAGCCCCGGAACCGGTCCCGCGTGGCGGCTTCACTCACGCGGCGCCTCCCGGTGACGGTTCGGTCCAGTTGCGCACGTACGCACGCTGCTGTGCTGTTTGTGGCGAGCGGAGGTGGCGGAGGGCCTTCTCCATTCCCTGCCACCGCTCCGCTATCTCCGCTAGGGCTTCGTCTCCCGTCATGCCGTGGCGCACGAACCAGCAGCCGACCACTGTGCCGGTCCTGCCGATGCCGCCCCAGCAGTGCACATAGACGCTCCTGCCGCCATCCAGCGCCTCGTCGATGGCGTCGAGGATGCCCGCTGTCTGCCGTGGTCTGCGCGGCACGCTCATGTCGACGATGGAATGCCGCGCATGCACGAACTCGGTGCCGAGTCGGCCGGCTTCGGCCGCCGCTATCCCGGCATAGGGTTCCAACGGCTCCCGCGGCTTGGTCAGGTCGATGAAGTGGTTGAGGCCGGCCTGGAGCAGGATCCGCAGCCTGACCGCGGCTTCCTCGCGAGTGTGCGCCCCCGGATACTCGCCCGCCGCGAAACGGCCCGGAACAACCCAGTAGGTGTTCGCCATCGGCCGATCGTCTCTACCAGACGTGCTCATGTCCTCGGCTGCCCCCACTCGCCTCAAACCTGCCCCACGCCTTGCGTCGCGAAGCCGCGTCGCACTCTATGGGCGGGCCAGCAAGCCCCCAAGGCGTTCTGACAGCCGGCTGGCTTCTGCCGAGCAACGGATGCTTCATCGCATCGAGGCCGCCGAGGGGTGACTCACTAGATCGGACCCCCGTGCGGGTCGCCCGGCGAGGCCTCCTTGACGATCTTGCGAGTGCCCAGGGTTCCGCGCTCGGCCAGCTCCTCGTGCAGGGCGCCGTTGAGACCCCACACGCTCAGGCGCATCGGGTCAGGGCTATAGCCGTCCCAGCCCTCCTTCGACACCGCCGGCCTGCCGTCGACCTTCCGTGCGTGCAGCAACCGGCCGCGCCGGGTGCGCGGCGGCCAGAACTCCGAGTCGTCCTCGTAGCCGCGGTTCGCCCACGCGTCGTACAGGTCGTAGTTGCGCTGGGTGCCGTCGTCTGGCCACGCGTAGGGGAACAGGCGGTCGTCGTAGCCGCTGTCACGCCAGCGGGTCGTCGCGTGGGCATAAAGGCGGGCTGCGACGCCGGTGTAGATGGCGTCGGGCAGAGCCTTGACGGTCTCGCGGTCCAGCCTGCGGAGCCGGCTAGGCACCAGCAGACGACAGAACTCCGCCAGCTTCATCGCCTTCCTGATGATCTCAAGGGCCTTGCTCACCTCCCTCATCGTCCCTCAGCGAACTCGTCGACGGCGGATTCAAAGGCGCCGTCGGCTCCGGAGCGACATTGGCGGCGGTCGCGCTCGCGACTTCGACCGGCGGGCCCGCAGGAGTGGCGCTCCTAGTCGGCATCACCGCCGGCATCGCCGCCAACTCCGCAACGAAGAACGTGAGCTTGACCGCAGTTGGCCGGTTCGTCACCACCCGAGCCGCCGCCATGGCTACAAACCCCATCACAGAGGAGGTCGCCGACCTGCCGGAGGCCGACGGGCTCGACGGAGCCGATAGCGACGCACTGGACACGGCCGTACAGGGGCCGCCGCGGGGTCATCGCCTTGACGCCATCGGGAGTCCAAACGTATGCCTCGGCACCGTCGATCGCGATGGTCTCGGGGCTGTGGTCCTCCCCACCAGCGCCTCCACCGACTCGGGATCGGGCTCCTGCGAGAGGAAGATCACAAGGTAGCGCGACGGGTCGGAGACGACGTTGCCTGCAACGGATTGCGCTCGAGCACCCCCCGAACCTGGACCGCCGTTCGCACGACGCAGGCAACGTCGACTTCGAACTCGTCGCTGAGCACGCGCTGCATGGCGCCAGCGACCCCGTCGGGATGATTCTTCGGAAGTGGCGCTTGACGGCGGGCGACCACCTGCGCCAAAAAGGCAATACCCCGGGCGCATGCCACGAGGGCATTAGCGACACCGGGGAATTAGGGTCAAGGATACGCTCGCCAGGGGCACCTGCGGACCGGGAAAGGTCATCGCCGACACTACGCTCGGCGTCTGGGTGCACTTGTTGGGACGGGGTGGGCATAGCGCCCTCGGGCGAGCGATCGACTACGAGACGAAGCTGTGGCGCCCGGCAGTCCGCTTCGGCTTCTCGAAGGGAACCCTCACGGCCACTGGCCGAGAACGGCGACCAATCCGGTCCGAGGTGTATCACCGCGCTGCACTGTTCCAGCGGCTTCGCAACCGGGCTGCGCACCACGAACCGATTCTCAACGGTATCCAGATTCCCGGTTCGAACACGGTTGTCGCTCTCGGCGACGTGTGGGAGCAATCACTCGAACTACTGCACTGGATGAGCCCGGATCTAGTGGACCTCCACCGAGACCACAGCGCTATGCCCGATCTGCTGCAACACCGGCCTGAGCCATGATGGCGACGCGCCAATTGGCGAAACCGTGACGTGACCGAACACCGCGCAGCCGCGCCGCCGATGGCGCCAACATTCACAGTAGGTGCGTCCTACGTGTACGACATGGAGGCCTCGCTCGCGTAGAGAGCGCCGACCTCAGCTCCGGCGAAATCGGCCGGATCCGTCCGCAATAAGCCGGGCGGCTTGAACTCCAGCGTGGTGCCCAGCGCATCGCCCGCCGCCAGTCCCAACAGGCAGCCCCGGAACCGGTCCCGCTCAGCGGCTCCGCTCAAGCGGCGCCGCCCCATGACGGTTCGGTCCAATTGCGGACGTAGGCACGCTGCTGTGCTGTCTGTGGCGAGCGGGGGTGGCGGTACCTGTTCTCCATTCCTCGCCACCGTTCCGCGATCTCAGCCAGCGCCTCGTCTCCGGTCATGCCATGGCGCACGAGCCAGCAGCCGACCACCGTGCCGGTCCTGCCGATGCCGCCCCAACAGTGCACGTACACGTTCTTGTCCGCATCCAACGCCTCGTCGATGGCGTCCAGGCCGCCGGCTGTCTCCTGCGGACTGCGCGGCACGCTCATATCGACGATGGCATGGCGCTCATGCACGAACTCGGTGCCGAGCCGGCTGGCTTCCTGCGCCGCGATCCCGGCATAGGACTCCAACCCCTCGTCCCGCTGGGTCAGGTCGATGAAACAGTCGATGCCCGCTTGGAGCAGGGTCCGCAACCTGGCAGCATCCTCGCGATCCCACGCGCCCGGATACTCGCCCGCCGCGAACCGGCCCGGATCGACTCAGTAGACGTTCGCCATCGGCCGATCATCGCGACGAGATGCGCCCATGTCCACGGTGAGGTTCTATCGCGGAAGCCGCCGAGGAGGCAGCCAGCTAGATCCGACCCTCGTACGGTCGCCGGGCGAGGCCTCCCTGACAACCTTGCAGGTGCCCAGGGTTCCGCGCTCGGCCAGCTCCTCGGCCAGATACCCGTTGAGGCCCCACACGGTCAGTCCACTCCGGTCGAGGCCGTACCCTTCCCACCCCTCCTTCGACACCGCCGGCTCGCCGTTCATCAGCACGTCCTTGCCAGCCCGCCGAGTCCGTGGACCCAAGGCTCCGCGACATCATTCTTGATGTCATGTGGTCGGTGGAGGTAGAACCGGAAGTCGAGAAATGGATCGATTCCCTGCCGGTGAAGGAGTTCGCGACAGTGCTCGCAGCCGTCGAGCGGCTCTCCGAGCGCGGCAGCCAACTGCGGCCAGTGTCGCGGTCGCTGGGCGAGGGCATGTGCACCTGCGGGACGATCTGGACATGATCATCGGCGCAGACCCCAGCGGCCGCTTGCTGGAGGTCGGTGTGGTAACCGATGAAGATGAAGGGATCGACGTTATAGTTCATGCCATGCAGGCGAGGCCGAGGTTCCTGGAGTGGTTGCCATGAAGTGGACCTGCGAGGAGATCCTCGACGACGCGGAGGAGCTAGCCGACCGCTTCGAGGCCTTCGACCCGGCCAAGGCCCAGGAGGTGCCTGCCGCCGAGTACCTGCCGGTGCGAGCCGCTAGAGGCAGGACTGCTGCGACGAGCATGTCGTTCAGGCTCTCCGAGCAGCGCGTGAGCAGGGGACCTCTTGGGAGCGCATCGGTGCAATCCTCGGCATCACGAGCCAGCAGGCGCAGCGCCTCGGCGCCGCTTCGATCGATGCGCCCCAGGTCGTAGTGCCTAGTTCGAGGGCCTGGCCGCAGCGCTCGCCCGCATCGACAACATCGACACTGCACACATCTACAGATCCTGGGCCGCACGCCTCCTAGGCGGCGGCACCGACCGTGCTGTCGGCGACATCGACGTCCTGGTTCTTGGTTCTCTGGACCGCGATGAGTTGTACGGACGCCCTGAGAGCTGACGGGCCAAAGGTCACCACACTGTCGGCAGGGGCGACATTCCCCGAGACGGTTCGGCCCAGTTGCGGACGTACGCCCGCTGCGGCTCTGTTTGTGGCGAGCGGGGGTGGCGGCGCCTCTTTTCCATACCCTGCCACCGTTCCGCGATCTGCGTCAGAGCCTCGTCTCCTGTCATGCCGTGGCGCACGAGCCAGCAGCCGACCACGGTGCCGGTCCTGCCGATGCCGCCCCAACAATGCACGTAGACGTTCTTGCCGTCATCCAACGCCTTATCGATGGCGTCGAGAATGCCGGCTGTCTGCTGTTGACTGCGAGGCACGTCCATATCGACAATGGAATGCCGCTCATGCACGAACTCGATGTCGAGCCGGCTGGCTTCCTGCGCCGCAATCCCGGCATAGGGTGCCAACCCCTCGTCCGGCTGGGTCAGGTCGATGAAGCAGTCGATGCCGGCTCGCAGCAGGGTTCGCAACCTGCCAGCGGCCTCCTTCCGACGCCTCGCGCCCGGATACTCGCCCGCCGCGAAACGGCCCGGATCAACCCAGTAGGTGTTCGCCAGCGGCCGATCGCCTCTACTAGATGCGCTCATGTCCACGGAGGCTCTCTGTTGGCTCGAACTCGCCCCACCCCTTGCGGTGCGGGGCTGCGCCGCACTCTATGAGCGAGCCAGCAGGCCGCCAAGGCGTGCTGGGGCTCGCACGCCGCCACTCCAGCAGTCCGGGGATGTGCTCTGTGCTCAACCATTCGAGCGCGGCCCCGAGAACCCTTGAGGGCTGCGGCCAGCTCGTGGTCCGCGCTACCTCACTCCGAAGAGTCCCTGCTCCGATGTGCCCGGCAGCGACTAGTTGGTCGTTGATCGGGCCAGCGAGGTTCATCGGGGATCCTATGCTGCAAGCGTGGCCAGGCACGCGGCTATAGCTCAACAGGATGACTGGTGACTGTGAAGACCGTGCGGGTCCGACTGGCGATGCGCGGTGAAGAAGCAGAGGTCGCGGCTTGCTTGGCCGCCTTCCGGAACCTTCGGGGTCAAGACGAACCCCGAGATGAGGCGCTAACTCGCGGCGTTCGCCACATGCTGGATCGCGAAATGGCTGAGTTCCTTCTCGTGGGTCGGCCGGCGCATTCCTACGCGCAACTTCGCTATATCTACTCAGCGTGGCTGCAGGGCGACATCTGCTGGGTCGAGGACGTGTACGTGGGTGATCAGTACCGTGGACTCGGCGTCGGTCGGGCATTGATGCGGGCTATCGAGTCGCGAGCCTGCGAACTGGGTTGCGTCCAGCTGCAACTCGACGCAAACGAGCGCAACGAGATCGCGGTCGCGTTGTACGAGTCCGAGGGCTACAGCGCCACCGGCTCCACCTGGGACGGAGGGCGGTATCTCTTCTTTCGTCGCAAGATCTCGGCTGCCGACGCGACACCGACCAGCGCGGGTGATCCCCTTGACAACGCGGCGCTCACGGTGTTCTCGATGTCGAAGCACGTCCCCGTGGAGGACAGGTAGCCCTCGCGCCACCAGCGCACGTAACGCTGCATCTGGTCTGTGGCGTCGAACCCGCCGCACTCGACCAGGCTCCTGGCCAGGCACAGAGCCATCGATGAGTCGAGGTCGAGGCGCACCTCGACCGAAGCGAGCCCGGCGGGGAGCGGGACAACCGGTTCACACGGGCGACCGGAGGCCTCCCCTGCGAAGATCCACTTGTCACCCTGACGCTCGACGCCCGCGACACCGAAGCCGCCGTCGGCCAGCGCCGCGAACGTGGCCCGGTCGTCGTCGATGCTGATGACGACCCACCGTCCTCGGGGCAGGGTCTCGCCCCCGGGGGCATCGAGCTCGCCCCTCAGCACGTCCACAGCCGGGTGGTCGACCTCGTCGATCGAGGGCGGGTCGATCATCTGCGAGTAACGCACCGCAGGGGTGCCCGGACAGGACACCAGCGAATCCTCCACATCGAGATCGGGGATCACATCGAGCGGTCCACTGGGCGGCTGCGGCGTGCGAGTGACCTCGACACACACACCGCCGACGGATCCGGCAACCGGTCCCCCAACTCCTCGAGAGCCCCCTCTCGCGGGTTCACCAGGTACAGAACCACGCGCTGGCGGTGAATGTCGTGCCGGCCCCGAGCTGCCCTCGGCAAGCAGTCCCACCCGCAGCTCCATGATCATCTGCACATCGCCCTCGGTCGGCGGGCCGTCAATAAGCGCGGCCAGCAGCTCGGCGGGCGACAGGCCCCGCTCCCCCATCGTCACAGCCCCAGGTTCTGGCGCAGCTCGCCCGCCGGGTCGGGACCTTCAGATCCCTCGGCCACATTGCGCCTTAGGTTCCGAACCCTCGCAAGCGCCATCAGGCGCTCGCTCTCGGCTTGACAGATGGATTCTTCGTGCTCGTTCACAGCACCGCTCCCTGTTCGTACGCGTTTGAACCAGGCGGCCGCGTGTGAAATACAGGGTCTCACCGACACGGCCCGGCAGGACTCCCCGGCACTGCATGCTCGATCAGACGCACAGGTTCCTATATTGATCGCCTATGGGAATGCTGTCCGTCATCGCCCCGCAGGATCGGCATCGCCGCCCACGGTGCGGGGCTCGCCGGGAGCGCAACCGCCGTTGAGCATGCAATCGACGTATCCGGCTGCCCCTGAGCTGGCCGTCGCCCGCTGGTTCAACACCGCCGACAATCCGACCCTGGCCGATCTCAGGGGCGAGGTCGTGGTGATCGAGGCGTTCCAGATGCTGTGTCCGGGCTGCGTCTCCCACGGGCTGCCCCAGACCCAACGCATCCAGCACGCCTTCGGCGACGCCGTCACCGTGCTGGGCCTGCACACCGTGTTCGAGCACCACGACGCCATGACGCCGGTCTCACTCGAAACGTTCCTCTACGAGTACCGCATCACGTTCCCCGTCGGCGTCGACGCCCACGACCCCGGAGTCACCCTGCCCATCACCATGGGCCGCTACCAGCTGCGAGGCACCCCCAGCCTCGTCGTCATCGACCGCACCGGGCGCATCCGCCTCAACGCCTTCGGCCAGATCGACGACCTAACCGTGGGCGCCACTCTCGCCCGCCTCATCGACGAACCCCGCCCCCAGCCCCAGGATTGACGCCGTGGCGGTGGGCGGCATGCTCCTGCCGCGGCCCGACCGCATCACAGACTCGCCGAGTCCCCGACTCGTGTGAAACGCTGCACCATGGCACGCATCAAGGTCATTCCCGACGGCGCCGGGCGCGCTGAACGACGCCGACATCGATGCCCTGAGATCGGCCGGATTCTCTGATCGTGACATCCTCGACATAGTCGAGGTCGTCGCGTACTACGCGTACGCCAATCGGATCGCCGACGGTCTCGGCATCGAGACCGAACCCTGGAACACCGGCTGATCCACAACGGGTGGCCGAGGAGGCCTCATCTCCCAGCACCTCGTGGAAGCCGTTCTACGCTCCCAGTCTGATGCCCGGCGACGAGACCGTCCTGCGGTCCTCGTGGTGGTCTGGTGTCTGTTGTGGCTGCTGTGCTCCGCCGTCTCGCGCCTGCGGCGGCGGCGGCGACGCACAGCGAACCTTCCGGTCAGGCCGGCTTGACGTTCCGAGCTTCGTCTCCCTTGCGACCGGGCCCGATGTCGAATTCGACTATCTGCCCTTCGTCAAGGGATCGGTGGTTCTCGCCGACGATGTTGGAATAGTGAACGAACACGTCGTCACCGCCGTCGCGCGAAATGAAGCCGAAGCCCTTTTCGCTATTGAAAAACTTGACAGTTCCTCGCATTGATTCTCTCTCTTGCCAACCGGATCTGGTACCCAGCGTGAATGCCAGCCTACGCCGTGCCGACACCAAACCGACCGCGCCCTCTCCAGCCCGGCGGGCATCGGTCCTCGGCTCCGCCCACGCCTTGGCCGATGCGAGCCTCGGGAGCGACTCAGCGCGCACGACACCATCACGCTCCGGACGCCCTTCTTGCCCTCATGGCTGTAGCAGGGTCTGCCCCATTTGAGCTCCTCGGTCAGCGCAGCGCTCAGCAGGATCGGCCGCAGCTCGGTGATCTCCTCGGGCCACCTCTTTGACGCTCTGCTGTAGGCATCGACCTTGGGGTTCGCCGCCCCTCCCATCTGCGTATCCCCCGGTGCATGGTACGGCGGGCAGCCCCACCCCCAGCGCAACCATCGCCGCTTGGAGACATCGCAGTAGTGTCAGTCTGTGGGTGTATGGTCGCTGGCGATCGCGATAGCGCTCGCGCATGGGATGCTGGCCGTCTTCCTCATAGTGGGCGCGCCACCGGCCGCACGCAGGCCCCGGGTGATGAGGTGGTACCTGGTCATGCTGGTGCCGACCGCGGTGGTGAACCTCGCCGGACTGCCGTGCCCGCTGACGGTCTGGGAGAAGCACTTCTGGCGCCTCGCGGGTGAGACACCGTACCGAGGAGGCTTCATCTCCCACTATTTCGTGGAGCCGTTCTACGCTCCCGGTCTGAGGCCCGGCGACGAGACCGTTCTGCTGGTCCTCGTGGTGGTCTGGTGCCTGTTGTGGCTGCTGTACTCCGCCGTCTCGCGCCTGCGGCCACGGCTGCGACGCGGCTCAGTCCCACAGTCCCGCCCCCGCCCGGCACTGGACACGAGCACCGGAACCTGAGACGTTCACGGGGTGCCTGTGGAGACGACAGCCGAGGAGACGCCGCCGGCGCCCGTGCGAGAGTCGGTGACCGACGACGACCTGTACGAGGCGCTGCGGGGGTACTGGCACCCGGTTGCTTACGTGTCCGAAGTCATCGACGGCGGGCCGCTCGCGGTGACGCTGCTGGAAGAGCCCCTGGTGCTGGCCCGCATCGACGGCCAGGTGTCGGCCTTTCGCGACATCTGCGTGCACCGGGGAACCGCACTGTCGCTCGGCTCTGTCGACGAGAACGGGCTGCGGTGCGGCTATCACGGATGGTGCTACGACGGCGAGGGCCGGTGCACGAAGATCCCCGTCTGCCCCACCGGCCGCAAGTCCTGCCGGTGTTTCACGTTCATGGGCCGCGACTACTCCTTCGACGAGGCCACCGACAAAGAGATGCTGGACTTCAACGCGCTCGTCATCGGCCAAGACCTGAAGTTCGTCGAGTCCCAGCGCCCCGAAGAGTTGCCGATCGACCTCAGCGCCGAGCTGCAGATCGCAGGCGTCGACCGAGTCGCCATCGAATACCGGCGGTGGCTGCGCGAGATCGCCAAAGGCAGCGATGCCGCCCGCCAAGCAGCCCGGCAATGACGTCGACCTCGCACCACGCCCTGAGGAGACGCGGTGACCGATGACGACGCCGTCTACGACGACGACTTCTGTTTGGCCAACGGTCTGGGGGGCGAGGCGCTGGCGATTCCGTCGGCAAATCCCACCAACTTCCATCTAGCGATCTCCCACACCGATGCGATGCCGCGCCAGGACCTGTCTCACCGTCGCACGCCCGTCCGGCACTACCGCACCTCGAAGCTGGTGGCGGACGATCCCGGTGCTGGCCGGTGCATCCCACGACAAGCTCAGGCTGGGCGAGCGCGGTAACCTCGCCACGGCCGCGCTATCAGCGGTTGCTTGACGCTGAGGCTCAACCCGAAAGCCCAGCACTCTCAGACGCCCCCTCTACTGACAGGGTCATGTACACATACTCGGAGCTAGAGCGAATCGCTGGCACAGGTGGGTACACAACCGGTACACGCGACATCAGCCGGATCACCTCAGCACACGTACATCAAGTCCACGCTGGTCTGGTCAATAGCGGAAGCGACGAGGCCCATGCTGCCATTCTCGCGATGTCCAAACTGCGTCACTGGCTGGTCCATGGGGGCACCGAGCCGCCCCCGGTGCGCGGCGCGGGCTTCGTGCGCAGCGACCGCGAGGTGTGGATTGCGTACACGACCTACGAATTCCCCGCACTCGTCCGCGGCCGCCAGTCCGCTCTCACCGATCTGAGGCGCTATCTCCCGGTGGCGGCCAGTCCGCACTACGACGGATCTCTGCGAGTGCGGACCGATCCGCCGATCCATCTGGTCGCAGACGGCGGCATCGCACTGCGATCGCCTCTAGGCAGTGTGATGTTGAGTAGACAGGGCGCGCTAGTCGTTGAGCAATGGTTGGCGGTCACCATGCGGCCAAAGGACCGCCGCGGGGTGGTGTGCCTGCCGGGCGCATGGCATAGCGATTGACGCCGCGTCCCGTCGTGCCCCGACCGCCACCGACCTAGCCGCGGGGGGCGGGCGGACCCGCACCAGGCGGACCGTACCCGCCGGGAGGACCCGCACCAGGCTGACCCGCGCCAGGCGGACCGTACCCGCCAGGAGGACCCGCACCAGGCGGAACCGCACCAGGCGGACCGTACCGGCCGGGAGGACCCGCACCAGGAGGACCCGCACCAGGCGGACCCGCACCAGGCGGACCCGCACCAGGCGGACCCGCACCAGGCGGACCGTACCGGCCGGGAGGACCCGCACCAGGCGGACCCGCACCAGGCTGACCCGCGCCAGGCTGACCCGCACCAGGCGGACCGTACGGGCCGGGAGGACCCGCACCAGGCTGATCGTGCCAGCCGGGCGGCGGACCGTGGCGCGGATCAATCCGGCCGTCGCCAGGCCTCGTCGGTCGCTCGGGCTGGTCCTGCCGCCCTCTCCGGCGCCTGCGTCCACTGCGAGAATCAAGCGGCAGCCGGTAGTCGTCGAAGTCCTCTGGCACGAGCACGAACTCGGGGTGTGACTCGATGCCGAGTTCTCCCACGTCTTGGCCGACATACTCGACGTCGCGGGACACCCGCATGCCGACCGTGATGTCTATGGCCTTCCAGACGATGAGGGAGGCTGTGAACGTGAACGCCGTAACCGACGCCACCCCCAATAGCTGGACACCGAAATCGGCTCCTCCCGCGATGCTCGCAGCCAGTGTCCCCCAGACGCCGGCCACCAGATGCACAGGGATGGCACCGACCACGTCGTCCAGCTTCAGCCGCTCCATCAGTCTGGTCGCCACGGAGCAGAGCAGGCCGCCGACGGCGCCAATGATGACCGCCCACCAGCTCTCGGCGATATTGGGGGCGGCGGTTATCGATACCAGTCCGGCCAGAGCGCCGTTGAGGCTCGAGGCGAGGCCCAATCGGCCGAAGAGCGGGCGGGCTACGATCACTGCGGCGATCAGTCCGCTGGCCGCGGCGAGGTTGGTGTTAGCCAAGACGCTGCTCATCACGACCGCGTCCACGGGAGTGGCCAGGGCCAATTGCGAGCCGCCGTTGAATCCGAACCAGCCGAGCCACAGGATCAAGACGCCGAGGGTCACCACGAGCACGTTGGAGGGCGGCGTGGCCTTCACGCTGCCGTCGGGACGGAACTTGCCGCGGCGGGGCCCGACGACCAGCAGTGCGGCGAGTCCGGCGCATCCGCCTGTGACGTGCACGACTGTGGAGCCGGCAAAGTCCTGGAAGCCCCTTTCGGCGAGCCAGCCGCCGCCCCATACCCAAGCGCCTGCTATCGGGTAGATGAACGCGGTGAGGACGAGCGTGAACGCCCAGAACACCCACACCTTGACCCGTTCAAGGATGGCACCGGAGACGATCGATGCGGCGGTAGCCACGAAGAGCATCTGGAAGAACCAACTCGACATCACGGCGTGTCCCGTGCCGACAACCTCGTCGATGCGGTCCGTCGCCCCGTCGAACAGGGTCAGCTCCGCTGCCGACGGGCCATGCAGGAACCGGAACGTGCCAACGATGCCGTCGACGTCAACATACATGAGGTTGTAGCCCACGAAGAAGTACGCGAGCCCGGCGATCGAGAAGATGCCAACGTTCTTGAGGCAGATCATCGAAGCGTTCTTGGTGCGGACCGAGCCGGACTCGAGCATCGTGAAGCCGGCGCACATCCACATCACCAGCGCTCCCCACACCAAGAACGAGAATGTGCTGAGAATGAACTGGATGTCCGGGTAGTGAGGGGGCGGGACATCGTCGGGCTGCACCGCGTGAGCAGCGCCGGGCAGAACCGACCAGAACCCGAGCACCAGCAACGCCGCCAGAGCCACCTTGACAATCCGGCTGCGGTCCACATGCATGCGTCGGCTCCCTCTCTGCGGCCCGAACGGCCGACACATGCTATCGATCGCCCCGTGCGTTCTCCGGCGGACATCGGAACGCTAGGTCCAAAGGCTGTAGACAGCTGTGGCCGCGTACGTGCTCAGCGGTGCCGAGTGCCACGATCCACTGGGTGGGCCGACAGAGCCGCCTCGTAGCGCTGATTGGACAGCCAGGCTGCCCGGAGGCAACAATGCCCTCGATTGTGTCAGTCCTTCCTGCACCAACCAGCGAAGGACCCTGACGGACCTCAAGGGGGGACGATGATCCGACTTTCGACCAGAGTGCTAGCAATTGCGTTCGCGTTCTCGATGGTGATGGTGGCGTGCGGGGATGACGAGCCGGCTTCAACGCCCGAACCGGCTTCGGCACCCGAGACGACTGCGGCACCCGAACCGGCCACGGACGAAGCAGCGCCGAGCGAGGATCCCACGTCGCTTCACATCGCCGCCATCTTCCTCAACACCGCCGACGACACCTGGAGCACATCGCTCGTCGGGGCACTCGACCGCGTGGCTGCGGAACGACCGCGCGATCTCGACATCACCTACGAGATCTTCGAGAACATCGCCTACGCAGACGGCGAGCGGGTCATTCGCCAAACCGCGGAGACGGGCAACTTCGACATGATCATCGCCCACAGCACCTACTCGGACGGCATCTACGCCGTGAGGGATGACTTCCCAGACATTCTGTTCTCATTCACCGGGTCCGGTAACGAGGGTCGGGGTGGCAACGCCTATTGGCTGGACGTTCTGCCCCATGAGGCTGCCTACCTCACCGGCGTTGCCGCGGGTCGACTCAACGAGACCGGAGTCATCGGCGCTGTAGCCGCATTCCCGTTCCCGAACGTAAACGGCCCGGTGAACGCGTTCTTCGAAGGCGCTCGTTCGGTGAGCCCGGACATCGAGACTCGCGTCACCTACATCGAGAGTTGGTTCGATCCGGCCGCCGCACAGGAGGCCGGCACCGCACTCATCGAGGAGGGTGCGGACAGCCTCTACGCGGCTTCTACCTTCGGGACTTTCCAAGCGGCTCTAGAGGCGGACCGGGCGTTCGCCATCGGCGATCTGGACGACCAGGAGGCACTGGCTCCCGAGGTCGTCATCACAAGCGTGTTGATCCTCTGGGATCCGGGGTTGAAGGTCTTGGTCGACGAGTGGTGGGCGCACGTCACCGCCGGAGAGCCATATGACGCTCCAGTCGACCGGATCCAATTCCTCATGGCCGAAGGTGGAGCGGACATCGCGCCGCTGAACGAGGCCCTTGTGCCCGCCGACGTGATAGAGGAGGTCAACGGCCTTCGGGAGCAGGTCCTGAACGGAGACCTCGTCGTCGAGTTCAATCCAGGGCCCGTCGAATGAACGCCCACTAGCGTTCGGCTCGATCTCGCAGGCTGACGGCCTGCAGCAACAGCAGCCCGAAGGGAGCGACGCATGTCGGCGTTGACCGAGCGTGACGAACAGTTGCTGCGGCAGGCGATCGATGTCTCGCGGCGCTCCCGGGCGAACGGAAACCACCCGTTCGGCGCGATATTTGTCGATAGTTTGGGGAAGGTTCTCGTCGAGGCTGAAAACTCGGTGGTCACGACCGGCGATCTGATCGGCCACGCCGAGACAAACCTGGCGCGCGAGGTCGGCCGCACGCTGACCGCCGAGCAGATCGCCGGCGGCACGGTGTACGCGAGCTGTGAACCATGCGCGATGTGCGCCGGTGCCATGTATTGGGCCGGCATTTGCTGTCTCGTCTATGCCATGAGCGAGGCGGATCTGCTGCCATTCGACAGCGGCGAGCGAGACGAGAACGCCACGATGACCGGCGTCGGATGTCGTGCCGTGCTCGCCAGCGGGCAGCGCCACATCGAAGTCAGCGGCCCACATCTCGTGGAACAGGCGCTTCAGGTTCATCACGGGTTCTGGGGCGACTAGAGGCTCCGGCCCGAACAGCGATGCACCTCGACCTCCGCCGAGTCAGCGATTGCGCTCCGGCGATGCGTGGACACCAGTGAGAAGCCGGCACGAACCGCTTCAGAACCGTTCGGTGCAATGAACGGATCGAGTGCCAACCCCGTCCTGTTGCGGGCCAAGAACGTGACGAAACGGTTCCCCGGTGTGGTCGCCAACGACGACGTCACCCTGGAACTGAAACGAGGCAGGGTGCACTGCCTGCTCGGGGAGAACGGCGCAGGCAAGAGCACTCTCGCAGACATGTTCTACGGCGTCCACCAGCCCGACGAGGGAGTCATCGAGCTGCGCGGAGAGCCGATCCTCATGGTCTCGCCACGAGAAGCCATCGCTGCGGGGATTGGAATGGTCCGTCAGCACTTCGAGCTCGTCGCGCCGATGTCGGTGCTCGAGAACGTCGTCATCGGCACCCGTGGCGATGCGAGAGTCGATCTTCGGACGGCGCGAGATCGTCTGCAGCAGTTGTGTGACCAGTACGGGGTGGAAGTCGACATCGACTCTCCTGTCGGCGACCTAGCGGTGGGGCAGCAACAGTGGGTCGAGATCCTCAAGGCGATCTATCTGGGCGTCGAGATATTGATCCTCGATGAGCCGACGGCGGTCCTGACGCCCGAAGGCGTCGAGCGGCTCTTCGCAACCCTTCGGCGCATGACCTCCGAGGGTCTGACCATCGTGCTGATCACCCACAAGCTCCATGAAGTGATGGAGATCTCTGACGACGTGACCGTCCTCCGGCGCGGCCGCGTGGTTCGGACCGCCCACACCTCAGACGTGGGTATGGCCGACCTGACCAGGATGATGGTCGGCCGCGATGTCGCCCTGACGATCGATGTTGCGGATGCTTCGCGGGGATCTCTGGTGCTCGATGTCTCGGGGCTGGACGCGGCGACCGACTCCGGCCGAGGCTCCCTCAAGCAGGTGTCGATCCAAGTGTACGAGCGCGAGATTCTGGGGATCGCCGGTGTCTCGGGCAACGGCCAGGATGCGCTCTTTGACGTGCTCGTCGGAATGCAGCGGGCCGATGCGGGCACCATCCACGTCGACGGACACGACCTGGCGGGATTGTCGCCTGCCGACAGACTCGAACTCGGTGTCGCAAGCGTTCCAGCCGACCGCATCCATCAAGGCCTCATGATGGACTTCTCGATCAGCGAGAACCTGATCCTCGGTCGCCAACGCTCCGATCGCTTCGGGCGGCGGGGCTGGCTGAACCAGACCGGCATCGCGAGCTTCGCGGATGACTCGTTCGCGGACTACGACATCGCCGCGCCGTCGCCAACCCATGTCACCCGGGTCCTCTCAGGCGGGAACTTGCAGAAAGTCGTGATGGCGCGGGAGCTCGCCGGCCAACCTCGACTGCTGATAGTTCACCAACCGACGAGAGGCTTGGACATCGGAGCCAGCGAGTACGTGCGGCGGCGACTGATCGAGGAGCGAGATCGTGGCGCAGCAGTTCTCCTGGTCTCCGAGGATCTGGACGAGCTGCTGAACCTGTCAAGTCGCATCGCGGTCATGTTCGACGGCCGCATCGTCGGCGAGGTCGACCGCCGCGACGCAACCATCGATCAGATCGGTCTCTGGATGGCCGGGGTCTCAGGCACGCAGAGCGAGGCTCTGGCGTGAACACAAGGCTTCCAACGACGCCCGGGGCGCCATCGAGGAGCTTGCTCCAGAGAGTCGGGTGGCGCCTCGAGAGACGGCTCGATGTGAAGCCCTGGCATGAAGCCGTGACTCTGGTGGCTTCGTTTCTCGTCGGATTGGCGATCTGCTCAATTCTGATTGCCGCTTCCGACAAGAGCGTCTACGACTCGTACAAGGCGCTGTTCGACGGTGCCTTCGGATCCAGGAGGGCGATCTACGAGACTCTGGTCCAGGCGACGCCACTCATCTTTACCGGTCTCGCGGCCGCCTTCGCATTCCGGGCCAAAGTATGGAACATCGGAGGCGAGGGCCAGTTCTTTGCCGGTGCGATGGGAGCGTTCTTCGTGAGCGATCTGTGGAGCGACGTTCTTCCTCGCGTCGTCATGGTGCCAGTCCTGTTCATCGGGGCTGCCGCAGCCGGGGCGTTGTGGGCGTCGATTGCAGGCGTATTGAAGGCTCGCTACGACACCAACGAGATCATCACAACCGTGATGCTCAACTTCATCATTCTCCTCATTCTGTCCTATCTCCTCGGCGACATGTGGCGGGCCCCCGACACCTACTACTTCCAGACTGAGCGACTACCGGAGTCGACCCACCTGCCGCTGATGATTGGAGGAAGTCGGCTTCACTGGGGATTCGGCGTTGCGCTGGGCATGGCCGCCGCCGTCCTCGTCGTGCTCAGACGCACAGCGCTGGGCTACGAGGTGCGAGGTATAGGCATGAACCGGACTGCGGGCTCCTACAAGGGGATCTCGGTTTCTCGAATAACGGTGCTTGTGATGATCATCAGCGGGTCGCTGGCTGGAATGGCCGGGGCGGCCGAGCTGTCCGGCGTGCATCATCGCCTGCAACTAGACATCTCCAACAATTTCGGATTCGTGGGCATCATCATTGCGCTCGTCGGTCGTCTGCACCCGGTTGGAGTGATTGCGAGCGCCATCGGATTTGGGGCGCTTGTGAACGGCGCGACGACGATGCAGATCCAGACAGGGATCCCGGCTGCGCTCGTTGACGTCGTCCAGGGACTCACACTCATCTTCGTGCTGACCGGCGCCGTGGCGGTGCGCTACCGACTGCGGAGGACTCGGACCGATGAGTGACGTCCTCGAAGCACTCATCAACCTCGGCGTGCTGGCGAGCGCCATCCGCATCGCCACGCCACTGCTGCTCGCCGCATTGGGCGAGATGGTGACAGAACGGGCAGGCGTATTGAATCTAGGACTTGAGGGCACGATCACGGTTGCCGCATTCGGGTCGTTCGTCGTAGCCGACAAGGCAGACTCCCTCTGGCTGGGAGTGCTCAGCGGTATCGGGGCGGGCGTTCTTCTTGCGCTGTTGATGGCAATGCTCGTGAGCACTATCAAGGTCGAGCAGGTTGTCGCTGGACTTGCGCTCAACCTCTTTGGCATCGGAATGAGCTTCTACCTGTTCCGAGCGTTCTATCCGCAGTCCGGAGGCGGCGAGACTCCACGAAGCGACACCTTCGACTTTGCTGAGGTGCCCATACTGTCTGACATTCCCGGTCTCGGAGAGGTCGTCTTCAGCCAGCACTGGCTGACGTACGTGGCCATCCTCACCTGTCCCGTGCTGTGGTTCGTGCTGAATCGGACACAGTTCGGCCTTGAGCTTCGAAGCGTCGGCAACAATCCAGCTGCCTGCGACATGCGCGGCATCAGCGTTGCGAGGATGCAGTACCTGGCACTGGCCTTCGGGGGGGCCATGGCCGGTCTGGCAGGCGTGTTCCTGAGTGTGTTCCTGTCGGGGCTGTTCTTTGTCGATGTGGCGTCCGGTCGGGGATGGATAGCGCTGGCGATCGTCATATTCGGAAACTGGCGAATCGGACGGATCCTGATCGGTGCCCTCTTCTTCGGCTACCTCGATGCCTACCAGTTGTCGCTGCAGGCTCGAGGCGTGGATGTCCCCCACCAGTTGCTCCTCGCGCTGCCCTTCGCGTTGACAATTCTGGCCCTCGTCGTGAATCGGCGTCGCAGCCATGAACCGCTGCACCTCGGCGCGCCGTACTTCAGGGGCGAGAGATAGCAGCTAGAGCATGAAGCCACCCCCGCTCTTGTACTGCCGGCCGCGGGCCCTCGACGAGGCTCTGGCTGTGCTGGCCGAGCACGGCGAGGAGGCGAGACCGCTCGCCGGGGGCCAGAGCCTGGTTCCCATGCTCAACCACCGGCTGGCTCGCCCGGCCGTGCTCGTCGACATCGGTGCCATCGGTGAGCTCCAGCGGATGGAGCGCCGGCAATCGGACTGGCTGATCGGCGCCACGGTCACCCAGCGCCGTGTCGAGCGGGACAGGATCGAGGGCTGCGAGCTGTTGCGCTTGGCGATGCCGTTCATCGGGCATCGCCAGATACGTGCTCGCGGGACGATCGGCGGCAGTATCGCTCATGCTGATCCGGCAGCCGAACTGCCGGCCGTTGCCGTAACCGTCGACGCCACCATGGTTGCCGCCGGCATCGACGGAGAGCGGGCTATCGGTGCTTCCTCGTTCTTTGTGGGCCCCTACATGAACTCACTCGAAGAGGGCGAGATCCTCTCCCATGTGATCTTCCCGGTGGTTCCGTCCACGACCAGATGCTCTTTCAGGGAATTCGCCCGGCGCAAGGGCGACTTCGCGGTCGCCGGCGTTGCGGTTGCGATCGATTTCGCGGACCGCTCTGTATCGACCGCCCGCCTCACGGCGTTCGCAATCGGATCCAACCCGGTGCGTCTCTCCGGCGCGGAGCGAGCCATCTCCGGCCGCGCCCTCGATGACGCCGCGATAGCCGACGCCGGCGCAGCCGCGGGCGCGGAGACCGAGCCGTGGGACGACATCCACGGATCGGCCGAGTATCGCCGCCAGCTCGTAGCCGTGCTGTTGCGACGAGCGTTGGAGGAGGTGGCTGCATGACTGCTCCGACTGCGCGACGAGTCGAACCGTCCAGCGAGGTGCCGATCAACGTGACCGTCAACGGCGTGGCGGTGGACGCCGTCGTGCCGGCGCGGCAGCTTCTGGTCGACTTCATTCGAGACGTGCTGCGCCTCACCGGCACCCACGTCGGCTGTGAGCAGGGGATCTGTGGTGCGTGCACCATAGATGTCGATGGCGAACCGGTCCGATCCTGCATCATGCTGGCGGCCCAGGTCGATGGATCTGCCCTGACAACGGTGGAGGGACTCTCCTCAGAGGGCCTGAATCCGCTGCAGCAAGCCTTCAAGGAGAACCACGGGCTGCAATGCGGGTTCTGCACTCCGGGATTCCTGATGACACTGTCAACCGTCGACCCCGACGAGTACCCCGGCGAGGACGGAATCCGCGAGGCCATATCAGGCAACCTCTGCCGCTGCACTGGCTATGGAGGCATCCTGCAGGCAGTGCGCAGCGCGTGGAATCGAGCAAATGATGAGTGACATTCTGAAATTGGGGGGCAGGCCGCGGTACACGGGGGCTCACGTCACACGGCGACAGGATGACGTGCTGCTGAGCGGTCGAGGCACGTATGTCGCCGATCTCCGCCGCCCCAACATGGCTGAGATCGCCGTCGTTCGCAGTACGGTCGCGCACGGTCGGATCACTGCGATCCGCACGGCAGAGGCGGCCGCGCTTGGTGGTGTGATCGCAGTCATTACCGCAGCCGACCTCACCGATGTCTCGCCCTTCCCCAACTTCGTCACCCACACCAAGACACCCGGGACGTTCCCGCTGGCACGGGAGAAGGTGCGATACGTGGGCGCTCCGGTCGCCGTCGTGCTGGCGGAGGACCGCTACATCGCAGAGGACGCGGCCGAACTCGTCGAAGTCGACTACGACGAGCTTCCGGCGGTCACCTCCCTCGAAGCGGCGCTCGAACCGGACGCCCCACTCCTCTTCGAGGACTGGCCGGACAATCGACTGCTCGACCTCCAAGCCGATGATGCGGAGGTCGCCGCGATCCTCGCCGACAGCCGCGTGTTCAGGCGCCGCTACAAGATGGGCCGCCACACCGCAATGCCCATGGAGACCAGGGCCGCGCTCGCGGCGGTGGAGGGCGATCGTCTCCACCTGTGGTGCACCAACCAGCACGCGCACATCGCACGCACAACGCTGTCTTACGTCCTGCCGCTCGCGGAACGCGACATCAGGGTGGTGATTCCCTACGTCGGTGGCGGCTTCGGGCAGAAGCAGCATCTGTACCCGGAGGACGTCCTTGTCTCGTGGCTGGCCCTCCGCCACGGTCGTCCGGTTCGCTTCGTCGAGGATCGCGCCGAGCACATGACCGCGGCAGCCCACGCCCGTGATGAGATGATCGACATCGAGGGAGCTGTCGCCGACGACGGCCGGATCCTGGCGATGCGGGTTCAGGTGGTTCAGGACCTCGGGTCAGCCGAGATCTTCCCCGGTGCCTGGTGCCCCGCGCTGACGACGGCATCGCACATGACCGGCCCCTATGACATCGGGCATTGCGCGGTGTCCGTTGTTGCAGTCACCACGAACAAGACTCCGGGCGGCTCGTACCGAGGGTTTGGGGTGCCGGAAGCGGTATTCGCGCTCGAGCGGTTCATTGACGAGATCGCCGACGATCTCGGTGTGGACCGGCTCGACCTGCGCCGCTCGATGCTGCTCGACGAGACGGATCTGCCGTACAAGACCCCCTCCGGTGCGCTGCTTGATTCGGGCAGCTTCACGGAGTCGTTCGAGAAGGTCGTCGAACTGGGCGAGAGCGCGTTCGAACGTGCGGAGGCGCGGTATCGCGCCGACCCGAACTCGCGAGTCGGTGTGGGCTACGCGGTCTTCTTCGAGGGCGTCTCACCAACCCACTTCGGTGCGTCCGGGCACTGGACCGGACACGAGTCGTGCTCTATCGAGATCCACCCCGATGGTGGCGTGCGTGTTGCCATGGGGGTCACCGACCAGGGTCAGGGAACGACGACGTTCGTTGCGACGCTGACCGCGGATGCGCTCGGCGTGCCGCTCGACACGGTTCAGGTCGAACTGGCCGACACCGATTCGACCCCGTACGGCTTGGGTGCCTTCGGCTCGCGCCAGGCGCTCACCGGGGGCGGCGCGATCCTCAAGGCAGCGGCACAAGTGCGGGACAAGATCAAGCGGATAGCGGCCCACATGCTCGAGGCACCCACCGATGACCTGGTCATCGAGGACGGTCACGTTCGCGTCTTGGGAAGTCCCGTGCCGACGGTGACGATCGCTCAGGTCGCCACCGCGGCGATCATCAGAACTCTCGAACTCCCGCCGGGCGTGGAGCCGGGCCTGGAGGCGACAGCCCGATTCGAGCCGGATCTCATCGAGCACGTGCCCGATGAGGCCGGCAGGATCAACCCGTGCGCCGCATACGCCAACGCGGCGCATGCAGCTGTCATACGCGTCGACGTGGGCACAGGCGAGATCGAGATCCTCGACTACATCCTGGCCCACGACTGCGGGCGGGTCATCAACCCCCCGATCGTCGACGGTCAGATCCGGGGCGGGATAGCGCAGGGCATCGGGGGAACCCTCTACGAGGATCTGCGCTACAGCGACTTCGGCCAACCCCAGACCGCGTTCATGGACTATCTCGTGCCGTCGGCGATCGAGATGCCCGACCTCGTGATCGAGCACTTCGAGAGCCCGTCACCGAACACGCCCCTCGGGATCAAGGGCGTCGGCGAAGGGGGCACCGTGGGGCCCGCGGCGGCCATCGGCAACGCCCTCGCCCATGCCCTGTCGGAGTTCGCTCCGCAGGTCCGTGAGACGCCGCTGAGCCCGGCTGTGGTTCGGGCGATGATTCCCGACCGAGAGGCATGACGCCACCGCGTGCCGGGGTAGGCCGTCCACCAAGCCGGGCCACGCGGGTAGGCCGTCACCTTCTCGCGATGCAGCGTCGTTTTTCCCGCTCTTGTTCGCTGCGCTCACGGGCCGCTCGGGCCTCGGCCTCGCTGAGCACCTCGCGAGTTTCTCACAAGAGTGCCGCCTACCCGCTCGGCCTCTAGGCCGGGTCAGCCCAGTATCGGTTCGTCGGGCACACCGGCCTCGTAGCGTTCCCAGAAGGCGGGGGCCGCCTCGCGGCATCGGGCCTTGATCTCCTGCTCGTCAACGGTCAGCAGCTCGCGATCTCTCATCAGGACCTCTCCGGCGACGATGGTGGTCGTGATCATCGACTCGTTCATGGCGAACACCAGATGACCGCCGATGTTGGCCGGCGTCATCGGCGTCGCCGGGTGGTAGTCGACCAGGATCAAATCGGCGGCTGCGCCCTCCGCGACCGTGCCGACGGCAGCGTCGGGGAAGTACAGGGACGCGAGCGCGGCGTTGTTGTAGATCGCCATCTCGAGGAGCTGGTCCGCCGGCAACCGCCGCCCGTCGCGGTGCGCGATCTTCTGAAGGAAGTAGGCCGCTTCGGCCTCTCGCCACATGGTGGGGGCTAGGCCGTCGTTTCCGAGGCACACCCTGACGCCGGCACGCATCTGCGACTCGACGGCTGCGATGCCGTCGCCCACGTTCATGTTGTTGCGCGGCTGGTGACTCGACGCTGTGCCCGTGTCGGCCAGAAGCATGATCTCTCTGGCGTCGAGATGGATGGCGTGGGCCATGATCGAACGGTCGCCGAGCATGCCGTGGTTGAAGAGCCGATCCACCGATCGGGTGCCGGACTCGGCGAGGCTCCTGTACTGGTCGTACTCGTGCTCGCCGACGTGGACGTGGAACCCGACCCCAGCAGGCACCGACTCCCGGCACGCCGCCAGCGTGTCATCGGAGACCGTCATCGGCGCGTGGATCCCGAAGTTGGCCGCGATGCGCCCGCCGCCGATCGGGCCGCCCGAGCAGCGGTCGACGAAGCGGGCGTTCTCGGCGATGCCCGCTCTCGCGCGCTGCCGGCCGTCCCGGTCGGTCACCTCGAAGCAGAGAACCGCCCGAAGGCCGGCGCCGGAGACCACTGACGCGATCAGGTCGAGGACCCCGTCGATGCAGTTGGGCGAAGAGTGGTGATCGAAGTAGGTCGTTGTGCCGTTCTTGATCGCATCGACCATCCCGACCTCGACCGCCAGCCGCACCTCTTTCTCGCCGAGCGCCCGGTCATAGGGCCACCACAGCCGATCGAGGATCGTCGGCAGGGTGATCGGGGGGTCGTGGGGTACGTTCATCCCCACCGCGAAGGCGCTGTAGAAGTGGCCGTGGGCGCAGATGTTCCCAGGGAGGACGTACTGGCCGCGAGCATCGAGTCTCACCGCGGCGCCATGGTGGCTCTCCAACTCGGCGCTGGGCCCGATCGCGACGATCCTGCCGTCCTCGATGAGCAGGCCGTAGCCGTCCAGGATCTGGTTCGGCCGGCCCCAGGTGACGACAGTGCCGTTGGTGATCAGCACCGGGACTCCCCTCGGCCCCGGCACGCGGAGCGCCCGCTGGCGGCCGTGCTAGAACCCGTCGGCGAAGGCATCTATCACCTCTCGGATGTTGCCCCTCAGCGGGTACATGATCGGGCACGTGACCCCCGCGTCGACGTACTGGCGGACCTTGCGGCGGCAGTCCTCGGCAGTGCCCACGGCCATGATGTCGCGCACGATCTCATCGGGGATGACCGCGCTGGCCCGCTCGTAGTCCTCCTCGGTGGCCGGCCACCCCATCAGGGCCTTGGCCCTGTCGGCGACCTCCTCGCTGACGCCACTGGCCTTCATGATGTGGGGCTCGGTGGCGAAGTAGTAGGCCGCCAGCTTCTTGCCCTCATGCAGGGCGCTGTCGGGATCCTCGTCGCACATCGACACGACGATCAGCTCCGGGAGATCGATGTCGGAGATGGACCGCCCCGCCCTGTGGGCGCCCTTCTCCACCAGACCGATTGCCCGCCGGATGTAGTCGACCGAGACGCCGTAGTTCAAGCAGACCCCGTCGCAGATCTCCCCGGCCAGCTCAAGCATCCTCGGGCCGGTCGCACCGAGGTAGATGGGTATGTCGCGGGGGGAAGTGTCTCCCCACACCACGTCGAGGCACACGTCGGTTAGGCGAACGAAGTCGCCCGTGTAGGTCACCGGCTCCATGGAGAACAGGGCCCTGACCGCCTCGATGTTCTCGCGCATGGCGGTGAGCGGGCGAGTCAGCTCCACGCCGACGCGGCCCGCGATCGGCTCCCACCACGCGCCGAGACCGAGCATCACGCGGCCCTGACCGTCGACCTTGCCGCCGAGCTCCCACATGGTGCTGAAGCTCGCCGCGATCACCACCGGGTTGCGGGTCCAGATGGGCAGGACCCCCGCGGCGACCTTGATACGGCGCGTGTGCGTCAAGAACGCGCTCATGGCGACGATGCAGTCCCGCGCCAGCCGGTTGTCTCCCTGCCAGATCTCGCTGAAGCCCCGGTCCTCCATGTACAGCGCGAGATCGAGCTCCTCTCGGATATCGATCCTGTCCTGCATGTAGATGGCCATGCGCTGCGTCATCCCAGCACCCTCCGCTGCTCCGGCTCGGTCGGTGTAACCCTGCGGGCGACCGTGTCAGCTGCCGAAGTCGAAGGCATCGATGCCCGAGAGCAGTTCGGCTCGAAGCGGGTCTGGGCAGAAGCTTGCCTCGACGGACGTCCGGGCGAGCTGGCGCAGGACATCGGTCGACCAGCCGTAGACCTCGCTCGCCGTCACGTACTCGTCTTCCAGCTTGATCCGGTAGAAGCCCGACCCGTCGGTGTTGAGGGTGACCCGTGCGCCGGCGTCGACCAGGGCCCGGATCGGATGGGACTCCCGGTCCGGATACAGACCGAGCAGCACGTTGGACCACGGGCAGACGTTGAGAAAGACGCCGCGCTCGACGAGCTCCTCGACCAGTTCGGGGTCCTCCACCGATCTCACGCCGTGGTCGACCCGCTGGGTCTTGAGGAGGTCGATCGCGTCCCACACGCCTTCAGGGCCGCTCGACTCGCCGGCGTGGGCCCGTATTCCGAGTCCGTTGGCCCGGGCCCGCTTGAAGACGGGGGCGAAGCGATCGCCGGTGCGTCCCGCCAGGGCTTCGTTCCCGTCGATCGACAGGGCCACCACTCTCGGATGCTGCATGGCCAGCATGGTGTCGAGCACGGCATGGGCTTCGGCCCGGCTGTGCTTGCGGGAGATGCTGATCGACAGGTACACGGGCGGGCAGCCGTCGCGCTCGGCGTCGGTGAGCCCCGACGCGACCGCGCCGATGAACTCCTCGAGCGGATCCTCGAAGCTCTTCCAGTGGATGGGACTCACCATCACATCGGTGTAGGAGACCCCCGAGCGGCGCTGGCGCTTGGCGAGAGAATACGACAGCGACGCGACCTGCTCGCCGTTGCGCGGCAGGCAGAGGACCCAGTCGAGGAAGGTCAAGAACTCCTGGAGGTCGGCCCACTCGAACATGGCGTCGGCCGGCTCCTTGAGCAGCCGAACACCGTTCTCCTCTGCCAGCCTCACGGCATCCTCCACCTCGAAACCGCTGTCGAGGTGGAGGTGTAGCTCCGCTTTGGGAAGTCTGCGGACAGTGTCTGCGGTGACCGCGCCCATCGTGTCCACCCTTCTATGGCATCGTTGTGAGCGACTCGATACTGTTGCGGGCGCTTGCCGCCGGAACCGAGTCGCAACGTCGACGTTAGCCAATGAAGCCGCCTCCGTTCGAGTACGCATGTCCCACCAGTCTCGACGAGGCCGTCGCGCTCCTCGCCCTCGACGACTCTCGCCCATTGGCCGGCGGGCAGAGCCTGATCCCTCTGCTGAACTTCCGCCTGGCACGCCCGTCGGTGCTGGTCGACCTGCGCCGCATCCCCGAGCTGCGGGAGTGCCGCGTCAGCGGCTCGGGCATCGAGGTCGGCGCGATGGTGACCTTCTCAGACGCACGCAACGAAGCGGCTCTCGGAGGCTTGGGCCTCCTGCAGAAGGCGCTCCCCCACATCGGTCATGTCCAGATCCAGTCGCGGGGCACGATCGGCGGAAGCATCGCCCACGCCGATCCGGCCGCTGAGCTGCCCGCCGTCGCCCTCTCACTCGATGCCCAGATCGGAGCTTTGAGCAGGGACGGTCCGCGCACGATCGCAGCCGCGGACTTCTTCCTCGGCCCGTACTCCACCGCACTGGCGGACGGTGAGCTCCTCACCCATGTGCGGTTCCCCGCCCGCGAGAGCGCCCGCAGCAGCGTCGTCGAGTTCTCCCGCCGCCACGGCGACTTCGCCATCGTCGGAGTGGCGGCGTCGATCGACACCGCCGAGGACGGCGCCACAGTCCAGCGGGCGCGAATATCGGCCTTCGGTATGGGAGCGACCGCGCAGAGGCTCGCCAACGCGGAGGAGGCTCTGCGCGGCGAGCTGCTGACCAGTGCGCCAGTCGTGGATCGCAGCGCGTCAGCCGCAGCCCAGGAGGTGGATCCCTTCGATGACGCCAACGCGTCGGCGCGCTATCGGCGCCATCTCGTCGAGGGACTGACCCGCCGCGCTCTCATGGAGGTCTCCGGTGTTGCCCAGCAGTAGGCCCTCTGCGGTCGTGGGCATCACGACGACGGTCAACGGCCAGGAGGTGAGCGCGGAGGTGCCGGCGCGGATGCTGCTGGCGGACTTCCTGCGCTACGAGTTGCGCCTCACCGGTACCCACGTGGGCTGCGAGCAGGGCGTGTGTGGAGCCTGCACCGTCATCGTCGACGGGAAGCCGGTGCGCTCGTGCATCCAGCTGGCCGTCCAGGCCGACGGCACGGACATCACCACGGTCGAGGGGCTGTCGAGCGATGAGCTCAGCCCTATGCAAGCCGCCTTCAAGGAGAACTTCGCGCTGCAATGCGGCTTCTGCACGGCGGGCTTCTTGACCACTCTCGCCTCGGTCGATCCCGCCGAGTATCGCTCGGAAGCAAAGATGGTCGAACTGTTGTCGGGCAATCTCTGCCGCTGCACGGGCTACGAAGGCATCCGTCGGGCCGTGGCGGCGGCCTGGGGACAGCCGTGACTGCCACCGCAGACATCCAGCCCCCGGTCCGGCCGCTCTACGTCGGGGCCACCGTCACCCGGGCACGCGATGACAAACTGCTGCGCGGCCAGGAAATGTTCGTGAGCGATGTCCGGCTCCACGATGCCGCCGAGATGGCGATCGTGCGCAGCCCCTTCGCCCATGCCGAGATCGTGTCGATCGACGTCGCAGAGGCCCGTGCCTTGCCGGGAGTGATCGGCGTGTGGACCGCGGAGGACCTCCACGGCATCTCTGCCTTCCCGGACTTCGCCGCCATGGCGGAACCGGTGACCATGCTGCCTTTGGCCACGACGAAGGTCAGGTATGTGGGCATGCCGGTGGCGGTGGTCGTCGCCGAGGATCGCTACGTCGCCGAGGACGCCGCCGAACTCGTCGCGGTCGACTTTGCGCCTCTCCCGGCGGTGACCAGTATCGAGCAGTCGCTCGATCCGAACGCTCCCCGGCTCTTCGAGTGCTGGGCCAGCAACCGACTCCTCGACCTCGCCGTTTCTGATCCCGCGGTCGACGAGGCGATCGAAGCCGCAGCCTCGACTCTGAAGCGTCGGTACCGCATCGGCCGCCACACGGCCATGCCGATCGAGACCCGCGCCACCGTCGCCGACTACGACGGCAGCCGGCTCCATGTCTGGTCTTGCTCCCAAACACCCCACATGTTGCGCACGGCGCTGTCCTATGTGCTGCCGATCGAGGAAGCCGACATCAGGGTGACCACACCGGCCATCGGTGGCGGATTCGGGCAGAAGCAGCACAACTACCCGTCGGACGTGCTGGCGTGCTGGGCGTCGATGCAGCTCCGTCGGCCGGTCCGCTACGCCGAAGACCGCAGCGAGCACATGCTCGCGTCCACCCACGCCCGTGATCAGGTGATCGAGATCGAGGCGGCGCTGCGCAGCGATGGCGTGATCGAGGCCATTCGGGGCCACATCTATCACGACGTCGGCTCTGGCGACGTGTGGCCCGGCGGGTATTGTCCCTCTCTCGTCACTTCAGGCCACATGACCGGCCCCTACCGGATCGCAGCGGCCGCGATCAGCGTCACCGCGGTCGTGACGAACAAGACCCCTTCGGGGTCCTACCGGGGTTACGGCATCCCGGAGGCCTGCTTCGCGCTGGAGCGTTTCGTTGATGACATCGCGGCGGCGGGCGGCCACGACCGCGTGGAGCTGCGGCGCAAGATGCTCCTTGAGCAGTCCGACTTCCCGTATCGCACCGCCGGAGGCGCGCACCTCGACTCCGGCACCTATCGCGAGTGCTTCGATCGCATCGTCGAGCTGGCCGAGGCCAGCTATGCCGACCATGTCGGCAACAGCGGCGGCAACCAACTGATCGGCGTCGGCTACGCGACATACCGCGAGGGAACTGCGCCCACCCACTACAACGTGGCCGGCCACTGGACGGGATACGAGGTGTGCCGCATCGAGATCGACCCGAGCGGGGCGGCGCTGGTGTCCTCGGGCATGACCGATCAGGGGCAGGGCACCCACACCTTCGTGCAGACCCTGGCCGCGGACGCCCTCGCGCTGGACCTCGACCGGGTGCGGGTGAGGCTCGGCGACACCGACCTGTGCCCCTACGGGCTGGGAGCATGGGGCAGCAGGCAGGCCGCGGTGGGCGCCGGCGCGATCCTCGATGCGGCGTCGACTGTTCTCAGCAAGGCCTCGGCCATTGCCGCCCACATGCTCGAGGCGAACCCCGACGACGTCGTGATCGACGAGGACGGCTTCCATGTGCGGGGGTCGCCGTCGCCTGCGGTGTCGTGGCAGCAGGTCGGCACCGCTGCGACCATTCGAACGCTCGACCTGCCCGAAGGAATGGAACCCGGTCTGGCGGCCACCGCCCGGTATGAGCCGGAGGTCCTCGAGCACGAGGTCACCGAGGATGGGGGGATCAACGCGGCGGCGGCGTGGGTCAACGCCACCCATGCCGCCATCGTGCGAGTGGACGAGACGACGGGCGCCGTCGAGATCCTCGACTATCTCGTCGCCCACGACTGCGGTCCGATGATCAACCCCCCTATCGTTCGGGGCCAGATCCTCGGCGGCATCGCCCAGGGCATCGGCGGGACGCTCTACGAGGACCTCGTCTACAACGAGGACGGGCAGCCCAACACGGCCTTCATGGACTACCTGGTTCCGACCATCGCAGAGATCCCGCCGGTCACCGTCGAGCACCTCGGGAGCGACTCCGAGCTGACTCCGCTCGGAATCAAGGGCGTAGGCGAGGGAGGCACGGTCGGACCGCCCGCGGCGATCGCCAACGCGGTCGCCCACGCCCTGGCAGACCATCAGCCCGATGTGTGCGAGACCCCGCTCACACCGGAACGGGTCCTTCAACTGATGGGCTTCTGCGGAGACGATTGAAGGCACCAGCCTTGGGGTTCATCGCCTCCCCCAGTGCGTCGCCCCCGGTGCCTGACCGCCTGCGGTGTTCCAACAACAGTACCGTTCGGCGGTGCTGAATGAGCGCCGACATCGGATGCCCTGCCCCACCCCGGAAATCCAACCCCTAGCCGGCGAGGAGGCAATCGCGGTGCACGAAGGGTTCTGGGAGAACCTGGCCTAGCGCCAGCGCCAGGAACTCGCCGTGGCTGCCAGCACTGCCCGCACCGACGCGACCGTGGTGGCCGCGTCGGGCGCGTTGTTGGCGGCGGGGGCGGTGGCGCTGATGATCTCGGGTCCGCTGGCACCCTACTTGCGGCTCGATCTTCAGATCAGTTCGTCGGAACTGGGGCTGGGTCAGTCGTTGGCGGCCGTGCCCGCCGTCGGGTTAGCGGTGTGGGGCGGACGGCTGACCGACCGCATCGGCGGGATCGCCATCGGCCGGCTCACCTGCATCGGCTCCTGCTTGTTCGTTGTCGCGATCTCACAGGCGCCCAGCACCGCATGGTTCGTGGCGATGCTGGCCGCGGCCGGAATCCTTCGCGTGTTCTCGGAGCCGAGTTCCTCGAAAATGCTCGTGGACCTCCTGGTCCACACACCGCGCGTCCTCGCCTTCGGCATTCGCGAGGCGTTCATGCCCTTTCTCGTGCTCGTAGCCACCGCGGTGCTGCCGGTGTTCGGCGACTGGCTGGGCTGGCGCTCCGTCTTCGCGGCATCCTCGATCTTTGGGATTGCCGGGCTGTGGCTGCTGCTGGGACCGGCGCGACCCCAGGCACGACCAGACACACCCCACACCGCGCGTCGCTCGGCCCTGCCGGTCCCAGTCCAGCAGCCGGCGAGCCCGAGCGGCGATGTCGCCTCCCTGGGGTTGAGCTTCTATGGCGGCACCGCTCTGCTCATGTTCAACCTGATCGTGTTCAACGCCTTTGCGTCGCTGTCCTTCGTCGACTCCGGATCCAGCGCCGACGCTGCGGCAGTCTTGGTGGCGGCTTCGGCGGGAGGAGCCGTGCTCATGCGGATCGGATGCGCTTACGCGGCCACCCGGCGCGGGCTCAACGCCCGGTCGACCCTGGCCGCCATGGCCGCGGCAGCCGTCGTGGGCTACCTGGCCATGGCCACCGGCAACCGGCATCTGATGCTCTTGGGCATACCGGTCGGATACGTGGCCGGATGGGGATGGACTCCGCTGCTGTTCAGCTACATAACTGTCGGGCGTGAGCGATCCACGGGAATGATCACCGGGGTGGTGTCGACCTTGTTCGCCGTCGCAGCCGTCATCGGCCCATTCGCAGCCGGCTGGGCCGCCGAGCAGTTCGGCTGGTCGGCGGTGTGGACAACGGCAGCATTGTTCTCGGCGCTAGCGGCCGCCCTCATGGCGTATCGGCCCACCAGCAGCAAGTCTCGCTAGGAGATCCCCGGGCTGTGTACCAGCATCGATTCAATTCGATCGTGCGCTCTAGGGTCGGACAGGCCGATGCACGTGCCCGAGTGCGCAGCCGGGCCGCCCGAAGGAACGAACCGTGATATCTAGAGAGACGATGTCTGAGGAGACGCTGGCCAGCCCCTCGCGAGAGTCCGTGACCGACGGCGACTTGTACGAGGCGCTGCGGGGGTACTGGCACCCGGTGGCCTACGCGTCCGAGCTCGCCGACGGCGGTCCGCTGGCGGTGACGCTGCTGGACGAGCCTTTGGTGTTGGCCCGCATCGGCGGCCAGGTGTCGGCCTTCCGAGACATCTGCGTGCACCGGGGCACCGCACTGTCGCTCGGCTCTGTCGACGAGGCGGGACTGCGGTGCGGCTATCACGGATGGACCTACAACGGCGAGGGCCGGTGCACGAAGATCCCCTCACGGCCGGATCTGAAGATCCCGTCGCGTGCGTGCCTCACCGCCTACTTGGCCGCCGAGCACCTAGGCCTGATCTGGGTGTGCCTCACAAGCGATCCCATCTACCCGCTGCCGGCCAATCCCTACTTCGGCAACGAGTCGTTCCGGCTCATCGAGGTCGAGCCGTACAACTGGAACTGCGCGCTCCCCCGCCGCATCGAGAACTACGTCGACTTCGGCCACTTCGCCTGGGTGCACGACGGGGTGCTGGGCGACTCGGCGCACCCCGAGGTCCCCGACCACTCCATCGGCCGCCACCGCAGCGAGCTGCGCTTCGAGCATCCCCACATGGCCGAGCCCCCCGACTCGGGCAAGAACAAGAGCCTGGAGATCGAAGGGGCCGTCGAAGTCACGCTCGACTACCGGCTGTTCATGCCCAACACCATCTTGTTGGACCAGTACATCGAGTCGGTCGGCCAGCGCTACCTGCTGTTCTTCAGTGTCTGCCCCACCGGTCGCAACACCTGCCGGTGTTTCACGTTCATGGGCCGCGACTACTCCTTCGACGAGGCCACCGACCAGGAGATGCTGGACTTCAACGCGCTCGTCATCGGCCAGGACCTGAAGTTCGTCGAGTCCCAGCGCCCCGAGGAGCTGCCGATCGACCTCAGCGCCGAGTTGCAAATCGCAGGCGTCGACCGAGTCGCCATCGAATACCGGCGCTGGCTGCGCGAGATCGCCAAGGGAAGCGACGCCGCCCGCCACGCGGCCGGGCAATGACATCGACAGCGCACCCCCGATTACGGGGATGCGAAGCCCCCGTCTGTTCGACGCAAGCTCGGCTGCTCGCAGATTCGCCGGGTCCACGAGTCGTGTGAGACGCTGCACCATGGCACGCATCAAGGTCATTCCCGACGACTCCTGGGACGGCGCGCTCGGCGAGCTCCATCCGCGAGTCGTCGACCGCGCCTACGGCCGGGTCGACAACATCCTCTCCGTGCACTCGCTGAACCCGCGCTCCATGGCGGCGCACCAGGGTCTGTACGAATCGGCCATGGCCGGCACGGCGACGCTGCGCAAGGTCGAGCGCGAGCTCATCGCCTTGGTCGTGAGCCTCGAGAATGACTGCCACTATTGAGTTGTCCACCACCGGCGCGGTCTGCGCCGGCTGATCAACGATGACGAGCTGGTCGCGGCGATCGAACAAGACTGGACAACCGCGGCGCTGTCGCTGAAGCGGGTGGCGATGCTGACTTTTGCGGTCAAGTTGACGACGACACCGGGCGCGATGAACGACGCCGATGCCGATGCCCTTCGATCAGTTGGCTTCTCGGATCGCGACGTCCTCGACATAGTCGAGGTGGTCGGCTACTACGCGTACGCGAACCGGATCGCCGACGGTCTCGGCATAGAGACCGAGCCCTGGATCCCCGACTGATCCACAGTTCGACAACGAGATCTTGGTCGACCGGCCTGGCGGCTTGGCGGGTCGGGGGCGTGCAGCGCCCACACCCGCGCATCGCCCTGCTCCGGTGAAGGGGTGGCGACGGTTTCGGGCTGTGCGGGTTCGGCATCGGGTGCCGTGACCGCAGGTTCGGGCTGTGCGATGTCGGGCTCCGGTGCCGATGTCGCGGCGGTCTCGGGCTCAGCAAGGTCCGGTTGGGTGACCGTCGTAGTGGTCTCGGGCTCCGAGGAGCCGTCGCCGCGTGGAGGAGGCCAGACCTTGGCGGGAACTCGATCCAGGTGTCCCGGTTGCGCAGGACCGACCTCGTCCTGGGTCAGGGCGTGTGCTGGGCGAGGAACCGTTCGAGATGGGCGGTGAGAACTTCGGGTTGGTCGATCGGGATCAGCGTGCGGCTGTCGTCAACCCACAGGAGTTCGGCGTGCTCGAAGTGCTCAGCGAGGCGCTCGGCGTGCTGGAGCGGCATCAGCTTGTCGTCGCGGGCCCACACGACGAGCACGGCGCCCGCGAAGGCGCGCTGGTGCTCGGCCCATTCGAGCAGCTGCTTCTTCTTCGGCACATGGCGCAGATACTTGTTGAGATCGCGCCGGGCTCGCCGGTCGCGACGCAGCGGCTCGAGCCAGCTCATGAACTGCTCGTCCGGGACGCGTTTCTTCGACAGCCCCCCGAAGGTGACCGGCAGGTGTCGAAGCATTCGCGGCCGCAGAAGCTGCGACGTCAGGAAGGTCCCGCCCGGCATCGCAGCATTCAGGCACAGCAACCGCCCGGGTAGGCCGGGGGGATAGTTGTCGAACGCCTCACAGGACACCAGCACCAGGTTCGCGACTCGATCCGAGCCGCCCGGGCTGACCACCAGCTGGGCGCCGCCCCAGTCGTTGCACACGAGCGTCACATCGTGAAGGTCGAGCTCGACCAGCAGGCCGGCGATCATCCTCGCCAGCGATCCGAGCGCCAGGTCCGCGTCGTCGGGCATCGGCGTGCGGTGAGCACCGAAGGGAAGCTCCGGAACGATGCACCGGTAGCGGCCGCGCAGCCCGTCGACGACGTCGCCCCACAACGTGCCGTTCATCAACACTCCATGCAGGAAGACCACCGCCGGCCCGTCACCACCGGTGTCGGAGTACATGAGACCAGCCGACGACGGTCCCCGGAGATGCATGCAACCCCCCTCGCAGCCCTGGAGCGCATTGGCGCTGGTAGGCCTCGTCGGAGATCGTACGGCCTCGCCGATCATTCCCTGATTACCCAATTGTCGATTGGGAGCCAGCGACTGCAGTAGTCGACCTAGCCCGGGGGTTGCGGATCGTGCTGCTCTGCGCCGAGTGCCACCGATGACTTATCCTTGAGATGGCACAGCGCGAGCATCATGCGCTCCGTGTGCTGAGGCTCTAGCAGGTCTGACGCGGTGGCCCACACGACTTCTGAGGGGTGTCTGGGATGAGCAACGAGAAGTGGGCCGCTGACGACATCGCAGACCAGTCCGGGCGGGTGGTGATCGTGACCGGAGCCAACTCCGGCCTCGGTCTCGAAACGGCGCGAGCGCTGGTCGGTCGGGGCGCGTCGGTGGTGCTCGCAGTCCGCGATCTCGACAAGGGCAGGCAGGCCGTCGAGGCCATCCGAGCCGACCATCCCGGCGCCAACCTCGGGCTGCTGCAGCTCGATCTGGCGTCGCTCGACTCCATCCGCCGCGCCAGCGAGGAGATCGGGGGCCGGTTCGAGCGCATCGATCTGCTCATCAACAACGCAGGGGTGATGTACACGCCGCGCCAGAAGACCGCGGACAGCTTCGAGATGCAGTTCGGCACCAATCACTTCGGCCACTTCGCCTGGACTGGACGGCTGCTGGAGCGGCTCCTGGCGGTGGAGGGATCGCGGGTCGTCACGGTCAGCAGCCTCGGTCACCGGATGCGCTCGCAAATCGACTTCGGCGACCTCCACGCCGAGCGGAGCTACAACCGGGTGGCCGCATACGGCCGCTCGAAACTGGCGAACCTGCTGTTCACCTACCAACTGCAGCGCCGGCTCCAAGCCGCAGGAGCCGAGACGGCAGCGTTGGCGGCTCATCCGGGCGCGTCGAACACCGACCTCGGCCGCCACCTCCCAGGCGCCCGGCTCGTACAGCCGCTGCTCGGACCGCTGGTACAGAGCGCGTCCATGGGCGCCCTTCCAACATTGAGAGCCGCCACCGACCCCACCGCCGAGGGAGGGCAGTACTACGGCCCCGGCGGGTTCATGGAGACTCGAGGCCACCCGGTGCTGGTCGCCTCCAGCGACCGATCACACGACACCGAGACACAGCAGCGGCTCTGGGACGCCTCAGAAGAAGTCACCGCAGTGCGCTTCCCCGTCTGAGGAGATCGCCTACGGTCGGGGCGTGAGTTCCTTGGGCTGGGACAGCACGAAGCGCAAACTCCGGCAGGTGGCCGAGGTCAATCGCGACGCAGCCGTCACCAAGAGATTGAAATCGGGCGGCGGAGCCGTGGCGGGCGCCGCTGCGGAGCGCACTGCCCGAGTGATGGCAGCTGCGCAGGCCCTGTTGGCCAGTGATCTGTCCACTCATCTCAACGGCCTGGTCGCGGCCGCCGTCAAGGGGAGCGCGACCATCTACGACAAGGCAATGGACGCCAACTACCTCGATCCGTTGCTCAGACCGGATTTGGGGGGCGCCTATCACCGGCTCTTCGACGGAGGCCACACCATCGCTGGGGCTGTCAGGGCCGCTCGGGGCGCGTCGCCCGATGACACCATCGTCGAGGAGGCGCTGGGAACTGTGCAGGCGCTGCTTCGCGACGCCGCCACTCCGATGGGTCTGCCATTGGCGACGTGGGACAAGGGCACCTTCGACGCTGTGGCGGGATCTCTGGAGTCGACGCTGGGGATACCCAAGAGGTGGTTCTATGACCTGAACACCTACGACGCGGCCGAATTGCTCGGCGCGTCGGTGGGTGTGGTGTCGGTGGTGCTGGGTTGGAACCGTGCCGACACCGAGACCTTCGCCAAGATCGCCGCCAGCATGGGGATGTCGGCCGCTGTCGCCGCCAATCCCCTGTTGATGGTCGTCGTGGTCGTCGCTGCGGCCCGAGCCTTCCACAAGGCCCGCCACGGCGACGAGTACGACGAGCTCGTGGACGGCGGGTTCAAGGGCGCTGTCGGCTCCGGGGCGACCCTGGCGGCGGTCGCGCTCGTGAGTTCAGCCGGCGGTCCCGCGGGGGCTGCGCTGCTGGTCGGCATCACCGCTGGTGTCGTCGCCAACTCGGCCACAAAGAACGTGAGCCTGACCGCGGTGGGCCGCTTCGTCACCGCCCGAGTTGCCGCCATGGCCTCAGAACCCGCTACGGCGGACGACACCGAACCGCCGGCGCTCGACGATCTCGACGAAGCCGCTGGAGACAGAATGGACACGGCTTCAACCCTCTGACTACCGAGCCCGCTCCGTAGCAACTCCGCTGAGTTCCTAGTCGAGCAACCGCGCTCCAAGCGCAGACATCCGCATCTGGGATTGATTTTCTGACGGGCTGGGGAGACTTGACTCCCGATCTTCGGCCCCCCAGTCTCGTCAAAGCCGTTTCAGCCAGTACCAACCAGTACCAATAAGTAGTTCTGGCCGACGACGTCAACCCAATCGTGATCGAGTCCGACGGCAGGCAGGTGGTGGTCGAGGCGTCCGTAGCTGCCCTGACACTGCCGGCCGCCGAGCGATTGCAGCAGGATGTGGCGTCGTTCGGCACGGTACGGGGAAGAGTGGAGACGCTGTCTCGACGGAAGGCCCTCAGCTTCAACCTCTATGAGTTGACGACCGATACGGCCGTGACCTGCTACACGGGTCCAGATCTCGAGGACAAGATGCGCGACGTGTGGGGTCATATCGCCGATGTAACCGGCACCGTTCGGCGAGAAGCCAAGACCGACAGGCCGCTCTGGATCCGACAGGTCACGAGAGTGGATCCTGTCGACGAAGGGGACCCTGACGGCTATCTCAGGGCCAGGGGTGCGCTAAAGGGCAACGAGCCAGCCGAGTTGCTCGTCAGGCGAATGAGAGATGACAGCTAGACCCCTTCGTACCGTTCCGGTCACCGACGCGTAGCTCACGGCGGTGCGAGCGGGCCCAATCCCCCAGCGTCCCGACGCTTCGGAGCTTGAGCGGAATCTGTTCTCGACGCGGTTCAAGAGGCATATTTCTCGGACGTTCTTGTTGACGATGTCACCGACGTTCACCTCGCAATGCTGCGAAACGATGTCGCCGACCCCGCCGACCGCCAAGCCATCATCGACTTCGAGCTGTCGGTGGAGCTCGAGGACAAGGCCGTTCTCGACACCCTGCCGGCCGCCTTCCCGCTCGACCCGAAGCTCCAAGCCCACACCAAGCACGATCGCCCCGGCATCGCCTACCGCCACGCTCTCACCGCCTTCCTCACCGCCTTCCTCACCGAACCCACAACGCCCTGAACGGGGCACCGGCGCGGTCCGAATTCGAAGCTCGATGCACCCTTGATATCGTGACAGCGCAGCCGGTGCCAACGACCCCCGACCCCACGTCAACACGAAGGGCTACGAACGGAGACAGGCGTGACGATCAGGCTCTACACCGATGACGAGCTCGCCAAGCTCTGCTCCACACCGAAGCGGGTGACCAACCCAGGAGCCCGCTGGGTACCAAAGCCTGGGCATGAGCAACGGAACCTCCAGGTGACCAGCCTCGAAGGCGAAGCTGTTCGCTTTTCGATCTATCTGCGGCAGAACGAGCAGGACGAGAGGGACTTCTCTTGCGGCATTGCGTCCTCCCGCAGGGTGGGAGCCGCCTGACCCTGGCCCGGTACAACGGCTCGAGTCACCGTCACGGCGACATCGCCTACCGTCCACACATTCATCGCGCCACGGCCAGGGCTATTGCCGCCGGCAAGAAGCCCGAGTCCGAGGCTGAGGAGACCGACCTGTACACGACCATCGACGGTGCCTTCAGGTGCTTGATTCTGGACTTCGAGATCAAGGGGATCGCAGTCCCGCCGCCCGACCAAGCGACGCTCCCCATATGACCGTTGACGCCGAGGCTCTCAGGAAGCTCCTGTGTGAGCGTCTCTGTGAGGATGTGCAGGTCGAGGAGCGGCCGGACGGCGAGTTCATGCTCCGTACGCACTTCACCTTCCCGGACGGCGACGGCTATCCGTTCCATCTCGTAGCAGCGCCCTCCGGCGGTCTCCGCCTGTCGGATCACGGCCATACCCTCATGCACATCAGCTATGAGCACGACATCGATTCGTTCCTGGCCGGGACGCGGGGGATGCTGCTCGAGCGCATCGTTGGTGAGAGCGGCCTCCGCCACGACGGCGGAGTCTTCTCCATCGACACATCCGCCGACCGCCTTCCCGAGGCGATCTTCAGCTTCGGTCAGGCGTTGACCAGGGTCTACGACTTGACCCTGCTGTCGCGCTCCAACGTCGGCTCCACCTTCTACGACGACCTGGCCGACTGCCTCTCGGCCTATGTCGACGAAGCCAAGATGCAGCGCGACTACGAGCCGGAGGTGCCCAACGCCGGGACGTACCCGGTGGACTACCGGATTGAGGGCAAGAGTGGCATCCCGCTGTTCGTTTACGGCGTACCCAACCGTGACAAGGCGCGGTTGACGACGATCATGCTCGGCTACTTCCACCGGCACGATCTCTCGTTCGAATCGATCGTCGTCTTCGAGGACCAGGCAGACATACCGAGAGTCGATCTTGCGAGGCTCACAGATGTCGCTGGCGACATGATCTCGTCGCTGGAGTCGACCGCGGACCTCAACCGCAAGCTCGTGAAGCGTATTGCCGCCTGACGTGCAAGCGAGACGGTGCGAGGGCTACCCGTATTCCGGGCCTGTATCCGCGCACCGCAGGTGTGCCTATGGCAATCGGTGATACCGACATGGCCTGGGTGTCGATGGAGTCCAGCCGCGTGCTGCGATCCCGGCCATTCCCGAGTTCGTGGACGCCCGCTTCGACAGCAACCTACAATTCCCTGAACGGGGTGCTGTCACACCCACAGCTCGTGGGCGCCCAGCGTGACCTTGTCGTGGCACCACCTGCATGCAATGAGAATCTCCTCTTCGGAACCGTCGGGGCTGTCATGGACAACTCGCCGATCAATCTCACGCATTGTGTGCTGGCCTCGGGCACACCTCCGCTTACCTCGCCACTTCAGGCATACCAGCTTGAGGTGAGGCCACACGGTCCGAGCACCCCATCCGACGAACATCACAATGAGCGGCGCGGCGACGAGCACTACCAATGGCGGTAGGACGTCGTCCATCAGATCTCCCTGGGTGACGGTTCGCGCCCGTACGACGATTCCGGTGTGTTCACGAACGGGGACTGGGCTAGGCAGCCATTTGCATGAGTCGGTTACCGGTCTTCGAATCGACGTAGGCGAAGCTCTGTGGAGGCCGGAAGCTGCTTGGCGTTGCTCGCAGGTCTTGGAGCGGGATCTTCCGGCTGAACGGTCGCGACTGGGTCAGTGTCAGCGCCGTGCCTACTTCCACACCTTCGAAGTACCGCTGAAACTCGTGATGGAGCAACCCGGTTCTTGAACCGTACTCATTCCACAGAACCGCAAGGTCAGCGGACCTGACATTGGTGATGACGCAGGTTCCGAGGAGTGCTCGTGCAGGTGTTGTCGCGTACAGGAGCGCCTGCGTCGGAACAACGATCTTGGGCTCAGTACGGCGGAGCTCGACCGTCTTGTCGCCCGCCAGGATGCCTTCCGCGAATCTGGGCTTGAGCGACAGCACAATCATCCGGTCTTGATCGAGCCGCTGCGAGTCATCAATCATGCTGCCCTGCCCCTTCCTCGTAGAACGCGCGGACGCTGTCTTCATCAATCTGTCGAGTTGTTATGAAGTAGCCATCCGTGTCCATGCTGGCGCACAACTCTCGTGCTCGTGCTATCGGAACTGGATCCCGGAACATCTCTGTCTGGCTGAAGAGCAGCGCCGTTGCCGCGGGATGACCGTTCTTCCCGGACGGCTTGGCGCTTGCGAGTACCTGCTGTTCGTCAAGCACGCCACGATCGCGGTACTTGCGGTACAGGCGGCGAGGATCTCCCGTGTCGACTTCGTCCAACCACGACATGGCTCGCACGCCCCCGAGCGGAGCTCCGCCTGACACCCACCAGATGATCCTGGCGGGCGCCTCGACGAAATGGCGGGGCGACATGTAGTACACGTTGTCCCGGGCAGCAGCCGCGCCGACGTGTAACTCGAATAGCTGCGCTTGAGGCTCCTCATACCCGAGGATGACGCGGGCGTACGCTGGCTTGATCGGCACGACGTAGGACGCAACGTTTCCACCGAACACCTTGGAGGGCCACGCATGCCGCTCATATTCTCGCACCAGGTGCGGGGTCAGCCTGTCCCAACCGACTTGATCCAACTCCGGCGGCAGGGCATCGCCGGGTCCAAGGATGCCGGTCCGCACGACTGCCGTCCAGGCCGATCCCTGAGATCTGAACCCCTCGTCGCGTAGAGCCCGCTCAACCGATGGATGGGTCTGGTCGTCCACGAAGATGGTTGCCGTTCCTTCTGTGGAGACGATGGCCCGAAGATGATGAGCCATCTGCCTGACCGCTGCGTACGACCGCTGTCCGGCGGCACCGCGGAGCACCGTGACTGTGACGCGGCCATGTTCCCGATACATCGCTCCGAGCGCTAGACGTTCCCCGGAGTCCGTCACCAGTTCCTCAATGCGCACTAACGCGTGAGCCGCAGCGCGGCTCAGACGTTGCCTCAGATCGGCCGGACGCTCACGGACGTGATGATGGCAGAAGGCCGCCAACTCGGTGTCCGACGGCAACTCTGAGATAGTCGAGACGGACAAGCCAGAGGCCGCGATCGTTCGCGTCTGATGGCTGTGTTCGCCTCCCAGCGCTTGCAGTCGCAGAAGAAAGTCATCTGGGGCGACCAGGCTCAGGCCCGTCAACTGCTCGATGCGCTCCTCGTGCCGAAGAAGGTCCTCGTCCCGCGAGACAAGGTAGGCGGTGTCACCTGCGGCAGCCTGGGCGAGGACGTGAAGATCGCCGTACCTCAGGCGGGGTGCCAGCGAAGCGTCCTCTAGCGCACGTACCGTCGTGTGCCAGGCCTCTCGGGATGGTGCCAGAGTGCGAAACTCGGCCAGCATTGAGCCGAAGCGCTCACCCCTGGTGTGCTGATCCGACAGCTCCAAGCGGCTCTGCTCTGTCACCACCAGTTCCGCTGCTTCAGTAACCCAGTCTGCGGTCAATGCCATCGAGGCCGGGAAGTCGCGCTGCTCCAAGATGTCCAGCAGGACGTTGGTGTCTATGGCTACCACGATCCGAGCATCATCCTGCTCGGGTTCCTCAAAGAGCGTTCGAGCCGCGATCGGAAGCCACCACGTAACGAGGGGCAACCGATCATGGCCGCGGCCGGGCTTCTCTCCCAGTGGTCGAAACCCCAAGTGGGGCCACATGCTGTTCGCGTCGTAGTCCTCGCGGCAGGACAGGCGGATCCCCGCTCGGTGCGGATTGCGTTCGACGATGCCATCGACCAGAGCGCGTGCGATCCCCTGCCCTCGTTCGCCCCGGTCGACACAGAGATGGGTCAACGAGATGTCACTCGTTCTGACCCTCTTCCCGTACAGCGTGTAGCCCTTGACTTCGCCGTCATCCACGAACGCAAGCACTCTCCCCTCCGACGCAGCCTGATTGATCGCTGCGTACGGCAGGAGGCCCAAGGTCGCGCTATTGGCGTTGCCGAGTTCGATCACCCGCTGGTAGTGCGGAGAGTCGAGGCTGACCTCCTCGATCATGAGCAGCGATCCCCTACGGATCTGACGATGCGGCTGCCGGCTCGCTCGGCGCCCGTACGAACTTCTCGGCCTGCGGCACCCCGAAGCCGAGAGGATGCGAGCCGTCGCTTCGCCGCGCTGGCCGGGCCGAGATGAAGCGCGGGCGCCAAGGCGTCGGGAGTTGACGGTGCTGAACCGTTCGCTTGCTGAGATTGGGCACGCGCGCCAACGTTGTGCAGGCGGCTCTTGTAGCGGGTACCCGGCTCAGCCTTCTTGCCCTTGCGAACATCAAACACGGCGAACACCTTGGGCACTACGTGCTCAATCTGCGCACCCTTCAGCTTCATCTCCCCCGCGCACAGACCGCATCGCCCATCGTCACGGCCATGGATGTAAGAAAGCACCCTTCGCCGATGGGCATCGTCCCAGCGGCCGCTTGCATCGGGCTCGTCAGACTCCAGGTACCAACGCCAGCCCTTGTCGACGGTCTTGGAGACTTTGGTGAGAAACCCGCCGGACTTGTCGCTGACGTCTGATTCCGTTGTTTCATCGGCGCTGTGCTGAATTCGTTGATCTGGGGGCGAGGCATGCTGGTCTGTCGGTGCGTCCGCAGGCGGCTCGTCCTGCACGACGCCGCGGCATCGCGGAAACTCAGAGCACCCCCAGAACTCGCGACCTACGTTCGGTCCTCGTCGAGCAGTGCGCCGAACCATGGGGCTTTCGCACTTCGTGCAACTCGGGACCGGCTCCGAAATAGGCACTGAAGATCCGCTCATGAGTCCTTCTCCGTGGGACTACCGGTCACTCGTCCGTCGGCTGAGCCGGCTCGTAAGCCGTGTCTCACCACAAGACCTCCCGCGGGTGGTGCATGGTGTCCGGCAATGGCGGTCCGTGGGACTGGTGCCTCTGGACCGCTGCTCGGGCTCTAGCCGCCAGCACCTCTAGCTTCTCGGCAAAATGCGCGATCCCAACGTGTCGATAGTGCTCGGCATGGGCCCTCAGGTCCCGATCCAGGTCCGCCCAAGCCTTCGCTCCTCCCTTTGCGGCGACTAACTCGAAGCGCTCGATGAGCCCCGCGGCCCGCTCGAACGGCGTGCCCCGCTGCCATTCCGTCGGTGTCGGCGGCGAGTCCGGGTCGAAGAGTTGACCCATGCAGCCCTCCCTTGGCCTTAAATGGGCAGCCGGACATTCCCGGCGGCCAGCTACTTACAAAGGTGAAACTACAACTGTGCAAGAACTGCTGCAACCGATATAGGCGCCCTGAGCAGCCTCGGCCCTCTCGGCGCGGCGCGGAGTGATCACGTCATGCGACCAGACATCATGACTGTCACACCCCCTTTGCATTATGTGTGACAGCATCTACAACGAGGACGGCATGCGACCGAGCGATCTGCTCGGGCTAGGAAGAATGAGGACGCAATGACCGGCAACGAAGACCGCTACGCGGACATCGAGGTCGATGTGTTAGACGACGCGGGCGTCCGCGCTGTCATCAATAACGCCCTCGCCCGGGCAGGGTGCACCTGGGAGGAGCTCCAAGACCAGGCCAAAGCTGGAAGCTTCTCCAGCGAGATCGCTCGGCGGGCCTGGTTCGTCGTGTCCTCCTTCGAGCCCTCGGCAGCCTGACCTGGAGCGTCAGGCCAGAGAGTTCGCAGGAGATCTGTCGGAGCTCCTCAACGACACCGTCACCCACGGCGTCCGCCTGAGGTCGTATATGGACCGGCACGGGCGCGCCGTGGTCGGCTACAAAGTGAACGAGGCCCTCGGTTCAGCCAGCACCAAGCTCACTACCAGTTCTGAGAGGCTTGGACATGTCCTATGAGCGCCGTTGCATCGATCTAGCGGTGGAGGTTCCCGGCAGCCCCGAGGAGATTTGCGGGCCATCGCCACCGGTCCGGGCATCTCGTCGTGGTACGTGCCCCACACCGTCGACGAGCGCGAGGGCAGCACCGCCACCGCGTCGTTCGGCCCGGAGCCGGAGATGCAGGTGCACAGCACTTCCAGGGCCGCACCGCTGTCGCCTCGCTGCCGACCGCGTTGTCAAGCGGAACCCCCGCGGGGGCCTGGGCCACGCTCACCGGTGCCCTAGGCCTCCCGTTGGCGCCCGCCTCCGGCTCACCGCTTGCTTCTAGGCCGTTCCGATATCATTCTTGATGTCATGTGGTCGGTGGAGGTAGAACCGGAAGTCGAGAAATGGATCGATTCCCTGCCGGTGAGAGAGTTCGCGAGAGTGCTCGCAGCCGTTGAACGGCTCTCAGAGCGCGGCAGCCAACTGCGGCTACCAGCTTCGCGGTCGCTGGGCGAGGGCCTGTTCGAGCTACGCATCGACGTCGGCCGCGCCCAGCGGCGCATTACCTACTACTTCGCGGAAGGGCGGCGAATCGTGCTGCTGACGGTCTTCCGCAAGCAACGACAGACCGAGCGAGCCGAGATCCGGCGCGCCCGCCAAGCCATGCGGCGCTGCATCGCCGAAGGACACACAGCCGAGGAGAACGACTGATGGATCGCACGACTATCGAAGCACTGCGCAACCGGCGGCTCAACGCCATGACCAGCGCCGAGCGAGCCGACTTCGACGAAGCGCTCGCCACCGCCCGCCTGGCCATCGACGTCGGCGAGAAGGTCCGCGAAGCACGGGAGGCAGCCGGTTTCAGCCAGCGCGAACTGGCGGTGCGAATGTCCACCAGCCAAGCGGCGGTGGCCCGCCTCGAGGCCGGCGGCACCAGAGCCACACTCACAACCCTGCAGAAAGCCGCCGCTGCGCTCGGCCTCGAACTCACCATCGACCTCGCTCCTGCACACTGACGCGGACTCAGATGAGAGCAGCCTGGTCGTGGAGGCGGTCGGCCAGCGATGTGATCTTCTCCCCCATCGTCAGCTTGTGGCGCCAGACGGGTGGAATCGCCTCTGCTCCGTAGTGGGCGCCGGCGATCTGGCCGTAGATGGCGCCGGTTGTGTCGGCGTCCTCGCCGAGGTTGACCGCGAGCAGGGCGCCCTCGCGGAAGCCGTCGGAACGGTGGAAGGCCCACAGGGCCGCCTCTAGCGACTCGACGACGTAGCCGGTGCCCTTGATGTCGGGAGGGTCGCGATCCTTGAACGATCCATCGGCGACGCGTGCGATCTTCGCCGCCAGAGGGTCGCGCTCCCATAGCCCTTCTACTGGGCCATAGCTCGCTGACAGGAGCTTCTCCTTGTGGACGCCCCGCAGGGCTCCGACCAACAGCCCAGCGAAGTAGCGGCAGGCGGCGACTGCTTCCTGCGCCTGGTGGGTGGTCCTTGAACTGTCGGCGGCCATGGCGATGGCCTCGGCGGCGCCACCCGCGAAGTACATAGGCACGGGCGCGAGACGCATCAGCGAACCGTTTCCGGCGCTGCGCGGATCCGCGGAGCCGGCGTATGGGTCGCCGTGGCGCATGAACCGCGACAACGCAGCGCGCACAGTATTGCCGATGTCGAAGCAGGACCCCGTGGAGGACATGTAGCCCTCGCGCCGCCAGCGCACGTAACGCTGCATCTGGTCTGCGGCGTCGAACCCGCCGCACTCGATCAGGCTCTCGGCCAGGCACAGGGCCATCGACGTGTCGTCAGTCCACTGGCCGGGCTGCAGCCCGAACGGTCCACCGCCGACCAGGTCGTCGATCGGCTCGAAGGTGCCAGGCGGCTGGAACTCCAGCGTGGTGCCCAGCGCATCGCCCGCTGCCAACCCCAGCAAACAGCCCCGGAACCGGTCCCGCGTCGTTGTCTCACCGATCTGTGACATGGCTGTATCGCTGCGAACCTGCTCGACCCAACTGCGCACATAGTCCCGCTGCTGATGTGTCTGAGGCGAATGGGGATGCCGCCGGCTCTTCTCCATGTGCTTCCACCGCTCGGCGATCTGGTCGAGGGCACCGTCACCGGTGAGCCCGTGGCGAACCAGCCAGCAGCCGACCACGGTCCCGGTGCGGCCGATCCCGCCCCAGCAGTGGACATAGACGGTTCCGCCCCGCTCGAGGGCGTCGTCGATGGCGTCGAGGATTGCTGTCATCTCGCCGGCGCTGCGTGGAACGGACATGTCGACGACCGGATGAGGCTCCCACCGGACCTGTATGCCCTCGGCGTGCGCCTGTTCCTGCGCGATTCGCTCATACGGCTCCAAGCCGTCGGCGGCCCGAGTCAGGTCGATGAAGTGATCGATGCCGGCCCGCAGCAGGGTCCGCAACCTGCGAGAGGCTTCCCTGCGACTCATAGCGCCCGGATACTCCCCCGCCGCGAAACGGCCCGGAACCACCCAATAGGTGTTCGCCATCGGCCGGTCGCCGCTACTCGATGCGCTCATGTCCACGGTCGCTCCCGGTCGCCTGCAACCCGGCCCAGGCTAGATCGGGCCACCGAGCGGATCGCCGGGCGACGCCTAGGCACGGCTGATCGCAGATTCGCTGGGCCCCCGACTCGTGCGATACGTTGCGCCATGGCACGCATCAAGGTCATTCCCGAGGACTCCTGGGACGGCGCACTCGCTGAGCTTCATCCCCGAGTTGTCCATGGCGCCTACGGCCGGGTCAACAACATCGTCGCCGTGCACTCGCTGAATCCGCGCACCATGGCGGCACAACAGGCCTTGTACGAATCGGCCATGGCTGGCACTGCGACGCTGCGCAAGGTCGAGCGCGAACTCATCGCCTTGGTCGTGAGTCTCGAGAACGACTGCCACTATTGAATTGTCGACCACCGGCGCGGTCTGCGCCAGCTGATCAACGATGACGACCTTGTCGCGGCGATCGAACAAGACAGGCCCCCCACGTTGGCGAATGGGGTCGCTGACCCGGCCTAGACCGCCATTCGCAACAGCCGAGCGCCGCCCGCGGCGTCGACGTACGCGAAGCTCTGCGGCGGGCGGAAGCCTCTTGGCCCGACGCGGAGGTCGGCCAGAGGTACCGGCTTGCCGAAGGGCTCCGCTGCTGTCAGCGTCAAGGCAGTGCCCGTGTCGACGCCTTCGAAGTACTGGAGGAACTCTCGGTGGCTCAGTCCGGTTCTTGAGCCGAATGCTCGCCACATCTGCCAGCCTGTCGGACTCGACAGCCAGCCGTCACGATGCAGGTGCCCACAAGTGCTCGAACTGGCGATGCGGCATAGATGAGGCCACGCGTCGGAACGATGATCTTCGGCCCTGTGCGCCGCAGCTCAACTGTCTTGGTCCCAGCGAGGATCGCCTCAGCGAACCTTGGCTTGGGCGAGAGCACGATCATCCGGTCTTGATCAAGCTCCAACTTCGCCACGGCGTGATCATTCATGCTGCACCACGAGCCCGCTCACGGGCCCAGCGTTCGCCGAGGAGTGCCAGAACGCTGCGCCGTTCACCGGCTGGTCGGGACGGGGGCCTTCCAGTCGGTGGTCATCGCCAGCATGAACACCTCGAAGCACTGGTCTTCGGCGGTGTCGCTTGCGGCGGCCTGCTCCCAGAGCCGACGTCCGTCGTCCTCCCAGAGGAATGGGGCCGTTATCAGGCGCCTGTTTGCGCCCAGCACGAGTTGCCCGGCTCCGCGGGCGCGTGGGGGCATCGGCACTGTCGGCCGTGTGGCCCGGCCGCTGGTGACGGGCTCCGCCGGCTGGTGTCTCGCCGAGTCGATGAGGGCCTTGAGGCTGTCCACGACCTGCGACGCCAGTTCTTGGTCGGTCGTCGTCTGGCGCCATCTGGCTGTGTCGAGCGCGCCCGAGCCGTTGAGGCGGCGCACGTCTTCGGGGGTGAGCGCTATCTGGCGTGTGCGGAGAATGTGTGCGACCTCCGCAATGGCGGCCTCGGGACTCAGGGACTTCGCGACCATCGCCGGCGACACCAAGCCGGTGTCGAGCTGCCATGGAGCGCCGTCGTCGATCAGCGCGTCGGTGCAGTCACCGACGAGATCGCGAAGCGCCTGGCGCTCCGACTCCTTGAAGCGTCGCCGCTCACCAGGCGAGTCCGTCTCGCGGCTCCCGGTGCGTATCCCCGGCGGCGGCGGCCGGCGCGGCGAGTCGAGTCGGCCTATATCGCTCAGCAGAGCGTGCGGCAGCCGGCCCAGAAGCGGGGTCAGCTGCGATTGCCACACCGTGCCGGGAAGGCGCGTCTGCACGACGAGCTCATATGGAAGCCCAGTGTCGCTCGGCGGCAGGATTGCGTCGTTGGGCGTGGCCATCTCCGTGCATCGGTGCGCGAGCATGATCCCGGCGTAGTCGGGGTCGCTGTGCGTGACGCCCACGACGAGCGCGGTACGCGGCTCGGCCTCCGTGCCGGCGGCGGCTTCGACTTGGCGGATGTCGCCTCTGCGCACGGGCATCCCCGCAGTGTCCCACGGTCGGCGCAGCGCTTGAGAATTCATGTCAAAGAGCCTCGATCATCGCTTCGACGAGCCCCGTGCCACCGGGCTCCCTGCACGAGAACGCTACTTGAGTGAGCACGTACGGGGCGACTGTGGCCGGAGCGTCAAGGATCACCCATCCGTCCCGGGTGATCCTGCACTGCCTGTGGGTGCTGTGATGGCGGTGCCGCTCGTGGAATCGTCGCTTGCCGCGCCCGGTGCCGCGGCGAGTCGAACGCGGGAAGAAGACGGCGTCCTCGGAGACGTCGGGGAGCCTCGCCAGCACGACTGGACGGTGCCCCGCCTTCGCGGCGAAGGCAGGTCCGCGGCGACGTCCGTTCAAGAGGCGAATCTCCGCCTCCGGCACGAGGAACCAGCAGCCGACGTCGGCTACGGGCGCGGCGGCACCGGTCGGTGCCGATCGTCGGCTCTTACGGTGGTCGGCCATGGGCGCGGCGACTCCTTCACTGCTCGTGTAACAGTCCGGAGCCGGGCAGCGATGAAGTGGCCGGTGGCTCGATATCTCGCTCGGTGCCGCTGAGTCAGCAGCCTCTCGAAGGTGGGGCGAGTGTAGGCCCGTCGGTGCTCTCTGCAACACGCCGTCGTCGCTTGATGCAACGGGGGCGAGACTCCCGCCAGGCCCAAAGAAAGCCCACGTCTCCGCCGGTCTCGTGTAGGTGCGATCGCTCCGTCGGCGTGCGGCCACCGCGGACTCGACGCATTCTGAACTCGCTTGACAGGTCGTTCTTCAATGTCTGGAGTCTGCGCGTGCCAAAACTCGGCGTAATCGATGAGCCCGTAAGGGGCGGGTGCTCCTCGACCACGTCAGGCCCGGATCCTCCGACGATCGAAGGTACCGAGGCATACGTCTGGACTCCTGATGGCGTCAAGGCGATGACCCTGTCATATGCCCATCTCGAACAGCGGTTCGGCGTCGTCGCCACGGCACGCAACTGGAACATCGTCGAGAAGATCGCAGCCAAGCTCTGATTGTCAGCCGCTCGACCAGAGGTCCCCCACGTAGTGGTGGGCGCGAGCAGAAGGTCCTGACGGTGCTGACAGCACCTGGTCGCCTCCAACCAACAAACTGAACCTCACCGGGTTTTGCACAGGCTCTGGTGTGCGACCTGCTGGAGTGCCCGTTTGCCCTGAACGACCATGCTCCGAAGGGCGATCAAGGTATCGAGGCGGTCCCGAGAGTCCACGAACCATCCACAACGCTGAACGAGTGTCGCGTTTGGCGCTCACCGAGCGTTGCGGCACGGCGCCAGCGCAACTATCGCCGCTCAGAGACATCGCACTAGTGTGAAGCGGTGGGCGCGTGGTTGCTGGCGATCATGATAGCACTCGCGCATGGGCTGCTGGCCGTCTTCCTAATAGGGGTCGCTCCACTGGCCGCACGCAGGCCACGGGTGATGAGGTGGTACCTGGTCATGCTGGTGCCGACCGCTGCGGTGAACCTCGCCGGGCTGCCGTGCCCGCTGACGGTTTGGGAGAAGCACTTCTGGCGCCTCGCGAGTGAGACGCCGTACCGAGGAGGCTTCATCTCCCAGTATTTCGTGGAACCGTTCTACGCCCCCGGCCTGAGGCCCGGCGACGAGACCGTTCTGCTGGTCCTCGTGGTGGTCTGGTGCCTGTTGTGGCTGCTGTATTCCGCCCCACGGCCTAGGCGGCCGACGACCGCGGAACTCCTGGTCGATGTCCAGGCGGGCAGTTCGTCGATGATGTCGAGGCGCCCGAGCAGATCGAGGTAGCGCAATGCGATGCGGCGGTTGACGCCCGCGGCGTCACACAGGGTGGTGTCGTCGGTGACGGCTATTAGCACAGCCCGCTCCGACGCGGCCGCGGTGGCCGCGTCGGGCGCGTTGTTGGCGGCGGGGGGAATTCCACAGATCATCTCTGGTCCGCTGGGGCCCTACTTGCGGCTCGATCTGGGGATCACTTCGTCTCAACTGGGACTGGGCCTGTCGTTGTCGGCCGTTCCCGCCGTCGTGTTGTCGGTGTGGGGCGGACGGATGACTGACCGCATCGGCGGGATCACCATCGGCCGGCTCACATGCATCTGCTCGGTCTTGTTCATCGTCGCGCTGTCGCAGGCGCCCAGCACCGCCTGGTTCGTAGCGATTCTGGCCGCAGCCGGATTCCTGCGAGTGCTCTCCGAGCCGAGTTCCTCGTGGACCTGCTGGTCCGCACGCCGCGCGTCCTCGCCTTCGGCATTCGCGAGGCGTCGTTGCCCCTTATGGGGTATCGGCACGCAAGCAGGAAGCCTCGTTAGGAGATTCTCGGGCTGCTCTAGGGTCGAACCGGCCGATGCCGGTGCCCGAGCGTGCAGCCGAGCCGCGGCGGCCACCTCGCCCGCCCGAGGTCAGAGGATGATTGTGAGGTTGTGAAGCGGGCTCGACCGGTCGACCAGGACCGCCTTCTTCATACGGATCATGGTGGGCCGGCCCTCGTCCATATGCAGGACGTGCTCATAGCGGCCGGAAAAGCTGTCGGTGACGCCCCGTCTGTGCGCATGGAGCGTGAACGCAGACCGCGACAGAGCGGTCTGGTCATCGATGGTCCAGACCATCACGTTGGAGATCATGCGCTGGGTGACCGACGGGGGATTGTGGGAGTGCACGTCGCCGGTGTTCATCCACGCGATCCGGTCGCCGAGCCGGCGATGGTCGTCGAAGGCAACAGAGACGGCGCGGCCCGGGTCGTCCCCGTCGTCGCCAATCGGCACCCAGTACAGCCCGTCCTTCGTGAACAGGTCGTACCAGGCCTCGAACTCGCCGCGGTCCAGCAGGTCGGCCTCGTGGTAGAGGAACGTCTCGAAGACGCCGCGAAGACCGGGGTCCGACGGGCCCAGACAAACCGAACTCACCTCGCGGAGCCACCGGTAGAAGTCGGCGCTGACTGCGCTCGGTGTCGGCGCCCGCGGCAGCAGAGCGCTCATCCTGCTATCAGGTTCATCTCGACGGTCATGAGCCGCTTCCACTCCTCGTGATACGCCCGAAGCGGAGTATCGTCGGTGACAGGGGTCGTGCGGACTCCCCGCTGATCCGTCCAGGAGCGGTCCACGTCCAGACCCCTGCTGGTGTCGATCCACTCGATCTCGGGGATCGACAAGCCGAGTTGTTGGCGCTCGAAGTTCTCGAAGTCGTCCACTTCGCCGAAGTTCGGGAAGTCCTCCGCGATCCGCATTCGGAGTTCGTTGACCTCGTCCGGTGCTCCGTCGAGCGTGGTGGGGTACCAATTCACGGCGGTGAGGTCGACCTCGAGAGGAGTGATGACGACGACTTGGTTGCCGATGAGATGGAACGACGGGAACACCGTGAGATTCAGCCCGGGTCCGGGGGCCATCTCGGCGAACCGGGCCGCATCCGCCTCGCCGTATTGCTCGGCGAGCGATGCGAACATCGGCTCCTTTGACGGCATTGGACGGGCGCGATTCCAGAGCGATTCTCCCATCCCTGGTCGCTGATCCAGCATCGTGTGACCGTGGCCCAGGGTCTGGTTGTACATATGGCCCTCGTCAGGATCCTGCGCTCCGAAGTTGTCGAGCGATCGGCCGGTGCCGTAGCGCATGTTCGTCATTTTGAGGATCGACAGGTGTGAGAAGGCCGGGTGGTACCCGTCCGAGCCGTTGTCCCAGATGAGCTTCCAGTTCCCCCGGTACGTCATCCGGTAAGGCGTGTGCAGCGAGATCGTTCCCTCGGGTGCCCGGTCCACGAAGACGTCAAGCCAATACGACGCCGGGCCGAGGAACTCCTCCAGAGGCGCAGCGTCGGGATTCAGCGTGCCGAACCAGAAGCCTCGATGGGCCTCCAGTCGCGGAACTCGCCTCAAGTCACGGGTGGCTTTGTCGTGAGAGGGTCCGTACGCAGCCGGGTAGGTAACAGCGACGCAGGCCCCATCGTTGGCGAAGGTCCACCCGTGGTACGTGCAGACGAAGCGCTTGCTGTTCCCATGAGGCTCCTGGCAGAGGGTTGTCCCGCGATGGGTGCATCGGTTGAAGAGCGCGTGCACGCCGCCGTCGTTGCTTCGTGTAAGGATGATCGGTCGTCGTCCGAGGGTCCGAGTGACAAAGTCGCCGCGTTGGGGAATCTCGCTGTCGTGGCCGATGTAGACCCACGTCCCGCCGAAGATGCGCACGAGCTCGAGCTCGAAAATGCTCGGGTCGGTGTAGATCGAGCGGTGAGCCCTGCCGTCGCCGACAAGCTGGTCCAAAGGAAGCTCGACCATCCGCACCGCTCCTTTCAGAGGGTGTACTCACCGGACAGTCTGCCAAGGGGCCCCGGCCGCGTCAAAGACGCCCAACAGCCGGCTCAGGGATCGGTTGACAACATCCGCGGCTGTCGGTCAGAATTGCCGCGCTCGGATGGTCTGACCAGACGCCCACGAGGCCGCGGCCTGACGCGAGAGGAAATCACGATGTCAATGACCGATGTTGTCCAGCCCGAGCTGCTCGACGAGGTCCTCGAGAAGATCGGCCTCTCGGCTCGACCAGAGATCGACATCGCAGGCCTGAGCAGGGTGTACAACGCGTGGTGCGAGTCCGTCTCGTTCGACAACGTGCAGAAGCGTGTGTACATGGCTGAGAACAGGAGCGGCCCGCTGCCAGGCATCGAACCCGCCGAGTTCTTCCAGAACCTTGTCAACCACGGCACCGGGGGAACCTGCTGGCCGAGCAGTGGCGGACTCTGGGCGCTGCTAGACGGACTCGGCTTCGACGCCCACCGGGTTTCGGGAAACATGATCGTGCCAGTCCCCCTCGAGGAACCGAATCACGGTTCGACCGCGGTGCTCATCGAGGGCCAGACGCTGTTGGCCGACAGCTCCATCCTCAACCACGCTCCGATCCCGCTCGTCGAGGGAGAAGACTCGTCGACGGACGTCCCGCTCAATGAGACCCAGGTCGAATGGGTCGGGGACACGTGGCAGGTTCACTGGCTGCCCGGCCACGGCCGCGATGAGATCATCATGAGACTCGACGGCCCCGGCGTAGGCGAGACCCGCTCGTTCGAGTTCTGGGCACACCGCTCCGAGGTGAGTCGAGGGAGCAGCCTGTTCAATGACGCGCTCTACATCCGAAAGAGCGTCCCGAACGGGATCCGCACCATAGGTCGCGGCGCGCTGATCTCGATCGGCCCGGGCGGCGAGGTCGAGGTGTCCGAGCTCGACCACGACACGCGGAACGCGGCGCTGGTCGAGATGTTCGGACTCTCGGAGGAGATCGTCTCGCGAGTTCCGCCAGACGGCGAAGGGTTCGCTCTCGGCTGATCGCGCCTGCTGGCGCGGTCCGGTCCCGTCGACCGGGTCGTCTGACACGACACCGACATCACCGCGTATGGACGCCGTCTACGGCGACGACCTCCGCTTGGCCACTCGAGCGGCTTCTCCGGGACGTTGCCCCACAGGTCATAAATTTATGGCTATAGTCACGACATGACGACCTATGCCTCGAACGAACGCACGGTGCCTGCGGGCGAGTTCAAGACGAACTGTCTGCGGATGATGGACGAAGTGCATGAGACTGGAGCAGAGATCGTCGTGACCAAGCATCGCCGGCCGGTGGTGCGGATCAGCGCGGTCCGCGAGGAGCGGCCCAGGCTGGTCGGTTCGTGCCAGGGCCAACTGCGCATTCTCGCGGACATCGACAGCGAGCCGGCCATCCCGCTCGACGACTGGGACATGCTCGCTGGCGCCTGACGCCATTGAGCCGCGTGTCTCGACCACGAGCGTCAACAATGAGTCTCCTGCTCGACACCAACGTCCTGCTGCGACTCGCGCTCGACAGTGCCGAAGTGACCGAGTCCTTCAAAGAGGAAGTGGAGTCAGGTCTCGGCCACGGCCGCGTCGCCGTGTCCGCGGTGACGTTCGTGGAGACCACCCGGTTGCACCATCACGGGCGCATCGACCTCGGATGCCATCCCGCCCTTTGGCGCCGGGAGCGGCTGCGAGCCGGTCTCAGGGAGATCCCTGTCAGCGGCGAGATCGCCGTCGAGTCAGTGCTGTTGATGAACTCGGACTTCCACCGCGACCCCGCCGACCAGATAATCGTGGCCACGGCCATGCTGTCGGGCATGCGCATAGCGACGACGGACCGGGCAATTATCGACTGGGCCGAGCGGACCCGACTGGTCCAACTGGCTGCCCCCACCACCGGGTTCTAGCCACAAGTCAGCCTGTACCGGACTGTACGTCGAGGATCTGTTGGCAGATTGGTGAAGTGGCCGAATACCAGGGCCATTGACAGGGAAATAGACCCCTCACCGAGGTAGTTGAAGTGGCGGGCGACACCGCACAGGCCGCTGCACAGGATCTTGCGGTCACCGGCTTCGATGTACTCAGGCTCAATGAGCCCGAGAAACTTACGGTCCGGCCATCGTACGCTGCAAGCGGTGACCGATGACGACGCCGTCTACGACGACGACTTCTGTTTGGCCAACGGCCTGGCCGGCGAGGCGCTGACGATTCCGTCCGCGAATCCCAAGAACTTCCACCAAGCGATTTCCCACACCGATGCCATGCCGCGCCAGGACCTGTGGGCAAAGCTCTTCCTGCCCGACGGGCCCGGACCGTTCCCGGTGGTGATTATCGCCCCGGGCAGCCTGGGACTCCAACAGCACCACGTTGGAATCGCGGCGGCGATCACCGACGCCGCGATCGCGGCATGCGCCATCGACCCCTTCGGCAACCGCAGCGTCGTCACCACAGTCCACAATCAGGTCCAATTCTCCTTCGCGGCCAGCGCCTGGGACGTCCTGGCCACCGCCGAACTCCTCGCCGCCCGCCCCGACATCGACGCAGCACGAATCGGCGCCCAAGGCCACAGCCGGGGCGGCTCGGCGGTGCTGAGCGCCGCGTCGGTGCATCTCGCGGCAGCATCCAGCGCCCCCAAGCTGATCGGGGTATACGCCGCCTATCCGTGGTCGGGACAGCAGTTCCTCAACCCCTCCGTAGGCAGCACACGCGTCCGGGGGATCATCGGGGACCTCGACGACTGGTGCCCGCCAATGCAGGTCCAAGCCCACATCCACTCCATACGGGCTGCGGGCGGCGACGCGACCCTGCGGATCGTGCCCGGCGCGAACCACAGCTTCGACCGCACAACCCCCCTGGAGCACATACCCGACGCCTCCGTGACGCCCGGGGCACCCACGGTCTACATCGCCGACGACGGCGCCTTCATCCTGCCGACCTCCGACGAGCCAGACCCCGAGCTCGTCGACCGCGACGGCTTCCTCTACGCCATCAAGGCCGGCTTCGGAGTCCGCGGCGCCCGCATCGCCGGAAACCCCGAACTCGTGCCGCTCTTCTCTGAGGACATGGCCACGTTCTGGACCGACGTCATGGCCCCGAGCCCAGCGTAGGCCTGGTGGATCCCGTTCTGGCCAGGCTGCCGGAGGATTGGGGCCGGGCCCTGGCGGTGGTGGCCCATCCCGACGACCTCGAATACGGCGCGTCGGCGGCCATTGCCCGCTGGACCGCCATGGGCAAGGACATCCGCTACGTGCTGGCCACCCGGGGCGAGGCCGGCATCGATTCCATGGCTCCCAGCCAGGCCGGCCCGCTGCGCACCGCAGAGCAGGTAGCCGCCGCGGCCGCCGTGGGCGTATCAGTGGTCGAGTTCTTCGATCACGCCGATGGACTGGTCGTCAACGGGATCGAGCTGCGACGGGACCTGGCCGCGGCCATCCGCCGCCACCGGCCCGAAGTGATCATCGGGTCGAACTACCGCGACCGGTGGGGCGACTCGGGGCCCTGGAACCACGTCGATCACCGAGAACTCGGCAGGGCTCTGCCCGACGCCGTGCGAGACGCGGCCAACCGCTGGCTGTTCACCGATGCCGGCGCGCCCTGGAACGGTGTGAGCTGGATCGCCTTCGCATCCTCGCCAGTGCCCACCCACGGAGTGGACGTGACCGATCACCTCACGGAGGCTGTGGCCTCCTTGTGCTGTCACCGCACCTACATCGACAGCCTCGGCGACCCGACCTTCAGTCCCGACTCGTTCCTGCGCAACAGCTGCCAACATGTCGGCGAAATGCTGGGCGTGCAGTTCGGAGTCACCTTCGAGCTAATCCCAGTGTGATCAAGCGCCAGCGGTCCGCCGGTACTGGCCGATGGCGACGCCCCTCGGTGAGTCCCTGGGGTTCAGATTCGCCGAGTCCCCGGCTGGTGTGAGACGCTGCACGATGGCACCCATCGAGGTCATTGCCGACGACTCCTGGGACGGCGCACTCGGTGAGCTTCATCCCCAAGTTGTTGACCGCTCCTACGGCCGGGTCGACAACATCCTCGCCGTGCACTCGCTGAACCCGCGCTCCATGGCCGCGCTCCAGGGCCGGTACGAATCGGCCATGGCCGGCACTGGGACACATCCAAGGCGCACTCTCTGACGACCTCATTCGCGAAGGGCCGCTATAGTCCGATGGTGGCGGGCACCTTCCTTGATGATCTCAAGGTCATCGACTCAGACAGCCACTGGTCCGAGCCCTACGATTTGTGGACGTCGCGTGCGCCCGCGAAGTACCGCGACCGTGTCCCGCAAATGACCGAGCGCAACGGCAAGCGCCGCTGGTGGTTCGACGGCTCGATCCCGATCGGCCTGCCGATCGCTTCGTCTGTGGTTGACCAGGAAGGCACGAAGGTCACCGGAGCGGCGTTCTTCGACTTCGACAACGATATGGTGCACCGCGCCAGCTTTGACCCCGAGGCCCGAGTTGCCATGCTCGACGAGCTCGGCATCGAAGCGCAGATCATGTACCCCAATGTCGCCGGCTTCGGGAACCAGAATTTCCTGAAGTCACCCGACGACGCGCTGCGCATCCTCTCGGTCGAGATCTACAACGACGCACTCGTCGAGTTCCAGGAAGCCACCGGTCAACGGGTGTTCGGCATGGCGCTGCTGCCCTGGTGGGATCTCGACGCAGCCGTGCGCGAGATCGAGCGCGGCCACGCGAACGGTCTGCGGGGCATCGTGACGTGCTCCAACCCCGAAGAGGCAGGTTTGCCGGACATGTCGCTGCCGCACTGGGATCCGGTGTGGCAGGTCTGCTCTGACCTCCAGATGCCCGTGAATTTCCACATCGGGTCCACGATTGGCCACCTCGACTACTACGCCAAGTCGGTATGGCCATCGTTTGGCCGCGAACGACGGCTCGCCCTCGGATCAGCGAGCCTGTTTCTGGGCAACGCACGAGTCGTGGGCAACATGATCTACTCCGGCGTACCCGAGCGCTTCCCTAACGTGAAGTTCGTCTCGGTCGAGAGCGGTGTGGGCTGGCTGCCATTCTACTTGGAAGTGCTCGACCACCAGATGCACGAGGCAGCACCCAACGAACTCGCCGAGCTTTCGATGCTGCCCTCGGAGTACTTCCGGCGCCAGTTCTACAGCTGCTTCTGGTTCGAGCGCTCCACCGTGCGGCCGACGCTCGAGTATGTCGGCGCGCAGTCGCTGATGTTCGAGACCGACTTCCCGCACCCCACCTGCCTGTACCCGCGTGACGACCACGACCTCGTGAAGGCTCTCGAAGGCATCGCGCCAGACGACATCGAGCGCATCATGTCCCGCAATGCCGCCGAACTGTACCGCATCGATATCTGACCCGACTCGGGGCTGTTCTTGATTCGTGCGGGGCGGCAGGACCAGTCCCGCCGGGCACCCGCGGCAGGTGGCCAGTGCAGTGCTAGCGCGACCCCGTCACTCGCACAGTAACGACATCGAGGCCGTAGTACTTCTGATGCTGCACTGAGGATGTGTAGTGGCGGAGCAGGCGCAGAGCCATAGTGCTTGCGTCGACGGAGCCCACAGCGCCTTCGGCTTCCTCGCCCAAATACGCCAGCCGGTCTTCGAGATTCTCCTCATCGAAGACGGCCATGAACTCCAGTTCCACCACGGCTCTTGTGGGCCGCGCCACGATGATCAGTCGGAGCTCGTCGCCGTCGGGGCTGGACTCGTCCAAATCGAGCAGGCTCAACAGCGTCTCTTCGCCGACAGAGCGCAGCCGATGCGTTGACGGGTCGTTCCAGCCGAGTCGGACAGCGATCGACGTCAGGAATTCGTCGAGCTCGCGAAGGCAGTCAATGCTCAGCGCGACCTCGAGACGTCTGCGATCCCGCCCTCCAAAGACATTGGACAGCCACACCATCACAATCGCGGAGAGCGCTCCGATTGTCACGCCGTTGTTGGCCAGCGGACCCCACACGTCGCCGAGCAGATCCGCGATGAGCGTGCCCTGTTCGATGCCGGCGCCGACAGCGAACGCCACGCCCAATATGACGGCTTCCCGGCTGCCGAGTCCCCCTTGAATCGCCGTTCGGATGCCGCCGACGAACAGCAGCCCCACAATGCTCAGCAGGTAAGCCCCCGCAACCGGACCCGGAACAGCGAGAAGCACAGCGGTCAGTTTTGGCAGCAGGGCCAGCGCCACCAATGCAGCACCGATGTAGTGGCCGACGCGGCGTGCCGCGACCCCGGTGAAGTTGGTGAGTGCCGTGCTGTAGGTCCCCCAGCTGCACAGGGGCGGCGACCCGACCGCTCCGGCAAGCACCAAGCCAGCACCGGTGACGTTTATCGAGCCCTGCACGCGACGGAAATCCGTAACGCGCGGCGTGCGCCAGGACTGCTGCTGCACGAGCACGCTGTCGCCGATGTTCTTGATGCCGTCGACCAGCGCCACCAGCGCGAACACAGGCAACAGCGACCAGAAGCTCGCACCGAAGTTCGGCTCAAAGCTGGGAAATCCTGAACCCGGTAGGCCCACCCACGGCGCATCGACGATCACCTGAGGGTCGTACATCCCGAAGACTAGGGCGACTGCGCATCCCGCTCCGATCGTGATGAGCGGCGCCAAGATCCTCCAGGCCCCGCTTGACGCTAGAGCCAGCACCGTGGCGGTGATCAGCGTCACCAGACCGACGATCGGGCCGCCGGCTGCCGCTGTGCCGTCGGGCACTGCCGAAATCCCGTCGAACGACGCCGGCAACAGCGTGACGGCGATCAGCATCAGCACCGTGCCCGAGACCAGCGGCGTGATGATCTTGCGCAGCTTGGGCAGCCAGAACGACAGCGCGACATAGGACACCGCGGCGGCCGCGGTCAGGCACGACAGCATGGTCGGCCCGCCTTTGGAGAGTGCGAGCACCGATATCGCCACATAGGACGGCGACGCGCTCACCATGAACACGAGGCCAGAGCCGAAACGCCCCACCCGGCTCGCCTGCAGCGCAGTAAGGATTCCGCTGACCAGCAGCGCTGCGAACACTGTCCACGACACGTAGCTGTCGTCCTGGTCGCTGGCATACGCCGCAAACGATGCCAACACCACAGTGGGCCCCATGATCATGAGAACGCCCTGCAGGCCGACGCTCAGGCTCACCCGTACCGGACACGAATCATCCGGTTCGTAGTGGACGGCACCTTCTGACGTGTCACTAGCCATCGACGCGGCATCCTAGTTGCAGGCCTTCACAGGCCTTCACAGGCCTTCACAGGCCTTCGGTCGGCGCGTCGGCGGTGCGCTGCGACATCTCTCGTTCACGGGCTCTTTGGAGCCCGTCTGCGCCTAGCTTGGGAATGCCGGATGACCCGCACGCGCAACCGCAGCCGGGACGACAACGTGGACAGCACCGACAACTCCGGCATCTAAGGAGGCAACGATGTTCGAAGAACATGCGGCGATCGACACCGGCGATGGCGTGATGAGCACCTTCATCGTGCGACCCGAGCTCACCGAGAGCCGGCCGGGGCCGTTCCCCACGGTGCTGTTCTTGATGGACGCTCCGGGCAAACGCGACGAGCTGCTCGACATGGCCCGGCGCATCGCAACCGTTGGGTACTACGTGATGCTGCCGAACCTGTACTACCGCGAAACCCCCGGCTTTACCGTGCTGCGCGACGATCCAGCGAGCGTCGAGTTCATGTTCGGGATGATGTCGAGACTGTCCAACGCCATGGTCGCGCGTGACGCCGAGGCGATGCTGGCCCAGGCCGAATCCGATAGCTCGGCCAGCACCGAACGCGTCGGCACGACCGGCTACTGCATGACCGGCCCGATGGCGCTGTGGATAGCGGCCGAGTTCCCCGACGCGATCACCGCGGCGATCTCGGTCCACGGTGTTCGGCTGGCCGTCGACGCCGACGATTCGCCGCACCGCCGCGCCGCGGACATCAACGGCGAAGTGCTCGTGCTGGCCGCCGAGTTCGACGACTACGTCGACCGGCCCCACTATGACCGGCTGTGCGCTGCGTTTGTCGAGGCGGGCACGAATGCGCACACCCACTGGCTGGAAGGCATCCATCACGGATTCGTGTTCCCGCAGCGCTTCGCGTACGACAAATACGCAGCCGAGCGCCACTGGGAACTCCTGCACGACCTGTTCGACCGCCAGCTCAAGTGACGGTAGTGGCGAGCGCCACCTCTGATTGCGCTGAGATGACACCGAAATGATCCCTCTGACGGGTTCCGACGGGGAACATGCTGTGCTCCACGATTTGGGCGGCAGCGGGTCTCCGCTGCTGCTGACGCACGGCAACAGCCTCAATGCCGGCATGTGGGCCGCGGTGGTGCCACACCTGCGGGACAGCTTCCACTGCTGGGGACTTGATTTCCGCGGCCACGGCGCAGCACGGCCCCAGCACGACGACATGTCCGTCGAGCGCAGCCACTTCGTTGACGAGGTGCTGGCCGCCGCAGAGGTGCTCGGCGGCGAGCCACTGCTCGCCGGCGGTCATTCCTTGGGCGCGTCCAGCCTGCTGCTCGCCGAGCTAGTCCAGCCGGGTACCTGCACCGGGCTGTGGCTGTATGAGCCGCTATTGGCTCCGCCTGGCGCTCCCCGGCCAGAGGCCCACCATCCGCTCGTGCAAGCTTCTCGGAGACGACGCATCCACTTCGCGAGCCTCGAAGAGGCGTACGAGCGATTCATGTCCAAACCGCCCTTCTCGGGATGCGAGCCCCAGGCGGTGCGTGCCCATTTGGAGTTGGGCACGTACCCGACGGACGACGACGCCGTCCGGCTCTCATGCTCGGGAGACACTGAGGCGCGCATCTACGTGACCGGCCTTCCCATCGAGTACTCCCGACTCGACAACATCAGATGTCCCTGTGTCGTGGCGCGGGGCGGTGCCGGGGCTATGCGCAACGACATCCCACCCCAACTCGCGAAACCGATCGCCGAAGCCCTCGGCAACGGCCGACTCGAGGTCTTCTCGAAATTCGGCCACTTCGGCCCGATGCAAGACGGCAAGGCAATCGCGGGGTCTATCCGCTCCCACCTCGAACCACTGATCGCCGCCTAGCTTCCTGGAGCTGCCCCGGTTTCGTTGACACCATGAGCATCCCCCGGTTTCGTTGGCACCGGTGGATGGAATCGGTCATGCGGCGGATAGCTGTCGGTGGAGTTTCTCGTACTCGGTGGGTGTGCGCATCTGGAGTGAAGCGTGGCGGCGTTGGCGCTTGTGGAAGACCTCAACGTATTCGAACATGGCGTTGGCGAGTTCGACGCGGGTGGTGCCAGCTTTGGCGGTTGGGAAGCTCGCTGGGATCAGACGCGGGCATACGGAAGCGGCCTCGACCAACTCGACTCCGGCAGCGTCATCGATTTGGTGGAGGCAGAAGCGCGGACGCGCCTCGACGCGGCACACGACTACTTCGTTGGGCTGCGCACGGCGATGTCGAACCGCCGTGTCTACTCGCTCTATGCGATGTGCAGGTCGACAATGGAAGCTTGCGCGTTCGCCACATGGGTATTCGATCCAGCCGCCGAACCGGCAGAACGGCTGTTGAGAGGATCGAGGGGGAACCGGGCGTACGCCTGATGTCGCCGGTGCGATGAGCTGCACCCCGGCTGAGGGCGAAGGCAACGCTGTGCGCGAGGGTGTCGCGCGAAGTGGTAGGGCCTCCTGGGGTTGTGCCTTGGCGTCAGCAGCCGGCGGTTGGTTCGGCTATGGCGGTTGAGGGGCTCCCAGCCACAGGCTGCCAGGGGTGCTGTGCGCCGTCAGCGGTGTGGGCTCGGTGGTACGCGGTCCAGACTTCGGGGCGGAGCCGCCCTCGCTCGGACACGTCGAGCCCGCGGGCGCGGGCCCAGGCTCGGACCTCGGCCGTGGTCAAGCGGTCGCGCCAGTCATTCTTGCCAATGTGCGCTCGCCGGATACGCGAAGAAGTCTGCAGTGGCAGGACGGAAGGCGGTTCCCGCGCCCCGGTCGATCCGACCACCGCTTGGGGGTGACGATAGGATCGGAGTCCCCTATGGGTGGAACCCCGCTTCTGCCTGCTGTCGGTCTCGGTACTGCGCCGCTTGGCGGGCTCTACGCGGCAGTCTCGCCCATCGACGCCGCCGCCGCGGTCGCGGCGGCGGTGGAGATCGGCTACCGGTACTTCGACACCGCGCCCCTCTATGGCTACGGCGCAGCCGAGCGGGCCCTCGGCCGCGGACTGGAAGGCTGCGGGGCTCAAATGGCGGTGTCTACCAAGGTAGGCCGCATCATTGATGAGATCGCGCCGAGGCCCGCAGGCGACATGTTCGCCGGTAGCAGCGGCGCGACCATGTGGGACTTCTCCGCTGACGGGGTGCGCCGGTCTTTGGAGGCGAGCCTGAAGCGACTGGGCCGCTCCTACATCGATGTCGTGTTCATCCACGACCCCGACCATCACGCCCGCCAGGCCCTGGACGAGGCCTACCCGGCTCTGGAACGCCTACGTGATGAGGGTGTGATCGGAGCAGTGGGCGTGGGAATGAACGAACCCAAGCTCCCTACCCAGTTCGTGACCGACACCGACATCGACGCGGTGCTCATCGCGGGCCGCTACACGCTGCTGGACAAATCCGCTGATCGGGCACTCTTCAGCGCCGCCATGGCCCGAGGGGTCCATGTGATAGCTGCAGGCGTCTACAACTCCGGAATACTCGCCGCCGTCGAGACCAATCCCCACTTCGACTACGCAGTCGCCTCAGCGGAGAACGTGTCGCGGGCCCGCCAACTCCAAGCGGCGTGTGACGACTTCGGCGTGCCGCTTGCCGCGGCCGCGGTCCAGTTCGTCGTCCGCCATCCAGCCGTAGGCACTGTACTGCTCGGGGCCCGCAGCCAAGCTGAGGCCGCCGAGAACTGGTCCCACACCCACGCCGGTCTGCCCGATGACCTGTGGACCGCGCTCGACGAGATCATCAAAGGGGCAGACGATGTGGATTGACGCCCACCACCATCTGTGGGATCCGTCGGTGCGGCCCCAGACCTGGATGGACCAGAGTTGGCCCATCAACCGCCCCTTCGACACTGGGGATCTGCGCGCCGCCATCGAAGGCACCCCAGTAGAAGCCACCATCGTGGTTCAAACCGAGCCCATCATCGACGAGACCCTCGAGATGCTGTCCGTGGCCGCCGCCGACCCGCTGATCGCGGGGGTGGTGGGGTGGCTAGACCTCCACAATGACGTGAACCGCCAACTCGACGAGCTTGCCACCTCCCACGGCGACGAGCTCCTTGTCGGAGTCCGCCACCAGGCCGAGTCCGAGGCCGACCCGAACTGGCTGAGCACCAATCCAGTTGTGGAATCGGTGCGCGCTCTCGGCCGCCGCGGGCTCACGTACGACCTGCTCGTCAAGCCCCACCAACTCGCCTCCGCCATCAACTTGGCCCAAGCCACACACGACGCCACCCGCCTCGTGCTGGACCACTGCGCGAAGCCGCCCATCGGCTCAGACCTCACCAACTGGACCCGATCCATCCGAACCCTCGCCGGCTTCGAGCACGTCGCCTGCAAACTCTCCGGCCTAGTCACAGAAGCCGACTGGGCGGCCTGGACCCCAACGGACCTCACGCCCGTCTCCGATGTCGTACTGGCCCGTCTGCCTGCTCGCCGCCACCTACCACGGAGTCACAGACTCCGCTGGCGCTATGACGACAGGACTGAGCGACCACGAGCGAAGCCAGCTATTCGAGGGCACTGCCCGCGAGTGGTACAGCCTCACGTAGCAGCCGGGTCCGTCCGCGCCGTTCCTATCCGCCGAGACAGCCGACGGTCTCCAATCCGCACTCGCCACCCCCACTATCGGATCGTCCGTTAGAACTTTCGTTAGAAGATTCGCCTGTGGACAACCCAATCTTGTAGATCGGCACTGAACCTAGCCGACGGACGTCGCCCACCCCAGCAGACCACGAGACAGAGATGAGGCTCCGCGTCCGTCCGTCCATTGGGAGATGCATTGGAAGTTGAGCGGTCGCGCCAGTCATTCCCGCCAATGTGCGCCGTCCGGGTACGCGAAGGAGTCTGCTGTGGCGGGACGGAAGGCGGTTCCCGCACCGGGCTGGGTGGGCAGCCGGTAGCGGCCCGCTGTGACCTCCACAGGCTGGGCCATGTGCTCGTGGAGGTGGTCTACGTATTCGAGGGCCAGTCGAGACGGGTCGGCGGCGACGCTGACGGCGTTGAAAAAGGCGAAGTGCTGGACGGCCTCGCACAGGCCGACGCCCCCGGCGTGGGGAATTACGTCGACTTCTGCGTGGGCAGCTAGCAGGATCATGGCGACCAGGTCGTGAACGCCGGCGACTCTGGTCGCGTCGATCTGCAGGATCTGGGCGCCCCCAAGTTGCAGCAGCTGTTTGGCCATCGTGGGGTTGGCGAGGTGCTCGCCGGTGGCGATGGGCACCGGGTGCACGGCCTTGGCGATGGCGGCATGGCCGACAAGATCGTCGGGATGGGTGGGCTCCTCGACCCAGCGCAGATCGAATTGCGCGAGCTGGTCGATGGCGGCGATGGCTTCGGGGACGCTCCAACGCTGGTTGGCGTCTATGGCCAGAGCGGTGTCAGACCCGATGGCGCAGCGGGCGATGCCGAGCCGCCTCCGGTCGTTGGCGAGGTCGGCACCGACCTTGAGCTTGATGGTGTTGAAACCGTCATCGAGAGCTTGCCGGCACAGCCGGTCGAGCTTGTTGTCGTCATAGCCCAGCCAGCCTGGAGAGGTTGTGTACGCGGCGAGGCCGTCACGGTGCAGATCAGCGATGCGGCTGTCGCGCTCGCTGCGGCGCTCCTCAAGCATCTCCCGGGCGTGTGCTGGGTCCAGGAAGTCCGCCAGGTAGGTCCAATCAACTAGAGCAACGACCTCGGCTGGCTCTAGGTGGCCCAGCATGGCCCACAGCGGACGTCGTTCGCGCTTGGAGCGCAGGTCCCAGACTGCGTTCATGACCGCGCCCACTGCCATGTGAATCACGCCCTTGTCGGGACCCAGCCACCGCAGCTGGCTGTCCCAGGTGAGTTCCCGGTTGATCGCGCCGGGATCCTCCAGCAGCTCGTCCAGACTTCTGCCCACTAGGCGGGCAGCGACCGCGGCCACCGCGGCGGCCTGGATGTCGTTGCCGCGCCCGATGGTGAACACGAAGCCGCAGCCGGTCAGATCCGGATCCGACGTCGACAGCTCCAGGTAGGCGGCGGAGTAGTCAGGGTCGGGGTTCATGGCATCGGAGCCGTCGAGTGTCCGGCTGGTCGGAAACCGCAAATCAATCACCGCGGCGGCTCTGATAGTGGTCATCGTGCTCGAACCTCTCGGAACCCGCGCGGCTCTAGAGCCGGGAATGCAAGCCCTGTGTTGATCGGTTGGTCCAGAGACCGGCGTGCAGCGCAGCTCCGACCACTCCGCTGAGATCTCCGTGGGCAGCGAGGGCGACCGGAGGTGGCGGCCGCAATGGCGCTAGGAGAGCCTCAAGCCGCGGACCTACAGCCTCTAGAAGATTTCGGCCTGCTTTGGAAAGCCCGCCTCCTAAGACCACTATCTCTGGATCGCTGAAACACACGGCTGTGGCGAGGCCGTGGGCCAGCGCGTCCATGGCGGTGGACCAGACCCGCGCCGCGACGGGATCCTCGGACAATGAGGCCACGATCTGCGGGACGCCGAGGGCTTGTCCCGTCTCTCGACGGTAGGCATCGCTGATGGCTCGCCCGGATGCCACCCGCTCGAGGGGGCGGCTGTCGCTGCCGACCGGTACGAATCCCATCTCGCCTGCCAGTTGCGAGCCGCCGCGCTCGGTGCCAGCGACAGTGAAGTGGCGCGAAGCCACGCCCGTTCCGACAGACACGTACAACATCGACGCAGCGCCCACGCCGCGGCCTGTTTCCCACTCGGCTCGGGCCCCGAGGTAGGCGTCATGGTCCAGCACGACTGGCAGCCCAAGACCCCGCCCCACCGCGGCGGACACGTCGATATCGCGCCACCCCAGATTCGTCGCTTCAATCACTACGCCGGATGGACCGTCCACGATGCCCGCACAACCAATCCCGACTCCACGGACGTCGGCACCCTCCGCGGTGCACACGAGTTCGTCGATCGCTTCACGGATGGCTGCCAGGACCGCGGCAGCCGGCTTGTCGGGCCCTGTGCGTCCCCGCAGCACTCGGCCCAGCCCCGTGCCGTCGTAGACCGCTGCCTTGAAGGCGGTACCGCCAATGTCGACGCCGATGGCGGCAGATGAGAGCGCTTCGGATTCTAAGCTTGTGTTTGGCGATGGGGATTGGGGGACATTGATGCGCTCGGTCCGGCGGTATGCGATCCTGCCTTCGAGCATGGTGGCTACCGGATGAAGCTGCGCGTCCACGATGGCGATATCGGCCCGGCGGCCTGGTGAGAGGCGGCCGCGTTCGGTGTCGCCGAGTAGATCGGCGGGGTTCGTCGATGCGACCGCGGCCAGCTCATCCCATGTGGCGCCGGTGACTCTCTGCACCTGCCGGACCGCCTCTGGCATCGTGAGCAACGAGCCGGCGAGGCTTCCATCGCCGTCACGGGCCGCTTCACCGCACTCGACGATCTCGCTTCCGATGCGGTAGGTACCGGCCGGCGCGCCCATGCCGGCCATCGCGTCGGTAACCAGGCAGATGCGGCCGGGTCCTGCCAGGCGCCAAGCGATCTGGATGGCCTCCTCGCTGAGATGATGATCATCGGCAATAAGCGAGACATAGGCTTGGGAGTGCAGTAGCCCAGCACCAGCCGCGCCGACCTCACGGTGATGCAGCGGCCCCATCCCGTTGAAGACATGGGTTAGTGCCGACGCGCCTGCGTCCAGCGCGGCGGACGCCTGCGCCGCAGTTGCGGCGGTGTGTCCGAGCGAAACTGCAATCCCCGCCTCGACCAGCCGCGCAATCGAGTTCGATGCACTCTCCACCTCAGGGGCGATGGTCACAAGAGCAACTACGTCCGCCTCGCGGAGGAACTCGACTGAGAGTCCTTCAGGGCCGCTCACTAGTTCGGTGCGCGGATGGACGCCCGCGTAGTCGGGCGCGAGCTCGGGCCCTTCGATGTGCAGGCCGAGCGGCATCGCGCCCCGATACCCGGCCGGCCGGGATCTGATCGCGTCATAGGCGGCTTGCCGCTGCTGGGGGGGCGAGGATATGACCGTGGGTAGGAATGCGGTCACGCCATGGCTCAGGAGCCGCTCGCCGATCGACCACATCTTCAAGGGGTCGGTCGTGATGTCGTGGCCGAAGGCACCGTTCAGTTGCAGGTCGACGAATCCAGGCAGGGCCACATGGGGGGTGAAGTCCAGATCCGCGTCGCCATCCGGGCCGGTGCCGGGCAGCGGACCCACCTCGACGATGCGGCCGGAGGCGACGATGATGCGGCCGCAGTAGAGCCCACCCCGTCCGTTCGGCAACATGGCGGCTAGGCGCATGTCGCTCGGCCCCCGGTGCGTTCCTCGACAACGTGTTGTGATCGCGACCCGGGGGACGACCCCTTCGACGGGACGACGCCCTTCAGCATTGCCCCACCCGGGCTCGGTCAGCCGACTCGAAGGCGTCGACGACAGCGAGGAAGTTGTCACCGATCCTTGCTTCAGCCTCGGTCTGGGTGGTCTCGCGGTTGCACAGCGCCAGGATTGGCTCCTGCCAGATGGAGCGACCGACGGCGAAACCCCCATAGCGCTCGTTGCCGTCTCGGCAGGAGAACGCCTGCCGCAGTCTGCCGATGTCGGATCCTCCCCCCAAGATGAGGATTGCCGCGTCCTGGCGTGCTGATGCCACGAGCGCATCCAGGCGGGCAGCCTCCTGTGCGTTGGAATGTCCCTCCAGCTTCCACAACGCGGGAGAGATCCCCGAGTTCAGGATCTCCTCCGCGGCCGCACGCTGGAGGCCCGCGAGCACGCCGTCCGTGTGCAGCCGCGACGAGCACTCGTCCATCCCGTCGGGCGGCCTGGGGTGGATCAACAACTCCAGCAGGAGGTCTGCATCGCAGCCGGAGATGGCATCGTTTATCTGGCGCAGCGCAACCAGTTGCTGCCGCTTCCTGGCTTCGGGATCGTCAGGATGCCATCGCAGCAGCGCCTTTCCGATCGGTTCTCGGAGGGCGCGCAGTTCCTGACCCAGGAGAACGGCTGCCGCGTCGGGGCGGAGCGTGTCGCCTCCTGACTCCTCCAGGGCGAGGGCGACACGGACGCCGACCGAGTCGGCTTCCCGCCCGATTCGCTCGTTGCCGCGGTCGATGAGTACGGCAACTTCGGCGTCCTCGGCAACGTGTGGCAGCGCCGTCTTCAGGCCCTGCCAGACGATCTGCTTCAGCTCACTGAGGTGTGCCGGCCCAGTATTGGCTCCGATGGCGCTCAGAGCACGCCGGAGGCTGCGGCGATGGTCGAACGCCACCATGTACACCGGACGCTGATGCACGAGTTTGATCATTGCTGCTCATATTTGTCTGCAAGGATACCCGGACCCTGGCGGGTGTCTTCGCCCAAAGGGGTCTGTCCCGTCGTGGGATTCAGTTCCACATGGGCGTGAACCCCGAGCGGGGCGTCCGGGTCCAGACCCTTGGCCAGGCCGCGCCGCAGACCGGCGAGCTGGGACACGATCAGGCAGGCCACGGCAGTCGATACTTCCGAGGCGCCGCGAGGAGTCTCGATGCTGCAGCGCGGGTCCGGGCCCACCGTGAACACCCGGGCTCCGCAGGCCTCGATGTCGGCTGCCACGGCGAGCTCATGGGCGAGGCTGGTGCCGCACAGGACGAGGGCGGCGGTGCGCTGGTCCGCGAGCGAGATCGGTCCGTGGCGGAAGTCCAGGACGGGGAACCCTTCGGCGAACGTGGCCGACATCTCCTTGATCTTCAGCGCGGCCTCAGGCGCCAGCTGCCCGTTCAATCCACTGCCGAGCACGAACACCGACTCGAGCGATGCATCCGCAAGCTGCTCGGTCATGTCCGGGGCCGCTTTGATGACTTCCTCACCCATCTCGCTGATCCCCTCGAAGACGGCCGCGGCGTTGCTGCCGGCCGCGGTGAGCTGCGCGGCCAGGGAGGCCAGGAGCATGCTGGTGAACGATCTCGTCTGCACCACCGACTCCTCCGAGGCGAAGTCGACAACGACGGATTCGGTGCACACCTCGCTCAGCGGACTGTGGGGGCTTGCAGTCACGGCCATCAGCGTCGAGCCCAGCCTGCCGGCTCGCCGGCACGCTTCGATCGTCTCGGTGGTCTCGCCCGACCTGGAGACGGCGACCACCGTATGGGCGCGGGGTGACTGCGGGTCCGATGCAAGCCAGATCTCCGAGGCCGCCTCGGACCACGCGAACGTCGGCAAACTCCGACGGTGGGCGAAGGCCAACGCCCGGGCGAGGTGAGCCGTAGATCCACAACCGATGTACAGGGTCGGCCCCCGAGTCAGCTCGTGCTGCAACGCAGTTGCGGACACCCCGACCTCGACGGCTCGAGGCCAAAGGCCAGGCTGGGAAGCGATCTCCGCAGAGGTCGCAGACCCGGCGCCGTGACTGGCGGCCTGGGTCTGCGGCTCGGTCACGCCGTGCCCGATGGTGCGCTCGGGTGCGCGACGGCAACGCCGGCTAGTTGCTTGAGGTCGCGCCGGATGGTGGCCTCGCTGACATCAGAGTGCTCAGGAAGCTCGCGCACGGTCATCGAGCCGTGCACTCGCAGCAGATTCTGGATCGAACGTTGACGTGCGCCCTTCATGGGCGGCCCCCCGTTCGGTCAGCGTCCAATAGAAGAGATTGGGACGAGGCTTCGTCTGGAACCTGCTCCGGCAGATCCCGGGGATCGACTACTGTGCTGTGGCGACGGGCCTCTTCGATGGCGAAGGCCACGCGGTGGGTGCGCAGGGCCTCTCCGAACGCTTGCCGTCCTGCCTTCGTAGGCTCACCGATCTCGTCCAGGTACCGGTGCACGAGGGCGCGGTCGCCGCCGCCGTGGCTGGCGCTCACGCCTGCGCGCTCGGCACCATCGGCAGCCCAGAACCGGCGGCGCCGATCAGAAAACGAGTAGAGCTCGACCCCCGCGGCGGTCACAGTGGCCTCCGCTTGGGTGCCCGAGATGATCGTGTGCCTGCTGCGCAACTCGGTGAACGCGCTGAGGGTGATCGTGGCGGTCTGACCGCCCGCGAACAGCAGTGACGCCACCTGGGTGTCAGCCATGTCGTTGTCGCCGAGGTAGACGCACCGGCCATACCGGCTGTTCTCCAATGCGTCCCTGACCGATGCGACCGTCTGGTCGGCCACGACGGCCTCGACGGGCCACGAGAAGTCTCCCGCGAGGGCCGCGTCCAGGTAGATCCTCCGAGCGTCGTAGACACAGTCCACCGAGCAGTCAATACAGCGCTCGGCAGCACCGGTCGGCCTCGATTCGGGCCGGAAGTGGGTGAGGCTGGCGAAGGATGACACCGCCACGCACTCGGAGTCGATCAGGTGCATGATCCAGTCCACATCATGGCACGCCTTGGCCACCATGAAATCAGCGGTCGTGGCGGTGGAGTGCCAGTTGCCCCGGACGAACGAGTGGGCGAAGTGCCAGAACCCGACCGGCTCGAGATGCAGAACGTTGACTATGTCGCCTATGGCGCCGTCGGCGATCAGCGAGCGCAGCAGCCGTGTGTATGGCGCATACCGCAGCACGTGGGCCACCAGGATGGGCGGGGCGGCATCGCCGAGTCCGGCCCGGAGCCGACAGCAGTCCTGCCATGACCGCGCGATCGGCTTCTCGAGCAACATGGGAACTCCCAGCCGAGCGAACCGCAGGGTCGGCTCGACGTGCATGTCGTCCATCGTCGCCACGATCACGCCGTCGACCTCACCGGCGTCCAGCTCGAGGGCGTCCCAACTCGACGCTTGCCGCGCCCCGGCCGACCCGAACGAGCTGAGGAGCCGCCGCTGCTTGCGGACGTCGGGCTCGGCGACGGCCACGACCTCGGCGCCGCGCTCGGCGGCCAGACGGGCGTAGGTGTAACCCCTCGTTCCGGCCCCGATCACCGCCAGCTTCAGACCTTGGTTCACCGTCGTGCTCATGGGCTCATCCCTTCATGCCCGTGAGGGTGATGCCGCGGATGAGGTGCTTCTGCACCAACGCCAACATGACGACAAACGGCACGATCGACACCGTGGCCGCGGCCATGGTCAGGCCCCAGTCCACCTGGTACTGGGTCACGAAGTAGCGAATTCCGACGCTGAGCATCCGCCGCTCGTTGTTGTTGGCCACCACCAGCGACCAGATGAACTCGTTCCAGAACCCAGCAGGTTCGATATATGATGAACGTTGATGATCTCACCGAGGACACCGTCCGTAATAGGCTATCGGTCAACCCTTCGAACTGCCGGATAGCAGGCCGCTAGCGAACTGTTTCTGCAACAACAGATAGTAGATGAGAATCGGTATAGAGGCCAAGAACATGATCCCGAACATCTGCCCATAGTCGTTGTTGTACTGGCCCAGAGCCACAAAGATCCCTGAGGTGATTGTTATGCCCTGGCTGGGTCCCAGGATGAACAGCGGCGTCACTAGGTCGTTCCAGGTCCACAAACCGATAAAGATAGCGACAGTCGCAGTCGCCGGACGCAGCAGTGGAAAGACGACGTACACCAGCGTCTGCATCGGACTAGCGCCGTCAACGAGAGCAGCCTCATCGAGAGTCCTGGGGAGTGTCGACATAAAGCCGACGTAGACGAACACGGCGAATGACAGAAAGCCTCCCCCGATGTTGAACAGCACCAGTCCGGGAAACGTTCGAGCAATACCGAGAAATTCTAGCACCTCGACTGCGGGGATGAAAACCACGTGAGGGGGGATCATCATGCCCGACATCAGCACCATGAGAGCGATCCTTGTGATTCTGTTCCGCCGCCGCACTACCCAGTAGGCGACCGTGGCGGCGACGGGGACGATGATGATGACGGTGGCAATCGAAATTGTCATGCTGTTCCGCAGTCCGATCCACAACAGATTGTCAGAGCGAGTCAGGCCATCGACCAAGTTCTGCGTGGTGACGGGGTTCGGCAACGCCAAGGGTTGGCGCGAAATCTGCGTATTGATCTTGAAGACATTCACCATGGCGATGTAGAGCGGAAGCGAGAATGCTGCGACCGAGATGCCAGCGAGCAGCAAGCGCGTCCGACGCGACAGTGTTGTCTCGCGGGTCCTATTCACAGCTGGACCTCACGACGTCGCATCAGACCGACCAGGATTGCCGATACAGAACCGATGATCAACAAGAGCACAAACGCTATAGATGACGCGTAGCCGGTCCGGTTGTTTGTGAACCCCATGCGCAGGAGGTAGAACACTGCGGTTTCCGTCCGGAAACCTGGACCCCCACCGGTCAGCACGGCTACGTGGTCATAAAGCCGGAGTGTGGTGATGAGGACGATCGTCACTGCGATGGTCACGCCTTGGCCCATGAGCGGAAACGAGATCTTGGAGAAGCGCTTCCACGCTCCTGCTCCGTCGATCCGAGCGGCCTCCAATAGATCATCCGGTACCGATTGCAGAGCCGCTAGGTAAACCACGGTAGTGAAGCCGATCATCTGCCAGGTGACCACCGCTGCAATCGACGAGAGCGCCAAGTCCGGTTTGCCCAACCATGGCTCGGCCACGCTCTCCAATCCAATGGACTCAAGCACCGAGTTCAGGATCCCACGGTTGGACAGGATCGTGACGAAGATGAAGCTCACCACGACTGCACTCAAGACTTGAGGTATGAACACCAGCGTACGAAGAACACGGTAGTAGCGCGACGTCCCATCCAGCAAGACCGCCAAGGCCAATCCACCCAGATTTGCGCCGATTGTGACGGCGATTGTCAGCTTCGCCGTGTTCTTGAGAGCCCGGTGCAGCGGTTCGTCGCCGAACTGTTCGCGATAGTTGTCGAGGCCGACGAAGTTGGCGTCGTTGAGCAGTGGATTCTGGTCGGTGAACCCGACATAGAAGCTAATTGCAAGCGGAATGAGAACGAACGTCGTGAACAGCAGCAGGCCTCCAGAGGCCGCAACCTCGAGCGTCGTGATTCGGCGCCCTCCGCCCCGACGAGGGCTCAATCGTTGCAACGAAGACCTCCCTCACGAAAGACTCTTCGGCCTGCGGCACCTCGCGTCGCACCGCAGGCCGAAGAGAGTTCGCGCAAGTTTACGGGGGAGGCCTGCTCTAGCTGCTTGCGACGTCGAAGGCTTCGTCGAGTCGGGCCATCTCCTCGACGACGTCGTCACCGAGGAAGATGTTCTGCGCTGCCGCGTAGAACTCATCGTTGAAGCCCGGGGGCATGAGCATCCGGTCATTGACGGTCCAGGCGAATGGGGGCACGACGGCGTTGCTCGTGTCCGTGGTCCAGGCGAAGGCCTCGTTGTAGATAGGCAGCACATCAGCACCGAGGTCGGGCGCTCCCTGTCCCTTCACGTACACGAACAAGCCGTCGGACTCGATCAAGAAACGCGACACCTCAGGGTCGGTGTGCCAGTTCTGCGCGAATTGCAGCGCTCTTTCGACATCCTCGGCCTGCGCAGAGACCGACAAGTTACCGCCGACATGGAGCGGGATAACCACATCCCCGCTGTCGGTAGGGAACGGGAATACACCGACCGGGAAGTCGGCTTGTCCGGCCGCACCCAGCCACCACGAACCCATCATGTACATCGCTGCCTCCCCGTCGAGGAAGGCGTTGGTGGCGCCATCGTAAGCGACGCCGAGCGCTCCGTCATCAAGTAGACCCTCATCGACGAGTTGCTTCCACTTGGTGGCCGCGGCCACCACATTGTCATCGGAGAACGACACCTCGCCGGCTGTGCGCTTGATGACCCACTCGGGGTCCTGGCCCAGCACGTCGACTGCCATGATCGTGGAGAGCGGTAGCGAAGCAGACCAAGGCTCCGCCCCGGCGTAGGAGATGGGCACGAGCCCTGCATCCCTGGTTGCCTGCGCAACATCGAGGAACTCGGCGTAGGTGGTCGGGACGTCTAGACCAAGATCAGCAAAGACGCTCTCGTTGTAGAAAACCATAGTGATGATCTGGCCACCCGATGGCGTCTGCCAGGCATTGCCGTCGATCTTCGTGGCATCCGGGAAAAGGTAGTGCTCGTTGAGGTAGTCGTCGCCGTACGGGACCAGCAGGTCGGCCTCCACGAAGTCATTGACATTTAGTGCGGCCTGAACATCGGGGAACTGGCCCGAGGCCTGGAGTTGCTTTGCGTAGGCCGTCCTGTCGAGATCCGGACTCACGAGTTTGACGACATTCACCCCGTCAATAGGTGCTGCAGCTGCGGCCAATGTGGCGTCCCAGAACTCGGGAGTAAGCGCCGGCGTCTCAAAGACAAGCACCTCCAGATCGAACTCTTCCGCGGGTTCAGCACCGTCGTCCGCCGCGGGTTCAGCACCGTCGTCCGCCGCGGGTTCAGCACCGTCGTCCGCCGCGGGTTCAGCACCGTCGTCCGCCGCGGGTTCAGCACCGTCGTCGTCCGCGGGTTCAGCACCGTCGTCGTCCGCGGGTTCAGCACCGTCGTCCGCCGCGGGTTCAGCACCGTCGTCGTCGCCACACGCCCCGGCGATCAAGGCCAACACAAGAAACACACCAAAGAGTCGCACAATGATATTGGACTTAGACATCGAGAATCCCCCTTGAGTAATCGATTACTTCATTGTACAACACAACCTCAGCGATCTGTCAAGTAGCGGTTGTGGGGTGGGGCCCTGCACCGTTCGACCCAGCGCCGGCCCAAGGCGGCGCCGAGTCGCGCTGAGGCCGAGTTGCGTGAGTGGCTGCGGGACTTCGCTGGTTGCCATCCATGGCTCCGGTGGCGCAAGGCTCATGCGGGGGCTCACCGTGAGGGGCTGGCCACCAACCCCCAAGCGCACACGCCGCATCTGGCGCGACAAACGCCTTCAGCGGCCTCCTCAGCGCAAGGCCAAGCGCCACCGCCTCTCAGACGGCACCGCCGCACGGCTGCGCGCCCAGGGTCCCAACCGGTCCCACCAATCCCTCGGCGGGCTCACCCCCGCCGCCTACGCTGACCACTGGAAGACCCACCAGCACCAACCAACACACCCATAGCACCTGGACTCACAAACGGGTCCCCGTCAGTTGCTGATTAGCCATCGGCTATTGTTCACGACCATGGCGACAATCCGTGACGTGGCGACTGAGGCTGGATTATCGACGGCCACAGTGTCCCGAGTGATGAACAACAACGGCCGCGTGGATGTGGCGTTGGTAGCTCGCGTGAACGAGGCCATTAACCGGCTCGGCTATCGGGCGAACCCGCTCGGCCGCGCGCTGCGACGCAAACGGACGCCTATCTGGGGCTTCCTGGCATCTGACATCGAGGCTCCTTTCTTCGCGTCGCTCCTGCACGGGCTCGAAGGACAAGCATTGCTAAACGGCAAGCTGCTCATGCTGTGCAACACAGGCGAGGACCTCGAACGAGAGCGCCAATACATCCAGACAGCGCTCGATTACCAGTTCGGTGGCCTTGTCATCGCGGCGGCATCGATGACCGCGACCGAGTTGGACGTGCTCCAAGACGAGATGCCAGTCGTGCTGGTTGACCGCGTCTCGGCTACCTACCCCGAGATCGATGCAGTGCTGGTCAACAACCACCTTGGGGCCCACTTGGCGGTGACTCACCTGTTGGAGAATGACTACCGGCGTATCGGGCTTATAGCCGGTCCGTCGGACATCAGCACGGCTCATCAGCGTCGAGCGGGCTACTGCTCAGCGCTCGTCGACTATGGGATCGGCGTGACTGATGACCTCGTCGTGACCGGCGATTTCTTCGCCCCCAGCGGCTACGCAGCAGCAACGGCACTTGTCACGGCGGATCAACCTGCGGACGCGTTGTTCGTTGCAAACGGACAGATGGCCGTGGGAGCTTACGCTGCGGTGCGCGACCTCGGCCTGTCCATCCCAGATGAGTTGGGGTTCGCTACATTCGATGACGATCTGTGGATGACGCTGGTCGATCCATCACTTACCGTTGTGCGGCAACCTGCCTACGAACTCGGCGAGGCTGCAGCCCGTATTCTGCTGCGTAGAGAAAGCGTTAACGATCCTGAAGCGGGCGAGGTCGTCCGCCACATCTTGGAACCCGAACTAATTGTGCGGGCCAGCAGCTACCGTGGGGTGGGCCCCTGATTTGGGTCCGCGTGTTGTGGGTCGGAGTCCCCAAGGATGGGAGGATGACCACAATGAAGAGGAGACGTCACACTCCGGGGCAGATGGTGACCCCGGACCGCCGCCGCATAGCCGTTGAGCGGCTCCAGGCGGGGTTCGGGGTGTCTGAGTCGGGCGTGCCGTGTGGTGGGCCAGCACCGTTCGCCGTCAATCGGCTCAGAGGACACCCTTGCGAACTGTCGCGTTCCCATAAGGACGCGGCTCACCTGTCTGCACGATGACAACGGCGGAACTGGCGTAATCGTAGAAATCGTGCCGCTTGAGTCCCACGACGTGCCCATCGGCTACCCCGGCGCGTCTGAGAACGGCTCTGCACTCAGCATGAACTTCGACCTCGCCCCGTGGCTCGGCCATTAACATGGCGCTGGGCAGATCGTCGATATCCACCGGAATTGCCGAGACTACGGCCTCAAGCGCTTCCGGTGTAGAACATCCCACAAGCCGGACGACCGGCGGACCCAAGGAGCCCGCGGGGAAGTTGCGATCTACAATGGCTGCCACGTCCCCGTGCCCCATCCCGGCCAAGGCCATGAGCAGTTCCGGGGACAGCCGCGGGTTAACACCGATGATCATTTGACTCCTTAGTAAACGATTACTCGAACTATAGAACGTGTCGTACAGGAGCCGCAAACGAATCGGTGTCGTTCACTAGCGCGGTTCAACCTGTGCCATCGCATACTCCCGACGGACTATTTTCCCAGAGTGTTGAGGGCCCTTCAGCGCCTGGGGGCGCAGGTGTTTCATGTGAGCGTGCCCACGCCACCTCAGCGGGCGCCGGTGCCGGTGCGCTCCACCGGCGCCTCCGATGCCATCGGCGGGCTCAAGCCAGTCGTCTCGGCCTTGGCGGCGGCCGACTTCGTCGCCGACTGCACCGTAGAGGGCCTGCTACACGCCCCCGAACTGGGCGCCATCCTCGCCGGCGGCGCCCGGATCCTCATGATCTCCAACGAACACCCCGAGATCCTCGAACGGCTGCTTCCCGACCCGGCCCTCAAACCCCGGGTCGACGAGGGGGCAGCCCTGCTGGCAGAGGCATCGCAGATGCGCGTCACCTCGGCCGCAGGCACCGACTTGACCGTCGATGTGTCCCAGGCGCCGGCCGCGGCCAGCTGGGGCTGCACCAACGGGCCCGGCACCATCGCCCACTGGCCCGGCGGGCTGTGCTTGTGCTTCCCGCCCGCGGGCACCGTCAACGGCGCCCTGGTGCTCGATGCCGGCGACGTGAACCTCACCTTCAAGCGCTACCTGGAATCGCCCGTCAGGCTGCACATCGCCGACGACTACATCACCGACATCTCAGGCGACGGGCTCGACACCGAGCTCATGTCCAGCTATCTGCAGGCCTGGGACGACCCCGACGCCTACGCGGTCTCCCACGTGGGCTGGGGAATGAACCCCGCGGCCCGCTGGGACGCTCTCACCATGTATGACCGCACCCAACTCAACGGCACCATCACACTTCATGGGTGCTGTGCGCCGTCAGCGGTGTGGGCTCGGTGGTACGCGGTCCAGACTGCGGGGCGGAGCCGCCCTCGCTCGGACACGTCGAGCCCGCGGGCGCGGGCCCAGGCTCGGACCTCGGCCGTGGTCGGTTCCAATTCGGGGAGGTCGTGGCGCGGTGCCGGAAATCGATCGGCGAACGCGTCGGCGCCGGCGGTCCGGCGGTGCTCGGCCACGGCGGCGCCAAAGAACCGGTAGGTCCACTCCTGGGCCAGGGAGCGGGTCTCGCAGAACGCGATCGGCACGCTCGGATAGCGGACGGCGGCTTCGGCAAGGGTGTCGGCAATGACGGCCGGGCGGACCCGGTCGAGTTTGAACAACTTCGAGTACCGGTCCTCTACGACGACCGCGGCCCGCTCCAGCGAGGCCAGACCGGCCAGCAGATACCAGAGCTTCCCCCCGGTGATGGTGGCCACCAGGTCGGCGAGACTCTTGCGTTCGACCCCGGCGAGGATCCGGCCGTCGTGCTCGACGGCGTAGTCACCGGCATGCAGGGCGCGCCGGACGGTGGTGGCCTGCTGGTGGGAGAATTTCCAGGCGTATCGCTCGTGGCTGTCGACGATGATCTCCAGGCTGTCCACGCCCGAAGCCCGAGCGGTCGGCAGCGACACGTTGGGGCGGGCTTGGTTGCGGGTGCGGGCCGACTGCCAGAACACCACCTGGCGGTTCCTGGCTGTGGTGAACACGAACTGGGAGCGGTTCTCCCTTCCCCGATCGAGGACCAGATCGATGGTCGCGCCCCTGCGCACACAGGACCGCACCGGGACCCGCTCGATGATCGAGGGATCAGCCGGCCAGTCCTGTGAGGGATGACAGTAAACCTTCGACGTCCGGGGCCAAGTCTCGCGCACTTTCAGCACGACCGGCCCGGACCGCAACGGCAGCCGCACCAAGAACGGCAGCGCCGAGGCACCGTCAGGGTTGCGGGCAACAACGAAGTCCTCCACGCCAAGACACTAACCACGCCCCAAACCCATGAGCCGGTCACCGGTCTCGGTGACAACGAGTCGCTGTCGAGCGCAGCGAATTCCCTTCCGAACACGCGCTCCCATTCGTAGGTAGGCACGATGGTGACCGTCGACGGTGCGAGCGGAAATCAGCGCGAAGTGCTGTCGCCGGCCCCGTCGGTGGCGGCCGCCTCGCGCAGCGCAGCCAGGAACTCGTCCCCGGAGGCGAACACCGGGCCGCGTCTGCCCGCGGCTCGGTCCTCTACGATCTGCTGCTCTCCGGCCTGCCACTCGTCGGTCCAGTACCACCACTGGTCCTCGTCCCGTTGAGAGCACGGACGAAAAAGAATGCCGTCGCTGGTCATCTCGACATCCAACTCGTCGCCCTCGCTAAGGCGCGCTTGGCGTCTGAGGTTCTTGGGAATCGTCACCCGGCCATCGGACCTCAGCGTCACCACACCACGATCCTACCCATTCAGTCGAGGCCGGGACCAAGAACACTGCCGAAGAGCGTCGCGGGTCCGGCGTCGGCGAAAGGAACACCCGAAACACATGGGCCACCGCCATCAGTCACGACGCGGTCGCGCGAGTCCAGGCCCCGCGATAGATCACGTCAGCCGTCCGCGAGCATGCTCAGCGGCTCTTGTCGTCAGGGATCGACACGGGCCTCAGCAGCAGCGGTCGGCGGTCCATCCGCCGATTGTAGGGGCTGCGGGTTGTCCACAGCCCGAGCCCCTCGCCCCAGCGCAGGCCGCTGGGTGTGGGTGCAATCCCGCGGCGAGTGTGTGATCTTGCGGGCGGTTACTACGGTGAGTGTGATGCCTTGGCGTTGCGCCCGGGCCCGGCTCAAGGGGCTGTCCAGAGGCCACCACACCAACAGGCCTCAACCGGGCAACCGGAGAGACCATGGTGCAGCTCACCGTAGAGGCCACGACGACCCTCAGGCTCGCCACCCCCTTCATCGACCGCCCAGGGCTGTCATTCCTTTGGGCGCAGGACTTACCGACGGGCGGATGGAGGCCTCAGGGCCGCTCCACGGCGACGCCTAGCGCGTGGGCTGCGAGCGCGCCGAGATCCTCGGGGTCGGTGCTCAGCACTATGCCGTCGGGCTCAGCCATGGCGATGACAACGGCGTCCACTGCCGAGATCTCTGCAACGATCCGATGCGCGCCGCCGAGAGGCGATCTCGACTCGCGAGTCGGGTGACCGCCCCCGAGTCGAGAACGACCGCTCTCATCAGGTGCCGGGCGCCTTCTTGAGGTGGCGCTCGATGCGCTCGCACCAGGCTTCGGCCTCGGCCACCTCTTCCGGTGACGGCTCGCCGACTTCCTCGATCAGTTCGGCAAGATAGCAGTCTGTCTCGTTCAGAAGCTCACTGCGGCGTGCGGGCGCGGGGCTTCGAACGCTCCGGCCGTTGTGTGCCGTGCTTCGAGCCCCTCCGACCGTCGCCATGCATGAAATAGTACAGTATTGATGAAGAATATCAACCCAACGAGTCGTCACAGATCAGCTTGGCCGGCCGGCCCACGCGTCCGGCAGCCGGCCTAAAGCTGATGTCAGTGGCCGGACGAGCCAGGAAACACAGGACCGACATGAGCGGACCCCGTTAGTGGGCTGTCCAGTCTCTCGCTAGTAGCGCTCGCGGCGGGGGCGGGTGTTGTAGCGGTCGATCCACACCGACCGCTCGTCACCCCAGTCGTCGGTCAACAGCGCCGCCCGACACGGCGTCACATCACCGATTGCACCGATCCAGCGCGGGAGCGGCTCGCCGTTCTCTGCCAGCCTCTTTAGCAAACGTGCCGCCCGGCGCCGATCTCGGGGCGGTCCGTAGGCGCTGATCGACGCGGCCACCATCGCGGCGGCGCTGCGGTCCGGGCAGGTCTCTGCCGCAGCGAGCGCGCTCGAGGCGTGCAGCACCGTGGGGCCAGCAAGACCAACGGGACCGAACAGGACCTGTGCGGAGGACGCCCATGCCTCGGCCTCATCAAGGTCGGCGCACTCGGCCGCGACATCGGCGGCGTCGTCCAGAAGCATCTGCTCCAACGGCGGCTCTTCCGACGGCGTTCCCGCCGGCCTCCGCTCATAGCGGTGTTCGCCGGGCCTGGTGCCCTTCGGAGTTACGCGTCCGCCCCCGCAGCGGCGGTGTGGACGTGACATCGGGACTCTCTCCGCCTCTCTCGGTTCTGGCCCGGCAAGCGCCGACGATCGCGAGCCAGCCGGTCGACTGTTTCTAGCCGATCACCACCGTCGTCGGTTCCTTGTGGCGGTGGGCGGCTGCGGGGACGGCTTCAAGGATTCCCCAGCAGTGCCGCGGAACTACGGCAGCGGCCTCAAGCCCGAGAATCTCGCACGCGATGGCGAGCACGTCGTCGAGCTCGAGATAGATCACTTCAGCCGTCCGCGAGCATGCTCAGCAGCTCCTCATGACGCCGAAGGTTGCGCTTCAGCATCGCTTGAAACTCCGGATCGCGGCGTCGACGCTCGACATGCTCGGCCAAAGCATCTCGAATGACATCGCTCACGGTGGTCTCCTCAACCTCCGCGACGGTCCGCACCCTCTCGGCGAGGTTCTCGTCAATGCGCAATGTCATGCTCTTGGTGTCTCCCTCCGGTGCCATCTGGTCCTCCTGTGGCGGTGTCCTGATCACAAGAATACGCTTTGGTGGCGAGAATGCAAGATACCTAGGTGTCTACCGACGAGTTCGCCAACACATGATGAGTCGCCCACCACGAGCCGCTCCAGCCGATCCATGAGCGTGTGGACTCTCCTCAATCGGCTTCACTGGCATGGCTCGCGTTGGCGCGATCTGGTGCTTCTGGCCGTCCATTCCGCTGGCAGATACTGTTGGCCAACCGACGCCACACGGGCTGGTCGGTTAGCTACAGGGGGTCCATGATGAGGGTCGAAGCTGGTGTCCTGGTGAGGCATGCTGCGGAGCGGTTCGGCGGCCGGAGCGCGCTCTCGTGGCCTGGCGGCGAGCAGTCCTTCGGAGAAGTCAATGAGGCTGGCAACCGGGTGGGATCGGGATTCCTGTCTCTGGGTCTTGACCGGGGGGACCGAGTTGGCGTGTTGGCCTACAACACGCCCGAGGTGATGCAAACCTGGTTCGGGTTCGAGAAGCACAACTTGGTGCGAGTGGTCCTGCACAGCCACTTCGACATGGATGCCCACGCCTGGTCGCTCAACCAGGTTGAGGCGAGGGCCCTCCTGTTCGACACCCGCTTCACCGATCAAGTGGAGAAGGCTCGGAGCCACTTGAAGACCACCGAGGTCTTCGTGGCCATCGGGCCGAACCCGCCGGATTGGGCGGTGGCCTACGGCGACGTCATCGACGAGGGATCGGTAGAGGAGCCACTGCTTGACGTTGACGAGGATCAGCCCTGCTTCCTCCAGCTGACGTCGGGCACGACCGGTCAACCGAAGGCATGGGTCAAGACGTATCGGTCATGGCAGGCCGTGATCAACCACAATCTCCACCATCTGGACACCTTCGGTGCCGGCGTGCCGCCGGTTGGACCTGACGATGTGAACGTGCATTTCCACCCGCTGCAGTGGGCGTCGGGTTTCCAGACGTTGTATCCCTACTTCGTTCGGGGCGCGCGATCGGTGATGGTCGATGACGAGCAGTTCGATCCTGAAGCACTGATCGACACCTTCGCCGCCGAGGAGGCCACGGGCACGTTCGTGCCGGGGCCGCTGCTTACCCCGGTCCTGGATGCGGTGGAGGCCCGAGAGGCCTACCAACACTCGTTGAAGCGGGTGGTGGTCTTCTTCGGCACACGAGAGCTGCTGGAGCGCACCACCGCGCTGCTGGGTCCGATCTGGTCCCACGGCTTCGGGTCGACCGAGCAGGGAGCCGTAACCACGCGGCTGCTTCCCGAGGACGTCGAGGGCCATCCGGAGCGGTTGGACAGCGTCGGCCGGCCCGGCTCGCCGTTCCTTGAGGTGGCCATCATGAACGCGGACGGCCAGCGCCTCCCAGCAGGCGAGGTCGGCGAGATCGCCAAACGGAGCGCGATGTCGATGGGCGACTACTGGGGGCTGCCGGACAAGACAAGCGAGGCGTACTTCCCCGGCGACTGGTTCCGACCATTCGATGTGGGTTACCTCGACCAAGACGGCTTCTTGTACTACTCCGATCGCGCCGGCGATCGCATCACGTCGCGACATGGAGTCGTGTATCCGCATCTCATCGAGGCGGCGATCATGCGGCACCGGTCGGTCGCCAACTGTGGGGTCGTCGGGGTCGGCGAGGAAGGCGAGCAGGAGATCGTGGCCGCTGTTCTATTGAAGGCCGGCGTCGAGGGCTCGGCGGACCTAAACGCCGAGATGGCCGCCGAGGCGAGTCAAGGCATAGCCGATCATGAGCGGCCACAGCGCATCGTGTTCGTTGATGAGCTACCGACCGTCCTAGGTGGTGCCAAAGTGCAGCGAGCGGCCTTGAAGGACCAGTTGACCGGTTCATGATCGTTGCTGGGGATCGGGCCAGGGAGGCGCTTCGCGCTGCTGGTGATCGGACCCTAGTGTTCTCCGTCGACGGACCGGCCCGCACCGGTTCGGAGTTGGACCGCCGAATTGATGGTGTCGCCGGGGCACTCGTCGCCGCCGGCGCCCGCGAGGCCCCGGTCGGCATCTGGATGTGGAACTCCGCGGCAGCCTTCGAGGCTCACCTGGCGGTCGAACGTGTCGGGGCGACCAGAGTCCCCGTCGACCCATCGGCCCCTCCTGACGAAATGAAGGCGGTGATGGCCGCGACCGGTGCGCACGTCATCGTGACCGACCGGGGTCACGCACCGCAGGTGGAGTCCCTCGTACACGATGACGAGGAACCGCTCTCGGGCCCGACATCCGTCGGTGCGACAACGGTCGACCCAGACACTACGCACCTCCTGTATCCCCGGATGGTCGCCGACGGGAAGCTGCTGGCCGTCCCGATCTCGTATGCCAACTGGAACGCGCAGATCGACATCAACCTCGACCTGTATCGGACCGGCTGCTACGGACCTCCGCTCTCAGGCGACGACGTTGCGGTGACCGCCCAACAACTGATGCACGGAACGGGTCCCATCGTCAGCTTCCCATTCCTGCTCGCCGGGTTGCCGCAGGTCGTTCTGCCCCGCTTCGAGGCCACAGCCTTCCTGGACGCGGCGGATCGGTTTCGGGCGACCACCTCCTTCTTCGTACCCGCCATGATCACCAGGGTCGTCGATGCCCTCGATCCCCAACGGCAGCTGTCCCTTCGGCGACTCCTGTACGGCGGAGCACCGTTCCCCCTCGACGAGATGATCCCGGCGATACGGCGCCTCGGTCCTGTCCTCGTCCAGCTCTACGGGAGATTCGAAGGCGGCTGGCCCCTCACCGTTCTCGGCACCGACGCCCACACGGCCATCGCCGACGGCGACGAGACCCTGGCCAAGAGCTGCGGAAGCCCGATACCCGGGATTGAGCTCGAGGTTCGTGACATCGACGGCTCGCCCCGAGGCGAGTTGCGAGTGCGGGGGCCGTCCGTCGTCACCGACTACGCCGACCCCGACGGCTGGTGCGCCCTCGGCGACCTGGTCACCACCGACGCCGATGGCCGCTTCTACCTGCACGGACGCCTCGACGGCATGATCAACACGGGCTCGTACCACGTCTATCCGGCCGAGGTGGAGACGGCGATCGCCACTCTTACCGGCGTGCAAGACGTCCTAGTCCGCGGCGAGCCCGACCCGATATGGGGTGAAGCCGTCACCGCGTACCTGATCACCGACAATCCACCACCGACACCCGAGGACATCAAAGCCCAACTACGGCACAAGCTCGCCCCGTACAAGATCCCCAAGACCATCAACCTCGTCAGCCGACTCCCCGCCTGACCCTGCGGACATCGCCAGCCGCGACTTCTACATGGTGCTCGGGCGACTACGAGAGTCTGACGCTCCGGCAAAGCAGGCCGACCGCTACCGAAGAGGTGTCATAGGGGCTCTGTAGGGTCGTGCTGATGGTCGGTGCGGGCGAGAAGAGGGTGATGAGCCGACGGGCACCGCGGCTTGTACCGGGACCGCCGTGATTTCGTGATCAAGCCGGGCGACACCGGCACCAGGGGAGGCTGACAGCACCGTGAGCACACCAGACGGCGGCGAGGAGACGCCGTGACGGCGCGCCGGAGCAGCTGGAGGGTTGAGCCGCTCACCATCCCGCAGTCAATCCCTCCGCCCGCTCGAGTCTGGACCGACGACGAGATGGGTGCCATCCGGCGCGGCTATGTCCCCTGGATCATGGACGAGAAGTGGTTCATCTTCATGGAGGGGAACCGCCTGTTCGCGCATCGCAGCTGGACCGGACTGGGAATCTATGAGGCCACGTTCGCCCCCGCAGAGGGCGGATACGTCATCGAGTCCGCGGTCGTCACCGGCGACGACACCAGGTACCGGCGCTCCTCCGATGAGGCCGAGTCTCTCACTCTCGAGGCGCTCATCGCCGGCCACCTGCTGAAAGAGTCGCTATCCCAAGAACAGCTAGCTGGACATGACCCGATCACTAGCTGGGAGCTGACCGTGCCGAGAGTGCCGAAAGAGTTGTTCCTTCCGCGGATCATCAAGAAGGCCGGCCCGGATTTGACTGTCGTCAGGGGCGACATCACCGCGCTGGAAGTAGACGCGATCGTGAACGCGGCCAAGCCCAGCCTTCTCGGCGGCGGCGGAGTCGACGGGGCCATCCACCGGGCCGCCGGGCCGAGGCTCGTGGACCACTGCCGCACGCTGGGAGGCTGTGAGACCGGGCAGGCCAAGATCACCCCGGGCTTCGACCTTCCAGCCCGGTGGATCATCCACACCGTCGGACCGGTGTGGCGCGGCGGCACCCACGGCGAGCCCGAACTCCTCGCCTCCTGCTACCGGGAGTCACTTGCGCGAGCCGACGAGGCCGAGGCCGCCACGGTCGCCTTCCCGGCAATCTCCACCGGCGCCTACGGCTATCCGATCGAGCTGGCCGCTGTCATCGCGGTCAACACCGTCCGCTCCACGCCCACCAACGTGGCCGAAGTCCAACTCGTCGCCTTCGACCAACAGGCCCTGGACGCCTACGCCGCCCTCCTCTGACCAGCCGCCGTTCCGTGGCGTTCGAGGCCCAAGACGCCCACCTCGTTGCCCTGGCGCAGTGCCCTGGAGACCGTTCTGACACGACGAATAGCGAACTCTCACGGGCCGTCCGTTAGAAGCTTGGGCCGAATCGGTAGTTATCCACAGGTAGGCCTAGATCAGAAATGTGCTCTGACCTCTGCTTTTGTCTGTCGGGCTGGGGAGATTTGAACTCCCGACCTTCGGTCCCCCAGTTGCGCAAAGGCCGTTTCAGCCAGTACTAATGAGTACCAAAAAGTGCATCTGACGTAGGGTTTCACAAGACGGGCGTCACAAGCCGTACCTGCGAATAACCCCCGATAACGGATCGTCCGTTAGAACTTTCGTTAGAAGATTCGGCCTGTCGATCGCACCGGGAGTCCGGCAGGCCGATTGCCGCGGTTGAAGGGGCTATCCCGGATGTGGCTAGGCGCTACCGAGAGGATCAACGGCCATGGCAACTGTGCCTGTCGCCGACACCGGCCACGATCCGATTGGGGAGCCTGTGACACTCGCTGAGCTAGACGCGAGCGTCGGCACCGGGCCCGATGTGCCCGAGCACGAGGTCGCCGTGCGCTACTACACCGACGAAGCGCTCCTAACGGCGATCCGGTTGCGCCGCAACGGCCGAAGCACCGCCTAGCCCCATCTCAAGCGGTGCCAACACATGATGAGACTGGGGCATTCCTGCGTGACTACGAGAGTCTGACGCCCCAGCAGCACGACAGATTCGACAGCAAACGCGTCTACTCGGCGACCGCGGGCTGAGCGGTGAGGCTCACCGCTGGTCGGCAGTGTCCCGTGATGTGGTGGGGATTCGGGTGGTCGACGGGGTCCGCCACTAGGGGGGCCATCGGAGTGATCCTCGGTGAGACGAAACCACTCACTCATCGAGGAGGACACACCGATGACCCTTTCTGATACTGCCACAGCGCAGCTGTGGGAGGCTTTCCGTGTCGGCGGCGGTGCGGAGTTGATCCGCGACGCGGTGGAGCTGGTGCTTCAGGAGTTGATCGAGGCTGAGGCGGCCGCGGCGATCGGCGCGGGCCGCTATGAGCGCACCCAGGGCCGCACAACGGAGCGCAACGGGCACCGGCCGCGGCTGTTGGCCACCCAGGCGGGGGATCTGGAGCTGAAGATCCCCAAGCTGCGCCGGGGCAGCTTCTTTCCGTCGGTGCTCGAGCCGCGCCGGCGCATCGACCGTGCGCTCCACGCGGTCATCATGGAGGCCTATGTGGCCGGGGTGTCCACCCGCTCGGTGGACGAGCTGGTGGCTGCTTTGGGCGCGGAGTCCGGCGTGTCCAAATCGGAGGTGTCTCGGATCTGTGCTGGGCTCGACGAGATGGTCGCAGCGTTCAGAGGCCGACGCTTGGACCACATCGAGTTTCCCTACGTCTACGTCGATGCCACCTATCTCAAGGTGCGCAACAGCGTGGGCCAGGTCACCTCTATGGCGATGGTCATCGCGTCGGGGGTCGCCTCAGACGGCAACCGGGAGATTCTGGGCTGTGACCTCGGCGACAGCGAGAGCGAGGCGTTCTGGCAGCAGTTCCTCACCAGCCTGCGCGACCGGGGCCTCAACGGTGTGCGCCTGGTCATCTCCGACGCCCACCGCGGCCTCGCCGCGGCCGTGGACCGGACCCTGCAGGGAGCGGCCCGACAGAGATGTCGGGTGCATTTCATCCGCAACCTGCTGGCCTGTGTGCCCCGCAGCCACCAGCACATGGCCGCCGCGCTGTTCAGAACCATCTTCGCTCAGCCCGACGCCCAAGCCGTCACCGCCGGCTGGGACCAGGTCGCCGACCAACTCGCCGTCAGCTTCCCCAAGGTGGGTCCACTGATGGCCGACGCCAAAGACGCGGTCCTCGCGTTCACGGCGTTCCCCGCCGCTCACTGGCAGAAGATCTGGTCCACCAACCCCCTCGAGCGCATCAACAAAGAGATCCCGGTGTTGGAATGGGGTCACCAGCGGGAGGCGACGACTTCCTTATGGTCGGCGCCATCTTGGCCGACCTCCATGACGAATGGCAGGCAACCGACCGCCGCTACCTCTCAGAGCACTCCATGGCCAAGCTCCAACCCCCGTCCCACGCCATCACCACAGCCGAACTCACAGCCGGCAGCTGACACCGACGCTCAACCCGAGACCCCACCAAACCGTGGGACATTGATCGAGCTTCGTTTTGGCATCGCCTGGTCCCGGATGCGGCAGTGGCGATGCTTGAGTTGCGTCGATTCTCGCGTGAGTTAGCCGGACGTCTACTCAAGCCGATCCCAACCGGCGAGCATCTCGCGTGCTTCGGCTCCGGTGATGTCGAACGATTCGTACTTGAAGTTGGTTGCGCCCTCGGTCCATTTCGCGAAGTACAACCCCGCTTCGTTGGTCCACTCACAGCCTTGCACACCGCGAATCTCCACCGGTTCCCAAGTTGCGCCGTCCGGTGTCACGTAACAAGACATCGCCGGGGACGCGCTCACAGACAGCCCGCCCGTGGGCCACTTCAACGCCACGGTGTAGTCGTAGTCGCGGATACCGACACCGACCGTGTCTGTGCGTCGCAGCACCGCATCGGTATCGACACCTTCGACGGGCGATGCCGGCGCAAGATACAACATGCGGTCATCGGGGGCTGCCGGCGCCTCGTCGACCCCCACCGACCAGGTGATCTCCAACCGAGTCAGGAAGACCCTGGTCGAAGGAGGCTCGTCCTGCGCCGCGGATCCGATCGGTGAAACCTCAGAGGTGCCCGAGCATGAGACAACCAACCCAAGCGCACAGACCAACACGACCCAGCCCCGCACTCCGTAGCTCCGAAGCCCGCCGGGGGGTGCTGTCACAAACACGTTGTCTCCTCTGTTGGGATCGTATTGGGTGTGGGTGCCGAGAACTCGGCTGTCGGAAATCTCCACCCCAAAAACCCCAAGCGCCGTCCGCCTCATCGAAGCCACCCCTCACTCGACCTCCACCACAAGTCACACGCCAGTGACCCCCACTACCTCCAAGAAGGCTCCATGAGCCTGCCCCGTCCCGAGCGCGATAGTCTCGCCACAGCCGAGCTCACAGCCGGCAACTAATCACCGAGGCTCAACTTCAAAGCCCACTACTCCGCGGGACGCCCCCGCTGGTCTTGCACGATGACTGTGTCGGTGTGGGAGCGGCCGAATACTTCGGGGGCGTAGATTTCTTCGGCTTTGGCTGGGGGCACGACGAAGGTGCCGGGGGTGGTGGCCCGGACGACGTAGCTGTATTCATGGGTGCCGGCCCACAGGTACGACGAGAAGGCCTCGGCCCGATCGTCGCGGAGATTCTGGTGCTCGTACCAAGTCCACCACCACCATGAATCGGCGGCCCCGCCGCGGCCGGCGTCGATCTCGCCGGTCACCGCCAGTGCCGGGTTGAGCGACTCGAAGCCTGCGGGCATGGGATCGACCAGCGCCATGTTGGTGCGTCGGCTGTCGTTGACCATGGTCACGTTGACCCGCACCTGTGCCCCGGCCAGCACATGCCAGACACCGTCGTCGTCGAGCCACACATCGCCGGGATCGTCGACTGCCTCGTAGCTGCGCTGCACCACGAAGCCCCGGTCCAGGGGATCCAGGTTGAGGTCGTCGGGGGCGTAGCGAAGACCGAGGCGGTAGTACAGGCGGCCTTCTCCGTCCTTCTCGACGATGAGATCGGAGTCGCCCACTGCCAGCAGCTCCGCCATCGGGACCAGCGTCGAGGCGCGATCGGTGCTGCGCCCGGAGAACTGGTGTTGCGCGGCGTAGAGGTCGCCGAGCCACACCCGGGCGACAAAGTCGGGATCGGTCGCCTCGAAGGCGGCGAAGTAACGGTTCAGGGCCAGCAGAATGAACGAGTTCTCCTGGACGTTGTTCCAGCGTCCCTTGACCCGGTTGGCCAACAGTCCAGCCACGACCTTGGCAACGAGATCCGACTCGGGAGCCATCGTGATCAAGGCATCGAGCACGATGGCGTCGGTGCGGCGGTTGGAATGCAGCAGCAGATAGGCGTCTTCGCCGTAGTCCGTGACGAATGCGGCTGCGCCGGCGGACTCGACGACCCGGTTGTTGAAGACCCGCTCGATGCTGGCTTCGACGGCGGCGTCGTTGACTACCGGCCAAATCCAGGCCAGGGCATCCAACTCCAGATCCGTGCCCCGGCGTTCCCAAAGGGTGAGGGCGGCGCGGGCGTCTGGGTCTCCGTCCAGCGATCGGACATGGAGCGCGTAGGCCAGCAGCATGTCCCTGCTTCGCTGGCTGTAGTCGGCCGGGATACGGTTTTCGATGCTTCGCAGATACCAGCGCCCGTTGTCCATGACGGCACTCGAGACGGTGAAGCCCTCGTTCTGGGCGATTACCAGCGCATGCATCGCCTGAATCGACTGGTATGGGCTCGAAGGACGGTTGCGCGACCACCACCCGAAGCCGCCGTCGCTGTTCTGGAGGGCCGACAGTTCGGCGATGTCGCGGCGCACGGTGGCGTCGAGTTCGCCAGGGCTGCCGAGACCCTCGGCCTCGAAGGCCCCGAGCACGTCGCGCAGTGCGGAGATGGCCAGGATGCGGCTGGCGTAGGCATCGGAGCTGGCGTACCGATAGTCGGAGAGGTACAGCACGGCGTCGGTCAGGGCCTGGAGCGCGGTCGATGAGGTGTTGATCTCGAGCCCGCCGAACTGGGGAATCACGTCTCGCAGCGCGGCTATCGACTGGATGACCACGCCCTCGTCGACCACCCCGTAGGTGGCGAATGCCTCGCTGGTGGCCGGGGTGTACACAGGCAGTGCGACGATCTGGGCGTCGGCGTGGTCGCCCGACACAGCCACCGCCCGGAAGCGGGCTGTGCCCGGTGAGTTCGTTCGCGCCGGGAACCGAACCTCGACCCGATCGTTGGCGGGCACCGTTATCCGCCGCCCCGGCGACCCGACCAGCTCAAGGTTGGAGGTCTGCACGACCACATCCACCTCCATGGCGGAGTCGGTTTGGTTCTGGACCACGATCGGCAGCTCGAACTCGTCGCCGTAGTTCAGGAACCGAGGGGCCGAGGGCCGGACCTGGAGGGGCAATTGCGCGGTGATGGCAGACTCGGCCGTGCCGAAGCGCTCAGCGCCGTCGACCGCCACCGCCATCACCCGGTAGCGGGTGAGGTTGTCGGGCAGATCGAACTCGACGGTGACCCGGCCCGCGGCATCGGTGGCTGCCTCGGGGTCGAACAGCGCCAGAGCGTCGAGGTTCTCGCGGACATCGACCGCGAGTCCTGCCGAGCCAGACCCGCCGCCCCCGTCGTCAGCCATTGCCTCAGCCATTGCCTCCTCCGCGGCTTCGGCCGCCTCGGATTCCTCCTCGATCAGGCGAAGGAGTTCTTGGGGGCTCTCGAGCAGGATGGTGTCTCTGCCTCGCGCGGTGCGCAAGCCCGCCGTGCGGGGACGGTAGAAGACATCGATGGGGTCGATCAACTCGTAGCCCGACACGGCCAGCACCGCCTCGTCCACAACGATGAGAAGCACGTTGGCCCCCTCGACCGGAGCACCGCCGGCGTCGTTGACTTCCACCGCGATGCTCGTGGCAGCGCCGGGCTCGACCACTGTCGACGCGGGCTCGGCTGTGACGTCGAGGGTCCGCAGCAGGGGCGGGACTCGCAGCAGGGCCCACCCGGCCGCATAGGCGGGACGATGGGGTGCACCGTCCAGGCTGGTTCCGTCGTCGGCGGTTCGCTCGGTGGTGGAGACGATCTCGACCTGCACCGCGAGCTCGGGAACATGATCGTCGGTGATCGGCACTTCGAGGACCGCGGCATGGTCGGCGATCTCAAAGGTGCGGAGCTCGATGATCTGGTTGTGGGCGATCGTCAGGAGGCCGGTAGCCGAGGCGAAGGGCGAGTCGACGAGGATCTCTGCGGTGTCGCCCGCGGCGTAGGTCTCGGCGTCGGGAATCAGGTTGGCGGCCTCGAGATTGATTCTGCGGCTCGGCGCGCCGCTTCTTCCGCCGGCAACCCAGCGGGTCAACTCGCTGCGGCTGGTCCGCCCCGCGTCATCGACGACGTCGGCAGAGATGCGGTAGCGGCCACCGGTGTCAGCCGCGAACTCGCAGCCGACCGGCGTCTGCCCGGAGACGGCCTCGCAGGTCTCCGCGTCCATTGGGACCTCAGTCCACTGGCCGTCGACGTACTGGTTGACAATGCGCGCCGCGGTGATCTCGAAGGATCGGCCGGCAACCGGGTTGCCGTCGATGTCGGTCACCACGGCGTCGATGTCGAGCCCGTCTCCGGCCCTCACGAAAGTACGGGCGGAGCGAACACCCACGTAGAGGCTGGCGGAATGGACCAGGACGCCGGTCGCCGACGCCCACTGCTGGCGGTTCACGTCGCTCACTCGAGCCTCAGCGGTCACCGTGGTGGGGAGATGGTCGCCATCGCCTTCAAAGTCCAGGCGCAGGTAATGGCTGCCGCTGGAGTCGGTCTTGCCCGAGAAGGTCTTGCGCTGCGGCTCGGCCCACGGCTCGTCGAAGTCACCGAAGTGCCACCATGGCCGCCAGACGCCGAACGTGAAGTCGCTCCAGTTGGGCGGGGAGTACGAGGCCTGCCGGGTGGTGACCGTCCAGGTGACCTCGGCGTCGGGGAGGGGACCGCCGGAGAAGTACATGGCGTCGACCGCGGCCACCGCCGGCTCGTCGACCAGATGAGGACCGGCTGATTCGAGGCGTGCTTCCACTTCGAACTCGGGGCGGCGGAACTCCTGGATCTGGAACGAGTGCTGGTGCCGGCCATTTCCGGGGCTGCCCGGACGCTGAAACACGATGCTGCTCCAGCCGAGGTTTGCCCCAACCGCCAATTCGACGGTGAGATCAAAGCCGCCGTGGTCGTCCAAACGGATGTCACCGTTGCCGAGATCGTTGCCGAACGGGCCGAAGACACCGTAGGTGATCAGTTCTCCGCGGGGAAGGAACTCAAGGTCGCCATCGCCGCTCAGATCGAGATTTCGAACCCAGCCCTTCAGGTGCAGCGTCTCGCCGGGGCGGTAAATGCCGCGATCATCCGCGGTGTACCAAATGGTTTGATCGTCCTGCAGCCACGCCCAGACGCTCGCCGGGTTGATCGCCGAGTCGGCGCCGAGCGAGGCGACAACCCACCCATGTTCGCCGAAGTCGAGCGAGGCGCGGGCGAGGCCGTTGTCGTCGGTGGTGAACGTCGCGTCCCGGCCCGCCAACTCGATTCTCACACCGGCCAGCGGATCACCGGAGCGCAGGTCGGTGGTCCACACCGCCACATCGCGATAGTCGGTGATCATGTCGACGCCGATATCGGTGTCTTGCACCCAGGCCATCGTCCGATAGCCGGTCTCGGTCTCTGCAAGCCGGCCAGCCCCTTCGACAATCATCACCAAATGACCGTGCTCGCCGTTGAGGGCACCGGAGAGGTCTATGGGGACCTCGGTGAGGGCGTCGTGGTCGATCCCGGTGTCGACGATCTCGTCGATTGCCAGAGGCCACGGCACATCGACCACATTCCTGTCACGGTCCCACCGCCAGAGAGACACAAAATCCAAGAACGACCCGTAATCACTCGGCTCCACGGCATAGAGGCGCACACGAAGCTGCTCCCATTGGCGCACCATCACAGGAATCGTCTGCTGCACACCGAGCGGATCAACGGTGGCCAGTCGCCCTCCCCTGAAGCTCAGGTGGGGGAGGGCTTCGTCGATGCTGAACTCGACGGTCTCAGGCTCTCCCAGGGTCTGACCGAACACGTCGCCCAGCGCTTCGGGGATCACCACTTCATAGACGGTGCCGCCGGCCGTGGGCCCGGCGATGGTTATGGTGCGGCCGTGCACCGAGACCGTGGCGCCGGGGAGCTCTGGCGTTATGGAGACGTCGGCCGCATTGAGCGTCTCGGCATCCAGCGTGTTGTTGAACCAAACGGAGAGCGCACGCCCCGGCCGACACCCTCGATATGAGCAGCTTGTGTCCTCCAGCCGCAGCGGCGCGTACGTATTGGCCTCCACAATCGACGAGTTGCCGCTGGTGTTCGGGCCCTCGGCCGACGGCACATGCGGGCCGACCTCGATCCGGATCGATGAGTCGGGCTCGAGCGGCGCCGCCGGGCGGAAAGCGACCCATGCGTCATCGAGTGCATACCCGAGTAGGGAACTGATGTACTCATCGCCTTCGATCTCGTCAGCACCGGCAAGGCGGATCTGATGCTGTTCGCCATCGGCTGAGAACGTGATGGCCTCAAGCGCCGCGGCAGGTTCGACCCGCTGATCGAAGGCGACGAGGAAGACCGGTTGGAGATCGAGCGAGTCGTGCTGGGGGATGAGCCACGTCATGCTGGGCGCGGGAGTCTCGAACTCGAAGCGAACGGCCTCGGCCAGCTCGCCGCCGGACTGCGACGTCGTCCCCGCGGGGAGTTCGACCACATAGGAAGTCGCCATCGGCAAGCGGTCGAATATCTCCGGGTCGTGTTCGAAGCGGAGTGTGCGAGTGCCGATCCATTGCCAGCGCCCCGGCAACGACGGCGTGATCGTGACTGGAATGTCGAGGTCGTCGAGTTGGCCGATGGTGGCGAGCGGCACCATCGGCTGGTTGAAGGTGATGCTGACGAAGGGAGCGATCCCCACATCACCCTCGGGCTGCCCCCGCAGCACCGCCAGGGGTCCGGGATCGACAACCGGTGCGTCGATGTCCGGCCCGGCCGGGAACGGCCGATCAATGGTCTCGCCGGTGCGGGGGGGCGGCAGCGTCTCGGGCGGGCGGTTGAAGTCGGCTGCGTCGCTCTCGTCGTCGTCCCATGGCGGCAGTCGGTCGGTCACCGAGCGGACTTCCGCAGCATCGAGCGGCCTGCCGTCTACCCGGCTCACTGCCGGCGAGCTCAGACCGCCGATTGCATCGCCCTCGCTCAGGCGAACGGTCAAGAATGTTCCCCGCCCCGAACCGCCCAAGCCGTGGGCCGAAGCTATGGGAGCAAGTGTGGGAGTGCTGCCGGACCGGTCGCTCTCGCCGCCGGGAGCAGTTGTGGGAGTGTCGCCCGATCGGTCGCTCTCGCCGCCGGGAGCAGGCGTGGCAGTGTCGCCGGACCGGTCGCCCGCTCCCGCTTCAGGGTCGCCATCGCCTGAGCAGGCGCTGGCCAGCAGCACAACAACGATTCCGACGATTAGGCAACGCCTCAAATGTTCCGGCATGGATTGGCAGCCCTCCTAGTGCAGTCTGGAGGTTATGACGACGAAAGGCACGGATCAGTTCCGCCAGGTGCCGTCCAGCGGCGGCAACGTTCTCCTCGAAGCTGGCTGCGGTTGCCATTTGCGTCTCCTGTCGGCGCCGGTTGCGAGGCTATGGGCTGTCGGACTGGGCGAGATGGGTACGGATGTGGTTGCGGTTGATGCGCAGCGCCGGGTCGATCAGCTGGACCTCAGCGCTGATGGCGACCGGATGGTCGGGCTGAAGCGGAGCCAGCACCTCGTCGACGGTATCGATGAGCCGGGTCAGGAAACGCTGGACTATCTCAGGTTCCCGGCCGGGTCCGATGCGAGCCGTCAGGCACACGAACCCGTAGGAAGGGTCGCCGTCGGCGATTCGGTAGTGGTCGCGGGGCGCGTCTCGGGTGCGCAACCCGCCCAAGGCGGGGAGACCGTCGTCGAGGGCGGCGGTGTGCACCGCGGCCAGCAGCGCGTCGGTGTCGATGAGGTCGGCCAGATTGGCCGAGTATTCGATGATGATGTGAGGATGCTCGCGTTGCGCCCACTGTGATGTCGACGATCCTGGGGTCAACCGGCTGGTAGGGGCTCTCGTCCAGGGCCTGGCGGAGCGGGAAGTAGTAGACGAGCTTGCCAGGGATACGACGACGGTCCCGGCGCTGGGGGGTCGCCGTGAGAAGCACTGACTTGCCGGAGAAGTGCTCCAGAATCGATAGCCACGTCGACGCAGGGGCGTGGGGGGCCTCATCGACTACGACTAGGTCAAAAAGATCCGTGGGTGGTGGATTCGTATCGAAGTGGGAAGGACTGATCGATGCAAAAAGCCCGACCACCACATCAGCCTCGTCGAACCGTGACCAGTTCGAGTCTCTCCCGCCTCGACCACTACCGGCCCGGCATCGGCGGGCCCGTCACGGCATGATCTCCTTTTGGACAGTGCGCAACGTCGGCCACGCCGCGCCAAGCAGTACGACTCTGCTCAGGACGACCGAGCTGTCTCCGGCGACATGGCTGTCGAGCGCTCCATCGTCTGGAACGCTCGACGGTGCCGGGACACCTGACGGATCGGGGCTCACTACTCCGCCACCGCAGGGGCCGTTAGTGACGAGCGTGTGACCCACCCAAGAGCGAATTGATCACCGACGATTGCCTCCCCTGGCGATGTCTCTTGGCCGTTAGGCGAAGTCGTCGATGCCGTCGATCAGAACGTGGTGGCTGATCGAACCAGCCTGGCGGGCTTTGAGGTGGGGCGCATAGGCGGGATCGTTATTCGGGTGACGTCAGGAGTCGATGCGGGCCAGCAAGGCGCCTTGGGTGATGGGGACACCCTCGGACACGAACTGGTACATGACGCCCGCTACCGGGGCTTCGACGTCTTGGGATGCTTTGTCGACCTGGACTTCGGCGATGACCTGGCCGGCGACCACCTGCTCGCCATGGTTGACGAACCAGGTTCCGACGACGCCTTCGGCGGTGGGGTCCTTCTCCGACATGATCGGGAACGGGACCTCGGTGATCACGACATCAGGACCTTGGCCGCAGCGGCGATCCTTTCGCGCGTGGGCAGGATCCCGTACTCGAGCGAGCGAGCATACGGAATGGGGACATCGGGCACGGCAAGACGGGACACCGGCTTGGTCAGCATCGTCGGGTCGGTCTCGGCCACGATGGCTGCGATCTCGCCCGTAAGCCCGAAGCTCTTGTAGTCCTCGTCGACGACCAGCAACTTGCCGGTCTTCGCCACCGATTCCAACACGGTCTGGCGATCGAGAGGTACGAGGCTTCGCAGATCGACGACCTCCAGGCTGATGCCCTCGCCTTCGAGCTCCTCGGCAACGTCGAGGCTGTGCTGCACCGACAGCGAGAGCGTGACGAGGGTGACATCGCTGCCTTCGCGTGCGATGGCGGCCTCACCGATCGGGACGGTGAACGCTTCTTCGGGGACGTGGGCGACCGAGCGCGGGTTCTTCTCCATCCACACCAGGCCCTGAGCGCCCTTGTGGAAGAGGTAGACGACCGGGTTGTCGTCGCGGATGGCCGAGGTCATCAGACCCTTGGCGTCGTAGGGATTGGAAGGCACGACCACCTTCATCCCCGGGAGATGGGCGAACGTCCCCCAGAGGCACTGGGAGTGTTGCGCGGCGTCGGAGTAGCCGGCGCCCGTGGCGGACATGAGCACCATCGGCACGTTCACTGCGCCACCGGACTCGTAGTGGATCTTCGCCATGTGGTTGCTGATCTGGTCCATGCAGACGCCGTAGAAGTCGACGAACATGAGCTCGACGACGGGGCGGAGCCCTTCCACTGCGGCGCCGATGCCGGCACCGATGAAGCCGGTCTCCGAGATCGGGGTGTCCATCACCCGCTCGGGTCCGAATTCGCCGAACAGGTCGGTGGTGGATCCGAAGATCCCGCCATAGGCGCCGACGTCTTCGCCCATGACGAACACGTCGGGGTCGGCACGCATCTCGAGACCGATGGCTTCCGCCATTGCCTTGGCCGTGGTGATCCGGCGGGTGGGTGTCTCAGTCGTGGTCATTGCGTTGTTCTCCTGTCGATCTGGTTGCTCAGGCGAAGACGTGCAGCAGGGCGTCTTCGGGGGCGGGAATGGGGCTGGCGACCGCGAATTGGATCGCGGCGTCGACGTCGGCGTCGGCGGCTCCCCTGATGTCGTCGATCTGCGCCTCGGCCAGGTCGCCCGACTCGACGAGTGCGGCGGCGTAGCGGGGAATGGGGTCGCGTTCGTCGACGGTGTCGAGATCGGCTCCTCGGTAGGCCTGCGCGTCGCCCTCGAAGTGCCCCCAGAGCCGCAGGGTGTGGATCTCGATCAAGCTCGGACCCTCTCCGGCCCGGGCCCGGTCGATGGCGGCACCGGCGGCCTCGAAGACTGCTTCGACATCGTTCTCCTCGACCCGCACGCCGGGGATGCCATAGCCCACCGCCCGATCGGCGTTGGAGTTGATGGAGGTCGACGCGGCGCGGGGAACCGAGATCGCCCAGTCGTTGTCCTCGATGACGAAGATGACCGGCAGGTTCCAAACCGCAGCAAGGTTGAGCGACTCGTGGAACGCTCCCTGGTTAGCCGCCCCTTCGCCGGCGACGGCGACGGCGACATTGTCGGTGCCTTTTCGCTTCATGGCGAGCGCTTGGCCACAGGCCACGGGGTAGCCCTGGGCGATGATCCCTGAGCAGGAGAAGTGGTTCTCCGGATCAAACAGGTGCATGTGACCGCCCTTGCCCTTGCACAGGCCGGTGGTGCGGCCGTAGATCTCAGCCGTCATGGCATTCATGTCGACGCCGTGAGCCAGCGCGAAGTGGTGAGGCCGGTGCGGCGCGGTGATGGCGTCCCCCTTCTTCATGTGAGCACAAACGCCGACGGCGGCCGGTTCCTGTCCAGCCGAGAGATGCATTTCCCCCGGGATCAGACCGGCCCCGATGTCCCAGGCCGGCGCCTTGTCAGCGTGGTACTCCTGCAGGATTCGGGACTCGTATTGCCTGACGCGGACCATCTCGGTGTAAAGGTCGAGTCGGTTCAGTGTTTTCACGTTGATACCTCCTTGGGTTCGGCTTGGTTGCGCCTACGGGCGTCGGGAGCGCCTCGTCACCGGGGCGAATTCCGCGGCCGACGACGCCAGCTGCCGCCAGATGACCGTGGGTGGCGGCGTGTTCGAGGGTTGTGGTCACATCGACGACGACGGGGCCGTCCGCACGCAGCGTGATCGCGGGACGATTGGCCGGTCCGAAGCGGAACATGCGTTCACCATCGATGGCGACGACACCGCCAGCGGCCCGCGCGACGACGGTCGAGTCGGGCTCGAGAACTGAGACAGAGCTGACGCCGACGGGCTCGACGAGTCCCGGCGCGATCGGTGCTCGCACGATGATGGCGACCGGCTCGCCGAGGACGAGTGCCAACCCCGTCGGGGAACGGCGCGGCGTCGGTTGCACGTGGCCGGCGATCGCCGACAGTCCGATGGCGTCGGGCTCAGCGAAACACACGAACAGCTCCGAGATCGACGTCGAATCCCACAGCGCACCGGCGCCGACACCGTCGGTGTCGGTGATGGCGACGTCGACCAGGGCTTCTTCGACACGATCGCCGCAGTGGACGATGAGCTTCTTCGCTCGGTAGGTGCCAGCCTGACGGCTGTGCGGGTTGGTGGCGACGAGCCCCGCCGCCAGCCCGGCGACGGTCGGCTCCACCGGTCGCGGGAAGGCGTTGTTGGTTCCGGTCGAGATCGAGACCAGCGGGACATCCGCCGATGCGGCCGCCACGATCCGGTTGGTTCCGTCGCCCCCGAGGACGACGATCGAGCCGACTCCCGCGTCGACGATGGCTCGCGTGGCGGCGGTGGTATCGGCACCGGTCTGGGCGATGTCCTGGTCGACGAACTCCAGCGCAGGCCAACCCCTGGCGGATGCCCGTTCGGCGAGACGACCGAGGCCGTCCATGATGCCAGCCTGGTCGGCCATCGAGATGACCCGTTCCACACCCGTAGCGGCGAGACCGGCCAGCACTCGCTGGAGCCGGTTCAGCTTGTCGTGGGTGGTCACCGCGCCTCCGTGGGCGACGAGGCGGCGGATATCGCGTGCCGAGGCAGGATTGGCGATCATCCCGACTGTCGTCGTGGCTGTCTTCACCCCGACCGCACCTCCCCCGGTGTACCGAAACCGATGTCGAGCCGCCCGAACGCTCCCCAGAGGTTCGAGCACCACGTCAAGGGTACATCACCTCGTGGAGGCCCTGTGTCTCAACATGAGACAGCGCTGAGACAGCCGCTGATCCACGATCGGACCCACCACGCCCCGAACTCGACAGGGGAACTCTGAAGCCATGGCTCCCGCGCCACACAGACCAACGCTTGCAATGGCAGACATGGCCGCGGCGCGACGCCGGTCCGCCCTCTACGGTCTCGACCCCACTACCAGCGAGATTCCCCACCTCGGTGAGCACCGCCCGACAGGCGATGCCCTGAGACGGCTGAGCGCACCGGTGCTGGACCGGTTGCTGAAGCCCGACCACAGGTGGAGCAGCCTTGTTTGCTTCGGCTCGCATACCGGCCAGCCGCTACGCAAGCCTGGAATTCAATTCTCCTTCGGATCGAAATCGACTCCCTGTCACACCGCATCCCTAGGGTGCCCCTTCGTGAAGTGGCAGTTGTGTAATTTGGGCAACACGGGGTGGTACCGATGACCCGGTACCGTCAGCCCAAGTTGATGGAGGCTGCCAGGGCGATGCCGAGTTGGACCATCGATCCAGAGAGAGCGCATGGAGAGGTGTTCACCCGCCGCTGGGTGGTCGAGTTGATTCTGGACCTGGCTGGCTACCGGGCTGATGACGACTTGGAGGCATCGGTGATCGTCGAGCCTGCGTGCGGTGCCGGAGCCTTCCTGGTACCGATCGCCGAGCGGCTCGCGGAGTCCTGCACCATGCACGGCCGGGATCTGGCCGGCATGGGATCGGCCATCAGGGCGTTCGATGTGCTTGACCGCAACGTCAACGCCGCTCGGGAGTGCGTGGCCGCGCGGCTTGTCGAGCTCGGCCAGCCAGCCGACGTCGCCGCGAGCCTCAGTCGCGACTGGGTGTCCCAAGGGGACTTCCTGCTGGGCACCGGGTTCGACGGTTCCCTGCAGGCCGACTTCGTGGTCGGGAACCCGCCCTATGTGAGGCTCGAGGACGTTCCTAGCGAAGTGAGCGCGGCCTATCGATCCGAGTGCCCCACCATGCGGGGCAGGGCCGACCTCTATGTCGGCTTCTTCGAGAAGGGCCTGTCGATGCTCGGTCCTGAGGGCAGGCTTGCGTTCATCTGCGCAGACCGTTGGATGCGAAACCGATACGGCGAGCAGCTTCGAGCCCTCGTCGCCTCCGAGTATGCGGTGGACACCGTGGTGGTGATGCACGATGTGGACGCATTCGAGGAGGCGGTGTCGGCGTACCCGGCGATCACCGTGCTGCGCAACGGGTCCCAGGGTCCGGCCCATGTGGTGGAGACCACCGACGGTTTCGATGCGACCGACGGCCGCGCCGTCGCACGTTGGCTCATAGAAGGGCAGCATGCCGGGCCAATGACAGGCCGCTTCGACATGGCGAGGCTCGATCGGTGGTTCGGCGGCAGCGATCACTGGCCATCTGGATCGCCGGGGGAGCTGGAGCTGATAGCGGACCTGGAGAAGCGCTTCGATCCCTTGGAGGACTGGCGCACCGGCACGCGTGTCGGTATCGGCGTGGCCACGGGCTGCGACGAGGTCTTCATCGTCGAGGACGCCCCAGAGGTGGAGCGCTGCCGCCTGTTGCCGCTGTTGACCCCGCAAGACATCGCTTCGGGCACGCCGCGATGGAGCGGCCGGTTCCTCGTGAACCCGTGGGAAGGGGGCCGCCTGGTGGATCTCGAGGAGTACCCCGGCCTTGCCTCGTACATCGAGCGCCACCGCGGCAGGATCAAGGCCCGGCACGTGGCCCGCAAACGGCCGGCTGCCTGGTATCGCACAATCGACCGGGTCGATCCTGGACTGCAATCACGGGCGAAGCTGCTTCTCCCCGACCTCAAATCGGCCGCTCACCCGGTGCTAGACACGGGCCGGTTCTATCCCCACCACAACCTGTACTACGTCGTATCGGACAAATGGGACCTGGAAGTGCTAGGGGGACTCCTTCTCTCAGACATTGCGAACCTGTTCGTCGGCGCCTACTGCGTCAAGATGCGCGGCGGCACCTACCGGTTCCAGGCCCAGTACCTCAGGAAGATCCGAGTCCCAGCCCCAGACTCCATCGACGCTGAAGCCGCGGCCACCCTCTCTCAAGCCTTCAGAAGCAGGGACCGCGTCGCGGCTACCAACACGGCCGCTGCCCTTTACGGGATCAGCCGTTCCGACCTGCTCCACGCCGCTGCATAGGCCGTCACCGGCACTGCCAACTGCTGGCTTCGGCTACTCCCCCACTCCCCAGTCGATGTCGGGGTTGGTGGCCATGAACTGAAGGCACCGTCCATGTATCGCTGCCGCGAACGCCTGGAAGCTCACAGAGTCCGACGGGAACCGCACCGATGCGGAATCCTTGTCGGCGAGCACAACGCAGGCCGCGTCCAACAGCCGCTCGCGGACCATCCGCTCGAAGAAGATCACATAACGGTCCGCGTAGCTGGCATCGTCGAAGGCCGGATCGGGCTCCCACACCGCCTTGCGTGGCGACACCGCCGTCGTGAAGGCTATGTTGTCCTCCAACAGCATGAAGTAGCCGAGCCAAGGGCGCAGCGGCCTGATGATCTCACGCTCCACCGCCTTCCAGACATCGACGGCTTGGCCCAGCGCCTCGTCAGTGCGGTTGTTGAAGTTCTGGCCCGGGCTGTCGCCCGCCATCGACTTCAACTCGACGATGCCCACCACCCGATCAGCCACCAGCACCACGATGTCCCAACTCTTGTCGCGACGGAAGTAGCCAGCGATCGGACGCCTCTTCACGCCGATCAGCCGAGCCGGTATCCCCGCGTCCACGAAGACGCTCACCACAAGCTCGTGGAGAGCATCCAGATGAGGCCCTCCCGTCACCTCGGCACGGATACCGGTGTTGAAGACACCCCGGCTCTCAGACTCGTCCGCCTGAGAGCGCCGGACCTCCCAATAGTCGGCGACGGCCGCACGAACGGAATCGCTGTAGTCGGGAAGCTGTGAGGGCATAGGGCTCCTTGGCCTAGCCCCCAGTATCCCAGGGCGCCCGGTAGTGCAGGTGGACTCGACGAAGTGCCGAAATAGGTCGAGCCTGCGCGTAAACGTGGGGAGCGGGGTGGTTGAGGGTCCCTGAGTAGGGGTCGAGGCCCTGCTGGAATCGGTGATTGAGATGATCAACGATCCAGGAGGGCCCCGATGGCTTCCGATGTTACGCGGGTGCGGCTGCACCTGCGTCAGATCCGTGTGTTGGCGGTGCTGGTGGACACACCCGGCGAGCTGGTTGTGGAGGTCGAGTCGACGGTGAGGCGGCCGCGCTGTGCGGCGTGCGGTTTCTGCTGTCGGCGGGTGCATGACCGCCGTCGGCGCAAGGTGCGGGATCTGGAGGTTTCGGGGCGTCCTGTGACGCTGGTGTGGCACCGGCGCCGGTTCGCGTGCGACAACTGCGGTGAGCGCCATCTCGAGGACCATCCCGAGTTCGAGGGACGGCTGACGCGGCGTCTGGCCCGCAGGCTGGTCGCCGACGCCAGGGCCATGCCCGTCAGCGCGGCGGCGCGCCGCTGCGGGCTCGGCTGGCATGTGGTGATGGCGCTGGTGCGCTCTTGCTCGGATCTGGTGGCCGAGCACCGCCGCGGCGTGCGGTGCCGGGTGCTTCTGGTCGATGAGACCTCGATGCGCAAACGGCACCGCTACGTGACCGTGATCGTCAACGGCGACACCGGCCAGACCCTGGCCATGGTCCAGCACCGCAACAGCGCTGCGCTGTCAGCGTTTCTGATGCAACAGGGCCACAGGTGGTGCAAGGGAGTCAACGTCGTGGTCAGCGACGGCTCCAAGGCATACAAGGCCGCCATCGACGCCCACCTGGGACACGCCCGCCATGTGCTGGACCACTTCCATGTGATCAGGTGGTTCTCAGCGGGGCTAAACCAGGTGCGCCGCGACGTCCAGCGCCGGCCTGAAGGCTCCAAGCCCGCCTTCGAGCCCGAGGTGTTCCGGGCCCGGTTCGTGCTGCTGAGACGAGGCGACACCCTCACAGACGCCGACCGGGCCCGCCTCGACGCCCTGTTCGACGCCCTGTTCGACGCCCACCCCCGCCTGCGGGCCGGCTGGCAGGCCCTCCAGGAGCTCCACGGCCTCTACCTCGCCGACGACTATGACGGCGCCCTCGATGCCCTCAGACGGTTCTGCGACCTCTACGAGACCGGCGAGCTGCCCGAGTACCACGACATAGTCGACACCATCATCGCCTGGTCAGACGAGATCCTCGCCTGGCACCACAGCGACCGGGCCTCCAACGGCCGCATCGAGGGCATCAACAACCTCCTGCAAGTGCTCAGAAGAACTGCCCACGGCTTCACCAACCCGGCCAACTTCGAAGCCCGCGGCATCCTCGTGACATATTGACCCCAACCGGTGCCAGCAACCCTCAATCCCACGTTTACGCGAAGGGCCTAGAAGTTGCGGGCGACTCCGGCGAAGGCGCTCTCAGAGTCGAACAGGGTGTTGTCCAGGTCGAATACCAGGCTGTCAACCGTGGTGTCCATTTCTTGTGTGCCTTCAGGTTCGGGGGTGCCAGGATTGGATCACGTCGATGGGATGGCCGCAACAGACACGGCTACCCGGCCCCGCTCACCCGAGCAGAACCAGCGCGCCAACACCCCTGTGTGCCGCGCGGTCAGTGGTAGTCGTGGAGCGGGACCGCGATGGCGTCGTAGTCGGCTTCGAGGAAGAAGACCAGCGTTAGATGCTCCGCCCGCACGCTGGGCGGCGGTCGCGCTCGACGTCTTCCACTGCTGGCTCGTCGGCTAGGAGCACCACTCAATGAAGGGGAGATCATCTAGCTGTTGGGGCAGGGTGATCTCGATGCCAGAGACGTCTGCGCCGTCGACCACGATCAGTGTGGCCGACTCGCTCATGGTGGTGAACCCGCCAGGGCCGTGCCAACCAACGAAGGTGCAGGTCTCACTGGTGTTCGCGTGGATGTCCAGTGTGAACGACCCGTCGGGCACCGTGATAGCGAATGTGCCGTCTGATTGGGTTGTGGCGAACCCGCTGGTGCTCGCTTCGCCCGACCAGGCCCACAGCCCCACACCCCCCACAGCTGTACCGTCGGGACCGCGGACCACCCCCACGATCTTGCTGTTGGTTTGGGGATCTGTAGCGGCGCTGTGGCAGGAAGAGGAGAGGGTCACATCTCCGAGCGCGTCTTTGACCAGAGCGGCAAGCGCAGGGTCATATTCTTCCAGTTCGCTCCGCGTGTTGATTTCGTTGTGTACCGGTCCGGGAACATCGTTCACGTCGAACCAGGACTGGACTTCCTCCGCCCAGTACTCGTCGGCATTCTCTGCGGCGTAGGTGCTCTGCCAGAGTCCAGCGTCCAACGCGTCGCGGTAGGTGCGTTCGAGCCGCTCACGGAATAGGGCGCCCCCTGATTGCAACTCGATGCCCATGTTGAGCAAAGCGTGCGCGGCCTCGTGCACGACTATGTCCTCATATGGGAACCGGTCGGTGCTGTAGCACAGGAGGTTCTCCTCGGCTATCGCCAACACGGGGCGCACAACCGTTGGGCCCGCTCCGCCGCCCCTAGTTCGGTCGTCCCAGTCGATGCCAGGAAAGGCCTCATACAGATCGCTGAGTTCGGGGAGCTCTGTGATGCCGGAACCCTCGGCCATTATCGCGACACGGACATTGTTTGCCGCCAGCGTGGCCAGCACAGCACGGCGGCCGGCGAGCATCTCTTCAATGAGACGTCTGGCTTGAAGCAAGGCTTCGTCGGGAACTCGCGCCGATGAGATGATCGGGAGACCCGCCGCGTCCACGTATTTCTCATAGAACGGATCAAAGCCCAGATCAGCGGGCGGCGCTGCAACCCCCGTGGTGGCGGTGTCGTCGGTGTCGCCGTCTTCGGGCACAGCTGAGGTGTCGCCGTCGTCGGGCACAGCTGTGGTGTCGTCATCTTCGGGCACAGCTGAGGTGTCGCCGTCTTCGGTGTCGGCGTCTTCGGGAGCAACTGTCGCATCGCCGTCCTCAGGAACAGCTGAGGTGCCGCCGTCTTCGGGAGCAACTGTCGCATCGCCGTCCTCAGGAACAGATGAGGTGCCGGTGTCGGCGTCTTCGGGAGCAACTGTCGCATCGCCGTCCTCAGGAACAGCTGAGGTGCCGCCGTCTTCGGGAGCAACTGTCGCATCGCCGTCCTCAGGAACAGATGAGGTGCCGGTGTCGGCGTCTTCGGGGACAGCTGTGGTGTCGGTGTCGCCGCCTTCGCCGCCACCATCGGGGACAAATTTGGTGTCGGTCTCGCCGCCTTCGCCGCCACCATCGGGGACAAATTTGGTGTCGGTGTCGGCGTCGTCGGGGGCAGTTGTGGTGTCGGTGTCGGTGTCGTCGGGGGCAGTTGTGGTGTCGGTGTCGCCCCTCTCGTCAGTGTCGCCGCCTTCGGACTGCTGGGGTTGCGGAGACGTCGACGGCTCAGGCGCGGTCACCGTCGTCGACGGTGTGCTCTCGTTGCCGCCGCAGGCCAAACACAAGATGACAATTGCGGCCAACGCCACCGGGACGCCCCCTCGTAGCCCCGTCAATGCCATCCCCCCATGATCTCGCTCCCGCGCCCAAACCCTAGATGACCCCGATCTCTGGGCCGCTCCCGGTTGTTGGCAGGCTCGGACGCTTGGGGGATTGGAGCCATGACAGAGCAACGACGACCAGGGAAGAATGGGGGCGGGATTCGGGGCGCAGGTTCCGCTCCGATGTCCGCATCCCCACCAGCGCCGCGGAACCCAAGACGGCACATCACAGCCAAGTCCTGCACCGATACGCGTCCGGCCACAAACAGCATCCCGGGCGTCGACGACGCTCACCGCGACCGGCAGTGCACCTCGACCCGATCGTCGCAAGGCGCGACACGCAAACAATGTAGTAGCAACCCACAGGCGAGGCTTGTAGCTCTGGTGGCGAACGCCGGTTCTTGGCGCCTGGGGGTCCGCCGTAGGATGCGCTGCATGTCGGCAGCGACGGGGGCCGGCGCAAGGCCGACACCGGGCTCGGCGAGGATCACAAGCCTCGACACGATCCGGGGCTTCGCCGTCCTGGGCATGCTGACGATGAACGTGGTGTCCTACGGACTCGGTCTCGGCCCCTACTTCAACATCGGCGCCTCGAGCCCCCAGAGCTGGCTCGACTGGTTGATAGGCGCCTTTGGCGAGGTCTTCTTCGATCAGAAGTTCATGGGGCTCTTCTCGATGCTGTTCGGCGCCGGCATCGTCCTGTTCGCCGACCGAGCCGCGGCCAAGGGCCGTCGCGCCGGGTCGTTCAGCCTGCGGCGCAACTTGCTGCTGCTGTTGATCGGACTCGCCCACACCGCACTGTGGGACGGCGATGTGCTCGTGATCTATGCCGTGTGCGCACCGCTGTTGATCGCGATGCGCAACCTTCCGGTGCGGCGTCTGCTCATCGGTGGGACGATTGCTCTGGTCGTCTCACCGGTTGGGGCCGCCCTGGCGCAACCCACTGTCGACGCCAGCGGGCAGGGCTTGGGCGAGTACTGGGGTGTCACCGGGACTATGTCCGACGTCGTGGGACTGTGGCTGATCTCGGACTTCTTCTTCCGTGCGTTGGGGATGATGTTGATCGGTGTGGCCGCCTATCGATCCGGGTTCCTCACCGGCGAGAAGACCGACGACTTCTACCGGAGATCGGCGCGCTGGGGGCTCGGCCTCGGCCTGCCTCTCAGCGCGGCGGGTTTCGGCCTCGTCGTTCTCTACGACTTCGGACCCGATGTCGCCTTGATCGGCACGGTGCCGAACACCATCGCCACGGCTCCCATCGTGGTCGGTTACGCCAGCCTGATCACGCTGTGGCATCGCCGCACTTCGGAGCAGCCGTTCAACGAGCGGATCCGAGCCGTGGGACGGATGGCGCTCACCAACTACCTCTCCCAAACCGTGCTCGGCATCGCCATCCTGCGCGGGCTGTTCGATCCCGCCGATCTCAGCCGCAGCCTCCTGGCGCTGTTCGCGATCGGTGTCTGGGTCCTGCAGCTGTGGTGGTCACAGGCGTGGCTGGCGAGACACCGGTTCGGTCCCGCCGAATGGGCTTGGAGGGCGGCCACCTACCGCCGCCTGCCCGGCTAGCAGCAGAAGCAACCGGTGTCAGAACCGGTGAGGTCCCCTCACGAGCCGGAATCCACCGGAGCGGTGAGCGGCCCGGGCAGGTGCCGTGGCACTCCGGGATCTGAAAACCTGGGGGACATCAGGCAATGAAATAGGTGATGAGAGAGTCACCCACTTCAGAACAAGTCCGCCGAGCCCGCTGGGCGCCACGTGCACCGGCGAGGACGGCAGCCGCTCGCATTGCCCTTGTTGGCGTGCTCGCGCTGCTGTCCGCAGTCGCGATCCCAGTGCTGGTGCCCCGTGCGGCCCGCGCCGACCACAACAGCACGTACCTCATTTGCCCGGACCCCGTGCCGGAAGGCAACTCCGCTTCGATGGGTATTCGCCGTTCGGGCTACAAGGTGGTGAAGGCGTTCGCCTTCACCGACCATCGCTACTACACGGCCGAATCCGACGACTACACCGAATACCACGGCGTGAAGTTCGAGCAGTCAAAGGGCAGCACCCTGTGGATCCCCATCGAGACGACCGAGGACACCCGGCCCGAGCACGATGAGACCTTCGCCATCGGCTTCTGGGACGGAGGGGTCTGGCACTACTGCGTGGTGACCATCGCCGATGACGACGCTCCGAAGATCGTCGGCGTGAACCTCATCACGAATCCCGTGGACCGTTGGGCCTACCGCGCCGGAGACCCCATCGATGTCGCCGTCAGATTCGATCAGAAGGTGGAGGTGGAAGGATCTCCCCAGCTCGCTCTGTTCCTCGGCGAGGGCGACGCCAGCACATGGCGCGGCGCCAGCTATCTCCGCGGCTCGGGCACCTGGGAGCTGCTCTTCAGGTACGTCGTGCAGCCCGAGGACCTAGACCCCGATGGCATCAGTGTGAGCGCGGCCGCCACCGGCGACGACCGCACCCCCGCCTACGGCTTCGGCGGAACCATCAACGCGATGGGCACCGACGCTCCCGTCGACTACGACCACCCCGGCATTGAGCCCGCCTGGCAGCAGCGAGTCGACGGGCGGCCCTATGTTCAGAGCGCCCGCATCATCTCGGAGCCCGAGGCCGGGGGGCAGTTCTACCGGGCCGACGAGATCATCGAATTCGCTCTCACGTTCGACACCCGTGTCGTCGTCGAGGGGGACGTCTGCGTGCCCCTGCACCTCGGCTACGACGGATCAAACTCCGGAGGCACGAGCAGAGAAGCGGTCTACCGCCACGGCTCGGGCACCGACACCCTCGTGTTCGGCTACACCGTCCGTCCCGGCGACAAGGACCGCAGGGGCATCATGCTGGGCTCCGGGTCCCCAGCAACCGGCTTCTGCGGAAGCGGATCCATCAAGGCCGAAGGCACGGATGTGGAGCGCTATCCCTGGTACCGCGGCATGGGCCACCAGATCGAACACAGGGTCGACACCGCCCCGCCGGTCGCTCGTGCCGTCTTCATCACGTCCCGGCCCGCCAACGGCGAGGCCTACGCCGCCGGCGAGACCATCAGCATCGAGGTCTCCTTCAGTGAGACAGTGACGATCAGCGGGTTCCCGTACCTCGAGCTCGACATCGGCGAGGCAACCCGGCACGCGACGCTGGCCTCAAGTCACGGGACCAGCAGGCTGATCTTCAAGTACGAGGTGCAGAGCGGTGACGCCGACACTGACGGCGTCGGTATCGGCGCAAACAGCCTGCACGTTGACGATGGCCGAATCCGCGACGACGCCGGCAACACCGCCAGCCTCTCCCACGCCACCGTCACCGCCGACGCGACCCACCGGGTCGCCGCCTGAGCAGCCGAATCGAGCTGACGCAATCCCGCCGGGCAAGACCAGCTCAGGGCGCCGCAGCGATGCTGCGGCGCTCGAATGTCACTGGGGCGACATCGCCTCGACAATGGGCCGCAGGTCCGTGACGGCGTCGACAACGTGATCGGGGGGTTGCAGATCGGCCAGGAACCGCCGGCCTCGCCGAACCCAGGCGGTTCTCATTCCGAAGCGCCTGGCTCCGTCTATATCGGTTTGAGGGTTGTCGCCGACGAACATGACCTGCTCAGAGCGGGTGAGTCCGGTCGCGTCGAGGGCATCACGGAAGATCCGGGGGTCTGGCTTGGCGTAGCCGACCTCTTCTGAGACGACGATGAAGGGCGCTAGCTGGTCCAGGCCCAACGCTTGGCACTTGTGGCGCTGCATCCCGCTCGGCCCGTTGGTGACGATGCCCCACGGCACGTGCCGATCGTTGAGGTGGGCAAGGAATGTGTTGACCTCTGGGTCGGGCTGCATCTGCTGGTCCATCGCTTCGTCGTACCATCCGGTCAGCGCGGCGATGTCGAGGCCGGTGCCGGGCCACTCGCTCAGCCAGCGGGCGAATCGCCGTGCCTTCAGGTCGGGTACGTACTGCGTGACGGCGTGGAGGTCGTGGTCCCAGCGAATCATCATCGCCACGGCATCGGCGCGTGTGACTGGCGTCGTTGTGCGGAGGTGCTGCTCGTAGAAGTCGCTGACGACTCCGGCGAAAGCGCTCTCAAAGTCGAACAGGGTGTTGTCCAGGTCGAATACCAGGCCGTCGACGGTGGTGTCCATTGCTTGTGTGCCTTCAGGTTCGGTAGTGCCAGGTTTGGATCACGTCGGTGGCCGCCGACTCCTGACTTGACGTGACGGTCAGGAGTCCAGACTTGGCGAAACGTCCGACGCGAGGAATGTGTCGATCACGTCAAGCTCGCTCACCGCGAGCACAGCCCTCGCGAATTCGTGGTTGATCAGGTCCAGCACCAGTAGGGGCAGTTCTGGCCCGCTGCGAGCCGTGGCCCAGAACTGTGGGCCGACCACGCCTCGGCCGAGTTGGGTGCCGACTCGACGCCTGCCCGGATGGCGCGCGCCGGCGTGGGTTCCGAATCCGAGTTGGCGGTGATCGATGCGGGACTCAAGCTCATGTCGCTGGACAACAGCCCTCTTCGCGACGTTGGCCCGGTCGATCTCAACGACGCGGCACCCGTTGAAAATGCAGTCCCAACCAGAGAGCACAACCCGAAGAGTGCTCCCCGTCCACTCAACCCGGAAGGCCACGGAAGCCATGGTAGGCCGCCGGTTGGGGCGTGATCGCGACCTGGTTCGACCGCCACGGGCCATGACCCTCCGCGAGATGCTTCATCCGCCGGCAGGGGGCAGCGCTTGGGCCGATAGCGATACGGCTGTGAATCTGGTTGTCGGCCTGCCTACGGGCGCAGGCCGGGCTCGTACGAGGTGGAGCTGCCGGAGTCAGGGCCTGCTGTGAGGGCAGCAAGGACGGCCAGCGCCGCATAGACGGCACACCAGATGGCGAAGCCGATAGCGAACATGCCGTACGCGTCAGCTCGGCGGCGTCGGTACGCCACCGCGACCAGGACAAGGCCAGCCGCAGCCGCAACAGGCGGAACGAAGAACGTCAGGCCAAACGCACACGCCGCGCCAACTAGCAGCCACGGCATTCCCGAGCGGAACCGGCCACCGATGGTCGGTACCGAAGGTGCGCCATCGGGCGACCTGTCCGACACGCTGTGACGGTACCACCCAACCCCCTCCCCTCACGCCCGAGAAACCATGACGGGGGGCGTCCCGCAGCGTGGTGGAAATTGGGGTTGAGCCTCGGTGGTTAGTTGCCGGGTTGTGAGCTCGGCTGCGGCGGTGGCATCGCGCTCGTGACGGTGGTCACTGAGTTTCTCCAGTTCTGATCACTGAGGTTCTTGACCTGGGGGGTCGCTGCTGTAGTCCTCGGCGACACGGTGGGCTTCTGTGGCCCAGTAGCGCTTGTGATGCGCCTTTGTGCGCAGGTGCTGAGCGGCCTGAGCCGCCCGGTACGACCCTGCCTTGCGTACGGCGCGGGCCTCAAGCTTGCGTGCTTTGACTTCGTAGCGTCGGGCGTTGAACTCAAGCCAGCGCGGTTCACGCCGCCGCCTGGCACCTCCGAGCATGAGCGGTTTGTCAGCGGCTTCGGGAACTTGACGGGCCGCAGTAGCGTCCAATTACCCATCAAGACACCGGTGCTCTGCTGTTCGTGGGCCGCCTCGTCGACCCAACCGCGGCGTAGCGGCGGTCGGTGGTCTGCCACTCGTCGTGGAGGTCGGCGAGGATGGCGTCGACAGGTCCGTGACCAACTTCGAATTCGGTGGGGTTGGGGCGGGAGCGGGTATGCCCGGGAACCAAACATGGGCGGTGATCGTCGAATTATCGTGGGTGCTGTGAGGGTCGGTCTGGGAGTGCTGTGTGCGGTGGTGCTGGGCTTGGCGGGATGCGGTCAGGACATGCCGATTGATCTGGCCGAACGCGGCGGTTGGGTAAGGCTGCCCGATCCGCCGCTGAGTGGCCGCAACGAGGCGAGCATCGTCGGCGTTGGTGACGACGTGATCGTGTTCGGCGGCACCGACTTCCTGTGCCCGCCAGGCGCCGATTGCAGCTTCGGTGACTCCGTTGCGTTTGCCGACGGAGCGGCCTTCGACCGCTCGTCGAACGAGTGGCGGCCGATAGCGGACCTGCCGGTTCCGACGCTCCGGGCCGCCACCGCCGTGCTTGGCGGCCAGGTGTTCGCCCTCACCCGAGGCCTCGGCGCTGTGAACCGCGAACTCATTGCCTATGACGTGAGCGACGACGCCTGGGTACAGATCGGTCTGCCGTACGAGACTGCCCCGTTCCGGTCGTTCTCAATTGTCGCCACCGATGACGCCATCGTCCTGTATGCGAGCACGGATGAGTATGGCACGGCGCCGGACTGGGTGTTCGACCCCGCCGACCAGTCGTGGAGCGAACTGCCCGACGATCCCCTCGGCCCCGCTTTCAATCGATCGATGGTCTGGAATGGCGAAGCGCTCTTCCTCTTCGACAAGGCGCTCGTCGAATCGCCCGGCGGTGCCGACGGGCCGTCCTATACCCGAGCCGCCCGATACCAAGACGGCGCCTGGACCGCCCTGCCGACCGCCGAAACCATTGGCCCCGGCCCGGCGCTGGTCGACCGGCATCGGTTGATCGCGCCGGTGCTCGGCTGCGCCGACGGCGGCGACAACAACAGCTACGGCCGATGCATTCCCTTCGGTGCAGTGTTCGACACGACCGCCAACGAGTGGGGCGAGCTCCCGAACGCACCGGGAAAGGGCCGCAAAGACATCTCGGCGTACGGCGGCGTCTCGGGCACCGACCTAGTCGCCGGAAGCACCCACGGCCCGTTCTTTGACGCCACCACCGACGAGTGGTTTGACCTCCCACCGCTCGACCCCGAAACCGACCCGAATTTCAGCGACGTCGGGAATCAGAGGTTCGTGACGCGCCGGGCCGCGTCAGTCGGTGACGCGATCGTGGTCGTCGGCGGCGGCAAGTTCGGCCCCCACGGCGGCGCCCTGCTCGCCGGCGCGTACATGTGGACACCCTGACACGCACGAACTCGACAACCAACCGTTCTGCCCAGCGGCGTCTTCGGTTGCTCACATAGGCCTCCATGATGACTGCGTGCAGCGCGCGGTCGATGCGCTCTCACCGAGGATCACGCCGATGGCCCCCCTAGTGGCGGACCCCGTCGACTACCCGAATCCCCACCACATCACGGGACACTGCCCACGGCAGGCCTCCCCCAAGATCAGCGAGCGGTCCAAGTCGGTCGCTGGGCGTGAGCTCCGTAGAGGCCACTGACCTTGGCGACAGCCACCTCCACACCGAGCCTGTTCTCGCACCTTCAAGCGAGACGACGCGGGCTCATCCTCGCGTCGGCAGGACACACGCCGGTTAGCGTGACCGCGTGACGTGGGATGCGGTCCGGCTGCTGGTCAGCATTTGGGCGCTTCCGGCAGCGGTCCTTGTGGCCGCAGTTATTGCCGTCCGGCTCGCCTACCGTCGGCGCAAGCGGCCTGTATCCCCGCGCCCTGGCCAGTGACCCCGCAGGGGACATGAGCGGGCATCCCCCGCGCGGGCCGAGAACCCCCTCCAAGCGATCCAGCCCCACCACCCGGGGTACCCACGGAGCCTTCCCTGGGGGTGTCGAACACGAAGGCGTCCATATTGCGAGACGGGCGACGCCCGCTTAGGACACGAACGACCAGACCGCGTCAGCGGGCAGCAGGGGAAGGTCGGGCAGATCCTCCTCTTCCCAAGTGTCCAGCAGAAGCCCCAGGGCGCGGGCGGCAGAGATCTCCTCGCGGCGATACAGCTCGAGCACCGCCTTCACGTAGGCGTCCGGAAACAGTGGCGGTGAGAGTTCGTCGGCGACAAGCAGATCGAGTTCGACAATGTCGGCCCGACGCGTGCGCGTAACGCGTACGCGTGCAAGCTCCTGGGGCGACACGATTCCGGTACAGAAGCTGCGGCCCGAGGATCTCGATACGCTCTATGCCCGGCTGCTCACCGAGGGCAAGCGCAACGGCACAGGAGGCGGCCTGTCGGCGCAGACGGTGCGCAACGTCCACATCACCATCCAGGGCGCGCTCTCTGACGCCGAGCGCAAAGGCACCGTCGTGCGCAACGTCGCCGACCTCGCGGACGCGCCGACCATCAGCCGCAACAGCCGAACCATGAGCGTGTGGACCAGCGACGAGCTGCGCGCCTTCCTGGACGCCATCTCCGACCACTACCTGTACCCGCTGTACCTGCTGGCCGCGACCACCGGCATGCGCCGAGCCGAGACCGCCGGACTGGTGTGGCGCAACGCCGACCTCGAAACAGCCCGCCTCACCGTCAGCCAGCAACTGCTGTCGGTGGAGTACAAACTCATCGAAAGCGACCTCAAGACCCCCACCAGCCGCCGCACCATCGACCTCGACCCCCACACCGTCACACAACTGCGCGTCCACCGGCGCCGCCAGCTCGAAGATCGCATGGCCACCGGCCGCCGCCACAAAGACGGCTACGTCTTCGCCAAACCCGACGGCTCCCCCATCCACCCTGTAATGGTTCTGGGATCGTGTCCGGTTTCGGGTCGTTGATTACGCAGCGTCGGGGTGGGAGCATGGCGCTGTGGAAGGAGTGTCAGATGACTGATACCTCGAAGTCCTTGGAGCGTAGCGGACGCCGCGGGAGGCGGCGGTTGTCGCCTGTGCAGAAGTACGAGGCGTTCGTGCAGGTGCTCACCGGTGAGATGACCGTGGTCGAGTGCGCGGACCATTGGGGCGTGGACCGCTCCACGATCATGCGGGCCCGCGAGGTCGCCAAGCGCGGCGCTCTGGACGCGTTGGCGTCGTCTCGGCCGGGGACGCGCGCCGATGGTGTCGACCCGGAGTTGGTGATGGCCCGAGACGAGGCGGCCCGGCTGGGCGAGGCGCTCAAGGAGATGGCTGTCAAGGTCACCTTGTTGGAGGGAAAAGAGCGTTGGGGGTGACCGCCGGCGTGCCCCCGCGTGTCGAGGCCGGCACCAAGGCGGCTCTGTTGGACCTCGTCGACGGCGCCGTCGGGGCGGGCTGGAGCACAGCTCGCGCCTGCGCCGTGTTGGAGCTCGACGGCCGCCGGTGCCGCCGCTGGCAGCACCGCCGAGGCGCGGGCCGCCTCGACGACAACACTGCGGGCGGCACGGCGTCACATGCCATCACCCCAACAGAGCGCCGGGCGATCGTGGAGCTGTTCGAGCGCTGGGGCGACATCGACGGCGGCTACCGCAAGCTCGCGCACCGCGGCTCCTACGAGAACCTGGTCTGGGTGTCACCGTCGACGCTGTATCGCGTTCTCGCAGCCCAGGGGCTGGTTCTGCCCGCCCGCCCGCAGCGCGCACCGGCACCGGCGCGGCCCCTGCCGGACTGGATCCAATGGAAACGCCACCAGATCTGGATCTACGACATAACCCACTTCCCCAGAGCCGGCCGCGTCGCCTACGCCATCCTCGACGTCGTCACCCGCAAATGGCTCGCCACCCTCGTCACCGCCGAGGAGACCGCCACCCAAGTAGAGGTCGTCTTCACACAAGCCCTCGACACCGAGGGGCTGTGGCCCGCCGTCGAGGCCCGCCAAGCCGACCGCGCCCGCCGAGGCGACGACAGCGACGAGGAGCCGATCCTGCTGGCAATGTCAGACAACGGACCCCAGATGCGAGCCGGCACCACCCGGGAGTTCCTGGCCCTCTGCTCCATCGCGTCGCGCTTCGGCCGGCCCGGCACCCCGACGGACCAAGCATGGATCGAGACCCTGTTCGGCCACGTCAAAACCGAATGGCCCCACCTCGAGAAGATCACCGACCCCAACACGCTGCGAGCAGAGCTCGACATCGCCCGAAACGACTACAACACCCGCCGCCTGCACGCCTCCCTCGGCTACGTCACCCCCGACGACGAACACCAAGGACGAGGAGAGCGCATCCGCCAGGCCCGCCAAGACGGCCTCACACAGGCCCGCCTCACCCGCATCGCCTACCATCGCAACAACAAACCCAACCAGCCATGAACACACCCGCCCAATGCGGCGCAATCAAACCCCCGAAAACGGACATTTACTCAGAAGCACCTCAACCCCGACCTCATCAGCCATACCTTCGAACGCCTCCTCGCCAAACTCGACCTGCCCCGCATCCGCCTACACGACCTGCGCCACACCCACGCCACCATCCTGATGCAACAAGGCATCAACCCCAAAGTCGTCAGCGAACGCCTCGGCCACGCCAGCGTCTCATTCACCATGGACGTCTACCAACACGTCCTACCCGGCATGCAAGCCCAAGCCGCCGCCACCTTCGGAACCGCCATCTTCGGCGACAGCTGAGGCCCTACGTCCGGGACTTGGCGGTGCCCCAGGGAGTGACCGCTTGGGGCCGAATCGAGGTTTCATGGGCCATCGGGACTTTGATCCTGTGGCCTCTGGGCCTCCGGTCGCGTGTGTTGCGCTCAACGCGGCGGGCCTCATCCAGAATGAAGGCGGTGCGGAATAGTTTCCTCGGCTCCCGCGCAGCCGAGCGAGAGAGCCCTCTCAAGTTAGGTGTTCGACACCGCAGAGCGTAGACCGGGTCGGTGGGCACCCAATGGTAGCCCTCGACCAGGGGCAAAGGGTCCGCCGCTCCCCCGCCTCCTAGCAACTTCAGACTAGAGGTCCCCGGTCCACGCAGCCGGTGCGAGCCGACGAGCCATTAGGGGCGGGCGGCGAGCACGGTGAGCGTTCTGCTAGTCGTGGCAATCCAAGCACGATAATCGGAGCATATCCAGCCTGTCAGTTCCAGTAGGTGCGAGTAATCCCGAGACAGGTTGCGCCGATGGATCGGCTCGTGATGCGCGATCCGGTTTCTAAGGAAGTGGAGGCGCTGCATCCGATCTGCCACTTCGGCTCGTACCTGTCGCGGGTTACCAGCCGACGGGTGCAGAGGAAACGCCGACGCCAACGTGGGCACCCACAGTGACGTCAGGTACGGGGGCTTGCACAGGTATCGCCAGAATCCGAAACTCAACTCGGCAAGGACCTTGCCGTGAACCTCCGGGAGCTTTCCGCCTCGTGTGGCGCGCCCTCTGGCAGCGTCGATCTCGTCTCGGGCACGCGATGCGCTCTGACCTGGGAAGAGCTGCGTGCGCCGGTACCACACATCCGGCCACGCCCTGGCGACGCCATATTTCACCATTGCATCGTCCACTGCATTGCGGAAGACAACCTCAAGACGGCCCAAATCTTCGTATAGCGCGCTGGCAGCACTGATGTTCCAGTCGTAGAGGCGGATGGCCGCCTCCACATCGCCGTTGGTCGCTTGCAGGTACGATCCAAGTCTGGTCGTCGTGAGGCGTTGGGCGATTACTTGGAAATTGATGCTTGACATTTGCTCGGGAGAGCGTATAGTTGTTCTTGAAGACCCCGGAACCGTCCCTGCTCAGGCAAACGGCCGGGGTTACGCCCTTCTGGAGCACGCTCGCCTCTTATGGATGAAGCGGGCACGCTCACAAGGTAAGCGATCGGTCCGCTTTTCCTACTGGACCCTCTGTCGCGGGCACGCGATGCCCTAAGCAAGGGAGGCAATCCTAGGTCGAGCGTCTGACCCTCGAACCGCCGGAGACATTCATGCGTGAGAGTACTGACGTGGAAATCCTGACGACCGGATACGGGGAACGCCGTGGACCCTTGAGAGCGTCAGCCGTGGTCCGTGAGGCTAGACGTCTCAGCCCAAGCCAACGACGCGTCCTAGGAGTCACCGACTTTCAGATCGATGTCGCAGACCTTTGTTTTAGCGCCATTCAACTGCTCCTGGACGACCGAGACCCTCGACCCATGCGGGATCGCCTTGAGGATCTCGAAGACCACGCGCTGGACGTGTTCGGCTCACTTGACCTGAGACAGCTTGAGATCGACGACGACGGCGATCTCCCCCACTGGTTGCGGCGTGCTTCCGCTCCCGATTACGGACGCTTCGTGCGTCGCTTCCTCGGAGCAGCGCGTACTGATCGAATGGTCGCAGCTTTCCGACAGGACGGGGAGGTGCTCGCCGTCGCTGTTCGGCGATGCCTGCGCTACCTACTCCCAGTCGCTGCAGCGGCCGACCGGTGTATCCGCATCCTCTCTCCGGGCCAACAGGCACAGATCGAGGGCGTGGAGGCACTAGCGCGCAGCACAGCCCTCGAACTCGTGGTGCGACTCGACTCGACGGTGACTCAACTCGAAGCAGACGGCGTGCACCTCGATCCAGGCATTGCCCGACCATCAGAACTCACCGACCTGCCAGGCCCCATTGGCGAGATGGCGCGTTCGATGGACACGCTCGTGTCCGACCAGAGTGCGGAGATCCTCCAAGGATTCGGGACCATGCTGACACGGAAGGTTCGAGGAGCGCGAGACGCCTTGGCCTTCTCTTCTGACCCAACATCCCAGGCTGCCAACTCCATCATCGAACTCATTGATCGCACGCTTAGGAGTGCCTTCGACACGGCATACGTGCTCCGATGGATCGACCGTCATTTCTCATCACGTAGTGCTCAATTGACGCACGAGAAGCACGGGTGTCTACTACCAACGAAACGAGGGAGGGCCCTCTGCTTCGTCTTTGCTGGGGAAGACCCGACGGAGCACTCGATGATCCACGAGCTTGCAGCCGCTGCCATTGTCGCTGCAAGAGACAATTTGGAGGGAATCAAGCACGCTGACACGGGTGCTGAGGCTGAAAAGGAGGTAGTGGCCACTCTGCTCGACGCTGTAGAGGGATCCATCGTGCTGGTTTCGCGCGTCGCTTGGATGGGCGTGGAAGAATCCTCACTGGAGAGTCTCCGCAACCGCCTAGTTCTCGTAGCTTGAACCCTTGACGTACACGCCTCCGGGGCAACGGTTCAATCCGGTTCGGAGGCGGAGGTCAGATCGACTGTTGGACGGCCTCCTCAAGACGCGCCAGGAAGAGGTTCACCTGCTGTTCCATCAGACCCGCTCGCTCGCGGCTGAGCAGATCGTGCTCCCCGTGGGCGGCGTTGTTGCGGAGCCCCGCCATCTGTGTTACGTCCTTGATGTCCTGCTTGCTCAGCACTTCAGCCCGGCGGAGTTCACGCGCATATGCATCGATGCTTGGTCGTACGGTGACCCTGAGACCGAGTTCTTGAATCGCACCCCGAAGTGCGATCTCAAGAGCTGCTCCGGCCAGTACGATCGGGGCGGCCGGGACAACTGCCTTGTCCGAATTCAGTGCCCGGACCTGCTCAAGCAGATCTGTTGAAGACACAGCCCGAGCGCTGAAGGACTCCACAAGCCGGGGCTCAACCTGGCCGGAATAGACCATGCGAGCCCACTCCTTGACCACGTCGCCTACTGCGCGGGCGCCGCTCTCCATCGACTGATTCTCGCCGTGGGAGTCGAACACCTCATGAGCGCCCACGGACCAACGAGAATCAGACCCGGTGAATCGCTCCAAGAAGTCCAACGCAGCGGTGGCCCGCGCACGGATTCTCCCCTTGGCCTGATGGTCGGCCCGCCAGTAGCCGCCGTGCCCAAAGTCCCCTGCCTGCCAGCCCATCTCCTTGGTGAGGTCCTCAACGTGACCCTCGGCCCATTCCAGGATCTGCTCAACGGATTCCATAGGTCAAGTATCGCAGGATCAACAACTTGATCGTCCCGCTCCCGACGAGCGCCGCGCCAGAGGTAGATGGCCTATCTGCCAATCGACGGGCCGAGTAACTCCAGATTCGTGGCTCTCGCGCGTCGTTCGAGGACCATTCTGACACGTCGAATAACGAAGCTTCACAGACCGTCCGTTAGAATTTTCGTTAGAAGTTTGGTCGATTTCAGAGTTATCCACAGGTAAGCCTAGATCAGAAATGTACTCTGAACTAGGCTTTTGTCTGTCGGGCTGGGGAGATTTGAACTCCCGACCTTCGGTCCCCCAGACCGACGCGCTAACCAACCTGCGCCACAGCCCGAATGAGCCGAGGTTAGCGGCTAGGCCAGGGTGGCGACACCCGGCAGGGTGAGCAGCAGGGCCACGCCCTGCACGGCCCGCCAGGCCAGGTAGACGGCGGCCGCGCCGAGCAGCAGCCAGAAGTGCCATGGGATCCGCTCGGCGGCAGCCTCGGCCGGGGCGCCGGGGCGGGCGGAGCCCCCCTGCGACATCGGAGGCTTCTCGGGGTGTTGGACCTCGTTACCGCAGGACGGGCAGGCGCCCTCACATGTGAGAGTGGCCGGCGTCAGATATCGCTCGCATGACCGGCACCATGCCATCAGCTCAGTCGCGGCGGATGGCCATGATGGCGGTGTCGTCGCCTATCGAGCCGCCCGCGAAGTCCTTGGCTGCGTCCAGCAGCGACTTGCACAGCACGTCGGGGGCGGCGTTGAGGTCGCGCTCCACCGACCTGATGATGCGGCTCTCCCCGAACATCTGCCGGCCGGCGCGGGCCTCGGCCAGGCCGTCGGTGTACATCACTACCAGATCCCCAGACACCATCGGTATCTCCCGCGAGAAGTACGTCGCCTTGGGGTCGAGCATCAGCAGCGGCCCCGTGGACCGCAGCGGCGCCACGCCGTCCGCCTTGAACAGGAACGCGGCCGGGTGCCCGGCCGACGAGTAGCGCAGCGTCCCGGCCTCGGTGTCGAACACGACCACGCACGCCGAGATGAACTCCTCGTTGCGGTCCCCGGCCGAGAGCTGAGCGTTGATCTCCTCGAAGGCCTGGGCCGGGTCGCGGAACTGGCGCAGGAACACCCGCAGCAGGTACTTGGCCTGGAACGCGGTGATGGACGACTCGATGCCGTGGCCGGCCACGTCGCCGATCACCGCGGCCACCCGGTGGCGCCCCACCCGGTGCACGTCGAAGAAGTCGCCCGCCATGAGCCCCGAGCCCGACTGGTAGACCCGGCCGATCTCGAATCCGCTGAAGTCGGGCACCTCCTCGGGCGCCAGGCGGGCCGCCCACGCCTTCGGGGCGAGCTGCTCCTGCTCCAGAGCCTGCTCGGCCCGGAGCTCGAGCGCGTAACGGTTGCGGGCCATGCGGGACTCTTCCACCGCAGTGCGGGCCCACCACACCGACATCACGGCCGGCACGCCCAGCAGCCCCAGCACCACGGTGATGTTGGAGACATGCACCCGGCCCACCAGCAGCGCCGACAAGACCAGCAGGCTGTACACGACCGCGCCGTGGACTTCCTTGCGGAACGAGGCCTGCGCCAGCGCCAGCGCCTCGGGGTGGTGGCCGGCGTCGGTCTCGATCAGGCGCCGGACCCGCAGCCGGTAGCGGGCTGACCGGACGTAGAACACCGTCGCCAGCGCGCAGGTGAGAGCCAGGAGATCGAGAACGATCGTTACCACGCGCACCCCTCCCCGCAGTTCGCCGGCCTGCTGCCCCTCCATCGTACCGTCTCGGTCAGCCTCCCAAGAGACCAGGTCTCCAGCGGGCGGGCACGGCGAACCGCTCGTCGCGGCGGCGGGCACACCCTCACACTCAGGGCTACTCGTCGCGGCGCGGGCACGGCGAACCGCTCGTCGCGGCGGCGGGCACACCCACCGGCTGGACTACTCGTCGCGGCGGCGGGCACACCCTCACACTCAGGGCTACTCGTCGCGGCGCGGGCACGGCGAACCGCTCGTCGCGGCGGCGGGCACACCCTCACACTCGGGGCTACTCGTCGCGGCGGCGGGCACACCCACCGGCTGGGCTACTCGTCGCGGCGGCGGACCCTGAGCTTGATGGGGGTGGCGCCGAGATCGAACTGCTCGCGCAGCTTGCGCTCGATGTAGCGCAGGTACGTGCGGGGCAGCGTGCGGTTGGCGAACAGCGTGAAGGTGGGCGGGTCGGTGGCCACCTGCGCCGCGTACAGGACGCGGGCGCCGCCGGGCGCGGGCTGGGCCAACTGGGCCGCCCGCACCGCCTCGTTCACCCGCCGGGTGGGGATGCGGGTGCGGTACTCGGCCACCGCCGCGCTCAACGACGGCCACAGCCGGGGCACGCCCCTGCCGCTCAACGCGCTGATGCGCAGCACCGGCGGGCTTCCCAGGAAGCTCAGCCTGTCGTTGACCGCGGCCGCGAGGTCCACCCTGGCCTCGGTGCTGACGAGATCCCACTTGTTGAGCAAAATCACGATCGGGCAGCCCGCGGCGTCGACCCGCTCCGCGAGCCGCTGGTCCTGGTGGGTCACCCCCACCGAGCAGTCGATCACCAGCAGGGCCACATCTGCTGAGTCCACCGCCCGCAGCGCCCGCACCAGCGAGTAGTACTCCGTGCCCGTGTCGATGCGGGCCCGGCGTCGCATCCCGGCGGTGTCGATGAAGCGCACCGGGCCCTCGTCGGTCTCGATGAGGGTGTCGATGGCGTCGCGGGTGGTGCCGGGAAGGTCGTGCACGATGGAGCGGTCCTCCCCTATCAGCCGGTTGAACAGCGTCGACTTGCCCGCGTTGGGCCGGCCCACCAGCACCACCGAGAACGTCTCGGCGACCGCGGCCGGCAAGCCCTCGCCGGCCCGGCCGGGCGCTGATCCCTCCAGCCCGCCGGCGACCGGCGAGCCGGAGCTGCCCGACTCGGCGCCGGCCCGCAAGTCGGAGCGACCCGACTCGGCGCCGGCCGCGTCGAGGCGGGCCGCGAGCTCCTCCAGCAGGTCGCCGGTGCCGCGGCCGTGCAATGCGCTCACCTGGTGGGGCGTGCCCAGACCGAGCCCGAGCAGTTCCCAGATCGAGTCGGCCTGTCTCGGGTGGTCGACCTTGTTGGCCACCACCAGCACGGGCACGCCGGCGGAATACAGCACCCGGGCCACCTGCTCGTCGTCCGCGGTCAGGCCAACCGTGGCGTCCACCACGAACAGCACCGCGTCGGCCTCGCGCACGGCTCGCTCCGCCTGGTCGCTCACCTTGGCGTCGAGCTCGTCGCGGCTGGTGCTCCAGCCGCCGGTGTCGAGCAGCGTGAAGCGGCGGCCCTGCCACTCGGCGTCAACCGCCTTGCGGTCGCGGGTGACGCCGGGGCGCTCCTCCACGATCGCCTCCCGGTGGCCCAGGATGCGGTTCACCAGCGTCGACTTGCCGACGTTGGGGCGGCCCACCACGGCCACCACCGGGTTCATGGCGACTCCAGCGCCAGTCGCAACGCCAGGCCGTGGGTGGAGACCACCTCCACAGCCCGGGGAAGGTCCTGGGTGGCCATCCCGTCGAGGAAGCGTCCCCGGCTGAGGCACACGTCGGGCAGCAGGTAGCGGTCGCCCTCGGGCTCGGCCGCAAGGACCTGGGCCACGTCCTCGCCCACCATCAAGCCCGTCACCCCAATGTTGCCGCCGAAGAACAGATTCTCGACCGGCAGCACGCGCGTGTCGCGGCGCCCCAGCGAGGCGACCAGCGGCGACACGACGGCCGCGCCCAGGGTGCCGGTGAGCACCGCGACGGCGCCGTCCCGGCGGGGACGCCGCCGCCCCAGCGACACCGCCACCGGCGAGGCGTCCGGCCCCGGAGCCACCACCTCGGCCGCGGAGCCCTGGCGGGGAGCCCGGTACCCGTCGGCGGGCGCGCCGTCGACCCAGGCGAAGAAGCCCGACCGCGGCGGGGTGGGCGCATGGCCGTCCTCGAAGAACTCGGTCTCGAAGGCCCGGGCCATGCCGATGCCGTCCTCGTGCATCTCGAAGCCCTCGTAGTGCTCAGCGGCAGGGAACCCGCGCCCGCACATCAGGTAGTACTCGTCGGCGACGAACGCCAGGCGGCGCCCCAGCACTCGCAGGAACACGGACTGCCATCGCTCCACGACGTCGACGACCGCGGCCGCCTCGGAGCGGGTGTGCAACCGCATCCTGGGCTGGCGGTTGTATCTCGACAGCCCCAGGGGCACCACGCACAGCGACCGAAGCTCGGCGAAGCGGTCGAGCACGCCGGCCAGCGTGTCGTCCAGCACGTCGCCGTCGTTCACGCCGGGGCACACAACGACCTGCCCGTGCACCTCGATGCCCGCGTCGAGCAGCAGGCGCAGCCAGCGCAGCGACACCGCCCCCCGCCGGTTCTGGAGGATCGCGGCCCGCACGTCGGGGTCGGTGGCGTGAATCGACACGTACAGCGGCGACAGCCGCTCGGTGACCACACGCTCGTAGTCCAGTTCGGTGAAGCGGGTCAGGGTCGTGAAGTTCCCGTAGAGGAACGACAGCCGGTAGTCGTCGTCCTTGAGGTACAGCGACCGGCGCATCCCCCGCGGGAGCTGGTGCACGAAGCAGAACTCGCAGTGGTTGTCGCAGGTCTGCACGCCGTCGAACACGGCCGCGTCGACCTCCGCGCCGAGCGGCTCGCCGTCGCGCTTTTGCACCACCAGGGCGAACCGGTCTCCGGCCCGGTCCACCTCCAGGGGGACCTCGGCCCCGTCGCTGAGCAGCTGCCAGCGAATCACGTCGCGGGGCGCCTCCCCGGCGATGGCCGCGACCTCGTCCCCGGGCCTCAGCCCGGCCCGCTCGGCCGGTGATCCGGACACGACAGCAACGATCTGCGGACCGGCCACCCCCCAACACTACCGTCCGGGCACCGCCGGGCAGGCCGCCCAACAGGACTCGCAGCCCTAATATTGCATTATCAAGCTGTTTCATGTATTTTATTGCTATGTGCATGTTGCCAGGCCTACCAGTGTGCTGTGACAGCGGGGGCCGAAGCGCGGTAAGCGAGCCGTGGCGGCCGTGACCGTCAGCCGGTCGGCGGACCGGTTGATTGCGGTCAAGCAGGTGCCGGCCGAGCGGGCCGGCGACATCGAGCGGGAGGCCGGGATGCTCAAGCGCCTCCACCATCCCGGGGTGGTGCGATTCGTCGACGTCGTCGATACGCCCGACGGCGGCCGCGCCCTGCACACCGAGTTCGTGAGCTCCGACACCTGGGCCACCCGGCCTCTGACCGACTCGACCGAGCGGGCCGCGGGGGCGGCCGCTCTGGCGGCGGTGGTTGCCGACCTCCACGATCTGGGCATCGCCCACTGCCAGCTCAGCCCGGCGCACGTGCTCCACGGCGAGGACGACCGGCCGGTGCTGTGCGGGCTGAGGCTGGCCGCGGAGGCCAGCCTCAGCAACCGCCATGCCGACCTGGTCGCCCTCGCCGACCTGTGCCACGACCCCGGCCTCGAGGGAGGGCCTCTGATCCCGAAGCTGTTGTCGCTGGCCGATGCCACCCGGGCCGGGAGGCTCAGCGCCCGCGAGCTGGCCAGAAGACTCGACCTGCTCCTGGCCAAGCGGTCAACCGCGGCCGAGCCGATCCGGGCCGTCGGCCACGGCAGCGGCGGACGGCTCAAGAATCGGTCCAGGCACAGATCGCTCATGGTGGCTGGAGCCCTGCTGGCCGCATCCGCCGGGGCCCTGGCCGTAGGCATCTGGAGCCGCGGCAGCCAGACGACCAGCACACCGGCCACCATCATCGATGGGGCAGAGCCCACAGATGAGACCGGTAACCAAGCGGGAAGCATCGCGGCCTCCCCCACGCTCGCCTCCCCCGAGCCCGGCTTCTCCGCGCCAATGGTCCCCGGAACCATCGGCCGCGGCTTCGGAGCCGCACCGGACCGGGTCGGGGGAAGCCTTGACGGCGACCCCGGTTCGGTCCCAAGCGGCTCGCCGCTGCCCCCGACCGCGGACTTCGACGACCGCGGGCTGCCCGAAAACCCCGCCGGGCACGAGGCAGGGGCGGTTCTCGAGTACGGCGGGCACCGCTACGGCGTCGGCGCGCCCGGGGACTTCGTGCAGACGGGAGACTGGGACTGCGACGGCCAGGCCACCCCGGTGATCGTTCGTCCCAGCACCGGTGACGTGGTGCTGTTCGACGCCTGGCCGACACCGAACCAGAGCATCTCGATGCCCGTGCGCTGGCAGGTGGAGGCCCCGACAGGCGCCGAGGCGGTCTCCGACGGTTCCTGTGACCTGCTCAGGGTCTACACCACAGCCGGCTCGAAGCTCTTCGACCCCTCAGAAGGCCAGTGAGCAGACCGAGCCATCTGGCCTCTCACGCTCACCAGATCGCCGAGTGAGCCGCCATCGCCCCGGAAGCGTCCGAGTCGGTCCCCGTCGCGGCCCGTCCACCTCAAACCGCTCCCGAGCGGGAACCTCCCACCGCCGGCAGGTGGCCGCTGCGCCTGGCTCCCAGCACCGACGCCGCGGCGATCGCGGCCGTCTCGGCCCGCAGCACATGGGGTCCCAGCCCCACATGGCTCGTGGCTGCGGCCAGCTCGGTGCCGGTCCAGCCCCCCTCGGGACCGATCAGCACGAAGTTCTCCCCCGGCGCCAGCGCCCGACCCCCCGGCACAGCCAGCGCGGCACCCGAAAGGTCGAGATCGCCAAAGGCGCGCACCGGCTCCAGGTGGGGCAGCCACGCCCGCCGGCACTGCATCACCGCCTCGCGGGCCACCCGGCGCCAGCGCTCGAACTGGCGAGCCGCCTTGGCCGCGTCCCAGCGCACCACCGACCGCTCAGCCGCGAACGGCACGATGCGGTCCACGCCCAACTCGGTGAGCTTCTGCACGATGTGCTCGGAGCGCCCGCCCTTGAGCACCGCGAAGCCCACCGCCACCTCAACTCGGGGCGCCTCGACCGTTACCGCGGCCGCCACCGGCTCGATCCGGTCGCCGAAGCGGCACGGCCGCCACCGTCCGGCGCCGTCGCCGACGGTGAGCGGCTCGTCGGGCCGCAGTCGCAGCACCCGCTCCAGGTGGTCACGGTCGTCGTCGGAGAGCTCGGGCGCGTCCACGTCCAGCACCAGGACATGAGGTCCCAGATCATTCGATCCCAAGACACTCGATCCCAAGAGGTTCGATCCCAGGACACTCGATCCCAAGACACTCGATCCCAGATCATTCAATCCCAGGACACTCGATCCCAGATCATTCGATCCCAGGACACTCGATCCCAAGAGGTTCGATCCCAAGACATGCGGTCCGGACCCGCCGGGGCCCGCCGCCGGCGGCCGGCCGCTCACCGGAACGCGGTGCGGATCCGTCCGAACAGGCCCTCGCTCGGCTCGGCGACCTCCTCGCCTCGCAGCTCGGCGAGCCGGCGCACCAGCTCCTCCTGCTCGTCGGTGAGGTCGTCGGGAACGTCGACCACCACGTGGATCAGCAGATCGCCGCGGCCCCGCCCCCGCACGTGAGGCACCCCGCGGCCCCGCAGCAGCAGCACCGTGCCCGTCTCGGAGCCCCTTCCGATGGCGATGCTCTCGGTACCGTCGAGCGTCTCGTAGTCGAGCCGCACACCCAGCGCGGCCTGCGTGAACGGCACGTGCAGCTCGTGCACCAGGTCGCTGCCCTCGCGGTGGAAGCGCGGATGGGGACGGACCCTGGTGTGGACGTACAGGTCGCCGTGGGGCCCGCCGCGGGGCCCGGCCGCCCCCCTGCCGCTGAGGCGCAGCGTGGTGCCGTCGTCCACCCCCGCCGGCACCTGAACGCTGTAGGTGCGGCGCTCGAGCTTGCGTCCATGGCCCTCGCACTCACCGCACGGCTGTTCGATCATCTCGCCCAGGCCGCCGCAGCGGTCGCACGCCGCAGCCGTCACCATCTGGCCCAGCATCGACTGGCGCACCTTGCGCACCTGGCCGGAGCCGCCGCACTGCGAGCAGCGCACCGGCGAAGTCCCCGCCGCAGCGCCGCTGCCGTCGCAGGACTCGCAGTGCACGGCGGTGCGTACGCTCACTTCCCGCTCGGCGCCGAACACCACGTCGCCCAGGTCGAGGTCCACATGGGCCTCGAGGTCCTCGCCGGAGGGAGGTCCCTGGCGGCGCGGCGAGGAGCCGAATCCCCCGAAGGGCGAGTCGGTGCCGAAGAAGGCGTCGAAGATGCTGCCCAGCCCTCCACCGAAGGGATCGGCCATGCGAGCCGCGTTGGGGTCGTCGGTGCCGAAGCGGTCGTACCGGGCGCGCCGCTCGGAATCGGACAGCACCTCGTAGGCCGCGCTCAACTCCTTGAACCGGGCCTCGGCGCCGGCATCGCCGGGGTTGGCGTCCGGGTGGTACTGGCGCGCCAGCTTGCGGTACGCCCGTTTGAGCTCCTCGTCGGTGGCGTCGCGGGCAACGCCGAGAGTCTCATAGTGGTCGGCCATCTACGACTCACCCAGAGCTGGCGTCGCCCCGCCGCGACCGGCCATCTCAGGTTTCGCTGAGGGCGGGGCCCAGCCGGCGGCTGACCGCGGCCACCGCCGATAGCGCCTGCGGATAGTCCATCCTGGTGGGCCCTATGACTCCGATGGTCCCGCCGTCGCTGCCCTCGGTGCTGTAAGGGGCCAGAACCAGCGAGCAGTCCGCCAGCGAGGGCACGCCGGTCTCCTCGCCGATGGCCACCCGCAGGCCCCGGTCGATCACCCTGCGCATCAGCGTGACCACCACGAGCTGCTTCTCCAGCAGGCCCAGAACCTCGCTCAGCTGCTCCACCGCGTCGAAGGCGGCGGCCAGCTTGGAGGTGCCTCCGACGAACACCTCGTGGTGGGCCCGGGCCTCCTGCAGTGCGGCGAGGGCTGCGGCCAGGAGCTTGTCGTCGGGCTCGTCACAGTCCTCGACGTCGGCCAGGGTCCGTCCGACCACGCGCCGCGCCAGACGCTGCGACGCGTCGGCCACCACCCGCGGGGCGGTGTCGTCGGGAACGTCGATCGTTCGCTTCTCGATCGCGCCGTTGGACATGACCGCAACCACCATCACCGTGCCCACGGCCAGCTCCACGAGCTGAGCCGAGCGCACGGTGGCCGCGGCCGGGCTCGGCGCCACCACCACCGCCGTCCAGTCGGTCAGATCGGACAGCAGCCCGGTGGTGTCGCTGAGGATCGACTCGAACCCGCCGTGGGGGATCGCGAAGAAGTCGTTGACCTGCCGGCGGTCGGCGGAATCGAGAGTGGGCGAGGGCGAGCGCCGCCGCCACTGGTCCACGAAGAAGCGGTAGCCCTTGGCCGTCGGCACCCGGCCTGCGCTGGTGTGGGGCTGGATCAGGTACTGCTGCTCGGACAGCGCGGCCATCTCGCTGCGCACCGTGGCCGACGACGCGTCGATTGCGGGCGAGCGCGCCACGCAGCCCGAGCCCACCGGTTGGGCGGTTCGGATGTACTCCTGAACGACGGCGTAGAGGATGGCGGCCTTGCGGTCGTCGAGCATGGCTCGATGCTACCCGTCCAACGTGAGCGCCGAGATGAAGGCCTCCTGGGGAATGTCCACCCGCCCGATGCTCTTCATGCGCTTCTTGCCCTGCTTCTGCTTCTCGAGGAGCTTGCGCTTGCGGGTGACGTCGCCGCCGTAGAGCTTGGCCGTGACGTCCTTGCGATACGCCTTGACGGTCTCCCGGGCGATGATGCGCCCGCCTATGGCGGCCTGGATGGGCACCTCGAACTGCTGGCGGGGTATCAGCTCCCGCAGGCGGCCCACCATGGCCCGGCCGTAGGCGTCGGCCCTGTCGCGGTGCACGACGGTGGAGAAGGCGTCCACCGTCACGCCCTGCAGCAGGACGTCGACCTTCACGAGGTCGCCAGCGTCGTAGCCGTCGGGTTCGTAGTCGAGGCTGGCGTAGCCCTGGGTGCGGCTCTTGAGCTGGTCGAAGAAGTCAATCACCACCTCGGCCAGCGGGAGCCGGTAGCGCAGCTCGACCCGCTCCGGGGACAGGTACTCCATGCGGGCCAGGTCGCCGCGCCGCGACTGGCACAGATCCATCACCGTGCCCGTGTAGTCGGTCGGCGTGATCAGCGCCACCATCAGGTAGGGCTCGGAGATGGACTCGATATGGCCGGTCGGGGGCATGTCGGAGGGGTTGGAGACCGCGACCGTCTCGCCGTCGGTCTTGGTGACCCGGTACTCCACCGACGGGGCCGTCGAGATCAGCGACAGGTCGAACTCGCGCTCGAGCCGCTCCCGGACGATCTCCATGTGCAGCAGGCCCAGAAAGCCGCAGCGGAAGCCGAAGCCGAGCGCGCCGGAGGTCTCGGGCTCGTACGTGAACCCGGCGTCGTTGAGGCGCAGCTTCGACAGCGCGGCCCGCAGGTTGGAGAAGTCGTCGCCGTCGGTCGGGAACAGGCCCGAGAACACCATCGGCTTCGGTTCCGAGTATCCCTCCAGGGGCACCGGCGCCGGCCGGCGGTCCTCGGTGACGGTCTCGCCCGAGCGGGCCTCGCCCACATCCTTGATCCCGGCGATCAGGTACCCGGTCTCGCCGGGGCCGAGCCGCTCGACGATCTCGTTGGCCGGCGTGCGCACGCCCACCTCGTCGGGGGTGTGGACCGTTCCGGCCTGCATGAAGCGCAGCCGCGAGCCTGCGGCGAGCACCCCGTTGACCACCCGCACCGAGGAGACCACCCCCCGGTACTGGTCGAAGTGCGAGTCGAATATGAGCGCCTGCAGGGGTGCCTCCGCAGACCCCAGGGGCGGCGACGTGCGCTGCACCACCGCGTCCAGCAGCTCGGCGACGCCCTCGCCGGTCTTGGCGGAGATGCGCAGCACCTCGGACGCATCGATGCCGAGGACTCGCTCGATCTCCTCCGCGCAGCGGTCGGGCTCGGCCGCGGGCAGGTCGATCTTGTTGATCACGGCCACCACGTCGAGGTCGCCCTCCATCGCCTGGTAGCAGTTGGCCAGGGTCTGGGCCTCGATGCCCTGGGCCGCGTCCACCACCAGGATCACCGACTCGCAGGCGGCCAGCGAGCGGCTCACCTCGTAGCTGAAGTCCACATGGCCCGGCGTGTCGATCAGGTTGATGACGTAGTCTCGCCAATTGAGCCGGACCGACTGGAGCTTGATGGTGATGCCCCGCTCTCGCTCGAGGTCCATCGAGTCGAGGTACTGCTCGCGCATCTCCCGGGCGTCCACCGCGCCGGTCAGCTCCAGCATCCGGTCGGCCAGAGTGGACTTGCCGTGGTCGATGTGGGCGATGATCGACGTGTTGCGGATGCGGTGCAGGTCCATGGGCTCTCGATCGGGCGGCGCCGGCGGCTTCCGGTGCAGGTCCACAGCGCTCCGTTCGGCTCGGATCCGGCGCCTGAGGTGCGCCGCCAAGGCTACCGACGCGGCCCGACCCTGCCGCGGTGCGACGGCGGGGCCTTAGCGGTAGCCTCGTTGGCCGGCCTCGATGGCCCCCAGACGACCGAGGTGAGCGTGGCCAACATCAAGTCCCAGATCAAGCGCAACCGGCAGAACGAGAAACGCCGCATGCGCAACCGGACCGTCCGTTCGGAGATCAACACCCGGACCAAGGCCGCCCTCGCGGCGACCGAATATGACGACGACGAGACCGCGGCCGAGACTCTGCGCCTCGCGGTGAGGCGCATCGACAAGGCCGCGGCCAAAGGCGTCATCCACAAGAACACCGCCGCCCGGCACAAGAGCCGCCTCATCCAGGAGATCCAGCGCCGGTCCGAATCAGCGGACGCCTCAGACTAGCGCCGCCGGTCCGAATCAGCGGACGCCTCAGACTAGCGCCGCCGGTCCGAATCAGTGGACGCCTCAGACTAGCGCCGTCGGTCCGAATCAGCGGACGCCTCAGACTAGGGCGGCCGCGCCGCCGCGACGGGCTCCTCAGCGGGAGGAAAGGGCGGCCAGCCGGGCCACCAGCACCTCCAGCACCAGCTCGTCGGGCCAGTCGACCGTTCCCCGCAGCGCCAGGTCCGCGTCGGCCAGCAGCCGGATCGCCCGGGCTACCTTCTCTGAGCCCAGCCTGCGGGTCTGACCCAGGATCTTCTTCGCCGGGAACGTCGATCCCTTCATTCCCAGCATCGCCGCAGCCTGATGCTCGTCGGCGGCCCCGGCGCCGTCGAGGCGCAGCATCCGCTGGTACCGGCCGTGCAGCGCGGCGAGGAGTTGGAGGGGATGGCGAGACGGCAGCAGGCGGTGCAGCACCTTGAGGGCGGCTGCGATGTCGCCGCGGTCGATGGCGTCGTCGAGTTCCCACGGTACGACCGACCCGGCGTCGCCTCCGTAGACGGCCACATCCTCGGCCGTGACGGTGCTCCCGGCGCCCAGCGCGCCCTCCAGGGTCCGTAGCAGCCCCACGACGTTGCCGCGGTCGGCGCCCACCAGGTCCTCCACCGCGGCGGCCGCGGCCGGCTCGAAGCTCAGGCCGGACCGGTTCAGGTGGTCGCGCAGCCACTTGCCGGCCTCGGACTTGCGCGCAGGCGGGGTGGCGTCGAGCTTGGTGCCCCCGGCGGCCTTCACTGCGGCTGCGAGGGCCTTGGGGACCGCAGGCAGGCGGCCGCCCATCACGGGGTCCGCTCCCCTCTCCCACACCAGGACGAGGTCGGTGGTGACCGGCAGGCCCTCCAGCAGGCGCACCAGCTCGTCGCACTGACCAGACCGGGAGAACCGCGCCAGGTGGCGGCCCACCACCACCCGGCGGGAGGTCAGGAAGGGCTCGGTCTGGGCCGCGCCCACCAACGCAGCGAGGCTCCAGCCTCCGTCGGGGTCCCTGAAGCTGGTCTCGTCGAGCTGCTCCAGCGCCAGGCTGCGATCCTCGTCGCCCAGCGCCTCCTTGACGATCCTGGCCACCGCCTCCGCGACCAGCACAGGATCGTCGCCGGTGACGAGCTGGACGCTCACCGGCGGACCCGGTCCGTTGAGCGCTCAGCGCGAGGATGTTCCGGCAACGCCATAGCGGGCCGGATGATACGACGACCGGCGCGCTGGCGCGGGTGAGGCACCCGCCAGCCCGAAATTCTTGTCGCCATGGGCTTGTGACGCCGCTCTCTGCACTGATTCAGCCGGGATGGCGGCGACGACCAGCGCGGGAGTGTCATCGACAATCTCCAATGACACCGCGCCGATCTGCACCAACGAACCGGCCCGCACCGTGCGCGCATGCGGCACCCGATGCATCGGCGGAGCAACCACCGTCGCGCCCCGATAGCGGTCTTTCAGAGCCAGCACGGCGTGGGCGTCGGACGCGCCGCCGCGGGAGGCCACCACCAGGTCGACCCGGCGCACGCCGGCCAGCCGCAGCGACTCCAGCAGCCTCTTGGGCCGCACGGCCTCGTGGAGCACCACCACCGTGGCCGACTCGTGGCGGAACACCCGCGCCCCGGTCGTCTCCGACCAGCCCTGGGGAGGCGACGCCGCCGACAGCACGCTGTGTCCGAAAGCGGCCACAACCACCGCGGCGCCCACCGCTGCCAGCGCCCTGGGCCGCAGCAGCCTTCGAGAGGCAGGCACGAGGGCCGCTCCAGCCACTGCCGCGACCTCAGCCGTCGACGCTCCGCTCCGACCCACCGTTCGGGCGGCCAGCACCAAGACCACGCCACCGCCCACCACAGCAGCACCGGCCGCGCCGAGCATGGCCGGGGGCGCGGCCGCGGCGGCCTCGGCCACGGCGCGCACCCACCACAGCAGCGCGGCGGTGGGCCGATGGACCAGCCACGCCAGCCGCCCCCCGAGAAGGCCCGCGCCCACACCGCCGGTGAGGCCCCACATCATCACCGGAGCCGACGCGGGGCCGGCGGCCACGTTAGCCGGAAGCGACGCCAGCGGAACCGTGCCGAAGACGGCCACCAGCAGCGGCATCACCGCCAGCTGGGCGCCTGCGGTGGTGGCGATCGCCAGCCGCAGCGGGCGCGGGCCGGGCAGCGTCTCGGCCAGCGCGGGGGTGATCCACAGCAGCCCGCAGGTGGCGCACACCGACAGCTGGAAGGCGAGCACCCGCACCAGGAAGGGGTCGGCCACCAGCACCGCGGCAACCGCCCAGGCCAGGGTCCGGCGCCCAGACTCGGGCCGCCCGAGGGCCGCGCTTGTCACGGCCACCCCGGCCATGGCCGCGGCCCGCAGCACCGACGGCTCGAAGCGGGTCAGCAGCGCGAACACCCCCAGCAGGGCCAGCAACACCACCAGGCGGACCCCGGGGCGGGACCGGACCATCAGGGGCGAGGCCAAGGCGAGCACGAAGGCGACGTTCTGGCCCGACACGACCAGCAGGTGGCCGAGCCCCGCGGCCCGGAAGTCGTCGGACAGCCGGGGAGACTGGCTGCGATCGTCGCCGTAGACCATGCCGCCGAACATGGCCCGGCTGTCGTCGGGCAGGCTGCGGGCCCCGGACTCCAGCAGCCGCCTGACGCGGTTGGCGAAGGCGGCCACCGGTGCGGCCTCGGCCCGGCTGCCGACGGCGTCGACGGTGAGGGTGGCGGCGACATGGCGCCACCGGTGCCAGTCGCTGGTGGCGGGCCGGGCCGTCCCCGAGATATGCACCCGCTCACCGGCCAGGGCGTCGTCGAGGCGTCCGGCCATGGCTCCGTACGCCCGGGCCTCCAGCCGGGCTCCTCCGTGGCGGACGGTGACCCGGATGCCGTTCGTGCCCAGCGGCCGGGGATCGTCGAGCAGGCTCACCCAGCCCTCGACCCGGCCCTGGGGCGGGTCGGCCAGCCCGTCGAGGGCCCTGGAGCCGAAGAACCCCGCGAAGGCCGCGAAGACCGCGAAGACGAGCAGCGGGCTGGGCCTCCATGCGCACACCGCGGCCAGCGCCACCGCCAGCGCGAGCGGGACTCCGACCAGCAGCCACGAACCGAGCACCGCGCCGGCCGCGGCCGCGTACGGCATCGCGGGCCGGTCCCCAAGCCGGGGGCGGCCGCCGGTCGTCATCCGCCGCCCACCCTGGCCGACGGGCGGATCTGCTCGAGCTTGACCGGTCCGATGCCGGAGACCTCGATCAGCTCGTCGACGCTGGCGAAGGGCCCAGCCCGCCGGCGGTGCTCGACGATGGCCGCGGCCAGCGACGGGCCGATGCCGGGCAACGCCTCCAGCGCGGCCGCGTCCGCGGTGTTGATGTCCACTGTCTCGGATCCAGCCCCGCGGCCTCCCCCCGCCGCCGTGCCGCCGCCCGAACTTGTGATGATGGGCACGAGTTCGGGCCCCGACGACTCACCGACCGCCGGCACCCAGATGCGCGATCCGTCGATCAGCGGCTCGGCCAAGTTGAGCCGGATGCGGTCGGCGTCGGCGGTGAAGCCGCCCGCGGCGTCCACAGCGTCCGCCACCCGGCTCGAGGCGGGGAGTTCGTGGACGCCTGGTCGGGCCACGGCCCCGACCACGTCCACCACGATCCGCTCCGGCTCCGGCAGAGACGACGGGGGCGGCGCCGGGGTGGGGATCGGGACCGTGCCGACCATGGGGAGTATCGCCGCCGGGTCCGGGCCGGCAGGGGGACGCAGGGCCCACCAGCCCCCCGTCGCGGCCGCGGCCACCCCGAGAGCGCCGAGGACAACCGTCGCCGCCGACACCCCGAGACGGTCGGCCAGCGCGCCCGGAGACAGGACTGAGAGCCTCCGCCCATCGTGGCGATCCGGTGGCGTGCGCACCCCGTGTCTCCCGCGCCGCTTGCAATGAGACCGACACGGGAGGCGGCCGGCTAGCCGCCCGTGAGACTAGCGGTCCTCAGCGGACAAATGCGCGGCGTGAAGCCGCGCGGCGCGCCGCCCCGAGGCGCACTACGGGCTGCGGCTCAGAACAGAGCTGCAGACAGGCGCTTGCGCCAGGCCGACGTCCGCGGATCGTCGGGGCCGAGCACCTCGAGCAGGTCCACAAACCGCTGGCGGGCGTCCTCGTCGGACTTCACAGACGCCAGAAGCCCAGCGAGGTCGGCCTCGATGTCCGGCGCGGTGCCGCCGGCGCCGTCGTCGGAGCCGTGCACCCGGGCCAGAGCGGTCAGGCGGCGGGTCTCAGGCGTTTCAGGAACCCGCTCCAGCAGGGTTACCGCCTCGGTGCCGCGGCCCTCGGCGATCAGCAGCTCCGCCAGCGCGGCCACCGCGGCCGGGCTGTCCGACTCGATCTCCAGGGCGGCTCGCAGCGACGCCTCGTCGCCGGCCTCCATCAGCCTCTCGAACTCCGTCATCTCCGGCGTGGGCAAGAGCCGCTGCACGAACTCGCGCACCGCGGCCTCGCCCTGGGCTCCGAGGAAGCCGTCGGCGACCGCACCGTCCATCATGGCGTAGACCGCGGGGATCGACTGCACGCGGAAGGCCTTGGCGATCTCCGGGTTCTTCTCGATGTCCACCTTGGCCAGCTCGACGGCCCCGCTGGTCTCCGCGATCGCCTTCTCCAGGATGGGAGTCAGCTGGCGGCAGGGCTCGCACCAGGAGGCCCACAGGTCCACGACCACGGGGACGGTCCGGGACCGGTCCACCACCTGGGCTTGGAAGGTCGCTTCGGTGACGTCAACCATGGCCACACGATCTCCCCCAGCGGGCTGCGCATAGGTGATCTCCTTGGAAGGTCGCTTCGGTGACGTCAACCATGGCCACAGCAACGTAGCGGGGCCGCGCCGCAATCACCCACCTGCCGCCCGAACGGTGGCGCGGCCGGGCATGCTGTTACGCCCGCGACGGCGCGCGCAGAGGACGCAGACCAAGGAGGACCGCATGAAGATCGACGCGTGGATCGGCCTTCCCGAGGCTTCCAGCAGCCACGAGCTGACCAGCATCGGCGCTCGGGCCCGGACGATGGAGCAGGAGGGCTACAGCGGCCTGCTGTCGGCCGAGACCAGCCACGACCCCTTCCTTCCCTTAGCGCTGGCGGCCCAGCACACCGAGAGCATCGAGCTCATGACCGCCATCGCGGTGGGCTTCGCCCGCAATCCGATGGTGCTGGCCCACACCGCCTGGGACCTGCAGGCCCTGTCGGGGGGCCGGTTCCTGCTGGGGTTGGGCAGCCAGATCCGGCCCCACATCACCAAGCGGTTCTCCATGCCCTGGTCGCGCCCCGCGGCGCGGATGGAGGAGATGATCGGAGCCATCCGGGCCATCTGGGAGGCCTGGCAGACAGGCGGGCGCCTCAACTTCCGGGGCGACTTCTACCGCCACACGCTGATGACGCCGATGTTCAGCCCCGGCCCCATCGACGTGCCGCCCCCGCCGATTCTGATCTCGGCCGTGGGGCCGCTGATGACCAAGGTGGCGGGCCGCGCCGCCGACGGGCTGGTGTGCCACGCCTTCCAGACCGCCGAGTACCTGCGGGCGGTGACGCTGCCCAATGTCGAGGCCGGGCTGGCCGAGTCGGGGCGGGACCGGCCGCAGTTCCAGATATCCATGCCGGTGTTCGTGGTGTCGGGCTTCCGCGACGACGACATCGCCGCGCAGGCGACCAGGACCCGCGCCCAGATCGCCTTCTACGGGTCCACGCCCGCCTACCGGGGAGTGCTGGAGCACCACGGCTGGGGCGACGCCCAGACCGAGCTCAACCGCCTGTCGAAGCAGGGACGCTGGAGCGACATGGGCGACGTGATAGACGGCGACATGCTGGAGGCCTTCGCCATCGTCGCCGACCCGCCCGACGTTCCGGCCCGCATCGCCGAGCGTTTCGGGGGATGTCTCGACCGGCTCCAGTTCTACGCCGGCGTGCACGACGCCGAGCGCTGGGCCCCCATCCTCGAGGAGATCAAGGCCGCCTGACGGCCCGGTCGTTTGGGTTCCGCGGAGGCGATAGTCTGGCGGCATCCTAGGGGCTATAGCTCAGTTGGTAGAGCGCTTCCATGGCATGGAAGAGGTCAGGGGTTCAATTCCCCTTAGCTCCACGTTCAATATATTTCATACTATTTCAGATGTGAGACCCAGTGGCTGCCTGAGAACTGCATCACGATTGCGGTCGCCGGGGACTGACCGCCCCCGGCATCGTGAATCCGAACTGCAACTAGTTGTGATTGCGGCTTAGTTGCGTTATGCTCGCGTCATGGTCGAGATCGAAGACCTGTTGGAAGGTGATCTAGCTACCTCGTCAAGAGTGGCCTGCGAGTTGCTTCCCGACATAGTGGCGGCGCTCGACCATCTTGTTCCACGGCTCGCGTGTGGCGCGGACCGCACGACCGTGCGGCGCTACTACGTCTTCACCGACATCGCCGCCCAAACGTTGACCGATCTGCCCGCTCGCTGCCCTGAGGCGCTGCCCGCCTCGATCGTGATGTACGGACTGCTGCGACGCAGTTCTGTCGAACTGCCTTGGGTCGCGCCGTCACCTGACGGACTGGGCGCAGTCACCGTGTTCATCGACCGACTCAGGGGGTTCGCCGCCGGGTTGCCCCTGCAATGTGCGAGGGCGCGCCGAGACATCGACGAGCATCGCTTCTCCTGGTTCCTCAAGGCCATGGCGGCAGTCGAACACGAACAGCGGAGCGCCTCGCCGCTGCGCCGAGCCATGACGACGCTGGATTTGTCGAGCAGCGACATCGCAGACCTCATGGGAGTGAAGCGCCAGGCGGTCGAGAAGTGGCTGCTGGCAGGGCCTCCCGCCGAGAGGATGGGCAAGATCGGCGCGCTGGCGGAGATTTCAGACATCCTCCGCTACCGGCTGCGCGACGGGATGCCGTCCGTGGTTGTTCGGCGCAGCGCCGACGCCTACAGCGGGCGCACCATGCTCGAGGTGATCGCTCAGGGCGACCATGAGTGGCTGCTGCGATCCGTCAAAGACAGCTTCGACTACGCGCGCGTGGCCTGAGGCATGAGGACCGTCCCCATCGAGGGCCCGTACTGCCGCGTCGCCGACCCCGAATGGGCCGACCCCCTCGACCCGTCATTCGCCGCGGCCACAGGACAGCGGTGGAACCCGCCGGGGATGGCGTGCCTGTACTTGAACCGAGACGAAACCACCGCCCGTGCCAACGTGCTGCGTCTATTCGCGGGGCTGGCGTACGGCCCGGAGGATCTCGACCCTGCAACGGCACCGCTTCTGATCACCGTCGCAGTCCCCGCTGGGCACGCGGCCGACGCGTACACCGACGACGGGCTCAAATCCCTCGGACTGCCGGACACATACCCCCACGACACCGATGGCAGCCTCATCCCCCACGGCACCTGCCAGGCCGTCGGCCAGACGGTCTTCGACGCGGGACTGCACGGCGTCGACTACCGGTCCGCAGCCCCGAGTGGGGACCGCGAACTCGCTTGGTTGCCCCGCGGGTCCGCCGCACAAGAAACATCGCGGCGCTCCTTCGATGATTGGTGGTGACTCGACCCCAGGCGTCGGCGAGCGTCCCGTCATCCACCGCCGTCCAACGTTTCTGGCGGCCTGGCCAGCAGCAAGTACAGCAGGCCCCCCACGGGAATCGCTACGACACACACGATCCCCCAAGCCCATTTCGGGAGCCAGCGGACCTGCTCGGCCCGGGCCAAGTCTCGAAGGCAATGCGCTACGAAGAGGACCGCTAGCAGGAGCGCCGGAAGAAACACGGCCAGAGCCGTCATATCGTCATCTCTCCAATCTTTGCGACGATGCTGCTGCCACCTCAGCGGTCGTCGTCGATGCTGGCGGATCCCTCCGATGTGACCCTACGCGCGCCGACCGGCGATCCGAGGTTCTGGGCTGGGACCACGGCCGCCGCCGCCCTCGCGCGTAGTGTGGCGGACGCTGCTGATCGGCACTCAGCAACCCGGAGGAGGCGCGGTGGCGAACCGGAAGTCGTTCTGGGCTTGGTGCCTGGAGTCGGAGGAGCCCAGCGACGCCGACCGGGCTGCGCTGGCGGCGAAGCTCTCCGCCCGGTACGGCACAGAGATCACCGCCCGGCCCATCCCCTCGCTCGACGACGCCGAGCTGCGGGCGCCCCGTATCACGGTCCCCGACTCGGTGGCCGCCTGGTGCTCGACCACGGTCTATGACCGGGCCCGCTACGCCTACGGCGCCCACTTCACCGAGAGGGTCCGGGCCTTCAACCTGGACTTCGGTAACCCGCCCGACGTGGTGGCCCACCCCCGCGACGAGGCCGAAGTGGAGGCCACCCTCGACTGGTGCGACGCCAACGGCTACGTGACCGTCCCCTACGGTGGCGGATCGTCGGTGGTGTGGGGGGTCACCCCCCACGACGACCTGGGCCCGACCGTGGTGATCTCGCTCGACCGGCTCGACCGGGTGCTGGAGATCGACGACGTGTCCCGGGCGGCCCGCATCCAGGCCGGCGTGTTCGGCCCCCACCTGGAGGACCAGCTCCGGCCCAGCGGCCACACCCTGCGGCATTTCCCGCAGTCGTTCCGGTTCTCCACCCTCGGCGGCTGGATAGCCACCCGCTCAGGCGGCCACTACGCCACCAACCACACCCGCATCGACGACTTCGTCGAGTCGGTGCGCATGATCACCCCGGCCGGGTGGTGGGAGTCGCGCCGCCTGCCCGGCTCCGGCGCAGGCCCCAGCCCCGACCGGATGGTGATCGGCTCCGAAGGCGTCTACGGGATCATCACCGAGGCCTGGATGCGCATCCAGCGCCGGCCGGTGTTCCGGGCCACCGCCGGGGTGACGTTCGGATCGTGGCAGGCCGGCTGCGACGCCCTGCGTCACATCGTGCAGGCAAAGCTCTGGCCGGCCAACCTGCGCATCCTCGACCCCGAGGAGGCCCGCCGGGCCGCCCGGCTCGACGGCGAGCAGGCGCTGGTGATCGTGTCGTTCGAGTCAGCCGAGCTGACCCAGCGCCACAACATCGCCCAGGCCGTGGAGATCGCCCGAGACTGCGGCGGGCACGTCGCCGACGACGAGATCCGCGTCGACGACGGCACGGGCGAGCCCACCGGCCGCGGCGGCGCGGTGGGCGCCTGGCGCAACGCGTTCATCGGGGTGGGCAACGGTGTGGAGACGTCGCTGGGCCTGGTCAACGACACCTTCGAGACGGCCATCACGTGGGACCGCTGGCCCGACTTCGACGCCGAGATCCGCACCAGGGTCCGCGCCGCACTAACCGACACGTTCGGGCCGCACCATTCGCTGTCGTGCCGATTCACCCACGTCTACACCGACGGCCCCGCGCCCTACTACACGTGGTCGGGCATGGGCTCCCAGGGCAGCGAGATCGGCCAGTGGCAGGCGATCAAGGACGCAGCCATCGAAGCGGTGGTGGCCGCGGGCGGCACCGTCACCCACCATCACGCGGTGGGTCGCATGCACCGGCCCAACGGCTACGACCGCCAGCGTCCCGAACTGTTCGCCCAGGCGGTGCGGGCCGTCAAGAAGCGCCTAGACCCCAACGGCATCCTCAACCCCGGCGTCCTCATCGACCCCTAGGCCAGCGGCTGCCCGGTCCCGAGCAGTCCCCCGAGGGGGGCGGCCGGATGTCCGTCGGCGCGGTGGAGCAGAACTCATTGCGGGCACCGGTCGCAGCGCAGTTCTGAACGTCGCCGGCCGAAGTGGGCCAGCCGTCCTCCTTAAACTGGCCAGCGTGACCGACGACCACGCTGCAGGCAGCGGACAGGGCGCGAGCCGCGGGGAGGGATCCGACGGCTCGGGCCTGCTGGCCGGGGTGCGGGTTATCGAGTCCAGCCTGCTCGGGCCGGGACACCTCGGAACGTTCCTGGCCGACCTTGGCGCGGACGTGATCAAGGTCGAGTCCCCGGCCGGCGACTACATCCGCCAGATGACGTGGCCCATCGTCAAGGGCATCTCGCTGATGCACCTGCACACCCACCGGGGCAAGCGCAGCGTCACCCTCGATCTCAAGACCGACGCCGGCCGCCAGCTGTACATCGACCTGGCGGCCACCGCCGACGTGGTGGTGGAGGCCATGCGCCCGGGCACCCTGGCCCGTCTCGGGCTCGGCTACTACGTGCTGAGCGCCGCCAACCCTCGCCTCGTTTTCGCCACCCTGTCGGGCTACGGCGCCACCGGCCCGTACAAGGACATGCCCAGCCACGGCATCGCCTACGACACCTGGTCGGGGATCGTGCAGCCCGTCGTCGACGACGAGGGCTTCACCCGCATCCCACCGAACATGCCCAACGTGGGCATCAACGTCGGGCCGATGCTGGCCGCGCTGGCGGTGCTGGCCGCGGTGATCAAGGCCCGCGACACCGGCGAGGGATGTGAGATCGAAGTGGCCCAGTCCGACGCCTCGGCCTACATGGACTGGTACCGCATCGAGACCGAGCGGGCCTACCTGCGCCCCGCCGACGAAGTGACCGGCAACCCGTCCGACGACTACGAGCGCCGGCCCGCGGGGCTGGCCGGCATGTGGGAGGGCGTGCGCTACCAGGCCTACGCCGCGGCCGACGGCCACGTGCTGTTCATGGCCTCCGAGCAGGCCTTCTGGCGCAACTTCTGCGCGGGCGCAGGCCGCATGGACCTCTTCGAGCGCTGGCCGGGGTCCACCTACGCCGACCACGCCCGGGGCAACACCGAACTGCAGCGGGAGCTGAAGGCCATCTTCGCCACCAAGACCTGCGCGGAGTGGCTGGACTTCAGCAACGAGGCCAACACGCCCATCGCGCCGTTCAACACGCCCGCCAACATCGGCGACGACCCCCAGTTCCAGGCCCGCATCGGCTTCCTGCCCGCCTCCGACATCGGCTGCGAGCAGCTCCCCCTGCCGGTGTACGTGGACGGCGAGAAGCCGCCGACCCCGTCGATGGCCCCCACCGTCGGCCAACACACCGACGAGGTGATGCAGGAGTTACTCGGTCGGACAGCCACCGAGATCGCAGACCTGCGAGCCACCGGAGCCTTCGGCTGATCCCGAATTGGCAGCAAGGCGGCCCCTATACGGCGCGAGACGCTGCCAATTCCGGAAATCACCGGCCCGGCCTGGCGAACTGGCAGCAAGGCGGCCCCTATGCGGCGCAAGACGCTGCCAATTCCGGCTAGGCCGGAAGACGGCGACCTCGCGGCCGAACTGCTCGGGCCAGCTCCAGGCCCACGCCGCAACGCTCGGCCGCCGACGCTGAGCAGTATCGTGGCACGGGCATGGAGAGTGGAACAATGACCCGGTTGGTGTGTGAGAGGAGCGGGCCGTGACGTCCCCCATGTCGGAGATCATCTTCGAGGTCAGTGAGGACGAAGTCGATGGCGGGTACGCCGCCAGTGCCCTCGGGTATGGCATTCATACCGAGGGGGAGACAATCGAGGAGGTCCGCGGGAATGTCCGAGAGGCCGTCGACTGTTACTTCGACGATGCGACGGCGCGTCCCGGATTGATCCGCCTGCACTTCGTCCGCGACGAAATATTGGTTCTGTGAGACTGCTCGGTCTCTAGCGGCTCACGACCACTTCGCGGCCGGGGGCCTCGGGCTCGTCGTCGATCATCTGAGCGGGGAAGCCGGGCGCTAGGACGCTGGTGCCGGTGGCCTCCTCCCAGCGCTTGACCACGTTGGGCGACCATTCCCGGGGGCCGTAGCGGGCCGCGGCGTCGTCGAAGATTTCGATCAGCACCGGCGACAGCTCCAACCGGACGCCGGCCCGCTCAGCCACCGCCGCGAACAGCGACAGGTCCTTCTGCACCAGGTCCATGGTGAAGTTGATGTCGCGGCTGCCGTTGAGGATCACCTGGCTCTCGGTCTCGTGCACGAACGAGTTGCCCGACGAGATGCGGATGGCCTCATAGGCGGTGTTGAGGTCGATGCCGGCCATCTTGGAGGTGACCAGCGCCTCGCACAGCGACACCAGGTTGGCGGAGGCCAGGTAGTTGGTGACCACCTTCAGGACCGACGCCGACCCGACCCCGCCGGTGTGCAGGATGTTGCGGCCCATGGCGGTGAGCACGGGCAGGGCCCGCTCGAACGTGGGCCGGTCGCAGCCCGCGAAGATCGAGATGTTGCCGGTGGCGGCCCGGTGGCACCCGCCCGACACCGGGCAGTCCACCGCCGCGCCGCCCGCGACGGCCACCAGCGCGGCCAGGCGGCGCACCTCGGTCTCGTCGGTGGTGCTCATCTCCGCCCAGATCGGAGCCTCGGCGTGGTTACCGCGGCCCGCCCGGCAGGCCAGACCGGCCAGAATCCCGTCGCCGGCCTCCATCACCGCGGCGTTGGCCGAGGGGCTGGGCAGGCACGTGATCACCATGTCGGCCCCGGCGGCCATCTCCGCGGGGCTGTCGGCCCAGCCCGCTCCCCCGGCCTCCAGCGCGGCCGCGGCCGAGCGGTCCAGGTCGCGCACAACCAGATCGAAGCCGTTGCGCAGCAGGCTTCCGGCCAGCTTCGACCCGACGTTGCCCAATCCGATGAAGCCCACTCTCATGGGTGACCGCCTCCCCTGCCCGTGTGACGATGCCGCGCCGGTTCTGGTGCCGTTTGCAATCCGGGTGCGGCCCGGCGACGCTAGCGCCGTGGCCCGCGCGCCGAAGGGAATCGATCCAGAGCCGGTCTCGGCCTGGCTGGCCGCCCAGGTGGGGACGGTCCCGCCGCTGGATTTCGAGCCCATCGCGGGAGGGGCCTCCAACCTCACGTTCGTGGTGACCGACGCCGCCGGCCGCAAGGTGGTGCTGAGGCGCCCGCCCACCGGCCATGTGCTGGCCAGCGCCCACGACATGACCCGCGAGCACAGGGTGATATCGGCTTTGGCGCCCACGCCGGTGCCGGTGCCGCCCGCACTGGGACTCTGCACCGATCCGGCCGTCACCGGCGCCAATTTCTACGTCATGGACTACGTCGAGGGCTCGGTCGTATTCGATCGCACCGACGCCGCAGAGGTGGACAAAACAGTGCGCCCGGTCATGGCCCGCTCGATCGTCGACACCCTCGCCGATCTGCACTCGCTGGACCCCGACGACGTGGGGCTGGGCGACCTCGGCCGCCGCGAGGGCTACTGCGCGCGCCAATTGAGACGCTGGCAGCGCCAGGTCGACGAGGGATCGGACCGCGACCTGCCCCGGGTGCGCGAGCTGCACGACCGGCTGGTGGCGTCGATCCCCGAGCAGCAGGGCACCGGCATCGTGCACGGCGACTACCGGCTCGACAACTGCATCATGGCCGCCGACGGCACAGTGGCCGCGGTGCTCGACTGGGAACTGTGCACCCTCGGGGACGTGCTGATCGACATAGCCGGTCTGGTGACGTGGTGGGGCGATGCGCAGAGGGGCAGGGGCCGGCTGGCCGACATGCCGACCACCGTCGACGGTTTCGGCACGCCCGCAGACGTGCTGGAGCGCTACAGCAAGCGCTCCGAGCGGGACCTGTCGTCGCTGGACTGGTACGTGGCTCTGCAGTTCTGGCGGGTGGCCTGCATCATCGAGGGCGTCCGGGTGCGCCACACCGCGGGCGCCATGGGCGACAACCAGCACTACGACGACAGCGGGGCCCGAATCTTCATCGACTACGCGCTGGACCGCTGCGCCGAAGCCCTGGACATGGCCGCCTGAGCCCGATGCGGGACCCGGAGTACGACATCCTCTTCGAGCCGGTGCGGATCGGCCCGCTGACGGCCAAGAACCGGTTCTTCCAGGTGCCCCACTTCCTGGCGGAATCGGCGCTGTCGCTAGCATGGTTGATCTAGCCGTGTGCAGTTGGTTACTCGGCAATGTGCAACTGTGCCTCAAGATCAAGATACGCCCTGTACCTCGTAACATCTCTGCTGGCACTCATTGGGACAGCTACTGCACCTATGCATCCATTGTGATAGGCTCAACTGGGCATGAACGGTGAATCTACAACCCCCGGAGGCCGACGCGGAGCCAGACAACTGCTGTATGCGATGCTCTCCTTAGCCAGGCGGCGCAGACGGGAACTGTCTCGACTGATCGTTCCTGCACTAGTGTTCACTCTTACCTCGCTATTCCTGATCATCAGCGGTACAGACAGGGTCTTTGTCGGAGAGTCATTAGACGTCTGGAATCGCGTCAATCCTGATGGACTATCCTTCTGGGCGGAGGAGTATCGGGAGCAATTGATATCGATAGACATGAACTTAACTAGCTTCGCTCTACCGATGTTGATTATCGGCGCTATTGTCTACTTACTCGTTACACTCGTATATCTTACATCTGTGTCCAGGATCTGTGTCTCAGATCTGATGGAGCGGCCCTGTAGCGCTGTCGAGGCACTCAGATGGGGAATAGCCAGGTTGTTTAGAGTATCAGCGCTCCTTGGCAAGATTCTTGGAATTGGCATCGCGATCGTCGCCGTACTCGCAGTAGTCATAGGGCTGCTTCTTGCTATCACACTCGTGTTCAATCCCGCATTCGTCTTGCTCTTGATCATCGCTTGGTCGTCTGTGCTGATGCTAACGGTCGGCCTAGTGCTGGTTCCAGGCGTATTGCTCGTAGCCTTTGTCGCCGCGGAGGTTGGGCCAACGGTTTCGTCATTGCGCTACGCTGTTCGGCTCGTGAGAGGCTCGTTTTGGGCGACGCTTGGACGAACCTATCTGATAGCGTTAACGGCCCTCTTTATGGGCATCTGCGCTGACTTCGTTATCTCGGAAATCGTGCCTGATTTGTGGTATGCGAAGCATGTGATCAGTGGCGCAACAGAGCTGGCTATTGTCACTGTATGCGCTGCCGGAACCTGCGTGCTCTACTGTGATCTGAGCGGTGAAGTCGCATGACTTGTCTCCATGCGTTCGATCTCTATCATCTTGGGTGCGTGGGGAGCTGAAGAAGGGTGCCGGTCTGGGCCTGAGGGGAGCAGTCCTCCGGTCATCGTGGCCAATGGCTGGTCGTTTGTTGCCATGGCTTCGCCGATCGAGCGGCTCTCTGACCGGGAACGCGCCTCGCTGATAGCCGCCCGGACTTCGTGCGGGAGTGACTCGTGCACGGTGATCTCACGCGCTTGAGTGTGTATCCAGACGAGGACGCGCTCCCCGTTGAGCCAGATGAGCGAGCCGGCAGATGACCGGAGACGTCGCGACCCCGCGGATCGAAACGGCGGGGTCAGCCCAGGCTGGCGATGGCGGCGTCGTAGTCGGGCTCGGAGGCGATTTCGTCCACGAGCTGAGAGTGCAGCACCGTGCCGTCAGAGTCGATCACCACGACGGCCCGGGCGCACAGCCCGGTGAGAGGACCATCGGCCATGCCGACGCCGTAGTCGTCGAGGAACTCGGGGTTGCGGAAGGTGGAGCCGGTGGTCACGTTCTCGATGCCCTCAGCACCGCAGAAACGTCCGGCCGCGAAGGGGAGGTCGGCCGACACACACAGGACTGTGGTGTCCTCAAGTCCCGCGGCGCGCTCATTGAAGACGCGCACGCTCTGGGCGCACACGCCGGTGTCGATGGACGGGAAGATGTTCAGCACCACCCGGCCGCCGGCCAGACCCTCCGAGGAGACAGTTCCGAGATCGCCTCCGGTGAGGGTGAAGGCGGGTGCTGTCGCACCGACGGCCGGCAGATCGCCGCTCGTGTTGACTGGATTGCCCCGGAATGCGGTTGCTGCCACAGTTCTCTCCTTCGATTCTGGAGGTGCCATTCAGGCGACGCTTTGCCACGCCGCGGCGGCCCGGCTGATCGTCTTGCACACATGAGGCTACCCACAGACGCCGGTATCATCGCCGGGGTGTCGACCAGCGCTTCCCCATCGACCGATCCGCTCGACCTCGAGGCGTTCCGGCGCAACGCCTACGCCCTCGTGGACTGGATCGCCGACTACCTGGGCGGTCTGGACGACCGACCGGTCCGCGAGCCCGCACGGCCCGGCGATGTGCGGGCCAAGTTGCCGGATCTCGCCCCGGAGCAACCGGAGTCCTTCCAAGCCGTTGTCGCGGACCTCGACCGGGTGGTGGTTCCGGGGCTGACGCACTGGCAGCACCCGGGGTGGTTCGCCTACTTCCCGGCCCAGTCGTCGCCGCCCGCCATTCTTGGGGAACTCGCCGCGGCCGGTATGGGGATCCAGGGAATGCTGTGGTCGACCTCGCCCGCGGCAACCGAGATCGAGTCCCACGTGCTCGACTGGCTGGTGGACCTTCTGGGCGTGCCCCAGGAGTGGAAGACGACAGGTGCCGGCGGCGGCGTGCTGCAGTCGGGGGCGTCGGCGTCGACGCACACGGCGCTGGTCGTGGCCCGAGAGCAGTGTCTGGAACGGACTGGAGCAGGCCCCAAGGACATGGTCGCCTACACGTCGAGCCACGCCCACTCCTCCATCGAGAAGGGCGCCCGCATGGCCGGCTACGGCCACATCAGGCTGCTGGAGACCGACAGCGAGTTCGCGGCCCGGCCCGAGGCGCTGGCCGCCGCGATAGCCGCGGACCGGGGGGCGGGTCTGGCGCCAGCCTTCGCGTGCTCCGCGGTGGGCACCACCGGCACCACCGGCGTCGATCCCGTGCGGCGCATTGGCGAAATCGCCCGGGCCGAGCAGATGTGGCACCACGTCGACGCGGCCTACGCCGGCTCAGCGATGATCTGCGAGGAGTTCCGCCACCATCAGGACGGACTGGAGCTGGTGGACAGCTACACGTTCAACCCCCACAAGTGGCTGGCCACCAACCTCGACTGCTCGGTGATGTGGGTGGCCGACCGCCGGCCGCTGATCGAAGCGCTGAGCGTCGTGCCGCCGTACCTGCGCAACGCGGCCTCCGAATCCGGAAACGTGATCGACTACCGCGACTGGCACGGACCGCTCGGCCGGCCGTTCAGGGCGCTGAAGCTTTGGTTCGTGCTGCGCTGCTTCGGCGCGGAGGGTCTGCGCAGGATGATCCGCACCCACGTGGCCTGGGCCCGCGGGCTAGCGGATCGCATCGACGCCCACCCGAAACTGGCAACCATCGCACCGACACCGTTCGCTCTGGTGTCGTTCGCGCACGCCGGCGGCAACGAGGCCACCGACGACCTGGTGAAGCGGATCAACGGCGACGGCCGCTTCTACATCACCGCCTCGGAGGCCGACGAGAGGCGCTACGCCCGCATCTCTGTCGGCTCGACCTGGACGACCCGAGCCCACATCGACGCACTGTGGGACCTGATCGCCGCCAGCGTCTGACGGATCGGGTGAGCGTCGCGTTCCGGCTGCGAGCCCACAGTCCTCGACCTCGCGCTGCGACCCCGCGCCCGCTTGCCTTCAAGTGGCGGCGCGCCGCATGGGCGGCTCAGCGGCCGCGCTCCTCCAGATAGCTGCGGGCGGCCTGGCGCGACTCGGGATCGCGGCGAGCCGCGGCTAGAGAGTCGGCGTCGTTCCAGGCGCCGCCGGTGGGCACCAGAGCCTCAGCCGCCGCGTCGACGGACCGCAGAGTGGCCCGCAGCGTGAACGCCGACTTGGCGGCCAGCTGGGAGGCCAGAGCCCCCGCGGCGTCGTCCAGCTCCGATGCGGGCACTATCCGGTTGACGAAGCCCAAGGCACGGGCCTCAGCCGCGTCGAAGGGACGGCAGGTGAGCACCAGGTCGCGGGTGGCGGCCGGGCCGATCTCGCGCACCAGCCTGGGAATGCCGCCCCATGCCAGCGGGATGCCCAGATCCACCTCGGGGATCACGAAGCGAACATCGTCGGCGGCCACCCGCAGATCGCAGGCCGCGGCCAGCACCACGCCGCCGCCCACGCAATGGCCGTGTATGGCCGCGATCGTCACCGCCTGCGTGGCCGTGAGAGCCTCGGCCATGAGGCGCCCGGCGTCGGTGCCGGCGCGGTCCGGCCCGCCCCCGCCACCGAAGGCGGCGAGGTCCGCGCCCGCGGTGAAGGCCCGGCCGTTGCCCCGCACGATCACCGCCTTCACCCCCTCGTGGCGGTCGAACCAGCGGGCCGCGTCGGCCAGCTCGCGCAGGCACTCGACCGACAGCGGGTTGAGCTTGGCTGGATTGTCCAATGCCAGCGTGCCCACCGGCCCGTCCACTTCGACTGTGATCGTGTTGTAGTCCATCGGTCCTTCCCGTCCTGCTGCGACCCTGTGGAGGGCACGTCCGAGGAACTACCTCCGACTTTGCCACATATATGGTGGCTAACCGCCGGAAGTTCGGTCCTGAAGGCAAACGCTGATAGAAGAGTCCGCTATGCGAAACAACCCGATGAGAGACCGCTGGACCGCGGGCGAGGCCGCGCTCGGAGGCTGGCTGGCCATCCCGAGCGCGTTCTCGGCGGAGATCGTGGCCCGCTGCGACTTCGACTACGTGTGCGTCGACACCCAGCACGGCCTCAACGACTACAGCGACAGTTGGAGGATGCTTCAGGCGATCAACCTGGGATCGGCCACGCCGGTGGTGAGGGTGCCGTGGAACGAGCCGGGCGTAATCGGCAAGAGCCTCGACGCCGGCGCCCGCGGCATCATCGTGCCCATGGTCAACACCCGGTCCGAGGCCGAGGCTGCCGTGCGGGCCTGCCGGTACGCGCCCGAAGGTGGCCGCAGCTACGGCCCTGCTCGGGTGGTGCGCCAGGAGGGCTCCGACTACTTCGCACACGCCAACGCAGACGTGGCCGTGATTCCGATGGTCGAGACCGCGGAGGCGGTCGCCAACCTCGACGACATCCTGTCGGTGCCGGGCGTGGACGCCGTCTATGTGGGGCCCTCGGACCTGTCGGTGAGCCTGGGCCTGCCGCCGGGCAACAACGACGGCAAGACGGCATTCGACGACGCCATGGCCGCCATCGTGGCGGGTTGCGTGCGCCACGGGGTGGTGCCCGGCTGCCACACCGCGGCGGAGCTGAGCCAGCTGCGCATCGAGCAGGGGTTCAGGATGATCACGATCACATCCGACACGGTCGCCCTCTCCCGGGCCCTCGAGGACGAGCTGCGCCGCGCCCGGGGCCAGGAACCCGCGGTGCGCTCCGGCTCCCTGTACTAGCGCACCGGCTGCGGGCCGCGGCCGGCGCTCCCGCGGGTCGCCGAGCAGGGCGCCGATACGCTGGCCGCACGCGGCTGACCCATGGCAGCCGGTGCGAGCAGGGAGCCGCCGTGGACTTCGAGTTCTCAGACGAGCAGCAGGTCTTCGCGGCCGAGGTGGAGGCGTTCCTCGACGCCAATGACGACCCCGACGTGTTCGACCTGAGCAGGGAGAACATGGCCCAGCTCGTGGACACGCCCAAGCGCCGGGCCTTCATGAAACAGATGGGCCGCAAAGGATGGCTGGGCATCACCTGGCCGGCCGAGTACGGCGGGAGCGAGGGCGAGGGCGTCTACGAGTACCTGCTGAACGAGGCGCTCGCGGCCCGGGGTGGCCCCCAGATCGGCAAGGGCGTCGGCATCGTCGGCAAGACGATCATCGCCCACGGCTCCGAGAGGCTCAAGGCCGAGTTTCTGCCCATGATCCTGGAGAACGACGTGGAATTCGCGGTGGGCTACTCCGAGCCCGACGCCGGATCGGACGCAGCATCCATGCGGCTGAGGGCCGAGCGCCACACTGCCACCGACGGCGCCACCGGATGGCTGCTCAACGGCCAGAAGATCTGGACCACCTCCGCCCACTTCGCGGAGTGGTACTGGCTGGGCACCCGCACCGACCCCGACAACAAGCACATGGGCATCACCTTGATGCTGGTGCCCCTCGACCAGCCCGGCATCACCATCGACGCGATCTGGACGATGGGCGACGAGCGTACCAACTCGGTGTTCCTCGACAACGTCTTCGTACCCGACGACTACGTGGTGGGCGAGGTCAACCACGGGTTCCGCTACATCAGCCAGGCCCTCGACCTCGAGCGCTTCACCCTGTTCACGTTCTCACCCATCAAGCAGCGTCTCGATCTGCTCACCGAATGGGTGCAGGCCGCGGAGCGCGACGGCGAGGCTCTGCGGGAAGACCCACGGGTGCGGGCCCGGCTCGCCGCCCTGCACACCGAGGCCGAGGTGGCCCGAGTGCTGGGGCTGAAGTTCGTGGCCGAGGCGGTGAAGGTGGAACATGCGGTGCGCGACGGCAAGGAGGGGTTCCAGCCGCCGACGGTGGCTGCCTCGGAGTACAAGCTCTACGCCACCGAGCTGTCCAAGCGCCTGGCCGACGCGTCCATGGACATCGCAGGGCCGGGATCGCAGCTGCGGGTGCACACCGGGGATGCCCCCATGGCCGGCCGCTCCGAGTCGACCTACCGCTTCACGGTGATCGACACCATCGGCGGGGGCGCCTCGGAGATCCAGAAGAACATCATCGCCCGGCGGGGCCTGGGGCTCCCCAAGAACTTCTGAGGTCGTGTCCGCATGACGGCCGCGACCGGCTCCCCAAGAACCTCTGAGGCCGTGTCCGCATGACGGCCGCGACCGGCTCCCCAAGAACTTCTGAGGCCGTGTCCGCATGACGGCCGCGACCGGCTCCCCAAGAACCTCTGAGGCCGTGTCCGCATGACGGCCGCGACCGGCTCCCCAAGAACTTCTGAGGCCGTGTCCGCATGACGGCCGAGGCGTCAACCGCCGCCCGCCCGGGGGCGCTCGAGGGCGTCAGGGTGCTCGACTTGGCCTCAGTGGGGCCGGCGGCCCGGGCCACTCGCCTGCTGGCCGACTACGGCGCCGACGTCGTGAAGCTGGGGCCGGTGCCGAGCCGGTCCGGCGCAGCGACGGTGCCTCCTCCCTACGCGTACAGCGGCCATCGGGACATGCGCCGAGCGCTGTTCGATCTAAAGAGCGACGACGGACGCGAGGCGTTCCTCGCGCTGGCATGCGGCGCCGACGTGATCGTGGAGAGCTTCCGCCCCGGTGTGGTCGACCGCCTCGGCATCGGGTACGAAGCGATCCGGGCTATCAACGAGGGCGTCGTCTACTGCTCCACCAGCGGCTACGGCCAGACCGGCCCCCGGCGGGACTGGGCCGGCCACGACCTCAACTACCTGGCCGTCTCGGGCTATCTGCACTGCAGCGGACGCGACGCCGACGGCGCCCCCGCGCTGCCCGGCGCGACGGTGGCCGACATCGCCGCGGGCGGGATGCACGCCGCGCTGGCGGTGATGGCCGCCCTGCTGCGTCTCCAGCGCACGGGGCACGGCGAGCACCTCGACGTGTCGGTGGCCGACGGTGCCCTGGGAATGATGTCGCTGTATGCCGACGAGCACCTCGCCACCGGAGCCGAGCCCGGTCCCGGCCACTACATCCTCACCGGTCGCTACGCCTGCTACGGCATCTACGCCTGCGCCGACGACAAGTACCTGTCGGTGGCGGCCATCGAGCCGGCCTTCTGGGCGAACCTGTGCCGGGCGCTGGGCCTCGGCCGCTTCATCGACGCCCAAACCGACGACGAGCTCCAGGACGCGATCCGGGCCGCGCTGGCGGAGCGGTTCCTGACCGCGGACCGCGACGAGTGGGTCCGGAGGCTCGGTCCCGCCGACTGCTGCGTGGCACCTGTCAACCGCGTGTCGGAGGCAGTGGCCGACGAGCAATACCGGGCTCGGGGCTCAGTGGTCAAGGCCGAGCATCCCACCGACGGCACGATGGAGCAGATCGGCGCGGTCTGGGCCGGCGCGGCCGCGGCCGACTCGCCCCACCGGCTGCCCGATCTTGCCGCGACTCACACCGCCGAGCTGCTGGCCGAGGCGGGCTACGACGAGGCCCGCATCGCCAGGCTCGCCAGCGCCGGAGCGATCGCCTGATGGACCTGACCGGTTACCCCAGCCGAACTGGCAGCGACGCACTCCCGAAAGGGCACCACACGCTGCCAATTCCCCCTACGACACCAACCAGGTCGCTACCCACCCCCCAACCCAGCCGAAATGGCAGCGACGCACTCCCCAAAGGGCACCACACGCTGCCAATTCCCGCCAGGAGGGATGAGAGTTCCTGATGGCTGCTGAGCTGCCCGCCGACATCGCCGAGCTGATCGGGCGCCCGCTGTACCCCGAGACCGCGGACTTCCCCGCCGAGATGGCCTACGGCTGGAACACTCTGGCCGCCACCGAGAACGGCAACCCGCTGTACTGGGACTCGGCGGTGGCCGACATGCTCGCCGGGGGGAGCATCCTGCCCCTCAGCACGCTGTCGCTGTGGATGCGCCCCCACCGCTGGGCGCCCGGAGCGGCCAAGGAGCAGGTCGCCCTCAAGGTGCATTTCGAGCTCAAGGAGCGCCTGGGGCTTCCCGAGGCGATCATGAGCGACAACACCGTGGTGTTCCACGACCCGGTGCGCCCCGGCGACGTCATCAGCCATCGTCAGGTGCTTCGGTCCGTGAGCGGCCCCAAGACCACCCGGCTGGGATCGGGGCGCTTTTGGGTGATCGACGTCGAGTACCACAACCAGCACGACGACCTGGTCGGCATCGAGTCCTACACCGGCTTCGGCTACCGCCGCCTCAGCGGAGCCTCCCCGGGCTCGTCGACGCCGCCGGCTGGCCAGTCGAGTGGTGCCTCCCCGGCCCCGTCCGGGAAGGACTCGGGCCCCGGCGGCCGCGCCGGCCACGAACCGGCCGAGCCCCGAGCCAAGCCGGACCCCGCCCACGAACCGGCCGGGCCCCGAGCCAAGCCGGACCCCTCCCACGACCAGGTGCGCGTCGGCGACGCTCTCCCGACGATCACCCACGGCGTGACCGCCACCACCGTAGTGCTGGGGGCGCTGGCCAGCCGCGACTGGCGCCCGATGCACCACGACTACCGCTTCGCCACGGAGCGCAACGGCACCCGCGACATCTTCTTGAACACCCCCAACCAACTCGCCTGGATCGAAAGGGCCATCACCGACTGGACCGGGCCGCGCGGCCGCCTGGGACGGGTCTCGTTCCGCATGCAGGATCCGGTGTTCCCCGACGACACGATGACCATTGAGGCAAAGGTGACTGCCGTTTCCACCGACGACACGGGGTGCGGCTGGGCCGAGCTCGACCTGGTCATGCGCGGCGGGGACCGGACATGCACCACCGGAACCGTCCGTGTGGCTCTGCCCAGCTCGACCGCAGACAATCCGTGGCTCCGCCGCGGCGACGACTGGAGGCCCTGATGCGCGCCGCGCTGTGCCTGAAGCCAGTTGCAAGACCCCGTGGCGTGACGCGTCTCGAGGCCCCGACAGGCCAGTGCGGCGTGCCGCGTCGCTGTGGGTCCGGGAGACTTTGATGCTGGACCTCGAATTCACCCACGAACAGGACATGCTGCGCGACATGGTGCGGGGCCTGTGCAGCGAGTTCTCCCCGCTGGAGCGGGTGCGCGAGCTGGAGGACGACCCCGACGGCATCGCCCGCGACCTGTGGCGGCGCTTCGGGGAGCTGGGACTGTGCGGGCTGATGGTCCCCGAGAGCGAGGGCGGCTCGGGCATGAGCCTCATCGACGGGGTTGTGCTCTACGAGGAGCTGGGGCGCTCCCTGGCGCCGCTCCCCCACTTCGTGAGCTGCGTGCTGGCCGCGGGTGCCATTGTGGAAGCCGGCACCCCCTCCCAGCAGGACGAGTTGCTGGGCGGCATAGCGTCGGGCGACACCATCGCCACCGTGGCGTGGCTGGAGCCGGGCGGCGGCTACAAGCCCCGCGGCGTGCAACTGGCCGCCCGGGCCGACGGCGACGACTTCGTGCTCGACGGCTCGAAGGCGCATGTGCCGTTCGCGGCGGCAGCCGACCTGCTCGTCGTGCTGGCCCGCACCGGCGACGGCGACGCCGACATCGACCTGTTCGTGGTCCCAGCCGACGCCGCGGGCCTGAGCATCGAGCAGCGGATGTCGATCTCCTCCGACACCCAGCACCTGGTGACGTTCGACTGCGTGCCGGTGCCGGGCAGCGCCCGCCTGGGGGCTCCGGACTCCGAGGCTGGGACGGGTTGGTCAGCATGGCAGCGGACCATGCACGCCGGCGCGATCCTGGCCGCGGCCCAGGCGGTCGGCGGCGCTGTCTACACGCTGGAGATCACCGTCGAATACGCCAAGACGAGACGCCAGTTCGACAAGGCCCTGGCCGAGTTCCAAGCCATCTCGCACTACCTGGCCGACGCCCGCACCGCCCTCGACGGCGCCCGGCTGCTGGTGTGCGAGGCGGCCTGGGCCCACAGCACCGGACGCTCCACCGAGCGCCTGGCTCCCATGGCCAAGCTGTTCGCCTGCCGCACCTATCGAGACATCACCGCCATATGCCAGCAAGTGTTCGGCGGGATCGGCTTCACTCTGGAGTACGACATCCAGCTCTACTTCCGGCGGGCCAAGCAGCTCCAGCTCTCCTGGTGGGACCAGGCCACCTGCGAGGATCGGATTGCCGACGCCGTACTCGGGACCCGCTAACCGGCGGCGGCTGCACCCTCGAGCGCGGCTATCCGCTCGCTGTGGCTCATCATGTGGGCGAGTAGGCGATGCGGGCGAGTAGGCGGCCGTGCTCAGCCTGCGTGGCCTCGATTCTGGCCAATCGCTCCTTCACTTCGCCTAGATCCGTTTCCAAGGGCTGTATGCGGGCCAACAACCGATCCTCGCCCTCCTGTATGCGTTCCAACAACCGATCCTCGCCCTCCTGTATGCGGGTCAGGAGTCGAGTCTCGCTCGCCGCGAAGCGAGCGTCCATGCGCTCGCCTAGGGCGCGAAGATCGGACCGTATCGCCTGCAGGAAAACGCCGAGCAGCCCCAACAGGCCCGCGCCCAAGACTCCGATGATCGCAGCTTCCATCGTGATACCTCTCCCAAGTCTAGCATGTTCAACCGTCGAGGCCATCAGGCGATAGTTATATAGATCAACATAGCATGATATTCAACAAACTGCTCACTTCCCGTCGGGTGGATTTGCTGCTGGCTGTCGCGGTGACGGTGGCCGCTGCGACCGGTCTGGCCTCCTGGGCGATAGGCACCGGCTGGGCGCGCTGGGTGACGATTGTCCATGCCCTGGCCGGGTTGAGCCTGCTGGCCCTGGCGCCGGCCAAGATGCAGGGCTCGGTCCGAACCGGGCTCAAGCGGCGGCGGGCCACCCGATGGCTGTCGATGCTGCTGGGCGCGCTGGTCGTGGCCACGGTCGTCATGGGCGTCCTGCACGCCACCGGGCTGTGGCACGGGGTGGGCTACTGGTCGGCGCTGTGGACCCATGTACTGCTGGCTGCGCTACTGGCGCCGCTGGTGGTGTGGCACATGGTGAGCCGGCCAGGCCGCCCCCGCCTCACCGACCTCGACCGCAGGGCGCTGGCGGGCGGGGGCTTCGCGCTGGCAGCCGCGGGCGCCGTCTACGGGATCCAGCAGTTGGCGGTGGGCGACAACCGGCGCTTCACCGGCTCCCACGAGATCGCCTCGTTCACGCCTTCGGAGATGCCGACGACAATGTGGCTCAACGACCGGACGCCCCGGGTGCCAGCCTCGGACTGGGATCTGACCGTCGCGGGCGAACCGGTGGCGCTGGACGACATACGGACCCGGACCAGGCCGGTGGAGGCCGACCTCGACTGCACTGGAGGATGGTGGAGCCGTCAGTCCTGGGACGCGGTGCCGCTCATCGAGCTGATGCCCGAACTGGACCAACCCACCCTGGAAATCATATCGCTAACGGGCTACAGCCGCCTGTTCCCTGCCCGCGACGCGCCCAACCTCTACCTGGCCGTCGGCTACAACGGCGAGCTGCTGCGCCGGGGCCACGGTGCGCCGGTGAGGCTGGTAGCTCCGGGACGCCGGGGCTTCTGGTGGGTCAAATGGGTGAGCCGCGTCGACCCCGTCGACCGCCCCTGGTGGCTGCAACTCCCATTCCCGCTGGAGTGACCGGCAGAGATGTCGGTGAAGAACTCGGCTACGGCGCGATACTAGACGTCGACTCCCGGCCTGTTCGACCCCTCCCGCAGGAAGCATGCCACCATCATGCTGCTACAGTGAAATATCATTCATTCTAAGGAGGTTCTCTGTGATGGGCACATTCAGTTGTTCGATGCGAATTGCCAGCATGGACGGTCAGAAGACCCGCGAGATCGACGCGGCGGTCGATAGCGGCGCCACCTTCACCACTCTGCCAGCTCGACTGCTGCGCGAGTTGGGGGTTGCGCCGAGGGGCAGGCGCAAGTTCATGGTGGCCGACGGCCGGCGGATCGAGAGGGACTTCGGAGAGGCTCGGGCCACCATAGACGGCGAGAGCGTGGTCACGCTGGTCGTCTTCGGAGACGACAACGACCCCGCCCTACTGGGGGCCTACACTCTGGAGGGCCTGTGCTTGGCCGTGGATCCCGTAGCACAACGCTTGGTGCCGATCGATCTCCTCATGTTGTAAGCGCGGCAACCGTGACGACCAGAGGGGACGCCGGTGCTCACCCCGCGACAGGCAGCGTCACCAAATTGACGTAGTTGTGCACATCAGATGAGGACAACTACGTCAAGATCGGATTCGCACCGGCCGAGGCGACGTGTGGTCGAGGCCCTCCTGGTGCTCGCGCTGGCGGCCGCGGGTTGCTCCGGTTCCACCGTCAACGAATCAGAGCCAGCCGGCGGCGAGTCGGAGGCCCAAGGCGAGATTGCTCGCCTGTCGCCCGAGCCCCGGCCCGATGAGGGGCCGTTCACGGCGATGGCCACCGGACTCGTGCATACGTGCGCCATCCGCGCCGACGGCACGATCGTGTGCTGGGGCGACAACAGGTACGGCCAGAGCGAGGCCCCCGAGGGTCGCTTCATCGCCGTCGCTTCCGGCGACAGCCACAACTGTGCGATCCACGTCGAGGGCACGATCGCGTGCTGGGGCGAAGACGAGAACGGAACGCTCGGCGCTCCCGAAGGCGAGTACGTGGCGCTTTCGGCCGGGCACGGGCACAACTGCGCATTGCGGGCAGACGGCGACATCCAATGTTGGGGCGGCCGGAATGCTGACGCGCTGATCCCGCCCGGCGGGCACTTCAGCGCAGTCGCCACCAGCGGGCGGCATGCCTGCGCCCTGCGCAACAGCGGCACAGTGCAGTGCTGGGGCGCCAACGAGCTGGGCCAGGCCGACGCGCCGGGCGGTCGGTTCGCTTCGATCGCGCTGGGCGAGCGGAGCTCCTGCGGATTGCGACCCGATGCCGGGCTCGAATGCTGGGGGCAAGAGGGAATCACCACGTACGTTCTCTCCGTTCTCTCGGAAGGGGAATTCCGCGCCGTGTCCATCACCCCCCGAAGATTCTGCGGACTGCTCACGAACGGCTCAATTCTGTGCTGGGGACAATGGCGGCTCGCCGACGTCGGCGACGTCCACGCGCCGGAAGGGCGATTCACGGCGGTGGCCACCAGCACAGTGCACTCGTGCGGGCTGCGGATCGAGGGCACCATCGAATGTTGGGGCGGGCCTCTTGGAGCGGAGGTGCTGCCACCAGACGGAGAGTTCAGCGCTGTCTCCACCGGCTCCGGCCACTCGTGTGGACTGCACCACAACGGTCGCATCGAATGCTGGGGCAACAACAACTCTTCGCAGATCAACGCCCCTGAGGGACGTTTCGCCGCGGTGGCGGCGGGCGGCCACCAAACTTGCGGACTTCGACTCGACGGCTCCATCGAGTGCTGGGGCGCCGACTACGGCCTGCAGTCGGTCGAGGGCTTCTGGCAGTTCAACAGCGTCCCCGACGGTGAACACACGGCTGTGGCCGCCGGAGCGAGCCACGCGTGCTCGCTGAGCGTCGAGGGCTACCCACAATGCTGGCCCGCCGAGTTCGATGAGCGCTACAGCATGGTCCTCCGATGGCCCGGAGAGCCCTTCGACGCCATCTCCGTAGGCAGCGACTACGCCTGCGGGCTGCGTAGCGATGGGTCAATCTTCTGCTGGGGCGACGAACTGGCCGTTGGCGTGGATCCTCCCGTCATGGATCCACCCGACGGGCAGTTCACCGCCATCTCAGCCGGGCGCACCCACGCGTGCGCTCTGCGGATCGACGGCACCGTCGCATGCTGGGGATTGGACTCCGACGGTAGGACGGTCGCACCCGAAGGGCAGTTCAGATCCGTGTCGGCAGGAAGCAACCATTCATGCGGGCTGCGCGTCGACGGGACGGTGGCGTGCTGGGGCTCGGACGACCCCAAGGGACGCCTCGATGCGCCTGACGGACAATTCGCTGCGGTGGCCGCGGGCGGTCAACACACGTGCGGGCTGCGCACCGACGGCACGATCGACTGCTGGGGAGTCATGCGGGCGCCGCCTGCGGGCGTATTCTTCTCGCGCTGAGATGCTGATGCAGCGGGCCGCTCGTGTTCTTCTTGTACTAGTACTGATCGCTTCGGCGTGCTCGGACGGCCCGTCCGGCGCGAGGCAGGGGGATGGTCCCGGCGATCAGAGTCGGGAGGTATCCGCGTCGGAGGTATCCGCGTCGGAGGTATCCGCGTCGACTGCCATTTCGGCCACCGACGACTTCTCGCCACCTTCCGAACCAGAGCCAGCAGAGGGGACCTTCACTGCCGTGGCGGCCGGGTTCTGGCACACGTGCGCGATCGGGGCCGACAGCACCATCGAGTGCTGGGGCGTCAACCAGAGTGGGCTGCTGGATGCGCCCGAAGGCCAGTTCAAGGCCATCGCGGCCGGTTACCAGCACAACTGTGCCATCAGGACAAGAGGCACCATCGTGTGCTGGGGCGAGAACTTCTCGGGCATGACCGACCCGCCCGACGGGGAATTCGCCGCGCTTTCTGCCGGCCGCGAGCACATCTGCGCGCTGCGCGACGATGGCGACGTCGAATGCTGGGGAGGCTCCGACGAGCAGTTGCTCACTCCGCCTGGAGGGCATTTCACGGCGGTGGCCTCGGGCGGCGACCATGCCTGCGTACTGCGCAGCGGCGGCACGGTGCAGTGTTGGGGCGCCAACGAAGCCGGGCAGTCCGATCGACCGGCGGAGCGCTTCAGCGCCATCTCCGCCGGAGCCGACCACACCTGCGGACTGACGCTCGACGGCGCAGCACGGTGCTGGGGCTCCGATTTCCTGAACAAGACAGACGCCCCCGACGGGAGCTTCAGCACGCTGGCGGCCGGGGTAGAACACACGTGCGCAGTGCGCACTGAGGGGACAGCCCAGTGCTGGGGCTCGAACGCCCACGGCGCCGCGACAGCTCCGGACAGCCAGTTCCAGACGGTGTCCGCCGGTGCCGACCACAGCTGCGGACTACGCACCGACGGGTCCATCCAATGCTGGGGACGGCGCTTCGGCGCGGGGGCCGACCCGCCCAGTGAGCGGTTCGAATCGCTGGCAGCCAGCGGCAACCACACCTGCGGGCTTCGCCCCGACGGATCGGTCGAGTGTTGGGGCTCGGACCTGGTGGGACAGATGGGGGCTCCCAGCGGGCGCTTCAGCGCGGTGGACACCGGGAACTACTTCGCCTGCGGGCTGCGCGCCGCCGGGACCATCGAGTGCTGGGGATTCGACCGCTTCGGTGTGCTCGAAGTCCCGGACGGAACGTTCGATGCCGTAACTGCCGGCATCGGCCACGCCTGCGGCTTGCGACCCGACGGCAGCGCCGAATGCTGGGGCTCGAACTCGCACGGGCAGACGGACGCGCCCGGCGGCACTTTCGTTGCCGTCACCGCGGGGAGCTCCCACACCTGCGGCATCCGCGACACGGGCGCGGCCGAATGCTGGGGCAACCCCTACGCGGGGAGGCTCAATCCTCCCGAGGGTCCTCTGAGCGCGATCGCGGCCGGCGAGAGCCACTCCTGCGGCTTGCGGGCAGGCGGCACGCTCGAGTGCTGGGGCTCGAACTCGCACGGCCAGATCGACGCACCCGGCGGCACTTTCGCAGCCGTCTCTGCGTCCGGACACTCGTGCGGACTCCGAACTGACGGCACCGTCGAGTGCTGGGGCTGGAGCGAGGCCGCTCCCGAGGGACAATTCGCCGGGATCGAGGTCGGCCGGGGATATGCCTGCGGCTTGCGCCCCGACCACACCGTCGAGTGTTGGGGAACGCTGCGGGCCCCTCCCGACGGCGTGACCTACACCGACTGACCGACGGTCGTTGCTTCGGCGCCGGGCAGGGCTGGGGCATACTGGGTCGTGTCCTGGTGGCGGAGGCTCGACGCGGGCCGGATCGCGATTCTGGCTGTGCTCGTGCTGGGCACGACCGCGTTCCTGACCCGGGGCCAATGGCTCGGGACAGTCGAGACCGCTGTCGATGTGGCCGTCGATGTGGCCGCAGATGTGGCTGTCAACGGTGCGGTTAACGGCGACGCCAGCGGCGACACCGATCATTCCGAACTGGTGACCCGGGGCGAGGTGGTCGCTGCCCCGGTTGTGGACGTCGACGACCCCGAGGACTTCGACGTCGAGACCGAGCGTCTGTACCGCATCGTGCCCGGGGCCGGGTCGCGGGCCAGCTACCACATCGAGGAGCGCCTCGGAGGGCTGTCGCGCACCACGGTGGGGACCACGACCGTGATGGCCGGCGAGATCGCGGTCAACCTCGTCGATCTGGCCGCGAGCCGGGTCGGGGAGATCGTGGTGAACGTCGAGATGTTCCAATCAGACTCCACCCTGCGGGACAATCGCATCCGCCACGACTACCTGGAATCGAGCCACTGGCCGTTCGTGCGCTTCAGGCCCGCATCGATCGAGGGCCTCGACGCCGAGTTCGCCGATGGCACCGCCTACGACATCGCCATCACCGGCGAGCTGACCGTCAAGGAGACCACCCGCACCGAGACGTTCACCGGCACCGTCGCCGTCACTGGTGACGCCCTTACCGCGGTGATGTCGGCCACCGTCTTGACGAGCCACTACGACGTCGGGCCGATCAACATCGCCCGGCTGGTGCACACCTCCGACGAGGTGATCCTCATCTTCGAGCTGATCGCTGACAGGGTGGACCTCGCCTCGGAGCCCACCGGCGATCTGCGCCGAGAAGTCCTGACCGCCGAGATCGCGGTGGGCGAGTTCGCGGCAACCGTGCAGCCGATCCTGGAGACACGCTGCGTTAGCTGCCACACCACGGGCGGCCCGGCCTGGAGCACCCTCGCACTCGACACCGCCGGCGACGCGGCCGCCATCGCCGACGACATCGCCTTCGTCACCGGCATCAACTTCATGCCGCCGTGGCTGCCGTCGGACCTGAGCCCCGCCTACGTGCACGACTGGTCGCTCAGCGACGACGAGAAGGCCGCCATCAAGGCTTGGGCCGACGCCGGCGGCGGCCTCGACGTGCGGCCCAGTACCCCTTTGGTGGCCCGCGTCCAGGCCATCCTCCCGGTGGACGAGGACCAGAAGATCGGTCCCCGCGACGGGCTGTACACCGGCTACTCGCGCCCCGACGGCCAGCCGGTCAAGAGGGACGACTACCGCTGCCAGGTGCACGAGGTGGCCGACCCCGACGGCGACGGCAACTGGGTCAAGGGCTTCGAGTTCCGGCCCGACCAGGTGTCGGTCGTGCACCACGCCATCGTCTACCGGGTGCCGGCCGCGGCGGCCGCGGAAGTCGCGGCCAAGATCGCGGCCGTGGACGGGATCGAGGCGGCCGAGGGCTTCTCCGACGAGCCGGGCTGGACATGCTTCGGGCTGTCGGGGCTCTACAGCGACGGCGTGTACTCGATCCAGGGCTGGGCGCCGGGCCAGTCGCCCACCATCTACCCCGACGGGTACGGCCTCTACCTGGCGCCCGGCGACATGATCGTCAACCAGATCCACTACCACTACGACCACGACACCCCGCCCGACGGCTCCTGGATCATCCTCGACACCGCCACGGCAGAGGAGGTGGCCGCGGGCATGACCCACATCAGGGGCAACAGCTACCTCACCCCCGCCGAGGTCCCATGCACGCCCGAGGAGGCCGCAACTGCCGCCGAGCGGGCCGCCACCATCGACGGCTACATCAACCTGTGCGTGCGGGCCAACGTGCTGATCGAGATCGGCGAGAAGTACGACGACTTCGCCCCGCTCATCCCCGACCTGCTGCTGGCCCAGTGCGGCGGCACCGTCGACGACTACGACGACCTCGACGGCACCGTCGGCCACAGCTCCTGTGACCTGCCGGCCAGCAACACCGGCACCATCCACACCGTGCTCGGCCACATGCATGAGTTCGGCGCGGCCTACCGCATGACGCTTCACCCCGACACCCCCGAAGAGCTGATCCTGCTCGACATACCGGTGTGGGACTTCGAGTGGCAGCTCAACTACGAGCCGGTGGAGGACATCCGCATCGAGCGGGGCGACATGGTGCGCTTCGAGTGCTGGTGGGACCGCACCCTGCTGTACATGCCCGAGCCCCGCTACATCACCTGGAACGAGGGCACCGTCGACGAGATGTGCTTCTCCAGCATCTCGGTGTTGCCCGACTGAGCGATCGCCAACCGCCCGAACCTGCGCCTCCGGCTACGGTCCACATGTGAAGCTGCGGAGGGCGGCGTGCATCGCGGCGGTGCTTGTGCTCACGGCGGCTGCGTGCTCGGGGGACGACGCCGAACAGCCGGATCGCGCCGGCATCGAGGGAAGCGGCAACGTCGAGTCTGGCGACACGGACAGCAGCACTCTCGCCGAGGCCGCCGACGGATCGGGCACGCCCGAGCGCCTCGGCGGCGGTCGGTTCTCCGCAGTGGCCGCAGGCAGCCGCCACTCCTGTGCTCTGCGCACCGACGGCAGCGTCGAATGCTGGGGCCTCGACCACGCGGGACTGCTCGACGCCCCCAGCGGCGAGTTCAGCTCCGTCTCGGCCTCTCGCAACCACACCTGCGCGGTGCGCACCGGCGGCAGCGTCGAGTGCTGGGGCCTGGACTACGCGGGACTGCTCGACGCTCCCGACGGGCAGTTCACGGCGGTCTCCGCGAGCCCGGGCCACTCCTGCGCCATCCGCACCGGCGGGATCCTCGAGTGCTGGGGCACGTTCCGACCCCCGCCCGAAGGCGTGACCCTCGTCGAGCCCACCGGAGAGTAGGTTTCTTGCTGTGAGGCAACCTCGACAGTGGCTGGCTGGCGAGACGATGAGACGGCTGCGATTCGGCCTCCGAGTGCAGGAGGAGTACGCCGCCTTGCGGAGCGACACCGACGCCTGGGCCGCCTACTTGGCTGAGGCGGAGTCGTCTTACGTTGCCGACGGCATCGATTGACGAATTTGGCTTGTCGAGAACGAAGGACGAGGTGGTGACGCGCGAGCTGGTGGGGGCGGTGGAGGCGGGCGGGACGAAGTTTCGGTGCGCGGTGGTGTCCGCGGACATGATCGTTGTCGAGTCCGTTTCCGTGCCGACAACCGACCCGGGCACGACGCTGGCAGCCGTCGCCGAGTTCTTTGGCCAGGCTCAGCCAGTGGCAGCACTGGGCATCGCCTCGTTCGGCCCCGTCGATCTTGATCCCGACTCGCCCGGCTACGGGGCGCTGGTAGGCACGCCCAAACCGGGTTGGTCGGGTGCCCCGATTCTGGGCCGACTGTCGGAGGCGCTCGGGGTGCCCGCTGCCATTCAGACCGACGTGGAAGCGGCCGCGGTGGCCGAGCAGACTCTGGGGTTGGCGCCCCGGCCTCGGTGTCTCGCCTATGTGACCGTCGGCAGCGGGATCGGCGCGGCCGTCGCCGTGGACGGGACGCCCTGGCGGGGACGCCACCACAGCGAGCTGGGACACATCGGTGTGCGCCGCGTCGCCGGTGACGACTACCCGGGACGCTGCCCGTTCCACCGCGACTGCCTGGAGGGGATGGCCTGCGGACCCGCCATGGCCGAGCGCTGGGGCATCGATCCCTCCGACACCGACGGGCGCGAAGACATCTGGCATCTCGAGGCCACCTATCTCGCCCAGCTTGTGCGGGTGCTCGCCTACTCGTTCGCCCCCGACAGGATCGTGTTCGGCGGCGGCGTCGGCGCCCGCCCCGGCCTGGCCGAGATGATCCGGTCCGAGAGCCGCACAGATCTCGGCGGCTACGCCGACTACAGCGTCGGCGATGACAACTTCGTCACGGCTCCAGCATTGGGCGACGACTCCGGCCTCCTCGGCGCGGCGCTCATAGCCCGAGCCCTGGTCAGCGCCTGACCTCCTACGCCATCGTTAGCTCGCTACCCTGCCCGCGGTGTGGCTCTTGAAGTCTTGGTGCTGGACTGGGAGAACCAGAGCCCTCCTTGCGCTGGTCCCCCTAGCCAACGCTTGCGGCCAGGCGAGCGAGTCGGGGCAATCGCTCGTCCCTTCCGATTCGGGGATCGAGGAACTCGAAGCCCCCACGGCAAACGACCGGTAGAGGCCTGTCGTCCAAGTGCCGCGCCAGCCAGACTTGCAGGCGGCCGCCGAGGATCCAGGCGCTTCCACACGCGATTCTCCGGAGCTTCCCGCCACCTCGTCACCGTCCACAGAGACCAACACCACGACCGACAAAGATCCCACCACCTCGTCACCGTCCACAGAGACCAACACCACGACCGACAAAGATCCCACCACCTCGTCACCGTCCACAGAGACCAACACCACGACCGACAAAGATCCCACCACCTCGTCACCGTCCACAGAGACCAACACCACGACCGACAAAGATCCCACCACCTCGTCACCGTCCACAGAGACCAACACCACGACCGACAAAGATCCCACCACCTCGTCACCGTCCACAGAGACCAACACCACGACCGACAAAGATCCCACCACCTCGTCACCGTCCACAGAGACCAACACCACGACCGACAAAGATCCCACCACCTCGTCACCGTCCACAGAGACCAACACCACGACCGACAAAGATCCCACCACCTCGTCACCGTCCACAGAGACCAACACCACGACCGACAAAGTCGACGAGACGGCCGAACCGGGCTACGAAGAGGAAGTACCGGAGGACCCGCCAATGGGAGCCGGATGGCTCATCCAGCGCCGCCTGGAGCCCGTCCCGGACGGGTGCGGTTCACCGTTCGTCGTGCCCGGCGAGAGCGTCAGCCTTTCGGCGGGCGGGTTCGCTCCCGATTCGGAGGTGAGCTTCACGGCCCGAGGAGTGACCGTCTCTGGGTCCGAGCTGTCCTCGATCACCATTCCGCCGACGACCGCCGACGGCGAGGGTCTCATCGACGTCGTCTGGGCTGTCCCGGAGGCGCCGCCAGCTGAGGACGACCCCGAGCCTCGGGCTTACATCGCCGAGGCCGAAGAGATAGACACGAGCGACGCGGCCCTCGTCGCCTACATGATCGAGCCGGTAGTGGCCTATCCCGGCACGCCGATCTGCGCGGTGAGCGACTCCGCCGTCACCGGACTCGGCCAGCCGGTTCGCATCCCCGTGCTGGCCAACGACGTGGCGCCCGACGGGGGCTCGCTCGATCCGGCCTCCGTGGAGCCCCGCCCGGTCGCGGGAGGCGAACTCACCGTCGACGCCGCTGACGGCTCGCTGACATTCACGCCCGATCCTGGCTTCGCAGGCTCGGTTGCAGCCACGTATGTGGTCTACGACAACTGGCGTATCGGAGTGCAGGGCGAGGTCACGCTTACCGTGGAAGTGGACTGCACCATCACCATCGCCGAGGAGACGGTCGAGGTGGTGGGCACCGAAGGCGACGAGGGTTTCCCACGGCCGGCTCAGCGAGGGTGGTGTCCTCGCCCGCGTTCGGGGCGGCCATCGAGTACACGGCCGGGCCCGGGGACGGCGCCGACACGCTCTCCTACTCGATCTGCGACTCGCTGGGCCACTGCGCCACTGCTGAAGTGCACGTGACTATCGGCTACAGCCACTGCACGATCGTCGGCACCGACGGGCCGGAAACACTTCGGGGCACGCCGGGCGACGACGTGATATGCGGCCTGGGCGGCAACGATCGGATAGACGGTCTCGGCGGCAACGACACGATCATCGCGGGGTCCGGACACGATGTCGTCGCGGGCGGCGACGGCAACGACCGGATCTGGGGCGGAGCCGGTGACGACACCCTGGAGGGAGGCGCGGACGCGGACACTCTCTGGGGAGGCGACGGGTTCGATTCGATCGGCGGAGGCACCGGCAACGACGCCATCCTCGGGGGCGCCCATAACGGCGTTCTCGACGGCGGCGACGGCAACGACAGGGTGTGGGGCGGTGCAGGGGACGACACCGTCGAAGGCAGCGCGGGCGACGACGGGCTGTGGGGCGGCCCCGGCAACGACACCCTCGCCGGCGGCCGCGGTGCGGACACCCTGTGGGCCGGCCCGGGCGCGAACACCCTCGACGGCGGCGACGGCGACGACACTCTCCGGGGCGGCTACGACCACGACACGCTCATCGGTGGGCCGGGGGATGACGGGATCGAGGGCAGCCTGGGTGACGACACCATCCGCGGCGGCGACGGCGGCGACGAACTGTTCGGTAGCAACGGGGACGACCACGTAGAGGGCGGGGCGGGCGACGACCGCATCTGGGGCAGTTTCGGCAACGATTTCCTCGACGGCGGAGCCGGCGACGACTATCTCGATGGTGGCGACGAAACGGATACTTGCCTGAACGGCGAGGTCACCGCCCAGTGCGAGGGCTAAGCGGGCTGATCCGGAATTACCAACCTGTGGGCGCTCGCCACACGGGTACTAGGGCGCGGCGATCTGTTGGCCCAGTTCGGCCAGCTGCTCTTCGGCGTGGCCCAGGGTGAGCTCGATGTGGCGGGCGGCCAGGAAGTGGCGGTGCAGCGGGTAGTCGCGGTCGACGCCGACGCCGCCGTGCACGTGCACCGCGGCGTGGACCACCCGGTAGCCGCCCTCGCAGGCCCAGTACTTGGCTATGGCGATCTCGCGGTCGGCGGGCAGTCCGGCCGACAGGCGCCAGGCGGCCTGATAGGCGGTCAGCCATATGGCCTCAGCGTCGATGTAGGAGTCGCCGGCCCGCTGGCTCACAGCCTGGAAGGTGGCGACGGGCCGGTCGAACTGGTGGCGCTGCTTGGTGTAGTCGGCGGCCATCTCGATGGCGGCTCGGGCCGCGCCGGCCATCATCATGCACAGACCGACATTGGCGTGCTGCTCGATGAAGCGCACGATCTCGGCGCCGTCGGGGGTGCCGCCGCCGAGCAGGGCGTCGGGTCCGACATGAACTCCCCCGAGCTCGAAGCGGGCCTCTGGGCGCCCGGTCGTCACCTCGACCGACCGCACCTCCAGCCCTTCGGCGTCGGTCGGCACGATGAACACCCCAACGCCGCCGCCGTCGAGACGGGCGGGCACCAGAGCGATGTCGGCGTCGAGCCCGCCCGCGACCAGGACCTTGGTGCCGTCGAGCACGTATCCGCGGCCGTCGTGGCCCGAACCCCTGCGACCCGGCGCTGAACCGTCGCCGTCGGGCGTTGGGCCATCGTCGTCGGGCGTTGGGCCATCGTCGTCGGGCGTCGCGCCATCGCAGTCGGGCGTCGCGCCATCGCAGTCGGGCGTCGCGCCATCGCAGTCGGGCGTCGCGCCATCGCGGTCCGTGGCGGTCCGGGCCGTCGTTGTCGGCTCGGCTGGACTCGTGCCGTCCTCGGCCAGGGCCGCGCAGGTCAGCAGGGATCCGTCGGCGATGGCCGGTAGCCAGGCCGCGCACTGCGAATGCGTGCCGTGGGCGGCTATCGGCATGGCACCCATCACTGCCGTTGTGAGCAGCGGCACCGGAGACGCCCTCCGGCCGACCTCCTCTAGGGCCACCGCGGTGGATAGGAAGCTGAGCCCGAGCCCGCCGTGCTCCTCGGGAACTGACGCGCCGACCACCCCAGTGGCGGCCAGCGCGGCCCAGGCCTTGCGGTCCACATGGTCGCCCTCGCTGCCGAGGGTCTTGAGGCGCTCGTGCGAGGACATGTCATCGAGCACCTGCGCAGTGAGGTCCCGGATGGCCTGCTCCTCCTCGCCCAGCTCGAAGTCCATCAGACCCGCTGCTCCCCGACACTCTCATCGCGATTTTCGGCGACTCCCGCCACAAGTCGCGAGGAAAGCATGTAGGAGGGGCGCACGGCTAGCGGGACGCTCGGGGGTAGCCGAGGGCGAACTGTGAGATCAGGTCGCGCTGCATCTCGTTGGTGCCGCCGCCGAAGGTCAGGATGATGGTGGAGCGGTACATCATCTCCAGGCGGGTCAGGTAGCCGGGGGAGCCCTCCACCACATAGGAGCGCTGGCCGTAGACCTGCATCAGCTTGCGGTAGGCGTCCACGAAGAACTCGGTGCCCGACACCTTCACCGCCGAGGAGTCGGCCACGAAGCCGGCGATGGTGGCCATGTCGGGCTCGGCGCCGTCGATCTTGTTGGCCACCGTCCAGGCCACCTTCCAGTTGGCCAGGCGCAGAAACTCCAGCCGGGCCGCCACCTCGGCCAGGTTGCGCTGCACCCACGGCTCGTCGATCACATAGGACCCGTCGGCCCGCTTGGCCGACTTGGCCCACTCCACGCACTCCTCGAAGCGCTTGGTGACCATCCCCGACGAGCAGATCGTCACCCGCTCCCGGTTGAGCTGGCTGGTGATCAGGCCCCAGCCCCGGTTCTCGTCGCCGATCAGCGTGGACGCCGGCACCCGGCAGTCGTCGAGGAAGGTGTGGTTGATGTCGTGGCTCGACAGCAGGTCGAGCGGTTCGATGCTGATGCCGGGGGTGTCCATGGGAACGCAGAACAGCGAGATGCCCTTGTGCTTGGGCGCGTCGGGGTCGGTGCGGGCCGCCAGCCAGATGTAGTCGGCGCCCTTGGCCAGCGACGTCCAGGTCTTCTGGCCGTTGATCACGTAGGTGTCGCCGTCACGCACCGCCCGGGTGGTGAGCGAGGCCAGGTCGGTGCCCGCGTCGGGCTCGGAGTAGCCGATGCAGAAGGTGAGCTCGCCGCCGGCGATGCGGGGCAGGAAGAAGTCCTTCTGCTCGTCGGTGCCGTACTGCATGATGGTGGGGCCGACGGTGTTGATGGTGAGCATGGGGATGGGCGAGCCCAGCGCGACGGACTCGTCGAACACGATGAACTGCTCCACCGCCGACAATCCCCGGCCGCCGTACTCCTTCGGCCAGCCGACGGCCAGCCAGCCGTCGGCCCCCATCTGGCGCACGATGCGGCGATGGACCGGGCCGGTGCCGTCCTCAGCACCCAGGGCGGCCCGCACGTCGTCGGTGAGCAGCTCGGCGTAGTAGGCCCGCAGCTCGTCGCGCAGTGCCTCCTGCTCAGCCGTGTACCCAATGTGCATGCTCGTGAGTCTCCCAGCGGGAGAATACCGCTCACACCGAGGACTAAGCGGCCACGCGGATAGGTGCCACCTCTTCGCGGTCAGCGTCGCATTTTCCGCTCTTGTTCGCTGCGCTCACGGGCCGCTCGGGCCACGGCCTCGCTGGTCGTCTTACCGGATGCTTGTTGTCTGTGGCCTATTCGCTCGGCCTCTAGGGCCCACTTCGTCGTCGGGCCGTATGTTGCCCCTGGCTGCCATCACCGCCCGTTGTCGAGTGCATCTGGCGATTCCGGCGAGCCGGTAGGCTCTGGCGTCCTCGCAGTCGCCGCCGCGGCGCGCTGACGCCCGATGACCCGGATTGAGTCCGCCATGACCTGGATCGATGAGATTCTCGGGCGCTGCCCGCAGCAGGAGATGATCAACGACTCGAAGACGCCGAGCGGGATCGCGCACGTGGGTTCGCTTCGAGGCGTGCTCATCCATGACGCCCTGCTGCGAGAAGCCCGAGAGCGCGGCTTCGACGCCCGTTTCACCTACGGCTGCGACGACATGGACCCCGTCGATGAGATCCCCCACGGCACCGGCGAGTACTTCAGGGAGCATCTGGGCAAGCCGCTGTGTCGCGCCCCGGTGCCGCCCGGAACAGCCGGCGACAACATGGCTCGGGCCTACTTCGACGAGTTCACCTCCACGTTCGGCCCCCTGGGCGTGGATGCCGAGTTCTATTTCATGAGCGACGTCTACCGGTCGGGCCGCCTCGACGAGACGATCGACGCCTATCTGCGGGCCGCGTCGAAGGTACGGGAGATCTACCTTCGGGAGGCGGGCTCGGCCCGATCCGAGGAATGGCTGCCGTTCCAACCCATCTGCGAGCGCTGCGGCCGGATCGGCACGACGTTCGCGTCGGATTACGACGGCGAGACCGTGGCCTACGAGTGCCGGCCCGACCTCGTCGACTGGGCCGAGGGTTGCGGCGCCAAGGGCCGCACGAGTCCTTTCGGCGGGGCGGGAAAGCTACCATGGAAGCTCGAATGGGCGGCCAAGTGGCAGATCCTGCCGGTGACCCTCGAAGGCGCCGGCAAGGACCACATGGGCGCGGGCGGCTCGCACCGGGTCGCTTCGGCGCTGGCCCGCGAAGTCCTCAAGTGCGCGGTGCCCTGTGCCTTCTCATACGAGTTCTTCACCTCCGGCAGCGCCAAGATGAGCTCGTCGAAGGGGATCGGCCTCAGCGCCAGCGAGCTCGCGGCCACCCTGCCGCCCGAACTGCTGCGATACCTGGTTCTCAGGACGCAGCCGCGCCGGGCGCTCGACTTCGCCGTCGACCTAGCCGGCGTGAACAGGGCCTTCGCCGAGTACGAGCGGCTGTGGCGGGCCGTCACCGAGTCCGGGGCCGAGCCCAAGCAGCGACAGCTCTTCGCGGTGTCGCAGGCCGCCGCCCGCGGAGAGGTGCCGCCTGCGCCGGCCTACAGCCCGCCGTTCGACTCCGTCGTGAGCGTGGTGCAGCAGCCGCACCTGGACTTGGCGACACACATCGCCACGCTGGGGCTCGGGGCACTGGCGGACGCGGACGTCGAGTGGCTCGACGTCAAGAGGGCAGCCGCAGAGTCCTGGTCGCAGCGCTTCTCCGAGACCGCCTCGCGCCTCACCGTCATCGACGACTTCATGCCAGAGGTCCGCAGGCTGTCCAATCAGCAGCGGGCCTTCCTCGCAGTGGCGGCGAGGATCCTCGACAGGATCGAGCAATGGGGCTCGGCTCGGATCCAGGCGGCCCTGTTCGACGCCGCCCGCATCGTCGGGATCGAGACGTCGTCGGCCTTCGAGGCCCTCTACACAGCATTCTTCGGATGGCCCGAGGGCCCGCGCGCCGGCACATTCCTGGAGTTCGTCGGCAAGCAACCAACCTGCAGCCGTCTCGGCGAGGTCAAGTACTCGTACCGAGAGCTTCTGGACGCCACCGCAGTGTCCCGCAGCGACTGGAAGCACGCCGTGTCCCGAGCCTCGTCGAGCGGTGGCGACCTCTCCGTCCTCACGGTGTGGACCGGTGTGCTCACCGACGATCCGGTCTCGGCCGAGGACCTCGCCAGCGAGTTCGTGGACGGGCTCGGCTCCCTGGAGCTCTTCGCGGTGGACGACAAGGCCAGGACGACAGCGGTGCGCACTGTGCTTGAGCGAGCCGACGGCTACCCGGCCGGAGGCCCCGACCCGATCGCCTCGTTCCACGCCGACGCCCTCGCCTACGTGGCCGGGCTCCTCGACATTGCCGAGACCGAAGTCAGGCTGCACTCCTTCAATCCGTTCGGGACCGTCACTGATCGAGGAGCGATGGTATGACCCCGGCCCCTCCGGCGCGCCGGGCGCAGCCGGGAACGCGTTCGCATCCGAAATCACTCGTAGCGGGGCTGGTGTCGCGACCGATGTCGGCGCAGCCCCGGCAACGCTCCGGACGCGTTCGCGTCCGGGATCATTCGTAGCGGGGCTGGTGTCGCGACCGATGTCGGCGCAGCCCCGGCAACGCTCCGGACGCGTTCGCGTCCGGGATCATTCGTAGCGGGTTCCGTTGGCCTTTATGTAGTCGAACCATAGGGGGCCGGCGTCGGGGGCCAGTTCTCCGGGACGATAGGTCACTGACCTCAATTCACCCCTGTACCGGAACGGGCCGTGGCGCTCGTAGACGTCCCAGCTGACGGGCGAGCGGCGGTCGACGCCGACGTCGATGCCCTCGTATGGGGCCATGGCCATGAGCGACACCAGCCCCGGCGCCTCGGCTGCCGTCTCGCCGTCGACGCTGACGCAGGCGTTCCACCGGAGGCTGCCGGGGTTCTCCATGGCCAGCCGCACGCGGGACGCGCCGTCAGCCAGCGGGCCGCAGTCCAGCACCGTCATGTCGCCGTAGGCGTTGTGGGCGAACAGCAGCCGGTCGTCCTCCACGTACAGCATGTAGCCGCCGCCCTGGTCGCCGTGGGCCACCAGCACGCCGGAGTCGCCGGACTGCCAGCGCAGCGCCACGTCGATGTCGAAGCTCTTCTGGAAGATCAGCTGCTGGGATCGCCAGCGCTCCAGGGTCGGAGTGCCGGGCCTCAGCGTCGTTTCGGCAGCCAACTCTTCGTACCACGGCGGGCGCAGAACCCTGGCCATCTGGTTGCCCTCGTCGAGGGGGTACACCTGGTTGGCCCATGCGGCCCGGTCCCAGGCCTGTAGGAGCTCGTCCAGCTTCTCCGGGTGCTTGGCGGCGAGGTCGCGGCTCTCGGTGGGGTCCTCGATCAGGTTGTGCAGTTCCCAGCGGTCCTGGCTGAAGGGGCGGCGGGGCCGGTGGCAGGTGACTACCGACCAGCCGTCACGGTAGAAGCCGCGGTGCCCGAGCATCTCGTAGTACTGCTCGGGATGGGTGGACGGCGCCGAGGGATCCTCCAGTGTGGCCGCGAAGCTAGCCCCGGCCGGGTCGGGCACAGGCACGCCGTGGCGGGCGCGGGGCACCTCCACCCCGCACAGCTCGGCCAGGGTCGGGAACACATCGGTGACGTGCTGGTACTGGGTGCGGATCCCTCCGGCCAGCACACCGCTGGCGCCAGTGCCCGCGACGAACCCCGTCGGCCAGTTGACGATGAACGGCACGCTGTGGCCGCCGCGGTGGGTGTTGATCTTGTAGAGCCGGAACGGGGTGCACGACACCATCGCCCAGCCCATCGGATAGTGGGCCAGCGTCCGCGGCCCCCCGAGCAGGTCGATGCGCTGGTAGTCGGTCTCCACCTGCTCGAGGTCGGTGTTCCACACCTGGGTGAGCAGCGTGCGGAAGTAGGCCGACGTGCCGGTGTACTGGCCCTCCTGGGAGCCGCCGTTGTCGCTGGTGAACAACACGATCGTGTTGTCCCACTCGCCGGTGGCCTCCAGGTGGCGGCGCAGCCGGCCGAAGTTGCAGTCCACGTTGTGGACCATGCCCGCGTACACCTCCATGTAGCGGGCGAACAGCTCTCTGGAGCGGTCGTCGAGCTCTTCCCAGGGGCCAACCTCGTGGAGCTCCTCGGTGTTGCGCGGCGGCAGGACCGCGTCGGGCGGGACCACGCCCAGCTCCCGCTGGCGCTCGAAGCGCTCGGCCCGCAGCACGTCCCAGCCCGCGGCGTAGCGGCCGATGAACCGCTCGATGTCGGCTGCGGGGGCCTGCAGCGGGGCGTGCACCGCGCCGTGGGCGAAGTACATGAAGAACGGACGGGTGGGATGCGACGACCGAAGCTCGTCCACCATGCGCAGCGCCTGATCGGTCAAGTCGTCGGTGAAGTAGTAGCCCTCGGGGTAGCCGTCGACGTCGACGTGGTGGTTGTCCGCGCACAGCCGGTGGGGCTGGTGGAAGTTGGTGAAGGCGTCGAGGATCCCGTAGAAGCGATCGAAACCCCGCTGCAGGGGCCAGCTCGCCTTGGGGGCGCCGTCGCTCAGGTGGGCGTCCTTGGTGAGGTGCCACTTGCCGATCATGAACGTGGCCCAGCCGGCATCGCGGAACGCCTCGGCGACGGTCACCGCGTTGTCGCGCAGCTCGTGGGCGTAGCCGGGGAAGCCGGGATCGGTGTGGGGCACGGTGGCCATGCCCGCCATGTGGTGGTTGAGCCCGGTCAGCAGCGACGCCCGGGTGGGCGAGCACATGGGGTTGACGTGGAAGTCGGTGTAGCGCAGGCCCTCGGCCGCGAGGCGGTCGAGCTCGGGGGTGTCGATCTCCGACCCGTAGCAGCCGAGGTCGGCGTAGCCGAGGTCGTCGGCCATCATCACGATCACGTTGGGCGCCCCCGCCGGCGGGATCGACGGTTCCGGCCAGTGGGGCTCGGAGGTTGAGAAGATCTTGCCGACGGTGCCCTCGAAGCCCGCGTAGGGCGCGGTCGGATCGGGGGCGGCGCAGCCCTCGCCCCCGGCTTCCGTGTTCTGTGCGCGGTTTCCGGTCTCTGCGCCGGGTTTGTGCACACAGAACGCGCGGAGCGCACGACGGGCTGGCGCCGGGGCGGCGGTCACGGCTTGAAGAAGGCGGGGCTGGTGGCCTTGGCCGGGATCTCGGCCAGCGGGGTGGCCACCTGGTCCACGGTGGGGCCGTGCGACGCGGCCAGCGGGGCGAGCCGGTCGAGGTCGAAGCCGTACAACGCGGCTGCGTTGCCGGCCAGGATCGCCCGCATGTCGGCCTCGTCCCAGTCGCTGAAGGCCCGCTGCAGGCTCTCCAGCGAGTACGGATAGGTGCCCTCGTGGTGGGGATAGTCGCTGCCCCACATCACCCTGTGCACGCCGACGGTGCGGATGGCGTCCGCCTCTCCTGGCGACGGGAAGCTGGCCCCGATCCAGACGTTGCGGTCGAAGTACTCCGACGGCTTGATCGGCAGCACGATGTCGGCCGCGAAACCCAGCTCGCCGACACGGCCCGAGCGCATCTGGCGGTGGTAGCCGTCCATGCGCCGCAGCTCCTCGACCACCCAGGCCACGCCCTGCTCGGTCATCACGTAGCGCAGCGTCGGGAAGCGCTCGAACACCCCCGACATGATCAGGTGGGCGAGGTTGCGGTGCGAGTAGAACGGCACCTCCATCAAGAAGATCACCCCGGCCGCGGGCGCGTCGCCGTAGTTGGGGCCGCCGTTGCCGCCGTGCTGGGTCATGATCAGGTCGAGGTCGGCGACCGCGGCCCACAGACGGTCCCAACTGGGGTCCCAGTAGCCGGGCAGGTCGCTGTCGGGCGGGACGTGGGGCAGCAGAAAGCTGCGAAACCCCTCCGCCGCGGCCCACTCGAGGGTGGAGACCGCGTCGTCGACGTCTTCAGCGAAGATCTGCGGCAGCCCGCACCGCTGGTCGGGGTACCGGGCGCACCAGTCGCGCAGCCAGCGGTTGTGGGCGGCGATCCCCGCGAAGCGCCGCTCGTAGTCGGCCCGGTCCAGCGGCGGGCGGGCCACCAGCGCACCGGTCGGGTAGAAGGGCGGGACGGTGTTCGGGAAGGTGATCTCGGCCACGATGCCGTCGGCGTACTGCTCCGAGATGCGCCGGTCGTCGTCCCAGTTGCGGGAACGGCCGTCGTCCTGCAGATCCCGGAACGGGTTGCGGTAGGCGCCCCTCCACGCCTTGAACTCGTCGCGCCAGGCGGGGTCCAGGTATTCCTCGTAGGTGGCCATGTTGCCGCCGGCGTGGCAGTCCGACGAGATGATCGTGTAGCGCTCCGGTGCGCCGACCTTTGGCTCGCTCATCTGTTGGTGCTCCTCGCCTTAGAGGCCGAGCGGATAGGCCGCGTTTGAAGAGTATCTCGCATGGGCGCTGAGCGAGGCCGTGGCCCGAGCGGCCCGTGAGCGCAGCGAACAAGAGCGGGAAACACAACGCTGCAACGCGAGGCGCTCACCACCTATCCGCGCTGCCACTTAGGGGCTGCGCGGATAGGCGTTCATTTGGGGCTCCAGCGGTCTCGGTAGGTGAGTAGCTTGCCGACGATGAGCACGGTGGTGGCGAGGCATAGCGCGGCGTGGCGGTGGGCGCTTCGGCGGTCGGTGTTGCGGCGCAGTTGTCCGTAGTTCGACAGCCAGGAGTTGGTGGATTCGACGATCCAGCGAAGCCCGAGCCGCATCGGTTTGTTGGTTCCTGGCTGTTTGGTGCCTCGGCGTTGGATGACGACGTCGTCGATGCCGAGCGCGGCGAGGCGGCTGCGCACAACGGGATAGTCATAGCCCCGGTCCAGGTGCAGGGTTCCGATGTCTTCGAGGAGCCCGGCGGCGGCGACGGCGCCGAGGGTGGGCTCCAGCAGGCGGACGTCGTTGCGGTTGGCTCCGCTGATCGCCCAGCCGATCGGCACGCCGTGGCGCTCGGACGCGACCGACCACTTCCAGCCAATCTTGGCGCGGTCCGTGGGATTCGGTCCTGTGCCCTCGCCCCCGCAGGGCGCTTTGTGAAGCGACCCGTCGAGCGCGACCTCCTCCAGGTCGAGGCCCACGATGCGGTCAAAAGCGGCCAAGGCCTCCTTGCAGAGCTCATCGAACACCCCGGCCGCGATCCACTCGTCGCGGCGGGCCCGAAGCGTGGTGTCTGACACCTCGAAGCCCATGATCGCCTCGACATCGACCCACGACGCCCCCGTCACCAGACGGATCATGAAGCCCCGAAAGCACACCTCATCACCGATCCGGGGGCGGTGACAGCCCAACGGGTGGAACCGGCCCGCAACCGGCAACAGCGCCCTGACGGCCCCCCAGACAGCATCGAACACCTCCGGCTTGAACGCGCGCATAATGACAGAAACCTCCACCCGTCGTCGTTGGTTGGTGCACCCGAAAGTTCACTCGGGACAACCCGACGACCGGTGGATGGTCACCTATCCGCGCGGCCCCTTAGCCTCCCGGCAGCCGGGACCGGGCTCGCCTGCTAACCGGCCACCTCTCCGGTGCCGCCTCACGCTGGCCGGCGCGCCGAAGTGTACGCTGGCACCGGCGCAGACAGATGGGAGCCGCGATGGTCCCGGTCATTGAGGCGGGGCGATGATCAACGCTGAGGTAGTGCATGCCGCCGAGGCCTCTCTGGGCGAGGGCTGCGTGTGGTCGCCGATCGAGGACCTGCTGATCTGGGTGGACATCACCGGCAAGGCCGTGCACCGTTTCGATCACGCCACCGGCCAGCCGGTATCGGTGTGGCGCTACCCGCAATCCGTCGGCAACGCCGCTCTCCGCGCTAGTGGAGGGCTGGCGCTCGGTCTGGGCGCCTCGGTGGCCCTCACCGACCGGGTCGGCGCCATCGAGACCGTGATCGAACTGCCCGGCGAGCCTGCCTCCAACCGGGCCAACGACGGCGCGGTCGACCCGGCCGGACGGCTGTTCCAGGGCACGATGAGCGACACCGACCCCGGCGCGCCGGTCGCCGCGCTGCACCGGGTGGACGCCGACGGCTCGGCACGGCGGGTCTTGTCCGACGTGAGCATCTCCAACGGCATGGGCTGGAGCCCGGACGGCGCCACCATGTACTACATCGACACGTTGACGTTCCGGGTGGACCGCTTCGACTACGACCCCGACACCGGCGAGCTCGAAGGACGGCGGCCTTTCCTGACCTTCGACGGCAGCACCGGCGGGCCCGACGGGATGACGGTGGACGCCGAGGGCTGCCTGTGGGTGGCGTTCTTCGGCGGCTACCACGTGCAGCGCTTCTCGCCCGACGGCGAGCGGCTCGAGACGGTGGTCACGCCGGGCGCGCCCCAGACCACCTGCTGCTGCTTCGGCGGCCCCGACCTCGACACCCTCTACATCACCACCGCCCGCGATCCGATCGCCGGTGTCAGCACCGAGGGCGAGCCAAACTCGGGGGCGCTGTTCACGGCCGACGTAGACGCAGTGGGCCTGCCCACCAACCTGTTCGCCGGTTGATCGCCGGCCCTGTCTATATTCGGGTTGTCCCCCGGCCACTGCCCTTGGAAAGAGCGCGCCCGCGATGACGATCGAGCATGCCCCTCTCCCCTATCCGCTCGACGGGCTCGCGCCCCACATATCCGAGCGGACCATGAGCTTCCACTACGGCCGCCACCACGCCGGCTACGTGGCCAACCTCAACCGCATGATCGCGGGCACCGCTCACGAGGACGCCTCGCTGCACGACATCGTGACCGGGGCCGATGTGCCGTCGGCGCTGTTCAACAACGCAGCCCAGGCCTGGAACCACGCCTTCTACTGGGAGTCAATGACGCCGGGCCGTCCCGAATCGCCCTCCAGCGACCTGCTCGCCGCGCTGGAACGCAGCTTCGGCTCGCTGGACGCCTTCAGCGTCGAGTTCGCGGCGGCCGCGGTGGGGAACTTTGCCTCCGGGTGGACCTGGCTCGTCTCGGGCACCGAGGGCCTACAGGTCGTTAGCACCGACGACGCCGACACGCCGCTGCGCCACGGCCAGCGGGCCCTGCTGACCATCGACGTATGGGAGCACGCCTACTACCTCGACTACCAGAACGCTCGAGCCGCCTACATCGACGCCTTCATCGAGCACCTAATCAACTGGGAGTTCGCCTCAGCCAACTTCGCCCTCCCCGGCTAGAGCAGCCAGCGTCACCGGTAGCGGGGACTGCGCCTGTCGGTGCCCCGAACTAGGCGGCGGCTCGGATCCGTCGACGAAGGATTACGCCCGCGCCCATGTAGGCCGCGACGACAGCCCAACCCCAGGTGTAGAAGAGTTCCACGACCAGATCTCCAACCAGGAGCAGCGTCGCCGGCGACAGGTTGAACCTCAGCGGGAGATAGCCGAACCAGCCGTTGGTGAACCACGAAACTCCGAGGACGGCCAGCAACAACGCGCACGGCAGATAGCCCAACGCCATCAAGGTGGTGGCCGCTGCGACCGGACGGTCGGAATACAGGCAGCCTGCTACGAACATCGGCACCAGCAGGGCCAGCCATACGTACAACCCCGGCACGAACAGGACTCCGGCCACAAAGGCCACGGCGACCGGGAGCAGCCTGGCGTCCAGGATCATGACGCTTCTCAGCCGCTCACCAGCCACCCGCACCGAAGACGGGCTCTGCGGCGGTCTGCACCGCTGGGACCAGCGCGGCGGCTCACCCGTCCACCAGCAGATCGATCAGCGAGCTGGTGTCCCAGCGGCCCCGGCCCTGGCGCTGGAGGCGGGCGTAGAACTGGTCGATCACCGCGGTGACCGGCAGGGTGGCGCCGATGCGCTCGGCCTCCGCGAAGCAGATGGCCAGGTCCTTGCGCATCCAGTCGAGGGCGAAGCCGAAATCGAACTCTCGGCGGGCCATCGTCACCCCCCGGTTGGCCATCTGCCAAGAGCCCGCCGCTCCCTGCGAGATGGTGTCGATCACCTGGTCCACGTCGAGCCCGGCCCGGCGGGCGAAGTCGATCCCCTCGGCCAGGCCCTGGACCAGCCCCGCGATGCAGATCTGGTTGACCATCTTGGTGCGCTGGCCGCTGCCCGGCCCGCCCAGCAGCGTCACCGCCTTGGCGTAGGCGGAAATCACCGGCTCGGCCCGATCGAAGTCGGCTCGGTCGCCGCCACACATCACGGTGAGCGCGCCGTTCTCCGCCCCGGCCTGGCCTCCGGAGATGGGCGCGTCCACGAACCCGACGCCCCGTTCGCCCGCGGCTGCGTGCAGTTCCTGGGCCAGATCGGCCGACGCGGTGGTGTGGTCGACGAGGACCGATCCGGATGCCATCGCCTCCAGCACGCCCGCGCCGTCGGTGGTCACCGAGCGGACGTCGTCGTCGTTGCCCACGCACATGAACACGAACTCAGCCGCGGCAGCCGCGCCGGCGGGAGTGGGAGCCGCGGTGCCGCCATGCTCAGCCACCCAGGCCTCGGCCTTTGACGCCGTGCGGTTGTAGACCGTCACCTCGTGGCCGGCCGAGACCAGGTGGCCGGCCATCGGATAGCCCATCACCCCCAGCCCGACGAATGCGCAATCGGCCATACGGCCCTCCTTCAAGTTCAACGATGCGAACAATGTCTGCCGTGCCCGGGGTGGGACTCGAACCCACACGCCCGTGAGGACAGCCCGTTTTAAGCGGGCCGCGTCTGCCAGTTGCGCCACCCGGGCACTGCTGCCACGGTACCGCCATCGGGCTGGCCGAACCTCCCGGCGGCGCTCAAAGTCGTCATGGCCAGACAGGACCGCAGGTGAGCACCACTGACCGTCGACACGTTTGCCTGCGGCTTGAGGCAAGGCGGCACAGGCCCTTCGCTGCTACCCCGTGAGGGCCGTGCTCGGCGGCTCCTTAGCCTCGTTGCCTGCCTCCGAGCCGTCGTCAAACTCATCGACGACCTCCTGCGAACAATCGGCAACCTTCAACTCGCCCGGTTGCACGCGGTCTGCCCACCTCTCAAACGCCTCTAGTCGCTCAGCCCTGGACTTGCTCATTGGCTACGCCTCCAAGAACTTCCTTCGTGCGACCGTGGCGTGAATGATAGCTGTGCCGTCTCAAATCGTCCGCTACGCGGCAGCCGCATCGGTCCGGGCAGGGGCGGCTGGTACAGCGGTGGTGGGCTCGGTCCTGGCGGCGAACTCGCCAGCGTCCGCATCGGTGTCGACCGCCAGCCACAGGGCGGAGCGGGCTAGGTCCGCTCGCGCGCCCGCCAGGTAGTTGGCCACGACGATCCCCTCGACCATGTCGGCCAGCACCGCCCCTCGGGGCCGGCCCTTCAGGCGGACCGACACCACCGGCGATCCGTTGCGGCGGCGGATGGACCGGTCGAGGTCGCCGCGGGACGGCGGGCTGGCGAACACCGGCACGACCAGGCCGCGCAGGCGGGCGGCCCGGCCCAGCGAGCGCGCCGCCGAGCCGAAGTCGAGCGATGAGATTCCCATGGGAGCTATCGTCGCGCCGGGGTATGACACGAGCCCCTCCCCACTCGCAGGAGCCAGCCCCGAGCCCCATGCACGCCGACGACTACAACCCGGCCCAGCAGGAGGTGGTGAGCCTGCTCGGAGCCCCGAAGGGGGCTCGACCCGAGTTCGAACCGGGCCTGCGCGACGAGCTGCGAGCCGGACTCGAGGACCGTCTGGAGCCGATGGTGGAGCACATCGGATCCAACGCATTCGACAACGACACCCTCTACTTGAGCAAGTTCACGCTCACGCAGGTGCTCGGATGCGAGCGGAAGTTCATGGCCGGGCGCTCCGAGCCGTTCGAATGGTCACCGCCCACCGCCCGGGGCACGGTCATGCACAAGGCGATCGAGCTGTCGGTGCACTGGCGCGGCGAGCCCTCCCCGCTGGCGCTGGTGGACGAGGCCCTGGCCAGCCTCCAGAACGCCGACAAGAGCATCGGCGACTACCTGAAATCCTGCACCGAGACCGAGCGGACCGAGCTGCGGGCCGCGGCCGGCTCGACTATGACCCAGTTCCTGGAGTGCTTCCCGCCGCTGAAGTTGGCGTGGAGGCCCACAACCGAGAGCCCGATACGGGCCTCGCTGCACGGCGGGCTGATCGTGCTGTCGGGCAAGCCGGACCTCACGCTGGGCCAGCCCGACGGCACCGTGGCCGGCAAGGTGATCGTCGACTTCAAGACGGGCGGGTTCTCCCCCGCCCACCGCGAGGACCTCCGCTTCTATGCCCTGCTCGAGGCCCTGCGCATCCTGCCGCCCCGCCTGCTGGCCACCTACTACCTCGACCAGGGCCGCGTCCATTCCGAGGAGGTCACCCACGACCTGCTGCTGTCGGCCGCCGAGCGGGTGATCGACGGCGCACATCGCTACGTCGAGCTGGTCTCACACCAGCGCCCGGCGACGGTGGCGCCCGGTCCAGCGTGCCGCTGGTGCCCGGTCCAGCCCGACTGCAAGGAGGGAACCGAGTACTTGGAGGGCGCCTCCGAACGCGGCCTCGAGGATTGGTGAACAGCCCTCGGGCAACGCGCCGGTGAAACCCCGCCCCGCCCGCAAAACCCTTGTGCTAGGGGCGCCACACGTCCACCACAGCAAGAATCTCGCAACGCCGGCTAGCCGGGCCCCTCTCCCCGGTGGCGGGGAGGCGACGGGGTGGTGGGATGGACCTCGGGCACCACCTCCGGGACGTACTCCCCCACCTCTACGTCCAGATGACGCAGCCAGCCCGAGACATGGAGCAGGGCCGTTGCGCCCAGCATCACCGCTCCGTATGCGCCGAAGGCGGGGCGGGCCCCGATCCGCTCGATCAGCTGGCCCAGCGCGAGCTGCCCGATCGGGTTCGACGACATGAGCACCATGAAGTACAACGACAGAACCTGCGCCCGACGCTGCTCGTCCACCTGGAGCTGGACCGTGGTGTTGATCGCGCTGGCCGACGTGAGGTGGGCCGCCCCGATGAGCACCAGCGGTGCCAGGGAAGTCGCGAACGTGGGCGCCACGGCCAGGCCCAAGATGGCGGTGCCGTACAAGACGAAAGCCGCCCTTTGAACCTGTGAACGCGGCACGCGCGCTCCCAGCGACGCCACCACCGGTGTGGCCGCGACCGCGCCCGCACCGACCATGGTGAGCATGATCCCGAACCCGCGCGGCCCCTGATCGAACACGTCCTCGGCGAAGACGACGGTCAGCATCTGGATCGGCACCCCGACCAACCCGATCAGCCCCCCGGCGGCAAAGGCCACCACTAGGCCGCGACGAGCGCGCACGTACCGGGCCACGGCCATCGTGTTGTGAATCAGCCGCATGTTCAAAGCCCCAACCGTCGAGGCCGTCTTGCGGGACTCGATGCGCGCCAGCGCGGCTATGACCCCCAGGCATCCGGCCGCGCTCACCCAGAACGCGACTGCCGGACCGGCGGTAGCCACGGTGATGCCTCCCAGCATCGGACCAATCAGGCGAGAGCTGTTGAACTGAGCGGAGTTCAAGGTGACCGCGTTGAGAAGGAGATCCTTGGGCACCAAGTCGGCGACGAAGGCCTGCCAGGCGGGCAGGTTGAGGCCCCCAGTCAGCCCCGACGCCGCGGCCAGAGCGACATAGGCGGCCGGTGACCTGACTCCCTGCATCCAGGCCAGCGCCATGACCGCCGCCACCGCGCCCATCAGGGACTGTGAGACCATTAGCAGCTTGCGCCTCGGGTCGTGGTCGGCCAGCACGCCCGATAGCGGAGCGACCAGGGCCATGGACGCAAATTGCGCGAATCCAGCGAAGCCGACCCAGCCCGGGCTGTGGGTCAGGTCCCAGATCACCACGGGCAGGGCCACGTACTGGAAGAAGCGGGCCGCACTGGACACGAACCCGCCGAACCAGAAGTAGCGGAAGTTGCGATGCCCGAACGAGGCGAACGCCGTCGACGGCATCGGAGCACCGTACCGCCCTCGCCGCGCCATACTGCGGACCATGGCCTACGTGATGATCGACACCTCTGACGGCGTGGCGCAGCTCACGCTCAACGATCCCGGCAAACGCAACGCGGTCAACCAAACCATGAACGACGAGATCTGCGCGGCTCTCGACGAGCTCGAGCCCGACCCCGCTATCGGAGCTCTGGTCGTGACCGGCGCGGGCAAGGGATTCTGCGCGGGAGCCGACCTCGACGACCTGCTCGCCGCGGAGTCCACCGGCATAACCCGCATCTACGAAGGATTCCTGCGAGTGGCCCACTCGCCACTGGCCACCGTCGCCGCAGTGAACGGCGCCGCGGTGGGGGCCGGCATGAACATGGTGCTGGCCTGCGACATCGTGCTGGCGGGGCGCCGCTGGGCCCGCTTCGACTCACGGTTCCTGCAGATCGGCCTGCATCCCGGCGGAGGCCACACATGGCGCCTGAAGCACGTGACCAACCGCACCACCACCATGGCGATGGTGATCTTCGGCGAGGTGCTGTCCGCTGAGGACGCCCACCGCACCGGGCTGGCCTGGCAGGTCGTCGACGACGACGGCCTGCTCGACCGGGCCCACGAGCTGGCCGCCCGGGCCGCGGCCCAGCCCAAAGATCTGGTGGCCCGGACCAAGGCGACGATCCTGTCGCTGGACGAGGTGACCGACTCCGCGGCGGCCATCGACCGCGAGCTGCACCCCCAGCTGTGGTCCATGGGACAGCCCGCCTTCAAGGATCTCGTGCGCAGGCTGCAGTCGCAGATCAGCGCCAAGCCCTCATAGCCAGGCACAACAGGCACATAGCAGGCACCGCGCTCATGTAGCGTCGGTGGTCCCGCTGGGAGGCCCGGCGGCGCCGTTCCGGGGCGCGGTCAACGTGCCCGTGGCGGTCGGTGACCGGATGGCGGCGGGCGACACGGTCGCGGTGATCGAAGCCATGAAGATGGAGTCGTCGATCTCGGCGCCGGTGGAGGCACGGTGGAGTCGATCGCGGCCGCGCCCGGCGGGCTGCTCGAGCCCGGCGACCTGATTCTGGAGATCCGCCCCGCGGGCCGCTCGGCCAGCCCCGAGACCGAGCGCTGAGAGCCCCTTAGAACGAACGATCTAGCCGCCCCGCGACCAGCCCCGAGACCGGGCGCTGGGCCCGGCCACCGGCAGGGGCGCGATCCATTCGGCGACCAGGTCCGGGGCGCGCACCCTCCATTCCTCCTCGGTGATGGCGAAGCGGCTGTGGTCCTCCCAGACCCCGTTGATCTCCACGTAGCGTTCGGCCATACCCTCGTACCTGAGCCCGAGCTTCTCCACCACTCGCAGGCTGGCCGAGTTGCGGGGCACGATGGCCACTTGCAGCCGGTGCAGCCGTAGCTCCTCGAACGCGAAGCGGGCCGCCACGACGAGAGCCTCCGGGGTGTAGCCGTCGCCGGCGACGGCCTCGTCGATCCAGTAGCCGACGTAGCACGACTGGAACGGCCCGCGCTGGATCGAGGACAGGTTCATCTCGCCCCGGAAGCAATCGTTGACGAACACTCCGAACCCGTAGCCGGTCCCCTGCTGGCGCTCGCGCCGGCGGGCTGCGCAACGGTCGGCGAACGCCCGGGGATCCTCCGCGGTGTCGGGCCGTCCCGGCATGGCCTGGGGCTCCCATTTCTTCAGGCGGACGCGGTTGCGACGGCGAACCTCCTGCCACGAACCGAAGTCGTTGCGTGTCAGGGGCCGCAGCAGCACTCGCCGTCCCAGCAGGGTGCTCACGGCCGCGCACTCTAGCCTTCGACGAGCAGCGACAAGGCCCGCGCCGCCCCTCAGGCTTCGAGCAGCAACAAGGCCCGCTCGGGCCTACTCGACCGAAATCAGTAGAGAAACTCGTCATATAGGAGCAATATTCGTGCAGATTTGAGGCGAGCTTGACATAGGGCTACTCACGGGCCGCTCGGGCCACGGCCTCGCTCAGCGCATTGCAAGATCCTCGAGAACCGCGGCCTATCCGCGCCGCCCCTCAGGCTTCGAGCAGCGATAGGGCCAGGCCGTCGAGCAGGTCCGACTCCGAGACCAGGCACTCGTCGAAGTCGAAGTACCGCATGATCCTCACCAGGATGCACACTCCGGCCACGATCACGTCGGCCCGTCCGGGGTGCAGCCCGGGGTTGTGGACCCGATCGGCCAGCGCCTCGCTGGCCAGTGTGCGGAATACGTCCTCGGCCGCGTCCTTCGACAGCCTGAAGTGGTGGACCCGATCCCGGTCGTAGGTGGCGAGCCCCAACTCCACCGCGGCGACGGTGGTGATGGTCCCGGCCACGCCCACCAGTCGGCAGTCGCCGCCGAGGGCCGGAATGGCCCGCACCGCGTCGTCGAGGTGCAGTTCGGTGACCGTCAGGCACGCTGACAGCTCCTCGGGCCGTGGCGGGTCGTGATGGATGTACTTCTCGGAGAGGCGCACGCTGCCGATGTCGAGCGACAGGGCATCGGTGCAGTGCTGCGCCCCGAAGGACAGCTCCGTGGACCCACCACCGATGTCGACCACCAGGAAGGGTCCCTCGGCCGCGTCCAGCTCGCTGACCGCGCCCCGGAAGGACAGATTGGCCTCCTGGTGCCCCGACAGGACCTCCGGCGCGGCTCCCAGGATCGACTCGGCCGGCTGGAGGAACTCCGACCGGTTGGCGGCGTCGCGCACCGCGGAGGTGGCGATGACCCTGATAGCCGAGGGGCGGTGGCGGTCGATGGCCTTCCGGTAGTGGAGCAGGCACTCCAGGGTGCACTCGACAGCGGCAGGGTCGAGGCGGCCGGTGGCGTCCACGCCCCGGCCGAGGCGGGTTATCTCAGAGCGCCTCTCGGCGGCGGGACCCTGCCCGTCGCTGATCAGGAGCCGGGTGGTGTTGGTGCCGCAGTCCACCACGGCCACCGGATCGCGGGTCACGCCACCCTCCGCAGGGAGGCGGCCGCGCCCGGACCAAGGCGCTCAGCGACCCAGCGCCCGACCGGGTCGTCGCCACCGGCGAGGTGCCAGGCGTAGTGGGCGTGGAGGCACTTCACGCCCCGGCGGGTGCCGCCCACACCGGCCGAGGGCCTGGGCCCCTGGTGGCCGTCGGGGATGGCGGCGTCGCGCTCGGCCGCGTATCGCGTGTGGGCCTCGGCCAGGTTCTCGGCGTCCACGGCCGCCTCCGCGGCGCGCACGCCGCCCTCTGACTCCAAGCGGCCGACCAGGCGGCGCAGCCGCTCCTCCACCAGCCAGTAGCGGGTGGGCATGGGCCGCCCGTCGTAAAGGATGGGGGCGTTGCGGATGACCGCGGGCCCGCCCAAGCCGTCCCGCACCACCACCTCGAAGTCACCGGCTGGCTCGCGGCCCAACAGCAGCGCCACCTTCGTGAAGTCGTCCTGGCTGCAGCCCGGTGCCGCCGCGACAGGCGATGCCCTGCCCGTGGCGTGATCGAAGCGGCCTGTCACCGCGTCTAGGCGGCGAGGGCGATGATGACCACGACCAGCACCACAATGACGGCCAGGATCACCGGCACCAGTCGCTTCAGCACCGGTGCCCCGGCCACGCTGAGCAGGTCGACCGCCTCAACTTCGTCGGCGGTCGCGGCGTCTGGAGCCGGCGTCTCGGTGGCACTCCCCTCGTCGGACTCATCCGCTTCGGCTGGTGAGTCCGAGGCCGCCGGGGACTCGCCCGAGACGACGTCGGCCGCGACCAGATCGGCGAGATTGTCGGCGAACTGCCCCATCAGCTTGCGGCTGACGTCGGCCAGCACCCCTCGGCCGAACTGCGCGACCTTGCCCGTGATGGTCAGGTTGGTATGGACGCTAACCATCGTGGCGTCGTCGCTCACAGCCTCGAGCGCCACCGTGATCTCGGCCGACGCGTTGCCGGCGCCGCGGGTGTCGCGCCCGCTGGCCGACATCAGCAGCCGGTGGGCGTCGTCGTCGCGCTCGGTGAACGAGGCCTTGCCCTTGTACTGGGAGCTGATGGGTCCGACCTTGACCTTGACCAGGCCCTCGAAGGCATCGCCGTCGCGGCCGGTGATCTGCGCGCCGGGCAGGCACGGAGCGATCCGCTCCACGTCGGTGAGGACATCCCACACCGCGTCGATCCCGTGGGCCACCTCGAAAGAGTCATTCAGTTCCATTTGTGCAGGTCCTCCAGGGTGTCGATGTCGTCGGGGTTCCCCTCGCAGGGTATCGCCCGCACCAGCTCCGGGCGGCGGCGCATCAGCACCCGCCCGCCCTCGTCGCCGGTGAGGGGCAGGTAGCTCCACAGCGCGGCGCCGATCCGGACCGGGGGACGGCGGGCGCCGCCGAAGTCGGCCACCGCGAGGTCACAGTCGGCGCTGGCCACCGCGGCCCAGGCCGAGGCGGGCACCCCGGGCTGGTCACCGCATCCGAACACGACGGCCCGGTGCCCACGCGAGCCCGCATAGTTCACCGCCGCGGCCATCGACGTGGCCTGGCCCTGCTCCCAGGCCTCGTTTTGCAGCACGGTGACCTCTTCGGGCAGCACCTCCAGCAAGTCAACCGCCCCCATCACCACGATGGTCTCGTCGAGATCGGCGGCCAGAGCCGCGTCCACGGCCAGACGCACCACCGGCACGCCCCCCACCTCGCACAGCAGCTTGTGGCGGTCGCCCGCGAACCGAACGCCGGCTCCCGCGGCCAGCACCACCGCAGCCACTCCCAGCCGTGGACCCTCGCTGTGATCCTCAATCACCGCTCCAGTCTGCCCGCTCAAGGCGACGATTTGCTTCGGGCGGCGTTCAGGAACGCGGCCATGTTGTCGTTGGGGGCCAGCTCCGTGAGGAACCCAAGTTCGTCGAACCCCTCGGCCTGCCAGCGTCTGCCAGCATTTGGCAGACACCTGCCAGCATTTTGGCAGGCATCAAGCCGATTTGGCAGACATACACAGGAGAAAGCGTGGTAGTTCTGTACTCAGCATCATCACAATGAGCATTAGTCGACCCTCGGTCAACCTTGGGAGGCACAGTAGGAAAAAGACGAAGGCAATGGACACAAGGCTACGTCCAGCGACAGCATCAGACACTCTTGCATGACTTGAAAGCGGAGGAACGCACATGAATATGCCCATATCAAATCGAAGGATTCTACGCCGAATGCTTGCCACTCTAGCACTCGCATCGTTAGCAATCTGGTCACTTCCAGTGCCAGCAAGCGCGAGCAACTTCGGGCCATATTACGCAGACAACTCCGATCACTACTATGCGTATATTGGTTTACAAAGCTACACTATTGTCGCGTCTGATTGGGGAAGGAATCGCATTGACGCTACCAACATGCAAACTTACGATGATGGAGGCTGCACAATTACTTTCCCTCACAGTGGCAGTACGGACGTCTGCGTGTACGACAGTGACTACACGGGTCCGGCCTGGGATGGTGTGTATGGAAAGTTCGACTGTAGAAGTGTAGTGATTGGAACCAACAAGTGTGATTCGTTCCGCATAAGGTACGACACCGGTAATCTCTCTACCTATAGCAACAACTGGCTGAAGCGTGCTGGGTGCCACGAATGGGGGCATACGACGGGATTAGAACACTTCAACGAAGTTGGCGGTGACTATTCGTGTATGTGGAGCGAGATCAACTACGCCTACCAGAGCACATACCTGGCAGGACACGACAACGACCACATCAACGAGAGGTACGAGTAACATGACGATTTCTAAGAAGACAATACAAGCAAGGAGTACTAAGATGCAGTTCTGCAAGCGAGGGACCGTCATCTTGACATTGCTGGTCTTGCTCAGCGGTTCATGTTCTACGAAACAGGACCAAAATAGCGCGTCTACTGAAACTCTTCGACAAGTGTTGTATACAGGCGCAGGTAGTATTTATGGATACTCATCACTCGCTGACCAGGTGTTGGACAGCGATGCAGTCGTCGTTGGTCGGATCACGGGTGTAGAGTCGGCCGGATTCGAGCAGCCAAATGATGGCAGCAATGATCCGATCGAGTACATGAGTATCGTCATCGATGTGACGGAAGTGATTCATACCGGCCCAAACATCTCCCTTGAAACAGGAAGCTCGCTCAAAGTCGAGGCATTTTCGCCGGAACTCAAGACGATAAGCGAAGTCAACGAAGCAATCCCATCGGACAATCTCGGTGTTCACTTCCTCTTTAACGCAGCCACGCTTCGGCAACGGCTCGGTGAACCGATCGGTAATGCCACAGGCCGCTGGATCTATCAGAACACGAGTTCCGTTGTTCTGCGCGACGAGCACGACGCAGCGACGGCCGTTGACGGACCGCCAGCACATACGAGTCTGTCCACATTCGCCGACTTCCTAGTACAAGCCCGTACAGGTGCCTCAGGTATCGTTGACCGACAGCGCCCCGCAGCGCCGATCGGGCTGGGGCCAACAGCAGTCACGGGATAGCACTTCCGCGAGTCGACCGCCCCGCATCTCAGCGAGAGCATTCGTCGCTGAACGCGACTGGATCTTGCAGAACCGGTATTCGCAAGGCGAATAAGCAAACGAGTGCTCTGTGGAAACGCTGCCAGCGGCAACGATGCCGCAACGAGAGGCGATCACTCAGGAGTGTTGAGACCTTGAGTCGCTGGCGCGGTGTAGCGGCCGCGTCGGTGCTGGTGCGGTGTCGTGGGCTCGGCGGGTCGACGCGTGTCCGAGAGATCAGTCGTGGATGGGGCCGCTGGTGGCGGACAGGGCTCGGGCCTGGCGGCCGGTGCGCAGCGAGATGATCTCAGAGACGATGGAGACGGCCGTCTCCTCGGGAGTGGCCGCTCCTATGTCGAGCCCGATGGGCGAGCGCAAGCAGGCCAGCTGATCGGGAGTGGCTCCGGCCTCGACCAGGCGGGCGATGCGGTCGTCGTGGGTTCGTCGGCTGCCCATCACCCCGATGTAGCCGACATCGGTGGCCAGAGCCGAGGTGATGGCGGGCACGTCGAACTTGGCGTCGTGGGTTAGCACGCACACCGCGTCGCGGGGGCCGAGGCAGCCGCCAATCTCGTCGAGCAGGCGGTCGGGCCACGAGACCACCACCTCGTCAGCCATCGGAAACCGCTTCGAGGTGGCAAAAACCGACCGGGCGTCGCACACCGTCACCCGGTAGCCGAGCACCTTGGCCACCCTGGCCAGCGCCGCGGTGAAGTCGACGGCGCCGAAGATCAGCATCCGGGGCGGCGGGGCGAACGACTCCACGAACACCGCCACCTCCTGGCCGCGAATCTCGCCCTGCTCTGAGTACTCGCCCGCCTCGGAATAGCGCCGCAGGCCCGAGCGACCGGCCACCAGCTCGCCCCGGGCGTCACGCTGCACGGCCCGGTCGAGGCCCGCAGTGCCCAGCGAGCCCGCCGTCGGCGCCCCCTCCGGGCGAACCAGCATCTTGGCGCCCGTGTTGGGGCCCTCCACCACGGTGGCCAGCGCCGCGGGGGACTCCTTGGCGAGGTCCGAGCTGAGCGCGTCATGGGCCGGACCCCACTCCAGGGGCTCCACGAAGAGATGTATCGTCCCGCCGCAGGTGAGACCGACCGCGAAAGCCTCATCGTCGCTGTATCCGAAAGTGACGATACGCCGGTCTCCGGTGGCGATCACGTCCAACGACTCGGTCACCACCGCGCCCTCCACGCAGCCGCCCGACACCGAGCCGACCACCTCGGCCTCCGCGGTGACGGCCATCGCCGCGCCCGGTGAACGCGGCCCCGACCCCTCGAGGTCGACGATCCGGGCCACCGCAGCCTGCTCCCCGGCCCGCCGCCAGCGATCGAGGTCGGCGAGGATCTCCTTCACTGCTGCGCTCCGGCGAGCACCGGACCGCCGGCGCGTGTCGCGGCCCGAGGGTGCGTGCCCCGCTCGGTGAGCACGAGCTCGGCCAGGTGCTCCAGCGACTTCAGGTTGTGCCCCTCCACGAAGTCGTCGACGAAAGGCAGGGCGGCCGCCATGCCCCGCGCCAGGGGCGCATAGCCGGGCGAGGCCTTCAGCGGATTGACCCACACCACCCGGTTGGCCACCCTCCGCAGGCGCTGCATCTGCTCGGACATCTCCTCGGGGTCGCCCCGGTCCCAGCCGTCGGAGAGGATCACCACTATTGACCCCCTTGCCATCCCCCGGCATCCCCACTCGTCGTTGAAGGCTCGCAGGCCGGCACCGAGACGGGTCCCGCCGCTCCAGTCGGGCACCGCGTCCGACACGGCCCGCATGGCCCGGTCCGGGTCGCGCGTCGACAGCTCCCGGGTCAGCCGGGTGAGCCGGGTGCCCAGAGCGAAGGCCTCCACCCGGCTGCGGCCCGCAACCGCGGCGTGCACCAGGCGCAACAGAGCCCGGGCGTAGCGCTCCATCGACCCCGACACGTCCAGCAGCATGACCAGGCGCCGGGGCCTGCGCCCGCTCACCCGGCGGTGCATCCTCATCGGCTCGCCCCCCGAGCGCATGGCGGCCCTGACGGTTCGGCGCACGTCGAGGCGGCCCCGGCACGACCGCGTCGGCTCGGGGCGGCGGCTGGGACGGGTCGGACCGGCGAAGCGCAGCCGCTCCATGAGCCGCCGCGCCTCCTCGAGCTCCGAGTCGGTGTAGTCGGCGAAGTCCTTGGTGGCCAGCGTCTCGGTGGCGCTGTAGCGAAGGGTGATGACATCTCCGTCGCTGCGAGATTCGTCGTCGGGGTCACCGGCACCGTCGGCGTCGTCGACCTGCAGGATCACCGGGACACTCACCGCGGCCACCGAGGCCGTGCCCAGCGACTCGCCCAGCCAGTAGGCGCCGAAGACGGCGTCGTAGACGCTCACATCCTCGAAGCGGTGCACCAGCGCGGCCCTTCCGGCCCAGTACAGCGAGGTCCGGCTGCCCACGTCGCACACCGACAGCGCCTCGGCGTAGAGCAGGGCCGACGTGAGCGAGACCTCCAAGCCGGCCCGGCGCAGCGCGCAGGCGAACCCGACCGCCACATCGACCGGATCAGCCTCCAGGCGCGGCCCGGCCGCCGACGGCGCGCCGGATCGGGCCGGCGCGGACGCGGCGGCGCCTCCCTCCTCAGTCATGGGCTGTGGGCGGCCGCGGCGGCGGCGCCTCCCTCCTCAGTCATGGGCTGTGGGCGGCCGCGGCGTCGGCCACGATGGCAGCCAGGTCGCGCTCGATGACCCGGTCCCGGTCCTCGCGGTACTTCAACAGGGCGCCCAGGGTGGCCGAGGCGTTGGCGAGGTCGAGAGTGGCGCCGCCCAGAAGGCTCAGAGCCCGGGCCCAGTCGATGGTCTCGGCCACACCCGGCGGCTTGTACAGCCCGACCTCGCGCATGGCGGCCGCGGCATGGGCCACCTGCCGGGCCAGCCGATCAGCGACCTCCGGCGCCCGCAGGCGGATGATCTCCGCCTCCCGCTGCGGGCCGGGATGGGCCACCCAGTGGTACAGGCAGCGCCGCTTGAGGGCGTCGTGCACGTCGCGGGTGCGGTTGGAGGTGATGATCACCACGGGCGGGTCGACCGCGGCGAAGGTGCCGATCTCGGGGATTGTTATCGAGTAGTCCGACAGGATCTCAAGCAGGAAGGCCTCGAATTCGTCGTCGGAGCGGTCCACCTCGTCGACGAGCAGCACCGGCGGGGGGCCTTCTCCGGCCTCGATCGCCTCGAGCAGGGGCCGGCGCACCAGGAAGCGCTCGCTGTAGAGCTCGTCGGCGAGGCGCTCGGTGTCTGCGCCCCGGGCCCGCCCGGTGGCCTCCATGGTCCGCAGGTGCATGAGCTGGCGGGCGTAGTCCCACTCATAGACGGCCTGCGCCGCGTCGATGCCCTCATAGCACTGCAGCCGGATGAGCCGCCCACCGCCCCAGTCGGCGATCACCTTGGCCACCTCGGTCTTGCCCACGCCGGGCTCGCCCTCCAGCAGCAGCGGCCGGCGCAGGCGCAGAGCCAGGTACACCGCGGTGGCGAGAGCCTCGTCGGGGAGGTAGGCGTGGTCGCGAAGTCCCTGCGATACGTCTTCCACGCACGAGACGGAGCGCAAGTCGGCGGCTGCCACCCGACCGAGCCTAGAGCCCGGCGCCGTGCTCACACGAAGTAGGGGGCCAGCGCCTGGGTCACCTCGGTGGGAACTCTCACCGGCCTGCCTCCGGCGCTGGTGATGGCGGCCCGCAGCTCCTGGCGGGCCACCACCTCGTCGCCGCGCAGCAGGCGCTGGCGCCAAACCGACGAGGCCCGCCGGAACTCGACCACCTCGGTCTCCACCGTGATCGTCTCACCGGCGCGCACCGGGCGATCGAACGACGTCTCGATGCGGTTGACCACGAACCGGTATCCACGGGCCGCGAGGGGCTCCAGGTCCAGCCCGACCTCCTCCAGCAACTCCACCCTTCCCGTCTCGAAGAACTGCACATAGGCCGAGTGGTTCAGGTGCCCGTAAGGGTCGAGCTCGTAGAAGCGGACCTTCAGATCGAACCGGTGCGCTGGCAACAGATTCTCCAGCTAGGGGGCTTGCGGCTGGCCCACACAGCCGCTGAGGCCCATCACCGCGTAGACCTCGGTCCCGGGCTCCACGTAAGGCCCGAAGCAGAGCGCCTCGCGCCGCGTTCCCTCATCGCTCGTTCGCCGCGCGATCTGGTCCTCGAGCTCGGCGATGCGGCCGTCGAACTCGACCGCGGCGTGCTCCGCTCCCTCCAGCTGGGCGTTCTGGTCGAACCACGTGCGCACCGACGACGCCCCGAACATCGTGGCCGCGATCAGCGTGCCCGCGAACAGCGCCACCAGCAGCAGGCGATGCCACCACGCCCTCTTCATGGCTGTCCCGATCCGCGGCGGGCGCCGGGCGCCAGCGCGGCCCGGCCCCCGAATGCCGCGGCCTCGCCGAGCTGCTCCTCGATGCGCAGCAGCTGGTTGTACTTGGCCACCCGGTCGCTGCGGGCCGGGGCGCCCGTCTTGATCTGCCCGCAGTTCGTGGCCACCGCGAGATCGGCAATGAAGGTGTCCTCTGTCTCGCCGCTGCGGTGCGACATGACGGCCCCGTACCCGCTGCGCACAGCCAGTTCCACGCACTCCAGCGTCTCGGTTAGGGTCCCGATCTGGTTGACCTTGACCAGGATGGCATTGGCCGCGCCGACCTCGATGCCGCGGGACAAGCGCTCAGTGTTGGTGACGAACAGGTCGTCGCCCACCAGCTGCAGGCCCGATCCCATCGACGTGGTGAGCGCTGACCAGCCGTCCCAGTCCTCCTCGGCCATGCCGTCCTCCACCGACACGATCGGGTAGTCGTTGCAGAGCCTCACCAGCTCGGCGACCATCTCGCCCGAGTCGAGGGTCCGGTCCTCGCTGGAGAGCACGTAGCGGCCGTCGGCGAAGAACTCCGTCGACGCCACGTCCAAGGCGAACGCGATCTCGTCGCCAATCCCGAGGCCGACTCGCTCGGTGGCCTCGGCCAGCAGTGCGACCGCCTCGGAGTTGGACCGAAGGTCGGGCGCGAAGCCCCCCTCGTCGCCCAGTCCGGTGGACAGGCCCCGGGCTCGCAGGACCGCGGCCAGCTCGTGATAGATATCGACGCCCCAAACCAGCGCCTCGGAGTATGAGGCGGCCCCTACGGGAACCACCATGAACTCCTGGAAGTCGACGTTGTTGTCGGCGTGGGCGCCCCCGTTGATCACGTTCATCATGGGCAGGGGGAGCACATGCGCGTTGGCCCCTCCAACGTGGCGCCAAAGCGGGATTTCGAGCTCGGCCGCAGCCGCTCGGGCGGTGGCCAGCGACACGCCGAGGATGGCGTTGGCGCCCAGGCGCCCCTTGCCGTCGGTGCCGTCCGCGTCGATGAGCGCCCCATCGACGGCGCGCTGGTCGATGGCGTCAAGGCCCCGCACCGCGTCGGCCAGTTCGCCCGAGGCGTTGGCGACCGCGCCGAGGACGCCCCGGCCCCTCAGCCGGGTGCCGCCGTCGCGCAGCTCGGCCGCCTCGAACGCTCCCGTCGACGCGCCCGACGGCACCATCGCCCGGCCGCTCGCGCCCGAGTCCAGCTCGACGTCGACCTCCACGGTGGGGTTGCCGCGCGAGTCGAACACCTCGCGAGCATTGACTGTCTCTATAAGACCCACCGGCGAACCTCCGGGTTGTGAACAATGCCGCACAGAGCACGGCACCGCCTCACGGTCGGGCGCCGCTCCGTCCCATTCCTCGGCGTCCGTCGATGTGGGGGCCGAATTCTAACCCGGGTCCTGCTCCAGCGTGCGATAGCGGCGCTCGGCCCTCTCGGTGGCGGACCGCAGGGAATCCTCGGGATCGACCTTGAGGCGCCGGCCCAACTCCACCGCGGCCAGCAGCAGTTCCCCGAGGCTGTGCTCGCTGGGGTCGGCTCGAAGCTCCGCCAGCGCCCCCTCGGTCTCGCAGAACGCCCCCTGCGGCCAGTCGTTGGCGGCGATGCCGGCGACAGCCGCCCGCTTCTGCACTTTCACGGCCCGCAGCAGCGCGGGCAGCGTCGGCGGTATGCCGTCCATCACCGAGTCCCTGCCCTTCTCACGGAGCTTGATGGCGTCCCAATTGGCCCGCACGGCATCGGCGTCGGGGGCCTCGACATCGCCGAAGACGTGGGGGTGGCGGGCCACCAGCTTCTCTCGCACGTTCTCGGCGACGTCCACGATGCCGAAGGCGCCGCGCTCGGAGGCCAGATGGGCTTGGAACCAGACCTGGTAGAGCAGGTCGCCGAGCTCCTCGCACAGGTGCCGGTCCAGGTCTTCCATGTCGTCGCCGGCGTCATGGCCGGTCCTCGCGTCGATGGCCTCCAGCGCCTCGTAGGTCTCCTCCAGCAGATAGCGGCGCAGGCTGGTGTGGGTCTGTTCGCGGTCCCACGGGCAGCGCTCGCGCAGCGTCCGCACCAGGTCGTCGAGGCGCAGGATGGCGGCATTCAGGCCGTCGTCGGCGCGGTCGCCCTCGCCGGCATCGTGGGCAGCCTCGCGGTCGGGCATCGGGCCGGCCCCGTCAGCCGGTCTGCTCCAGGACCACCCGGAACTCGTCGGGGTCCCAGCGCCCGTAGCGATCGTCGATGAGCACCTCATGCCCGTAGTGCTCGAAGACGCTCTCCTGCAGATCGAACAGCAGCTGCTGGCGCTGGGCCTGCACATCGCTCTGGGCGACCTCAACCGCGGCCAGCTCCGCGTCCTCGGCCATGTAGGCCAGCGCCTCAGCATCGAGCTGGGGATGGTTCTGTTCGGTGGCGAGCCCGGAGCTGAGCACCTCGATCACATGGAAGCCGAACTGCGATTCGGCCACCACCGCCTCGCCGGGGTCGGCGGCGTAGGCGGCCTCCTCGAAGGGCGGCACAAAGGAGCCCTCCAGCACGCACCCCAGGTCGCCGCCCAACGATCCGCTTCCCGGATCCAGCGAGAAGTTGATGGCCAGCAGCCCGAACTCCACCCCGGCGTCAAGCCGGGCCCGCACCTCGTCGGCCTCCGCCTGCGAGCCCACGAGGATGTGCCTGGAGCACAGATGGCGCAGTGGTTCGCCCGCGACCGCATCGGGGGCCTCGCGCTCGGTCCACTCGAAGGCGACCAGATACACGGCGCGCTGGTGGATCAGGGTGCGGCCTCCGGCGGCGCCGGGCACGAACGACGGGTCTGCCTGGGTGATGTCGGCGACCGCCCGAGCCTCGTGTGCGTCGGTGACCACAACTCCCCGCTGAGCAAGCTCCTGCTCGAGAGCGGTGAAGAACACCCAGCTGCTTAGCCAAGCGGCCGCGTCGTCGCGCGACGCCCTGGCCTCGTTGTCGGGGTCTGTGGTCGCGAGATAGTCCTTCAGGTCGTCGACGGCGTACTCCGCGCCGGCCACCTCCGCGGCCGACTCCGGTGAGGCTCCGCACCCAGACAGCAGGAGTAGGGCCGCGGCCGCGACGGCGGCGATGGGGCGGATCCGGCTCACGAGGTCCGAACCCTAGCGTCGGCAGGCGCTTCGATTGCCACCACGCCGGCCAGCAGGTCGGCGAGCTGGTCGATCACTGGGCCTGCGTCGGCCCGCAGCGGGACGTGCAATTCCCGAGCCTCGTCCTTGAGAACGGCTTGGTCGCCGTACAGGCGGCGAAGCCGCACCCGGCGGCTGGCCGGCAGATCCACTGGCGCCAGGCGGGCCGCGTAGCGCGACGCCGACAGCGGGCCGCCGCCGCGGCGGGTGACAACCACTTCGGACACCCCGTGGCGCAGACACTCCACCCGGAGCCTCCCGATGGACAGCAGTGCCTCGGCCGCTTCGGGCACGGGGCCGAACCGGTCGGCCCACTCGGCCCTGATGTCGGCGAGCTCGGACAGCTCCGTGGCCGCGGCGAGGCGGCGGTAGGCCTCCAGGCGGGCCGCCTCCCGCCCGATGTAGTCGGCGGGGATGTGCGCGTCGACCGGGACCTCGATGCTCACCTCGCGCGGTTCGGGGACAGCCTCGCCGCGAAGCTCCGCCACCGCCTCGTTCACGAGGCGGCAGTACAGGTCGTATCCGACTGCGGCGATGTGCCCCGACTGGGCCTCGCCCAGCAGGTTGCCCGCGCCCCGGATCTCGAGGTCGCGCATGGCGATCCGGTATCCCGACCCCAGCTGGGTCGCCTCCCCGATGGTCTTGAGACGCTCGTAGGCCGCCTCGCTGAGGATTGTGTCGACCGGGTGGAACAGGTAGGCGTAGGCCCTGCGGCCGGCCCGGCCCACCCGGCCGCGAATCTGGTGCAGCTGGCCCAGGCCGAGCCGGTCGGCACGGTCCACGACCAGGGTGTTGACGGTGGGCATGTCGATGCCCGACTCGATGATCGTCGTGCAGACCAGGACGTCGTAGCGGTAGTCGGCGAAGTCGAGAATGACTCGCTCCAGCGTGCCCTCATCCATCTGGCCGTGGGCCACCGCCACGCGGGCCTCGGGCACCAGGGAGCGCACCCGGTCGGCGACGTGCTCGATGTCGGCCACCCGGTTGTGGACGTAGAAGACCTGTCCCTCGCGCAGCAGCTCGCGCCGGATGGCCTCCGCCGCGGGGCGGTCGGCCTGCTCGCCGACGTAGGTGAGGATCGGCTGGCGATCAGCAGGAGGAGTGTCGAGGAGCGACATGTCGCGGATGCCCGTGAGGCTCATCTCCAAGGTGCGCGGCACGGGTGTGGCCGTCAGCGTGAGCACGTCCACATCGGCCCTCATCGACTTGATGGCCTCCTTGTGCCGGACTCCGAAGCGCTGTTCCTCGTCGATGACCAGCAGCCCGAGGCGTTTGAAGCGCACGTCGGGCGACAGCATCCGGTGGGTGCCGACAACCACGTCCACCTCGCCGGTCCCGAGTCCCCGCACCACCTCCCGGGCCTGGCCTCCAGTGAGGAACCGGCTGAGAGTCTCCACCCGCACAGGGAGGGGTCCGTAGCGGTCGCGGAACGTCTGGGTGTGCTGCTGGGCCAGCAGCGTCGTGGGCACCAGCACCGCCACCTGACGACCGCCCTGCACCGCCTTGAACGCGGCCCGCACCGCGATCTCGGTCTTGCCGAAGCCCACGTCCCCCACCAGGAGGCGGTCCATCGGCAGCGGCCGCTCCATGTCGCGTTTCACATCGACGAGGGCCAGCATCTGGTCGCGGGTCTCCTGATACTCGAAGGATTCCTCGAGCTCGCGCTGCCAAGGGGTGTCGGGGTCGAAGGCGTGCCCCGCAGTGGTCATGCGCTTCTGGTAGAGCACCACCAGCTCCTGGGCGATCTCGGCCACGGCCCGCCTCACCCGGCTCTTGGCAGCCGCCCAGTCGGAGCCCCCCATCCGCGACAGCGCCGGGGCCTCACCGCCGGTGTAATGGCGGATCGAGGCGATCTGGTCGGAGGGCACGTAGAGCCGGTCTCCCCCCCTGTAGGCGAGGAGCAGGTACTCGCGCTCATGTCCGCCGATGGCGCGGCTCACCATTCCCTCGAAGCGGGCCACGCCGTGGTGCTGATGCACCACGAACGCCCCGGGCACGAGGTCGTCGAGGAAGCGGCGCTGGTCGCGGGACCGCGCCCTCAGCGGCCGGTGGGCGCGCCGCCGGCCGGTCACGTCGGGCTCGGCCAGCAGGGCCAGCTTGATCTCGCTCAGGACCGCGCCCCGGCCGAGGATCGCCTCCAGGGACTCGACGCTGGCGCCCTGCTCGGCTAGCAGGCCGCCCAGCCGGCCCGCCGAACCGCCGGGCGCCCCCAGCACTACCCGGTAGCCCTCGGCGGTCAGTTCGCGAAGGCGCGCCGCCAACGGCTCGACGCTGCCGCGCACCCGGTCCCAACCGGAGGCGGCCAGAGCGGGCGCGCCCGGCGAGTCCGGCGCCGCGGGCAACCTCCACACCGGCGCGTCGGCCGCCGCGACCAATCGGTCGAAGGCGGCGTGCAGCCGGGGCATCCCGGGGGCGTCGGCGTTCCAAGTCTTGGCCAGGCCGCCGGCGAGGTCCTCCTCCTCGGCGAGGATCTCGGCGACCCTGTCGGCGAGGCGCCGAGGCTCGACCAGGACCAGAGCGCCGCCGGCGGGCAGCAGGTCGGGCACCACCGCGGGCCGCTCGACCAGCCACGGCCACCACGACTCCATCCCCTCGAAGAGCTCGCCCTCGGCCAGCCGGTCCCACTGCTCGCGGCCCCACGGCTGGCTCGCCACCAGCGATGCGGCCCGCCGCCGCATCGCCTTGTCGGGTCGCAGCTCCCGGGCCGGGTACACCTCGACCTGCTCCAGCGACATCGTGGACCGCTGGTCGCCCACCGAGAACTCCGCGACCCGGTCCACGTCGTCTCCCCAGAAGTCGATGCGCACCGGCGCCGCGGCCGTTGAGGGGTAGACATCGACGATCGAGCCCCGAACAGCCATCTCCCCCCGGTGCTCCACCTGGTGCTCTCTGCGATACCCGAACTCCGACAGGCGCTGCACCAGCGGTGATAGGTCGACGGAGTCGCCGCGGCGCAGGGTGATCGGGCCGGCAGCCGCCTCCGGGGACACAAACTGGGCCAGCGCCCGAGCCGAGGCCACGACCACTGCCGGCGTCCTCGCCGGGTCCGCCATCCGGTGCAGAACGCGGCCGCGCCGCCCCATGGTGTGAATCGACGGGCTGACTCGCTCGAAGGGCAGCGTCTCCCAGGCCGGCAGCTCCTCGACCTCGTCGCTTCCCAGGAAGGCGGCCAGATCGGCGGCGAGGGCCTCTGCCTCGGCCCGAGCCGGCACCGCGACCAGCAGCGGCCGGCGGTCCGATGCCCTGCTCAGCCCGGCCACAGCCGGGGCCCGGGCCGCCTCGGGCACCGCCAGCGTTGCGGCGCGCCGTCCCAGAAGCGCGGCCAGCGCGGGATGCTCCGCCAACAGCGGCAGCAGCCGGCGCAGACCGTCCCGACGCTCAGACGGTGGCGCCACAGCGTCGCTCAGACCGCATTGAAGCGGTTCATGGTGGCCTCGAGGCCGTGCTCGAGGAAGCACTCCACCGCGTCGGCCGCCCGGGCCACGGCCCCCTCCAGCTCGACCCGCTCGGCCCGTGGTGGCCGCTTGAGCACGTACTCGGCTCCCCTACCGGTGGCATGGGGCCGGCCCACGCCGACCCTCACCCGGGTGAAGGCCTCGCTGCGCAGGTGCGCACGGATCGACACCAGGCCCTTGTGCCCGGCGAGCCCGCCACCGGTCTTCACCTTGAGACGACCGGCCGGCAGGTCCATCTCGTCGTGCACGACGACCAGGCGGGTCAAGTCCCTGATTCCGAAGCGGCGCACCAGCGGCCCGACCGCCCGTCCAGACTCGTTCATCCAGGTGACCGGCGCGGCCGCAGCCACCAGCTGACCCAGGACGCGGAGCTCGCACACCATCGCCTGCTGGCGCCGGGTCCGGCGCAATCGTCCGCCGTGGCGGCGCACTAGCTCGTCCACCACCCACCGGCCCGCGTTGTGGCGGGTCGGGGCGTACTCCTCGCCGGGGTTGCCCAGCCCCACCACCAGCAGATCAGCCGCAGAACCGGAGCGCGCGCCGATGCCCATAGCGACGGCCCGGCCGGACTCGGCCTCTTAGGACTCGTCGGCCGCGTCCGCCTCTTCGGCGTCGTCGGCTTCGCCCATGATGATGAGCAACTCCGCCTCCTCTTCCAGGGCCCTCTGCTGGCGCAGGTACTCCTTGGTGGAGCGGGTGATGAGGCCCACCGCGAAGGTGGCGTCGGGGTCGCCTGCCACCGTGACCCCGGCGGGGAGTTCGATATCGCTGACCCTCAGCGACGAGCCGACCTCCAGGTCGCTCACATCCGCGGTCACCTCGGCGGGGATGTCGGACGGCTTGGCCCACAGCGGCACCCAGTGCATCACCTGGTCGACCATCCCGCTGGCCTGCGTGACCTTCTTGGCCTCGCCGACGAGCACGAGGGGCACCTCCACCTCCACTTCGAGGTCGGGGTTGATGCGCAGAAAGTCCACATGAAGCACGTCGCGGCGGACCGGGTGGCGCTGGAGGTCCTTGACGATGGAGTGCTGCCGGTCACCGTCCATATCGAGCGTGATGAGGGCGTTGAGCCCCGCTTCGGTGTTCAGCACGCCCCTCAGGTCGGCCTGGTCCACCGACACCTCCACGGCGTCCGCCCCCATGCCGTAGACCACCGCGGGAATGCGGCCGGTTCGGCGCAGGCGCCGGCTCGGCCGGGTGCCGCGCGGCCGGCCGATCTCGACCGTCAAAAGGTTCGTTGCCATCTGCTTGAGGCTACTGCCGGGCCGGGCCTGCTCCACGCCGCAGCGCTCGGCCTCTGGGTTCTCAGACCAGGTTGTTGCCGCCGAAGATCTCGCTGACCGACGTGTCCTCGAACACCGCCGAGATGGCCCGGGCCACGATGGGCGCCACCGATACGACGTGCAGCTTCGGGAACTGCTTGCGGGGTGTCAGCGGCAGCGTGTCGGTGCACACGACCACATCGATGACGGAGTCCCTCAGCCGCTGCACGGCAGGTCCGGAGAACACCGCGTGGGTGGTGGCCACGATCACCCGGCTGGCCCCGTTGGCCGCCAGCAGCTCGGCCGCCGCCACGATGGTCCCGCCGGTGTCGATCATGTCGTCGACGATGACGCACGTGCGGCCCCCGACGTCGCCCACGATCTCCTTGGCCGTTACCTCGTTCTTGCCGCCGTGGCGGCGCTTGTGGACGATGGCCAGGTCGGCGTGCAGCAGGTTGGTGTAGCGCTCGGCCACCTTCACCCGTCCCGCGTCGGGCGACACGATCACCAGGTCCTCGACCTGCAGCGACCGCAGGTATTCGAGAAGCACCGGCATGGCGGTGAGGTGATCGACCGGGCCGTCGAAGAATCCCTGTATCTGGCCGGAGTGCAGATCGACCGAGAGCAGCCGCTTGGCCCCCGCGGCCAGGAACAGGTCGGCCAGCAGGCGCGCTGAGATGGGCTCGCGCCCGGAGGCCTTGCGGTCCTGGCGGGCGTACCCGTAGAAGGGAGCCACCACGGTTATGCGCTTGGCGGAGGCCCGCTTGGCCGCGTCCACCATGACGAGCTGCTCCACGATGGCGTCGTTGATGGAGCCGCCCTCCCACTCGGCGTGGGTTCCGACGATGAAGGCGTCGCAGCCCCTGATCGACTCGCCATAGCGGACATGGATCTCGCCGTTGGCGAAGTTCTCGGTGTGGGTCGTGCCCAGGGCTACGTCGAGTTCGGAGCACACGCGGGCGGCGAAGTCCTCACTGGACCGCCCCGACACCACCCGGAGCTCTTTGTGGGTCTGCTGCTTCATTGCGACCGGCATTGTAGGACGGTGACGCGACAAGGGCGCGAGGCATTCTGGCCACGGCGATACGACGCCTCGGAGCGAGCTACGGGCGGGATGCTGGCCGGGCAGGACTCGAACCTGCAACATCCGGAGCCAAAGTCCGACGTTCTGCCACTTGAACTACCGGCCATCTGCGACCGCCTCCGAGGCGAGCGGCCCGGCTCACCTTAGCGACCGCGAGGGCGACGCGTGTTCGGCCAGCGCCCATCACCGGCGGCGATGCGTGTTCGGCTGTCCCCATCACCGGCGGCGATGCGTGTTCGGCTGTCCCCATCACCGGCGGCGATGCGTGTTCGGCTGTCCCCATCACCGGCGGCGATGCGTGTTCGGCTGTCCCCATCACCGGCGGCGATGCGTGTTCGACTGTCGGGTCACCGGCGGCGATGCGTGTTCGACTGTCGGGTCCGGTAGCGTTCACCCCCTCGTGGGATCGCTCATAAAGAAGCGGCGCAAGCGCATGCGCAAGAAGAAGCACAAGAAGATGCTTCGGCGCACCCGCCACCAGCGACGCAAGTAGCTGCTTCCACGCACCCACCGCTGGCGGCGCCAGTAGCGGGCCCAATCCTTCGCGGGCGCTCCCCCCACACCCTCACGCCGCCGGTCCGGACGGCTCGGTCGTGGTAGCCACCACGCGGTGAGGCCCGGGATGGGCGCCAGCCACGAACCAGGTGCTGCCGCTTCCCGCCAGCCTGGGGGTCTGCCCGGTGGAGTCGCCCAGCGCGTCGCGCCAGGCTGCCAGTTCCGGAGCGACGCGCAGCGCGGCCGCCTCGAGATCGTTGCCATGGGGCCCCGCGGGGCCTCCCAGCTCGTCCCACGCCGCGTAGACGGCTGCGGTGCTGCATGACAGCGGCGCCAGCAACAGGGTGTACTGCTCGCGAACGTAGGGAAGCGGCTCGACGATCTCCCCGATGCCGCGCACCCGGGCCCGGCCGCCCGTCAGGCAGAAGGCCACGTCTGCGGAGATCGACGCCGCCCGCGCGGTGTCGGTGAACCCGGCCCAACGCAGCACCGCGGCGGCATCAGCCGAGCCGCCCCCCAGCCCGGCGCCCGCCGGGATCCGCTTGTGCACTGTCACCCGGGCTCCGCGCCCCGCCAGAGCCAGAGCGCGGACGACGAGGTTGTCGGTTGCGGGGAGCGCGGCCGCGAAGTCGTTGCCCGAGGCGTCGAGCATCCGCACCTCGATGCCGTTGTCGGGGCTCGGGGAGATCTCCAGCCGGTCGAAGAAGTCCAGGGTCGCCATCTCGGCGTCGATCTCGTGGTATCCGTCGTCCCGGACTCCGGTGATCCGCAGACTCAGCGTCAGCTTCGCCGGCGCGGACACGTCGATCACTGCGCGGCCTCGATCACCACGACACGTCGATCACCACGACACCTCGATCACCACGCGGCCTCGATCAGCCCAGCCTCGATCACACCGCGGCCTCGATCAGCCCAGCCTCGATCACTGCGCGGCCTCGATCAGCCCAGCCTCGATCACACCGCGAAGCTACTGCCGGGCCGGGCAGTGCCGCTGCGGCCCCTCCGACCGATCCTGCGCGGGTGCGGGACCAAGGCATGGCGCGCCGGTACAGTCCACAACTCTGGTAGCCGAACGGGAGTCAGCCATGCCAACCGGCTCAGCAATGCCATCGGGCTCGTTCATGGGAAACGCCGTGCTCCGGCGCGAGGACCCCGATCTGCTCACCGGCACCGCCCGGTTTGTGGGCGACATGTCGCCGGAGGGAACGGTGCATCTGGCCTTCGTGCGCTCGGTGATGGCCCACGCAAACATCAACTCCGTCGACACCGAGGCGGCCCGGGCCGCGCCGGGGGTCTTGGACGTGTTCACGGCGTCGGATCTGCCCCTCGCCGCCCAGCCGCTGTTCATCCTGCTGCCGCCGGAGCTCAGCCGGCTGCCGCTGGCCGACAAGGCCCGCTACGTGGGCGACCCGATCGCGGTGGTGGTGGCCGAGTCGCGGGCCTCCGCCATCGACGCGGCCGAACTGGTGCAGGTGGACTACGAGCCGCTTGTTGCGGTGACCGACCCGTTCAACGCCCTCGAGCCTGGCGCCCCGGTGGTGATCGAGGCCCACGGATCGAACCTGGCGATGCAATTCTCCACCCCTGCCGATCCCGATGCGATGGTTGGCCACGACCTGACGGTGAAGTGCCGGATCATCAATCACCGAGTGTCGGGAGCACCGATCGAGCCCTCCGCCGCTCTGGCCGCGCCCGGCATCCGCGACAGCGCAGAAGGGGTGACGCTGTGGTGCACCTCCCAGCGCCCCCACGAGGTGCGCAACGAGGTGGCCGCAGCCCTCGGAACGCCGCCGGAGGGCGTGCGGGTCATCGCCCCCGCCGTCGGCGGCGGATTCGGCTCCAAGTCGCCCACCTACCCGGAGTTCATCATCGCGGCATGGCTGGCCCGGCACCTGGGCCGGCCCGTCAAATGGATCGAGACCCGCAGCGAGAACCTGGTCAACATGACCCAGGGACGAGACCACGTCCACGACGTCGAGCTGGGCTTGAGCACCGACAGCACGTTCCGCTGGATCAAGATCAAGGTCACCGCCAATGTGGGCGCCTATCCCGGCATAGGGGCGTTCCTGCCCTTCTTCACGATGCTGATGGCGTCCGGGCCCTATCGCATTCCCGCCGTCCACTATGAGGCCGTCGCGGCGGTCACCAACACCACGCCGGTGGCCGCCTTCCGGGGGGCGGGGCGGCCCGAGGCGACCGTGTGCCTGGAGCGGATCATCGACCTGGCCGCGGCCGAATTGGGCGTAGACCCCGCCGAGCTGCGACGACGCAACCTGCTCGCGCCCGGCGACTTCCCCCTCACCACGCCCACCGGCGCCAACATGGACTGCGGCGACTACGGCCGCGCCCTGGACCTGGCCCTGGAGACGGCCGGATACGCCGACCTGCGGGCCGAGCAGGCCCGCCGGCGGGCCGCGGGCGACCGGAAGCTGCTCGGCATCGGCGTGTCGACCTACGTGGAGGTGACCGCGGTCGGGCTGTTCCAGGAGTTCGGGTCGGTCACCGTCGAGCTCGACGGCACGGTCACCGCGCGGGTGGGCACCGCATCGCACGGCCAGGGACACGCCACCGCCTTCTCCCAGATACTGGGCGAGGTGCTGGGCGTGCCCGCCGAGCAGGTGCGGATCATCCACAGCGACACCGCCGAGGTGCCCCGCGGCACCGGCACGGTGGCGTCGCGGTCGCTGCAGATCGGCGGCAGCGCGGTGTGGACCGCGGCCAACGAGGTCCTCGACACGGCGCGGCGCCTGGCCGCCAGCCTGCTCGAAGCCGACATCGGCGACATCGTGGTGGCTCCGGGCGGGCTGGCCCCCGCGGGCGTGCCGGCGCGGACGGTGTCGTGGGCCGAGCTGGCCGCGGCCGCGGCCGCCGACGACCTGCCCGCCGGCGTCGAACCGGGGGGTCTGGCCGCGGAGACCGACTTCGACCAGGGCGAGGCCAGCTACCCGTTCGGCGCCCATGTGTCGGTGGTGGAGATCGACTCCGGCACCGGTGAGGCCAGGGTCCTGCGCCACATCGCGGTCGATGACTGCGGCCGGATCCTCAACCCGGTGCTGGTCGAGGGGCAGGTGCACGGCGGGGTCGCCACGGGGATCTCGCAAGCCCTGTACGAGGAGGCGACCTACGACGCCGACGGCAACCCCCGCAACACCAACTTCGCCGATTACGCGATTCCGGCCGCATCGGAGCTTCCCCGCTTCGAGACCGCCCACACCGAGACGCCGACACCGCTCAACCCCCTCGGCGCCAAGGGCGTCGGCGAATCGGGAACGGTCGGGTCCACTCCCGCCGTGCAGGCCGCGGTGCTCGACGCGCTGGCGCCTCTAGGGGTTTCGCACCTGGACATGCCCTACACGCCCCAGAGAGTGTGGAGGGCCATCGCGGCCGCGCAGGGAGCGGCCAGACCCTGAGGACTACAGCCCGGCCCGGACCAGGCCGATCCACTGGTCCAGGGTCAGCTCCTCAGGCCGGGATGCGGGGTCCACGCCGGCGGCCGCGAATCCCTGGGATTCGATGAGCCCGGCCAGCGAGCGGCGCAGCATCTTGCGCCGCTGACCGAACCCGGTCCGCACGAGGAGCTCGAAACGAGCGTCGGTCTCCGGCGGCAGCAACGGCTGCTCCGAGACCGGATGGCGCTCGATCCGGACCACCACCGACTCGACCTTGGGCCTCGGCCAAAAGACCGAGGCCGCGATCCTGGCCACAACCCGGGCCGATCCCCGTCGCTCCACGAGCACGCTGGGAATGCCCCGAGACCTCGATCCCGGCGGAGCGGCGAGCCGCTCCCCCACCTCGCGCTGCATCATCACGACCATCGTCTCGATGGCACCGACGTCGCGCAGCAAGTCCAACACCAGAGGCGTAGCGATGTTGTAGGGCAGATTGGCCACCAGCATCCACCGGTCCGAGCCCCGCAGGACCTCGCCGAAGTCCAGGGTCGAAGCGTCGCCCTCCACGACCTCGACGTCTCGTGCCCCGGCCTCAGCGACCACCGCGCGCAGCGCAGCCGCAAGGCCGGAGTCGACCTCCACGGCCCGCACCGACGCACCCGTCTCGGCCAGGGCGAGAGTGAGCGAGCCCAACCCGGCACCGATCTCCAGCACGCTGTCGGCCGGGCCCGCGCCGCTGAGTCGGGCGATGCGTCGCACCGTGTTGGGATCAACTACGAAGTGCTGGCCGAAGGACCGGCGCGGCGACACGTCGAAACGGTCCACGAGCGCCTTCAGTTCCGACTCCGTGTGAGTCAGGAGGGCAGCCTCTTCTTGCAGGTGGGCCAGGGATCCCAGCCGTTTATCTCGTAGAGCTTGTAGGCCATCTTGTCCTGGTCGGAGGGCGAAGCGTCTATGGGGTCGACCCCGACCAGCTCCGGCCAGTGCTTTCCAGCCACCCAGTCCCAGGTGCGAATGGAGAACTGGTAGGCGCCCCGGTACCGACCGCTGACACTGATGGCCCAGTAGTTCTGGGTGGACTCGCACTGTCGCAGCGCGTGCCACTGCGCCTCGGTGGTGCCTGCCGGTATCGGGTGCTCGATGGCCGTGGCTTCCGTGGTCGTGGTCGGCGGCTCAGTCGTGGTCGGCGGCTCAGTCGTAGGCGGCGGCTGAGTCGTGGGCGGCGGCTGAGTCGTGGTCGTAGTCGTGGTTCTGGCCTGGTTCGCCAGTTCCTCGGCCCTCCGCAGGGCCTCCTCCCGGGCTCGCCGGCGAGCCTCGCTCCACTGCTGGGCCCGGTCCGCGAAGTCGTCCACGTCCACGACTTCCGTCGGCTCTGACGACGTCTGGGCCTGCGCGGGTACGCCCGCGACGGCCAGCACGACGAGCGCCGCGATCCCGATCAGGGCCAGCCGGGTGCGGTGGTCAGACGCGCCCATCTGAGCCGGCCTCCCGATCGAGTCCGTAGAAGGCCCGGGTCGTCGCCCAGGTCGCCTCCTCCACCTCTGAGACGTCAAGACCCTTGGCGTCCGCCACCGCCGCGCCCACAACGCCCACCAGCGCGGGGCGGTTCTTCCTGCCGCGGTGGGGCACCGGAGCAAGGTAAGGGCTGTCGGTCTCGACCATCAGGCGGTCGAGCGGGCAGGCCCGGACCGCGTCGCGCACCTCCGGAGCCTTGGGGAAGGTAATGATCCCTGAGAACGACAGGACCGCGCCCCGGCGCAGGCACTCCTCGGCCTCTTCGGGTCCGCCCGTGAAGCAGTGCATAACGGTGCGCGACGGCATCCCCTCGCGATCGAGCACCGCCAGAGTGTCGTCCCAGGCAGACCGGGAGTGGACCACGAGCGGGAGGCTGTGCCGGTTGGCCATCTGCACCTGCGCGGCGAACACCTGCCTCTGCGCGGGCCGCGGCGAGTGCTCGTAGTGGTAGTCGAGGCCCGTCTCGCCGACGGCCACCACGTCCGGCCGCGCGATCAGGGCCTCCAGCCCGTCGATGCCGCCCGACGCTTCGTGGGGATGCACGCCCGCAGTGGCCCACACCCCGTCGTGGCCCTCGGCCACCGAGATCGCTCGACGCGAGTCCTCCACATCGGTGCCGACGTTGATCAGCACCTCGACGCCTGCGGAGCGAGCTTCGGCTATCACCGCGCCGGCCGCGTCGCCGGCCGGGAGGTGGCAGTGATGATCAGCCCAGGCCATGGCAGCCACGCCTCCTCAGCCCTAGCCCTCGCCCTGACCGGCGAGATCGATCGCGTCAAGGTCGATCTTGGCGAACAGGGGCGCCGGCTTGGGCAGCGCCGTGCCTGACGGCACGGCCGGGCGCTCCCAGCGCTGGACCGGGCCGAAGATGTCATCGAGAGCCGCCGTCGAGAACGGAAGGTACGGAGCCAGTCCGGTCCGCACGCCGGCCACGGCCTCCAGCGCAGTCACCAGCACCGCCGCGGCCCGGTCCGGTTCCACCGAGGCCAGCTTCCAGGGCTCGTTGGAGTTGAGGTAGGCGTTCACCTTGGCGGCCGCCTCCATGGCGGCCCGCAGGCCGGCTCGCAGCTCCACCCGATCGATGCAGTCGGCTCCCTCGCTCAGGGCGTCGTCGACCGCGGCCAGCAAGGCAGTGTCGGAGGATCGGCGACCCCCGACTTCCGGGATTGTGCCGGCCAGCGTGGTCTGAGCCATCGACAGCACCCGGTGTACGAGGTTTCCCCAGGTGGCTACCAGCTCGTCGTTTATCCGCCGGGCGATCTCCTCAATGGAGACCTCGGTGTCGGCGTGCTCTGGCAGAGCCGCGGCGAGGGCGTAGCGCAGGGCGTCGGGCTCGAAAATCCTCAGGCCCTCCCCGATGGTGAGGCCGACGCCGCGACCTGCGGCCATCTTGGCCCCCGAGAAGGTCACGTACTGGTTTGCAGGCACGTTGTCGGGCAGGTGCAGGCCTCCATAGCCCATGAGCTGGGCGGGCCACAGCAGGGCGTGGAACGGGATGTTGTCCTTCCCGACGAAGTAGACGTGGCGGGCGTCGTCGTTGTGCCACCAGCGCTGCCAGGAGTCGGGGTCACCGTTGCGGGCCGACCATTCCTTGGAGGCCGACAGGTACCCGATCACCGCGTCGTACCAGACGTATATGCGCTTTCCCTCGCCCAGGTCGTCGACGGGAAGCTCTACTCCCCAGTCGAGATCCCGGGTGATCGCCCGGTCCTGGAGCCCCTCGTTGGTCCAGCCGGTGGCCGAGTTGAGCACGTGGGCGCGCCAGCCTCGCCGTGTCTTGAGCCAGGCTCCAACCTGCTCGGTGAAGTCCGAGTAGCGGAAGTAGAAGTGCTCGGTCGAGCGCAGCTCGGGCGCAGCGCCGCTGATCTTGGACCGGGGCTCGATCAGGTCGGTGGCGTCGAGGGTGGTGCCGCAATGCTCGCACTGGTCGCCGCGGGCCGCGCCGAAGCCGCAATGCGGGCAGGTGCCCTCGATGTAGCGATCGGGCAGGAAGCGCTCGCCGGCAGGGTCGTAGTACTGCTCGGAGACCCGCCTGTCGATGAAGCCGTTCTGCAGTTGCACCAGGAACATGTCCTGGGTGACCGCGGCGTGGTTGGGGGTGCCGGTGGTGGTGTAGAGGTCCCACGAGATGCCGAGCTGCTCCCATTGACTGCAGAACTCGCTGTGGTAGCGCTCGACGATCTCGGAGGGGGTGACGCCCTCGGCGTCGGCCCGCACGGTGATGGGCGTGCCGTGCACGTCGGATCCGCTGACCATCAGCACGTCGTTTCCGGCCAGCCTCTGGTAGCGGGCGTAGATATCGGCAGGCAGGTAGGCCCCGGCAAGGTGGCCGAGATGGCGGCTCCCAGACGCGTAGGGCCACGCGACCGCGACCAGTACCGGCTCCGCCATGGGGGGCCACAGTATCCCCAGATAGCCAGCTTTTTCCCAGCCGGAGACAGCTTCTTTCGTCGAGCAGAGATAGCCGCTGGTCAGGCCGTCGCGCCGGCCGTCAGGTCAAGGCGGGCGGGGACTCGGCGCCGGCCGTCAGGTCAAGGCGGGCGGGGACTCGGCGCCGGCCGTCAGGTCAAGGCGGGCGGGGACTCGGCGCCGGCCGTCAGGTCAAGGCGGGCGGGGACTCGGCGCCGGCCGTCAGGTCAAGGCGGGCGGGGACTCGGCGCCGGCCGTCAGGTCAAGGCGGGCGGGGACTCGGCGCCGGCCGTCAGGTCATGGCGAGTCAGCTCTTCTGACCGGGCATGATGTTGTAGACGCGACGGCGCGAGACGCCGTGTGCGCCTGCCGTCACCGACGCCGCGTCGCGGTGGCTCATACCCTCAGCGACGAGCGCCTGGACTGCGGCGCGCAACTCCTCGTCGGTGGGATCTGATACGTCGCGCCGGTCGCCGTCGACCACAACCGCCACCTCGCCCTTGATCGGTCCCTCGGACCATTCGCACAGCTCGGCCAGGGTTCCCCGGACCACCTCCTCATGGAGCTTGGTCAACTCGCGCGCCACCGCGGCTCGCCGCGCCGGTCCGCATGCATCAGCGAGATCCGCAAGGCAGGAACGCAAGCGATGGGGCGACTCGTACAGGACGGTGGTGCGACGCTCCCGTGCGATCTGCGCCAAACGCTCCGCGCGGGCCTTGCCCTTGCGGGGCAGGAACCCCTCGAAGCAGAAGCGACCAGCCGCCAGGCCGCTCACCGACAGGGCCGCCAGCACAGCCGAGGGGCCAGGAACCACCGTCACCGTGTGGCCGCCCGCCGCGGCTGCAGCTACGAGCAGGCCCCCGGGATCGGTCACCACGGGCATGCCGGCGTCGCTCACCACCGCCACGCTCGCGCCCGAGCCCAGCAGCCGGCACACCTCGTCGACGGCCTCAGCCTCGGTGTGCTCGTCCACCCGCCGCAGGCGCGCCCCGCGCACCCCCGCGTGCTCGAGGAGGCGTCCCGTGCGTCTCGTGTCCTCACAGCACACCAGATCTGCCGACGCCAGCGCCTCGATGGCCCGGGGGCTCAGATCTCCGAGGTTGCCGATGGGTGTGCCGACCAGGACCAGCGAACCGGTCACCGGCGGATCTCTAGCTCCGCGCCGGGAGCCACTCCCCAGCGCTTGAAGCTGCCCGCCTCGGCCTCGACGACCGCCTTGGCCCGCAACACGATGCGTCCGACCCGGTTGGCCCGCATCGTCGTCACCCTCAGAACCCGCATGTCGGCGTCGCAGTGGGCCACGTCAACGGGAAAGCGCATGCCGAGCGAGTGCACCGAGCGGGTCCGCTCCAACAGCAGCGCTCCCTCGATCCCGTCACGACCGGACAGGCCCTTGCGGCGCTCACGCCGGCTGGAGGCGATCTCAAGAGATGCGATCACCTTGTCGCCGCAAACCAGCCACGCCATGGGCGCGAATCTAGTGCGTCCTCGCTCCCGCCTTGACGGCGCGACCCTTCGCCCAGTGCTCGGAGCGGCGCTCGACCATGAGCCTGCCCACCCTCCCGATCCTGTCGATGAGCTTCATCAGCCGTTCGCGAGCCGCCTCCGCCACGCCTGAGAGGCCCGTGATGGAGGGGAGCTTCCAGTCGCGCAGCAGCACGGGCCGGAGAATCTGGTCGTGGTGGATGGCCAAGTCGTAGATCCCCGCCTCGGCGATGGTCCGGGCATGGGCGTCAAAATCGGTGATCCCGATTCCCGGCATCGTGAAGCTCTTCACCTGGTTGGTGATGGCGACAACCGAGCCGGACGGGTCCATCTCGATGGCGGCGCCCATGGCGTCGCGGTAGAACAGGAAGTGGAGGTTCTCGTCGAAGGCGACCCGGCGCATGATGGCCTTGCCGGCGGGATCCTCGATGTGCTGCCCGGTGTTGAAGTGCGAGATGCGTGTGGCCAGCTCTTGGAGCGTCACGTAAGCGAGGCCCTCGAGCGCGTCGGGCGGCTCGGGCGCCAGGCCGCCCTGCACCTGGGCCATGCGCGCCCTCTCGAGGCTCACGGGATCGACGGCGCGGGTGACGGCCAGGTAGTCGTGGATCACCTGGCCGTGGCGACCCTCCTCGGCCGTCCAGCGCCGAATCCAATGGCCCCAGGCGCCGTCGCGGCCGAACATGCGCTCGATGTCGCGGAAGTAGTAGGGCAGGTTGTCCTCTGTCAGGACATTGACGAACAGCGCGCTGCGGGCCTCGGCGCTGAGCCCGGCCTCTTCGGGCGTCCATTCGTAGTCGGCCGGGAAGTCCTCGCCCCGGCTCCAGGGCACCAGCGTGTGCGGATGCCACTCCTTGGTCTGTCGAAGGTGTCGCTCGTAGAGCCTCTCGACGCTGGGCTCAAGCTCGGCCAGCAGTGCGGCGTCGGCAGCGACAGGCATGGACCGGGAGTCTAGTCAACTGTCGCGCAATGGAGGCGAGGCGAGCAGATGGGCCCGCGGACCCTCCGGTGGCGAGGCGAGCAGATGGGCCCGCGGACCCTCCGGTGGCGCGTCGCACGCCGCCGGCTTCAGCCACCGGGTTCAGACATTGAACTTGAAGTCCATCACGTCGCCGTCAGCCACCCGGTAGTCCCTGCCCTCGGACCGCATCCGGCCCTGCTCGCGGGCCGCGACCCACGAGCCCGCAGCCAACAGCTCATCCCATTTGATGGTGTGCGCACGGATGAAGCCGCGCTGGATGTCGGAATGGACCGCTCCCGCGCACTCGGCCGCCGACGCGCCCGCCCGGAACGTCCAGGCCCTGCTCTCCTCGGGGCCGGTGGTCAGGAAGGTCCGCAGGCCCAACAGATGGTAGGCGCTGGTCAGGAACCGGTCGAGGGCGCCGCGGCCGAGGCCGAGAGCGGCCAGCATCTCGGGCCGTTCCGACTCGTCGAGCTGCCCGGCCTCAGCCTCGAGCTGCACGCACAGCGCCACAACCTCGGCCTCGCCCAGCTCCGCCCGCACCAGTCCCTCCAACTCTTCGGCGTCGGCGATCTGATCCTCTCCGACGTTCACGACCGCGAGCACAGGCTTGTTGGTGAGCAGGAAGAACGGCCGCAGGCCGGTCCTGGCGGAGCCGTCGAGGCCCGCCCGGTACAGGGGCGCGCCGTCCTCTAGAACGCCGACTGCCTGGGCCAGCAGATCCTTGCTCGCCCGCAATGACGGGTCGCCCTTGGCGGCCCGGGCAAGCTTGTCGAGCTGGCGGGCGGCACTGTCGAGGTCAGCCAGCGCCAGCTCGGTCTCAAGCACGCGGAGACTGTCCAGAGGGTCATCGGCACCGGGCACGTCGGGATCGGCGAATGCCCGCAACACATAGACGATTGCATCGGTGTCGCGGACATGGCCGAGGAAGGCGTTGCCCAGGCCCTCGCCCCGGCTGGACCCCGACACCAGTCCGCCGATGTCGGTGAACTGCATCGACGCGTGAACCGTGCGGCGGCTGGCGCTCATCGCCGCGAGCTGGTGCAGCCGGTCGTCGGGAACCGTGGCCACCCCCACGCTGGCCGACCTGGTGGAGAACGCGTGCCGGGCCGCGACCGCGTCGCCGCCCGCCAGGGCGTTATGCAGCGAGGTCTTCCCGGAGTTGGGAAGACCGACGAATCCAAACCGTTCCAAGGGGGTCTCCAGGCTCTACAGCCGACCGTCGCCGGCTGAAACCTAGATCAGCTGTTGCGGCCGGCGTTGGGCTTGCGGCCGTGGTTGGCCTTCGAACGGCGGGCCTTGGCTCGGCGCTTGCTGGTGCGCTTGGACATGGCTCCCAACCCTACCGCCGGACCTCGGGGAACCCGTCCCCGCGCTGGCCTCGAACCGAACTGGCAGCAAAACGCACGCATACCGAGCACAACGCCGCCAATTCCCCAACAGCCTGCACCGCATCACCGAACTGGCAGCAAAACGCACGCATACCGAGCACAACGCCGCCAATTCCCCAACAGCCTGCACCGCATCACCGAACTGGCAGCAAAACGCACACATACCGAGCACAACGCCGCCAATTCCCCAACAGCCTGCACCGCATCACCGAACTGGCAGCAAAACGCACGCATACCGAGCACAACGCTGCTAATTCCGACCGTTCCTGGCACCGCCGGGGTGCACAATGTGAAGATGCTCTTGGTCTATGACGGACAGTGCGGCTTCTGCATCCGGTGTGCCCGCTGGATCGAGGCCCGCCTGCCCGCGCACGCACGCGCGGAGCCTTGGCAGTCGCTAGAACTGGAGCAGCTGGGACTGTCCCGCACAGACGCTGAGGCTGCGGTCTGGTGGCTCGAACCGCACGCGTCGCACCGGCGGCGCTGGCGGGGCTCCGACGCCATCGGCCGGTCCCTCGTCGCAGCTGGCGGAGCCTGGCGGGTGGTCGGACTGCTGATCATGTACCCGCCCCTGTGCTGGCTGGCCCGCCCGGCGTATTGGCTCGTCGCGGCCAACCGCCATCGCCTGCCCGGCCCGCGCTGATACGCCGGCACGGGGGCGAAGAGTCTGTTCGAGCGGAGGTGGGCGCCAACCCGCCAGCCGAATACCGCCTCGCTGCCGAACACCGCCTCGCTGCCGAACACCGCCTCGCTGCCGAACACCGCCTCGCTGCCGAACACCGCCTCGCTGCCGAATACCGCGGATCCGGACAGGGAGCAGCGAGCCCGACAGGGAGTAGCGGCCCCGACAGCGAGCATCGGCCCCGAAGGTGGAGCAAGGACGACTAGCTTGAACGTCATGCGGCCCTCAGTGGCGCTGTCGCTCGCCGTGCACTATCTGGACCGCGAACTCGCTCCCGCCCCCAAGGTTCGAGCCTTCCAGCGAGCTCTGGGGACCGTGGCTGAGCGCGGCGACCAGGAGATCGAGCGGCGGGCGGCCGATGGCACGTTGACGGACCTCGACGGCATGGGCCCGAGCACGGCGCGGGTGATCACCGAAGCCCTCGACGGCACGATCGACGGCTACCTGGCAGCACTCGAGCATCGCAGCCGGGTGCCGGTGGGGGCCGGTGGCCCGGTGCTCGAGCGCCTGCGGGGCGACTGCCACTGCCACACCACCTGGTCCGACGGCGGGGCCCCGCTGCGAGCCATGGCCGAGACCGCGGCGGCGCTCGGCCACGAGTGGTTGGCGATCACCGACCACTCGGCGCGGCTTACGGTGGCCCACGGGCTGAGCGAGGAGCGTTTGACGCGACAACTGCTGGACATTGCGCAGCTCAACGTCGAGTTGGCCCCCTTCAGGATCCTGACCGGGATGGAAGTGGACATCCTCGAGGACGGCTCACTCGACCTCGCCGACGAGTTGCTGGCAGCACTCGACGTCGTGGTGGCCTCGGTGCACTCGAAGCTGCGCATGCCCGCGCCCGAGATGACGCCGCGGATGGTGGCGGCCATCGCCAACCCGCACACCGACATCCTCGGCCACTGCACCAACCGCAAGCTGGTCGGCGGCGGTCGACCGCCGTCGTCCTTCGACGCGGACATCGTGTTCGCGGCCTGCGCCCGATTCGACAAGGCAGTGGAGATCAACTGCCGCCCCGAGCGCCAGGATCCTCCCGAGGAACTGCTCAAGCTGGCGCTGCACTGGGGTTGCAAGGTTGCGGTGGACACCGACGCCCACGCCACCGGGCAACTCGAGTGGCAGGCCTACGGCGCCGACAAGGCCGTGCGCTGCAACGTGCCCGTCGAAGACATCGTCAACACCTGGCCAGCCGAGACGGTTCTGGCGTGGGCGGCGGCGCACTCGCGGAATCGCGGCGGCGCCGGTTAGCATTCGCGGCGCACACAGCCTGCCCAATCCCTGGAGGGATCCCAATGCGAAAACGTCCATTTGCCATAGTCGCGATCCTCTTGTCGTTCGCGCTGCTCGCCACAGCCTGCGGTGAAGACGACGACACCGAGACCGTCACCACACCCGAACCGGCACCTGCCGAGCCCGAGGCCGCGCCTGACCCCGAGGCAGAGCCAGAGACCACCGAAGCGCCCGCGCCCGAGCCCGAGCCAGAGACCACCGAGGCCCCCGCGCCCGAGCCAGAGACCACCGAGGCCCCCGCGCCCGAGCCAGAGACCACCGAGGCCCCCGCGCCCGAGCCTGAGATGACCGACATGTCCGTGGGTCTGGTCTTCGACATCGGTGGACGGGGCGACCAGTCCTTCAACGACTCGGCTGCCGCGGGCATCGATCGGGCCGAGGCCGAGCTGGGCATCACCTACACCGAGGCCTCGCCCAACCCCGACGGGTCGAACCGGGGCGAACTGCTCCAGCTCGCGGCCGACGCCCATGACATTGTTGTCGCCGTCGGCTTCCTGTTCGAGCGCGACGCGGCCGCGGTCGGCGCCGAGAATCCCGACACCGTCTTCGGCGTGGTCGACTCGGGCATGCTCGACTTCAGCGGCGACGCTCCGGCCCCGTACGGCGACAACATCGCCGGCCTGGTCTTCGCCGAGGAGCAGGGCTCCTTCCTGGTGGGCGCGGCCGCCGCTCTCAAGACCCAGACCGGCACCATCGGCTTCATCGGTGGCGTGGCCAACGTGGGCGGGCTCATCGAGCGGTTCGAGGCCGGCTACCAAGCCGGGGCCCGAGCCGTGAACCCCGATATCGAGATCATCTCCAGCTATGTGACCCAGGCCCCCGACTTCGACGGCTTCAACGCCCCGGACCGAGGCAAGGAGATCGCACTGGCCATGTACGAGGAAGGGGCCGACATCGTGTACCACGCCGCGGGCGGCACCGGTGCCGGCCTGTTCCTGGCCGCCCAGGAGCACAGCGAGAACACCGGGTCGAAGGTGTGGGCCATCGGCGTCGACTCCGACCAGTACCACACCGCCGGCCCCGGGGTGCAGGACTACATCCTCACCTCGATGCTCAAGCGGGTCGACGTATCCATCTTCGAGATGGTCCGGTCCGCCATCGAAGGCAACGTGACCGCCGGGCCGACCGTTTACGACCTGTCCGTGGACGGCGTCGGCTACAGCACGTCGGGCGGATTCGTGGACGACATCGCCGACCAGCTCGAAGACTTCAAGGCCCAGATCGTGTCTGGCGCCATCGTGGTGCCCAAGGAGCCCTCCTAAGCACCGAATGCCGGTGGCCGCTTAGAACGGCCGTCGGCAGCCGACAATAGTGACATCACGACCGGGTCGGGCTAGCGTCCGGCCCGGTCGTCGTTGTTGGGGAGGCCATGTGCCGCTGGCCATCGAGCTCATAGGGATCACCAAGAGGTTCCCGGGGGTCGTGGCCAACGACGACATAAACCTCGCGGTGGCCGAGGGCGAGATCCACGCCATCTGCGGCGAGAACGGGGCCGGCAAGTCGACCCTGATGAAGATCCTCTACGGCATGCAGCCGCCCGACTCCGGAACGATCAAGATCAGGGGCGAGGCCGTGGAGCTGGGCTCGCCGGCTCGAGCCATCGAGCTGGGGATCGGCATGGTCCACCAGCACTTCATGCTGGCCGACCAGCTCACCGTGCTCGAGAACGTGATCCTCGGCGCCGAGCCCATGCGCTCGTTCGGGCGGATCGACTTCGAGGCCGGCCGCAAGCATCTCGACGAGGTGGGCCGGGCCTACGGCCTCGACATCAACGCCGACGACCTGGTGGAGACGCTCGAGATCGGCGAGCGGCAGCGGGTCGAGATCATCAAGGTCCTGTACCGGGGGGCCAAGATCCTCATACTCGACGAGCCGACGGCGGTGCTGGTGCCCCAAGAGGTGGACGAGCTGTTCCGCAACATCCGCGAGCTCAAGGCCAGCGGCGCCACCGTCCTGTTCATCGACCACAAGCTCGACGAGGTCCTGGCCATCGCCGACACCATCACCGTGCTGCGCCAGGGCCGAACCGTGGGCACCGTCAAACCGGACGAGGTGACGGCCCACGACCTGGCCGAGATGATGATCGGCTCGGAGCTGCCCACCCCCGACGCGGGCGCCTCCACCGTCACCGACGAGGCCGCCCTCGTGATCGCCGACCTCACCGTCAGCGACGGCGAGCGCCCGGTGGTCAACGACGTGAGCCTGCGGGTCCACCGGGGCGAGATCGTCGGCATCGCCGGGGTCGAGGGCAACGGCCAGGCCGAGCTGGTCAACGCCATCGTCGGCATCGAGGCCCCAGCGGCCGGCACCATCACGATGCTGGGCCGCGACGTGACCCACCAATCGGTGCGACAGCGGCGCGAGATGGGCCTGGGCTACGTCCCCCAGGACCGCCATCGCGACGGTCTGCTGCTGGCCGCGGCCCTGTGGGAGAACACCGCCCTCGGCCACCAGACCAAGGCCCCCTACTCCCGGGGCCCGTGGCTCAACCGATCAGGCATGCGGGATAGGGCCGACCAGATCCAGGCCGACTTCGATGTCCGCACCCCCAACATCGACGTGGCCGCCCACGCTCTGTCGGGGGGGAACCAGCAGAAGCTGATCCTGGGTCGGGAGATGGTGGCCGGCCCGGCCGTGCTCATCGCCAACCATCCCACCCGGGGAATCGACGTCGGCGCCCAGGCCGCGGTCTGGGACGACATCCGCGAGGCCCGAGTCCAGGGTTTGGCCACCCTGCTGGTCTCGGCCGACCTCGACGAGCTGATCGGCTTGTCAGACACCATCGTGGTGATGCTGCGGGGCCGGCTGGTGGCCCGCCTCGACCCCAACGAGATCACCCCCCGCGACCTGGGCGCCTACATGACCGGCGCCGCGCTCGGCACAGCCGCCCCGTGAACGCCGGCCACTCCACGATCTGTGGTCGAGGCCCCGTGAACGCGGGCCAGCCCGTCCCCCGCTTTGCGCCACGGGGTCACCGCCCCGTGGCCTCGACAGGAACGCCGCCGTGACCGCCAGCCTGTACCGCCGAGTCCTGCTGGCTGGAGCCGCGCCGCTGGCGGCGGTGATCATCGCGGTGGTGCTTTCGTCGATCGTGCTGCTGGTCTCGGGCAGCAACCCGATGGAGGCCTACGCCGACATGGTCGGCCATGCCAGCAAGCTCGAGACGCAGGTCGACATCTTCAACCGGGCCACCCCCCTGTACCTGTCGGGTGTGGCTGCGGCCATCGGCTTCCGGATGAACCTCTTCAACATCGGTGTGGAGGGCCAGTACCTGCTGGCCTTCCTCGTCGCCGCCCACTTCGGGGCCCAGGTCGAGCTTCCGGCCGTGGTGCATGTCATGTTCATCATGGTCGTGGCCATGGCGGTGGGCGGGGCCTACTCCGGCGCGGCGGGGGTGCTGAAAGTGACCCGCGGCGTCAACGAGGTGATCTCCACCATCATGTTGAACGCGGTGGCCATCTCGGGGCTGGCCGCCTGGTGGATCGTGGCGTGGCAGGCCGGCGGCGAGATATCGGCCACCGGCGGGCGGGTGGGCACCGAGCCCATCGCCGAGAGCGGCCTGCTGCCCGACATCAACAGCTGGCTGGAGGTCTTCACCCGCGAGGTCACCCAGGGCAAGAAGCTGACCGGGGTCCTGTTGATCGCCATCGGAGTCGGGATCCTCTACCACATGACTCTGAACCGCACCGTCTTCGGCTTCGATCTCCGAGCCAGCGGGGCCAACCCGTCCGCCTCCCATGTGGGGGGCGTCTCGCCCAAGCGGATGGTGGTGATGGCCATGACACTGTCGGGGATGGTGGCCGGCCTGGTCGGGATGACCGAGCTGATGAACACCGGCTTCTATCCGTCCAACCCGATCGCCGGGCTCGGCTTCGCCGGCATCGCCGTGGCCCTGCTCGGTCGCAACCACCCGGTGGGGGTGGCCCTGGCCGCCCTGATCTTCGCCTTCCTGGACGTCTCCTCGGGAATCCTCCAGATCTCGGGAGCGGCCTCCCGCGAGATCGTCGTGATCATGGGAGGCGTCATAATCCTGACCGCGGTGATCGCCTACGAGGTGGTGCGCCGGGTCCGTGAACGCGAGGAGGCCGCGGCGGCGGCCCAGGCCATGGCCCCCGCCCCGGTGGCAGCGCCATGAACCCCGTCACGGCCTTCATGGGACGGCTACCGACGTGGGCCCGGTGGATGATCTACGCCGCCATCGGTGTGGCCGTGCTGACGATCGTGCAGAGCTTCGACGACACGGAGCGGCTCACCGCGGTGACGTCGTCGCAGGCCATGCTGCGCTGGGCGGTGCCCATCATGCTGGCCGGGCTCGGGGGCCTGTTCTCGGAGCGGGCCGGTGTCGTCAACATCGGGCTCGAGGGCATGTTGATACTGGGAACCTGGTTCGGGGCCTGGGGAGCCATCAACTACGGCGCCTGGCCCGGCCTTCTCATCGGCATGCTGGGCGGGGCCCTGGGCGGTCTGGTCCATGCTGTCGCCACCGTCTCGTTCGGCGTCGACCACATCATCTCCGGGGTGGCCATCAACGTGACCGCGCCGGGCGTGACCCGCTTCCTGTCGTCGGAGATCCTGTCCAACTACGACGGCGGCTCGATCACCCAGTCCCCCCGCACCCCGGGCGTGGGCCGATTCACCTTCCCGTTCCTGGCCGGCGGCGATCTCTTCGGTTGGACCACGCCCGACATCCTGGGCTGGTTCACCCGCCAGAACTGGTTCTTCGTCTCCGACTTCACCGGACTGGCCCGGGGGCTCGTCAGCCAGCTCTCGCTGGCCACGATGATCGCCTTCGCCCTGGTCCCGACAAGCGCCTGGCTGATCTGGCGGACCCGCTTCGGGCTGCGGCTCCGCATCTGCGGCGAGCACCCCGTCGGCGGCGAGACCCAAGGCATCAACATCTACCTGTACAAGTACTACGGTGTTGTGATCAGCGGGGCTCTGGCCGGGTTGGGCGGAGCCTTCATTGCCAGCCCCGAGTTGGGGGGCCTCTACAAGGAGGGCCAGACCACCGGGAGGGGATTCATAGGCTTGGCCGCCCTCATCTTCGGCAACTGGCGCCCGGGCGGGGTAATGGCCGGCTCCCTGCTCTTCGGCTACCCGTTCGGGGTGGGCCTGCGCGACCTGGACGGGTCGGCATCGCACTCGCTCCTGCTCGTCAACACCATCGCTCTGGCCGCGGTGGTGGTGTGGGCCTTGAGGCGGCACCGCCGCATCGATGCCGGCCTGGCCACCGGACTCGGACTGGGCGCGGCCGTCTGGTACTTCCTGTCCTCGACAGTGCCGGCCTGGTGGATCGAGATCCTGCCCTTCGTGATCGTGCTGGTGGTGCTGGTGTTCTTCTCTCAGCGGCTGCGGATGCCTCGGGCCGACGGCCTGCCCTACCGCAAGGGCGAGACCTAGGACGGGCCGCCGATGCTCGGCCGCGGACAACTTCAAGACTGGGAGCGCAACGGGTTCCTGGTGCTGTCCGGGTTCGTTCCCCGCGAGCGCTGCGACGAACTCAAATCCCATGTCAACGACATGCTGGCCGACATCGACCCCGACACAGACGGTGGTGTCACAGTGTTCTCCACCACCGAGCAGAGCCACGCCCAAGACGAATGGTTCCTCGGCTCGGGCGACACCGTGCGGTGGTTCTTCGAGGACGGCGCCGTATCCGACGGGCGCCTGAGGAGGCCGATGCCGCTGGCGGTCAACAAGATCGGCCACGCCATGCACGACCTGGACCCGGTCTTCGACGCCTTCTCGCGGGCTCCCGAACTCGCCGCGGTCGCCTCCGACCTAGGCTTCGCCGATCCGCGGCTGTTGCAGTCGATGTACATCTTCAAGCAGCCCGGCATCGGCGGCGAGGTGATCTGCCACTGCGACCACACCTTCCTCTGGACCGAGCCCCAGAGCGTGATCGGGCTGTGGTTCGCCATCGAGGACGCCACCGTCGCCAACGGCTGCATGTGGGCGGTGCCCGGCGGCCACCGCATCGCGGCGAAGACCCGCTTCCGGCTCGTCGATCCCTCCGACCGCAGCCGCGGCACGGTGACCGACGTACTCGACGACACCCCCTATCCGGTCGAGGACCTGGTGCCGCTGGAGGCCACCGCCGGCACGCTGATCGCCCTGCACGGCACGCTGCCCCACTGGAGCGCCGCCAACACGTCGGACCGCAGCCGCCACGCCTACACGATGCATCTGATCGACGCCACCGCCAACTATCTGGCCGACAACTGGCTCCAGCGCGGCCCCGATTTCCCCCTGCGAGGCTTCAACTAACCCCGATCCGCCTCCGGGTGCCGCGGTCATATGGGCAGAACGGGACGCCTCCGCCTCCGGGTGCCGCGCCGGGTCCGCAGCAAGTACAGGACCGAGCCCGCGATGAGGACCAGGCTCATCCAGATATTGACCCGCACACCCAAGATCAGGCTGGCATGGTCGATGCGCACCGCCTCGATCCACAGCCGTCCGAGCCCATAACCGAGGGCATAAACAGCCAGCAGCGAGCCGGGCCGACTCACCCGGCGCGGGTTGGTTACCAGCGTCGGGACGTCAAGCCGCCTCCGCCGGCGGTCGAGCGCCAACAACAGGCCGCACAGCAGCAGGTTCCACACCGCCTCGTACAGGAAGGTCGGATGGAAGGTCTCCACGCCCAGATACTGCGCCGGGCGGTGCGCCTCGTCGATCTCCAATCCCCAGGGCAGATCGGTGGGCCTGCCGAACAGTTCCTGGTTGAACCAGTTGCCGAGCCGTCCGATGGCCTGGGCCAGCGGCAGCGTCGGCACCATCGCCGCGATGGCCTCGCTCCGGTTCATGCCCTGGCGCCGGACCATCCACAGTCCGACCAGGATGCCGGCCGCCATGCCCCCCGGAATGCCCAGACCGCCCTTCCAGATGGCCAGGGCGTCCAGCCAGCCGTCGGACTGGAACCGCCTCCAGTCGGTGATCACGTGGTACAGGCGGGAGCCGATCAGACCCGCGATCACGGCCCAGACCGCCACCCGGCTGATCTCGTCGGGATTGCTGCCCCGCGCCTGCCAGCGCCGCCGGGACAGCGACACCGAGGCGATCACGCCCAGCGCGATCATCACCCCGTAGGCCCGCAGCTCCAACGGCCCGAGCTCGATGCCGTTGCGAGGGGGGCTGGGGATCGAAGCGATCAGGAGGCCGGACGCGACACCCACGGGGCTGACACCTCCTAGCCGGCCAGGATCCGCGGCGCGGCCGCGGCCAGGTCGTCGGCAGGCTCGATCACTGCGGCCAGCAGGCCCGGCACCGCCGACAGCCGGTTGGCCGCGAAGAAGCGGGCCATGATCGCGCGGTCGGCGGCCATCTCGGGATCCTCCAGGCGGGCCGCCGCCAGCGCTCCGTCGGCCAGGGCCGCGCCGCCGGTCGTGGTAGCCAGCATCCTCAGATAGGCGTCCGCGCCCGCGAGCCGCTCGAAGGGCTCGGCCCCCAGCAGCCACTCGCTGGCCTCGCCGGTCGCCTCGACGGCGGCCTCAAGATGCTGGCGCACCGACTTCAGCGCCTCGGCGCCGTCGAGCGCGCCCGCGGTGGCCCGGATCTCGCACAGGTGGTCGCGCACCGCGCCGCCGCCCCGCATGGACAGCTTGCGGCCGACCAGATCGGCCGACTGGATGCCGTTGGTGCCCTCGTAGATGGGGGCGATCCGGGCGTCGCGGTAGTGCTGAGCCGAGCCGGTCTCCTCGATGAAGCCCATGCCGCCGTGCACCTGCAGGCCGACGCTGGCCAGCTCGCACCCCAGGTCGGTGGCCCACGCCTTGGTGAGCGGCGTCAGCAGGGCGGCCCGCTCCTCGCCCGCCTGGCGCGGCTGAACGTCGGCTCCGTGCGAGGCGCGGTCGATGGCCTCGGCGTTGCGGTAGGCGAGGCCCCTCATCGCGGCGATCGTTGAGCGCATGTCCAGCAGCATCCGGCGTACGTCGGGATGGTCGATGATGGCCGAGGGCTCTCCGGCGGGCGCGTCCGGCGCCCGGCCCTGGCGGCGCTCGTGAGCGTAGGCAAGCGCCTGCTGGTAAGACCGCTCGGCGATGGCCACGCCCTGAAGCCCGACGCTGAGGCGGGCATGGTTCATCATCGTGAACATGGCCCGCATCCCGCCGTTCCTTTCACCCACTAGGAAGCCCACCGCGCCGTCGTCGTCGCCGTAGGCCATCATGCAGGTCGGGCTGGCGTGGATCCCGAGCTTGTGCTCGATCGAGACGCAGCGCACATCGTTGCGCGCGCCGGCCGACCCGTCGGCCGCGGGCAGGTGCTTGGGCACCAGGAAGCAACTGATGCCCCTGGTCCCTGGCGGGGCGCCCGGTGTTCGGGCCAGCACCAGGTGCACGATGTTGTCGGCGAGGTCGTGCTCACCGTAGGTGATGAAGATCTTGGTGCCATAGAGGCGGTACGAGCCGTCGGGCTGGGGCACGGCGCGGGCTGCGACCGCTCCGAGGTCGGACCCGGCCTGGGGCTCGGTGAGGTTCATGGTGCCCGTCCAGGCGCCGGTGGCCAGCTGCGGCAGGTAGAGGGCCCTCAGCTCGTCGGTGCCGTGCGCGCCCAGCATGTTGATGGCGCCCTGGGTGAGCAGCGGGCACAGCGACCAGGACATGCACGCGGCCGTGAACATCTCCTCGACCGCCAGCCCCACCAGATGGGGGAAGCCCCCGCCGCCGTAGTCGGGATCCAACGACACCGCGCCCCAACCGGCCTCAACATAGGCGCGGTAGGCCTCCCGGAAGCCGGTGGGCGTCACCACCGAGCCGTCATCGAGGCGGCGGGCGCCCTCAGTGTCGCCGACGCGGTTGAGCGGCGCGATCACCTCCTCCGCGAAGCGGGCCGCCTCGGTGAGAAGTTGGTCCACAACGTCGGGCTCCACGTGCTCGAACCCGCCGAGCGCGGCCAGCCCGTCGAGATCGGCCACGTGGCGCAAATTGAAGGCAATCTCGTCAAGATCGACCCGGAATTCGCTCATCGTTGCGAGAGTATCCCCAAAGAGCCTCCGCGGGTACCTGATCGCCTCGCGATGACACGTATCGTTGCCCGCTCTTGTTCGCTGCGCTCACAGACCGCTCGGACCCACTTGCCCGCTCTTGTTCGCTGCGCTCACAGACCGCTCGGACCCACTTGCCCGCTCTTGTTCGCTGCGCTCACAGACCGCTCGGACCCACTTGCCCGCTCTTGTTCGCTGCGCTCACAGACCGCTCGGACCCACTTGCCCGCTCTTGTTCGCTGCGCTCACAGACCGCTCGGACCCACTTGCCCGCTCTTGTTCGCTGCGCTCACGGACCGCTCGGGCCCGGGGCCTCGTTCAGCGCCTCGCAGAATCCCCCTGAACTGCGGCTATCCGCTCGGCCTCTTAGAAGGCGCATCCGTCGTGGTGTGCAGATCGCGGCGGTCGCTGAGGACGCGATTGATCTCGGCCCCGACAAGCAGGCCCATCGCCAGCAAGTAGAGCCAGATGAGCAGGCTCAGGGCGCCGCCGAGGAGGCCGACCACCGCATTCATGCCGCTGGAGGCCGCGTCGAGGTAGACGCGGAAGCCCAGCGACACCGCCAGCCACCAGACGGTTCCCACCACGGCCCCGGGAAGATCGGTCCGCCACGGGGTCCGGCGGCGGGGAGCCAAATGGTAGAGGGAGGCGGCCCAGCAGACCACCACCACGAACACCACCGGCCAGCGGAACCACACCCACGCGGTGGTGAACGCCGAGCCGGCGCCCAGGCGCTCGGCTATCTCCTCTCCGCCGCCGAGCAGGGGCCCCACCACCACCATGGCGGCAACCAGCGCGGCCACGACCAGAGTGAAGAGGGTGAGCACGAAGCCCATCACCCGGGTGGAGATCCAGTTCCTGCGATCCTCGTGGCCGTAGGTGACGTCCAGGGCTCCGACCACCGCGGTGAAGCCCCGCGACGAGGCGTAGACAGTGATCACGATGCCGGCGGTGATCAGCCCGGCGTTCGACCGATCGAACAGCTCCTCGATCGTGGCCCGCAGGGTGTTGTCGCTGCCGAAGGTCTCGACCACGCGGTCCAACAGCCACTCCTCGGTGTCGGCGGCTGCGCCCGCCCCTATCACCACGTCGAGCGAGCCGAGCGCCGCCGCGAACACGATCACGGCCGGGAACAGGCCGAGGAGGCCGAAGAAGGCGATCTCGGCCGACAGCCCTCCGACCCGGGCCCGGGACCACTCGTTACGCAGGTCGTCGACAAATCTGAGGATGCCGCGCCACAGCACGGTCGGTGGGGGCAGCGAGAGGCGCGCCATGCCCGTCCGATACTACGGTCCGATGCAATGCACCCGGACGGAACCACCGCGCCCGACGACACCACGACCCTCGACGACACCACCGCGCCCGACGACACCACGACCCTCGACGACACCACGGCCCCCGACGACGCCACCGCAATCGCCAACGAGCTGTACCGCTACGCGGAGCTCATCGACGCGGGCCTATTCCCGGAACTCGGTGAGCTCATGGAACACTGCACGTTCCGCTACGGCGAGCAGGCTGTTGCCGGGCCGTCAGGTGCGGCCGCCATTGCCGAGAGCTACCGGGCCACGGTGATCATCTACACCGACGGCACCCCCCGCACCCGGCATGTCACCACCAACCCGATAATCGAGATCGACAGCAACACTGCCCGGGTCCGATCAACCTACACAGTGCTCCAGCAGGCCCCGGACTCTCCGATCGAGACCATCATCAGCGGCCGCTACGACGACACTCTCAGACGGATCGACGGACGTTGGCGCTTCACTGAGCGCTGCTTCCTCGTAGACTTGGTCGGCGACCTCAGCCGCCACCTGCACATTGACATCCCCGCCGACATCTGAAACCCGATCCCTCTAGCGACCAGAATCATCGAGACCCCATCCACAAGGAGCATCAACGATGAGCCGATGGAGCCGAGCCGAGATCGAGGAGGCGTTCGTTCGCTACCAGGAGACGGCCCTTCTGGCAGGAACCACGGGCGACTGGCGAGAGTGGGCCAACCTGTTCACCGAGGACGCCACCTACATCGAGCACCACTTCGGCACCATGGGCGGGCGCGAGGCCATCTACAACTGGATCCAGTCCACCATGAGCCAGTGGCCCAACAATGAGATGATCCACTACCCCATCGAGTGGTACATCATCGACGCGGAGCGGGGCTGGCTGGTGTGCCAGGTATGGAACCGGATGGCCGACCCCGGAGACGGATCGCTCCATCAGGAGTACAACTTCACCCTGCTCAAATACGCCGGCAGCGGGCTCTGGAGCTACGAGGAGGACGTCTACAACCCGGCCCGGTTCGGTGAGATGGTCAAGAACTACCTGAGCCACAGGAAGGCCCTCGCCGCCGAGAGTGCCCAAGCCGACGGGTCGTAGCCGAGCCAGACCCGCGGCGGCGTCAGCTGCAGCCGCTGGTGGCTCCGCAGTTGGCGCACACGTAGCACGAGCCGGTGCGGCGCATGGGAACGCCGCACGTCATGCAGAAGGGCGCTTCCAGTGAGCCGCGGCCCGTCCGCTCGGCCTCTGGGCGGGCCGAGGCGGCCGGCTCCGAGGGTGCCGCCGCCGCGGAGAAGTCGAGCTGGGCCATCAGCTGCGCCGGTGAGGGGATCGAGGGCGGGTCGGGCGGAAGGTCGTGGCCCTGCTCGGTCTCGGCGACCTGCTCCTCGACGCCGGGGAGGGTGGGCTGGGTCCGCTCGCCGGTGGTGTAGACGCCCAGCGCGGCCCGCTCGGCGGGGGTCAGGTACATCACCGCCAGCTTGCGGAACAGGTAGTCCATGAGGCTGGTGGCGATGCGGATGTCGGGATCGTCGGTGATGCCGGCGGGCTCGAAGCGCATGCCCACGAACGTCTCGATGAAGGCCGCCAGCGGCACCCCGTACTGCAGGCCGTGGCTGAGCGAGATCGCGAAGGCGTCCATGATCCCGGCCAGCGTCGAACCCTGCTTGGAGACCTTCACGAAGATCTCGCCCGGCCGGCCGTCGGGGTACTCCCCCACCGTCACGAACCCCTTGCAGTCGGCCACCCGGAACTCGAAAGTGCGCGACCGGCGCAACTTCGGAAGCCGCCGGCGCACCGGTTCGGCCGGGGCCGCTGCGACCGGCGGGCCGACCGCAGCCGGTAGCGCAGCGCCAGCGGGCTCGCGGGAGTCCTCGGCGGGGCCGACGGTCAGGGGCTGGGCGACCTTGGAGCTGTCGCGGTAGACGGCCACCGACTTGAGGCCGAGGCGCCAAGCGTCGATTAACAGCTGCTCCACATCGTCGACGGTCGCGTCCGCGGGCATGTTCACGGTCTTGGAAATGGCCCCGGACAGAAACGGCTGCACCGCGGCCATCATCTGGATGTGCCCTGAGGTTCTGATGGCCTGGTCGCCCAGCGAGCAGGCGAACACCTCGCGGTGCTCGGCCTCGAGGGGCGCTCCGGCCATGCTGTGATGTTCTGCTATGTGGTCGGTGATCCGCTCGATCTGCTCGTTGTCGTAGCCGAGGCGGCGAAGCGCCCTGGGCACCGTGGTGTTGACGATCTGCATCGTTCCGCCGCCCACGAGGCGCTTGGACTTGACCAGACCGAGGTCGGGCTCGACGCCGGTCGTGTCGCAGTCCATAAGCAGCCCGATGGTGCCGGTCGGCGCGAGGACGGTCGCCTGGCTGTTGCGCACGCCGTGGCGATCCGCCCGCTCGCAGGCCTCGTCCCAGGCCACCTGCGCGGCCTCGAGGAGTTCTGCGGGCACCAGGTCCTCGTCGATGGAGGCGGTGGCTGTCCGGTGCTGGTCGAGGACGCGCAGCATGGGCTCGCGGTTGGCGTCGAAGCCGGCGAAGGGGCCCATGCGCTCGGCCAGCCGGGTGGACGTGAGGTAGGCCTCGCCGGTCATCAGCGCGGTGATGGCCGCGGCCACGGCCCGGCCCCCGTCGGAGTCGTAGGGCAGACCCATGGCCATGAGCAGCGCGCCGAGGTTGGCGTAGCCCAAGCCGATCTGCCGGAATGCCCTGGTGGTGTCGCCGATGGCCTGGGTCGGATAGTCGGCGCGGCCCACCAGGATCTCCTGGGCCGCGAACACCACCTGCACCGCCCGGCGGAAACCGCCGACGTCGAAGGTGCCGTCGTCGTCGAGGAAGCTCAACAGGTTGATCGAGGCCAGGTTGCAGGCGCTGTCGTCGAGGTGCACGTACTCCGAGCACGGGTTGCTGGCCGTGATGGGGCCGGTGGCCGAGGCCGTGTGCCAGCGGTTGATGGTCGTCGCGAACTGCACGCCGGGGTCGGCGCACTCCCAGGCGGCCTCGGCCATCTGGTGCAGGATCGAGCGGGCCGCCACCCGCTTGAGCACCGTGCCGTCGGTACGGGCCGTCAGGTCCCAGTCGCGGCCCTCGGTGGCGGCCCTCATGAACTCGTCGGTCACCCGCACGGAGTTGTTGGCGTTCTGGTACTGCACCGAGTTGGCGTCGGCTCCGTCCACGCTCATGTCGAATCCGGCCGCGGCCAGCGCCCTCGACTTTCGCTCCTCGCGGACCTTGCACCAGATGAAGTCCTCGATGTCGGGATGGTCGGCGTCGAGCACCACCATCTTGGCCGCCCTCCGGGTCTTGCCGCCCGACTTGATGGTGCCAGCCGAGGCGTCCGCGCCCCGCATGAAGCTCACCGGGCCCGACGCGGTCCCCCCGCCGCGGAGGGGCTCGGAGCTGGCCCGGATGCGCGACAGGTTCACGCCCGCGCCGGAGCCGCCCTTGAAGATCCTGCCCTCCTCGGCGTACCACTCCAGAATCGACTCCATCGTGTCGTCCACCGACAGGATGAAGCACGCGGACGCCTGCTGGGGCACCCCGGCCACGCCGATGTTGAACCACACCGGCGAGTTGAACGCAGCCCGCTGCGCGTACAGCAGGTAAGACAGCTCGGCCCGGAACAGCGACGCCTCGGACTCGTCGGCGAAGTAGCCGTCGGCGACGCCCCACTCGGTGATCGCGCCCACGACGCGGCCCACCACCTGCCTCAGCGACCACTCCCTCTCGGGCGTTCCCAGCGGCCCGCGGAAATATTTCTGGGCCAGGATGTTGGTGGCGTTCTGCGACCACGCGGCCGGCACCTCCACGCCGAGCTGTTCGAAGGCGACCGAGTTGTCGCGGTGGTCCACCAGGCGCGCGTCGCGCCGCTCCCAGGCGGTGCGGTCGGCCGGGTCCTGCAGACCCGCGGGCCGCGGATCGTTGCCAGAGATCAAATCGGTCTGCTCGGGAGCCAAGGTCATGAAACTACCCTCCTGGAATTCTACCCGGCTGAGGCCGCAAGACCAGCCCCCGCGACCATAGGCCGCGCGCCTGTGGACCCGAGCGCCAGCCTGTGGAATGGCCTCGGGATTGCTGTGCACGGCTGCGCCCTTCGTCCAGAGATCTGGCCGGCGCCTGTAGACAACTCGGCCAAGCGACCGCGCGGACCCCACCAACCCGCTCGGCCTCTGAGTCCGGCGGGCTCCCGCTGGGCGCTACGGTCAGGGCGTGCGGAGACTGCTGCCGGGCCCTGTCGCTGACGTCGACCCGATGGAGCTGTATCCCGCGCTGGCGCGGCCTAAGCCGGCGGGGGGGCCCTGGCTCATGATCAACATGATCGCCTCCGCGGACGGCGCCGTCGCGGTCGACGGCACCAGCGGCGCGCTCGGCAACCCCGCCGACGAGGCCGTGTTCTCGGCCGTGCGAGCCTGCGCCGACTGGATCGTGGCCGCCGCGGGGACGGTGCGGGCCGAGCGCTACGGCCTGCCCCGGCCCGGGAAGGCCTCCCGGCAGGCCCGGCGAGCCGCGGGGCGCGCCGAGCGGCCCCGCTTGGCGGTCGTGAGCGCCAGCCTGGACCTCGACCTGGACCTGCCCCTGTTCGCCGACCAGCGCCCGGGCGACGATCCGCCGGTGATCCTCACCGGCAGCGCCGCGGCGCCGGAGGCCGTCGAGCGCCTCGAGCCCGTGTCCGAGGTGGTGCGATTGCCGTCGAAGCGGCCCAAACCTGCCGAGATCCTCGCCGAGCTGGATCGCCGCGGCGCCGAGGTGGTGCTGTCCGAGGGTGGTCCGTCGTTCAATGGGCAACTGGCCGACGCCGGGGTGATCGACGAGCTGTGCCTGTCGGTCGCGCCGCTCGTAGCCGGCGGCACCAGCCCGAGGATCGTGCACGGATCGCTGCTGACCGTGCCGTTGAAGCTGTCCATCGACCATCTGCTAGAGGCCTCCGACACACTCTTCGTCCGCTACGTCTCGGATCCGGCCGGCTCGACGGCGGCCCGCTGACCTGACCCCCGGTCGGGCCCGCGGCCCGAGTCGTCGACGGCCAGACCTGGAAGCTCATCGATGATGATTTGCTGGCCCGGATCCAGCGCGGCCCCGCCCGCTGCGTCGGACAGCTGGTGGACGAGGGCACGAGGATCGCTGTCGGGCGCGAGGGCGCGGGCGATGTCCCAGAGCGTGTCGCCCGGCTGCACCACGTACACCCCCGGCAGCTCCGTGGACAGCGAGACATCGCCGACGGAGGGCCAAGGGTTGGCCTCGCCCACCGGAACCCGGTCGGGCCGGCCCACCACCAGCATCAGCGTCACCGCCGCGGTCGCCACCGCCGCTGCGGCCACTCGGCGGCGGCGGTACACGGCCTCGGGCAGGCGGACGGCCCGAACCGCCGGCGGCGGGCCCGCGCAGCCCGGAGCAGCGACTGAGGCGAGGACATGCGTTGGAGCTGGGGCCATGCCACGATCTTCCCGCGGGGGTGTGACAATGCGGGCCGCGCCCCGGGGGGAGGCAGGGTGCTTGACATCGAACACGTGTTCCGCAAACATGTGTACGTATAGCCTCCTGACTTGAACAGATGAATCGAACAGGCGTTCGACTACACTATAGCGAACACGTGTTCGGACACACAACCCGACTCCCCAGAAGATCGGAAACAGCCATGACGCCGCCGGCCAACCGCAAGCCGCTCACCGCCCGCCGCCGCCAGATCCTCGACGTGATAGTCGAGCACCAGCGGTCCCGGGGCTACCCGCCGTCGATCCGGGAGATCGCGGCCAAGGTGGGCCTGCGGTCACCGGCCTCGGTGAAGGCCCATCTCGACGTGCTCGACTCCGCCGGCTACCTGCGCGTCGATCCGACCCGCCCCCGGGCCATCGAGGTCCGCTACGACGAAAACTCGGGCGCGGCCCTCGAGCGTCGCCCGGTGCGCCACGTGCCCCTGGTGGGCGACGTGGCCGCGGGCTCCGGCGTGCTCGCCTCCGAGAACGTTGAGGAGCTGATGCCCATGCCGGCCGACCTCACCGGCGAGGGCGACCTGTTCATGCTGCGGGTTCGGGGCGATTCCATGGTCGAGGCCGGAATCCTCGACGGCGACTACGTGGTGTGCCGGGCCCAGAGCACCGCGGAGGACGGCGAGGTCGTGGTGGCGGGGATCCCCGGCGACGAGGCCACCGTCAAGACGCTGCGCCGCCGCAACGGCACGATCGTGCTGGAACCGGCCAACGAGCACATGGAACCGATGGAGTTCGGGCCGGACGAGGTGGCCGTCTACGGCAAGGTGGTCACCATGATGCGCCGGTACTAGGCCGCGCCCACCAGCCGCGGCGCCCGCTCAAGCGCCGCTGACGAGCAGGTCCTCAAGGGCGGCGTGCACCGAGATGAGATCGTCGCGGTGCAGGTGCTCCCCGGCTGTGTGGGCCAGCAACGGATCGCCGGGGCCGAAGTTCGAGGCCGGCACGCCGCGCGCCGCGAAGAACGCGGCGTCGGTCCAGCCCAGCTTCGCTCGCACCGGCGCGCCGCTGCGCCTCACCAGCGCGGCCAGCAAGGGGTCGCCCAGACCAGGCACGGCGGGCGGGGCCATGTCGGTCAACTCCACGGTGTCGCCCGCATCGAGCACGCCGTCGAGAACCGACCGCACGTGCTCCTCGGCCTGCTCGGGGGTGCGGTCCGGAGCGAAGCGATGGTTCAACGTCAGCGTCGCCGAGTCGGGCACGACGTTGCCGGCCACCCCGCCGGCCACGGCCACCGCCTGCAGCGCCTCGCGGTACTCGCATCCCTCCACCACCGGCCGGCGGGCCTCGTAGGCCGACACCGCGGCCAGCACGGCCGCGAGCCGGTGTATGGCGTTGCGGCCCATCCAGGCGCGGGCGGTGTGGGCCCTCTCCCCCGCCAGCGTCACCCGCAGCCGCATGGTGCCCTGGCAGCCGGCCTCCACCGCTCCTCCGGTCGGCTCTTCCAGAAGGGCCACGTCGGCTTGCAGGAGGTCTGGCCGGGCTGCGGCCAGCTCCAGCAGACCGCTGTCGGCCGCGTCTACCTCCTCGCGTGCATAGAACACGTAGCTGACATCGGCGGCCGGTGCCTCGACGGTTCGAGCCAGCGTCAGCATCACGGCCAAGCCGCCCTTCATATCGGCCGCGCCCAAGCCCCAAAGCACGTCGCCCTCGACCCGGGCGCCTGCGTTGTTGTTGGCCGGCACCGTGTCGGTGTGACCAGCCAGAACGATGCGCTGACCACGGCCCAGATGGGTACGGGCCACGAGGTTGTCGCCAACCCGGTCCACGCTGAGGTGCGCAATCTGGCGCAGGTCGGCCTCGATCAGATCGGTGATGGGCCCCTCCGAGTAGCTCTCGGAGGGAACGTCCACCAGTGCGGCCGCAAGCGCCAGCAGGTCGCCTGAGGGCAGCGGCCCAGCGGACATGTCAGGTGGCGGCGCCGTGGTCGCGCAGCATCTGGTTTAGGGCCGACTTGTCGTGACGCTCGCCCTCTTCGAGGCGCTTGATCACCAGCACCGCGGGGAGGCCGAACTCGCCTCCGGCGAACTGTCTCGTCCGGGTGCCCAGCACGGCCACCGACCAGGCCGGCACCTCGCCCCGCCCGAGCTCCTCCCCCGTCTCGGCATCGATCACCGGGATGGACCCTGTGAGGATCGCCCCTGCTCCCAGCACCGTCCCCCGCCGGACGCGGGCACCGTCGGCGACGATGCAGCGGCTGCCGATCAAGCAGTCGTCCTCCACGATCACCGGTTGAGCTACCGGGGGCTCGAGCACGCCACCGATGCCGACGCCTCCCGAGAGGTGCACGTTGGCGCCGATCTGGGCGCACGACCCCACCGTGGCCCAGGTGTCCACCATGGTGTTGGCCCCCACATAGGCGCCGATGTTGGTGTAGCTCGGCATCATGATCACGCCCGGCGCCTGGTAGCTGCCCCAGCGAGCCGAGGCGCCCGGCACCACCCTCACGCCCCGGGCCGCGTAGTCGGTCTTCAGCGGGATCTTGTCGGCGAACTCGAACGGACCCAGCTCGATCGTGACCATCTTGGCTGTCGAGAACAGCAGCAGAATGGCCTGCTTGCACCACTGATTGACCCGAACGGTTCCGTCGTCGAGCACCTCGGCCACCCTGGCCTGGCCGGTGTCGAGCGCGTCGATGGCCTCATGTACGGTGGCGATCACCTCGGGATCGTCGGCGTCGAGGTCGGGGCGAGAAGCCCAAAGCTCGCTGATGCGGGACTCAAGGTCGGACATGGGCTGAGAGGCTACTGGCCCCAGCACCGGGCGGTCCCCACTCGAACTGGCAGCAGCCACGACCCAAAACGGCGCTCATCGCTGCCAGTTCACGCCAGCGACTGGGTCTCTCAACGCGCCGCGACGCCCAACAGCCAGTTCACGCCAGCGACTGGGTCTCTCAACGCGCCGCGACGCCCAACAGCCGTTCTCGGGCGAGCTCTAGGCGCTCGATCGGCTGCACGGCGGCAATCCGCACGAAACCGCGCGGATCGGCGGAACCAGCCGCGGCGGGCTGTTCGCAATAGAACTCGCCGGGACTGACGATCAGGCCGGCACGGCGGGCCAGCGCATCCGCGAAGCTCCAAGCATCCCCGCCGGGGACTCGGGTCCAAAGGTAGAAGCCTCCGGCGGGTAGATCCGCCGTCATACTTGCGTCTTCAATCGCGAACCGCGCCTCGCCGAACAGGCCGAGCCTTCCAGCCAAGCGGACGATCGCTGCAAGCAGCTCGAGACGGGCCAGGTAGATGTCGCGCTGCTCATCGACGTGAATCTGGTCGCTCCAGGCGGCCACGGCTGCGGCTTGCACGGGACCGGGCACCATGCAGCCGGCGTGCTTGCGGCACTCGCGCAGGTAGTGGACCGGCTCGGCGTCTCCGGCGTAGAACCCGGCCCGCACGCCGGCCATGTTCGAGCGCTTGGACAGGGAGTGCACAGCCAGCACGCCCTCTGTGCCGTGCTCGAGAATCGTGCGGGGCGGGCCGTCCCAAGTGAACTCGGCGTAGCACTCGTCGCTGGCCACCAGCACGCCGTTGTCGCGGCCCCAGGCCGCGGCGGCCTCCAGGTCGTCGAGGGAGCCGGCCGGGTTGCCCGGACTGTTCACCCACAGGCACAGGGCACGTCTGGCGTCGCGCCCGGCGATCGAGTTGACGTCCATGCGGAACTGCTCGTCGACAGCGACCGGGACGGCCCGGCAACCGGCCAGGGCCGCGCCCATGGCATAGGAGGGGTACGAGACGGACGGGTACAACACCGTGTCGCGATCGGGGTGTCGAAGCCTGAGGAATTGGGGCAGCGAGGCCACGAACTCCTTGGTGCCTATGCACGCCGCGACCTGGGCATCGGGATCTACCCCGACCTCGAAACGGCGCTTCAGCCAGGCGGCCGCGGCTCCTCGGAACGCCGCAGATCCGATCGACGCGGGGTAGCCGCGCTCTGTGCCCGAGCCGGCCAGCGCGGCCACGACCGCCGCGGGGGGAGGGTCACAGGGCGTTCCGATCGAGCAGTCGACCGCACCCCCCGGCAGCGCGGCGGCCGCGGCCCGCAGCGGCTCCAAGCGTTCGTAGGGGTATACGGGCGGTACGAAGCCTGCGCTCACCGCTCGTCCCGGCGGTCGACCTCATCCCGGCGGTCGACCTCATCCCGGCGGTCGACCTCATCCCGGCGGTCGCGCTCATCCCGGCGGGCGACCTCGTCCCGGGGGTTGACCTCGTCCCGGCGGTCGCGCTCATCCCGGGTGTCGACCTCGTCCCCGCCGTTGACCACGAAATCGCGCAGGGCGCCCAGCGAGGCGGGCTCCAGGCGGGCCCGCACCATCATCCCCTGCTCGGTCGCGGTGGAGTCGAGCACTTGGCCCTCTCGGTGCACCCCGGCGAGCACGTCGCCCCGGTCCCAGGGCACCACCAGCTCGACCTCGCGGGCTACGCGGCGCATCCGGTCGCCAATCGCGCCCAACAGGTCATCGACCCCTTCGCCAGTCGCGGCCGACACGGCCACCGAGCCCTCGCTGCGCTCCGCCAGCCGCGCCGCGGCCGGACCCAAGTCGCTCTTGTTGTACACCACCAGTTCGGGGACCTCGTCAGCATCGATCTCGGCCAGCACCACCCGCACCGCCGCCATCGAGCCGTCGGGGTCGCCGTCGGCGCTGTCCACGACATGGACCAGCAGGTCGGCGTCCCGTACCACGTCGAGCGTGGTCTTGAACGCCTCCACCAGCTGATGGGGCAGCTTCCGCACGAAGCCCACCGTGTCGGTGAGGAACACCGTCTCACCGCCGGGCAGCCCCAGCCGGCGAGTGGTCGGGTCGAGCGTGGCGAACAGGCGGTCCTCAACCGTCACCCTGGCCGAGGTGAGCCGGTTGAGCAGCGACGACTTTCCCGCGTTGGTGTAGCCGACGATGGCCACCGCCCGGTTGCGGGTTCGGGTGCGGGCCTTGGACTGGGTGCGACGATGGCCGGCGATGCGGCGCAGGTCGGCCTCGAGCTTGTGAATGCGTCGCTCCAGGCGCCGACGGTCGACCTCGAGCTGGGTCTCACCGGGGCCCCGGGTGCCGATGCCGCCCGCCTGCTGGGAGAGCCGCCGGCCCGCGCCGCGCAGGCGGGGCAGCCGGTAGCGGAGCTGGGCCAGCTCCACCTGGGCCTTGCCCTCGGGAGTGCTTGCGTTCTGGGCGAAGATGTCGAGGATCACCGCGGTGCGGTCCAGGGCGGTGCGCCCCAGCAGCCTCTCCAGGTTGAACTGCTGGGCCGGGCTGAGCTCGTCGTCGAACACCACCGTGTCGCAGTCCACCTCCTCGGCCAAGGCCCTGATCTCGCGAGCCTTGCCCTTGCCCACGAACGTGGCCGGGTCGGGTGCGGACCGGCGCTGGCAGACCCTCTCAACGGCATCGGCTCCGGCGGTGTCCACGAGCAGGCTCAGCTCGTCGAGGGACGCTTCGGTGGCGGAGGCGTCCCGACCCGACCGGGTCACGCCGACCAGCACGATCCGCTCCCGGAAGGCCCGATCGATGAGACCGGGGCCGTCGCCGGCGAACTCGCCGAACCCGCCCCGGTGCGTGTCGGTCTCGCCGGTGCCGGTGCTCTCGACGTTGCTTGCGTCCTCGGTGCCGTCGGTGCTCGCGGTCTCGCGGCTGGCCTTGAGGTTGCCCGCCTCGTCGGCTTCGCCGGTGCTCTCGGTTCCGTGGTCTGCCCCGTCGCGGCGCTCGCCAGCCGAGTCGTAGTGCGGTGGCGACCCAGCGGCGTCAGACATCAATGACGTCCACCGCGGCCACGTAGGTCGACTCACCGGTGAGGGTGACCGGCTCCGACAGATCGACTTGGGCCTCTCCGCCCGTCATTCGCACGATCACAGTCTGGCCCACCTTGCCCCAGCGGTGAAAGACGGCGGCTGCGGCCACCGCCCCCGTGCCGCACGCCGCGGTCACCCCCGCGCCCCGTTCCCAGACGCCCAGAGTCAACTGGTCTGGACCGGTGACCGCCCCGAAGTGGACATTGATGCCGCCGCTGAACAGGGCCTCCACCGCCGGGCCGGCTTCCTGCAAGGGCACCCCGCGGGGATCAGCCACGGCGAGGACGGCGTGGGGGTTGCCCACATCCATCGTGTCCCATTGCTGGATTGCGCCCGGCCCAAGGACACCTTGCACCGCGGTAGCAGGGCTGCCGCTGAATCGATCAGGACGGGGGCCGGGCCCCAGCGAGCCCATCTCGGTGGTGCCAATGACGGTGCCGGGCGTCGGCGTCGGGCGGATCGAGCACCGCCGGGGGCCGACCACCGTTTGCACGACGATGTCTAGCTCGGCTGTTCCGAGGGTGCGGGCCACCGCTTGGGCCAGGCACCGCAGTCCGTTGCCGGACACCTCGGCCGGAGAGCCGTCCGAGTTCCACAGCCTCATGGCCGCCGACCGATCGGTGCCCTCGCGCTCGGAGTCCAACACGGCGTAGATCAGCCCGTCCGCGCCGATGCCGCGGCGCCGATGACACAGAGCAGTGGCGGTCCGGGCGGCGTCGGCGTCGGCCGGCAGCTCCTCGACGAGCGCGACCAGGAAGTCGTTGCCCAGCCCGTGAAGCTTGTGGAGTCGCAGCCCAGCGCCCATCGCTGCATTCTCGCCCGCTCGGAGCGCATCAGAAACGCCGAGCTCACGGTCCGCGGCCAATGGACCATCGGACGGCCGCATCCCTCGCGCCGCCTGGGCGACGCGCCAGTAGCAGTCCTTGGCACGACCAAGGCTCGACTCGGCCGTCGGGAGCACTGCAGCTCCTAGGAAACGGCGGCGTGCCAGGTGCACATGATGTCCGCGGGGGACGTGGGGGCGTCGAGCCATCCGATGCGGGGGTCGCGGCGGAACCAGCGCTCTTGGCGGCGGGCGAACCGTCGGGTGCGCACAACAGCCAACTTGACCGCCTCATCGAGGGTCGTTTCACCCTGCACATGGCCTAGCAGTTCCTTGTAGCCCAGGGCCTGGGACGCGGTGCGAGACATCGGCCGCACCGATAGCGCCCTCACCTCGTCGAGGAACCCGTCGGAGAGTTGGCGCTGGTAGCGGGCCGCTATGCGGGCATCGAGGAGGTCCCGATCCCAGCGAAGGCCCACTTGCACGAACGGCGTGGGCGGGTAGTGCCCCAGGCCGGGCCCGTACGACGAGAACGGCTGGCCGCTGCCGATGGTGACTTCGAGGGCTCTGACGACCCTGCGCCGGTTGGACGGCTCCATGCGGCCGGCGGCGACCGGATCGAGACTGGCCAAGCGTCGATGCAGGGCCTCGGTGTCGGGCTCGGCCTCGAGGCCGGCCCGCACCTCCGGGTAGCGGCCCGGGATCCGGAGCCTGTCGATCACGGCCCGCACGTAGAGGCCGGTTCCGCCAACCAGCACGGGCAACGCGCCCCGGTCGCGGATCTCGTCGATCACAGCCCAAGCCCGGGCCTGGACCTCGGCCACCGCAAACTCCTCGGACGGGTCCACCAGGTCGAGCAGGTGATGGGGCACTTCGGCCTGCTCCGCCGCGGTGGGGGTGGCCGTGCCGATGTCCATGCCCCGGTAGACCTGCATCGAGTCCAGCGTCACGATCTCCGCGCCGCCGATCAGCCGGGCCAGGCTTAGGGCCAGGTCCGACTTGCCGGAGGCGGTGGGGCCGACGATCACCAGCGGGCGCTCGGCGAGTCCCGACCGATCAGGAGGCGGCAGGCCCTCTCCTACGCGGCCTTCCGCCCGCGCCGCGGTCACGTCGATGGCACCGGCGTCGCCAGCTTCGACGCGGCCTTGCGTCGGAGCGGCGGTTACGCCACTGGTGTCGGTGTCGCCATCTCCCACGCGGCCTGGCACCAGAGTCGCGGCGGTCACCCCGAAGGCATCGGAGCCGCCATCTCCTACACGGCCGGGCGCCAGAGGCGAGGCGATCACCCCGAAGGTATCGGAGCCGCCATCTCCTACACGGCCGGGCGCCAGAGACGAGGCGGTCATGCCGAAGGCATCGGAGCCGCGCTGTTCCCCGCCGTCTGGCGCTTGCTGCTTCGAGATCACCGCCTCGGTTAGCTCGCGGCGTTAGGTCGCGGCGACGGCCACGGGGATGCGACGACGCCTTGCGGCTGTGTCCGCCGCGGTCGCAGACGGCGGCGCCTCGAGGTCGACCAGGGCGCCCTGTAGGAAGTTGGCTGCGGCCGCGGTGACCTCGACCCGGGCGTAGGTGCCGGGGCGGGGCGCTCCGCCGGGCGGCGACGGGAAATGCACCAGGGTGTTGCGCCGGCTGCGCCCGGTGGTCACGGCGGGGTCCTTCTTGCTGGGCCCCTCGACGACGACCTCCTCGACAATGCCGATGCGGGCCTCATTGGCGAGGCGGCTGGAGCGCTCGATCACCCGCCGCAGCCGCTCGTAGCGGTCGACGGACACCTCGTGGGGCACGAACCGGTCGCCCATCTCGGCGGCCGCGGTGCCGGGCCGGGGCGAGAAGATGAACGTGAAGGCGCTGTCGTAGCGGGCCTCGGCCGCCACTTCGAGGGTCTGCTCGAAGTCGTGCTCGGTCTCGCCGGGGAACCCGACGATGATGTCGGTGGACACGGCCAGATCGTCAACCGCGGCCCGGGCCGCCCGCAGCCGCTCTAGGTAACGCTCGGCCGTGTAGCCGCGGCGCATGGCCCGAAGCACCACATCGCTGCCCGACTGCAGCGGCAGGTGCAGGTGCTGGCACACCGCCGGAACCTCGGCCATGGCCGTGATCGTCTCGGGCCGCAGATCCTTGGGGTGGGGGCTGGTGAAGCGCACCCTGCGGATGCCGTCGGTGTCCCCGACCGCCCGAAGCAGGTCGGCGAACAAGGGGCGGGCACGACGGTCCGAAGGCCAGCGAGGTCCGCACCACCAGGCGTCGTCGGTGGTGCCCGGACCCGCTGCGTTGGCGCTGCCCGCGCTTCCCGCGCCGCAGCCGTTGCTGCCGCCGTCGCTTGCGCTGCCCGCGCCGCGGCCGTTGCTGCCGCCGTCGCTTGCACTGCCGGCGCCGCCCCGCCGCGACATTGCCAGGTCGCGGCCGTAGCTGTTGACGTTCTGGCCGAGCAGGGTGATCTCGCTCACGCCGCCCGCGGCCAGGGCCCGCACCTCGTCGACCAGCTCGCCGAAGGGACGGCTGATCTCCGGGCCGCGAACTGCGGGCACGATGCAGAAGGTGCAGCTGTTGTCGCATCCGATCTGGATCGTGACCCAGGCCGAGTGCTCCGCCGCGCGCCGCACAGGCAGCGCCGACGGGAACGCCTCAACGTCCTCCCGAACCGTCTCAGTGAGGATCTCCACAACCGGCCCGTGCCGCCGGGCGTGCTCGATGAGCTCCGCGGCCCGATGCACGTTGTGGGTGCCGAACACCACATCGACGTGGCCGGCCCGCTTCCGGACCAGCTCCTGGTCCTTCTGGGCGAGGCACCCGGCCACTGCGATGAGCGCGTCGGGCCGCTTGGCCTTCACGGCCTTGAGCCGGCCCAGGGCGCCGTAGAGCTTGTTGTCGGCGTTCTCGCGGATGCAGCAGGTGTTGAGCACCATCACGTCGGCGACCTCGAGAGCCGGGGCGCGCTCATACCCGTCGTCCTCGAGCAGCCCGGCGATGCGCTCGGAGTCGTGTTCATTCATCTGGCACCCGAAGGTGCGGATGGCGTAGGTCCGGGCCACGACCCCAGGCTACGGCCTCAAGCGAGGCGACCCGCGGCGCTCGCCATTGCGACCGTCGGAGCCGGTCCGGCTGAAAATGGCGTGCGTACAGTTGCCACGCTGGTTACACTTCTGGTTATCGCCAGTCAGGTGGCGGCCGCCACGCCCCCGTTTCGCAACCCTCCCCTAGCCCTGACCGTGCTGGAGATCCGCTACCCCGAATTAGCGGGAGGGTTCGAAGAGGAGATGCTGCACGTCGTGCGGCGAGCGGTGCGCGACTGCCTACCCGTGCTGGAACCTCAGACCCAAGAGCAGCTCGAAGTGACCCTCGGAGCTCCGGTGCCGATTTCGGTGCAGCGTCGCACCATCCTGCGGTTCAGCTCTCGGGACCGCACCACAGCCCTCATCGTCAAGCAGGACGCTCTCGCCGTGGAAACCACCGAATATGCAGGCTGGAGCCAGAGCTTTCGCCCGCTCGTGGAACAGGCGACACGCGCGTTGCGGGATGCCAATCCGCCTGACGGTGTGCGGCGCATCGGTCTCCGCTACATCGATGAGATCCGGGTCCCTGGAATCGGCGAGGAGTCCGGCGACTGGAAGGGCTACATCAACGACCACCTCCTAGCGGCAGCGAATCCCGAGCTCATACCGTCGAGCATGCAGGCGCAGCAGTGGCAGGGCATCGTCCAATACCGGACCTCGCCCTCTTCGGCGCTGACCGTCCGTTACGGACCCCAGCACGGGCACGCCATCGACCCCGGGGGCACCACACGCCGTCAGAGTCCGCCTCCGCCCGGGCACTTTTTTCTGCTGGACTCGGACTCCTTCTGGAGCGACGAGGAGGAAGTCCCCGAGTACGACCCGGAGTGGATCATGGAGCGGTGCGATCAGCTGCACGCTCCAGCCAAGCAGTTCTTCACCATCGCCACAACGGACAAACTGCGCGACGAGGTGTTCAACTCCGAGCAAGAGGACACACCATGAATGACACACACGTGATCGACCGACAGCCGACAGGCGCGTCGATCGGACGGGGCGGAGGCATCGAGACCCCAACCCGGACAATCAGCGACCTAGTTGACGACTATGGCTTCCTGAGGAACCTGATGACTGACCTGGTGGACGACACCAGGAACCTCCACCGTCTGGTGGACGAGCGCCACTCCGACGGGCTCGACGCTGAACTTCGCGTCGGAGCCGGCGAGCGAGCGAAGCAACCCCTAGACGTTCTTCTCGCCGAACTGAGCGACCTGGGCTTCTCATGGAGGGATATCGCGCGGGTGGCGGGGATATCGGTGCCCGCCTTGCGCAAGTGGCGGCTCGGCGGTGCGGCGACGGGCGAGAACCGCCACAAGGTTGCCCTGATGGTCAGCCTCTGTGAGATAGCTCGGTCGAGGTATCACATCGGTGACGTGGCCGGCTGGCTCGAGACTCCGCTGCACTCGGAGGCGCCGGTCACCGGCCTAGACATCGTGGCCGAGAGCCGCTTCGATCTGATCTTGCGACTGGCCCGCGACCAGGGATCCGATCCAGAGGCCGTGCTCGACGAATTTGAGCCGGACTGGCGAGATCGCTACGCGTCAGCAGTCGAGGTGTTCACTGGACCGGACGGGATCCCGGGTCTGCGCCTCGCGGACCATTCGACCTGAGAGCGCGGGTTGTCCCAGGACGCCCTCGAACGTCCGGACGCGGCCGAGCATCTGTACCTCGCAGCGTCACCGGAGGAGGTGCCGATTGCTCGGCCCCTGATGACCGGAGACGTCTTCACAGACATAGTGGTGCCTGGACTCGACAACGCCGGGCTCGCCATCGTACTGACGCACCCGTGCTCCATGAGAGTCGACGGCGTCAACCTCGCGTCCCGTCTGTTGATGGCTCGAGTCGCTCCCAGCAATCCGATCCCATTGCACGCTTGGCGGAAGGGCCATTTCAAGGTAATGCCGCTGCCCGAACTGCTGGGGGCTCATCACTCGGCGCTGTTCGACGAGATCGGACTCGTCGAGTCGTCGTCGCTTCCTGAGCATGTTCGGACAGCCTGCCTTACGCCCCACGGCGTGCACCTGCTTCAGCAGCGCTTCATCTGGTACTTGACAAGATTCCTAGCTCCCACGCATCGGCTGGCCGAGGCCACGGACGAGGTCTTCGAGGAAGCCGACCTGCAGGAGGAGTGGGTGGAAGCGTCCTTGGACCAAGGTGGCCACCCGCAGGAGGCCGCCGAGGCGTTTCATGAGTGGATCAGATCACCCGATCCTTCTGGGGGGGCACGACAGGACCAACTCAAGAACAGCGACCTGAGGCCCGGACTGCGTCGGCAGATGAGAGCACACCTCAGCAGCACGTCGCTCTAGCCGCGTAACCAGCGCAGGGGGGCGCAAGGTCGTTCGTTGTGCGGTGTGTGCTTCTGTCCAGACGTGTGGTCAACGGCTGCTGAGATCTGGTTCTACCTCGCCGATGACTCGGTCTCCGTCGATGTCGACGCCAAGCAGTTCTTCGAGGTGCCACACGAGCCGTCGTGTGGATGTGAAGAATCGGTAGCCGCGTTCGCCTAGGTGCGCTTCGGTCTCAGGATCTGGGGCGAGCAGCAGAGCTACGGGTTCTGTTCGCCCTGTTTGGATGCCCTGTGGCCAGGCTATGTCTGCGACGGCGAGGACCTCTCCGGTCTCGTCGTCACAGATCTCGTGGTGAGATTCTGGCGCTGCGATGCCGAGGTCGGCCGCTAGTGCGAGCATTGCAGCGATCTCAGGGTCGTCTTCGTCCTCACGGGTCTGTGGCTCATCAGAAGGCGGTGCGGCTACTGGCGGGGCTGGAGTGGATGCGGGGACGTGGGTGTGCGATGCCTCGCGACCAGCTCCGAGCCTCTCAAGCATCTCGTTCGCAGCATCAGCCAGCAGGTTGCGGCGTGCGTCAAGGAATTCTGGGTAGCGGTCGATGGACCACAGCGTCTTGTCTTCTGGGATCCATTGGGACTTCAGCACTCCTGGGTCCCTCTTCTCGGCCTCGGAGAGGTACACGGCCGGATCAGCGGCACCGATATGCCAGTTGGATTCCGCTGTCAGGAAACAGAAGTTCGCCAGGGCGTTGACCGCGGACCGGCTGTAGCCCGCGTCATAGAGCCGCTTCTTGGGAAAGATGTGGTGCACATGGAGCTTGCTGTGGTATCCGAGCATCCCGTGCGACAGCGATAGGCCGTTCTGGAGGTCTCGGGCATCGTTGACCCGCGTCAAGATGTACATCAGCGGATAGAAGCGGGCGCCGACGCTCCAGCTGGCGAAATCGTCGGGTCGGACCTCGAGGCTGCCGCGCCACTGGGCCATCTCCGTGATCAGGCCGTCGACGCCGGCCCTGTCCAGCGCCTCGAGGTCTCGTCGGATGCGGGTCTCGACCGAGCCGCTGTAGCGGCCCCACATGAAGCAGTGCACATACCAGAACAAGATGCGCTGCTGGGTGCGGACGTCGGTGATGGAGCCGCCTCGGTCAGATACGAGCCGCGCCAATGCAACAAGGGCGTAGGTGCTCGCGAGGACCCGGTGGTGGTCGATGCCGAGCCGCGCCTTTAGGAGGTTGAGAAGGAAGTCGGTGCTTTGCGCAGCCTTCTTGACGGCGACCGAGAACTCCTCGACCGACACGCCGCGCAGTGAGCTGAACGAGGCCTGGTTCGTCGCGACGGCTGTGGCGCAGCGCAGTAGCCATTCCTGCTTGAAGTAGAAGCCGGACTGCTCCCAGATCTCAAGTAGGTGACGCAACTCGTTGCGAGCCTGGGGCGAGTGTGCACACAGGCGGGCGAGAGCAAGATCCGCAGAGGACAGCTTGGTCCCGCCGGAGTTGACCCGATTGAAGATCTCCACCACTTCGTCGATGTTGTGGCCGTCGCCGGCGATCTCCTCGATGTGAAGCTCCATGTCGCCGATGCCTCGCAGCATCATTAGCCGTTGGAGCATGTCCTCGTAGCCGTCGGTGTGGTGAGGGACTTTCCTGATGGCGTCCGCGAGCTCCACCGCACTTCCCGCGTCAGGATTGGAGGTAGGCGTTGACGGATTAGGTGCCTTCCTGGCGCGCTTGCCCTGAGGCGCTCTGCCCAAGCATCACTCGACGCAGGTATGAAGGCTTGCGCGTGACGCTTGTACCGCTTCGCTATCGCCTAGTCGGTGCCTGGGTCCCTTGAACGGCGGACCTCGCGGCCAAAGCCGTGCCTATGGAGCCCCCGACTCGACGTAGCGAGCGGATCGGACAGCCATCGCGATTTAGGACGCGGCCCTCTTGTGTTTGGGCACTGTCAGGCGAATGCAGTGGCGGGCGGCTCCGACGCCATAGCGTCCTCGGACTCCGGCTCGGGGTCGGGCATCACGGCCTTCCACACCAGGTCGGAGATCTCCACCATCAGCTCGGGATTGTCCTGCAGGAACGCCTTGGCGTTCTCGCGGCCCTGGCCGAGCTGCTCGCCGTCGTAGGTGTACCAGGCGCCGGACTTCTTCACGATGGACTCGGCCACGGCCAGATCCAGCACCGAGCCCTCCCGGGAGATGCCCTGGCCGTACATGATGTCGAACTCGGCCAGGCGGAACGGCGGGGCGCACTTGTTCTTCGCCACCTTGACCCGAGTGCGGTTGCCCACCACCTCCATGCCGTTCTTGATCGACTCGATCCGGCGGATGTCGAGGCGCACCGACGAGTAGAACTTGAGGGCCCGGCCGCCCGGGGTGGTCTCCGGCGAGCCGAACATCACCCCGATCTTCTCGCGCAGCTGGTTGATGAAGATGCAGATCGTGTTCGACTTGCTGAGGTTGGAGGTGAGCTTGCGCAGCGCCTGCGACATGAGCCGGGCCTGCAGCCCGACGTGGGTGTCGCCCATGTCGCCCTCGAGCTCGGCCCTCGGGGTGAGGGCGGCCACCGAGTCGATCACCACGACGTCGAGTGCCCCGGAGCGGATCAGCATGTCGGTGATCTCAAGGGCCTGCTCGCCGGTGTCGGGCTGGGAGATGAGCAGCTCGTCGATATCCACGCCGATGGCCTTGGCGTAGATGGGGTCCATGGCGTGCTCGGCATCGATGTAGGCGCAGATGCCGCCGTTGCGCTGGGCTTCGGCCACCACATGGGTGGCGAGGGTGGTCTTGCCCGAGGACTCCGGACCGTATATCTCGGTGACCCGGCCCCGGGGCAGGCCGCCGATGCCGAGGGCCAAGTCGAGCGCCAGCGCCCCGGTCGGGATCGCCTCGATATTCATGGTGGCCTTCTCGCCCATCTTCATGACCGAGCCCTGGCCGAACTGCTTCTCGATCTGGCTCATGGCCATGTCGAGTGCTTTGTGTCGATCGTCCACTTCGTTCTCCTGTGTCTATGCCCCTGGGGGCGGGTGGATGGATGGTGGCCTCTCGGCGAATCGGGGATGCTTGATGAACTTACGAGGGGGGTATGACAAGCCCAGCCGGACGGGCTGTTCCTGTCCGTCTGTGCCTGTCTGTCCTCCGTACAGTATAACAAGAGTGTAGTTACGAACACCTGTTCAGGTCAAGCATCCGCGAGGGCGTCGGCATCACAGTGCCGAGAAGCGCCCGAGCGGCGCAACGATCGCCTCCGGGCGGGGATCGAGCAGACCGGCAGCGCTCGCATCGAGGCGTCACGGGATTCGATTCGCCGGCCGGGAACCATACGAAGCCCGTGTGTGTTGCCTACCGTAGAGCACTACAGGAGAAAGGCAACACCATGGCCCTGCGAATCTTCCGCTCACGGCGCCACCCGTCCGGACTCGAGCCGACCAGAAAGGCAACCCCCATGACCTCACAAGCCTCCCCGGCCCGCCAGACCTTCGACGACGCCGAGCTGCGGGACCGCCTCACCCCCGAGCAGTACCAGGTCACCCAGCGGGCCGGCACCGAGCGGGCCTTCACCGGCGAGTACTGGAACTGCCACGACGACGGCACCTACCACTGCGTGGTGTGCGACGCGCCGTTGTTCTCCAGCGACACCAAGTACGAGTCCGGCACCGGCTGGCCCAGCTTCTGGGAGTCACTCGATGAGGCCGCGGTGAAGATCCACACCGACCGCAGCTTCGGCATGACCCGCGAGGAGGCCCTCTGCGCCAACTGCGGCGCCCACCTGGGCCACCGATTCGGTGACGGCCCCCGCCCAACCGGCGACCGCTATTGCATGAACTCAGCGTCCCTGCGCTTGGAGCGCAACGCCGACGAGGGCTGACTGACCCGGCCACGCCCGTCCCACCGCTACGACTCGCCCCACCACTACGACTCGTCGGGTGCGCGCTTGCCGCCCGGAATCAAGGACGATCCTCCGGCTCAGCGCACCAGTCAGGTGTAAACAGCTGCCCAGATGCCGGCTGTTCGGGGGCGTGGGCTGGGCCGTAGTTCACGCTGTTGGGGGGATGGAGGGTGCGTTTGCCGGGCGGGCCGTGGATCTGCCAGCCGAAGTAATGGATCTTGTTGTGGCAGCCCCAGCAGGCGGGCACCATGTTGTCCACATTGGTGGGCCCGCCTTCAGATACCGGTTTGACGTGGTGGGCCTGGCACATGTCGAAGTCGGCTCCGCAGGCGAAGCAGCCGCCGTAGATGGCTTTGAGCGCCTTGAGCTGCGCAGCGGTGGCGGTGCGCTTGCTGTGGCCCTGCCACAACAGCGCGCCGCGCGTGTCATAGATGGCCGGTGTGATCTCGGCGTTGCAGGCGAGCTCTTCGAGCACCGAGGGGGGCAGCCGGTCGCCGCCGGGAATCTCGGCTATGAGCTTGCCGGTGGCGTCATCGACATGCGCGACCACGCAGATGTCGGCGATGGGCTTGCCGCCACCGCCCGCGTTGGGGTTGGTGGTGAGGTTGTCGAGGGCGTCGGCCATGCACTGTGGGAACGAGCGCTTCTCGGCCGAGTCCCGTGAGTCCTTCTTGTCGGCGTCATACATTCGGGCGGCCTCGGCCCGTAGCCGGTTGCCGATGCGCCGTCCGGTGACCGTGTCGAACACCCCGTGCAGATGCACCATCCCGTCATCTGCGTCCCAGACGCGCACGCAGCGCCGAGCCCGTTGCCGCTGGTGCTCAGACTCTCCGCCATCACCGTCCCGGTCTGAGACCCATCGGCGGGCCTCGCGTGCGAACTGCTCAGGACGCATCGATTCAGCCTTGGCCAGCAGCTCCTCGTCAGCGTCGACATCGGCGGCGCTGGTCTTCTTGGAGGCTTCGGCCAGCCTCTTGGCGTTGGCCAGAGGCACCCGGCCGTCCTCGACCGCGTCGCGCACCGCGGGCACCGACCGGAGGGCCTCAGCGGTCTCGACCTGGCTGTGAGCCTCCCGTCGCGACAGCCCCGCACTGGTAGCCAGGACCTCCGCTCCCCCGTCACCGTGCCGCTCCCGCCCGGCCACGGTGGCCGCGGCCGAGGACTGGAACGCGTTCGACACTCCCACTATCGACTTGGAGATCCCCAGCGCGTCACGCAACTCATCCGTCGTCACCGAACCGTCGTTGGCGATGGCCAGCATCTCCTTCACCGCGGCCTCGGCCCGTCGAGCGGCTTCTATCAACATGAACAGAGTATCCCATAGGGGTGTGACATCTATCAAGCATTTACATGATTTGATATATATTTCTAGCGAGCTAGGGCACGGCGAAGGTGAGGGACTCCCGGCCGTTGACTTCTACGGTGTAGGTCTCGCCGGTTGCTAGGGAGTCGCTCGCATACACGACAGCGTCGAGTTCAAGATTCCTGTCGGAGCAGTCGATGGCCCAAGGGGCGGGAGGCGGAACCCACGCCGTGACGTCGACGAGGATGCGGGTGCCGTCGACAGCGGCCTCCTCGCGTCCTCGCCGGTAGCAGCCCTCGATGTCGGACACTTCGAAGGCGACATGAACGTAGACCTGCTCGCCTTCCCAGATGATGTCGGTGCCGGTGACATGGACCGGCTCCTCCACCGGAAGGCGGTCCTCGGCGCTCCATTCGCCGTCGACCATCTCCGGGGGCGGCTCGACCAGCACGAGCACCATGTTCACCTTCTTGGGGTTGCCCCTGGTGATGACGTCGTAGGCGGTGTCGTTGATGAACGCCAGCCGGCCGTCGGACTCCTCGATCCGGGCCGACACCGAATACGTGTTGTGGGAGTTGATGTCGTCGGGGTCGTAATCGACCTCGAACTTAATCGGGACCTTGCCCGGATCCGAGATGACCTGCTCCGCGATCAACTCCGACCCGGCGTCGGCGTACGAGGTGTCCCGGACCTGCACGATCAGCGTCGCTCCCGGCGTGAGCTCGATCCGCTCGGAGTAGGTGACCGTCCCAGTCACCGACGAGCCGGTGCCGAGCACCGATCCAGCGACACCGCAGCTCGCGGCAACAGCCAGGACCACCGCGGTAAGCAGTATCTGCGCCCTGCGACTGTGGCTCATAGGCGGAACTCCTTGTAGTCCAGGTAGCAACGGGTCCCGTTCGACTTGCGCACCACTATGACGCTCCCGGACCGGCGCTGGTTCCCCGATCCATCATGGCGCCCATACGCTCCGGTCGTGCGGATCGTCGACGCCCGGTCACTGGACGGAACAGGCTTCGCGGCGGCGCTGAAGCTGCAGCAGCGCCTTGACCGGCGGCGCGATCCAGACCTGCCCGTCACCCCCGCCGCCGAGCTGCGAGCCGTCTTCGACGACGACGCCACCGACCATGCCCGCCACCAGCGGATCGTCGCATTAGATGGGAACAGCGCCACCGCCATCGGGCACCTGGAGCTGACGATCGATCCCGCCAACGCGGCCCTGGCCGGAGTCGAGATCACCCCGGCAGACGACGAGGTGTCAGCGGCGGTGCTGGCAGAGATGCTGCGGCGAGCCCGAGACGACGGGCGCACGTCGGTGATGGCCTGGGGGGACCACACCCCCGCCCGCCACCGATTCTGGACCAGCCTCGGTGCCGAGCTCCGCTACACCGAGCAGGAGTCCAGCCTCGACATGGCCGCGGTGGACCCCGAACTGATGCAGCGGTGGATCGAGGCGGGTCCCGCCGATCTGGAGTTGGTGCACTGGGCCGGCCGCTGCCCGGAGCAGTGGATCGACGCCCTGGTCGCCGCGGCCAATGCCATGAACGACGCTCCCACCGACGACCTCGACGTCGCCGACACAGTGGTGGACGCCTCCATGATGCGAGCCGAGATCGAGGCCCGCGCCGTCCGGGGGCTGGAGTACCAGGGCATTCTCGCGGTGGCCGCCGACGGGGCCGCGGCCGGCGCGACCGAGGTGTTCGTGAACCGCCACTGCCCCGCGGCGTCGTGGCAGTGGAACACGGTGGTGCTGCCCGACCACCGAGGCCGGGGCATCGGACGCTGGATGAAGGCATCCATGTGGCAGCGGCTCCGAGCCACCGAGCCCGACGTGACGATGCTGCACACCGGCAACGCGGCCAGCAACGCCCACATGCTGGCCATCAACATCGAGATGGGCTTTAAACCCACGCACCTGATGGGCGCCTGGCAGGCCGACCTCGAAGTGCTCCAAGCAGCCCTCAGCCAGCGCGGGCCAGCAGACGCGTGCGCAGAAGGTTCAACGCGGTGATCGTGCCGAGCTGACGCACCATGGCACGGGCCATGTTGAAGCGCACCTGAACCGCCTCGCCCTCGCCGTCGAGTTGCAGACCGATCCACACCGTGCCCGCCTCGGCGCCGTCGTGGGGGTCGGGACCGGCTGCGCCGGTGGTGGCCAGGCCGACGTCCGCGTCCAGCACCCGGCAGGCTCCCTCGGCCATGGCCATCGCCATCTCGGAGCTGACCGCGTTCACATCGGGCACGCCCAAAACGGTCGTCTTGAGCGCCCGGTCATAGGGCACGACCGCGCCCCGCAGCACGTCGCCGGCGCCGGGCACGTCGGTGAGGCGAGCCGATATCAGCCCGCCGGTGACCGACTCGGCCAACCCCAGCGTGAGCCCCCGCGAGCGCAGCAGGCCCAGCACCACCGATTCCATGGTGTCGTCGTCGGCTCCGAACACCGCCTCGCCGATTACCGCCCGGGCCCTGGCTTCGACACTGGCCAGGACCCGTTGGACGGCGTCGTCGCTCTCGGCCTTGGCGGTGATGCGTACCTTGAGGCCCTCCATGCCGCTGGCCAGGAAGGCGATGGTCGCCTCCCCGGTCTCGTCGAGGCGGCGGATCTCCGGCTCGAGCAGCTCGGCCAGACCCGACTCCGAATAGCCCCACGTGCGCAGCGTGCGGCTGCGGATCACGTGCCGCTCGCCGGCGCGGGCCCGCAGGTCGGGCAGCACGCACTCGCTGACCATCTTCTGCATCTCCCACGGCACCCCCGGCACGGCGTAGATCACCTGCTCGGTGCCAGCGGTGCCGGCCACGCCTGCCGGACCGCGGCCCGACGCCGGCGGATCGGACCCCTCGACGGCCCTCCTCACCGGGCAGATCAGGCCGGGCGCGGTGCCGGGCTGAACGTCCATCACCCGCGCTCCCACCGGAACGTCAGCCTGCTGGAGGTTGTTGGCCGGCATCTCGCGGTCGCGGCGGTAGAACCTGGCCCGGATCCGCTCGGCCACCGCCTCGTCGCGGCGCAGCTCGACGCCCATCACGGCCGCGAGCGCCTCGCGGGTGATGTCGTCGGGGGTGGGACCCAGCCCGCCGCACACGATGACCGCGTCGCTGCGCTCCAGCGCCTGCTCGAGCGCGACGATCATCCGAGCGAGGTTGTCACCGACCTTGGTCTGGAAATGACTGTCGATCCCGGCCAGGGCGAGCTGCTCGCCGATCCATGACGAGTTGGTGTCGACGATCTGGCCGAGCAGCAGCTCGGTGCCGATCGCCACGACCTCGCACCTCACCGCGGCGTCACCCCTGCACGCACCCGGCCCGCGGGAGCCACTCGTCCATCTCGCGGGTCACGACGCTTCTCTACGGCCCGTTCTCAGAGCGGCCCCGGTCCAGCGCGGCCCGACTGTCGAGCAGATACTGCAAGCCAGTGACCAGTGTGAACGCCACCGCCACCCACAGCGCCACGGTCAGCACCGCGTCGGCGCTCTCCAGGGAGGGCATGACCGCCATCGCGAGGGCGACGCCCTGCACGAAAGTCTTGTACTTCGCCGAGCGGCGGGCCGGGATCGAGACCCCCACGCCGGCCCACCGGGCCCGCCAGGCGGTGATGCCCAGCTCCCGGAAGGCCATGATCGTGACCGGCACCCACCAGTAGCGCTCCACGGCCACCAGGCAGAAGGCCGCGCCGAGCACCACCACCTTGTCGGCGAGCGGATCGAGGAACGCTCCGCTGCGGCTCACGACGTTGGCCCGGCGGGCCACCCGCCCGTCGAAGAAGTCGGTGCCGGCCATGGCCACGCCCAGACCGAACGCGGCCCACGACGCTCCCCGAGTGTCCTCGGCCTGCAGGATCAGCAGGAACAGCAGCGGCGAGAGCAGCAGCCGGGCGATGGTGAGCAGATTGGCCGGATGCAGCATGCTGGCCTGGGCCGGGGCTTCCGCTGAGACCGGGACGGGGTTGATTCCGGGCTCGCTCACGCCGCCACCAGGTCGCAGCCCGCGGCCGAGGTCACCGTCACGTCTGCGAAGGTACCCGGCGCGAGGGCCTCGGGCACCTCGACGACGCCGTCGATCTCGGGGGCCTCGCGGTGGGTCCGACCCACGCCGGGCTCGTCCACGAGCACCTCGACCCGGCAGCCGACCAGCAGGTCGCGGCGGCTGGCGGTGATGGCGTCCTGCATCTCCCCCAGCTCCGCCAGGCGCTGCGAGCGCAGGCCCTCGTCGACCTTGCCGTCGAGGGTCGACGAGTAGGTCCCGTCCTCCTGGGAGTAGGAGAAGAATCCGCACCAGTCGAGCTGGGCCTCCTCCACGAAGCGCAGCAGCAGGTCGTGGTCGTCCTCGGTCTCTCCCGGGTAGCCGACTATGAAGTTCGACCGGAAGGCCGCTTCGGGCTCGCGCCCGCGGATCGCCTCGATGCGGGCCAGGAACCGCTGGCCGTCGCCCCAGCGCCGCATGCGGCGCAGCAGCGGCCTGGAAACGTGCTGCAGCGAAAGGTCGAAGTAGGGGACGCCGGTGGCGCAGATCGCGTCTATGAGGGCGTCGGTGAGGTCCGACGGGTACAGGTACAGCAGCCGGGTGCGGGCGACCCGGTCCGACACGGCCTCCACCAGCGGCACGATCCGGCGCTCGCCCCGCCCCTGGTCCCGCCCGTAGGAGGCGAGATCCTGGGCCACCAGCACGATCTCGGCCGCGTCGAGCTGCTCCACCTCGGAGAGGATCTGCTCGACGGAGCGGCTGCGCTGGGGGCCGCGGAAGCTGGGGATGGCGCAGAAGCCGCAGGCCCGGTCGCATCCCTCGGCGATCTTGACGTACGCCCACGGGCGGGGCGACGGCGGCCGGGGAAGGTTGAGCAGGTCGAAGGCCGGAACTGGGCGGGGGTCCGGGCGGCGCAGCTCCACTGTCACCGGGCCGGGCTGGGAGCTGGTCGGGGCCGAGGCCGCGGCCGTGAGGGCGACTCCGAATCCGGCGATCCGGTCGGCCTCGGGCAGCGCCTCGGCCAGCTCGTCGCCGTAGCGCTCGGCGAGGCAGCCAGTCACCACCAGCGACGCGCCGGGCGCCTTGGCTTCGGAGAGGGCGAGGATGGCGTCGATCGATTCCTGCCGGGCCTCCTCCACGAAGGCGCAGGTGTTGACGACCACCAAATCGGCCTCCGCCGCGTCGCGGACCGGCGACAGGCCGTCCGCGACCAGCAGCCCGGTCAGCTTGTCGGAGTCGACCTGGTTCTTGGGGCACCCCAAGGTGTGCACCACGAAAGACTTGGGCCGGTCGGACATAGGGCAGCACCAAGGTACCGCGGCCTAGCCACCAGCCCGCCCAGGGGCGCTATGGCGCCGTCATCTGTTCACCCTGCGCGGCCACCGCAGGAGCCCCGCCGCTCGGGCCTAAGCCTGGATCCACCGATGGGCGGGACGGTGGGAGATGGTTCGCCAGCATCGACCCCACCACCGACAGAACGAACTTCAAGGGATTTGCCACATGTGAGGTGGTTAACTGCTTGATGTTCGTGGCGAACCGCTGTCGAGCACCGTTTCCAGCCCGTCGATCCCAGGCTAAACGCCGGCAGTGCCCGTCGGAGGGGGCAGGGTCGTGGTCGTCGTGGTGCGGACGGGCGGCGGAGGGTCATGGGGAGCGCAGTTGCCCGAGACGATGTCGCGGCTGCGCTCGACGCGCTCGCCGGAGTCGGCCGGGACGGGCGCGCCGTTGTCGTCGAGAAGGTGCGGGTGGAACTCCCATGACACGACTTCGTCGCCGTCGAAGTCGATCTGTAGCACTCCGGTCTCACCGAGGATGCCCGAGCGTACGTGCCAGACGAAGTTCCCGAGCGAGTAGGCCACCAGCTTGCTACCGACTTTCTCCACGGGCTGTAGCACATGGGGATGGTGACCGATGACCGCGTCGGCGCCGGCGTCGAGAAGCTGCCGGGCGAGGAGGCGCTGGTCGTTACTGGGGCAAGTGTCGCGCTCAATGCCCCAGTGGACCGCCACGACCACCACATCGGCCTCGGCGGCCGCGGCCCGCACGGTGTCGAGGACGCGGGCGCGGGCCGGCGGGTGCGCCGACGCGATCCCCGGCGTGCCGGCACTGGCGACGAAGCTGGAGGGCACGATCATGGAGGCGCCCACGAAGGCCACGCGAACTCCAGTCTCGGTGGACAGGAGCAGATACTGGTAGGCCTCATCGGCATCGCGACCAGCGCCGATGGTCGCGACACCGGCCGCTTCCAGCAGCTCGACGGTGTCCGCCAAGGCGTCGGGGCCGTAATCGTTGGCGTGGTTGTTGGCCAGGTTGGCCACGCTGACACCGCCGGCCGCGATGCGCTCCGCCGCCGACGGTGGGGCCCGGAACACGAACTCCTTCCAGTGGGGCGATCCGCGGTCGCTGATGGCCATCTCCACGTTCACCAGGGAGAAGTCCGCCGAGCCCAGATGGGGCTCCAGCGATGCGAAGGGATCCACGCCCGCCGGCTCGGTTCGTGTCATCAGCACATCGCCGCCGGCCAGCAGCGTCCAGGCCCGGTCAGGCTCGGTTGTCGTCGTGTCCACCGAAGTCGTGACCGCACTCGTCGGGGCCGGCTCCCATGCGGTGGTTGAGGGAGGCGACAGGGTGGGCGACGCCCCTTCGGACGAGCGGAGCGCGGAGCCGCCCGTGCATGCTGACGCCATCAGCACGGCAGCCACTAGGGCGCTGCCCCGCAGCGCGCCGGTCCTCAATCGCACCTAGGGCACCTCCACTATGCGAACCCTGTAGAGCCGGGGCCACAGCTTGCCGGTCATCCACAGCGTGCCGGTGCTCGCGTCAAAGGCCACCCCGTTCAGAACATCGATGTCGCTTGCGGCAGAGTTCTGGCGCACATCGTCGACCAGGGCCCCGGCGTCGATGGCCGCCACAACCCGGCCCGACTCCGGATCGATCACCAGCAGCTGCTCGGTCTGCCACACATTGGCGATCACCATGCCCTCGACGCACTCAAGCTCGTTCAGATAGTCGAGCCGACCGTCATAGCCCGACGCCGTCACCGTCACCGTGCCGAGCAGTTCGAAGGTCTGCGGATCCCGGCGGGCCAGCCGGTCCGAGCCGTTCGACATGATCAGCACGTCCTCCGACAGGCACAGACCCCAGCCCTCGCCCTCGTAGCGGTGCTCCCCCACCTCCTCGAGCGTGAGGCGGTCGTACACCAGGGCGGTGCCGCTCTGCCACGTGAGCTGGACGATCTCATCGCCGACGACAGTAATTCCCTCGCCGAAGAACTCCTCAGGCAGGTCGACACGTGCCATGACCTCACCGGTGCCTGCGTCCACTGTCCGCAATGACGACCGCCCCCGCAGCCCGGTGCTCTCGTACATCGTGCCGCCAGCCAATTCGAGCCCCTGCGTGAAAGCCTCGGGATTGTGGGGCACACTTTCGACGATCTCCACGGTCCAGTTCGCCACGCCTCCGCCGGTGTCGAGAGGCGGGAACACCGAGGCCTCGGCTTGCAGCTCCGCCCGGTCCGGCGCTGACACCGGCGCGTCAACCGCGGAGGGCTCCTCGCGTGTCGAGAGCTCTTCGGGTGTCGAGGGCTCCTCGCGTGCCGACAGCTCTTCGGGTGTCGAGGGGTCTTCGCGTGCCGAGAGCTCCTTGGGTGTCGAGGGGTCCTCGCCGGCCGCGATCTCCTCGGTGGGTGCCGAAGACGTTGGTGCTGCTATTTCGGATGCCGGTGCCGTCTGATCTGGCGGACGCGAAGCGTCCGATGAGGTCGAGCGGTCGGCGGTCGCAGCCGGCGGCTCGTTCGCCACGGACGGGCTCTCGTCGCGCGAGTCAGACGCGCAGCCCGCACCCAGGGCGCCGACGCATAGCAGGACCCATGCCACCGAGCGGGGACGTATCACCGGTGCGCGCTCCTGTCCGACGCCATACCAGTAGGACGTCCTCCCGCCGGCCGGGGTTCCCGGGGTCTCACACGTGTGCTTCGGTACGGCGCCATGGGGCATCCTCGCGACGGGTCAGCCGGCCAGCAGGACGATGCTCACCACCCAAAGACACAGAAGCACGACCCCGTCGATGCGGCTGACCCGGTGGCTGATGGCCATCGACACCCAGCTGACCACGCAGATCACCACCATCATCGACGATCCCAGCGTCTGCAGTGTGGCGTCGCCCACCGGTCCCGATCCGACGAGGCCGATAACGCCGCCCACGGCCAGCGAGTTGAACACGTTGCTCCCCAGCAGGTTGCCGACCAGGAGCTCCGTCTCTCGCTGGCGGGCCGCGGCCACCGCAGTGACCAGCTCGGGCGCAGACGTTCCGACGGCGACCAAGGTGTAGCCCACGAAGCCGCCCGACAGGTTGAGCGCCTCGGCCACCCGTTCGGCGCCCTCCACGAGCACGTAAGCCGAGCCTGCGACCAACGCCAGCGACACGACGGTGCGCAGCGTCTCGATCCCGAGGGCGGGGGGATCCTCGCCGACGATCTCGGAGAGGTCGTCCATCTCGGCTTCGCCCTCCCTGGTGCGGGCCCCGCGCAGGATCAGCACGAACCAGGCCCCGAGAGCAGCCAGCATCACCAGCCCCTCCAGGCGGCCGAGCTCGCCCTGCACGAGCAGAGCGAAGATCGCCACAGCCGCCACCGACACCGCGGCGTCGCGCCGAATCACGCCGGAGCTCACCGGGACGACCGCCACGAACGACGCCGCCCCGAGCACCAGGGAGATGTTGGCGACGTTGGAGCCGATGATGTTGCCGACACCGATGTCGAGCCGGCCGTTGACCGCGGCCAGAGACGACACCAGCATCTCGGGCGCGCTGGTGCCGAACCCCACCACGACGGCGCCAACCACGATCGGCGCCATTCTCAGAACGACCGCCAGCCTGGCCGCTCCCCTCACGAACTGGTTGGCCGCGAGCGACAGCACCGCCAGGCCGACGATCGAGAAGATGAGGCCGAGGACCATCAGGTCGAAGGTAGGAGCCAGCGCTGGGTCATGTCAGCCTGCCCGCCGGCGCTCGAATTCCTCGGGGGTGATGAGGACCTCCCGGGCCTTCGAGCCAATGGACGGGCCTACCACGCCCCGCAGTTCGAGCAGGTCCATGATCCGCCCCGCCCGAGAGAAACCCACCCGCAGCCTGCGCTGCAGCATCGACGTTGAGCCGAGCTGGGTCTCGACCACCAGGGCCATGGCCGCTTCGAGCAGCTCGTCGCCATCGTCGTCGGCCGGGGACGCCTCGGTGATGCTCGCCGGCATGATTGGAGCCCCTCCGAGGTCCGGCCCCGCCGGCCCCCGACGGGCCGCGCCGCCGCCCAAGCCCTCAGTCGAGACCGAGGGATCGTCGTGGAAGTCGGGCTCCTGGTCGACCCAGTGGCTCACCACGTCGCGGACTTCCTGCTCGGTTACCCAGCAGCCCTGGATGCGGTGCGGCGTGGACGACGAGGGGCCCAGCCAGAGCATGTCGCCCTGGCCGACCAGACGCTCGGCGCCGGCCTGGTCGAGGATCACGCGGGAGTCGGTCAGGCTCGAGACCGCGAAGGCGAGCCGGGCCGGGATGTTGGCCTTGATCACGCCGGTGATGATGTTCACCGAGGGCCGCTGGGTGGCGATCACCAGGTGGATGCCCACGGCGCGGGCCATCTGGGCGATGCGGGCGATCGACTCCTCGACGTCGCGGGCAGCCACCATCATCAGATCGGCGAGCTCGTCCACCACCACCAGCACGAACGGCAGGCGCTGGTACCGCAGAGGCTCGCCGTCGGAGTCCCGGGCCCCGGGCGGGGACTCGAGGGCGTCAGCGTCGACGGCGGCGTTGTAGCCGGTCACGTCGCGGAAGCCGGTGTCGTGGAGCAGGTCGTAGCGCCTCTCCATCTCCTGGACGGCCCAGCCGATCGCATTGGCCGCCTTGCGGGGATCGGTGACCGGCGCGGTGAGCAGGTGGGGCACACGGTCGTACTGGCCCATCTCCACCCGTTTGGGGTCGACGAGGATCATGCGGATGTCGTCGGGAGTGGAGCGCATCAGGATCGACGTGATCAGCGAGTTGAGACACGAGGACTTCCCGGCGCCGGTGGCGCCCGCGATCAGCAGGTGGGGCGTGGTCGCGAGGTTCATAATCATGGCGTGACCGTTGATGTCGCGACCGATGGCCACCTCCAGCGGATGCTCGGCCTCGGCGGCCTCCGGCGAGCGCAGCACGTCGCCCAGGCGCACGATCTGGCGGTCCAGGTTGGGAACCTCAACGCCGATGGCGCGCCGACCGGGGATCGGCGACAGGATGCGCACATCGGGCGAGGCCATGGCATAGGCAATGTCCTTGCGCAGGCTCTCGAGCTTGGACACCTTGACCCCCTCGCCGAGTTCCAGCACGAAACGGGTGACGGTCGGCCCGACGACGGGCTCCAACAAGATGGTGGGCACGTCGAAACGCGCCAGCGTGGCCTGCAGGAGTTGGCCGCGCTCGGCCACCTCTGCCTTGTCAATCTCCCGCGAGGGCGTGGCCGCAAGCAACTCGATCTCCGGTAGCTCCCACTTGGACGACTTGCCATCACCCTTGCGGCCCGCTCGGGGACCTTTGGCTTTCGTGGAGCCGGCCGCTCCGGGCACAGGGGGCGAACTCTCAGCGAACGGGTCCGGCGCGGCCACCGCGGTGGAGGATTCGCCTCCGGTATCCACCGCGCCCGAGCCGTCGTCAAGGCTGCGGTGTGCGGCATCAGGCTGCCCCGAGGGGTAGGGGCCAACTGGTGGAGGACCGGCTGGAGCCTCCTTGATGTCGCTGAACAGGTTGACCACCGCGGCTCGCAGCACGCGCCACGCCGGACGAAGCACCGCCACCAGCGCCGCCGACGCCGATCGCACGGTCAGCCCGGTGACGACGATCACGCCGACGAGCCCCACGAAGGTGAGCAGCAGCACCGAGCCCCACAGTGCGGTCCAGGCATGCAGGAAGCCGCCGATGCCAACCCCCAGAGCACCGCCCGCGGCACCGAACTCGTCCAGGCCGTCGCCCAGGCCTGGACGGCCGCTGGACAGATGCAGCAGCCCCGTGGACGACACCAGCAGCAGTACGCCACCCAACACCATCCGGGCCCCACCCTCAGGCGCTTCGACCGGAGGTGAGTCAATGCCTGGACCGTCCTCCGGGCCGTCGCCGTCGCCGCCCGCCCGGTCCGCGGCGTCGCTGCGACGCCCGCCCCTAATCGCGGCGGCACCCACAACCGCCAGCCCGACAGGCAGCGCCATCCTCACCAGACCGAATCCGGCCGCGAGAGCGCGATCCACCTGATCGCCCACCGGACCGGCCGCGGAGAACCAGACGCTTCCGGCGACAATGAGGCCGGCCACGATGGCGGCCAGGCCCCAGATATCCCGGCGGTGCCGGCGCACCACCGAGCCGACTGCGGCCGAACCGGAGCCCCGCTTGCCCGATCTGGACCCGTCCGCCTCGCGATTGGCGCTCTTGGCTGCCTTACTGGCCATGGATCGCGACGCTACCAGTGACGCCCGACAGCCTTGCGAACCCCGGAGCCACCCGTACCCGAGCACCCCGGACCCGGTTGCCGTCCTCAGTACCCGTACACCATCGGGACGATGACGGGCCGCCGGCGGGTTCGCTCCCGCGACGTGCGCCGGGCCGTGCGCAGCACCAGATCCTCGAGGGCTTGCAGGTCGCGGCGGCCGTCGGCGAGCGCATCCAGGACTTCGGCCTCGACCGCGTCGGCGACGGCGGTCTCGTGCGCCAGCAGGGCCGGATGCTCCACCCAACCCCGCGACACCACCTCCGGGCCGCGGACCACAGCGCCGCGTTCCAGATCGATGTCCACGACCACAGCCACGAAGCCGTCCTCGCCCAGCTTCCGCCGCTCACTGAGCACCGTCGACCCCAAGTCGCCGACCGTCCCGTCCACGTAGAGATGATCTCCCCCCACCGATCCGATCAGCCGCACGCCGTCGTCGGTCAGCTCGACCTGGTCGCCGTCACAGCACAGCACCACCCGCTCGGAGGCCATGCCCATCTCGGTGGCCAGCCGGGCGTGGGCCACCAGGTGCTCGTACTCGCCGTGCACCGGCACGAACCACTCCGGCGACGCCACCGAATGCAGCACTTTCAGCTCCTGCTGCTTGCCGTGGCCCGAGGTGTGCACGTCCAGATTGCCGGTGTGCAGCACCCGGGCGCCGCGCCGGGCCAGCCCGTTGCGCACCGTCACGATCGCGGCCTCGTTGCCCGGGATCGGGTGCGAGCTGAATATCACCGTGTCGCGGTCGCCGATTTCCACCCACTTGCTGACGCCCTCCGCCATCTGGGTAAGCGCGGCCCGGGGCTCTCCCTGGGACCCGGTGCACACGATCAGCACCCGCGCCGGATCGAGCCGCTCGAGGTCGGTGATGTCGCGCAGGGCGTGATCGGGGACCCGCAGCAGCCCCAGCTCGCGGGCCAGGCCCACGTTGCGCTGCATCGACAGGCCCAGCGTGGCCACGGTGCGCCCCGTGGCAACCGCCGCGTCCATCACCTGCTGGATGCGGTGGATGTGGCTGGCGAAGGCCCCGACGATCACCCTGCGACCCTCCGCGCGGGCGATCGCGTCGCTCAGCACGTCGCCCACGTCCTTCTCCGAGCGCGACGAGCCCGGGGCGTCCGCGTTCGTGGAGTCGGCCAGCAGCAGCCGCACCCCCGGATCGCCGGAGAGAGCACCGATGCGGGACAGAGCCGTCCGCCGCCCGTCCACGGGCGTGAGGTCGAGCTTGAAGTCGCTGGAGTGCAGGATCAGCCCCTGGGGCGTGGAGAAGGCGGTGATGAAGCCGCCGGGCACCGAATGGGTGACCGGCATGGCCTCGCACTCGAATGGCCCGGCGCTGAAGCGGTCCCCGTCGCGAACCTCGCGGAGCTCAGCCCGGTCGAGCAGGCCCGCCTCGGCGAGCTTGTGCCGCACCAGGCCGAGCGTGAACGCCGATCCGTACACCGGGAACGACAGGCGCTCCAGCAGGTACGGCAGGGCACCGATGTGATCCTCGTGGGCGTGGGTGGCGACGCAGGCCTCCACTCCCCCGCTGGCCAGCAGCCACTCGAAGTCGGGCAGCACCGAGTCGACGCCGGGAAGGTCGTCGCCCGCGAACATCCGGCCGCAGTCGAGCAGCACTCTGCGCCCCGCGGTCTCAATGACCGCGCAGTTGCGCCCGATCTCTCCCAAGCCGCCCAGGAAGGTGACGGCAACCGGTGCAGCCACAGCGAGAGCTCAGCCGGATCCGGCAGGCGCGGGCTGCGCAGGCACCCCGGCTCGGGGCTCCGCGAGGACCTCGGGCACCGGCTCCGGGGAGTCCTCGGACCCCGCCGCGACGCCGCCCAGCGCGGCGAGCACCTCCCTGGCCCGGTCCTCCAGTCCGGACGGCTCGGGTCCCATGGGCAGGCGGCAGGGCCCCGCGGGCAATCCCATCACCCGCATCATGCACTTGGTGGGCACCGGGTTGGGGGCGTCGTCGCCGGTCTCGAAATCGTAGGAATCGAGAAGGCGGCGGTTGATGGCCGCGGCCTCGGCCACCCGGCCGTTCTCGAAAGCGTCGAACATGGCCACCATCTGCCGGCCCGCCCAGTGGGTGGCCACGCCGATGACACCCACCGCCCCGATCGACAGCAGGGGCAGGGTGAGCGAGTCGTCGCCGGAGTACACCTCGAAGCCATCGGGGGCCATCTCCAGCAGGCGGGCGGTCTCTCCGGGAGATCCGGCCGCGTCCTTGAGCCCGACGATGTTGGGCACCTCGTGGGCCATCCGGGCCATGGTCTCGGTGGCGACCTTGCGCCCGGTCCGCCCGGGTATGTCGTAGACGATCACCGGGAGGTGGGTGGCGGCCGCGCAGTGGCGGAAGTGCGTGTCGAGCCCGGCCTGTGACGGGCGGTTGTAGTAGCCGGCCACGTGCAGGATCCCGGTCGCCCCGGCCTCCGTGCAGCGCCCGGTGAGGTCGATGGCGGCGCGGGTGTCGTTGCTGCCGGCGCCCGCCACCACGGGCACGTCGACCGCGGCCACCACCGCGGCCACCAAGTCGGCCTGCTCGGCGTGGGTGAGGGTGGGGCTCTCTCCGGTGGTGCCAGCCACGACGAGGCCCTCGTTGCCGTGGGCGACGAGCCACTGGGCCAGCCGGGCCGCGCCGTCGAGGTCCAGCGCCCCCTCCTCAGTGAAGGGCGTGACCATGGCGGTGAGCACTCGTCCGAACCGTGGCATGGCCAACAACCTTACGCGGTTTGGGGAGTTTCCTCGCGGCCTGCGGCGGCCCGGCGCAGGATCAGGCCGTACACCACCACCGCTCCGGCCGAGAAGAAGAACCACTGGAACGCGTAAGACAGGTGCGCTCCGTCGCTGAGATCGGGATCGGGCACCGGCACCGGAAGCCCCTCGGGCTGCCGGGGAGTCTGGATCCTCAGCCTGATCCAGGGGTCCGTGACCTCGACGCCGGAGACCTCCTCGAAGCGGTCCAGGTCCATGCGGGAGATCTCGGGCGTCTCGCCCGGGTCGGTCACTGCGACCCTGCCCCCGTTGACGCTGCTGAGAGCCAGCCCGACCACCGTGACCGAGCCGTCCGGCGGCGCCGCGCTCCGGTCGTCGAGCCCCAGCACGGCGCGCCGGGGAATCCATCCCCTCACCACCGCCACCGTGCGGCCGTCGTCCAGCTCCAGCGGCGTTGCCAGCCAATAGCCGGGCTGGCCGCCGCTGCTCCGGTTGCCGATGCGCACCTCGGCGTCGGCGCGGTAGGTGCCCGTGGCAGCCACCGCCGTGTAGTCCGGCATCCGTCCGGGCCCGTCGAGGCGCCCGGCGAAGTCGACCGGGGCTTGGGTCATCGCCGAGGCGACAGCGGCGTTGTCGGTGCGGCGATCGTCGAGCCGCCGAAGCTGCCAGAACCCCAGGTTGGCCATGAGCACCACCATCGCCGCGGCGAACAGGTGCGAGGCCACCCACCACGGCGATCCCAGCCGGCGCACTCAGCGCCCCCGCAGCGGCCTCAGAGACCCAGCACCTCGCCGAGGCCGACCGTCACACCCGGCCCCAGCGACATCACCCGCTTGGTCGCCAGCAGCATGCCGGGCATGAACGCCGACCGGTCGACGGTGTCGTGACGAATGGTCAGGGTCTCGCCGGGGCCGCCGAGCAGCACCTCCTGATGGGCGACAAGGCCCTTCAGGCGCACCGCGTGCACCCGGATGCCGCCGGGGCCTCGGCCGCCGCGGGCGCCGGGCAGTCCCTCGCTGACCGTCGGATCCGGCGCCCATTCGCCGGACGCCGCGGCCATCGCCTCGGCGGTCGAAATCGCCGTGCCCGAGGGGGCGTCGACCTTGCGGTCGTGGTGAAGCTCGATCACCTCGGCGGTGTCGAAATAGGGTGCGGCCAGAGCCGCGAATCGGGTCATGAGCACGGCGCCGACCGCGAAGTTGGGCGCGACGATGCAGTGGCTGCGCACGAAGGCCTCCCGCAGGGCGTCGGTGTCGCGGTCGCCCAGTCCCGACGTGCCGATCACAGCATGCATTCCCGCCGCGGCGATCAGAGCCATGTTGGCCCGGACCGCCTCGGCCACGGTGAAGTCGACCACCACCTCGGCACCCGCATCGACGAACTCGCGGACCGAGCCGGCCGAGCCGATGGCAGCCACCAGCTCGGTGTCAGGATCGGCTTCGACAGCCCGGCACGCCTCGGCGCCCATGCGTCCCGTGGCGCCGCACACCCCGACTCTGATCATGGTCGCCTATCGGGGGCTGCGGGGGCCGCGGCGTCCGGCGCGTCGGGGCCGGGCATCGGGGCCCAGGTCGCCGAACTCCTTCTCCAACTCCTGGTCGAAGGAGTCCTCGAACGACACCTCCTTGGCGCCAGGCACCGCCGCGGGCTGCCGGGAGCGGGCACCGCCGCGGTCGCCCCGCCGCGGGTCGCCGTCCCGGTTGTCGGCGCGGCCGGCGTCCGATCGCCGTTCCCCGCCGCGGTCTCCTCGATCGAAGCCGCGGTCCCGATCGCCGCGGCCGGAGCGGCCGTTGCGGTCGCCGCGCTCCGAGGCGCGGCCCGATTCGCCGTAACCCGAGTCGCGGCGCTGCTCCGAGCGGCCGGGTCCTTCGCGACGAGGCTCCCGGCGGCGGTACGAGGACGCCTCGGCGCCGTCAGAGTCGTCGGTCTTGGGAAGCAGCGAGATCTTCCCGTTGGGGTCGACGTCCTCGACGACCACCTCGATCTCCTCGCCGAGCTCCAGCACGTCCTCGACCCTGTCGATGCGCCTCCCGCCTCCGAGCTTGGAGATGTGCACCAGCCCGTCGCGGCCGGGAAGGATGTTCACGAACGCCCCGAACTTGGTGATATTCACCACGCGGCCCCGGTAGGTGGCACCCACGTCGGCCGTGGGCGGGTCCAGTATGAGCTTGATCTGGCGCTCGGCCTCCAGGACCGCGCCCCCGTCCGTGGACGCGATTACCACGATCCCGACCGCGCCGTCGTCGTCCACGCTGATGTCCGCCCCGGTCTCGGACTGGATGGCGTTGATCACCTTGCCCTTGGGCCCGATGACCTCGCCGATCTTGTCGACCGGGATCTCGAAGGTGGTGATCTTCGGAGCCGTGTCGCGCACCTCGGGCCGCGGCTCCATGATGGTCTCCGCCATCACGTCGAGGATGTCCAGGCGAGCCTCGCGGGCCTGGCGCAGCGCGTCGGCCAGCACCGATGCCGGGATGCCCGCGATCTTGGTGTCGAGCTGCAGCGCGGTAATGAAGTCTGTGGTCCCCGCGACCTTGAAGTCCATGTCGCCGAAGGCATCCTCGGCGCCCAGGATGTCGGTGAGGGTCACGTAGGCGCCGTCGGCGTGGACCAGGCCCATGGCCACGCCCGCAACGGGTGCCTTGATGGGCACGCCCGCGTCCATCAGCGACAGCGTGGACCCGCACACCGACGCCATCGAGCTCGACCCGTTGGAGGCCATCACCTCCGAGACGGTGCGCACCGTGTAGGGCCACTCGTCGAAGCCGGGCATCACCGCGAAAACGGCCCGCTCGGCGAGCGCCCCGTGGCCGATCTCACGCCGCTTGGGCCCTCGCATGAAGCCGGTCTCGCCGGTGCAGAACGGCGGGAAGTTGTAGTGGTGGAAATAGCGCTTCTTGTCGGTGGGCGACAGGTCGTCGATCATCATGTCACTGCGGCCGATGCCCAGTGTGGTGAAGTTGAGCACCTGGGTATCGCCCCGCTGGAACAGTCCGGAGCCGTGAGCGGTGGGAATCACTCCGACCCGGCTCATCAGCGGGCGCAGCTGGTTGGTGGTCCGGCCGTCGATGCGGATGCCCTCGGTGACGATGCGACGGCGCACGACCTCCTTGGTGACGGCGCGGAGAGCGCTCTTGACCTGCTTGGCCACCGCGGAATCGTCGCCGAACCGGGCCTCCATCTCGGCGGCCACCTCTGCGGCCACCGCGGCCTCGGCTTCCTGGCGCTCGGCCTTGTCGGCGATCTGCTGGGTGGCGGCGATGCGGTCGAGCGCCCCGTCGCGCACCGCGCCGAGGATCTCGTCGCTGTAGTCGACAACCAGCGGCGGCTGCATCTTGGCGACCGGGCCGACCGCGTCGATTATCTGCTGCTGGAGCTCGATCATCTCCCGGATCCAGGTCTTGGCCGCCTCAAGGCCGCCGGCGAGCACGTCCTCATCGACCTTGGGCGTACCGTCCTGGTACAGCCCCCAGGTGGCGGAGGTACCCCCGGCCTCGACCATCATCACGGCCACGTCGTCGTCGGCGAGCCGTCCGGCCACCACCATCTCGAAGGCCGAGCCGGCACCCTCGGTGTAGGTGGGGAACGGGATCCACTCGCCCTGCGCCGACCAGGCCACTCGCACCGCACCGATAGGCCCGTCGAACGGGACCGGCGAGATGCTCAGCGCCAGCGAGGCCGCGTTGAGCGCGACGACGTCGTAGGGGTTGGACTGGTCGGCGCCGAGGATGGTGGCCACAACGTGAACCTCGTTGCGGTACCCGGCGGGGAAGCTGGGACGCAGCGGGCGGTCGATCAGCCGGCAGGTCAAGATGGCCTGCTCGCCGGCGCGGGCCTCGCGCCGGAAGAACGAGCCGGGGATGCGCCCGGCCGCATACATGCGCTCCTCCACGTCGACGGTGAGCGGCAAGAAGTCGGTGCCCTCGCGGGGCGCCTTGGCGCCCGTGGCGGTCACGAGCACGACAGTGTCGCCCATTTGGACGGTGACGGCGCCGCCCGCGAGCGGGGCCAGAAGGCCCGTCTCGAAGGTGGCGTCTTTGCCTTCGGCGCGCGTGAACGCGCCGCTGACGGAAATGGCTTCAGCCATGGATCTACTCCTAGCGGACCCCCTCGGGGCCCGATCTGGGTACAACCCCGCCAGTTCCCAGTCGTATCGGTCCCGCCCGGCGATCCGGGGGCGAGGCCGATGCGACTGGCACCGGAGCGGTCGCACCGCATGTTGATTGTCACTGGGTTCGTCGCCGGCTCATTGGCGCCGCGATGGGCGCAATCAGCCGGAGGGGCGACGCTCGGGCCGCCCCGTTGTGCTCAGCGTCGCAGACCGAGATGGGCGATGATCGCCCGGTAACGCTCGACGTCGTTCTCCTTGACATAGTCGAGCAGCCTCCTGCGCCGGCCCACCAGCATCAACAGACCCCTCCGGCTGTGGTGATCCTTCTTGTGGACCCTCAGATGCTCGGTGAGATGGTTGATGCGGTCGGCCAGCAGTCCGATCTGGACTTCGGGAGAACCAGTGTCGTTCTCGGGAAGTCCGAAGGCCTCAGCCATCGAAGCGATGGTCTCGGCCTTGGGAGGGAGGCTGGTTGGCATGGTTTCTCCGTTGGGTATCTGACCCTGCTGCATGGCCCGCTATGCGAGACCCGCAGCCTGCGTGCTGCGCACGATGTATCCCGCCGACGGCGGGAACCGGGTCAGGCTACCGGTGGGCGCAGGGTTTCAGAACTCGGCGGCGAGGGCCTCGTCGAAGCTGGCCCCCTGCTCGATGAGCGCCCGGTAGCGCATCACATGGCGGGGACGGTTGAAGCCGAGCACACCCACGATGCGCCCGGCCCGGCCGTAGATCGCCGCGAAGCGCCGCTCGTCGACCGAGCCGTTCACCACCCGGACCTCGTCGTCGGGCCGCACCCGGCCGGCCAGCTGGATCTTGCGGTCGTACTGGTCGCTCCAGAACCATGGCACCGGCGTGAACGGCCCCGTCTCGGGGTTGAGCAGGCGCCGGGCCGCGTGGGCGCCCTGGGCAGCGGCGTTGTCCCAGTGCTCCACCCGCATCGTCTCGCCGAAGAGTTGGTTGGGCCAGCGGGCCACGTCGCCGGCGGCGGTCACCCGCTCGGCAGCCAGGCACGAGGCGTCGCAGAGCACGCCGTCGCCCACTTGCAGTCCGGAGCCGTCCAGCCATTCGGTGTTGGGGACCACGCCGATGCCGACGACCACCACGTCGGCGTCGATGATCGAACCGTCCGTCAGGGTCACCCGCTCCACGCGGCGGTCGCCCTCGATGCGGTCCACGCCGACCCCGGTGCGCAGGTCGACGCCGTGGTCGCGGTGGACCTCGGCGCACACCCGGCCCATCTCGTCGCCGAGCACCCGGCTCAGCGGGTTGGGCAGCGCCTCCACCACTGTGACCTCCAGGCCCCGGCCGCGGGCGGTCGCGGCCACCTCGGCCCCGATGAAGCCCGCGCCGACCACCACCACCCGCTGCGGCACCGCCTCGAGGTCGGCGCGAAGGGCCAGGCAGTCGTCCAGCGACCGCAGCACGTGGACGCCGCGGAGCCCCTCGGTTCCCGGCATCGCGCGGCAGCGGGCCCCGGTGGCGATGACGAGCCCGTCGAACGCGACGGTCTCGCCGGTGTGGAGGGTCAGCTCGCGAGCATCCAAGTCGAGGGCGGTGGCCCGCAGACCCAGGCGGGCTTCGATCTCGTCTTCCTGCAATTCCTCTGAGTCGGTGAGCGCGGCCCGCTCGGGCTCCCAGTCTCCGGCCAGTACCTGCTTGGACAGCGGAGGGCGGTCATAGGGCAGGCGGCTCTCGGCGCCTATGAGGGTGACCGACCCGTCGAATCCGTCGCGGCGCAGGGCCTCGGCGGCGTTCAGCCCGGCCAGCGAAGCCCCGACGATGGTGACGGCGCGCAGGGCTGGAGTCATCGTCGCCTGACCCTGGGCGCCGGCTCGCCGGTCCTATGCGTCGGCTCGCCTGGGCCCGTCAGTCCTCGGCGATCGAGATCGCCTGCTTGGGACAACGCTGCACGCACTCCTCCACCCGGGACCGATCGGCCTCGCCGGGCGTCTCGTTGAGGATGTAGAGGAAGTCGTCGTCTCGCACCTCGAAGATGTCGGGCGCGATCTGCATGCAGACGGCGTTGCTCTCGCACAGGTCGAAGTCCACCACGATGCGCATCGGCTCTCCCTTGGGGTCGCTTGACGGGGTTTCCGGCGCCCACGGTAGCGAACCGCACCGGCGCCGGGCGGGATCAGGCCAGGAACTCGGCCAGGCGGTCCTTGGCCTTGGCGTCGGCGAGGGGCCGCCCGATGATGGCCCGATCACCTCGCACCAGCACCGGGCGCTGCATGAGCCTCGGATACTTCAGCAGCACGTCCACCACCGCGTCGCGGTTGGCCACGTAGTCGTCGGGGTCGAGTCCGAGCTTGGAGAACTGCGAGTCCTTGCGGACCAGGTTCTCAACCGGGTCCTCGAGCCGCTCGACGATCCCCTCGAGCGTGTCGCGGTCGGGGCGCTCGGACATGTAGAGCACCACGTCGAACTCGACTCCGTTGTCCGTGGCGACCGCCACGGCATTCTTGGAGGAGTTTCAATGCTTATTATGATAGATAGTGATTTCGGCCATGGCCTGACTCAGTCCCTTTCTTGTCTGGCTTCGTAGACCTCTCGCAGCTTGTGCTTGAGGATCTTTAGGGTGGCGTTGCGGGGCAGGGGGCCGGTGTGGATCTCAAGCTGCTCGGGAATCTTCTGGAGGGACAGGCCCGCCTCGCGGCAGGCCTCGACCATCTCCTCGAACTTCAGGTCGTCGGCTTCGGGAGCGGTTTCGACCACCGCGCAGACCCTCTCCCCGCGCTCGGGGTCGGGCAGGCCGATGACCGCGGCCGCGCTCACCTTGGGGTGGGCGTAGAGCACGTCCTCGACCTCCTTGGCGGAGATGTTCTCGCCCTTGCGGATGATGATGTCCTTCACCCGCCCGGTCAGGGTCAGGTACCCGTCGGCGCGCAGCACTCCGAGGTCGCCGGTGCGGAAGCGGCCCCGGGCGTCGAAGGCCGCAGAGTCGAGGCGGGGGTCGGTGTAGCCCGAGAACAGCATCGGCCCGCTCACCCGCACCTCGCCCTGGATGCCGGCGGGGGCGGGGGCCTCGCCCCCGTCGGCGGCCACCGCCACGATCGAGACCTCGCAGCCGTGGACCGGGCGGCCGTCGGTGTGGGCGAGCTGGTCGTCGCTGTCGTGGGGCGAGCCCTGCGAGATCATCGGGCACTCGGTCATGCCGTACCCGTGGGCCACGGGCACGCCCATCTGCTCCTTCACCCTGAAATAGATCTCCGGCGGCTTGGGGGCGCCGCCGCCCGACAGCACCCGCAGGGCGGGCAGGGCCGGGCGGCCGCCGGCCTCGCGGGACTTGCGGTCCTCCTCGAGGAACATCTGGTAGAAGACCGTCGACCCGCCGGCCATGGTCACTCCGTGACGGGCATAGGCAAGCACCGCCGCAGACGGGTCGAAGCGCTCGACGAGCACCGCTCCGAACCCGGCGGCGAGCATCGTGACCATGTAGTCGGGACCGCCGATGTGGGCGTAGGGGAACGCGATGGAGCCCACATCGCCGCCGCTCATGTCCAGGGCCCGGGCCAGCCCGATGCCGCCGGCGATGAGCGAGGCGTCCGTGTGCTTCACGCCCTTGGGGTCGGAGGTGGTCCCCGAGGTGTAGTACAGCCACCGCACCGCGTCGGCGTCCGCGTCGGAGGGGGGCGGCGGAAGGGCGGCCGGGTCGCCTTCGGGCAGGTTGTCGTAGCCGACCATCACCCGCGGCTGGTGGCCGAGCCCGGCGATGACCTCATCGACCATGGCCCCGTAGTCGAACCCGCCCCACACTCCGGGATGCACCACCAGCTCGGCTCTCGTCTGCTGAATGCAGAAGCCGACCTCGCGATGGCGGTAGATGTGGATGATGGGGTTCTGGACCGCTCCCAGCCGGCTGAGGGCGAAGCTCAACAGCACCGTCTCGATGCGGGTCGGCAGGACCCACGTGACCGGGGTGCGGGGTCCCACGCCCATGGCCTGCAAGCCGGCAGCCACTCTCTCAGCCCGGTCCTTGAACTCCGCGAAGGTCAGAGACCGGCCTGCCTCGTCGACCAGCATCATCCGGTCGCCGGTCGCGGCCGCCCTCTGCTCGAGAAGCTCCCAGAAGGTTCGAACGTCGTAGATCGGGTCGTTCATGGCCGGAGCGTATAACGCGCCGGAGCCCGCCAGCCTCAGCTGGCGGGCTCCGCACGGTCCCTGGAGGGGGGGATTGCGGATCCAGTTCTGGCGAATCCTGTTCTTCAGACCCGGGTCCTGACAAGTAGGTTACACCATCGTCACGGGTTTGTCATACTTTTGTCACAGAATTTTTTTTGGCGGCGTCAACCGGTGCCATAAACCGGCGCCGGCGACCGTTCGGCCTCCACGGAACGGCGGGCCAAATCGCCAGCCTCGGCCACGGTCATGGCCCTCTCCCCCACCGACATCGCCGGGCCGTGCTGCCATCCGTCGCACACGTTGAGTTGCCCGCCCGTGCACTCGAACACCCTCCCCGTGATGTCGCAGTCTGCGCTCCCGAGCCACACCACTAGGGGCGAGACGTTCTCGGGCGCCTTGGCATCCCAGCTGCCGACCGGCGGGTCGGGGTAGTTGGGGATCACCGCCGTCATACGGGTGCGGGCGTCGGGCGCGATGGCATTGGCGAGCACCCCGTAGCGACCCCACTCCGCGGCCTGCTGGACTGTCAGCAGCGCGATGGCAGCCTTGGCCGCGACGTAGTTGCCCTGGCCGATCGAGCCCATGAGCCCTGCGCCCGACGAGGTGTTGACGATGCGAGCGACCGGAGCCTCGCCGCCGGAGGCCTTCTGGCGCTCGCGCCAGTGGGCCACCGCGTGGCGGGCGGGCGCGAAATGGCCCTTGAGGTGCACCCGCACCACCGCGTCCCACTCCTGCTCTGTCATGTTGACCAGCATCCGATCTCGCAGGAACCCGGCGTTGCACACCAGCGTGTCCAGGCGGCCCCACGTGGCGAGGGCCTCAGCCACCATGGCGCCGGCCTGCTCCCAGTCGGCCACATCGGCGTGGTTGGCCTGGGCCGACCCGCCCGCGGCGGTGATCTCCCTCGCCACGGCCGCGGCGGCGTCATCGGCGCCGGGCTGGGTTCCGTCGCTGTGCACGCCGAGGTCGTTGACCAGCACGTGGGCGCCCTCGGCCGCGAAGGCGAGCGCGTGGGCCCGGCCCAGCCCCCGGCCCGCGCCGGTGACGATCACCACCCGCCCGTCGCAGCAGCCCATGACGCTCTCCCTTCGCGTGCGGTTGCTCATGATCGATGCTGACCGCGCGTTCTGACCCTATAGGCCCCGCCGGGGGGCTGATTCCGGCGAACAGCCCGCTCAGGCGGCGCGGCGGCCCCGCACCACCCGGCCGGGCCGAGCGCCCGTGTCGGCGCCGCGGTCGCGGGTCTGAACCCCGGCGACGACGGTGGCGGTGTAGCCGTCAGCGTGCTGCAGAAGGCGCCGCCCCCCGGCAGGCAGGTCGTGTACGAGCCGGGGCGTGCGCAGCTTGATGGCGCCGTGGTCGATCACATTGAGATCGGCCCGCTTGCCCGGCGCCACGACGCCGCGGTCCTTGAGGCCGAACAGCGCGGCGGTGTCGTGGGTCTGCTTGCGCACCACCCACTCCAGCGGCAGCCGCTCGCCCCGGTGGCGGTCCCGGGTCCAGTGGCTGATCATGGTGGTGGGCATCGACGCGTCGCAGATCAGCCCGCAGTGGGCTCCGCCGTCGGACAGCCCCATCACCGCCCGGGAGTGGGTCAGCTGCTCCCGGATCGCGTCGTGGTTGCCATCCGCGTAGTTGAAGAGCGGGACCATCAGCAGGGCGCGGCCGTCCTCGGCGCAGAAGGCGTCGTAGGCGGCCTCGGCGGGATCGACTCCAGCCGCGGCCGCGATCGCCGGGATGGAGCGGTCGGGCGTCGGCTCGTAGTCGGGCGGGGAGCCCAGCACGTAAAGCTGGTCGAGCATTTTGGCAACGAGGACGCCCACGCCCTCCTGCATGCCGCCCCGGCGCTCGCCGTCGGGCTCCGAACAGATGGCGGCCCGCACGGCCGGGTCGCGCAGGCGCTCCATGCGCTCGTCGATGGGCAGCTGCTCGACCGACCGGTAGGTGGGGCGCAGGGCGAAGGGGTGGCTGGTCTGCCAGCCCACCAGCAGGCCGAACGGGCGGCCCGCTACCTGTGGATACAGCTCAGCCCCCTCCTCTGCGGCCCGCAGGGACACATCCATCAGCTCGCGCCACAGGTCGGGCGCGGCGGGCACCTGTAGCAGCGCGAAGCTCACCGGCTGGCCCGTCTCCGCCGACAGGCGCCGCATCCACTCGACTTCGGAGCGGGGCTTCACGATGTCCTCGCCGGCCGATCCGACGGGTGCCAGCTCGAACACGCCTCCCCCGCCGTCTCTCAGACCGCGCCCCAGCCCGAACAGCTCGTCTTCGGCTGCGAACGTTCCCGGCACCGGTTCGCCGTCCATGGCCCGGTGCGCGAGGGTGCGAGAGGTGGACACGCCCAGAGCGCCCGCAGCCACGGCGTCGGCCACGATGCGTTCCATGCGAGCGATGTCGTCGGGGCCGGCGGGCTCGTTGCGGCCGCCGCGCTCGCCCATCACGTAGGCCCGCACCGCGCCGTGGGGAACCTGGGTGCCCACATCAATGGCCCACCGGCGGTCGTCGAGGGCGTCGAGGTAGTCGCCGAAGGACTCCCAGCCCCAGGCGATGCCCTCGGACAGGGCGGCGCCGGGGATGTCCTCCACGCCCTCCATGAGCTGGATCAGCCATTCCTCGGTGCCGGGGCGCACCGGTGCGAACCCCACTCCGCAGTTGCCCATGATCACGGTGGTGACGCCATGGCCCGAACTCGGCTCGAGCAGATCGTCCCAGGTGGCCTGGCCGTCGTAGTGGGTGTGGACGTCCACGAAGCCGGGGGTGACGATGTGGCCGGAGGCGTCGATGGTGCGGGCGGCTTCGCCGGGCAGGTCGGCGCCGACGGCCACGATTGTGTCTCCCGCCACGGCCACGTCGGCGGGCCGAGGCGGGTCGCCGGTGCCGTCCACCAGCAGCCCGCCGCTGATCTTCAGGTCGTACATGGGCTGAACTGTAGGCCGAGCTGGGCGAGCCGTGGGCCTCGGGCCGCGAGCAGGGCCCTCAGCCGGACGGGCATCGCGCTCTTGAGCCGGACGACGGCGCTGAGCCGATCTCCGCGCCGCGAGCGAGGCCCTCAGCCGGACGGGCATCGCGGCCGGCTGATCCGGACGTGTCGCTCTATCAGTCAGTCCGGTACAGGTAGCGGATGTCCCAGAGCGCGTACAGGGTGGGAGTCACGTTGCCGAAGACGTTGCGGGTCGCGCTCAGCCGCTCAGCCAGCGTCGTGTATAGGACGGGCACGTTCTCGGCCGCGACCTCCTGGGCTCGCTGGTAGTGCCCCACCCGCACGTTGTGGTCCAGCTCCTGGCTGCCCATGACGTACAGCTCGTCGATCTCGGCCTCCCATTCCGTCGCCGGCTGCGGCTGGTTGGGGTACCACAGGTGGAGGGCCTCGCTGCTGTGCCAGAAGTTGATGCCGCTATAGGGGTCGGTACCGCCGGTGAAGCCGATGATCATGGCCTCCCAGTCGTAGGAGCCGGTCAGCTGGGAGACGAGGTCGCCGAAGTCGACTAGCTCGAAGTCTGCTCTTATGCCGATCTGCTCCATGCCTTGGCGGACTGTGCGGCCGACCTCCTCGCGCACGCTGTTGCCCTCGTTGGTGACCAGCGTGAACTCGATCTCGTTGCCGTCGCCGTCCTCGCGTGTGCCGTCGCCGTCGGTGTCGGTCCAGCCGAGGTCGTCGAGGATCTCGTTGGCCCTGTCCAAGTCGTACTCGTAGCGTCTGACGTCGGGGTTGTGGAAGTCGCCCGCGGCCGGGCTCACCGAGGACCACTGCGGGTAGCCGAGGCCGTGCTGCACTTCGGCGATGATCGTGTCCTTGTCGATGCTGTGGGCCACAGCCTGGCGGAACTGCACGTTGCCGAACCACTCCAGCTTCTCGCCGGCGACGTAAGGCTCGCCGGTCTCCGGGTCGGCGCCGGGGTTCACGTTGAATCCCAGGAAGGTGGTGCCGAATCCGGGGCCGCGCCTGTGGATCGTGAAGTTGCCCTCCTCCTGGAGGGGCTCAAGTTCGGCGTACTCCTCGCCCAGCACGCCGTGGGAGTCCGACTCGCCGGCCAGGAACTTGTCGAGCTCAGCCTCGAGGTCAGCGACGATGACGTGGACGATCTCGTCGAGGTAGGGCAGGCGGTTGCCCTCATCGTCGGTGAGCCAGTAGTTCGGGTTGCGGGCCAGGACCACGCGCTCGCCGGGCTGGTAGCTCTCGATGGTGAAGGGACCCGTGCCGATGATCTCGGCCGGGTCGGTGTCGATGTCCCACGTGTCGACGAAGGTGCCGTCGTCCACGTGCTTGTCGAGGATGTGCTTGGGATAAATCGCGGTGCCCAAAGAGCGCAGGAACGGGGCGAACGGCACCGGAAGGCGGAACTCGACCGTGTGGTCGTCGAGGGCGACCACGTCCATACGGCTCTCCTGCCAGTCGCCGTTGTCGTCCAGGAACCGGAAGTCGAACGTCGAGCGGCTGCTGGCGGGGATGTCCTGGTTGTAGATGATCCGGTTGAAGGTGAAGTCCACGTCGTGGGCGGTGAATGGCTTACCGTCGTGCCATGTGACGTCCCGGCGCAGATGGAAGGTCCACGTCATGCCGTCGTCGGAGCGGTCCCAGGACTCTGCCAGCGCCGGTTCCACCCGGTCGGTCAGCCACGAGGTCTCGGTGAGGCCCTCGAAGAGGTACCCCAGCACTCCCGACGAGGACGCGTCGTTGGAGATGGCCAGGTTGAGGGTGAGCGGCTCGGAGATGGTGGCGATCGTGAGCGTGCCTCCAGGCGCTCCGATCGTGTACTCGAACTGCTCGGCGTTGATCTTGAGCTGGTCCACTATCGAGGGGTCAGAAGGCGAGCCGGCGTCGCCCGCAGCCGCCTCATCTCCGCCCGGTCCGTCGTCAACAGACGCTGTGTCATCATCGGACGGCACATCCTCTGGGGCCGAGGTGCTGTCGCCCGGCTCCCCCTCATCGTCCGCAGGCCCTCTGTCACCACCGGACGCAGCCTCACCAGACTCAGCAGCCTCACCAGACTCAGCAGCCTCACCAGACGGCAACTCATCGCCAACCGACACATCATTGTCGTCGGGGAGATCGTCAGTACTCTGGCTGCCGGAGCAGGCGACAGGCAACAACAGCGCAAGGGCCAGAGCGATGCGAAGCACAAGCCGGGGGGTGGACCTCACGAAGCCGAACGCTACCGCTGTTGATTGCTCCGATGCCGACCGTACGGGCACAGCCCCAGCCTTAGGCGCATGAGCCGATGACAGCGGCACCGACGGCTGAGCGGTTCGAGTTCTCGGGCGGGGCGGGGGCGAGGCTCGCAGGGTTGCTGCACCGACCCGGGCCCGGCAGCGAGATCTTGGGGGCGGCCCTGCTGTGCCACTGCTTCACGTGCTCCAAGGACCTGTTCACCACCACCCGCATCGCCAGGGGCCTGGCTGCAGGCGGGTACCTGACCCTGGCCTTCGACTTCACCGGCCTCGGCGACAGTGAGGGCGAACTGGCCGACACCACGGTCGCCACCAACGTCAGCGACATCACCGCGGCCGCGGTGGCGCTCATCCGGCGCGGGGCCGGACCCTGCGTGCTGGTGGGCCACAGCCTGGGCGGTGCGGCCGCGGTGCTGGCCGCGTCCCGCCTGCACACCGTGACCCAGGTGGTGGCGGTCGCCTCCCCGGCATCAGTCGCCCATGTGGAGCACCTGTTCTCTGCCGACGCCCTGGAGCGGATCCGCTCCGAGGGTTCGGGCGAGGTGAGGATCGGTCCCAAGCCGGTGAGGGTGGGACGGGACTTCCTCTGCGACCTGCACCGCCACGACGTGGCCGCAGCCGCGGCCTCACTGGGGCGGCCCATGCTGGTGGTGCAGGCCGGGGCCGACACCGTGGTGGGCCGCGACCAGACCGAGGCCCTGGCCGAGGCCGGCTCGGCCACCCTGCACACCGTGGGCGGGGCCGACCACCTCTTCACCGACCGCCGCCATTCCGACGAGTTGGTCCGAACCATCCTCGACTGGCTGTCGCACACCCGAATCCGGGCCTGACGGCAGCCCGCTGCGTCATCACCAACGCGCTCGCTGCCGCCGCGTGCCCGGCCACTTCATCCGACACGGTGCAGCGGCCAGCAATCTTGCCGGCGGCTTCATGAGCCATCCTGCGCAAGAACCTCAGGTGAGCGCCTGCGGACGCCAACTGCCTTCCCGCCACTGCTACAGATACGTCGGAACGCCGATGTGAACGACCCGACGCTCAGCATCAGCGATGCACTCCGCAAACCGCAGCGCTGGCGGCGGAAGCTGTGTGTCCACCGACGCGGCCGCCGCGTTGTAGAAGCTCCGCAGGATAAAGGCCATGAACGCGTTGGGCGTTACCGCCGCCGTCACCGGGATGCGGCACAGCTTGTACTCACCGAGCGTCAAATGCGACTTCGGATGCTCCAGTTCTCGGGCCACACCATCGCGCACGTCGTAGTCGAAGCGTAGCGGAACGGTGACAACACGCTCGTCGACAACATCAGCGTATAGGGCCTCTCGAAGATAGAGTTCCGGATTGTTCTGAAACTCTAGAAGATCCGGTGACGGAAGAAAGGCAAGCCTATGCCGCACAAGCTGGTTGCGGAAGAACTCGTACTGCATCTGTATCATTGCGCCGTCCAGCATTCTGAAATTGAATCTTCTATCAGCGCGATGCACTCTATGCACTATATCATAGCGAGTCTCTGCGAGAATTGAAGAGTCCTCAACTAGGTTCTGATACTCGATCACATATGACGACGTTCCACGCCTGGATTCGTACGCTGTGTTGTAGTCGTCGGCTAGGCCAGACTGCAACAGGAATCTACTGATCGTTGTTATTTCCTGCAGGACTCTTCTATGTGGAGGAGGAGCCATTTCTAGTCTTGTTCCTCTCCTAAGATAGTCCGCAGTGCTTCAAGATCAACTCTGTCAAGATCTTCAAGAAACACTCGCTCTTCCTGTAGGGCAGCTACAAGTTGCGAAACAGATTGGCGCTGCTCTCGCAGCATTCGTCGTTCCGACGGTGAGACATCGCGGTGCACAATCGTCAACCGCTTGAGTTCTGGTGCCGTAGGATATCGGAACCGTAGTTCGAAGTCGGCGTCGCCGATCGCCTCATACTCGTTGAGGAGTGACTGCATCATTGGCCCAACCCCAGTTACTCTTACCCAAGCCTTACTTCGAGTGATTGCCGTGAAGAGCCGATTGCGGACTTGCGACAGACCAGCGCCAGCAGTATAGCATTGATTAGCGTTGATCACGTAGACCATAGCAACCTCATTGCCCTTGGCTCGATGTATTCCTGTACAAGTAATGGATCCCGCCTGAAAGAACTCGTCGGGCGTCGTGTCAACCCCAGTCAGATGACTATGAATGCCCTTGTCATCCAGGGCCGCTCGTACCTTCGAGAGTTTGTTACGGGATGAGATCGGCTCTGTGTTAATCACCATGATGTCGTCCGGCCTCAGCTCATCCGTGTCAAGATTGTGCTGGATCTCACAGGCTACCCATTCCGCCTGTGCCTCTTCGTCGTCAAACTTGACGAACTTCACTAGGTCTTCAGGCGGCGAGTGGTTCTCCAGAAACCTTGGGCTGGTCTCTGCAACCCTCCGCAGATTGACCTTTCGTCCGAGTTTCAACTTTCCATCGCCGATTCGATATCCTATGTCCTCCCACAGCCTCGGCTGGTCGAACATCTGAACCAGACCGGTGGTGCTATCATGTTCAGGCGTGCGGTAGATACCGAATCCCAGTCCGTGCGCGGTCGTCAGAACTGGTCGAGAGTTTCGATAGCATTTGTCGAGTATGATGTCTCTTCGGATTCTCGAATGATCGTGCTCCGAGTCAAAGGACACGCAGGGCTTGCCGTTCTTCGATCCGAATATCTCCTCAGGAGATGGCAGGCCCGCGTTTGTGAGATTCTGTAACTCGTCGTAGGCATATACGAGGTGTCCAGGCTGTCGCAAGATTCGATAACACATCCGCAAGAAGACAGGGGGCAGATCCTGAGCTTCATCAACGAGCACCGCGTCGTACAGCGGTTTCGGATCAGAAACCTGATCAAGAGCTGCAGTTACAGCGCCATCGAAGGCTCCATCCCAACCGTACCTGCTGCGCGCAGAGTGAAAATCGTAATAGAGAACATTGTTCTGTAGACAGAACTCATGATAGACTCCCTCCCGATCTGGCTGACCAGATGCACCCCAGGAATTCATGATTTTCACACGATCCCAGTTTGGCTCTTGGCCTATCTGATCTATACAGAAGTTATTTATGAGTTTGGTGAAGTATCCCTTCAAGGATCTCGTATTGAAGGTGATCACTATTCGCCAGTCTGGGTTTTGAGCGTGCAAATAGGCAGCCTTCAGAGCTAGCACGATAGTCTTTCCAGAACCTGCCAATCCTCTTATTCGCTGCACTCCCTCTACGGTTTCTATGACAGCTGCGCTCTGCATTGTGTCCAAGGTGGCTATAGAGTTCTCCAGCACTTGGAGTCGACTGCCCCTCGAATCTTTGTTTGAAATCTCTCTGGGTCGCCCTGCACGCCTTATAGCTGTGATGCTCTGAAGCGCCGACAGCGTCCGTAGATAGATATCTGATGACAGATTCCCGAACTCTTCAGAGTCTGAAAGCCTGGATATCCAATCACCAAGCGTTTCACGGTTGAGCAGCGTATGGTTCCCATTGTCATAACTCGCAATTGCTGGCGCATAGGATACGGTGTTGATGGGAACACTCAGCCGACGTTTCGTGACCAGCTCTCTGTGTACGAACAAGCGAGATGACAACCTGTTGAAATCGTCGTCCTGACGAACGTCGTAGTCGCCAGGATCCGGCCCCTCGATAAGGTCGAAGCACAGAACGCCGATCTCGGGCGACACGATGAGAGCATCGATGGCATAGCAGCCCTCCGGCGATGCCATGACGGGATATCCGATGAGGAGCTGACCTTCGATGTCGAGAGCTTCAAGGTCGGCGAGCAGCGCCTCGGTGGCCGCGGGCTTGTGGTTCGTGCCGTGCACCACTTCGAGAGTTCGGGTGCGCATCGCTGGTTGTCCTCCGTTGATAGCGGCGATCCTCAGTGGGAGGATCCTACGAGGCGCCTGATACCGAGAGGCGCCGACCCGTGTCGACAGAGACCGGTAGGGATTGTAGCGCCGGCCTCCGCGCTGCGGCGCGCCTTGCTGCCCACCCACCGCATCTGAACATGAGCGTCAGGCCGCGGCGTTCCGCGGCGCTGGTCTCAACCCCAGAGGCCGGCGATGGGGACGGCCTCGATGCCTTCGCCGAACCGCCAGCGGTGCCGGCCTCTCGCCAGATGACCTGGTACGAACATATGTTTGTATAGTAGGGTGATGGCGGGTTCGGAGCCATCATCCGCGCAGTCGGCGGCAGTGCTGCCAGCCGGGGTTGGCATGCCGGTCGGGGCGACCTGCGAGCGGGTGCTGCCCGTGGAGGAGGCGCTGTCGCCGCTGCTGCCGGAGGGCGGCATCCGGCGGGGCACCGCCATCGCGGTCTGCGGCCACGGCTCGGTGACACTGGCTGTGGCGCTGGCGGCCGAGGTCTCCAGGCGAGGCAGCTGGGTGGCCGCGGTGGGGATGGCCGATCTGGGTGTGTCCGCGCTGGCCGAGAGAGGCGTCGACCTGGAGCGCTGGGCGCTGGTGGACCTGCCAGCCGGAGACAGGGGCCGAGACGGCTGGGACGGGAGCCTGACCGCGGACGTGCTGGGCGCGGTGGTGGGCGGCTTCGACCTCGTGCTGCTGGGACCTGAGATCAGGGTGGCGGGCGCGACGGCACGGCGGCTGCTGGCTCGGATGCGCGAGCACGGCACCTCGCTGATCTGCGCCTTCGGCAGCGCTCCGGTGGACATCGCGGCCGGTCTGGTGCCGGAGGTCCGCCTGATGATCGAGCAGACTCTCTGGACGGGCATCGACGCCGGTCACGGGCGACTGCTGGCCCGTCAGGCCGAGGTGACCGTCGGGGGCCGGGGCGCAGCGTCCCGGCCCCGGCGGACGCTGATGTGGCTGCCCTCGGAGGACGGTCAGGTGGCCTGCGCGGAGCCCGGCCAGGCCTCCGCTTTCGGCAGCAGCTTCGAAGACGTCAAAGAACGCCGAGCGGGCTAGCCGCCGCTCGACACCGCCGATGGCATGCGTACCGTCTCCTCAGCAACCTCTGGCAACGCCCGCTCGGATGGCAGTGGACCGGTGACCGGACCGATGGAAGCGACGACCTCGGCACCGCCCGAGCGGATGGGGGCGAACCGGTGACCGGGACTGAACCGGTGACCGGACCGATGGAAGCGACGACCTCGGCACCGCCCGAGCGGATGGGGGCGAACCGGTGACCGGGACTATGGAGCACCCCCAGACTCCTCCCGCGCGAATGGTGGTAGTGGATGTCAGCGATTCCGAGGCTGGCGATTGTGAGTCTGTGGCCGCGGTGCTGGAGCAGTTCACTCCCTTGGCCGAGGCGCTGCGGCCCGGATTGCATGCGTTCGGGGCGAGAGGGCCGTCGCGCTACTTCGGGGGCGAGCAGGCATTGGCTGAGCTAGTAGCCCGGGCTGTCACCGACGCCGTGCCGTCGGCGTCGAGGACCGGGGTGGGCGTGGCTGACGGCCTCTTTGCCGCCGGTCTCGCCGCCCGCGTCGCAGCGGGGACGTCCCGTCCACTCGCCGCCAGGGCGTCTAACACCCAGTGGCGCGCCGTGAAGCTCTCGGCCTCCACGGCCGTGCTGGTGGTGCCGCATCAGCAGAGCCGGCCGTTCCTGTCTGTCCTGCCCTTGATCTCCCTGTCCGATCCGATCTCACCGCTGCACTCCGACGAGGGCGGCACGGAAGCGCTGCTCGACGTGCTGTGGCGGCTGGGGATCCGGATGCTGGGCGATCTGGCCGCGCTGAGCGAGGCTGATGTGCTGGGGCGCTTCGGCTGGCCGGGGCTGCTGGCCCACCGTCTGGCCTGCGGGCTCGACGACCGCCCGCTGCAGGCTGAGGCCGTCGGTGAAGATGCAGGTGCCGAGGCCGAGATCGATCCTCCCGCCGACCGGATCGAGACTGTGGCGTTCATGGCCCGCTCGCTGGCCGACGCCATGGTGGCCCGGCTGGCCCGCTACGGCCTGGACTGCGTGTGCATCGACATCGAGGCAGAGTCCGACAGCGGGCACGCCAGTCGCCGCCGCTGGCGCCACGAACTCCGCTTCAATGCGGCCGCCGTCGCCGACCGGGTGCGCTGGCAGCTCGAGGGCTGGTACCGGTCATCGGAGCGTCCAACCGGCTCGGTCACGCTCATCCGGATCACGCCCTGTGTGGTGGCTCCCGCCGACGGCCGTCAGCTCGGGATGTGGGGCGCGAGGAGCGAGGCCGACGAGCGGGCCGCCAAGGCGCTGGCCCGGTTGCAGGGACTGCTGGGAGCCGAGGCGGTGACCGTGCCCCGCCTGGCCGGTGGGCGCCGACCGGCCGACACCGGCCGCCGGGTGCCGCTGCACGCCGCCGAGGCCGATGCCGCACCCAAGAGGGGCAGGAAGAAAGCCAGAACGGTGGAGGCGCCGTGGCCGGGACGGCTACCGCCGCCTCAGCCCGCAGTGGTGCTGGCCCAGCCCGAGCCGATCACGGTCACCGACCGAGACGGCGAGCACGGCGCCGTCAGCGGTAGAGGCGAAGCGAGCACGGCGCCGTGTCAAGTGACGGACTCTGTGGGCCGCAGCCGGACGGTCATTGCCTGGGCCGGGCCATGGCCGCTGGACGAGCGCTGGTGGCGCCCGTCTGCCCGCCGCCGCCAGGCCCGCTTCCAGCTGGTCCTTGATGACGGCTCGGCCCATCTCTGCGTGCTGGAGTCCGGTCGCTGGCAGCGCGAGGCCACCTACGACTGATCGCGAGGGCGGCTGCTAGCTGCTCCAAGCAGTCGCACTGTCGAGCCGCGCCGCATCGTGCCACTCCCAGGGAACTGGAGAGGGCAGCGGCTCGCCATTGGCCCGCAGGTCGGACACGATGTCGGCCACTAGGGCCCGAATGCCGTCCAAGGCCTCGGCCTCAGCCTGGATCCACCGATGGGGTGGGCGGGCCGGGGTTGGCGCGTCCACCAGAAAGGCCTCCTGACGTGGGAGTCTGTTGATGCAAGAAGTCAACGGGCTCGCCGCGGCGGGAGGCACTTTCTATGAGTGGATCATCTCACAGTATCGACCGGTTGCGAGCGACCTTTGATCATCGGGGTCTGGTGGCCGGTGCGGGGTTGTTGGCGCCGGCGACGTTGATGGCGCGTCTGGGGCTCGGGGCGCTGGTGGACAGGTGGGTGGGGACCGGTTCGGCGAACCCGGGCCGCAAGGTGCTGTCGCTGGTGGCGGCGATGCTGGCCGGGGGGACCTGCATCGACCATGTGGGCATGCTGCGCGCCGGGGCCACCGAGCGGGTGCTGGGGTTCAAGGTGGCGGCGCCGTCGACGGTGGGCACGTTCTTGCGGTCCTTCACGTTCGGCCACGTCCGCCAGCTCGAGGCGGTGGTGTAGTGATTCTGGGATCGTGTCCGCTCTTGGATGGTTGATTACACAGCATCGGTGTGGGAGCATGGCGCTGTGAAAGGAGTGTCAGATGACTGATACCTTGAGGCCCTTGGAGCGTGGCGGACGCCGCGGGAGGCGGCGGTTGTCGCCTGTGCAGAAGTATGAGGCGTTCGTGCAGGTGCTCACGGGTGAGATGACCGTCGTGCAGTGCGCGGACCATTGGGGCGTGGACCGCTCCACGATCATGCGGGCCCGCGAGGTCGCCAAGAAGGGCGCTCTGGACGCGTTGGCGTCGTCTCGGCCCGGGGTGCGCGCCGACGGTGTCGACCCGGAGTTGGTGATGGCCCGAGACGAGGCGGCCCGGCTGGGCGAGGCGCTCAAGGAGATGGCGGTCAAGGTCACCTTGTTGGAGGGAAAAGAGCGTTGGGGGTGACCGCCGGCGTGCCCCCGCGTGTCGAGGCCGGCACCAAGGCGGCTCTGTTGGACCTCGTCGACGGCGCCGTCGGGGCGGGCTGGAGCACAGCTCGCGCCTGCGCCGTGTTGGAGCTCGACGGCCGCCGGTGCCGCCGCTGGCAGCACCGCCGAGGCGCGGGCCGCCTCGACGACCACGCTGCGGGCGGCACGGCGGTGCACGCCATCACCCCAACAGAGCGCCGGGCGATCGTGGAGTTGTTCGAGCGCTGGGGCGACATCGACGGCGGCTACCGCAAGCTCGCGCACCGCGGCTCATACGAGAACCTGGTGTGGGTGTCGCCGTCGACGCTGTATCGCGTTCTCGCAGCCCAGGGGCTTGTTCTGCCCGCCCGCCCACAGCGCACACCGGCGCCGGCGCGGCCCCTGCCGGACTGGATCCAATGGAAACGCCACCAGATCTGGATCTACGACATCACCCATTTCCCCAGAGCCGGCCGGGTCGCCTACGCCATCCTCGACGTCGTCACCCGCAAATGGCTCGCCACCCTCGTCACCGCCGAGGAGACCGCCACCCAAGTAGAGGCCGTCTTCACACAAGCCCTCGACACCGAGGGCCTGTGGCCCGCCGTCGAGGCCCGCCAAGCCGACCGCGCCCGCCGAGGCGACGACAGCGACGAGGAGCCCATCCTGCTGGCCATGTCAGACAACGGCCCCCAGATGCGAGCAGGCACCACCAGAGAGTTCCTCGCCCTCTGCTCCATCGCGGCCCGCTTCGGCCGGCCCGGCACCCCGACTGACCAAGCATGGATCGAGACCCTGTTCGGCCACATCAAAACCGAATGGCCCCACCTCGAGAAGATCACCGACCCCAACACGCTGCGAGCAGAGCTCGACATCGCCCGACACGACTACAACACCCGCCGCCTGCACGCCTCCCTCGGCTACGTCACCCCCGACGACGAACACCAAGGACGAGCAGAGCGCATCCGCCAGGCCCGCCAAGACGGCCTCACACAGGCCCGCCTCACCCGCATCGCCTACCATCGCAACAACAAACCCAACCAGCCATGAACACACCCGCCCAATGCGGCGCAATCAAACCCCCAAAAACGGACATTTACTCAGAAGCACCTCAGTGGCGTCTCGTGTGCTGGCTCGGGCCTGGGGCCTGGGCGCGGGCCCGGGGTCGGGGCCGCTGGTGGTGGACTTGGACTCCACGGTCTGTGAGGTGCACGGCAAACACAAGCAGGGCGCGGCCTACGGCCACACCCGCGAGCTGGGCTATCACCCGCTGCTGGCCACCCGGGCGGGCACCGGCGAGGTCCTGTTCGCGAGGATGCGCAAGGGATCCGCGCACACCGCTCGGGGCGTGCTGCGCTTCGTGTCAGAGGTCCTCGCCGCCGCCCGACGCGCCGGCGCCGCCGGCGCGATGACCGTGCGCGCCGACTCGGGGTTCTGGTCCTGGAAGCTCATCGACCGCCTCGACGCCCACAACGTGAGATGGTCGATCACCGTGCGCCAGATCCCCAAGGTCAAAGCCGCTGTCGCCGCCATCGCCGAGTCCGACTGGCAGGCCATCGCCTACACCGCCGGCGGAGAGGCCCAGGTAGCAGAGACCACCTACACCGCCGGCGACGAGCGCGAGGTCCGCCTCGTGGTGCGCCGCACCCGCCTCACCGACAGCGCCCAGCGCCGGCTGTGGCCCGACTGGCGCCACCACGCCTTCATCACCGACCGCGACGACCTCGACACCGTCGCCGCCGACGCGTTCCACCGCCAACACGCCACCGTCGAACTCGCCATCAGAGACCTCAAAGACGGCGCCGGGCTCGAACACGTCCCCTCAGGGCACTACGGCGCCAACTGCGCCTGGCTCGCCTGCGCCGCGCTCGCCCACAACATCAGCACCTGGACCAGCCTGCTCGCCCACCACGCCCCCAGCACCTCGCGCACCCGACGGACCCGCCTGTTCGCCCTCCCCGCGGTGCTCGTCAACCGATCGGGCCGACCCACCCTGCGATTCGCGGCCCACTGGCCATGGGCCCACCAATTCCACACCACCCTCAAAACCCTGCGAGCACTGCCGGGCCCCTCAGGCTGAACCCGCCCCACCAGGGACCCCACGCACCCCACAACAACCCCGCGTCACCAACCCGACACCCATCCCCGGCCCCCACCCGACGCGCCCCCACACACCCCAACCCCGCGACGCGGCCGCACACAACACCAAACCCGCACCACCAACGCCACACCCCCACCACCGAAACCCAAAACGGTGGATTCAGGCTCAGTCGGCGCCAGGTGGCTCACCAGCAAGAAGCCGTCGCACCGGCCCACCCAGGCATCGCTATTGTCCGACCAAGAGGCCCGGTACTCGTAGCTGGGGTCATCCATCTTCAGCCTCCTTGAGGTAGATCGCCAGCAACACTCAAAACATCCTAAACATCCATATTCCTTCCAAGATGAGCGAACGTATGTTCGTGTCCGCTAGGTTCGGGGTATGGGGTTCGACAACCCGATCATCCCCTGGCGGGAGCTGGAGCGCCGCCTGTCGGACCGGGCCAGCGCGCTGCCGCAGCCGACCGGATCAACCCGGCCAGGCGCCTCCTGTGCCGGCGCGCCCTCCGACAGAACCGGCGTGGTCCGGAGTATCCCCAGCGGCCAAGTCGAAAGGGTCTCCGGGTTGCCCCGGGTGCCGTACGCGGAGCTGCACGCACACTCGCGGTTCAGCTTCATGGACGGCTCGTCGAACCCCGATGAGCTGGTGGCCGAGGCCATCCGGCTAGGGCTCGACGCTCTGGCGATCACCGACCGGGACGGCTTCTACGGGGTGGTGCGGTTCGCCGAGGCCGCTCAGGAGGCTGGCCTGCCCACAGTGTTCGGTGCTGAGCTCACTCTCGACCTGCCCGGCTCGTCTCGCCGGTCCGGCCCCATCCCTCCGTCCGACAGGCGCGAGCAGAGCCGGTCGGTGGTGGTGCTGGCCCGCGACGCGGCCGGGTACGCGGCGCTGGGGACGCTGATCAGCCGGGCCCACATGGCTGGGCGCAAGGGCCAGCCCCGGCTGTCGACCGAGGCGTTCCTGGAGGCTGCGGCCGCTCACCGAGACCGGTGGGCGATCCTCACCGGCGCGCACGGCGGCGCGGTGCCCTCGGCGCTGGTCGAGCACGGACCGAGGGCCGCGGCCCGCGAGCTGGACCAGCTGATCGGCGCGGCCGGCGCCGGCAACGTGTTCGTGGAGCTGTGGAACCATGGCGACCCACTGGACGGCCATCGCAACGATGCTCTGGCCGAGCTCGGGGTGCGCCGGGGGGTGCAGCCGGTGTGCGCCAATGCGGTGCGCTACGCCGCGCCCGCCGACCGGCGCCTGGCCGACGCCCTGGCCGCGGTGGGCGCACGGCGCGGCCTCAACGACCACGACGGCTGGCTGCCCGCCTGGGGCGGGGCCCACCTGCGCTCCGGCGCCGAGCAGGCCCGCCGCTTCGCCCGATACCCCGGCGCGACCGACGCCGCAGCCCGGCTCGGGCGGGAGTGCGCGTTCAGCCTGTCGCTGGTGGCTCCGGAACTGCCGCCCTATCCGTGCCCCGACGGCCTCGATGAGGCTGCCTACCTGCGCCGTCTCACCACCGAGGGAGCCCTGGCCCGTTACGGCCCCCCGGAGGCTGAGCGGGTGCCGGGCGCCTGGCGCCAGATCAGCCACGAGCTGGACATGATCGAGCAGCTCGGGTTTCCGGGCTACTTCCTGGTGGTGTGGGACATCACATCGTTCTGCCGCAGCCGCGACATCTACTGCCAGGGCCGGGGGTCGGCCGCCAACTCGGCGGTGTGCTACGTGCTGGGCATCACCAATGTGGACTCCGTCGCGCTGGGGCTGCTGTTCGAGCGGTTCCTGTCGCCCGAGCGCGACGGCCCGCCCGACGTCGACATCGATATCGAGAGCGACCGGCGCGAGGAGGTGATCCAGTACGTGTACGGGCGCTACGGCCGGGACCGCACCGCCCAGGTGGCCAACGTGATCGCCTACCGGGGCCGCTCGGCGGTGCGGGACATGGCCAAGGCGCTGGGCCACTCGCCTGCCCGCCAGGACGCCTGGGCCAAGTCGCTGGACCGCTACGGCGGCCTGGGCGCGCTGGCCGACAACTCCAACACCACGGCCCACGGCGCCGGCAGCCGCCGCGCCGACCTGCGCTCAGGCGCCAGAGGCCATGGGCGGACGGCCCCGCCTGGCGATGACGCCGACAGCATCCCCGCCGATGTGCTGGGCCTGGCGGCCGAGGCTGAGGGCGGGCCCCGGCATCTGGGCATCCACTCGGGCGGGATGGTGATCTGTGACCGGCCCATCGCCGAGGTGTGCCCGGTGGAGTGGGCGTCGATGGCCGACCGGTCGGTGCTGCAGTGGGACAAGGACGACTGCGCGGCGGCGGGCCTGGTGAAGTTCGACCTGCTGGGGCTGGGGATGCTCTCCGCGCTGCACTACGCGGTGGACCTGGTGGCCCTGGCCCACTCAGAGCGCATCGATCTGGCCGCCCTGCCCCAGGATCCGGCCGTGTACGACATGCTGTGCGAGGCCGACTCGGTGGGCGTGTTCCAGGTGGAGTCGAGGGCGCAGATGGCCACCCTGCCCCGGTTGCGGCCCCGCTGCTTCTACGACCTGGTGGTGGAGGTGGCGCTGATCCGGCCCGGCCCGATCCAGGGCGGCTCGGTGCATCCCTACATCCGGCGCCGCAACGGCACCGAGCCGGTCACCTACCTGCATCCGCGGCTGGAACGCTCGCTGGCCAAGACGCTGGGGGTGCCGCTGTTCCAGGAGCAGCTCATGCAGATGGCCATCGACGCGGCCGGGTTCACCCCGGCGGAGTCCGACGAGCTGCGCCGGGCTATGGGGGCCAAACGGTCGGTGGAGCGCATGCAGCGACTGCGGGGCCGGTTCTTCGCGGGGATGGCCGAGCGGGGCATCGGCGCAGAGGTGGGCGAGCAGATATGGCACAAGATGGTGGCCTTCGCCAACTACGGGTTCCCCGAGAGCCACTCGGTGTCGTTCGCCTATCTGGTGTACGCCTCGGCGTGGATCAAGCTGCACTATCCGGCTGCGTTCTGCGCGGCGCTGCTGAACGCCCAGCCGATGGGCTTCTACTCGCCGCACTCGCTGTGCCAGGACGCCCGCCGCCACGGTGTGGTGGTGCACGGCCCCGATGTCAACCTGTCGGCCGATGCGGCTGTGATGGAGCCGTGCGAGACCTCGACGGGAGGGGCCGCGGTGCGCCTGGGCCTGTCGTCGGTGCGGGGGGTGGGCCCGGAGCTGGCCGCAGCCATAGCCACCGAGGCCCCGTACGAGTCGATGGAGCACCTGGTGCGGGCCATGTCGGAGCGCCGGATCGCGGCCGAGCGGGCTGGGGCCACCGGACAGGCCACAAACGGCCAGCAGCCGGCACCAGCCGGGCAGGCCCAGATAGCCGGACAGTCCATGAACGGCCGGCTGTCGGCAACGGCCGAGCAACCGACCAGCCAGCAGCGGCCAACCGCTCGGCGGCGCACGGGACGAGGTCGCAAGCAGGCGGGACGGCTGCCGCCATTGGATCTGCCGGCGCTGGAGGCGCTGGCCGCGGCCGGGGCGTTCGACTCGCTGGGCCTAGACCGGCGCGAGGCCCTGTGGACGGCCGGTGCGGTGGCCCAGTCGGGCGCCAACCGCCTGCCCGGCGCGGTGACGGGAACGACGGTGCCGCAGCTACGGCCCATGTCGGCCCAGGAGCAGTCCGCGGCCGACCTGTGGGCCACCGGCGTGTCCGCCGACGGGCACCCGACCCGCTTCCACCGGGCCGAGTTGGCCGCCGCGGGGGTGGTGCCCGCGAAGGACTTGCTGAGCCGTCCGCCGGGCCGCATCCTAGTGGCGGGCACGGTGACGCACCGCCAGCGCCCGGCCACCGCCGGCGGCACGATGTTCATAAACCTCGAGGACGAGACCGGCCTGATAAACGTGATCGTGTCGAGGGGCTGCCAGGCCCGGTTCCGCAGTACAGCCCTGATGTCGCGGGCGCTGATGGTGCGGGGCCGCCTAGAGAGCCACGAGGGCACCGCCAACGTCATAGCCGAGCACCTGGCCCCGCTGACCCTGCCCGCAACCCTCCCCAGCCGCGACTTCCGCTAGGGGGAGCGGAGTCCCGGTCAGCCGGTGAAGTCGATCTCCTTGTGGGAGCCGTCGCACAGGGGCTTGGCAGCCGAGTGGCCGCAGCGGCACAGCGTCACCCGGTTGCGGGTCTCGAAGGGCTCGCCGTCGGAACGCTCCACCGGGATGCCCCCGGTCAGCCACAGCGGCCCGTCGGGGATCACTGCGATCTCCACCGGCAGCGCCGGCTCGACGGTGGCTCCGTCCACCGCATAGGTGAGCGCGCCCGACGGGCACCGCTCAACCATGGCCATCACCTGGCCCCGAACGACCGTGTCGCCGGTCTCGGAGGCCATCTTCCAGATGTTGGACACCCGGTTGCCGCAGAACCCCGCATGCACGCAGATGGCCCGGTCATCGGTCACTTCGATGCCGACCCCGCCCAGGCTGGCGCAACGCTGCTCGAAGGTGTCGGTGGGCGCAGCCTCGGTGCCATCGAAGCCCCGATCGGCGTGGGATCCGTCGCAGTAGGGCTTGCGCGACGACTCGCCGCAGCGGCACAGCGCATAGGCCGGTCCCCGGTCGCTCACCTCCTCGGCCCGCCACGCCAGCGGCTCGCCGTGCTCGGACATGATCGGCCGCCTCACCCGCAACGGCACCGACCCCGACACCACATAAGGCCCATTGGGCCGCACCCTCACACCCAGACCCTGCTCAGACGACGGCAACCTGTTGTCGGACATAGCTGCGAGTGTAGGTCTGCGGCGGCAATGCGGATTCATCGAAGTACGCGTCGGAGACAACCAGGCGCACACCCGGAGCCCAGCACGAAGTGCCTAGCGCTGCTGCCCACTCGCCACCTGTGCGAACCCCGTATTTGACGTCGCTGTGGGTGAGACGTGCTGCTGCGAGCGCCGACGGGTCTACACTCGCCCCACCTCCCAGCGGCGTCGCCCAGCGGCTGCCCTGTGCGAGGCTCGAGCCAGCGGCTGCGCCCGCCGGCCCGGCTCCTACCTGTCACACGAACAGTGGAAGGAGCCGCCGCGCCCATGGCGAAGACCACGAGACCCGTCGATCGACGTCGGACGACGACCCCGCGCCGGCAGCGGACGCCGGCTGCTGGTTCCTCGTCCCAGAATCGGAGATTCGACGCCTGGGCGGACACCGCCGCGGAAGTCCGTTCTCCGCCAAGCCAGGTCGTCGCCCGGTCGTGCTCTCAGAGTCGGTCACGGACACCGACGCAGTCCTGTTCCCTCGATCGACCCAGCCGGGCTATCGGCGCGGGGCGAGAGAGTTCCACAGGAGGCACGATCACAGCAGAACGAACGAGCGGTGCAGGCTCACGCAGGACGGATGGGTGATCCTCGACATGGCGGTCACAGTTGTTCGACAGCACCTCAATGCATCCACCTTCTCAAGGGAGCCCGAGGACACCGGGCTCTTGGAGGCGATCGATCGGCAAGTGCCAGGATGACTTCGCAGGCGTCGCGCCAGCGCAGCGGGCGAAGGACATGTAGTACGGCGCAAGATCACCGCGGCGTAACAGCTACTTGAAGCTATCACCAGTAATCTGATATGATATTGTGTGTGAGTCTCCAGTCCGTCGATCAGGTCGCCCTCGATCTCGTCGCCGCCACGGCACGCGCCTCCGGCGCCGCGCCCATCCGCAAGGGCGACATCTGCCGGGTCGAAGCCATGCCGGGCTGGGAGACAGAGCCGCGAATAGCGGTCGTTGTGCTCACCCACAGCGGCCCGGTCGATTACGCCGAGATCCTGCTCGCTCACCCGTGCGTGGAGATGGCCGGACCCAACGACGCCATCCTCGATCCGGATGACACCGGATTGCCGCATCAACTCGTGGTTCAGCCGTTCGTTCGCGGCTCGGTGTGGCAGATGCAGCTGACCCAGCTGCTCAGCCGGGTGCCGCAACATCTCATGAAGGCAATCGGGCAGCTCTACCGGCCGGAGGGGCCCCCGCCGGCGGTGCAAACTGGATCTCCGAACCCGGACTCGTCCGATGCCCGGCGACGCTTCAAGGATTCCGAGCGTGAGTCGCTGCAAGCTCTCTACGGCGACCTTGTCGACGCGATGCTCGACGACGGCGCTCCGTGGCAGCTCGATCCCGACCTCGCTTCACCGAGCATGGTCCTGAGATCCGACAACTCCGAGCTCGTCGTCACCGAACTCGCCCACATGCTGAGAACACGCCCGGTAGCCGCCACCGCGGAGTACCTGCGGCTGATGGAGGAGTCCGACACCCTCGACGTCGCAGCCTGGCGCGAGGCGACCCGCGACCACGACCTGGCGTCAGAGATGGTCCGCCGCCTGGCGTCTCTCATGGAGTCGGCCCCGCACGTATACGGCGCATTCACCCCCGACGGCCCCGCCGAAGCCCCACCGCTCAGAATGCCGCCCCGGATTCCCGGCTCCAGAGACCTCACGCTGTACGCCGAGCGACGGCTGATCACCGCGCCCTTCCTGTGGGTAGACAGCGACCAGCTGCTCACGCAAGCAGACGAGGCGCAAGACGACCAGTGTTTCGAGGTATTCGTGCTCGCCAAGAGCGTCGAGCTCGCCCGCTGAACTCGGCGCAGCGCACTCTCCGCCATGGCCATCACCTGGCCCGCTCCACCGTGTCGCCGGTCGGGGACGGGCGGAGCGAGCTATGCGAGGGCGTGCTCGGCTTGAGGTCCCGGCAGCGCGTCCATGCTGTCGCGGACATCCACCACCCGCACCCCGGCGACGGTGGTGACATCCCGGATCGCCGACTGGATTGCCTCCCAGCGCGTCGGCGCTCGCCTTGGCGGCCTGAGTCCCGGTGCCGATGGCATTGCGGGAAGACCGAGCCGGGACCCGAGTCGCGCTGATGTCCATCCGGCCGGCATTCGCGGCGGCGATCCTCGACGGATCGAAGCGGGTGGAGTTCCGCAAGAGGCCCCTCGCAGCCGACATCGGCACGGTCGTCATCTACGCGACGAAGCCGGTGGGGGCGGTTCTGGGCGAGTTCGTCGTGGACGAGCAGGCAGTCGGCAAGCCCGAGGAACTGTGGGTTCACTTCGCGGAGGTGGCGGGTATCGATCGGGACGGGTTCCTCGACTACTACGACGGTGCCGGCCAAGCCGTGGGCATCGTGATCGGCCGCGTCAAGCGGTACCACCAGCCCCGCCGGCTGGACGAAATCGACGCCAGTGGTCGGCCGCCCCAGAGCTTCAAGTACCTGCCAACCACTTGCGTACGGTGACGGCACCAACAGGAAGCGGCCAAGCGCTACGGCCTGTGATCCTCGACACGGGCTTCCTGATCCACATCGGCCCCGACATCGGCACGCGACACCAAATCTCGCAAATTAACTAACGATCACAAAACTACTAAAGGCCGCAAAGGGATATGGTCGCGGTGCACTCGAGATCTCCAGAGGGGTCCGACTTGGCTGGCCGCAATCCGTTCTGCCCCACCTTCGGAGCATCGCCGCCGGTCATTGCCGGGCGCGACGACATCCTGGACGCCATCAGTGACGCGTTCGCGACCGGGCCGACCCACCCGGACTACACCACTTTGTTCCTCGGCGTCCGGGGTGCCGGCAAGACGGTGATGCTCAACGCTGTCGAGTACTTGGCCCGCGCCCGAGGCTGGCTAGCCGTGTCAGACGACGCCTCGCCTACCGGCCTGCTCGGCCGCCTCGCCCGCGCCGCGGCCCTGCTGCTCGATGAACTGGAAACGGATCCCGGCAGGCGCATCAGGAGCCTGACCGCCTCCGGATTCGGTGTCGAGTTCGAGCCGGCCACCAGCTCAGAGAGGGCCGGGTCCGGGGCCGCCGAAGACCTCCGCGGGGTGCTGTCCGCGCTCGGTGACGCGCTCGCCGACAGAGGCACGGGCCTGATCATCACCCTTGACGAACTGTTGGGCGCCGACATCGACGAGATCCGGCAGTTCGGATCCGTCATGCAGCATGTATGCCGACGTGAGCAGCACCCGATCGCCTTTGTAGGTGCCGCCTTGCCACAGTTCGAGGATGTGCTGGAATCGGACGACACTGCGACATTCATGCAGAGATGCTCGCGCTACGACATAGACCGGCTCGACCCCGAGGCGACACGCCTCGCCATCGCGAAGCCCATCGAGGATCGAGGCGCCAGTATCCAGCCCGTAGCCCTCGACAAGGCTGTGGCCGCTACCTCGGGGTACGCGTTCATGGTCCAGCTCGTCGGGTTCCACAGTTGGGATGCGGCCTCCGAACCCATGTCGGAGATCACGGCGGACAACGCGGCAGTCGGCATCGACAAGGCTCAGAAGCGCATCGGCAGACTGGTTCTCGCTCCAACGTGGAACGGGCTCTCCGACGTGGACCGCAGATTCCTCTTCGCTATGGCTCAAGACGACGGCGAGTCCAGCCTCACAGACATCGCAACCCGCCTGGATGTAGACACCAAATACGCGGGTGTGTACAGGCGCCGGCTGATACGTGCCGGGATGATCGTGTCCACCGGCAGGGGCCGGATCGACTTGTCCCATTACGTCGCCCGCAGTTGGATCCGCAACAAGGCCGCCCAAGACTGGCGCCGCTACAAGGCTGAGACCCAGGACCCTCCCTCCGGCTGACCGTCGGAGACCCCTAGCCCCGGCCCCGCCACCTCAGGCCGTCCGCCCGAGGGGCTCCAGCAGCTCGATGCGGTTGCCGAACGGATCATCGACGTATGCCTGGACGTACGCCGCCAACGGCTCGTCGTCACGGACTGTGACCCCGGCCGCCCTCAGGCGCTCGACAAGGGGCCCCAAGCCCTCCACGACCAAGGCGGGATGGGCCTTGCGGGCCGGACGGAAGTCGGCGTCCACGCCGAGATGGACCTTGACGTTGGCGTTCTCGAACCAGCAGCCCCCTCGTCGCTCCAAGTGGGGCGGCTTCGGCACACGCCGCAGGCCCAGCAGGCCCTCGTAGAACTCCTGTGCAGCCGCTCCGCCGCCCTCGGGCATGGCTAACTGAACATGGTCGATCGCCACTACGGTCACCGTCGGAGCCTACGTGTTGCCTTCTGCACGTGCCGCACCGTCGACGGGACCAACGCTAGTGGTATCTGATCAGGTACCATTAGGTCCGTGGACGCGGCGGCGGTGATAAGGGAGGCTCGGGGCAGAGCGGGGATGTCGCTGCGGGAGCTTGCCGAGCGCGCCGGCACGTCCCACTCGGCCATCTCGGCCTACGAGACGGGCCGCAGAACCCCTACGACAACCACCCTCGACCGCATCGCCCGTGCCGCGGGCTTCGCGCTCGACGCCACCCTGCACCGGCGCATCTACGGCCGCAACGACGACCGTGGCGCCGAGCTCGAGGCGGTCCTCGCCCTGGCCGAGGAGTTCCCCGCCGGGCACTCGCCCGACCCGCCCGGCCCGGTCTTCGGGCGGCGACCCGTCGCCACCGGACGATGAGCCCGCACCAACCGGCGATGACCCTGACGGGACGCATCGTCGCGCTCCACGCCGCGCTCGACGCGGCCGGCGTGCCCCACGCCTTCGGAGGCGCCCTCGCGCTGGCATGGTGCACCCGGCGCGCCCGGGGCACGATCGATATCGACGTCAACATCTTCGTCAGCCACCACTCCGCCGACGAGGCCCTCGACGCCATGCCCGACGGCGTCGACGTCACCGAGGCCGACCGCCGCGCCGTCGCCGCTGACGGTCAGACCCGTCTGTGGTGGGACGGCACACCCGTCGACGTCTTCTTCAACACCGCTGCGTTCCACGAGCAGGCCGCGAGCCGCAGGCGCGTCGAATCCTTCGCCGGACACGCCATCCCGTTCCTGGCCTGCCGCGACATCGCCGTCTTCAAGGCGTTCTTCAACCGTACCCAGGACTGGGCCGACCTCGAGCGGATGGCCGAGGCTGGCACCCTCGACCTAGAGTCGGTCATCGGTGTTATCACTACCCACCTCGGCGCCGACGACCGCCTCATCGAGCGCCTCCGACGACTCGGCTGAGGCACTGGGCGTGCAGGCCCTGGTGTTCGGCGTGGAGCCTGAGCCGGTTGAGGCACCGGCTGGCGGTACCGCTCTGCAGCGGGCGCTGGCGGCCACGCCCATGGCGCTGCGGGAGCTGCCCGATCCGGGGTTCTTGCTGCCGGACTGGGTGGTGTGCCGGCCGCGGCTGACGGGCATCTGCGGCAGCGACATCAAGCAGGTGTTCATGGACTTCGGCGACTCCGACCCCGGCGGTCCCGTCAACCCGATGATCGACTTCGTGTCGTTCCCGCAGGTGCTGGGCCACGAAGTGGTGGCCGAGGTGGCGGAGCTGGGACCCGAAGCCGAGGGGGCATGATCGTGAAGTCTGGGGTTCACGGCCCCACCCCGTGGGAGTGGACTCCGCTGTACTTCAAGGAGGTCTCCTGGGTGGGGTCCAACGCCTTCGGGATCGAGGAGGTCGAGGGCCGCCGCCAGCACGCCATCGCCCACTACCTCGACCTGGTCCTCGACGGCCGCGTGGATGTCACCCCGATGCTCACCCACCAGCGGCCCCTGAGCGACTGGCGGGGCGCCTTCGATCTGCTCACCGACCAAGCCGCCTCCGGTGCGGTCAAGGTCGCCTTCGACCAGCGCTAGCCCGAACGAACTGGCAGCAAGAGGCACACCATAGGGGCCAATCCGCTGCCAATTCCGTACGGCCCTGGCCGCGATCGCCGAACTGGCAGCAAGAGGCACACCATAGGGGCCAATCCGCTGCCAATTCCAGGAATGGGCGGGCTTAGCCTCTCGGCATGAGCGCATTCGATGCCGCGGCCGATCGGGTGGCCCAGGGTGCCGACGCCCGAGCCGAGGCCGACGCTCTGGTGGCGATGATGACCCTGGAGGAGAAGCTGGGCTGCCTCGACGGGGAGCCTGCCTTCTGGCCTGGAATCGCCGACCTGGCTAGCGGCGGCTACCACACCCACGGATGGCCCGCTGCCCGCGTCGAGCGCCTGGGCATCCCGGGGCTCAACTTCGCCGACGGCCCCCGGGGATGCGTGCTCGGGCCGTCCACCACGTTCCCGGTGTCGATGGCCCGGGGCGCGTCGTTCGATCCGAGCCTCGAGGAGCGCATCGGCGATGCCATCGGCGCCGAGTTGCGGGCCTCGGGCGCCACCTTCACCGGTGCGGTGTGCATGAACCTGCTGCGCCACCCTGCCTGGGGCCGGGCCCAGGAGACCTACGGCGAGGATCCTTGCCATGTGGGCGAGATGGCCGCGGCGCTCACCCGGGGCCTGCAGCGCCATGTGATGGCGTGCATGAAGCACTTCGCGTGCAACTCGATGGAGAACGCCCGCTTCAAGGTGGACGTCGTCGCCGACGAGCGGGCCCTCCACGAGGTCTATCTGCCCCATTTCAAGCGGGTGGCCTCAGACGGTCTGGCCGCGGTGATGAGCGCCTACAACTCGCTCAACGGCCACTGGTGCAGCGACAGCCGCCCGCTGCTCACCGAGATCCTGAGAGACGAATGGGGCTGGGACGGCCTGGTCGTCACCGACTTCATCATGGGACTGCGCGACCCGGTGGCGTCGGTGCGGGCAGGCTGCAACATCGAGATGCCCTTCCGCCAGCAGCGGGCCCAGGCCCTGCCCGGCGCGGTCGCATCCGGCGAACTCGACTTTGCCGTGGTGGACGCCCGAGTGGCCGAGACCCTCGCCACGTTCCTGCGCTTCGCCCGGGTGTTCGCCACCAGCGGTGACCGGTCGGTGGTGGGCTGCGCCGAGCACCGGGCCCTGGCCCGCGAGGCGGCTGCCGCGTCCATGGTGCTGCTGCGCAACGACGGATGCCTGCCCCTCGACACGGCCGAACTCACCAAGGTGGCCGTCCTCGGCCCGCTGGCCGCAGTGCCCAACCTGGGCGACAGCGGCTCCAGCGACGTGCGCCACACCCCCGATCCCGTCACGCTGCTCGCCGGCATCGAGGCCGCTGTGGGTGCTGCGGGGGTGTCGGTGGTGCACAGCGACCGGGACGCCTCCGTCGCAGCCGACGCGGACGTGGCCGTCGTGGTCGTCGGCTACACCCGCCACGACGAGGGCGAATACCTCGGCGACGGCCCCGGCGTGTTCCTGGCGCTGGCGCCTCCCATGGACCACCCCGAGCTGGGCTTCACCGATCCTGCGCAGTTCGCGGCGATCGCAGCAAGCATAGGGGACGGCGGCACGGTGGCCGGATCGTCCCCGGGCGGCGACCGGGCCTCGCTTCGCCTGCACCCCGACGACGAGCAGCTCATCGCCGACGCCGCCGCCGTCTGCGACCGGGTGGTGGCGGCGGTGATGGCCGGCAGCGCGGTGGTCATGCCCTGGCTCGACGCCGTGAGTGCGGCGCTCATGGTGTGGTATCCGGGATCAGAGGGCGGCCACGCCGTGGCTGACGTCCTCTTCGGCCGGGCCGAGCCCGGGGGCCGGCTGCCGTTCGCCGTCCCCCGCGACGAGGCCGACCTCGTTGACTTCGACCGTGACGCCGAGACGGCCCACTACGGACTGCTGCACGGCCAATGGCACCTGGACGCCAACGCCACCGACCCCCACCTTCCCTTCGGCCACGGCCTCGGCTACACCACATTCCAGATTGAGCAGGCCCAACCGGAGGGCGACCGGGTGAGCGTCACCGTCGCCAACAGCGGGCCACGGTCGGGCTCAACGGTCGTTCAGGTATACGGAAGCGTCCCCGGCTCGGCCCACCAGCGTCCGCCCAAGCGTCTGGTCGGCTTCGCCAAGGTTCGCCTTGACGCTGCCGAGAGCACCGAGGCGGCAATCCCTGTCGACCGGTCGCTGCTCGACCTGCGCATCGGCGGCGCCTGGCTGCGAGAAGACCTGCCCGTCGAGTACGCCATCGGATTCGACGCCGCCACCGCCCGACCGATCTGACCCACCGGGCTCGGCCGCGGGATCGCCAACGACCGGTCCGCCGAGCGCGCCCGGTTGGACAGAACTAAGTTGCGCTGGTGCAACCACCCCAAACGAAGGAGTAGCAATGCTCGACTACACGGAACTGAAGGACGAGGGCGGGCTCGAAGAGTGGCCCGGCTTCGATGAACTGCCGTTCGCGAAGACCCTGGAAGGCAATCCCATCCAATCGGGCCGCTTCGATGTGGGCGGCTTCGGCACGCGCACGATGGCGGGCGTGTGGGCCTGCACGCCGGGAAGCTTCGCATATACCTATCCGGGTGATGAGATCTGCACCCTGCTCGAAGGCAAGATCCGACTGGTCGCTGAGGACGGCGAGGCTCACGAGTACGTCGCGGGCGACACGTTCTACAACAGCAAGGGCGAAGTGTGGAATTGGACGGTCATCGAACCGGTGCGCAAGATCTTCCACATTCACGATCCGGACTCCGACGAACTCGCGCACTAGCCGGCGCGTCGAGCCGTCCCGATCCTCCCGGCCGACCCGGCCGGGCCCTCAAACGCAGAGGTCCATGGCCACCGCGGCGTAGACCTTGGCCGCGGCCACCAGGTCGTCCAGCTCGAAGTTGCCGGTGCCCTGCACCGCGGCCGACCCGCGGGGCGGCCCGAAAGTCAGCGACGGGACCCCGACCGCGTTGAAGATGTTGGTGTCGCGCCACATGGACGTGTGGGCCACCTGCGGAGGCGGCGTCGCGCCCCCCACGATCTCGCCGTAGGCCTGTTCCACCGCCTCGCTCAGCGGCTCGACGCCGGTGCCGGCCCAGCCCGCCTTGGCCGTGTAGCACTCCACCTCGGCTGCGGGATCCACCGAGCGGGCCACGGCCCGCACCTCATCGACCACCGCGTCCTGGTCGGCCCCTGGGGGCGTGCGCACGTCCATGTACAGCTTGCACACCGGCGACGACCGGTTGGGCCGGTACGGCACCCCGCCGCGAATGGCGCCCACCTGGGCCTTGGGCCGCACCTCGCCCAGCTCCGACATATAGGAGTTGCGCTCCTCGTAGTCGATGCACCACGCCTCCAGAACGGTGACCACGGCGGCGCCCTTGACGATGGCGTTGGGGTGGTCGGGCAGCTCAGGCTGGCGGATCAGCCTCGGCGTGTACATGTTGCGGCCTCGCAGCGTGACCTTCAGGTAAACCGCGCCACACTCGATCCACGACATCGACCAGGCCGTGGTCTCGGCCACCAGCGCGTAGTCGGCCCGCACGCCGTGGTCGACGAGGTGGCGGGTGCCGAAGCCCTTGCCCTCGTAGCTGAGGCCCTGGTACTCGTCGACGGGCGCCATGCCGGTCTCGCCCACCACCGAGGTGAGGATCACGTCGCCACCCAGGCCGGCCCCGGCTTGCTGCAGCGCCTTGGCCATGACCATGAACACCGACATGCAGCCCCGGTCGTTGAGCACGGTGTGGCCGAATATGCGGTCGCCCTCGCGCCAGGCGCCGACGAGATTGGGGTCGCTGGACTCCATGAGGTTGGCGTGGTCGGGCCCGCTGATCTCGGTGTCGAGGTGGGCGTTGAATAGCAGGCTCTTTGCGCCGGGACGAGACCCCGGCAGCACAGCCACCACGTTGGAGCGATCGGGGAGGATCTGCTGTTGGCGGGCCGCGATGCCGTGGCGCTCGTACCAGGCGCTGACCGCGTCGGCTACCGGCTGCTCATTGCCGCACGGCCCGTAGGTGTTGCCCAGCTCCAGGCACGTCTCGGCCAATAGGTCGCGGTCTGCTTCGATCAGCTCGAAGACTGCGTCTCGCATTGCGGTGTCTACTCCGGTCATGGCGGCTCCTTGTCGGCTCCGGCGCTCGATCCCCGCTGACTGTGCTGCCCGGCGCCGCGGCGCGCCAACACCGACGGGCTGACCGCGAGCTCCGTCGGCTTCGACCGGAGCCCGTCGCGCACCTCCGCGGTGTCGGCGCCGAGGCCGGGGGGCGAGCCGAGCCGCTACCGTTCGGCTCCTATGGCGGGGCCGCTGGAAGGGATCCGGGTCGTCGAGCTCGGAGTGTGGGTGGCCGCGCCGGCGGCGGGCGGGATACTGGCCGACTGGGGCGCCGACGTGGTGAAGGTGGAGCCCATCGGCGGCGATCCGGGCCGCCTGTTCCAGTTCATGCTCGGCGGGGACATGCCCACCAATCCGGTGTTCGAGATGGACAACCGGGGCAAGCGCAGCATCGCCATGGACCTCACCACCGACGACGGACGGACCGTCGTCGAGGAGCTGCTCGCCCAGGCCGACGTGTTCGTCACGAACGTCCGCCTCGGAGGGCTCGAGCGCCTGGGCCTCGACCACTCGTCGGTAACCGCCCGCCATCGCCGGCTCGTGTACGCCGCCGTCACCGGCTACGGGATGCAGGGCACCGAGGCTGACAGCGGCGCGTTCGACGTGGCCGGGTTCTGGGCCCGCTCGGGCATAGCCCACCTGCTGACCCCCGACGGCGGCGACCCGCCGTTCCAGCGGGGCGGCATGGGGGATCACAGCACCGCGCTGGCCACCGCGGCCGGCGTGTGCGCCGCGCTGGTCGCTCGGCAGCGCACTGGCGAGGGCCAGCTCGTGAGCACCTCGTTGCTGCGCCAAGGCGCCTACACCATCAGCTTCGACCTGTCGATCACCCTCGGCTGGGGACTCACTCTGAACATCGGCCGCCGCGACACGATGGGCAACCCGGCCATGAACAACTACACCGCCGGCGACGGGTGCCGGTTCTGGCTCGTGGGACTCGAACCGGCACGGCACTGGGAGCCGCTGGCCCGAGCGGTGGGCAGACCCGATTGGATCGACGACGAGCGCTACGCCACGCCCCGGTCCCGGCGCCACAATGCGACCGAACTGGTCGCCGAGCTCGATGAGATCTTCGCCACCCGGTCTCTCGATGAGTGGTCCGAGGCCTTCGCAGCCGAGCCCGAGCTGTTCTGGGCGCCCATCCAATCACCCGAGGACCTGCTGGCCGATCCGCAGTTCACCGCAGCCGGAGGATTGGTGGACGTGCCCGACGGGGCGAGCACGTCGACGATGGTCGCCACCCCGGTCGACTTCTCGGGCACCGCCTGGGCTCCCACGGGCATGGCGCCCCGCCTCGGAGAGCACAGCGACGAGATCCTGCGGTCTCTGGGCCGCAGCGACGCTGAGATCGAGGCCTTGGTCGGTGCAGGCGTGGTCCTCCTCGACCACCAGGACTGACCGGCGCCGTCAGCCCGGAGCGACGGTACACAGCCAGGGATCAGCAGCCAGGTCGCGCCGCAGCCGTCGATAGGCGTCTTCAGCCGCGACGTCAGTTGTTGATGTCGGCCACCCGGCGGGCCCTCAGGGTGCACAGCGACTCCTGCACCCGTACCACCCCGTCGGTGATCACCACGGCCACTCCGGGGAACTCACCCGCCGCGATGGCCTCCACCGCCGAGTCGCACACCGAGCCGAGCGAGGCGTCCATCACCACCAGATCGGCAGCCGTCCCCACCGCGACTACGTTGCCGTCGGAGCCGAAGGCCCTCGCTCCCTGGCCCGAGGCGATCGCCCACGCCGTCTCGGGAGCGACGCCGCCGAGTGAGCAGATGTCGCCGATGGTCTTGAGGACGCCCAGAGAGGTGACGCCGTAGCCGGTGGGTGTGTCGGTGCCGATCAGCAGCCGGTGGAGCTCGCCTCGCTCGACCAGCCGCTGGACAACCCGCAGCATCGGCCGGGTGCCGCCGGCCTGCACCACCTCTACGAACGGCGGCCCCCCGTCGTCGCAGAGCATGTCGATGTCGTCGTCGGACAGCGAGGCGAACGTGTTGGCGTGCGAGGCGATGGAGGGTCCCACGGCCAGGACGTCCTCGGCAGAGAAGTAGGGGTGCTCGTCGCCGCCCGGGCCGCGGTCCGACGTGCACCCGCAGTGCATGTGCACGGTCATGCCCAGCGCGCGGGCGTGTGCCGACAGCTCGCCGGCCCGCGCCGGGTCCTTGAGCGAGCCCACGCCCACCTCGCCGATGATCCGCATCCCGGCCTCGAACGCCCGGTCGATGTGGGAGGGCTCGGTGTCCTTCTCCAGCAGCATCGCCCCGCCGTGGACCTTCATGCCCGCCGGCCGGTAGCGCTCGAAGGAGTGGAACGCCCCGAGAGCGATGCCCAGGGCTGACTCGGCGCCAGTGCGTCCCGGTGCGTGAACTTCGCCGGCCGAGATCGCCCGGGTAACCGCTCCGTGCATCATCCGCTCGAGGTACCCAGCCGACTGCTGCTTGGGCGCATAGTCACCCTGGGTGGGATGCACGTGAGTGTCGACCAGACCGGGCGCCACCGTCATCTGTTTGCAGTCGACCACGACACCGGGAGCGTTGGCCGCGCTGGCGTCGAACGAGGCGATGCGCCCGCCGTCGATGACGATGGTGTCGGCGTCGAGCGTCGGCGCGTCGAGCACGCCGGTGAGCACTTGGCCGATGTTGTGCAGTACGAGTTGCATTGGATGAACTCCGGTGGTCTTGCGGTCCTTGCCGGCCCGGCCCGGCTGGGCGGGCTGCGTGGACTGGGGCGTCGTCAGACGTTGGCCATGATCTTGTGGGCGAACAGGTCGATCTGGGCCGGATCGTCGGTCAGCGGGTTGATGATCAGATGGTCGATGCCTGCCGCGGCCAGGGCCCGGATGCGGGCAGTCATCTCGTCGATGGTGCCGAACAGGTAGGCGTTCTGGAGGTCGTCGTCGGAGCGCTTGACGTCCATCACCGTCCGGTAGGCGGCGAGCTGCTCGACGATCACCTTGTCGCGGTCGGCTGAATCGACGATGTGGAGCCACTGGGCGTGCGACATCGTGAACCCGCTCATGTCCCGCCTCGCCCCCAGGTAGTTGCGCACCGAGGCGATGTCGTCGGCGACGATCTCGGCGCTGGTGCCGCTCGAGCGGCAGATCCAGCCGTCGTGGTGGCCTATGCGGGCCAGCACGGCCGGAGCCATGTTCGGCGTGTCGACGTTGTCGACCACATGAACCTGCGAGCCGCCGCCGATCCAGATGGGAATGGGACGGGCGGGCCGCGGGTAGAGGGTCGTTCCGTCGGCGACGCGGTAGTAATCGCCCTGGAAGCTCACCTCATCGGTGCTGAGCAGCAGCCTGATGAGCTTGAGGGCTTCGTCGGTGCGACGACCCCGCTCGCGCCGCGCCACCCCCACCGACGCGAACTCCATGTCGTCGTGGCCGGTGCCGATCCCCAGCACTACCCGACCTCCGCCCGAGAGGCTGTCGAGGCTGGCCACCTCCTTGGCGATGATGGTGGGATGGCGGAACGGCGCGCACAGGATGGCGGTGCCGAGACGGATCTGATCGGTGGCGCCCGCGGCCACCGCCAGCGTGATCATGGGGTCCTGCCAGGCCACCGAGTACACGTTGGGGGCGACCAGGAGGTGGTCGATCACCCAGAGCCCCGCAAAGCCTGCCTCCTCCACCTTGGCGAAGTACGGCACCAGCGTCCTAGCCGACGCCGCAGTCGTCAGCGGTCCGGCGTAGGACGGCACCCGCCAGCCGAAGTCCATCAGGCTCCTGCTCCCGCAGGTGTGTCCATCGGCCTCACACCGACACGCCCGCCGCCCGCATCTCGGCGCCCACCGAGCCGTAGAGGCGGCGCATCACAAGGCGGTACACGAGGCCGTGGATCTTGTCGAGGAGCAGCCCCAGCGCCGTCAGTTGCACGAACGCAACGAACATCAGCTCGGTGTCCAGCGTTCCCTGAGACACGATGATCAGGGCGCCGAGGCCCTTGTTGGCCCCCACATACTCGGCCACCACTGCGCCCACCAGCGCCAGCATCAGCGCGACACGCAGCCCGCTGAACACCGCCGGCACGGCGTGCAGGGCCCTGCACTTGGTGAGGGTCGTCCAGCGGGAGGCTCTCAGCGCCCGGAACAGCTCCAGCATCTCAGCCGGTGCGGTGGTGAGGCCGAGGTAGGTGTTCTCCAGCAGCGGGAAGAAGGCGATCAGGGCGGCGATGATCACCTTGGGAGTCATTCCGAACCCGAACCAGATCACCAGGATCGGCGCCAGCGCGAACTTCGGCAGCGCCTGGGTGATGATGACGTAGGGCATGATCACGCGCCGCGCGATGCCGAACTCCGAGGCCAGAGTGCCCAGCCCGATCCCTGCAACCCCGCCCAGCGCGAACCCCAGCACGATCTCCTGCACGGTGATCCATATGTGCGGGTTGGCCCGGCCCGAGGTCATGTAGTCGACGAGACGCTTCAAGACCTCCCACGGCTCCGGCAGGATCAGCGGGGAGTTGGTCCTGGCCCACAGGTGCCAGACCACCATCAGCACCACGGCCGACACCAGCACGAGCACGCGGCCGATCCACGCCTCTGAGCGCAGTGCCTTCAGAAGCCGCCTCACGCCGGCCGTCCCTGTGCCGCAGCCCGACTCGCCCGCCGCCTCAATTGAGTTGCTCCCTGATCCTGGTGCGCAGAGCCCAGAACCGCTCATCTCCCTCGACGCCCTCGAAGGTGCGGGGCCTTGGCAGATCGACGTCGATCACGTCTTGGACCGTTCCCGGACGCGCCGACATCACCATCACCCGGTCGGAGAGGAACAGTGCCTCGCCGATGTCGTGCGTGACGAACACCACGGTGGTCTGCGACTCGTGCCAGATGCGCAGGAGCTCCAGGTTCATCTGGTCGCGGGTCTGGGCGTCCAGGGCGCCGAAAGGCTCGTCCATCAGCAGGATCGACGGCTCCACGGCCAGGGCCCGGGCCACTGACACCCGCTGCTGCATACCTCCCGACAGCTCGCCCGGCCGGTGATGGAGATACTCCGACAGGCCGACCATGTCGAGCACTTCGAGCGCCTTGCGCCTGTCCTCATCGGTGGGTCGGCGCATGATCTCGAACGGCAGCATCACGTTGTCGAGCACCCTGCGCCACGGCAGCAGCACGGCCCTCTGGAATACGTAGCCGATGCGACGGTCGGGTGCCCGCACGACCTCGCCGCCGATTCGAACCTCTCCGGCGGAGGCCGCGATGAGGCCGCCCACGCAGCGCAGCAGCGTGCTCTTGCCGCAGCCGCTCGGACCGACGATGCCTACGAACTCTCTGGGCGCTATGTCGAAGTCGATGCCCTCCAGCGCCGTGATGTCGCCCGCGTCGGACGCGTAGGTCTTGGTGACGCCATCGATCTCGATGTGGCCGCGCCCCGGGGGTTCTGCGGTCGTTTGGTTCACGCTGTGCCGTCCTGCGCCCCGGCGGACTGGGGGGTGCCCGCCGGACTAGAGGTGCCCGCCGAACTGGGGGAGCCCGCCGGGGCGTCAGGCTAATTGTCCTAGTTGTCGATGAACCGGTTGGAGATGACCGCCGAGGCGTCGACCGAGTCCGGCAGGATTCCGAGTTCGGTGCCCTGGTCGGCCACGTCCTGGATGGTGGCCACATCGCACCAGCCCATGCCGTTGGCCGCGACGCCGGGGCCGTTGGTCTGCATGTCGATCCGGTAGTCGATCACAGCCAAGTTGCGGTCCATGTTGTCGGCGCCCACCGCGTAGCGGGAACCGATCTCGGCGGCAGCGTCCGGGTTCTCCTCGATCCAGAGCTTGGCCTTCACGAGAGCGTCGATGAACCGGCCGACGCCGGCCTCGTTCTCGGTGACCCAGCTGCGCTTGGAGAAATACACGTCGTTGGGGCCGGGAACCTGGTCGTACTGCCAGATCTCGTAGTCGCCGATCTGGTCTTCGGGGATGCCGCCGGCCTCGAGGAGGGCCCAGTTGATGGAGCCCCACGTCGACGCGGCCTGGGCCTGGCCGCCGAGCAGGGCCTCGCCGAACGCAATACCGGTGGCCGCGAAGGTCACGTCGTCCTCGGTGATCCCGTTGGCGGCGAGCAGCAGAGCGGCGTACCACTTGCTGGTCGACGCCTGCGAGGTGACCGCGACGGTCTTGCCCCTCAGGTCCTCGGGCCCGTCGATACCGGCCGCGGTGTTCACCAGCATGGTCATCCAGTTCTGCGTGTAGGGGCAGTAGATGCCCTCGAGATCCTCGCCCGCGAGCGTCGCGAAGAACCCGGAGAACGGGTCGGCCATGGCGATGTCGGCATTGCCGGCCACGACCTGGCGCACCGCGTCGCCGGCACCGGCACCGGGAAGCTGCTCGAGAGTCACGCCCGCCTCGGCGAAGTAGCCGTTCTCCTCGGCCACATAGAGGTCGATGAAGTCGATGAACTTCCCACCGCCCCAAGTGACCAGGCGAATGTCGATCGGCTCGGGCGGGGTCGTGGGCTCTGGCTCCGGCTCGGGGGCCGGCTCAGGCTCCTCGGCGGGCTCGGGAGCCGGCTCAGGCTCCTCGGCGGGCTCGGGAGCCGGCTCAGGCTCCTCGGCGGGCTCGGGGGCCGGCTCGGGCTCGGGAGCCGGCTCGGGCTCTTCGGCAGGCGCAGGAGCCGGGGCTGCCGGCTCCGCGTCGTCCTCGCCGCAGGCAGTGAACAGCAGGGCCGCGGCCAACGGCACGGCCAGCCAGCGCAGCCACCCTAGACGTCTGATCCGATTGCTGGTCTCATTCATGATGGTCTCCCTCCGTCTTGAGACGGACAAACTCTATAGGAAATCATCAATCATATGTCAAGTCCGCCGGCTAGTGGCATAATGTAGCGATGACCTCGTTCATTAGGCCGAAGACCGCCCAGGAAGCGGTCCTGGCCGAGATCCGCCAGCAGCTCCTCGACGGCCGCCTCGCTCCGGGCGTCTCCATCCGGCCCGATTCGCTGGGCGAGGAACTCGGCGTGTCGGCAGTGCCGGTGCGCGAGGCGCTGCGGATCCTCGAAGGCGAGGGCCACGTCGATTACCGGCCCCACCGGGGCTATGTGGTGGCGACGCTCGATGTGGACGACCTCGTCGAGATATACCGGATCCGGGAGCTCCTCGAGACCGAGGCGGTGCGTCAGGCCATCCCGCGGCTGCGGGCCGACATGGTGGCCCGTCTGCGCGAGATCGTCCGGGAGATGGACGAGGTGCACGACGACGTCATGTCCCTGACTGCGGTGAACCGGCGGTTCCACTTCACCGTGTTCGAGGCTGCGGACATGCCGCATCTGGTGCGTGTCCTGCGGATCCTGTGGGACTCCTCGGACCGCTACCGCCTGCGCTATCTGATGTCACCGGAGAATCGCCAGCTTGTGCACGAGCAGCATCAAAGAATGATGCGGGCGGTGGCCGACGGTGACGTCGAAGTGTTCATCGACGAGAGCCAGAGGCATCGGGCCCACGCCATCGCAGCCCTCGCGGAAGCACTCAAGGTGGCAGGGATCGACGCCCAGCAGACGGCCTGAACCCGCCGGGCTCAGCTCCGGGCCGCAGGCACCGCTTGGCTGTCGGCCCGGTCGAGGTCGCGGTCCCCTATCCGAGGGAAGGGCCTGCTGCGGCTCGCGCCGGCGATCGCCACGACTACCTCGTCGGCTCGGGGAGCGTCCGCGATCGCAGTCTGAGCGGTGTGATAGTGGGTCCGCCTCAGCATCTCTTCTTTGTGGACCATGGGCACGATGATCGGTGCGCCGGGGCCGGCCCGGGTGTTGGTGAACACCAGCGTGCTGGACGCGGCGACCCTGGCACGGATCGGATCGCCGAACATGAGGGTGTGGACCATGGCGTTGGCGTGCTCGATCTCACCGTCGACTCCCACTACCGAGGACTTCCCGTACGCCTCCACGCCATCGGGCGAGCCGAAGGCGTCCACGAGACGGTCAGCTAGGAGCGCGCCCAAGTTGTGGGCGAACCCGAGGACCTCGGAGTGCAGGTCCTCCACGAAGGGGCGGCCGACCCAGGGATTGCGCATGACGGCGGCCACGATCACGGTGGTCAGCGCCGGCTCGACCGGGCGGCCCGCCTCTAGGCGGATCTCCTCGGTAGCAATGTGGATCTTGCGGATCTCGTTCATGTGGCCTCCTCGCCAAGCGGGTTCTCCACGGCGTGTGGATCCCCAAGCGGACCGGGTCGTGACCGTGTGCCGCGGCACGGGGTCCGTTACCGGCCCATCAGGTCGATCTTGCGTTGCTCGATCTTGGTGCGCAGAGGCGGGAAGACCTCTTCCGGATCGATGGCGACCGCGAGGAGTGTCGGCCGTCTGTGCGACAGGGCCCACTCGAACGCGCCATCGATGTCGCTGGTGTCGCTGACCGTGCGGGCCTCGATGTCGAAGGCCCGCGCAACGGCAGCGAAGTCGATGGACCCGAGGCGCACGAAGTGGTCCTCGCCGTACATGGCCTCGGCTTGGTGGCGCAGGATGCCGAGGGCGCCGTCGACGAACACGACCGCCACTAGCGGCAGGTTCAGATCTCGAGCCACGGCCAGTTCGCCCATGGTGTGAACGAATCCCCCGTCTCCCGCTATCGCCACAACGGGGACTCCCTCCAGGGCGACGGCCGCTCCGATGGCGGCCGGCAGGCTGAAGCCCATGGCGTCGAACTCGCAGGACTGCAGCAGGCCCTCCGGCCTGGTCACATCGAGCTGCTCGCAAACCCACAGTCGGTGATTGCCGATGTCAGCCGACACCACCATGTCGTCTGGTCCGCATCGGTTGAGCGCGTCGATCACGGTGCCCGCGCTCAGGCCCCGGGCGGGGTCGTTCTGCGGCGCGGTGCGCCGAGGATCACCCGAGAACCACGGATCGCGGGGCTCTATGACGTCAATGAGAGCGGCTAGGACCTCGGCGACACTGGCCACGATGCCCTGGTCGACTCGATAGACGCGGTTTATCTGGGACGGATCGGCATCGATCTGCACAACCTGCGCTGCGGCGGTCATCAGGCTGGAGCGCCAGCCGTAAGTGGTCTGCTCGCCCAGCGCGCAGCCCGCGACGAGCACCAAGTCGGCACCCGCGATGGCGTCGCGGGCGCTGACCGTGCCGTAGAAACCCAGCATGCCCACGCTGCGCGGATGGGTCGTGGGCATGCTGCCGATACCGGAGCGGCTCGTGGCCACGGGCGCTCCGAGCCGCTCGGCCAGCGCCATGAGAGCGGCGCTGCCGCCGCTTCGGAGCACGCCGTGGCCGGCCAGGATTGCCGGACGCTGCGAATCCGCCAGGCGTCCTGCCAACTCGTCGATTGTCGAGCCTGGCGGGACTGGGGCTCCAGATGAGGCCACGGCCACGCGCTCGATGCGGTCGGCCCGCTCGGCCTGGAGGTTCTGGGGCAGGGCGATGTGGACCGGCCCGGGACGGCCCGATGCGGCGAGCTGCAGGCCTGTGGCCACGAGGTTGGGGATCTCGTCGACAGAGACGGCCTGCACGGAGCTCTTGCAGAACGGCCCGAACAGGCCCACGTTGTCGCAGTACTGCAGGATGTTGCGGTGCACGTAGCGTCTGTCGACCTGCGCGCTGAGCACCAGCAGAGGGATGGAGTCCGCCTGGGCGTTGGCGACCGCGGTGACAAGGTTCGTGGCGCCCGGTCCGGGCGCTCCGGACAGGACGACCCCAGGCCTGCCGCTGGCAAGCGCATAACCGGAGGCCATGTAGCCCGCGCCCTGCTCGTGGCGAGCGGCGACGATACGGGGCGAGCCCATGCGGCCCAGCTCATGGTACGTGGGCAGGAAGTGACCCCCGGCCACGGTGAAGACGGCCTCGGCTCCGGTGTCATGCAGCGCCTGCGCGATCACGCGGCGACCCAGCCGCTCACCCGGGGCTTCAGACATCGGATCTCCATTCCACAGCTATTGCAACATCATATAGTCGATCAAATACAAGAAGCCATAGGCATTTCGCCCTCCAGTGTCGCTCTCACGGCGCAGCAAGACCGGTACGGAGCAGGGGCCAACGGTCGCTACAATGCCACCGCATGACACCCCCACCTCCTGCAACCTCCAATTCGAGTTCAGGTGCCCCGACTGTGGCCGTGACCATGGACGGGGTTGTCGCAAACTGGGTCAAGGGCCTGCGGTCCCACATCGCCACTCGCCACGGGGTCGCCGACGGGCAGTTGGCCCTAAACGTGTCGTGGGACCTCTCCGAATGGGACGTCGCCGACCCGGCCGGCGCCATCCGCGAGTTCCTGCTGTCACCGATGTCGGGGAGGCTCAAGCTCGTCGAGAGCGCAGAGGCCGGGATCGCCAGGCTGCAGTCCGCAGGCTTCAGGGTCGTCGCAGTCACCAGACGAGACCACCTGGTGGGCGACAATCCCGACGACCAGAGCCGGACCCGAGAGATCGCCCGTCAGTGGTTCGCCGGCCACCCGCAGCTGGGCATCGGCGGAGACGGCATCGTGTTCACCGAAGACCCGGTGGCGGTGGACGCCGACGTCTGGGTGGACGACGCACCACGCCGGGTGAAGCGGCTGGCGGAGGCCGCCAAGCCGGTGTGGCTGCTGCCCCAGCCGTGGAACCGCTCGGTAATGCAGCACCAAGGTGTGAGCGTGCTGTTCGACGGTTGGGACTCGGTGGACGACCTGATCGCCGCGCACTCGGCCTGACCTAGGCGGCGCGCCCTGCGGTGCGCCACTATCGCCCGCCGAATGCGCATGCGTCCGGTTCGCTTCGCGCCCCGGGACGGGGCGCCGGCTGAGCGGTGTCACACCTTCGGTGCATGCTCTCCGGCGAGCGCTCGACGCTCTCCTCGCAGCCCGGGACGACGGGCCGCCTTGCAGCCCCAAGGCGAAAGGCCCCCGTCCCATGCACCGCAATCATGGACTCCCCTTCTTCTACAAGCTTGACGACGGCCGAGTCGTAGAGCGCGAGCACCCCGACAGCACGGCGCTTGTCGCAGGAAGCGGCCTAGCGCGCCCGCCAGGCGGCGATCCGCTCCTGTTGGACCTTGCCTCAGACGCACTGGACGGACCGCCGGGCGGCGCAGTCCTGATCGGAGCCGGTGCAGCTCGAACCACCATCGACCCGCCCTCCGGCGGCGCGCTCGCGCTGATCGGCCTGAGATGCCCGCCCGGGACCGTGGCGGCGGCATCCAGCGTGCAATGCAAGACCCTGTGGCCCGACGGCCACCGGCGGGGCGGCGTCCTCGCGTGGTGCGTCGATCGGCATGGATGCTCGCTGGCGCTGTTTCGCGATCAGACCGTCGGGGGCGCAGAGATCCTCTCCACCGTGGCGGGAACGCTGCTCGACGCAGCGCTCCGGGCCCTGGGCCTGCCCACACCGCCGTGCCTGTCGCCCATCGTCTGGTTCCCGGACGGCGTGTTCCTGCACCGGGTGGCGCGACTGCTCCGGCGTCGAGGCGGTCTGTGCACCCGCCGGCGCCTGAGCTGGGAGAACCTGTCGGTGCTCTATCCGCTCAACGACACCGGCGAGCCGCTCTCGCCCTGTCTGACGCGCTGGCTGAGACAGCAATTCCACACCGTCAACACGTGGTCGTCGCTGCGCGGCGGCGTCGCCAGACTGCCCGCGGCGGCGCCGACGATCCTGCCCGGCTTGACCCCCCAGGTCGCCGGCTGGCTCGACGACGGAGCGTTCGCCCGCTGGGTGTTGAGCCGTGTGTCGGACGTTCCCAGCAGCCTCGAATGGCTGTGCAACCACCTCGATCAGGGCTTGGCGAACCAGCTGGTGATCGCGCTGGGCGATGTTCACGACCCCTCGCCGACGGCGCTATGACGCCACCACGCGAGCGCCCGAGAGACAATCCCGAGCCGGTTGCCACGGGCCCAGGGGGCGCGATCCACCCTAAGGGGCGCCGTATGCTGGCCGGTCGTGAGCGGGCCGAAACCGACCGGCGGATCGATCGCCCGTCGCCGTCTGCTGCTCGCGCTGGGATTCGGGGTCACGAACGTGGCCGTGCTCCGCCGGATCGGCTGGGGCGCCGACTCCGACGAGGATCCGCAGACCGAGCCCGTCGGTCCGCAGACCGCCGCGACCGACTCAACGCCGGCACCGGCCAGCTCAGCGCCGCCCACGGTCGTCTCGGAGCCAGCGCCGGATGGCCCGCCGCAGATACCGGTGCTAGACGAGTCGGCGGCACGCGGGCCCGACCACGTCTACGACCTGGCCATCGTCGGCGGCCGTGTGATCGACCCAGCGTCGGGCTTCGACTCGGTGGCGAGCATCGGTATCAGCGGCTCGACTGTCGCCGCCATCGCGGCCGGTCCAGACGCAGCTCCGCTGCAGGCATCCACCACCATCGACGCCACCGGTCTGGTCGTGTCCCCCGGGTTCATCGACATCCTGTCGTACAGCCCCAACGGATACGGCGAGTGGTTCAAGCTGGCCGACGGTGTAACCACGAACCTGGGGATGCACGGCCTCGACAACCGCGCCGACCGCTGGTTCACGGCCCATCCCGACGGAAGCTCCCCGGTGCACTTCGGCGGGGCCTACGACAACGCCTTCATTCGCCAGGCCCATGGCCTGGAGCCTTACGACGCCGCAGCCGGGGGCGCTTTGGAGGCCGTCCTCGAGGATGCACGCGCCGATCTTCGCAACGGGTTCGTCGGGCTCCACATGCAGCCCGAGTACACCCCGGGCACCACCGCCGACGATCTGCTCGCCCACGCCGCGCTCGCCGCGGAGCACGAGGTTCCCCTGTGCGTCCACGCCCGCTACTCAGACAACCTCCCTCCGGGCACCAACCTTCAAGCCATCAGCGAACTCGTGCGGGCGGCCCGCGAGACCGGGGCCCATGTCCACGTCGAGCACATCAACTCAACCGGCGGCACCGGGGTGATGGCCGAGGCGCTCGGACGCGTCGGCGACGCGATCGGCGAGGGGCTGGCCATGACGGCCTGCGTCTACCCCTACGAGTTCTGGGCCACGTACCTCAAGTCGGCTCGCTACGAGAACTGGCAGGAGAAGTTCGGCATCGGCTACGGCGACCTGCAGGTGGCGGGAACCTCGGAGAGGCTGACGGAGCAGACCTTCGCCGCGGCCTACGCCAACAACAGCCTGACCGCCGCGTTCGCCATGTCGGCCGCCGACGTGGAACTCCCGCTGCAGGCCGACTTCGTGATGGTCGGCAGCGACGCCATCCTCGACCGCTCCCACAACAACCATCCCCGGTCCACCGGGTGCTTCAGCCGGGTGCTGGGCCGCTACGTGCGTGAGCGAGCCGTCGTCGACCTGCCCACGGCCCTGTCGAAGATGACGATCCAGCCCGCCCGCCTGCTCGAGCGCCGCTGCCCCGCACTTCAGATGAAGGGCCGTCTCGGCATAGGCGCCGACGCCGATATCACCGTGTTCGACCCGGCCAGCGTGGCCGACCGCTCCACGATCGAGAATCCGGCCCAGGAGTCCGCGGGCATCCGATGGGTGGTGGTCGAGGGCCGCGTGGCCCGATCACCCGACGGCTCCACCGGCGAGGCACCCAACGGCCGGGGCCTCAAGTCAGACGTCGGCTCGGTCTGAGGTCGGCAGCGTGGGCATGAGACCGCGGTTCCCGCTGGAGCGAAGCGTGGCATGGGCGCTGTTCGCCCTGATCGTGGCCGGCGCGGCGGCCTCGATCGCCCTCGACCGAGAAGCGCCGGCCCGCGACCCCGCCGCGTCCCCGAACTCGGATGAAGCCGCCGAGGACACGCCCCCCGCGGGCTCCGACGCGGCTGACACGACCGCTACCGCGGCGCCACAAGAGGGCCCGAGAACCTTCACGATCGCGGCCACCGGCGACCTGCTCATCCATGAGTCCGTCGCGGACGCGGCCAGCACAACCGACGGCTGGGACTTCTCTCCGATGTTCGCCCGCGTGGCGCCCATCCTCAGAGCCGCCGACCTGGCCGTGTGCCACGTGGAGACGCCCATGTCGCCCAACAACGCCCGCCTGTCGTACTTCCCGGCGTTCATCGTGCCCAGAGAGCTGGCCGCGGCCATCGCCGATGCCGGCTACGACACCTGCTCCCTGGCCTCCAACCACGCCACCGACGCGGGGCGCGAGGGCGTCGTGGGCACCATCGCCGCCCTCGACCGGGCCGAGGTGGCCCACGCCGGCATGGCCCTCTCCGCAGAGGACCGCGACCGGGTCACGCTGCTCGAGGCGGGCGGCGCAACCGTCGCGCACCTGTCGTACGCCTACGGCTTCAACAACGGGGAGCTGCCCGAAGACGAGGCCTACCTCTCCAACATGATCGACGAGGCGGCCATCCTCGACGAGGCGAGGCGGGCGCGCCAGGAGGGCGCTGACTTCGTTGTGCTTTCGATGCACTGGGGCAAGAACTATGACGCGGCCCCCGACGAGCTGCAGACCGGCGTGGGTCCCCGCATGCTGGCCTCCCTCGACATCGACCTGATCCTCGGCCACCACGCTCACGTCGTGCAGCCAGTGACCCAGATCGGCGGCGAGTTCCTGGTGTACGGGCTGGGCAACTTCCTGTCGAACCAGTCCCCGGAGAGCTGCGACGAATGCCCGGTCGCCACCCAGGACGGCGTGATCGTGCACCTCACCGTGACCGAGGACACCGCCAGCGGCCAGTGGCGGGTGAGCGAAATCTCTCATACGCCGACCTGGGTGGACCGCTCCACCTACGAGATCGTCGACGTGCTGCGCGGCTCGGGACGCGACCCGGCGGTGCTGGCAGAGTCGGCGCAGCGCACCGCGTCGGCGCTCGAAGCGTTCGGAACCGCGGTCGCGCCACGGTAGAGCCGGGCGCGCCCGCACCCCGGACGGTCCGCAGCCGCTCCCCTCGCGAAGCACACTCACGCCCCAGCCGCGCCCTCGCAGGTCACACTCACGCCCCAGCCGCGCCCTCGCAGGTCACACTCACGCCCCAGCCGCGCCCTCGCAAGCAGCCCATTGCGCAGAGGCCCCGCGGGCGCATCGGGCCGCGCCGGAATCCTCGCCCGCGGCTGTAGAATCGGGGCGTGGGCTTCAAGGTCGGTGATCGGGTGGTGTACCCGCATCACGGTGCCGCCGAGGTTGTGAGACTGGAGAAGCGCACCGCCTTCGGAGAGGAGCAGGACTACCTGGTTCTGCGCATGACCCACGGCGAGATGACCGTGTCCGTGCCCGCCGACAAGGCCGAGGACGTGGGGATGCGCTGGCCCATCAGCACCGAGGACGTCGATGATCTCTTCGACGTCCTGGCCCGCAAAGACGTCCGCGAGCCGGCCAACTGGTCCCGCCGCTACAAGAACCACCAGGAGAAGCTGAAGTCGGGCGATGTGTACCAAGTGGCTGAGGTGGTACGCAACCTGGCCCTGCGCGACCGGGCCAAGGGACTCTCCGCCGGCGAGAAGACGCTCTACAACACGGCCCGCAGCGTGCTGGTGTCGGAGCTGTCGTTCGCGCTCCACGTGAGCGAGGACGAGGCCTCCCGCCGGGTCGACACCGCCCTGACCTAGCCGCCGCGCGCGTCGGGCCGCCGATGTTGGTCGAGGCGATCAGCGGACGAGTCCGCCCCCGTCGACGATCAGCGACTGTCCGTTGACCATGCTGGCCGCGTCGGAGGCCAGCCACACGGCCACCTCGGCAACCTCGTCGGCGGTGAGCATCCGGCCGCCGATGTTGGTCGAGGCGATCAGCTTGGCGATCTCCTCGCTCTCCCCGATGAAGCGCCGGATCATGGGCGTGTCGGTGGATCCGGGCAGCACGGCGTTGACCCTGATGCCGCGGCGGGCGTACTCCTGGGCGGCCGCCTTGGTGAGGCCCACCACACCGTGCTTGGCCGCGGTGTAGTGCGGCTGGCCCGGAGCGGCCACCACCCCCGCGCCCGAGGACGTGTTGACGATGGTCCCGCCGCCGTGGGCGACCATGTGGCGCAGTTCGTGCTTCATGCACAGGAACACGCTGGTCAGGTTGACCGCGATCATGCGGTCCCAGCGGGCCGCCTCGAGGTGGTGGAACTCCGACATCTGGTCCGAGATCCCGGCGTTGTTGAACGCGGCGTCTAGCCGGCCGTGCCGTGCGACGATCCGCTCGATCATGGCCGAGACCGCGGCCTCGTCGGTCACGTCCACCGCCGCGGCCGAGGCTCTGGGCTGCGGGTTCAGGGAGTTGATCGAGTCCGCCGTCTCCTGTGCACCCTCGGCGTTGAGGTCGGCGGCCACCACGTGTTCCGCGCCCTGGGCTGCGAACTGCACCGCCGCGGCCCGGCCGATGCCGCCCGCGGCCCCGGTGACCAGCACGACCTTTCCCTCGGCTAGGCCGCTGACCCCGCCGGCGCGGCCCTGCGGCCCGGTGTCGGCAACGCTCACAGGCGCTCGATGATGGTGACGTTGGCCTGGCCGCCGCCCTCGCACATGGTCTGCAGGCCCCAGCGTCCGCCGGTGCGCTCCAGTTCGTGCATCAGGGTGGTCATCAGCTTGGCTCCGGTGCAGCCGAGCGGGTGTCCCAGCGCGATGGCCCCGCCGTTGACGTTGACCTTGGAGTGGGGGATGTTGTGCTCGTGCATCCAGGCCATGGGCACCGGCGCGAAGGCCTCGTTGCACTCGAACAGGTCGAAGTCGTCGATGGCCATGCCGGTGCGCTCCAGCGCGTAGGCAGTGGCCGGGATGGGCCCGGTGAGCATGTAGATGGGGTCGTCGCCCCGCACCGACATGTGATGGATGCGGGCCCGGGGCGTCAGCCCGTGCTCGTCGACGGCCCGCTCCGACGCCACCAGCAAGGCCGCCGCCCCGTCGCTGATCTGGCTGGACACCGCCGCGGTTAGCCGCCCGCCCTCGGTGAGCGTCGGCAGCGACCGCATCCTCTCCAGGGACGTGTGGCGGCGGGGGCCCTCGTCGGTGGTCACCCCGTTGACGGGCTCGATCTCCGCCTCGAAGCGGCCCTCGTCTATGGCCCGGATGGCTCGGCGGTGGCTCTCCAGCGCGTAGGCCTCCATGTCGGCCCGGCTGATGTCCCACTTCTCCGCGATCATCTCCGCCCCCCGGAACTGGGAGACTTCCTGGGTCCCGTAGCGCTGCACCCATCCCTCGGAGCCGGTGAACGGATCGGCGTGGCCTAGAGGCTCGCCCGCGACCAGGGCGGTACCGATGGGGACCATGGACATGTTCTGGACTCCGCCCGCCACGACCACGTCGTGCACGCCTGCCTTGACGGCCATCGCCGCGAAGCTGACCGCTTGCTGGCCCGACCCGCACTGGCGGTCCACGGTCACGCCCGGCACAGCCTCGGGCAGGCCCGCGGCCAGCCAGCAGGTGCGGGCGATGTCGCCCGCGTTGGGGCCGACGTTGTCGAGGTTGCCGAATATCACGTCCTCGACGGCCATGGGGTCGACGCCGGTGCGGCGCAGCAGCGCCTTGATGGCCGCGGCCCCGAGGTCGGCGGGATGCACGTCGGCCAGCCCACCGCCCCGCCGGCCCGTGGGCGTGCGCACCGCATCGACTATGTATGCATCACTCATGGCAGGTCCCCTTTCGGTTCCGGTCTCGTTTCGATTATGCCCCGACTCGGCCCGAGAACCCCGTAAGGGACACTGCGACGATCATCCGAATTCGGGAATCACATGGGCGCCCATCAGCTCGATGGTCTGCATCACCTTGTCGTGGGGCACCTTGTACGGGTTGAACAGGCAGAACACCATGTCGCAACCGGTCGCCTCGTAGGCCCGGAACATCTCGATCGCCCGATCGGCGTCACCGCAAACGCAGGCATTGGCGTCCAGCAGATAGTCCATGGTCAAGCGATCGATGGAGCCGTCCTCGACGTGGTCGGCTGTGGTGCCCAGGTAGTCGTAGGTCCCCAGCTCAGCCTCCATCTCGCGCAGCCACTGGGCCACCGACCCGATCAGGGTGGCGCCCTTGCGGGGATACCACTCGAACGACTCGGCCGCCACCTCCACCGACTCCGCCACAGTGGGCGCCACGTTGACCATGGTGAAGGTGGCGGCCTGATCATTGACGAACCGGCCCACAGGTTCGGTGCAGGCGGCGATGCCCTCCCGGTAGATGGCGATGCGCCGGGCCAGCTCCTCGGGCGGGGTGCCCACCGAGAACGACAGCAGCCCCAAGCCCGCCTCACCGACCATACGATGTCCCCCGTCGGAGCTGGTTGCGGCCCACAGCGGCGGATGGGGACGCTGGATGGGCTTGGGCAGAACCCGACGCCTCGGCATCTGCCAGTAGTGGCCGTCCCACTCGATCTCGTCGGAGGTCATGGCGGCGACGGTCATCTCCAGCGCCTCGCGCCACATGGCCCGGGTCTCGCTGGGATGGATGCCGAATCCCTCCAGCTCGGCCCGGGTGGCCGACCGGCCAGTGCCCAGCTCCACCCGCCCGTTCGACAAGAGGTCCAGCACCGCCACCGACTCGGCGGTGCGCACCGGATGGTTGTAGGGCCTGGGCATGAGCCGCACGCCGTAGCCCAGCCGCAGGTTCTCGGTGACCGCGGCCAAATGGCCGTAGAGGACCTCGGGGTTGGAGCAGTGCGAGAACTCCTCCAGGAAGTGGTGCTCCACGGTCCAGACCGAGTGGAACCCGACCCGATCGCCCAGCCGGACCTGCTCCACCACCTCCTGGTAGGCCTGCTGCTCGCTGTGGCGCGACCACGGCCGGGCCACCGGGATCTCGTAGAACATGGCGAACTTCACGGCTGCTGCCTTTCGAGGCCCCGCGGATTGGTGACGCCGCCTCGCGGTGCAGCGTCGTGTTTCCCGCTCTTGTTCGCTGCGCTCACGGGCCGCTCGGGCCACGGCCTCGCTGGGCGCCTCGCGAAGATCTTCATGTTCCGCTGCCTATCCGCTCAGCCTCTTGGGTGGTCGTGGGCTTGCGCCCGATGGTGGCTATAGACGTGGGGCCGAGCATGGCGAAGCCCGGCAACCCGTAGCGTTCGTTGAGCATCTCGGACACGCCCGCAGAGGGTAACGGTCATCGCCCGAGCGCCCAGGAGAAGAGAATCGCCTTGGTCAACAGACACTCCGATCGAGACCCTGGCCGCGACGGGAGCGACACCGCTGAGCAGGCCGCCTTCCGGGTCCGGGCTCGGACCTGGCACGACCGGCACGCCACTGTTCGATCAGGCGACGATCTGTGGAGCGTTCCGCTCTATGTGGACACCGAGCGCGCCGGAGAGTACTTCAACCGCGGACGCCAATGGCAGCGCAAGCTGTTCGAGCACGGCTGGGCCGGATTGACCTGGCCCCGCGCCTACGGCGGGGGCGGGGGCGAGCCGTCGCAGGCGCGGATCTTCTCGGAGGTCGCAGCCGGCTACGAGGAAGCACCTGGATTCGTCGGTGCCACCATCGCCATGCTGGGCCCAACCCTGCTGCGCCACGGCACCGAAGACCAGAAGCGCCGGTTCGTGCCCGGACTGCTGTCGGGGGAGCTCGCCTTCTGCCAGCTGTTCAGCGAGCCTGGAGCCGGCAGCGACCTGGCCGGCCTGTCGATGCGGGCCGAACGCGACGGCGACGAGTTCGTTGTGAACGGCCAGAAGGTATGGAACTCCCAGGCTCAGTTCTGCGACTGGGGCTTCCTGCTGGTGCGCACCAACCCCGACGCGCCCAAGCACCGCGGCATCACCTTCCTGCTGGTGCAAATGGCCACACCGGGGATCGAGGCCCGTCCGCTGGTGCAAATGAACGGCTCCGCGCACTTCAACGAGGTCTTCTTCGACGACGTTCTCATCCCGGTCGCGAACGTCGTTGGCGAGATCGACGGCGGATGGGCACCGGCCCGCACGGTGCTGCTCAACGAATCCGCGTTCATCGGGGACCGCAAGGGCACCAGCGTGATGTCCCCTCTGTCGGAGCTGGCCCGGCGCCACGGCCACCTCGACGATCCGCTGGTGCGCCAGCGGCTGGCCGACGCCTGGGCCCGCGAGCGGATGCAGCGATGGATGGGCGAGACCATCCAGAACGCGGTGCGCCGAGGCGGGCCGCCGCCGATAGACCCCGCCGTCATGAAGCTGTTCGCGGCGGAGTCGAAGCGCCGCAGCGGGGAGCTGGCAACCGCACTGGGCGGCCTGGCCGTGGTGGCCGATTGGGACGAGCCGGCCCGCTGGGCCCGCCACGAGCTGATGGGGCGCTACGCCGTGTCCATCGGGGGCGGGACAAACGAGGTCATGAGGAACAACCTCTCGGAGCGCTCCCTGGGGCTGCCCCGCGAGCCCAGCATCGACCGCGACCTGCCCTGGCGAGACATTCCGAGATGACCCGCGATCCGGCAGGCGCGACCCGCGTCGGCGGGGCCGGTCTCGGCAGCGTCAGCCGGGCGGCGGGGCCTTGCGGGGGGCGAAGATTCCGGGCATGACGATGAAGCCGTCTATGTGGCGGAACCGGTCGGTCCAGCGGCGCAGGGCCGGGTAGTCCTCGCGGGAGACGCCGCCCTCCTCCGACAGGGCCACGTCGCCGAACAGGGCCAGGTCTGCGATGGTGGGGTGCGGGCTGGACGCCACCCAGTCGAGGCCCTCTCGCTCGCGGAACCACAGGTGCTCGTCGAGCACTCTGAAGAGCCGGTGGGCGCCGGCCCGCACCGCGTCGATGTCGAAGTCGTAGCCGAGGTTCACATGCAGGCGGGCCGCGGACGCGGTGTTGGTGGTCCCCTCGGCGAACAGCAGCCACGAGGCGGTCTCGCCCAGCACCTTGGGATCGTCCACCGGGTACCAGCGCCTGGTCGGGTCATAGCGCACGGCCAGGTACACCAGGATGGCGTGGGAGTCGCGCAGCATGTAGCCGTCGTCGTCGATCACCGGGATGTGCCCCAACGGGTTGATCTTGGCGAACTCCGCCGACTTGTGCTCCCAGCCCGGGTAGAAGTCCACCGGCACTTCGGTGTATTCCAGGCCGAGGATGCTCATCAGCAGCCGGACCTTGTAGCAGTTGACCGACAGCTCCCAGTCGTACAGCGTGATCATCGCAGCCTCCTGAACCTCAATCCTGAGCACCGTCAGATGTCGAGGACCAGGCGGTCGCTGCGAGCCCTCGACACGCACACCATCATCTGGTCGCCCTGCTGCTTCTCGGTGTCGTCGAGGTACACGTCGTTGTGGGCAGGCTCGCCGTCGAGCACCGCCACCCGGCACGTGCCGCAGGCGCCGGTCTCGCACGACGACGCCACCTCCACGCCGTTGGCCCGCAGCACCTCCATGATGGTGGCCCCCGCGGGAACCTCCAAACTCAGCGCGGAGCGGGCCAGGTCCACCGTCAACGTCGTGGAGTCGTCGATCTCCGTCGGGTTGGCGAAGTACTCGAAGTGGACGGTGTCGTCCGTGCGGCCCGCGTCCGCGGCTATGCGGCGGGCCGCGTCGAGCATCGGCCCGGGACCGCACACGTAGACGTGCTCGTGGGGCCCTGGTTCGGCCAGGAGCGCCTCCAGCGCGGCGCCGGTCTCCGGCGGCGACAGCCCGATGTGGCGGGTGACGGACTCGCCCAGGCCGTCCACCAGCTCCGCGAACGCTATGTGGGCCTCTGAGCGGGCGAACACGTGCAACTCGAAGTGGAGCCCCTGGTGGCGCAGCGCCTGGGCCATGGCCAGCAGCGGGGTGATGCCGATGCCCCCGGCCACGAGGATGGTGCGCACCGCGTCGCGCCGCAGCGGGAAGTTGTTGCGCGGCTCCGAGACCGCCAGCACGTCGCCGACCCGCACGCTGTCGTGCAGGGCCAGCGAGCCGCCACCGCCGTCGGGCTCGAGCTTCACGCCGATGCGGTAGCGGTCGAGCTCGCCCGGGCCGTTGGTGAGGGAGTACTGGCGCACCAGCCCGTTGGGAAGGTGCACGTCGATGTGGGCGCCGGGCTGGAACGTGGGGAGCTGGCCGGCGATGGACACGAGATCGAAGCCGGCCACGTCGGCGGCGGCCTGCCACTTGCGGGCGACCTGCACCCTCAAGGCGGCTCGCCGTCCCGCCGGGGCCGGCTCGGGAATCTCCAACAGGTGGATCGGCACCTCCTCGATGGAGGCGACCATGGGCTCGGGTGCCGGCTGGCGGCGGGCCTCGGCCTCGACGGCGTCACGCAACTGCGACAGTGCGGTGTTGTGGTGGCGCCACACCGAGATCCGGCTGCCGGGCTCGGGCTCGCCGGCCAGCACGGCCCGGATGACCGTGCGCTCGGCGTCGGCGGGCTGCGCGAAGAACACGGCGGTGCTGGAGGCCCCACCGCCCGAGTCGGACCGGAGCACGAGGTGGTAGCGGCCCCGCTCGGTGACGGTCAGGTCCACATCGGCCTCCTCGCCTGCGGTGCGGCCGTCGCTAACGGCGCCTATGCGGTCGGTGGGCGAGAAGCGATGCCGGCTCAGCGCGTCGACGACAAGGTCGCTGGGAGCGTGCACCGCGAGGCCGCGCAGGGCGAAGGCCCCACCGGCCTCCAGCGCCTCAATCGTTGGCGGCTCGCCGTCGGGATCGGCGCCCGACCACACCAGGCCGTAGCGCTCGACCGCCGGGAACGTCCGGTTGCAGATGGTGCGGGCGGGCGCGTCAGCGGGGTGAGCGGGAATATAGGTGCATCCCGCGGTGCGGCTGGCGTAGCGCCACCCGTGGTAGCGGCAGACCAGCTCCCGCCCGTCGTTGGTGCCGACGGTGAGACGAACCCCCCGATGCAGGCAGCGGTTCTCCCACACGTTCACGAAGCCGTCGTCGGCCCGCCACACCGCCAGCTCCCGGCCCAGCAGCCTCCCCCAGAACACATGGCGGGGCACCACGTCCACCAAGGACGCCACCGGATGCCACAGCCGCTCGGCGTCTGCGCTCATGCTCGCAGGCTGCCGGCGGCCGGGATCACGCCATAGGTCACTCCGAGGCGGCTCAGCCAGCGCCGGTAGGCGATAGCCGAACGGTCGGCCCGGATCGGTGTCTCGGCTCGAGGATCCAGCGGCAGGAGCTTGGGGTGTTGGTTCTCGAGGATCGGCTTGTCCTGCGCGATCACGCCCTGCTGGAACCGGCGGATCTCCCTGTCGGCGCTCACGTCGTCGAGCACGCAGATGAACAGGTGGGCCCTGATGCGCGTCTCGGTGATGGGGTGGATGAAGATGCCGATGGCGTCCATTCTCTCGGGGTCGGCCGGCGACGACTTGTAGAGCATCGCGCTGTAGGGATGGGGCACCCGATAGATGTACTCGGCCAGCACCGCCTGCGAGGAGGCCGCAGCCGCGCGCGGCTGGTAGAACAGGCAGTCGAACGCCCACAACTCGCCGTCTCGCTCCTCCACCCGATACTCGGCCACCTCGGTGTGGGGCTCCTCGCCAAGCACGCCCGCATGCACGTAGGGGAAGTGAGCAATGTCCAGGAAGTTCTCCACGGCCCGCGGAGCCGAGACCTCTATGCCGACCGTGAGGGCGTTGAGCGTTCGACGGTCGTCCTCGTGGGTCTCGGGAATGTCGAACACGCCGCCTTCGGGCTCCCCCAGGGTGGTCCACAGGTACCCGTAGTCGGTGCGAACCACGAGCTCGCGGTTGGCTCGCGTCTCGGCCCGGGCCGTGCCATCGGTGTCGATCCAGCAGCTCAAGGGCTCGCCGAGCAGCAGGGTGTTCAGCCCGCTGCGGCGGATTTCGTCGAGATCCGCCACCGCGTGCCACTCGTTCCAGATCACCGGGTCGGAACAGCCTTGCATCTCAGCCTCTGCCATCGTCATGACCGTCCCCGCTCGCTCTCGCGGCAGCCACAGTAGGTCATGATCGGCTGGCGGAGCGATCCGGTCGACCGCGATCAGGCCGAGCCCAAGAAGGCGTCCAATTCGGCCAACCAGGCCTGCCGCTGGGCAGGCTCAGCCGGCCCCGTTGCCCGAAGGCAGGCCGAACTCGGCGCGGAGCTGGTCGAACTCGGCCTCGAAGCGGGCCCGCAGCGCGGCCTTCTCGTCGTCGGGCGCCCAAGACGCGGTGATGCCGTCGAGGCTGATGGCCTCCATCTCCTCGAGGCTGTAGTCGAAGGCCTCAGCCACCGCTGCGTACTCGTCGGCCACGTCGAAGCGCATCATGCCGGGATCGTCGGAGTTGACGGTGGCCAGCACGCCGAGCTCGCGCTGGCGGGCGTAGGGATGCGACGCCACGTCGGGCACCACGTTGGCGATCATCACGTTGGAGGTGGGGCACACCGTGAGCGGTAAGCGCAGACGACGCCATAGATGTCGAGGAACTGATTGAGGTCGGTGAAGTGGTAGAGGTCGGCCGGGTCGTCCACCGGGAACGTCACCCCGTTGACCCCGGCCAGCTCCCTGATGGTCTCGGCCCGGCTGGCGCCCTCGATGTGGCAGTGCAACTCCACCTTCGGCAGGCGCCTCACGTGCTGCTCGGTAGCGATGGTCATGATTCCTCCTCGGTGGCGATGATCATAAGTCTGTGCCTCGACGGAGATGGTCGCGCGTTCCCCTCAAGAGCGATGGTCATGGTGAGCTGCCGGTGCCGTCCGCGTCGTCCGTGTCGATGGTGCCATAGCGGATGCCCCGGCCGCGCAGCCACCTGCGGTAGGCGAGGCTGCCCGCGTCGGCAGCCTGGTGCGACTCCATCCGCGGATCGAGCGGCAGACGCCGGGGCCGCTGCGACTCCACCACATCGATGTCCTGCGAGAAGATCAGCTCATTGAAGGCCCGCTGGGCATCGAGATCCGCCTCGGCGTCGTGGACAACCGTCGACCGCCACACCACACAGGTCGTCTCGGTGACGGGGCTGGCCACGATGAGGATGGTGAAACCCCCGGCGCCATCGCCCTCCTCGCCCGACGGCACCTTGGTCAGAGTGGCCCCATACGGGTGCGACACCGAGTACTGGTAGCGGACCGGCCCCCCGCCGGCCGCAGACGGCCCCGGGTCGGGCTGCCAGACGACACAGTCCGTGAACCGCAACTCGTCATCGCTGGGCTCTATCCCGTATGGGTCCACCCCGGTGTGCGGCTCCTGGCCCAGATACCCCTTGTGAACGAACGGGAAATGGGCCAGGTCGAGGAAGTTCTCGATGATCCGGGGCCCGGACGACTCGACCGTCACCGGGTCGAGCCACACGGTGCGCTCCGGGTGGGCGGCATGGTCCGGAGCGAGCGGCAGGTCCCGGGGCCGATCCCCGGCGCAAACCCACCAGAACCCGTATCCGGCCCGCGCCGCGGCCCCGCGCAGCCGCACCCCCGCCGGGGACCGGTCCGGGTGAGCGGGCTGATGCACGCAGCGGCCGTCGATATCGAACTGCCAGCCGTGGTAGCCGCACCGCAGCCGCTCCCCGTCGAAGTCGCCCAGCGTCAGGCGAGCGCCCCGGTGAGGGCAGGTGTCCACGAAGACCTCGACCCGGCCTGAGTTGTCGCAGGCCAGCAACCAGCGCTCATCGAGCAGTTCGAATGGAAGCCACCGGCCCGCGGCGAGGTCTGTGGCTCGGGCGACCGGGAACCACTCGTCGAGGATGCGGTCGGACTCGGTCATCGGAGCGCCCCGGTCATCGATCGGACTCGGTCATCGGAGCGCCCCGGTCATCGATCGGACTCGGTCATCGGTCGGCCGCGAGCCACATTCCGTGTTTACGGGCGCGGCGGTGCTCAGCGCTCCTCGCGCGAGTAGGGGATGGCCAGGGCCGCGGGCGCGGCGGTCGACCTCACCCGCCTACCGAGCTTCACCGCCCCCGCCGGGATGAGGATGGCCACGAGCGTGACCACATAGGGAAGCATGGACAAGAGAAAGCTGAGGTCGCTGGCCCCCATGAACGGCAAACCCCAGCCTCGGGCCTGGGCGGTGGTGTCGAGTGAGATCATGGATCCGTACAGCAGGGCCCCGGCCACAGCCCACCCCGGCCTCCAGCCTGCGAAGATGACCACTGCCAGCGCGATCCAGCCCCGCCCTCGGGCGATGTCGGGCGACCAACTGGGAGTAAACGCCAAGACCATGTAGGAGCCCGCGGCCCCCGTCAGCGACGCCCCCAAGACCGAGTAGAAGATCCGCCAGCCGGTCACGCTCACACCCACCGCGTCGGCCGCGGCCGGGTTCTCGCCCACCGCTCGCATGTTCATCCCGTGGCGGGTGCGGAACAGCACGAACCACAGCACCAGCGGCAGCCCGACGTAGGCGATGTACACGATCGGGTCATGGAAGAAAAACGCCGTCACGAAGTCGTTATTGTCGAGCGCTCCGCCCGGGTTGACCTCGCGAAACAGCGTCTTGATCAGAGTTCCGTTGCGGTTGGTGCCCAGTTGGTTGGACAGACCGATGCCTCCAAGGGCCAGGGCCAGGCCCACCAGCACCTGGCTGGCCCGAAAGGCCACAACGCAGACGGCGAAGATAAGGCCAGCCACCGCTGCCGCGATCATGCCGATGAGCAGCGCCAGCCAGGGGCTCCCCACGCCCAACGACAGCACCGCGATGACCGAGTACACCGCGCCGATACCGATGAGTCCCTCCTGGCCCAGGTTGAGCACCCCGACCCGCTCGCCGAGCATGGCCCCGGTGGCGGCCAGCACCACCACTGTGCTGGCCGGGATAGCCGAGCCGACCAGGCTGAGGAAGGCGTTCTCAGTGATGGCGAGGATCATGAGCTTGCCCCCTCAGACGCTTGGTCGGCAGCCACGTCATCGCTCTCGGTGCCAGCTTCATCGACGTCGCGGCGCACGAGCCGGTAGCGGGCCGCGATCTCGCCTAGGGCGATGCCCGTGAGGATCACGCCGTAGCTGGCAAAGATGATGTACACCGACAAGCCCTTGGTCTGTAATAGCACCCCGGCGTAAAACATCGAAGCGATGCACAGACCGCCGCCCATCACGCCCCAGAACGAGGCGCCGGCCAGCGCGGCCACGATGAAACCCGACAGCCCGAACTGGGCCGAGAACCCAGCGTTCATGGCCTGCGCGCCGGGAGCGCTCAGCTGGAGCATCCCGCCAAGGCCGGCGATGGCCCCGGTGAACAGCATCACGACCAGGATCCGGCGTCGCACCGGGATGCCAGCGAAGCGGGCAGCCCGCGGGTTGCCCCCGATGGTGTCGACCTCGTAGCCGACCGTTGTGGATCGGAATACCCACCAGAGCACCGCTGCGATGATCACGGGAACGAGCAGGGCGATGGTGACCGACTCGGCCCCGGGAATCTTCGCCAGGATGACCGGAACCCTCTCGGTGGATCGGATTACCGCGGACTCCCTGTCCCGCCAGAACCCCAGTGAAGCCCAGACCACCAATTGAAAAGCCACGAAGTTCAGCAGCAGCGTCGTGACTATCTCGTTCACGTCCAAGTAGGCCCGGGCCAGTGCAGGCACCAGAATCCATGCCGCGCCGGCCAGGGTGCCCACCACCGCCATAACGATCAGCACCAGCCAGCCGGGCCCGTCCAAATGGATACCCACTCCCACCGCGGCCAGGCCCCCCATGAGGAACTGGCCGTCAGAGCCGATGTTCCACACCTTCATGCGCAGCGACAGGGCCACACCCAGCGCGGTCATCAGGATCGGGATGGCTCGCAGGGCCACGCCTTCGATGCCACGCTGGCTGCCGAGGATGGAGTCGAGGGCCTTCCAGAGGATCCAGAAGGCATTGCGCCCAGTGAGCAGCAGCAAGACACCGACCACGACCATGGCGCCGACCGCACCGCGGATGCGGGAGAGCGCGGCCCGCCGGGCATCGACCTCCAAGCGCCTGTCCAACCGCCACGGCGTCGCCGAGAGGACCGCACTCGCAATCGAGCCCAAAGGAGTCATCTAGCCTCGCCCCTCAGCCGGGCGACCCGGGGCAGTCCACCCAGGGCCGTCCAGGCCTCATGGCACCGCCTCAGCGGCGGAATGGCCCCCCATCAGCAGGCCGATGTGCTCGCGGTCGGCGTCCGCAGCGTTGAACACGCCCATGATCCGACCCTCGTACATGACAGCTATGCGGTCGCTCATCAACAGCACTTCGTCAAGATCGTCGGAGATCAGCAGGACCCCGCATCCTCCGTCGCGCTTTTCGAGGATGGTGGCCCTCACCTCCTGCGCCGCGTTCACATCGAGCCCTCGGGTGGGGTGGGCCGCGACCAGCAACCGATCCGCGGCCAGAGCCTCGCGCCTGGCCACCAAGCGCTGCTGGTTGCCGCCCGAGAGCTGCCCTGCAGTGGCGAACACCGAGCGGGTCTGCACCCGGGCCGACTCGACCAGCCGCTTGGCGAAGTCGATGACTTCCTGGCGGTCCAGAGTCAGACCTTGGGCGAACGGCTCAGTCCAGTAGTTGTGCAGCACCGCGTTGTTCTTGACCGGCGCCGACAGGACCATGCCCATCCCGACTCGGTCCTCGGGGATGTGACCCACGCCCAAGTCGGTGACGGCCCGCACCGACATCGACCCGATGTCGGCTCCGTCGACCGTGATCGAGCCGGACTCCAGGTCGCGCAACGAGCAGATGACCTCGGCCAGTTCGGTCTGGCCGTTGCCCGACACTCCGGCTATGCCGAGGATCTCCCCGGCTCGCACGGTCAGGTCCACATCGTGAAGCGCTCTGATTCCCCGATCATTGAGAGCCGAGACGCCCATCAGCTCCAAGGCGGGTGCTCCTGTCACAGCCCGGTGCTCGACGTTGAGGACCCGCTCCTCGCCGGTCATCAGCCGGGCAATCTCGCTGGCGGTTGCCCCCACGGTGGGCCGGGTGATCTCCCTGATCCCCTGGCGTAGCACGGTCAGGCGGTCCGACACCGCCAGCACCTCCCGCAGCTTGTGGGTGATGAAGATCACGCTGAGTCCGCTGGCCGCCAACTCCCGGATCACCTCGAAGAGATCCTCGGCCTCCTTGGCGGTCAACACTGCAGTGGGCTCGTCGAGGATCAGTACCCTGGCACCGCGGGCCAGCACCCGCAGGATCTCCACCCGCTGCTGCTCCCCCACCGACAGCTGCCAGATCCTGGCAGCGGGATCCACCCGCATGCCCATCTCGCCCATGAACCGCTCGGTGCGCTCGATCAGGGCCCGATGGCTGACGACGCCCGGGGTCTCGGGCCAGCCCAGGTGGATGTTCTCGGCCACGGTCATCGGCTCCACCAGCCGGAAGTGCTGGTGGACCATGCCGATGCCGGCGTCGATTGCGTGGGCGGGTGTGCGAAAGTCGCGTTCGATCCCGTCGACGATCATCTGGCCGGCCTCGGCGCGGTAGATACCGGCCAGGATGTTGCACAGGGTGGTCTTGCCCGCTCCGTTCTCGCCAACCAGGGCGTGGACCTCCGACCAGCGCACCTCGAAATCGACCGCGTCAAGGGCGGCCACGCCCCCGAAGGCCTTGCTGATGCCCCGCGCCTCTACTGAGAGCTGTGTGCTGTCGCCGGTCAACTCGGTTTGGGCCGCTGCAAGCGCCGGATCAGACGGGGGAGACGCCCGAGACGCCCTCTACCGCGTAGGTCATCGCATAGGCGTCCTGCGAGTCGAGTATCTCACCCTCGGCCAACCGCAGCGTGCCCTCGTTGTCATGCAGCGGGCCCTCGTACACGTTGAGTTCGCCGCTGTCGAGCTTGGCCGCAACCTCTGCCACCGCGTCTTGCACGTCCTTGGGGACATTGGGGCCCCATGCGCCCAGCGGGGTGTCGAGCAGCCAGATATGGTCCTGCGATACCCAGGTGCCGTCCAGCATCCGCTGGCACTGCTCGATGTAGAACGTCCCAAACTCCGACAGGTCGAAGTTGCTTACGTACTTGGTCGGCGCGGCGCTGCGGAAGTCGAGGTTCCAGTAGCCCGTCCACACTCCGGCCTCCTCAGCGATCTGCAGGAACGTCGGCTCGTCCATCACGCCGAACAGGAACCCGACGCCGTTGTCCAGCAGCGCGTTGGCCGCCTGCGCCGCCTTCTGGGGATCGAAGAACGTGCTGACCAGCACCGTCTCCACCACTGCGTCGGGGTTGACGCTGCGGGCGCCCAGCAGCATCCCGTTCACATCGTTGTAGGTGGTTGCCGTCGGGAACGCCCCGATGTAGCCGATCCGCCCGTTCTCGGCGAGGTGTCCAGCCGCGACGCCCAGCAGGTAGGCGGTCGTCTCGTGGGCCAGATAGAACGGCAACACGTTGTCGCTGTAGTAGTGCCCGTTGATCTCGCAGAAGTTGGTTTCCGGATTGGCGTCGGCCACGTCGGTGAGCAACTGGGAGTACTCGGTGTTGGAGAAGATGATGTCGTTACCGTCGTCCACGAGCTGCTGGAACACCTGGGAGGTGGAAGAGTCGAAGCCGATATCGGGCGTGTAACCAGTCTCCACGCGGTCGCCGAAGTGGGCCTCAACAGCCAGGCGACCCCGGTCGTGCTCCTGGCTCCAGCCATTGTCATCGGGCGGACCGATGTACACCCAGTTGGCCTTGATGCTGTCCTTGCCCGCCGGGGCCGCCGTCGTGGTCGGGGCAGCAGTTGTGGTCGGTGCTGCGGTGGTGGTGGCGGGGGCCGCCTCGTCGTCGCCGCAGGCCGCGAGCAGCGAGCCTCCGACCGCTATGCCGCCCAGACCGTAGGCGCCCATTCTGAGCGCCTGGCGGCGTGAGACGGTGGCACTGGGTGGCAGGATCAGGCCTCGATGCTTCTTGTCAGTCATGTTGGGTGCCTTTCTGATTGGAGTGTCCAGGTCTTGGAGTTGTCTCGGTTTGCAGAGGGATCAGTTGAGCTGGGCGGCGAGCTCGTCGAACTCCCGAGCCCATTGGCGACGCATCACGCGCTTCTCCGGCTCGCCGAGCCAGGATCCGTCGATGCCGTTGAGCATGCACTGGCGGAAGTCCTCCACCTCGAAGCCCATGTGGTTGTGGGCCATGATGTAGTCCTTGGTGGGATCGGTCTTGAACATGGGCGGGTCGTCGCAGTCGAGGCTGATCTTGATGCCGAACTCGCGCATCTGGCCGATGGGATGGTTGTCGAAGTCGTCGTTGAAGTACACCCAGGCCGTCGACACCGGCGTGCAGGTGAACACCACGCCCTCGTCGCGGCAGCGGCGCATGACCGCCTCGCTCTCCACCACGTGGTAGCCGTGGTCGACCCGCTCGCAGCCGAGCAGGTCGAGGCAGGTCTCGATGTTGCGGGGCGGGGCGTCCTCGGACTGGTGGGCGGTCAGATGCAGCCCGGCCCGATCGGCCATCCGGTAGGCCTTCCAGAACCGCTCGGGCGGGTACTCGGCCTCGGCGTAGTCCATGCCGATGCCGATCACCTCCTCACGGGGGTGCTCGATGAGCGTCTCCACCATCTCGACGGCCAACTCCGGGCTCTCCATCCGGTTGGCGGCGGCGATCAGGCGGCACTCGATGCCATGGTCGGTGCGGGCCGCGTTGATGCCGTCGATCAGGCCGTCCACGCAGGTGTCGTAATCGACGCCGGCGGCCATGTGGGTGGTGGGGTTGAAGAACATTTCCCGGTAGCGCACGTTGTGGTCGGCCGCCTCCGTGAGGGTCTCGTAGCAGATGCGCTCGAAGTCCTCCCGGTCGATCACCCCCAGCGAGGTGTTGTCGTACATGTGGAGGAACTTGTAGATGTCGGGATAGTCGTAGAGATCCTCCGGCTCCTCGTAGTCCGGCAAGGGCACCCCGTGCTTGTTGCACAGGTCCACCGCGGTGCGGGCCTGAACCGACCCCATAAGGTGCAGGTGAAGGCTCACCTTTGGGATCGCCTTCAGGAAGGATTCCATATCCATGAACGCGGCAGCACCCCTTTCTGGCTCTGATCCGCGGACACTACCACTAGCCGGGACTCACATATCCAATCCTGGGACGCGGGCGGACTTATGCGTCCGGGGAGCCGACTTAGTGGTGACGATGGACGCGGAGAGGCGCGAGATACCCGGCGGGTGGGTGGCCGTCTCCGACGGGTTCGTGACGTCGGTGGGCGAGCCGGGACACGAACCGGAGGCCCACCGGACCATCGACGCTCGCGGCTGCCTGGTGACACCCGGGCTGATCAACACCCATCATCACATCTTCCAGAACCTCACCCGGGCCTTCGCCCCGGCCCTGGCCGGAAACCTGTTCCACTGGCTGCGGACCCTGTACCCGGTGTGGAGCCGCCTCGACGAGGAGGCTGCGCACGTCTCGGCCTGGGTCGGGCTGGCCGAATTGGCGCTGGGCGGCTGCACCACTAGCACCGACCACCTCTATGCCCATCCTCGGGGCGGCGGCGATCTGATCTCAGCGGAGATCGAGGCCGCCCGAGAGCTCGGATTCCGGTTCCATCCCACCCGGGGGTCTATGAGCCTGTCGGAGAAGGACGGGGGCCTGCCGCCCGACTCGGTGGTGCAGGACGACGACGAGATCCTGGCCGACTCCGAGCGGCTGGTGGCTCTCCACCACGATCCCTCCCCCGGCGCCATGGTGCGCATCGCCCTGGCACCGTGCTCGCAATTCTCGGTGACGCCCGACTTGATGACTCGCACCGCGGAGCTGGCCGAGCGCCTCGACGTGCGGCTGCACACCCACCTGTCCGAGGCCGCCGACGACAACGCCTTCTGTGAGGCGACGTTCGGGTGCCGCCCCATCGAGCTCTTCGAGAGCGTCGGCTGGGGATCGGATCGTTCGTGGGTAGCCCATTGCGTGTTCCCCAATGCCGCCGAGATCGACCGCCTGGCCCGCTGGGGAACCGGAGTGGCCCACTGCCCCAGCTGCAGCCAGCTGATCGGACTGGGTATCGCCCCGATCAGGGAGATGCGCGACGCGGGCGTGCCTGTGGGCATCGGCTGTGACGGGTCGGCCTCCACCGACTGCGCCTCGATGTGGCTCGAGACCCGGGGTGCGCTGCTGCTGGCCCGGCTGAGAGGCGGGCCCGAGGCCATGGACGCCCGGGAAGCGCTGGAGATGGCCACGCTGGGCGGGGCCGCCTGCCTGGGACGCGACGACATCGGGGCCCTGGAGCCGGGCCGAGCCGGCGATCTGGTCGTGTGGCCGCTACAGGGCGTGCAGTTCGCGGGGGCGTTATCGGACCCTGTCGAGGCGCTGCTGCGCTGCGGGCCGGTGGCCGCCCGCCACACCATCGTGGCCGGCGAGCTGCTGGTCGCCGACGAGGAGCTCACGGCTGCAGGCGTCGAGGAGATGCTGGGCCGGCACCGCCGCATCGCTGGCGAGTGGCTGAGCGCCGCTACCGGCTAGCCAGCCGGGAACGAGCGGCAGGCGTCTAGTCGCTCACCAGTGCGGCATGGCAGGATTGCGAGGCGACCACTACGTTGTCGAGGACCTCGCTGTCGCCGGTGCGCACGTACCACTCCCACCGGGCTCCGTCGGGATCGGTGACCCAGGTCTCGGACTTCTCGGCGTAGCAGCACATCGTGTCGTCCACACCCGTCGTGTCGAGGCCCGCCCCGCTGAGGCGCCGCTCGGCGTCGACCACCTGCTCGACAGTCTCAGTCTCCACCCCCAGGTGATTGATCGTGCCGGCCGCGCCGCAGCAGCCGGCGGTGTCGGCCGCACCGTCGGCGGCCTCGAAAAGCACCAGCTTCAGCGGCGGCTCGTCGATGGCGAAGTTGGCGTAGCCCGGCCTGCGCCGGGCCGGCTGCGCACCGAACATACGCGAGTAGAAATCCACCGCAGCGTCCAGATCGGAGACGTTCAAAGCGAGTTGCAGGCGCACTGGCCCTCCTTCGGCTCAGTCAATGTGCGCCCGGCACAACCGGGCCCGCGGAAACGGTATTCCCTTGAAGGCGTGCGCCAACGACGACACTCCCGCCGGGATGCGGGGTCGCCGGCCGGGCGCCGGGTTAGCTTCTTGTTGTCACCGCGCCGAGTCGTGGACGCGGGGCGGCGGGCCGCGGGCGCGGCCGGCGGGAAGGAGCAGACAGGGTGAAGAGGGTCATGGTTGCCGGTGCCGGGGGATTCATCGGTGGCCACCTCGTCGTGCGGCTGAGCGCCGAGGGCTGCTGGGTGCGCGCCGTCGATCTTGTGGAACCCGAGTACCGGGATCTCCCCGCCGACGAGTTCCTGACCCTGGACCTGCGCGACCCCGATGCCTGCCACCAAGCGCTCGACGGCGGCTTCGACGAGGTGTACCAGCTGGCGGCAGACATGGGCGGCATGGAGTTCATCTCCTCCGCAGAGTGCGAGATCATGCGCAACTCGGCCTCCATCAACGCCAACATGATCGAGGCCGCGGCCTCCGCCGGAGTCGGCCGGTATTTCCTGTCCTCGTCGGTGTGCGTGTACCGCGACATGGCGCCCGACGAGCCTCCGTTGACCGAGGACGACGCCTACCCGGCCAATCCCCACAACGAGTACGGGTGGGAGAAGCTCTACGCCGAGCGCATGGTGTCGGCGTTCGCCCGGCGCCACGGCTTCGAGGCCCGCGTCGGACGCTTCGAGAACTGCTACGGACCCTTCGGCACCTGGCGGGGCGGGCGTGAGAAGGCCCCCGCGGCCATCGCCCGCAAGGTCGCGGAGGCGCCCGATGGCGGAGTGATCGACGTGTTCGGCGGCGGCACCACCATCCGGACCTTCGTGTACGTCGAGGACCTGGTGGAGGCGGTCCTGCTCCTCGCCCGCTCCGACGAGGACCGCCCCACCAACATCGGCCCGGACGAGAGGGTCGCCATCACAGACCTCGTGAACGTCGTCGCCGCGGTGGCCGGCAAGCGCATCGAGATCCGTGCCGTGGACGGACCGCTGGGGGTCGCGGCCCGCAACTTCAGCAAGGAGAGGATCGCTTCGCTCGGCTGGACGCCGCGCTACGACCTGCACCGCGGGATGGGCGAGACCTACCGGTGGATCGCCGAGCAAGTGGCCCACCAATGAGCGCACGCTCGTACCTGTACGTCCCGGCAGACCGGCCCGAGCTGCTGGCCAAGGCCGCCGACCGCGGCGCGGACGCCCTCATCGTGGACCTCGAGGATGCGGTGGCGCCGTCGCGCAAGGTCGAGGCCCGCCGGACCCTGAGCGACTTCCTGCCCGGACCCACAGAGACCTGGGTGAGGGTCAACAACCACCCGGACCTGCTGGCCGACGACGTGGCCGCCTCAGCCGGCGCGGCCGGGATCGTGCTTCCCAAGGCAGAGCCGGAGGCGCTGTCGCAGGTGACCTCGTTGACCTCGCTGCCGGTCACCGCGCTCATCGAGACCGCGGCCGGGCTGCTGGCCGCAACGGAGTTGGCCTCCGCCGCCGGCGTCGAGAGGCTCGCCGTCGGCGAGGCCGACCTCAGCGCAGAGCTGGGAGTCACTCCCGGCGATGACGGCGTGGAGCTGCTGTATGCCCGGTCGAGGGTGGTCGTGGCGTCGGCAGCCGCGGGGATAGACGCCCCTACCGGGCCGGTGTTCACCGATTTCCGGGACGCGGACGGGCTGAGGCGCTCCACCGAGGCCCTGGCCCGGCTCGGATTCGGGAGCCGGCCCGCCATCCATCCGGCGCAAGTCCGGGTCATCAACGAGGCCTTCACTCCCACTTTGGATCAGCTGGCGGACGCCCGGGACCTCATCGGGGCCTACCAGGACGCCCTCGAAGCGGGCGCGGGCGCAGCGGCCTCCGACGGCGTGATGTTCGACGCGGCGGTGGTGCGCCAGGCCCGACGCGTCCTGGAGCGGGCCCGGGGAGCGCCATGACCCAGTCCCCATCGGCCACATCGGGTCCCCTCGGTTCGACAAGCAGGCTCAGCCGTCGATTACGGGAAACACTGTGAGTTACCCGACGCCACGAGCCTTTTCCTTCTACCTCAGTCGGTAACCAATGAGTCCACCACTGATTCGGCTACTCTTCGAGCGACCTCGCTCGGCTCCAGCCTCGTGACCTGATCGTCGGGCAGGCGAGCCACCCACTTGTCCACGTCTGGTAATTCAAGGGTCAATTCGGCCACCCCCGGAGACTGCGAGTCATCGCGCCGCCACTTCCGGCTGATCGAGTGATCAGGAATGGACCAGAAGACGGCGGGGCCGTCCCCGATGTCGTTCCAGGCACTGACTTCGAAGCTGCGGTAGCCAGCCCAGGCCAGAAACCGGCGCTCACCCACACCGATTGCCTCGGCGTCGATGCGGAATAGCCATGTGTTGCCAGCGGAGTCTCCTCGCGACAATGCGGCGTAGTCGTCCACCGATAGCTCCGCCTCATACCATCGAGTGGACACGTTGCCCATTCCTCCCACCGCAGAGTCCAGGGCATCGCCAATTAGCGAGAACAGCAGGCGGACGGAGTCGTTCCAGATGGCGGCTCGCCGCTCCTGCGCCTTGCGGAGTTTGGCCTGTGCCAGGTCGTAGCCCTGATGTCTTGTGGCCGCCCGTTCCAGGTCGCGCAAGGCGTCCCCAGCTCTGTCGATGATCAGCTGAGAGAGCGGCTCCAAGTCGCTGCCCAGATCCGACTCTGCCAGAGCCTCGTAGTAACGCAAGCGATCCTTCCGACGGATGATGACACTCGGAAGGCCAGCTCTGATGAGCTCGAGATTCATCACAGCCCTCGACGTCCGGCCGTTGCCGTCAGTGAACGGATGAATGTGGGTGAGCCACGCGTGCAGAACGATCGCACGGAGAATGGGCAGGGCGCTCGCCTGGTCGGCCGACCACCGCTCCCAATCCTCCATGGCGGTCATGACCTCGTGCCATGTTGCCGGCGGAACATGGGGCGATCCCGAGATGCGGACCGGGCCAGATCGGAAGAGACCCGCGGCCGGTGCTTGGCCCAGGATCAGGCTGTGAAGATCCTTGACTTGCCTACAGTCGGTCGGCGACGGATCGTTGGCCAGCTCGACCACGTGCTCCAACGCTCGCGACAGGTTGACTGCGTCCTTGGAGTAGGCGGGATCGTGTCCGGTGATGGTGATGCCTCTCAGCACGGCCATCTGCGTCTCGCCCGCGTTCAGGGTGCTTCCCTCGATGGCGTTTGACTCCGCGATCTGCTCGAAGCGCTTGTCGCCGAAGTACGCCCGCAGGGTCTCCTCGCCGAGCTGTCCTTGCTCACGCAGGAGATCAGCACGCTGCTGGAGCGACACAGTCTTGTCGAAGACATGCTGGCCCGTTGCCTCGAACGTGTAGGGGCTGCCTTCGAGGCTGAACGTCATAGGTCGCTCGGACATCGGGTAGAACCTACAAGCCGCCAGGAGCCCCTCGGCGAGCACTCGAATGCTGGAGCGACATCAGGCCGTGCGAACCCGCTACTCCGAGGATCAGCAGGCCGTCGTTGAGGCCTTCGGCGACCTGTTCGCCCGCGAGGCCACCGGTGAGGCGGTTCGGTCCGCGGCGGCTGGCTGCGGGTTCGACCGGGCGCTGTGGGACAAGCTGGCCTCGGCCGGGGCGCCGGGAATGGCCGCGCCCGTCACCGACGGAGGCGGCGGGGCCTCGCTCGTCGATCTGGCCGTGGTGGTGTACGAATGGGGACGGCGCATCGCCCCGGTACCGCTCGTCGAGCACGCAGTGGCCGCCCGGCTGCTGTGCGCCGCGGCCGGCCCGAACGCGCCGCGGGACCTCGTCGATGCCGTGGTCTGCGGCGAGCTCGTCGCCACCCTCGCGCTGCGGCCGGTCGCGGCCGGCGGCACGGCCCGGCTCGTTCCCGCGGGCGCGGTGGCCGATGTCGTGGCCGGCATGCGCGAGGGCGCGCTGGTCGTCGGCCGCAGCGAGCCGCCCGGCGCGGCCCGGCCCAACACCGCCGATCTGCCCCTGGCCGACAGGGACCTGTCGGATGCCGAGATCCTCGCCGACGGGGAGGCGGCCCGCCGCGCCTGGCACGATTCGTTGACCGAATGGAAGGCGCTCATGGCCGTCGCCTATGCGGGGCTGGCCAGCGAAGTGCTGGCCATGGGGGTGGCCTACGTGAAGCAGCGCCACCAGTTCGGCGTGCCGGTCGGGTCGTTCCAGGCGGTGCAGCACGGACTGGCCGACGCGGCCACCCGCGCCGAGGGAGCCCGCCTGCTCGCCTTCCGGGCCGCCTGCGCGGTCGGTGCCGGCCAGGACGGCGGGGCGCGGCTCGCCTCGATGGCGCTGCTGTTCGCAGCGGACGCGGCGCGCTTCGCGTCCGACCGGGTGCTGCAGTACCACGGCGGCTACGGCTACAGCGCCGAGTACGACGTTCAGCTGTACTACCGCCGGGCCGCGGCCTGGCTGCTGCAACTCGGCGAGCCCGCGGCCGAGATGACCCGGCTCGCGGAGGTCGACCTCGGTCCCAGGGCTCGGGGCGTCTGATGGACTTCACCCTGCCAGCCGCGGCCGAGGCGTTCCGGGTCGAGGTCCAACAGTTCCTGGCCGAACACCTCACCGACGAGATGATCGCGGCCACCCGCGACGGCACCATCCACTCCGGAGCCCTGCACCGGGCCATCGCCGCCCGGGGCTGGCTGTCGGGCGCGGTGCCGGCCGAGCTGGGCGGCGGCGGCATGGACCCCGTGGAGCTGTGCGTGCTGCTGGAAGAGCTCCAGCTCCACCAGGCGCCGGCTGACGCTCTCGGCGTGGCTGTGGTGGTGGTGTCGATGATCCTTGAGCACGGCAACGAGCACCTGCACCAGCGGGTGGCACCCCGGCTTCTGTCGGGCGAGGCGCTGGCCTGCCTCGGCTACAGCGAGCCCGAGTCCGGCTCCGACGTGGCCGCGGCCCGAACCAGGGCCGAGCGCGACGGCGACCGCTGGGTCATCAACGGCTCGAAGATGTGGACGACGCTGGCCCATGTGGCCGACTACGTGCTGCTGCTCACCCGCACCGACCCCGACGTGCCCAAGCATCGGGGCCTCACGTTCTTCGTCGTGCCCCTCGACACCGAAGGCATCGAGATCCGCCCGGTGGAGACGATGGGAACCGAGCGCTCCAACGCCACCTTCTACGACGACGTGGTGCTCGGCGACGAGTGGCGCCTCGGCGAGGTGAACGGCGGCTGGACGGTGATGAAGACCGCCCTCAAGTACGAGCGGGGCATCGCCGGCGGCCAGTTCCCGTCGCCGCCGGTGATCGAGGCCGCGGTCGACTGGGCCCGCCGGGCCCGCCGGGCCGACGGCACCCGCCCCATCGACGACGACGAGGTTCGCCACGGGCTGGTGCGGGCCATGATCGACGTGGAGGTGTGCCGCAGCTTCGCCTATCACACCGCTTCGCTGGCGTCGCAGGGGGCGATGTTCGGGGTGGAGGGGTCGATGACGAAGCTGTTCTCCTCGGAGTCCTACAAGAGGCACTGCGCCTGGTTCCTCGACATCATGGGTGCCGACGGCCTGCTCACCCACGACGATCCCGGCGCCCACATGGACGGCCGCATCGAGGAGCACTTCCGCCACGCTCCGGTGACCGCCATCTATGGCGGCACCAGCGAGATCAACCGCAACCTGGTGGCCGAGGGCTGGCTGGGCCTGCCCAGGTCCCGCTGACCGGGACGGTCGAGGCGCTACCCGCTTCGAAACCGGCGTAGCAAGCGGATTGTGGGCTTCCGCGGCCGGTAGCCTGATTGGTCGCACGGGACGTGGCGCAGCCAGGTAGCGCACCTGCTTTGGGAGCAGGGGGTCGCCGGTTCAAATCCGGCCGTCCCGACTCTTGCCATGAGCCAACTTCACGAAGCCCAGCGCCGGGCCGACCCGATCAAACGATATGTAGCGCCCGAGTCGCTGGACGACGCCTTGGCCGCGCTGGCCGCGCACGGCCCGTCGGCCCGGGTCATCGCCGGCGGGACCGACCTGCTGCTGGAACTCAGCCGGGGCGCCCGCACCGGCATCGACGCTCTCATAGATCTGAGCGTGCTCGAAGGGCTCGACACGATCGTCGAGCGAGAAACGCGCATCGAGCTCGGCCCGCTCGTCACCCACGGAGACGTGGTGGGATTCCAGCGGATGCTGCGGGTAGGGCTGCCTCTGGCCCAGGCCTGCCTGGAAGTCGGCGGGCCGCAGCTCCGGAACCGGGCCACCATCGTCGGCAACATCGTCACGGCCAGCCCGGCCAACGACAGCATCTCCGCGCTGTACGCGCTCGGAGCCGACGTCACCATGGCATCGGCTGGCGGGCGGGAGCGGACCGTGCCGATCGAGCAGTTCTTCACCGGTTTCCGCACCACGGCCCTTCAGCCGGGCGAGCTCGTCACCAAGATCTCCTTCGACGCCCTCGGCGGGGCCCGCCGCGGCATATTCGTGAAGCTGGGGCTGCGGCGGGCGCAGGCCATCTCGGTCGTCCACGCGGCCGCGGTGGTGACCGACGCCGGCGACGGGACTGTCGCCGACCTGGTGGTGGCCCTCGGCAGCGTCGGGCCGACCATCGAGCTCGTGGACGGCGCCGGGGAGATAGCTCGGGGCCGGCTCCTAGCAGACGCCGCGCCAGACGTCGCGGCCGCGGCCCGTGCCGCGGTCACTCCCATCGACGACCTGCGCTCCACGGCCGAGTACCGCAGCCACACCGTCGGCGTGGTCGTGCAACGGGCCCTGCGCTCGCTGGCCGCCGGGACCGAGGCGGATACCTGGCCCCGCCGCCCGCCCCGCCTCGTGTCGGCCGAGGGCGTCGCGGCCGCGTCCACGCCGGACGCGCCGCCGCGCCGGGAGATAACCGACGACGACACCGTCGTCGCCACCGTCAACGGCATCGAGCTCAGCGCGGCCAACGCCGCAAGCCGCACGCTGCTCGACTGGCTGCGCCTCGATCTGGGCCTCACCGGCACCAAGGAGGGTTGCGCCGAGGGCGAGTGCGGCGCCTGCACCGTCCACCTCGACGGCCAGGCCGTGCTGGCCTGCCTCGTGCCCGCCGCCCGTGCCGCCGGCGCCTCGATCACCACCGTGGAGGGGGTCGCCCCGCCCGGTGGGGGCCTGCACCCTGTCCAGCAGGCCCTATCCGACTGCGGGGGCGTCCAGTGCGGCTTCTGCACGCCCGGGTTCGTGATGAGCGCGGTGGTGCTCGCCGAGGAGAACCCGAACCCGAGCCGGGACCAAGTGGAGCTTGGGCTGTCGGGGAACCTGTGCCGCTGCACCGGCTACTACTCGATCATCGACGCGCTCGTCGTCGACGGGGCGGTGCCGATCGCGGAGGCCGTGTCCTGATGACCGTCGGAGCCTCGACGGCCCGCATCGACGCACCCGCGAAGCTCACCGGGCAGGCCGACTACCCCGGCGATCGCATCTCCTCCGACGCCCTGTGGGCCATGGCTGTGTTCACCGACCAGCCCCACGCCCGCCTTGTGAGCCTCGACCTCTCCGGCGCGAGAGCCGCCGGCGGCGTGGTGGAGGTGTTCGCCTCAGCGGACGTGCCCATCAACGAGTTCGGGCTCACCATGCCGGACCATCCCGTGTTCGTCGGCCTCGAGCACACCGGCCGCAGCCCGGTGCCCTGCGACGTGTCGCGCTGGGAGGCCGACCGGCTGGCGCTGGTGGTGGCCGAGACCCCAGAGGCGGCCCGGGCCGGCGCAGCGGCAATCGAGGCCACCTGGGAGCCGCTGGAGGTGCTGGCCGACATCGACCAGTCGCTGGCATCGGACACTCGGCTGCATCCTGAGAACGGCAAGCCCGCCAACACCTACTACTCGCTGCGGATCCGCAAGGGCGACATGGCCCGGGGCTGGGCCGAGGCCGACGTGGTGGTGGAGTCCACCTACGAGTTTCCCTACCAGGAGCACGCCTACCTGCAGCCCGAGGCGGGGCTGGCCTACATCGACGACGAGGGACGGGTGACGGTCGAGGTGGCCGGCCAGTGGACCCACGAGGACCGCGAGCAGATCGCCCACGCGCTCGACCTTCCCGAGGACCGGGTGCGGGTGGTCTACCCGGCCATCGGCGGCGCGTTCGGGGGCCGGGAGGACATCTCGATCCAGATCGTGCTGGCCCTGGCCGCGGTCAGGCTCCGCGAGCGCGGCATCGACCGCCCGGTGGCCACCGTGTGGTCGCGCGAGGAGTCGATCGTCGGGCACGGCAAGCGCCACCGGGGCCGCATCACCGCCTGCTGGGGCGCCCGCAGCGACGGCCGAATCACCGCGGTGAAGAGCACGGCCTGGCTCGACGCCGGCGCCTACAACTTCACATCCAACAAGGTGCTCGGCAACTGCCATCTTCACCAGGCGGGCCCCTATGTGGTGCCCAACGCCGAGATCGACAGCTACGCGGTGTACACCAACGCCACGCCGGCCGGGGCGTTCCGGGGCTTCGGCGGGCCCCAGGGGGCGTTCGCGGCCGAGGGCCAGATCAACAAGCTGGCCGAGGCGCTGGGCATGGACCCGGTGGAGATCCGCCGCATCAACGCGCTGCGCGAGGGAAGCATCGGCATAACCCAGGCGACCATGCCCGAGGGCGTGACCATGCCGCAGGTCATCGACGGCTGTGCCGAGGCCGCGGCGCAGTCCGACCCGCAAGAGGGCGGACTCGACTTCAGCCCGTTCCCGTCGCTGCCGGCCGAGCCCTCCGCGCTGCGCCGGGGCCGGGGCTTCGCCTGCTCGTACAAGAACGTGGGCTTCTCGTTCGGGTTCCCCGAGCGCTGCGACGCCGAGATCGTGCTGCACGGCCGTCCTGACTCCGACGAGCCGGAGTGGGGCGAGCTGTTCCACTCCGGCGCTGAGGTGGGCCAGGGCGCGCACACCGCGCTGGTGCAGATGGCCGCGGAGGCCACCGGACTGTCCGCGGCGCGCATCGAGCGCCGCTTCTCCGACACGGCCACGTCCGGTGACGCCGGCTCGGCCTCGGCGTCGAGGCTGACGTGGATGTCGGGCAACTCGATTCTGGGCGCGGCCGAGGAGGCCGAGAAGGCCTGGCGGGACGGCCAGCGGCCCGCGGTGGGCCGGTTCCGCTTCGTGCCTCCCCCCACCGAGATGCTGGACCCGCAGGACGGAAGCGGCGCTCCGAACTTCTCCTACGGCTACGTCGCCCAGAGCGTCGAGCTGACGGTGGACACCGACACGGGCCACATCCGCGTGGACCGGGTGGTCAGCGCCCACGACGTGGGCCGGGCCATCAACCCCCAGATGGTGGTGGGCCAGATCGAGGGCGCGGTGGTCCAGGCTCAGGGGTACGCGCTCAGCGAGAACCTCCGCTCAGCCGGCGGCCGGCTCCAGAACATGCGCCTGAGCACCTACCTGATCCCCGGCATCGGCGACATACCCACGAACGTCGACAGCGTGGTGCTGGAGCTGGCCGACCCGCTGGGCCCCTGGGGTGCCCGCGGCATGGCCGAGATGGGCATGATCCCCTATGCCCCCGCGGTGATGGCCGCGCTGCATGACGCCACCGGCGTCTGGTTCGACAGCTTCCCGTTGACGCCCGATCGGGTCCTGGCCGGCCTGCACGCCGCCCCGGGGGCGGCGGACGGCTAGTGTCCTGAGTCCGAGGGTCCTGACATACGGCGAGCCGGCTTCTGACCCCGACTTCTCGCGGTTCGACGCTCCTGCCCCGTCTCCAAATTGATGGCGAAAATGTGCCTCCAAGGTCCACAAACGGCATCAATTTCGCCACCTGAGCCGGGTCGTCAGCGACCTTTGTGGCGAGTGCTGAATGCGTTGGGGACTAGCAACTCAGGACACTAGAACGTCATGGCGCCAACGCGGTTAGGGGCACCACGGCCACTGTGTCAGGGCGCTCGTACGCGTACCCGCCTGCGGTGACGACCAGCAGCTTGGCTGGCTCGCCCACCTTTCTCAGGTTCACCTTGTTCCGCAGCCGCAACAGGGAGGCCGCCGCCTCGTCAGGACCGTGGCCGCCCCCGAGCTTGATCTCCGCGGCGATCCATCGTCCGTCGGAGCGCTCCAGGATGGCGTCCACCTCCAGTCCGGTATTGTCGCGGTAGTAGTAGATCTGAGTGTCGTTGGCCTCGGCATACGCGCGCATGTCGCGCACCGCCAAGGCCTCGAACAGGGCGCCGAAGCCTCTCGGGTCGGCCATGAGGCGGACGCGGCTGGCCCGCCGTGCCGCTACCGCCAGCGACGGGTCCACGAGGTATCGCTTCGGGGTGGTGGTGATGTGAGCCCTGGATCGCAGGTCGGCGGGCCACGGCGTCACGTGTTCGAGGACGAACAGGCGCTCCAGGGCCGACAGATAGGCAGCCACAGTCCTGGGATCCGCGGGCCGGACGGCGTCCATGTCCGCGGCGAGGACCCGCCGTGAGGCGCTGGTGGCGATGTTGCGGCTCAAGGACTCCAGCAGCCGGGCCACTCCCGCCGGGTCGCGGCTGGCCCGGTCGACATGCTCTATGTCGGTCTTGCAGAGATCGATCAGATAGTCGCGCAGCACCTGCTGGGCGTCGGCGCCGGACGCGCCGAGCAGGGCGGGCCAGCCCCCGCGGCACACGAGCTCGTACACGTCGGGCTCGTCGGCGATCGCCGGCGCGGACACCTCCTGCGAGTCGAACAGTGCGTTCAGCGACACGGCCCCGGTCGACTCGCCCGATTCGAACAGTGTCATGGGACGCATTCGGACTCGGCGCACGCGTCCGGCTCCGGTGTGGCGGGTATGGCTGTCCGGCGGCACCGCTGAGCCAGTGAGGATGAACTGTCCCGGCATTCCGACCTCGTCGCAGACCCTGCGCATCGGGTTCCAGATGCCCGTCGACAAGTGGTATTCGTCTATCAGCCGGGGCTTGTCCCCTTCCAGCAGCAGCCGCCTGGCCATGGCGGAGGTGAGGGCGGCCGACTCCTCGGCATCCATGAGCACGGCACTGCGGGCAGCGTGTCCACCCGTCCAAGTCTTCCCGCAGGCGCGCGGCCCCTCGATCAGCACCGCCGGAGCCACCCGCAGGGCGCGCTCAAGCAGCTCGTCCGCGATCCGGGGCCGGTACCGCCCGCGGATGGTCGCCAGAAGGGGATGCTCCCCCCTGATGCCCTCCATACCTACAATGTATCAGATTCAACCCATCTGATGCATCGAATTCAAGTTGCATAGTGTGTCAAGCCGCGACGTCGGGTCGGGCAGCCCTGTTCCGGCCCCGCAGCGGGTTGCAGCGCCCTGTAGCCCAGGGTGTTGACAGGCATCAAGCGTGCCCGGCGGCCGCACAACTTCTCCCCGCGAGGACCATCGCTCGTGCAGCGCCATCACCTTGACGCTTCAGGCGCCGCCCGTCCGGACGACTTGACAGCCGCGCGCGCAGCAACAACTCTATACGAACCGCGCAGGAGGTAATCGATGGAGTACAGGTCATGAGTTGCCGATTCGCTTCCACAGCGTCTCAAGCAGTCTCGGGCTCCCGGCCCGCGCCGCCGGTTACTGCACCGACCCCCCCCCCCCCCCCCGCGGAAATACTCCCTTGACGTAGAGGACTACTCAAGGCGGCCTCGCCCCAGCGTTGAGGGCGATAGCGCCCTCTTGCCATCGCGGCGCTCTGAGTACGTAGGGGCGAGCATCAGGAATTCCTCCGAGGTTGCCAGCCCCGCCGCGGTTCGCGCCTCTCAAGCCGACGACCGAAGGGCTGCCTTCCACTTCCGGAACGATCCCGTCGCGCCCATGCCCGACGGGGTCCTCCCCCCGGTGCCAATCCTGGGCGGCGACCACCCCCCCCCCCCCCCGCACGGCGCCCGCAAGCTCAACCGTCTCTGAACACCTGACACCACCCAAAGGATCCTGAAAGTGCTTCACACAACTTTCCGGTGGCTCGCCGCCGCCGTAGCAGTCGTCGCGGCGGCCACCGTAGCCGTCATCGTAGCGACAACCCCGGCCGCGGCTCAGACTTCCGGGTTCGGCGACGTTCCCACCGACGCCTACTACGCGACGCCGGTAGCTGAACTGCACGCCGAGGGAGTCTTCAACGGCACCTTGTGCGACGACGGATTCTGCCCGTGGGAGCCCATCGACCGCAAGACCATGGCCGTGTGGATTGTCCGCGTCCTCGACGGGCAAGATCCTCCGGCGATCACGCAATCACGGTTCGACGATGTGGACCCCGCTAGCTTCCATGCTCGATTCATCGAGCGCATGGCTGAACTCGGCGTAACGAGAGGATGCGGAGACCTAAGCGGATTCTGCCCGGACCGCAACGTGTCCCGCGCCCAGATGGCCGTATTCCTGTCGCGCGCTTACAATCTGCCGCCCGGGCCGGACCCCGGTTACGAGGACGTGCCCGACGACGCCTGGTACGCGGACGACGTTGCAAGACTCGCAGCGTCGGGCATAACCGTGGGATGCGACGACGGAGTGTTCTGCCCCAGCCGCGACACAACCCGCGGACAGATGGCCACCTTCCTGCACCGAGCCATCGATGGCTCATCATCCCTCGATGTCGAAGAAGACGTGGTCCAAGACAGGGGCCGTGCTCGTGCCCTTGAAGCCGAGGGCTCCGAAGGAGACGGTATTCACGGGCCCAGAACGATAGTCGTTCATTCCTGCGGACCCCCCGGCTCCGCGTATGCTACTGACGCCGCCAAGCTCAGGGAGCGCATACGGGAAATCCGTGAATACGTCGGTGGCTTCTTCCGCGAGCAATCCGGCTACACACCTGGCAGCTCGACAGGGGTTGACTTCTCTTTCGTCGAGGGCGAGACTCTATCGCCTAGTGTTGACAGACACAATCGAACACTAGCGTGGGCAAGTCAGAACATCGCGCAGTGGGCAGATGATGAATCAGGTGATGATCCTTGTACGCACGAAGCAACGGCTCATACGCCTGATCAACCGTTTCTAACGCTTGTAGATATTCCGACGGGACCATGCCAAGTATGTGACGCAAAGTATGTCGCTGGATTCGCAGCAGGCATCCGTCGTTACCCTCTTGTAGTAGCTACTCCCGAGAACCGCCGCGATAGAGTTCAGGCTGCAATGGGTGACTTCTATGATCGTAGCGACCAATTCCTACGTACCGTAGCACATGAGATTGGACACGCGATCGGGTTCCACCACCCATGGAAAATAGCGCCCAAGGTCGACCTAGCGACTTACACTAATCCTGATATGGAGCAGCGCGACAAGCAAGTGGCAAACGCACTTGGCCATGACAGAGCGCGTTCGTTGATGAGCTATTTGCGCTATGGCTCGCGGGCAGACCTTGATCGTGAAGCCAGGATTGGACGTAGCGCATACTTGGCATGCGCTCACCTCTATCAGGCGCGTTGGGTGGAACTAGTCGACGGAAACTGTGAACGACCATTGTTTCCTCCTCATCCCCCCGACAATCCTCCCGAAGTGATACCCGGTGATCGAAGTCTGTCTATCAGATGGAAGGAACCAACAAACGACGGAGGAGCTCTGATAACGGACTATCGTGTTCGCTACAAGCCAGAGCACATCGACGAATGGACCGACTGGCAGCCCAACGTCGAAAGCGACTCATTGGAGACAACCATTGTCGAATTGACTAATGGCGTCCTCTACGAAGTCCAGGTAGCATCGGTGAATAGAGTCGGCAGAGGTGAACACTCTTCCAGCGGTACCGGGACTCCCGGTGGCACAATACTCGAAGTGATTCTGAGCCTAGGTGACAGTGCTGAGGGGCAGCCGACCGATTCTGGCCCTTGTGGTGTTCACTGCCGCTGGTTGGATGTTGAACTTCGGGGATTCCCGCCGGGAGAGCAAACACTCGCATGCGCTCACAACGGCGTCGAAGAGGTGGGGGCAGCCCGCGGAGTGTACGAGTCCGCTGTCGTGTCGGATTGGCCTGCTACCGAGAGCTGTCTCTTCGGATACCCAGGTAGAGAGGTTTTTGTCATTGTAGGCGCCGAGCGCCGCGGCGACACTTGGTACGGTGGTACATACTCGAACACTTTGGTGTGGCCTAGCGCTTCCACTACAACGGTCATAAACGACTACCCGGTTCTTCGTGACAGCAAAGGTGAATACTCTTGGTGGAAGCCGCCAGCCGACATCGACCGCTTGGGCTATGGCGATAACGGGTTCCACTTCACGCTTGCCATCGGCAACGATGATGATAGCTCGTTGGACAATTGGGCTATCTGGGAGTTCGGCGATGTAGACGGCAGCTACGAAGTGCAGGCATGGATACCGGCCGACTGGGCCACCGCCCATGTGCAGTATCTCATCTGGGCTGATGAGAACGGCGATGGCCAATTCACCAGCAACGAATACGTCAGCGGTCCGTGGCTCGACCAACAGCAGGTCCGCGAGTGGCAATCGCTAGGCACCTACGATCTTCGCGGCCGCGTTCGAATCGAGGTTCGCGATGTGCGAGCCCGCGACGACCACCGGGACGACGGCCCCGTGAACACCCGACTAGCGGTAGATGCAATCCGACTGCTTCCGACGGATAGAGTCGGCAGCAGTGGAACACATCCCGGTACTCCGACCGATGTGGCATTTCGCAATGGTCGTGCAGTGTGGGAGGCAATGGCAGGAGCGGAGTCCTATGACGTTCAAGAGTGTACCTCCGGTGAAGTGTCGGATTGTCTAATTCATCAAGACATCTACTGCTGTCGATTTGCACTGGATGCCCTATCGACCAGCTTTCGAGTGCGAGCGGTCAACAGCGCGGGCGAGAGCCAATGGTCTTCGCGAGTGCGAATCGCTCGTCCGTCGGAGTGTTCATCTGAGGTCAATGACGAGCCGAGACTGGTTGACGACGTAGGACCCTACAGTTGGTGGGAGCCTCCGCCACAGATTGCCAGCCTCGGCTATAATGGTGACTTCCATTTCACTCTGGCAATCGGGAACAGCAACGACGACGCGAGGGACAACTGGGCTATCTGGGAGTTCGGCTCAGTAGACGGCCATTGCGAAGTGCAGGCATGGATACCGGCCGACTGGGCCACCGCCCATGTGCAGTATCTCATCTGGGCTGATGAGAACGGTGATGGCCGATTCGCCAGCAACGAATACGTCGCCGGTCCGTGGTTAGATCAACAGCAAGTCAGCGGGTGGCAATCGCTAGGCACCTACGACCTTCGCGGCCGCGTCCGCATTGAAGTCCGCGACGTACGAACACGCGACGACCACCGCGACGACGGACCCGTGAACACCCGACTCGCGGTAGATGCAATCCGACTGAAGCCACGCTAGTTGAGGCAGAGTGCGTTGCGCAGTATCTCGTCGATCGCGTAGGCGGCGAGGCGCATGCTTCCGCGGCTGCGCCTCGAGAAGGCGCCCGTCGCGTGCCAGCCACGTTCCAGACGACGATAGGGCACGGACAGCACGTTGGAGGTGTCGATGCAGTACGCCGAGTGGACCACGACGTCCTGCGGTGGGCCCCGCCGCGAGTGGCCGCGTTCCTCGAGCAATGGATCCCCGACCATGGACTCGTCTGCAACGACTGCGGCGAGTTCCACGAGCACCCGCCCGAGCAAGAGTGGCTCACCACCGTCGAGTCGGCGTTCCCCCGGTGGCTGCGCTTCGCCGCCGAGCGCAACGGCATCTCCCAAGACTCGCTCGAAGCGAACCTGGCCGCGGCCCGCGAGTCGTTGAAACAGATGCGTCGCCACGCAATCGGCTCATCCCTGCGCCTGGGCTAGCCCACCAGTGCGGCGAGCGCTCACGCAGTCTCGTCGGCCACGCGGAAGCACCACGAGTATCTGAACCGGCTAGAGGCAGAGTGCGCTGCGCAGTATCTCGTCGATCGCGTGGCGGCCCAGCGGGTCGAGGCTTCCGAGCCTCTGGATGAGGCGGCCAGTCGACACAGCTCGTACCTGCTCTACCTGGACCGCCGTCTCGGCATGAGGCATGAGAGGCAACACCCCGCCCCCCGGACTATGACAGAGGAGACCCTGAGCTCGAAGCGACGGCTAGCGCAGCAGGGTCGGGTCGTCGCGGGCCGCGGCGTGGGCACGCTTGCGGAGCGCTTGGTGGCGGAACTGGACCCGGGCCTTGGAGGCCGGGCTGATCGCGCCGGCGGCAATGAGGCGGCTGCGGTAGGTGCGTGCGTACTGCAGCGACCGGTCGATGCGTCCCGCGATGTCGGCCAGCGACGAGTCAGGATCGTCACCGAGCATGGCCACCAGGAAGCGCCTGTCCATCGGCGACAGGCGGTTCCAGATGGGGCCGGCGACCTGGGCCACCATGGCATGCTCCGCTTCAACCGCGCCCGCCCGGACGTCGGCGAGGCTGATGGGCACATCGGGGTTTCGGCGCATCTGCCACGCGTGGAATCCCACAAGCTGGATCATGTAGGGATAGCCCAGAGTTGCGGCGGCCGCCTCGGCCACGGCGTCGTCGTCGATGGCGCTGCCGCTGTCGATCACGGGTTGCCGCAGCGCCCGGAGCGTCTCTTCGGGTTCGAGCGACCCGAGCGGAGCGCGGGCGCAGCGCTGCAGGAACGTCATGTTGGGGTCGCCGAGGTGCGTGTGCTCGATGAGCGGCAGCGCGGCCGCGGCGAACGCCACAGGCCACAGACGACGCCGCGTGACGATCTGCACGGCCGAAGCCACGTTGCGCACATCGTCGCGGTCGACGTCGTGCAGCTCGTCCACGGTCAGCAACAGCCCGGTACGCCTGCGGTCCAGCAGCTCGCCGAGTTCCTCCAACGTCGACAGCAGCCCGGGCTCGGGCCCGGCGGGCGGGTGGCGCGGCTCCAGCGAGATCCCGACACCCAGCGCGCTCACCGATCCCAGGCGCGCGCCGCGGCGCCCGCCGCGCAGGCGCTCCATGCAGCGGCGGGCCTCGCTGCCGATGCGAACCGAAACCGGCTCCGACGACGCCGCCGCGGTCGCAGTCATCCAGCCCCGGTCAGCGGCCCTCGCCTCCAGCGCGTTCAACAGAGCGGTCTTGCCGGTGCCGCGGTCGCCGGTGATGAGCAGCGTGTAGTCGGGATGTGTCGGCCCAGTGTCGAGGGCCTCGGAGAACCTCGCCATTGCCTTGCCGCGCCCAGCGAGCAGCGGGGGCGTGGTTCCGAACGTCGGCGAGAACGGGTTCGTTGCATGGGACTCGGCCATGACAGCAACGCTATCGCGTCCCAGAACTCGCTATTCGTTTCTATTTGTCTTTGCGTTTCTATTCGTCTTTGCGTTTCTTTGCGGTACTTGTGGCCACCCGCTCGTCTGTCGTGCGTGAGCGCTCATTGCGAGCTGCGAGCCGATTGACCCACAGGCTCCCACGGAGAACCCAGAACGGGGCCGTGATCAGGGCCAGGCTGCTGTCAGTCGCTCCCAGCAGTCTTGGAGCGACTGGGGCAGGACCCTCACATCGGCCACCGCGGTCATGAAATTGGTGTCGGAGCGCCAGCGGGGCAGCACGTGGATGTGGACGTGGTCGTAGACGCTGGGACCGGCGCCCTCGCCCAGGTTGGCGCCGATGTTCACCCCGTCGGGCGAGAACGCGGCCTTGACCGCGGCCACCGCGTCGTGGACCGTGTCCCACAGCTCGCGGCGCTCCTCGGTGTCTAGGCCCTCGAGGTCACCAACGGCCCGGTAGGGCAGGATCAGCAGGTGGCCGGTGGAGTACGGGTATCGGTTCAATATGGCGAATACGAGCTCGCCCCGGTGCACGATGTGGGTCTTGTCGTCGGGCAGGCCCGAGTTGAGGATGGCCTCGAACAGGGTCTGGCCGGTCTCGTCGTCGGGGCCGGTGCCGACTCCGGGGACCGTGCCCGGAATCGTGCCCGACGAGTCGGCGACCCCGGCCGCGGCCGCCTCCTGGTCGGTCATCATGGCGGGGATCCGCCAGCCGGCCCAGAGGCGCTCCACCATGTCAGACCCGGGCCTCGACCTCGTGCGCCAGTCGGGCCGCGAACGTCTCCAGCGGCACGTCGCGCTCAGGCTTGGTGGCGCCCCGGGCGTTGACCCCGACCGTGCCGTTGGCGGCGTCGTCGCCGCCCACCACCAGCACATAGGGGACTTTGGCCACCTTGGCGTTGCGCACCCGCTTGCCCAGGGGCTCATCCGCGGGGCTCACCTCCGTGCGGAAGCCCCGGGAGCCGAGGGCGTCGGCCACTTCGGCCGCGTAGCCGGCGTGGGCCGCGGCCACCGGCAGCACGGTCGCCTGCGCCGGCGCCAGCCAGGCCGGGAAGGCCCCGGCGTAGTGCTCCAGCAGCACCCCGAAGAAGCGCTCCACCGAGCCGAACAGCGCCCGATGGATCATCACGGGGCGGGGCCGGGAGCTGTCGGAGGCCACGTACTCCAGGTCGAAGCGCTCAGGCAGGTTGAAGTCGACCTGGATGGTGGAGAGCTGCCAAGACCGGCCGATGGCGTCGCGCACGTCCACATCGATCTTGGGTCCGTAGAAGGCTCCGCCGCCCTCGTCGGTCTCGTAGGGCAGCCCGGCGGACTCCAGCGCGGCCCGCAGGCCCTCAGTGGCGTCGTCCCAGAGAGCCTCCTCCCCCACGCACTTGTCTTCAGGCCGGGTGGAGAGCCTGGCTTGGAACTCGCTGAAGCCGAAGGCCTCCAGCACGCTCAGCACGAAGTCGAGCAGCGAGACCAACTCGGCTGCGATGTGCTCACGGGCACAGAAGATGTGGGCGTCGTCCTGGGTGAACCCCCGGCTGCGCATCAAGCCATGAACTGCGCCCGACAGCTCGTAGCGGTATACCGCGCCGAGCTCGAACAGCCTCATGGGCAGGTCCCGGTAGCTCCGCTGCGACGACCGGTAGACCATCACGTGGAACGGGCAGTTCATCGGCTTGGGGTAGTAGTCGGTGCCGTCCATCTCCATGGGCGGGTACATGCTCTCGGCGTAGAAGTCGAGGTGACCGGAGGTCTCCCACAGCACCGACTTGGCGATGTGGGGAGAGAACACGAAGTCGTAGCCGCCGTCGGCGTGGCGCTGGCGGGAGTAGTCCTCCATGATGCTGCGCACCAGGGCGCCCTTGGGGTGCCACACCGCCAGCCCCGGCCCCAACTCGGCGGGCCACGACACCAGGTCGAGCTCGGCGGCCAGGCGCCGGTGGTCCCGCCGCTCCGCTTCGGCCAGCCGGTGCAGGTGGGCGGCCAGGTCCTTGCGGGTGGCCCAGGCCGTCCCGTAGATGCGCTGCAGCATCGGGTTGCGCTCGCTGCCCCGCCAGTAGGCGCCGCTCACCCGCTGCAGGGAGAAGTGGCCCAGCCGCCCGGTGGAGGGAACGTGGGGGCCCAGGCACAGGTCGACGAAGCCGTCGGAGTCGCCGTGGCCGGCGTCGTTGCGGTAGCAGCTGACGGTTCCGTCCGACGCCGCCTCCGAGGCCAAGTCGCCGTCGGCCCCCGCTCCCAGCGCAACGGCCTCGATGATGGCGCACTTGTAGGGATGCGCAGCAAAGAGCTCTAGAGCATCGGCCGCATCCATCTCCATCCGCTCGAAGGACTGGTCGGCGGCGATGATCTCCCGCATCCGGGCCTCGATGCGCTCCAAGTCGGCGTCAGTGAAGGTGCCGCGGTCGGACAGTTCGAAGTCGTAGTAGAAGCCGTGCTCGATCGGCGGTCCGATGGCGAAGGTGGCGCCCGGGTACAGGTCCAGCACCGCCTGGGCCAGTACGTGGGCGGTGGAGTGACGGATGGTGTGCAGGCCGCGGGACGACGACGCGGTGACGATCTCCACAGACGAGCCGTCGGGAAGGGGCGCGGCCAGGTCGTTCTCGGCACCGTCCACCACCGCGACCACCGCGTCGGCGGCCAGCCGGGGGCCGATGGCGGCGGCCAGGTCCGCGCCGCTGGACCCTTCTGCCAGCTCCCGCTCAGAGCCGTCCGGCAGCGACACCGTGATCACAGACATCGCCTCCGAGGCTACCGCTCCCCTTGTGGCCGAGCAGCTACTCGCGAACCAGGCGGCGGACGACTGAGTCCAAGTCGAAGGACGCCCAGCAGGCGTGGGCCAACTCATGCCCGTGATTCCGCCAGGTGGCGTTCACGACCTTGAGTCCCTTCTCCTGGATTCGTTCGACCGCCGGCACAAAGTCTGAGTCGCCTGATACGAGCACGGCCACGTCAAGCACCCCCTCCCACGCCAGAGACAGAAGATCGGTTGCAATCGCGGCGTCGATCCCCTTCTCTGGCGAGCGCTCGAAGGCGGCATCGCACCGAGGGCAATCCGCGATCTGGGTCTGGCACGAATTGCACCAGATACCTCCGGCGCGAACGCGACGGTCACGAACCTTGACTCGGAAGCTCGGCTGGCGGTCAAGGAACCCCGTCAGCCAGCCTCTGAGTTTCCTCTCGGTCTCACCCGGCTTGACGCTCGCATAGACGAGGGTCTCGTCGAGAACGAGGGCATCGGCCGAACCCGCAGCGGAGATTAGCCTCCTCGACTCCGCCATGAGGACGCTCGGCAGAACCGTCCAGTCGCACAGATCCTTATCGGTGCGGTCGTTCCAGTTGAGCTGGAAGTTCCAGAAGTCGACGAAGATGCGAGTTCCCAGACGCATGGGGTCTCCAAGTGCTCGTACCGACTCTTGCATCGTCCCCGTCGTGTTCGTGAGAATCCCGCGCCGTCAGTAGCCGGAAATAATGCGGGGAGCGGCATAGCCGCTCCCCGGGGATGTCATTCAGACAGCGCCGTGACGGCAAGCTGCCTGGGTGTCTAATCGCCCTAGACGATAGCAGCAGCGACCACTTGGGCGTCAACTCCTTGATTTGGCCTGCCTCTCAAGTCGTTCAACCCCACCGTAATCGCAGACATCGCCTCCGAGGCTACCGCTGCCCCGACCCTGGACGCCCGCAGCCCCGCTACCTAGTGTAGTGATTCTGAGATCGCATTCAGTTCCGCTGAGCGGTAACGCCGACGAGCCACGCTGGTCGCACGGCCAATTCATCGGCCCCCGCGACGATCTCGCTTCGGCGGTCATGCTGGCCGCAGGCTGGGTGCTATTCGCGGTGGGCATATGGCTGTTCGGCCAGCGGGGCCTCGGGTTCGATCAGCCGCCCGACCTAGGCCGGAACCGGTGGCTCATCGTGGCGCTGCTGTGCCTGGCGACCGTGCTCAGCGCCCGATGGGCCATCCGTCGCTTGAAGGCCCGAGGGGGTGATCCGGCTTCACTGTGGTGTCTGGTCACCCGCCCGCCGGACGGAGGCCGAGACTACGCTCCAGAGGACCGTTCGAAGATCGTGCCGGTGATCGTCTCTGGTCTGATCGGGGGTTCGGTGTGCGTGGCCTACAGCCTCATTATCGCCAGCTTCGTAGACCAGATTGACAGGGGCTGGAATGTATTGGGGACCGCGGTGATAGTGACTGCGATCGCAACCCCATGCGGTCTGTGGGCCCACCGCCGCGCCGAAGCCCGCGTCCCCGCAGACCAGAGGGTCAAGACCGTGCGCGATCCGGTTGCGACTACAACAGCCTGTGTAGCCGTCGCGCTGGGTTTCGCGGCGTGCGGCACGGCAGGTCTCGCCGGAATCCCGGCGACAATCGAAGCCGGCTGGTTGGACATTGCGGCCCCGCTCATTCTCGTCGTCGGTTGCATCGGTATCGCCGTACCCGGCTTCCGGCTGCGGGCTCTCGCTCGTCGCCAGGCCCGAGGTCAAGCCGCCTCTGCAATAGCGGACTAAGGGGCTGCGCGGATAGGTGACCATCCGTGCTCGACGACCCTGCGCTGTCTGAGTCGAAACAGCACTTGACCTGGCTATTCGCCGACCGCGCCCAGATCAAGCAGTCCGGTAAACCCACAGGTCAGCGCCTATCCGCGCGGCCCCTAAACCTGGATCTACCGAAGCGGTGAGCGCACAGGGGTTGGCGCGTCCACCAGAAAGGCCTCCCGACGTGGGAGTATGTCGATGATCTGGTCTGACATGTTCGCCACGCGGGGAGGCACTTCCTGTGAGCAGCACACCAAGTGGGATCGACGGGTTGGAAACGGTGCTCGATCGCGGTTCGCCACGAACATCAATCAGTTAACCACCCCACATGTGGCAAACCGATTGAAGTTCGTTCTGTCGGTGGTGGCGTCGATGCTGGCGAACCATCCCCACCGGCCCGTCCATCGGTGGATCCAGGCCAAACGCAGTCGCCGCCTTAGCCCGGCGCGACCGCGGTGCTACGCCCAACTGTCGGGGGTCTACTGCCCGGGCCTAGCCTGCTCAGCTCTGAGACGAAGCCCGAGTGCGCGCACAACTCTCAGCACGGTCGAGAACTCTGGGCTCCCAGTGGGCGTCGAGTCGGAACCTGCAATGGCGAGGCCCGCGTCGGCCGCGACGGTCTCCATTCCTTTGGAGCGCGCTATGTCGTCCAACACTGCTGCCACCAAGAGCGGATCATCCTCTTCGAGGGCGGCATCCAAGTACGCGATTCTCTCCTCTTCGGTATCCAGGTGGTCCACTGCATCCCACGGAAACGTCTTGGTCCTTCTCTTGAGTCTCATCAGTCTCACTCCCTCAAATGATAGCCACATGATCTAGATATCATAATTTTCTGTATTTCAGTCCGCATCGTGTCGATGGCCATTTCGAGACCCAAATGGAGAAAAGGCTCTATAGGGCGACGCCTAGGAGGGTGGCGGCGGAGTGCACGGGGTGGCCGGCGCAGGCAGATTCGTCCACTGCGGCCAGGGCGCCCGGCACGTCCAGGTCGTCGTCGAGGCGGTGGCGCACGTCGTTCAGAAGGTCTCGGTCGTTGCCGGAGGCAGCGGCGCTGCGCCACAGGGCGAGGCGGCGCTCGGCCTCCTCCAGCAGCCCGTCGTGCCAGGGCCACGGGGTGCGGTAGTGCTGCGACATGAGGGCCAGGCGGATGACCATCGGCTCGTGGCGCTCGCGCAGCTCGTGCACGAACACCAGGTTGCCCAGCGACTTCGACATCTTGGCGCCCTCGTAGTGGACCAGCGCCTGATGCAGCCAGTGCCGCGCGAACGGCTTGCCGGTGACCGCCTCGGACTGGGCCCGCTCGCACTCGTGGTGCGGGTACAGCAGGTCGGCTCCCCCGCCGTGCAGGTCGATGGTCTCGCCCAGCTCGCGCAGCGCCAGCGTCGAGCACTCCACGTGCCAGCCCGGCCGCCCCGGCCCCCAGCGGGACTCCCAGGCGGGCTCGCCGGGCCGGGCCCGCTGCCATAGCACGAAATCGAGAGGGTCCCGCTTGGCCGGGTCGTCGGGGTTGTCGCGCCACTGCCGGGCGAGGGTGATCATGTGGTCGCGCCCGAACCCCGACAGCGATCCGAAGCCGTCGAAGGCCTGCGTGTCGAAGTAGACGCTGCCGTCCGCGCAGTAGGCGAACCCCCGGCCCAGTGCCGCGTGGATGAAGCCCCGGATGTCGGGAATGGCCGACGTGGCCCGAGGCTCAGAGGCCGGCGGCAGAGTATTGAGTGCGGCCATGTCGTCGTCGAAGCGGGCCGTCTCTGCGAAGGCCAGGTCCAGGTAGTGGACGCCCCGGCGGCGGGCCGCGGCCAGGATGTCGTCGTCGACGTCGGTGATGTTGCGCACGCAGCGGGTCTCGCGGCCCGTGTCCCGCAGGCGCCGCTGGAGCACGTCGTAGGTGATGTAGGTGGCCGCGTGGCCGAGGTGGGTGGCGTCGTAGGGCGTCAGGCCGCAGACGTACATGCGCACCACCGCCGGAGCGTCGAAATCCACCACCGCGCCCTGTGCCGTGTCGTAGAGCCGCAAGGTCACGCGGTGTCGTCCACAGGTCGAGCCGAGCAGGCCGCCGCGCCCCGGGCTGTGTCGTAGAGCCGCACGATCCCAAGGTACCGTTGCGGGCCGTGGGCCTCCTTGACGGCAAGCGAATCGTGATCACCGGCGTGCTGACCGACGCCTCCCTGGCTTTCGGCGCAGCCGAGCTGGCCCTGGCCGAGGGTGCCGAGATCATCCTCACCGGGGCCGGGCGGGGCATGCGCCTCACCCAGCGCACCGCCCGCAAGCTCGGCGACAGCATCGACGTGGTGGAGTTCGACGTCACCGAGCCCTCCCATGCCGACGCGCTGCGCGACCACCTGACCGCCAGCTGGGGACGGGTTGACGGCGCACTGCACGCCATCGGGTTCGCTCCGGAGGTCTGCCTGGGCGGCTCCTTCATGGACGCCACCTGGTCAGACGTCAAGGTGACCCTGGAGATCTCCACCTACTCGCTCAAGATGCTCGCCGATGCGGTGGCCCCGCTCATGGGTGCCGGCGGCTCGATCGTCGGGCTGGACTTCGACGCCACCAGGGCCTGGCCCGCGTATGACTGGATGGGAGTGGCCAAGGCAGGCCTGGAGTCCACGTGCCGGTACCTGGCCCGCTACCTAGGGCCGCAGGGCATCCGGGTGAACCTGGTGTCGGCCGGACCGGTGAGGACCATGGCCGCCCGCTCGATCCCCGGGTTCTCCGAGTTCGAGGACGCCTGGGCCCAGAGGGCGCCCCTCGGCTGGGACGTGACCGACCCGACCGCGGTGTCCCGCACCGTCGTCGCTCTGCTCAGCGACTGGCTGCCGGCCACCACCGGAGCGATCGTCCAGGCCGACGGCGGCTACCACGCCATCGGCGCCTAGCGATTACGCGCCGTCGTCGCGGCCCAGGCGCCTAGCGATTCACACGCCGTCGTCGCGGCCCAGGCGCCTAGCGATTCACGCGCCGTTCTCGTCGGTTTCGTCGAAGATGTCGCCGACGAGGGCCTCGAGCACGTCCTCAAGGGTGACGATCCCCAGCACCGCGCCGGCCTCGTCGCGCACCAGGGCCATGTGTACCCGCGACCGGCGCATGTAGAGCAGCAGGTCGTGTCCCGCCATGTCGGGGCTCACCACCCGCATTCGGCGGAGCAGCTCCAGCGGAACCGGATCGTCCCGGGCCTCAGGCGGCATTCTCAGAAGGTCCTTGGCGTGCACGAAGCCCAACATGTCGCCGGGATCGGAGCCCCACACCGGCACCCGGGTGTGGCCGCTGGAGGCCACCACATCCTCAAGACCGGCCACCGACGCGCCCCGAGGCACCGACACTAGCCGGCCGGCGGGCACCATCAACGACCCCGCGGACCGGACGCGGAACTCCAGCGCGCCCGAGAGCAGGTCGTGCTCGGTGGGCTCGATCACGCCCTCCTCGCGGGCGCCCGCTAACAGGGTGTGGAACTCGTTGATGGTGAGGGCGGTATTGATCTCGTCCACCGGCTTCATGCCCATCAGGCGCACGATCCCCGCCGACACCACGTTCAGGGACCAGATGACCGGCCTGAACACGACGCCGTAGATCCGCATCGCCGGAGCGAGCAGTCTCGCGGCCGTCTCGGGTCCCGCGATGGCGATGTTCTTGGGGACCATCTCGCCCACGACCACATGCAGCGTGGTAACCACGAACAGCGCCACCGCGAGCGAGATGGTGTGCAGTACGCCCGAGGGGACCTCAGCGACGAGCTCGATGACCGGCTCGATCAGGTGGGCGATGGCCGGCTCGGCCACGTAGCCCAGCACCAGCGAGGCCATGGTTATGCCGAGCTGGGCCCCGGCGAGCTGGGTCTGCAGGTCGCGCACCGCGGCCAGCGCCAGCCCGCTGCGCCGGTCTCCGCCGGTCGCGGCCGCTTCAAGGCGGGCGGCGCGGGACGCCACCAGGGCGAACTCGGCCGCCACGAAGAAGGCGTTGGCCCCCAGCATCACCACCGCAACCACCAGGGCCACGACCGACCCCGAGCTCACGGCGAAACCCCCGACTCGGCCGGGCCGGACGACGGGCCGCGTCCGGTGGAGGGCTGACCGCCGGCCTCGGAGGGCGCCACCACCCGCACGGCGGCGACGCGCAGCCCGTCCACGGCCACCACCTCAAGGCGCCAGCCGTCCACGGTGGCGATCTCCCCGGGCACCGGGATGTGGCCCAGCCGGTCGAGCACCAAGCCGGCCAGCGTCTCGTACCCGCCCTCGGGCATGGCGAACCCGGTCGCTTCGAACACCTCGTCGACATGGAGCGACGCGGGCAGCACCGTCGAACCCCGCGACTCGGCCCGGGTGCGCTCGGGCGTGGACGAGTCGTGCTCGTCGTCGATCTCGCCGACGATCTCCTCCAGCACGTCCTCGAGGGTGATGATCCCCGCAGTCCCCCCGTGCTCGTCAACCACCACCGCGAGCTGCCCCGCACCGGTGCGCAGGTCGTCCAGGATGTCGTCGAGGTCGCGGGACTCCGGCACGGCCAGCACCGGCTTCATGAGCTCCGACACGGGCGTGGACGGCCGGTCCTGCACCGGCACCGCGAACAGCGACTTCACATGAACGACGCCCGCGACCTCGTCGACATGGCCACCGATGACCGGAAACCGCGAGTGGCCGGTGCGGGCGGCAAGGTCGGCAAGGTCGGCCACCGAAGCGCCGGCCGCGATAGCCACCACCTCCACCCTGGGCACCATGGCGTCGTCGGCCTGCTTGTCGGCCAGGCGGATCGACCGTGTCAACAGCCGGACCTCACCCTCGTCGAGCATCCCCTCCTGACCTGAGGAGACGAAGAGATGCTCGAGCTCATCTCGGTCGGGCACCGGATCGATGTCCTCGCGGGGCTCGATGCCGAAGCGGCGCACCATCCAGTTGGCAACGTTGTTGAGGAACGCCACGACCGGTCGGGCCAGCACGCCGTACACCGTGGTGGGCACGGCCACCGCCACTGCGGTCCCGTAGGGCTTGGTGGTGGCCACGGCCTTGGGCACGAGCTCGCCCAGCACCATGTGCACGACGGTGGCCAACACCAGCGCTACCGCCACCGACACGCCCAACGGCGTGTCCGCCCCGAAGAGCGCCTCGACTCCGGGCGCGACCATCGGCGCCAAGGCCGGCTCGATGATGAAACCGAGCAGCAGCGACGATACCGTGATGCCGATCTGCGCGCCCGAGAGGTGTAACGACAACTGGGCCACGAGGCGCTGGACCAGCCGGGCCCGCCGGTCGCCGGCCCCGGCCCGTTCGTCCACTCGGGTTCTATCGACCGCCACCAGAGCGAATTCGGTGGCGACGAAGGCGGCAGTGGCGGCTATCAGCGCGAGAACAGCCAGAAGCCACAGCGCGATCTCTATCGTTCCTCCCCGGATCGACGGGCCGTTCGGCAGCGAATCTACCGCGTTGCCCGGTTGTTTCCCGCTCACACTCGCTGCGCTCACGGGCAGCTCGGCCTCTAGTTTGGCCTGATGCCGTCGCCGAGCCCGCACCCAGATCGCAGCCTCGGATGGATCCGGCGGATCCTGCCCGTCTTCGCCCCGCAACGACGGGTGTTCGCGGCCGCGGTCGCAGCCGGCCTGGCCGCGGTCGCGGCCACTGTGGCCGTTCCGATCGTGATCGGCCGCGGTGTGGACGCCGCGGCCGCGGGCGCGGACCTGCAGCCGTGGGTGCTTGCGCTGGCCGCGCTGGCCCCGACCCGCTTCGGCCTCGGCTTTGCCTACCGCTACGGGCTGTTCCGCTCCGCGCACCGCCTCGATGCCGACCTGCGCAACCTGGTCTACGAGCGCCTAACGGAGCTGTCGTTCTCGTACTGGGACCGGACCCAGACAGGGCAGGTGATCTCCCGGGCCAACAGCGACATCCGCTCCATCCAGCTGCTGTTCGCCTTCGCCCCCCTGGTGGCCACGCAGCTCGTGATGCTGGTCATGGGGACCGCCGCGATGGTGGTGCTGTCGCTGCCTCTGACCCTGGTCGCCATGGCTCCCCTGCCGCTGGTGCTGTTCGTGGGCATCCGCCTGAGGAACAGGGTGTTCCCCCTGAGCTGGGTGACGCAGGCCCGCATGGCGGACCTGGCGACGACCGTGGACGAGAACATCCAGGGCGCCCAGATCGTGAGGACCTTCGCCCAGGAGCACAACCAGGTGAGAGCGCTGGCTCGGGAGGCCCGGCGGCTGCGCTGGGCGGGCACGGCCACCGCCGATGCCCGGGCCCGCCACACACCGATCATGGAGGCCCTCCCCCGCCTCGGCCTGTCGCTGGTGCTGCTCGCCGGGGGCCTGCTGGCCATCGACGGTCGCGTCGCGGTGGGCGACATAGTGGCCTTCAACGCCTACGTGCTGATCATGGCCGCTCCGTTCCGCATGATCGGATTCGTGATGATCCAGTGGCAGCGGGCCTCGGCCGCGGCCCAGCGAGTGTTCGAGATTCTTGACGAGGCCCCCGAGATCACCGAGCGCCCCGGCGCCGTCACCCTCTCGGAGCCCGCCGGCCGGGTAGAGCTGGACGATGTGACCTTCTCCTACGCCACCGGGGCCGGAACCTCGGTGATCGACGGCTTCAGCCTGGTGGTTGAGCCCGGCGAGACCGTGGCGGTGGTGGGCCGCACCGGCAGCGGCAAGAGCACCATCGCCCGGCTGCTGCCGCGCTTCTACGACGTCGACCGGGGCGCGGTGCGCATCGACGGCATCGACGTGCGGGACCTGCGCCTGTCGGATCTGCGCCGGGCCGTGACCGTGGTGACCGACGAACCCTTCCTGTTCGCCACCAGCGTCCGCGACAACGTGGCCTTCGCCCGCCCCGACGCCGACGAGGTGTCGGTGGCCGCGGCCCTCGTAGATGCAGCCGCCGGGGGCTTCGTGACCGCCATGCCCTCCGGGACCGGCACCGAGCTCGGCGAGCGGGGCTCGACCATCTCCGGGGGCCAGCGCCAGCGGCTCGCCATCGCCAGGGCGCTGGTGGCCGACCCCGTGGTGCTCGTGCTCGACGATGCCACCAGCGCGATCGACAGCGAGGTGGAGGAGCGCATCCACGCCGCGCTGCGCGAGCGGCGCTCCCAGCGCACCACCATCCTGATCGCCCACCGCCTGTCGACGATCGCCCTGGCCGACCGGATCGTGTTCATCTCCCAGGGAAAGGTGGCGGCCACCGGCAGCCACCGGCAACTGCTCACCACCGTGCCCGAGTACGCCCTTGTGCTCACCGACATCGGCGCAACCGCCGAGGGCGCCGACCCCGGGGACCTCGACCGCGCCGGCACCGGCGCAGCGGCCGAGGCGCCCGCCTCGTGATGTTCAACTCACCGGTATCCATGCGCAGCGGGCCCAGCGCGGTGCAGGCCGCGGCTGAGGCCGGCCTGCCCCACGCGGAGGTGCCCGGCGACCTGCGGGCCAGGGTGGAGCGGGTCCTGCTCGACGAGCCCGAACATCCCGACCCGACCGTGGATTGGTCGCGTGAGGCCGACGAGGCCGACCGGCAGTTCGGGCTCCGCCGGTTCCTGCGGCCGCACCGCTACCGGCTGACGGCGGCCTTCGCCCTGGTGGCTGTCGAGACGGTCGCGGTGCAGCTCGGGCCCGTCCTCACCCAGATCGGCGTGGACGACGGCATCCTGGCCCGCAACCGGGGCGTGCTGGTGGCCGCGGCCCTGGCCTATGCGGGACTGCTGGTGCTCTCGACCGCGCTCGGCGCGGTGCGCACCGCGTTCACCGGGCGCCTCGGCGAGCGTCTGATGGAACGCCTGCGCATCCGGACCTTTGCCCATATGCAGCGCCAGGGCATGGACTTCTACACCGGCGAGAAGGCGGGAGTGCTGCTGACCCGGATGACATCCGACATCGAGGCCCTGTCGGTGCTGTTCCAGGAGGGCATCGTCAACTTCGCGGTCCAGGGCCTGACGCTGGTGGTGATCACCGCCCTGCTCTTCTACTACGACCCGCTTCTGGCCGTCGTCACCCTCGCGGCCGCGGTGCCGCCGACGGTGGCGGCCTCGATGTGGTTCCGGCGCCGGTCTGCGGCCGACTATCGCAGCGTGCGCGACCGCATCGGCGAACTGCTCGGCAACCTGCAGGAGTCGCTGGCCGGCATCCGGGTTATCGCGGCCCACGACCGCCGGGATACCAGCGTCGCCGAGCACCGCCAGGTGGTCGGCCGCCACCGCGATGCCAACCTCCGGGCCTCCCGGGCCAACTCGCTCTACGGACCAGGCAGCGAGGCCATCGGCGTCGCCACCCAGGCCGTGCTCCTCGCGGTGGGCGGGGCGATGACGGCCAGCGGGCGCATCACCGTGGGCGAGCTCGCCGCCTACCTGCTGTTCCTCACCGCCTTCTTCGCCCCCGTGCAGGCGCTGGTGCAGCTGTACAACGCCTATCAGCAGGGCGGTGCGGCCATCGCCAAGCTCCGCGAGCTGTTCGCCACCGAGCCGACCGTGATCCAGCGGCCCGGCGCGGCCCGCCTGGCCCCGGTCCGAGGCGAGATCGCCTTCGACCGGGTGTGCTTCGCCTATCGAGACGACCGCGAGGTCCTCCACGATGTGAGCCTGCGGATCACCGCGGGCGAGACATTGGCGGTTGTGGGCGAGACCGGGGCGGGCAAGACCACGCTGGCCCGGCTGATCGCCCGCCTCCACGACCCCACCGCAGGCGCGGTCCGCATCGACGGCCACGACCTGCGCGACGTGACCATCACCAGCCTGCGCTCCCAGATCGGGGTGGTGCCCCAGGAGCCCTTCCTGTTCGCGGGCACGGTCCGCGACAACGTGGCGTTCGCGCGGCCCGAAGCGAGCGACGCCCAGCTGCGCGAGGCGCTGCGAGCCGTTGGCGTCGACGAGGTGGTGGACCGCCTCGGCGGCCTTGACGGCATCATCCACGAGCGGGGCGCGACGATCTCCGCGGGCGAGCGCCAACTGCTCGCCCTGGCCCGCACGTTCGTCTCCCAGCCGCGGGTGCTGGTCCTCGACGAGGCCACGAGCAACCTGGACCTTCATTTGGAGGCCCAGATCGAGCAGGCCCTCGACACGCTGTTGAGCGGGCGGACCGCGGTGGTCATCGCCCACAGGCTGGCCACCGCCCGCCGGGCGGACCGCATCGCGGTGATGGACGGCGGGCGGATCGTCGAGCTGGGCAGCCACCGCGAGCTTGTGGCCGCCGGGGGACGCTATGCGACCATGTTCGCCATGTGGGAGAGCCACGCCGAGGGAGCCCTGCCCGGCGCCGGCCCGGACCGGGACCGCGCCGGCTCGTGAGGACCGGGGCTGGCGCGGGCGCGACTTCCGGCGCGGTGCTGGCGCTCCGAGGAGTGAGCCGCACCATCGACGGCACCGAGGTGCTGCGAGGCATCGACTGGGAGGTGCACTCGGGCCAGCGGTGGGTGGTGCTCGGCCCCAACGGCTCGGGCAAGACCACCCTCGTGCGCATCGCGACGATGTGGGAGCACCCGTCGGCCGGCACTGTCGAGCTGCTCGGCAGGCGGCTGGGGCGCACCGACGTTCGACGGTTGCGGGCCCGCGTCGGCTTCACCAGCGCGGCGATGGCCGACATGCTGCGGCCGTCGCTGACCGCGGCGGAGGTGGTGATGACGGCCAAGCACGCGGCTTTGGAGCCCTGGTGGCACACCTACGACGACGAAGATGCGAACCGGGCCCGGGCCGCCCTGCAGCGCGTCGGCTGTGAGCACCGCGCCGATCACCGCTTCGGCACTCTCTCCTCGGGCGAGCGGCAGCGGGTGCTGCTGGCCCGGGCGATGACGCTGGAGCCCGAGGTGATCGTCCTGGACGAGCCCAACGCCGGGCTCGACCTCGCCGGCCGGGAGGAGTTGTTACTCACGCTGCATGACCTGGCTGCCGATCCGGGCACTCCCCCTCTGGTGCTGGTTACCCACCACGCCGATGAGATCCCCGACGGATTCACCCACGTGCTGCTGCTTCGGGCCGGGACCGTGCTGGCCGCCGGGCCGATGTCCGAGACGCTGAGCAGCGCGGCCCTCTCGGAGTGCTTCGGGCTCGAGCTCGAACTGGAGCGCCGCCACGGCCGCTGGACGGCCTGGGCCCAGAGGCCGAGCGGACAGGCAGCGGTTCATAAGGATCGTCGCAAGGCGCCGAGCGAGGCCGTGGCCCGAGCGGCCCGTGAGCGCAGCGAACGAGAGCGGGAAACCAAGAGGCCGAGCGGACAGGCAGGGCGGCTAGCGGGCGCCGACTAGAAGACGGCGTCGAACGCCGATCCCCGGCGGGGCGGGGCCGTAGGTGTACTGGGCCGCGGCGTTGAGCAGCGTCCGGCGCAGGGCGTTGCAGGAGCCGAGCAGACCCATGTTGTGCCCGTTGGCCATCATCGCGAACGTCACCGCCTCGCCGTTGGCCGCCACCGTCACCCCGGCCAAGGAGTTCGACAGGTAGACCGTCCCGGTCTTGGCGAGCACCGGGTTGGGGCTGCCCTGACCGGCCGGGGGCGGCGCGGGCCGGCAGGCCTTCAGCGTCCCCGTCTCCCCGGCCAACGACAGCCCCTCCACCAGCGGCGAGCCCGGACCCGCCTGCCGGAGCAGCTCGGCCACGGCCGCGCAGGTGAGACGGTTGTATCTCGACACACCGGAGCCGTCGGCGACCTCGATGCCGGCTGCGAGGGGTCCCAGCAGCCGCTGCAGGACGCCGTGGACAACGGCAACGGCCACCACGCGGCTGGATCCGAGCGTTTGACGGCCGATCTCCTTGAGCATCATCTCCGCGATGGTGTTGTCGGAGCGGCTCAGCATGCGGGCCACGATCGCCGACATGGGGGGCGACTCGATGCTGGCCAGCGACGTCCGCTCGGCCGGCGCCGGGGCCGCGCCAGCCCGCGCCCACCTGGTGATCGGTGTGCCGCGGACCTCGAGGAGGCTGTTGAACACCGAGGCGGCGTGCCGGGTCGGGTCGGTCGCCCTCACATAGTCGCGGCGGTCCTCGATGCCGGTCTTCCAGGTGTAGGAGGCGAAGCCGTCGTTGATCAGCAGGCCCGACAGCGGACCGATGTAGTTCAAGGTGTCGTGGGAGTACCGCCACACCGGCTCGTCGCCGCCGGGCGGGAACTCCTTGTAGTAGACCCGCACCCGGTCGCGGTACCAGGAATCGTCGCCAATTATCCGGCCCTCGATCCGCCGGATGCCCCTGCTGGCCAGGACCTCATGGACGCGGTCGGCGAGCTCGGTCACGTCGGTGTAAGCCACCGGATCCGGGATGCGGGCGCCGTAGCGGGGGGTGTTCAGCACGGGGTCGCCCCCTCCCACGAGGTACACGTCGCCCCGCAGCGTTCCGTCGGAGGCCGCGGCAAGGGCGTCGGACCGGGCGAACACCTCGGTCGTGTAGACCTCGTCGGGTCCCAGGATCTCGAAGGCGGCGGTCGCGGTGGCGATCTTCATGAGAGAGGCCGGGACCAGGGCGGAATCGCCCTGCGCCTCGAAGATCAGCTCGTCGTCGAGCAGGACGGTCAGGCAGGTGGACCTCGGGGCGATCCGCAGCGACAGCACGGCCGAGAACTCACGGGCCAACCTCTCCGCCGGTGAGGCCGGCGGCTGGCCCGACTCCGCGGCAGAAACGGCAGTGGCTGCCACGGCCGATCCGCCGGCCAGGGCCCCGACCGCGACCAATGCCGCCGCGGCAGCCGCCAGACGAAGCCTCCGCCGCCGTGCGCTAGGAGCGCTGTGCATGCTCGCCGACGGTGTCTCAGCCGAGACCGGCGTGCACGACTCGGGCTAAGGCGGCGATGCCCTCGGCGATAGCGGCCTCGGAGAGGTGGCCGAAGCACAGGCGCATCCGGCGGGCCCCGTACGCCGGATCGACGGACCACGCCGCGCCCGGGTTGAACTCCACGCCGGCGGCGGCCGCGGGCCCGACCAGCTCGCCCGTGTCGACTCCCTCTGGCAGCGACGTCCACAGGAAGATCCCGCCCCGGGGAGGGACGAATTCCGCCACACCGGAGAGATGCTCCCGCAGCGCCGCCGTCATGGCCTGGCACTTCGCGTCCAACACTGCGGTGAGCCGGGCCACGTGATCATCGAAGTGCGAGGCTGCGTACTCCGCGACGACGATCTGCTCCAGCGCCCCCGAGCCGGCGTCGGTCTTGAGCGCCAGCAGCCTGCCCATGAGAGGCCAGTCGGCCACGATGTAGCCCACCCGGAGCGCCGGGGCGAGCGTCTTGGAGAACGAGCCGCAGTACACGACCTGGCCGCCTCCGGTGTCGAGGGAGCGGATGGTGGGAGGGCGCGGCCCGTCGAAGACCAGGTCGGCGTAGCAGTCGTCCTCGAAGATGGCCACGCCGTGGCGCCCGGCCACCTCCAGAAGCTGGCGGCGCCGCTCGACGGGCATGACCGTGCCCGTCGGGTTCTGCACGGTCGGGATGGTGTAGACGAACTTCGGCCGGCGCCCCCGGGCCGCGAGGTCCCCGAGGACCTGGTCAAGGTGGTCGATGCGGATCCCGTCGCGGTCCAGGCCCACCCCGTGCACTTCGGAGCCCCGCTCAGCCAGCCGGCTCAGCGTTCCCGCGTAGGTGGCCTCCTCGACCACCACCGAGTCGCCGGGGGTCAACAGCGCGGCGTTCACCAGGTCGAGGGCCTGCAGCGAGCCCGAGGTGACCAGGATCTCCGACGGGTCCGTGGGCATCAGCGCCCTGCGGTCGAGCGCCGCCGCGATGAACTCCCGCAACGGCAGATGCCCCTGCGGGCTGCCGCCGAGGTTGTAGCGGGCCAGCGCCTGCCCGTGGCGCGCCAGAGCGATTGTGGCGGCCTCCGCGAACCCGCCGAACGGCACGCTGGCGGGATCGTTGTGCCCTCCGACGAAATTGAAGGGCGGATCTCCTGTCCAGCGAGCCTCGCCGTCGGGGAGATCGGGCCGCAAGAGGGCCGTCATGTCGAACCCCATCGCGGGAAGCTACATGTGTGTCGCGTCGCGCTCCCCATCGAGCGAGGCTCGCCCGAACGCCAGGCGGGCGGAGTGCCGCTTGCGGAGCGTCTGCACCGCGAGGCGGAGTGCCGCGTGCGGAGCGTCTGCACCGCGAGGCGGAGTGCCGCGTGCGGAGCGTCTGCACCGCGAGGCGGAGTGCCGCGTGCGGAGCGTCTGCACCGCGAGGCGGAGTGCCGCGTGCGGAGCGTCTGCACCGCGAGGCGGCACCACCTACCCCGGGGTGTCTCCTAGGGACGGACGGCGAGCAGGACGCCCTCGACTACTTCGATCGTCACCGGATCGCCGACGATCGAATTGGACACCCCGCGGGCCGCGGTGGGGCTCAGCCACTCGTCGGCCAGCGGATACTCGAGGCCGGACGTGGACGCCACCAGAACGGGACCGCCGACCGCCAGCAGCGAGATCGCCTCGCCTAACGCGCCCGCAAGCCGGCGATGGCCCCGCACCACGTCCACATGGGCCCCGTCGACCGTGGCGGAGAGCGTCACACCGGCCCAGCGGGGCGAAGCCAGCACCAGCAGGTTGGCCGCCGCATGATCGAGGCGCCCGCCCGCCGACGCCAGCACATGAACCTCTGTAGCCCGGCCGCAGGCGAACTCCAGGGCCAGCTCCAGGTCCGTCTCGTCCTTGCGGGCCGGGTGGGCCTCGATCTCGGCGCCGGCGCTTCGGGCCCACTCCAGCGAGTCCGCGCTGGCGCTGTCCAGGTCGCCCACCACGGCGTGGACGGGCAGGCCCGCGGCCCGGGCCACCTCCAGCCCGCCGTCGGCGGCAACCACCAGATCGTCCCCCGCCAACTCAACGAGAGCCGCGGGCGCGTGGGCGGCGATCACCAGAGCCCGCAGCCTCCTCACGGGAGATACGGGGTCGGGTCTCTTGCTATGCCGTCCACCCGCAACTCGAAGTGCAGGTGCGGGCCTGTCGACCAGCCGGTGGAGCCAATGGCTCCTATGCGATCGCCGCTGGCCATTTGTTGGCCCACCGACACCTCGATGGAGCTCAGGTGGGCGTAAAGAGTGCTATAGCCCAGGCCGTGGTAGATCACGATGGTGTTGCCGAAGCCCGAGCGATCTCCGGCCAGGATCACCTCACCTGAGCGGGCGGCCCGGACCCGGTCGCCGGTGTTGCCGTCTATGTCGATGCCGTTGTGGTTGCGCACCGTCCCGAAGATCGGGTGGACCCGACGCCCGAAGCCCGAGGTCTTCTCCCCGTCGGCGGGCCAGGCCACCAGCTGGAACGGGCCGTGCTCGGCCTCATGGGCGCGGCGCTCATCCTCGATCGCCGCCCGGCGCTCCTCCTCCTCCTGGCGGCGGCGCTCCTCCTCTTTGCGGCGTATCTCCTCCTCGATCCGGAAGATCTCCCGCTCCATCTCCTCGTCGGACTTCTCGATCTCGCCCGACACGACCTCCCACTCGTAGATGCGGGACTGGATCTCGGCCCGCAGCTCCACCGCTGCGGCTCTGGCTTCCTCGAGATCGGCGAGCCGCTGCTGCTGAGACTGCCGCTCCCTGTCGGCTTCCTCGGCCCGGCCCACAGCTCGCCTGCGCACCACCTCGAGCTGGGCCTCTGCGGTTCTCAACTCGTCCGCGATCTCGAGTTCGTTGCCTATGGCCAGATCAAGGAGGAACATCCGCATCGCGCCGTCATTGAGGCTGCCGCTGGAGAGCTGCTCGACGGCCTCGACCGACGGCTGCACGTAGGCGGCGATGGCCCGCTCGCGCAGCCGCTCGCGTATGGCGTCGATCTCCTCGACGAGCCAGTCGGCCTCGGCTCGGGCCGCCTCGGCTTCCGCCGCAGAGGCCGCTATGGCAGCCTCCGCGGCGGCGATGCGGGTGTGCTGCAGTTCGACGTAGCCGTCGAGATCCCCGAGGGCGGCGATGAGGGCTCCGTCGTCGGCTATGAGCGCATCAACCTGGCTGGCGACCTCAGCGGCGTCCCGGGCGAGCTGCTCTCGCTCCCTGCGAATGTCCGCGATCCGGTCATCGCTCTGGGCCAGCGCGGCCGCGGCCATCATCACCGCTGCCGATCCGATCAGCAGCAGCGCGCCGGAGAGACGCCTCAGCCTAGGCATAAGGCATGACGGTAACATGATTGCAATATTTTCGCAATATATTTGCAATAATTCTTGAGGGTCGGCGTAGCTGTCGGAAGGCAGCGGTCTCCGGATCTGTCGCTCTCATGTGATCTACGGCTTGCTAGCGCCGACGACCCACATGGCGAAGTACTGGGCTCCACCACCGTAGGCGTGGCCCAGAGCCCTGCGGGCGCCGTCCACCTGGCGATCGGCGGCAGCCCCCATGACCTGCAGGGCCGCCTCCGCGAACCGGATCATCCCCGACGCGCCGATCGGGTTGCTGGACAGCACCCCTCCGGAGCAGTTGACGGGCAGGTCGCCGCCGTCGAGTGCGGTTGCGCCGGACTCCACCATGCGCCAGCCCTCGCCGACGGAGGCGAAGCCGAGGCTCTCCAGCCACATCGGCTCGTACCACGAGAACGGCACGTACATCTCGACCGCGTCTATCTCGGCTCGCCGGTCGATGATCCCGGCCTGGGCGAACGCGTCGTCGGCGCACTGCTCCGACGCGGCCGGCGACACCATGTTGCGGCCCCCGTAGCTGTTGCTCTCGCTGCGCATGGCCGTGCCGTGGACCCAGGCCACCGGGCCGTCGTGAGCGTCGCCGGAGGCCTCGTCGACGAGGACCATGGCGCAGGCGCCGTCGGAGGACGGGCACGTCTCGGAGTAGCGGATCGGGTCCCACAGCATCGGCGAGTCCACCACCTGCTCGAAGGTGAGTTCGTGCTGGTGGAGGTGGGCGTAGGGGTTGAGCAGAGCCTGGCGCCGGTCCTTGTAGGCCACCATGCACCCGATCAGCTCGGGCGCGCCGGTCATCATCATGTAGCGGCGGATGATCGGCGAGAAGTAGCCGCCCGCCCCGGCGTTGACCGAGGTTGCGAAAGGCTGGGGCAAAGAGAGGGCCCACATGGCGTTGGACTCGGACTGTTTCTCCCAGCCGATGGTGAGCACGCAGCGGTGGACCCGGCTCTGCACCATCGACGCGGCCACGCACGCGGTCGAGCCGCCGACCGAGCCGGCGGTGTGGACCCTCATGATCGGCTTGCCGACCGCTCCGAGCGCCTCCGCCAGATAGATCTCGGGCATCATCACGCCCTCGAAGAAGTCGGGCGCCTTGCCGATGATGACCGCGTCGATATCGCTCCAGGTCCGCTGGGCCATCTCCAGGGCCCGGTAGGCGGCCTCGCGCAGCAGCCCGGCCATGGAGGTGTCGCGGCGGGCCGCGGCGTACTTCGTCTGGCCCACCCCGATCACCGCGGTGCGCTCAGCGCCCATGATCAGTCGCCCTCCAGGACGCAGCCCGGCCGCGAACTGGCAGCACACAACGCCCAAGACGGCACCCACCGCTGCCAATTCGCTTACCCACGGTTAGTCGCCCTCCAGGACGCAGCCCGGCCGCGAACTGGCAGCACACAACGCCCAAGACGGCACCCACCGCTGCCAATTCGCTTACCCATGATCAGTCGCCCTCCAGGACGCAGCCCGGCCGCGAACTGGCAGCACACAACGCCCAAGACGGCACCCACCGCTGCCAATTCGCTTACCCATGATCAGTCGCCCTCCAGAACGCACACCAGGTTCTGTTGCAGGCACGGGCCTGACGTGGCATGGGCCACGGCCCGGTCGCCGTCCCCCCGCCAGAGGCGCGACGCGGCCTCGCCTATGCGGATCAGCCCCGACGCCATCATCGTGTGCGCGGCCAGTGCGCCCCCCGACGGGTTCACCGCGGTGGAGCCCTCGTCGATGCCGATGGCCTCCACCAGCAGGTGCTCGGAGGTGGTGTAGGGCGCGTGCAACTCGGCCAGGTCGATCTTGTCGGCGCCCGCGCCAGCCTTGTGGGCGGCCAGCCGCGCCGACATCGAGGAGGTGAGGTCGCGCACTCCGAGCGTGTGGGCGTCGCTGCGGTGGTCGATGCCCCGGATCCACGCCGGTCGCTCGCACAGCTCGCGGGCCCGGTCCCCCGCGGCCAGCACCACCGCGCAACCGCCGTCGGCCTCGGCGGGCAAATCGGAGGGGCGCAGCGGGTCCACGGCGTATTCCTCGACCAGAATCTCGTCCACGGACTTCGGCTCGACCCGCACGGCGTGGGGGTTGGATGCGGCGCAGGCCCGGCTGCGGGCCGCGATCTCGGCCAGGCGGCGCTCGCTGACCCGCCCTCCCTCGAGCATCTGGCGGGCCGCCAGAGCCTCCACCGCGTGGGCGTCGGGCCACAGCGGGCACACGTAGTAGGGGTCCATCTGGGTGGCCAGCACGTCGCGCAGCGAGCCGGGCGACGACTTCCCGTAGCTGTACACGAAGGCGGTGTCGATGCCCCCGCACTGGAGCTTGACCCACGCCTCGTACAGGGCCCAGGCGCCGTCCTGCTCGACGTGGCTCTCGCTGATGGGAGGCACCGGGCCGGCTCCGTCGATGGTCATGACGAACGAGAACGCCTGGCCGGCCAGGAAGTCCGAGGATCCCGAGCAGGTGAATCCCATGTCGGACTGGGACAGGTCGACGGCGGCCTTGGCCTGCTCCATCAGCGGGACCATGAACTCCACCTCCGACTCACCGGAGATGGAGGCCTCCTGGCGCTGGGCGAACGACACCACGGCGACGTCGATCACGGCCGCTGAGCCCTCCGGGCACCCTCGGCAGCCCTGATCATCGCAGTTGCTCCGGTTGGGCGCGGCCGATGCGCTCGTAGTCATCGATCACCTCGTCGGGCTCGCCGGTGGGCTCCCAGCCCAAGATGTTGCCGGCGGAGATCTCGAGCTCGTCGTCGGGCTTCCACACGGCCCGCACCCGCATGCCGATGCGCACCTCCTCGGGCGCGATGTTGATGACGAGTCCGAGGAAGCCCACCGACGCGCCGTCGAGCACGATCCAGGCGCTGCAGTAGGGAGGCTTGAGGTCGGGCCGGCGCTCTATGGGGACCCTGGTGATGTTGAAGGACTCGACGTAGCCGGTGTCGGGCAGTTCGACCGCGCCCACGGTGGCCGTGCCCGCCAGGGGGCTCACCCCGCGGGGAGGCACGAACACCTGCCCGGTAACTGGGCAGCGCTCCCCCAGGATCCGTTTGCCGGCCATGGCCCGCAGATAGCGCGACAGGGCCCGGCCCGGGGTGTAGGTGTAGCTGAGGCGGATGGGGGTGCACACGCTCTGCACCGGTTCCGCTCCGGTCAGCGAGGGCGGCAGGGTCACCTCGCCGGACAGTGCGGCGGGCGGCGCCAGGGGGTCGGCGGCCATCAGCTCCGGTCCTCCGGTACCGGCTCGAAGCCGGCTATGTCGGCTATGTGGCCCTCCCGCTCGCTTCGCCACACCGCCCGGACCCTCATCCCGGTGGACATGTCGGCCGCGCTGTCGGCGAACACCGCGTGGAGCATCGAGGTGTCGGCGCCGTCGAGTCGGATCAGCGCCCAGGCGAAGGGGCGGTCGAAGGGCTGCAGCGGGCGGGGCTCGCCGTTCCAGGCCCAGGTGAGCACCTCGCCGCTCTGACCCACTTCCACGAGCTCGGTCAGCGGGTCCGCGGTGAGCGGGTCGTACTCCAGCGGGGGGCACAGCACGGTTCCGTCGGCCCGGCGGACCCCGCAGATCACGCCCTCGCGCAAGCCGGTGAGGAACGCTCCGATCACCGGCCCCGTCGAGCGCGTGAATGGATATTCGAGCACGAGCGGGGCCTGCAGGACCTCGGGGGCCATCGCCTTCGATGTTACGGCTGCGTCTCGGCTTCCCGGCGCATGGTCGCGCCCCTGTCGGCCCCCGGCCCCGCTCGGCCTCTGTTCCCCGCTCTTGTTCGCTGGCACTCACGGGCCGCTCGGGCCACGGCCTCGCTGAGCGCCCGGCAGAAACGTCGTGAACTGCGCCCTTTCCGATCGGCCTCTAGGCGCCGAGCAACAGGAGCAGGCCGATGACGGTGTAGCAGATCATCACGGCCAGCATCGGATACTGCGAGCGCACCGCCAGGCGGCGCGGCCAGCGCTCCACGGACCGGTCGTGAGCGACCGCCACGGCCAGCACATGGCCCACCGCGATGGCCGCGGTCTGCACCCAGGCGATGGTGTCGGTGGAGACCAGCGTGAAGTCCACCTGGTAGGTGGCCGTGCCGAAGAGGTCCCACCCCCGGCCGAAGGGATCGGAGACGTGGGCGATGATCTGCTGGCCCTCCAGCACCAGGTAGCTGAAGTAGTGGGCGACGGTGTAGGCCGCCGCAATGGGCAGCAGGGACGGGGCGAACACCGCGGTCAGATCCCTCTCGGTGTCGCCGGTGACCGAGGCCATGACCGCGATGGCGGCCCGGTACAGCAGGGTCACCGCGAAGATGATGAACACCATCCCGACCGTGTTGACCACGGTCAGCTCCCACCCGACGCGGGCCGCGGCCACATCGCGCCAGATGCCAGTGCGGGTGAAGCCGTCGAAGGTGGTGGAGCCCAGCACCACCAGTATGAACGCCACCGAACCCCGCTTGATCGGCTCGGTTGCCAGGCCTGCGAGCGGGGCCCGCAGCCTCCAGGCTCCGTCGTCGTCGCGGTGCAGCGGGGCGATGGCCGAGAGCTTGGTGAACAGCACGCCGAAGCCCTCGGCGTCGCGCACCCAGCCCCGGCCGAACACCGCGGCCCCGGCCAGCATCGCGACCGTGTAGGCGGCCAGATAGGCGCCCAGGGCCCGGGGCTCGGAGTTGTCGTGGTAGGCGAGCTCGAGCCACACGAACCCGAAGACGGCCACCACCGCCCACCACTGGTTGCCGGCGCCCCGGCCGGACTCCGAGACCGGGCGGCCCCTCAGCCGGGCCCAACCCCAGGCCGAGGCGTCGGCCGCGGTGCACAACGGGTTCAGTCCCCGCCAAACGTCGCCGATCAGGACCGACACGGCCTGCAGGCCCACCCAGAAGACGATGTAGAGCGCGACGGGGGCGATGTTCACCGAGGGGTTGGGGTTGCCGGCCAGCGCGGCGTAGAGCACGACGACCAGGGCGAACAGGCCGGCGGCCCGGGCGATCAGCACCAGCGCCTGGGCGGTCCGCTGGAGCGGCTCGGGCAGGACTCGCCCCGCGGCGGCCGCCCGGAGTCGCGGCGTCGCCCAGAACATGCCCAGCGCCACGAACGACGCGGCCACCGCGAACGACGCGGCCCAGGCGAGCTGCCACGCCGGTATGGGCAGATCAGTCCGGCCGCCCACGCCGTGCGCGGCGGCGGGACCGGCCCACGCCCACAGCGCGGCCCCGGCCAGCGCGGCGACCGCCGGCGCTCTGCGGCGGATCCGCCGCCGGACGCTGGGGGCACTCCCCGGACTCATGGCGACAACGGCTCCAGATCTGTCCGCGCCTCCGGGGCGCGGCCGGCGCCGAGTTCGGGGCGCAGCTTCATGGCAGGAACGGCGCCGGGTCCACCGCGGTCCCGTCGATGCGGGCCTCAAAGTGCAGGTGCGGTCCCGTCGTCCGCCCGGTGGAGCCCATGGCCCCCAGCAGCTGGCCGGCGTCTACCTCGTCGTCGGGACCTACCGCGAAGGAGTCGAGGTGCGCGTAGACGGTGGAGAGGCCCGCTCCGTGGTACACGACGACACTGTTGCCGTAGAACGGGCAGTTCTGGGCCGAGATGACCTCGCCGCCGAGCACGGCCACCACCGGATCGCCGGTGTCGCCCTTGATGTCGGCCCCGTTGTGCTGGGACCAGTAGCCGGTGACCGGATGCACCCGCATCCCAAAGCCCGAGCCGATCTCGCCGGGAGCCGGGAGTTGCTCCATGGGCAGGAACGCGTCGATGCCGAGGTCGGCGCGCTGTTGCGCGGCCCGGTCGCGCATGTCGGCCTCGACCCGGCGGAGTCCGTCCGCGATCAGCCTCAAGTCCCCGCTCGTCCCCTCGGTGACCTCGATTTCCTCGAGGTCGTCGTCCACGCTGCGATACAGCAGGTAGATGCGCATCTCGTCGCCGCCGATGCTGTCGCCGACCACTTGCTCCAGGATCTTCTCCAGCGGCTGCGGGCAAGGGACCTGCATGTCGGGGTGCAGCACCGCGGTGTCCGAGACCGGGGTCGCCGACGGCAACGGAAGGTCGCACCAGCCGCGGGAGTCCTCCCGCCATGCGCCTCCCAGCCCCTCGCAGGCCTCCTGCAGCGACAGCGGCTCGGAGCGCACCTGCTGGCTGGCCAGCTCGATCGCGGCCGCGATCGCGGCCGCGTCCACGGCTTCGTCAGCGGAAGGGACGGTCGGCTCGGCCGGACTGGCCGTTCCGGTCGGCTCGGATGGACCCGCCGCGTCGGCAGGCTCGGACGGGGCCACCCGATCGACTGCGCCGTCCGGCGACTCCGATGCGCCGACCAGCAGGTCCGGGGTCTCGCGTATAAGCCAGGACGCCGCAGCCAGCACAATCAAGAGAACGACGACTATCGCAAAGAGTCCTCGCCATTCACCCACGATCCGTCCCGCTAGCGCAGTGGCGGTTTCCCGAGATCACTGCTCGGAGACTGTACCGGTGGGCGATACTGGACTCGAACCAGCGACCTCTGCCGTGTGAAGGCAGCGCTCTAGCCATCTGAGCTAATCGCCCGAAGGAGCGAGGCTACCAGCGAGGCCCATGCAAGGGCTACGGCGCTACATCGGGGGCGATGGGGTCGAGGGCGAGCAGGTCCTCGAGCACGGCCAGGGTCTCCAGCACGGCGAGATCGTCGAGTTGGTGGCCCACGACTTGCAGGCCGATCGGCACACCCTCGTTGCTGAACCCGCAGCACACCGTCCCGGCCGGGCGCCGAGCGAGGTTGGCCAGAGGGGTGAAGCGGAACCAGTTGGGAGTCTCCTCGCCGTTGATGGTGCCGTGCCCGCCCGGCGCGGGAGCCTGCCCCGCGAGCGTCGGCATCAGCAACACGTCGGAGCCGTCCATCATCTCTGCCAGGGTCACAGACAGCTCGCCCGCCTGCTGGCGGGCCTCGTACAGCGACGACGCGGTGACCCTCTCGTAGACGTCCTCCAGCATCCGTGCGAGCACATCGGTCACGTCGGCCCACTCGTCGGTGCCGTACAGCGAACGAAACACGGGACCTATCAGTCCCCCGAAGAAGAGCTGGAGGAAGGCTCCGGGCGCCGTGGCGATCTCCGTCTGGGCCTCGACAACCTCCACGCCCTCGGCCGCCAGGCGATCCACAGCCGCCGCGCAGGCCGCGGCGATCTCGGAGTCGACCGGCCCGCCGTCGATCGACGGCGCCCACAGCACCCGGGCCGGCACCCGGGGGCTGTCGAGCGCGGCCCGCCAGGAAACCCCCGGCGCAGGCAGGCTGCGCAGGTCGGCCGGATGGGGGCCGACCACCGCGTCGAGACACAGGGCCGCGTCGCGGATGAGTCGCGCCATCGGTCCCACGCATGACAGATCGATCAGGCCCGACGGCGGCGGACCGCTCGGCACCCGGCCGTGGCTGGTCTTGAGGCCCGAAAGCCCGCATATCGCCGACGGGATCCGGATCGAGCCTCCCCCGTCGGAGCCGGTCCCCACCGGGACCATGCCCGCGGCTATGGCGGAGCCGGTCCCGCCCGACGACCCGCCCGGCGAGCGCTCGAGGTTCCACGGATTGAACGTGGCCCCGAACCGGGGGTTGTAGGTGTCGCCCATGCAGCCGTGCTCGGGGGTGTTGGTCTTGCCCACCACCACGCAGCCCGCGGCCCGCAGCCGGGCAACCTCGGTGCAGTCGGAGACAGCCCGAGGGGCGCCGCGGGTGTACATGGCGCCCTTGCTGGTGTGGAACCCGGCCACGTCGACGAGGTCCTTCACGCCGATCGGGACTCCCGCCAGCGGCCCCACATCGTCGCCGGCGTCGATTCGTGCGTCGATCGCGGCGGCCTCGGACCGTGCCGCGTCGGCGTCCACCGCAACGAAGGCGTTCAGCACACCATTGAGAGCCTCGATGCGCTCCAGCGCGTGCTCGGTGACCGCGGCGGCAGTGAGGGTGCGGTCACGCACCATGGCCGCGAGGGCCTCCACCGTCACGGTTCGGAAGTCGGGTACGTCCATTGCCTCAAGCCTTTCGTGGAGGGGAAGGAGTCCGTTCATGGAAGCCCATGGAAGCCCATGTAGGGGCGTTGCGTCGGAATGGCCGGCGGGGCGCGCCCGGTGGAGCGCGCCGCTGATTCAATCAGGCATCGCCGCCGGCGACGAGCCGCTCCACCAACCGCTCGAGGCCGGCGACTCTCGATCCCTTGACCAGAACGGCGTCGTCGGCGCCCAGACCGCCAAGGTCGCGCAGCGCGGCGAGGGCGCCGTCGATGCCGTCGGTGTCGGTGACGGCGTCGTCGCCCTGGGAGTACCCGGGCGCGTCGACCGCGATCACTCGCACCCCGAGTTCTGCGGCCAGAGAGCCGACAGCGGCGTGTTCCGTGGCCTCGAACTCGCCCAGCTCGGCCATGATGCCGACCACGGCGATCCTGCGGGCCGCCGGCAGCGCGGCCAGGGAGTGCAGGGCCGCCCGCATCGACAGCGGGTTGGCGTTGTAGCAGTCGTTCAGCAGGCGCGCGCCGCTAGCGGCACGAACGACTTCCATGCGCAGCGGCGACAGCGCCGGCTCGGCCAGCCCGGCGGCCACGTCCTCCAGCGAGGCGCCCAGCTCCAGGGCGGCCGCGGCCGCGGCCAGCGCGTTGTCGACCGAGTGCAGTCCCCTGGCCCCGAGCGTCACCGCGCACTCGCCCGCGGGGCTGCGCAGCACGAAGCGCGGGGTCAGGTCGTCGCCGAGCGTCAGCTGCCCGGCCGCCACCTCGCCGCCGAGCCCGAAGGTGACCACCCGGGCGTCCGTGCTCGATGCCATGGCCGCGACTTCGGGAACCCCGGCGTTGAGGAAGGCCACACCGCCGTCGCCGGCACCGGGAAGCGCCTCGACCAGCTCCCGCTTGGCCGCCACCACCGCGGCCAGAGACCCGAGCTCGCTGGTGTGGGAGAGGCCCACGGTGGTGACCACGCCCATGGTCGGCCGGGCCACGGCGCAGAGCCGGGCGATGTGCCCTGCTCCCCGCGAGCCCATCTCGACCACCAGAGCCTCGGTGCCGGTCGGGGCGCACAGCAGCGTGATCGGCACTCCGATCTCGTTGTTGAACGACCGGGTGCTGGCCCACACCCTCCGGTCTCTAGCCAGCACCGCGGCCAGCAGGTCCTTGGTGGTGGTCTTGCCGGCGGATCCGGTGACACCCACCACCGGCACCGCCCCGAGGCGGCGGCGGGCCCGGCGGGCGAGCGCCGCGAGGGCCTCCAGCGTGTCGCCCACTGCCACGGCCGCGGCGCCGGCCGCGACCGGACCTCGGGCGGTGAGATAGGCGGACGCTCCCGCCGCGACCGCGTCGGCGATGAAGCGGTGGCCGTCGCGCTCGGCCACCAGCGGCACGAACAGCATGCCCGGCCCCACGCCGCGGCTGTCCTGGGTCACGCCATCGACCGCAGTGGCGCCGTCGCCGTGCAGGCGACCCCCGGTGGCCTCGGCGATTTCCGCCAGCGTCCAGCGCACGGCGCGAGTGTGACACGCGCCCGGTGATGACGTCGCCACCTGAGCGGCAAGCCCATCGCCCTGCTCAACGCCCTGCCCGTCACCCGCTCGCCGTCCGGGTGCCGACCGCGCGGGAGCGGCGGGCGCCCGGCGCTAGCGTCGCCGGCATGGAGGACCGCAGGGTGAGGCTGGTGGTGCTGTTCGGGGGACGCTCCGCCGAACACGACGTGTCCTGCGTGTCGGCCCGTCACGTGGTGGCTGCAGCCGACCCGCACAAGTACGTCGTCGAGCCGGTCGGCATCACCCGGGAAGGCCGCTGGGTGCAGGCTGCGGAGGCCGTCGAGGCCCTCAGCGCCGGTCCGGACGCGCTGCCCGAGCGTCTCAGCGCCGTCGGTCCTGAGGTGGAGCCCCTGCCCGCGCTGACCGCCGGCTCCGAGCTTCGTGGTGCCGGCCGCGGCTCCGACGCTGGCGGTCCCACGGTGGTGCTGCCCATCCTTCACGGCCCGATGGGCGAGGACGGCACGGTTCAGGGCCTGCTGGAGCTGGCCCGGGTCCCCTACGCCGGAGCCGGGGTGCTGGCCTCGGCGCTGTGCATGGACAAGACCGCAGCCAACACCATGCTGGCCCAGGCCGGGATCGCCCACACCCGCTGGCGGGCCGTCACCCTCGACGACCCCGACGCCAGCGACGCCGATCTGGCCCCGGTCCTCGACCCCATCGTGAAGGACTTGGGCCTGCCCGTGTTCGTCAAACCGGCGAGCATGGGATCGTCAGTCGGTGTCTCCAAGGCGTTCACCCGCGGGGACGTGGCCGACGGGCTGCGCCTCGCCTCGCGCTATGACCGTTCCATCATCGTCGAGGAGGAGGCCCGAGCCCGCGAGATCGAAATCGCCGTCTTGGGCAACGACCACCCTGAGGCGAGCCTGCCCGGAGAGATCGTCCCGGCCGCGAGGTTCTACGACTACGCGGACAAGTACGAGGACGGCGCTGAACTGCTCATTCCGGCCCCCCTCGACGACGACGAGGTCGCCGCGTGCCAGCGCCTTGCCGTCGACGCCTACCGGGCCCTGCGGGTGGAGGGGCTGGCCAGGGTCGACTTCCTGTACGAGGACGGCCGCGACGGCCGGGGCGACCGGGGCTGGCTGGTGAGCGAACTCAACACCATGCCGGGCTTCACGCCCATATCGATGTACCCCAAGCTGTGGGCGGAGAGCGGGCTCGGCTACCCGCAGCTCATCGACCGGCTGGTGGACCTGGCCCTGGAGCGTCACGCCCGGCGCCAGCGCCACACTCTCACCGACCCGGCCGCCCCTGCGTCGTGAGCTTCGAGCGGGCGCGCCGACCGTGCGCGGGCACCCCGGCGGCGCCGGATCGAGCGCCGTCGTGAGCCTCCGGCGCCCGCGAGCAGTAGAACTAACGGCGTGATCACCGAGTCTCTAGCCGGCAAGCGCATCGCCGTCACCGGCGCGACCGGGTTCCTGGGAACCGCGCTCACCGAGCGTCTGCTGCGTTGCGTGCCCGACTGCGAGCTGGTGCTGCTGGTGCGCCCGGGCCGGCGGGGCGCGGCGGCGCGGGTGCAGCGCGACGTGCTGCGCTACAACGCCTTCGACCGTCTCCGAGAGGAGATGAAGCAGCCGGACGCAGCCGAGACCTACGACGAAATGACGGCCCGGCGGGTCCGAGCCCTCGCCGGGGACGTGAGCACCGACGGGCTCGGACTCGACGACGAGGGCCGAGCCCTGCTGGCCAGCTGCGACATCGTGATCCACTCGGCGGCCACCGTGAACTTCGATTCGGCCCTCGACGACGCCGTGGAGGTCAATCTGCTCGGACCGGCCCGGGTGGCCGGGGTGCTGAACGAGGCCGGCTCTGAAGCACACATGATCGCGGTGTCCACCTGCTACGTGGCCGGCAGCCGGCGGGGCGCCGCGCCCGAGCAGCTGGTGGAGGACTCGCCGTTCTTCACCGACGTCAGCTGGCGCGACGAGGTCGCCAGCGCCCGCCGGGCCCGCCGCGACGCCGAGCAGGCCAGCCGCAGCCCCGACCGCCTGGCCGCGCTGTCGGTCCAGTCCCGCCGGGAGCTGGGCGCGGCAGGCATACCCGCGCTGTCCGAGAAGGTGGAGAGCCTGCGCCGCCGCTGGGTGAACGACCAGATGACCCAGGCGGGCCGGGCCAGGGCGTCCAGCCTCGGCTTCCCCGACGCCTACGCCTTCACCAAGGCCCTGGGCGAGCGGGCTCTGGCCGAGACCCGAGGCGACATCGCGGTGAGCATCGTGAGGCCCTCGATCATCGAGTCCGCGCTGGCCGAGCCCTATCCAGGATGGATCCGCGGCTTCCGGATGGCCGAACCGGTGATCGCGGCCTACGCCCGGGGTCTGCTCAAGGAGTTCCCGGGCGTGCCCGAGGGCATCGTCGACGTGATCCCGGTGGATCTGGTGGTGGCCACCATCCTGGCGGTGGCGGCGCGGGGCCCGGTCGATCCCAGCCCCGACGTCACCCAGATCGCCAGCGGCTCCCTCAACCCACTCAAGTACGGCACGCTGTTCGACCTGGTTAGCGGCTGGTTCACCGAGCACCCCGTGTACGACGAGCACAACCAGCCGATCCCCGTGCCCCGCTGGTCCTTCCCCGGCCGCGGCAGGGTGGCCCGGCAGCTCCAGCGGGCTCAGCGCTCGCTGGAGACGGCCGACCGGGTGCTGTCCGCGCTACCGCTGAGGGGACGCCACGCCGTCATGAGCGCGAGCCTCGAAGAGCGCCGCCTTCAGCTCGAGCGGGCCAGCGACTACGTCAAGCTCTACGGCGCCTACGCGGAGTGCGAGGCCATCTATCAGCTCGACCGCCTCATGGCGCTTTGGGACTCGCTCGACGACGCCGACCGCGCCGCCTTCTGCTTCGACCCCCGCAGCTTGGACTGGACCTACTACGTGCAGCAGGTGCATCTGCCGTCGATGGTGCAGCAGGCCCGCTTGAAGATGGCGCCCGGGGCCGGGGGAGGCCGCACCGAGTCCCGCTCGGCCCGGCTGCGCCGCCAGGTGCTGGCATCGGAGCGCCACCTAGCCGTGTTCGACCTGGAGAACACGCTCATCGCGTCGAACGTGGTGGCCAGCTACGCGTGGTTGGCCACCCGGGACCTCCACGACCTCGCCCGGGTGCGCTTCGTGACCCGCACGCTGGCGGAGGCACCGAGGCTGCTGGCGCTGGACCGCCGCGACCGCAGCGACTTCCTGCGTTACTTCTACCGCCGCTTCGACGGCGCTCCTGTAGACCGCATCGACGCCGACTGCGCGGAGATGCTCAGCGACCTGATCATCACCAAGTCGTTCCCCCAGGGGATCCGACGCGTCCGCCAGCACCGGCAGGCCGGGCACACGACCCTGCTCATCACGGGAGCACTGGACTTCGTGGTGGCGCCCCTGCGACCCCTGTTCGACCACATCGTCGCGGCCGAGATGGGCTCCGCCGACGGCGTCTACGACGGCCGCCTCACCGCCGTCCCCCCGACCGGTGAAGCCCGCTACCAGACGCTGGCCGACTTCACCGACCTCCACGGCCTCGACCTGCGGGAGTCGGTGGCCTACGCCGACAGCACATCGGATCTGCCCATGCTGGAGGCGGTCGGCTTCCCGGTGGCGGTAAACCCCGAGACCAAGCTGGCCGCGCTGGCCCGGCGGCGGGGCTGGCTGATCGAGCACTGGTCCACCAGCGCAGGCGCGCCCGCCAAGCTGCTGCCGATGGCGCCCCGAAACCGCTGGGGCGCACGGCGGGCGGAGCTCAGGAGATCGGCCTGATGGCCGCCGAGCACCACAAGACGCCTCGCCCGGGACTGGTCCTGGAAGTCGACCGGTCCACCCCGCCGGTCCTGTTCCACCACGGCGAGGGCTTCCGCTTGGAGAGGCTGCCTGCGGGTCGCAGCCGTGTGATCTATCCGGCCGAGCCCGTCGCGGGCCTCGCCGACCCGGAGGCGGCCATCCGCGACGCCCTGCTGAACCCGCTCGACTCCGACCCGCTGCCGGCGCGGCTGCGGCCGGGCATGAAGCTGACGATCGCCTTCGACGACGTGTCGCTGCCGCTGCCGCCGATGCGCCGGCCCGACATCCGCCAGCGGGTGATCGAGCAGGTGTTGGACATGGCGGCCGCCGCGGGGGTGGACGACGTGCACCTGATCGCGGCGCTGGCCCTGCACCGCCGCATGACCGACGACGAGCTGCGCCACGCCCTGGGCGAGCGGGTGTTCGACGCTTTCGCCCCCCAGGGGGCGCTGTACAACCACGACGCCGAGGATCCCGACGGCATGGTGGTGCTGGGCCGCACCGACCACGACGAGCTGGTCACCATGAACCGGCGGGCCGCTGAGAGCGACCTGCTGGTGTACGTGAACATCAACCTGGTGGCCATGGACGGCGGCTGGAAGTCCACCGCCACCGGACTCGCGGACTATCGGGCCCTGCGCCACCACCACAACGTCGAAACCATGCAGCAGTCGCGCTCGTTCATGGACCGGCCCCGCTCGGAGCTGCACCGCTCCAACTGGCGCCAGGGAGAGGTGATCGAGGCCAGCGGGCCCCCGATCTTCCAGATCGAGACCACTGTCAACAACAACACGTTCGGACGGGACGGACCCCTGGCCGTGCTGCAGAAGCGCGAGTGGGAGTGGACGGCGAAAGACCGGGCCTCGTTCATGGCCATGCAGACCGGGCTCAAGACGATGCCGGTGGCCGGCCGCCGCGGCATCTTCAACCGGTGGCTGGCACCCTATGAGTTGACGTCGGTGCAGGCCGGGGCGGTGGAGGCGGTCCACGAGCGCACCACCGCCAATGTCCTGGCCCAGCACCTGGTGCCGGTGCAGGGCCAGACCGACGTGCTCACCATGGGGCTTCCCTACATCTGCCCCTACAACGTGAACTCGGTGATGAACCCGATCCTGGTGATGTGTTTGGGGCTCGGCTACTTCTTCAACCTGTACCGGGGCAAGCCCCTGGTGCGCGAGGGCGGCGTGGTCATCATGAGCCACCCGACCCGATGGGAGTTCAACCCCGTCCACCATCCGAGCTACATCGACTTCTTCGAGCAGCTCCTGGCCTCCACCACCGACCCGGCCGAGCTCGAGGCCAAATACGAGGAGCAGTTCGCCACCGACGAGTGGTACGTGCACCTGTACCGCACCGGCTACGCCTACCACGGGGTGCATCCCTTCTACATGTGGTACTGGGGGGCGCACGCCCTGCAGTGGCTGGGCCGGGTGATCGTGGTGGGCGGCGATCCGAAGGCCGTGCGCCGGATGGGCTTCCAGCCCGCCTCGACCCTGTCGGACGCCTTGGAGATGGCCAGCGACGTGGTGGGGCCGTCACCCACGATCACCCACGTGCACAACCCGCCGATCCTCATGGCCGACGTGGAGTGACCGGGCCATGCCGCACGACGACAACACCACCACAGCCGACGTGCAGTGACCGGGCCATGCCGCACGACGACAACACCACCACAGCCGACGTGCAGTGACCGGGCCATGCCGCGCGACGACACCACCACCACGGACGACGTGCAGTGACCGTGCCGCACGACGCCAACACCACCACAGCCGACGTGCAGTGACCGGGCCATGCCGCGCGACGACAACACCACCACAGCCGACGTGCAGTGACCGGGAGGGCGTGAGCTGATGGGGATCGCGCACGACCTCGGCCTGGTGCGGATGGGGCGCCGCCTGCCGTCGCCGGCCCGAGCCCTGCGGGCCCGCACGTTCCCGCTGCGGGCGCCCAACGTCCCGCGAGGGGTGAAGCCGCCGGAACAGCCGGGCCGCACCGGCGCCAACTTCGACACTGCCTGGTCTCGCCGCTGGGCCGCCCGCATGTGCCGCGCCGCCATCGTCGAGGGACCGATGCGGGCCATGGTGCAGGTGCTGGCCTCTCCCAGCCGCCGCGGCGCCGACCGGCTGGCCGATCTGGACGGCCCGCTGATCTTCGCGGCCAACCACCACAGCCACATCGACACTCCCCTGCTGCTCACGTCGATCCCCGAGCCGTGGCGCCACAAGATCGTGGTGGGCGCGGCGGCCGACTACTTCTTCGGCACCAGGGTCGCCGGCGCGGCCGCCGCCTTGGTAATCGGGGCCATCCCCATCGAGCGGGCCCGGGTGGGCCGCCGCTCCGCCGACCTCGCCGCGGGGCTGATCGACGACGGCTGGAGCCTGCTGATCTACCCGGAGGGCGGGCGCAGCCCCGACGGCTGGGGACAGCCGTTCCGGGGCGGGGCCGCCTACCTGTCGCTGCGCTGCGGAGTGCCAGTGGTGCCGATACACGTCGGCGGCACCAGCAGCATCCTGCGCAAGGGCCGCACGATGCCGAAGCCAGCGGAGGCGACGGTGACTTTCGGGACCCCGCTCAAGCCCACGGCCGGCGAGAAGGCGCCCCGGTTCGCAGCCCGGATCGAGGCGGCGGTGACAGCGCTGGCCGACGAGGCCAATACCGACTGGTACTCGGCCCGGAAGCGGGCCCACGCCAGCACCAGCGGCACCCTCACCGGCCCCGACGTGGGGCTCTGGCGCCGCCAATGGGCCCTGGGCGGCCGCCGCCGCGCCCCGTCGAGCCGCTCCCGCCGTTGGCCCGACCTGTAGCCCTCGAATCCGGGACAATCTGCGGCATGAAGGCGGAACAATTTGCGGCACAACATCTGGACACCCAGCAAGCTGGCGAGCCCTCGCGTCTGATCGTGGTGACCGGGGTCGGACGGGCATTCGAAACCGTCGACGACATCGCCGTCGTACCCATCACCCTGCTGGGTCCCTGACGCAGCTCCATGTCGCCCGCGCCCAACCCGCTACCCGCGGGCGAGCGGTGCGCGGGGCGCCCGGTGGCCAGCACCTGATCACGTGACGGCAGCGGAGTTGGCGGGTATAGCTGCAGAAACGGATTCTCGGGTCTACATGCAACAATTCGCGGCTGTCGGGCGTCGGTGTTTGCAGATGGGATGCCACCCGTGCCAGGCCGATCGGTCATGAAGGAGCCTGACCACCAGGCGGACGTGGCCCGGTTGTTCGCAGTCGAGCGCGTGCCGATGGTCCATTTGGCCACCCTGCTGGTCGGATCGGTGGCCGTGGCTGAGGAAGTGGTGCAGGAGGCGTTCGTTGCGGTGACCAAGCGCTGGGACAAGATCGATCGGCCGGGCGCGTACCTGAGAACCTCCGTGGTGAACAAGTGCACGTCCGCGCTGCGGCGCCGATCCGTCGAGAACCGCTACCGGGCAACTGTGCCTGAGGAACCCAACTACTGGATCCCTGAGCAGCTGATCGAACTGCGCAGCGCTCTGTCATGCCTTAGCGACCGCCAGCGAACCGTTGTGGTGTTGCGCTACTTCGCCGACATGCCCGATGCCGAGATCGCCGAGACGTTGGGCGTGAGACCGGCGACGGTCCGATCGCTGGCCCATCGAGCCATGGCTGTGCTTCGAAAGGAGTTGGAATGAGCTACCTAGAGGAGCGCCTCCGCAAACAGCTCCCCGAACTGGCGGCCAGGATGGTCGAAATCCACGCCGCCGGCACGGGCCAATCAGTCACCAGCATCTGGCCGCGGCGACCGAACAAGGCACGCAGACTGATCCAACTCGCCGCCGCGGTCGCGCTGCTGGCAGCCGCTGCCAGTGTCGCGGTGACGCTGCTGTTCGATCAGCCCCACGACCAGGTGACCACGACTCCTCCGTCATCCACGCTCCCCACCGACACCGTCCCGCCAACGACAACCCTGCCCGAGACGGAATCCGAAGCGACCACCGAACCTCCAACCCCCACACAGCCCGAGCCCACGCCAACCACCGAACCCCTCACGCCAGCGCGACCCGAACCGCTGGCGGAATCCCCGTGCACCTCGCCGACCGTCGTGGATCAAGGTCTGGCGGCCCTGGTCGCGGACTGCGAGTCCCTTTGGGCCTTCTATCGGCTCCAAGACTCCAAATGGCAGTTCGCGCCTGGCCCGAATAGTGCCTGGAGCTCCAGGAATCCGATAGAAGACTGGCGAGGAGTCACTGTCTCCGATGGGCGCGTCACCGACTTGACTCTCTACCAGATCGACCTGACCGGCAGGATCACCGGGGATCCGATGAACAACCTCACCGCCCTCGAACGGCTGCACCTCGTCGGGCCACCGGAGGGCACGCAGTTGAGCGGTGCGATCCCTGTCTGGCTAGGCGACGCGACCAGCCTCCGGGAACTGCAGCTGAGCCATCACAACCTCTCAGGGCCGATACCACGCGAACTCGGCAAGCTCCACAACCTCGAACGACTCGCACTCTACGACAACCAGCTCTCAGGCCCCATACCACGCGAACTCGGCAAGCTCCACAACCTCGAACGACTCGCACTCTACGACAACCAGCTCTCAGGCCCCATACCGCCGGAACTCGCCAACCTCACCAAACTCAAGCACCTAGACCTCAGCAACAACCAGCTCTCAGGTCCTATACCGCCGGAACTCGCCAACCTCACCAAACTCAAGCACCTAGACCTCAGCAACAACCAGCTGTCCGGGCCGACACCGCCGGAGATCGCCAACCCCGAACTTGGCGATCTCCCCAACGGCGCGCAGGTGTACCTCAGCAACAATCAGTTCTTGGAGCCAGCCGAGTCGCCCTGCACCTCCCCGGCAGTCGTGGACCAGTCTCTCGAAGCCCTGGTCGCAGACTGCGAAGCTCTGTGGGTCTTCACAAGCCAAGACACATGGCAAGAATCCAGGGGCCGCGCGAACCCTCTGCAGGATTGGTACGGAGTCACCGTCACCGATGGACGCATCACGAGCCTGGACATCTGTGGTGTCGCTGGGAAGCTGCCGGCCGAGCTCGGCAACCTCACCAATCTCGAGCATCTGGACCTGAGCAGCGAATACCTGTGTTTCGGTTACCTGTCGGGCTCAATCCCCCCGGAACTAGGCCGTCTGACGAACCTCACCCGACTCGACCTCAGCTGGAACGACCTGTCGGGACCGATACCGGCTGAGCTCGGCAACCTCACCAACCTCGAGCACCTGGACCTCTCCGACAACCAGCTCACGGGGCCGATACCCGCCGAACTCGGCAACCTCACCAACGTCCGCGAGATACACCTGACCTACAACGATCTGTTGGGCTCAATCCCCCCGGAACTAGGCCGCCTGACGAACCTCACCCGACTCGATGTCGCCTGCAACGACCTGTCGCTCCCGATCCTGGCCGAGTTGACCGACTTCACCAACCTCCAAGTCCTGGACCTCAGCTACAACGACCTGTCAGGACCGATGCCCGCTGAACTGGCCAGCTTCACCAACCTCGAGCACCTGGACCTTGGCCACAACGACCTGTCGGGACCGATACCGCCTGAACTGTTTCTCACCCTCACCAACCTCAAGAGTCTCTCACTTGCCGGCAACGACCTATCGGTCTCGATGCTGGCCGAACTGGCTGACTTCACCAACCTCGAGTACCTCGACCTCAGCAACAACGACCTGTCAGGTCCCATTCCCAACGAGCTGCTCAACCTCACCAACCTCGACATACTGGACCTCAGCAACAACGAGCTGTCGGGACCGATGCTGGCCGAGCTTGTCAACTTCACCAACCTCACGGGCCTGGAGCTCAGCAACAACAACCTTTCGGGGCCCATACCCCTGGAACTGCTCAACCTCACCAACCTCGTGAGGCTCTCACTCGCCGACAACGACCTGTCGGGACCGATACCGGCTGAACTAGCCAACCTGGCGGGCCTGGCACAGCTGGACCTCAGCAACAACAACCTGTCAGGTCCCATTCCCAACGAACTGCTCAACCTAACCAACCTCTGGAGCCTGGACCTAAGCGACAACCAGCTGTCGGGACCGATACCGGCTGAACTGGCAAACCTCACGCGCCTCTGGTACCTGATTCTCAGCGGCAACCAGCTGTCGGGACCGATACCGGCTGAACTGGCGAACCTCACGCGCCTCTTCAGACTGGAGCTAAGCGACAACGACCTGTCGGGACCGATACCGACTGAATTGGCCAACATCCCACACCTCTTGGTGCTCGCACTCAGAGGCAACGACTTGCTGGGAGCCAGACCAGACGAACTCCTCGACATCTGGGAAGTTGAGTCCATGGACGGCACGGGAGTAGTGTTGGCCCGTCTAGACCACTGCCAGAACAGCTAGAGCAACGCGACACGAGCCGAGATTTGGTATCCCGGTCGCGCCGATTCATTTCGGCGGCACCGGCAGCATTCCCCGCACAAGCCGGGGGCTGCCTCGACCGGCAGAAGCGACGGTGGTCTACGCAGTTTGAGCGGGCTGGTGTTGCGCGCCGTACGGCTCGACTCGGACCACGCGCAGGCCCGGTACGGACTCGATGGCAGCGCGTGCCGAGGCGACCGCCTCCTTGAGGGTGGGGGCAGCCCGTCCGAAGTCAAGGTAGTCGCCGTCCGGATCGGTGCCCACCAGAGCGTCGTCGCAGCCGGCCTCGAACAGGGCGTCGAAGACCGCCTCGTCCATCACGCTGACACCGGCAGTGCGAACCGTGAAGTCGTGCACTGGCAACGAACTGCCCGTCATGTCCCCTCCTTCAGCGTCGAGATGCATGTGCACTTTGCGACGCTGCGCTTGACCTTATCTGCCAGATCCTGTCGAATCCGCGGAGTGCGTTTGAGCGCCTTGCGCACCTCCTTCTTCGGATGCTCTAATGGAGGTGCCATACATGAACAATACATGAGCTAGCTTAGTATTGAATTATATAGCAGTTGATTTGTTGCTAGTTTGTGCCTGCTAGCGTGCCGTTGACGCTCGTAGGCTGAGCTGTATGGCTGTGTTCGCTAGTACTCCGGTTCAGCTCGTCGAGGGCGTCTACGCGACGCTCGAGGAGCGGGTGGGGCGGGCCCGGGCGCGCTTCGGGCGGCCGCTGACGCTGGCTGAAAAGGTCCTCGTCAACCATCTCGACCCCTCCGAGTCGGGAGTGCCGGAGCGGGGCGTGTCGTATGTAGACCTGCGGCCGGACCGGGTGGCCATGCAGGACGCCACCGCCCAGATGGCGTGGCTGCAGTTCATGACCGCCGGGCTCGACGAGGTTCAGGTGCCCACCACCACCCACTGCGACCACCTGATCACCGCCCGCACCGACGCCAGGCGCGACCTGCTGGCCGCCCTGTCGGGCAACGACGAGGTGTACGAGTTCCTGCGCAGCGTGTGCGCCCGCTACGGCGCCGGCTTCTGGAAGCCCGGCTCGGGCATCATCCACCAGGTTGTTCTGGAGAACTACGCCTTCCCCGGCGGGATGATGATCGGCACCGACAGCCACACCCCCAACGCGGGCGGGCTGGCCATGGTGGCGGTGGGCGTGGGCGGCGCTGACGCGGTGGACGTGATGACCGGATTCCCGTGGAACGTGCGCTGGCCCGAGCTGATCGGCGTGCGCCTCACCGGCGAGCTCAGCGGCTGGAGCGCCTCCAAGGACGTGATCCTCAAGGTGGCCGACATCCTCACCGTGGCCGGCGGCACCGGCGCCATCGTGGAGTATTTCGGCCCCGGCGCCCGCTCGCTGAGCGCCACCGGCAAGGCCACCATCTGCAACATGGGCGCGGAGATCGGCGCCACGACGTCGATCTTCGACTACGACGAGTCCATGGGCCGCTACCTGCGGGCCACGGGCCGGGCCGAGACGGCCGACCTGGCCGACGCGGCCGCGCATCATCTCTGCGGCGACCCCGAGACCGAGGCCGACCCGGAGCGCTTCTACGACCGGGTGGTGGAGATAGACCTCGACGCCCTCGGCCCCCACATCAACGGTCCCCACACCCCGGACCTGGCCCGGGAGGTTGCCGATCTCGGAGACGAGGCCCGCGAAAGCGGCTGGCCGCTGGAGATCAGCGCCGCGCTCATCGGGAGCTGCACCAACTCGTCCTACGAGGACATCACCAGGGCCGCGTCCATCGCCCGCGACGCGGCGGCCAAGGGCCTGCGGGCCCGCACCCGGCTGCTGGTGACCCCCGGGTCCGAGCAGATCCGCTCCACCATCGTGCGCGACGGGCTGATGGAAGACTTCGAGGCCCTCGGCGCCACGGTGCTGGCCAACGCCTGCGGACCCTGTATCGGCCAGTGGGACCGCTCGGGCGAGGAGGGCTACACCCCGGGCCGCGCAAACGTGATCGTCACCTCTTACAACCGCAACTTCCCCAAGCGAAACGACGGCGATGCGGCCACGCTCGCCTTCGTCACGTCGCCCGAGACGGTGATCGGGCTCGCCCTGGCCGGCACCATCGACTTCGACCCCGTCAACGGCACGCTGGTCAACGAGGCCGGAGAGGCGGTGGCCCTGGCCGAGCCCGCCGGCATCGAACTGCCCCCCGACGGGTTCGACCCCGGCGCCGAGACGTTCGTGGCCCCGCCCGCGGGCGGCTCCGCCGTCGAGGTCGGGGTGTCGCCGGACTCCGAGCGCCTGCAGCTCCTCGAGCCGTTCGCCCCCTGGCACGGGCGCGACTACGAGGACCTGCTTGTGATCGCCAAGGCCAGGGGCAAGTGCACCACCGACCACATCTCCGCGGCCGGCCCCTGGCTGCGCTACCGGGGCCACCTGGAGAACATCTCGGGCAACCTGTACCTGGGGGTGGTCAACGCGTTCAATTCCTCTGACAACGATCACGGATACGAGGTCGGCCACGGCCGCAACCAGCTCACCGGCGAGATCCAGTCCCTCCCCGACATCGCCCGCGAGTACCACGCGGCCGGCCAGCGCTGGGTGTTCATAGGCGACTCGAACACCGGCGAGGGCTCCAGCCGTGAGCACGCCGCCATGGAGCCCCGGTTCCGGGGCTGCGTGCTGGCGCTGGCCCGCAGCTTCGCCCGCATCCACGAGACCAACCTCAAGAAGCAGGGCGTGCTCGCGCTGACGTTCGCCGATCCCGCCGACTACGAGTGCATCGGCGAGGACGACCGCGTCGCGGTGCGGGGATTGGCGGACCTCGCGCCGGGGCGGCCGGTGACGGTGGAGGTCACCGCACCCGGCGGCGCAGTCTGGGCCTTCGAGGGATGCCACACCCTCAGCGGTGAGCAGATCGAATGGTTCCGGGCCGGAAGCGCGCTGAACATCATCCGCAGCCGCGCCGGCAACCTCTGAGCCACCCATAGCGGCAGCGGTCCCAGCATCTACGATGAGTTCCGTGCCCACGGCATTCCAGCCCACCCCGATCGGAATCCGCGCCGGGGCCTCCGGGTTCGTCCACAGCCGTGTGACGGCCATCGGCGCCCGGACCGTCGTCGAGATCGACGCCCGCGGGTCCGACGAGAACCAGGGGGGAGCGCTGACGCCCGCCGACGGCCAGAACATGGCCGCCGCGGCCTGCCTGGCCCGCACGCAGCGGCTTCCGGTGGTGCTGAGGCTGGCATCCTCCGGCGCCGACCTCAACGCCGGGGTCGCCGCCCTCCACGGCTGGGCCACCGCGGCCGCTGAGCTGGTCCGCTGCTCGGGTGTCGTGCCGGTGATCGTGATCGCGGCCGGACCCAACGTCTCGGGCCCGGCCCTGCTGCTGGGCCTGGCCGACTTCGTGGTGATGACCTCCGACGCCTATGCCTTCGTGGTAGGGCCGCAGATGGTGGAGTACTTCACCGGGATGCCCGTAGACCGCGACGAGCTGGGCGGCGGCGAGACCCACTCCGTCAGCTCGGGCGTGGCCAGCTTCCTGGCCGCCGACCTGTCCGAGGCCGACGAGATGGCGGCCGAGCTGGTCGGCTACCTCCCCGACAGCAACGACTCCGACCCGCCCGCCCGGGCGTGCACCGATCCCGCCGAACGGGCTGTGCCCGAGGCCTTCGAGGTGATGCCGGCCGAGTCGGGGGGCGCCTACGACGTGCGCGACGTGCTGGCCGCGGTCGCAGACCACGGCGTTCTGCTGGAGCCGCACGCCTACTGGGGCGCCAACCTGGTGACCGCGTTCGCCTCCTTCGGGGGGCGGCCCGTCGGGATCGTGGCCAACCAGCCCCAGTCGCTGGCCGGGACGCTCGACATCACCGCCTCCCGCAAGGGCGCCCGCTTCGTGGCGTTCTGCGACGCGTTCAACCTTCCGCTGGTGACCTTCGTGGACACGTCCGGCTTCTACCCCGGCAAAGACCTGGAGTGGCGGGGAATGATCCGCTACGGGGCCCAGATGGCGTTCGCCTACGCCCGGGCCACGGTCCCCCGAGTAAATGTCACCCTGCGCAAGTCCTACGGCGGCGCGTACATCGTGATGGACTCCAAGCCCATGGGCAACGACGTGGCCCTGGCCTGGCCCACGGCCGAGATCGCGGTGATGGGAGCCAAGGGGGCGGTGGAGATCCTGCACCGGTCGGCCAGCGCCGCGGAGCGAGCCGAGATGGAGGCGGCCTACGAGCAGCGCCTCCTGAACCCGTACGTCGCCGCGGAGCGCGGCGCCATCGACTCGGTGATCGAGCCGGCGGACACGCGGCGGGAGATCTGCGCCGCGCTGGAAATGCTCGTGTCGAAGCGGGAGCGCCTGCCCCGGCGACGGCACGACAACGCTCCGCTGTAGGCGCCCCGATATAGACGCCCCGATATGGACGCCCCGCTGTAGACGCCCCGATATAGACGCCCCGCCATAAACGCCCCGATATAGACGCCCCGATATGGACGCCCCGCCATAAACGCCCCGATATAGACGCCCCGATATGGACGCCCCGCCATAAACGCCCCGATGTGGACACTCCGCCATGGATGCCCCGCTGCAAAAGACCCGATATATTCGCCCCGCTGTAAAAGGCCCGATATATGCGCCCCCGCTGCAAACGTCCCGCGATAATCGCCCCGCTGTAGTGTGATATTCGATGACGGGGAGCAGCACGATCACCGCCGCTGCGAGAACGGGGTGCCTGGCGTGACTGAGAGCATCACCATCACCGACAACCGCTCCGGTAACAGCATCGAGATCCCGATCGTCGCCGGCGGCGTCGACTCCGCGGCCTGGCGCAAGCTCCTTCCCGGCATCTGGTTCCACGATCCGGGGCTGGCCACCACCGCGGTCACCTCCAGCGCGGTGGCCCGGATCGACGGCGAGGCCGGCATCCTGCGCTACCGCGGCTACCCCATCGAGCAGCTGGCCGAGCACAGCACGTTCCCGGAGGTCGCCTACCTCCTCATCTACGGGGAGCTGCCCACGCAGGCTGAGCACGACGAGTGGGTGCACGACATAACCCGGCACACGTTCATCCACGAGAACTTCCGCAAGCGCATCTTCGACGCCTTCCACTACGACGCCCACCCGATGGGGCTGCTCACCTCGGGCGTGGCCGGCCTGTCCACCTTCTATCCCGAGGCCAAGGACATCTTCGACCCCGACAATCGCAGGGCGCAGATCGTCCGCTTGATCGCCAAGATGCCCACGCTGGCCGCGGCGGCCTACCGGTTCTCGCGGGGCCTTCCGTTCATCTTCCCCGACAACGCCCACGACTACCCGACGCGCTTTCTGAAGATGATGTTCGACGTCGGCGGCGACTACGAGCCCGAGGACGCCCTCGTGCGGGCCATGCGGGTGCTGTTCATCCTCCACGCCGACCACGGCCAGAACTGCTCCACCACCGCGACCCGCGTCGTCGGGTCGAGCCACGCCGACCCCTACACCGCCATCGCGGCCGGCTGCGCCGCCCTCTACGGGCCGCTGCACGGCGGGGCCAACGAGGCCGTGATCAACATGCTCACCCAGATCGGCACCTACGACGAGGTCGACAGCTTCATCGCCAGCGTGAAGCGGGGCGGGCACCGGCTGATGGGATTCGGGCACCGCGTGTACAAGAACTACGACCCGAGGGCGGTCATCATCAAGGAGGCGGCCCACGACGTGTTCGCGGTGATCGGCAAGAACCCGCTGCTCGACATCGCCCTCAAGCTCGAGGAGGTCGCGCTGGCCGACGACTACTTCGTGAGCCGGCGCCTGTACCCGAACGTGGACTTCTACTCGGGCCTCATCTACCAGTCGCTGGGCTTCCCCACGAACATGTTCACCGTGCTGTTCGCCATTGGCCGCACTCCTGGGTGGCTGGCCCACTGGACCGAGATGATCGAGCAGAACTCCCGCATATACCGGCCCCGCCAGATCTACGTCGGCGCCGAGCGGCGCGACTACGTGGCGATGGCCGACCGCTAGGCGGCCGCGCCCGCCCGGATCACAGCCTCGAGCGCTAGGCGGGGGCGACGTCGAGGACGATCTTGCCCGCGTTGAGGTTGGCCTCCATGCGCTCGTGGGCGGCGGGCGCCTCTTCGAGCGCGAAGCGGCTGTCGATCACCGGGGCGAGGGCGCCCGTGGCCGCATGGGGCAGCATCTCGGCCGCGAACTGCCGGGTGACCGCGATCTTCTCCTCGATGGGGCGGGCCCGCAGGGTGGTGCCGATCAGAGCCGCCCGCTTGGCCATCAGCGCCATCGGGTTGAACGACACGGCTGCCCCGGACATGACGCCCACCTGCACGATGCGCCCGTTGATTCGCAGGCACTTGATGTTGCGGGGCAGGTAGTCGCCGCCGATCACGTCGAGCACCACGTCCACGCCGGTGCCGCCGGTGGCGTCATGTACAGCCTCCACGAAGTCCTCCGAGGCGTAGTCGATCACCGTGTCGGCGCCGAGGGCCCGGCACACGTGGTGCTTGCCGGCCGAGGCCGTGACCGCGATGCGGGCGCCGATGGCCTTGGCGATCTGGATGGACGCAGTGCCGACGCCCGAGGCTCCGGCGTGGACCAGAGCCCAGCGTCCCGAGGTGAGGCCCCCCTGGCGGACGAGCGCGTCCCAGGCGGTGATGAACACTTCGGGGAAGGCGCCGGCAGTGTCCAGCCCGAGCGCCTCGGGCACGGCCATGGCCTGGCGCTCGTGCACCGCGACCCGCTCGGCGTAGCCGCCTCCCGCCACGATGCCCATCACGGCGTCACCGACGGCGTGGGCGGTGACCCGCTCCCCGACCGCGGCCACCCGGCCCCCGAACTCGAGACCGGGGATCTCGTGGGCTGCTGGAGGCCCCGGGTACAGGCCCCGGCGCTGCATCAGGTCGGCGCGGTTGATGGCCGAGGTCGCGACGTCCACCAGAACCTCCTCGGGGCCGGGGACCGGGTCGGGCACTTGCCGCACGACGAGGACCTCGGGTCCCCCTTTGGTTGTGATGACGACAGCTCGCAAGATGGTTCTCCGGTTGCTGGGGCTATGGGACGGCTGTTGCGGGATCGGGTGCGCGCTGCGACCCGGTGTGGAGGCGCAGCGAGGCCGGGTAGGGAAAGAAGTCGGGAAAGTCGCCGGCGCGGTTGCGCTGTTTCATCGACTGCCAGAAGTCGAGGGTGGCGATCTCAGGGTGGTGCTCGCCGAACACCTCGCCCACTATGGGGGGCGAGCGCAGGTAGGTGGCGAACTCCTCGGGGAACACGTCGTCGGCCCCGACGGAGAACCATGGCTGGTCGAGCATCTCGTCGGCGTCGTCGCGGGGCGGGGGCAGAGCCCGGAAGTTCACCTCCGACAGCAGGGCCAGCTCGTCGTAGTCGTAGAACACCACCGAGCCGAGCCGGGTGACGCCGAAGTTCTTGGGGAACAGGTCCCCGGGGAAGATGTTGGCCGCGGCCAGGTCCTTGATGGCGTTCCCGTAGTCGACGGCCGCGGCCGTCGCCCGGTCGGGCGCCACCTCGCGCAGGTAGAGGTCGAGCGGGTAGACGCGCCGCTCGGTGTAGACGTGGCCCAGCACGACCTCGGTGTCGGTGATGGTGACGGTGCGCGAGCACTCTTGCTGCAGCTCCTCGAGGAGGTCGTCGTCGAAGCGGTCCCGGGCGAAGGTGAGGTTCTCGAACTCCTGGGCGTCGACGAGCCGGCCGACCCGGTCGAATCCGAACACGAGCCGGTAGCGGCGCTTCACGTCCCCGGGGGTGGTCCGCTTGTTGGGCGGGAAGCGGTCCTTGATCACCTTGAAGACCACGTCGAACGACGGCAGCGCGAACACGGCCATGACAGTGCCGGGCGCGCCCCGCGAGTGCTCGAAGCGGGTGTTGGAGTGCTCCATGTGCCGGTACAGGGCGCGGAACAGGTTGGTCTTGCCGTGCTGGGAGTACCCGAGGGAGGTGTACAGCTCGGCCACCGGTTTCACCGGCAGCATCGACTTGAGGAACGCCACCACCACGGCGGGGCGCTCCGACAGCACGTGCATGTAGGAGCGGGCGTAGCTGAACAGGCGGCTGGCGGCGGGCTCGGTGAGGAGGGCGGCGTCGACGTGCACGCCGGTGTCGTCGTGGACTACGGGCAGGATGCAGGGCGACACCCGGTTGAGCCACCGCAGGCGGCCGACGAGGTAGGCGCCCTTCTGGCGGTAGAAGACGGCTTCGAGCATGTCGATGGCGTCTAGGTCCCTCCAGACGCCGTCGAGATAGCCGTCGATGCGGCGGGCGACGAGCGCGGCGTCGCGGCCGAGGTCGGCGAAGTGCGGGCCGAGGGGGCTGTGTTCGAGGATAGCGGCGACGGCGGCCGCGGTGGAGTCGCCCACATTCGCGCTGTGGTGCTCCGGGCAGGCGCCGTCGGTGGCGGGCAGGGAGGTGGGCCCGAGCCAGATGAACTCGAGCTCCCGGTCGAGGCCCACGACGCTGAATAGGCGCCGGGTGACGGAGTTGTAGAAGGTCTCGGCCAGCTCCATGTCGCCGCGGTGCGACACGAGCTCGACGTAGCGGCGCTGGGCGTCGATCCAGGCTTGGCGGGCGCCGGTGGCCGGGAGCTGGGCGCGGCAGGCCTCCACGGTGTCGAGCACCGCGGCGGTGTGCAGTTTCAGACGCTCGGCGGCGTCTTGGCGGTGGCCTTGCCAATCACGGACCAGGAAGCGGTCCTCGGCTCGGACGGTGACCGCGATGAAGTCGGAGTGGAAGGCCTCGAAGCGCCCGTAGAGGATGCGGGCCAGCTCGCCGGGCGAGCTCGAACGGCGGGACGGGCCCACGGGGGAGGGACCTATAACACGCGCCGGTAGGCGATAACGCCTCGCGGTGCGGCGTTGTGTTTCCCGCTCTTGTTCGCTGCGCTCACAGGCCGCTCGGGCCCTAATGTCCGCTCTTGTTCGCTGCGCTCACGGGCCGCTCTGGCCCGGGGCCTCGCTGAGCGCCTCGCCAGAACCCTCACGACTTGCCGCCTGCCCGCTCGGCCTCCTGGTCGCCAGCGGTGCCGGCCTCGTTGCGAGCCAGGTCGTGGTGGCGGATCACCTCGTCGATCACGAATCGCAGGAACTTCTCGCTGAAGGACGGGTCGAGGTTCGCCGACGCGGCCAGCTCGCGCAGCCGGGCGATCTGCTGCTCCTCACGCTGGGGGTCGGCGGGCGGCAGTCCGACGCTCGCCTTGTAGACGCCGATCTGCTTGGTGACCTTGAACCGCTCCGCGAGCAGCAGGATCAGCGCGGCGTCGATGTTGTCGATGCTCGACCGGTAACCGGCCAGCGTCTCGTCCTCAGCGCCTGCACTCACGGGTACGCAAGCTATCGCCGGGCGTGGACGGGAGCGCCTGTTGCGAGACGACCAAGATCTGCTCGGGTCCTACAAATCGATCGGAGCCGGCCCGATCCGGCATGGCACCGCCCCACCGCTCCGGGCGGGCGGTGCTGCGCTGGCTGCACCGCGCCGTTCGCTGCCCGCCGCGAACCCGCACCGCACCAAACAGGCCGCCCCGCCGCGAACCCGCACCGCACCAAACAGGCCGCCCCGCCCGCGAACCCGCACCGCACCAAACAGGCCGCCCCGCCCGCGAGCTACACCGCATTGCCTCCCCCGACGCCAACCCGCGCCGCCCCGTGCGGGCTAGCCGCTAGCCAAGCGTGAACAGCGGCTCGGGCTGGTGTGCTCCGGCCGACGGGCTTGCGGCCCGGTCGGCTCGGCCCAGTGCCGGCCGGGCGTTTGGGGGCGGCTCGGTGCGCACCGACGCACGACTGCGCGGTGGCCCGTGCACTGGGGGCGGGTCGTGCGCGTGCGCCGGCCCGTAGCGAATCCGCTCAGGCGGCGCGATGGTGTACAGGCCCCTCCCGTCGGGCACCACCCGCCAGCCGTGATGGTGCACCTTCTGGTGGCAGGCCCAACACAACAACATCATGTTGTCAATGTTGGTGGCGCCGCCCTGTGACACCGGTCTGATGTGATGACCCTGACAGATCCACATATCGGCGCCACAGCCGCCGCAGGCTCCGTATAGGGCCCGCAGCGCGCTCATCTGAGCCTTGGTGGCAAGCCGCTTGGCGTGGCTGTGCCACAGAGGCAAGCCCTCACCGCTGAACACCACCCCCTTGATCCTCGCATCACAGAAGTACTCCTCAAGCACGCTCAGGGGGATCACCCCGCCCCCGGCGACCTCCGCGAACGCCTCCGTGCCATCCGCGCTGAGATGCTGCACGATGGTGATCTCAGCCGACGGCCGGCTCCCGCACCCACCCCCGCACCGGTCGCCGCCGCGGGCAGCGACATCACCGCCGCCTACGCCGTTGGTGGTGTGGCCGCTGGAGTGTGCACCGCCATTGCCTCCATCAGCCCCGCCGTTCCTGCCGCCGTCGTTCGTCCCGCTGGTCCGGCCCACACCGCCGCCGTCCCGGCTAACGCCGCCGCCGGTCTGGCTCGCATCGCCGCCGCGGCCCGTCCGGCCCACACCGCCGCCGTCGCCGGTCTGGCTCGCGTCGCTGCTTTCGCCGTTGTTGCGAGCGGAACCGCCGGGGCCGTTTCCAGCGGGCGCGGCCTTGTTGGCTTTGGAGTAGATGCTTCCGTGCGAGGTCAAAGTGTCGAGCGCGTCGGCCATGCGCTGGTTGAGGCTGCGCTTCTCCCCGCCAGGACTATGCAGGTCCAAGCGACGCAGCCGCTCGGCCTCCAACAAGAACCGCTTGCGCATCTTGGCGCCAGCCACGGGGTCCAACTCGCCCCGCAGATGCACCATGCCGTCGTCGCCGTCCCAGATGCTCAACCGCCGCCTGGCCCGCTGGCGGCGATACTCGCCCTCGCCGCCGTCGCCCTGGCGCTTTATCGCCCAGCGGCCCGCCTCTTTGGTGAACTGCTCGGGAGACATCTCGGCGGCCTTATCCAACAACTCGGCGTCGCCGTCGACCTGGTCGGCACTCGTCTTGCCTGAAGCTCTCGCCAGCGTCTTGGCGTTAGCGACGGAGATCTGGCCGGTTTCCACCGCGTCGCGCACCGCGGGCATGGACTGCAGGCTCTGCGCAGTCTGGACCTGCCCCGCCGCTTCTCGCCGGGACAGTCCCGCGGACTGGGCCAGCACCCCGACACCCGAGTCGCCGTGGCGTTCACGGGCTGAGACCACAACGGCGGCGTCGGCCTGCAGCACCGACACCTGAGCACCAAGAGCCTTCGACTCGCTCAGCACTTCCCGCACATCCGCAGTCGGGGTAGCGGGATCATTGACGAGTCGGATGAGCTCTGCGAGACCCTCCCGCACCTGATCCCGCACCCGTCGTGCCGTCTCGATACCCATGAACACATCATGCCATAGGGGTGTGACAATTGTCAAGCCTTTTCAAGAGTTTTGCTGTCAATTCAACGGGAGAATCTGTGGCTAGGCGGACCACAGATGAGCGCTAGTGAGGACTTCTCAAGGAGCGTTGACTCCCCCGGTCAGTCAGGCCGCGAGCGACAGCCGACAAGCCTCATCTCGAAGCGAGCGAACACTCCGGGCGACCCGATCAATCGTCGCCAGGATCTCCTCGATCGAGCCGGCAAGATCAACGGTGACAACCTCCAAGCGCTTGCCGGAGTGTCGAATCTCATGCTCCAAAGGCTCGGCCTCACCCTTCGCATAGACCAGTAGGCCACCTGGCAGATTGAGAGCGGTCGCGTAGGCGAGGATCTGATACAGGTCGGCATTGGGGACGCTCTTGATGTCGATGCGCTTGTACTTGGCGTCGCCCACGAATGTGCAGGTGCGGCCGTTCCACCACGTGAGGTCAGGCTCAAGGCGAAGCTCTCCTTGCTGGTCTAGGAAGATGCGTCTGGGAAGGCCCTTGTCCGAGCAGAACGTGCGCTCGGAGAGGCCGAGCGATTCCTGAAGAGCCCGCGTGACGAAGCCTTGAAACACCTCGTTCATGTCGATGAGGAACCCGGCGGCTCGCCTGTTGCCTCGGTCCAGCTCCAAGGCCTGATACTTGAGGATGAGCCTAGAAAGGGTCACGACCTCCCGGTAGTGCTCATTGAGCCGATCGAAGGCGACCTCCGGCACCTCGTGGGGCGAGAACCTCACTGCCGTGACGTTGGCCAGTGTGGCACCCATCCACCGCAACCCGTCGCGCGAACGGCGGTCGGTTAGATGCATGCGGCCTATGAGTTCGGCTGCGGCCTTGACCATCCGGTTGGCCAAGATGTCGTCGGTGAACTCGTCGTATTGCACCTCAACCGGCACCAGCACATCGAATCTGCGCCGTAGTTGCTCGGCCATGTCGATTCGACCACGGACGGTTCGCAGAGCATCCTGCTCGGTCCGATACCCATGCAGCAATCCGCGGGCGAAGGCGCTGCGGGCCGCCGAGGTCAGCGCGAGGGCCAAAGCCTCGACCAGTGTCGGAGCTGCCTCGAAACTGAACCCCTCGTCTCGAAGATTGAAGGCTCCCATCGCGTAGGACGCCAGGTAGATGACGCGGGAGATGTCCAGTTTGGGCTCGATGGCGACCGACAACTCCCCCAGTTCGAGAGCGCCAATGATGGACTCGGGCCGCAGCGAATAGCAGTCGCTCTCACCTGAGATGGGGTGAATCGCGATTGACGGCAGCGCCTTTCGGACCGTGTCCCGCTCGACGACGCTCAGTCGCAGAGGCTCGCTCGTGTGATACTCCTGAAGGTCAATCTGACGCATCGTCGCCGGCTGGTGCGCGCTCCTGATCGACGCTGTCCTCGTCGGCCGCGTCCGGGCCGCCGTCGGCGCCGCGCCGGAGCTTGTCGAGATCGAACTCATCCAGCCGGCCGTGCTCGCCATAGAGCTGCTCCTCAACGTAGGGCAGCACGTTGTGTTCCCAGATCAGGCCCACCATCTCCTCGTCAAGATCGTCCTTCATGAAGTAGCTCGGGCCGATTGCCGCGTGGCGGTCTGACAACTTCTCGTTCGCCCGGTCGACGGCGTCGGCGACCCATTCCATCCCGCTCGCCTTCTCCTCCAGCCATCTCTGAAGCAGGCCTTGTACGGGTGCCTTGTCGGGATGGAGCTCAAAGAAGTGGAACCTCCGCCGCAGTGCGAGGTCGACTAGGGCGATGGAACGGTCGGCAGTGTTCATGGTGCCGATGATCCAGAGGTTCTCGGGCAGGGAGAACGACTCGTCGGAGTACTGAAGCCGCATGTCAACGTCCCGGTACTCCAGCAGGAAGTACAACTCCCCAAACACCTTGGAGAGATTGCCCCTGTTGATCTCATCAATCACAAGCACATGGATCTCGCCATCGGCCTCCCGTGCTCTCCTCGCCATCTCCAGCAGCGGACCGTCCCGCAGCTCGAACCCGTGGCGGCCACCTTCAAGCGTCGGGCGGAATCCCTGTACGAAGTCCTCATAGGCGTACGACGGATGGAACTGCACGAGCCGCACCCGGTCGGACGATCCCGCCAGACACTCCGCCAGCGCTTGCGCTACATACGTCTTGCCGGTCCCTGGCGGCCCCTGGAAGATGACCTGCCGCTTGTCTCGAAGCAGCGTCTCGATCTTGCGCAGATAGCTGACGTCCCACAGCAGTTCGTAGGCGAGCTCCTCTAGGTCGAAGTCAGCCTCGGGCGAGTCCCCATCATCGTGCCCTGGCCGCGCTCCCGGATCACGTCCCGTAAGGAGGAGTTGGTGCAGACGCCACGTTCCGTCGTGCCCTGAGATTCGACGAATGGTCAGAGGTGCGCCGAGCAGATTGAGGAGGTCCCGCTTGACGGCAGTCCGGGGGACATTGGTGCGCTTCCAATCCACCGACACGACATGGCGCCAGTCGAGACCCTCATCGGCGCGGTACGCGTACTCCTGCGTCACTATGCCCAAAGCGATCTGACGAGTCGTCTTGAGAGGCAGAGCCACTAGATCGCCCATACGTACTTGGGACCGCAGTGCCCAGAGCTGACTCGCATGACTGGAGACCGATCGGTCGCTGGCGTCTGGAAGCGCTCGACGGACCATGGCTGTCACGTCGTCACGACTCGGGACATCCGTCAACTCCGTCAGGTTGCCCCAACCCATGCTGGCCAGCCCGTGCTCAAGGTTGTAGTCCTCGCGCTCACCGTCCCTGCCGGCCCTGATGAGCCAGGCCGTCGCTGGCGGGGGTGGTTCTATATCAGGTGGTTCTCCGTCTTGGGCGACATGGTCCATCCGCCAGAGGATCGACTCCGCTTCGAGACGATCGTTGGGCGTGCCGTCGCTGCACTCGATAAGTCGGTCGAGAAACGCTACTGCGTGCTCGTACGCCGTACCTTCGTCCGCGTCCTTGGCAGGCAGGGAATGCCCGGTCTGCTTGAATGCCTTGTCAAACTGCCTTACCTTGTAGGGCGGATAGTCGGAACCTAGTGCCATCAGAAGCACAGAAACCGGCCTCAGACCCGTCCCCTTACGATTTACGGGCACGTCAGACGGCACTCGTCCAAAGAAATCGCGGATGCGCTCGCTCGGTGACGCGGGCTCTTCTGTCCAGAGAGCTCGCAGAGCATTCAGCGCCTCGTCAGACCCAGACTTGAACCACCTGTTCAGCGGATCGCGCCATCCAAAGATGTCATCTTGGTGAGTGATCCCCGTCTTCACCAGCGAGGGCCAGTTGCTGTTCCCGGCGCGCACTGCACGGAGCGCTTTGCCAAGCTTCTCTATGATCCCGCGCTTCCACTCCGCGATCCCTTCGACCTCATCGAAGTCGATGAGGATTCGAGCTCTCGCGATGTAGTCGGCGTAGGGGTTGCTGCCAGCCATGCATGATCACACTCGTCGCGTCACGGAGGTTCCGGCGCCATGTCCGCCAGAGTTGCTCTAGCGGCACGACCCTACAGCTTGCATGTGACAGGCAGCTTCGAAATGGCTCGGGTCTCAGTCGTCAGCTTCCCTACACAGCCGGAGTTGTGGATCCCGTGGAGAGACTCTAAGGCCCGCAGGGTCCCTGACTGGCGTTCAGGCGTTGGTGGCTATTCGGTAGAGCTCGCCGATTAGGTCGTCGTAGCGGCCGGCGGCCAGGGTGATGGCGTAGGCGGCGCCCACTGCGCCACCCAGGATCGCCACGGGCAGGCGGTCGAGGAACCGCTTGGCGCCCGGTAGTGCGTGCGGCAGCACGGCCAGGAGCAGGGCGGGCAGCAGCGCCCCCGCCATATACACGAGCATCAAGCCGAGCGTGCGCGCCCCCTCGGTGCCGGCGTTGTTGAGGATTTCGCCGAGCTTGGGGCCCACGCAGGGCCGCCACAGCCATCCGGCCAGCGCGCCCGCCACCACGCCCGAGCCCGTGGCCGACAGCGACGGCGGCCGCTTGGCTCGGTACGCCAGCACGAAGGCGCCCGCGGCCAGCGCCGCGGCCGCGAACACCGCCGCGCCGCTCAGCTCGACCTGCCAGTGGCCGGCCGCTCGGGCCCACGTCAACAGCGCGGCACCCAATAGGTAGGACAGCGCCACCGTGAGGCGGGCCTTCCGGGCCACCAGAACCAGCGCCACCGCGGGCACCAGCGCCGCCAGCGTGCACGCGACGCCGACGGAGCCCACTCCCTCCAGGAAGGTCGCCACCGCTCTCAGCCTCCGATGCGCCGGACCCGGTCAGGCCTCGGCCAGCAGCCGCTCGACGGTCTCGTAGAGCTGCGCGTAGGTGGCTCGGCCGTCGCCCGTGCGGTCGAAGCGGATCTGGTTGACGCCGTCGATCACGTAGACGCGGGGCCAGTAGCCGATGTTGCCCTCCTGCCAGCGGTGGAAGTTGCGCTTGTCGGTGTCGAGGGCGATTGGCCAGATGACACCGAGGTCGGCCGCGGCCTCGATGATGTTGTCCACGTCGGCCTCGTAGGAGAACTCCGGCGAGTGCACGCCCACGATCTCCACCCCCTGGCCGCGGAAGTCGGCGTAAAGCCGGCCGAGGGCTTCGAGGGTGTTCTTGCAGTTGCGGCATCCGAAGGTCCAGAACTGCACAACCGTGAGCGTGTTGGCCGCCCGGATCTCCTCCAGCGACGTGGCGTCGGTGTTGAGCCAGCCGTCGAGGTTTGTGAGGGTGTCGGCCTGCCCCAGCACCTCGATGGGCTCAGGAGGGACTGTGGTCGCGGCGACCGTGGTGGTCGCGTCCGAGACTGGATCGTCGGTGGTCTCCGCGCTGGATTCGGTGCCAGACGAGGGCACGGTCGTAGCGGCAGCCGAGCCGTCGGCGGCGCCAGCATCAGCGGCGTCAGCGGCGGAGCCAGCATCAGCGGCAGCCGAGCCGTCGGCGAGGCCAGTAGCAGCGGCGTCGGAAGCGTCATCGCCGGAGTCGGCTGCCACGAGGTTGGCAGCAGAGTCGTCGCCGGGGTCGTCGCCGCGCAATGCCGTCCAGGCGATGGCAGCCAGCCCCACAGCCAGCACGCCCAGCGCCAGATAGCGCACGAAGGAGGGTCGCATCGCACCATGAACAATACGAGCACCGGCAGAGGCCCGGCATCCGAGCCTGTGGCCACACTTCAATCACCACAAGCAAGATCCTGAACCTGACGTATTACATATCGTGATACGCTTCGCTCATGGCCCGTGCGATATCGGTACGACTCGACGAGGAGGCTCTGCGCGCCTTGAGCCAGCTAGGAGACTGCTGAGTAATTCGGGTCGGGGTGCTCGCGATCGTGTGGGTGGTGTGGGAGAATTGGGGGCATGCAGGGCGTTGAGAGACCGGATCGGGAGCTGTTGGACGCGTTGGGGCTGTGCGGGGCTCTGGTGCGTGAGGGGTCGGTGTATCGGTTCTTGGCCGAGCACCGGCTGAGGCTGTTTCCCGACGGGTTGTTCGGGGATTTGTTCGGGCCGCGGGGCCGGCCGTCGGTGCCGGGTTCGGTGATCGCGGTGGTGATGGTGTTGCAGGCGTTGGAGGGGTGCTCTGACCGCGAGGCGGCCGAGCGGCTGCGCTGCGATGTGCGCTGGAAGGCCGCGGCGGGGCTCAGCATCGACGATGGGGGCTTCGATTCGAGCGTGTTGACGCTGTGGCGTCAGAGGCTGCGCGCCAGTGAGCGTCCGGAGCGGATCTTCGACGCGGTGCGCGAGGTGGCTGCTGAGTGCGGGGCGCTGTCGAACAGGACGCGGCGGGCGTTGGACTCCACGGTGCTGTATGACGCGGTGGCGACCCAGGACACGGTCACGATGATCGGCGCGCAGATACGGCGTGTGCGCCGCCTGGCGCCGCGGGCGGCGGCGTTGGTGCTGGCCCATGACTACGACAGCCGCGCCAAGCCTGTTTGTGACTGGGGCGACCCCGACGAGCGGGCCTGGCTCATAGACGAGCTGGTCACCGACGCCCGGGCGGTGCTCGACGCGCTCGAGGGCTCAGAGCTCACAGGCGAGCAGGCCCGGGCGGCGGCGCTGCTGGCGGTGGTGGCCGGCCAAGACGTCGAGGCCGACCCCAAGGTGCCGGGACGGTGGCGCATCGCGCGCCGCGTCGCGAGGGGCCGGGTCATATCGACAGTGGACCCCGAGGCCCGCCATGCCCGCAAGTCCCGCTCACAGCGCCGCGACGGCTACAAGGCCCACATCTGCGCCGAGCCCGACACCGGGCTCATCACCGCCGCAGAACTCACCACAGCGGACACATCAGACGCCCAAGTCGGCCCCCGCCTGCTCCAACAGGACCCCACAGCCCCCCACAACACCACCAACACCGACACCGACACCGCCGACACCGACACCGCCGACAACACCGACACCGACACCGACACCGACACCGCCGACAACACCGACACCGCCGACACCGCCTCCGGCGCCGCCGGCGCGGACGCTGAGGGGTTCGTGGGGCTGGTGCTGGCCGACTCGGCCTACGCGTCGGGCGAGGCGCTCGACGCGTTCGCGGCCGCCGGCTACGACACCGCCATCAAGCCCATCAACCCCAAGCCGCGCATCACAGGGGGCTTCACCCGAGACGACTTCACCATCGACACCGACGCACAGACCGTGACCTGCCCCGCCGGGCACACCAAAGCCGTCACACCCAGCGGAGCGGCCCGCTTCGGCGCGTTGTGCAACGGCTGCCCCCTGCGCGCCCGCTGCACCACCTCGCGGCGCGGGCGCAGCGTCACCGTCGACCAACACCACCACCGCCGACAGGCCAACAAGACCCGCTGGGCCCAGCCCGCCACCCAGGGCGCCTACCGACAGCACCGCCCCATGGCCGAGAGATCCATCGCCTGGCTCACCCGCAACAAAGCCAGACGCGTCCCCTACCGAGGCGTCGCCGCCAACTGCCTCTGGCTCACCACCAGAGCCGCAGCCGTCAACCTCGTGCGCCTCACCAACCTCGGCGTCACCCACAACAACGGCGCATTCACCCTCTAACCCCCCGCGGCAGCGCCGCGCGCCCGGCCCGCACCAGCCACAGCACCCCACCAGCCCCAACCTCGCGCCCCGACCCCGCCAACCCCGACCCGGCGCCGGCTGCCACACCAGTTGCTCAGCAGTCTCCTAGAGGCTCAAGGCCTGACACAGTCGGAGGCCATCCGATCATCGCTGGTGCACGAAGCCGCACGGATGCGCGCCCGGCAGGCACTGGCAGCGGAGGTCGCCGCCCTGGAGGCCGACGAGGCCGACCGAGCCGAGATGAGCGACGTCGCCAGTCTCATGGAACAGCTCCGTGCGCCGGAGTGAGTCCGGCGTCAGCGGCTTGACGCAGGATCGTCGGGAACATCTCCGTGCGCCGGGGTGACATCTTCGAACTGCGCCTTCCCCGAGGTGTAGGCCACGAACAGCAGGGGCGCCGCTTCGGGGTGGTAGTGCAGTCCGACGCGCTGCTGCCGCGCTCGGTGGTGCTGGTGGCGCCGACCTCGATCAGCGCTCGGCCCGCCTCGTTCCGGCCCATCATCGAGTTCGACGGGCAGCAGACGACGGTGCTCGTCGAACAGGTGGGCGCGGTGGACGTCACCCGCCTCGACGACATGGTCGGCCATCTCCGCCCCGAAGAGCAGTGGGGCATCGACACCGCGCTGAGCACGATCTTCGACCTGCGCTAAGAGGCAAGCCGCCGCCTGCCCGGCGAGGTTCTCCGCGCATGCATGCAAAGCAGCGCTGTAGCGCTACAGTGCGGGAGTGGCCACCATCCAGGTACGAGACATCTCCGAGGACGCCTACGAGGTCATCCGGCGACGAGCCCGCGCTGCTGGCCAGTCAATCCAGGCATACATGAAGAAGCAGATCGAGCAGATGGCGAGCGAACCCGACGACGCAGAGCTCTACTCGGATCTTGAGCGCTTCGTCGAAGCCCACGGAATCCGACTCGACGTTGAAGCCCTGTTGGCCGACCTCGACGCCGGACGCCGGTGAAGGCCGGAACCGTCGTAGTCGACGCGTCGACGCTCGTCGCTGCCGCAACGTCCGCTGACTCCCTCGGAGACCGGGCTCGGGCGACGTTGCGAGGGCGTCGACGCGCTGCCCCGCACCTGATCGATGCCGAGGTGGGCAACGCCTTGCGCTCCATGGTGCTTCGTGGCGACCTCGACGATGACGTCGGAGCTTCGGCGCGGTTGATGGCCGAGCGCCTTGTGCATCGCCGCCACCCGCTCCAGGGCGCGGTCGCGGCGCGGGCCTGGCAACTGCGCCACAACCTCAGCTTCTATGACGCCCTGTACGTCGCCCTCGCCGAGAGCCTTGACTGCCAGTTGATCACGGCGGACAGCCGCATTGCGCGCGCCCTGAAGGGCCACGATCTGATCAACGCCATCACCCCAGCTAGCTAGCGCTCGGTTGCAGCCCGTGTCTACGGGCGCAGGCCGGGGTCGTAGGTGGTGATGCTGCCGGAGCTATCGCCTGCGGTAAGGGCAAGAATGATTGCCAGCGCCACATATGCGGCGCACCAGACGGCGAAACCCAGAGCGAACATGCCGTACCCGTCAGCGCGACGGCGCACGTGCGCCGCGCCGACCAAGCCCAAGCTAATCGCGACCGCGAGGGGTGGAACAAAGACCGTCAGGACAAACGCACAGGCCGCGCCAACAAGGATCCACGGCCACCCCGAGCGGAACCCATCAGCGATGGCTTGACGTTGGCTCATCCCGCCGGAGGGCCTAGTCGATCGCGAGCGACAGCGCGATTCGCTCGTACAGAGAGTCGGCGCCTCGGGCGCCGGGGGCGAAGACGATGCGGCTCACCCCGGCTGCCTCGAGTGCCGCGACCTGGTGGCGGCACTCTGCGGGCGTGCCCACGATGGCGAACCGCTCGGCCAGGAACTCGTCGAGTCCGAGGTCGTGGACCAGGCGCGCGTTGGGACCGTCCCAGGACGGCTGGTACCCCTCGGCCCCCTCGGGGTCGTAGCGCTGCCGAAACTCGTTGAGCGGTTCATGGAGCTCGGGCGGAACCGTCTTCATCTGTGACGAGGCCCGGAGGTGCCGGTAGGCGCTGGCGGAGAGCAGACCCCGGATGTCGTCCACTGCGTCGGTGCGCGAATCGCGCACCGACCCTCGACAGAGCAGCCACACGTCGATGTCGTCGGGCGACCGGCCGGCGGCAAGGGCCCCCTCGGCGACATCCGCGAGGAACGCCTGCAGCAGCGGAATCGACGAACCGGCGGCAAGGACGACGCCGTCGCCGACCTCTCCGGCCAGCTTGCGCACCGCGGGCCCGTAAGCGGAGACGAACACGGGCACGGCGATCGGGTCATCGAGTGCCGGGATGGCGTGGCCGTCCCACTCCGCAGGCTGCCCGCCCAGCAGGGCGCGCAGGGATTCGACATACGACTTGGTCTCGGCGAGCGGGATCGGCGAGCGGCCCATCAAAGCGGCGGACCGGAACCCGCGACCGATGGTCATCGTCAGCCGGCCGCCGCTGACTTCCTGGATCTTCATCGACTCCCGGGCAGCGACAGCGGGATGGCGACCGAAGGACGTCATGACGAACGAGCCGACGTGGGCGGTCGTCGTCGCCTGCGCGAGCTCGAGGAGATTCGCGAACGTCGCCAGATGATCTCCCTGTCCGATGAAGGAGTAGCCCAGATCTTCGAGGGAGCGTCCTTCGTCGGCGCTGAACGCGACCCCGCCGTAGTCCATCCTGGTTTCTCCCTCGCTCGCGCTCCCGCGACCGTATCCGTCGAGTCGGTCGTGATGGCCCACAGTCTCGGCGGCGAGGCCCACCCACCCCCAGGCGGTGGCGAAGCAGAACGGCACCGCCACCCAGAACGCAAGCTGCGGGGCCACCGGACTGCTTGATGCCGAAGGCCAGCCCAATGCGCCTCCCGCCGATGGCGCGTGCGAGCCACAGGTTGGTGGCGGAGGTCATGAACGTCATCGCGATCCCGCCGACAACGACCAGGGCGGCCATCTGGCCCCAGCTGCGCGCCAGAGCCGCAATCGCGATCATCACGATCCCCGACACTGCGCTGGTGATTCGCAGGCTCGGGCCGGGCCCGATTCGTTCGGCCATCCGTCCCGCGGTGGGAGCTGCCACCGCGGCGCCGACAGCGAACATGGCCAGCAGCGCACCCAGCGCCTGCTCGTCGAAGTCGAGATCCTCCCTGAGCCGGATCGCAAGGGTGCTGATCAGAAAGGCCGGCGTCGTGCAGGCCACGTAGGGCACGACCGCGGCGACCAGTGCCCGGCTCCAAGGGATGACCGGGCGGTCCGATCCGGCATTCAATCGCGCTCGGGAACCGCGGCCACCGACGCCTGCACCCGCCGAAGGTCGGCGGGCAAGCGAACGATGATCGCAGCCCAACAGACACCAGTCCAGTGGCGTCCCGGCAGCTCATGCCGACACCCGGCCCATCGGACCCAACCCCACCGAGGGCCACGGGACAGTGGCACCAAACGAACAACCCGGTAAGAAAGAACGACTCGGACACGCATGGAGGCGCGAACCTGATGGAACCCCGAATCAGCATCATCACGCTCGGAGTGTCTGACCTTGGCCGCTCCACCCGCTTCTACCGCGACGGGCTCGGATTCCCCGAGCACGAGGCGGGCGGCGACGAGATCACCTTCCTCGCCCTCACAGGCCAACTGCTGGGGCTCTACCCGCGGGACGCCCTAGCCGACGACATCGGCCGGCCCGACCAGAAGGGCACGCCGCAGCCTGCGCTGCACGGATTCACCATCGCCCACAACGTGGCGACACGCGCCGAGGTGGACTCCGTGCTGCGGCAGGCCGCGACGGCCGGGGCCCGCATCGTCAAGCCCGCCGCCGAAACATTCTGGGGCGGCTACTCCGGGTACTTCGCCGATCCTGACGGCTTCCTGTGGGAAGTTGCGACCGGCTCCGGCCTGCCCATAGAACCGGGCTCGGACTAGCGGCACAACCACCCCGCCGCTGGCGCAGGGCGCGCAGACAGCAGCGCGTATCGGGCGGACTCATCAAGATCGACCAGTCGCCGAGCCTGCCACCCGCTGTCACACCTCTCCTAGGCTCCTGAGGGTCCACCACGGGCAGCCGATCGCAAGGCACGAATCAGAGAGGAAAACCGCTCATCATGTCGAATCCATATGAGACATTCAACAACATAGGGATGCCATCCGACGTTGAAGACGAGGTATTGCACGTCACCAACTTGGCGCTATGCATTCGATTGATCTGTGAGGCAACCGAACAGAAGGACGTTTCGCAATCCGATTGTCTGTTGGCCGCCAGCCTTCTGACAGCAGCACGGATAAGCACAGGTCAGGAGCTGAACGCAATACCGTCCAAGAGGAGCGAATAGGCGAACCTTCATTCGCCCGTACTTCCTGTTCTGACCTCCACGGTGTAGCACCCTTCGCGACGGACTTCACCGACGGAAGAGGCAGGACTTCACCGGCTGCGGAGGCACAGCGACAGGTCAGGAGCAGCGCAGAACCGTCCGTTGGGTCTGACACGGGCATCCGATCTCCCGCGTCTCGAACCTTCCGGCGAAATCGGTACTAGGTCCGGCGCACGGTGATCGCGGCCAAGGCCAGGATCACGATTGCGAACCCGCCCAGGACGGCCAGCTCCTGGCCGATGCCTCCCAGCGTCTCTCCCTCGAGCATCAAGGCCTTCAGGCCGTCCACGGCATACGTGAGCGGCAGGAACCTGCCGATTGCCTGGAAGTAGCCGGGCAGCTGCTCGAATGGCAGCACGGCGCCCGAGAGAAATATCTGGGGCAGCAGGATGATCGGGATGAACTGGACTACCTGGAACTCGTTCCGCGCGAAGGTCGAGATGAATATGCCCAGGTTCACCGCGACGACGGTGACGACCACCAGCAGCACGAAGATCTGCCAGAGCGAGCCTTCGTAGTCGATCTGGAGAGCGAAGATCGTGTAGAGGAGGAGGACCAGGGACTGCATGCCCGCGAACGGCAGGAATCCGAGCAGGTAACCCGCCAGGATGTCCGCCCGGCGAACGGGGGTGGTGAACAGCCTCTCAAGGGTGCCCTGGGACCTCTCTCGCAGGAAGCTCACGCCGGTGAGGAGAAAGACGAAGAAGAGTGCGAATGCGCCGATAAGGCCCGGGGCGATGCGGTTCAGGATGTCGCGCTGGTCGGCGAAGGAGAAGCCGACCAGCGACATCACGATGATCGGCGCAACGATGATCAGCGCCACCGAGCGGTAGTCACGCGAGATCTGACTGATGATCCTCGTGGCTATGGCGAGGGTGCGGTCTATGGTCACGATGGCCCGCCCTGCCTGACGAAGTGGAGGAAGGCGTCCTCGAGGGTGGCGTCGTCGCTCCCCGTGGCCTTCCTCAGATCGTCGGGAGTCCCCAGAGCCACGACGCGCCCTTCCTGGATGAAGGCGAGCCGATGGCAGTGTGCGGCGTCGTCCATCGTATGACTGGAGATGATCAGCGTGGTGCCGGCGGACGCCATGGTGCGGAACTGCTCCCAGAATGTGGCACGGAGCTCAGGGTCGAGTCCGACGGTGGGCTCGTCCAGCACCAGGAGTTCGGGGCGGTGCACGAGTGCGGTGGCGAGACTGACCCGCTGGCGCATACCGCCGCTGAGGCGCGTGAGTGGATCTCGCTGGCGCTCGGTTAGATCGACCCATTTGATGGCGCGGTCGACGGCTTCCCGCCTTTCGGCAGACCGGGACAGGCCGTACATCCGGGCAAAGAAGTCTACGTTCTGGAGGGCCGAGAGCTCCTGGTACAGAGCGCTCAATTGGGGCATGTAGCCGATGCGGCCGGTGACACGAGAGTATGGCGGTTCGCCGAACACTCGGACCGAGCCGGAGGACGGCTTCTGGAGGCCGATGAGCAGCCGCATCAGGGTCGTCTTGCCGGCGCCGTTCGCGCCCAGGATGCCGAAGATCTCGGACTCGTTCACCGCAAGGGTGAGCGCGTTCAGGACCTTGAGTTGCCCGTAGCTGAACTCGACTTTGTCCGCTTCGAAGACTGGAGGCATGTGTCCAAGACCGCCTCACGCCAGCTTCACATTTGCAGAGGTGCTCATTTCATTGACCTGTGGTCCAGTCCGGCTCACCTGCGGCGGACGCTGGCGGGTGGGCGGGCGAAGGATGGTGGGCGGATGGGTCTGACACGGGGTTTCTTACCTTCTGCTATCGGGGAACTCGCCGCACCCTAGCCACCGGCCACCGCCCCGACCGGGGGAACGGTGCCCTGGGGCGTTGCGGGTCTCCGCTGGGCGACGCGGGACTTGGCCTGACACCGCACCCGCTCAGCGACAAGGGCGAGCAGTGGTCGTAGAGTGGGCTCCAAATGAGGTTCTTGAAGACACGACGCGATGCGAAGCGAATGCGCGCGAAGGCTGAGGCTGACCCAGCGGTCCGAGATAGCTGGGTGAAACGGGACGACGCCATCCTCCTGGGATTCCAAGTCGCGGGGGTCGGCCCCAACGCCCACGAACCGTCCAGTTGGCAGGCCATGTTTGAGGAGTTCGAGGGTGGGCCTCCCTGCCGACAGGAGCTGGAGTGGTGGCGGGCTGCGTGCGTGATGAGGCAGTCCGGCGCGTGCCCCGGCGGATGGCTCCCGGCAATCACCGCCATGATTGACGCAATTGACGCGGCGCTTCCCGACGCGGCTGTTGGCCCTAGCAGCGAGCGCTACCCGTGACCTTCGGCATCATCTGTTTGGCTGCGGGCGTTCTCTTGTGCTGCTCGGCGGGTGGAAGTCAGCGCGGCGCGTCAAGAGAGCACACGGCAACGTTGAGCATCCCCCCTGATCTTGGAGGCATCGTCTAAGAGGCCGCGCAAATAGGCGGCAGCCCTTCCCCGAGGAGCTTGCAACCCCAAGGCATCCTGACGTTGATTCTCACCTATTTGCGCGCATTCTAAGAGGAGACGTTATGCGTGAGATACGACGCCAATACGACCCGGAGTTCAGGGCCGGTGCCGTGCGGATTGTCCTGGAGACTCGCAGATCGGTCGTCGAGGTGGCCCGCGAGTTGGGGCTCTGTGCGGGCACCTTGGGCAACTGGGTCCGCAAGGACCGCATCGAGCGGGGCGGGGCCGAGGGCCTCAGCGGCGACGAGCGCGCTGAGCTGGTGCGGCTGCGCAAGCGCTGCGCCGAGTTGGAGATGGAGCGTGATGTGCTCAAACGATCGGTGGTCCTTTGGGTCAAGGAGGCGACGCGATGAGCATCTGCGAGCTCATCGCGGCCCAAAGGACCGATCATGGTGTGCCTCACGCGCTGTCGTGCCGGGCCCTGGGGGTGGCCGAGTCGACGTTCTATGAGCAGCGCAGCCGGCCGCCGTCGGCGACGCGGCGGCGCCGGGCGCAGCTCGACGCCGCGGTCAGGGCCTGTTTCGAGGGGTCCGGGTGCACCTACGGCTCTCCGAGGGTGCGCGCCCAGTTGCGCTCAGAGGGCCTCATGGTGTCCAAGAAGACCGTTGAGGCGTCCATGGCCCGCCAGGGCCTGCAGGCCCGCTCGCCGCGGCGCCGTCGGGGCCTGACCCGAGCCGACAAGACAGCTGAGCCGGTCCCGAACCTGCTCGAGCGGGACTTCAGCGCCGAGCGCGTCAACCAGAAGTGGGCCGGAGACTTCAAACAGGTCGACACCGAGGCGGGACCGGTGTTCCTCGCCACCGTCGAGGACCTGTTCAGCCGCCGCATGCTGGGCTTCGCGCAATCGGACTCCCACCCGACCGCGGAAGTCCCTCGGATGGAAAACACCCGCCGAAGCGCTCGACGAGCACCTACGCTCGCTCCAACAAACCGGTGTTGCGACCACCGGTTGAATCCGCCCAGTACACGTCTGGGACCTTCGCTGAGGCCTGCTGGCGCCTCGGGGTCACCCAGTCGATGGGACGCGTCGGCTGCTGCCCGTTAACCGGCCAATTGGGACTGGAGCTGGCAGCCTGATTTCCTGTTGGGGCTGGGTAATGCTTGCATTGTGGTTCGCTGGGCGTTACAGATGTGGCCGTGCCGGATGGCGGGTTGTTCCTCGAGCGGACCGAAGCTGGCTGGCAGCTTGGTGGTGACGGCGCCGGTCGGTTCGGGTTGGTGAACGACTACCTGTCGTATCTGGTTGACCGGAATTACTCGCCTCGCACGATCCGCACCTATGGGTTCGGGTTGTTGGCGTTCTGCCGCTGGCTCGGCGACGAGGACTTGGATCTGGCCGAGGTCACGACGGATGTGCTGTTGCGGTTCTTGGCCGCGTGCCGCAGCGAGCGGGTGGCCGGCCGGCCCGGCGGTGCGAACGTGGTCGGACTCGACGGCCGCCGGACCGACACGTTGTCGCCGGCCACGATCAACTTGCGCTTGGCGGCGGTGTCGGGGTTGTTCTCGTTCCGGTCGATGCGCGACCCGGACGCGCCGAACCCGATGCCGAGGGGCCGCGAGGCCAAGCGAGCGTCGGCGGGTGAGCGGGGCGGGATGCTCGCGCACGTGTCGCGTGCGCCGAGGCGGCGCTCGCCGTTGCGGGTCCGCGACGCCAAGCGGCTCCCGAAGACGCTCGAGCATCGAGAGGTCGTGACGCTGCTGGAGAGCCTGCGAACGTGGCGGGACCGGGCCGTCGCCGGGTTGATGGTGTTCTGCGGGTTGCGCTCGTCGGAGGTGTTGGCCCTCGACGTCGCCGATGTCGACATCGGCGCCCGATGGCTGCGGGTGTCGGGCAAGGGCGGCAGGGAGCGCCGGGTCCCGCTCGACGTGGACGTCGCCGGGGTGATCGGGACCTACCTGCTCGCCGAGCGCCCCGAGACGACCAGCGCCAGGCTGTTCGTCGTGGCCAAGGGCCCCACCCGCGGGCAGCCGCTCACCCCGGCGGGGCTGCGGCAGATCTTCCGCTATCACCGCGAGATCACCGGCATCGCGGCCGCGCATCCCCACGCGCTGCGCCACACCTTCGGCACCGCTTTGGCCGAGGCGGGCGTGGACCTGGCCGTGATGCAGGCCCTGTTGGGCCACGCCCACATCGACACCACCGCCCGCTACGTCCATCTCGCCCCCATCCATGTCAAGGCCGAGTTCGATGCTGCCCGCCGCCGCCAACGCGCCAACACCTGAACCGTCGCCGGTTCCGGCACCCGATCAGCTGCTGTGGGCGTGGCGGGACCGCCAGCGCGACAGCGGCCGGGGGAACCCGGCGTCGGACCGGGCGGCCCGGACGTTCCTGGACCGCTGGCCCAACCCGCAGGCCTGGGCCGACCAACCCCTCGGCGCCCGGCTGGTGCTGGCGCCCTCGACGATGTCGCTGCTGATGTTCTTGATGGCTCACAGGTGGCTGCGGCCGGGCTGGGACTGGCTGGTGTCGCGCAAGCTGTCGAGCTTCTGGCGCGAGGTCTGCGCCTCGCCGCTCGAGGCCGGCATGACCCGGTTCTGCGACACCGCAACGGCGGTCGGGTTCAGCGAGACTCAGGCGAAGCGGGCCGCGTCGCAGTCGGTCGGCCGGCTGTTGATCCAGACCGGACGCCCACTGGAGCAGTTGACCATCGGCGACCTGGATGCGCTCGCCGACGCGTGCCGGGCCCGCGAGGCTGCGACCGGGCAACGCTGGCGGCACTACCGGGCCGCGCTCGTGTGCGCCCACACGGTGCTGTTCCACCTCGACATCGTCGCCCAACCACCGGAGCCCCAGCAGCAGCCGGACACCTTCGAGGCTCGGCTGGCCGACTGCCGCCCGAACCTGCGCTCCGCCATGGCCGCCTACCTCGAACGCAAGTGCGGCACCTGTCGACCCAAGACCGTCTCCAGCCTGGCCACCCGGCTCGCCTGCTTCGGCCGGTTCCTCGCCGAACACGACCCCGAGCTCGAGTCGCTCGCCGGGCTGGGCCGCCAACGCCACATCGAGCCCTACCTGAACTCCGTCGCCAACGCAGTGTCATCAAAGACCGGGCAGGCCATCACCGTCGCCGACCAGGACCGCCGGATCCGCGCTGTTGGCCACATGCTCGCAGAGATCACCGAGTGGGGCTGGGACGACGCCCCCGCCCGCAAGCTGATCTTCGGGTCCGATCATCCCCGCCGACCGCGGCCGCTGCCGCGCTATCTGCCCGTGGACGCCGACCGGCGACTCGCCGAAGCGCTCGAAGCCTCCAGCTATCGCCTCGCCGCGGACGCGCTGCTGTTGGCCCGAGCCGTCGGGCTGCGCATCGGAGAGCTCCTCGACCTGGAGCTGGACTGCGTCCACGAGATTAGTGGCCACGGCGCCTGGCTGAAGGTCCCCCTCGGCAAGCTCGACACCGAACGCATGGTCCCCCTCGACGACGAGACCGTCGCCCTCATCGACCGGATCACCGCCACCCGCTCGACCGGCCGGCCGCTGCCGCATCCACGCACCGGCGGGGCGACCCAGTTCCTGTTCGCCCACCACGGGCGCCGGCTCTCCCAGACCGCGGTCCGCACAGAACTGGCCCGAGCGCCGAGACCGCCGGGATCGGCCACGCCACCCCCCACCAGCTCCGCCACACCTACGCCACCGCCCTGGTCAACGCCGGCGTCTCGCTGCAGGCGCTCATGGCCCTCCTCGGCCACGTCTCGCCCGAGATGACCCTGCGCTACGCGCACCTCTTCGACTCCACCGTCCGCGCCGAATACGAACGCGCCCTCGACCTGGCCAAGGGCCGCATCGGCGCCATGCCCACACCGACGGGCCGGCCGCGCATCCCCGTCACCGCCAACGGCGGCTGCACCTCCGACGACGACTGGCGCGACGCGCCGGCCATCAAAGCGCGCCTCGCCGGCGGCCACTGCCTACGCGCCCCCGCCCAGGGAGCCTGCCCCTACGCCAACATCTGCGAGCACTGCCCCAGCTTCCGCACCGACGCCGCGTCGGCCGCCGTGCTCTCCGCGCAGCGCGTCGACACCCGAACACTCCTCGCCGACGCCCAAACACGCGGCTGGATCGACGAAGCCGACCGGCACCGACGCCTCCTCGACCGCCTCGACACGCTCATCGCCAACACCGCATGACCACCAACGTCGAAGCCGTCGAAGCCGTCGAAGCCGCCTGCGCCCGCCTCGCCAACCACGGCGAAGCGATCACCTTCACCGCCGTCGCCGACCACGCCGGCATCAGCCGCACCACCCTCTACCGCAACCCCCAGCTCCGAGCCATCGTCGACGAACACCGCCACCACAGCCACGACCCCCACACCCTCACCGGACTCGCCACCCAAGACTCCCACCTCCGCACCGGGCTCCAAGCCCTCGCCGACCGAGTCCGCAACCACGAAGAACGGCTCCGCCACCTCGAAGGCCGCCAACCCCGCCGCAAAGCCAACTGACCGACCAGGCCCAAGACACCTCGCCTCACCCCCCGACCACGATTGGCCGGATAAGCATTGGACAACGCCGCGGCCGAGTCGTTCTTCTCCACCCTCCAACACGAGCTGATCTCCAGGCGCCGCTGGCGCACACGAGACCAGGCACGACAAGACATCGCCGCCTGGATCGACACCTGGTACAACACCAACCGTCTACATTCCACCAACAACATGACCAGCCCAACCGACCACGAACTAGCCAACGCAGCCTAACCAACCCTCCAAGATCCGGGGGGAAGCTCAGTATCGCGATGACGGTGACCCCTGGAGAATGGAAGTGGCTCGCCATCAACCTGCACCAATCCCTCGCTGACGTGCTGATGAACACGTGCAGCCTGATCGACGAGCTGACCCCAGCCAAAGTTGAAGTCGTCGTCGGCTACATCGCCCAAGAGGAAGCACGACCGGGCATGGGCGTGTTCTATGGTGTGAGGCACCGCAACCCGGCGCTCTACCCCTCCCCCGGCAGGGTGGACGAACTGGTCGCAGCGTTGAACGCCCGCAGCCTTCCGCTTCGTCGTGGGCGGTGGCTGAGCGTGTGGCCGACGGGCGCCACTCCGCCAGGGCACGTGGTCGTGTACTGGGACCAGGACGACAGGCCGATGTCGCCGGACAGCGAACTGCGCTGCACTTGGTGCCCCGCTCGGGCTGAGGCTCCACAACTAAGGGGTATACGTTCGTCGTGCGGTTACGCCCATGATCGCAACGCCAATCCTGCTCATAGGCCGGTGGGCTGCACAGGACCGACCCTCAACGCACCAGTGCCTAGAGTGTTGCTCAAATGTGGGAATTAGTCGACACACCGGATTACGGCAAGTGGCGGGAATCGTTGCCAAAGCAGTACCAGGGGCGCGTCGCGTACCTGCAATTGCTCTTGGCGCAGACAGGCCCAACTCTCGGAAGACCACACGCCGACACGGTGTCCGGCTCACGGCACCGCAACATGAAGGAGTTAAGACCGACCGACACGCTCCGCATCTTCTACGCCTTCGACCCCCAACGGCGAGCCGTGCTGCTGTGTGGAGGCGACAAGGCAGGGCAGGGCAGCGAGCGCGCTTGGTACAAGAAGATGATCCGCAGAGCCGACGCTCTGTACGACCGGCACTTGGCCCACCTATAGGGGTCAGCGCTCGCGGAGCCAAGAACGAGCCGCATGCTTGCTGCTAGCCTGCTGGCGTGCGCTTGTTTCGCCGCTCTAAGCCACTCGACCTTCGCCCTACGTCCGAATGGCACGAGAAGTTCATGCGCGAGAATCCGGATGCTGAAAAGCTGTTGGCGGAGGCCGCGACATACTTCAAGCAGCGCGAACTCGAGTACGAGCAGGAACAGAAAGTCGGTGCGCAGTCTGGACGGGTGTTGGGGTCGAATCTGGGCAGGCCGCTGGTGCCCCCCCTAACGGGTTCACTCATCTGCGGGTTCCCCTTGGGCGGTAGCAAGATATGCACCCAACAGGTGAACGCCAGCACGAGGAAGTGCGCGGCCGGGCACACTCCCCGCCGTTTGAGACCCTAGCTGGCTCCTAGCCCGCGAGGCTGTCGAACGAGGCGTCGCTAGCCGGTGGGAGCTTCGCCATCCGGCGGAGCTTCCGCGACAGGTCCGATGCGTCGCGCAGCAGTTTGAAGCACCGTTCGCGACGAAACACAAACCCTTCTTCTTGAGCCTGCGCTCAACGAATGTTGTGAAGCTGGCGGCACCCGCAAGCGTCAAGCCGCAGCCGGTATGCCTCAGACCGCGGCACCAGTAGCTACCAGCACCTCGCTCCGCGGGGCTGTCGTACGCTGCTCCTATGGTGCGGGTGTGTTCCCCGAGACGCGAGACTTGGCTCTAATCGACCTGCACGAGACCGCCACGCTGATGGTCCGCTCCGCGGTGGATGCCCTCTGCTCTCAACGGTCAGTGGGCTATGAATCGTCGCTGAGGGCTGCGGCTCCGACCTGTGGGTACGCGTTTGAGTGCTTGTCCAAGCTCGCCTTCATCTTGGTCTGTTACGCAGAAGACAAGACCATCCCATCGGATAAGGACATCAAGAACTTCGCGGACGGCACGTACTGGACGGACGGCAAGCAGGTCAAGTCCATGAGCGGTCACCATGTTTCAGCGGCCATCACGGGATTGGTTGACAACCACAAGTCGGTCTTCAACGAGCTTGACCAACTGCTACATGAGCCGTTCAATCGGAGGGCACTGGCAACCATCACCGCCTTTCATGCGTTCACTCGCTACGCGTGGGTTGAAGACCTACGAGGCAAGGACGAAGAAATCCGCTTCGAGGCCATGGTCTTCGGACTTCAACGGCTTCACCTGGCCGACCAGCCTGACGAAATCAGACGGCTGCTCGGCGAGTCCATGCGACACCACGGCGAGACCTTCCTTCGCCGTGTAGCCGATGTTCTCACTGACATCTGCTTGGCTCTCACGGTTGGCCTGTATCGCATACTGGAGACCAACGGCGACGCCGCTCGCGGAAGAATATTGGTGCAGCACCCTGTAGGCGTGTTCCCGGAGCGTGTCGAGCACGTTCTAGGGTTGTCCGCCCGGAGCGTATGGGGGCAACCGTCTGCCGGTGCGTGGGGGGCGTATTGCTTCTAGGGGGCAGCGCTCCTTCTTCAACTCGCCATGAAGGCATGGCAGGAACACCGCCGCCGCAGACAGGTCCAAGGCAGCCCCGAGAGACGAGACCTTATGTGACAGGGGGCGGGCAACGGCCACGCCCCGCAAGACGTGTGGGCGTCCCTTCACCGGCGGTTCCGATTCCATGCGCCTCACGGAGACCAGTCGATCTTCACGCCCCATCGGGGTGGGCCATCGCAGCGACCCACGATCATGCCGGGGACGCGCCTCCAGTCCTTGACCTCGCCTCCCTCTCCCCGTGGCAGATAGCCGACCCGAAACGAGAAAGCTGGTTCCTTTTTGTCGCCAGCGAACACAGCCACCGCCTCCGAGTCGTAAGCGTTCTCTGGTGCCGGCACCAGCCAGCAGTCAACTCCCAGGTTGACCCATCCGCTCCCGCCCACAACGGCGAGGTCATCATGAGCGATGGCAGCGTCTACGAGTTGCTGCAACTCGTTACGGTAGTGCGACTCTCCGACAATATCGTAGGTGCAGTCTTCCATCCGCTCCTCTTCGTCGTGGAGTTCAAGAGACATGTCACCTTGCTCTATCTGGCGATTCATTACATCTATCTTCTGTTGCAGGGCGTCTATCTGAGTGCTGGCAGCGAGGTGCCTCTTGCGTCGGAAAAGTGCCATGTCTGCCTCCTGGCCATGTGGATGATGAAGGTGGCCTGCACCACCTTCATCCAGTGCATACATTACCTATTGGCTGCTCAGAGAACCCGGGGGACAGCTGTGAGGCTCCCCCAACTCGGTGCGCAGCTCAGATGGGTCCATCGGCCACAGGAATCGCAAACTCAGAACTCCCGCCCCCAGCCTGCGCGCAGCGCAGGCTCAAACTGACCTCCCCACCCCCAGCCACTCTCCAACGCACACCAGCCCCCACACCAGCGCAGCACCAGCTATTCGCATCCACCCAAATGTTCTGTGTCTGAGTTCGACGCGGAGACAGGGCCCAGAAATGAAACAACTCTGGCAAGCTCTTGGGGCGATCTGAGAGGAGTTGCCAGTGAGCGAGAACGAAGCTCGTCGGCGGCCGCGTGTGCTGTCGCCGGAGACGAAGTGGGAGATTTTCTTGGAGGTGACCTCGCGGGAGATGACCCAGGCCGACGCGGCCCGCAAGTGGCTCGTCGATGTGTCCACGGTCATAGGCATTCGCCGCGCGGTGAAGGACGCGGCGCTCGCGGCGTTGGCGGCTCGGCCGGGCCGGCCGGCCAAGGAGCGCAACTGGGAGCTGGAGCGGGCCCGCCGGGAGGTCGATCAGTTGACCGAGGCGGTCAAGGCCCAGGCCATCGAGCTCGCGGTGCTGCGGGGAAAAGTCGGCTGGGTCTGAGCGGTGCGCTGCCCGCTCGGGTGCCCGCGGAGACCAAAGAGCAGATCCTGGAGCTGGTCGACGACGCGGTGCGCGCCGGCGCGGCCCACGGGTGGGCGTGCTCGATTCTGGGCGTCTCTGATGACCGGGCGCACCACTGGCGGCGCCGGCGGCGCGAGGCCGGCACGGTTGAGGACCGCCCGCCCGGCGGTGTGGCGCTGCACTCGCTGCGGCCCGCGGAAGTCGCTGAGATCCTCGCTCTCACCGAGCAGTGGGGGCCTGTGGACCGCAGCCACCGCAAGCTCGCTCACCGAGGCTCCTATGAGCGCCGCGTGTGGGTTTCTCCCTCCACGCTGCGGCGCACTCTGGCCGCTCACGGGCTCGTGCTGCCCGAACCGCCGCCACGCGACCCGGCGCCGCGAGTGCTGTGGCCCGACTGGCTGCAGTGGGAGCCCAACAAGATCTGGTGCTGGGACGTGACCCATTTCCCGCGCGCCCGCCGGGCCGCGTTCGCGATCGTCGACGTCGTGAGCCGCCGCTGGATCGACACGCTGGTGTCGATCGAGGAGACCTCCACCCAGGTCCGGGTCATCTTCGACCGAGCGCTGGCCACCGAGGGACTCGCAGAGCTGATCACCCCCGAACGAGTCGAGCAGTTCACGAAGGACCCGACCCGGCCCATCCTGTTGGCCTGCTCAGACAACGGCCCCCAGATGACATCGACAGCCACCCGCGACCTCTTCGCCGCGCTAGCAGTCGCCCAACGCCTCGAACGCCCCCGCACCCCCACCGACCAGGCCTGGATCGAGAGCCTCTTCGGACACCTCAAAGCCGAGAACCCCCACCTCGAACAGATCCGCGACCCGGCCGCGCTCCACACCGAGCTGCGACGCGCCCGCCGCGACTACAACCAAACCCGCCTGCACGCCGGCATCGGCTACGTCACCCCCGACGACGAGCACACCGGCCGAGGCGAACAGATCCGCCAAGCGCGCACCGAGGGCCTACGGCGAGCCCGCGAACAGCGCCTCGACTACCATCGCCGCAACCACAACAACAACAACCCCCAAGAACCGGCATGAGTTGGTTCATTACCAAGCCAACCTCCGCGGTTTCTCAGACACAGGTCACTGCGGCGATGTCACGGGTGAGGCTCTGCCAGACCGGAGTTTGTCGGGTGTTTCGTGTTGTGCCTGGTCAGCGGGGCGCGTTGGTGGGGTGTTTCCACTACGTCGGTGGTGCGGGTTCGTGGTTGGTTAGGTGGTCAGATAGGCCGTCAGCTTCAGCGCGCCCCTCAGCATCCTCGGCCGCGTCCCGCAGACGGAGCGGGCTAATCGGCGCGCCCGAGGGTCGGCCCTGGTGCTCCCCGACCCTCAGAAACCGGCCCAAATCGGCCATTTCAGCGGTAACGCGCTATCGCGGCTACAAGAACGTGCCGTCACCCCGCAGTGGGCCGTAGGGGATTTGAACCTCTGACCTCCTGCGTGTCGAGCAGGCGCTCTAACCAGGCTGAGCTAACGGCCCCGAGCCACGCAGGGTAGCAGGCGTCACTCGCCTCGGAACTCGGGAATCCTGCGCTCCGCCATGGCCCGGCTCCCCTCGGCGAAGTCGGCGGTCTGCTGCAGGCGGTGCTGTTCCCGGTGCTCGTGGGCCACGGCCGCCTCCACCTGGTCGGCCAGATCGCCACGCAGCGTCGTGCGGATGGATCGCACCGCCAGCGGTGCCGACATTGCGATCTCGCGAGCCATGCCGTGCGCCGCGTATCGGATTGAGTCGCGATCCACAAGGCCGTCGGCCAACCCGAGGCTCACCGCCTCCTCACCCGGAACCCGCCGCCCCGTGTACAGCAGGTCGGCCGCCACTTGCGGGCCCACCAGCCGGGGCAGCGTCACACTCAGGCCGAAGCCCTGGTGGAACCCGAGCCGGGCGAAGTTGGCGCTGAAGCGGGCCTCGGGTGCGGCCATCCGGAAGTCGGCCGTAAGGGCCAGGCCCAGCCCGCCGCCCACCGCCGCGCCGTGCACCGCAGCCACCATCGGAGTGCGCGTGCGGAAGATCCGAACCGCAGCCGCGTACAGGTCCTCGGTGGTGTAGCCCACGCCACCGGCCGACAAATCGGCGCCAGCGCAAAAGTGCTTGCCCTGAGCGCACAGCACGGCGGCCCGGCAGCGGGGGTCGTCGTCCAGCGACTCCAGAGCATCGGCGATACCAGCGACCATGTCCAACGAGAAGAAGTTGTTGGGCGGTCGACGCAGCTCGATCGTGGCCACGTAGTCATCGCCGATCTCGATAGCCACAGAGTCGGTCATCTCACATCCACCGTTACGTCTCACAGCAGCTCGGCCGTGGCCTCATGCGGCCGAACTGGAGTTGCCTTCGCCAATTCGTCTGGCCTCGGCGAACCGGGCACTCCGACGAGGGTACTAACCCGAAGAGCCCTCCCGATATCCGAGCATGAGCGGTCACCAAGGTCTCGGGAACCAGAGGCGCCGCTGTAGCGTCCAATTGCCGTGACCAAGTTGCTCGGATTCCTGGTCGTGCTGTGCTCCATCGCAGCGGCGTGCGGTTCCTCAGACACGACCACGACAGTCCTCGAACCGGTGGCTGATCCCGGGGCGGCCGAAGACCCGGGACCGGAAACACCCGACACGACTACGACAGTCCTCGAACCGGTGGCTGATCCCGGGGCGGCCGAGACCCGGGACCGGAAACACCCGACACGACCACGACAGTCCTCGAACCGGTCGCTGATCCCGGGGCGGCCGAAGACCCGGGACCGGAAACACCCGACACGACCACGACAGTCCTCGAACCGGTCGCTGATCGGCTGCCTGCCGATCCTGAGGCCCCGGCCACCGATTGGGTCGCCGGCATCAACGCAGCCGGGTGGGACTTCCATCGGCACCTGATGGGCAACGCAGTCTCCAGTCCAATGAGCATCGGCACCGCCTTCAGCATGAGCCGGGCCGGGGCATCGCCCGACTCCGGCTCCGCGCTCGACAAGATCTTCGGATTCCCCGAGACGGGTCTCCACGATGCGGCCAACGCCGTCGACCTCAGCCTGGCCGAAGCCTCGGTGGGCTCCACCACCCTGGAAGTGGCCAACCGACTGTTCCCCGACGACGGATTCTCGCCACTGGCTGAATTCCTCCACACGGCCGCAGCCCAATATGGGGCGGTGATCCAGCCAGTCGACACCGCCGACGGCGCCGCCGCGGCCGGCGTCATCAACAGATGGGTGTCGCAGAGCACCCGCGGACTCGTCCCCACAATCGTCACCGAAGACGTCGTCCGAGGCCAGGAGCTGATCCTCGTCAACACGGTGTACCTGAAGGCCGACTGGCTCGCGCCATTCCTGCCCGGACGGACCCGCGACGGCCAGTTCACAACCGGCGACAACCAGTCGGTGACGGTGCCGTTCATGAGCGACAGGGAACCAGTGTCCCGCCGATTCGTCCGGCTCGAAGACGCTGACGCGGTGGAACTTCTCTACAAGGGCAGCGAACTGGCCATGTGGCTCATCGTCCCCCACGACCCCGCAGGGCTCGCAGCCGTCGAGGAATCGCTCGACGCTGAGTCGCTGATCGGGCTGTCGGATGCCGCACAAACCGGCCTTGTCGGCGTCACCATGCCCAAGTGGGAGCAGACCCTGCCGCCCGCCGACCTGTTCGAATGGCTCTGCCCACAGGGATTCTGCGTCGGCGCCGGCTTCGACGGCATCGCACCCGGCATATTCATTTCCGCCGCGGTCCACGGCGCCAAAGTGATCGTCGACGAGAAGGGCACCGAAGCGGCCGCAGCCACTGCCATGGCCTTCCCCGAGTCCATGCCTCCCGAACCCGATCTGACCATCGTCGCCGACCGGTCATTCCTCTGGGCCATCGTCCACCAAGACACCGGGGCGCTCCTATTCGTAGGACGCCTCGTCGACCCGGCCGCGTAGGACAACACTGGAATCACGCTCCTCGGCGAGATTCGCAAGAGCCGGCACACGCGGCAGGAGCAGCCTTGCCCGCCATCGGATTGAATGGCCCATCCATGTTGGTTTCACTCACCTCTACGACACCAGTGGCGACCGAACTGGGGCATCTGCTGCACAAGCACCCTGATCGGGTGCGCTCGGTCGATGTCGGGTTCGGGCGCGCTCATGTCTTCTACCCGGAGGCCACTGCGCGGCGCTGCACGGCGACGACGTATGTGGAGGTCGACCCCTTCGGCCTGACACGGCACCGCAAGGAGCGCGGAGCCCAGGGTCTCGAGCCCTACTTGAATGATCGGCCGTATGTGGCATCGTCGATGTTGAGCGTTGCGCTGGGCCGGCTGTTTGGCACGGCGTTGAGCGGCACGTGCGAGGCTCGGCCTGAACTGGTCGCGCAGCCGCTCGACCTTGAGATCGGCCTGCCGGTCTTGCCGCTGCGGGGCGGGCAGCCAATACTGCGGCGGCTGTTCAACCCGTTGGGCTACGAGGTGGAGTGCGCTCCCATCGCGCTGGACCCTGAGTTTCCGGCGTGGGGAGACAGCCGCTGCGTGTCGGCTCGACTGGTCGGCCGGCACACCGTGCGCTCCGCCCTGGAGCATCTCTATGTGCTGCTCCCGGTGCTCGACGACGCCAAGCATTACTGGATCGGCCCCGACGAGGTAGACAAGCTGCTGCTGCGGGGCGGCGACTGGCTCGGGTCTCATCCCGAAGCCGACCTGATCACTCGCCGGTATCTGCGTCTTGCCGAATACACCCGGGAGGCTCTGGCCCGTCTCGCCGACGCCGGCGAAGACCTCGACCTCCTCGACGCACAGCGCGACGCAGCCGAGCAAGCGACCGAACTGCCGATCCGCCTCGGCGACCAGCGGCTCGACGCGGTGCTCGAGGCTGTGCGCAGCGTCGGGGCAGGCAGGGTTGTCGATCTCGGATGCGGCGAGGGCCGGCTGCTCGAGCGGCTGATCGTCGAGCCCACAGTGACCTCCGCAGTGGGAGTCGACGCGTCAATCGGGGCGCTCAAGCGAGCCGGGCGGCGTCTCAAGCTCGACGGGATGTCTGAGCGTCGCCGGGAGCGGATCCAGCTGTTGCAGGGCGCATTGACCTACACCGACTCCCGATTGCAGGGCTTCGATGTGGCGACGGTCGTGGAGGTGATCGAGCACCTCGACAGTGAACGCCTCGACGTGTTCGCGGAGGTCGTATTCGGTCACATCTCGGCGGCGTCAGTGGTGCTGACCACTCCGAATCGGGAGTACAACGCGAACTTCGAGCACCTCGACGAGCGGGGCTTGCGCCACGACGATCATCGCTTCGAATGGACTCGCAGCGAGTTCGAAGCGTGGGCCCGCGCCGTCTCGGAGCGCTTCGGCTACCGCGTCGAGATCAGCGCCGTCGGCCCCGTCGACCCGGTCCACGGGCCGCCGACGCAGATGGCGGTGTTTCGCCGATGAGACGATCCCGATGAGACGATCCCGATGAGACGACTGGTGTGAGACGCCGAATCTCTCGCATCGAGGTCCCCGAGGTCGGGCTCGTAGTTCTCTGCGGCGCATCCGGTTCGGGCAAGTCGACGTTCGCCCGCCAGCACTTCGCCCCCACTGAGATCGTGTCGAGCGACCAATGCCGGGCCCTCGTCAGCGACGACGAGACCGACCAATCCGTCACCGCAGCCGCCTTCGAGCTGCTTCACTCCATCGTTGCCAAGCGCCTCGAGATCGGCCGCCTCACCGTGGTCGATGCAACCAACACGAAGCCCGAGGACCGCAAGCCGATCGTCGAGCTCGCACGCCGGTGGGACGTGCTCGCGACCGCCATCGTGTTCGATCTGGCCTTGGCTGCGTGCATCGAACACAACGAGCAGCGCCAAGACCGCCGAACACCGGTGCACGCCATCAAGCGTCAGCACGACACGCTGCGCCGCAGCGCCAAGCGGCTGCGCAAGGAACGCTTCACGAGGGTCTACACGCTCGGCTCGACGGAGGAACTCGACTCAGTCGAGGTGGCTCGCACCAGGATCTGGAGCGACCGCCGCGACGACAACGGCCCATTCGACATCATCGGCGATGTCCACGGCTGCCATGTTGAGCTGCTGAGTCTGCTCGACCGGTTGGGCTACGACACCGCGGCCGACCCGATCGCGCATCCCGAGGGTCGCCGGGCGGTCTTTCTCGGTGATCTCGTCGACCGGGGCCCCGCCGTCGCAGAAGTGCTCGACGTCGCCATGTCCATGGTGGCTGCGGGCAGTGCGCTGTGCATCGCGGGCAACCATGAGAACAAGCTGCGTCGGGCCCTCGCGGGACGCAACGTCGCGGTCAGCCACGGGCTGGCCGAGTCGCTCGAACAGCTCCAGCGGCGCGGCCCCGAGTTCGCCGAACGAGTCGCCGAGTTCATCGACAGTCTCATCAGTCACTACGTGCTCGACGGCGGCCGTCTGGTGGTTGCCCACGCAGGCCTTCCCGAGCGGTATCACGGGCGCTCGTCGGGCCGGGTGCGAGACCTCGCGCTGTACGGCGACACCGACGGCGAGACCGACGAGTTCGGGCTGCCGGTGCGGTACCGGTGGGCTGAGGACTACCGCGGCGAGGCCGCCGTCGTCTACGGCCACACGCCCGTGCCCTCAGCGGCATGGCTCAACAACACGATCTGCGTCGACACCGGAGCGGTCTTCGGAGCCGAGCTGACCGCGCTGCGCTGGCCAGAGCGCGAACTGGTCTCGGTGCCCGCGGTCGCCGAGCACTACGAGCCGATCCGGCCCGCCCACCCCGCGGCAGGCGCGCCACCGCGGCCGTCGCTGCTGCTCGACGTCAGCGATGTGCTGGGCAAGCACCATGTCGAGACGGCGCTGGCGGGCCGTGTGCTGATCGAGGCCGACCGGTCAAGCGCCGCCCTCGAGGTCATGAGCCGCTTCGCGGCCGACCCACGATGGCTCGTGCATCTGCCTCCGACCATGGCACCCGCGGCTGCCTCGGGCCGCGACGACTATCTCGAGCATCCCGACGAGGCGTTCTCGTACTTCCGCAGAGCCGGCGTCCACGAAGTGGCGGTCCAGGAAAAGCACATGGGCTCGCGGGCTGTGGTTGTCGTCGCCCGCAACGCCGACGCAGCCCAGTCGCGATTCGGCATCGCCAATGCCGAGGCCGGCGTCATCGTCACCCGCACCGGCAGGCCCTTCTTCGCCGAGGCTGCGCTGACTGGCGCCCTGCTCGAACGCGTCCGCGCCGCGGCCGCCGCGACGGGGCTGTGGGATCGCCTCAGCACCGACTGGCTCATCCTCGATGCAGAGGTGTTGCCGTGGTCGGCCAAGGCAGCCGCTCTGATCCAGCGGCTGCACGCCGCCACCGGCGCGGCCGGCACGGCATCGCTCGACGCCGCACGCAGCCTGATGGCCGACGCGACCCGGCGCGGCGTCGACGTCGAGGCCCTCGCGATGCGCACCGCCGACCGAGCCGGGCATGTCGCGGCCTACATCGACGCGTACCGGCAGTACTGCTGGGATGTCGACGGCACAGACGGCATCGAAATCGCCCCGTTCCAGATCCTCGCGGCGGAGGGGGAGGTACTGGCCCGCCGACCCCACCGCTGGCACCTCGAACAGATAGATGCGCTGGTGGACCAAGAACCCGAGACGCTTCGCCGAACCGACCGCCGGTTCGTCGACCTGAGCGACGACACATCGGTGCAGCAAGCAACGAACTGGTGGCATTCGCTCACCGACGGCGGAACCGAGGGCGTGGTCGTCAAACCCGCCCAACCGATCGTGACCACCGAGCGTGGGTTCGTCCTGCCCGGCGTCAAGTGCCGGGGCCGAGAGTACCTGCGCATCATCTACGGCCCCGAATATCTCGAACCGGCGAATCTCAAGCGACTACGACAGCGGTCGCTCGGCCGCAAGTCGTCATTGGCCCGACGCGAGTTCGCCCTCGGCATCGAGGCCCTCGACCGGTTCGTAGCCAACGAGCACCTCACCCGGGTACACGAGTGCGTCTTCGGCGTGCTCGCACTCGAGAGCGAGCCCATCGACCCCCGGCTCTAGCCGCAGCCTGGTTCGCCACCAAGGGCCACAGGGCCTCACCCTTCAACTCAAGGCGTGCAGAAGTGAAGTTGTCCGCAGGGGCACACAATGCTCGGACGCGACGAGCGGGCCTAGGCGGCGCACAGCCCGCTCCGCCGGGTGATTATCATTGTCTTTCAGGTTGCGTAGTGATGGGTTGTGCAGTAGGTTCTTGGGCGTGGAGACCGCAGCCGCAGCCTTGGACACGACGGTGCTGACGATCCTCGGCTCGGCGTTCGGGGTGATGTTCGCCACCCTCACCACGCTGATGGTGGGCTCCATGCGGGTCCAGCACCGCGACAGCATCCAGGCCCGCAAGGACAACAGCGACCTCATCGAACAGGCCCGCATCGAGAACCGAGACCTCATCGAACAGGCCCGCATCGAGAACCGAGACCTCATCGAACAGGCCACCGGCAAGCTGAGCGCCGACCTCAGCGAGCACAGGCGGATCGCCGAGAAGAACCACGACGAGGTCAAGCAGGCCCTCGGCAAGATCACCGAAAGCCTCGGCGACGCCCGTGAGCGGCTGGCCCGCATCGAGGGCCATCTCGGACTCGGCCGGCGACCGCCGCACGACGAGGCCGGCGAGGGCAGGCCCAACGCGGCCTAGCCGGGCCGACTCTGACCTCCACCAACAGACACCCCAAGAACCATGCTGCACACTTTGACAGCCGAAGATCGGTGTTTGTCAAGGTCAGAGCGTCAGCAACATCTTGTCACATCTGCACCGCAGCTCCACAAGGCGACACTGATTGCGGGCCGGCCAATGCCGTGACAGGCTCGGACATGACCGATTCCTGGGACGACGAGTTCGATGGGCTCCCAGGGGCGCTGCGGCGGCTTCACCGACGGCTATTCGAGCGTCCACGCGGTGGCGGGTCGGGCACCGGACTGGTCGATGGCATGGGGCTCGCTGAGGGTGAAGCCATCGCAGACGCCGACTGGGGCGGCTTCGGGGACTTCGGCGGCTGGTAGCCGCTACAGTCCCCAGCCGCCGGGCATTCAATCGATCATCGAAGAAGAGATTTCCGAGCGCGTCGAGTGTGCTTTGCGGTCTGGAGCGCGGGTGCTGGACCAGTGGGCCCGGCTCCAGCCAGCAAACCGAACTCAACACCCCCAGAAAACTGAAGTGAATCTGGAGCGCCGGGCGGGATTTGAACCCGCGGCTTTACGGCTTTGCAGGCCGTTCCCTTGGTCCGCTCGGGCACCGGCGCAGGGAACCGCAGCGTACCGGCGACACGCCTCGGGGCGGACCCCGCCGCAAGCGACCCGGCGGCCGCCGACGACGCCTGTGCGGGCGCCAGCGGCCGCCGTCTCAGGCGCCGCGGTCAGTGGCGTCTGGTGCGGGCGGCCACGGCTGCTGTCACGGAGGCCGCGCCCGCGTCGCGCAGGCAGGCCACCACCGCTCTCACCGTCGTGCCGGTGAGGACCACGTCGTCGACCACCACGATGTGGAGTCCAGCCGTCGATTCGCTAGCCCTGTAGTCGGCTGAGGCCACCACGTCAGCCCGGCATTCCGGATCCACTTGGCGCAACCGCGGAGTGTCGTTGGTCTTCGTCACGAGGCTCGGCCGGTACTCCCCCGCGCCAGCCGAGGCCAAGGACGCCGCGAGATGCGTGGCGAGATGCGGCCGATCACCTTCGCCGGCCAGCACCGGCTTCGACGGAACCGGCACCACCAGACGCCCTGAGCCGTCGGCCGTCTCTGTTAGGTGCGGCGCCAAGCTCGCGAACCGCTTCGCCAACTCCTGCGCGGCCACATCTTCGGCCAAGTCCCTGGCCCGGTGTATCAGCAGGCCGATCGCGGTGCGCTCGTCGCGGTCGGGATGCCAATAATCGCCGAGCACTAAGAGCCTCGCGCCGACCTTCACACCGAGCCCCGCGAGAGAGCGCACGCCAAGGGCTGCTCCAGCACTCACCAGAGCGGACGACCGGCTTCGAACCGGCGACCTCAACCTTGGCAAGGTTGCGCTCTACCAACTGAGCTACGTCCGCGGAGGTGACGATCCTAGCGTCGCCGACACCGACGGCCACGCCTCTTAGCGAGCCTCCGGAGGGCGCAGGTCAATGGTGATCCGCAGGATGCCGTCCTCCAGCGTGGCCTCCGCGTCACCGATCATGGCGAAGTCCTGGAAGTCCCGCTGGGCCTGCTCGAGGAAGTGCCGCCGCTCCTCCCCCGCCACCGGCGGAAGAGTGCGGCGCTTCACCCCGGCGGCCCGCTCACGGAAGCGCTCGATCATCGCGTCTACGTCGAATCCGTCGGCCACGCCCACAATCTAGACCGAACGCTGCCCCCGATTCGTCTTCTGCGTCCGAGGTCTCCCGGCCTAGGACCTCTCGGGCTCTACGAACCCATCCACCTGCTGAGCCGCATGCTCGTCCGCCGAGCCCGCGTCCACAGGCTCTGACTGCCCTCAGACCCGTCCTTCACAGACTCGTGCTCGGGATCATCCCCAAGCTCCCCCTCCGCAGATCCGTCCTCCGCAGGCGTTCTCTCGACCTCCACAGGCCCGTCCTCGGCAGGCGTTCTCTCGACCTCCGCAGGCCCCTCCTCCGCAGATCCGTCCTCCGCAGGCCCCTCGTCGGCAGGCCCCTCCTCCGCAGATCCCTCCTCGGCGGACCCCTCCTGCGCAGACTCATCCTCGGCGGGCCCCTCCTGCGCAGGCTCATCCTCGGCGGACTGAGACACCGGCTCAGGCTCCTCGGCGGACTCGCCCTCGGCAGGCTCCCCGGACTCTTCCCCCTCCGCTTCGTACATCTGCGTCGAGCGGCGACGGGCCAGCCGCAGCCGGCGGCGCGGGCTCGTGTGCCACAGGAAGATCCCCAGCATCACCGTCATGCCCGCGGCGATCGACCACAGCGCGATCACGATCGCGTCGACCCGCTCGCTGCTCTCACGGCCGACCAAGCGCCGGTCCGTACCGTCCTCCAGATCGGTTCCACATCGGACTGGGCGGTGCTGACCACCCCCAATGCGCCCGGTTGATCGGCACTCACCACCATCGGTGCGTCGCCCTCGTCGGCAGCCGACGCCGAGCCAGCCGCAACGACGAACAGCGCCACCGCCAGCAGCGGCGCTGCGAACCAAGCTCTGCCCAAACGCACGACTCCGGACGCTACCGGGCCGCGCCACCAACGATTCGGCCGACGCGGTCGAGCGCCCCGATCACATCGGCGACCACGTCGTCGGTGTGCTCGAGCCCGGCCGAGAACCTCACAGTCCCCCGGCCGATGCACACCGCCTCGAGCTCCTCCGGCAGCAGGCTCACATGGGTGGTCGACGCCGGATGGGTGACGATGCTCTCCGGCCCGCCCAGCGAGGTGGCCAGCTGCACGACACGGACCTCCTCGACGAAGGCCCGGCCGGCCTCGTAGCCGCCACCCAGGTCGAAGGTCACCAGACCTCCGGCCAGGTCCATCTGCCTGGCAGCCAGCTCGTGCTGGGGATGCGACGCCAGGCCCGGATAGTGCACAGCCTCCACCATCGGGTGGCCCTCCAACGCCTCAGCCAGCGCGGTGGCGGTCTCGGTCTGCTGCCGGAGGCGCACCGCCAGGGTGCGCACGCCCCGCAGGGCGTTGAGGGCGTCGAACGGGGAGGCCACCGCGCCGTGGAGCACGGCGTAATTCCAGAGCCACGCCAGCAGCTCCTCGCTGCCGGCCACCACCCCGATGGTGGCGTCGTTGTGCCCGGCGATCGCCTTGGTGGCCGAGTGCACCACCAGGTCCACCCCGAACTCCGCGGGCCGCTGGCCCAGCGGGGTGGCGAACGTCGAATCGACCACGGTCATCGGTCCGGCGATGGCGCCCACCTCGGACAGGTCAGCCACCGCCAGCTTCGGGTTGGCGGGCGTCTCAGCCATCACCAGCACCGTGCGGCCACCGATGACGGCCTCGACGAAAGCGCCCGGCTCGGTGCCGTCCACAAAAGTCACGCCGATGCCGAAGCGGGGGCACACCGTCTGCAGCAGCAGCTGCGTGCCGGCGTACAGCTGGCGCTGGGCGACGATGTGGTCGCCGCTCGAGCACAGCCCGAGGACGATGGCGCTCAGCGCGCCCATGCCCGAGGCGAACGCCCGCGCCGACTCGGTTCCCTCGAGGTCGGCCACCGCGTCCTCGAAGGCCTTGACGGTCGGATTGCCGTAGCGGGTGTAGAACCGGCTTGAGTGGGTGTCGATCGCCATGTCGTGGGCCTCGGACACGGTGTCGGCGGTGAACGTCGAGGTGGCCCACAGGATCGGGGCCAGCGCGTTCTGGTTGTCGGCCCGACCGGCGCGGATGGCCCGGGTCTGAGCGTGCAACCCGCGGGGGGAGGCGTCGCCCGGCCCGCCGCGGTTAGCGTCGCCAGACCCGTCGCCCGGCCCGCCGCGGTTAGCGTCGCCAGACCCGTCGCCCGGCCCGCCGCGGTTAGCGTCGCCAGACCCGTCGCCCGGCCCGCCGCGGTTAGCGTCGCCAGACCCGTCGCCCGGCCCGCCGCGGTTAGCGTCGCCAGACCCGTCGCCCGGCCCGCCGCGGTTAGCGTCGCCAGACCCGTCGCCGGCATTCTCAGGCATCGGAAACCTCCTCGAGGAAGCAGGCGACAGGATCGCTCAGCAGGTCGTGCTCGAGCAGGAACCCGTCATGGCCCTCATCGCTGTCCAGCATCGCGCGGCGGCAGCCACCGCCGCCCGCGACGATCCCGTCGTGCAGCTCCTGCTGCTCATGCGGCGGGTAGAGGCGGTCGCTGGTGATCGACGCGGTCAGCACCGGCACCCGGATGCGGCCCAGCGTCGCGGCCGAACCGCCCCGACCACGCCCGATGTCGTGCAGGTCCATCGAGCGGTTGAGCACCACATAGGAGTTGGCGTCGAAGCGGCGGACCAGCTTCTGGCCGTGGTGGTCCAGGTAGGACTCCATCTGGAAGCGGCCCCACAGATCGAAGGCCCCGGCCGGGTCGAACATCTGCCGCCCGAACCGGCGCTCGAAGGACTCACCGGACCGGTAGGTCACCTGCGCGATCTGGCGGGCCACGGCCAGGCCCATCCAGGGCCCATCCGGCTTGTCGTAGTAGTCGCCGTCGAACCAGCCGGGATCGCTGGCGATGACCAGGCGTTGCACCGCGCTCCAGGCGATCTGCAGCGCGCTGGCCGCGGCGCAAGTGGCCAGCGGCAGGATCGACCGCACCCGCTGCGGGTACATGGCCGCCCACTCCAGCACTTGCATGCCTCCCATCGAGCCGCCGATCACCGCCAGCCAGCACCCGATCCCGAGATGGTCGGCCAGCCGGGCCTGGACCCGCACCATGTCGCGGATGGTCACCACCGGGAAGCGCGGCCCGTAGCGCCGCCCGTCGGCGGGGTCGAGGTCGGCCGGGCCGGCGGTGCCCTGGCAGCCGCCGAGCACGTTGCTGCAAACCACGAAGTAGCGGTCGGTGTCGAGCGCCTTGCCCGGCCCGATCAACTCGCTCCACCAGCCGGCGGTGGGATGGGAAGGGCCGCTGTCGCCGGCCGCATGGGAGTCCCCGGTCAGCGCGTGGCACACGAGCACGGCGTTGGATGCCTGCGGGTCGAGCTCACCCCACGTCTCGTAGGCCACCCGCACCTCGGCCAGGCTCCCGCCCCACTCCAGCGCGAAGGGCCGGGTGTCGGTGACGGTCACGAACCGGCGGTCGCCGGCGGGGTCGCCAACCTGCCAGGCGCCGGTCACGGGCAGCCCGGCCGGGAAGCGCCCCCCGGGGCCGGCTCGCCCGCCCGCGGGAGTCGGAGGCTCGATGTGGGAACCTGCGCTCATCCCTCGCTCCTCGTGATCCGCTCGCCGGACGCCCCCGCGCCGGGGTCGCCCCTTGGGGGACCGGACACTTCGGAGGCCAGTGACGTCGGGTGATGCCCGCAGGACACTTGGTTGCGCCGGCTAGGCCGACGCCACATCCCCGTCCGGAGACGGGATGGCACCTTGGGTGTCCGTCCCAGGTTGCCGGGCCCGGCCCGGAGGCCGAACCGCTCGTGATGTCTTGACTGCTAGGTCACCGAACAGTCTAGAGCAGGATCGCGGTCACACGCGCACCGACCCCGCCCGGGCACGATCTGATCACTCGCCGCCACCAGCGGCGCGGATGCCGGATTGAACTCAGCCGGCCCGCTCCCAGCCGAGCAGATCCCTCAAGCGGGCGTCGTTGGAGAACATCTCGACGATGGGCTCATCGAGTTCGAGGCGCCGCTGGATCCTCTTAACGTCGAGCTCCTCGTCCCACAGCGACAGCGTCACCACCACGCCGGACTCGCCGGCCCGGGCGGTGCGGCCCGACCGGTGCACGTAGGTCTTGTGCTCCCCGGGCGGGTCGAACTGCACCACGACGTCCACATCGTCGACGTGGATCCCCCGAGCGGCCACATCGGTCGCCACCAGCACCGGCAGCTCGCCGGCAATGAACTGGCGCAGGGACTTCTCGCGGGCCGCCTGGCGCAGGTCGCCGTGAATGGGCGCGGCCTTCACGTTCTCGCGGAGCAGGTCGCGGGCCAGCCGATCGGCGGCCACCTTGGTGCGGGTGAACACCAGCGTGCGCCTCACCGAGTTGGCTATGGCTGCCGTGACCTTCACCTTGTCCATCTTGTGGACGCCCACGAAGCGATGGACCATCTCGGCGACGGTGATCTCGCGGGGAGCGACCGAGTGCATCGACGGGTCGCTCTGGTAGCGCCTGATCAGTGAGTCGACCACGCCGTCGAGGGTGGCCGAGAACAGCAGAGTCTGATGTCCGCTCTCGACGTTTCGCAAGATCCACTCGACCTGGGGCAAGAAGCCCATGTCAGCCATCCGGTCGGCCTCGTCCACCACGACATGGCGCACCGCGCCGACCCTCACAACGCGCCGGTCGAGCAGGTCGATCATCCGACCCGGCGTCGCCACCACGAGGTCAACGCCCTTGGTTAGACGGGCGATCTGCTTCTCGATCGGGGCGCCGCCGTACACGGCCAGCACGCTCCGGCGCACCGCGGCCGCAGGCGCCACCAGCTCGTCGCAGATCTGGTTGGCCAGCTCTCGGGTGGGGGCAAGCACCAGGCCAGCGGGCGCGCCGGGCTTCGATTCGGGCATCCGCTGCAGCACGGGCAGACCGAAGGCGAGAGTCTTGCCCGAGCCCGTCTTGGCTTTGCCGCAGACGTCGCGGCCGGCCAGCGCGTCGGGGATGGTGAGCGCCTGGATCGGGAACGGAGCGGTGATGCCACGAGCCGCCAGAGCGACGACGATCTCGTCGCACAGCCCGAGCTCGGCGAACGTTCCGATACCGTCGGGGAGCGGCTCGGATCCGTCGGACCCGACGGCCGGGTCATCGACGAGTGGATCAGAAAGGGTCATCAGGTATACAAGGCTACCCTGAGGCATCGCGAATCCCGTGAACGCTTTAGAGGTCGGACCTCCCACGCTCGAGCGCATTCGCCGCGCCCCCAAGGTCGTTCTCCACGACCACCTCGACGGCGGCCTGCGCGCCGCCACGATCGTCGAACTCGCACAAGAGACCGGGTACGGCGACCTTCCCACCACCGACCCCGAACAGCTCGCAGCATGGATGCAGCGCGGCGCCAACCGCAAAGACTTGACGCTGTACCTCGAGACGTTCGCCCACACCGTCGGGGTGATGCAGGCCTCGGACTCGATCATGCGGGTGGCACGCGAGTGCGCCGAGGATCTGGCGGCCGACGGCGTGGTGTACGCCGAGGTCCGCTTCGCCCCCGAGCTGCACACCGAGCGCGGCCTCGCACTCGACGACGCCATCGAGGCCGTCCTGGAGGGATTCGATCAGGGCAGTGCCGGCACGGGTCTCACCATCCGGGCCATCTGCACCGCCATGCGCCATCTGCATCGGTCGGTCGAGGTGGCCGGGGCCGCGGTCCGCTGGAGGGACCGGGGCGTGGTGGCCTTCGACATAGCCGGGCCCGAGGACGGCTACCCCCCGGACGACCACCTGGAGGCCTTCCAGTACTGCCAGCGGGAGAACTTCCACGTCACCATTCATGCGGGAGAGGCCTACGGCCCCCGCTCCATCTGGAAGGCCCTCCAGTTCTGCGGGGCCGAGCGCCTCGGGCACGGCATACGCATTGTCGAGGACATCGTCACCAACGCCGACGGGGACCGCACCCTGGGCAGGCTGGCCCACTACATCAGGGACCGTCGCATCCCGTTGGAGGTGTGCCCCACCTCCAACGTCAACACCGGGGTGGTCGCCTCGGTGGCCGACCACCCGATCGACACCCTGGTTCAGCTGCGCTTCCGGGTGACGGTCAACACCGACAACCGCCTGATGTCGAACGTGTCCATGACCTCGGAAATGGCGACACTCGCCGACGCGTTCGGCTACGACTGGGCCCGCCTGCGGTGGCTCACAGTCAACGCGATGAAGTCGAGCTTCCTGCCATTCCGGGAGCGGCTCCAGATAATCGAGGGAATCATCAAGCCCGGATATGCCCCGCTGGAAGCAGCCCAGAGCGAGCCCCCTGTCTGAAGTGCCGGCGAGCGCCCGGCCACCGAAGTTGCCACACCCGCGGTCCATCATTGTTCAGCGGCCCATCATGGTTCAACTGAGGGGTTGTTACGCTGCCCACTCGATTGTCCGGCCTCCAAGCCGGATAGCAAGCATTCACTCCCGATCCCAGGAAACCGAGCCATGACCTTGGCCCGTCGTCGCGTCGCCGTGCTAGCCGTCGTTGCGGTGGCGGCCTCGATCCTCGCCTATGCGCCCGGCGCAGCCGCCCAAACGACACCGGCGCAAAGCCAGCACGCCGGCATCCACCAGCCTTCCGTCGATGCTCTGGCGAAGTTCGGGATCGAAACGGGGGTGGACGTATTCGCGGGCACCGGCTGCGTCGACAGCGACGAGCTCTGCCCGCGAGAGCCGCTGTTGCGTTGGGAGATGGCGGTCTGGCTGGTCAGGGTCCTCGACCGCGCCGATCCGCCCGCTATCAGCTCGTCACGTTTCACCGATGTCGACGCAAGTGTCTGGTGGGCCCCGCACGCGGAGCGCCTGGCTGAACTGGGAATCGTCATGGGGTGCGAGACCGAGCCACTGCAATTCTGTCCAGAGGATCCCGTCGATCGCGGCCAGACGGCCGCGATCCTGGTCCTGGCCTTCAACCTGCCCCCGGCCGAGAGGGCCTGGTTCGTCGACGTCAACGGGGAACACCCCTTCGCCGAGGCCATCGACCGGCTCGCCGGGTGGGGGGTCACTGCGGGATGCGGAGTAGATCCGGCCCGCTACTGCCCCCAAAACAACGTCAGCCGGGCCCAGATGGCCACGTTCCTGGCCCGGACACTCCGGCGGGTGGGCCTGCCCGGGCCCGTAGCGACGGTCTACGAGCCCGCCCAAGACGCCACCCCACTGCCGATCGACCGTGACGTCGCCACCGGCACCCTCGACAACGGCCTCACCTACTACCTGCGGCACAACGACAGTCCGGGCAAGAACCTCGCAGTGCGGCTGCTCGTCAACATCGGATCGGTCGACGAGACCGACGAGGAGGCCGGAATCGGGCACTTCATCGAGCACATGCTCTTCAACGGCACCAACGACTACCCCGGCAACTCCCTGGGAGAGGCACTGCGGGAGATCGGCGTGGAGCTGGGACCCGACATCAACGCCCATGTGGGCCACGACGAGACCGTCTACCAGATTGCCGTGCGTCTCGACGCGGCCCACAAGGCGCCCCTGGTGTTCCACGCCCTGGCGCAGATGGCCGGCGCGGCCACCTTCGAGGCCGACGCGGTCGAATCCGAGCGGGGCATCGTCCTCGACGAGATGCGCTTCAGGCGCGAGAGCGTCAACGGCTTCATCAACTCCGAATTCGACCGGGTCTACACCCAGGGCACCCCCTATGAGGGACGCGACCCAGCAGGCACCATCGACACCGTGCAGTCGATGACACCGGAGATGCTGCGAGCCTTCTACGACAAGTGGTACGTCCCCTCCAACATGGCGGTGGTCGTGGTGGGCGACCTGCCCGTGGAGGATCTCGAGGCTCTGGTGGCGGGGCACCTCGGGCCGCTGCCGTCCGGCGAGGGACGCCAGCCTCCCAGCGTGGACATAGCTCCGGCCGCGTCCTCGAGCCATGTGGTCACCGACCCGCGGCAGGGCGTCACCTACATCTCGCTGGACATACCCATCGTTCCCCACAATCTCAACACTGTCGGCGGCGACCGGCTCGAGACGATGGAATTCCTCATCGAGGTGATGATCCAGAACCGCGTCAACGACGCCTACAACCGGGGCGAGCTGAGCCAGGTCGATCCACCGCGATTCACAACCTTCGCCTACAACCGCGGGCTGAGGTACTACGGAACGAACTGGCAGGGCGACAACCTCGATTCCGCCTCCACCGACTACCTCTCGGTGCTTCTGACCGCGCAGGAGCACGGCTTCACCCCCGGCGACCTTCAGCGGGCCGTCAGCCAGATCGAGGCCTTCCTGCAGTTCCAGCTCAACAGCGCACCCACAACCCAGGACAATGGGTGGGCTGGCCTCTACCAGGAGCACTTCTTCTACGGGGCCGACATCGACGCCCTCGAGAGGTCGGTGGCGCGGACCTCCGCGCTGCTGGCGGAACTCACCCCCGAGGAGCTGACCGAACACTTCCGATGGCAGATGGAGCGGGGCGGGTTGTTGGCCATCGCGGTCGGCCCCGACGCGTCCAGCGTGCCGACGGCAGCCGAGCTCGACGCCGCCCTGGCTGCGGCCGCTCCCGGACCGCCCCCGCCAGAAGAGATCGTCGTCGACGAGCTGATGGCTCTTCCGGAGCCCGCTGACCCGGTCTCGGAGGGACCCTTCGACCTTCTCGACGGCGGATACGAGTGGGAGTTCGCCAACGGGGCGCGGGTCATGTTCGCGCCATCCGACATCGCCGAGGGCGTGGTCCATCTGCAAGCCCAATCCCTCGGGGGCTGGTCGCTGCTGGAGCCCGGCGACCGGGCCCTGTCGGCCATCGCCGTGGATGCGGTGGCGGGCAGCGGCCGGGGCGACCTGTCGCGATCGGAGCTGGACCGCTTCCTCGAGAACCGCACCGTCTCGCTGAGTGTCTTCATCGGCGAGACGGTCGAAGGGTTCTCAGGGGGCGCGAGCGCCGAGGACGTCGAGACCATGTTCCAGCTCATCCACCTGCTGGTGACCGCTCCCCGGGTGGACGACCAAGCCTACGACGACGCCCTCCACACCGCAGAGACGAGGGTGGAGCGGGCGGCGCGCGACCCCCGTTGGCAGGCGGCCATCGCTTACCTCGAGGCTCGCTACGGCAACACCTGGCATCGGGTCATCGCCACACCGGAGGAGCTCGAGTCGCTTACCCCGCAGCGGCTGCTCTCCATGTACCAGAGCCGTCTCGGCTCGGTTGACGACCTCGTGGTGGCTGTCGTCGGGGACATTGACGTGTCGGTGATCGAGGGTCTGGCCAGCCACTACATCGGCACGCTTCCCGCAGGCGAGGCCGACACCTACGTCAACCGCCGACCGCCCATGCCCGCTGGGCTCGTGCAGCGGCAGGTGAACCTCAACGAGGGCGAGAGTGCGGTGCTGGAGATCTACCACGAGGCCCACATAGAGGTGACCCCGCTGAGGGCGGTGGCGGCCGATGTGCTCACGACCGCTCTGAGCGAGCGTCTGTTCCTAACGATCCGCGAGGAGCTGGGCGCCTCCTACGTCGCGGGGGCCGCGGTCGATGGCAACACCGCCCCCGGCCAGTTCTTCGACTCGAGGGTGTACGCCACGCTCGATCCGAGCCGGTACGACGAGATCTATGACACGGTGCTGGGCATCCTCGCCGATGTGGCTGCCAATGGGCTGACTGCCGAGGAATTCGCGCAAGCCAGAGCCATTCTGGTGACCGACTACGCCAGGTCAGCCAATTCCCACCTGCTCAGCGCGCTGCTCTCCCGGCCCCACGTCGGCGATGAGAACGTGCTCACCCAGCAGCGCCGCCTCCAGGAGCTGGTCCGCTTGACCCCCGAGGATGTGCAGTCGCTGGCTGCGGCAATCTACGGTGAGGGCGGGCGCATCGAGATAGCGAGAAGGCCGTGACCGAGATCCACGTGGTCGACAATGCTCTCGTGGCCGAGCGGGTGACGCGCCTGCGTGACTCGTCCACCCCGAATCACGAGTTCAGGCGGCTGCTGCGGGACCTGAGCTCGGTCCTGGTTTACGAGGCGATGCGGCAGGCTCCGCTCGTGCCCGTCAACCTCACCACGCCCATGGGCCCCGCCACCGGCGTGCGCTTCGAGCGCCTCCCGGTGGTGGTGCCGGTGCTGCGGGCCGGCCTGGGGATGCTCGACGCTGCGCTGGAGCTTCTCGGCGACGTGGAGGTGGCGTTCGTGGGGCTCAGGCGCAACGAGAGCACGCTGGTGGCGCGGGAGTATGCGAGCACCCTGCCCGAGGACCTTGAAGGCCGCGATGCGCTGATCCTGGATCCGATGTTGGCCACCGGAGGATCGTGCGTGCACGCCTGCGAGTTGCTGCGGGCCGCGGGAGCGAGCCGGGTCACTGCGGTGTGCGTGATCGCGGCTCCCGAGGGGATCGAGCGGGTCCGAGACTCCGGGTTGGCCGACGCCGTCTGCGTGGCCGCGGTCGACGAATCGCTCGACGAGAACGGGTTCATCCTGCCGGGCCTCGGCGACGCCGGAGACCGCCAGTTCGACCCGCCGTGAGCCGGACCCTGATGCCAGCCCCGCAGCCGAGCCGGTCATGAGCCGGGCCCTGCCACCAGCCCCGCAGCCGAGCCGGTCGTGAGCCGGGTCCCATCAGCCTCCGCAGCCGGGCCGGTCGTGAGCCGGGTCCCATCAGCCTCCGCAGCCGGGCCGGTCTCGGCGGTCGCCTGATTCCGGGGAGCGCGGTGAGCCAGCTTGTCGCGGTGGCGCCAGACACCCGTCCCGTGATGCACGGCGCCTTCGTGGCCGCGGTGCACGACGCCGGCGGCGACGTGGCGGTGTCGGCGGCGGAGCTGGCCGAGGCCAAGGCCCTGGTCTGGGCCGACCCGTTCGCGCCCCACCTGTACCCGGATGTGGTCGCCTCGGTCCCGGCCGTGGAATGGGTGCAGCTGCCGTTCGCGGGCATCGAGCCGTTCATCGACTATCTCGACGCACGCCTGGTGTGGGCCTGCGCCAAGGGCGTGTACGCCGACCCGGTGGCGGAGTGGGTCATGGCCGCGCTGCTGATGGGCCTGCGCGACTTCCATCTGTTCGCCGCGGCCGACTCGTGGTGCGCCGAGACGGGGCGCAACCTGCTGGGCGCCCGAATCACCGTGCTCGGCGGGGGCGGCATAACCCGCTCGCTGCTGCGGCTGCTGGAGCCATGGGATTGCCAGGTAACGGTGGTGCGGCGCTCCGGCGAGCCCGTCGAGGGCGCGGCTCGCACGCTGACGCTCGCTCGGGTGCACGAAGCGGTGGCGGGCGCCGACGCGGTGGTGGTGGCGCTGGCCCTCACCTCCGAGACCCACCATGTGGTGGACGCGGCCCTGCTGGAGTCCATGGGGCCCCAGTGCTGGGTGGTCAACGTGGCCCGCGGCGGCCATGTCGACCACGGCGCGCTGGGTGCCGCGCTGCGGTCGGGAGCCATTGCGGGAGCGGTGCTGGATGTGACCGACCCCGAGCCGCTGCCGGACAGCTCCGAGCTGTGGGCGCTGCCCAACTGCGTGATCACCCCCCACATAGGCAACACCCGCGACATGGGACTGCCGCTGATCACCAACCGGGTGCGCGAGAACGTGCGCCGCTGGCTGGCCGGCGAGGAGTTGTTGGGCCTGGTCGACATGGCCCTCGGCTACTGACGCCCGCCTCTCGCCATTGAGTAGCTGCATCTTCAATATATTTAGTGATATTACGTTTGCAATGAGTGCGGGGGTCCGGTAGCGTCCCGAGCGTGGAGACCGCACTCGTCACGATGGGCGCCGCACTCCTCGCGATGGTCGCCGCAACGTTCGCCGCCGTGCTTGGGAGCATCTACGAGCTGCGCAGAGAGGGGACCAAGACCCGCGACAAGCTGGACGAGAACAACGAGAAGCTGGACGAGAACAACGAAGCTCTGCGAGAACTCGCGGCCCGGACCACGATCCTTGAGGCCAGCCACCAGCACCTGCTACAGGACTTCGCGGAGCACCGCCGCATAGCCGACAAGAACCACGCCGAGGTCACCGGCAGTCTCATCGACGCCCGCGAGCGGCTGGCCCGCATCGAGGGACATATGGGCATCGGCATTCCGCCACCAAACCCGACCGGACCGAACGGCTAGCTCCAGACCGGGCACTTGACAGAATTGTCTTGTCAGTGCAAACTAGTTTGTATTGCAAACTAGATGTAGGAGGCGGACGAATGCAGGCACTCAATGAAGGCGCTGACGCGCTGACACCCGAGGAGAGCTGGCAGGCCATCCACACCACCATGGATGAGGCCCGAAGCTCGATGTACCTGGCTGGGAGCACGGCGATCATGCTGCTGTGGGGCGTGATCGGTTCAGTGGGATGGCTCTCCCAGTACGCCATCGAGACGCTCGCGACTGAGTTCGCCGAGAGCAGGCCGTGGTTCCCAGGCCCGTTGTGGGGTGGCCTCGGGACCGTCGGTGGGGTGAGTAGCTCCATCATCGGTCGCCGAGCGAGTCGCAAGATCGCGGCCAGCGAAGCGGCCCGCCGTGCGGGGATCCGGGTGTTCCTCTTCTGGGTCACCCTGACGGTGGCCGCGTTCCTCCTCACGGGCGCGGCAGGGTTGTGGAACGCCGAAAGCGGCGAGAACATCCCGCGCGTCTGGGTCGGTATGGCGGCACTCGGCTACATCCTTTTTGGTCTCATGAACCGCCCGTTGATTGCGGTCGTGGGTGCAGGGATCGCGGCGACGTTCTACATCCCGAGCTACCTGGCTGGCGACGCGGCGCTAGCGGTGTCGGCCGCGGCCACGCTCGCGGTGGCCACACTGGCCTTCGCATGGCTCCGCAAGATCGGCGAATGGTGAACAAACAGATCTCGGCGACCAGTGAGGCACCTCCGAACCACGAGTCCTCTCCTGCTGGCGAGTCCGCCATGAGCGCAGAGTCCTCTCCTGCTGGCGAGTCCGCCATGAGCGCAGAGTCCTCTCCTGCTGGCGAGTCCGCCATGAGCGCAGAGTCCTCTCCTGCTGGCGAGTCCGCCATGAGCGCAGAGTCCTCTCCTGCTGGCGAGTCCGCCATGAGCGCAGAGTCCTCTCCTGCTGGCGAGTCCGCCATGAGCGCAGAGTCCTCTCCTGCTGGCGAGGCAATCGTCCTCAACGAGACGATCCACCAGCCGACCCGGCTGCGCATCATGACGCTGCTCGTCTCCGTGCCGGAAGCAGACCGGCTGGCCTACGGGTTCATCCAGAAGACACTCGGGCTCACCGGCGGAAACCTGACCATCCATCTGCGCAAGCTTCAGGAAGCGGGCTACCTGTTCATCACCAAGGAGTTCCAAGGCTCCAAGCCCCGCACCTGGGTGCAGGCGACCACCACCGGGCGTCAAGCCTTCGCCAAGTACCTGTCGAACCTCCAGAGGGCCCTGGGATTGCGTGTTCAAGAAGCCGCTGTCGACGACGGACGGGCAGGTGGGTTGTGACCGACGGCGTCCTGGAGCATCTGCGACGCATCGACATGGTTTCGACGGGGCGCGTGACGCTCTATTTCAGCCACGACCACCACACGCTGCCGATCAAGTGACCGCTGCGGGTGCCCCGGTGAGGAGCGGCACGGACGGAGGCCGTTTCTTGCATTCGACGTAACCGCACTAACGCCCGCTTCCCTCCGGACTCACGGCCGATCAATGATGAATCGCACATGATATTTATTGAAACAGCCTGACAGTTGTCACACCCCTATGGCATGATGTGTTCATGGGTATCGAGACGGCACGACGAGTGCGGGATCAGGTGCGGGAGGGGCTCGCAGAGCTGATCCGGCTCGTCAACGACCCCTCCACGCCGATTGCGGATGTGCGGGAAGTGCTGAGCGCGTCGAAGGCTCTCGGTGCTCAGGTGTCGGTGCTGCAGGCCGACGCTGCGGTGGTGGTCTCGGCCCGGGAGCGTCACGGTGATTCGGGTGTCGGGGTGCTGGCGCGGTCAGCGGGGCTGTCGCGGCGGGACGCGGCGGGGCAGGTCCAGACCGCGCAGAGCTTGCAGTCGATGCCCGCGGTGCGCGACGCGGTGGAGACTGGCCAGATCTCTGTTGCCAACGCCAAGACGCTGGCGAGAGCTTCAGGCAAGACGAGCGCCGACCAGGTCGACGGCGACGCCGAGTTGTTGGAGAAGGCCGCGGAGATGTCTGTCGAGCAGTTCGCCCGCGAGGCCGGCCGCTGGGCAGTCAAGCGTCAGGACGACGGCGGTGAGGGTGAGTATCGGCGGCAGCGGGCTCGGCGGCGGTTGAGCATTTGGGACGGCGATGACGGGATGGTGCATCTGCGGGGAGAGCTGGACCCGGTGGCGGGGGCCAAGGTGCGCAAGCGGTTCTTGTTGGAGGCTGAGCGGCTGCGGCGTGTGGATCTGCGCAGTCCTGGCGGGGAGAAGCGCAGCCTCAACCAGCGCATGGCCGACTCGCTCGACACTCTGACCGAGCACGGAAGCGTCTACTCCAAGGCCGGAAGCGCGACACCCAGCGGACACGGCCGTGGCGGCACCGGTGTCGCCACCAATGCCAGCAGGGGCGTGAGCGAGTCTGATCGCGGCTCTAGCGAGGATCGAGGCGGCGTGAGCCAGAACGGCAAGTGTGGTGACGCGAGCCAGGCCAGTGGCGAGGTGAGCCATGCCGAGAGCGCGAGATTGAGCCTGACCAGTGGTGGCGATGATTCGAGCCGGACAATCGGCGGCGGTAAGTGCGGGTGTGGGGGTCGGCCGTCGGCTGATATCACCATCGTGCAGCATCTCAGCGCGGATGGCACCGACGCGTTCGCGGAGATCGCCGGTGGCGGTGTGATCCCCCCGAGCGTGCTCGAGGAGTATTTCTGTAACGCCCGGATCAAAGGGGTGGTGTTCAGCCATAAGGGTCTGCCTCTGTGGCACAGCCACGCCAAACGGCTCGCCACCAAGGCCCAGATGAGCGCGCTGCGGACCCTCTACGGAGCATGCGGCGGCTGCGGCGCCGACATGTGGGTATGCCAGGGCCATCACATCAGACCCGTGTCTGAGGGCGGCACGACTGACATTGACAACATGATGTTGTTGTGCTGGGCCTGCCACCAGAAGGTGCACCACCACGGTTGGCGGGTGGTGCCCGACGGGCGGGGCCCTCACACCATCGCACCGCCTGAGCGGACCCGCTACGGACCCGCACACGCCCCCGACCCCCCGCCAGCCCACGGGCCCCCGCCCCCGCGCAATACAGCAAGACACCCCGGGGCAGGCTCCATCGCCCGGGCGGCACCCGACCGAGTCAACCTGGCCGAAAGCCCCTTGGCCGAAGCCCAGCAGCCCGAGCCGCTGTTCACCCTCGCCTAGCAGCCGGGTAGCACACCCTGGCAGAGCCAACCGAAGCGGCAGGCGGTTCACGAGCCAACCCGGCCACCGACCAGCCGTAGCTCTAGCGGTCGCGCTGTCTTGCGCCGAGGTAGCGCACGCCGAGCCAGGATCCGACCATGCCTCCTGCGGTGGACAGGGCCAGGTCGCCGACGGTGTCGCCGTAGGTGAGAGCCAGCCCGCCGCCGGCGCCGGTCTCGGCCACGATCCACTCTGCGATCTCCCAGCCGACGATGGCCAGCGCGCCTATGCCCGCCCCCAGCAGCCATGCGTCGGCACCCGACATGGCTTCGACCGAGCCGCCCCGGCGATAGCGCCAGGCGTGGAACGCAGCCACCAGCAGCACCCAGTTGAGGGTGTGCAGCACGTCGTCGGTGACGTCGAACGAGTCGTAGAGGCCGACCAGGTTGCCCAGCGTGTCCAGCAGGAACGGCGCCACCACCAGCACGTCTGCGGTCGCCGGATAGGGCGAGAAGCGCCGCCGCCACGCCAGCGGCACCACCGCGGCCGACAGCATGAACAGCGGGAACCGGAAGGCCATGCCCTTGCCCTCGAGTTGCTCCAGCGGCACCGTCAGCGCCACCACGAACGCCAGCGCCAGCGCGGCCTTCATCCCCACGGCGGCTGAGACCGCCCACCGGCCGGCGTCCAGTCGTTCCGCTTCGACGCTCACGAGCCGCAACCCTAGATCGCGGGGCCGAGCTTGAAGTCGCGCGCCGCCACGGTCACGCCGGGCCCGGCCGATTTTGGGGACCCAGGAACCGGACGCCGAGCCAGGAGCCGACCATCCCGCCCGCGGTGGAAGAGGCCAGATCGCCCACTGTGTCGCCGTAGGTGAGCGGGATCCCGAAGTCGAAGCCGGCCTCAACCACGGCCCACTCGGCCACCTCCCAGCCGACGATGGCCAGGGCCCCGATACCTGCGCCGAGCAGCCACCAGTCCCTCCGCGACCCTCCCTCGCCGCCGAGTCGGCGGAACCGCCAGGCGTGGAACGCCAGCACCACCAGCAACCCGCTGAGCCCGTGGACCACATCGTCGGTGGCGCCGAAGGCGTCGTAGAACCCGGCGATGTTGGCGAGCGCGTCCGCCAGGAACGGCGCCACCAGCAGGGTGTCAGCCCCGGCCGGATACGGCGAGAAACGCCGCCACCCCCACGCCAGGGGCACCACCATCGTCGACAGCATGAACAGCGGGAACCGCAAGGCCATGCCCTTGTCTGCGAGATGGTCCAGCGGCACCGTCAGCGCCACCACGAACGCCAGCACCAGTGCGGCCTTCATCCCCACCGCAGCCTGTGTCGCCCAGCGGGTGGCGTCCAACCGTTCCGCACCGGTGCCCACTGCCGAACCCTAGGCCGTGCCGCCCCAATCGGCCGGGTGCAACCCGGCCAGGCCGGGGCGGCAACCTCGGAGACGATCCTGGACCGAGCTGTGGAGCCTGCCGACTGCGTGATCATGCCCCGCATCGCCAACACGCTCGAGATGGGCCTGCCGCTGATGACCAGCAGGGTGCGCGAGAACGCCCACCACTGGCTGTTCCGCGAAGAACCCCTAGGCCAAGCCGACGTCACACCATCATTGATCCATCCAGCGATGACGGGGCAAAGACCTGCCGCCAGACCGTTAAGACTCTCAGGCCAGGAGGCTCCGCAACTCGGCCAGGCGCGGGGCTACCACCTCCGCGATGCTCCTGGCCCGCTCGGTCGGCGGGGCCAGAGCGGCCTCCCCCCAGAGGGCTCGTCCGGCCATGAACCCGGAGCAGCCCTCGGAAACGGCGATCTCCACCTGGTCGCGGTAGGACCGGTAGGAGCCGCCGCCCGAGAGCAGCGTCCAGGGCATGTGGCACCGCTCGCTGATCTCCGCGCAGGCGGCCGCCCACACACCGCGATCAGGCTCGTGGGCCGGGTCCACCGGGAACGGCAGCTTGAGCAGATGCGGGTCCATGGCCGCGAAGCGCTCCACGGTCTCGATCACCAGCTCCCGGCGAGCACGTGGGTCGTCGAGCCCGTAGAACAGCGGCTCCAGCACCAGCGGGATGCCCACGCGCCGGCACCCGGCGAGGATCTCGGCCGCCACCCGCTCCTGGGCTGCACCGTGGGGACGGTCCGGGCGGTACAGCACCAGCAGCTTGGCCGCAGCTGCCCCCGAAGCCGCGGCCGCGGCAACCGACCAGCCCTCCAGGACCCGCGTTGGGGCAACCTCCGGATCGGCGGCGTAGCCCTGGGCCTCCAGCGCGGCCGTGAAACCGACCCCGTCGGGCAGCGTGCCGTCGAGGAGCTGCGGGATCGAGTACTCGGGCTCGAGCATCACCCCGGTTGCGCCCTCAGCCAGCGCGCCCACCAGCTCACGCTTGAGACCGGTTATGGCATCGGCGCCGACCGAGTCCGGATCGTCAGGGGCCAGCACGGCCCGAAGGGAGTCCCGGTGATCGATGGCGAGCACCGCGAAGCGCCCGCCGTCGGAGATGCCGTCCAGGCTCACAGCAACCCCCAGCCGCTCGATGCTCCGTGCGGGCCCACAACCGCACTCCCGCCGCCCACAACCAGACAGGGGCTCACCGCCGCACTCCTGGACCGTCGGGAGTCACTACCGGCAGACCCCACTCCCCCACGTTCCAGTCGGCTTCGATCCAGGTGTGCTCGGCCATGAAACACGGCGGCGTGCGGCGATCGTCGTCCTGCAGTTCGCCCGCCAGATAGTTCAGGAAGTACATGTTGGAGCCAGGGCAGGCGACCGAGGTGTGGTAGCCCTTGGGAACGAGCGCCGCGTCGCCGTCGGATACGACCATGGCGTCGTCGTAGGACTCGTCGTGGCGCCAGTTGCGGTGGATGGCGTAGCCCTCGGGGCGGTCGAGGCGGAAGTAGTACACCTCCTCCAGGTACGGCGAGCCGTCGCGGCCGTCGTGGCAATGCGGGGGCCAACCCGACCAGGTGCCCCGGGGCACGTACACCTCGTAGAGAATCAGGCGCTCCGCGGGCAGCGGATGGGCCAGCGAATGGACCACCTGCCGGTAGGCCTGACCGCCGCCCCGGATCTCGGTGCGCATCTCCGACGGCTCGAAGACCCGCACCGGATAGCGGCCCTCGGCCGGGGCCGAGCCGACCGACGCCTGCAACCCGGCCTCCGACTCGATCCGGAAGGGGGTTCCCGGCGGCAGGTACACGATCCGCGCCATCTCTTCGAAGACCGAACTGCGGCTCAACTCCACAAGCATCTCGTCGCCGACATGAACGCGTCCCTCGCCGGACAACGGCACTATCGCGGTCTCCCGATCAGCCGAGACGCCCGACCACGGCGCGTCCGCAGCCACCTCGACCACGCTGAACTCCACATAGTCCCAGCCGGCGGACTCAGGCGTCACATGCAGGATCCGGCCAGGCCCGTCAGCGGGCCGCAACAGGGACGAACTGGTCATCGTGATGCCTCCTTTGCCATGCGACCACACGAAATCAGTAGAGAAACCCGTCATATATCCGCACAAGTCGCACCGAGAATCTGCGAGGCCGCCCGCCGAAGTCGCAACCGCGCTCGCAGCGGACCGCGAGACGAGACATCAGCGACGAGCTCACGCGGCGGCGAGCCTTCCAGTGGCCCGCTCCCGGCGGAACCGGATCAGCAGCTCCCGAATGCCGGGCGGCTCGTACCCGAGGACTTCCCTGGTGCGCCGCACGCTGAGACTGGTGTCATAGGGGATCGGGAAATCGCCCACCGCGCCCGCAGCCGATGTGTCGGGCGGTGTCGAGCTCAGCAGGGCCGGGTCGAGATCGAAGACGTCGCAGGCTATGCGGGCCAGCTCCATACGACCGGTCGACTCGGCCCCGCAGCAGTGGAAGACCCCGACGGCGGACTCGGCGGCCGCGATGCGCCACATCACCTCGGCGCACTCGCTGGCCAGCGACGGGGTAGCCGCCATGTTGATGTTGTCGGCCTCCCAGACCGCGAACTGCCGGCCGGCCTCCAGCGCGTCGACGATCGAAGTGACGAAGTAACCGAAGCCGCCGTCCTGCACCCGGGGCGTAGAGTCCCGCATCCGGTGCATACCGCTGACCGCCGACACCCGGGCCACCGCGGCCCGCCCGGCGCTCAGCATCGCGGCCTGCTCGCTGGCCATCTTGAGCACCCCGTAGAGATTCACCGGGTTGGGCGGCGTGTCCTCGTCGGCACCGGACTGGGTGCCGTCGAACACCCAGTCGGTGGACACCACGATGAGCTTGGCCCCGACCTCGTCGGCCGCCCGGGCCAGAGTCTCGGTGGTGCCGACATAGCTGCGCCAGGCCAGGTCGCGGTCGGCGTACATGGCCGCGAAGTCGTTGAGGATCATCGAATGCACGATCACATTGGGTCCGAACGCGGCCACGCTGGCCCGCACGGCTCCGTCGTCGAGCAGGTCCAGGCGCTCCGTGGTGAACCCGCTCGATTCAGCGGGAACGAACCGGTGGACCGGGCAGTGCACGTCGGCTAGGTGGCGCTCGGCGAACACTTTGACAATGTTGGACCCGACGAAGCCGGTGCCTCCGGTCACATAGGCGCGCACAGCGGCATCTCCCCAGTGGCCATCACCGAATTGGCAGTGTTGTGCTCACATACCGTGCAACACACTGCCAATTCCAATCTGCACCCGCCTGGATCACCCCGTTCGAACCGAACTGGCAGCATTCTGCTCGCAAACCGTGCAACACACTGCCGATTCGCTCGGCGGGAGCAGGCGGGTCGCATCTCTCTCAGCCGATCTCTGAGATGGCCACCGGGCGGCCCTCTCGGACCGAAGCCCACGCGGCCAGACCCATCACCAGCGGGGCGCGCCCGTCGGCCAAACTCACCGGCGACGGCGCGCCGTTCACCATGGCAACGAAGGCGTCCCACTCGGCCAGATACGACGCGGTGTAGCGCTCCAGGAAGAAGTACGGCAGCGGCGGCCCGTGGGACCCTTCCGGCCCCCAGTAGAGCGCGGTTGCCGCGGGCGGGTTCTGGGAGGTGGCCATGCCGCCCGAGCCGAACGCCTCCACCCGCTGGTCGTAGCCGTAGACGGCCCGGCGGCTGTTGTCGATGGTGGTGATGGCGCCGTTGGCATGGGTCACGACCACCACGACGGTGTCGAGGTCGCCGGCCTCGCCTATGGCCGGATCTACCCGCACCGCGCCGGTTGCGTATACCTCGACCGCCTCGCTGCCGATGACGAACCGAGCCATGTCGAAGTCGTGGATCGTCATGTCGCAGAAGATCCCGCCGGACACCTCAATGTAGGCGATGGGCGGCGGGTCGGGGTCGCGGCTGGAGATGCGTACCAGGTGCACGTCGCCCACGTCGCCGGCGGCCACCCGGTCGCGCACATGGCGGTGGGCCGCGTCGAAGCGGCGGTTGAAGCCCACCTGCACCGCGATCCCGGCCTCGGTCGCCGCCCCGATGCCCCGGTCCACCTCGGCCAGGTCCAGAGACAGCGGCTTCTCGACGAAGGCAGGCTTGCCCGCGGCCGCGACCTCCACCAACAGGTCCATGTGGGTGTCGGTGGAGCTGCAGATGGCCACGGCGTCCACGTCGTCAGCCTCGATCAGCTCAGTTGCACTGGACGCCCGCCGGGCGCCGAAGGTCTCCGCGACCGAGATGGCCATGTCGGCAGCAACGTCGTAGACAGCGGCAAGGGCCGTGCCCGGGACCCTGCGAGCGACCAGGTCGGCGTGCATGGAGCCGATACGCCCACACCCGAGCAGCCCGATGCGCACTCGTTCACTCACCGCGCCGTGCTCCCCTCTCCAGCTCCCCGCAACCAGCCCGACCCGAAGGAGCACTCACCGCGCCGCCTCCCATGGCCCGGATCGTTGTCGATCGGCCAGCCTGCATCGCGGCCGGCGCGCTCACCGCGCCTCGGCCTGCTGGCGGGGCGCGAGGAGCGACACCAGCCGGCCGTTACGCCGTCCACGTCGTAGACCTGCATCGCGGCCGGCGCGCTCACCGCGCCTCCGCCCCTCACGGCCACGGCCACGCCGTCCACGTCGTAGACCTGCATCGCGGCCGGCGCGCTCACCGCGCCTCCGCCCCTCACGGCCACGGCCACGCCGTCCACGTCGTAGACCTGCATCGCGGCCGGCGCGCTCACCGCGCCTCCGCCCCTCACGGCCACGGCCACGCCGTCCACGTCGTAGACCTGCATCGCGGCCGGCGCGCTCACCGCGCCTCCGCCCCTCACGGCCACGGCCACGCCGTCCACGTCGTAGACCTGCATCGCGGCCGGCGCGCTCACCGCGGTTCCGCCCCTCACGGCCACGGCCACGCCGTCCACGTCGTAGACCTGCATCGCGGCCGGCGCGCTCACCGCGGTTCCGCCCCTCACGGCCACGGCCACGCCGTCCACGTCGTAGACCTGCATCGCGGCCGGCGCGCTCACCGCGGTTCCGCCTGCTGGCGAGGAGCGAGGCGCGACACCACCCGCCCGTTGCGCACGGCCACGTCGTAGAGGGTGATCGGCTCCGTCGCCGGGAAGCGCAGGGCCTCCCCGGTGCGCAGGTCGAAGCAGCCGCTGTGCTTGGGGCACTCGATCATGCCGTCGAGCACGGCTGCCTCGGCGAGGTGGGCCCTCCCGTGGGTGCACAGCCCGTCACTCAGCACGAATTCCGCGGTGGGCTCAACGCCCCCGGTCTCGGCATCGACCTCGACCCGGTACAGGGCATAGGTGCTGTCACCGTGGTCCACCCGGCGCGCCGATCCGGGGCTCAGACCCTCGGCCGCGCCGAGGTCGACCAGCCCGTCGTGCACCTCCCCGGCCCACGCGGTGACCCCCGTGTCCACGAACGACCGCTCCTCGCCGGCGACCTCGGGCACGTCGGGACGGGGCTCGTCATAGGACGGGTCGCGCCACTGGCGGCGCAGCGTCGCCAAGATCCGCCGGTAGGCGGTCAGCGTGGACGGATCCGGCGGGGCCAGATACTCCTTGATCTCGGCATGGAGCGCCGGCAGCGCGTAGTAGGGCACCGTCGGGAAGATGTGATGCTCGACGTGATAGTTCATGTTGGAGTACAGGAACCTGAGCACCGGGTTCATGTACACCGTGCGGGAGTTGAGGCGATGGTCGAGCACGTCCTCTCGCAGACCCGCATGCTGCGTGACCGCGAAGAACACCATGAGCCAGGCCCCGTAGACCGTCGGCAGCCCGATGTACAGTGCCGGCACGATCGAGCCGATGGCCACGCACCACACCGCGGTGCCGGCCAGGACGGCGATGTAGGCCCGCGACTCCCACTTGAGCTTGCCCAACTCGTCGGCGGGGATAAAGTCCCGGGCGTCGTCGTCGATGCGTCCCGCGGCGTGCTTGAGGGTGCGCCACATAGCCCGGGGGACGTTCAGCACCGGCACGAACACGCCCAGCACGGCCCGCGGTGACGAGGGACGCGAGAACACGATCTCGGGGTCGCGCCCCACGACGATGGTGTCGGTGTGATGGCGCACATGCGACCAGCGCCACAGGGTGGGCTGGCGCAGCAGCATGAACGACGCGATGTAGTAGACGACATCGTTGAGCCACTTGGCCCGGAACGCGGTGCCGTGCCCGCACTCGTGCCAGCGGGAGTCGCCGGCGCCGCCGTAGAGGGCACCGTAGGCCATGAACGCCGGCACCGCCCACCACGAGCCCAGCGCGCGGAAGGCGAGATAGCCGAAGACGGCCAGCAGACCGAGCCACATGATCGTGTCGCGGGCCGCCCGGGCGTTCGTGCGGACCTGCAGAGCCCGCAGCCGCTCGGCGTCGATGGGCGGGCGGAACCACTCGGCCTCAATCAGGCCGAGATCCACCGCCCGCCGCGAGTCCGCTCCGGTCAGGCCGTAGTCGCGAACGGTCGCGGTCACTGCGGCATCTCCGCGGTCAACAGTTCCGGGCCCGATTCCGGTCCGGGGAGGCCGTAGTCGCGCACGATCGTCCTCATGGCTGCGTTCCCGACTCAGCCGGCCGCGGACCCAGTTCCGGTCCGGGGAACACAGAGTCGCCCGCGCCCAGCACGGTCTGGTCCCACTCCACCACCGCGCCGGTCATCATCCCCGACTCGGCCGTGGCCAGATGCACGATCGTGCGGGCGATCTCGGAGGGCTTGATCAGCCGGCCGAAGGGCATCTCGGCCTCGGCCCGCTCCAGCCATCCGTCGGTGGCGCCGCCGAAGGTCCGCTGCACGATGTCCTCGGCGGGGGTGTCCATCCATCCCGGGCACAGCAGGTTCACGCGGATCCGGTGGCGCATCAGCGCGAAAGCCAGGTTGCGGGTCATCGCCACCAGCGCCCCCTTGGAGGTGGCATAGGGCAGCAGCTTCGGCGGGCCTCCCCGACCGGCGATCGAGCCGATCAGCACGATGGTGCCCTCGACGGACTCTCGGGCCATGATCCGGGCCACCCCTTGGCTGAGCAGGCCCGGCGCCTTCACGTTGACGGCCAGCATGGCGTCCCACAGCTCGGGCGTGGCGTCCCACACCGAGCCCCGGTCGGTGACGGCCGCGCAGTTGACGAAGCTGTGGCAGGTGCCGAATCTCTCGTCCAGGGCCACGATCACCGTCTCGCAGGCATCGGGATGGGCAAGGTCAGCGGCCACGAACTCCGCCCGGCATTCAGGCGTTCGCAGCGAGGCCGCGGCAGCCTCTCCCTTGGCCCGGTCCCGACCGACCAGCATGAGCCCGGCCGCCCCCTCCGACACCAATCGCTGGGCCACCGCGTAGCCAAGACCCTGGGAGCCGCCGGTGACCAGCGCGATTCCACGGCTGAACGAACCAAGAGGACGCGGCTCGGTCATGCGGCCGCGGTCCCAACCCCGGCAGGCTCGGTCATGCGGCCGCGGTCCCAACCCCGGCAGGCTCGGTCATGCGGCCGCGGTCCCAACCCCGGCAGGCTCGGTCATGCGGCCGCGGTCCCAACCCCGGCAGGCTCGGTCATGCGGCCGCGGTCCCAACCCCGGCAGGCTCGGTCATGCGGCCGCGGGTCCCAACCCCGGCAGGCTCGGTCATGCGGCCGCGGTCCCAACCCCGGCAGGCTCGGTCATGCGGCCGCGGTCCCAACCCCGGCAGGCTCGGTCACCGACCCGCGCACCCAGCTCCGCACGACACGGTCACCAGCCCACCCGCTGGGCGGCGCGGCCCGCGTCCATCGCCGCCCTGGCCTCCTTCACCGAGGCGCGGCCGCTCACCTCGGGCACGCCCACCTCCCAGAACGAGCCGCCCTCGGTCCAGCGGTGGGGATGGGTCTTGAGGGCGATCACGTAAGTGCGGTCGGAGGCTCTGGCCCGCTCGATGGCCGACTCCAGCTCGGAGATGGAGCCCACCGTCTCGGTCTCGCAGCCCATCGAGGCCGCATGGGCCGCGAAGTCGACAGCGACCAGCCGCTCGGTGCGGCAGTCCTCGAAGAGATTGTTGAACGAGGCGCCGCCCTGATTGACCTGGAGCCGGTCGATCACCGCGTAGCCGCCGTTGTCGGCCACGATCACGATGAGCTTGTGCCCGGTGAGCACCGTGCTGTACAGGTCACTGTTCATCATGAGGTAGGAGCCGTCGCCCAGCAGCACCACCACCTCGCGCTCGGGCATCGCCATCTTGGCGCCCCAGGCGCCTGAGATCTCGTAGCCCATGCACGAGTAGCCGTACTCGCAGTCAAAGGAATGCACCGTGCGGGCGCGCCAGCCGTTGACGAGCTCGCCGGGCAGGCCCCCGGCCGCGGCGACGACGTAGGTGGAGGCGTCCGCGGCCCGGTCCACCGCCCCCACCACCTGGGCGTAGGTGGGCAAGTCGGCGTGAGGGTCCGAAGATCGGTCGCCGCCGGTGGCCGCGACAGTCACTGGCGCGGCGATCTTGTCGATGTAGGCGTGGTACTGCGCGGTCTCCGACGCAGCCCGCACCGTCCAGTCGCCGCTGGCCCGGTAGTCGCTGAGGGCCGTGCCCAACTCCCGGAGGCCCTCGCGGGCGTCGGCCACTAGCGGCAGGCACATGTGCTTGGTGGCATCGAAGCGGGCCGCGTTGAGCCCGACGATCTCTGCGGACTCGTCGCCGAACACCGTCCATGAGCCGGTGGTGAAGTCCTGCATTCTCGTGCCCACCGCCAGCACCACATCGGCGTCGGCGGCCATGGCGTTGGCCGAGACGCAGCCGGTCACTCCGATGGGGCCGCAGTTCAGCGGATGGTGCGCCGGCAGTGAGGTGCGGCCCGCGGTGGTCTCTACCACGGGGATGCCGTGGGCTTCGGCGAAGGCGGCGAGCTGCTCCTCCGCCAGCGACCAGCGCACCCCTCCGCCCGCGATGATGAGGGGGCGCTCGGCTCGGGCCAGCGCAGCCGCGGCCCTTCGCAGCTCGCCCGCGTCGGGGCGGGGCCGGCGGATGTGGTGCACCCTCTCGGCGAAGAACCCGACCGGATAGTCGTAGGCCTCGGCCTGAACGTCCTGGGGCAGGGCGATGAAGGCCGGGCCGCAGTCGCCGGGGTCGAGCATGGTGTTGAGAGCCTGGGGCAGCGACTGCACCACCTGCTCGGGGGTGGTGATCCGGTCCCAGTAGCGCACTACCGCCCGGAAGGCGTCGTTGACGGTGGTGGCCGGCGCCCCGAAGTGCTCCACCTGCTGCAGCACCGGGTCCACGATGCGATGCTCGAAGGTGTCGCCGGCCAGCAGCAGCAGCGGCAGCCGGTTGGCGAGCGCCACCGCGGCCGCGGTCACCATGTTGGTGGCGCCGGGGCCGATCGAGCTGGCCGCCACCATGATCCGGCGGCGCTTGGCGGCCCGGGCGAACCCGCAGGCGGCCAGCGCCATCCCCTGCTCGTTCTGGCCCCGCCAGGTGGGCAGCACATCCTGTGCCTGCTCGAGCTCGTGGCCGAGGCAGGTCACGTTGCCGTGGCCGAATATGGCGAACACGCCCGCGAACAGCGGCACCACCTGACCGTCGACCTCGATGCGCTGGGCAGCCAGGTAGCGCACCACGGCGCCCGATGCAGTCAGCCTGATCGTGTCCACGGCGGCCTCCCCGTTCTCGTCACCGTCAATCGATCCTCACCGACACGACGTCCGTCCAGGCGCCGGTCTCCCAGCTTCGCAGCAGCGCCGCCTGCACGCTCACGTACTCCAACGCCTGCTCGAGGCCGGCCGAGTGGGGCCGGTCCTCGGCGACCGCCGTGAGGAACTCGTAGTCCTGGATCGTTACCACGTCCTCGAATCCGATCGAGTTGGCCTCACCCGGGACAAAGTCGCTATGGAAGGGATGCCGCTCGCCGGCAAAAACTGTGGTGTAGCCCTGGTCGCCGCGGCCGAGCTGGAACATCCGGATCTCGTTCATCGTCTCCAGGTTCCAGCTGAGCGCGCCCTCGGTGCCGTGAACGTCGAAGGCCATCTGGCTCTGAGGCCCAACCATCGTCCGGCTGGCCTCGAAAGTGCCGCGACTGCCGTTGGCGAACACGGCCATAGCGCCGAAGTAGTCCTCGTTGGTGACCACGCCCACCGGGTCGCCCGGCACGCCCCGGTCGTAGTGGGTTCCCGACGCGGACGGCAGCGGCCTCTCCTTGATGAACGTCTCGCCGGTTCCCACCACCCGCAGGATCGGGCCGTTGAGCATCATCGCCAAGTCGATGGCGTGGCTGAGGATGTCGGTGGACACGCCGTGCCCCGCCTGATCGAGCAGGAAGCGCCATGTGAGCAGGCCGAGCGGGTCGGCGCCGTACACCGACAGGAAGCGGCCCCGATAATTGGTGATCTGGCCCAGCTCGCCGGAATCGATCAGGTTGCGGACGTGCTGCACGAGCGGCACGAACCGGTAGTTGTAGCCGACCCCCGTGATGACCCCTGCGTCGCGGCAGGCCTTCTCGGCCCGGGCCGTCTGCTCGGGGGTGCCCCCGACCGGCTTCTCGCAGAACACGTGCTTTCCCGCTCCGGCGGCCGCCTCGACGATCTCGCAGTGCAGTATGTTGGGCGCGCAGATCACGACAACGTCCACCTCAGGGTGCTCGACCGCGGCTCGCCAGTCGCCGGTGGTGTGACGGAAGCCGAAATCGGTGGCCGCCGAGGAGCGCCGCTCTGCCAGCGTGTCAGCGCATACCGTCAGCTCGGGCCGGCACGCGAGGCCGTCGAAGATCATGGGCAGGCGCGCGTAGGAGCGGGCGTGGGCCTGGCCCATCCAGCCGAAGCCGATCACCGCCATGCCCAGGCGGCGGGCGCTCATCGGACTCCGCCACCGGCGGCGGCCGGGTCGAGCGAGGTCGAAGGGTTGCCAGGCGCGGTCATGACGCTCTGCGACGGTCCACAGCCGGGTCGGCCGCGGAGGCATCCAGGAGGTGCTCAGGCGTTTCGCCGCGCAGCCATTGGGCCGCCTGGCCGAGGGCCTGACCGATGAGGCGCACAGCCCCGGCGGTGGTGGACGAGGCCACGTGCGGGGTGACGATAACATCTTCGCGCCCGAGCAGCGGATGGCCCGCAGGCAGCGGTTCGGGCTCGGTCACATCGAGGCCGGCCCCTGCGATTTGACCGGACTCAAGGCCGGCGAGCAGCGCGTCGTGGTCGATCAACGAGCCCCGGGCACAGTTGACGATGATCACGCCCGGTCGCATGGCCGAAATGCTGTCGGGGTTGACCATGTGGCGTGTCGCCTCGGTCGCAGGCGCGTGCAGCGACACCGCATCACTGCACCGCCACAGTTCGTCGAGGTCCACGAGTTCGGCCACGCCCTCGGTGTCGGATGCCTGCAGGTGCGCGTCGTACACGAGAACTCTCATGCCCAGCGCGGCCGCGTAGCGCGCCACGCGCCTGCCGATGCGCCCGCAGCCGACCAGCCCCAGAGTCCGGCCCTCGAGTTCGAGGGCGCAGTGAACCGCCCGATAGTCACCGAGACCAGCGTGAAGCCGCAGCTCAGAGCGCTTGATCCGTTTGGCCACAGCCAACAGCAGCGCCAGGGAGTGCTCGGCGGTGGAGACCGTGGGAGCGGCGGGCGTGTTGCACGCAGCAACCCCGACCGCCGCGCACCCGGCCGGATCGACATTGTCGTAGCCGATGCCGGCGCGGGCCACCACCTTGAGCCGGGGCAGGCGGCTGCACACGGCCGCGTCCCAGGGTTCGTTGGCGCCCACGATCACACCGTCCGCGTCGGCGAGGTCGCCGGTCAGCTCGAGGTCGTCGGGGATGGCGACCTCCGGCGGCGGCGGTCGGTCGATCCAGATGCGCCAGGGCGCCGCGGTGCTCACGCCGCCGACACCTGAGCAATCCCGGGGTCCGCGCCGGCGAGCACGGCGTCGATCTCGGCTGCGGTGGGCATGGCGTCGGCGCACGTCAGCCGGCCAGCCACGATCGCACCCGCGGCGTTGGCCCTGGTGACGGTCTCGGTGGGTTCGAGGCCTGCCAGGAGCCCGTCGGCCAGCGCACCGCCGAAGGCGTCGCCAGCGCCGAGCCCGCACACCACCTCGACCGGCACCGGTGGAACCGCCGACCTGCTGTCGGGCGTCGCGACCAGCACGCCATCGGCCCCCATCTTCACCACCGCCAGCGACACGCCCCGTTCGAGCAGCCGGTCGGCGGCCTCATCCGGATCGGCGGTGCCCACCGCGATCTCGCACTCGGTCCGGTTGCCGACGGCCACCGTGGCGTAGTCGACAGCCGCCCCGATGTGCTCGGACGCCTCGGCCGGCGACGACCAGAAGCTAGGGCGGTAGTCCAGGTCGAGAACGGTGTGCTCGGTCCGGTTGCGCCTTTCCAGCGCGGTGCGCACCGCCGAGCGTGACGGCTCCTGCGCGAAGCGCGAGCCCGTCACCCACAGCACAGGCACAGCGTAAGCCGCCTGGGGAATGTCGGCGATCGTGAGGTTCATGTCGGGACCTCGCGGCTCCCGGTAGAAGAGCAGGGGCGGGTCGGTCGGGGGATCCAGCGCACAGAAGGCCAAGGCGGTTCGCAGGTGCGGGTCCACCGAGACGTAGTCGTTGACCACACCGAACTGCTCGGCCAGGGCCGTGCGGATGTACTCGCCGAAGCCGTCGTCGCCGACCCGGGTGACCACCGCGGCCCGCCGGCCCAGCCGGGAGGCGGCCACGGCAACGTTGGTGGGCGAGCCGCCGATCGACTTGACGAACGACGACACCCCGCTGAGGGGCACCCCGCTCTGCTGCGGGTAGAGATCGACGCTGACGCGGCCGACGGTCAGCAGCTCGAGCTCAGCCATCGAGCGCCGTCCGACCTGTTGCGACCCGCCACCGACGACGGCGAAGGCCGATAGACCCTGTTCACCCTCAGTTGGTGCCGGCCTGAGCCAGTTCGTGCTGCAACTCCTTGAGTTCGGCGCCACCGGCCATGAGCTGGGTCAATTCGGCCTGCGACAGCTCGTCCTTGGCCCAGTTGCCGAGCGACTGGCCCCGCTGCAGGATCACAAAACGGTCGCCCACGGGGTAGGCGTGGTTGGGGTTGTGGGTGATGAAGATCACGGCCAGACCCTGGTCGCGGGCCTCGACGATGCGGCGCAGCACCACGCCAGACTGCTTCACGCCCAGCGCCGAGGTGGGCTCGTCGAGGATCAGCACCCGGGCGCCGAAGTAGCTGGCCCTGGCGATGGCCACCGACTGGCGCTCGCCGCCCGAAAGCGTGCCCACGCTCTGCTCGGTGTCGCGGATGTCGATGCCCATCTTGGCCATCTCGTCCTTGGCGATCATCTTGGCCTTGTCGATGTCGATCTGGCGGAACGGCCACACGCCCTTCTTTGGCTCCTGGCCGAGGAAGAAGTTCCGCCAGACCGACATCAGGGGGACCATGGCCAGATCCTGGTACACGGTGGCGATGCCCGCGGTCAGCGCCTCGCGCGGGGAGGCGAACTTCACGTGGGTGCCCTCCAGGAGCAGTTCTCCCTCGTCGTGCTGGTGCACGCCGGCAAGGATCTTGATGAAGGTGGACTTGCCTGCGCCGTTGTCGCCGAGCACGCATGTCACCTCGCCGGGGTTGACGGTCGTGGTGACGCCGGTGAGAGCGATGATGTTGCCGTAGAACTTCGACAAGCCACGAAGCTCGAGGAATTCGGTGCTCATTCCTTGTCCTCCTTTGAACTGGAAGGTCCCTTGGGCACGATGATGGTGATCCCAGTCTGGTCGGGTTTGGTGGCACTGGACTTGACCGGCGCCTTCCCGGCTCGGCCGCGCACGTAGTTGTTGACCAGCACCGCCACCAGCAGAAGGGCTCCGAGGACCAGGAATCTCCAGTCGCTGTTCCATTGGGCGAAGCCGATGCCCTGGGAGATCATGCCCCAGATCAAAGCTCCAATGCCCGCACCGAGCGCCGATCCGTAGCCGCCGGTCAGCAGGTTGCCGCCCACAACGGCGACGATGATGTAGCGGAACTCGTTGCCGTCGCCCACGTCGGCCTGCACGGCGGTGAGCCGGAAAGCGATCAGCATCCCGGTGATCCACGCCGCCGCCGACACGAGCATGAACAGCGTGGTCTTGGTGCGGGCCGCGGGCACGCCCACCGAGCGGGCCGCCTCCTTGTTCCCGCCGACGGCCATGATCCAGCTGCCGAACTGCGTGCGCATCAACAGCCACGAACCGACGGCCGCGAAGACGACGAACGACAGCACGACCACACCGAACTGCGTCTGGGGGCACCGCAGCTCTCCGTCCGTGCCGACCGTGCAGATCTTGTCCAGTTCGGTTCCGGTCACGAACAGCAGCCGGGTGACGACGCTGAGCATGACGGCCCCGATGCCCACCGACACCAGGGCCCGCCCGACTCCCTCGTCGCGCGTGAAGAGCGTGTATGCCACGGTGACGAGGGCGTACACGAAGAAGGCGGCGAGGCCACCCTTGGCAACCCCGATGAGCAGTGCATAGAGGATCCCGTCGCCATCGACCATTTCCATGACGAAGAAAACAACCGTGGCCACAGCTCCGATGACGGCACACAAGTGCATCCATCGGCCGAACTGAGCGGGCGGAGGTGCCGACGTGCGAGCCGAGCCCAGGTAGCGGGCCACCGCGGACGCGGCCAGCACAAGTGCCACCAGCAACAGAACAGTGAACAACTCCACACGGATCTTGCGGGAGCCAGCCTCGCTCTGTATGAAGAAGGCCAGCACCACGATCACGACGGAGATGGCCAGAGAGACGCCGACCGACGGCCGAACCCTTCTGGCCGCACCCGACAGCAGCGACACCCCCAGCAGGGCGAGCCCGCCGAAGAGGATGGTCCGAGCTGCCTGCACCGTCACCAGGAAGCTGATCGACGGCACGGCCACGAGTACGGCCCCGATGGCGGGATAGCCGGGCGTGACCCGTCCCAGAGCGGCCAACACGGCCAGAACGCCGACGACGGCAATACCGAGCGCGAACACAAACTTGCCGACGGAGCCGCCCAGGAAGCCCAACTGCGAGGAGTCCTCGGCGTTCATGACAGCGGCGATGATCATGGCCACCGACGCCGCAGCCAGTCCGGCAACCAGGTACTGCCACCACCCCGCGGACGCACCGCGGTCGGAGCGGTCCGGCGACTCGTAGCGGGCCAGGCACCAGCCGGCAACGCCGACCAACACACCGGCCGCTGCCAGGAATCCTCCGATCCAGTTGGATGTGGACCCGTCCCCCACCAGCAACAGAACGAAGCCGACCACACCCAGCGCAACGCCCACGATTGCGACCAGGCCCGACCCGACGTTCATGGACTTGCGCCGAGCGTATGTGAGCTCGAACACCCCCAGCAGCAAGGCCAAGCTGCCGCAGGTGAGCAGGCCGGCCCAGACTTCGTCGCGGACCAACCACACGCCGGACCATCTTCGGGCGTCCCAGACATGTCCGTTGCGGAGCCATTCAGCGCCGAAGATGCCGTTCCAGAAGTCGTAGCCCTCAGCTTCGTCGAGGCCCTCTACCAGCACCTTGTTGGTGAACAGCTTGGAGAATCCGAGCTTTGCGCCGATCAGCATGAAGAAGGTGCCGAGAGTGACGATGAAGCTGGGCAGCGACGTCTTCTCCACCACCGTGCCGTTGAACCAGCCGATGGCCAGCGCGAAGGCCAGCGACAGGGGAACGGCGACATGAAGGCCCAGTCCCGCGCCGTTGATGTCGTTGGCCAGCAGGATGGCGACAATGGCGGTGGCGCCGGTCATGGCGCCCGAGGAGAGGTCGAACTCCCCGCCGATCATCAGCAGCGCGACCGGCACGGCCATCAGGCCAAGGTAGGCCGCGACATCGAGGAAGTTGGCGGTGCCGCCGACGGTGCCGAACGGCGCTGACACCAGCCAGAAGAGCACCCATACGCCCACGGCGCCGAGCAGTGCCCCGATCTCGGGGCGGGTCAACAGCTGCTGGATCGGCCCCCTGTGGGCGAGCCGCTCATCGACGGACCCGCCGCCGGCGGCATTGTCATCGGCGGCAACTGTGTCGTCGTTGGCAATGGTGTTGTCGGCTGCAGCCATGCAGTGCCCCAATCGTTGGCTACGTCCCCACGGCCGATTCGAAGGTTCAGAAGACCGCGGATCCCAATGCGTGGCTACGGCGCGCGTCGCCCCGCATGACGGAAGCTAGTCGAGGGCGGCCGGAGTTGTCCGGCCGCCCTCGACCACTAAGGATTGATCAGCGAGTGCCCTGGCTGACCAGTTCCTTGACCGCCGATGCGTTGGCGGTGTCCACGAAACCAGGACCGGTGAGGATCGGCAGGCCGCCGCCCGCGGTGTTCTGGTTGGTGGCCTGCAGGTGCATCAGGATCACCGGCAGATATCCCTGCAGGTACTGCTGCTGGTCGACGGTGAAGGCCACATCGCCGGCCTCGATGGCGTCGATCAGGTCGCCGGACAGGTCGAAGCCGCCGATGACCAATTGGCTACCGGCCTGCTCTCCCGCGGCGAGGGCTCGCAGCGGGAGGTTCGGGCCGACGCCGAGCACGCCGTCGATGGAGGGATCGGCCTGGAGGATGGCCGCGATGCTGTTCTGCTGCTCGTCCGGGTTGGCGTCGAGTCCGACGAACTCGGAGGTCACCTCGCCGTTGAAGGTCTCGGCCAGGCCCTGGCAGCGCTCCTCGAGCGCCACGTTGGACTGCTCCTGGCGGGCGCACAGCACATGGGTCGCGCCCAGCGCGTTGAAGCGCTCGCCCGCGCCGTTGCCGGCCACGATCTCGGTCTGGCCCACATGGGTGGCCGCGCCGAGGTCCTTGTAGTTGTTCACGCCCGAGTTGAGCGTGTACAGCGGGATGCCCGCAGCCACCACGGCCTCGGCCGCGGCGGTCACGCCCGCCGGGTCGGCCAGCGAGATAGCAATGCCGGAAGAGTTGGACGCTATGGCGGCCTCGATCTCCTGGGACTGCGCCAGCGCGTCGTTATTGGAGCCGAAGTACACGACGTTGCAGCCGATTGCGTTCGCCGCGTCGCGCACTGCCACCTCGACGACGGACCAGAACACGCCGGAATCGCCGTGGGTAATCACGTGGTAGGTGTTGTCACAGCCCTGCGTGTCGACTACCTCGTCGGTCGCGGCCGGGGCGGCCTCGCCGTCATCGTCTGGCGGCGCGGTCGTCTCGGCGGGGGCCGCCGGCGTCGAATCATCGTCCTCGTCACCGCCGCAGGCGGCCGCGACGAGCGTGATGGCGAACATCACGGCGAGCAGCTTCCATAGTTTTGACATGTTGTTTATCCCTCCGGGAATTGGTGGTTGCTGTTTATTTTTCCGCTGCCCGCACCGGCGGGCACCAGACCTTGCAGGAACTCTCGACTTAGATCGGCGTTGCGTCTGAGCCAGGCAACCGCGGAGAGGTCGCCGTCCGCGATGGCTGCGTCCTGCTCCAGGACGTACCAAAGGTCTCGTCCTGACTCTTCGAGGCGGGTGACGACCTCTGCGATCGCCACCTCTCCTCGACCCAGCGGCGGGAACAGGCCGCGCTGCACGGCCTGCATGAGCGACAACTCTCCCGCCGTCAAACGCGCCCTCAGCGCGGGATCCACGTCCTTGAGGTGGACGAGGCCCACGCGGTGCGCGTAGCGATCCAACAGTCCCACCACATCGGTCCCGCCGAGCGTCAGGTGGGCGGTGTCCAGCACGACCGAGACCCCGGAGCCCCGCAGGACCCGGGCGAGCTCGGCGTCAGTCTCCACCAACGACCCGAAATGGGAGTGGTACACCTGCTGCAGTCCATGCTCGGCCGCGACGCGGTCGATCTCGGCCAGAGACCGGCAGAGCACCGCCCATTCGGTGTCGGTCAACGGCGCCTGGCGCCATTCGTCTTGATGGCTGACGGCGCAGCTGACGAAGAACTGCCCTCCGGCCCCGGCGATGAGCTCGGCCCAACGATGCGCCGCGTCCCGGGCCGCCTCGGCGCGGCCGGGATCGTGCAGGACCAGCGGCACGAATCCCCCCAGCAGGCTCAGGCCGTGGCGGACGAGAGTCTGGCGCAGCGCCACCGGCTGCGTCGGCAGGTAGCCGAGGGCTCCCAACTCGGTGTGGGTGAAGCCGGCATCGGCCATCTCGGCCAGAACCCTGTCGACGGGAAGCTGGTACCCCCAGCCCGGCACTTCGCACACGCCCCAACTGATGGGCGCGGTGGCCACCCGATCAAGGAGCGCCGTGCGCGTCGCGGTCGTCATGCTGCGCACGCGGCTGGCCCTCGGCATGTATCGGGCTTAGCTTCCCCCACCGGCATGCCCCATTTCCCCCTCACCGACTCAACCTAGGGTTTGGAGCGCTCTAATAGAGCGCTCCAACGGTCTACCGCGCCGGCTGCGGTGTGTCAAGCCGCACCTCGTCGGCTGACACGAGCCGCTCAAGGCCTGCGAGCCTGCGACAGCTAGGAGGCCGCGTCGCGGTCTCATCCGCCTGCGCATTGCCTTGGAGCGCTCCAAAGCTCTATTGTTGCCCGCTATGGCGCATCGAGCCGCTGGCCGGAGCTGACATGGGCCGCCCGACCATGGAAGACGTGGCCGAGCGGGCGAACGTGTCGCGCGCCCTCGTGTCGCTGGTGATGAACAACTCGCCGCAGGTGTCCGACGAGAAGCGGCGCTCGGTGCTGCGCGCCGCCCGCGAACTCGGCTACCGGCCCAACCTGATAGCCCGCAACCTCGCGCAGCAGCGCACGCACACCATCGGCGTGCTAGTCGACGACCTGCGCAACCCGTTCTTCGGAGAGGTCGTCGACGGGATCGAGGCGGAGGCCGCGGAACACGGCCTCCGAGTGCTCATACTCAACGGCCACCGCGACCTGCAGCGCGAGCTGGCCGCGGTGGAGACCCTCCTGCAGTTCCGGGTTGAGGGGATGGCGCTGGTCGGACCCCGCATCGGAGAGAACGACCTGGTCCGCATCGGCGGATCCGCTCCCTGCGTGGTGGTGGCATCCGGCACGGCCCATCCCGGCGTCGACACCGTGGGAACCGACGGTCGCCGGGGAGCCGAACTGGCGGTGGAGCACCTGGCGGCGCTGGGCCACCGGCGGATCGTCCACCTGGACGGCGCGGCCAACGTGTCCGCTGCGGAGCGCCGAGCCGGCTACCGCTCCGGCATGCGGACCGCGGGCCTCGGCGACCTCATCGACATCCGCCCTGCCGGCGACGACGAGGCCGACGCGCTCGCAGTGATCGACGAGCTGCTGGCTGAGAACGATCCACCGACCGCCATCTTCGCATTCAATGATCTGCTCGCCGCCGGCGCGCTCGACCGGCTCGACGACGCGGGCCTGGCCGTGCCCGGCGACATGTCCCTGGTCGGATTCGACAACACCTTCATCTCCGCCCTGCGCCATTTCTCGCTCACCACGATCAACCAGCCCACCCTCTCGATGGGCCGACTGACGGTCACGACGCTGGTCGAACGCATCTCCGGTGGCCCCGGCGAGCCGATCCGCCATACGCTCGAGCCGGAACTGGTGGTGCGGGGCACCACCGGACCGCCGCCGGAGGGGGGACCCCGATGAACGACGGCACTGCCCAATCGGCCGTCTGAAGATGCTCGACCATGTCTTCACCGACGCCATCGGCGCCCTGCGCGACGCCTTCGAGGACGCGCTGCTGGAGCGGCAGGCGGGCGAGGAGCGATTCCAGACCGACGTGCTGGCAGGCGACGTCTCCTGGGAGAACTCCTACGCCCTGCCCGGGGAGGGGCAGCCGCCCCGGGTGTGCGCCGACGTCAGCTGCGTGTGGCCCACATGGTCGCAGGCGGCCTACCTGAGCTGGTACGCGGGGGACGGCTACGTCGAGCCGCCGCGCATCGAGATCAAGATCCTGCTGCGGGCCCAGTGCCTGGCCGAGGCCCCCGCGCCGGCCATGGTCCTCGACGTGCTGCCCCCGGCGAGCCCCAACATCGGCGGCGAGCCGCTCACACGGGGCGGTCCGAGGGGCGAGTCGATCTATGCCGAGGATCTCGACGACGCCGACGCGACCGAGTACGCCATCGATGTCAACTACGAGGGTGCCTACGAGCTAGACGAGGCGGGCCTGTCCGACGGCGCCGAGCTCGACAAGGACTTCACCGCGCTGGGCGGGTGGATCGCCTCGATGCTGGTGCGTCTGGGCGACCTCGAACTGCGCTACCGGCCGGTTCTGGAGGACTGATCGCGCTTGCGGGCAAGAGCGGCTCACAAGCCGCGCCGCACCTCGGGCAGGTCTTCATAGGAGGGCGGGCGGCTCTCGGACTGGGCCGCGAACGACTCGGCCAGGTCTTGGGGGTGGAACATCCCCGACTGCCACAGCGCGATGTGGCGAAGCGAGTCCTCCACCGTGTGATCACGGCTGTAATTGATGGCCTCCTTGGTGCCGTGCAGCGCCAGCGGCGACTTGGCCGCGATCTCCGCGGCGATCGCCATCGTCGCCTCCATCATCGAGTCCCGATCATCGAAGACCTCATTGACCAGGCCCAGCTGGTGGGCCCGCTCCGCCGGCATGCGCCGGCCCGTGTATGCGTACTCGCGGGCCACACCCGACGGGATGAGCTTCGGCACACGCTGCAGCGTGCCCACATCGGCGGTCATCCCGATGTTGCTTGTACCCCACGCCCGCAGCGTACCCATGCGCGACACCGCCAACGGTGGGATCACTCCTCGGCCGATGGCCGGTTCGGGGAAGCCGCAGGGCCCAAGGCCGCAACCAGCCGAGCAATCAACGCCTCCCAATCCGCGCTGGGTACACCGCTGTCCGACGCGGCGGAGACCACCAGGTGCATCCCCAGACCCAGGGCCTGGTAGAACGCGACAATGGCGCGCGTGCTCAGATCCGCGTCGATGGATCCTTCGGCCTTGCCCCTGGACACGATCTCGCCGAGACGCACCGCGTCGTGCTCCATGGACCGGGCGACCGCGGCGCGGAAGTCGTTGTCGCGCCGAGCACTGACGAATGCCTCCAGCACCACGTCGCGGGCCCGGGCGCTCGGCGTGTTCACGAGACTCGAGCCCCGAGCGGCCCGCGTTTCGGTAGCCGGAATGTCGGCGGCGACCGCCAAGGGGTCCATGAACTGCGGAGCGACGTGGCCGACGGCATCAACGATCAGGGCACGCTTGCCCCGCCAGCGGGCGTAGATGGCACCGGTGGTGAGGCCGGCTCGACGGGCGATCTCTGCGACGCGGGCAGCCTCAAACCCGCGCTCGGCGAACACTTCGACGGCGGCATCCAGCAGGCGCGTGGTCACTTCGTGCGACCGGCTGACGCCCTCCGTCGCTGGCGCGGTCTCGGAACCGGCGCCATCGATGGCGTCGGCATCCGTTGCGGCACCATATGTTTCTGCATCATCCACGGCGGCGGCAAACTGGTAATAACCGTTATTGTCTGAAATAGGCTGACACTATTTAGAATAATATTAGATGGCGTCACCGAATCCACCGCCTTGGGCGAAATCGCCGCAGGGCGCGAGTGCCTCCGGGGTACGGGGCGGGGCGAGACAACGGCGCCCAACACGACGGCGCCGACGGTGATCGGCAGTCAGAACCGGGCCGCGAAACGACGGAGACTGCGATCCCACACAGCCCTGAGCACCGGACGGGCCACGGCCGCGCCGAGCGATCCGCCCATCCACCATCGGAACCGGAGCGTCTCGGTCCACTCAAACCGTGTGTGGATCTCGCCAGCCGGCTGAGGGCACGGAGAGAGCCGGAACTGCCCGGTGCCCGAGACCGCCCCGCGGTGGCGGATCCCCATGACCTCGGTGTTGCGCCACTCGGTCACCTCCATGCGGTCGATGACCCGCATCGGGCCGACTCGGGTAGCGCACTCAAAGCGCACACCGACGCCCTCAGTGGCCTCGGTGAGGAAGCGGATCGAGTAGGCGTCGCTCATCCAATCGACGTGGCGGCCGATGTGGCGCAGGTCCTCCCATACTGCCGCGGGCGCCGCGGGCACCACCGTCGAGACCCGGATCGTCGCCACGCGTCGAGCCTAGGAGGCCGAGCGGATCCGACGGCGCCCCGAACCAGACGGCCCCGCGAGCCCGAGGCGGCGCCCGGAACGCCCTCGATCACACGAGCCCGGCCGCGACGGCGCGCTGTGACAGCGACACCAGGGGACGTGCGCCCACATGGCCGATCACCTCGGCCGCGGCCAGGCTTCCCAATTGTCCGCAGCGGGCCAGGGGCGCGCCCCGGCTGAGACCCCACAGGAAGCCCGCGGCGTACAGATCGCCGGCGCCGGTGGCGTCCACGACCTGCGGAACCGGGATCGCGGCGACCCCCTCCACCGTTGCGCCCTCGGCCAGAACGGAACCACGGGCGCCGCGGGTGACAACCACAGTCCGGGCCATCTCGGCCGTGCGGGCGCGGGCCGCTGACAAATCGCCGGTCGAGTGCAGGGCGCACACCTCCGCCTCGTTGGCGAACACCACATCGACGCGGTCCTCGATCAGGTCCAGCCACTCGGCGCGGTGGCGCTCCACGCAGTAGGAGTCGCTCAGGGCCAGCGCCACCGTCCGGCCGGCCTCGCCCGCAGCCTCCATGGCCACGCGGATGGCGTCCTTGGCCACTTGTACGTCCCAGAGATAGCCCTCGCAGTACGTGATCGCCGCCGAGGCCACCAGGCCCGTGTCCACGTCGGCGGGTCCCAGCAGGGCCGAGGTGCCCAGGAAGGTGTTCATGGTCCGCTCGGCATCGGGGGTCACCTGGATCAGGCAGCGGGCGGTGGGCGGGCCGTCCGGTGCCGGCGGCACGTCGAAGGCGACTCCCGTCGCCCGGATGTCGTGCACGAAGACTTCGCCCAACTGGTCGTCGCGCACCTTGCCGATGAACCCGGCCCGGCCGCCGAAGGAGGCCACGCCGGCCATGGTGTTGGCCGCCGAGCCGCCGGAGGCCGCTATCCCGGGCGGCATGGCGTCGTACAACTCAGCTGACCTCTCGGCGCCGACCAGGGTCATGGCCCCCTTCACCAGGCCGTGGTCCGCGATGAACGACTCACCGACCGCCGCGATCACATCGACGATTGCGTTGCCGACACCCACCGCATCGAGCACAGGTTCCAAGGGGCCTCCCCAGGGGTCGGCCCAGACAGTAGGCCGGAACCGGGCCGCTCGGCCTCTGTGCAGCCGCAAACATCACAAGCTATGATCAATTCTGAACCTATGATGTACCATAAGTTATAATTCATCATAAGTTATCGTTGACTGGAAGTCATTGTCTCTGACGTCTTGCGCAAGGAATCCGCCGGGGGGTGTGGGCGTGCGTGAGCGACCGCGCCGACAGGTGTCGGTGGCGGCGCTGCTGACCGCGGCGCTCCTGGCCGTGGCCGCGCCGACGCCTGCTCACGCCGACTCGCATCCGGTGGTGACGGTGGCTGCGGGCACGGTGCCGAACACGTTCAGCGCCACCGACGACGACCCGCACGACACCACCTGGCACTACGCGTGGATCACCGGCAGCGACCCGTGCGGGCCCTCGACCACGTTCCCGTCTGCGCAGACCTACGCCGAGGGCAACGACGTCTCCTATGGCACCAGCAACCTCGGCCAGAGGCTGTGCTTGCGCGCCGTGGACTCCAGCAGCAACACGGGCTACGCCACGTCGGACATCGTCGACCACCTGGCCCCACCCAGGGTCCCGTTCCGAATCGGCGAGATCATGGCCACGCCCGGCGACGAGTCGGTCACCCTCACATGGGAGGCGCCCTACGACGGCGGCTCGCCCATCACCCAATACGTAGTCCTCAGCAACCCACCAGGCGGCCTCTGCATCACCAGCGTCCCGGGCTGCACCATGACCGGGCTCGCCAACGGCACCGCCTACGACTTCGAGGTGAGCACCTTCAACGCTATTGGCTACGAAGACTCCTTCTTCCCGCTACAAGTCACACCCACCGCCGACCCACCGGCCACAGACCCACCAGCCACAGACCCACCGGTGACCGACCCACCGGCCACAGACCCACCAGCCACAGACCCACCGGTGACCGACCCACCGGCCACAGACCCACCGGCCACAGACCCACCGGTGACAGACCCACCAGCCACAGACCCACCGGTGACCGACCCACCAGCCACAGACCCACCGGTGACCGACCCACCAGCCACAGACCCACCGGTGACCGACCCACCAGCCACAGACCCACCGGTGACCGACCCACCAGCCACAGACCCACCGGTGACCGACCCACCAGCCACAGACCCACCGGTGACCGACCCACCAGCCACAGACCCACCGGTGACCGACCCACCAGCCACAGACCCACCGGTGACCGACCCACCAGCCACAGACCCACCGGTGACCGACCCACCAGCCACAGACCCACCGGTGACCGACCCACCAGCCACAGACCCACCGGTGACCGACCCACCGGTGACCGACCCACCGGCCACAGACCCACCGGCCAAAGACCCACCGGTGACCGCACCAGGCGGAAGCGGAGGCAGTGGGTCCTCGGGCGGCGACGGTGAGCGCGCCGCGCGGACTACGGAAACGACGACGCTGTCGGGCATCACCGTCGATGGGACCGCGATCCCCGACTTCGATGCGGAGCGGGACTCGTACACGGTCGGGCTCGCCAACGGCGTGGCCACCGCGACCGTGGCGGCCACACCGACCGCGAGCTCCGCCACCGTGACGTGCTCGGTCGATGCCGATGGCAATGCGGCCGGATGCCAGGTCGCGCTCACGGCGGGCGCGGGAGTCGACCTGACCCTGACCGTGACCGATAGCTCGGCAACGATGGACTACACGCTCACGCTCAACCGCGGCCTGACCGGCACCTTCGCGTGGAAGGCGTCCGACGACATCTACGGCCTGGCCGCCGTGCTTGGAGAAAACACCAGCAGGACGAGGGGCATTTGGAGCGACGGCACCACGTTGTGGGTCGCCGACAATGACCGAAGGAATTCGAAGCTGGTCGCCTTCAACCTCGAAACCAAGGCACGACAGTCGCTCAACGACATCAACACGGGTGCGAGCGACCTTCTTCATGTGCGCAGGCCGGTGGGCGTCGCGGGAACTGACGACGGCTCGGTGCTGGTCGCCCGCAGACACAACGGACTCACTGAACAGGCCAGGATTCAAGGATTCCGTCGAAACGACGCATCAGAGTGGCAGCCCGACATCGAGGAGAGCTATGTACTGCCGTCCGATATTATTCTTGCTCCGTCAATCAGAGGCATCTGGACTCACGGAGAACGGCTGTATATCGCCGACGATAGCTCAGACAATGCGGTCTTGGCATTCACCTGGAACTCTGACCGCTCCAACATGGTGCACGATTCCCCCGGGGACATCACTCTCGCCAGCGAGAACGACAGTCCGGCCGGCATATGGTCCGACGGCGAGACGATATGGGTCGCCGACGCCCTGACGGAACGAATCTTTGCCCACAAGACGGTCGACGGCCAGCGTGACACCGCCAAGGAGTTCACCCAGAGCCACCTGACCGTGAAGGACACTCCCATCAAACCCTGGGGCATCTGGTCCGACGGCGAGACGATGTGGGTAGTCGACCGCGGCACCGCGATCGTCTACTCCTTCAACCTGCCGGTGTCGAACAACCCGGGGCTGAGTCAGCTCGAGGTTCAGCACGGGGAGGATCCTGTCGAGCTCAGTGTGGCCGAGACCACGCACACGGTGGTGCTGCCGGGCAGTCCGACCTCGACAACGTTGACGATTGCGCCGCGCAACCGCTTCGCGACCGTAGACGTCCTCCCGGCCGATGCCAACCTCAGCCTCGGCGGGTACCAGGTCGACCTGACCGGCGGCCCGGTCGAGGTCACGATCACGGTGACCGCGGCCGACGCCACAACAAGGCAGGTCTACACGGTCACGGTCGGGCCCGCGCCACTCGAGATCACGAGCGTCATCGCGACGCCCAACACCCGTCTGCTGCAGGTGAGCTGGCACGAACCGTCGAACAGCGCGACCTTGGGCGTGACCGCCTACGACTTGCGCTACGCACGCACCGACGCAGACAACCTCGAGAACGACGACCAGTGGACCGTGATCGACGATGTCTGGACCACGGGCGGCGGCGACCTCTCCTACATCCTCAGGGGATTGACCAACGGTCAGGCCTACTACGTCCAGGTGCGCGCGGTCAACGCCCTGCGCGAGGGACCGTGGCTTCCCCACGAGCGCATCAGCGAGTCTGCAACCGGCACGCCCGCGGCTTCAACCTCGCTCGATGCCAGTCTCAGCGCCATCACGGTCAACGGCGCGGCGATTCCCAACGTTGCAATGGACCGCGGCAACTACACGGTGGGCGTCGCCAGCTCGGTCGCGACGGCGACGGTGATCGGCACACCCAGGGATGTCGGCGCGACCGTTTCGTGCATCGACGACTCCGATCCGGTGGCCGACGGATGCCAGGCCTCCCTCACTGAGAATGGCAGCACCGAAGTCCAGCTCACCGTGACGATAGGCACCACCGTCGGCAACTACACGATCACGATCAACCGCGGGCGAGGCGGGACCTTCCACTGGAAGGCGTCGCAGGACATCTACGGCCTGGACGCATCTTTGACCACGAGCTTCCCGCGGGGCATCTGGAGCGACGGCACCACGCTGTGGGTGGTGAACAACGGAACACCGAAAGGGTTGTTCGCCTTCGATCTGGAGACCGGGGCGCGCCAACCCCAAGCGGACATCGTGCAGACACTCGCGGAGACTCAGGCCAGCCTGCGCGGGCTCGCCGGAGCCGACGAGATGATATTCGTGGCCGACTCCAAACCCACCAATGCCCTCCGGTACACCAAAGTGTTCGCCTACACCCAGGGCTCGAGCGGCGACTGGCAGCACAACCCACTCCTCGATCTCACCGGCTCGTCCGTGGGACTCCTGGACACGAACACAATTCAGGGCATCTGGACGGACGGCGAGGTGCTCTGGGGATCCGTCGGAGGAGCCATTCGCGCCGTTTGGCTCACCGGCCCGAGCAGGAACCAGCGCCTACCGGCGAGAGACTTCGGTATTGCGTCACTCTCACAGTTCCGCGGCCTATGGTCCGACGGCGAGACGATGTGGGCTGCGGAGTCCTCCGAGATCCGTGCCTACGACATGCTGACCAGAGCGCACGTTGCGAGCAAGTCGTTCGACAGCGACCACCTGCGGGTGCCAGGCTCGACGGTCGATCCTTGGGGCATCTGGTCCGACGGCGAGACGATGTGGGCCGTCGACAGCGTCAAGGGGAACGCCTACTCCTTCGAGATGCCCGTCTCGAACAACGCGACGCTGCAACACTTGCGGATCGACGGTGTGGACGCTGCGGAGTTCGACCGGGAGCTGAGCAGCCAGACCCTCGGCCTTGCCAACGACGCCTCTACCATCACCCTCGACGCGCGCCCGCGACACTTCCAGGCCGAGTACCTCATCACCTCAACCGACGACGACAGCATGGAAGGGCACCAGATCGACGTATCGGGCGCGGCCAAGACCTTCACCGCCACCGTTACCGCGCAGGACGCCGTGACGACGAAGACATACAGCATCGAGATCGGGCGCCTGCCCGCGCTGATCGTCGGCGCCGACGCGACCCCCGGCCCCAACAGCCTGAGCGTCGGCTGGAGCGCGCCCTCCGACCCGGGCTCATCGGCCGTCACGAGCTACGACCTGCGCTACGCGGCGACACAGACAGAGCGGTTGCACGAGGATTCTCGATGGACCGAGGTTCCCGGCGTCTGGCAGACCGGGGGCGGCACGCGGTCGCACCAGATCAGCGGTCTCGACCCGAGAGACGAGTACTACGTGCAGGTCCGCGCCAACAACGGGGTCGGCTCCGGCCCGTGGATGCCGCACTCACGGATCGGCGAGTCGGGACGCGGCACGCCACAGGCCTCCGGCTCCGATGTCTCTTCACTGAGCAGTCTCAGCGTCAGCCCGGGGGCGCTGTCGCCCGGCTTCGACGCCGGCACGACCGGCTACTCCGTGGAGCTGGGCTTCTCGGTCGAACGGATCACCGTTGCCGCCGCGACGACCGACTCGAACGCCGACTACGAGATCCTGGGAGGCAGCGAGCAGACAACGCTGGTCGACGCCGACCCGAACACGCCCGGATTCGAGGTGGATGTCCCCGCGGGGGCCTACACGATCACGGTCAGCGTGACCTCCCAGCATCTCCTCGAATCGACCGACTACACGATCAGCATCACCCGGGCCGCCGCCGCAACCGATGCCAATCTGTCGGTCCTCTCGCTCAACGACGCCGATCTCGACGAACTGCTGGACTTCGACACCGCCACGACCTCCTACACCTTCGCTGTCCCGAACGACTCTGCTCGGATCACGGTGACGGCGACGGCGCGCAGCGCGAGGGCCACGATCGCCTTCCTCGACGGCGCCTCGGGCACAGTCGAGCTCCCGGACGCCGATCGGAGAGCGAACGGCTTCCAGATCGATCTCATCGGGGGCCAACAGAAGACGTTCAGGGTCGTGGTGACCGCGGAGTCCGGCACCAAGAGGACGTACACGCTGAGAGTCACCCGCTCCCAGCCGCGGGTCGGCGTGGAGGTCGTGCCGCCCCTCGACGGCGACGCGAACGAGATTCCCTATGTCGAGGGCGACTCGCTGAACTTCACGGTCTCCTTGGGGTCGGCCCTGTCGTCAGACGTCGACGTGGCCTACACATTGACCGGCGACATCGTAGCTGGGGCGACCTCGGGCACGGCCAGGATCGTCGCCGGCCAGACCTCGGTCGATGTGACCGTGCCGACCAGCGGCAACACGCTCTACTCCGACCACCACACGGTGACGCTGACGCTCACCGCTCCCGGCGACGGCGCCTACGCATTCGTGACGAACAAGCAGTCGGTCGCCGTCGAGGTTCGCGACGACGACTTTCCCGACATCAGCAATGCCGTTGCCGATATGGAAGTGGACGGCACGAGCGTGGTGGAGGGGGGCACCGTCACCGTGACGGTGCGGATTGAGTTGGACAGCCTCACAGACTTCCCCCACGCGAGTTCGACGCCTGTCCGGCTCTACACGGCAGACCGTCCAGCGAACACGCCAGGAGATAAAGCGACCGCGGGCGACGACTACCAGGCGCTGGACGTACAGGTCTCCATACCGCCGGAGAACTTCGAAATCGGCAACGGCTTCTTCGGCCCAACAATTGTCGGGACCGCCACCCTCGAGATTCCGATCCTCTTCGACCCCGAGGCCGAGGCCGCCGAGCAGTTCGACGTCCACCTCTCCGACAGCCGCTTCGCATATGCCTTCGTAGTCACCCGTTCGCAGACCATCACGATCGCGGCGAACGCGGCAGCCTCGACCGAGGCCGCGCTGGGCTCGCTGAGCGCGTCGCCCGCGGCGCTCACTCCAGACTTCGCCCCGACGACGTACTCATACGCCGGGTCGGTGGCCAGCACCGTCACGCAGGTGACGCTGGCCGCCGCGCCCAGCGACCCCGACGCCCACCTGGTGGAGTACCTCGACGACAACAACGACGCGATCGTCGACGCCGACGGCAACGAGGGCAACGGCCTCCAGGCGGCGCTGGCGGTCGACCGCAACGTGTTCACGGTGAGAGTCACCGCGGAGGACCGCGCCACCACGCAGGACTACACCGTCACCATCACCCGGCGCCTGTCCGATGTGGCCACCCTCAGCGCCCTCACGATCCGCGACAGCGCGGCCACGGGCACGTTCACCCAGTCGTTCTCCACCAACTGCAACACCTGCACCCACACCGCACGGGTCGACGGCGACGTGGAGCAGCTGACGATCACGCCGACGCCGACCGACCAAGACGCCTCGGTCAGCTACCACCGCGGCGATACCGAGCTGTCCGACGCCGACACCGCAACGGCGGACACGTTCGAAGTCGACCTCGCGGAGGGCGACAACGTGATCGAGGTCAGGGTCACCGCGGGCGACGGCACAACCACCAAGAGCCATACCCTGACCGTCACCCGGGCCAGCGACAAACCCGTGGCCAGCGTCCGTGCGCCCACGGGCACGCCCGTCGAGGGCGCCACCCTGGCGTTCGCGGTCAGGCTGTCACGAGCAGCCGAAGCGGACATCACCATCGGCCTCAGCGCAACACAGACCGGCACCATGATCGTCGCCAAACCACCGAGCGTCACGATCGCGGCGGGCGACACCTCGGCCACCGCCGAGGTGACCACCCAGGCCGATCTCATCTGGGAGGAGCACTCCGAAATCACGCTGGAGATCGACGCCAGCACCAACGACGACTACACCGTGAGCGGCTCCGCCGGCAGCGCCACAAAGACCGTCCAGGACGACGACTTCCCACTCGGCGATGCGGTGCTCGCCCTCACCGCAGACACCGTCGACGAAGGCACATCCGTCACCGCCACCGTGACCGTCACGACACGGGGCGACGAGCAGCCGCACACCGCCAGCGGGCACATGGTGATAGCGACCGAGGACGGCGTCGGCAGCGGCGGTGCCGTCTCGCCGGCCGACTTCACGGCTGTGACCGCCCGGCGCTTCAACCTGCCCATGAACAGGTTCACGCAGGTGGACGTCGACGACGATCCCGTAGCGGAGGACCCTCGCTGGCGGGCCGCCTATGAGCTGACGATCAACACCGTCAACGATGCCAACCCCGAGGTCGCGGAGACGTTCGACGTGCTGCTCCGCACCGACTCCACCAGCGAGCACGCCGACAAGCTGTCGGTGTCGGGCTCGCCGGCCACGGCCACCATCCGCACCAGCGACTTCGCCGAGGTGAGGATCAGCAGCACGAAGTCCGACAGCACCGAGGGCGCCAGCATCAGCTACACCGTCACACGCTCGGGACCGGCGGCGACAGCGGACATCGTCGTCAACCTGGCCGTCGAAGAAGACGGCGACATGCTGTCGGCGAGCGACGAGGGCGAGCGGACGGCGACCATCCCCGCCAACCAGAGCTCGACGACGTTCACGCTTCCGACGCAGACCGACACCATCTACGAGGAGCACTCCACGATCACGGTCACCGTCGTCGACGGCGGCGGCTACACCCACCGCGAGGCGACCGGCCGCGCGACCGACGTCATCGACGACGACGACTTCCCCGCAGCGCAGGCGACGCTGGCCGTCTCCGCGCCCCAGCTCGACGAGGGCGACACCCTGACGCTGACCTACACCGTCACCACCGACGCCAACGAGATCCCCCACCGCGGCACCGGCCTGCTGCGGGTGGCGGCCGCGTCGGGCACGGCCACTGCCGGGCTCGACTTCGCCGGGCTCGACGAGCAGCTGGACTTCGAGGTGGACGACTTCGAGGAAGTCGACGTCGACGACACCGTCAGCGGTGAAGACCTGCGCCGGCAGGCCACCAAGGAATGGGAGATCCTGATCACCGACGACAACTCCGGAGAACGGGCCGAGACGTTCACCGTCTCGCTGCGCAGCATCAGCGGCGGATCCAACCCGACCGCGGCCAACATCGACATCGCACCCTCCGACCCCGCCGAGCTCACGGTCACCATCGGCCCCAGCGACCTTCCGATCATCAGCATCACCACGGACACGGCAACCGTCGTCGAGGGCAACGCCATCGAATACACCGTGGCCCGCAGTTTCGCCACGACCGAGGCGCTGATGGTCACGGTCGTCGTCACCGAGACCAGCACCCTCGCCGCCGCCGGCGAGACCGGCGACCGCACAGTCACCATCGGTGCCGGCCGGCCGTCGGCGACGCTCATCGTGGCCACTTCGACCGACACCGAGTGGGACGAGCACGGAACGGTAACGGCGGTGGTCGTCGCAGGCGACGGCTACACGGTCAGCGACAGCCGACGAGCGGCGACGCGCAACGTGGAGGACAACGACTTCCCCGAGGCCAGCCTCAGCCTGCAAAACAGTCCCGCCACGGTCTGGGAAGGCTTCGACCAATCGCTCGGGTATCTGTTCCTGACCGCCGACGACCACCAGCCCCACAAGTCCACCGGCGAGTTCATCCTCTCGATCCTCGGCGGCACCGCGGTCGTGGGACCGCGGGGCGACGGCGTCGACGTGATCGAATTCGAGCCGCTGGTCTTCAGCGTCGACGCGGGCAGCTTCACGCGAGTCGACCTCGACCTCGGCCCGGGCTTCGACTGGCGTTGGAGCGCGAGCACAATCACCTCGCGACGCCTCAATGTGGTCGATGACATCGATGAGGAGGCCCTCGAACAGTTCAGCCTCAACCTCGTCGCGGCGATCATGGTCGACTCGTCCAACCCCGCCGATGGGAACATCATGGTGACGAGTCCCGGCGTGATCCAGATCAGTGCCAACGACATCGATCTCAGATCCGAGGACGCCACCCTCTCGGGCCTAGATTTGAGAACCGACAACTCCATCCCGGCCCTCTCTCCCGGCTTTGTGGGCAACCAGCTCGAGTACACGGCCACGGTGGCGTTCGCGGAAACCGAGCTCACGATCACCCCGACCACCAACGACATGAACGCTTCGGTGACCTACCGGGAAGGAACCATCGGAAGTCTCACAGCGGTCACCGGCGGCTCATTCCAGGTCAACCTGGCCGAGGGCCCCAACGTGATCGAGATACATGTCGCGGCCCATGATCCCCGCTACACGGAGACCTACACGGTTGCCGTCACCCGCCAGCCGCAGGTGAGCATCGCGGTGAAGACCACCGGAGCGGTCACCGAGGGCGGCCACGTCGAGTTCACCGTGACCCGCAGCCGGGCCAGCGACGCGGACCTCGTCGTCGACCTGACAGTGACCGATGTCGGCGATGTGATCGATCCCGATGGCGAGGGCGCCAAGCAGGTGACGATTCCGGCCGATCAGCGGTCGGCGGACTACACCGTGACCACCAGGGGCAACACGGCGTACGCAGCGCGCGCCGAGGTCACCGTCGCGGTCACCGGCGGCGATGGGTACACGCCAGCCACCACGGGCGGCAGCGCCAGCAAAGACATCCGAGACGACGACTTCCCCGGAGCGGAAATCACCCTGACCGTGGACAAGAACACAGCCGCGGAGGGCGAGTCGGTCACCGCCACGGTGACCGTCCAGGTCAGCAACACGGACATTCTGCACGCAGGAGTGGATGCCGGCGTGATCGTGCTGAGAGCCTCGGACACCGCATCGTCGACCCCGGGAACCGACTACTCGTTCACCGAGATGGAGTTGCCGTTCAACTACGGGGACTTCTCCCCCGAAGACATCGACCCCGGAAACCCCCAGGACTTCCGCTCCACGGCACGCAGGACGGTCACGATCCGGATCACCGATGACAACGTTACAGAGGGCGACGAGGACCTCACGCTGCTGCTGGTCCGCCCCGACCGGCAGCAGCAGCCCGACGCCCTGCATCCCAACATCAGGCTCGGCACGGCAACCGCAACCGTCACCATCCCGGCCAACGACTCGGCCGACGCCACTCTGAGCGCTCTCGCCCTGACAGACGGCACGGACAGCATCGGGCACCTCGACCCGGCGTTCCGCACGAGCGTGACCGAGTACCGCGCCGGAGTGGGCTTCGACACCACGAGCGTCACGCTGGCAGCGACGGCCCACCACGAGGAAGCCCGGGTCAGCATCGCCGGGCGCGCCCAGCGGGACCGAACTTCCAGCGAGACGCTGAACCTGCGCGTGGGCGAGAACGTCCTCACCGTGGTGGTCACTGCCGAGAACGACACAACGACCCAGACGTACACGGTCAGGGTCACGCGGGCCCCCCAGGTCACCTCGCTCACCCCGACCGCCTCCGACCCGGCAGCCGCCTATGCGACCACCGCGACCTACGACATCGTCTTCCGCGGCCACTGGAACCAGCAGGTGACACCGCCGAGAGTGCCCGCGAACGCGCACTTCACCGCGCTGGTCGGCGGCGTCCACGGCGACGCCGTGAGCTTCCTCACCGCCGGAGGGCAGGCCACCGCCGGGGTGGAAGCCATGGCCGAGACCGGCGCCACCCAGGGGCTGCAGGCGGAGGTCCAGATCGCCATGGACGCCGCCGACCCGACCGCGTACGGCACGTTCCGGCAGACTGTCGGCGGCGGCCCCACCGCCGTCGCAACCCTGAACGAGATCGTGTTCACGTCCGAGTTCCCCCGCCTGACGCTGACTTCGATGATCGCCCCCACGCCCGACTGGTTCGTGGGCGTCTCGGGCCTGCCGATGCTCGACAACCAGGGGCGCTGGCTGCGGGAGCGCACTGTCAACCTGTATCCCTGGGACGCGGGAACTGAGGACGACGTCTCCGACGACAACGGCTTCAGCTTGGGCGGGCTGGACACCGACCCGCAGGAGAACATCCGGAGCCTGCGCGGCGCCGGACCGTTCACGATCGAGCGGATCGCCTCCCTCGAGGTCACCCTGCACTCCGTCGCCACGATGCGCGAACTCGACGAGAACACCGGCGCGGGCGTCAACATCGGAGCGGCCGTGGCCTCGCCGGCGGCCCCGCCGGCGGGCAGCGGAACGATCACCTACAGCCTCGCCGGCGCCGACGCCGGCTCATTCGAGATCAACACCACAACGGGACAGCTCCGGGCCAAGTCCGGCGTGGACTACGACTTCGAGGCCAGGTCCGGGAACAGCTACGCGCTGACCGTCGTGGCCACCGACGCAGGCCCGGACCCCGAGGTGGTGACCAACATCGATGTCACCATCATTCTGCGCAACGTGGAGGAGGCGGGCGAACTGGCGGTTGCTCCCGCAGCGGCCGGCGTCAACGTGCTGCTGACGGCGTCGCTGTCTGACCCCGACGGGGGCGTGGCCGACGAGACTTGGAGATGGGAGCGCTCCGACAACGGCGTCAGCGGCTGGAGCGCGATCGCCAACGCCGACACCGCAACCTACATCCCGGTCGCCGACGACGAGGCCAAGTACCTGCGGGTGACGGTGACCTACGACGACGCGCAGGGGATGGGCCGGAGCCTCAGCCAGGTGCTGGGCCCCGTGGAGGCGCCGGCTCAGCTGAGCGACGACAGCACACTGAGCGCGCTGTCACTGAGCGGCCTCACCCTCAACCAAAGCTTCAGTTCGAGCGTCACCACCTACACCGCCGCAGCCGACTACACGACGGTGCAGACCACCGTGACCGCCACCGCCGGCGCCGCGGCCGACGGGGCGGCGGTCCAGATCCTGGACGGCAACGGCGACGCAATCCCCGACGCCGACGATCGGACCGGAGGCCACCAGGTTGCGCTCACCATCGACGTGAACGTGATCGTGGCGAAGGTCACCGCGGAGGACGGCTCGTCGCAGTCGTACACGGTGACAGTGACCCGCGCCCAGCCGACGGTCACCGTCACCGCGCCCGCGGCGACGCTGACCGAGGGCAGCACGGTGCCGTTCGTGGTGAGCCGCTCGGAGGCGGCCGGGGACGGCTTGGTGGTGAAGGTGGAGGTCAGCGAGGTGGGCGAGATGGTGGCCGCCGCGAACGAGACGGTGCACACGGTCACGATCCCCGCCGACGCCCAGAGTCTGCGGCTCGAGATCGCCAGCGTCAGCGACGAGTCTTGGGAGGCTCACGCCGTGGTGACCGCGGCCGTGCAGGCCGATGCGAGCTACACGGTGGGCAGCCCGGGCTCGGCGGAGCAGACCGTTTCCGACAACGACTTCCCCGACGCCGAGGCCGTCCTCGAGGTGACCGACGAGGTCGACGAAGGCGGATCGGCCACCGCCACCGTGACGATCACGACAGCGGGCGATCACATGCCGCACGAGGACTCGGGTCCGATCCTGGCAAGCACACAGACCGGCTCGGCGGGCGGTGGTGATTTCACGGCGCTCACCGCGATGACCGGCACGCTGGAGTTCGCGGCGGACGATTTCGTGGCCGGGAACGGAGACAACGGCTGCCCCACCGGCACGTACTGTCTGAGCCAGAGCGTGGACATCGCGATCACCGACGACGACCTGGCCGAGAACGCTGAGACGTTCGCGGTTGCCATGGCCAGGGTGAATCCGGCCAATCCGTCCGAGGCCCGAACCGACGGCGCGATCACACTCGACGGCACGAGCACGCCGCAGACGGTGACCATCCGACCGAGCGACCGTTCCAGCGTCAACACGCTGGGCAGCCTGAGCCTTGACGGCACCGTGCTGACAGCCGCGTCGGACGGGAGCTACGCAGCGACCGTCAACTTCGCCGACGAGCAGATCACCGTGGTTGCCGCCGCGGGAGACAACACCGCGACGGTGTCGTTCCTCGACCAGAACGACGCCGAGCTCGACGACGCCTCGACGATTCCGGGCCATCAGGTCGATGTGGTGATCGGAGAGACCGTGTTCAAGGTGCTGGTCACCGCCCAGGACACCACCGCAGCGACCTACACGGTGACGGCGACGCGGTCCGGGCCGGTGCTGACGCTGAGCGTGACCGCCACCGAGCTGACCGAGGGCGGCAACGTGGTGTTCACAGTGTCGCGCAACGGGGCCACGTCGGACACCACTGCTTTCGAGCTGGCGGTGACTGAGACAGGCGGGCCGATGGCAACGGCCGGACTCAGCACCTCGCCGCTGTCCCTGTCCATCGGCAGCGGGCAGAACTCGGTCACCCACACGGTGCCCACCGAGGGCGACGACAACTGGGAGCCCCATGCCCAGATCACCGCCGCCGCCACCTCGGCCTACAGGTTCGAGAACGACACCAACTCGATCACCAAGGAAGTGCTCGACGACGACTTCCCGGCCGCGGAGGCCGTGCTCACCGTGTCGCCGACGACGATCGCGGAGCGGGACGGCGCCACGGTGACCGCGACGCTGACCGTCACAACCGACGCCAACGAGCAGCCCCACAAGGCCAGCGGCACGATCCGGCTGGCCACCGCGCCGAACACGGCGAACACGAGCGACTACCAGGCGATCAGCTCGACTGCGGGCGCGGTGAGCTTCGACGCCGCAGACTTCGCTGAAGTCGACATCGGCGGCGGGGTGATGCGCTGGCAGGCGAGCCGGGCGGTGCAGATCGGCATCGTCGACGACGCCATCAAGGAGCCGCAGGAGCAGTTCAGTGTCACGATGGCGGTCACGACGGGATCGAGGCCGACCGACGCGCACATCCGGCTGCACGCTGATGCCGAGTTCGTGGTCAGCATCGATCCGAGCGACCGTTCCAGCGACGCATCGCTGCAGAGTCTCGGGCTCAGTGCGGGTCGCCTGGACACCGCGTTCCAGTCGGGAACCATCGCCCACACCGTGACGGTGCCGTTCGGGAGCCCCCGAATCACCGTCAGCCCGCAGGCCACCGACTCGAACGCCGTGTCGGTGGAGGTGCTCGACGGCACTGACCAGACCGCCGAGGTGGACGTCGACCCGAACACGCCGGGCACGCAGGTCGACCTTGAGCTCAACACGCCGAGGGCGATCGCCATCACGGTGACTGCGGAGGACACCACCACGATGCGCACCTACACCCTGACGATCACGCGCCAGTTGCCCGAACTGACGATCAGCGTCACCGACGACGAACTGGCCGAAGGCGAAAGCGTAGTCGCGACGATCAGCCGTGACGCCGCCACTGATGAGACGACCGCGTTCACCCTGAGCGTCAGCGAGGACGGCACGATGGTCGATGACGTGCTCGAGACGGACGGCGTGACGTACCTGATTCAGGCCGAGCAGACCGCGTTCGAGCTGGAGATCCCCACCCAGGCCGACGACGTCTGGGACGCCGCCTCGACGGTCAGCGTGGAACTCGAGGAGAACGACGCCGCCTACAGAACGTCGGGCCCGCTGACGGTGACCGCCGCGGTGAGCGACAACGACTTCCCCGAGGCGGCCGCGGTGCTGGCCGTGTCGAGCGACACCGTCGACGAGAGCCAGACGGTCACGGCCACGGTGACCATCACGACGGCGCGTGCCGAGCAGCCCAACGAGGACGGGGGCAAGCTGCTGGTGAGCACGTCCGACGGGCCCGACCCCGACGGTGCCGGCAACGGAGCGCCGGCCACCGCAGGCATCGACTACCGAGCGCTCACCGCGACGACGGGAGAGTTGACCTTCCGCCAGCAAGAGTTCGTCGAAGGGGACGAGACGAACGACTGCCCGGTCTCTAGGTGGTGCGCGAGCAAGAACATCGAGATCGCCACCCTCGACGACAACGAGAGCGAGCAAGTCGAGCGGTTCACCCTCAGCCTGGCTGCGGTCACGACCGATCCGGACCCGACCGATTCCAACATCGCGCTCGACCCCGACCGCAGCAGCCAGCACGTCGACATCGCGCCCAACGACCTGACCGACAAGGCCGGCCTCCAGGCCATCGAGCTGACCGGCGGCGAGCTCAGCCCGACCTTCATCAGCACGACCACCGAGTACACGGCCAGCATCGGCTTCGACCATCCACAGATCACGATCGCGCCCGAGACGCTGAACCCCGGTGAGACGTTCGACTTCTACGGCCAGGAGGGACTCACCCTCCTGGACGACGCCGACATCACCGCGCCCGGCTTCCAGGTCGACCTGCCCGTGGGCACGGCCGTGGTCGTCAGGATCGTGGCCACCGCCCGGGACCGGCTGACTATCGAGACCTACACGGTCACGTTCACGCGCCAGGTGCCAGAGGTTGCCATTGGCGTGCCCCAGACCTCCGGGCTCGAGGAGGGCGCCGAGCTGACCTTCACCGTGACGCTGAACGGGCCGGTGGAAGCCCCCGCCGGGCTCGACGTGACGCTGACGATCGACGAGACGGGCGGGATGCTGCCTCCGCCCGGCGAATCCCCCCGAACGGTCACGGTCAACGTGCCCCAGGGCCGGACCACGGCCACACACACGCTGGCGACCGTGGACGACGATGCGTGGGAGGAGCACTCCACGATCAGCGTGTCCGTCTCGCCGACACCGGGCTCGTACACGGTTCCGTCCGGCTCGGAGGCGGCGTCGCACATCGTCATGGACGACGACTTCCCCGAGGCGACGGCCGTTCTGGAGGTCTCGCCCCGACCGGTGGACGAAGGCGGCACCGTCACCGCGGCGGTCGTGATGACGACGGCGCGTGACGAGCAGCCCCGCGAGGACGCAGGCACAATCCTCCTCAGCACCACCGATGGCACCGCCACCGCCGGCGACGACTACACCGCCATCTCGCCTGCGTCGGGGGCGCTCACGTTCGCCCAGGCCGACTTCAAGCGCGTCGACCTCGACACCGACTCCGGCGACAATGTCACGGACTATCGATGGCGCGCGGCCAAGGCGGCGACCATCTCTGTGGCCAACGACACCGCCGACGAGCCCGACGAGACCTTCAGCGTGGCCATGGCCGCGGACGCGACGGGCTCGTCGCCGACGGACGGTGCGATCACGCTGGACTCGAGCACCTCCTCGCTCGACGTGACGATCAACGCGAGTGATGTGCACCGTGTCGCCATCGTCACGGTGGGCAGCCCTAGCCAGACTGGCGCGACCGCGACGGTCTCAATCACCAACCCGAGCCGGGCGAGCGTCACGGTTTACCTGCGGTACCGGCCGGATGGCGGGGCGTACGGGCCGGCGGTGGAGATGCAGACCTCCCGGGCCAGCGTGCAGTTCGAGCTCAGCGGGCTGAGCGAGGCGACGCTGTACGAAGTGCAGGCCTCCCTGGACAATGGGTTCGCGTCGCCCAAGACCGCGCGGTTCTCCACGCTCGGGAGTGCGCCCGCGGTGTCCGAGCTCGAGGTGGAGAACGCGGGCCAGACCGGGGCGTCGGTGACTGCGTTCATCGCCAACGTCGGCACCACCACTGCCGGGACATCGGCTCGCAGCCTCGGCGATCGAACAGTCATGGCGCTCACGGCCAAGACGCAGCCTGTCGGCGCACCAACGGTCGGGGCACGAACAGTCGGCGCAGCAACAGTCGGGGCACGAACAATCAGCGCACCAACAGTCCAGACGCAGCCGCCCGAGCACACGGTCAGCCTGCGCTACCGCTACGAGGGCGAACCATGGTCACAGGAGCAGTCGATGACGACCACGGCGTCCTCGGTGACCTTCCATCTCACCGGCTTGCGGGCCGGCGCTACGCCAGAGGTGGAGGCGACGCTGAGCGACAGCTTCGATGATGTGGGCGTGCAGTCGTTGCAGTTCGACACGGAGCCCCCCGCCGTGACCGCGGTCGCGGTCGACGCCGCCGACATCACCGCACACACGGCCAAGCTCACGGTGACCGTCAGCGACCGCAACGGCGACCGGGTACATCTGCGCTACCGCGCCGACAGCCATTGGACGCAGATGAGCAAGGTCTTCGACGAGGGCGGCAGCGACGACACATTCGAACTGCCCGGCCTCGTCGCGGGCACCGCGTACAACGTGGAGGCTTCGTTTGACAGCACCTTCGGCGACAGGACTGCAACCAGGTGCATGAGCTTCGTCACCGACACCGCACCGGACTCCGACGATGGCCGCCAGACCGGCGCGAACTGCCGGGGATCGGCGGTCACCCCTGGCAACGTCGGCCGAGGAGGGCCAGCGCCTGGCGGCGGCGGAGGGCTACCGCCCGGTGGCGAGCCGGAGCCCGAGACGGCGCAGCCGGATGTGGTCTTCGGCGACGTGCCCCAAGACGCCTGGTACCACGACGCCGTGCAGCACATAGCCCGGCTCGGCATCACCACAGGCTGTCTCACCGAGCCGCTGCGCTACTGCCCCGCCCAACCGGTCAGCCGAGCCCAATTGGCCGCGTTCCTGTCACGGCTTCTCGGCGGACCCCCTGCCGACAACGCGCCGGATGTGGTCTTCGGCGACGTGCCCCAAGACGCCTGGTACCACGACGCCGTGCAGCACATAGCCCGGCTCGGCATCACCACAGGCTGTCTCACCGAGCCGCTGCGCTACTGCCCCGCCCAACCGGTCAGCCGAGCCCAGATGGCCGCGTTCCTGTCACGGCTTCTCGGCGGACCCCCTGCCGACAACGCGCCGGATGTGGTCTTCAGCGACGTGCCCCAAGACGCCTGGTACCACGACGCCGTGCAGCACATAGCCCGGCTCGGCATCACCACAGGCTGTCTCACCGAGCCGCTGCGCTACTGCCCCGCCCAACCGGTCAGCCGAGCCCAAATGGCCGCGTTCCTGAGCCGAGCCATCACCCACTCCGAAGCCCGCGACGACAACGCCGCAGCCACTTGGGCCGGCACCTTCACACCCCAAGCCGTGCGATCGGGGGCCGCCCTCCAAGTTAGCCAGTGGCCACCCGGCGGGCCAGGGACCGGAACGCCATCACGAAGGTGACGGCACCCAGTCCGACGATGGCGGCAATTCCCTTGCCCAGAGAGGCCACGTCCCAGTTGTCGGACATCAGCGACCGCATCGCCTCGAGCAGGTAGGTCACGGGGTTCCAGGCGGCCACGGTCTGCATCCATCCGGTCATCAGCTCGCGCGGCAGGTACGCGGGCGTCAGGAAGGCGAAGGGGAAGAAGATCAGGAATGACGAGTTGACCGCGGCTGGATTCCCGGTGCGCAGGGCCACCGTGTACGGGAATCCCGTGAAGGAGAGGCTCCACGCCACCGCCAGGACCAGGAAGACCAGGATCCCCGGCAGCCCGGTTCCGAAACTCACGCCGAAGACGAAGCCCATGGCGATCACGACGAGCGACAACGCCACTGCCAGAGCAACGTCGGCGACCATCATGCCGAGCAGCAGCGTGGTCCGGCGTACCGGCGTGACGAGCATCCGGTCTAGGTAGCCGGTCTGGATGTCGATGACCAGAACCGACGCGCGGGAGATGCCGGTGACCGCGAAGATTATGGCGACGGGTATCTGGAACGCCCTGTAGTCGATGCCGGGGGTGCGCTCCACGAACGACTCCAGCGCGCCGACGTTGACGATGAAGAAGAACGTCGGGATGATCAGAGCCGGGGCCATCGCCTCCGGCTCGCGCAGCAGGCTGCGCACGGAGCGGCGGGCCACCGTGGCGATGTCGGTGAGGATCCCGACAGGCCGGACCATGCCGCCGGCGGGCACGGAGGGCGCACCAGTCTGAAGGCTCACGGTTGGCTGCTCCCCCGAGGCGCCGCCGACTTTGTGGGGCGAGCCTCCCAGGATCCTGATCCCCCGGCAGCGCGGCCGGCTTCGGCGGTTGAGTCCAGGGCCGACATCCGGTATCCGGTCGCCAGGAGGAACACATCGTCGAGCGATGGCGTGCGCACGGTGAGCGATAGCGGGTGCAGTCCAGCAGACGACAGAGCCACGGCCACACTCCCGACGGTGGCCGCGCCGTCGGCGGTGGCGATGGTGATGCCGCGGCGACCCTGGGTAACGGCATCGACCTCCGGCACGGTCTCTGCAACAGCCATAGCCGGTGCAATTGCGTCAGATGGAAGGTCGACGACGATCACGTCCGCACCCACGGCCCGCTTCAGGTCCGATGGCGGCCCCTGCTCGACTATGCGGCCGTCGTCGATGATGGCCACCCGGTCCGCCAGCGCGTCGGCCTCCTCGAGGTACTGGGTGGTCAGGAACACCGTCACCCCGAGCTCGCGGTTCAACCGGCGCACCTCGTCCCAGACCTGCGCCCGGCTGACCGGGTCGAGGCCGGTGGTGGGCTCGTCCAGGAAGAGCACTTCGGGGCCGTGTATCAGCGAGGCGGCCAGATCGAGGCGGCGTCTCATGCCGCCGCTGTAGGTCTTGACACGGGCATCCATGGCGTCGCCGATATCAGCGAGGTCCACTGCCCGTGCGATGGAGGCGGCGCGGTCGGCCGCGCTCAACCCGTATAGGCGGGCCTGAAGATCCAGTATCTCCCGGCCGGTCTGGCGTTCGTCGAGCGCCGCATCCTGCAGGGCGACGCCGATGCGGATGCGAACCTCTCCAGGATGGTCGACGACGTCGTATCCGGCCACCGATGCCCGCCCCTCCGTGGGCTTCAGCAAGGTGCACAGCATCCGCACCGTGGTGCTCTTGCCCGCGCCGTTGGGACCGAGGAAGCCGTATATCTCCCCGGAGCTGACGGCAAGGTCGACTCCGTCCACGGCCCGATTGCTGCCGAAGGTCCGAACCAGCCCGCGAGCGGAGATCGCTGAGTTCTGAGCCCCGCTTCGGGCAGTATCGGGCACGGGGCCGCAGACTACCGGAGTCGAACGTTGGCGAGTCCGGGCGAGACCTCGATCATCAGCGCTGCGGGGTCATGCGCGGCTGACAGCGCCGACGCCGCGAGTACGGTCGGGCCATGAGCCCGAGACTGCCTGCCGGCGTCGCTCCCCGGCACTACGCCATTGAACTGGAGCCCGACCTTGAGGCTGCGACCTTCGCGGGAAGCGTCGCAATCGATATCGACGTCACCGAGCCGGCGGGCTCGATCGTGTTGAACGCGGCGGAGCTGAGCATCGTCAACGCTCAACTCGACGCCGCGGGCGACGAGGCCGTCGAGCTCGACTGCTCCCTTGATGAGGAGTCGGAGCGCCTGACGCTGTCCCGGCGAAACGGCGGGGGCGAGTTCGCCGCAGGGCCGGCCCGGCTGGACATCTCCTTCACAGGGGTGCTCAATGACCAGCTCCACGGCTTCTACCGCTCCACCTACACCGACGATGCCGGCGCCATCCACACCATCGCCACCACCCAGTTCGAGTCCACCGACGCCCGGCGGGCCTTCCCCTGCTTCGACGAACCCGCGCTGAAGGCCACCTTCGCGACAACGCTGGTGGTGGACGAGGGCCTGCTGGCGGTGTCCAACACGGCCGAGACCGGCCGCGAGCCGCTCAGCGACGGCCGGGTGAGGGTCAGCTTCGCCCCCACCATGGTGATGTCCACGTACCTGGTGGCCTTCGTGGTCGGCCCGCTGGAGGCCACCGACGCGATCGACTGCGGCGGGGTGCCCGTGCGGGCGATCCACCGGCCCGGCCGGGGCGACCAGACCGGCTTCGCTCTGAACGTGGCCGCCCACGCGCTGGAGTGGTACTCCGACTACTACGGCCTGCCCTATCCCTCCGACAAGCTCGATCTGGTAGCCATCCCCGACTTCGCGTTCGGTGCCATGGAGAACCTCGGCTGCGTGACCTTCCGGGAAGTGCTCCTGCTGGTCGACGAAACCGCGGCGAGCCAGCCCGAGCTGCAGAGGGTGGCCGACGTGATCAACCACGAGCTGGCCCACATGTGGTTCGGCGACCTTGTGACCATGGCCTGGTGGGAGGGCATCTGGCTCAACGAGGCCTTCGCCACGTTCATGGAGACGGCCTGCACCGACGGCTACCGGCCCGACTGGAAGGTCTGGTCGACGTTCTGCCGCAGCCGTGCCTCCGCGCTGTCGACCGACGCCCTCGGCAACACCAGGGCGGTGGAGTACCCGGTGCACTCCCCCGCCGAGGCCGAGGACATGTTCGACGTGATCACCTACGAGAAGGGCGCGGCCCTGGTCCGCATGCTGGAGCAGTATCTCGGTGCGGAGACGTTCCGGGCCGGGGTGCGCCTCTACCTGCGGCGGCACGCCTACGCCAACACCGTGACCGCGGACCTGTGGGACGCGCTGGCTGAAGCGTCGGGTCAGCCCGTGCGACAGATCATGGAGGGCTGGATACTCCAGGGCGGGCATCCATCGGTGAGCGCCACCAACACCGGGCACGGCCTCGAAGTGGCCCAGCGCCACTTCACCCTCGACCCCGGTCGGGCCGACGAACGCAGTTGGGTGGTCCCGCTGCGGCTGCGGGTGCGGCAGCCCGAGGGCGACCGGCGTGAGCTGAGACTTCTGCTCGACCAGGCCCGCCGGACCCTGACCGTCGCCGCATCCGAGGTGGTGACGCTGAACAGCCGCGCCTCCGGCTTCTACCGCGAGGAAGTGCCCGCCGAGGTCCTCGCCGCCGTCTCCGCGGCTGGACCCGGGGACCGCAACGCCGAGGAGCGCCACGGCCTGATCGACGACGCATGGGCCGCGACCCTGGCCGGAAGACTCAACTCGCCGGCCCTCCTCGATCTTGTGCTGACTGGCTTCACCGGCGAGCGAGACCTCACCGTGTGGCAGGCAATCGCCGGTGCGCTGGGCCACCTCCGCAGGCTGCTCGACGGCGACGCCGCACAGCGCTTCGGCGAACTCGTCGCCGCGTCCAGCGACCCCGCCGCGACCGAGATGGGGATCGACCCGGCGCCCGAGGGGGACGAGGACGACCGCACCAGGGAGCTGCGAGCAACCCTGGTGCGGCTGCGGGGCGCAACCGCGGACCACCCGGCCACGATCGAGGCGTGCCAACAGAGGCTCGACCACCCGGACCCCACGCTGGCCGCGGCCGCCCTAGCCGTGGTGGCGGCCCACGGAGACGCCGCCGACTTCGCCCGGATCCGCCAGCGCTTCGAGAAGGCGTCGGATCCCCAGACCGAGCAGCGCCACCTCGCCGCCCTGGCCGACTTTCCCGACGCCGAACTCGTGCGCTCCATCCTGGAGGGCACCCTCGACGGCTCGGTGCGCACCCAGGACGGGCCCTACCTGATCCGCCGCGCCCTCGCCAACCGACGCTGCGGACCCGACGCGTGGGACTTCCTGGCTGAGCACTGGGACCGTCTCCTCGCGATCTTCCCGACCAACTACTCGCTGGCCCGGATGCTGGAGGGCGTGACCGCGCTCGACCGGGCGGCGCTGGCCGCCCGGGTGCGAGACTTCATGGCCGCGCACCCGTTGCCCCAGGGGACGAAGCAGGTTGCCCAGCACTTGGAGCGGCTCGACATCAACGTCGCTCTGCGGGCCCGCGAGTCCGATCGTCTCGCAGAAGCGGTACTCAGCCGCTGAGGCTAGAGGCCGAGCGGATGGGCGACACTTCACGTCGAATCTCGCAAGGTGTTGAGCGAGGCCGTGGCCCGAGCGGCCCGTGAGCGCAGCGAACAAGAGCGGGAAACACAACTCCTAACCGCGAGGCGCTCACCACCTATCCGCGCATGTTCTCAGACCAGGCCGAGCCGGCCCCGGGCGTCGGCAACATCGAGGGCGAGCTGCTCAGAGAGGTGCTCCAGCCCCTCGAACTTGCGCTCGCTCCGCAGGAAGTCGACGAACTCCACTCGCACCTCGCACCCGTACAGGTCGCCGTCGAAGTCGATGACGTGGACCTCCAGGAGCGACTGCTGAGCGTGCTCGTAGAAGGTGGGACGGCGGCCGATGTTGATGGCGCAGCCCCGCCGGCTGCCGTCCGGCAGCGTGCACCATCCCGCGTAGACGGCGTCGGCCGGCCAGGCCATGGCTTTGGGAACGGGCACGTTGGCGGTAGGGAACCCGACCGTCACCCCTCGCCGGTCCCCGGGAACGACCTTGCCGCGCACCTCGTAGTAGCGCCCCAGCATGGCCGCGGCCCGAGCCACGTCGCCGCCGGCGAGGGCCCTGCGCACGGTCGTCGACGACACCGGCTCGCGGGCGTCGCTGCGGTGGCGTATGAGCTCTAGGGGAACCACCTCGAAGCCCCACTCGCGGCCTAGGCGCTCCAGCTCGGCCACGTTGCCGGTGCGGCCCTTGCCGAAGTGGAAGTCCTCCCCCACCACCACGGCCCGGGCGTGGAGGGCATCGAGGAACACCTGCTCGACGAACTCCTCGGGCCGGGTATCGGCCCGAGCCTCGTCGAACTCGATGACGTAGCAGTAGTCGAGGCCGGTGGCCTCCAGCAGTTCGAGCTTCTGCTCAAGCGTCGTGAGCAGCTTCGGCGCGTTCTCCGGGCGAACCACATAGGCCGGATGGGTGTCGAAGGTGACGACCGCCGACGCGACGTCAAGGCGCCCGGCGGTCTCACGGACCCGGGTCAGCACCTCCCGATGGCCAAGGTGCACCCCGTCGAACACGCCTATGGTCGCCGCGGCTGACACCGTGGGGGGCAGTTGATCGCGCCGATCATGCAGCAACTCCACAAACGCCTCCAGCGCGGATAGTGGGTGTTCCGGGACCTGAGCCGGCTCGTGAGAGGCTACCGAGGCCGGTGCTCTACCTCACACCCGCCACGACCACCGCAGGCTTCGCGCCCTCTCGAAACGGCTCGTAGACCGCGAGCAGTCCGCCCTCGGAGTCGTGCACCGCCCACGGGCCGGCGCCCGCCGCGCCCAGGCGGTCGAGGTCCAGAACCCGGCCGTGGGCCACCTCCGCGGCCACTGCGGGACCCACCCGCACACCCGACAAGTGCTCGACGGACCTCGACATCGGCAGGACCTCGGGCGACTCCACCGGACGGGCCTGAGCCAGCCCGAAGCCTCCCACCGCGGTGCGGCGGAGGCATCTCAAGTGGGCGCCCCCTCCGAGCGCCCGGCCCAGATCCGCGGCCAGCACCCGCACGTAGGTGCCCGACGAGCACTCCACGGCGGCGCGGAGCACGCCCTCGCGGCCTGGCGCTGAGGCCACCTCGAAGCGGTAGACCGTGACGGGCCGCGGCTTGCGCTCCACCTCCACACCCTCCCTGGCCAGCTCGTGGAGCCTCCGCCCTCCCACCTTCACCGCCGAGACCATGGGCGGCACCTGAAGGATGTCGCCGGTCAACGAGGCGGCCGCTTGGCGCGCTTGAGTCTCGCTCACGCCGTCCATCCGGTGGCGTGCCGTCACCCGTCCCGCCGAATCGAGGGTGTCGGTCTCGACTCCGAGCACGATCTCCGCCTCGTAGCTCTTGGGCAGCTCGGTGAGGAACCGCAGCAGCCGGGTGGCCCGGCCGATTCCGAGCACGAGAACTCCGGTGGCGTCGGGATCGAGGGTGCCGCTGTGCCCCACCTTGCGGGTGCCCAGCACGCCCCTCGCCTTGGCCACCACGTCATGGCTGGTCCACCCCGCCGGCTTGTCTATTACTGCGATCCCGTCAAGCAGCATCAGCTGGCGGGATCCGCAGCGCGGGCCATACCGTCGAGCACTGTCAGCTCTCCGGATCGGCGGCGCCGGCCATACCGTCGCTCTCCGGATCCGCAGCGCGGGCCATACCGTCGAGCACTGTCAGCTCTCCGGATCGGCGGCGCCGGCCATACCGTCGAGCAGCCTCTCTATGCGTTCGGCCGAGCGCAGCGCGGTGTCCGGGCGGAACACCAGCTCGGGTGTGCGCCGCAGCCGGGTCTGGTCCCCGACGGTGCGCCGCAGTTCGCCAGCGTGTTCCTCGAAGGCCTCGGCTATGTCGATGTCGCCGTCGTCGTCGTCGGTATCGCCCAGCGACGTGAACCACACCACTGCTCGGTGCAGGTCACGGTCCACATCCACGGATGTCACCGACACCATGGCCAGCCGGTCATCGTCCAGTTGCTCCATGGACTCGGCGACTATGCGCCTGATGAGCTCGCCTACCCGGGCGGTGCGGTGACCGGCCCGGTGGTCGGGCTGGGAGCGTCTCGTGCGTCGTGTCATCGGTTGTCTCGGACCGCGTGCGGGCCCCTCACCCCTCGAGGGTTCGGGCCACCTCGCGCTCGGTGTAGGTCTCGATGACGTCGCCCGCTTTGAGGTCCTGGAAGTTGCTCAGGCCTATGCCGCACTCGAAACCGGACTGAACCTCGCGGACATCGTCGGAGAAGCGCTTGAGCGACGTGATGGTCCCCTTCCAGATGATCGTCTGATCGCGCAGGAACCGCACGCTGGATCCCCTGGTGATGGTGCCGTTCTGCACGTAGCAGCCCGCCACCGCACCCACGCGGGGGATGCGGAAGACCTGACGCACCTCGGCATCGCCCGTCACGATCTCCTCGATGTCGGGGGCCAGCATCCCGACCATCGCCGAGGACACGTCCTCGAGGAGCTTGTAGATGATCTCGTAGGTGCGGATCTCCACGTTCTCGGCGTCGGCGGCCTCGCGGGCCTTGCGGTCGGGTCGGACATTGAACCCGATGATGGTCGCGTTCGAGGCCGAGGCCAGCTGGATGTCGCTCTCGTTGATGCCGCCGACGCCGCGGTGCACGATGGCGATGCGGACGTCCCCGGTCGCTAGCTTGCGCAGGCTCTCGGTGACGGCTTCGAGCGAGCCGTTCACATCGGCCTTCACGATGGCGTTCAGAGTGGCGGTCTCGCCCCGCTGGATCCGAGTGAAGAGATCCTCGAGCTTGGCCCCGCCCGACAGGGTGTGCGCCTCGCGGCCCAGGCTCGACAGCCGCTGCCAGTGCTCACGGGTGTCGGCCACCCGGCCCGCGATCTTCTCGTTGGGAGCCACCGCGAAGGCGTCACCCGCGATCGCGACCTCCGACAGGCCCAGGACCTGGACCGGTGCGGACGGCGGAGCCGCGCCGACATTCTGGCCCAGCTCGTCGAGCAGGGCCCGGACCCGGCCCCAGGCCGCTCCCGCGACCACCGGGTCGCCCACCCGCAGCGTGCCCCGCTGCACCAGCACAGTGGCCACCGGACCCAGCCCGATGTCGAGGTTCGACTCGAGCACGACACCTCCCGCTCGGCCCTCCGGCAAAGCTCGGAACTCCTCGACCTCAGCCACCAGCAGGATCTGATCCAGCAACTCCTCGATGCCCTCGCCGGTCAGGGCCGAGATCTCGCAGTAGATCGTGTCCCCGCCCCAGACTTCGGGAACCAGTCCCTGCTCGGCCACCCCAGCCACCGTCCTCTGCGTGTCGGCGTTCGGTCGGTCGATCTTGTTCACGGCCACAACGATGGGAACGTCGGCAGCCTTAGCGTGGTTGATGGCTTCTACCGTCTGGGGCATCACGCCGTCGTCGGCCGCCACCACCAGAACCACGATGTCGGTGGCGCTCGCGCCCCGGGCCCGCATCGCAGTGAACGCCTCGTGGCCCGGAGTGTCTATGAACGTGAGTGTCCGGCCGTTGCGCTCGACCTGGTAGGCGCCGATGTGCTGAGTGATCCCGCCCGCCTCGCCGTCAACCACATTGGTGTCGCGGATGCGGTCCAGCAGCAGGGTCTTGCCATGGTCCACATGGCCCATGACCGTCACTACCGGAGGCCGAAGCGGCGCCTCGTCGGTGTCGTCGGCGTCGCCATCGATGCCGAGGAGCTTGCGGAGCTCGACCTCCTGCTCCTCGCCCGGATCGACAAGCCTGATCTCGGCATCGATCTCCGCCGCGAAGAGCTCCATCATCTCGTCACTCAGCGACTGGGTGGCGGTGACCATCTCGCCGTGCTGCATGAGGAAGCGGACCACATCGGCGGCGGTGCGGTTCAGTTTGGGGCCGAAGTCCTGGGCCGCTGAGGCCCGTTCGACCACCACCACGCCCGGCGGTACCGCCGCATGACGGGGCGTGTAGGTCGGAATGTCCATCGGCTGGAGCTCTTCACGCACCCGGCGCCGACGGCTCTTGCGTCGGGGCGGGCGCCGCTGCGCGCCGCCGGGACCGCCTCTGCCAGGTGGGCGGCCCCCGGGTCCCGGCGCTCCGGGGCGCGGCCCGCCGAGAGGGCGAGGGGCCGCCGCGGGCGCGCCGCGGCGAGCGCCCGCGCCGCGATCGGGCCCGCCCGAGGGCCGGAACCCCGTGGGACGGGCACCCGGACCTGCGGACCGGCGCTCGGCAGCCGAGGCGCCGGGCCGCGTCGGGCCGCCCGGAGGGGGAGGCGGGTGCAGGCGGCGCGGCGGAGGAGGGGGCGGGATGGGTTTGCCCGAACGCGAGACGGGCGGGATCCCCGACCTGAGGGAGCGGGCCGGAGGGGCGCTGGCGGGCGCCCTCTGACCAGCCTGCCTCTGCAGTGGCGGCTCTTCGGCCGGGGGCTGGGGTTCGTCTCGGACGACACGCTTGGCCGGGGCGACGCTACCGCTCGAGGAGATCGTCACCCTGGGTTTGGGCGCGCTCTGTTCCCTCCTGGCCGCGGCCGGAGGGGCCTTCGCCACCCGTGGCCCATCGGAACCGGCCAGCGGCGCGGCCCGCTTTTGCTGCTCAACGGGCTTGTCGGGCCGCAAGACGGCTGGGCTCTCGGCTGGCGGGGGCGGAGGCTTCCTGGCCGCGGCGGGCTGGGAACGCACAGGCTCGTCATGCGGCTCCGGGGCCACCGGCGCCGCGAGTTCAACCACCGGCGGCGGGGGCGGCGGCTTCAGCAAACCGTCGCGCTGTGCCCTTCGCCGGACGCGGTCGGCTTGGGCTTCGACAATGCTTGAGGAGTGGGACTTGACCCCGATGCTGAGCGCGAAGCAGAGTTCGAGCGTCTCCTGATTGGTCAACCCGAGTTCTTTGGCGAGCTCATGGACGCGGATCTTGCCTGGCAAAGCGTGCCCCCTTCAGGACTGTGCCGCGCGGCTGCCCGGTCCGGGAGCGTCCCCGGGACCCGACGGCCACGCTTGTTGAAGCCTATCGATCTCGACCGGCTCAACGTCAGGCCGAAAAGCCCGCGCGAATGCTCGACGGCGCCGGGCCGCGTCCAAGCAGGCGATGTCGTCGCACAACCAGGCACCGCGCCCCGCCCCGGGGCCGAGGCGCAGAGCGCCGCCCGCGTCCATGCGCACGCGCCGCAACTCCGCGCTGGGCCGGCGAGTGCGGCAGCCGATGCAGGTGCGAACGGGGCTCAGACGCTCTCCGCCCGCTTCGCCGGGATCTCGGCCCCCTTGGCACCGGGGGCTTCGGCCCGGTCCTGGGCCGCGGCCTCGGCCCAGGCCTGGGCGCTGACAGCCTCGCCGCCATCAGCAGGCTGCCACAGCTGCTCTCCTGTGGCACGGTCGGTGATCCACTCTCCCTCGGCCCATTCCACGTCGCCGTAGGCCGCCTCCTCGGCCAGCTGGGTCTCGCTCTTGATGTTGATTCCCCAGCCGGTGAGCCGGCTGGCCAGGCGAGCGTTCTGGCCCTCCTTGCCGATGGCGAGCGAGAGCTGGTAGTCGGGGACGATCACGTCGCAGTCGCCGGTCAGCTCGTTGGGGCGGACCTCCTTGATCCTTGCCGGCGACAGCGCCTTGGTGACGAACTCCTGGAGCTCGCTGCTGTAAGGGACGATGTCGATCTTCTCGCCGCGCAGCTCGTTGACGACCTGGCGGACCCTTGCTCCCCGGGCCCCCACGCACGCGCCCACCGGATCAACGTTCGGGTCGTTGGAGGACACCGCGATCTTGGTGCGGTGGCCCGGCTCGCGCGCGCACGCCTTGATCTCCACTATGCCGTCCGCGATCTCGGGGACCTCGAGCTCGAACAGCCGCTTCACCAGACCGGGATGGGTGCGGCTGACCACAATCTGGGGCCCCTTGGCCGTCTTGCGGACCTCGACGATGTAGGCCTTGAGCCGGGTGTTGGAGTCGGGGCGCTCGTAGGGGACCTGCTCCGCCTGGGGCAGCAGGGCCTCGACTCTCCCCAGGTCGAGGAGGGTGTAGCGGGCGTCGGTCTGCTGGATCATGCCGGTGACGATGTCCCCCTCGCGGCCCGCGTACTCCTCGTACTTGAGCTCCCGCTCCGCCTCGCGGATGCGCTGGGTCATGACCTGGCGGGCGGTCTGGGCCGCGATGCGCCCGAAGTTGTTCGGCGTCACCTCGAACTCCTCGCCGACCGGGTTGCCGTCGGCGTCCAAGTCCTGGGCCAGCACGCGGAACTCCAAGCTGGTGGGATCGATCGTCACCCAGGCGTACTCCTTGGCATCGGGCAGCCGCTTGTAGGCCGACTCCAGCGCATCGGCCAGGGCCGAGTACAGGGCGTCGACGGTGATGCCCCGCTCGGCCGCCATCGCCTGCAGCGCTTCCATCATCTCTGCGTTCATGGCTTCTCCTCGGTGTGGGCTCGTTGTTGGGACTCTTGTGGATCGCGGCGGCGCGGGCCCCACTCGAAGACGGTGCGGGCCGAGGCCAACTGCTCGAAGGCGATGCGGGACAGCTGGCCGTCATCGCCCCGCAAGTCGAAACCGTCGTCGGCCACGGCCTCCAGCACTCCGGTAAGCCGGCGGGGCCCCTCGAACCCGGGCCGGGTCTTGACTCTCACCTCGGAGCCCGCGGCCCGGCGGAAGTGATCGAGCGTGCGCAGGGGGCGCTCCAAGCCTGGGCTCGACACCTCCAGCGTGTACCGACCCGGTATGAGATCGTGCTCGTCAAGGGCGCGGCTTACCGACCGCGCCAGCCGGGCGATGACGTTCAAATCGATGCCGCCGTCGTTGTCGACGAGGACTCGCACGGTGCCTCCGTTGTGCTCTACGTCGTAGAGGTCGACCGAGGCGGCCTCAGCCAGCGGGGCAACAAGTTCGCGGACGCGATCGGTGATCGCCATGATATTCCCTGGGATTCTGCTCTCGGGGTGCTGCTCGAATCTGGGCCCGAACCGGCAACGGCGTGGGCACCAGCCCACGCCGCTTCCGCAGAATCGAACGTGTCGGGAAGTATACCCGGGTTACGGGCTAGTGGAGCGGCTCTTGCGCCGGATCCCCGCCACCACCGCCTCCGAGTTGTTGGCGTCGTCCCCGAGCTCGTCGAGGTTGCGACGCCGATCCTCCTCAGCCGCCCGCCGAGCCGAGGCGCGGGTCTTCTTGGCCCGCTCCAGTGCGGCCTCGGAGCCGTGCTCGCAGATGAACTCGGCCCATTCCAGAAGCGCGTCCACCATCTCGTCCTCAGCGACGACCGCCACGTTCTCGCCCTTCACAAAGAGGTGTCCCCGTCGATTTCCCGCCGCGATGCCGAGGTCGGCGTCGCGGGCCTCGCCCGGACCGTTCACGACGCAGCCCATCACGGCCACCTGCAGCGGAATCTCACGCTCGCCGAAGGCTTCCATCGCCCGCTGGGCGATGCCAAAAACGTCCACCTCGGCCCGCCCACAGCTGGGGCAGGCAATCAGGTCGACGTTGCGGCGCTCGCGCAGTCCCATCGCCTCCAGCAGCTTCCGGCCGGCCCGGGCCTCCTCAACCGGGTCGGTGGTCAGCGAATAGCGGATCGTGTCGCCGATTCCCTCAGCCAGCAGCGCGGCGATCCCAGCCGTCGACTTGATGGTCCCGGCGGGCGGGGGCCCGGCCTCGGTCACGCCGAGATGCAGCGGATGGTCTGTCGCGTCGGCGAGATGGCGGTAGGCCTCGATCATGAGCGGAACGCTCGACGCCTTAACCGAGATCTTCACCAGGTCGAATCCGACGTCGTCGAAGTAGGCGAGCTCCCGCATCGCGGAGGCCACCATCGCCTCGGGTGTAACTCCCAGCTCCGGGTGGTAGAGGTCGGGATCGAGCGACCCTCCGTTGACTCCGATGCGGATGGGCACGCCCCGGTCCCGGCACTCACGCGCCACCGCCTTGATGTGCTCGGGCCTGCGGATGTTGCCCGGATTGAGCCGCAGGCATTGCACCCCGGCCTCCAACGCGGCCAGCGCCATGCGGTAGTTGTTGTGGATGTCGGCGACGATGGGCACCGGCGAGCGGGGCACGATCCGGGCCAGCCCCTCGGCGGCCTCGCGCCGGTTGCAGGTGCAGCGCACAATGTCGGCGCCCGCGGCCGCCAGCGCGTAGATCTGCTGCAGAGTGGCCTCGTAGTCGGCCGTCTTGGTGACCGTCATCGACTGCACGGACACCGGCGCGCCCCCGCCCACCGGCACCGCCCCGACCATGATCTGCCGTGTGGCTCGCCGCGGGAACCTCGCGGTCACCTTCACGTCGGCGAGTCTACCCGGACCCGGTCTACCCGCTCGGCCTCTGGTCAGCCGAAGCTGACCGGGTCGAAGATGTCGCGCACCAGCGCCACGCCACCGACCAGCAGCAGCAGCGCCACCACGGCATAGGTGAGCGGCAGGAGCCGGGACGCGTCCACCCGGTGGGAGCGGCCACCGATGGAGCGGATGCGCTCGTAGGTGGCCACAACCACGTGGCCCCCGTCGAGGGGCAGCAGCGGCAGCAGGTTGAACACGCCGAGGAAAATGTTGACGTACACCAGCAACAGCAGCACCTGGGACGCCCCGTCGGAGGCCGCCTCCGCGCCGATCCGAGCCACTCCGTAGATCGAGAGGATCCGGTTCTCGTCCGGATGGGACCGGTCGAGACGCCGGACTTCTAGCTCGCGCACCGTCTCGGCCCGGCTCGCGGCCGGTTCGTCGCCCCCCAGACCGTCCAGCGTGCCGCCGAATCCGTCCGTCACGATGCTGGGGATGGCGAAGACCACGTCGCGCACGGTTGCGGTCAGCAGGCGCACCGACTCGCCGGTGGCCTGCACCACACCTAGCGGTGGGTTGCGGTAGTCGGCCGAGACCCCGAAGAAGCCCATGACCCCAGACGAGGGATCGACGAGCTCGTCGATCATCGCGCCCTGCACCACCACCGGGCGGCCCGTTCGAGTGTCGACAACGGTTATGTCGATCGGCTCGCCCAGCCGGTGGCGCGCGTGCGCGGCCACCTCGGCATAGGTCGGGGCGCCATCGGATTGGAGCCCCTCGACGGCGAGGATCCGGTCACCCTGGATCAACCCGACGATACCGGCCGCGCCCGCGGCGGTGAGACGCTCGCCGATCCGCGTCACGGCGGTGTGCGCCACCCCGTCGCGCCAGTAGACCACCTCCACCTCCGCGCCCGGGAGCTGCTGGACCTGGCGAGAGAAGTCGGCGAAAGTCGTCCGGCCCACACCCGCGACCGAGATCAGCTCGTCGCCGGGCCGCAGGCCCGCGGCGGAGGCCGCGCTGTCGACCGAGACAGTGGCCAGCGTCCACTCCCCGACCTCGTCCGCCTCGGAGGTGGCACCGACTGACAGGCTCCCGTCGAGAGTGAGCAGCGCGAACAGCAGCGCCAGCGCGATGACGAAGTGCATGCCGGATCCCGCCGTCAGCACGAGCAGCTTCCTCGGGTAGCTCTTCTGCCGGAAACTGCGGGGCTCGTCGCGCGGGTCAACCTCCTCAAGGTTGTTCATCCCCACGATGCGGACGTAAGCGCCCACCCAGACGGCCTTGACTCCGTATTCCGTCTCGCCGCGGCGGAAGGACCAGACGCGGGGGCCGAATCCGATGAAGAACTCGCTGACCTTCATGCCCGTCAGGCGGGCGGTGAGATAGTGGCCGAGCTCGTGCATGAACAGCATGGCGACCAGCAACACGATGATCACCACCCAGCTCGCTCCGCCGAGCACGCCGATCAGCACCAGCAGGGCGACGAGGCCGACCAACCCGCCGTGATCGCTCAGACGCTTGTGCATCAGGCCGCCTCGCGCCGCTTCACCAGGCCGGCAGCGACCCGGCGGGCCTGGTGGTCGGCGACCAGCACCGCGTCGACGTCGGAAGCCCGATCGCCGGGCCACAGCCCGAGCGCCTCCTCCAGCACGCGGACGATGTCCAACCAGCGGATCCTGCCGTCGAGGAAGGCGTGAACGGCTACCTCGTTGGCAGCGCTGAGCCAGGCCGGCGCGGTCTCGGAGGCCCGTCCGGCCTCATAGGCCAAGTCGATGCAGCCGAAGGCGCGGCGGTCGGGAGGCTCGAAGTCCAGCCGGCCCATCTCGTCCCAGTCGATGGCGCCGTAGGCCAGATCGAGGCGATCGGGATAGGCGAGCGCGTAGCCGATGCAGAGCCTCATGTCCGGCTTTGACAGCTGGGCCACGGTGGCCCCGTCGCTGTACGTGACCATCGAATGGACGATGGACTGCGGGTGAACGACGACCTCGATCTGGTCGTAGCCGATCCCGAAGAGCTCGTGGGCCTCGATGACCTCGAGGCCCTTGTTCATCAGCGTGCTGGAGTCGATGGTGATCTTCGGGCCCATCTGCCAGGTCGGATGGGCCAGGGCATCGGAGACGGTGACCGCTTCCAACTCGGCTCTGGTGCGGCCCCGGAAGGGTCCGCCGCTAGCCGTCAAGACGATGGAGGACACCCGATCCGGATGATCGTTGGCCCGCAGGCACTGGTGAACGGCGCAGTGCTCGGAGTCGACCGGAATGATCTCGGCCCCCGGATTGGAGCGGACCCGCTGAACCACCGGTCCGGCCGCGATCAGCGACTCCTTGTTGGCCAGCCCGAGCCGCTTGCCCGCCTCCAGGGCCGCCAGCGTCACCGGCAGCCCGGCGAACCCGACTACTCCGTTGATGACCGTGTCGGCGGCGGTGGCCGCGGCCGCCATCGCGTCCTCGCCGGCGAGCAGCTCCACGCCGGCCGGCAACAGCTCGGCCAGAGCGGGGGCGCGGGACGCGTCGGCCAGCGCGACGATCTCAGGCCGGAAGCGCCGGGCCTGCTCGGCCAGCAGCTCCACGGAGCGGGCTGCTCCCAGCGCGACCACGCGGTAGCGGTCGGGCCGGGCCCGCACGATGTCGAGCGTCTGGGTTCCAATCGATCCGGTCGAGCCCAGAACGGCGACCGCAGACGAGCTCAAGTCAGGTCACGCTGGACGCTGGGGCCGCCAAGGCGAACTCAAGTCACCCCGGACATCAGACAACGCCGGTCATGAGAGCCACGTAGTAGGTGGCGGGCAGCACGAACAGCAGCGCGTCGAAACGGTCCAGAATCCCGCCGTGGCCGGGCAGCAGCGAGCCCATGTCCTTGATGTTGAGGTCGCGCTTGAGCATCGACTCGGCCAAGTCCCCGATGGGGGCGGCCACCGCGACCACCACGGCCAGAAGGATCACCGTCCATGCGCTTCCGGGCTCGGCCGCGATCGGCGCAGGCATTCCCGCCAGCCCCATGATCACGCCGACGCCGACGGTGACAACCATGCCCCCGACGAGCCCCTCCAGCGTCTTGTTCGGGCTAGCCCGGGACAGCGGGGTTCTGCCCGCAGCCCGTCCCACCGCCATCGCGCTCACATCGTGCGCAACCGTTAGCACAATCGCGGCTGTAAGCAGACCAGTTCCGTGGATCGGGATCTTCAGCATCAGGGCGGCGTGCGCTCCGAGAACTCCTATGTAGGCCACCGCGAAGACCGTCACCGCTAGACCTCGCATCGGCCCCTCGACACCGACCCCGGTGAGGTACCACAACGCTCCGAACACCACCAGCAGCACCATCACGACAACGATCGCCTCCATGCCGCGCCAGTAGGCCGCGAGCGGCATCGTGACCACTCCGGCCAGGCCCAGCACCACGGCCGGCTGGTATCCGGCGACCCGCACCGCGCTGAGCAACTCGACCGCCGCAAGGCCGAGCACGACGGTGGCCACGACCAGCGCCCACACCGGGCCTACCTGCATGGTCACCAGGATCACGGCCGACAGCACGACGCCCACCAGCACAGCCATCGGCATGTCGCGATCGGCCGCGACGACGGGGGCCTGGCCGGTGCCGGTGACCCCGGAGTACTGATCCTTGTAGCCGAAGAAGTCGTCGTCGCCGGCGACGGACCCCACCGGCTCGTGCGGCTCCATGGGGGGCAGCGCGTCCTCAGGCTCGTCCCACTGGGGAGCCGTGGTGTGATCGGTCCAGACTCCCAGCTCCTGGGGGTCGGCCTCCTGCAGCCTCGGCTCCGGTGCCGTAGTCTGCGTCGACTCGGTGGCGCCGGGCTCGATCCAGTCGGGCTCGGCCGGGTCGTCGCCGAAAACCGATCGTCCCGCGACGATGCCCGCATCGTCGGCAAGCATGTCACCGTCTGCGGAGTCGGGCCCTCCATGTTCATCTTCATCGTGCTCGCTCACTGCATCGCTCCTTCCGGCTCGTCATGCACCTGGCCTGGGCCATAGGTGCCTTCACACCTCAAGCATTTCGTCCTCTTTGCTGGCCAACGCTTGATCGATCTGCATCTCGTGGGCGCGGGTGATGCCATCGAGCGTCTCGCCGGCACGCGCCACCACGTCAGCGGACACCCCACCCTCCTTCTCGACAGCATCGAGATCCCTGCGGGCCTGGCGGCGCAGGCCGCGGATCCGGTTCCGGGAGTCCTCCGCCATCGACTTGACGAGCCTGGCCAGATCCGTTCGGCGCTCCTCGGTGAGCGGGGGGAACGAGAGTCGGATGATCCGACCGTCGTTGCTGGGCACCAACCCCAACTGGGCCTGCTGGATGGCCCGCTCGACGGCTGTGATGTTGGCGGGATCGTGGGGCGTGACGATCAGCTGGCTGGCCTCGGGGACGGCGAAGCTGGCGAGCTCCCGCATCACCATCTTCACACCGTACGCCTCCACCTGGACCCGCTCCAGCAGGGCCGAACTGGCTCTGCCGGTGCGCACGGTGGAGAACTCGCGCTTGGCCGCGGCGACAGCCTCGTCCATGCGCTCGCCGGCGTCGGCCAGCACGATGCCGATCAGCTCCTCGCTCATGGGCCGGGCTCCTCCTGAGCAACGAGCGTACCCACCTCGGCGCCGTCAAGCAGGGATTGGAGGTTGCCCGGCGCCATCAGATCGAAGACCACGATGGGGAGGTTGTTGTCCATACACAGCGTGATCGCGGTGGCGTCCATCACCTCCAGCCCGCGGTTGAGGACCTCGAGGTAGGTGACCCGATCCAGCCGGGTGGCGGTGGCATCGATTTCGGGGTCCGCCGTGTAGATGCCGTCAATTCCTCCGTGGGTGCCCTTGAGAACCACTCCGGCCTCCACCTCGGCGGCCCGCAGCGCGGCGGTGGTGTCGGTGGTGAAGAACGGGTTGCCGGTGCCGCCGGCGAAGATGACCACCCGGCCCTTCTCGAGGTGGCGGGTGGCCCGACGGCGAATGTAGGGCTCAGCGATCTGCGCCATGTGGATCGCGGTCTGAACCCGGGTGGGCTGGCCCAGCTGCTCGAGGGTGTCCTGAAGGGCCAGGGCGTTCATCACCGTGGCCAGCATCCCCATGTAGTCGGCCTGGGCCCGGTCCATTCCCGCGCCCGCGCCCTGGGTGCCCCGCCAGAGGTTCCCGCCTCCGACCACGACCGCAATATCCACGTCGAAGGCGGCCCGCGCGTCGGCGATGCCGGCCGCGATTCGCCGCACCGTGTCGCCGTCGATGCCTCCGTCGGATCCCCCCGCGAACGCCTCCCCGGAGAGCTTCAACAGCACCCGGTCCCAGCGGGCCGGTCGCCGTGCGGCTGGGCCGGCGGCATCGGCGGGGCGGTCCACGGTCAGTCGCCGATCATGACCTGCACGAACCGGACGATCGACCCGCCGCCGATGCTGTTCCCTACGGTGGTCTTATCGCCGTGAAGGCCCTGCTCGAGCAGGACGCGCTCGGCGTACCAGCCCCGCATCCTGCCTTCCACGATCTTGTCCCACGCCTGGGCGGGCTTGCCCTCGGCCTTGGTGATCTCCAGCAGGGAGGCCCTCTCTCGCTCGACTTCACTGGCCGGGATCTCCTCGACACCAAGGAACTGCGGCTTGGCGAAGGCGATATGCAGCGCCACCTGGTGCAGAGCATCGGCGCCGACGCCGCTCCCCTCCACGACGACGGCATTCACGCCCCGTCCGTCCTGGCGGTGCACGTAGGAGTCCAGGATGTTCCCGTCGGCAGGCTGCAGGCGTTCGACCACACCGGCCTGGATGTTCTCCTTCAGTGTGAGCTTGAGGTCCTCGATCTCGGCTGCGTGCCGATCGACCGCGCCGACTCCGGCGTCCAGCACCGACTCGGCGATGGCCTGCACCAGCGAGGTGAAGCTCTCGTTCTTGGCCGAGAAGTCGGTCTCGCACCTCAGCTGCACCACCGCGGCGGTCTCGGCGCCTGCGGCTATGGCGACGGCGCCCTGATCATTGTCGCGGCCGGTCCGGGCGTCCGCTTTGGCCAGACCCTGCTCCCTGAGGATCTGCCGTGCGGCCTCCATGTCCCCGTCGGCGGCCGTCAGGGCCTTCTTGGCATCCATCATCCCGGCGCCGGTGGCGTCGCGGAGAGCCTTGACGTCCCGAGCACTCACCGACATGTCAGGCGTCCTCCTCGGCGGCCGCAGCCTCCGCATCACCATCGGCGGCCGCAGCCTCCGCGGGCGGCGCCCCCGCCTCCGACGAGTCATCGCCAGCCGGGCCGGCGTCGCCGTCGGCAGTCTCCGCGTCCGCCCCGGTCTCAACGGCGTCAGCGGCCTCGGACTTGGCCCGGGCTAGGCGGGCCTCGCGTTCGGCGGCCTCGGCGGCGGCCTCGGCTCGGGCCCGGGCCTGCTGCTCGGCGGCCTCGGCCTCGGCGAGCACATCGCGGTCCGGGCTCGCAACCTCGGTCCGCTTCGAGTGGATGTACCGGCCCTCCTGCACCGCGTCGGAGATCACCCGGGCCATGAGCCGCCCGGAGCGGATGGCGTCGTCGTTGCCGGGAATGGCGTAGTCCACGAGATCGGGATCGCAGTTGGTGTCCACCACGGCGACGATGGGCACGCCCAGCTTCCGGGCCTCGGTGACCGCGATGTACTCCTTCTTGGTGTCGAGAATGAAGACCGCGCCGGGGGTCTCCCGCATGTCGCGGATGCCGCCCAGGTTGCGCTCGAGCTTGGTCAGCTCCCGCCCCAGCTGCAGCGCCTCCTTCTTGGGCATGGCGCCGAACTCGCCCGAGTCGCGCATCCGCTGGTATTCCTTCATCTTGGCTATGCGCTTGGAGATGGTGTGGAAGTTGGTGAGCATCCCGCCCTGCCAGCGCTCGTTCACGTACGGCATGTTGCAGCGCTCGGCGTAGGACTGGATGGAGTCCTGCGCCTGCTTCTTGGTGCCGATGAACAGAACCATGCCGCCGTCGGCGACCAGGTCCCGCACGAACACGTAGGCGCGCTCCAGATGGGCCAGCGTCTGGCGGAGGTCGACGATGTGGATGCCGGACTTGTCGCCGTGGATGAAGCGCCTCATCTTCGGGTTCCATCGGCGGGTCTGGTGGCCGAACTGGACGCCGGCCTCCAGCAGTTGCTTCATGGTGACGACAGCCATTCTGGTCTTGCTCTCCCGGTTCTGCGTGGCCCGCGCCGGACGCCTAGGCGACCGGGTGAAGGCGCGGGTTGCGAAATAATTCGGCGACACCGCTCGGCGCCGTCGGGCCCTCCAGGGCCGGGCCGCTAGTGTACCGAGAGGCCGGGCGGAGGCGGCAGTGGCCCGAGGGCGGCCCGCCCCGTCAGCGGTGCGGGCGCCACGACCCCAGCGGCACCAGCCGCACCCTGACGCGCCGCACCCCGACGAAGCCGGCCGGGTCGGCGTAGCTCCCGTCCACCCGCACGCTGAAGTGCAGCCTCTCGCCGGCGATCGCGATCACCTGGCCCCGGGCAACGTCGGCGCCGGCCCGCACGCTGATGCGCTGAAGATAGGAGTATGTGCTGACCACCCCGCCGCCGTGATCGAGGGTCACGTAAAGGGACCCGGCCACCGCGCCGGAGAACACGACTGTGCCGGCCGCCGCGGCCCTCACCACGTCGCCGGGCTCGGTGTCGTACTCGACGCCTCGGTTGCCGGGACCATAGGGGTTCTGCGGCGGGCGGTACGGGTCGGCCACGGGCGCATCGACAGGCGGGCCGAACACCAGCGCGTCGCCACGATGATCCGCCGCGGCAGGCGCAGCAGAGACCACCGCCGCGGCGACGACGGCGATCGCGCCGGCCAGCCGCCGCCAGTTGGATCGAGGTGTCACGACACGCTCCACGATGGTCCTCCTCACAACAGGATAACATCATGATAAAGATCAACAAATACTTTACATCAACACATTGCATTGAAAGGAGCGAAAACTATGCTAGGCGGCGCTTCAGCGAGCGGAGCAGGCCACGGCCCGCCACGGCGCCAACCAGCACGACAGCATGCTGTTTGAGCCCACGCTGGCCGCGGCCGGCGGACTCGTCGCAGATGTCGAGACCCTACACTTGGACCGCGGCTATGACGGCGCCGCCACAGCAGAGCGCGCCGCCCGCAGCGGCATTGACGACATCGTCTGCGCCAAGAGAGGGCCACGCGGCACAGCCGCCGCCAAGACCCGCGCTCCGCTGGGGATGCGCTGGCCCATAGAGCGCACCAACTCGTGGCCGACGAGCGCATCCGCCACGTCGTCGAGAACTGCGGCCGGGTCTGGTGAGCGGGCGAGTCGCGCGCCGCGCCGGCACGCCGGTCGGCTGCTGCGTACGGCTGCGGTGAGCACCGTCCGCCGCCTGTTCGGAGCGACCGCCGCCATCGTGGCGCTGGCCGGCTGCGGTCTGCTCGCTGACGAGCCGTCCGCCACCGCGGGGGACGACCTAGGCTACCGGATCGTGCTCGAGTCGCCTGCTGCCATGCATGGAGACGTGTGCCCCGATTACCGTGAGAACGCGGGCCGCTCCTATTACTGGGACATGCTTGCGTTCGGCAGCGCGATCGAGGCCGAGATCGAGTACTGCCAGAACGTCAACCTGGGGTCGATGGGGCATTGGGTTGTCGAGGAGCGGTTCGACGAACAGGGCGACTACAGCATCTCGGCGCATCTGGAGGCGGTCAGCCACTCGGTGCTGCACGACTGGCGCGGCATCGCCCCGACGCTGTGGGTCTCTTGCTGGCATCGAGAAGGGGTTCCGGCCGGGCGCCAGTTGGACGTGTCGCTATGGCATTTCGGCCCGCCGCAGCGGGAATACGGCGAGCCGACGCCGGTCAAGTACACCTTCGCCGGGCAGCGTCCGGGCGATGTGGCGCTGTGGTGGGGGCACCCGGGACAGGCCGAGGTCCTGCTACTGCTGCCTCCCTTGCCCGAGATCGTCGAGCAGGCGGCTGACTCGCACATCTTCGCGGCACAGATGCGCGATGCCGCAATGGCCGGCGGGGACGACGACTCGGGCCCCATGCTGACGGTGCAGACCTGGGAGGGCGACACCCTGAGCCCGCTCGGGGAGTCCCAGGGAAAGATCGAGTTCGACCTGGTCGGCTTGGAGCGCGCCGCGTTCCCGGTGTTCGACGCCTGTGGCGTGTCCGCCACAGCGTCCAGCACATAGCGGCTCTGTGACGCTCACCGTCAACGGTCGATCCTGGATTGCTCGGCGGACGGGCCCTCTGCCTAGCAGCGACCGCCTCAGCCAGAACCTCCGGATCCCTGCACCGCACTGACGCCCATTGCCACATCGATTGCCTGGCGAACGGTCTTGCCGTCGGCGATGGCCTGCTCGTAGGCCGTGCTCGTCGTGGCCGCCCGGACAGCCAACGCCGCTTCGTATGCCTCTCGACGGGTCTTGTCGGCGGTGATGGCCTGCTCGTAGGCCACGCACTCCGCCTCGTAGTGCTGCTGCCAGACTCGATGCTCCCGTGCGTACTCGGGATGAGCGAGAGCGTAGGCACCGCACTCCGAGTCGAGTTCTGCCGAATCGCTGCGAATCTGCTCGATCCCCTCGCGCGAGAATCTTGAGCGGATGGGATCCTCCCAGCAGCCGAACTTCTTCATGGATGTTCCCGCCTCGCCGCTCTCGTTCATGTCGGCCATCGCAGGTAGGCCGATTGGGGACCGTCAAGGTCACCTCCGGCAATCAGCCACTCAAGGTACTCGTCGTAGATGCGGTCTGCCCTCGGAATCGCTTGATCGTACCACCTGTCCGCCTTCCGGCGTTTGTCACCGGCCAGTAACAGGACCGCCGAGCGCGACGGATCGAACGCGAACAGCACGCGAATGGTCCCCCTGACACGGAGTTCCTTCATGTGCCCATGTCGAGAACCCCTGACATGATCCGCCGACGGGCGGCCCAGGGCGGGGCCCCTGATCGATAGCCGGTCGATCGTCGCCGCAACTGCTCGGGCCCGTAGGTTGGTCGAGTTCCTCGAACCAGCGAGCAAACTCGTATGTGTATATGATCACCCATCTCATATATTGTTATCTTATATGAATCTGCGGTGCCTGGAGTTGTTCGCCCGGGCTTGTCTCCGTCACCGCTTCCGCCCGAGGCCACCCTGCCAGCGGCATGGGCCCCGACCCGGTCGCCCTGATCGCAGGATGCTCCCACGGCCGGACCGGGCACCGTGGTCAGAGCCGCGATCGGGCGGCTTCGATGCGCCTGAGCGTCTCGTCTCTGCCCAGCAGGCGCATCGGCTCCCATAGGGGCAGCCCGGCGCCGGTGCCGGTGAGGGCCACCCGCACCGGGGGCTGGGACCGCACCCGCGCACCGGTGCTCTCGGTGAGCTCGTCGCCGACACCCATGACTATCGACTCGAGCCGCTCGGCGGAGGTGAAATCGTCGCCGGCCAGGCGGGTCTCCACCGCCTCCAGCACTTGAGCCGCGGCCCGACCCTTGACCATCGCCTGGTGCCAGGCCCGCTCGTCGTAGCTGACTTCCGGGCACAGGATCCAGTCGATCCATCCCGCGGCCTCGCCGAGCCGGGCGATCCGCTGCTGGATCTCACCGGCAAGCACCCGAACCGTGTCGCGTTCGTAGCGCTCGGGGGGCCACGGAGCGTCCGCACCGGCGAGGAACGGCTCTGCCCGGACCGCGAACTGCTCGGGAGTCAGCGCCTTGATGTAGGCGGAGTTGATGTGGTCGAGGCGGGCCGGGTCGAAGAACGCCGGGGCCGGCTTGACCGCGTCAAGGTCGAACAGCGCGACGATCTCGTCCAGCGGGCGGATCTCCACCTCGTCGGGCGGCCCCCATCCCAGAAGGGCCAGGTAGTTGACTATGGCCTCGGGCAGGTAGCCCCGACGGCGGTAATGGTCGAGAGCAACGTCGTCGCGCCGCTTGGACAGCTTCTGGCGCTTGGCGTTGACCAAGAGCGGCAGATGCGCGTACGCGGGTGGCGAGCCGAACCCGAGAGCGTTCCAGATGAGCAGGACTCTGGGCGTGGTGTTGAGCAGGTCCTCGCCCCGGATCACGTGGGTGATTCCCATGTCGTGGTCGTCCACCGCGTTGGCCAGATGGAATGTGGGCGAGCCGTCGCCCCGCCGAATCACGAAGTCTTCCAGCGACTCGTTGGGGAAGCTCACCCTGCCCCTGACCACATCGTCGACGACCGTCTCGCCGGAGTCGGGGCAGCGGAACCTCACCACCACGCCGGGCCCGTCGGCGACGTCGCGGTCGCGGGACCATCCGTGGTAGCCGGCGGGGAGCCCGGACGCCGCGCACCGCTCCTCGATCTCGGCCCGGGTCAGGTCGCAGTAGTAGGCCGCGCCGTCGGCCAGCAGTTGCTCGGTGGCGTCGGCGTGCAAACCCCTGCGCTCGGACTGGAAGTAGGGCCCCGAGTCCCAGTCGAGACCCAGCCACCGCAGCGGCTCGATGATGGCGTCCACGTAGGCCTGAGTCTTGAGCGAGGCGTCGGTGTCCTCCACCCGCAGCACCATCTCGCCGCCGTGGTGGCGGGCGAACAGCCAGTTGAACAGCGCCGTGCGTGCGCTGCCCACATGCAGGAATCCCGTCGGCGCCGGCGCGAACCGAACCCTGGGCGAACTCACACGGCGAGACTACCGACGCGGCCCGAGGCTGCTGCGGCCGGCCACTGGCGCGATGAGACCCTGCTCTCATGCGGGGTCGCTCTGCTACGGTCGCGGGTGATCGTGAAGGGCTACCAAAGGAGTTGCCCGTGTCCGACATGCCCCCGCCCCCTCCAGACGATTCGGGTTCGCCCCCACAGCCGCCGCCCCAGCCCCCTCCAGCACCCGGCGGACAGGCGTATCTCAACCCGCAAGCGATGACCGGCTGGGTCAACCTCGGCACCGGCGGGACCGTTGAGCTTGCGAGCCCTGGAGCGCGGCTCGGAGCTCGGATCATCGACATCGTGATCATGGTCGTTGTGGCATTGGTCATTTTCTTCGTGGTATTGGCACAGGCGATCGGACTCAACGCCGACGACTCCACAGTCAGCGACGAGGAGGCTGCAGCTTTCTTGGGGGGACTAGCCCTAGCGGCGCTTGCCTTTGCTGTCGCAGGCGCGCTCTATGAAGTGACGATGATTGCCCTCAAGGGGCAAACACTCGGCAAGATGGCCACAAGCATCAAGGTCATCCGGGCTGACAACGGTCTCATTCCGGGATGGGGTAAATCCATCGGCCGGTGGATCATCCCCGCGGTGCTCGGCTTCATTCCCTTCGTCGGGTGGCTCCTGTCGTTGCTCGTGTACATCTCCCTGACCTGGGACCGGGCTCGACAGGGTTGGCACGACAAGGCGGCTGCCACCCTCGTCATCAAGATCTGACCCACGCCTTGGCGACAAGCCGGGTGTAGGGACGCGTTGCCTAGAGCCCAAAGCAGGACGCGCTAGTCGTCTGAGCAGGCGGCTTCCATCGTCCTGGTAGCGTCGGCGTCGACTGCCTTGACCAAACCGAGTGGAGGCGCCCGTGTCTGATCTGCCACCGCCTCCTCCGGACGACTCGGGCTGGTCGTCGCAGCCGCCTCTCCAGCCGGGGCCGCCCGCCCAGGACCCTCAGCCCGCGAAGGGCTGGGCGACGCTCGGCACCGGCGGAACCGTGGAACTTGCACGCCCCGCTAGCCGCCTCGTTGCCAGGATCATCGACGGGACCATCGTCGGCGCAGTCGACGTAATCTTCTTGCTTCTCGTCGGATTCTTCACGGCCTTCGACATGGGCGACTTCTTGAGAGGGGAGGAGGACATCGCCATCGGCGTGAATCTGGCCTCTTTGGCCATCGGGCTGCTCTATGAGGTCGGACTGATCGCCGCGCGGGGCCAAACCCTCGGCAAGATGGCCTTGAAGGTCAAGGTTGTTCGAGCCGACAACGGCCTAGTGCCGGGATGGGGCAAGTCGGCCGGGCGTTGGCTGGTGCCCGCCATTCCCGCCCTCGGATGGTTCATTCCGTCCATTTCGTTCATCGGATTCTTGTCTCCTCTCGTGTACGTTTCCCTGACTTGGGACAAGGTTCGCCAAGGGTGGCACGACAAAGCAGCCGGGACGCTCGTCGTCAAGGTCTGACGCACGGCTGGGCGACAGACCGGGTGCTAAACGAGTCGTTTAGAGCCCTAGCGGGGCGCGCCAATTCTGGGAGCGGGCCTCGGCGACCGCGGCCGGGGTACTGCGCAGCGTCTCGGTAGGGACCAGTTCGGCCAGGCGCAGCTTGACGTGGTAGCCGTGGTGGCCGGCCGCGCCGGCGAAGCGGGCCCGCCGCCAGGTCACCAGCGCGGCGTCAGCGTCGACTAGGAAGCCGAACAGCTCGAGCGCCAGCCGCAGGTCGTGCACCACCGGCGCTCGGCCGAACAGCGAAGCCCGGCGCAGCGCCACCGCCCCGCATCCGGCGAGCGCGTCGTCCTCGCGCTCTCCAGCCGCCAGGACAAGCCGGCCGGCGAAGCGCTGCGCCAGCTTGAGCGCGTAGCCCTGGTCGGGGCCCTGGTGGCCCATGCCCGGGCCGGCCGGAGACTCGCCGCCCACAACCTCGCCGGGCCGGTCGGCCATCCACGGATCGTCGCGGCGGGGCGGAGACCGGTAGATGGACGGAGCCTTGGCCGTGGCGGGAACGTGGGAGGGAGCGGCCACGGGGCGGCAGCGTAGGCGCGGCGCGGGCCTCTCAGTCGTCGGCGTGGAGCAGGCCGTACACCACCGAGTCGGCCAGAGCCTGCCAGGACGCCTCGATGATGTTCTCCGACACGCCGATGGTGGTCCACACCCGACGGCGGTCGGTGGAGTCGATCAGCACCCGCGTGACCGCGCCCGTCCCCTTCTGGGTGTCCAGGACCCGGACCTTGAAGTCGGTGAGCGAGATGTTCTCCAGCGCCGGGTAGAGATCGGCCAGCGCGGCCCGCAGCGCGGTGTCCAAGGCGTTGACCGGGCCGTTGCCCTCCCCCACGGCCACACGGCGCTCGCCGTCGACCCACAGCTTCACGGTGGCCTCGGTGTCGACTTCGACCGAGACGTCGTTCCAGGCCCGGGCGCCGGTGCCGGAGCGGTGGTCCAGAGACACCCGGAACGACTCCAGCCTGAAGTAGTCCTGCTCCCAGCCGGCCGCGCCCCGCATCAGCAGCTCCAGGGAGGCGTCGGCGGCCTCGAAGTGATACCCGGCGTGCTCGAGCCGCTTGAGAGTGTTGATCACATCGCCGAGCACCCGGCCGTCGATGTCCAAACCGAGCTCGGCGGCCCGCATCTCCAGGGTGGAGCGGCCCGCCATCTCCGACACCAGGACCCTGGTGCCGTTGCCGACCAGCTCGGGCGGCACGTGCTCATAGGCGTCGGGGCGGCGGCTGAGCGCGCTGGCGTGCAGCCCGGCCTTGTGGGCGAAGGCGCTGGCCCCGACGTAGGGCTGCTGGGAGTTCATGGGCAGGTTGACCAGCTCGGCCACATGGTGTGACACCGAGGCGAGCATCCGCAGGCGGCCCTCGGGCAGCGCCTGCATGCCCATCTTCAACTCGAGGTTGGCGATGATCGGCACCAGGTCGCAGTTGCCGACCCGCTCGCCGTAGCCGTTGATGGTGCCCTGCACATGCACCGCCCCGGCCCGCACTCCGGCCAGCGCGTTGGCCACCCCGCAGCCGGTGTCGTTGTGCAGGTGAATGCCGACCTCGCAGTCCACGTAGGCCACGACGGCCGCCACCGCCTCGGAGATGTCGGTGGGCAGGGTGCCGCCGTTGGTGTCGCACAGCACCACCGTCGAGGCGCCCGAGGAGGCCGCAGCCTCCAGCACCCGCAGGCTGAACTCACCATTGTTGCGGAAGCCGTCAAAGAAGTGCTCGGCGTCGAAGAGCACCCGCTTGCCCGCCGACACCAGGAACTCCACCGACTCGGCCACCATGGCCACCCCCTCATCGAGGGTGGTCTGCAGCGCCTCGGTGACGTGGTAGTCCCAGCACTTTCCGACGATGCACACCGCCGAGGTTCCCGCCGCGGCCAGGTTGGCCAACACCTGGTCGGAGTCCACCTTGCCCCTGGCCCGGCGGGTGGAGCCGAACGCCACCAACTCGCTGACCTTCAGGTCGAGCTCGGTGCGGGCCCTCTGGAAGAACTCGTCGTCCTTGGGGTTGGCGCCGGGCCAGCCCCCCTCGATGTAGGCGACCCCGAGACGGTCGAGCTGCTCGGCGATGCGCAGCTTGTCGTCGACGGTGAGCGAGATGCCCTCCAGTTGGGTGCCGTCGCGCAGGGTGGTGTCGTAGATCTCTACCGCGGGTCGGGGTGCTGGATCGCTACTCATGGATACAACCGCCCCGCCTCGAAGGCGCCCCTACTCATGGGCGTACTCGTTCCATGTCTTGTAGCGGTCGGTGCGGCCCCGCACCGCGTCGGCGTAGGCCCCCGCTATGGCAAGAGTGCGAGGGCCGGGGCACTCCAGGGCCCGGTCGTCCACCGAGTTGACCGCGCTCACCTCGGCTGCGGTTCCGCAAACGAAGATCTCCTGCGCGATGTACAGGTCGCTGCGGGCCAGGTCGCCGATCAACACGTCGATGCCTATGTCACGGGCGATGGTGATCACCGAGTGCTGGGTGATCCCGGGCAGCGCGCCCGAAGACAGCGGCGGCGTCACCAGCACCTCGGGGGCGCCCGAGAAGATGTTCTCCCCGCTGCACTCCGACACCAGCCCGGCCGGGTTGAGCATGATGGCCTCGTCGTATCCGGCCCTCAGAGCCTCCATCTTGGCCAGCGTGGAGTTGGCGTAGTTGCCGGTGGTCTTGGAGGCGGGGGGCATGATGTTGTGGTCGTGGCGGGCCCACGACGAGATCTTCAGGCGCACGCCCTTGGTCAGGGCGTCGTCGCCCAGGTACGCGCCCCACGGCCACACCGCGATGGCGATCTCGGTGACGCAGGCGGCGGTGGAGAGGCCTATCTCGCCGTAGCCGTAGTAGGCGATGGGGCGCACATAGCACTCGGGCAGACCGCTGTCGCGCACCACGAGCTTGCAGGCCTCCACGATCTCGGGCACCGAGTAGGGCATCGGCATGTTGAGGATCTTGGCCGAGTTGTAGAGGCGCTGGATGTGGTCCGTAAGGCGGAACACGGCCGGCCCGTCGTCGGTCGCGTAGGCCCGGATCCCCTCGAACACGCCGGTGCCGTAGTGCAGCGAGTGGGACAGCACATGGATCTTGGCGTCCTCCCACGGCACAAGCTCGCCGTTCATCCAGATGTGCTTCGTGGGTGTGATGGGCATGATTCGGGTTGGCCTTCCGTGAATGACTCTGCGGGTGTCCGTCTCGATCTGCGGCTGCTAGTCGGCGAGGCGGGCCACGATGGCGTCGCCTATCTCGCTGGTCGTCCCGGTCAGGGACTCGGGTCGGGCGCAGGCCTTGCGGATGAGTTCCGCGGCCTCGGCCTCGCCGAGGTGGTCCAACATCATCGCGCCCGACAGCACCGCCGCGACGGGATTGGCCCGCCCCGTTCCCACGATGTCGGGCGCCGAGCCGTGGACCGGCTCGAACATGGACACCCGGCCGGGGTGCAGGTTGGCCGTCGGGGCCAGGCCGATCCCGCCCGACACCGCGCCGCCGAGGTCGGTGAGGATGTCGCCGAAGAGGTTGTCGGTGACGACGACGTCATACCGGGCGGGATCCTCCACGAAGTAGATGCACGCCGCGTCGACATGGTTGTACGCCGTCGCCACATGGGAGTAGTCGGCCGCAACCTGGTTGAAGGTGCGATCCCACAGGTCGCCGGAGAAGGTCAGCACGTTGGTCTTGTGGACCAGCGTCACGTGCCGACGCCTGGTCGCGGCCAGATCGAACGCGTAGCGCACCGCCCGCTCCACGCCGTGGCGGGTGTTGACCGAGCCCTGGGTGGCGATCTCCTGCGGCGTGCCCCGCCTCAGGAAGCCGCCCTCGCCCGCGTAGGTGCCCTCGGTGTTCTCGCGGATCACCACGAAGTCGTGGCCCGGCGCGGCGAAGGGCCGCAGGTTGATGTAGAGGTCGAGCTCGAAGCGCATCTTGAGCAGCAGACCCCGCTCGATGATGCCGGGCGGAACGTCGGGGGTGCCGACCGCACCCACGTAGATGGCGTCGAGGCCGCGCCACTCCTCCACGGTGGCATCGTCGAGCACGGTGCCGTCGCGCAGGTACCGGCCGCCGCCGAGGTCGTAGTCGGTCGTGTCGAGCTGCACGCCCGCGGCCGCGATCACCTTCAAGCCCTCAGCGACGACCTCCGGGCCGATGCCGTCGCCTGCGATGACTCCCACTCGATGTGCCATGACTGATCGCTCGCTTCGCTGGTTGGTGTCGTTTGCGTACAGGTCTCGAAACGAAGAAACCGCCCACCGGGGTGGACGGTTCTGAGCGCGCGCCGCTGGACGCGCGCTACGGAATTACGATGCTGCGCAAGTTTGCCACGGCCCTCAGCATACCGCTCGGGCGGTAGATTGGCGCAATGCCCGACGTCCATCACATCTCGCACGACGCGCACGACCGGCTCAGCGCCGAGCTGCGGGATCTCACCACGCGGGGCCGCATCGAGATCGCCGACAAGATCGAGGCCGCGCGCAAGCTGGGAGACCTGTCCGAGAACGGCGACTACCACGCGGCCAAGGAGGAGCAGGCCAAGATGGAGGGCCGGATCCTCCATCTGACGCGGATCCTCGCCAACGCGGAGATCATCGACGGCAGTAACGGCGACGCCAGCGACGCCGGCGTGATCCTGGGATCGGTGGTGACGGTGCTCTACGACGGCGACGACGAGTCCGAGCGCCTCCTGGTGGGAGTGATCGAGGAGCGCCGGGGCGACCTGATGGTCGTCTCTCCCGGATCTCCTATGGGCGAGGCGCTGCTCGGCACCTCGGAGGGCGACGCAGTGGAGTTCGACTCTCCCGCCGGCCGCCAGCGGGTCACCGTCGTTGAGGTGGCCTGAGAGGCCGATGGGCGACGAGCCGCCCCGCACGCTGCGATGGGCGAGGGTCGCCTTGGTCGTCGGCGCCCTGCTTCTGGGCGCGGCCGCGGCCCTGATCGTGTGGGACGCCGCGACCGACGATCCCCCGCCGGCGGTGATCACCGGCCGAGACGGCTGACCGTCGTCTTGGAGGCCGTAGGATCCCGCTCTTGTTCGCCTCGCTCAACGCGCTAACGAAGTCCTCGACCCGCGGCTTTCCGCTCGGCCTCTAGGATCGAAGCCGTGACAGGGCCGCAGACGCTGAGCGAGAAGATCTGGGACCGCCACACGGTGGCCCGCGGCGGCGACGGCGAGCCCGACCTGCTCTACATCGATCTGCACCTGGTGCACGAGGTCACGTCACCGCAGGCTTTCGACGGGCTGCGCCTATCGGGCCGGGACGTGCGCCGCCCGGACCTGACGGTGGCCACCGAGGACCACAACGTCCCCACCGAGCACATCGACAAGCCCATCGCCGACGAGGTGAGCCGCATCCAGATCGAGACCCTGCGCCGCAACACCGACGAGTTCGGAATCACCAACTTCCCCATGGGCCATGCCAAGCAGGGGATCGTCCATGTGATAGGGCCCGAGCAGGGCCTGACCCAGCCGGGCATGACCATCGTGTGCGGCGACTCCCACACCTCCACCCACGGCGCGTTCGGCGCAATCGCCTTCGGCATCGGCACCAGCGAGGTGGAGCACGTGCTGGCCACCCAGACCCTGCCCCAGATGAGGCCGGGCACCATGGCCGTCACCGTGGAGGGCACGCTGCGGACCGACGCCACCGCCAAGGACGTGATCCTGGCCATCATCGGCCGCATCGGCACCACCGGCGGCGTCGGGCGCATCATCGAGTACCGCGGTCCGGTGATCGAGGCGCTCTCGATGGAGGGCCGCATGACGGTGTGCAACATGTCCATCGAGGCCGGAGCCAAGGCGGGTCTCGTCGCCCCCGACGAGACGACCTTCGAGTATCTGCGAGGCCGCGAGCGGGCCCCGTCGGGGAATCTGTGGGAGCAGGCATTGGCCGACTGGCGCACCATGCGAACTGACGACGCGGCCACCTTCGACACCGAGGTGACCCTCGACGGCGCCGACATCGGCCCGATGGTGACCTGGGGCACCAACCCGGCCCAGTCGGTGCCGCTCGACGGTGCGGTGCCCGACCCCGACAGCTTCGACGACCCGGCCCGATGCGAGGCCGCGGCCCGGGCTCTCGACTACATGGGACTGGCCCAAGGCATCCCGATGCGCGACATCGCGGTGGACACCGTGTTCATCGGATCGTGCACCAACAGCCGCATCGAGGATCTGCGGGCCGCGGCGGAGGTGGTGGCCGGCCTGCGGGTCTCCGAAGGCGTGCGCACCCTCGTGGTGCCGGGCTCGGCACAGGTCAAGGCCCAGGCCGAGGCCGAAGGCCTGCCGGAGATCTTCCGGGCCGCCGGATTCGACTGGCGCGAGCCGGGGTGCTCCATGTGCCTGGCCATGAACCCCGACAAGTTGACGCGCGGCGAGCGGGCTGCCAGCACGTCCAACCGGAACTTCGAGGGCCGCCAGGGCCGGGGCGGGCGCACCCATCTGGTGTCGCCCGCGGTGGCCGCGGCAACCGCCATCGCCGGGCACTTCGCCACTCCGGGGGACCTGGGATGACGGAGTGCCGGTCCGGCGCGGCCGGGAGCAGGTCGCGGCCATGAGGGCAATACGGGTGGTGACCGGCACCGCGGTGCCGCTGGACCGCAGCGACGTGGACACCGACCAGATCATCCCGTCGGACTGGCTCAAGCGGGTGTCGCGGACCGGTTTCGAGAAGGGCCTGTTCTCGGAATGGCGTGACAGCCGCGACTTCGTGCTCAACGACGAGCGCTACGCGGGGGCGAGCGTCCTGCTGGCCGGGACCAACTTCGGCACCGGCTCGTCGCGAGAGCACGCGGTGTGGGCCATCCAGCAGTACGGCTTCGAAGCGGTGATAAGCCCCCGCTTCGCCGACATATTCCGCAACAACTGCACCAAGAACGGCCTCATCCCCGCCCAGATCGCGGCTGAGGCCGCCGCGGAGTTGATGGACGCGGTGCAGGCCGACCCCGGCCTGGAGATCACCGTCGATGTGGAGCGACGGCGCGTCGAGGCCCCGGCCATAGGGTTCGAGGCGGAGTTCCCGCTGGAGGCCTCCACCCAGCAGCGCTTCCTCGAAGGCCTCGACGACATCGGCATCACGCTGCGCCACACCGGCGCCATCGACGACTACGAGCGACAACGCCTCCCCTGGCTGCCGGCAGCCACGTAGTCCCGATCGATGCCCGGGGTCTCCGCAGGAATGGGAGCACACCGGGGAACCGCGAAGGGTCCGGCAACGTCTCAACCTTCGATCGGCCCGCGCTCTCTAGGGCGCGCCGCGACGAAAGGCCCCGCCTCAATGCGCAAGACACGCATCACCACCGCCCCAGCCTCTAGGCGCAGGACACTCGCGATCGCCATCAGCACCCTCATCCTCGCCGCGGCCTGCAGCAGTGACACTCCCCGAGGGGGCCCGGGAATCTCCGGCTCGGCTCAGCCCGACGCCACCACCGACGCCGCCACCACCGACGCCGCCACCACCGACGCCGCCACCACCACCGAAGGCAGCGAAGGCAGCGAGGGCACGGTGATCGAGCTTGACCCCGAGGATGTGGTGCTCACCGCGGGGCTGGTCCGCTTCGACGACTGCGAGACCCTGCTCGACTACCTCCACACCGAGTACTCGGCCAGGGTAGGCCCCTGGGGTTTCGACCAAGGCGGATGGTTTGGCCCCGTGATGCGCCGGGGACTGGACGTCGAGGCGGCGGCGATGGCCGAGGAGGCCATGGCAGACGACTCGGGCGCGATCCGGTTGGTCTCCACTGCGGCGACCAGTGCTCCGGTGGAAGGCGTGGACTTCTCAGGAACCAACGTGCAGGAGGCGGGCGTCGACGAGGCCGACATCGTGAAGACCGACGGCCAGCGAATCTTCACGCTGTCGTCGGGGCGCCTGGTGGTGGTCGACGCGGCCAGCCGCAGCCGCCTCGGCGAGGTCGTGGTGGCCGAGGGCTGGGGACGGGAGCTGTTCATCGACGGTGACGGCCTGCTGCTGATCACCCGGTCCACCAGCGACGCCCCCGACCGCTCCGAGACCGTGATCCAGCGCATCGACGTGAGCGGCGGGACGCCGGAGATCGTGCAGACCATCAACGTGCAGGGCAACTACATCAACGCCCGCAGCGTCGGCGGCACCGCCCGCGTCATCCTGCGCTACGACCCGCAGTGGAACTTCCCGTTCGTGTTTCCCCAGACCGAGGCGGCCGAGAGCGTGGCCGAGGAGGCCAACCGGGCCGCGGTGCTCAACTCGACCCTCGACGACTGGCTGCCCCGCTACACGGTCGGATCCGCCGACAGCTCGACCGGATCGCTGATGGTGCCGTGCGGCGACGTTCACGCTCCGTCGCTGTTCTCCGGGTTCGGGGTCACAACTGTGATGTCCGTGCCCATCGACGGCGACTTCGACCCGTCGGAGTCGACCGCGGTGATGGCCCCCGGCGACACCGTCTACGCGTCGGTCGGGTCGCTGTACGTGGCCACCACCCGCTGGGTGGACTCCGACACCTTCAGCGAGGACGACGAATGGCAGGACGCCTGGCGCCAGCGCCGCACCAGCATCCACCGCTTCGACATCACTTCAGCCGAGGCCAACTACGAGGCCTCCGGCGAGGTCCTGGGCGTGATCCGCAACCAGTTCTCGCTGTCGGAGCACAACGGCCACCTACGGATCGTGACGACGGTGGGCGGCCCATGGGGCGACGAGTCCGAGAGCCACGTGCGGGTGCTGAGCACCGACGGCGACGTCCTGGCGGAGATCGGCAGCGTCGGCAACATCGGCCGGGGCGAGCAGGTCCAGTCGGTGCGCTTCGTCGGCGACGTCGGCTACGTGGTCACGTTCCGCCAGATCGACCCCTTCTACACCATCGACCTGTCCGACCCGGCCAACCCCGCAATCGTCGGCGAGCTGAAGATCCCCGGGTTCTCCAGCTACCTGCACCCGATAAGCGACACGCTGGTGCTGGGAGTGGGATCCGACGCCGACGACGACGGCCGTGTCACCGGAGCCAAGGTGTCGCTGTTCGACGTGAGCGACCTGGCCGCGCCCCGCGAGGTGGCGGTGTGGACCGCCCCCGACGGCTGGAACGACGTCGGCTGGGACCACCGAGCCTTCCTGTGGTGGGCGCCCGAGAGCCTGGCGGTCATCCCGGTGAACGTGTGGAGCGACGCCTGGTCCGGAGCGGTGGTGCTGCGTGTGGCCGACGGCACCATCACCGAACTCGGGCGGGTCGACCACTCGATCGAGGGCGAGGAGCCCGGCCGGACCGACTGCCGCCGCCTCACCGAAGCCGACTTGCCGACAACCGACATGGACGACTTCTCCACCGAACTCGAGCACATGATCTCCGACGAGTACTCGGCGGTCCTCGCGTGCGAGCCGGGCGAGGCGGGAATGACAGGCTTCGAGTGCTACGACGAACCGTTCCTCGTCGAGGAGGCCGAGAACCTGGAGCTGCTCCGCGGCGACGAGTCCATATCGCTCTGCTGGCTCCACGACCAGCCCAATGTGATCGTGCGCAGCATCGTGATCGGCGACGACCTGTGGACCCTCGGCTTCAGGGGCTGGGGCCGCCACGACGGCCAGGCTCCGGCACGGCTGCACGCCAACGATCTGCAGACTCTGGAGCGCCTGGCCGCCCTGGAGCTGTAGCGACCGGGAGCATCCGACACGCACGGCGCTAGGCTGAGGATATGTCACGCCTGCTGACCCGGGCCGTTCGTCTGTTGAAGTTCGGAGCCGTGGCCGGCGTCGCCGTCGGCGTGGGCCGCATGGTCATGCAGCGTCGGCGCAGGCCGGAGGCGGGCGAGTCGTCGTGGCCCACAATCGCGGAGACCGCAGCCCAGAACGGTGAGCCGGTGGACGAAGCCGCCGACAGCGCCGGAGACACCGACTCAGCCGAGGGCGGCGACGGCTCTGTCGCCGGAGACACCGACGACGACTGAACCCGCGGCGGGCCGTCCGGCACTGAGCGATGCCCGACGGGAACCAAGCTTGAAGTCCGAGCGTCTCAGCGTTGCTGCCCGCGCTCACCCGCTCTCGTCATCGAAGGCCGATGATCTCCACATCGGGGAGGTCGTCGGCGGGGGTGAAGCCGAGGATCTGGCCGAAGAAGGTGAGCTCGGCTTCTAGGGCGGTGACGATGTTGTCGGCGTTGCGGAATCCGTGCTGCTCCCCCTCGAAGAGCAGGTAGGCGACAGGGACTCCTCTGGCTTCTAGGGCCTCGACGATCATCTCGGCCTGGGAAGGAGGCACGATCTCGTCCTCGTCGCCCTGAAGGACGATCATCGGGGCATCGAACCCCTCCAGGTGATGGATCGGCGACCGGGCCCGATAGGTGTCTCGGGCCTCGGGGTAGGGGCCGACGAGGCGGTCGAGATAGCGGGACTCGAACTTGTGGGTATCGGCCGCGAGGGCCTCCAAGTCGGCGATGCCGTAGCGGCTGGCCCCGGCTGCGAAGATGTCGTGGAAGGCCAGCGCGGCCAGGACCGTGAACCCGCCGGCGCTGCCGCCTCTGATCATCAGCCGGTCGAGGTCTACGTCGCCGCGGTCGGCCAGGAACTTCGCCGCGGCCACGCAGTCCTCGACGTCGGCGACGCCCCAGGCGCCGTCGAGGGCTCGCCGGAAGCGGCGGCCGTAGCCAGTGGAGCCCCGGTAGTCGACATCGACGACTGCGATCCCCCGCGACGTCCAGTAGGCGATGCCCAACTGGAGCTGGCGGCGGGCTGCGCTGGTCGGGCCTCCGTGGGCCATGACCAGCAGCGGCGGCCGCTCGCCGGGCGGGCCGGCACAGGCCGGGTTGGCGGGCGGGTAGTACAGGGCGTGGGCCACCGCGGCGCCGCCGGGGCCGGTCGGGAAGGTGATCGCCTCGGGCTCGACCAGCAGGCCCGGATCGAGGCCCAGGTCGCGGGCCGGCCGGACCGTGCCGCGCTCAGGGTGGCCGTCGGAATCGATGCTCAGCGCCACAACCTCGGTCTCGTGCCGGTAGCCGGCCCCCGCGTAGGCCAGCACCGCGGCACCGTCGGGGCCGTCCCGGCCGATGGTCAGCGACGAGATCGACGAGTCGGCCACCGCCACCTCGCGGCCGTGCACCACGATCCGATCGCCCGACGGCATGCCCGCGGCCGCCGCCACCGTGCCGTCCGCGGCAGCCCAGCGCTGCATCCCGAACACCCACGGCGGGGTGGCCACATCGAACTCGCCGACAACCACCGGCATGAGGTCCCCCGCGCCCAGATCGACCTCGTAGAGGCCCCACCAGTCGTCGTGGTCGCTGCACACGATCAGCCTTGGCGCCGAGCCGGCCGTCCCGGGATCCCAGCCCGGCTCGCACAGGCTGCGGTCGCCTTGGCGGCCCATAACCATCAACTCTTCGCCAAGCCCGCCATCGCCCAGCCGGTGAACGTGTAGGCGGGTGGCGTCCCATCCCATGTTCGGATGGTCCCAGGAGATCCAGGCCAGCATCGAGCCGTCGGGCGACACCCTCGGCGTCATCACGAAGTCGGCGCCCGACCACAGCGTCTCCACCCGATGCGAGCCGTCCGCGGCCACCGCCACCAGCTCGTTGGCCGGCTCGGCGCCGGTGTCGTGGCGCTCCCGCACGCACACGCACCAGCGCCCGTCGGGGGTGACCCGGCCGTCGGCGTATCGCCACGCCCGCGGCTCCGGCGGCTCAGCGGTCAGCAGCGCCGGTTCGACGCCGGGTGCGTCGAGGCGCCGGAGCCGCTGATCGGCGAACTCGACGTAGTACAGCGAGCGGTCGTGGGGCCACCACGCCCCGCCGCCGTACTCGTGGACCCGGGTGCGCACGTTGGCGCCCTCGGGGGTGACCTCGTGGGTGTCGTTGCTGCGCAGGTCGCAGCGCATCACCGCGGTGCGCCCGCCCTCGTCGGGGCGGCTCTCGGCCCACCACAGCAGCCAGGGCCGCACCGGATCGGCGATCACCTCTGAGATGCCTGCGGCCCCCTGCACCAGCGAAGCCGCCGTCACCGGCGAAGGCCATTCGCCGTAGGGCGCCGATGTCGGCCGGCTCACCCCGGCCCGCCCCTACCGGATCGAAATTGAGGACGAAACCGCCGCTGGAGGCACACAAGTCCCACCAATTCGGGTGGCGGCATCAACCGCCGCCCAGCAGCTCGACCATCCGGCCGACGCCCTCGCCCAGGTCCTCGTCGCCCAGCGCGAACGACAGCCGCAGCCCGCCGCCGGCGCCGAAGGCCTCGCCGGGGACGACCGCGACCTTGGCCCGCTCCAGCAGCAGATCGGCCAGCTCAAGGGTGGTGGCCGGCCGGACTCCGCCGAACTCGCGGCCCAACAGCGCGCTGGCGTCGGGATAGGCGTAGAAGGCGCCCTCGGGCTCGGGGCACACCAGCCCGTCGATGCCGCTGAGCAAGGCGTGCATCGTGCGGCGTCTCCGGTCGAAGTGGCGACGCATCTCCACGACGGCGTCCAGGGGCCCCGACACCGCAGCCAGCGCCGCGGCCTGGGCAACGTTGCAGACGTTGGAGGTGCAATGGCTCTGCAGGTTGCGGGCAGCAGCCACCGCGTCGGACGGGCCGATCATCCAGCCGACCCGCCAGCCGGTCATGGCGTAGGTCTTGGCCACACCGTTGAGCACGATGCAGCGGTCCCTCATCTCGGGAACGACCACCGGCATGGAGTGGTGCTCGGCGTCGCCGTAGGTGAGGTGCTCGTAGATCTCGTCGGTCAGCACCCAGATGCCGTGCTCCACGGCCCAGCGTCCGATCTGCTCGATCTCGGCCCGCGGGTAGACGGCGCCGGTCGGGTTCGAGGGCGACACGAAGATCAGCGCCTTGGTCCGGGGGGTCCGGGCCTCCTCGAGTTGGTCGACGCTCACCCGGAAGCCGGTGGCGGCGGTCGCCAGAACCGGCACGGCCACCCCGCCCGACAGGGCGATGGGCTCGGGGTAGGTCGTCCAGTACGGCGTGGGCAACAGCACCTCGTCGCCCGCGTCGACCACTGCGGCGATGGCGTTGTACACCGCGTGCTTGCCGCCGTTGGTGATGAGCACGTCGGCTGGGTCTACCTCAAGGCCCGAATCGCGCGCCGTCTTGGCGGCCACCGCGTCGCGCAGGTCCTCGAGGCCGCCCACCGGGGTGTACTTGTGGTGCTGGGGGTCGCGGCACGCGGCTGCGGCGGCCTCCACGATGTGGGTGGGGGTGGGGAAGTCGGGCTCGCCCGCTCCGAAGCTGATCACCCGCTCCCCCGCGGCCCGCAGCGCCCTGGCCTTGGCCGTCACGGCCAGCGTGGCCGAGGGCGCGATGGCGCCCACGCGCCGTGAGATCCGCTCGCTGGTCATGGCCGCGAGCGTACCGGTGAACCTGCATCGCGATTAGGGCCTGGCCGCGGGAATCGAGTGGAGCAGGGCTCGGGTCCTGCCAGACTTCCCGGCGATGCCTACTCAAGCGCCGCCACGGCCCGATTCCATAACCATCCCCGCCGCGATGCTGCCCTCCGACGGGCGCTTCGGCTGCGGCCCTTCGAAGTTCCGTCCCGAGGCGGCCGAGGCCCTTGCCGATCGCGCCGTCGACTATCTCGGCACCAGCCACCGCAGGATGGGGGTGCGAAGCGTGGTGGCCGAACTTCGATCCGGGATCGCCGAACTGCTCGACGCTCCCGACGGCTACGAGGTGGTGCTGGGCAACGGCGGTGCCACCGCCTTCTGGGACGCGGCCAGCTTCGGCCTGATCGAGAACCGCAGCCATCACCTGTCGCTGGGCGAGTTCAGCGCCAAGTTCGTGGCCGTAACCGCGTCCGCGCCCCATCTCGACAACCCCTCGGTGCGCGTCGGCGATTTCGGCACCTGCCCGCCACTGGAGCCGGTCGACGGGGTGGACGCCTACTGCTACCCCCACAACGAGACCTCAACAGGGGTGATGGTCCCCGTTCGCCGACCCACCGACGACGACGCTCTGGTGCTGGTGGACGCCACCTCGGCCGCGGGGGGACTGCGCTTCGACCCGGCCGCGTCCGACGCCTACTACTTCGCGCCCCAGAAGGCCCTGTCGAGCGACGGCGGGCTGTGGATCGCGCTGATGTCGCCCGCGGCGGTCGAGCGCATCGAGCGCCTGTCGGCCTCGGGCCGCTGGACGCCGGCCTTCCTCGACCTCAAGCTGGCGTTGGACAACTCCCGCAAGGACCAGACCTACAACACCCCCGCGCTGGCCACGGTGTTCCTGACCGCGCAGCAGGTCGACTGGCTCAACGGCAACGGCGGCCTGGAGTGGGCCGCGGGCCGCAGCGACCGTTCGGCAGACATCCTCTACGGCTGGGCCGAGGCCTCCGACATCGCGGAGCCCTTCGTGTCCGACACCGCGACCCGCAGCCAGGTGGTGGCCACCATCGACTTCGACGACCGGGTGGACGCCGACACCATCAGCGCGGTGCTGAGGGCCAACGGCATCGTCGACACCGAGGGCTACCGCAAACTGGGGCGCAACCAGTTGCGCATCGGCATGTTCCCGGCCATCGAGCCCTCCGACATCGAGGCCCTCACCGCCTGCATCGACCACATCATCGAGCGCCTGATCGGATAGCGCGGCCGCTCACGGAGTGATGCCGGTGCGGGCCTTGGGCTCGCAGGGCTGGCCGCGGCGCCGAGCCGACACCTCCAGGGCGGTGAGAATGGCGTTGCGGGTGTCGCGGGGGTCTATCACCTCGTCGAAGCTCAGCGCCGACGCGGAGCGGTAGGCGGACTCCTCCTCGGCCTGGCGCAGGTCCTGTTCGACCTGCTCGTCGGCGCCGACGGCCCGACCGGCACCGGCGGCTCCCATGGCCCCCACGGTGGCAGCGGGAAAGGCGAAGCTGAGGGTCTGACCGTCGTGGGGGTTCATGGCCATCACGCAGCTACCGAAGCCGAAGGCCTTGCGCAGCGTGACATGGATCTTGGTGGTCGTGGCCCGGGTCTGGGCGGCGTACATGCGAGCCGACGCCCGCAGCACGCCGGCTCGCTCCGAAGCGGTGCCGGCCAGCACGCCGGGATTGTCGGTGAGGAACACCAGCGGGAGATGGAAGCTGTCGCACACCGAGATGAAGTGGGCAGCCTTCTCCGCGGCGGCCACATCGATGGATCCTGCCAGCGCGGCGGGCTGATTGGCCACCAACCCCACCGACTCGCCCCCTATGCGGGCAAGCGCGCAGATGATCGATGCGCCGTATTCAGGCTGGATCGTCAGGGTTGTGCCGTCGTCGACTACGGCCTCAACCACCGCGCCCATGTCGTAGGCCCGCTTGCCGTCGCGGGGGACGAGGTCGAGCATCTCGGTGATGGGGCGCCGGCCGGCGTCGCCGATGCCGGCTACCGGAGGCCGCTCCCACGCCGAAGACCCGAAGTACGACAGGTACGAGCGGATCTGGGCCAGCAAGTCCGCATCATCGACGGCGGTGTTGTGGATCGTCCCTGCCCCCACGGCCACGGCGGGACCGCCCAGTTCGTCCTTGCCGACCCGCTCCCCTAGCGACGCCTCCACCACAGGTGGACCGGCGGTGAAGATCGCTGCCTCGGGGGTCATGATCGAGAAGTCGCACAGCAGAGCGGTGATGGCGCCATGGCCAGCGGAGGGGCCCATCACACCGCAAACCATGGGCACCAGCCCCGACAAGGCGGCCTGGGCCTGCAGGTCGTTGGGTCCACCGCCACCGGGATCGCCGGGCAGGGGCGGTCGGTGTCCGGCGCCCTCCAGCAGCATGACCAGCGGGATCCGCTCTCGCCGGGCGATGTCGGCGATGCGCCAGCGCTTGCGGGTGGCGGTCGGGCCGATCGAGCCGCCCATGGTGGTGAAGTCCTCGGCGCCGACGGCCACGGGACGCCCGTCGATGGCTCCGACACCGGCGACGAGCGCGTCGGCGGGCACCGGCCCGGCGAGAGTGCCGATCTCGGCGAGCGATCCCGCGTCGAGCAGCGTCGCGATCCGCTGCCGGGCGTCGAGCCTGCCCTCGGCGGCGCGGCGGGCCAGCCTCTCGGGGCCTCCCATGGCCCGGGCCTGCTCTTGGCGCCGTCGGAATTCCTCGAGCGTGGCCTCCCAGCCCGGCGCGTCGCTCATGTCGTCCCGACTCCCAGCCGGTCCCTTCGAGGTGTCCCTGCCATGGTGACCACGGTAGCTATCCCCTGCCGAACTGGCAGCCAGGAACCCCCTATAGGGGCCTAGACGCTGCCAATTCTCACAAGGACTACTTGGTGGCCATCGGGCGGGCCGTGAGCCGATCGGGCACCGCAGGAGCGTGCACCGCTGCCGATCCGTCGGAGAGCTCGACCGCCCACCCAGAGCCGTCCCACACCACGGGCCGCTCGATCTCGCCGCCGGCCTGGCCCGAAGCCCACGCCGAAGCGCCGGCCAGCGACACGTCTACTAGCGCGGCCCGACCGTCGGCCAGCAAACGCGCGGCCACGGACGCCGCGGCCAGTCCGGCGATGGGATCGGCAATGGCGTCGCCCACGAACAGGGGCGGATCGCCAGGCACCACCAGACCGCCGGAGACGGCGGCGTCGTCGCCGAAGGCGACCCGGTTGCTGTGGGGCCCCCGGCGGCCGTGCCCGGTGATCGACACCCAGCCCGTACCGGCCTCCACGACGTCGTCGGGGCAGATCCCCCACTGCTGCATGACCCGGGGCCGGCTGGCCTCCAGCACGAGGTCGGCGCCAGCGATCAGCTTCCGCAAGTCGCCGACAGCTCCGGGGGTGGGCAGGTCGAGGCTCACCTGCTCCTTGCGGTGGTTCAGAAGATCGAAGAACCCGGCCGGGCCCCGCCGGGCGCCGTCGGGGCGGGACGCCGATTCCACCTTCACCACCCGGCAGCCGGCCTCAGCCAGCAGCCCACCCGCCAAGGGGCCGGCCCACAGGCTTGTGAGATCGACCACGATGGGCGCATCGCGGCGCCGAGGGCGGGACTGACCCTCGAAGTGCAGCGACCATGGCCGCGCCGGCCTGGGCGTAGCGCCGACCGCACCCACCGCCAGGCCCAGCGCCGATCCCGTCTCCACGACTTCGGCCGAGGCCATCAGTCTCAGGCGCGACCCGATCTCGTCCCAGTCGCCGGCAGGCACCGCCGCACCCACCAGCGCTGGCAGCGCCTCGGTGTCGGACGGCCGGGGAAGGCTAAGCGCCACCCAGCCGTCGCTCACCGGGACCATCTGCGCGTACCCGCCCACGCTCCGGGATCCGCCGCGACCGAAGCCGGCGAACGCGGCCCGCGGGCCCAATAGCCCCACGGCGTCCGTCCTCACTTCCCGGCCCAGACCGCTCGTGGCGGCAGCCAGCGCATCTCCCAGAGCGGTCAGAGGGCGCACGATGCCCGCGGGTGACACCGAGGGCGGACCCGACGCCGGACCGGTCAGGTGCATGGCGCCCGAGGAGGCCCAGGTCCGGGCGCAGCGGTCGTCGTCGAGGGCGGAACTCCGACAGCCGAGCACTGCCCGAACCTACCCGAACAGGGCGAGGACACTGCTCGGCCGACGCCCTCTGTGAGCGGCCCGGAGCACTGCCGCGCCCATCGCCTGCCCGCAAAGACTCAGAGGCCGAGCGGATAGGCGGCGATTCATGAGGATGTTCGCGAGATGTCGAGCGAGGCCGTGGCCCGAGCGGCCCCTGAGCGCAGCGAACAAGAGCGGGCAACAACACGAATCACCGCGAGGCGTCGACACCTATCCGCGGGGCCTCCTAGGTGAGACCGGGGACAGGACCGTCCTGCGGGGCGTCGGAGGCGATTTGCCCAGCCAGCACCATGTTGTAATCTGCTCTCTGCTTTGCCGCTGAAAGGAGGGCGCTTCATGGGTCGGCTCGACGACAAGATCGCATTGGTGACCGGAGCGTCTCGGGGACTGGGCGAGGGAATCGCCCGGAGATTCGCCGACGAGGGCGCCGCGGTGGTGTGCGCCGACGTGCTCGACGCCTCTGACGTGGCCTCGTCGCTCCCCGCGGCACCGTCGGGCGCTCAGCCGATGGCAATCCAGCTGGATGTCACCGACACGGCACAGGTCGACGAGCAGATGCGCTTGGTGGCCGAGACGTACGGTCGCCTCGACATCCTCGCCAACAATGCCGGCGTCGCCCAGCCCATCGCTTCGGTCATCGACACCCCCGACGAGGTGTACGAGAACGTCTTCGCAGTGAACGTCCGCGGCGTGCTGGCCTGCTCCCGCGCCGCGGCTCACATCATGAAGCAGCACAACTGGGGACGGATAATCAATACCGCCTCCCAGACCGGGAAGGTGGCCTGGCAGGGGTGGGGGATCTACTCGGCCTCCAAGTTCGCGGTGGTGGGACTCACCCAGGTCCTGGCCAAGGAGCTGGCCGAGTACAACATCACGGTCAACGCCATCTGCCCTGGCACGATGTTCACCAACATGACAAAGACCGGATTCGGCGCCGCCGCGGCCTCCGCGAACAGGGACCGCGACGAGTTGCTGGCCGAGCACATCGAGACCATCCCCATGAAGCGCCTCGGGACCGCCACCGACATCGGGGCCATGGCTGCGTTCCTCGCCTCCGACGACGCCTGCTACACAACCGGCGCCAGCCTCAACCTCACCGGCGGCGAGCAGGTCTTCTTCTGATCGGAGCCCGAGACGTGGCACCACCAGGCAACACACCGCCAGGCAACACACAGCCAGGCAACGCACCGCCAGGCAACTCACCGCGGGAGAGATCGTGAGCATGACAGCCGCCGTGTATCACGGCTCCCGCGACATCAGGATCGAGCACTTGGAGGTGCCCGAGGTGGGTCCCGGCGAGCTGCTCATCGAGGTTCATGCGGCTGGGATCTGCGGGACCGATGCGTCGGAGTGGAGTCACGGGCCGACCATGTTTCCCATCTCGACGCGCAACGCGCGGTCGGGCCACTTGGGGCCGATGGTTCCCGGCCACGAGTTCGGCGGCCGGGTGGCGGCCCGCGGCCACGGCGTCGAGGGCTTCCCCGACGATGCCATCGTGGCCAGCGGCGCGGGCATCTCGTGCGGCACCTGTCCGGCCTGCACGCGGATGCGCACCAACTTCTGCGGGCGGTACTTCACGGTGGGCCTCCAGCGGAACGGGGCCCTGGCGCAGTATGTGACGGTGCCGGCGTCGATCTGCCTTCCGGTGGAACAGCACGGGCTGGGCGACGACGGCGCAGCCCTGGTCCAACCCATGTCCGTGGCCCTGCACGCCCTGCGCCAGGGATCGCCGCAACCTGGCGACACCGTGGTGGTCCTCGGGGTCGGGGGCGTGGGTGCGTTCCTGGTCTACGCCGCAGAGGAGATGGGTCTGCGGGTTGTCGCCGCCGACCTCGCGGCCGAGAGGCTGCAAATCGCCAGTGCGCTGGGAGCGGCCTGCACCGTGGAAGTGAACCGGGACGAGGACCTCGCGTCGCAGCTGCGGCGGGCCCTGGATGCGCCCGCGGTTGTGGCCTACGAGGTGACCGGCGTGGCCGAGGCGCTCCAAGGGGCACTGGCCGTAGTGGAACCGCGCGGCCGGGTGGTGGCCGTCGGCCTTGGTGCCAGACCCGTTCCGGTTGACGTCCGCTCGCTCACGCTGCGAGAGGTGTCGCTGGTGGGAACCAACGCCCATGTGTTCGGTGCCGACTTCGAGGAGGCGGCCCGGCTGGTGGGGCGCCGCCCGGGCGGATGGAGTGACGTGGCACCAGTGGCCCTGCCGCTCGACGCTCTGGTGCAGGGCGGGCTCCAGCCAATGGTCGACGGCAGGAGCGAACGCATCAAGACGCTTATTGATCCGTGGGCCACGGAGGTGCGTCCCACAGGCGGATGGCCCGTCGAATAGTTTGCTGGATGGGCAACCAGCGCCGGCACGCCCACAAGGGGGCTGAACAGTGAGCACTGAACACCGCATCGGCGACTTCCCGGTCGCGACCACACCCTCGCCCGGAGTGATGGCAGTCGACTGGGAGGAGCGCGTGGACTTCGACCGGCTGCGGCGCTACCGGCTGGAGCGAGCGCGAGCCGCGCTGGACGAATCGGACCTCGGGGCGCTGCTGGTGTTCGACACGGCCAACATCCGGTATCTGACCGCCACTCACATCGGGTACTGGGCCTTCAACAAGATGGAACGCTGGGCCTTGCTGACCCGAACCGGCGAACCTTGGATCTGGGACTTCGGTTCGGCCGCACGTGTTCACTCCATGCATTCACCATGGCTGCATCCGGGCCATTCGGTGGGAGGCAACACCGGCCTGGCCGGATCCATCGGCCCCGAGTCGGGACTGGTGACCCGGGCCGTCCGCGAGATCTGCGACGTCCTGCGCGACGAGGGAGTTGCTCAGATGCCGCTGGGCGTCGACATGGCCGAGGCGGAGATGTATTTGGAGCTGGTGAAGGCCGGCATCGACGTGCGCAACGGGCAGCAGGTCATGCTCAAGGCCCGGGAGATCAAGAGCCCCGACGAGCTAATGCTGCTCACCCAAGCCTCCGCGATGGTGGACGGGGTGTACCACGACATCTTCGAGGCGCTCAAGCCCGGCGTGCGGGAGTCCGACATAGTGGCCCTGGCCAACAAGCGGCTCTACGAGATGGGATCCGAGCACGTCGAGGCGGTCAACTCCATCGCCGGGGAGCGCTGCAGCCCCCACCCCCATGTTTTCTCCGACCGTCTCATCCGTCCGGGGGACACCGCCTACTTCGACATCATCCAGGCTCACAACGGCTACCGCACCTGCTACTACAGGACGTTCGCGGTGGGTCGGGCCACACCGGCCCAGCGAGACGCCTACAAGCGGGCCCGCGAATGGATCGACGCCGCCATAGCCCTGGTGAAGCCGGGGACCACCACCGACGTGATCGCGGAGTCATGGCCCCAGGCTCAGGAGTTCGGATTCCCCGACGAGATGGAGGCTTTCGGCCTCCAGTTCGGCCACGGGGTGGGGCTCTCGGTCCACGAGCGCCCCGTGATCAGCAGGTTGAACTCGATCGAGAACCCGATCGAGCTCAAGGAGGGCATGTTCTTCGCGCTGGAAACCTTCTGCCCGGCCGACGACGGCCGCTCGGCGGCCCGCATCGAGGAAATGGTGGTCTGCTCGGCCGAGGGGCCCCAGGTGGTGACCCTCTTCCCCGCGGAGGAGCTTCAGGTTGCCAACCAGTACTAGCCGAGAACCCCACCTCAGCGAGACGGCAGACGCCGGCCCGGGCATCGACCTCGATCAGCGCATCGACCTCTACCGGATGATGGTCGAGGCCCGGCTGTTCGAAGAGTTGGCCTACCGGATGTTCCTGGAGGGCCTGGTGAAGGGGACCTCGCACCTGGCCATTGGACAGGAGGCCATCGCGGCCGCATTCGCGGCTGTGATGGAGCCCGGCGACCTCTCATTTTGCACCTACCGGGGTCACATCCACACGCTGCTGAGGGGAGCGCCCCCGAGTCGGCTGATGGCCGAGCTGTTCGGAAGAGCTTCGGGGATCTGCGGAGGAAAGGGCGGCTCGATGCATCTCACCGACGCCTCCGCGGGTGCGATGGGCTCCTACGCCATCGTGGGTGCTCACCTGCCGATCGCAGTGGGAGCAGCATGGGCGGCATCTGAACGGGGAACCGGCCAGACGGCCGTGTGCTTCTTCGGTGACGGCGCCACCAACATCGGCGCCTTCCACGAGGCCTTGAACATGGCGGCGGTGTGGTCTGTGCCGGTGGTGTTCGTGTGCGAGAACAACCAGTACATGGAGTACACGCCCATCCGGTCGGTGACGGCGGTGAAGAACCCGGCCGCGGACCGGGCTCTGGCATACGGACTCGACCCCGTCCTCGTCGACGGGAACGACGCAGACCAAATGTTCGAGACGGCCCGATCCGCCATCGGGAGAGCCCGGGCAGGGGGAGGCCCCAGCCTCATCGAAGCCGCCACCTACCGCCACGGCGGTCACTCCCGGGCCGATCCGGGCGACTACCGGCCCGACGACGAGGTGGAGAGGTGGAAGGCCCGCGATCCGATCCCTGCCTACAGGAAGCGACTGCTCGAGGCGGGTGCCGCGACCCGGCAGCTCGACGATGTCGAAGCCGCGGCGAACAGGACCATGCGTGAAGCTGTGGACGAAGCCAAGGCCGCTCCGGCGCCCGCCGCTTCGGTGATCGGCACGAACCTGTGGGCTGACGGAGGGTCGGCATGGCGGAACTGATCACCTACCGCGACGCGGTGGCCCGGGCCCTCGCCCAGGAGATGGAGCGGGACGACTCGGTGTACTTCATCGGCGAGGACGTGGCCGCGGCCGGAGGCGTGTTCAAGACCACGTCGGGACTCCTGGAGCGGTTCGGACCGAGGCGGGTGCGCGACACCCCGATCTCCGAGGAGGCGATCATCGGCGCGGCGATGGGCGCGGCCATGAACGGCCTGCGTCCGGTGGCCGAGATCATGTTCTCGGACTTCCTGGCCACGTGCTGGGACATCGTCGCCAACCAGATCGCCAAGACCCGCTACATGACCGACGGCCAGGTCGAGTTGCCGCTCGTGATCCGAACAGCTAACGGAGGGGGGCTGCGCTTCGGCGCCCAGCACTCCCAGAGCGTCGAGAACTGGGCCATGTCGGTGCCGGGTCTCAAGGTGGTGGCCCCCTCAACGCCCCGAGATGTCATCGAGTTGATGGCCGCGTCCATCCGCGATCCCGATCCCGTCGTCTTCTTCGAGCACAAGGCGCTGTATCCCACCAAGGGACCGGTCCCCGAGGGCGAGCTGGTGGGCGAACTCGGCAAGGCGGCGGTCGTGCGCACCGGCTCCGATCTGACCATCGTGGCCCTGGCAGCCATGGTCCCCAAGGCTGTGGCCGCGGCAGAGGATCTGGCCCGCCGCGGGGTGGAGGCCACCGTGGTCGACTTGCGATGTCTGGTGCCCCTCGACACACGGACGCTGCTGGCCGCCTCCAGCGAGACGGGCAGGGTCTTCACGGTCGAGGAGAATCCCCGATTGTGCGGATGGGGCGCCGAGGTGGCCTCCATCGTGATGGAGGAGGCCTTCTTCGACCTGGATCAGCCCGTAATCCGCATCACCACCGACCACATCCCCCTGCCCTCCGCCGACTCCTTGGAAGACGCCACCATTCCCTCGGTGTCGCGCATCGTGGAGGTCGTCGAGAAGACCCTCGACTGACGCGAGTTGGTCGCGGATGCGAAGGACTGCGAGGCAACCATGAGCAACACCACGGTCGGGTTCGTAGGGCTGGGCAGCATGGGACTTCCCATGGCGACCAACATCGCGGCCGCGGGCTTCCCGCTGGTCGTCTGGAACCGGACCGCATCCAAGTCGGAGATGTTGGCCGCCCGCACCGGAGCCCGGGTGGCCGCCTCGCCGGCAGCCCTAGCCGCCGCAGCCGACGTGTTGATCACGATGGTGGCCGACGGCGAAGTGCTGCTCGATCTCTACGGAGGCTCGGGCGCCATAGCGGGATCGCTTCGAGCAGGCACTGTCTGCGTGGACATGAGCACGATCAGCCCCCGCCAAGCCACGGAAGTAGCCGGTGAGGTGACCAGCGCCGGCAGCCGCTTCGTAGACGCCCCCGTGTCGGGCAGTGTGGCGCTGGCCGAAGCGGGCACTCTCACCGTCATGGCCGGAGGGAGGCCCGCGACGTCGACGCGGCGCGCCCCGTGCTCGAGGCCATGAGCGCGCGGATCTATCACATGGGGCCGGTGGGCTCCGGCGCCACGATCAAGCTGGCTGTCAACTCGATCGTTTACGGACTCGGCCAAGCGGTCTCGGAGGCACTCGTGCTAGCCGAGGCAGCTGGGATCGAGCGGACCCGCGCCTACGAGGTCTTCGCCAACAGCGCCATCGCAGCCCCGTTCGTGCACTACCGCGAGGAGGCCTTCCTGAAGCCCGGTCAGGTTCCCGTGGCCTTCCGGATGGTCCTAGCCCGAAAGGATCTGGACCTGGCCCTGGATCTAGCCGGGCGCGTGGGCGCGGCCATGCCGCAGGGACAACTCAATCGCACGGTGATTGCAGAGGCCATCGAGGCGGGCTTCGGAGACCACGACATGTCTGCTGTGGCCGAGTACCTACGGTCGTAGCGCTCCGAGGGCTGCGCGGAGGGCTGACCGAGTTGGCCGCCGAAATCGCACCGCAGTAGCGTGACTCTTTCAAAAGAAGGTCCAGGTTCGCCCAGGGGCCGCCAAGTCAGGGAGAAACACAAATGAGACTACGCCTTGTACCCATGTTGGTAATGCTGGGGGCCTTTGCGCTCTTGGCTGGAGCTTGCAGCGGCGACAGCGCAGAGGAGGAAATGGGCAACACCATCGTTGCCTTCATTCCGACCACTACCAACACCTACATCGCAGAGTGGGGTCGCGGCGCCCAAGAGACGGCTGCGGAACTCGGGTACGAACTGATCATCATCGAGAACAACTTCGACCAGGCGGAGCAAGACACCCAGGTTCAGCAGCAACTCGGGGTCGCTGAGGGCGTGGTGGCCTACGCATGGTGGCCTTCAGACAACGAAGCCGGCGTCGCCTCGTTGCAGGCCCTGGCCGACACCGGAGTCCCGGTGATCCAGACCAACCAGCTTCCGTTCCCCGGGTCCGATCAGTACGTGGTCGGCTACGCCGGGGTCAACGACGTCCTCAACGGCGAGGTCGCGGCCGAACTAGTGGTCGAGGCCCGCGACGTGATGGTCGCCAGCGGCGCGGAACTCCACAGCGGGGGCGGCAACGCCATAATCATCGGATTCGTGGCCGGATACCAGGCGGGAATCGACCGCTCGGCGGCCGCCAGGTCGATCCTGGAGGCCGCGGGCATCAGCGTGCTCGGCGAGGTCGAGGCCGGCTTCGGACCGGCCGAGGGCTACGACGCCACCAAGCAACTCGTTGCCGCTCATCGCAGCGACGGAATCGACCTGGTGTATGCCCACAACTCGGCACTGGCCGAGGGCGTCATCCACGCCCTCGAAGAGGAGGGCTTCGCGCCCGGCGAGGACATCATGGTCGTCGGCGGCACGTGCCACGGCAACCTTGAGTTCCTGGAGAACGGCAAGGAGTTCGCGACCGGTCTGCAGGCGGCACGGCTCGAGGGCGTCTTCAGCATCAACACACTGGATGAGTACCTGACCAATGGCTCCCTGGCGAGCTTCAACAACTTCATCCCCAACCCGCCGGTGCACAGCCCTGCCTATTCGGACACCAACGAGATCGAGTCGGTGACAGTCGAGGGATTCGGCGTCAACGATCTCTGCGTGTACTGATCGGTTGCCGAGAGGTCAGCACCTATCGATTGGATGACCGGACAGCAGGCCGGCTCAGACTGCCGGCCTGCTGTCTCGGCCAATCGGTCAGCGAGGGGCGCAGGCCCGGCCCACCGACGGCAGCACGAGCCATGAAGGGACCCCGAAGATGACAGCCAGCGACCTGTGCCACGTAGGCATCCTCGTCGAGGACTTGGAAGAGGCCATGGCTCGTTTTTCGGAGATACTCGGGCTGACGTTCAAGGAGCCCGAGATCGCCCATGTCGACCGCTTCGAGCAAGGCGAGGTCGTCGAGGCGCTCGACTTGCGGATCACATGGTCGACGCAGGGACCGCCCTACCTCGAGCTCCTCGAATCGCAAGACAACGACGGTCTCTACGGTCGCGCCCAGGAGGGCCTCCACCACATCGGCTTGTGGGAAGACGACCCCGAGGCTCTCATCGAGCGTCTCAAAGAGCTGGGCATCGGCAAGGAGGCCACCCAATACACGCCTGAGGACCGGATCCTGGCCACCTACACACCACCGGGGGACCTGTACGGGACGCGCCTTGAGTTCATCGAGTCATCGCGTAAGGAAGGGATGGAAGCTTGGATCGCCGGAAAGGCGTGGCAAGACTGAGCGCGGACATTCTCGCTCCTCCAACGCTCCCCTTCTGGAGACCTCCTGCAATCCAGACATGAAACAGGGCCCGGCGTGAGCAGCGGAGACACCGTGAACTCCACGAGCCGTGCCCGTGCCCGCAGACACCGTGAACTCCACCGAGCCGTGCCCGTGCCCGCAGACACCGTGAACTCCACCGAGCCGTGCCCGTGCCCGCAGACACCGTGAACTCCACCGAGCCGTGCCCGTGCCCGCAGACACCGTGAACTCCACCGAGCCGTGCCCGTGCCCGCAGACACCGTGAACTCCACCGAGCCATACCTGCGAGTCGACGCGGTCTCGAAGACCTTCGGTTCGATACGGGCCCTGGACAGAGCGGACTTCGAGGTGGGCCACGGCGAGGTGATGGCGCTCGTAGGCGAGAACGGCGCCGGCAAGAGCACCCTGGTCAAGATCCTGGCCGGCATGTACCCACCCGACGAGGGCCGGATCCGTCTGGGAGGCAACGACGTCCAGTTCGGTGGCTCCACCCAGTCCGAGCACGCGGGCATCGCGGTGGTGCAGCAGGAGTTGTCACTGGTTCCCAGTCTCTCCATCGCCGACAACGTCTTCTTGGGAGACACGAGACGAGGGTGGAGGACCTCGCCTCGATCTCTGGCCCGAGCAGCCATGCCCTATTTGCAGCAGGTCGGTCTGGGAGAACTTGACCCCCGCACTCCGGTCGAGCATCTCGCGGTCGCGGAGCGCCAGCTGATCGAGGTGGCGCGGCTGTTGGCTCGTGACGCCAGGGTGGTGATATTCGACGAACCGACGGCGGCGCTCGCGGACCGGGAGATACAGCGAGTAAAGACGGTGGTCCGCTCCCTGCGAGAGCAGCGTCGTTCGATCATCTACGTTACCCATCGCCTCGACGAGGTCTTCGACCTGGCTGACCGGGTGACGGTGTTCCGCGACGGCAGGTCGAGCGCTCCGACTGCAACCGGCGCCCTCACCCTCGACCAACTCATTTCCATGATGCTGGGAGGCACGCTGGAGGGACTGTTCCCGCAGCGGGCCACCGCCCCCGGCGCGCTCGTGCTCGACATCGGCAACCTCATCACGGAGAACCTGACCGAACCTGTGAGCCTTGGGGTTCGCAAGGGCGAAATCGTCGGGCTGGCCGGCCAGCTTGGCAGCGGTGCCAGCGACGTGCTGAGGGCGGTGGCCGGCCACCAGCCCACAGTCTCGGGCACGGTGGCAGTCGGGGGAAGCACCATTCCGTCCAACTCGCCCTCGGCCGCCATCCGCTACGGAATCGGGTACAGCTCGTCGGACCGCAAGCGTGACGGCCTTTTCCTGCAGCGCAGCGTTGTCGAGAACCTGACGTCCCCGAGCCTCGACCATGTGACGACGGCCGGGTGGCTGAGACCCCGGGCCGAGCGGTCCATGAGCGACCGCATCGCCGAGACCTTCACGATCGACCGGCTCCGGTTGGGATCCGTGGCGGGCGCGCTGAGCGGCGGGAACCAGCAGAAGATCGCGGTCGGCAAGTGGACCGGCCATCCGCTCCAGGTCCTGCTGATCGATGAACCCACCCGCGGTGTCGACGTGGGGGCCAGGGCGGAGATCTACCGCCACCTCCGCACCATCGCCGGGCACGGCACGGCCATCGTCATCGCCACCTCCGACAGCCAGGAGATATTGGGCCTCGCCGACACCGTGGTCGCCTACTTCAAGGGGACTCAGGTCAGCGTCCGCCGCCGCGAGGACACCGATTCCCGCCTCCTCACCCGGGAGATCACCCATCCGCAAGAGGCAGCTTGATGAGCCTGGCTGACAGCAGCGTTGCCAAGCCGGCCTGGTCATGGCGCCGGGCATCGGTGCCACTGGCGGTGGTGGGTGCGGTCGTAGGGCTGGCTCTGGTGGGATGGTTGACGACCCCCGAGTTCGTCACGTACCGCAACCTCCAGAGCATCGTGCGCTCGGCCGCCCTCATCGGGATCATCGCCGTGACCATGACCGGCATCACCATGGCCGGCAGCTTCTTCTCGCTGTCCGTGTCCCAGACCGCGGCCATGGCCGCCATTGGTTTCGCGGCCTTCATGAGCTGGGGATGGCCGGTGTGGGCCGCGGTGCTCATCACTTTCGCGATTGCGGCCGCAGTGGGTGCCGCCCAAGGCGGCGCGGTGGCTCTGGGCGGGAACCCGATCGTGGTGACGCTGGCCGTGGGAGCGGTCCTGTTCGGGTTGGGCGCCTGGCTGACCGACAACAAGACGGTGAGAACCGGCACCGACGCGGCCGACTGGATCGGCACCTCGCGGCCGCTGGGAGTACCCACCCAGACCTGGGCGTTCGTCGTGATCACCGTGATTTCCGCAACAGTTCTGACCCGAACGCGATTCGGGCGGGAACTGACCCTGGTGGGCGCCAACCGGCTGGCTGCGGCCGCTTCCGGGCTGCGCCCCGGCCGGACCACCGTCTATGTGTTCGGAGTCTCGTCACTCGGGGCGGCCCTCGCCGGCATATTCATCGCCGCCCAGTTCGGCCAGGGACGGCTCGATCAGTTCGACGGCGCCGACATCGACTCCATCGCCGCCATCCTCGTGGGCGGAGCCGCCATTCAAGGAGGAGAGGGCTCCGCATCGAGAACTGCCGTCGGCGCGGTGTTCATCGCCGGCTTGCAGAACCTCATGGTGTTGCGCGGCTTCAGCTTCGGGGTCCGGGTCCTGTTCGTCGGATTGGCCATCCTGATCAGCGTGAGTGCCTTCACAGTGCTCCGCAACCGGAGGCAGACGACATGAGGGCGATCCAACGCGTGGAGCCAACGGCGTGGGCCCGTCTCGCCCTCTTCGTCGCGGTGTTCCTGGTCTTCTCTTTGAGCGACGATCGCTTCTTCACCACCAACAATGTCTTCACGATCTTCGAGGGCTTCGCCTTCCTGGGCCTGGCCGCTCTTGCGGTCGGCGTGACGATCATCGCCGGAGAGCTCGATCTCTCCGTGGGGTCGGCCGCCGCCGTCGCGGGAATCATCTCTGTGTCGGTTGTCGGGAAGATCGGATTGATACCGACAGTCCTTCTCGCAACCTTGATCGGTACTGCCTATGGCGGCCTTCAGGGCTATCTGATCTATCGCTTGAGGATCCAGTCGTTGGTGTTCACGCTGGGTACGTTGATCGGTCTCCGCGGTTTGGCCTTCATGATTTCGGGTGAGAACACCGTGGTCATGAGCGACTTGGGGGTGGCCCAGGATGTGCGCCGCCAACTCTGGATTTTCTCGCCGTTCAGCCTGGTCACGCTGGCTTGCTTCGTTCTCGTAGCCCTGCTGCTGGTCAACACCCGTTTCGGGCGGGAGATCTACGCCATCGGCGGTGGGCGGCAGGAGGCCGCCGCGGCCGGGGTGCCGCTGGTTCGTCCACTTGTTCTCGCCTTCGCCCTCTCGGGAGCGATGGCTGCGCTGACCGGGGCGCTCACGTCGATCAAGTCCGGCAGCGCGGGCCCGGCTGCCTTTGAGACCCTGCTCCTCCCGGCGGCCACCGCGGCGCTGATCGGCGGGGTCAGCCTGCTGGGCGGCAGAGGCTCCGTGTTCGGGATCGCCATCGGCGCCTTGACCCTGCGCTTCATCAACAGCGGGCTGAGTCTGGGAGGGGCGCCCTTCTACATCCTGACGCTGGCCACGGGAATCGTCTTGATTGTGGCGGTTGTGCTGGAGTTGCTGATCGGACGACCCGAGCTGCGAGCTCGCTGGAGCCGACGGCGTAGCGAGGGAGGGCTGGGGCTCCGCTCCCGTCACCAGCCCGCGGGCTGACGTCCGGCTCGGCAAGCGGGAGTCGGCACCCGGCCGCTTCCGGCGTTGTTCCGCCGACGGTTGGACGACCGCTCTCGGCGGGTCAGAATGGACGGGCAGCGGGTGCGGGTTACTCGCAACCGATCCAGGCGAGATCGACTACGGCGTAGGATGACAGCATGGTGGAACTGCGTCCAGGGGCCCGATTTCAGAGCACGGTGTGCGCCACCGAGGTGATCGTGGTGAAGGGCACCGGAACGGCCGAGCTCACCTGCGGCGGTGCCCCGATGGTGGCGGCCGGATCGGCCGAGCGAGCCGGCGAGCCCAGTGTCGATGCATCGGAGGGAACCCTTCTCGGCAAGCGCTACGGCGACGGTGACGAGACGGTGGAAGTGCTGTGCACCAAGGCTGGCCCAGGCTCGCTCGCTCTCGGCGGTGTGCCGCTGGCCGTGAAGGTGACGAAGCCGCTGCCCGCCTCGGACTGACCGGCCGCGCCGCCGGTGAGCCCGCGCATCATGTCCCTTCCCGCCTTAGAGGCAGCGCGAGTAGGCGGCAAGCAGCATCTGAGTCCCTTGGCGTTGCAGTGGTTCAGCATCCCGCAAAGCGCCTACCCGCGCACGTTCTTAGTCGGGCGGCGAACCGGTGAGATCGTATGAACGTGATGATGCTGCTGGAGATGGCGGCCGCCGCCATGGGCGACCGGGTGGCGGTTGGGCCGCTCGACGGAGGCGTCACTTGCGCTGGGGTGATGGGAGACGCCGCCGCGCTCGCCGGGCGCCTGCGAGCATCTCAAGCCCAGCGCCTGGTGCTGTGCGACGAGCCCGGCGTCGTCCTGCCGGTTGCTCTGTTCGGAGCGGCTTGGGCCGGCGTTCCCTACCTGCCCATCAACTACCGGCTCGCCGACGACGATCTCCACCGGCTGGCCGAGCGGGCCGCACCGGCTCTGGTGGTGACCGATGCCGCTGGCGTGGACCGGCTGGCCGGGGTCGACGGGCTGGAGGTCGTCGAGCGGGACGACCTTCTCGACGATCCGGCCGGCGGCGCCGATCCTGCCGAGTTCGGGGACTGGCCCATGGATCCCGACGTCGCGGCCGTCCTGCTGTACACCAGCGGCACCTCCGGGCCGCCCAGGGCCGCGGTCCTGCGCCACCGGCATCTGGTGTCCTACGTGTTCGGCACAGTCGAGTTCGCGTCGGCCGGCTCCGACGAGGCGCACATCATGGCCGTGCCGCCCTACCACGTCGCTTCGGTGGCAGCCCAGCTGTCGCAGGTCTATTCCGGGCGCCGCATCGTGCCCTTGCCGAGGTTCGACCCGGACGCCTGGATTGACTTGGTCCACGCCGAGGGCGTGACCCACGCCATGCTCGTGCCGACCATGCTGGCCCGCATCGTCGACGCCCTCGACCGCCGGGGCGAGACTCTCGGGTCGGTCCGCTTCGTGTCCTACGGGGGAGGCAAGTCGCACCGGGCCGTGGTGGAGAGGGCGCTGGAGTTGTTCCCGGCCGCTGCCTTCTCCCACGCCTACGGCCTCACCGAGGCGAGCTCCACCGTGTGCGTGATGGGCCCCGACGACCACCGCCGGGCCGCCGCCTCGGACGATCCTGCCGCAAGAGCCAGGCTCTCGTCGGTGGGCCGGCCCCTGCCGGGGGTGGAGATCTCGGTGAGGACCGGCGACGGCACCGAGGCGGGCACCGGCGCCGCCGGAGAGATCTGGGTGAGGGGCGAGCAGGTGGCCGGCGAGTACGCCGAGGGCGGGTCACAACTCGACCACGACGGCTGGTTCTGTACCCGAGACAGCGGACATCTCGACGAAGCCGGCTACCTGTGGGTGCGCGGACGCAACGACGACATCATCATCCGGGGCGGCGAGAACATGTCGCCGGGCGAGATCGAGGACGCGCTGCTGACCCATCCCGCCGTGGTCGACGCGGCCGCGTTCGGGGTGCCCAGCCGGGAATGGGGCGAGGAGGTGGCGGTGTGCGTCGTCGCCCGCTCCCCGGCCCCGGACGCCGACGACCTCAGGGAGCTGGTGCGAGTCAGGCTGCGGTCGAGCCGGGTGCCAGCCCGCGTGGAGTTCGTCGACGAGTTGCCGTACAACGACACCGGCAAGCTGCTGCGCCGGGTGCTGCGACAGCGCTTCGCCCCCGATGCGGCCCCGCCTGGCAGCTAGCCGTGCACGGTGGCATCTGGCCGTTGGAGGAGATCAGGGCCGCGGCCGAATCCGTGGACTTCGACCGGCTGGCACTCGACGCGATCGCGGCCGCTGCCCGTGTGCCCGCGGTCGTAGTGGACGTGGGCAGAGACCCTGCCGACGACGTCGGCGACGCCCTCGCCGCGCTTCCGGTGGTGTCCATCGCGGTGGGAGCCGGGGGCCAGTCCTGGGACGTCGTGCTCGACGATCCCGGTCCGGCCCTCGACGGGCTGCAAGGCAATCCGCAAGCCTCGGTCGTGGCGGCCCAGACTCTGCGTCTCGGTGCCCGGCTCAGCCTGTCCGACGCCCTGCTGGTCGAGAGCCTCGCCTACGCAACGCTCCAGGCCGGGCCCGAGCACGCCGGCTGGCTCTCGGGCCGGGGGCGCCGGACCCGGCGAGACCTGGATCAGCCCCGCATCGAGGTGAGCGACGACGGCGTCTCAGTGACGGTGACGCTGAACCGTCCCCGCCTCCTCAATCTGCTCGACGCGGCTATGCGCGACGAACTCGTCGACGTTCTCAAGGCTCTGCAGGCGGGCGCCGACGACCGGCCGGTGGTGATCACCGGCGCGGGGGGCAACTTCTGCGCGGGAGGCGATCCGGCCGAGTTCGGCACGGTTTCAGACCCTGCCACCGCGCACCTGATCCGTAGCCGGGCCAACGCGGCGCCCTGGCTGGCGGCCATCGCCGACCGGGCGACCGCGCTGATCGACGGGGCGTGCGTGGGCGCGGGAATCGAGCTGGCCGCGCTCTGCGCCACCGTCACCGCCACCGAGCGGGCCCGGTTCCGTCTCCCTGAGCTGTCGATGGGCCTCATACCGGGCGCGGGCGGCACGGTGAGCATCCCGGCCCGCATCGGGCGGCAGAGAACCCTGGCGTGGCTGCTCACGAACGCCGAGATCGACGCGCTCACCGCACGAGAATGGGGCCTAGTCGACGAGCTGGCCTGAGGCGCCTGCCGCCGCTGGCCGGAACGCCATAGAAGCCGGGGCTACTTGTGGACGAAGGTCTGCGCCAGCGGGGCCTGCTCGAAGCCGGAAGGAGGCATCCCGGTTGTGGCGTAGAGGTACAGCGCGGTCTGGAAGATGGCGTTCAGTGCGGTGAGCACCACCACTACCACCGCCACCCAGGCTGCCCCAGCGATCACACCGATCACCATCAGCACTGTCCAACCTGACGCGATGAACAAGCCGACCACAACCGCCGCCGGAAGAATGAGAATGAAGCCGAGGAGGCCGAACCCGACCCGGGCCGCGATGTTCTCGCCCCATGTGCTTCGCAGCAGCGAGGCCGAACGCTTCAGTCCCTCGATGGCGCCGAGATTGTCGATGACGATGGCCGGGACGGTCAGGAAGGTGACCACCTGCCAGGCCATGTCCAGCATGTGGGTGACGATCCGTCCGAGCCAGCCGGCCCGATCCCGCAACGCCTGCAGCACCAGTCCCACCGTGGTGGTGATGAGCGCCCACGGGACCAGCCCGCCGATGCGTGAGAACGCTCGGCCGACCGCACTCCGCACCGTCGGGTCGCCCCCGGTGAGTCGCTCGTGGGCACCGGCTATCAGCGCACCGTTGAAGAACACCGAGATGATGCCCAGCAACAGTGCCCCCACCAAGAACACCACGATCATCGCCGGGTTCAGCTCCATGGTGGTATCGCCGTGGGAGGACGTGGTGGACAGTGTGAGGAAGGTCAGGACGAGCACAACGACAATCACCGCGGCCGACGCCAAGAACGACAGCACCGGGATCCACAGCAGCTCCCGGTCCTTCTTCAGCACCCCCCAAGATGTCTTGGCCAGTTGCCAGGTATTGCTGATACGGCCCATCGCTTCTCCCTCTGCTCGATTTCTTCCGCTCGGTGACTTGCAGAGTATCGGATTCGCTCCCGCCTACCGCGGCTCCCGCGGCAGGCCCAGAATCCGCTCTCCTATAATATTACGTTGTATCTCATTGCTTCCCCCATAAATGGTGTGGGCCCGAGAGTAGAGGAACGTGCGCTGCCAGCGGTCGAGTGGATAGTCGAGCCCACCCTCGCCGGTGTGGGCGCCGCCGGCCGGATCGGCGACCATCGCGGGAGCGTCCCTCACCCTCATGGCCAGCTCGCCCAGGCGCCGGTGCCACGAGGCCCAGTACAGCTTGCCGATGGACTGCTCCGGGCCGGCGGGCGCATCGTGAGTGAGCGAGGTCAGCAGGCGCATGTGGTTGAAGCGAAGGATCTCCAACTCGATGTGGCACTGCACCAGCTCCGAGCGCAGCACATCGCAGTCGATCCGCCCCGACGACCGAGCCTCGTGCACCAGGGCATCGAACTCTTGGCGGAAGCTGGTCTGCTGGCCCAGCGTGCTCGCCCCCCGCTCGAACGCGAGCGTGCCCATGGCCACCTTCCAGCCGTTCCCCTCGCCTCCCACCACCAGGTCCGCGGGAGTGACGGCGTCGTTGAAGAACGTCTCGTTGAACTCGACGCCCCCGGTGAGCTGGGTGATCGGCCTGACCTCGATGCCGGGCTGGTCCATGGGCACGAGCAGATAGCTGAGCCCGGTGTGGCGCCGCGAGCCGGGGGTGCTGCGAGCCAGCACGAAGATCCAGTCGGCGTGCTGGGCCAGCGATGTCCACACCTTCTGACCGTTGATCACCCACACGTCGCCGCGGCGGTCTGCCCTGGTGGCGGCGCCGGCGAGGTCGCTGCCCGCCCCGGGCTCCGAGTATCCCTGGCACCACAGCTCGTCGCCGGCGAGGATCGGGGGCACGAAGCGGCGCTGCTGCTGCTGCGATCCGAAGGCCATCAGCGTGGGGCCCAGCAGGGTCACGCCCATGTTGGGCAGGCGTCCGGGGGCGCGGGCTTCGGTGTAGGTGTTGAAGAACACGACCTGCTCGGCCAGCGTGCAGGCCCGCCCGCCGACCCACTCCGGGAAGTCGAGACCGAGCCATCCCCCCGACGCCAGCTCCCGCTCCCAGGCGATCTGCACAGCCACCGGAACGTCCTCCTGCCCGGTGAGGCCGCGGCCCCGGTAACGGCCGAACTCGCCTGCAAGGTGCTCCTCCAGCCAGGTGCGCACCTCGTCGGCGAAGCCGCTGAGAGCCGGATCGGGCCGGAGGTCCATCAAGCGGCAGCGTACAATCGCCGTCGTGACCAACCCCGAGGAGGCCTTCACCACAGCAGCCCCGCCCGAGGGCCGCCCAATGGCTACGAGACTGGCCGGATCGGTAGCGGGTGCCGCGGGCGCGGCCGTGGCGCTGGGCTTCGGAGAGTTGGTCGAGGGCATCAGCGCGACCATCCCGTCGTTGGTGATCGCGGTGGGCGAAGTAGTCACCGACTACACGCCGGGCGAGGTGGTGGCGTTCAGCATCGCCAACATCGGAGCCAGCCAGAAGAGCGCGCTAACGGTGGGCATCGTCGTCCTGTCGCTGGTGATCTGCGGCCTGCTGGGCCGCGCCGCAGCCCGCGGCCGCCGCGGTGTCGCTGTCGGAGGCTTCGCGCTGTTCGGGCTGGTTGGCGGTTGGGCCGCAGCCCGCAACCCGTTGAGCCCGGCGGTGGCATCCTGGATCGTCGCGCTGGCAGCCGCCGCGCTGGGCGCAGTCACGACTTTGCTCCTGGTGAGCAGGGCCGTCGCGCGCTCGCGCGCCGTGGCCCCCGTCTCAGACGTAGATGGTTCGGAGATGGCCGATGCCGAAGACCAGCGCGAGCGGGTCGGCACTCGAAGGTCATTCTTCGCTTACGCCGCCGGTGCGGCCGTTGCCGCCCTCAGCCTGGTAGGGATCGGGCGGAGCCTGCGAGGAGAGTCGGTCGCAGAGCAAGCCCGGCAGGCCTATTCGCTGCCGTCGAGGACTCCCAACGCCACCGATGACGAGAGCGGCCTGGTCGACTCCGCTGTCGCCCAGCCGACCGACGAAGCCTCCGTGCAGGCTCCGGAGCCGTCCCCAGCGACTCAACCGGCCGCCGAGATCGATCAAGCAGCTCCCGGGACCACCCAACCAGCCGGCGGGCAAGCAGCCGGCGACAGCACACAGGTCGCCGTCGACAGCGAACAGGTTGGCGTCGACACCGAACAGCCGGACCCCGCCCCCGTCGAGTCCGAACAGCTGGCCACGGTCACAGCGGACCAAGCCGCCGACACCTCCGACCCGTCTCCCAGCACCACCCAACAGGCCGCCCAAACCGAACAGCCCGCACCCACCACCACCCAACAGGCCGCCCAAACCGAACAGCCCGCACCCACCACCACCCAACAGGCCGCCCAAACCGAACAGCCCGCACCCACCACCACCCAACAGGCCGCCCAAACCGAACAGCCCGCACCCACCACCACCCAACAGGCCGCCCAAACCGAAGAACCCGCACCCACCACCACCCAGCCGCCACGGAATCTGTCGGTGAAGGACCAGGTGGCCCGCCTCGACACCCTCGACGGCGAGGTGACGGGCATCTCCCCCTACATCACCCCGATCTCACCCACGAACAGGTTCTACCGCATTGACACGGCCCTGACCGTCCCCCAGGTGGATCCGGCGGACTGGCGCCTCAAGATCACCGGAATGGTCGACAACCCCTACGAACTGACCTTCGACGACATCCTGTCCATGGATCTCTCCGACCATGTGATCACCCTTTCGTGCGTGTCGAATCGAGTGGGCGGGAACCTGGTAGGGAACGCCATCTGGACCGGCGTGCCGCTAGCTCCCCTTCTAGAACGGGCCGGCGCGCATCGGTCGGCCAACCAGGTCGTGGGCCGCTCGGTGGATGACTTCACCGCCGGCTTCCCTACCGGGGTCGTGCACGACGGCCGCAACGCCATCCTCGCCATCGGCATGAACGACGAGCTCCTGCCCACCCGCCACGGCTTCCCGGCCCGGCTGGTGGTGGCCGGCCTCTACGGCTACGTCTCGGCAGTGAAGTGGCTGGAGGAGATCCACCTGACCACCTGGGACGGCTTCGACGGCTACTGGGTGCCCCGCGGCTGGTCCAAGCGGGGGCCGATGAAGACCCAGAGCCGCATCGACATCCCCAAGAAGGACACGACGCTCAAGCTCGGCCAGGCGACGTCGGTGGCGGGCATCGCCTGGGCGCCCACCCGCGGCATCTCGCGAGTCGAGACGAAGGTAGGCAACGAGGGCTGGGAGCCGTGCCGTCTAGGTCAGGCCCTGGGCGACGAGAGCTGGGTGCAATGGCACCGAGAGTGGACTCCCGCCACGACAGGCAGCCAGCAGATCCGGGTGCGGGCCACCGACGGGAACGGTGTCACCCAAGGCAGCCTGACAGTTCCGACCAAGCCCAACGGAGCCGAGGGGCATCACTCGATCACGGTCAACATCAGGCGCTGAGTGCTGACCCAGGCCCTCCACCGGGCGGCGCGCCGCTTTGGCTCGCGAGCCGCCTTCGTTGCACCAGCAGGCAGGCCCTTGAGCTTCGAGCAGCTGGAACTGGCCGCACAAGAGGTAGCGGCCGGGCTGCGCCTGCGAGGTCTGGGAGAGGGGTCGGTGGTGGCCTTGGTGCTGCCCTCCGACGTGGACTATGTAGCGATCTACCTCGGTGCGGCCCGCATCGGCGCGGTCACTGCGGGCGTGAACCCCCTGCTTGCTCCGGCAGAAGTGGCCGGCTGCCTCGATTTGCTGCAAGCAGACCTGGTCGTGACCGACCGCCGCCTCGCCCACCTCGTCGATTCTGGAACCGGCCATCGAGTGGAGCTGCTGCAATTCAGCGCCGATCCGGGCGGGGCGGGCGGGTCGATCCGCTCGCCCATGGAGAGGTCCCGGTTGAGCGGGCCAGACGACCGCAACGACGAGCACCCAGTGTGCGTCTGCTTCACGTCGGGCTCGACGGGAACGCCCAAGGCAGCCTGGTTCGCGAGCCGGCAGCTGCGGGCGGTGGCCGAGATCGACGCCGGGGGGGCGTGGGGCGGCGGCCACAGCATCTCGTCCACCCAATTCGCCCACGTCGCCTTCATGACGAAGCTCCCGTGGATGCTGGCCTGCGGCCAGACCACCCACCTCCTGGAGCGCTGGTCGGCCGGAGCGGCTCTGGAGCTCATAGCCCGCCATCGCATGGCCTCGGTGAACGGCGTGGCCCCGCAGATCGCCCTCATGGTCCGGCACCCGTTGTCCAACCAGTTGGACTTCTCGGCCGTGCGGGCGGTGGTGGCCGGCGGCGGCGCGTCGACACCGGAGCTGGTGAGAACCGCCCGCGAGCGCTTCGGCGCCCCGTACTCGATCCGCTACTCGTCCACCGAGTCCGGCGGGGTTGGAATGGCCAGCGCGCTCGACGCCGACGATGACGAGGCCTGCCATTCCGTGGGCCGGCCCCGCCCCGGGGTGCAAGCCGAGATCCGGGACTCGACCGGGGCGCGGCTGGACCCCGGCGAGACGGGAGAACTCTGGCTGAGGTCGCCCGCGGTCATGTCGGGCTACTGGCGCGATCCGAAGGCCAGCGCTCAGACGCTGGTGAACGGCTGGCTGCGTACCGGTGACCTAGCCACCGTCGACGCCAACGGCCTGTACCGGCTGGCCGGACGCACAAGCGAGATGTTCATACGCGGCGGCTACAACGTGTACCCGATGGAGGTCGAGGGTGTGCTGTCAGGTCACCCGGGCGTGAGGGAGGTGGCCGTGGTTCCCCGCCCGGACCCGGTGATGGGCGAGATCGGCCTAGCCGTCGTGGCACCCAGCAATCGCACCCTCCCGCCCACGCTGGAGGAGCTTCGGGCCTTCGGCGCCGGCTCGCTGGCCCGCTACAAACTTCCCGAGGCCCTGGAACTGGTCGATGCTCTGCCCCGCAACTCGGCCGGGAAGATAGACCGCCGCCGCCTCGGTTGATCGAGACCCGCCGGCTCGGCTCAACGCCGGCCGCGGGCCCCGGAACGTGTTCGTCTCTCCTCGCGGATCCTCTGCTGCTCAAGCTCGTCGCGCAAAGCCAGGAAGCGCTCCACCCGGCGGGCATCCATCTCGCCGTGCTCCACTGCGGCCGTGACCGCGCAGTCGGGCTCCGACCCGTGGGCACAGTCCGCGAACCGGCAGCTGCGGCCGCGCTCCTCGATGTCGCTGAACACCCGGCTCAGCGCCTCCTGGGCGTCGGTCAGGCCGAGGGCGCGCACGCCCGGGGTGTCGAGCACCATGCCGCCGTCGCCGGGCAGCAGCACGAGCCGGCGTGCGATGGTCGTGTGCCGCCCCCGCCGGTCCGAGGCGCGGACCGCGGCCGTGGCCGCTACCTCGGCACCCACCAGGGCGTTGACCAGGCTCGACTTGCCCGACCCGCTGGCCCCCACGAGGGCCAGTGTGCGGCCGGGGCCGAGCCGCGCCCTCAGATCGGCTAGGCCCAAGCCGCTGCGGACGCTCAACGTCAGCACCCCGACGTCACCGGCCACTGCCCTCACCGTGGCAGCCGCCGCGGCCGCATCGGGCGCCCGGTCGGCCTTGGTGAGCAGGATCACGATCGAGGCCCCGCTGTCGCGGGCCATCACCAGCATGCGCTCGAATCGCCCCGGCGGGAGAGGCCGGTCGAGGCCGGCCACGATGCCCACGATGTCGAAGTTGGCCGCCAGCACCTGCTCGGTGTCGCGCTCGGCCGGGTCCCGGCGCGTCAGGGCCGTGCGCCGCGGCAGCACGCGGCTGATCAGCGCCACGTCGTTCTGGAGGGTGACCTGCACCCAGTCGCCGGTGACCGGCGCGGTCTCGGCCTGGGCCCGCACTGAGTCCGAGCCGGCACGCACCATGCCCGCGGCGGTGACCACATCGCACTCGCCCCGGTCCACCTGCACCACCCTGCCGACCTGCGCTCCGGCCTCGACCTCGCCGGCCACGCGGTCGCCGTAACCCCACAGGCGCAAGTCGCCGACGCCGTCTGTCATCGGCGCGCGGGACCCCTTTCCATCCGTCCACTATTGCCCATTGCGGCACCCAAGGGCCACCGCGGATGGGTCACGGCCTCGCGATGGGCGTCCTGTTCCCCGCTCTTGCTCGCTGCGCTCACGGGCCGCTCGGGCGTCCTGTTCCCCGCTCTTGCTCGCTGCGCTCACGGGCCGCTCGGGCGTCCTGTTCCCCGCTCTTGCTCGCTGCGCTCACGGGCCGCTCGGGCGTCCTGTTCCCCGCTCTTGCTCGCTGCGCTCACGGGCCGCTCGGGCCCTGTTTCCCGCTCTTGCTCGCTGCGCTCACGGGCCGCTCGGGCCCTGTTCCCCGCTCTTGCTCGCTGCGCTCACGGGCCGCTCGGGCCCTGGCCTCGCTCAGCGCCTCACAAGAATGGCAAGAATCTCGTGCTCATCCGCTCGGCCTCTGGAGCGAAAGGCGTACGATCTGAAAGGACACCGTCGGCAGCGGCCAAGAGGCAGACAGTGATGGATGAAAAGACCACCGCAGGGCGCACCGGCTTCTCGCGAGCCGCGTCGCCCGACACCATGGGAGCACTGGCTGGTACCGCGGGCGCCGCCCTCGGCCTGGGGTTCGGCGAGCTCACCGAAGGAGCGTTCGAGTCGATCCCGTCTCTGGTGGTGGCCGTGAGCGAGCTGCTCAGCGACTACACCCCCGGCGATGTGGTGAGGTTCAGCATCGCCAATTTCGGCACCAGCCAGAAGAGCCTTCTCACCGCGGGCATCATCATCGCGACGCTGGCTCTCGGCGGGGTGCTGGGCCGCTTTGCAGCACGAGGCCGCCCGCAGGTGACCCTGGCCGGATTCGCGCTCTTCGGACTGCTGGGCGGCTGGGCTGTGGCCCGCAATCCGATCAGCCCCGCCGTCGGGTCATGGGTCGTGGCCCTGGCAGCCGCGGTGCTCGCCGCGGGCTCCACCCTGCTGCTGGTTCACCTGGCCAGCAAGCGCACCGTCCCCGCCCCCGGGTCCGAGCCGGTGGACCCCGTGATGCCCGAGGGCCTCGCAGCTCCGGCGGACGCAGGGACCACCCGGCGGGCCTTCTTCGTCTACGCAGCCGGCGCCGGCGCGGCCGCTTTGGCCATGGTCGGCCTCGGAAGGGCCCTGCGGGGCCAATCAGCCGCCGAGCAGTTCCTGGAAGCCAACGCCCTCAGACCGTCGGAGACGACGGTCCCGCCCGCCCCCACCACCGAGCCGCGGACCGTGTCTCCGTCCACCACCACAGCCACCACCCTGGTACCGGAGTCGGCCGGATCCTCGGTGCAGGCGCAGCTGGCCGCCCTCGACACGCTCGACGACGAGGTTGCCGGCATCTCCTCCTATGTGACGCCCAACGACAGCTTCTACCGGATCGATACCGCGTTCGGCCGGGTCCCCCAAGTCGATCCGGGCGATTGGCGCCTCCGGTTCACCGGGATGGTGGACAACCCCTATGAGATCACCTTCGACGAGATCCAGGCCATGGATCTCTCCGACTACGTCATAACCCTGTCGTGCGTGTCGAATGAGGTGGGCGGCAACCTGGTCGGCAACGCGGTGTGGACCGGTGTCCCTCTGTCGGTTCTGCTGGACCGGGCCGGGGTGCAGGCCGGCGCCGACCAGGTGGTGGGCCGCTCGGTGGACGACTGGACCGCCGGCTTCCCGACCGGGGTGGTGTACGACGGTCGCAACGCCATTCTGGCCATCGGCATGAACGACGAGTTCCTGCCCACCAGCCACGGCTTCCCGGCCCGGCTGGTGGTGGCCGGCCTGTACGGATATGTCTCCGCGGTGAAGTGGGTCGAGGAGATCAACCTCACCACCTGGGACGGCTTCGACGGCTACTGGGTCCCCCGGGGCTGGTCCAAGGAGGGCCCCATGAAGACCCAGAGCCGCATCGACGTGCCCGCCGGCGGCCGGGGACTGGTTGCGGGACAGCCCACGCCCATCGCGGGGATCGCCTGGGCGCCGACCCGGGGCATCGAGCGGGTCGAGGTCAACATCGACGACGAGGAATGGCTGCCCTGCGAGTTGGGCCAGGCCGTCGGAGACGAGAGCTGGGTGCAGTGGCACCGAGCATGGACGCCCAGCGCGGGCCGGCACCGGATCCAGGTGCGGGCCACCGACGGCGACGGCATCACCCAGAGCTCCGAGGAGGTGTCGCCCGCACCCAACGGCGCCGAGGGGTGGCACACCATCACCGTCAACGTCGGTACCTGATCGCCGACTGACCGTCTAAGCCGCCGGCGCCCAAGCGGCGGCCGTCACGCGTAGGCGCTTCTACTGCGAAGCGCCCGTGGCGAAGCGCGGGCAGGTTGGCAGGTCACTGCCACTGGATGGCAGACATCTGCCATGTGGAGCAGGTACGCGTCGGTAAACAACCACCGATCCGGGGACGGAGACAACATGAGAGACAAGACGACAAACGCAAATGACACCCGAAGCCGACTGAGGACTGCCCTTCAGGCAGTAGCTTGCATCACAGTATTCGGGCTGCTGGCCGCAGTCGCGGCAGCGGGCGCAACGGCACAAGACGTCGACTCGATAGAAGACGCGCCCATCCAAGGCGATCCGCCGCGGGTCTTCACGCCCGCAGCCGCAGGTTCGGAGGGACCGCCGCTCCCGTTCCCCGGGCTCAGCCCGGAACAAGCCGCAGCCGCGAGAGCCGACCTCGCGGCGCGGGACCGACAAGCGGCTACCGCTGCCCTCGCCGCTGACCGAGCCTACGCCGCACTCGGCGATCCGACAGCGGACCCAATCCCTGTCGACTTGCCGCCGACGGAGTTCGTGCCATACGAGGCCGCGCCGCACTCCGACGTGGTCATTCCGCGGCTAGCGGCTTCCGCTGACAGCGCGACGACAACAGCCGGCGGTCAGACCGCAGCGTCGGCCTGCACCGGGACTGGTGACAATCTGTGCTACCAATCCGACATACTGGACCTGAGCCATCCGGCGGTCGGGTTGTATGCGAGCCAATACTGGGTCTGGTTGGGGATACCGCAGTCGAACGAGGAGAACCAGTGCGACAGCACCTCCGAACCGAGTGGATGCTTCTGGTTCTATGCGATGCAGCACGACATGGACTCCGGCGCCTACAGCGACTCGGCTCTGCATGTGGGCCCTCAGAGAGGCTCTAGCATCGCTGGCGATACAGGGAATCAGTGGCGCATGAACATCGACGGCTACATCGACGGCGTGCACATCGGAGGACAGAGTTCTGTCAATCTGCCTACTGAGACGTGGATTCGAGTCCGCATCTGGCGTCTCAGCCATGGATACACGTCCCCCACTAACAAGCCATGGTCAAGGTGGGGCGTGTGGGCGATGTGGGGCGGAAGCGACCGCCAACTCGGCTCACTGACAATCGACGGGCATCTCTTTGCCAAGTCCGCGCTGTTCAGCGAGATAATGGAAGAAAACGGGAAATGCTCAACCGATCTCAACAAGGGCTACCTGGATAACCCTCGGTTCTGGAACACCTCTGTCTCTGAGGGTGTCTATTCCAGCGCGACGGCGGAATATGAAGACAACTGCGATGACACTACTTGGAAGCAGATATCCGGGGACCACGTGCTAAACCAGCGAGAAACACAGCGCCTCATCGAAGAGGATGACATCGTTTGGCAGTACTAGCAAGCTCGCGACGCAGTTCTAGGCCAGCGGACTGGGCGGTGCTGGCGTGTGCGCTCGGGTTGGTGTTGTCGTGCTCCGGCACCTCCCAAGCCCCACAGATCAAGTCCGCCCTTCAGGCCGAGTCCGCGCCGCAGAACCAACCCCCTACGGAAACCTACTACCGCAAAATATCAGAAGTCACTTGGTCGGTGGGGGTTGACGAGACGCCTGCGGCCCCCGATGACCGTCTGCTTTATTTGGCGCCGACATCGCCCATCGAAGGCTTCGACACCGATGCCAAGCTATCGCGCGTCGAGCCGGGCGGTGTCCCCGGCTACGATGTAGTGCTGAGATGGCCAACAGGCTCGGTGTCCGTGTCGGCAACACCTGCATTCTCATGCGACCTGCTACCGGACTATGCAAGGTGGCGATCGGTGGAGATCCGCGGTGTCGAGGGCTGTGAGTTCACCAACGAAGTTGGACTGTACTTCCTGAAATGGGTGGAGGGCGGCACCAGATTCAAATACAGCTCGTTCACTACCACCGGGGCCGAGGCACGGAAGATGCTCGCCGATTGGGATCCGCTTGAGTAACCGCCTGGTGAGGGCCGGCGAGAATCGTCAGACGCAAGCAGGCTGCTGGGACCTGCCGGAACGAGGTTCAGCCCTCTAGCAGGCCCTCGGTGGCAGCCTTGCGGACGGCCTGAATGCGGTCGGCCACGCCGAGCGCCCGATACAGCACGGGTCCCGACCTGACGTGGCCCGATCCAGGAATGCTCGGCCGAAATCGAGTGCGCTGGGTACCGGGGTGGTGTATCGTACACCGATGCTGGAGGGGGCGCCGTGACCGATCTCCAGGATCGAGCCGTGCTCGCCGCGCCGACTGTGACCGAGTTCGTCTGCAACGGCTCGACGGTGCGCGTCGGCGACCATCCCCACCTGCTCGCGGCCCTGCGGGAAGAGCTCGGCCTGATCGCGGCCAAAGACGGCTGCTCGCCCTCGGGGCAGTGCGGATGCTGCACGGTGCTCATCAACGGCAAGGCCCGGGTGGCGTGCCAGATCCCCCTCAGCAAGGCCCACGGCGCGGAGATCGTCACGCCCGAGGGACTCAGCGCCGAGGAGCGCCACCGCTACGCGGCCGCCTTCGGCGCGGCCGGCGCGGTGCAGTGCGGCTTCTGCACGCCGGGCATCGTCATGCGGGTCAAGGCTCTGATCGAGCGCAACGGCGCCAACCTCACCCGCGAACAGGCCTCCCGCCACCTGGGCGCCCACCTGTGCCGCTGCACCGGCTACCTGAAGATCCTCGACGCGGTGGAGATGCTGGCCACCGGCGCCGACGGAATGGTCGGCGGCACCGCAGTGGAGGTCGCCCGAGGAGTGGGATCCAGCGCCGCCCGCTACGAGGCGACCGAGCTGGCGCTGGGCGACAAGCTCTACATCGACGACATGACCGCGCCGGGGATGCTCCACGGAGCGGTGCACCTGGCCAGCCACGCCAGGGCCGACGTGATCGCGATCGACACCAGCAGCGCCGAGGCCCAGCCCGGCGTGGTGGCGGTGATCACCGGGGCGGATGTGGTCGGCGACCTGCGGATCGGGCTGATCCACAAGGACTGGCCCGTGTTCATCCCCGAGGGCGGACGCACCTCGTACCTGGGCGACATCATGGCCCTGGTGGTGGCCGACAGCCGCGAGATCGCCCGCCGGGCCGCGGAGTTGGTTGAGGTCACCTACGAGCCGCTCGCCCCCATCACCGATGCGGCCGCGGCCGTGGCCGACGGCTGCGAGGACGCGGTGTGGGGCCTCGACGGCAATGTCTTGTCGGTCTCGACCTATGCCCGCGGCGGCGACGTCACCGAGGCGCTCGCCGCGTCGGCCCACACGGTGCGGGAGACATTCCAGACGCAGCGGGTGGAGCAGGCGTTCCTGGAGCCCGAGTCCACCCTCGCGGTACCCAAGGTGGTGGACGGCGAGCGCCGCATAGACGTGTACTCCGGCGGTCAGGGCGTGTGGGACGACCGCGACCAGGTCGCGGCCGTGCTCGGCCTCGACAACAGCCTCGTGTGGGTGGAGCAGGTCGCCAACGGCGGCGCCTTCGGGGGCAAGGAGGACTGCGCCAACCAGACCCAGACAGCGCTGGCCGCCTGGCTGCTGGACCGCCCCGTGAAGACCACGTTCTCGCGCGAGGAGTCGCTGCTGGTGCACCCCAAGCGCCATCCGGTCCGCATCGAGCTGGCCGCGGGCTGCGACGCCGAGGGACGGCTCACGGCTCTGCGGGCCCGGATGCTGGGCGACTCGGGTCCTTACGCGTCGGTGGGGATGAAGGTCCTGGAGAGAGCGGCGGGCCACGCCTGCGGTCCCTATGTGGTGCCGGTCGTGGACGTGGAGGCGGTGGCCGCCCGCACCAACAACAGCGTGTGCGGCGCCTTCCGGGGCTTCGGTGCCAACCAGTCCCAGTTCGCCATGGAGGGCGTGATGGACCGCTTCGCCGACGCCGTCGGGATCAGCGGCTGGGAGATCCGGCGCCGCAATGCGGTCACCCCTGGCGCGGAGTGGGGTCCGGGGCAGATCATGGACGGCGGCAGCCTCGGTGCTCTTGAGTGCCTGGAGGCCATCAAGGGTGCCTACGACGAGGCCATCGCGGCCGGCAAGGCCGTGGGCCTGGGCCTGGGGCTGAAGAACTCCGGGCTCGGCAACGGCTTCAAGGAGATCAGCCGGGCCGTGGTGCACTTCGTGCCCGACGCCGGCCACCCCGCCGGCACTCCGGCCGGACCCGACACTGTCGTCGAGGTGCGCCACTGCTGGACCGAGATGGGCCAGGGCGTGCACACCGTGGCCCTGCAGGTGGCGGTCGAGGAGCTCGGCGTGCGACCGGACCAAGTGAGGGTCTACGTCGACACCAGCCGCGAGCTGGGCGCCGGACAGACCACGGGATCCCGGGGCACGCTGATGGGGGCGGGATCCGTCGCCGACGCGTGCCGCGCCGCACTGGCCGAGGGTTGCCTGACCGGCATCGACTACGAGGGCGAGTACCGCGTCGACTGGACCAACAAACTCAGCGACGGCCTCGAGCACCCGGTGATCCACTCGACCTTCGGCTATGCCGCCCAGATGGTGATCGCTGATCCTGCCACGGGCAAGGTGGAGAAGGTGGTGGCCGCCCACGACGTGGGACGGGCCGTGAACCCGCTGCTGTGCGAGGGCCAGATCGAGGGCAGCGTCCATATGGGTCTCGGCTACGCGCTGACCGAGGACTTCCCCTGCGACGACGAGGGCCGGCCCCGGTTCGACACTCTGCGGGGGCTCGACATCATCCGTCCCAAGGACATGCCGCCGGTGGACGTCATCCTGGTCGAGGCCCCCCAGCCCGACTCGCCCTACGGCATCAAGGGCGTCGGCGAGATCGGACTGGTGCCGACTGCCGGCGCGGTTGCCGAGGCCATGCGCCAGGTGGACGGCCAGTGGCGCAACCGCCTCCCCATAAACGTCCATCAGCCTGTAACGCCCCGGTCGTGACCGGCCCGGCCCCCGATCCCGGGACCTTTGACGCGCCCGCGCGCCCCGAACCGGACGCCCGCACGACCCCTGGCATGGTGTGCGCCCATCACCACCTGTACTCGGCGCTGGCCCGCGGGATGCCCGCGCCGCCCCGCACCCCGACGGAGTTCCTCGAGATCCTGGAGCTGGTCTGGTGGCGCCTGGACCGGGCCCTCGACCTCGACATCATCGAGTGGTCGGCCAAGCTGGGCGCGCTGGAGGCCCTGGAATCGGGCACCACCGCCATCATCGACCATCACGAGTCTCCCAATGCCATCGAGGGGTCGCTGGACGTGATCGCTCAAGCCTGCGCCGAGGTGGGGGTGCGGGTGGACTGCTGCTACGGCGTGACCGACCGCCACGGCTCCGCAGGTGCGGCCGCGGGCCTGGCCGAGAACGACCGCTTCCTGCGGGCGGGGGGCCGCGGCCATGTGGGCGTCCACGCCGCCTTCACCTGCTCCGACGCCACACTGGAGGCGGCCGCGGGGCTGGCCGCCGACCACCGCACCGGCGTCCACATACACGTCTCCGAGGGGACCGCCGACCTCGCGGCCGGGGTCCGCCTGGAGTCGCTGGCCCGCGACGACTGGCTCGTGATACACGCGGTTCACCTGGACCGCGACCTGCCGGGGGTGATCGTGCACAACCCCCGCTCGAACATGAACAACGCGGTCGGCTACGCCCGGCCCGCGGCCCGGCCCAACCCGATTGCGCTCGGCACCGACGGGATCGGGGCGGCCATGCTCGATGAGTTCCGGGTGGCCTACGTGCGCCATCGCGAGGACGACGTGACCGCCACACCGGAGACGGCCTGGAGTTGGCTGGAGACCGGCTGGAGGCTGTTCCCCGAGGCTCTTTACGACACGGTGACCTGGTCCTATGACCGCATGGACCCCTGGTCGCTGGCCTTCACCACCGGAGTGCGGGCCATGGAGGTCACCATCGACGGCGAGACCGTGCTGCGCGACGGCCGCGCCATGAGGGTGGACGCGGAGGAGATCAGGGCCAAAGCGGCCGAGTCGGCCGCCAGACTGTTCGCCAAGCTCGAGGAGATGCCGTGACTCGACCGGGAGCAGGACCCATCCGGTGCTAGGACACGCCGCGACCCGAGACACGGCGCTGTGCAACCACGACCAGGAGATGCCATGACCCAGCCAGCAGCCCTCTACATCCAGGACGCCCACACGCTCGCGGAGTCGATGGAGCTGTCCCGATACGCGGAGTCCAAGGGCTTCGACGCGGTCTGGCAGGCCGACTCCCGCCTGGTGCGCGACGCGGTGGTGCCCATGGCCGCCATCGCCGCAGTCACCTCCACGATCAGGGTCGGCAGCGGCGTGGTGGACTGCTGGACCCGCAACCCGGCCCGGCTGGCGTCCACCTTCTCCACCCTCGACGACCTGGCACCGGGCCGCATCATCCTGGGCATAGGAGCCTGGTGGGAGCCGCTGGCGTCGAAGGTGGGTGTGCGGCGGGTGCGCCCCCTCAAGGCGATGCGCGAGATCGTCGAGGCCTGCAGGGGCCTGCTGAACGACCAGACCGTCACCTACAACGGCGAGTTCGTGCAGTTCGACGGGGTGGAGCTCGACTATGTCCAACAGGAGCGCCGGCCCAAGGACGTGCCCATCTACATCGGAGCGACCGGCGCCAAGATGATGGCCCTCACCGGGGAGATCGCTGACGGCGTCGTGTTCAACTATCTGGTGTCGCCCCAGTACAACGCGCAAGCCATGGAGCACCTGGCCGAGGGCACGGCCCGGGTGGGGCGCACGGTCGACGACCTGGACCGGCCCCAGCTGATCGTGTGCTCGATGGCATCGGGCGACTCCGAGGCCGAGCGGACCGAGGCGCTCGACAGCGCCCGGCTGCTGATCACCCAGTACCTGGGCCAGCAGCCCCACATCATGAAGGCCTCGGGCGTGCCCGACTCCCTGCTCGACGAGGTGAGGGCCGTGCTGACCTGGCCGGCCACCCTCGAGCAGGTGGAGGCCGCGTCGAAGCTGGTGCCCGACGAGGTGGTGCAGATGCTGTGCGCGGCCGGCACCACCGACGAGTGCCGGGCCAAGGTGCGCCATTACATCGACAATGGCTGCACCACCCCGATCCTGTACCCGCTCGGGCCGGACGCCAAGATGATGATCGACGCCTTCGCCGACTGGGACGGGTGACCGGCGGCGCCATCGAGCACTGCGACCGATGCGACCGTGACTCCCCGGCCCCTTCCCCGCCGAATTGGCAGTCCTCAGGTCGCTTTTCGGCGCCCAGCGCTGCCAATTCGATCCGGGCGATGGCCCTGCCCGCTGTCCACCACCGAACTGGCAGATCTCAAGTCGCTTTTCGGCGCCCAGCGCTGCCAATTCCCTTCGAGGGGCCGTTGACCGCATGACCGACCTGCTGGTGCGCAACGCCCGGCTGGTGGCGGCCATGGACGCGCCGCGCACCGAGATAGCGGGCGGGTGGGTGGCCGTCACCGACGGGCTCGTCTCCGGGGTGGGCCTGGCCGGTGCTGAGCCCGCCGGCGCGGCCCGCATCGTCGACGCCACCGACTGCCTGGTTACGCCCGGGCTAATCAACACCCATCACCACCTCTACCAGAACCTGACCCGGGCCTTCCGTCCCGCCCTCGACGGCAACCTGTTCGACTGGCTTCACACCCTGTACCCGCTGTGGGCCCGCCTCGACGAGGAGGCCGCTCATGTCTCCGCCTGGGTCGGGCTGGCCGAGCTGGCATTGAGCGGATGCTCCACCAGCACCGACCATCTCTACGTCCACCCCGCCGGCGCGGGAGATCTGATCTCGGCGGAGATCGAGGCCGCGGCCGACCTGGGTGTGCGCTTCCATCCCACCCGGGGATCGATGTCTCTGAGCGAGAAGGACGGCGGCCTGCCCCCCGACTCCACCGTGCAGACCGACGATGTGATCCTGGCCGAGTCCGAGCGCCTGGTGGCCGCCCACCACGACCCCTCGCCAGGGGCGATGGTGCGGATCGCGCTGGCGCCGTGCTCGCCGTTCTCGGTCTCGACCGAGCTGATGACGGCCACCGCGAAGCTGGCCGAGCGCCTCGACGTGAGGCTGCACACCCACCTGGCCGAGGACATCGGCGAGGACGACTTCTGCTTGGAGACGTTCGGGATGCGCCCGGTGGACTATTTCGAGCACTGCGGGTGGGGCACCGACCGGTCCTGGATCGCCCACTGCGTGCAGCCCAACCCGGCCGAGATCTCACGGCTGGGACGCTGGGGCACAGGCGTGGCCCACTGCCCGAGCTCGAACATGATCCTGGGCGCTGGGCTGGCGCCGGTGCGGGAACTGCGGGCTGCGGGCGTGCCGGTGGGCCTGGGGGTGGACGGCTCGGCGTCGGCCGACTCCGGCTCGATGTGGACCGAGGCCCGCACCGCCATGCTCATGGCCCGCCTGCGCGACGGCCAGGCGGGGCGAGCGGGCCTGTTCACGGCGCGCGAGGCGCTGGAGATGGCCACTCGCGGCGGCGCCGCCTGCCTGGGGAGGGCCAGCGAGATAGGCGAGCTGACGGTGGGCGCCTGCGGCGACATCGCGGTGTGGAGCCTCGACGGTTTCGCCTTCGCGGGCGCCTGGTCCGACCCGATCGAGGCGTGGCTGCGGTGCAGTCCGGTGTCGGCCCGCCACACCATCGTCGCCGGTCGTCTCGTGGTGGAGTCCGGCGAGCTGAAAGCCGCGGCCGCCGAGCAGATGCTGCGCGACCACCGCCGCATCGCGATCGAAATGCAGTCGATACGTTAAATGCAATATCGCATCGTTACAGATTATTTAGATGTATGAGCAGACTAGAGTGTGGCAGGGGCGGCTCCAATGCCACGAACGTGTGCTCTGCCAACCGGGGCCGCCCCGGCTACGGGTCGCATCATATCTTCGCATCGGCCGACCGCAACGATTCTGTATGAAGACGCATCGTCTCGTGGTAAACAGCACGGGTTGAACATTCCGACATCCCACCGGGAGCCAGCGCGAGCTAGTAGGAACTGGCGAACAGGCCACCAACAGAGAGGGCGGCAGAGCGTGAGCGACAGCACGGCACGCGAGGAGATGGACTGGGCGCTCTACGGGCGGGGCGTCCGCGAGCTGGCCGAGATGGTCGCTGCTGACGGGTACCGCCCTGACATGATCCTCGCCATAGCCCGCGGTGGGCTGTTCTGCGCCGGGTCCCTGGGTTACGCGCTTTCGGTCAAGAACGTCTACGTGATGAACTGCGAGTACTACACCGGTGTGGGCGAGCGCCTGGAGGTCCCGGTGGTGCTGCCCCCCCAGCTCGATCTGGTCGACCACCGCCAGTCCAAGGTCTTGATCGCCGACGATGTGGCCGACACCGGCCACACCCTCAAGCTGGTGCGCGACTACTGCCTCGACGAGGTCGCCGAGGTGCGCTCGGCGGTGCTGTACGAGAAGTCGCACTCGCTGGTCAAGTGCGAATACGTGTGGAGGCGCACCGACCGGTGGATCAACTTTCCGTGGTCCACCCTGCCGCCGGTGGTGGACCTAGCCGAGGCCGGCTTCAAGGTTCTCGACGCCTGAGCGAAGATGCCCGGCGTCGGGGGCGAGGGGCCACGGCCGGGAACCGAGCCGATAGCGCCGGTGGCCGGCATGGACCCGGCTCTGGTGGACAGGACGGTCACGCACCTGGCCGGAATCGACGACGCCTCGCTGCCCATCCGGCCGATGACCATCCCCGGCATCTCCGGGTCGCTCGAGGCCCGCATCCTGTCGACCGACCTTACGGGGTCGAGCACCCGGCTGGTGCGCCTGCGCTCGGGATGGGGATCCGAGACACCCGGCGCGTTCAGCGCGGCGGTGGAGCTGTTCGTGATCGGCGGCGCGCTGGAGGCCGGCGACCATGTCCTGGAAGCCGGTGACTACCTCCACGTTGCCCAGGACCGGGTCGTGCCCCGGCTACGAGTGGTCGACGACGGCGCGGCCCTGCTGATGACCACCGCCCCGGTGCGATACGACCCGTCCTTCCAGGGCCGGCCCGCCGACCTCACCCCCGGCCGAGCCTCCGATCAGGACTGGGCTCCGGTGCCGCAGATGCCGGGACGGCTCATGAAGCGGTTGGGCCGGGGCCCCGTCGGCGACGTCTGGCTCGACGGCGCCCACCGGTGGGACCACGGCGACGGGCCCTGGCACTGCCATCCCCACCACGAGGAATGTTTCGTCATCGACGGCGAGATCACCCTCCGAGAACGGCGCGAGGGTTCAGACGCGGTGGTCACCGCCGGACCGGGCACCTACTTCTTCCGGCCCGCAGGCGTGCTGCACAGCGGACCGGGATCGCGCTGCGAGGACACCGCGCTCGCATTCCACCGCGCCTTCGGCGACCTGCGCACCGACTGGGAACACCCCGGCGCCGATGCCGAGCTCGGCGGCGGCGAGGCGGTCTGAGGTCTTAGGCCAGCACAGCCCGCACCGCGGCGGCGACGGCGTCGGTGCCGGGCACCACGGCAGCCTCCAGCGGCGGGCTGAACGGGATGGGCGCCGAGGCCGCGCCGACGCGGGCCACCGGCGCCTCCAGTTCTCCGAAGAGCTCGGAGTGCAGCTGGGCGGCCAGCTCAGCCCCGAAGCCGCCGAAGCGCCAGGCCTCGTGGGCCACCACCGCCCGGCGGGTGCGGGACACCGACTCCAGCACCGTCTCGAAGTCGAGCGGCACCAGCGACCGCAGATCGATCACCTCCGCCTCGATGCCCTCTTCTGCCAGCTGGGCCGCGGCAGCCAGCGCGTTCAGGGCCATGGCCGAGTAAGACACCACGGTCACGTCGGTGCCGCGGCGGGCCACTGAGGCCGAGCCCAGCGGCACCCGATGATCGCCGGTGGGGACCGGACCCCGCTGGGCGGTGATCTTCTTGTGCTCCAGGTAGATCACCGGGTCGGGATCCTCGATGGCGCTCAGCAGCAGGCCTTTGGCGTCGGCCGGGTTCGACGGCGCCACCACCTTCAGGCCGGGCAGGTGCGTGAACAGTCCCTCCAGGCTGGAGGAGTGCTGGGACCCCGACGACCGCAGCACCCCGTCGGAGGCCCGCAGCACCAGCGGGACCGACACCTGCCCGCCGAACATGTAGCGGAACTTTGAGGCCTGGTTGACGATCTCGTCCATGGCGCCCAGCGTGAACTCCACGAAGCTCATCGACGCCACCGGGCGCAGCCCCGCAACAGCCGCGCCCACCGCGACGGCCACGATGATCGCCTCCGAGATGGGCATGTCCACTACGCGGCCCCCGCCGAACTCGTCGATCAAACCGCGGAACTGGCCGAAGTTGCCGCCCCAGGAGATGTCCTCGCCCAGCACGAACACGCGGTCGTCGGCCCGCATCGCTCTGGCCATGGCGTCGACGGTGGCCTGACCGAAGCTCATCCGCCGGGTCTGTTGGGCCTCGTGGGACCCTGATCGGCCACCGGCCTCGTGGACCCGGGCCGTCTCGTCGGCCCAGGAGGCGGCCTTCAACCCCTCACGGACCTCTGATCGGCCACCGGCCTCGTGGACCCCAAAGCCGCCATCCGCTTCGGAGCCGGCCATGGCACGTATCCGCGCGGGCGGATCCGGCGTGAAGACGTCATCGAGTGCGGTGCCGGGCTCGGGGGGGTCGCCAGCCTCAGCCCACTCTTCCGCATCGCTTACCACGTCGGCGGCGTGCTCCCACACCGCGGCCCGCTCATCGTCGTCCAGCCAGCCGCGTTCGGCCAGGGCTGCCTCCCAGCGTCGGATCGGGTTGCGGCGGCGGTGCTCGTCCACCTCGGAGGCGTCGCGATACACCTCGGCGTCGCCCACGTAGTGGCCCCCGAGCCGGTAGGTCTCCATGTTCAGCAGGGTCGGTCCTCCGCCGGTGCGAGCCCTCTCGATGGCTCGGGCCGCGGCGGCAACGACGGCAGCCACGTCGTTGCCGTCCACCGTCTCGCCCGCCATGGCGTAGGCGCCGGCTCTGACTGACAGGTCGTCGACCGACGTGGTGCGCCGCCGCGATGTGAACTGGGCGTACTGGTTGTTCTCGCACACGTAGACCACCCCGAGGCGGTGCACCGAAGCGAAGTTGAGAGCCTCGTGGAATGTGCCCTTGTTGATGCCGCCGTCGCCGAAGAAACACACCGCCACCTGGTCGGTGCCCTGGTAGCGGGCCGACAGCGCCGCGCCTGCCGCGATCCCGAACCCGCCACCGACGATGCCGTTGGCACCAAGCATCCCCAGCGAGAAGTCGGCCACGTGCATCGACCCGCCCCGTCCCCGGCAGGCTCCGTCGGACCGCCCGTACAGCTCGGCCAGCAGCTCGGCCGGATCCATCCCCTTGGCCAGCGCATGGCCGTGGCCGCGGTGGGTGGAGGTGATGTAGTCGTCGGGCCCCAGGAGCGAGCACACCCCGACGGCGATGGCCTCCTCGCCCAGGTAGGTGTGTACGAAGCCGGGGAGCTTTCCCGCGGCGAACAACTCCTCGACCCGGCTCTCGAAGACCCGGATCATCACCATGTCGGCATGCAGGGCTAGAGCCTCGGACTCAGTGATCATTGCACCGGACCCCCTATCACTCGCGCTGGGACGGCCATCCACGGCGCGGAGCCGACCATCACCTGCATCGGGGCGACCATCCACGGCGCGGAGCCGACCATCACCTGCATCGGGGCGACCATCCACGGCGCGGAGCCGACCATCACCTGCATCGGGGCGACCATCCACGGCGCGGAGCCGACCATCACCTGCATCGGGGCGACCATCCACGGCGCGGAGCCGACCATCACCTGCATCGGGGCGACCATCCACGGCGCGGAGCCGACCACCGTCGCGCCATGAAGACAATCACTGCGCGGTGTAGCCGCCGTCTACGGCGAGTATCTGGCCGGTGACCATCGCCGACGCGGGCCCCGCGAGGAACACCGCGGCCCCCACCATGTCGGACGGCTCGGCGAGGCGGCCCAGCGGAGTGCGGCTCTCGAAGTAGTCCTTGAGCTCGGGCTCGGCCTCCCACTGGCGGCGCACCAGAGGCGTGGCCACGTGCCCGGGCGAGATGGCGTTGACCCTCACACTGTGCGGGGCCCATTCCACGGCCAGCGTGCGGGTCATCTGGATCACCCCGCCCTTGGATGCCTGGTATCCGACACTGCCCGCCAACCCCACCGCGCCCACGACGGAGGCGATGTTGACGATGGCGCCGCCGTGCGGCTGCGCGATCATGCGGCGGCCGACGGCCCGGCAGACGCGGAAGGTGCCGGTGAGGTTCACGTCGATCACGTCAGCCCAGGTTCCGTCGTCGTAGTCGGCGGCCGGCCCCCGGCCGCCGATCCCGGCGCAGGTGACCAGCACGTCGATGCTGCCGGAAACCGCCGCAGCCCGCTCGGCCAGGGCCTGTACTGACGCCTCGTCGCACACATCCACCGCGACGGCCTCGGACCGCCCGGGGCCCAAGCGCCGGGCCAGCGCCCGGTTGGGCTCGGTGGCCGCGTCCGCGCACACCACGAAGGCGCCCGCATCGGCCAGGCCCTCGGCGATCGGCGCGCCGAGCCCGCCGGCCGCGCCGGTCACTACCGCCACCCGGCCATCGAGCGAGAAGATCCTGCTCATGTTGTGGCGGCGACGGTGGCCAGGACCGTTCCAACCTCGACCTCAAGGTCGGATGCCGGCACCAGGATTTGGAGCCGGCCCGACGCCGGCGCCTCCAGCTCGGTCTCGGCCTTGTCGGTGTCGATCACCACAACCGGGTCGCCCGCGGCCACCACCGCCCCGTCGGGCACGAGCCACTCCACCACCAGGACTTGCTCCACCACACCCATCTGGGGCACCGCCAGCTCGACCGCGGCGGGCCCGGGCAATCCGGCCGTCGGATCAGATGTGGCCATGTTGCTCGAAACCCTCCCACGGCGAGGCGCCGGCCCTCATGTCTGCCCGCACCAGGTCCTCGGCCCCGACGATCGACTCGGCCCGCTCCAGCACCCGCTCGGCCTCGCCGCCGGCGACGGCCAGTACGCCGTCGCGGTCGGCGACGATCACATCGCCCGGCACCACGGTCACATCGCCGATCGTCACCGGAACCTGCGAGGCCGCCATCTCCCAGCGCCCGATGGCGTTGAGCGGCGACAGGTCCCGGTGGAACACCTGCAGGCCGATGTCGAGGAGGCCGTCGAGGTCGCGCAGGTTGCCGTCCACCACCACGCCCGCGCAGCCCCGCTTGAGGGCCGCGTTGCCGGTCAGCTCGCCGAAATGGCCCACTTCGCTGCCGGGGTTGGACGACACCAGCACCGAGTCGGGTTCCAGCTCGTCGAACATCTGCAAGTACGACTTGATGCGCTCGACGCCACGGTCCCATCCCACCGGTGGACGGATGGACCGTCCCTGCACCGTGTAGGCGATCCCGGCGATGCGCACATCGGGCAGCAGGGGACGCAGCGCGCTGGGCAGCACCCGCTCGGGCAGGCCGAGCTCATACAGGGCGTCGCACACCACCGACACGCAGATGCGCCGGTAGCGGCCACACAACTCGGCGGTCGGGATGGTCATGAGCGACTCCCATTGTCCATCGCGGTCGGGATGGTCATGAGCGACTCCCATTGTCCATCGCGGTCGGGATGGTCATGAGCGACTCCCATTGTCCATCGCGGTCGGGATGGTCATGAGCGACTGCCGCCGACCTCGCCGAGGTAGCGCAGCGCGGCCAGGGCGTAGATCTTGGCCGACACCGCCGCTCCGTCAGCGTCCATGTACTCGTTGGGGCTGTGGGCCCGGGGCAGCATCCCGGGCCCGAAGGCGGCCACGGTGGGGATCTTGGCGGTGAGCTGGAAGTAGGGCGCGTCGGTGGCGCCCGGGAAGGCGTCGAGGGTGGGCTCGCTCCCCAGCACCTCGGTGGCGGCCTCGACCAGCGCGGCCACCACCGGATGGTCCGCTTCGATCTCGACCGCGGGGACCATCAGATGCCAGCGCAGCTCGGCCCGCAGCTCCGGGTCGTCGGCCGTGGCGTCGGCCAGGAACCGGCCGATGTCGGCCTTCATCATTTCCTCGGTCATGCCCGGCAGGGTCCGCACATCGCAGGCGAACTCGGCGTTGCCGGGGTAGACGCCGTAGAACACTCCCCCCTCGACCATCACCCCGACGTTCACGGTGGGCCCGGTGGGGCAAAGCGGGTGCTCGTCGTAGGTGAGGTACGACTTGAACTCGCGGTCCATGCGGTCGATCAGGCGGGCCATCTTGACGGTGGCGTTGACACCGGGGAGGCGATCGGAGATCGACGAGTGCATCTGCGTGCCGGCCACCGCGATCTTGAACAGGGCGGCGCCCCGCGACACCAGGTGGACGGACTGCCACTCCGAGGTGATGCCGCTGGGCTCGCCGATCACCGCCGCGTCGGCCTGCAAGTGGCCGTTGTCGGCCAACCACTTCGATCCGAGCTGCGCGCCCGCCTCCTCGTCGGCGGTGAACACCAACATCAGCTCCCCGGCGAAGCCCCCGCCCGCTGCGTCGGCCTCCTGGGCCTGCTTGAGGGCCGCCGCCGCGTAGACCATGCCCGCAACGGCCGCCTTCATGTCGCCCGAGCCCAGCCCGATCAGGTCGCCGTCGCGCAGCACCGGATCCCAGGGGTCGGTCTCCCACGCGTCCATGTCGCCGGCGGGCTTGGTGTCGAGATGGCCCGACAGGATCAGCGTCGGGCCCGGAGCCGCGCCCCGGATCCGGGCCAGCAGGTTGGGCCGGGCCTCCTCGGCGCCGACCCGGACGATTTCGTCGATGCCGAGAGCCCGCAGCCTCTCTGTGACCAGGTCGGCCACGGCCCGCTCGTCGCCGGGCGGGTTGGGCGACGGGGTGCGGATCAGCTCCCGGGTCAGCTCGAGCACCTCGCCGTCGCGGGCGTCGAGATAGGAGCGGACCCGTTCGGCCATCGAGCCCGCTCCAGTGGTGTTCATGTCACCGTCTCCCTTCAGTCGCGTCTCTTGAGTACTTGTCGCCTCATCGAATCACAACCCCGCAGCTCCGCTCGCCGCGGCGCCGGCGGTGGGTCGCTCGGGCTCGTGCACTGCCCGGCCAATCCGGCGCAGCCCCTCGGCGATCGAGGCCTCCTCGGCCGCCAGCGAGATCCGGGCCCAGCCCCGCCCCGCGGGCCCGAACACCGAGCCGGGCGCCACGCTCACCGCGTGCGAGCGGAGCAGGCCCAGAGCAAAGTCGAGATCGTCGAGCCCCGCACCGGACACATCCACCAGCATGTACAGGGTCCCGTCGGGGGCGACGGCGCGCAGGCCCGCTGAGTCCGCCGCCTCCAGCGCCGCGGCCCGCCGCCGGCGATAGGCCTCCAGCATGGCGTCGTACGGGGCCCGGGGGCCGGTCAGCGCCGCCTCAGCCGCCTTCTGGGAGATCGTGCTCGGGCACGACACCTGGGGTTCCTGCAGGGTGCGAAGCAGCTCGGCGACGCCGGCCGGTGCGGCCGCGTAGCCGACACGCCAGCCGGTCATGGCGTACACCTTCGAGAAGCTGCACACGGTGATCACCCGCCCGTCGGAGTCGAATGGCGCGGCCGCGGTGTGGACGCAGCCCGGCGACAGCACCATCTCGTCGTACACCTCGTCGCACAGCAGCCACAGGTCGTGGCGGGCGGAGAACTCCACCAGTTCCTCCATGAGGCGGGCCGGGTACACCGCGCCGGTGGGGTTGGCCGGAGTGTTGACGAACAGCATTCTCGTGCGGGCCGTCACCAGCCCGTCGAGCGCGGCGACATCGGGCAGGAAGCCCTCTCCGGCCGCCAGAGGGTAGAACACCGGCCGCCCGCCGAGCAGGCGCACCATCTCGTCCATGTTGGGAAAGCCGGGCGTGGGCAGCAGCACCTCGTCGCCGGGCTCCAACAAGGCCAGATAGACCGAATAGAGAGCGTTCATGGCGCCGGGGGTGACCACGATCTCCTCCGGCGACGCCTCGATGCCGTTCACCCGGCGCAGCTTCTCGCTGAGGAGCTCCCGCAGGCTGGGCAGGCCGCCGTTGGGGCCGTATCCGGTGTGGCCGTCTCGGGCGGCCCGGGCCGCGGCCTCGATCACATGGGCCGGAGTAGTGAAGCTGGGCTCGCCCACTTCGAGGCGTATCACGTCGCCGGTGGCCCGGGCGGCCGCGTCGAAGAGGATCCTTATCTCCGAGCGGCGCAGCCCGGTGGCTCGGCTGCCCGCAGCCCTCATGGACCGGCCAACGAAGTCGAACCGGCGAACTGGGTCGGACCGGCCAACGAAGTCGAACCGGCGAACTGGGTCGGACCGGCCAACGAAGTCGAACCGGCGAACTGGGTCGGACCGGCCAACGAAGTCGAACCGGCGAACTGGGTCGGACCGGCCAACGAAGTCGAACCGGCGAACTGGGTCGGACCGGCCAACGAAGTCGAACCGGCGAACTGGGTCGGACCGGCCAACGAAGTCGAACCGGCGAACTGGGTCGGACCGGCCAACGAAGTCGAACCGGCGAACTGGGTCGGACCGGCCAACGAAGTCGAACCGGCGAACTGGGTCGGACCGGCCAACGAAGTCGAACCGGCGAACTCCGGGATCGTCACTGGGAGCGAGCCGCGACTTTGGCCTCCAGATCGGGGCGCTGGCCGGAATCGAAGTAGCGCAGCGCCCAGTCCGCCCCCTGCCAGGTCAGCAGGCGGCCGTCGCGGGGCACGAGCCGCACCAGGTAGCGCTCCCAACCCCACGACATCTTGAGCTGCTCCGGCCCGTCCGGCCCGGTGTAGCGGACCGCCATCTCCTCGGCCACCGGCACCCACTGGGAGCCCTCCCCCACCGCGGGCCCCTCCACGATCTCGGCCGTGCACTGGGCCAGCACCTTGCGGATGCGGGGGTGGGCGAGCTCCTCGATGCACACCGCGCAGCGGGGGTCGCGGCGCAGGTCCTCAACCCACTCGGAGCGCTTGCGGCCTACCACCAGGAAGGCCTCGCCGTCCCACTGGTACCACAGCGGCACCACCATGGGCCAGCCGTCGGACTTGAGGTGGGCCAGCTTGAGCAGCCAAGTGCTGTCGGCGCTGGCCAGGAACGCCTCCACCTGCTCCGCGGGAATCCCGCCGGCGCCGGAATCCTCCTCGTAGTACCGGTCCTGCTTGAATTCGCTCATCGACACACTCCCGAGTCGGTCGCGGCCCGCCCCGCGGCAGGACGGGCCGATACTGACACACCGGAGAGGCGCCATGACAATCGAGAACCTGCCAACAATCGAGACCGCTCTAGCCGACGTCCGAGCGATCTGCCGTCACAGGAACTGAACAATCGGAGTCCTCCATGACAATCGAGAACCTGCCCGGAATGCCGGTGACAATCGAGCGCGACGTGCCCGCCACCATGCGCGACGGCACGGTTCTCCGGGCCGACGTGTACCGGCCAACGGGGCCTGCGGCCGCGGGCAGCGATGACGGCGTCCCGGTGCTGCTGGCGCGCAGCCCCTACGACAAGCGGGCCAACGTGTCGACCTTCGGCAACACCCACCCGGCCTGGTACGCATCGCACGGCTACATGGTGGTCATCCAGGACTGCCGGGGCCGCTACACCTCCGGCGGCGACTTCTACCCGTTCGCGCACGAGACCGACGACGGCTACGACACCGTGGAGTGGGCGGCTCAACTCGACGGAGCCAACGGCGACGTGGGCATGTTCGGGTTCTCCTATGTGGGCGCCACCCAGCTGCTGGCCGCGGTGGCCCGGCCCCCGTCGCTGCGCAGCATCGCGCCCGGCTTCACCGCCTCGCAGTACTACGACGGCTGGACCTACAACGGCGGCGCCCTCGCGGCCGCCTTCGTGTGCTACTGGGCCAACCTGCTGGCCCTCGGATCAGCGGTGCGGGCCGGAGACCGGGCCGCGGTCGACGCCCTCAGCGCGTCGCTCGGCGCGGCCGAGGGGTGGTTCTGGTGGCTGCCGATGTCGGAGTTCCCGCCGCTGTTGGGCGACTACGCCCCCTACTTCTACGACTGGGTGGAGCACTGCACCTACGACGACTACTGGAAGCGCTGGAGCATCGACGCCGACTACAGCCGCATCGAGGTCCCGGCCCTGCACTTCGGGGGCTGGTGGGACGTGTTCCTGGGCGGAACGGTGAAGAACTTCACCGGGCTCCGTGCCGGGGCGGGAACGGACGCGGCCCGCAGGGACCAGAAGCTGCTGGTGGGCCCGTGGACGCACATGCCGTGGACGCCGGTGAGCCGCTGCGGCGGCGACGGGCCCAGCACCAACGAGATCGACGACTGGCACCTGCGCTGGTTCGACCAAACGCTCAAGGGCGTCGACACCGGCGTGCTCGACTGCCCGGCGACCGTGTTCACCCTCGACGGCGGATGGCGCGACCTCGACGGCTGGCCGGCCTCCGACGCAGCCGCCGAGGACTGGTACATCCATTCGCGGGGGCGGGCCAACTCCAAGTTCGGAGACGGCACCCTCGACCGGGACCCGCCCGCGGCCGAGCCCCCCGACATCTTCGTCTACGACCCGGGCGTGCCCATCCCGAGCCTGGGCGGCCATTCGTGCTGCTTCGACACGATCACCCCAATGGGCCCCGCCGACCAGCACCGGGCCGAGGTGTCGCGCATGATCCTCGTGTACACCTCCGAGCCCCTCGCGGCCGACATCGAGCTGCTCGGCGACGTGTCGGTGACGCTGCACGCGGCCACCACCGCCACCGACACCGACTTCACCGCCCGGCTGTGCGTGGTCGATCCCGACGGCCGCAGCGTCAACCTCCAGGAGGGCATCCTGCGGGCCCGCTACCGCCGCTCGCTGAGCGACCCGGAGCCGCTGGTGCCCGGCGAGGTGTACGAGCTGCGCATCGAGCTGGGGCCGGTCGGCGCCTGCGTCCCGGCCGGGTCGCGGCTGCGCCTGGACATCTCCAGCTCGGACTTCCCCCAGTGGGACCGCAATCTCAACTCGGGCGGAACGCCCCTGGCGGAGAGCGCCCTGGTGGCCGCGCCGGCCACCCAGACCGTGCTGCACGACGCCGAGCATCCGACCAGGATCACCCTGCCGGTGCGCCGGCTGCGCTCTTGAAGAGGCCGAGCGGAGCGAGGGTGGCCCTAGCGGCCCGTGAGTAGCCCCATGTCAAGCAGGGTTGGGGTCCGGTTCCCGAAATCAGCATGGGTTTTGCCCATATGTGACGACTTTCTCTACAGATTTGGTGGTGCACCGGCCTTGCGGCAGGTCACTACCATGGCCCGCAGCGTGCCGAGGCTAGAGGGCCGCGCCGACAGGTGAGGAGAATCCATGTGCACCACCGGCGTGCTGAGAATCGGTGACGGCGACTACCTGCTTTTCAAGAACAAGGACTTCGGCCGGTCCCACTTCGACGACCGGCTGGTCACCGAGCCCGATGTGTTCGGCGTGAGCGGCGTCTCCACCTGGGCCGGCACCGATCCAGACCTCGACGAGTTCTCGGGATTCTCCATCGGCGCCAACGCTCACGGGCTGCTGTGCTGCGACTCCAACGTGCGCACCCTCGAGGGGCACGCCAACTACGACGAGCTGACCGAGATCGCCCTGCGCCGAGGCACCGACGTCGACTCGGCCGTCGCCGCGATAGGTGAGGCGGTCGAGTCCCGGCCCTACCTGTGGGCCAACCTGATCATGATCGACGCGGCCGGCGCCGCCGCGGTGGAGGTGCGCGGCGACCGGACCGAGGCGATGGCGCTGACCAGGCCAACGGCCCGCTCCAACCACCACATTGCGCTCAAGCCCCACCCCGACGATGACGACACCGTCACCACCCAGAGGCGGCTGGCCTCCGCCCGACGCCGGCTGGCGCAGGCCGCTGAGATCGAGGACGTCTTCGAGCTGCAGCGCTCCCACGACGATGGCGACACCGGCATCTGCAACCACCAAGGCTATCGGACCGTTTACTCCTATGTGCTGCGGCGCAAGGGGGGCGCCACCGCGCTGCACGTGGCCCAGGGCCAGCCCTGCACCGACCCCCGGCGGGTCGAGCTGGCCGTGCCCGTCGGCGAGCAATGGTCCCCCGACTCAGTGGACCGGTTCCGGGCGGGTTATCCGTCGACCCACGCGGCCGTCGACGCCTGAGCAGCGCTCGGGCGGGCAGCGTCTACCCGCGTGGCCTCCCAGTCGGCCCGGCGCTTTGGCGCGGGCCCGGCCGTTGGTATACAATCTCGCCGCTGGCCGCCGCTCCCAGCTGCGGCGGCCGCACGATCCAACAAGCGAGGAGGGTGCTCGACATGGGCATTTCGTGGATACGAGACGAGTACGGACCGGACGTCGCCGAGCTCGCCGACCAATACCGGGCCAACGGGCTCGACCGCCGGACGTTCATGAAGCGCCTCGGCCTGTCGGGCGTCGGGGTGGCCGCCGCAGCCACCATCCTGGCCGCCTGCGGCGACGACGATGAAGCCGCCCCGACTACCACCGCGCCCGCCGCCACCACGACGGCGGCCCCTGAGCCCTCGGGCCCGACCACCGGCGGCACGCTGCGAGAGGGCTACAACCGCGACGTCTCCAAGCACGACCCGCTCACCACCAACTGGTACGACCCGGCCTTCTTCGCCATCTACGAGGCCATCTTGTCCAACGACCCGTCCGGCGCCGACGTTCCCCAGTTCGCGTCGGGCGTCTCGGTCTCCGACGACGGCCTCACCTACACCTTCGACATCCCCGAGGGCAAGATCTCGCACTCGGGCGGGACGGTGGACGCCGAGGCGGTGGCCGAGTTCTACCGGTCGGTCCAGGCCTTCAGCTTCATCGCCGGTTTGGCCGCTCCGGTCGACACCTACGAGGCCGACGGCAGCACGGTCATCATGAAGATGAAGAACGCCTGGGTGGGCGCGCTCGGCCCCCACAAGACCGGCTACTGGCGCATCCTCAACATCAACACCTGGAAGGACAGCAGCCTCAACGCCGACGGCTCGCTCAACCCGGAGTCGACCTATGGCACCGAGTTCGCCGACGGCACCGGGCCGTTCACCCACGAGGAGTGGGTGCCCGGCAGCCACGTGCTGGTGAACCGCTGGGCCGACTATCCCGGCTCGAACACGCCGTTCCTCGAGAACAAGGGGGCCGCGTACCTCGACGCCATCCGCTGGACGGTCATCACCGAGGAGGGCCAGCGGGCCACCCAGCTCGAGAACGGCGACATCGACACGCTGATCAACCCGGCCCATCAGGACATCGCCCGCCTGGAGAACAACCCCGACCTCACCGTGATCCGCCATCCCGAGTGGTCGGGCTTCCACCTGGCTATGAACCGCGACTACGACGAGCTGTTCGGCGACGTGCTCACCCGCCAGGGGCTGTCGCACTCGCTGGACCGCCAGGGCATGGTAAACGCCATCCTCGCCGGCAACGGCGCGGCCACCTACGGACCGTTCCCCACCACCGACCGCAACTACGACCCGGCGGTGGAGCAGTTCAACCAGTTCGACGTGGACCTGGCCAACCAGAAGCTCGACGAGGCCGGCTGGGAGATGGGCGACGACGGCGTGCGGGTGCGCGACGGCAACCGCTTCGAGTTCCGCTATCTCGTCGAGGACGAGTCGGTGCAGAAGAACGTGGCCGCCGCAGTTTCGGCCCAGTTCGCCAAGGTCGGCGTGAGGGCCAACCTCAACGTCGTCGACCGAGGCCTGGCCTTCACCGAGCAGAGCCAGCCCGGGCGTGACTCCGTGGAGATGTCGCTGTTCTTCTGGCTGTGGCCCATCCCCATCGACGTGCTCACCCTGTTCGGCTGGTCGGCCACCATCCCCGTGCCCAACTTCTCGCACGCGGTCGAGCCCCGCATCGACGACTCCATCGCGGCCTGGCAGCTGTCGGGCACCGAGGAGGCAGCCCAGGCCGCGGCCTCGGAGTTCCAGCTGGCCTGGGCCGAGCAGCTGCCGTACCTGCCGATCATGAACCAGAACGCCACCTTCGTGCACCACAACAAGGTCCACGGCTGGCAGCCGTTCGTGTGGAACCTCTACCCGTACTACAACGACACGTGGATCGAGGGCTAGAGGGCACACAGGGCCAAGAGCCTGCCGAGCACCGCGGCGGCGCCGTGTCCGCCGCTATCGAAGGCGCAGAATCGGCTGTCAGCGCGCGGCGGCTCGACTGGGAGAACCGGCTCCTGGAGCTGGAGGAGGCTCAGCACGTCACCCGGCTGCAGCGCAGCATGCGCCGCATGCGCCACAACGGGCTGCTGCTGCTGGGCTCCGCGCTCGGCGTGGTGGTGCTGGCCGCAGGGACCCTGGGGCCGTGGCTCACCGGCGGCGACTACGTCGCCCAGGACTTCTCGGCCACCCACCTGGCGCCGCTGAGCGACGGGCACCTCTTCGGCACCGACGGGCTGGGCCGCGACATGGCGGTCAGGGTCTTCGTGGGGATCAGGGTGAGCCTCACCGTGGCCGCCGGGGTGACCGTGCTCGCGCTGGTGGCCGGCATCATGCTGGGCATGGTGGCCGGCTACCTGGGGGGCTGGACCGACAGGGCGGTCGGCGGGGCCGTCGACTTCATCTGGGGCTTCCCGCTGATCCTGCTGGCCGTGCTGTTCGCGGGCGGGATGGGCGGCGGGCTGCTCCCGGTGATCCTGGCGGTGGGCCTGGTCAACACCGCGGCCATCGCCCGGGTGGTGCGGGGCGAGGTGCTGACGCTGTCGCAGCGTGAGTTCGTGGAGGCGGCCCGAGCCGGGGGCTACTCGTCCGTGCGCATCATGTGGCGCCACATCTTCCCCAACATCCTGGCTCCCGCCTTCGTGCTGGCGTCCTACTACGTGGCCGTGGCCGTGATCGCCGAGGCCGCTCTGTCGTTCATCGGCCTGGGCGCCCAGCCCCCCACCCCCAGCCTGGGCCAGCTGGTGGCCGACGGCCGCAACTTCCTGCGGCTCAACCACTGGGAGTCGACCATCCCCGGCCTCGCCATCGTGCTGGTGGTGCTGTCGGTCAGCCTCATCGGCGACGGGCTGCGCGACGTGTTCGACCCGCGCCTGCGCCACGAGGCCAAATCGGTGGACGAGCAATGAACGCCCGGGGCACCCGGCCATGAGACGCATCGCAGGCCGCACCCTCTACACGCTGATCGTGCTGTTGCTGTCGTCGATCGCGGTCTTCTACGCCATCCGGCTCTCGGGCGGCGACGCGGTGTCGGCCCGGCTGCCGGCATCGGCCTCCTACGAGGACCGCGAGGAGTTCCGGGAGCTGCTGGGCCTCAACGACCCAGTCCACGAGCAGTACTTCCGCTACATGGGCCGCCTGGTGACCTTCGACTTCGGCAAGTCGCTCACCAACAACGCCGACATCTTCGACATGCTCACCGTGCACGGCCGCAACAGCCTGGTGCTGGGGGCTGCGGCCTTCGCATTGGTTTTCGCCATCGGAGTCCCGTTGGGCATCCTGGCCGCGGTCAGACGCAACAGTTGGGCCGACGGCTCGGTGATGACGTTCTCGGTGGCCGGTATGGCCGTCCCCAACTTCTGGCTGGCCCTGCTGACGGTGTGGCTCTTCGCGTCCACGCTGGGTTGGCTGCCCTCGGCGGGATGCTGCAGCAAGAAGCAGCTGATCCTGCCCGCGGTGGTGCTGGCCATGGAGGGCATCGCGCTAACCGTCCGGATGACCCGCTCGGCCATGCTGGAGAACCTCGGCCACGACTTCGTGAGGACGCTGCGCGCCGGCGGCCTGTCGGAGACGAGCATCATCGGCAAGCACGTGCTGCGCAACGCCATGGTCCCGATCATCTCGCTGGCCGGCCTGCGGATCGGCCAGATCATTGGCTATGCGCTGGTGGTCGAGACGATCTTCGGCTGGCCCGGGCTCGGACAGGTGCTGGTCAACGCGGTGCTGCGGCGCGACTACCCGGTGGCCCAGTTCTTCTCGCTGGTGTTGATCACCATCGTTGTGCTGAGCAACTGGCTCGCCGATGTCGGCTACACCGTGGCCAACCCCAGGCTGCGTCGCACGTGAGCCCGTCATGAACCCCGACCGCACTGAGACCGCTACCAACGGCGCCGGCCGCCAGCCTGTGCTGTCGGTTCGCGGCCTCCACACGGCGGTGTCCACGCCGGAGGGCTCGTTCGACGTGGTGCGCGACGTGTCCTTCGACATCAACCCCAACGAGGTGCTCTGCCTGGTCGGCGAGAGCGGGTGCGGCAAGACGATCACCGCGCTGTCGATCATGCGGCTGCTGCCCACGCCGCCGGTGCGGATCACCTCCGGCGAGATCGTCTTCGACAACAGCGACCTCACCCAGCTGCCCGAGCGCCGTGTGCGCGCCGTCCGCTTGGAGCGCATCTCGATGATCTTCCAGGACCCCCTCACCTCGCTCGACCCGGTGTTCACGGTGGGCCAGGTGATGACCGAGGTGATCCGCACCCACCGCGACGTCACCAGGGCGGAAGCCCGAGCCATGAGCATCGAGATCCTCCGGGCCGTAGGGCTGCCCGCCCCCGAGGAGCGTTTCGGCGCCTATCCCCACCAGCTGTCGGGCGGGATGCGCCAGCGGGTGATGATCGCCACCGCGCTGGTGCTGGATCCAGAGATCCTCATCGCGGACGAGCCCACCACCGCGCTCGACGTGACCGTGCAGGCCCAGATCCTGGAGCGGCTGCGCCAGGAGCAGCAGGACCGCAACATGTCCATGCTGCTGATCACCCACGACCTGGCCGTGGTGGCCTCGATAGCCGACCGGGTGGCGGTGATGTACGCGGGAGAGATCGTGGAGGAGGCCCCAGTCGACGAGCTGTTCTCCGATCCGCGCCATCCCTACACCCAGGGCCTGCTGCGAGCCCTGCCCCGCGTGAGCCTCAAACGCCGGGAGCTGGTGCCCATCGCGGGCCTGGTCCCGCCCGCGCAGATGATGCCGCCGGGATGCCGGTTCGCGCCCAGATGCCCCCACGCCTTGGAGCGGTGCTGGGATGAGCATCCCAATTACGAGGTGCGGGGCGGGGTCGGGTTGCGCTGCTTCAACCCGCAGCCGTTCTGACGCCCGGTCGCCATGGCACCGTCGAAGCCGTACCCGATCGAGGTCGCCCTGGCCGACGGGACCGTGCTGCGAGGCCTCGAGCACCCCGCCGACGGGCCGCCGCTGCTGTTCGTGCACGACCTCGGCGACGATCTCGACGCCTGGGGATCGGTCGCGGCCACCGTGAACTCGGCGGGCTTCCGGGTGATCCGCCTGGAGCTGCGGGGCCACGGCCTGTCCGACGGCGAGCCGGACCCGTCGGCCACCATGGACGACCTGACCGGCGCGCTGGCCGAGGTCGGCGGCGCGTTCGGCCCGGCCGGGCTGGTGGCCTACGGCGCGTTGACCCGCGTTGCTTTCAACCTCGGCACCGGCCACGGCGCCCCGGTCCACGCGCTGATCAGCCCCACGCCCCCCTCCCGCGACGACGACACTGATGGCGGAGTCCGCCACGGTGGCGACGGAGATATCGGTGGCGGCGAAGCGGTGGCGGCCATGCGGGTGCTGTTCACCGGCGCCCACGACGAGTTGACCCACGGCTACATGCGGGCCATCCACCCTGGCCTGCGGGGCCAGAACATGTGGATCTCCACCGGAACCGTGCTCCGGGGCCCGGCCCTGCTACAAGAGCATCCCCACCTAGTGGAGCAGCTCGTGATGTTCATGCGCCGCCACCTGACCGCCCACCATCTCGCCTGGATTGCCGAGCACGGCTCCGACCGGCAAGACTCCGACCAGTAGCAGCAAGACAGAAAGGCCGATCGCCATGGATGTCGTGGACGCCCACCTGCACCTGTTCAAGGCCCTGAGCGACGACTACCCGAGAGCCATCTTCGAGGGCATGACGCCGCCCGAGCGCTCAGAGACCGCCCAGCGCCTCTTGGAGGCGATGGACGCCGCGGGGGTGGACCGGGCCGTCTACTGCGCACTCTCCGAGCACGACCGCTACCTGACCGAGGTGCTCGCGGACCATCCGGGCAAGTTCGCGGGTGTGGCCGTGCACGACTTCGCCGACCCCGACCCGCTGGCCACGCTGCAGCGCCGCTTCGACGCCGGCATCGAGGGGATCAGGCTCTATGGCCTGGAAGGCAAGCCCGGAGCCGACCCGGAGTCCCTGTCGGTGTTCGGTGTTCTGGCCGCCATGCGCGACGCCGACATGAAGGCATGGTTCTACGGACCGGCCGACCAGGTCGATCTGCTCGACGGCTGCCTGGAGCTCCTCCCCGGCCTGAAGGTGGTTCTCAACCATTTGGGCTTCCTGCCCAACATGCACCTGGAGTTGATGGTGGACGACTACGGGCGGCCCCAGTTCGACATGCCGCTTCCCCCTCCAGGCCTGGAGATTGTGGAGGCGCTGGCAGCCAAGCACCCCAGCGTCTGCGTCCACTTCTCGGGCCACTACGCCTTCAGCGGGGCCCCCTACCCCTACCGGGACCTGCAGGAGACCACCGACCGCATCCACGCCGCGTTCGGTGCCGACCGCATGCTCATGGCCTCAGACTGGCCGTGGATCCGCGACAACCCCGGCTACCCGGAGACTCTCGGCGTGGTGGACCACCTCCTAGGCGGCATCAGCGCGGCCGAGCGCGACATGATCCGAGGCGGCACCGCCATGTCGCTGTTCAACTTCTAACGCCGACCTCAGCAGGGAGCGGCGAGGAGCGGCTCCGCCGACTGGGTTTGCTGACGTCCATGACGATCACGGAGATCTTGCGTCTCTCGTCCTGGGTCAGATCCCGCGCAAGCCGCTGCTCAAGTTCGTCAGGGGTTCTGGGGCGATTGCCGTCAGGGGGCGTTTGGACTCTGCCATCCCCGAACCACAACACCAGATAGATGCCATAACCAGAGGTTGCCGGATCGGTCGTGTACTGGCCGATCAGCTGTGATCTCAGCGCTCTCCAAAGATCGCGGTGACGGTCGCGCTTGATCTCGATCGGGATGTTGAAGTCCCCGCATCTGGCACGGAGGTCAGCCGCCCAGCCTGAGGCGTAGCTGGCCTCAGGCTCCAGGTCAACCTCGGGGGGCACGCTCTTCCCTAGTGCTGCCAGCAGCGCGTCGCGACAGGCATTCTCGGGCTTCGGATCGGTCGGGCGACCGTGCGGGTCCTGGTTCCAGAATTGACTCCACACGTTGCTGTTGTCGCCACGCAGCTTCAGAGCCAATTCTTCGAGCTTGTCATTCATCAGAGCTGCCAGGTCGGCCGCGTTGGCTGGTTCTCCATCAGCGAGCGTCCGCTGGACCTGATCGATGCCGGGGTGGCGATAGGAGGCATCCCGGTGGGCGACGCTCTGACGCTCGTATGCGCCGGCAAGCTGGCCGTGCCAACCCGCCAGATGCGGATCCGCGATCAGACTCTGCAGTGCCTGCCGAGCTTCGTCATTGGCCGCCGAGCCGAGCTGTGCGATCAAGTCCACGATCAGATCCGACGTGTACATCTTGAGGGTGTAGACCCCGCTGCGGAAGAACGGCGCAGCACACCAGCGCCCCAGGATCTCGATCAACTCTCGAAGCGTCATCGGATCGGCGACAGCTGCCAGGATCGAGGGTCGGCGGTGGTGACGATCCCACACCGATCTGAGAAACTGGGCCAGATGCTTGACTCGGATCTCGCTCTCGACCAAGTCAGGCTTGAGCTGCTGCAAACGACTGCCTTTGGCGATGAGCGCGTCGGCCACCCACCATCTGACCCGCTGTGCGACACCCATGCTCTTCAACGCCTGCTTGCGGCAGGCCAAAGCCCGAAGGTCCGTCTTGTCCGGATGGTCCAGCGCCTTGGTGAGCAGGTTGTCCAGCAGTTCCAACTGCTTGTTCGAGCTGCGAGTCGGGTACGCCTTGAGAAGCTTCAGCCGCACTTCGTGAACCAGATCCTCGCAACCGACGATGGCATCCAGATCGTTCATACCCGGTGGTAGATGATCGCCTGCTCGCACTCCCGCTAGCGCGCACTGGCAAAGGACACCTAGCACTAGAGCGGGGTCCTGCTGGAGCCATCGGCAGTGCCAGCCTTGCCCGTACTTGTTAGGCCTGGGAACGCAGTAGTGGATGGCGAGCAACCTTCTCTTGCGCTCCTTATCGAGTGCATCCAGCTGCGCCGGCTCATCGATGTCGATTAGGCGCACGCTCGCCAGCACTGGATACGCCATCCACGAGTGTTGCGATTGGGAGTGCAGCGAGATTGTCTCATCTACAGAAGGGACTTCGTCGCGCAGCATGGCGCCACGAAGTGCGGCCAAGACCGCGGCCGCCAGTTGCTGGTCGCCGCCGAGGAAGTCGCGAACCCGGCGCGAGGGAGTCGCGTCCTCGTCGTCTTCGACGAACATGCCGAGATAGGTCTTCGCCAACGTATGCAGGTCCGGGGACGGGAACCTGTTCTCCCTGAGGTCTGTCTCGTTGTCTTGGAGGTAGTGGATCCACTCTTCGCGTTGATCCTCGCGTTGACGTCTTCTCTCCTCCTCTTTGCGCCGCCACTGCTCCTCGATCTCTGGAAGGAATTCGTCCTCGCGCTGGGGTGGGCGTGGAGGTCTGAGCAACTCGTCGAGACGGTGCGCCAGGGCAGGTTGGTCGAGCGTTTCGCGTTGCATGATCTCGACCGTCAGCCCCTCGCCTGTCGACGGATCTGCCCGCGACGCGTAGGCCCTGCTCAGCAGCTCCTGGGCTGCATCAGGCTCTGTGCCTGCCAAGGCCACAGCCTGGTCTAGGCACCACCGCCCGAAGTCTGAGGGCAGCTGGCTGCCGTGAAGCACATCGCTGTACCAGAACGGCGGCGCCCCAGTACTGTCGTCGGATCCGGGGTGTTTGATTGAGGCCAGGTACACGGCCTTCTGAATCTGGGGCCGCTCCTCAAGCCAGGAGCGAATGGCAGAGCCGGATCCCCTGGTTCTGTACATCGAAGCCTGCCGGGCCGTGGCAAGCCAGCCGAGCAGGCGCTGTGGATTGAGTCTCTCGCCTTGAGTCACCAGGGCCTTCTCCAGCAGCAGTAGTGGGAGATCGCCCGAGCGAGACTCGATCAGCGCGGGTACCAACTCATCGGCACGCGCATGCAGAGCGTCGAGTAGTCCGGCCAAGTCCTGGTCCTGTGATCGCTCCAACAAGGTCGTCTTCTTGAAGGCCCAAAGGCGGCCGAGGTAGTCGGCACGGTTGCGGACGATCAGATGGTTCCACACGTCTGAGGGGCCCACGACGGCCGGGTACAGCTCTCGTAGCAGCGTTCCGCGCAGGTCGTCGTCCGGGTCGCTGACCATGTTGTCACGGATTGCATTCAACAAGTCTCTTAGGGCGACGTCCCGATCATCGCGCTCGGAAGAGAGGTGGAGGTAGGCGTCCAGGGCGCGCGTCCGCAGGAATGACGGCACCGCGTCAGCGCAAACGACCGCCATTAGATCCTGTGCCAACTGGGCTACGGCCCCCGGATCCTCGCAGTGCTCCAGCACGCCCAGAATCAGGCTCGCCGACCTGTCGTCGGCGGTGCGCTCCCTGAGCCGGCCCAACACTTCGGAGATGGCAGGCACCAGCTCAGCCGACGCCAAGGATCGAAACGCCCATGCCGTGTCGTCCCGATACGCATCATCAAACACCAAGGACGCCGGCAGCGCCGCAAGCAGCCGCTCCTTCTCTGCGAGATCGAATCGCCCGATGTCGCCGTAGAGGCCCACACCCACCGGATCGGCTGCGATCAGATGCCGGCGCGCGTCGCGGGAGTACGCGGCCAGCCAAGCCGACAGGCCCCGCAACCCGGTCACCACTCGCCCATCACTAGGAGCGGTCATCAGCGCCACAACTCTCCTGACCGGCAGCCCGCCTTCGATTCGCCTAGCCAAATGGAGGCCACCCAGGTACTCGGCGACCTGCCGATGAAGCGGCGTGAAGACTCCCCGGGCTCCTCCTGCACGATCAGCAGTGAATAGCTTCGTGGACAAGGCGTGTTCGAGTGCTTGGCGCGCGAGCGGATCAGGAGGGTCGCCGAGGTCGTCCAAACAGACGATGCCAGGCCCGAAGTGCCCGGCGGACAGAGAGCAACCCTCCATGCCAGCCAGCAGCAGCACAGCACACAGGTAGCCCGCGGCGTCCACGACAGTCTCGCGCGGCAATCCACGCCGAGCGGCACGATGTTCGTCGTTGTGCTCACCCGCAAGGTGCCGACAGGCCTTCTGTAGGACCTCACCGCGGCTGCGGGGCCAGTCCCCTCCTTGGTTGACCACGTCAGCCAGCAGACGGAGCATCAGAGGACTGCCGAGCATTGCGCTGACGCCGTTCAGGTGGGCCTTCCGCACGAACTCGCCGACGTCGTCCACTTGGTGCTGCGAGCGCAGAAGTTCGGCAGTGCTGTCGTTGTCGAGCGGATCGAGCCGGAGGACGGTGATCTCTGAGTCAGGGGAGACGGCTTGAAGATGCCGGCGATCGTTCGGGCCCAGCCAGTCCGCTTCGCGACAGGAGAGGCGAAAGCGGGGCGTACCGAGCCGGGCGAGTTGGGTGCGGATCTTGTCGAGCGGGGTCCGGGAGTCCGTCTCACCTGCCCGCGTCTCGTCCAGGCCGTCGACGAAGAGGGTCTTGCTGTGCCACTCGGGGCGGGACTCCACATCGAACGTCTTCAAGTCACGAGCACTCACGACCACCGCCAAGCCGTCGCCAACGACCCCCTGTTCCCTCTTGAATTCGGTGGTCTTGCCCGCGCCGGGGTCACCAAGCAGCACATACGCCCGCTTCAAGCGGAACGCGCTGAGCGGCTTGGACTCGCCCCACTCCACACCGCCTTCAGAACCCTCCGCCTCGCGCAGTTCCCGGCAGGTTCGATCGACTATGAGGCTCACCATGCGTCGATCCAATGATCGGCCGGCTGTGACAGGAACTCATCCAACGTGATATCGGCTCCGACGATAAGCACCGAACGCGGCTTGAAACGCTGCCTGAATGCGGAGATGGCTTGGTATCTCGGTGCAGTTGTGCCGCTCTTCACTTCGATGCCAACCAGGTTGGGGCCTCTGTGAAGGACGAAGTCCACTTCGTTGTTCCGGTGTCTCCAGTACTTGACAGCGGTACTCGAGGATGCAGTGTTGACCAGGTGAGCCCCGACCGCGCTCTCGACCATTCGACCCCAGTGCGAACGGTCGGCGCGGGCCTCCTCGAAGCTGTAACCGCACACAGCCGCCATGAACGCCGTGTCTAGAACGTTCAGCTTCGGCGTCGACGCCCTCACCGAGACTGGGCTCCCGGTGTGGTTGTGCAGCCCGGCCAACAGTCCCGCTTGAGACAGCAGATGCAGGTATCGCGTCAATGTGGTCGTGTTGCCCGCATCCTGGAGATGCCCGAGCATTTTGTTGTACGACAGGATCTGCCCCGAGCAGCGCGAGCCGAACTCGAACAACTGCCGCAGCAGTGCGGGCTTATCCACTCGCTGCATCTGCAACACATCGCGCTCGATGCTGGGCTCGATGAGGGCACTGCGCACGTAGCCGTTCCAGCGGCCGAGATCGGAGACGAAGGCCGCCGCTCCCGGAGAGCCGCCGAAGTAGACGTACTGGTCGAGGCTGAAGCCGAAGGCTTCGGCCATCTCCAGGTAGGACCAGTGCTCAAACCGAATCGTCTCGAAACGCCCTGCGAGGCTCTCGTCCATTCCTAACTTCATCAACAGCGGGGCCGAGCCGATGAGGACCACTCGCAGAGGGCAACCGCTCTTGCGGTCGCTGTCCCACAGGCCCTTGACCACATCCGACCAGCCGTCGACTTTGTGGATCTCGTCGATAACGAGGACAAAGCCTCCGTCGGAACGCCACGCCTTGTTGCGGCTCTCCTGCCAGACCCTTTCCAGCCAACTCGAGTCCCGCCCGGGCGATGCGGGCCCCGGACCATCGGCGTCTGTGGGTGAGGGTCCGCCCACAGAGACGGTCTCGGGCTCATCGGCTGCAACGTGGACGCCCTCCAGCCGGGTGGACGCGAGTGCCTGTAGCGCGGCGGTGGTCTTGCCTGTCTGGCGCGGCCCAAAGACCGCGATCAGACGCTGCGGAGTCTCCTCGATCCGTTCGACCAGCGTCTGTACTTGCCCACGGCGGAACCTCTGCATATGGCCCGCAGTATAGTGCCCGATGCTCTTGAGTAACTATGCTCAAGTAGATAGGGCGTTGGTGTGCTGATGACAGTCGATTGGCTCAAGCACTCCGGCAAAGAGTTCACGCGCGGGAAAGAAGATCCTGCGAGGCCGGCTAGCTGCCCCAATCCGCGACGGCGTCGGCGAGGCGCTCCACTCCCTCCATCAGCAGGTCGGGGGCCGTGGCCAGCGAGACGCGCACGAAACGGCCCGAGCCGGGGCCGAAGGTGTCCCCCGGAACCACCGCCACCTGCCTCTCGCTCAACAGGCGGAGCACGAAGTCCATGCCGGAGCTGCCGCTGCCGCTCACGTCGATCATCAAGTAGAAGGCACCCCGCGGCCTCACGTGGGGGATGCCGCGACCGCTCAGGAACTCGGTCACCAGATCGCGCCGGTGCCGGTAGGCGTCGCGCATCTCGGCCACACACTCCTGCGGGCCGGTCACCGCGGCCAGGGCTCCCATCTGCGCGGGGGCGTTGACGCATGACGTGATCGGCTCCTGCGCCCGCACGATCAGGGGCGACACTCCAGGCGGAACGACCAGGTAGCCGACCCGCCAGCCGGTCATGGCGTAGGTCTTGGAGAAACTGAAGAAGGTGATCACCCGACCGTCGACATCGAGCGGCGCGGCCGAGGTGTGGGGCCCGTCGAAAGAGATCTCGTCGTAGACCTCATCGGAGAAGACCAGCAGATCGTGCCGGCGGGCCAGTTCCATCAGGTCGGCCAGGGCCGCTGCATCGGTGACCGCGCCGGTCGGGTTGCCCGGAGAGTTGAGCATGATGGCTCGGGTGCGCTCGGTGATGAGCGGCTCCACGTCGGCGGCCTGCGGGACCAGATCGGCCTCGGGCCGCAGCGGGAAGTGGACGGGGCTGATCTTCAGCAGCTGCATCATCTGGGCGTAGTTGGGCCAGCTCGGGTCGCCGAGCAGCATCTCGGCGCCCGGATCCACCAGCGAGACCATGCTGCTGTAGATCCCGGCGACCGCGCCCGACGTGACCACGACCTGCTCGGCGGCGGCGTCGATGCCGTTGCGCTCGCGCACCTTGGCGGCCAAGGCCTCCCGTAGCGGCATGATCCCGGCGTTGGGCGTGTACTTGGTGAAGCCGTCGAAGGCGGCCTGAGCTGCGGCCTCGCAGATGTGGCGGGGCGTGGTGAAGTTGGGCTCCCCCGTCTCGAGGTGGATGGCGCCGTCGATGGCGCCGGCCAGCTCCATCACCTCGCGTATGCCCGAGCGCGGCATCGCCGCGATGGGCTCCGACGGCCTCATCTTCGGCGGCCCCGTCTTCCCCCGGCGTTCTGTTCGAGCCTCTTGGCCACTATGGCCGATTTCCGCTCACAGAACGGGGGCGGCTCCGATGGCCTCATGTCAGACGACCTGGCGGGCCTCGGGGAAGTGGCACGCCACCCAATGGCCGCTGTTGACCTCCTCGAGGGGAGGCTCGGTCACCCGGCACACCTCCTGGTCCCGGCCCACATGGCAGCGGGTGTGGAAGCGGCACCCCGACGGGGGGTTCAGGGGGCTGGGCACGTCGCCCTCGAGCAGGATCCGCAGCCGTCCCCGCTCCAGCGCCGGATCAGGCACCGGCACCGCGGAGAGCAGGGCGTGGGTGTAGGGGTGCATCGACTCGTCGAAGAGCCGCTGGGCGGACGTGCGCTCCACGATCTTGCCCAAGTACATCACCGCGATGTCGTCGCACACATGGCGCACCACGGCCAGGTCGTGGGCGATGAACAGGTACGTGAGGCCCAACTCTTGCTGGAGGTCGTCGAGCAGGTTGAGGACCTGGGCCTGGATCGACACGTCGAGGGCGGAGACCGGCTCGTCGAGCACGAGGAAGCCGGGGTCGAAGGCCAGCGCCCGGGCCACGCCGATGCGCTGGCGCTGCCCTCCGGAGAACTCGTGGGGGTAGCGGTCCACGATCCTGGGGTTGAGTCCCACCAGGCGGAGCAGCTCGGCCACCCTGACGTCCTGCTCGGCTCTCGACATCGAGGTGTGCACCACCAGCGGCTCACGCAGCGCCTGCCCCACCGACATCCGGGGGTTGAGCGAGGCGAACGGGTCCTGGAAGACGATCTGCATGTGGCGGCGGAGGCGCCGCAGCTCGCCCCGGTCGGCCGCGATGATGTCGATGCTCTCAGCCCCTCCGCCGTCGAGGGGGCGCTGCAGGACCACGTCGCCGGAGGTCGGCTCGATGAGGCGCAGGATGCACCGGGCGGTGGTGGACTTGCCGCAGCCCGACTCCCCCACGAGGCCCAGCGTTCGCCCGGAGCCGATGTCGAAAGACACTCCGGCCACCGCCGAGACCTCGCCGCGCTCGCCGCCCAGCCAGCCCCCGCCCACCTCGAACGTCTTCACGAGGTCGCGAACCGACAGGGCCACATCGCCGGGCGCGCCGTTCGTGCTCGCCTCGCGGTGTACCGCGACAGCGCCGGCGTCGGTGTCCTGGCCGGGAGCGCTTCCGGCGCCCGAGCTGGCGATCGGCTCGGCGCCGTCGACCGGCTTGGAAGGTGCCATCGGTGCGATGGTACTGTCTCGCTTTGACCAGTGAGAAAAGGAGCGGTCAACCATGAGCAGTTTCCGAGGCGACCTGGGCGGCTTGACAGCCGAGGAGATGGAGCAGTTCCTGTCGGGCAACGCCGTCGCCCGCCTGGCCACCCTCAAGCCCGACGGGTCGCCCTACGTGATGCCGGTGTGGTACCAGTGGGACGGGGAGGCGCTCTACTTCGTGGGACGCCAGCGGGCCCTGTGGTGCGAGTACATCAAGGCCGACGGGCGGGTCAGCGTGGTCATCGACGCCCCCCACAGCGACCCGAACGAATCGGTCCAGGCCATGGAGATCCCCAAGGTCTACATGGAGGGCACAGCCACCGTCGAGGAGGAGCCCAACATCGGGGGCCGCTGGGTACAGATCGCCGAGCAGATGTCGTACCGGTATCTGGGACCGAACGGGCCGACATACCTGGTGTCCACCATCCAGCAGCCCCGCTGGCTCATCAAGATGGTGCCCACCAGCATCAAGACCTGGAAAGGCGTCGGCTGGGCCCGGCGCTACTGGGTGCAGGAGAGCGGAGGCCCGAGCTACGAGGAGGCCCACAGCACCTGACACGCCCGGCTCGGACACGGTCCGGGCCCGACCCGTAGCCCGACAGCGGCCGCGAGGAGGCCCCAAGCGCCCAACCCGCTCGACCTGTTCCGCCTCGACGGACGCACCGCTCTGGTGACGGGCGGCTCCAGGGGCCTCGGCGCGGTGATGGCCGAGGCCCTGAGCTTCGCGGGGGCGCGGGTGGCGGTCACGAGCCGCAGCCTCGAGGACGCGCAGGCCAAGGCGGCCGAGATCGCCTCGGCCACGGCGGGGGCGACGCTGGGTGTGGGGATGGAGGCCACCGACGAGGCGTCCGTTGAGGCCGCGGTGGCGGCCGTTGTGGAGCGCTTCGGCGGCCTCGACATCCTGGTGAACAACGCCGGAATCCTGGTGCGAGGCGCCATCGGCGACCTTCAGAGGGCCGAGTTTGAGGAGTCCTTGGCGGTCAACGTCACCGGGCCGTGGCTCGTCTGCCGGGCCGCGGCCCCGCATCTGTGGGAGTCCGGCTGCGGGCGGGTGATCAATGTGTCGTCTACGTTCGGCCTGGTGGCCGCACCCGACCGCACGGCCTACACGTCCTCCAAGGGCGCGATCGTGCAGCTCACCCGGGCGCTGGCCATGGAGTGGGCGCCGCGGGGAGTGAACGTGAACGCCATCGCGCCCGGCCCGTTCCTGACCGAGATGAACCTGGCGCATGAGCACAGCGAGCACAGCGTGCGGGTGATCGGCCAGGAGGTGGCTCTGCGCCGCTGGGGCGAGATGCACGAGATCGCCGGGGCGGCCATCTACCTTGCCTCGGACGCCTCGTCGTATGTGACCGGCTCGGTGCTGACCGTGGACGGAGGCTGGACCGCCCACTGAGCTCGGACCAGCGGAGCGCCGAGCTGTCAGGATCGTGAACCTTATGTCACGCTTTCTGAACCATGTAACGGGTTTCAATGCCAAGAACACTGGGGGAACCGACAATGAGTCGACGATTCGAGGGACGCAACGTCTTCGTGACGGGAGCCGGCAGCGGCTTCGGACGCCGTACCGCGGAATTGTTCGCGGCTGAGGGCGCCAAGAATCTGTACCTGATCGACTACAAGCAGGAGCGGCTGGACGCAGTAGCGCCGGTGATCGAGGCATCGGGTGCCACGCCCCATCTGCTGAATTGCGATCTCAGCGTCATGGAGAATTGTGCCGAGGCGGTGGCTCACGCTCTGACCATCGACCCGAAACTTGACGTGATGGTGTCCAACGCGGCCGCGTGGACCATCGCCGAGTTCGTCGACATGACCGACGAAGAATGGCGTCGAGTCCTGTCGGTGAACCTCGACGCCTACTTCGTGATGGGAAACCGGGCGGCTCGGGCAATGAAGGAAACCGGCGGCGGAGTGATCCTGTTCACTTCGTCCATCGCGGCTCTCGGGCACGGTCGGGGATTCACGCACTACTGCGTGGCCAAGGCCGGCGTCGTGGCGCTGACCAAGGCCATCGCGGTGGAATGCGCGCCCTACAACATCCGGTGCAACAGCGTCGGGCCGGGTCCAGCCGACACTCAGCAATCAGTCGACCTCGCGGGCGAGGAATTGATGGACAAGTGGCGCTCCGAGGGCTTCCCGCTGGTGCCGGCCAACCGGCTGGCGTCGGTCGACGACGTGGCCCATGCCTTCCTGTATCTCGCCTCCGACGAGGCCAAGTACGTGTCGGGAATCAACCTCATAGTCGACGGCGCCCTGACCGCCCAGACCTACGACGTGCCCGAAAGCTAGCGAACCCGGTTCGCCGCTGCGGGACGCAATGACAGCGTCGCTGGGCGCCACATTTCTCGCCCATACCCAACATCGTGGGTGTCAAGATCGTGAACTTTACTTCACGTTGGTGAACCATGTAGGGTGCCGCACGTCGAGACGGTCCGTCTCGCGCGGGATCGACTCAAGGGGGGATCGATGACCCAACACAACGACATGAACCGACGCAGGTTCTTGACCCTTACCGGAGGCAGCCTCGGGGCGGCTGCCCTGCTGGGCGCTTGCGGTGACGACGAGGAGGCCGCGCCTACCACCACCGCCGCGCCTGCCACCACCGCGGCCGCGGCAACGACCACCACCGAAGCGGCCGCCGCCGAGCTGAGCGGCTCGCTGCGCTGGGCGGCCATGTCGCTGCCCGGACTGCCATACCTCGATGAGGTGCAGCCGACGATCGACTCGTTCACGGCGCTTCATCCGGGCGTGTCGATCGAGCTGGAGGAGATCCCGCCCGACGGCTACACCGACAAGCTGGTGGCCTACAACGCGGTCAACAACATGCCCGACCTGTTCTTCAGCCACAACGGCTGGGTCGACCTCTTCGCCCAGCAGGGCATCACCCGCGACATGCGGCCCTACCTGGAGGCCGACGACGACCTCAACGTCGACGCGTGGTACCCGTCGATGCTGCAGGTCTGCTCCACGGTGGAGTTGGGCGACCAGCCCGCGGGGGAGATGCACTGCCAGGGCATGAGCGCCGACGTGAACACGTTCTTCTACAACATCCCGATGCTGGAAGCGGCCGGCTTGGAGCTTCCAGGCGACGGCTTCACTTGGGACGACATGGCCGAGTACGCGCGGGTGCTCACCAGCGGCGACGTGATCGGCTACGCACCGGCGGCCGACAATCCCGACAACGCCCACGGACCCATAGGGGCCTTCGGCGGGGACTTCCTCGACGAAGCGGCCCAGGTCATGTCGATCGACGACAACTTCAAGGCCGGGTTGCGGGCCCTGTGGGATCCGGTGCGGGAGGGGGTCTTCGCCACTCCCGAGCAGGTCACCGCGGTCGGTGATCCCCACGCCGGCTTCATCGGCGGCCGGTTCGCCATGATCGAGGGTGCGGTGTGGTCGGTCCCCGCGCTGCGGGACTCCGAGTTCGAGTGGGACGTCCACACCCTGCCCGAGGGCACCCACGGCACCCGGGGCGGCGGCGGAACCGCCGGCTGGGGAATCGGCGCCCAGACCGAGCATCCCGACATCGTCTGGGAGCTCATCAAGCACATCTACGGCCCCGCGTACGTGCCCTGGATGGAGGGCGGCGCGGTAGTTCCGCCGCTCAAGCGCTACGCCGACGACCCGACGTGGCGCCAGCCTCCGCCCAACAACCACCAGGCGTTCCTCGATGCGGCCAACTCCATCATCATCAGCCCCATCGGCGGGCCCTTCGACAGTGCCGGCGGAATCCACTACGGAGAGTTCGCGGGAGCCTTCAGGCGCTACGTCATCGAGGGGCAATCGATGGACGACGCCCTAGGTCCGTACGAGGAGAACATGAACGCGGCGCTGGCCCTGAGCCCGGCCGTGCGGCGCGACATCCCCATCGAAGTCGCCGGCTGAGGCATCCCGCAGTCGACGGATCTTCGCCCCGCACCGCAACTGCGTTCTCGATCGCAGGGCGGTGCGGCGTGCCGACAACCACCAGTCAGCGCCTCGTGCCAACGAGCGGAACTGACGCGCCCGCGGCTAATTTGGCGGCCATGACCCCGGCGACACAGCCCCGGAGACCTTGCCCCCAATAGAAGATGTTCCGATAGAGGCGCTGCCTCTTCCTCGCGCCCGGACATGGCGCATTCGTCGCCGCCTGACCTGGCGCGGTCAGGAGCGGCTGGCGGGGTACCTCCTGGTTGCTCCCGCGCTGCTGATGTTCGGGGTTTTCCTATTGGGCCCGCTGGTGTACGGCGCCTATCTCAGTCTCACCAATAGGAACCTGCTGTCCGACACGAGCTTCATCTGGTTCGAGAACTACGCCAACCTGCACCGCGACCCGCTGTTCTTCGATTCCCTGCGGTTCACCGGTCTGCTGTTCATCGAGGTCACCCCGCTGGCCATCGGAATCTCCTTTGTGTTCGCCAACCTCCTCAACCAGCGGATCAAGGGCACCAGCCTGTTCCGTCTGGCCTACTTCCTGCCCCTCGTCGCATCGGGGGTGGCGGTCGCCACCATGTGGCGTTTCGTGTTCACCAGCGACGGGCTCTTCAACACCTTCCTGAGCTTCTTCATCGACACCAACACTCCCTACCTGGTGCTTCCCCGGTGGGCGCCGCATGTGGTGGCGGTCATCCTGCTGTGGTCGCTGATACCGCTCAACACCGTGTTCTACATGGCTGCGCTCCAGGGCGTCCCGCGCGAGCAGATCGACGCGGCGATCGTGGACGGCGCCAACGCCTGGCAGAAGGCCCGTTACGTCACATGGCCGCTGTCAGCCCCGACGACGTTCCTGCTGGTGATCCTGAACCTGGCCATCACCAGCGTCGGATCTTGGGACATCCTCAACGTCCTCACCGGGGGAGGGCCCGAGTTCAGCACGACCACCACCGCCTTCCTGTTGTACCTGCGGGCCTTCAGAGGGCAGTTCGAGATCGGATTCGGCTCGGCCATGGGGGTGGCTCTGACCGCCATCCTGCTGCTGCTCACCGTCGGGGTGTTCAAGGCCCAGAAGCGATGGAGCCACTACGGATGAGCACTCTCGTCCGGCACCGGGGCCGCATCGCCGTCTATGTGGTGCTGACCCTCGGGTCGGTCGTGATGATCGCGCCGTTCGTGTTCAACCTGTCGAAGTCCCTGCAGACCGCGCCGCAGACCTTCGCCTTCCCCTTCGAGTGGATCCCCGACCCCTTCACCTGGTCCAACTACTTGGACGCCTATGAGAAGATCGGCACCCGGGCCTTCATCAACAGCGCGCTTCTGACCATCGTCGTTGTCAGCGGGCAGACGATCCTGGGGATGATGGCGGGGTTCGCCTTCAGCACCCTGCGGTTCCCGCTGCGGGACCCGCTGCTCCTGCTGATCATCGGCGGCCTAATGGTCCCGTTCCATGTGATCATGATCCCGCTGTTCATTTTCATCTTCGAGATCGGCTGGCTCGACACCTACAAGGGCCTGATCATCCCCATCGTGGCCTACACCGACGTCTCGGTGTTCATGTTCCGGCAGTTCTTCCGGACGGTGCCCCGAGAGCTGTACGAGGCCGGCGTCCTGGACGGCGCCGGTCCGATCCGCGTGTTCCGCAGCCTGTACGCCCCGCTGGCCGGGCCAACCGTGGTCGCCTTCGTGATCGTGTCCTTCCTGGCGGCGTGGAACCTCTACGCCTGGCCCTTCCTCGCCGTGGCCGACCCCGATCTGCAGGTCGTGACCCTCCAGCTCGCGAAAGCGGGAGGCACCTTCAACGCCAACTCCAGCCCGCTGCGGCCCGAGATCCTGTCGGCCATGTCGCTGCTGTCGATGATCCCGGTGATGACGGTGTTCATGATCATGCAGCGCCGCTTCGTGGAGAGCATGGCCAGATCCGGGTTGACAGGATGAGAGCGATCGTGCCGGCATCGAGGTCCTCAGGCTCGATCGATTGCGATACACCCGCGGAACGCGAGGCATGCCGATGAAGTTCACAGGACTGCTCACCGAGTCGACCGGCATCGATCTGGCGAGCGACGAAGCCCGGCAAAGGTTGGCCCGCGACGGCTACCTGTTCCTGCGAGGCCTCCTGTCGCCTCAAGACGTGGCCGCGGTCGAGGAGGCGATCGGTGAGGCGGTGGCGGCCGCTCCAGGCTGGCTCGCCGCCCGCACCGACCCGGCCGAGTGGAGGGCGGGCCCATCGGTGGCGGACGAGGGCTACGACGCCCCCGACTTCTGGGCCATGTACCGCCGGGTGCAGAGCATCCAGGGCTTCCACGAGTTCGCCCATCACCCGCGCATCGTCTCCGCTGTGCAAGGCCTGCTCGAAGACGAGGTCTTCGTCCACTCCAACCATGTTGCCCGGGTGGTGGGGCCGTCGGCCCGGGTCGAGCCCACCCGCATCCACCAGGACTGGAGGCCCATCCAGGGAGCGGCCGACACCCTCACCGTGTGGATACCGCTGGCCGACATACCCCCACCGCTGGGAGGGCTGCGCATCCTGGAGGGTTCCCAGACCGGAGGTGTTGTGCCATTGGACCCGAAGACCGAGTCGATCCCCATCGACGACGACGACCCGCGGTGGCGCAGCGCGTCCTACCGGCGGGGCGACATCCTGATCTTCCACAGCCTCACCGTTCACGCCGGCCTGCCCAACACCACAGACAGGCTGAGAAGGTCCTGCGAGTTCCGCTACCAGCGGGTCAGCGACCCAGCGGTGGTGTCCACGGTGCGGTTCCCGCACTGGCATCCCTCCGTCGACTGGCCCGAGCTGACCGAGGGATGGACCTCGCTGGCGTCGATCGAGGTGCCCGACTTCGTCGAGTTCGAGCAACTCGACGACACCGCGCCGCACCTGCCCACCCCGCCGTCGCGGCTGCTGGGAACAACCTGACATAGTGAGAGCTGCAGGGTGTAAGGACGGCGCGCAACAAGCCCCGCCAACAAGCCCGCCAGAACCGGCTCGACCATAACCGCCGGCCACTCTCAACAACCCCGACAAGACCCAATGACACGGTTGATTCCCAACACGATCTCCGCGGAAGACTCAGAAACACCTCATCGGCACCGACAACCATTCGTGTTGGCAACGACGCGCCTGCCACGACCTGTCAGCACCTGCCAGAAGGTTGGCAGACGGTTGCCACAGATTGGCAGGAATCTCCCCTCTATTGGCATACATCCGACTCATGAACATGATAAGTCTACGGATCATCCCACCGAGAACTGCCCGACGCGCTCAGCAGACGCCAACGGCCGACCAAGAATGCTAGGAGCGTAGAGATGCTAAGAAAGATCCGATCACGACATGATCGCTCAATCTGCGCGAGAGTTGCTAAGACACAAGTCAAGATGATCGTGTTCATCTTGACTACGTTTGCGCTGTCAGTTGCTGGTCTTTCAACCGCCGCCGCTGAGGACGACATACTGTCGAATTCGCAAGATCCACCAGATGCTTCTGTCACGACTGAGGAATCATCAGACTTCGAAACGCCGGAGCTTCTGTCCGAAGCAGATGTGGATGTGGTGACGAATGTGGGGACGGGTGCTGAGCTCGTCAATACGACAGCAGGAAACAAGACGGTTGCTATCGAAGTTCTTGGTGCAGACCGCCAAGGCCGGATCATGGATTCCAGCGGAGCGACCCTCATCCGAGATGTCATCGGCGACGTAGACCTGAAGATATCAGTGCTTGAGACGGGCTTCGCCATTGTGGCTCAGCTTGAATCCATAGAGAGTCCTCACGAACTCAGGTTCAACGTATCCCTACCCGAGGGCGCAATCCTGGGATTGAACGATGACGGCTCGATTGATGTCATTGACCGTGACGGCTTCTCGATCGGGACATTCGCTGTACCATGGGCATCCGATGCGAACGGATCAGATGTACTTACGGCCTACTCCATTGATGGCAGTGCAATCGTCCAAACAGTAGACACGGTATCCGAGGATCTCTATCCGATCTCTGTGGATCCAGAATTCAATTGGGGCATACTCAGTGGGACGATATATTTCTCTAGAAGTGAAACATCAGATATCTGCCTGGGTGGAATCTCCGCGCTAACTGCTATGCTATACGTCGCTCCGCTGTGGGCAGCCTCGATTGTCGGGAACTTTATTGCTCTGGGCTTCCTTTTGGTGATCGCCGTAGCTTGCAGTATTCACTTGCTCGGAGAGTGTCTCAAGCTCAAGAACTATCCGCCCTTCGCGTTCTCCTACACGGGAGGATACTGCACGTAGTGTCGTGTAGCATAACCGGGCACCGAGAGGGACCGGTCATGCTACGTTGTCGCTTGTCAACGTGCAACCGAACTACATGTGTGCGCACAAACTACGAGTCACACACCATATCTGACCACACCGACACGGCCTTGCGACCACCCGACCAGCCCCACCCTTGACATGGGTACTCACCTTGGCATTCGAGAAGTGAGACAACATGACAATTAGTGATAACAGACGTAAATTTTCGATATTGTACTCATCGGCGGTGGCTGGATACTGGATAATCGCAGTGCTCTTCCTGCGTTCAATCGAATACGGTGTGGTTTTCTTCGTGCCATGCCTATGGATATGCGATCTACTAATCGAGACGAAATGGCCAATAGATCGATTTGGAAGGCTGAACAAGAATAACTCCAAGCAAATGCGACTACTTCACACCATGGTCAAGGCACTCGCGGGAGTCGCCATGCTTGTTGGTGGTGCCATGATTGCAAGCGAACACGGACGAAGCCTGAGTCCAGTCGCTGCCGGCGCGGCGGCAATGATCGTAGCGATAGCCACATGGTGGAGTCTTCGATGGCATCGCTCTGGCACAGAGGGCGCAGGAGCGACACGGCCAACCGCGTAACCGACCCACGCAGTCCGCGGGTTCGGTCAGATGTGGCCGCGTTGGGCCTCGACGAGACCTTGATGCAGCGCCGGGGCCAGTTCAGAGCCAGGGCTTGGGCCACCAGCATCGTCGACGACACCAGCCCGCACTTGCCCACCCCGCGGTCGCGGATGCTGGGAACCGCCTGACACTGAACGGCGGACCAAGCGGTTCCGATCTGACCGGCCTGGTCAGGCGAAGATGCCCTCGTTGATCTCTACGCCCAGACCGGGCTGAGGCTCGGCGCTGACCCGGCCGCCTGACGGTTTGGGCTCGCCGATGAAGACGGGCATGGTCTCGGACTCAGGCATGGAGTCCCACACCGGCATGGGGAAGTACTCGACCATGGGAACATTGGCGGTGCCCAGGGCGAAATGGATGTGGGTGGCGCCGTAGGCGTGGGGGATGACGGGGAGCCCGGCCGCCTGGGCCAGCGCCGCGATCTTGCGGCCCTCGGTGAAGCCGCCGCAGCGCCTGAGGTCGGGCTGGAGGATGTCCATGGCCTCGCGCTCGATGATGTCGGCGAAGCCGTACCGGGTGTACTCGTGCTCGCCGCCCGAGATGGGGATGTTCGTCTCCCGCCGGAGCTTGGCGTAGCTGGTCAGGTCGTCGGGCACGAACGGCTCCTCGATCCAGGCCAGGTTGTAGGGCTCGAGCCGCCGGCACATCTTCTTGGCGTAGTTGAAGTCCCAGCCCATGTAGGCGTCGATCATGATCTCGACGTCGGGGCCCACCGCGTCGCGGATGTTGGCCACATGAGCCTCGTTCTCGGCCATGCCCCGCACGCCGTTGCCCGGGCCGTACGGGAATCGGGCCTTCATGGCCTGGTACCCCTCGGCGACGTACGCCTTGGCCTCGGCCTCGACCTTCTCGGCGCCCACGGGGTGCAGCGCCGAGGCATAGACGGGCACGTCGGGATGCACGGGCCCGCCCAGCAGCTCGTAGACCGGCTTTTGTGATGCACGGCCGAGGTTGTCCCACAGGGCGATGTCGATGGCGCTGATGGCCTGGAGGGCGATGCCCTTGCGGCCATAGGGCAGGGTGGCCCGGTACATGCGGTCCCACAGTCCCTCGGTCTCGGATGCGTCGGCGCCCACCAGCAGGTTGCGGAGGTGGCGCTGGACGACTCCGGTGACCGCGCCGACGCCGTCCTCGCACCACCCGCGGCCCACGACGCCGTCTGAGGTCTCGATCTCGACCACCGCCATGGCCGAGTCCCAGAACCAGGAGCCCCTCGTCTCGGCGTACTCGGGGTAGTAGTCGAGCGGCGTGACCAGCGGCAACGTCTTCTCCCGCTCGGCGAGATGGCCCCAGATCGACCGGGGAGCGTGACGGACTCGGACGTCTGTGATCCTCATGGCCCTCAAACCCTGTAGTAGCGCTCGGCGTTCTGCCGGAACAGGGCATCCCGCTCGTCGACAGAGAAGTCGGCGGTGATCTCCCGGTAGGCGTCGACGACGGCGCTGTAGGGGCTGTAGAGGCTGTCGACCGGCCAGTTCGAGCCGAACATGCACCGCTCGACCCCGAACACCTCGATGCATTCCAGCACCCACGGGCGGATGCTGTCCGTGGTCCAGGAGTGGTCGGTCATGCCGAGGCCGGAGATCTTGCAGGCCACGTTGGGGGCTTCGGCCAGCGTGGCCATTCCGGCCCGCCAGGCGTCGAAGTATTCCGGCGTGCGTTCCATGGGCACGCCACAGTGGCCCAGGATGAACTGGAGGTCACCGAAGAGCTCCGCGGCGCGGCGGGCACCGTCCATGCCCTCCCAGGTGGAGTTGAGGTCATAGAGGAAGCCGAGGTCGCACAGTGCCTGAAGACCGCGCCGGAACTCGGGGGTCAGCAGGTCGTCGCCCTGCACGAAGTTGCGCACGCCCCGCATGTTGGCGTGCTCGCCGTGTCTCTCCAGCTCCTCGCGCGCCGTCTCCGAAGCGAGGTCGGTCTTGGCCACGATGGCGTGCGGATAGCCGTGCTCATCGGCGACCCGCTGGAGCCACGCCGTCTCCCACGCTTGGTCGAGCCCCCCGTACTCGGCCTGGATGTGGACCGACTTGATGACGTCAGAGCCCTCGAAGTCGGCCAGCAGGTCTCCGATCAGATAGCTCCTGCGGATCGCGGAGTAGTCGCCGACGACGGCGGTCTCCTCCGGCTCCTCCTCCTCGAGCCAGTGATAGGTGCCCTTGCTGATGTCCCACAGATGGTGGTGGGAATCGACGAACGGCTGCGTCATGGCCTCTCCTTGTGTGATGATGGCGACTAGTTGGGCACGGCGTGCCGACGCCCGGTGCGGGCCGAGGTGTAGGCGGCCTCCAGCAGGCGGACCACGGCCGCGCCGAGCTGCGGCGGGGACCGGTTCTCGTCGCGTCCCAGGACGACGTCGACGAGGTTGTTCACGGGTGCGTCCTCCGGATAGGCCGACGCATAGGTTCGGGGCCCGGCGGCCACCTGCGGCGGGTTCCGCACCACCGACCCGTCCGCTCGGTACAGGCCGGCCTCCGACGTCAGGACATCGAACAGGATGTGCCCGTCCGTCCCGTAGAGCCGGTACTCGAGGAGCTCCTCCTGGGTGCGCACGGTGGAACCGGTCGAGCCGATCGTCCCTATGCAGCCCCCCTCGAAACGCAACGCGATGGCGTCGACGAGGTCCACCCTGACGTCCCTGTTCTCCATGAAGGCGAACACGTCGACGGGCACCAGGCCGGTCATGAACAGCAGCAGGGCAGCCGAGTGGGTGATCTGGACGATGGCTTGGCCGCCACCGGACACAGCCGGGTCTCCGTACGTGTCGGTGCCGGTGGGCGTAATCGTGAAGCCGACCGCGTCGGCCACCAGGTCGACGTCGCCGCGCAGGAGGTCCCACACGATCGAGGCGAACAGCGAGTGGACGTAGAGCAGCTGACCGATCTCGCCGGACGCGATCCAGTCCCGAACAGCCAGCACCTGCCCGCTGTAGTGCCACGGGTAGCCGACGACGATCTCCAGGTTGCGCTTGTCCGACTCCTCCAGCAGGCGGGCCGCATGGCTGGACTCCACCACCATGGGCTTCTCCAGCATCAGGTGGACTCCGGCCTCCAGAGCGTCGATCGCCACCTGGTAGTGGGCCATGTGGGGCACGGCGATCACCACCCCGTCGAGACTCTCATTCTCGAGCATCTCGCGGTGGTCGCGGTAGGTCCGCTGCGGATGGAACACCGACGCCGCCCGGTCGCGCTTCTCCTCGATCGGATCGGCGATAGCCACCAGCTCCGCGTCGGGATTGGCGACGATGGCGGGAAGGTGGGCTCGGGTCGCCCACCAGCCCGTTCCTACCACTCCGATTCGGGCGGCCACGCGATCCCCTCGCTCACGTTGGCGGACAGTACTTCCGGGGCAGGACTGGACAGCAATCGGGGTGGCCGCCGTGCCCGCACCCGATCCTCATGACCCGACCGGAACTCATAGACTGACCTGCACGGATGCGACGTCCATCGATCGCTCCGTGCTCCGACGACGCGAACTCCTGGGGCAGTCATGGCATGGTCAATGGGCCTCGACAAAGTTGAGGACTACCGGCGCGACGGGTGCCTGCTGGTCGAGTCCGTGCTGGATGGCGAGGATCTGCGACGGCTGGACGAAGCCGTCCGTGAGGTCACCGAGGCTGCCATCCGCAGCGACAACCAGGACGAGCTCATCGAGTTGGAGCCCGACGTCGGCGGCAGCACGCGCCGGGTGCGACGCATCCGCGATCCGTACTACCGCCATGCCGCCTTCCGTGCCGTCGCCCACGACGCTCGCATTCTGGACAGGGTCGCGTCCCTGATCGGACCCGACCTCGAGCTGCATCACAGCAAGCTGAACATGAAGCCCGCCCAGGTCGGCTCGCCGGTCGCGTGGCACCAGGACCTGGCGTACTACCCGCACACCAACGACAGCGTGCTAGCCGTGCTCATCTACATCGACGACGCCAGCGAGTCCAACGGGTGCATCCAAGTGTTGCCCCGCATGCACCACAGGTATCTCGAGCACACCCATCACACCGGGGAATTCGCCGGCCGGATCGTCGAACCCATCGAGGCCGAGCCCCGCGCCCTGCCGGCTGCAGCCGGCAGCGCCATCTTCGTCCACGGCCTCACCCCTCACTCCTCGCGGCCGAACCGCTCCGGCGAGGACCGGCGCACGCTGATATTCGCCTACCGGGCCGGTGACGCCTATCCCCTCTTCGACGGCCTGCGAACGACCAAGGACGAGGCGATCCGCACACCAGTGCGGGGACGGCGGCCCCGCCACGCCCGCTTCGGCGGACCGGCTCCGATCGTGCCTGAGATCAACGACATGACCGTGTCCTTATACGACATCCAGGCCGGCAACTGACACGTCGCGGCACGGACCCGCCCGACGCAGCCGCGGGCAATCGACGCAGGTCAGGTGGGTTAGGCCCGTGTCAGCCCGGAATGTGGCCGATCCAGATGCACCAGCTAGGGCGCGAGTTCGTCGGAGTCCGGGTCGTGGATGTGGAAGATCTTTCGGACCGGCTCGATGACCGTCCAATTCCACACCTCGCCCTTGCTGTTGTAGAACGTGTCACCCGCGGTGAACTCGTGGGACTCGCCATCGGCGGAAACCAGTCGGATCCTGCCCGCTAGCAGGGTGCAGATCTCGTCACCCGGATAGGTGTATTCGAAGCTGCCCTCCGTGCATGCCCAGACACCCGTCATCGTGCGCGTGCCAAGGCCGCCGGAGTCGAAACGACCCGACTGGACTGGATCGCCGTCGAGAGTCTTCGCGTAGGGCAGTTCGTCGAAGCCGGGCCAGACTTCGAGACCTCCCTGATCCTTCAGTGCGGTGTAATCCAGCACTTGCTGTCCCCCTTTGCTCGTAACCGGGAACCGCACACTAGTACCCCCCGAGTAGGAGCGCAGAGCGGTCTGTCCACGGGCGTCTGGGAGCGAGAATCGGATGCTGACTAGGATGAACGGCACGTTCTGGGCCGTGGAGGAGCACGTGATTGTGTCCTGGCAGGGAGTGCGCACTTCGGTGCCGAACGACTGGGAGTACCAACCATGAGCCGACGCTTCGAGGGGCGCAATGTCTTCGTAACGGGAGCCGGCAGCGGCTTCGGGCCCCGCATCGCTGAGCTGTTCGCGGCCGAGGGCGCCAAGAACCTGTACCTGCTCGACTACAAGCAGGAGCGGCTGGACGCGCTCGCGCCGGTGATCGAGGAACTGGGTGCCACACCGCACCTGCTCAACTTCGACCTCGGCGTCATGAAGAACTGTGCCGAGGCGGTGGCCCAGGCCCTGGCCATCGACCCGAAACTCGATGTGATGTTGTCCAACGCAGCTGCCTGGACCATTGCCGAGTTCGTCGACATGGCCGACGAGGAATGGCGCAGAGTGCTCTCGGTCAACCTCGACGCCTACTTCGTGATGGGCAGCCGGGCAGCCCGGGCGATGAAGGAGACCGGGGGCGGGGTGATCCTGTTCACCTCGTCGATCGCCTCGCTGGGGCACGGCCGCGGATTCACCCACTACTGCGTGGCCAAGGCCGGCGTGGCCGCGTTGACGAAGGCCATCGCGGTGGAGTGCGCCCCCTACAACATCCGGTGCAACAGCGTGGGGCCGGGTCCCGCCGACACCCAGCAGTCGGTCGACCTCGCCGGCGAGGAGTTGATGAACAAGTGGCGCTCCGAGGGCTTCCCGCTGGTGCCCGCCAACCGCCTGGCTACGGTCGACGACATCGCCCACGCCTTCCTGTACCTCGCCTCCGACGAGGCCCAGTACGTGTCGGGCATCAACCTCATCGTGGACGGCGCCCTGACCGCCCAGACCTACGACGTGCCCGACAACTAGCCGTGCCCCAACTTCAGCCGGGTTGCCTTGTGTGGCAACAGTCGCCGTGCTGCGTTCTGGGTCGTCGCAGGATGGCGTCGCGGCATGTGCCGGGTGTGGCCTACTGGCCATTCCAGTGCGGGTAGAGCTCGAACGAATTCGCCAACACGACGATCAACACGGCGACTTGGACAGCCACAGCAACCGGCACGATCCATAGGCCAGCGACCGCTAGCCGCCCATGGGGCTGGTGGCTTCTGTCTGCTCGTCTGAGTCCGAGCCATGACAGCCCTAGGGCCAGGAAGAATGAGGCGGACCATGTAGTGCCGACGCTGACTTGAACCCATTGCGGCGGATGCACCGAGGCTGCGAGCCAAGGGAACAGCATGGAGGTTGCCCATACCAGCGAGAGGGTGAATCCGGTGACGGCTAGTGGGTTGCGTTGTGGAGTGTGGGGGGGTTGGGGCCGCCCGTCGAGCACGAGGCGGATCTGCCGCCTCAGGGCCTCGAGGGTTGTCTTCACTGACCTCACAGTCCCTCAGCGTAACCGCCGGCAGGAGCCGCCAATGCGTTAGCTTCTTCTGTTACGTTCCTGATGCTGTTGCTGGTAGGTTCCAGACTAGACCGACTCGTCGGAGTCGGTGTACGAATGATCTGAGCTTGGAGGATTTGATGACTTGCGATTGCCGGGCCTCGATGGTTGCAGCGTTGCAGGCTGTATTGATCGCCTTGTTGGTCGTGGTTGTTGCGGCTCCGGCCGTTGGGGCTCAAAATGCAGAGGAGACGGAGCGATCTGGCCAGCAGCCTGAGTCGAGCGGCGAACCCGAGACTCCCGGTGATGCGGCCGAATGTGGTGATCTGTACGCGCTGGGCGAATGGACTTTGGCGCGATACGAGGAATTGATTGACTGTCTGTTCGACTTGCCCGAGTCGCCTGATACCGGCGGGAAGCAAGCAACAGGCACGGCGCGTGCCAGCAAGGGCGGTGTCGCGCGCCAGTCGGCATCGGAGTGCGGCGACGTCGATGTCGAACATGTCGCGCAGCAGTATCTCCCCGAGCGTTCTTCCTTTGGGTTTGTGATCGGCCACCTGCGGATCCATCTGATGTATTTGACTTGCGAGGACGGTAGTCCGGCTGCGGGATACCGCACCGGCTTGCAGGTGGTTGCAGGCCCCAACCGCGGAGAGCACAGCAGGTATTGTCTCGTGCGTCGCGACGACCGAATTGTGGAGGAGAGTACAAGCCGCGCCAACGGCTGCCCATCCTACATCGGCGGCGATCCGACTGTCGCTGTGGCAGCTCACCTCCACCGCATCTCGTACCGCGATGATCGGCGCTTTCGGCAGGTGTTGATGTGGGCCGATATCGATGGGAATGGCAGCCACGACGGAGGAGAACCCTACGACATCGCGTTCAGCCCCGACGACGGCAGATCCGAGAGTTTCTCGATACCAGAGACCATAGGCTCGCTGGCAAGGCGCGGAGCGCTGGCGGGACAGCAGGTCTTGGTTGTGGACAGCCTAGGCGTGCCGTTGGGCGACACCGCGGTCAGTGCCGACATCGTGATCGGCCCCAACCAGGGCGCCGCGGTGACGTGTCGAAACACCCGGCCACGGACGGCGAGCGGACCGGTCCAAGCGGGTAGCTGCATCACCGGCGCAGACGGCTGGATCACACTCATCTACCGGGCCGCAGCCGGCGGCGCCGTGCTCGAGCGCCAGGAACTCGATGTACTGCGGGCCTTCTTGGACACCGACGGCGACGGCCGATACAGCACGGGTGAGCCGTTCCAGTACACGACCATCAGGATCGCCGAGCCCATCAACTACGTCGCTCTCGGCGACTCCTACTCCTCAGGCGAGGCCGGCGAGGACGACGACCACGAATTCCAGGGCATCTACCGCACCGGCAAGCCTGCTGATCCGGCGTGCCGGCGCTGGAACATGGCCTACCCGTTCAACGTGGACGACTACTTGCTCGGAGGCGCCTTCACCATCGACAGCTACGCATGCACCGGAGCGATCACGCTCAACATCCACGACCCGAACAACGCGACAAACACCAGAAGACCCTCGCCTGCGGCCGAGGAGTTCGACCCCGATGCAGAGCAGCAAGACGACGACTGGGAACCAAGACAAGCAGTGTCTCTAGAAGCGGCCAACGACCTGCGATCAGTCGACATGGTCACACTCACAATCGGAGGCAACGACGCCGGATTCGGGCCCATCATTCAACAGTGTGTTGGCCTTTCAGCATCTTGTGAGGATGCAGCGCTCGTGAACTCCCTATCAGCGATCAGCGCGCGAGTGGTTGATGTGATATCTGAGGTCAGGCTGGTAGCTCCTGAGGCATCGATCTTTCTGTTGGGATATCCACTTCCAGTACCGCTGGGTTCTGAACGGGGTACTTTCTGCGAGAGCCTGACAGCATCGGGGGTATTGAGTGAAGTGTCCTGGGGTCCATTCTTTCTTAGCAACCTCCTACCCGCCATTAGATTATTGAATGCTGTTGATGAGACCGGGACATTGAGTCTTCTTGAGGTCAGTGCAAGGGAGGCAGAGTTTCTGCGTCGCATGGGGACGATGTTGAATGAGACTGTTGAGACGGCCGCGCGCGTGGGTGGTGCGTATTTCGTGGAGGTGGCAAGGCCCCACGACTCTACGGCGGGTGCGGAGAGTTTCGATGGGCATGCTCCATGTGACAGGGATGAGGCTTGGCTTCACGGTGCTTCGGGTGAGTCGGCCAGCAGCTCATTCCCTCCGACTTCTGGCCGGTCGTTTCATCCGAATGCGGCCGGCCATGAGGCGTATGCGCGTCTTTTGGCCCGGTTCATTGAGAACGCGGTGGATGCTGGGGCGACCCTCACTGATGCGGGGCTGCCGGTGAGTCCGGATCCTGTGGGCATCTCGGGCTTGACGGACGGTGCTCGGGCCGCGACGGGAGACGGTCGGTCGTATGTCGGAGGCAAGGACTCTCCGGGTCGTTTGCGTTCGGCTGATGCAGGTGTCGGTTCTTCGTCGGCTTTGCGGGGCTCGGCGGACGAGACCGCGAACACTGGTGACGAGGAGACTCCTGATGCGGGGACGGTGCTGTTGCTTCAGCGGCGGCTGACGGAGCCCGCAACGGATTGTGCCCGGCCGTTCGTGGCGCCGGGCGAGCAGGTCGAGCTGGAGGCAGAGGGCTTCGAGGCGGATTCCTCGGTGGTGCTCTCGGCGAGAGGCGTGACGTTGTCGGGTACGGCTCTGGCGCCGGCCGCGATCTCCGAGGCGACCGCGGACAGTGAGGGACGGCTGGCGGTGCGATGGACGGTGCCGACCGAGTCTGAGATCCAAGGTGACCAGTCGCCGCGGGCGTACGCGCTGGAGGCCAGCGGCACCGGCGCCGACGGCGGGACGCTGAAGGCGCGGATGGCGTGGCCGCTGGTGGCCTATCCGGGTGCTCCGTCGTGTGCGCTGGCCGACGCCGCGTCTACGGCTGTGGGGCAGCCGGTGCGGGTGGCGGTGCTGGCGAACGACACGGTAGCGCCGGGAGGTTCTTGGGATGTGGCGTCGGTGGCGGTCCGCCCCGTCGCGGCCGGCGACTTCGCCGTCGATTCGTCGGGCGGCTCGGTGACGTTCACTCCCGATCCCGGCTTCGTGGGGGCCGTCACAGCCGACTATGTGGTCTTCGACGGCTGGGGTGTGGGTGTGCATTCGGAGGTGACGGTGACTGTGAGCGCCGGATGTACGGTGACCGGTACCGCTGGTGTGGTTCGCATCGAGGGCACCGACGGCGACGATGTGATCTGTGTGCCGGACTCGTCAGCCCGCGACGCGTTCCACATCATCGATGCCAAAGGCGGCAACGACATCGTGTTGGGTGGCGACGGCGTCGAGTGGGTCTACGGAGGCGCAGGGCAAGACGTGATCTACGCACTCGACGGTGACGATCTCATCGACGCGGGCACCGGCATCGACACGATCTTTGGCGGCGCGGGATTCGACACGATCTACAGCGCCGATCTCGCCGACACGGTCCACGACGATCCGTCGGGCCACGAGATCATCATCACACCCGAGACCTCCAGTCCCGCCGCGCCGACAGCTGGCAGCGACCAGGCCCGTGTCGAGCCCTCGGCGACGGTGCTGATCGGGGTGCTGGACAACGACTACGACCACGACGACGACCTCGACGAGGCGACGCTGAAGATCACCCGGGTGCCCGCGTCCGGCACCGCGGCAGTCGCCATCTCCGACGAACTCGGTGCCCATGTGAGCTACACCGCAAGCAGCGCGGCGGGATCGGACACGTTCGCCTATGAGGTCTGTGACCACCGCGGCGGCTGCACGATTGCCGAGGTGATCGTTGTTGTCGGCACCACCGGCTGCACGATCATTGGCACTGAGGCCTCTGACACCCTGCGCGGCACTCCCGGCGACGACGTGATCTGCGGGCTCGGCGGCAATGACACCATTCACGGCCTCGGCGGCAACGACACAATCGTCGGCGGAGACGGTGACGATACCCTCTACGGCAACGGCGGCAACGACACAATCGTCGGCAGCAACGGCGACGACACCATCCGGGGCGGAGACGGCGACGACACGCTGTTCGGCGGAGACGACGACGACACGCTGTCAGGCGGCTCCGGTGCCGACAGCTTGTGGGGCGGCGACGGCAACGACACACTCGACGGCAACGCCGGCGACGACACCCTCTCTGGCAACGGCGGTGCAGACACCGCTGTCGGCGGCGGCGACGACGACACCATCTGGGGCGGACCCGGACACGACAACATCGACGGCCACGCCGGAAACGACACCGTCCACGCAGGAACGGGCGACGACATGGTGCGCGGTGGCAACGGCGACGACACCCTGCGGGGAGGCCCCGGCGACGACACCCTCCACGGCTGGGCCGGAGCCGACAGCCTGTGGGGAGGCGACGGAACCGACGCCCTGTGGGGCCACACCCAAAACGACACTCTGCGCGGCGGCCGAGGCGACGACACCCTGCACGGCGGCGGCCACAACGACACCCTCCACGGAGGCAACGGCACCGACAGCATCTATGGCAACGCCGGCGACGACTACGCCTACGGCGGCCTCGGTGACGACACCCTCGACGGAGGCAACGGCACCGACTACCTCAACGCAGGAGCAGGCACCGACTCCTGCCGCCGCGGCGAAACCACCGCCCAATGCGAGAACTGAACCCCCCAACCCGGCCAGCTTCAGCCACACCTACGAGCCGCTCGCTGAAACGCCTACTGCTGCATTGCGTGATCGGCCCACGGAAGGCCCCCTTAGTCGCGCGGTGACACCCAATTGCCCGGCCCTCGGAGTAGCTCACCAGGAGCGATGGAAGATGACGGTGAACGTAGGCAGAAGACGAGGTGGCCAGAGCCAGCCTTCGGTGACAGCTGAGAGGCCGAGCGGGTATGCGCCGCGAATCCGGCGCATACGGGCGGGGCCGTGGCCCGAGCGGCCCGTGAGTGCAGCGAACAAGAGCGGGAAACACACCGCCGCACCGCGACGGGCTAGTACCCACCGCGCATGTTCTAAGCCTGGATCACTCATGATGGTTGGGCCTTGACGGCTGGGCAGGTCTGACTCAGCCTGAATCCGGCCCTTCGGGTGCCTTTCGGTGGACCTGTCGGCCTGGCCCGGTCGGCGGGGCGCGCACCGACCGGTCGGGCGGGTGTGACCTGATAGGAGCCTTGAGTCCAGCACCGTGAGTGTTCTGTCCGCCGTCGCGGCCGGTGGCGCCTGACCCGTCAACCAACGAGGGGGCATCACCATTATGACAGCAGATCTAGCCGGGGTCTTCGGCGGGGTCGACACCCACAAGGACATCCATGTCGCCGCGGTCGCCGACACCGTGGGGCGGCTGTTGGGCACCGCCAGTTTCGACGCCGACACCGGCGGCTGTGGGCGGCTGCTGGGCTGGATGGGCTCCTTGGGCGCGCGGGGCCGTGTCGGGGTGGAGGGCACCGGCTCCTACGGTGCGGGGCTCGCCCGCCGTCTGGGCGCCGCGGGGGTCGCCGTGGCCGAGGTCAACCGCCCCAACCGTGAGATGCGCCGCCGCCGGGGCAAGACCGACACCGTCGATGCCGAGGCCGCCGCTGTCGCAGCGCTGCGCGCCGGCGGCGCGTCGGCGCCGGAGTCCGGCGACGGCCGCGTTGAGGCGATCCGCGCGCTCTCGGCGGCCCGACGCTCAGCGATCAAGGCCCGCACCGTGGCAGCCAACCAGGTCGGCGGCCTCATCGTCACCGCCCCCGAGCATCTCAAGGACCGCCTCCGGGGTCTGGGTTCGGCGGCAGTAGCCAGGGCCTGCGCCCGGCTGCGGCCCGACACGAGCCCGGACACTGTCACCGCGGCGGCCAAGGCCGCGCTGCGCTCGCTGGCACGGCGCCACCGGGCGCTCACCGCTGAGACAGCCCGGCTCGACGCTGAACTGCTCAGCCTGCGCGAACAGGCCAACCCGGCGCTGCTCGGCGCTGTCGGCGTCGGACCCGAGGTCGCCGCGGCGCTGCTCACAGCAGCCGGGGACAACCCCCACAGGATGCGCAGCGAGGCGTCCTTCGCGGCGCTCTGCGGAGCCGGCCCCATCGAGGCGTCCTCGGGGCACACGACTCGCCACCGGCTCAACCGCGGCGGCAACCGATGCGCCAACAACGCCCTGTGGCGCATCGCCATGGTGCGCATGCGCGTCGACGAGCGCACCATCGCCCACGCCGCCCGCCGCCGCGCCGAGGGCAAGACCAAACGCGAGACGATCCGCTGCCTCAAACGCCACATCGCACGCGAGGTCTACCGGCTGCTCACCGACCCGCCGCCAGTCCCAAACGGCCACGACCTGCGCCGCCAGTCCCGAACGGCCACGACCTGCGCCGACAGCGCCACAGCGCCGGGCTCACCATCACAGCCGCCGCACACGCCCTCGATGCCGCCCCCACCCCGATCCCAGCACTCGAACGAGGCCTCTGGCACCACCGCGGCCTCGCCGAGCGCTACCAGCAGCACCTCACCCAAATCACGACTTGACAAACATAGGAGCGTCCACCGAAGCGGTGAGCGCCGTGGGGTTGGCGTGTCCACCGAAAAGGCCTCCTGACATAGGAGAATGACGTTGCTGATAACGGTGATTCTCGGCCATGTGAGGAGGCACTTCCTGTGAGGAGCATAGCTGGTGGGATCGACGGGGTGGAGGTTCGCTTTGACGACGGCTCGCTGGTGGCTGATGCGGGGCTTCTGCTGGCGGGGACGCTGATTCGCAGGCTTGGTTTGGAGGCGCTGGTCGATGAGGGTGTGCGCCCGCCTCGGTCCGGGCGCGGGTCGGGGGCCAAGGTGCTCAGCGTGGTGGCTTCGATGCTTGTGGGCGGGTCTTTCGTTGACGACGCCGACCGGCTGCGGGCCGGCTCGGCGGGCACAGTGCTGGGCTTGAGCCGTCGGCGCCTTCTACTTTGGGGACGTTTCTGCGGTCGTTCACCTTCGGGCATGTGCGCCAACTCGACCGCGCCCAGGAGCAGGCGCTTCACCGGGCGTGGTCTGTGGGCGCGGCGCCTGCTGTGTCGGAGATGACGATCGATTTGGACTCGACGGTCTGTGAGGTGTTCGGCCGCGCCAAGCAGGGCGCGGCGCGTGGACACACCGCCGTGTTGGCTATCACCCGCTGTTGGCGGTGCGCGACGACACCGGCGAGGTGCTGCACTCTCGGATGCGGTCGGGCAGCTCCCAGCGCGGCCACCTCCGCTTCGTCGCCGAGGCGCTGGCGCGGCTGCGCCGCCTGGCTGCGGGCGCGGCGATCTTGCGGTAGCCCCACGCCGGCCACTCCGCGGCGTACTTGGCCACATCAGGCTCGATGCGGTCCACCACAGGCGCGGGCCGGACCCTTGGCCATCTCGCCCGAACGCAGACGCGCCAGACGCGCGTGGTAGGTGCGCCGGGGCACACCGACCAGCTCGGTGAACCTCGAGGCGCTGCTGCCGGCGTCGGTGCGGATCATCTCGAGGTCCTCGAAGCAGGGAGATACTCCGCCCCCTTCTTCCACACCCGCAGCTGCACATGGGCCTCACCCAGCGCAGCCTTGAGTTCCTCACACTCAGCCTCGAGCTCCAACTCCCGCGACGAACGCCGCCGACGGCCCTGAGCCAGGCCCTCGCGGCCCGCTTCCAAGAACGCCCTCTTCCAGTTGTGCACGGTCTGCTCGGACACACCGCCGCGGCGGGCTGCCTCCGCCGCGGTCAACTCCCCGCGCAGCACCGACAACACCACCTGCAGCTGCGCTCAGGACTCCGATCCGACGGCTTGGCCATCATCATCTCCTTGCATCAGGACCCAACCTAGACCTGAGCAAGATTTCCTGACCCGGGACATGTGTCCGAGAGTGGTTGCTGCACTTCTTGGTTGAGTGCGACGTGGGATCGGTGGCGATCATGGACGTGGGATCAATCTGAGCTTCCCCCCGAATCGTGGAGAGGTGGTTAGGCCGCGTTGGCTAGCTCGTGGTCGGTTGGGCTGGTCATGTTGTTGGTGGAATGTAGCCGCCTGGGGTTGTACCAGGTGTCGATCCAGGCGGCGATGTCTCGCCGGGCCTGGTCTCGGGTGCGCCAGCGCCGCTTGGAGATCAGCTCGTGCTGGAGGGTGGAAAAGAACGACTCGGCGCAGGCATTGTCGAGCGCGCATCCGACGCGTCCCATCGACTGGGTGACCCCGAGGCGCCGGCAGGCTTCAGCGAAGGCGTCTGAGGTGTATTGACCAGGTTCAAGTGGTCGTCGCAACACCTCGATCATGGAGGTGTGCGATGGGGACGATGCGGGAGCGGCAGCGAGAGGTCCAGCTGTATCGCGGTCAGGTGCCGTCGCCGGGGCGGCCGACGGTGGCATGGCGAGAGGATCGGGTCAGGTTCTGGGCAGCGATCGCCCGAGTCCATAGACTGGCCCGCTGAACAGGGGGCAAACCATGTCGCGCCGTCTATGCCATGTGTTCAGGGTTCGTGACCCCGACCTCTACGCAGCCGAGCACGCCACCGTCTGGCCCGAGATCGACGAGCTCCTCAGATCCATCGGATTCAAGAGCTATGACATCTATCTCCACGGAGATCTTGCCATCTCGTTCATGGACGTTGAGGACTACGAGGAAGCCACCGCTCGCTACAACGCCAGCCCCGACGCAACCCGCTGGGAGGAGCACTGGGGCGACCTGCTCATGATCGACGAGATCGAGGAGGGCACGGACTGGCCCATGCCCCTCAGACACGTCTGGAGTTTGGACCCGCCGGGGGAGCCGGCCGGTTGAGAGCCGAGGTCTCGCCCGACGAGATCGGCTTCTACCGCGAGAACGGGTTCCTGATCATCAGGGATCTGCTCGATGCAGCCGACCTTGAGAAGTGGCGCAGTGCGGTGGACGGAGCGGTGGGCGGCCCCGGGGTGTCGGGCCGCGACCTCGATCCTGATCAGGCCGAGTACTACGATCGGGTCTTCCTGCAGCGGGTCAACATGTGGAGGACGAGCCCCGCAGTTCGCGAACTCGTGCTCGACGAGCGCTTCGGGCGGCTGGCCGCGGCCCTCACCAGCGCCGACGAGGTCCGCCTCTACCACGACCATGCCCTAATCAAGCTGCCGTGGGCCAACCCCACCAACTGGCATGCGGACAATCCGTACGACCCCTACCGGTCCCCGGAAGCGATCATGCTTTGGATCGCCCTCGACGACGCCGACGCCCGCAACGGCTGCCTGCACTTCCTGCCCGGCAGCCATCGCCGCGAGAGGCTGGACGACGGCGCGGCACTGGACGAGGCCAACATCGGAGCGCTGCTGGAGGCCAACGCAGAGTTCGCGGCCATTGAGCCGGCGATGGCCGAGGTCGAGGCGGGAGCCGGGATCTTCATCAACGGCATGACCGCCCACGCCGCCGGGGCCAACATGACCCGCCGGCCCCGCCGGGCCTTCTCCATGCTGTTCATCCCGGGGCGCTGCCGCTACACCGGCCAGCCCGGCGCCCTGCCCACCGAGCTGGCGGCCCGACTACATGCTGGCGACATTCTCGAGGACGACGAGCACCTGCCCCTGCTCTACCACCGCTGATCGGGCCCGAATCGCCGAGCAGCCTGCCCATTCTGAACCCGGGCCAGGCGAACGCCCGAACCGGACCACGGCCCGCCGGTCCCCTACCAGGGCTGATGGAATACCTCGGTGGCGAGCCGTTGGAGTTGGTCGATCAGGAAATCGACATGGCTGAGAACCGCAGCGCTGGGTGTCTGGGTCAGGGGGCGCAGGACCGGCGACGCGATGAGGCCGCGGCGGGCCAGAATCCGCTTCTCCATGCAGAGGAACAACTCAAAGTCCTGTAGCGAGAAACCGATGTAGGGCAGCAGCAAACCGAACAGGTCGTGGGCCCTCTCTCGCTCCCGGGAGATCGCGGCCTCAAACACCGTGTCGAGCAGGTCGGCGATAGCGGCGCCGGGCATGATCCCGTCGATGCCGGCCGCGATGCCCTCGAGCATGTACAGCCCGCCCCACCCCTCCAGGATGCTGATGCGCCCGGCCAACGCCGAGCCGATGGCGCTGAGCTTGTCCACCATCATCGGATCCTCAAGCTTGAGGAACCGGAAGTTGTGGCTGCGATCCGACAACTCCGCGACAAATTCGGCGCCGACCGTGGGCCCGCCGGGGTTGAAGTCCTGGATCAGGATGGGCAGCGGCGTCGCTGAGGCAACCGTGGCGCAGTAGTCACCGATGTCGGCCTCCGACGCGCCGAACTGGCGGGGAATGGCGAAGGAGATGACGTCGGCGCCCATGCCGGTGTAGCGCTGAGCCAACTCCGCCGCGCCGCGGGCCGATCCGTGATTGGCCTGGGCGACCACCGGAACCCGGCCGTCGTTGGCCTCTACGGCGATGCCTACGACCTGGTCGCGCTCGGCCTCGGTGAGCTTGTAGAACTCGCTGCCATAGGCGGGGAGGCAAATGCCCGCCAGTTGCTGCCCAGCGATCCAGTCAACGACTCTCGCAAGCGACTCTGCGTCGATGGACTCATCGGGATGGAACGGAGTCGGGACCACGGGCACGACACCACGAAGCGAAACCACGCCGGTCATCTGGTCAAACCTGCGGCTCCAACCCCCCGTGGCGAGGCGCTCGGTGTCACGCCAGCGGGGTGAAGCCGGCCAGCGACAGGGTGGCGCCCAGCCCCGGGGCATCGGTAAGCGACACCTCGCCGCCCTCGGGTATGGCCGTGCCGTCGAAGTGGGGCGCCTCCTCGATGTCGTCCCATACCGGGACGGGGAAGTACTCGACCATTCCCACCGCGGTGTCGCTGGTGGCCAGGTGCAGGGTCGGCATGCCGTAGGCGTGGGTGTAGACCGGCAGGCCGGCGGCCTGCGCCAGCGCGCACACTCTCCTGGCTTCGCTGAATCCTCCCACCCGGCCGATGTCGAACTGGATGATGTCGAGCGCCTCGGCCTCGATGATCTGAGTGAATCCGTAGCGGGTGGTCTCGTGCTCGCCGGCCGCGATCGGAACCGGAGACTGTTGGCGCAGGATTGCGTACTCGCGGAGCTGGTCGGGCAACAGGGGCTCCTCGACCCACTTCATGTCGAAGGGCGCCAGGGCACGGCACATCCGCAGCGCGTACTCCAGGTCCCAGCCCATGTAGGCGTCGGCCATGATGTCGATGTCGTCGCCTACCGTCGCTCGCAGCATCTCGACCAGCTCGACGTTGCGGTGCAGGCCGGCGGGACCGTCGACCGGACCGTGCAGGAAGCGCATCTTCATGGCCTTGAACCCGCGCTTGCAATACTCGGCCGCCTCCGCCACGAACTCGTCCTCGTTGGTGAAATGGAGATGGCTGGCGTAGACGGGAACCGGGTCGCGGGCCCGGCCGCCCAGCAGCTCGAAGACGGGTTGCCCGAAGTGCTTTCCGGCCAGGTCCCACAGCGCGATGTCCAGCGCGCTGATGGCGAACAGGGCCGGGCCCTTGCGGCCGTAAGGCATGGTGCTGCGGAACATCTGGTCCCACAGCCGGCTGCGCTCCCGAGGGTCTGCGCCGACCAGGATCTTGGTCAGGTGGTTCTCGATGATGGCGCTGGTGGCCCGGGCGTAGTCCTCGCACCAGCCGGTGCCCACCAGGCCGTCGTCGGTCTGGATCTCCACCACGCACATGGCGTCGGCCGGGAACCAGCTCGACAGCGGATGGCGGTACTGGGGGTAGATCGCCATGAGCGTCACCAGCCGCAGCTCGTCCTGGCGGGCCGCGAAGTCGCCCCAGAACGACATGTCGATGTGGGTGACTCGCACTCTGGCGATCCTCATGGGCCGCTCCCCCGTTTCTTGCCGTCGACGCTTGCAGGTCCAGCGGCGCAGGTCACCGTGACGATCCTATTGGCGCGGCCCTGACCACTGCCCATCCGCTCGGCTCTCAGCCGGCCAGCTGCAGCTCGGGGCGGGCCGCGGCCAGCTCCGGGGCGGCTCGTAGGTGCTCGTAGACATGTACGCACGAGCAGATGTCGAGCACGCCTTCGGCGTGGTCCAGCAACATGGCGATGTGGCGCGCCTGGTTGTCGACGCGGTAGATCGACCAGGGATGGAAGGTCGGGACGTAGGCGACGAGCCCGGCGCGGGCCGCGTGCTCGATGCCCGGCGCATAGGCCTCGTAGACGCCCTGGGCATCGGTCGGCATCTTCGTGGGGTAGTCCCACGGCAGCGCCGGCGGCCACGACACCAGGCCGTGCTGGCCGGTGAGAACGTTGTCGTGCCACGCGTGGGTGGGGATCTCCAGCAGCTCGCCACAGCCCTCGGTGTCGTACCAGAACGGCTGGTGCAGCGGCGCCGGCATGGAGTCATGGGGACCGCACCCAACACTGCGAAGGTAGCGGTACCCCGCCTCCTGCATGATCCCGAGAACTTTGGGCTCGCCGATGTAGCCGTCCTCGTAGCCGCCCGGGGTGGTGAAGCCGACGACCTCGCGTCCGAAGGCGTCCTCGATGGCCGCCTTGGAGTCGACGATCTCGTGGCGCAGCCGGTGGTCGTCGTGCAGGAAGGCCTTGATGTCGGGGTGGTTGTAGGAGTGGCTGGCGATGTCGAAGATCGGCTGGTCGAGGATCTCGACCAGCTCGTGACGGGCCGCGTCGAGCAGCCGGGCCACGATGAAGAACGTGGCCGGCGCGTCCCGCTGCAGGTGGGCCTCGGCTACGGCCCGAACCCCGGCGAGGCACTCGGTGAGGCGGTCGCCCTCGTAGCTGACGACGTCGTCGTAGTTGTCGCCGGTGTGCTCGGTGTGGTCGGAGTCCCACCAGGCGTACACCGCCTCGACGTCATATCCCGCGACGTAGGCCGCCATGGCGCTCCTCTCAGTCCGTGCTGGGTGGCCGGGCCGACGCGGCCTCGTCGCGCAGCTCCGCAAAGCGTTGCACGAGCCGGTCCAGCGTGTCCTGGCAGCGGGGGTCGTCTATCACGTTGTCGGCCTCGAGCGGATCAGTCTCGAGGTCATAGAGCTCCTCGTAGCGATTCCCACCGCGGATGCGCCTGCCGATACCGCCCTTCACCGCGTCACCCTCGCGGCGCTGCTCCTCATCAGAGGCCGGGAGCTCGACGTACTTGATGTACTTCCACCGGGTGGTGCGCAACCCCTCGCTCTTGGGTATCAGCGGATGCTCGAACAGGTGCTCGCAGTAGAAGTCCTGCCTCCATCCGTCGGGCCGATCCTCCACCAGCGTGAGCAGGCTGCGGCCCTGCACCGCCTCGGGGACCGGGACCCCGGCCAGCTCGATGATGGTGGGAGATATGTCGATGTTGAGCGCCAACTCGCCGACGCGGGCACCCCGCTGGGATTCGTCGAGGCGGGGATCCATGACCACCAGGGGCACCCGGATGGAGTCCTCGTACAGCAGCCAGCAGTCGCTCAGGCCCCGCTCCCCGAAGAACATGCCGTTGTCGCTGGTGAAGATCACGACAGTGGAGTCGGCCGCTCCGAGAGCGGCCAACTCCTCGGTGACCCGGCCCAGCACGACGTCCACACCGCTGACCATCCGGTAGTAGCCCTTCATATTCTCCTGGAACAGTTCGGGCGTCCCGAACCTCCTGAGCCAGCGCTCCCGGTTCTCGCTCTGCTGGATGAAGTCCGGCTGGGACTCGATGAAGGAGGGGTCGGCCGTCTCGGGCACTCCAATGACCGCGTCGTGGTAGAGGTGGTCGACGCTGGAGGGCCAGATGTACTGCTGGGGGTGGTCGTCCTGACAGTGGGGCGCGTTGAAGCTGACCGACAGGCAGAACGGGCGCCCGCTGTCGGTTAGGTGCCACTGCCGGAGGAAGTCCACGATCTTGTCACCGGTCACGTCGGTCAGGTGCCGCAGGCTGCCATCGGGCTGTCGCTCGAAGTAGTAGTCGGGCCCCCAGTGCTCGAAGTCGTCGAAGTGGTCGAACATCGCGTCCAGGGTCTCCTGCTCGGACTCGACGTTCATGTAGCCGTCGCTCTCGATGCCGAACTTGCCGATGAAGCCAGTCTCATAGCCCGACGCCTTCAGCACCGCCGGATACGTCATCGGGCCGAGCGAGGCACTGAACGGCGGAGTCCGAAAATCGAACTGGTGGCTGCGACGGTAGAGGCCGGTGAGGAAGCTGGCTCGGCTCGCACCGCATATCGGGGTGGTGACGAAGGAGTTCTCGAACAGGACGCCCCGGGCGGCCAGGTCGTCCATGTACGGCGTGGAGATGATGTCGTTGCCGGCCGCACCCATCGAGGTCCAGTGCTGGTTGTCGGTCAACAAAAAGAGGATGTTCGGGCGTTCGCGTTCCACTTCTAGCTCCGTCCTCGGCGGTCGGGCCGTCTAGGTTAGCTTCGCACCATGTTCACGACCGTGAAGCACCAGTCAAGGAGATGAACACAGCGACGATGACCAATCGCCCGCGGCTGAACGTTCCCGACGGCCTGGTGCTGCTCACCTTCGACGACGCCAACCACTCCGACCTCGCCAGCGTCGCCCCCCTCCTCCGCCGCCACGGCTTCGGGGCCACTTTCTTCGTCAGCGAGGGGCTCGGGTTCACCGAGGGCACGCCGGGCGAGTTCATGACCTGGAACGAGATCCGGGCCCTGCACGATCTCGGGTTCGAGATCGGCAACCACACCAAGAGCCACCTCGACACCACGCAGCTCGCCGCGGAGGAGGTCCGGGCCGAGATCGCCCACATCCAGCGGCGCTGCGCCGAGCACGGAATCCCCGCGCCGACCTCGTTCTGCTATCCGGGGTTCCACCACAGCCCCGACGTGGTCCGGGTGGTCGCCTCCGAGGGGTTCGCCTTCGCCCGCCGGGGCGTGTACCCGGAGTACTCCGACACTGGCCGGGGGGCGAGGGGCCCCGCCTACGACCCCCGCGTCGACCATCCGCTGCTGATACCGACCACCGGCTACGCCGGACCAGAGTGGACTCTCGACGACCTCGCGTGGGCCGTCGAGGGGGCCAGGGACGGCCGGATCGCCTCGATCTGCTTCCACGGCGTCCCCCTGCGGCGCTACCACTGGGTAAGCACCGAGCTGGACGTCTTCACCGCGTACATGCAATACCTGGCCGACGCCGGCTGCACCGTGATCGCCTGCCGCGACCTGGCCGACTACGTGGACCCGAACTGGGCCAGTGGCGATCCCTACCAGGCCATCAACAGCCGCACGCGTTTCGCGGCCATCGACGCCGAATGCGAGTACCAGGTAGATCCGCTCGGCATCGACGAGCCCGCTCCCCGCTTCAGCTGGCGGATCCAGGCCACCGACCGCTCCCAGAGCCAGACCGCATACAGGACCGTGGCCCGCAATCAAGGCCAGTCGGCGTACCGGGTGCTGGTCAGCTCCAGCCGGGCGGGCCTCGACGCCGGCATCGGCGACCGATGGGACTCGGGCATGGTCGCCTCCGACGCCACCAACGGCGTCGCCTACGGGGGCGCGCCGCTGCGCGGCGGCCAGCGGTACTGGTGGAGGGTCCAGACCTGGGACCGTGACGGCCGCCCGGGAAGCGACAGCCCGCCGGCAACCTTCGAGATGGGCCTGCTGGAGCCCGAGGACTGGGAGGCAGCCTGGATCTCCGCAGCGCCGGGCGTCTCCGCTCCCCTGCTGCGCACCGAGACCGCGCTCAACGCCCAGCCGCTGAGGGCCAGATGCTATGTGTCGGGGCTGGGCTACTACGAGCTGTACATCAACGGGCGGCGGGTCGGCGACCGGGTGCTCGATCCGGCCACCACCTACTACCACAACGACCAGCCCGTCGAGTTGGGCTCGCGGGTTCTCTACGCCACCTTCGACGTGACCCGGTACATGCGGGCCGGCCCGAACGCGGTTGGGGTGATGCTGGGCAACGGCTGGTACAGCGCCGAGGACGACGTGCCGACCCCACCCAGCCATCGCGAGCCCTACGGCGACCGTCCGGTGGCCCTGCTGCAACTCGATATAGAGCTCGCCGGCGGCAAGACCGTCCGCCTGGTCAGCGACACGTCATGGCGAGCCTCGCCCGGCCCGATCACCTACAACGACTACAGCCACGGCGAGACCTACGACGCCCGCCGGGAGCAGCCCGGCTGGTGCGAGTCCGGCTTCGACGACCGCTCCTGGGAGCGGGCCGCGGCGGCCGAAGCACCGTCGGGGCGGCTGCAGGCCCAGCCGCTGCCGCCGATCCGGGTCGTTCGAACAATCGCGCCCTCACGATCCCACGCGACTGGTGACGGCGCGACCATCTACGACTTCGGCCAGAACATGACCGGGTGGACGCGGCTGGCGGTGAGCGGGCCCGCCGGAGCCCGGATGACGGTCCGCCACGGCCACGGCGTCCACCCCGACGGCAGCCTCGACAACCGCTCCAACATGTACTCCTACGCCGACGACGTCGAGTTCCATGAGGACGCGCTGGCCCGCGGCGAGCAGGGCTTCGAAAGCAGCGGCGAGGACTACGACCACAGCGCCCGCCAGACCGACACGTACGTGCTGGCGGGCACCGGCTCGGAGACCTATGAGCCCCGATTCACGCTGCACGGCTTCCGCTACGCGGAGGTCACCTGCGATACGGGCGGAGTCACCGTCGACAGCATCGAGGCCCGCCATGCTCGCACCAGCGTGGCCGAGACCGAGGGTTTCGAGTGCTCCGATCCGCTGCTCAACCGGATCCACAGCAACGTCACCTGGACGTTCGCTTCCTCGCTGCAGGGATACCCCCAGGACGCTGCCGACCGGTCCGAGCGGGTCGGCTGGCTCGGCGACCCGATCGTCGACGACTTCAGCTTCACGTTCGACTCGGTCCTGTTCTGGTCGAAGTGGCTCGACGACCTGGCCGACTCCCAGCTGACGTCGGGCGACTTGCCGGTCATCTCGCCGGTGCACTGGCGCCGGACCTACGACGTCTACCTGATGTACCCGGTGTGGAAGAGCTCCTACCCGATCGTGGCCTGGGACGTCTACCTCGAGTCGGGGGACCCCCGGATCCTTGAGCGGCACTACGACCGCATCGAGGCCCTGGTGCGGTTCCTGGGCACCCACGCCGACGGCCACCTGCTCGAGGAGGGTCTCGGCGACCACATGGAGCCCCAGCCCGACGGCACATCGACGTTCGCTCCGCTGCGCACCCCGGCCGGGCTCACCTCAACCGCGTTCTACTGCCGCGACGCGCAGATACTGGCCTGGGCCGCGGCGATCCTGGGCGACGAGCGCGGGGCCGGGAAGTACTCGCGTCTCGCCGCGGACATCCGGGCCGCGTTCAACGAGCGGTACTTCGACGACGAGGCGGCCAACTACGCCACCGGCAGCCAGGGCTCGAACGCCATCTCTCTGGCCCTGGGGCTCGTGCCGGCCGGCCATGAGGACAGGGTGCTGGCCAACATCGTCTCCGACATCGAAGACAACTGCGACGGGCACCTGTCCACCGGGATGCTGGGCACCGACGCCCTGGCCCGGGTGCTGCCAGCCGCAGGCCGCGCCGATGTGTTCTTCACGATCGCCACGCAGACCACTTTCCCGAGCTGGGGCGAGCAGGTCGCCAAGGGCGCCACCACGCTGTGGGAGGCGTGGGAGGGAGAGACCGACCCGCAGCTCAGCTACAACATGAAGCTGTTCGGCAGCGTCCAGAAGTTCTTCTTCCGGGATCTGGCCGGGATCCGCCGCGACTCCCCCGGCTATCCCACGTTCTCGGTCGAGCCCCAGGTGGTGGGCGGCCTCGCCCACGCCCGGGCCGACCTGAGCACGGTGCGAGGCGCCATCTCTGCCAGCTGGCGGCGCGACGACGGCACCTTCGAGCTCGACGTGGCCGTCCCGCCCAACACGCGCGCCAGCGTCCGCATCCCCAAGCTCGAAGACATGGACCCGTTGATCTCCGAGGGCGGGGTGACTGTCTGGAACCGCGGCGAGCCCGTCGCCGGCCGTCCCGGCATCGCCGAGGCGCGAGCTGAGGCCGCAGCGGTGGTGTTCGAGGTGGGCTCGGGCGACTATGCCTTCGTCTCGGGAACGCCCAAGTGACCCGCATCCGCGATGAGCGGGAGACCCATGATCCCAGGAGGCCCGAATGACCCGCCCCAACGTCGTCTTGATCATCACCGACCAGCAGACGCGGTCCACCATCAGCGCCTACGGCAACGAGCGCACCCGCACCCCGCACATGGACACGCTGGCCGCCGGCGGCGTCGCCTTCGAGAAGTCCTACTGCTCGTCACCTCTGTGCAGCCCGGGCCGGGCCAGCATCGTCACCGGGCAGATGCCCCACACCGCGGGGGTGGACATCAACGATCTGCCCGTGCGCGATGGTATTGCCAATCTCGGCGAGATCTTCTCCGGCGCCGGCTACGAGACCGTCTGGGCCGGCAAGTGGAACCTGCCCGAGTCGTTCCCGCCCGAGCCCGACGCCATTGCGGGCTTCCTGAACCTCAAGTGGCAACAGAAGTCGTACCGAGACCTCGGAGCGTCCATGGACGCCGACATCACCGACGCGGCCGTCCGCTATCTGGCCGGGAACCGGACCCGGCCGTTCCTGCTTGCCGTCTCCCTGTACAACCCCCACGACATCTGCTTCTGGATCATGGACCGCGACCACGATCTGCTGCCCTGGGTGCCCGAGGAGGGTCCCCTGCCCGAACTGCCCGAGAACTTCGACGCAGTCGCGGACGAGCCCGAGTTCGTGCGGTGGATGCGCAAGCAGGAGGCGGTGATACCCAACTACGGCTGGACCGAACTGCGCTGGACCGACAGCTGGGACGAGCGGCACTGGCGGCGGTACCTCTCCGCGTATGACCGGCTGGTCGATCTCGTCGACGTCCAGATCGGCCGCGTGCTGAGCGCGATCTCCGACGCCGGAATACAGGACACCACGCTGGTGGCATTGACAAGCGACCATGGGGAGGCGGTGGCCGCCCACCGCTGGGCCACCAAGCAGATGCTCTACGAGGAGCCGGTGACGGTCCCCCTCGTGCTCCGGTGGCCCGGAGTGATCCCGGCGGAGCGGTTCGACCAGTCCCATCTCGCCTCCGGCGTCGACATCGTCCCGACGTTGTGTGAATACGCCGAGGTCGCGGTGCCCGACGGCTTAGCCGGAGGGTCCCTGAGGCCCGTGATCGACGATCCCACCCTGGACGGCCGCGATTTCGTGGTCGCCGAGTTGCAGCCCGACCCCTTCAGGATGGAGCTCAAGGGCCGGATGCTGCGCACGCGCCGCTACAAGTACATGGCCTTCAGCGCGGGCGCCGACCCCGAGATGCTGTTCGACTTGGAGAGGGATCCTCTGGAGACGGTCAACCTGGCCCGCTCGGCCAGCGACGACCACGTCCTGGCCGAGCACCGGGCGCGGCTCGAGTCATGGACGAACCTGACGGACGACCCTTTCGAGGTGGGCTCGGCCGTGCTCTGACCGCTGGCCTCAGACCGCGGAGCGGACCCGGTAGCCGAGCTTGGCCGAGATCCGGCCAGCAACGTCTCCGAGCACGTCGAGGACGCGCTCGGAGATCCCATGCGAGACCCGGGCCGAGGGAATCGACGTGCTGATGGCCGCGGTCACGTCACCAGAGTGGTCCCGGACCGGCACCGCGTAGCAGCGCACGCCGACGGTGTACTCCTCGTTGTCCACCGCGAAGCCCTGGGCTCGGACCTCACGCAACACGCTCCGTAGCTTGTCTATGCTGCAGATCGTCGTGCCCGTGTACCGGACGAGCTCCACATCGGCCAGTCGCCAGTCCAGCTCCTGCTCGCTGAGGCCGGCCAGGAGGACCTTGCCGATGCCAGTGGCGTAGGACGGGAGCCGGGCCCCCACATACGAGTCCAGCCTCAGGGGGTGGCTGGCCTCCACCTTGGCGATGTAGATGTTCTCGATGCCCTCCAGCACGGCCAGCTGGATCGTCTCGGAGAGACGGTCGCGGGCCTCCTCGAGGTAGGGCATGGAGAGCTGCGTGATCTCGATCTGCGAGTTGAATGCCTGGCCCGCCTCCCAGATCCGCACCCCGATCCGGTACAACTGGCTGTGGGGGTCGAACTCCACGTGGCGCCTCTCCGCCATCGTGCGGACCAGCCCATGCAGGCTGCTGCGGGGCCAACCGGTCATCTCCTGGAGCTGCGCGAACGTCAGACCCCTTCGATGCTCGGTCAGCAACTCGATGAGCGTGAGTACCCGATCAGCGGACTTGACGGGAACGAAATCCAGATGACCATCGGTGGTCGCCGCTGGACTCACCCCCACTTCGCAACCCCGCGAGTATCGCGGCCGTGCCAGCATACGGCGACAGGAAGCCCCAACCGCGGTGACACACGAGAGCCACGGGCCAAGTAGGTTCGATGCTTGTGGGAGCCGAGCACGACGATGCTGTCGATCATGCGTCCGGAGTCCGTGCGGCGACGCTACGGGGAGGCTCGACAGCCACCATCGAGGGCGGCATGACCGAAGAGGAGCGCTACCTGTTCGACCTCCAGGGCTACCTCGTGGTGGAAGATGTGCTCAAGCCCGCCGAGGTCCAACAGCTCAACGAACTGCTGGACTCCCGAGACCTGTGGAACCAGCCCCGAGGCCGCGACGCGCCGCTCGACTACGAGACCTTCGACGAGCTCTTCTTCCACGTCAGCCCGCCCCACTGCTGGGGCAAGCCCTTGCTCAACCTGCTGGGCCACCCACGGATGGCCGGCTACCTGCAGGAGATCCTCGGCCCGAAGTTCCGCTACGACCACGGCCAGGCGATGTTCATGCGCAAGGGCAGCGGGTCGCTGGAGCTGCACGGCGGGGGCACCCCGTGGGACCCGGTCGGCTTCTATCGCGTCGCGGACGGCTCAATCCATTGCGGCCTCACCGTGGTCGCCTACGCGCTGTGCGACGTCGGCCCCGACGACGGGGGCTTCGTGGTCGTGCCGGGCAGCCACAAGAGCGGCTTCCCCCGCCCCGATAGCTTCCTGGATCCCGAGAACTGCGGGCCTCTGCTTCGGCGTATCCCGCACCGGGCCGGATCGGCCATCATCTTCACCGAGGCGCTAACCCACGGCACCCTCCCGTGGACCGCGGAGCACGAGCGCCGGGCCCTGCTCTACCGGTACACGCCGGGCAACATGGCCTTCGTCGGCCGTTACCGGCAAGACAGCGCCGAGCTGCCCGACTGGGCCTACCCCCAGCCGTCCGACGCGGCGGACGCCGACCTGACGCCGGAGCTGCGCCGCCTGCTGGAGCCGCCCTACGTCTCGGAGCGCTCGGACACCTTCGAGCAGGGCTGATCGCGCCAGCCCGCCCTGCCGGCGTCCAGGAATGTGAAGTACAGTTCACAACCGTGACTGCGGCCCACCGGGGGCGAGCGGACGGGAAGGCAGCCACGTGCCCACGTTCACGCTGAGGATCGCCCTGGAGAGCGCCTACGCCTTGACGCCGGAACAGGAGTCCGACGAGAACTGGAGGATCTGGACTGCCGAGGCCGTGGCCGCGCTCACCCAGCTCACGGCGGTGCTGGAGCGCAACGACGCACCCGCGACCTTCTTCGTCGTGGGCAAGCTGGTGGAGCGGGCAGGTCCGGAGCTGGCCCGCCTGCTGAGGGACAAACCCGGCTTCGACGTCGGCTCGCACACCTACAGCCACACCGACATCATCGACGACTCCCCCGCAGCCCTCGAGCGGTTCAGCCGGGAGCTCGTTCTGACGTCGGACCTGATCCTGGACCACTTCGGTCGGCGGCCGACCGGGTTCTGCTCGCCCGGCGGCCACTACCGGGGCCTGCAGGGCCATCCCGGCCAACTGGCCATCCTCTGGGAGCAGGGGTACCGCTACATCGGCAGCGACAACAGCGGGCCGCCCGAGCAGTGGCAGCCGTCGCCGATGACCCAGCCCTACTGGTACACCCACGACGGCTTCGGTGACCTGTTCGAGGTTCCCGGCACCGGTTGGCACTGCAACTACCTCTTCAACAGCGGCGGTCAGAACGATGACTGGTCCCCCGCGCCGGGGTTCCCCGACGGGACCATCCTCGAGCGTCTGCCGGTCACGGTCGAGGAGGGTTTCGAGGCGAGGAGACGGGAGTTCCGCTACGCCATCGACAACGACCTCGTCTACAGCCCGTCGATGCATCCGTGGTCGGTTTACCGCTTCGACCCGGAGCTCGAACACATCGAACGGCTGATCAAGATGGCGCGCCACGAGGGCGTTCCGGTCGTCAGCTGCAAGCAGCTCTACGAACAGTACCTAGCGGCGGGCGCGCCGGTGCGGGCATACGAACAGCACCTAGAGGCGGGCGCGCCGGTGCGGGCATACGAACAGCACCTAGAGGCGCGCGCGCCGGTGCGGGCATACGAACAGCACCTAGAGGCGCGCGCGCCGGTGCGGGCATACGAACAGCACCTAGAGGCGCGCGCGCCGGTGCGGGCAGGGGAGGGCGGATGACTGTGGGCGGCATGACCGAGGAGGAGCGCTACCTGTTCGACCTCCTGGGCTATCTCGTCATCGAGGATGTCCTGGGGCCTGAGGAGCTCGACGAGCTCAACGGCCTGCTCGACGCCTACGACATCTGGAACCAGCCGAGAGGCGAGGACTTGTCCTTCGACTTCTGGCAGAACGACGAGCACCAGATCTCCGCCGGCCCGCTGCACATGTGGGCCAAGCCGTTCCGGAGCCTCATCGCCCATCGGAGCACAGTGCCCTACCTAACCGAGATCCTGGGACCCCGGTTCCGCTACGACCACGGCCACGCCATGGTCATGCGGGCCGGAGGCACGCCGTTCGGGCTGCACGGCGGCGCCACGCCGTGGGACTCCGCCATCGCCTACGATGTGGCGCAGGGGCGGATCCAGTGCGGGCTGGTGGTCGTCCAATACACGCTCTGCGACGTTGGCGAGTCCGACGGGGGGTTCTGCGCGCTGCCCGGAAGCCACAAGAGCGGCTTCGCCTGCCCCGAGAGCTTCAAGTCCCTCACCGATCCCGGGATGTGGATCCGGACGGTTCCGCTGAAGGCCGGTTCGGCCGTCATCTTCACCGAGGCCCTCACCCACGGCACGCTGCCGTGGACCGCGGAGCACGAGCGCCGGGCCCTGTTCTACCGGTACATGCCGGGCCATATGGCCTTCGTCGGGCGCTACCGGGAGGACGGCCGGGAGCACCCCGGCGGCGCCTACCCCCAGCCGTTCCACGCAGCCGAAGACGAATGGACGCCCCAGGAGCGCCGCATGCTGGAGCCTCCCTATGCGTGGGAGCGCCCCGACACCATCACCGAAGGCGGCTGAGAGCGGATTCCCGCCCCGCGCATCGACGGCGGCCCCTGCGGGCGCTTGTCCCGGATTGTCACATGCGGCGCGATGTGCGTAGGCTGCGCTCTAGGGGCGCCTACCGCGCTACAGGGCGCCTACTGATCAGGAGGGGATCAACATGCGCAATACCAAACAAATTTGGCGATGGCTGACGCCGCTTTTTGCCGTCGCCTTGATGGCCGCCGCTTGCAGCGGCGGCGACGACGATGAGCCGGAAGCAGCCGCCCCAACCACGGCGGCCCCCACCACGGAGGCCCCCGCCACCGGCGGCGACGAGATCGAGGTCATGGCCTCATGGGGCGACGCCGAACAGGCCGGCTTCCTCGAGGTGCTGGACGCCTTCACCGAGGCCACCGGAATACCGGTGAGCTACACCAGCGAGCGCGACCTGCCGACCGTGCTGCCGACACGCGTCGCCGGCGGCAACCCGCCCGACGTCGCGCTGATCCCGCGACCGGGCATCGTGCAGCAGTTCGTCGACGACGGCGTCGCCATCTCGTTCGCCGACCTCGGCGTCGACATGAGCGGCGTCAACGCCAACTACGCGCAGGGCGTGCTCGACCTCGGGACGTTCGACGGAGAGCTGTACGGCCTGCTGACCGCCTCGAACTCGAAGAGCACGCTCTGGTACAAGCCGGCGTCGCTCGAGGCCCTCGGGCACGACACGCCCGACACGTTCGACGAGCTCCTCGGAATCGTCACCGCCTACGTCGACAACGGCCAGGTCCCGCTGTCGCTCGGCGGGATGGACGGATGGACGCTCACCGACTGGTTCGAGAACATATACGTCCGGATCGCCGGCCCCGAGACGTACAACCAGCTGTTCGTCACCCACGAGGTCTCGTGGACGGATCCAACCGTCGTGCAGGCCATGGAGCGGTTCCGCGACCTCATCGCGCCGACCGACGAGCGCCTCGCAGGAGGGGCGGCCGGCGCCAACTCCACCGGATTCATCGACGCATGGGATCTCGTGCTGGCCGGCGACGCCGAGCTGTACTACGAGGGCGGGTTCATGGGGAACTTCGCCCGGGACAACTTCCCGGACCTCGTGAGCGGGACCGACTACTCGTTCTTCGAGTTCCCCGAGATCGACCCGCAGTGGGGCAAGCCGGTCGTCGGCGGCGGCGACTTCGCCGTCGGGCTGGTCAACAGCCCCGAGGTGCGCGCCTTCATCGAGTTCATGGCCACGCCCGAGGCCAATGAGATTTGGGCGACCGTGGCGGCGGGCGCCCGGATCACGCCGAACCAGGGCGTGTCGGCCGATCTCTTCGCCGACGAGCTGACGAAGCTCGAGGCCGCGCAGATCAAGGCCGCTGCGATCTTCGTGTTCGACGGCTCGGACCTCGCGCCGGGAGCAGTGGGCGGTGACGCGATGTTCACCGCGCTGCAGGACTTCATAGCCAACCCCGACGACATCGACGGCCCCCTGGAGTTCATCGAGAAGGCGGCGGACGGGGCCTACTGATGTCGTGACCGCACCCCCAACGCCAGAGGCTCCGAGCACCACGCCGCCGGAGACCGGACCGCAGAGAGAGGTCCGGTGGAAGGGGTGGATCTGGATCCTCCCCTCTCTGGCGCTGCTCGGGGTGTTCCTGGTGTGGCCGGTCATCAGGACCATTCACTACAGCCTGTACAAGGGCTCCATCATCAGGCCCACACGCGAGTTCGTGGGGCTGGACAACTACCAGCGCCTGCTCACCGACGACCCCGCCTTCTTGCAGACGCAGTGGCCGGCCTGGTCGGCGCTGTTCAACAGCGCCGTGTGGGTGGTCCTGTTCACCGGCGGCGTCATCGCCATGGGCCTGCTGGTGGCGGTGCTCGCCGACAAGGTGCGCTACGAGAGGCTGTCCAAGGCGATCGTCTTCCTGCCGCTGGTGATCTCGTTCACCGCCGCTTCGGTCGTGTTCCGGCTGGTCTACGCGACCAACCCCAACATCGGCGTGCTGAACGCGATCCGCCAAGCGCTCGGGTTCGAGCCCTATGCGTGGCTGGGCGAGGCGAACACCGTGAACCTCGCCATCATCGTGGCCGGAATCTGGGTGTGGACGTCGCTGGCGATGACCATCCTGGCGGCGGCCTACAAGGCGCTCCCCGAGGAGGTGGACGAGGCCGCTGCCATCGACGGCGCCAACGCGTGGCAGGCGTTCTGGCGCGTGTCGCTGCCCCAGATGAAGGGCCCGCTGATCGTCGTCGCGGTGACGATGATCATCAACGCGCTCAAGGCCATCGACCTGGTCCTCGTGATGAGCGGCGGCGGGCCGGGCTTCAGCAGCCGCATCGTCGGGTTCACGGTCTACTGGGAGATCTTCACCAACAACAAGGCCGGCTACGGGTCGGCCGCCGCCGTGCTGCTGCTGATCCTCATGGTGCCGATGATGTGGTGGCAGATGCGCCAGATCCGTCAGGCGGACGCCCGATGACCGCCGTCGTTGAGCTCCGGAACCGTCAGGCGGACGCCCGATGACCGCCGTCGTTGAGCTCCAGATCCGTCAGGCGGACGCCCGATGACCGCCGTCGTTGAGCTCCGGAACCGTCAGGCGGACGCCCGATGACCGCCGGCGTTGAGCTCCGGAACCGCCAGGCGGACGCCCGATGACCGCCGTCGCCGGGCACACGGGCGCCGATGTGGAGATCCCGGCGACGCTGGGTGGCCGGCTCACCCACGTCGTCACCCGCAGCGGCGTCCGGTTCGTGGTGATCGCGGTGGCGCTGCTGTGGCTCATTCCGTCGCTCGGCCTGTTGATCACGTCGTTTCGGACCCGGGCTGCCAGCTCCCAGCACGGCTGGTGGGAGGTGTGGGAGGGCGGCTTCACCCTGGACAACTACGACCAGGTCCTGAACTCCTCGGGCCTGCCGCCACCCGGCTTCTCGGACAACTTCATCAACACCGTGATCATCTCTATACCGAGCACCATCTTTCCGATCATGATCGCGGCCCTCGCCGCCTACGCGTTCGCGTGGCTCGACTTCCGCTACCGCGACTGGATCTTCCTGGGCGTCGTCACCTTGCTCGTGGTGCCTCTGCAAGTCACCTGGGTGCCGGTGTTGAAGATCTTCAACAGCCTCGACATCACCGGCAGCTTCACCGGGATCTGGCTCGCGCACACCGCCTACGGCCTGCCGTTCGCCATCTTCCTGCTGCGGAACTTCATGGCCGACATCCCCCGCGACCTCATCGAGGCGGCCCGGGTCGACGGCGCGTCGGAGCTGCGGATCTTCACGAGGATGGTCCTGCCGCTGTCGATGCCCGCCATCGCGGCGCTGGGAATCTTCCAGTTCGTCTGGGTGTGGAACGACCTGATGAACGCCATTATCTTCCTTCAGACACCCGACAAGTTCCCGCTCACCGTCGGCATCCGGAACCTGCTGGGCCAGTACGGCAACGAGTTCAACCTGCTGGCCGCCGGCGCGTTCATCTCCATGGTCGTGCCGCTAATCGTCTTCTTCACGCTGCAGCGGTTCTTCGTTCGCGGGATCACCGCCGGCGCCGTCAAGGGCTGATCTGAGGTGCGGCGGGCTGCACCGCTGGCGGCGCTCGCCGTTGTCGTGATCGCCTGCAGCGGGGCGTCGCCCGTCCAGTCGCACGAGACGATCGCCGAGGCCGTGGCCGCGGCGCCGGCGGGGGGCACGGTCCGGATCCCCGCCGGGCACTACGTCGAGAGCATCACCATCGACCGGCCGATGACGCTCATCGCCGAGCCCGGCGGTGTGCATCTGACAGGGCAGATCTCGGTGGTCGACGCCAGCGGCGTGACCGTCGAGGGATTCACGATTCGCGCTGACGGCACCGCCATCTCGGCGCGGGGCGGCGACGAGATACGCATCATCGGCAACGAGATCGTCGGCGCCGGCTACCGCGGCATTCACATCGTCAACGCCTCCGCGGAGATCGTCGGCAACGAGATCCGCGGCGCGAGCGGCCCGTACGTCGTCGGCATCCACGTCGCCAACGCCACGGCCCGCCCGCCGTCGGTCATCTCGGACAACGTGATCGAGCTGGACGGCGCATACGGCATCGCAGTGAACTTCGCCCACGCCGAGGTGACCGGCAACACCGTGCGCGGCGGCACCAGGGCCGGCCTGGCGGTGAACGAGATGTCGACCGCCAACGTGCGGGACAACACCGTCCATGGCGCGCCCCGCTACGGGATCCTCGTCACCGACATGTCGCACGCCGAGGTCACCGACAACACGGTGACCGGCTCGCAGGAGCCCATCATGTTGCAGTTCCACTCCACCGCCGAGATCGACGGCAACCAATTCGTGAGCGGCGACTAGTCCCTGACCGCACTCGTGCAGCCCCAACACCGGCGCCGGGCGCGTCCCCGAGACGAGACCTGAGCGACTAGTTGTTGATCGCCTCTAGTCGCTGACCGCGGCTAGGCCGTGCGCGGATTGCCCGCCGTGGGCTGTGTCAGGCGACTTGCCAGGTGGGGCGGGAGTGCAGGAGGTCGCGCAGGTCGCCGGGGCCGGCCTTGGCCTGCGACGCGGCTATCTGCGAGGTGACCGCCGAGCCGTACTCTGAGCGGTCGACGGCCCGGAACACTCCTATGGGCGTGGGCACATCGTTGGTGTTGGCCAAGCGGCTCAGCGCGAACGCCACCGACGGGTCGGGATCGGCCTCGTCGTGAACCACTAGGGCATCGACGCCCACCTCGGCCACCGCAACCGCCCGGGCCCTGCCGTCATCGATCACCACACCGAACTCGCCGTCGGCTCCGAAGCGCACCGGCTCGCCGTGGCGCAGATCGATCAGCATCGACTCGCGGGCGTCGCGCTTGGTGATGGCCGCGAAGGCGCCGTCATTGAACACGTTGCAGTTCTGGAAGACCTCCACGAACGCCGCCCCGGGGTGGTCGTGGGCCCGCCGGAACATCTCCTGCATGTGGCCCCGGTCCATGTCATGGGTGCGGGCCACGAACGACGCCTCCGCCCCCAGCGCCAGCGACACCGCGTTGAAGGGCTGCTCCACCGAGCCGTGGGGCGTGGACTTGGTCACCTTGCCCCGCTCGCTTGTGGGCGAGTACTGCCCCTTGGTCAGCCCGTAGATCTGGTTGTTGAACAGCAGGATGTTCAGGTTCACGTTGCGGCGCAGCGCGTGGATCAGGTGGTTGCCGCCGATCGACATCATGTCGCCGTCGCCGCCCACCACCCATACGTGCAGGTCGCCCCGGGCCATGGCCAGACCGGTGGCCACCGCGGGGGAACGCCCGTGGATGGCGTGCAGACCGTAGGTGTTCATGTAATACGGGAACCGGGCCGCGCAGCCGATCCCCGAAACGAAAACCGTGTCCTCGCGTCGGACGCCCAGCTCCGGCATGAGCAGTTGCATGGCGGTGAGGATCGAGTAGTCGCCGCAACCCGGGCACCAGCGGACCTCCTGATCGGTGGTCCAGTCCTTGCGGGTGGTCACCGGCACGTCAGTCATCGCTCAGCCCCCGCCGCCTTGGCGTCATCGGATGACCCCAGGGGCTCCCCCGCCGCCCTGGCGTCACCGGATGATCCCAGGGGCTCCCCCGCCGCCTCGACGTCACCGGACGGTCCCAGCCGCTCCCCCGCCGCCTCGATCTCCTCCCAGAACGCCTCCACCAGCTCGGCCGCGGTGAAGGGCTGGCCCGAGACCTTGGTCACCGGCTTGGCGTCGACGAGGTACTCGGCCCGCAGCATCCGGCAGAGCTGCCCCGTGTTCATCTCCGGCACGACGACGCGCTCGAAGGACGCGAGCAGCTCGCCGAGGTTGGCCGGCAGCGGGTTCAGATGGCGTAGATGGATGTGGGCCAGGCGATGGCCGGCCGACGCGAGCCGGCGGCGGGCTCCGGTGACGGCGCCCCACGTCGAACCCCAGGCCACCACGGCCACGGCCGCGTCGGGGTCTCCCTCAACGGCGGCTGGCGGGATGCGGTCGGCGATCAGAGCGATCCGCTCCGCCCGCAGCCGCACCATGGCCTGATGGTTGTCGGGCTCGTAGCTGATGTTGCCGCTGCCGTCCTCCTTCTCGATGCCGCCGATGCGGTGCATCAGGTCGGGCGTGCCCGGAATGGCCCAGGGACGGACCAGCCGCTCGTCGCGCTGGAAGGGCCAGAAGACAGTGTCGCCCTCGTCGTTGACGTGGTTGGGCTTCGAGGCGAAATCCACGGTTATGGAGCCAAGCTGCCCGACGTCGGGGATGCGCCAGGGCTCGCTGCTGTTGGCCAGGTAGCCGTCGGAGAGCAGGATCACCGGTGTGCGGTGCTCAACCGCGAGACGGACCGCCTCGATGGCGCTGAAGAAGCAGTCGGACGGACTCCGGGCCGCGACGATTGGCAGCGGTGCCTCGCCGTGGCGCCCGTACATGGCCATCAGCAGATCGGCGGCCTCGGTCTTGGTGGGCAGGCCCGTGGACGGACCGCCCCGCTGGATGTCGATGACCACCAGCGGCACCTCCAGGCTCACGGCCAGACCGACCGTCTCGGCCTTGAGGGCCATGCCCGGCCCCGAGGTGGCGGTGACGCCGATGTGGCCCCCGTAGGCCGCGCCGAGGGCCGCTCCCACCGCGGCGATCTCATCCTCGGCCTGCAGGGTGCGGACCCCGAAGTTCTTGTGCCGGGCCAGTTCGTGGAGGATGTCGCTGGCCGGGGTGATCGGGTAGGACCCCAGGAACAGCGGAATCCCGGCCTGCTGGGAGGCGGCGATGAGCCCCCACGACAGCGCGGTGTTGCCGCTGATGTTGGTGTAGGTGCCGGGCTCGAGCGCCGCGGGGGCGACCATCAGCCGGCTCGCGCCCAGCTCGGCGGTCTCGCCGAAGGCGTGGCCCGCCGCGAAGGCGGCCTTGTTGGCCGCGATCACCGTGTCGCGTCCCGCGAACTTGCCGTCGATCCAGTCGGAGGTGGGCTTGGTGGGACGGGAGTACAGCCACGACACCAGCCCCAGCGCGAAGAAGTTCTTGGAGCGCTCGGCCTCGCGGGGCTTGACCCCCAGGTCCTGGCAGGCCCGCTTGGTCAGGTCGGTCATGGGCGCGGTGACCACCGTGTAGCCGTCCAGGCTGCCGTCTTCCAGAGGGTTGGACCGGTATCCGGCCTTGGCCAGGTTGCGCTCGTTGAAGGCGTCGGAGTTGACGATGACGGTGCCGCCCGGCGTCAGCAGCGGCAGGTCGGACCGCAGCGCCGCCGGGTTCATGGCCACCAGCACCGTGGGCGCGTCTCCGGGGGTGGTGATGTCGTGGTCCGAGATGTGGACCTGGAACGACGAGACGCCGGCCAGCGTGCCGGCCGGAGCCCTGATCTCCGCGGGGAACTCCGGCAGCGTGGCCAGATCGTTGCCGAACAGGGCGCTGGCCGAAGTGAACCGGTCGCCGGTGAGCTGCATGCCGTCGCCGGAGTCGCCCGCGAAGCGAAGGACGATGCCGTCGGCCTTGCGGACCTCGTGGGCCCGCTCCGCAGTGTCGGTCACAGATGCTCCTTTGCACCGGCTATGGGCGAGCTGAGGGCTCGGCCCGCGGTAGGAGCCCACCCGATCCGGCCCGCCGGTGCCACCCTAGCCGGTATACCGTGTCCGGCCACGACTCTCGGCTGGTTCATTTGAAGGTTCCGGCCAGCTCGCAGTCAGGCCACCGTGATGGAGGCGTCGAGGTACACATCCTGGATGGCGTTGAGCAGCTCGACGCCTTCGGCCATGGGCCGCTGGAAGGCCTTGCGGCCCGATATCAGCCCGGTGCCACCGGCCCGCTTGTTGATCACCGCGGTGGTGACCGCCTCGGCCAGATCGCCGGCGCCCGAGGAGGCCCCGCCGCTGTTGATCAGGCCGACCCGGCCCATGTAGCAGTTGGCCACCTGGTACCGGCACAGATCGATGGGATGGTCGCTGGTGAGCTGGTCGTAGACCAGGTCGTGCGTCTTGCCGAAGCCGACGGCGCGGTACCCGCCGTTGTTCTCGGGCAGCTTCTGTTTGATGATGTCGGCCTCGATGGTGACGCCCAGGTGGTTGGCCTGGCCGGTGAGGTCGGCGGCGGCGTGATAGTCGCTGCCGTCCACTTTGAACGCCGAGTTGCGCAGGTAGCACCACAACACGGTGAACATGCCCAGCTCGTGGGCGGCCGCGAAGGCCTCGGAAACCTCGCCGATCTGGCGCCGGGAATCCTCGGAGCCGAAGTAGATGGTGGCTCCCACCCCGGCCGCGCCGAGATCCCAGGCCTGCTCGACCGAGCCGAACATCACCTGGTCGTAGGACTCCGGGTAGCTCAGCAGCTCATTGTGATTGAGCTTGACGATGAAGGGGATGCGGTGGGCGTAGCGGCGCGACGCCATCCCCAGCACACCGAAGGTGCTGGCCACCGCGTTGCAGCCGCCCTCGATGGCCAGCTCGACGATGCACAGCGGATCGAAGTAGACGGGATTGGGCGCGAATGAGGCCGCGCCGGAGTGCTCGATGCCCTGATCGACAGGCAGGATCGACACGTAGCCGGTGCCGGCCAGCCGCCCGCTTCCGAACAGCGACTGGATGCTGCGCAGCACCTGGGGGGAGCGGTCGCTGGCCACCAGGACGCGGTCCACGAAGTCGGGACCGGGCAGGGTAAGCGACTCCCGCTCGAAGGTCTTGCACTCGTGCTCGAGCAGTGACTCGGCGGCGTCGCCGAGCAGGCTGGGAATATCCACGGGATGGCTCCTGACAGGTGGTGGGATGCGTGCGCCGGCAGGCCGCCCGGACCGCCCGCGCCCGCGTGCCGCCACCGTAGCGCCCCCGCTCAGTTCAGCGCGCGGACCCGATCGGACACATCGGCTAGGGCGGAGTCGTGGGACGCGACCCAGCCGAACAGCTCCCGGGCCCGGGGCTGGCGGCCGGCACGCTCATAGAGGTCGGCTAGGACGTAGGCCCGGCGCAGATGGTGCGGCCTGGGCCTCGACGGCAGGCGCCACCCCTGCTCCAGCACCCGGATGGCGGCGGACAGGTCGCCCCGGTCGGCCTTCGAGCCGGCCAGCACGATGCGCCCCTCAGTCACCAGCTCAGCCGACGGCGACGCCGCGCCCAGCTCATTCCACAGGGCGTCGACGTCAGCCCAGCGGCCCAGGGCGCGGTGGCAGTCGGCCAGGACGGGATGCTGCTCCACGGAGCCGCTGAGCTCCCGGAATTCCTCGAGCGCGCCCATGGCCGCCCTGAACCGGCCCAGGCGGTACAGCACCAGCCCGTGCAGCTCGCACACGTCGGCGACCTCGGGGGCGTCGCGGGCCAGCCGGGACAGCAGCGGGAGGGCCTCCTCGAAGCGCCCGGCTCGAAAGGCTCGGGCTGCGGCCTCGAAACGCCGGACCGCACTCTTACCCCGGGCCGGGCCGAGCACGCGCACCAGTTCGGAGCGCGGATCGACCTCGCGGTGAGGTGCGGGCGGAAGCGCGGCCCGCCCCCGCGGCCTGCTCCGGCGCTGCGCCAACTGCGAGCGACCCGCCCTGTCGCCCTTGCGTGGCATGGCCAGAGCCTACCTGCGCCCACGCGGCGCAGGAGATGCCCGAAGGCGCACACGGCCGAGCAGGGCGCCCGGACTCAGAAAGCCAGAAGGCCCCAGCCTCATCGGCGGGGCCTTCTGGTCGGCGAAATCCGGCGGCGACCTACTCTCCCAGGGCGTCTCCGCCCAAGTACCATCGGCGCTGGCGGGCTTAACTTCCGTGTTCGGAATGGGAACGGGTGTGACCCCGCCGCTATCGCCACCGAAACCTGTTGTCCTGCGGGCGAACCCCGAGCGGGGAACGCCTCTGCGAAGAACTCCATAGCGAGCACGAGCAACCATGCGCTCGATGCGAAATTGAACCAAGCCCTCGGCCGATTAGTACCGGTCAGCTGAACACGTCACCGTGCTTACACTTCCGGCCTATCAACGTGGTGTTCTGCCACGGGCCTTACCCGGTTTTACCCGGTGAGAGACCTCATCTCGGAACAGGCTTCCCGCTTAGATGCTTTCAGCGGTTATCCCTTCCGCAGGTCGCCAACCAGCCATGCTCCTGGCGGAACAACTGGCACACGAGAGCTGCGTCCGTCCCGGTCCTCTCGTACTAGGGACAGCTTTCCTCAAGTCTCTTTCGGCTGCAGAGGATAGGGACCGAACTGTCTCACGACGTTCTAAACCCAGCTCGCGTACCGCTTTAATGGGCGAACAGCCCAACCCTTGGGACCTGCTTCAGCCCCAGGATGCGATGAGCCGACATCGAGGTGCCAAACCTTCCCGTCGATATGGACTCTTGGGGAAGATGAGCCTGTTATCCCCGGCGTACCTTTTATCCGTTGAGCGACGGCGCTTCCACACGCAACCGCCGGATCACTATGCCCTGCTTTCGCACCTGCTCGACATGTACGTCTCGCAGTCAAGCTCCCTTGTGTCATTGCACTCAACGCCTGATGGCCGACCAGGCTGAGGGAACCTTTGGGCGCCTCCGTTACTCTTTAGGAGGCGACCGCCCCAGTCAAACTACCCATCTGGCACTGTACCTAATCCGGATTACGGACCTAGGTTAGATTCCCAGCATAGGAAGGGTGGTATTTCAAGGTTGACTCCACGAGAGCTAGCGCCCTCGCTTCCAAGTCTCCCACCTATCCTGCACAACCTATACCAAAAACCAATACCAGACTGTAGTAAAGGTGCACGGGGTCTTTCCGTCCTTCTGCAGCTAACGAGCATCTTTACTCGTACTTCAATTTCGCTGGGTCTATGGTTGAGACAGCAGGGAAGTCGTTACGCCATTCGTGCAGGTCGGAACTTACCCGACAAGGAATTTCGCTACCTTAGGACCGTTATAGTTACGGCCGCCGTTTACTGGGGCTTAGGTTCAAAGCTTCGCCCGAAGGCTAACCTTTCCCCGTAACCTTCCAGCACCGGGCAGGCGTCACAGCGTATACATCGCCTTGCGGCTTAGCACGCTGCTGTGTTTTTAGTAAACAGTCGCTTCCCCCTGGTCTGTGCCACTCCTTCGAGCTCGGGCCGCGAGGGCCGTCACCCTATTGGAGTCGTCCTTCTCCCGAAGTTACGGACGCAATTTGCCGAGTTCCTTAACCATAGTTCTCCCAATCACCTTGGTATTCTCTACCTGTCCACCTGAGTTGGTTTAGGGTACGGGCACCGAGTGAGCTCGCTAGCGGCTTTTCTCGACAGCATAGGATCAGTGACTTCACCTGTATCGGCTCGGCGTCGCGTCTCAGAGTTCATGAGGCCCGGACTTGCCTGGTCCTCCTCCTACACGCTTACCCCAGGACAACCATCGCCTGGGTTCACTTACCTTACTGTGTCCCCGCATTGCTTGCAGCCGCGAGATGGGTCGATTCGACCTATTGCCCCTTCATGGGACGCAAGGCATCCTCTTAGCAATCTCGCTTTTGCATGGGCGCGCACTTGGTGGTACCGGAATATCAACCGGTTGTGCATCGACTACGCCTGTCGGCCTCGCCTTAGCTCCCGACTTACCCTGGGAGGATTAGCCTTCCCCAGGAACCCTTGGACATCCGGTGGAGGGGTTTCTCACCCCTCTTTCGCTACTCATACCTGCATTCGCACTCGACCACGGTCCACGACGGTTTACACCGGCGCTTCACTCCGAGATCGACGCTCCGCTACCACGCCTGTTTTCACAGACATCCGCAGTTTCGGCTCTGTACTTTAGCCCCGTTACATTGTCCGCGCAGGACCACTTGACCAGTGAGCTATTACGCACTCTTTAAAGGGTGGCTGCTTCTAAGCCAACCTCCTGGCTGTCTGGGCAATCCCACATCGTTTACCACTTAGTACAGAATTAGGGGCCTTAACTGGCGGTCTGGGCTGTTTCCCTTTCGTCCATCGAAGCTCATCCCCCGAGGACTCACTGCCGCACTCTAGAACCGTGGCATTCGGAGTTTGGTTGGGGTCAGTAACCTTGTGGGGCCCCTAGCCCATCCAGTGCTCTACCTCCACGGCTGAACATGCGACGCTGCACCTAAATACATTTCGCGGAGAACCAGCTATCACCGAGTTTGATTGGCCTTTCACCCCTAGCCACAGGTCATCCCCTCCGTTTTCAACCGAAGTGGGTTCGCGCCTCCACGGGGTCTTACCCCCGCTTCACACTGCCCATGGCTAGATCACTCGGCTTCGGGTCTACAGCATGCGACTGAACGCCCTGTTCAGACTCGCTTTCGCTCCGGCTTCCCCTCACGGGTTAACCTCGCCACACACCGTAACTCGCAGGCTCATTCTTCAAAAGGCACGCCATCGTGACCGCCGAGGTCATCCGAAGATAGTTACGGCGGCGACACTCTGACTGCTTGTAAACCAACGGGTTCAGGTACTATTTCACTCCCCTCCCGGGGTGCTTTTCACCTTTCCCTCACGGTACTAGTTCACTATCGGTCACTGACTTATACTTAGCCTTACGAGGTGGTCCTCGCAGATTCACGCCGGCTTTCCCGGATCCGGCGCTACTCGGGAGCTCCGATCAGAGGACAGATGAGTTTCGTGTACGGGGCCGTTACCCTCTGTGGCTCGCCTTTCCAGAGCGATTCCACTACCCACTGTCTTTGTAACTCTGCGGGAGATCTGGCGTTCTCCCAATCGGTTCCCACAACCCCCAGGTGGCAACGCCGCCAGGCTTTCCACCACCTGAGTTTAGGCTCTTCCCGTTTCGCTCGCCGCTACTCAGGGAGTCGCTGTTGCTTTTTCTTCCTCGGGTTACTTAGATGTTTCAGTTCACCCGGTTCCCTCTAGCCGCCCTATGTGTTCAGACGGCAGTGACACTCCATTACGAGTGCCGGGTTTCCCCATTCGGTCATCCGCGGATCGAAGCTTAGTAGGCAGCTCCCCGCGGCTTATCGCAGCCGCTCACGACCTTCATCGGTAGTCAGTGCCAAGGCATCCACCGTTGGCTCTTAGTAGCTTGGGTTTCAATTAATTTACATCTTTACGAAAAGATGCTCGTGCTCGCTATGCAATTCTCAAGAGGCATTCCATGGGCGTTTGGAACGACTGGCGTTCCAGCGCGCCCTAGGGAGCAGTGCAGACCTGCTGGCATCTGCAGACGCCGGCTGGCCACGCGACCGCTTCCTCAAAGCGGAAGAGACGGACTAGCGAGTGCCTTAACTGGGAGGCACTCAACTGCCGGCCAGCCTGACGGCCAGCCGGTCGTTGAGATATTGCTCCTTAGAAAGGAGGTGATCCAGCCGCACCTTCCGGTACGGCTACCTTGTTACGACTTCACCCCAATCGCCAACCCCACCTTCGGCAGCTCCTTCCCCGAGGGGTTAGGCCACTGACTTCGGGTGTTGCCGACTTTCGTGGTGTGACGGGCGGTGTGTACAAGGCCCGGGAACGTATTCACCCCGGCGTTGCTGATCCGGGATTACTAGCGACTCCGACTTCATGGAGTCGAGTTGCAGACTCCAATCCGAACTGAGACCGGCTTTATGGGATTCGCTCAACCTCGCGGTATAGCAGCCCTTTGTACCGGCCATTGTAGCATGTTTGCAGCCCTGGGCATAAGGGGCATGATGACTTGACGTCGTCCCCACCTTCCTCCGAGTTGACCCCGGCAGTCTCCTACAAGTCCCCACCGTTACGTGCTGGCAATATAGGACAAGGGTTGCGCTCGTTGCGGGACTTAACCCAACATCTCACGACACGAGCTGACGACAGCCATGCACCACCTGCGCACAGCCCCGAAGGACACCATATCTCTATGGCTTTTCCGTGCATGTCAAACCCAGGTAAGGTTCTTCGCGTTGCCTCGAATTAAGCAACATGCTCCGCCGCTTGTGCGGGCCCCCGTCAATTCCTTTGAGTTTTAGCCTTGCGGCCGTACTCCCCAGGCGGGGCACTTAATGCGTTAGCTACGGCACGGAACCCGTTAAGGAGGTCCCACACCTAGTGCCCAACGTTTACGGCGTGGACTACCAGGGTATCTAATCCTGTTCGCTACCCACGCTTTCGCTCCTCAGCGTCAGTACCGGCCCAGAGCACCGCCTTCGCTACTGGTGTTCCTCCTGATATCTGCGCATTTCACCGCTACACCAGGAATTCCATGCTCCCCTACCGGACTCTAGTCAGCGCAGTTTCGGATGGCGTCTCCGGGTTGAGCCCTGAGTTTTAACATCCGACTTACGCAACCGCCTACGAGCTCTTTACGCCCAATAAATCCGGACAACGCTTGCCCCCTACGTGTTACCGCGGCTGCTGGCACGTAGTTGGCCGGGGCTTCTTCTGCAGGTACCGTCATTTTCGTCCCTGCTGAAAGGGGTTTACAACCCGAAGGCCGTCATCCCCCACGCGGCGTTGCTGCGTCAGGCTTTCGCCCATTGCGCAATATTCCCCACTGCTGCCTCCCGTAGGAGTCTGGGCCGTGTCTCAGTCCCAGTGTGGCTGATCGTCCTCTCAGACCAGCTACCCGTCAATGCCTTGGTGGGCCGTTACCCCAACCAACAAGCTGATAGGCCGCGAGACCCTCCCGGAGCACCAGAGCGTTTCCTCGGTCGGCCATGCGACCATCCGAGGGCATCCGGTATTAGCCAGGGTTTCCCCTGGTTGTCCCGGTCTCCGGGGCAGGTTTCTCACGTGTTACTCACCCGTTCGCCACTCGACAACGGCCCGAAGGCCGCTGCCTCGTTCGACTTGCATGTGTTAAGCACGCCGCCAGCGTTCGTCCTGAGCCAGGATCAAACTCTCCGTCGAGATCTCCGGCGCCAGCCGAGGCCGGGCCTTCGATCGGGTTGCTCGGCTGCTCCCCGCCGAGGCGGGTGCGTGAGCAGCTCTGCGGGTCAGAGAGCCGGTCTCGCCGTTTGAGGCGGGAGACCTTGGCTCTCCCGGCGCCGAGGCGCCGGGTGGTCCGGCAGGTAATGCCGGACCATGTCTTGACGGACATCGCCTCGAGCCACGCAGCCCGAGCCGACGCCCGCACTCGCTATGCGTCCGTCTCTTCCGTTTTCAAGAAGCAACCTGCACCGGCACCGGCTGCGGACCCCGGATTGGAGTCGAGCCGACGGCGCCGAAGGCACTGCAACCCCGACCGCAGCCCGAAGGGCCCCGGCCGGGGTGAGCCGCCACACTAGCGCGCCGGGACGGCACATACAACACAAGAACCGCAACTGCCCGGAATATTCGGCCGCCGATCCGAACTTCAATCGATTTGCCACATGAGCGGTGGTCAACTGCTTGAAGTTCGGAGAATCGTCGCTGGCGCGACCGGTCAGTCGACCACTAGGAGGTGGCGCTGGCGGCGGCCGCGCTGCACCAGCGCGTAGCGGCCATCCACCAGGTCGACCTGCTCCAGCGGAGACCCCACGCGATGGCCGTTCACGCGGATGCCACCCGAGGCGATCGTGCGTCGGGCGTCAGAGCGCGACGTGCACACTCCCGACACGACCAGCGCGTCGACCACCGGCTCGTCGCCGCCCAGGGCCGAGCCGCCAACAACGGTCTCGGGCACGATGCCCCGCACCGCCTCCAGCCGATCAGCGGACAGCACCGCCTCACCGAACAGCACCTCGGCCGCGAGACGGGCCTGCTCGGTGGCCTCGGCGCCGTGCACGAGGGTGCAGACCTCGTCGGCCAGCGCACGCTGGGCCCGGCGCTCGTGGGGGACGGATGCGTGGGCCGACATGATCTCGCCCACCTCCGCCACCGGCAGCAGCGTGAGCTGCAGCAGCAGCCTCTCGATGTCGCCGTCGTCGGTGTTCACGAAGTACTGGTGCAGCTCGAAAGGCAGCGTGCGCCCGGCGTCGAGCCACACCGTCTGATCGGCCGTCTTGCCGAACTTCTGGCCGTCGGCGCGGGTCATCAGGGGCCAGGTCAGCCCGTGAACGGCGGCGCCGCTGCGGCGGCGGACCAGGTCGATGCCCGCGGTGATGTTGCCCCACTGGTCGGAGCCGCCCACCTGCAGGCGGCAGTCGTAGTGCTCGAACTGCCACCAGTAGTCGAAGGCCTGCAGCAGCATGTAGCTGAACTCCGTGAAGGAGATCCCCTGGTCGCTGTCCATGCGGCTGCGCACCGAGTCCTTGGCCACCATCTGGTTGACGGTGATGTGCTTGCCCACGTCCCGAAGGAAATCGAGCAGGGTTACGTCGCGGGTCCAGTCGTGGTTGTTCACCAGGCGGGCCGCGTTGTCGCCATCGAAGTCGAACAGCGTCTCGAGCTGGGCTCCTATGCCGGCCAGATTCGAGTCCAGGGTGGCCGCGTCCAGCAGGCTGCGCTCGTCGGAGCGCCCGCTGGGGTCCCCGACCATCCCGGTGGCGCCGCCCACGAGCGCCAGAGGGCGGTGGCCGGCCTGCTGGAACCGGCGCAGCACCAGCACCGCTACAAGGTGGCCGACGTGCAGGCTGTCGGCGGTGGGATCGATGCCGCAGTACAGGGTGGCAGGGCCCGACTCGAGCAGTTCCCGCAGCCCGGCCTCGTCGGTGTGGTCGTGGACCAGCCCGCGGGCACGCAGGTCGTCGAGCAAGTCAGCCATCGCAGCTCAGCCTACCGATACGGCCTGTGCGGTCGGGAGCCGCTCACAGACTCGAGCGATAGGCGTGGCTCGGCACGCAGCGCACAGCACAATGAGAGCCATGCGCCGCGCCGCGACCGTCATCGAAGCCACAAGACGGCGCCGCGCCATCGCCATCGCGGCCAGGGGCCACCGCCGCCGCACCATCGCCATCGCGGCCAGGGGCCACCGCCGCCGCGCCACCATCGCCATCGCGGCCAGGGGCCACCGCCGCCGCGCCACCATCGCCATCGCGGCCAGGGGCCACCGCCGCCGCGCCATCGCCATCGCGGCCAGGGGCCACCGCCGCCGCGCCATCGCCGCCATTGCGTCGGTGCTGGCCGTGTCGACGCTGGCCGCGTCCTGCTCCGCCGAGACGCCCGACTTCGAATTCGACGTCGGGGTGCTGGCCACCGCGCAGTCATCGCGCGTCTATGACCGCAACGGAACGCTCATCACCGAGCTGCGCGGCGAGCAGCGCCGCACCGACGTGACCCATCTGGAGCTCGTCCCGGAGGTCGTCCGCAACGCCGTCGTGGCCATCGAGGACGAGCGCTTCTACGAGCACGACGGAGTGGACCTAAAGGCCATCCTGCGAGCGGCCCGCTCGAACGTGGCCGCAGGCGGGATCAGCCAGGGCGGCTCCACCATCACCCAGCAATACGTCGGCAACGTGTTCCTCGACCGCTCCGAGCAGACCGCGACACGCAAGATCGAGGAGTTCTTCATGGCCCGGCGCTTCGAGCAGTTCTTCACCAAGGACTTCATCCTGCTGCGCTACCTGAACTGGGTGTACTTCGGCAACGGCGCCTACGGGATCGAGGCTGCCTCCCGGCAGTACTTCGGCGCCCCGGCCTGCGAGCTGGCAACGACCGCGGCCGAGCGGGGCCAGGGTGCGTGCCTGAAGGTGAGCGAGCTCACGCTGGAGCAGGCCGCCCTGCTGGCCGGGCTGATCCAGCGGCCCAGCGCCTTCGACCCCTACCGCAACCCGCAGGACGCCCGGCGCCGCCGAAACCTGGTGCTGGAGAGGATGCTGGCCAACGAGTTCATCACCGCCCTCGAGTACGAGCGGGCCCTGGACCAGCCGATCGTGCTCATAGAGGACGTCCCGATTCTCGAGGAGCGCTACCCGGCCGCATACTTCGTCGAGGACGTCAAGCAGTGGTTCCTCGACAACCCAGCCTTCGGGCCGACCCGCGAGTACCGCACCCAGCTCCTGTTCGAGGGCGGCCTCGCCATCCACACCACCATCGACCTCGAGTTGCAGGCCAAGGCGGAGGCCGCGGTCGAGGCGATACTGCCTGACAACGGGACCAATCCCGACGCCGCGGCGACCGTCCTGGGCGTGGGCGGGGCCGAGGACGGCCACGTTCTGGCCATGGTCGGCGGCCGCGACTTCTTCGGCGACGACGAGGACGCCAAGTTCAACCTGGCCAGCGGCAAGGGTCGCCAGGCCGGTTCGGCCATGAAGCCGATCGCGCTGGCCACCGCCCTCACCCGCGGCTACACGGTGGCCAAGACCTACGACGCGCCCGACGAGCTGGAGATCGACCGCCCTGACGTGTGCGGGCCCCTGTGGACCATCAGGGGCGGGCTCGGCTCGGAGCCCGAGGCGCCGGTGGAGGCGAACCTGGTGCAGGCAATGCGGCGCTCGATCAACACGGTGTACGCCCAGCTCATGGTGGACGTCCGCCCGGCCAACTTCGTGACCATGGCCGAGCGGCTCGGCCTCGCGCCGGGGCGCATCGCACCGGTGTGCGCCGGGGTGCTGGGCACCGAGGACGTCAACACCGTCGAGCTGGCCACAATGTTCTCGACCTTCGCCCGGTCGGGGCGGCGCGCCGATCCGGTGATCGTGACCAGCGTCATCGAGCCCGGCGGCACCGCGCTGTACCGGCACGTCGAGGATGTCGTGCCCGTGCTCGATTCCTCTATCGCCAACCAGATCACCTGGGTGCTGCAGGGCGTGATAACCGAGGGGACCGGACGCATGGCGGCCATCGACCGGCCGGCCGCGGGCAAGACCGGCACCGCCCAGAACTATGCCGACGCGACCTTCGTCGGCTACACCCCCCAGCGGGCCGCGACGGTTTGGATCGGATATCCCGAAGCGCAGATCCCGATGGAGCCCCCCACCACCGACATCAGGGTGACGGGAGGCACCTACCCGGCCCAGATCTGGCGGGAGATCATGGTCGCAGCCCACCAGGGCATCGGTGCCGTCGGTCTGCCCGCTCCCCCGCCCAGCGCGCCCGCGCCGCCCACGCAGCCGCCCCGGCTCGACTCGGTCGAGATCCCCGACCTGGTGGGCCGCACCTGGGACGCGGAGCAACTTGCGACCGAGTTGGGCGAGCTGACGCTGGGCGTAACTGCGGTGGAGGTCGAGACGGTCGAGTTCGCGGAGGGAACGATCATGGGGCAGGCGCCGGTGGCCGGTTCGCTCCAGCAGGGCGGGATCACGGTGACGGTCGAGGTGGCCGTGGCCCCGGACCTGCCGTCGGTGCTCGCCATGCCCGATGTCGTGGGCCTGAGCGAGGCCGAGGCCCGCCAGGTGCTGGCCGCAGCCGGGCTAGGGGTGGAGGTGTACATCGAGCCGTTCTTCGATGAGGAGGCGGAACGGTTCGGCGGCGAGCCCGGAGCGGTGTGGCGCCAGGCTCCTGCGGCCGGATCGACCGTCGAGCCGGGCGGGTCCGCGGAGATATGGGTGAACCCCGACCAATGACCACCGGCGAGCCTCCTCCGACAGACTCGGCCGGGGCTGGCGACGAGACGCCGAGCCCGGGTCTGAGGCGGTTGCGGCTGCTGGGCAAATGGCTGGGTGGCCTGTTCGTGGCGGGAACTTTCGTGTTCTGGGCGTGGGCGTTCTCGCCGTGGGCCCGGACCGAGAACCCGGGCCGCCTCGACGACCGGGAGTTCGTGCGGTGGGCCGACCAGCGCTGCGCCCAGGCTCACGCAAGCATCGACGCTCTGCCGACGGCCCGTCAGGCAGCCTCGCGTGAGGAGCGGGCCGACCAGGTGGACCGCGGCACCGACGAGGTGGAGTCACTCGTGGCCGACCTGCGCCTGCGAGCCGAGGCTTCGCTATCGACGACCACCGACAGCGGCGGACCGCCCGACACGGTTCTGGTGGCCGCGTGGCTCGACGACTGGGACGTCCACGTCTCGGACCGCCACAACCACTCGGCCCGGCTGCGCTCCGCCGACGAGGACACGCCCGACCGGGAGCTGCGCTTCCTGCTCGTCGACATGATCGAGGGCAGCACCTACACCGAGCGCATGGACGGCTTCGCCCGCCTCAACAACATGGACAACTGCCAGATCCCCGGCGATGTGTAAAGGCCGAGCGGAAAGGCACGGATGCGATCAACGGCGGGAGATGTCGGCTGTGCCTTCGATGTAGAAACGCCAAGGCAACTCCGCGCCGCGGGTGAGGCCGATCCTTGTGGTGACGGCGGGGGTCGGCGGCGGCTGGTCGTCGTCGACGATGGTCACGCCCCGGTCGCCCGACACTAGGTCGGCGCCGTCGAGGGCGCCGTCGATGCCCAGGGCCTGGGTGAGCTTGGCCGGACCGCTGCACAGGTCGCTCTCGGTGCGGGCCGCCGGGCCCCGGCCCGCGTACATGGCTTCGAGGCCCTCCAGCGGTGTGAGCGCCCGCAGCAGCACCGCGGCGGCCACCCCGTCGGTCTCGGCCACGACGTTGGCGCACCAGTGCATGCCGTAGGTGAAGTACACGTAGAGATGGCCCGGGGGGCCGAACATGGTGGCGTTGCGCTTGGTCGGCCCCCGGAAGCCGTGGCTGCCGGGGTCGTCTTCGCCCCGGTAGGCCTCAACTTCGACGATCCTCCCGGCGCGGCCGTCCGGTGCCACCAGCACCTTGTTGAGCAAATCGGGCGCGACGTCGAGCGCGCTGCGGGCATAGAAGTCCCCGTCTAGCCCGATGGGGCTCACTCCAGGCGGGCGGTGTCGGACTCGACCCGCTGCCGGAACCGCTCCATCTGGGCGGCCACAGCCTCTGGACCGCCCGCTCCGGGCGTGTTGCGGCGGGCCGCCGAGGCGCCCGGCTTCAACAGCGCGGCAGCGTCGGGCCCGAGGTGAGCGTCGGCGGCCACCAGATCGGCCAATGGCCCCTCCCCCGCCAGTGAGCGCCTCACCAGATCGCCGACGGTGGCGTGGGCGTCGCGGAACGGCGTTCCCCGAGCCACCAGCCACTCGGCCAAGTCGGTGGCCGCCGCGTAGGGCGACGACGCGGCCGCGGCCATCTCGTCGGTGTCGAACCGGGCGGTGGCCAGCAGCCCGTCGAGGGCGGCCAGCGTCAGCATGACTGTGTCGACCGCGTCGAACAGCGGCTCCTTGTCCTCCTGGAGGTCCTTGGCGTAGGCCAGCGGCAAGCCCTTGAGGGTGGCCAACAGGCCGGTCAAATGGCCGATGAGGCGCCCGGCCTTGGCCCGGGCCAGTTCCGCCACATCGGGGTTCTTCTTCTGGGGCATCATCGATGAGCCGGTAGAGAAGGCGTCGTCGAGCTCCACGAAATCGAACTCCGACGAAGCCCACAGCACCAGCTCCTCACCCAGCCTGCTCAGATGCACCCCCAGCACAGCCAGCGCATAGAGGGAGTCGGCCACGAAGTCGCGGTCGGCAACCGCGTCGAGGCTGTTGTCGAAGACCGCTGAGAAGCCCAGCTCGGCTGCAGTCCGCGCGGGGTCCAGAGGCAGCGACGACCCGGCCAGCGCCCCCGCCCCCAGAGGCGACACATCGGCGCGGCGGCGGGCCTCGGCCAGCCGGTCGACGTCGCGGGCCAGCGCCCAGCCGTGGGCCAGGAGGTGATGGGCCAGCAGGACCGGCTGAGCCTGCTGTAGATGGGTGTAGCCGGGCAGCAGCGCCCCGCCGGCGTCAGCAGCCCTGCTCAGAAGCGTCCGCTGCAGGCCCAGCACGGACCGGGCGACACCGTCCAGCGCGGCACGGGTCCAAAGCCGGAGGTCCGCGGCCACCTGGTCGTTGCGGCTGCGGCCGGTGTGGAGCTTGGCCCCGGCCGGGGTGATCTCGGTGACGCGCCGCTCCACCGCGGTGTGGATGTCCTCGTCGCCGGGCGCGGCGACGAAGCGGCCCTCGGCCATCTCGGCCTCCACCTCTTCGAGCGCGGCACAGATGGCGTCCCGCTCAGCCTCGCTGATCAGCCCGACCGCGGCCAGCATCACCGCGTGGGCCCGCGACCCGGCGATGTCCTCGCGGAACATCCTCCGGTCGAATGAGAGGCTGTCGTTGAGGGCCCGCAGCGCGGCCGCGGGATCGCCCTCGAACCGTCCGTGCCACAGCGTTGCCGAGTCGTCCACGGCTAGCCCCCTCTCTCGGCCCGCTTGCGGGCCAGGTTGCGCAACCGCAGGGCATGCAGCGCGATGAAGCCGGTGGCATCGGCCTGGTCGTAGGCGCCCTCGTCCTCCTCGAAGGTGACCACCCGGTAGTCGAACAGCGATTCGTCGGAGCGACGTCCGGCGATGTCGACGTTGCCCTTGTAGAGACGCACCCGGACCTCGCCGTTGACACAGCTCTGGCTGTGGTCGATGGCCTTCTGCAGCATCTCGCGCTCGGGGCTCCACCAGTAGCCGTTGTAGATCAGCTCCGCGTAGCGGGGCATGAGCTCGTCCTTGAGGTGGGCCACCTCCCGGTCGAGGGTGATCGACTCGATGGCCCGGTGGGCCCGCAGCATGATCGTGCCCCCCGGCGTCTCGTACGCGCCGCGGCTCTTCATGCCCACGTAGCGGTTCTCCACGATGTCGATCCGCCCGACGCCGTTGGCGCCGCCCAGCGTGTTGAGGGTGGCCAGCACCTGGCCGGGTGTCATGGGCCGGCCGTCGACGGCCACGATGTCGCCGCCCGCGAAGGTGACGTCCACATAGGTGGCCTCATCCGGCGCGAGCTCGGGGCTCACCGACCAAAGCCACATCTCCGCGGGTGGCTCGTTCCAGGGATCCTCCAGCGGACCGCCCTCGTAGGAGATGTGGAGCAGGTTGGCGTCCATCGAGAAGGGCGACTCGGTTCCCCGCTTGCGCTCGATGGGGATGGCGTGTTCGGCCGCGTAGGCCATGAGCGACTCCCGCGAGCTCAAGTCCCACTCCCGCCAGGGCGCGATCACCCGTATGTCGGGCTTGAGCGCGTAGGCGCCGAGCTCGAACCGGACCTGGTCGTTTCCCTTGCCGGTGGCGCCGTGGCTGATGGCGTCGGCATCCGTGTGTTCGGCGATCTCCACCAGGCGCTTGGCTATCAGGGGCCGGGCGATGGAGGTGCCGAGCAGATACTCGCCCTCGTAGATGGCATTGGCCCTGAACATGGGGAACACGAAGTCGCGGGCGAACTCCTCGCGCAGGTCCTCGATGAAGACGTCTTCGGGCGCGACACCCATGGCCAGGGCCTTGGCCCGGGCCGGCTCTAGCTCGTCGTCCTGGCCGATGTCCGCGGTGAACGTCACGACCGTGCAGCCGTAGGTCTCCTGCAGCCAGTGCAGGATGATGGATGTGTCAAGCCCGCCCGAGTAGGCCAGCACCACCTTGGAGACAGCCGCCGCGCCGGCCCGCGTCAAATTCGAAGTGCTCACTCTCGCTACCTCTTCCAACCTTGTCCTGCGATCACTTTTCCAGCCCGGCGAGGTGCCGGAGCCGGTCCGCCAGCTCCGCGCCGGGCGTCCCCTCTTCAGCCACCACGATCAGCGAGTCGTCGCCGGCCACGGTGCCGAGCACCTCGGGAAGTCCGGCCCGATCGAGAGCCGATGCCACCACGTGGGCCGAACCTGGAGGTGTGCGCACCACTGCCAGGTTGCCCGACGAGCCGATGTCGGCCACCCAGTCGCCCATCACCCTCTTGAGATGCTCTTCCGGCGCGATGCGGTCGACGGGATGCTCGGGGATGGCGTACACGGTGCTCCCCCCCGGCACCCGCACCTTCACCGCGCCCAGGCCGTCGAGATCGCGCGACACGGTGGCTCGGGTGGCGGCCACGCCCGAGGACGCGAGCAAGTCGACCAGCTGCTGCTGGCTGGCCACGGCCTGCTCGGCCAGGAGCCGGACGATGAGGTGCTGGCGGCTGGCCTTGCTCATGGCTGCGGCCCGTCCGACTGTTCCATCAGCCACACGAGCAGACCTCTGGCCGCGTGCATCCGGTTGGTCGCCTGCGGCCACACGCGGCTTCGGGGACCGTCGATCACCGCGGCCTCGACCTCCTCGCCCCGGTGGGCGGGCAGGCAGTGCAGGAACACGGCGTCCGGCGCGGCCCGGGCCATCAGCGCCCGGTTCACGGTGAAGTCGGCGAAGTCCTCTCGGCGCTTGCCGGCCTCCTGCTCTTGTCCCATAGACGCCCAGACGTCGGTGTAGACCACATGGGCGCCCCGCACTGCCTCCACCGGGTTGGTGACCTGGACCGGCTCGCAGCCGCGCCCGCGCATCCGCCTCAGGGCGGACTCGCTGAACCCGTAGCCCTCGGGGCTGGCGATGCGCACCGACATGCCCGACAAGCCGGCCGCGTACACCAGCGAGCGAGCCACATTGTTGGCGTCTCCGACGTAGGCGAGCGCCAGGCCCTCGAGATGTCCGAGCTCGGCCCTCACCGTCAGCAGATCAGCCAAGGCCTGAGTGGGATGGGCCGTGTCGCTGAGCAGGTTGACGATCGGGACCGCGCTCACCGCGGCCATCCGCTCCACGGTGCTGTGGGCGAACACCCGGGCCCCGATCACGGCGTTGTAGCACGCCAGCGTGCGGGTGACATCCTCCACGCTCTCGCGCTCGTCCAGCCCGACCTCGGCGGCGCCGATGTACACCGGGTGGCCGCCAAGCTGCACGACGGCCATCTCGGTGGCGCTGCGGGTACGGGCCGAGGGCTTCTCGAACAGCAGGGCCGCGCCCTTTCCTTTCAGCGCCTGGGGCGGGCCGGACTCGGTTGCCAGGCTCAGGATCCGGGCGAGCTCGCTGGGCTCCAAGTCGTCGACATCTAGGAAGTGGCGCATCTGAACTCCTTTGTCTCCGGGGGATCGGCTGTCAGGTGGGCGTCGGCTACGGCGTGGGCGCGGTGCATCAGCGGTGCTGCAGCACGCCGGCGAGGATGGAGCACCCGGCCGCGAGCTGCTCGGTGGACACCACGAACGGCGGCGCGAACCGCAAAGCCGTCGGGGTCACGCCGTTCACGACCAGCCCTTGCTCCAGGCAGGCCGAGGCGATGTCCTTGGCGGAGCGGCCGGCCCTGGCGTCGTCCGCCAGCTCCGCGGCGAGCAGCAGGCCGTGTCCCCTCACGCTGGCCACGCCCTCGATCTGACCCAGCAGGTCCCGCAGCGCCGAGCCCAGGCGACCGGCCACCGCGGGCGCGTCCATGGCCTGCAACTCCGTGAGCACGGCCCGGACCGCGGCGAGGACCAGGGGCTGGCCCGCGAAGGTCGAGCCGTGATCGCCGGGGCCGAAGGCGGCCGCGACATCGGGCCGGGCCCACACCGCTCCGACCGGCACGCCGTTGCCGAGTGCCTTGGCCATGGTCACGATGTCGGGCTGCACGCCGGCGTGCTGGTAGCCGAACCACTGTCCGGTGCGGGCCAGGCCGGTCTGGATCTCGTCCAACACGAGCAGCATGCCGCGCTCGTCGCACACCTCCCGCACGGCCCGCAGGTAGTCGTCGCCGGCCGGCACCACGCCGCCCTCGCCCTGCACCGACTCCAGCAGCACCGCGCCGACGGAAGGATCGAGCGCGGCAACCAGAGCGTCGATGTCGTCGAAGGGCACATGACGGAAGCCCTCCGGCATGGGCTCGAAGGGCTCGTGCTTGTCGGGCTGGCCCGTGGCCGCCAGCGCGGCCAGCGTGCGGCCGTGGAACGACCCGTAGGCGCTCACCACCGCGTGGCGACCCCGACGCTGGTGCTTGCGAGAAAGCTTGAGGGCGGCCTCGACCGCCTCCGCTCCGGAGTTCTGGAACAGGATCCGACCGGGCTCGGCGTCGCCGCCGGGACCGGACCGGATCAGCCGGTCGAGCGTCTCCACGACCTCGGCGGTCGGCTCGTTGGCGAACAGGTTGGACGTGTGTATCAACGTCGACGCCTGGGCCGCGACGGCCTCCGTCACCGCCGGATGGGCATGGCCCAGCCCCGTAACGGCCAGCCCGCACAGGAAGTCGAGGTAGCGGCGGCCGCGGTCGTCCCACAACTCGGCGCCGTCGCCCCGCACGAACGTCACCGGCGGAGTCCCGTAGTTGTTCATGAGCGCAGCTCTGCTCACGGCTGACCCTCCCTTGTCTCGCGGCATGCGTCGGCGGCGGCTCTGCCGTTCGTGATCATCGTGCCGATTCCCGCGTCGGTGAACAGCTCGAGCAGCACCGCATGGGGGATCCGGCCGTCGAGCATGTGGGCCGATCCCGCGCCTTGCCGGACGGCGTCGACGCAGGCCCGGGCCTTGGGGATCATCCCGCCGCTGACGGCGCCGGAGGCGATCATGGCCTCGACCTCCTCCACAGTGGCCCTGCTGACCAGCGACGACAACTCCGACGGGTCTGCCAGCAGGCCGGGCACGTCCGTGAGGTACACAGCCTTGGCCGCACCGAGCGCTCCGGCGAGGGCCGCAGCCATGGTGTCGGCGTTGATGTTGTAGGCCTGGCCCCCGGCGTCGGCGCCGATCGACGACACGACGGGGATGATCTCGGTGGCCGCGAGACGCTCGACGAGACGGGGATCAACCGTGGCGATGTCGCCGACGAAACCCAGCGAGGGGTCCCGGGGCACTGCGGTGACGAGGCGGCCGTCCTCGCCTGAGAGTCCCAGCGCGGCTCCCCCGTTGGCATTGATCGCGTTGACGATGTCCCGGCCGACCTTGCCCACGAGAACCATCCGGGCCACTTCGAGGGTCTCGGCGTCGGTGACCCGCAGGCCGTCGCGGAACTCGCTCTGCTTTCCGAGCCGGGCCAGATGATCGCCGATCTGAGGGGCGCCGCCGTGGACTACCACCGGATGCAGCCCGACGGCCCGCACCAGCACGATGTCGCGGGCAAAGGAGTCGGACAGGGCGGGGTCGGTCATCGCGTGGCCGCCGTACTTGACGACCACCACCGCGCCCCGGAACCGCCGGATGTACGGCAACGCCTCCACCAGGGCGCGCGCCCGCCGCTCGGGCTCGAAGCCGAGTGCTTCGTCCGGCGGGTGGTCGGGGTGTGTCGTCTTCAAGCTCATGTCCTGTATCCCGCATTGATGTCGATGTAGCCGTGGGTGAGGTCGCAGGTCCAGACCGTGGCCTCGCCGTGGCCCACGCCCACGTCCACCCGAAGCTCGATGTTGTCGCCCAGCAGATGCTGGGTGGCCCTCTCCTCGCGGTAGCCGGGACACGGCATGCCACCCTCGGCGCACTGCTCGTCGCCGATCCAGATTGCCAGCCGGTCCCGGTCGGCCCGTTGGCCGGCCTTGCCCACCGCGGCCACGATGCGGCCCCAGTTGGCGTCGGAGGCGGCCAGAGCGGTCTTCACCAGCGGGGAGTCGGCCACCGCCCGGGCTATCGCTTGCGCCGCGGCGTCGTCGGACGCGCCGGTGACGGTGACGGCCACAAACTTGGCGGCGCCTTCCCCGTCGCGCACGATCTGGTGAGCGAGGTCCATGGTGACCGCGTCGAGTGCGTCCCGGAAGGCCGTCATGTGCAGGGCGGCGGGTTGTCCAGAGGTGCCGGTTGCGGCCAGCAGCACGGTGTCGCTGGTGGAGGTGTCGGAGTCGACGGTGATGCGATTGAAGCTCTTCTCCACCGACGCGGCCAGGCACTGCTGCGCGGTCGGCGAGTCCACGGCCAAGTCGGTGAACACGAACGCCAGCATGGTGGCCATGTCGGGGGCGATCATTCCGCTGCCCTTGGCGATGCCAGCTACATGTGCGCTCGTGCCCGCCACCGGTGCCGACGCACCTTTGGGGAATGTGTCGGTGGTGCCTATGGCGTCGGCGGCAACCGCCCACGCCTTCGGGTCCGGGGCGGAGAGACCGGCGATGAGTCCTGGAAGTGCGGCATCGATGCGCTCGACGGGCAGGTCCTCACCGATGACGCCGGTGGAGGCGACCAGCACCTCATGGGCTTGCGCGCCGAGGGCTCCGGCCACGGACTCCGCGGTGTGTTCGGCGACCCGATACCCGGCCGCGCCGGTGAACGCGTTGGCGTTGCCAGAGTTGACGATGATGGCCCGGCCGCGCCCGGAGCCGGCGGCAAGGGCGTGGCGGCACCAGTCAACCGGCGCGGCAGTGCACAGCGACCGGGTGAACACACCGGCCACGGTGCTGCCCGGCGGCATCTCGGCCAGCATCACGTCGTCCCTGCCCAGATAGCGGATCCCCGCCGCGGCCACCGCCAGCCGCACACCTGCGACGGTGTGCACAGCCGGGAACGCCGCGGGAGCGAGGGGCGAGACCTTGGTCTCAGACATTGGCGGAATCCGTGCCTACGGGTAGATCCCCGCCGAGGTCAGCCCGGCAGTCTCGTCGATTCCCAGCGCGAGGTTGGCGCACTGCACGGCCTGGCCCGAGGCTCCCTTGACCAGGTTGTCGAGCGCGGCGATCGCGATCACCCAGCCGGTGCGGGCATCGGCTCTCGCGGTGATGTGGATGCTGTTGGATCCGAGCGTCGCCTTGGTGGACGGCGACCGCTCGCTTACCACCACGAACGGCTCGTCGTTGTAGGCGTCAGCCAGCAAACCCATCACGTCGTCCGTGCTGCTCGCCCCCGTAGGCCGGGCATAGCAAGTGGCCAGGATCCCCCGGTTCATGGGGGCCAGGTGCGGCGTGAACAGCACCTGCACGTCGGCGCCGGCGTGGCCCGACACCGCCATCTCGATCTCGGGCGTGTGCCGGTGCGTCAGCAGGCCGTAGGCGGTGAAGTCCTCGTCAACCGCGCAGAACGAGGTGTTCGGCTTGGGCGGCCGGCCCGCGCCCGACACCCCGCTGGCCGCGTCGACGATGATGCCGGTCGGCTCCACCGCGCCGGCAGCCACCAGGGGGGCGAGGGCCAGCGCGGCCGCGGTCACATAGCAGCCCGGTGCGGCCACCAGCTCGGCGCCCCGTATATCGCTGCGGAACAGCTCGGGCAGGCCGAACACGAACTCGTCGAGCAGTTCCGGCGCGGTGTGCTCGGTGCCGTACCACGCCGGGTAGAGATCGGGGTCGTCGAGCCTGAAGTCTGCGGCGAGATCGACAACGTGCTTGACGTCGTTGCGCAACTCCCCCACCACCGACTGCGAGGCCCCGTGGGGCAGAGCGCAGAAGGCCAGGTCGCAACCGGACGCGACGCCCGGCTCATAGGGCACGAACTGTGCGCCGCCGTAGGCGGGGGCGAGACTCGGGTACAGATCGGCCACCGCCCGCCCGGCCATGGAGGTGGCGGTGGCCACCGCCACCTCGAGATCGGGGTGGGACGCGCAGATCCGCAGCAACTCTGCGCCGGTGAACCCAGACGCCCCGATGATGGCGACCTTGTGCATCCCGCCAAGCTACCGGTCGGCCCAGGCGATTGCAACTATGTGCAGAATATAGAACTCAGTTGCACTAGTCAGGATCGCAGCGTGGCGCCGGTACGGCGGGAGGTCTCGTCGATGCAGCGCTGGCGGGCCTCGGCCATCTCGGCGTCGGTGAGGGTGCGGTCCGGGGCCTGGAAGCGCAGGCGGTAGGCCAAGCTGCGGGAGCCTTCGGACACGCCCGGGCCCCGGTATACGTCGAACAACTCGATCCTGGCCAGCAGCGACCCGCCCGAGGCTCGCAGCGCCCGCTCGACGAGAGCCGCGGCCACGCCGTCGGGCACCACGAAGGCCAAGTCCACGTCGCTGGGAGGGTACTTGCTGACCGCCCGGTAGCGGCGCCTGGCCCTGGGCCCGCCGAGCACCTCCTGCAGATCGAGCTGCAGCCACGCCACCCGGCCCGTCACCCCGCAGGCCGCAAGCACCTCGGGATCGACCTCCCCCACCGCGCCGCGCACGCGTCCGGCCACTACCACCTCCGCGGCGCGGGTGGGATGCATCCCCGGCAGCACCGCCTCGCGCAGCTCGACCGCGGGCAGGGTCAGAGCCTCGGCCAGCAGGTCGAGGACCGCCACCGCGGCCGGAGCCTCCTCGCCCGACAGGGCAACCGCCAGGAACTCCCGCTCGTCGGGAAGCAGCTGGCCCTCCGGCGCCGGCAGGTAGACGTGGCCGATCTCGAACAGCCGCACGTCGCCGTTGAAGTGGCGCTGGTTGTAGGCCACCGCCCGCAGCTGGCCGGGCAGCAGCGACGTTCGCAGCACCGACTCGCTGTCGTCGACCGGGTTGGAGAGAGTGATGCCGTCCTCGGGCAGGCCCACCGCGGCCAGCGCGCCGGGGGCCACGAACGGCATGGGCTGGGTCTCATAGCAGCCCGCCCCCACCAGCACCTCGCGCACCAGGCGGCGGTCGTTCTGGTAGGTCGACAGGCCGCCGGCCTCATTGGCGGTGGGCACGGTGCGCTCGATGTTCTCGTACCCGTGAAGCCGGGCCACCTCCTCGGCGATGTCGGTCTCGGTCTCGGTGTCCCAGCGCCACGTCGGGATGGTCACATCCAGCTCAGTGTCGCCGGCCGGATCCGCGCCGAAGCCGATGGAGCGCAGGTGCCCGGCCATCTCGTCGGCGCGCAAGCTGGTGCCGAGCAGGCTGTTCACCCTGGCCGTGCGCACCCGCAGCGGTAGGCGATCGGGAAGGTCGCCGCGCTCGTCGATGAGTCCGGGCGCCACCTCGGCGCCCTGCTGCGCGGCCAGCCAGGCGAAGCGATTCATGCAGCGCTCGACGTTGGAGCCCCAGTCGGCGCCCCGGCGGAAGCGGGTCGAAGCCTCGCTGGAGAGGTTCAACCGCTTGGCCGTGCGGGAGATCGACGGCGGGTCCCACCACGCCATCTCCACCAGCACGTCGGTGGTGCCGGCGCCGATCTCGGTGGACGCCCCACCCATCACCCCGGCGATGCCGATCACCCCGTCGTCGCCGTCGGCGATCACCCCGTCGCCGGTGGCCAACCTCCGGTGCGCGCCGTCGAGGGTCGTGATCGACTCGCCGTCGCGGGCCCGGCGGACCCGTATGCGAGCGCCCCTCACCCGGCCCAGGTCGAAGGTGTGGCTGGGCTGGCCCAGCTCGAGCATCACGTAGTTGGAGATGTCGACGATGCTGCTGATGGGACGCATCCCCAGCGCGGTCAGCCGGTTGGCCATCCACGCGGGCGATGGGCCGGTGCCGGTGTTGCGCAGCACCCGGCCGACGAAGCGGCCGCAGAGCGTGGGGTCGACGATCTCCACCGCGGCCACCTCTGCGATGCCAGGGCCGGCTTCAGGGGTCGACCAGTCGGGCGGCTCGAACCCCACGCCCAACCCGGCCGCCAGATCCCGGGCCACGCCCATCACCGACATGGCGTCGGGCCGGTTGGCGCCGACGTCGAGATCCCACAGCACGTCGGGCTCCAAACCCAGGGCCTCACTCAGGGGCATTCCCGGCCCGGCGCTGGCCCCGACCCGGTCGTTGAGGATCATGATGCCCTCGGCGTCGTCGCCCAACTCGAGCTCGATCTCCGAGCAGCACATGCCCTCGGAAGCCTGGCCTCGCAGTTTGCGGCGGGCTATCTCCAACCCGCTCGGCATCACCGTGCCCACCCGGGCCAGAGGCACCAGGTCGCCCACGGCCATGTTGAAGGCTCCGCAGCACACTTGCAGGGTCGTGCCCGACCCGTCGTCCACCTCGACCATCTGGATCCGGTCGGCGTCGGGATGGGGGCGCAGTTCCAGCACCCGGCCGAGCACCACGCTGTCGGGCACCGAGCCGATGACGATCATCTCCTCCACCGTCAGTCCCAGCGCGCTCAGCACGTCGCCGAGCGCGGCCGGGTCGCCGTCGATGTCGGGAGCGAACTCCTTGAGCCACGACAGCAGCACCTTCATGACCGGCTCCGATTCAGGACGGGTGCGCGCATCAGAACTGGCCTCGCCGCCTCGACACTCTGCCTCGCATTCATCAGGACTGGCTCACCGCCTCGCACACTTTGCGTCTCATCAGAACTGGCCCAGGAAGCGAGTGTCGTTGTTGACGAACTCGCGGATGTCGTCGATCTCGTGGCGCATCACCGCCAAGCGGTCGATGCCGAAGCCGAAGGCGAAGCCCCGCCACTCCTCGGGATCGATGCCGCAGTTGCGCAGCACGTTGGGATGGACCATCCCGCAGCCGCCGAGTTCCAGCCAGGATCCGTCGGGACGGGCGATGTCGAACTCCGCCGACGGCTCGGTGAACGGGAAGTACGACGGGCGCAGCCGGCTCTTGACCTCCCCACCGAAGAAGGCCCTGACGAACTCGTCGATGGTGCCCGCGAGGTCGCCCATGGTGATGTTTCGGTCAACAGCCAAGCCTTCGATCTGGTTGAAGGCCGGGAGATGGGTGGCATCGGCGGTGTCGGCCCGGAAGGTCCGGCCCGGCACGACGATGTAGATGGGAGGTTTGCGGGCCTCCATGACCCGGATCTGCACCGGAGACGTGTGCGAGCGCAGCATCACCTCTTCGGGCTCGCCGAGGTTGACGAAGATGGTGTCGAAGCTGCCTCGGGCCGGATGCCAGTCGGGGATGTTGAGGGCCTCGAAGTTGTACCAGGCGCTCTCCACCTCGGGGCCCTCGGCAACCGTGTAGCCCATCCCCACGAATACATTCTCGAGGCGGTCACGGGCCTGGGTGACGGGATGGAAGTGCCCCCGGCTCAGCGGGGTCATCTGGGGCAGCCGCTCGGTGAGGTCGAGCCGCTCAGCGGCGTAGCGGCCAGCCCGGCCCGCGGCCTCGAGCCGCGCACGGGCCGCGGCGACGGCGGTCTCCACCCGAGCGCGTGCATCGTTCAGGCGCCGGCCAACGGAGGCCCGCTCGCCGGGGTCGAGTCCGCCGAGTTGGCGCTTGGCCTCGTTGAAGATCGAGCGGCGACCCAGCAGCTCCCGCTCGAGACTGGCGACGGCGTCAAGATCGACAGCCGCGGCGAGGCGCTCCTCGGCGTCGACAGCGGCCTGCTCGTAGCCCTCGATCATCCGAGCAAGACTAGGGCGCGCCGGTCTCGGCCCGGTGGCATGTCACGACTCACGGCGGTACTCGAAGGCGAGCAGGGTGGCGGCCATAGCCACGTTGAGCGACTCGGCGCTGCCCGCCATCGGGATGCAGACCCGACGGTCAGCCAACTCGTGGAACGCGGGGGCGAGGCCGTGCGACTCCGACCCGAGCACCAGAGCCACCGGGCCGGTGCCCGCGGCCAGCACCCCCGAGTCGTGGGGCGCCCCATCGTGGGCGTCGGCGGCAACGATCGCCGCGCCGGCAGCTCGCAGGGCACGCAGCGCCTGCACGGCCCCGGAGGCCGAGACGACAGGCACGCGCAGCACCGAGCCCGCCGAGGCTCGGACCGCCTTGGGTGCCCACGGGTCGGCTCCGCCGATCACGACCACGCCGCGAGCCGCGCAGGCCTCGGCCGTGCGGATGATCGTGCCGGTGTTGCCGGGATCGGAGACGCCAACGAGCACGAGCACCAGGTCGTCTTGGGCCAGCGACCGCGGCATCTCGGCTTCAGGACGCGTTACAACCGCAATCACCGGTTGAGGGGTGGCCGTGGGAGCCACTGACTCGAAGGCACGGTCCGTCAGCGCGAGCACCTCGACGCCGGGAGTGAGGCGAGCCAGCACGTCCTTGACCGCCGGTGCCTTGGTCGCCGACTCGGCCACGGCCACCAGCGAGGGCTCGATCCCGGAGGCCAGAGCCTCCGACACTGAGCGCGGCCCTTCCAGCACCACTTTGGCGTCGCCCCGAGCGCGCCGGCGCACGAGGCGCCGCAACCCGGCTACTCGTCGATTGCGCGGCCCGAGGGCCAGAGGTTCAGCCAGCTCGCCTGCCCGCTGATTGCGCGGCCCGAGGGCCCGAGGTTCAGTCAGCTCGCCTGAGCCTGGGCCGCGGAGGCCTCGGAGGCCGTCTCGACCAGCGCCGAGAACGCGTCGGGGTCGTTGACTGCCAGGTCGGCCAGGATCTTGCGGTCGACCTCGATGCCGGCCGCCTTCAGCCCCGCGATGAAGCGGCTGTAGGACATTCCCCGCTGGCGGCAGGCCGCGTTGATCCGCTGGATCCAGAGCCGGCGGAAGTCGTTCTTGCGAGCTCGGCGGTCCCGGAAGGCGTAGTTGCCCGAGTGCATGAGCTGCTCGTTGGCGGCTCTCCACGAGCGGGACTTGTTGCCGTAGTAGCCCTGGGCCCGAGCCAGGAGCGCCCGGCGGCGGCGCCTGGACTGGGCGGGACGCTTCACTCTCGCCATCGTCGTGTCTCCTTGTACGTGGTTCGCCCCAGCGAGAAGCCCGGGGCGGCGGTGTTAGATGCCGAGGTCCCGCAGCATCCGCTCATCCGACGGCGACACGTCGGCCGGGGCTCGAAGCTGGCGCTTGCGCTTGGGGGACTTCTTCTCGAGGATGTGGTTCTTGTTGGCCCGGCGGCGCCGCAGCTTGCCGGTGCCTGTGCGTCGGAAGCGCTTGGCAGCGCCCCGGTGTGTCTTCATTTTGGGCATGGTTGACCTTTGCGGATGCTTGTGCTCGACGTGGTGTGAGTGCGAAGCGAGCGGTGACTTCAGTCGGATGCGCCGGGCTGGGGCGGCTCGGAGGCCGCCATGGCGGCCTCCGCTTCAAGCCTACGGCGGTGCCGGGCCTGGGCCTGCTTGTCGGGAGCGAGCACCATCACCATGTTTCGGCCGTCCTGGCGGGGCTGGAACTCCACCTTGCCGACGTGCTCCACGGTCGCCGCCACGTCGTCGAGAATCTTCCTGCCCAACTCGGGATGCTGGATCTCCCTTCCCCGGAACATGATCGTGACCTTGACCTTGTTGCCCTCGCCCAGGAACTTCTCGACTCTGCGAGTCTTGGTGTCGAAGTCGCCCCGGCCGATCTTGGGCCGGTACTTCATCTCCTTGACCATCACGCTGGACGACTTGCGGCGGGATTCCTTGGCCCGCTGGGCCGCCTCGTACTTGAACTTGCCGTAGTCCATGATGCGGCAGACGGGAGGATTGGCCGACTCCGCCACCTCGACGAGGTCGCGTCCCGCGGCCCGGGCCAAATTCAGCGCGTCTTGAATCGTCCTTATGCCGATCTGCTGACCATCCTCACCGACAAGGCGTACCTGCGGGGCTCGGATCTGGTCGTTGATATTGGGCTCTTCGCCTGGCGGCGCTATCGCCGTTCACTCCTCGTGAGCACGGAACCTCCGTATTCGGGCGGAACGCCCCGGCCGCGGCCGGGGCGCAGGTCCGCTGGATTGACCCCGGTAGGGTAGCATCCGGTCGCGGCGAGCGGCCACGCCCACCCGTGAGCGCGAGCCGGAGGTGTTCAGATGAGCACGCTGTGGACACCCGGAGGCGAGGTACCCGTAGGCGACCGCCCTTCGGATGCCGGTCCCGCCAGCCCCGCCGGAGCCCCCGACCCCTCCGCTGCCGATGCTGCGGCCGAGGCGCCTGAGGGCTTCGATCTGGACAGCCTGTCGCCGGAGGAGCGCGAGCAGGCCGAGCAGTACATTCGGGAGCTGGCCGAGTCCCGCGAGCGCCTCCGGTCGGTGCCCGCGTCGGTGGTGGTCGCCAATCACGCCATGGGCCTGTACGAGTTGGCCGCCCTGCACCTGGCCAACCAGCCACCGAACTTCACCGAGGCGACGGTGGCCATCGACGCATTGGGCGCGCTGTTGGACGGCATGCAGGGCCGGCTCGGCGAGCCCGAGGCCACCCTGCGCGAGGGCCTGTCACAGATCCGCATGGCCTTCGTCCAGCTCAAGAACCGCCCCGAAGACCCCAGCGAGGACGAATCTGGCAACGCAGAATCCGGGACCGACTCGCCCGCTGACTCCGACGGCTAGGTTGAAGACCGGCCAGCGGGCCCGCGCGAGCGTCCAGCCGACGGGGCTCACATGCCCGCGAGGCTCGTACAGCCCGGCGGACCGCTCCCGCCAACGGATTCCGTAGGACCTCACTCACCTGACCCGACTGAGGAGCCCCGAGCCGTCAGTTGAGGTTGAGCATCTGGTCCTCGTAGCACTGCGGTGGGCTGGCTGCTCGGGCCTGGGCCCGCGGCGGTGAGGATCCTGATCGGTTGCCCGTGGCCTCCCGCAGCGCCCTGCGGGCGGACACCGGGCCTGAGGGGCCGGCACGCTCCCGGGATGGCTCGATCTGGGTAGCGCCGCCGGCCTCAGCCGTGCCCGATCGATCGTGACTGCGTCTCGGCAGGGAGTCTGGAGCATTAGTCAGCAACGACTCGGGAGCGTGAGCCGGTCCGTAGTGCACCCGATCAGGGGGTTCAATGGTGCGGAGGCCGCGCCCGCCGGGAACAACCCGCCAGCCATGGCGGTGGACCTTCTGGTGGCAGTTCCAGCACAGCGGAATCATGTTCTTGATGTCGGTGGCCCCGCCCTGGGACACCGGATCGACGTGATGGGCCTGAATCGACACCGGGTGCGCGTCGTCACAGCCGGCGCAACCACCGTAGATGGCCAACAGCGCTCGCTTCTGGGCATCGGTAGCGCGGCGCTTGGCGTGGCTCTGCCACATCGGCATGCCCTTGTCGCTGAACACGACGCCGGTGATCTTGGCGTTGCTGAAATGCTCATCGAGCACGCTCTGGGGAATGATGCCGCCGCCCACGATCTCTGCGAAGTCCTGGGTGCCGTCGGCGCTGAGATGCTGCACGATGGCGATATCCGCTGACGGCTTGGACCCTGCGGAGCCGGCGCCCGCCGTCAGGCTCTCTAGCGCGTCGGCCGTGCGCTGATGTCGGCTGCGGCGCTCGCTCTCCGGGAGACTGAGATCCGCCCGGCGCAGCCGCTCGGCCTCCCTCAACAGCCGGCTGCGCAGCTTGGCACCCGCCACGGGATCGAATTCGCCCCGCAGGTGCACCATCCCGTCATCGCCGTCCCACATGCTCAGCCTCCGGCGGCGCCGCAGCCGCCGGAAATCGGCCTCACCGCCGTCGTCCTGGCGTCGGGCCGCCCACCGGCCTGCCTCCTTGGCGAACTGCTCGGGCGCGAGCGTTGCAGCCTTGGCTAGAAGCTCGGAGTCCTGCGCCACCGCATCGACGCTGGTCTTGTCGGCAGCATCGGTCAGCGCCTTCGCATTCGCGAAAGTCACCCGCCCGGTCTCCACCGCCCGCTGGACGTCGGGCAGGGCCTGGAGCCGCTCAACTGTCTTGACCTGCCCCGCCGCAGTCCGCCGCGACAAGCCCGCAGCCTGGGCGAGCACGCCGGTGCCGCCGTCGCCGTGGCTCTCGCGCTTGGCCAGCACGGATGCCGCGTTGGCCTGGTAGGCGTCCAGGCGGCACCGCATCCCCTTGGACGCCTCCAACCCCCGACGAAGCTCCGCACAGGTGATCTGACCGCCCGCAGAAAGCTCTACCATCTGCGCGAGGCCCCGCTCCACCAGCCGTACCGCTTCATCCATCATGCTGCCATCATCCCATAGGGGTGTGACATCTATCAATCTTTTTCAATCCCTAATAGGGCTCTTCAGGCAACAAGATCTTCGGAATATTGCTTCTCCTATTTCGTTTGCACATCTCTATGCTCTGGGTGTGGTCAGGTTCGTGCATACCGCCGACTGGCAGCTGGGCATGACCCGGCACTTCCTCGGCAACGAGGCCCAAGCCCTCTTCACCCAGGCGCGGCTCGACGCCGTAGGCGCCATCGGGCAGCTGGCAGCACGGGAGGGCTGCGATTTCGTCGTGGTGTGCGGCGACGTGTTCGAATCGAACCACATAGACCGGCAAGTGCTCGTGCGGGCACTGGAGAAGATGCAGGCGACCCCGCAAATCGCCTTCTACCTGCTCCCCGGCAACCACGACCCGCTCGACCCCTCGTCGATATACCGGTCGCCCACGTTCGAGAGGCATCGGCCCGACAATGTGACGGTGCTTTATACCTCGGAGCCGGTGCGAGCTGCTCCCGGCGTGGAGCTGATCGCGGCGCCGTGGCCGAATAAGCGCCCCCTCGCCGACTTGGTGGGCCAAGCCTGTGAAGGTCTCTCTCCCCCCGACGCGGTCCGCATCGTCGTCGGCCACGGAGCGGTCGACAGCCTGTCGCCGGACCGGAGCAACCCAGCGATCATCTCGCTGGACCGGCTGCAGGACAGGCTCGACAAAGGGTCGATCCACTATGTCGCGCTGGGCGACCGCCACTCCACGACCGACGTAGGCGGCGGCAGGGTCTGGTACTCGGGAGCTCCCGAGCCCACCGACTACGACGAGATCGAGCCGGGCAACGTGCTCATCGTCGAACTCGGAGCAGACGGCCCGAGAGTGGAGAGGCGAGAGGTGGGCACTTGGCGCTTCGAGCGCCGGGAGTGGGAGCTGAGCGGCGACCCCGACATAGACGTCGTCGAGGAGTGGCTGTCGGGATTGACTGACAAGGAGCGGACCATCGTCAAGGTGGCCCTGGTCGGCCAGATCTCCGTCGCTCAGAAGGCCCGGCTGGACGACCTGCTCGCACACCATGAGGATCTGCTCGCAGCCTTGGAGTCCTGGGACAGGCGCAGCGAGCTGGTCGTGATCCCCGACGAGGACGACCTAGAGGACTTCGGACTGTCGGGCTTCGCCGAGGAGGCCCTGTCCGATCTTCGCAGGATGGCGGAGTCCGACAACGAAGAGGCCGTCGCCGCCAGTGATGCGCTAGCGCTGCTACACCGGCTAGTGGGAGCATCGCAATGAGGGTCCACATGTCGTCCTCCAGCAACGCCGAGTCGGCGGCCCGCAGGCGCTGGCTGGCGGGAGCACGGCTATGAGGCTCCACCGGATCCGGCTCCGGAACTTCCGCGGCGTGGCCAACAGCGAAGTGGAGTTCTCGATGGAAGGCGTCACCGTCGTCGAGGGCCCCAACGAGGCGGGCAAGACGTCCATGCCCGAAGCGCTCGATCTCCTCCTCAAGGTGCTCGACTCCTCCTCGGCCGGAGCGATCAGGTCGGTAAAGCCGGTCGGCCGGGACGTGGGCCCAGAGGCCGAGATCGAGATGTCGTCGGACGACTACCGCTTCGTGTACGCGAAGCGATGGCTGCGCGACCGTTTCACAACCCTCGAAGTCGTCGCTCCCCAGCACGAGCAGCTCACCGGGCGCGAGGCCCACGACCGGGTGAACGAGATGCTTGAGGACACGCTGGACCAGAGTCTCTGGGCTGCTCTGCGAATCGACCAGGGCAAGGAGCTCGCCCTGCCGAACTTCGGAGATACCTCCCTCGGCCAAGCCCTCGACCGTGCCGCCGGCGGCCAGTTCGCATCCGAGCGCGAGGACGACCTGTGGAATCGCATACGCGCCGAGCGTGACCGCTACTGGACCGCGAGGGGCCAGCCCAAGGCCGACCGCAAGTCTTCGGAGACGAAAGTCGGGGAGGCCCAAGAAGAGGTCCAGGAGCTAGAGCGCCGCCTACGCGAGATCGAGAGCGACGCCGACGAAGTGAGCCGCCTGGCCGCCGACGAGCACCGGAGAAAGAAGATCCGAGTCGACTGCGAACAGCAGGTGAGCGAGCTGAGCGAGCAGTGGGACGCAACAGAGACTCTGCGCAGCAGGGTCCAGAAACTGGACGCCGCGAGCGAAGCCGCTGCAGCCAAACGCGACAGTCTCGCCAGCGAGCAGAAGCACCGTCAAGCCGTGATCGGAGCGCGCGACTCCAGTGCCAGGAGGCTGGAGACTCTCGTGGCCGAGGCCGAGCAGGCTGCACCGGCACTCGCTGCGGCGGTCCAACGCTCAGAGGATGCTGATCGCGCTGTTGAGACGGCCCGCAAGGCGTTGCGGGCCGCGGAGAAGGATCAGCACCGGGCCAACGAGGACCGCGACCACCACGACCGGCAGATCAATGTGGAGCTGCTCCAAGAGCGCTACAAACGCGTCGTTGATGCAGAGCAAGCGCTGAGCGACGCCGAGACCCGCCTCGAGACGGCCATGGTCGACGACGAGCGAGTCGCTGAGATCGAGCAGGCGAACCTCGCCGCGGAGCGCGCCGAGGCGGCTTTCGCCAGCGGAGCAGCTTCAGTCGAGACGACGGCCACCCAAGAACTCTCCTTGAGAATCGACGGCGAAGAGATATCGCTGCTCGCGGGCGAGACAAAACGCACCGTCGTCGACATCGAGACCGAGTTGACCATCCCGGACGTGGCGGTGGTGCGAGTCGCGTCGGGTAGCGGGTCCAAGGATCTCGGTGCCGAGCGCAGGGACGCCCGCGACCTGCTGCGTCGCTTGTGCGAGGCGGGAGACGTGGCCGACCTGAACGAGGCGCGAAGAGCTGCTCGAGATCGGAACGAGGCGCAACGCAGACGCAATGAGGCCGTCGAGACGATCGCACGCGACCTCCGGGATCTCACCGTCGAAGTCCTCCAGACCAAGATCGTGGGTCTCAGCAAGCGGATCGCGTCGTACGCCGATGAGCGTCCCGACGATCCACCCCTGCCACCGGATTTTGAAGCGGCCAAGAGGAACGCTTCGCAGATGGGCCGCGTCGTCGCCGAACGTAGAGACGAGTTCACTGCCTGCCAGACGGCCGCCACGAGGGTCGCTGAGACCCTCGCGAAGGAACAACTCAAGGAAGCTGACCTCAACGGACAGGTCAAGAACGCTCGCGGCGCTAGCCGGGACGCCGAGCGTCACCTTGCCACAGCTAGACAGGAGCGAGCCGATGCCAGCATCAGTGACGATCTCGCGACGGAAACACGGGCCGCTAACACTTCTAGGAAGTCGCTGGAGGAAGCTGAAGCAGAACTGCGGGCAGCGGATCCCGACTCACTCAAGGCCAAGCTCGACAGCGCCCGCGAGGCGGTCAAGCGGGCCACAAGAGACCTGCGGTCCAATCAGGAGCGCCAGATTGAGCTTCGCTCCCGCCTAGAGCTCAGGGGCGAGCAGGGCCTTCACACTCTCCACGACGAAGCGGTCATCAAGCTGCGGCACCTCGAACGCGAGCACGAAAGCACCGAGGCACGGGCGCGGGCCGCGCTACTGCTCCACGACACCTTCGAGCGGCGCCGTCGGGAAGCCCGCCAGCGCTACATGGAGCCCTTCAGGCAGCGCATCGAACAACTGGGGCGCATCGTCTTCAATTCGACGTTCGCGGTGGATCTCGACGACGATCTGCGAGTCGCGCGCCGCGCGCTCGACGGCGACACCCTCAGGGTCGATCAGCTCAGCACCGGAGCGCAAGAGCAGATAGGCGTCCTCAGCCGGCTCGCTTGCGCGGCCATCGTCAGCCCCGACGGCGGCGGCGCGCCGGTCGTCATCGACGACGCTCTCGGGTGGAGCGACCCGGACCGGCTCCGCAGCATGGGCGCGGCCATTGCCGCCGCCGGCAAGCAGTGTCAGGTGATCATCCTCACATGCACGCCCGGCCGCTATGCCCACATCGGCAACGCCACCACGATCCGACTGCCGACCAATACCTAACTCATCGCTGGCCGCGCCAATGCCCGCGCGCACGCTTCTGTCGGCGCAACAAGCCCGACGAAGGGTGCGCTATGAGTGCACGCACCCGCCGCTGCCGACCAATGGCGGCGGCCGGTCAGCAGGCCTCGCGCTTGGCTCCCCTCTTGGACACCCACCACCCGATCAGGACGCCGATGAGCGCTCCGACTCCTGCCCCTGCACCCGGGGAGCCGAAGACCGCGCCTAGCCCCGCTCCGCCGCCCACGCCGACGGCGATCCCGGAGCCGAGCCCGTACCTCATCCATCGCGCCTCGCCGGCACGGCCGGTCTCAGAAAGCTCGCTCATGACGAAACCTCCTCTACGGGATGATCTTGGATATCGGCATTTCTACTATGTCGGTGGCGCCCAGGTCGCGCAGGGCGGGGATCAGGATGTTGATCTCGCTGCGGGGCACGACCGTCTCCACCGCATAGCCCGCGCCCCGGAACAACTCGTTGACGGTGGGGGCCTTCATGGCCGGCAGGATCTCGATCACGCCGTCGAGGGCGTCCACGCCGACGTTGAGCTTCACCAGCACCTTGCCCCTGGCCTCCAGGACGCCCTGAAGCAGCGTGTAGATCTGGCCCATGGCGTGCCGCTTGTCTGCGTCGACCGCGGCGGCGGGGTTGGCGATCAGCTCCGTGTAGGAGGTCAGCAGGATGTCGATGATCCGCAGGCCCGCGGCCCGCAGGGCCCGGCCCGTCTCGGTGATCTCGACCACTGCATCGACAATGTCGGGCACCTTGGCCTCGGTGGCGCCGTAGCTCAGCGCGATCTGGGCCTCTATGCCCGCAGACTCGAAGAATCGCCGGGTCAGTTCCGGGTACTCGGTAGACACCCGCACCCCCTGGGGCAGATCCGCGATGCCCTGGTATGGCGAGTCACCGGCCACGGCCAGCACGACCCGGATAGGCAGCGACGTGGCCTTGGAATACTGCAGCTCGCCCAGCGAGACCACCTCGCTGCCGGTCTCCTCGACCCAATCCCGGCCGGTGATGCCGATGTCGAAGAGACCGTCGGCGATGTAGACGGGAATCTCCTGGGGCCTGAGGATCCTCACGTCATCGATGCGCGGGTCGGCCACCGAGGCCCTGTAGGCCACGTCGGAGGACCGCTGCACCGGAAGGTCGGCGGCCTCGAACAGCTCGAGGGTGGCCCTCTCGAGCGATCCCTTGGGGAGAACGAGCTTCAGCATCTGCGGTCCTAGAGCCGTCGGGGGACGGCGGTGAGGCTACCGGCGCTCCGGCGTCGCGCTGCCTTTTGACCATCCTGCAGCGGCCGATGGCGTGGTATGCGGCCTGCTCACCCGCCGTGGGGGTGCGGGTCGTAGTTGTCAACCAGGAGTCGCACTGCGTGGCCGACCACATCGATCACGGCTTCGACCGTCTCCACGCAACCCTTCGACGAGCCGGGAGTGTTGAGGACCAGCGCGGTGCCGACGGTGCCCGCGGCGCCCCGGGAGAGGCGGCCCAGCGGGTTGACGAGGCGCATGGCTTCGGCCAGGCCGGGCGCCTCGCGGTCGAGCACCGCCTTGGTCCCCTCGGGCGTGGCGTCGCGGGGGCCGAAGCCGGTGCCTCCGGTGGTGACGATCAGTCCGTGGAACCCGTCGGCCAGCCGGCGCAACTCCGCGCTGACGGATTCGACTCCGTCGGCTACGGCCGCTCGCTCGACAACAACCCAGCCCGCGGCGGAGAGACAGGCCTCCAGCGCTTCGCCGCTGCGGTCCTGACGGGTGCCTTCGACCACGCCGTCGGACACGGTGAGCACCTTGGCCTCCAGGCCGGAATCGCCCCTGCCGTCGGCGTGTCCCACGGCTGCGACCCTATCCACAACCGCCTAGCGGCGGCGCCAGCGGAACAGGGCCATGCCGTCGTGGTCGGGGTCCGGTAGCAGCACGGCGCCGTCGCCGTGGGCCAGCCACGGCTCTGTCGGAGGCGGCCGCGGCTGCAGACGACCATCCTCGGATGCGTGTGCCGCCACGGCCAGCGTTTCGGCCGCGGTGAGCGTGCAGACGCTGTAGACGAGCTGCCCGCCGGGGCGCAGCAGGCCGGTGGCCGCCTCGAGCAGGTCCCGCTGCAGTTCGGCCAGCCGGGGCACCGCCGATGGCTCCATGCGCCAGCGCGCGTCGGGCCGCCGCCTCAGGGTTCCCAGACCGCTGCACGGCGCGTCCACCAGCACTGCGTCGAACTGGCCGGGCCGCAACGGCGGGCGCCGGCCGTCGGCGGCCACCACGTGCATCGACGCGGCGCCCAGAGCCCTCCGGTTGGCTTCCAACCGTCCGATCCGGCCCCGATGCGAGTCGCACGCCACCACGGTCGCGCCGCGCGCAGCCAGCGCGGTGGCCTTGCCACCGGGCGCGGCGCACAAGTCGGCTACTAGATCGCCGGCTTGCGCCTCGATGGCGTCGACCACGAGCTGGGAGCTCAGATCCTGCACATAGCCGTCCTGGCGCCGGTGCACCTGGGCCGGGCCGTTCATCGACTCCAGTGCGGCCAGCGCGTGGGTGCGGCCGAGATCGGTGGCCAGCGTCTCGACTATCCAGTCCGGGTAGCTGAGCCGGGTGGCGTCGTCGGGCCAGTCCGGTGTGCCGGCGTCGGCCACCCGGCGCAGCACCGCGTTGACCAGTCCCCGGTGGCGGCGGGGGGCTGCGGCCACGGTGGCCGACACCGCCGCGTAGACCGGGGTGCCCAGCTCGATGATCTGGTAGGCGCCCATGCGGAGCGCGGCCCGAGCGGCCGCGGGCGGGGGCGTCGCCAGGAAGGTGTCCAGCGCCCAGTCGAGGGCTCGGCGGCGGCGGCTGACGCCATAGACGAGCTCGGTGGCGAAGGCCCGGTCGCGCTCGTCGAGGTCGGTCCGGGCCAGCGCGGCAGGCAGGGCCACGTTCGCGAATGCTCCCTCCGCATCGACGCGAACCAGCACGTCGAGGGCCACACGTCTGGCACTCCGAGCCGCGTCCTCCCCGCCGGAAGCGCGAGCCCGGCGAGCCGGCTGGCTCACTGGTCGAACCGCTCGCCGCCGACGATGCGAGCCCCGTTGGTCCAGTCGCGGGCCGGCGCCGCGGCCCGCCCCTCTGACTGCACGGTCACCAGCTCCAGCGCGCCGCGGCCGGTGGCGACCTCCACCGCGGGGCTATCACCGGATCGAGGCCCCAGCGAGATCGTGCCCGAGGAGCCGGGACGGCCGGGGCCGGCCACGAGTTGGGCCTCCAGGACCTTGAGCCGCCGACCCCGGTAGGCCGTCCATGCGCCGCCCACCCGCACCAGCCGCAGCACATGTTCGGCGGGCGCGGACCAGTCGATGCGCAGCTCCGAAGGGCTGATCTTGTCGGCCCAGGTCATCTCGCCCGCCTGCGGAACCGGATCGCCGAACCCCTCTCTCAGCGCGTCCAGCAGCAGCCCTATGCCCAGATCGCACAGCCGGGCCCGCAGCTCGTCGGCCGTCTCGTAGAGCCCGATCTCGGTCGACACCCGCCGGTACACGGCCCCGGTGTCGATCTCGGAGGCCACGTCCATCAGGCACGCTCCCGTCTCGGCGTCGCCGCCCAGGATGGCCCTCTCCACCGGCGCCGCCCCCCGCCAGCGGGGCAGCCGCGAGAAGTGCAGGTTCACCGTGCGGCGGCGTTCGAGAACCTCGTCAGGGATGTGCTCGCCGTAGGCGACGACCACGCCCAGGTCGGCATCGACCCGAGCCGCGTCTTCAAGGTCGCAGGTCAGTGGCAGACCGAGGATCTCGGCCGCGTCCGCCACCGGCGAGGGCGTCGGTTCCTGGCGCCGGCCCCGGCGCTTCGGCGGTCGGGTGACTACCAGCGCCACGTCGTGTCCGGCCCGGTACAGCGCCTGCAGGGGCGCTACGGCTACCTCGGGGGTGCCGAAGTAGACGACGCGCCAGCGCGGCGGCGTCACAGCAGGCGCAGACCGCCCGAAGCCCCGTCGCCTCCTGTGTCCGTCGACCGGGACGTGGGCGTCGAGCCGGGCCCGATCCCCAGCTCGCGAAGCGTGCGCAGCGCGGCCTTGCGGGTGGCCTCGTCGAGGCGCTCGATCAGCAAGGTGCCGTCGAGGTGGTCCAGCTCGTGGAGGAACAGGCGGGCCTCGAGCTCGTCGGCCTCTACGGAGACCTCATTGCCGTCAAGATCCCGGCCGACGACGTGAACCTGCTTGGGCCTGAGGATCTCCCAGGTCAGCCCGGGCACCGACAGGCATCCCTCGTCGTAGACCCATTCGCCGTCGGATTCGACGATCTGGGGGTTGATGATGGTGCGGGGTCCGTCGCCCAGGTCCCACACGAACAGGCGCTTCTGCACCCCGACCTGAGGGGCGGCCAGACCGATGCCGTCCGCGCTGTTCATGGTCTCGACCATCCCCTCGACGATCCGCACCAGCGTCGAATCAACGTCGGTGACATCGGCGGCGCGGCGGCGCAGGACCGGGTCGCCGATGATGCGTATGTCGTAGGGGGCCACTGCGATCGAGGCTACCGTCGCGGCGTGGTCGATCCCGCCGCCCAGCCCGCCAGCGGCCAGTACTTCGAGGCTGAACCTTTGGCCGCGACCTCGCCCCAGACCATCGTGGTGGAAATCGACGGGATGCAGCTCAGATTCGTGACCGATTCGGGGGTGTTCTCACCCGATCGGCTCGATGCGGGCACCCGCCTGCTGCTGGCGGAGGCGCCGCCGCTGACCGCCGGTGAGCGGCAGGTGCTCGACTTGGGCTGCGGCTGGGGCCCGATCGCCTGCTTCGCCGGGCTCCGCTCCCCCCCAGCCGAGGTTACGGCGGTGGACGTGAACGAGCGGGCCCTGCGCCTCACGGCAACAAACGCCACGGCCAACGGCGCGAACAACGTGACGCTGGCCCATCCCGACGATGTGGACCCCGCCCGTCGCTTCGACCGCATCCTGTGCAACCCACCGATCCGCATCGGCAAGCCGGCGCTGCACGAGCTGCTCGGCACCTGGCTCGACCGCCTAGCACCCGAAGGACGGGCGCACCTGGTGGTGCACCGCCACCTCGGCAGCGACTCACTGGCCGGGTGGCTGGCCGACCGCGGCCATAGCGTGACCCGCCTGCTGTCGAGAGCGGGTTACCGGCTCCTGGAGGTGCAGCCCCGCGCCGAGTCAGACTCGTAGGGGGTCTACCTCAACCCGCAGGCGCTCGGCTGGCCGGGGAGTGCGAGCCAGCAGGTCCAGCAGCGGCGCGTGGCTCCGGGCTCGCAGCAGGAACTGCCCGTCGAGCGGACCTCGAATACTCACCGCCGTGTCAGCAGCCTCTCGCAGCGCCGCGATGAAGGTCTCTGCGCCCGGACCGGAGACCTTGGCTTGAGCGCCAAAAGGCGACAGACCCAGCTCCCGGCGGCGTGCCTGCTCCATGGAAGCCACGATCGACGGATCGGCCCGAACCGCGGCCTGCACCACCGGATGGTCGGGCTGGCGGGTCTGTACCACCACACGTCCCCCGCCGCGGCGTCCGCCCACCAGCCGGGCGCCCCGCGCCAGCAAGGCCAACGCCTGCTCCGACGCACGCTGGCGGGGGGCCAGCAACTCCTGGTCGAAGTCCAGGAACACCACCGCGGCGGCTGACTGCAGCCGCCAGAGCACAGCCTCTGTGCCCACCGCGATCCGTTCGCGGCCCAATCGGTCGGAGTCCGCGGTCACCTCCCCCACCGGCTCGCCGACCAGCGCGGCCAGTTCCTCGCGGGCCCGGGTGACGCCCATGCGCAGGTTGCGCAGCACCGTCGACCCGCACTGGGCGCACACCACCGGGCGGCGCTCGCTGCCGTCGGCCGCCACCAGCTCGTCATCGATGAGCCGCATGGGCACGCGGCCGTCGGAGGTGCGGGCCAGCTCACCACAGGCCTTGCAGGCGAGGAGCCGGCCGCGGCCCTTGCGGTTGAGCACAACCGCCACCCTGCCGCCGGCCGCGGCCACACGATCGCGCAGGCCCTCGGCGAACAGGCCACCCCGGACCGGATCTTCGAGCCTGCGGTCCAGAACCTCGACCACGGGCCAGCCGTCGCGCTCGGCCACCCGCCCGAAAGTCCTCAACTCGCCCGCCTCCAATGCCTCCAGCGTCGGAACGGCCGACACCAGCACAGCCGGCGCCCCAACCCGCCGGGCGCGCTCCAGAGCCACGTCGCGGGCGTGCCACGTGGGTGCCTGCTCGCTCTGGAGGCTCTCGGAGTGCTCATCGAATACCACGACGGCGGCCAGACGCGGCATTGGCAGCCACACCGCGGTGCGAGTCCCGACCACCGTGGCGCCGGCCGCGGCCTGGGCCCAATCGTCGAATCCCAACGCCACCCGCACCCCCTGCCGTCGCAAGTCGGCCGCGATGCGGCGGGCATCGGCGAGACCGGGCACGACGATCAGCGCATTCCCCCGGCGAGTTGCGGCCCGGGTCACCGCCACGGCGTCGTCGGCGGGCGGGCAACGCAGCACGGTCACCGCTCCCGGATGCTCAAACAGGTCGTCATGGAGCTGTGGCGAACCTGCACCCGGGGTGGGAGTGCTTCGAGCGGAGGCTGGGCGGGTGACCACTCGGGGCGGCGACGCAGTGCGCAGCAGATGCACAGTCCGGCCGGCCCATCGCCACGCGGCCCAGCGGGCCAGGCTCACGACGTCCGCCGGAGGACCCATGCCGGTGAGCTGGGCCAGAGGCAGAACCTCGACGCCTGCAGGCGGATCGACACCAACCTCGGTGACCCAGCCCCGCAAGCGCCGACCGCCCAGAGTGATGCGCACGATCGAGCCCACCGTCAGCCGTTCGGCGCGGCCGTCGGCGTGCCAGGAGTCGGGAACCGCGTAGTCGAACGTCTTGTCGAGGCGGACAACATCGGGCAGCACGCGAACGACCACCACCTCCGCGGCACCCTCAACCCGCTCTGGAACAGCCCCCGCGGGCGCTGCCGGCTGCTGCGACCCCACGACCGCATCAGCGTTGGCCGACTCGGCCGGTTTCTGCAGTCCTGTGGCCGCGCCGTGGGCGGGCGCTGCGAACTCCTGGGGCGGCTCCTCGAAGGAGAGTTGGCCCTGGGCGCCGGGGCTCAGAGGCCGAGGGCCGACTTCAGGTCGTCGAGGCGGTCGGTGCTCTCCCACGTGAATAGCCCGTCGCGGCTGGGACGGCCGAAATGGCCGTAGGCCGCGGTCGGCGTATAGATCGGCCTGCGCAGGTCGAGGTCCCGCACGATGGCCGCGGGGCGCAGGTCGAACACCTCCCGAACGGCTTGGACGATGCGGGCCCGGTCCACCGTCTCGGTGCCGAAGGTCTCCACCAGCAGCGACATCGGCTCAGCCATGCCGATGGCATAGGCAACCTGCAGCTCGCAGCGCGACGCCGCGCCGGCGGCCACGATGTGCTTGGCCACCCAACGGGCCGCGTACGCGGCAGAGCGGTCCACCTTGGAGGGGTCCTTGCCCGAGAAGGCGCCGCCGCCGTGGCGGGCCATGCCCCCGTAGGTGTCGACAATGATCTTGCGGCCGGTCAAGCCGGCGTCGCCCTGCGGTCCCCCGATCACGAACCGGCCCGAAGGGTTGACGATCACCTCGTAGTCGTCATCAGCGAACTGTTCACCGACGACCGGCTTGATGATCTGCTCGGTGACGTCGGGGCGGATCATCCGGTCGCGGTCGATGCCGTCGCTGTGCTGGGTCGACACCAGCACTTTGTGGAGGCGCACCGGCCGGCTGCCCTCGTACTCGAGGGTGACCTGGGTCTTGGCGTCGGGCCGCAGGTACGGGATCGTTCCGGCCCGGCGCACCTCCGCATGGCGCTCGGCGAGCCGGTGGGCGAGATGGATCGGCAACGGCATCAGCTCGTCGGTCTCGTCGCAGGCGTAGCCGAACATCATCCCCTGGTCGCCCGCGCCCTCCTCGCCCACGCCTCGGGCGATGTCGGGCGACTGGTCGTCGATGGCGACGAGCACCGCACAGGTGTTGCCGTCGAAGCCGAACAAGGCGTTGTCGTAGCCGGCGGCGCAGATGGTGGCGCGCACAATGTTGGGGATCTCCACGTAAGCCTCGGTGCGGATCTCGCCCGCCACCACCACGAGGCCCGTGGTGACCAGCGTCTCGCAAGCGACGCGGCTGCCGGGATCGGCATCGAGCAAGGCGTCGAGGATGGCGTCTGAGATCTGGTCGGCCACCTTGTCGGGATGGCCCTCGCTCACCGACTCGGAGGTGAAGGTCCAGCGGTCCAAGGGCTGCTCCCTGCTGTCCTAGATGTCGTGGCCGCCGGCGGCGGTGGGCCGGCCCATGAGCGCGACTACCACGTCGAGCACGGCCCGCGCCGCCTCGCGCTTGGTGGTTAGCGGCACATAGTGGCGGGCGCCGTCGGCGGTGAACATCACGATCTCGTTGGTGTCGTGGCCGAAGCCGACCTGCTGCTTGGAGACGTCGTTGGCCACGATCACGTCCAGATTCTTGCTGTGCAGCTTGCCGAGGGCGTTCGCCTCGATGTCCTCGGTTTCGGCCGCGAATCCGACGAGCACCTGATCTGGCCCCTTGGACGCGCCCAGCGTCGCGAGGATGTCGGCTGTGGGCTCCAGCTCCATCGCGGGCACGCCCCGGTCCTTCTTGAGCTTGGTGCCCGAGGGCCGCGCAGGACGGAAGTCAGCAACCGCGGCCGCCATCACCACCACGTCGGCGCTGTGCGCCTCGAGCTCCACCGCGGCGGCCATCTCAGCGGCCGTGTCGACGGTCACCACCCGAGCCGCCGCGGGGGCCCGCTCGCTCTGGGTGGTGACCAGAACGACCTCGGCGCCCCGGGCCGCGGCCTCCGCAGCCACCGCCGCTCCCTGCTTGCCGGAAGACCTATTGCCAACGAAGCGCACCGCGTCGATCGGCTCGCGGGTCCCACCTGCGGTGACGAGCACCCGCCGACCGGCCAGATCCGGAGCGGTGAGCACCGCCTCCACCGCGGCCACGATCTCCTCGGGCTCGGCCATGCGGCCCGGTCCGGCGTCGCCTCCCGCCAACGGCCCGTCCCCCGGCCCGACGATGGTGACCCCCCGCTTGACGAGCACGGCCAGGTTTTCTTGCACAGACGGCTGCTCCCACATCTCGGTGTGCATGGCCGGCGCCAGAACCACCGGTGCCCGCGTGGCGAGCAGCGTGGCCGTCAACACGTCGCCGGAGCGACCCGTGCGCAGATCCGAGATCAGCCGGGCAGTGGCGGGACATACGACTACGGCGTCCGCCCGCTGGCCCACCGCAGTGTGCGGGATCGGTCCGGAGGGGTCGTTCCAAAGCGATGTGACCGCCGGTTCGGTTGCCAACGCCGAGAAGGTCGTCTCCCCCACCATCCGCAGCGCGCCCGCTGTGAGCACCGGCACGACGTGAGCCCCCTCGCCCACCAGCCGGCGGCACACCTCCACCGCCTTGTAGGCCGCGATGCCGCCGGTCACGCCGAGCACTACGCACCGGCGGTTGAGCGCGCTCACGACGACTTTGGCCGTTGGGCCAGCACGCCCACGACGGGCGTTCCCGCGGCCGGCGAGCGACGGGGCGCTCTCATCGTGCGCCGGTCAGGCGCCGACGTCGCCGGCAGGTTTGGAGGAGTCACCCCCAGGGCTGCCCTGCCCTGGATCGCTCACATCCAGGAGATGGGCTCCCTCGAACGAGCCTGCCGGTTCGGCGAGCGGCTCGGCGTCGGGATCGATTTCGACCGGCTCGATCTTGCCGGCTGCGATCTCCTCCAAGGCAATCGACAGCGGCTTGGCCGACGTGGAGACCACCTGGGGCGGCACGGAGGCTCCGATGCCACCGCCGAGCTGGCCGAAGTAGTTGGTGATCTCGCGGCCTCGCAACGCGGCCAGAGTCACGAGAATGAACTTGGACTCTGTCCGCTCAAGGAGAACCTCGATAGCCGGGGTCATCATCGTGTCGTAGCCGTGGGCCATGGCGCGCTCCGCTTGGATGGGCCGACTGAGGGAGCTTCACGCTACCAGCGGCCCCCGGGGTTTGGACCGATGGACCGGAACCGGGCCCGTGCCGCGGTGCCCACGAGGCCGAGCGGGTAGGCGGCAGATGATGAGGAACCGCGACGCGCCTAGCGAGGCCGTGGCCCGAGCGGCCTGTGAGCGCAGCGAACAAGAGCGGGAAACATGACGCTGCACCGCGAGTCGGCACCATCTACGCGCGGTGTCTCCTAGGTCGGTTCAGGTGGACCGGCGCCGCGCTCGGTCCCCGGCGACGAGGCGCTCAATGGCTTCCACGGCTCCGCTCAAGTCGTCGTTCACGACGATCTCGTATCCCATCTCAAGAGCCTCGGCCCGCTCGGACGCGGTCTTGTTCATCCGGCGAGCGATGGTGTCCGCGTCGTCGCCCCTGAGCTCGAGTCGAGCCCGCTGATGCTCCGGGCTGGGCGCATCCACGAATATCAACAGAACGTCGGGCAACAGCTTCTGTGCCTGCCGCGCTCCCCGCACGTCGATCTCGAGCAGCACGTCCGCTCCCCCGGGGGGGTCTGGAACCGGCGTGCCCTGCAGGTAGTCGAGGAACTCCACCCACTCAAGGAATCCGTTGGCCGCGATAGCGGCCTCGAACGTGGCCCGGTCCACGAAACGGTAGGCCTCAGCCGGCTCGGAGGACCGGCGGGGACGGGTGCTCCAAGACTGGGACAGCCACAGCTGCGGGTCGCGGTCCAGGAGCTGCTCGACGATTGTGCCCTTGCCCGCGCCCCCCGGACCAGAGACGATGATGATCGAGCGGCCCTCGAGGGAGGTCACCCCGCGAGGCTACCGAGGCCGGCGCTAGTCAGCCGTGCCGACCGCCTTGGTCGTCAACCCCTGTTGGTCAGCCGAACTCGTCGAGCAGTTGGGCGCGCTGCCGGCTTCCTAGCCCGCGCAGGCGGCGGCTCTCGGAGATCCCGACCCGCTCCATCGTTCTGCGAGCCTTCACTTTGCCCACGCCGGGCAGCGACTCGAGCACGGCCAGAACCTTCATCTTGCCCACGGTGTCGTCAGCGACGCGGTCAAGCAGGTCGGGCAGTGAGATATCGCCAGCCTTGAGCTGGACACGGAGTTCCGCGCGCTCTCGCCGAACCTTGGCAGCCTTTATCAGCGCCTCACGGCGAACTTCGTCGGAAATGGAAAAAGGTTGAGCCATGGGAAGGGAATTTAGCTCACCTAGTGCTGCCGCGCCACCAAATCACCATGTTCGCTCCCGACGCGGGCACGCGGGTCAGCTGAGAGGCAAAGCGGGTAAGCCTCACTGCTGGAGGCTGCGGTGCAGGCGTTCAGCGGCCTCTATGGGATCGGGGGCCCTTGTGACGGGCCTGCCCACGACCAGCAGGTCCGCGCCGGCGGCCAAGGCCTGAACCGGCGACGCCACGCGCCGCTGGTCGTCCACGGAGTCGCCAGCGAGCCGGATGCCCGGCACAGCCCGGATCAGTTCCGGACGGACGTGACGGGTGGCGGTCAGATCGGGAGCGGCGCACACCACGCCCGCGCAGCCGGCTTCAAACGCCAGCTCCATGCGCTCGGCCACCAGATCGCGGGTGGCCGCGACCGCGGCGTCGCTGGTGAGAACGGTCACAGCCAGCACTCCCGCCGGACGGGTGGCGCCCTCGGCCAGACCCTCAGCGCCGGCTCGGAGCATCTCCGTTCCTCCTGCGGCGTGAACCGTCAGATATGACACGCCGAGCTCGCCCACGACCCGGGCTGCCCGAGCCACGGTGGTGGGGATGTCGTGCAGCTTGAGGTCGCAGAAGACGTCGTAGCCGAGGTCGATCATGGCCCCGATCGCCTCGGGGCCCGCGGCTGTGTACAGCTCCAGGCCGATCTTGGCGACGCGGAAGTGCCCGACGAGGGACCGGGCAAGACGGGATGCCGCCACCAGGTCGTCAAAGTCGAGGGCCACCGCGAGCCGGTCGCGCACCGCTTCATCCATCGGCTGCTCCTTCATCCTTCGGTTTCTCTCCAGGGCCTAGGCTGCCCCCTCACTTGTGGGCTGCTCCAATCAGCTCGTCCAGTCGTTGCACCCCGGCGTGGAGGCACCACTGCTCCAGCTCGGCGAGCACCCTCCACGGAGCCCGAGGATCAGCGAAGATGGCCGTGCCCACCTGCACCGCCGACGCGCCGGCCATCAGCATCTCGACCGCGTCGGCGCCGCTGGCCACACCGCCCACGCCGACTATCGGCACTGCCGGCAGCGCCTCGCGCACATCGTAGACGGCCCGCACCGCCACCGGGTGCAGTGCCGCGCCGCTCACGCCGCCGCGCCGCCCGCCGAGAGCGGGTCGCCGCTCGTCGAGGTCTATGACCAGTCCAGCCAGCGTGTTGGTGAGCACCACCGCCTCGGCACCGCCCTGTACCGCAGCCGCGGCCACCGCCACGATCTCTGGCGTGTTGGGGCTCAGCTTGGCCCAGCGCGGGCGTCCGCATCCGGCCGTGGCGGCCAGCACGGCCTCGGTCGCCGCCGCGCAGTGGGCGAACATGCGCATGCCGTCCTCGGTGTTGGGGCAGGACACGTTCACCTCGACCGCGGCGATCTGTGATGGCACGGCGGCCAGCAGATCGGCAGCTCGACGGTAGCCGTCGACGGTGTCGCCCCAGATGCTGGCCACCACATCGGCGCCTGTGCCGATGAGAGCAGGCAGATCCTCGTCGAGCCAGGCGGCCACGCCCGGACCCTGAAGCCCGACGCTGTTGATCATCCCCGCCGCGGCGGAACGCAACGGGTGCAGCCTGGGCGGCGGGTTGCCCGGCCAGGGTCCGTGGCTGAGGGACTTAACCACCACCGCGCCGAGTTGGTCGAGCGGGCCGTAGGGCGCCAGTTCGGCTCCGTGCCCCGACGCGCCCGACGCGGTCATGACCGGCGCCCGCAGCACGACGCTGCCGACCCGGGTCGCCAGATCGGCCATCTACGCGGCGCCCCGGAGGCTGCGGTGGTACTCCTGGAGGCTCCGCACCGTCGGGCGGCGGCCCCGCAGGTCGCGCAGGCCGTCCGCCGCGGCCAGCGCCGCGGCCCCGGTGGTGACCAGGGGCAGGCCGGCGCGGCCCGCAGCCGATCGGATGTGCGCGCCGTCGGCTCGGGGGCCACGGCCACGGGGCGAGTTGACAACCAGCTGAACCTCGCCCGCCTCGATGAGATCGACGGCGTGGCGGCCCTCATGATCGCCCAGCTTGGCCACCTCGACGGTCACGGGAACGCCGCCGCGTCGCAGGAGTTGCGCGGTGCCCGCGGTGGCGGCCAGCCGGTAGCCGAGTTCGTGGAAGATCCGGGCTGCCCGCAGTCCCACCTCCTTGTCGCGGTCGGCCATGGACATGAACACGGTGCCTTCAACGGGCAGCCGAGTGCCCGCAGCCAACTGGGCCTTGACGAATGCGAGGCCCGGAGTGACGTCCAGCGCCATCACCTCGCCGGTGGAGCGCATCTCGGGACCGAGCACGGCATCGGCCTCCGGGAACCGGTTGAACGGCAGCACCACTTCCTTGACCGCCACGTAGTCGGATGTCTCCTGCAATCCGACCGAGGCGGCCGGCAGCATGCCCTCGACCCGCAGCTCGGCCAGCGTTGCTCCGACCATCAGGCGAGCGGCCACCATTGCCAGCGGCACTCCGGTGGCCTTGGCGACGAACGGCACCGTGCGCGACGCCCTCGGATTGGCCTCGATCACGAACACGTCGCTCACCCCGCACGAGCCCGTCTCGGAGAGCGTCTGCGGTGGGCCGCTCCCGTTGCGCTTCACGGCGAACTGAACGTTGAGCAGGCCCTTCACGTCCAGCGCAGCCGCGATCCGTCGAGTGTGTACGCAGATGGCGGCGACCACGTCGTCGGGCAGCGTGGTGGGCGGGATGGTGCAGGCCGAGTCGCCGGAGTGGACGCCGGCCTGCTCGACGTGCTCCATCACCGCGCCGATCTGCACCTCGCCGGTGCGGTCCCGCACCGCGTCGACGTCCACCTCGGTGGCGTCCTCCAGGAAGCGGTCCACCAGCACGGGGCGCTCCGAGGCCGGGCCCCCCTCCCGGCCGAGGGAGCCGAAGTCGGCCAGCTCGTCCATGGCGGCGGCGAGCTCGTCGTCGTCGTACACGATGGCCATGGCCCGGCCGCCCAGCACATAGGAGGGCCGGACCAGCACCGGATAGCCGATCCGGGTCGCCACCTCCAGGGCCTCGGCCGGGCTCGTGGCCGTGCCGCCGGGCGGCTGGGGTATGCCCAGGCGGGTGCACAGAGCGTTCCAGCGCTCACGGTCCTCGGCCTCCTCGATCGAGGCGGGCGGGGTGCCCAGCACCAGCTCCGGCGGAAGCTGGCCGGCCAGTGCCAGCGGTGTCTGGCCGCCGAGCGACACGATCACGCCGACGGGATCCTCGGCCGCGATCACGTTGGCCACGTCCTCGGGAGTGAGCGGCTCGAAGTACAGGCGGTCGTTGGTGTCGTAGTCGGTGGACACGGTCTCCGGGTTGCAGTTCACCATCACGGTCTCGTACCCGGCGGCCCGCAGGGCCTGACCGGCGTGGACGCAGCAGTAGTCGAACTCGATGCCCTGCCCGATCCGGTTGGGACCAGATCCGCAGATCACGACCCGGGGCTTGAGCGCCGGGCGGATCTCGTCGGTGTCCTCGTAGGTGGAGTAGTGGTACGGCGTGGTCGCCTCGAACTCGGCCGCGCACGTGTCGACCGTCTTGAAGGTGGGCAGCACCCCCGCGCTCTCCCTGGCCGCCCTTACGTCGCTGGGAGCTGCGCCCCACAGGTATGCGAGCTGGGCATCGGAGAACCCGAGACGCTTGGCCCTGCGCCACCGGGCCCGACTCATCGCTGGTGGCTCCGTCTTCTCGAGCGCCTGCCTCTCCTCACTGATGCGAGAGATCTGGTCGAGGAACCACGGGTCCACGCCCGTGGCCGCGGATACGGCATCGATCGGCTCACCCCGCCGCAGAAGCGCCTCCAGCTGGAAGATCCGCTCCGGCGTGGGCACCGAGGCGGCCGCCATCAGGTCGGCGTCTGCCAGCCGGTCATAGGCCGCCTCTGCGGGGTCGGCATTGAGTCCCAGCCGGCCCTGCTCCAGTGAGCGCAGACCCTTCTGCAGCGACTCGCAGAACGTGCGCCCGATGGCCATCACCTCGCCCACGGACTGCATGGAGGTTCCCAGCGCTCCGGAGGCGGCCTGGAACTTCTCGAACGCCCAGCGGGGGATCTTGGTGACGACATAGTCGAGGGTCGGCTCGAAGGACGCCGGGGTCACCTCGGTTATGTCGTTGGGGATCTCGTCGAGGGTGTAGCCCACCGCGAGGCGGGCCGCGATCTTGGCGATCGGGAAGCCGGTGGCCTTCGACGCCAGCGCCGAGGAGCGGCTCACCCGGGGGTTCATCTCGATGACCACCTGGCGGCCGGTGGCCGGGTCGACCGCGAACTGCACGTTGGACCCGCCGGTCTCCACCCCCACCCGGCGCAGCACCGCGAAGGCCGCGTTGCGCATCTGCTGGTACTCCGGGTCGCTGAGAGTCTGCACGGGAGCGACGGTGATGGAGTCGCCGGTGTGCACCCCCATCGGGTCCAGGTTCTCGATGGAGCAGACCACCACGCAGTTGTCGGCCCGGTCCCGCATCACCTCGAGCTCGAACTCCTTCCAGCCCACGATCGACTCCTCGACCAGGATCTCGGAGATGGGGCTGGCGTCCAGGCCGGCCGCAGCCACGCGCTCGAACTCCTCAGGGGTGGTAGCGATGCCCGCGCCGCGGCCGCCGAGAATGTACGCGGGGCGCACGATCACGGGCAGGCCCACGGCCCGGAGCGCCTCGCGGGCCTGGTCGACGTCCCGCGCCGTTCCCGAGCGGGGCACGTCCAAGCCGATCTCGAGCATGGCCTGCTTGAAGAGCTGGCGGTCCTCGGCGGTGGCGATAGCGGCCGCGTCGGCTCCGATCAGCTCGGTGCCGTTGGCCTCCAGCACGCCGCCGGCGACGAGTTCCATGGCCAGGTTCAGCCCGGTCTGGCCTCCGAGGGTGGGCAGGAGGGCGTCGGGACGCTCCCGCTCGATGATGCTGGCCACAACGGCCGCGTCAAGCGGCTCGACGTAGGTGGCGTCGGCCACCTCGGGGTCGGTCATGATCGTGGCCGGGTTGGAGTTGACCAGGATCACCCGGAACCCCTCGGCTCGCAGCACCCGGCAGGCCTGCGTGCCGGAATAGTCGAACTCGCAGGCCTGGCCGATGACGATGGGCCCCGAGCCGATGATCAGGATCGACTCGATGTCGTCACGCCTCGGCACGGCGCCCACCGGTCATCTCGTCACGCCTCGGCACGGCGCCCACCGGTCATGTCGTCACGCCTCGGCACGGCGCCCACCGGTCATGTCGTCACGCCGCGGCACGGCGCCCACCGGTCATCTCGTCACGCCTCGGCACGGCGCCCACCGGTCATCTCGTCACGCCGCGGCACCGCATCGGTCCATCAGCTTGGCGAAGGCGGCGAAGTGGTGGCGAGCGTCATGGGGGCCCGGACCGGCCTCGGGGTGGTACTGGACGCCGAAGGCGGCCTCACCGTCGACGGACAGGCCCTCGAGGGCGCTGTCGTTGAGGCACAGGTGAGTCTCGGTGACGCCCGGCACCGATCCGGGCTCCACCGCGAAGTTGTGGTTCTGGCTGGTGATCTCGATGCGGGCGGTGGCGGTGCATCGAACCGGCACATTGCCGCCGTGGTGGCCGAAGCGCATCTTGAGGATCCGCCCGCCCAGGGAGAGGGCCAGCAGCTGGTAGCCGAGGCAGATCCCGAAGACGGGAACCGAGCCGACGAGCGTCCGAAGCGCCTCCACGACCGGGCCGGCCAGCTCCGGGTCTCCCGGTCCGTTGCTGAGGAACACTCCGTCGGGATTCCTCGCCAGCACCTCTGCCGCGGGCGTGTGGGCGGGCACGACGGTCACTGTGGCCAGCTCGCCCAGGCAGCCCAGGATGGTGGACTTGATGCCGAGGTCGTAGGCCACCACATGGCGGGGGCCCGTGCCCGCGGTGTAGGGCCGGTCGGTGGTGACCTCGCTGACCAGATCGACGCCGCTGGTGCCGGGCTCGGCGCGGGCCGCGGCCAGAAGGGCGGCCTCGTCCGCGGTGCCGAACGCTCCGGGCATGGCGCCCGCATCGCGGATGTGGCGGGTGAGCCGGCGGGTGTCGATCCCGGCGATGCCCGGTACGCCGTGGCGGCGCAGGAAGCCGTCGAGGCTGTCGGTGGCCCGCCAGCTGCTCGGCCGCCGGGCCAGGTCGCGCACGATCACCCCCCGGCAGTGGGGCCGGGCCGACTCCGAGTCGGAGTCGTTGGTGCCGTAGTTGCCTATGTGGGGATAGGTGAAGGCAATGATCTGGCCTGCGTAGGAGGGGTCGGAGATCACCTCCTGGTACCCGCTCATCACCGTGTTGAACACGACCTCGCCGGAGGCGACCTCGACATCGGGAGCGCCGACGGCCTCGCCCTCGAACACCTCCCCGTCGCGAAGCACCAGCAGGGCGGACTCGAGACCGGTCATCGCTGCGGCTCGCCGTCGATCACGACCGGCTCTCCAGCCAGCAGCGTGTGGCGGACCCGGCCCCGCAGCGTCCGTCCCTCGTAGGGGGTGTTGCGGCTCGGGCTGGCCATCGCCGCGCCCGACACCGTCCAGGGCGCCCGGGGGTCGATCACGCACAGGTTGGCCGGTGCTCCGGGCACGACCGGCCCGCCGTGGCGGTCGTCGATGGCGGCGATGGCGGCGGGCTGCCACGACATGAGGGCCAGGACCTGCTCGATGGGCAGATCCAGCTCGGTGAGCGCCAGGGCCAGCGCGGTCTCCAGGCCCAGCATTCCCGGAGGCGCCGAGTCGAAGGGCTTCTCCTTGTCGGCGTTTGTGTGGGGGGCGTGGTCGGTGGCGATGGCGTCGATGGTCCCGTCGGCCAGCCCGGCCCGGATGGCGGCCACGTCGCCGTCGGTGCGCAGGGGCGGATGAACCTTGAAGACGGTGTCGTAGCCGGCGCAGCAGGCGTCGGTGAGAGTGAAATGGTGGGGGGCCGCCTCGGCCGTGACCGGCAGGCCCGCCTCCTTGGCGGCGCGCACCATGGCCACCGACCCGGCCGTGGACAGGTGCAGAAAGTGCACCCTGGATCCGGTGAGCCGGGCCAGGGCGATGTCGCGCATGACCATCAGCTCCTCGGCCTCCGAGGGCTGGCCGCCCAGGCCCAGCCGGCTCGACCAGGCGCCCTCGTGCATGGACCCGTCTGCGCTGAGCTCCGCCACCTCGCAGTGCTGGGCCAGCACCACCGGGCGCCCGCCGGTGAGGTGGTCCAGACCGCCCGCGTACTCCAGGGCTCGGCGCATGACCTGGGCGTCCTGAACGCCGACGCCGTCGTCGGTGAACATGCGCACGCCGAGACGCGCCAGCTCGGCCATCGGAGCGAGTGCCGTGCCGCGGCGGCCCACGGTGATGGCTGCCGCCGGATACACGTCGCAGCAGGCGCCCGCGCCGAGCTCCTGCACCTCGCGAACCACCGCGGCACAGTCCGTGGGCGGGTCGGTGTTGGGCATCGCCACCACTGCGGTGAAGCCTCCGAGGGCCGCTCCCCTGGCGCCGGTCTCGATGGTCTCGGCGTCCTCGCGGCCGGGCTGGCGCAGGTGGGCGTGCAGGTCGACGAGCCCCGGGGCCACGATGCAGCCGGAGGCGTCGAGCGTGCGGGTGGCGGCCGAGCGATCGTCGTCCCCGGCGCCGACAAAGGTGACGCGGCCGTCTCCCACCGTCACATCGGCTCGACGGCTGCCCTGGGAGTCCACCACGGTCCCGCCCCGTATGGCGATGGTGCCGAGGGGGGCCACCGCGGCGAGTCTGGTGCTCATGCAGCCATTTCCCTCTGTCCCTCGGCCTGATCCAGGCCCGAGCCGAGCAACAGGAACAGCACCGCCATGCGAACCGCCACGCCGTTGGCGACCTGCTCGGTGATCACCGCGTTGGGTCGGTCGGCCACGTCTCCGTCGATCTCCACGCCGCGGTTCATGGGACCGGGATGCATGATGAGCGCGCCGTCGGCCAGGCGGTCGGCCCGCGACGAGTTGATGCCGTACTCGGCGCGGAACTCTCTCAGCGAGGGCACCAGGGCGCTGACCTGACGTTCGAGCTGCATCCTCAGCAGGTAGCAGATGTCGATCTCGCCGAGGATGGAGTCCAGATCGTGGGTGACGGCCACGGGCCAGCCCTCGAGGCTGGAGGGCAGCAGCGGGCGGGGGGCCACCAGCGTGACCTCGGCGCCCATGGCCGTGAACGCGAGCACGTCGGAGCGGGCCACCCGGGAATGGAGGATGTCGCCGATGATGGCCACACGGGCGCCGTCGAGGTCGCCCAAATGCCTCCGGGCGGTGTACAGGTCGAGCAGGGCCTGGGTGGGATGCTCGTGACTGCCGTCGCCGGCGTTGATGACCGAAGCGTCGATCCAGTCGCCCACCCGGTAGGGAACCCCGGCACAGGAGTGGCGCACGACGATGGCGTCTATGCCCATGGCGTCGATGGTCTGCACGGTGTCGCGCACCGACTCGCCCTTGTTGACCGACGACGAGCGAACGGTGAAGTTCAGCGTGTCGGCCGAGAGCTGCTTGGCCGCCGCCTCGAACGACAGCCGGGTGCGGGTGCTGTCCTCGTAGAACAGCCAGGCGACGGTCTTGCCCCGCAGGGCCGGAACCCGGGGCATGGCCCGTTCGCTCACCTCCGCGAACGATTCGGTGAGGTCGAGGATGCGCTCCAGGTCGGGGCGGACGAGATCGCTGATCGACAGCAGGTGCCGCCGCGCCCGGCCGCCGTCTGATCGGCTCATGCAATCCTCCCTCTGCGGGCCACAAGACTCATTCCAGCTCCCCCAGGTACACCCCGTCGGGGCCCACGTCCACCATCTCGGACCGGCTCGTGGGGAGGTTCTTGCCGACGTAGTCGGGGCGGATCGGCAGCTCCCGATGTCCCCGATCCACCATCACCGCCAGCTGCACCGCCCGGGGCCGGCCCCAACTGTGCAAAGCGTCGAGCGCAGCCCGCACCGTGCGGCCGGTGAACAGCACGTCGTCAACGAGCACCACCACGCTGCCGTCGAGGTCGGTGGGAATGTCGGTGACCGCTTGGGGAAGCACGGGCCGCAGGCCGATGTCGTCGCGGTGCAGGGCCACGTCGAGCGATCCCACCGGCACGGCAATGCCCTCTATCTCCGACAGCGTGTCGCCGATGCGATGAGCGATGGGGACGCCGCCGGTCTGCAGGCCGATCACGACCAGGGACTGGGTGCCGTGATTGCGCTCGATCACCTCGTGGGCCATTCGCCGGACGGCCCGCTCCACGTCGTCGGTGGCCATGACCCGGGTCCGAGCACGAAACGTGCCGCTGGTGTGGGGCACCGTGAAGCGGCGTTCTCGTTCGGCCATGCTGTCCTCCCCGTTCGGGCCTCACCGGACCCGTTTCACGGTCGAGCGGCGACGGTATCACCGGCAGAACGAAAGCGCGCGCATGGCTTGTGCGGGGTCTGTGAACTCCCGTTTCTTGCGGCGTTCCGGGATGTCTTCAATGTAGAGAGCTTCAGCCCGAAGCGCCTGTTCGAGCCCCAGTGGCGGAGCCGATAGGAGTGCCGCCGTGTGCTCAGGGCTCGGGATGTCCACTGGCTCCCTTCTCGCACCATTGCCGAAGCCGGTCGAGGCAGGACAACGCGCGGTCAAGACTCGGCGAGTTCGTGCGGGCCACACGGGGATCCCAGACTTCGCGTCCGAACTCACTCACGAGTGAGGCGTACTCTGGACCAACAACGAGCCCACTCTTGGTGCGGGGAACCATACCTTCGCGGATGTCTCGCCTACTTGACCGTCGAGACAGGTTTATGAGGGTCTGCTTGGGATCGTCGCACAGTTCGACATCTCTGGGTACTGACGCGAGTCCCACGCCGAAGAAAACAGCACAGTGCTCTCGGTCCGCCATCAGCCATGCCTCGACTTCCCGAACGGCCAATCGAAAGCACATTCCGGGACTGGGCTGACCGCGCAAGAGCCGCGAGCGAAGGCTTGGGATGCACTCGCGCGCGTCATCGTGATCGAGATCGCGGATCACCAGCCACGGCACTCGAACGGCCGATTGGTTGTATCCAGGCAGTCTCGGATCGAGACTCCGCTTACCGGTTCGCCTTCCGACCGGATAGGCCGGGAGGCCAACCGTTCGGAGCAGCCTTTCGGCGACAGCTTCGTCAGTACGCCCTTCTACAGCGACGTGGACGTACCGCATCAACGAAGCTTTGAGATCGCCGCTACCTCTCCGGGACGCGTGAGGGGTTCAACGATCTCGCTGAGATTCACACCCGCTACAAGCAACTCTGCAACGTCGGGAATGTCGTGGGCTGAGATGGCTGTGGTGCCCTCATCGCCCGGCTGGAGCAGGACCACCTCGTCAAGGCCAAGGCCCTCATCGGCGATTAGGTCATTGGAGTGGGTCGTAAGGATTATCTGAGGGCCACTTCGGCGGGTTACCCGACTGAGGATCGTCGGCAACTCTCGGAGGATCGCCGGGTGCAGGGTCAGTTCCGGCTCCTCCAAGAGGAGCACCCGGTTTGTCTTGGATGCGTTCTCGGCCAGAAGCCACAGAAGCGCTATCAGTCGGAGAGTCCCGTCGGAGAACTCGCGCTCACCTTGAATAGCGCCCTTGATTCGCCAATGCTCATACCGCGCTTCAAGGTGCGGGCGACCTGCTTCATCCCGTGTAAGTTCGAGCCCGTAGAGCTGAGGAAGCGCGGCACGTAGTGCATTGTTCACCGCAGAGAGGCGGCGCGTCCTAGTCGTCTCCGACGTGCGTGCAATCTGGGCCAGGAAGTCGCATCCATACGGATCGCCCGGTTCGTCCCGGCCGAGATCAGGGTCTCGAATGAGCTGCGGGACGAGGTGGCGGTAGCGGATTCCGGTCAGGAAATCCACGATGTTGCGGAAGTCACGGTTGGACTGCACCTGCTCCAGAGCCGTTTGCGTCAGCAGTTCGTGATCGTCTTGATCGGCGTCGTTCGGACGCTCCACGATGACTTCACCCTCGCGCGTCACAATCTCCGTCACCACAACGGGGCGGTGGCGACCCCGCCTCTCGCCCGTGAAATGGAGTTCATAGCTCCATTTGACGCCTTCCTTGTCCTCTAAGCCGATCTCCAGCCCGACCCTGCCCTTGTTGTAGTTGCGCGCCGCCAAGCATCGGACGTGTCCAATACCGCCGCGCTGATGAACCGCCTGCTGAAGACCACCGCCGATGGAGGCCAGGTCGCGGAGGAACCGCAAGGCGTCCAGCAGGTTCGACTTGCCCGAGGCATTGGGTCCGACAACGAAGAGCCGCCGCGGCACGCTGATCTCGACTGACTTGAAGTTGCGCCAATTCTTCAGAGCCAGATGGTAAATGTGCACGGCACGCTGCTCCCCGACCGACGGTGTGCCGAGAGGTTAGACCGGCAAGGTAGCTGGCGCTGTGCTAAGCAATGCCGCTGATGGAGTCAACTCTGGCGTAACCGCTTCGACAGCGGCAGCGACACAATGCGTGACGGATGCTGGATGACTTCCTGATCGAACGGGAGCCCATCACTTGGTCGACTCCGGAGGGCTTCCCTTCGTCGCTGGTGCCTGCTGGCCTGTTCACGCAGGATGCTCCTAGCGGGTTGGAGGTGCTGCTGGCGACGGCAGCACGTCGGCCCACAGCCGCTGATCTGCGCCGGGCGTGGTCGAAGCGCCGCGGGGGTCGTGCCAGCCCGGTGCTGTTGGTTGCCGCTTACCCCACTTCCGGAGGCCAGCGGGTGTCGCTGTGCGGGCCGGCGGGCGATCAGCCGATGGTGCAGCATGACGTAGAGGTGTCACAGGCCGAGCGGCTAGCCGAAGTGGCGCTCAGTGAGCCGAGTCACCACGCTGCTACGCGGTTCCTGCTGGCCAATCTCCCGGAGTTGGACTCCCCGATGCCGGGGCTCCGTAACGTCGGTCTGCTGGCCACGCAGGAGCTGCGGGCCGGAGTTCCCGACAGGCCCGACTGGCGCACGTCGGGAGAACGGGCCCGGCCGTTGCTTGGGCTGCGGGGTCGTCAACTCGTGGAGAGCCTGGGCTACGGAATCGAGGTCCTCTCCACCAACACATCGATGCTCACGATCAACGGACGGAACAGGGCAATCGCTGTCTTCTGCGATGAGGACGAGCCGTTTGACGCTCCGGCGCAGCGCTTCAATGGCACATCCCCGGTGTCGCAGGCGCTGGCCGTCGCCGACCAGAAGGCGGTGGACTGGGTGATCCTCACCCGATCCTCGGAGATCCGCCTGTACGCGGCCCGATCCGACACCGGCGTGGGTCGCAAGGGCAGGGCCGAGACCTTCGTCGAGCTCAACCTCTCGCTGCTACCCGCTGAGCTGGCCGGGTATCTGCACCTGCTGTTCTCAGCGGACGCGCTCATCGAGAACGGCACTCTGGAGACAATCCTGGACCGGTCGGCCGATTTTGCTGCGGAACTGGCGGTGCGGTTGCGTGAGCGGGTCTACTTCCAAACGGTGCCAGCGCTGGCCGATGCCGTCGCCCGACGGCTGGGGCGCAACCCCACCGGTGCCGATTTGGAAGACGCCTACGAGCAGGTGATGGTGATACTGTTCCGGCTGCTGTTCGTGGCTTACGCTGAGGACAAGGACCTTCTCCCCTACCGAACCAACGACCACTACTCCGTCCATTCGCTCAAGCGCACGGCACGTCGGTTGGTGGCGGACCGGCAGGCGGGCACAGACCGCTACGACGAACACGCCCGATCCCTGTGGCACGACGTGCAGGAGGTCTGGCGTGCAGTGAACGAAGGCAACTCCGGCTGGGGCGTTCCCGCCTACAATGGCGGCCTCTTCACCGACGATCCGGAAGTGAGCAAGCCGGGTGCGGCGCTCACCTCTCTTGAGCTAACCGACGCAGAGTTCGCTCCGGCGCTGGCGGGGCTGCTGATCGACGAGGGACCCGAGGGCGAAGGACCGGTTGACTTCCGGTCGCTGTCGGTGCGGGAGTTCGGAACGATCTACGAGGGGCTGTTGGAGTCGCGCCTCGCGGTGGCCCAGGACGACCTCACCGTCACCACGATCAAGGGGAAAGAGCAGTACGTGCCGGCCAGCGCCGACGATGCGGTTATCGTTCCCGCCAGGTCGGTGTACCTGCACAACCGATCAGGCGTGCGAAAGGCCTCCGGCTCCTACTTCACGAAGCCGTTCGCGGTGGAGCACCTGCTCGACAACGCCCTCGAACCAGCGCTGGATGACCACATCGCCCGGCTCGAAACGCTTCGGGACGCCGGCGACGAGGCCGCGCTGGCCGACGCGTTCTTCGACTTCCGCTGTGCTGACATCGCCATGGGGTCGGGACACTTCCTGGTAGCCGCGCTGGACCGGATCGAGGCCCGACTGTCGGCCTGGTTGGCGCTGAATCCGGTGCCAGCAGTCACGAACGAGTTGCTGCGCCTGCGCCACACGGCCGAAAGGGCCCTGGGCGACCTTAGCGACGGGGTCGAGATCGAGTCGAGCTCGCTGCTACGTCGGCAGGTGGCCCGCCACTGCGTGTACGGCGTGGACCGCAACCGGGTCGCGGTGGAGCTGGCCCGGCTGGCCATCTGGGTGCATACGTTCGTGCCCGGCCTGCCCCTGTCGCTGCTGGACCACAATCTGGTTCACGGCGACAGCCTCACCGGGGTGGGCACTCTCGACGAAGTGCCCGCGGCGTTCGAGCCCAACGCGGAACCCAATGCACCGAGCCTGACGCGGCTTGCGGTCGAGGGAACGCTGGACAGGGCCAGGTCCGTACTCCAGCGATTGGCGCGCATCTCGGACGCTAGCAAAAGGGAGATCGACGAGGCCCGCTCCCTTCTCGAGCACGACATGGCAGAGGCTGTCGCAGGCGCTCGAGCCGCCTTCGATGTGATCACCGCCCACCGAGCCGGATCAAGTGATTTGCCCGAGAACTTCGACGAGCAAGTTCTCATTCGGCTCAGCCATACCGAATCCGTGACTCACGCGATACGCGACCTGATGCCGCTGCACTTCCCCGCCGCGTTCCCAGAGGTATTCACACGCGACCGCCCGGGCTTCGACTGCTTGCTGGGTAACCCACCATGGGAGCAGGTGGTAGTCCAGGAGCATGTCTGGTAGGGATTGCATCTGCCGGGCATTCGCAGCATGCCGATCAAGCAGATGAACGACGCCATCGCCCGGTTCCGGCGGTCCAGGCCCGACTTGGAGGCCGCCTATGGGGACGATCTGGATAACGCAGAAGCCACCCGAGCCGTGCTGCGCAATGCGTTTCCCGATCTCGGCGCTGGACGTACGGAACTACGGACGTACGGACGTACGGACCTATACAAGGCATTTGCCTGGCGCAACTGGCACCTGATTCGCCCTTCCACAGGCAGCGTCGGAATCGTGCTCCCTCGCACAGCGCTTCAAACGAAGGGGTCGGAACACTGGCGTATGACCGTGTCACACACGGAGCATTCAGCAACGTCGTCGTTCTGCTCAACACCGGAGGATGGGTGTTCGACGATGTACACGGTCAATACACCGTGGGTTTGTGCTCCTTGCGGGAGGGCACCGAACATCCCGACGATGTGACGTTCAGTCCTCCGTACTCGAGTTGGGACAGGTATCGAGCCGGACGAGCAATCATCCCGGAGCGCGTTCCAGCCTCCGAGTTCAGTTCCTGGTCGGACGATGCCAGCTTCCCTCAGCTACCTGATCATCCCGGAGCGCTCAAGCTGTTTCGACAGATGCGAACACACCCACGCCTAGACGGGCAAACGATCGAGTACGCAGGTCGGTCGGACAGACGGACGGACGGACGGACGGTCGGTCGGTCGGTCGGTCGGACGGTCGGACGGACGGTCGGACGGACGGACGGACGGACCACTGGCCAGTGTGCATTATCGCCGATGGCGAGTCCGTCCCTTGCAGGGCGACCTCAACGCGACCAACGACAAGCACCGCTTCATCCTCGACGGTGGCGCGTCCGCCCGCTCGCAGAGCTCCACGCCACAGCCGACAAGCACCGCTTCATCCTCGACGGTGGCGCGTCCGCCCGCACCGAGAACTCGACGCCACCAATGACAAGCACTGGTTCATCCTCGACTCAGGACGTAGGGCCATGATGGACCCCGTGAACTACTGGAAAGTCTACAAGGGAGCGTCCTTCGATCTTTGGAAGCCGGACACGGACGTGTACTACGCGTCGGTCAGGGCTGATGAGATCACCGAACATCTCCAACAAAAGCGACGGCGAAGCCACGAACACCAGCGCTCGCCGTTTAGCGAGTTCAAGAAGGTGTGGATTGACGACCCCGCCACCCTGCCCTGCCGCCGACCCCGCATCGCATTCCGCGACGTGGCAAGGGCCACAGACACCCGCACGGTGATCGTGACGCTGGTTCCCGGCGAGGTTGTCATCACTAATCAGGCGCCGTACTTGCTCTGGCCCCAAGGGACCAAGCGCGACGAAGCCTCCCTGCTTGGAGTGCTCTCATCGATGGTTCTGGATTGGTATGCCCGTTGTGTCGTGGAACTCCACTTGAACTTTCACATCCTCAACAATTTCCCGATCCCGGACGCGGACACCGACAACGACGGCATCGCCTGTCGGGTGGTGGAGATCTCTGGACGGCTGGCGGCCGTTGATGAGAAGTACGCGGAGTGGGCCGAGGAAGTGGGCGTGCCGGTCGGCTCGGTTGCCGATGAGGCGACCAAGCAGGATCTGATCTGCGAATTGGATGCCTGCGTCGCCCATCTGTATGGACTCGACGAGGACGACCTTGCCGTCATCTACGAGACGTTCCACGAGGGTGCGGACTACTCCGAACGCCACCTTGCCGTGCTCGCCCACTTTAGGAGGATCGCGCATGACCAAGGAGCATGAGCCAGCAGGGCAAGTTGGCTGCATCGATGGCCGCGTCTTGGACGTGTCTCGCGACTCCGGCGAAGTGCTTCTCACGATCGGCGACACTGAGATCCGCCTGTCTGTAGAAGCGGCCGCCCGGCTCGCCAGCCTTGTGGCAACCGACCCGTCCCCGACCGCCACCACGACGCTTGAACCGCAGGAGGATCAGCAAGACCCGAGTGTGGTCGGCGTCGAGAATGACCCGGAGGGTGAAGACTCGGATCCCGAACCCGAGCCGGATGGGCGCTCGGTGCCCGCAACCGATGAGATCACGGCCGCTGACGATAAAGAACCGGCAACCAAGCGCCAGCCAAGAGGCGATGACCGAAAGCGCTACGAGATCGACGGTCGCGCCGTCCGTGTGCGCGACCTCCTCGACGCTGGCCTGCTCGCAATGGACGACCTGCTGACTTGGCGCAGGACGAGGAAGGCCGAGTTCCATCGGACCCGAGTGCTTACGACCGGGAAGATCCTGCTCGATGATGGCTCGGGCCAAGTATTCGATGCGCCGTCTAAGGCCGCCACGGCGGCATCCGGCCTCGGTTCCTACGACGGATGGCTTGCATGGCGTACCGCCGACGGGCGCCTGCTCTCGGAACTCCGTGACGAGTTGCTCGAGCGAATTGCCCCGACTGTCAGTGGGGAGTCTGATCAGCCGCAGCAAGTCTGACTGGAAGTCAGGGAGTCCGGTTGACCGTCGCGCCTGGATTATCCGGTAACAGTGAGGTAGATCAGATCGCTCGGGAACCAACTATCCCAACCCTAAAGAATTTGCATCAATAATTCATATAAATGCTTGACAAATGTCACACCGGTGTGAGATACTGTCTTCATGCTGATCGAGGCAGCCCGCCGGGCCGAGACCGCCGTCAAGGAGATGTTGGCGCTGGTCAACGACGGCTCGGCGTCTTGCGTGGAGGCGCGAGAGGCGCTGGCGATCTCCAAGGCCATCTCAACGGTCAACTCGGCGTTCCAGACCGGCGCCGCCGCGGTGATCGCCAAGGTCGAGCGTCACGGCGACGGCGGTACGCAGGTCCTCGCCGATAGCGCGGGGCTGTCGCGGCGCGACGCTCAGAACCAGGTCAAGACGGCCCGGGTCATTGAGGCCGTCCCTTCGGTTCGCGACGCGGTGGAGTCAGGCCGGGTGTCGATCGCCAACGCCAGGCGGCTCGCTGAGGCCGTCGAGAAGACCACCGCCGACGCGGTCGAGTCCGACACCGAGCTGTTGGCCAAGGCCGAGTCGATGCGCCCCGAGCAGTTCACCAAAGAAGCCCGCCGCTGGGCCACTAACCGCCAAGGCGACGGCGGTGCGGCCGACTACCAGCGCCTGCGAGCTCGCCGCTATGTGCGCATATGGGACAGCGACGACGGCACCATCGAGCTACACGGCAAGTTCGATCCTGTTGCCGGGCGGCGCATCGGCAACCGGCTGCAGGCCGAGGCTCGCCGCCTCTACGATGCCGATAAGAAGCAGGCCGGTGCCAGCGGCGATGCCCAGCGGCGTAGCTTCCAGCAATGCATGGCCGACGCCCTCGACGACCTAACCGGCAACACAGCAGGCGGCAACGGCAAACCCTTCGCCGACATCTGCGTGGTCGCTCACGTTGACGAAGACACCGGCAAGCTCATAGCCGAACTCCCAGACGGTGCGCGGCTGCCCCAGGCAGTGCTCGAAGAGCTCGCCTGCAACGCCAAGTTCACCGGGATCGTCTATGACCGTCAGGGCAAGCCGATCTGGCGGGTCCACTCGGTGCGCACTGCCACAGAAGCCCAACGCCAAATCCTCATCGCCCGCTACGGCGGCTGCTTCCACTGCGGAGCAAACCCGGCCATGTGCCAGATCCACCACATCAAACCAGTCTCACAGGGCGGAACCACCAGTATCGACAATATGGTCCCCGCCTGCTGGGACTGCCACCAGAGGATCCACTACGACGGCTGGCAGATCCATAAGCGCCCCGACGGCCAGCACACCCTCCACCCACCCGACCACATCCACTACGGACCCGCTCTTGCGCCCGACTATCCGCGGCTGCTCAGATCCGCGGCCGAGCAGGCTCCCGATCCCCTGCCGCTGCCCGGACCCGACACTGAACACGCGCACGGACCGCCACTGCTGACCGAACACGACCCCGTGCACGCGTCGGACACGACGTCACTGCCGGACGGTACCCAACCGCGCCCTCCCGACCCAGCCGACATCGATGTGCCGCTGGTCCGCCCCGGTCCGGCGACGGCCCGGGCAGCGCTGCGGAGCGCCGGAACGCAGCGTGACGGGGCTCCCACGACCGATGTCGGGCACGAGGGCGGTGCGCCCGTCAGTCGTATGCCAAGCGCACCGACGGGACAACAACACAACCCACTCTTCACCATCGACTAACGAGCCAGCCCCGCCATCGGCCCAGCCCTCCTGGCTGCCATGCCGATACTGCGCGAGCAGTACCGCCGCAGAGATCAAACAGCTCGTCGGGAAGGCTTCACAGCCAGCAGGCTGGCCGTATTCGTCCCAGCGCGTACGGCGGCAGTAGAGGCACAGGAACGGGGCGGCGAGACCACTAACAGGCTGGGATGCCAGCCGCGCTTGGCGGGGCAGTTCCGACGACCGGACAGCCGTTGCAGCAGTACGCTGAGCAGCCCTTTGGTAAGGCCGAGCGATGACGAGTCCCGAGACATGACCGGTCCCGAGAGCGGCGACGAGGACATGCCGAAGCCGGGGGAAGCCAAGCCGGAGCTTGCCGTCAACAGGGACGGACGAACCGTCGCCGATGCCATCAGCGGGTTCATAACCCATGCGGCAACCGGATTCGTGGGAGGGGCCCGGCTCGACATCGCGACCGCATTCTTCAATGTCGGTGGCTACTCGCTGCTCGCCGACTCGCTCGATCAGCTCACCGGCGCTCGGATCCTGCTTGGCGCGGAACCAACGCCACCCGAGAATCGCACCCGCAGGCTAGGCGTCGAGTTCGCCAGACCCGAACGGGCCGCTCGCGTTCGGCTGAGCCAAGCCCTCGACAATCATCAGCGCGACCTCGCCACCGAGCGGGACATGCTGGGATTCTCGCTGGAGGCCGACGCCGCAGCTCGGCGTCTCGTCCGCTGGCTTCGCTCGGGGACCGTGGAAGTGCGCAGGCTGGAGGACCGGTTCCTGCATGGCAAGGCGTTCCTGATCAGCGATCGGTCCCACGGGGTGGTGGCAGGATCATCGAACTTCACCCGAGCCGGCCTGTCCACAAACCTGGAACTGAACCTGGGCAACTATGCGCCCCACACCGTCGCGCAGGTGCGCGAGTGGTTCGAGGAGCTGTGGGAGCAGTCCGCCAACTACGACCTGGCGGCACTGTTCGAGTCCCGCTTCGAGCCGCACTCGCCCCAGCTCATCTATCTGCGGATGCTGTGGGAGCGCTACGGCGCCGAACTCGACGCCGAGGCCGATGCAGACCCGACCGGAGCCAGCGAGATCCATCTCACGTCGTTCCAGACCGACGGTCTATGGCGAGCCAAGCGCATCTTGGCCGAGCGCAACGGCGTCCTCATCGCCGATGAGGTAGGACTGGGCAAGACGTTTCTAGCCGGCGAGTTGATCCGAGAGGCCACCATGGACCGCCGCCAGCGAGTGCTGGTGATCACTCCAGCGACACTGCGTGACGGCCCTTGGCGAGCCTTCAAGGACCAGCACATGCTCCCGATGGAGTTGATCTCCTACGAAGAGCTCATGGCCGACCAACGCCTCAACCCCGACCACGCCACTCAGTTCAAGCTCAGAGCCGGAGTCAACGAATACGCCATGGTGGTGATCGACGAGGCCCACAACCTGCGCAACCCGGCCACCCAGCGGGCCGAAGCTCTGCGACGGTTGCTGGCTGGCTCACCTCCCAAGCAACTCGTGCTGCTGACCGCCACGCCGGTCAACAACAGCCTCTGGGACCTCTACCACCAACTCGGCTACTTCCTGCGCAACGACGCTGCCTTCGCCGATGTCGGAATCCCCTCGATGCGGGACCACTTCGCGAGGGCCATGTCCATCAACCCCGACGACCTGACCCCGGAGCACCTCTTCGACGTGCTCGACGCGGTGGCGGTGCGCCGCACCCGCTCGTTCGTCAAGGCCTACTACCCGAACGACACGGTGCCCATCGACGGCCGCGACCAGGTCATCGCCTTCCCCACCCCCCGCGTCCGCAAGGTCAGCTACGACCTCGACGCGGTGCTGCCCGGCTTCTTCGATCGCATCGCCCGCGCTCTTGATCCCGAGGCCAGCCCCGGCGACCCGGAGTCGTTGACGCTGGCTCGTTACGTTCCATCGATGTACCGGCTAGGCCAGTCGCCGGACAGCTACGAGATCCAGCTCGCCGGACTGCTCCGCTCGGGCATGCTGAAGCGGTTCGAGTCGTCCCCGCACGCCTTCGCCGAGACCTGCCACCGGATGGCCAACAGCCATGACGCGTTCCTCACTCTGCTCGACCGGGGTCGGGTGGCAACCGGCGACGAACTTGCTGATTGGATGTCAGCGGACTCCGACGACATAGACGCCGCCGACAAACACGGCGATCATCACACCGGAGTCCACGAGGACGCCGCCGGCTACGACATCGAGCGGCTGCGGCATGACGTAGCCGCCGACCGCGACATGCTGCGCTCATTCGCGGAGACCGCACGCACGGTCGACCGTAGCCAGGATCCGAACCTGGCCGAACTCATCGAGCAGCTCACCTACATCGCCACGGAGGCAGCCGAGAGCGGGACTACCGAACAGGACATCCGCAACCGGCGCAAGGTTCTGATCTTCAGCTACTACGCCGACACCGTGGACTGGATCTTCGAGCACCTTGCTGAGACAACGCCGAACGACGAACGGCTATCGGCCTACCGGGGCCGCGTCGCCTCCCTATCCGGGAACACCGGCACAGGTAGCAAAGAAGCGGTGATCTGGGGGTTCGCTCCCAGAACGACCGACGCCCCCGAGGGGCGCAACGACGACCTGTACGACATCGTCGTGACCACGGACGTGCTGGCCGAGGGAGTGAACCTGCAGCAGGCCCGCCACATCATCAACTACGACCTGCCGTGGAACCCGATGCGGTTGGTGCAGCGCCACGGCCGCATCGACCGCATCGGCTCACACCATTCCGAGGTGTTCATCCGCTGCGTGTTCCCCGACACCCGCCTCGACGAACTGCTGAACCTGGAGGAGCGGCTGCACCAAAAGATCAGGCAGGCCGCAGCCAGCATCGGCGTAGGCGAGGTACTTCCCGACCAGATCGGTGAGGACCTGACTTTCACCGAGACCCGCGAGGAGATCGAGCGCATCCGCCGCGAAGAGGCCGACCTGTTCGAGCGGGGCGGTACCGCCCGCGGCGCCCTCTCCGGTGAGGAGTACCGGCAAGAGCTGCGCAAAGCGATCGAGCAGGGATGGCGGGCGCGAATCGAGGAACTGCCCTGGGGATCCGGTTCCGGCATGGCGATCAACGTCGACCGCGGGCCGGCATACGTGTTCTGTGCACGAGTCGGCGACCACGACCGAGCGGTGTTTCGCTACGTGGAGTTCGGTGGACACCGCGACCCGGACGGCAGCGGAGACAATGATGACCGTCCGACAGTGGTGGCCGACACATTGAGCTGCCTGGACCACGCTCGACCAGCCGACGGGTTCGACACGCCCCGCGAGCTCGACGATGACACTTACCGGCGAGCCTTCGACGCCTGGGACGCAGCCCGAGCCGACATCGTGGAGAAGTGGAACTACCTTGCTGACAAGGCCAATCTTGAGCCCAGGATCCCGCCAGCGCTGGCCAGGGCATCGGAGGTCCTGCGTACGCAATCTCCCGCCGAACTGACCCAGGCCCAAGTCGAGCGGGCCATGGACAGTCTGGCCGCGCCGTGTCCCGAGCGCACCGTCCGCACTATCCGCGCCGCCATGTCTGCCAGCGACGACCCCGCCGAGCAGGCCCGAGAGATCATTCGAGTCATCAATGCCCTGGGCCTAGAACCCTATGTCCCGCCCGAACCGCTTCCCGAGATCACCCCCGAGGACGTCCACGCCGTCTGCTGGCTGGCCCTCACCTGAGATCCGCGCACCTACGGCTGCAACCGACCATGATTCCGCCGTGCGCTTCGCGGCCCTCACCGGCCAGTTCTGGTTCGAGGACGCTCCGGACCAAGCCCTGCTCGCCAACCGGGCTAAGGTCCGCGACGTTCTGGAGTCCCACGACGTGACCATGGCGATGAACGGGCACGTCCACTGGAACAACCACACCGTCCACAACGGGATCTCATACATGACGATCCAGTCGCTCATCGAGAACGCGGCCGGCGACGGCGAGCCCGCCGGGGCTTGGGCTCTCGTCGAGGCCGAAGCCACCCACGTCGAAGTCACCGTCGGCGGCCGGGAACCGGCCCGCTATCGGGTCCCCCGGCTTGGCCTGTGACTGCTCCAGACTCCCTGGCGACCGTCCTGTTCGACTGGAACGGAACCGTCCTCGACGACATGGAACGGGCCCGGAGGGCAAGCAGCCTGGTCCGCAAGCGGTGGGCCGGTCTACCCGAGCTCACCCTCGACGAGTTCCGGGATGCCTGGTGCCTACCCCTGTCGGATCACGTCATGCGCCTAGGCGTTTCCGCCGACCGCAGCGAGGCGGCAGGGCGGGCCTGGAGCACTCATCTCTCGGCGCTCGACGCGCCCCTCTCCCCCGGCGTGCCGGCCACGCTCGGGGCCCTGCGGAGCGCCGGCATCGCAATCGCCGTCGTTAGCGCGGCCAGCGACGGCGCCGTGCGGCGAGACCTCCGGGCCCACGACCTTGAACAGTGCTTCGACAGCATTCACTGCGCCGTGGCAGACAAGCAAGCGGTGATCAGGCACTACGTGGAGAGCGCGGGCACAGGCGCCGTCTGGTACGTCGGGGACACGAAGATGGACATGCTGCAGGCCCGCGGTGCTGGCGCTATGGCCATCGGCTACACCCGCGGCTACGACACCGCCGACGAACTGCACGACGGGGGAGCACACCGCCTGATCGACCGACTGAGCGACCTCATAACCCTCATTGCTGGCACCAATCCGGACCGTCCGTGATGCCGCGACGGGCGGGCTAGTCGCTGTCGCGCTTCTTGGCCCGCTCGACAGCACGCTTGACTCGCAGCAGGTCTCCCGCGGTGCGCATGATCGTGTCGGACAGCCTTCGGCAACTGGTCGTGCGCTGCGCCGCGAAAGCACTGATGTCGAGCCGCTGGGCCAGGCCGGCGGCCACCCCGCAGGCCTGCTCGACGGCATCGGTGGTGGTCGTCGAGTCGAGGAAGCCCACATGGACCGCCTGGTCGGGCGTGTAGATCTGCGCGGTGTTGCAGGCCAGCGTCAGATACCGGGGCGACAGGCGGGCCCGGGCCAGCTCGATTGTCAGCTCGGGCAGCGGAAAGCCGAGAGACAACTCGGTGAACCCGATCCTGTAGTCGCCGGCCGCGCCGATTCGGACATCGCAGCACAGCAGCAACAGGGCGCCCACCGCCAGGGCGTGTCCGGTACACGCGGCCACCACCGGGCGGGGGAACTCCGCGAGGCGCAGGACCAGATCCGTGGTCTGATGGAACAGGTCGCTCATGACCTCGCTCTCCTGCTGCAGGATCGATACGTCCAACCCTGCCGAGAAGACGCCCGGACGCCCGGCGAGGACCACGGCGTCGGCCTGCTTCTCGGCCGTGCCCAAAGCGCTGAGCAGGGACTGGGTGATGCTGTCGTTGAGGGCGTTGACTTTGTTGTCGTCGACGGTCAGCAGCGCCACCGGTCCGCGCATGCTCATGGTCACGGCCGTTTGATCCAAGGTCATGTCCTATCTCCCACTTCCCAACATGCGTCACACGATACTTTCGACGGCACGCTCTGCTGCAGTAAAGGGGCACACACCTGCTCCCGAGACGCCGCCTCCTGGCCGCCAGGCGGTCGGTTGTAACCTCACCCGCACGATGGACGACACCGACCCGCTCGCCGAGACCATCGCCTACGTGGAGCTGCAGCGCCTGCAGAGCCGCTACGCCGACGCGGTCACCCGCCGGGCCTGGAGCGAGCTGGCCAGCCTGGTCCGGGCCGACTGCCCGATCGTGGTGGACGTGCGCCACAAGAAGTTCGAGCTGACCGGTCCGTCCGAGTACGGGGAGTTCATCGCCCGCCAGATCGAGCGCTTCTCGCTCTTCGAGTTCATCCTGCTCAACACGGTGATGCGTATCGACGCCGAAGCCGGCGTCGCGGCGGCGCGGGTCTACATGCAAGAGATCCGCCAGAACGTCTCCGACGGGTGCCGCACCGACGCCTACGGCGTCTACCACGACCGGCTCGAACGAGACGACCGCGGCCGCTGGTGGTTCGCGCGGCGGCACTATCGCAGCTTCGCTCGCACCGCCGAACCCCGCATCGAGGCCGACTACGACGTCTTCGACCTCCCGATCATCGACCTCGAGGACATCTTGGGCAGCCCATAGAGGCCGAGCGGATAGCCCCGTCGCGACTCAGGTGGCGCGGCGCGCGGACTAGTCGTGGAGGCGCTTGACAGCCTGCTGGGCGGCGTGCTCCGTCCGGAACAGATCCCCCGCAGCGCGCATGATGGCGTCCGTTAGCCAGCGGACGGTGGTCGTGCGCGTGACCTCGAACGCTCTCGGATCGAGCCGCTGGGCAAGATCGGCGGCCACTTCGCAGGCCTGCTCGACCGCGTCCTCGCTGGTCACGGAGTCAAGGAAACCCGCTTCGACCGCGTCATCGGGCGAATAGATCTGCGCAGTGTTGCAGGCCCGCGTCACGTGCCGGGGCGAGAGCCGGGCTCGGGCCAACTCGATCGCCAGATCCGGCACCGGCAAGCCGACAGACACCCAGTCCAGGCCGATCTTGTAGTCGCCAGCCCCGCCGATGCGGACATCGCCGGCAAGCAGGGAGACAGCGGCCGCCCCCAGAGCATGGCCGGTGCACGCGATCACCACCGGGCGAGGGAACTCCACGAGGCGCAGGATCAACTCGGTGCCGCCATGGAGCAATTCGCTCGCAGCCTCGCCACCAGCCTGCAGGGACTCCCTGTCCAAGCCTGCGGAATAGCAGCCTGGACGACCCGCGAGGACGACAGCGCGGGCCTGCTCCTGTGCAGTCCTAAAGGCACTCAACAGGGAGTTGATGACGCTTGTGTCGAGGGTGTTGTCCGCTCCGTCGTCAACAACCACCACGGCCACAGGTCCGATCATGCTCATGGTCACGGGCCCTTGATCCACCGTCCTACCTTCCAATCTCAAACAGCGCGTCACGATACTTCATCGATGACGTTCCGACGAAGTCGGAAGAACAGACGTTATCGCTAGGGCGACCCCCGCGCCGTCCCGCGTGCGGGCAAAGACCAACCCAGCCGGACGGGCGGACTCCCCGACCCGGCCTGGCGGCGCGTCGACCCTGCGCATCCCGGCCCGTCGGGCGACGGCTGCCGACGCCGGGTTGTCGGAGTCGATCTCGGCCATCACCGCTTGGAGCGGCCCCTCCGTCAGCGCCCAGTCCAGCACGAGCCGGACCGCCTCCCCGGCCCGTCCGCGGCCCCGCCAACCCTCGGCGATCCACCAGCCGACCAGAGCCGCACGCCGCACCGGGTCGAGCCGGCTGAGCCCCACCTCGCCAATGACCTGGCCCGACGGCGCATCGGTCACCGCCAGGTCCACCGAGCGCCCTTCGGCCCAGGCCTGCTCCCGTTGCGAGATCCAACGCGAGGCCGCAGCTTCGTCGCTCGGCTCGGGCACTCTCAGACGATCCCGGATCACCGGGTCGCGCCAAGCCGCGGCCAGCACCGGGGCGTCCGCGGCCCGCCAGGGCCTAAGCAGGGTGGTCTGGCTCACCAGGCGGGGCACACCCAGGATCAGGCCATCGGTTCCGCCTGCTCCGCCACCTCGCGGTGCAGCGTCGTGGTTCCCGCTCTTGTTCGCTGCGCTCACGGGCCGCTCGGGCCACGGCCTCGCTGAAGGCCTCGCGAATGCCTCATGAAATGCCGCTCACCCGCTCGGCCTCTTGGCCTCGCACTTCGTCGGCCACGGCCCGCAGCACCCCGTTGAGGAAGCGGGGCGTGTCGGCGCTGCAGTACTGAGTGGCCAGGGCCACAGCCTCAGACAGCACGACGCCCGTCGGCACGTCGCCGCGATGGGCCAGCTCCCAGGCCGCGATCCGGGCCAGAGCCCGGTCCACCACCGCGAGCCGCTCCAGGCGCCATCCCACCAGATGTCTCCGCAGCAGGCTGTCCACACGATCGCGGTCGGCGTCCACGCCTAGCGCCAGTTCCACCGCGTAGCCGGAGAGCGGCATGGCCCGACGGGCCAGCGCCTCCGCGGACGAGCCGCCGGCGATATCGGCCTCGTAGAGCACGGCTAGCGCGTCCTCGCGCGCCTCGCGGCGGGTCCCGAAGCCGGGGGGAACAGCAGTCACGGCCGCCGAACCAACTGCCAAGAGGCCGGATCAGGCCCGCGCGATGTAGGCGCCGGACCGGGTGTCAACCTTCACCCGCTCCCCGGGCGACACAAACAGCGGAACCTGCACGACCAGGCCCGTCTCGAGGGTGGCCGGCTTGGTGGCGCCCGACACACGGTCGCCCTGGATCCCCGGCTCTGTCTCGGCTATGGCCAGCTCCACCGCGGCGGGCAGGTCGGTGCCGACGATCTCGGCGCCGTGCATCAGCATCACCGCCACCGATCCCTCCACGAGGAACCGGGCCGCGTCGCCCAGAACATCGGGTGCCACGGTGATCTGGTCGTAGGAATCGTTGTCCATGAAGACGAGGTCCTCGCCCTCGCGGTAGAGCATCTGCATCTCGCGCTTGTCGATCGTCGCCCGCTCGACCTTCTCGCCGGCGCGGAAAGTGCGGTCGACCACCGCGCCGGTTCGGGCGTTCTTGAGGGTGGTGCGCACGAAGGCGTGGCCCTTCCCCGGCTTGACATGCTGGAACTCCACGACGCTGAACAGGTTCTGATCGAGCTCGAGGGTCATGCCGTTCTTGATGTCGTTGGTCGTGATGGTGGGCAAAGATCTGCTCCTTGTCGGTTCTCGGTGTTCGGTCCTGCCGTGGCGGCGTCCTCAGACCGGCAGCGGCACCAGGGGCGCCTTCGGATAAAGAGTCAGCGGGCGGCATCCGGCGTCGGTGACGACCAGCAGATCCTCCACCCGGACGCCTCCGAATCCGGGAAAGTACACGCCGGGCTCGACGGTAAGCACATTTCCGGGCTGCAGCACCGCGGATGAGCCCGAGGCCACGCGGGGCAACTCGTGAATGTCCAATCCGACACCGTGGCCCGTGCCGTGCACGAAGGCGTCGCCCATGCCGGCCTCGTGTATGACCGACCGGCAGGCTCCGTCGATCTCCCCCGCCTCGACGCCCGGGCCCACTGCGCCGACGCCGGCCGCCTGGCTGCGGCCGACGACATCGAGCATGGCCGCGGCCTGATCGCTCGGATCGCCCAGGACGAACGTGCGGGTCATGTCGCTGCGATAGCCGTCCACAACCGCTCCGACGTCGACGATCACGAGATCGCCGGCCTCCAGCCGCCGGTCGGTGGGGGTGGCATGGGGGAGGGCGCCGTTGGGACCCGAAGCAACGATCGTGTCGTAGGCCGGGCCCGACGCGCCAGTCGTGCGGATGGCGTCGTCGAGAGCCATCTGGAGGTGCGACTCGGTGGCGTCTGGTCGCAGCATCGGCACGACCGACGCCAGGGCCCGGTCCGCGATGCAGGCGGCGGCCTCGATGCGGGCCAGCTCGGCTCGGTCCTTGACGGCCCGCAGGCTCTCCACGATCCCAGACAGTGGCACCGTCTCTGCATCAACCGTCTCACTCCAGCGAATCTGTTCGCTCCAGGCGACGCTGTCCTCCAAGCCGAGGCGAGCCGAGTCCCCGAGTCTGGCCGTCGCCGCTTTGGCCGGGTCGCGGGCCACGACGACCTCCACGTCGCCCGAACAGCCGGCCGCCGCCAGCTGCGCGGGCGCCTGCTCGGAGTAGCGAGCGTCGGTCACGAGCAGCGCCTCGCCGGCGCCCAGAACCACGACGACGCCGTTGGAGCCGGTGAACCCGGTGAGCCATCGGACATTGGCGGGCTCGACGATCGCGGCGGCATCGAAGCCCGCAGCGGCCAGCCGGTCCCAGAGCCGCCCGAGACGCCCCTCCACCCGCAGCGGGGGCAGGCTTCGCAGCGCGTCGACGGCGTTGCCTGGCCGGGGTGGCAGCTTGCTCATCGAATCGCGGCCAACGCGTCTCGCAGCACCGGTTCGGGCACCCCCGCAACCGGCTCCACACCCCGGGCCGAGTCGAGTACGAGGGTCACGCCGTCGAGGGCCTTCTTGTCGCGGCCGAAGAGCGCGAGCAGCTCGTCGTCGTCGAGCATTGCCGGCAACCGAGCCGGCAGGCCGTAGCCGGTCACGACCCGGCGATGCTCAGCCACCCGGTCCTCGTCGATGCGGCCCATGCGCACGGCCACCTCGGCCGCGTAGACGAGGCCCACGGCCACCGCCTCCCCGTGGCGCAGGTCGTAGCGCCCCGCGGTCTCGATCGCATGGGCCAGGGTGTGGCCGTAGTTCAGGATGGCCCGACGGCCGCCCTCGCGCTCGTCCGCGGCCACCACTTCGGCCTTGATCCGCACCGCCGCTGCAATGCGCTCGCCCAGGTCGAGGGCGTCCAGGTCGTCTCCGGTCAGAAAGTGGTACTTGGCCAGCTCGCCCTGGCCGCTGAGTATCTCCCGCGGCGGCAGCGTGGCCAGCACGTCGGTGTCGCACAGCACGGCGTGGGGCTGCCAGAAGGCGCCCACAAGGTTCTTCCCCTCCGCCAGGTTGACGCCGGTCTTTCCCCCGATGGCCGCATCCACTTGGGCCAGCAGCGTCGTGGGCACCGACACGTAGCGGATGCCGCGGTGGTAGACCGCGGCCACGAAGCCCGCGAGGTCGGTGACCACCCCGCCGCCGACGGCCACGATCACGTCGGACCGCGTGAACCCCGCGGCCGACATGGCCCGGCACAGGCGCTCGACCTCGGCCAGCGACTTGGCCTCCTCGCCGTCGGGCACCTCCAGCACGGACTGGTCCAAGCCGCTGTCAACGGCCCAGCCGACATTGTTCTGGGTGATGACGGCCGCCCGGCGAGCACCGGATGGCATGGCCGGGCCGAGGCGCGCCCGCACCCCCGCTCCCACGTGGACGTCGTAGGAGCGGTCGCCCAGGTCGACGGTCACGACATGGGGATTGCGGGCACTTGGAGGCACCCGAGCAGCCTACCGACGCGCCGCTCGGCCTCTGGGCCGATGGCCCCAAAGCGGTGGCCTACCAGCCTCCCGAAGTTGTCCGCCCCGTTCTGGGGAATCGGGGCAAGACTTGTCAAAGGGTCAGAGCTTCCGGGAACAGCACCGCGATCATTGTGCCCGCGGCCAAGGCAGGCCCGAACGGGAAGGCCGTGTCGAGCAGCCTGGTGCGCGGCGGGGAGGCCGGCCCGCGGCCGGGATCGGGCAGAGGTTCCCAGCCCCTCCGGCGGAGCAGGGCCAACACCAGGCCCATGGCCAAGCCGATCAGGCAGCTCAGCAGCAGGGCCTGGGCGGCGAGGCCGATCACCACCCACCAGCCCTGCTGGACGGCGGCCGCCGTCCAGCCGATGTGCAGGCCGAGCAGCGGGCCGAGCTTCACGTCGCCGAAGCCGAGGCTGCTGGGTCGCAGCTCGTGGGCGGCCCACAACACCGCGCCGTAGCCGATCGCCGCGGCCACAGCCGAAACGATGGCACCCGGCCGGCCCGCGGCGATCGACGCGGCCCCGATCGCGGCCAGGCTCGCGACCGACGCCGGGAAGGTGATGGCGTCGGGCAGTCGGCAGGAGCGCCAGTCGACGACCGACAGCGTCACCAGCGACACCGCGGCCACCAGCGGCGGGATCGTGTTCCAGCCCACGCCGAAGCGGGCCACCACTGCTGCCAGCAAGACGGCCATCGACAACTCGAACAATCCGGCGCGGCGGCGAGCACCCCGGGGCGGGGCGAAGCGATCCGCCACCGCAGCCGCCAGCCGCCCCGCAGCCACACCACCGAAGAGAGCCGAGACGAGCGCGACCGCGTTCATCCTCAGACGATAGGGACCGGGTGCACGGGCCTTGCCTCGGTTCTCGCCAGCTCCGGCCGACAGGGACCCGGCCCACCGCGACTTCCACCACCCTCACGGGCTGCGGCCAACAGGGACCCGGCGCCACCGCGACTTCCGGCTGCGGCCGACAGGAACCCGGCGCCACCACCCTCAGGAGCTTCGGCCGACAGGAACCCGGCGCCACCACCCTCAGGAGCTTCGGCCGACAGGAACCCGGCGCCACCACCCTCAGGAGCTTCGGCCGACAGGAACCCGGCGCCACCACCCTCACGGCTGCGGCCGACAGGAACCCGGCGCCACCACCCTCAGGAGCTTCGGAGCGCGGCCTGGCGCATGACCTCGACCGGCGCCTCCGCGCCGGTCCACAGCTCGAAAGCCGCCGCGGCCTGGTATGCCAGCATCGACAGGCCGTTGTGAGCCTCCACGCCCCGCTGCCTCAAAGCGGCCAGCCAGGCGGTCTCGGTCGGCTCGTACACCAGATCGACGGCGACTTGGCCGGGTCGCAGCAAACTCGGATCACAGGGCATCGAGGGGTCTGCCCCCATGCCCACCGAGGTCGCGTTCACCACGACGTCCGCGCCGGCGATATCGTCCATCGTCCCAACCCGGCCCGACCGCCCCGTCCGGCCGGCAGCGTTCGCGACTGCCGCCGCGGTCTGCGCCTTGGCCTGCGTGCGGTTGATCACGGCCACGTCGGCTGCGCCCGCCGCGGCCAGCCCCCATGCCACCGCGCGAGCGGCCCCGCCGCCTCCCATCAACACCACCCGAAGCCCGTCCGCCGAGAGGCCGGCGTCGGCCTGCAGTCCGGTCACAAAGCCGGCCGCGTCGGTGTTGGCGGCACGAAGGCCACCGTCGCCCAGCGGCACCATGCAGTTCGCCGCGGCCAGGACCTCGACCGCCTCATCGACCTCGTCCGCGGCCGCCGCAACCTCAGCCTTCAAGGGCATGGTCACCGACATCCCGGCCAGGCGCAGAACCCTCATCGCGTCGAGGGCCTCGGCGCCCTTGCCGGCGGGAACCTCGAAAGCGGTGAACACCCAGTCGATGCCGGCGGCTGCAAACGCGGCGTTGTGGATGGCCGGCGAGCGAGAGTGGCGCACCGGGTCGCCGATCACCGCCGCCACCCGCCGCCCCGACATCAGAGGCCTCGCGGGCAGGTGTCCGCGCCTCGCGATGAAGCGTGGTGTTTCCCGCTCTTGTTCGCTGCGCTCACGGGCCGCTCGGGCCGTGTTCCACGCTCTTGTTCGCTGCGCTCACGGGCCGCTCGGGCCCGGGGCCTCGCTCGGCGTCTCGCAAATATCCTCATGAACTACCTCCTACCCGCTCGGCCTCTCAGCAGTACTCGAGTTCGCGGCAGACCTGCACGTACTCCAGGTGCTCCTCGTAGGTCACGGAGAAGTGGTGGGCGCCGCGGACTCCCTCATCGTCGGTGCGGACATAGAAGAGCCATTCCCCATCGTCGGGTTGCAGCGCGGCGAGCAGAGACGCCTCACCCGGAGCCGATATCGGGGTGGGCGGCAGGCCGGTCACCACCCGGGTGTTCCATGGCGACTCCAGCTGTATGTCGGCCGAGGTGAGGTCGGCGCACGACTTGGCGGCCGCGTAGCACGCGGTGGCGTCGATGTCGAGGCGCATGCCCCCGGACAGCCTGTTGTAGATCACCCGAGCGATCTTGGCCCGGTCCTGCTGCACCAGCGCCTCCTCCTCGATGAGACTGGCCACGATGACGACCTGATAGGGGTTGAGGCCCAGGTCGACGAGGTCGGGGTGGGTTCCGGGATCCTCCAGCAGGCGGGCGAACCGGCGGTCGAACTCGTCTGACATCCTCAGCAGGAAGCCGTGCTCGTCGGAGAGGTAATCGGCGTTGATGTCGTAGGTGGCCGGGAACAGCATGCCCTCGAGACTCCTAGCGGGAGCGTCATCGGGAAGGTACGACGCCTCGCGCACCAGCGAGACGTAGGCCGCCTCCAGGTCGTCCCGCTCGAAGTCGGGATTCTCCTCCAGCAGGCGGGGGGCCATCTCGCTCCAACGCAAACCCTCGGGGATGCGAACCAGCTCGAAGACTTCGGACAGGGGCCCCGCCTCGAACACCGTGCGCACCGACGCGAAGTCCATGTTCTCATACAGGTAGTAGTCACCGGCCTTGACGGCGACCACCGAGTCGCACCCGAGGAACCTTGTGATGGTCAGCTCGCCGTCGCAGCGCAGCCAGTAGCGAAAAACCGTGGCGTTGGAGATGACGCCCACGCTCTGGAGCTCGCCGGCGATCTCGTTGACGGACGCCCCCTGGGGAATGGTGAGTTCGATGGCGTCGCCGGGCAGGCCCTCGGGCGTGATCTGGGCGTCCACCCAGCCGTAGATGCGGCCCCGCATCCACAGGGCGGCCAGCACGACGACGACACCCAGCACCACCAGGCGGACGAACCCTCCCCAGAACGGGCGGTAGCGGACCCAGTTGCGGTCGTCGGCGTCGTAGACGGGATCGACGAGCGGGTCATCCCCGAGCTCCTCCTCGACCACGACCATCGCGCCGGAGTCCACCGTCGACCAGCCGCCCCGGGCCGCGACGACACGCTGCTCGTCGCGGCGGGCCGCCTTGCGCGCCGCCCGCCGGTAGGAGCGCTCGGCCCGGTCCACGGTTTTCCGAGCGCGGCGATCGGAACGGGGCTCTGGAAGTTTGGTGCCGCGTGAAGCACGCCGGGGCGCGGCGGCCGGGCTGGTAGGACCGGTAGCACGCCGGGGCGCGGCGGCCGGGCTGGTAGGACCGGTAGCACGCCGGGGCGCGGCGGCCGGGCTGGTAGGACCGGTAGCACCCCCGGGCACACCACGCGGCCCATTCGGACCCTCAGCACCCCCAGGCACAGCCCGTTCGGTCCGAACCCGGGCATCGGCCACCGGCTTCCCCGGGGCACGCGCGGGCGGGGCCGGCGGGCGGGGATCGCGGTCGGGGCGGCCCGTGATGAAGTTCGACAGCCTCGACGGGCGGCGGTGGCGGCCACTGCGGTCAGCCACGGGGCATATCCGCGTCGATCCACGACTGGAGAATCACCGCGGCTGCGACCTGGTCCACCACGCCGCGCCGCCGCGGCCCCTTCATCTGCTGCTCCATGAGGCTCCGCTCCGCGATCACGGTCGTCAGCCGCTCATCGTAGGAAACGACGGGCACGCTCAGGAGCCGCTCGAGACGGTCAATCTCGGTGCGGGCGGCTGTGGCCGCGGGACCCTCGGTGCCATCGAGCGAGAGCGGCAGCCCGACCACGACGATCTCGACCTGCCACTCGCGGACCTGATCGGCGATGGCCCGCAGATCGGCCTCGGCGTCGCCGCTGCGGACGAGAGTCTCGACCGGCGTCGCCACCGTCCCGGCCGAGTCGCAGACGGCCACGCCTACCCGGCGCTCCCCCAGGTCGAGCCCCAAGGCTCGCACCTTAGATGATTCCGGCCGCGGCGCGCGCCAGGTCGAGGGCCTCGTCCAGGCGACCGGCGTCCCTGCCGCCAGCCACGCACAGATCTGATGCCGACCTGCCTCCGCCGCCGATCGTCTTCTTGGCTTCGGTGATCAGGTCGCCCGCGTGGAATCCGCGGCCCTCGGTCGCGGCCGCGGCCAGGGCCGCTCCGCCCGAGTCAAGCGCGGTGCCGAGGACGACAGCCTTCACGCCGTCTATGTCCCTGATCGACGCGGCCAGGTCGCGCAGCCCGTCGCGGCCCACGCCGTCGACGCGGGCCACAACCACGCCGTCCACGGCCGCGGCGGCGAGCTCTGGCGCCCGCCCGAGGGCCAGCCGGCGCCTCAGCTCGGCCACTTCGGCCCGCAGCGCCTTCGTCTCGCTCTGGCGTTTGGCCACACCGTCGGCCAGCTCGGCCGAGGGAACTCCCAGCGACCGGGCCGCGTCTTCTATGAGCGACTGCTGGCTGCGCAGCAGCGAGAGCGTGCCGTGGCCGGTGATGGCCTCCAGCCGGCGTATGTTGGCACCGATCGACGCCTCAGAAGTGACGTGGAAGGCGCCGATGCCGCCCAGGGCCCGCACGTGGGTGCCGCCGCACAGCTCGACGGAGTGGCGGCCAGCCTCCAGCACCCGAACAACGTCGCCGTACTTCTCACCGAAGAAGGCGATGGCGCCCAGCTGCTGGGCACGGTCGAAGGTTGTCTCGAAATGGCGGCACGACGCATTGTCGAGCACTTCGGAGTTCACCAGGTCCTCCACAGCGGTGATCTGCTCGAGCGTGAGGGCCTCGTAGTGGCTGAAGTCGAAGCGGAGCCGGTCGGGGCCGACCCAGGACCCCTGCTGCTTGACGTGCTCGCCGAGGATCTCCCGCAGCACCCAGTGCAGGATGTGGGTGGCCGTGTGGTTGCGGCGGATGCCAGCGCGGCGCGCGGCGTCCACCACCGCGGTCACCTCGTCGCCAACCCGCAGCTCGCCGGCGATCGGCTCGACGATGTGAACCTGCAGGCCGTCAACGCCATAGACGGTGTCGGTCACCCGCGCCTGCGCCCCGGTCGCCTCGCAGAAGATCTCGCCGGTGTCTCCGATCTGCCCACCGCTCTCGGCATAGAACGGCGTGCGGTCCAGAACGACCTGGTCGTCGGAGGCGTACAGCACCTCGCCCGCAGACGCCAGCTCGGCCCGGCCGGTGAACTCGGTGGGCCCCGCAGCCGAGAGCAACGCAACGAAGGGCGCCACATCGTCGGCGGCGGCCACCGAGCGGGCGCTGCGGGCCCGCTCCTGCTGCTTGGACATGGCGGCCGCGAAGCCTTCGGTGTCAACCTCCACGCCCCTCTCCGCCGCGATCTCGACCGTCACCTCGAGAGGGAAGCCGTAAGTGTCGTGAAGCAGGAAGGCGACGTCGCCGTCGATCGGCTGGCCGGGGCCGAGGCCGGCCATCCGCCCGTCGAGGATGGCCTGCCCGGTGCGCAGCGTCTGGCGGAATCTCTGCTCCTCGCGGTCGATCACGTCGCGCACGTAGCCGTGGTTGCGGGCCAGGTCCGGGTGGGCCTCGCCCATCACCTCCACAACCGCGTCGACCATGCCACCCATGACGGGCACCTCCACTCCCAGCAGGTAGGCGTGGCGCACGGCCCGGCGGATGATGCGCCGCAACACATAGCCGCGGTCCTCGTTGGAGGGGAACACCCCGTCGCTGACCAGCAGCGACGTGGAGCGGGCGTGGTCGGCGAGGATGCGAAGCGAGACGTCGCTGGCATCGGACTCACCCAGTTTGGCCTCGGTGAGACGCTGGGCCGCGTCGAGCAGGGAGACGAACTCGTCGGTCTCCCACACGGAGTCCACGCCCTGCAGCACGGCCACCGTGCGCTCCAGGCCCAGGCCGGTGTCGATCGAAGGCTTGGGCAGCGGAACCTCTTCGCCGTCGGAAGTGCTCTCGAACTGCATGAACACCAGGTTCCAGACCTCGACGAAGCGTTCCTCGCCGCCGTGGGCGGGGCCGCCGCCAGGTCCGTATTCGGGCCCCTTGTCCCAGAAGATCTCCGAGCACGGCCCGCAGGGGCCCACATCGGCCATGCGCCAGTAGTTGTCCTCGCCCAGACGCTGGATCCGCTCGGCGGGCACGCCTACCTCGTCGCGCCAGACGGCCTCGGCCTCGTCGTCGCTCAGGTGCACCGTCACCCACAGGCGCTCGGGGTCGAGGCCGAGAACGCCGGTCACGAGCTCCCAGGCCCAGGCGCAGGCGTCGGACTTGAAGTAGTCGCCGAAGCTGAAGTTGCCGAGCATCTCGAAGAAGGTCAAGTGCCGGGAGGTGCGCCCGATCTCGTCGAGGTCGTTGTGCTTGCCACCGGCCCTAACGCACTTCTGGACGGTGACGGCCCGCGAGAACGGGGCCTGCTGCTCACCGGTGAAGTACGCCTTGAACGGAACCATGCCCGCCACCGTGAACAGCAGAGTGGCGTCGTGGGGGATGAGGCTGGCCGAGGGATGGTGGGTATGGCCCCGCTCGACGAAGAAGTCGACGAAGGCTTTGCGGACCTCGGCCGCTGTCATCGACTTCACGGGCGGCCCGCCCCGGTCGGGCCGCCGGCGGCATCTGGCGACTCGTCGTCGTCACGGCTCAGCTCGGACTCGGTGTCGCGCATGGCCTCGCGCCCCTCCGCCACGGCCTGGCGGACGTCGTCGGCGATGCGCCGGGCCTCGCGTCCGAGGTTCCTGGCGCTGTCGGCCGCGGTCTCCCTGGCCCGGTGCGCGGCTTGTTTGGACCGGTCCGCCACCGCGTCGCGGACGTTGGCGGGTGCGTACCGCTCAGCCGTCTGGCGAGCCTTGCTGCGCACCCATGCGGCCGTCCCGAGACCGGCCGCGTAGCCCGCGCCGAGCCACCACAGCCGCTTCATCGTCGCCGCCTCCGGTTCCGGCGAGAGCCCTCGGGCTGGGCCCGCCCGCCCGCCGCGGTCCGCGGCGAGGCCGGGGCATCCACGATCAGCGAGTTGCCCCCGGTGGATGCAGGCCAGTCCGTAGATGCGGGCCGATCCGTAGATGCAGGCCAGTCCGTAGATGCGGGCCGATCCGTAGATGCGGGTCGATCCGTAGATGCCAGGTCGAGCGCCCGGCGATGGCGGCGGCGGTCTCGCAGGCGGCGGCCGGCCTGGCCCGCGCCCGACACCAGCGACAGGCCCTTGATCAGCGGCGGGGCGAACGCCCGATGAGTGAGGCGGCTGGCGTGGTCCGCGGTGGCGGCAATGCGCTCGGCCCGCCCGATCACCCGGTCCACACGGTGCAGCTCGGCGTCGGCTTTGGTGACGGTGGCGTGAAGGTCGTCCACCATCGGAAGCGCCGACGCCCTCAGGTCGTCCACGACGTCGCGCAGCTCCCGCATGGTCCTCACCAGCGACACCACCGCCACGGTGAGCACGGCCACGGTCGCAAGGCACACGATCGTCACGATCACGGCGGCAAGATCGACAGCAGTCACTTTGTCAAGATACCGGCAAGCCAAGAGGCCGAGCGGATCGACGGCAGTTCACGAGCAGTCGCCAGGCGCCGAGCGAGGCCGTGGACCCGAGCGGCCCGTGAGCGCAGCGAACAAGAGCGGGAAACCAGATGCTTCACCGCGGGCGTTCACCTATCCACGCGGCCCTAATGGCGTTCCCGGCGAGACGCGCCAGGCCAGCGGCTGCGGGACTAGGCGCCGCAGGCCTCTAGGACCGGGCTTGCAGCTTCATCGGCGCCGGTGATGTCGAACTCCGCCGACGTGCTCGTCATCGTGGTCGCGGCTCCTCGATCAGCCAGCACGCGGCTGCGCCTCCCGGGTAGCTGATCAGGCTGGGCCGCTGCGACTGGCAGCGGTCGAGCGACACCGGGCAACGAGTCTCGAAGCGACACCCCTCACCAAGGTCCAAGGGGTCGGAGGGCTCGCCGACGATGGGAGGCTCGCCGGTGACTTCGTACTTGAGGCGAGGGGCCGACGCCAGGAGCGCCCTCGTGTAGGGATGCTGGGGATCGCCGAATGTCCGGTCGGCCGAGCTGTGCTCCACGACTCCGCCCAGGTACATCACGATCACGTCGTCGGACACATGGCGCACAACGGCCAGGTCATGGGACACGAACAGCAGCGTCAAGTTGAGCCGCCGGCGCAGATCGGACAGGAGGTTGAGCACCGACGCCTGAACCGAAACGTCGAGAGCAGCCACAGACTCGTCCGCGATCAGGACCTCCGGTTCGAGGGCGAGGGCTCGGGCGATACCGATGCGCTGGCGCTGGCCGCCTGACAGCTGCCGGGGGCGTGTGTCCAGGAAACGGCTGGGCAGTTCCACCAGGTCCAGAAGGTCCTCGCAGCGTTCATCGACCGCGTGGGCAGGCACCATGCGGTGGACGCGCAACAGCTCGGACAGGACCTGACGAGGAGTCATGGACGGGTTGAGCGACGAGCCGGGGTCCTGGAAGACCATCTGGATGAGCCGCCGCTGCCGGCGCGAGCGCCTAGTGCCAAGCCTCGTGCCGCCGTAGTGGATGTTGCCGGCGCTCGGCTGCACCAGCCCGACGAGCGCTCTGGCCAGCGTGGACTTTCCGCACCCGCTCTCCCCGACGATCCCGAGACTCCGGCCGCGTTCCACCGTGAAGCTGACGTCGTCGACCGCGATGAGCTCCGCGCTTCGGCCCCGCAGGCGGCCGAGCCACGAATTGTCGGTTGCAAACCGGACGCTGAGCCCCTGCACGGCCAGCATGCCGCTGGTCGAAGGGCCACGCTCGGACAGGGCGCCGACTGTCCCACGGGCCGCCGGCTCCGGCGATTTGGTCCCGTTCATCTCACACCGGCCAGTTCGAGCGAGCGGATGCAGGCGGAGGCCGCTCCGGCATCGGACTCGATCAGCCGGTAGGACGCGCCAGCGCACTCGGGCAGCGCATGGGGGCAACGGTCACGGAAGCGGCATCCGTCCGGGAACTCGAGGGGGTCGGGGGGACTGCCGCTGATGCCCTCCAGGCGCTCTTCGGCGACGTCGATGACGGGCGCGGCGTGCATCAACGCATGGGTGTAGGGGTGCTTGGGGGCGCGGAACAGCGTCCTGACCTCGTTGACCTCCACGATCCGGCCGGCGTACATCACGGCGATGCGATCCGCGAGCTGACCGAGAACGGGCAGATCGTGGGTGACGAAGATCATGCTCATCTGCCGCTTGTCCACCAGCCTGCGCAGCAGGGCGAGGATCTGCCGCTGAACGGTCACGTCGAGAGCGGTAGTGGGCTCGTCGCAGAGCAGCACCCTCGGCCTGGTGGACAGAGCGGTCGCGATCATGACCCGCTGCCGCAACCCGCCCGACAGTTCGTGCGGCCAGGAGCGGGCGCGGCGCTCCGGTGCGGGGATCCCCACCTCGCGCATCAACTCGACAGCTTCGGCGCGGGCCTGCTGCTTCGACCGGTCCCGGTTGATCCGGGTGCCGAGACCGATTAGATCGCCGACGCGCATGGTCGGGTTCAATGCGGTCATCGGTTCCTGGAAGATCATGGAGATCCCCCGGCCGCGCACCTCGACCGGATCGTAGGCAAGCAGTTCACCGTCGTCGGGGGCGAAGCGCAGATCCCCTGTGGCCGCTCCTCCTCTAGGCAACAAGCCGACGACGGCCTTCAGGGTGAGGCTCTTGCCCGAGCCAGACTCGCCTGCGATTCCCAGCACCTCGCCCGCGGCCAGATCGAGGTCCACGCCGTCGACGGGCGAAACGCGGCCGCCACGGCCGGAGAAGCTGACGTGCAGGTCGCGGATCGACAGCACGGTCATTCCGAGATCCAGTCGTCGAGCCCGTCGCCCATGAGCAGGAACCCGAGGCCGAGGACAGACAGGGCGATGCCCGGTGCCGCTGTGAGCCACCACTGGTCGCGGAGGAACTCCTTGCCGCCCTCGATCATCGCTCCCCATTCCGCATCCGGGGGCGGAATGCCCAGTCCGATGAAGGTGAACGATGCCAGCGCCAGGATGGCGAAGAGGATGTCGCTGGCGAAGTAGACGACGGTCTGGGAGATGGTGTTGGGGAGGACATGGCGTCCAATGACGCGAGCATGCGGAAGGCCGGCGGCCCGGGCTGCCTGCACGTAGTCGAGGCCGCGGACGCGCAGGATCTCGTCGCGCACGATCCGGGCGTAGATCACCCACACCGTCGCCGTGAAGGCCACCAGGATGGTGCCTGCCCCCTGTCCGAAGGCGAACACTAGAGCGATGATGAGGATGTACGCCGGGAAGGCCTGGACCACGTCCGCGATGCGCATGACGACCACATCGACCCATCTGCCGATGTAGCCGGCCAGCGCGCCGAGGATGGTCCCCGCAAGCATCGGCAGGAAGGCGCCCAGGAACCCGACGGTCAGGTCGATCCGCGCCGCGTAGATGAGACGCGACAAGACGTCCCGGCCCAGCTCGTCGGTCCCGACGGGGTGCTCCCACGACGGGTCTGCCAGCCGGTTGACCACGTCGAGGGCATCGGGGTCGTGGGGGGCGATCCACGGAGCGCCCAACGCGACCAGTGCGTAGAGGGCGACGATGGCTGCACCGACCCAGAACTTCCTCGGGACGCGCCGCGCTTCGCGGTCCTGGGTCTTCCGCAGCGAGCGGGAGCCGTCGGATGCCTCCGTTGCCGCCGCCCGGTCGATCTCGCCGGAGATCTGCGGACTCACCCTGTGATCTCCACCCTCGGATCGATCATGGCGTTGATCACGTCGGCCACCAGGTAGACGCCCACGACGACGAGAGCGAAGATCAGCGTGTAGCCCTGGATGGCCGGGAAGTCCCGCTGGGACGCAGCCAGGACCATGCCCTGGCCCAGGCCGGGGATGCTGAAAGTGGTCTCGATGATCACCAAGCCGAAGAGCAGGAAGCTGGTCTCGATGGCGACGATGGTGATCATCGACGAGACCGTGTTGCGCAGGACGAACCGGCGTATGAGAGCCGTCCCGGTAGCCCCGATCGACCGCCCGAGCTGCACGTAGTCGCTATCGAGCACCCGGAGCGTGGAGGACCGGAGGCTGCGGATCTGGACTGGCGCCAACGAGATCCCCAAGGTCACCGCGGGCAGGACGATGTGGTGCAGGTGCTCGGCCGCGCTGTCGCCGAAGCCTCCGGTGGGGAACCATCCCGTGGGCAGGGCCACCAAGACTATGAGCATCAGCCCGACCCAGAAGGCGGGCATCGTGATGCCCAGCAGGCTCGCTCCCCGGACGATCTGGTCAGCAATCCCATCGCGGCGGGCGGCCGCCCAGTTCGCCAGCGGTATCGCGGCCCCGATGCTGACGACGAGGCCCCCGGCCACCAGCCAGAGACTGGGCTCGAGTCGATCCTTGATCAGGGTGGTGACGGGCTGGCGCGACTTGAACGAGTAGCCGAAGTCCCCGCGGGCGACATTGCCCAGGTAGGTGGAGTACTGAACGATCACCGGGTCGTCCAGGCCGAGCTCGTCGCGGACTTCGGCCACGTCCTCCTCCGAAGCGCGCAGGCCGGCCACGACACGGGCCGGGTCTCCCGGTGTCACCTTCAGCAGCAGGAACACCAGGAAGACCACTCCCATCAGGAGCGGCACCGATATCAGCAGCCGCTTGAGAACGAAGCTGTACCGGCCCACGCCCCTATGCTTGCCGGTTTCTGGCCTAGCCGCTCAACCAGATCTGGTCGTACCACCAGGTCGCCCACGGCGCCGGAGCGAACCCGTTCACGCCGGGGCGGGCCCCGAACGCGGTCTGCTGGTTGCTGACCGCCACGAAGGGCACCTGAGATGCGATCTCGTCCTGCACCTTGGTGATGGCCGCCGCCTGCGCGGCGTCGTCGGTGGTGGACGTGAACTCGATGAGGACCTCGTCGAGGACGTCCAGCGGATACCCGGTGTAGAGGTAGTTGACCGCGAGGTAGTACCCGACCGGGTCGATCGCGGTGGGCGAGATGGCGCTCATCGTCCAGAGGTCGATGTCGTACTCGCCCGTCGCGGTCCGCTCGATGTGGGAGGTGGTGTCCAAGGCCACCACCTCGACATCCACTCCGATGTCGCCCAGCGACGACTGGATCACCTGGGCGACGAGATCGTGGTTGAAGAGCCCGGAGTCGTAGGTGAGGTCCACCGACAGGTCGGCCACACCGGCCTCGTCGAGAAGCTGCCGCGCCTGCTCGCTGTCGTGACTGAAGTACGGCTCCGACGGCGGCGCCCAGTCCGCGATGTTGGGCGGGATCCCGCCCGTCGGCGGCTCCCACGTGCCCACGCCGAGCGACACGATCGCGTCGTAGTCGATGGCCAACGCGAACGCCCGGCGCACTCGGGCGTCGTCGAAGGGCGCCGCGGTGGTGTTGAACCCCAGGTAGTGCATCAGGTGGGCCGGGGCCAGTGTTACCTGGTCGGCGGGGATCGAGCCCAACTGGTCGGGCGGGACCAGGATCAGGTCGGCATCGCCCGATTCGAATGCGACCATGCGCTGGTTCAGGTCCGAGTTCTCGGCTATCACGATCCGGTCCAGGTAGGGCCGCTCGGGGTCGTAGAAATGCTCGTTGCGGACCAGTACCAGCTCCGCACCGGGCTGCCACGACTCGACCGCGAAGGGACCGGCGCCCACGGGGTCGGCCATGAACTCGTCCCGGGACCGGCCGCCGAAGTCCTTGGGCATGACGGCCGCCGACTGCCAGGTCAGCACGGCCTCCAGGCTGGAGTCCGGGTACTCCATGGAGAAGACCACGGTCTGGTCGTCGACGATCTCGGCTGCGCCTAGCGAGGCGTAGAGGACGCCGTAGTTGGGTCCCGCCTTCCAATCCTCGGCGGAGAACACCACGTCCTCGGCGGTCACCGGGGTTCCGTCGGAGAATTTGGCGTTGGGATTGAGGCTCACGGTGAAGGTCAGAGCCTCCTCGTCGTACTCCCAGGACTCCGCTAGTCCCGGTGCCAGCGTCTGGCCGTCGGGATTGGCCCGGATCAACGGCTCCATCACATGCTGGATGTACTGGATCGATGCCAGCTCCAACGCGGCGTCGGGATCCCAGCCTTCGTGGAAGATGCCCCGGACCACCCGCAGCTCGCCGCCGCGGACCGGTCCGGCAGTCGCGCTCACATCGGGTTCGTCTTCGGCCACTGGGGCCTCTGTGCCACCGTCGGCCGTCGTTTCGGCCGGCGCGGTGCCACCTTCTTCCGCGGGTGTGTCGTCCGGCTCGGAGACGCCCTGTTCGGTGGCCGTGTCGACCCCTCCGGCATCCGCCGGCGCGGTGTCAGCGTCGTCGTCGCCTCCGCAGCCGGCCGCGACGAAGACCACCATCGCGAGCACTGCGGCCGGTCGCATGACCCGACGAAGACTTCCTAGACTTTGCATCATGCTCTTCCCTCCTGCTGAGCTTGATTGCCTATCGCTCGACAGGCCACCCGTAACCTATCGCGTGATAGGTAGCCTGTCCAGTGCGGATCGCAGAGTCCGGGGCAAAGCGGCCAGGCCGCTACCAAGAGCGACTCCACGACAACGAATACGGAAGGAACGGGGCCGAGCAATCGAGCCGCTAGAACGAAAATGAGACTCTGACGTGGCCGATCGCGCATCCATCCCCACTCGCGAACAGATTCTCCGGGTGGCGTCGCACCTGTTCGCGAAGCGAGGCTTCCACGGGACCTCGACGCGCGGTATCGCGGCGCAGGTGGGAATCCGGCAGCCGTCGCTCTTCCATCACTTCTCGTCCAAGGCAGAGATTATGGCCGAACTGCAACGATCCGAGTTCGAGACCAGCATCCAGATTCTCGACGCCGCCAGTCACCGTGACGGATCTCCCGCGGCCCGCCTGTTCTGCGCCCTGTTCCTCGACCTGCGAAGAATGATGGAGGAGCCCTATGACTTCACCTGCACGACCACGGCCGAGGTGCTCAACGAGCCGGCTCTGGCCGACCAGCGCGTCCTGTGGGATCGCATCATGAGCACCCAGGCCGCCCTGATCGCCGAGGGCGCCGCCGCGGGAGAGCTGATCGATCTGGATTCGGACTTCGCCAACCACGGCGTCGACTGGCTCATCGAGGGAGCCCTCGTCGACGCCAGCCGGCGCGAGGATCTGGACCCGGTTGAGTTCGCCGACCAGGTGGCGTCGTTCGCGCTGCGCGCCCTGCTCGCCGACCACACCCATTGGGACCAGCTCCGCGCCGAGGGGCTCGCGCTGGCCGAGACCATAGGGGCCGCGGCGGATCTGTGATCAGCCGTGGCCGGCCGCGTCCAGTTCGGCGCGGGCCGCGATGATCGCCTCTCGCAGCCGGCTGACGACGGCATCGACATCGTCGTGCGTGATGACCAGCGGCGGCGACATGACGTTGAGGTTCTCGATGGGCCTGACGATCAGGCCGAGGGCGTCGGCCTGGTTCGACACCCGCTTGCCGACGGCCAGCTCTTCGGGGTACGGGCGCTTGTCGGCCCGGTCGGCCACGAACTCGACGCACGCCATGAGGTGGAAGCCCCGCACATCGCCCACCATCGGAAGATCGGCCAGGGTTGCGAGCTGCTCCATGAAGTAGGGGCCGACCGACCGCACATGCTGCAGGAGATTCTCGCGCTCGATGATCTCGATGTTCTTGAGCGCGGCCGCGCAAGAGACCGGATGGGCCGAGTAGGTGTAGCCGACCGCGAAACACCGCCCGTGGCCGGGCTCGGAGATGACGTCGAAGATCTCGTCTGTGAACAGCATGGCCCCCAGGGGCACGTATCCCGAAGTCAGCCCTTTGGCCGTGGTCAGGATGTCGGGGCGGATGCCGTAGAGGGACTCCGACACGAACCACTCCCCGAGACGGCCGAAGCCGGTGACGACCTCGTCGGACACGTACAGGATCCCGTGGTGTCGGCAGAACTCCCACATACGTGGCAGATAGTCCGCCGGGGGCATGATCACGCCCCCCGAGCCCATGACCGGCTCGGCGAACAGTGCGGCCACATGGCCCGGCCCGCCCAGCTCGTCCACCTTCGCCTCGAGCTCGGCGATCAGGTCGTCGGCGAACTCCTGCTCGGTCCTGCCTCGGCCGTGGCGATAGTGGTTGGGCGAGCTGAGGTGATGGATGGTGTCGGTGATGAACTGGAACTCCGGCACCCTGTCCCCGGGCTTGCCGCTCAGGGACGCAGCCGCCAGCGTGGTCCCGTGGTAGGAGTCGATCCGGCTGAGGATGTGGCGGCGCTCGGGTTCGTCCCTCACCGCCCAGTAGTACTGGACCAAGCGCAGCGCGGCGTCGTTCGCGGTGGAGCCGCCGCAAGTGAAGAAGGCGTGGTTCAGCGAGCCCGGGGCCAGAGACGCCAGCCGCTCGGCCAGCTCCACGGCACAGACGTTGGTCATGTCGGTGAAGGGGTTGGCGTACGCCAGGTCACGCACCTGCTTGGCGATCGCGGCCGCCATATCCTCCCGGCCGAGCCCGATGTTGGTGCACCACATCCCGCCCACAGCGTCGAGGTACTCGTTGCCGTCGGTGTCAACGAGCCGCGCTCCGGCGCCGCGGGCCACCGCCAGGGCCGGGTCGACCAGGTAGGTGTCGAACAGCTGGAAGGGGTGGAGATGGTGCCGCTGATCGGAGGCCACGATGCTGGCCGTCGATCGACCTGGCGCCCGCGTGCGGGGTCCTTCAGACCGCTGTGAGGACCTGCCGCCTGGCATCTGGCCGCCGTCAGGCGTGGAAGCCCCTCTCATGACGGCCGGTGCCGGTCGTAGAAGCTTCCCGCGGCCTGCTCGTAGGCGGCGGCCACCCGGAACGGCACGAGGTCGGCGTGGGTGGGCCCGACGATCTGCATGCCGATGGGCACGCCCGTCGATGGGGCGATCCCGATCGGGATACTCATGACGGGAAGGCGGCCGAGCACATTGAACGGATAAGTCATCAGGTCCTTCAGCACTGCCAGGGGCTCTGACGCGGTGCCCGACTCGGGGTGGCCGAGATCGGCGGGGATGTCGGTGCGAGTCGATGTCGGGCAGATGAGGGCCTGGCAGCCGGCGCCGAAGACTTTGCTCTGCATGGTCGCGTGCATGCGGTCCCCGTACCGCCAGCTTTGCTGCCATCGGACGACGGGCACCGGCGGCTCGTCGAGGTAGCTCCGGATGTAGGGCGTTAGCAGGGACCGGTCAGCGCCGTCGGGCAGCGACGCCTCCAGGACCGATCGGGATTGGAACGCCAGATGGGTCATCGCGACGTCCAGAACCTCGTCGGTCCAGCCTAGGTCCACCTCCTCGACCTCGACGCCGGCGGAGCGGAGGGTGTCGGCGGCTTCGTCGAGCGCGGCCTCTACCTCCTCGGTGACTTCGAAGTAACCGAGATCCCTGCTCAAGGCCACTCGCATGCCCCGGCCCGGCGGAACCGGAACCGGCAGCTCCAGCCGCTCCAGCGAGAACATGTCAGTGTCGAGGGGACCGGATATGGCGTTCTCGAACAGCGCGACATCGTCGACGCTGCGCCCGAGGGGGCCGGACGCGGCGTAGGGCTCCCGGTTCCAGGGCCAGAACTCGGGTACTCGTCCCCATGGCGGCTTGAAGCCGACCAGGCCGTTCATCGCGGCCGGGATGCGGATCGATCCGGCGATGTCCGATCCCGTGGCGAGCGTCGAGGTCCCTGCAGCCAGGCTTGCCCCGGAGCCTCCCGAAGACCCCCCGCAGGTCATGGCCGGATTCCAGGGATTGCGGGTGACACCGTGCAGGAACGTCCATGTCACCGCAGCCATCGAGAACTCCGGGGTGGCGGTGCGAGCATGCACGATGCCGCCCGCGCCGAGGACCCGCTCGGCGATCGGATCGGTATCGTCGGCCACGTCGTCAGCGAACAGCACCGACCCCTGGGTGGTGCGCTGCCCGGCGATGCGAGGCTCGTCCTTGACCGCGACCGCGAGACCCTCCAGCAGCCGGGCCTCTCCGCGGGCGTAGGCGTCCGCGGCCTCGCCAGCGCGGGCGAGAGCAGAATCGAAGTAGGTGTCGGTGAACGCGTTCAGGACGGGCTCAGTTGCCTCGGCACGGTCGATAATCGCCGCGAGTACGTCGCGGGGCGACAGTTCCTTGGAGCGGAAGCGCCGGATCGCCTCCCGAGCGCCGATGTAGGCCAGGTCGTTCTCAGCCGCCATGGAGTCAACCTATCGCACGATAGGTTAGGTCGGCAACCGGTCCCTCTCCTCGATGACCGGCCCGTCGCGCCACCTCCCGATGATCCCACCGGCCCCAGGCCATGGGGCCGCGGCCCCAAGCTGGCTGCGAACTACGGTCCTCGTCGGCGTGAGCCCTAGCTGCCAGGCTCAGCGGGGCCAGGGCGCCGCGGGCCGGGCCGGCGCTCGGATAGGGCGGCCTCGGCGCCGTGGTCGGAGGGCTCGTAGTAGACGTTGCCGGCGACCTCGGCGGGGCGGTGCTGCTGGGCGACCCAGCCGTTCGGGTCGTCGTGGGGATAGCGGTACCCCTCGCCGTGGCCCAGGGACGCAGCGCCCACATAGTGGGCGTCGCGCAGGTGCATGGGGACTTCGCCCGCTCCCGCGGCCCGGGCATCGGCGACAGCCCGGCCCAAAGCCACCGTCACCCGGTTGGACTTGGGGGCGGTGGCCAGCCGCACCACTGCGTGGGCCAGATTGAGCTGCGCCTCGGGCAGCCCGACATACTCCACGGCCCGGGCCGCGGCGTCGGCCACCAGCAGGGCGCCGTCGTCGGCCATTCCGATGTCCTCGGAGGCGAGGATCACGAGACGCCGGGCGATGAAGCGGGGATCCTCGCCCGCCTCCAGCATCCGGGCCAGCCAGTACAGGCCAGCGTTGGTGTCGGAGCCCCGGATGCTCTTGATGAACGCGCTGATCACGTCGTAGTGGCCGTCGCGGCCGTAGCTGACGGCCTTGGCGTCGGCCGCGGCCTCGGCGTCGGCCAGGGTCACGTGGACCCGGTCCGGCGAGGCGACGCCGGATCTGGCTTCACCCCGGCGACCGGCCAGCGCCACCGCCACCTCTACGCCGGTGAGGGCGTGGCGGCCGTCGCCGCCGCTGCGGGCAGCGAGGTGCTCGACGGCATCGTCGGCGGCGGTGGCCTGCTCCGCGGCCAGGCCCCGGCGCGCCAGCTCCACCAGCGACTCGGCATCGAGCGGATTCAGGCGGAACAGCGTCGAGCGCGACATCAGCGGCGGGTTCACCTCGAAGTGCGGGTTCTCGGTGGTGGCGCCGATCAGCACGAGCAGGCCGTCCTCCACCGCGGGCAGCAGCGCGTCCTGCTGGGCCTTGTTGAAGCGGTGCACCTCATCGAGGAACAGGATCGTTCCAGTGCCGTGGGTGCCGAGACGGTCCCGGGCCCGCTCGATCACGGCCCGCACGTCCTTGACCCCGGCGGTCACCGCCGAGAGCTCCTCGAAAGCCTTGGCGGTGGTGAGGGCCACCACCCTCGCCAGCGTGGTCTTGCCCGTGCCCGGCGGGCCCCACAGGATCACCGAGGACAGCCGGTCGGCTTCTATCAGCTCCCGCAGCGGCCGTCCCGGCCCCACTAGGTGGTCCTGGCCCACGATCTCGTCGAGGGTGCGGGGCCGCAGCCGGGCCGCAAGCGGCGCCCGCCGGCTCAGCCGCTCGGCCGCAGCCGCATCGAACAGGTCCCCAGCCACCCCCCGACCCTACGCGCTCAATCTGCGGCAGAGCTGCGGTTGCTGTTGGGCTCCCTGACGATCCACACAAACGAGACGACAACCACCAATGCGACCGCCCCGAGCGACAGGATCGACTCCGCGACAGTGACGATGTCACTGGTGGAATGGAACGTGTGCTCGTCCGGCCGCCATGACGCGGGATCTTCGTGCAACAGCAGGTACATGAAGGCGAGCAGCACCGCGGCAGGAAGCACACCGGACAGACACACCTCTTCCCAGCCCAGGTAACGCTGACGTCCGCTGCCGAGACCCATCACCCCCCTCACGAATAGGAAGATCGCGAACGGCAAGAGCAAGATCGTCGCGGCCGAGACCGTGCACATGAACCCGAGCGTCGATCCCGCGGTCACCATGAGGGCTGGTCGCCCGCTGCGCCCGCCCAAGATCGCAAGCAGGCCAAGGGCGCTGTACGGCGCGCCGACGGCCAGCGCGGCCAACTCAGCGTTGGGAAGCCCATCCTCGGATCCGAGCCAACGGATCAGCACGAGCCCGACACCGACCAGGATGAACAGCATCGCGGCGGTGTTCTCCAATCGCGCCAGCCACGGTCCTGCTCCCGGAACCGGCGACCGCTCGTGGACCTCGGTCGCCGCCTCGCCGTCATCGCCGGTCACCTCCTCACTGTATTGCCCCTTCAACCGGGGCCATGGCGAGGTCTGCCCGTGGCGGCCCTACAGCCACCCCCGCCCACGGGGAGCGCGACTGCCTCCAACCGGGGCATCGCAAGGCTTGCCGGCACCGCACAGTTGGTGGTATATCCAATAGCTTCATACTTGGATATATTGAGGGTGTGACCAAACGGCTCATCGACATCGACGACGACCTGCTCGAAGAGGTCCGCAGCCTGATCGGAGCGTCCACCATGAAAGAGGCGGTGAACGGGGCCCTCCAGCATGTCGTCGACTTCGACCTGCGTCTCAGGCATGTGCGTCGACTCCTGACTCTGGAGGGGACTGACCTCGCCGACGAGCAGCTCATGCGCGACGCATGGCGGTGAGTGCTAGCTACCTGGCAGACAAGAGCGCCCTGGCGCGGATGACGCACGCCGCAGTGGCCGAGCGGCTCGCTCCCCTAATCCTCGGTGGTCAGGTAGCTACGTGTGCTGTCATCGATCTGGAGGTTCTCTACAGCGCCCGCTCACTCGGCGACTACCAGGAGATCCTCGTTGAGAGGGGCGCCCTTCCGACGTTGCCGTTGACCGAGACGGTTGCGACCCGCGCTCTCGACGTGCAGCACCTGCTGGCTCGTCGCGGCCAGCATCGCGTCGCAGTGCCCGACCTGTTGATTGCAGCAACGGCTGAGGTCAACGGCGTCGCAGTGATCCACTACGACGCCGACTACGACCGAATCTCGCAAGTGACCGGGCAGCCCGCTGAATGGGTGGTCTCGCGCGGCTCGATCTGACTTCGGCGCAACTGAGGCACCCCGGTGCTGGACGAGCCACTGATCGAATGGGTGGTGCCTCGGGGCTCGATCTGACCGCGGCCGATGCGACCCGCGAGACGCAGACCCGTCCGGAGTCCGCGTCTCAGGCCGGAGGTAGGACTCTCAGGCCTAGCTCTTGCAGGTGGGCGTCGGCTATTGGGCTGGGGGCGTCGGTCAGGGGGTCGGTGCCGGACTGGGTCTTGGGGAAGGCGATCACCTCGCGGATGTTCTCCTCCCCTACCAGCAGGGCGGCCAGGCGGTCCAGTCCCACCGCGAAGCCGGCGTGGGGCGGAGCGCCGTAGCGGAAGGCGTCCAGCAGGAAGCCGAAGCGTTCTTGAGCGTCGTCGGGGGCAATTCCCAGAACTTCGAAGATGCGCTGCTGGATGTCGCGGCGGTGGATCCTGACGCTGCCCGATCCGAGCTCCCAGCCGTTGAGCACGAGGTCGTAGGCCTGGCTGCGGACATCTAGCAGGGCCTCGCTCCCGGGGGGACCGTCCTGGGCCATGAGCAGATGCAGGTCGTCTTCATGGGGCATGGTGAACGGGTGGTGCGACGGGATGGGGGCGCCGTCGGCGGTGAGCCCCTCGAACAGCGGGAAGTCCAGCACCCACAGAAAGTTGAAGTTGCCGTCATTGACCGGTGGACGGCCCAGCTCCAGGCGGAGCAGCCCCAGAACGTGGCGCACCACCGGCCGCTCGTCGGCCACCAGGAACACCATGTCGCCGGAGCGGGCATCGAGGGCCTCGATCACTCCCGCGCCTTCGGTGGCAGACAGGAACTTGGCCACACCTCCGTCGAGAGCGGCGCCGGTGCTGTCCTCAGAATGCACGACCCGCATCCAGGCCAGGCCCTTGGCGCCCCAGCGCTGGCAGGTGGCCACCAGTTCGTCGACCCGGCTTCGGGCCAGAGTCTCCGCGCCGCTCGTGAGGCATATGCCCTTCACGCACGGGGCCTGGAACACTCTGGCCTTCGTGTCAGAAAAGACCGGCGTGAGCTCGGCCAGCTCCATGCCGAAGCGGATGTCGGGCTTGTCGGAGCCGAAGCGTTCCATGGCTTCGTGCCAGGTCATGCGGTCGAACTCTCCAGGAACGTGGCCGACGACCTCGGTGGTGGCTTCGACCACCGCCCGGGTCACGAAGCCCAGCACGTCGTTGCGTTCGGCGAACGACGCCTCCACGTCGAGCTGGGAGAACTCGAACTGGCGGTCGGCCCGCAGATCCTCGTCGCGCAGGCAGCGGGCGATCTGGTAGTAGCGGTCGACGCCGCCCACCATGGTGAGCTGCTTGAAGATCTGCGGGCTCTGGGGCAGGGCGTAGAACGATCCCGGCTCCTTGCGCGACGGGACGACGAAGTCGCGGGCCCCCTCGGGGGTGGAGGCGATCAGCATCGGGGTCTCCACCTCTACGAAGCCCTGGGCGTCCATGGCCCGTCGTATGGCCCGGTTGATCGCGGCCCGGGCCCGCAGGTTGCGCTGCATGCGGGGCTTGCGCAGGTCGACGTAGCGGTGCCGCAGGCGCAGCGTCTCGTCCGTGTCGGTGCGCTCGTCCAGCGGGAATGGCGGCGGCTCGGCGCTCGACAACACCTCAACCCGGCAGTCGTGCACCTCGATCTCGCCGGTGGCCAGCGCGGGATTGGCCGTGCCCTCGGGGCGCAGCCTGACCGTGCCTGTAATGCGCACCACGTACTCCGAGCGCAGGTCGCGGGCGCCGTCCACCACGCACTGAAGCACGCCGCTGTGATCGCGCAGGTCCACGAAAGCCAGGTGCTCACTGTGCTCGCGCCGCCGGTCCACCCAGCCGCACACCGCTACGGTGCGGCCAGCGTCTTCAGGACCGAGGCGACCACAGAGGTCGGTCCTCATGGACGTTCCGTCGATGCCGGTCATGGCCCCGCACCCGCCAGCAGGTCGAATTGGCAGCGGCCAACGCCCGAAACGGCGCCCGCCGCTGCCAATTCCGGTGTAGTCGGGATCATCGAGCCTCCACGGCCACAATCTCTGCCACCGCTGCCACCACCTCGGTCTCTGGCACCTGTTGCTGGCCGCCGCCGGGGCGCAGGTCGCGCACGGTGGCCGCGCCCTTGGCCTGCTCGTCGGGACCGACGATCACTGCGACGGTGGCCCCGGAGCGGTCGGCCCGCTTCATCTGAGCCTTCATAGAGCGGCTGTCGAAGGCCCGGTCCACGCCCAGGCCCGCCTGCCGGAGCCGGTCGCACAGCACGACCGCGCTCTGGCCGCCGGCGACATCCACCACGAACACCTGCACGGCCGCCGGGGCTTCGGCGAAGGCGCCCTCGGCGTCGCAGGCCAGCAGGATGCGGTCCACACCCAGGGCGAAGCCGATGCCCGGCGTCGGAGGCCCACCAAGATCCTCCACCAGCCCGTCGTAGCGCCCGCCTCCCCCGACCGCGTTCTGGGCCGCGTCGAGCGCATCCGCGGCGAACTCGAACGTGGTCCGGGTGTAGTAGTCCAGCCCCCGCACGAGCCGGGGCGAGATCTCATGGGCCGCGCCGAGGCTGTCAAGACCGGCCAGCACCGCCGCGAAGTGCTCCGCCGAGGCGCCGGAGAGGAAATCGGCCATCAGCGGCGCCTCCGCGATCACCGGCTGGTCCTCGTCCCGCTTGGAGTCCAGTACCCGCAGCGGGTTTCGCTCCAGGGTCACTCGGGACTGCTCCGACAACTCGACGCGCCGGCTCTGGAGGTAGCCGACCAGCGCGGCCTCGTAGCCAGGGCGGCTCTCGGAGTCGCCGAGGCTGTTGATCAGCAGCCTCACGCGGCCCAGGCCGAGAGCCTCGTAGAAGCGCACGCCCAGCCCGATGACCTCCACGTCGGCGTGAGGGTCGTCGGTGCCGAGGGTCTCCACGCCCACCTGGCTGAACTGGCGGTAGCGGCCGGCCTGGGGCCGCTCGTAGCGGAACTGCGGTCCCGAGTACCAGATCTTCCACGGCGGAGTCGGCCGGTGCTCGGCGAAGGCCCGGCACACGCTGGCGGTCAACTCAGGGCGCAGGGCCATGTGCCGGGGAGGGTTGCCCTTGTCGAAGAACTCGAACAGCTCCTTGGTGACCACCTCGTTGGCCGCGCCGAGGCGCTGGAACACCCCAATGTCCTCGAAGACGGGAGATTCCAGCATCCCGAAGCCCGTCCGCTCGGCCAGATCGGCGAACACGTCCACCAACCGGCGCCGCCGCGCTGACTCCGGCGGCAGGATGTCGCGGGTGCCCACCGGGGCGCGGAACAAGGGCTGGGCCACGACCCCCGAGGCTACCGCCGCCCCGCTGGTCCCAAGAGGGAGGCAGACGAAGGCGGTTAGTTGGAGCGGGTGTTGCGGCCGGGGAGGACGCGGTAGGCCTCGAAGACCGCCTCGAGGGCCAGGACCCGAGACAGCACCGAGTCGAGCTGGGACAAGTCGGCCAGCTCGAACTCGAAGTCCATGCGGGCGATGAAGTCATCGCCGGTCTCGGCCCGAGCGCTGATGATGCTGAGGCGGTGCTCGGCCAGCACGTCGGTGACATCGCGAAGCAGGCCGGGCCGGTCCAGCGCGTGCACCGCGATCGTCGTCGAGAACCTGCCGGCGAAATCGGAATCCCACTCCACCTCGATCAGCCGGTCGGCCTGGCCCTCTGACAGCCCGATGGCGTTGAGGCAGTCCGCCCGGTGCACCGACACACCCCGGCCCCGGGTCACAAAGCCCATGATCTCGTCGGGCGGCACCGGCGCGCAGCACTGCGACAGCCGGATCAGGATGTCGTCGAGGCCCTCCACGTGCACGCCCACATCGGCATCGCTGCGCAGGTGCCCGGTCCGCCGCCTGGCCGTCGTGGGCATGCGATCGCGGTCGCCGGCGCCGTCTGAGTCGTCGCCCTGAAGGGCCCGGGCGCAGCGGCCGGCCACCGAGGCCGCCGACTGGTGGCCCTCCCCTATGGCCAGGAACAGCAGTTCGGTGGAGCTGTAGTTGAGCTGCTCAGCGACCGACTCCAGCAGCTTGTCCTTCACCAGGCGACGTGCCGGCAGGCCCTCGCGCCGCAGAGCCTGGATCAAGTCGTCACGGCCGTTCTCAATGGCGTCGGCCCGGCGCTCCCGCGAGTACCACTGCTTGATCTTGTTGGCGGCCCGGCGGCTGGCCACGAACTTCAGCCAGTCCCGGCTCGGCCCCGCACCCTCGGTCCGGGTGGTGAAGATCTCCACCACGTCGCCCGACAGCAGGCGGCTGTCCAGAGCCACGAGCCGGCCGTTCACCTTGGCGCCCACGCAGGCGTGGCCCACGTCGGTGTGGATGCTGTAGGCGAAGTCCACCGGCGTGGCCCCCACCGGCAGTTCGATCACCTTGCCCTGGGGCGTGAACACGTACACCTCGTCGGTATCGAGCTCGATCTTGAGGTTTGACATGAACTCCGCCGGGTCCGACGTCTCCGACTGCCAGTCGACGATGCGCGACAGCCAGGCCATCTCCTGCGACGGCGAGTCGTCCTTGTACTCCCAGTGGGCGGCCACGCCGTACTCGGCCCGCTCGTGCATCGCTCGGGTGCGGATCTGCACCTCCAGCGGCTTGCCTTGCGGTCCCACCACCGTCGTGTGCAGCGACTGGTAGAGGTTGAACTTGGGCATGGCGATGTAGTCCTTGAAGCGGCCCTGAACCGGCCGCCAGGTGGCGTGGATCGAGCCCAGCGCCGCGTAGCAGTCCCGCACCGAGTCCACCAGCACGCGGATGCCGATGAGGTCGAAGATCTCCTCGAAGGAGCGGCCCTTGACCACCATCTTCTCGTAGATCGACCATAGGTGCTTGGGGCGGCCGGTGACCTCCGCCTTTATCCCCAGCTCGGACAGACGGGACTCCACATCCCCGAGCACCTGCTCCAGGTAGATGTCGCGTTCGGGAGCCCGCTGCTGCACCATCTGGTCGATCTCGGCGTAGCGGCGGGGCTCCAGGGCCGCGAAAGAGAGGTCCTCCAGCTGCTGCTTGACGTCCTGCATCCCAAGGCGGTGGGCCAGGGGCGCGTACACGTCGAGGGTCTCGCGTGCGATGTAGTCCTGCTTGAACGCGGGCAGCACCGCCACGGTGCGCAGGTTGTGCAGCCGGTCGGCCAGCTTGATGATGAGCACCCGCAGGTCCCGGGCTATGGCCACGATCATCTTGCGCACCGAGGCGGCCTGCTGCTGCTCGCGGGTGTCGTACTGGACCCGGTCGAGCTTGGTGACCCCGTCAACGATCCGAGCGACGTCCGGACCGAAGTCGGCCTCGATCACGGCCAGGGCCACGTCGGTGTCCTCCACCGCGTCGTGCAGCAGCGACGCAGCGATGGTGACGTCGTCGAGCCCGAGGCGGGCCACGATGACGGCCACTGCCAGCGGGTGCCGGATGTAGGGCTCGCCCGACAGGCGCATCTGGCCCTCATGGGCCTTGGCCGCAACGTCGAAGGCTCGCACGATGAGGTCGGGCGAGCCGTCTCGATGGCGCTGGTGGTAGCACTCCAACAGCGGGGCGATCTCGGCCGCCGCTGGCCTCCGGGCTCCCCGGCGCCAGGGCAGGACCCGGGTGACGGTGGCCATCTCAGGCGCTCCAGGCGGACATGCTGGACCGGCGGCCCGTCATCCCTCCACCGTACCCGCGCCCGCGGGCATGGGTACGGTCACGCCTCGGCAGCACGGTAGGCGTCAACAATGGCGATGCGCCCCTGAAGATGCAGTGTCGCACCGGCGTAAACCCTGGCCGCGATCCGAGACATCACCGCCACGGCCACCACCATCAGCGCCACCGCCGCCAGGTGGGCCCAGCCCGAGATATCGCCGGCTAGGACGCGGGTGGGAACGACGAAGGGCGCAGTGAACGGCACATAGGACGTCACGACGGCGAAGGTGCTGTGCGGGTCGGTCGCGACGGACGTGCCCGCCTGGAAGCCCACGATGAGCAGAACGATCGCGAACGCCTGCCAGAAGTTCTCCTCGGGACGCGACGCCAGCGACGCCAGAGCGGCCGAGATCACGATGAAGAAGCTGTAGCCGAGCAGCATCCACATCACCAACAGCGGCAGCGAACTCACAGTGAGCTCCGGCAGCAGGTCGTTCAGGTCGGTGGAGAGCACCGCGACCACGGCGCTGGCCGTCACGAGTGCCACCGGCATCAACGCCAGCAGGCCGATCCCCAGCATCTTTCCCACCAGGAGCTGCCGGGGCCGCATCGTCGCCAACAGCACTTCGATCACCCGGCTGGACTTCTCCTCGATGACGCCACCGGCCATGTGCCCGCTGGCAAAGCCACCGGCGAGCACCAACGGGGCGGCGACGATGGCGATGGCTAGGCTCGGTTCGGCCCCTCCTTCGTCCCCGACGACCGCGGACTGCGGTGTCCCCTCGAGCTCCTCTGCCATCTCATCGCCATAGGCGAGCGCTCCGAACAGCACCAATGCGGCCACCAACACCGGCAAGGCCACCCCCACGATCAGATACGCAGGAGTGAGGCCTCGCTCCCGCAGCTCCCTGGCAGCGACGAGGCAGACGAGTCGGAGGGGGGTCACTGCACCGCTCCCGGCGTCTCTCCCCCCGCCACGGGATCCGCCCCCACCGCATCCCGGAACAGGTCCGACAGAGGCGGAGCCGAGTACGTGCAGGATCGGATCTGGACAGCCGGGGACACAGCCGCGAGCAGAGCCCTGAGATCAGCCGCGGCCGGCACCAGCAGGGCCTGACGCCCCCGGCTACCGCCCAGCGCCACGGCGCCGTCAATCCGTTCAGCAAGATCTGCGGCAGCGTCGTCCAGCTCGAGTTCCAGCCGCCGGTACCGAGAGCCCTCTCTCATCTCGCTCAGATCACCGGCCAGCACGATCCGACCGTCGTTGATGATGGCCACGTCGTCGCACATGCCCTCGACGAAGTCCAGCTCGTGGCTCGAGAACAGCACGGCGGCACCGTTGTCGGCCCGGTCCCTCAGGATCTCGGCCGCTTGCTGGCGTCCCGGCGGATCGAGCCCGCTGAAGGGCTCGTCGAGCACCAGCAACTCCGGGTCGTGCACCAACGTGGCCGCCAGTTGGACCCGCTGCTGGTTTCCCTTGGACAGGTTCTTCACCCGGTCCCCTCCCCTGGTCGCCAGTCCCAGCCTGTCGATCCATCCGTCGGCCGCCGCCGCGGCTGTCTTCTTCGGGAGCCCGTGGAGTCGGGCCAGGTAGGCGACCTGGCGCCTGACCGGCATCTTCGGGTAAAGGCCGCGCTCCTCGGGCATGTAGCCGAAACGGGTCAGGACGTCCAGCGACACAGCTCGGCCGTCCCAAGTGACTGTGCCCGCATCGGGGCGGATCAGCCCGAACACCGACCGCATGGCTGTCGTCTTGCCCGCGCCGTTGGGACCGAGGAACCCCACTATGCGCCCCCGTTCCACGGCGAAGCCGCATCCATCGAGGGCCACGACGTCGCCGTAGCGCTTACGCAGACCTTCGAGGACCAGCACCGTCAACGCTTCTTCTTCTTGCGAGGACGCGGGGGGATGGCGCCGGGCGCCGATCCTGCCGCGGCCCGGGGAGCCGATCCGGCCCGCCGGGCTTCGGCCGATCGCTTGGCTGCGGCCGCCTCGCCCAGCACCGCGTCGTCGGCCGCGACGGTGCGGGTGGCCGCGCCGCCTTGCCCGCCGCCGCGCAGGCGGATCCTCTCGGCCATCTCGACGTAGGCGGGCTCGCGTTCCTTCATCTTGGCCACCACCGCGGCTGCTACGAACAACGAAGAGTAGGTGCCCACCGCGATGCCCACCAGCAGGGCGATGGCGAACTCCTGCAGCGTCACCGCTCCCAGCACGAACGAGCCGATGACCAGCATCGACACCACCGGGATCATCGACGTGATCGACGTGTTGACCGAGCGCATGAGCACCTGGTTGAGCGACAGGTTCATCATCTCGGTGTAGGTGTAGCGGCCGGTGGCCGACACCCGGCCCACCACCTCGCGCACCTTGTCGTAGACGACGATCGTGTCGTAGAGCGAGTAGCCCATGATAGTAAGGAACGCGATGACCGTGGCCGGGGTGATCTCGAACTGGAACAGCGAGTAGAAGCCCACCGACACCACGATGTCGTGGGCCACCGCCAGCAGCGCCCCCACGGCCATCCTCCACTCGAGCCTGACCGCGATGTAGGCGGCGACGATCGCGAAGAAGGCGATCAGGGCGGTGCGGGCCTGGCCGGTGATCTCAGAGCCCCACGACGGACCGACGGTGGTGACGCTCACATCGTCGCCGGTGACGCCGGCCAGCTCGGCCAAGGCGTTGCGCACGCCGTCCGCCGCCTCGACCCCCTCGACGTCGGCCCGCACCCGGATCGTGTCGCCGCCGAGTGTCTGGATCTTGGCGTCGGCCGCGCCGGTGCCGCGCAGGGCGTCGCGGACCTCCGCCACCGACACTGTTGGCGCCGGCACCTCCCAGGAGGTTCCCCCCTCGAACTCGATGCCCAGATCGACGCCCCGCACCGCGAAGCTGCCGAGACTCACCACCACCGCAGCGAGCGAGCCGATCAGGGCCCGCCTCCAGAGCCTCGGGAAGTCGATCTGCTGCTCTCCCCGGTACGCGGAGGCCAGCCAGCTCAGGGACCAGCCCGTCATGGCGTCGCTCCCGGCTGCCGGGTCCCTGGCCGCGCCAGCGAGGCGGGTATTCCGAACCGGCCCGGATGGGCGTACAAGCCCGAGCCGCGGGCCATGAGGCCGATCACCGGTCCCATGAAGAAGTACGTGGCCACCAGGTCGAGGATCGTGGCCAGCCCCAGGTACAGGGCGAAGCCCCGCACCGGGCCCGACGTCAGCCAGTACAGGACGGCGGCCGCGATGAGCGACGCGAAGTCCGCCTTGACGATGGTGGAGTACGCCACCGGGAAGGCGCGGTCAACCGCCGAGCGCAACGTCCGGCCCGAGCGCACGTCCTCCTTGAGGTGCTCGAAGTAGACGACGTTGGAGTCGACCGACACGCCGATGGCCACGATGAGGCCGGTGACGCCGGCGAGGGTCAGCGCCAGCCCCTGCGACTCGCCCAGCCAGGCGATTATCGTCCACAGCATCGCCCCCGAAAGGCCCAGGCTGGCGATGGCCACCAGGCCCAGCAGGCGGTAGTACGCCACCAGGTATACCGACACCAGCCCCAGCCCGATTATCCCCGCGAGGACACCGGCGGACAGGGCGTCGGTGCCCAGCGACGCCGACACGATCTGGCTCTGCTGGGCCTCCAGCTCCACGGGCAGGGCGCCGTAGTCGAGCACGAGGGCCACATCGCGGGCCTCTTCCTCGCTGAAGCCCCCGGAGATGGTGATGCTGGAACGCTCGAACGGCTCGAATCTGGCGCTATCGGCCTGTACCGCCGGCGCGCTCACCACCTCGTTGTCGAGCTCTATGGCCACCCGCCCGGTGGGACACGACGGGAGGCGGCTGTGGCATCTGAGGCTCACCTCGTTGAACAGGTCGATGCCGGCGGGTCCCGGCTTGAACGTGGGCGCCACGAACCAGCCGATCCCGGCAAGGGCGTTGTATTGGGCCGCCGCGCCCTCGAGGCCGTCGCCGGCGACCGCGGTGGGGCCGAGCCGGTAGCGGAACTCGATGTTGCGGTCGCCGTCGTACTGGGGCAGCACCACCTCGGCGTCGGCGGTCGTCTCGCCCTCGGTGAGCGCGAACGAGGCCAGCAGCGGGTCCTCGCTGTCGGCGCCCTCGAATATGCTCTCTGACAGCACGCTCAGCACCGGGCGGAACCGCAGCTCCGCGGTCTGGCCCACGAGGTCCAGTGCCCGCTGCTGCTCGTCGACGCCGGGGAGCTGCACGAGGATGTTGCCGCCCTGGGTGGAAATCTCGGGCTCGGCGACACCGAGGCCGTCGACGCGGTTGCGGATGATCGCCACTGCCACGTCAAGCTCATCGGGCTCCGCGGCCCTGGTCGGCTCCAGCACCACGCTGGCTCCGCCCTGAAGGTCGAGGCCGAGCAGGGGCTCGTTGCCGGCGACCACCGTGTAAACCACCGCGGCCACCGCCACGGCCACGATGCCGGTCACATAGACGAGCTGCCGGCGCACGGCTCCTCCCGCGGGCCCGCCCCGGAGCCGCCCCGGAACGTTCGAGGCCTAGCCGTCCGCCGAGTCGTCGTCGGCTGCGGACTCGGCGTCCTCGTCGGCAGGTTCGGCCACCTTGCCGGCTATGGCATCCCGGGAGACCTTCAGCTCCACATCCGGAGCCACCTCGAGCCACACGACGACGTCCTCGACCTCCGCCACGACGCCATGGATGCCGGAGTTGGTCACCACCTCGTCACCCACCTGCAGGGAGCGCACCAGCTCCTTGCGGGCCCTCTCGCGCTTCTGCTGGGGACGCAGCAGCAGGTAGTAGAAGGCGCCGATAACGAGAATGAGGAAAAAGAAGGATCCGATGTCCATCCCGCGAGCCTAGGCCCAGACGCGGCCCACGCCTGCGCGCAGCTCCTCGAAAGTCCCGGACCGCACCGCGGCGCGCACCTGATCCATGAGGCGCAACACCCACGCCAGATTGTGGAGGGTGACCAGACGGGCCGCGGTCGGCTCGTGGGTGACCAGCAGGTGGCGGAGATAGCCGCGGGACCAGCGGCCGGCCGGACTGTCACCGAACGAGGGGTCGAGAGGCTCGTCGCTGCCGGCATGGCGGGCGGCCGCGAGGTTGTAGCGGCCCGCGTCGCTCAACACCGTGCCGTGGCGGCCCAGCCGGGTGGGCAGAACGCAGTCGAACATGTCGATGCCGCGGGCCACCGCCTCCACGATGCCCACCGGGTCGCCCAAGCCCATGAAGTAGCGGGGGCTGTCGACCGGGAGCGCGGCGGTGCACGCTTCGAGCGCGGCCAGCATCTGGGGGCGCTCCTCGCCCACCGACAGGCCCCCCACCGCGTACCCGTCGAATCCGATCTCCACGGTGCGCTCGGCAGACTCGCGCCGCAGCTCGGTGTCGGCGCCGCCCTGCACGATGCCGAACTGGCACTGGCGCTGCGCCGCGTCCGGATGGGCGAGGAACGCGTCGCGGCCACGGCGGGCCCAGATGGCGGTGCGGCTGACCGCCTCCTGAAGGACCGGGAGATCCGCCACCGCGGAGGGGCAGACGTCAAGCACCATGGTCATGTCGGCGCCGATCAGCGCCTGCTCTCTCACCGCGTCCTCGGGCGTGAGCCGGCACTGCGAGCCGTCGTAGACCGACGCGAAGCTAGCGCCGTCGTCGTCCACGTCCGGGGCAAGCGAGTAGATCTGGTATCCGCCCGAGTCGGTGAGCACATGGCCCCCCCAGCGGGCGAAGCCGTGGATCCCGCCGAGTCCGGCGACGGTCTCGGACCCGGGCCGGAGCATCAGGTGGTAGGTGTTGGCCAGCACGACCTCCACGCCCAGGGCCTCCAAGTCCGACGAGTCGAGATGCTTCACCGCGCCACGGGTGCCCACCGGCATGAAGCACGGCGTGGCGAAGCTGCCCCTCGCGGTTGTGACCGTCCCGGTGCGGGCGTCGCCCGCGGTGCTCCCGATCCGGAAGGCGGCCCGTATCACGGTGCTCCTGCGACAGGGTCGGCAAGCTCGGCGCGGGGCGCGAACATGGCGTCGCCGAAGGACAGGAACCGGTAGTCATGCTCCAGTGCGGCCGTGTAGAGCGTGCGCCAGTGGGGGCCGATGAATGCGTCGAGCAGGCACAGCAGCGTTGAGCGCGGCATATGGAAGTTGGTCATCAGCGCGTCGACGACGCGCCATTCGTACGGCCGGCGGATGAACAGGCTGGTGCGACCGGACGCCTCCCCGGTGGCCGCCCACGCCTCCAGGCAGCGCACGACGGTGGTTCCCACCGCCACGACCCGGCCGGCTCGGTCCAGCGCCTGCTGGACGTGGGCGGGCACGCAGTACTGCTCGGTGTGCATGTCGTGGTCGTCGAGGCGAGCCGCGGTGATGGGACGGAACGTGTCGAGGCCGACGGCCAACTCGACGGCCACAACCTCCGCTCCGGCGGCTCGCACCCGCCCGAGCAGCTTCTCGGTGAAGTGCAGGCCCGCGGTCGGGGCGGCAGCAGAGGCCGGCCTGCGTGCGTACACGGTCTGGTAACGCTCCGGGTCGTCGATTCCGGTGGTGATGTAGGGAGGCAGCGGAACGGCGCCGATCTCGTCGAGCACCGCCAGCAGAGGCCGCCCGCCGGTGTGGAGACGCACGACGCGCCGCCCCTCCCCCAGGTCGTCGCGGATCTCGACACCAACCGGCCCCTCCCCCAGGTCGTCGCGGATCTCGACACCAACCGGCCCCTCCCCCAGGTCATCGCCGGTCTCGACACCAGCCCGACCGCGGTGAGGGTCAAGCTCGACAATCTCTCCGGGTCGCAGGCGTCGCGACGGGCGCACTAGAGCCTCCCAGTCGCCGTCGTCGCGCTCGCGCAGCAGGAGCACCTCCACCGCTCCTCCTGTTGCCCGACGCATCCGCAGGCGGGCCGGCAGCACGCGCGTGTCGTTCACGACCACGACGTCGCCGGGGCCCAGCAGCTCGGGCAGGTCGCTGACACGGCGGTGCGAGACGCCGTCGGTGCCGTCCACCAGCAGCCGCGCCTGGTCGCGTTCGGGCAGAGGTGACTGGGCGATGGCCTCATGCGGCAGGTCGTAGTCCAACTCGTCGGGGCTAGCCGGCGGCTCCATAGCACCGGTCGCCGCGGCTCAGGTGAACAGGCCCGGCTGGCCGCCCGGCTCGCCTTGGGGCGCTTCGAGACCGAGATGAGCCCAAGCCGCGCCCGTGGCCACCCGGCCCCTGGGCGTGCGCATCAGCAGCCCCTGCTGGATCAAGTACGGCTCGTAGACGTCCTCGACGGTCTCCGCAGGCTCGCTCACCGCTATGGCCAGGGTGGACAGCCCGACGGGGCCTCCTGCGAAGTTGCGGCACAAGGCCTCCAGCACGGCCCGGGAGACCCGGTCGAGCCCGAGTTCATCGACGCCGAAGAACGCCAGGCCGTCGGCCGCAACCGCCGAGTCGACGGTCCTGTCGCGGTGCACCTCGGCGAAGTCGCGCACCTGCCGCAGCAAGCGGTTGGCGATGCGGGGCGTGCCCCTGGCCCGTCGGGCGATCTCGACGGCGCCGGCAGTGTCTATGGTCACGCCGAGGATGCCGGCGGTCCGCTCCACGATCGACACCAGGTCGTCCACGGTGTAGAAGTCAAGCCGGGCCACCAGCCCGAAACGGTCGCGCAGCGGGCTGGAAATGAGGCCGGTTCGAGTGGTGGCGCCCACAAGGGTGAACGGCTCCACGTCCAGGGGGATGGAGCGGGCCGCAGGACCCTTGCCGAGCACGATGTCGATGCGGAAGTCCTCCATCGCCGGGTAGAGCACCTCTTCCACGGGCCGGGGCAGCCGGTGCATCTCGTCGATGAAGAGCACATCGCCTGGCTCGAGCTTGGTGAGCATGGCCGCCAGGTCGCCGGCTCGCTCCAACGCCGGGCCCGAGGTGGTCTGGAGGTGGGCGCCGAGCTCGTGGGCGACGATGTGGCTCAGCGTGGTCTTGCCGAGGCCGGGCGGGCCGGCGAATAGCAGATGGTCGACCGGCTCCCGGCGCCGGCGGGCAGCGGCGAGCAACACGTCGAGGTGGCCCTTGAGCTCGCTCTGGCCGACGAACTCCTCCAGGCTGCGGGGCCTGAGCGCGGCCTCGCCTCGTCGGTCGGCGGGCAGCGGATCCGGCGAGAGCAGCTCGGCGGCGTCGGCTGGCTGCGGCTCGCCGCCACGAGCGGCCGAACCCGGGGCCGGGGCCGGGGCCGGGGCCAGGATCTCGGAGCGGGACATGATCGGCGGCCTCCCCGCTCGGCCTCTCAGGCCGCGCCGGCGAGGCGTCGCAGCGCGTCGCGCAGCAGCCGTCCGGCGTCGTCGCCTGCGGGCAGGTCGGCCAGCACGATGCGGATCTCTTCCGCGCCGTAGCCCAGCCCGTCGAGCGCGGACCGCACGTCGGTGCGGGCATCGTCATACACCGAGGGCGCTGCGGAGCCAGCTCCATCGGTTCCGGGGGGGGCCTCCACCTCCGGCAGGTCGAGGCGCGACTTGAGCTCGACGAGCATCCGCACCGCAGTCTTGGGTCCCACGCCCGGCACAAGGCACAGCGTGTCCACGTCGTCATCGGCCACGGCCCGGCGCAGCGCGTCGGGGTTGTGCACTGCCAGGATCGACAGCCCCAGCGCCGGACCCACCCCGTGCGCGCCGATCAGCGCCTCGAAGGTGCGCCGTTCGTCCATCGTCGAGAAGCCGTACAGCGTCTGAGAGTCCTCGCGCACTATGTGGCAGACGTGGACGAAGGTCTCTGAGCCCAGCTCGCCCGCGGCCGCAGCGGCGCGGGGTGTCGCCTGCACCCGGTAGCCGACGCCGGACACCTCCACCACCAGCTCAGCGTCCGGCGACCGGGTCAACAGCGAGCCCCGCAGCGACCCGATCATCGCGTGCCGCTCCCCACCGCGGCTCGCCCGGTCTGCCGGGCCGCCGCCGCGGCCAAACCGGCCCGGGCCAGGTGGCACAGCGCGACGGCCACCGCGTCGGCGGCATCGGCGGGATGCAGCCGCTCCGGCAGCCCGAGCAGCACCCTCACCATCTCAGCGAGCTCCTGCTTGTCGGCGCCGCCCCAGCCTGCCACCGCCTCCTTCACCTCGTTGGGCGAGTACTCCACCACCTCGCAGCCGGCCGCGGCGGACTCGGCGAGTACCACGCCAACGGCCTGTCCCACCGACATGGCCGTGGCCACATTGCGCTGGAACAGCACCCGCTCCACCGCGACCACGTCGGGCTTCAGCTCGGCGATCAGCACTCGGACGTCGGTCTGCAGCTCCGCCAGCCGCAACGGCCGGTCCATCTCGGGCGGGGTGCTGAGCACGCCTGCCGCCTCGGCTGTAGGCCGCCGGCCATGGCGCACGGCGCCGTACCCGCAGCGCGACAGCCCGGGGTCTATGCCGAGCACGAACATATGCGCGACTCTATTGGAGAGTTCAGGAGACGCCGCGGATGGCACCGGCTTCAGCGACGCTCAGCCTGTTGGCCCGCGGTCGAGCCGACCGAGCCGCCGGAGGGGGCCTCAGCCGGCCAACTCCTCCATCAGGTCGTCGCCGATGTCGAAGTTGCTGTGCACGTCCTGCACGTCGTCGAGGTCGTCGATGAGGTCCATCAGCTTCAGAACCTGGCGGGCCACGCCCGACTCGGTGACGGCCACGGTGCTGGTGGGCAGCATCGTCAAGTCGGCGCTCTCGAAGGAGATCTCGGCCGCGGCCAGCGCGTCGCGGACCGCGCTGAGATCACCAGGGTCGGTGGTGACCCGCCACATGTCGCCCTCGGAGTCGAGGTCCTCAGCGCCGGCGTCGAGCACGACCATCATCAGGTCGTCCTCGCTGGCCACGGGTGCGGAGACGAGCACGAGGCCCTTGCGCTCGAACTGCCAGGCCACCGAACCAGGCTCGGCCAGCGACCCCCCGTTGCGGGTGAGGGTGCGGCGGACCTCGCTGCCGGTGCGGTTGCGGTTGTCGGTGAGGCACTCGATGTAGAGCGCCACCCCTCCTGGGGCATACCCCTCGTAGGTGACCGACTCGTAGCTGACGCCCTCGAGCTCGCCGGTTCCCCGCTTGACGGCGCGCTCGATGGTGTCGAGCGGAACCGAGCTGTCCCGGGCCTTCTGGTACATGGTGCGCAGCGTCGGGTTGGTGTCGGGATCTCCGCCGCCCTGCCGGGCGGCCACCTCCACCTGCTTGATCAGCTTTGCGAAGAGCTTGCCCCGCTTGGCGTCGGCCGCGCCCTTCCGGTGCTTGATCGTCGCCCACTTGCTGTGCCCGCTCACAGTCCCGACCCTATCCGTCCAGCCCCTAGGGCAGATCAGACAGGAAGCGGGCGTGAAGGCGGTCATCGCCCGACAGCTCCGGATGGAAGGCCGCCACCGTCGCCGGGCCGGACCGGCACAGCACCGGGCAGCCCTCGTGGCGGGCCAGCACCTCCACGCCGGGCCCGCTCCGGTCCACGGCCGGGGCTCGGATGAACACCGCGTGGAACGGCGACTCGAGGCCGTCCACGTCGATGTCAGCGGAAAAGCTCTCGATCTGGGTCCCGTAAGCGTTGCGCCGCACAGTGATGTCGACCAGTCCCAGCGCGTGCTGGTCGGTCCGCCCGTCCACCACCTCGCGGGCCAGCAGGATCATCCCGGCGCACGTTCCCAGCACTCCCATCCCCGCATCCAGCCGCTGCTTGAGTGGCTCCAGCAGACCCGAGCGCTCGAGCAGCATCGACATTGTCGTGGACTCGCCGCCGGGCATGACCAGCGCGTCGACCCCGGCGAGCTGCTGGGGCGTGCGGACCTCGTCGACGCGTGCACCGAGTCGGTCGAGGATGGCGGCGTGGGCGGCGAACCCCCCTTGCAGGGCGAGCACGCCGACGCGGGGCGTCACCAGCCCCGTTCGGCCATCTTGGTGGTGAGGGTGGCAGTCTCGAGGCCGGCCATGGCCCGGCCCAGTCCCGCGCTGATCTTGGCGAGGATGTCGGGATCGCGGTAATGGGTGACCGCCTCCACGACGGCGGCTGCCATCTTGGGCGGGTCGGAGCTCTTGAAGATCCCAGAACCGACGAAGACCGCCTCTGCCCCGAGCTGCATCACCAGGGAGGCGTCCGCCGGCGTGGCGATGCCGCCGGCACAGAACAGCGGCACCGGGAGCACCCCGCTGTCGGCGATCTCCTGCACGAGCGGCAGCGGGGCCCGCATCTGCTTGGCCCACTCGAACAGCTCGGCCTCGTCGCCTGCGGCCGCGATGCGGCGGATGTCCCCGACGATCGAACGGAGGTGGCGGACCGCCTCGACGATGTTGCCGGTGCCGGCCTCCCCCTTGGAGCGGATCATGCAGGCGCCCTCCCCGATCCGGCGCAGCGCCTCACCCAGGTTGGTGGCTCCGCAAACGAACGGCACCGTGAACCCCCACTTGTCGATGTGGTGCACCTCGTCGGCGGGGGTGAGAACCTCCGACTCGTCCACGTAGTCGACTCCGAGGGCCTGCAGGATCTGCGCCTCCGCGAAGTGGCCGATCCTGGCCTTGGCCATCACTGGGATGCTGACCGAGGCCTGGATTCCCTGGATCATCTCGGGATCAGACATCCGCGACACCCCTCCGTCGGCGCGGATGTCCGCGGGCACCCTCTCGAGCGCCATCACCGAGACCGCTCCAGCGTCCTCGGCTATCCGAGCCTGCTCACCGGTGACGACATCCATGACCACGCCGCCCTTGAGCATCTCGGCCAGGCCCCGCTTCACAAGGGTGGTGCCGGTGGCCGGTCGGCCCCGGTCTGGCGTGCCGGCTGCGTTCGTATCGGTGCTGGCGGACATGGGCGTAATCCTAGGAGACGCTGGCGACGTTGCCTGCCGGATTTGCGACGGCCCGGGCGTCGGCCAGCAGGCGGGCGCCGTCGGATGCGGTCACGATCGCGGCCTCGGCCACCGGATAGCGCCGGCTGCTGTTGGCGAGCAGCAGCCATGTGGAGCCGGGCGAGAGGCTCAGCGGGTTCCCGGCCGCATCAGAGAACCGGAAGCCGGCACGGTCCTCGGTGCGCTCCCAGACGGCATTGTGGACCGTCCCCGCGGTGAGAACCAACGCGTCGCCCGTGCCGTAGGACAAGGCTTGTGGAGACTCGGCCTCGGCGACGGAGGCGCCGTGGGGCATCCACACCACCGCCACATTGACGGGGGCGACTTCCGTGAGGCCGAAGTCGGTCTCAGTGGTCATCAGCGCGCCCCCCTGGATCCGCACCCATCCGCCCACAGCGGCGTCCCAGATGTGGGAGACCACGTTTCCCGAGCTTCGGTGGAAGGTCACGGTGACCCCCGTCGCGTCGGCGAGGCCCTCAGGGTTGGTCGAGCCGTAGTCGAACAGGGGCGCCACCGGCGCAGCCAGCGGTCCTGGTGGCAGTGCGTCGGCGTCCCCGTCGAGGAGGTTCTCGTAGTGGAAGTAGAGATTGAACGGCGACCGGCGCGCCGGATCGCGGGTGTACGGCACGAAGTTCCTCAGACCCCCGATGTCGACCAGCGTCCCAGCCCTCACGGCCTGGCGCATCTCCGCCAGCACCGTGGTGTTGGCGCCGGATGAGACCAGGTAGGGCGTCGACAGGTCGGCGAGGAGGTCGAAGTCGCCGGATCGCACCGAGCGGACGGGACCGACTCGGCCGGGGATCTCGGAGTGGAACACGGCCAGGAACCTGGTCTTGCCTCCCTCGATGAGGATCTCATAGACGAGGTCGGCCGCCGCGAGACCGGCCTGGGGGCGGGCCCGCCGGTCGCCGTTGCCCACCTTCACGGCCAAGGCTCGGCGCTGAGCGAGGGCCGAGTCCGTGGTCAGCTCGCCGGTTAGGGGAGCCTTTGGGCCGCCGTCGGGGGCCTCGGGCTCTGAAGCGTCGACGGTTCCGCCGCCCGCGTCCACCGTTGGTGGGTTGTCCTCAGCACCACTTTCGGCCTCCACCCCGCCGCCCTCGCCCACAACCGCGCCGCCCTCACCCACAACCGCGCCGCCCTCACCCACAACCGCGTCACCCTCAACCGCGCCGCCCTCACCCGAGTTGGGGCGGTCGGCAGAACCATCGGGAACGGCTGCATCGCTGGCATCAACCGGGGCGGACTCGGGGGCGGGCGACAGAGCTTCCGAGACTGCGGCGATATCAATGTCGATGGGCTCAACCCCGTCCCACTGCACCCGCCAGGCGATCGCCACCAGCCCGGCCGCGGCCAATAGGGCGAGCGCCAAGAACAAGAGCCTCCCCCGGGGCGGGAATCTCGTGGCTGCGGCCCTCACCGCGGCTAGCGGTCGGGGCCGCGGGCTCATCAGATCTCGCCCAGCACGTCGATCCGCTGAGCCGTCGAAGGCTGCGCTCGGGTCGCGGCGCCAGCCGCCTGGGGCGCGACGAGCCAAACGTGAGCGGCCGCGCCGGATACGTCGACACTGGACCCGGCGGCAGCCTTGGAGAGAGCGGAGGCCAGGGCCGGGGGGTAGCCGGTCAGGCGCACCGCCTCGATGTCGACCTCGGTGACTCCGTGATGCCCCGAGCCGCGGCCGGCAAGGCGGGCCGCGAGAGGCCCGACCCCCGGGATGCGGGCGACGCTGGCCTGCACCGTCTCCACGGCGACTCCCCGCCTGATCTCGCAGAGCTGGCGGGCCACCACCGCCTCAAGCTCCAGACGGTCGAGTCCGGACAGCGCCCCGCGGGTCACGATCAGGTGCGCGGGCGGCCGCCGGCGTCCCACCGACGCCGCGTTGATCGCGGGCGTCTCGACCACATGGACGGACGGCGGGTGAAACCCGTGGGTCGTGCACAGGCCCTCGAGGACGTTCGCGAGCCGCGGATGCTCGCCTCGCGCCAGCGGCCGGGCCCCGAGAGCCGCCAGCGCCGACTTGGGCGCTGCAAGCCAGAGCAGCGTGGCGGCGGCCAGGCCCGCAGCCGCGCCGGGCACGACCGCAACAAGTGGCGAAACGCCAGCGACCGACAGGGCAGCCCACACGACGAGGCCGACGGCGGCGGCGGGAAGAGCGACAACTGCTAGGGGGTGGTACCTCAAAGCGTTCTGCGGTGTAGCGGACGTTCGGGCTGCCCCCGACGAGCGCGGTGGCAATGACTCCATCGGCGGTTCCTCGCCCCGACCAGCGGTCACGCGAGGCCTACCGCCAACTCGCCGCCATCGTAACGCTCGCGCTCGCAGTCCCCGCTATCTCTACCGCGAGCTAGCGGCCTTCGCGGCGGTCCCGCGCCCGCAGTCCCCGCGATCTCTACCGCGAGCTCGCGGCCTTCCCGCGCCGCAGGGCCGACGATCCGCGGCGGCCGCTCGAGCCGGTGGTGGACACCGCGATCCGTTCGTAGCGCTCGAGGTAATGGTCGGCCAGGCCCGACATGGAGAAGGCCTCGGCTCTGGCGTGTCCGGCAGCCATCAGCCTCGAAGACTCGGAGGCGCTCGAAAGCACCCGGTCGATTGCGCCGGCCAGTTGGCCCGCGTCTCCCGGCGGCACCAGCAGCGCGTCCCGGCCCGGTCGTGCCACATTGCGGTAGCCGGGGAGGTCGCTGGCCACCACCGCGGTGCCCGCGGCCATCGCCTCCAACAGCACGATGCCGAAGGACTCTCCCCTCAGGGACGGAGCGCAGAGCACGTCGGCCCCCTTGAGCCTGGCGATCTTCTCGCTGTCGGTGATGGTGCCGAGCCACTCGATGCGTGCATCGCCCGCCGACCGGGCCCGCAGCGCGGCCGTGTCCGGACCGGAGCCCGCAACCCACAGCCTCACCGCCGACGGGAGCGTTGCGAGCGCGTCGAGCAGCACGCCGAGACCCTTGCGGGGCTCGTGGCGGCCAATGAAAAGGATCGTCGGACCGGCGGTGCGCACCGGCTCGGCGATCCGGTATGGAGCCAGCTCCACGCCGTTGTAGAGCAGGTCGTAGCTTCCGCCCAGAATTTCGCGAGCCGTGTCGCCGGCGGCGGGCGAGACCGCCACCCTCAAGTCGAGGCGGTTGGCGAGGAAGCGGGCGGCCCGGGGGAAGATCTCGTACGAGAGGAAGCCACCGGCCGCGTGGAAGGTGCCGATGAGAGGAGCGGGCCTTACGAGCAGCGCTGTCATGGTCGGCCCGGGCGCCAGGGGCTCGTGGAGGTGGATGACGTCGAAGGACTCGTCCCGCATGGCTCGGATGGCCCGCAGCTGGCAGGAGGGGTCGGGAGCAACGGGGGCTACCGAGCCGTTGGCGATCGCAGGCAGGCTGTTGCCGAGAGGCGTCACGTTGGGATCAGGCGGCGGGCCGTCGCACGGGCCGAGCACCCGCGTTGGGTGCCCGCTGCGACTCAGCGCCCTCGCCAGCCCGAGCACCTGCATCTGCACACCGCCGGGCTGGGTGAGGCTGTAGGGGCAGACGATGCCTATCCGCACAGTCGGAGGCTAGATGCCCCGCAGCGACTCCGGGACGGGCAGACCGAGCGCCTCGTAGTCGCTGGGCCAGTTGGGCGACATCATATGCCACTGCTCGGGCGCGGCCCGGACCAACTGCTCTAGGGCGGAAGCGTAGGCCTGCACGACCCGGGACACGTCGGCGCGGATGCCGCCCAATCGGCGGGTGTCGAGAGGGGGCCCGGCGACGGCATGGCGGGTACGGCCCCTCCAGTACACCGCGGCCGGGATGAGGGGTGCGCCGGTGCGCAGCGCCAGCAGGGCTGGCCCGGCTGGCAGCCGGGTCCGCTCGCCGAAGAAGTCCACCGCCACGCCGCTTCCCGCGACATCCCGATCAGACAGCAGGCACACGACGTCGCCGCGCCGGATGGCGGCCGCGAGGCGCGCGCCCGCGTCCGGGCCGATGGGGATGATGTCCATGCCCAGCTGCTGGCGGAACGAGATGAACCACTCGAAAACCTCGGGAGGCTCCAGCGGCTCCACCACGGCCGTCACCCTCATCTGAGGGACCAGCGCAAGCCACCATGCCGCCCACTCCCAGGTGCCCAGGTGCGGCATGACCAGGATCGGGCCCGTGCCGGAGCGGACGGCGCGCTCGATGGCGTCGACCCCCTCGTAGCCGAACCCGGCGTCGATTTCAGCCGCGTCGAGGCTCGGCAGCTTGAAGCTCTCGAGGTAGTAGCGGGCGTACCAGTCGAAGACGGCCGTCACACGGCGGGCGGCCTCGCCGGGTCCCATCGGCCGGCCCAGGGCCCTCTCGAGGTTGCGTCTCGCCAGCAGCCGCTTGTCGGGGCTGGCGGCTGCCGCTGCCAGCGCGGCCGCCAGCGCTCCAGCCCTGGTTACGGGCGCGGGCGCGCGGCGGGCGAAGAACTCACCGGCCCGATAGGCCCAAGCCGACGGCATCCCTCACACGCTGCGGTCTATCCGCTCGGCCTCTGCGGCTCAGGCAGGGTCGGTCGGCTGGCGGCTGCGCATCCGGGCACGCCAGGCGGTGTCGGTTCCTTGGCGGCCGGCCCTGACCCCCCGAGACCGGCGGAATCGGCGACGCGAGCGAGAGCGAACCGGCTGGTCCGCAGACGCCTGCCTCCAGACCTTGACGAACCGTTGAACGGCGGTGACCGCGGTGAGCACGAGCATCAGCCAGAGGGTCCACACGAGCAACTCGCTGAACAGCAGGCCGAAGCCGAGCACGATGAATCGCTCGGCCCGCTCCATGATGCCGCCCTTGGCGTTGTAGCCGAGCGACTCCGCCTTGGCCCGCTGGTACGAGACGAGCATCGCCAGGCTCATCACCGCCACCGGAAGCATCATCATGTGACCCGGCTCCGAGTCCGACAGGTACCAGGCAAGCCCGCCGAAGAGCAGGGCGTCGGTGAGGCGGTCCGAAACGGAGTCGAAGAAGGCGCCCCGCTGCGAGGAAGTGCCCGAGGCCTTGGCCACTGCGCCGTCGAGGGCGTCGGGGACCCCCGTCAGTATCAGCAGCAGGAACCCCAGTCGCAGGTTGCCGGTCGCGATGGCGACGGCCGCCCCGGTGGCCATGACGATGCCGGTGATGGTGACCATGTCGGCGCTCACTCCGGTGCGGCGCAGCGACACACCGATCGGTGTGAGTCCCCGGTCGACCGCCTCACGCCAGTTTCCGTCGAACATTCAGCGCTCCCGTCGCGGCTGAGGCTGCACGCTACCAGCCTGCGATCGGCCCCGGCGGTCGCTCACCAGGACCTCAGCGATCTGGAGCCGCCCCGCGGCTGGTGCTCCCGCTCGGCCGCTTAGGCGTCGAGGCCGGTCCAGTCCTCGGGATTGTCCTCCACCAAGCATCCCACCACCCGGCCGTCCACCCCGTCGACCAGGACGAGGCCGCGGCTGGACGGCGGCGACTCGTTGGAGTAGAGCAGGATGCGCCAGGTCGGCCGGCTCCGCAGCCCGCGCCACGCGAGCTGGGCCGAGGCGTGGCCCACCGGGAAGCCCACCTCCCGTGTGGCCGACACCAGCGCACCGTTCTCATCGACCGCCAAGTCCCAGCCGGCCTGCAGGCAGTACAGCCCGAAGGCGACCAGGGCGATCCCGCCGGCCACGAAGCCGCCGTTGACGAGCACCGCGCCCTCGCCGACCGCCAGAGCCGCCACCACGGCGACCGCGCCGACCAGCAGGTAGAGCACGCCCGCAACGCGACGCCTGCTGTTGTTGGGGAACAGGTACGGCCCCACGTATCCGGACGCGTCGAGGTCGTCGGGAAGCTTGTCGCGCACCTCCGCATCGCTGAGCGCGCCGGCGCTAGCCGAAGCGCCCGAGAGGGCTGCCTCGTCGCCGATACCCGATCCCTCGCTCATAACCGCAGAATACGTCAGCGCGATGCGTTCACGCCGGGAGCCAGGCCAGGCCGCCGTCGACCTTGATGATGGCGCCGGTGGTGTAGCTGGACGCCGACGAGGCCAGGTACAGCGCCGCGCCGACGATCTCGTCGGGCTGGCCGCCCCGGGCCAGCGGAATGCGCTGGCGGGCCGTCTCGGCGAAGGCGTCAAGGTCCCAGGCCTTGGTGATGTCGGTCATGAACGGCCCCGGCATGATGCCGTTGACCCGGATGTTAGGGCCGAGCATGTGGGCCAGGGCCACGGTCAGCGTGTTGAGGCCGGCCTTGGCCATGGCGTAGGGGACCTCGACCGCGCTGGGCTGCACCGCGGCGATGCTCGACACGTTGATGATGCTGCCGGAGGCGCCGCGGGTGAGCATCTGCTCGGCCACCAGCGCGCACAGCCGGAACGGACCCTTCATGTTCACGCCGATCACGCTGTCAAAGAGACCCTCGGAGACCTCGGCCAGCGAGGGGTACAGCGGCGAGCTCCCGGCGTTGTTGATCAGCACATCGATCGGCCCGAGCCGGTCGGTGACCTCCTCGACGAATGGCTCGCACTGGTCCCAGCGGCCCACATGCAGGCCGAGCCCGACCACGTCGGACCCCGACGCCGCCGAGATCTCGCCCGCGGCGGCCTCGCACACGTCCCGCTTGCGGCTGGCGATGGCAACCCGGGCTCCCCGGTGCGCGAACGCTTCGGTCATCTCGCGGCCCAGGCCGCGGCCGCCTCCAGTGATGGCAACAACCTTGCCCTCGAGATCGAACAACCGATCACGATCGGCAGTCATCTAGCTCCTCCTCACAAGCAGTCATCTAGCTCCTCCTCACAAGCAGTCATCTAGCTCCTCCTCACAAGCAGTCAGCCAGCCTCAGATCGGCAGGTTGCCGGTGGCCCGTCGGGTGGTGCCCTCGTCGGTGTAGGCGGCGATGGTGCGCTGAGCGATGCGCATCTGGTGCACCTCGTCGGCGCCGTCGGCGAAGCGGGCCCAGCGGGCGTGCTGGTACATATGGGCCAGCGGCGTGTCGGTGGAGTAGCCGAGCGCGCCGTGCACCTGAATCGAGCGGTCGATGACCCGGTTCAGCATGTTGGCCACGAAGTGCTTGGCCATCGACACCTCGGCCTTGAAGTCGTCGCCCCGGTCGATCTTGTGGGCCGCGTGCAGAACCATCAGCTTGCCTTGGTACAGCTCCATGGCCGAGTCGGCGATCATCCACTGGATCCCCTGCTTCTCGGCCAGCAGCGATCCGTGGGAGAAGCGGTTCAGGGAACGGTCCACCATCATGTCCAGAGCAGTCTCGGCCTGGGCGATCCACCGCATGCAATGGGCTAGCCGGGCCGGGCCTAAGCGGTACTGGCCGAGCAGGTGTCCCTGGCCCCGCCCGCCGAGCATCTGATCGCTGTGAACCCGCAGATCCTCGATGAGGATCTCGCTGTGACCGGTGCTGCCGTGCATGGTCTCGATCTGGCGAACCTCGGTCCAGCCGTCCTGGGGCAACTCGACTATGAAGGCGCTGTTGGCGGCCTGCGGTATGTCGGGGTTGTCCTCGGTGCGGCACACCAGGATGGCGAAGTTGGCTCGGTGGGCGTTGGAGATGAACCACTTGTGCCCGTTGATGACCCACTCGTCGCCGTCGGGGTAGGCGCGGGTCTGGATCAGGGTCGGATCGGAGCCCGCCACCTCCGGCTCGGTCATGGCGAAGCACGACCACGCCTTGCCGTCGCACAGCGGGCGCAGGTACTTGTCGGCCTGTTCGGGCGTGGCCCAGTGCAGCAGGGTGTGCATGTTGCCCTCGTCGGGGGCCTGGCAGTTCAGCACCCACGGGCCGTAGTACGACTTGGCCGCCTCGGCCTGCACCATGGCCAGCGCCACATGCCCCAGTCCCATTCCGCCCCACTCCGGCGGCATGTGCGGCAGCCACAGGCCTGCGGCCCGGGCCTGCTTGCGCAGGTCGATCAGAACGCCGACCCGGTCGCTGCCGGTCAGGGGCTCGTCGCCGTCATGACCCTCGATGCGGGCCTCCGCCGGCTTGACCATCTCGTCGATGAACGACCGGACCCGGATCCTGATCTCCTCTTGCTCATCAGAGAGCGTGAAGTCGATGGCCATGGCTGCTCCTTGCTTGCCGCGCCGCACAGTCTGCTCCGACATTGGGGGTTCGCCTCGCCCGAGTCCACTGACCCCGGGGGGCCAATACGATGCATCCGCACCGCGACGACAGGAGACAGCGTGACCGAAGCCCCCATGAGCCGTCCCGGCGAGGTGGCCGGGTGGCCGAAGCTGGTAGTGACCTATCGAACCGATCCGGCCGGAGTACAGCAGCTCGTGCCGCCGGGCCTCGTGCCGGGCGAGCCCGTCGTGACCGTGGGCGTGTACTGCGTGCCCATCCTGGGCGAGCCGGAGTTCGGCATCAGCGTGAAGGTGCCCGCGTCATGGAACGGCGTCGAAGGCCTCTACAACCTCGGCATGGGCATCGACCAGGAGGCGGCCGTCTCCATCAGCCACGAGACCAACGGCCAGCCCAAGTTCCTGTGCGACATCTCCTTCTACCGCCTCGGCGACCATGTCGCGGCCCGGGCCACCCATCGGGGCTACACCTTCGTCGAGTTCGGTGGCGAGGTGACGGGGCCGGCCGACCCGCGCCCGGGCGACGTGACCGACCATGAATGGTGGATCAAGTACTCGCGGGCCATCGGCGGCGCGGCCGGCCAATACGACTTCCCGCCCCACGTGGTGGATGTGGCCACTACCTTCGAGCAGCGCCACGTCGAGAACATCGACGGCGAGCTCAAGCTGCTGGACAGCCCGTGGGATCCGATCGCCCGCTATCTCCCGATCCGGGAGCAACTGTCGGCGCAGCTGGTCACCCATCAGGCCAAGGCCCGCAACATCACCAACGCCGGCCCACTCGACCCCGACGCCTTCTGGCCCTATGTGGACACCATCGGTGCTTCCCGCTGGCCGGGAACCCGCGGCGGCCCCCGAGCCGACTGAGAGAATGTGGTTGTGCGCTCTCAGCCGTGTGCACGCAAGGTTCACGTAGGAGGATCATGAAATCGACCTCTGTCCCACCACCAACAGGCCAATGCTGGTGCGGATGCGGCCAGGAACCCTCTGAGGGCAAGTACTTCGTGCGCACGCACGACAGGACGGCTGAGGCCGCCGTCATCAAGGTTGAGTACGGCAGCATCCTCGCTTTCCTCCACAATCACGGCTACGGCCCGAACGGCAAGAACCCTGCCGAGGAACGCGAGAAGTTCGAGGCTGCAGGTTGAGTCAGGCGACGGCGGGCTCGCGCTGGTTGAGGGGGTTCATGCCGGGGCAGCCCCTGGCCTCTTCGGGGACGTCCGCGTAGTTGATTCCGGCCGCGACCTCGCCCTTGGTGAGGCAGTTCTGCTCGGCCGGGGGCTTCAGCGCGTCGAGGTCAAACTTGTAGAGCTTGGCCGCGTTGGTCGTTAGCAGCTTGGTGGCATCGTCGACGGGCATCCCGCCGAAGGTGAGCTTCAGATGCTGGCGGGTGAACGGGTGCGACCCCTCGGTGTGGGGGTAGTCCGAGCCCCACATGATGCGGTCGATGCCGATCTCGGAGGGGAGGTGGGCCTCGCAGGGCCGCAGGAAGCTGGCGCCGATGTAGCACTGGCGCTGCCAGTACTCGCTGGGCTTCATAGACATGGCCGACACCGCCGGCCCGCCGAAGATGGCCTCCGAGCCATAGGTCGAGTACTTCATCCGGTGGTAGAAGGAGTCGAGGTCCTTGAGCACCTCGGGAACCCAGGCCGTGCCCGTCTCGGTGTTGACGAACTTCAGGTCGGGGTGGCGCTCGAACACCCCCGAGAACATCAGGTGCCACAGCGCGCGCTGCGACCACCAGCGCACCTCGATGAGGAACACCGCAAGCGACGCCGGGAAGTGGTTCCCGAATGACGGGGTGGCCCCGCCCGCATGGTGGTTCACCGGCATGTCGTTGTCCTCCGCCGCGGCCCAGATCGGCTCGTAGGAGGCCGAGTAGAGCGGCTCGAAGGGCGAGTCGGGCGGCGCGCCGGGCAGCAGGATCCCTCCTCGCAGGCCGTTCTCCGCGGCCCACTCGATCTCGGCGACCGAGCCCTCGACGTCGCCCAGGAAGATCTGGGCAATGCCGGCGCAGCGCTCGGGCGCCTCGCCAACCAGGTCCAGCAGCCAGCGGTTGTGGGCCCGCAGACCAGCCCACCGGCGCTCGAAGTCGTCGGTGTAGGCCGGGGCCTCCAGCGCGGTGGACGCGGGCGGCGCGAACGGCGGCAGCGTGTTGGGAAACATGACTCCGGCCACCACCCCGTCGGCGGTCTGCTCCCGCAGCCGGCGCGCCATCGACCAGTTGCGGTTGCCGTCGGCCAAAGGGTCGCCGTCCACGCCGACGTTGCGGGGACTCTTGCGGCCCGCGTACGCCGCGGCCGCCGCCTCCTGGGCCCGCTCGACCCCGTCGGCCCACTCGTCGAACTCGCGGTGGTGCTTGGATTCCAGGTACGGGCGGTAGTCGCGCAGGTCGGCGCCGCAGTGGGTGTCGGCCGAGATGACGATGTGATGCTCCGCCATCGAGTCCTCCTATTTGGCCGGCGGCCGCGCCGCAGTCCTTGGAACGTCGCTCTTGGAGCCGAAACCAGCGGTCTCCGATACCGAATCAGCGTACGCCGGCGGAGTGCCGCAATCCTCCGTCATCCGCCGAGGTCATGGCCAGGGGGCATCTCGGCCCGGCCGACGGCGTCGGCCCGGGCGTGCAGCAGCTCCGCGATGTCGTCCAGATTCCGGGCGATGATGTAGCGGCGCTCCGCGACGCCGTCGAGAACGAACTCTCCGAGCTCGTCGAGGTCGGCCACCTCCGGCTCGGTGCCGCGCATGCGGGCAACCATGTCCTTGAGCTCGTCGAACGTGAGGCTGCGGCGCCCGGTGGCCTCGCCCACCCGCTGGAGGTGCTCAGGCCGGTTGCGTTGGGCGTTGAACAGGCCCGTGTCCATCAGCCCGCCCGACGGGTAGAACACCGAAGCTCGCAGGTTGGTGCCCTCGCTGATGAGGTTGGCGTTGAGGGCCTCGGTGAAGCAGCTGGCCGCGGCCTTGGACGAGGCGTACACCGAGGCGGTGGGCACGGGAGCGAACCCGCCATCGCCCGAGGAGGTGACGATCACCTGGCCGGGCTCGCCCGACGCGATCATGCGCGGCACGAACGCCCACGTGCAGACGGCCACGCCGAACACGTTCACGCCGAAGCACCAGCGCCAGTCGTTGGGCTCCTGCTGCCAGGGTTTGCCCCCACCGCCAGAGGTGACCCCGGCGTTGCAGAACAGCAGGTTGCAGGCCCCGTGAGCCTCGAAGACATGGTCGGCCAGCGCGGTGACGGAGTCTTCGTCGCTCACGTCGGTGCGCATTCCCTCCACACGCCCCAGAGGCGAGAGCTCCCCCACCGCCTGCTCCAGCACAGGTTCTTCGATATCTGCGATCACTACTCGGGCGCCCCGGCGCAGAAGGGCCTTGGCTATGCCCTTGCCGATGCCGCTCGCCCCGCCGGTGACGACCGCCGTCGAGCCGGGGATATGGAAGTGGTAATCGTCGGCGCACACCTCGTGTTTGAACGGCGGGCCGTTCGGCATGGGTCGGAGAGTAGCCCGCAGTCCGCTCGGATCCGTGTCTCCCGCTCCTGTTCGCTGCGCTCTCGGTCCGCTCGGGCCACGGCCTCGCTCGGCGCTTGGCAAGACCCTCCAAACATGCGTCCTATCCGCTCGGCCTCAGGCGGGAGCGACTTCGACAGGCATCTCGTTGACGGCCGCGTTGCCCGAGGTCACGTCCCGTGCCTGATGCTTGCTTGGGGTCAGACTTCGAGCATCAGGGTCACGGGGCCGTCGTTGGTTAGCTCAACCGCCATGTTCGCTCCGAACGAGCCGGTGGCGACCGTGGCGCCGAGGCGTCGCAGCTCGTCCACCAGCTCGTCGATCAAGCGAGCCGCGTCGTCCGGAGGGGCCGCGGCGATGAACGACGGCCGGCGCCCCTTGCGGGTGTCGCCGTAGAGGGTGAACTGGCTAACGACCAGCACTTCGCCGCTGGTGTCGGCCACCGAGCGATTCATGTGGCCGTTCTCGTCGGAGAAGATGCGCAGGTGCCAGAGCTTTCCGGCCAGCTTCAACGCGGTGTCACCGTCATCGTCGTGGGTCACGCCGACCAGACAGCACAACCCTGGACCGATCTCGCCGATGACCCCGCCGTCCACCCGCACCCGGGCCTGCGCCACCCGCTGCACCAGTGCCCTCACGGGCCCAGCCTAGATGTCTCCGCCTTGTCAGCCCCTGACCTCGGGAGCGGCTCCGGCCCCGTGTAGGCGCTTCGGCGACCGAGTCATCTCGACCTTGTCAGGCGTTGTATTGGGGTGCCTTCTGCGTACCGGAGGCGACGGTGCCGTAGAAGACGCCTGCGAGCACGATCACGGCACCGAGCACGGCAGCCGGGCGGGGAAACTCCGCGAGGAACAGTGCCGCCCACACGGTGCCGGCCACCGTCTCGATCGGGGTGAACAGGGCCACCTCCGACACGGGTGCGAAGCGGGGTGAGTTGGTGTGGGCGAGGCGGCCCAGCGGGTTGAAGCACAGGCCCATGGCCGCGATCGGAAGGTAGGCCCGTGCGTCCAGCGAGAACGGCGATGCCGCGAAGGAGGTGGCCGCGATCACGATCACCGCGCTGATCGAAAGACCCGCCAGGCGGCTCATGTCCGGGTAGCGCCGCCAGATCGTGAGGTTGGATGCGAAGGCGGCCACGGCCACCAGCGCCAGGAAATCGCCCCCGAGGGTGGGTTCTCCCAATGAGCTCCCCACGATCACAGCGATGCCGACCATGGTCACCGCGATGGCGATGCCCACCCGCCGGGTGATCCGCTCCCCTAGGAACAGGCGGGCGCACCCCGCCGCCAGCAGGGGCGCAGCCGCCACGATAGCCACCACGTTGGCGACCCGCGTCTGGGTGATGGCGGTGATGAAGGTCACCTGGCTGACCGAGGCCAGCGCGCCCACTCCGGCCAGGGGCAGCCGATGGTGCCTCAGCGACTCCATCGCCGGGCGCCGGTCGAGCCACCGTCCGAATGTCGAGTACACCAAGAGCGCGCAGCACGCCACCAAGAAGGCGACGTCGACCGCCTCGGCCTCAGACAACCGAACGAACAGCGAGTCGGTCGACACGGCCAGCATCCCAAGCCCGGCCAGCAGCCACCCCAGCCGCCGCCGGTCGCCTGAGTGGTCCGCGGTCATCGGGCCACGCTAACGGCCACCCATGAGGCCACTGGAGCTAGACCCAGCCGCTGATCACTCGCTCCGCGGCTGCGCCGTTGCTCAAGCGACCGCCGCGCCCGCGGGAATTACCTCATCGACGATTACGTCGCCCACCTCGGCGGGTGCCACTTCGTAGTAGGCCGCGATCGCATCCCGGGCCGTGTCAGCCACGTCCTCAAGGCGACTGGCCTGCGAAAACACCCAGTCGAGCTCTCGCACCTGAATGCCCCACCACTCGTCTCCCCGCCTTGCGACTACCCGGAACGTGCCGCCGGGGGGTGGGATGGCGGTCATCGCGTGAGGTACGCCCTCGGGTCGGAGGTGAAGGCTCTCAGGCAGCCCGGGGCGCAGAACCAATAGTCGGCGCCGTCGTGGACGGTGTGGTACTTGGCGTCGTCCACCAGCACCGTCATGCCGCACACCGGGTCGATGGCCTCGGCTCTTGGCGGTGCCTGGTCTGATCCGGTCGCCATCAACTCGCCTTTGGCTCTGCGGGCCACGAGGTCGGCCATGACCGCCACCGCTATCTCTGCGTTGGCCACTGCGCCTAGGTCCAAGCCGGCTGGAGCCTGGACGCGGTCCAAGTCGGCCTCTGTCACGCCCCGGCCGCGCAGATGGTCGAGCACGGTGGCGGCTCTCTTTCCGGACGCGATCAGGCCCACGTATCCGGAATCGCTGGCCAGGGCGGCCTCCAGGGCCAGGTCGTCGTAGTGGCCCTGGGTGGCGACCACCACCGCAGTGGCGCCGTCGATTCCCAGGCCGGCGAGATCGAGCTTGGTGCGCACGATCTCGGGCCGGACGTGCTCGTCGGGGTTCCCGCCGTCGTCTATGACGGTCGCCTGCCAGCCCACCGCCATGGCCAGCTCGGCCAGCGCGTCCACCGCCGGGGACCGGCCGACCACCACCACCTGCGGCTCGGGCCGGTGCGGCTCGAGGTACACCTCGAGGGCGCCCTCAGACTCACAGGCCATGGCTATGGATCGCACCCCCTCCTGCGAGCGGCCGTCGAGCTCGTCGGGCTGTCCCAGGAACAGCAGCGCGGGTTGGCCGGTTTCCAGACACTCCCGGGCGTGGCGCACCACAGACGGCTCCGCGCAGGCGCCCCCCAGCCAGCCACGGACCGTTCCGTCGGCCAGGACCACCGCCTTGGATCCCTGCCGTCCCGACGACGGACCCCGCCGCCACACGACGGTGGCCAGCACGTACGGCACCCGCTGCTCGGTGAGCTGCACCGCCTCGGCCAGCACCGACACATCCATGGCACCGCGGCTCCCCGGGATCGCCGTCCTTGTACTCAATCAAGTCTAGAGCGGGCGCTGCGCCGACCCCGGACCGGACGATCAGGCGGTGGCGCTGTCGATGGCCTCCCACACCCGGTCGGGAAGCAGCGGCATGTCGATGTTGCGCACACCGAGGTGGGCCAGTGCGTCGACGACCGCGTTCACGAACGCCGCGGGCGAGCCGACCGTGGCCGACTCCCCGATGCCCTTGGCCCCGATCGGGTGGTGGGGCGACGGCGTGACCGTCTCCAGCAGCTCGAAGCGGGGCGTCTCCCACGCGGTGGGGATCAGGTAGTCCATGAAGTTGGACCCGATGCAGTTGCCGTCGTCGTCGAAGGTGATCCACTGCATCGACGACATGGCGAACCCCTCGGTGAGGCCGCCGTGGATCTGGCCCTCCACGATCATCGGGTTGATGCGCACCCCGCAGTCGTCGAGGGCCACCATGCGGCGCACCTTCCACACCCCGGTCTCGGGATCCACGTCCACCACCACCACGTAGGCCCCGTACGGGAACGTTAGGTTGGGCGGGTTGTAGTAGGTGACGTCCTCTAGGCCGTACTCCATACCCTCGGGAAGGTTGGTGTAGGCCGCGAAGGCGGCGTCCTGGATGGTGACCGACTGATCGGGCGAGCCCTTCACGAAGAACTTGTCCGTTTCGCGCTCGATGTCCTCGGGCGCGGCCTCCAGCAGGTGGGCGGCAATGTGGCGGGCCTTGTCGGCGATCTTGCGGGCCACCATCGCGGTGGCCGCCCCGCCCACCGGCGTGGAGCGCGACGCGTAGGTGCCCAGACCGTAGGGGGTGTCGTCGGTGTCGCCGTGCACCACCTTGATGTTGTAGGCGGGGATGCCCGTCTCCTCGGCCACGATCTGGGCGAAGGTCGTCTCATGGCCCTGGCCCTGGGTCTTCACCCCGAGCTTGAGGATGGCCTTGCCGGTGGGATGGACCCGCAGCTCGGCCGAGTCGATCATCTTGAGCCCGGCGATGTCGTAGGTGTGCGCCGGCCCGGCTCCCACCGCCTCGGTGAAATGGGCGATGCCGATCCCGACCAGCCGTCCCTCGGAGCGGGCCGCGGCCTGCTCGGCCCGCAACTCGTCGTAACCCACCTCATCCAGCGCCATGCGCAGAGCGGTCGGGTAGTCGCCGGAGTCGTAGACGAAGCCGGTGGCCGTCTCATAGGGGAACTGCTCGGGCTGGATGAAGTTGCGCAGCCGCATCTCGGCCGGGTCGATGCCCAGCTCGCAGGCCGCGGTCTGGATCAGACGCTCGATCAGGTACGACGCCTCGGTGATCCGGAACGAGCAGCGGTAGGCCACCCCGCCGGGCGCCTTGTTGGTGAACGCGCCCCGGCACTTGATGTGCGCGGCCGGGAAGTCGTAGCTGCCGGTGCACACGTGGAACAGCCCGGCCCGGAAGCGGGTGGGCTGGGCGTCGGAGTAGAAGGCGCCCTGGTCCGACAGCATGTCCACCCGCATGGCCTGGATGCGGCCCTCGTTGGTTAGGGCCAGCTCACCGGTCATGTAGTAGTCACGCCCGAACCCGGTGGAGATCAGGTTGCCGGTGCGGGTCTCGACCCACTTCACCGGCTGGCCGATCAACAGGCTGGCCGCGGTGGCCACCACGTATCCGGGGTAGATGGGCACCTTGTTGCCGAAGCCGCCGCCGATGTCGGGGCTGACGATGCGGATATTCTGCTCGGGCAGCCCGGCCACCAGCGCGAACAGCGTCCGGTGGGCGTGCGGGGCCTGCGACGTCATGTACAGGGTGGCCTGGCCGGTCACCGAGTTCACGTCGGCCACGATCCCGCACGTCTCCAGCGGGGCGGGGTGCGAGCGCGGGTAGTGGGTGGTGAGCGACACCACCCTCTCGGCGCTGGCGAAGGCGGCCTCGGTGGCGGCCTCGTCGCCGGTCTCCCACTCGTAGACCAGGTTGTCGGTCTGGCCCTCCTTCTCGTCGCGGATCAGCACCGCGCCGTCCGCCAGCGACTGCTGGGGGTTGACGATGGCGTCGAGCATCTCGTAGTCCACGTCGACCAGCTCGGTCGCGTCGGCGGCCACATACGGGTCGGTGGCGATGACCGCGGCCACCTCCTGGCCCTGGTAGCGGACCTTGTCGGTGGCCAGCACGGCCTGGGTGTCGCCCGACAGGGTGGGCATCCAGGCCAGGTTGTGGGCGGCCATCAGCTCGCCGGTCACCACGGCCACGACCCCCTCCACCGCGGAGGCTGCAGCGGTGTCGATGCCGTTGATGCGGGCATGGGCCACCGGCGAGCGCACCAGGGCCATGTGCAGCATCCCGGGCAGCACCATGTCGTCGAGGAAGTTCCCCTGGCCCTCGATGAGGCGGGCGTCCTCCACCCGCTTGAGGCTGTGGCCGATGCCGCCGATCTCAGGAGGCGTGGTGGTGGTTGCGGTGTCAGTCATTGCGTGCTCCCTCTAGCTGTCGCCGTTGCCGGCTGCCGCGGACGACGCCGCGGCCGCGGCGGCCTGGATGGCCTTGACGATGTTCATGTACCCGGTGCAGCGGCACAGGTTCCCCGAGATGGCCCAGCGCACCTCGTCGTCGGACGGCGCCGGGTTCTCCTCGATTAGAGCCGCGCCCACCAGCATCATCGCGGGGGTGCAGAACCCGCACTGCAGGCCGTGCTCGTCGCGGAACGCGCTCTGGATGGGATGCAGCTCGCCGCCGGACTTGAGTCCCTCGACGGTGGTCACCGAGCGGCCGTCGGCCTGCACGGCCAGCATCGTGCACGACTTGATCGGGGTGCCGTCCACCAGCACGGTGCAAACGCCGCAGCCGGTGGTGTCGCACCCGATGTGAGTGCCGGTCAGCCCGGCACCGGTGCGGATGTGGTCGACCAGCAGCCGCCGGGGTTCGACGTCCGCAGTGTGGTCGACGCCGTTGATGTTGATCGTGATCTCCATGTCTCCCCCTCTCAGGCCTGTGCCTGCTCGGCCGCGGCCGCGAGGGCCCGGCGAGTGAATGCGGCCACCACTTGGCGCTTCCAGCGGGCCGATCCCCGCACGTCGTCTCGGGGGTCCGATGCCGCGGCAGCGGCCTCGCCCGCCTCGGCGAACAGCTCGGCGCTCGGGGCGTTGCCCACCAGCACCGCCTCGGCTCCGGTCGCCTTGCGGTTGATGGGCGCCACCGATGTCATGGCCACCCCCGCAACTGCGATGGTTCCGTCGGCGGCGAGCTCGAGGTGGGCGGCCACGCCCACAGTCGCATAGTCGCCGACCTTGCGCTCCAGCTTCTGATACGAGCCGCCGGAGGGCCCCGAGGGCACCGGGATGTGCAGGGCGGTCACCATCTCGTCGTCGTTCAGGGAACTGGTGAAGAAGTCCTGCACGAAGTCGCCGATGGCGATGGTCCTCTGGCCGGACGGCCCCTGGGCGACGACCTCTGCGCCCGTGGCCAGCAGAACCGAGTTCCAGTCTCCCTCGGGGTCGCAGTGGGCCACCGACCCGCACATGGTGCCCAGGTTGCGGACCAGCGGATCCGAGATCCACGGGGCGGCGGAGGCCACCGCACCGGACACCGCATCTGAGGCGGCGATGTCGGCGTGACGGACCAGGGCCCCGATGTGGAGATGGCCGTTGTGGCGCTCGATGGTGTCGAGGCCGCCGATGCGGTTGATGTCCACCAGCTTGGCGGGCGTCGCGAACCGGAGCTTCATCATCGGCAGCAGGCTCTGCCCGCCGGCGAGGAACCGGGTCTCATCACCCCCTTCGGCCTTGGCCGCTATCGCCTCCTCCACAGAGACGGCCGCTACATAATCGAACCGGGCCGGCAGCATCCTGAACCCCCAATTGTCGCGGTCATCGTCGCATCCGCGCGGACCGCGGACACTACATGATCGGGCATCGTCTCGCCACGCGGGTCCGACCCCTCGGCCGGACGCGGGACGCGCGCCCTCAATGCGAGCGCCGTCGGTGTCCGTTCCGCCGCGTAGCCGGATTGGGCTCGCGGGTACGCTGGCGGATGCGCGACGCCAGCCCCGCCAGCCCGTCAGGGCGGTTCGCAGCGCTGCACAACCGGCAGTTCCGCATACTCTTCGTAGGCGGCCTGTTCACGTTTCTAACCATGCAGGTGGCGGGCATAGCCCGGGCCTGGCTGGCCTTCGAACTCACCGGCACCAACACCGGCCTGGGTGGCGTGATGCTGGCCTTCGGAGCCTGCAGCATCTTCGTCATCCCATACGGCGGCATGATCTCCGACCGCTTCTCCAAGCGCAAAGTGCTGGTCATCGCGGGCTGCCTGCAGGCCCTGACTCCGTTCATCTTGGGCGCGGCGGTGGCCACCGGGACCGAGTCCTACTGGCTGCTGATCGCTACGAGCGTCGCCCAGGGCGGCGTGATCTCGATACTGGCTCCGGCCCGGCTGTCCTTCATATCCGACATCGTCGGGCGCGAGACCATCACCAACGCCGTGTTCCTGTCGATGTCGACCGTGCAGCTGGCCCGGGTGACAGGCCCGGCCGCGGCAGGAGTCCTCATCGGTGTGGCGTTCTTCGGCTTGGCCGGAGTGTTCTTCGCGGCGGGCGTTCTCGGGGTGCTCAGCGTGGTCCTGCTGGCGGGCCTGCCGCGGGCCGCGCCGTCGAGCCCGTCGGGCCGCAGCGCGATGGGAGACATAGTCGACGGGCTGCGATTCGTGCGCGCCCGGCCCGACTTGATGCATCTGCTGGCGGTGTCGTTCGGCGTCGTGCTCGTGGGCTTCCCCTACATGGCCTTCTTGCCGGTCGTGGCCGAGCGCGTCCACCACAGCGGCTCCACGGGCTTTGGCCTGCTGAACGCGGCCGCGGCGGTGGGCGCCATAGTGGGCTCCATCTCGCTGGCGAACCTGGAGCGGCGAAGACTGCGCCCGTTACAGAGGCGCAGCGCGCTGGCTTTCGGGGTCTCGCTCGCGGTGTTCGCGGTGATGCCGAACTTCTACGCCGCGCTGGCGGTCATGGCGGTGGTGGGCGCCGCCTCAAGTGTCTTCCAGGCCCTGAACAACTCCCTGCTGCTCACGTCGACCCCGGTCGAGTACCACGGCCGGGTCCAGAGCCTGCTGATGCTGAGCTTCTCGGGCTTCGCCATCGCGGCGCTGCCCATCGGGATCGTCGCCGACGCCGTGGGTATTAGGGCCACTCTTGTCGGCCTTGGGATCCTGGTGCTGGTCGTCATGACGGTGGCCCGCATGACTGAGCCGCGGCGTCCGGCTGAAGAGACCACACTGTGAACACGAGCAGAGACGAGGAGGCGACCATGGCCGACGACGACGGCCACGATCTCGACCCAACCGTCGAGGACGGTATGACTGCCCAGGAGTCGGCAGTGCGCGGGTACTGGGAGAGGGTCTGGCTCGAACGCGATCTGGACGCGTTGGAGGACCTTGTCACCGACCCGATAGTGCGCCATACGGCCGAGGGCACCGAGACACTCACTCGTCTTGAGCTGCGCCGTCGTCTCGCCGCCGCCTTCGAGGCGGTCAGGGCCAGCGAGGTGAGCATGGACGCTCTCGTCGCCGACGGCGACGCGGTGTGGGTCCGGCTCACGCTGCGGGGGGTGAGCCTCGCGACCGCGGCCCCGATGTCGCTGGCCTGGCTGGCGCAGTACCGCATCGAGGGCGGGCGCATCGCCGAGCTGTGGGCCCTGCACCAGCCCGGCGCGGACTGGACGGCGTGATGGCCGGCGGCCCGACTATCCGCCGGCTGGACGACCCGGACGTGCCGTGGCAGCGAGTCAAGGCTCAACGCAACGCTGACGGCACCGAGTCGTCGGTGTGGGAGAAGTGGTTCGCCTTCCGGGCCGATCCGCCCTATCTGTCGCTGTATGCCCGCTATGACCCGGGCATGGTGGTGCGACGCCACGGCCATCGCTCCCCCCACGTGGTGTTCGTGCTCGACGGCGAGATCCTCGTGGGCGACGAGCTGTGCACCGCCGGCACCCACATCGAGCTGCCCCGGGGCGAACAATTCGGCCCCCTGGTGGCCGGAGACGCCGGATGCGCGCTGTTCGAGGTGATGCTGGGCGATCCCCGCAGCTGGAGCGACGACCCGAAGCCGTTCGTCGAGGCCTGCTCGGCTCGCGGCGTGACGCCGCTGCCCGATCCCGAGATCGACTTCCCCGAGTGGCTAGAGGACCAGCGCGGCCGCTGGATCGACGCCCTCGGCGCTGCTGACAAGCCCGGAGGGTGAGCACCACCGAGTTGATCGTGGTCGGCGTGGCCTCGGCGGTGGCCATGCTGGCCAAGAGCGCCACTGGGCTCGGCTACCCGTTGGTTGCGATCCCAATACTGGCGGCGTTCACCGGAGTCGAGACCGCGGTGGTGGTCGTGACCCTGCCCAACGCCGCGGCCAACCTCCTGGTCGGCTGGCGCACCCGCCACGCCCGCTCGGAGACCCGCGACGTATTCATGCTGTCGGCGACATCAGCGCTAGGGGCGGTGGCGGGCACCTTCGTTCTGGTGTCGGCGCCCGAGAGGCCGTTGCTGATCGTGCTGGCGGTTGCCGTGCTGATGTTCGTGGTCAGATCGTTGTGGTTCGAAAATATTGCAGTGTCGCCAGAGATCGGACGGCGGGCCGCGCCGTTCGTTGGCGCGAGCGCGGGAATGATGCAGGGAGCGGTGGGCGTGTCCGGGCCGATCATCGGGTCGTGGCTCTACGCCTACCGGCTGCCCCGCGACGCCTACATCCTGTCCTTGTCGGTGCGGTCCCTGATCACTGGCGTCGCCCAGATAACCGCGCTGGCGTCAATCGGCGCCTACAACTCCGACCGGCTGATCGCGGCCGCCGTAGGGTTCGGGCCGGTGCTGGCCGTCCTGCCTCTCGGAGAGCACCTCCGGGCCAGGCTGTCGGGCTCTCAGTTCGACCGGGCCGTGCTGGGGTTGCTGGCGGCCTCAGGGGTGACCCTGGTGGTCCGGGCCATCACCGGCTAGAAAGGCGGTTCTAGGCAGCTGCAAGTAGCGGATGAGTTGTCCAGTGGCCGCCGGCCGGGGCCCTGCGAACTACGGCACCCCTGATCGTGCGTGCAGCCTCGAACAGTCTGTCCGGAATCTTCAGAGCGTAGGTCGTGCCGGGTTGGGCGACAAAGGGCCGAAACGTCTGTATCTCTGCGACGGTCGTGTCGTCTAGCAGGATTAGAGGGTGCATCTCATAGCTTGCACCATTTGGGCAGGTACTCATCACGAGATATACAGCTCCATCTCCTTTGATCCGCATCGGCTGGAAGGTCTCGCGAGGACCGAGATTGTCTAGCAGCAGTGCCCAGTCACATCCCCGAATGGGTTTGTGATTGACCGTGGCGGGTCGCTGAGGATCGAGAACGGAACGTCCCATCCGTCGACAGGCCTGACGCGAGAAGCGGGATAGACCCGCTCCACCATCTGGTCACGTTCCTCCGCCAAGACCACGTCACGCCGCGCATCAGATTCGGGGAGGTCAACTATGGCCAGACCGGGCTCATCAAGTTCGACCCGCCATACTCCAGTGTCTTGTGAGCAGGACACCTGGGCCCCATCCACTAGGCAAACGACATTCAACCGTAGCAGCGTCGGCCAGTAGTTGGCGACGACCAACTCGGAGGGCCGCCGCGGCGGGTCGGCGTACTCACCGACACCGAAGTACCCGCCGCCAGGGCATGGGCTGGAAGTTTCGCTGACGCATCACCGACTGGCCGATTGCGGATGAGCTCAGCGTCCCCCGCACTGAGCCTCCCGATACCTTCCTCCAGACTGACCGTCGGAGCCACCGACACGTCGATGTGAGGTAGGGGTTCATGCTGGACCCCCACCCCACATCCGCTGATGAGCAGCAATGCCATCGCGTCCCAACGCCCATACCCGCAGGAGCAGCATCTGCTCAGCTGCTGGAGATGTCCAGATCCAGTCCAGTTCGCCCGCAATGACATTCTCGTAGATCCCATCGTTGTCGTTGCCCCAGTTGTGACCTGAGACCACGAGGAACCAGCGGAGAGGGGTCCGATGCTAGGGGTGGCCGCGCACCCTGTCCGGAGACGTCAATCCCCGATTGTGAACAGCCACGATGCGGTAGCGAACTCGCCATGCTCGGTAAGAGGCCACCAGATGACCGGCACCACCACCCACATTCGCCGCCCGGCGAGACTGCTGATGTCAACCACTATTCGTGTCCCGCCTGTGGGCGTGTCGATGCACTCCACCAACTCTACGGGTCCCTCGACAGTGTTGCGGGGCAACTCGAACATGGGCCGCTCGAACTTGTCAGCAGCGATATTGGTGCATCCCACCACCGCCACCATCTCAACGTCATCGGTCGGGACCTGGTCGTAGAACCGCAGATCCACGGCCCGCGATCCGCCGTGGCCGTCTTCGAGGACAAGTTCGACCCGGTCCGAGCCAGCCAGGCTGGTGATCTCATCGGGGATGGACTCCGGTGGCGGGTGACCGTCGACGTACAGCACATCGGGCGGGACGCCGTTGACCACCAGTTCAGTCGCGGGTGCAGAGATCATTTCAGTCGGCGGGGTCTCGCCCACTGAGGCACCGCAGCCCGCGGCGACCAGAGCAGCCACAACCGCTGCACACACCCTCCATGGTACCCAGGTCACAGATTACAGGGATTGTGGGCATACCTGGGCGGCACAAGACCATTTCCCTCATAGTTCACGCCGAGCCTCAGCGCCGAGCCGCCCGCAGTGGCGCGCACATCGTTATTGCGGCACCGGGCGTTGGCATGGACCGTGGCGTGGGTGACATTGTCCCCGGTTTGCGAGCCCCGATCCCCGATCCGATCCCAACCCCAGAAGCGAGACTCCCACAGTTGCGCCCAAGTGTGCAGTGTGTCCATGGTGTGATTGCAGTTCACGAAGAACGTTACGTTCATCCTGCCCGGTCGGTGGTGCGAGGCGTGGATGCGGTCGAGTCTGCCGTCGCACGGCCATGGTGTGTGGTTTCTGAGTGTTGACGACGATCCGTCATCGACGTTCGGCGGCGCTTTGGTGGCGGCTGGTGCCTCTGTGGTCGTGGTTGTGGGCTCCGTGTCTGCCTTGGCAGCTACCTGCGCCGGCGACTTTCCGTGGGTGTCGTTGCCGTAGGATTCCGCCGAGGCGGTCGCGGTCGCCGGGATCACCACTGCCAATGTCACGGTCATAATGGCGATGCGGAGTAAGAGCCGTTTCGCCGACCCGCTCACTTGCGATCGAGTATTCATCAGAATGATCTCCTTGTCGTGTTGCAGTTGGTTGACTGCTGTCGTCTGTGATCTCCCTTGCGGATCACACGCCTACTTCTAGTGAGTCATTCATGTCACTAATGGAGGAACGTCTGCCAAGAGGTGTCAGTGAATTGCCAACTTCGTGGCAGGTCCTGGCACACCCCGTCAGACGCAGGCTGACTAGAGAAGCTGTCGACAGCGGCCGTTCGCTCGGTCGGCGACTGTACGCTTGCCAACGATGACGTACGACTCGACGGAGGCTCGGGCGCGGGCGCAGGTGCGTGTGGCCTGCGGCCGGATCGCCGGGGGCGCGGCCGCTATCGTTGAAGCTCACCGTCTCGGAGTCCCGGAAGGCCCCCATGACAGGCCGTGGGCACCTGACTACCACGGCGAGGCGGTGCTGGTCTACGCCGAATCGCTGCCCGATACGTACCAGCGCGACATCGCGGCGCTGTTCAGCCGCAGCGCGCAAACGATGGCCGCGGGTTCAATCCCGGCGCGGCTGGCCGAGAACTGGGCGATAGTCACCGAGTACTTCAGGCATGCCAGCGACGCCATCGCGGAGTATCTGACTTCGCCAAGTGCTGAGTCGAGGGAACTCGTCGAGGTGACCTCCGCGGAGATCGAAGGGCGAGACTCTCCACCGATGGTCATCCGCTTCGATGCGTTGGCGAGACTCACGACACGCAACGGTGCCATTCGCCTGGAGCAGGCCGCCGTCACCGTGAGGGAGCACATGAAGCACCCGCTGCTAGAGGTGCTCGACAGTCGAGAACAGCACATGCTGAAACGACTGGCCGCCGGAGCGGCGGTGGTAGACCTTGCCGCTGAGATGGGTCATTCCGAACGGTCGATCTACCGCGCTCTCGCCGGTCTGTGGAAGAAACTCGGCGTTTCGAGCCGCGAGGCCGGTGTGCGCAAGGCGCTCTCGGACGGCCTGGCCGACTGAGCACCACTCGGCGCGAGAGTCACGAACTCGAGCGCCGGTCAGCGATGCGCCGTCCGGGCAGCCGCCACTGCGGTCCTCGGCGCTCCTGCTCGGACTCCGGCTGGTCGAGGCCGGGATAGGGGGCCCGCACCTCGCCTACCTCGCCCCCGTACAGACGATCCGGGCGCTGCTGGCCGCTCCAGACCACCACTTGGGGGAAGGCAATGGTGATGGAGCAGGCCGCGAACTCCCGGTGAATGGCCAGAACCAGGTCATGGCGGGCCGCGAGCTCGGTCGGGACATCGCTGGCATGCCAGTAGAGCACGTTGAAGCCGATGCTGGAGTCGCCGAAGCCGTCGAGGTTCACCGCGGGCTCCGGCTCCGGCAGCACTCTGGGCACTCGCTCAAGGGCGGCGCCGATGGCCTCAGTCGCCTGCTGAAGATCGGTGTCGTAAGCGACGCCGACGAGAAGAGCGCTGCGCCGCACGGGCTCGCGGGTCAGGTTGACGATGGTGGCTCCGGCCACGTTGGCGTTGGGGATGCGGATGTGGGTGCCGTCGAGACCGCGGAGCTGGGTGGTGCGCGAGTCGATGTCCTCCACGACGCCGATGTGGCCCTCCAACTCGACGGTGTCACCCACGGTGTAGGGCCTTCGGGTCTGAAGGATCACCGATGACACGAAGTTGCCCACCACGCCCTGCAGAGCGAGGGCGAGGACCAGACCGCCGAGTCCCAACGCACCGAGAAGCGGCCCCACCCGTACGCCGAGCACCGTTAGCGCGTACGAGAGGCCGATGACGAAGACGGCGTAAGCGATGAACCGCGACGTCAAGATGGCGGCAAAGCCATGCCCGATGCCTCGGGCCACCACCCGGCGCAGGATTCTGGACACGGCCGCCGCGAGCACCAGGGTGCTGACCAGGACGATCCCCGCCTTGATCCAGTCGGCACCGGTCAGCGGGTTGTCCAGCAGCGCCTCGCTGTCGGATTGGGCCAGCACCGCCAAGAATCGCGTCATCAGTGGCCAAGTCTGTCATGCGCGGTCTGTCATGCGCGCCCGGCGGCCGTCGTGGACGGGGACGCCCAGCGGCAGGTACCGGCTCGGGCTAGAGCGTGGAGGGGCCGGAGCGGCCGATGGCCCCCTCGGACGTGCCCAGGTAGCTGGCTATCACCAGCGGGTCCTGGCGGATCTGCTCGGGCGGACCCTCCGCGATCACGGCGCCCGCCTCCAGGCAGTAGACACGGTCGCTGATGCCCATGACCAGAGGCATGTCGTGCTCTATGACGATCACCGCAGCGTCGAGTTCGGCCTGCACCTGCTTGATGAGCGGGCCGAAGGCCTCGGCCTCTCGCTGGGCCACGCCGCCGGTGGGCTCGTCCAGCAGCAGCACTCGGGCGTTGACGGCCAGCAGGCTGGAGAGCTCCACGATGCGGCGGGTGCCGGTGGACAGGGTGGCGATGAAGTGGTCCGCGTAGCGCTTGAGGCCCATGTAATCGATGAGCTCGTCGGCCTCGGCCCGTTTGACTCTCTCGTGGGCTGGCGATGGTGGAAGCGCGGTCATCGACGCCACCAGACGCGACCGCGACCGCGCCTCGAGAGCCACCATCAAGGACTCCCGGACTGTGAGGCCGGGATAGACGCGGGCACCCTGGAAGCCGCGCCCCAGGCCGCGGGCGTGGCGGGCAGGCGCCCGTCGGGCGGTGACGTCGGTCCCGAGCACGAACACCCGCCCCTGGGCCGGAACGAACCCGCTGATGGCATTGAGCAGCGTGGACTTGCCCGCGCCGTTGGTGCCGATGAGGCCCACCAACTCCCCTCGATCGACATGCACCGAGACGTGGTCGACCGCGGTGTTGCCACCGAAGCGCACTGACACGTCCTGGGTCTGCAGCGCCGGGCCCGAGCTGTCCGCGGCCGCGGCGTCGGGTCCCGTCACCAGACGGCTGGGCCTACTCGGCTCCTGACCCGCCTCAGACGCCGCGGCACTCTCCTCGACGGCTTGAGTCCCGGCCGGCGCGGCGGCCTCCCGGGCCACCATCTTGCGGTCCGCCCGTTCGAGCAGCCTGTCTCGGATGCTGTAGACGATCTGCAGAAGACCGCCGGGGAAGTACATGAGCAGCACGAGAAGCCCGATGCTGCTGGTCAGCAGCCGCACCAAGTCGTCGAGCTCCTCGGGAATGATCTGGGGGATGCCCCGGATCCACAGCGCGCCGAGGATGGGCCCGGCCACCGAGCCCAGGCCGCCAATGATGGCGGTGGCCACCACCACGATCGACTCGCTGGCCCGGAACAGCGAGTCGGGCTGCAGCGAGGGCACCAGCGTCACGAGCAGGCCGCCGGAATAGGCCGCGATGCCGCCGGCCACCCCGAAGGCGGCCAGCTTCATGCGGGTCGGTGACACGGTGGAGGCCGCGGCCATCTCCTCGTTGTCGCGCACCGCGATCCACGACCGCCCGATGCCGGTGCGACGCAGCCGGGCCACCACCGCGGCCACAACCGCCAGCGAGGCCAGGCACAGGAAGTAGTAGTTCCTGCGGGAGGCGGCAAAGTCGATATGGATCGGGCCCAGGTCGAGTACCGGCTTATCGGCGGGGCGGGGGAAGCTCGTGCCCCCGGTGAAGAAGTCTTGACTGAACAGCCACGTCGCTGAGGCCACCGCGAATGCGAGGGTGGTTACGGCCAGGAACAGGCCCCGCACCCGCAGCGCGGGCAGTCCGACGATCACCGCAGCCACCACCCCGACCGCGGTGGCCACGACCATGGCCAGCGCCCACGGCAGATCCAGCGACAGGTCGAACAGGTCGAAGGGCACGGGGATGTCGTTGCCGTGCGTCAGCCCCAGAACGGTGAGTCCGCCGAGCCCGACGAAGGCGTACTGGCCGAGAGACAGCTGGCCTGCCCAGCCGGTGAGCACGGTCATGGACAGCGCCACCATGGCGAACAGCAGGATGCTGGTCCAAGTGAACAGGGAGCTGTTGGTGGAGAGGGTCAGGCCCAGAAAGGTGAAGAACCCGAAGAGCGCTACGAACCCCATGGCGTTGAGCCGGCGGACCCACCAGACCGATTCGAGCCGGTTCGGGATGGCTCGCACGCGGGGTGCGAGGGACCACGACTCCTGCAGGCCGGCGCTGCGGGCCACCAGCAACACGACCACCAGCACGGCCAGGAACAGGTAGGCGTCCACCACGGATCGGTTGGCCGAGTCCACGTTGCTGCGAATGAGCTCCTCGGCCACCCCCACCGCCACCCCGGCGACCAGAGTGCCCGGCAAAGAGCGCATGCGGGCCAGCAGCGACACCACCAGCACTCTCAACAGCAGCGGCTCGGCGATGGCCGCGGTGCCGGCCTGGGCCGAGTTGATGCTCTGCAAGGGAGCAAAGAAGATGGCGGTTGCCGCGGCGAACGCTCCCGAGATGGTCCACACGATCGTCGAGGTCCGCCGGGGCGAGGTGCCGTAGACCCGGGCGGTGTCGGGATTGGAGGCGGAGGCCCGAACGGCCAGCCCGAAACGCGTGCGAGAGATGAACCAGGCCAAGGCTCCGACGAGCACGGGGACCACTATCAACACCACAATCTCGCGGGCTTGCAGGAAGATGTGGTCATTGGGCGTCCACGTCGCCTTGAACGGCGCCGGAATCGGACCCGGGGCAATGACTTTGGGGAGTCTGATCTTCGAGAACGCCACTATCTGGCCCACGCCAATGGTGGCGATCAGCACCACCAGGCGGGGTGAGGCGAACAGCCGCCGGATCACGATCAGCTCGATGGCCATGCCCATGGCCGCACAGGCGGCCAGAGCGAGCACGAACGACAGCCACCAGTTCAAGCCGTACTGGGCCAGCAGGAGAACGAAGAGGGCCACCCCGAAGGCCCCGAGTTCGCCGTGGGCGAAGTTGAGCACGCCAGTGGAGCGGTAGATGAGCACGAACCCGGCCGCGAAGGCGGCGTAGGTGAGCCCGCTCACCAAGCCCGACGCCAAGGACTGCTGACCGATGGTGATGCCGAGAAGCTCGATCATCGGCCCTCGGCTCCCGCGCCCCTAGCGAACACAGCTGCGTGGTTGATCATCCGCCCTCGCCTCCCAGGAACACCGCCCGGGCCAGGTCATCGCGCTCGGCCAGCTCCTGGGCCGGCCCTTCGAAGCGGACACGGCCCTTCTCCATGAAGATGGCCCGGTCGGCGAAGGCCAACGCCACGTTGAGCGACTGTTCGACTATGACCATCGTCTGGCCGCCCTCGCGCAGCCGTTCCACCACTCCGAGAAGCTCCTGCACCACCACCGGCGCCAATCCCAGGCTGAGCTCGTCGATGAGCAGCACCTCAGGCTCGTGCATGAGGGCCATGGCCAGCGCCAGCATCTGCTGCTGCCCGCCCGAGAGCTCGCGCCCAGCCGTGCCTGTGCGCTCGGCCAACACAGGGAACAGGCTCAAGACCTGCTGGGAGCGGGCCTCGGCCTCGGCTTCATCGAGCCCAGCTGCCAGTACAGAGGCTCTCAGGTTGTCGGCCACACTGAGTTCCTCGAAGACTCCGGCCCCGCCCCGGAGCTGGACCAATCCGGCCGCGAAGCGGTTCTCGGCCTCCGCGTAGGTGATGGTGCGGCCGCCGAGCCGCACCACGCCCCGGTCGGGAATGCCCAGTCCGCTCACGGCGCGCAGCAGGGTGGACTTGCCCGCGCCGTTGGTGCCGAGCAGGGCCAGCACCTCGCCTCGGGCCACTTCGAAGGACACGTCGAAGAGCACCTGAACGCTGCCGTAGGCGAAGTCGAGGTTGTGGACCTGCAGAGCGGGCACCGAAGCGGGATCGGCTGCGGCCCGGCGCTGCTCCTCCTTCTCCTCCAAAAGCTCCTCCACCGACCGGGAGATGTCGCGGCGGATGAAGCGGCTGCCGTAGGCGATAAGGGCACCGCCGATCAGAGCCGCGGGCGGCGCGGCCACCAGCATGGCCGTGCGTTCGTTGTAGGCGTCGGAGAGCTGGCCCACGATCAGGCCGCCGAAGAACCCGCCCATCAAGAACACGAACACCGGCAGCAGGGCGAAGGCCTGGGCCCGGATGCGGTAGGGCGACACCGCGGCGATTACCGAGGGCGCGGCCACGAACGCCATCGAGATCAGGGTCTGGGCCACCGCCATCAGCACGACCAGCCCGCCGAGAATCCTTACCGGCAGGGCCACGGCGTACACCACGCCGGCGGCCATCACGAGCATGCCCGCCAGACGCATCATGGCGGCCGGGTCGCGGCGGAACCCCCGGTCGAAAAGACGTCCGGCCACGGGCAGGCCAACCAGGGCGGCCACCCAGATGAGCGACTCGACCACTCCCCGCTGGAAGGGCCCCATGGCGTACTTGTCCTCGAGCAGCAGGTTGAACTGGATGGGGATGGCGATCAGGGCGAAGCCGAGCACGCCCACGCCGGTGGACAGGAAGTAGAACGTCTTGATCTTGCGCAGCCGTGCGAAGGCGGTGCCCATCGACACCGGCAGCTCGTCCACCTCCACCTGCTCGTCACCGAATATGGCCTGTTTCTCGAAGCGTCCCCGGGCCGGCTCGCGCAGGACGAGGGCGGCCACGGCCGCGGCCACCAGCGGCGCGGCCGCGACGGCGAAGAAGGCTGCACGCCAGGGGTCGTCGCCTCCCACCAGAGCGGCAAGTCCGCCGATAGCCAGCGGTCCCAGGAGCTGCCCGGCGGGCCGGCCGAGGCCCTCCAGGGCGAAGATCCGGCTTCTCGACTGGATCGGGTAGGTGTCCACCAGCAAGGAGTTGGAGATCGGGATCCGGTAGGCCTGCCCGAAGCCCGTCCCCGCGTTGGTGAGGAACAGCTGGAACGGGTTGACGATCAGCCCGCTCAAGAACGTAGTGACACCCCAGAACGCCGACGCCACCGGGATGATGGCCACCCGCTTGACCCGGTCGGCGAGAGCGGCCATCGGCACGGCGCCCAACACCAGGGTGACGCCGCCGAAGCCGAGAATGCCGAACAGCACGGTGTCGCTGACGTTGAGGGAGTCCTGTATGTCGGGCGCGAGAACACGGATGGCTCGGGGCAACTCATCTATGAAGGCGAGGACGAACATCATTGCCACCGTTGCCTTGCCGCCGGCCCGCAGGCCCTCCCGCAGGGTCATGGGGGCGTCTCCCACGCCGGGCAGAAGATCGTCGGGCAGGACGGTCTCGGCGTCCCGTTCGGCCTGCTCGGCCCGGCGCCTGGCCTCCTCGTCGAGGATGGCCGCGGCCAACTCCGCGGCCGACGGCTCGGGGCCGCTCACCTCAGTCGACTCGTCGGCCATTGTCCCCCTCGCGAGGCCCCGACCAACCCGCGGCCGTGCGGTCGGCCCCCCGACAGTAGCCGCCGCGAAGTCGAGCGTGGCCACCTTGCCTCCAAGGGAGTCCGACGCCTCGCGTGGGCGCTGTCGTCGGGCTGTCGCGACTTGTGCTCGGCAACGCGGTGCACGAGACTGGCTCCCCGCCCGGTGAGGGCGCAATCCCGGAGGTACGGAGAAAATGATGGTCCAGCGGTGTCGCCTTGCACTCGTTCTTGTTGTCTGTATGGCCTTCGTGGCCGCGGCCTGCGGCGGCGAGGTCACGGACTCTGGCGGCGGCGCTACCGCGTCCACGACTCAGGCACCCGACACCGCCGAGCCCACCACCACCGAACCCGACGACTCCGGCGAAGCGCCCGAACCCGCCACCACCGAACCCGACGACTCCGGCGGGGAGCCTGCGGCCCCGGACACCGAGACAACCACCGAACCCGACGACTCCGGCGAAGCGCCCGACGACGAGCCCACCACCGAACCCGACGACCCCGGCGAGGCGCCCGAACCCGCCACCACCGAGCCCGCCGAGCCCGAGGGTCCGCCGCCGAACATTTTCGACGACCCGCGCGACGGGATCTTCGACGAGTACCAGGCCTCCATGGACCGCGGCGACCACCCGTTCATGCAGATCGACGAGTTCTGCCGAGCCCACGACCCCGCTCCCAACCGGGTCGCCACTGACGCCGGCATCGAGGCCGACTCCATCTCGCTCGTACACCTGCGCGCCCAGCTCGAGAACCTCGCGCTGTTCGGATTCGCCACCGACGTGGGCGACCCGAAGGAGATGTTCGAGACGTTCGCGGCTGTCGTCAATGAGCAGTGCGGCGGTGTGCGGGGCCGCATGCTCGTGATGCACACCCTTGAGCACGATCCCGTCAGCCCTGAGGTGGACACCGATCAGAACGCGGACTGCATCGAGGCCATCGAGGACCTCGACGGCGTGATCCTGTTGAACACCAGCGGTTTCCAGGGCACTGCCACCCTCTGCATCGTGGAGGATCACGAGACCGCCTTCCTAACCGTGCAGCCTCAGCCGGAGGAGTTCATCCGCCGAGGCGAGGGCAGGCTGGTCATCACCACCCTCACTGCGGAGCAGTCACTGGGCTGGCTCGCTCGTGATCTGATCGAGCGGGGTGCGCTCGACGGCAAGACCGTCGGCGTGGCTGCACCCAGCGTTCCGGGTCAGTATGAGGCGGTCGAGTCCGGCCTGGTCAATGTGTTGCGGGACAACGGTGTGAACGTCGCCGTCTTCGACACCATCGGGTGCGAGGGCAGGATGTGCGTGGAAGGTGTGACCGATTCCGTCCGGAACATGCGGCAGGCGGGAGTCGACGTCATGTTCAACGTGCTCAATACTCTGTCGGCTCCCGGGTACATCGGGGAGATGGTCGAGTTGGGATTCGAGCCCGGCGACGTGCAGTTCTACGCCTCGGACTTCAACTCGCAGGCGGCCGAGCTGGTGTCCTCGAAGATCGTGACGTTCAACGGTCAGAAGGCCGGGGCCCTCTACAACGGCGCGGTCGTCCTCGACGCCCGCGACACCGGCAGCTACCGCGTCGAGGGCTACCAGCCTCGAGCGTTCAACGAGATGTGCAACGACACCTACGGCGCCAACAGCGCCTCGGACACGAACCACGAGTCGGAGGACCGCTACGACGGCAACTCGAGGTACGGCATGGTCAGCTCGGTGTGCACGGTCATGCGCATTGCGCTGCGAGCGATCTACGACGCGGGCGACAACCCCACCCGGGCCGACATCTATCAGACGCTGGCCAACCTGGGCCCCGTCGACACCAACGAGATGATCCCTGGCTCGATCGATCCGGGCAAGCCGTCGATTCCCGACGCGATCCACAATCTGGTGTTCGAGTCCCCGTGCACCAAGCCGTACCCCTTCGGCGAGGAGAACGTCTGCCTGTACCCGATAGACGAGTACCGGCCCGCACCCTCCTAGTTCCGCCGCCTTGGTGCGGGGGCCGGCAGCCCCGGTCGCCGCACCAGGCTCCGGGCCGCGCCGGCCCCGCAAGACACCAAGCCAGCCCGCTCAGGGGTCGAGGGCCCGGCCGAGGCCGGGCGACAGCCCCGAGCGCTTCAGGCCCGCGGGTGGGTGGTGCGGTGTACTTCGCGCAGGCGCTCGCGGCTGACGTGGGTGTAGATCTGCGTGGTCGCTATGTCCGCGTGGCCGAGGAGTTCTTGCACAGTCCGCAGATCGGCGCCCCCGTCGAGCAGGTGCGTGGCGAAGGTGTGACGCAGCGCGTGGGGGTGGGTGGGCACCACGCTGCGACGGTCGAGCACTCGGCGCACGTCGCGGGGTGTCATGGCCCGGCCCCGCTGGTTGAGGAACACCGCGTCGGCCGGGCTGTCCCGGGTAACGAGGGAGTGGCGATGGTCCTCCAGCCAGGCGAGCAGCGCGCCCGCCGCGGGCTCGCTTAGCGGCACTAGGCGCTGCTTGGCGCCCTTGCCCCACACCCGCACCTCGAGCCGGGCCAGGTCTATGTCGTCGGGGCGCAGGCCGCACAGCTCGCTCACCCGCAGGCCGCTCCCGTACAGCAACTCGACTATGGCGAGGTCGCGCGCGTCGCGGGAGCCGTCGTCGCCGGCTCGGGCCGGCTTCTCGATGAGCGTCCGGATCTGATCGTCCTTGAGCACCTGGGGGAGCCGCGACGGCCCCCGGGGCGCGGCCAGCCCCAGCGTGGGGTCGGCATCGACCCGGCCGGTGCGGCGGGCCCAATCGAAGTAGCGGCGCAGCACCGAAACCTTGCGGGCGATGGTGCGGGCCGCGTAGCCCCGGCCGCCCAGGTGGGCCAGATAACGGCGCAGGGCCCGGCGGTCCACCGACGCGGGGCCGAAATGGCCGGCCTCATCCAGCCACCCTGCCGCCGCAGCCGCATCCCGGGCGTACACGGCCCGCGTGGAGTCGGCCACGCTGCCCAATGAGTCGAGCCAAGGGCTCAGGCACCAGCTGTCCACAACTCCATTGTAGTTTTCCACAGGGCGCTCGAAGTGTCAGGACCTCAGGGAGGCGGCGCGGCTTCAGGCTCGCAGAACGCGAGCCCCATCGCGGGCCAGCAGGCCCCGGCGCTCGAGGCCGTCGGCCGCCACCAGCACCGCCGGCACAGGCGCTCCCGCGCGAAGCACCAGCGCATCGAGGCTCACCGGGCCGTCGTCGAGCAGGTCGAGCAGCCGCTGCTGGAGCGGGTCGAGCCCGTGCCTGTCGATCCCGCTCTCAGACGCGTCACGACCTCGGGCGCCATCGGGCTGTGCTGCGCCACCGGTCACCCCGGCGGTGGCCAGCCCGAGGGCCACGAGCACATCCTCGGTGGAGCAGGCCGGAGCGCAGCCCTCGCTCAATAGCAGGTTGGTGCCCGCCGCGGCCGGGTTCCGCACCGATCCGGGCACCGCCATCACCGCGACCCCTCGCCGTATCGCCTCCTCGACGGTGTGCATTGAGCCTCCGGCCCGCTTCGACTCCACCACGACCACCACATCGGCCAGTGCGGCCAGGAGCCGGTTGCGGGCCGGGAAGCGCCAACCCTCGGGCTCGGCGCCCAGGGGAGCCTCGGTCAACAAGGTCCCGGCTGCGCTCACCGCCTCCCACAGGTCGCGGTTTCCCCTCGGATACACGACGTCGAGGCCGCTGCCGACTACCCCCACCACCGGGGCTCCCTGTGCGGCCAGGGCGCCGCGGTGGGCCGCCCCGTCGATTCCTAGCGCGAGGCCCGAGACCACCGTCACACCTGCGGAGGCGAGCCCCGAGCCCAGCTCCATGGCCACCGAGCGTCCCGTGGGCGTGCAGCGCCGGGTGCCGACTATGGCCACCGCGGGTGCCATCGGGTCGGGCACGCGGCCGAGGCGGAACACGATCGGTGCCGGATCGATGTCATCGGCGATCGCGGGCGGGTGCTGGGCGCTGGCCGCGGTGGTGACCCAGGCGTCGAGGGCCTCCAGCTTGGCGGCCACCGCGTCGAGGTCGGTGTCGCGGGCGTGCGCACTCCAGGCCGCCCGCACGTCATCATCGGCCACCGAGACACCGGTGTCGCCCCGCTTGACCTCCTCCCAAACGTCGGCGGGGTCCCGTCCCCCCAGCAGCCGTTGCAGCCGCCGCGGGGTGGACCGGGGCAGCGAAGCCAGCGCGGCGGCGCACACCCCCCGATCGAGCCCGGCCACATCATCCATGGACGAGACCTCCCGCGGCGTCGAGCCTCATCCTCAACGAGAGCGCGGTCAGCACGTCGGCGGCGCGCAGCTCGCGGCCGCCGTCGTCGAGATCTCGGATCGTGCGGGCCACCGTGCGGACTCGGCGCAGTCCTCGTGCACTGAGGCGACCCTCGGCCAGGGCCTCCCTCAGCACCTCCGTCGCGGCTCTGTCGAGGGGGCCGTGCAGCTCCAGGTCCGCACCGGTCAGCTCGCTGTTGCTGTTGACACCTCGCTGTTGGGCCCGCCTGCGCACATCCAGCACCCGCTCGGCGACCTCGGCGCTGGGGGTGCTGGGCTCGGTGTCAAGCAGATCGGCCGGATCGGGACGGTCCACTCGGACCACGAGATCGAGCCGGTCCACGAACGGGCCGGACAGGCGGCGCTGGTAGCGGGCCAGCGCTCCGGGGGCGCAGCGGCAGCCGACGGTGCCGCCCGCGCCGCACGGGCAGGGATTCATGGCCGCCACCAGCAGGAACCGGGCCGGGTGCTCGACCATCCCCTGCGAGCGGGCCACCCGGATCATGCCCTCCTCCAGCGGCTGGCGCAGGGCGTCCAGCACCGACGGCGCGAACTCTCCGAGCTCGTCGAGGAAGAGCACACCGCCGGTGGCCGCGCTCACCTCGCCGGGCCGGGCCCGGGCGGTGCCCCCTCCCACCAGCGCGGCCATCGACGACGAATGGTGAGGAGCCCTGAACGGGGGGCGGGTGATCAGGCCGTCGGGCAGCGCCAGCCCCGCGGCCGAATGGACCCGGGTGACCTCCAGGGCCGCCTCGGTCGGCAGATCGGGCAGCAGGCCGACGAGCCGGCGGGCCAGCATGGTCTTGCCCGCCCCCGGGGGCCCGACGAGCAGCAGGTGGTGACCCCCGGCCGCGGCCACCTCCAGCGCCCACCTAGCCAGGGGCTGGCCCGCGATGTCGGCTAGGTCCGGCTCGGGCTCGGGTGGAACCACCCGCGCAGCCGCGGGCGGCTCCGGCCAGGGCGCCGTTCCCGCCAGCGCCTCGAACACCTCCCGGAGCGTCCCGACGGGGCGGACCCTCTCGCGGGCCACCAGCGAGGCCACCGCGCCGTCGCGGGCCGCCACGATCACCGAGGAGTGGTCAATGGCGTCGACCAGGGGCAGCGCGCCGGGCACCGGTCTCACCGAGCCGTCGAGCCCGAGCTGGCCGAGAGCGCCGGTGTCGGCGATCGACGCCTTGTCGAGCTGCTTGTCAGCGACGAGCACTCCGATCGCGACCGCGAGGTCGAGCCCTGCGCCCGACTTGGGCATGTCGCTCGGCGCGAGGTTGACGGTGATGCGCTTCATCGGCCAATGCAGGTCGCTGGAGACGATGGCGGCCCGGACACGGTCGCGGGCCTCCCGACACGAGGTGTCGGGCAGGCCGACGACCGTGAATCCCGGCAGCCCGTCGGCGACGTGGACCTCCACTGAGACGGGATGGCCCCACACCCCGACGAGGGTTGCGGAGCGGACGGTAGCGAGCATGACGGCCTCCTTGCGCAGGGGATCGGAGGCCGTCGTCGGTCCGGCCGGCGGCTAGCCGTGCGTCGCGCTTCGACGCGACACAAGTACAACTATAGTACTTCTCGTGTATATCTGACTACAGCGAGGATTTGTCCGGCATCCAGAACCTCTTCGAAGGCGGGCATGGCCCGAACCCCCCTGGTGACGATCTCGATCTGATCGTCGATGTCGGGATAGCGCCTGATCATCAACCCCTCCGACAGCTTCGTGCCCCGTCCCCCGCCGCCGTCGTTTCCGTGGCAGTTGGCGCAGCGGTCGATGTAGGCCCGCCGTCCCGCCACCAGCACCGGGTCGACGGAGCCGTCGGCGGCGACGGGCACCTCCGGCACGTCATCGGCCGCGCAGGCGCCGGCCGCCCCGACGGCGGCGATGGCCGCGACCAAAAGAAGGAGGTGAGTCAGATGGCGGCAGCGGAGCATGGCGCGGTTGTCGTGCGGGCGGGTGGCCGGCCCACGATACTGGGGCCATGGGATTCGACCCCACCCGGCCCCACCGGCGCCGGCCCACTGACCTCGTCTTCGTGGGCGCGGGGCTGCTCGTGGCCGTCATCCTGGTGGCCTGGGCACTGCTGGGCTGACGCCGTGGACCGTCCCGAGCGCCTCGGCGAGGTGGAGGTCCGCTTCATCCAGTCCTACCGGGCGACCAAGGACTACACCTGCCCGGGCTGCAACCGCACCATCCCGGCCGGGACCGGCCACTACGTCGTGGTGCCCACCGAAGCGCCCGACCTGCGCCGCCACTGGCACCGGGGATGCTGGGAACGGCGCACGGCCAGCGCGGGTTAGCCCGGCTGCCGCGGCTGCCCCAGCGCGACTCGTGCGGCGGCTCCAACGAACCGCTAGAAGGCGTTCTCGATCACGTGGACTTCGACGCCGGTGACGGTGGCCACGTCGAAGCGGACCCGCCCGCGGCGGCCGGTGGCTTCCAGCCACTGGGCCGCCAGCGACCGTATGCGGAGCTGCTTGCGCCGGTCCACTGCCTCCGCGGCTGCGCCGTAGCGTTCGGAGCGGCGAGACTTCACCTCGCAGAACACGATCTCGTCGTCCCGGAATAGAACCAGATCCAGTTCGCCCGAGCGAACCCGCCAGTTCCGCTCAAGCACCTCGTAGCCGGCCTCTTGGTACCAGCGAGCGGCCCGGCGCTCGCCCCAGGCGCCTCGAGCCTGCCGGGAGAGGTCGGTTCCTCGGCCGGCCCGGCCCGATGGGCCCGCGCCGCGGTCAGCGATAGCGCTTCTCCTTGACCTTGGCCGCCTTGCCGACCCGGTCCCGCAGGTAGTACAGCTTCGCCCGGCGCACATCGCCCTGGATGACGCGCTCGATGCGGTCGATGAGCGGGGTGTGCACCGGGAACGTGCGCTCCACGCCCACGCCGAAGCTCACCTTGCGCACCGTGAAGGACTCGCGTACTCCGCTTCCCCTGCGCCGTATGACGACCCCCTCGAACAACTGCGTGCGGGCCCGGTTGCCCTCCACCACCCGCACGTGGACTCGGACGGTGTCGCCCGGCTGGAATTCGGGAATGTCGTCGCGAAGGCTCTGCGCGTCGACGAGGTCGGTGGGATTCATGACAATCTCCGCTCGAGTCGGCCGGCACGGCCGGGCTGGGCGAGTCTACGGGTGCTGCCCCTCGCCTCCACCGCCGCCGAGGCCGTGGGCCGCGAGCAGCTCCCGGTCCTCGTCGCTGAGCCCGCCGCGGGCCTCGATCAGGTCGGGGCGGCGCTCGATGGTGCGAGCCAGCGACTGGGCCCGCCGCCACCGGGCCACCCTGGCGTGATCGCCCGAGCGCAGCACCTCGGGGACCTCCCATCCCCGGAACCGGGCCGGGCGGGTATATTGCGGATATTCGAGCAGCCCGTCGCTGAAGGACTCCTCGACCGCGGAGGCCTCGTTGGCGAGCACGCCGGGCACGCACCGCCCGACAGCCTCCATCACCAGCAGAGCGGCGGCCTCCCCCCCGGCCAGGACGACGTCGCCAACCGACAGCTCATCGTCCACCAAGTGCTGGCAGACCCGCTCGTCGACGCCCTCGTAGCGGCCGCACAGCATTGAGAACCCGGCTCCGGAGGCCAGCTGGCGGGCGGTGGCCTGGTCGAAGCGCCGGCCCGCGGGCGAGAGGTAGAAGAGCGGTCGGGGCGGTTTCACCAACTCCACCGCGTCGAACAGCGGCTGCGGCATCATCACCATGCCCGCTCCCCCTCCGAAGGGCGCGTCGTCGACGCTGCGATGACGGTCGGTGGTGGCCATCCTGAGGTCGTGGACCCTCACGTCCAGCGTGCCGGCGGCGCGGCTTCGCCCGATGACCGAGGCCGAGGCCATGGCCTCCACCAGGTCGGGGAAGATCGTGAAGATGTCGATCCGGAAACTCACGGCGCGGTCCCGCTCGCCACGATCTCAGCCAGCCGCCTCGAACAGCCCGTCGGGCACGTCCACGTCGATGCGCTCGCAGGGCACCGAGGCGACCACGAAGCGCAGCGGCACCAGGGCTCCGTCGGCCAGCTCGAGGAGGTCCCCGGCCGGGCTGGCCACAACGCTGGCGACGGGACCCCGATCCGTGCCGGACTGGTCCACCACCCGGGCGCCGATCAAATCGTGGACCCAGGTCTCGGCGGGATCGTCTATCGGCTCGGCCCGAAGCACCAGGCCTCGCAGGGCCTCGGCCTTGCTGCGGTCGTCGATGCCCGCGAAGGCGACGAGATGGCGCTTGTTGTGGGGTCGAGCCGCAACCACCCGCAGCGTTCCCGCATCGGTCTGCAACTCCGATCCGGGCGCCAAGCGCTCGGGGCGGTTCGACACCAGCGTCACCGTCACCTCACCGGTGTTGCCGTGGGGCCGCCCGACGCGGCCTATCTCTAGCAGGGGCGCGGGCCGGGCCCCAGAGGAGCTGGAGCCCTCAGTCGACGAACTCGACCTCGATGTCCACATCGTCGCGCGATCCGGCCGCCCGCACCACCGTGCGAATGGCGTGCGCGACCCGGCCTCGCTTGCCGATCACGCGGCCCATCTCGCCCTGGGCGACGCGCACATCGAGGCGCACCGCGCCGGCGCCCGCGGAAGAAGCGGTGATCTGCACTGCCTCGGTGTCGTCGACGATGCTGGTGACCACGTAGCGGCACATCGCCTGGGCGGTGGGGGCGAGTTCGGTCACGTGCTGGCCTCCTCGGCGCTGGATGCAGCCACGGCAGCGGCAGCAGTCGCATCCCCGCCCCGGAAAGCCTCCCAGGCGCCGCTGATCCGCAGCAGCTTCTCTACCCTCTCGGTGGGTTGTGCGCCGTGGCGCAGCCAGTGCACCGCCCGGTCGTTGTCGATCCGCACCACGGACGGATCCTGGCGGGGCTCGTAAATCCCGATGATCTCGATGAAGCGACCGTTGCGGGGGGCGCGGGCATCTGCAGCCACTACGCGGTAGGTGGGCTGCTTCTTCTTCCCCATTCGCATGAGGCGCAACTTGACGGCCAATGTGAGTCCTCGGATCTGCTAGTCAGCGTGACGAAGGTTCAATTGAACCCGGGCCAGTCACCCTTTTCCAACCCTGGAAGGGTCAGGGGCGCCTTAGAAACCGGCACGGGGCCCTTCGGCGTAGTGCGGCCGCCGCCGCCGCGCCGCTTGGAACCGGACGACTTTCCGCGGGAGCGCACCGCCTGATTGGGCGATCTGGTCCTCGACGCGGCCCCCTTGGGTTTGCCGCCGAAGGAGCCGAGACCCCTCATCATGGTCCGCATTTGCTTGAACTGGTCGACGAGGGCCTTGACATCGGCAGGACGGCAGCCCGAGCCGGCCGCGATGCGCTGGCGGCGGGAGGCGTCGATCATGTCGGGATCGGCCCGCTCCCCCGGCGTCATCGAGTGGATCATGCCGGTGATGCGGTTGATGCGGCTGTCGTCGATGTCGGCGTCGCGCAGTTCCCGGGGCACGCCGGGCATCATGCCGAGCAGGCTGCGCAGGTTGCCCATGCCGAGAACCTGCTGCATGGTGGACAGGAAGTCGTCGAAGGTGAAGGTGCCCTCGAGCAGGCGGGACGCGGTCTCTTCTGCCTGGTCGCCCTCGAAGGCGGCCTCGGCCTTGTCGATGAGCGTCTCCACGTCGCCCATCCCCAGGATGCGGCTGGCTAGACGGTCGGGATGGAACGACTCGAAGTCCTCCAGCTTCTCGCCGACCGACGCGAAGGCGATGGGTCGTCCCACCACTTCCTTCACCGACAGCGCCGCACCGCCGCGAGCGTCGCCGTCGAGCTTGGTGAGGATCACGCCGTCGAGGGCAAGCGTGTCGTGGAAGGCCCGCGCCGAGTTGACCGCGTCCTGGCCGACGGTGGCGTCCACCACCAGGAACGTGTAGTGGGGCTTCACCGCCTTGGAGATGCGGCGGGCCTGGTCCATCATCTCGGCGTCGATGGCCAGCCGGCCGGCGGTGTCGACGATCACCACGTCGCGCCCTGTGCGGGCGGCCTCGGCCAGCGAGGCCGACGCGGCCTTGACAGGGCTGCTCCGGTGGCTGAACACCGGCACGCCGACTCGTCCGCCGAGGGTGCGAAGCTGTTCGACGGCGGCGGGCCGCTGAAGATCGGCGCCCACCAGCAGCGGGCTGCGGCCCTGGCGGAGGAACCACTGGGCCAGCTTGGCCGCGTTGGTGGTCTTACCCGATCCCTGCAACCCCGCCAGCAGCACCACTGTGGGCGGCTTCGATGCGTAGGTGATCGCAAGCTGCTCGCCTCCGAGGCTGGCGGTGAGCTCGTCCAGGACGATCTTGACGACCTGCTGGGCGGGGTTGAGGGCCCGTGACAGTTCCTCGCCGACGGCGCGCTCGCGGATGCGCCCGGTTAGGCCCGTGACGACGTCGAGGTTGACGTCGGCCTCGAGCAGGGCCACTCGGATCTCCGACAGAGCTGCGTCGACATCGTCGGCGGAGAGCTTTCCCCGGCCCCGCAGCTTGGAGAAGACCGCTTCGAAACGGTTGGTCAGCGTGTCGAACATGGCCGAGTCACAATAGCGATCGGATGCCGATTTGATGGCCCGGTCCCAGCGACGCCGGCCACGGCGCGCCCGCGTCAGGTGAACAGGGCGTCCACGAACTCCGACTCGTCGAAAGTCACGAGGTCGGCGACGCCCTCGCCGACTCCGACGAGCTTCACCGGCACCCCCAGTTCGGTCTGGACGGCCACCACGATCCCGCCCTTGGCGGAACCGTCGAGCTTCGTGAGCACCACTCCGGTGACGTCGACGGCCTCGGTGAACTGCCTGGCCTGGGCCAGACCGTTCTGACCGGTCGTTGCGTCGAGCACCAGCAGCGTCTCGGTGACGACGCCCGACCCCCTCTCGGCCACCCGGCGCACCTTCTGCAGTTCGGCCATGAGGTTCTTCGAGGTATGGAACCTTCCGGCGGTGTCGGCCAAGACCAGGTCGGCGCCTCGAGCCGCGGCTGACTCCACCGCGTCATACACCACGGACGCGGGGTCGGCTCCTGCCGCACCCCGCACAATGTGCGCCGACGAGCGTTCCGCCCAGGCGGCGAGCTGGTCGGCGGCCGCAGCCCGGAACGTGTCCCCAGCCGCTAGCACCACTCGGGCGCCGCGGTCGGCCTCGCGCTTGGCCAGCTTGCCGATGGTGGTCGTCTTGCCGGTGCCGTTCACGCCGACGAAGAGCCACACCGACGGGCGCTCGCCGTCGCCTCGCCGGGCCAGCGAGCGGTCGAAGCCGCCGAGGCGCTCGCGCAACTCGGCCTGCAGGGCCGCGGTTGCCTGCTGTGACCCGCCGCCGTCCGGCCCGACCCGAGACTTGGCCGCGTCCACGATCTCGGAGCTGGTCGCCAATCCGACATCGGCTCGGATGAGCGCCTCGGTGACCTCGGTCCAGGCCTCCTCGGAGATCAAGGGCCGATCGAGCGCCGAAGCCAGCGAGCCAGCCAGCGCGGCCCTGGCCTTGCCCAGGCGTCCGCGCAGTGAGGGAACCGTCCGGTCCTCGGCCCCGCCGGCCCTCTCAGCCACCCGGTCGATCACCCGGTCCGCCAGCTCGCCCACGGCCGAGGAGTGGTCGTCGACCGCAACACGCGCCGACTTGCGTCGCCCGCGCACGATCAGGGCCGCCAGCACCGCCACGGCCAACACGGCCAGGGCGATGATAAGGATCGGCGTCATCCGAGGGCGTCCAGCACGGCGGTGGCGATGTAGATGTCGCCGTCTCGGGCGACCGTCAACTCGACGGTCTCGCCGGGCCTGCGCAGCTTGACCGCGGCCGAGAGCTCGTAGATGTCGTACATGGGCTCGGCGTCGATGCTAACGATCACATCGCCGACCATCAGGCCGGCTTCCTCGGCCGGGGAGCCGGTCACGACTTCAATTACAACCACCCCCAAGTCTCCGCCCTCGGCCGCCTGTCCGCTGATACCGAGGTACCCGAGCTCCAGCGACTCCCCGTTGACGATGCGGTTGGCGATCAATTCCACGGTGTCGCTGGGAACGGCGAAACCAAGCCCGATGCTGCCCCCGGAGGTGGTTTGGATCAAGGTGTTCATCCCGATGACCCGGCCCTGCCAGTCGGCCAGGGCGCCCCCGGAGTTGCCTTGGTTGATGGCAGCATCGGTCTGGATCATCTCCACCGGCACCGGCACCGGCGAGTCGAGGTCGGACCCGCCCTGGACCTGTATGCGGACCGCACTGACGATGCCGGCGGTGACCGTGCCGGTCAGTCCGAGGGGACTGCCGATTGCCACCGCAAGCTGGCCCACCCTCACCGACGAGGCCGGCGCGAACCGGGCGACCACCAGCTCTGCCGCCTCCGGGTCGACCCGCACCACGGCCACATCGTGGGCGGAAGATCCTCCAATGACCTCGCCCTCCATGTTGATGCCGTCCGAGAGGATGATGGTGACCGTGCTGGCGCCGTCGACGACGTGGTGGTTGGTCACGATGTACCCGTTCTCGGCGTCCCACACGATGCCAGAGCCCAGACCGAACCTGACCCCGGACCCGACCTCGGACCCGACCTGCACCAGCACCACCGAGGGGCTGACGGCCGCTGCCACCGCAACCACCGGCTCCTCGGCGACCGCTGGCGCCGGATACTGCGGCGAGGCCGGCGACGGAAGCGGCTCCGGGGAGGCGTCCGCCAAGCCCTCCGGCGTCCGCTGCTCGGCGGACAAGGACTCCTCGGCTCGAGATCCGTCGGCGAGTAGACGCTCGGCGGCGGGATCTGGTGCCTCGGATTGACCGATGTCGGGGTCGCCGGTGGGCGAGAGCAGGGATCCGGTTGCGGCCGCGGCCTCCTCGGGGGAGGCCAGCCTCATCCCGGGGCCCGGCTCGGCGCTCTGCGGGCCGTCGGAGAGAGCCAGCCCCAACAGCGCCCCGGCCGCGATCAAACCGGCGATAACCAGTGCCGCCGCGACCCGCTGGCCCGGCCGGCGAAGCGTCCAGACCGACGCTCGCCCGAACCCAGTGGAATCCTCGACGGGCCTGACCACCGCGGTGGAGCGCGGAAACGGTGGCCGCTCCGTCGGTGGTAGATCGGAGGGGACCGGCTCGGTCGCGTGGGCACGGGACGGAGCGGGCGCGTGTCCAGGACCGCGCTGGTCGGGCGGATCAGCGCTCCTCATGGTGTTTAGAGGCTAGGCAGCAGGCGTGAGAGAACCGTGAGCGGAGGGCAAACGACGGCCTCAGGCGGCTTCTGAGACGCGCTCGGACACCACCATCGAGGAGCCGCCGGGCTTCATCGACACCCCCTGCAGGCAGTCGGCAGCCTCCATGGTCCGCTTCTGGTGGGTGACGATCACGAGCTGGGCGTCGGAGCGGAACTCATCGACGAGCGTCAGGAAGCGATGCAGGTTCACATCGTCGAGAGCGGCCTCCACCTCGTCCAACAAATAGAAGGGCGAGGGCCGGCTGCGGAACACGGCGAACAGGAAGGCCAGAGCGGCCAGCGACCGCTCGCCGCCCGAGAGCAGCGACAGCCGCTTCACGTTCTTGCCCGAAGGCTTGGCCATTATGTCTATGCCGGTGTTGAGCAGATCATCGGGGTCTGTGAGGGTGAGGCGTCCCTCGCCTCCCGGGAACAGCGCCTCGAACAGCACCTCGAAATTGGCGGCCACATCCGCGAAGGCTGAGCTGAAGACCATCTGTATCTCGCCGTCGATCGAACGGATCACCCGATTGAGGTCGCGACGGGCCGCTCGGATGTCGTCGAGCTGGCCGCTCAGCAGCTCGTGGCGCTCGTAGAGCTCGTCGTACTCGGCAAGGGCCAAGGGATTCACCGGGCCCATGATCTCGAGCTCAGTGGCCAACTGGTCCACCCGCGGCTGCGGCTCAAGCCCTTCAGGCAGCGAGGGCAAGGGCGCCTCGGCTGCCTCGAGTGGAGTGAGGCCGTAGGTGTCGCGCAGACGCTCGACCGCCCCCTGCAGCAGAGTCCGAAGCTCGGCCTCCTCTATGTCGCGGCGACCCTCAGCCTCGCGCAGGGTCTCGTAGCGACGATCGGCGTCGGCTGACCGTCGGCGCAAGTCGTCGAGGTCTGCGGCCAGGGCCCTGGCTATGGCGGAGTGCCTGCGGCGGATCTCTCGGATCTCGGCGAGGCCGGCGTCCACTGCCGCGATTCGCTCCTCCACCGCGCGTCTGAGCGTCTCCAGCACTTTCGCCTCGCGATCCAGCGCGACCAGGCGATCACCGGCAGCAACCCTCGAGGCGTCGTACCGGTCCAGGCGCTCCTGCACTTCGACGAGACGGGCCTCGAGCATCTGCCGGCGCTGCTCCAGCCCGGCGTCGGCCGCGCTCTGCTCAGCAGCCCTAGCCGCCAGCTCCGTGGCGCGCCGGTCGAGGTCGTGGCGCGCTTCGGCTGCCTGGCGGATGCGCTGTTGCGCGAGGGCCTCGGCTGCCTCCAACTCGGGCAGGCGCGACTCGATCTGTGCGCCGCGGGCGACGGACTCCTCAAGGCGCCGGGAAGTCACCACCAACTGGTCTCGCAGAGCGCGGGTGGCGGTGTCGAGGTCGCGTCGGTCCGACTCGAGGCGGGTGATGGCCTCGGTTGCCGACGCGGCCCGGAGCTCGACCGCGGCCAGGCGACGACCGACCTCGGCCACCCGCTCCCGCCTCTTTGCCAGTTCCGTCCGGGCCCGCTCGCAGGCCCTCTCCGCTTGCTCGCGGGCAGCCACCGCAGCTTCGGCCCGCTCGGTCGCCTCAGCCAGAGCGGGCCCGATCCCGGCCGCGCCATGCACCCCGAGCCTCCAGCCCCGGCTGCTCAACCGGTCGCCGGCCGCGGTGACGGCCACCACATCGGGATTGCGCATCCATACGTCGGCCGCCAAACGCCAGTCCCCCTCCACCAGAACCACGGAGGCGAGCAGCAGATCCAGCAGCCTGCCCACGTCCGGATCGGCGGCGTGGACGCGGCCCCGAAGTGGCTCCTGTCGGATCCGATCCGAACCCGTGACGCCCGACGCGGCGGCCGTCTCATGGCGGGCAGGGCCAATTCCTTCCAGTGCGATCACGGCCGCTCCGGCATCGTTGGCCTCCAGGCTGTGAAGCACGCTGCGGGCTGCGGCGGCGTCCCGCACCACCACCGCGCTGATGGTGTCGCCTGCCGCGGCCGCGAAGGCCGCTTCAAGCCCTGAATCGATCTCGACGAGGTCGCTCAGCAACCCCAGTGCGCCGTCGGCCCCGGCCAGCACGTGATGCGGTACCGGTCTCGCAGACTCATCTAGGGCCATGGCCAGCGCCTCGCGCCTCGCCGTCCAGTGCCGCAGATTCCCCTCGGCCGCGGCGCGTGCCTCCACTGCGCCCTCCAGCGCGGCTGCGGCGGCCGCTTGGACGGTGTCGGCCTCGTCGGACTCCTCGCGCCGCGTCGCAATCTTCGTCTCGCTCCGGCCCAGCTCGCGGCGGTGTTGATCGGCTCGGCCAGCCAGCTCCCGCAAGCGATGCTCGGAGTCGTCCAGGCGTTGAGCGAGGCGCTGGCGCTCCGACTCGTTGAGCGCGATCGTCGTCTTCAGCGCCGACAGCTCGCCCCTGGCCCCGGCAGCCTCGCTCATCTCTTCGGCGCCGAACAGCGGGGCGTCCCCCCACTGGGCCTCGAACGCGGCCCGGTCTGCCTCCAAGCCTTCCTGCAACTGCTCCAGCCGGCTGCGATCTCCGGCGGCCGCACCATCCGCCGACGCAACGGTCTGAAGCTCGCGGCGGCAACGCGCCACCTCGTCTCTCAGTCCGGTGGCCAGATCGTGGTCGGCGAGGACGGCCCGCTCCCGCTCCATGCCGCGCTGGCGCTCGACCGCGACCGCAGCCAGGCCGGCCGCCCTGGCCCGGAGTCCCTCGAGTCGGGCCAGTCGCTCAGAATGATCGTCCATCCCGTGGCGGGCCAGCCGCTGCTCGTTTGCCGCGACCCGGGCGCTGACCTCGTCGAGTTCGGCCTGCAGTGCGGCCTTCTCGGTCGCGCGGGCCTCCCCCATCGCCTTGTGCTCGCGCAGTCGCTCCCGCAGGGCCGCGATCTCGCGACCCGCCAGATGCACCCGCAGCGCCTCGAGCTCCGCCACCAGGTCAGCGTGCCGCCGGGCCGCCTCAGCCTGCTTCTGCAGAGGCCGCAGCCGTCTCCGCACCTCCCTGGTGAGGTCGCTGATCCGAACGAGATCGCCGTCGGTGGCAAGCAGGCGGCGCTCGGCCCGCTCCCGCCGCTTGCGGTACTTGAGGATTCCAGCCGCCTCCTCCACCACGGCCCGGCGATCTACGGGGCGGGCGCTGAGCACGGCGTCGATCTGGGTCTGGGACACGATCATGTGCTGCTGGCGGCCCACGCCGGTGTCCGACAGCAGCTCGACGACGTCAAGCAGCCGGCAGGGGGTGCCGTTGAGCGCGTAGCTCGACTCGCCGTCTCGGAAGAGCGTGCGGGTGATCTGCACCTCGCTGGCCGCCTCCGGGAGCATGCCGTCGGAGTTGTCGATCGTCAGCGACACCTCGGCCCGGCCCAGCGCAGGCTTGAGGTCGGTGCCCGCGAAGATCACATCGTCCATCCGCGCCGAGCGGACCGCACTCGGCGCCTGGGCGCCGAGGACCCAGGCCACCGCGTCCACCACATTCGACTTGCCGCTGCCGTTGGGGCCGACAACCACGGTCACACCCGGCTCCAGGTGTATGGTGGCCGGCTCGGCGAAGGACTTGAAGCCCTTCAGAGTCAGCGTCTTCAGATACACAGCCGCGACGCTAGTTGGGGCCGCGACCGACACCGGGCATCCCCCGGGCGGGGCGAGCCACTTGCACCGGGACGGGTTGGCGGCAGGCTCGGACGGTGCCGACCCGAGCCGCGGTCAGACCTGGGTGTCGCAGTAGTAGGTCCAGACGCCGCGGAACTTGATGCGCTTGATCGGGGCCCTGGAGCGCTCGCTCAGCTCCCCGTGGCGGCCCCATACCTTGAGATGGCTCCCGTAGCCGCCCGGCTGCCCGAACACATCCACAAAGGGTCGAGCCGGCACCGAGGTGCCGCGGTACTTGACCGCGTCGTGCATCGTGCCGACGAGCGACCGGTGGAGGCGGCGGATCTCCTGGGTGGACAGCGCGTTGCAGACTCTGTCGTGGCGCAGTCCCGCCTCGAAGAGGATCTCGTCGGCGTAGATGTTCCCGACGCCGACGACGAACGTGGCGTCGGTGAGCAGCGCCTTGAGTTTCGCGTTCCTCTGCAGCAGCATCCGACCCATCTCGGTCCAGGAGATGGGCGTGGCGACGGGGTCGAGGCCGAAACCGGCCACCTCGGGCAGGGCCGCGTCGAGGGCGTCCTCGGGGACCACGAACAGCTGTCCGGTTCCCTCGGTGTCGATGAAGCGGAGCTGGCCGTACTGCGTGAAGGAGATCACGACCTCCGTGCCAGCGACCTTGGGATGCTTGTTGGCGTTGCGCCGGGGGGAGCCCGACGAGCCGAGGGACAGGACCAGCAGCAACTCGGTGCTGAGCTCGATCACGAGATACAGGCCCACCCGTCTGACATCGACGATCTTCGCCCCCTCCAGCTGGGACGTGAAGGCCCGGCGAGTGTGGTAGCGGCGCAGGCACTTCATGCTGGCGGCCTCCGCGCCCTTGACCTTGCGGCCGACGATCTCCCGCTCGAGATCCCGCCGGACTGTCTCGACCTCCGGGAGCTCGTAGTCGAGAGTGCGGACGGTGCGGGGCGGGTTCATGGTCAGACCTCGGCTTGACTACGGGATGCTGGCGGGCTCATGACCGGGGCCCCGGCAGCAAGGGCCGCGTACGCGATCTCGGCCGCATGCTGCTCGGCGTCCTTCTTCGTGCTTCCCCGGCCGATCCCGCTGGCGCTGCCGGCGTGCACCTCGGCGTAGAACAGCCGGTCGTGCGCGGGCCCGCTGATGGTCACGTCATAGGAGGGAGGATCCAGTCCGAGGCGGGCCGCCAGCTCCTGCAGCCTCGTCTTGAAATCGGCGTGGCCCGGGGAACTGGCCGCCGCGTCCAAGCGTGCGCCGAGCAGCCGTCCGACCGCATCGTCGGCCGCGCCGATGCCGCCGTCAAGGTAGACGGCACCGATCACAGCCTCCAGCGCGTCAGCCAGGATCGACGGCTTGCCGCGGCCGCCCGAGGCGTCCTCTCCCCGGCCCAGGCGCAGCATCTCGCCCAGAGCGACGGACCGGCCCACGTCGGCCAGGGTGGCGGCGTTCACGAGGGACGCACGAGTCTTGGCCAGGTCGCCCTCAGACCAGTCCCCGAAGCGCTCGTACAGCCGCTGGGTCACGACCAGGCTCAATACGGCGTCGCCGAGGAACTCCAGCCGTTCGTTGGAGCAGGACCCGGAATGCTCTGCGCACCAGGAGCGGTGCGTCAGGGCCAGCTCGAGCAATTCGGGGTCGTCGAAGCGACGGCCGAGCCGGTCCATGAGCACCTCGGCGCTCGCTGGGGCGGTCTGGACCGTCAACCCAGCTTCGCCACGACGTAGTCGACGGCGTCGCGCACCGACCGCAGGTCTTCCAGATCCTCGTCCTCGATGCGGAAGCCGACGGCTCGCTCGGCCAGTTCCTCCTCGATGCCCTCGACCAGCTCGATCAGCGCTAGCGAGTCGGCGTCGAGGTCGTCAGCGAACGATGCTCCCTCGGCGATGTCCGAGGGATCTATCTCGAGGATGTCCGCGAGCCGGTCGCGAATCAGCGCCAGAACCTCGTCACGGCTGATAGGCGATTGCTCCACGTGTGTCTCTGCCGGCATCGGCGCCTCCGTTGCGTCGGTATCGGTCGATGCAGGGCGACCACCCTACCGGCGCGTCGAAGACCCGCGTCGGCGCGGCCCCCTCTCATGGCAGTCGCAAGCGAAGGGTCGGGATCGAGCCAGCCGCGGGTCCGCGCACCGGCTAGCCACGGGCGATGGGTCGGGACCGAGCCAGCCGCGGGTCCGCGCACCGGCTAGCCACGGGCGATGGGTCGGGATCGAGCCAGCCGCGGGTCCGCGCACCGGCTAGCCACGGGCGATGGGTCGGGACCGAGCCAGCCGCGGGTCCGCGCACCGGCTAGCCACGGGCGATGGGTCGGGACCGAGCCAGCCGCGGGTCCGCGCACCGGCTAGCCACGGGCGATGGCCGCGATGTGGCCCACCATGCCCGCGGCGACCATCTCGCGGGCCACGCCGATGGCGTTCATCACCGCAGCGGCACTGCTGGCGCCGTGCGAGATGACGCACACCCCCCGCACGCCCAGCAGCAGGGCGCCGCCGACGCTGTCGGGATGCAGTTCCCGCGCCATCTCGTCGAGCGCGGGGGCGAGCATCGTTCCCGCCTCTCGAGCGGTGTCATCGGTGTCGATGGCCACCAGCAGCCGGCCGAACAGCGCCCGTAGCGCCCCCTCGAGGGCCTTGAGAGTGACGTTGCCGGTGAACCCGTCAGTCACGACCACATCGACCTCAGGGGTCATGATGTCGCGGCCCTCCACGTTGCCGACCCACTCTGCGCCGACATCATCGGCCCAGCCGCCGCCGTCCAGGAGCTCGAACACCGCCTTGGTGAAGTCGTTCCCCTTGCCGGCCTCCTCGCCGATGGACAGCAGGCCGACGCGGGGGCGTTCGATACCGAAGCGGTCGCGGGCATAGACGGAGCCCATGCGGGCGAACTGCACGAGCCATTCGGGGCGGCACTCCGCATTGGCGCCCGAGTCCAGCATCGTCGTGGGGTTGGATCCGGGGGTGGGGATCGGCGTTGCGATGGCCGGACGGGCGATTCCCCGTATGCGCCCCATGCGCAGAAGCGCCGAACCCATGGCCGCGCCGGTGTTCCCAGCCGACACCATCGCAGAGGCCCGCCCATCGCGCACCGCCTCCGCGGCCCGCACCAGCGACGAGTCCTTCATCGTGCGCACGCTCGACCCCGGCTCGGCGTCCATCGGGATCACCTCGGCCGCTTCGATGACTTCGAGTCCGCCCGTGTCGCCCATCTCGTCGGGCCGTCCCACGAGCATCACCGGGATCCCTAGTTCCTCCGCGGCCCGCCGTGCCCCGGCCACGATCTCTGCGGGGGCTCGGTCGCCCCCCATGGCGTCTACCGCGACCGGTTCCATAACCCGAACGGGTCCAGACCGCTCGACTCGGCTACCGATCCCATGGCCCATGACAATTCAGACCATTCGACGCCAAGATTGGTTCCATCACCGCGGCAGGCCCGATGCTCGACTTCGACCAGCCGTTCGCGACAACGGCTATTCGACGTCTATGGCCTGCCGGTCGTGGTACCAGCCGCAGTTGCCGCACACCCGGTGGGGCCGCTTGACCGCGCCGCAGCGGCTGCAGGCGCTCCGGCCACCCGGGCGGATGCGCCACGCGGAGGCCCTCCGGCTGCGGCCCTTGGCCTTTGAGGTCTTCTTCTTGGGAACGGCCATGGGGTTCGGTGATCCTCGACTGAGACTTGCCAGATTGCGGCCTGCCAGCCTACCGGCGAGGCGACCGGCCTACACGTCGCCGCCCTCGATGCCGGGAGGTCGCCGCCCTCGGCCGCAACCAGCGGGACCGCTCGGCTTAGAACGAGCGCGGATGGGTTGTTGCCGGCTCGCAATGAAGCGTCTCATTTCCCGCTCTTGTTCGCTTCGCTCACGGGCCGCTCGGGCCACGGCCTCGCTCAAGGTCTTCCGAGATCTTCGTAAATCGCGGGCTATCCGCTCGGCCTCTTACACGTCGCTCCGGTCCGCGGCGCCGGCCGCGGCCGGGCCAGTCGGAAATCGGTCCGGCACGGGCCCAGCGCAGTCCGTAGAGCACAGAGGGGCCAGCGGCAGAGCCAGAATTGCGACCTCGCGCACAGCAGGAGCCAGGTCTATTCGCTGATCGTCGATGGGCCAGGTCTCGCCCTCCGCGGGCTCCCACTCGAACACCTCGCGCAACACCGCGTCCAGTGGGCCGCGCACCTCGTCGAGGCATCGACGGCACTCAGCGGCCCACACGCCTCTCACTCGACCGGCCGCGACGAAGGAGTTGCCGGCGGCCCTCACCATCAAATCCAGGTCAACAACGCCGTCTGCCACACGGGCCCCGTGCACGCTGGCCTCGCTCAGCACCCATTCTCGGCGGACCTGTATGCGATCGACCGAGCCCGCCTCGAGCCGGACGCAATCGACCACCAGCCTCGGTCTGGGTTTCCCGCTCTTGTTCGCTGCGCTCACGGGCCGCTCGGGCCCTGTCTCCCGCTCCTGTTCGCTGCGCTCACGGGCCGCTCGGGCCCTGTCTCCCGCTCCTGTTCGCTGCGCTCACAGGCCGCTCGGGCCCTGTCTCCCGCTCCTGTTCGCTGCGCTCACAGGCCGCTCGGGCCCTGTCTCCCGCTCCTGTTCGCTGCGCTCACGGGCCGCTCGGGCCCGGGGCCTCGCTCACCGCCTCGCAGGATTCTCGTCAACTGTGGCATTCCCGCTCGGCCTCTGGGTTTCCCGCTCAACCGAGGTCCTGGTCGAACACGTCGTCTTCGACTGTGGTGGGCGGCGTCAGCGGCGCGGGCCGCGGCAGCCGGGTGTCCTGGAGCCGCTGGCGCCCCGTCGACACGGTGTTGAGGGTCTTGTGCAGCATCGCCTCGAAGGTCGCGAGGCGCTGGTCGCACCAGTCCTCCGTCTCCAGCTTCGTCCTCCGGGCCCGCTCCTCGGCTTCGGACACGGTGTGTCGCGCCCGCATGTCCGCGGCCTTGACCACCTCGCTGCGCTGCACCATCTGCTCGGCCCGGGCCCTGGCCGCGGCGATGATCTCCTCGCCCTCCCGCTGGGTGCGCAGCCGCATTTCGTCGCGTTCCTTGAGCATCCAGCGGGCGGCCCGCAGCTCCTCGGGCAGCGCCGCGAACGCCTTCTGGAGGATCCCCAGCAGCTCCTCACCGTTGATCATCACGGAGGTGGAGAACGGCATCGGCCGCGACCGCTCCACCATGCGGATGGCCTGCGTCAGCATCTGCTCAACGGCCAGGCGGCGGGCCTCCGACGAACGCTCGCCGCGGCGGGCGTCGAACTGAGGGGCCGGATCGCCAGCCGAGCTCATTGCTCCTGCTCGAAGCGGCCCACCAGCCGGACTCGCACAGGCTCAGGCACCATCGACGACACGTCGCCGCCGAGGCGGACGACCTCCCGGATCAGCTTCGAAGCCAGGAAAGACCTCTTGCTGGCCGATGGGATGAACACTGTCTGCACACCGGCGAGGGCCTGGTTCATCTGGGCCATCTGCAGCTCGTTCTCGAAGTCGGATACGGCCCGAAGCCCCTTGACTATGAAGTCGGCGCCGATATCTCGAGCGAGGTTGACCACCAGGTTGGAGAACATTGCGACCGAGACGTTGGGCAGGTGGGCGCACACCTCCTTGATCATCTGCTCTCGCTCGTCGAGGCTGAACAGGCCATCCCCCTTCTGCGGATTGCGCATGGCGGCCACTGTCACCTCGTCGAACACTTGGGCGACGGCCTCGATGATCTCGAGATGGCCGTAGTGGATCGGATCGAAGGATCCGGGGTACAGCACTCGGGTCACTAGTGGGCTCCGGACGGGTGCGGGTCGCCTTCGGCGACCGTGGCGAACGTCACCACGGTACCGCCATGGCGTCTCCGATGGTGGATGGTGAAGCGCGGTCCGACGTCGACCGCCCGATCGGACTCGACTACGACGAGCTCGGCCGGAACCCGGCTTATCAGATCAGGCCAGGCGTCGAATGAGTACGGCGGGTCTACGAGGGCAAGATCGAAGCGGCGACCCTCGCGAGCCAGCCCAGCCAGGGCGGTGTCTGCGTCGGTGACCATGACCGCGGCTCGGTCCGCCAGGCCCGTGGTCTCCAGATTGCTTCGCAGCACCGCGGCCACCTTCCGATCGCGCTCGACGAACAGGGCTTCGGCCGCACCCCTGCTCAGCGCCTCGATTCCCAGAGCGCCCGTCCCGGCGTAGAGGTCGAGCACCCGAGCGCCCTCAAGGGCGCCGAGGGAGTAGAGCGAGTTGAACATGGCCTCGCGCACCCGGTTCGGGGTGGGGCGAGTGGCGTCGGTGGGGGGCGATGCCAGGCGGCGACCCTTGGCCGTGCCCGACACGACGCGAATTCCCTTGGCCACGGTCCTAGCTCTTCAGCAGGAACCCAGCGTCGCGGTCGCCGAGCATCAACTCGATCTCATCGGCGAGCGCCGGGTGGCTGCGTAGGTCCGGGTCGCCATCGAGCATCTCGATGGCGACATGGCGGGCTTTGACGACCCACTCCTTGTCCCGGCGCAGCGAGGCCAGCCGAAGGTCGTTGCGGCCCTTCTGGCGCTCGCCCATCAACGTGCCCTCGCCCCGCAGATCGAGATCCACCTCGGCCAGCTCGAAGCCGTCGTTGGAGGCCACCACCGCCTCCAGCCGGGCCTCGGCCTCCGCGGTGGCGGCCTCACCCACCAGGTAGCAACTGGACGCTAGACGGGCACGGCCCACCCGGCCCCGCAGCTGATGAAGCTGGGCGATACCGAACCGACGCGCGTCAAGCACCACCATCACGGTTGCATTGGGCACGTCCACACCGACTTCGATGACGGTCGTGGACACGAGCACGTCCAGCGCGCCCGAGCGGAACAACTCCATCGTGGCCTCCTTCTCGGCAGGGGTGACCCGCCCATGCAGAAGACCGACCCGAAGCCCGGCCAACTCGCCGCCGTCGCCGGTCAGGCGCCCGTGCGTCTCCATCACCGAGCGAACGTCGAGCGCTTCGGACTCCTCGATGACGGGACAGACCACATATGCCTGCCGGGCCTCGGACACCGCGGAGCGCACCGCCTCCCAGACTTGCACCTCCTCCAGAGGGGCGCGGGCCCATGCAGTAGCCACGGGCGTGCGGCCCGCGGGAAGCTCGTCGAGCACCGACACGTCGAGGTCGCCGTAAACGGTCATGGCGGCGGTGCGAGGGATGGGCGTCGCAGTCATCACAAGCAGGTCGGGCATAACCGACCCGGGCCCGCGATCGCGCAACACCGCCCGCTGCTCCACCCCGAAGCGCTGCTGCTCGTCGATCACGACCACTCCCAGGGCGCGATATTCCACGCCTTCAGAGATCAGGGCATGGGTACCGACCACGATGTTGACCTCCCCGGCCGCGAGCCCGTCGGAGGCCCTGCGCCGGTCGGCTGCGCCGCGGCTTCCCGACAACAGCTCCACTCGCAGGGGACGCTCGCCGTCGAGCCTCGACGGGTCGGGCACGCATAGGTCATGGAGCAATGCGGCGATCGTCTGGTGGTGCTGTTCGGCCAGCACCTCGGTTGGCGCCATCAAGGCGCCCTGGAAGCCGCCCTGCACCGCGGTCAGCAGGGCGCTGAGGGCCACCACGGTCTTGCCCGCACCCACATCGCCCTGCATGAGCCTGTGCATGGGGTGCGGCTTGGCCAGATCGCCGGCGATCTCGTCGATCACCCGCTGCTGTGCCCCGGTCAGCGGGAACGGCAGGCGGGCCAGGAAGCGCTCGACCAGCTTGCCCCCCACGGCATGCGACAGCCCGGCCGTATTCCGCTCCAGCCAGCGCTTGCGCCTGACCAGCTCGAGCTGCACTCGCAGGAGCTCGTCGAACATGAGGCGACGCCGCGCCTCGCTCGATTCTCGCATAGTCGCAGGCCGGTGGATCCCGTTGAGCGCGGTGTGACGGCCCACGAAGTCGAATCGCTCCAGCACGGCCGGAGGAACGGGATCGGCTATGCCGCGAGGCTTGCAGCGGTTGAGGGCCTGTTCGACGAACTCGGCTATGTCCCAGGTGCTTAGATCCGCCTTCTCCGACTGCGGGTAGACGGGAAAGAAGCGCCCGGTGCGATCGCCGACCAAGTCGACTACCGGATTGGTCATCTGCAGGGAGCCCCGGTACGCCTTCGGCCGGCCGTGCACGACCACCTGGCGGCCCGGTCGAAGGCTCTTCTCCTGCCAGGCCTGGTTGAAGAAGGTGAGCTTGAGCCGGCCGGTGTCGTCGCCGATAACGATCTCGACGAGCGTCCGGCGCTGTTTGATGCGCCTCGACGAGCTCCGCTGCACGCAGCCCTCTACGAAGACGTCTTCTCCTTCGGCGAGTTCTGCGATGCGGGCCTGCTTCGTGCGGTCGATGTAGCGGCGCGGGTAGTGCTGCAGCAGATCCAGCACCGAGTGGATCTCCAACTCGGTGAGCGCGGTGGCCCGCTTGCGAATCCGGGATCTTCCGGAGCGGTCGTCTGTCTTGAGGTCTCTGAGACGGGTAACCGCGATGGCGTCGAGGTCCCGGAGGGTGAGGGGAGGGTCGCCGGCCGGCATCGGCGCGCTGGTCGAGGCCCGACGGGGCCTACTCCAGGCCGAAGTAGTAGGGGTACAGGGGCTGGCCGCCGTCTGTCACTTCAACCTCCACCTCGGGGTGGCGCTCGCTGACGTGCCCGACGATGGCCTCGGTGGCGGCCTCGTCGGCGTCGACCCCGGTGAGCACCGTGAGCAGCTCGTGGTCGTCGTCGATGATGGCGCTGAGCAGCGCGGTCGCGGCCGCGGCCGCGCCGGATTCCACGGCGGTGATGCCGGCGGGGCCGATGCCGAGCCAGTCCCCCGCCGAGATGGGGCCGGCGGAGCTGGAGGAGTCCCGCACCGCCTGCGTGACCTCGGCCGCGGTCACCGCCGCGGCGGCCTCGGCCATCGCCGCGGCGTTGTGGACCGCGGTGTTGTCCGCGGAGAAGGCCAGCAGGCTGGCGATCCCCTCCACAACGCTGCGGGTGGGCACCACGCTGACGGTGCGCTCGGTCTCGCCGTCGACCTGCTCGGCCACCGGGATGATGTTCTTGTTGTTGGGCAGCACCACCACATGGCCGGTGGGAAGCGAGTCGACGGCGGCGAGAAGCTCCGCGGTGGAAGGGTTCATGGACTGGCCCCCGGCCACGACGCGGCTCACTCCCATAGAGGTCAGGATGGCCTCCACTCCCCCACCGGCTCCCACGGCCACCACCGAGCAGCGGTCGGCCTCGGTCATCTCCACCGGCGCGAGGGGCGAGGGACCCCCGTCGTCGGATGCTGGCGGCGCGGGCGCTGAGAACGACTCGGAGTGCTCGGCCGCCTGGTCCAGCAGGTCGGTTACCTGGATGCGGTGGGGTCGCCCGACCGCGATCCCGGCTTCGATGGCGGCGCCGATGTCGTCGGTGTGGATGTGGCAGTTCCAGATGCCGTCGCCGCCCACCACCACAATGGAGTCTCCGACCTCGGTCCACGCCTGCTTGAAGCCGTCCACGGAGGGGTCGGGCGCGTCGAGCAGGAACATCACCTCGTAGCGGAGATCGGCGATGGAGGACTCCTCGATTGGACGGGCCGCACTGGCGGAAGCGACCGGCGTGGGCCCGGCGGCAGCCTTGGGCGGCGCAGGCATGGGCCGGCCGTCCAGCTCGGCGAGGCAGGCGTCGAGCAGCAGCAGCAGCCCGGCGCCGCCCGCGTCGACCACGCCGGCCTCGGCCAGCACGGCCAGCATCTCCGGGGTGCGCGCCAGGGCGTCGTACCCCTGGGCGCGGGCCGCATCGAGCACCTCGACCAGGCCCCCTCCGGCCTCGGCTGCGGCCCGGGCCGACTCCGACGCCTCCCGGATGACGGTGAGGATCGTGCCCTCCACCGGCCGGGCCACCGCGGTGTAGGCGCCCTCGCTGGCGGCGGTGAGCGCCCGGGCCACAACCGGCGCGTGAGGGTCCTGCCCGGCGGCAGCCGCCTCCCGGAGCACGCCGCAGAAGCCCCGGAGGATCTGGGCCAGGATCACTCCGGAGTTGCCCCGGGCCCCCATGAGCGCCCCGTGGGCCACAGCCCGGCACAGCGGCTCCAGACGGTCGTCGACGCCGTCGAGCCCCTCGGTGACCGACCGCACGGTGAGCGTCATGTTGGTGCCGGTGTCGCCGTCGGGAACCGGGTACACGTTGAGGTTGTCGATCGCCTCGCGGTGCTCCGACAGGGCGTCGTGGAAGCCGGCGATGACGCGGCGCAGCGCGGCCGCGTTGAGTACAAGTGGTGCCATGGCGCCGATGATACCTACCGGCGACAGGGCGACAGGGCGACAGGGCGACAGGGCGACAGGGCGACAGGGCGACAGGGCGACAGGGCGACAGGGCGACAGGGCGACAGGGCGACAGGGCGACAGGGCGACAGGGCGACAGGGCGACAGGGCGACAGGGCGACAGGGCGACAGGGCGACAGGGCGACAGGGCGCCAGGGCGACAGGGCGCCCGCGCTACGCTGGCGCTCCGTGCAGGGCGTCATCAAGAGCTACGACCCCGTAACCGGTGACGGGGTGCTGGTCAACGAGGCCGACCTGGCCGATGTCGACCTCGCAGACGACGCCTTGGAGGGCTCCGTCTTCCGGATGCTGCGCCAGGGCCAGCGGGTGAAGTTCGACCTCGACGGCGACGGCCGGGCCACCCGGCTGCACCTGGGCTCCGAGGTCGACATGGGAACACCCGAGCTCTAGGACCGTTCCATCTGGCCGGCCCGCCCGGCGGCTACATCGCGGCGGCGATCCCCATCTGGGCGTATCCATGCTCCTCGAACTTGGCCCGGAACATGTCCCTGAGCCGGCGCGCGGCGGCCTCGTAGGCGTCGGGGACCTCCCAGGTGCTGCCAGGATCCAGGATCCGGTCGTCCACTCCCTCGCAGGACACCGGCATCCTCAGCCCCAGGACCGGATGGGTGCGGGTGTCGACGTCGTCGAACTCCCCCGACAGGGCAGCATTGAGGAGCCGGCGCGTGACGGCCAGCGACATCCGGCGGCCGGAGCCATAGGCGCCGCCGGACCAGCCTGTGTTCAGCATCACGCAACGGGCCCGGTGCTCGTGCATGCGCTGCTTGAGCAGCCGGGCGTATACGTCGGGCTTGCGGGCCATGAACGGGGCGCCGAAGCACGGCGAGAAGGTGGCCGCGGGCTCGGTGACATCCACCTCGGTGCCGGCCAGCTTGGCTGTGAACCCCATGACGAAGTGGTACATCACCTCGTCAGGGTCCAGGATGGCCACCGGCGGCAGCACGCCGAAGGCGTCGGCGGTCAACAGCACGATCGTGGTCGGGTGCGGCCCCTGGTGCCCGGGCGCCACGTGGGGGTTGCACTCAAGCGGGTAGGCGAAGCGGGAGTTCTCGGTGATGGACCGGTCCCGCAGGTCCAAATCCTGGGGATGGGTGTCGGCCAGCTCCCGGCCGTCGAGCTCCGGGACGTTCTCCATCAGCGTTCCCCTCATCGACAGCGCCGCGGCTATGACCGGCTCGGCCTGCTTGTCGAGGTCGATGAGCTTGGCGTAGCAGCCCGCCTCGTAGTTGGCGATACCGGCGTCGGTCCAGATGTGCTCGTCGTCGCCGATCAGGTCGCGGTTCGGGTCGGCCGACAGGGTGGTCTTGCCCGTGCCCGACAGCCCGAACAGGATGGCGCTGTCGCCGTCGGAGCCCACATTGGCCGAGCAGTGCATGGAGAGCTGTCCCTTTTGTGGCTGCACGAAGTTCATGATGGTGAACATGGTCTTCTTGTTGACGCCGCAGTAGTCGGCCCGGCCCAGCACCAGGGCCAGGCGGCGGTCCATGTCGATGATCACGGCCCGCGGCGAAAGGGTGCCGTCGCGGTCGGGGCTGCAGCGGAACGACGGCACGTTGAGCAGCGTCCATCCGTGCTCCCGATGGTCGTCGGCGCCGTTGAGGCGGGCCGGCAGCATGATGTTGCAGAAGTAGGCGTGGGTGGCGTACTCGCCCACGAACCGGCACGGCTCGGCGAAGTCGAGGGCGGCGCCGCAGTACACGTCGGTCACATAGAGCCGGGCCCGCCGCTCGTTCAGGTGGGCCACAACCCGGTCCACCAGCCGGTCGAACGCGGCCTCCTCGAACCGGGCGAATCCGTCCTTCCACCACACATCATCGCTGATTGAGGGACGGTCCACGCAGAAGGTGTCGTGCACGGGGCGTCCGGTGCAGGACGGATCCGAGTAGAAGACGAGTGGGCCGTCGGAACCCAGGGCGGTGGCGTGGGCCTTGTGCTCGTTGTCGGGCCCGCCGGGGCGCACCCGACCCCGGTCGCTGCTGATCGCGGCCTCGAACAACTCGTCCTGGGACAAGCCGTAGCGGATGTCGATGTCTCTCAGTCCTAGAGACGAGGAGAGCTCGGCTGCCACATCGATGGCCGGCGACACGTCGCTAGCTGACACCACACCGATGGCCGATGCCGAATCGACCGCTGGGGATATCTCGGTGATGGTCATCCTCGATCCGACTCCCTTGTCGTAGCAGCCCCGCGCAACGGTTCTGACGCCCGCACGGCTCGCCTCGTTCGGTTGTAGTCGAAAGGAGTCGCCGCGCCGCGGATGGGCATGGCGGCCAGTGCTGCGGCCCTGGCGCGACAGTCTCAGCCGACGGAATCGAGGATCACCGCGCGGATGCCGAGACCCATGAGGAACAGGCCGGTGCAGCCGTACAGCAGGTAGACGTGATCGCGGAGCTGTTGCCGATAGCTGTAGGCGATGCCGACGGCGACCAGCGCCGAGAACCCGTACAGGGCGTGCAGGTCACCCGCGTCGCGGCCCTCGCGGGCCATGAGCCACGATCCGAGCCCGGCCTGGACGAAGACGGTTGCCTGCGCCACCGCAGCGCACCCCCACAGGACACGGCTTCTCAGCCGGGGCCGCCAGTGCGCGCCCAGCGCCCACAGCCCGGCCAGCGCGTTGGAGACGATGACGACCCAGGAGAACCAGTCGTGGACTCCGCCTACCGCAGAGGCCGGCTCCACGACGCTCACGATGCGGCCGCAGGGTCTGACCGCGGCTCCAGCGCCGCGAACAGGTCCGTGGCCGGGGGGTCGGCGACGGCGTGGCCGAGCCGGATGAACCACTCCGTGCCGAAGGCCATCTCGAAGGCCATATCGGGCAGGGCCACCATGTACGAGTCGGAAGGGACCTGCGAAGCGTGGGCCCGGAACGCGGCCCGTTTGCGGTCCAGAGTGGTGCGCACATCGATGTGGTGGGTGACTAGAGCGCCATCCACCCCGATGGAGCCTTCGTCGAGTTCAGCTTCGAAATCGGTGTGGTCCTGGTCGCCGGAGAGATCGAGGCCGGCCTCGGCGGCCAGCCGCATCAGCTCCTTCATCGAGGCACGGAAGTGGCCGCGGTGCAGCGCCGCCTCGTACACCAGCCCGATGCCGGCCCGTTCGGCCGCTCGCACCCCCACCCGGTGGACCATCACGTGGTCGGGGTGCCCGTAGGTGCCGTTGGCGTCGTAGCAGGTGATCAGATCGGCCTGTTCCTCAGCGAGGATCGCGGCCAGGCGCTCGGCGGCCTCTTCGAGGTCTGCCTGCCAGAAGCAGTCGGGATCCTCATTGGCGGGGTCGCCCCGCATACCCGAATCGCCGTAGCCGAGCATGACGAGCCGGTGAACGCCCAGCAAGCCGGCCGCCGTCTCGAGCTCGGCTGCCCGGATGGCCGCGAGCTCCTCTCCGGTCGGCGCCTCCGAGCCGCCCAGCCCGGGCGTCTCGCCCCGCGATCCGTCGGTGGCGCACACCAGCACCACCCGATGGCCGGCACGTGATGCCAGCAGCATCGTCCCGCCGGTGGAGAGGGCCTCGTCGTCGGGGTGGGCGTGAAAGAACACGGCCGTCGCCATCAGGCGACAGCTCCCGAGGCGCGCAGGGAGGCGATCGCGGCCGCGTCGAGGCCCAACTCGTCCAGGATCTCGTCGGTGTGCTGGCCGGCGTGGGGCGGAGGCCGCCGGATCGCGCCGGGAGTGCGGCTCAGTCGGGGCGCCGCGGTGGGCTGCACCACTCCGGCCACCTCAGTGAACGTTCCCCGCTGCTGGTTGTGAGCGTGCTCGGGGGCCTCAGCCAGCGACAGCACCGGAGCGAAGCATGTGTCGGTGCCCTCGAGCAGCTCGCACCATTCGTCACGGGTGCGCTGGCGGACCACCGCCGCGAGCTCCTCCTTCAATTCAGGCCAGCGGGTGCGATCCATCTGGTTGTCCCATTCGGGACCGTGCAGTCCGAGCCGCTCCCGCAGCTCGGCGTAGAACTGGGGCTCGATCGGTCCCAGCGAGATGTAGCGCCCGTCGGCGGTCTCGTACACGTTGTAGAAGTGGGCACCGGTGTCGAGCAGATTGGTGCCGCGCTCGTCGCTCCAGAACCCCGAGCCGGCCATCCCGAAGAAGGCCGTCATCAGCGAGGCGGCCCCGTCGACCATGGCCGCGTCCACCACCTGACCCCGGCCCGAGGAGCGGGACTCCAGCAGGGCGCACACCATCCCGAAGGCCAGGTACATGCCGCCGCCCCCGAAGTCGCCCACCAGGTTGAGGGGCGGCACCGGGGCCTCGCCCTGCCGGCCGATGCCGTGCAGCGCTCCCGCCAGCGCGATGTAGTTCAGATCATGGCCCGCGGCCGAGGCGAAGGGGCCGTCCTGGCCCCACCCCGTCATCCGGCCGTAGACCAGCCTCGGGTTGCGGGCCAGGCAGTCCTCGGGCCCGATCCCGAGCCGCTCGGCCACGCCGGGCCGGAACCCCTCCAGCAACGCGTCGGCTCCCTCGACCAGCGACAGCACGGTCTCGACACCCTCGGGAGACTTGAGGTCGGTGCCGACCGAACGCCGGCCCCGGTTGAGAAGGTCGCGCGGGGGGTCCTCGGGGTCGCCGCCCCGCACCGCGGAGGCCCGGTCGACCCGTACGACGTCGGCGCCCATGTCAGCGAGCATCATGGCGCAGAACGGCCCCGGTCCGATCCCCGCGATCTCTATGACCCGAATTCCCGTCAGCGGTCCCATGCCGCCCCCTTACGTTGCTGGTCGTCTACGTCGTGCGGGTGCCCGTCGCCCGAAGTCTCTGAAGAACGGGGGCGCCTCCACAACACACAACTACAAGGATTTGAAGCGATTGGCCCTCACCAGGCGATCCGGGCCGACAGCGCGGTCACCGCGCTGATGATCGGGGCCCAGACCTCGGGCGGCAGATCGTGGCCCATGCCCTCGATCTCCAGGTACTCGGCGCCCGGCACCAGCTCAGCGGTGCGGCGGCCGGCGTCGGGGCCGATGAGGTTGTCGACGCTTCCGTGGATCACCAGAGCGGGCACATCGAGACTTCGCAGCGCCCCGGCTCGACTGCCGCTGCGGGCCGCGGCCTTGAACTGGCGCTGCGACGCTCCGGGATGCCAGGCCCGGCGGTAGCTGCGCTCGAGGTACGCCCGCTCGGCGGCTTCGTTGCGCCATGGCGGACTGGACCAGATCCGGTATCCGGCCAAATCCGTCTCGATCTGCTGCTCCGGGGTGGCGGCGGGAGGGGCGGTCAGGGCCGCGAGGGCCTCGGGCGAGGGATCGCCCACCCCAGCCTCGCCGGTGTGCGATGAGATCGACACCAGCCCGGCCACCCGGGCCGGGAAGGCGGCGGCCATGGCCTGGGCCACCATGCCCCCCAGCGAGTAGCCGCACACGACGGCCCGCTCGCAGCCGGCCGCGTCGAGCACCGCGATCGCGTCGCCGGCCATGTCGTCGAGGGTGTAGCGGGTGCCTTCGGGCAGCACGGTGGACAGGCCCGAGTCGCGGTGGTCCATGCGCCGCACGAAGAAGCCCCGGTCGGCGAAGCCCTCACAGAGATCCTCGTGCCACACGAGCATGCTCGAGCCGAGCCCGTGGAGCAGGATCAGCGCAGGGTCACCCTCATCGCCGAAGGTCTCGTAGGCGATCTCGATCTCGCCGTTGCGGGCCGTTCCCATCTCAATGGGTGGGGGCATGGGCGCCATTGATTTTGCCCGGCCCGACGAATCCCAGGTTCATGCCTGCGCCAAGCTATCCGAAGGTCCTACGACGGGGTAGCGTCGGCCGGTGGCCTGCATCGCGGATCGAGCCTTCGCCGAACTCGGCGCCCGCGAGTGGCACGACATCGTGAGACTCCGCATGGACGTGTTCGTGGTGGAGCAGGAATGCCCGTACCCGGAACTCGACGGCCGCGACACCGAGCCGGCCACCCGTCACTGCTGGGTGCCGGGAACCAGCGCAGGCCGATCCGAGCTGCCGATTGCCGCCTACGCGCGGGGACTCGACCAACCGGGCGGCGGCACCAAGATCGGCCGAGTGGTCACCCACCCCGCGGCCCGCCAGAACGGTCTGGGCGGCCTGCTCGTCAACCACCTGGTGCAAACCACCAGCGGCCCCTGGACTCTCGACGCGCAGGCCCGGCTGGCGGACTGGTACCGCGGGCTGGGCTTCTCGCCCGCGGGACAGCCATTCGACGAATGGGGCATGCTCCATGTGCCCATGCGCCTCGACGTTCGCGCCCACTCCATGGCGACTGATCAGCCGCGGCGCGCAGGCCGCTTGCAGCCATCGCGCCCACAGGCCCATGACGGCTGAGACCTCCGCACAGACCTACAACCGCGCCGCGGTCCAGCGCCGCGCGACTGCCGTCATGATGGGCTCGGTGATCCCCACGACCGCGGCCATGGGGGCATCGTTCGCGGCCTCAGCGGTGCTCGCCGAGGAGATCACCGGCAGCGCCACACTGGCCACACTGGCCGCGGGCTCGATGTCGATCGGCAGCGTGGCCGCCGCGGTTCCCCTGTCCCGCCGCATGGCCCGCCTAGGTCGGCGGCGAGGCTTGGTCTGGGGATGGTCGCTCGGCGCGGCGGGAGCGATGACCGCCCTGTTGGCGGCCGTGTTGAGCCTGTATCCGCTGGTGGTGCTGGGAATCATCGGGGTCGGTGCAGGCCAGGCCACCAACTTGGCCGCCCGCTACGCAGTGGCCGATCTCGCCCCCGACGACCGCCGGGCCAGCGCTATCGGAATGCTGGTGTGGGCCTCCACCTTCGGCGCGGCCGCAGGACCGACGATCGCGCTGGGGCCGGTCGCTGATCTTGCACAGTTCATCGGCCTTCCCGAGCTGGCCGGCCCCTATGTGCTGAGCTCGGCGATGTTCATGGCCGGACTCGCCATCACGCACACGTGGCTGCGCCCCGACCCGCTCGAGGTACTCGGCACCATCGGGTCCGAGGCGCCCCGCCCCGCATCGCCAGCGAGGGTGGTCCGGCGGATCGCGGCCATTCCCGAGGCCCGCCTGGCCCTGCTGGCCATGCTGGTGGGCCAGACGATAATGGTGACCGTGATGACGGCCACGCCGCTGCACATGACCAGCGGAGATCAGGACTACTCAGTGATCGGCCAAGTGATCTCGCTTCACATAATCGGGATGTACGCCTTCTCGCCGATCGTGGGATGGCTTGTCGACCGGCTGGGCACCCACACGGTGATCACACTCGGGGGGTTGATCCTCTTCTTGGGCGCGGGGCTGGCCGGCAACACCGACCCCGAGCACAGCACCGGCCTGTTCAGTGGCCTCACGCTCATAGGCATCGGCTGGAGCTTCGGGCTGATCGCGGGCAGCGCGCTGCTCACCAACTCGTTCCCCGTGCGCCAGCGAGTGGAGGTTCAGGGCGGCGCGGACTTCGTCATGATCACCGGCGGCGCCGTGGGCGGTCTGTCGTCCGGCGCGCTGGTCGAGCTGATCGGCTACCAGTCGCTCAGCCACTACTCGGGCATCGCCGCCCTGCTGCTCGTGGCCACCGCCGTCTGGGCCTGGATCACAGCCCGCCTAACTCGACCCCGCCAGCTGGCATAGAGGCCGAGCGGGTAGGCGGTACTTCATCAGGAGGTCGCGAAGCACTCAGCGAGGCCGTGCGCCCGAATGGCCCGTGAGCGCATCTTCCGCCCTTGTTGACGGCTTTGTCGAGGGGCCCCGTGGAGCGCCACGCGAACTTGCTCGATTCAAACTCAACTCAAGTCGACGAGGCCGAGGTCATTGCGAAGCCCACGAGGCTGCCCTCTCCGTGTCAAAGGCCGCCGACCTCGAAAGGCTAACCGTCGACTGGATCGCCTGAACAGCCGGTCGGCGGCAGGCGCGACGCCCACACATCAGGGTCCACGCGAGCGTGGCGGGTCCAAGTCGCCCCTTGGAGTCGCTGTTCCTTGGACTTAGTTCTCTATTTGACTAGATAACTAGCAAAGTATAGATTGAGGTGATGAGAAGAGCTGACGCAAGCGAGCTGCTGGCTCTGCGACTCGGTATCGATCGAGCGGGACGGACACCGCTCGCGACTCAGATCGCGGAGCAGCTGACCTCACGGGTGGCTGCTGGTGTCGTTGCGGCAGGGGAGCGGCTTCCAGCGTTGAGCGAGCTGGCCGAGCACCTTGGGGTCAATGTGCACACGGTGCGTGCGGCCTACGCTCAGCTCGCAGCCGACGACGTGATCACGATGCAGCGGGGCAGCCGGGCCGTCGTACTGGGTTATGACGCGAGTGCTGCGCGTTCGGGCCGCGTCGGCGTCCCCACATTCATGATCGGCGTCATGGTGCCTCAGTTCTCCGACTATTACGCCGAGTTCCTCCAGGCGGTGGCGGAATCGGCTGCGGTCGAGGGCTGGCTTCCCGTCATATGTCAAACGCGACAGTACGAGACGGGGGCAGTGGCGCGGTACGTCGACCAGCTGGTGAGCCGCGGTGTCGACGGGGTGATCGCAGTGCACTACGAGACACCTGATGACGCCGAGACGACGGCAGTGTTGGCGACGGCTGCCGACCTCCGGCCGTTGGTGTTTGTCGATAGCGCCGCTCTCGACTTTGGGTCTCACATCGTCGTTGATCGCGTCGCGGGATCGCTGGAGGCAACCAGACATCTCCTCGACCACGGACATCGACGCGTCGCCTACATCTCAACCCCGATCGGATGGAGCTCAGGCTCCCAGCTCCGACAGGGATATGTGCGAGCGCTTCATGAAGCGGGACTCGAGCTCGATTCCGATCTCGTTGTTGCAGCGAGCGACATGTCGCTGGGAGCCGGCGCGAAGGCGGCCGCAGGCCTGATGCAGCTCGATGAGCCCCCGGACGCGATCTTCTGCGCTGGGGACATCCTCGCCTGGGGCGCTCTGCGGCAGCTACGGGACATGCGGCTGCGAGTGCCCGAGGACGTGAGCCTCATGGGCTACGGCGAGTTGCCGCTCTCGTCGTTGGCCGGTCCGCCGCTGTCGTCGACGCGTCTTCCAGCGCGCGAGTTGGGAGAGCTGGCGGTTGTCACCCTCCGTGCCGCCATCGATGACGGCGAGCGCAAAGTAGCGGGACCGATTCAAACCACCCTCACAATACGGCGGTCTTGTGGCTGCCGATGAGCCGCCCGACTGAAGTGCACCGCTTCGCCGGGCCGAAAGGAAATCCAATGAACCTGCGAACAGTCCTCACCAGATGGCTAGCTGTTCTGGCTGTGTTGGCTGTGCTGGCCATCGTGGCTTCGGCATGTGGAGGCGACGACGATACGTCAGCTCCCAGCGAGCCCGAAGCCGCTGGCGCCTCCAGCGATGCTGAGCCCGAGCCTGAGCCGGCCCCTGAGCCCGAGCCTGAGCCGGCCCCTGAGCCCGAGCCTGATCCGGCCCCTGAGCCCGAGCCTGATCCGGCCCCTCAAGAAATGCGAGACGTCTCGCTGCGGTTGCCTTGGTTCCCGAGCGTTCAGTTCGCGGGTTCGTACGTCGCGGCGGCCAAGGGCTTCTTCGACGAGGAGGGCCTGAACGTCACCATCAACCCTGGAGGGTTCGACGTCAACAGCATCACGCTCGTGGCCGCGGGCTCGGACGACTTCGGCTTGCATGATACGAACTCGCTTCTCTTCGCGGCTTCCGAGGAGATTCCCCTCGTGACGGTGGCGACCTACCTCCACGCACACCCGGGTGCGATCATGGCGCTCGGGTCCTCGGGATTCGAGTCGTTGGCCGACCTCGAGGGCGCCACGATCGGCTTCCAGGAGGGTGGCCCGTGGCAGCTCACCCAGGCCATGCTCACTCAGAACGGAGTCGATCCGGATTCGCTCAACCAGGTCGCAGTCGGCTTCGATCTGAGACCGCTGTTCGAGGGTGACATCGATCTGCTGACGGTGTTCTCAACCAACGAGCCAATCCTGGCCGAGCTTCAGGGGTTCCCCGTCGACGTATTCATCCCCTACGACTACGGAGTGCAGACATCAGCCAATGCACTCTTCACGACCACCGGTTACAGGCAAGACAACCCCGAGGCGGTATGTGGGATGGTCCGTGCCCTGGCGAGGGGCTGGCAGTACGCTTTCGACAATCCACAAGAAGCCGTCGACATTGTCGTGGCCGTCGATCCGGAGAACCTCACAGCCGAGAAGGAATTGGCCACCCTCGAGGCGGTTCGACCGAGCGTCCTCTCCGATTCCGCGCTCGCTGACGGGATCGGGACGATGACGGACGAGCGATGGCAAACCGTCGACGACGTCCTTCGCCAGTATGGCGGCCTCGAGGCCGACATCGATCTAGAGTCGGTCTACGACGACTACTGCTTCTGATTCTCCCCCATTGGCAACTGCGTGGTCGGTGCAAGAGTCGGCACCGACCATGCAGTTCTCGGGACGGCAGCGAGAGGAGCTTTCGTGGCGATTCTGGACAAGAAGGCAATGACGCTCGACGCACGGCAGTATCACCTGCATGTGAGTCCTGGTGACGTCGGGAAGTACGTGCTGTTGCCAGGCGATCCGGCCCGTGTGCTCATGATCGCCGATCATCTGGACGGCCCCCGCGAGATCGCCTTCCATCGCGAGTACCGAACCGTGACCGGGCACCACAAGGGCATCGAGGTCAGCGGCACGTCAACCGGCATCGGGTGTCCATCCGCGGCCATTGCGGTTGAGGAGCTGGCCAACGTGGGTGCAACGCACTTCATTCGAGTCGGCAGCAGCGCCGCCTACCGGCGCGGGATGGCCAAGGGCGATCTGATCATCAACACGGCGACAATGCGCCTTGACGGCACCAGTGCCGCTTACGTCGACCCGAGGTTCCCGGCCGTGGCGGATCACTTCCTCGTTCGGCATCTGATCGATGCCGCTCGAGACCTCGCTGCCGAGCGCGGGTTCGGGGTGCATGTGGGCGTCAACGCCTCAAGTGACGCGTTCTACGCCGAGCCACCAGAGTTCGTCGAAGACCTCCAGAAACACCGCATCTTGAATGTAGAGATGGAGAGTTCGGCGATATTTACGATCGCCCATTTGAGAGGCCTGGTCGCGGCGATGGTCTGTGCCGTGTCCTACAACTACATGCAGCCCGGCGATGTCGACTTCGAGAGCAAGAACCACGCTCTTGTGGTGGGTTGGGACAATGCGATCGACGTGGCCCTCGAGGCGATCGCCCGCTACGAGGCGGACCAAGGCATGCCATGACCACCAGCGGGGGGATCGCGATTGACGGCGCCGGCATGCAGTTCGGGGGCAGTCAAGGCGTGACAGCGCTCGATGGGATCGATCTGAAAATCTCCGCTGGGGAGTTCGTCGCGCTTGTCGGGCCCTCGGGGTGCGGCAAATCGACGTTGCTCCGGATCGTGAGCGGGCTCCTGGAGCCGACCTCGGGACGCGTGGACGTCGGAGGAAGAACGCCGGACCAGGCGAGACGCGACGTTGACTTCGGGTTCGTGTTCCAGCAACCGGCCCTGTTCCCATGGCTTCGAGTCCTCGGCAACGTCTTGTTGCCAGACCGCGTCCTCGGTCGCCGGAACCCCAACAACGGACCTGGCAGCGCGCACCTGGCCCGAGAGCTGCTGCGCGATGTCGGGCTGGAGGGGTTCGAGGACCACTACCCTGGCCAAGTCTCTGGGGGCATGCAGCAGCGAGTCGCGCTCGCGCGGGCGCTGAGCTACAGCCCCAAGATCCTGCTAATGGACGAGCCTTTCGGAGCACTCGACGAGTTCACCCGCGACCGTCTCAACCTGCAGCTTCTTGACGTCTGTGAGAAGACTGGCTCAACCGTTCTCTTCGTCACGCACAGCATTCAGGAGGCGATCTTCCTCGCAGATCGGGTCGTGGTGCTCAGCCCCAGACCGGGACGCGTCGTTCGCATCGCCGAGGTCCCGTTCCCGAAACCGCGAACCCTCGAAATCCGCTACGAACCCGAGTTTGCGGCACTGACGGGCGAACTGCGGGGCCTCCTCGTGATCGAAGACGAAGTCGAGTTGGCGCGGCAGCAGCGATGAGCAGCATCCGAGAACGCAGCCGCATCGTCGACGTGGTGCTGCGGCCCCTGCCATCAGTTGCGGTCTTCGTCGTCGCCCTCGTCGCTTGGGAACTGTGGGTCAGTGTCCGAGACGTCCCCGCGTATCTCTACCCGAGCGCATCTGACGTCGGGAGCGAGTTGCTCGACGAGGGGCCGTCACTCGCAGCTGAGGACCTCCGCTGGACCATGATCGAGGCGGTTCTGGGGTTCATCCTCGGCAGTGCCGCCGCCATTCTGGCCGCGATCTTGTTCGTCCATGCCAAGATCATCGAGCGCGTGCTCTTTCCTTGGGCGATCGTGCTACAGACGGTGCCGATCGTCGCAGTAGCGCCGCTGCTGACGATCTGGTTTGGATTCAGGCTCACTCCGAAGGTGATAATCGCCGCGCTGATCTGCTTCTTCCCCGTGCTCGTCAACACAACCAAGGGGTTGCGATCAATCAGCAGTCAGGCTGTAGAGCTCATGAGCATCCTCTCGGCAAGCAGGTGGTCGATTTTTTGGCGGGTGCGTGTCCCAAGTTCGCTGCCCTACGTCTTCGCCGGCCTGAAGGTGGCATCAACGCTGTCCGTTATCGGCGCAATCGTTGCCGAGTTCACCGGGGCGGATCGAGGGATCGGCTTCGTCATCATCCAGGCCAGCTATCGGCTCGACACCCGACTGATGTTCGCTGGGATCGCTCTCTCCTCAGCGGCTGGAGTCGTCTTCTTCAACATCATCGGCGCACTGGAGCGTCTCGCGCTCCGGTGGCCTGACGCCCGGCTCGAACGGTGATCTAGGTCCGCCTAGAGCCCATGCTGACCACTGCCGAGGAAGTCTGGAGCTACGTAGCTGCGGTGCCCGTCCCCGCCCCGCCGCCTGATCGCGCCGCGCGGCCGGCAACAGCCGCCGTCGTCTAGCCGGAGACGCTGCCGGATCATGCCTTCGCAGCCTGCTCCCAGAGGCGCCTCAGCGCGATCCGCTCGTCCGTACCGGGTACATCGGGACACTCCGCAGCAGAGGCCAGCACCGCGTTCACCGCTACCGTGAAGGCGCTCCCGACAGTGGCGTCCTCGCTCACCACCCGCGTCACGCTGAGGCCTGGCACCGACTGGACGTCCTCGATAGCAGTTCGCACCGCCTCGCAGTAGGAGCCGGCCTCGCGGGTGAAGCCCAGGCAGTCGACACCAAGGAAGCGACCGATCAGGGCATCGTCGCACCCGGCCTCGTATAAGGCATCGATTACTTCGTCGTCGAGGATGTCCCGCCCGCTGGTCTCGAGCGTGAAGTCGTACTTGCTGCTAGTCATTGCCCTGCTCCTGCCCGGATCGTGCCAGCACTTCCTGACACATGCGAAGTTCACGGCGAAGCCGGTTCGCGTGATCGTCTTGACTGCGCGGCGTGCCGTAGATGACTTGTGAGCAGCGAGACATCCCGCCCGCGCCGTCGGAATGCTGGTGTGGGCATGTCGCGATCCCCCACCTGTGGCCGTGACCGCTGGGGGCGGTCTCGATCTTCCAGCCTGCCGCTGTCAGTTCCTTGATCGCTTTGCGGACCTCCTTCTTGGGATGGACGCCCCTCGCCATGAGCCTGCTCCTTCCGCAGCGCTGCGTTAGGAGCCAGCCAGGTTGACACGGCTCGAGTCAAGGAATCACCCTGAGGAATGAAATTTGATCTCAAGGATCAGATTACTATGATAGTTCTACATTCGCAACTGCTGCGGCGTCTATGACGTACTGGAGGATGTCGCCCCTTGAAGCGGGGCGGGGATCCCGGACCAGCAACTCGACAGCCCCGGGCTCGGTGCTGAGGGTCAGCTCGTAGCGGTCGCCCCGGAAGCGGGCGTCGGTGACGGTGCCCACGACCGTGTTGTCAGCGACCTCATGCGAGACGTCCACGCGACGGAAGGCGTCGGCGCGCAGCACTACCGTGCCCGGAGATGCTAGCAGGCGGCCCCAGGGCACGGCTCCGCCCTCGCCGATGGTCACCACGTTGGCATGGCCCAGAAATCGGGCCACGTCGGCCCGGCGGGGGTCGTGCCAGATGTCGGCCGGGGTCCCGATCCTGGCAATGCGCCCCGATTGCATCACAGCCACCCGGTCGGCCACCGCGAAGGCCTCGTCGTGGTCGTGGGTGACGTGCAGAACCGTCACGCCTATGCGCCGCAGCAGGGACCGCAGCTCCTCGGTGAGCTCGTCGCGGCGGGGGCGGTCGAGTGAGCCGAGAGGCTCGTCGAGCATCAGCATGCGGGGCGCGGGCGCCAGCGAACGGGCCAGCGCGACCCTCTGGGCCTCACCGCCCGAGAGTGTGGCGATCTGGCGCTCCTCGAAGCCGGCTAGGCCCACCAGGGCCAGCACCTCGCGTACGCGCCGGGTGCGGCTTCTCGCGTCCGTCTTCTGCATCCTCAGCCCGAAGGCGACGTTCTCGGCCACGTCGCGGTGAGGGAACAGTGCGTGCTCCTGGAACATCAGGCCGAAGTCGCGGCGGTGCACCGGCAGGCCCACCAAGTCCTCCCCGTCCCAGCGGACCTCCCCGGCATCGAGGGGCTGCAAGCCGGCCACCGCGCGAAGCAGGGTGCTCTTGCCGCAGCCGCTCGGCCCGAGGATGGCCACCACCTCGCCGGTGGCGACCTCCAGATCGATCTCATCGAGGGCCTTGACCCTCTCGAAGGCGACTGCGGCGCCGCTGACCGTCAGCATCTAGAACACTCCCCGGCGCGCGTCGCCCCACAGGTCCATGACGAAGACTGCCACAGCGGTCAGCGCCATGAGCGCCACCGCCAGCGCCATGGCCTGGCCGCGCAGAGCCTCTCCCGGCGTGCCCAGCAGCCGGAACAGGGCCAGCGGGGCAGTCAGCGTCTCGGGCCGGCGGGGGATGAACGACGTGGCTCCGAACTCTCCGAGCGACACCGCGAAGGCAAATCCGGCCCCGACGGCCACGCCGCGGGCGGCCACCCGCAGGTCCACCTCGCGGCGGACCCGGCGTGGCGATGCGCCCAGGACGGCCGCGGCCTCCCGGACCCGCGGATTGATGGTGCGCAGCATCGGCACCAGCGTGCGCACGACGAACGGGATCCCCACCACCGCGTGGGCGATGGGCACAACCAGCAACGACGTGCGGATATCAATGGGCGGGCGGTTGAGCACAAGCAGGAACCCGAGCCCGACCGTGACCGCGGACGTGCCCAACGGCAGCGTCAGGCCGAGGTCGAAGGCCCGTCCGATCCGGCGGCTGCTCCCGCCGCCCGCACGCATCACCACCAGGGTGGCCGTCCCACCCACCAGCAGGGCCAGGGCCGCGGCCGGCGCCGCGAACATGAGCGAGTTGCCCAGGGCCGCCAGCGCGGTGTCGGGCAGCAGGTTGACCCGCTGCGCCATGGCCGTGTAGTTGCGCAGCGTGTAGCCGCCGCCGCGGCCCGCCGCCAGGGAGCGCTCCACCAGCACTGCGACCGGCAGCCCCAAGGCAAGGCCCATGACGGCCAGGTTCGCGACCAGGCCGGGACCCCGGCGCCGGGGCGCGGCGACGGGCGACGAGACCGGCTCGGCCACGGCCCGGCGCCGCTCGAGCGCGTTGGACACCGCCACCAGCGCGACCACCGCTCCCAGCTGCACCACCGCGAGGGCCGCCGCGGCGGCGAGGTCGAGCCTGACCACCGCGTACCGGTAGATCTCGGTCTCAATGGTGGCGCGGGCGGGTCCGCCCAAGACCAGCACCACGCCGAACGAAGTGAACGAGAACAGGAACACGATGGCCGAGGCCGCCGCGATCGACGGGGCCAGCCGGGGCAGGACCACCCGGCGGAAGACCTCCGGGCGCGATGCCCCGAGCACTCTGGCCTGGTCCTCCACCCTGGCGTCGAGGGCGGCCCAGTGGGCTCCCACCGTTCGCAGCACCACCGCGTAGTTGAAGAAGACGTGGGCCATCAGGATGGCCCACACGGTGTGGCGCAGGCTCACGGCGCCGCCCCCCGAGAGGCCGAACCGGTCGAAGAGCCCCTCGAAGGCGGCCGCCACCACCACGGTCGGCAGCACGAACGGCACGGTCGCCAGCGCCCGCACCAGCCGCTGCCCCCGGAAGCGCAGGCGGGCCATGGCCCCCGCGGCCGGCAGGGCAACGGCCACCGTGAGCACAGTGGACACGGCTGCCTGCCATAGGGTGAACCAGATCACCGAACGGTGCGACGCAGAGCCGAGCACGTCGCCCAGCACCGCGGCCGGGTTGGTGCCGCCGAGGCCCCTGGAGATCACACCGGCGATGGGCCAGGCGAAGAACAGCACCATGAACGCGCCCACCGCCACGGCGGGCAGCGCGCCGGCGAGGCCCCTGGTGAGCCGGGCCGCGGCGGGCATGGGGCGGGGGCTCAGGCTGCGGATTTCAACGCAGGACGATCTCGACCCATCGGTCGGTCCAGGCATTGCGCTGGGCCTCGACCTCGGCGGGATCGAGGATGAGCGGGTCCTCCGCGATCTGGGCGTGCTCCGCGAATGCCTCGGGGAGGGTGGCTGAGCTGATCACCGGGAACACGAACATGTTGAGCGGGACGTCGTTCTGGAAGGTCGGGGTGAGCATGAAGTCGATCAGGGCCTGGGCGCCGCCAGGGTTGTCCGCGCCCGCAAGCACGCCCGCGAACTCGATCTGGCGGTAGCAGCTGGCGGTAACCACGCCCGTGGGCGGCTCGTCCACCGGCGGATCAGCAAAGATCACCTCAGCAGGCGGGCTGGACGCGTAGGACACCACGATCGGGCGATCGCCGCCCCCCGCGATGAACTCCCCGTAGTAGGCGTCCTCCCAGCCGGCGGTGACCGACACGCCGTTGTCGCGCAAGGCGACCCAGTAGTCCTCCCAGCCGTCGCCGTATCGGGCGATGGTGGCCAACAGGAAGGCCAGACCCGGCGACGAGGTCTCTGGGCTCTGCACCGCGAGCATGTCGGCATAGGCCGGATCGATCAGATCGTCGAGGGACGACGGTGGGGGCGGCGAGCCATCGAAGGAGTCCACCCAGTAGTTCAGGCAAACGTCACCGAAGTCGATGGGAGTTACACGGTGTTCTCCGTCGAGCTCAAAATGGTCGGGGACGTCAGCGAGTCCGGGCGACGCGTATGACTCGAAGATGCCGCAGTCGAGGCCCCGCTGCAGGAAGGTGTTGTCGATGCCGAACAGCACGTCGCCCAGGGGCTCGCCCGCGGTGAGGCAGGCCTGGGCCACAAGCACGCCCGCGTCGCCTGATGCCAGTTGCTCCACCTTGATACCGGTGGACTCGGTGAAGGCTTCGAGGGTCTCCGGCGAGACGTTGAACGAGTCGTGGGTGAGCAGCGTCACCGTGGTGCCGGAGAGGTCGTCGCCCTCGGCAACCGTCTCGTCTGCGCGCTGGGCGCTCTCAGGTGCCTCGCTCCCTGCGGCGTCGTCGGAGCCGTTGGTGACAGCCGGCTCGTCGGGCGTGTCGGCCATCTCGCCCTCCCCGGGGCCGGTGTCCTCCCCCGACGTTCCTTCGGTCTCGGTGCTCGCGACCGACGCGCCGTCCGACTGCGCCCCATCGGTCGGTTCACCGATGTCGGTGCCGCTGCAGGCCCCGGCGAGCAGGACGAAGGCCACAGCCGCGGCGAGTGCGACGCAGACCCTAGGCCCTGGCCGGATCCCGGTCCTGCGGCCCGGCGCGCGGGAGTGGGTCGAAACTGGAAAATGGGTGCGATTCATGGTCTTCCTCCGCTGGCATTACCCAGATCAGGTCGACGGGTCGTCACCGCTGCAATCGCGTGGGTGCCCTCTCAGCCCGGCTGCCCCGAGCTCCCCGGTCGGTTGTCACCAGTGACTATATGCCTTCGATCCGTCTCCGCGCCAGGGGCACTGATAGGAACCGCGCTCTATGTCGGCGTCCCGGCGGCGTCGAGGACCGCCGCGAGGCCGGCCACTGGGAAGGGCACCTGCTCACCCGGCAAGAACAACCGCTGCGCGGTCGCGGCCCGCGTGGAGCGCACCAGCCGCCAGACCCTCACCGTGGGGCGGCTGCCCCACGGCTACTACGCCCTCAACACCGCCGACGCGGTCACCGCCGCTCTCGCCCGCCAGCCCCGCCACCTGGTCGAGGCCTTGACCTGGGATCAGCGCAGCGAGACGGCCCGCCGGGCCGCGAGTCCAAGTTCAGGATGGATCATCGAAGATTGAGACACGACCAATGAGAACGCGTGTATTGGCAGGCGGCTTATCGAGGAGCAGCTCGCCGAAGAACGCCTCGTCCTTTATCAGGATAACGCTGCCGTTCGCAACTACTACCGAGGCCGATTCCCTGCCTAGGAGACTGCTGAGTAAGTCCCGAAACGGCGATTCTGTCGTTACAAAACCCCAGTTCAGAGGCTTGCAGGTGACGCGAAATCAGCATTACTCAGCAGTCTCCTAGCTGGCATCTCGTGGCCTCGATGCCTTCTCGATTGGCTGCCTTCAGCCACATGGGGTCTGTCTCTGAATCGCCGTTCCAGATCCATCCGTACATTGCTTCATCTTCGTCAAGTCCCAACGCGAACCCTCTGGGTGTCCAGTCATAAGTGACATCCGCAAGTGTGAAGATGCCTTCATCCGAAGACGAGACTATTTCGATGGCACCTCGCCTGTTCAGTTTCAATCCAACCGATGCTGTATTGGTGAGATTCTGAGTAACGCACGTCACGTCTGACGTCACGTCTGAACCCGAACTGCACCCGCCTAAGCTGATTAGCGCGAAGCACGCCATCGCGACGTACAGTTGCCAGCTTCTCATCTTACTCGTTCGCATGCAGCTTAAGTGCGTTGCCATACGTAGACAGTAGCGCCGAGTGCTCGGTCTTCCAAGAGGGCACGAACTGGAGCACTAAGCGTTCAGTAGCCGATTCTACTGCGGCGAGGCATTCATCTCGCGATTCTAAGAGGCCCGGTATGTCATTGAAGTTCTGAGTCCTGTTGAGTTCCGTGATTCCCACTTCAATTTGCGCGGGATCATCGTAGGTGTATCCGTGGCTCTCCATACATTGGCTCCATTGATGACCGATAGTGCGCGCTTCCTCCGTTCGACTTAGGTCGACGTACAGTGTCTCTACGGCTGGCTCAAGAGCGAGGCGAGAAGCTACCACACGTAGAGCGGAGTCATCTACAGCAGCCCTGACGTGATCCGCGAGGTCTTCTAGGCCAGTCGTTCCCGTAATGCCAGTCGTTCCCGTAATGCCAGTCGTTCCCGTAATGCCAGTCGTTCCCGTAATGAAGCCTTCCAGGAAGCCTTCCAGGTCCGGATGATCAGCCAGCTCCGGATGATCAGCGACGGCAGCCCATATTTGGCTCTCTGCATCGGCTTGCAGAGAGTAGACCGCGAGTGTTGCCTCATGTGTTGTAATTCCCATAGCGATAACAATGGGATCTAATTCGTGAAGAATGAGGTACTCGTCGTCCACATGGATACCCTCCTGCGAGGCAACCGATGGTGCGAAGCCCGGGAGGTCAACAGGCCCCGCGGCGGCGCGATCTCGCCGCTCTGCTCGGTCACCGAGCCCGCCTGACAGCCGTCGCGGGGACAGCGCCAGCGGCGCTTGTGCCACAACAATCGCACCGGCCGCCCGAAGGCCGGCACATCCACCAGCAACACCACCCGCTCGCCCTTGGACCACAGCGGCCCGCCGCAGCCCCCGCAGCCCGGCCGCTCCGCACGCAGGCGAACGTGCACCGCCAGCGGCTCCCCCTCGTCGTCGACGCCGAGCACCTCGACGTCGCCGAGTCCCACCATCAGCTCACACGCGCGTAGGGTCGTACTCCACAGGGATGTGTGATGATTCTGGGATCGTGTCCGGTTTCGGGTGGTTGATTACGCAGCGTCGGGGTGGGAGCGTGGCGCTGTGAGAGGAGCGTCAGATGACTGATACCTCGAGGCCCTTGGAGCGTGGCGGACGCCGCGGTAGGCGGCGGTTGTCGCCTGTGCAGAAGTATGAGGCGTTCGTGCAGGTGCTCACGGGTGAGATGACCGTCGCGCAGTGCGCGGACCATTGGGGCGTGGACCGCTCCACGATCATGCGGGCCCGCGAGGTCGCCAAGAAGGGTGCTCTGGACGCGTTGGCGTCGTCTCGTCCCGGGACGCGCTCCGATGGCGTCGCCCCGGAGTTGGTGATGGCCCGAGACGAGGCGGCCCGCTTGGGCGAGGCGCTCAAGGAGATGGCGGTCAAGGTCACCTTGTCGCAGAAAAGAGCGTTGGGGGTGACCGCCGGCGTGCCCCCGCGTGTCGAGGCCGGCACCAAGGCGGCTCTGTTGGGCCTCGTCGACGGTGCCGTCGGGGCGGGCTGGAGCACAGCTCGCGCCTGTTCGGTGTTGGAGCTCGACGGCCGCCGGTGCCGCCGCTGGCAGCACCGTCGAGGCGCGGGCCGCCTCGACGACAACACTGCGGGCGGCACGGCGGTGCATGCCATCACCCCCGCAGAGCGCCGGGCGATCGTGGAGCTGTTCGAGCGCTGGGGCGACATCGACGGCGGCTACCGCAAGCTCGCACACCGCGGCTCCTACGAGAACCTGGTGTGGGTGTCGCCGTCGACGCTGTATCGCGTTCTCGCAGCCCAGGGGCTGGTTCTGCCCGCCCGCCCGCAGCGCGCACCCGCGCCGGCGCGGCCCCTGCCGGACTGGATCGAGTGGAGGCGCCACCGGATCTGGATCTGGGACGTCGAGCGCCACGAGGCGTTCTTGAACCCGGCGGTGATGAGAGGACACCGCCTCCGGCTCGTCGCAGCGAGCTGGTTGAAGCTGAGGGCAGCCGGACCCGGGGGACACCGGGGAGGGTGGAAGCAGCCCTGACAACGACGGGACGCGCCAGCACTGTCAGATGGTGTGGGTCCGGCTAGCAAGACGGAAAGGCGTACGTGAGGAACCAGTGGCTGAACGCCCCTCAAGAGATCCAGCAGCTCGAACCTGACAGATCGGGGCTGCGTTGCAACGCGTACCCGGCCATCTCTTTTGGGCGGGGAACTTCTAGATCGGTCGATGTCGCCGGTCGGGAGGTCATGGTGAATGCCTGCGGCGTAGCCATGGCGAGGTTGCAGGGGCATAGCTGGGCGCCGACCCCGTCGAAGGGTTCAGGAATGAACGTGGGAACCATCTCGTTGGTCCCTGCTGCCCGGCCAGGGCGGCGGGCGGGCAGGCCTGTCGCCGGTTGATGCCGTCGGGATGGGGCGGAGGGTTCGTAGTAGTCCGAGCACGGGAAAGCCGTGCACATGGCGAAGGGACCCAGTGTGGTCGCAGCTTCGATGCCGAACGGGGAGTCCGCTGGTGAATACCGGCGTTTCGTGGCCTGACCTCTTGGAGGCCGAGCCGCGGGTACTCGCGATGCAGTCGAAGCTGCACCAATGGGCGAGGGCCGATCCTGGGGTGTTCGTTCGATGACGTGTTCAACCTCGTCTATGACCCGGCGTTTCTCGTTGTGGCGTGGAGCCGGGTGCGGGCAAACAAGGGCGCGCGAACCGCTGGAGTCGATGGGGTCGCTGCGCGACCTGTCGTCTTGGGTGTCGAGTCGATGCTGGACGGGCTGCGAGATGATCTCAAAGCTCGCCGGTTCCGGCCCGAGCGGGTGCGGGAGAAGACGATTCCCAAGGCGAGCGGCAAGGTCCGCTCGTTGGGGATCCCGACTGTCGCTGACCGAGTCGTGCAGGCCTCGTTGAAGCTGGTGCTCGAACCGATCTTCGAGGCGGACTTCAAACCGTGTTCCCACGGTTTCCGCCCGAAGCGACGGGCCCAGGACGCGATCGCTGAGATTCACTACCTCGGCTCGCCCAGCAGGAACTACCACTGGGTGTTCGAAGCAGATATCAAGGCGTGCTTCGATGAGATCGACCACACCGCCCTCATGGAACGTGTGCGACGTCGAGTCCGAGACAAGCGTGTCCTGGGTCTGGTGAAGGCGTTCCTCAAAGCTGGTGTTCTCGCAGAGGACGGCAGCCGACGAGCAACGATCACCGGCACACCCCAAGGTGGGATCCTCTCGCCGCTGTTGGCCAACATTGCCCTGTCCGTGCTGGACGAGCACTTCGCCCAGAAATGGGAAGCGCTCGGCCCGGAATGGACCCGCGCCAAACGTCGACGCGCCGGGGAACCGGTCATGCGCCTCGTCCGCCACGCGGACGACTTCGTGGTCATGGTCCACGGCACCCGCGACGACGCCGAAGCGCTCTGGGATGAGGTCGCAGCGGTGCTCGCTCCGATGGGGCTGCGCCTCTCGGAAGAGAAAACGAGGGTCTGGCGCATCGACGAAGGGTTCGACTTCTTGGGCTGGCGCATCCAGCGTCGGAACTGGAGAGGCCGCGCCGGCAAGAAAGCGATCTACACCTACCCGTCCAAGAAATCGTTGGCTTCGATCATCGCGAAGATCAGACTGCTGACTCGCCGTCGACGTCATCGAACGCTCACAGACCTGCTGCGCCGGTTGAACCCGACGCTGCGGGGCTGGTGCAACTATTTTCGGCACGGCGTGTCAACGCAGACCTTCAGCTACGTCGATCATTTCGCCTTCTGGCGGATCGTCGGCTGGCTGAAGAAACGCCACGCCGGGCTGAACATGCACACCCTGGTTCGCCGCTACCTCCCAGGTTGGAGGATCCACGACGACGGCATCGAGATGTTCCGCCCCGAGCAGGTCGCCATCGAGCGCTACCGCTACCGGGGCACCCGCATCCCGACACCATGGACAAGCGTGACAACAGGATCACCCGCACCAGCGGCATGACCACATGGAGAGCCGGATGCGGTGAAAGTCGCACGTCCGGTTCGGAGGGCGGGCCGCAGAAACCAGCCGACCGAAAAGACGGCCAGGCGCTGCGGTCCGACCCCTACACCCACTTCCCCAGAGCCGGCCGGGTCGCCTACGCCATCCTCGACGTCGTCACCCGCAAATGGCTCGCCACCCTCGTCACCGCCGAGGAGACCGCCACCCAAGTCGAGGTCGTCTTCACACAAGCCCTCGACACCGAAGGGCTGTGGCCCGCCGTCGAGGCCCGCCAGGCCCAACGAGCCCGCCGAGGCGACGACAGCGACGACGGCGACGAGGAGCCCATCCTGTTGGCCATGTCAGACAACGGACCCCAGATGCGCGCCGGCACCACCCGAGAGTTCCTGGCCCTCTGCAGCATCGCGGCCCGCTTCGGCCGGCCCGGCACCCCGACGGACCAGGCATGGATCGAGACCCTGTTCGGGCACGTCAAAACCGAATGGCCCCACCTCGAGAAGATCACCGACCCCAACACGCTGCGAGCAGAGCTCGACATCGCCCGACACGACTACAACACCCGCCGCCTGCACGCCTCCCTCGGCTACGTCACCCCCGACGACGAACACCAAGGACGAGCAGAGCGCATCCGCCAGGCCCGCCAAGACGGCCTCACACAGGCCCGCCTCACCCGCATCGCCTACCATCGCAACAACAAACCCAACCAGCCATGAACACACCCGCCCAATGCGGCGTAATCAAACCCCCGAAAACGGACATTTACTCAGAAGCACCTCAATCTGCGCTATAGCGAACAGGGAGCGAGCGCTCCCGTCAACCGCCCACCCCAACCACCAAGCCCGTGAGCAGTCGGAGCTAGCGTCGCGGTGATGCGGGTCTCGGTGATCGTTCCGACCTACAACGAGGCCGACAACATCGTCGAGGTGATCGATCGGCTGCACCGCGCCCTGGCCGGCCAGCCCCACGAGATCATCATCGTTGACGACGACAGCCCCGACGGCACCTGGCAACTGGCCCGCCGCCACGGCGCGGACGATCCGGCCGTGCGGGTGATCCGGCGGATCGGCGAGCGGGGGCTGGCCTCGGCGGTCCTCGACGGGATGGCAGCCGCTGAGGGCGACGCCCTCGCGGTGATCGACGGCGACCTCCAGCACGACGAGTCGGTGCTGCCGGCGATGGTGCGGTCGGTGTTGGACGACGGCGCCGACGTCTGCGTGGGCACCCGCACGGCCGAGAGCGGATCGTTCGGCGACAGAGCCAGGTCGCGTCAATGGGTGACCGCGGCAGGCACCGCGCTGGTGCGCCGCCTGCTGCCGCGGCTGCGCCGCACCAGCGACCCCCTCAGCGGCTTCTTCGTCGTCAGCCGGGGCCTCTACGAGCGGGCCGCGCCCAGGATCAGCCGCGGACTGCGGGAGTACAAGATCCTGTGGGCGTTCCTGGCCCGCAGCGGAGAACTCGCCGTCACCGAGGTCGGCTACGGCTTCCGGCCTCGGGGCGGAGGCGAGACAAAGCTGTCGGGAGCGGTCCTGCTCGACGACCTGGTCAACGCGCTGGCGTTGCGCCTGGGTGCCGCCGTCTCACCGCTGTTCGTCAAGTACTGCCTGGTGGGCGCCAGCGGGGTGGCCGTGAGCCTCGCGGTGTACGGCCTCGGCGAGCTGGCCGGTCTTCCGACCATCAGCCCCGGCATCACACCGGACCTGAACCCGATCTATGTCTCCGCTCTGCTGGGGATTCAAGCCAGCATCGTCACCAACTTCGTGGCCAACAACTACTTCACGTTCTACGACCGGCGCTACCACCGCTGGGGGCTGCTGGGCGGGCTGCTGCTGTTCCAGGCCGTGTCGGTCGTGGGCGTGTTCGTGCAGCTGGCGGTGTTCCAGCTGCTGCACCGCAACGGCTTCCCAACTGCGTCGGCGAGTGCCGATGTGGCTGTAGCCATCAACAACAGCATCGGTCTGGCCGTGGCCACGGTCACAAACTTCTTCCTCAACGTATCGATCACCTGGAACCGCGTCCGCGGCCCCAGGTGAGCCTGACGCGCCTGCTGCGGAGCCCGGTGCCCTAGGGGTTAGCGCAGAACTCCAGGCCCAGCGTGTCCAGGTCGTCGCCCAGCGTGTCGAGCGACTCCCAGGCCGCAGGGAGGCAACCGCTCAGCGAGTTGGTGCCGCCCAGGAATATCTGATCCAGCTCGATCAGCTCGCCCAGCTCAGCCGGGATCTCGCCGGACAGCTCGTTGTCCTGGAGCCACAGCCGTTTGATGCTGGCCAAGCTCCCCAACTCTGCTGGGATCCCGCCGGCTAGCCGGTTGCCGTCGAGGTAGAGTCGCCTGAGCTTGGTCAGACGGCCGAGCTCCGCCGGGATCTCTCCCGACAGGTCGTTCCCCCTGAGCCACAGCTCTGTCAGCAGCGTGAGGTTCCCCAGCTCTGCGGGGATCTCGCCTGACAGCTCGTTGTCGTCGAGGTCGAGTCTGGTGAGGTTGACGAGGTTGCCGAGTTCAGCCGGGATCTCGCCGGTCAGCTGGTTGTGCCAAAGGTTGAGTCGCCTGAGATTGCCGAGATTGCCCAGCTCTGCGGGGATCTCGCCCGAGAGCTGGTTGTAGCGGGCCTTCAGAATCCTGAGGTTCGGCAGGTTGCCGAGTTCTGCGGGGATCCCGCCCTCAAGGTGGTTGAAGCTTAGATACAGGGCCTCGAGGCTCCGGATGTCGCCGAGTCCCGCCGGGATCTCCCCGTGCATCTCGTTGCGGCTGAGGTCCAGCCACTCGAGGTTCCTGAGACGGGTGAGCGACGCCGGCATCTCCTCAGACAGCCGGTTCTCGCGCAGCATCAGGTGGGTGAGGCTCGAGAGCCCGACCACGCTCTCCGGAATCGGCCCCGACAGCAGGTTGCCGCTCAGGTCGAGGATCCTCAATGAGGTCAGCTTGCCGACCTCATGGGGGATCTCGCCCGACAGCCGGTTTTGCTGCAAGTCCAGTTCCGTCAGCTTGGTCAGCTTGCCGATCCCCGCGGGGATCGTTCCCGACAGCGAGTTGTTCCCCAGGTTGAGTTCCGTCAGGCTCGCCAGGCGGCCGATGCCAGCGGGGATCGGGCCCGACAGCTCGTTGTCGTCCAGCCGCAGGAGCCGCAGCTTCTCGAGGCTCGCTATCTGGGAGGGGATCTCACCGTAGAGCCAGTTGTCCGCCAGGCTGAGGCGCTCCAGCCTCGCCAGGCTGCCCAGCGACGGCGGAATCTCCCCCGTCAGCTCGTTGCTGTCCAGGAGCAGGCTCTCGAGGCGGACCAGGCCGTCGATCGAGGACGGGATCTCGCCCGACAGCGAGTTGCCTTGGAGGTGCAGCCGCTCCAACCGTGACAGCCTCCCCAGCTCGGCGGGAATCTGGCCCGACAGGTCGTTGTCCTCGAGCCGAAGGTCCCTCAGCTCGACGAGGTTCCCCAGCTCAGCGGGAATCGGGCCCGACAGGTCGTTGTCCTCGAGCCACAGATGCCGCAGATTGTAGAGTTGCCTCAATTCGGCGGGAATGTTCCCCGACAGCTCGTTGTGCCCGAGCCCGAGAAGTCTCAGCTCGAACAAGTGGCCGAGACTCGCGGGAACTTCGCCCGAGAGACGGTTGAGGCTGAGACTCAAGTCTTCAAGTCGGGAAAGCAAACCGAACCTCGCCGGAATCTCGCCGGACAACCGGTTGCTCCCGAGGCTGAGCCTCCTGAGTTCGCTGAGGCTGCCCAGTTCGGCTGGGATCTCCCCCGACAGCGAATTGCCGCTCAGATCAAGCAACGTCAGGCCCTGCAGGTCGCCGAGTTCGGCCGGGATCTCCCCCGACAACCTGTTGCGGCTCAGATCGAGCCACACCAGATGGCCGAGACTGCCCAGCCCCGCCGGGATCTCCCCCCAAAACCTGTTGTCGCTCATCACCAGGTGCGTCAGGCTGCTCAGATTGCCGAGAGACTCAGGAATCTCTCCCGACAGCCTGTTGCCCCGCAGATCCATGATGCGGAGCGCGCGAAGATCCCCGAAGTTGCCGAGTTCCGGCATCGCCCCCCAGAGTCCGTTGTGCTTGAGGTCCAGCACCTCCAGCTGGTCAAGCTCCGCGAGGGTGTCGGGTATCTGCCTGTCCAGCCTGTTGTTCTGGAGATCCAACACCTCCAGCTTGCGCAGCTTGCCGACCAGTACGGGAATCTCGCCGAAGAGCTCGTTGCCGCCGAGATTCAGGTGTTTCAAGTCCGTCAGATAGGAGATTTCGTCGGGAATCTCGCCCGACAGACCATTGGATGACAGGTCCAGTCGTGTTACGCGGTCGGCGGCATCGGTGGTTACGCCGTACCACTGGTCCAGCGGCAGTTCCGAGCCCCAATTGTCGTGGCGATCCCAGCTGCTCCCGTCGGTGCCGTCGAAGAGCGCTACTAGGGCGTGCCGGTCGGAGTGTTCTTGGACTTGCGCGGTCGCGGCGCCCGCGAACGCCAGGGGCGCCAACAGGCAGGCGGCAGTCACGCAGGCCAAGATGCGCCTGCCAGGGAGGCGGCGGGCCCGCCGAACCGGGGCCGATCGGCATGACACGCTAAGAACGCGCGCAAATAGGTGAGAATCAACGTCAGGATGCCTTGGGGTTGCAAGCTCCTCGGGGAAGGGCTGCCGCCTATTTGCGGGGCCTCTAAGGCGACAGTCGTTGGTGAGGCTCATGTATGGCTCCTGAGCGCATGCAGGCGGCAGAACGGCCGCAACGTACACACCGGGGCTCGCGCGCTCGCGGACCCCGAGCCGACTCGTGCAACCGATGCCGGCCTCACTGCACGTGGGGGATCGACGCAAGGAGAAGACTCCAGCCCTAGAGCGATACTGACCATTAGCGTCTGGCCATGAGCCAACCCAACATCCTGATCGTGATGGCCGATCAGCTGGCGCCGCATTTCACCGGCGCCTACGGCCACCCGCTAGTGCGCACCCCGGCCATGGAGGCCCTGGCCGAGCGGGGGGCGCGCTTCGACGCGGCCTACTGCCATTCCCCCCTGTGCGCCCCGGCCCGCTTCTCGATGCTGTCGGGCCAGCCAGCCTCCGCAATCGGGGCATGGGACAATGCTGCGGAGTTCCCGGCGTCGGTGCCCACCCTCGCCCACTACCTGGCGCTGGCCGGCTACCGCACTTGCCTGTCGGGGAAGATGCACTTCGTGGGGCCCGACCAACTCCACGGCTTCGACGAGCGCCTCACAACCGACGTCTACCCGGCCGACTTCGCCTGGACCCCCAACTGGGACGAGCCCCACACCAGGATCGGCAAGTGGTACCACAACATGGACAGCCTCTCGGAGGCGGGACAAGCGCTGGCCACCTACCAGATCGACTACGACGAAGAGGTCGGGTTCGCGGCGGTGCGCCGCCTCTACGACCTGGCCCGCGACGCCGACGAGCGACCGTTCTTGCTGGTGGCGTCCTTCATCCACCCCCACGACCCCTACGTCGCCCGGCCGGAGTGGTGGAACCTCTACGACCACGACGACATCGACCTGCCCGATCCGTTCTCCGACGACGCGCTGGACCCCCACACCCGGCGCATCCGCCGGGGCATCGAGGCCGACACCGTCGGCTACACCGAGGACCAGTTCCGCAACGCCCGCCACGGCTACTACGCCAACACCAGCTACTTCGACTCCTGGATCGGCCGGCTGGTGGGAGTGCTGGGCGAGACGGGCCGCATCGACGACACCGTGATCATCGCCACCAGCGACCACGGCGACATGCTCGGCGACCGGGGCACGTTCTTCAAGATGTCGTTCTTCGAGCGCTCGGCCCGGGTGCCGCTGATCATGGCCGGGCCCGGTGTGGCCAATCGCGGCGCCGCCAACGTGTGCTCGCACCTGGACTTGCTGCCCACCCTGCTCGACATCGCCACCGACGGCGGAGCCCGGCCCGAGCTCGGCGCCCCGATCGCGGGGCGCAGCCTGTGGGAGCTCGCCGCCGGCGGTGCCGACCCCGTCGACGAGACCACCGGCGAGTACATGGCCGAGATGACGTCGCATCCGGTGTTCATGATCCGGCGGGGACGCCACAAGTACATCCACTGCGACAGCGACCCTGCCCTTCTCTACGACGTGGAGGCCGACCCGCAGGAGCGCACCAACCTCGCGCTGGACCCCGGCTGCGCGGAGGTGGCCGCCGCCTTCGCCGCCGAGACGGCCGAGCGCTGGGACAGCGCCGAGATCCGGGAGCGGGTTCTGCGTTCACAGCGTTGCCGCCGGGTGCTGCACGCCGCGGCCGAGGCCGGCGGCGAGCACTCATGGGACTACAGCCCGGTGCGCGACGCGGCCAACGAGTACGTCCGCACCCACATGGATTGGGCCGAAGCGGGCCCCCGCAGCCGCTTTCCCCGCCTGGGGGGACCCGCCTAGACGAACCCGCTGGCGCCGACGCCGAGGACCCCGGCCGGCCGCTGGCCGTGCGGTCAGTCCCAGCCGAACTGGTGGAGGGTCTCGTCGTCGATGCCGAAGTGGTGGGCCACCTCGTGGATGACAGTGACCGCTATCTCCTCAAGCAACTCCTCTTCGCTGTAAGAGATCTCGCAGATCGGCAGCCGGTAGACCGTGACCCGGTCGGGCATGGCCAGACCGCCGTAGTCCTCTCGCTCGGTGAGGGGAACTCCTTCGTAGAGACCGAGGAGGTCATCGTCGGGGTGGGCGTCCTCCACCACCACGACGATGTTCTCCATCATCTCGCCCAGCGCCGGCGGCAGGGAGTCGAGGGCCTCGCCCACGAGCCGCTCGAAGCGGGCTGCATTGATCATGAACACCGGCCAGACAGTACCCAACCGAGGTCCCCGACGACCGCTCGCCGCGAGTGCTTCGCCGCCGTAGGGTCGGATGGTGGTGGACGCCGAACACCGGTTGCTGGCGGGCTTGACCCCCACCCAGCGCGACGCGGTGACGACCCAGGCGAACCCCCTGTGCATCGTCGCCGGCGCGGGCTCCGGCAAGACGCGTGTCCTCACTCGCCGCATTGCCTGGCAGGCATCGGAGGGCCGGGCCGATCCTCGGCGCACCCTCGCGGTCACGTTCACCAGGAGGGCCGCCCGCGAGCTGCGGGCCCGCCTGCGCAGGCTCGGGCTCAATGACGAGGCCAGAGCGGGGACCTTCCACGCGGTTGCGCTCACACAGCTCCGCCGGTACGCCGCCGACTCCGGAAGGCGCCCACCTCGGATCCTCGAGAACGCCGGTGCTCTGATCGCCGAGTTGCGGCCCAAGGCCGACCGCGCCGCCCGGATCGAATTCGCCAACGAGATCGGCTGGTGCCGGGCCCGGCTCGTGACCCCGGAGAAATACCCGCAGGCGGCGCAGGCCGCGGGCCGGCGGTCCCCCCTGGGCCGAGCCGACCGCTTCGCCCAGTTCTACGCCGACTATGAGTCGGCCAAGAGCAAGCGCCGGGTGCTCGACTTCGACGACGTGCTGTCCCGGTCACTGGAACTGATGACGGCCGAGCCCAAGCACGCCGCGGCCCACCGCTGGCTCCACCAGCACCTGCTCGTGGACGAGTTCCAGGACATCAACCCGCTGCAGTTCGCCCTGCTGAGGTCGTGGCTGGGCCCGGACTCGACGCTGGTGGTGGTCGGCGACCCCGACCAGGCCATCTACGGATGGAACGGCTCCGATCCCGAGCTGATCAACAACGTCGCCAGGCACCTGCCCGGCTGCGCGGTGCTGCACATGCGTACCAACTTCCGGTCCACGCCGGAGGTGCTGGCCGCCGCGGGCCGAGTCCTGGCCCGTTCGCCCCAGCCGGCGGTGCGGCCGCCGGGAGACGAGCCCACCGTTACCGTGTGCGACGGCGACGACGAGGCCGCGGTGCTGGCCCGGGCCGTGCGGCAGTGCCACCGGCCCGGTGCGCCGTGGCGTCGGCAGGCGGTGCTGGCCCGGACCAACGCGCTGCTCGAGCCCTTGCGCCGGGCGCTGCTGCGCCAGAACATCCCGGTGGCCGCCGCGGGCGAGGGCAGCCTGGTCCGCCGGCCCGAGATCATTGCGATGCTCGGGGCCTGGCCCCGCGATGCGAGCCTCGCTGCCTGCGTGGCCGACGCTCGCCAGCAGCTTCTCGACCCCAGCACCGCGGGAGCAACTCTAGAGAGGCCCACCGCGACGCCTCAGCCCGCGAGCACGCCCGAAGCCCGCACCAACATAGAGACCTTCCTGGAGTTCGCCCAGGACCACCTGTCTCTCGACCCCGACTCCACAGTCGACTCCTTCACCACCGCGTTGCGGGCCGACAACCGGCTGTCAGCATCGTCGGACGGCGTCGATCTGATGACCTTCCACGCCGCCAAGGGACTGGAGTGGCCCATCGTTCACCTCGTCGGCCTGGAGGCGGGGTTCGTTCCCATCGCCCACGCCCGCACCGCGGCCGCCCGAGCCGAGGAGCGACGGCTGCTCCATGTGGCCGTCACTCGGGCCGAGCAGGAACTGCACCTCCTGTGGTGCGACCGGCGCGACCTGGGAGGCGACACCGTCGACAGGGAGGCGTCGCCGTGGCTGAAAGCAATCGCCGAAGAGGCCGGCCCCGGCCCCAGCACCGTCGACCCCCGGGAGGCCATCGCCCGGGTCCGCCAGGAACTCCGAGCCCGACGAGAACGCTGAAGGCGCGACCAGGTTGCTTAGCCGGGGGCGTGAGGGTCCGGGGCTAGCCGCTCAAGGCGCGGGGCATGGCGACCACCGCGACGTTGGCCGAGCAGCGCTCCAGCACGGTCTCGACGGTGTGACCGAGGAAGGGGCGGCCGTCCACGTTGCGCAGCGACGCGCCCAACACCACCAGGTCCGCCTCCTGCTCCTCGGCTACGGACACCAGCGTCGACGCCGCTGAGGACCCCTCCTGGACCAGGGTGCGGCCATCCACGCCCATCTCCGCACCGCGCGCCCTGGCCGCTTCCATGAGGGCATCAACCACCTGTCGCGCCGACTCGCTGCGATCCTCGCCGAGCACGCGGGAAGCCAGCTTGCCGCGAGCCAGACGGGCGGGGAGCATCGGAAACCGGGGGCGTTGGCGCTGCACCACGTGGGTCAGGACCACCTCGGTGCCAAGTTGGGCACTCACCCCGAAGGCAACCTCCTGGGCGGCCATGGAGGACCGCGTGCCGGTAACGGGCACGATGGCGCGGGTGAAGGCGCCCGGCAGCGGCGTCTCGAGGCCCTCGGCTCTCCTGACGATCACCACGGGGAGCGACGAGTGGAGCAGCAGCTCATCGACCATCGGCGAGTACAGCTGGCCCTCGTGGCGGCCGGCCACGCCGACGCAGATCGCCCCGTAGCCCAGACGGGCCTCAGCCACAATGGCGGACGCAACGACGGCGCCGGCCGGGCTGGCCACGCGCACCTGCCGGTGGTCGACGGCGCGCCCGTCGAGAACGCTGCGGATGACGGTTATGTCGGGCCACCGGTCGCCAGTTGAGCCGTCGGAGCCGTACGATGCGCCCGATCCGTTGTCGGGCGTCACGGAAATCACCGTGGCGGGCACCTGCACCGGCCACGCGAAGTGCATGAGCTGGGCGGCCGCGATGGAAGCGGGCTCAGCCCTCGAAGGCAGTAGCAGCCGGGACGAGCGAACCACCAGATTCCGGCTGAGAGCCTGCTCGCGCTCGAGGCGCTCGCGCTCCGCGGGAGAACCCATCCAGTCGCGCACCGCCAGCCGCAGGCTCACCGCGGCGAACACCGACGTCACCAGGGGCACTATCACGATCACCGTGTACGCCGTCTCGCTGAACACGCCCAGCGACAGCCCCACCGAAGCGATCACGATCTCCAGCGCGCCCCTGGCATTGAGCCCCGCTCCCAAAGCCACCGCAGCCCGCTGCGACTGGCCTGCGAGCCTCGCACCGATGAAGGAGCCCGCGAACTTGGCCACTATGGCGACGGCCATCACAATGACCGCCCACACCATCGCCCGGCCCTCGCCCAGAAGCGACAGGTCGACCCTCAGCCCGGCCGTGGCGAAGAACACCGGAGCAAGGAAGGCGTTGGTCAGCGACTCGATGTGGTGGACGACCTCGTGCTGCTGGAACCGCGAGCGGTTGAGCACCACTCCCGCCACGAAGGCTCCGAGCACAGCCTCGATGCCCAGCGCCTGCGTCGCCACGCCGAACACCAGCATGGTGATCACCGCGATGCCGAGCGCGCCCCGCAGGTTGGGGCCGTCGCGCCGGACCCTGCGCAGGCTCGCGTCGACAGCACGCTGGCCCAGCGTCATGGCCAGCGCCAGGAAGGCGGCCAGGCCGAGCACCGTCCGCAGCGTGCCGGTGACCGACACCTCGCCCACGGTCGCGAACCCTGCGAACACCGCCAGCATCACCCAGCCGACCACATCGTTGGCCATGCCCGCAGCCACCGTGATCTGGCCGAAGTCCCGCCTCATCAAGCCCAGCTCCGAGAGGATCCTCGCGATCACCGCCAGCGCGGACACCGACAGCGCTGCCGCTACGAACAGCGCGAACACGGTGCGGTCGGCCCCGCCGCCCACGAAGTCCTCCGGCAACAGCAGGCCAGTCACCAGCCCGGCGGCCAGCGGCACGACCAGGCTGAACCCGGTCACCAGCGCCGCGGCTCGACCGAGGCGCCGTATCAGCGCGAGGTCGGTCTCGAATCCGGCCGTGACCAGCAGCAGGGCAACCCCGAGCCAGGCGACCGCGAACAAGGCACCCGAGGAGATCTCGGAATGCGGCAGGAACCAGTCGAAGCCGCTCGGCCAGACCTGGCCGAAGACCGAGGGCCCCAGCACCACCCCGGCGGCCAGATGGCCGATCACCGAGGGCAGCCCGACCCTGCGCATCCCATAGCCCGCGGCCCGGGCCGCCACCACGAGCACCAGCAGTTGCGTCCAGAAGACGAGCAGCTCGTGCTCGCCCAACGGCGTCAGCACAACCGGCTGCCTCCATCCAATTCCAGGTCCACGAACAGGGGGGCGTGATCGCTGGGCGGGTCGTCCTTGGGACCCTTGCGCTCATTGCGGTCGATGAGCACATAGCCGGCTGCGTCGGCCACTGGACGCGTCCCCAGCACGAGGTCGATGCGCATCCCCTTGCGCTTGTGAAAGTCGCCTCCCCGGTAGTCCCACCACGTGAACAGTCCTTCATCTTGGTGGTGCTCTCGGAACACGTCGACCAGGCCCCACTCGAGCAGGCCCGCCAGCCGCTCCCTCTCCGGGCCGCTCGTGTGGGTGGTGTCCGTGAAGGCCGCCGGGTCGTGGACGTCGCGGTCGTCGGGGGCGACGTTGAAGTCGCCGCACACCACCGCGGGGGCTTCGGAGTCGGCCTGGGCGTCGAGCGACGCCCGCAGCCGGCGCAACCAGTCCAGCTTGTACCGGTAGTGGTCGTGGCCGATGGCCCGGCCATTTGGCACGTAGCACGACGCCACCCGCACGCCTCCGCAGGTGGCCCACGCCAGCCGGGCGTCGGGGTCGGGGTCGATGCCCTCTCCGAATCCGGCCACCGGATCCTCGAGTCCCACCCTGCTCAGCACGGCGACGCCGTTCCAGCGTCCCTCGCCGTGATGGAAGCAGTCGTAGCCGAGCGCCTGAAAGGCCAGCGCCGGGAAGGCGTCGTCGGCGAGCTTGGTCTCCTGCAGGCACACCACATCCGGCGAGAACGACTCGATCCACCGCTGCACCCGGTCCAGGCGCGCCTTCAACGAGTTGACGTTCCAGGTGACAACCCGCACACGCCGACCCTATACCGGCAGCAGACGCGGACCCGGCGATCTACGTCCGGCCCCGCCGAATGACGACCCGCACACGCCGGGCCATATCCCGGCGGGGAAGTAGGATCGTCCGCAATGAGCGACTGGACTCGTACCGAGCCGAGCGACGAGTTGGGCGCCAACGCGTGGGTCGTCGACGAGATGCGCGACCTGTGGGCGGCCGACCCGGCGTCGGTGGACGACTCCTGGCGCGCCCTCTTCGAGGGCGAGCCGCCGGGGTCGCAGAACGCCAAGGCCACGTCGCCGGCCGCGCCGGCCGCGTCCCGGACCACTATCGACACGACCGCCACCGACGTGACCTCGCCTCCCGCCGCGGCTCCCGCGACCGCACCTCCCGCCGCCGCGCCGAGGCAGCCGCGCGCTCCGAAGGCGGCACCCGCTGGCGACACCCCCATCGGCGAGCCGATCCGAGGCGTCGGCGCCCGGATCGTCTCCAACATGGAGGCCAGCCTGACCGTGCCGACGGCCACGAGCTTCCGCGACGTGCCCGCCAAGCTCCTGGAGGTAAACCGCAAGGTCATAAACGGCCACCTCGGCCGCAAGATGGTGCGCAAGGTCTCATTCACCCACCTGATCGGTTACGCGGTCGTGCGAGCCATCGCCGACACGGTGCCAGCCATGAACAACATCTTCGCCACCGATGCGACGGGCAAGCCGAGGATCGTGCAACCCGATCACATCGGCCTGGGGATCGCAGTCGACATCGCCCGCGACGACGGCACGCGCTCGCTGATGGTGCCGTGCATCCCCGACGCCGACACCCTCGACTTCGCCGCCTTCGTGAACCGCTACGACGAGCAGATCGCCAAGATCCGCGAGAACCGGCTGAGCGCCGACGACATGCGCGGCGTCACCGTCACCATCACCAACCCCGGCACCCTCGGCACCCGGCAGTCCGTTCCCCGACTGATGGCCGGGCAGGGAACGATCGTCGGTGTCGGAGCGCTGGCGTTCCCCACCGAGTACGAGGCCGCCGACCCGTCCCTGCTGGCCGATCTGGGCGTGAGCAAGCTGCTGACCATCTCGAGCACCTACGACCATCGCGTCATCCAGGGCGCCGAGTCGGGCCTGTTCCTGCAGAGGGTGCACGACCTCCTGTTGGGCGAGGACGACTTCTACGGCAAGGCCTTTCGCTCCCTTCACATCCCGTATGAGGCCGTCAAGTGGCGGCGCGACGTCAACCCGGTGAATCGGGAAGCGGCGATGCTCGAGAAGCAGGCCAAGGTCAACCAGCTCATCAACCAGTACCGGGTGCGGGGCCATCTGATCGCCGACCTCAACCCGCTGCGCGACGAGGCCCCCGAAATGCACGCCGAGCTCGACCCTGCCACCTACGGGCTGACCATCTGGGACCTCGACCGCGAGTTCCTGACCGGCAGCGAGACCGGGATATACGCCACCGTGGGCCGGACGCGCCGGATGAAGCTCGGAGACCTTCTGGGCGTGCTGCGCGACGCCTACTGCCGCACCGTGGGCGTGGAATACATGCACATCCAGGAGCCCGAGGAGAAGCGGTGGATGCAGGAGCAGATCGAGGGCGCCGACGCGACGCTCACGAGTGAGGACCAGCGCCGCATCCTCAGCAAGCTCAACGCGGCCGAGGCCCTCGGCAGCTTCCTGGGAACCAAGTACGTGGGCCAGAAGCGCTTCGGCCTCGAGGGCGCAGAGTCGGCCATCCCACTGCTGGACGCCCTGCTGACATGCGCGGCGGACGCGCCGCTGGCCGAGGTGGTGATGGGCATGGCCCATCGGGGACGGCTGAACGTGCTCGTCAACCTGGTGGGAAAGACCTACCACGAGCTGTTCAAGGAGTTCGAGGGCGCCATAACCGCAGACCAGATCCAGGGCAGCGGCGACGTTAAGTACCACCTCGGCCAGATCGGCGCCTACGAGAGCCCTTCAGGCAAGCACCTGCTGGTCGAGTTGGCAGCCAACCCCTCCCACCTCGAGGCCGTCAACCCTGTTGTTGTGGGCATGGCCCGAGCGCGGATGGACAACATCCCCCCCGACGGCGGCTACGGCCCCTACCCGGTCATGCCGCTGCTGATCCACGGCGACGCCGCCTTCGCGGGACAGGGCGTGGTGGCCGAGACACTCAACCTGAGCCTCATCAACGGATACCGCGTGGGCGGCACGATCCACCTGGTGATCAACAACCAACTCGGATTCACCACCACGCCGGACGCGGCCCGCTCCACGCAGTACTCCACCGACGTGGCCAAGATGGTCGGCTCGCCGATCTTCCATGTGAACGGAGACGACCCCGAGGCCTGCGTGCGCGCCGCCCGGCTGGCCTTCGCCTACCGCCAGCGGTTTAACAAGGACGCCGTGATCGACATGATCTGCTACCGGCGCCACGGGCACAACGAGGGCGACGACCCCAGCTACACGCTGCCGGACATGTACCGCCGCATCAACGCCAAGCCCACCGTGCGCACCCAGTACACGGAGTCGCTGATCAAGCGAGGCGACCTCAGCGTCGAGGAGGCGGACGCATCCCTGGCCGAGTACCGCCGGCAGCTTCAGACCGCCCTGGACGAGACCCGCGACGCGGCACCCGGCCAGAACATCCGGGCCAGGCGCCCGCCCGAGCCGATCGGCGTGCTGCCCCACGTTCGCACCTCCATCGACTCGGTCAGCGTGGAGCGCATCTTCGAGGCCCTGAACACCGTGCCGGAGGGGTTCACCGTCCATCCGAAGCTGGCCAAGCAGTTCGAGCAGCGCAACCGGATGTTCCGCGACGGTGCGTTCGACTGGGGGCTGGGCGAGGCCATGGCGTTCGGATCGCTGCTCCTGGAGGGCACTCCCGTTCGCCTCAGCGGCCAGGACAGCCGGAGGGGGACGTTCTCGCACCGGCACTCCACCCTTGTGGACTACATCACCAGCGAGGAGTACGTGCCGCTGGCCACGCTGTGCGAGCGCACGGCCAATCTCTGGATCTACGACTCCCTGCTGTCGGAGTACGCCGCTTTGGGCTTCGAGTACGGCTACGCGGTGGCCAAGCCGGAGGCCCTGGTCATGTGGGAGGCCCAGTTCGGCGACTTCGCCAACGGGGCCCAGATCATTATCGACCAGTTCATCGTGGCGGCCGAGGACAAGTGGGGCCAGCACTGCGGGATCGTGCTGCTGCTGCCGCACGGCATGGAGGGCCAGGGCCCGGAGCACTCGTCGGCCCGCATCGAGCGATTCCTCACACTGGCCGCGGAGGACAACATGAACGTGTGCCAGCCCACCTCCGCAGCCCAGTACTTCCACCTGCTGCGCCGCCAGATGATCCACCGCGTCCGCAAGCCCCTGATCGTGTTCACGCCCAAGTCGCTGCTTCGCTCCAAGGCCGCCCGCTCGAAAGTCGCCGACCTGTCGTCGGGAACGTTCGAAGAGGTGATCGGCGACCCCGCCGCGGAGGCCGGAACCGTCGACCCGGAGGCCGTGACCAGGGTGGTCTTCTGCAGCGGCAAAGTGGCGTACGCGGCCATGGACCTGCGCGACGAGCACAACGCCCAGCTGGCCGTGTGCCGCGTCGAGCAGCTCTTCCCGTGGCCGTTCGGGGCCGTGGACTACCAGCTTCGCAGATTCCCCAACGCCTCCGAGATCGTGTGGCTGCAGGAGGAGCCCGAGAACATGGGTGCTTGGAACGGGATCAAGGGACGGCTGTACGAGGCCTACGGTGAGACCTACCGCATCCGCAGGGTGAGCCGCCCCGAGTCGGGCAGCCCCGCCGGCGGCAGCCCCACAGTGCACGCACAGGAACAGCAGGACCTTCTCGAGACGGCGGTGCTGGCCTGAACCTAATGCCGGGGTCATTCCGTTCGATGGCAGCACTGCACGGCGCCGAAGCGGGCTTGTTCCGTGAGCGCTGAGCATCGGATCGCTGACGATCATCTCCTGGCGGCAGACCTCGCCCACCGGGCGGGGGAACTGCTGGTCGAGCTGCGGGCAAGGCTGGTCGGCGAGGGCGCGCCCGCGGCAGTGCTGCGGGCCGAGGGCGACCGCCAGGCTCACGAGATGCTGGCCGCCGAGCTGGCCGCGGCACGCCCCGGCGACGCCGTGCTGTCAGAGGAGGGTGCCGACGACACGGCCCGGCTCGACGCCGAGCGGGTGTGGGTGGTCGACCCGCTCGACGGCACCCGGGAGTTCTCAGAGCCGGGGCGTACCGACTGGGCGGTGCATGTGGCGCTGGTCGTCGGCGAGCGCCCGGTCGCGGGGGCCGTGGCCCTGCCTGCGCTGGGGCTGACCCTGTCGACGGCGAACCCGCCCCAGCTTCCCGCGGCCCGAACCGGCCGACCCCGGCTGGTCGTGTCGCGTTCACGCCCCCCGCGCCAGGCCGAGGCCGTGGCCGCCGCGCTCGGCGCGGAGGTAGTCCCGCTGGGCTCAGCCGGCGCCAAGTCGATGGCCGTGGTTCGGGGCTATGCCGACGTCTACGTCCATGCCGGCGGCCAGTACGAGTGGGACTCCTGTGCGCCTGCGGCCGTGGCCGCCGCGGCCGGATGCGCGGTGAGCCGCCTCGACGGCACGGACCTGAGCTACAACCAGGCCGACCCCTATCTGCCCGACCTGGTGATCTGCCGGCCCGAGCTGGCCGAAGCGGTGCTCGCCGCGCTGGTGGCCGCATGACGCCTCGGACCCCGGCTGGAACCTCCGCACGGTCAGCGGTGGCCGATCCCGGTGGGTAGGGTCTGCCGATGAGGCGGTTCGAGGACCAGGCCGTGGTCATAACCGGCTCGGCCACCGGAATCGGGGCGGCCACCGCTCGCCGTTTCGCAGCCGAGGGAGCCAGGGTCGCCTGCCTGGACATCAACGAGGCCGACAATGACGCCACGGCCGCGGCAGCTCGGTCCGGCGGGGTCGAAGCGATGGCTCTGACCTGCGACGTGCGGTCCCGTGACGACCAGCGGATCGCCTTCGACCGGGTGATGGCGGCGTGGGGGCGCATCGATGTGCTGGTCGCCTGTGCAGGGATCTACGTCGGCGGACCTCTCTCGGAGATCCCGCTTGACCGCTGGGAGGACATCGTGGCCGTCAACCTGACCGGGGTCCTCGTCTCCAACAGCCTGGCCGCGCCCGTCATGACCGCTCAGGGGCGGGGCTCCATCATCAACATCTCGTCCATGGCCGCCAAGACGAGTTGGCCCTTCTCCGCGGAGTACTCGGGCACCAAGAGCGGGGTAGTCGGCATCACCCGCTCAGCCGCCATGGAACTGGGACCCCACGGCGTCACCGTCAACGCAGTGTGCGCCGGAAACACCCTCACCGACATGGTGCGCAAGGTCGCCGCCGAGGTCGGGGCCACGGTCGGCATGACGGCCCAGGAGTGGCTGGACATGCGGGCCAACGACACCGCGCTCAAACGGCTGGCCCAACCCGAGGAGATCGCCGGGGTGGTGGCCTTCCTGGCCAGCGACGACGCCCGCTATCTCACCGGCCAGGCCATCGAGGTCGACGGCGGCCTGGTCCTCAGCTGACAGACGCTCCGACCACGGGTCTGGGTTTCCCGCTCTTGTTCGCTGCGCTCACGGGCCGCTCGGGCCCGCTCGACCGAAATCAGTAGAGAAACCCGTCACATATGAGCAATACCCATGCAGATTTGAGGCGAGCTTGACATAGGGCTACTCACAGGCCGCTCGGGCCACGGCCTCGCTCAGCGCCTGGTGAGATCCTCGTGAACTGCGGACTACCCGCTCGGCCTCTCAGGCGATACGGTCGAGCATGTCGGGCCGGATCTCGTTGATGGCCGGCTGGCCGGCGAGGTAGCGACGGACCTCCTCAGCGGCCAGCTCCCCCATGCGGTGACAGTTCTCGATGCAGCCGGCGATGTGGGGGGTTACCACCACGTTCTCGAGGCGCCGCAGCGGGCTGTCGGATGCCGGGGGCTCGGGGTCGGTCACGTCGAGGAAGGCGAAGATCCGTCCTGTGACCAACTCGTCGACCAGGGCCGCCTCGTCGATGATGCCGCCCCGCGCGGTGTTGATCAGCACGGCGCCGTCTCGCAGACGGCTCAACAGCTCGGCATCGATCATGTGCCGGGTCTGCTCACTGTCGGGCGCGTGGATCGACACGACGTCACCGCGATCCATCAGCTCTCCCATCTCGACCTTCTCCACTCCGAGCCCCGCCGCCTCCTCGTCGCTGAGGTACGGGTCGGCGACCAGGATGGTTGTCTCGAAGGGAGCGAGCAGTTCGATCACGTGGCGGCCAACGCTGCCCGCGCCGATCAGGCCCACCGTTGAACGGTGGAGTTCCCGGGCGTCCCACCGGTCCCACACCGCACTGTCTCGCCAGCCGCCGTCGCGCACGTGGCTGGAGAGGGGCCAGATGCGCTTGCGGCCCACAATCATCAGACCGAGAGTGGTCTCGGCCACGTCGCGGGCCAGGGTGACCGCGGCACTGGTTACCCGGATGCCTCGCTCCCACACTGCCCCCGACACGAAGCGCTTGACGCTGCCGCCCATGTGGGCCAGATGCCCGAGGCGGGGCGCGGCCGCCACCACGTCGGCGTCTATCCGAGCCACTCCCCAGCTGGTGATGCAGGCGTCGGCTCCGGCCAGCACGACCAACAGCTCCTGCTTGGAGGCCGGTTCGTCGCCGGTGTGGTGCACTACCTCCGCCACGGCGGCGAGGTCGGCCAGGGCGGCGTCGCTGAACATGCGCCGGTAGTGGGACCGCCCGATAGTGATGGCGACGACAGGTGTGGTCACGTGGCTTCTCCCCGAGGCGTCCACGCTCGGGCGACGACAGGTCTGGTCACGTTGCTTTCCCCCGAGGCGTCCACGCTCGGGCGACGACAGGTCTGGTCACGTTGCTTTCCCCCGCGGCGTCCACGCTCGGGCGACGACAGGTCTGGTCACGTTGCTTTCCCCCGCGGCGTCCACCCTAGGGCTGCCCCGGCCAGACGGGCCGCGCCGAGTGCCGGCCAGGTGGCTTCGGGTCGAGTGGCCACTGGCCGGTCGATGGCGTCGGCGATCAGCTCGACGAGCTCGCCGAACCGAGTCCCGCCTCCCACCATGATCAACTCGCCGTCACCGTCTGCGAACTCGCCAGCCCCTTCCAGAGCCTGGCGCACCTTGAGAGCACAGGTCTCGAAGGCGGTTCGGGTCCTGGCCGGAGGAGTCTCGGCCAGCATCGCCCCCAGCCCGCCCAGGTTCGTGGACGCGGTCCAGCGCCCGGGCACCACGTGGGGGCTGAGGTTCAGCCCGGGGGGAAGGGCTGCGACGTCGGCATGGTCGGTGACGAGGGTCAACACCCATGCCGTGCCGGCCGACAGGAACACGTGGCCAGGATCGACGACACCAAGCCCCAGCGCGGCGCAGGCCTGGTCGTGGCCGCCCACCACCACCGGAGTGCCTGCATCCAGTCCCAGCGCGGCGGCGGCCTCGCCTGTCAGCGCCCCTGCGGCCAACCCGGACTCCAGGATTGGTGAGAGCACGCTCGGATCGATGCCGGCAACGCGGCACAGCTCGGGGCTCCAGGTGCGGGTCGAGACCTCCATCAGCTGCATTCCGGCTGCGTTGGACGGGTTGGTGGCCCACTGCCCGGTCAAGCAAAACACGAGGTAGTCGTCCACCGAGGCCCAGCGGTCCGCGGGGCCCCAGTCCCCTTCCACATGGGAGTCCGACCCGGCCGCCTGCAGCCAGGCGATGGTCGACAGGCCAGCACCGGATGCGGGCGTCCAGCCGCTGAGAGTCCGGATCCGGTCCCCGACCGCACCCGGCCAGCTCTCCACCACGGACCGGGATCGAGTGTCCATCCAGGTGATGGCCCGCTCGGCGCGGTCCCGAGGCGGCACCGGAATCACTGAGCCGCTCTGCGCGGCCACGGCCAGCGCCGCCACCCGGACGCCGGGTCGGAGGTCGCCTACCGCCCGCCGGCCCGCAGTTGTCAGGGCCCGCCAGATCTCCGCGGGGTCCTGCTCGCTGCCGCCGGCCGGCGTCGAGCGGGTGGCGATCGGATCCGATCCGGCAGTGGCCAGGATCTGACCCGCCCGATCCACGGCGACGGCTTTGGCCGAGGTGGTTCCCGCGTCCAGTCCCAGGACCACCCCGGCTAGAGAGTCGCCGTCGACCCAGGCGTCGGTCACCGGGTCATCCTTCCAGGATGGCTAGGGCGTCCTCGACGCTGGCGTCGGCGTGCACGACTGCGGCCACGGCCCGGGTCATGGCTGTGGGGTTCGCGCTCTGGAACACGTTGCGGCCCATGGCCACGCCGGCCGCGCCCTCATCGAGGGCGGCCCGGATGGTGGCCACCGTGGCGGCCTCGGAGCCTTTGGATCCCCCGAGGATCACCACGGGAGCGAACGTCGATGCAGTCACTCGGGAGAAGTCCTCGCAGTAGGGCGCCTTGATGAAATCGGCTCCCAGCTCGGCTCCCAGGCGGGCGGCAAAGGCCACTGCTTCGGACCCCCGCAGTTCGGGCGGAGCGTCGAACCCTCCCGGCACCATCTCGGCCATCACCGGCAGGTCCCGGCGGTGGGCCTCACCGATGGTTCGGGCCAGGTTTCGAAGGGTGTCCGCCTCTGCGGGCGAACCGGGAAAGGCGGTCACGGCCAGGGCGTCGGCACCCACCCGGAGCGCCTCCTCGGCTCCGAAGAACTGCCCGACCGAACCGGTGCTGGGCGTTCCGAGGTTGCTCTCGGACCCGTCGCTGCGGAGGATCAGCCCGACCGGGTTTAGTTCGGCCGCGAAGTTCTCGGCGATTCCGTAAGAGGTCAGGATGGCGTCAGGGCCGCCCGCCACGATGGCCGCGATCGTGTCGCCCGGACGCTCGAAGCCGGGGCACGGACCGTCGATGAGCCCGTGGTCCAAGGCGATGATCACCGCTCGCCCGTCCGGGCCGAAAATGCGATTGAGGCGTCGTGAGGCCATGGGTGCAGATGCTAGGGCTGAGCGTGGTGGATGATGGGCAGCGAATCGGCCAGCACCGCGAGGTTCTCCGCGAGATCCGATGACAGGGCGTCGATCAGGACGCCGGACAGCCTGTGGTCGCGAGCCAGCCGCTGCACCTCCGATCGGCATTCCTCGAATGTGCCCGCCACCTGATAGCGCCCGAGCAGGTCGCCGGTCACGAGATCGTCCACGAGCTCAGGCTGGTTGGTTTGGGCAGCGCGCTCGATGACCGCGATCTCATCGGATGTCAGGCCCAGCGACTCCAGCACCCGGCGGGGCGAGTCCATCAGCACGAACGACAGGGTGCGGCGCTGGCCTTCGAGCAACTCCGGCGTGTAGCAGATCCGTCCGAGGTAGAAGCGCCTCGGCTCAGGCCGGCCCGCCTTTGCCGCGGCCTCCTCGACGAGGCTGAGGGCCGCCCCTAGATCGGGCTTGACGGTCAGGATGACGCCATCGGCTTGCTGTCCGGCCAACTCAAGCAGGCGCGGGCCCCGGCCGGCGATCCAGAGGGGGATGGACTGGGGTCCCATGCCGAGCCGGGCTCGGTCGAGGGAACAGGTCTGGCCCCTCCAGCTCACCTCGTCGCCCGACCACAGCTTCTTCAGCGCCTGCACGGAGTCGGCCACCACCCGGGCCGGGCGAGTTCGCTCGATTCCCATTGGGCTGAGCACCATCGATCCCCCAGCCAGCAGGGTCACCACGAACCGACCACCCGACAGTTCGTTCACGGTGGCCGCGGCCGCGGCGGTAACCGCCGGATGGCGGGTGTAGCCGTTGGTCAACACGCCCAGAGTGATCCGATCGGTGGCCCTGGCGATGGCGCCCAGACAGGCATAGACGTCCGGATGGAACCCCTCGTCGGCCACCAGGCAGTACTCGTACCCGAGCCGCTCGGCCTCCACCGCCACCGAGATGACGTCGTCGGCCGGCATCAGCGGCACGATGTGGACTCCGGCGGCAACCATGGCCGGGGTCAGGTGTGCATGCTCGGGTTCAGAAGACCTCGGCCGGGTTCAGGCAGCCGCGACTCCTTGAGGCGACCGCACCCGGGGTCAGCCGTGGGCGTGCTTGCGATGTCCATAGCGCTGGCCCCCGTCCACGGTGATGACCTCGCCGGTGATGTAGTCGGCCTCGATGAGGAACTGGACCGCCTGGCCCATCTCGGCGGGAGTGCCCCACCGGCCGACCAGCGTCTCATCGGCTACCCGCTGGTAGGTGGCGTCGTCATAGTCGGCCGGACGCAGGGCGGGGCCGGGAACAACCGCGTTGACCCTGATGGTGGGAGCCAGCTCCAGGGCCAGCTGGCGGGTCAGGGAGATGATCGCCCCCTTGCCGACGGCGTGGCCCGCGAACCCCGGCCAGGGCTCGAAGGCGCTCAGATCGCCGATGCTTACGATCACACCCCCGCCACCGGCCAGCATGACCGGGGCCACCCGGTTGGCGCAATAGAAGGGACCGTGGACGAGCGTGTCGATCGAGCGGTGCCACACGGTCAGGTCGTCGGTCGGGAAGGCGTCGAAGGCGAAGGTGGAGGCATTGTTGACGAGCACGTCGATGGTGCCGAAGCGGTCTGCCGCCGCGGTTACCATGGCCTGGACCTGGCTGTCGTCGGTGACGTCAGCGGCCACTGGCAGGGCCTGAACTCCCAGCGCCTGGGCGTCGGCTGCGGTCCGATGAGCCTCGTCGACCGATGTGTTGTAGTTGATCACCACGTTGGCGCCGGCCCGGGCCAGGGTCAGGGCGATGCCCCGACCCACCCGCTTGGCTCCGCCGGTCACCAAGGCCGTCCGGCCGGCAACATCCATCCCGAGAGTATGCCATCGCGCCGCCGTCAGAGATCGGCGGCGCTGAGGCCGAGCGGATAGGCCACAGTCTCACGAGGACTTCGCAAGGTCCGAGCGAGGCCGTGGCCCGAGCGGCCCGTGAGCGCAGCGAACAAGAGCGGGAAACAAGAGGCCGAGCGGATAGGCCACAGTCTCACGAGGACTTCGCAAGGTCCGAGCGAGGCCGTGGCCCGAGCGGCCCGTGAGCGCAGCGAACAAGAGCGGGAAACAAGAGGCCGAGCGGATAGGCCACAGTCTCACGAGGACTTCGCAAGGTCCGAGCGAGGCCGTGGCCCGAGCGGCCCGTGAGTAGCCCTATGTCAAGCTCGCCTCAAATCTGCACGGGTATTGCTCATATGTGACGGGTTTCTCTACTGATTTCGGTCGAGTGGGTCCGAGCGGCCCGTGAGCGCAGCGAACAAGAGCGGGAAACAAGAGGCCGAGCGGATAGGCCACAGTCTCACGAGGCGCGGTGCGCCGGGCCGCGACCGCGGGGCCGGGCACGCTAGGTTGGCCGCGGTGCGGCTCTTGATCGCCCGCTGCACCGTCGACTACGACGGGCGGCTGCAGGCCCATCTTCCGTCCGCGGTCCGCCTCATCATGGTGAAGGCCGACGGCTGCGTGGCCATCCACGCCGACGGCGGGGCCTACAAGCCGCTCAACTGGATGAATGCTCCCAACCGGCTGGTCATCGATGAGGAGGCCGGGGTGTGGCGGGTGACGGCCCCGGGCCGCAGCGACTGCCTCACCATCCGGATCGAGGAGATCCTGCACGACAGCATCCACGAGATGGGCACCGACCCCGGCCTGCAGAAGGACGGCGTGGAGGCTCAGATGCAGGAGCTCCTCGCCGGCAACCCTGAGTCCATCGAGGACGGCTTCACCCTGGTGCGGAGGGAGTTCCCCACCGCCATCGGCCCGGTGGACCTGCTGTGCCGCGACGCCTCTGGCAAGGCGGTGGCCGTGGAGGTGAAGCGCCACGGCGAGATCGACGGCGTGGAGCAGTTGACCCGGTACCTGCACTACCTGAACTCCGACCCGACCCTGGCCCCGGTCCGGGGCGTGTTCGTGGCCCGCACCATCAAGCCCCAGGCCAAAGTCCTCGCGGCCGATCGCGCCATCGACTGCGTGGAGGTGGACTACGACGAACTGCGCGGCATCGAGTCCCCGGAGCTGCGCTTGTTCTAGGAGGCCGAAGTCCCCCAGGGCCGGTGGTCCGGTGCCGCCACCGGCTGCGGGTACCCTCCAATGGTGCTCAGACGGCGGCTGCGGCGCGAGGCTCGGCTCTCGCGGCTGTGGCAGGTACTAGTCGGGGTGGGGCTGCTCGTTGCCGCTCTCATCGTCGCGTGGCAGGTGTACGAGGTGGGCCAGGACTCTGAGATCCGCCAAGGCGCCGTCGTGGCAGGCGTGGACATCGGCGGCCTTGAGCCCGAGGAGGCGGTCACCGCGCTCGAACCGGTTGTTCAAGAGGTGGCCGAGCCCATCATCGAATTGCACATCGAATTGCAGTTCCAGGATCAGATCATCACCGTAACCGCAGCCGAGCTGGGCATCTCCCTGGACGCCGAGCAAACCCTTGCCGAGGCTGACAACCCTCCCCCGTCCGTCGTGCGACCCGCCGCGTGGCTCTTCGATCTTTTTGCCAGCCGCGATGTCAGCCCTGCCGTTACCACCGACCTCGGAACGCTGGCCACCACGGTCGATCCGTACACGGACCCCGAGACCCCGCGGATCGAACCGGTCGACGGAGCCTTCCGGCCGGTCCTCAGCACCGACGTCCCCGTGCCCGACATGGAACTGCTGGCCGAACGGCTGGAGGAGGCCGTGCAGAGCAACCTAGGCGGCAGGGCTGTCGTCGAGGTTCCCATACGCGGCATGGAGCCGGCCGACCCGATCGCCGTCGCGCTGGCCACGGCTCTGGCCGTGCGGGCCAACGACATGACCGCAGGGGGGGTCTCGCTCCAGTTGGAGGGAACTGCCGAGACGTTCAGCATCGGCGAGCTGGCCCTGCGCCAGTTCGTCGTTCTCGAGGGCGAGCAGCACGACACGTACCTGGCTCTCGACAAGAGGATCGCAGACACCCTCGCCAGTCTCTTCGTAGGAATCGGCGCCGAGGGTATTCCGGCCGCCGTCGGCCTCGACGAGGCCGGCAACGTCACCATCTCGGACGGCTCGGCCGGGTTCAGGTGCTGTCACGAGACCGTCGCCGATGTGCTCCTCGCCGGAATGATGGAGGGCCGGCAACCGGTAACGCTGCCAGCCGCTCCCGCGCCGCATCCCCGGGGGCGAGAATGGGCGGAGTCGCTCGGGATCACCCAGGTGGTTGGCGACTTCACTACCAACTTCAAGGCAGGCCAGGACCGGGTGCTCAATATCGCCCGCATCTCTGAGCTAACCCGCGGGGCCGTCATCGAGCCGGGCGGGCGTTTCTCAGTCAACGAGTTCGTCGGACCGCGCACGATGGGCAAGGGCTTCGTGCCGGCCGGAATGATATTGAACGGCGTGTTCGTGGACTCCGTCGGAGGAGGCATCTCCCAGTACGCCACGACTCTGTTCAACGCGGCCTTCTTCGCGGGACTCGACTTCATCGAGTACCAGAGTCACACGATCTATCTGAGCCGCTACCCCTACGGGCGCGAGGCCACGGTCTCATATCCGGCGCCCGATCTGGTCCTGGAGAACAACACTCCCTACGGCGTCATGCTGTGGCCCACCACCGACGCCACCTCGATCACTGTGAGGCTTTATTCGACGCCGTCGGTGGTGGCCGAGCAGACGGGCCAGGCGTCCAGTGCCCGGGGGACGTCCTGCACCCGTGTTGTCACCGAGCGCACCCGCACCTGGCTCGACGACGGGCGGACCGAGACCGACACTGTGTGGGCCCAGTACCGCCCCGAGGGCCTCTACTGCGACGGGACTCCAACAGTTACGACCACGACCACCTCGACGACGGTGCCGACATCGACGACCGCGCCGCCCGAGGGCAGCGAGTCCAACAGCGGGGGCGACGACGGCCAGCAAGACGAAACCAACAGCGGGGGCGACGACCGCCAGCAAGACGAGTCCAACAGCGGGGGCGACGACCGCCAGCAAGACGAAACCAACAGCGGGGGCGACGACCGCCAGCAAGACGAGTCCAACAGCGGGGGCGACGACCGCCAGCAAGACGAAACCAACAGCGGGGGCGACGACCGCCAGCAAGACGAGTCCAACAGCGGGGGCGACGACCGCCAGCAAGACGAGTCCAACAGCGGGGGCGACGACCGCCAGCAAGACGAGTCCAACAGCGGGGGCGACGACCGCCAGCAAGACGAAACCAGCAGCGGGGGCGACGACCGCCAGCAAGACGAGTCCAACAGCGGGGGCGACGACTCTGATGGTGCCCCGGCCACGACAGTTCCCGGGGAGTGATCATGACATCGGACGCCAAGCGCATCGACAGCATCGACACCGCAATCGACGCCTGGTGGGACCGTCGGCTGAGGGGCAGGCCGGCCCTCGACCGGATCATGTATTCGGCGTCAGAGGCAGCCAACCACTCGCTGCTCTGGCACGGCCTGGCGGCGGCACAGGCGGCGATGCGCCGAGACGACCGCCTCGCCCGAGAGGTAAGCGTCGCCCTCGTTGCGGAGGCGGCACTGGTCAACGGTGTCATCAAGACGATGATCGGCCGCCGAAGACCGGCGTTCGAAGGGCCCCGGCCCCATTCCCTGCGCCAGCCGCTCACCACCAGCTTCCCCAGCGGCCATGCAAGTGCAGCCATGGTCGCCGCGGCGCTGCTGTCGCGCCGGAGCCGTTGGGCGCCCGGCGTCTACGGCCTGGCTCTAGTGGTGGCGCTGAGCCGGATTCATGTGCGCATCCATCACGCCAGCGACGTGGCCGCGGGAATGGCGATCGGCGCGGCTCTTGGCGCGTTCGCCCGCCGGCTGCTGCGCTGAGGCGCGGGTCGGGGTTGACACCTGGCTGAACTCGACGAGCCGGCACCGCGCCACCGGTTGCGCTGAGGCGCGGCGTTCGGAGGCATCACTAGGATCGGGGTGTGGAACTCGAAGGCGCGGTCGCAGTCGTCACCGGCGCTGCCAGCGGCATCGGACGCTCACTGGCCAGGGCGCTTGCGCTCGACGCTGGCTCTGTCGTTGTGGTGGCTGACATCGACAGCTCTCTAGCGGCGACCGTCGCCGCCGAGATCGCCGCGGATGCCGGGCCAGGCGGGACGGCGGGTTTCGCGGCAGGCATCGACGTCACCGACGAGACCGCGGTCGTCGCCCTGATCGAGCAGGTTGAAGCGAGCCTCGGCCCGGTCGAGCTGTGGTGCGGCAACGCGGGCATCTCTCGTCTCGGCGGAGTGGAGCGACCCGACGAGGAATGGAACCGGGTGTGGGACGTCAACGTGATGGCCCATGTGATCGCCTGCCGCCACCTCGTGCCGCGGTGGTTGGACCGGGGATCGGGGCACCTGCTGGTGACCGCCTCGGCCGCGGGACTATTGACCGGACTGGGAACCGCCTCGTATGCGGTGACCAAGCACGCCGCCGTCGCTCTGGCCGAGTGGGTCGCGATCACCCACGGCGACGGCGGTGTGAGGGTGTCGTGCCTGTGTCCCCAGGGCGTGCGCACGCCCATGACGCAGATGGAGGGCGAACTCGGAGTAGCCCAAGTCCAGGCGCTGGGGTTGATGGAACCCGAGGACGTGGCCGCGGTGACCTTGGAGGCGCTGCGCGAAGACCGGTTCCTGATACTCCCGCATCCCGAGGTCGCCGTCTACGAGCAGCGTCGGTCCGGCGACCGGCAGCGCTGGCTGGCGGGGATGCAGAAGATGCGGCGGAGCCTGGTGGCGCCCTAGACAGCTCTGGCGGCGTCCTAGGCAGGCCGCGCGGACGGGGCCAGGGCCCTCACCACGTCGAGAGCATCGACGCCCTCAGCGGGCAGCACGATGGGCGCCGGGCAGGTCACGCCGTTGTCGACGAAGCGCTGGATGTGATGGCGGCACTCGTCGGGCGAACCGTGCACCAGCAGCTCGTCCACCACCTGCTCGGGGATCTTGTCCAATGAGCCTCTCCGGTCGCCCGCGTCCCACTGGGCCCAGTGTTCACCGAGCGCGTCCGTCCGTCCTAGCCAGGTGTGGAAGGCTCGATAGACCGGAACGTTGATGTACGCGGCGAGCAGTCGCCGTCCCGCGGTGATGGCGGTCTGGCGGTCAGTGGTGGGCAGCACGAAGATGCGGGCCACGACCTCGGCTGTCGGGCTCTCGGCCCTGACGATGCCGCAGACGCGGGCCGCGTCCTCTGCCGACAGCCAGTTGATGATGGCGCCGTCGCCCTCGCGGGCCGCGAGGCGCAGCATGCGCTCCCGCAGAGCGGCCACCATGATCGGCACGGGCTCGTCGACACCCACCCCGAGCCTGAACCCCCGCACCGAGAAGGTGTCGTAGTCCTCGCTGACCTTCTCGCCGTTCAGGGCCGCTCTGAGGAAGCGGATCGTGTCTCGCACCCGCTGGTAGGGCCGGTCGAAGGAGACCGCGTTCCAGTCGGAGACGATGACGCCTGACGACGCGCCAATGCCGAGGACGAAACGGCCCGGCGCGGCCGAGGCCAGCGACGCGGCCGACTGGGCCAGCAAGGCCGGACCGCGCGTGTAGGCGGGGAGGATCGCCGTGCCCAACCGCAAGCCGGGCGCCCACACCGATGCGAGAGCGAGGGTGGTAAGGCCGTCGAAACCGTTGGACTCCGACGACCAGACGTCGGTGTAGCCCAAGTCGACGAGCTCCTCGAAGTGTTGGCGCTGGGCGTGCAGAGGGCCCGCGAAGGGCACAGTGATTCCGTGTCGCTGGGAGAGGTTCTGAGTCACGCGGACAGGATGTCACACCCCCTGGCCATTATGTCCACATGACCGATCAACTGGTTCTCATAGAGGTCGTTCCCCCCGGCCAGCCCGACTCGCAGAGGGACTGGCAACTGGACGCCACCACCTGCGACATCGGCAGGCGCGGCGTGGCCCGGGCCCGCAAGGCCCTGCAGGCCGCCCGCACACCTGCCCGCACCGCTACCGTCCCCGGCAGCGACCTCCCCGCCGCAGCCTGATCCCCGGCGCGAGCGCCCATCGCCGCGGCCGAGCACCGGCCGCAGGCCACCGGTTATCTGCAAGCAACCGCCTCGCATAGGCGACGAGGAGGAGAGGCAGGCGTCATGAGGTCTCCAACGCTCCAAGCACTGGCTCCCTATGTTCTGCCGCAGCTGCGGGTGAGGCACCTGCGGGCACCGGCGAGGTCGCAACTCAGGGGACCCGTCGCCTCGCGCGGCCACACACTCGGCAGCAATCCGCGGCGGCCCCGACCGCTGAAGTCGTGGCATGCGGCCAGCGCGCTCGCGCTGGTGCTTGTGAACTCGTGCGGCGCGTGGACCAGCGACTCCGCCGAGGCAGCCAGCGAGACGTCCAGGACGGGAGCCGAAGAGCGCACTGGTGTCGTTCTGAGTGCGCGCGACCCACCGGCGGAGTCCACGGCCAGCGGCGACGCAGCCGTTCCCGTGAACGGCGAGAACGACTGGGCTCCCAACGCCACCGTCGAGCGTGTCGTCGACGGCGACACCATCAGCGTGATGATCGGAGACCGTCTTGAGAGCGTGCGTCTCATCGGCATCGACACTCCCGAGTCGGTGGCGCCCACCCGGCCAGTGCAATGCTTCGGCAAGGAGGCATCGCTGCATCTCGAGGCGATGCTCCCGGCCGGGACCGAGATCACGCTGGTGCGCGACGTGGAAGCCCGAGACGCCTACGACCGCCTCCTGGGGTATGTGGTGCGATCCCGTGACGGCCTCTTCGTGAACCTGGAGCTCGTCGCAGCGGGCTACGCCGCGGTGTTGAACTACCCGCCCAACGACTACTACGCCGACGTCCTGGCCCGTGCCGAGGCGGATGCCGTCGCCGCCGGTCGCGGCCTGTGGAGCGCGTGCGGCGGCCCTGACGTTCCGCTGGACTGAGACTCCCTGCCGACCGGCACGGGCGTCGGAGTGAGATGCGGTGCGGGAGTCAGATACCGTCAAGGCCGTGCAATCCTTGGTGGAGCGCCTCGGGCACCCGCCTGACGCAAGGCTCGTGATCGTCAGCGCGGACCGCATCGGCACCACCCACTCCTCCACCGCCGGGGGCTACCGGGCGCTGCGGGAGGGCGCGGCCACGACCGGCACGATAGTGATGCCCGGCGCGTGGGCGCGCCACGCGGCCGAGCTCTACCGGGGCGAGGACCTCGGCGTCCACCTCACGCTCAACTCCGAACTCGACTGCTTCCGGTGGGGGCCGATCACCAACGCCCCGAGCCTTCTCGACGGCGACGGCGGGTTCCCCCGAACGTTGCAGGACCTGTGGGACCACGCGGACCTCGACGAGGTCCGGCGCGAGTGTCGCGCCCAACTCGAGCGGGCCGTGCTGTGGGGGTTCGACGTGACCCACCTCACCACCCACATGGCTGCCCTGCAGCAGCGCCCAGAGTTCTTCGACGTGCTGTTGGACCTCGCCGTGTCCTTCGACCTCCCTGTGCGGCTCGAGGGCCCCGAGGCCGAAGCCAACGCCGGATTCCCGTTCCGGTCGCTGGCGGTGTCCGAGGGCATAGTGTTTCCGGACCACTTCCGGCTCGTGCGGGGCAACGCTCGGCGCCACGTGCTCGAACAGCTGACCGAACTCGCCCCCGGCGTCACCGAGCTGTCGCTGTGCCCCGCGCTCGACGAGCCCGAGATCCACGCCATCGACCCCTCGGCGGCGGGTCGGATCGACGACCTCGCGCTGGCCGTGTCCAGCGAGATGGCCGAACTGCTCCAGCAATCCGGTGCCGTCGCGGTCGGGTACCGAACTCTGCGCAGCGCCCAGAGGCGGGCCCGCCACCGGATCTGACAACCGCATCCGCCAGATCAGCGCAGAGCGGCAAGAACCTCCCGAAGCTCAGGCGATCGCAGCAGCGGCCGCCAGCCGTCGAACAGCAGCACCTGATCTCCCTCCAGCTTCATCCGACCCGACATGTAGGCCGCCTCCAGAGACAGCCCGCCCTGCCAGGCCTGCACGAAGTCGGGGTACGACCACCCGAGCACCATGTCGGGCCGAGGATGGCGCCCTGCCGACACGATCACGCGGCCGGCCGCGACCGCAACGTGGAAGGACGCCGCGCCCCCAGGCAGACCGCTGACGGTGACCTGGGCCACACCGTCGGCCGCGCCGGAGCCATCGACGGTTTCCAGCGCGGAGGCGACCTGCTCCAGCCACCCGTCGCCGAGGGGTTCCGGGGCCATGTCAGCCCGGATCGCCAGCCGGCACCGCCCGCAGCCCCTCGAACAGGTCGCGCTCGGGCAGCGTCGCCGGGCGCGGGCCGCGGGCCAGCACGTAGTCGTCGTAGGGATGGATCGATCGCTCAACTTCGGCCGGAAGCCCGAACCAGAAGGTCGATTCCGGGTCGATCTGGGTGGCGTGGGCCAGCAGGCCCTCGATGCGCGCGTCGATGAACCCGTCGACGGGAACCTGGGTGCTGATCTGGTCGTCGGTGGAGGGGCGCTTGAACCACCAGTCGCTGTAGGGCGATTTCAAGCCGAGATCCTGGAACGCCTTGTGTCGCTCCTCGATGCGCTTGCGCGACCACAGGGTGTAGTAGAGCTTGGCCGGCGTCCACGGCTCGCCGAGGTCAGGACGGTACTGGGGGTCGCCGGCGCGCTCGAAGGCGGGCACGGAAGCGTCGTGGACCCGTACATGGTCCGGGTGCATATAACCGCCCTGATCCTCGGGATAGGTCACCATCACGTGGGGCCGGTGCTGCCGGATCACCGCCACCAGCCGGGCCACCGCCTCCTCCAAGTCGGCCTTGGCGAAGCAGTCGGGGTGGGCGTTGGCCTCCGAACCCTCCATTCCCGAGTCTCGATAGCCGAGCATCACCACCTCGTCGTAGCCGATCACCTTCGCAGCCCGGGCCAGCTCCTCAGCCCGCACCTCGGCCAGCTTCTCCGACATGGAGGGATCGTCGAGCGCCGGGTTGAGGATCTCGCCCTCCTCTCCCCCCGTGCAGCACACAAGCACCGTGTGCACGCCCTCGGCGTGGTAGCGGGCCACGGTGGGCGCGCCCTTGGACGCCTCGTCGTCGGGATGGGCGTGAACGGTCAGGAGGCAGAGCCGGTCGGCCGAAGTTGCCATGGCCGGTGAAGCTAGCGCCGTCGGGCGCGCTAGCGCGCCGCCGGCGGGGCAGCTGCCCCTGCGCAGCCAAGAGGCCGAGCGGATAGGCGGCAGTTCATGAGGATCTTCGCAAGGCACCGAGCGAGGCCTGCGGCCCGAGCGGCCGGTGAGCGCAGCGAACAGGAGCGGGGGACATGCCCGAGCGGCCCGTGAGCGAAGCGAACAAGAGCGGGAAACAACATGCTTCACCGCGAGGTCTCGTCACCTATCCGCGCGTGCTCCCAGAAGCCTCCGCCGTGGATCGCAGCGGCTCGAGGACCATGGCCGTATCGTCGTCTCGGTTCGTGAGCAGCCAGCCGCAGATCTCGGCCAGGCGCTCGCGCCCCTCGTCGGGACCGCTGGCGATCAGAGAGTCACCGGTCTCGAGCCTGACAATCCCGCGCGGCCGGTACCGGTACTGGCCGCCGCGACGAATGGCCAGCACGGTGAAGCCGGGCTCGATGTTCAGCCTGAGATCGCCCAGGGTCCGACCCTCAGCCTCGGAGCCCTCTGCCACCGGGATGTGCGCGACAACGTCTTCGCTGTCGCCGAGCGCGACGGCCAGAATAGGGTGGATCTGCTCCTGGCGCTCAATGATCCACACCATCTGCTGGGCCTGGTCGCCCAGGTCCTCCGCCGCTTGGGACAGGTGCAGCAGGCCCCGCAGGCCCGCATGGTCGACGTGTTCCCTGGCGGCCCGCAACACCCACTCCTCCAAGCGGTCCTTCATCTCATCGAGGCGGTCCTCGAGATGGCGCACCTCGGCGGCGAGGCTCTCGTCTCGCAGCACCAGCGCCGAGTAGGCCAAGCCGACAGCCACCTCCGAGAGGTCCTTCATCTCCACCAGCACGTTCGCGGCCCGGCGAAGGTCCGCGGCGCGGGGGCCGACGGGCTCCTCGGGCGGGGACCACTCGGGCGACCCGGCCAGAGTGCGCAATTCGACGATTCCGTCGGGCGAGCCCCTCAGGAACAGGACGTCGTCGGGCACGAGCACGGTTTCACCGCCCACATCGGTGATCCACTCCCGCTCGCGGCGCACGGCCATCACCCGCATACCCATCTTCGCCGGCATCTCGTGGTCGGCCAGGTGCCGGTGGGCGAGCAGAGAGCCGTCGGACACGAGCACACGGTGGGACACCTCCTCAGCCGCGCTCAGCTCGGCCACGAGCTCGGCCGGTATGCCGACCCGGTGGGTGACGATGCGGGCGATGTCGACCGCGTCGTTGGCAATGCGCTCGATGGCGGAGACCACCTGAAGCACTGACGACATGCCGTCGGCGTCGCGAGGGTGGCGAACGGCCAGAATGCACACCGCCCTCATGTCCTGCACGAGGTGGCTCATGCGCTCCTCGAGCGCGCTCACCTCGTCGGCCATGCCGGGATCACCGAAGTACAGCGCCGCGTAGGCGAGGTCCACCATCAGCTCGGAGGTGTCTTTGGCCTCCGCCAGCATCTCCCGCAGATTGCGAGGTCTGTCTTCCATCAGGTCTCTCCTGGGATCATCGTATGTATCGCGGTGCCCCTCATGCCACGCCCACAAAAACGACGGCGACGATCAGGGTGAAGGCACCGACCAAATCCAGCGACGAGGTGACCATGGGGATCCCGTAGGTGTCGGGGTCCATCCCGAAACGCACCGCCGCGAGCGTCCCGTAATAGGCGACCACCACCACCAACACCGTGGCCAGCAGGCCGCCGAGCATGGCCACGCCCACCAGCTCCGCCAGCGAGGGACCGGCGTGGCCCGTCAGGCCGCCTGCGACCGAGGCCATCAGGCCGAGCAGCGCGAACACTGGGATGGACATCGCGAACGTGGTGGCGAGGTCGACCCGCGCCGCCCCCGACGGCAATACCGCAGGCCGGGCGAGTCCCAGGTGCAGCTTGGTGGACAACCGGCTCGACAGCACGCCCCCGAGCGCCCCGGCGGTGCTCAAGTATCCCGGCAGCAGCACGAGCAGGACCGGGAACTCGAGGAAATCATCGATGCGCTTCTCCACCGTGATCCCGGCCACCAAGTCGAGCATCCCGGCCCCGACTAGGACCGGGATCGACTCGCGCATGATGGCCCGCACCGTCTCCAGCCTGCTCCGAAGACCCCACACCCCCGAAGCAGCCGCCATCACCGCCAGCGTCCAAGCGACCGACGGCGTGAGGACCGCCACCCCGGCAAGCTCGGCCGCCACCACCAGCGAAGGAAGGGTCACTATGTCGCCGGCGACCGTCACCATCGGAGCCACAACGTTGTCGAGATCCCAGCCGAAGCGGACAGCACCGGCCGTGGTCGCCAAGGTGAAAGCCAAGACGACAAACGCGGCTATCAGGCACCCGAGCGCCGATATCACCACGAAATCGGCCAGGCTCATGGTCGGCGAGACATTGAAGGCCAGCGCCACACCCTTGGCCATCACCGCCAACGCCACACCGAGCACGAGGCTCAGACCCACCGACGCAAGCGCGTTCTGCATCATCACCGAGTCCCGGCCGCCGGACAGCCGGAATGTGCCGGCATGGATGGCCGTGCCGAGCCGGCTGCCCAGCGCGCCGAAGATGTTGCCCTTCACCGCGATCGCGGCCGGAACCAGAAGGAGCAGGCCCGGCAACTCCTCGAGAGTGTCGGTGATGGACGCGAGGATCAGTCCTGCCACCAGACTGGCGACGGCCGCCATCACGAGAGCGCCGAAAGCGCTTCGAACCGCGAGCAGGTCGCGTGCCCAGTGCGCTGCGGCCCGCCTGAGCGCGAATCGGGTGCGACCGCGTGCTGCCATCGGTGAAAGTGTGCTCCGTCGAGCGGAGCTTCGGTGCGATGTTGCGCGGGGTATCGCCTTGCCTGGCTACCGTTCAGGGCGTGGCAGTGATCGCGCTTGTCAACCAGAAGGGCGGGGTGGGCAAGACGACCACTGCGCTCGGGCTGGCGTCAGCTGCGTGGGCGAGGCGGCTGCCGAGCCTTGTAATCGACCTGGATCCCCAGGGCAACGCCACCACGGGACTGGGCGTGTGGGAGCCCGCCGCGACCGTGGACGAGGCTCTGGAATCCGACCGGCCCGGGATCGTCGAGGACCTGGCCGTGCCATCGGGATGGCCCGACGACAAGGGCCTGCCGCCCCGGATTGTGCCATCCACCCCGGCACTGGCCGGACGGGAGCGCCAGCTGCTGTCGGACCCGGTCGGGGCCCAAGACCGGCTCCGGGTCGCGCTGTCAGGAAATCAGAGCCTGGTCCTGATCGACTGCCCCCCGTCGCTGGGCCTCCTGACGATCAACGCGCTGTTCGCGGCCGACGCTGCCCTGGTCGTGACCGAGCCCAGCGCGTGGGCCTCCGACGGGGTCAGCGAGATTCTCCGGACCATCGATCGGGTGGCCTCCAGGAAGCCGGCGGGACTCTCAGTGTCGGGTGTGGCCGTGAACCGTCTGACCCGCACCCGCGATTCGCGCTACTGGCACGAGCAGCTCATCGCCGGTCACGGCCGTCTAGTCCTTCCGCCGGTGCGGCTGCGGGCGGCGGTGGCGGAGGCCGCGGCCCGATCTCTCCCCATACACGCACTTCCGCCTCGCCGGGGCGCGGCCGAGGCGTGCGCCGAGTTCGACCAGATCTACGACCGTGTGGTCGGCAAAGAACGCCCGGAGGACCGCAATGGAATATGACCCACAGCGCGACCGGCCCCGTCACCGACCCGATTCGCGCCAGGCCTCGGTCGTCGATTCGCTCCTCGACGGGGAGATAGACCCGCCGCCGCAACCTGTCCAAGAGCCAACTGCGGCTCCCGGTTCGGGCGCAACGCCCGAACCAGCGAGCGCCTGGAGCGACAGGCTGCTGTATTCCGGGGGAATCTCCACCCTGCTGGGCGCGGCGGCCGCCCTGGTGGCACTGGTGTGGCTGTGGAGGCACCGGAGGCGGTGAGGCCGGCGAGCGGTCCGGCAGGGTCCGTGCTCGCCCAGATTCCAGACCCACCCGGCGGCGTCCTCGCCTGGTGGGGTCAGCCCGCGAGTCTCGTCAGGTGCTCGTCCTCGGCGGCTCGCTTCTGTGCTCTTCGGAGATTCTCGGCCTGACCCTCCGGGCAGTTCTCGGCGTATGCGCAGTAGCCGCAGAGCGGACCCGGCCGGGGCGCGAAGTCATCGACGTCGCAGGCGTCTGCGATGGCGCCCCAGGTCGACTCGAACCGGTCGACGGCGTCGCTGATCTCTACGGTCGTCACGGCCGTCGCCACGACTCTCTGGCCCAGATACAGCAGCTGCGCCCTTACCGGCTGCTCGCCAGTCTCCTCGGCTACGGCCGCCGCGTAGAGCAGCACCTGCTGCAGCCGCTGGGGCGCGTGGCGGGCCGCGGGTGCCCGGCCCGACTTGTAGTCGCTGACCACGAGGCCGTCGGGTTCCCTCTCTAGGCGGTCGACCACTCCCCTGAACGGCACATGTCTCAACATCACGGATACCCGCTCCTCGGTGCCTTCCACCTCGACGCTGGCCGGGTCCTCCAAGTGCCACAGACCCTCGATCGCGTGCCAGGCGCGCCAGCGGAACCGCCGAGCCTCGTCATTGCCCAATTCCAGATCCCGGTAGTCCTCGCCGCCGGCCATCTCGGGCCACACCGCCCTCGCGATGCGCCGGGCCTCGTCCCTGGTCCGCCGAACGGGCGGCTGCTGCATCAGGAGCTCCAATACCCGGTGAGCGAACGTCCCCACCAGGGCCTCGACTCCCGGAGGCTCGGGAAGGCGGTCGACGTAGCGGAACCGCCACCGGCGGGGGCACTGCTCGAACGTGGACGCGCCGGACGGCGACAGCCGCTGCGGCGGTACCGGGGTGCCGTCGTGATCCACTGCCCCGGTGCCGCCCCGGTCGAGCGTGTCGCTCGGATCCAATTCGAGCTGCATCCCGCTGTTCTAGCTCACGGGTGTGACGCCGGCCCGGATGCCCGGCCGTTCTCCGGGACAGATCGGGTCACGGGCTCAGATGTCGAGAGTCGCCTCGTCCACCACCGACGAGTTCTCGACGAGGTAGTCGCGGCGCTGTGCGACATCGTTGCCCATCAGGACGTCGAACATCTCCGCCGCGGCTTCGGCCTGCTGAACGTTGGACATCGTGAGGCGGCGCAGCGTGCGTGTGGCCGGATCCAGCGCGCAGTGGCGCAGTTCGTCGGTGTTCATCTCCCCGAGGCCCTTGAAGCGCTGCCATTTGAGGTTCTCGCCTTTGCGCCTGCCTCGGGTCAGCTCCGCCGTGATCCGGTCACGCTCCTCGTCGGAGAAAGCCCGGAGGGTCCGGTCGCCGACTCTGACGGTGTAGAGCGGCGGCTGGGCCGAGAAGACTCGGCCTTGGACGAGCATCTCCCTCATGTAGCCGTGGATGAGCGTCAGCAGCAGGCAGCGGATGTGGCTGCCGTCGACGTCAGCGTCGCAGAGGATTACGATTCGGCCATAGCGGGCGGCGTCAATGTCGAAGGCGTCGCCCGCCCCTGCGCCCATGGCGGTGAAGATCGCCTGCGCCTCCGTATTGTCGAGAACCTGCTTGGGGCTTGCCTTGGCCGCGTTCACGATCTTGCCCCGCAGCGGCAGGATCGCCATGAACTCGGAGTCTCGGCCCCGCTTGGCCGGACCAGCGGCCGAGTCGCCCTCCACTAGAACCAGCTCGGCGGCGGGACCGTGGACGCGGCAGTCGGCCAGCTTGTCGGGCATGCCCGTGGACCGGAGGCTCGCAGCCTTGCGCTTGGTGTCGAGCATCTGCTTGGAGGCGACTCGGTTCACCACCGCGGCGGCCAGCTTGTCGCCAATGGCCTTCACCTGGGACCGGGGGCCGCCTCCGGGCTCGAACCACTCCTTGAGTTGCTCGTAGGTGACCCGGGCCACAATGCCCTCGACCGCTGGCGTGCCCAGCTCCTGCTTGGTCTGGCCCCGGAACTGCGGCTCGGAGAAGGTCACCTTGACCGCTGCGACCAGGCCTTCGCGCACGTCGTCCTTGGTGGCGCTGGTCTTGCCGTTCTTGGCGCCTGCGCCGCCGCGGGCCAGTCGGGCCAGCTTGCGGTTGTCCTTCAGCAGCACGCTGTTCACCACTCGAGTCAGCGCCTTGTCGAACCCGGCAAGATGCGTGCCGCCGGAGCTGGTGGGGATCGTGTTCACGAACGACACCACGGCGCTGTCGTATCCCGCCATCCAGCGCAGCGCGATGTCGACGGTGCACTCCCGATGGACCTCGGTGATCGTGCCGTCGACGGGGACCTTCTCGGTGAATGCCTCGATGCCGTTGACTGTGATCACGCCGCTGACCGCGCCCTCCCCTGCGCTCTCGGAGCGCTCCCTCACCATGTCGGCGAGCCCGCCCCTGCTCACGAAGGCGAAGGGCTGGTCGCCTGCGCCCGGGCGACGGTCGTCCACGGTCATCTTGAGCCCGGGCACTAGGAAGCACATCTGCCGGACCCGGCTGCGCACCTCGTCGGCGTCGATACGCGCCTCGGGGTCGAACAGGGCCATGTCGGGCCAGAACTGCACCCTGGTGCCGGTCGCCTTGGTTCGACGACTCATGGGCCGCACATCGCTGCTGGGCCTGAACTTGCCGCCGACGAAATGGCCCGCCTGCTGGTTCTGGAAGCTCAGCTCGTGCACATAGCCGTCGCGGCGCACTTCGACGTCCAATCGGGTTGACAGGGCGTTGACCACCGAGGCGCCGACACCGTGAAGTCCACCAGACACCTTGTATGCGCCGTCGCCGAACTTCCCGCCTGCGTGCAGCTCGGTGAACACCACCTCGAGAGCCGACACGTCGCGGTCGGGGTGTTTGTCAACGGGGATGCCGCGGCCGTCATCGGCAATCTCCACCGATCCGCTTCGGTTCAGCGTCACGTCCACCCTGGTGGCGAATCCTGCGACGGCCTCGTCCACGGCGTTGTCTACGATCTCCCATACGAGGTGCATGAGGCCCTCGGAGCCGTTGCTGCCGATGTACATGGCCGGGCGCTTGCGGACGGCTTCGAGATCCTCGAGCGTCTCGATGGACCCGGCGTCGTATCTTCCGCCGGCGGTGGACGTGTCACGGCCCGAGTCATCCGGGGCCGCCGAGCGAGTGACGTGACGGCCATTGGAGGCGCCGCCGCGACGGGCCGTACCGTTGGGAGCAGCGCCGGCTCGGGAGCGTGCGCCCAGATCGGCGGCAGGGTCCGTGTCGGCGCCTGGAGACAGCGGCAAGGCCATCGCCTCGGCCGTGCCGGGCGTCTGGTTGGAGGGTGCCACGGCTGTCACCACCTTCCCGGCGCCAGCGCGTGGATGCTCCGTTCGCTGCGCTGCGGTGAGCGGTAGCGCGCGGTGGGGGGCACCCGTACGGGCACAGGGTGAGGATCGATCTTGCGGGGATTGTCGTCTTGCCCCATCAGGGCCAGCATGCCGTCGACCGCGCCAACCGCCGCGGCGACGACCGACTCCCCGGGCAGCAGCTTGACCACGAGCACCCCTTGCGTGCCCCTGCCCTGTGTCGGCAGCTCGGAGCAGCGGGTGACCTTGATGCCGCTCCCCCCACCGCCCGCAGTTAGGCCCGAACTGGTTGCGACGACCAGAGCGGAGTCATTGATCACGACGCCGGCCCCTACCGGCGATGAGCCCTCGCGCAACTTGATGCCAGCCACTCCCGCAGCCGCGCGGCGCTGCAGCCGCACCGACGAGGCCTCCAGTCGAAGAGCCCTGCCGTCGTTGGCCGCGACGACGATGTCCGCATCCTCGGGAGCGGTGAAGGCGCATGCCAAGCGGTCGCCCTCCCCCAACGCGATCAATGGCGACCCCGGCGGCGCGCCGAGCACCTCGTCGGCGTCGAGCCGCTTGATGGTGCCGTCCGCGGCGACCATCACGAGCCTGTCGGACCCGTCGGAGACGAGGGCCAGCACCCGCTCGCCGGAGTCCAGGCCGAAGACCGCCGAAGCATCGACGCCGCGGACGCGGTTGGATTCCTCTTCAATCTCGCCTCCGAGCACGGCCAACACCCGCCCGCTGGAGGTGACTGCGGCCACCGGCGATCCCGTCGAGGCGACGACCCTGGCGGCGATCAGATCGTGGCGGCCGGGCGATGCCCGCCTCTGCCCCTTCAGAGAAGCCCGCCCGATGTTGCCGCTCGTCGACACTGTCACCACGCACGGCAGATCGGGTCCCGCTTCGACCAGCGCGGACGAGGGTGCGGAGGCGCCGTCATCGCCGGAGCGGCTGGCGAGCTCGCGGTCGGCAACCTCGGCCTCGATGATGCGGCTGCGCCTCGGCCGCCCGTGGTCCTCGACGATCCGTCGCAGCTCGCTTCGCACGATTGAGCGCTGCCGGCGCCGGCTGGCGAGGATCTCCCTCAAGTCGTCTATGTCCGCTCGAAGGCCGGCTGCCTCCTCGTCGAGCTTCTGGCGCTCCAAGGCCGTGAGCCGCCGCAGCGCCATGTCGAGTATGTGGGTCGCCTGAACTTCGGTGAGCCCGAAGCGCGCCATGAGGCCGGCACGAGCCTCCGCAGCGTTCTGGGAGCCGCGGATCAGCGCCACCACATCGTCGATGTTGTCGAGGGCGGCGAGCAGGCCCTCCACGATGTGCAGCCGATCGTCGGCCCGTCGCAGCCGGTAGCGGGTGCGCCGCACCACAACTTGCAGCCGATGGGTTGCGTAGTGCTCACACAGCTCCCGAAGCCCGACCGTGGTGGGTACGCCGTCGACCAGCACCACGTTGTTGACGCTCACGGTGTCTTCCAAAGGGGTGAGCCGGTAGAGCTCGGACAGCACAGCCTCGGGTTCCACTCCCGGCTTCAGGTCGATCTGCAGGCGCAGACCGTCCATGTCGCTCAGATCGACGATGCCGGACACGCCCTGCAGCCGGCTTGCCCCGACCAGCTCGGTGATCCGCGCGACCACCCGCTCGGGACCCACCAGATGGGGCAGTTCGGTGACGACGACCGCCTGGCGACGGCGCGTGACAGCCTCGACGCTGGCCCGGGCCCGCACCCTGACCGATCCTCGGCCGCTCTCGTAGGCCGCGGTCAGGCCCGCGTCGCGCACGACTATCCCGCCGCCGGGGAAGTCGGGCCCGGGAAGGACCTCCATGAGCTCGTCGGTTGTCGGCCTGAGCCGGCGCCTCCGGCCTGCCCTGGCGCCTCCTGGCGCCGGACCGGCCTCTGTTCGAGCTTCGGTCGGCTGCTTGCTCATCACCAGCTCGATGGCTTCGCCGACCTCGGCCAGGTTGTGGGGAAGCATGCTGGTGGCCATGCCCACGGCGATCCCCGAGGTGCCATTGACCAGCAGGTTGGGCAGTGCCGCCGGCAGCACGACCGGCTCGGTGTCCTCGCCGTCGTAGGTGGGCCGGAAATCGACGGTGTCCTCGTCGAGCTCGCCGACCATGTCCATCGCCGCCTCGCTCAGGCGGCACTCGGTGTAGCGGGCCGCAGCGGGTGGGTCGTCGAGACTGCCGAAATTCCCCTGCGGGTCCACCAGTGTCACCATGCGGCTGAAGTCCTGGCCCATGCGCACGAGGGTGTCGTAAATGGCGGCGTCGCCGTGGGGGTGGTAGCGGCCCATCGTGTCGCCCACCACACGGGCCGCCTTGCGGTACGGGGTGCCGGGGCGCAGGCCCATCTGCAGCATCGACCACAGGACCCGGCGCTGCACCGGCTTGAGGCCGTCTCTCACGTCGGGGATGGCGCGGGAGGTGATCACCGACAGCGCGTAGGCGAGGAACGAGTCGCTCATCTCCTCGGCCACGGGAATGTCTTCCACATGGCGGGCTGGGACGGGATCGAGGGTTGCGGTCGTCAGTTGCTGTTGTGGTGACACGGTCGTCTCCGGACTCTTCTTCTCGAGGTTTCTCGTGCTCCGCGTCCCGCCGCGGACCTTGCCCGACGGGGATTCAGGTGCGGCTCACCTATGGGATCGAAGGTAGCGGCTGAAGCTCGGGGGTACGGTGACCCCACGGTCTCCCTCCGAGGCGGAAGTGCGGCTCGAGTGGGCGGAGCGACGATGATCGCCTCCAGTCGAGGCGAGCCATCCACGCCCTCCCCGCCAGCACCCGCGGCCGCCACCCCTTACCGTCACCCAGCGGCCGGCGGATCGCGACCTGCGAAGCCAGCACCGACTTCGGCCTTGCTGGCCCCCGGCATGTCGCCCGGGTTGTGGTCGCCGCAGCCGCTGAACCCGTCTGCCAGCCCGGCCGCACTCAGATCCCGTCCCTCACGGCCACCGGGATCGGAGCCGCGGGCAGCCGTGGACCAAGTGATGGTCCCGTAGGCGTCGACCTGCCGCACGACACGCCGATTGGTCCTGTGCAACCACAGGTGGCAACTGTTGCAGAGGGCGGCAAGGTTCTCGATGTCCGTCTGGCCCGCATCGGCGTGGAACTCGTCTACGTGGTGAATATCGCAGCGATGCATAGGGGCCCGGCACAGCACACAGCCCCGGTCTCGTAGCGCCACCGCCACGTACTGGTCGATGTTGGCCAGCCGCTCCATGCGGCCCAACCACAGCGGCTGGCCGTCGCCGCCGAAGAGCGCGCCTACCAGGCGATCATCGGGCGAGATGCTGTCGAGCACCGACGGCGGTACCGGGCCGACTCCGATGATCTCGCAGGACCCATCCGGGTCGGTGCCGTCCACGACACCTGCGGTCACGGCGATGATCCTCCCTGCCGGGAGGCGACGCGAACTCCGGGGACCGTCGTCGGCCGGGAGCGGCTCGTGAGTCAGCGCGTTCCGGCCCGTGCACAACTCGAAGATTGCATCCATCGTGCGCTGCCCGTTGTTGCGCACCGCGTCTGGAGTGCCGTCACGGCCGCCGTCCTTGCGCCACAGGTAGTCCTTGCGCTCGTCCACCGCCTGCTCCAGCAGACCGAAGCTCACCGGGTCCATCTCGCCCTTGAGCACGCCCATGCCGTCGCCGCCGACGAACAGATCAGCCTTGCGGCCGTTGCGCTGCCCCATGAGCAGATCGCCCCCCGCCGAAGGGTCATGGCGCTGTGCGAACCTCCTAGCCACCCGGCTGAAGGATCCCGAGTCCCGAGTGGCGGCCTGGTACAGCAACTCGTCCGAGCTATCAACGACCGACGCGCCGCACTGCCTGGCCGCAGACCCGAGAGCGAAAACACTCTCGAGCGTCAAGTCCCCCACCTCGAGCATCCGACCGACGTTGGGCATCTCCTCGATCTGGCGGGCTGCCTCAGTCACTCGCTTGGCCGCCCGGCCCGACAGCTTCGCTCCAGCCACCAGCGCCTCCCGCGCCGAGCCCGCCCTCAGCGCCTCCAACAGACCCGCAGCCCGCAGAGTCAAAGCATCAGCCAGGGCATTCACCCGCCCGGCCGCGGCCACCACCCGGCACAACCCGTCCTCGTCCAATCCCTCCAACGACACCGCCCGCAACGCGGCCACCGCCTCGGCCAAACAACTCCACACCGACGGCTCGAACCCGGCCGACGCACCTTCACCAAGCCCAGCGGGCCCCCTGCCGTTGCTCAGCCCGTTGTAGGACCCGCTCTCTCTCCCGGCCACGACCCCGCCGCTGGGCCCATTGCCCTTAATAAGAACACCTGTTCGCCCCATGCCAAGAACACTACACACCCCGTCTGACAATACCAACCCCAAATCCACAACATTGTTGAATAATGACTGAAATGCTCTTGATCACAGCCGGTAACCCGAGTCCAGGCGGATTAAGCGCCCCTTCCCGCGCTCGCCCGCACGAGAACACCAATGGCGGCGCGCCCCGTATCGTGGGGTCATGGACCTGCAGACCCTCAGCGACCGGGCCGAAATCACCGACCTGCTGACCCGCTACGCCAGGGCTGTCGACCGGCAGAACTGGGACCTGTTCCACAGCGTCTTCACCTCAGACGCCCGCATCGACTACACCCAAGTCGGCGGCATTGCCGGAAACGTCGAGGAAGTGGCCGGTTTCTTGTCGGAAGTGATGCCGATGTTCGAGACCATCCAGCACTTGATCTCCAACATCGACATCGCCATCGACGGCGACGAGGCCAAGGTTGTGGCCATGGTCTACAACCCGCTGAAGCTGCCCGACAGCCCGGTGTGGGCCACCGGCGGGTGGTACCACCACAAGCTGGTGCGCACCCCCGACGGTTGGCGGAGCCGGTCGCTGGTCGAGGAGGCCAGCTGGTTCCACGGCATCCCTGCCCCTGACAAGCAAGCGGGCGACGACTCGGCCGGCCAAGGCTGAGCCAAAGCTCGCCCACACCCAGCAAGGTTCGCACCGAAGCCATGCCCGGACCGCTGCACGGAGTGCGCATCGTTGAGATGTGCGTGGCCGTCACCGGACCCCTGGCCGTGACCCTTCTCGCCGATCAGGGCGCCGAAGTGATCAAGGTGGAGGAGCCCGGCTTCGGAGACCAGGGCCGCTACGTCGGGGTGGTCTCCGGCGGTATCTCGGCCCTGTTCCAGATGTGCAACCGGGGCAAGAGATCAGTGGCCGTGAACTGCACCGACCCCCGCGGCCGCGAGATAGCGCTCGACCTAGCCTCCGGTGCAGATGTGTTCGTACAGAACATGCGCCCCGGCGTGGTCGAGCGGCTCGGTCTCGGCTACGGCGAGGTCTCGGCCCGCAACCCCGACATCGTCTACGCCTCGCTCTCGGGGTTCGGCCCCGACGGCCCCTACGCCCACCGGCGTGTGTACGACTCGGTCATCCAGGCCCAGTCGGGGATTGTGGACAACCAGACCGGCATCAACGACGAGTCCCCCCGATTCCTGCGCCAGGCCGCGGCCGACAAGGTCACCGCGTACACGGCCGCCCAGGCCATCACCGCTGCGCTGTTCGCCCGCGAGCGCGGCGCGGGGGGCCAGCACATGCAGCTCGCGATGCTGGACGCCGCGGTGGGGTTCCTGTTCGCGGACGCGGCCGCCCACGAGGTCGCGCTGGACAACGACCAGCCCCATCTGGCCCAGTCGTTTTCGGCGCATCAGCGGGCCATCGCCTTCGCCGACGGCCATGCGGTGGTGGCGGCCGTGACTGACTCGGAGTTCCACGGCATGGCCCAAGCCTTCGGGGTGGACTCGTCGGACCCCGCGCTAGCAACCATGGCCGACCGCCAGCGCAACCGCCCCCAGACCAGTGCCGTGTTCCGTGCCGTGCATGCGGCTGCGGCCGCCATGACTCTGGCCGAGGCAGTGGAGGCCCTGGACCGACACCAGGTCCCCTTCGGAGTGGTGTTGGGCGTGGAGGACGTCGCAGACGACGCCCAAGCGGTGCACAACGAGTTGTTCGAGGAGCATGATCATCCGGCGATGGGCCGGATCCGCCAGCCTCGGCCTGCGGCCCGGTTCTCGGCGACGCCGGCCGAGCTGCGCGAGCCGTCGTCTCCCATCCACGGCGAGCACACCGTCGAGGTGCTGAGCCAGCTGGGCTGGGAAGACAGGATCGACCAGCTCCGATCCGACGGCGTGATCAAGTGAGCACTTCCCGATCCGACGGCGTGATCAAGTGAGCACTTCCCGATCCGACGGCGTGATCAAGTGAGCACTTCCCGATCGGACGGCGTGATCAAGTGAGCGCTTCCCGATCCGATGGCGTGATCAAGTGAGCGCTTCCCGATCCGACGACCCGGACTGCACAGCCAGCGCAACTGACCCCCGTGCGGACCGCAGAGACGGCGCGACCAAGTGAACGGCCCCGGACCGGCGGACACCGCCAACGAGCGGACTCAGGCGGCGTACCGGCGCGAGGTGCTGCTATTCGAGGAGTGGCACAAGCAGTTGGAGCGAGACGGGGAGGCGCAAGCCATACCGGCGGCCACCGTGGCCGTGCTGCGCGACGGACCCGGCGGCTTGGAGTCGCTGATGCTGCGCAAGAACTCCCGGCTGGCGTTCGGCGGGATGTGGGTGTTCCCCGGCGGCCGCATCGACGACGCCGACTACGACGGCACGGGCAACCTGATCGCGGCCGCCCGCAATGCCGCCGCCCGCGAGGCCGCCGAGGAGGCCGCCATAGTGCTCGATCCGGCGGACCTGGTGCACTTCTCCTACTGGATCCCGCCGCCGATGGCGCCCAAGCGCTTCGCCACCTGGTTCTTCGCGGCCGAGGCACCATCCGAGGAGGTCATGATCGACGACGGCGAGATCGTCCGCCACGAGTGGATGACACCGGCGGAGGCCCTGCGCCGCCGCGACGCTGGGGAGATCGAGCTGATCGCCCCCACGTGGGTGACGCTTCACACCGTCGGCCGCTTCAGCACGGTGGCCGGCGCGCTGGAGGGTCTCGGCCGGCGCCGCCCCCGCTGCTACGAGACCCGCATCGGACGGGGCGAGCACGGCCCGGTGTCGCTGTGGTCGGGCGACGCCGGATATGAGACGGCCGACCCGTCGGTGCCCGGTGCCCGCCATCGCCTGGAGATCACCCCGCGGGGATACCTGTTCGACGAGTCCGGCTACAGCGACTCCGACTAGCCGGGCGCAACTCCGGGCCGGGCCAGCAGGTCCTCGATCAATGCAGCCAGCTCCAGAGGCCTGTCGCCCTGGATGGAGTGGCCGGCGCCCTCGACCACCACATGGACGGTGCCGGGAAGCCGTCGCGTCCACTCGGCCACGTCTTCGTCGTCCACCACGCTCCAGGCCCCGCCCTGCCACAGCGCGGTCGGTGCTGCGATGCGAGAAACCCTCTCCCACAGGACCTCGAACGCCGGCTCGGCGCCGTCGCCGGTCTTCCAGTCCCGCATCCGGTCGTAGTTCCAGGTCCAGCGCCCGTCGGGCAACTCATGGGCGTTGTGCAGCACACCCCGGCGCAGTGACGACTCGCTGCGGGTGGGGTTGTGCTCGATGGTGCGTTCCAGGATGGCCTCGAAGCTGTCGAAGTGCTCGGGTCCGTCCACGAAGGCGATGATGGGCTCGGCCTTCTTGTGGTCGGTGCCCGGCGTCACGTCCACGATCCCCAGGCGAGACACGAGACGGGGGTGGTCCGCGGCGAGGCAGATGGCGGTGAGGCCGCCCAGCGACATACCCACCACGGCCTGGGCCCCGGGTGCCAACGTCTCCACCGCCACGGCCACATCGTCGGCCATGGACGCCGGCCCGTAGCTGTGGGCGCGCCGGTGGTCGGAGTGTCCGTGGCCGGGCAGGTCCACCGCCACCAGCGGCCGCCCTAGAGCCAGAGCCACCGTGTCCCAGGTGTGGGCGTTCTGGGAGCCGCCGTGGATGAGCACCAGCTCGGGCTCAGCCGTGCCCCACACCAGAGCCGACAATCGCAGTCCCGACGGCAGCACCACCGACTTCCGGCGAACCGCGGGGGGACCCGACCATTCAAGGCCGTACTCGGCTGCGTTCTCGCCGAACAGCCCGAACTCGTCGTAGTGGACCATCCGTCGATGCTAGGCAGGCACCCGTCGGGCGCGCCGCCGCGACCCCCGACCGGAGGCCACGGGCGGGTCCCAGCTGAACCGCCACGCGGCCACCGCGGCACCTGCTGCCAGCCAGAGCACCAGCACGCCGAGCCGGTGCCACTCGACGGCCGGGGCCTCCGACAGCGGGTTCATGGCCTCGCCGAAGGCCAGGCCGAAATGCTTGAGGGGGAAGATGTTTCCGATCAGCTCCAGCCAGCCGGGGGTCTCGCTGCCGAACGGGACAAAGATGTTGGAGATGAAAGCCATCGGCAGAAGGGTGGCGTTGGCTATGGGCACCGCCATCGACACCGACCGGGCCACCGAGGCGAGGGCCAGGCCGAGGGCGGCGAACGACGCGGAGCCGACCGCGAACGACAGGAGCATGGCCGGGACCTTGGCCGCCTCCACGTTCACGCCGTAGGCGAGTACGCCGAGAACGACCATGGCCGTCACCCCCAGCACGGCGATCCACACCGCCGACACCACAACTCCTCCCAGGTAGGTCCAGCGAGGCATCGGAGTGCCCCTGACCCGCTTGAGGATGCCGAGCTCGCGCCGGCTGGCCAGGTTGATGCCTATTCCCGTGTAGGTGGACGACGCCGCCGCGAACACGGCCAGACCGGGCGTGTAGAACTGGCTGCTGTTGACCCGGCCGTAGACGGTGTCGAACGCGTCGTTGCCGAAGATGGCCGTGAACAGCACGAGCATCAGGATCGGGAACACCAGCGTGAAGAAGGCCGCCACCGGCGTGCGCCAGAAGATCCGGTTCTGGTGGCGCGCGGCCCGCCACAGCGCGCTCATGATCCGCTTTCCGATTCGTCGCCCTGGCCGCCGTCTCGCGCCACGAGCCCCAGGTACACGTCCTCGAGGCTCGGAGTCGAGACCGTCAGCCCTTCGAGTTCAATCCCCCGCTGGGCGGCCCATCCCGTGAGATGAGCCAGGTCGGCGGTGGGTGTGTCGGTGGTGATCTCCACGTTGCGGCCCCGCCCGACGATGTCGCCCGAGACCGGATCGAGCAGGTCCGGCACCGGCTCGGCTCTGTCGGGCACCGCGAAGCGGATGAGAGCCGACCCGGCCCTGGCTCTCAGCTCGGCCGGGGTGCCCTCGGCGACGATGCGGCCCTTGGCCAGCACAGCCACCCGGTCAGCAAGGTTCTCGGCCTCGTCGAGGTAGTGCGTGGTGAGCAGCACGGCCCGCTGCTGCGAGGCGAGCCGCTCGACCAGCTCCCAGCCCCGCCGCCGGGCCGCGGGGTCGAAGCCGGTGGTCGGCTCATCGAGGAACACGACGTCGGGGTCGCCAGCCAGCCCGAGAGCCATGTCGATGCGGCGCTGCTGGCCTCCCGACAGGGTTGAGATCCGGGCGTCGGCCTTCTCGCCCAGATCCACCAGTTCGATCAGCTCATGGGACGGAACAGGGCGCGAGTAGGCGGCCCCATAGAAGTCGATGGCCTCGCGCACCGTCAGCTCCGGGTCGATCCCCGAGGTCTGCAGCACGATGCCGATCCGGTCCCGGAACGATGGGCCCGCAGCCGCAGGATCGGCGTCCAGCACCCGCACTGTGCCCGAGGTCCGGCTGCGGTGCCCCTCAAGGATCTCCACGATGGTGGACTTGCCCGCTCCGTTGGGGCCCAGCAGGGCGAAAACCTCGCCTCGCTCCACCTCGAAGGACACCCCGTCCACGGCCCGGACCGCGCCGTAGTGCTTCACAAGATCGCTCACCGCGACAGCCGGGCTCACGAGCGGGCACGCTATCGGCGGCCACCAGACAGCGCGGGTAGGTGGTGCCGCATCGCGGTGCAGGGTCGTGCTTCCCGCTCCTGTTCGCTGCGCTCACGGGCCGCTCGGGCCCACTCGACCGAAATCAGTAGAGAAACCCGTCACATATGAGCAATACCCGTGCAGATTTGAGGCGAGCTTGACATAGGGCTACTCACGGGCGCTCGGGCCACGGCCTCGCTGAGCGCCTCGCGAAATACCGCACGACTTGCCGCCTACCCGCTCGGCCTCTGGAGCGGGCACGATATGGGGGTGAGGCCACTGCCGGGCATGGTGCCCATCGCCGAGTACGCGAGCCGTTGGGAGGCCGACTTGGCCGCGGCCCGGCTCCGTGAGGCCGGCTACGAGGCGACTGTGATCTTCGACCCGGCCACCGACGTGGCTCCCCACCACGTCACTGAGCGCCTGGCGGTGCTTGTGGTGCGCACAGAGGTCGCCGATACCGCAGCCGAGGTGCTCGGCCTCGAGCGGCGCGATCTCGAAGCCGAGCGCCTCGACGCCGCCTTCCACCAGAGGCGCTTCGCTGACCGCCCCACCTGGATCCGCTACCTGACCTGGACCCTGGTAATAGCCATCCCCGGCCCCTTCGCCGTCGTTGGCCTGTGGCTGATGTGGACCGCTTTGCAGAGCCTCTTCCCGTGACCCCGGCCTTGACCGGCCGGGCTTTCTGGTGTCATCAAGCCCTGCCGTAGGATGACTCCGGCTATGCCCGTAACGCCCGTCGATCCCCGTCCCCTCGACATCCTCGACGGCGACTTCTACGTCAACGATCCCTACTCCCGCTATGCCTGGCTGCGGGAGAACTCGCCGTGCCACTGGGACAGCACCAACGAGCTGTGGGTGATCACCCGCTACGACGACATCGTGGCCGTCGAGAAAAACAAGCGCCGCTTCATCAGCTCCGACCGCGACAAGGGCGGCTACCGGCCCAACATCCCAGCCGACCAGTCGATCATCGGCAGAGACGATCCGCTGCACCAGGCCCGACGCTCGCTGGTGTCGCGACGTTTCACCCCCCGAGCAGTGCAGCAGCGGCGCAGCCACATCACCGAGACCGTCGACGAGCTGCTCGACCCGGTGATCGAGCGGGGCCGGGCCGAGATCGTGGACGAACTGGCCGCTCCCCTGCCAGCCAAGATGATCGGTTTGCTGCTGGGTTTCGACGACGACCTTTGGCCCAAGCTCAAACACTGGTCGGAGACGTCCATCGCCACGGGCGGCGGTCCCCGATACCACACCCAAGAAGGCGTCGAGGCGGTTCTGGAGTTCGCGGTGGCCTGCGCCGAGCTGTATGCCCAGAAGCAGGGCTGCCCGGCCGGTGACGTGATGTCGCGCTGGATAGAGGTCGAGGCCGACAGTGACGGGATGGTGGGCGGCTCAGAGTTCGGGTTGGACCAGATGGTCTCGGACTGCCTGCTGCTGCTAGACGGCGGGGCCGAGACCACCCGCACCGTGATCGCCCGCACGCTGCTGGACTTGGCCGACCGTCCCGACGCCTGGGCCGCGCTCAAGGGGGGATCGGACCTTGAGATCGCGGTGGAGGAGTTCATCCGCTGGGTCACCCCCATTCACAACATGTGCCGCACGGCCACCGCCGACACCGAGCTGGGGGGCCAGACGATCCGCAAGGGCCAGCAGGTGGTCATGATGTACCCGTCGGCCAACCGGGATCCCCGCCACTTCCGCGATCCCGAGACCTACGACGTGACCCGCAGCCCCAACAACCACATCGCCTTCGGCTTCGGCACCCACTTCTGTCTGGGAGCGGCGCTGGCCCGGCTGGAGATCCAGATCTTCTTCGAGCGCCTGCTGGAGCGGGTGGCCCGCGTCGAGCGCATCGAGGGCGCGCCGCAGGTGGAGATGCCCAACGCCTTCGTCCACGGCCTGCGCGAGGCCCACCTAGCCTTCATTCCGGCCTGAGCCGACTGCCCTGCCAGGCGAACCCCACAAGGAGTCGAACCGTGCCCGCATCCTCATCTGACCTCTTCAGCTACAACGGCAAGAAGGTGGTGCTCACCGGGGGCGCCAGCGGCGTGGGCGCAGCCGCCGTCGAGCTGCTGGCCGAGGCGGGATGCACCGACCTCACCGTGCTCGACCGCAACGAGCCCAGCGGCCCGGCCACCGCCTATGTGGCCGCCGACCTCAGCGACCCCGACTCGATCGACGAGGCCTGCGAGGCCATCGGCGGGGGTGTGGACGTGCTGTTCAACAACGCCGGTGTGGCGGGCGTGCACTCCTCGGACTTCGTGCTGCGGGTCAACTACCTGGGCCTGCGCCGTCTCAGCGAGGGCCTGCTCCCCACCATGAACCGGGGCGGCGCCATCGTGAACACCGCCTCGGTGGCCGGCCAGCGCTGGCCCGAGCACCTCGCCGAGATCTCCGAGCTGATCGCCATCGACGGCTGGGACGAGGCCCTGGCCTGGATCGCCGACCACGGCGAGCTGATCGACCCGGCGCCCTACGAGTTCTCCAAGGAGCTGGCCCAGGTGTGGACCATGCACGGCTCGCGCCGCAGCTACCTCGACTACGGTGTGCGCACCAACAGCGTGTGCCCGGGCGTGATCGACACTCCCCTGCTGCACGATTTCCGCCGCCACATGACCGAGAAGATCATCGACTGGATGGTGGACCAGTCGGCCGGGATTCTCACTCCCTCCGACATCGCCCGCACTCTGGTGATGCTCGGATCGGATGCCAGCGCGGCCATGAACGGCCACAACATGGTGGCCGACCACGGGTTCATGGCCTGGTTCACCACCAACCAGGTCGACTTCGCCGGCCTGGCCTGACCTCGCTGCGCCGCTGGCACCGATAGCGCCCGGCGTTGAGAGCCCTGCTCAGGACGGGTAGCTCCGCAGCTCAACCTCGTTGCCGTCGGGATCGCGGACGTACACCGACGAGCCCCAGCCTCGGGCCCCGAACAACCGCTCGGCTCGACTCACCACCTCCATGTCTGGGTGGGCCACGATCGACTCCACATCGCCGATGACCCATAGGGCGAAGTGCGCTAGGTTCTCGCCGCTTCGGTCCGCCTCGAAGAGGTCGATGATCGTACCCTCATCGATGCGGACCGACACGAACGGCGCTTCGCCCGCCTTCCACTCCTCGTAGCGGACCGGCTCGAGCCCCAGCCGATCGCAGTACCAGCGCAGCGAGCGCTCGGCGTCGGCCACGTTCAACACGATGTGATCCAGCCCCCGCACCTCTGCCATGCCCCCAGTATCGGCCATGCCCCCAGTATCCGTCATGCCCCCAGTATCGGCCATGCCCCCAGTATCGGCCATGCCCCCAGTATCCGTCATGCCCGGCTCGTCCGCGTCAGCGCGCTTCCTTGACCCATTGTCCGCGCGCCGAACTTCCTGTCGCCAAGGGAAAAAATCCCTCTTCAAGTCCAGGAAATCCCTCCAGAAGGGGCGAGGTCGGGGGTTAGGTGTCGGGATGCACTTCAGCGAAGCGGTCGATGCTCCGCAACTCGGGGAACCACAACAACCAGATCGCAACCACGGCCAGAGTGCCCACGCCGCCGAACACCACCGCTCCAGCCACGCCGAGCAGCGCGCCGGCTACGCCCGACTCGAAGGCGCCCAGCTCATTCGATCCCCCGATGAACACGTACTCCACAGCCAGGACGCGTCCCCGCATCTCCTCCGGCGTGGCCAGCGGGACGATCGTGCCGCGAACGAAGATGCTCACAGCGTCCGCCCCGCCCACGACCAGGAGCGCCACGAAGACGACGATGTACGAGTGGGTCAGGCCGAGCACGATCGTCCCGACGCCGAAGGTGGCCACCGCCGCCAGCAGAGCTGGGCCCACTCGTCGCTGAAGCGGCCGCACCGACAGGACCACCATCACCGCTGAGGCCCCGACACCGACCGCAGCCGCCAGCCAGCCGAGACCCACGGCACCCACGCCGAGGCGGTCCTCGGCGATGGCGGGCAGCAGCGCCATCGCGCCGCCCAACAACACCGCGAACAGATCGAGGGAGATCACTCCGAGCACCACCCGGTTGCGCCGGACGTAGCGCAGGCCCTCGAGGGCTTGTGCGAGCGCGGCCCGCATCCCGGCTCCGGCCACGAGCGCGGCCCGTTGCACGTCGCCCGACGGCACGAGCATGAGCATGCCGATCCCGGCTATCGCGCATCCAGCGGCCAGCAGGTACGGGAGGGCCGGATCGACTTCGAAGGCGAAACCGAACCCCACTGGACCGACGATGAAGCCCGCCTGCCAACCCGCAACATTCAACGCCACCATCCGCTCTCGGGCCCCTTGGGGTGCCAGGTCCACCGGCAGAGCCCGGCTTACCGCCATGAGGAAGGCTCGAGCCGTGCCAAACACGAGGACCAAGCCGTAAATGGGAAGCACCGATGTCGGATCCGACGCGACGTACAAGAACAGGCCGATCGACGCAACGGCCTCGCCGCCGAGGCCCCAGGCGAACACGATGCGACGCTCGAAGCGGTCCGCGACCATGCCGCTGATTGGTGCCAGCAGGAAGGCGGGCACGAATTCCGCCAGTCCCAGCAGCCCCAGGTACAGCGGGCGGCCGGTCATGTCGAACACCTGCTTGCCCAGAATCGTGATCTGCCCCATGGTCAACGCCATCGAGAAGAACGTCGCTCCAAAGAGCGCCCAGAGCCTGGGGCCGATCCGCGCCGAGCCCGCCGGCGCGTCCGGCGCCACCGGCCCGCTCACAGCAGGCCGCGCCCCGAGGGCGGCACCGGCGACGCATCGGGCAACGGCGGCGACGCGTTCGGAGGCACCCGCCCCACGCTAACGCCGACCTAGCCTGCGGACGGCATGGCCCTGCCCGCACTCGGCGACTTCATTCCGGAGACACCCGGCAGCGACGAACTGCTCGATGCGTTCCTGGAATGGTCGCTCGCAGCCGGACTCGAGCTGTACCCGCACCAGGAGGAGGCGGTCCTGCGACTCCTGGTGGGCGAGAACGTGGTCCTGTCCACGCCCACGGGATCGGGCAAGTCGCTGGTGGCCGTCGCGGGCGCGTTCGCCACGCTGGCCCAGGGGCGCCACGCCACCTACACCGCTCCGATAAAGGCTTTGGTGAGCGAGAAGTTCTTCGAGCTGACCGCGGCGCTCGGGGCGTCCAATGTGGGCATGGTCACCGGAGACGCCTCCGTCAACGGCAGCGCGCCGGTGATTGCCTGCACCGCGGAGATCCTGGCTCAGCGGGCCCTGCGGTCCGGTGCCGACACTCCCGCCGACCTGGTGGTCATGGACGAGTTCCACTACTACGGCGACCGGGATCGAGGATGGGCTTGGCAGGTGCCGTTGCTGCAGCTTCCGAGAGCTCAGTTCCTTCTGATGTCAGCCACCCTCGGCGACACGATCGCGCTGCGCAAAGACCTCAGCGCCCGCACCGGCCGAGACACCGCCCTGGTGGCCTCGGCCGAGCGCCCGGTCCCCCTCGACGTCGAGTACCGGGAGACGCCGCTGCACGTCTCCATCGAGGAACTGCTCAAGACGGGGCGGGCGCCGGTGTACATAGTGCATTTCACCCAGAGGGAGGCCACCGCCCGGGCCCAGAGCCTCACCAGCCTGAAGGTGCTCAGCGCCGAGCAGAAGGCCGCAGTCAAGGAGGCGGTCGGCGGGTTCCGCTTCGACACTCCCATCGGCAAGGACCTGCGCCGCTTCGTGCTGGCCGGCATCGGCGTGCATCACGCCGGGATGCTGCCCAAGTACCGGCTACTGGTCGAGAAGCTGGCCCAGCAGGGCCACCTCAAGCTGATCTGCGGTACCGACACCCTCGGAGTGGGGGTGAACGTCCCCATCCGAACCGTGCTGTTCACCCGGCTCTACAAGTACGACGGCCGGCGCACCCGGGTGCTGTCGGTGCGCGACTTCCAGCAGATCGCCGGACGGGCCGGCAGGCGGGGCTTCGACACCGTCGGCAGCGTCTGGGTGCAGGCCCCCGAGCACTCGGTTGAGAACAAGCGGGCCGAGATGCGGGCCGCCGGCGACCCCAAGAAGCTGCGCAAGCTGGTGCGACGCAAACCCCCGGAGAGGGGCTACGCGCACTACGACGACAAGACCCTGGCCCGCCTGTGGGACGGCACGCCCGAGAGGCTCGAGTCGAGCTTCGACGTGACCCACGCCATGATGCTCAACGTCCTGGACCGTCCCGGCGACGGCTGCGCGGCCATGAAGCGCCTGCTGGTCGACAACCACGAGCCCCGCTCCCGCCAGCGCCGACACATCCGCAAGGCCGTGGGCGTGTTCCGGTCCCTGGTCGACGCCGAAATCGTGGAGGTCCTCGACGGCGCTGACGAGCTGGGCCGCCCAGTGAGGGTGAACCTCGACCTGCAGGACGAGTTCCGGCTCAACCAGCCGCTGGGGCTGTTCGCCCTGGAGGCCATCTCGGTTCTCGACTCCGAGGCCCCCGACTACCACCTGCAGGCGCTCAGCGTGGTGGAGTCGGTGCTGGAGGACCCGATGGCTGTGCTGCTGGCCCAGCGGGACAAGGCCAAAGACGAACTCATGACCAGGATGAAGGACGAGCGCGTCGAGTACGAAGAGCGCATGGAGCGCCTGGCCGAGGTGACCTGGCCAAAGCCGGAGGCCGAGTTCATCGAGCCCGCCTTCGCCACCTTCGCCCGCCATCATCCCTGGGTGGGTCATCTGCGCCCGAGCCCGAAGTCGGTGGTGCGCGACATGCTGGAGCACGCCGACACGTTCAACCAGTACGTGTCTCGCTACGGGCTCAAGCGCTCCGAGGGTCTGGTGCTGCGGTACCTGACCGACTGCTACAAGGCACTCGTGCAGACCGTTCCCGCCGCGGCTGTCAATGAGCAACTCGCAGAGGCGAACGAGTGGCTGGGAGCCCTCGTGCGCGGCGTGGACTCCAGCCTCCTGGACGAATGGGAGCGCCTGCGAGCCGTCTAGGGAACGGCAGTGGTGGAGACGCTGCCGGTCACGAGCTGCTCGCCGGACTGCGGCGCGTCATGCGGCTGACCAGCTCCACCAGGCTCGGGCAGCCCTCGATCGTCGAGAACCGCCGCTCCACGTAGATCAGCGTGGCGAAGATCAGCACGAAGGACGCCAGGTAGTTGCCCAAGTAGCGGATTACCACGAAGGAGCTCACTCCGGCGTTGTTGTAGAGCCAGATGTCCCAAACGGACGAACCGATCTCGTACAGGGCGATGACCCAGGTCACGTCGCGCAGAGTGGCCACAAACCGCCGGTCGCTCCTCAGCGCCTCGGGCAGGTCGGGGACGAAGCGCATAGCCCAGAGAGCGAAGGGCCTTCCCACGACGATGGTGGCAACCGCCGCCAGCCCGACAAGCGTCTTCGTGCCGATGCCGATGCCGAAGTACACGGCCTCCGAGCTGACGCCGAAATCCACCAGCCCGCGCTCAACGGCGATGCTGACCCCGGCGCGGACTACTAGGTACACGGTGATGATCGGCAGCCACTTGCCGATCGGCAGGCCCCGACGGACGCGGCTGCAGGCCGCCTTGATCGACCATGCCGTCGCCGCCATCACTGCGACCTCGATGTTGTTGAGGCCAGCGATCTGAACTACGTCCAGGTTGTAGAACACCAAGAACAGCACCACCGGCATCAACTGGTCGAGCTGGCTGCCCCCGCCAAAGGCGATCCGGCGCGACTGCGCCGACGCCACACCCGAGCCTGACGGGCCGGCACCGTCCGGCGGGGGGACACCGACGGCACCGGAAGACCGGGGGGCACCGGTGGTTTCCCTCGACATGGGGGCGACGCTGTCGTCGCCGACGCCGTCGTTCACGGAGCGAGTGCCGCCCATGCCTGAGCCGTGGCCTCGTCCCCCACTACCGAGAGTTCGGTGTCGGCCAGGGACAGCCGGTTCCACATGGCCAGGAACAGAGCGCCACCCGGTCCCCGCACTGCGGCGTCGCCCTTGACGTGGGCATGCTCGAACACCACGTCATCACCGTCGGCTTGCACGATCCACTCGCCCTCACCGTCGGTGCGGTGCAGGTGCAGGCTGCCCGGCGGAAGGTCGCGTTGCTTGCGCTGCTGGGCGTTGGGCAGCACGAACTCGAAGAACTCGTCCACCCCGTCCCGACCCTGCTCGCCGTCCACCGGACCTGTCGCTCCCACCGCATTCTCGGCGTCCCAGCGATGCACGCTGGTCTCGTGGAGCATACGACGGAAGTAGAAGCCGGCATCGGGCCGGGGCGACCAGTTCCATACCGGTGTCTCAGACTCGATGCTGGCCAGCGCGTCAACGAGCCGGCCGAGGGAGGCCGCCGCGAAGTCCACCGCCGAGTCGTCGTCGGGTACCTGGGGCATCTGCTCTCTTCCTAGGGGCTCGGTGGCCCGGCTGGCCACGTAGCTGCCGACGAGCCCGTGGACCCATCCCATGTGCCCGGCCAGATCGCGCAGCTTCCAGTCTCCGCAGGTGGGCACGGCGGCGTCGAGGTCGGAACGGGCCACGTCGATCAGGCGCCGCCCATCGAACTCGATCTGGTTGACGATCGCGTCTTTGTCCATAGTCACAGTCTGGCCGTCTGATCGGCCAGTCGCGACACTCTCACCTGAACGGCCGCTAGAAGAGTTGAGTTGCCATCTGATCATGCTCATGCGAATTTTCTTGCATATAGGTGTTAGATTCGACGCATGAGAACCACAGTCGAGTTTGACGAGGACACGGCCATGGCTGTGACCCGGTTGCGGAAGGAGTTGGGGATGGGAGTGTCGGAGGCCGTCAACCACCTGGTCCGCCGCGGTCTTGTAGCCCCGGCCGAGCAGCCGCCGTTCGTGCAGCAGACCCATCCGCTGGGCCTGCGGATCGATGTCACCAACGTCGCTGACGCCATCGACCTTCTCGAAGGACCGCAGGCCAGGTGATCTGAGGTGCTCGTCGACGCCAACATCCTGCTGTATGCGGTCGATGAGGAGAGTGCCCTTCACACGCCCGCCCGGGAGTGGCTGGAGGGCGCCTTGAACGGTCCGAGAAGGGTGGGGCTGCCGTGGCAGTCGCTTACCGGCTTCATGCGGATCGTCACCAACCCTCGGGCCGTTCCCAACCCGCTGGCACCGGCCGATGCCTGGTTCATGGTCGAAGCCTGGCTCGACGCCCAGAACACCTGGATTCCCGAGCCTGGACACGGGTATCGCGACATTCTTGGCCGGCTGGTGCGCGACCTGCGCCTCAGCGCCAACCTCGTGCCAGACGCAGCTCTCGCCGCTCTGTGTATCGAGCACGGTTTGGCCATCGCGTCTGCCGATTCTGACTTTGCCCGCTTCACGGAAGTGGTGTGGATCAACCCGGTGGCGACATGAAGTTGAGGTGAGGCGATGGGAACGTACGCGATCAGCGGGTCCGCCTCGGGCATGGGCGCGGCCACCCGGGCCCGGCTGGAGGCCGCTGGACACGAAGTGATCGGAATCGACCTGCGCAACGCCGAGGTGATCGCCGATCTGGGAACGGTCGACGGTCGAGCGGCAGCAGTGGCCGCGGTGATCGACGCCGCGGGGGGCGTCTTGGACGGGTTCGTGTCCGCGGCGGGCCTCGGGCCGCCCATCGCGGGCGAGCTCATCGCCCGGGTCAACTACTTCGGCTCTCAGGCTCTGCTGGACGGACTGCGGCCCGCGCTGGCCGCCTCGGGCGCGGCCCAGGCAGTGCAGTTCGGATCGAACTCGTCGACGACCACACCGAACCTGCCCGACAACCTGGTCGGCGCGTTTATCGACGGTCGCGAAGACGACGCGGTGGCGATCATAGGCGGGGTCGATCCAGTGTTCGCCCCCGCTGTCGCCTACGGGGGCGCCAAGCTGGCCATCACCCGGTGGTGCCGCCGAACCGCGGTCACCGAGCCGTGGGTGGGCGTGGGCATCCGGCTCAACGTGATTGCCCCGGGTCCAGTCGACACGCCGCTGCTGCGCAAGGGCCAGGACGACGAGGTGTACGGACCGCTCATGGAGGCGTTCCCGGTGCCGGTGCCCGAGACACCCGACGCCGACGCCCTGGCCGCCTGGGTCAAGTTCCTGCTGTCGCCCGCAGCCCGGTTCGCCTGCGGATCTGTGATCTACGTCGACGGCGGGACCGACGCCCTGATGCGCTCCGACGACTGGCCCTGCACCTTCACAATGTGACTGCCACCACTATGTGACTGCCACCACAATGTGACTGCCACCACTATGTGACTGCCACACGGCCGTCAGGCGACCACCCGCAGGCCGGCGGTCACGGCCATGGCCACGAGCACTACGACCATCATGGGTGCATCCCGCCATGCCGCCACCCCTGCCACGGCGACGCCCGCCAGTCGTGTATCCAGCACTTGATCGCCAGCGTTCTGAAGAGTCGTCACCACGATCAGCGCCGAGAACAGCACGACCGGCAGCAGCGACAGCACCGACCCCAGGCGATGTTCGACGATTCTGCCGAACGTGGTGATGCCGAGGATCCTGATGCCGTAGGAACCAGCCGCCAGCGCGACGATCATCGGCCAACTCACTGGACCGCTGCCGATTCGGCGTCCGCGTCGGCTCCGCCCGACGCACGCTGCTTCCGGCGGGCCTGCACGAACGCCGCAGGGATCAGCACGGCGACAGACAGCAGGATCGGTATGCCGGGAGGTGTGATCGGCATTGCGCCCAGCGCGACTATCGCGCCCCCTAGCGCGGCCGTGCGGCTCGCCGCAGTGAGCGGCTGGCCGGCCACCAGCGCGACGAAGATGGCGGGTAGCGCCGCATCTAGTCCCCAAGTCTCGGGCGTGCCCATGACCGGGCCGAGCTTTGCTCCGGCCACCGAGCCTGCGTTCCAGCACAGCCACAGAGTCACGCCGGTGAACCAGAAGGCACCCGAGGCGTCACGCCGGTCGGTTTGCGCCACGGCCATAGCCGCGGACTGATCGCTCAAGAAGTGGGCCCCGGTGAGCCGGCCCACCAGCGACGAGGGCAAGAACTGCCGCACCGCCGGCCCGTAGAACACGTTGCGGGAGGCCAGCAGCAGAGCCGAGCCGACAGCTGCTCCTGCCGCTCCGCCGCTGTCGATCACGCCCACCGCCGCGAACTGTCCGGCGAACACGAAGACCGACATGGCCACGATGCGGGGAAGGGAGAAGCCGGCCGCGGCGGCGAAGACGCCGAAGGTGACGCCGATCAACCCGACCGCGAGACTCATCGACAGACCATCGCGCCAGTACGGCCCTATCCGAGCCCCTATGCCAGCGGGCATGTGTTCAATGCGCCCACGGCCTAAGGGCGCTAGCTGTCGCCTGGGCCTTCGAAGTCCCTCAGCATGGCTGTCTGCGCCGGCCAGTTGACTGCGCTTCCGGTGCAGGCCGTTCATACACCCGGGTATGACCACCCTCGTCGCCAATATTTCACCGCCGTGATGGCGGCCGGACCCTGCGGGTCGAACTCTGTCTGACGGCTGCCCTCTGAAGAACCGGTCAGGCCACGGCTCGCATTCCAGCGGAGACGGCCATGGCCGCCGCTACCACCACGAGCAGCGGAGCCTTTCGCCACGCCGCCACCGCACCAACGGCCACCCCGGCCACTCGGGCGTCGAGCACCAGTTGGCCGGCCTCCTCGAAGGTCATCACCACGATGAGCGCGGAGAACAGCGCAGCCGGCAACAGCGAGACCATCGGCCCGAACCTCCGCTCGACGATGCCTCCCAGCGTGGTCACGCCCAGAGCCTTGAGGCCGTAGGAGCCGGCCGCCAGCATTATGAGCAGGGGCCAGCTCACGGCTTCCCCTGGGAGTCTCCGCCGACGGCGCTCGAGTCTGGATCGGCTGGATTCCTGCGCCGCTGAACGCAGACGGCTGGCAGCAGGGCCGACACTGCGAGCAGGATCGGGATTCCCGAGGCGGTGACGGGCACGGCACCGAGGGCAACTGCTGCCGCGACTACGGCCGCGGTCCGCCCTGCCGCGGTACGCACATGGGGTGCCAGCAAGGCGACGAACATCGCCGGGAAGGCGGCATCGAGCCCCCAAGTCTCGTGCTCTCCCAGCACTGCTCCGAGCAGCGCCCCGCCAACTGATCCCAGGTTCCAGAACAACCACAGCGTGGTGGCTGTGAGCCAGAAGGCACCGGCCGCGTCCCGGCGGTCGGTTTGGGTGGCCGCCATGGCGGTGGTCTCGTCGATCACAAAGTGGGCCGAGCCCAGCCGGGCCAGCATCGAGGACGGAAGGGCCCGCCGGGCTACCGGCCCGTACAGCGCGTTGCGGGCTGCGAGCAGCAGGGCCGATCCGACCGCGGCCCCACCCGATCTACCGTCGTCGATCACGCCCACCGCCGCGAATTGCGAGGCCCGGTAAAGACGAACGCGGACATCACCACGATCTGAGCCAGATCGAAGCCGGCCGCGTCAGCGAAGACGCCGAAAGTCACGCCGATCACCCCAACCGCCAGGCTGACGACCAGACAGTCTCGCCAATACGGCCGAGGTTCGACCGTCATGGCGAGACCGCGGCCGTGACAGCCACGGCTTCCCTGGTACGCCCCCAAGCCCGGGGCCGGACCGTCAAGCCAGGCGTCTGTGCAGTTCGGCCACCAGCAGACGCAACTCGTCTGCGCATCGGTCGAAGACGACCTGGTCGCCAGCACCGGGATCGACTATCTCCTCCCACGGCTCCGGTTCCGGTGAGGCCAAGCCGAGGGACGCGACCCGCTGGCCCAGATCGGCGCCTGCCATCGGGTTGTGGGAGGTGGGCAGGTCGCGGGCCAGCCGGCGAAGCGATCCAGTGATGGGCGCCGCCTCAGGCAGGTTGCGGCGTATCCAGCTCAGATGCAGCGGCTCCATCACGACCACCAGATCCGCGTCGACCGCGTCGGCACCCCGGAACTGCCGGGAACGGTGGGCGTGGTCGACGAGGCCGTGACGGGCCAGAGCCGACCGGGTGCGAACTCCCATCGGGTGGCCCTCCAGCGCGAGGATGCCGGCACTGCGCACGTCGAGCGTGCCACCGTCGTCGCAGTCCCGCAGCATGGCCGCCGCCATCGGCGACCGGGCCGCGTTGCCGGTGCAGACCATGTACACCACCGGCTGCTCCCCGGTCACCGCTTACCCGTCTCCACCCTTATAGATGCCCGGGGCGCTCCATCCCGGCTAGGTCAGGGCATCGTCGGAATCGTCGTTGGCGCCAGCATCGTCGCCGTCATCGGCATCGTCGCCGTCATCGTCGTTGGCGGCGTCGATCGCCATGATTTCCGCGACCAGCCGGCCAACCAATGCCTGGTCCGGCGATTCAGCGCCGGAGGCGGCCGCGGCCACCTGGAGCTCTCCGAGCTCGCGCAGCAGCTCGTCACGGTGCCGGGCGGCACGGTGGCTCGCCACTTTGGCCTTGCCGGACTCGGCGATTCCTTCGACATGGCCGATGACCGAATCCCGAATGGTCCGGGCTCTCTCAGCCAGCGATGTCGCGTTGTTGCCTGCTTTGTCTGATGGATCCATACTTCTCTCGTCTTCCTGTTGCGCCCGCGCGTTTCCCTGAGATTGGGGTTGTCAACTTCCGCGCGTGGCCATGCTATGAGCTGTCCGGATATAGCGGGCTCCGCTCGCTCCGTGGCGCAGGGCTACGCGAACTCGGATCTAGTGCTGCGTCTCCCAAATGGCTAGGCAGCCCAGCATGGCCGTTGCATGAGGTTGACAGCCGTGTCCGCTGCACAATCAAGTCGGCGACAGAGCGCTAGCGGAATTCGGACTTGCGGACGCCCTTGGGGTCGATGATCTTGCGGATGAGGTGGAGTTCCTCGGAGGTGGGCAAGCGGCTGGCAGGAACTCCATCTGGCACCGTGAGCTCGAACGGGGTGGCCGCGAGGATGTCGTCGAGGGTGACGCCGGGATGGACGGATCGCAGGCGCATGGTTCGGTCGGGAGTCTCGAAGTCGTAGGCCGCCAGCTCGGTGACGACCCTGCGTATCTCGTGGAAGCGGCCGCTGGGCTCGGGCAACGCCGCTACCCGGTCATAGCCGGGCCCCGACACCACGTCCACACTCTCGACGAAGGTGCGAGCCTGGTTGGGGATCCAGTAGCTGGTGGTGTGGTTGATCACGTTCCCGGGCGCGCCCCGCAGACCGAGGAGCTGGGCCTTGGGCCGCCGATAGTCCCCGATGGCAGCGAAGTTCTGGTTGCCGTGCCGGTCGATCTGGCTGGCTCCCATAACCACATGGCGGCGACCCGCCCAGATCTGGTCGAACACCGTGCGGAACGGCAGGTAGCCCTCGACCACGAGGGCCTCGTCGGCCGCGCCGGGAACACGGACGGTCGCCCCCAGCGGCGGGGTGCCGACCACCGCGTAGGCGATGGTGTCGGTGAGCATCAGGTCGGGCTCGAAGCTGGCCCGGGCCAGCCTTCCCGCCGCCACCGGGAACGGCCCCATCGGATGGCACAACAACTCGCCGTCGCCCCGGAAGGCTTCAGCCAGCGCCACCAGGCAGACCTCGTCAATGGTCGCGTTCATTGAACCGCCCCCGCGGATCGGTCGCCGTCGGTGGTCGCGTTACGCGTCTCACCCGTACCCGCAGGTTCGACACCGGCGGCATACGTCGATTCGCTCACCGTGTCGCCTCCCGCTCGGCCAGGCGGGCCCTGTAAGCGTCATGGGAGGGCAGGTCCAGCCAGTCGGCCCGGAACCGGGCCCACGCCTCGGGATCGCGGGCCGTCGCCGCGTACTCCCTCTGGAAGGCCTCGTCTCGACCGTAGTCGGGCAGGCATTCGGTGAAGTGGGCTCCCGCGGGCGCCTCCACCACGCCGTCGGTGTGCAGGCGGAGGATCTTCAAGGTGTGGACCGAGCCCTCCTTGAGCAGGCGCTCGGTGGGGACCAGTCGCTCGCACGACATGAACGTACGCCTCGAGGCCATGGCGAACAGGTCGTCGAAGTACAGGTCGGGACCAAGGAACTGGCCGTTGCCGGCCGCGTCGGCCCGGTTCATGTGCACCAGCGACACATCGATGTCGAAGGCGGGAATGGCCACCATCTCGGTGCCGTCGCCGTAGGGGCTCGTCACCGTCTTGAGGTCCGGGTTGTAGGCCAGCATGTCGGATGCGAGCCCGGCCCGAGTCGGGTAGAAGGGCACCCGGTGGACCGCGGCCAGCAGGCCCAGATAGAAGGCTCCCTCGTCGAACTCGCGGGCCTCCACCGTGCCGGTTTGGCGGGCGATCCTGAAGTGCGGCTCCAGCGGGATGGAGTCGAGCGACACGAAGCCGTAGGTGAGCCTGCGGACCCGTCCCGCCGCGCACAGCAAGCCCACGTCGGGTCCGCCGTAGCTCACCACGTGCAGATCCTGGAGCCCGCTGCGCAGGATGGCCCGCACCAGCGACATCGGCTTGCGGCGCGACCCCCAGCCGCCGATGCCGATGGTCATGCCATCGCTGAGCTCGGCAACGACCTCGTCCTCGGTCATCCGCTTGTCGGGCACGACCCGACGGTACGGCTCTGACGTCCGCCGCGCTACCCGGTCGCGAACTGGCAGCACAATGCCCGCATACCGTGCAAAACGCTGCCAATTCCCCACGGCCGACTCCACCCGCCCGAACTGGCAGCACAATGCCCGCATACCGTGCAAAACGCTGCCAATTCCCCAAGGCGATAGCGTCGTGCTGCCCGGCCTACGGAACCCTGGGGAGCCTCGTGCGCACGGACCCGCTCGACATGACCGGCCGGACTGTGATCGTCACCGGCGCCACCGCCGGCCTCGGCCGTGTGATCGCCTCGCGGTTCCTGGAGCACGGTGCCCATGTAGTGGGGTGCGCTCGGCCGTCTCGGGAATCCCGGAGAGATCGCCGACGTCGTGTTGTTCTGCGCCTCGCCGCTGGCTTCGTTCATGTCGGGGGCTTCGGTTCCGGTGCACGGCGGCGGCGAGGTGCCCTCCTATCTCACCGTCTCGACCGGCGAGGTGGCCCAATACCGGCCCGGGCCCAAGTCGTGAGAGCTCCGCGCCCCAAGTCTGCGGGCCGCTCCGCCGTCCTGTTGATGGCAACAACCTTCCTGCTGCTCGGGGCCCACGCCAGCGCCTCGGCTCACGAGGGCGACGACGAGCCGGTCCCGGCCGACACCGGGGACACCCTCACTCCGGTGTACGAGGTGCCCTCCGGCGCCGACCGGATCATCGGCTCCCCCGAGGCCGGACCCAAGCCCCAGCAGTCCGGCGACCGCGGCGGGAGCCTCCAGTTCGCCACCATGGGCGCGGTCGCCGCGGCCGTCGGGTTCATCATGTGGCGCATTTCTCGCGCCGCCCGCCGATCCTCGCACCACGCGTCGGCTGAGAGCCGCGACTGACCGTCCCAGAGGCCGAGCGGTAGGCCGAGGTTCACGACGATTTGCCAGTCGCGGAGCGAGGCCGTGGCCCGAGCGGCCCGTGAGCGGAGCGAACAAGAGCGGGAAACACGATGCTTCACCGCGGGCGGTGACCCATCTGCCCGGTCGCCACCCAGACGGGCGGCGTCAATCCCGATAAATCTGATCGGCTTTGTGTTGTATCGCGCCCGCAGGTGCGCTACCCTCCTGAATCCCGACTTTTCCTATCGGAATTATCGTATTCAGATGTCAAGTACCCCAGACCCCTACCCAGTGAACCTGTGCCTCGCCGGCAAGCCGGTGCTGGTTGTGGGCGGCGGACCGGTCGCCGCTCGCAAAGTGGAGGCGCTGCTGCGGGCCGGCGCCCGCGTGACCGTGGTCGCCCCGGCCGCAGCCGACCCCATCGTCGAGCAATCCGAGGTCGTCTGGCGGCGACGGCGGTACCAGCCACCAGAGGCGGGCTCCTACCGGCTGGTGGTGACGGCTACCAACGACCCGGAGGTGAACGCCCAAGTGGCCCGCGACTGCGAGGCCGCCAACGTCTTCGTCAACTCAGCCGACGATCCGGTCAACTGCACCTTCACGCTGCCGTCGGTGGCCCGGCGCGGCGACCTGCAGGTCGCGGTGTCCACCAACGGCCGCAGCCCCGCCCTGGCCCGCTGGCTCCGCCGCCGCGTCGAGCGAGAGATCGACTCCGGTTATGCGATCCTTCTGGGCCTGCTGACCGAGGCGAGGGCCGAGGCCCGGGCCTGCTTCGGATCGTCCGAGGTGGCGGGCTGGGAAGCCGCCCTAGACGACGGGTTGCTGGAACTCGTGAGGGTCGGGCGCACCGCAGAGGCCCGTTCCCGCCTGTGGCGCCACCTGGGCCTGGACGTGCACCAGCCCGCCCCAGCGGAAGCGATGGCGTCATGACGGTGCATCTCGTCGGCGCGGGGCCAGGCGACCCGGAACTGCTGACCGTCCGGGCCGTGAGCCTGCTTCGCCGGGCCGACGCGGTTGTCTACGACCGGCTGGTGGACTCCGCGGTGCTGGACCTTGCCCCGCCATGGGCGGAACTCATCGGCGTGGGCAAGACGCCCGGCGCGCCGAGCCCGTCCCAAGCCAGCATCAACGCCGTCCTGATCGACCGGGGGCGACGCTTTTCCTGCGTCGTGCGGCTCAAGGGCGGCGACCCGTTCGTGTTCGGGCGCGGCGGCGAGGAGGCCACTGCTCTTGGGGCTGCCGGCATCGACGTCGAGGTGGTCCCCGGAGTGACCTCTGCGGTGGCCGCGCCGGCCGCGGCGGGCATCCCCGTAACCATGAGAGGCGTCGCCAGCGGCTTCACCGTGGTGACCGCCCACCAGGATCCGTCGTCGGGCGGGTGGCTCGACTGGGACTCGCTGGCCCGAGCAGGCACCACCCTGGTGATCCTGATGGGGGCGGCCCGGGCCGAACAGGTTGCCGACCGGCTGCGAGCCGGCGGGATGGCAGACGACACGCCCGTTGCGGTGATCAGCGCGGCCACAACCTCGACGCAGCGCATCGAACGCACCAACCTGGAGGGACTGCGCCGGCTTCGGGTGCGCAGCCCGGCCACCATCGTCGTGGGGGCGGTCGCGGCCACCGACGTGCTCGCCCTCTCCGAACTAAGCGCCCTGACACAAGACCTCGGCGACGAAGATCTCGCCCAGCGCAGCGCCGTCCCCGAATTGAGTGCGCCCAGCGCCCTGACAGCCCAAGGAGTTGTGCCATGACCCTGCTAGAGCCGCGCACCGCCGCTTCGCCGCCGACGCGGCCACCCGGCCCGCCGCCCGCGATCGGGCCCATCGATCCCGAGATCAGAGCCGACGTCGACAAGTACAAGCAGCAGTACGAGCGGTTCCTGGCGGGCGAGTTGAGCGATGAGGTGTTCCGGGTGTACCGGCTCACCAATGGCATCTACGGGCAGCGCCAGGGCGGCACCAACCAGATGGTGCGGGTGAAGGTGCCCTACGGGTCCATCCAGCCCGGGCAGCTCGAGATGATGGGCTGGCTGGTCGACACCTACAGCCGGGGCTGGGGCCACATCACCACCCGCCAGAACATCCAGTTCCACTTCGCGCAGCTCGACCAGATCCCCGAGGTGCTGGAGCATTTGGCGTCGGTGGGCCTCACCACCCGGGAGGCTTGCGGCGACACCGTCCGCAATGTGCAGGGCTGCCACCTGGCCGGGGCCTGCCCCCAGGAGGTCCTCAACATCACGCCGTGGGCGGAGGCCACGTTCCGGCACTTCGTGCGCAACCCGATCAGCCAGCGGCTGCCCCGCAAGTTCAAGATCAACTTCTCGGGCTGCGAGTCGGACTGCGGCCAGGCGATGTTCAACGACGTGGGAGTGATCGGCGTCGTCCGGCGAACCGATGCCGGCGATGTCGAGCGGGGCTTCAGGGTGTTCATCGCGGGCGGCCTCGGCACGACGCCCCACCCGGCTCTGGCTCTCGAGGACTTCACCCCCCGGGAGGAGCTGCTGCCCACCATCGAGGCCTGCCTGAGGGTGTTCGATCAGGCCGGCAACCGCGACAACAAGCTGAGGGCCCGCATGAAGTGGCTGGTCGACACCCTCGGTTTCGAGGAGGTCCAGCGCCGGGTGCTTACCCAGCGCAAGTTCCTGGTGGCCTCCACGTCCTGGCCGGGCGGGATCCCCGCGGAGGTGCAGGTTGAAGGCGACGATCCGGCCGGTGCCGACGATTCCGGCGCAGTGAGCGTCATCGGCCACGGGACTCCGGTGAGCATCGGCACGGGCACCGACTACGAGCGCTGGCAGCGGGTCAACGTGGTGCGCGGTGTGCGAGACGGCACCGTCTCGGTGTACGCCCAGGCCCATCTGGGCGACATCACCAGCGATCAATTCCGAGCCCTGGCCGCCCTGCAGCGAGACCTCGGCGCGGACGTGCGCCTCACCAACCGCCAGAACGTGGTGTTCAGGAGCGTCCACGTCGAGGACCTGCCGCTCGCCTTCGAGCGTCTGAGCACCATGGACATGGCCCGGCCCGGCGCCGAGCTGTCCCGCGACGTGGTGGCCTGCCCCGGATCAGACACCTGCAACCTGGCGGTCACCCAGAGCCGGGGGCTGGGCCACGCCATCGGCGAGCGCCTGGAGTCCGAGGGGCTGGCCGAGGTGGGCGGCATCCGCATCAACATCTCGGGATGCCCCAACTCCTGCGGCCAGCACCACGCGTCGGACATCGGCTTTATGGGGGCCGAGCGCCGGGCCCACGGCCGCAGCGCCCCCGGCTACCAGATGCTGCTCGGCGGCCATATCGGCTCCCAGCAGATGCACTTCGGCGAGAGGGCCCTGCGCCTGCCCGCCCGCAATGCTCCCGAGGCCACCGCCCGAGTCGTCCGGCGCTTCACCGACGAGCGCCAGCCTGGGGAGAAGTTCCGGGACTGGATGCAGCGGGTCGGCGGCGCCCGGGCCGTGGCCGAGGGCCTCAAGGACCTCGACGAGTTCCCCGCCTACGACGACGATCCGTCCTTCTATGTCGACTTCGACGAGACCAGTCCCTACACGGTGGAGACGGGCGCCTCGGAGTGCGCTACGTAGATGGCCCGCACGCGGTCAGCGCGTGCTGACCTCCACCGCCACGGGATGGTGGCAGGCGACATAGTGGTCCGCCTCGCCGATCTGCTCGCTGATCGGCTCAACATCCCGGCAGACGTCGGTAGCCCTCGGGCAGCGAGTATGGAAGCGGCAGCCGCTCGGAGGGGCCGTCGCTGACGGCAGCTCGTCGCCAATGTCGCCCTCGCTCACGTCCACGGTGGGGGCCGGCTCGGGAATGGAGGCCAGCAGCGCCCGGGTGTAGGGATGGGCGGGACGGAAGTAGATCTCCTCGGTGCTGCCGATCTCGCACACCTTTCCCAGGTACATGACCACGATCCGGTCGCTGACGTTCTTGACCACTGCCAGGTCGTGCGAGATGAACAGCACGGTCAGCCCGTAGCGGTGCTTCATGTCCTGGATCAGGTTCAGGATCTGGGCCTGGATGGACACGTCGAGCGCGGACACCGGCTCGTCGCAGATCAGCACCTTGGGGTCGAGCGCCAGCGCCCGGGCGATGCCGATGCGCTGGCACTGGCCACCCGAGAACTCGTGCGGGCGCCGATCGCCGAAACGGGCCTCCACGCCGACGGCATCCATCAGCTCGTCTATGCGGTCGAGGCTCCAGGATCCGATCTCGTCGCCCCACACGGCCAGGCCCTCGCCGATTACGTCGCGCACCCGGCGGCGGGGGTTCAGCGACGAGATCGGGTCCTGGAAGATCATCTGCAGGTTGGGCCGCACCTTGCGCAGCTCCTCGCCTTCGAGGCTGGCAAGATCCTGGTCCTGGAAGCGCACCTCCCCTGCGGTGATGTCCACCAGGCGGATGATGGCCCGGGCCACGGTGGATTTTCCGCAGCCAGACTCCCCCACGATGCCGAGGGTCTCTCCCTCCAACACGTCGAAGCTCACCTTCGACACGGCGTGCACAACGCGCTTGCGGCCCGCAGGAAACTGCACCACGAGGTCCTTGACGCTCAGCAGCACGTCGTCGCGGTCGCGCAGCTGGGCGTGGCCCGTCCCGGCCATCAGCTGATCCCTATCTGGACTTCGGGCACGGCCAGACCTGCCGCGGTGGTGCCAGCAGCCTTGTTGGCGGCCAGCGCGGCCGCGCCCCGCTCGGTGCCCGTCGGATGGAGGCAGGCGAAGCGATGCAGGCCGACCAGGCCGCTCAGCTGGGGAACGCCGTCGAGGCAGTCGGCCTGGGCGTAGATGCAGCGGGGAGCGAAGGCGCACTCACCGGGCGGGTTGATCAGCTCGGGCGGTCGGCCCGGGATGGGATCAAGCCGATGGTGGACGGGATCGTCTATGCGGGGGATCGAGCGCAGCAGCGCCTCGGTGTAGGGATGTCGCATGTCGTAGAAGAGGGTGCGGGCGTCGGCTGTCTCGACAATGCGGCCCGCGTACATGACGGCCACATCGTCGGCCCGGCCATGGGCCACGCCGAGGTCGTGGGTGATGAGGATCATCGACATCCCCCGCTGCCGGCGCAGATCGTCGAGCAGATCCAGCAGGTGCTTCTGCACGGTCACGTCCACCGCGGTGGTGGGCTCGTCCGCGATCAGCAGCCGGGGCTGGCAGGCCAGCGCCATGGCGATCACCACCCGCTGGCGCAGCCCGCCCGACAATTCGTGGGGGTACTGAGACACCCTCCGCGCCGGCTCCGGCACGCCCACCTGGTCGAGCAGGTCCTCGGCTTCCTCCAGGGCCTCGCGCCTATGACGGCCGAGGTGGTAGCGGAGGGTCTCGGCAATCTGCTCCCCCACCCTCTTGACCGGGTTGAGCGACGTCATCGGGTCCTGGAAGACCATCGTCATCTGCACGCCGAAGAAGTGCTTCGTGCCCGCGGCAGCGAGGGCGCGAACATCCTGGCCGTCGTAGAGCACGTCCCCGCTCACTCGTGCGCTGCGGGGCAGCAGGTTCATGAGCGTCTTGGCCGTGACCGATTTGCCCGAGCCCGACTCCCCCACGATGGCGATGGTCTGGCCCTCGTACAGGTCGAAGCTGACGCCGTTGACCGCGTTGACCGTGCCCCGCGCGGTGGGGAACCGCACATGCAGGTCGCGCACCGACAGGAGCGGGACTGGCGCCGGTGCCTGCTCCGCGGCCATCAGAAGGCAAGCTCCTTCACGTCGTAGTACTGCCGGATGCGATCGCCGGCAAAGTTCAGCGCAAGCACCGTGACGAACATCACCACGACCGGCAACATGGCCACGTGGGTGGAGTTCTGCAGATCGCGAATCCCCGCGCCGTCGACGATCATCTTGCCCCAGGAGATGGCGTCGTCGCCCGCCACCGACAGGCCCAGGAAGGCGAGCGAGCCCTCGGCGACCACTGCGAGGGCCATACCGAGGAGGGTGAGCGCCCCCATGGGGATCACCACGTTGGGCAGCAGCTCGCGCACGATGATGCGGCCGTGCCTGGCTCCGAGCACCCGGGCCGCGGACACGAACTCGCGCTCCGCGTACACCAGGGTGGAGGCCCGTGACAGCAAGCCGACGGGCGCCACTGCCAGGATGCCGATGGTGAGACTCACCACCAGCAGGCTGCGCTCGAGGGTGGCGGTGATCAGGATGGCCAGCACCAGCGCCGGGAACGACAGCAGCACGAAGAACACGAAGCCGACGGCCTGGTCGAGGCGGCCGCGGAAGTAGCCGGCCAGGATTCCCAGCGCGCCCCCGACGACCATGCCGAACACGATGGCGAACCCGCCCACAGCCAGGCTGATGCGGGCGCCGTGCATGGTGCGGGAGAACACGTCGCGACCCAGGGCGTCGGTGCCGAACCAGGCGTCGAACGAGGGCGACTCGCGTGCGCCCCCGAACCCCACCTCGGTTGGGTCGGCGATCGGCAGCAAGGGAGCAAACAGCGCTACGAACGCCATGATCACAAGCCAGAGCATCGCCAGCCAGAAGCCCACGCCGAGGCGGCGACGCACCGGCGCGTCGTCGCTCTCGCCGTCGGTCTCGGGGGTCCTCCCCGACCGCATAATCCGCAGGATCCGGAACCGCTGGAGCAGGCGCTGCCGGGACGCCCTGCCCTTGCGGGACGGTCTGCCCTCGGCGCTCAACGGGCCCTCACCCTCGGGTCTAGCCAGGTGTAGAACAGGTCCACCAGGAAGTTGATCACCACAAACGTGCATGCGACCAGCATCACGATCGACAGCACCACCGGGAAGTCGTCGCGGACCACCGCGGTCACAATCTCCCTGCCGATCCCCGGTATGCCGAAGATCCGCTCCACCACCAGCGCCCCACCGATCAGGGCCCCGGTGCTGACGCCGAAGACGGTCACCACCGAGAACATCGACGGCCGCAGGGCGTGCCTGAACATGATCCGCATCGGCGGCAGGCCCTTGGCTCGCGCCATGTGCACGAAGTCCTCCTGCAGCGTGGTGATCAAGTCGGTGCGCAGCAGCCGCTGGTAGCTGGCCGCCAAGGGCAGGCCGAGCGTGAGGGCGGGCAGGACCATGGAGAAGACGAGCCCGCCGGGGGTGTCGCTCTCGTAGGCCGACGGGAAGATCTGCCATCGCAGCGCCAGCAGGTACAGCAGCACCACCCCCAGCGCGAAGTTGGGGATCGACAGCAGGCCGAAAGACGCCACGGTGGAGCCGCGGTCAAAGGCCCGGTTGGCCCGGTAGGCCGCGATCACCCCCCAAGGGATGGCCACCCCCAGCGAGACGATCTGGGCCATCACCAGCAGGATCAGCGTCTCGGGCAGCTTCTCGCTGATCACCTGCCTCACCGGCTGGTCGTTCTGGAACGACGTGCCGAAGTCCCCGGTGGCCATGTCGCGCAGCCACAGCACGTAGCGGACGGGAACCGGCCGGTCGAGGTGATACTCGGCTCTAGCCGCGGCCACGGTCTCGCAGTCGTTGCTGGCAACATCCACCGTCGTGTCCTGGACCGTGCCGGCCTCGATGCCCTCGCAGTCGAGCTCGGCCAGCACACCCACCACGTTCAGGAGCGGGTCGCCCAGCAGGTTCATGGCCGAGAACCCGAGAAACGTGACCGCGAACAGCACAGCCACCAGCAACGCCAGCCGCCGCAACAGGAACCTCGCCACGAGCCTCTACCGCCTCTACCGCCGCAGCACGCTCATCGACGCACTCCCAGTTCTCGCTCCGGCAATCACTCCGGACGTGAGCCTAGTTCTGCCGGGAGGGTCGTGCCCGGAGGGCCGTATCCGCAGGCCAATCGCTCCTGCCGACGCATTCGCAAAGTCCGCTGCCTAGCTCAGCCAGACTCCGTGCAGCAGCACCCGGCGCCGAGTCAGCGGTCCGCTAACTGAGCCAAAGCTGGTTCAGCCAGATCCTGCCCTGGTTGTTGCAGAACAACTCGTCACCTACCGGCGAGATCTGTCCGCATACGTTGTGCACGTTGTCCCGGGCTCCGATCACCCAGTTGGTGTGGTGGTAGAAGATGTAGGTGTAGGAGTCGCGGACGATCTCCTGGATCCGGTGCCAGATCTCCACCCGCCGGTCTAGGTCGTCGATGCGTCTCTGCTCGTACATCAACTCGTCGCGCTCTTCGCTGCAGTAGCGGGGGAAGTTCAATGCGATGAACCCGATCGTGCCGCACTCCATCCACAGCACGTCGTTGTCGGGATCGACGTCCCCGAACTGCCGCCAGCCGACCACGTTGTAGTTACCCAGAACCACGTAGACGATCAGGTCGTCCTGAAGGACCTCAATCGAGGTGACGTTGAAAAACTCGTCCCAGGAGTTGATCAACAGATCGGCGACCCGGGTGTTCTCCACCGACGGGCCCGCATGGATGTACTCCATGTTGATCTTGCCTCCCGAGCAGTTGCCGGGATTGTCGGCGCAGTAGGACGCGACGACCGGCCCGGCCCGCTCGGGCATGTTCGTCTCCTGCTTCACGTCCGGGTTGTGCCAGATCAAGTCGGGATGGAACATGCTGTCGGCCGCCGGAGTGGTGCCCTGGCGGATCAGATCCACGTAGGCGTCCCGGTCGGTGGCGAACGTCAGGGCCTGGCGGGCCCGGATGTCGTCGAACGGCGGTTTCTCCGTGTTGATGACCGCGAACGACTCCTCGGAGCGCTGGTTCTCGAAGGTCATCACCCCTCGGTCCGCAGCTTCTCGCAGCGTGAGGGTGGCTTCGGCGTTGGCCGTGACTATCAGGTCGAGGTCCCCCGCGGCAAGCCGCTCCGCAGCGATGGCGGTGTCGGTGATCGGATAGATCTCAATACTCTCGAGGTAGATGTCCGTTGCGTCGGCGGCCCAGTAGTCGGGGTTGCGAACCAGCACGGTCTTCTCGTCCTGGACCCGACTCTCGATCATGAACGGACCGGTGCCGACGGGCAGTTGGTTCAAGGAGGGATCTGCGAGAGCTCGCTCGAGCCACTCCGACGGCAGGATCATCCCGAGCTGGGAAGCGAAATAGATCGGGAGCCGGGCCGAGGGCCTCACGCCCCTGTACTCGACGGTGTAGTCGTCGATCTTGCGGAAGGGCTCGTCCGGGTCGAACCCAGGCTTGAAGGCCAGCGAGATCACCGGATCGGCGAGCTGCGCCTCGAACGTTGCGACCACATCGTCGGCTTCGAGCTCGGTGCCGTCGTGGAAGCGGATTCCTTCCCGCAGCTTCATGTGCCAGTTCGTGCCGTCGCCGATCTTGGTCCACGACTCGGCCAGAACGGGGACCCAGTTGCCCTGCTTGTCGTAGTAGGTGAGCGGGTCCAATATCGGGTAGGTCATGATGTAGGCCGACACCGCGAAGTTGTTGGCCGCGGGGTTCAGGCCGTCGCTCTCGGCCTCGATACCGACCCGGAGCGTGCCGCCGAACTGCGGCTCGGGCTCGGCCGGCGCCTCAGGGGCCGCTTCGCCGTCCTCTGTTGGGGCCGGTGGCGTGGTGGTGGTTGTGGTGTCCACTGGAGCAATCAGCGGTTCCTGCTCCTGCGTGTCCTCCGGCTCTGTGTCGGTGGGGGCGGGCGCCTCCTCGGTGGCACCAGCACTGTCACCGTCATCGTCACCGGAGTCGACCGGCTCCGACGGAGCGGCCGTCTCGGTGGTCTCGACGGCCTGAGAGGGTTGCGGCTCGCCCCCGTCGTCACCGCCTCCACAAGCTGAGGCCATCAGTGCTAACGCCAGGAGTACCGCTACCCAGCACGCCGAACGCTTGTGAATCTGTCGAGCAGACATTCCTATTGCCCTCCTAGGCGAGGCCGGTGAACCGGCATCCAGACACGACTACTTTGCCAGACGCTGGCGCACGGTGCTTGCTGATGCCGCGTGCGCGGCCAGGAAGCCTTCATCCCAGCCAAACTTGGTGGAGTTGGGCGCGGCCCTGGTTGTTGCAGAACAGCTCGGTTCCGTCCGCGGGAGCGGTCTGGCCACAGACGTTGTGGACCTCGGCGCGGGCACCGATAGTCCAGTTGGCGTGGTTGAAGAAGATATGGGTGTAGGCATCCCGCATCATCTCCTTCCAGGCTCGCCCGTGATCCCAGACCCTGTGGCGTTCCACCAATGGGCAGAGCCTACGACGCCTGGTGCCAGGCGAACCCGGCTCAGGGGTGCTGGCTGCTGACCGAGAGCACCTCTCCGGTCATGTAACCGGCCAGGTCGCTGGCCAGGAACACCATCACGTTGGCCACCTCCCAGGGCTCGGCCGGCCGGCTGAACGCCTCTCGACGGGCCAGATCGACCAGCAACTCCTCGTCGACCGTCTTGGCCAGGAACGGCTGCCAGGCCAGGCTCGGGGCCACGCAGTTCACTCGGATCCCGTGCTCGGCGGCCTCCAAGGCAGCGCAGCGGGTGAGGGCCATCACCCCTGCCTTGGCCGCCGCGTAGTGGGCCTGCTCGGTCTGGGCCCGCCAGCCCACGACAGAGGCGTTGTTGACGATTGCGCCACCGGTGGCCTGGCCGATCATACACCGCAGCGCGGCCCGGGTGCAGCGCATGGTCCCGTCGAGGGTGACGCCGAGCACCGCCGACCACTGCTCATCGGTCATGTCCACCAGACGGGTCGAGCCTCCGAGGCCGGCGTTGTTCATCATCACGTCGATGCCGCCCAAGAGGACTGCGGCAGAGTCCATCAGGGCCTGCACGTCACGCTCAGAGGTCACGTCGCAACGCACCGCGCCGGGGCGCGAGCCGGTCTCGGCCTCCAACCGCTCACTGGTCGATGCCAGGCGCCGATCGTGAATGTCGGAGATGACGACCCTGGCCCCCTCGATGAGGGCTCTGCGGGCCACGGCTGCGCCGATGCCCGCGCCGGCCGCGGCGGTGACCACCACCCTCCTGCCCTCCAGCAGGCCTCGCCCGGGCGGCTCCGGGGGAGCCTCGGGCCAGGGCCGCCCGCCACGCTCCCCGGTCACGGCGCTGGGGTCGTTGCCGGCTGGACAGGCTTGACAGTCACGGCTCAACCGTCGGCCATCTCGGCCATGCGCCGCTCGAGGTCGGCGATCATCGGGTTGGGCTCCTGTCCTATGGTCCGGGGCAGATGCTCGGCGATCTCTCCGGGGGTCCACTGATCGCCGGCCGACCACATCGAGCGCACCTCCTCGGGCTGGTTCCAGACCGAGATCCGGCGCCCCACCACGCTGTAGATCTGCGCGTTGACCTCCCGGCCGGCGTCGCTGAGCAGGTAGACCGCCATGGGGGCCACCGCCTCGGGCTCGCCCGTCTCGAACTCGAACGGCACGTTCTCGCTCATCCGGGTGCGGGCCACCGGCGCGATGCAGTTGGCGTTGATCGCGGGGCCGCCCCGCAGCCGTATGGAGGCCGCGGTCATGGCCGCCGAGCGGGTGAGGCTCACGATGCCGCCCTTGGCCGCCGAGTAGTTGGCCTGCGCGGTGGACGCCACGAACGCACCCGAGGCGAAGCCCACCAGCGAGCCGCCCAACGGCTGCTTGCGCATCCGGGCCAGCGCGGCGCGGTACACGTTGAAGTGCCCCTTGAGGTGGACGGCCACCACGTGGTCCCACTCGTCCTCGCTCATGTTGAACAACATCCGCTCCCGCAGCACGCCCGCACCGCACACCACACCGTCGATGCTCCCCCACCGGTCGCAGGCCGCCTCCACGATCTCGACACCCACGTCGAAGCGTGACACGTCGCCGGCTAGCGCCGTAGCGTCGCCTCCGGCGGCGCGGATCTCCGCCACCACCGCTTCGGCCACTTCGCTTGAGGGGTCCGAACCGTCCAGGGCGACGCCGTAGTCGGCCACCACCACGTTGGCGCCTTCCGCGGCGCAGGCCAGCGAGACAGCTCGGCCGATGCCGCCCCCACCGCCGGTGACGGCGATGGTCTTGCCCTTGAGGTGACCGCTCACGCGCCGTCACCGAACGCCAGTGGAAACAAGGGCGCCGTCAGCTGTCGCCGCGCTACTACTCCGCGTCGCGGCGGCGCAGAGCAGCCAGAATGTCCACCCCGGTGGCAGCCTCGATCTGCTCGGTCATGGCCACCAGAGACGCCGGGAGCTGGCTCATCAACCCGGGGATGCCTCCCCGGGAGCCGCCGTTGCCGTCGCCGTTGCCGCCTCCACCACCCCCGGTATCCACGACCGCAACACGGTCGATGCTCACGTTGGCCACGGTGGCAACGATCTTGTCGATCAGGTCGGGCAGCATGGTGAGCACCAGCACGTCGTGGCCGTCGGTGCCGGCCGCCTGATACTGGTCGGTCAGTCGCTTGAACACCTCGACCTGGGCCTTGCCGTCCTCGATGATGGTGGCCGCTTGGGCCTGGGCCTGGAGCTGGCGGGCCTCGAGGTCGGCGCGGGCCGGGACGACCACGTCGGCCTCGATCCGGCGCTTCTCCAACTCGATCCGCTCACCTTCCAGCTCCTGGCTGGCGACAGCCTTGGCGGTCTCGCCCGCTACCAGCGCCTCCTCCTCGCGGGCTCGGGAGATGGCCTCCAGCTCCGCGGTGCGGACCCGCAGGGCGTTCTGCTCCTCGACGATGGCCTTGTCGGCCTCGATGGCGGCGATCTCTGCGGCCCGACGGGCCTCGGCCTCGGCCTGCTTGGCCTCGGCCACGCGGTTGGCCTCGGCCACGCGGGCGTCGCGGATCACCTCGGCGGTGAGGCGCCGGCCCACCGACTCGAGGTAGTTCACGTCGTCGGTGACGTTCTGGATCTTCATCACGTCGAGCTCGAGGCCCAGGGTCTTGATGTCGTCGTCGGCCTCGTCGATGAGTTGCTGGCTGAACTTGAGGCGGTCCTCGTTCACCTCTTCGGGCGACAGCGTGGCCAGCACACCCCGAAGGTTGGCCTCGAGGGTCTCCTTGGCGATCTGGCCGATCTGCACGCTGCCGACCTGCAGGAACCGCTCGCAGGCGTTCTCCAGCAGGCCCTCGGCGCTCGACACCTTCACGTTGGCGATGCCCTGCACATTGAGCGGGATGGCACCGCGCGAGTAGGCGTTCTGAACCGACACGTCCAGTGGAATGGTGTTGAGGTCCATCCAGGACACCTTCTCGAGGAGCGGAATCCGCAGCGTGCGACCGCCCTTGAGGATGCGATAGCCCACCCTCCGCCCGTCGGAGAGCACTCTCTTGCGGCCCGAGATGACCGCCACCCGGTTGGGCGGGCAGATCACGATCAGCGACTTCACGATCAGGATGACGAAGAACATCGCCAGGGCCAAAAGGATCCCGGCCACTACTGCTGAAGACATTGCGCCTTCCCTCCCACGCGCTCACGCGTCTCGAAAACCCACCGCCCCGAGCGAGCGTACCAGCGCCATCCGACGCTCAGCCAAGGTACTTGGCGCGCCTAACAGAACTGCAATAGTCTCGCCCATGCGATGTACAGGGAGAAGGTTTCCTCCGCCACGGCCTAGAGGCCGACGGCAACCGGCCGAACGCACCGAACGCGCGTGGCCTGCCGCTGGCCGGACGACAGCTCTCGACCGTCTACGTTCACTGCTCGCAAGCTCCGGAGGATGAACATCCCCTCGACGCTGCGGGTCCTCGAGTAGACCCCCGGAAGGACGCCTATTCCAGTTCGGGATCCAGGCGGGTGACGAGGGCGACACCGCCTTCGATGCGGACGATGATCACCCGGGCGCCGGACTCGATGGTCTGATCGTTGTCGAGGGGATCAATGGGAGCGGCCGTCATCTGGGTGCGGGCGCCGGCCACGGTGAGCACGATCCGGCCGCGCCGTTCGTTCGACATCGGCAGCGAGACCCGGGCGATGCTGCCCTCGATCTCGCGGTCGCTGACCTCGCTGGAAGCCTCGCTGCGGCGCAAGTAGGCGAACGCGGCGCTGTTGAGCGCGCCGGCGAGCACCCCGACCACGACGGCCATCAGCAGCGTGAAGACCGCACCCGTTCCGAGCCACTCGGAAACCAGTCCGGTGGCGCCGAAGAACGTGGCCACAAAAGCCAGGCTGCTCAGCGGGATGATGGTGAACACTCCGGACAACCCGTCGATTTCCCCTCCGGCTTCCATCTCGGCGTCACCACCGCTGAAAACGAACCACAACAGCAGAGGCGCCCCCGCGGCCAGCAGAAAGGCGTACAGCCAGGTCATGGCGCGGCCCCCGAGCCGACTGCGCCAGTGCCTGGCCCGCAGCCGCCCGCTTGCGCTGGCATCGAGGCGAACATGGACCAAAGCTAGTATCCCGGCCGTGCCTATCGCACCGAGAACGCCGATCCCGGAGACTGCCCTTCGCGATCGCCCCGGCGGAATCGAGGAATCGGGGGCAATCTATGAGCTTTAGTGACGCCTTCTTCGCGGTGCGTGACGAGGTCCGCAACTGGGGGCGGTGGGGTGACGACGACCGCCTCGGCACGCTCAATCTGATTACCGACGACGCGGTGGCCCACGCCGCGTCGCTGGTGCGCACCGGACGGCGGGTGTCGTGCGCCCTCGACCTGCAGCACACGAACGGGGTGCAGGTCGGTCAGATGCACGGGAGGATCAACCCGCTGCATGCCATGGTCAAGATTCACAGCCCCGACCTGGGCGACGCCGATGGCAAGGGGCTGGTGCCCCACTTCTCCGACGACATCGTGACCATGCCCCTGCAGGCCGCCACCCACTGGGACGGTCTGAGTCACGTCAGCTACGACAACACCCTCTACAACGGCGTGCCCATCGACTCGATCAACCCGATGGGCGGCGCCACGGTGCTCGGCATTGAGAACGTCCGCCACCTCACGGGCAGGGGCGTCCTGCTCGATGTGGGCGCGGCCAAGGGACTCCAGCGGCTCGCTAGCGACCACGAGGTGACCGGCGACGACCTCGACGAGGCGGCCGAGCACGGGCGGGTGGCCATGCGCCCCGGCGACATCGTCCTTCTGCGCACCGGGCGGATGCAGGTCTTCCGGGAGATGGGGGCGACGGCGTACGTGACCGGACCCGACGCCGACGGCACCAGTCCCGGCCCCGGCTTCGACGCGGTGCGGTGGTTCTGGCGCCACGACGTGGCCGCGGTGGCCGACGACACCTACATCTTCGAGGTGTTCCCCGGGCCGAGTTGGGACGACGCGCTGGGCGTGCACTGCCTGCACGTGGTGGACATGGGCATGACCCAGGGCCAGAACTGGGACCTGGAGGGCCTGGCGGCCGCCTGCGCGGAGGAGGGCCGCTACGAGTTCCTGCTGCAGGCCAACCCGGAGCCCTTCGTCGGAGGATGCGGCTCCCCCGTCAACCCCGTGGCCGTGCTGTGACCGCCGGCTCCAAGTGCACCGATCCGGTCGCCCTGAACCTGTGGCACCCCGTCGGCGCCGTCGTCGAGCTGGCCCCCGGGATCGTGAATGAGACACAGCTGCTCGAAGAGCCCGTCTCGTACGGAGTCAGCGCCGACGGCGACATCCATGCCTGGAGATCGATCCCGGAGTTGCCTGCGGGCTCTCGATTCGCCCCCGCGGACATGGGCGAGCCCCTGCCGTCGATCAACCGCTTCGGCTACATATGGACGAGCCTGGGGTCTCCGGAGGCGGAGCTGTTCGACCTCCCGGAGTTCGGCGAGCCCGACCGACACAACGTGTGGGCCGGCAGCATCGGGGTGCACACATCGGCGCCGAGGGCAGTGGAGAACTTTCTCGACATGGGCCACTTCCCCTACGTCCACTCCGGCTACCTGGGCATCGAGCCCCTCACCGAGGTCAAGGAGTATGACGTCGACGTGGTCGACGACGGGCGGGAGATAGTCGCCACCCGCTGCGAGTTCTTCCAGCCGCTGGGGGCGCTCAACGCCGACGGCGGGATGCTCATGGGGTACGTGTACCGGGTGCCCCACCCCTACTGCGCCATCCTCTTCAAGTCGAGCCCCGTCGACGAGTCCCGCATGGATGCCATCACCATCTTCTGCCAGCCCGTGGACGAGGAGACCACGCGGGCCCACATGCTGTTGTCGATGCTCGACGACGAGAACGACGACCGGCTGCTCAAGCGCTTCCAGCTGCTGATCTTCGGCCAGGACAAGCCCATACTCGAGAACCAGAGGCCGAAGCGCCTGCCGCTGGGATCGCGGATCGAGACGCCCGTGCGCTCGGACAAGACCTCGATCACCTACCGTCGCTGGCTGTCCGATATGGGGCTGACCTACTGCGTCATCCCGGCTGAGACGTGATGGTCACGGACCAGGACCGGCCGGCGGACGGCCGCGGCTCGGGCCGGTCCGGCTCGGGCCCGGTGGTCGCGATGCGCGGCATTACCAAGCGGTTCGGGTCCGTCACCGCAGTCGCCGGCGCCAACTTCGACCTGTACTCCGGCGAGATCCACGCGCTATTGGGCGAGAACGGTGCGGGCAAGACGACGCTTATGAACCTGCTCTACGGACTGGAGCGCCCCGACGAGGGGACCATAGAGATCGACGGCGAGCGCGTGCACCTCCGATCCGCGCACAATGCCATCGAGGCCGGCATCGGCATGGTCCATCAACACTTCCAGCTCGTGCCGCGGCTGTCAGTGGCAGAGAACGTGATCTTGGGCGCCAGCGAGGGCCGCCGGATCAGGCTTCCCGACCTGGCCGAGGTGGCCTCCGCCATCGAGGACCTAGGCGAGCGCTACGGTCTGCCGGTCTCGGCAGCCTCGCTGGTCGGGGACCTCTCGGTAGGAGAGCAGCAGCGGGTGGAGATCCTCCGAGCGCTGTATCGGGGCGCGAGGATCCTGATCCTCGACGAGCCGACGGCCACGCTCTCACCCGTGGAGATAGACCATCTGATCGAGCAGTTGCAAGCCATGGCCGCAGCTGGCACCGCCATCGTCATGATCACGCACCACCTCGATGAGGTGATGACCGCGGCCGATCGGATAACCGTTCTGCGGGCCGGCGCCAACGTGGCCACGCTGCCCGCGGAGGTGACCAGCCCGCTGGAGCTGGCCCGGCTGATGGTGGGCCGGGAAGTGACGATGCTGAGCGAGGTCGGAGAGGTCGAGGAAGCCGACGCGAGGGCCGCCTCAGCCTCGGCGGGTCCGGCCGTGCTGACGCTCGAGGATCTGTCATCGACATCGGTGCCCGGAACCAGCGGAGAGCACTCCAGGAACTTCTTCGACGTGAGCCTGGAGGTGCGAGCCTCCGAAATCGTGACCATCGCGGGTGTCGAGGGCAACGGCCAGGCCGAACTGGAGGCGGTCCTGTGCGGGCTGAGCCAGCCAGCCTCGGGACGGATACGCCTCGGCCAAGCCGACGTCACCGACGCGACCCCCCGGCAACTGCTGGACGCCGGAGTGGGCATCATCCCGTCCGACCGCTACCGCCGCGGTCTGATCCGCGGGCTGTCGGTGGCCGAGAACCTCGTTTACGACCGCATCGACAGGGCCCCGTACGGCCGCCGGCTCTGGATCGACCCCAGGGCGGTAGCCGCTCGGGGCGCCGATCTGGTGGAGCGGTTCTCCATCGCGGTGCGAAGCCCGTCGACCGCGGCCTCCACGCTGTCGGGGGGGAACGCGCAGAAAGTCGTGCTGGCCCGCGCCCTCGGCACTGACCTGCAGCTCCTGATCGCCGCTCAGCCCACCAGAGGGCTCGACGTCGGGGCCATCGAATTCGTGTGGAACCAGATCAGGAACCAACGCGATGCGGGGGTCGCGGTGCTATTGATCACCACGGACCTCAACGAGGTCACGGCCCTGTCCGACCGGTGTTTCGTGATCTACCGAGGCCGACTCGTTGAGTCCCCGCTGGACAGGGAGGCGATCGGCATGGCGATGGGCGGAGCGGGCAGCCGAGCCGAGAGGGCTGCGGCGCGGTGACCGCCCAAGTGGACCCCGTGGATTCCTTGGACCAGCCGGACCGCGTGCACGCCGCGGCCAGCATCGTCGCCGGCTGGAGTTCCCGACTCAGCTCCCTGGGGCTGTCGGCGGCTGCGGTCGCCACCGCGTTCCTGCTGGGCGGGGTGCTGCTGGCCCTTGCTGGTGCCAACCCCCTCCAGGCCTTCGCCGACATGTTCAGCGGCACCTTCGGCTCGCGCTTCAGCTTCAGCCTCGTGCTGGTGGAGACCGCTCCCCTGTTGTTGATCGGGCTCGGCCTGGCCGTGGCGTTCCGGGCTCGGGTGTGGAACATCGGAGCCGAAGGCCAGCTCCTGATGGGGGCCCTGGCCGGCGGCGCCTTCGCCATCTATGCCCCGATCAGCACCCGTGCGATCATGATCCCGGCCGCTTGCATAGTCGGGGCCGCAGCCGGGGGTGCTTGGGGATGGGTGGTCGGCTTCCTGCGGGCCCGCTGGAGCGTGAACGAGGTCATCTCCTCGCTGCTGTTGAACTACGTGGCTCTGCGGACCCTCGAGTACACGATCCGCAAGCCGCTGCGAGACCCAGTCGGCTTCCAGCCGGTGTCCGAGACGCTTCCCGACGCGGCCCGCCTGCCCGACGTGCCGGGTTTCCGAGTCCACATCGGACTGCTGATCGGGCTGGGGCTGATCCCGGTCGTGGCCTACGTGATGAGGCGGACCCCGTTCGGGTTCCACACCCGGATGATGGGGCTGAACCGCGACGCCACCGAGGCCGCCGGGGTACGGACCGGACGGCTCATCACCGCGGTGATGGTCGTCTCGGGAGCATTCGCCGGGATGGCCGGGATCCTGCAGGTGATGGGGCCGGAGTCGAGGCTGACCGGCAACATCTCTCCGGGCTTCGGATTCACCGCCATCATCGTCGCCCTCGTCGCCCGCATGCGCCCCGTCGGGGTGCTGCTGGCTGCGGTGCTGATCGGGGCGCTGACCCTCGGGGGCGACGTGATCCAGCGCACCCAACAGGTACCACGAGTGCTGACCATCGTGATCCAGGCCCTGTTCGTGCTCTTGATCCTCGTGGCCGACAAATTGGGGAGGAGGAGCCGGTGAGCGCAGCCCTCCGATCGGTCGGAAACCTCCTATGAACTGGGGAGCGGTGTTCGGCGCGGCGGCCATCATCCCGCTGCTCAACGCCTCGATCCGGCTGGCCGTGCCCACCGGGTTGGCCGCGGTGGGCGAGTCGCTGTGCCAACGAGCGGGCGTGCTGAATCTGAGCTTGGAGGGGATGATGCTCTCGGGCGCCTACGCCGCTTTCCTAGCCACGCACTACAGCGGCGAGCCCTGGCTGGGAGCTGCGGCCGGGATCGGCGGCGGGATGCTCATCGGGGTGCTGATGGCGCTGTTCAGCGTGAGGCTCAAGACCGAGCAAGTGATCAACGGCATCGCCTTGGTTCTGCTGGCGCAGGGGCTCACCAGCTTCTTGCATGTGCGGCTGTTCGGGGTAACTGCCCCGGAGCGCTTCGATCCGATGGCGAAGCTGGAGATTCCCTGGCTGGGCGCCATTCCGGGGCTGGGAAGCGTGATGTTCGACCAGAGCCCCCTCGTGTACGTCGCGGTCGCCTTGATCGTCGGGGTGTCGTGGGTGCTTCATCGCACCCGGTTCGGGCTGGCGGTGCGGGCCGCGGGCGACCGGCCCGGAGCGGCCGACGCCGCTGGCATAAACGTCGACCGCATCAGGTCGGCCGCCATCCTCGCCTCGGGAGCCATGGCCGGCCTGGGCGGGGCGGTGCTGGTGGTCGGCCAACTGGGTCTGTTCACCCAGAACGTGACCGCGGGCCGGGGCTGGGTGGCCATCGCCCTGGTGATCTTCGGTCGCTGGAACCCGCTGCGGGTCGCGGCCGGTGCCTTCCTGTTCGGGTTCACCGACGCGCTCCAGCTGAGGATCCAGTCCGCCAGCGGCGGCATCGAGAGCGACGTCCCGTTCGAGTTCTTCCAGGCTCTGCCCTATCTGGTGACGATCGTGGTGGTGGTAGTGGCCACGGCGCAAGCCCGCGGGGACGCCCAGCCCGAGTCGTTGGGAGTTCCCTACATCAAGGGTGCGAGATCTTCCTAGCCGGATAGCGGCTCTGCGGCCCGGCTGGATACTATGCCGCCACGGTATCCCGAGCCCCTGGAGGCAGATCCCTATGACCACGCGACGCGTCCTTGCCCTGTTGGCCGTGTTCGTCCTGCTCGCCTCGGCCTGCGGCGACGACGAGGCGTCCACCGAGGAGGCTGCGCCCGAGCCCGCGCCCACGACGGCCCCCGCCGCCGAGGAACCCGAACCCGAGGAACCCGAGCCCGCCGCCGAGGAACCCGAGCCCGCCGCCGAGGAACCCGAAGCCATGGCGGACGAGAAGGTGAGCGTGGCCATCCTGCTGCCCTGCGCCCTCAATGACCTGTCCTGGTGCCAGGCCGCCTACGAGGGCGTCAAGCTGCTCGAGTCCGAGGGCCTGATCGACGTGCAGTTCGTGGACGACGCCCCCTTCGACGCCCAGGGCGCGACGCGGGTGATGAGCGGATTCGCCGAGGAGGGCGTGCAGCTCGTGATCGGCCACTCCTTCGACTACGGAGCGCCCATCCATGAGATGGCGCCGGACTATCCCGACGTCAAGTTCGCCTGGCAGGGATCCTGCGGCGGCTTCTGCGGCGTGGAGGGCCCCAACATCACCGACTACTTCATGCCGATGCACGAGCCCGCGTACCTCTCGGGCATCCTCGCGGGCGGCATCACGGAGTCGGGCGTGATCGGCGCAAACGCGGGCTACGACATTCCCGTGTGCCGTGCCACCGTCGAGGCGTTCCTGCTCGGCGTGCAAGAGGTGCGACCCGACGCCACGCGCCTCGACGCGTTCCTGGGCTCCTGGGTGGACGCCGCGCTGGCCAAGGAGGCCACCGCGGCCCAGGCCGAGCAGGGCGCGGACGTGTTCGTGGCCTGCGGCAACGCCGGATCGTTCGGCATGATCCAAGAGGCCCGCGAGCAGGGGCTGTCGGCCTTCGGCTACGTGTACGACGAGTCGGCCCTGGCCCCCGACAACGTGGTGGCGTCCATGGCCTGGCAGATCGGGGAGACCTACCGCCGGATGGTGGAGGACATCAAGGCCGACAACTTCCAGCTCACCTACGACGTGCTGATGGGCGCCGGTGGCTTCGAGGTCCAGATGAACCCCGACTACAGCGCAGCCTCCATCTCCGCCGAGGCGATGAATCTCTTCGAGACCCGTCAGCAGGAAGTGATCGACGGCACCTTCCAGGTCCCGTTCATAGCTGCCGCCGAGGGCTGATCCGCGGCGGGCGGGCCCGTGCTCGAGCCCATCACCCGCTAGCTGCCGCAGCCGGCTCGACCAGCCGCCGGCTCAACCCGGCGGTCATCCGCGCGGCCGGGACCAGGGAGTCGAGGTAGGCGGCCAGATGCGAGACTAGATCCCCGGCGTCGTCCTCGGCGCCGTGGATGAAGCTCGACTTGCGCCGGCGCAGGAAGTTCAGCCCGATGACGTACAGACCGGGAAACTCGGTGACGATGCCGCCGTCATGGCGGATCTGGCCCTTGTGGTTCAGCACCGGCATGTCGAGCCAGGAGTAATCGGGCCTGAACCCTGTGGCCCAGATGATGGTGCGGATCTCCCCCCGGGCCAGATCCAGCCTCAATGGCGGCGACATCTCCACCCTGGTGGGCGGCAAGCGCTCCGGCGGTCCCAGGTCGTCGAGGCGACGCTCTGTCGCCATCTCGTCGAATGTGTCCAGGAGCCGGCCCAGCTTGAGGTCGGCCAGCTCGCACTTGTTGGCCAGCGATCCCGACAGCAGCGCCTCACCATCCCGCAGAGCCGAGAGCCGGCCCACCAGCCGCACCCCCTTGTCGGTTAGGGCGTTGAGATCGAGCGTGGCCCGTTCGGGAGTCCCCACCAGCTGCGGCGACGGCGTGCGACGCACCCGCGTTATGTCGTCGACCTCGTCGTAGCGCTCGTCAAGCAGGCCCGAGCGCTCCATCCACCAGAAGATGTCGCGGCCCCGGTACAGGCGAGGCATGCGTACATGTTCACCGACGGCAAGGGTGACGGGACGGCCGGAGCGATGCAACTCATCGGCGATCTGCACGCCCGTGGCCGAGGCGCCCACCACCAGCACCCCGCCGGGGGCCAGCGCGTCCGGGTTGCGGTACTCGAAGGCGCTCAAGGCAGTGACCCGCGGGGGCGGCTCTCCGCCCAGCGGCGGCACCTTGGGCACGCTCAACCCGCCGGTAGCCAGCACCACGGTTTCGCATTCGCAGGGGCCTTGGTCGGTGTCGACTACGAAGCCGGCCCCGCAGGGTCGCACCGACGTGACAGTGGTGCGGGTCAACACCGGAGGGTCGACGAGCCGTGCGTAGCCCGACATGAACTCGATCACCTCCGGCATGGACATATAGCCGTCGGGATCGTTGCCGCGGTAGGAGAGTCCCGGCAGCCGGCTCTGCCAGTTGGGCGTGAGCAGCCGCAGCGAATCCCAGCGCTGGGTGCGCCACGAGTTGGCCACCTCGCCGCGCTCGATCACGACATGGTCGATCGAGCACCCGGTGAGCAGCCGGCTCACCGCCAGGCCGGAGTGCCCGGCCCCAATGACGACGGTTGTCGTCCTCATGAGTCCGCCGGCTGTGAGTCTGTCAGTTGACCGTGACGGTCACATTGGTCGGATTGGTCATGATGTCGTAGACAGCCGACCGCTTCTGTGACTGGGCCACCAAGGCCCGGATCTCGTCCGGGGTGGCATCCGCATCGATTTCGTAGGAGACCCTGACGCCGTTGAAACCGTTGCGGACATCCGCGTCGCCGCCGAGGATGCCCAGGATGTCCATGTTGCCCTCGAGAGTGGCCTTCACCGATCGGAGCTGGATGTCACGATTCTGGGCCACGGCAGCCACCCCGGCGGTGAGACAGCTGGCCAAGCCCACCAGGACCAGCTCGACCGGCGTGGCCGCGTTGTCTTCAGCCGCGAACACCGCGGGGTGATCGGCCTCGAAGGTGAAGACCGAGCGATGATCGTGCTCGGCCCCGAGCCCGAAATAGCTCTCGACCGAGGAGCGGCTGTGGGTGCCGTACAACCATTCGTTGCTGGCTTTCCAGGTGAACTGAGCCGCCTCGGGTGCCTCGCTGAGAGCCTGGCGGGCGTCAAGCAGCGCCTGGACGTTCACGCCGTTGTCGGCGGATGTGATAGTTGTGCTGGCTGCCATTGGATGAACGTCTCCCTCCTCACCGCTCCGGATGAGCGCGTGGGTGTCGGGGGAGTGTAGAACCTCGCCAGCCAAAAACCGACCAGTTCAGTCAACTTTTGATTTCGGCACTGCGAAACCACCCGTGCCGCCGCCAGCGGCACCCGCATGCGAGTCGGCGCTCTAGGGCCGGCCCACCCGGATGGTTCACACGGCTAGCCGTCGAAGCTGGACCGGTCGATGCGGCCTCGGCCCCGCTTGGTCTCCGACCGCTGGCGCTTCTTGTCGAGGCGACGTCGGCGAGACCGCCCCGACGGGCGGGTCGGCTTCCGCGGCTTGGTGACGGCGACCCCGTCGCGAAGCCGCGCCTGCAGACGGTCGAGCGCAATGTCGCGGTTGCGAGCCTGCGACCGAGTGTCGTCCACCACCACCCGCAGAGCGGCACCGAACCGGTCGATGAGCCGCTCACGGGCCGCCGGCACCATGTCGCCGGCCGTTGTGAGGTCGAGGACAGCCTCCACCCGCGTGCTCGACCGGTTGGCGTGCTGGCCGCCGGGCCCGCCCGAGGGGTCGAAGCGCCACGTCACAGCCTCCGCCGGGACGGTCCCGCCAGGGAATGCAAGCACCCGGTCCATGTCGGCGACCCTACAGTGGGGAGGCAGTGTGACTGTGTGAAGCGGGAGGTGGCGATGAGCGAGCCGCACGACGCGACCGGGACCGCCTGCAGAGGCGGCCTGGGGAGCGCTCGCGCCGAGGTGGTCGTGGTGGGGAGCGCCAACCTCGACTTGGTGGTGGACGTAGCGACCATCCCGGTGGCGGGCGAGACGGTGTTGGGCGGCGATCTGCGACGCATCCCCGGCGGCAAGGGCGCCAACCAGGCGGTGGCCGCGGCCCGCCTCGGCCGGCGGGTGGCCATGGTCGGACGGGTCGGCGACGACGACGCCGGGTCGCTCCTGAGGGCGGCGCTTGCCTCCGCCGGCGTCGACACGACCAGCCTGCACACGACCCACGACACCCCTAGCGGCACTGCGCTGATCGCGGTGGGCGCCGCCGGCGACAACACCGTCGTGGTGAGCCCAGGCGCCAACGGCCACTTCAGCGCCGCCGACGTGAAGGGCGCCGCCGAGGTGGTGGGAGACGCGGACGTGGTGCTGCTGCAGCTCGAGATTCCCATCGAGGCCGTCGCGGCCGCGGTGCGCGGCGCGCGCGGGACGGTGGTGCTCAATCCCGCTCCCGCGCCGGCTGCGCCGTTGCCCCCCGATGTGCTCGACGGCGTGGACGTGCTCGTGCCCAACCAGACCGAGTTGGCCACGATTGCCGGGCACGCCGGGCTGTCCGCCATCGGCGCGGTCGACCCCGAGACCGCGGTGGCGCTGGCCCGGGGGCTGACGGTTGCCGCAGTGGTAGTGACCTTGGGAGCAGACGGCGCGATGGTGGTCACACCCTCTGAGGCGACCCACGTACCCGCCCCGAGGGTTGCGCCGGTCGACACCACCGCAGCCGGCGACGCCTTCTGCGGAGCGCTCGCCGACGCCCTCGCGGACGGAACCGATCTTGTGGGTGCGGCCCGCTGGGCCGTGCGGGTGGGCGCCGCCGCCACGCTGCGACCCGGCGCCCAGCCCTCCTTGCCGACGAGGGACGAGGTCGATCGCCGGCTCGGCGCCTAGGCCCGCCTAGGCCCGCCTAGGCTCGGCCCGTGACCGCCGACGCAGCGCCAGCCCGGCCCCGGATCGTTCTCGACTGCGACCCCGGGCTCGACGACGCCATTGCCATCCTCACCGCGGCCCACCACGGCGAGCTGGTGGGGATCACCAGCGTCAACGGCAACGTGGGCATCGAGCACACCACCCACAACGCGCTGGTGACCGCCCAGATCGCCGGCCTGGACGTGCCCGTGCACCGGGGCGCGTCCCGGCCGCTGATCGCCCCCACCATGGATGCGGCCCGCATCCACGGGCTGACCGGGCTGGGGGACGTGGCCCTGCCCGAGCTGACCGGGACCGTGGCCTCCGACGATGCCGTGGCCTACCTGTGCGACATGGCCCGCTCCGTCGACGACCTGCACCTGGTGGCGGTCGGGCCCCTCACCAACGTGGCTCTCGCGCTGAGGCGCGACCCCGACCTGCGCAGCCTCCTGACCGGACTCACGATCATGGGCGGAGGCGCCCACGCCGGCAACGTCACCCCCGTGGCCGAGTTCAATGTGTGGGCCGACCCCGAGGCGGCCGCCATCGTGTTCTCCGAGGCGGCGCCCATCACCATGGTCGGCCTCGACGTCACCCACAAGGTGCTGCTCGGAGGCGACGAGGCGGCCCGGATGCGCTCAGCCGGCACCCCTGCGGGCAATTTCGCGGCCGGACTCCTGGAGTTCGCCTACGACCGGTGCCGGGAGTTCGGCCTGGAAGCGGCCCCGGTGCACGACGCCACGGCCGTCATCTGCGTGACGCACCCGCACCTGTTCCGCCGGTCGCGCCACCCGGTGGCGGTGGAGCTGCGGGGCGAGCACACCCGAGGCATGACCGTCACCGACGTGCGCCCGCCGGCCGCCATCGCCGCGGAGCCGGCCCCGCCCGCCCACGACGTGGTATGGGACGCAGACGCCCAAGCCGTGATCGACCTCATCGTGGAGGCGGTCCTCAGCTTCTAGCCGGGCCTCACGGAAGGAGGCGAGTGCTCTTTCCCCCGTGGACTGAAGGTTCTTCACACCACTGCGAGCGTAGTATGCCGAGAGGCGCCAGTATGTCGGTCGAGAAGCCGAGGAGACCGTTCAGAACTGCCTCGTCAAGCTCTTGGCGTACTTCGTCTCGGTAGGCCTCATTGGCGGGCAACATCGCCCGATCCTTGAAGAGGTCGAAGATGTCGCCTACCGTTGCCATCTGTTCAGAGTTCAACTTCCGAGGATCCACAGTAACGAGTTCGGTGAGCCGGCTCACGGTGAGGTTTGCCCTGCCCTGCTGCTGACGGGTGCCTACCCACCAGAAACCCACTAGGCCCAGCGTGGTGTTCAACCACAATGCGACCGCTTGCTCCCAGGCAGCGTCCTCGAGGATGAACGAGGGCCAGGCCCTACCTCCGATGCACGGCTCGGGAGTGATACATGCACTCAGGGGTTGGCTGTTGAGCTGTAAGTCCAGACTCAGGTGCAGGCGTGTCGCGGTGGCCCATACATCTAGCGCTCGTTGGGTCATGCCGCCGCGGACCCTCGCCTGCCTATCCGGGGAGACCTCAATCTGCGACTCGCGGCCCGAGCCCGCATCATGTGCCCACAACGCTGGATACGAAGCGGTCTTGCCCCTCTCAAGCGGTTCAATGTCGAACGGGCCTCGGTACTGCCGAGTGATCTTGTCGACGCCGTTGACATCTCGATGTACCGGGCCTGGCCGGCCGATCTCGGCCAGCCTTGCGACCGCAATTGGGATGTCTTGGCTGCGCGCGAGACGCAGCAAGCCCTCCATAAGGCCAAGTGCCGCCCTTGTCACGTCGGGCTCGGCGATGGCAGCAAGGCCACCATCGGTGATTCTTCCAGATAATACGAAACCGACTCGGTCGTCACCGACCTCCACCTGCGTGGCCGTCGGAGAGCCGATGGACGCGTCGATGGCCCGAGCCATCTCGACGGCCTCCGTGATGCTTCTTGGACGCCTTGCCAGGCTCGGCCAGCTCACGGGGGACGGCTTCGAGGCCACTAGCGCCTCGGGGCGTTTCCGGGCGACGAGAGCGATCTCGGCCATGCCTGTATCGGCGGAGAACGACCGCCTAGTGGCTCCGTGTGTTGCGATGGAGGCCACGGTCACGCCCGTGTAGTGCTTGTCGAGCAAGCGCCGCATGCCATCCCAGGACCCTCCGGCGATCGAGGCGAACGGCAGCACCAGTGCCAGCACCCCGCCGGGGCGCAACTTGGCATGGGCAAGGTCAACGAAGTGCGAGGCGAGGCCTGCGTTGCCGTGACCAGCGCGATCCGACCCGAGCACAGCGCTGAGCATCTTCAGGCGTGTTGACATCTCCTTCTGATCGTCAGCACTGGTGCCAAAGCCCGCAAAGGAAGGAACAGGCACACCGGCCGCGGCAGCCGTCTCGTGATTCGTGGGGCGCGTGAACGGCGGATTCATGATGCACAGGTCCAACGTGCCGTCGCCAACATTGCATGCAGCGATGGCGGAGTCGACCTCCACCTCCGCGCCCCGACCCGCTAACCGGGTTCCAGGACGTCCCAGCAACGAAAGGGTGCCCGCGTCGGCCAGCAAGTCAAGCGACCCTACTGCCACCGTTCCCTGAGAAGTGCGTCCAAAAGGCAGAACATGTATGCCACACTTGCCGAAGCCCACTGATGGGTGCGTAGCGGAGAGCATCGTGGTGGTGAGGTGCGCCGCGGCGGGCATGATGTCTGCGCCAATGAGCGCCTCCTGCATCATCGCGGCATGAACGTCTGCGTCGTCGAGTCCCGCGCGGCGCACGCGTGCGCCCATTCGCCTATAGACGGCGGACAGCAGTGCTCCGGTCCCACACGCCAAGTCGGCCACCCGTAGACTGGTCACAGCCTCTTGGTCTCCCCAATCCACCTCGCCGTCGAGGCGCGACACTGCCAACTCAGCTAGCAGCGCCGCTGACTCCGGCAAGGTGTAGAAGGTCGCCAAGAACTTGCGGTCCGCGATGAGCCGGCCAAACATCTGACCAGCAAGGTCCTGCACCTCAACTACGCCTGCAGTCGCCAGCCGGGCCGCCGCAGCGGCCAACGTATCGCACAGGACTTCGGTGTGGGCATCTCCGACAGGGCGCAGCAGCCTCACGGCGATGTCGAAGACCGGCCAATAATTCACCTCCAGAATCAGGGTCCATGCATCGAGCACATCGTCCTTATGTAGGTGCCTCGGATCCCCCGAAGCTGCACGGGTCTCTGCGATTGATGGAGTCCCATGGCTGGCCGCAACGGCGATCTGGAAGAGGAAGGCGTTGGCGACGACGGAAGCAGCCATCCTCATCGTCTGCTCGCCGGACTCTTGGTGAAGGCAGTCAGCGATCTTCTGTTGCGTACGTGGTCCCACGGCGGCGAGCACGACGGAGGCTTGCCGAACGGCATCTTGCAGGACATCGGCGGCCTGATCGATGCGCCGCTGCGAGACGGCTACAGTCTCCACGGTTCCCGCCAGGTCCGCTAGCCCGCCTTCGATCCATCCATTCGGAGGAAAGCGCACGTCTCCGGAGCCTTCTGTCCAGACGCACCACTGGAGGTCGCCAGCAGCGAGCAGTACGGCCGCGAGCCGCGACTCAGGAACACTGCGAATCCGCTCCGGATACCGCAGGGCGACTACCGTCTCCACCGGGCCGGGCCAGCCGACGATCGTCTCACCGATCCGGCCGAGGGCGTCAGCATCGAGCGTGCGGGCCGGGACGAACTCAGCCTCGACCACTAGTGGACCCGCGCCCGGAACCTTCACCAGGATGTCAGGCTGCTTGCCCTTGGACGCAGTCAGCGTGTCCGTCGCTTGCGACACGATTGCGCCGTTCTCGGACCACCTTGGATGCATCGCCCGCAGCGCCTGGGCCACATAGGTGTTAACCGTCGGCTCGGTGATCGTAACCATGAGCCGAACCGTACCGGATACCTATGACAATGCATGGCATTTCAGGCGACTGTAGGGCGACTCGACAGCACCACCGACAATCGGTGCCCTCAAGCAGAGTTGCGAGGCAATTCGGATTGAGCGAACCAACGCCCGAGACTGCGACGGCAGTGATCGAGGAGTATATGCACGACCTGCAGGGCTAGACGGGATGACAAGTCGTGACGGCACTTATTACGAACTAGCGGCGGGTTGTATTCGGCTCTTAAGTGACCATCACCCGGGCCGCACAAATGGTCAGCTTCTAGCTGGACGGTGGACGTCGGCCAGCCAGTGGTCCTCGATCTCGATGGGGCACAGCGCCCAGCACACCGACAGCAGCCATCGGAGCACTTCGTGGTGGGAGGCGCCCCGCGATGGGTGCGCGACGATGCCGTGCTTGGCGTGGTCCTGCACCTTGCGCCAACCCGTCGGCAGCGGGGCCCCCGCGTCACGGAGGCGGTCCAGCGCCTTGGGACCTGCGCCGTGCTCTACGCCCACCGCGGGCGGCGTGGACGAGGGCACCGTCCTCGGCGGGGTCCATGTGGCCATCGGCACCGCCGGCCCCCGACCGGAGAACCAGCGGCCCAGCGCCGTCGGCGACGGCAACCTCTCGATCTGGTCGTCGCGCAGACCGGGACCGATGTTGATCCAGCCCAGGCCGTCGCCCCGGGCAGCCAGGCTCTCCATCTCGCGCACGATCGGCGAGGTGTCGGCCGATTCGAAGGCGATCGTCTCGGTGCTGAACGAGGCCACGGGCGCCGACAGTAACGCCCGACCCAGGCTCGCCGACTCATCGGCGCGCATTGGCGCCCGCCGCGCCAAGATGGCCGCCGTGCCGGCCCTGGCGTATCGTCGGGGGATGGACGACCGAAGTTGGGGGTTCCGCACCAGGGCGCTGCACGCGGGCAGCCAGCCCGATCCCACCACCGGCGCCCGGGCCGTGCCCATCTACCAGTCCACGAGCTTCGTGTTCGAGGACACCGCGGATGCCGCCGACCTGTTCGCCCTGCAGAAGTACGGGACCATCTACACCCGGATCTCCAACCCGACCAACGCGGTATTCGAGGAGCGCATGGCCAGCCTCGAGGGGGGCATCGGAGCCGTGGCCACCGCCAGCGGGCAGGCCGCCGAGTTCCTCACCGTCACCGCGCTGGCCGCCGCCGGCGACCACATCGTGGCCGCGGCAGGCCTCTACGGCGGCACCTACACCCAGTTCGACGTGACGCTGCGACGCCTCGGCATCGACACGACGTTCGTGGACGGAACCGACCCCGACGCCTTCGCGGCCGCCGTCCGCGAGAACACCAAGCTGCTGTACACCGAGACCATCTCCAACCCCTCCGGCGCGGTGGCAGACCTGGTCGCCCTGGCCGACGTCGCCCAAGCCCACCGCCTACCTCTGGTAGTGGACTCAACCTTCGCGACGCCGTACCTGTGCCGCCCCGTAGACCACGGCGCCGACATCGTGCTGCACTCGGCCACCAAGTTCCTGGGCGGCCACGGCACCTCCATCGGCGGCGTGATCGTGGAGGCGGGCCGCTTCGACTGGGGCTCGGGACGCTTCGCCAACATGACCGAGCCGGTGCCGAGCTACAACGGGCTGCGCTGGTGGGACAACTTCGGCGAGTACGCATTCTGCACCAAGGTGCGGGCCGAGCAGCTGCGCGATGTCGGGGCCTGCCTCTCGCCGTTCAACGCCTTCCTGCTGCTGCAGGGCCTGGAGACGCTGCCGCTGCGCATGGAGGCCCACGTCGCCAACGCCCGGGCCGTGGCCGAGTGGCTGGACGCCGACGACCGGGTGGCGTGGGTGCTGTGGGCGGGCCTGCCCGACCATCCCCAACACGACCTGGCCCGCCGCTACCTGCCCAAGGGGCCCGGCGCCATCTTCACCTTCGGCGTGGTGGGCGGGCGTGCCGCCGGCGCCCGCTTCATCGAGTCGCTGCAGATGGTGTCGCACCTCGCCAACGTGGGGGACGCCAAGACGTTGGTGATCCACCCAGCCTCGACCACCCATCAGCAGCTCTCCGACGCCGAGCTGGAGGCGGGTGGCGTCTCGCCGGACATGGTGCGCATATCGGTCGGCCTCGAGGACGTCGACGACATCATCTGGGACCTCGACCAGGCCCTGGCCGCGGCAACGAAAGATCCCGATGGCTGACCGATCCCACCCGAATTGGCAGCGGGGAACGCCCGCTGGGGAGTCGAGCACTGCCAATTCCGTCGCAGCTACGGGCGGCTGCGATGGCTGAGCATCCGTCCGTGGCGGGCTGGACGCCGCCGACTGCGAGCGAGCGCCGGCTCATCCTGGACCGGTCTCGCTCGGTGGCGGTCGTCGGTGCCTCGTCCAACCCGGCGAGGGCCAGCAACTTCGTTCTCACCTACCTGCTGTCGTCGTCCACCGACTTCGACGTCTACCCGGTGAACCCCCGCGAGGCCGGGAGCGAGATCCTCGGCCGCCGGGTGTACGGGTCGCTCGCGGATGTGCCGGTCGCGCCCGACATCGTCGACGTGTTCCGCCGGTCCGGCGACCTGCCCGCCGTCGCGGAGGAGGCCATCGCCGCCGACGCCTCGACATTCTGGGTGCAACTCGGGCTGTGGAGCGCCGACGCCGCCCGGCGCTGCACCGCGGCCGGCCTCGAAGTGGTGATGGACCGGTGCCTCAAGATCGAGCACGCCCGCTTCGGTGGTGGCCTGCACCTGGCCGGCTTCGACACCGGCGTCATCTCCTCGCGCCGCAGCTCTCACCATTGACGAATGCGAGAGGTTCGCTAGTATCGCCCTTTCTCATGGGGTCGGGCGGGCACCCGATGAGACCGGGAGGGCGCATATGGCACGGACCGTGACTTCCGCCATCGTTCAGGTGGCTTGGACCGGCGACAAGGAGTCGATGATCGAGCTCCACGAGAAGCACGTGGCCGAGGCGGCCGCCGCCGGCGCCCAGGTGATGTGCTTCCAGGAGCTGTTCTACGGCCCGTACTTCTGCCAGGTCCAGGACACCGAGTTCTACTCCTACGCCGAGGCCATCCCCGACGGGCCGACCACCAAGCGCTTCCAGGAGTTGGCGGCCAAGCACGAGATGGTGCTGGTGCTGCCCATGTACGAGCAGGAGCAGGCCGGATTCCTCTACAACACCGCGGCGGTGATCGACGCCGACGGCACCTACCTGGGCAAGTACCGCAAGACCCACATACCCCAGGTGAAGGGCTTCTGGGAGAAGTTCTACTTCCGTCCCGGCAACCTCGGCTACCCGGTGTTCGAGACGGCCGTCGGCACCGTTGGCGTGTACATCTGCTACGACCGCCACTTCCCGGAGGGCTGGCGTGCGCTGGGGCTCGCCGGAGCAGAGATCGTGTTCAACCCGTCGGCCACCAGCCGAGGGCTCTCCGCATACCTCTGGCAGCTCGAGCAGACCTCCGCCGCGGTGGCCAACATGTACTTCGTCGGGGCCATCAACCGGATCGGGATCGAGCCGCTGGGCGACAACGACTTCTACGGCACCTCGTATTTCGCCAACCCGAGGGGGCAGTTCGTGGACGGTACCGCCTCGGACCAGACCGAGGAGCTGGTGGTCAGGGAACTCGATCTCGACCTGATCGACGAGGTGCGGTCCCAGTGGGCCTTCTACCGGGACCGCCGGCCCGACCTATACGGGCCGCTGACCGCCCCCTGACCGTCGCAGCACCCGACTCGCACAACCTCCAGACCCCGGAAGGAGACGAAGATGACAACGCTCATAAAGGGAGGCACCGTCGTGACCTCGACCGGCGCGGATCCGGCCGAGGTGCTCATCGACGGCGAGAGGATAGAGGCGGTGCTGCGCCCCGGCAGCGCCATCGCGGCCGCGGCCGAGCAAGGTGCCGACGTGATCGACGCCACCGGCAGGCTGGTCGTGCCCGGCGGGGTGGACGTCCACACCCACATGGAGCTGCCCTTCGGCGGGACGTACGCCTCCGACACCTTCGAGACGGGCACCAGGGCCGCGGCTTGGGGCGGCACCACCACCATCCTGGACTTCGCGGTGCAGAAATACGGCGAGAACGTTCGGGAGTGTCTTGACGCCTGGATGGCGAAGGCCGAGGGCAACTGCGCCATCGACTACGGCTTCCACATGATCATCGGGGGCGTCGACAACGACTCGCTCAAAGAGATGGACCTGCTGGTCAACGAGGGCATCACCAGCTTCAAGCTCTTCATGGCCTATCCGGGCGTGTTCCTCGCCGACGACGGCCAGATCCTGAGGGCCATGCAGCAGGCCGCGGGCAGCGGCGGCCTCATCATGATGCACGCCGAGAACGGTCTGGCCATCGACGTGCTCGCCGAGCAGGCCTTCGAGCGGGGCGAGACCAGCCCGGTCACCCACGGATACGTGCGCCGCAAGGAGCTGGAGTCCGAGGCCACCCACCGGGCCATCCAGCTGGCCAAGGTGGGCGCCGCGCCGCTGTACATCGTTCACCTGTCGGCCTCCGAGGCCCTCGAGCAGGTGGCCCTAGCCCGCGACGCCGGCATGAACGTGTTCGCCGAGACGTGCCCGCAGTACCTGCACTTCAGCCTGGAGGAGCACCTCGGCCGGCCCGGCTTCGAGGGCGCCGCCTACGTGTGCTCCACCCCGATTCGATCCCGGGCCGAGGGCCATCAGAACGAGCTGTGGAAGGGCCTGCGCACCAACGACCTGGCCGTGGTGTCCACCGACCACTGCCCGTTCTGCATGAAGGAGCAGAAGGAGCTGGGCCTGGGAGACTTCCGGGCCATCCCCAACGGCATCGGCGGCGTCGAGCACCGCATGGACATGATCTACCAGGGCGTGGTCACCGGCGAGATCGGCCTGGCCCGCTGGGTCGAGCTGTGCGCCACCACCCCGGCCCGCATGATGGGCCTGTACCCCCGAAAGGGAGTCGTCGCGCCCGGATCCGATGCCGACATCGTGATCTACGACCCGAACAAGCAATGGACCATCAGCGTCGACAACCACCACATGAACATCGATCACTCCGCGTACGAGGGCATCCAGGTGACCGGCCACGTCGATACCGTGCTCTCCCGGGGCCGCAAGATCATCGACGACGGCCAGTACCTGGGCCGGGCCGGCGACGGCCAGTACCTGCGGCGGGGCCTCTGCCAGTACCTGCAGTGATCTCGGGCCCGGCGAGACCGCGGCTCTGACCACAATCAACCAGAGTCCACAGAATCAGGAGACGCTACGTGGAGACAATTCACCACTACGTGAACGGAGCGACCCTCGAGTGCGGGTCGGGCCGTGCCCATCCGGTGTTCAACCCCGCCACCGGCGAGCAGGCCGCCGAGGTCGGGCTAGCCGGCGTCGATGAGGTCGACGCTGCGGTCGCCTCGGCCAAGGCGGCGTTCGAGGACTGGCGCCACACCTCGCTGGCGGCCCGCACCAAGCTGATGCACGCCTTCCGCAACGTTGTGGAGGCCAACGCGTCGGAGATCGCCGCGAGGCTCACCGCCGAGCACGGCAAGGTGCGCTCCGACGCGCTGGGCGAGGTGGCCCGGGGCATCGAGAACATCGAATACGCCTGCGGCCTGGCCGACGTGCTCAAGGGCAGCTACAGCTCCCAGGCGTCCACCGGCATCGACGTGTACACGGTGCGCCAGCCCCTCGGCGTGGTGGCGGGAATCACCCCATTCAACTTCCCGGCCATGGTTCCGCTGTGGATGTTCCCCAACGCGGTGGCCTGCGGGAACACCTTCGTGCTCAAACCCTCCGAGCGCGACCCGTCGGCGCCCCGCTTCGTAGCCGAGCTGTTTGATGAGGCCGGATTCCCGCCCGGGGTGCTGAACCTGGTCAACGGCGACAAGGTGGCCGTCGACCGCCTGCTGAGCCACCCCGATGTGAAGGCGGTGAGCTTTGTGGGTTCCACCCCGATCGCCCGCTACGTCTATGAGACGGGGACTTCAGCCGGCAAGAGGGTGCAAGCCCTCGCCGGAGCCAAGAACCACATGGTCGTGCTCCCCGACGCCGACATCGACATGGCCGCCGACGCGGCCGTCTCCGCCGCCTACGGCTCGGCCGGCGAGCGTTGCATGGCCGTCTCGGTGGTGGTTGCCGTGGCCGACGCTGCCGACCCCCTAGTGGACGCCATCAGGGTGCGGATGAACAAGCTGCGAATCGGCCCCGGCGACGACCCCGAGTCCGAGATGGGCCCACTCATCACCCGCGAGCACCGCGACCGGGTGGCCGGCTACGTGGGCGTCGGCGCAGACGAGGGCGCCACCGTAGTGGTGGACGGACGCGAGTCGGTCTTCGACAGCGACGGGTTCTTCCTGGGCGTGTCGCTGCTCGACAACGTCACGCCCGACATGACCGTGTACCGCGACGAGATCTTCGGCCCGGTGCTGTGCGTGGTTCGATCCGACACCTACCACCAGGCGGTTGAGCTCATCGATCAGAACCCGTGGGGCAACGGCGCCGCCATCTTCACCCGCGACGGCGGCGCGGCCCGACAGTTCCAGCAGGATGCCGACGCGGGGATGGTCGGCGTGAACGTCCCCATTCCCGTGCCGGTGGGCTACCACTCCTTCGGCGGCTGGAAGGACTCGCTGTTCGGCGACACCCACATGTACGGACCCGAGGGCGTCCATTTCTTCACCAAGGCCAAGGCCATCACCACCCGCTGGCCCGACCCGGCCGACAGCACCGTCGACCTGGGCTTCCCCCGGAACCGCTAGAGAGGGCCGAGGCGATGGACGACCACCGATCGGGTCACGCCCGAACCTCGGGCAGGGCCGAGCGGTGGATTTCGGCGTAGTCCTACAGCCCGACCCGCCCGCCTGGCGGGTGGTGGACCTCGCGCAGCGGGCCGAGACGCTCGGGTTCGGCTACGGATGGACCTTCGACAGCCACGTCCTGTGGCAGGAGCCCTACGTGATCTACAGCCAGATGCTGTCGGCCACGAACCGGATGATCGTCGGGCCGATGGTCACCAACCCCGGCACCCGCAACTGGACGGTCACGGCGTCGCTGTTCGCCACCCTCAACGACATGTTCGGCAACCGCACCGTGTGCGGCATCGGGCGGGGCGACTCAGCCATGCGGGTGCTGGGCCACACCCCCACCAGCCTGGCCACCCTGTCTGAGTCGATGAAGGTGATCAAGGGCCTGGCCGAAGGTCGGGAGGTGACCTACAACGGCACCCAGCAGCAGCTCCCGTGGTGCCGAGGCGGCCACCTCGCAATGTGGATGGCCGGCTACGGGCCGCGAGCCCTGCGCCTGTGCGGCGAGCAGGCCGACGGCTTCATCCTGCAGCTCGCCGACCCCCAGATCACTGAGTGGACCATCTCCGCGGTGCGCAAGGCCGCTGCGGACGCGGGCCGAGACCCCGACGAGCTGTACATGTGCGTGGCCGCGCCCGCCTACGTCGGCGACGACGTTGCCCACCAGCGCGACCAGGTCCGCTGGTTCGGTGGAATGGTCGGCAACCACGTGGCCGACCTGGTCGGGCGTTACGGCGACACCGGCGGCGCAGTGCCCCAGGCTCTCACCGACTACATCAAGGGACGGGAGGGCTACGACTACGCCGAGCACGGCAAGGCGGGGAACGTCCACACCGACTTCGTGCCCGACGACGTGATCGACCGCTTCTGCATCCTCGGCGACGCGGAGAACCACATCGAGAGGCTGTGGGAACTCAGGGGCCTGGGCGTGGACCAGTTCGCCATCTACCTGATGCACGACGCCAAGGACGAGACGCTCAACGCCTACGGCCAGCGCATCATCCCGGCCCTCAGGGACTGACCCCTACCGTGAGTTCCGAGCCTGGCCCGACCGTTGAAGCCATGACCGATTCGGGTGCCGGGGCCTCGGCTGCGCCCGTCGACGATCCGATCGTCCTCGAGCAGCTGATCCGCTTGCGGGCCGCCCGGGAGCAGCGGCGGGCTCGGATGCGCAGAACCGGTCGGCAGGTGGTCGTGCTGGCCGTGTTCGTGTGCCTGCTCGGCCTGTCCTACAGCGCCTACAAGGTCGTGGGCAGCGCCATCGACGACGCCCAGGCCGACTGGCCGATTGTCGGTTCGATCCTGCCCGAGTCCGACAACCTCAGGATGCCACCGGTGCTCGACATCGTCGAGGGGATCTTCGAGGAGCCGAGGGGCACCAACGAGCCGTTCTGGTCGATCGTCGGCAAGGAGGCCGCCTTCACCCTGCGGGAAGCGGCGGTGGGGTTCGCAGTCGGAGTGGTCGTCGGTCTGGGCATCGCCATCGTGCTGACCACCTCGGGGCGTTTGGAGCGCGCTCTGGTGCCCCATGTGATCGCCAGCCAGACCATCCCGTTGATCGCCATCGCGCCCATCATCGTGATCTGGGGCCGCAAGAGCTTCGACTTCTTGCCCTTCGAGTGGCAGGACTGGATGTCGGTGTCGATCATCGCCACCTACCTGACATTCTTCCCGGTCACGATCAACGGCTTGCGGGGCTTGCAGTCGCCCCGGCCCGAGAACCTCGAGCTGATGGACTCCTACGCAGCCCGCTGGGTGCAGACCCTGTGGCGGCTGCGGCTGCCGGCGTCGCTGCCGTACCTGTTCGCGGCGTTCAAGATCGCGGCCACCGCCAGCGTGGTGGGCGCCATCGTGGGCGAGATCTCCGCCGGGGTGAAGGGCGGCCTGGGCCGGCGGGTGCTGCTGGAGGCCCAGCGCTACACCACCGGCCCTGAGCGCCTGTATGTGGCCGTGCTGGGCGCGGCCGTCCTGGGGATCTTCGTCTTCGCGACAATCTCCTCGATCGAATACGCGCTGCTGGGCCGCAAGGGCCGGGAGACGGTGACATGAGCGACACGAGCCCCGCATCGGACCTCCACCCTCCCGCGGTCGGGATCGCCGGCCTCTCCAAGGTCTTCAACCCGGGACGCCCCAACGAGGTCGAGGCGCTCGCCGACATCGACCTGGACATCGGCCGGGGCGACTTCGTCACCCTCATCGGCCCGTCGGGCTGCGGCAAGAGCACGCTGCTGCGCCTGATCGCGGCGCTCATCGATGTCACCGAGGGCACCGTGCTCGTCAACGGCAAGACCGCGGACACCGCTCGCCTCGACCGGGACTACTCGATGGTGTTCCAAAGGGCCGGCCTGTTCGAGTGGCGCAACGTGTCGCGCAACATCGAACTCCCGCTGGAGCTGATGGGCTGGAAGGCGGCCGACCGGCGCCGGCGCTCCGCTGAGATGCTGGATCTGGTCAAGCTCGACGAGTTCGCCCGCCACCACCCCGCGGAGCTCTCGGGAGGTATGCAGCAGAGGGTGGCCATAGCCCGGGCGATGTCGTTCCGCCCGAAGCTGCTGTTGATGGACGAGCCCTTCGGCGCGCTCGACGAGATGACCCGCGAGCACATGCAGCACGAGCTGCTGCGCATCTGGTCCGAGACCCAGATCACGGTCGTGTTCGTGACCCACTCGATCCCCGAGGCGGTGTTCCTGTCCACCAAGGTGGTGGTGATGTCGCCGCGGCCCGGAAGGATCGCGGCCGTAGTGGACAACGACCTGGGCGAGCGCAACGACGCAACCCGCGACGACCCGGCCTTCTTCGCCAACGTGACCGCGGTGCGAGACGCGCTGCGACGAGGTCACTAGCAGCCGTGACCGCCGCCAGCCCCGCCACGAACCGTAGGAGCCGCGCGGACCGGTCGCCGTCTCGCGGTGCGACATGTTGTTTCCCGCTCTTGTTCGCTGCGCTCACGGGCCGCTCGGGCCACGGCCTCGCTCAGCACCTCGCTAGATGCTCACGGATCTGCCGCCGATCCGCTCGGCCTCTGAGGCCGGTGCAGCCATGACCGCGGCAAGGACACTGCTGCGATCGTGGCTGCCGCCGGTGGTGGCCGCGGTGGTCATCTTCGGTGGCTGGGAGGCGCTGCTGGCCGTGACCCGCCCCGACGGCTTCGTGCTGCCGCCGCCGTCTAAGATCGCCAGTGCGGTCGCGGAGAACTTCGATGCCATCGTGACCGCCACCGGGGTGACCGGCTTCATCATTGTCACCGGTCTGCTCGCCGGGGTGGCGGTGGGAGCGGTGGCCGCTCTGCTGGTCACCGCCTTCCGAGCCGCCAACGAGACGCTTACTCCCCTCGCGGTAGCCGTGAACGCAGTGCCGATCATCGCGCTGGCACCCATCTTCAACGCCTGGTTCGGCCTCCTGTCGCCCCGCTCCAACCAGGCCGTGGTGGTGGTGCTGGTGTTCTTCCCGATCTTCGTCAACAGTGCGCGCGGCCTGACCCAGGTCGAGTCCAGCCAGATCGAGCTGATGGAGTCTTACGGGGCCGCAAAGTGGCGGATCATGCGCGAGGTGCGCATCCCCAACGCCATGCCGTTCTTCTTCACCGCGCTGAAGCTGGCCACGTCGCTGGCGGTGATCGCGGCCATCGTCGCCGAGTACTTCGGCGGGCGCCAGGACGCCCTCGGCAATCTCATCACCAACTCGGCCGGGCTGACCCGCTACGACGACGCCTGGGCCGCGGTCCTGGCCGGCTCGCTGATGGGCATCGGTCTCTACGCTCTCGCAGTCCTGATCGAGCGTCTCGTGATGCCCTGGTACTTCGTGGCTAGGAAATCGGCATGACGCCTGCGCCTGGAACCCTGTCGCAGCCTGACACGGTGCCGCAGCTCGGAACCCTGTCGCAGCCTGACACGGTGCCGCAGCTCGGAACCCTGTCGCAGCCCGGCAGTGAGTCTCATTAGAGAAAGCCCACTAGGGAGGGAAACCATGAAAACAAGAATCACGTTGGTGCGTCTATTCGTACCGCTATTGGTGCTAGGTCTGGTTGCAGCCGCCTGCGGCGACGACGAACCAGCAGCCCCGGACACCAGCGCGGCGGAGGCCGCCGCCGCAGAGGCCGAGGCCGACGCCGCCGCCGCTCAGGCCAAGGCCGACGCCGCCGCGGCTGAGGCGGAAGCGGCTGCCGCCAGGGCAGCCGAGGCCGAGGCGGCGCTCGAGGCTGCCATGGCTGAGGCCGAGGGTGCCGTAGATCCCGAGGTCGTCGCCGAGCTTGAGGCGCAACTGGATGCGGCTCGGGCCGAGGCCGAAGCCGCCGCCGCCGCTCAGGCAGAGGCCGAAGCGGCTGCCGCCGCGGCCGAGGCGGCCGCGCAGGAGCCCGAGCCCGTCGCCGAGGAGCCGATGGAGTTGACCGAGGTCTCCTTGCAGCTGCAATGGTTCACCCAGTCGCAGTTCGCGGGCTACTACGCGGCCCTAGCCCTCGGCATCTACGAGGACTACGGACTAGACGTGGAGATCCTCGAGGGCGGCGTGGAGATCGTGCCCGCCTCGGTGCTCGACTCGGGCGCCGCCGACTTCGCGGTGTCGTGGGTGCCACGGGGCCTGGTGCCACGAGAGGAAGGCGCCAACATCACCAACATCGCCCAGGTGTTCCAGCGCAGCGCCACGCTGCAGGTGGCTTTCGCCGACTCCGGCATCTCCTCGGTGGCCGATCTGGAGGGCCGCACCGTCGGCAACTGGGGCTACGGAAACGAGTTCGAGCTGCTGGCCGGGCTCCGCACAAACGGGCTCGACCCGGCTTCAGACGTGCAACTGGTCCAGCAGAACTTCGACATGCTGGCCCTGATCAGCCGCGAGATCGACGCCGCCCAGGCCATGATCTACAACGAGTACGCCCAGGTGCTCGAGACGGTCAACCCCGACACCGGCGAGCTCTTCCAGCCCGAGGACCTCAACATCATCAACTGGAATGACGAGGGCACGGCGATGCTCCAGGACGCCCTGTGGGCCGACGCCGACCGCCTCGACGACGACCCCGCGTACCGCGAGACCGCGGTCAAGTTCGTGGAGGCGTCGCTGAGGGGCTGGATTCACTGCCGCGACAACCCAGGCGAGTGCGTGCAGGTCGTGCTCGCCAACGCGCCCACTCTCGGCGAGTCGCACCAGACGTGGCAGCTCAACGAGATCAGCGCGCTGATCTGGCCGTCGCCGCTGGGCGTGGGCGTGATGGACCCCGACCTGTGGGCCCAGACCGCCGAGGTGGCCACCAGCGAGGGCATCCTCGCCTCGGCCCCCGACGAGGGCGCCTACCGCAGCGACATCGCCTGGGAGGCGGTGGCCAACCTGCGCGCCGCCGGCGTCGACGTCGTCGGCAACAACTGGCAGCGAGTCACCGTCGAGCTGCTCCCCGGCGGCGAGTAGCCACCAGCTAGACAAGTCCGGTCGCGGGCCGGCGGCGGCGTTCAGCCGTCGCCGGCCCCGCCGCGCCAACCCGATTGCGGGGCCAATAGCCTGCCGGGCGGAAGGCATCTGCTGTGTACTCCTCTCTCGGCCGGTGGTGCTACCGGCATCCCTGGCGGGTCTTGGTCGCCTGGTTGCTGGTCATTGTGATCGCAGCCGGGGTGGCGCGCGGTCTCGGCGCGGCCTACGGCGCGACGCCCACTGCGCCCGACTCCGAGAGCACCCGGGGAGCCGACATCCTCAGCGCGCATTTCGGCAATCTCGGCGGCACCATCGGCGGCACCATCGTGTTCGGAGCGGACCAGGGCGTGAACGACCCGACCGTCCGGGCCGCCATGACCGACCTGTTCGACAAGGTCGAGGCCATCGAGGGCATCGACGTAGCCTCCCCCTACGATCCCGACGGCGGCCGCCGCGTCGCCGCTCGGGGCCCTGACGCCGGCCGCATCGCATACGCCGACCTCGAGGTCAGCCCCGACACGACCGCCAACGACGCCGCCGAGATAGGGCTGGAGATAGACCGCCTGATCAACGCCAGCGGTCTGCGAGCCGACGGCGTCCAGGTGGAGATCGGCGGCTCGTGGCTGGCTGGGCGCGAACCGCCTGAGTCCGAGGCCATCGGGCTCGCGTTCGCGGTGCTCGTGCTGATCCTGGCGGTGGGCTCGGTGGTGGCCATGGGCATGACCGTCGGGACCGCCCTGGTCGGCGTGGGCGCCGGCGCGGCCGGCGTGATCATCCTCAGCAACGTTGTGACCGTCCCGGAGTTCGCCCCGACTCTGGGGATCATGATCGGCATCGGCGTGGGCATCGACTACGCCCTGTTCATCATCACCCGCTACCGGGAATGGGTGGCTCGCGGCCTGACTCCTGAGGAGGCCACCGCCGCGGCCCTCGATTCGGCGGGCCGATCGGTGATCTTCGCCGGGGCCACCGTGGTGGTGTCGCTGCTGGGTCTGCTGCTCATGGGCCTGCCGTTCGTGGCCGGGCTGGGCCTGGCCGCGGCCACCACCGTGGCTCTGGTGATGGCCGGATCGGTCACGCTGCTTCCGGCCGCCATCGGCCTTCTCGGGGACCGGGTCGGCACCACCCGGGTCCGGGGCGTGGCCGCCGCGGCACTGATCGGCGTCGCGCTGCTCGGGTTCGGCACTGGCTTCAGACTGCTGCTCGTCGCCGTTCCGCTGGCAGTCGTCGTGCTCGTGGCCGGGTCGTTCAGAACCTCTGCCAACCCGCTGCGGCGAGCTGTGCGACACCGGGATGCAAAACCGCTGCGGGACACCGGCTGGTACCGGCTGAGCCGGGTCGTCCAGTCCCGGCCGTGGCTGTTCGCGGTGGGCGGGACGGTGGTGCTGCTCGGGCTGGCCGCGCCGGTGCTGGGATTGCGCCTGGGCTTCTCCGATGAGGGCAACTTCGCCGAGGACACCACCACCCGCAAGGCCTACGACCTGATCTCGGAGGGCTTCGGGCCGGGGGCCAACGGCCCGCTGCTGGTGGTGGCAACGGTGGCAGGCCCGCAGCAGCTGGCATCCTTCAACGACCTGTCTACGGTGCTGAACCAGACCGAGGGCGTCGCCTTTGCCTCGCCCGCGCTGGGAAGCTCCGACGGTCAGGCCGCGCTGATCCGCCTGCAGCCCACCACCGGCCCTCAGGACGCCGAAACCGAGGACCTCGTCAACCGGCTGCGCGGCGACGTCATCCCGGCAATCCTCGACGGCACCGGCGTCGACGCGCTGGTCGCGGGCCGGGTGGCCTTCGGCATCGACTTCTCCGACTACCTCGCCGGCCGCATCCCGATCTTCTTCGGGGCGGTGCTCGGTGCCTCGTTCCTGCTGCTGATGGCGGTCTTCCGGTCGCTGGTCGTGCCGCTCAAGGCGGTGATCATGAACATGCTGTCCATCGGGGCGGCCTACGGCGTAGCCGTCGCCGTGTTCCAGTGGGGCTGGTTCGGCGGCGTGCTCGGGATCGAGCCCGCGCCGATCGAGCCGTTCATCCCGATGATGTTGTTCGCCATCCTCTTCGGGCTGTCGATGGACTACGAGGTGTTCCTGCTGTCGCGCATCAAGGAGGAGTACGAGCGCACCGGCGACCCGGTCAATTCGGTGGCCGACGGCCTGGCCGCCACCGCCCGGGTGATCACCGCGGCTGCGGCCATCATGGTGGTGGTGTTCGGCAGCTTCGTGCTCGAGGACAACCGGGTGATCCGGCTCTTCGGCCTCGGCCTGGCTACCGCGATTGCCATCGACGCCACCCTCGTGCGGATGCTCATAGTGCCCTCCACGATGGAACTGCTCGGCGCTCGAAACTGGTGGCTGCCCCGCTGGCTCGACCGCATCATCCCCAACCTGCGAGTCGAGGGCGATCTGACCCACAACCGCCCCTAGCCCGCAAACGCGCTCGCTACCGCGAGGTCCGCTGCTGCCCAGAGCCGGCGGGCAGCTCTATGGGTCGGCTGTTCGGTGGCCGGTCTCGCCTACGACGCTCACCAGCCACAATATGGCGAGCACCATCACGCCCGCGAGCACCAGGGCGGAGGCCCCCACACCGGCGACGTCCGCTGCGACCCCCACGATGACGGGCCCCAGCAGGCTGCCCGTGTCCTGCAGCACGGCCAGTCCAGACAGGACCTGTCCCCTGGCCTCACTTGGTGCCAGGTCGCTCGCCATGGTGAGCATGGTCCCGGACCCCATGCCGTTGCCGATTCCCATGACCGCCCCCGACACGGCCACCATCAGGGCCGTATGCGAGTAGGCCAGGATCACCAGACCCGCCGTGACCAACGTGAACGACGGCACTATGGCGTAGAGCCGTCCGAAGCGATCCATCAGGTACCCCGACACCGGGAACAGCAGCAGGTCGGCACCGGTGCCGACAGCAACCAGGCCTCCGGTGGCCGACGGGCTCAAACCGAGCTCGGCCGCGATCAACGGCACCGCCACGTAGCGGCCCTGCCGCACCGCGACCGCCAGGCCCGCGGCCGGGCCCGCCTTGGCCAGGATCCGCCAGTGGCGCCGCAGTGCCGTCATCAGCGGCATGCGCAACAAGTCATCGAATGGGGGCTCGACCGGGGCGTGCGGCACCATCGGGCCGCGCTCCACCGCTCCGGCCAGGCCGACTGCGGTCACGGCCCCGCACAGCAGGAACGTCCATTTGAAGCCGACGGCGTCAGCGAGATACCCGCCAAGCAACGGGCCGACGAACAGCGACAGCCGGAACGACCCGCCTATCAGCGACAGGGCCCGGCCCCGTGAGCCGGACTCAACCCCGGCGGCCACATAGGTCTGAAGAGCCAGCCGCAGCCCCATCCCGCCGGCGCCGAACATGACCCTCAGAGCGACCATCGCCGCCACCGCGGCCGTCAGCCCCAGCACCGCCGTGGCGGCCGCGATGACCAGCAGCGACAACACGAGCAGCACCCGCTCGTCGCGGCGGGCCATCACCCAACCAGAAGGGACGGCACCGAGCATTGCGCCGACACCGGCGGCACCCAGCACAACCCCGACGTCGGAGAAGCTCAGGCCGAGCCCCCGCATATAGAGGGGCAGCACCGGCACCATCATCCCGATGCCCAGAGTCCCGGCCACCGAAGGGAGATAGACAGGCAAGGTCAGGCGCCGTAGCACCCTCCAGATGCTCTGATCGCTCACCGCGGGTCAGAACTGGAAGCGGCGGGGCATCAGGAGAGGGTAGTCGACCTCGAGGATCTCGCTCAGGGCCTCGGCGGCCTGCGGGCTGAGCCGCCGGTAGAGGTCGGCCGCGACCTCGTAGGCGCGGTCGCCTACCCAGTCCGGCGGCAGGAGCTCCGCCGGCACGTCGGGTGCTCTTAGGCGGACCCGGCGGAACTCGTGCACCAGCATGGTGCGCAGCCCGTGGGCGTCGAGTGGCGCCACCGCGTCCAGATCGCAACTCTGCCAGGGCTCATAGCGGGCCAGGAACCCGGCGTATGCGGCCTCGGTGTCGTCGGTGCGGAACGCGTCCGCGAAGAAGCCCTCCTCCACTAGGCGGTCCAGATCGTCGAGCTCGGCGCGTCCGATCGGTACCGCCGTGGCCGGCTCCACGAGACCCAGGAGCTCGCGCAGGCTCTCCACCGTGACCGACGGCGAGGCCAGCAGTCCCCGGCCAAGGGCCACGAAGCCGTGCCAGCGCAGGTGCCGGGCGATCCTGTCGCGCTCCTGCGCGGGCATCAGCGGCGTGTCGACCGCGGCGAACGTCCACGAGCCGTCCCACTCGACCGGATCGTTGGTGTAGATCCTGCGGTCGGCGGCCTCTGACTCGCGTACCGCCAGCCGCGTGAGCGAGTAGCGGCTGCGGCGACCGACCCGCTCGTTGGACACCCAGCCCTCGGACACCAGCCGGAACATCGACGTGCGCACCAGGCGCTCGCTGAACCCGAACGGGGCGGCCAGCTCAAAGAGGCTGGAGAGCCACAGCGTCTTGGTTACCGGCAGCACGGAGTCGCCGAACACGGTCACCAGCACCGACCTTGCCGAGATATCGGGCAGCCCGCACCATTGCCGTACCGCGGCCGCAATGTCGCGCTCCTTGGAGGCGCCTCTGGAGTTGGGCTCTGGCTGCCGGTCGCTCACCACACAGCCTCAGGGTCGTAGTCCAAGACTTCTCGCATGCGCCGCAGGAGCGGATCGAAGTCCGCGGATCGGGCCGTGCGCCGATTCTGGCCGTTCGCGACCGGAGAGTCGATGGAGGCCGAGCAACCGAAGCGCTCCTCGATGGCCTGCCGGAGCGGTTCGAGCAGGTCGTCCGTCGGCGCGGCGGCCACGCCCCTGTTGATGGCCTCGGCCTCGCCCTCGACCGGCTCGCACAGTCCCTCGACGAGAGGGCCGACCACGTCGAGGGCCTCCAGTATCCGCTCGCGTGGCTCGGGCGAGGCCAGGAGCTTGTCGAGCAAGGCGTCGGCGTGACGGCGGTGGAACGCCTCCTCCTGGAGCGCCTTGCGGGCGACCGACGCCAGCTTCAGCAGCGACGATTCAGCCACCAGCTGCCAGCGCAGCGCCTCGAAGGTGTCGTAGATCCAGTGGCGCACGAGGGCCTCGGCCCAGTCCCGTGTCGTGTACTCCGCCAGATGGCAGCACCGGTAGCTGCCGCTCGGGCGGCCGAAGGCGAGGGTGTCCACGGCTGTATCGGTGGGATCGGTGCCCTCTAGGTCGAGCACTAGCTCGTAGAGGAGCGCGGCATGGCCGAGCTCATCCTGGCCGATGCTGGAGAAGGCCAGGTCCTCCTCCAGGAACGGGGCGACGCCGATCCACTCGGTGTGCTGCTGGCCCATCAGGTGCTCGTCATCGGCGAAGGCCAGCAGGTACTCCCGCACCCCTTGCGGTTCGCTCATGCTGGCCGGCTTCAACGCGACGACTGCCTCGCGGCCTTGCGGCGGGCGGCCACCGCGGCGCCGTCGTGGTGGCGGTGGGGCTTGTCGGCGTTGGGTTCCACGAAGTCGTCGGCGGCCGCGACCACATGGTCGCGTCGCACCACCCACAGCCGGTCGCCCTCGGCCCGGCGCAGATAGGCCTCGCGGGCCAGCAGCAGCGCCAGCTCGTCGGTGGCCGCCTCCAGCGCCCCGACGTGGCGGAACTCGTCGCGGCCGTCGCGCTTGACGAACACCTCATAAACGCGCATGGTCAGGACCCGCTGCCGTTCGTGGAACTGTTCCCGGCGCCGTTGTCCATCGCGGCTCGCACCCAGGCGGTGCGATTCCAGTTGTCGGCGGCCTCGCGGATCCGGCGGGCCGAGTCGGGGCCGCCCTGCGCCAGCGTGCGCTCCAGCGGCTCCCAGTCGATCGGCCCGACATCCCAGCGATGCGTCTCACCGTCCCAGCGCAGGTCGGGCGCGGGGATCGTGAACCCGTAGCCCTGCAGCATGGGCACGAACTTCTGAACCCAGCGGTCGCGCAGCACCTCGTTGCGCTCGGACTTGATGCGCCACCGCAGCAGCACGTCGTCGGGCATGGAGTCAGGACCGAACAGCTGCAGGGCCGGCCAGAACCAGCGGTCCAGCGCCTCCTGGAACATCTTGCGCTGGCGGGCGGTGCCCTCGGCGATGCGCATCATGCGGTCCTCGCCGAGGCGCATGTGGAAGCCCTCCTCGGCGATGATGCGCCGCAGGATGCGCCGGTAGGGGCCGTAGGAGCAGTACTTGAAGACGGCCTGCTGGCTGATCAGGGCCGCCGCGTCGACGAGGAACGCGATCGCCACCTGGTCGCCCCAAGTGACGGCGCGGTAGTGGAACACGTTGTGGAAGCGGCTGCGGCCCGCGAAGAGGTCTTCGATCATCTCGGTGCGGGTCTTGACACCGAAGTCGGCGGCGATCATGTAGAGCAGGTGGCTGTGGCCGATCTCGTCCTGGGTCTTGGCGAGGACGGCCATCTTGTGGCGCAGACCCGGTGTCTTGGGAATCCAGTCCCGCTCGGTGAGACCGCCCATCAGCTCGCTGTTGGCGTGCATCTCGATGAAGGAGAACACGGCCTGCCGGTACGGGTCGGGCATGTCGTCGTCGACCTCCACCAGGCCGCCGTCGTCGAGGAACGCCTCGAAGTCCTCCATCGTCGGCCAGGACCTAGCCATGGCTGCCGGCCTCGGGCGCTCCGTTGATGCCGGGGGCGTTGGCGACCATGGTCAGCACGTCGTAGGCCGCGTTGACCTCGCCGTGCTGGTTGACGACCCTGGTGTCCCAGGCCACTTCGCCGTAGCCGCGGCCGTCGAGCTTCCTCTTGCGCTTGCAGGTGAGCACCACGTGGATCTCGTCGCCGGGGTAGGTGGGTTTGGCGAAGCGCAGCCGGTCGATGCCGTAGTTGGCCAGCACCGGCCCCTCGTCGGGCCACACGAACAGCCCCGCCGCGAACGACAGAACCAGATAACCGTGGGCCACCAGGCCGTTGAAGATCGGGCTGCGGGCCGCGGCCTCCTCGTCCATGTGGGCGTAGAACTTGTCGCCGGTGCTGTCGGCGAAGGCGGCGATGTCGGCCCGGGTTACCGGGCGCGACTCGGTGGTGATCGAGTCGCCCACTTCCAGGTCGTCGAAGGTGAGCTTGAACGGGTGGCCCTTGTGGCTGGCGGTCGACGATCCGCCGATGTGCTCGCCGGTGACGGCGGTGAGCATGTCGGGCGAGCCCTGCACCGCGGTGCGCTGCATGTGGGCGAACACGCCCCGCATGCCGCCCATCTCCTGCCCGCCGCCGGCCCGGCCGGGCCCGCCGTGCACCAGCGGCGGCAGGGGCGACCCGTGGCCGGTGCTGGCCGGGGCCATCGTCTCGTCCATGATCAGCACCCGGCCGTGATGCGATGCGATACCCAGCGCGAGGTCGGCGATCTCGTCCCGGTCGGCGCCGTAGAGCGATGCGACCAGGCTTCCGCCGCCGGCCGCCACCAGCTCCACCGCCTCGTCGATGCCGCGGTAGGGCACGAGGGTGGACACCGGCCCGAAGGCCTCGGTGGTGTGGACCGTCTCGGAGCGTGGGTCGGTGGCTTGAAGCAGGGTGGGGGCCATGAACGCCCCGGCCACGGAGTCGACGCCGGACAGGTCGCAGGAATCCACCACGGGCACCGCAGCGTCGCGCAGTGCGGCCACCGAGGCGGCCACCTCGTCGCGCTGAGCCAGACCGACGAGAGAGCCCATGTCGGTGGCCCGGCTGCGGGGGTCCCCCACCACGACCTCGCTCAGGGCCGCGGCGAGCGCCTCCGCGGCGGCGTCGAGGTGCCGTTCCGGCACCAGCGTCCTGCGGATGGCGGTGCACTTCTGGCCCGCCTTGGTTGTCATCTCTTTGACGACCTCGGCGGTGAACAGGTCGAACTCGGCGGTGCCGGGGGCGGCGGCCGGAGCCAGCACGGCCGCGTTGAGCGAGTCGGCCTCGACGTTGAGCCGGACCGCCCGCTCCAGCACGCAGGGGTGCGCCCGCAGGGCGCGGGCGGTCGCAGCCGAGCCGGTGAAGGCGATGCTGTCCTGCCCGTCGAGGCTGTGGAGCAGGTTGTCGAGCTCGTCGGACGACGCGCACACCAACTGCAGCGAGCCCTCGGGCATCAGGCCGGAACCGATGATGAGCCGCGCCGCGGCTTCGGCAAGGTAGGCGGTTGGCGACGCGGGCTTGACGATGGAGGGCACGCCGGCGATGAAGGCGGGCGCGAGCTTCTCGAGCATCCCCCACACGGGGAAGTTGAAGGCGTTGATCTGCAGCTCCACGCCCTTGCGCGCGGTGAGGATGTGCACGGCCGAGAAGGAGTCGTCTCTCGACAGAGCCTCGGTGGCGCCGTCAACGGCGACGGTGGAGTTGGGCAGCTCGCGGCGGGCCTTGCCAGCGTAGGACATGAGCACCCCGGCGCCGCCCTCGATGTCGATCCAGGAATCGGCCCGGGTGGCCCCGGTGCAGTACGACAGGTCGTACAGATGCTCCTTGGCCTCGTCGGCCAACAGCAGCTTGCCGACGCTTCGCAGGATGGAGGCCCGCTGGTGGAAGGTCAGCTCCCGCAGCGCCGGGCCGCCGACGGTGCGTCCGTGATCGACGGCTGCCGCCAGGTCGACCCCCACGGGCGATACCTCGGCGACCACCTCGCCGGTGGCCGCGTCGCGCAGCGGCCAGCCCTCGCCGGACGGACGGTGCCAAGCGCCTGCTGCGTAGCTCTCGACCCTGTGCACTGCGCATCCTCAATATGATAGCTCTTGAGTCCCGAATACAGAGTTGAATGTATCATGATTACGAGTGGTCGGGGCGTCCGCGGCTAAGTCTCTGCAAGAAGGCCGCTCACGGCAGCATCTGCGCACACACCGAACTGGGCGCGGCGGCCTGACTCGACAGGATCGATGTGCTGTTCAGGCGCGGCACCCTGAGCACCAGCGAATCACGCCGAGGCGGCCGCCGGCTCGATGCTCGAATTACCATGTGGCCATGGTCGTCGATGCCGCTCGTGCTCTGGAAGGCGTGCCGCGTGCCGCTCCCACGCTGGCCGACGCGCAACGCGCCGCGGACGCGCTCGCGCATCTCGATCCGGGCCTTGTGCTGTTGTACGGCTCGGTCGCTGAGGGCACCGCCGACGCCGACTCCGACCTGGACTTGGTGGTGGTGTTCGACGATCTAGGCGACTACGGTGAGCGCTCGCTCTTGAGGCGTCGTGCCACGCAAGCCGCCGAGGGCGCTATCGGACGGCATGTGGACGTGAGAGTCACCGACCGTCCCGAGTGGAAGAGGCGCACCGCGTGCGTCTCGAGCTTCGAGCGGCACGTCGAGTCGTGCGCTGTCACGTTGCGGGAGCGCCGCCCCGGGGACGTCGACTGGCACAAGGAGATCCCGATTACCCCCACCGACGCACGTATGGCCGAAGCTTCGCTGGACGCAGTGGCACAAGCTCTCGTGTCACTGAACAATGAGCTGACCCCGTACGTGCACGAGCTCGAAGCGAGCGAGGTGGGCGATGTCGAATGGGAGAAGCGAAGCCGGGCGAGACGGATGCGCAGACTGTGCGCGACGGCCCAGACGACGATGGAGACGGCGCTGAAGGCTTTGAACCATGCACTTCCAGGCCCGCATCCTCCCAGAACCCACGACCTCGCAACGCTGATCGAGCTGCTGCCGACCAAGGCCAACGAGCGCGATGTCTTGAAGGCGGCAATTCGAGGCCTCGACCCCGGCGAGGCAGCGCAGTGGCGGGAGATGGGCACCTACCCGGGCGACTTCCCGGCCGAGGTCGTGGCCGAGCGGTCCACAGTGGAGCACGCCACGCGGATGGTGAACGCCGCGGCGCGCCTGACTCTGGCCGTGGTCGATCTAGTCGAGGATCGTCTAGGCGAGTCCGAGCCGAGCCGGGAGGTCCGTGCGGAGTTGGACCGGTTGGCCGGTAGGGCCGCGCCAACGCCGAACGACGAGCCGCCGCCTGGTGTGGTCCACAACAGGCACACCCTCCCGGAACTAACCACCAAAGACATGACCCGTCCGACGCTCTGACCGAGCCGTGTGCTTGCGGGCTGTTGGTGAGGCGGTGACCGTCGTTGGAACGGTGTGGTGCGCACGGCCGATCAGGGACCGAGGGCGGTGATGGGGACGACCGCTATGCCGTCGGAGAACTCGAAGCCGTAGCCGCCGGCGGTGACGACCATGAGCTTGGTTGGCTCACCCATCCTTTCGGTGTCCACCCTGTCGCGCAGCCGGCGCAACGACCTGACGCCTTGCTCGATCAGTGCATCCCCGCCGAGCTTTACCTCCACGGCGGCCCACTGGCCGTAGTCCAGGCTCGTGAGGATCATGTCCACCTCCAGGCCGGAGCTGTCGCGGTAGTGCGAGAGGGCCCAGTCGTTGGCCTGCGCGTAGACGCTCAGGTCGCGCAGCACCATCGACTCGAACAGCAGCCCGAAGAAGCTCAGATCACGCATCAACTGCTCTGAGTTGCTTCGCAGCGCAGCCACCGCGAGAGACGGATCCACAAAGCAGCGCTTCGGTCGCAGGCGAAGCTCCGCTCTGGAGCGCAGATGCGGCTTCCACGCCCTCAACTCTTCCACGACGAACAACCGGGCCAGCGCGGCCAGATAGCTCTTGACCGTCTCGGTGTGCAGAGTTCCGCCGTTGCCGCCAGCATCCTCGCCGAGCGTCTTGAAGGCCACGGCTGTTGCCGTGTTGCGGCCCAGCGAGGCCAGCAGGCGGCGAACTCCCGAGGGATCACGGACGATGCCGTCAACCCGGGAGATGTCCGTCCGGCTGATCTCGTCCAGGTAGCCGCGAAGCTGCCTCTGTGCCACCGCTGGTGAGTCGCGTAGCAGGCCAGGCCAGCCGCCGCGGCAGGCCAAGTCCACGATGTCGGGGAGCCGGAGGTCGGATGCGGGCGCAGAGCTCCGCGCGGAGGCGAGTAGCCCGCTGAGAGGGATGCTCCCGCTCGACTCCCCGCTCTCGAACAGGGTCATCGGACGCATCCGCACCCGGATGATCCGGCCCGCGCCGGAGTGACGGGTGGCGTCGTCGGGCGGATCGGCTGATCCGGTCAAGATGAACTGGCCCTTCTCTGCCCTGTCGTCACAGGCGCGCCGCATCGCGTTCCACACGTCGGGAGCGAGCTGCCACTCGTCGAGAAGGCGGGGCACCGGTCCCTCTAGCAGTTCTCTGGGAGAGACCTGAGCGGCCAGCCGGTTCTCGAAGACGGCATCAAACGGCACCTCGCTGCGGGCGAAGCGCCGGCCGGTCCATGTCTTGCCGCAGGCGCGCGGCCCTTCGATGACCACCGCCGACGAGGCGCGCAAGGAACGCTCAACCTCGCCGTCAGCGACACGGGGCATGTATCCCGGCGGTGTGAGATGATCAGCCATGCGGAGACTCCCAGCAGCGAGCATACGCCGCATCACCCCTAATCGCGATTTCCTAGGGTCTGTACTCGCAGTTTTAGGACGATCTCAATCGCGGTTTCCTGAGATCGAGTGATAGGCGATCCCCGCCGGGCCAGAGGCGCTCAATGAAGGCGGGGGCTCTCACCCCCGCAACCCGTCCTCGGTGACCTCGCCGCGGCACCACTCGCAGCGCGCTCAATGGAGGCGACGCCGATCAGTGAAAGTCCCCAGAGTTGATCAGCGAGATTCCCCACTGCGGGGCTGTGTGAGTGTAGTGGTTGTGTGTCGTTGGTTGCGGGCTTGGTGGGCTCGGAGCCGGTAGCTGTCGCCGGTGATGTTGATGACGGCGCAGCGGTGAAGGAGCCGGTCGAGCATGGCGGCGGCGATGGTGGTGTCGCCGAAGATGTCTCCCCAGGCGCTGGCGCCTCTGTTGGTTGTGAGGATGATGCTGGATTTGAGGTAGCGCTGGGAGATGACCTGGAACAGGGCGTTGGCGTCCTCTGTGGGCATTGGGAGGTAGCCGAGCTCGACAATGATGAGCACGGCTGGGCCGGCGAAGAATCTCATGGTGGTGGCCCAGAGACCCCCCAACCCCGTCGGGGAGGTCGCCCACGCTCAGACAGTCGGCCACGCTCAATGAAGGCGGGGGCTCTCACCCCCGCAACCCCTTGCTTAGAAAGGTGCATGGCGGAAAGGCGATCACCCGCTCAATGAAGGCGGGGGCTCTCACCCCCGCAACCCACGAGTTCTCGGCGGAGTCGCTGACAGCGGTATGGATCGCTCAATGAAGGCGGGGGCTCTCACCCCCGCAACCCGGGCGCCGCTCAGACAGCTTGGAACTGGGCGCTCGCCGCTCAATGAAGGCGGGGGCTCTCACCCCCGCAACCCACCTCCGCCGCCCTGTGCACCGGGCTGGAGATCCGGCCCGCTCAATGAAGGCGGGGGCTCTCACCCCCGCAACCCGTCATCCCGCCCTGCATGGAATGACATGGGAATGACGCTCAATGAAGGCGGGGGCTCTCACCCCCGCAACCCGGGGTCGGCGGTCGCGAAGCAATGCGGGTATGTGAGCGCTCAATGAAGGCGGGGGCTCTCACCCCCGCAACCCATCGGCCACATCATCGAGCCCGAAATTGGTATCGATCGCTCAATGAAGGCGGGGGCTCTCACCCCCGCAACCCCGGTCGTTGCCGTTGGCGGTGCCGACCAGTCGGGGGATCGCTCAATGAAGGCGGGGGCTCTCACCCCCGCAACCCATCTCCACGGTGTCGGTGCCGCCAGCCACCGCGATCGCTCAATGAAGGCGGGGGCTCTCACCCCCGCAACCCACGGTGAACTCCATCCTGTCCAACGATGTCGCCATCGCTCAATGAAGGCGGGGGCTCTCACCCCCGCAACCCCCGGCCTCGATCACTTCGTAGGGGCGGTCGTTCACCGCTCAATGAAGGCGGGGGCTCTCACCCCCGCAACCCTCGCATGACGGAACAGCTTCGACATACCGTACTGGTCGCTCAATGAAGGCGGGGGCTCTCACCCCCGCAACCCGGGTGACGATCTGACAGACACCTAGTCGGATGAGCGCGCTCAATGAAGGCGGGGGCTCTCACCCCCGCAACCCCAGGAGGTCGGTGCGGGCCTGGGCGGAGGCGTCGTACGCTCAATGAAGGCGGGGGCTCTCACCCCCGCAACCCCGGCGGCCGTGTGGCGGCCCTCGCCGCCATGGAGGACGCTCAATGAAGGCGGGGGCTCTCACCCCCGCAACCCCCGTTGGTCTCCCGGACGTACCCCTGCCGATCGATGATCGCTCAATGAAGGCGGGGGCTCTCACCCCCGCAACCCGGTGAGACCACCACCTTCGGCGACGACAACAAGACCGCTCAATGAAGGCGGGGGCTCTCACCCCCGCAACCCCGACACCAGCACCAGCGCCACCACCAAAACAATCAGCGCTCAATGAAGGCGGGGGCTCTCACCCCCGCAACCCTCCGGTAGGGGCGCGCGAACCATCCGAACATGCCCGCTCAATGAAGGCGGGGGCTCTCACCCCCGCAACCCCCGAACTCATGGACGATCCACACCGCGGGAATCGCCGCTCAATGAAGGCGGGGGCTCTCACCCCCGCAACCCCTGGTGAGTTCGTCCAGCCACTCCTGCCGCGCCTTCTCCGCTCAATGAAGGCGGGGGCTCTCACCCCCGCAACCCATCTCGCCGCTGAGGGTGCCCGCCTCGACCGGATCCGCTCAATGAAGGCGGGGGCTCTCACCCCCGCAACCCCGTCGGGGGATGGTGGACAGCCGGTGGCTGCTGCGTCGCTCAATGAAGGCGGGGGCTCTCACCCCCGCAACCCGATGTCTCGGTGCCACACGACGGTGAACTGGTCCGGCGCTCAATGAAGGCGGGGGCTCTCACCCCCGCAACCCAACTCCCGCTCCGAGGCCGGCGGATGGTCCCGCCCCGCTCAATGAAGGCGGGGGCTCTCACCCCCGCAACCCCCCGAGCCTCATCGAAACCCAGCCCCTGCGACAGCGCTCAATGAAGGCGGGGGCTCTCACCCCCGCAACCCGTCGAGACCCGCTCACAGCACGGGTCCGCATCAACACGCTCAATGAAGGCGGGGGCTCTCACCCCCGCAACCCGATCTGTTCTTCCCGGAGCGCGGTGGGTCCACCCCGCTCAATGAAGGCGGGGGCTCTCACCCCCGCAACCCATCCGGTACACTTACTCCCATGACAGAGAACACGACCGCTCAATGAAGGCGGGGGCTCTCACCCCCGCAACCCGCGGTTTCATCCTGGTGGCGGTGCGGGTCGTCGAGGTTCGCTCAATGAAGGCGGGGGCTCTCACCCCCGCAACCCTGCCTCAAAGACACTCTCCCTTGATATGAGAGATTTCTGGCCAGCACAAGTCGTCAGATTGACTGACCATACGCTCTGATTTCAAGGATCACTGCTGTTTCGCATCGGCAGCCTCAGTGCACCGCAAGGTGGCTCGTCGTTCCGACCCGCCGGGCACCACACCTGTTCGGCAACTGACGCTGCGATGCGGGGCTCTCGCTCATCATGGCACAGCGGCGCGCCATCGGTACGCTGCGGCCTTCCGCGAAAGGCGTGGCCAGTTCCATAGCGTTTAGGGGATCCCACCTCGTCCCGCTGGTTCAGCCAAGAGTTGCGTGCCGCACTCATACGTTTAGGCGCAGCGGTGGAATCTGGGGCCTTGTCACACCCCACCACTACGGTGCGGCTCGTGCATGTGCCAGTCACCCGGAGCGCTCGCCACGAGGCCAGCGGTGTCCACCGCAAGCTAATCACTACCCACGAGACCCAGGCCGCTCCGTGCCGCCTTCGCTTACAGTATGTGGACCCATGGCGACCGTCGCCTGAAGCCAACTGTGATTCCTGCCCCGCTGGCTGTACTAGAGCGAAGGGCCATCGTGCGCCCACAGACTCGGTCCCGCCTGCGGGCGCACCTGGCGGCGCTCCTCTCTGGAGGGGACCGCCACGCGACGTGCCGGCGCGGGCTGCTCGTGAGCAGTGTCCGCCAATCGTATTGCGCGTACTGCTGATCCACCTGCTACGGTGCCACTAGCAGCCTCTGCAATATCATAGCTACTTACTAATACGGCTCATAGAGCCACAACCGAGGAGGAGGTTCCGATGAACCTGACACTAGAGAAGCTGCTAGCAGGCACCGCTAGCGACTCGTTCGACGACGGCATCCGGCTCGATGCCGAGTTGGAACCCCTGGGCGGTCCAGGCGGGACGGTGAAGCCTGCCATCTACCTGGGCGCCGTGTATCAGGAGGACCGCCGTTGGCCATCGCCGGACGGCACCCAACCCACCGACGACAAGCCCCTTGACGTCTACGTCATCGACAATGTCCCGTCGCAGGCCAACCGCCTTGAGGAGGCGCTGCGCCGCAGCCGCTCCGCCACTGGCGTGCCCGAGATGGTGCTTGATCTGTCAGGGGTGGCGGGCCTTCCACCGCACCTGCCGAAGCGGCTATCGAGTTGGCAGTTCCCCCATCGCAACGCCGACGCCTATCTGCGTGATTCATCATTGGAGGGCACCGAGTTCGGCAAGCATCCGATCGGACGGGCGCTGTTCGATGCGACAGCCTCAGACGCTGCGGCGCTCATAGCTTGGTGGCCGCAGGCGCTGCTCTACGGCTTCTGGCAGTCGCACCTCGGAAAGAAGCGCAGCCAGGCCAAGCATGCCCGCGCTTGGACCTCGGAGATCATCGGATGGCAACCGGCGGCGCAGGACACCAAGGTTCTCGGCGTCAAGGGCGATCCCCTGAACCTGAGCATCGAAGAATCTGCTCTGTATGAGGACCAAGATCACGAGGCCTGGCGGCTGGGCGCCAAGCCGGAGAAGGGCGAGCTCAAGAAGGCACTGTCGGAACTTGGCCACGGCCAGGTTCCTTTCGGCGATGCGACCCCGGCAGCGGTGTCGTTTCGCCGGGTGACCCAACGGGCAACTGTCTCATTCGCCCAACTGCGCCGCGTCGCGCTCGGTTCTGGATTCGACGAGGAGGCCGACACCGCGGCACGAGCCCTCCTCGTGGCCATGGGGCTGCACGGCCACACGCTGGCCTTCACTCGCGGCTTCGCCCTACGATCCGGTGCCGATCTCAGGGTGTCGAGCCGCACCGCCATGTGGCTCGGACAAGCAGACGAGCCACTAGGACCCGCCGACGCTAATGCGACCGCAGACCTCCTGGCGCAGGCGAAGCAGCGCGCAAGGTCAGCTGGCGTTCCGCTCGACGGATGGGATGCCGAGCCCCTCGAGTTGAGCCCGAAGGAGAATCTGGCGAAGGCCATCGAGTCCTCTTGGCCGCTCATCCAGGAGGACTGATGCTGGCAATAGGCGTGGAGTTCCTCCACGGCACCTACAGAGCAGACCCCGACGGCGGAGCCGTCGGGGGAACAGCCGAAATGGGAGAATGGCCTCCCTCCGTGGCCCGGCTGCTGGCAGCGTTCGTAGCTGCGGACGCCATGGGCGACGAGTGCCGCATGACGGACGGGTCTGAGCTGGAGGTCCTCGAATCGCTGGGACCTCCGGAGATCCACGCCGAGGCGAGCCCGACGCATCAGCCCTTGAGGCCGCGATACGTGGTGGCTGCCTCCAAGAGGTCAGCTATGCGCAAGACCCACCAGGAGTATCCGGCTCGAACGGGTGCCCTAGTGCGCCCCGGCGTGCGCATCGCCCTGCGTTATTCGAAGGTCTTCTTCACCTGGGCGGACGCGAATCCCGCGGGTGTGCTTGAAGGACTGCGCCTCCGGGCCGCTCGAATCGGCTACCTGGGATGCGCCGACTCTCCAGCACGAGTTCGAGTGGACACAGCGCTAGACGACGCTGACCTCGAATCCCTGTACCCGTTCCGGCCGGATGGCGCCGGGACGTGCATGGTGTCGGTGCCACGCCCCGGACACCACCTGGCCGGGCTAGTGGCCGCTTACGAGGCATGGCAGGAGCACGGCGCGGCCGTGGGGCGTTCACAATTCCCCGCCCTGCGCAACCTGGTCGCCTACGCAGGGCCCCATGACGCCGAGGACGAAGAGGCTGGGCGGGTCATAGCATGGCTCCGACTCGGACATAGCGTGCCGGGGCGGCGCGTAGCCGACGTGACCGGAGCGCTCAAAGCGGCGGTCATGTCGCGGTACCGCCGACTCTATGGCGATCCGCTGCCGCGCGAACTCCACGGACACGGCTTCGATGGCACCGGATTCGAGATCGCCCGGTACCTGGCCCTGCCAGACGTCGGCTTCGACCATTCTGACGGACGAATTCACGGCGCGGCCGTGTGGCTGCCGCATGACTGTGACGAGACAACCAGGGAACGGACGCGCGCCGCGGCACGGTCAATCGACACGCTGCAAACAGCCGGCCTCAGCCTCCAAGTGGCCCCCTGGGAAGGAGAACGCAAGCCGAAGGCAGCAACGCCGCACCGGTGGCAGAAACCGTCGCGAGCGTGGGTGACGGCCGTTCCAGCGATCCACGAGCGATTCGGGAGACTCGATCTCGCCGAACTCCGGCGCTGGTGCCGCCACGCCGGGCTGCCCGAGCCAGAGTGGTTCCGCAGCGCCCGGGTACCGCTGGTGCCGGGCGCGTTGGAACTGCACCCGGCGGAGGTGCACCGCTCGACGAAGCGCTCACCGGTGTCAGCAAAGCCGTACTCGCACATCGCGATGCTCTTCCCGGAGGCAATTCGCGGTCCTGTGGTGATCGGCGGGGGCCGGTCGCGAGGCTTCGGCCTGTGCATCCCGGCGGACGACCGCACCGCACCAGTGGCCAGCGGGAAGTGAACTCAATGACCGAATCACCGAGGAATCCGCCCGAGATGCCTGACTTCGGAGATTTCTACAAGGCTGTGAACGACCGCCCTCCCTTCCCGTGGCAGGCTGATCTGGCGCGCCGGATCAGCCAAGACAACTCGTGGCCGGAAGAGATCGGAGTGCCAACCGGCCTAGGCAAGACAGCCTGTCTCGACATCGCTGTGTGGTGGCTGGCGTCGCAAGCACATCTGCACCCCCTAGCCCGCTCGGCCCCGACCCGCATCTGGTGGGTCGTCAACCGGCGCCTGCTAGTAGACGAGGCGAGCAGGCACGCGCAGAAGCTCAACAAGATGCTCTGCTCTGCGGGACAGGTCGAGCGACCCTCTCGGGATCAAGAGGTGCTCCGACGGGTGGGAGCGCGTCTGGCAAGCCTCGCTGGTCCGGAGAACAGCGAGTGGCTGCATGGCCACGGCTCGGGAGTCCATGGCCCGCTCGACGGCAGCCTTGCGAGCCTGCCGACTGCTGAGCCGCTGCACGTGATCCCGATGCGTGGCGGACTGACGCTTCGTCGGCCCCCCAACCCCGCTCAGCCGTCAGTGATCGTGTCGACAATCCCAATGTACGGCTCCAGGCTGTTGTTCCGAGGGTTCGGCTCCTCTCGCTCCATGCGTCCGATCGACGCTGCCCTGGCCGGAACCGACAGCCTGGTACTCGTCGATGAGGCCCATCTGGCCCGGCACCTCCGAGGCCTCGTCCCGAAGCTCCAACAGTGCGTCCCAGAATCAGCGCAGAGACTGCTGCCAGCCCAACGAAGCTGCCCCCAGGTCGTGTCCTTGACCGCCACGGGCGACGCATCGCCGAGCGGCCGGTTCGATCTCGACAAGGCCGACCTCGCGAATGAGGTCATCCGCCAAAGGCTCGACGCGGCCAAGCCGGTGGAAGTTGACGCGGAACCCAGGGGCGACTCGGCCAAGGCCCTCCGAGACGCCGCCGCGCGCCTGCTGAAGGACGCTGCTTCGCCCGCGGCCTGCGTGATCTTCTGCAACACCCCCGCAGTCGCGCGCGACGTCTACAGCTTGGTGAAGTCGCACACGCTGGGAGCGGCGGCCGACGTCATGCTCGTGACAGGCCGCACACGACAACACGAAGCGAACATCCTGAGGAAGCGGCTACTTGACCCGGCGACCGGGGCGTCGGCAGGCCGCACCGACAACGGCGGGACTCCTCCCCGTGAGCGACACCTGATCGTGATCGCGACGCAGACCCTCGAAGTGGGCGCCGACCTCGACTTCGAGTACTTGGTGACCGAACAGTGTGGCGTGCGGGCACTCACCCAGAGGCTCGGACGCCTCAACCGGCTCGGACGCCACGACCACGCACAAGCTGTGTACGTCCACCGGCCACCCAAGAGAACCCGATCGGCTCGGGACAACCCCGGCGACGGAGCACGCGACGGTTGGCCCGTCTACGGCAGCGAGCCGAGTGTCGTATTGGAGCGCTTAGGGAACCGCGGATTCGAAGAGCACATCGACCTCAGTCCAGGAGTGATCGCTGATCGTCTCGGGCGTCCGGCGGAGGATTCGGGGCGAGCACCCGAAGTGCTGCCGGGCCTGCTCTGGGAATGGGTCAAGACCACCACTCCCCCGCATGGCGAAGCGCCTGTCGAGCCGTACTTCTCCGGCATTGCCGATCCGAAGCGGGCGGTGTCGGTGGTATGGCGCGCATTCGTGCCGAGTCTCGACGAGCCGGCGCGGGACGCCGTCCCAGACGAGTCGGACGAGTACGAGGGAGCCGATGGCCGATACCACCTCTGGCCGCGCGTGACGAACGACGAGACCGTCGAAGTCCCAGTGCGCGAACTGCAGCGGGCGCTGCGCGAGCGCGGTGTCGAGCCAGTCGTTCGCAGATCGGAGGATCGGAGCTTCGTGGAAGCAGCGCGGAACAGCGATCTGCGGTCAGGCGACCTCGTGGTACTACCCATCGACGTCGGCCTATACGACGATTTCGGATGGGCACCAGACGGGAGGCGGGGCGTTAGCGATCTTTCGATCCAGCGTTCCGGCCTGCCATTGGACCAGCTAGCGCTCGAACGCCTGTGCAGAAACGAGACCGACGGACTCGAACCCATCCGCAACGCCCTTCGACAAGTGCTTCCCGACGCTGAAGAGGAGGTGGACGAAGCCATCGCCCGCGAGGCCGCTGAGGTTCTGATCTCACTGTTGCGTGACTGCGACATGGCCGGCCTCGAGCCGGACGATCGGGACGCCTATCTCGATGCCCTCGATCCATCTCCGGTATTCACACCCAACGAGGTTCCGCGACTCGAATTGAGCACGAGCGCGCTTTCATTTCGCCTGGACGAGTCCGACGAGGGGTGCCTGTGCGAGTCTCTTCCGCCCCATGCGAGAGAACTCGTGGCCCACGGCCGGGCTGTCGGCGAACGTGCCAGGAGCATCGCGACTGCTTTAGGACTACCGACGCATCTGGTCGAGGTGATCGAGCAGGCCGGCGAGTTCCATGACGTCGGCAAGGCCGACGAGAGGTTCCAGCGCTGGCTCAACCGCGGCAAGCCAGTCCATGAGTCAGACTATGTGCCGCTCGCCAAGTCGGACATGGCGGCATCGCGTTGGGCGACCGCACGCAAGGACGCCGGGTGGCCATTCGGAGGGCGGCACGAAGAACTGTCGGCTCGCTTGATCGGTGCCTGGCTCGCAGAGGGGAGCCACGGCCTCGAACCTTGCAGGCAGGATCTGCTCATCCACCTTGTCGTCAGTCACCACGGCAAGGGCAGACCGCTCGTCGTGCCGGTAGCTGACGGATCGGCCGGACGCGTCGACTGGAAATTCTCCGACGGCTCCGCGAAGCGTGTATCAGCCGATCTCTCGACGACCGACTGGGGCCAGCCGGCACGCTTCCAGCGCCTCAATGAGCAATTCGGGCCCTGGGGCGTGGCACTGCTCGAAACGATCGTGCGCCAGGCCGACCACGAAGTGTCAGCCTCAAGAAACGAGGTTCAGTGATGAACGAAGTCAACTGTCCGGGGCTGCCCGCAGACTGGTTGAACGCCTGGCTGGCGTCGGTCGGATTACTGGTGCTTGAACCGCGTCTGCGCCTGAGTTGGACGCCGGACGCAAGCCCGGCGGCCGTGCTCACCACCGACGGCGAGGCGGACCCGCTAACACTAGCAGCGGACGCTTGGCCGCAATCGGAGCGACTGGAGGCCATGCCCATTGCAGAGCACGCGAAAGAGCTGCTCGACATGAACCGCACCGTCCCGCTCGAGGTGTTTCGCCAACGCGCTGAATTGGCGCGGGGCCATGTCGACGCATGGACGCTGTCGTCAACCGTCACCGACCTGTGCGTCGACGTGGCCGCCGAGAGCACTGTCCGGCACGCTCCTCTCGACCCGAAAGGCCCCGGCACCATCAAGTGGCTCCACCACCGTCTCTTGAAGTCGCACTCGCTCGTGGAGAATCCTTCGGAGGCGGTCGTGGCAACCTTGAAGGGTCACGGCGAGCGCGTTGTCGACAACGGCCTGGGATTCGACGCGACCAGGATCTCGGGGCTCGCAGACCATGCGGTCAAGTTGGTCGATCCAGTCATTGAGGTGCTCGCCTTCTTCGGCTTGCGCTTGCTGCCGATGAGGGGAGATGGCGTGGAGGCGGGCAAGTCAGGGACGAGGAACCGGTTCGCAACGCGCCAGCGATGCTGGAGCCTTGACCCGAACCAGCCATCGCGCGTCCAGCACATGACCTGGCCGGCATGGACACGTCCACTCGACTTGTCAGGCATTGATGCGCTCCTTGATGTGTGGGCTGATCTCAGCATTCGGAGCACGCGCTCAAGACGAACTCCGCGTGCGGCGCTGTCCCGGCTTGGGATCCACGCGGCATGGCAGACTCGGCCCTACCAGAAGCGTGGAAGCGGTGACACCACCGTCGGGTTCACCTCTACTGCAGTGGCGCGGGATGCCGAGCGGCGCTGATCCAGTCGTTCCGATCTCCGCGATCGAGCACTACGAGTACTGCGCGAGGCAGTGCGCGCTGATCCATGTGGACGGCGTCTGGAGCGACAATCAGCACACCGTCAGAGGTAAGCATGACCACCGCCGCGTGGACTCCGGAGCCCATCGCCGCGAGCGCGGATCACTGGTGCTGCGAGCCATTCCGCTCTGGTCCGAGGTGTACGGGCTCTCAGGTAGAGCAGACGCTGTGGAGGTCTCTGAGGGCGCCGTGAGGCCCGTCGAGTACAAGGCGGGCACCAGGCACGGGCGGGCGGCCGACATGCAGGTATGCGCCCAGGGTCTGTGCCTGGAGGAGATGCTCGGGCTCGAAGTTCCATACGGATACGTGTGGTACGGCGCGACCCGCCGGCGCAACAAGGTCGTCTTCACCACGGAGTTGCGCCGCGACGTTCTCTCCGCCGTCGACTCCATCCGCACTCAGATGACATCCGGCAGACTGCCGACAGCGCCCAACGACGCCCGATGCCCGGAGTGCCAACTTCTCCATCACTGCCTTCCCGAGGTCAGCGACGGCCGGGATCGCGTCAGGGGTTTCCTGCGAGAAGAGATCTATCGGTGCGATACCTGAACACCGTCTATGTCCGCGACCACCAAGCACGGGTCGGGCACAGGCGGGGTTCGCTCGTCGTCAAGCAGGAGGCAGGCACCACGCGAGTGCCGCTCGCCGGGATCGATGCCCTCGTTCTGCTGGGCTCGGGCCAAGTCAGCTCCGACGCACTCGCCGCCTGCGTCAAGAGGGGCGTGCGAGTTGCATCACTTCGCCGAAGCGGTGCTGTGCGCTTCGTCGTCGGCGGACCCATGTCCGGCAATGTGCACCTGCGAATGGCGCAGCACGCAGCAGTGCTGAGCGAGGACCACTCGCTCAACATCGCCCGAGCCATCGTGGCCGCGAAGCTCCAGAGCAGCCGCAGGATGCTGCTCCGCTGGTCGCGCGACACCCACGACACGAGCCTTGGGAAACGGCTGCAGCGACGGGCCGAGATGATCGCCGAGCGAATCGCCCGAGTGCCCGGCACCGGCTCAGGCGATCATCTGCGCGGCCTGGAGGGCGACGCGGCGAGAATCTACTTCCGGGGTCTCGGACAGCATCTCGAGGAAACCGGAATCAGGTTCAGCGCCCGCACCCGCAGACCGCCCCGCGATCCGGTCAACGCCCTGATGAGCTTCGGCTACGGCCTGCTCGTGACCGAGTTCGTCGGCTCGATCAACGCCGTGGGGCTCGACCACCAGCTCGGGTTCCTGCACCGTCCCAGGGCCGGACGCCCGTCTCTGGCCCTGGACCTGGCCGAAGAACTGCGGCCGGAAACCGACCGCTTCGTCGTGGCACTCCTGAAGCGCCGCCAACTCACCACTGGCCACTTCGTGCGGACGCCCGGCGGTGCTGTATACCTCGGAGACGAAGGCCGAGACACGGTGCTCAAGGCTTGGGAGGCCCACAAGGCGACGCTGATCCCGCACAAGATCCTTCGCCAGCCCGTGGAGCGCTGGGCACTGCCAACCGTCCAGGCCACGCTGCTGGCCCGCCACCTGCGAGGTGACTTGTCCCTCTATCCGCCCTTCGTCCTGTCATAGGCCTGGCGTCCCGATGGACCTGCTCGTGACCTACGACATTGGCGACACGCAGGGAGCAGGCGCCAAGCGACTCCGGGCGGTACACGACCTGTGCTGCGAGTACGGCCAGCGCGTCCAGCTGTCCGTCTTTGAGTGCCGGCTCACACCCGCAAGGTACGCAGCCCTACGACACGGGCTTGAGGGCATCATCGACACCCAGCAGGACTGCGTCCACATCTACCGATTCGCCAAGCCGCTATCGGAGGCCAAGACAGTCATCGGCACCCCAAGCAAGAGGGAGGTTCACGACGTGTGGCTGCTCTAGGAACCACCGGGCGGATCAAGTTGCGCCGAGCAGACGACAACACCTTGGGATCAATGAGGCACACCTAGTAGCGACTGCATGCAATACGGTTGGCGGCAGGCGGGCGCCCGGCTTCATTGAGCATGGTAAGTAGCCATGATGTATCGTATGACTATGTCGTTCTTCCGGGCGCCCGCCCCAACTCGTCCCGCTACCAACCAACTAGCATCCGCCAAGCCACTCACCAAGGCTGAGGAAGCTGTCTGGGGCGACCCAGAGCTTCTAGCTCGAATTGAGGCGGTCTTGGACGACCCATCGCTTGCGGTCGCTCTCGACGAAACTGCATTGAACCCCAACACGGCCACGGACAGGACCGACACGCCGTCCGGGCGCCCGGAGCCGTAGCCCAGGGCGGCGACTGGCTCGGACGGGCGCACCGGTCGTCGCCATACTGGCCGAACTGCTGGTGTCGCCGGCCACGGCCCGCCGAACATCTCGGGCCGTCACCCCCGAGCCAGATCCTCGGCGTCGTCCCAGAGGTAGGAGCCAATCAGCGGCACGAGGTGCGGCTGGCCCGTGGAGGCATCAACAGCGATGTCCAGGGCGTCGCCGTCGATGCGGCCGCCCGCTGATTCTGCGGAAACAAACGACGCTATGCAGTGTCGATGCCACGCAAGCGTCGCCGGATCGCCTCGAAGTCGGCCCGGCTCATGGGCTCGCTGCTGCGGGCGAACTCAGCCGGTGAGCGGCGCGACGCTATGCGGGTCAATTGGTCGCACAAGTACTGCTGCACCGACAGTCCGGCGGCTGCGGCTTGCTCCCGCAGCCGCTTCCCCACCTCGTCGTCGAGACCCTTCACGTTCAAGTCCATGGCCACGATTATGCCAATCTGGTATCACACCTGCCGTCCCTGCATAACCGGCGGTTTTCGTCACCCTTGTGGGAGCGGGCCCTGGGACGGCAGGAGGAGCGGCGATTGGCGCCGCCTAGTGCCCGCTCATAGATTCTTGCGGAAAAGTATTATCTGTTGGCTGAAGTCTCCGGCGACGATGAGTTTCGTGAAGGCAGCAATCAGCATTGATGACAACGAGATAAAGGCACCGCGAGACACCCGCTTCAAGGACGCGGCCCGGCCCCAGCCCGAGCTTCCCCGCACCGCCGGCGTGGTGCTGGCGCCGCCGTCAAACGCTCTAGGCCGGCGCGGGAGAGTCCAGCCGCTCGCCGTTGGCGAGGTCGTGGTCGGTTAGGTACCCACGGACCCTCATCGCCCAACGGCGGACGTCGGCGGCGTCCTGGTGGCTGCCGATACGGCGCTCGACGGCATCAGCGGCGAACGCGGCCACGGCGCAGGCGATCAAACCGATGGCCCGGGCGAAGGCCGGGGTGGCAATCTCCTGGGCGGTCTTGCCCTCGGTCGGGCTGCCATAGGCGCCGCGGGTGCGCCACATCGTCACATAGTCGGGCGACTTGACCAGATCCGGCGCGTCGGCCAGAAGCTCGCTGAGCGCCTGCGTGTCGTCGTCGTCCAGCTTGCCGATGATCGTCTGCACGTCGTGCTGCCACAGCGTCCTGGCGTCCACGTCCGACAGCACCCCCACCGCCTTGGCCGCGTTCTCCACAACCATGTCGGCCGCCTCGCACAGCATCACCAGCCGCCCGCCTTGCACGAGCAGGTGGTCGCCGGGATCGTCATCGTCGGCGAGCTCGCGTTCGCGCGGGCCCGGTGCGCAGCTCGCGTCGATCTTGGTGATGTTCAACAGCACGCCCCGCAACCGCTCCAGCGCTAGCTCGTCATTCGACGTCGGCAGCACCTGGTCCTTGCCCCAATCCACTTCAACCCGTGGATTGGAACTACATGCTAATAACATTAGATCATATGATATAGCTGCAATGAACGAAGCCGACACCTGCTCGCGCTGGATCCGCCACTCAACCCGGTCGGTGACTAGCACCTCCACCCGGCGACCGCATGCCGACCGGGCCACCTCCTGCAGCTCGCTCTTGACGCGCACCCGCCGCCGGTACTCCAAGTCGTCGAGCACCGCCACCAAGTCGATGTCGCTGCCCGGCTCCGACTGCCGCCGAGCCACCGATCCGTACAGCCACACCTCGCCCACTCCGACATCCACCAGGGCCTGGGCAGCCCGGCGGGCATCTTCAAGGGTCGGTGCGGCCCTGCGAGTCACCAACGCCACATTCCAACCCTATCCATCGCCCACCAGCGGCGCCGCGTGTCCGCTATGGTCCGGCGTGTGGCCGGGGGCTCTGGGAGCGGCTCTTGGGCTTCGTCGCCTGCTACCCGCAAGTCGATGCAGGGCAACCGGAGCCGCGACACCAAGCCCGAGCTGGCTGTGCGGTCCGCGGTGCACCGGCGAGGCATGCGGTTCCGGGTGGCGGCCCGGCCCCAGCCTGAGCTTCCCCGCACCGCAGACCTGGTGCTGCGCAAGAGCAGGATCGCGGTGTTCGTGGACGGCTGCTACTGGCACGGCTGCCCCGAGCACCACACCCAGCCCGCCACCAACGCCGAGTACTGGGCCGACAAGATCGCCGGCAACATCGCCAGGGACGCCGAGACCACCGACTACCTGCAGCAAGCCGGCTGGACCGTGCTGAGATTCTGGGAACATGAGGACCCGGAGGCCGTGGCCGACCGGGTGCAGGAGTCCGTCCGCGCCGCCCTGTAGGTTCGCCCCGAGCCGGTTCACATGTCCGCGCGGCCCTAAGGCGGGAGCTAGCCGACCGGCTCGGTGAACAGGTCGTGAGCGCACTCGCCGGCCGCGGTGCGGGTCAGGATCTCCGCCCCGTCGGCGGTGCAGACCAGAGTGTGCTCGAACTGGGCGGTGCGGCGGCCGTCGAGAGTGACCGCGGTCCACCCGTCATCCCACATCGCCACCTGGGGCGAGCCCAGCGTGAGCATCGGCTCGATGGTGAAGGTCATCGCCTCCACCAGCACGGTGGAGGCCCGGCGGTCGTGGTAGTGGGGCACCTGCAGACCGGAGTGGAACTCGGTGCCCACCCCGTGGCCGATGAACTCCCGCACCACACCGAGGCGGTGCCTGGACGCGTGGGCCTCGATGGCTCGACCGATCTCCGACACGGCTGCACCGGCCCTCACCGCGCCGATGCCCCTGTTCAGGGCGACACGGGTCTCGTCCACCAGCCGGCGGGAGTGCTCGTCCACCTCCCCCACCATCAACGTCGCCGACGTGTCACCGTGGACGCCCTCGCGGTACACGGTCACGTCGATGTTGATGATGTCGCCAGAGGCCAGCCGGCGCGAGTCGGGGATCCCGTGGCAGATCACCTCGTTCACCGACGTGCACACCGACTTCGGGAAGCCCCGATATCCGAGCGGGCTGGGATAGGCACCGGCCGCCACCGCCGCGTCGTGAACGAACCGGTCGATGGCATCGGTCGTGATCCCGGCCCGCACCTGGCCGCAGGCTGCGATCAGCACCTCGGCCGCAAGCGCCCCGGTCCGCCGCATGGCCTGCAACTCCTCGGACGTCCGCACCACAGAGGACACCGACGGGCCGGGCTCGCCGCCAGGCAGGCGGGCGTAGGGCGGACGGTTGATGCCGGCGGGCACCGGCCGCTTGGAGCTCACCAGACCCGCCCGCACCGGTGGATCAGATGCAGGGACGCTGCCCGCACCCACACCGACAGCAACCCGCCGCTTTCGCTTGGCCATTACCCCACAGGCTAGAGGCTCGGTTCCGGCGCCCTGCTGTCAGTTGAAGGGGTTGCGGGCCCGCTCAAGGAACAGTGCCATCTGACCCCGGGTGGTGGCCTGCTGCGGGCAGAACCGCAGCGGCTCGGTCGAGCAGCCCACTGTGATTCCTGAAGCATGCAGGGCGTCGATGGCGGCCTCGTGGACGCTGCCGTCGGTGTCAACGAATCCGGTTGGGATGGCGGGATCGAGAAAGAAGGCCCGTTTGAGGAACGTGGCCATCTGAGCCCGCGTCACCGGTTCGTCGGGGCAGTACTGAGCCGGCTCGTTCACGCATCCGACGGTGATGCCCAGCTCGGCGAGGCGCTCCACATGGGTGGCCCACCACTGGCTCGCATCCACATCGGCGAACCTCGAGACGTCGACCGGTTCGGGATCCTGGCCGTCCACGACGCGAACCAGCCACACTGCCATCAACCAACGGGGGATCGGATCGCCGGGGCAGAACAAGCCGGGTCCGCACTCGGTGCCCGCGAGCACGCCGTCGACGGTCAGCGCCTGCACGGCAGCGAAGCGCTCGGTTCCCAAGTCGATGTCGGCCGGCGCGGCGCCGGGCAGCCCCGCCGCGGCGGCCACCTGGCGGGTGAGCCCGATGGGATGCCAGCAGCCCGAGAGGTCCAGTTCTACGTCGGGCTCGATGCCTCCGGCGGCACTGGCGCCATCGGGGCCCAACCATCTGAACACCGTCACCCGGGCGCCTCCCAGCAGCGTGCCGTGGCGCGATTCCACGGCCTGGGTGATCTGGCCGGTGTTCTTTCCGAAGGTAGTCGTCCCCACGACGGTGCCCCGACCGTGATCGCGCAGCGCCAGCGTCAGCACCTCCGAAGCCGAGGCCGACGACTCGTCGACCGCCACCGCGATGGGAAGCACCGCCGGGTTCGGGAGACCGCCGTGCCCGCTGACCACGTGCCGGAGGGTGTCGAGTCTGGACACCTCCTGGATTACGACCTCCCGGTCGTTGAGAAACATGCTGGCAATGTTGATCACCGTCTGCAGGTAGCCCCCGAGGTTGCCCCGCAGGTCGACGACCAGGGTCTCGATGCCGGAATCGAGCAGGGTTCGGAGTTCCCAGGCGAGAGCACTGTCGGCGCGTGCGCTGAACGAGCCGAGACGCAGATAGCCGGTCTTGCCCGCCACGGTCCTGCCCGCTGCCGTCGGCACATACACCAAGTCGGCTTCGACCGTGAAGGACATCGCACGGCCGTCCCGTTCGACATCGACCCGCACGAGCCTGCCTGGCTCGAAGCTGCTCAGGCCGCCCAAGCCGCAGCCCGACCCCGACGGGACATAGTCGTCCAGCGACAACACGATGTCATCGGCTATCAGTCCGGCCTTCTCGGCCGGGCTGCCCGCAAACATCTCGGCCACAACCAGCCGGCACGTCTCCGACAGAGCGCGGCAGGGCACCGTGCCATCCAGCAGGCCCAGGCTCAGACCTATGCCAGAGTAGGGCGCGCCCCTCTCGAGGCGCGACAGCAACGCCTCGTACTCCGAGCGGGACATCAGGAACGTGTTGGGATCCCCCAAAGAGGCGAACATCTCCGTGGAGGCAAACATGACCGCGGCGGCGGTGTCGGCCACCGCGTCGATCTCGATGCAGGTCTGCTCGAACGCGGGCGCGGGCAGCGCGCAGACCGGGGCTGCTTCCCCTTCCTCGCCGCGCGGTGCCAGCCCGGCCTCCCGCACTCCTGTGGCGGCCGCCGCAGCAAGATCCTCGTCGGGGACGTCGTCCACGTAGCGCTCCTTGAGCAACTCGTAGCTCCAGCACAGCAGGTCGAAGACCGCCGGCGCCTCCTCGCACGACGCCCGGCCGGCCTCGGTCTCAGCCCCGGCCTCGGGCTCGGTCTCGGGCACGGTCACGGGCTCGGTCTCAGCCCCGGCCTCGGGCACGGTCACGGGCACGGTCACGGGCTCGGTCTCAGCCCCGGCCTCGGGCACGGTCACGGGCACGGTCACGGGCTCTTGCGCGACGGCGACGGCCGGCCACGCAACCAGCGCGGCCAGCACCGCCACCATGACCCGGCGTGCTAGACGCACGATCGCCACAGTTCAGCGCCGGGTCGCGGCACGGTCACCTCCGACACGCTCAGCGCAGGAACCGGCTGACCGACTCGACGACGCAAGCGGGCTTGGGTTGGCCCTCGATCTCCACGGTGATCGTGGTCACCGCCTGCACGCCCGACTTGCCGGGCAGCTCCTCGGCGGACGTGAGCGTCGCCGAGGCCCGCAGCCGCGACCCGACCAGCACCGGCTGCGGGAACCGCACCCGGTTGACGCCGTAGTTGACGCCCATCGAGGTGCCGTCCACCCGCACGATCTGGGGCAGCAGCAGGTTGGTGAGCGCCAGAGTGAGATAGCCGTGCGCTATCGTGGCCCCGAACGGACCAGCCGCGGCCGCTTCGGGATCGACATGGATCCACTGATGATCGCCGGTGGCCTCGGCGAACATGTCGATGCGGGCCTGGTCGACGGTCACCCAGTCGCTGTGACCGAGGTGCTGCCCTACTGCCGCCAGAAGATCGTCGGGAGCAGCGAAGACAGTGGTCATACCGCCGTGAAGCTATCGGCACCGTCGCCGCTCCCGATGCGAAGTGGCCGACCAGCGGAAAGGATCGCGCCCTGAGCGCGGGCTGCCCGACGACACGCCATTAGCCTTGCCGCCCATGGCGGCCGGCGGAGGAAACAAGGCGATCCTCGCCGCCTTCTTCGCCAACCTCGGGATCGCCGTCGCCAAGTTCGTGGCCTTCGCCTTCACCGGCGCGTCCTCGATGCTGGCCGAGGCCATCCACAGCGTCGCCGACACCGGCAACCAGGCCCTGCTGCTGTTGGGAGGGCGCCTGGCCCGCCGCGACGCCACCGCGCAGCATCCCTTCGGCTACGGGCGCGAGCGCTATTTCTGGTCGTTCGTGGTGGCGCTGGTGCTGTTCACGGTCGGATCTCTGTTCGCCCTTTACGAGGGGATCTCCAAGATCCGCCACCCCCACGAGATCAACTCGCCGGCCTGGGCCTTCGGCGTGCTCGGTGTGGGAATCGTGCTGGAGGGCCTGTCGATGCGCACCGCGGTGATCGAGTCGAACCGGGTGCGCGGCAAGGCGTCCTGGGTGCGCTTCGTGCGCCGCTCGCGAACCCCGGAGCTGCCGGTAGTGCTGCTCGAGGACCTGGGCGCGCTTGTGGGTCTGGTGCTGGCCCTCGGGGCGCTGGCGATCGCAGTTGTCTTCGACGCCCCGGTGTGGGACGGCGTCGGCACGCTGTCGATAGGCCTGCTTCTCGGGCTCATCGCGGTAGTGCTGGCGATCGAGATGCGCAGCCTGCTGCTGGGCGAGGGCGCCACCGCGGCCGATGCCGACGCGATACGCCAGGCCATCGTGTCGACCGAGGGTGTCACGGGCCTGATCCATCTGCGTACCCAGCACATCGGCCCCGAGGAGCTGCTGGTGGCGGCCAAGGTCGGATTCGACCCCGGCTACAGCACGGTTGATCTCGCCGATGCCATCAACCGCGTCGAGGCCAACACTCGGGCTGCGGTGCCCATCGCTCGACCAATGTACGTGGAGCCCGACATTCTGGGAGAGGCATGAGCGCGTCGCTGTACCAACAGAGGACCGGCACCGGGCCGGCGGTGGTGCTGGTGCACGGCATCGCCGACGACTCGTCGATCTGGGCCGGAACGGTGGCCGCCCTCAGCGCCGACTGCGCCTGCACCGCGATTGACCTGCCCGGCCACGGCCGCTCCCCCACCCCGACCGAGCCGTCCGCCTACGAGCGGGAGGCGCTGCTGGCCTCCATCGACGAGGTGCTGGACGGCACCGGCCCGGCGGTGTATGTCGGACACTCCCTCGGCGGCTACCTGGGCCTGGCCCACAGCATCACCCGGCCCGGAGTCCTCCGGGGCTTGGTGCTGGTGGCCACCGGACCAGGATTCCGCGACGCGGCCGCGATGGCGGACTGGAACGATCGGGTCCACCTCAGCGCCCCCCGTCTCGACATCCCCCTCGTCGCCACCACGGCCAGCCTGCACACCGACTCGATGGTGATCGACCGGCTCGCCGAGGTGAGCGTCCCGGTGGGCCTGCTGGTGGGCAGCCAGGACAAGGCCTTCTTCGGCGCCAACGACTACATGGAGCGCAAGCTGCCCGACGTGCGCCGCCGAACCATCCCCGACGGCCGCCACCGGCTGATGAGGACCCACTCAACAGAAGTAGCCGAAATGGTGCACGAGGTGTGGGCGGCGGCCGACCTGAGAGGTGGGAGGTAACCGTGGACGGATTCGGACCATTGGTCGACGCGCAATGGCTCGCGGCCCGCGCGGACACCGTCGTGATCGCTGACGTTAGGTGGTATCTCGACGGCCGCTCCGGCCGTGAGGCCTACCACCGCGGGCACCTCCCTGCGGCTCGCTTCGTCGATCTGGACGACGACCTCTCCGGCCCCGCGACCACCGGCGGTGGACGCCATCCGCTGCCGTCGCCGGAAGACTTCGCGGCGGCGATGGGCCGCCTCGGAATCGGCGACGACACTGCGGTGGTGGCCTACGACGATGTCGGTGGGGTGGTGGCTTCGCGGCTGTGGTGGATGCTCGACTCGCTGGGCCGCACCGCCGCGGTGCTCGACGGCGGGCTCGACGCCTGGGACGACAGGCTCGAGACGGCTGCTCCAGCGTGGCGGCCGGAGGTGTTCACGGCCCGGCCGTGGCCAGCCGAACGCCTCGCGACGATCGACGAGGTGGACGCGGCCCGCCGCGACCCCGAATCGCTCGTGATCGACGCCCGCTCGGTGGAACGGTACCGGGGCGAGCCCAACCAGATCGACCTCCGCTTCGGCCATATCCCCGGAGCGGTGAGCATGCAGGTGGGCGACAATCTCCGCGACGGGCGCCTGCGGCCCGCCGCCGTCCTTCGGGACCGCTACGCCGAGGCCGGAGCGGGCGATCGTTCGGTGATCGCGTACTGCGGAAGCGGCGTGTCGGCCTGCCACGACCTGCTGGCGATCCGCCGCGCCGGGCTGGGCGACGGGCGGCTGTTCGTGGGGTCGTGGTCGGCCTGGGGCGCCGACCCCGACCGACCCGTGGCCACAGCCTGAGGCGAGCATTACCGGCCGATGACGAACTCGCGGGCGCTGGCTGCGATCGATGTGGGGACCAACTCCGTGCACATGGTGATCGCGCGGCCTATTCCGGGCGGTTCGCCCGAGGTGGTGGTCCGGGAGCGGATGCCGGTGCGGCTCGGCAGCGGCGGCGCCGACATGAGGCGCCTGCTGCCCGACGCCGTCGACCGGGCCATCGCCGCCCTCGTCGAGTGCCGCCACATCGCCGACGCCCACGACGCCGAGGTGGTCGCGGTAGCCACCAGCGCGGTGCGTGAGGCGGACAACCAGAGCGACTTCCTGCGCCGGGCCCACACCGAGGCCGGCGTCACCGTGCAGGTGATCTCCGGCATGGAGGAGGCCCGCCTCATCCACCTGGGCGCGATGAGCGCGGTGCCGATTGCGGGCCGGCCCCACGTGGTGATCGACATCGGCGGCGGCTCAACCGAAGTGATCGCGGGCAACGGCACCGCACCGGCGCTGGCCCGCAGCCTCAAACTGGGCCACATACGCCTCACCGATCGCTTCTTCCCGTCGGGGGTGATTGCCGACGGCGCAGTGAAGGCGTGCCGCCGCCACATCCGGTCCTTCCTCGCCCCCGTGGCCCGGGAGGCTCAAGACATCGGCTTCGAGGTCGCGGTGGGCTGCTCGGGCACCATCGCCTCGCTGGCGCATGTGTGCGCGGCGAGCCGGGGCGAGGCCCTGCGAACCGCGGCCAACGCCACCATCGAGCGGTCCGACCTGACCGCGGTGGTGGCCGAACTGATCGCCCGGCCTCGCCCGGCCGACCGTTTGGGGGTTCCGGGCTTGGACCCCGCCCGCAGCGAGGTGATCGTCGGGGGCGCCGTGCTGCTCAGGCAGCTGTTCAAGGCGTTGGGGATCCAGTCGATGGTCGTGTCCACCGGAGCGCTGCGGGAGGGGCTGCTGCTAGACCGATTCAACCGCCGGGACCGGTCCCGAGATGACGGCCTGCACCATCTGAGCGACCTCAGACGATCGAGCGTGCTGGCCCTGGCCCGCAACTACCACGAGGACTTGATCCATGCCGAGCACGCCACCGAACTTGCCCTGGAGCTGTTCGACGAGACGGCGGCCGCACACGGTTTGAGCATCGCTGACAGCGAGGTGCTGGAGGCGGCCGGCCTGCTCCACAATATCGGTCGCTTCGTGGCCCACTCCTCACACCACAAGCACTCCTACTACCTCATCCGCCACAGCGAGCGCCTGGCCGGCTTCACCGAGGGCGAGCTGGAGCTCATCGCCCTGGTGGCCCGCTACCACCGCAAGAGCGAGCCGGTGTCCTCGCACCGCGAGTACACGGCGCTCAGCAAGCGCGACCGCTACCGGGTGCGCCTGCTGGCCGGGCTCCTGAGGGTCGGCATCGCGCTGGATCGCACCTACCGGCGGTCCGTTGACCGGGTCCACGCCTCGGTGGACGACGCAGTCGTACAAATCGATGTAGAGGTCGCCGACGGCACCGACGTGGACATCGAGCTGTTCACCGCCCGGCGCAGTGCCGATCTGCTGGCCCAGGCCCTGGGCCGCAAAGTCGAGTTCCGCGTGGTCGAGACGGGCGCCGCCCGCCACCGCCATCCGTCCTTCAACTCCAGCCACCAGCGGTAGTCGGGGCTCCCGGCCTGGGCCAGCTGGGGTCGATCAGGCTGCGCCCCGGGAATGGGGGGCGATTACCGACTCCCCGAAAGCGGCCAGACCCTCGGCGGTATCGCGGAAATAGAACACCGACGGCACCATCAGCCGCGCCACGCCCCACGATTCGGCCTCCTGCACGGCCGCGGCCGGGTCGTCGCCGAACAGCCCTAAATGCAGCGCCGACATCTCCAGCGCCTGCGGGTCCCGCCCGCAGTCGGCGGCGATGTTGCGGGCCATGTCCAGCAGGGGGACCAGGTCGCCGCCGGCGAGGAACAGGCCGTCGCCGATGCGCCCGGCGCGGCGGGCCGCGGCCTCGCTATGGCCGCCGATGTGGATCGGGATCCGTCCCGCCCGGGGCTTCGGGTTGGAACTGACCCGGCGGAACGACACGAACTCGCCATTGAAGGTCACGTCGTCTTCAGCCCAGACCCGGCGCATGACCTCCACATACTCCTCGGTGCGGGCGCCGCGGCGCTCCCAGGGCACGCCGAGCGCCTCGAACTCCTCGCGCAGCCAGCCGATGCCCACGCCCAGCGTGACCCGGCCCCCCGACAGCACGTCCAGGGTGGCCACCTCCTTGGCGAAGGTCAGCGGATGGCGCTCCGGCAGCAGCGAGATGCCGGTGGCCAGCCCGATGCTGGAGGTGACCGCGGCCGCGTAGCCGAGCCACACCAGCGGGTCGGGTATCGGGTTGTTGCCCGAGCCCGGCATCTTGCCGTCGGGCGCGTACGGGTACGGCGACTCGTAGCCCTCGGGGTACAGGATGTGCTCCACCGTCCACAGCGAGTCGAACCCCGCCGACTCGGCGGCTTGGGCCAGGCGGGCCGCACCCGTGCCGCTGACGAAGGTGCCGACGTTGGCGAACGAGATGCCGAACTTCATTTGTGCTCCTTGCTTGGTGCCGACCGGCCACGGTAGCCAGTAACACCGAATCGCGGCAGGATTGCAGGCATGACTGACACAACTGTGCCCTCCGACGATCCTGTACCGGGCGACACCGCCGGGACAAGCGAGGTCAAAGCCCATCGCGCCCCCACCAAACCGGGTCTGCTCGGCGTGCTGATCGCGCTGTGCGGATTAGTGGTGATCGCGGTCGGGATCGTCGGCGTGGCCGCAGTGGCGTGGCCGCTGGTGTTCCTCATCCCGATCGGCGGCATCGCCTTCTTGTGCGCCTGGCCGGGCCAGTACCTGGTGCAGCCCAACGAGGGTCTGGTACTGATCCTGTTCGGGCGCTACCGGGGCACCGTCGACAGCCCCGGCTGGCACCTGGCCAATCCGTTCACCCGCATGGAGTCGCGCAAGCTCTCGCTGCGGGTGCACAACTTCACCACCAGCGTGTCCAAGGTCAACGACGCCGAGGGAAACCCGATCGAGATCTCCGCGGTGGTGGTGTGGAAGGTGGTGGACACGGCCGCGGCCGTGTTCGAGGTGGACGACTTCGAGGACTTCGTGCACGTCCAGAGCGAGACCGCCATCCGCCATCTGGGCACCCAGTACCCCTACGACGACTTCGAGGGCGACCGGGTCTCGCTGCGCTCGGACCCCGACACGGTGGCGGCCACCCTGCACGCCGAGGTGCAGGACCGCCTCAACCGGGCCGGCGTGGAGGTGATCGAGACCCGGCTCAACCACCTGGCCTACGCCACCGAGATCGCCGAGACCATGCTGCGCCGCCAGCAGGCCGCCGCGGTGGTGGCCGCGAGGCGCACCATCGTGGAGGGCGCGGTCGGAATGGTGGAGGAAGCCCTGGACCTGCTGGCCGAGCGCTCCGTCGTCGACCTTGACGAGCAGGCCAAGGCGTCGCTGGTGGCCAACCTGCTGGTGGTGCTCACCAGCGAGCAGCAGACCACCCCCATCGTCAACACCGGCGCGCGGTCCTAGGCCGGGCACGAGTCGCCGGGGAGGCGGCCGCTAGCGTCGCTGCCTGTGAGCGGACCGGAGAGCACCGAATGGGCGAATGCCTTCGATCCCGGCATCGACGTCGAGAACAAGCGGGGCAACCGCAACGCCAAGTGGTCCAAGCACGGCGCTGAGGCGCTGCCGGCGTGGATAGCCGAGCACGACTTCCAGCCCCCGCCGGCCGTGCTCGGCGCCATGCGGACCACCATCGACCGGGGAGACTTCGGCTACCACGACCTCGACGCCGACGTGGGCACGGCGTTCGCGCAGTGGGCCCGCCTGCGCTACGACTGGAGCCCCGACGCCGATTTCGTGCACACCTGCGTGGACGTGCTCCAAGGCGTCACCGCGGCAATCACCGCGCTGGCCGAGCCCGGCGAGGGCGTGATCCTCACGCCGCCCATCTACCACATCTTCCTGCAGATCTGCCCCACAGCCCGGCGCCGCCAGCTCGAGTGGCTCATGCGCTATGACCGCGATCGGGGCTGGACTCTCGACCCTGACGACCTGGAAGCGCTCGTGCGGCAGGAGCCCGACGCCCGGGTGCTGCTGTGGTGCCATCCCCACAACCCCACCGGATGGGTGGCCGATACCGAAGTCCTGACGAGAATCGTCGAGTTGGCCCACGCCTACGACTTCTACGTCGTTTCGGACGAGATCCACGCCGACTTGGTGTACCCCGGCTCCTCGGCGCCGTTCACACCGATGCTGTCAATCCCGGGCGCAGCCGAGCGGGTGGTGACCGTCACGTCGCCGGCCAAGACGTTCGCGCTGTCAGGGTTGCGCTGCGCGGTGATGGCCTACGGCGACAGGGATCTGCGCCGACGGGTGCGCCAAGCCCATCCGCCGCTGCTGCTCGGCCACGCGGCCCGCACCGGCATCGACGCCACCATCGCGGCCTGGCGCCACGGTGCGGCCTGGGCCGACGGGCTCGTGGCCCACCTCGGCGGCCTGCGGGACCACCTCGCCACCCGCCTTGACGCCGAGGCCCCCGCAGTGCGCTTCCACCGGCCCGACTCCACCTTCCTGGCCTGGCTGGACGTGTCGGCCTGCGGGCTGGGCGAAGCCCCCGCCGCCCGGCTGCTGCAACACGCCCGGGTGGCCGCGTCCGAGGGCACCGAGTTCGGCACCAACGGTCATGGCCACATACGCCTCAACTTCGGCACCTCTGGCGCCGTGCTCGACGAGATCATCGACCGGCTCCTGTGGCATCTGCAGACCTAGGAGCGGCCACGCCGACGCACCCGCCGAACATCAAGCAGTTAGCCACCTCACATGTGGCAAACCGATTGAAGTTCGCTCGCCAGCCCTAGGGTTGAGGTGGTGACTGGCCCGACCGGGAACCCTCAGCCGCTCGGAGGCAACGAGATGCCCCGCTTCGCGGGGATTGCCACCTTCATGCGCCTGCCGGGACGCTCGCACCCCTCCGATCTCGACGTGGCCGTCGTGGGGGTGCCCTTCGACATCGGCACCTCCAACCGGCCCGGCGCCCGCTTCGGCCCTCGGGGCATCCGGGACGAGTCGGTCCTGATCCGGCCCTACAACATGGCCACCCGGGCCGCGCCCTTCGACAGCCTGCGCATCGACGACACCGGAGACGTGGCCACGAACCCATACAACCTGCTCGACTCCGTTGCCCGCATCGAGGCCCACTTCAACGAGTTCCTCGCCCATGGTGTGATCACCGTGGCCCTCGGCGGCGACCACACCATCGCCCTGCCCATCCTGCGGGCCATGCGGGCCCGCCACGGCCCCGTCGGGCTGGTGCACGTGGACGCCCACACCGACATCAACGACGAGATGTTCGGCGAGCGCATCGCCCACGGCACCCCGTTCCGTCGAGCGGTCGAGGAGGGCCTGCTCGACTGCGCAAGGGTGGTCCAGATCGGGATGCGGGCCACCGGCTACGCCGCCGACGACTTCGACTGGTCCCGCCGGCAGGGCTTCCGTGTGGTCCAGATCGAGGAGTGCTGGTATCGCTCGCTGGCGCCGTTGATGGACGAGGTGCGCGACCAGGTCGGCGGCGGCCCCGTGTACTTGAGCTTCGACATCGACGGCCTAGACCCGTCCTTCGCCCCCGGCACCGGAACGCCCGAGATCGGCGGCCTGACCACGCCCCAGGCCCTCGAGATCATCCGGGGCTGCCGGGGGCTCGACCTGGTCGGCTGCGACCTCGTCGAGGTGGCGCCCATCTACGACACCTCGGGCATGACCGCCCACATAGCGGCCGATCTCGTCTACGAGATGCTCTGCGTCCTGCCCGGAGTGCATTACCGCACCTGACGGCGAGGCTGGGAGAGGGCAGAAGAATGCTGGTCGAACGGGTCGAACAGAAGTGGATTGAGGCGTTCGCTGAGACGTTCCGGCTCTGCGGGGTGAGCCAGGGCGAGGCCGCAGCGGTGCTGTGGGAGTCCCAGAGCCGCCCGGTGAACGTGCAACTGGCCGACCTGGCCCTCCAGCGCCTCGGGGCGCGGGTGTTCCATGTGGGCGTGCCCACACCGCCCCAGAAGGTGCCGGTGCCGGTGCGCTCCACCGGCGCGTCGGACGCCATCGGCGGACTCGAGCCGGTGATCTCGGCGCTGGCGGCGGCCGAGTTCGTGGCCGACTGCACCGTGGAGGGACTGCTGCACGCCCCCGAGCTGGGCGCGATCCTCGCCGGCGGAGCCCGCATCTTGATGGTCTCCAACGAGCATCCCGAGATCCTCGAGCGGCTCGTTCCCGACCCCGCGCTGAGGAGCCGGGTGGACCAAGGGGCAGCCATGCTGGAGCACGCCTCGGAGATGCGGGTCACCTCAGAGGCGGGCACCAACTTGACCGTCGACGTGTCCCACGCGCCGGCCGCTTCGAGTTGGGGCTGCACCAACGGTCCGGGAACGATCGCCCACTGGCCCGGCGGGCTCTGCCTGTGCTTCCCGCCCGCGGGCACTGTCAACGGCACGCTGGTGCTCGATGTGGGTGACGTGAACCTCACCTTCAAGCGCTACCTGGAGTCGCCGGTGAGACTGCGCATCGCCGACGACTACATCACCGACGTCTCCGGCCCGGGACTCGATGCCGAACTCACCTCCAGCTATCTGGAGGCATGGGACGACCCCGACGCCTACGCGGTGTCCCACGTGGGCTGGGGCATGAACCCCGCGGCCCGCTGGGACGCCCTCACCATGTACGACCGCTCCCAGCTAAACGGCACGGAGCTGCGAGCCTTCGCCGGCAACTTCTTGTACTCAACCGGCGCCAACGAGACCGCCGGGCGCCACACCCTGGGCCACTTCGACCTGCCCATGCGCAATTGCACAGTGACCCTCGACGGCACGCCGGTGGTCGATCGGGGCAGGCTGGCCTTCTGAACGTCCTGCCAGGCCGCCAGAGACCAACCCGCCCAACCGAACTGGCAGCCCACAGCGCCCAACACAGCACCCACCGCTGCCAATTCGCGCCCGTTGCCGCCGCAGACCAACCCGCCCAACCGAACTGGCAGCCCACAGCGCCCAACACAGCACCTACCGCTGCCAATTCGCGCCCGTTGCCGAGGTGGTGGCCCTCTGCCGCGTCGTAGGCTGAGCCGGCACCGCCCGCCCGTGCCTCAGGAGCCCGTCACATGAGTCCCCACCCACTGCTCCACCCGTTCGCCCCGCCGGCCAAGCCCGAGTCCGACATGATCAACATCGTGCGGGCGTCGGGCTCCACGCTCTACGACGACCAGGGCAAGTCATACATCGACGGCCTGGCCAGCCTCTGGTACTGCCAGATCGGCCATGGCCGCGCCGAGATGGCCGACGCAGTGGCTGCACAGATGCACGACCTGGCCGTCTACAACACGTTCGACCCGTTCACCAACCCGCCCGCGGCCCGGGCGGCCGAGATGATCGTCGAGCGCTCCCCCCTGAGCGACGGCCGGGTGTTCCTGGGCTGCTCGGGATCGGAGGCGGTCGACACCGCGCTCAAGATCGCCCGCCTCTACGCCCAGCGCACCAGCGGCGCCGACCGCCAGATCGTGATCACCCGGACCAACGGCTACCACGGCACCAACTTCGGCGGCACCTCCGCCCAGGGCATCGCCCTCAACCGGGAGGGTTGGGGCGACCTGGTCCCCCACTTCGTGGAGGTCCCCCACGACGACATCGAGGCGATGGCCACCACCTTCGCCGAGCACGGCGAGCGGGTGGCCGCGGTGATCTCCGAGCCGGTGCAGGGTGCGGGCGGGGTGTTCCCGCCGCCGGAGGGCTACCTCACCGGAGTGCGTCGACTGTGCGACCAGCACGGCGCGCTGCTCATCCTCGATGAGGTGATCTGCGGGTTCGGGCGCACCGGGGAGTGGTTCGGGGCCCAGACCTTCGACGTGATGCCCGACATGATGACCTTCGCCAAGGGCGTCACTTCGGGCTACCTGCCGCTCAGCGGCGTGATCGTTAGCCGGCGGGTGTGCGACAACCTCGAGGAGCCCGGCTTCATCCTGCGCACCGGCTACACCTATTCGGGCCACCCGACGGTGGCCGCGGCCGCGGTCAAGAACATGGAGATCATCACCGACGAGGGTCTGGTGGAGCGAGCCCGCCACATCGGCCACAAGCTGGTGGAGGGGCTCGAGGCGCTGGCGTCCGACGGCCTCATCGCGTCGCACCGCGGCACCGGCGCAGTGCAGGCCGCGGTGCTCGACCGCCCGTCCATGGACGTGCGCAACGACATGCTGCGGCGCGGCGTGATCGTGCGACCCATTGACGACGCGCTGGCCATGTGCCCGCCGCTGGTGATCACCGACGACGAGATCGGCCGCATCATCGACACCATGGCCGAGTCCCTGCGCGCCGTGGCCTAGCCGGGACCACAACTGAGGGCTTCGCCGCAACTTCCGGGAGTTGTACTCGTATATGACCAAGAACCGCCGGAAGTTCGAGCCAGACCTAGGCTGAAGCGTCGCTGACAGAGGGTGCGGAATGGGATCGGAGCTTCTGGAGCGGGCGCGCGAGTTGCGTTCGACGATCGATGCTGTTGGCGCTGCAGCCGCGGAAACCGGTGCGACCACCCTGCCGCAGGAATTGGTGAGTGCCTGCTTCGAGGCGGGCCTGTACGGCACCTTGTCGCCACGGGCCGTGGGCGGCGCCGAGTTGCCGATCGACGAGTGCCTGGACGTGTTCGCCGAGGTTTCCTACGCCGACGGCTCTGCCGGCTGGTCCCTCATGGCCGGTGCCACCGGCGCCTGCTTCTTCGGCGCCTACTGCCCCGACAGCTTCACCGACAACATGTTCGCCGGAGGAGTCGTTCCGGTGGTGGCCGGCCAGTTCGCGCCCAACGGAACCGCCGTTGCTCACGGCGACGGGTTCCGGCTAACCGGCCAGTACAGCTTCGGCTCGGGCATCGCGCACGCCGACTGGGTCGGCGGGGGCGCCTTCACCGCCCCGCCCGAGAGTGAGGCGGCCGAGTTCCGTCTGATGATGGTGCCGCGCTCCGAGGTGGAGGTGCTCGGCAACTGGGACGTGCTGGGGCTGCGGGCCACCTCGTCGTACGACTACCGGATCGACGCCGACGTCCCGGCTCACGCCACCTTCGAGTTCTTCTCGCCCACCCGGTACCGGGGCGGCCCCATGTACGACCTCGGAGTGATAATCCTCACCGAGATCGGCCACATGGGCTGGACCATAGGGGTCATCCGCCGGGCCATCGACGAAGCGGTAGCCATCACCAAGGGCCGGGCCCGCATGGCCGCCCCGTCGGTCATCGCCCAGGACCCCCGCTTCCGTTACGACCTCGCCATGGCCGTGTCCCGCTTCCAGGCCGCCGAGACCTGGTGCCGCACCGCCTTCCGTACCGCTGAGCAGGCCGCGGAGGCCGGCACCGGCACCGATCCCGCGTTGGCGACCTACATCAAGCAGTCGGCGACGCTGCTCACCCAGGAGGGCCTGGCCCTGGTGCGCAGCCTGTACGAGTGGTGTGGCACCGAGGCGCTGCGCGACGGGCCGCTGCAGCGCTGCTTCCGCGACATGCACGCCGGCAGCCAGCACGTGCTGGTCGGCGACCGCAACCCCTACGAGTACGCCGATCTGCTCCTAGCCGACCCCGACCCCGGCTAGCCCGGCTGTGCCGAAGGTCAGGGACGCTATCCGGATAATCGAGGGAGACGGCTGGCGGCTGGTGCGGACACGGGGCAGTCACCGCCAATTCAGCCATCCTCGCAAGCGCGGAGTCGTTACGATTGTCGGAAAGGCGAGCAAGGATCTCGCGCCCGGCACATGGGCCAGCATCCTCAGGCAGGCAGGACTCGACGCAGGAGATCTGTAGTGACCTACACAGCGATCATCGAGAAGACGAGCAACGGCTACTCGGCGTACCTTCCGGACCTTCCCGGCTGTGTCGCCGCTGCTGACACGAGAAACGAGACCGAAGCGCTCATCCAGGAAGCTGTCACGTTCCACCTCGACATGCTGCGCACCAACGGCGAGCCCATACCGGAGCCGCTGACCACCGCAAGATCGGTGCTGGTGTAGGCCCCCGGCTTCCAGGCGGAGACCAGCACAAGCGCGGACCAGCACAAGCGCGGACCAGCACAAGCGCGAACGAGCACAAGCGCGAACGAGCGCTAGCCCGAGTTCTAAGCCTCGCGGTGGTCGGTGTGACGGCCCTGCATGAGGGCTACGTCCTGGGGTGGGACTCCGGTGATCCAGATGCCTTCTAGGCGCTCCACGTAGCGGACGAAGCGGTACTTGTCCTCGATGCCGTCGGTGCGGCGGGGCCGCACATGGGAGTGGCCGGGCCGGGTGCGCACGTTGATGAAGCTGCACACGCTGCGTGAGAGGGCCAGCTCGATCTCGGCGTCGAGTTCGTCCTCCGCGGTTACGTCCACCGTGTAGGGGACCCCGCAGCCCGCCGCGATGGCGGCCAGGTCGACTCGCCCTGCAGTCGCCGTGGCCCTGCGGCCCTGACTGCTCCAGCCGATGGACTCGTACACGCCGTTGTCGACCACGAACACGACCAGGTTGTCGGGCTGCTGCTCGCCCATGGCCACAAGCTGGCCCAGCTCCATCAGCACCGAGCCGTCGCCGTCGAGGCAGACGATCTTGCGGTGGGGCAGGGCCAGGGCCAGGCCCACCGCCATGCCGATCACGTCACCCATCTGGCCGAGATGAGCGGTGCGGTGATGCTCCTCGGTGTGGTGGGCCCACTCGAACGACACCGCCCCGATGTAGGTCGACATCACCAGGCAGTCGGTGGGCAGCCGGCTGGCCAGCCGACCCAGCCACTCGTAGCGGTCCAGGGCCACCGTTCAGTCCTCCCCAGTCGTGCGGTGAACCGCCCGCCGCCCGCGGTGCCGGGTGGACTCAGGCATCCTCAGTCCTCCCACACGCAGTCGCCGGAGACGAGCACGGCCGCGGGGTGGAGCTGGGCCTCGGCTATGCGCTTGGCCCGCATGATCGATTTGGCCAGGTCCTCGACGTGGCGCACGATCAGGTACTTGATCCGCAGCGCCTGGAGCAGCGGCTCGGCCACGATCCCATGCGGGATCCCCCAGTGCTCGGTCTCGCCGACGTCGCCCCGGTACGAGCACAGCAGCGTGACCGGCACGCCGGTTCCCAGCGAGATGCGGGCGATGTACTCCGAGGCCACCCGCAGACCGCTGTTCTCCATGATTAGCGCAGGCTTGCGTCCTCCCAGCCACGCCCCGGCGCAGATCGAGAACCCCACGCCCTCGTTGCACACCGGCACGTAGCGAATATCGGCGTCGAGCTCGACCCGCTCGTGCAGCGGCCGCTGCCAGCCGTCGGGCAGCCCCGACACGAAGTCGATGCCCGCGGCCCGCAAGCCCTCATGGGCAGCGTCCAGTGCCGCGGCCGTCATGGCCATGCTGTCAGCCCTCGACCGATGAGCCGCTGGACCGCGGGCCGCGGACCCCACCGATGTGCACCGGTGGGAAGATCCCGACCCGCAGCGTGATCAGCCTCAGAAGGAACCCGCCGACCACGAGCAGCACACAACTGGCCACCGCCAGCACGTCCCGAGCATCGGGCGCGGCCGCACCGGCGAAACCGAGGACCGCAGGCGCCGCCGTGCCCCCCACGAAGACCACCCCGACGAAGACCCCGCGGTACTGGCCCCGCAGCAGCCGGTCGAGGCTCTCCTTCTTGCCGGGAGTACCGGAGCGGGTGAGCAGATGGACGCCGACCGCGGCGAACAGCCCCGCGGTCAGAACGGCCATGAGAACCATCTGGCCGGCGCTGACCGGTTCGCCCGCGATCACCTCGATGAGCAGCACGACGGCAACAGACGTCGCGGCCGACGACAGCAGGAACTGCAGCGGCACCGCTGGCGAGTTCCAGTACGGGATGGAGCGGGGCCGGGCCAGGACCGCTCCCGCGTAGGTCATCACCACCACGGCCGCCACCCCGGCCACGATCTCAAGGGCCAGGCCCGCACCGTCGCCCCCGTGGGGATCCCAGCCAAGCCCCGAGAAGGGCTCGGATCCGCCGAGGCTCACAGCGGGCAGCACCAGCAGCCCGCCCACCGTCAGGAAGATCAGGTCCGACCAGGCTCCCCAGCTGATCCAGCTCGTGCGGACGTTCACGAAGGCCCGCCAGAACTGCAGTGGCCGGCCCAGATCGACGACCAGGATCGCTCCACCGACCGCGATCGCCAGGAAGCTGACCGCGTCGACGGTCGGAATCCCGAGCAGAAATCCGAGACCCTCGGTGAGGTTGAGGATCCGTCCGGCCAGGAACACTCCCCCGCCCAGCCCCATCAGCGTGAACCAAACCGCGTGGTTGATGTCCCACACCCTCTGGGTGCGGGCCTCCAGGTTGAACTGGTCCATGAACACGTTCTGAGGGCCGCCGGATCCCCCAGCCCGCGCGCCGGGCACGGTCACGGGAGCGCCACGTACTGGGTGCTGCACCCGGTCTTGGCGTCGGGCCTGAGCACCTCGCCGGGGCCGCGCTCGTCCAGGTAGCGGCTGACGTTGCTGTCGGGGTCCTCGAGATCGCCGAAGATCCGGCACTCCGCCGGGCAGGTCACCACGCACGCCGGCGTGGCCAGCGGATGGACCCCCACCTCCAGGCCGTTCTCGATCCCGAAGTCGATCTTGTGGGCGCAGTAGTTGCACTTCGACACCGCCCCGCGCACGTGGCGCTGGTGGGCGTAGCGCTCCGGGAGGCTGGGCTCGGGTTCGGCCGGCGCGCCCGGCACCGACACGGTGCCGCGGTCCTCGAAGAAGTGCAGCGCCCCGTAGGGGCAGGCCGTCATGCAGGCCCGCGACCCGATGCAGACGTCCTCATCGGCGACGACGATGCCGTCGTCGCGGCGCGTGAGCGCCCCCGAGGGGCAGGCGGTCACACACGGTGCGTCCTCGCAGTGGTTGCACAGCACCGGCAGGTAGTTGAGGGTGGCGTCGGGGAACTCGCCCACCTCCCATTCGACGACCGGCGCATACCAAGCGTCCAGGGGCGACTGGTTCTCGGTCTTGCACGCCACGGTGCACGCCTGGCAGCCGACGCAGCGGGCTGCGTCGATCACCATCCCCCAGCGGGTCATCGTGCACCTCCCGCGCCGGCCCTGGCTCTGCCGGCGCCTCGACGGGAGGACCGGGCTCTCTTGCCCCCGCTGGCGCCTCCACTCGAAGCCGGGACCGTGCGCACGTCGGCCGCGATGGCGCAGTCGAGGGCGCCCGACACGAAGTCGATGTGCTCGACATCGATGTTCAACAGCGCGTTGAAGTTCACGTCGTCGCCCCCGCTGCCCTTCGACCAGCCGCCGCCGCAGCCCTGGGTGGCCAGCACCTCGGGATGCACAAGCTGCGTGACCCGGGCAGTGGCTGTCTGGCGCCGTCCCTGCGACGTCTCGATCTCCACCAGGTCTCCGTGGGAAATGCCCCGCGCCGCGGCGGTCTTGGGGTTGATCCACACCGACCTCAGGTCGTTGTGCCGGGTCGACAGCGTGGAGAGGATCGAGTTCTTGTGGGTGTGCGACAAGGCGTGGTTGGGGACCTTCATGTTGGTGACGAACAGGTCATGGGGCGGGGTCCGCTCATAGGCGGGGCCCGGCTTCCAGTCCGGCACCGGCTGGTAGTCGTCGGTCTCCCACGGGATGCCCAGCTCCTCGACCGTGCGCTCGAGGTCCTCCTTGGTCTCGACCATGAACTCGCAGTAAACCTGCGCCCTGGCGTCGAAGAACGGCCTGGGATACTTCTGCTGCACCGTCTTGTCCTCGGTCCAGAGCCCGTCGCGCAGGTGCCAGTCGAGACCCTTGTCCTCCCCCAGGGTGTTCTTGAGCCAGCGGTCGCAGATCTCGAAATACGAGTAGTGGCCGTCGGGGTCGAGCTTGTAGGGCTCCCGAAGCTTGGCGATGTTGTTGAACGCCTCGTAGAGGTGGGCCAGCCGCCCGGCCCGCCGCGACAGCTCCAGGTAGATCTGCATGGCGTCCACGAAGGGCTCGCCGGGCACGGGGCCCTCGATGCTCGACGGCACCACCGGCTTGGCCCCGAAAGCCGCATGGGGCGAGTCGCCCGCGGCCAGATGCTGGTAGACGAGGGGCGTCAGCCGCTCCAGATAGTGAACGTCGGGCAGCACGACGTCGGCCATCATCGTCGTCTCCTCGAAGCGTCGGCTAATGGCGGCAACGAACGGGATCCGCTTGATGAACCGCTCCACGATGTCGGGCGGGCCCGAACTCTTCATCATGTTGGACTGGAAGTTGATCATCATCGACGGGAACGGCGGCGCGCCGAACAGCTCGGGCTGCTCGGAGTTGAGCAGCGAGAAGACGGTCCCGTAGGGGGCGCACGGCAGCAGCTCCCACATCTCGGTGGTGCGGGGCGGCCCCGTCGGCCGCGGCGGGTACAGGCCCCCCACCCGGCCGCCGCCGATGAACCCTTGCGATATCAGCCCGTCGGGACTGGCCGTGGCCGTGTAGTTGAGGTCCTTGACCTTGCCGATGAGCCCCCAAGGGTCGCCCAGCAGCCCGCCGGGAACATCGATGCCCCCGATCAGGGTGGGCAAAAGGATGATGGCCAGGCCGTTGAGCATCGAGTGCTTGTGGGCGGACAGGCCCCGGTACCAGGCGACGGTGGCGGGGCGGTAGGGCAACTCGACGCCGTCGATCTCGATGGTCTGGCCGATGCAGGCCGCCTCCCCGAATTCCTTGGCCAGACGGCGGACCGTCTCGGCGGGCACGGTGGTGATCGACTCCACGTACTCGGGCGTGTACGAGCGCACGTGATCGGCCAGGATCTGGAAGCCGGGCCGAGCCTCGGCGCCGTCCACCTCGTAGACGCCGGTCAGCGCGGCATTGCCGGTGCCGGCGTCGAAGGGCTGGGCGCCGTTGCTCTCGTCCCAAACCAGCGGCTTGCCGCTGGCGGGGTCGCGGATGTAGCGGCCGTCAGCGCCCACTAGATAGGCGGCGTTGGTGAGGTTCTTGAGGAACTCGGCGTCGTATATGCCCAGCTCGTTTATGAGCTGGTCGACCATGCCCAGGATCAGCGCCGCGTCGGTGCCCGGGCGGATCGGCACCCACTCGTCGGCCACCGCCGCCGCTGAGGAGCACACCGGATCGACCGAGACCATCTGTACGTCGGAGCGGCGCGCCGACAGCTCGTGGGTGGAGTGCATGGTGTCGTAGTGCACGACCGACCCGAACTGGGCGCCGAAGTTCAGGATGTATCGGCTATAGATGGGATCGGGGTTGCTCTCGAACGCGTTCTGGTTCATGTAGAGAATGCCGTGCACGTTGTTGCCGCAGAAGATGGCGGCCGACCAAGTGGAGTACCCCGGCATCCCCAGCCCCGTCACCCAGGACGCGGCCAGCGCGCCTCGCAGGTGGTAGATGTCGAAGCTGGTGTAGAGGATCTTCTCGGGGTCATCCGCGATGGTGTCGCGCAGATGCCCGGCGATCTGGTCTAGGGCCTCGTCCCAGCTGATCGGCACCCATCCCGGATCCACGCCCACGCCCTTTTCGGGGTTGGTGCGCCGCAGCGGGGTGGTGATCCGGTCGGGGTCGGTCAGGCCCTCGAAGCCGGCGTCGCCCTTGGCGCAGGTGCGGCCGTGATTGTGGGGGTTGTCGGGGTCGCCGAGGATCTTGTCGACCACCCCATCGTCGTTGACGTGGGCCAGGATCCCGCAGCGGTTCATGCAGATGGTGCAGGCGCTGCGCACCCACCCGTCGCCGTAGGCAGTGCCCGACCGGGCCCCCATAACTGTCTCCATCGGCTCCTCCTCGATCGCCGCCGCAGTCTCGCGCACACGGACGCGAAAGCTGTAACCGGCTACCTTCAGTGGGCGCGCGGATAGGGCAGAGCGGCGCGACGAGGCGTGTTGTTTCCCGCTCTTGTTCGCTGCGCTCACGGGCCGCTCGGACCACGGCCTCGCTCAGCACATTGTGGAATCATCGTCTGAACTGCACCTATCCGCTCGGCCTCTCGGTCCTCGGAGGAACCCATGAACAGCCAGCCAGACACACAGGCCACGACGGCGATCGTCAACGCCGTCATCTACTGCTGTGACGACGCCTTCAGCTGTCACAACCCCGGCTCGGTGGTCTTCTCCGACGGCGTCATTGCCGCCGTCGGCGCCGCCGGTGACGTGGAGGTGCCGGAAGCGGCCACGGTGATCGACGCCCGAGGCAGGCTGGCGGTGCTACCGGGCCTGATCGACGCCCACAGCCACTCCAGCCTGCTCAAGGGCTACTCGGAGAACGCCCAGTTGATGGACTGGCTGCCCGAGTACCAGCGCGAGCACCAGGTGCTCACCGAAGACGACGCCTACTTCGGCTACCTGGTGAGCTACATGGAGGCGCTCAAGGGCGGCACCACCACCGTCATGGACATGTACCGCTTCCCTCACAGAGGCGCCGAGGCCGCGACCGACCTGGGCATGAGGGCCCACCTGGTGCCGTACGCGGCCGACCATCCAACCAAGCACTTCTTCGAGACTCTGGAGACGAGCGAGCAGCTGATCCGGGACTGCCACAACAATGGTGACGGCCGGGTGAAGGTGTGGCTGGGCCTCGAGCACATCACCTACTGCTCCGAGGACATGTTCCACCGGGTGGCCGAGCTGGCCGATGCCTACGGGGTGCGCATCCACACTCACACCAGCGAGCAGCGCGAGGAGGTGGAGGTGGTCGTTGAGCTGTTCGGCGACCGCCCCGTCCATGTGTTCAACCAGCGGGGCATCCTGCGGCCCGGCACGGTGCTGGCCCACTGCGTCTGGCTCGACGACGCCGAGATCGCGGTGCTGGCCGAGACCGGTACTGGGGTGTCCCACTGCCCGGTGAGCAACATGAAGCTGGCTGGCGGGGCTGCGCCGCTGGATCGGTTCTGGCAGGAGGGCGTGGTAGTCGGTCTTGGCACCGACGGAGGCATCTCCAACAACTCGGTGAGCATGTGGGAGTGCATGAAGATCGGATCGCTGCTGCAGAAAGTGACCCGCCTGGACGCCACCGCGGTCACCGCCCGCGAGGCGCTGCAGATGGCGACCATCGACGGCGCACGGCTGCTGGGGATCGACTCAGAAGTCGGCTCGATCGAGGTCGGCAAGCAGGCCGACCTGATCACCGTCGATCTGTGGCAGCCCCATCTGCTGCCGGTCGCGCTGGCCGAGGGGCACGACCCGATCCTGTGGAACCTTGTGTTCGCGGGCCGCTCCAGCGACGTTCGCGACGTATGGGTGCAGGGTCAGGCGTGCGTCTCAGACGGCGACCTCTGCCGTGTGGACGAGTCCGACGCACTCGCCGAGATCCATGACCGCACCGTGGATCTGCTCGACCGCCGCGAGGGGGTCGCCGCCATCCCGATGGTCTCCGACTAGCGCGGCACGCCCGCCCTTGAGAACTGGCAGCAAGATGCACACACACCGTGCAAAACGCTGCCAATTCAGCCGCTGTGTCGAGGGCGGATCAGGGCGGTGCGCTCGGCCTCGCACTCCATGCGGGCGAAGCACCCTGCGATGTGGTCGTTCACTAGGCCCATCGCCTGCATGAACGCGTACACCGTGGTGGGACCGACGAAGCGGAAGCCTCGCCGCTTGAGGTCCTTGGCCAAGGCCACCGACTGCGGAGTCGACGCTGGGAGTTCTTCCTTGCCGGTCGGCGGATCTTTCACGGTCTGCGGCTCCCAACTCCAGTAGTAGGCGGCCAGAGACCCGAACGCCTCGACGATCTCGGAGGCCCGACGAGCATTGTTGATCGCGGCGCCGATCTTGCCGCGATGGCGCACGATGCCGGCGTCGCCGAGCAGCCGCTCGGTGTCGGCGGGTCCGAACGCGGCCACCGACGCGATGTCGAAGCCACAGAAGGCGGCCCGGAAGTTGTCGCGCTTGCGCAGGATGGTTAACCAGGACAGACCAGACTGGAACCCTTCCAGGCACAGCTTCTCGAACAGCCTGCGGTCGTCGGTGACGGGGCGGCCCCACTCGCGGTCGTGGTAGGTGAGGTACCCGGCATCGTCGCCGGGCCACCAGCACCGCAGCAAGCCGTCGGCACCGGTTCGCGTCGCGGCCGTCACGGGCACTCCCCCGATTCTGTGCGCAGCTTGTTAGCTCTGAGCCGCATGCCTGCACACGGAACGGCCATCAAGCCGGTGGAACCGCTCAGGCCGCGACTGTTGATCGCTGGCAAAGGGGGCACAACCGGCGTGTTGCCGCCATGGACGGTGGAACCGCTCAGGCCGCGACTGTTGATCGCTGGGTGAGCGACAGCTCGTTGGCCCGCATCACCAGCTCGATCTCGTCGTCGCCGAACCCGTCGAGGTCGTGCACGAACGACACCGGTTCGGCCAGACCCTCGCTCGCGCCCGTCGACGGTGGCCCACTGCATGCATCGCTTGTGCATCTTGGGGTCGACGTGGCGGATGAAGGCGTCGGTGGCCTCGTAGTAGTGGTTGTCGGCGTCGAAGGCGGCAAAGCCCAAAGCTGTCATCAGACGCCTCCCGGGAGCGCGGGCGGGCGCGTCACTCTACGAGCCGCTGCGGGGATACAGGAACCGCACCGTGGCCACGGCCAGCGCGGCGCCGACGAACTGCATGGCCACGAACATCGGCGCCGAGGCCGGCTCGATGCCTGCGAAGGTGTCCGACAGGGTGCGAGCCGCGGTTACCGCAGGATGGCGAACGCCCAGCACCCCCTAGCCTCCGGTTGGATGGGACTTGCTGATCGCGGCCTCGGCGCCCTGGCGGGCGCAGCCGTCGGGGTTGCGCTGCTGGCGGCCTGCAGCGGCGGACCCACCAACGGCGAAGCAGAGCTGACCGACCCGGCCGCGGCAGTAGCCGCTTCCGACCCCACGGGCACAACCGACGTGGTGGCGGCGCTCTCGGCTGGAGGCGGGTCCGAGGAGGATCCCGGCGACGGCGACGACCCCGACCGCGACGGCAGCGGCGAGGCTGGATCCGGCGAACTGGGACCGATAGATCCGCTGGACATCCCCGGTGAGATCATCAGCGAGTACAGCCTCGTCGACGGCGATTGCTTCAACCGCCTGGAGGGGCTGCAGTCCGGTCGCCGGCTGGCGATCACGGCCCGAGTCGGCTGCGACCAGAACCACTGGGCCGAGGTGTACCACACCTTCGAGCTGGACGCGCCGTACCCGGCGGTCTACCCGGGCGACGACGCCGTGCGCGGTTTCGCACTGCGAGTGTGCTACGAGCAGTTCGAGGCGTTCGTGGGGGAGGCCTACGAGTTGTCGGTGTATGAGATCGGGGTGTTCACGCCCAATCGCACCAACTTCGAGCACGAGGTGGCCCGCTACCGAGGTGTCCATTGCTGGCTGTACCACACCGACGACCTGCCGCTGTCGGAAACGGCTCGGGACACGGCCCGATGACGGATCCCACCGATCCGGTCCTGGCCCGGCGGCACCGCCTGGCCCGCTGGTCGTCAACGGGTCGGCGAGCGGGATACGGAATGTACGGCCTGTCGCTGGCCGCCTTCGCGGTGGGCTTGGCGACCGGCTTCACCACTGCGCCAGCCACGATCGCGGTCGTCGCGCTGCTGGCCGGCTCGGTGCTCCTCTTGCCGTCGATCATTGTCGGCTACGGAGTCAGGGCCGCCGACCGAGCCGACCGGGACGACGACTGGTAGCGCCGTCGTGGCCGCTGCGGGGCCGTTAGGCGGGCGACAGGTCCGGCGAGATGTCTACGGGCGGGTCGGCCAGGTCACCGGCCACGAGTGCGGGGAGGAACTCCCGCAGCCGGGCGGGCACGGTGGGTTTGCTGTTGGCCAGCAGCTCGTCGAGAGCCCACCAGCGCGCGTCGATGAAGGCCGCCGCCTCGAGCGCCTCGAGGCCGCGGGGTCGGAACTCGCCGCCGTCGCACCAAGCCACATGGATCCGCTCGTGCGACTCGAAGCGCATGCCCGAGAAGGTGTACTCCACGTACTGGGTCCATACACACGGCCCCATCTCGACATCGGTGATGCCGGTCTCCTCGCACAGCTCCCGCCGGCATGCTGTCGCGGAGTCCTCGCCGTAGCCGACGCCGCCGCCGGGAATCTCCAGCCACTCCGGCTTGTGCGGATCGATCGGATCCTCAGAGCGGATCAGGAACACCCGCCCGGCACCGTCGAGCAGCACGCAGCGGGCCGCCGGGCGCCGGATCACAAACGACATAGGCAGCCCCGCGGATAGGTGCCAGCGCCTCGCGGTGAAGCGTGTTGCCTCCCGCTCTTGTTCGCTGCGCTCACGGGCCGCTCGGGCCACGGCCTCGCTCGGCGCCTCTCGAATATTCTCATGGGCTGCCGCCTATCCGCTCGGCCTCTAGGCAGCCGACGCTACCGGCGCCCCGACACTGAGGGCTCAGACCGGGGCGGGACGGTGCCTGACCGCGGAGAAGACCTCGATGGTGAGCGGCGTGTCACTGCGGGGCTCGCCGTCGACTGAGGCGACACCGTCGGCGATGAGACTGAACCCGTCGGCAGCAGGGGCCCACAGCACCACCACATCAGGCCGAGCGACGGCGTTGGCAGCCGCGCCGCGGCCCACTGCGGCTCGTATCACGCCCCGGTCGTCGATGTCCACCTTCACATGGATGACCCGGGTTCGCCCGTCGTCCCCGACCGTCAGCACGAAGGCGGTCGGCCCGTGCTCAGCCGCAACCGAGGCCAGATCCTGAGGCTCGACCGTCATGCTCATCGCCCCGACGCTACCCGCCCCAGCAGCAGGCGGCCCTAGCCGGGGCGCAACGCGGCCATAAGGTCGCCCCGGGCGCCGTAGCGCACATCGGTGACACCGACGAAGAGGGCTAGCTCGCAAAGATGCGGCCTGAGACGCTCCGCCACCGCGTCCCGGTCCACGCCGGGCTCGGCGAACGCGCCCAGCACTCTGAGCACGCCTGCGGCACGGTCGGTCTTGAGGTCCAGGCGACCCACGAGCCTCTCGCCCGACAGCACCGGCAGCACGTAGTAGCCGTACACGCGCTCGGAGGCGGGTACGTAGATCTCGATCCGGTACTCGAAGTCCCACAGACGCGAGGCCCGGGCCCGGTTCCAAACGACGGGGTCGAAGGGCGACAGCGCCGTGGTCACGTCCACCGACCGGGGCAGGCGGACCTGCGGATGCACGTAGGCGGGCTCGCGCCAGCCATCCACCGTCACGGCCTCGATCGCGCCCGTCTCGACCACCTCACCCAGCCGGACCCGCCCCTCGCGAACCGGGAGGCGGTAGTAGTCGATGAGATCCCCCGCGGTGCCCACGCCCAGCGCCCGGGCCGATCGCACCAGCAGCGTCCGCTGTGCGTCCTCGACCGTCGGGGTGGGCCGGGCCAGCACCTCCGCCGGAACTATGCGCTCCAGCAGGTCGAACTCCTTGACGAAATTGCCTCGGCGCCGGATGCCCACCGCCCCGATGCGGAACAGCCAGTCCAGGGCGATCGACCCCAGCGACCTGCTGCCCCACCACTCACCGGATCGACGCCGGGGATCGGCCAGCTCGCCCGCGGCCAGGGGACGCTCGGCCACCTGGGCCAGCACGTCGGCCACATACGCCCGCTCCCGTCGGGCCAGCTCCACCAGTCCCCGCCAGGTGTGGCCCTGCTCGGCCCGCTGCTTCTGCCAGCGCAGCAGCGGCTCGTCGGTCACCGGCACCAGCGAGGCCTCGTGGGCCCATGCCTCAAACCACTCGTCGTCGGCGTACGCGATCCGGTCCAGCAGCGCCCGGTCGTAGCGGCCCAGGCGGGAGAACGGCGGCAGGTACTGGGTGCGTACCACCACCGGCACCGAGTCGAGCTGCAGCAGCCTGAGCCGGCCCATCACTCGCCGCAGATGGCGGCGGTCCACCCGGCCCGCGGGCGAAGGATCAGCGAATCCCTGCGCTGCGAGCGCGATCCGACGGGCCTGCGCGATCGACAGCTCGCGCTCAGGCTGCGCGGGGCTCACACCACGAGGGTGACCATGCGGCCGGGCACGTAGAGCTTCTTGCGCAGCTGTTGGCCGCCCACGTGGGCAGCCACGTTCGGCTCGGCCAGCGCGGCGGCCACCGCGGTCTCCTCGTCGGCGTCCACCGCCAGCGTCACCCGGCCCCGCAGCTTGCCGTTCACCTGGACGGGCACCTCCACGGTATCGGACACCAGCAGTGCCGTATCGGCGGCGGGGAACTCGGTCTGCATCACCGAGCCGGCGTCGGCGCCGTGCACACGCAGCCACATCTCCTCCGCGAAGTGCGGCACCAGCGGCGCCAGCATCCGCGCCAGCGTGTCGGCCACCTCCGAGGGCGCGCCCGTGCCCCGCCGGGTGAGCTCGTTGTTGAGCTCGGTCAGCTTGGCGATGGCGGTGTTGAACCGCAGACCCTCCATGTCGGAGCGCACCCCGTCGATGGTGCGGTGCAGCAACCGGCGCAGATCATCGTCAGCCGGTTCGTCGCTGATCCGCAGCTCGCCGGTCTCCTCGTCGACCACGTTGCGCCACACCCGCTGCAGCACCCGCTGCAAGCCCACCACCGAGCGGGTCTCCCAAGGCCGTCCCTGGTCGATGGGACCCATGAACATCTCATAAAGCCGCAGGGTGTCGGCCCCGTAGGAGGCGTACATGTCGTCTGGGGTCACCGAGTTCTTGAGTGACTTGCCCATCTTCGCGAGTTCTCGGGTCACCGGCCGCCCCTGGTGGGTGAAACCCTCACGCAGCGAGCCCTCAACCTCATCCGCGGGCACGTACACGCCTCTGGAGTCCTCGAAGGCGTAGGCCTGGATATAGCCCTGGTTGATGAGCCGCTTGAACGGCTCGGGCCCGCTCGCATGGCCGAGGTCGTAGAGCACCTTGTGCCAGAACCGGGCGTAGAGCAGGTGCAGCACGGCGTGCTCGACGCCGCCGACATACAGATCCACGCCGCCCACGCCGCCGGGGTCCGGATCGGCCATCCAGTACCGCTCGACGTCGGGGTCGACGAGAGCCTCGTCGTTGCGGGGATCGAGGTAGCGCAGGTAGTACCAGCACGAGCCGGCCCACTGGGGCATGGTGTTCAGCTCCCGGCGGTAGCGGCGCGGCCCGTCGCCGAGGTCGAGCTCGACGTTGACCCACTCCGATACCCGGCCCAAAGGCGGCTCCGGCTCGGAGTCCCGGGCCAGCGCCCTCGGCGCCCAGTCCGTCAGTTCGGGCAGTTCCAGGGGAAGGTGCTCTTCGGACAGCGCCACCGGGCCGAAGTCGTCGTGCACGATCGGGATCGGCTCGCCCCAATAGCGCTGGCGGCTGAACAGCCAGTCCCGCATCCTGTAGTTGACGGTGGGACGGCCGAGGCCCTCCTCCTGAAGGCGCTCAAGGATCAGTGCCTTCGATGCCTCCACGTCGAGGCCGTCGAGGAATTCGGAGTTGATCGACGGCCCGTCGCCCGTGTACGCCAGATCAGCCGGGTGGTCCGCCGGGGGCTGCACCGTGCGGACTACGTCCAGCCCGAACGTCTCCGCGAACTCGCGGTCGCGCTGGTCCTCGCCGGGCACGCCCATCACCGCGCCGGTGCCATAGCCCATGAGCACGTAGTCGGCGATGAACAGCGGCACCGGCTTCCACGTGAACGGCACGAGGGCGTGGGTGCCCAGGAACACGCCGGTCTTCGAGTCGCCGCGGTCCGCGTCGCTCATCTCCGCGGACCGGGCCCGGTAGGCGGCCACCGCCTCCGCGGGTGTGGCCGCGCCCGAGGTCCAGCTCGCGGGAGTGCCGACGGGCCACTCCGGCGCGATCATCTCGTCCACGAGCGGATGCTCGGGGGCGAGCACCATGTAGGTGGTGCCGAACAGCGTGTCGGGCCGGGTGGTGAACACTTCGATGAGGAAGGTGAACCCGTCTCGGGCGAAGGGAAAGCAGACCCGGGCACCCTCGGAGCGGCCGATCCAGTTGCGCTGCATGGTCTTGACCGACTCGGGCCAGTCCAAGCGGTCCAGGTCCTCCAGCAGGCGGTCGGCGTAGGCCGTGATGCGCATCATCCACTGCTTGAGCGGGCGCTTGAACACCTCGTGGTTGCCCCGCTCGGAGCGGCCCTGGGCGGTGACCTCCTCGTTGGCCAGCACCGTGCCCAGGGCCGGGCACCAGTTGACCGGGGCGTCGGCCACGTAGGCCAGGCGATGACCGTCGACCACGGCTCGCTGCTCGAACTCGCTCAGTTCGTCCCATGGCCGGCCGTCCGGGGACGGCCTTGCGCCGGACGAGAACTCGTCGATCAGCTCGGAGATGGGGCGGGCCCGTCCCGTCTCGGGATCGCACCAGGAGTTGAAGATCTGCAAGAAGATCCACTGGGTCCAGCGGTAGTAGTCGATGTCGGTGGTGGCGATGCTGCGCCGCTTGTCGTGGCCCAGCCCGAGCCGGTCGAGCTGGCGGCGCATGTTGGCGATGTTGGCCTCGGTGTTGATGCGGGGGTGCTGGCCGGTCTGGCGGGCGTGCTCCTCGGCCGGCAGCCCGAAGGCGTCGAAGCCCATCGTGTACAGCACGTTGAAGCCGCACATCCGCTTGAAGCGGACGTACACGTCGGTGGCGATGTAGCCCAGCGGATGCCCCACGTGCAGCCCCGATCCCGACGGGTACGGGAACATGTCCATGATGAAGAGCTTGGGGCCGGCCGGGCCGCGGCCGGACGAGAGCCCCCCTGACGGGTTCGGCGTCTCGTAGATGCCGCTGTCGTCCCAGTGAGCCTGCCAGCGGGCCTCGATCTCAGCCGCGAGCGCCGCGTTGTAGCGGTGCGGGGGCGTGTCGGCCCCAGGGGCGGCGGGCATGACGCCCAAGGCTACGCGGCCCCCGGCCGGCCGCGTATCCGCTATCCGACGGCTCGTCAGAGCCATGGCGATGCTCCAGCTCAACCACCGGGGGGTACCGTCTTGCGATGACCGGCTTCGCTCTGACCTGCCTCTGGGCGTGTGCGGCCGGGGCGGTAGCGACGGCGGCCGGTGCGAGATCGCGGCGCTTCGCTCGGGCCGCTTCGGCGGTGATGGCCGCGGGTGCAGCCATCCCCACGGTCATACTGGCCAGAGCGCTTTGGTCCCTCGACTTGTCGCTCACATACGTGGCCGACCATGCCCGGGCCGGCACATCGGGGCTCTACCGGCTGTCGGGCCTCTGGGGCGGGGCCAGCGGATCCCTGTTGCTGTTCACGAGCATGGTCGCCGCGGCTGTGGCCGCTCTGGTCTGGACCCAGCCGCGCCCCGCGGCCCGGAGTGCCGGGCGGTGGGGATCCCTGAGCGTCGCGGTGCTGGCCGGCGCGGTTCTGGCCACAGCCAACCCGTTCCGCCATCTGGCCATCCCGGCGATCGAGGGCGCCGGGCTGCAGCCGATCCTCGAGCACCCGGCGATGCTGTACCACCCGCCCTTGCTGTATCTGGGCCAAGTGTCCACGATCGTGCCGTTCCTCGTGGCGGTGGCCTCCCCGCTCAACCCCGGGACACGGCGGGCGCTGCGCGGCTGGCTCGGCGTCAGCCTGGCCCTGTTGACGGTCGGGCTCGCGACCGGATCCAACTGGGCGTATGTCGAGCTGGGCTGGGGCGGGTTCTGGGGCTGGGATCCGGTCGAGAACGGGATCCTCGTCGCCTGGCTGCTGGTTCTGGCCGCGATGCACGCGGTCGGCCAACCCCGACACGGACGCACCGTTCGGATGCTGTGCACACTGCCGTGGGCGACAGTCCTGGTGGCTGCCGCGGTCACCCGCGGCGGTGTCGGCGGCTCAGTCCATGCCTTCGCGGACGACGCGCGGGTCTCGTGGATCCTGCTGGGCCTGATCGTGGCCACCGCGGTCGTGGCGGTGCTCGCCGCCGCAGGCTTCCGGCACCAGCGGCCTCGGCCGGCGCAAGCCCGAGTTGGCGAGGCAGGCCGGGGCGCTCTCTGGCGGCAGCCTCCGCTGGTGCTGGGGCGCATCGCGGCTGGCGTACTGGCCGCAGCTGCGGCCGTGCTCGTCCTGGCCGGAGTGCTCTATCCGATACCCGCACCGGGCGAGCCGCTCGTGACGGGCCCGTACTACGCCACGCTTCTCGGCCCCCTGGCGATCGTGGCACTGGGCGCCGCGGCCACCGTCGTGGGCGGCCGGGCGACTGTCTGGTCGGCCGCGGGCGCGCTCGCCGGCGTGATCGCGGCTGCGGCCGCGGGGGCGCGGTCCCCCTTCGCCCTGTGCGTCGCAGCCGGTGTCGGCGCCATCGTCGTGAATCTCCTCGACGGACTGCGGTCGCGAACGCGCGGGCGCTGGCCGATGCGGGTGGGCCACCTCGGATTCGCGGTCCTGCTGATCGGCGTCGCGGGCTCAACCCAGGCAGACCGGGTGACGGTCGGACTGGACGTCGGCGAGGAGATCGAGGTTGGGGGACGGTCCTTCCGCCATGTCGGCGTTGAAGTAACCGGGGGACCGACCCCGGGATCGAACGCGGTGGTCGCCACGGTGGAGGTACGCGACGGTGACGACAGGGTGGCCACGCTCCACCCTTCGCTGGTGGCGTTCCCGGATCGCAGCGTGCTGCTCGCGGAGACCGCCCTGCACTCCCGTCCCGCCCGCGACATCCAGGTGGTGCTGCGGACGGCGGCCGACTCCGGGGCCGCGCTCTACCTCGTGTCGGTCGCTCCGCTCGTCATGTGGGTGTGGTGGGGGTCGGTGCTCCTGGCCGGCGCCGGGCTAATGGTCGCATTCCACGCCGCCATGAGCCGTGCGCGGCAGGCAGGCACGGCCTCCAGACCCCGGGATGTGGCCGCATACGGAGCGCTTGGCGACGCAGATGGAGGCGGGATCGACACCGCCGCTGAGCCCGATTGACACGCTTCCCGCTCTTAGCGGGTCACTCCTGGTCGCGCCTGCGCCTGTCTCGGGTCCGCTCCAGGAGGGCCGAGACCGTGCTGGATCGGGTCGACTCGGCGTCCTCGGCCAGCTCTTCGAGAAGCCGCGAGTCCTCTTCGGCCACCGAGTTCGTCCGGTCTGGAGCCTCCGCGTCGGCCGGGTCCGCGCCGGGCCGGTCCGGCCGCTGCACCCTGGATCGCCGCCGGCCTGGCACAGCCTCGCTTGAGGGCGCCAGAGTGAGGCGGCTGATGATGATCGCCACCACGAACAGCAGCGCGGCGGCCAGCACCAGCCAGTGGCCGAGTGCCACCCGGGAGCGGCCCGCCGGCAATCCGGCGGTCTCGAAGGCCATCGGGGGCTCGATGCCCGCTCGCCCCGAACCGGCTTCGGCCACTCGGGCCAGCAGAGACCCGTCGGGAGCACCGGGCTCGTATTCGCGCCCGTAGGACTGGCTGGCCAGCGCGGTGCCACCGGTGGTGGATCCATCGGCGGCAACCACCGTCGTCCCCACCACGTAGACCCCGGCCTCGTCCACGCCCAGCTCGCCCACGAAGGTGTCGGGACCGACCCGGCTCAGCGCGACCTCCCGGCTGGCCAGGGCGGGGTCGGTGATCCGTGCCGCCGCGGCCGCGTCGTCGCCGAAGCCGCCGTCGGTCTCCACTCGGATGCGCAGCACGCCGTCGTCAATGGCGGCTGTGGTGCCGTCGGAGAGCGACGGGAAGGTGTCGCGCACGACTCGGGACCAGAAGCCGACGTAGCCGTCCCAGTCCGTCCACAGCTGCGACCAGCGCTCCGACGCGTCGCTCGTCCACGATGTCGCCGTGCCCAGTCCCACCTGCCATCGGGCGAGCAGCGGATCCCCGTCAGGCCCGATCTCCAGCAGGGTGAGCGCACGCGGCCTCGCGGTCGTGGCCACATACCCCAGCAGCGGCGGGGATTCCACGAGGCCGGCGACCACCGGCCGCGATGACGTGATCGTGGGGAGGAACTCGCCTTCGTTGACGAAGTCGCGGGAGGCCAAGACGGCCTCGTCCATGATTATCTCCGGGACCTGCTGGAGATCCCGGCCCGGGTAGAAGCGGCCCCGGCCGGCCTCGGCCACGGCTTCGAGACCCCCGGACGCGCCCTCGCCGGTGGCCACGACCGACACGGTGATACCCTCGGCGGCCAGCGCCGACGCGTCGTCGGCCAGGTCCGCCAGCAGCCCCGGAGAGGTGAACCCGTCGGTGAACAAGATGACGTGTTTGAGGGCGGCGTTGCTCTCGCGCAGCGCGCTGGCCGCAGCGTCCAGCGAGCCTGAGGGGTTCGTGCCGCCGTCCGGGCTGAGCGCGGCGAGGCCCTGGTTGACAACCTCCTGGGCGGGCAGCTTCTGAAGGTCGAGCACCCATCGCTCCTCGACGTCGAACGCGAGCACGCCGATTTCGTCGTTCTCGCCCAGCGCGGCGATGGTGCGGGCGGCCGCGGCCCGGGAGATGTCGGTCTTGTTCACGCCGCCGTCGAGCCGATTGCTGGCGAACTGCCCCTCCGAGCAGTGGCAGGCGCCCATCGATCCACTGGTGTCGATGGCCAGGACTTCGGCCACGGTCTGGCGCCGCTTGGGATCCAGGATCTCGCTGACAACGGGCAGCAGGCGCTCCAGCTCGCTCGTGTAGTAGCCGCCGAGTCCGTAGGCCCGGTTCCCGCCGATGGTCACCAGTCCCCGGCCGCCGTCGCGCACCGCGCCGCTCAAGGCTCCGACCTGGCGTGTTGACAACTGGCGCTCGCTCACGTCCACCAGCAGGACGGACGAGTAGGAGAGCAGCTCGTCCAATTCTGGGATCTCGACCACCGACACGGTGTCGACCTCCAAGCCGCCGGCCTCCAGAGCGGCGCCGAGCTCGGCTCCTTCTCCGGCCGCGCCCTCCACCATCAGCACCTGCGGATGCCCTCCGACGTCGACCGCGGCGAAGGCGGTGTTGTTCTGCGTGACGCCGTCGCGGCGGCTCTCGACGTCCACCTGGTAGCGACGCAGCCCGCTGCCGGCAGCGGGATCGGTGAATGTCACGCTCTGGGCACCGGCCACCACGTCCACGCGCTGAGCGGCCACGACCTCGCCATCTACGCGCAGTGTGACGACGGCCGGGCCGGCCAGAGTGGATTGGAGCTTCACGTCGATGGGGACCAGCTCGGTGGCCGACACCCGGCTCGGAGTGCGCACTGCGCCGATGGCGATGTCCGCGGCTCCGGGAGTGTCGACCAGCACCGTGTCCACCGCAATGCCTTCGTCCCTCAGCCGGGCCGCCTCCCGCACGGCGTCGCCGGCGGTGGCGCGGCCGTCGCTGACCAGCACCACGCGCCGCCGGGCGTCCGCAGGCAGGATGGCGCCGGCGAGCCGCAGCGCAGCCGCCAGGTCCGATCGCGAGGGATCGATCCTGACCGACGGCTGGGCCAGAGACGCCTGCTGCTGGAGCAGCAGCTCGATGCGGGCGTCACCGCCGAACATGACGACACCGGCCCGCGAGCCGCCGGGTTGGGCGGCCAGCGCGTCCCGCACGAACTCGATCGCCTCGCTGCGTCCCCGGGTGCCGAGCGAGTCCGATGCGTCCACGACGAAGACGGTGGCGACGTCGCCCGCGTCACGGTCGAATCCGATGTCGAGGAGCGCTCCGAGCAGCGCGAGCACGACGAGGATCCGGACCACTGCGGCCAGCCTCCACTGGCGCGGGCCAACTCCGACCCGCCGGCGGGCGAGCAGGAACTCGGCCGCGACCGCCACGAGGGCCGCACCGAGCACCCACGGCCACAGCGAGGAGGTGCTGCTGGGTGGGGACTCGCCGGGTCGCAGGGGCCGGCGCTCGGTCGGGAGGCTCGGCACCGGCGTGAGGGTCGACTCCGCAGCCGCGGGGTTCACAGCCACGAACAGTTCGGGGCGGTCTGGAGCCGCGACGCTCCACACGCCGGGACGCTCGACTACGAGCTCGGGCGACCCCGGCGCAAGCTCGATCGCCGCGCCGGCCGGGTCGGTCACGATTGCGCCCGATTGCGGCGGCACGGCCAGCGCCTCGCCAACCTCGATCGAAGACGGGGGCAGCACCGCCCCCGTCAACTCGGCCAGCAGGCGGTCGCCGAGAAGGGGGAAGGCCAGCTGCAGCGGCAGGTTCGAGTCGCTCAGCTCGAACGTCAGGTAGGCGAACCGCACGCCGTCGGCTCGCCCCCGAAGCAGCAGGGGCGCGGACTCCGCACCGAGCAGGACTTCGGCTGTTTCGGAGCGGACCTGCTGGGCGGTGGCCACCGCGAGGCCCGACAGGTCGATTCCCTGCAGCAGCGGATCGTCGGAGCGCACCAGCGCCAGTGCCGGAGCCGCGGCCTCTCCGACGACCGACACGCCCGGAGCTCCGGAGGGCGGGCGGATGGCGAGGAAGGGCGTCGGGGGTGCAGCCGGCACCGCAGACCGGTTGTAGACCGTCAGGTCCGCCGGTTCGGGGTCCCCGTCGGAAACCAGCGCGAGCCCGTCGACGGCTGAGAGCAGGGCGCCGAGGAACGGGTCGGGCTGGCCCACGACCTGCACTCGGATCGATTGGCGCCGCCGGCTCACCGCAGTGCGGCGATTGTCGGCGGCCAGCAGGTCCTCGCCCTCGAGGAAGGCATCGACTCGGTCGCCGACGGTCAGATCGGTCTCGTGCACCAGTGTCTGGCCGGCCCCTAGCTCCAGCTCTACCCGCTCCCGGGTGCGCCCGTCGACGTCGAGTCGCAGCGTCTGGGTGGCCGCCGGGCCGCCCCGATTGGCGATGGTGACCCGAACGTGAAGTTCGGTGGGTCGGGCTTCGACGTCGAGGTCCACAACGGCTCGGTTGGTGGCGGCCGACCCGACCTGCTCATAGGTCGTGCCCGGCGGGAGCAGCCGCTGTTCCTCCTCGCTCAGACCACCGTCGGAGAGCAGGACGAACCCGATGGCCGCGTCGGTCGTCTCGAGCCCTTCTGCGAGCGCGAACGCGGCCGCGAAGTCGGCACGGCCCGATGTGGCCCGGGTCGCCGCGACGGCCTCGTCGAAGGCATCGGCATCGGCGCTGGCCGACAGCAGCACTCGGGGCTGCGGGCCGACCTCGATGACGCTGGCGGTGCCTCCGCTGGGCAGTTCGCGGCGGACTTCGAGGGCCATGGCTCTGGCATCGGCGATGCGATTGGGCTCGCCGTCGAGCGCGAGCATCGATCCGGAGCCGTCGATGAGGAACACGGTGTGCGGCGCAAGCCGCGTCTCTTCGACCTGCACGGGGTCGGCGATGGCGACGGCGAGCAGACCGACGCCGAGCAACTGGAGCAACAGCAGCCACGAGGGTCGGATCATTCGGAACGGCGAGGCCGAGGTAACGGGACGCTCGACGGCCCGCCACAGGAATATGGAGCTCACCACCTGGCGGGGTCGCCTCGGCTTGAGCACGTGCAGCAGCACGACCGGCACGGCCAGAAGCGCCCACCACAGCCCGACGGGGTTCGCGAACCTCACCGGAGCACGCCCTCCATGCGCAGCGCGAGAGGGCCGAGACGGAGGCGCTGCCCTGCGGTGTCGGCGTGACTCACCGTAGGACGCCTTCCTTCCGCCAGCGGCTCAAGAGCAGGGGCTCGAGATCATCGCCGGCCAGGGTTCGGGTGTAGGCGGCGCCAATGTGACGGCAGCGGGCCGCCACCTCGTCGGCCCAGGCGATCGCGCCAGCGCGATAGTCGGCGAGGGTCTCGGGTGAGAGGCTCACCTGGAGCCGCTCTCGGGTCTCCCGGTCGACGATCTCGATGTCGCCATGGAGCTGCGGTTCGAGTTCGGCCCGCGACAGCACGTGAACCACGACGAGGTCCCCGCCCCTTGCCGGGAGCCGGGAGATGCCGCGCTCCCAGTCCGGTGTGAGCAAGTCCGACACCAGCAGCGTCAGGCCGGGCCGGCCCGGTCGCGACAGGTGATGCAGCACAGCCTGCGCCACCGTGGTCGGACCGCTCGCGGCGAGCCCTTCGAGGTGGCGGAACAGGGGCGCGGCCGCCTGCCGGCCCGAGAAGCGCGGCGCCGGCCTGTCCTCGGGGAACGTGTGGACGCTGACGGTGTCGCGCCTCACCAGAGCAACGAACCCGACGGCTGCCGCCAGACGCTGCGCGTGCAGCAGCTTGCCGTCGGAGCCCATGGACGCCGACGTGTCGATCAGCAGCCGGACGTTCAGCTCATCGTCGGCCTCGAACAGCTTGATGAGCAGTACGTCGAGGCGGGCCATCAGGTGATAGTCGATGAGACGGAAGTCGTCGCCGGGGTGGTACTCGCGGTAGTCGGCGAAGTCCAGCGAGGAGCCGTGGCGGGGCGAGCGGTGCTCACCGGCCAGATGGCCGGCCAGCGGTCGCCGGGTTGCGAGCTGGAGCCGCTCGAGACGGCCCAGCAGCGCCGCCGGCAGCAGCGCCACTATCGCCGACTCCCGGCTCGTGGAGGCAGGCCCTCCCGACGCGGCACTATCGCGGCCCTCCGTCTCGTCCCAGCCGGACCACCCGCCGCGTCGCTGACAGCAGATCCATCACGGCGCTCCCCGTATGCCGGAGCCGGGTTCTCCCACGGCGTCGAGGATGGCCTCGATGATCTGGTCGGCGCTGACGCCGTCGGCCGCGGCCTCGTACCCGAGCACCAGCCGATGGCGGAGGGCTCCGGGCGCGACAGCCCGGACGTCTTCGACCGACGACGACGGCCGGCCGGCCAGCAGAGCGGAGGCTTTGGACGCGAGCACGAGCGACTGCGCGCCGCGGGGCGAGGCACCGAAGCGGACATAGCGGCGCACCAACTCGGGGGCGGCCTCATGCTGCGGATGGCTGGCCACCACCAGATCGACGGCGTAGCGGGCGACGTGGCCCGCGATCGGCACCTCGCGGGTCAGCGCCACCATGGCGGAGATGTCGTCGCCGCTAGCGACGGGCTCGACTGTCGCCCCGTGCGTTCCGGTGGTCCGTTCCAGGATCGTCAGGAGTTCGTCGGCCGGCGGCATGGGAACGTGGATCTTGAGCAGGAACCGGTCGAGCTGGGCCTCCGGCAGCGGGTAGGTGCCCTCCATCTCCAGCGGATTCTGGGTGGCCATCACCAGGAACGGCCGGGGCAGCGGGCGGGTCGTCCCGCCTACGGTCACCGTCTGCTCCTGCATGGCCTCCAGCAGGGCCGACTGGGTCTTGGGGGTGGCCCGGTTGATCTCGTCGGCCAGTACGAGATTGGCGAAGACCGGGCCGGGCCGGAACCGGAAGTCGCGGCGGCTGCCGTCTCCGGACTCGAGCACCTGGGTGCCCACGATGTCGGCGGGCATGAGGTCGGGGGTGAACTGGACCCGCGCGAACTCCACGTCGACCGCGTCGGCCAGCGTGCGCAGCAGCATGGTCTTGCCGAGGCCGGGGACGCCCTCGAGGAGCGCGTGCCCCTCGCACAGCAGGCAGACGACCACTCCTCGGACGAGATCGACCTGGCCGACGATCACCTTGCCTATTTCGGCCTCGATGGCCGCGGCCACCGCGGCGTAGCGGTCCGGGTTCATGGCTGCCATTTGGTTGCCTGCCTTCCGTGGTGTTCAGAATCCGGCGATTGCGTCGAAGTATCGCTGCACGAGGGCACGCGCCGCGGGCGGAACCTGGCCCCGGTCCAGGCTCTTGACGGCCTCGTCGAGGTATGAGCCCAGCACCTCGCCGACCGGCACCCGCGCACCCGAGGTGCCGGTGATCCCCTGGCCCTGCCCGACGATCTCCGACTGGCCCGAGGTGGAGGCGCCTTCCACCCGCTGGATGTCGCTGGCACCGCCGGGAAGCCAGATGGTGGGGGCGCTGCGGTCGCCCGTCTCGGTGCTGTCGCCGCGGCCGCTCGCGGTGCCCTGGCCTCCCTGCCCCTGCCCGGTCCCGGAGCTCGCGCCTGTTACCGACCCCGACGGCGACCCACTGCCCTGGCCCTGCCCTTGCCCCTGGCCCTGGCCCTGCCCTTGACCTTGACCCTGGCCCTGACCCTCTCCTTGGCCCTGACCCTGGCCCTGCCCTTGCCCCTGGCCCTGGCCGGGTTCCTGCGCCTGCTCGCCTGCGTCGCTCAGACGAGCCGCGGCGTCGCCCAGCAGGTCGACTGTGTTGGCCCTGGCCGTCTGGTCCAGCAGCGACGCCTCGCCGCTCCGCTGGGCCGATGCCGCCACGCCCAACGCCGCCGCAGCCCGGTCGAGGTCGCCCGATGCCAGCGCGGCGCCCGCGGATCCGAGTGCTCCGGCCGCGGCGGGGTTGCCTGCGGTCTGCGTGGCCGCTAGCGCCTCGAGGCGCCTGGCTATCGCAGCCCGATCCTGCTCCGACAAGTCGCCGAGCGCCTCAGCGAGTGCCTCCAACTGGTTGGCCGCTCCGCCGAGACCCTCGGCGAGCGGCCGAGCTTCGAGGGACCTGTTCAACCCCTGCACGGCCGACTTCTCAGCCAGGAAATAGTCGGTGATGCCCGCTTCGAGCTCACTGCGAGCCTGTTCCAGCGCAGCCAGGCTCTCGTCCAGGGTGGCCTCCTCGAGCCGCTCCGCCAGACGTTCGAGCTGCTCGGCCAGCGCAGTCTGATCCGGTGACGCCAGCCCGTCGGCCGCAAGCGCCTCGGCCCGGGCCCGCAAGGCGTCGGCCGCCGCGGCCACCGCAGCCCGCTCCATGTCGGGGGCGCGGGCCGTCTCCGCGGCGGAGTCGGCGAGCAGCGCCAGGCCCAGCGCGGCCAGCGCCGCCGCGGCCGCAGCCCCCAGCGGGCGCCAGCCAACCCTCAGCGGAACGGCTCGGCGGACATCGCCGCGCCGGGCCGCGGCGTCGGCTCGGACCCGGATCTCGTCGCCGAACACGCCGACGAGGCCGGCGAACTGCAGCGATGTGGACAGCGCATCGTTGGTGTCCAACGAGCGGTCGGCCGAGCGGGCCGCCGCCTCGATGCTCACCGGAAGGATGATGCTCCCCACGACCAACGCGATCAGAGCGCCCGCGCCGACGATCAAGGCCGCAGGTTCCAGCCATGCCCACGCGACGACTCGCGCCGACAGCACCAGCAGCAGTGCAATCCCGGCGGTGATCGGGGCCCAGCGCTCGAAGGCAGCCAGTGCCCACGCCGCTCTGATGCGTCGCCGCACCGCAACGAGAAGGTCGGTCACCTGGTCCGACACCGGTCAGCGCTCGGTCCGAGAGGCCGAGCGAACAGGCCACAGACTCTTCATGCTCGAACGGCTTGGATGGCGAGGCCGTGGCCCGAGCGGCCCGTGAGCGCAGCGAACAAGAGCGGGAAACACCCCGTTTCGACGCAAAGCGCTCTCACCCATCAGCGCTCGGTCTTGGCCGGCGTCCGCAATCGCAGAGACGACATGATCGCCGAGAGCACGACCAGGGCGCCCATGATCAGCATGTGCTGCGCCCAGAAGGGCGGACCGCCCAGGCCGGGCGGCCCGCCGGCCTCTGCAGCAAGATTGGCGTTGGCGCTAGCGAACCCCGCGACCCCGGCCGGGCCGTCCACTTCGAAGAAGATGTCATTGACGACATGGTCACCGACGATGTCCGGTTCCAGCATCTCCCGGATCCCGCTGAGCGGACCGCTGATGTCCCGATAGAACGGATCGAGACCGAACTCCCCGCCGAAGTCCTCGGGCGTGTCGGTGGTGACGTCGGCCAGGGCCGCCACCGGGTTGGGGGCCAGGATCAGCCGGGGCGTGTCGTCCGTGTCGAAATTCTGGCGCCGGCCGAGTTCCTGGGCGACGCCGAACACCGCGAACGTGCCGACGCACAGCAGCAGGACCAGGCCGTAGGACAGCACGGTGGCGGTCTGGACACGCCTCATGAACGTCGAGCAGGCCACGGACAGGGCGGCCAGGCCCACCGCGGTGAACATCACCATGCCCAGGCCCTTCACGATCTGCGGGAACGTGACACCGCCGATCAGGTAGGCCACCGTCAGCAGGGGAAGCGTGGCCAGCACCAGCAGCAGGGTGAAAGCCACCGAGGCCCCGATCTTGCCCAAGACGATGCTCAGCGGACGCAGCAGGCTCACCTGCATCGGCATGAGGGTCTGCCGCTCGCGCTCGCCGGCCACGGATCCGGCTGTGAAGCCGGGCACGAGGAACAGGACCAGCAGCATCGTGAACAGCAGCATCCACTCGAAGATCGTCTCGCCGGCTGCAGCCAGCTCGCTCACCGGGGAGCCGTACCGGTTGTTGCCCAGGTCCGACTCGCTGCGGTAGACGACCACGAGGACCAGGCCCAGCACGCCCAGGTAGGCCGACAGCATGACCATGGCCCGTGGGCCGCGCATGCGCTCGGTCAGCTCTCGGGAGAGGACCGGGTTGATCCACGAGGCGGCCCGGCTCATTCCTCGCCCTCCCGGGTGAGGTTCAGGAAGATCTCTTCGAGGCCGCCGCCGACGCGGCTGAACTCCACCAGAGCCCGAGTGTCGTCGTCGGCCAGTGTTCGCAGCAGCACGGCCTGCTCATCGTCACTGTCAGCGGTGAGGTCCTCCACCGTGCCGTCGGCGAACTTGGCCCGGAGCCGACGGCCGCCGGTGAGCAGGCCGGAGACCTCCCCGGCCCGTCCCGATGCCAGGATCCGCCCGGACTGCATGATGGCGATGTGGCTGCACACGTCCTCGATCTCGGAGAGGATGTGCGAGCTGACAATGATCGTCTTGCCCATCTCGGCGAGCTGCAGGAGCAGGGCCCGCAGTTCGGCCCTGGCCCTGGGATCTAGTCCGCTGGCGGGCTCGTCCAGTATCAGGACTTGAGGATCGTGGACTAGTGCTCTGGCCAGGCTCAGACGCTGCTTCATGCCGCGCGACAGGCTGTCCACCCGGGCGCTGCGCTTGCTTTCGAGGGCGACCAACTCCAGCAGCCCGTCGAGCAGGCCGGGCCGGGCCCGCACCGGGATCCTGTACGCCGCGGCGAAGAAGCGGAGGTACTCGTCCACGTCGAGGTCCGCGTACACGCCGAGCGAGTCGGGCATGTAGCCCAGCACCCTGCGGACCTCGCGGGGCGAGGCGACCGGGTCGTGGCCGAGAACCGACAGCGTGCCCGAGCTGGGCGTCAATATCGACGCGACTACCGAGAACGTGGTGGTCTTGCCCGCGCCGTTGGGACCGATCAGGCCATAGATGGCCCCGGTGGGGACTTCGAGGCTCAGGTCGTCCACGGCCACGAACTTGCCGAAGCGCTTGTGCAGGCCCCTGATGCTCACCGCAGTATCCGTGCGCGGACCGGCGGATTCGGGCTCGACTACGGCGGTCTGGCTCATCCGGCGACTCCAGCCTGAGCACCCACGCTCTGCTCCGATCCCGCAGAGTCGGATCGGGACGGGTCGCTGGAGGACTCGTCATCGGCCGCGTAGGACAGCGTCAGCGGCTCGTCGTCGCTGCGGCGGCTGCGCACGGCCAGCTCTTGAAGCGAGGGGAACCCTCGTTCGAAATCGAACAGCACCTTCGCGTACACGCGGCCGCGATCGGTGCTCCCGGCCGGCAGCTCGAGCACGGCCCTCGTGTTCTGCTCCAGATCGACCTGGCGCCACTGGGTCCCGGTCCAGAGCTCGAGTCGGTCCTGGCTCCGAGGAACGGCGAGCACAAGATCGTCCGTGCTTGCACCCTCCGGCAGCACGAAGCGGAACATGGCACCGCCTCCCCAGCCGTCGATCCGGAAATCCGAACCGAGGTCTTGGAGGCCGCGCACGCTCTCTCGCGTCACGGCCGCCCCGGCGAGAGAGTCGCCGCGGGACTCGATCGCTCCCCGGGCCACGAACAGCGTCCGACCGGCCACGACCTCGGCATCGAGCGGGGACGCGAGCTCATCGGACCATGCCGCCACCACGACCTGGCCCGGCTTGCGTGCATTCAGCGACCAGCGCGCGCTCAGCTCGTTCCACAGTCCCAGATTCACCGGCCCAGGGTCGTGGTCCCGGCCGGAGTCGCCGAAGAACTCCGGTCCCAGTGCGTCGCGCCAGACCCGGAACTCCGCCGGCTCTTCGTCGAATGGGTTGATCGCCTCACCGACGTCATCGAACTCGACGGTCGCGCCGGCGGGCACGGTCCCGATGTTCACGCCGGCCTGATCGGCAAAAACGACAACCTCGTGCAGATCCACACCCAGGTTGTTCACCACCGCGCCCTCGACCCGGCCGTCACCCGCCGACCAAGCCGTCACTTCCAACGCGTCGTCGAAAGCCGCGTGGGCGCCGCTGCCGCCGAGCACGGTGAACGCACCGGCGTCAAGCTTGATCGAGGCGGTGGACCCTGCGGCGTGGTCGACGATGTCGACCACGCTGGGCCGACCCTCGGTCACCACGGGGATGGTCGACCACCCCGGCAACAGCGAGACCGAGTCGCGGCCGCCGCCCCCCGAGTGCAGCAAGGAGTACGTGGTGGCCACCGTCCCGCGCGGCGCCACCTCGACGATGGTGCCGTGGGCCGTCTTGGCGCTGTTCCGCAGGCTCGACGCGAGCACCCAGATGCCGACCGCGAACGCCACAGCAGTAGCAGGCACCAGGATCCAGGTGAGCCCGGGACGGCGCAGCGTCTTCGACGCCAGCCACACGCCTATGCCGGCGACCGCGACGTAGGCGCCGATGATGGCGGCCAGCCAGCGGGCACCGGGGAGGCTGAGGCCGGCGTCGCGCCCGAGCGACCAGCTCACGGGCTCGCCGCCCCAGAACGGATGAAGCTCGGCCAAGGCCTCGTCCTCTTGGCGTGATCTGGTGGGCGCCGGTTCGAACACCGCATCCCAGTGACCGGATGCCGCCGCGCCGTCCGTCACCATGATCTCGCCCTGGCCGGCCAGGCGGGGCTGGGCGCCGTCCGGCTGCCATGCCGCCGGAACGCCCGGCATCTCCGCACCGACGGGCTCATCGACAAGCAGGCGGCCGCCCCGGTTCACCCAGCCCAGGAGGGCATCCAAGCCCGCAGTGTCGAGACCGCGAAGGTCGGCCGCCGTCACTACGACCATGTCGAGGGGCTCCAATGCGGCCCAACCCGCGGCCAGGATCGCGGGATCGACCGGGAAGAGCCTCGCTTCACCGGCATCGAACAGCAGCGGCGCCCTCTCGGGGATGCCACGATCGGCGAGGGCCGGAAAGACGCCTACGAGGTCGGCGTTGCGCTGCACGACCGGTTGCACCGTCGCCGAGGCGACGATCTCGCCGTCGGCCACCAACTGGACAGTGGTGGTCCCGACACGCCATGGGTTCCACGCCCAGACAACCGTGAACTCGCGGGTGGTGCCGCCTGGAATCTCGACCTGTCTGGCGATCGCGAGACCCGAGCCTCGGCTGCTGATACGCAACTCGCCGACGAACAAGACGTCGGTGGTGACCTCGATGTGCAGCGGGAAGGGCCTGCCGACATGGCCGAGTCCGCCGTAGCCGGCGTCCACCGCCACCTCGGTCTCGGCTGCTGCGATGCCGGGCAACCCCCCGACTGCGGCCACCACCAGCGAACAGAACACCGCGAGCCGGAGGCTCAACCGCCGAAATGGCACCACCGTCACGCTAGCTCTGGATTCGTCCCCCAATTGACGCAATTAGCAATGAATGTGATTGTGTCAGAGCGCGAGACCGTGCTACAGTCCGTTCCGTATCGTGGGACTGGTCCACAGTGCGGAACCGGCGTGTGGCTGACTTCCGTGGCACGGACCCCCGACCGCACAGAGGGAGGGCTGCGCCGGATGACTGACATCCCTGCTGCCGGACCGGACACCGCCGACGACGACATTGGCCTGTCAGACCAAGCGGCCGATGACGACATCGACCTGTCGAGTTTGGACGATGACGAACTCACCGCGCAGATGCACGACGACCTCTACGACGGGCTGGCCGACGAGATCCACGAGGGCACCAACATCCTCCTGGCGCGGGGCTGGTCGCCCGACAAGGTGCTCAACGGCGCCCTCGTGGAAGGGATGCGCATCGTGGGCATCGACTTCCGCGACGGCATCCTCTTCGTGCCCGAGGTCCTGCTGGCTGCCAACGCCATGAAGGCGGGCATGGCCATACTGCGGCCCCTGCTAGCCGAGACGGGCGTCGAGCCCATCGGCAGCGTGGTGATCGGAACGGTCAAGGGCGACATCCACGACATCGGCAAGAACCTGGTGGCCATGATGCTCGAAGGAGCCGGCTTCGAGGTGTTCGACCTCGGCATCAACACCAACGCCGAGGAGTTCCTGGCCGCCCTCGACGAGCACAAGCCGGACATCCTGGGCATGTCGGCCCTGCTCACCACCACAATGCCCTACATGAAGGTGGTGATCGACACCCTGATCGAGAAGGGCATACGGGACAACTTCATCATCCTTGTCGGCGGTGCGCCCCTCAACGAGGAATTCGGCGCGGCCGTCGGCGCCGACGCCTACTGCCGCGATGCCGCCATCGCCTCCGAGACGGCCAAGACCCTCGTCACGGCCCGTCGCGCCGCTAGGTGAGGACCCGACGCAGCCTCCACCGACGCTAATCGGATGAACCCGACGCCACCGCCCCCACCGACGCTAATCGGATGAACCCGACGCCACCGCCCCCACCGACGCTAATCGGATGAACCCGACGCCACCGCCTCCACGGGTGCTGATAGTCGGCTGCGGCGCGCTGGTACGCGAGCTGCAAGAGGTGGCGGCCCGCAACGGCAGCGGGCTTCTTGAGGTGGAGTGCCTGCCCGCCATCATGCACAACCGACCCGAGAAGATCCCCGACGCGGTACGCCGGAGGGTGCAGACGGCCAAGGCCAGCGGCGCCTTCCGCACGATCCTCGTGGGCTACATGGACTGCGGCACCGGCGGCCTCCTCGACCGGGTGTGCTCCGAAGAAGGCGTCGCGCGGCTTCCCGGCGCCCACTGCTACGAGCTCTACGCCGGCGCGGACGCCTTCGCGGGACTGCAGGAGGCCGAACCGGGCACCTTCTACCTCACCGACTATCTGGTGCGGCACTTTGACCGCCTAATCATGAAGGGCCTGGGCATCTCAGAGCACCCGGAGCTGCTCGAGGTCTACTTCGGCAACTACACCCGGGTTGTCCACCTGGCCCAGACCGACGACGATCGTCTGGCCCGCTCCGCCGAGCAGGCCGCCGCCCGCCTGGGCCTCCGATGCGAGCGGATTCTCGTCGGCATCACCGGACTCGAGCGCCGGATCGTGGAGTTGGCCGGCGCCGCCGGTGCTGAACCGGCATGAGCGCCTCAACAGGGCGCAGCGGGCCTAGGCGCCGCCGCGACGACGGGAGCCTCGTGCTGATCAGCTGGCGCGACATCCCCGCCCAGGTCAACGGCGGTTCACGCACCGAGCGGGTGCAGCGCATCCTCCCCCGCCGCTTCCAGAGGGCCATCGACCGGGCCGCCATGGTGGCCGGCAAAACCCAGGCCTCGCAGTACGTGGGCGAGTGGCGCCGGACCTTGATCCCCGGAGACGCCGACGATCCCGAGAGCGCGGCCATCGCGGCCGCGGCCGAGCTGGAGGAGGCCTTCCCCCGGGAGCGCCTCGACGAGTTCGTCAAGACGGGCGGGTGGGATCCCGAGCGCAACAGCCAGGGCCAGCCGGCGCCCGAGAATCGCAGCCAGTTCGGAGGAGACCCCCAGTGACCGACACAGTCCTCAGCTCGGCCACCAAGGAGGTGGTCATCGGCTTCGGCCGCCCGTTCGTGATGATCGGCGAGCGCATAAACCCGACGGGCCGGCGGCTGCTGGCCGAGGAGATGCGCAACGGCGACTTCGGCCGGGTCGAGGCCGACGCTCTCGCCCAGACCGCGGCCGGAGCTCACATGCTCGACGTCAACGCAGGGATCCCCCTCGCCGACGAGCCGGCCCTGCTGGCCCACGCCATCAAGCTGGTGCAGAGAGTGACCGACGTGCCCCTGTCCATCGACTCCTCCATCGTCGAGGCCATCGAGGCCGGCATCGCGGCGTACGAGGGCAAGCCCCTCATCAACTCCGTAACCGGGGAGGAGGAGGTGCTCGAGCGGGTGCTGCCCCTGGTGGCCCGGCACGGCGCCGCCGTCGTCGCGATCTCCAACGACGAGACCGGCATTAGCGAGGACCCCGACGTGCGCTTCGAGGTGGCCCGCAAGATCGTGAACCGGGCCAGCGATTACGGCATCGCCCCGGCCGACGTGGTGGTGGACCCGCTGGTGATGCCGATCGGGGCCATGGGCACAGCCGGACGCCAGGTGTTCCAGCTGGTGCGGCGCCTGCGCGACGAGTTGGGGGTCAACACCACCTGCGGCGCCAGCAACGTGAGCTTCGGCCTGCCGGCGCGCCACATGATCACTGGGACCTTCCTGTCGATGGCCATCGGCGCCGGCTTGACGTCGGCGATCATGAATCCCATGCACCCGGAAGTCAAGAACGCCGTGCTGGCCGCGGATGTGCTGGCCGGGCACGATCGGGACTGTGCCGCATGGATCAAGGAACACCGGGATCCCGACACGGTCGGCTTGAGACGACGGGGCGGGCGTCGCCGCGGCGTCTGAGCGCATGCACGAAATGCACAGCGTGGTGTTCAACCCCTCGGGGATACGCGCCTCGGTGGCTGCCGGAGCCACCGTGCTGGACGCGGCCCGAGCCGGCGGGGTGGATCTCGACTCGGTTTGCGGCGGCCGCGGCCTGTGCGGGCGCTGCCAGGTGTCCCCCACCGCGGCCGACGTCCTGTCTGAGCCCGGCCCCACCGAGTTGCGCTACCGGGGCCGGCGCCCCCTGTCCGAGGAATGCCGCCTCGGCTGCCAGGCGGTGGTACTCGGCAATGCCGTCATCGACGTGCCCGCCGCCAGCCAGGTCCATCGGCCCGTGGTCCGCAAGTCGATCGACCTCGCAGAGGTGGTCATCGACCCGGTGGTCACGCTGCACTATGTGGAGGTGCCCAAGATTGTGCTCGGATTCGAGGCAGCCGAGGTGGACCTGGTGGCCGAGGCCCTGTCCAACGATTGGGGCCTGGCCGATGTCGACTTCGGTGTGCCGGTGCTGGCTCGCCTGCATTCGGCCATTGCCGCCGGGGAGGGGTCGGTCACGGTGGTTGTTCACGGTGGCCGCACCGTGCTCGACGTGCGGCCCGGATACTCCGACGGAGCCTGGGGGGTGGCCGTGGATGTGGGCTCCACCACCATCGCCGGCTATCTGCTCGAGCTCTCGTCGGGTGAGGTTGCCGCGGCCTCCGGTCGCATGAACCCGCAGATCCGCTTCGGCGAGGATCTCATGAGCCGGGTGTCGTATGTGATGATGAATCCCGGCGGCGAGGCGGAGCTCACCGCGGCTGTGCGCGGCGCTATCGACGAGTTGGTGGGCGAGCTGTGCGAGCACGCCGGAGTGGACCGCGGCCAGGTGCATGACCTGGTCGTGGTGGGCAATCCGATCATGCACCATCTTGTGCTGGGCTTGGATCCCACCCCGCTGGGGGCGGCGCCGTTCACGCTCGCCACGGCCACCGCGGTGCGGGGCGTCGCCGCTGAGATCGGGATCGGGCTGCCTTTTGCGGCCTTGTACGTCGGTCCCTGCATCGCCGGGCATGTCGGTGCGGACGCGGCCGCGGCCACTCTGGCCGAGGGCCCTCACCGGGTTGCCACCCCGATGCTGGTGGTCGACGTAGGCACCAACGCCGAGATCGTGCTGGGCGACGGGCATCGGGTGTTCGCCGCTTCAAGCCCGACCGGTCCAGCCTTCGAGGGCGCCCAGATCAGCTGCGGCCAGCGGGCGACCGCGGGCGCGGTGGAGCGGGTCCGGATCGACCGGGACACCTGGGAGCCCCGGTTCAAGGTCATCGGCTGCGACATGTGGTCCGATGAGCCGGGATTCTCCGAGGAGCTGGACCGGGCGGGGCTGGAGGTGTCGGGCCTGTGCGGCTCGGGCATCATCGACGTGATCGCCGAGATGTTCCTGGCCGGCGTCATGGATCGCCATGGCGTGGTCACGTCAGAGACCAGCCGGTCGCCGCGCATCGTGGCCGACGAGCGCACGTTCAGCTACGTGATTCAGTGGGAGCCGATCCGGCTGTCGATCACCCAGAACGACGTGCGGGCCGTCCAGCTGGCCAAGGCGGCGCTGCGGGCCGGAATCGATCTGCTTCGCGAGCATGGCGGTGTCGACGAGGTGCCCGACATCCGTCTGGCTGGAGCGTTCGGGGCCCACATCGACCCGGTGCGGGCCATGGTGCTCGGCCTGGTCCCCGACACGCCTACCGGCGGAGTGCGGGCCGCCGGGAACGCATCGGGCGTGGGAGCGGTGCGGATGCTGCTGTCGGGCGAGCAGCGCCTCGAGATCGAATGGCTGGTGCGGTCGGTCGTCAAAATCGAGACGGCCACGGAGCCCCGCTTCCAAGAGCTGTTCGTGGCCGCCATGGCGCTCCCCCACGACACCGACCCCACCCCGCATCTGGCCTCGATGGTCGACCTGCCCCAGGCTCCCGCGGCGAACCACGACCAAGGCAGGCGCCGGCACCGCCGACCCCGTCCCGCCGCGTGAATGTTAGTAGAAACCTGGGATAATCCTAGAAAAGTGCTATCAAATCCGGAATGATGAACGAGGAAGCATGAACGAGGAACCATGAACGAGGAACCATGAGCGAGGCACGAGGGCGCAGAGGCGGAGGACGAGCGGGTCGGCGGGCCGCGAGGGCCGCATCAGTGGAGACGGCGCCGTACCTGGTCCGCCGGCAGCCGCCGGTGGACATACTCGACGTCGAGGGCTTGGAGCAGATCGAGCGCAACGCCGAGACAATCCTGTCGGAGGTCGGCATCGCCTTCCAGGACTTCCCCGAAGCCTTGGAGCTCTGGCGCGCCGCGGGCGCGGACATTGACGGGGAGCTGGTGCGGTTCCCGCCCGGCCTGTGCCGCCAGATCGTGCAGGACGACGCCCCCGCCGTCTACACCCAGCACGCCCGCAACCCGGCCCGCAGCGTCCAGGTGGGCGGCGACGCCACCGTGTTCGCCCCCAACTACGGCTCGCCGTTCGTCATGGACCTGGACCGGGGCCGCCGCTACGCCACGCTGGAGGACTTCTGCAACGTGGTGAAGCTCGCCTACGTGCTGCCGCAGCTGCACCACAGCGGGGGCACGGTGTGCGAGCCGGTGGATGTGCCGGTGAACAAGCGCCACCTCGACATGGTGTACACCCACCTGCGCTACAGCGACAAGCCGTTCATGGGCTCGGTGACCGCCGCCGAGCGGGCCGCCGACTCCGTCGAGATGGCCCGCATCGGCTTCGGCGGCGACCTGGCCGACCGCACCGTGATGACGTCGCTGATCAACGCATCCTCCCCGATGCGCTGGGACGCCACCATGCTGGGCGCAGCCACCACATACGCCCGGGCCAACCAGGCCTGCATCATCAGCCCGTTCATCCTGGCCGGGGCGATGTCGCCGGTGACGGTGGCCGGACTGGCCGCGCAGGCCCTGGCCGAGGCGCTGTCGGGCATGGCCTACCTGCAGCTGGTCCGCCCCGGGGCCCCAGTTGTGTTCGGCACGTTCGCCTCGTCGATGTCCATGGCCACCGGGGCACCAACCTTCGGCACGCCCGAAGCCGGCCAGGCCATCTACGTGATGGCGTCGCTGGCCCGCCGGGTGGGGGTGCCATTCCGATCCGGCGGGCAGTTCACGTCCTCGAAGCTGCCCGACGCGCAGGCTGCCTACGAGTCGGCCCACACCCTGCTGCCCACCATGCAGGCGGGGGTGAACTTCGTGCTGCACGCCGCGGGCTGGCAGGAGGGCGGCCTGGCCCTGGGCTACGAGAAGCTGATCCTGGACGCCGACCAACTCGGCGCCATGGAGGTCTGGGCCCGGGGGGTGGACACCAGCGACAACGGCCAGGCCATGGAGGCGTTCCGCACCAACGCCCACGGCGACCATTTTCTGGGCAACCCCCACACGCTGGCCAATTTCGAGAGCGCCTTCTGGCGGTCAGAAATCTCCGACGCGGCCAGTTACGAGCAGTGGACCGAGGAGGGCTCGCTGTCGGCGGCCCAGCGGGCCAACGCCCGCTGGAAGCAGTTGTTGGCCGACTACGAGCCGCCCCCCGTCGACGACGCGGTGGATGCCGAGCTGCTCGACTACATGGCTCGACGCAAGGCCGAGATGCCCGACGAGATCGGCTGACCGGAAGGGCCGGTCACCCGGTTACGGGCCAACCAGCAAGCTACGCGCCGGTCAGCTGGCTGCAGGCAAGTCGGCCAGATGGGGCCGGTCGGGAAGGCGAAGGCCTATGAGCTTGCCGGCCGCGTGCAGTTCGAAATGCCACACGTCGACGTCGTCGGGACTGGTCTCGCGCAGCGATGTCACCGCGTGCCAGATGGCCAGGCGGGCCGCATGCGCGGTCGCCTCCGGGGACTCGGCCGCACGCGACACCGCGGCGTACCCGGCGGAGATTCCTGCATAGACGTCAGCGTGGACCGACACAGACACAGCCGCCCACTCCGCCAAGGCTCTGAGCGCGCGTGGCCTTGACCGGTTGATCGGATCCTCGAACACCGCCTCGACCCAAGCGTGCCAAGCTGTCGAACCTCTACCCGCCATGCTTGCGCTCCCTTCAAATGCAACCCGGCGCGACCTGCGGCAGCAATGCTAGTGGCAACTCCCTGAGCTACGACCGTCGACGGCGGAGTGGTGGCAGGCCACGGCCGCCTCCATCGACGCCGCTACCGCCGGCTGGCCCTGCGGGCCTCGCAGATCAGGTTCCTGTTGGCTGCAGATCTCCGTAGCCATCGGACAACGGGGCGCGAAACTGCATCCCGGCGCGGCACCGACCGGCACGGGTGGCGAGCCGGCAATGGGCGTGAGCCTGGTGGCAGCCCTGTCCAGCCGGGGCACGGCGGCGAGCAGACCGGCCGTGTAGGGGTGACTGGCCCGGTGGTACACGTCATGCACGTCGCCCCGCTCCACGCAGTGCCCGGCGTACATCACTATGACCCGGTCGGCCGCGCCTGCGACCACGCCGAGATCATGGCTGATGATCATCATGGCTCCGGACATCCGCTGCCTCACTTCCGACAGGACCTCCAGCACCTGGGCCTGCACGGTCGCGTCCAGAGCGGTGGTCGGCTCGTCTGCGATGAGCACAACCGGGTCCAGCGCTACGCCCATGGCGATCATGACTCGCTGGCGCATCCCGCCCGACAGCTCGTGGGGATAGCAGCGGGCCCGCCGGCATCGGGGATGCCGACGCGCTCGAGCAGATCCGCGGCCCGAAGCCTGGCCTCTGTCTTGCGCAGCGGCCGATGGGCCCTGATCATCTCGGCGATCTGGTCCCCCACCCGCTGCACCGGGTTCAGAGCGGTGAGTGGGTCCTGGAAGATCATCGCGATCTCTGCGCCCCGCGCCCGGCGTCGGCGCAGCGGAGAGGCCGCCAGGAGGTCCTCGCCCGCCAGCCGCACCTCCCCGCCCGCGATCCGAGCCCGGCCCGGCAGCAGGCCGAGGATCGACAGGGCCAGCATCGTCTTGCCGCACCCGGACTCGCCGACAACGGCCAGCACCTCGCCGCCTAACAGGTCGAGGCTGATGTCGTTGACCGCGACGATGGTGCCTTCGTCGGTGTCGATCTCGGTGCGAAGGTTCCGGACCTGTAACAGCGGCTCACGACCAGCCGCGGCCGCCGCGTCGCCTCCGGTCGGCGGGGTGGGGGGTCCGAGCGCGCCGTCAGTCATCGGTGGTCCTGGGTCGGATCGAGAGAGTCGCGCAGGCCATCGCCGATGAAGTTCACGCACAGCACGGTGACGACGATGGCCAGCCCCGGAGCCCATACCAGCCACGGCGCAGTACTGACGAACCCCTCATTGCCGCCCAGCATGTTGCCCCACGTCGCCGTGCGGGTGGCGCTGACGCCGAGGCCTAGGAAGCTGAGGGGCGACTCGGCCAGGATGGCGGCTGCCACGCTGAGCGACACCGCCACCATGATCTCGCCAGCCAGGTTCGGCAGCAGATGGCGGACGATGATCCTGCGATTGGGAACCCCCAGCGCCCTAGCCGCCTCCACGAACTCGCGCTCCTTCAGGGCCAGCACCTTGCCCCGCACGATCCGTGCCGGGACCATCCATGTGATGCCAGCCAGAACCACCACGACCTCCCAGACCCCGTCGCCGAGAATCCGCGCCGCGATGACCACCACCATCAGCCCGGGAAGCGCCAGCATGGTGTCAGCAAAGCGCATCAGCGCCGACTCGACCCATCGCCCGTAGTAGCCGGACACGAGTCCGACGAAGGTCCCCACCACTCCGCTGATCAACGCCACCGCCCCACCGACCAGCAGCGAGACCCGGCCTCCGTAGAGGACCCGGCGGTGGCCCCGTGATCGATCAGCGAGCCGCGGCGGACCGCCGACAGCGTGCCGATGGTGAGACCCGCACCCAGCGACAGCACCACCGCCGCAGACACCAGCAGCGCCGCAGACACCAGCAGCGCCGCAGACACCAGCAGCAACGTGTTGGCCATGGCCCTCTCCACGAAGGGCCACACGTCCTGGCCGTTGCGGACCAGCGACGTGCCGAAGTCACCCGTCGCGAGGTTGCCCAGCCACCTCAGGTAGCGCACACCGAAGGAGTCGTTGAGGCCCAGGGACTCGGTGTAGGCCCGCCGGGCCTCCGCGCTGATGCGAGGGTTGACCGCAATCTGGGCTGCGGGACTGGAGATCTTGCCCGCGGCCCAGAAGGTGGCCAGCGAGATGAGCAGCAGAATCGGCGCCATGACGGCCAGACGCCGGACCGCGTAGCGGATCATGACTGCCGGTTCTTAAGGGCCGGTCTGTCCCGGCCCAGCACGTTCTCTCGGCCGGTCGGGCAGTCGGCTCACCGAATGACGGTCCAGTCGTACATGTCGTAGAAGCCGCCGTAGACGCTGGACACCCATTCGCCCGGTCCGTCCAAGACCTCCGGGTTCCAGGCCAGCAGGTTGGGCAACACGTACAGCGGGACCCATGGGACGTCTTCAGCCAGCAGAACCCCGAGCTCGCGCACGAGCTCGAGGCGGGCGGCCTCGTCGATCTCGGCGTCTATTGCGAAGGCCAGGTCGCTGGCCCGCTGGCTGGCGTAGGCCATGAAGTTCTGGCCGCCGAACCCGCGGGCTCCCAGTAGTTCTCGTTGGGGACCAGGATGTGTTGTTCCTGGCTCCAGGACTCCTGGCGCCAGGGTCCGCCCGAGATCGGGATCGAATCGTTCCAGTAGCCGGATATGTCGGTCTGGCCCTCGAATGCGTGGGCGGGCAGGATCCCGCCGAACAGCGTGCGCCAGGGCGCTTAGGGCTCGGAGAACGTGACGATTGCGGTCTGGGGATCGTCGTGGTTCACGTCGGTGATCAGGTCGTAGCCGATGGTGAGGAGCGAGCCCTCGGTGTCGAGCGCCGCCCGCCACGTGAACCACACGTCGGTGCTGGTGATCGGCGTCCCGTCGCTCCAGCGGGCCTCACCGTTGAGTCCCGGCGACACATCGCTAGCCGCGGCGGGGGCGACGGAGCAGGTATGCGGCCACTGCAGAGGCCCGAACCGGCCAGGGATCGAACGGACCCTGCTCCTCCACCGGTAGGGCTGGTTGCACGAACATGCGGTAGACGACATACAGCGCTATCACGGCGTGGGCTGCGACCAGGATCGCGAAGAAGGCGCTGGGAGCGGTCAGAGACATGATCACTCCGCCCAGAGTCGGGCCGATCACCGCGCCGGCCCCGCTGACTCGCACCAGCGAGGCACTAGCTCCGGTCAACTGCGCGGGCGAGACGCTGTCGGCTGTGGTGGCCACCGCCAGCGAATACAGCGGGAACGTGCACCCGCCGTGGGCCAGCATCAGCAGCAGCGACAGAGCCGATCCCGGTGCCACGAGCAGGTGCAGTCCTGCGAACCCTGCCGCGGCGACGGCCACGACCAGGATCACATAACGGCGCGGCACCCGGTCCGACGCCGCGCCTATCAGCCACTGGGTGGCCAAGGAACCCACTACGGGAGCGGCCACGAACAACGATATTCGGGAGGTGGGCAGTCCCTCAGTGGCCGCGTACACCGCCCCGAGGCCCATGAGGCTGCCCTGCCCGACCCCGACCCAGAACGCGGTCAGCATTCCCAGGGGCACGATCTTGACCAGCTTGCGCAACGAGATCGGCTCGGGCACGGCCAGCGGCGGGGCGGTGGACGCCGACAGCGACACCGGCACCAGCGCCAGCGAGATCAGCGCGGACGACACCACGAACAGCTTGAAGCCCGCGGGGTTGGCGCTGTTGAGCATGAGCTGGCCGGCGCCCATAGCCCCCATCGTCACGATCATGTAGCGCGACAGCATCCGGCCTCTGGTGGCGTTGGTGGCCATGTCGTTGAGCCACGACTCGACGGTCACGAGGATTCCGGCCAGGCACAGGCCGAAGATGAACCTCAGCAGGCCCCACGACAGCGGATGGATCCAGATGACGTGCAGGACAGAGGCGGCCGAGGCCACCGAGGCCAGGGCGGAGAACACCCTTATGTGGCCGACGGTGGCTATGAAGTGCTCGGCCGCCTTGGTGCCGAACAGGAAGCCCAGGAAGTAGCCGGCCATCACGACGCCGGTCACAGCCAGTCCGAAGTCCTCCAACTCGGCCCGCACTCCCAACGTAGCCCGCAGCAGCCCGTTGCAGGACATGACCAGGGCCACGCCGACCAGCAGCGACCTGACCGCTCCGAGGCCGTCGCCGCGGGGCTCTATCCACGGTCCACCCGACAGCCCGTCGTCGGCAGATTCGGGCCGCACAACGGCACCGGACGCCACGGCGGGATCGTAACGACGCGACGGGATGACGGGGCGTCATTCGCGCGTGACACTTGTCGCAGAGCGACCGGCCCGGACCGTCCGGCCCCGCTGGATTCTCGACCGGATTGAATCAGCCGCGGGGCTGGTCCCGGTCCAACAATGGCTTGCGCCGGAATCAGGCTCCGGCCAGGGCCTCCGCTATGGCCCGGCGGACCGGAATCGGGCTCTCGATCTGCAGGAAGTGGCCAACCCGGTCGAGGTAGACGGTTCGAACATCGCCGAATGCCTCGATCATGCCGGCGGCCCGCTTGTTCGGGGTCATCTTGTCCTCGCGGCCCAGCACCAGCGTCACCGGGCACTGCACCCGGGCCGCCGCGGTCTCGGCGCCGTCGTAGGCGTTGCAGGCGGCCAGGTCGTTGGCCAGCACTCCCGGAGGTGCGCGGTCCAGTAGCGAGGTGTTGCCCCCGATGAGCCACATTCCCGGCGAGGCGTGTCCCCCGGTGTGGGCCCGGCTGCCGATGCCCCAGGAGGTGATGAGACGCCCGGCCACGGGATCGTCGGCGTCGGCCGCGGCCTGCAGCGCCGGATGAACGGGCATCGCCCCCGCCGTGCCCAGCAGCACCAGCGAGCGCACTGACTCAGGCGCCTGGGCGGCCGCCTCCAGCACCACGAAGGTGCCCATCGAGTGGCCGACCAGATGGGCCGGCGCCAGGCCCAGAGCCTCGACGGTGCCGGCCAGCCACACTCCCATCTCGGCGATGGTGGCCCGCACCGGTCCGTCGCTGCCGCCGTGGCCGGGCAGGTCCACGGCAGCAGCCCGGTAGCCGTGATGTGCGATCCAGCGGGTCTGGAGCTGCCACACGGTGCGGTCGCCGCCCGCGCCGTGCACCAGCACCACCGCGGGCTGGTCGCCGTCGAGGCCGCGCCCCCCGGTGGCGCACCGCACGATCTGGCCGTCGATTGCCTGCTCCACCGCGATCGGACCCTTCCGGTGGGCTCGCTAGCCCTTTGATCCCGAATTGGCAGCGGTGGCGGCCCAAAGAGGCATCATCTGCTGCCAATTCCTGTTGAAAACACCTCGCAGCTCTAGCGCTGGGAGGCCTTGAGGGCCCGCTCCAGGTCGTCGATGATGTCTCTGGGGTCCTCCAGTCCGACCGAGATCCTCACCAGGTCCTCCCCCACCCCGGCCGCGGCCAGGTCCTCGGCTGACATCTGCTGGTGGGTGGTGCTGGCCGGGTGGATGACCAGCGTCTTGGCGTCGCCCACGTTGGCCAGATGCGAGGCCAGCCGGACCGCAGAGATGAACTTGGCTCCGGCGTTGCGGCCGCCCGCTATGCCGAAGCTCAAGATGGCCCCGGTGCCCCGCGGGTAGAGACGGCGGGCCAGTTCGTGGTCGGGATGGTCCGGCATGGACGGGTACTTCACCCAGCTCACCGCGTCGTTGGCGGCCAGCGCGTCGACCACCGAGGTGGTGTTGGCCACGTGGCGCTGCATCCGCAGCGGCAGCGTCTCCACTCCCTGAAGGATCTGGAAGGCGTTGGCCGGGCTCATGCAGGCCCCGAAGTCGCGCAGGCCCTCGGTTCGGGCCCTGCTGACGAAGGCGCTCGGGCCGAACTCGTCGCTGAAGCTGATGCCGTGGTAGCCGGCGTAGGGCTCGGTGAGGGTGCCGAACAAGCCCGAGGCGTCCCAGTCGAAGTGGCCGCCGTCGACGAGCACTCCGCCGAGGGCCACGCCGTGGCCGCCGAGGAACTTGGTGGCCGAGTGCATGACGATGTCGGCGCCGTGCTCGAACGCCCGGATCAGGTAGGGCGTCGAGAAGGTGGCGTCCACCATCAGCGGCAGGCGGTGGTCGTGGGCGACGTCGGCCACCGCAGCAATGTCGAGCACCTCGATGCCAGGGTTGCCGAGCGTCTCGGCGAACACGAGACGGGTGTCCGCGGTGATGGCCGCCGCGAACTCGTCGGGGCGGCGGGGGTCCACGAACGTGGTGGAGATGCCGAAGCGCCTCAGTGTGAGGTTGAGCATGTTGTGGGTGCCGCCGTAGATGTTGCGGCTGGCCACGATGTGGGCGCCCGAGCCCATGAGAGTGGCCACGGCCAGGAAGAACGCAGCCTGGCCGCTGGCGGTGGCCACCGCCCCCACTCCCCCCTCGAGGGCAGCGACCCGCTCCTCGAGCACGGCCACGGTGGGGTTGGAGATCCGCGAGTAGATGTGGCCCGGTATCTCAAGGTTGAACAGCCCGGCGGCGTGGTCGGTGTCCTCGAAGGAGTACGACGTGGTGAAATAGATGGGAACGGCCCGGGCCCCGGTGGCAGGATCGCTGTGCTGGCCGGCGTGCAGGCTCAGGGTGTCGAAGCGCAGGAAGTCAGGCTCAACCACGGGCAACATCCTACGGTAGCCCGGTGACGCGTCGAGGCCCTGACCGTATCGGCTGGGGGTGACCGATCTTGGCAGGGCCTCGAGTTCTCGGGGGTCTCAGCCCCCTATGGGTGATCGTTGTGCCGGCCCGATGGAGGCCGGCAGGCTCGTCAGCGGTGAGCCCTGTAGGGTCGAGCGGCCGCTGAACCGGCGACCCTGAGCAGACCCTCGGCCACGCCTACGGCATAGCCCGGGCCCAGCGCGTCTCGCCACACCGTCGAGGGGTTGGTCTTGGTTTCGTAGCGGGGAATTGGTCTCATCTTGCTCCTCCTCTGCCTCTATAGCGCCTCTTCGTCGGCGTTGGATTCATTCTTTCAGCAGACGTCTCGAATTGCAATGAATTGGAGGTCAAAAGGGGTGTGATTTACGTCACATCGACCGAGTCGCCAGCCTTGTAGAAGTCCACCGGCTCGGGGGGCAGGGGGGTGTTGCCGCAGATCAGGTCGGCGGCCTTCTCTGCCAGCATCATCACCGGCGCGTAGATGTTTCCGTTGGTGACGTACGGCATCGACGAGGCGTCCACCACCCGCAGCCCATTTGTGCCGTGGACTTCCAGGGTGTCGGGGTGCAGCGCGGCGTCGTCGCCCAGGCCCATGCGGGCGGTGCAGGAGGGGTGAAGGGCGGTCTCGGCGTCTCGGCGGACCCAGTCGAGGATCTCATTGTCGGTGCTCACCTCGGGGCCGGGCGACACCTCCCCGCCGTTGAAGGGTTCCATGGCCGGCTGGCTGAGGATGTGGCGGGCGTGGCGCACCGCCTCCACCCATTCGCGGCGGTCCTCGTCGGTGGACAGGTAGTTGAAGCGCAGCGCGGGCTTGGTGCGGGGGTCGGCCGAGACGATGGCCACAGTCCCCCGCGAGTTGCTGTACATCGGCCCGACGTGGACCTGGTAGCCGTGGCCGCCCTCGGGCACCGAGCCGTCGTAGCGGATGGCGATGGGAAGGAAGTGGAACATCAGGTTGGGGTAGGGCACGTCGTCGTTGCTGCGGATGAAGCCGCCGGCCTCGAAGTGGTTGGTCGCGGCCGGCCCGCGGCGGGCCAGCCACTGCAGCCCGATCAAGGGCCGGCGCCACTTGGCCAGGTGCGGCTGCATCGACACCGGCTGCTTGCAGGCGTACTGGACGTACACCTCGAGGTGGTCCTGCATGTTGGCCCCCACCGCGGGCACGTCGGCCACGACATCGATGCCGTGGCGGCACAGCAGGCCAGCCGGCCCCACGCCGGAGAGCTGAAGCAGCTGGGGCGAGTTGATGGCGCCTCCGCAGCAGATCACCTCGCCGGCGCCCACGGTTCGGGTGCGGCCGCCCTTGACGTATTCCACGCCCGTGGCCCGGGTGCCATCGAAAAGGATCCTCGTGGTGAAGGCGCGGGTGGCGAGGTGCAGGTTGCGCCGGCCCAGCACCGGATGCAGGTAGGCCCGGGCCGCGCTGAGGCGGCGGCCCCGGTGAACGTTGCGGTCGAAGGCAGCGAAGCCCTCCTGGCGGTAGCCGTTGACATCTGTTGTGCGAGGGTGGCCCGCCTGCCCGGCGGCCTCCAGGAAGGCCTTGAAGAGAGGGTTGGCGGCCGGTCCGCGTTCCAGCACCAGCGGCCCGTCGCCGCCGCGGTAATTGCCGTTGCCGCGGGTGCCGTCGGGGCCGCTGTGGTCGTCGCCGGCCAGGCAGTTCTCCATGCGCTTGAAGTACGGCAGGCAGTGGGCGTAGTCCCAGTGCGCCATGCCCGGATCTGCGGCCCAGCGCTCGTAGTCGAGGGGGTTGCCCCGCTGGAAGATCATGCCGTTGATGCTGGAGGACCCGCCCAGCACCTTGCCCCGGGCGTGGTAGATGCGGCGACCCCCCATGTGGGGCTCCGGTTCGGAGGTGTACTGCCAGTCGTAGAAGCGGCTGCCGATGGGGAACGACAGGGCCGCCGGCATATGGATGAACACGTCGAAGCGCCAGTCCCGCCGGCCCGCCTCCAGCACGAGGACCGATGTGCCGGGGTCGGCGCTGAGCCGGTTGGCGAGGGCGCATCCGGCCGAGCCTCCGCCCACGATCACGTAGTCGTAGCGGCCCTGGTTGTCTGCCATGGTCACCTCGCGAGCTCGCACCGGGACGCCTGCTGCCCCGTGCCATGCAACAATCGCGACCCTACCGCCGCCGCCCCGAAACCACGGAGGAACCCCGTGAGCGAGCCCACCCAGACCGCACCCAAGTCGCCGCCCTCGGGCCACTGCCTGTGCGGCGGCGTTAGCTACGAGGTGCACGGCCCGATCCGCCAGGTGTGGAACTGCCACTGCTGGCGCTGCCGCCGCTGGACGGGCCATCACATGGCGGGGACGGGGTGCGCGCGCTCTGACCTCCGACTGGTGTCGGACGCCACCCTGGCCTGGCACCACCCTGCCGACGATCCCAACGTGGCCTACGGCTTCTGCCGGGAGTGCGGCGGATCAGTGTTCTGGAAGGTGATTGAGGGCCCGCCGGACCAGACCGACCACATCGCCATCTGCGCCGGCACCCTGGACCTGCCCACGGGCCTGCACACCGAGCGGGCCCTGTTCGTTGACGACGCCGCCGACTACCACACCCTCGACCCGGCGGTTGCCGCCTGGAGCCGCGAGTAATCCCCTCACCTCGATCCCAATCTCGAGGCCCTAGAGGCCGAGCGGATCGGCCGCGAATCGTAGTCGCAAGACGACGTTCCCAGCGAGGCCGTGGCCCGAGCGGCCCGTGAGTAGCCCTATGTCAAGCTCGCCTCAAATCTGCACGGGTATTGCTCATATGTGACGGGTTTCTCTACTGATTTCGGTCGAGTGGGCCCGAGCGGCCCGTGAGCGCAGCGAACAGGAGCGGGAAACACAACGCCTCACAGCGAGGCGTTCACTGCCTATCCGCGCACGTTCTAGGCCACGAGTAGCGTCTGCAGATCAATCTGCGGTCGGCATGTGAGCGGGATCTGGTCCAGGCCCTGGCGAGAGCGCGTAAGAGGCCGAGCGGATAGACAGCAGTTCATGAGGATCTTCGCAAGGCGCCGAGCGAGGCCGTGGCCCGAGCGGCCCGTGAGCGCAGCGAACAAGAGCGGGAACGACATGCTTCAGTGCGAGGCCTCGTCACCTATCCGCGGGGCCTCTAAGGCGCGGCGTGTAGTCGTGGTCGCAGCCGCTTCGGTGGCGGTGGTGATTGGGGGCGTGGTCGGCTGCAGCGCGGAGGACGGCGACCCTGCACGCACCAGCGCCACCGGCGACGAACCCGCAGTACCCGATACGCCAACGGCGGCAGCCACGAAGGAACCCGGTTCGGGATCATCTGACGAGGTGCCCAGAAGCGAGCCCGAGCCTGCGGATGCCAGCGCCCCCGACCAGCCCGCCCGCGACGGTGCCTCTGAGGGAGCCGAGGCTCAGGCGCCTGAGACCGACGGGTCCGAAGATGAGGTTGCGACATCGGCGACGACTGCGCCCGAGCAGCTCTCGACCGGCCCCGTGCTGCAGTGGACCGAGATCGACCCGGGCTTCGACGACCTGTTCATGCTCGAGTCCGCGGGCGACGGTCGGGTGACCGCTCGGGCCTGGGCGGACGGCGACGGACAGGGACTCTTCGGCGAACGGGTCGTCGTCTCGGCCAACGGCACCGACTGGACCGAGGTCCCCCTGCCCGAGGGTCTGTTCCCCGATCAGGTCAACCTCTCGTCGGGTCGCTGGGTCGTCACCGGCCGATACCCCGATGTCGACCCGCACGACATCGGGCTTGATCGAGTGTTCTTCTCCGACGATCAGGGAGCCACCTGGACCGAGACGGTCATCGAGTTCCCGTCGGACTCTGCGTCTCCGTACGCGGCTGAACTCTGGCGGGCGTCGCCGGTGCTGGTGGCGGGCAAGCGCATGGTGCTGGTGCTCTCGGGCTACAGCACCATCAACGGCCAAGCGCTGCTCGAAGACCTCGGCCATCTTCCCGACGGCAAGAGGGTCGTCTTCACCCTGCCCACGCCCGACGGGGTGGAGTTCACGCTGGTCGATGCCGATGCCCCGAACGACCTTTCCTCCCTTGCGTTCTCACCCACGTTCACCGCCTCCGCTCTGGCTTCGATGCACGGCTACTTCGACGAGGTGGAGGAGCCCGAGCTGACCTTCGACGAACTGGAGCTGAGCTACGACGAAGTCGGCTTCACCGAGGACGAGATGTTCGACTTGTTCGCCCCCCGTGACGGCCCGCTGAACCACGCCTTCAGCAGTGACGGCCCCATCGCGGAGTTGGTCACCAGCTTCGACGGCCTGAGCGTGTCGGGAGCGGTCATCGATGAGGGCTTCGTCTTGACAGTCATCACCGGAACGACCGGAATGGAGGAAACGGTCCTCACTTCTTCCGACGGACTCGCATGGAGCGAGGCCCCGTCGTTCGGACCGGGATACTTCGGTGGAACAGTCTCGAACGACGGCACGATCTGGTGGGTCGTGTTCCAGAGCGAAGGGTCGTTCGAAGTCCGGCAGGCCCGCCTGGGCGAGAGGCCCGAGACGGTGGCGACATTCCGAGGCCTTCAGTACCCCAGAGTCCCGCTCCTGGGCCCGGCCGGCCTCGTGATCATCGCAACCGCATCTCCAGGCGGCTCGCCTCGAATCGACGACGGGCTGCCTGAAGGCCGGGTCGCCAGGGCCGGCTACGAGCTGCGCTACGAAGCCGACGGCGGTCTCACCCTATGGGATCTGAATGAAGACACCGCGGTCTACGTGTTCGGCCCCGAGGACATGCGGAGCTCCACACCGCCCGATGGCGTCCGGTTGATCGACGAAGGCCAGTCGTCGGCGATCGTCTTCGAAGATCCCGAGACCGGCGCGGACCTCGTTACGTTCACCACGGAGGATTTGGCCTCCCTCGTTGGGATGACGGCCGCAGAGTTGGAGGCCGCCTCGAGTGGTGATCCAGAGTTGCCGGAACAGTGGGTGGGCTGGTCGGCCGACGGCACCGCCTGGGGATGGGCGAGCTTGGCCGACGCCTTCGGTATCGACCATGGCGGCATCTGGGCCGAGTTCGCGGTGGGCCGCGACTTCGTGATCGCTCGCGTCGCCACGTTCCAGCCCCTCGATCCCGCCGACAGCACCGGCGAGACGTCAGTGTCCCAAGACGGTCAAGACCTGCCAACCCGCTGGTTCATAGCCAAAGTCCCCTAGCGCTCAACACCGACATCCGCCGCCACCGGCCTGCGCAAGTTCACGACGCTCTCGACGAGCCGATAGCCCCGGCGCCTCGCCCATGGCCCCGCGGGCTGAGGCTGAGCGTTCCGTATCCGTGCGTCGACGCGGGGCCGTGACGGCCGAGGGCAGGGGCACAGGAAGCGTTGTGGCTGTGCGGCCGCGTTGTGACTATGCCAGTTGGGTCGCGGTGAACAGGGACTGTTGTTCGGGGGAGGTTGCCGGTGCCCGGGGCGGCTCGGGCTCCGGGGGGTGTGCCCGGTCGAGGAGCGACTCGATGTCGTCGAGGCTGGACACCGGGGTTGCGCCGCGCTGCTGGAGGGGCTGGTTGCCGGGGCCTTCGCCGTCGCCTCGCCACACGGCGACCGGCCCGTAGCCGTGCTTGAGCGCTTCGGTGGCGCCGGACCACGTACCACCCCGGTCAGCGTCGCTGGCTACCACCACCGTCAATGCGGCCTGCGCGTAGATGAGCTTGTTGCGCCCCATGGCGTTGCCAGCGCTGAACCGGGCGTCGGGGCTGTACGGGGTGCACATGACAGTGCTGCCGTCGTACACGGCCCGGCGCACGTCGGGGCGCTTTAGCTTGCGCAACAGCGACTCAGCCAAGATCCCCACCACCGCCCCGCCTGCTTCAAAGGCCGCGTCCATGGCGAGCTGGTCTACGCCGCGGGCGCCTCCCGACACCAGCGGCAGGCCCCGCCGGGCCGCAAGCCCGGCGACTTCTTGGGCCACCTCGCCACCGGCTTCGGACACGTCTCGGCTGCCGACCACTCCCAGTCCGGGGGTGTCAAGCAGTTCGAGGGCGCCAGCCCCGTGCACCAGCGGGGGCGCCTTGGCTCCGAGCCGGGCTAGCCACTGCTGCGGGTAGTGCTCGTCGAAGATGGTGAAGGTCTTGATGCCGGACTGGTCGAGCCGGTCGAGCTCGAAGGCCACCGCCGTGGCCCGGTCCATGAGCCCAGCGACGCGGGCCGCGAGATCCTCAGCCAAGCCGTGGCCGCTCACAAGCTGCTCTTCGCTCTGGCCAAGAAGAATGCCCGGCCCTGCACCAGAATTCGCCGACTCGCCGCCCGAGGCGCCGGCACCCTCCGACCGCGCGTGTCCCGACGGCGGCCGGATGTCGAGGCGCTCCAGCAGGCGCCAGAACTCAGACGCCTTGAGCGGTCGTACGCCCAGCCCGGGCAGGCGGCTGACCAGCAGGACCGTAGCCAGCGAGTCCTCGTTGGCGATGCGCCGAGTGGGCACCACCTCGGTGAATTCGACGACCAGGTCATCAATGTCAACGGTGGTCCGGAACTTCTCGTTCGTCATGGGACTGACCTCCCGGCCGTATCCGCCAGTGCGAACGGGAGCACCGGCCCAGCACCCGCTTCGAGCAGCAGCAAGCCGACGACCGTCAGGGTCCAGCGTGAGTCCACCATGTCGTCCACCAGCAGCACTGGACCGGACGGTACTTCGCCCGTGATCTCGAATGCGTCCCGCACGTTGCGGTACTGCTGCTGGCTGTTCTGCATCGTCTTCTGGGGCTCGGTGTCGCGGGCCCTGACGACAACATCCTTGCAGGCCAGCCCGAGCGACCGCGCCAGCCGCGCCGCGAAGTCCGGGACCAGCTCGGGACGGCGCAGCGCGGGCACGCATGTCACCCACTCGGGCCCAGGGTCCGGCTGCCAGCGGTCGCGGATCAGGTCCCGCGCCGCGGCGACGAGCCGGTCATCGAACCTGGCGTCCGGCTCCTTGCCGGAGCGCACGAGCCTGCCCCAGCCGCCGTCGCCCCACCGGGTGAGCGCACGCCCGTCCTCAAGCCGGTGTTCGACTGCGATCCGTTTGCCGTCCGGGAACTGCTTGCGAGGTTCGATGCGACGCTCGGATTTGCGGAGGAAGTCGATGGCCTGTTGCACGGTGCCCGGGTCGAAGCTCCGGTCCAGGCTGACCCCGGTGCAGTTGTCGCAGATGCCGCACGGCTCGGGGTCGTGGTCGTCGAGGTAGCCGCGCAGCAGCCGCATCCGGCACTGGTCGGTGCTGATGAAGTCGAGCATCTGCTGCTGCTCGGTCCTGCGCAGAGCCGTGACCGAGCTGACCCGTTCATGATCGAACGTCCAGGGTGCCAGCGTCCGCAGCCACCGGCCACGGTCACGCTCCACCGCGCCCTCCACTTCAAGGACCTTCAGGAGGGCTTGCAGCGCCTTGTTCGGAATGTTCACGTCTGCGAGCAGTTCTCGCTCGGACATGGGCACAGCCCGGTGCTCCAGCATGCTCACGACCCGCTCGGCTCGATCGGCTGGAGGGAAGGCCGAACCGATGAAATAGTCCTGGATGTCGGCGTCCTCCGTGCCCCGCAGCAGGACTCCCAATGATTCCCTCAGGGCGCGCCCGGCCCGCCCGACCTGCTGGTAGTAGGCCACCGGCGAGCCCGGAGACTGGTAGTGGATCACAAAGGCGAGATCAGGCTTGTCGAATCCCATGCCCAGCGCCGACGTGGCCACCACGACCTTCACCTCGTTGGACAGCAGCTGCTGTTCGACGGCCCGCCTGTGCTCGTTGTCGCTCTCGCCGCTGTAGGCCACCGCCGTTATGCCCCTCGAGCGGAGCCAGCCTGCGACCCGCTCGGTGTCGGCCACGGTCAGGCAGTAGACGATGCCGGTGCCGGGCAGCTCTGCGATCACGTCGGCGAGCCATACAAGCCGCTCCGCCTGCGACGGCTTGTCCAACGCGTGGAGCCGAAGGCCGCTGCGAGCAAGCGGCCCCCTCACGGGCGCGAAGTCCGCTCCGAGCTGGGAGGTCACGTCGGCCACCACCCGGTCGTTGGCAGTGGCCGTGCAGCACAGCACCGGCACCCCGGGTGGGAGCAGGTCCAGCACCCGCACCAGGCGCCGGTAGTCGGGACGGAAGTCGTGGCCCCAGTCGGAGATGCAGTGGGCCTCGTCGATCACCAGCAGGCCGCTTCGCCGACTGATCACCGGCAGAACTTCGTCGCGGAACTGCTGGTTCGCCAGCCGCTCCGGCGAGATCAGCAGCACGTCAACTTCGTCAGCTTCGATCAGATCGTCAACCTCGCCCCACTCCTCACGGTTAGAGCTGTTGATGGTGACGGCGCGCACTCCCAGCCGCTCGGCAGCCTCGATCTGGTTGCGCATGAGTGCGAGCAATGGCGACACCAGCAGCGTGGGGCCAAGCCCACCGTCTCGAAGCAGCCGGGTGGCGATGAAGTACACAGCGCTCTTGCCCCAGCCCGTCCGCTGCACCAGCAGAACCCGGCCGCGCTCGCCCGCCAACGCCAGGATCGCCTCAAGCTGATCAGCCCGGAACGCGCTCGCCGGATCGCCGGTCAGCCGCCGCAGCAGCCCCAGCGCCGCCTCCGCGAGATCGCTTGGGTTTCTCATGTCGCCCGGACTGTAGGCACCTCCTGTGACAACGCCAGAGCGCAGGGCCCGACAGTCAACCACCGACCGACCCTCATCGCGCCGCGGCGCACCGCCCCTCGGCGATCCACACTCCGCGAAGCGAGTACGGCTTGCGAACCCACTCAGTCGCCCTGAGTCGCGCGCTTCTGATGGAGGCGATAGGCGGCCTGGAGGTTCAGCCACACCTCGGGCGTGGTACCGAGCGCCTCGGACAGCGCCCGGGCCGTCTCGGCGGTTATGTCCCCTTGCCCGACGACCATCTCCGCCACGGTGTGCACAGGCTGGCCCATGGCTTCGGCCAAGTCGGCCACGGTCCAGCCGCGCTCCTCCAGTTCGTCACGCAGGTATTCGCTCGGTGGGAAGGCCTCGGCCGGGGTGCCGGTCATGGTCGGTAGGCTTCCCCGCGCGGCGCCACTCGCAGCACCACGACGACACCGTCCACCGTCTGTCTGTGGATGATGCGGAACTGGCCGAAACGCACAGAGCGGCTGCCGCTCCACCTGCCTTGGAGTCGCTTTCCGAGGGTTGGATTGCCGTCGAGCGACCCGATGATTTGCAACGCCCTTGAGCGATCAGCGGCGGAGAGTCGATCCAGCCCCCGTTGCGCGGGTCTAGCGAGGAGGGGCATAGCGATCCAAGGGGAGCAAGTCGCCCGTCGCTATGTCGTGTTCTGCTTCTTCCAGGTCGGCCATCGCCTCTGGGTCATCCAGGATGGCGAGCGTCTCGAGGGCGCCCTCGAGGTCGCTCCAGTCCAGCTCCGGATGCTGTTGGGCCAGAAGGAGGACGCTGTCGACGGTAGAGCCCTCCGACGACGCCGCGCCTTCCCGGGCGGCTTTGCTAGCCACGGGCTCGGTGAGGCTGACAGGTCCGGACTCTTCGGGATCAGACACAGACCGAGCGTACCGCCAGCCCGAGCCGCCGTCGCTGTAGGTGTAGAGGCTCATCGCCACCCCCGTATTGCTACTCCATTGGACGAGCCCTCACCGGAGCTGGCTCGACGATGCAGGCCATACTACATGAGCAATGCATGAATACTCATGATATCGCTGACTGACTACCGGCAGGCCGACTGCCATGTTGTCGGTGAGCCCCCTATCGCGATCCGGCGGTCCGGGCCGAGCAGCCCAGAGTGGCGAGCCCGACTGCCATCTTGTCGGTGAGCCCGCTATCGCGATGGAAGACGCCAGGGCTGTCGCACTCAGCGGCGGGCTCCCCGAAAGGGTGCCCCGCCGGGTCGTTCCCAACCTGTGCCGCCAGGCCATCGAGGCGGCTTGTCTGGACTCGGACCGCGGGTGCTACCAGCCTTGGGCGTCGAGGAGGGCTTTCAGTTTGCGTTTGGCCCTGTGCTCGGTGCGCACCCGCCCCAGCAGCGACTCGAAGCGGTCCGGCTCGCCCGCGGCACCGGCCAGGCGGCGGATGCGCCCCATCAGGTCGACCGCGGACTGGTACTGCTTGGCCTGCTTGCGGTCGATGATCGCCAGGGCCGCGCACTCATACACGGCGATCGCCTCCAGCGGGCAGGGCTTCTCCCGCGCCCGGGCGAGGGTCATCCAGACCTGCGCTCGGCAGCCGTAGTCGTGGGCCGCGTCCCAGGCGGCGTCGACTATGCCCTCGAACAGCAGGATGTCCACCAGCGCCGCCGCGGCCTGCGGCACCGGCGGCGGCAGCGGCCCGAACGCGGCCCCGAGCGCCTCCGGGGCGGTCTCGGCGCGAGCCGCGGCCGCCACCGCGGCCACATCGTTGCCGTCCACGGCCCCGAGCGCCTCCGGACCAGCTTCGGCGCGAGGAGCGCCGGCCAGCGCGCCGACGAGCGCCTCCCGGCAGCGCCGTAACCAGTCCTGTGCGCCGTCCTCGTCGTGCAGGCGACGGTACGCGGTCAGCGACGGCTCCGACACGAACGCCCGCCAGTAGAGCTCCACCGCGGCCTTCTCCTCGCCGCGGCCGCGCAGCTTGGCGGCCAGGAACTCGCGAAGGTCCCCCACCTGCCACGGACGATCGTCCCACTTGTTGAGCCCGCGCCGGGCCCAGGCGATCGCCTCGTCGCCGCGGCCGGCGCGGTCAAGAGCCCACACGATCTCCAGGACGCTGTCGGGGCGCACCCCGCGGCGGCCCTGCACCTCGATGAGCGTGTCAGGGTCGCCGGTCCCGAGCGCCCATCCCACCATCGCCTGCCGCGCCGCAAACGTGCGGCCCGACCATGCGCCGGTCTCGTGACCGGTCCGCTTCCCGTGCGGCTCGAGACCCGCCCTGAACGCAGCCAGGCCCTCCTCTCCGAGAACATCGGCGTAGGCGGCGGCGCAGCGGTGGAAGCCGTCCAGTTCCGAGGTCAACTCCAGTTCCACAAGGCGGGCCGCAAGCTCCACCGGGTCGGGCGAGCCCGCCTCGCAGGCCCGAAGGTGCAGCTCCGACAGCCGCCCGGAGAAGCCGCTCAGCCAGCCGTCGGAGTCGTCGACGTACTCCATGGACTTCTCGGCGCGGCGGTGGGCGTGCTCGGCCAGCCGCGCCGCGGCGTCGTGATGGCCGGCGTCGCAGAGATCGTCGAGGGCGTCGATCACATCGTCGATCCCCGCGGCCCAGCCGGGCGCCTCCCCATAGGTCACGAAGCCGTGGGCCACGTGGCCCTCGGCTGCGAAGGCCCGGTCGATGCGACGGCGCCACCTTGCAAGGTCGGGGTCGGCGCCGCTGGCGGCCCGGGCCTCGGCCACAAGCCGCTCACGCAGCCGCCAGTCCGACGCGGCCCTCTCCAGCACGATCTCAACCAGCCGCTCCGGCGCGAGGCCGGCGACGAAGTCGGCCAGCTCGTCGCCAGCCGCGGGCCCGGCGCCCGGACCCCCGGCCACCCCATCCGCCGACCGACCGGACCCGGCGAACGGAACCAACATCGAAGGGTCGTCGTCCGGGCCCAGCGACAAGGCCGCCGCGACGCAGTGCTTGCAGAACGAGCCGTCCTCAGCCGCCGGGCACGTGCAGGACCATCGCGGCCTGTCCCGGTCGGCCCACAGCTCCACGAAGTAAGGCATCGTGCCCCGCACCGTCGCCTCCAGCCGCCCGTCCCCGACGTCGCCCGACTCCAGCCGCCCGTCTCGAAGATAGGCGGCCCCGCGCGAGTACGCCGCCGGACCGGCAAGCCGCCCCACCGTCGCCGCGTCGAACACCTCAGCCAACGATTTCACAGCCACATTCCTACCGGCGGACCAAGCCAGCACCGCACAGCCCTCATCGACAGAACCTCCAGCCGACTGCGGGACGCTGCGGCGACAAGACTTGCGATTTCCACAAGTTTCGGGAATGCTGTCCATCTGTGGACATGTCCATCGGTCGCCAGATCCGGCGACTGCGAGAGGCCGCGGGACTCAAGGCCGCGGACCTCGCAGACGCGCTGGGGCTGGATGCCAGCGCTGTTTCGAATCTCGAACACGACCGGCGGAACGTCAAGGCCGAGGAGTTGGGGGCAATAGCTGAGTTCTTGGGCGTGTCGCAGTTGGCGATCCTTGAGCCGGACTCGCTGCTCGGTCGGCTCCCAGTGGCCCACCGCACGAACGGCGACGAGAGCGCTAGCAGGGACTCGCGCCTGCGGCTCACAGCCATGGCGGAGTTGCACCAGGTACTCACTGACGGCGGTCATCCCGCTGCTGTCCGTGTCGGTGAACCTCCACGGCCAAATTCGACGTGGCTGCAACACTCGACCGCGCTAGCTGACTGGGCGCTGGAGCGTCTCACCCCAGCCGCTGAGGGGGAGGACCGCCTTGCAACCCTGGCCACGGCGATCGAGGACAGACTGGGTGTGGATGTCATGGTCGAAAGCCTGGACAGCGTCGCGCCGTTGGGCCTCTCGATCACCGACGCCGAGTTCTCGTTCATCCTGGTGAACGCTGAGCAGCTGAGATCACGCGCTCTGTTCACCCTGGCCCACGAGCTGGGGCATGTCTTGAACAGCGACGGGGCCACGATCAACATCGACCGGGATCTGCGGGCTCGCACCGATGAGGAGCGGCTGGCCAACGCGTTCGCGGCCGCGTTCCTGATGCCCGAGCCGCAGGTCAGAGCAGCCATCGACCGCTATGGCCGCGGAGCGGACTGCCTGGCGCGCATGCTTCTCCGCTTCGGTGTCAGTCATGAAACTCTCGTCTATCGTCTCCACAACCTGCGAATCATCAACGCCCAGGGGCGGGATCGTCTGCGGAGGATCAGTTGGGCCAGCCTGATCGAGCACGTCTCTGACGATGAGATCGCTCGAAGCCTGCTCGCTGCGAGAGGGGCTCGGCCAGAGAGACGGCCGCCCGCGCTGCTGGCGACACGGTGCCTCCACGGTGCCCTGGACGGAACGGTCGGGGCGGGGCCGCTTGCGAGGCTGCTTGACGTGGACGTCGATGACATGATCGAGGCGATCAACTCGATCGGGCCGGAAGCGGCAGACGCCATCGACGCCGACTATTCGACCCCCGAGGATCCTCCCGACATAGCGATCCTGAGCTTCGACGAGGATCCCGTAGCCGCCTGAAGTCGACTCCTAGCATCGGCGGATGGGCCCCAAGCGGCCCGCCGCTGTCGTCCGGCTGCATCCACAGCACGACTCGAACCTCGCCAGAGCCGCTCACGCGCGTGCGCCAGACAGTGTGGCCACGGATGGGAAGACGCAACTGGCCTGAGCGTCCTTTGGCGCTTCCAGGATCGGAGGCGATGGCCTGCAATTCGGTCTCTACCCGCTCCGCCAGCGTGGCGAAGCGCGGGTTCGTGAGCAGCCGGTGCAGCGCCTCCTCGGCATCAGGCTCGTAGCGCAGTAGGTGCAGCACCGTCCTGCTCCTCAGTCTCCCAGATCTGCTACCACCATGGGTTGTGGTATAGTGAAGTTGAACGATACTCAACCCAACAGCCGGCCGTGCCCGCGCGCCAAGGGAATGCCGCATATGCCTCACCTTCTGCGACCCTCCGACGCATCCGAGACAGTTCCCCAAGCCGTCAGCGATTCGGAGCACCCCGCACGCACTGCCGCGCCCGATGCCGACGGAGCAGTCGGGCCGGTCCCTGCTGAGGAACTCGACCCCTTCGAGAAGGCGCTGAGGGGCCGCCCCGAGATCATGAAGCGAATGGAGGCAGTCGTCGCCGACCCCTCCAAGGCCGTGCCCTCGCGCCACCATCCTCCGCCGGCGAGCCAATAGCCCCGACCCCCACAAGACACTCCGTTACAAGGTTCGGCCACGCTGGAGGGTCTTGGTGCCTGCTCGTTTGGCCACGGAGAAGGCTTGACCCGATCAACCAGCGGCAACTGCAACGACAGGGTCATCGATCGTTGACCGATCCACATAGGTCACGAGAATCTGGCGGATTTCGCGTGCTGAGAGGATTGCCTGAGCACCAGGGGAGCCCTCGATGGGCTCGCCATCGGGCCCAAGAAGTGTTAGAGGCTGGCCGATGACCAGATCGCGGTCTGAGGAGTCTTCAAGATCTGTGTTGTACCAGACGAGCGGTCCTGCCACGTAGCTTCCGTCGTTCAGGTGACATTCGAGATATACGTAGCTGTCTTTCGGGGCGCCGATGAAGAAGTAGCGGTGCCATACGGACTCGTCGGACAGCGCTGGAGCGAACCGCTTCAAGAAAGGCTCTATCGGCCAGAGGCGATAGGCGAACGCCACCGCGAGGGCCGACGCTCCAGCGAGGAGCGCGACCGACCATCCTCCGACCCATGCGAGCCTGGCGTTGCTTTGGAGCAGATATCCCTCCGCATCGCGCAGGAGATGAACGATGCTCGGAGAGTGGCCGCGTATCCACGGCACCCCCTGAAGGGCGCCATAGAGGGCCAACATCGAGGTATTGGTGACCATCGCTACGACGAGCAGGTTGGCTCCCTCGATCACCGTGGACACCGGGCGCGTGGGGACCGTTCGTCGGCGTACCGCGTAGTAGCAGTAGCCGGGGATCAGCACATAGACGGCAACCAGCAGCCCTACCAGCGTGCTAGGCATCGGCTAAGAGCTACCGCTTGGGCGACTGATCTCCGCCTCTGCTCGGCGGCTGCGGCAGAGTGTCCACGGGAGGCGGCGCCGGGGGAGCGTTCCGGGGCGCCCTCCCGCGCTTCGAGAGGTTCGGCTCGGCACTGGGGCGAGTCTGCTTCTCGGCCATGCAATAGAACCTACATGATGATGCGCTGAAGAGCAGTGGGACTGCGGCGACCGAAGCCCTGCGAGACGACGGCATCTGAGGCTTCCGGCCTTGGCTAGCGCTTCCTTCGAGGCTTCGGCAACCTGTTGACCACACGCGGTGGTGGAGGCGGATTCTTCGGAGCCCTTCCATCCCTTACATGGATATTCCGAGACCTGTTGCCCGTCTGCTCGTCTCCCACACGGGAAGCGTACCGCAGACACGCCGTGGCGCGGTCCACCGGAGCGCCACTCGATCAGATCCTCGGCGGCGCGCTGGAACCCGGCGTTGTCGCCCCGCTGATGGCTGCGAAGCAGCGCCTTCACCAGACCACTGCGCGCCACGCCACGAACCTGCTCGGCAGCAGCGACACCGGGCGACGACCCGTCACAGCGATGCCGTCGGCGGTTCGGTTCTTCGCTGACACCCGAGCAACCGCAGAGAATCCTGGGCAAGGCACATCTTCCGAGGGTCCTGCCCGGCCCGGAGGGCCATGTCATATGGAGGCGGCAAGCTGCACTACCCTGGCTATGCATCCTCATGCGGCCCCGACCCACGCAGGAGACGTGCCCCTAAGGTAACCTTGGCCCATAATGCGATATTTAGTGTCGTTCGCGAGACGAGAAAGGACGATGCGGTGGCCAATCTGGAATCGGTGAGCCTCTTCTCCAACTGTGGGGCGGGCGATGTCGGCTTCGCGCTGGCAGGGTTCCGGTTCAGGGTTCTGGCCGAGATCGATGAGCGCCGCCTTGATGTAGCGCTTCGCAACCACAGTGACGCCTCCGGCATCGTGGGAGATCTCAGGAAGACTTGGCCCGATGTTGTCGAGTCCTACCGGGAACGCTGTGGCTCAACACAACCAGCCCTGGTGTCGGCGTGCCCCCCATGCCAGGGGATGAGTTCGGCGCGGGGCAGCCGAGGCCACGAAAGCGACGCCGACGCCGGGAGCCGTGACGCTCGGAATCTCCTTGTAGAGGTGATCGCCGATGTCGCCAAGAAGGTAGAGCCACGGATCGTGGTGGTTGAGAACGTGCCTGCGTTCCTGTCTCGCCTCGTCATCGACCCGGACACACGCGAGCCGATCTCGGCAGCGGCGCTCCTGATTCGTTTGCTCGGAGAGCGCTATCGCGCGTTTCCGTTCCTGGCAGACCTGGCCGACTACGGGGTCCCCCAGCGCCGGGTCCGCGCCTTCCTCACGTTCATCAAGCGCGACGAGCCCGCGCTCGAACTCTTGGAACGAGCAGCCTTGGTCCCCTTCCCATGTGCTCCGATCCTCCGATCCTCCGAACCGACGACGCTCCGCGAGGCCCTCGCGGAATTGGGCGCCAAGCCGCTCGACGCGAAGTCCCCCACGGCCGCGCGGGACGACTCCAACCCCATGCATGCCGTGCCTGTCTGGGGCGACAATCGCCAGTATCGGATGGTTGCGGCGATTCCTCCGGGTTCCGGTGGCCGGGCATGGCAGAACTCGCAGTGCGAGCGATGCGGGGAGGTCGACGTCGGCTCCGAGGACGCTGTATGCCCCGTCTGTGCGGCACCACTGTTGCGCCCGGTCGTGCAGGAGGAGGACGGGTCATACAGGCTCGTGAAGGGCTTTAGGAATTCGAGTTACTCGCGCATGTCGCCTGACGCTCCGGCAGCCACGATCACCACCGCGAGCGGTCACGTCGGCTCTGACCTGACCATCCACCCCTTCGAGAACCGGCTCTTGAGCCCGTTGGAGTGTGCATACCTCCAGACATTCCCAGCGGATTTCGACTGGGGCACAGCGCTCAAGCGCTGGGGTCCCACCTTTGTACGCACGATCATCGGAGAGGCAGTTCCGCCGAGGTTCACGGAACTCCATGGAAGGGCCTTGAGGCGCCTGCTGGATGGCCAGACTGAGGGACTTGCTCAACAGAACGACAAAGGTGTGTTGAAGGCCGATCGGCGGCTTAGCCGCCTGCGGAGCAAGCCACTGGAGCTAACCGCGTGACGGATACCGTCCAAGACGACGATCTATACCTACGATTCCTTGGGTCGCTCATCGAAGAGCTAGGGGCAAAAATGTACCCTAGCGTGACTGCCTCTGTGGCGGAGTTGATTTCTAATGCATGGGATGCGGACGCCAAGAATGTATGGATTACCATGCCTCTCGGCAGACGTGTGGAGAGCGACACCGACGAAATCGATGTTCTCGACGACGGCATCGGAATGTCACGGAGCGAAGCTAGAACGAAGTATCTTGTCGTTGGACGCAAGCGGCGAATCGAAGAGGACGGTTGGAAGTCTCCTGCCGGACGTTCTTTACACGGACGCAAAGGCATAGGAAAACTAGCTGCCTTCGGAACAGCTAAGAATCTACAGTGCATAACGTTGAAACAAGGCGGAACACACACAGCGTTCGAGCTAGACTATGACAAGATCCGACGGCTCAAGGGTGGCGAGGATTACAAGGTGCCAGAACTCGTTGAGTATGCGGTCCCAGTCCGAGCTGATACTGGTCAGCCACTTGCGAACGGGACTCAAGTTCGCCTCTCCAATCTATTAGGCAAGATGATTCCAAATGAAGATCGGTTCCGCGCTTCTCTAGCCCGTCGGTTTGGTGTCCTTAGTCCTGAGATGAATATATTCCTAAACGGCAGGAATGTAGAACGGTTCGATATCCCACTTGACATCAGGTTTCCTCGTGACGGTGTACCGGAGCCTGGAAAGGGCCTACCACCGAGAGACCCCGCGACTGGAGAGCGTACCCCACCCTTGGTCGTCGATGACGGCTGGACTATCGAGACCCTGCCTGAGGGTGAGGTCCGGTGGTGGATTGGATTCACGGCAACACCAATCGATGTTGCAGAGTTGAGAGGCATCGCAGTCCTCTCACACCGCAAGATGGTCCAGAGACCCTTCATGTTCGGTAGATCACTGGGAACCTCGGGTCAACTCGGTCAGGAGTATCTCGTCGGCGAGGTCATAGCGGACTGGATCGACAATAATATTCAGCCCGAAGAGGATCTCGTCGAGACGAACCGCAGCCAACTCCAACTGGAAGATGAACGACTCCAGGAGTTTCTTCAGTGGGGAAGACGTCGTCTAAGGTGGGCACTTGCATTGCGTTCAGAGCTCAGGAAAGACAGGGTAATCGAGACTGTCCTGCTTGATCCAGCTGTTGAGAACCGACTTGGGCAGTTTACTTCTCGAGAGCAGACAGCATTCAAGACCATCGGCAAACATCTCGCGAAGATGCCAGAAGCGGACTCGGACGATGTAACCGATCTGATGTTGCAAATCATGGACTCCTATGATGACAAGTCCGTTAGGGAGATGATTGAAAGGATCGGTGAAACGGATGAGACAACCCAAGAGCGCATGTGGGGACTGATCGCAGAGTTCGGTCTGATTGATGCTAGGCGAACAGCTACGAGAGTGCGGGCACGAATGCAGGTCATTGAGAAGCTTGAGGACCTTGTTGCGAGCGGAGCCCTCGAAGTTCCCGAGATCCACAACCATATCCGAGACAACTTCTGGCTACTCGATCCGCGCTGGGATCTCTATGGTGATGAGGTCGATTTGACACGGATGCTTCAAGACAAGTATGGATACTCGACTAAAGAACCGGGAAGACAAGTCGATTACCTATTCTCCGTAGCGCCAACAACCCTCACTTCTGCCGATGAAGTAATAGTGGTAGAAATCAAGCGTGCGCGCAAGGCAGACGGCTCCAAGCACCGGGCCAATTCGAGCGAAGTGATCAAGTTTGCAGGATATGTAGAGGATGCTCTCGCTTACTACTCTCAGTCTAACAGTCCCGCTGATGTTCCATCAGTGAGAGGATTGATGATTGCCACTGGATATACTAACTCAGCGCAGATGCAGAGACGTGCACTTGAGAATGTTCCTGGTGCCAAGTATCAATTCAAGTCATGGGAGTCCGTGCTCAAGGACACCAAGCGACTGCATCAAGGATGGCTTGAGCTATCATCCCGTCGTGGGCAGATGGCTGAGGTAGACACCTAGATCGTCGTGTCACCACGATCATAGTGCTACGAGGCGTACGTCAGCGTGCAAGTAGTCGCTGAAGATCATGCGCACACGATCACCACCAGAGTCTACCGAGCACGAGAATCTTCCTACCTGTACATCTTCCCATCCCGGTCCATAACTGGACTCTTCACCGCCACACACGGAGCGAATGAAGCCGCGGCTCCCGATTTCACCCCAGGCCGATAGACCCGGACGTGAGGATGAAAAGAACACGTCTCTAATCTCTGCTGATAGCGGCGCAACATCGCAGTGCACCGTCGCCTCTAGGTCAGCGGTATCCTGTGCAGTATCGAAACGCCACAAACCGCGAGCGATCTTCTCCAGAACTAGATTCACTCGCTCTAACTCAGGACGTACAGTATATGCGCTGTTATCGACTGTGGCCGCGCGAGCTAATTTCTCCCGGAGTAGAGGCCTATGTTCCAGCGTCTTGGAGATCTTATGACGCTCCAGTGCCCGTGGATCTGTTGTTCCACAAACCACCACCTCGATGAGGCTCGCTACATATTGCTCGTCGTCCGACGAATCCGAATTGCAACCGCGGCAGCTTGGCACAGTGATTAGATCGTCGGGATATGGCTTGTCCAGAAATATCTTGGGCGGTACGTGATCAACAGTGTCGGGGAATGCACTGCCGCAATGGAAGCATGCGCCGCCGAGACGTGCGTCATGATCCGGGCGATATCGCTTCACCATGTGGTTTCTCGGTTCGGGCTCGACGAGATGCTGACACCTCGAAGTGAGTCACATCGTGCAACGTGCATCGTGTGGGGGTTTCCTCTCGTGATCACTGCTTGGGGGGTTTGCGGTTGGCGGGGGTGGGGGTTGGTAGGTCTTTGGCTGGGATCAACGGGCCGTTGACTATCTGGGCTAGGAGGGCGGCGGCTTTGGGGGTGACCTCGACGGTGTGCTCGATGATGGACAGGAGGAGCAAGAGTTCGTTGGTCTGGTTCCAGCGGATGGGGCGGATGTCGTCCAGAGGGCTGGACTTCCTGCCCTTTCGTGTCTTCATTCGATAGCCGAGCCAGGAGCGCACGACTCTGAGGCCGGAGACCTCGAAGTTCCACGCGTCCTCGCTTACAGGGGCGAGGGCACCGGTGCCGACGGTGAGGGTCTCGGACTCGGAGTTGTAGTCGTAGTCGTTGGGCATGCCTTCTACTGGTCGGACCTCCTTGGCTCTTCCAGCGGGAAGGTGGGACGGGCCCTTGGGGGAGAAGCGCTCTCCCCAGGTGTGCCACCACAGGAGGTCGCGACCCAGCTCTACCGCCTGCTGGAACAGGTCGGGGTCGGCGGTGATCGGAATGTGGATCGGGCCTGCGGCTTCGGCCAGTGCTTCGTTGAAGCGGCTGTGGAAGGCGCTCGTCCCGCCCAGGGCGTACGCGTAGGCCAAGAGGTCCTCAGCAGCGGCCTCGATACCGAGCCCGTCGCTGAGAGCGACCAGCAGGCCGTCTGGGACGTTGGACTCCCCTCCCTTCTGGTCTCGGTAGAGCGGCATGACGTTCTTGGCGCCGAAGGACCCCCGGAAGTGGTCGAGATCGGGTACGTAGGGCGTCGCAGTGAGCGCTGGCCCTTGCCCGAGCTTGGTGGATGTCAGCGAGGTGAGAAACACCTGGTGAAGGCCGCGTGCGCCCCAGAGCTCCGGCCTAGGCCGGTCGGCCAAGCGGTTGTCGGCAACCATCCATTGCCGGTCGAAACTCCGGTAGCCGTAACGCTCGAAACCCTCTGGCTGATCGTCCTGATCAAGCTCCCGAAGCGTCCTCAGTCGAGGACCGGCTCCCAGCAAGCGGCCGGGGGTGCTTGTCGTAGTTCGAAAGCCGGTCTCCCTGAGCAGCGGTCCTCGGTGGCGAGACACCTCATGCACGAGCGTCCGCCATCGGCGTTCGAGCAAGCCCCTACTCTCGCCGATGGGCCATGTCCGCTTGAGCTGGCATCCGGAATGAACCCAAGGGAACAGCTCCGTGATCTCGGGCCAGTTGTTGTACTCATTCTCGCTGCGGGGCGTCATGCGATCGAGGCGCTTGCCGGGCACCTGCTTGGACACTTCGGCGAGGGTGGCCTTTTGCAAGCCGGCCAGCTTCTCCAACCGAGTGCCGGCGATCCTCAGGTAGCGAACCTCGCACTTCTCCGTGCGTTCTGATCCGGTGCGCACTCCCACTGCTATAGCAACGGGGGTCTGGATGTCGAAGATGTTCTCCTCCTTTAGGGCGCCACGGCCCTCACCTCCAAGGTCCACGATCCACAGCTCGTCGAAAGCACCCCGCAATAGGTGGCGCACTCCGCCCATGGAAACGCCGTCTAGGTACGAAGAGGCAGTGATGAAGGCCACGACTCCCGGGCCTTGCGGTAACTCGGTGGCCTGCCAAATGGCCCAGCGCCAGAAGTAGACGTAGTCGTTGTAGACGTTCTTGAGGTGGCCGCCGAGGCCCGCCTCCTTCATCGGCTTGGTCACCGCGTTGAGCAGTGGGGCCAGGCTCTCGGCTCCGTAGCGGACCACGCCGCCCTTTCGTCTGCCAGCAGTCCCGGCGGCGCGCTGTTCTCTGTCGTAGGGCGGGTTGCCGATCACTACCGTGAACCGCTCGGACTCCTTCAGCTTGGCCGCCCTTTCGCCCTCATCCGCGACGGGGTCGCTGATGGTGGCGAACTGGCCTTGGCGGGCCGCGTGCTCCAGCGTGTCGGTGAGGAGGATCTGCATGGCTCCGTCGCCCGCCCCGACATGGTGCAGTTCTAGGGCGACCTTGAGGTGGGCGATGGCGTAGGGGGCGAGCATCAGCTCGAAGGCGTGCATGGATGGCAGCAGGCGGTCTTGCAAGTGCTCGGGCCATTCGCCGGGAGCGCCGGAGACCAGGAACGACTTGCGGGCCCGGCGCAGCCACTCCACCAGGAACGTTCCGGTGCCGGTAGCCGGGTCGACCATCGACACGAACGGCTGGTCGGGATCGACGCCCTCGGGCACCTCGAAGCCTTGGCGCTCGGCAACCTCCTGCCAAGGCGCGGCGTCGGCTATGCCCATCGGTAGACCGAATCGGGTCCGCAGCACCTCGTCGACGGCGCGCACGATGAACTCGACGGCGGGTTGTGGCGTGTAGAACGCGCCGGCGTCGGCACGCATCTTGCGGTCGTACTGCTTGAGGAACTCCTCGTAGAAGTGGATGACGGGGTCGCCACCCTTGATGGTGGAGTCGATCTGGTCGAGGATGGCCTCGACATTGGTCTCGCGCAGGTCGGCGACGAGCTGGGGCAGGTCGCTGCCGGGCAGATCAAGCGACACAGCCTCGTCGTGGACCTGCTCGAACAGCGCCTCCAGGAACGGGTTGGCCACCGGCACCGTCGAGAAGATCGGCGACGACCCGAAGTCCTTCGGGTTGGTCACCCGGCTGCTGAGCATCCCGTACACCAGCGTCTGGGCGCACATATCGGCGAAGCTGTCGGCGTTGACATCGCTCACCAACTGGGTACGGATCTGCTCCATGAGCGCCGAGAACGGTCCCGAGCCGTTCTCAGCCCCCAGCGCCTCGCGTATCTGGGTGCGCAGGTCGCGGGCGGTTCTGGCCATGCGGTCGGCCAGGCGGGTCGAGTCCCTGATCGTCTGGCCGACCGGCAGCTTGAACGCCTCCCACCAGGCCTTGCGCCACGACTCGATGTCGCTGTCGTCGGTCGGCCAGGCCAGGCACGGCAGCAGCTCCTCGTTTAGGCGCTGGAGATGGCGCGGCGGAGCATGCGCCGGCCGCCACGCCAGCGACCGGAACTCCGCCGTCTGCGGATCGCTGCCCTGGAAGGCCAACAGGTGTATCTCTACGTCGTCACCAGTTCCGGTGATCACCACGAACAGCAGGTCTGCGAGTGCCCAGGTCGGCCTGCTCGCCGCGCCGGCGGCGCGCTTCTTGGTTACCAGCCCTCGAAGCAGGCGACGGATCGGCGTGTACCGCAGCCTCGGCCCGCTGAATTCCAGAAAGAACACGCCCCAGGGCTGGTTCACGGTCAACGGCCGCATCTGCTGCAGCCGCTTGAAGTCATTGAGCCGATCCGCGGGTATGCCCAACTCGGCAGGATCCCAGTCGTAGGTGACGGCAGTGAGATCGTCGTCTTCCAGGTCGGGCAGTTCCAGGGGCCAACCCTGGTCGTCCACCAGGTACCGGAAGACCTGCGCGAAGGTGCGGATGCCGCGCATCGTCTCGGCGTAGTCCGCGGGGACGCTGGAGGCCATCAGTTCAGCTCCATCCAGCAGCGCAACTGAGGATCCGGCGCGTCCATGGGGGCGTTGACCCGCTTGAGGTACGTGTCGCGCACAAGGCGCAGAACCTTGTCGCGCACCTGCTTGAGGGTGGCGCGCTCAGTGGTGCAGCGCCGGGGGGTGTTGGGCTTCGAGCGGATGCTCTCGATGATGTCACCGGGCGACTCAACGATTGAGTCCTCGCCCATGTCGTAGAGGTACCAGCGGGTGGGGCCGGCCTCCAGCGTGAACGCGCCGCTCTGCGCGTCCAATGCGGGAAGCGAGTAGCAGAAGAACACGCCGCGGGCACCCTTGGCGAGTTTGCGGCGGCCCGAGAACACCGAGCCGGGCAAGGCGTCCAAGCGCTCGGCCAGGTCGGGGTGGCGCTTGAGCAGGGCCTGATACTCCAAGTGCATCTCCTCGGCGGCGGTCCTGGTCCCCTCGTAGCTGGCGTTGAACTCGCGCAGCGGGTCGTAGGCGTCGTCGGGGCGCAGCAGCTTGCGGCCCTCGATGCCGAGAGTATGGGAGATCAGCAGCGTCTTGCCCGCGACCTTTTCATACAGCTCAAGGATCCTCTCGAGCTCGTCGGGAGGCAGGAAGTTCCAGAACCGCACAGTGCCGCGCTCTGCCGCCTTCTCGGGGTGGTCGACGGCCAGGCGCTGCTCCACGTCGGGGCTCATGCGACGGTCCACACGACCGATGCGCTGCATGAGCCGCACCGGGTTCCAGTGAAGGTCGTAGTTGACGAGCCTGGTGGCGTCTTGGAGGTTGAGCCCCTCCGACAGCACGTCGGTGGAGACCAGCACCCGGATCTCGTGGAGGCCGTCGGCGGCGAGCTCCGCTGTGCTGCTGGCGTTGTAGTAGGGCGAGAACCGGCGGATCACCTCGGCACGGTCCACCTTGGAGCCGCTATCTATGCGGACGAGGCCGTCGACGCCTGCGGCGCGCAGGTGGGACTCCACGTAGCGGGCGGTGTCGGCGAATTCGGTGAACACCAGCACCTTGCGACCAGCCAGGTCCTTCGTGCGCAGCAGCCGGACCAGCTTGCGCACCTTGTCGTCCTGCTCCGGCGTCAGCCGACTGGCGGCGTCGAGGAAGCGGGCGATCTCGTCGAGGTCCTCGAACGTCTTGTCGAGTATGGCCGCCACGTCGTAGTCGCTGCGGGACAGCTCGGTCACCGCTTCCAGCAGCTCGGGCGGGATCACGTCCTCGTCTGCGTCGTCCTCGTCCGCTTCGCCGGTGCCGTCGAGATCGAGGCCGAGCTGGACCTCGGGCCGGAAACCGAGCACGGCCGCGTGTCGACGCGTCCAGGCGTCGAAACGGTCGCGCTCAGCGCCCGGCTCGCTGTGGACCTCCACGAAGGCCAGCAGCTTGCGCATCAGCCGGTCCAGCGACTTCTCGAAGGCGTACACCGAGCTCTCGAAACGCTTGAGGAACATCGTGCGGATCAGGCCCACCACCTGGCGCTGGCGGTTCTCCTCCACGGGATTGATGTCGTCGGGGCCGACGTAGTAGGCCAGCGGGTAGTAGATCGAGAGCGAGAACAGAGGCTGCTGGCGCCGGAAGGCCTTGTCGAACATGTCGAGCACTTCCCGATACGACGAGCGGATCGAGTACTCGGCCACCTGTGGCGGCTTGCGCTCGGGGAACGCGGTCGACTCGCCGCGTTGCTGGATCTGGCTGGCCTTCGCATAGGACCGGCTGCGCTGCACGACCAGCGCCTTGAACACCTCGTCCGCGGCGAGCGCCTCTTGGGCTTCGGGGGTCATCCCCTCCGCGAAGGCTGAGCCGACGGCGTCGGTTGTCACCCCGCCGCCACGGGCAAGAGCGCTCTGAAGGACTCGCTCCATCACGTTGAAATGGCCCGAGAGGTTGTTCACGCCGAGGCTGCGGGCGAAGAAGGCCTCGTCGCCTCGGGTGAACAGCTCGGCCATGTGCCGGAAGTCGGCCAGACGGTTGTTGACCGGGGTGGCGGTGAGCAGGAACATCAGCTTGGGCCGGACCGAGCCGTCCAGCATGTCGAACAGGCGCCAGTAGCGCGAGCGGCGGTCCTGCCCGTCGTCGCCGGGGCCGGTCCTGCCGCCGAGGCCGCGTCCCCCGTCGGCGGTGTCGTCGCCTCGGCTGCCGCGGTTGCGGAAATGGTGGGCCTCATCGACGATCACCGCGTCGGCCAGGTCGGTGATGCGCCGGAACCGCTCCGGGAAGTCGTTGCCTCGCCCGAGGTCGGTGTGGCTGAACACGCTGAGGCTGGAGAAGTCCGCACCCCCACCGACGCCGCCGATGTGGGGCAGCCACCGGCGCAGATGCGGCTCCCAAACGCCCTCGCGGGCCGCCTTGGGAGCGAACAGCACCACCCGCTTGTTCTCGTGCAGCACGAGCCGCTCGATCAACATAAGCCCCACGAACGTCTTGCCCAAGCCCACCCCGTCGCACAGGAAGGCCCCGCCGTGCTGGCGGCAGATCTTCATCAGCGACCAGTACGCCTCCTGCTGGTAGCGATCGAGTTGGCCGAACATGCGCGACTGCGACTCGTCCCACTCCCCCGCAGTGAGTTCACGGCCCCGGAAGAACTCGTGAAGCGCTCGGGTGTACACGTCGAACGGTGTGAACTCGGCGGTGTGGCGGGTGATGGCCCGCAGCACATCGGTGGTGACGTCCTCCGCCGCGGCCCAGTGCGTCTCGAACCAGTCCTGGAGTTGGGCGACCTCGCGGCCGCTCTGCACCTGGATGTTCAACTCGACGTTGCGGGTCAGCCCCGGCTTGGTGAAGTTGCTCGATCCCACCAGCGCCTGCGCTCCCACTACATCGAACTTGGCGTGGGTGATGTATGCCTTGGCGTGGAACTTGTTCCGCCGGTAAACCCGACACTCGATCCGGCCCTCAGCGATGGCCTCCACCACGGCCTCTACACCCTCCAGGAACGGGTTCGGGCCCTTCTCGTGCTCCAGACTGTCATCGAGTCGGCCAACTCGTTGGCGCAGCGCCTCCTTGAAGACCTTGTGTGTTTGCAGCGACACCTCGTCGCCCATCAACAGGCGGATCTTCTCAAGCTGCTGCCACTTGCCGTCAAGAGCCAGCAGCGCCCCGATCTCGAAGAACCCGGTGGCGATGTCGAATGATCGGGCCAGGTCGCTCCACTGGCGCAGGTACTCGAGACCCGTCCAGCCCGACACGCTGTTGTCGACGATGAACAGGTCTCCGCCGCCCGCTTCGCTCACATGACAGACCGTACCCCGCAGCTACGAGACACCCGCGGGAATCGTGGCAGTTGGGATCGCTGGCGGGTTAGTCGGTCGTGGCGGGCTTCGTACTCTGTTCGCCAAGTGCCTTGGAATGGTCCTGCGCGTCGGCATGGTTCCCAGCCAAGGCCGCGCCGGGTGCCTCTGAGGCAGCGGCCGCGGGCATGCCGACGTCCAGGAACCCCTCAATCCGGGCCAGCCGCTGCTCCACGCTGTCCAGGCGGTCGCGTAGCTTGTCGGTAATTCGCTGCTGGTGCCAGATAATGGCCAGCACAGCCAGCGCCACCGTCACTATCTGCGTGACCGCGTTGAGATCCACGACTACGTCTAGTCCTGCTCGTCGGGCCTGCTGGGCCGGCTTGTCGTGCTTGCAGGGTCTGCCACCAGAAACGCTCCGGCCGTTCCCGTCGAGGAGGCCAGCGGCATCCCTATGCCCAGGTAGCCCTCGATTCGGACCAAACGCTCACCGTTCTCACCAAGCCGCTTCAGAATTGCACGCTGCTGGTGCCAGAGCATGGCCAGCATCGCCATGAACGGCATCGCGAAGGCTGTGAGCACGGCGGCATCTGCATCCACAACTCAAATCTAGCGAGATTCGAGCTGTCTTGCAATTCAACAACATGAAACTTATTGATCTGTTGTCTCGATTCAGGCTCGCATGCGGTCGCCGTCGGGGTCCCATAGGCAGCCCGACACCAGCGTCGCTCTCCGGCGGGTGCCGACTAGCTCTATCTCGAAGCGGCCCGTCGACTCGGCCAACTCCGCGGGGACGTAGCCCATGGCTACCGACGCGTCGCTGTGGTGGGCGTAGCCGCCTGACGTGACCCAGCCCACGACCTCGCCATCGTGCCACACCGGCTCGTCGCCGATGACGTCGACCGCCTCGTCGCCCTCGCCGGTCTCGACGGTCCAGGTGCAGAGCCGCAGGCCGGTCGCCGCTACCCCGCCATCGGGGCCGGTCTCGCCGTGCTTGGCCAGCGCGTCGCGGCCCACGAAGTCCTTCTCCATGCGCACGAAGCGGCCCAGGCCGGCCTCGAACGGGTCGTAGTCGGGCCGGTACTCCCGGGCCCAGGACCCGAACCCCTTCTCCAGGCGTAGCGAGTTCAGCGCGTGCAGCCCGAACAGCTCCAGCCCGTGCGCGGCCCCCGCGGACCGCAGGAGGTCGAACACGTAGCGCTGGTAGCGAGCCAGCATCCACAGCTCGTAGCCCAGGTCTCCGGTGAAGCTGATGCGCCCGCACCACACCGGGGCCAGGCCCACATCCATCTCACCGAACGCCATAAACCTCATGCCGTGCGCCGACACATCAGCGTCGGTGACGTCGGCCAGCAGTGCCCTCGACGCAGGCCCGGCGATGGCCAGACCGCACATCTCCGCCCCCAGCGTCCGGTAGCTCACCGATCCGTCCTCGGGCAGGTGGGCGTCGAACCAGCGCTCGTAGTAGCGCTCGGCGACACCGGAGCCGAACAGCACGAACCGCTCGCCGTCGCGCACGTTGGCCGTGACCCCACCGACCACGGTGCCCGCGGGCCCCTCGGCCCGCCCCGGCGCGGCCAGCAGGCAGGCCACGGTCAGGTCGCCGATGAGGTTGCCCGCCGGATTGGTCATCGGCGTGAGCGCCATGCGGCCCGGCATCGGGATCCGCCCCGCCAGCAGCCGGTCGAGCCATGCCCTGGTCCCCGGTCCCTCCACCAGGAACTTGGCGAAACCGGTGGTCTCGATCAGGCAGACGCCGGCCCGCACTGCCAGCGTCTCGGCCCGCACCCGGCTCCAAGCGTTGGAGCGCCCGAAGGTGACCTCCTCGATCGGCTCAAGGCCCGGAGCCTGGAACCACAGCGCCGACTCCAGGCCGAAGGCGTCACCGAACACGGCATTGGCCTCCACCAGCCGGTCATAGATCGGCGACGTCTGCACGCCGCGCCCCGCGGGCAGGAACTCGTTGGGGAACGTGATCCGAAACCGGCGCGAGTAGTTCTCCCGCACCTTGGTGTTGGTGTAGGTGAGCGTGGCGTGGTCGGGCCAGAACGCTGCCAATTCGCCCCCAGCGAACGCCTCCCCACCGAACTGGCAGCAAGACACCACCCATAGGGGCCAGAACGCTGCCAATTCGCCTCCAGCGAACGCCTCCGCTGGGACACGGTGGAACTCACGGCGGCGTGAGGTCTAGCGTGCCCAAGTTCCGGACGACTCGATGGCCGGCGGGGCGGGATTGGGCCCGCAGCCGTAGCGCTCACCGTCGCCGGGGCCGTCGCCAGACGGCACGGTCAGCCCGGTGGCGAGCGAGTCGGCGGTAAGGCAGTCGGCCACAATGTTGTGGAAGCGGTGCAGCGGCTCCTCGAAGCGCGGCGACAGCGGCCCGGGCGGTGCGCCGCCGAGGGCCAGCCCCCGCTGGCCCCGCTCGCAGATGTCGATGTCCTCGCTGTTGATCTCGATCCAGAACTTGAGGGTCTCGGCCGCGGCGTCGCCGAAGGACTCCGCCGGCGTGGACCCCGGCAGCAGCAGAGTGCAGTGCTCTCGAGTCGAACCCGATGACAGGGGCTCGAGCCGGGTCACGAAGGCGTGGCCGGGCAGCACGGCCAGCAGCAGGTTGGGGAACACGGCCACGAACCGGCCGCTCACAGAGTCGGAGCTGTCGAGCCCCGCCGCGGGCGGCAGCACTAGCCAGTCGTCGCGCTCGTCGCTCGACACCGGCGTGGTGGTCTGGCCGCAGTACAGGCCCGGCCCCTGGTAGCGGTAGTGGTCGCGCACCCGCGACACCCGAGACAGCTCAGGATGCACCCAGGCCAGGTGGTAGTACTCCTGGAAGTTCTCGGTGATCAGCTTCCAGTTGGCGGCCACGTCGAAGCTGCATCGCTCGTGGACGTACCAGCGGTCGAACCCGTAGCCGGCCATCCGCTCGGGCAGGTCGCCGAGCCATTCGGCCAGCGGCGGCGTGTGCTCGTCCAGGCACACGAACACGTCCATTCCCCACGACTCCGCCCGCACCGGCAGCAGGGAGAACTCCCCCGCGTCGAAGTCGGGCCGGGGCACCTCGTCGAATAGCGGGGTGGCCACCAGGGAGCCGTCCAAGGCGTATCCCCAGCGGTGGTAGGGACAGCGGATCATCCGCGACACGGCGCAATCCTCGGAGGCCAACTCCGTGCCCCGGTGACGGCACGAGTTGACGAAGCCCCGCAGCACGCCGTCCCGGTCGCGGGTGATCAGCACCGACGTGCCGCCCACGGTGCGCACCAGCAGGCGGCCCGGCTCGGCCACGTCGGCCGCGGAGCCCACCGCTACCCAGGCCCGGCCGAACAGACGATCCTGCTCCACCTCGAAGAAGCCATCGTCGGTGTAGGCGACGGGCTGGAGCCCAGTCGCCTGCTCCAGCGGCCGGTGGGTGCCCCACCAGAAGTCGTCCGATGTGAAGTCTCCGTCAAGGGCGGATGCCTGTCCCATGGCGCGAAGTACACCACGGCCGCCCATGTGCCTGCAACGCTCCAGCCAAGACTGCCTCGCCCGTCTCCAGCGTTGTGGTTGCAAGAACCGGTCACGATGGCCAAAAAGCGCACACAGAATGGGCGGCAGCCAGGCCGCAGCCGCCCTCCAGCGTTCTGATTGCAGGAACCGGTCACTATTGCCAAGAAGCGCACACAGAATGGGCCGACGGTTGGGCGGCCGGCGGCCAGGCCGCGCGTCTGACAGGCATGGACAGCACGGACGGCTCCGGCCTAGAAGTCGGTCTCGACCCCGCCCTCGGCTATGCGCCGGTCGGTGAAGTCGTCGAGCTCGGCCCGTACGTCATCGGCCAGCGCGGGCGGCTCGTAGGCGTCGAGCAGCTCGGCCACCAGGCGCTCGGCGTGATCGAGGGCGGTGGGCGAGCCGGCCTCCTCCCAGGACTCGAAGTTGCGCCAGTCCGACACCATCGGCTTGAAGAACGCATCGCGGAAACGGGCCAGGGTGTGGGCCGTGCCGAAGAAATGGCCGCCCGGACCGACCTCGGCGATGACGTCCACCGCCAACGAGTCGGCGTCGGTGGCCAGCGGCTTCAAGAACGCCCCGACCATGCCGAGAAGGTCGGCGTCGATAACCATCTTCTCGAAGCAGGCCTGCAGCCCGCCCTCCATCCAGCCCGCGCCGTGCATCACCATGTTGGCGCCGCCCATGACCACGGCCCACAGCGAGAACACGCTCTCATACGCGGCCTGGGCATCCACCGCGTTGGCCGCGCACGCATTCGACGACCGGTACGGGATCTCGTAGCGCCGGGCCAGCTGACCGCCGAGCAGCACGGCCTGCATGTACTCGGGGGTGCCGAAGGCCGGAGCGCCCGACTGCATGTCGACATTGGAGGTGAACCCGCCGTACATCGCAGGCGAGCCGGGCCTCACCAGCTGGGTGAAGGCGATCCCGGCCAGGGCCTCGGCGTTCTGCTGCACCACCGCGCCGGCCACAGTCACCGGCGCCATCGCCCCGGCCAGCGTGAACGGGGTGACCACCACCACCTGGTTGCGGGCCGAGAACTGCAGGATCCCCTCCAGCATGGGCGTGTCCAGGCGCAGCGGCGAGTTGCAGTTCACCACGGTGAAGATCGACGGCTGCGCCTCAAGGTCGTCGTGGGTGACGCCCCGCACGATGCGCACCATCTCCAGGCAGTCCTGGTTGCGCTGGGCGCCGAGCGAGTAGCAGTGGATGGCCTTGCGTGACAGAGTCAGCAGATCGCGGGTGGCGACGAGATGGCGAAACGAGGAGTGGACGTCAACCGGTTCCACCGGGTAGCCGCCCGTGTGCGACACCGAGTTGAGCACCTCGCTGAGCATCACCAGGCGGCGGAAGTCCTCACGGTTGCCTGTGCGGCGACCGCCAGACCGGTCGGCCACGTTCGGAGGGCTCGCCACCGCCGAGAAGGCCACGCTGCGCCCGCCCATGGGCAGGTGCCGGGCCGGATCGGGGGCGTGCAGGACGAACTCTGAAGGCGCGGTGGACACCAGCTCGATGACCATCTCAGGGTCGAAGCGCACCCGCTCCCCGTCGACATCAGCGCCCGCTTCGGCCCACATCCGCCGCGCCGTCGGATGCAGGAAGTCCATGCCGGTGTCGCGCAGCACCGTGAGCGAGGCCTCGTGAATGGCCTCCAGCTCGTCGTCGCTCACGATTCGCGTGGGCTCGAAGCGGCGCTCATGCAATCGCCACGGCGGCTGGACCGGCCCTGAGGGCCTCTCGTCGACGTTCTGCCGGGGACGGCGGCGGCGACGCTCAGTGCTCATTCCCGCAGGCTAGTGCGCTGTCCGCCAGCTATCACGCCGATGCACGTGCATAGTTATTGAGTAATTTCAAGTAGTGAAATTGCAGACCAAGGCCACCGTCGGTCGGCACGAACGCGGCCGATCGGTGATTGCCGAAGGTGCCCGACCTTCGTAGCAGCGATCCGTTTGGCCTCTTAAGATCAGCTCGCATGACCGTCATGGGCGATGCCGCGTTGCACCGACGACGGGCGCTGGTCACAGGCGGGGGCGCGGGCATCGGAGCGAGCATCGCCGAGGCCCTGACCGCAGCCGGGGCCGAGGTGCGCACCGTCGACGCGGACGCTCTCACTGAAGCCGACTACATCGCCGACGTCAGCGACGACGTCGCCGTGGCCGAGATGTTCGCGCAGCTGGACGGCGATCTCGGCGGACTCGACATCCTGGTCAACAACGTGGGCATCGCGGGCGAGACCGGGCCGGTCGAGGCCCTCGACCCCGACTCCTTCGACCGCTGCCTCAAGGTGAACGTGGGCGGGACGTTCCGCGTCACCCGCCACGCGGTGCCCCGCCTGCGGGCTTCAGGTGCCGGATGCGTGGTGAACATCTCGTCCACTGCCGGCCACCTCGCCTACCCGATGCGCTCGGCATACTCGGCGTCGAAGTGGGCCGTCGAGGGCCTGACCCGAACCTGGGCCGCCGAGCTGGGGCCGGCGGGCATCCGCGTGAACTGCGTGGCGCCGGGAACCGTCGCCGGCGACCGCATGGACGCGGTGATCGCAGCCGAGGCCTCCGCAACCGGCACCACCATTGCCGCGGTGCGCCGTGGCTACGTCGAGCAGGTATCGATGCGGACACTCGTGGAGCCGGCCGATATCGCCGCCATGGTGGTGTTCTTGAGCTCCGACGCGGCCCGTTTCGTCAACGGCCAGGTCGTCGGCGTCGACGGCCACACCGAGACCCTCCGCACCGTCTGAGGCCGCAAGCCAGGCTCCGAGCCAGCAGACTAGTGGCCGTGACCGACGTGTCCGAGATGCTTGAGGTGGCGTCGGGCGACCCCGATGCCGTCCGGGACGTCTTTGCGGAGCGCGGCTGGGGCGACGGCCTGCCGATGGTGGCCCCCACTGTCGAGCGGGTCGACGCCATGCTGGCGAGATGCGCCGGCGACGCCGACGAACCCGTCGCGGTGCTCCCGCCGCGGTCCGGGGTGGCCACCCGCAGGATCATCGCGGTTAACGCCGTGCTGGCCGGGTGCCGCCCCGAGCATCTCGGTGTGCTGGTGGCCGCGGTGAGGGCCCTCGCCCGCCCGGAGGTCAACCTGCGCGGCGTCAACGCCACCACGCATCCGGTGGCGCCGCTGCTGGTGGTGCACGGAGAGATCGCCCGAAGCGCCGGCTACAACTCGGGACTCGGCGCGTTCGGCCCGGGCAGCCTCGCCAACGCGGCCACCGGGCGGGCCCTGCGGCTGATCCTGCTGCATGTGGCGGGCGCGGTCCCCGGCGAGGGCGACGCCTCCACGCAGGGCGGACCGGCCAAGTACGCCTACTGCGTGGCCGAGAACCTCGACGAGTCGCCCTGGGGCGGCTACGCGGCCAGCGTCGGGGTGGACGCGCCGTCGGCGGTCACCGTGCACTGCGGAGCGGCCCCCCACAACGTGCACGACATGGAGTCGAGCGCTCCCGCGCCGATACTCGACAAGATGGCCTCGGCCATGGCCTCACTGGGCTCGAACAACGCGCCGGTCAGCAGCGGCGAGTTCTTCGTGATGCTCTGCCCCGAGCATGCCGCCGCATGCGCGGCCGCGGGCTGGACGCGGGGCCATGTGGCGTCGTACCTCCACGAGCGGGCCCGGATGAGAGCCGGCGACCTGCGGACCGCCTTCGCGCTGCGGGCGTGGGCGCCCTGGCAGGAGGCCCTGCCCGACGACGCCCTCATGTCACTGACCGAGCATCCCGACAACGTCAAGGTCATGGTGGTCGGAGGGCCGGGCAAGCACAGCTCGGTCATCCCGAGCTGGGGAATGACCAAGAGCGTCACGGTGCCGGTCGAGGCCTGAGGCCGCGCCGGCACCCCGAATTCCAGAAAGGAGCGAACCGATGCAGATCTACGCCCCCGACGGAGTCGTGGGCCCGCCCGCGGCATCCCTGGCGCCGCCTGCGCCGGTGCTGGCCGGGAGGCGGATCGGGATACTCGACAACTCGAAGCCGAACGCGGGCCTGCTGCTGGCAAGCCTGGCCGACCGGCTCGCGGCCCGCACGGGGGCGAGCGTCTCGGTGGTTGAGCGCAAGAACGGCGCTCTGCCCGCGCCCGACGACGTGCTGGCCCGGCTGGCCGAGGCCGAGGTAGTCCTGACCGGCTCGGCTGATTGAGGCAGTTGCACGTCGTGGAGTGTCCACGACTCCGTCAGCCTCGAAACCGCCGGCACCCCCACCGTGTTGGTGGCGACCACGGAGTTCCGGGCCCTTGCCGCCGACGTGGCCGCCACGATGGGGCTCCCCGACATGCGTATCGTCGCGGTCGGCCATCCGCTGGGCGGCACGGACGAGGCCACCGTCATCGGAAGGGCCGAGGCCGCGGCCGAGCCGGCACTACGGCTCCTGACCGAGTCCTGGTGACCGGACCGCTTGCTTCTGATCGCGAGAGCGCGCCACTACGACAAGAAATCGCGATCAAAGGGTCCGGGAGCACGGCCGGTGCCCGAAGGGTGGGTCTCGGCCGGTGAGCGACCCGCTGGTCGTCGGAGTCCTTTACCCCGGCGAATGGAACGCCGACTTCGACCAGCACCTGGGCGAGTTGGCCGCGGTCGATCCCCGCGTCGAGATCGTGGTCGAGCCCTACGAGGAGCCGTCGGAGCTCCGCTGCGGCCGGGGGGTCCCGCCCTATGACGCGCTGCGCCACCTGGCGCCGCCGCTGAGCGCGGCCCAACGGGCCGCGCTGTCCCGCATCGAGTGCTGCGTCGCCCTCGACCTGCCCTTCGAAGTGGCCGCGGTCGCCCCCCGGCTGCGATGGGTCCACGCCCTGGGAGCCGGCGCCGCCCAGCTCGAGTCGGCGGGGCTTCGGGAGGCGGGCATCCGGCTGACCAACACCTCGGGAGCCAACGCCACCTCGATCGCCGAGTTCGTTCTGGCCCGCATCCTGGGCGAGTTCAAGCAGGTTCGCCGGCTGGACACAACCCAGCAGCGAAAGCAGTGGCTGCCGGTGTACGGCGAGGCGATCGCTCACAAGACCGTCGGCCTCATCGGCTTCGGACCCATCAACCAGGCAGTGGCCCGCCGTGCCCGCGCCTTCGACCTGGAGGTGATCGTCCTGCGCCGCAGCGGAGCCCGGACCGAGCTGGCCGACGAGGTGGTGGAACCCGACGGGCTCCACGACATGCTCGGTCGCTGCGACATCGTCGTCGCGGCCGTCCCCGAGTCTCCCGAGACCCACGAGCTCTTCGACTCCGCAGCCTTCGCGGCCATGCGGGAGGGCTCGATGTTCGTGAACGTGGGCCGGGGCTCGCTCGTGCACGAGCCCGCGCTGGTGGCCGCCCTGCACTCTGGCAAGCTCCGGGCAGCCGCGATCGACGTGACTGCGGTGGAGCCCCTGCCCGGGGACTCGCCGGTGTGGGACGCGCCCAACATCTACCTCTCCGCCCACTGCTCCACCGACCCGAACGGCTTCTTCGAGTGGGTGCACAGGGTCTTCGCGGACAACGTGGCCCGCTACCTCGCCGGCGAGCCGCTGGTCAACGAGATCCGTCTCTAGGCGGCGCACCAGAGCCGCTGGTCAACGAGATCCGTCTCTAGGCGGCGCACCAGAGCCGCTGGTCAACGAGATCCGTCTCTAGGCGGCGCACCAGAGCCGCTGGTCAACGAGATCCGTCTCTAGGCGGCGCACCAGAGCCGCTGGTCAACGAGATCCGTCTCTAGTCACCAAACCAGAGCCGCCGCGCCGTTTCGCCCAGGCAGGCGTCCTGCTGCGCGCCGCTGAGATCGCCGAAGGCCTCGACACCGCAGCGGACCTGCTCGGCGTAGGGGCGGTCGTGGGTCTGGCAGTAGTCGGAGCCCCACATGAGCCGCTCGGCACCGAAGGCGCCGGCGAGCCGCCACACGAACCGGCGGGCGGTTCTCTCCGCCGCGGCGGCCGCGTCGATCACGTTGGTCGTGACCTTGAGGCAGAGGTTCTCGAAGCGGGCCAGCGCCAGCAGCGCCCCGGGGGAGGCGACGTCGCAGAACCCGCAGTGATCCAGTGACACAGCCGCATCCGGGAAGCGCTCCAGCACCGAGGCGAGCTCGTCGAGCTGGCTCTCGTAGACGGTCACGATGACGTGGGCGCCGGATGCGCTCGCCTGCTCCCAGAGCACGAACGTTGCCGGGTCGCTCAGCCAGGACCGCTCCCTGGAGAGCGCGAAGAACCGCACGCCGCCGACACTGGGGTGATCGAGCCAAAGTTGCAGCGTCTCAGCGGGCGAGTCGCCGTAGGGATCCACGCAGCAGGCGGCCTTGAACCGGCCGGGATGAGCCGACGCGCTGGCGGCCGCATACCGGTTGTCGAACGAGTAGGCCCCCAGCGGCTGCACCAGGACGGCCCGGTCAACGCCCGCCGCGTCCATCTCGTCGAGCAGTCCCTCGGCCGAGCAGGGCGACTGCAGGTACCAGCTCCCCGGCAGCGCGGCCGGTGTGAGGGGGTAGGAGTCGGGATCGCTCGACACCACATGGGTATGGGCGTCTACGAGCACCCGGGAACGCTACTCGCCGCGCTCGGCGCCCCAGCGGGCGGCAGTGCCCTCGCGCTTCACAACCGGACAGTTCTGCCCTACAGTCGGTGGCCCTACCAGCCCGAGCCCACCGATCGGGCTAACAACCCAAGGAGGACCTGCTCTCATGTCGACCGTGGCCAGCGACCTGGTGATCGAGTTGGAGAACAAACCGGGGGCGCTGGCCAGAGTGGCAACCGCCATAAGCGACGCAGGCGTGAACATCGCGGCGGCGACGTGCATGGGCACGGGCCGCACCGCGGAGCTGCACATCCTCGTGCCCCACAGCGAGCCCGTCTACCGGGCGCTGGCCAACACCCACGGCCCGGCCGTCACCCGTGAGCGGGAGGTCGTCGTGGTCCAAGCCCAGGACCGGCCCGGCGAGCTGGCCGAGCTGGCCACCAAGGTCTCCAGCGCCGGCATCAACCTCGACATGGTCTACGTGGCCACCAACTCCCGGGTGGTGCTCGGCTCCGAGGACACCGACGCCCTCAAAGAAGTCCTCGACGGCTTCTCCCTGTAGGGTTCCGCGGCCCGAGCCTCAAGTCGACGGCGCCGGATCGGGCCGCACCAGCGCCCGCCACAGCGACCGGTAGCCGGGCCACACCGCCTCGGCGGGCAGATAGCCGTCCTGCACGAGGGCTCGCTGTAGCCGGGGCAGGTGGCGGGCAGGCACTCCCGAGTCGACGTGGTGGGCCAGGTGGTAGCCCACGTTGTAGGGCACCAGCAACAGGCGGGCCGTCCAGCTCTGGCGCACATGGTGGGTGGTGTTGCGGCGGTCGGGGGTGCGGGTCATGCCGCCATGCTCGGCTATGGCCCGCAGCCGGTTGGCCACCTGGTAGTAGCTGAAGTAGGGCAGCGCCCAAAGGACCAGATACAGCCACGGACGCCCCACAGCCCAGAACACGGCCAGTACCACGGCCTGACCGGCGAAGAACCGCAGGCTGAGCAGCAGGAACGGCGGCCGGACCAGGCCGGTGAAGCGGGGCTTGACGATGCGGAAGCCCGACACGCCGACCAAGTCCCGCAGGAGCTTGCGGCCCATGGACGCCTTGGACACCGGATAGAGCGCATACAGCAGGAAGTCGGGCTCCTTGGGTCCGAACTCGTCGCGGTGGTGGTTGGCGTGGCCGCGCCGGTATTGGTGGGTGCCGGCGCCGAAGGGCAGCCACCCCAGGATGTTCACTCCGACGATGTCGTTGATGAGGCGGTTGGAGAACAACAACCGGTGGGCCGCCTCGTGATGCAGGATGAACATCCGCAGCATCACGATTCCCATGACCGGCACGGCGACCGCAGTGGCCAGCCAGTGATCGACGGCGATGACAGCCGCGACCACGGCCACAGCCGCTGCGAGCGTCGCCATCACAGTGATGGCGTTGAACGCGTTGGGGATCCGGCGCAGCTCGGCACGGAACTCGGGCCGGGGCCGCCCGTCGGGGCGCAGCCGCGGCGAGCCCGCGAAACGGGGCAGGTCACCCCGGGCCATGCCCCCGGTCATGGACGCCACAAGCTCGTCGTGGGACAGAGCACTCCCCGCGGCGGTCATCAACCCCACACTACGGCATCTCGCGGCCCATAGCGGCTGTGACCGACCCCGTCCCCAACGGTCCCGCTGGTCGGGTCAGGACGACTCGTAGAGCTCCAGCTCGGCCCGCACGGCCCCCGACGCGCTGGGAGGCACGCCGGCGACGCTGACCGCCACTCCCGACGCTGAGATCCTCTCCAGGATGCGCCGCAGCGCGACCGCCCCGGAGTAGTCGATCCGTCCCACCCCGGACAGGTCGATCACGACGGCCGTGAGGTTGCGCTCGGAGGCCAGCTCCTCGCGCACCAAGCGTTCCACCTGAGGCACGGTTGCGAACCACATCACGCCCTTGGGCCGGACGGTGAGCGTGTCATGGTTCCGCTCGCCGGGCGTGGTGACCTGCAGCTCGCGGTAGAGGTGCACCGCGACGGCCAGGCCGATCCCCACCAGCACGCCTCGCTCCACTCGGGGTGCGAAGGCGATGGTGGCAAGAGTGGTCCCCGCACCGACCAACGCCTGGGGGAAGGAGCCCCGAGGCAGGCGGGCCATCTCCTTCACATCCACCAGGCGCACTACGACGACGATGACGATCACGCCGAGCACCGCGGTGGGCAGGTCCTCCAGCAGCGGCGCCAGCGGCAGCACGGCCAGCACGAACGCTCCGGTGATCGCGCCCGACCAGGCGCTGGTGGCCCCGGCCATCCGATTGAGCGAACTGCGCGAGAACGAGCCGCCCACCGGGAAGGCGCCCGAGACGGCGGAGGCGAGGTTGGCGACGCCCTGGCTCACCATCTCGCGATTGGCGTTCCACGGCAGGCGGTCGGCCGCGGCGAAGGTGCGGGCAATCGATGCCGGCTCCGCGAATCCCACCAGCGCTATCACGGCCGCGGGCAGCAGCAGGCTCGGCGCCTCCGCCCACGGGAAGTCCAGGCTCAGGGGAATGAAGCCGCCGTCGAGGTCGCCCACCTTCGACCCCTCATAGCTGCTGGAGCCGGCCACAGCGACCCCGGCAATCACTGCCACCAGCACTCCGGGGAACAGCCGGTGCAAGTAGCGGCCCCCGATCATCAGGACCACCGTGCCCGCCGCGAAGGCGACCGCTGACCAGCGCCACTCGCCGGGCTGCCCCAGCGTGCGCACCGCCGCGGCCAGCAACTCGCCGGAGGGGTCGACGTCGAAGATCTTGGGCAGCTGCGAGGCGATGATCACCACCGCGGCTCCTGCGGTGAATCCGGTGACCACCGGCTCCGACAGCAGGTAGGCCACCCGGCCCATGCGCACCACCCCGAGCAGCAGCCGCGTCACGCCCACGAGCAGGGCTAGCAGCGCGGCGCTCTGGATGTAGTTGGCCTCGCCCGGCTCGGCCACCCCCGACAGCGCCCCGAGGGTGAGCAGGGCGGTGAGAGCCACCGGTCCGGTCTGCAGGTACCGCGACGACACGAACGCCGCGGCCAGCAGCGACGGCAGCGCGGTGGCGTAAAGGCCGTACTGGGGTGGAAGCCCGGCCAGCTCCGCGTAGGCCAGCGACTGGGGGATGGCGACCAGCGCCACCGACACCCCGGCGATCAGGTCCCCGGTGCTCGGGCGTGACACGCGAGTCAGGCTACGACGATCGATAGCCTGCGCTGTGGTGACCGTCGAGTCCGACTCCCGCGAGACGCCGGAGATGTTCACCGCCGAGTGGGTGGCCTGGCTCGACTCCGTGCTGTCGGAGTGTCCGGTGAGCGGTGCCGTGGACCTCGTCCTGGAGCACCGGGTGGCCAGCGAGGACGGCTCGGTCTTCTACTGGCATGTGCGCGTGGCCGAGGGCCGCGTGTCGGCTGCGGCCGGGCCTGCGAGCGCAGGGTCAGGCGGTGACCTCATGACCTTCGCGTCGGACCGCGAGACGGCCCGGGCGATAGCCGTCGAGCGCAAGTCCGCCCAGCGGGCCTTCGCCGAGGGCCGGCTGCGCCTCGGCGGCGATCCGCAGCTGCTGATCGCGGCCCGTCCAGCGATGGAGGCGATAGGCAAGGCCCTGAGCCCGCTCGTTTGAGCGCCTACTTGAGGAAGCGGCTGGTGGTGTTGTCGGCCAGCACCTTGCCGCCGGTCTGGCACCCCGGGCAGTAGGCCACGCGATACCGGCGGTACTCGACCGAGCGCACCGTGTCGCCGCAGGCCGGGCACGGCTGGCCCACCCGGTGGTGTACGTCGTTGGGCCGGTCCTCGGAGCGGCCCATGTCGTCGAGCATGCGCTCCGCGACCAGACCCCGCTCGATCGACACGCCGATGGCGGCGTGCAGGCGATCCACAGCCCCGTCGTCGAGTCGCGACGTGTTGGCGAAGGGCGAGATCCGAGCCGAGTGGAGCACCTCGTTGGCCAGCAGCCGCCCTATGCCGGCCAGATGCGACTGGTCGCGCAAGAAGCCGTGGACGCGCTCGCTGGCCGCGGCCAGGCGCCGGGCGAGCTCTTCGCGGCCGATGGTGTGGGCGTCGGGGCCAAGTCGCGCCAGGGGCTCGGCCTCGCCAAGGTCGCCTGCGACGAGCCACACACCGGCTCGGCGCTCGGTGCCGGCCTCGGTGAGCAGCAGCGCGGTGCCGTCGGCGAATGTCCAGCGAGCCATCCCGCCCCTGGGCTTGCGGGTCTGCCGGGTGTCGATGCGCAGCCGTCCGGCCTGCATGAGATGGACTACGAATGTGAGCCCGCCGGCGCCGCTTGAGCCGTCTGTGAAGCCGAAGCGCAGCAGCAGGTACTTGCCCCGATGGCCGAGCGAGGCGAGCACCTGGCCCGCGGCCGCCGCGGGCCTGGGATCGAACGTCTTGAGCGCGGCCGGGTGCAGCGGCTCGAACCGGGCCAGCGAGGCTCCCGCGAGCGCGGCCGACAGCCGCTCGGCGTGGGCTGCGACCTCGGGCAGCTCCGGCACCGAAGCGCTCGGCCTCTCAGATCAGGCCGAGTGAGGCCACCGTGTCGCGCTCGGCGGCCAGTTCAGCCACCGAGGCGTCGATGCGGGTGCGGGAGAAGTCGTCGATATCGAGCCCGCCGACGATCTGGTGGGAGCCGTCGGCGCAGGTGGCCGGGAACGACGAGATCAGCCCCTCGGGCACTCCGTAGCTGCCGTCGGAGCAGACCGCCATCGACACCCAGTCGCCCGGCGGCGTGCCGAGCATCCAGTCGCGCACATGGTCGACGGCGGCGTTGGCCGCGGAGGCCGCCGACGACGCGCCCCGGGCCTCGATGATGGCCGCGCCCCGCTGCTGCACGGTTCCGATGAACGTGCCCTCGAGCCACTGCTGGTCGTCGACCAGCGCGGCGGCGTTGCGGCCGCCCACCTCGCAATGGAACAGGTCGGGGTACTGGGTGGCGGAGTGGTTGCCCCAGATGGTCATCTTGGTGATGTCGCCGACAGTGGCCCCCACACGGGCCGCGAGCTGGGCCGTGGCCCGGTTGTGGTCGAGGCGGGTCATGGCCGTGAACCGCTCGGAGGGGACGCCCTCGGCGTTGTTCATGGCTATCAGGCAGTTGGTGTTGGCCGGGTTGCCCACCACCAGCACCCGCACGTCGGCGGCGGCGCGAGCTGCGATGGCCCGGCCCTGCACGGTGAAGATGGCGCCGTTGGCCTCCAGCAGGTCCCTGCGCTCCATGCCTTTGGTGCGGGGCCGAGAGCCCACCAGCAGGGCGATCTGGGCGCCGTCGAAGGCCTCGTCGGGATCGTCGCTGAGCACCATCTGTGCCAGCAGCCCGAAGGCGCAGTCGTCGAGCTCCATGGCCACGCCCCGCAGGGCGTCCATGGCCGGAGGGATCTCCAGCATCTGCAGAACGACCGGCTGGTCGGGACCGAGCATCGACCCGGAGGCGATGCGGAACAGCAGGCTGTAGCCGATCTGGCCGGCCGCGCCGGTGACGGCCACTCTCACGGGATCACGCATGGCGGGCACGGTAGCCGGTGCGAGCGGCCGCCAGCTCTGGGCTGGTACTCAGCGCCCTGCGGCGGGTGTTGCCAACCCAGGACTGGTGCAGCCGGGCGTACACGCCGCCCGCGGCCGTCAGCTCGCGGTGGGCGCCCTGCTCCACCACTCTCCCGTCGTCGAACACCAGCACCAGGTCGGCCCGCTCCGCGGTGCTCAAGCGGTGGGCGACCGACACCGTCGTGCGGCCCACCGCCAGATGGGCCATGGCCGCGGCCAGCGCCTCCTCGGTCTCGGGATCCACCGCCGAGGTCGCCTCGTCCAAGATCAGCAGACCCGGATCTGCGACCTGGGCCCGGGCCAGCGCCACCAGCTGGCGCTCGCCGACCGACAGCCGCCCGCCCCGCTGACCCACCGGGGTCTGCATCCCTTGGGGCAGGCCGCCCATCCAGCCCCGCAGCCCCAGCTCATCGATGGCCGCGGCCGCGTCGGCTGCCGTCGCGCCGGGGCGCCCGTAGCGGATGTTGTCCTCGATGGTGGCCGCGAACAGGAAGCCGTCCTGGGGAACCATTCGAATGCCTCGCCGGCGGGCCTCGGGGGCGATCCGGCGCAGGTCCACCCCGCCGATCAGGACCTCGCCGGCGGTGGGATCGGCCAGGCGGGCCAGCAGGCGGGCGAAGGTCGTCTTGCCCGAGCCGGTCTCGCCCACCACGGCCACATTGGCGTCGGCCGGGATCGAGGCGTCGATCCCGCGCAGCACCGGGCCTCCGGTGGAGTAGGCGAAATCGACGCCCCGCACCAGCACCGGCAGCGGGCCGGGCGCCAGAGCCTCGCCCTCGCCGGGCGGCGGCTCGACCACGTCCACAGGCATATCGAGCACGCCGAGGATCTTCGACCAGGCGGCCAGCGCCGTCTGGGTGCGGTCAAAAACCAGGCCGATCTCTGAGATCGGCCTGGCCAGGAGGCGCACCAGGAACAGGAAGGCAACCAGCCCGCCTGCGCCGATTCCCAGCTCGTCGCCCCACACCACCCCCACGACAATGACCGCGGCCAGCGCGATCGACGACACGAGCTCGACCACGGGCATCATCACCGCCCACCACTTGAAGGCCGACATCTCGCACTCGTACTGCTGGTCGACGGCCCGGTCGAGCCGGCTCCGCACCGCGCCCCGATACCCGTAAGCCCGGATCACCTCCGCCGCCGACACCGCCTCGCTGGTGTGGCCCATGGTGTCGGCCACCCGGTCGCGCACCCGGGAGTAGGCCGCGATCTGGCGGCGCTGTATCCAGCGCAGGAACGGCAGCAGCGGTACGTGCAGGGCCAGCACGAACAGGGTGAGCTGCCAGCTGTAGGACACCATGACGCCCAGCGTCGCCACGATCAGCACCGGGTTGACGATCCACGACATGGCGCCCCACTGCATGAACATGGCCATCGCCTCGATGTCGCTGGTGACCCGGGCCACGAGGACCCCGCGGCGCGACTGGGTGTGGGAGGACAGGCTCAGCCGATGGATGTGCTCGAAGGCCCGGACCCTCAGCCCGAGCAACACCGACTCGGCCATGCGCACCAGCCGGATGTAGGCCGCGCGGCTCGCAACCGCCACTACCAGCACCGCTCCGAAGGCGCTCAGCGACAACACCCACACCACGCCGGGCCGGTATCCGTCGGCGCCGAGCACGCCGTGGTCGAGCACTAGCTGCACCAGGATCGGCACGATCAGGCGGCCCACTGCAGCGAACACGGCCACTGCGGCGGTGACTCCGAGGCCACGGCGCAGCTCGTCGCTCACGGCAAGGCCGCGGCGCAGCACGCCCAGCGCCCTCACCTCGTCCGGCGCGCCTACCTCGCCGCCGACGGGTGCAGTCTCGGCGTTGTCCGAGGTGGTCACGGCGCCGCGGCCTGCTCGTAGGCCGACACCAGCAACCGGTAGTCGTCGAGGGCCAGCAGTTCGGTGTGGGTGCCGACGGCGGCGATGCGGCCGCCGGCGAGAAAGGCCACCCGGTCGGCCAACTCGATGGTGGAGAGCCGGTGGGCGACAACGAGCAGGGTCGTGTCGAGCCGCCTGCGCATGTTGGCCAGAATCTCGCCCTCCACGACGGGATCGACTGCGCTGGTGGCGTCGTCGAGCATGAGCAGCCGGGGCGATCGCACCAGGGCCCGGGCCAGAGCCACCCGCTGTCGCTGCCCGCCCGAAAGGGTCACACCCCGCTCGCCCACGACCGTTCCTGCGCCCTGGGGGAGGGCTTCCACGAACTCGCCCGCAGCAGCAACGCCCAGCGCGGCGCCCACGTCGGCCCGGGTGCCTCCCCAGCGCAGGTCCACGTTCTCGGTCACCGAGTCGGCGAACAGGAAGGCCTCCTGGAACACCAGAGCCACCGCCTCATGCAGTTCGTCGGCGGGGACACGGTGCAGGTCGGTGCCCGACAACCGGATCGACCCCCGCGCCGGGGGGTTCAGCCCGGCGACGGTCTCCAGCAGGGTGGACTTGCCCGAGCCGGTGGCGCCGACGAGCGCCACCGTCTCGCCGGGCCGCACCGCGAATGTCACTCCGTCGAGCACGAGCTGGGCGCCGTAGCCCACGGCAAGGTCGTGGATCTCCAAGCCGAGCGGCCCCGACGGCAGGACCCGGCCGTCACCAACCGGAGCGGCTGCTTCCGGGACAGGCTGGTCGAGCACTCGGTCCACCCGCTCCAGCGACACCACCGAGCGGGGCATCTCCTCCAGGAAGAAACCCACGATCAGCAGAGGCAGAGCCAGCAGTGAGAACAGGGTGGTGGCCAGCACGAGGTCCCCGGGGGTGGCTGCGCCCCGGCCCACAAGCCAGGCCCCCACCAGCAGCAGGGTGATCGCGCCCAGTGTGGGCAGGGCGTCCAGGGCGGGCTCGAAGGTGCCCCGCATGCGGCCCACCCGGACCCGCTCGTCGCGCAGCCGCTCGGAGGCGGCGCGCATCCGCTCCACCTCCACCTGCTCGCGGCCCAGGGTCTTCACCACCACGGCACCGTCGAAGCTCTCGTGGGCCACCGTGGACACCTCGCCGACGCGCCGCTGCACCTCGGCCGAGGGCGCCTCGACCCTGCGGGTGTAGATGCGGCTGATCAACGCGAGGGCCGGGAAGACCACGGCCGCGATGAGCGCCAGCAGCGGGTGGGCGAGGAACAGCACCACCATCGTCATCACCACCAGCACTAGGACGCTGACCGCGAAGGCCAGGGGTTTGAGCACCATCGTGGCCGTGTTGACGTCGGAGTCGGCGTGGGCGAGCAGCTCTCCGGGAGCCCGCTCGCGGTGGAAGTCCATGGGCAGATCGAGGTAGCGGTGCAGCAGGGCCCGGCGCCAGTCCCGCTGCGTTCGCAGCTCGGCCATGGCCAGGTACCAGCGGCGCAGCAGAACCGAGACCCCGCTGGCGACCGCCACTGCGATCACCGCGGCGGCCGCCACGGCCGGCGCCGTCCGTTCGACGGAGTCGGCAAAGATCACGTTGTCGGTGATCCAGCCCAGCAGCCAGGCGCTGCCCACGGTGGCGGCGACGAAGCCGAGCGCCCCCACCATGGCCAGCGCGTGCGGGCCGGGATGGGCCCGCACCGACCGCATTATCAGCCGGAATCCCCGCCGGGCCACGCTGCCATGGGAGGCGCTCACGGTGGAGCGTCAGCCTTCAGAGGCGGTCGACGATGGCCGCGGCGAACTCCGAGCACTTCACCTCGGTGGCGCCCTCGGTGAGCCGGGCGAAGTCGTAGGTGACGATCCTGTCGCCGATGGTGGCCTCCACCGCGGCGACGATGTCGTCGGCTGCGTCCTGCCAGCCGAGATGCTCGAACATGAGGGCGCCCGACAGCAGCACCGACGAAGGGTTCACCTTGTCCTGGCCGGCGTAGCGGGGCGCGGTGCCGTGGGTGGCCTCGAACACGCCGTGGCCGGTGACGTAGTTGATGTTGGCTCCCGGAGCGATGCCTATGCCGCCCACCTGGGCCGCCAGCGCGTCGGAGATGTAGTCGCCGTTGAGGTTCATGGTGGCGATCACGTCGAACTCGGCCGGGCGGGTGAGCACCTGCTGCAGTGCGATGTCGGCGATGGTGTCCTGCACCAGGATCTTGTCGCCGGGATCGCCGCCGCAGTCCTCCCAGGCCACGGCCACGTCGGAGAACTCCTCACGAACCAGCTCGTAGCCCCAGCCTCGGAAGGCCCCCTCGGTGAACTTCATGATGTTGCCCTTGTGCACCCAGTGGACCCGCTTGCGGCCCCGGCGCAGCGCGTAGTTGAGGGCGGCCCGCTGCAGGCGCTGGGACCCGAACTTCGACACCGGCTTGATCCCGACCCCGGAGTCGGCGCGGATCTCCCAGCCGAAGGCGTCGTGGAGCATCTCGATGAGCCGGGCCGCTTCGGGCGAGCCCGACGGCACCTCCAGGCCGGCGTAGATGTCCTCGGTGTTCTCCCGGAAGATCACCATGTCAACCAGGTGCGGCTCGCGCACCGGGGAGGGCACGCCCCGGAACCACCGCACCGGCCGCAGGCACACGTACAGGTCCATGATCTGGCGGATGGCCACGTTGAGGCTGCGGAAGCCGCCGCCCACCGGGGTGGTCAGCGGCCCCTTGATGCCGATGAGGTGCTCGTCGAAGGCGGCAATGGTGTCGGCCGGCAGCCAGTCCCCGGTCTCGTTGTAGGCCTTCTCGCCGGCCAGCACCTCGAGCCAGGAGATGCGGCGGCCGTGCTTGGCCGCGGCCGCGTCGAGCACGGACTTCGCCGCGGGCCAGATGTCGATGCCGATCCCGTCGCCCTCGACGAACGGGATGATCGGCTCGTCGGGCACATTCAGGGCACCGTCGGAGTTCAAGGTGATCTTGGAAGCCATGTATACCGAGGCTACAGGCGGCCCGAATGGGCTCGTTCAGCCGGCCAGCGACTGGGCCTCGTCGAAGACTTCCTGAAGGCGCTTGCGCACCATCTCGGAGAAGTGGATCCTCTGCGGGCGGGTCATGCGGCCCTCGGGCGGACGGATGGGCGGGCCGGCCACCATGACCACCCGCACCCTCCGAGGCAGGCGAGTGCCGGAACTCATCGCGGCCTCAGTGCCGGCAATGCCGACGGGCACGATGGCCGCTCCGGTGCGCGACGCGAGGTAGCTCATGCCGTCGAAGACGCTGACCACCTTCGGGCCGGTCTGGCGGGTGCCCTCGGGGAACACGACGATCTGCTCGCCCGCCTGCAGGATCTTGACCGAAGTCAGGATCGCCTCCCGGTCGACCGCGCCCCGGCGCACCGGGAACGCGCCCAGCGCGGACAGGAAGGCGCCGAAGAGCCGGCTGCGGAACAAAGACTCCTTCGACAGGGCCCGCATCCGGCGGTGGCCCATCCCGGCCAGCAGCGGCGTGTCGAGGTTGGAGCGATGTACCGGGGCCACGATCACCGGACCCGCGATGTCGAGGTGCTCGGCCCCCTTGTGGCGCACCCGGAAGTAGGGGTGCAGCACCACGATGATGGTGCGCCGCACGAGACGGTACACCCACATGGAGCTGCGCTTGGCCGCGATGCGCTGGGACCACTGCTGCAGGTCCTCGACCCGACTTGGCTTGCGACCCTTGGACGTCATGTTTGGTTGTGTCTAGCACTGCCGCCGCATTCGGCTGTAACGCGGCACGGCGCGCTTCGTCGCTCAGACCGACCGGCTAGCGGCGTTCGGCTGTAATGGAGTAGGGCACTTGGACGCCCGCACGGCACAGGAGGCAGGCCATGGGACAGCTTGAGGGCAGGACGGCGATAGTCACCGGCGCGGGCGAGGGCATCGGGCGGGCTGTGGCCCGGGCCTTCGTGGCCGAGGGAGCCAATGTGCTAGTAGCCGAGATCGACGAGCGCCTGGGCGCCGACGCCGCAGCCGAGCTTGGCGACACCTGCCAGTTCCTGCCCACCGACGTTGGCGAGCGGGCTGAGGTCGAGGCCATGGTCGCCCATGCCGCCCAACAGTGGGGGTCAGTGGACATCCTGGTTAACAACGCCTGGGGCGGTGGCGAGGTGAGCCGTCTAGAGCACAAGTCCGCCGCCGGGATGGCCCGGGCTCTGGCCGTGGGCTTCTACGGCCCGTTCTGGGCCATGGCCGCGGCGCTGCCCATCATGAAGGCCAACGGCTGGGGCCGGGTGGTCAACATGTGCTCGCTCAACGGGGTGAACGCCCACATGGGCACCGTGGAGTACAACTCGGCCAAGGAGGCGCTGCGAGCCGCCACCCGTACCGCGGCCCGCGAGTGGGCGGGCTGGGGCATCACCGCCAACATCGTGTGCCCCGCGGCCAAGTCGGCCAGCTTCCACCGGGTGCTGGGCGCGCACCCCGAGCTGCTGGCCGCGGCCGACTCCTCCAACCCGATGGGCCGCATCGGCGACCCCGACCTCGACATCGCGCCGGTGGTGGTCTTCCTGGCCAGCGAGGCCAGCCGATACGTGACCGGCAACACGCTGTTCGTGGACGGCGGGGGCCACATCAACGGCGCGGCCTGGAAGCCCGACCTGCCCGACTGAGCCTCGCCGCGACACCACCGGCTGATACCGTCGCCGGTCATGGGTTCAGCCGACGATTTCGTTCTCATCGACCACCCGCGGCCCAGCATCGCGCTCGTCACCCTCAATCGGCCCGAGCGCATGAACGCCATGGCTTTCGACGTGATGGTGCCGCTGGCCGACGCCCTGCGCGACGTGAACAACGACAACGAAGTTCGGGCCGTGGTGATCACCGGCGCCGGCCACGGGTTCTGCTCCGGGGCCGACATGGTGAGCTCGGGCAGCCCTCCCTACATCGAGGGCCTCACCAAGGCGACCGTCGCCCACCGGGCCGCCGATCGCCTCCACGAGGTGATCGAGCTGATCGGGGACCTCCACCAGCCGGTTATCGCGGCCATCAACGGCGCGGCCATCGGCGGCGGCCTGTGCCTGGCGCTGGCCTGCGACATCCGCGTCGCGTCGACCGAGGCCTATTTCCGGGCCGCGGGCATCAACAACGGCCTCACCGCGGCCGAATTGGGCCTCAGCTTCACGCTGCCTCGGGCCATCGGCTCGTCACGGGCCTTCGAGATCATGCTGACCGGACGGGACGTGCACGCCGAGGAGGCGGCCCGCATCGGCCTGGTGAGCGAGACGGTTGAGCCCGACGACCTGCTGGAGCGCTGCTACGGGATCGGCGCCCGCATCGCCGCGTTCAGCCGACCGGGCACCGAGCTCACCAAGCGGATGCTGTGGGCCGGGCTGGAGGCCTCGAGCTACGGCGCCCACATGCGCTCGGAAATGAACGCCCAACTGCTGGTGCGCATGACCACCCGCAACTTCGAGGAGGCCGTCCTCGCCCGCCAAGAGAAGCGCCCCCCAGTCTTCGAAGACTGACCGCGCGCGCTCGTAGTGCTCTTCTGGGATAATTCCAGGAAAGTACGACGAAGGCCAGGAATCAGGCGATGCCGAGTACGCGGTGCAGGCGCTTCAGGGCGGCGACCACGTCGATGCCCTGATGCCAGAGGTCGCTCACCCCGCCGGCTCGCAGTTGGTGGAGCAAGTCGGCGGGTGTGTCGGTGTGGCAGACGACGGCCACGAACGCTGCTCCCGCCTCGGTGAGGGCGCAGGCCGTGGCCGGACCTCGCCGGCGGTACCAGTCGTCCGAGCCCGTTATCACCGCCGCGGCCAGGCCCGAAGCCGCGCAGTCGGCCGCGGCCGCGATGGGCGAATCGACGCCTTCTCCGCCGCGGGCCTCGATGCCGCCTGCGGCCAGCAGGTTCTGCGCCCAGGCAGTGCGGTCGGAGTGGGCCGCAGCCGGCCCCAGGGCAGTGACCCACACCGCGGAACGCTCGCCGGTGGCGAGCCGGTGGCGGTCGGCGACGTCACGGAGATCCTCGAAGGGCTGGGCCAGCCGCCTGACCGGCAGCCCCCTCGCCGCGGGCGCGGCACGGTCGTCGGCGTCGGGCGCGGCGACTGCGTCCTCTAGAAGGGGGTACTCGCTTACGCCCGTGAGCGGCTCGCGGCGGGTGCTCAGGGCAGCGAGGCGTGTCGCCCACCGGTTCTCGATGGCCGCCTCCAGCGACGCGTCGGCCGTCACGGCTCCGATCCCCCCGGCGGCCTCCGTGGACTGCAGGATCCCCCAGCCGGCCTGGGCCAGTTCGTCGGTGAGCGACTCCACGTAGAACGACCCGCCGGCCGGATCGCCCGTGCGGGCCATGTGGGACTCCTCCAGCAGCAGCAATTGGGTGTTGCGGGCCAACCGGCGTCCGAGCACGCCGTCGGTGTCGACAGCGCCCGTCGCGTGGTCGAAGGGCAGCACGGTCACCGCGTCGGCGCCGGCCACACCGGCGGCCAGCGCAGCCGCGGCGCCCCGCAGCAGGTTCACCCACGGATCTCGCCGGCTGTACATGCAGGCCGCGGTCACCGCGTGCTGGTACTGGCGGGCCGCCTCCGGCGAGCCGCCGCTGGCCGTCACCACCCGGGCCCACATCACCCGGGCGGCCCGCAGCCCGGCGATGGTGACGAACTGGTCGGCTGTGGCCGCCAGCCGGAAGCCGATGAGCTTGGCGGCGGCGTTCACCGGGAGTCCGGCCTCGACCAGCGCACGCAGGTACGCGACCCCCGTCGTCGTCGCCCACCCCAGGGCTTGAGCCTCGGTGGCGCCGGCGTCGGCGTACCGGGTGGCGTCCACAGTGAACGCCCTGACGGCTGGACCGAGCGTGTCGGCCGCCGTCGCTATTTGCATTCCGCCCCGCACGGCTGCCTCAGCAACACGTTTGCCCGATCGGGCCCACTCCCCCAGCGGATCGAGGCCGAGTGAACTGCCCGCAGCGAGCACCGAACCCCGGCGAAGCGCCAACGCGCCGAGGGCTCGTGCTGCATCGGTGTAGGCATGGGGCGCCAGGGCAACCGGAGTCTGGGACAGATCCACATCGGAGAGCACGCGGTCCAGATCGGCAGCGGTGGTATCCGGCGCCGTTTCGAGTTCCAAGGAGGTCGCGCCACCGGCTAGGTCGTCCTTGATCTGCATCCGCAGCGCGTCCAGATCGCCCCCACCAGCACCCACACCCGAAGCAAGAACGTGGACGGCGCGAATGTCCCAGCCCTTCTCGGATCGCCTCGGATCCGCCGCGGCCGCATTCGCCGCAGGCCGATCCGGTCCGTCGGTGTAGAGCAATTGCACCTCGATGCCGTCGCGAGTGACGCTGGACAGCTCGTCCACCCCCCGGCCCCGCAGCAACTGCTGTACCAGAGCCATCCAGTCGTCGGAGCTGACAGGCGACCAGCCTTGCGTGCTCATCTCACCATCACCTCGCAGCCCGTCCAGTGATTCTCATCGTGACAGTCGGTCCACTGGAACCGATCCACTGCAACCGACCAATGGCGCGAACCTTGTCCGAAAGGGGCAACCGCCTGGGCCGTTGTCACATCGTGAAGCGGAGGCTGCGGGCCGCGTGCTCGCCCCAATGCGCGTCGCCGCTCCAGGAGATGGAGCCGTCGTCGATCTTGGACTGGGGGTCGATGCGCCCGCAGGCCAGCATGATAAATGTGGTCGAGTCTGCGGTGAGCACCACGTCGGGCGAGTCCAGAGAGGCGGGGTCGACGGCCTTGGCCCTGCCGTCAACCACCACGGCGAGCTTGCGCTCGACCGGTCCGGTTATGTCGGCCCGCAGGCTCATGCCCTCGGGAAGGCCCACCTTCTTGCCCATGATGTAGCCGATCGAGCCCTCGACCTGGTCGAGGGTGATCTCGGCGGTGGGGCCGCTGTCGTCGGTGGCCCGTCCCAGCGGGATGGTGCAGTCGCGCACGTGCACCCACATATCGAAGATGCGGATCGCAAGGAAGCCGCCGTAGCTCTGCACGCCCACCGGCGTGAACGACGGGCGGCCAATGTCTTCGTCGCTGAACCCGGCCAGATCGGCCCGCCGGGCGTCGAAGATCTTCCCCACGCGGGCACCGAACTCGGCCGCGGACATGCCCGCGGAGGCGTCGGTGAGAGCCTGCATCTTCTCGAATGGCGGCATGTTGTCGGTGCTGATCTCCCAGCCCGCGATCACGTCCTCCACGCCCACGGCGTGGCCCAGCGCCTGGCGCACCGTCCACGCCGGGCACAGCGACTGCACCGTCCATTCGTCGTCGGATAGGTCGGCGCACAGGGCGGTAATCTCCGAGAAGCAGGCCTCTGTGGTGTCGATCAGTTGCTGGCGGGAGTAAGAATGCATGGGCCAAGCATGACGCCGACCGAGCCGTGACCGCAACGCCTAACGGGAGAATGTCCGAATGACTGCCACCGACGCGCCCCCCGATACCGGAGCAGAGACCCGCATCGTCGACGAAGCCATCGACGCCCTGCTGGCCGAGCACGACCCCGCCAACGAGACCCGGATCGAGTTCCGCGGCCACACCTACGATGCCGGCCTGGCCTGGGTGCACCACCCGCCGGGCTTCGGCGGCCTCGGCCTGTCGCGCCGGGCACAACGCGTGGCGGACCGCCGCCTGCGGGACGCCGGGGCGCAGCCCGCCGACCCGTCGACGTTCTTCTCGGCGCTGATCGGCCCGACCATCCTCACCCACGGCACCGACGAGCAGAAGCGCCGCTACCTGCGGCCCATGTTCACCGGTGAGGAGCGCTGGTGCCAGCTATTCAGCGAGCCCGGCTCCGGCTCGGATTTCGCCGGGCTGGGCACCCGGGCCGTGCGCGACGGCGATGAGTGGGTGGTCAACGGCCAGAAGGTGTGGAACACGCTGGCGCACATCGCCGATCTGGGCATGCTCGTGGCCCGCACCAATCCCGAGCTTCCCAAGCACAAGGGCCTCACCTACTTCGCGCTGGACATGCGCGCCCCCGGAGTGGAGGTGCGCCCGCTGCGCCAGATCACCGGCGAGGCCGAGTTCAACGAGGTGTACATGACCGACGCGCGGGTCCCCGACTCCGCCCGGATCGGCGCCGTCGGCGAGGGCTGGAGAGTGTCGCTCACCACCCTGATGAACGAGCGGACGGCGATCGGCGGCGCGGTGGGCGGCGCCACCACCGCCCGGGCGGGCCCCGTGGCCGGCTTGGTCGAGGCCTACCGCAACATGGACCCGGCGGTGCGCACCAAGGCCCACCGCGACGAGGTCATGCAACTGTGGGTGCGGGGCGAGGCGCTGCGGTTCACCAACGCCCGGGCCGCGCACAACGCCCGCTCCGGCAACCCCGGCCCCGAAAGCTCGGTGAGCAAGCTGATGCTGGCCGAGTTCAACAAGGACCTCACCGCCAAGGTGGTCGACCTGGAGGGCCCGGCCGGGATGGTGGACTACGACTACGAGTTCCGCCGCCCGACTGAGATCTCCCTGGACGGCAAGTTCGGCGACACCCACCACGGCTTCCTGCGGGCCAGGGCCAACTCCATCGAGGGCGGCACCAGCGAGATCATGCGCAACATCCTGGGCGAGCAGGTTCTGGGCCTGCCGGGCGAGCCCAGGGTGGACAAGGCGATCCCCTGGCGCGACGTTCCCAGGAACTAGCAGAGATAGCTCAAACCATGCCTATGCCGACCGATGTGGGGATCGTCGACACGATGATCGGCTTTCCCGCCAAGGACTTCGAGCACTACGAGTTCATTCGCAAGCAGCTCAAGGACGCCGAGTCGGCCGACTTCGACTTCCCAGTGGAATACATGTTCAAGGGCGTGCCCAAGGAGAAGTACGGCGCGGACGACCCCATCGCGCTGACGCTGGGAGAAATGGACGCCCACGGCGTCGAGTTCGGCCTGATCGGCTGCGAGGGCGAGGTGAACCGCAAGGCCCTGGCCGACCACTCCGACCGATTCGTGGCCACCTGCCAGATCGACGCCAACGACGTGATGGGCGCGGTGCGCAAGATCCGCCACTGCAAGGAGACCTACGACATCCGGGCGGTGGGCACGTTCCCGGCCGGGTGCTTCCCGCAGATCCCCATCGACGACCCCAAGTGGTATCCGGTCTACGCCACCTGCTGCGACCTCGACATCCCCGTCTTCGTTTGCGCGGGCGTGCCCGGCCCCCGGCTGCCCATGGACTGCCAGCACGTGGAGCGCATCGACCGGGTCATGTACGACTTCCCCGAGCTCACCCTGGTCACCCGCCACGGCTGCGAGCCGTGGGAGGGCCTAGCCGTGAAGCTGATGCTGAAGTGGCCCGGCCTGCACTACTCCACCTCTGCGTTCGCCCCCAAGCACTATCCCTCCGCCATCATCGACTACGCCAACACCCGGGGCGCCGACAAGATCATGTACGCCGGCTACTTCCCGATGGGCCTGTCGCTGCAGCGCATCATGACCGAGATGCCCAACGTCGCCTTCCGCGACGAGGTCTGGCCCAAGTTCCTGCGCCACAACGCCGCCCGAGTCCTCAAGATCACCTAGCAGGGCGCCAGGCCGCCTGCTGCGAGACTGCCGATATGGTGACTTTCGACGAGGTGCGGCGACTGGGGCTGCGGCTGCCTGAGGTGACCGAGTCGACCTGGTACGGCACGCCGGGGCTGAAGGTTCGCAACAAGGGCTTCTGCCGCCTGTGGGGCGAGCGCGAGCATCGACGCGACCAGGTGCACGACACCGAGGTACTGGTGGTGTTCTGCGAGCTGGAGATGAAGCCGGTGCTGCTCGAGAACCATCCCGATGTGCTGTTCACCGCGGCCCACTACGACGGCTACGGCGCGGTGCTCGTCCGGCTCGCCGACGCCGGCATCGACGACGTCGCCGACTGGCTCGAGGACAGCTACCGGCGGGTGGCGCCGGCCCCACTCATCCGGCAGCTGGACAGCCGCTGACCACGCCCAGACAGGTCATGGTCCTCTAGAGAGATGAGCGCCCGGTTGCTGATGCTCGCGACCACCCACAAACTCGAGGAGATCGTCCTCCCGGCAGGAGAATCGCGCCGTCACTGAGGCCATCAACGAACGTACCGGGAGTTCTCAGAATATGAAATTAGTTTTAGCTCATCGCAATTCCGATGCAAGGCTATAAATCAAACTTGCGTACCAGGTCTTCGAAGAAGGGCCCCGGTCCATACTCGACCGCTGGGCCTCGGCTTGAGTCGCTGGTGCGCTCCAACGTCATCACCCGCACCAAGTCCCGCAGGATCGCCGAGGCACGCGGAGTGCCGACATTGAACAGGCTCCGCACGTCAGCGTTGGTGATGCGCCCATGTTCTGACACGTAAGCGACCACTTTCTCTGCTATATCGCGTCTGGTGTGGCGGCGACGCACCACCGCCGAGGCAAGCCCAGAAGAGGTGGCACCAGTCAGTCGATAGCGCACGCGAGATGTGCTCGCGGACGCGTGCAGCGGCTCAATGAGCGGATCAGGTCCCTCGGACATTCGCCGCAGAGAACTCGCGGTCCCGTCGACCGACCGTTGAAACAGCGGCGCCATGTCCGCTGACGAGGTGCTGTTGGCCTCGCAAAGGCGTCTCAGCACAAGCAGTGCCTCGACATCGTCACGCAGCGGCTCGTCCATAGAAGCGACGAACCGGGCGAAGGCAATGACCGCGCTACCGCCAACCAACGACACCCGAACCGATTCTGCCGAAGTCTGGTACGACGGAGGTGGTTTGCCGAGGCGCAGCATCGACCTGTACATCCGACCGACTCCAGTTCCCAGTTCCTCGATCAGGCCGAGGCTGCGGAACGCTTGCGCCAGTAGCCGGTTGCGGGGCCTCGAAGCAGCCGTCAGGATGTTGTCGACGGTCACGCCGCTCACAAGAGCCCCCATGGAGGTTATGGAGAGCGAATCGTCAAAATGCTCGACATGCACCGGGTCGGCGAGGTCGAGCCTCCGATGCACAAAGGCATTGGCGAGCGCCTCCCGTACAACATCGTCGGGATACCACTGAAGCCTCAGTTGTTGTCCGCTGCGCAGCAGAAGAGGATCCCAGCCGTTGCGTGCGGTGACGTGTTCTAGTGTGCGACTGAAGGCTGTCACGAGAGGCATCGCCAACCGCTGGCTGGCGTCGACGGGGGATCCAGCACTGGCTCGATGCTGGTAGACGACGGCCTCGTTGCTGCCAGCGCAAAAGATCTGTTCTCCGGCGACCAATAGCTCACCGTCATCGGTCGCTACGCCCATGGCCCTGCATAGCTCAGAGCTGGACAGGTCAGCCCAGCGGGCTTGCTCGTCGGTGAGTTGCCGGAGATGGCGCCGGGCCAGAGCTATGGCTACAGGATCGACCTCGTCTGCCGACCGTCCGCTCCGCACCTCCGACGGGTCGCGGCCAGCGCGCTCGTCGTGGAGTGCGGCGACCTGGTCGGGGGCCAGCGGCATGCATGAGCGCCCTATGCGCCTAGTCACCTTTCCGGCTAGAGCGTGGACAGTCGCTCCCGCCGGCACTCCGACGAGAACAAGTCTCGCGCCGTGGTGCAGGTGCTCCGCAACCGTGACCGTTAGGCCAGGAGTCAGTGAGTCGAAGATGTAGCGACGGGCCTCATGGAGATCGAGGGTGGTGCCTGAGACTGCGTTGCCACCGGTGAGAGCGTTCTCCACGCCGAGCACGACCGTCCCGCCGCGACTGTTGGCTAGGCACATGGCGGCCTCGGCCACCTTGCTCAGCGTCTTGCGGTGGCCGCCCTGCTCCGACTTGAATTCCATCGTCTCCGACTCCAAGTCGCTCGGCCGCACCTGTCCTCGATCAATTTGATCGAGGGCATTGGTTACTTCCGTCAGAACCGGGAACCAGGCCACGAGTTTTATTCTATCAGCAAGTGTTCATCAAGGCTATAATTCTGAGAACCTCGGACTAGAACCATTTCAGCCGTCAGGTGGGGCTCGCGCTGACGCTCGCGGCTGGATGTCTAGATGCGGCGGTCTTGGTCTTGCCAGTACTCGTCGCGCAGGAGGCGCTTGTAGAGCTTGCCCGTCTGGTCTCGGGGCAGCTCGGAGCGGAAGTCCACCGTGCGGGGGCACTTGACCGACGCCAAGTTGGCCCGGCAGTAGTCGATCAGCTCGCGCTCCACGGCGGCCGCGGCCTCGTCGCCGGCGGGCATCTCCATCGGCTGCACCACCGCCTTGACCACCTCGCCCAGGTCGTCGTCGGGCACGCCGATCACAGCCACATCCAGCACCGCGGGGTGCATGGTCAGCAGGTTCTCGGCCTCTTGGGGATACACGTTCACCCCGCCCGAGATGATCATGTGGGCCTTTCGGTCGGTCAGGTACAGGAACCCGTCGGAGTCCACGCGGCCGATGTCGCCGATGGTGGACCAGCCGTTGGGCAGCCGGGAGCTGCTCGTCTTCTCCTCGTCGAGGTGATACTCGAAAGAGTTCCCTCCGCTGAAGTACACGACGCCCTCTTCCCCGACGGGGACCTCCTCTCCGGTGGCCTCGTCCACGATGTGGACCTCACAGTTGATGGGAGCTCCCACGCTGCCCTCATGCGCCAGCCACTGTTCGCTGTCGCAGAAGCAGAACCCGTTTCCCTCGGTGCCGGCGTAGTACTCGCTGATGATCGGCCCCAACCAGTCGATCACCTGGCGCTTGGCCTCCACCGGGCACGGGGCGGCCGCATGCAGCACGCTGGTCAACGACGACACATCGTGGGCTAGCCGCCGCGCGTCGGGCAGCTTCAGCATCCGCACGAGCATGGTGGGCACCACCTGGGTGTGGGTCACCGACCAGCGCTCGACGGCGGCGAGGAACTCCTCGGCGTCGAAGCGCTCCATCACCACCGCGGTGGCGCCGATGATCTGGGCGGCCATCGTGAACCGCAAAGGTGCGCCGTGGTACATGGGCGCCGGCGACAGATACACCGACTCGTCTGACATGGCCAGAAGCAGCACGCACATCATGGCCACCACCGACTGCACCTCGTCCAACGGCAACGGTTGATGATCGGTCAGCACACCCTTGGGGCGGCCGGTAGTGCCGGAGCTGTACAGCATGTCGACGCCGGCCACCCGCTCGTCCAGCGGCTCCGGCGACGCCGCGGCCACGGCCTGCTCGTAGCTCTCATAGCCGCCCACGACACCATCCATCATCAGCCTTAGACCGACCGACGGCATCCTGTCGACCAGCTCCGCGGCCTGAGCGGACTTGCAGCGGGACGTCACGAACGCCTGGGCGCCGCTGTTGTCGACGATGTAGGCGATCTCGTCGGTGGTCAGGCGGCTGCTGATCGGCGTGTAGATCAGCCCGGCGTAGTACGCGCCCCAGGCCAGCGACAGGAAGTTGCGGTGATTCTCGAGGCACCAAGCCACATGGTCGCCGGGAACCAGGCCCGCCTCGCGGAACACCCGCGAGACGCGGCTGGCCTCGGCGTCGAGCTGGGCATAGGTGATCATCTCGCCCGAGCCGGCCATGATGAGAGCTGGCTTGTCGGGACTGGCGGCGGCGTGCACTCCGGGATACATCGGTCCCGACGCTAGCCCGCCGCTGGGATCTCGCGTCCCCGCCGCCCCGGCCTCGACAACACCTCCTGCAGGCCCCGGCGGACAGGCAGAGCGCGGCGAATCTGCGTCCCCAAGACCTCGGGCTCAGACGGTGTAGCCGCCGTCGACGGCGAGGTGCTGGCCGGTGATGTAGCGGGCCCGGTCCGAGGCCAGGAAGCACACCGCCTCGGCGATGTCGGAGGCAGTGCCGAAGCTGCGCAACGGGATGTTGGCCCGGGCCGCGTCGAGGGCCCTCTCATCGAGATCGCCCGAGGACATCAGCCGCTGGGCCATGCCGTCGGTAAGCATCCCCGGACCCACGCTGTTGACCCGCACGCCGAAACGCCCCTCCTCCGCGGCCAATCCCCGCACAGCGGCCTCCACCGCCGCCTTGGGGACGGTGCTGAGGCCGTCTCGAACCGGGAACCGGCCGGTGCCCGCCGTGGTGACCGCCACGACGCTGCCTCTGGCTGCACGCAGGTGCGGCAGCGCGGCGTGGACCGCGGTGAAGAAGCCGGCCGCCTCGGCGTCGAGCTGAGCCCGCATCGCAGCCGGCTCCGTGCGGCTCAGGTGGACCTGCGGGACGTGGGGTCCGGCCGCGTACACCATTGTGTGCAGGCCTCCAGACGCGGCGGCCAATTCCTCCATCGCGGCGGCCGTGGAGGAATCATCGGTGAGGTCGACGGCCGCGATCCAGTTCCGGCGGCCGCGGCGCTCCACCTCTGCGGCCGCGGCCGCGGCCGCCTCGGCGTTGTTGCGGTACGTGAGGGCCACGTCGCTGCCCCGCGCAGCCAGCGCCGCCGCGATGACGGAACCGAGTCCGCCGCTGCCCCCCACCACCAGCGCGGCGCCGGGCCGCCCCGCAAAATCCTGCCCTAGGTCCAGCTCGCCCACCGCCTCAGCCTGCCCGCGAGGCATCCGCTCGCCAACCGCGGCGCAGCAGCGTGGTCAGATCGCGGATCGGACGATCCGGTAGCGACCTGGCGATTTCCGGGATCGCCGGGTCGAGGCGGCCTTCGGCCAGGGTCCGGAACTTGCGCTCGATCTCCTCGTCGCCGAGCGGATCGTGCATCGAGCCTCGCGGGCCGTGGACGGTCCGCTCCAACACCCGGCCGTCGTTCAGGTTGATCTCCACCCGGGCGCCCTGCTTCCAGGCGTAGGTGGCGTCGAAGGTGGGATCGGGCAGGGTGGCGGCCACCGCCAATGCGGCGGGCACGACAACCGCGCCGGGATGGTTGACGGCCTCTTCGTGGACGTCGTCGAGTTCGAAGGCGTGCGCGGCGGCTCCGTTGGCGAAGGCGGCCATGGCCGGCGAGGCGGTGTCGGGCCAACCCACGATCGTGCAGGCTCCCCCGCGGCCGGTGGCCACAGCGTGTCGGGCCGCGGCCCGCGACCACGGCTGCTCGGCGCCGTAGGCGATCGCGCCGAGGGTGTCGATCACGCAGTTGCCAGCCGCCGCGATGCGGGCCGGGGCGATCCTGCCGTCCAGTCCGCTGAGGAAGTCGGCCAGCTCGGCTGACCGCGACGGCGCCGCGGCCGGTGAGATTCCCTGCCCCGGCTGTGCCATTCAGCCGGCGTCGCCCGAAGCCGCGACCAGCAAGCTCTGAGCCGTCCCCGGTCGGGCCATGGTTAGACGGCGTCACCGAGGGCCGCGAGCAGCAGGTCCTGAAGGTGGCGCACGGAGTTCTCGCTGTGGACGTCGCAGGTGCCGCTGGGGTCCATGATCAGCGGACCGGGCCGGTAGCCCCGGCTGGAGACGCCCCGCTGCACCGACTCGACGATCACGAAGTCCTCCCATGCGGTGTTGTCCCAATCCTCTGTGATGAGCTTCGACTGCTCCTCGGTCAGCTGAGCGCTCGGGAACCACCACTCGCGGATCAGCCGCGTGCGGTCGACGGCCGCAGGCACCCAGCGGAAGGTGTTGATGACCTGACCCGGATAGCACTGGATGGAAGAGACCGGCCAGGTGTAGAACGAGCCGTAGCCGCCGGCCGCGTCGTTCGAGTCGCTGGGTGCGCCACGCGGCCGCGGGCCCTCGGCGGTGTGCCGGATCACGCCGCCGTGCATCGAGATCCGGTAGCTGCCGGGCGAGATTACCCCCGCGGTGAACCACTTGTGCACGTTGGGGCAGTCGTAGCACTCGTTGTAGTTCTCCACCACCAGCTTCCAGTTGGACTGCACCTCGTGGGTGTTGCGGGCCGCCAGCACCCGCTGGGGCGCGTCGGGCGCCAGGGCGAGCAATTCGTCCTCCACGCCGGGAGCGGCCTCCACTAACGGCACGGCGCCGGGATCGAGGTTGACGAACATGAACCCGGCCTGGAACTCCAGTCGCACCGCAGGCACGCACAGCTCCCCGACGCTCTCGCCCCGCGCGTGCACGAGCCGCCCGTCGAGCCCGTAGGTCCAGGCGTGGTAGGGGCAGGTGATCCGGTCGAGGTGCACCCTCTCGGAGGTCACCAGCTGGTGGCCGCGGTGCTGGCACACGTTGTACATGGCCCGCAGCCTCCCGCCGTCGTTGGCGATCAGCACGCTCTCGTCGCCGACCTCGGCGGTGATGACCGTGCCCGGCACGGCGACCTGCGAGACGTGACCCACCATCACCCAGCTCCGAGCGAAGATTCGCTCCATCTCCGCGGCGAACACCGCCGCGTCGGTGTAGTAGCGCGCCGCCAGCCCGCGGGGGCGCTCGATGGTCGCAGAACCGTCCGTCGACATGTCGCTCGCCTCCTTCACTTGGGAGCGTGCGGGTGGGTGTCAACACCTCGCGATACAGAATGACGGTTCCCGCTCTCGTTCGCTGCGCTCACAGGCCGCTCGGGCCACGGCCTCGCTCCGCACCTCCCGAAATCCTCGTCAGACACGGCCTACCCGCTCGGCCTCTTGGTCACGGCAGGTCCGCCAGCGCGTCCACTAGGCGATCCATCCGCTCGGGCAGATTCGCGTCGCAGCGCAGGAAGCGCTTGTGCAGGCCCCGGAACGACACCGAGCCGTCCTTGACGATCACGCCCCGCTCCAGCAGGCCCTCGAAGACCCCGGTGGAGTCGATGCCGGGGTCGCAGATCTCGACGAGGAAGAAGTTGGACCGGCTGCCGGGCACCATCCGGAAACGGTCGAGCTCGGCGAAGCGGGCCTGCGCGTGGGCCCGACCCTTGGAGATCACGGCCACGGTGGCGTCAACATGGTCCTTGTCGTCAAGGGCCGCGGCCGCGCCCGCCGTCTGCAGAACGCCCATGTTCCAGGTCGGCTTCACCGCCAGGCACGCATCGACCACCGGCTTCGGCCCCACCCCGAAACCGACCCGCAGGCCCGCGAGGCCGAAGGCCTTGGAGAAGGTGCGCAGCACCACCAGGTTCGCGTACTCGTCGGCCAGATGGATGTAGCCGGGTGTGCCCGAGTAGTGCACGTAGGCCTCGTCGAGCACCACCAGAGCCTCGGGCGCGGCCTCAATGATGCGCCGAACATCGCCCTCGGTCATCCATGTGCCCGACGGGCTGTGCGGGTTGGTCACGAACACGATGCGGGTGTCTTCACCGATGGCGTCGACGTACGCACCAACGTCCACGGCCATGGTGCGGCGGTCGGTGGACTCGTGCACCAGCACCGGGACCCTGCCCTCGGCCTCGGCGAACAGGTGGTAGATCGGAAAGCACGGGCCAGGCATCTGGATACGCTCTCCCGGCTCGCAGAACGCCCGGATGAGCCAGGAGATAATCTCGGTCTCACCCGCGCCGCACATCACCCGCTCGGGCTCGAAGCCATAGACCTGCGAGACCTTCTCCCGCAACGGCTCAGCCGTCCAGGACGGATACAGATGCAGGTCGTCCAGCCGCTCGCGGATCGCCTGCACCGCCAGCGGCGAGGCACCCAGGGGATTCTCGGCGGAGCTGAGCTTGGCGATGGCAGCACCGCTGACGCCGTAGCGGGCAGCCACGTAGTCGACAGGCAAGCCGGGCACGTAGAACTCCGGGTCGTCCAGCCCGGGATGCGACAGACGCACTCGACCTCCTGTCTCGTGTGGTCGGCACCGCCCAATCGGTTGCCCTCGAACGCGTATTGTGCCCCATCCGCGGCGCTAGCGTCGCGCTCCGGCGTCCGCGGGCGGCGAAGCTTCTAACGGAGGGGCAGGATGGTTGGAGGACCGGTTGTGCCCGACCATCCCGGACTCGCCGCCGCCGGGCTGCCTGCCTCTGCCCGGGTCGTGATCATCGGCGGCGGAATATGTGGCGCCAGCGCGCTGTATCACCTGGCCCACGAGGGCTGGACCGACACCGTCCTCATCGAGAAGGCCGAGCTCACCTCCGGCTCAACCTGGCACGCCGCGGGCCAGGTCACGCACTCGGTGTCGAGCTACGCGCTGGCCGAGTTCCGCCACTACGCCAGCGAGTTGTACGCGTCACTGGAGGACGAGAGCGGTGTGGCCACCTCGTGGCACCGGAGCGGCAGCCTCAGGGTGGCCTACAACACCGAGGAGGTGGACTGGCTGACGGCCCAGCTCGGCCCGGCCCAGTACGTGGGCAACGCCATGGAGTGGGTCGGCCCGCGGCGCATCGCCGCGCTGCATCCCTTCTATGCAACCGACGGGATGCTTGGCGCGGTCCACACCCCCGACGACGGCCACGCGGACCCCGCCGGCGCCGCCAATGCCATGGTGCGGGCCGCCCGCAACCTGGGCGCGGCGATCAGCCGCCGCAACCGGGTGCTCGGCATCCGGCGGCGGCGCGACGGCAGCTTCGACGTCGACACCGGGCGGGGCACCGTGCACGCTGAGCACGTCGTGAACGCGGCCGGCTGCTACGCGCACAGGGTGGCCCGCATGGTGGGGCTCGACGTGCCGATCGCCAACGTGCTGCACACCTACCTGCTGACCGAACCGGTGCCGCAGTTCGCCGATCTCGACCGCGAGTTGCCGGTCGTGCGCACTCCCCTGTACGGGCGCCTTCACGACAAGGGCGCGGTGTTCACGCACGTCGACGGCTGGGAACGGCCCAAGTGGTTCCCCTCTGTGGCCGGGCTCCCGCAGCGGGACATGGTGTCGTTCCGCCACACCGGCTGGTTCGACACGGTGGCCGAGGAGTGCCGGGCCGTGCGCGAGCGGGTCGGGATCCTCGACGCCACCGCATTCGCCAAGTTCGATCTGATCGGTCCCGACGCGGCTGCGGTGCTCGACCATCTGACCACCAACACCGTGCCCGCTGTCGGGCGCATCGGCCTCACCTACCTGCTCACGCCGCAGGCTCGGATCGAGAGCGAGTTGACCGTCACCCGCCTGGCCAACGATCGCCTCTACCTGGTGTCTGCGGCCGCGGGCGAGGGCAAGGACCGGGAGTTCTTCGAGACGCACTGGCCCGACGGTGCCGACGCCGAGCTCGTGACCCGGTCGATGCAGCTCGGCGTGCTGAATGTGACCGGGCCCGCGGCCCGGCGCCTGCTGGCCCGCCTAACCGACGCCGGTCTGAGCAATGAGGCCTTCGGATGGCTGCGGGGGCGGATCATCACCGTGGCCGGCGTGGAGGGTGTGCGAGCCCTCAGGGTGGGATTCACCGGGGAGCTGGGCTGGGAGCTGCACCTGCCCGTCGAAGACCTCGCGGCCGTCTACGACGCCCTGTGGGCCGCGGGCGCGCCCTTGGGCGTGGCCGACGCCGGCCATTCGCCTACCTGGCGCCCGAGCACGCCGAGCCCGGCACCGAACTGGAGGTGCGCGTCGTGGGCGACTTGCGGGCCGCCCGCGTGCTCGGCGAGGCCGTCCATGATCCGATGAACACGCGTCTGCGTGCCTAGGAGACTGCTGAGCAAGTGGTGTGGCAGCTGGCGATGGGGCGGGGTTGGAGCGGCCGGTTGGCCGGTTGGGGCGGTGGGGTTGGGGCGCGCGGCGCGGCGCGGGCGTTTCAGAGGGTGAAGGCGCCGTTGTCGTGGGTGACGCCGAGGTTGGTGAGGCGCACGAGGTTGACGGCGGCGGCTCTGGTGGTGAGCCAGAGGTGGTTGGCGGCGACGCCCCGGTAGGGGACGCGTCTGGCTTTGTTGCGGGTGAGCCACGCGATGGAGCGTTCGGCCATGGGGCGGTGCTGTTGGTAGGCGCCCTGGGTGGCGGGCTGGGCCCAGCGGGTCTTGTTGGCTTGTCGGCGGTGGTGGTGTGCGTCCACGGTGACGCTGCGCCCGGCGGCGGAGGTGGTGCAGCGGGCGCGCAGGGGGCAGCCGCGGCAGAGCGCGCCGAAGCGGGCCGCGCCGGAGGTGACGGCTTTGGTGTGCCCGGCGGGGCAGGTCACGGTCTGTGCGTCGGTGTCGATGGTGAAGTCGTCTCGGGTGAAGCCGCCTGTGATGCGCGGCTTGGGGTCGATGGGCTTGATGGCGGTGTCGTAGCCGGCGGCCGCGAACGCGTCGAGCGCCTCGCCCGACGCGTAGGCCGAGTCGGCCAGCACCAGCCCCACGAACCCCTCAGCGCCGACGTCGCCAACAGCGGCGGTGTCGGTGTCGGCGGTGTCGGTGTCGGCGGTGTCGGTGTCGGCGGTGTCGGTGTCGGCGGTGTCGGCGGTGTCGGTGTCGGCGGTGTCGGCGGTGTCGGCGGTGGCGGTGTCGGCGGTGTTGTGGGGGGCTGTGGGGTCCTGTTGGAGGAGGCGGGGGCCGACTTGGGCGTCTGATGTGTCCGCTGTGGTGAGTTCTGCTGCGGTGATGAGCCCGGTGTCGGGCTCGGCGCAGATGTGGGCCTTGTAGCCGTCGCTGCGCTGCGAGCGGGACTTGCGGGCGTGGCGGGCCTCGGGGTCCACTGTGGATATGACCCGGCCCGTCGCGACACGGCGCGCTATGCGCCAGCGACCCGGCACCTTGGGGTCGGCCTCGACGTCTTGGCCGGCCACCACCGCCAAAAGCGTCGCCGCCTGGGCCTGCTCGTCGCTGAGCTCTGAGCCGTCGAGCGCGTCGAGCACCGCCCGGGCGTCGGTGACCAGATCGTCGATGAGCCAGGCCCGCTCGTCGGGGTCGCCCCAGTCGCACACCGGCTTGGCGCGGCTGTCGTAGTCATGGGCCAGCACCAACGCGGCCGCCTGCGGCGCCAGCCTGCGCACACGCCGTATCTGCGCGCCGATCATCGTGACCGTGTCCTGGGTCGCGACCGCGTCATACAGCACCGTGGAGTCCAACGCCCGCCGCGTCCTCTTTGACAGCGCCCCGCACTCAGCGGCCACCTCGCGCACCGCGTCGAAGATCCGCTCGGGGCGCTCACTGGCGCGCAGCCTCTGACGCCACAGCGTCAACACGCTCGCGTCGAAGCCCTCGTCGTCGATGCCCAGGCCCGCCGCGGCCTTCCAGCGCACATCGCAGCGCAGCCGCTCCACCGCCTCGCGGTCCGAGCAGCCCTCCAACGCCTGCAGCACCATCACCACCGCGATCACCGACCCCGGCACCGACGGGCGGCCCCGACCCCCGAACAGATCGGCGAACAACCCGTCACCGAACAGCCTCAGCCGGTGCTCGGCCAAGAACCGATACACCGACCCCTCGCGCACCAGAGCCCCGCACAGCCCCAACGCGTCCAACAGTTCCCGATCCGGCTTCTCAGTGCCCTGCATACCCCCGATTCTCCCACACCCACCCACACGATCGCGAGCACCCCGGCCCGAATTACTCAGCAGTCTCCTAGAGAACAGGGAGCAACGAGCATGATCCCGATCCTCGTGCTGTGGGCGGTACCCCGCTCGACCTCGACCGCCTTCGAGCGGATGATGAGCCAGCGCGGCGATCACACCTGCGTCCACGAGCCCTTCGGCGAGGTGTGGTACTCGATCGGCAACGACACCCGCCCGCCGGACAGCCACATCCAGCGCCGGCCGGAACTCAGCTACGAGTCGGTGTGGGAGGAGCTGGTGTCGGCGGCCAGGAGGGGGCCGGTGTTCATGAAGGACTTCCCCTACTACGTCACCCACATGCACGACTGGGTCGTCCCCGGCGCCGGTCCCGACGGCGCGGACTTGCCGTTCCTCGACGCGTTCAACCACTCCTTCTTGATACGCGACCCGGCCAAGACGCTGACCTCGATGTACGCGCAGTGGACGGACTTCACCCTGTCCGAGACCGGCTTCGTCGAGCAGCGGGAGTTGTTCGACCTGCTGACGCAGCGCACCGGCACGCCGCCGCCGCTGATCGACGCCGACGACCTGCTCGACGACCCCCACGGCGTGACGGCCGCATGGTGTGAGGCGGTGGGCATTGACTTCAAGCCCGAGGCGCTCGAGTGGGGCGCCGCCAAGGCGTCCGCTCTGACCTGGTACGAGACCGGCACCTGGCACGACAACCTCGCCCAGTCCACCACGCTGTCACGCCAGAAGCGCGAGTATGTGTCGATCGACCACAACCAGCATCTGAGGGACGCACACGAGGCCTGCCTGCCCCACTACCAGGCCATGCACGCCCACCGGCTCACCCGATGATCTCAGATGTCGCCGACCGTGCCCGATTCTGACCTGCCCGCGGCGATGCGGGCCGCGGTGCTGCTCGGCACCGGCGGGCCGGAGATGCTGGTGGTGCGCGACGACGTGGGTGTGCCCAGCCCCGGGCGGGGCGATGTGCTGGTACGGGTCGCCGCCTGCGGGATGAACAACACCGACATCAATACCCGGGTCGGGTGGTACAGCCGGACGGTCACGTCCGCCACCTCAGGGGAGGGCTTCCACGAGGCCGACGTCCACGACTCGGGCTGGGGCCGCCGGGGCCTCTCGTTCCCCCGGATCCAGGGTGCCGACATCGCGGGCGTGGTGGTCGCGGCCGGCGACGGCGCAGATGGCGGCCTGGTGGGGCGCCGGGTGCTGGTAGACCCGTGGCTGCGGGACAGGGACCGGCCCGGCGACCGCGAACTCGCGGGTTACCTGGGGAGCGAGCGAGACGGCGGCTTCGCGGAGTTCTGCGCGGTGCCGGGCGAGAACGTGTACCCGGTGTCGACCGGACTCTCGGATGTGGAGCTGGCCAGCTTCGCCTGCTCGTGGTCCACCGCCGAGCACATGCTGCAGCGGGCAGGGCTGCGCCCGGACGAGTCGATCGCGGTGCCGGGAGCGTCGGGCGGCGTGGGCAGCGCGCTGGTACAACTCGCCAAGCGGCGCGGGGCCCGCGTGGTCGCCGTCGCGGGGGCGTCCAAGCTCGAGCAGGTGAGCGACCTGGGCGCCGACGCCGCGGTGGCACGCGAATCGGCCGATGTCGTCGCGGCGGCCACCGCCGCCAACCGCGGCCGCTTCGACGTGGTCGCCGACATCGTGGGGGGAGACTGCTTCGGCGACTGGCTCGAGGCGCTGGGCCGCGGCGGTCGCTACGTGACCTCGGGGGCCATCGCCGGGCCGGTGGTGGACCTCGACCTGCGCACGCTGTACCTGAACGACCTGCAGCTCCATGGCGCCACCGTCTACGAGTCGCAGGTGTTCGCCGATCTCGTCGGCTACATCGAGCGGGGCGAGGTCCGCCCCGTGGTGGGCGGCACCTATCCGCTGGAGAAGATCAAGGCCGCGCAGCAGGCCTTCGACGCCAAGCGCCACGTCGGAAGCCTGGTGATCACCGTCGCGCCGGGTGTGATCAGCCCTCAGCCGCTAGCGCTGTCGACGTAGTCGCGGGCCCGGACGATGAAGGTGGCCGCCTGACCCCGCGTGACGAGATCGTCGGGGCAGAATCGGTCGGATCCGGCCCGGCAGCCCAGGGTGATGCCCGCGGCGGTGACGGCGTCGATGCTGGCCGCGTGCGAGCTCTGACTGTCGACGTCGACGAACCCGGAGGGCGTGTCGGACTGCAGATCGAAGGCCCGAGCGAGCAGGCTCGCCATCTGGGCCCTGGTCACCGTGTTCTGGGGACAGAATCTGGCGGGACTGCGGGAACAGCCCGTAGTGATGCCGAGCTCGGCGAGGCGCTCGACGTGCGTCGCCCACTGCAGGCCGGGATGCACATCTTCGAACCGGTTGTAGCCGAGCGGTTCGGGGTCGTCGCCGTCGAGCACGCGCACGAGCCAGATGGCGACCACCCAGCGCTCGATCGCCAGACCGGGGCAGATGAGGTCCAGTCCGCACTCGGTGTTTTCCAGGATCGCGTTCGCGGCCAGCAGGCTCAGGTTCCAGCCGTGGATCGAGCCCGCCGCGTTGATGTCCCAGAAGAAGCTGTCCGGCGAGTCTCCCCGCTGTTCGTCGCCACCGTGAATCCTCAGCCCGGCCACGATCAGGTCGCGCAGGGGCGAGAAGTCCCTGATGAGGTTGCCGGCCACGTACAGGTCTTCGAGGGCATCCAGGCTCGACAGCGCCGAGACGTCGCTGACAATGTTGTCTTCGAGCCTTAGCTCGGTAAGCCGTACCAAGGGCGCCAGCGACAACACACCCGTGATCGAGTTGCCGCTCAAGTCGAGTTTCTCCAGCGACGACAGCCTCGCAAGGTTGGACAAGTCCGCGCCGGTGAGGCCCATGTCCGTCAGCCCCAACTCGGTCAGGCCGGTCAGACCGGCCACCTGGGACGGGCCCGAGATCTGGCCGCCGCTCACGTAGAGCTTCCGCAGGCCGGGTCGCGACGACACCGGAACCGGTGCCGCCAGGGGATTGCCGGCCAGCCTGAGATCGGTGAGGAAGCGGGGCAGCTGTCCGAGGCTTGTGATCTGGTTCTGATAGGCGGGGTCGGGACTGCTGCCGGGCGAGGTCGAGCCGTTGTCGAGCCAGAGGACCGCCAGCTGAGTCAGCGTGCTCACATCCACCGCGGTGAGCCGGTTGTCGCTCAGGTAGAGCTGGCGGAGGCCCGTCAGCCCGGACAGGTCGATCGACGAGAGACGGTTCGTCCTCAGGTTGAGGGAGATGAGGGTGTCGCCGATGTCTCGCAGCCCTGTGATCCCGGCTATGCGGTTCCCCCTCAGCCAGAGCCGCTGGATGCTGTCCAGTCCGGTGACATCGACCGACATGAGGTTGTTGTCGTTGAGGAATGCCCTCTCCAGCCGTGAGAACGGGGAAAGGTCGATGGACGAGATGTCCGTCTCGTACAGGTGGAGCCGCCGGAGGTTGGTGAGCGCTGACAAGCCGGGGAGATCGGCGGTGCTTGAGAGCGGGTTGTTGTTCAGGTACAGGTAGTGGAGATGCTCGGCGCCCCTGAGATCGACCGAGGTCAGCCGGTTGTTCTCCAGCCTCAGACTCCAGGTGCCGGGCCGGAGGTCACTGAGCCCCATGACGCTCGTCAGCTGGTTGCGGTCCAGCCGCAGGCTCACATAGTTCGGGTGGGAAGTGCCGTCGGTTCGGTCTCGTAGGGCGGTCAGGCCGGAGAGGTCGATCGACGTCAGGCGATTGTTGTGCAGCCACAGCGCGTACAGCCTGCTGTCTCGAGCGTTCTCACCGACCCTGGTTCTCTGGCCGGAGAGATCGACGGTGGCTAGGTCGTTGTTGCCGAGATCGAGGAACCTCAGATCCGTCATTGCGGTGAGATCGATCTCCGGGATGTCGTTGCTGTGCAGCACGAGCACCTGCATCCTGGCCAGGTTCGCAAGACTCGACGCGTCCGAGATGCGGTTGCCCTGCAGGTACAGGGCGCGCATGTTGACCGCGTGCTGCAGGCCGTCGAGTTGTCCGACGCCCGAATAGCGGGCGTCCACAACCGTCAGCCGGGCCATGTCGCCTTCGGTGATCGCCTCGCCGGACTGCTTGCCGAGGGCCCCCTCGATGGCGCTGCGGAGGCTCGCGTCGGGAATCGAGATCGCAGCGGGCTGGGCGGCCGCTCCCGGCGCCAGTGCGACCGCCACGAGGGCCAGGACGGCCGCAGCGGCCGCGATCCTCACGGCTGCGCCACACAGGATGGAACCGAGAGCAGGCGCGCGTGGACGGGTTCGGCCCATTCAGACTTCCTTGGTCGAGGCGGCCGCGCTCGGCTCGCCGGCTCGGAAGGTAGCAAGGGCTGGGGTGTCCGTAAAGCGAACGGGACGACCCGACGCCGGCGGGGCGTGCCTAGAGAATGCCCTCTTGCCCGATCAGCGGAAGCGGCGCATGGCGTCGAGGGCACGCTCCTCGGCCACGCGCTTGCGGCCCACGATCGGCGTCGTGGGCGCGAATCCGGCCTCGGCCCGCTCCGACTCGCTCTCGCCTCCCCAGAAGCCGAGCTCGCGGTTCCTGCGGGCATAGTCCCGGCATGCGAGCAGCACAACGCACTTGTCGCAGATCGACCGGGCCCGGGCCTCTCGGCGGACCCTCGCCTCGGGCCGCTCGGCGAACGGAGCGAAGAACAGGTCGCTCTCACCCATGCAGCGCCCCTGCTCCATCCAGGCCGTGGAGCCCATGGGGGCTACGTCGGTCTCGTATAACTCGAGCATCGGTATACAATCTAGCAGCGGTATACAATTTCGTCAAAATTGAAGATGAACGGCAAGTCAAGTGCTTCGGGAAGAGCGGGCCTAGCCGGCTTCGGTGCCTCCCACCACTCCGAGATCGTGCAAGCTGCCGATCTCACCGGCTGAGAGTCCCAGCCATCCGGCCAGCACCTCGTCGGTGTTCTGGCCCAGAACGGGCGCCACCGCAGCGTCGCGGGGCGCGGCGGAGTCCGGCCCGTGTGCGCCCGCGAGAGTCAGCGGCGATCCCGGCACCAGGTATGGGCCTATGCCGGGCTGGTTCACCTCGCGGAACAGTCCCCCGCCCGGCGAGCAGCGCGGGTCGCTCTCGACGAGCTCGGTGAAAGTCTGGTACGGCCCCCAGCACACTCCGAACGCGTCGAGGCGCTCGGCCGCCTCCGCGAAGGACCGCTGGCCGGCCCAGGCCTGCATCACCGCCTTGATCTCGTGGCGGGCTTCGAAGCGATCGCCCTCATCGTCGAAGTCGAGGCCGCGAGCCTCGGAGATCTCCGCGACCGCGTCGACGCTCTCGGTGGCCTCCAGCAGCGAGGCCCACTGCCGGCCGCTGATGCCCACCGCGTAGAGACGCCGCCCGTCGGCCGTCGACAGCTCCGCGCCGAACGCGCCGTACAGGTCGTTGCCGCAGCGGGGCCGGACCGCGCCGTTGACCTGGACCTCGGCGATGTACCCCAGCGCAGCCGTCGCCGCCAGGGCCACGTCGCTCAGGGCGAGCATCATCACCGACCCCTCCCCGGTGAGCAGCCGGCGGCGCTCCGCGGCCAGTATCCCCACCGCAGCCGTCTGCCCGCACAGCAGGTCCCAGGCCGGCAGCACGGTGTTGACGGGATCGTGGTGGTCGGCGGGACCGGTCACCATCGGGAACCCCAGCGCCGCGTTGACCGTGTAGTCCACCGCGGTGGTGCCGTCCCGGTTGCCTGTGATCGCCAACATCACCAGGTCGGACCGCCGGGCAGTGAGCCGATCCGGCGCCATCCAGCCCCGGGCCGGGAAGTTGGTGAGGAAGGTGCCCGCGGCGCCGACCAGCTCGGTGAGCAGCTCGTGGGCGGCCGGATCGCGCAGGTTGACGGCCAGCGACTTCTTGCCCTTGTTCAACCCGGCCCAGTACAGCGAGCGCCCCTCGGCGGTGAGGGGCCAGCGGCCGTAGTCGATGCCCCCGCCGAGGGGGTCGAAGCGCACCACCTCGGCTCCCAACTGGGCCAGCGTCATGCCCCCGGAGGGCGCGGCCACGAACGCCGAGCCTTCGACGACTCGCAGACCGTCGAGCGGAGCATCGCCAATCACGCCCACGAACCTAGAGCGAGCGCAAACTGGTTGCGAGCGCCTGGCGGTGAAGCGTTGTCTCTCGCCACACGGCGCCATCGGCCGGCGGCGCGGGCACACTGGCCGCGTGATCGAGAGCGTGCCGTGCATGCTCATGCGCGGCGGAACGTCCAAGGGCGCCTACTTCCGCAGCCGGGACCGGCCCGCCGATCCCGCCCAGCGCGACGACCTCATCCTGCGCATCGTCGGTTCTCCGGACCCCCGCCAGATCGACGGCATCGGCGGGGCCCACGTGCTCACCACCAAGGTGGCTGTGGTCGGTCCGGCAGCCGGGCCAGGCGCCGCCGTGGACTACCTGTTCCTTCAGCCCTCGGTGGACGAGCCCCTCGTCAGCGATGCCCAGAACTGCGGCAACATGCTGGCCGGCGTGGGGCCGTTCGCGGTGGAGCGGTCCATGATCGCGCCTGGCGGGGCCGAGGCGAGGGTGCGCATCCACATGGTGAACACCGGATCGGTGGCGACCGCGACGTTCCCGCTGCGCGACGGTATGCCCGACTACGCGGGCCGCGCCGCCCGATTCAACTTCGTCAGGCACTTGGGGGGCGGCGACCTGGGGGCCTTCGAGCGCACGGCCCGCAGGGTGGCGCCTCGGGGCTGGCACATGGTGGTGCACCTCGATGCGGCCGATCTGGGGGACTTCGCCGGGGTGCTGCTCAGCCTGCCGTGCCCGTTCATCATCGACCACATGGCCCGCGTGCCTGCGGCCGGCGGACTCTCCCAGCCGGCGTTCGCCGCGCTGCTGGACCTGATGGAAGACGACAGGGCCTGGGTGAAGATCTCCGGCGCGGAGCGGCTCACCGCCGGGGCGCGTCCGCCCTAGCGCGACGTCGGCCAGCTCGACCGCGTCGGCGAGGTTATCGGCCATGGGAATCTCCACCAGCACGTGCCGGCCGGCCCGGAGCACCTCAATGGCCTGCGCGGCGTGCAGATGCGTGGGAGTGGCCAGGATGGCGGCCTCGACGCCAGGCTGGGCCAGACACTCGCCGAGCTCCAGCGACCAGTGGCCGATCCCGTGCTCGGCCGCCAAGGCCTCGGTGTCGGCCTCGATGCCTCCGGCCAGCGAGACGATCTCCACTCCGTCGATGCGGCCTACGGCAGCCAGATGGCGCCGCGCGATGGCGCCCTCGCCGGCCAGCGCCACCCTCACGACCGGTCCTCCATTCTGGTTCCCGTACGCATCCGGGCGAGGCTAGACCCGGGCCTGGCCGGACACCGTTCTAGCCGGCCGGATCATCGAGGGTGTCCGCCCAGTCGACGCCCATCTCGACGAGCTTCTGGCGGAGGCCGTACATGTCAAGACCCAGCTCGCCGTCAGCGAGTCGGGCCCGGGCGTCCTCCTCGTTGGCCAGCCGCTGGCGGGACATATCCAGCGCCCAGGCTGCCTCCGAGCAGGCCACCACGACCACGCCGTCGTCGTCGGCGCACACGACGTCGCCAGGGCTGACGGTCTGTCCGCCGATCACGACCGGCACGTTCACCGAGCCCGGTGTGGCCTTGACCGTGCCCTGGCAGGAAACGTGCCGGCTCCACGCCGCGAAGCCCATGGCCCGCAGCTCGGCGGTGTCGCGCACGCCCGCGTCCATCACTAGGCCCCGCACCCCCCGAGCCTGAAGCGACGTGGCCAGCAGCTCCCCGAAGAAGCCGTGCGTCGAGGGCGCGGTCACAGCCACGACGAGGATGTCGCCGGGCTGGCAGGTCTCAACCGCCGCGTGGATCATCAGATTGTCGCCGGGATGGCACAGCGCGGTCACCGCCGAGCCCGCGGTGCGGGTGCCGGACTGGATGGGACGGATGTCGGGACCGAGGAAGCCCCGCCGGCCAATGGACTCGTGCACGGTGGCCGAGCCCAGCGGCGCCAGGGCGTCGACGATCGACGGATCGGGGCGTTCCACTGTGCGCACCACCACCGGGCGGCCGCGGCTACTCATTGCTGCACCTCCAGTCGGGGATAGACCTGCCGGGCGTTGCCCTCGAAGATCTTGGCCCGAGCCTTGTCGTCGAGGGCCGCTTTGTCGATGTAGCGCCGGGCGTCGTCGTAGTGGTGGCCGGTGGTGGGATCGATGCCGCGCACCGCGCCCACCATCTCCGATGCGAACAGTACGTTGTCCGCGGGCACCACGTCGACGAGCAGATCGATGCCGCGCTGGTGGTACACGCAGGTGTCGAACCAGATGTGCTCCAGCAGCCCGTCGAAGTCCCAGCCGGAGTCCTGGGCCATCCCCACAAACCGACCCCAGTGATAGGGCACCGCTCCCCCGCCGTGGGGGATCACCCAGCGCAGCCCCTCGAAGTCGGCGAGGAACCCCGAGGTGAGCGCCTGCATGAATGCGGTCGTGTCGGCGCCCAGGTAGTGCGAGCCGGTGGTGTGGAAGTTCTCGTTGCAGGAGGCGCTCACATGGATCATGGCGGGCACGTCGAGCTCGCACATCGCCTCCCACAGCGGCCACCAGTGCCGGTCCCACAACGGCGGCCCGCTCCAGTGCCCGCCGCTGGGGTCGGGATTGACGTTGCACGCGATGAAGCCCATCTCCTCGGTGCAGCGTCGCAACTCGCACACTGAGGCGTCGATGGGTGCGCCTGGAGACTGGGGCAGCTGGGCGAGCGGGGCGAAGTTGTTGGGGTACAGGTCGCACACCCGCCGGATCAGCTCGTTCTGGTGCTGGGACCAGAACTTGGAGGTGTGCTCGTTGCCGATGTGGTGGCCCATCCAGCTGGCCCGGGGCGAGAAGATCGTCAGGTCGGTGCCCCGCTCGCGCTGGAAGGCGAGCTGGGCGCCCTCCAGGCTCTCGCGGATCTCGTCATCGCTCACCGCGATCTCGCCCTTCGACCCCACATGGCGGGGATCGGCCGCCACCCGACTTCGACGAGGCCTTCATCGAGTGCCTCATCGCGGACCCGGCCCGGCAGGCCGCGATGGACCACACGACGTACATACGCGAGGCGGGCGCCGAGGGCGTGGAGCTGGTGATGTGGCTGGTGATGCGGGGCGCCCTCGACAACGAGGTGCGCGAGGTGTACCGCATGCACCATGTCCCCACGTCCAACACCAGCAACGGCCTGCTCATCCTCGAGAACGCCTGAGAATCGCTGCCACTGCCGATGGCCGTTTGACGTGGCGACAGCTGCAAACTCGCCATCGAGCCGGCGAGCGTCCACCACATCGGAGACCGCCGGGGTGTGGGCTGCTAGGCGAGTGGACGGGCAGGCGCAAGTAGTGGCAGAGTCTCGACCCCACATCTGGCTATGACAGACAGGAGAGATGTGATGGGTGAGCTCAGTTCAGCCGCGGATGCGGTATTGGATGGCGTTGTCTCGGGATCGCCGCGCGTGCCCGGCGTTGCCGCCATTGCCACCGACCGTAACGGCGTCATCTACAAGGGCGCTCGGGGCGAGCGCGTTCTCGGGGGAGACTCCTTCACCACCGACACGGTGTGTGCGATCTTCTCGACCACCAAGGCCCTCGGCGGCACCGCCTGCCTGCAGCTAGTCGAACAGGGCGATCTAGACCTGGACGCCCCGGCGAAGGAGTACATACCGAGGATCGGTGGGCTCCAAGTGATCGAGGGGTTCGACGACGATGGAGCACCCAGACTGCGCCCGCCCAAGAGCGACATCACGACCCGCCAGCTGCTCACCCACACCGCGGGGCTCTCGTACGACTTCTTCAACGAGACGTACACGAGGTTGGCCAACGAGCAGGGTCAGCCGTGGGTGGTGGACGCCTCATACGCCTCCATCGAGACGCCCCTGCTCTTCGACCCGGGCGAGCGGTGGGACTACGGCTCCAACATCGACTGGGCCGGTCAGGTCGTGGAGGGCATTACCGGCAAGCGGCTGGGCGAAGTGCTCGCGGAGCGGGTGCTGGGCCCGCTGGGCATGGACTCGACTGCTTTCTCGATGACTCCGTCGATGCGTGAGCGCCTAGCGACGATCCACGCACGCGAGGACGCCGACGGGTCGCTCGTGCCGCTGCCCGGGGTGGAACTGCCGCCCGACCCGGAGGTTCACATGGCCGGCCACGGCCTCTACGGCACGGTGGAGGACTACGCGAAGTTCATCCGCATGTGGCTCAACGACGGAGCCGGCCCCGACGGCGAGCAGATCCTCAAGCCCGAGACCGTCGAGATGGCGTCGCGAAACCACCTGCCCGAGGGCATGTTCATCAAGATGCTGCCCGGCGTCGGCGCCACCGAGGTGGCAAAGTCGGTTCTTCCCGTATCGAATCCGCGCCTGTCCAACGACGCCGAATTCTTCCCAGGAATGCCGAAGACTTGGGCGCTGACCTTCATGATCAACGAGGAGGATGCTCCCACCGGTCGGCCTGCAGGCGCGCTGGCATGGGCGGGGCTCGCCAACTTGTACTTCTGGATCGACCGAGCCAACGGAGTAGGCGGCTACTGGGCCACCCAGGTGTTCCCCTTCGCCGACCCCACTTCGGTGGTCGGGTTCCTCGACTTCGAGAAGGCGGTCTACGACAACGCCGTCTAGACCGGCGTGGCCCCAGCGCGGCGGGTCTTCCTGCTGTTGTCGGGGGCGGATTGGAGCCCGTCAGGATCGGGCTGCGATGTCGGCCAGGACTTGGGCCGCATGGCTGGCGAGGTCCTGACCAGCGAGGTCGTAGGCCACCGCGATCCGGCCCTCGGGGTCGATCAGGTAGCTGATGCGGCGGGGCACGCCCCAGTCGTAGTAGTCCTCCCCCGGCTCGCGCTCCGCGTGGTAGAGGCGGCCGATCGACTTGTCCGCATCGCTGATCAGCGCGTAGTCGAAACCCTCGGTGTCGGCAAAGGTCCGCTGCTCTTCGACGGTGTCGAAGGATGCACCGATCACCACCGCTCCGGCCGCCTCGAACTGCGGGGCTCGATCACGGAACCCCCTGCCCTCCTTCGTTCAACCGGCGGTCGAGGCCTTCGGATACCACCACAGCACCACCCAGCTGCCCCGGTGGTCCGCGAGTCGCACGGGGTTGCCGTGCTGGTCGGGCGACTCGAAGTCGGGAGCCTGCGAGTTCACATCGAGCATGGCCCGGAAACTACCCGAGCGCGCCGACGCTCCACCTACTGAGCGCTCATGCTGGCTTGCTTCACTTGAGGCAGCGCATACAGGTGCGACCGTCGTCGCGGTGAAGCGTCAGGTTTCCCGCTCTTGTTCGCTGCGCTCACGGGCCGCTCAGGCCTACTCGCCGAAATTAGTAGAGAAACTCGTCATATAGGAGCAATACCCGTGCAGATTTGATGCGAGGTTGACACAAGGGCTACTCACGGGCCGCTCCGGCCACGGCCTCGCTCCGCGCCTGGTGCGATTCCTTACGAACTGCGACCATCCGCTCGGCCTCCGGGCCGGGGGCGGACAGGCTCCGGGTTAGGGTGATTTGCCGATGGCGTTCGTGGCTGGTCTGCGCTCCGATCTCGGCCCAGCCGGGGTTCTCACCGGATCCGATGCCGCGCCGTACTTGACCGATCAGCGGGGCTCGTTCACGGGGGAAGCCCTGGCCGTGGTGCGCCCGGCCTCGGTCGACGAGACCGTGCTGGTGGTGCGGGCGTGCGCGTCGACCGGCGCGGCCATCGTGCCCCAAGGAGGAAACACGGGGATGTCCGGCGGCGCGGTCCCGGCCGTGGCGGGCCGCTTCGATGCCCCGGCCCTTCCAGACACCGGTGATGACGGCGACAGACGGGGCTCGCCGCGGCCGTCGATCGTGCTGTCGATGAGCCGCATGAGCCGGATCGTGTCAGTGGACCCCGACCGCTGGACAATCACCGCCGAGGCCGGCGCCACCATCGAGGCGGTGCAGCAGGCCGCCGCCGCGGCCAACCGCCTGTTCGGGCCCGACTGGGGGGCGCGGGGCACCGCCACCATCGAGGCGGTGCAGCAGGCCGCCGCCGCGGCCAACCGCCTGTTCGGGCCCGACTGGGGGGCGCGGGGCACCGCCACCGTCGGCGGGGCCGTCTCCACCGACGCGGGCGGCAACAACGTGGTGCGCTACGGCACCATGCGCGACCACGTGCTTGGCATCGAGGCGGTGCTGGCCGACGGGCGGGTGTGGAACGGCCTGCGGGCGCTGCGCAAGGACTCGTCGGGCTACGACCTCAAGCAGCTCTTCATCGGTGCTGAGGGCACCCTGGGAGTGGTGACCCGGGCGGTGCTGCGGCTGCATCCGGCCACACCACACACCCAGAGCGCCCTCGCCGCCATCTCCGGGCTTGACCGGCTGATGCCTCTGTTGGAGCTGGCCATGGCCCGCTGCGGCGGCGACGTGACCGCATTCGAGCTCAAACCCGAGGTGGGCCTGGAGCGGGTGTGCGAGAAGTTCGCGCTGGCCCGGCCGCTGGTGACCCGCGAGGAGTTCTGCGTGCTGGTGCGGCTGGCCTCGGCCGAGCCGGTGTCCGAGCGGCTCGGAGCGTTCCTGGCCGAGGCGTCCGAGCGGGGGTGGGTCAGCGACGCGGCCATGGCGGTGACCGAGGAGCAGGAGACTCGGCTGTGGACCATCCGCGACGAGTTGTCGCCCATGTTCCTATGGCCGCAGCACGAGCACGGCGTCAAGCTCGACACCGCCGTGCCCATCGACAGCTTCGGCGCCTACCACGACGTGGTCCGGCAGATCGCGTCCGAGTTGGCCCCAGGTGCGCTGACCTACGGGTTCGGCCATGTCGGCGACGGCAACCTGCACATGTACGTCCTGCCGACCAGCGACGATCAGATGGCGCCGTTCCTAGCCGTGCGCGAAGAACTGCGGGAGCGAATCGACGAGGCCACCTTCGCCTTCGGCGGCACCCTCAGCGCCGAGCACGGCATCGGCCAGCTCCTGCGCAGACGGATTCTGCGCCAGAAGCCCGAGATCGAGTGGGAGATGATGCGAGCAGTCAAGGACGCCCTCGACCCCCAAGGCATCATGAACCCCCACAAGACCCTTCCCACCCAGCACTGAGAGCCGTGCAGGCTTTCGATCGCCCGTGTTCGTGCTGACGGCTGGACGAGGCGCCGTGGCCCATCGCTGGTGATCGCTACTGCGGAATGTCGATGCTCCGGGGCAGGATGAACTCGTACCGGCTATCAGGGCCGAACAGCACAAACTCCCCGAGTCTCAGTACATCTAGCCCGATCAGGATCTCTGCTCCCAAGCCCTGCGGAACAGCCTGAGCACGGACTGATATCGGATCCGGCGGTCGATCCTGCCGCCAGTCAAGCTGCAACGAGAGGTAGTGCACGGCGCTCCTGCTCTCACCCGACGCCGCGTGCAGTGTCGTATACGCCACCGGCTCAAGCAGCATCGCTCGGGCGGTTCTCTCGCTGATGCAAGTCCGCATGGCGGCCGAGTCGATGATGCCCCGAACGCGCTGCGGGGACGGCACCATACGTCCCTGCAGACGGTACCGCTCTACCTCATCCGGGTGAAGGCGTACCTCCACGTCCATGACCGCACCCCGGGATTCGATGCGTCCGATGATTCGAGAGTAGCCAGTTTCATAGGAGATAACTGGATAGTACTGCCTGCCCGATGGTGACCACGCGATCCTTCTCAAGGACCTCCTTGATCAGGAAGCGTCTGCCGATCCTGCTCCCGAAACCGGCGGAGCAGGCCTGGTGCTCATCGTCGAAGCAGCCGACGAACTCGGCACGGCGGCGCTTGTCGCGGGGCTGCACGAACACCGCCCAGCGTCCCTCATCCGTCACGAGCAAATCGGCGCGGCGTTTCGAAAAGGCTGCCTCCAGCTTGTCAAGGACGGGATCGGGAGCCATGCCGCATTATGGCACGGTTTACGAGACTGAGTGGTGGATTATTTCAATAACTTTCGATATGTCTAGGACAGCCAATTGATGGCTTGGATCTCGGTGTAGGCCTCCACGCCCCACTTGCCCCGGTCGCGGCCGATGCCCGACATCTTGAAGCCTCCGAAGGGGGCGTACATGTGGGGCTGCACCGTGTTGAGGGCCACATTGCCGGACTCCAGGCGGCAGCCGATCTCATAGGCCCGCTTGGCGTCGCCTGCGTAGACGTAGGAGAACAGCCCGAAGGACGAGTCGTTGGCCAACGCCACCGCCTCGTCGTCTCCGTCGTGGGGCATCACCACCACTACCGGCCCGAACGCCTCGTCGCGGACCACGGCCATGTCGGGGGTCACGTCCACCAGCAGCGTGGGCGCCACGAAGTAGCCGGGCAGGTCGGGGCGCTCGCCGCCGCACACGGCCGTGGCCCCGACGTCGACCCCGCCGGCGATGAAGTCCTCAACCCGGTCGCGGTGGGTCTCGGTGATCACCGGGCCGACGATGGTGCCCTCCTCGCGGCCGTCGCCCACCTTCATGAACCCAGCGAACGTCTTGAGGGTGTTCACCGTCTGCTCGTAGAGGCTCCGGTGGCAGATCACCCGGGTGGGGGCGGTGCAGATCTGGCCCGAGTGGAGCCCCCAGGTGGTGGCGATGCCCATGCAGGCCGCGTTCACGTCGGCGTCCTCGGTCATCACCAGCGCGCCCTTGCCGCCAAGCTCCATCAGCACCCGCTTCATGGTGGCCGCCCCGTCGGCGTAGATGCGCGCCCCCACCTCGGTGGAACCGGTGAACGACACCATGTTCACGTCGGTGGAGGCCACTAGGGCGGCAGGCGCATCCGGCCCGGAGCCGGTGACGATGTTGACCACGCCGTCGCCGAGACCGGCCTCGGCCACCGCCTCCCCGAGCAGCAGCACGCCCAGCGGGTCCTGGGGGGCGGGCTTGATCACCACCGTGTTGCCCGCAGCCAGCGCCGGAGCGATCTTGCCGGCCACGTTCACCAGCGGCATGTTGTAGGGGGTGATGCAGGCCACCACCCCAACCGGATGGCGTCGCACCGTGGCCGCCAGCAGTCCGGCTGGCCCCAGTGCCCCCTTCTCCGCCGGCATGGGCGTCACGTTCTCGTCGAGGTTGAACGGGCGGGAGTAGTAGCGGAACCGTTCGATCATGGGCCCGCCGACCTGCAGGCTCGTGGCGATGGAGGTGACCGAGCCGGTCTCGGCCTGCACCAGCCGGAGCCACGAGGGGGCCATCCGCTCGATCACATCGGCTAGGCGGGCAAGGCGGCTGCCCCGCTCCTCAGGACTCAGAGCCCGCCACCTCGCCCGAGCGTCGCGAGCCGCCCTGGCTGCGTCGGCAGCCTGGCCCGCGGTTGCTTCGGGAGCATGGCCCACCACGGTGCCGTCGTTGGGGTCGATGATGGGATAGGTCCCCGCGCCGGGATCCACCCACTCCCCGCCGATCAAGAGCTTCCAGGCCCGGTCGGTGTCAATCCGGGAGTCGTCGCTACTGTGGTGCACCGCGCGAGCCTATGCAGGCTGCATCGAACCAGTGAAACCCCACCATCCAACCCGCAAGGAGCCGTCATGGTTGAAGCCGTCATCGTCGCCACCGCCCGCACGCCCGTCGGCCGGGCCAACAAGGGATCGCTCGCCGAGGTGCGGCCCGACGACATGTCGGCATTCATCATCGGCGACGTGCTGTCCAAGGTCCCCGGACTCGACCCCGCCGATATCGAGGACGTGATGTGGGGCATCGGCCAGCCCGGCGGCGAGGGCGGCTACAACATCGCCCGGGTGGCCTCGATCCTGTCCGGGGTCAACGCTCCCGGTGTGACCGTCAACCGCTACTGCTCGTCGTCTCTGCAGACCGTGCGGATGGCCGCCCACGCCATCAAGGCCGGCGAGGGCGACTGCTTCGTGGCGGGAGGCGTAGAGACCGTTTCCCGCTACATCAGCGGCGCCGCCGACAGCGGCCCCCACAACGACCAGTTCGCGGGCGCCGAGGGCCGCAGCGCGGAGCGCACCGCCGAGGGCTCCGAGGCTTGGGCCCCGCCGCAGGGCCTGCCCGACATCTACATCGCCATGGGCCAGACCGCGGAGAACGTGGCCCAGCTCAAGGGCGTGTCCCGCCAGGCCCAGGACGAGTGGGGCGTGCTGTCCCAGAACCGGGCCGAGGCGGCCCGCAACCGGGGCTTCTTCGAGCGCGAGATCACCCCCTACCCGCTGGACGACGGCTCCGAGGTGCGCCACGACGACGGCATCCGCGAGGGCACCACCCTGGAGGGCGTGTCCCAGCTGCGCCCGGTGTTCCGCTCCGACGGCACCGTCACCGCCGGCAACTGCTGCCCCCTCAACGACGGCGCAGCCGCGGTGGTGGTGATGTCCGACGCCAAGGCGGCCGCGGTGGGTGCGACCCCGCTGGCCCGCATCGTGGCCACCGGCGTGTCCGCGCTCAATCCCGAGATCATGGGTCTCGGCCCCGTCGACGCCTGCCGCCAGGCCCTGGGCCGGGCCGGCCTGACCATCGACGACATCGACCATGTGGAGATCAACGAGGCCTTCGCGGCCCAGGTGCTGCCGTCGGCCGACGACCTGGGCATCGGCTACGACAAGCTCAACCCCAACGGCGGGTCGATCGCTCTGGGCCATCCCTTCGGCATGACCGGGTCGCGCATCATGTGCACCCTGCTCAACGGCCTCGAGGACGCCGACAAGACCATCGGATTGGAGTCGATGTGCGTGGGCGGCGGCCAGGGCATGGCCATGATCGTCGAGCGCCTCAGCTGACAGCGGGACACCCCTGCGGCCGCGCTGAGGTGCCTTGGCACCGTCAACCTCGACCGTCACCGGTGGCGGAGGATGAGTACCCTCGGCGTGCTGTGATCGAGCCTTCCATGACAGCGGAGTCCGCCCCGACTGGCGGGCAACTCCACCGGGCCGTCCCTCAATTGGCCTGCCGTGTGGACGCGGCGACCTCGGCAGGGGTGGTATGAGCGGCGCGGCGATCAAGAACCACGCCGGGTTCATCTGGTCGGTGGCGGACCTGCTGCGGGGCGTGTACAAGCAGTCCGAGTACGGCCGGGTGATCCTGCCGTTGACAGTGCTGCGCCGGCTGGACTGCGTGCTGGAGCCGACCAAGGCCGAGGTGCTGGAGACCATGGCGGACCTGCCCGAGACGCTGCGCAACCGCGAGCCGCTGCTGCAGCAGGTGGCCGGGCAGCCGTTCGTGAACATGTCCCGGCATACGTTCCACACGCTGCTGGGCGATCCCAACAACGTGGCCGGGAACCTGCGCAACTACATCGCTGGGTTCTCGGAGTCGGCGCGCGACATCGTGGACAAGTTCAACTTCGACGTGCAGATCGACCGTCTCGACGACCACAACCTGCTGTATCTGGTGGTGTCGAAGTTCGCGGAGATCGACTTGAGCCCCGCCGCGGTGTCAAACCTGGAGATGGGGTACCTGTACGAGGAGCTGATCCGGAAGTTCTCGGAGCTGTCCAATGAGACCGCGGGCGAGCATTTCACGCCCCGCGAGGTGATCCGGCTGATGGTGAATCTGCTGTTCGCGGACGATGACGAGTTGCTGACTCGGCCGGGCGTGCTGAAGACGCTGCTGGATCCGGCGTGCGGCACCGGCGGGATGCTGTCGGTGGCCGAGGACTACCTGCGCGAGCTCAACCCGCAGGCCCGGCTGCTGGTGTTCGGCCAGGAGGTGAACGCCGAGACGTACGCCACCTGCCGCGCCGACATGCTGATCAAGGGCGCCGACGCCGACAACATCGGCTTCGGCAACAGCTTCGACGACGACCGCCACGAGGGCCGGCGCTTCGACTACCTGCTGGCCAACCCGCCGTTCGGGGTGGAGTGGAAGATGGTGGCCGACACGATCCGCGACGAGCACGCCGCCCAGGGCTTCGCGGGCCGTTTCGGGGCGGGGCTGCCCCGCATCAACGACGGCAGCTTCCTGTTCCTGCAGCACATGATCTCCAAGATGAGGCGCCCCGAGGAGGGCGGCGCCCGGCTGGCGATCGTGTTCAACGGATCGCCGCTGTTCACCGGCGCGGCCGGCTCGGGCGAGTCGGAGATCCGCCGCTGGATCATCGAGAGCGACATGCTCGAAGCGGTCGTCGCCCTGCCCGACCAGCTGTTCTACAACACCGGCATCTCCACCTACTTCTGGGTGGTCACCAACCGCAAGGCGCCCCGCCGCCGGGGCAGGGTGCAGCTCATCGACGCCCGCGACAGCTTCACCAAGATGCGCAAGAGCCTCGGCCAGAAGCGCAAAGAGATCTCCACCGAGCAGATTGACGACATCACCCGCCTCTACGGCGCCTTCGAGGAGAGCCCCCGGGTCAAGATCTTCCCCAACGAGTCGTTCGGGTTCCTGCGCATCACCGTGGAGAGGCCCCTGCAACTGCGCTGGGAGATCACCGACGACACCCTCGCCGCCGTCGAGGCCGACAAGAAGGTCGCCAAGCTCGATCATCCGCAGCGCGACGCCCTGCTCGAAGCACTGGGACGTTGCCGAGGCAGCCAGTACGCCACCGACAAGTCAGCCAAGGCAGCAGTGCAGGAAGCACTCACCTCGACCGACGCCGACACACCCGCGGCCCTCATCAAAGCCGTGACCGACGCCCTAGCCGTGCGAGACCCAGAGGCCCCCGTCATCACCGACCGGGCCGGCAACCCCAAACCCGACCCCGACCTCCGCGACAACGAGAACGTCCCGCTGCCCCAAATGAGCGTCGCCTACGAGCCCGACCCCACCGCCCGCCTCGAAACCATCGAGTACCGCACAGCCGTCGACGACTACGTCGAGACCGAAGTACACCCCTACGTCCCCGACGCCTGGCCCGACCCCGACAAGACCAAGATCGGCTACGAGATCCCCCTAACCCGCCACTTCTACACCTACACCCCACCCCGCCCCCTCCACGAAATCGACGCCGAAATCAAGGCGCTAGAGACCGAGATACAAGAACTCTTGGAACAGTTAACTCAATGAGCGCTTGGAGATGGACGCGCCTAAAGCACCTGGCATCGGGAGCCATCAGAAATGGCGTCGGTGAACCGGGAGCCTTCGACAACCCTGAATGGCCTAGATACGTTCGAACGACTGATATTGCTGGACCACGCCAACTCAGGGAGGATACATTTGCTTCACTTCCTCCCAACATTGCAGCTAGGGCTGATCTTCAGCGTGGAGATCTTGTTATGACCGCAGCCGGAGCGACAATCGGTAAGTCGCTGCTCTACGATTCGGAAGCGCCTGCCTGTTATGCTGGCTATCTCGTACGATTCCGGCCCCGCGCCGATGTTGATATTCGGTTTGTCTCCTACTGGACCGAGTCAAGGCCGTATTGGGAGCAACTCGACGCTGGGCGAGTCGTTTCAACCATAGAGAACTTCAACGCATCAAAGTACCGCAATCTGAGGATTCGTGTTCCAGCTACTAACGAACAGCGTGCGATAGCTGACTATCTAGATGCCGAAACCGCTCGCATCGACGCCCTCATCTCTAAGAAACGCAGAATGCTTGAACTCTTGGCAGAACGCCGTCGTGCCTTCGCTATCGCCTTCACCACTGGGGAAGGATGCGGGGATGACTGGACTCCTGGCCCATATTGGCTTAGCCCTGTCCCTCGAACCTGGCAGCCATATAAGATTGCTTGGCATAAACGAACGGCGAGTGGGACCACGCCTGACAGTGGTAACTCGTCGTACTATGACGACACTATGGGAGTTCCTTGGGTTACAACATCTGAATTACGTGAAACAACGATTCGTGACGCTGCTCGTCGAGTCACGAGCGCTGCCCTCCAGCGATACTCCGCGCTCAAGGTACTACCTGTTGGGGCAGTACTGATTGCGATGTATGGCGCGACAGTGGGTCGCTTAGGAGTACTGGGGACATCAGCAACGACGAACCAAGCGTGTTGCGCAGTGTATGACGCTGGCGCCCTTGATCAGCGTTTCCTCTATTGGTGGTTCTGGGCAAACAGAGAGCATCTCATCTCGATGGCATACGGCGCTGGTCAACCGAATATCAGCCAAGATCTGATTCGTAGCCTACGCATTCCGGCTCCCGAAATAGGGGAGCAGCGAGAAATCGCGGATCGTATCGAACACGAGGCAGCTCGGATTGAGCGAATTGCGTCTAAGTTGACCCGTCTTATCGACCTCCTCACCGAGCGGCGACAAACGTTGATTACGGCTGTCTTGACCAGCGAGATGGCGGTGCCTGGGGTGACAGCCTGAACATTCTCTCCGAGGCGATGTTCGAGGCGCATATTGCCGTTACGATGGCCCGCAGGCCCAAGCCAGTATTTTCGAATTAGTCCCTTGCGGACTTCCACAGATCCTCGTTGAGGCCTTCCACAAGCGGGTGCCCCTATTCTGATTCTGCTTCTAAGTCGACAAGTTCGATGAGTTGTTCAACTTCGCAGAGGTGAGTCCCGGCATCCCACTCCGATGCGAGGCACTGCGCCACCGATATCCATGCTGATTCGTTGGTGTCTTCTCCAGTCAGGAGTGGTCTGACACACTGTGCTGCGAGACTTGGTTCTGGACTTGTTACATCCAGTTCCGCCTGTACCCTGGCACAAAAGTAGCCGATGCCGCTCAGCAGTGCATCGGCTACCCGGTCGCCCGACATACTAGTGAGTTGCTCTCCCGCTGTTTCTAAATTGGAAGAGAATGCTTGGATGGCGTCTTGGATCCTATCATGCGCTCGTTGCTCCTCAGGCAGGTCGTTCACACCCGACAGTCCTTGCAGCGCGAAGACAGCTTGGTTGAATATGCCGGTGAGTCTGCCTGCGTGTGCCTCAGGTAGTTTGTCCAACCCGCTGGGGTTAGGAGTAGGCCAAAGATCATTGATCAGGCTGAAGGCCATTCCCGGTACCGGTCGGGTGTTGCGAAGCGGCACGAATAGAAGTGTCTCGTCGGCTCTCTGGTCTTGTCGGAGAGCAACCATTAGCTTGTGGACCGCTTCATGCCACTCAACGAGCGAATCGAGCGTTACGGATACGCGGTATTCCCTTACGGCGGTCCAGCCGCGGTCGTAGTCGAATACTCTTGCCTGGAGTCCTGTGTTATAGCAGGTAGACTGGATCTGCTTGAGGCGCTTCTGCTGTCTGCGCTCATTGGTGGCGCGGCATATTCTTGCGCCTCGTTGCAACGCGCTGGAGGGTTTACCTGATCTAGCGGCCTGCCGGATCTTGCCGATATCGGCATCGCCATTGGCTAGTTCACTGACTACATCGCGGAGGTCGTCTAGCGTGGACCTGAGTTCTTCAAGGCTGGGAGGGTAGCCGTCGAGCCCGATGAGTCGCCACTGCTCCCTGAGTGTCCCGGCGAGATTCTTGCCGATGATCGTGTCGGAGATGTACGCCGTCAGAGCCCGATAGCCATCGGGGCCTTGCAGCCGGAGGAATGCACTGTCGGTGATGTTGAGGATCGTGGCGGAGAGATTGTCCGTTAGATCTGGGGTTCGTCGCTCCAAGATGGCGGTGTCGCCGATCTGTGTCGTGAGGGCCGGTCGTAGCGCCCGTGCGCATTCGTGGAGCAATCTGCGTTGCTGGCCTAAGCCGGGACCGGGTGACGATCGCCCGGTTAGAAGCGCAGCGCCCGCACGTTGGACCAGATCGTTTGCTTGGCCAAGCAGTGGAAGTGCTTCCGTTAGCCGGACCGTGTCCGCTTCACCTACCAGAGCGACAGCAGCCCGGACGCGCGCCTGTGCCCAGGCGACACTGGATGCTGCCGGGGCGTATTGCCGCTGGAGCCGACTAACGCCGGCGGGGTCGCCGCCTATAGCCGGTTCTAGGTTGCCCGGCCAGAGGGCCTTTATGTCGACGGAAGCGATCCGGGGAAGGCACCAGAGAAGGGTCCGCCCCAAGCTGTGGGCCTGCTCCTGCATGTCTCCCTGCACATCGTCTGAGACGTGGAGGAATCGGGCAAACCCGACCGGGCCATCCTCACCTTCCCGGATCCCTATCTGGGTAATCCACGGGTTGCCGACACGGATGCGCTGGATCAGAGCCTGCTCCCCGCCGACGCCCTCCACGAGCGCTTGTGCCACCCGCGGATCGGCGTCGCGCGCCGCGGACATGCAGTCCCTGAGGTCTTCGAGCGGCGCTTCGCGCAGCGCCAACGCGAGCGGTGAGTCCTGATCGAAGGTGTTCTCTACGGCTCTCGCAAGGTCCGGGCCCGTGTTAGCGAGCGTGGCGAGCAGCAGCGTTGCTCTGCCGGTGTCACTCGCTGAGGTGAGGAGTTGGGCGATGGCCTCTCGTCCGGCAGCCTCGAGGAGTCCGTCGCGGGAGTCTCGTCCGGGAACGGCGACAAGGGCCCTATGGGCTGTCTGGAGATCATCTGTGAGGAAATCCGGAGGCTCGCCGCCTTGTACTGCCATAGCGAACAGCGTTGGACGGTTCGTGGGTGGAACATCGTGCTGCTCGGCGACCTCGTTCCAGGCTCTTGCCAGTTCTTGGAAGTCGGCGAGGCGGAGACCTTGAAGGCACGCAGCGACGCGTTCCAACTCCAGGTCGCCGCTGCCGGCTTGGTCGGCGACGATGCCACGAGCTTCGGGGTTGTCTTCGAGCATCGCCGCGATGAACCTGTGGAGCTGCGCTGTAGGCACGAGGGGAATCGCCTTCTGGATGGTCACGTCGATGGCAGGCGGCGGGAGCGCGTGGACCGCTTGGCAAATGGCGGTGGATCTGAGCCGGTGCAGCCCTCCCATCTGACCGTCCCGCTCAACAACGAGATGCTCAGTGTCAAGCCGGTCCAAGGCTCTTCGCAGATCGTGATCGGACAGCCCGCAGGCCCGTGCCACATTCGCTGTTGAGACGGTGGCCGACCAGCGATCGGCCACCGAGACGAGGGCCAGGACCTTGAGCTCTTGGTCTCGGTTCTCGCGGATGCGCCGCCGGACCTGATCGTCGATCACGTCGCTGAGCCGCTTCCCTCTCGTAAGGAGGTGTGTGAACTCGAGTGTAAGTCCGCGCGACTGTTCGAAGGCTTCACGCCAGTGGGCGACAGTGGTCGCACCGCTGCCGAAGAGTTCTCCGTGGATCGTCTCAGCGGCGCGCTCGTCTAGCTGTACGGCGACAGTGGCACATTCCGCCAGGTCGCCGAGGGCCGCCAAATCCTCGTGTCTCGCTGTCGCCACGACGAACATGCCCGGTACGGCTGCCGCCTCGGCCCGCAGACGTGCCCAGCCCGTGAAGTCGCCCGTGCCAGCAGAATCGACCAGGAATCCGATCGGGACGCTAGGCGAGGCACAGTAGGCGTGAGCGAGGCGGACGATGGCTGGCACGTCTTCGTCGGCGAGCCGTCGGACACGGAACCAGGCGACGCCCCGAAGCTCCGGTTCTCGTGGGATGGTCCACAGGACGGCGCTCTTGCCCACGCCCGACGGGCCGGTAATCACTACAGCGGACCGCTCGCCCAACCCAGACAGAACCCTCTCAATGACATCGCCCCGGCGTACGACTAGCCCTGATTCGACGTGGAAGGGTTGAGTGGCAGCGCCCTCATAGAACCGTTCACGGCTGTTGGTGGCCTCATGGACGCCGTACTCCAGCGGCTCGCAGATGCCCAGATGGATAGCGGCCTCAAGCGACTCAACGTTGACCATTCCCGCGATCCTTGTGATCTCGCTCGCGAGCTGAGTCCGATCGAGACGTCGCCTTTGCTCGTAGATGGGAGTGTCGTTGTCGTCCGCCGCGCTGGCGAGGAAGACACGGAGCTGGTCGGCGACAAGGCGCAGGGCCGCCGGGGGCAACTCCAACTGTTCGCTCAGGGCAGCAACGGTCTCGGCTGTGATGTCGTCCCACGAGATGCCTGCGACCACGGTGGACGACAGCAGCCGACCGACATCCATCCCAAGCTCACTGCCCTTTTCCTTCAGGCTGTTGAGAAGTTGTGAGCCGTCCACCAGGGACCCTGCCAAGGTCCTATCGAGATCATGCGACGGGGTCTCCCCCTTTACGCCCCTTTCGAACACGACCACGAGCCTCGACCCCGGCTCGTCCCGACCGGCATGCCGCGCCCACGCGTCCATGATGTGCCCGGCCGCCTGGGCTGCTGAGAACAGGCCTAGACGCTCCACCTTCGACTTGACCTGGACATGCCAATGCGTCCCGCCCTCCAGCAACACGTCCTCCGAACCCTCGGGCACGACTAGGACATTCGGAATGGTCCCCGCTGCCACCTTCGCTGCGAGCCAAGTCACGGCAGCGTCTTGGAAATGGATGCCCCGACCGGTCCGCGCCCCATGCCGCTCGCCCTTCCAACGAAGGGCAGGCCCGCTGCCGTCGCTGTCGTCCGTTAGGCCCTCCCCGCCTGGTCCAGCTTCCCGGCCGCCAGCTCCACGACCTGGAGGGAGCGGCCCGCTGGCCGACTTCCTCCGCTTCTTCCTGCGCTTGCCTGACACATCGCCATCATCGCAGCAGACTGTGACGTCTGTTTGATCTTGCGCTGACAGTGGTGCACGTGGTCACCCTGGATCGAACGCACCTTGTGGCTCGCCTCGAATGTCGCATCTGCGCTCTATGGTGCTGACCACGAACGGGCCGCCAAGGCGGGCGACGCGACGCAGACACTCCCAGGAGACCCCGAATGAGATTGCATCAGGCGAGGGTACGAAACTACCGCAGCATCCGCGACACCGGTTGGTTCAGCGTGGAGGACGCCAAGACGATCCTGGTCGGGCCAAACGAGGCTGGCAAGACAGCGTTGCTTGAAGCGCTCCGACAGATCAACACCACCGATGAGGCGCGAGGATTCGACCCTTTGCGGGACTACCCGCGCAAGATCTACAACGACGACATCCAGTCCGGCCGCTGCGATCCCAGCGACATCCCCGTCGCCGCTGCCAGGTTCAAGCCTGAGCCCGATGATCTCGATGGGCTTTCTGAGGGCTTCACGAAAGCGACCTATCGCTGCACCCGATATCTCGACAACAGTTTCAAGCACAAGATCGAGGGCGGGCCACAGCCCGTCGTCTTTGACGACCGGGTGCGCAAGGATCTGCTACGCATGGCGTCCCACGTCGACAAACAAACCGCCGACGAGCGGGACGCCGACGAGCAACCTCCCAGCGGCGATCTCGCAGAGATCATCGAGGAGTGGCAGGTAGGCACAACGAAGATTGACGGCGACCGCGCAACCGAACTGCAGGAATGGCTCGACTCAATCGGCGTCAAGATAGACGAGAACAACACCACCGAGGAGAACCGCCACAACCGGCTCCTCGAATACACACGCATCCCCCAGCAGCGCGCCACGGCTCTTGGTGCGTTCAAGGCCCGGCTACCGGTGTTCGTCTACTACAGCAACTACTTCCGAGTACGCCCCAACATCCACCTACGCCGATTCGCGGACCGCACCGAGCATCACCCCCTCGATGACGAGCGTTACGACTACGGGAACCTGTGCCTGCTCAAGCTGCTCGGCTTCACCGCTCGTCAACTCGCGAACCTCGGGGACGCACCTGACCCCGGGGACGATGCGGACGCGTTCGAGAGCTATCGCGGCCAGCTCGACGAGCGCCGCTTCCAACTCAACGCTGCCAGCCTCAGCCTCACTAAGCAGATCAACTCAGCCTGGAACCCCGATCATTCCCGCGCCGAGGCCGACCGGGTGCTAATCCAAGCGGACGGGCAGTATCTCAAGGTCGTGGTCCAAGATGAACTCGGGGTCGAGGTTGAGTTCGACCAGCGTTCCGCTGGGTTCCAGTGGCTGGTGTCGTTCTTCGTGGTGTTCTTCGCCGAAGCCCAAGGTGCCCACGCCAACGCCATCCTGCTGCTCGACGAGCCTGGTCTGAGCCTCCACGGTCTCAAGCAGCGCGAGTTCCGTCAGACAGTCTCGCAGCTAGCCGAAACGAACCAGACCCTGTACACGACCCACTCGCCGTTTCTGGTCGGCCCTGACGAACTCGATCTGGTCCGGGTCGTGGAGATGACCGATCGCGACACCGGGACTGAAGTCCACACCGGCGTCACAGCCGGCGACCCGGCCGCTCTACTGCCTCTGCAGGAGGCGCTCGGTTATGACCTCGCCCAGAGCCTTTTCGCCCAGCGGCGCAATCTGGTCCTCGAAGGACTGACCGACTACTGGTACTTCGAAGCCACGGCCCAACTGCTACGCGACGCACGCATCGCTGACCTGAACGACAAGATCGCCTTGATGCCAGCCGAGGGCGCCGGGAAGGTCGTGTACTTCGCCACCATTCTCTACGCCAACAGACTCAAGGTCGCTGCCCTGCTCGACTCCGACAACGCCGGCGACAACGCTGCCAAGAAGGACACTCTGATTCACGCTCTCGGCTACAACAACATCCTCCGCACCGCCGACGTCTGCCCCGGCTCGATCACCAAGCCTGAGATCGAAGACCTCCTGCGCGACACCCTCGTCGTCGTCGCCAAGACCGAACTCGGCTGGGACATCACCGAGGTGGCTGCCAGCCAACCTCGCCGGCCGATCCTCCAGATCTTCAAGCAACAAGTATCTGGCTTTCACAAGTACCCACTTGCGAAGGCATACCTTCGCTGGACACGCGACCACACCGCCGACGACCTCACCAGCGGCGAACGGGATGCGTGGAGCGAGCTCATCACCCGGGTCAACAAGGCTCTCAAGTGACGAGAGCCCTGAACCGTCGGGCTGGGGTCAGGCGGGCTTGGGCCGGCGCCAGCGGCGCCAGAAGAACAATGCCTCGGGCAGTGCCCCCCGATTGACGATGGTGCTCGGGTACGGGCTCAGCTCGTATGGCCCTCGCCGATGTGGGCTGTCGTCGGACTTGTCGGTCGGCTCCATGGGCTCACGCTACTGCTAGGACGGCGGCGATGAGGATGCATGTGGCGACGAAGCTGATGAAGGCCTGAACGGTGACCCAGAGCCTCACTCGGCGCACGATCGGCTCGTGGCGCTCGTAGTGGTCGCTGAGGGTCTCGACCAAGTGGTCCAGCAGCGCCGGATAGCCGTTGTGGCGATTGGGGAAACTGCGCACCAGTTGGTCGATCTTGGGGCCTTCGTGCCACGCCACGGGCGCGCTGTGAACGGCGACCCAGCACAGGCCGTTGGCGACAGCGATCACCAGCGCTATAACACCGGCGGTACTGGCTTCGAGGCTGCTCGCCTCGACGGCGGGGGACGCCAGCAGGGCGGTCACGAGAGCACCGATGGTGAGGAACCCGCCGGCAAGCACCGCTGAGCGCTGCTGGTGCGCCGCGAGACGGGCATCCTGCTTGCGGCGTAACTCGGCCGCCTGGCGCAGGATTTCCTCTCGGGTCTCGATGCTCACGGAACCATCTCTAGCGGGCTGACTTGATACTTCCTACCTTTCCGATATATTTCCGTAACGGCGAATCTGGAGCCATCCCAAGTACATGTGTGGCCAAGGCAGCTAAGGAGGCCGCAAGCCGATTGCCAACCGACGCCCGCGACACATGGACGCGAGCTTGGAAGCGCAAACGGTACGTGGTCACATGACTTCCAGCCGCTCGGCCATGCCGTTGAACGTCGCGAGCTTCTTCAACCCGAGCATCTGGAATGCATCGGCATAGAGCGTTTGGCCCTCGAGGGTGCTGACGATGACGGACCGGGCGAACCGCTTGCTGACTCGTGCCGGCTGGGTGTTGTAGAAGTCGCCGCCGCCACCACCCGCGCCGATCAAATCCATGACGCGTCTGAACTCGGTGCTGTACGCCCGCCGGTAGGCGTCCCACGGGAGATATCCAGCCTCGTGCACCCGGCGAAGCACCACGAGCGTGCTCGACTTGAATCGGCGCGCCAGGCGATCGAGTTCGTCCGTGAGGTCTGCACGGGCGTTGAAGTCCGATTGCAGCGCCTCAAGCGGAACCAGCACCTCGGCGGCGACTCGGTTGCACCAGCGCTCGACCTCGTGAGTGGCCTGAACGCCTAGATCGGCGTCGGACAGGGCGCTCTCCCCGAGCCAGATGTGGGCCAGCTCGTGCGCCAGTGTGAAGATCTGCGCGGCCTTCGTGTCGGCGCCGTTCACGAAGACGAGCGGTGCCAGAGGATCGGTGAGCGCGAACCCTCTGAACTCGGCGGGGTTGAGTTTGCGGCGGGTGTTGCTTCCCACCACGCCGCTGACCATCACAAGCACACCGCTGTCCTCGGCCTGGTCGCGCAGGTAGCCGAACGCCTCGGACCAATTCGATCCCCTTTGCTCAATCGAGAACGACATCGCGGCTGTCACTGCCGGGGCCGCCTCGTCGACTGGCGTGGCCGCCGAGAGCGAACCAACGTAGGGAACCGGGTCTAGTCCGATCCCGCGGGCGTAGTCGCGGTACCAGTCCTGTCGCTGTTGGCACTGGTAGATCGTGTCGAGGAGGTCGGGACTCGGACGCCTGACGCCTCTATCGCCGACCGTGCGGAGGTCGGGGATGGGAACTTCGTCGTCAGGCGGTGCAGGCAGGAAGAAGTAGCCCACGGGCGTTCGGGTCGCCCTCGCGAACCCTTCGAGCTGCTTCAACGTGGGCGAGTGCTCGCCGCTCTCCCACTGCTGGAGCTTGGGGAACTTGTCAGCGAGCTCGTCCGCGCCGAGGCCCGACCGCTCCGCAGCCCACGCGTAGAGCGGCGCGGCCACGTCAACGCGGACAGCCACCATGACCCATTCTGGCCTCGGCTGCGGTCAGATTGCAGCATCCTCGTCCGAGTCGGCCGCCCCGGCGGTGTCGGGCAGGACGGCTTGTCCGACGTAACGGTCGTGCGTGGCTACCGTGCGTGTCGTTGGCACCCTCGGCATTGCCGCCCCCAATTTGATGGCCCCCCGGCATCTTCGCACAGTGCAGCGACAACGAGAAGCGGTAGGGCGTGTGAAGGCGCCGTGGAGCGGCCTGCCGCATGCGCCTAGCACGGCGTCTGGTGCGACACAGAAAATGCTTGTCTGGGGCTTGGCCGGCTTGCGGCAGCCGATAATCGCTCTTGTGCGATCATCGTGTTTGTGCAATTATCGGCCATGTGGCAGAGATTGAGGCTCACGACGAGGTTGTCGATTGGCTGGACGGCCTCACCGACGTCGAGTGGGACCGAACGGCTGTAGTGATCGATCGCCTCGCGGTGGTCGGTCAGCAGGCACGGATGCCCTTGTCTCGCAGCCTCGGTGACGGGTTGTTCGAGCTTCGGTTCTCGCTGGGCTCAACCGCTCGGCGGATCACGTACCGGTTCCGCTCGGACGGTCGCATCGTCTTGTTGACGACATTCCGAAAGCAGCGCAACAACGAATGGGCCGAGGTGGCGAGAGCCCGCAAGGCCGCCGAGCACTGCGCTCGCAACGATCCCTGAAAGGAGAACATGATGGCGAACCATTCCCGTTGGGAGGAAATCAAGAAGAGGCGGGGCGAGCCTTCCTCAGAGGCCCGTGCCGGCGTCGAGCAGGATCTCGCGCTCGGCCAGCTCATTTATGACCTGCGCATCGACGCCGGGATGAGCCAGCGTGAGCTGGCCGAGTGTATGGGCACCACTCAGTCGGTGATCTCCCGGCTGGAGGAGGGTGGAGGCGCTCGCAATCGGATCGACACGCTCGCGCGGGTGGCCACCGCCTTAGGCCGACACCTAGTGCTGTCGTTCCCCGCCACGGTTCCCGACCGGCTTGAAGACGCAATCCAGGTCGCATAACCGGCCGCTCGGCACGACCAAGCTGAACTCGGCTAACGGCGGTGGAACGACCCACTCCCGTCGCTTGGGCACGGTGCTCAGCCGGGCGGGGGCTACTCACCACAGTCCGGAATCCGGTCGATGCGTCCCGCGACGAGTGGCTAGCGCTCTTCGGCGGTCGGGTCTGCAGTCCTGGAGCCAACGAGAAGCTGGACGGGCTCGGCGTCGGGGAATGTCACGATGAGCTGGAGTTCGCCGCCGGTTGCTCGGATGAACGAGCGAAGCGTCGACAGGAGCATGTTGCTGCGGTGCTCCAGCCTGGACACCTCCGACTGGTCCATCTCCAACAGTTCCGCAATCGTCGCCTGCGTCAGCTCTCGTGCCTTACGGACATGCGCGAGCGTTGTCTGACGCTCGTTGATCTCGGCCAGGACCGCCTCCATGCGTTCTCGCGCCCGGGAGTCGGCCTTCACCTCGTCATAGAAGGCGTCGGGTGTGATCTTGTGCTGCCACGCGTCAGGAGGGACCTCGCCAATCGAGGCCTCATCTGCGGGTAGGTGTCTGGGGTGTGCTGCTTCCATGCCTGTTGTGCTTCGCCTTTCGTGTTTCGCCTCTTGTGCTTCGCCTTGTCGTGTTGCGCCTCTTGTGTTTCGGCGTCTTATGGTTTGACGTTCTCGTCTGGGCTTCTGGTATTGGCGTCTTGTGTGTTTCGGCTTGGGTTGCTGGTGTTGGTTGTTGCCTCCCTGTAGTCGGCTATCGATCTCAGCGGCGAACGATCGGCCGGTAGTCGGGGTGCTGTCGGCACCATTGGTCGAGCCGGTCCTGTGCTTGCTGGACGTGGGGCGGATACCAGCGGTTGCCTAGTTCGGTCTTGTCGCCGCCTATGAGCACCACCACGGCTTCGAGACCCGTGTCGTCGATCACGAAGCCGAAGAGGATGCGCAGCACTGGGGCAGTGTCGGCGTAGGGCGTGGTCGCCGTCGGTGGCGTACGCCGCAGCGCGTGGATGTCGTAACGCGCAGTGACCACTTCGTGGCACTCCGGGTCGCCGAGGCCGCGACCATGAGACTCAAGAGCCCTCAAGAGAGCCGCGATTTCCGCTCGAACCTCCCACCAATCGACCGTGTCGCCCGCCTCGCCATCAGCAAGTGACCTCAGCCACCTGTCGAAGAGAGGATGGAAGAACAGTTCCACAACATGCAGTCTAGCACATATTCAGCTCTTCACGATCGAATCGTCGCCCTACTCCGTCGCCTTCGGGTGGCCTGTGTGCGCTTCGGTCACCCAAACAGTCTTGGTGACGTCATCTATGCAGTACCAGATCCGTCCGCCTGCCGTGATCTCGTACTGCCACTGCTCCATCTCCACCCCGTTCAGCGAGCGCCGTCCTAGCGAGCCCTTCAACGGATGCTGGCGGTCCCCACGCCGACGCCGGTCGCTCGTGATCACTTCCCATGCGGTCCGAGCGTTGCCCCGTGAGGTGGCGCAGAGCTGCTCCCATCCCGGGCCGCGTCGTTGGTCGCGAAGCGGAAGTCCCAGCCTTCGGCTGACGGCGGCGGAGCAACCCGCTCCCGTCGCTTGGGCACGGTCCTCAGCCGGGCGGGGCCGGGACCGGATCGCCGGCTGCCTCCAACGGTTCGACGAGGCGACGCGCGAGCCCGGGATCTGCATGTATCTCGGCGGTGGCCTTCCACTCCCGCACCAGTTGAGCGACCGGCTCGTAGTTGTCCATCGAGACCGCCCCAAGCAGCGTCGGGATGAGCTCCTCGGCGAACAGATCCCGATCCTGTTCGGGCAGGAACTCCACCCACGCGAACGCATCTCCCAGCGCCGCGCCCAGCGCCACGGGACTGTGGGCCGCGACGTTGCGCAGCAGCCGCGCGCAAGCCTCGAAGGCTTCCGAGCGGCTCTCGTGGCGATCCGCCCGGCTCAACCGCAGCGCGGGCGCGTTGCGCCGCCGTAGCAGCACATCACACCCAGTCAACTCGACCACCACCTCGTTCGGCCGGCGCAAGAACTCGGAGAACGGGCGCTCGATCAATTCCATACACGAAAAATAGCTGCGTTACTTCAGAAGTCAATCCCTCTGCTGCCACCCGTGAGGGTGCACCTCGCCAAGCGAGGCCTCGTCTGCGGGTAGCTGTCGGGGGTGTGGCGCTTCCTGCCTACACTCGGCCTCACTCCGCTGAGGTTTCCGCCCGTGGGCGATAGAGGAGGAGCAGCGATATGGAGCGCAAGGGTCAGGTAGCCAGGCCCGACGGCAAGCTCGTCGGCCTGTGGGCCAAGATCGCCGTCTCGCACGCGACGGTCCGCAGCATCAACGACCCGGTCGGGGCCGTCGCCACCGTCGCCGGCATCGACGGGGCGTGGGGTTTCGGCACTTCCACCGAGCAGGCCCTGCAGGACTTGGAGTCGGTGCTCATTGATTGGGCCACCCTGAAGCTCGAGGACGGCGACGACGACATCCCCAGCATGGAAGGCGTGCATCTCGCCGTACACAGATGAACCGCAGGCTCGCACCGGTCACGCGGGACGACCTTGTCAAGCGGTTCAGGAGGCTTGGCTGGGACGGCCCAAGACACGGCGCGAGGCACAGTTTCATGGAGAAGGGGACACGGAAGATCCGCATCCCGAACCCCCATCAGCGCAAGGACATCGGAGTGGGGCTGCTCGCCACGATCCTAGAGCAGGCCGGGGTGTCCCGCGATGAGTGGCTCGATGCCTCCAGATAATGACGTGTGCTGGGACGGTGGCATGCTGGCAGTGTCGCTGTAGGGGCAACGGACGACCTCGGCTCGGTTGCGGGAAGAGAACCGGGCGACAGCCTCCTGCCTCGGCGCGGATCATGGCTTGGGAGGCGTGGCTTTAGGATGGGTTGGACATTGGGGCCGTAGAGGAGGGTGGCGGCGTGAGTTCTGTCACCGAGGCGGCGTTCGAGGCGCATATTTCTGGCTGGCTGGTCGAGCACGGCGGGTATCAGCGCGTGAAGATCGGCAATGTCGGGGACGGGCCGCGGGACTTCGACGCTAAGGCGGGCGTCGACACGGCCGACCTGTTCGAGTTCATCGGTGCGACTCAGGGGCCCGAGTGGGAGCGACTCGTGGACTCGGCCTATGGCGGCGATCCGAACCGGGCGCAGTCCGGGTTCGTGCAGCGGCTGGCTGCGGAGCTGGACAGGCGGGGCACGGTGGATGTGCTGCGCCACGGTGTCGTCGACCGCAACATCACGATCCGGCTGGCGTTCTTCAAGCCCGCCCATGGGCTGACGCCCGAGCTTGCCGCCCGCTACGAGGCCAACGTGCTGTCGGTGACCCGGCAGCTGCCCTTCGATCCGTCCGGCGGCCGGACTGTCGATCTAGGACTGTTCGTGAACGGGGTGCCGGTGGCGACCGCCGAACTGAAGAACCCGCTGACGGGCCAGAGCGTCGAGAACGCCGTCGCCCAGTACCGAGCCGACCGTCCGCACAACAACCGGACTCTGGGCCGGGTGGGCATGGTGCACTTCGCTGTCGATCCGTCCTCGGTGATGATGACCACTCGCCTGGCCGGTGCCCGCACCCGGTTCCTGCCGTTCAACCGGGGCTGCGATCTCGGTGCGGGCAACCCCCCGAATCCTGACGGGCATCGCACGGCGTACTTGTGGGAGCAGGTGTGGAGCCGCGACGCCTGGATGGACATCCTCGGACGCTTCGTTCATGTGGAGAAGCCGTCGAAGGGATCGCGGGCCCGCCCAGAAGTGATCTTCCCAAGGTTCCACCAATGGGACGCCGTGCGGCGCCTGGAGGCCGACGCCAAAGAGCGCGGAGCGGGCCGCAGCTACCTGGTGCAGCACTCCGCGGGGTCGGGCAAGTCGAACTCGATCGCCTGGCTGGCGCACCGGCTGTCGTCGCTGCACTCCGCCGACGACGCCAAGGTGTTCGACAAGGTGGTGGTCATCACCGATCGGGTCGTGCTCGACCGACAGCTTCAGGACACCATCAGCCAGTTCGAGCACGCCGTCGGGGTGGTGCAGCGCATCGACGAGTCCTCCGCTCAGCTCGCTGAGGCGCTGACCGGAGAGCAGGCCCGCATCATCGTGACCACGCTGCAGAAGTTCCCGTTCATCTTCGACAAGATCGGGTCGCTGCCGGAGCGCGACTACGCGGTGATCGTCGACGAGGCCCACTCTTCACAGACCGGCGACGCGGCCAAGGAGCTGCGCCGCGCCTTGGGTTCGGCCGAACCCGAGGTTGAGGCCGACGGCGATGTGGAGCCGACCGACGCCGAGACGCTGCTGGCCGAGGCGGTGGCCGCCCGAGGACGGCAGCCCAACCTGTCGTTCTTCGCGTTCACCGCCACCCCCAAGGGCCGAACCCTGGAACTGTTCGGCGAACTCGGCGCCGGCGGCCGCCACGAGCCGTTCCATCTGTATCCGATGCGCCAGGCCATCGAGGAGGGCTTCATCTGCGATGTGCTGGCCGGCTACGTCACCTACAGCCGGTACTACCACCTGGAGAAGGCGATCCTCGACGACCCCTCCTATGACACCGGCAAGGCCCGCAGCGCGCTGGCCCGATTCGTGACCCTGCACCCCGACAACCTGGCCCAGAAGGCCGAGATCATCGTCGAGCACTTCCGCACCAAGATCGCCCGACAGGTCGCCGGGCGGGCCAAGGCGATGGTGGTGTGCTCGTCACGACCCCACGCGGTGCGCATGTGGCGGGCGCTGCGGAGCTACGCCGCCGACCTGGGCTACGACCTGGGGGTGCTGGTGGCGTTCTCGGGGGAGGTCGAGGGGCTGACCGAGTCGCGAGCCAACGGCTTCAGCGAATCACAGACGGCCGCGCAGTTCGACACCGACAAGTGGCAGATCATGGTGGTGGCCGAGAAGTTCCAGACGGGCTTCGACCAGCCCAAGCTGGCCGCAATGTACGTCGACAAGACCCTCACCGGGCTCGCCGCGGTGCAGACCCTGTCGAGGCTCAACCGCATCCACCCCGACAAGTCCGCCACGTTCGTGATGGATTTCGTGAACGACGCCGAAGAGATCGGCGACGCGTTCGCGGTGTACCACGGCAAGACCGTCGCCCCGCCCACCGACCCCAACCTGCTGTTCGACACCCACCACGACCTCGACGGCTTCGGCGTGCTCGACACCGGCGAGATCGAGCGCGCCGCCGCCCTGCTGCTCAGCGACGGCAACCACGCCCAGATCGACGCCGCCCTGCAGCCCGCCGTCGACCGCTTCAACGGACTGGAAGTCGAGGACCAGGACGCCTTCCGCGACGCGCTGGGACGGTTCGTGCGGGTGTACAGGTTCCTGTCGCTGGTCGTGCCGTTCCGCAACCCCGGCCTCGAGCGCGACTACCTGTTCTGCCGGGCGCTGGCCGCGCTGATCCGCGACCGCGAACACGGCCAGAGCATCGACCTAGGCTCCGAGGTGGAGTTGACCCATCTGCGCCACGAGCTGACCTTCGAGGGCTCGATCGATCTGCCCGGCGGCGAGGGCGAGGTGACCACCATCTACTCCGGCACCGGCCCGACGGCCGATCCCGACGAGGAGCACCTGTCGCAGATCATCGCTCGCATCAACGAGCGCTTCGGCACCGACTGGACCGAAGAGGATCGCCTTATGTTCGAGGCCGCCGCCGGAGACCTGGTGGCCGACGCCGAGGTCCAGAACCAGGCCGTCAACAACGACGAGGCCACCTTCCGCGACCACGTGTTCCCCGAGCGCTACCTCAAGGCCCTCCTGTCCCGGCGCGACCGCAACAGCAACCTGATCTTCAGCTACCTCGACAACGAAGAACTCCAAGCCGAAGTCATGGACATCTTCGCCGTGGACGTGCAGAAACGCGCCGCCGTCGCCCGCCAACGGACATGCCCCATAGGCGACCTGCTGGGCCCCGACCGCGAATCGCTGTACCTGGAGTACAAGTCCACCCTGCGCTGGGACATCCACCAGCGGCGCAAGGGCGGCGCTCCCGAAGACGCCGCCATCAAGACCATCGCAGGATTCGCCAACTCCGACTTCGGCGGTACCCTCCTGATAGGCGTGGCCGACGACGGCTCGGTCCACGGCCTCGAAGACGACTACGCCACGTTCTCCAAACGAGGCCAGCGAGGCGACCAAGACCTCTGGGGCCAGCACCTGCAGAATCTCATCCGCTCCCGACTCGGCGACGCCGCCATGTCCCTCGTCACCTGGGAGTTCCACACCATCAACGGAAACCACCTGACCCGTATCAGCATCGCCCCCTCCAGTCACCCCATCCAGGACCGCAAGGGCGGCCAAGACACCTTCTGGCTCCGAACCCCGACCTCCACCATCCCGATTGCCGACCCCAAGGACAGAGACCAAGTAATCGCCCGCCGCTGGGGCACGACATCCCCGCTGTAGACAGCCAACGGCGACATAGGGGCGTGGGCCACCGCCAGGCGAACTGGGCTTGCTGTAGGCCGGACGGGTTGTCTCATCGCAGAAGCAGCGACCCTGGATGCGTAGCCGCACCGCCGAAACAGCGCTAGACGAGCCACCCTCGATCAGAGCGGCGTCAGCAACACCGAGGCCGGATACAACCCGAGGAGCCGCAACCCGAGGAGCCGGCTGGAAGCGATGAACAATTCTCGGGCGATGCGCTGCCTGAATCCGTGGTCGAGCAGGTGGAGGTAGGCGAAGGGTCGCCCTATGACCGTGTGTGGATTGTCGATGATGCCGAGTACGCGGCAACGTCGGCCGCCGCGGCCGATCAGGCCGGAGTGGGGGTGGTGGCAGCCACCGGCGATCTGAGGGCATTGCCGCGATCAGCACGGGAGGCGATATCTGCGGCTTCCGAGGTGGAAGTGCTCTCGGATCTCGGCGAAGACGCGGCCTGGCAACTGGAGGTGACCCGCCGCGACGAGGAGTTGCCTGGTAGCGGCCTGCTCTTGTTCGAGCCGGCTGACGAAAGCCCGGGACGCCGCCTGGTGGCTGCATACGGCCATCCGTCGACAGCGGCTCTCGGTGTGATGGACGGCCAAGGTTCCCTGGCTGCCAAGTACAACACCTGGAACTCGCTGACCGGCCGGGCCGATGTCGACCGCTTCTACTGGGGGTGGAAGAACTTCTACGACGAAGACCGCCCGATGGCCACTCCGGAGCAAGTGCTGGAGCTGTCACCCGAGATTGTGTTCGTGTCGTTCCAGTAGGCCAACGCCTCAGCCGACGGCGGGATTCTCGGCTCTTGGTGCCGCCGCCACGAGGCGGTCGTCGGTGACATCTCCTGCCACTGGCGGACCATGCCCAGGTAGGCGTTGTTGAACAGGGCGACCTTGATGGGGATGCGCTCCATGGACGCGGTGACCAGCTCCTGAGCGGTCATCTGGAAGCAGCCGTCGACGGCCCACACCATCCGGTCCGGCATCCCGACCTTGGCCCCGATCGCGGCCGGGACGGAGAAGCCCATCGTGCCCAGGCCACCGGAGTTGATCCAGGTGTAGGGATGGTCGAAGCGCCAGTACTGGCTGGCCCACATCTGGTGCTGGCCCACACCGGAGGTGACGATGGTGTCATCGGGGGTCGAGTCTCTCAGCACCTCCAGCACGTGCTGGGGCTTGAGCAGCTCGCCCGGCTCGGATCGCTCTGGGCCATCCCTTCGGCATGACCGGGTCGCGCATCATGTGCACCCTGCTCAACGGCCTCGAGGATGCCGACAAGACCATCGGATTGGAGTCGATGTGCGTGGGCGGCGGCCAGGGCATGGCCATGATCGTCGAGCGCCTCCACTGAACCTGGCTGCGCCTGTAGCCGCAAGAGGCCGAGCGGATAGGCCGCGATTCACCTACGAAATCCGCGGGCGTTAAGCGAGGCCGTGGCCCGAGCGGCCCGTGAGCGCAGCGAACAAGAGCGGGAAACACAACCCCTCACCGCGAGGCGCTCACCACCAATCCGCGCTCGCCGCAAGTCAGACTGCGACCTCTCTGAGGCTGCGGTCGCTGTTGTTGCACCGGTGCGCGCCGTCGGCTTCGATCACCACGATGTCCTCGAGGCGCATGCCCCACTTGCCCTCGATGTAGATGCCGGGCTCGATGCTGAAGGCGTGGCCGACCTGGACGGGCTCGCGGTTGAGCTCCGTCACGTAGGGCGGCTCGTGCACCTCCATGCCGATGCCGTGGCCGGTGCGGTGGATGAAGCAGTCACCGTAGCCCGCGTCGCGAATCACCTGGCGGGCGGCGAGGTCGACACCGGCCAGCGCACGGCCGGGCTGGGCGGCGCGCACCGCCGCCTCCTGGGCCTCGGCCAGCACTGAGTAGGCGTCGCGGACATCGTCGGGCACCCGCCCCGTGTAAACGCAGCGCGTCGTGTCGCTGCAATAGCCGCCGGAGCGGCCGCCGAAGTCGAACAGCACCATCTCGTCGGGCTCTACCGTCCGCTCGCCGGGATGGTGGTGCGGGCTGGCCGAGTTCGGGCCCGACGCTACGATCACGAATTCAACGGTCTCGTGGCCGACGGCCCGGATCCGCCCGGCGACGTCGACGGCGATCTCCGCCTCGGAACGGCCCACCAGCGGGACCTCGCCCCGCTGGATCTGTGACGCGACCTGGTCGGCCAGCGCCCCGGCCGCCGCGATCGACCGGCGCTCGGACGGGCCCTTGATCGACCTGAGCCCGCCGACGGCCTCGGCGAGCGGGACGATTCTCAGCCCGGGCGACGACCGCTGGATGCCGACCGTGTGCAGAGCCCACAGATCGTCGGACACGACCACATCGCCCTGGGCGGGCAGGATCCCTGCGATCACGTCCACAGGGTCGTCCGTGTCGCCCCACCCGACGACGGAGAACACCGGCGGGCGGCGTTGCACCCGCGCCGCCTCCAGTTGGGGCACCACCAGTGACGGCGCCGAATCGGACCCGTCGATCCGAGCCACGAAGGCGGTTATTCGCTCCAGCGGCATGGCCTGATAGCCGGTCAGGAACTCGAGGTCGATGCCGCCCCCCAGCACGATCGCCGCCGCGCCCGCGGCGCTCAACCGAGCGCTGACGTCGCGCCAGCGCTCAAGAAGGACCTCGTCGGACACGTCGCGGTTCGTCACGACCCCATTGTGGTGCATCCCCGGCGCTGGCGCGCTTGAGGCGATCGTGCCGTGTTGAACATCGGCCCGACCACGTTCCAGTGGTAGTTGTGGGTCTTCAGATACAGCGTGTAGCTGTCGGCGAGCAGCCTCGACAGCCCCGCGGCGATGGCGATGCGGTCGGCCTCGTCGATGCCGATATCGATGACGGGCACCCGGCTAGCCCTGTCCACCAGAGGTCTCCTTCACTGACGCCTTGCCGGCCGATATCCAGGGCATCATGGCCCTGAGCTCCTGGCCCACCTTCTCGACCGGATGCTCGTGACCGGCCGCCTCCAGGCGCAGGAAGTTGGCCCGGCCGCCGCGGCCCTCGGCCACCCATTCCTCAGCGAACGAGCCGTCCTGCACCTCGGCCAGGATTCGCTGCATCTCGGCCCGCACCGCGTCGTTCACGATGCGCGGCCCCCTGGTGAGATCGCCGTACTCGGCGGTGTCCGACACCGAGTAGCGCATCCCGGAGATGCCCTCCTCGTACATGAGGTCCACGATCAGCTTCAGCTCGTGCAGGCACTCGAAGTAGGCGATCTCGGGCTGGTAGCCGGCGTCGACCAGCGTCTCGAAGGCGGCCTGCACCAGGGCGGTGGTGCCCCCGCACAGCACAACCTGCTCGCCGAACAGGTCGGTCTCGGTCTCCTCGGTGAAGGTGGTCTCGAGCACGCCGGCCCGGGCTCCGCCGATGGCGTCGGCGTAGGCCAGCGCGATCCGCAATGCCGAGCCGGAAGCGTCCTGCTCCACCGCCACCAGGCACGGCACCCCGCCGCCCTCGACATAGGTGCGCCGGACCAGATGGCCGGGCCCTTTGGGGGCCACCATGCACACGTCGACCGTTTCGGGCGGGGAGATCAGCCCGAAGCGGATGTTGAAGCCGTGGGCGAAGAAGACCGCCTCCCCGGCCTGCAGGTTCGGCTCCACGTGCTCGGCGTAGATGGCGCCCATCTCGGTGTCGGGCATCAACATCATCGTCACGTCAGCCTCAGCCACGGCGTCGGCGATGGAGCGAACCTCGAGCCCGGCCTCCCGGGCCTTGGCCGCCGACGACGAGCCGTCGCGCAGGCCCACCCGCACGTCGATGCCTGAATCCTTGAGGTTGAGGGCGTGCGAATGGCCCTGGGACCCGTAGCCGAGCACGGCCACCTTGCGATCGGCGATAGCCGACCGGTCTACGTCTGCCTCGTAGTAGATGTTCGCCACGGGTGCCTCTCTTTGCGGGTTGTGGTTGTAGGGGTGGGTGTCAAGAATGGCGTCGAGGGGGTCAGGAGTCCAGCGAGGGCAGAGCCACCCGGCCGGTTCGCTGAAGCTGGACGATGCCGAAGGCTCGCAGACGCTGCTCGAACTCGTCCAGCCGGGCCGGGCGGGCCGACAGCGACAGCATCATGTGCGACTCGTTCTCGTCGAGCACGAACGCCCGGAAGTCATCGATCAGCCCCAGGAGCGCGTGGCGGCGCCCCCCGGCCGCGTCCACGGCCACGGTCACCAGCATCAACTCCCGCTCGACCGACTCTTCGGGGCTGAGCTCGCTGATCTCCACGACGTTGATGAGCTTGTCGAGCTGCTTGACCACCTGCTCGAGCGGGGCCGAGGCCACGTCCACCGTGAACGTGATGCGGCTGAAGCGCTCGTCGGTGGTGGGCGCCACCGCCAGCGACTCGATGTTGAAGCCGCGCCGCGCGAACAGTCCTGCCACTCTGGCCAGCACGCCCGGCTTGTTCTCCACCGTCGTGACGATCGTGTGGAACCGGCGAGCCGGCGCGGCATTGCCGGCAGTGGCGGCTGCGGCGATCATCGCTGCGTCGGGTCGACGACTATGTCGGAGTTCGACTGCCCCGCCGGAACCATCGGAAAGACGTTCTCCCCCGCGGCAGTGCGGAACTCCAGCACCACGGGACGGTCGTCGATCTCGTTGGCCTTGGCGATGGCCGGAGCCACCTCCTCGGGGGCCTCCACCCGCAAGGCCACGCACCCCATAGCCTCGGCCCACTTGACGTAGTCGGGGACCTCGTAGGAGAGGTACACCTCGCTGTAGCGCTCCTCGTAGAACATCTCCTGCCATTGGCGGACCATTCCCAGGTACGCGTTGTTGAACAGGGCGACCTTGATGGGGATGCGCTCCATGGACGCGGTCACCAGCTCCTGGGCGGTCATCTGGAAGCAGCCGTCGCCGTCGACGGCCCACACCATCCGGTCCGGCATCCCGACCTTGGCCCCGATCGCGGCAGGGATGGAGAAGCCCATCGTGCCCAGCCCGCCGGAGTTGATCCAGGTGTAGGGATGGTCGAAGCGCCAGTACTGGCTGGCCCACATCTGGTGCTGGCCCACGCCGGAGGTGACGATGGTGTCGTCGGGGGTGGAGTCGCGCAACACTTCGAGCACGTACTGGGGCTTGAGCAGGTCACCCGGCTCGGACTGCTCGTAGACGAGCGGGTAGCGCTCCTGCCAGCCGCTGATCTGCGAGCGCCAGGCTCGGCGGTCAGGCTGGGAGTCCGCGCCGCCGCAGGCTCGCAAGGCCTCGACCAGATCAGTGATGATCAGCCTGCAGTCGCCGTGGATGGCCACGTCAGGAGCTCTGACCTTGCCCAACTCGGCCGCGTCGATGTCCACGTGGATCACCTTGGCGTCGGGCGCGAAGCCGTCAATGCGTCCGGTGACCCGGTCATCGAAGCGGGCGCCCAGCGCGATGAGCAGGTCCGAGCGCTGCATGGCGGTGACCGCGGTGTAGTTGCCGTGCATCCCGGGCATGCCCAGGCACAGCTCGTGGCTGTCGGGAAAGCAACCCCGGGCCATGAGGGTGGTGACCACCGGAACGTCGATCAGCTCGGCCAGGGCCCGCAGCTCGGCCGCGGCCCGGGCCTTGAGGATCCCGCCCCCCGCATAGATCACCGGCCGCTCGGCTGTGCAGATCAATTCGGCCGCAGCCCTTACCAGCTCGGGGTCACCGACCGTGACGGGGCGATATCCGGGAAGCTCCATGATGTCGTCGGTGGGCTCGTACCAGGTCATGGCCGAGCGCGGGTGGCGGGGATCGACGATGTCTTTCGGAATGTCCACCAGGACCGGCCCGGGCCGACCGGTTGTGGCGATGTGGAAGGCCTCGTGCACGATGCGGGGAATGTCCTGAGCCTGGGTGACCAGGAAATTGTGCTTGGTGACCGCCATGGTGATGCCGGTGGTGTCGCACTCCTGGAAGGCGTCGGTGCCAATTGCCGCGTAGGGCACCTGACCGGTGATGCAGACGACGGGGACCGAGTCCATGTACGCGTCGCACAGCGCGGTGACGATGTTGGTGGCGCCCGGTCCCGAGGTGATCATCGCCACCCCGGGGCGTCCGGTGGCGTGGGCGTAACCCTCCGCCATGTGGCCGGCGCCCTGCTCGTGGCGCACAAGTATGTGGCGCACCGTCGACTCGATGATCGGGTCGTAGACGGGCAGGATGGCTCCGCCGGGCAGCCCGAATACCACTTCCACGCCCTCACGCTCAAGCGTCTTGACGAGGGCTTGTCCGCCGTTCATGTCCATGCTCAGGCCTCCGGAGCGGTTGCTAGGGGTGTGATCGGTCCAGCGGGCCGCACGCGAAACGACCTCCCTGGGGGAGGTCTGC